>CAVZZY010000020.1:0-126706 GCA_963779995.1 uncultured Acidobacteriaceae bacterium | reverse complement strand
AGGCGCACCTGCCATGATGTTCCCGGTGCTCACCGTATTCGCCCCGACAATCAGTTCATTCGCGGCGGTTGTCGTGACGAAGCCGCTGTCAGCAATGTTGCTGTTTCCGCTGGCGCCGACAGATACATCCAGCGGGTTCGACGTAGCCACTCCGCTGTATTCGAGAATTCGCACATCGGGCAGGACTGCTCCTTGATTGAAGGTAACTGTTACCGTGTTGGTGCTGCTGCCCGCAATGTTCTTGGCATAGTAGATAGACTCGCTCAAAGCAGTGCTCGTGGTTGGACCGATCGCAAGCGTATAACTGTTTCCCGCGGAATCGGCAACGGACTTCACGGTGGCAGTAGTGTCATTCCAACCGACGATTACAACGTTCAGGTCACCAGCCGTTTGCGGCGTCGAATAGGCTACGTTCACTGTGGCCGTGGTCGACTGCGGCGTTGCTGACCCCACCTGGACGAACTGAATTCCTTGGAAGGAAGGAGGATTTAGGCCATAGACTTGCAACTGTCCAGAAAACGAACCAACGTACACTTTCCCATTTGCGATCGTGGGCGGATTGAACTTGGCATAATTGCCCACGTCATCACGTGTAAGGTTCTGTGTGCTGTCCCATAGCTCCGTCGTGAGATTTGTGGCGTCGAAAGCGCGCACGACACCAGGGACTGGAACTCCAGTAGCTACCCCAGAAAGTGGCGCCGAAGACCATACAATGCCTGTGCCCGCCAAACTCGCGCTAGCCGACAGAGAAAGGGCAGCCGCGTTAGAAAATCCAGAGCCGTTCTGAATTGTGCTTTCCGAAACTGGAGTGGTCTGAAAGAGAGATCCTGTGAACTGGAAGGCTTTCAGAGAATCCGATTTTCCCCAGATATACACGACGGGCCCGTTGTTCGGACTGTCCCAGTAGATGGGCGAGCTGAAAAAGGGTGTGTTGGTTGCCGAAAACTCCTGCACATCATCGTCGACAGCGGAGTTGTAGTGGCCCATGTCAGTGGAATTCACTACACGAAAAATTGAGTCCTTACCCAAACCCACAAGCAGTGTAGTGTTTGGCATCAGCATGGGACCGCCGGATCCCAAATCTGTGTTATCTGCCGCCAGCGTTGCCTGATCGGATGGGGTGAAATAATCCGCCACCGTCAGACTCGATCCACTAAACTTCACGAAGGAGTCGCCGTAGTCTGTGCCGCCTGCGACGTTCGCAGTGAAGTCGCCATTTCCGGTCATTGTATAGACGTTGCCGTCGGCGTCGGCAACCAGGCCCTGCCCGCAGGACCAAATTCCACCATCGTCTCCGTTCGGCGTGACGCTGAATATCGCCACTTGCTGCAAGTTGGTGGCATTGTAGCTCATGACCCATCCATGCCAGGTACCAATGTCGCCGACCGACCCAAAGGCAAGGTAGAGGACTCCATTCACAAGAAGCAAAGAGGGGCGCTGATGATGATAGGTTGGATCGAATGTCAATGTGCCACCTGAGCTACCTGTGCCGGTTCCGCTTACCTGTCCCGTGATCTCTACGGGTCCCCCAAGCTGTTCAATTCCAGACGTCAAAGCTAACGCGTGAAGGTAATCATGATACGTGCTGTTGCTGGTATTCTTAGTCCTGGTGACGACGTAGATGATTCCCGAAGTCGTGGGGCTATCGATTACGGGCGTACTGGTAATGCCAATCTCCGGGCTAATATCGTAATAAGGACAATCGCCAGAATTAGTGTCGCCAGTAATGATGCAGATGTCTTCACTGGGCACTGACGTCCCCAGGTTCACTTGCCATAAGGGCGCCGAAGCGTTGGGGTCGTCGGCATCAAACGCATACACGCTGTTGTGCTGCGTGGCGACGTACACCACGTTGTGGGTCGCGCCTTGAATAGTGAGCCCTGGAACATACAGCGGCTGCGCGTTGATGAACCCATCGACCGTGCGCCAGAAAAGCTTGCCGAAACTGCTTTGGTTTACGTTCGAAGTGTTGAGGACAGTTTCATTCAGGTTCTGTCCGGTGCGCGCATTATCATTGTGCTGCGTCAGAACTGAAACTTGGCCAACGCCAAGAATCGCGCTGAAGAGAGTAAGAGCCAGCAGGCTGACTTTAACAATTCGTGTTACATGGTGCTTCATTTTCTTCTCTCCAGAACGGAACCTGTGCTTTGGACCAACCAAATTCTTTAACTGTGCTCTGACGCGTGGGGACTGATTTTTGGGGACCGAGGCTGATTCTTGATCCGTGAAACGGGAAGCGACACGGAATAGAGTCGGTCCATGGGACCCTCAGTATCACCCTGTGGTCTCTCATCTCGACGTCTTTGTCTCCTTGGCCGATGAAGGCTCAAGTCTCGCCAGGCTGCGCTGCAGATCAAGGCATTGATTTCAGTGATTTGATCATAGGACGTATAGAGATGTCCGTCACCTCGGCCGTGGGAGGGAGCATCAGGGTGTGCACTACGACGGAGGCTACATCTTCCGGTTGCAATAGCGCTTCTGGATCATACTCGCGTCCTTCCTGCTGAAAGAGCGCCTCCTGCATCGGCGTTGCAGTGCGCCCGAGGTAGAGCGTCAGGACGCGGATTCCCTTCGGATTGACCTCTTCGCGCAAGCTATCGGCGATCGCCTTCAAGGCATGCTTGGTGGCACCGTATTGCCCCACTTCCGGCCGTTTTGCTGCCAGCCCGGCGCTGGAATTGATAAATACAATTTGCCCACGCGCGGTCGTCAACAACGGCAGCAACTGCTGGGTTAGCCTGTACGGCGCGCGCACGTTTGTCGCATATTGGAGGTCGAGGTCCTCAATACGAGCAAGCTCCATTGTGTCTTGATAGATAACACCGGCACAGTGAATCAAGATGTCGAGTCTTCCTGTTTTTGCTTCCAGGTATCGAAGGAGTGGGTCAAGCTTCTTTCGATCTGTGAGATCGATCTGAAAGCTCTTGACGCTCGACCGTCGCTCAACCGCTGTAACCGTCTCCGCTAGAGCTACGGGATTCCTTCCGACCAAGCACAATTGTACCCCCCGGTGCGACAAGGCCAGTGCAATCGCGCGTCCAATCCCGCCGCTCGCCCCGGTCACGACCGCTACACGGCCAACAAGATTGCTGTTCTCGTTGATTCTTTTGCTAAGCTTACGTGGGGCGGCGATTTTCAAAGTTCCTCTCTCGCTCAGAAGTTGACAGTTGGTTTGCCAAACTCACATGGCCGCCTCTAGCGAGAACAAGAGTATCTCGGGCAAGGCTGGAGAGTTGCCGACGGCTATAGACTGCGATTCTTGCCGCGGAGAATCGGTGGTTTGTTCGCGCTCATATCATCAACTTCCGGCAGTAAAAGGCCTCGGCATAACCGCCGGGGGCATTGCACTCCATTCCGCGCAAGCGCATAAGAGAGAGAAATGTATCTTGTTGAAACCACGGCTTCGTGTGCTGAGACTGGAAGGTGTCGATGATGTAACGAACCTTCTTCTGGTAAACGTCCGTCTCGAGAGGCACAAATACGCTCGGCTGTCCCAGGTCACCGTCGTACTTCGGGATCTCGTACTCCAGAATTAAATGGTTCCGAAAAGTATTCCAGGTTAACTCCGATATCAGGCGGTGATCTTGGTGCGCATCTTTTCCGTTATGAGTGAAGATTAGATCTGGATTTGTCTGCTTTAGCTCTTTTTCAAAGATCGTCTTCACCTCGGCCCCCACATACGGCATGAATCCGTCCTGGAAGGTCTTCAGCAGTAATGTCTTCACCCGCGAGCCAGCGAACAATTCAGCTGCGCGCCGTGCCTCAGTTTCGCGTACTCCAATCGCACTGAACACCACCCAGTGAAAGCTGCAGTCTGGGTATTGCTCGGCCAACCGGAGGATGGCACCGCCGCAACCGATTTCTATGTCATCCGAGTGACAGCCCAGGCAGAGAACTTCCAGTGCCCGCTTCGACCCTACATCGAGGTTCAGGTTGATCATGAGCCAGCTGAGACCACTTCCAAATGATTGGATTGCCCGTTGGCAGCGTGGTTCCAAACCTTCCACGGAGCTGTGCCCTGATTCAGTTCTTCAAGATGTTGCTTATCCTTAAAGGTATCCATGCATTGCCAGAAGCCAGTGTACTTGTACGCTAAAAGGGCCTGCTTCTCAATCAGGCGCTGAAACGGTTCGCGCACGAGTTCCTCGCCCGGCTGAATATGGCGGAAGATCTCATTCCGCATCGCGAAGAAGCCACCGTTGATCCAAATGTCGGTGCGGCTCAACGGACAAATCTCCCGGACCATTCCCCCATTTTCCGAGTGGACAATGTCAAAGCTTGCTGTTGGTTGTACCAACAGCAACGAAGCAACCGCCTTGCTCTGACGGAACGTGTCCAGCATCACCGGCAGCGGAACGTCGCTTAACCCATCACCGTAGTTCGCGAGAAACATTTCTTCGTTCTGCACGTACGGCTCTATAGCCTTCAGACGTTGACCGATGTTGGAATTAGCACCCGTCTCCACAAAAGTGATTGTCCAGTCATCGATGTCGCGGTTCAGAAACTGGACGTTCTTCCCACCCTGCGACCAGACAAAATTGTTGGAGACGGATTCATCGTAGTGGAGGAAGTAGTCTTTAATGCAGTTGCCCTTGTAGCCGAGGCACAGAATGAAGTCCTTATGACCGAAGTGGGCATAGTACTTCATCAGATGCCACAGAATCGGTCGCGTCCCAATTTGCACCATGGGTTTGGGGACGTCATCGGCGTATCCCCTGAGCCGCATCCCGGCTCCTCCGCAGAAAAGAACTACTTTCATGCTACCCTCCGCCCTCAATAGACCGTGACTTTAGGAATTGGCACAACAAAGCTGCCGCCCCACTCCCGGATGAACTGCAGCTGCTCTATGATCTCGTCTTTCAGGTTCCAGGGGAGGATCACGACATACTCCGGCTTGGTCTCGCGGATCCGGTCCGGATGATAAATCGGAATACGACTGCCGGGCAGGAACCGCCCTTGCTTGTACGGGCTGCGATCCACCGTGTACTCGATCAGATCCTTCCCGATGCCGCAGTAATGCAAAAGAGTGGCGCTCTTGCCCGGCGCGCCATAGCCGGCCACCTTCTTGCCTTGCATCGCGGCAGCGAGCAGGAAATCTACCAGTGCGAACTTCGTTTCCTTCACCTGCTGTGCGAAGCTCTCGTAACCTTTCACCTTGTCGAGCCCGGCTCGGGCTTCGTCGGCCAGCACCTTGCTCACGTTCGGCTCGACGGGATGAGTCTTGCTCTCGCCTCTGCACGCATAGACGCGGAGTGATCCTCCGTGCGACCTCAATTCCTCCACGTCGAACACTTTCAGTCCGTGCGCCTCCATGATCTTGATCGTGCTGAGCAGCGAGAAATACGAAAAGTGCTCGTGGTAGATCGTGTCAAACTCGTTGAGCTGGATCAGTTGCAGCAGATGGGGAAATTCGAGCGTCAGCACCCCTTCGGGCTTCAGAATCACCTTGAGCCCTTCGACGAAGTCGTTCAGATCCGGAACCTGTGCCAGCACGTTGTTACCAAGCACGAGGTCGGCGCAGCGGCCTTCGGCGGCGAGTTCTTTAGCCAGCTTCGTTCCGAAGAAGCGTACCAGGGTGGGGACGCCCTTTTCGACAGCTACCTTAGCAACATTCGCGGCCGGTTCAATCCCCAGCACCGGCACATCGCGCTTGACGAAATACTGCAGCAGATAGCCATCATTGCTGGCCACTTCCACCACGAAACTGTGGCGGCCTAAACCGAACCGAGTCTTCATGGCCTCGCAGTACTTATCACAGTGCTTGAGCCAGGAGTCGGAAAAGGAAGAAAAATACGGATAGTCGCTAAAGATCTTTTCCGGAGTCTCATATTCCTCCAACTGCACCAGCCAGCACTTTTCGCAAACCAATACATGAAGCGGATAGTAGGTCTCACCGCGGTTTAGGTCAGCAACCGAGGGATAAGTCTCACACAGCGGAGACAATCCTAGATCGACAAACGTCCGCTGCAGATCGCTGCCGCAGAAGCGGCAAGTCTTGGCTGCCGCCATCGGCTGAGCTTCAAAAGAAGGCATTGTCGTCGTCATGAGTCTCCTTCAGGATGAGATCAGTTCAGGCAAGCGAGGGTGTCTCAACACGCTGCTGGCTCCACCGCAAAGAGTGGTCCAGTTGCCCGGCTTTCTGCAGGCGCTGGATCTGGCTAATCCGCACGTAGCGGCCACGTTCCATGTCTTCCGCTGTGAGCCCCACAGCACGATATGCATCGTAGAGTTCCTGCGCGCCTTTGCGGGCAGTCCACTCCGGACGGAAGTTCGGCAGCACGCGCTTGATCTTGTCACAGGTCACGCGATAACAGCGCTTGTCAGGGCCGCCGCCGGGAGCATACTCCACATGGCATCCGGGCACGACTTCAGCGACGATGTCCGCCAGTTCGCGAATCCGGTAATTTTCTTCGGTACGGCCAACGTTGAAAGTCTCGTTGTGAATCCGATCGCGAGGCGCTTCGAGTACCGCCACAACCGCAGCGATGATGTCGCGAATATGTGTGATGGGACGCCAGGGCGTACCGTCGCTTTTGATAAGAATGCGACCGGTCGTACAGGCCGAGGCCACCAGGTCGTTCAGAACGATGTCCAGCCGCAGCCGCGGAGATGCACCATAGGCGGTGGCATTTCTCATGTAGGTGGGGCTGAAATTCGCGTCTGCCAGGGGTCTGATGTCGCGCTCCACAAGAACCTTCGACTCGCCATAGGGAGTGACCGGGTTGAGCGACGCACTTTCATCCAGGAAGCCGTCGCCCGCCGCACCGTAGGTGCTGCACGAGGAGGAGAAGACGAAGCGCTTCACACCCGCTTCTTTCGCGAGTTTTGCCAGCTTCACTGACGCGAGATGGTTAATGTCGTACGTAAGCTGTGAGTCGAGATTCCCCAATGGATCATTCGAGAGCGCAGCCAGATGCACGACCGCGTCGAAGCCTCCCAGGTCTGCCCTCGTAAGATCGCGGAGATCCTTGCGCACTTCCGGAATTGCCGGAGACGCGTCTCCGAAGTCGCAACCAGCGAAGAGATCGGTGTCGAGGCCACTAACCTCATGGCCAGCCGAACGCAGAATAGGCGCCGCCACGGCGCCGATGTAACCCTTATGACCAGTCAGCAGAACTTTCATGTAACTCCCTGTCTCGGAGAGACTTAATGCTTGTGCTCGCGAAGCGCTCAGTCTGGGTCAAACGTCTCATCGCCCAAGTTGATGCCACTGCAAGAGGCTCCGTAACCGCAATACAAAAAAGCCTTACGCAATGGGGAAGAACAAAGAACAGAGGATGTGACCTGCAACCATCCTCACATAGATCTTGCGTAGTCGCAATGGCTCGATCGTCACTGTGTGGAGGTAACCGGTCACTGGTTACCCTGGGTCTTTGCTCCCGCTAACTTGCCTGTCGCCGCGGTAGCGCTTCTTCGACTAGCCGAACCTTCCAGATGAGAACCGCTGGCCGGGGTGGCCTCCGAGGGACAGCCGTCGGCAATCGCGGACAGCAGGCCACCCTGGCACAGCAACTCGGCCGCATTGTTTATCGTCGCGAACGGCAAACCAGAACGCTCCGCAATGTCCAGCAGCGTGTTTTCTCCGTCGGAAAAATTGAGCACCCACAGTCGCGCATTGATCTCCGTTCCGATTGACTCGCCGCCAGTGGACCGATAAAGGTTTCGCTTTCCCAGTTGAGGTTCGCAGTATGGACTCAAATTACGGTAACGCCAATTGTTCTCCAGTACATTCGCAATACCGACGCAGACCCGAAGTGACTTTGCCAGCTGCATGGGGCTAATGAAATCGAGATTGTCGGCAGAAGTGTGGTACTCCGGGAATGTTCCCCAAACGCTTCGCATTAGACAACCGACGGCAAGGTTGAACCCCGGCGAACAATATTGCCGCTCGTCATAACCGTAAGGCGAGAAATCCAGAACTTCCGACGCTTCGCCACAGTGCTTCAGAACGTGCGCTGCCGCGCGGTCGATCTCCGTGTCTCCGCGGCGGCTCTTCTTGTAGTGGAAGCCACCTTTGTCGCCAATTCCCGTTAAGACCAAACCGTGGCGGATCTTCCCAACTTTCTCCCGGTTTCGCGCCAGCCAGGTGATAGCGCCGATCGTCCCCGGGATGAAAACGAATCGGTAGGAATAACGAAGCTCCTGCGTGGATAACATGTCGGCCAGGAAGGTCGCAACGGCCAGCCCCGACAGATTGTCATTCGCCAACGAGGGATGGCACGCATGACACGAGATCAGTACCTCTTCGCTCGATTTTCCCGGCAAATAGTACTCGCCATAGGTGAGGTTTCCGTCTTCGAGAGTGGCGTCGATAAAAACTTCGTATTCGCGGTCTTCCAGGGTCAGAAGTTGTTTGTGCGACAAGCAGAATCCCCAGTTGGGCTGATAGTACGAAGTACGGTAAGGGATCCACTCAGGACGATCGGGCAGAGAGAACAGATGCGGCTTCAGCTCGCTCAGCGGCATTGTTCTATGCACTGGCGTGCTGTAGTTCATCACGTGCAGATTGTTATGCTGAAAATCCACCACCCGCTGCCCACCTGGAATCCTTATGTAAGCGTCCCGAATGTTCCATTCTCTCGGAACCGTCCAGTCGAAGACGGGGGTTCCGCTCGCGACTTCGAAAGTGTGGAGTGCAATGTGCTGCTTGATCATGGCCAGCGTCTGCCGAATCCCGTCGCCGGTGATGCTGCGGCAAATCGGAAACATCTTAGCGGCAAAAGCGTGCAGTTCCCCGCCGATTGCGTCCATTTCACTCTCGTTGAACTTGTTCAGCAGGTTCATTCTCAACCTTCAAAATCTGGGCAGGTTCGATCCCGCTCGGAAATGACTTCGATCTTCTCTGGCCACTCGATCTGGAAGGCCGGATCGTCGAACCGCACTCCGCGAGACAATTCAGGGTAATAGAACTCTGACATCTGGTAGAACACCTCAGTGTTGTCCGTCAGCGTCAGGAGCCCGTGCGCGAATCCTTCTGGGATGTAAAGCATGTGGCGGTTCTCCGCGCTGAGAACCGCTGCGACCCAACGCTTGAATGTTGCCGACTGCGGGCGCAAATCGATGACTACGTCGTAAATTGATCCAGAGGTGCAGCGGACCAACTTCGCCTCCCCTTTAGGTGCTTCCTGATAATGCATGCCTCGTAGAGTTCCCTTTCGACCGTTGAAGGCAATGTTGCATTGCACCACGTTGGGATTCAATCCGTGACTTTCAAACTCCTTCTGGCACCAGCTCCGAGCAAAGAAACCCCTTGCATCGTGGCAGGGCTCGATGTGAATTTCGAAAACTCCAGGTAGCTTGGTTTCTTGAAAGATCATACGGTCGACGATGTTATTCGGCTCGTTTGGGGACCCGCTCCGCTGATCCATGCTGCGCTATTGACTGTGATGTACGAGCACCCCACTTGCGTTCTCGCCCGGGATTTCGTTAGGAGCGGTTTCCGAGAAAGATACGCCCAGCTGAAATACTGATGCATAGCGTGTCTCCCAGTCACTCTGGCGCTTGTCGAATGGTTCCAACCCCCAGTATTGCAAAGGCCAGTCTTGCCGGAGAGATGGGTCGCCCTCGTGGATTTCGTCGATCAGCTCCGTCACCGGCATCCAGCCAAGTTCCCCAGCGACTTTACTTCGCACTCCCAAGTCGACGCCTGACACAAAAAGGTAACCTCCGGGCTTCACCAAACGCGACAGATTACGTAAACAGGATTCTGCGTCCTCGGGCTGCATGTGGCACAGGAACCGGTTGGCGACCACAATATCCTGAAGACCCAAAACACCGACTAACTTCGAATCTCCGGCATCGCCGACGTGCCAAGTTAGCCCGTCCCGGAAACGCGGCTTGACGCTCACTTGGTCGCCCTCACGTTCAAACATCGCGTCGATCTCCTCTGAGGACATGCGTTCGAACACCGATCTCGTCTGGTCTCCGAAGGTTTTCGCAGCTAAATCTCCGCCCGGGACGACGCAACCGGCACTCCAAGTCTGTCCTGGAGCACGACTCTTGAGGGAGTAGATACCTTCTTTCGCAAACTCCAGAGCATCAGGGTCGATGTCCAAGGCATGTAAGCGGAGGTTCAGATCCGGCCGCGCAGAGCTGATCGAATACGAGAAGGAATAAACCTCAGCCCCTTTGCTGCATCCGAGAATCGTCAGGTCAAGAGTGGAACCTTGTCGCTTCGGATCTAGAAGGCGAGTCAGCAACTCAAGTTCGGGACGATTTCGAAAAAAGAAAGTACCCATGTGTTGCATCCGTGCCGACCGCAGCTGAATCAATTTATGCAAATGAGCACCGTACGTTCGCCCGAGGCGCAAGGAGGTCAAAGAGGCCGGCAGATGATTCCAAATCCACATGTTCGCTCGAACATACGGACGCCCCAAATATCTTCTAAGACGCCTCGACTGAGACATCCTTTCCACGGCGGCTTGTATCCAGGCAGTTTTCTTTGAAGCTAATTCCATGCTATCCCTCGAAGCCTTGACAATTTTCTCCTACCTTTCTCTTGATGTCTTCTCTTAAAATGTGTCGCCCGAGAGTTCGCGGTAGTTTGATAGTTAATGGCTACCGATTAGCAATTGCCGCCTAAAGCCAGTAGCATTAGATTGGCCATTAGATTCTCGGCCGCAGTTAGATCGGCTTCGAATGCGGCGTTACAGGCCGCCCACCGCACGATGGGGACAGAATTTTCCCGTCGTTTCTATCGTGGATCTTTGTCAGATGTTCTCCAAAATCTCTTCCCGAAAATGAGCTGCAATGGCTGTCGGGGAAAACTGCGTTCTGGCTCGTTCCATACCAGCCCCACCCATCTCCGTCCTTTTTTTCGGATTTTGGTAAAAGAAAGTCAACGCCTCTGCCAGGTCCTCAGGCGACTCTTGGGGCACCAGAATACCTGTCTCACCATCAACAACGGCATCGGGAATGCCGCCCGCTCTCGATCCAATTGCGGGAAGCCCAAATGCTGAAGCCTCAACATACGCTATGCCGAAACCTTCATGCTGCGTTTTCGGATCCACTCGTGACGCCATGACAAACACATCACTGTTCCGTAAAAGGCACCATTTCTCATCGTCCGTAATGTAGCCCATAAAATGAACCCTGTTCCTTAATCCCAATTCATCTACAAGCGCCTCGAGGGCCTTTCTCTCGACGCCGTCCCCACCAATGACGTACCGAAACGGAACTCCTCTCGCATCAAGGATTCTTAGGGCACGCAGCACAGTGTCAATGCCCTTGGGCTTAACCAGTCTACAAATTGTTACAACATTCAGCTCATCTCTCACTTCCCGACTCTGCTCTGAGTGGAGCCGGGCTTGAATAGCCTCTTCAGATATTGGTGGATAGACAATTTTGATTCTGCCTGATGGAATACCCCACATTTCGACCAATGATTTAGTGTGACGAGAGTTGGCGGCAATCCATTGTGCGCCTTTAAGCATTGCTGCCCTTCGAATAAACTCGTTTATTCTGTTCCGGAACGGGTAAATCTCACATTCATGAGCGATGATCCCATACGGCACCTTTCGCTCTAGCAGAAACAGCGCGAATGGATAGAGCCTCATGTCCAAATGCCCGAAAACGACCATGGTTGGTTTCTCGTTTGCGAGAATTCCCTCTAGCTTTGCGAGTGAATCGGCCGATGCCCTAAAATAAGAGGTCTTCTCCAAAACATGACGCGCTTTCGGGCTCAGACATCGAACAATTTCCAACAAACTGACGAACTTATTGCCCAACCAGTTCCTGGGACGCTCGTCGTGGACCACTTGGAATGGAATCACCCATTCCTCGTACTCTTGGAGAAATGCCAGCCGCTCTTTCTGATGCGGCTGAACCACGGCTAACACCTTCGTGGTACTGCCAATACTTATAAGACCTCTTGCGAGATTATCAATGTAGTCAGCTCTTCCTCCTGGCTGAGGTTTATAGTCAGATGCGATGAACAGAAATGTATTTGTATTCATCTTCTTAGATGCCTATGCAGCCACGTCTGTTCGGCGTTGAAAACCAGCCGCTGGGCCTCTGTGGGTCGACTGTTGAACGCGCACCAATCCTAAGGCGTCTTAATATTTTCTCGATTGTGTGCTTTGGGTTAAGCAATAAATCCGCGAGTTTTGTGCATATGGCTCCCACGAGCCTGACACCACTGATCCGGTACCCTATCGCCGCAAGTCGTCCCCGTTGATAGTCCCAGAACGCCCTTCCTCTTATGTTAACAGCGGCGACTGCAAGGCCTCTATACAAAGCGCGCAACAACTCCTTCTCCCTGCTTTCGATCTCCTCCCGCTTCAAATATACCGGACCGTACTCACGAAGAAACTGCAGCCGGTCGATCAAGAAGCCATTCAAATCCCGAACACCGCTGCTCAGCGCTTCGGTGTGTATCCGTTCGTACGAAAGGATTTGATGAACAAATGCGAAATCGGCGCTCTTGAGACAGATCAAACACGCCTCGAAGTCCGCGTTGGGCAGAACTCCTGGGTAAAAAGCGCCGCGCAACCGCACGACTGCAGAACGATATAAAAGAGCGGTCGGAGCCCCAAAAGGGTCTATAGCACCGCGGAGATAAAGGCGGCACACCTCGGGACCTTCGAACAGAACTCTCTCCGGGGATAGCCCGATCCAGTGAACGCCCTTGTCATTGATTGCGTACGATGCCACAATCGCCACCCGCAGATTGCTTTCAGCCGCGTCTACCAATCTCTGAACGCAGTCAGGCAAAAGATAATCGTCCGCGGAGACCACCTTACAATATCTACTTTCCTCAGAAATAAGACGAAATGCGGTGTTATGATTCTCGATAACACCGACAAACTGACGATTACTCACCACCCTCATACGGCTGTCCTGCTGGGCGTATTTGCAAGCTATTTCGAGACTCTTGTCAGTACTACAATTGTTGACTACGATGTACTCCCAATTCTGGTACGTCTGGGAAAGCACGCTTCTAATACATTCGTCAAGGTACTTTTCCCCGTTATATACTGGGGTGACTATGCTCACAAGCGGCTGCGATTCGATGTCCATTCTCTTCTCCCGAACTTTTGTGTAATAGGTGGAACCCCACACCGCGGGACGCGAGGTCGCCCCTGCGGTGAGCGGCTCATCCCCCGTGCCATTGAGGTCCCCGTATCGAGAGGTATTCTTCGACGGCGACCAGCATTCGTTCGCATCCTGACTGGAAAAGTCCGGACGCCAATTGCCATAAGAGCCGCGAACCCCGCACACATTTCCTTACCTCTACCGCGTCTCTTTCAACAAGAGGCTTTCTGTCGCAATTCGACTTCTAACGACACCCGCGTAGGCCGCCGACGTCTCACGAAACAGCTCTCTAAGGGTGACCGCTCTCGCCTGGACCAATGACGTGAATGCTTCGATAAGCGACCTTACATTAAAGTCTTCTATACTGAGGCAGTACTTTTGGTGTCCTACTCTCCGCATGAGATAGTCTATTTTAGGGAGATAGCTGAGAGCAACCACAGGCTTTTCTAGGAGATGAGAGAAAATCACACCATGGAATTTTGTGGTGATCACAAAGTCGAAGGTCGAAAGTTGCAACAATAACTCTCGAAGATCGAGTACGGGACGGCAAACCACTCTGTGAGAAGCGTTCTCACCAGCGACGGCGAGAAGCCTCTCCTTGAGGTCGTCGATGGCGTATTTATCCACACCGATGTCGCTGGTGAAAAGCTCCAGATCATAGTTCTGCGCAAGAAGCCATGATGAAAAGTGAGCTAATTTATCAAGATAACTGTTATAGGCCGCAGCGTCCTGCCGTGGCCACACTCGGGGATCACAAAAGCCCATCGGGTTCAGACCAACTTTAAGCTCGGCACCCTAGGGGCATCAGCGCGATGCACTGCTCTGGGCCGAGCGCACGATTGATCGGATTACGCGTTAGACCTTGTCTCCCTGTCTTCGTCTCCTTGACGAGTCGCCGATTTCATACTCTCGAAGATCGAGGCCATAGGCAGGGTCTGGGCAGACGTGCGTTTCGCTTTTCACGCCAAGGCTTCGAATTAAGCTTTGCGATTCAGCGTCTCGAAAGGAGGCATAATTCGCTAACCGGACCGTCCAGCGGGCAAAGAACCTACTTGAGCGCGCCCTGATAAGGTCCGCACCGACCCCGACGATAAACACCGGGGTGCGCGAGAGTTTCGCGAGAACACAAAATTTGAAGACATTGTAAGGCTGGTCCCACCACAAGTCGCATAATTGGCCGCCGCCTGAGACTATTAGAAGGTCAAGCGACCTCACGACGCCGAAGGAACGTATCAGATGCGTTGTCTCTCGGATAAGGTTGCGGAAACGTTCTGCCAGGCCATAGAGCGCGCGGCATCGTACAAGAAGCGATCTAAGCTTTGAACCCACGGCCGAGCCCGTGACGTGCCGTAGGTCGTAGCCGTTCCATCCTGGATAGCGCCATCTAATAGGATAGGATACA
Organism: uncultured Acidobacteriaceae bacterium; assembly: GCA_963779995.1. Lineage (GTDB taxonomy): Bacteria > Acidobacteriota > Terriglobia > Terriglobales > Acidobacteriaceae > Acidiflorens. The sequence continues at coordinate 112,272 of CAVZZY010000020.1, read as the reverse complement.
AGGCCATGCCTTTTTCTGGTGTCTTCGGGGTCTTGCGAGAAAGCAACCAAGCGAGCGTCGGGCAAACGTCTTTTGATATTCTGAACGAACGATTCGTGGATGGCAGCGTCCCCCATATTGCCAAAGCCCATATGATCTAGGAGACCGATCTTCCTGTACCGGAAATAGCGGCAGCAGAGAGTAGTGCTTCCAGGATTCTCTTGAACGCAATTTACCGCCGCTGTCCCCACCCCTTTGTCAGAATCCAGCATGAAGGCCTCTGTATTTAACTTGTTATGCAGTAGCAAGATCCTTCTCTGCCGCTGAACGAACCTTGAATAATTCACGGAGGAGTCCCATGTAAAAAGATTTCTGTCCTGTGACGAATAAGAGCATCGCGAAAAACGTACCGAAAAGAAGGACGCTTTCTAGTACAAGTCGAGGCAACGGAGGCAACAGTTGGGCGCAGAATAATCGTACTGCAAAAGCGACCCCTGCAGCCACGATGCATGAAGCCAGAGGGCTACGCACAACCAGCAGAATATCCCAAGGAGAAATGATTGTATCGTGCAGAGCCCAGATGACAAGCGGGATGAGCCACAGTGTCATCATTGCCGACAAGGCAAACGCGACACCTTTCGGTCCATAAGGCACCGCTACGAGGTAACCCACAATCATGATGGGCGCGATAACCAAACTCATCTTCAAAAGTCGGCCGACTCGCCCGATGGAAGAGAGCAGCCATGATAAAGGATTGGCAATCGCGAAGACCAAGATGGTCGGTGCCAGCAAGCGAAAAATTGGAACTGCCTCGTTCCACTTTGGTCCCAGCAGAACGAAAATCACATCATCAGCAAAAAACGTGCAGGTAAACGTGATGGGGAGTGTGAGTGCCAAGATGAGAGAGTAGCCCTTCAGGAAGTAACTTTTGAGGCGAATGGGATCGTCCTGGAGCCGGGACAGCGCCGAAAACCCCACCTCGCCGGCGGCTGAGTTCAGGTTGTCTGTTGGGATGTTAATGAGTTGGTAGGCCCTTCCATAGATCCCGATGGCGTTGGCTCCCCAGAAACGGCCCAACAGGACTTTTTCAAAGTTGTTCGCGATATACACAACGAGGCCGCTCAGAGTTAGCGTACCGCCGAAACGCATCATCGAACGGATGCCAGCCCGCCGGCGCGGCATCCCCGGAATCCAGCCGGTGCTCAGCCACAAACCAATAGTGTTAGTGAGCGGAAGACTGACCGTCATTGCTACAAGGGCCCAATACCCGTAGCCAGCTTTGGCCCCGCCCATGGCAATAGCGGTGCCGACAATCAAGGAGGTAACGCCTATCACCGCCAAGGCAGTAAAACGCATCTCTCGCTGCAAACGTACGGAGTGTTGCACCCCTGCCGCGTTGAAAAGGAATCCCGCCGCCAGAACGACCGTTACCCAGAAGAGTCGGGGCTCGCGGTAAAAGGCGGCGATCACAGGTGCCATGACTACCGCGACAAGCCCGAGTAGCACGCCAAGCAACATATTGATCCAGAATAATGTTGAGACCTGCTCGTCTGTAACGGTTTCGCGCTGAACTGCGGCAGACGAAAGCCCGAAGTCTCGGAACAGATTCAAGACTCCAGTAAAAGCCGTGACCATACCCACCAATCCGAAGTCTTTCGGTCCCAGTAGCCGGGCTAGTATCATCAGAGAAACCACGCGCAGGAGGAAATTCGCCGCTTGAGCACAAAGTCTCGCGAAGCCACCACGAATTGTCTTCGCCTTCAAGTCTTTCATTAGGTTCTCAATATCTCAAGGGGTTGTCTGCGATTCACCCGGAGTGAGTCGTTCATTTCATGTCGAGAAAATGTGAACCGTCCGGTTATGGTGATCGGTGCAACCTACCGAGCGCGACAGGGGACAATCTGGGGCGGACGATCGCTGCTTCGGCTCGTTACGCGATACCCACGGTCCTGCGACTGCGATACTCCTCACGCATCAACATTACTTTCCTAGCCAGCCTTGGTGCAGATCTGGTTAGTGCCCACTTTATCGCAAGATTTGGCGTAAGGTAGATCCTCGCGGCTTCAGCTACGGCCTTTCGGGCCTTGTCATATTCCTTCTTCTTGAGAAACCAATTTGCCCATCCACTGTGTACCGCCGCTAGGTTTTTTCGAATAGTCTTGCGGATCTCGCTCTGGAATCGGTCGCTCAAACGAAGACGCTTTTCGAAGCGGAGTTGGGCCATCTGAAGACGAAAATCCTCATCGTCCCAGCGTGTGTTTGCTCCGACGTGCCGCTCAGCCGGTGGCGTCCGGTCTATCATGACCATTGGCATATTAACGAAGCAAAACTTAGTGTCACACCCCAGCCTGAAAGCGAAATCATCGTCGTCGCCAAAACGCAGCTTCGGATCGAATCCGCCCACTTGACGTGCCAACTCTGTCCGAGTAACAAGGTTTTGCAGCCATACCGGATGCACACCCACAACGGAGTTCGTTTCAAGCATGTACTTGAGCGGGTCAGGGATCATACCAATGGTCTGGCTATGTTGTTTACCAGCAAGTTGGAAGAGCGTCATCTTCATGTACGGGTTGTTCATGAACCAGGCGTCCGTAATGCAAGCGCCACACTGGTCCTTGAACTGATCGAGTGCCCGGAACTGCCATTCCAATTTTTGCGGTAGCCAGAGGTCGTCATTGTCAATGAAAGCCAGCCATTCACCTCTAGCCTTAGCGATCCCATTATTCCGAGCTGCACCGGGGCCCTGATTTTCCTGGTGCGAATAGTGTACGCGTTCGCGCCAGGACGGATTCCCTGCGATGTACTTCGGAAGCAGTTCAGAAGTGCCATCTATGGAACCGTCGTCCATTACGATTACCTCAGACACGGGCACAGTCTGGGCTAGTACGCTCTCGACGGCACGCTTGGTTAGCTCAAAGCGGTTATAAACAGTTACTATGACGGAGATCGTAGGGCTCATTGATCTTTTCCTGAAGGTCGATATTCCTTACGGCCTGAACCTGCTGTCTTAGCTGCAGGCTGCCGAAATGACTCGTTCTGATTGGCCTGCCACGGTTTCGCGATACACATCAAGAAGCTTGCGGCCGGCTGCAGTCCAGGTGATGTCCGGTGCGCTCTGCAACGACGCCGAGCGGAGCCTTTCCAACAGATCACGATCTTCATGCAGCATCGTGATGTGTTGGGTTAGAGCTGCGACATCTCCTACGCGGTGCACGAGCGCATTCTTCATGTTGCTGCAAATGGCACCGGTGGCCTCGGAGACCAGAAGGACGCATCCGCATCCCCGAGCCTCCGAACATACAAGAGCACTTCCTTCCTCGATGCTAGGTAGGACCAAGATGTCATTTTGCTGCATTAACTCCGGCACGTCCTTTCGATGCCCCAATACGCGAACACTAGGATGGCTTAGCATAGCGGATAGCTTTTCTGCATAGCCCGGAATGAAGGCACCGGCGATAAGGAAGATTCCGTTGCGATGGGCCGGGGACTGCAGCCACGCCTCCAGGGCATAGTGAAGCCCCTTTCTTGGAGCGCAGCCACCGACGAACAACATCGTCAGTCCGCCCTTTGGATCACGTGGTATGTCGCTGGGATAGAACACCTTTTCATCAAACCCATATAGATGCCGGACTAGCTTCTCACTGGGATAGCCCTTATCGAGAAAAGATTTTAGAACGAAATCTGAAGGACACAACAGGCGATAGGCGAGCCGGTATTCCTCCTCCTCGACGCGCAATTTCTCGACGTTATAGGCATGCTCATGATCGGCTGGTAAAGTTATTCCCAGATGCTCGCATTCTTGCTGAACTACTTCCATCGCGAAGCGAGTATTCGCATTCGGTCTTTCCAGAACGGCAGGAATTCCCAGCTTCGCGGCAGTCTTTAGCGTTTCCCGAGCTCCCAAGGGCCAAGTGTGAATAATGTCGATCTGTCCCGCCAGTTTCTCGATCCTCCGCGACACAATGTAGTCATGCAACGCAAACGCGCGGTTACTGCCAAGGAGCTTATACGGTATACGCAGTTTGCCTCTGGCAAGGGTAGAACGAACTCGTACGCCACTGGGAACCGGCCTGGAAAGGGCGCCGGGAAAAACCAGGAGGTCCGCTCCTGCGGCGGCGAGACCATTCACCTGCTGCCAGGCGGTATAGCAAATCCGGCCAGCACCTAGCTTATGGGGAAAGCTATACAACACCCGAATGCGTCCGTTGCTATGGCTCATCGGTACGTCTCCAGGACACCCCAATTCATGGGGGCCTCGACCTGGCAAGCCGACGCGCGCGCCTGCTGAGCCCGGGGTACAGGTGAGCGCTTAGCTTCGGACACTGCAACGCAGATGATCGCCAACAGTGCAAACCAAGCAAACTGCATCTGGTCAAAATAACCGATTCCGAAATACGCCACAACGTGGGCGAACACGGCGGCGCCCAGACACCAGAGAAACCATTCTTCCTTACGGTTGCCCGCCACGAGCTTCCTTGCGGTTCCGAGTCCAGCGAAGCTCCGGGAGATGATCGCTATGAAAAACACGAGTGTTGCCAACCCGCCGGACACCGCATACGCGACATACTGGTCCGACAGATCCCACATGTCGAAGCCCCAGGTGTCGTAGTTCTTGACCCCCAAGAGCCACCAGTCCCAAAAATGTCTTATGCAATTGTCAATCAACATGTAACGGTGATAGCTCGATGACGAACCCGTGAGATCAACCTTTTCGATGAGGGACCAAACCGGTCCGTGCATGACGAGATGTAAACCCACCAAAGTCAAGAGAACTCCCCAGCGCACGGGCCGCATCTTCCTGCGCAGAGGCCAAAGACTAAGCCCCAAAATACCAGCGGCATATGCCGAGAGTGTCGTGCTGGCATGGCAGGTGACCACCATGACTGTTGCACCAATCATTCCCAGAGAGCTAACGATCCTAGATTTCGGGTCTGACCAGAGCCATACGAGTAGCGGCAGCAGGGTGGCGCCATAAGTGCCTGCGGTAATAAACACCTCGAAGGCTGCCTGCGAACGAACCTGGCCGTCCCGTACTGTTGTCTCTGGCATTCCTCCCAGCCGCCCGAAGATGTTCGATCGCGTGACTTGTTCGTTGATCATGCATACAGCCGAGACAATGGCAATGAGCGCGAGCACCTTAACAGTCCGCTTTACATCCTTCCTATCTTGGATGGCAAATCTCAGAACAAAGTAGCCACCCAAGATGTCGAGCAGGTCTCCGAGGCTTTTAACGAGAGCCTGGCTCTCCATCCACTGAAGGGAGAAGATGAGTGTGTTGAGGATAGCGAACGCTACCAATACCCGGTCAACAGAATTAAAGCCGCCAGCAAGCAAGCCTCTTTGGGACCATCTTGACACCCACCGAATCAACCCCGCCAGAAAGAGGATTTTAGCCGCCGTGAAGTGCACCCCTACAAGTATGACTGCCTGACCCTTGGGGATGAAAAAGATGGCCAACAACAGTGGCACGATAATGTACTTGCGGGGAAGGAACAGGATTAGGCAGATGGCCAACAGAATCGCCAGCGCTACCAACGGATGCAGAACCATCCCAACGCCGCCACCGAACCTCAAATTTTGCGGTTCCATTAACGATTTCTGCTCTGCTCAAAACTAGATCAACTGATCGGAGTTGTCCTCGAACAGCCAATGCGGATCGGGCCTTTGGCTCTAAGAGAGAACCAAATTCGCTCGCGAAGCAACTTAGCTTGATTCGCAGCTTCCTAGAGGCGGCTGAGGTCGGTTCGTCGCTTGCGCACATTCCTCAACAAGCTGGCGCACGTCCTTCACTCGCATGCCCCCGATTTCTTTCCGGCGGATGTGCCGCAGGTAAGTCTCGTGCAGCCTTCTCGCATATATGGGAATGTTAAACGCGGTAATCCTGACACACGTGGTTTGAATCGGCAGGCAACTGCTCCAAGTTCGCCTGATGTGCTTGCAGCATTCATAAAACTCCGTTGGCAGCACTAACGTCTGGTGTGTGTTATGGATACAGAACGCCGAAATAGCATAGCTGTTCATACCCCTTTGCAAGGCCTGCAAGCAGATATCTGTCCCATACAAATGGAAGTACGGCAACTGCTCGTCGAACCGCAGCCCAGAGGATTTCCGCAGGATCAGGACGATTTCGTCAAGTGTCTGGATCGGTTTAGGGTGTTCGAAAGGGGTCCCGCTGACCCCCAGACCAGAAGAGTACAAGTATCGCCAGTGGTCATGATTAACGGTCATGCCGCTACAGCCCAAGACCCCCCAATTAGGGTCGTGCATTGAGAGGTAATCGAGGGCGCGACGCAAATCCTTGAGCCAGCCTACCGGGAGGTATACGTCTTGGTGGCAGAAGACGATCAGGTCGTTCGAACTCCGCCCGAGTGCGTCATTGTATGCCGTCGGTGCGGAAAGAAACCGTTCCTGGACCACAATCTCATGATCATTAGCTCCGCGCAAACAGGGCGACACCAAGAAATTGTTTTCGAAAATCTCGCGGTTATTCACGGACACCACGAATGTGATTTTCGGTTCCGGAACACATTCATGACTGTCCATAGTGCGCTTGGAGAGATTCCTTGAGGTTGTATCCTGAAATTCAAACAGTTCAGTCTTGCAGGCAGATCCGTCAAAGCTGGCATCTCAGCTGGGATGCTACCGTGTCGAAGCAGCGGGAGGCACCCTTTTCGGTCTCTAAGCCACGCGGATACGGCCGCTACTTATATCAGTAACTGATCCGCTCCAGAAATCTCAGGTCAGTTCCACTTCGCACTCAATCGGCGGAAGCCTAGTGCACCACCGCCACAAGACCCGTAGGAGGGGCTGGTGAATTAGTGGCCAGGTACTCGTGGGCTCCCACATCCCACGCCCCGCTGGACGGCCTGGCATTTACGACGATTCCGGGGCAGCTTATGCTGTGACTGCTGGAGTTATAGGAGCATCCATCTGTAGTTCCGACCAGACAAGCCGACTTTGCTGCCGCATTGCTCAACCCGTTGCAGAACGTCGCGTTGTTTGTCCCCGCGCCTACGGTGGAGTTAGTGCCGAGAGTTGGCGAGTAATCGTTCGCCGACGTGTAGCCTTGCGACGCTGCTGTCGTGGGCGTCATGTAGACTGCTTTAGTTTCGGACGTGACGTTGGAGGAGTTTTGGAAAATCGTCGATTCGCTTCCCGTCGTAATCCAATGATTGTTTACTGATGTCCAAGTCCCCACTCCCGCGTTGTTGCCGAAATACGGGTTTACCATCGTGTTGTTGTAAAGAGAGACGGCCCCGCCGCCCGGCCCACCAGATTGGCTGTTGTTGAAGTAGTTGCTTTGGGAATAAATGTCATGCGCGACGTTGTTGAAAACGTAGTCGGTTTGACCGCTGGGAGGAAAGAGCCAGAAAGTTTCCGCCGAGAGCGCGACACTGTACTCAGTTCCGATGTACCGAAAGATGTTGTTATAAAACAGATTTGGGTCTGACGACCCATTGGAAGTCTCGCCGTAGCACATGAACACGTCCGAGTGAGTCGAGCCGTCGCTAGAGTTGTTGATGTATTCAAAAAGGTTATCGTGAACGATGTGGCAGTTATTGGGAGCGCTCGATCCTCCCACGTGCCGGATCACATTGTACTGAACGACGTAAACGCCCCGCCCTTGTCCAAAGGCGTCCATCGTGGTATCCAAGGAGTCCGAACCGTCCACGATGTTGTACTCCAGTGTTCCCGCGCTCGCGCCATTCCACGAGCAGAAGGCACAAGCCCCGCCACTCCATCCGGGAGCAACCGTCCAGCCGTGGACGTACATATTGGAAATCACAAACCCGTTTACGCCCGAAGTGTTCTGCCCTTGGCTGTAAACGTAAAAGTCGTTGGTTCCACTCGGAGTATTGTTCCAGCACAGACCTGTCAATTCGAAGTTGTCGAACTGATTGTAATAAGCCGGGTTGATCGAGATGAAATTGTTCCCGCCCGCTACCTGATAGGCACAACTACCGACCGTGCTCGTGCTGGTCGGATTATCACCAGTAAAGATCGGTCTAGCCCATGAACTGCCAGAGTACCATGCTGGATCAACCCCAACATAAATCATGGCGCTGCTCGTCCCCGTCCATGACCAATTCCACCCCCCAGAAATATAAGGAGAGGCGCTGCTGTTTCCTAGATGGTACACGCTACCGCCTTCGACGATGAAGCCTTCGCCCGCCACGGGAGTGATCTTGCAGTTCGACGTGCATCCCGACATGCCGGGAAAGTGCAGCCACGGGCTTGATTCAGTTGTTCCGGAGTTCGTATCCGATCCCGAGGATGAGGCGTAGAAACAACTGGTGACGCCGAGGCTTGCCAGCGTAACATTCGTTCCCGCCGCGTTAGGATAGTTGGCTCCGCCGGGGCATGCGCCTCCAGCGGCAAATACCGGCGTAGAAAACAGCATGAGAATGAAAAAGCAACGAACCAGGACTGTTGAAAGATGAGTTCCGTGCACCGGGGGAGCCTCCTTAAATTCTTGGCCAGCGTCCTTTACATCTGACCACAGGCGCCCCGACGTGGCTACTCTCGTAAGTACATGTCCGAACTTCGAGAGTGTATGCAAATGCAAGCCGCGAACTCAAGACTCCTGCCGACTTACATAAAGGTCCGGTGTACCGCCTATCCAACTGATTATACAGAGCTTATGCTTTTCCCGGGTTGAGGCAAAGACTCCAAGGATTCCTTACTTAAGCGCCTCAGTGGTCCGCGGCAGTATTTGGAGTTGTCAGTAGTTCGTGGACGGCCTTTGGTTTGGCGAAGTTTCTGTCGACTTTCGGGACAAAGTCTCCTGCCCGGGGAAGCTCCATTCAGCCGAAGCTTCGGTGCCACAACTCAAGCGTGGCCAGCGAAAATATCTCCTTGAAGTTGCCGCCCTGGTCCTCGCTCGCAGACAGCCACCGTTCCAAACTGCTCGTATCGAAGTACCCACGGTTGGTCGTACGTCTGTCCAGCAGAATATCACGCACCCAGCCCCGCAATTCCTTCCGTAGCCAGTCCTCGTAAGGAACCGGAAAGCCGGCCTTGGGGCGGTCCAGGATACGTCCGGGAACACGGCTTCTCAACACTTTCTTCGCGAGATATTTGGTGGTGAAACCACGAACCTTGAAGTTGGAAGGCAGAGCAGCGGCGAATTCGAGAACCTTGTGATCGAGCAAGGGGACGCGGAGCTCAACGGAATTGGCCATGGTCATTTTATCGGCCTTGATGAGCAGGTCGTCCGGCAGCCATGTCTTAGTGTCGATGTAGAGCATCGCATCGAGCGTATTCTCGCCCCGGACGTGCGCCTGATGCCGGCGCACGGGTTCCAGAGTGCTCTCGCGATCAATCGAGCGAGCGAAATCGGCTGAGTACAGGTTACGCAATCCGTTTCCAGCGTAGCGGTACGGATTTGAGGTGCGGCTGAAATAGTAAGCGGGGAACTTGGCGTTCATTAGGGAGCCGTACTCGCGTATCCGCGGCGAGTGAAAGATCGAGTTGGCAAAAGACAGTCCCTGCGCGATGGAGCCGGCAAGTGGAGAGAGACCGCTTTTGACCCGTTCCAGCCACAAAAGATTGCGATAATTGCTGTACCCGGCGAAGGCCTCGTCGCCCCCTTCTCCCGAGAGGAGGACCTTGACATGCTTGCTGGCCAACTTCGACACGTAGTACAGCGCAATGGCCGGCGGTTCGCACACGGGTTCTTCCATATGCCATACGTATTGCGGCATAAAGGCAGCGAAATCCGCGGGCGAAATGGTCATCTCGTAGTGCTGGGTGCCGAAGGTCTCCGCAGCCAGCCTGGCGTACGGTCTCTCGTCGGCAACGCCGGGGGCGGAAAAGCCGACGGTATAGCTGCTAACCTCCTTGTCCGTTCTCTCCGCCGCGAAGCTGAGCACCGCGGTGGAGTCTACTCCGCCGCTTAGCAGAACACCAATGGGAACGTCGGCGATCATGTGCATCTCTACTGCTTCCGCCAGCAGATTCAACAAATCGCCTTCGGCATCCTTTACGCTTGGACTCGTGAAAGGCTTGGAAAATCTAAGATCCCAATATTGCTTCGCCTCCGCCTTGCCGTCTCGGACTAAGAGATAGTGCCCTGGCGCCAGTTTCTTGATGCCCTTCAGTAGTGTTTCCTCACCAGGGACATAGAGGAAAGTCAAGAACCTATCGATCATCTCAGCCGCAACTTCCCGATTCACACTAGGGTCCGCCAGGATTGCCTTGATTTCGGAGGCAAAGACTACGAATTGGTCGGTGAGGCAGTAGTAAAGCGGTTTGATTCCAACACGATCCCTCGCCAGAAAAAGTGTCTTCGCATTTTCATCCCAGATGGCGAAAGCGAACATCCCGCGCAACTTCTGCAAGCACTCGGGCCCTAGCTCCTCGTACAAATGTACGATCACCTCGGTGTCAGTTTGGGTTTTGAAAACATGACCCTTGCTTAGGAGAAAGGTCCTCAATTCCTTGAAGTTATAAATCTCGCCGTTGAAAACGATCCATACGGTGCCGTCCTCATTAGAGAGCGGCTGGTGGCCAGTGCTGAGGTCGATGATCGCGAGACGCCTGTGCCCCAACCCCACCCGAGAGGCGACGTAGAGCCCCTCGTCGTCGGGACCTCGATGGCGTATGGTATCAAGCATGGCCCGAATGAGTACCGGGTCAACGCTTGAGCCCTGATCAAAGTTCATTTTCCCGCAAATTCCGCACATCGGATGTCCGCTAAGCCCCTAGTGTCCTCGTCCAACACCCCCACGGCATTGCTTGGGATGACGAGCCGAAAGCAATTTCGACGCTCTGTCTAGCTACGACAAAACATTGGACAGTGGTCATTTCCAAATGGTCTCCAGTCCAAAAAGACGTCGGAGTTGCTGGGTACGCAAGTAATCGATCATTTGAAGATCGTTTACCCGGGGCGCATGGGTAAGATAACCCTTAAGAAATCCATAGAAAATTGCCGCCGCGCCGATAGCGTATGGCCTCTGAACTAGCCTGGAGACGCACTTGGCCGCCACAAACAATGGATGGTACCCTGAGATGTAGCAGGCCAGACCATGTTTCACTCTGTCGCGGAGCAAACCCTCCGCCGATCCAGTGAAACGATGATGAAGCAGACTCAGTTCCGGGAAGCTATACGTCTTCCAACCCAGCATATTGGCCTTTACCTCATCGATCGTATCCCAGCCCGGGGCCACCCATAAGCCGTCAATTTCTTCCCAGCAGGCCCTTCTGTAAATCTTTGTCGCCCCTCGGACGTGGAACCGGGGATTCGGCTCAAGCTTCAACTCTCCACCAAGACTGTGATAGATCTCCCCACCGCCAATTCCAAGCCGAGGCTCCGCGATGAAATGCTCGAAACATTTCTCAAAGTAATCCGAAGAAAAAGTTAGGTCGCCATCCAGCTTGACTACGAATTCCCAGTCATCACACCGCAGGGAGTTGTAGCCAGCATAAAATGCTTCTACAACACCGCCACCGGATTTGCGGTAGCCTCTGTTCGGCCGGTGCACGACATGGATCCAAGGGAACTGAGCCGCGTATTGATCAATGATCTTCCCCGTGCCGTCCGTAGAACCATCATCGACTATGACCCAGTCGGACGGCGGGATCGTCTGAGAGGCAACCGCCTCCATGGTTGCCTCAACATGCTTTTCCTCGTCGCGTACTGGAGTAATGACCACGTATCGCGTCATGTCGCATCTCCGGTCGCGTAAAGGCGAGGTACGCCGAGATAGCCGCGTAGTTGATCCTGCCATTGCCTAAGTGTGTTTAAACCGACGAGCTTCAGGGCGCGATTCTCAAGGACCGAATACTTAGGCCTGGGCACTTTGGCGGGAAACTCATTCGGAGAGGCTACTTCCAGGTTGACTCGAGTGTTGGTGGCAGCGAATATCTCGCGCGCAAATTCATACCAAGAGCAACTACCTTCCGCCGTCGCATGGTAAAGCCCATACCGAGTGCTGCGGCTCACTGCAAGTATCTGTCGCGCCAATTCTTCGGTAGAAGTCGGACTGACGACTTCGTCATTGACCACACGCACCTTACCCCGTTCTCGCGCCAATTTCAGCATCAAATCAACAAAGTTAAGGCTTCCCTTTCCCCGGCACGGTTGCTTGCCATAAAGGCCAGAGGTGCGAATCACGAAGTGCTTTTCTGTCGTGCTGCACACAAAATGCTCTCCCGCTAGTTTCGTGTTTCCGTATACATTCAGCGGCCGGGGCAAGTCTGATTCGTCATATGGCGTTAGCTTGTTTCCGTCGAACACGTAGTCGGTACTCACTTGTATGAGAATGGCATCAAGCTCGCGAGCTATCAGAGCCAGGTTTCTGGGACCGATAGCATTGACGACAAATGCCTTCTCGGGTTCTTGCTCGCAGGTCTCCACATGATGCATGGCTGCCGTATTAACCAGAACCTGCGGCTGCAGCCGTAATAATGCGCTCCGAACCGAACTGAGATCTCCAACTTCTATATCTGCATGGGTCAACGTGCACACTTCGTCCCCACTATCAGCAAACGTCTGCACCAAATCGTTGCCCAGTTGCCCATTTGCGCCTACAACCGCGACTTTCATAGGCTTGCCGTCCCCACCAAATCGCGCTTTTCAATTCCGTTGTCCATTGCTTTCAGACACTCAATATTTGAATACAACGGATTGTCCCAACCCTCGTACTTATCCATGTTATCGATTAGGTTGGCCACGATAGACTTGACACTGCCGCTCGGATGGAAGCTCAGCACATTACTAGCCTTCTCGATACTCACTTTGTAGTTCCGGAAGTCCTGCATATGCTTAATGCAAAGGGCCACCCGTATCGAAAGTCGTTCTTCTATGGTCGACTTCACTAGGTCTCCAACCTCTCCCACGGTGTAGTTCCCCGAGGCGACGTTGAAGATGCCGGAAAGTTTGCTGTTTGACTCGACGGCGCGGATATAGGCAGTGGCAGCGTCGTCGATGCTTAAGATCGGTCTCCAAATAGACGGGTTGTTAATTGTAATAACACGATTCTTCATCGCGCTCTTAAACATAGTGTTGATGATGAGGTCGAAACGCATTCGCGGGCTGTAGCCCGAAACCGTGCCCTTGCGCAACGAAATTACTGAAAAGCCATCGTCGACCAGTTGCATCACTGCCTGTTCTCCCTGTAGCTTCGAAATGCCGTAGGGATAGCTGGAACTGACTGGATGAGTCTCGTCGTATAGTTCGTTTTCGGTATAGCCGTAGACTGAGCAGGAAGAGGCATAGATGAACCTCTTCACTTTCGCGACCTTAGCTATATAAGCAAGGTAAGCAGGTGCTGCAGCGTTGAAGACGAAGTTCTTACTCGGGGAATACTCTGCCATTGGATCATTCGAAAGGCCGGCGAGGAACATGACCTGATCGTACGGCTCCAAGTCTTCTTGCGAGAGATGAAAAATGTCCTTGTTCAGTATGCCAGTCTGCTTCGGCAGGTGGTTACCAAACCAGAAGAGATCCACGACATCGACCTTGTAACCCCGGTCAAGCAGCTTCGGTATTAGTACCGAGCCCACATACCCCGCTCCACCTGCTATCAGCAGTTTCATTTTGCGCCCCTTTACTTTAAATGGATACGAATGGCCGGTCGCCCCGGCCATTTCAAACCGAGAATCACTAAACAACAAAATGGCCGGATTCAGGTCTTGTGAGCCACTGTTCCAGTGTCTGCGCTTGTCGATCTTTGTCTGAAAGCGAAGGTTCACTGATAGGCCATTCGATGCCTATCCGTGGATCATTCCAGCAAATACCAGACTCTGCCTTACTGTTATATAATCCCGTACATTTGTATTGGATCTCGGCGACTTCCGAGAGAACACAGAATCCGCGCGCGAAACCCGCTGGAGCCCACACTTGTCGCCGATTCTCAGCTGAGGCTTCAATCCCAACCCACTGACCAAGGGTGGGCGACTTTTTCCTGATATCAACAACGACTAGAAAGGCGCTTCCCATCGAGACACGCATCAACTTGGCCATCGGCGGATCCCACTGGAAATGCAAACCACGAACAACCCCTTTTGTGGAACGCGAGTGGTTGTCCTGCACGAAATGCCCGGGCAGGCCGAAATCCTTGAACTGATCCTCCCTGAATGTTTCCATGAAAAAGCCGCGGCTGTCCTGAAAAATGTCAGGAACCAGAACAACAACCTCTCCAAGATGTCTGGACTCCACTCTGATCTGCATGGGATTCCTAAAAGCGAAATAGTAGTTGGATTCTATTGCGGAACATGGACAGGGACGTGCAATGCGGTTTCTGGCTCTTTCCCACTTTCCACAAGCTGCACCGGATCTACGCGCTTATTCCATTCAATCGCGGCCCGATATAGATCTAGCCGTTTTTCCAGCGCGTCGGAGGGTTTGATAAGTTGGACCACACTGTATCCGATCTGCCGGACCCATAGCCGGCCTAGGACGGCGCGTCGGCATCGACGCACGCCGCTCCTGCCGAAATACTTGTAAAAATAGCGGTATCGATTGCGGTATTTATCGAGCTCGAATGCTATACGAAAACTCTTGATCGACTGTCCCACAAGGTGAGTGATGACCACATCCGGCGTGTAGATGATTGGATAACCTGCATCCCGGATCTGGTGGCATAGATCAAGGTCCTCGTAGTAATAGTAGAACCTCTCGTCGAATCCCCCGAGTTTCTTGAGCAACTCGCCGCGTACCATCAAGCAGCAGCCAGCTTGCCAGTCGATGATCCGTTCGGTCTCCCCTGACCACCGGACGTACTTGTCGGCGATGAAAACATCAGATAGATATCCGAGGGAACGCAGGTAGAGGGCACCCACCCACTCTCGCCAAACCGTTGGAAAAGGTCGTGCACAACCTTGATAAGAGCCGTCCGCATTCAGGACCTGGCATCCGAAGCCGCCGGCTTCGGGATGCCGGTCGGCAAATTCAATCCATCGGTCGAGCGCACCATCACGGATGATGGTGTCTGGATTCAGAATCAAAACGTATTCTCCGTGGGTTGCCGAAATTCCAACATTGTTACCCTTCGAGAACCTCAGGTTCTCTCCGTTCTCAATCAGGCGAACATCAGGGTAGTTCTCCCGGATAAAAGAAATCGATCCGTCCGTCGAGCCGTTGTCCGAAACGATGACTTCAAACTCAGTCGAATGCGTTCCCGCGTAAATGGAACGCAGACAGTCGCTGATGACCTTAAGGTCATTCCAGCACAGAATCACAATTGATAGTTTCATTGCCTGAAGTCCTTCAAATATTAGTTCCAGCCGCCGTTTCCGGCGCGGCTCGACTGGATGTACCAATCATCTTCCCCGGACGTAAAGCGCACCTACGCACAACACTACGATCACTGACAACCAAACAAGCGTCCAGACACGTTTCATGCCGTCTCCGTAGTACAAGGCAATGAGCGCACTCCCGGCGGCGTTTCTCCGTAAGTGAATGTCGCGGAAATCGGAGGCCGTTCGGAGAAGATAGACTTGAATTGAGTTCTTCGAAATGTCGATCGCCGCCGAGTTCAGGTCGTTCTTATATTGAATCGCAACATCGCTTGTTTTGCCCGCCTCGATAGGTATCGAAAGCTCCAGATAGCCGTCATGGAGGCGGTATGGGTAATCTTGACCGTCCACACTGACCGATCTCACGGCGACACTTCCGGCTTCCTGTTTCTTGACATAGAAGGTCAAATCCCGCCCGGAGATGTTATCTAGGCGGAAGTCGCTTGAAAAAGGAAGCACGTCATAGCCGGAATCATCTCTCAACTTGAGCAGGTAGAGGTGTTTTACTATATCTCCCACACTGAGCCAACGGGTATCTGGCTCAAGCCGATTGACCTGGTCAGCCACGCTATCAAAAGCATCAATGCCGCCGGCGAAGAAGTCGTGATGGCAGTAAAAGAATAAGGGATTGTCGAGGAATTCGTTCATTGCCAGAAAGGCAGTCGGGGGGGGCAACTCTACCGCGTATCGCCTGATGCTCGCAAAACTCGAGAACTCGACTGTAACGGGGCGAAGGCCGAACGGCAGAAACGACGGGTTAGGGCGGTCCATTGGAACGTTGGAGGAGTTGATGGTGGCCAAATAGTTGTCAGTCTTAAGCGCGTCAAGGGTTTTTTCTGGCGCGATGCTGTGGGGAAATACCATCACTTTATCGTACGAGATCCCAGTCAACATTTTGAACCTGTCCATCCTGGCCAAGGCCTGCTTAAGACCAGCGATTTGACCTGCCAGAGGCTTGCTGCGATAGTCAGTAAACTCCTTATGATCGTGGTTGTCTCCGTGAACGCAAATTGAGAATCTGTCAGGGTGGTCACGAAAGAGCGAAACAACCGCAGGTTGGCTGCGATCATAATTCCATGGAATGAAAGCGATAGTCGAGTGAAAATCGTGCTTCTCCATCTCGGCCAGGAGACTTCTATAGTCGAGATACCCATAGGAATCACGAAGCCACGGATCGTCAATCGTAAGATTCGCGTAATGGTTGGTAGAGTGCCAACCGCGTTCGCCCGCGCTGTATCTGACAAACATCATCGCGGTAGCAATTTCTGTAAACGCGCGCACCATGTTCCTCGAGTTCCATTCATCCGCAACTGCACCCAAGGGAGGCATCGTGCCGCCGATGAATACCTTCCCATCGCCGAGGGCGGTCTCAATGAACACCGGAAGGACTCCGCCATTGGCTCGAACCGCCATGATTTGTTGAGCTCGGCTGTTTTCGCCCAGAAGAATGTAGACAGCATCGTTCGCTGGAAATGGAATCTCAATGTCTGACAGCTGCCGTGTCAAACCCTCGAAACGACGAATGATGTACTGAGGATCCTGCAGGCTTGCTAGACGTTTGCAGCCAACTGCAGCGCCGCCGGACCAAGCTCTGAGGAGGGCCGTGTCTGTCTCTGGCGTTACCCCAAGAATAAACAGCGGAACGTTCTCTGCTGGCCTCCGACTCAAAGCTCGCAGAAGCGTTTTTTCATTCACAAGAGCCAGCGCGTCCGCCGCAATTGCCACTGCGACGGTCTCGCGCCGCTCGACGACCCTACTAAGAGCTAGTTCACTGTTCTTGGCACCTAGCGTAACAAAGTCGAGGTTCAATCCGTAGAAGCGGGTAGCCAACTCTAATTGCCGTTGCTCTGGCGACGAAGCGTCTGACGCGCGAATGAATACGACATCAGTCGCGTAGCCACGCACGGGTGAGATTGCCAGTGCGAAAAGGACAAGGCACGCAAAGCGCAAAGAGCAAATCGCCATTCGACCTCGTTGGGCGGAACCCAACGCGCTCAGGTCCTCAGTACTAACCTGTACCTCTATAAGAGGCCTCGGGGATAAGCTCTTGCCTCTACTTAAGGGCACTTTCATAGGCTTCCAGCAAGACT
The DNA here is from genome assembly GCA_963779995.1 of uncultured Acidobacteriaceae bacterium. Taxonomy (GTDB): domain Bacteria; phylum Acidobacteriota; class Terriglobia; order Terriglobales; family Acidobacteriaceae; genus Acidiflorens. The sequence continues at coordinate 94,963 of CAVZZY010000020.1, read as the reverse complement.
GCTTTCTCAACTCCCCAGTTCAAGCGATGGTCGACTTGCGTGCGGCCACACTCCCCCAACTGCCGCCGAAGGTTCTCGCAATCGAGCAACGACGTGATCTTATTCGCAAAATCGATGGGATCGTTTGGCGACGCGTAAAGGGCCGCCGACCCTGCGATGCGCCGACCTTCCTTGAGATCAAACAGTACCACCGGTAACCCGCAAGCCATGTATTCAAGAATCTTGATCATGGTGGACTTGTCATTCATTAGTGTCTTCGGATCCGGCGCTACACCCACGTCCGCGCCTGCGAGGTAAGCACCAACTTCCTCGTAGGGGACTTGGCCGGTAAACGTCACAAAAGCGTCTAATCCACCTTGGGCTGCCAAGGCTCTCAGTGTAGGCAGCTCCGATCCTCCTCCGACGAGCACGAAGTGTGTGTCTTGGCGATGTTCATGTTTTACGAGGTGCTCGATGGCTTCCAGCAGCAGATGCAGGCCATCCTGGGGCCCCATGAAACCCACATATACGACTAACAGCGACTTCCCGAACTTCGCGTCAGGTAACGACGGCCGGTCGCGCAGGCTGGTGAGGTCGGGGCAGTTCCGTACTACGAAAACTTCTTCAGGACGCTTTCGCCCGCGTGACACGGCTATTTCCTTAAAGGACTCGTTGGTAGCGATGCAGACTTTCGCGGCTTTAAAAGAGCAGAATTCAGCCCAACGAGTGAGTCGATAGAATAGGCCGGTCCCCTTGCCGAACTTTGACTCAAAAAGCTCAGGGCTCAGATCGTGGTGGTCAAAGATGAACCGGACGCCCAAAGGTTTCAGAAGCAATGCTATGAGGAAAATAGTGTCGGGAGGGTTGCACGCTTGTAGAATACGAAACCTGGTGCGGGCGAAGACTTTGAGCGTCAAAAACAACTCGGCCGCCAGAGCCAAACTGTACTCCAGCAGATACTCCGTTGTTCTTGAAGCTTCCCACCGGCGATGGCGATAGATCTCGATCCCCTCAAGGTTCTCGTAAGTCGCCGCGCAGGGTCCCGTCCCTTTGGGGCAGACGACAGCAACCCGATACCCCGCGTCTCGGAGAGCGCATGCCTCCCGCCAAACCCGTCTGTCAACAGGTACCGGCAGATTCTCGACGACAATACAAACCGCGGTCCGCCCTCCTCTCGCCACGTTTTATGCTCCGCTTCGGTCCCACTGCTGCCCGGTATCCACCAGGATTTCCGGGTGCCGTTCGCGCAGCTTCCACCTCATCGCTGCGATCTTGATGAACAGGGGCCGTGCTCCGACGATGGTTTTGATCCTCACAGCGCTCTCGCTGCTCCATCCAAGTTGACGACGTCGGCGGATGCCCCCGCATCTTCTACGACCGCGCTTGACGGTTCCGATGTCACTGCAGGCCTTCCGATACTGACGTAGTGAAAGCCATGGCGGGCGATCTCTTTCGCCTCCAAAGTGTTTCTCCCATCGACAATCAGCGGACGATCCACCACACTGCGAAGGCGCTGCCAGTCAATCTGCCGGAACTCCTCCCATTCGGTAACGATCAAAACCGCTTCGGCATCCTGAGCCGCTTCGTAAGGGCTCGCACAATAATGGACGGCGGGGAGCACGGCGCGTGCCTTTTCTGTGGCCTGCGGATCGTAAGCCCTCACTTCGGCACCCTCGCTAATGAGTATGCGCAGTAGCTCAAGCGCCGGCGCAAAGCGTATGTCGTCGGTGTTGGGTTTGAAAGCCAGGCCCCACACCCCTATTTTCCTGCCACGAATTACCCACAGCTCTTTGCGGACCTTCTCGACGAAATGCTCGATTCGTCGCTTGTTGACGTTTTCCACTTCCTTCAGCAGAGAGAAGTCGCAGCCGGCCTTCTCCGCGATGCGGACGAATGCCTGAACGTCTTTGGGGAAACAGAAACCTCCAAAACCAACGCCGGGGCTCAGGAACGCAGATCCGATCCTCGGATCCATGCCCATTCCTACCGCGACCTTGGTCACATCCGCTCCGACCGCCTCGCACAAGTCCGCAACCATGTTGATGAACGAGATCTTCATGGCCAGGAACGAGTTCGACGCGTGCTTGATGAGTTCGGCTGAATTGGTGTCCGTCACGACCCACGCCGGCTTCCTTCGGTTGCGGCAGCCGGCGTGAACCGGACACTGAAAGGTCTGCTCTAATACCGGGCGATAGATTTCCCTGAGGCGAGTGGCGGCTTCCTCCCGTTCAACCCCAATCACGATCCGGTCGGGGTGAAAGAAGTCTTGAATCGCCGAGCCTTCCCGCAGAAATTCAGGGTTGGAAACAAGGTCACATCGCAGTCCGCCACCCGCATACAGCTCAAGCTGGCGTTTCAAACGCTGCCCCGTCTGGACCGGAACGGTGCTCTTCTCAATCACAAGGCAAGAACCGGTGGCGCGCTGGGCAATCGTTCGGGCAACGTTCGCAATCGCAGAGAGATCCGCCTCACCATTCTCCAGCGGAGGAGTACCAACGCAGATGAAGATCGCTTCGGTGTCAACAACTGCATTCTCCGTCGTTTCGAATCGCAGCCTCCCCGTCTTGCAATTCTTCAGAACTAACTCCTCGAGATGGGGCTCGAAGAATGGCAACTGCCCCGTTCGAAGGAGGTTGAGCTTAGGTTCGTCGTTGTCAGCGCAACGGACAGTATGGCCGATTTCTGCCAGACATGTGGCCGTCGTCAGGCCTACGTAGCCAGCACCAATGACTGAGATCTTCATAGGGATTCTGTTCTCCGATGGATTCTCGCTCGTGCCGCTACGACAAGCGTGGTGCGGTCTCCAGTTGCGCAGTTTCGTCGAGGCCCGGCCTGGCTTTCGACCCGACAAAACGGCGAACCTCGTCGACCACTCGAGCCTGCTGCTGCGCAGCCAGGCTTGGGAACATTGGCAAAGACACGATTTCCGCAGCCGCGCGTTCGGTATTCGGAAAGTCTCCGGGAAGGTAGTTCAACGCCTTGTACGCCTTCTGTAAATGAAGCGGGATCGGATAGTGAATGCCCGCGCCGATGCCCTTGTCTTTCAGGAAGGCAATCAGTCCTTCGCGGTCTTCCGTCCGCACCACGTACAGGTGATAGACGGCGCGCGACCAAGAGGGCTCATAGGGAGCATCGACGGGCTTGCCCGCAACCTCGAACTGCCGCTTGTATTCGGCTGCCCGTTCACGGCGCTGGTTGTTCCACTCCGCAAGATGCTGAAGTTTTACATGAAGAATTCCCGCTTGCATGGCATCCAACCGACCGTTGTAGCCTTCCATTTCGTGGTAGTACTTCTTCGCTTGGCCGTGGTCGCGGAGCATTTTGACCTTGGCAGCTAATGCGTTGTTGTTCGTGGTCACGGCGCCAGCTTCTCCACAAGCGCCCAGATTCTTTCCCGGGTAGAAGCTGAAGGCCGCTGCGCGTCCGATGGAACCTGCCTTCAACCAGCGGTTCTGCTTGCGCGAAAAGTACTGCGCTCCGTGAGCCTGGCAGGAATCTTCAACGACGATCAAACCGAATTTGTCAGCCAACTCGAGGATGGGATCCATATCGGCCATCTGCCCGTACAGGTGCACAGGCACAATGGCAGTAACCGGCTTTCCACTGCGGCCGCTGATGAGTTTTCCCGAAGTATCCCTTGCGCACTTCTGTTCGAGGTACTCCCGAAGTTTTTCGGTATCCATGTTGTAGGTGCGCTCGTCGATGTCAACAAATTCAGGCAGCGCACCAGCCTGCGAGATCGCCTCGGTAGTCGCGATGAACGTGTTGGGAACGGTAACCACGACATCGCCTGATCGGATACCGGCAGCCATCAGTGCGAAGCGGAGAGCATCGGTGCCACTGTTCACCGCTATCGCATGCTGTGCTCCACAGAAGGCGGCAAATGCTTTTTCGAAATTTTCGACCATGGGGCCACCGATGAAGCCCGCGGTGCGCAGCACCTGTTGGAAAACGGCCGTGAGCTCCTGTTCGAGCTCAACATGTGGAGTAACAAGATCAAGAAAAGGAATATTGCTAGGAATGCTCACTGTGTGACCTCCATGGTCTGTTAGATATAGCGTAAAATTTTTGCAGGATTACCAGCCACGATGGTGTTGGGTGGAACGTCTTTCGTGACGACGCTGCCGGCTCCGACGAGGGCATTTTCCCCGACGGTGATGTTGGCCAGGATGGTGGAGCCCGAACCGATCGAGGCCCCCTTTTTCACTAGGGTCCTCTCGACTTTCCAGTCCGACTCGGTTTGCAGACCGCCTTCGGTCGTGGTCGCTCGCGGGTAGGAATCGTTGATGAAGGCAACGCTGTGGCCGATGAATACGTTATCTTCGATCGTCACGCCTTCACATACAAAAGTGTGGCTGGAGATCTTGCAGCACTTGCCTACCGTCGCGTTCTTCTGGATTTCGACGAAAGCGCCGATCTTGGTTTCGTCGCCGATTTCGCAGCCGTAGAGGTTGATGAACTTGGAAAGTTTGACATCTCGACCGAGTTTCACGCTGGGGGCAATGCTGAGGAATTCATCCATAAAATTTGTCTCCAATCCGCTGAATGCATTTTGCTGGACGACCGCGGAGACTGCCAGCAGCCGGGGCAGAGCTACACGTACACGAGCTCGCCGCGCTTGGCGAGCGATTTGTCCGCGGCTTCCAGCATGCGGACGACCTTCAGTCCCGCGCGGCCGTCGTTGAACGGTACTTTGCTCTTCCTGATACATTCCACGAAGTATTCCAGCTCCAACTTAAGCGCTTCCACCTGTTCGACCTGTGGCGCCCACATGTCGCCTGAACGGTAACTGACCAGCAGGTTATACACACCTTCCTGGCTCTTGACGTCCACACCCTTGTCGTAGACCTTCAGCTTCTCATCGGCTTCCAGATCGTTCCAGACCAGCATCTTCTTTTCGCCGCCTATCAGCGTGGTTCGAACTTTGACCGGCGAAATCCAGTTCACGTTGATATGCGCGATCATCTTGTCCGGAAAATAAGCGGTGATGAACGCGATGTCTTCGTGACCGTTGAGGTGCGCTTGCCCGGTGGCCGAGATGGCTTCCGCGTCTTTGTGCAGCAGGTGGTTCATGATCGAGAGATCGTGCGGCGCAAGATCCCAAATCACGTTGCAATCATGCTGAAAAAGGCCCAGGTTCACCCGGGTCGAATCGTAGTAGTAGAGATTGCCGAGCGTCCCATCCGCGAGCAGCTTCTGTATTTTGCGGACCGCGCCGGTAAACAAGAACGTGTGGTCCACCATGATCTGAAGATTTTTCCGCTCCGCGAGGTTAATCAGTTCTTCCGCTTGCGCAGCGTTGCTGGTGAACGGCTTCTCTACGAACACATGCTTGCCGTTTTCCAGCGCGGCCTTGGTCAGTTCATGGTGCGTCCACACGGGAGTGATCACGGCGATGGCATCCACGTCGGGAGATTTCACCAGTTTCTGAAAGTCGCTATGGACCGGGATCCCGGGATGCGCCGCTTGTATGCGTTTGCGAGCTGCGGGAGTCTGGTCGCAGATCCCGACGACCTGGCAGCCTTCCAGGGCGCGCAGATTGCGAACGATATTCGGCCCCCAATAGCCGTAGCCGATTACACCAAACCTAAGCATTGGAATCCACCTCATGACTGCTGGTTATTGACACTGCTGGTTATAAGAACGTTTGTCGTTGGCAAAGAATATTGCAGGGGATTTCACACAGAACACGGAGCCGCATACGGCAGCGGTCGAGAAGATCATGAAGAAACTTCGAACTAACAGGCGCCGTCTCCACTCACCACTGCTTTTGGAGTCTGCAAGAGAATCTTCAGGTCGAGGAGGGGAGAGCAATCGCGGGCATAGCGCAAATCCATCCGCACCATTTCGTCAAACTCCACCCGGCTACGGCCATGCACTTGCCAGAGTCCGGTGATTCCCGGCTTTGCCTCGAGCACACGGCGGCGATGCCACGTGGCGTAGGCCTCCACCTCATACGGCACGGGCGGACGAGGTCCGACCAGCGACATTTCGCCGCGGAGCACGTTGATTAGCTGCGGCAGTTCGTCCAGGCTCGAGCGCCGCAGGAACCTGCCCACCGGCGTAATCCGCGAATCGTTCGTCAGCTTGAAAACGCCCCCTCCGTTACCGTTAGCAGACTTCATTTCCGCCTGGCCGGCAATCAGCTGACGGACATATTCCTCGTGCTCACTGGAGTCGTTATTCATGTGCATCGACCGGAATTTCAGAAACGTGAACGGGATTCCATGCTCGCCGATACGTTTCTGCCGGAACAAAACCGGCCCGCGGGAGGTCAGCTTGATGGCCGCTGCGATAGCAAGAAAACCGGGCGACAACATCGCCAGCAATAACAGGCTACCCAGAACGTCGATCATCCGCTTCGTGGTGCGGAGCAACTGGTTCGTCTTTTGGCGCTTTTCAAGATCCGGGTAAAAGGCTGGGTTACTAGGGCGATCCGAATCCTGCACGCCCCAGTTATCCGGAAACACGTGAAAGGAAAACTTGATCCGGCTGAACTGTTCTGTGTCGAGCCGGTCGCGCAGTACCGTGGCGATCCGGGGGAAGATCGTGCTGAGGACCGCGTTGTTGTCCAGAACGATCTCGGTGAACATGACTCCCACCACGGCGTTTGTCTTATACCATCCGGTAACGTCGGTTTCACGGGTGGTTCCCTCGAGCGCGGAAAGCACGTCCAGCAAGACGGGGCCTTGCTCGTCACCCGGATGCATACGCCCGCGGTCGATGAGCAAAAGCACGAATGGCCGCTGCGAACGCTCGCTGCGCTTGCGCTCCAGCGCGATCATCTGGTGGAACGTTTCTTCGCTCAACACTTCGCCAGGCACTACCGGCCCTTGCGATCGTGAGGGTTCAGGAGAGCGAAACAGCCAATGAACGTTGCGGGATTCCACGTGTAACTCCTTACCGAGCCCCGATAATGACAAGGCTGGCTCAGAACTGCATGGTTCTCAATTGGGGAGGAAATTACGACCTTAGATGGGGGAACTAAGGTTACTAACTCATTATATTATAAAACTCGCGCTTCAGCCTGGATTATATTTTTACTCGCTCCCGGCAGAGGGGGGTTCGCCGGTTCGAACCGCCGCCTGACTGTAACGCGAATAATAATCCTTGTGCTCGCTACGGCTACAACTGTTGATGACCACGCCCAACAACAGGGCGCGATCAAAAAAATCCAAAGCCCGTTCTACTACTTTCTTCTCACTGGCACCTTCGCGGACCACGACGAGCACTCCGTCCGCCAGCCTCATCCAGAACGGGGTATCGGCCATGGGAATAACCGGAGGAGTATCAATGACGATCCAGTCGAAGAATTCTCCGAGCCGGTCGAGCAACTCCGGAAGGTGTCCGCCCTGCATCAGCTCGAGCGGGTTCTCGGGTGCGCGCCCGGCGGGAAGGAACCAAAGACCAGAACCATCGAGTTTGTACACTACTTCAGAAAGCTGCCGCTCGCGGCGCAAACACTCGCTCAGTCCAGGCAAAAAACGGTCGAATCCGAATCGGGTAGCCAAGGTTGGCCGCCGCAGATCTCCCTCCAGCAGCAGCGTCTTCAAAACCTTGCTGCGCGACTGATTAAGCGCGAGATTGGCCGCGACCAGACTCTTTCCTTCTTCCGGGGCCGTACCGGTTACCACGATCCGTTGGAGCTTGCGCCGTTCGCGCATATGCCGCAGCTTCAATCCCAGCACGCGAAACTTTTCCGCCGCCAAACCGCCCTGATCGGTCAGACACACCAGCCGGGCGTCCGCCGCCAGAGCTGGCAACAGCACTTTCGCGGCAGCGAACGAATCTACCCATGGGGACTCGGGTATTGCCACCGTCGCCCTTTCGGCCTGCGACAATTCCGAAGGAGATTGCTTGCGCTCGATTTCCTGTTCGATCCCTTGCAGCAGATCCGCGACCGATTCAGCGCTTTTCGGCAGACTTCCGCCTGACCGCTCGGCCTCTGCCCGTTGCAACGCTTCAAATATATTGCTCATGTGCAAGCAACCTTGCCTATTGTAGCCGGCCTTTTGTTCCAGCTCCCCGCATTCGGTCATGCACTTCAAGCAGCGTCTTCACCGCCAGCAGGAGCTCGCGCTGCTCCGGTTCTTCCGACAGTCGGGTTCCGCCGTTGTTCCTCGGATCCACGACCACCAGCCCGATCCGTAAGTCCCGCGCAACACCGTCGATGATTTCACCTGTTATGGTGGCCAGTTGTTTGGCGTAGCCCGAGAGCAGTGCGTTCTCGCAGATGGTGTTGATGACCCGCGGAATTCCCCGCGAGTGGCGGAACACCGCCTCGAGCGCTGGCTCAGAGAAAATCTCGCCGGCTGCAGGTGCCCCCGCAATCCGGAGACGGCGGCTTATGTACTCCCGGGTTTCGTTCGGACTGAGCGGTTCGAGATGGCAGCGCAGCGCGATCCTTTGTTTTAGCTGCCGGAGTTCATGGGAATCGAGTTTCTGATCAAGTTCTGGCTGACCCGCGAGCACGATCTGCAGCAACTTTTGCTGCGAAGTTTCCAGGTTGGTCAAAAGCCGGATCTCTTCCAGTATTTCCGGCGATAGGTGGTGAGCCTCGTCCACCACGAGAATCGTGTTCAATCCCTTCTGATATCTCTGCAGCAGGAACCCGTTGAGGACATGGATGAGCTCGTCTTTGGCCTTAGCCAATACCGGCAACCCGAAATCGCCCGCGATGTAGCGAATGAATTCCAGAGGCGAAAGCGTCGGGTTGAAAATCAGCGCGAAGGCGACATCGCGATGCTGCAGCAACGCCAGCAAAGAGCGCAGAATGAGCGTTTTTCCCGTGCCCACTTCGCCCGTCAAAACGACAAATCCGCGGTGCGCCGTCATTCCGTAGTACAAAGAAGCGAGTGCTTCGTTGTGCCGCGTGGTGGGAAACAAGAACGACGGATCCGGCGTGATCTCGAACGGGTTTCGTTGCAGATTGTAGAAGCTCTTGTACATGGTTTAACCGTACAAATACGTTACTGCCGATCCTAACAGGATGAAACCCATGATCACCACTGCCGCCGCGCCGGCGATCCACGCACCGCGCCGGTGGGACGCCTGTTCTTCCAAGCTCTCGATCGGCGGAATTTCGGCGATCACCTCGAAGGGAACCAGCTTTTTGATCTCACGCTCGCTATAGATTTTGCCGCTCAGCCTTTCCTGGCCGAAGGCGAAGCCTCCGCCGAGAACAAGGCCCACCGCTAATCCCGCTCCGCACAGTAGCAGACGGTTCGGCTTGTAGGGTCTTACCGGCAGATTCGGCGGGTCCAACATCCGGAAATGTTCCCCCTGTTGCGTTTTCTCCAGGTCGGTCGACATTTCCGACTGGTTCTTCTTGGCCAGCAGCGATTCGTAATCGAGCTTCGACTGGTCATAGTCGCGGGTGACATCCGCGAACTGTTGCTCCATCACCGGAGCCATATTGAGCCGAGCCTGGTATTGGTTGATCTTGCTTTGCTCGTCTTTAATTTCCGCCTCCCGGTTCGCGATTTCGAGGCGATTGGCCTTCAGCTGACTTTCGAGCTCCAGTATCGGTCCGCTTTTCGGATCGGGGACCGTTGAGGCGGCCGGTTGGGGAGTGGAATCATTCGCTCGACTATTCATGTCGGCGACGATCTGCTCGCGCATCTTCTCGGTCCGGGCAATCTGCTCTTTGGTCTTGCGGACGTCAGGATGTTTATCGGTGTAGTGAGAAGTCAAATCCGCCAACTGCGCCTTCAGTTGATCCAGTTCTTTGTCGATCTCGGCTAGCCCGACTGGCCCGCTTTCGCCCGGCTTTGAACCGCGATCCATGGCGCGATATTGATTGATCAGCGATTCCAGATAGGTATTTTGCTGCTTGGCCCGGTTCAGCGAGTCCTGGTTCGCTTGCGCCTGATTCTGAAGACCGGTCAGGATCTGCAGATTGCTCTGGGTCTGGGTCGGCAACTCACCCAGGTGTTGATCTTTGAACTCACGCAATTTCGCTTCCTGCGCCTCGAGTTTTGTGCGCGCCTGATCGAGCTGATCTTGAAGGAAGTTGGTCGTGTTCTCCGAATGCTGCTGACGCTCCTCAAGATTCTCCGTGATAAACAGGTTCGCAAGTTCGCTCGTTGCCGCCCGTGCCATATTCGGGTCGCGACTCGCGTAATAGATATTGAAAGCAGAGAGATTCCTGTTGTCGCCGTGCGACAGTTCGATTTCGATGTCCTTGCGCATCTTCTCCACTAGATCGTCCGGGCTCTGGTGCTTCCTCTCCTCGGCGTATAGACCGAGAGACTCAATGATGCGGACAAGTCGGGTGCGGCTCAGGATTTGCTGCGTGATGCTGTCCAGTTGATGCTGAATGTCACTATCGATGTTCGAGACAACATATTTCTCCGGCACGGAAGGCTGCTCAACCAGAATAAGCGTGCCCGACCGGTAGGTCGATGGGATCAGCCAGCTCGCTCCCCAGACCAGCGCCCAGCCGCAAAAAAAAAGCACAAGAAATTGCCACCGCCGCCGGCGGACGATTCCCTTGATCTCCGTAAGATCTGGTAGTCCGTTTGATTCTTGCAGTTCTTCTGCCATGGCTACATTCCTAAAGGCTTTGCCCACTGATACGAGAGCGTCACAAAAAATCGATTCCGACTCGCATCGAGCGTCTGGAGTGGACTAGTTTGGGTTGAGCCCGGCACTCCAAACTGCTGTTGAAAATCATGTGAGTAGCCCATCCGGAGCCCGATACTCCTCCCCACGTTACGTTCCAGTGAGATACCTGCCGAAGTTAAATTGACCGAGCTCGCACTGGCCGTGAAGGGCACGGTAAGCGACTGGTTCGTTCCGTGACTGGCGCTGAGAGCAGCCGTCCACCCCGGAGTCAGCTGGCGACGGAAGTTGCCATAAATGGTCTGCAAACGCACCGAACCCAAAACACCGCCGCCGTCGCTGACAGTTCGGGAGTATCCGCCGGACACGCTGGTATGCTGATTCCTCCAGCCGCCTTCCGCTCCGCCGGAAACCGCCCAGTCACTCGATTGCGAGGGCTGCAACGCGCCAGGAGCCAACCCCTGGCTGTCCGAGTACTGAGGGCCGACAAATCCACTCAGGGTGAATCGTTTCGAAACGTTTAGTGTGTTCACCGCGAGGAAGCTATGGAATCTAGTTTCGCCGCCGCCGGGATTGAAGGTGATCCGGTCAAAACGATAGCTTACGCCGCCCCAGTCTGAGCCTACGATCCGGTGCAGCCAGAAGGCGGAGCCTGACGCGGTTTCGGAATCCGCCAGCTGAGTTCCCGCGGGTATGTTGGTGAAATGCAAATCATAGAATGACCCGCTGGCCCCGATTAGATCGTTCAAGGCAAAGTGATAGTTCGTCTCTACCGTCGTCGTGCTGGATCTCTGCGTGGACAATGGAGTAATTAGACTGGCGTTCGGTCCGCCTGATCCAATGACGACTTCCGCACCATTGCCCGCATCGAAGAAGCCGGTAGTCAAGGAAAAGTTTTCTGCGACCCGCAGATTCACGTGTGGGCTCAACCGGTACTGCGAATCGAAAGTCAGGTTGTGGGATCCCTGGTCCTGGTTCGTGAACCTCTGATTCACGGTCAGGCCGCCGGCGTACCCAAGACTCCACCGCATTCGAGACGACGACTCCTGAATACTGATATTGGGGAAGATCGAGACGCTTGCATTGCCTACTTCTCCGCTTGGAAGCAGCAACGGGTTGTCATCATAGGTGGCGCCCACATTCACCCCGCCTCGCAGGTAATTCGATCGTTCCAATTCGGAGAGGAAAGCAGCAGAAATTCCCGTTCCCCCGAGCAGCGCCGGTATCTGAGGCAGACTGCCGCTGGTGTCCTCTGCGCCGCCTTCGATCTGCATTCCTGCGATGGCCGAAAGCGCGGCTGCCGGAGCCGTTCTAGAACCATCGTCCCCAGAACTCTGGGCTGGCGGGTTCTGCGCCGCCGAGAGCACCTGCACCCCAGCCGCCATCCATCCGAGAATCAACCAGCGTCCAATACTCATCATCGCAACTACGGGACGACCACCGTATCGCCAGCTTGCAGACGGATGTTTTGGTCCGCATTCTTGCCCTTGATCACGTCTTTGTAGTTGAACGGAATCCGTTTCTGCGTTCCGTCCGGAGCTTGTCGAAGAACATAGATCGACTTCTGCTTCGCGAAGTCCTTGAAGCCCCCGGCCATCGCGATCGCATCGAGCACGGTGGTCGAACTCGTCAACAAATAGGCACCCGGCCGAGCCACCATACCCATCATGTTCACCCTCTGACTCCTGCTATCGGTCACGATGACGGTGACTTCAGGCTCGGAAATATAGTTCTGCAGGCGCTTGGTGATCTCTTGTTCCAGTTGCCGTGGCGTCTGACCACTTGCCTGCAACTCCCCGACTAACGGCAAAGAAATCTTTCCATCAGAACGAACGGGAATGGAACGCGAGACGTCAGGTTCTTTCCACACACTGACTGCCAGGACATCGTTAGCACCAATCACGTAGGAACTATCCAAATGCGCGACCGGCGACCCTTCTCCGGGCTTCTCGCTCGCCTGCTTATCGACGGCGGGTGCTGGGGGGCGCGATGCGGAATCGGATTGCGCGAACGCTCCCATGGACAAGAGCGCCAGAAGCGTCAGGATCGACATGATTCGATGGGCTGTCATGGGTCGCATTATAGGCGATTGCTGCTCAGTCATTCTCCGGTTCCATCATGGGGTTCAATGCTACCCGGTTCGATCTGCCTGCGTCCATGGCAAGGCTACTTCGCTTGGCGTGTATGGTCGATACCAAGAAATCGTCCCGATTCTGCCGGCGGCGTCAGGTGGTACTCTTGGATTTTGTAAAGCAGCGCACGATAGCTGATATTCAACAACCGAGCTGCCGCCTTCCGGTTCCAGTGTGTCTGTTCGAGCGCTTGGGCAATCGCGGCGCGCTCAGTTTCTCCTTTTGCGTTTCTTACCAGCAACTTCAAAGACGATTGTTCTTCCGATGTGTGCAGGCTCGAAGGCGGACCACTGGTTTTCGCCTTCCCGTTTCCGTTCCCACCCTTCCTTGCGGATCCGTAATCGGGACGCGAAAGCAATTCGTTCAACGCCGCGCCCTCATCGCCGTGCGCCAGGAAGCGTTTGGCAAAGTTCTCCAGCTCGTGCAGGTTGCCGGGCCACGTGCACTGCTGGCATGCATCCAGCAACGTGGTTGAGAAGCGCGGTGCCGGCACGCCATAGCGCCGGGTCAGTCGGTTCATCAGGTGCCCCAGCAGCAACGGGATTTCCTCGTGCCGCTCCCGCAGCGGTGGCACGCGCAATTCGAAAGCGCTCAAGCGGTGGAACAGCTCTTCCTGAACTCTCCTCTCTGCCGCTGCCAACTCCAGGTCCTGGCACGTGGCAGCAATGATGCGCACATCGGCCCGGATCGGGCTCTGGCCGCCGCACCGGACAAACTCCCCCGTTTCCAAAAGCTTCAGAAGCCGCCGTTGCACCGCGTCCGGCATGGCATTGAATTCGTCCAACAAAATCGTCCCCTTGGCGCACTCCTCGAACTTCCCTAGTGTCGATTCCGGTCGCCCGTCGGCGGAAGCGTGCTCGTAACCGAACAGTTCATTCTCCAGCAAATCGGAAGTGAGCGTCGCACAACCGACTCGCATGAACGGGAAGCTGGAACGAATCGACAGCGAATGGATAAGCCGGGCAGCAGTCGTCTTCCCGCTTCCTGCTTCTCCGGTAACCAGCACCGGCACGTCAGTCTGCGAGAGTAATTGCGCTTGCGTGCGCAGCCTGCGCGTGGCCGGGCTGGCAGCAATGAAATACAGCTCTCCGCTGATTCGCTCGATTTCTGGCTGATACATGTTTTGAGAGTGTCTGACGAACGGTTGTAAGAAATTCCCGGATCGTTTACGAGGGCATTGGTTGATTGGCGGACTGCAACGCTTTCTTCGGATTATCTCTTCAGACCGGCTCTACGTCGTACCCATCAATTCGCACGGCCAGCGACCGCTGAATCGCATCGACGGAAATAATCAGGCTGTGGTCGCCGTTCTCCGACAAGAACACCCCTTCCACTCCGTCCATCGCCCCGCCGCGCACCCGGACCCGCTGCCCCACCTTGAGAAAGGGGTACGATCGCCAGGGCTCTGCCTGGGTGAGAACTTTCTGGATGCCTTCGATCTGCTCATCGGGAATCGGCACGCTCGCCCCGCGAACGCCCACAAAACCGTGCACACTTTCTATCTGATACACGCGCGTCCGGTCTGCCGCGCTCAAAGCGCAACGGATGAACACATAGCAACTGAACAGTGGTACGTCTACCTTCTTCTTGCGATCGCTCCAGCGATGCACTTCCGCCGTCGTCGGAAGGAATGTTTCCATCCCTTGATCTCGCAATCGTCGCTCGACCGCTTTTTCGTGGCGCGCTCTGGTGTGCAGCGCATACCAGCGCAACTCTTCCTGCGCTACCCATGGGCTCATCCCGCTGCCCGCTTCATAGCTCTGGTTGGCACTACTCATAGCTTCGCCCTCTGGGTCCCATTGCACTGGGTCCGCTTGGCCCGCATGCCGGATCGCATGCCACCTCTTCAACGCTTTTCAGGGGGAGGAAAAGGAACGAACTAGGGGGAGTTTCTTTGACGCCAACCTAACTGCACTCGTTTGACGTCTAAGCGCACTTGTCTGACGTCCAAAAACTTAACAGTGGTTGTTTGAAACTTAGCGGTACTTGCAAGAACGTGCAAGTGGTAGGACTTCTTAGGACACACCGTCCCTTTTACACACCGGGTAATCTTCTCACGACCCGAGCCAAACGGCTTAGAGACATTGTTCTATGGCACTGCCGTTGTAGTACTCCTGTGCGAAGGTCAGGAGCTCGCTCCCGACATCCATCAATCCCACAAGCAGATTGGAGCTATCTTATTGATAAAATTAATGCTATACTACACATTAAGCGGTTTCAACAACAGCTTTTTCGAGACCAGTATCAGGACTGACCCTTTGCATTGTCGTGCAACCGACCAAACCGCGACTGAAGCCAGACGACCATTGCATTTTTTTGCATAGGTTGCAAATCCCCGACTTGCCGGTTTTAGAATTTAGTGCTACATTCTCACTGTAGCAAGAGACCCTGGCCGGCTTTTTGCTTTACTTTCTTCCTCCCCCTTAGGCCATTGTCCGTATAAACGAGCGGAATGATTCCCCCCATCCGATTCGTAGGACTAATATCAGGAGACCCGATGTCGCCCCATGAAGAATTGGGTTCGGACTTTGTAAGTATCGTAGTTGCCGACGGCACGCGCATCCACACCCAACTCCTGGCAGACGCGCTGCGCAACGATCGCGGCCTGCAGGTCGCAGCTGCGGCCTCGAATTCCGAGGAACTGTTGGCCGCCATCACCCGGGTGCCCATCGATGTCGTGGTCATCGCTCACAATTTGGACGACCAGCCAGGTCACGGCACCCAGGTATTGCGCGAGATGCGTGCACTGCGGCCCCAGATCAAAGCTGTCATCTTGCTGGACTCCTCCAACCCCCAGGACGTGCTGGAGTGCTTCCGCGCGGGGGCAAGGGGTATTTTTTCCAAGCAAGAGCGGCTCGAGAGCCTCTGCAAATGCATTCGCAGCGTCCATGAAGGACAAGTCTGGGCGCGTAGCGTCGATCTCGATCATGCCCTCGAAGCTCTTGCCAACTTGCCGCTCGTTCGCGCCACCAACCACAAGGGAATTGAACTGCTTTCCGCGCGCGAACGCCAGGTCATCCAGCACCTGGCCGCAGGTATGACCAACCGCGAAATTGCTCAAACTCTCGGCCTCAGCCCTCATACAGTCAAGAACTACCTGTTCCGAATTTTCGACAAGCTGGGCGTCTCCAGCCGCACCGAGTTGCTCTACCTGACCATGAACAACTCGCAAGCCCAGCCACAACGGACCGACAACGGAGACGGCCACGCCTTCTCTACCACCATGGAAGCCGCCGAGGCCGGCGACCCGTGCGCACAACTTCGCATGGCCGAGCATTTTGGTCAGATCGAAGATGGTCAGATCGTGGGCACCCAACCCGACTCTGTTTCTGCTTACATGTGGTACGCGCTCGCAGAAAAAAAGGCGACCCCGATGCTCGAACAGATCGCGGAAGGCAAGAAAACCATCAGCCGAACAATGTCCCCTCAACAGCTGGCGGAGGCCGAAGGCAGAGCTGCCGCGCGGTTGAATAACAGGAAACAGTCTCGCTTCGCCGGCGGCGGCGAGGTGCAGACCGGCGGACAACCGAAGGGGCGCGGCCGCCGCTCGATAGATCTTCACATGCTGATCGAGTGACTCTTGCATCCTCGCGCGGGACGCTTCAGCGTAATCCCCGTCGGAATTGGCCTGAGACCGAATCCTCTACAACCAAGTCTCCGAAGTACTGGACGACGCACCGGATTCATGACTTGGGTGATGAAGCCCAGGATACTGTTGGCGCACCGGTCGGAGTTCTGCTTCTCAAGAAGCGCGGCATAATGGCGGTCAAGTCCGCTGTTCCAGTGAATCGGTAGGAATTGGATGCGTTTGTAACAGAGCCACGTATTGCGGAGCATCGTTGGGGCGCGCACTCCAGAGCCTCTTGATTGAGTCTCTGGAGTACCTAGCTGGTTTGTTGAGAACGATGGCCCGAGAAGCGGAGCGTCGAAATGACTGATGGAGTGCGCTCCACTACGCGCCAACGGCATCGGTGCCTGGAAACGTGCGCCTTGGCAGTGGCGGAACCGGTTCATGGTGGTAGCGCAGGTTCCAATAGTTCCACGAGCGACGATCGAAGGTTCCAGCGGGCGGATCTCTCAAGACCAGATCGAAATCGGCCTCAGAGTAGTATTTCATCGCAGTAGCGATGTCTTCTAGGGTCCCGTAGGTCATCAAGTATGCAAGGAACAATTTGGATTCCTGTAGCGTCTCTTCGGGAGCTTTGAACCAAATAACGCGCTTTGCGACTCGCTTGAGTTCCTCGGAATAGTTCATGATTCTTCTTCCTGCCGACTCAGACCCGGTCTAGCCGCAACAAGTGGAAGCCCTTTTAAGTTCACCGAAGTTGCAGCCCCAAGCAGTCGCTTTTGCACGGCGGGCGTCAGGCTGGGAAGATCACCATCCTCGAAGTATGTTAGCGCCTTGAGGCTTAGTGCTCCATTGAAGCCCTTCCAATAGATTTCCGCGGCGGCCGCCAAACCCTCAGCTAGGCTCAAGCCTGCGTCGAATGTGGCCAAAATATCGTGATAGTCCTTCGCCTCGGCTCTCGACTGAACAGTCTTGAGCTTGGACGCGAGAAGATCAAGCAGAGAGGCGATCTGGACTCCGTTTTCCTCTCTCCTCGGCGATGTCGGGATCCTGTACCCGTTTGATTCCCAAAGATCCAAAGAATGAGAGCTTCACCGGGCCATTCCGATCCACAATGGCCGTGAGTGTGTTGTCTTGGAGTTGGGTCATTTCGGCGTGTTTCAAGTAAAGGATGCCGTCGCGCGGTGCAGCGGACCGAAAAGGCTTGTTGGAGAAAAAGCCAAATGGCTCTCGTAAGTCCCTGACGATCACCCCGCTAAGCGTGCGCGTGGGTGTTCTTTCGGCCTATGGGCTTAGGCCCCGGATCGTCTTCGGCAATGCCGGACAGAACAACCGGCGCGCGGTCGGGGAATTCAGCCACAAGTGACAGGTTTCCGCCCATGGCCTTGATGGTTTTCCGCAGCGTGGAGAGCAACAGGTCGCTGCGCTTTTCAAGGCGCGAGACACTGTCCTGGGTGATCCCGATAGCCTTGGCCATCCGAACCTGCGTAAGCTTGCGCGCGTGTCGCAGCTCGCGCAGGGTCATCTCCTCTGCTATCAACTGAGCAGCGCGGGCCTCGACCTTCTTGCGTTGGGCGGGTTTTAGCTTCCTGATTATGTCATCCACGTTCGTGGGCATGGTTATTTCCTTTCCTTCTTCAGCCGGGCCAGATGAGCGTCAAAACGGTCATCGGCCTTGCGGATCAGCTCGCGGTAAAATCGCTTTTCGCTGACACCCGATTTATCTCCTGCAACCAGGAGGATCGCCTTGCGCTTCGTGTTGAAGGCAAAGGCCACTCTCCACTCACCATCGGCCGCGCTGAACCGCAGCTCCTTCATGTTTGTGTAGCGCGAGTTGTTCAGCGTGTCAACGCGGGGCCGTCCCAATTGCGGCCCAAATTGCTGCAGCAGGCGGGTCAACGCCAGGATCTCCGTCCGCACGTCCTTGTGCAGCTCGTCGAACTCCGGCTCAAACTCGTCGCCGATCTCGACAACCCAACTCACCCTTGTAATATGACATGTAGCACATATTATGTCAAATACATATATGCTGCCGAGGTAGGCCCCCCGTGCTTCCCTTCCCCCTAACCGGTTCGCCGACTCCGTTCTCGACAGGGCGTCTGAAGATTATCGGAGGTGTGCATGAACAGCGCGAAGCATACGCTCCAGGTCTTGAAGCAAGGGCTGGGGTTCTTGGAGAAGGGCGGCCACCGCTCGCCGATTGCGTGGCGGTGGCCTCTGGCCTTTGAAGACTCACCAACATGCTCTAATCATCGACGGTCTGCCTGTCGTGGAGCGGGAGACGGGGATCGAACCCGCGACATCCAGCTTGGAATGATGGCGTTCAGTCGGGCTGGATGGATGCCGCCAAACGCTATCGCATTGATAGTGAGAAGCTACAGAAGGCTGTGTCGGCGGAGCTGGCCTCAGCGTTCACGCAAAACCTTTTGAAGTGATCTTCCTGCCAACCGAAGCCTCGAAGAAAGTTGAAGCCCTTCCAATGCGGGCCAATCCGGACCGGCGGCCGCCTGGACTCGCATCATTTGGCACTTTGGTTGGTCCGATCTGTCGCTTCACGCTGATCAAAGTTGCATCAGATTGGTTTGCAGCTTCGTGTATCCCTGTTTCTGCGCCCACAGATCCAGCGGGATCGCAGCCATCTCATCCACGATCGGTTCGGCCAGCCCGCTCTTGGTCATGTCCACTGTCTTGATATAGCTCCGGCAACTGTCGCACCCTTCCACCCGGACGTGTTTGAGTTCTTCCGCGGTGTAGACCGGAAGCTTCGCGTAGTTCTCTTCCCCGCATCCCGGGCAGACGATCCGCCGGAACTCCCATTCCGCCAGGCAAAACGAACATACCAGCGATCGCTGGCCACCATCTCCCAACGGACGCAGAACGCCCAGCCCCGGTTTTCGTTTGCAAAACGGACACAGATACGGCACCGGCCCGCTCCAGCGCATATTTGACTGTGAACGAATGCCGATCGCGTAAGGCTGAAGAAAAGCGCGAGGGAAAAAATCGTGAGGACCCGGCGGCAGCGTCCCGGTCTCGGTCCCATTCCAGAAAACCGTCAGCAATCGGAAATGTGAATCTTCGCCACCGTGCCGCAACTCGTGCGCAGCTTCCCGAAGGGGAGCCGGACCGTTCTGTTCGACCACCGAAAGAAATTGCCCGAATCGGCGGGCCAGTTCCGGCGGGAGCGGCCGCCCAAAGGGCTCCGAGTCTGATGCGACACCGCCAGCCCCGGCATTCGCCCTTCCGATCGATCGGTTGAGGTCTCCGTAGAAATCTTCCTGAAAGCGCGCGATGGCCACATAGAAGCGCAGGATTTCCGCAGCAAAGCTGTACTGGGCGCCAAGTTCCTCCGCCCGTCGAATTCGCCGCTGCCATTCGTTCTGCGCCATGCTGCCATTAGACATGGACCGATTATCAGTCCCAGCCTCCTGCCGCGCAATGCAGCCTTGTGGACAAACCGGGGACATTTCTGGGGACATTTCTATTGTGGTGCGAGGGAAGGGTTTTCCCGATTGACGATCCAGCCCGCCCGGGGGTATAGTCTCTCGCATTAGTGCACCACAAACTGGACGCGGTCGTGGGCGTCCGCAACCATTCACCTCCGTAACTTTCTGGAATGGGCGGCACGGGGGCAACAAAATGGAGTTCTCTCGTAGGACTTTTATCAAAGGCACCGTGCTCGGCGGAGCCGGTTTCTCCGCCCTCGGTTTTGATCTGACTCCGGTTTACGCTCAGACCCAATCTCTCAAGATTTCCCGAGCCAGCGAAACGCGCAGCACCTGTCCTTATTGTGCCGTCAGTTGTGGCGTGATCATCTACACCCTGGGCGACAAGGCCAAGAACGCGATTCCCCAGGTCGTGCACGTCGAGGGCGATCCCGACCACCCCATCAACCGCGGCACGCTCTGCCCCAAAGGATCGTCGCTTGAGCAGGATATTCTCAACGACCGCCGGCTGCTGAAACCGCAAGTGCGGCGTCCGGGCGCAACAGAGTGGGAAGACATTTCCTGGGACCAGGCTTACGCCGAGATCGCGCAAAAGGTGAAAAAGACGCGCGACGATACCTTCGTCGAAAAGGATGCCGCTGGCCGCACCGTCAATCGCTGCGAAGGCATGGCCTTCACCGGTGGATGCACCGACACCAACGAGTTCAACTATCTTGCCATCAAAAGTATGCGCAGCCTGGGGGTCTGCTACCTGGAAAACCAGGCCCGCGTTTGACACGGCCCCACGGTCTCCAGTTTGGGGCCCACCTTCGGACGCGGCGCAATGACCAATGGCTGGATCGACATCAAGAACACCGACATGATGTTGATCATGGGCGGCAATCCCGCCGAGAACCACCCCTGCGGCTTCAAGTGGGCGGTTGAAGCCAAAATTCACCGCAACGCGAAAACCATCGTTGTCGATCCACGCCTGACCCGCACCGCCGCGAACGCGGATATGTACGTACAGATCCGCGCTGGTGCCGACATCGCTTTCCTCGGCGGCGTCATCCGCTACGCCATCGAAAATAACCGGATCGCCAAAGACTACCTCGTCAACTACACCAACGCGGCATTTATTATCAAAGACGGATTCAACCTACCCGAAGACGGCCTTTTTTCCGGATTCGATCCCGAGAAAAAGGTCTATGACAAGAAGACCTGGAATTATGAAGAAGGTGGAGATCTGGCCGGCAAACCGGTAGCAGCCACGCCGCCAGAAAAAGCGCCACCTCTGCCCGCGGGCGCGACGCCGCCCCCACCAGTTCTGCCTCCGAAGACCGCGTTCGATCTCTCTCTGCAGCATCCGCGCTGCGTCTATCAACTGCTGAAGAAGCAATACGAGCGCTATACGCCCGAAATGGTCGAACGCATTACCGGCATTCCGAAAGACCAATTCCTCAAAGCCGCCGACCTGTTCACCTCTGTCCGCAAAGATGGCGACATGAAAAAAGTCGCCACCATTATTTATGCGGTCGGATGGACCCAGCACAGCTTTGGCACGCAGATCATCCGCACCGCCTGCCGTCCTGCAATTGCTGATGGGCAACGTCGGCCGCGCCGGCGGCGGAGTCAATGCGCTCCGCGGCCACTCCAACATTCAGGGCGCAACGGATATGGCCGGAATTTTCGACATCCTCCCCGGCTACCTGAAGATGCCGAATCCCGGCGATGTGAACCTGGCCACCTTTGTAAAGCGCACAACTCCAACCCCATCCAAACCCGATCCGTGGGAGTCATTTAATTACTGGTCGAATACTTCAAAATTCACCGTCTCTCTCCTGAAGGCGTTTTACGGACCGGCCGCCACCAAAGAAAACGACTTTGCCTTTAACTATCTGCCGAAGATCGACCGCAACTATTCCTGGGTGAATATCTGGAACGACATGTACGAGGGCAAGGTCAAAGGTCTCCTCGCCTTCGGCATGAACGGCGTCATGATCGGCCCCGATTCGAACAAGAATATAGACGCCCTGAAAAAGGCCGACTGGCTGGTGGTTTGCGAGATCTATCCCGACGAAACCAGCGAATTCTGGCGCGCGCCAGGAATTACAGCGGACGATCAGAAGAAGATCAACACCACCGTATATCGTTTACCGGGCGCAGGCTTTGCGGAAAAAGACGGCACCTTCGTGAACTCCGCACGCTGGCTGCAATGGAAGAACGTAGCCGTTCCGCCGCCCGGACAAGCGCGTCTCGACCAGGAAATCCTCGCGACCATCTTTCTGAAAGTTCGCGAGCTCTATAAGAAAGAGGGCGGCAAGTTCCCCGATCCCGTTCTGAACGCGACGTTCGCGTATACGAACCCGTACAACCCGTCGCTCGCCGAGGTCGCAAAAGAAATCAACGGCAAAGCACTCGCCGACATCACCGACCCGAAGACCAATACGACCATCAAGGCTGGCCAGCAACTCCCAGGCTTTGCCTGGCTCAAAGACGACGGCACAACCCTCTCCGGAAACTGGCTCTACTGCGGATCGTGGACCGAAGCCGGCGCCATGATGCAGCGCCGCGGAACCGAAGACCCCTCCGGCCTCGGCATTTATCCCAATTGGGGCTGGTCCTGGCCAGCGAATCGCCGCGTTCTCTATAACCGCGCCTCCTGCGATCTCAACGGCAAGCCCTGGGATCCTTCGCGTCGCCAGGTTTGGTGGGACGAAGCCAAAGAAAAACTGGGTGGGCAATCGACGTCCCCGATTTCAAACCGGATTCCGCGCCCAAAGACCACATGGGACCGTTCATCATGAACCCCGAGGGCGTCGGACGTTTGTTCGTGCCGCTGGGCGCTATGGCCGATGGCCCCTTCCCCGAATTCTATGAGCCGATCGAAAGCCCGATTGCGAATCTCCTGCATCCGAAGCAGTCCAACAATCCGGTCGTGAAACGATATAAGACCGACATGGACAAGTACGGGACGGTCGATCAGGGATACAACGTCATCTGCACCACCTACCGCCTGACCGAGCACTATCACTACTGGACCAAGAACAATCCCATGAATGTGGAGCTCGTGCCGGAGCCATTCATCGAGGTTCCCGCCGAACTCGCCGACCGCATGGGCATTCGCGGTGGCGAAAAGGTAAAAGTCACCAGTGCGCGCGCACACTACATCGCCAAGGCGATGGTCACGCGCCGCATCCGGCCCATGCAGATCGATGGCAAGGAAACGTTCCAGATCGGCATCCCTATTCACTGGGGCTTCCGCGGCATTGTGGAAGATGAGGGCAAGACGGCAAAGACGTTGGCGAATCAGTTGACACCGACCATCATCGACCCAAACGCATTTACGCCGGAATTTAAAGGCTTCTTGGTGAAGATCGAGAAAGTTTAGGAGGGCGTGGAAGAACTCGGATCTCGTAGCACGGGTTTCGTATCAGGGTATCGCTTTAGCGATACCACAAGTTGCCCAAGGAAGACGCCCCTTTAGGGGCTGGGGAGCAAGATGCCAGACCGCAAGGCACTACAAGCCGAAATGATCTCGGGCCATTCCGGTCCTTCGCCCGGCTTGGGCATGCAGCGCGACCTCGAAGTCTGCAAACTGGTCGACACCACCACCTGCATCGGCTGCAAAGCGTGCGAAGTAGCCTGCGCCGAGTGGAACGACTTGCCGTTCTCCCCGACCACCTTCGACAACACTTACCAGACGATGCCCGAGACGCGCTGGAATTTCTGGAACCTCATCAAGTTCAATGAGCACCAGAACCCCGACGGCACGATCCAGTGGCTGATGCGCAAGGATCAGTGCATGCACTGCGCCGACCCCGGCTGCCTGGCAGCTTGCCCCGCCGACGGCGCCATCGTCAAGTACGCCAACGGCATCGTCGATTTCAATCAGGAAAACTGCATCGGCTGCGAATTCTGCGTTTCCGGCTGTCCTTTCAATATTCCGCGCTTCAATCCCGCGACGAAGCGCGTGTACAAGTGCACGCTCTGCTCCGACCGTGTCGGCGAGGGGCTGGAACCCGCATGCATCAAGGCGTGTCCCACCGGCTGTCTCAAGTTCGGCACAAAAGACGACATGAAATTCATCGCCGAGGAGCGCGCGAAACAACTGAAGGAAAATTTCGGCTGGAAAAACGCCGGCGTCTACGATCCGCAATCCGTTGGCGGAACCCATGTGATCTACGTACTGCACGACGCCACCGATCCCGAGCGCTACGGCAACCTGCCCGCCAATCCGCAGATCCCGTGGAGCTATACCGTGTGGAAGTGGCTCTTTAAGCCCGTGCTCGGAACTTTCGCCTTGTTCGGTTTTCTCGGCGTCGTCCTGCACTACGTAACCTCCGGCCCGCGCCGGACCCAACCGGAACCGCCGGCAAAGGATGGCGCCCATGGCAACGTCTAGCGGTGCGATCGGACGTTTCGACGACAAGGCTCGCGAGAGTTTCGAACACGCTGGGCCAAACCACCGTCTATCGTGGAGAGTTGCTGCGCCATCCCGTCTACACGCGCGTGCTCCACTGGATGGTCGCGCTCTTTTTCTTCCTTGCGCTCTTCACCGGCTTCAGCATTTATCTCCCGTGGCTCTTCCGCTGGTTCACTCCCATCTTCGGCGGCGGACCACTCAGCCGCGTCATGCACCCCTGGTTCGGCGTAGGCTTCGTCTTCTTCTTCGGATTGCAAGCCCTGAACTGGCTCCGGCCCATGATCTGGACCGCAGCCGATTCCGACTGGATGCGCAACATGGGGAAGATCGTCAGCGGCGAAGAGAAAATGGATCCGCCCGACACCGGCTTCTTCAACGCCGGACAGAAAATTCAGTTCTGGGAGATCGTCGGCGGCAGTATCGCCTACCTCATTACCGGCATCATCATGTGGGCGGGCGCGAGAACTTTCGGAAGAATTCGCCGTCGCCGTCAGCTACGTCATCCACGACATCTCCGCGCTCATCATGCTCGGCGGAATCTTCATCCACATCTACCAGAGCACGTTCGGCGAACCCGGCACCTTCCAGGCAATGGTTCGCGGCGCGGTAAGCGAGGCCTGGGCCTGGACCTTCCACCCCGCTTGGTACAAGCAAGTCACCGGA
This sequence comes from uncultured Acidobacteriaceae bacterium, assembly GCA_963779995.1. Taxonomy (GTDB): domain Bacteria; phylum Acidobacteriota; class Terriglobia; order Terriglobales; family Acidobacteriaceae; genus Acidiflorens. Next base: position 70,210 of record CAVZZY010000020.1, on the reverse strand, counting down.
CGCGACCCGCAGCAGGCCTGCGAAGAAGCCCGCCGCCAAATGACCACGCCCGGCAAACCCTAGCGGGCTGCCGAGAAACTGGGTTTTGTACCTGGGTTATGGCTCCCTGCCCTAATTCAGTGCTCCAGAGAACAAGCCCGCGGACAACCAATCAGGTAAGTAATTCGTGGCTCCCCAATCGCTCTTGAATACTCGCCGCTCTCCCACTGGTATTCGGCTGCGCTCAGCTTTTCGACAAGCTCACGCAGTTCTTGCGGACGATATGTCCGCAGGCAAGAGACCACCCCATCGAACAGCAGAACCAGGGGAAGGATCGGAACCATATACGTCCAGAGCAACCGTGACCAGCGAAAAGGACGGATCCACGGCGTGCAGACGACCAGCATGAGAACCCAGGCAAACATAAGGCCGATAGTTGACGGAGCGCGCCTCGTTGCTTCAAATATGCCGATGCCTTCCCCGGCATCGACGGCATTTTGCAGTATGGCGCGAGCCCCTTCTGGCGAGAAATGATGAAATGACGTGAACATCGTTCGCAGCCCCTTCAGTTCACGCGGAACTTTCATCGCGTCCACCGGCTCCGGATAAAAGGCAATGTGATTCTCGGAAACGGTTCTGACATTCTCGAATGCCCTGAGGTTGGGGTATTTATCCGTGAGCCAAATCTGAAGGGCCGGCGGGTCTCCTTCGAGCTTTCGCGATTGGAGCTTTCGAGAAAGGTCTAACCAGGGCCCGCCCCCGCCTGAACACAAGTCAACAATCGATCCGCTCCGCGTAGAGTCAAGCGAGCGTTGCAGCAGCGGGGCGATGGGAGAGTAGACCTTAAAGAGGTTGAACCCAAACTGCAGCGCATCCGTAATTTCATCTCGAATCGACGACGGAAACCACGGTTGTTCATGGAGTTCGACGAACTGTACGCGACGCATGGCAACTCAGCCTGATGAGTAGTATCGTCCGTGCAAACATTCTCGTCCATTTGGCAGAATTCATTGGTTCGACGTTAAACTAATCCGGTACCCTACACCGGTAGAGACGGAGCTTGCCCCGTCTCGGTTTGTGCGACGAATAGCGAACGACCGACGACCAACGACTCAATGATCAAATCTCCCCGAGGAACCCGCGACCTTCTCCCGCCCGACACGGCGCTCTGGAACTTCGTCGAAGCCGCCGTCCGCGACGTCTTCCGCGCCTACAACTTCCACGAAATCCGCACGCCCATCTTCGAGTCTACCGAACTGTTCGCGCGGGGCGTAGGCGAGGAGACCGACATCGTCAAGAAAGAAATGTTTACCTGGGAAGATCGCGGCCGCGCCGAGAGCGATAAAGGACAATCGCTAACCCTCCGTCCCGAGAACACCGCCGGCATCGTCCGCGCTTACATCGAGCACAAACTCTGGGAGCGGGGCCTGAACAAATTCTTCTCGATCGGCCCTATGTTTCGCCGCGAGCGACCGCAAAAAGGACGCTACCGCCAGTTCTACCAGATTGACGCCGAAATCATCGGCCCCGCCGCCGCCGGCAGCCAGTCTCCCGCGAGAGACGCGGAAATCCTCGAACTCCTGGCCACACTTCTGGACCGCGTAGGCATCACCAACTGGACGCTCGAACTGAACTCCGTAGGCTGCCCCGCCGACCGCGTAAAATTCAATGAGGCCCTCCGCAAAGCCCTCCAACCCGTAGTAGGGAAAATGTGCGAGGACTGCCAGCGCCGCGCCGTAACCAACCCGCTGCGTGTCTTCGACTGCAAAGTTCCCGAAGACCAACCGATCATCAAAACTCTCCCCACCATCAGCCAATTCCTGGACGAAGACTGCCGCACTCACTTCGAAGAAGTAAAAAATATCCTGAACGCCGTCCACATCCCCTACGTCGAAAACCCGCGCCTGGTGCGCGGTCTCGATTACTATCAAAAAACTGCGTTTGAATTTACCCATGGGTCGCTCGGCGCGCAGAATGCGATTCTCGGCGGCGGAAGATACGACGGCCTATCCGAAGCGCTCGGCGGCCCGCCAGCTCCGGGTATTGGCTTCGCTATCGGAGAAGATCGGCTGGTGCTTTCCCTAATGGAGACAGCAACAGCCGAATCCTTCATCCGCAAGCCCGACGTCTACATCGCTCCGCTCGGCAGCGGAATGAATCGCGAAGCCGCCCGTGTGGCTTCCGAACTGCGCCGCCACGATCTGGTGGTCGATCTCGGCGACGAGTCGTTTCGGCTGAAAAAATCCTTCGAGACAGCCGACAAAATGGGGGCCCGATACATCCTCATCGTCGGCGAGAACGAGGTGGCGGCCGATGCCTTCGCGCTCAAGCATCTAGCCTCCGGCGAGCAAGTCACGGTTCCGCGCACGGACCTGGTGCAGCGGATTCTGCGGAAGTAGTTCTTGTCCAAAAACCACCGGCCGCCCGATCCTGGCTTTTCAGCCTTGGATCTGGGCGGCCGGTGTTTCTGCGGTCCTCCTTCGACGAGCGGCGAGGCTGGTTGGCCCCGCTACGGGTTCGACTTATGACAGGAAGAACTCCTTCGCCAGCGGCAGCCACTCTTGGTCGGGGATCTGGACTGAGAGATCGTCCACGGCCACTCCACCATCCTGGGCCAAGGCGCCCAGCGCCATCGGCATCCGGCGCTGCAAGCGGCTCGCCGACTCTTCTGTCCACCAGCGGGCGAGTGCGCCACCCAGCAAGTTCTTGAAGCTTGTCTTGGCGTCGGGTGCCTGCGCGGTCACCAGCCAGCCTTCGCCGTAAGGATCGCTCAGCGCCAGCTTCGGATTCTTAATGACCGCTTCGTTGATGTCAGACACGGTGCCCTCGATCGGCGAAACTATATCAACGGCGCAGTCGTCGCGATAAAGTGTGCACATCTTCTGGCCTTGGCGAATCCACTGGCCGCGTAGCGGCAGCGTGATGCTCTCGATCGTGCCGGTCAGTTTCGCCGCAAAATCATCCATGCCGACCCGCACCAGGTTCGGGCTCTCGCTCAGTGCCCAGGTGTGACCCGGGTGGTAGCGCAGGTTCTCTGGAACCTCGAAGCCACTGACCACGGCTGGCCGCAAGCGCGGCGCCTCGGCATGCTTTGCTGGGGCAACCTGCAACACCGGTTGCACAATAGCGTGGCGGGTGCGGAAGTAGTCAATCAGCAAGAAGGTTGCGAAGAAGAAGAGAACCAGTAGGACCGTCATAAGTCACCTCGTCGGAGGGCCGTCTAGCGAGCCACTCAACACTTTTCTAAAGGCAATCGCCATGCCAAGACGAGCCAAATTACGAACCAGTGCGCTGTAGACACAGATCTCCTGTGAAATAAAGGGGATACACGAAAAACAATTTGACGGCGCGACCTATTGCGATGAAATTGTCAACAACGCTTTGATGGAAATCGCAACAGGCGAAAGCTCGTGTTTTCAATGTTTGGAGCTGGACGACGAGATTGGCCTTTTGCAATCAGTGGATTGCCGGTTAGCAACCCACTGATGAATCTAACAACAGCAAAAGTTGAAGAATGCAACGAAGAAAACCTACTCTGGCGAGTATTGCGTCTCCAGTTCGGCGTCGGCCGGGCTCGGAGCGTTGGTCAAAGCAGTGATGCCGTACTCCAACCCTTTCTCAAAAGCCTTCAGGTTCAGTTCTCGGGAGCTGGGCGGAACCGAATCGGCGACCGCTTTCCGCACAGCATCGGCGTCCAGCAGTTTTGTGACTGCGGTGAAAAATCCCACCATCACCGAATTCAGCACCATGCGCTTTCCGAGTTCTTCGGCGATGCGGGTCGCTGGGACGCTGTAGACCTGGATTTCCTTGCTGAGATCTGACGACACCCGTACGAGATCCTGCTCGATGATCATGATGCCGCCGTCTTTCAACTCAGGAGCGAAGCGCACATAGGCTTCCTGCGACATGATGACCATGATGTCGGGGTGGGTGACATAGGGGTACAAGATCGGCGATTCGGAGAGCACGAGCTGCGCACTGCAGGCGCCGCCTCGGGCTTCCGGGCCGAAGTTCTGCGTCATGGTGGCAAAGGCGCCTTGGAAAATCGAGGCAGCCTTGCCGAGGACGATGGCCGAGAGGATCACTCCCTGGCCGCCAAAGCCTGCGATACGAATTTCAGTTAGCTGCAGTCGCATACCATCTCCGGTTCTTCCACGTATCTTTCTCCGAGCGATTCTGAGTATTGCGCTCGCATCATCGTTTGGTAGTCGGGGCGCTCGCGGTCTACGAACTTGCCCACGATGATCTCCCCGGTCATGGTCATGCCAACTTCACTGGTGGGCGCACCGTTCCGGACTTTGCTCTTCTCTTTGTAGTACTTCATGGCATCCAGAGCGTCGCCCATCTTGTTGCGGCGCTGATAGAGCGTGGGACAGGGCGAGATAATTTCGATAAAAGAGAAGCCTTTCTTCTGAAACGCCTCGCTCATGGCGCGGGTAATTTGCCGTACGTGGAACGTAGTCCAGCGCGCGACGTAAACCGCGCCCGCCGCTTCCACCAGCTGCGGCAAATTGAACGACGGCTCGAACACCCCGTAGGGATTCGTCGAAGTCGTCGAGTGATCGGGCGTCGTGGGTGCGGTCTGGCCGCCCGTCATGGCGTAGATCAGATTGTTCACGCAAATGACTTTCAAATCGATGTTGCGGCGCGCGGCGTGGATCAGATGATTGCCGCCGATGGCGGAAAGATCGCCGTCGCCGGAATAGACGATGACGTTCAGCTTTGGGTTTGCCAGTTTCAACCCGGTGGCGAACGGAATGGCGCGGCCGTGCGTGGTATGGAATGAATCCAATTTCACGTAGCCCGCCACGCGCCCCGTGCAGCCGATGCCCGAGACCAGGGCCAGCGATCGCAAATCGATTTCCGAATCGATGAGGGCGCGGGCAAAAGAGTTTACCGTGGTGCCGATGCCGCATCCCGGGCACCAGATGTGGGGTATGCGATCGCTGCGTAAAAAGGGCTCGACCGGGTTCACGAAATCGTTGATCAAACTGTCCGACATCGACTGGCCTCCACAATTACCTTGAGAATGTCTTCGGGGTTGTGAACTCCGCCGCCCGCGTGCGACACGGCGAAGGTCTTCGCCTGGCCCGCGGCAGCGCGCTCCACTTCTCGCACCATCTGCCCCAGATTGAGTTCGGGGACGACGAATGCCTTCACTTTAGCGGCGAGTTCGCGGATCTTTTTCTCGGGAAACGGCCACGCGGTGATCAGGCGCAACTTGCCGACGCGCAGACCATTTTTACGAGCCGCTTCGATGGCACGTTGCGCCACTCGGGAAGTGATTCCGTAGGAAACGACCACCACATCGGCGCCCTCGATCTGCTCTTCTTCGGTCATGGTGATGCGGTCGACGGCGTTAAGAATCTTGTTCTGCAGACGGCGAACCAGCTTGTCCTGGGTCGGCAGAGTCATGTCGGGATAGCCGCGCTGGTCGTGGGTCAAGCCAGTGACGTGAAAGTTGTAGCCATCGCCGGCATGTGCCATCTCTGGCACCAGGTCGCCGTTCGTTCCATACGGCAGATAATCTTCGACCGACTTGCGAGTATGGCGGCGCGGCACCACTTCGATCTGGTCGGCGGCAGGAATCACGACTTTCTCCGTCATGTGCCCCACGCATTCGTCCATCATGAACATCACGGGCACACGGTATTCTTCGGCCAGGTTGAAGGCTGTGATGGTGAGATCAAAACACTCCTGCGGAGAATTGGGGCAGAGAGCGATGATCTCGTAGTCGCCATGCGAGCCCCAACGCGCCTGCATCATATCGGCTTGCGCCGGGAGCGTGGGCAGGCCGGTCGACGGTCCTCCGCGCTGCACATCCACGAACACACACGGCGTTTCGGTCATGGCCGCGTAGCCGATATGTTCCATCATCAGCGAGAAGCCGGGGCCGGAGGTCACCGTAAACGCCTTGGCTCCCGCCCAGACCGCCCCTTGCAGGGTGATGGAAGCGGCCAGTTCGTCTTCCATTTGGATGAACGCTCCGCCTACGGTCGGCACACGTGCGGCAAATCGCTCAACCACTTCAGTGGAAGGAGTTATGGGATATCCGGAAGCGAACCGGCTGCCAGCGGCCAGAGCGCCTTCGCAGCAGGCGTGGTCGCCATCCATGAAGTGTATGCCGGTGAGCACGCCTTTAGGGTCAGCCTTCATTTGGCACCTCCCTTAACCGGATCTGTCTTGGTGGCGAAAATGGCGAAGTCGGGGCAGTACATGCCGCACAAGTCACAGCCACTGCACTTTTCCGGGTGCACGACATGCGGCGGGTGATAGCCCTTGGAATTGAAAGCGGAGGAAAGTGCGAGCACTCTGGTGGGACAAAACTCCACACAGAAGCCGCAGGCTTTGCAACGCTCGACAACAATGGAAACACGTCCTTTTGCCAATGGAATCTCCGAGCTGAAGGTTGTAGAACCACCACGAAATCCTAGCCATTATGCTTTGCGGGGGGGTGCGCTTGGATGTGACAGGGATCACTGATGTTTGTGAGAACGCGCACACCTCCTGTGCAACGCTAAAGCAGAAAACAGGCCGCACAAAGCTCTGCGCCAGCTGATTCGGGAGACGCCGGGGTCTTACCCCATCGGTGAGGCGAGACACAACTGATGGTGCCATTGATCACAGCAATCGCGAAATCGAGGGCTGAGAATGAGGGTTGGTTGAAGAACTCGCGCTGTTCAGGAAGGGAGCTGCCATGTTTGAAGCCGAAGTTGAGATGGAACGACGCTCATCGGTGTTGCCGCTGCTGCTCATGCTGTGTCTCCTCGCGGCAATCATCGGCCTAGCCACCTACGTGTTATTCCAATTCCACGGGAAAACTCCTCTCCGCGCGCAGGATGCCAGCGGAATCGTAGCAGCGGCGCTGCAGGGACCCGGTCCGGCCATCATTCACTTCCGCACTGGTCTTGTAAAACCCGGTGCCGACGAAAAACCAGAGGATCCCAATTATCGATTATTGGAAAAAGCAGGGATTATTAAATTGGCCAAGGCGGCAAAGGGCAGCGTGATGGTCTCGATCACACCCGAAGGAGAGCGCCTGATAAGAAGCGTGTCCGGTTTCAAGAAATCGGAAGAAGCGGATGGCACGTTCTTGTATCAGGCTCCCCTGGCGCAGCGGCAACTGGTAGGCGTCACCGGCGTGAACATGAACGGAGTCAATAATGCCATCGTCGAATACACCTGGAAATGGGTGCCCAATCAATTGGGGAACGTGTTTGATGCGGGCGGTCCGCTGGTGAAAAGCTTCAATCTTTGGGAACGTCAAACCCTGATCAATAAGTATGAAGTCGACTTCTATAACGGGGAGCCGACGAAAGCCACGCTGGCTCTCGTGCGGTTCGGTCGGGAGTGGAAAATCTCGAGGTAAGAGCGGACGGCGAAGCGGCAGGTAGCAACTGAGCGGTTCTTGGTTACTGAGTGCGCTTAGATTTTCAAGAGCGGAGTGCGAAAGGAGAAAATGCGATGTCCATGAAGAAACTGATTGTGATATTCACTGTCCTGATCGCGTTCACCTGCACCGTCGCCGCGCAGGACCAAGCGCAGGGCCAGCCCGAGAAAGCCATAAAGCAGGTCCCTATTAGGCCCACGTCGCCTGTATCCGGCAAGGATATGTACATGGCATACTGTGCCGTTTGCCATGGAACGGACGGCAAAGGTGGAGGACCCGCGGCCAGCGCGCTGAAGGTTCCTCCCAACGACCTTACCCTGCTGAGCAAGAACAACGGGGGGAAATATCCGTCGATGAAAGTCTCGTCCTCCATCCGCAACGAATCCAGCCTTCCCGCGCACGGATCCAAGGAGATGCCGGTGTGGGGAACGTTGTTTTGGAACTTGAGCAGTGGACACGAGACTGAGGTGCAGCAACGCGTGGTCAACCTCACCAAATACATCGAATCCCTGCAAGCGAAGTAGGCAGGCTGCTGAGCATCTGTGGATCCGGCGCTAAGCCGGTTTGGGGCACGAACCACTGGCTTGTGCCCCTTGCTCGTATCTGGCAGAAGTAATCGTTTTACCCCCCATTCCGACAGGAAAAACACTGCGGCAACTATGGCAACAACTGAGGCTTGGTTGGATTCCTAGGGAAAAACCCCACCATCGACGAACGGTGAAGGGGGCAGACCCACGTGAGGGAGATCACACTGGCGTGTGTCTTGCAGCACAGCGAAGTGTTTCATTCCCGGCGGACACTGACGGCAGAGGTCCGGCTCAGGTGACTGGTGGACTGCGCAAGAAGCAACCACGCAAGCGAGCTGGAGCCCACGTGCTTAGGAGGCTGGTTCATGCTCTCGCCATATGGAATGGAGATTGTAGAAAGCTGCCTTACATGCAAGCTGCGCGCTGATCGTATCTTCTGCGATCTGCCGCCTGCCGCCTTACAGGCTTTTGAAGGCATCAAGTACGCCACCGCTTATCCTCAGGGCGCAGTGCTGTTTGTCCAGGGGCAGCTGCCGCGCGGCATCTTTGTGCTCTGCAAAGGCACTGTAAAGCTTTCCATTAACTCCCCGAGCGGCAGAACGGTAATTGTAAAACTTGCCGAGCCGGGGGAGGTGCTGGGGTTGAGCGCCACCATCTCCGGCAAACCTTACGAAGTGACGGCGGAGACGATCGATCCCTGCCAGGTCAATTTCGTCAAGCGCGACGACTTTCTGCACTTCCTGAAGGATGACGTGGAGGCCTGTTTCAAAGTGGCCGAGCAGTTAAGCGAGAAATATCACAATGCTTGTAGGGAAGCAGGCGCGCTCGGACTATCACACTCCGCTGGCGAGAAACTGGCTAAGTTGCTTCTGGAATGGACTTCCAAGAATGGAGAGGGCGCCAAAGGCGATCCCCGCGTGAAGCTCCGACTCACCCACGAGGAAATCGCGCAGATGATCGGAACTTCGCGCGAAACGGTTACCCGGTTGTTTGCCGAGATGAGGAAGCGCCAGATCTTGCAGTCGAAAGGCTCGACTCTGGTGATTCGCAACACGGCGGCGCTGCGCGAGATCGCAAACCACAATTAGTGCCGCGCCCACGCCAGGGGCTTGCCTGAACCAGGCGTAACGGCATGACCGCGCTATGCCCTGGGAAAGACGTCGATCCCCGCCCCAACCTTCCTGTCAGGAGGATTTAAGTCTCGTGACCGAGATCACAATTCCCGGTGATGATTGTCACCGCTGAGCGATCCGTTCTCTCTTATTGTTGCGCGTAGGGTGGGCGTCAAAGTTCAGGTAGAAAGGGAAACCGCACATGGCCTCGTTAAACGGCAACGGGCAGCATTCAAATCCAGTAAAGCAAAACAAGCCACGTTTGATTTTCTGGGAGTTGACCAAAGGGTGCAATCTTCGCTGCATCCATTGCCGGGCCACCGCGACGGAGTTGAGTTCTCCCTCTGACCTCTCTACCCAATCGGCACGCGATATCATCGATGAGATTGCCACCGTGTCCACTCCCATCCTGGTGCTTAGCGGTGGCGAGCCGCTCTTCCGTTCGGATATTTTCCAGTTGGCGCGCTATGGCACGGACAAGGGTCTGCGCGTGGCGCTGGCCACAAACGGCACGCTGGTTACCAAGCACGTCGCGCGCATGATCGTCGATAGCGGCGTGCAGCGCGTTGCCATTAGCCTGGACGGCGCTGATGCGCTTACCCACGATACTTTCCGCGGCATTCCCGGCGCATTCGATGCCGCCATTGCCGGTTTCCGCAATCTGAAGAACCTGGGAATGTCGGTGCAGATCAACACCACCATCGCCCGCCACAATGCCCATCAGCTTCCGCAGGTGCTCGAGCTGGCGAAGTCTCTGGGAGCCGACGCGCTGCACACCTTCCTGTTGGTGCCAGTCGGCTGCGGCGTGGATATCGCTGCCGAACAAATGGTTCCACCGGAAGAGTACGAGCAGATGCTGAACTGGTTCTACGATCGCTCGCTCGAAGGTGGCATCGAGATGAAGGCGACCTGTGCGCCACACTACTTCCGCGTGGTTCGCCAACGGCGCGCCGAGGAGCATCGTTCCGAGGCCGCCGCAGCCGCCGCTCACGCTGCTCCGCCAGCAGTTGAGGCGGCGCAGGATTCGCCCGATCTCAGACTAGGCATCGGCCCCACTGAGATGGCGATGCCCGGCTCAACCGGCATCGAGTTGAAGCCTCACGGACATGGGCAGCCAGTGGGACACCCGGGAAAGCATCCTTCCGACATGAACGCCATGACCAAGGGATGCCTGGCTGGAACCGCAGTGTGTTTCATTTCTCATCAGGGCGAGGTCTATCCCTGTGGTTACTTGCCGGCTTTGGCAGGAGATCTGAAGAAGCAGTCGTTCGCCGACATCTGGGAGAATTCGGTGGTCTTCAATCAACTGCGCGACACCAACAACCTGCAGGGGAAATGCGGCTGCTGCGAGTTCCGCAACATTTGCATGGGTTGCCGGGCGCGCGCCTACGCTGCCACCGGTAACTATCTCGATGAGGAGCCGTTCTGCGTTTACCAACCGCAAGCGAAAGGTTTGAAAAAGGAGAAGGAGAAGGATATTACGCCGGCGGAAGTCGCACGCTAAACGGCACGCTTTCTGCCGCCGAAAAAGGCCTGTTGCCACAGAGACACGGAGGCACAGAGAACGCACAGTTAGTTGTGCATTCCAAGCAGTCCTCCCCCGTCTCCGTGTCTCTGTGGCGATAGACCTTGGGAGCCAAAAGACACGAACCCAGCGTGATATTCCTCAGTCCCGTCGTATGAATTCCGCCTCGCTGCTCACCCAAACTTCACTAAACCGCTGAAACGAAAGCTGTTTCCCATTCTGGTACGAAAATTCCTTTGGCACGACGTGTGCTCTTCCGTGAAGTGATAGTTAGGAGCTGGAGACGTGGAACCGACTCTGATGGTCGTGGGCCTGAACTACCGTACTGCCCCGGTGGCAGTGCGGGAGCGTTTCTGGATCAGCGAAAGCCGCCGCTGTGAAGCCCTGGTGCAGTTGTCAAGGGCGGAAGGCATCGAAGAAGTAATCGTAATGGCCACCTGCAACCGCACTGAGTTTTGGCTATGGGCTACCGATGTCACCCTGGCCGCCAACTCCGTGATGCGGCTGCTGGGCGCCGAATATGAACTCAAGCTGTGCGAATGGAAGCACTTCTACCGCTTGCTGGATGAAGCGTCGCTCCTCCACATCTTCCGGGTCGCATCCAGCCTTGACTCCATGGTGGTCGGCGAGCCCCAGGTCGTTTCCCAGGTGAAAGAGGCTTGGAGGCAGGCGCAGAAGGTCGGAGCAACCGGCCGATTCCTCGATGCCATATTGCAAAAGGCTCTCACCGTCTCTGAGCGCGTGCGCAGTGAAACGGCCATCGGTAGCGCGGCGGTTTCGATTCCTTATGCCGCCGTCGAACTTGCACTCCAAATTCTCGGCACGCTGCAAAACAAGCAAGTCCTCCTGCTGGGCGCGGGCCAGTTGGGTGAGCTCTCCGCCCGTGAGTTGCTTAGCCATGGCGCCACTTCCATCGGCGTGATCAATCGCACCCTCGAACACTCGGCTGCGCTGGCGGCGAAGCTCGGAGGAGTCGCGATCCCGTTCGAGGAGCGCTGGAAACACATGGCGGAGGCCGACATCATCATCAGCTCGACTTCCGCTCCGCACACGATTCTAAGCCGCGAAGAAGTCGAGCTCATGGTTCGGGAGCGCAAGGATCGACCCCTGGTGATCGCGGATATCGCGATGCCCCGCGACGTTGACTCCGCCGTGCGCGACGTCAAGGGCGTCTTCCTCTTTGACCTTGATGACCTGGAAAACGTGCCCGACAGCAATGCGGACGAGCGAGAGACTGCCGCCGAGGACGCCCAGAAGATTCTGCTCGCCGAGGCGCGAGGCTTTCGTCGCAAGCTGACGGCCGAGAATGAGTTGCCGACCATGGAGGCACTGCGCCAGCGACTGGACGAGATGAGCCGGCAAGAACTGAATTCCTTTCGACAAGAGAACGGACCGTTCTCTAAGGACCAGGACGAAATGTTAAATGCAGTCATGTCCCGAATGACGCAGAGGATCGCAGGATCCCTGGCCCGTGAACTCAAGGAGCTTCCAGAGAAGGTGCAGCGGGAGCAGATGACCACCGCATTGCAGCGGCTGTTCCACCTGCAATCAGCCGGACAGGCGATCGTCGGCACCGGACAGTAAAGGCGCAGCGCAGCCGGTAGCTAAACGAGAGCGTAGAGTCACTGGTCGTCGTCAGCGGAGCCAGTATGGGAGCCTTCTTCATCTCCGCGAATCAATCCAAATTTCTTTAACTTGTAACGCAGAGCGTCACGGCTGATGTCCAACAGCCTGGCAGCGTGGGTCTGGTTACCGTTGGCGTGTTGCATGGCCAACTCGACCATGGCGTGCTCCACTTCTTCCAGCGACGTTCCCCCTTCCGGAATATAAAGCCGCGGGAGGGTGCGGCCATTGGGCAACGTCTGCCCACCGTGGGTGGGTGAAGTTCGTTCAAAGAGAGTGCGGCCACCCGATTCACCCACGGAAAACGGCAGATACTCGGGTCGCAAGAACGGCTCGTCTTCGAGGATCATGCCACGCTCGATCGTGTTCTTGAGCTCGCGAACATTGCCCGGCCAATTATGGCTGAAAATCAGACGGCGGGTCTCATCGGTAATCCCACGAATCGACTTCTTGAATCTGCGGTTGTAGCGTTCGATGAAGAAGTCCACTAAAGGAAGAATGTCTTCTTTTCGCTCCCGCAAGGGCGGAATGAAGATCGCAATAATGGCCAGCCGGTAGTAGAGATCCTGACGAAACTGCCCATCGCGTACCGCCTTCTCCAGATCGCGGTTGGAGGCTGCGATCACTCGTACATCTACCTGCATATCGCGGATACCTCCCACGCGCCGGATGACTTGGTCCTCCAGCACACGCAAGAGTTTCGCTTGCAGCAGTGCGGAGAGTTCGCCGATTTCATCGAGAAACAGCGTACCTCCGTCGGCCGCCTCGAACAGCCCTTTCTTCATCTGCTTGGCATCCGTGAACGCACCCTTTTCGTGGCCGAAAAGCTCAGCCTCCATCAGCGTCTCCGGAATGGCGGAGCAGTTGATCGCGACGAAGGGTTTCTCTTGGCGGGAGCTTTCGTAGTGGATGGCTTTAGCGATGAGGTCCTTGCCGGTGCCGCTTTCACCCTGAATCAGGATAGTGGTGGCCTCGCTGGACGCAACCTTGCGGACGAAATTCATGAGCTCGGTCATCTTCGGCGAGACGCTCACCACGCTGTTGTAACCCGATGCGCGGCGCACCTCACTTCGCAGGGTCTGTACTTCGGTGCGCAAGCTCGTGGTCTCGAGCGCGTTCTTGATGGTCACGTGAAGCTCATCGAAATCGATCGGCTTGCCCACGAAGTCGTAAGCCCCGAGCTTGAGCGCGGCTTTGACGTCGTCGATTTGCGGATCGGCCGTGATCATGATGATGGCGCGGGCATCGCCATTTTTCTTGAGTTGATCCAGCACTTCAATGCCGCTGATGTCCGGCATGCGCACGTCGAGTAGTACGAGATCGGGCGATTCCCGCTGCGCCAGCTTAAGCGCTGGTTCCCCGGAATCAGCTTCGATCACCTGGTAGCCCCACTCTTCGCACTTCTGGCGGAGCGACCAGCGCACCAGACGCTCGTCGTCCACCACCATAATCTTCTCTACAGGCATCCGTGTTTAATTTACTACGAATGGAAGCGACTTGCTCTGGCGGCTTGTCCGTATGGCCCGAAGGCACTGGGCAATACCGGGCTCGGGCCGACAGCCACGATTATCAACCAGTCTGTCCGCACGGCAAGTGACAATTCGGCTTACCAAGTCCGGTTGTTGCCGCTAGCAGTCGAAGGCGGCAAAGCGGAAGCGCGAGAAGTCAGGCATTGCTTGGTCGTTTAGCCCCCGGCCACGACCAGCCGCGCTTTCCATGTGAAGGAATCACAGGGATGGCGGTCAATCGTACCAGTGCATGCACCCAGAACATCTACTGAATTTGCAGAGACCGCCGTAAAATAAAGCTGTAAGCGGTCTGGTCATCGAGGACAACCTCTCGCTCATCGCCCTCGGCGCGTTTAGCCAGGCCCTTGAAGAACTTGCCTACCTTGTTCTTGCCCTTGATTGGGGGGCCAAAACTCCGGACGGAAGTCACGACCGTCAGATCCGCGTTATCGACACTTACCGAAACTAGTTTGAGTTGCAGATTGGCTTCGCCCGCCAACGCACCAACCGGTTTGGCGAACACGACCGTGCCGGTGACACTCGCGCCGGACGCAATCGCAGTATGACCGTCGACGACGACATCCCGATCCAACGTAGCCGAGAAGCTTTGGCCGGCCTGGCTGGTCTTAGAGCCGAGTTCTTGGCCGAGGCGAACGGTCAGCGTGGTCCCAGCAGGAACGACAAGTGCTTGTGCCGCAGCGGTTGCATTGTCATCGCTTGGAGCTTGGGCATCGGCTCCCGTAGCTGCCCTTTGTCCAGGCTCGGTCGCTGCCGTAGTGTCAGCAGGAGGAGCGGCTGGCTGGACCCCGGTCCCTGCGTTGGGAGCGTTCGCTGACCCGCCCGCCGGTGGCGTCGTCACGGGATTTTGCGAAGTTGCTGGGACGCTGTTCGCGGCGCGGCGACGTGACACTCCGTCGAAGACGAGAGCCGCGGTCACGACTGCCGCCGCCAGCCCAATGATGATAATTGTCTTTCTGCTCATTGCTGCACTCCGTTGCCAGACACTCTAAGGAACCCATGTCTACTCGCCGCTTCGGATCTTTCCGCCGCCCGTAGGACCTCACTCAGCTGCAGTGGCGTGCGGCCGGGTGGGCGCGGAATCCCCTGCTATGGATGCCTGGCTTTGAACTACCGCGAGACACTTGCACGGTCTGGCATCAGCGTGGATTCCCGGTAGAGTATAGGAATCCCGCTTGTACGACTCCATCAACTCGCGCGGCGAAGGCGACTTCGCTGACAGGACTTGCTTCTTCACCGCATGGCAGACGTAGAAATCCGCTCAGCCCGGACGCCTCAAAGCCCACGCGGGGCTCTACTGCCCCGTTCAGCTTGCGCTTGACCGTGGCCGCCTTGGACCTCTCGCCGCAGCGCGGCGACGAAGTCCACTGCCCTTCCTCGTCATGACGCGAATCTTTTCGTCACGACCCGAAATCGTTCGAGTGCTTCAAGCGGAAAACTGAAGGCCGACTCTCGACCGTCTCGCCCTGCCTCACTTCCCCTTGCCCTTTTTACCGCCCGATGGGGCGGCATGACCACCACCACCAGCGTGACCAGCGGGCGCTGCATGGCCGCCGGACGCTCCGTGGCTAGCGGGTGCTGCATGGCCACCGGACGCTCCGTGGCTAGCGGGTGCTGCATGGCCACCGGACGCTCCGTGGCTAGCGGGTGCTGCATGGCCACCGGACGCTCCGTGGCTAGCGGGCGCTGCATGGCCACCGGACGCTCCATGACTAGCGGGCGCTGCATGGCCACCGGACGCTCCATGACTAGCGGCTGCTGCATGGCCACCGGACGCTCCGTGACTAGCGGACGCTCCGTGACTAGCGGGCGCTCCATGACCAGCCGACGCTCCGTGACTAGCGGACGCTCCGTGACTAGCGGGCGCTCCATGACCAGCCGACGCTCCGTGGCTAGCGGCGGCTCCATGGCTAGCGGACGCCGAACGGCCACCAGCGGCTCCATGAGCTCCGGCTGCTCCATGGCCAGCGGATGCTCCATGGCCACCGGCTCCATGCGCAGCGGACGCCGAACGATTTCCGTACGGAGAATGGCCGCCAGCTGCTCCATGACCACCGGCCGCCCCATGACCACCGCCCGCCCGAGCATGAGCAGCTGCCTCCCGAGCGGCCCCCGCCCGAGCGTGGGCACTATAGCCTCTTGGCACGCCGCGACCACCATGATCGAACGCGCCCCGGTCGTGACCGCCAAAATGACCATGATTGTAGACCGACATACTATTCGAAATGTAAGTGTTGCCACCGAACATCACGCCCCCGCCCCCCCAGCCGCATCCCCACGCGCCGAAACCCCAGCCGAAGCCGGCATAGACCCCAAGCGAGATGCCCGCGTAGAAGCCAAGTCCCACTCCCACCACGAAACCGGGCGGAGGCGGCAGCACGACAAAGCCAGGGTAGGCGACAACGAACCCTGGCCAGAAGGTCCAAGGATTGTAATAGGGAACGTAAACCACAGCCGGATTGACCGGCACAATCGAGATCACGCCGGCGTCTACAACCACGCGCTGCTGCGTCGTCGTAACCAACGCGTTCGACTGCTGCGCCTGTAACCGCATGGCCTGGACAGCGTTCGTGACGTCTCCGGGCTGGTTGTAATAGGCGTTGCCGAGCTGCGCCGCCCAGGCGGTGTTCTTAGCGAGATTGTCAAGCACGGAGGGAAACGCTGTGAGTCCCTTGATAGCCGGATCCCAATCCATGGCGTTCGCCCCAGCTGCGCGCTGATCCGGGGGCAGTCCCATGTTCTGGTTCAGCCAGGTATCCGCCGCCGCAATCTGGTCCGGATACGTGGCGCCAGTCAATACCTGAGCCACCAGCGAGTCCGGGTAGAGAGCAATCGGGGCCACCAGCTGATCCAGTTGCTCCGCGTTCAGTTCGACGTACGCACTGCCCGCGGGCGCTTGCGCGTACAGATCAAATTGTGTTGCCGGAATCAGCAGCAAAGAAAGCATGAGCGCCATCATCTGGCGCATCGCCTGATACAGGAAAATTCTGCTCTGGGAGTTCATCGTCTGCGTCCTTTCGGTCCTAACGCTCCAACCAGTGGATAGATTTCTGGCGTCCAGTCCATCTGCGGTCTAATTCTTTAATATCGCATCGTTGAATCTTGCGGCCCGTAGAGTCTGCTGAGCCGTCGCCATACTCGCTGGGCGGAATTTTTTTTGATCCCAAAAACGGTTGCTATTGTCTTCTCAATCCCTGTTCCCGTCAATGTGAAAAAATCTCCATGGTGCAGGCCAGCACGTCTGCCTCGGCGGCTACGATGTCTCCCGCTATTTGAGGAACGGTATTTTCGTCGCTATTAAACTGATTTAATCTAGCGGTCTCCGCCCCAGGACAAAATCCCAGTGTCGCATTCGTGAGTTTTCACAAAAGCTCCGCAAGAATCGTTTCAATGCCGCGTTTTTTGTTGACAGAATGTCTCTTCCATATAAAATGCAAGATGATTTTGCGGAACTGCGGCAGGGTGGCTTTACTCTGCGAGCCGCAAGCAGCCTTCCCCCGACCCCGTTATCTCCGCAGGATAATGGGGTTTTGTTTTGAGAGCGTGCATGAGGCTCCGTGTCCAACCCGCCCGCTGACGTCCCGCGCCTGAGGCGCTCGCTCACGCTCTGGGACCTGATTCTGTACGGCGTCATCGTGATCCAGCCAGTCGCACCCATGTCGGTGTTTGGGGTGCTCAGCGACCGCGGACATGGGCACGTGGTCACGACGATCCTGATCGCGATGGTGGCGATGCTCTTCACCGCCATCAGTTATGGCCGCATGGCTCGCGCCTATCCCAGTGCGGGATCGGCCTTCACCTACGTCGGACAGGAAATCAATCCTGCGCTTGGTTACGTCACCGGCTGGAGCATGGTGATGGACTACATGCTCAATCCGATTATCTGCACCATCTGGTGCAGCCAGCAGGCGCACGTGTTTGCTCCCGGCGTGCCGTACTGGGCGTGGGCTGTCTTCTTTGCGCTGGTGTTTACGCTGCTGAACATTCAGGGAGTAAAAACTTCGGCGCGCGTCAACTCGGCGCTGGCGGCGGCGATGGGCGTGGTCATTGCAATTTTCTTTGTGGTCGCGGCGCGCTACGTTTTCGGGCATCCGCACGACGGCGTAGCCTTCTACACACGCCCTTTCTACGACCCGAGCCTCTGGAACACGAAGGCTGTGCTCGGAGGAACCTCGATCGCCGTGCTCACCTACATCGGCTTCGACGGCATCTCCACGCTCTCGGAAGAAGCGGAGAACCCGCGCCGCAATATTCTGCTGGCGACGGTGCTGACCTGTCTCGTGATCGGCCTTCTGTCAGCGGTTGAGGTCTACGCCGCGCAGTTGATCTGGCCCGCATCCGAGCCTTTTCCAGACGTCGACACCGCCTTCGTTCACGTTGCCGGCCGCGCCTGGAAGCCGATGTTCGGCATTATCGGATTCACCCTGCTGGTCGCCAACTTCGGTTCGGGCATGGGCGCGCAGATCGGCGCTGCCCGCCTGCTTTTCGGGATGGGGCGAAGCAACGCGCTTCCGAAATCTTTTTTCGGAGTAGTGGACGCGAAGCATCGCGTGCCGCGAAATAATGTATTGTTTGTGGGCACAATCGCGCTGATTGGCGCGTTCGTGATGAGTTACGGCCTGGGCGCGGAGATGCTCAATTTCGGAGCACTCATCGCTTTCATGGGCGTGAATGCTGCCGCTTTCGTGCGCTATGTGGTGCGCGACCAGAAAATGACACTGTCGTTCATCTTGCCGCCCGTCCTCGGCTTCGTGATCTGCTTATTGCTCTGGCTGAGCCTCAGCACTCCCGCTAAGATCGCCGGCAGCATCTGGATGGCAGCGGGCATCGCCTTCGGCGCCTGGAAGACGCGTGGCTTCCGCGGAGACCTGGTCAACTTTGATCTGCCCGCGGACGACGCTTAGGAAATGCTGTGATTTCTGTAATCCGGTGTGATTACCACGAATCGCTATTTCAAGAAGAATCCCAACTGCTCGGGAGCGGGCAGGCTTTTGGTACTGTCATATTGACGTTCGGCTTGTTGCACAACGACGATTTTCTCCTGCACCTCCGACGCCAGATTGTCGTAGCGAACCAGAACGTTGTTTAGCCAGTAAGGATTGTTCTCGCGCGCCCAGCCTTCCGCGTACATCTTGCGCATCTCGGTGATCGAATCGCGTAGGCTCTCTAATCGCCCGTTGATGTCAATCATTTCGTCCAGGTCGTTTTGCACACGAATCTTGTCTGTCTGATTCTGATAAGCGTCCCAATAGAAATGGTTGATTTCGGATGTGAACTGGATTTTCAAGCCCAGCGTGTCCAAGTGCCAGGAGGCCAGGAGCATGTCGTCGAGAGTTTCAGCATGGAGGTGCGCTTTCGCTCGATTGCGCCGGAGCGATTCCGCGGCGCGCTCTGCGCCGATGCGCAGATCGTGGGTAACCGGCAGCGCTTTGGCGGCTGTGTTGGCGCCGACTTCGGTGAAGGGATCAGACCAGAAAAGCTCGTGGCTCGCGTTGTCGAGTTTCACTTCGGCGAGAAGCGCGTGCGAGCGATCGAGATTGTCCATTACATCAGCAAAGGTTCTGTCGTCATTATTGCGGTAGAAGGCCCAGTCATAGCTGTTCTTGAAATCGTCGATGCTGGACTCGCCGGGCTGCCAACCGGCGGCTGCTCCAAAGATCAGCGCGGCCCAGGTCATGTCGAGGAGGGATTCACCGTCGTCGTTCCAAGTGGTGTTGAGGACACCCATCGCCTGATGCTTCTGGCCGTCGCGCACAAAGTTTCGGATGTTCACGAAAGCGCTTTCGAGGTTAGGCCAGATCACCCCCCAGTTCCCTGCCCCGGGCGCGACGACAACGCGCAGGCCGGCGTCAGTGTATGGGGTAATGATGTTTTCGTAGCTGGTCTTGGGAACGTAGTCCCAGGGAACGGCGATCATCTCTTTAGGAACAGTCGGGAGCAGCTCGGGATACTTGATCGCGATGTCACCCCAGAACATGAGTTGCTTGTGATAAGGCTGCATGATCTCGAAGACTTTCTGCAGGTGATCGAGATAAACGCGGCCGAGGCCTCCCTGGGCAGCCAGAGCTACCGTCTGGCCGAGGCCAAGTTCGACTGTTTCGTCGGCTCCGATGTGAAAAAACGGACCGGGAAACAAGGGAACGACCTCGCTGTAAATCTGACGAATGAAATCGTAAGTTTTGGGATTGGTGGGCGTAAGCACGTGTCCGTGGGGCATTTCGGCGAGGTCGGAATAGATTTCGTACTTCAGAAACTGATGAAGATGTCCGAAGGCCTGCTGTTCGGGCAGGAGAGTGATGTAGTACTTGCTGGCATAGTCGACAAGTTCCTTGATCGCGCCGGGAGTTAATGCCGCTTGTTTGAGCGAAGCGTCAGGCGGAACAAGCGGCTGGGTCTGGAAGTCGAAGACGCGCTCCATGTTGAACCCGACGAGGTTGATCTTGTACTCGGCCAACGTGCGCATCTGCATCTTCAAATAGTCGAGCGTAGGGATCGGACCGCGGCTGATGTCGTCGCTAACGCCTCGCCATTCCATGCTCGGCCAGTCGCGGATCACAAGAGCCGGAATCGCAAGCGTTTTTCCTTCGGGGCCTTCCGTGCGCAGCAACTGGCGAAGCGTCTGCACGCCATAGAACAGGCCCTGCGCGGTGCGGCCCGCCACCAGCACGCCGGAGTCGGTCGCGCGAATCACATAACCCTGCTTGACAAGATCATGGTTGCCGGTTTCGTCTTCGGCTTTCACTCCCTGCGATTCGAGATAGGATCGCAAGCCGCGGTCGGTCAGGCGGCCAAGCGAGATGTGCCCCGTCGTTTTCGGCGTAGCGGTCACTGGTTCTATCGAAAGCTTCATACCGGCGCGGTCCTGAATCTCCTTTTGCAGCGTCTCGGCCGCAGTCCGGTCTTCGGAATTGCCGATGAGGATAGTGGTCGAGGGCTTGATCACGAACCTGCCTTCGGCTATGCGAGCCTCTTTCGGTGCCGGCAGTACTTTGAGCGCGCGGACGGCCTCGTTGACCTGAGCGTGAGAAACAAGCGGCAAACAGGCAAGGCAGGCGAGAGAGATCCATCTCGTGATTTTCATTGCGCGAATGGCGAGACTAGCAGGTGCGCTGCTGGTTTCAAAATGGTCGTTGGCCGCTGGTCGTTTGTCGTTCGCGGTCCGGGTTGGCAGCGACCATCGACTAACGACCATCGACTCAGACTATCCCACTTGCGCAGACGCGCGGTCAAACCCGCTTGACATGAATCGTGAAATGCATCACTATTCATTCGTTTTAATAAACGTTTTAATAGCCCGGAAATCGTGGCGAGAACCCTGGGGAGACGCGACATGATCGGCGGGGTTGACGTTGGCGGCACCAAGATTGCGGTGGGAGTGGTCGACCGGTCAGGCCGTGTTCTGGCGAGGAGCGAGTGCGCTACGGATGTGCCGCGTGGCTTCGATCACGCCATGCGGCAGGTGACGACGCTTCTTCATCAGTGCGCGGAACGGGCCGGGGTAAAGTTGCGCGGAATTGGGATCGGTTGCGCCGGCCCGCTCGACAGCGCGACCGGCACCTTGGGCAACGTGAATAATTTGCCGGGGTGGAAAGGCGGCAATCCGGTAAATATTTTGTCGCGGGAGTTTGGGGTCACGGCAGCTCTGGAAAACGACGCGGATGCGGCCGCTCTTGGTGAGCTGCGCTGGGGAACTGGAAGATCAAGGACGCGCTTCCTCTACGTGACAGTCGGAACGGGCATTGGCGTGAGCGTAATTCTGGATGGCAAAGTGTACCGCGGCATTGACGGGTGTCATCCCGAGATTGGGCACCATATCATCGATCCTTCTGGCCCGCCGTGTTCGTGCGGCGTGCGCGGCTGCTGGGAGAGTTTGGCGGCAGGACCGGCGATGACGGAGTGGCTCAGGAACAATTCGCCCGCAACTTACGGGAACGGTAACATCAATGCCCGCGAAATCTGCGCGCGGGCGCAAGACTCTGATGAATGGGCGCAACGTGCCGTGGAGCGCGAGGCATATTACTTGGGGATCGGTCTGGCCAATCTCATCAACTTGTTTGCTCCAGAAGCCATAGTGCTGGGCGGCAGCGTGATGAAAAGTGCACACCTGTTTCTGGATCGCATGCGCGAGGTGAGCCGGCAAAATTGCAAGTTGGTCCCCGTCGACCAGGTAGAGATTACGTTGGCGTCTCTCGGAGCGGACGCCGGCTTGATCGGCGCTGCGCAGGTTTGGCACCATCGTTTCGAGCGGCATGGAGGTGAGGTTGGTCACGAATACGTATCCGATCATCGAGGGCCAGTATCTTCGTGACATTCTGGATCAGCCGCGCGCGTTGACGGCAACGCTCGGGCAACTGGAAGTTCCGAAGGAACTGGACGTCCTCGCCCGGCGTTTGCGGGAAGGTAAGATCAAACGCGTCGTCCTGACGGGCATGGGAGCTTCTTTTCATGCTCTCCATCCCCTGTTCTTATGGCTGAACGAGTATGGTTACACCGCGGTCGCGGTCGAGGCCTCGGAACTGGTCCACTCCCTCGAGCGCTGGTTCGAGCCGGAAACGCTGATCATTGCGATTTCGCAGTCCGGAGAAAGCGCGGAAGTGGTTCGGCTGATCGAAGAAAATCGTGGACGGGCAGCCATCGTGGGCGTAACCAATGCCGCCGATAGTGCGCTGGCGCTACGCGCCAATGCTTCGATTCATACTCTGGCCGGCAAGGAGTACTCCGTTTCCTGCAAGACCTACGTGACGGCTTTAATGGCGCTGCACCTGCTTGGGGGATTCTTGTGCGGGTGCGATGCGAGCCAGACGCGGGAGGAACTGGCGCAAACCGTGCCCGCAGTTGCATCGTATCTGCGAAACTGGAAGAACCACGTTTTCGAGCTGACGGGTGAGCTTGGGCAAGTCCGCCATTTGTTTCTGCTCGGACGTGGGGCGTCTCTGGCTGCGACCGGCGAGGGCGCGCTGATCGTCAAGGAATCGGTCCGACTGCACGCGGAAGGCATGAGCAGCGCAGCTTTCCGCCACGGCCCCCTGGAGATGGTCGACCACGAAACCTTCGCGGTGGTTTTTGCGGGAGCAGAAACCACGAGAGCGCTCCAGGCCAGGCTGCTGGACGATATTCGCCAGGCTGGTGGCAGGACCGGCTGGATTGCCGAAGACGCCAGCTCGGGAGCGTGGAAACTGCCCAAAACGCCGCCTGCCGTCCGCCCCATAGTTGAAATCCTCCCGGTACAGATGATGACGCTGGCATTCGCGGCGGAAGCTGGCATTGAGGCGGGACGGTTTGCTCGCATTCCGAAGATCACCACGATGGAGTAAGTCCCAGGAGCGCAATTGTTGGCTCCGCTCGCAAGCCGCAGGGGTTCAGGAGTCTTTGAGAGGGATACTACCTTGCCGAATATTCAAACGTGCGCTCCGTTGTTTGACCTTCCGCACTTTTTCTTCATCAAGCTGCGATTTCAGTTGCTGGCTTCAGCCGCCCTGCTCCTCGCCGTCCACTGTATGTGGGCCAGTACCCTGGCCAACGATCAGCCTACGAAAGATCAGTCTGCGAAAATACTCCTCACCGAAAATTGGCAGATTCAGTCCTCCTGCGAAGTGAAGGCCAACGGGCGAGAGATTTCTACTGTTGGTTTTCGTGCGGATGGTTGGCACAAAGCCCGCGTGCCTTCAACGGTCGTTGCCGCGCTGGTCGCAGATGCTACGTATCCTGACCCTTATTTCGGAATGAACCTGAAATCATTTCCCGGGATGGACTACTCCTCCAAGTCTTTCTTTGCGAATCAGAACATGCCGGCAGACAGTCCGTTTCGCTGCGCGTGGTGGTACCGGACTGAGTTCAGCCTCCCAACGCAAGCGAATCAGCCGACGACTTGGCTGCATTTTGACGGAATCAATTACCGCGCGAATGTCTGGCTGAACGGCGAGAAGATTGGCGACGCTCAGGACATTGCCGGCATGATGCGGGTGTTCGAGTTTGAAGTCAGCCAGCGTCTCGCCGCCGGGAAACCCAACGCTTTGGCGGTGGAAGTTTTTGCGCCCGATAAGACCGATTTAGCGATGACCTGGGTTGATTGGAACCCAACTCCGCCTGACAAAGACATGGGGTTGTGGAAAGACGTCTACCTGACGACGGGTGGCGCCGTTCGTTTGCGCCATCCCTTTGTGGAATCCAAGCTCGAACCGGGCTACGCGGCCGCATCTCTCACCATCACCGCAGATCTTCACAATGCTGCTGCCCATCCAAACACAAGCATCGTCCACGCCGAGATTGAGGGGATTGAGGTAAGCCAGAAGGTTGAACTGGTGGCTTCGGAATCGAAGACGGTCGTGTTCTCGCCCGATCAGTATCCTCAACTGCGCATTGCTCATCCCCGGCTGTGGTGGCCATATCAGATGGGCGAACCGGAAATGTACAAGGCCCACCTGCAGGTCGAAGCGGGCGGACAACTCTCAGATTCGGCGAGTGTACAGTTTGGCATCCGTGAAGTGACTTCGCAGCTGACGGAAAAGGGATACCGCTTGTTCAAGATCAACGGCCGCAACCTGCTCATCCGGGGAGCAGCGTGGGCGCCAGACATGCTGCTGCGCTGGTCGCCCGAGCGAGCCGCGGCGGCGATGGACTACGTGCGGGGCATGAACCTGAACGCGATTCGCCTCGAAGGGCGAATGGAGCGGGACGAATTCTTCGACCTGGCCGATCGCCAGGGCGTTCTGATCATGCCGGGCTGGACCTGCTGCGACTTCTGGGAGCAGTGGAAGAAATGGACGCCGGAAACCACCAAGATCGCAGCCGCTTCCCTTTCCGATCAGGCCGTGCGTCTGCGGAACCACCCCAGCGTGTTCGTCTGGCTTTACGGCAGCGACAATGCGCCGCCAGCCAAAATCGAAACTCTGTACTTGCAAGTTTTGAAGGATGCGAGGTGGCCTAACCCCACGATCTCCTCAGCGAACTCCCAGCGCACTAAGCTGACCGGTGCTTCCGGAGTAAAGATGTCGGGCCCCTACGACTACGAGCCACCCAATTACTGGCTGACCGACAAAAAAGCCGGCGGGGCATTCGGATTCAATACCGAAACCAGTCCGGGTCCGGTGATCCCAACGCTGCCGAGCCTGAAGCGATTCATACCGGCCGATCACCTGTGGCCGGTTGACGATTACTGGAATTACCACGCCGGCCTCGAACGCTTCACCACCATCGACAGGTTTGTGAATGGCATGGAACAGCGTTACGGCAAGGCCGCCAATCTGGAAGACTTTCTTCGCAAGTCCGAAGCCATGAACTACGAAGCCCAGCGCGCCATGTTCGAGGCTTATGGCCGCAATAAGTACGAATCCACCGGCGTGATCCAGTGGATGCTCAACAACGCCTGGCCGTCGATCATCTGGAACTTATACGATTACTACCTTGTTCCGGGAGGCGCCTATTTCGGATCGAAGAAAGCCTGCGAGCCGCTGCACGTTCAATATTCCTACGACGATGATTCAGTCGCTGTGGTGAATGGCTATGACCACCCATTCCGGGGGGCGAGCGTCAGCGCAACGATCTACGACATAAACGCAGAAACCAAGGCGCGGCAAGATGTAACCCTCGGTTTCCCGGCGGATAGCAGTGTCCGGGCCTTGAAGCTATCGAAGGTGAATGACATCTCTGCGACTTATTTTCTGAAACTCGAACTGCATGATGCTTCCGGCAAGCTGGTGAGCGACAATTTTTACTGGCTCTCGACCAAGCCCGATAAGCTTGATTGGGCAAGGAAGTTCGAGGAGGTCTACACCCCACAAAACGCCTACGCCGACCTGAGTGGGTTAAACACGTTGCCGCCGGTAACACTGGCGGTTCGCAGCTCGCTCTCGCGGGAGGGGAAGGAAGCGATGGTTCATGCTTTTGTCGAAAACCCGAGCTCCAGCCTCGCCTTCATGGTTCATCTGCGGGTGGCCAAGGGCAGCAGTGGCGAGGATGTTGTGCCAATATTCTGGGACGATAACTATGTCTCCCTGATGCCCGGGGAAAAGCGCGAGCTCAGCGCCCGCTTCGAGTCGGGAAAAAACAATGGCGAGGGACTGGTGCTGATTGTCGATGGATGGAATGTGGTGACGGCGAGCAGTCCAATCGCAGCCGATGGGGAACGCTGACGCGTTCCTCGCCACTCCTCGCCAAATGGAGCAAGGAAGGCGCGAATTAGGCGAGTATGATGTGAGGGCTTGGATTCCGGGGTTTCAGAATGGTGACAATTCGCGATGTGGCGAAGGAGAGTGGGTTTTCTCCCACTACGGTCTCCATTGTGCTGAACAACGCGCCGCTGGCCCGCTACATTCCCACCACCACCAAGAAACGCATTGAAAGCGTCGCCAAAAGGCTGGGCTACCGTCCAAACCTGTTTGCGCGTTCGCTGCGCAGCCGGCGCAGCCACACGGTTGGGGTCATGGTGTTCGACGCGACGGACCCCTTCTGCACCCTCGTGCTGCGCGGCATTCAGAACTCGCTCTACCAGGCGTCGTATCTGCCCATCCTGACCGACGTCCAGAATGAGCGCGCCCGCTTCGAGCGTTACCTCGAAATGCTGCTGGACCGCCGGGTGGAGGCGCTCATTGTGCTGGCCAACTGGCTGTTCGTGAACATCGAGGTCCTCGGCGACCTGGAAAAAAACAATATTCCCACGGTGATGATTGGGCGGGAACTGAAGAACGACGCGATCAGCTCGGTCATTGTCGACAACGAACTCGGCGCTTACACTGCGGTCGAACATTTGTACTCCCTTGGACATCGCAAGATTGCGTTCATTCGAGGGCCCAGAACTTTGACCGACAGCGCTCCTCGCTGGAAAGGCGTGCGCTCGTTTGCGAAAGCCCGCGGTCTGGAGTTGGACCAGCGATTGATTGTGGACCTTCCTGAGTCAAGCGACCCGATGTCCAGCTTTGAAACCGGTTACAAACTGACCGAAGACATGCTGAAGACGAAGCGTCCCTTCACCGCGCTGATGGCCTTCGACGACATGACGGCGTTCGGGGCAATCCGCGCCCTTACGCGGGCCGGTCTGCGTGTGCCCGAACAATGTTCGGTGGTGGGGTTTGACGATGTCGCGGCTTCCAGCTTGTGCACGCCTCCGCTCACGACGATTCGCCAGCCGATGGAGGCGATGGGGGCAATGGCGACCAGCATTGTGCTGGAGGGCATCAACGCCATGCTGGAAAAGCGCGACCTGCCGGCGGTCCACCGCAAAGTGGCTCCGGAGCTGGCCGTGCGGGATTCCACTCGCAGTCCCGGGTAGAAAAAAGGGTAGAAAAAAGGGCAACGGCCTTTCAGGCCCGCTCGCCTCACGCGCAATGGATCAGAACGTGAATCTCGCCCCGAACTGGAACTGGCGCGGGGTGTTGACGTTGGTCGTGATGGCGCTGAATGGCTGGTTCGAGCTCGACGTCAGGTCCTGCACGGGTGGCATTCCATATTGTGCCCAGTTCGCTACATTGTACGAGGAAACGTCGAAGCGAAGGTTCTTGTTTTCTCCTATAGCGAACGTCTTGTAAACAGAGAGATCCAATTCCCGCGCTCCCCGCGTGCGAACGTTGGCGAGATAGGCCGGGGCGTTACCGGGAATGAACGGATTCGCCGCGCCTCCGTTCTCCGTGCCGGGTAATGCGAAGCAGTTGTTGTTGACCCAGTTCGCAGCCGTACGCTGAAAGCCACTCGCCGGATTGCAGATCAGATCGGCTCGCTGATTGAAGTAGCCAGGAGCCACCCCCGACGACGGTGACGGGATGGGAACACCCGTGCTGAGATAGACGATGGCATTGGTGGTCCAGCCACCCAGAACTGTGTTCGAGACCCCATTCAGATTCACTCGTTGTCCCTTACCGACCGGCAAGTCATAGGATGCTTGTCCGGTGAACTGGTACTTCACGTCCTGCGGGCTGATGGAATGCTCGTACTTCAGATCTCTCCAGTCCTGAGGTCCGCCCGGGTCGTGAGAACCCACGAAGCCCAGAGGCGGATACCCGTCGTCAGTCATGATCTTTCCCCAGGTAAAAGTGGTAAGCGTGGTGAAGTGGCCCGTCAGCCTTTTCTGTACCTTGGCTTGCAAGGAATTGTATTCCGAGTCGCCGGCGGGGTAGCCGTACACGACGACGCCGTTACCGGTGCCGTAGCTTCCGTTACCGAATTGCGGGAACGGCTGGAGGGTCGCCCATTGAGGAACGGTGGCTTGTCCGCTGAAGTTTGAGTTCAGGCTCACCGGCCCAGCGTTGGTCACCATGCAGCTCGGCGCAGAGACGACGCACAGCGAGTTCCCGTAGCGTGCGATCGTGGCCAGACCAAGCTGGTTCAGATCGACGTTGTTGAAGGGTAGGAAAAGCCCTCGGCTGCCGACGTAGCCAGCAGTCACCACGACCTGATGCGGCAGTTCATACTCCAGGGCAAAATTGTAGTTGTAGATGGTGGGGGTGCGTTGGAACTGGAGCACGGTGCTCAATGTAATGCCCAGGTTGTTGGCCAGGCCGGTCGGCGGAGTGGTGAGAACCGGGATAATTCCTCCGGGTGTACCAGGCGCGGTTGGGAAGGGGTTACTTAGAGAATAATTGCCAGTGTAGACGCCGGGGCTGGGCGTCGGGCATGGTGCGCCATCCAGTCCGAACACCGAATTGCCGTCGGCGTTAAAGCAGGTGCCGTTCCATAGCGTCCCGGACGAGAAGCCATCGGTGTTTATGGCGTTAGAGACGTTGTGCGTACTGGGCCCGTAGTAGAAGCCTGCGCCGCCCCGCACCACAAAATGGGTAATCGGCTGCCAAGCGAGAGCCAGCCGAGGTCCAAAGTTGTGAAGATTCGTTGTAAACGGCGAGCGGTTGTTACTGTTGACGTAAATTTCCGCACCGGTATACGAGACGCCGTTCAACGTATTGCTCACGTTGGGATTGAAATATTCCTGGCGGTTGAAGCGCTCATTGCGCCCTCCGAAGATGTCCCAGCGCAGACCGGCGGTGATCGTCAGAATCTTCGAGGCGTGGTACGTATCCTCGACAAAGGCCCCGTAGTACGGGTTCGACTCGGCTAAGAAGACGTCCTTGGTGAAATTCCCCGGGTAGCCGAGAGTGGTTTCGGACCCCGGCGACATGCCCATGCCCACGAGGAGGGATGCAAAATCGCTGCCGCCATACGGAATGCCCGACGCGGGCGAGGTTTGTTGATCCGTCGCGCTGAGGTCGAACCCGTACGCGCCCGCGGGCGCCGGCGGCTGGCCGACGTTGAGATATCGCTTCATCCATTCAAAGCCAGTCGATATCTGATGCTTACCCCAAACCTTATTGATGGCGGCATTTGCATCGCTGTTCTCGCTGGCATAAACAAACAGGTTGTAGTTAGCGGTGCCGCCCACTCCGTTGCCCGGCGTGGGGTAGTCGTTGAAGATCATGAAGGGGAGCTGTTTGAAGACCTCCTGCGCGGCCAGTGAGGCAGGAAAGCCTAACGAGGTGAGATCTGTGCTGCTGTAGGCGGGATTTCCCTGATTCTCATGATGCCGCGTAAAGGAATAACGCAAATTCAGAACGGTGGTGGAATTGAGGGTCAGGTCGTCGGCCACGATAACGTTGCGCGCGTTGGTTGTGTTCTGCGCATAGTTGAAATCCCAGCCGCTGGGGAAAACGTTGGCCGTGGAGAAGATCAGCTTGTCATAGGAAAAGCGGGTGAAGAGGCGCTGCCGTTCGCTCTTCGCCCAATCCACGCGCACATCGAACCGGTGTGCCTTGAATGGATCCAGGCCCGGCAAGCCGAAATTATTGGCGAAGTCAGTCGTCGCTGAATCGCATGTGGTAGGGCTGGGGATATTGCAGTGTGGCATTTTCGATAAATACAGCAAGCCGATGGGATTCGGGTTCGTGATTTTGTTCCCCGGAAACGCCTGCCGTACCTGTTCCGGGCAGTTCCCAGTCTGCGGCGGCGGGCACGGCGCGGTAATGGTTACGTCGGGCTGGGTCGGGTCGTAGATGGTAAAGCCCATGGCCGAAAAGTCCCCGGTCCTTTCGGCGCTGGTGGGGACGGTGAACGTGTCTACACCCTCGAACTCCACTTGCTGGGTGTCCTCGTAATCCGCGAAGAAGAAGAGTTTATTGCGCTTAATCGGCCCGCCGATGGCTGCGCCCTCCTGATAACGGTGGAAAGCAGGAGGCGTGTTGGCGAGGCCGCTCGATAGCTCGCTTTGTTTGTTGAAATAGTCGTTCGCCGCGAGAACATTGGGCCGAAATATCGCGAAAACGTCGCCATGAAATTCATTGGTGCCGGACTTACTCACCAGGCTGATGACACCGGCCGCACCGCTTTGGTAGGAGGCCGGCGTATTCTGCGTTTCCACGCGAACCTCTTCGACACCATCCTCCGGGATATTCATTGCCGGAATGATCGCGGCGGAATTATTCTCCGCAATTCCGATCGGGCTGCCATCGAGCATGTAGTAAACGGATCCCACGATGGCGCCGTTGATCGTGTCGGCAGAAACGTCGACTCCCGGGCGCCCGCTCGATATGTTTTGAATGTTCGCCATCGAGTCGCTGGAGTTGGGCGAACCATTGACCGGAATCACGCCTGCACTCAATTGCACCAGATCGTAGACGTTGCGGTAGACCAACGGGACGCGATCGATGGTGGCTGAATCAATTAACTGGCCTACGGTGGAGTTGCTCGTATCCACCAGTTCGGGCGCAGCCGTCACCGTAACTGTCTCGGCAATGTTACCGACTTGCAAAGTAATATTCACGGTGCTGACTTGATCCACAGTCACCGACACATTGTTCCGAGCGACGCTTGCAAAGCCCTCTTGACTGGCCGTGACTACATAGAGGCCAGGGTTCAGCGATACAAAGCTGTACAAGCCCGCCGCGCTTGTAACCGTATGCAGCGCGACTCCGGTTGCATGGTTGAGTGCGGTGACTTTGGCGCCATTGACGATCGCGCCCGAAGGATCGGAGACCAGGCCACTGATGCTTCCCCTGCCGGCCTGGGCGAGCGCTACAGAACTCGCGCAGAGGAAAAGAATACAAACAGAAAGAAAATTCCGCGCTGTCGTGACAATTGCAGTTCTGCCATTCATGAACAGCCTCCTAAGCCAAAGTCGCAACGCGATTCCCGAATGCTCTTCCCCTCACCGCCCGTCTCAAAAACCGTCAAATACCTTTATTAAAACGTATCAATACTGCCACCACGTATTTCTCTCTGTCAACAGAAAATGCATGGTTCGGGGTCCGCGGCGTCTACTTTACGCTGCGGGTGGATTCGCGCACGATGAGCTCGGCGCGATTCGGCGGTGGATGGTTGTGGACTGTTTTTCCCAGACCGGCGCTGATGGCTTCGAGCACAATGATCGCGGCCGCAGTTCCCATGATTTCTACGGGCTGGCGCTTAGGATCACCTACAGTCGCGAGGAAGTTTTTTGGGCGAAGGCCCTCATGATTACCGCTCTTTCTGCCCGAGGGCGAAGGCCTGAACAGACACGCGTTCACCGTCGGCCTCGATGGACCAGCACGAATTCCGCTTTGCCCCAAATCCTCGACTGGATCCGCCAGCGCATCAGGATGACCACCTCGCTGAAGTCTTGAGTCTGAGCCTGGAATTAAAGATGAAAGATCAATTTGCGGATCGAGTCTAGATCGGGCCTCTATCGCCTCTGCAGTTCGGCATGAGTCTGCAGGTAGCGGAGGATGTGGCTTCGAGAGAGGACTCCCTCGACTCGGCCATTTGAGACAACAGGCAGCTGGTTAATGTCATTGCGGCTCATAATCTCAAGCGCTTGGATAGCGGGGGTGTCAGCCGTAACCGTCTGGAGTTGAGCCAGAGGGCGCATCACACTTTGCACGCTGGTCTGTTCCCAGCGCTCGCGATCCACTCCCTTCACCTCGTTCGGAGTGATCAGCCCGGTCACCTGGCCGTTTTGCAGGACCATGAAGCAGCGCTGTCCACTGCGCAACAGATATTCGTTGACGAAGTCCTGCAGGCTAAAATGACCCTCCACTGTAGGGTAGTCCCGTTCCATTATGTCGGTGACGCGCCGCCCGCGGAGTCCCGCCATTAACTCCACCTGGAGGTAGCTGCCGCGGGAAGCGTCCAGCAAGAACCAGCCGATGAACGCCATCCACAGGCCGCCGAAATTTGCCCCTACAAAAAAGCGATACAGCCCCAGCAGGATGAATACAAAAGCGATTCCTTGGCCGATTTGGGCCGCGAGTCGAGTTGCGCGGTCGGCATCATCAGTGATCCCCCAGACGATGGCACGCAGCACGCGCCCCCCATCCAGCGGGTAGCCAGGAATCATGTTAAAAACGGCTAGCATGAGGTTGATGTAGCCGAGCCACACTAGCACGGCGACCACTGGAGTTTTGGGCTCACCTCCGGCCAGCCAACCGGCCAGCCTCGCTATCCCTAGAAAACCGACCCCAAGTACGGCGCTGGTGAGAGGGCCGGCGATTGCCATCCAGAACTCAGACCTGGCGTCGGGGCTTTCGGATTCAATCTGCGACACGCCGCCCAATGCGAATAACGTAATGGCTCGCACCCGCATGCCACGCGCTTTTGCTACCAGGGAATGTGCCAATTCGTGCAGTAGCAGCGCCACAAAAAACAGCACGCTCGTGACAATTGCGGCAGACCACACTACGGCCTTACTCCACCCCGGCGTGACGGTGTGAAAGTGGTCAGCCAGAGAGAACGCTATGAGAAAAGCGATGATGAACCAGCTGTAATGGAGCCCAATGGAAATGCCGGCAATGCGCCCGAGCTTGACTTGTGCCTGCACTGATCAAACCTCAGTCTGCAATTAGACTCTCGCTAGTGCAGGGCATTATATCCCGTGTGCAGGCTCATGTTCCTGAGGTTGGTTTCCGCTTGCAGCGTGGCGGATCGAAAACAGGCAATCAGACTTTCCTCTTGACACATCTGCGCGTTGATAGTCCTGTTCGGCCTGCTTACGCATATCGTCGGCCGCGCGAAGGACCGGACCGCAAACTTCTAGGCCGAGGGCATTTTCAGAGGCCCCAATGCGTCCAACGGAGGCGATTCTTCGTATTCACCTCGATAGCAGGGAAAGTTAATCGGTGTGTCGCGAAATGACTTTAGGATTTGACCGAGTCTGAGGGTGCCCGACCGCCTTACCTCTCGAACTCGATTGAGATCTATCGTGAAAGGAATGTGTTCCCCCACTTCACCCGACTGATAGATGATTTCTCCTTCTGGGCCGACGATTATGGATCGTCCATTGCCGAGTTGACCCGCATTGTTTACATCAACGAAATAGCACTGGTTCGTGATGGCACTGGCTTGGGCAATGATCAGTTCTTGTGCCCGATCAATCGTCCCTGTCATGGTCGGATGGATGATGATCTCAGCGCCCTTCCACACCAGCGCGCGAGTCGTCTCTGGAACCCACCCGTCATAGCAGATCGAAACTCCAAAACGACCAACCTCGGGAACGTCGAACACGACAAAGTCAGTCCCCGATTTCACTCCTTTTTCATAGGGCAGGAAGGGATACATCTTGCGGTACCGCGCGACGACTTCACCTTCGGGATTGATGACCGGCGTGGTGTTGAATATATTTCCTCCAACCAGTTCATAAAGTGATCCCGGAATCAGCCATACATTATTTTTCTTGGCCAAAGCTTGATACCGGGTCTCGGTTGGTCCGGGCATGGCTTCGGCAAAACTTAACCCAGGCCCAAATGAGCAAAGCTCAGGGAAAACCACCATCCTTACCCACGGAAATCTCGCCAGCACACGTGCAGTTTCTTTTTCCAGACGCTCGCGGTTATCGGCAAAGGGCAAATCAACCTGTAAGGCAGCAATCGAAAATAATGACATGTTCGACTCCAAGACGAAGACGAATCACCACGACTCCAACGCGTCGCGCGGACTAAGAAACAGCTTGAGCGCTCTGCGCGTCAGACAGATCGTTGACGGCACCGTGATCCAATACCCATGCCGGGATCGCCGACGCAAAAGTTGCAAAAGCTAGCAGCACGAGCGCCGTCGCGATCAGCGCCGAGTAATTGCCCGCTCCAACAATAAATGAAAACAGCAACGGGCCTGATGCCAGGCCCATTTTGGAAGCAAAGCCACCCCATACCGCGGTCTGGCCCGTTCGATCAAATCTGGCGCACATGCCGAGCAGGTGAGAAATCACGAAGTTCCACGTGATGCCTGTACCAATGTTCGCCGCTATCCAGATCCACTTCACCTCGCAGTAGTTGAATACATAGGTGCCAGCCAGCGTCAACAGCATGCCGCCGAGGATCGGTTTGAATATCCCAAAGCGAGTGGAAATCACGATCACCAATACTGCGCCGAGCGTCGCGAACCAGTTCGCAATGCCCAGCGTTTCGCTGACAAACGCGACCTCCAGGCCGCGGTGCTCTCCAAGACCGATGATGAAGGCGAATAACCCCATGTTGCCGGCCTGAAAGAAAAATACCGAAAACAGCGCGAGCAACAGCGGTTTCAATCGCAATTTATCGGGAGCGGCACCCGGAGCGCGTGGCACTGGTGCCTTGACTGGATAATCTGGCAGGAACTGCAGCATCACTAATGTCGTCACGCTGAACAAAATCAGCGTCGCGAATAAAACATTCGTGCCAAACCTCGGTACCAGCAGCGGCAAGCTCATTACACCCAGACCGCCTGCGAAAACTTGTACTAGAAGCAACATGCCAAAGGTGCGGTCGGGTGCCGTGGTGCGGGCAAAGATCGAAAAGCTTATCCCCACCAGCATCCCGCCGATAAAACCGTGCAAGAATCTGGCGCTCATAAGTGCGAAAGGGCTCTTGACCAGCATGGACAGCAAATCCATGCCAATCAACCCCAGCAGGAGCAAGTGGGCTGCCGATTTCCAATTGATGCGTCGCACTAGAAATGCAATCAGAAATGAGCCGCAAGCCGCGCCGTAGACATTGCATGAGCCGACCAAGCCGGCCTGTTTGTTGGTAAAGCCGAGTCCTACCTTCAGCCCATCCACCAGGGCCGGCATGATATTGACATAGAAAAATCCGGCGGTGGCAAGAAATGCCAGCAAGACACGCGCCAGCATGCTGTTGGGAGAAACTTTCGGCAGGCGGTTGAAAGGTTCCGTGGTTATTCTCCCGTATCAAAGGCGCGTAGCGACCTGGAGTATAGCAGCACTCTTCAGAGTGCGGATTGGAACACCTCGCTTTTTTCTTGAACTCCAGTGCCCTGCTCAATATTCTGTCCCCTCACCACCGAGGGATCCTTTCCCGACCGGAGAAATGCCGATGACGCGTTGGACTCTTCTCCATTTGCTGTTTCTATGGCCAGCGGTGACTGCATGGTCCGGACCAACCGTGGCCACAACCCCCGTACCCGGGGATCCCCTAAGCGGGAATGGCGATGTGCATCGCTCCGTTCTCACTTACAGCGAACTTTTCTCGAACACTGACGCCACCGCTCCAGTCGATGACCGTGGCGGCTTTGCCTTACCTGCCAGTGCGGCTGCGCCTTCCCAGACCTTCGAGGGCACATTGACGCTCTCCGACCCGGCATCGAGCGGGCGCGCTCAGATCCTGCGAGACGACTTCGGAGACGACAGCGCAAGCAATTCCCCGTGGCGGCATCTGCCCAGCTTTAGTTTCCAGTTCGTGCAGAACGGGAGCTATCTCATTCCCGTTCAGCAAGGTCTTGTCATCACGGGGAATGCGGCATGGAATTACATCGTTGGGCCCGGACGGGTGTGGCGGGAAAGGACCGACCACGGTTACATGCGCGCTTCGCTTCCGTTCGCCTTGATAGAGAGAAATCAGAACTGTGTGCACAACGGGGAAATGACGTTCCTGTTCAACCGCACCAAGAGCCCCAACATTTCGAAGGTTCGTTACCAGGTGACGCAGGAAACGTGCTTGTATTTCAAGCTGAACATGTGGGGACAACTTGCGGCCACTTATACTCCGGGCAGCGTAGCAAACGACCGTGCGCTGGAAAATGCGGAAGCCGCCGAAGTCGCAAACCGCATACCTACCAAGCCTTTCAGCGCTCTGGCGAAAGACTACCCGAATTCCGGGATCGATATAGCCAACTTCACGCGTGGGTTCCATTCGCCCGCTGACATTACCACTTATGGGCTGTTGATCAATGGCGTGAACTACGTCAGCAGTTGCCAGACGCGCTACGGCGCCTACGCTTTCTGTAACAACATGCGCTTGCCCTCCTACTCCTTAGCCAAGTCCTCATTTGGCGGATTGGCGATGATGTGGCTGGGACAGCAGTATGGAAGCGAGGTTTATGGCCAACTGATTCGGGATTACGTCCCGCAGTACGCGGACGGTGGCGACTGGACGAATGTCACGTTCAGTAACACGTCGGATATGGCCACCGGAAATTACATTAGCGCGGACAATCAAGCAGATGAGGGCAGTCCCCAGGAACTCGCGTTCCTTATAGCCGAGCCTTACCGTACGAAAATCGCAGACGCATTCACGCCCTTCCCGCACAAGGCTGTTCCGGGGACCACGTGGGTGTACCAAACCCACGCCACATTCATCCTCACGCAGGCCATGAACAGCTACTTGCAGCAACGGCAGGGCAGCGGGGCGGACATTTTCAATTCGATCCGCGACGCCGTTTTTAAGCCGTTGAACATGAGTCAAGGTAGTTTGTCCACTCTACGCACGGACAACAGCGCGTCCGGCAAACCCTTTGGCGGTTACGGACTGTTTTTCATTCAGGATGACATCGCCAAGATCGGCCGCTTCCTGAACAATAGCGGCGGAGTCATTAAAGGTCTGACTAAGAACGCACAGGTGCTCGATCCAACCCGGCTGCAGGAGTCTCTATTCCGCACTGCAAGTCCGGCCACTCTCGGTGTACCCGTACCCGATACGGGGACACCCGTTGTGCCGAACACATTCCGTTATCACAATCAGTTCTGGGCGAAGCACATGACGACTGCGGAATTCCCACAATACCGCTGTAATTTCTGGGTGCCTTTCATGAGCGGCTACGGCGGCAACACGGTGCTGCTGCTGCCGAATGGAGCAATCTATTACATCTTCAGCGACGGCAACGAGTTCATCTGGTACACGGCAGTGAATGAGATCAACAAAATCGCACCGCTCTGTCATTGAGTATTTTCGGGAATGTTTCCGGCGGAGAGCCGGTCGTACACGCTGCGACCGCCCACAAATGTCTGGAGGACTTTCACGTCTTTGAGTTCATCTGCGGGCACGGTGAGCACATCGCGGTCGACGACAATAAAGTCAGCGAGTTTTCCGGGTTCGAGGGCTCCCTTGCGGTCCTCTTCGAAGCCGGCGTAGGCCCCGTTATGTGTATACAGTGCGAGCGCCTGTTCGACAGAAATGCGTTCCTCAGGGGCTAAGATCTGGCCGCTCTGCAGGTCTCTGCGAACAACCGCGGCCCAGATTCCCCACCAGGGGCTGATTGGTGTCACCGGAACATCGGAACCAGCGGCCTCGATAATTCCGTTTTCGATGTAGGACTTCGCCGGATACGACCACCGCACACGCTCTGGCCCGTACTTAAGAAACCAGCTTCCAATCCAATACACAAACGGAGGATTGCCGTCGACCAGCACATTGAGTTCGCGCAGACGTTTTTGCACTGCCGGAGTGGAAATACCGGCGTGCACGATGCGAAAGCGGTGGTCTTTCAGGCCAAGCTGTTGGATCACTGCGGCGTAGGAATCGAGCACCTCGTCGATGGCACGGTCGCCGATGGCATGCGTCTCCAACTGCCAGCCTGCCCCGGCAGCAAGTAAGTGGGCCTTCTGCATATCGGCTGGTGTCCAGCGGAGCACTCCCAGGTTGTTCGGTTCGCCGATTACTCCCGGCGGATAAATCGCAATGGTGCGGGCGCCCATGCCGCCATCGGCAAACATTTTCGCGGCCCCGAACTTCAGCTGATCATCTCCGAAGCCGGTATGCACGCCCATCTGCGCGAGTTTCTCCGCGTCGGCAATGCTGCCAATCCTGGGCGACATTTGCACACGTATCTTTAGCCAGCCGCGACGCCATGCCTCTTGGTAGCCGCGCATTTCGTCGGCCGAGATGTAGATGTCGTGAATGGTAGTGAGGCCAACCTCTGCTGCCTTCTCGGAAATGAGCTTGGCGGCGCGCACGTTAATATCAGGCGGATCTTTGGGAAGGAGCGTTGCGACAAGTCCCATCGCTGTGTCCTTGAGGATTCCGGTGGGTTCTCCAGCCGCGTCGCGCTCAATCACTCCACCTTGCGGATCATGGGTAGCTCTTAGTGATGTTAGCGAGCTTGAGCGCCGCGCTATTGGCCACGCCCAGGTGACCGCTCACGTGCTTCAGATAAACGGGATGGTCCGGTGAGACTGTATCAAGGTCTTGCCGAGTGATGTAGCGTCGTTCGGCGAGTTTGGAATCATCCCAGCCGGAACCAACGATCCACTGTCCTCGGGGAAGCGTGGCGGCGCGGTGCGCTACGGCTTGCGTGATCTCCGCGATGGAATGGACGGCGGGGTATCCCGCCTCAATCTCGCCACGCAAAATGCCCTTCACCCACTCCATGGCATGAGTGTGGACGTCAATCAGTCCTGGCAGAACGGTGCGCTGGTGCAAGTCAAGCAATTGGGTACGGGAACTGGCGCATCCTGCGAGCGCGCCCTCATCGGCGAGGGCGAGGATTCTGCCATCACGCACTGCCATGGCGCTCACCACTCTTCTTGCTCCATCCATCGTAACGATATGACCATTGCGAAGGAGCAGGTCAGCATCCGTGCATGTCTGGGCGACGGCGGGAGTGAACCAGAGGGTCGCGAGCAGTAATATCAGTCCTGTAACCTTGTGTCGGCGTTTCATGGGGTCTCCTTGGTGCATTGGGCTGCGAGTCTTAGAAAGTCGCCGGGGTGTTCACCCACAAAAGCGAAGTCTCCTTCTTGCTGAGGTTCTGCCAGCGGTGTGCCTGTG
Source organism: uncultured Acidobacteriaceae bacterium (assembly GCA_963779995.1). Taxonomy (GTDB): domain Bacteria; phylum Acidobacteriota; class Terriglobia; order Terriglobales; family Acidobacteriaceae; genus Acidiflorens. The sequence goes on along the minus strand of CAVZZY010000020.1, from coordinate 31,605 downwards.
TGCTTTCAAAATACAGGCTGTCACCGGGATCGAGAACATAACGTTCGACCTCATCCAACCAGACCTCCAGCTTTCCCTGCAGCACGAAAATAAACTCTTCGCCTTCGTGGCTGTACGAACCCCCGCTGCCGGCGCCCGGAGCAATGCGGAACAGATGCGGTTCCATCATCTTGTTGCCCGAGGCTAGCAGGTCCATTTCAACCCCCGCATTCGGCTTCAACACCTTGCGATCGCGGGCGCGTACCAGGCGGCGCGAATTGTCTTCATCCGCAAAGAACGACAAGACATTCGTCTTGTAGAGTCTGGCGAGCTTCTGCAGGGTGGCAATCGATGCGCTTGAATACCCGCGCTCGAGAGAACTGAGAAAGCTGACCGATACTCCTGTCTGGCTGGCAACTCCGGCCAAGGTCAAACCCAGTTTATGGCGTAGCTGCGCCAGCTTGGGCGCGATGTCCAGGCGTTTGCTTCTTCGTGCGGACGGCGCCGCTGCATCGTCCCCAACCTCGTTTTGCAGGATGGCGGCAATTCCCGCCGGGTTCACCCCCTTCACGGTCCGCAAATACTGGATCTTGCGCAGTTTGGCGAGAGCCTCGCGGGAATATAGACGGTAACGTGCATGGCTGCGAGCGGGGACCAGCAACCCCATCCGCTCCCAGTTTCGCAGTGAGGAGGCGCTCACTCCCAGCACTCGCGCCGCTTCGCCGATCCGGAAATAAACCGTAGCCCTTTTCAAGGTCGCTGTTCCAATGCGGGCGTATTTTGCTCAACTGGAAACGTCTCGTCAAGCAAAAGCTGCAGAAAACCTTGCAACCTTGCTAAAAACAGGCGCACCCAGGGATAGGTGATTCCATCCACTCAATCCGCCGCTGGAGCCACGCCAAGAATTTCTTTGCAAACTTTGCAGGAATCTTGATAGAGTATGCGCAAATTTCTCTGGACAACGACGAAGCAATGTAAAGATCGCGGTCAAATTCGTGCCCATCAGTCGCTCGAGATTCATTTCCGGAGGGTACTATGAGGCATTCAGGCAAGATAGCGAAGTGGTCGGCGTTCGTTCTGCTTCTGTTTGCACTTTCAACCACGCTACAAGCGCAACTGACTGAAGGCAGCATTGCAGGAGCCGTGACCGATGTCAGCGGCGCAGCGGTATCGGGCGCCAGCGTCAAGATTACCAATCTTCAGACCGGCGCGGTTGACCAAACCAAGACTGACAATATCGGCTACTATCGCGTACTCCATCTTCAGATTGGAGCCTACCAGATCCGGGTTGAAGCCCAGGGTTTCAAGGCTAGCGTTCTCGAAAACATTCCGGTCAACGTCAACACGACGACGCGCGCGGACGCCAAATTGCAGGTAGGCGGAGCTCAGGAGACAGTCGAGGTTTCAGGTGGCGCCGCTCTGATTCAAACCGAAGAAGCGCGGCTCTCCAACACGATCACGCACCAGGAAGTCGACAACTTACCGCTGAACGGGAGGCAGGTCTATCAATTGGTGACGCTCGAACCTGGCGTAACCCAGACCAACGCGCCCGTCATATCGAATGTGCCATCGCCCGTTTCGTCGGTAACCTTCAATTTCGGGTACATCGCCAACGGCTCCACGCCGCGCGGCAACAACTTCATCCTGGATGGCAATTCGAACAATAATGAATGGCTGGGCGGTACTCCGCTCATCTTTCCGTCGCTGGAAGAAATTCAGGAGGTACAGGTTCAAACCCTGAACTTCTCAGCGGAATACGGCCGCAACAACGGTACGGTCGTTAATATCGTCACCAAGTCCGGCACCAACCAGCTCCACGGGTCAGCGTTCTACACGGGAAGAAACACGGCTTTGGATGCTCGTAACTTCTTTGACCAGATCGCGAAGACACCGCTCCATCAGAATCAGTTCGGTGGTTCGGTGGGCGGCCCGATCGTCAAGGACAAGACTTTCTTTTTTATGGACTATGAAGGGTCGCGTCTCACTGCGGGCCAGCCGGAGACGTTCGTCAGTGAAACTCCCGCGTTCCGGCAAGCAGTGATTACGGGCCCCCCTACCTTAGCGGCGATCTTTTTCCATGATTTTCCCGGGCCCCCGTGCGTTCAGAACATCGATGCTGACTACTGCTACGCTAATGCGTCTCAGGTCGAGCCCAACCAGGCTGACCAATACCTTGCCCGCGTAGATCAACATCTGGGCACGCATGATCAGCTTTATGGACGTTGGGTGAATACGCTGGCGTCCGGGGATGTGGCCGCCCAGGAACTATTGGGTGCGGGTACACGGGGCTTTAGGGCGCCTTTTAGCGGGTTCTTTGCCGACCTCAGTTTGGGAGAAACCCACGAGTTCACCTCCCACACCCTGAACGATCTTCGCTTCGCCTACTCCAGGAATAACAGCAACATCGCCTTCCAACTGCCCCCAAACACCTTAACCGGCGCCGCGCTGCAGAGTGCCGGCGCCGCGCCCGATGCATTTGGAGACCTGGTTTTTGACGACGGCGTAGTCCCCATGGGCGGTGAGGTTTACGTTCCACGCAAGTTCATCTTTAATACCTTTGCGCTCACCGATACCCTCACTCACATCATCGGGCGGCATGCTCTGAAGTTTGGCTTTCAGGTGCGGCGCATCCAGGAAAACAGCGACTATCAACTTACCTCGAAGCCCTGGTTCGAATTCTCCAGCATCTTTGCCTTTGCTGCGGACGCACCCTACCTGGAGTCGGCCCTCGTCAACCGCTACAATTGCACAGGTTCGCCAATGCCAGGCTGTGGCCAATTCACGGACACACCGCGACATTTCCGCTGGAACCAATTCGCCGGGTTCGCCCAGGATGACTGGAAAGTCAATCCCCGGTTGACATTGAATCTTGGCCTCCGTTACGAGCTCTTCGAGTCACCAACCGAAACTGCTGGGGTTCTTTCTAACATTATTCTTGGTCCCGGCAGCAACATATTTCAGCAGATTGCCAGCGCCAGCGTCGGCCGAGTAAGCAAGCTTTGGAACACTGACAAGAAAAACTTTGCGCCCCGAATCGGAGTCTCATGGGATCCGCAAGGAAAAGGCGAAATGGTCGTGCGCAGCGGCTTCAGCATCGCCTACAACGAGCCTTACTCCAATCTCTACACCAATGCCTCCCGGCTGGATCCTCCCGACGCCATCACGACCTTCGTGGATCCAAGCGCATACGTAGGACCTCCGGGCTCGGTTGTTTATGGACTTAATGATTTTCCGTTTGTGCCGAGTCCCGCCTTCGCTGGGCCGAACACTCCAAACGGAGGGATTGGACCTGCCGTGAATGGCGTCTCCATCACTCCCAGCGGCGTTTATCCCAACCTCCGCACGAACTATTCGTTGCAATGGTTCTTTGGAATCCAGCGGGAGTTTCTGCACGACTATGCTCTCACCGTCAATTATGTGGGCACCAGCGATGTGGGAGGTTACACTCGCGAGGATTACAACCGCTTTGACGGAGATATATGTAACCAGACCTATTGCAACTATTTCGCGTCACAGCTCGCCCCGGGCTGGGGCCAGATCACCTATATCAGCAATGAGGGCCATGCCAGCTACAACGGTCTGAACGCCCAGCTTAAACGGAACTACCGGCGCGGGTTCATGTTCGCTGCCAACTACACGTTGGGCAAGGTCCTTGACAACGTCACCGAGGGCGGACTGGGCGATTACCTTAATACTAACGGATATGGCGAACTTTACAGCGGGGTGCAAGACATTGAAAACCAGGCCGGCGACCGCGGGCCTTCAGAGTTCGACGTTCGCCAACGCTTTGCCCTGAGCGCGGTGTGGGAATTGCCCTCTCCGAAGTCCAATGCCGCCCTCAAGGATGTTCTGGGCGGCTGGAAGTTGAATTCGGTCATCAGCCTGCAATCCGGACGTCCTTTTGATGTCTATTGCGGCCTGGCCTGGTACAGCGGCTGTGACTTCAACATGGACGGCTTGCCTTATGATCGTCCAAACCGGCCCGCGGGAATTAAGACAAAAGGCTTCAGTAACTCGCAATTTGTCAATGGCCTCTTCGGCAATCCGGCCTTCAACTCCGAGTACTCGATCCTGGTACCCCGATAGCAGGACGTCACAGGCAAGCCAGGTTTTCTGTCCCAATGGCCTCAACTCGATTCTCGACTTCGGACCGGTCAACTCCGGGCCCGGCTCGCAGTGCATCCCCGTTGGTGAGAATGGCAACCTTTCGCGCAACGCTTTCCGCGGTCCTGCATACAAGAGTGTAGACCTGTCATTATTCAAGAGCATCAAAGCGGCTGATCGGTTGAGTCTCCAGTTCGAGGCCGACGCCTTCAACCTCTTCAACCGCGTCAATCTGTACAACCCGATTGGCGACATGGGAAGCCCACAGTTTGGGCGGTCCACTACTGCGTTCCCGGCCCGGCAGATTCAGTTGGGGCTCAAGGTGCTCTTCTAGCCTCGTCGAATGCGGGCCACTTACAGCCCCGCATTCTCGATGCTTGGTTCCGGAGTCTTGGTTCCGGGGTGAAGGATTTCGGGGGGGCCGTGCCAAGGAACATTCTCGTCCGCTTACTGAGCCGCAGAACGTGGATTCAGCGCAGTGGTATAGGCGTTGCCGCTCTGCTGTTAGCCCCGCCGCTCCGGGCCGAGGAGCAAGCGCTGGAAGCAACGATTCGCTCCGCGGCGATCGTGACCGGCACAGTGCTGAGCGACTCGTGGCTCCAGCCAACCGCTGAACTCGTCGGAATCATTGTGTCTGACTCTCAATCGCTGCGCGCTCTGGATTTGGGCTCGATCGAGCCTGCGACTTACTTCAAAGCCGATTGAAACGTCCCATGCCTGAAGCTCTGATCTCCCGCCCCATTCATCAACTTGCCCCGCTGCTCGAGCGAAGGGAAATCTCTCCGGTCGAGTTGTTTGCGGCCCTTGGCCATCACCGCACATCAAGATGTGACACTCGCTGGCGCAGCAGGGGGAAGGTTGCTTGAAGCTAGCGGAGTCTGCTGCTCTCGATCCATGCTACCGCCTATATGGAAGGCCGACTGCCGGATCACGTCAACAGGCCGTGCTCGCGCAACTTCCGGTACAAATTCCGCTCGCTGATTCCGAGCATTTTGGCCGCGTTTCCGCGGTGACCCTTGCTGGCTTCGATTGCCAATCGGATGTGCGTGAGCTCCGCTTCTTCGAGCGTCGGCAGCGGGGCCGGCGCTGATGGAGCGGGCGGCGGAGCCGGCTTCAAATTTCGCAAGGACGCGGGGAGGTGCTCGGGCAGAACCAGCGACCCCTCACAGAGCACCAGGGCGGCTTCGACCACGTGCAGGAGCTCGCGCACGTTCCCTGGCCAGTTGTGCCGCCGCAGGAGTTGCAGGGCCTCTTCACCGATCTGTTTGCTGGAGCCGAAGCGCTCGTTGAGCACGGTCACGAAGTGTTGGGCCAGCAGGTCCACGTCGGCCGCTCGGGCGCGCAGAGGCGGCACCTCCATCGTGATCGTGCTCAGGCGGTAGAACAAGTCCTCGCGGAAAAGGCCCTGACGCACCATGGAGGGCACATCGCGATTGGTCGCGGTCAGAATCCGGACATCCACTTGAATTTCCCGGGTGCCTCCGACATGGCGGAAGGTGGAGGTATCGAGGACGCGCAGCAGCTTGGTCTGCGTCGCGGGGCTCACCTCGCCGATCTCGTCGAGGAAAATCGTTCCGCCATGGGCGACTTCGAATAATCCGGGCTTGGCGCGGTCGGCTCCGGTGAAGGCGCCACGCTCGTGGCCGAACAGTTCACTCTGCATCAGGGCTTCCTGTAGCGCGGCGCACTCGACTACCACGAATGGCCGCGATCGGCGGGCGCTGCGCGCGTGAATCAGCTTGGCGACCCGTTCTTTTCCCGCACCCGTCTCGCCGGTTATGAGCACGGTTGAATCGCTGGGGGCCACACGTTCTATCAGATTGATTAGACGGCGGAATTCCGAGCTGTCGCCGATGAAGGAATTGGCGGGATTCGGCGGAGTCAGAACCCGATCGAGAAGATTCGCTCTTTGGCGCAGGGATCGCCGTTCGATCGCCCTTTGAATGCGAATCTGGAGTTCGTCCAGCGGGCAAGGTTTCACCACGTAATCGAAGGCGCCGATACGGATCGATTCGATGGCGGTGTCGATGGAACCGTGTCCGGTCAACATGATGACCTCGGCCGTCGGTGTGGCGGCTTGAATAGCCTTCAGCGTCTCGAGCCCGTCCATTTTGGGCAGGTGCAGGTCGAGCAGGACGACTTCGGGTTCCGCCGCTGCGACTCGCTGAACTGCCTCCTCACCGGAGCCCACCGCGTCCACTTCGTAGCCGAGACGGCTCAGTTCGCCCGCCATCACCTGCCGGAATGCGGTATCGTCATCGACCAGAAGCAGGGAGGGGAGCTTCATTGTCCATCCTTCGGGAGCCTGTCCTTCGGATGTTCGTCGTTCGGTTGCGGACCGGGATCGATGGCCGGGAGCACGACTTCGAATATAGACCCCTTTCCAGGAGTGCTCTCGACCAGGATGTCGCCTCCCCAACTCCGGACCGCGTTCAGCGACAGGAACAGACCGAGGCCAGTGCCGCCCTGGCGGAGGCTGAAAAAGGGCTCAAAGATTTTTTGACGGTATTCCGGGGCAATCCCGCATCCTTCATCGGTGACGCGAATGTGCACCGCATCGCCAACTTCGGTGGCAATGGCGACCCTCGCGCCCGGTTTCGATGCCTGAATCGCGTTGAGCAGAAGATTGACCAGCAGGTTCTGCAGCTCCGCCTCGTCGGCGCGGACGTGCAGGGTGGTTGCAGATGGCCGCACTGCGACGGCCACCGAGTTAGCGCGGGCCGTCGGATCGACGAGCCGCTGGGCGGCCGCGATGGCCGCATTCAGGTCCACGATGTCCGCGGCATGGCGCTGTCCGCGCGCCAGACGCAGGAAGTGCTGTGTGATACCGCGGCAGCGCAGGATCTGGTCGCGCGCGATCGTCGCATTCTCACGGATTCTCGCCTCATCCACTTTCCCATTTCGCCCGGGGGTAGTTTCGCGGAGGATTCCCTCCACGCACATCAGGGTCGTTGCCAAAGGAGTGTTCATCTCGTGTGAAAACCCGGAGGCCAGGACTCCTACCGACGCTAGGCGGTAGGACTCGGCCAGCTTCGCCTCGGCCGCTCGCCGCTCGGAGATGTCACGCCAGACCTCCACTACTTGGACCAGTCGCCCCGAGGCGTCCAGAATCGGCGATGCGTGGATTTCTTCCCAAGCCACCGTGTCGTCGCCGGTTTTGCGCTCGCAGATTCGGACCTGGCGCGCACCCAGCCGCAGGCAGGCGAGGGTAGGGCAATCGGACAGGTTGCATGGCCCCGGTTCAAGTGCGTAACAGCAGCAGCCCAGAACCTGCTCGCGGGAGCTGTTGGCTCGCTGCAGAAAGGCGTCGTTGGCCGCCATAATCTTTCGTTCCGCGTCGAGGACTACGATCCCGTCATCAATACTGTTGATCACGGTTTCCAGCCGCTCCCGCTCGGTACGCACTTCGCCAACCAGGCCTGAGACCGAATCGGCCATGGCATTGAACTCCCTGGCCATCCACGCCAGCGTGTCCGAGCCTTCCGCGGGCACGCGCCGTTCCAGATCGCCCTGGGAAATGAGGCGCGCCGTAGTTTCAAAACGCTGCAAGCGGCGCAAGACCGACACCCGGATCACCAGGGCGATGGCCCCGACAATGACGAAGGTCAAGGCGCCGGTACCGGCTACCATCCAGCGCAGATCCCGCGTCATCGCAGTGCGCACCTCTCCGGCGTTGTAGTCCAGAATCAGGATGCCATTGATTTTCTGGCTGGGATCGTGGCAACGGTAGCACTGCTCGCGGTTGCGAATCGGCACGACAGTTCTCAGAATCGTTCCACCCTGGGTCTCAATCACACGGCTGGATCCGCGGCGTTCCGGCGGGTCGCGATGGCAGGCCTGGCAGGTGGGAGAGTCGATGCGGAAATCATTGCCCACGGTCCCCGGCTTACTCGAGTAGCGTTCCACGCCGCTGCGGTCGAGCACTACGAGTTGTTCGATGCGCGACTGTTTACCGAAGCTCTCGACCATTTGCGCGATCAGGGTGCGGTCATTGCCCACCATCTGGTGCTCGAGCGCGGTTCGGATCAATTCGCCTTCGGCCAAAGCAGTGCTGTGTGCGGTTTCGAGAAGGCTTTGAAAGTGACGGACCGAAAAGACGTAGGCGGCGACCGTGCAGGCCACAACCACCGCCGCAGTGACACCGAGCGCGAGGCCGACCGTCATACTGGCAGAACGCAGCTTCATCATGAGGGCGCAGAGATGGCGGGATGATGGCACACGCGCCGACTGCCGTCAACGACTGACAAATAGTCAGGCTCGACCTGACATTGTGGCAGACCGGTTGTTTCGCGCATTCCCCATCGTCTGAGGGATAAGGAGTTAGGCCGTGGTCAGCGCTGGCACATCGCGTGCGATAGCAAGGCTGAAGTAAGAAGTGAAGGAGGGTTTCTCCATGGAAATGCTTTTGATGGGCATGTGCGTGGCCGTATTTGGGATGGGAATCGCGGCGGTTGCGTTTGGAGCGGCGACCCGTTCGGAGTCATCGGATTCGGCTGTGCAGCCCGCGCTTTCACTGGTCAAAGCGGATGCCGCGGCCCACTTTTTCTCGGACCGCGTTGTTGCACCGCCAACTGTACCGCCAGCCCCGGCTTGGTCGGTGCCGATTGAAGTCCTGTTGCTGCAGATTGAAAACCACGTTCGCATGGAGCAGGCTGCCGCGGAATCGTTCGTGGCATACCCCACGCACGCCCTGTTGCACAGCAAGACGTCTTCACCGTTTGTGAACTAAGGTTTGCGAACTGAGGTTTGTGAACTGAGAGAGTGGCTCATGACGCATGAACTGCTGAACGGACTCTCGTCCGACGAGACCGAGCAGGTTCTGGGACTCGGCACCAGGCTGATCGTTCCCAGTGGAACCGAGCTGTTCCGGCTGGGAGATCCAGCCGATCGCCTGTTCCTGACCGAGCGCGGTCGAATCAGGCTTACGCTGCCGATGCAGGTCCGGGGCCGGGAAGAGGATATTTTCGTGGAAGAAAGATCTCCCGGTCAGACCGTGGGCTGGTCGGCCCTGATTCCGCCCTACCGGTTCACCCTCACCGCCACGGCGCCGCTGCTCGACGCGGCAGTTATCGCCCTGCCGCGGGAAGCGTTGCGCGAGTTCCTGGCCGCTAATCCGGCGGCTGGGTATAAAATCGCCCTGAATCTGGCTGTCGTCATCGGACATCGCCTGCAAATGTTTCAGGCGATGTGGCTGCGCGAAATGCAGCGTACCGTGGAAGTGCGTTCTGCTTGACGCGGGGAATGGGCCCATCGGACTGGCGACCGAGACTGGCGATCGAAAGTGGCGATCCAGTCGCGGAGTGGTCCCTACGGCAGGGGGGCGCGGTGAATGAACGCTGACCAACTTTCCCCAACCCGAACCTACACGCCGCCGCATGGTTGGAATCTTCCTCAGTGGCGGCCTGCTTGCCTCGTTTGCTTCTTTCATCTATCCCGTGCTCCGCTATCTTGTCCCTCCGGCGGTGGTAGATCTCGGCGGGGACGAAGTCGTCGCCGCCAAGCTCGGGGACCTGAAGCCGAATTCCGGCAAGATTTTCCGATTCGGCACCCGTCCCGGCTTGTTGATCATGGAGAGCGACGGCACCTATCGCGCTCTCTCCGCCACTTGTACCCACCTCGGCTGCACGGTGCAGTATCGCAACGATCTGCGCGAGGTCTGGTGTGCCTGCCACAACGGAATCTACGATCTCAATGGCCGCAACGTTTCCGGTCCTCCGCCCAGGCCGCTCGATGTGTTTGATGTCCACTTGCGCGGCGATGAGATTGTCGTCAGCCGGAAGCGGGAGGCGTGACCTTGTTCGCCGCCGTCCGCCGCTGGCTTGATGAACGATTTGATTTGGACGACCTCACTGCCCCGCTTCGCCACAAGACCGTCCCCAGCCATCGCCTCTCCTACTGGTATTTCCTCGGAGGCATCACCCTTTTTCTCTTTGTGATCCAGGTGCTGACCGGGATCTTGCTGCTCCTCTATTACCGTCCCGGCGCCAACGAGGCCTTCGAAAGCGTGCAGTACATCATGACCCGGGTGAGGTTTGGCTGGCTGATTCGCTCCATCCACTCCTGGTCAGCCAACCTCATGATTTTTACTGCCTTCGCGCACATGTTCAGCGTGCTCTTTCTCAAGGCCTACCGCAAACCCCGGGAGCTGACTTGGGTCAGCGGGGTGCTTCTTCTATTTCTGGTCATGGGATTTGGCTTCAGCGGGTATCTGCTGCCCTGGAACACGCTGGCCTTTTTCGCCACCAAGGTCGGCACCGAGATCACGGGGCAGCTTCCGATCGTCGGCAAGCCCATGATGATCTTTCTCCGCGGTGGTGAAGAGGTGACGGGAGCCACGCTGACGCGGTTCTTTGGATTCCATGTCGCCGTTCTCCCCGGAATTGCAACCGTGCTGCTCCTGGTGCACCTGTTGCTGGTGCAACGCCTTGGCATGAGCATTCCTCCGAAACTGGAAGTGCGGTGGGCCGCTGATCCGTCTGCCCGGCGGGAAATGAAATTCTTTCCCAACTTCGTGCTGCGGGAATTGATGGCTTGGTACGTGGCCCTCGGAGTGTTGGGCGCGTTGGCAGCAGTCTTCCCGTGGAACCTTGGGGTCAAGGCAGATCCTTTTGTGTCTGCCCCTGCGGGAATCAAGCCCGAGTGGTACTTCCTCTTCATGTTTCAGACACTCAAGCTCATCCCGTCCAAAGTGTGGTTCATCGACGGGGAGGTTTTGGGTGTAATTGGTTTCGGCCTCGTCGGCTTGTTGTGGCTGCTGCTGCCGTTCTTTGAGAGTGACCAACCCTCCCATATGAAACGGTGGATCACTGGGCTTTCTGTCTTTGCTCTTGCGTACGTTGCAGGTATGAGTGTTTATGGCCTTCTTGCGAAATAAGCTCCGACCGTTCCGCGCCGTCCGTTATGCCGGGCTGGCTTGGCTCGTCGTGCTGGCAGCGTGCCTGGGTTATGGGCAAAGCAAAAACTCCTGCCTGGATTGTCACGCCGCCTTGCCTGATCCCCTGGGCGTAAGCCAGGAGAAGTTCAGCCAGGACATACACGCGCAAAAAGGGTTGACTTGCGCCAGTTGCCACGGCGGCGACCCAACCAGCGACGATGCAGACAAAGCTATGAGTCGAAAGGCGGGCTGGAAAGGCAAGATTGATCGCAAACAGATCCCGCAGTTGTGCGGAAGTTGCCATTCGGATCCCGCCTATATTCGGCAGTTCAACCCCAGTTTGCGCACCGACCAGTTGGACCAGTACCGCACCAGTGTGCACGGTAAGCGCTTCGCGGCTGGAGACACGAAGGTAGCAGTGTGCACGGATTGTCACAGTGTCCACGATCTAAGGGCGCCGAGCGATCCCCGCTCCACGGTTAACCCGGTCAACGTGGCGAAAACCTGCGCCCGCTGCCATGCTGACGCCAGTTACATGCAGGGGTATTCCATTCCCACGGATCAGTTCGCCAAGTACAGCACCAGCGTGCACCACGAGGCGCTGGCGGTGCGAGGCGATCTGAGTGCGCCCACCTGTACAACCTGTCATGGAAACCATGGCGCGGCCCCGCCAGGCGTAGATAAGGTTCAGAATGTGTGCTCGAACTGTCATGCTTTCCAAGCCCAGATGTACGAAAAAAGCTCGCACAAAAAGGCCTTTGACGCGGCTTCTCTTCCCGGATGCGTCGTGTGTCATAGCAATCACGGCATCAGACATCCAACCGACGCGATGCTGGGCACTGGTCCCGACGCCGTTTGCATGCGGTGTCATAACCCGGGTGACGAGTGCGATCAAGCCAGGGCAGGATTACTGAGTAATTTGCGTCAATTGGACGAGGCCATTAAGAACGCAGACTCGGTTCTCCGTGTCGCCGAGTCTTCTGGCATGGAGGTCAGCGAGGCTAGGCTGGGACAGGATGAGGCGCGCGATTCGCTGACCAAGGCGCGCGTCACCATCCATAGTTTTCGGACGGACTTGGTGGATCAGGATATTCAAGCTGGCCTGAAAATCGCGGCCCAGAACCTGCAAGCCGGGAAGGATGCCATGGTGGAACGCAACTATCGCCGTCTCGGATTCGGAATCTCCGTCATTGCCATCGGGATAGTGTTGGCTGGGCTTCGGCTGTACATCAAGAAGATAGAGAGTTAGGCCCACGCATGCGCCCAACTCTGCGGCGCACGCTGCATGTGGCATCGGGATCCACTTGGGATCGCATCTGCAGCAGGGCGTGCAACCGCTGGAGCGTTTTGGCCCAAGACAAGCCTGTTTCGCGTTCGTCGTCCGCGCTCGAACCAGCAGATTCGGGACGTGGAATTCCCGTTTAACAGGCAATAATACTGGGAATTTGTAACTCGGTCTCCGGCCGAAGTAAGGACCAGCATCGCGTTTCATGCCGGTTTATTCCGCGGAAGGCGAGTGCGCGCGGCGAACTCCGCGATTAGTAACGGGAAGAACCTATGGAGCGGTCGAGCCTTCCTGGAATCATCCCGGGCTTTCCCAGCCGTTTAGCGGAAGCCTGTTTTCTTGAGTCCCTGCTTCTCGCGATCCAGCACGATTTGATCGAAGGCGTGGGGCAGCGACTCGCAGCGGGAATAAGGTCCGGGTTTATAGGCGCGTGACTGGATTCCAGCTTGCGAGAGCTCTGAGATGGCCCAGTCTTCACGGTTGGTAACGTCCCAGAATTCAACCGCATCATTGGCTTCGAAGTTAGGCTTGGCCATTTCGCCAGGGTGGAAATGCCATTCGCAGATAACCTCGGTACGATCCACGGCCCGCGGCCACAGCGTGTGCGTCATTACGTAGTCCGGATGGAGGCTTAGCAGCAGGTTGGGAAAGATCGCGTAGTAATAAACTTTGCTGCGTTCGTCCGCGGTGAGTCCAGGAAGGTACTCGCGCCGCAGCTTACCATCCTTGCTCATGGTCCGGGCGCCTCCCTGAAACTCCATGGAACCGCCGATGTATCCGCGATGGGGCGGATCGTTCTCGCCCGAGAGGTAATCGGAGATGGCACTGAGCGCCGGATGCAGAATGGGACAGTGCTGGCACTCGTTGTAGTTCAGCATGATCAGCTTCCAGTTGGCCTTCACCTCATACCCGATGCTCCGATGGGTGCGCAGCTCAGCCATTTGCCAATGCAGGAACTTCTGAGGCAGATCTTCTAACTGACTCCTAAGCGGGACGGGCTCTGAGCTGAGGTTGATAAAGATGTGTCCGTCCCAGACGTCGGCATGAACGGGATTGAGGGGATAATCTTCGCGGCAGAAGCCGTCGCGTGCGTGGGGAGCGCCGATGAGGCTCCCGTCGAGTCCGTAGGTCCAACCGTGATAGCCGCACTGGATCCGTCCTGGGAAATGTCCCTCGGCGCTCGCGCAGATGCGGGTGCCGCGATGCCGGCACACGTTGAAAAACGCCTGCAACGAGCTACTCCCGTCGCGAGTAGTGATGATGCTTTCACCCGCGACCTCGCGAAGAAAATAGTCGCCCGGCTTCGGGACCTGGTCGGCGCGACCGGCGCAAATCCAGGTTTGGCAGTAGAACCGTTCGAGTTCGTCACGGAAGAGACCAGGGTCCGTGTAGTAGCGGGCGGGTAGAGTCGTTGCAACGAAGTGGGCGTCAGTAGTTGACATTGAGCACTAGCAGTCGTGGTACTCAGCATTCAGGGGTCAACATCCGGCCACCTGGAGTTCCCAGCGGAAAGATTTTATATCAGGAATCGAGTTTGGCGCTTTGCTCGGCGAGTCAGTCCAGAATCACTTTGTAGACCGCGCCTTTCTCCGCTAATTCTGGGTGGCAGTATGAGAAATCACAATGGCGTGTGACTTGCAGCACAGCCAAGCGTTTCATCCAGACTGACACTGGCATCAGACGAGGCCCGCTAAGCTGGCCGTGGACTGTGCAAGCTGCGACCCAACAAATGAGCTTGGCACAAGGGCGTCATACAGCGGTGTTAAGGAGCCTAATTCATGCTCTCACCATATGGAATGGAGATTGTAGAAAGCTGTCTTACATGCAAGCTGCGCACTAAGAGGAGCTTCTGCGATTTGCCTCCTGCCGCGTTGCAGGCTTTTGAAGGCATCAAGTATGCGACCGCCTATCCTCGCGGGGCGGTGCTGTTTGTCGAGGGGCAACTGCCGCGCGGCGTCTTCGTACTCTGCAAAGGCAGCGTAAAGCTTGCCATCTCCTCCCCTAGCGGCGCAACGGTAATTGTGAAACTTGCCGAGCCTGGGGAGGTGCTGGGGTTGAGCGCCACGCTGTCCGGCAAACCATACGAAGTGACGGCGGAGACGATCGATCCCTGCCAAGTCAATTTCGTCAAGCGCGATGACTTTCTTCGTTTCCTGAAAGATGATGTGGAGGCCTGCTTCAAAGTGGCCGAGCAGTTAAGCGAGAATTATCACAATGCTTGTAAGGAAGTGCGCTGGCTGGCACTGTCACACTCGGCCGCCGAGAAACTGGCGAAACTGCTTCTGGAGTGGAGCTCCAAGGACGGAAAATCCGCCAAACCAGAGCCCCGGTTGAAGCTTCGACTCACCCACGGGGAAATCGGGCAGATGATGGGACTTTCGCGAGAGACCGTCACCCGGGTTTTCGCGGATTTCAGGAAGCAGCGTCTTATCCAGCAAAATGGCTCTACGCTTGTGATCCCCGACCGCGTTGCGTTGAAGTCCCTGATCACGGTGAAGCGCGGCAATTCTCGATTGGCGTAATCGCCTTCCATGTTTTTCAACACCCACGGGATGTTGCAACAATGACCCGCCCAGTCACGACGATGCGGCGGGTTTCAACCGGGCGATGCAGCACAGACGCGGCGTTGGGCCAAGCTTCAGAATGTGCCCAGCCTCCCTAGCAGCGAAACCAGAGACTGGCCCGCGGGCGTAGCCTGGACGGCGTTATTTATCACGATCTCGTATGCGCTGACGGCTTTGCCATAAAGGCGCTGGTCGGCGCTGGAGTCCGGCTCTAGACTGGCGCCGTTCAGTGACATGCCGGCAAAAAGTCCCTTGGCCCGGCCATAGGTCAAAATGTCGGCACCGCCGACCAATCCCTTAGAGGTGGCGCCGCTGGGGCCCGCCGCCGCAGTTAAGTCGGTGCCAACCTTGATCTTGCCCACCATTACCTTATTCACTGCCGAGGGCGCCATTATAAGAAGGACAACATCGGTGGACGAGCCACCCAGTTGCAGGCCGGCGCTGGCGCCACCAATGGTGTACATGGCAGGCGCTGACCATTCGTCGCCGCTAAAGTTCTTGCCCTTGCGGCAAGTCATTGGGCCACGGCCGCCGCTCCCTCCAACACCAACGGCGAACTTCTTCACGCCGGGCAAAACGAGGATGCAATTAGCGGTCACCAGTAGGCTGGGTGGAACGACCTTGCTGTCGAGCATTGACTGTAACACTGCGGTAGCCTTCTCGACGGTCTCTTCGTCTTTGCCCTTGTCGGCGCCCCACGCAAGCAGGGTCGAGATCAAAAGCAGGGGTGCGAGTAACCAAGATACAGCCGTTCTGATCTTCAAAGTGGGCATTCAGCACCTCCTTCAGTGTGGCAAAAGGTGCCCCACACTATATACCCAATACTCTCCGTTCGAAGCTTTTTTACAAACTTTTCATATAGCTTTAACCTCCGGGGAACAGCGCGAAGTACACTTCGGCATCCCGATACGCATATTTAGCTCTAGGTCGGAGGATTTCTTCGATTGGCCTACCTTCATATTTCGAGATTTGCAGCACTATGGTCCGGATAGGGGTGTGATTGACCTGCCTCGCTTTTCTCAACCATGTAGAACTGAGGGTCTCAACGTTTCGGCGAACTCGTTGGGCGTGCGATAGCCCAGACTGCTGTGGGGTCGCTCGCCGTTATATTCCTCCCGCCAACGCGAGATCTTGTCTCTGGCATCAGCCAAGTTGCGAAACCAGCTGGCGTTCAAACACTCATCTCGCAGTCGCCCATTGAAGCTTTCCACGTGGCCGTTTTGCATCGGCCGTCCCGGCTGAATGTGAATCAACTGGATCTTGCGCTCCTCGCACCAGCCCAAGAAGTGCCGCGAGGTCAGCTCCGGTCCGTTGTCACAGCGGATCGATTCTGGCAGGCCCCGCTGCTCGATCACCTGCTCTAAAGCGCGGGTCACTCTCTGACTTGACAAACTTGTATCTACCTCCAGGGTCAAACACTCGCGGGTAAACGCATCCACAATCGCCAAGATGCGAATGCCGCGTCCCGTCGCTAGGGCATCGCAGGCGAAGTCCACGGCCCACTCCTGATTCGAGCGCAACAGCAGTCGGCCTTCGTTGGCCGGACGCACTAGCCGTTTCCTCCTCAGTCGTCGCACCATCAGCTTTTCCTCCCGGTAGAGCCTGTAAATCCGCTGCGCACTCGCCGGGTGCCCGCGCTTACTCAACAGCACATGCAAACGCCGGTACCCGTAGCGCGGTTTCTGCCGCGCTAGCTTCACCAACTCTTCTCGCAGTTCGGCGTTGTGATCCGCTCGCGGCTCATAACGATAACTGCTGCGGTCTAACTCCACGAGCCTGCAGGCCCGGCGTTCACTCATGGTGAACTGCTTCATGGCGAACCCCGCGTCCGCTCTTAAGCCGGCAAGCTCCAGCCGTTTTTTCGCACGATCGCCTTCAGCGCCTCTTTGTCCAGGCTGAGATCGGCCACCAGTTGCTTCAATCGGCGGTTCTCGTCTTCCAGCCCCCGCAATCGTTGCGCTTCTCCGACCTCCATCCCACCGTACTTGCTCTTCCAGCCGTACAATGTCGCCTCGCTGATGCCGTGCTCCCGAGACAGCTCCGCGATCTTCCTCCCTGCCTCATGCTCCTTCAGAATCCCTACGATCTGCTCCTCGCTGAATCGTCCTCTCTTCATCTCCATGGTCCTCCTTCGTCGCTCCCGCCGCGACGTGAGGTCCCCAATTCTAGCTGGTTGAGTTTTTCGAGGGCAGGTCAGATAGCCCACGCAACCGAGTTGGTGATTTTGAAGGCTTCAAGGCAGCGGCTGTGGCGAACAATGCCTCCGCTTGAGACCCGAGTCTTGAACATGGGTCCCGGATAACGGGCAAACGTTCCATAATCCGGAATCCGGTAAGATAAGGGTAGCCGACAAACCGGCAGTCATCACGCGGTCGCTGTAACTCACGTCGTCGGGGCGAAATAATTCGTTCAGATCGCTAGGCCATCCGAAGACAGCGAGTCTGGTGGTAAGGTCTTCGGCTGCTCTTCCCCGCTGAGCACGCGGAACACCCCGTCAGAGAGCGACTGCAGTTCATCCTCGCCTGGGTAGACTTTGATGGGCGCAATCCATTCCAGATATCGGCTCAGTAGCGACACGAGTCTTTTCGAATGTGCCATTCCGCCAGTGAAAATCACGGTATCCACCTTTCCCCGCAGAACTGCCGCCATGGCTCCGGCTTCTTTCGCTATCTGATAAACCATTGCCCCAAAAACCGCGGCGGCTCGCGCCTCGCCCGCATCAATGCGATGTTCCACCTCGACCAAATCTTTTGTCCCCAAGTAAGATGAGAGCCCGCCGCCCCCAAACACCAACTGGTCGAGCTGCTTCTGCGTATAGATGCCGCCGAAGCAGATCTTGATCAGCTGTTGTACCGGGAGCGACCCAGACCGATCGACGCCGAAGGGACCGTCTTCGCCGGTATTGTTGTCGATCATTTGTCCGTCCTGGTGCGCCGAAACAGAAATCCCGCTGCCCATGTGCACCACGATCAGCCGCATCGCTCTGTACTCGCGATGTTGTTCCCGCGCAAAACGCTTCGCCACAGCCTTCGTGTTCAGCGCATGACACAGGCACGAACGTCGCACCAGGGCGGACCCGGAGATTCGCGCGCAGTCCTGCCATTCGTCCACACTCACCGGGTCGACAACGTACGCATTCACTCCAGCCGCCTGTGCGAACAAGTGCGCCAGCACAGCCCCCAGGTTCGACGCGTGCTCTCCCCTGCGCGCAAGTCGAAGTTCTTCGAGCATAACGTCATCAACGAGGTACGTGCCGCTCGTGACCGGCGGCAGCAGCCCTCCTCGCCCGACAGCCGCGGCAAACTCGCCAGCGCCATACCCTGCTTCTTGCAATCCGCTCTTGATCTCGCCTGCCCGATAGTCCAACTGATCCAGCACCGAACGCCCGCGAAACTGCGCCAAGTCTTCATCCGCATGACGGGCTGTACGCATGAACTCGGCGCCATCTTTCGTGTAAACCCCAAACTTCGTGGACGTTGAACCTGGATTTATCGCCAGGATACGGCCGCTACCGTGTGGCATAGATCACCCCGAGCGCGATTGCATTTACTTTGTCGTCTGCGCTTTCCACACGTGACGGAATCAGAATCGGAACCTTCGCTCCCACCACTACGTGCGCGCAAGGCGACCGGCCGAGATACTTCACGGCCTTCCCCAGTAAATTTCCCGCCTCGATATTTGGCACCACCATGCAATCCGCATACCCGGCGGCCTCATGCCTGATTCCCTTGGCGTCCGCCGCGGATCTCAACAGCGCGCAATCGAGCGCTACGGGACCGAATACCGCTACATTTCCGAACTCCCCGGTTGCACACATATCAACCAGAGCCTGGGCATCGATGGTGGACGGAACAGAGTTCGAAACCGCTTCCGTCGCGCTCATGATCGCCATCTTCGGGCACACCAGTCCAATGCTTCGCATGACTTCGACCGCGTTCTGCAGAATTTGTTTCTTCTTTCCAAGATCCGGCAAAACATTCAGCCCGCCGTCAGTGACTCCAACCAGTCTGCGCCGGCCCGACAAAGTGTCTTCGTAAAGAAGCACGTCGCTGAGCAAACGTCCAGTGCGTAGGCCATTGTCCTTGTGCAGAACGGCGCTCAACAATTCGTCGGTTCGAAGATGTCCCTTAAGCACAACATCCACAATTCCATCGCGTGCCATCTGCACTGCTATCCCAGCAGCATCCTTGGCTTCAACAAACTTCGCCTCCGCGAGTAATGCGTTAAGCCTTAACTGTTCCGCCTTGTTGCGGATTTTGCGCTCGTTGCCGATCAACACGATGTGAGCAATGCCGAGATTCAGCGCGTCTTCCGCTGCCGTCAATGCAACCTCGTCGTCCGCCACTGCTATGGCCAGGCGCTTCGGTCCGATCGACCTCGCTCGCTGGCACAGTTCGATAAAGCTGCTGATTACTTGCGACCCTGACAAACTTTTTGATCCGGCTGCCCCATTGTTCATTTTGTCCAGCACTCCTAGCCGCGACATGCCGCGGCTTAGTTTCCCGTTTATCAAGATAGCCTTTCGCCTGGCAAGTATAACGGGCCATCGACGCGTCCTCGTAGCTCACTTCCATTGTTCGCGATGTTCGCACGCCAGCAACAGCCCTTTAGATCAGCAGCTATAGAGTCCACGGTCGCGTTTCCTTTTCTTTCTGCGCGTTATGATCCCATAGAATTCCTTCTATTCCGGAGCGGAGGTTTGAGGTGAGGGATCGGGAAGAGATAGGCAGATTCTCAGCCAAGTTGTATACATCCCGCATGACCGTAAGATTGGCTTCACTCCTTGGTTGAGAAAGCAAGCGTGACGTTGCTCTCGCCGCGGTAACGCTGAGTGTGGTAGTCACGAAACCACGCGTCCCCGCTACTCATTGAGAATTTTAGGCCCATAATCGTCCGGGATACCCCGCTTTTGCGATTCCAGCCCCGCTGAGCACGTGCGCGCGTCGGGTGAGGCCGCCCTCAAGATGTGATCCACGTCACTGACAGGACGCGCTCATTCGTGTGAGGTAATCAGAACGTCGCGCCTCACCGAAGAGCAGGTCCTACGGTGTGCACACCCCCTGAGGCGAGAGCTTTGACCGTCAGGCCGTCGACCATGGCCCGCTGCTTCCGTCCGTGAAGGAGGTCCGCTATGACGCGCAACCCCATTCGTAATTATTCTTTCGGTGTTGTTGCGGCTTCTATCGCAGTTCTGGCAATTATGAGTCTCTTGGTCGTGTCCGCCTTGAAATTAGGGTAACTGGAAGCGCAAGCAAAAGGGGGTGGCGCCTATGGCCAATTACAATGAGTGGATAATGAAGTCTGCGCGCATCGGCGCATTGTTCGGTGGTATTGCCGGGTGTTCCTATGGAACCTACATAATGGCGACCAGCCATGCTCTCCGATGGACAGATGCATTAGACACGATGGAGTCCGTCGTCGTTGTAATTGCATGCGCGGTCATAATAGGTAGCCTTTGCATCGCAATTGGCGGGCTGGCCGGACTGGTGTTAGGCATCGTTGCGTCTCCGCTTAGCTCATTCACTGGAAAACGCTAGGATAGATCCTCCCCTTTCGAGTCAACCGGCGCAGCGCTTTCTGCTACCGGCATCGTGCTTCTGCGCTCCGGCACTTGGCTGCGCCTCCCCGCTGATGTGATAAAAAAGTTCACATTCGGCGCTTCGACGGCGCCAGTTCATTCACCGCGCCACGAAACAGGTTCTTCACAGCGCGTACCACCCATCGCATCACAACAACGATTACGACCAGAAACACCACGACGATCGTGCCTGCTGTAATCGGGTGCCGCGTTGCCAGCCATGTCAGAAATACAGCGAGCGTGTCTTCACCCGCGCTGAGGACGAAATTCGACGCTGGCTCTGGGGATGGCGTGACGGCTACACGCGCCGCCGCCTTCCCTCCGTGGGCGGCCAGGGCAATCGCGCCGCCAGCCAGCGTTGCCAGCAATTGCTTTTCCGGCGAAAGCTGCGCCGTTGCACCGTAGGCGATCAAAGCCGCCACGGGAATACGCACGAAGGTGTGCAGGGCGTTCCAGAATAAATCGAAAGCGGGGATCTTGTCGGCGAAAAACTCGATGGCAAAAAGTATGCCGGAGGCGGCGATCACCCACCAACTTGTTATCAGATGGAGACCGGTTGGCAGATCGAGCAGGCCGGCGTTGGCGAGGAGTCCGAGGGTGGCTACCGTCGCATACACATTGAGCCCCGCAGCGAAGCTCACCGCCAGGATGAGACCGACGAGTTCGGAACCGCCAAACTTCATGCCGGCCAGCATATCCACACTCAGCCTCCTCGCCAATTTCCCTAAAGTCAATCGGTTGAAGTAGCTGGCAATGGTTTCGCCTGTCTTGGCTTCTCCGGGTCGGCCACGCCCAGCGTGCAGTAAAACGAAGGAACCCCCTGTTCCACAAACACAGAATAAGTCTTCCGCGATCATGAGCGGGGATTGCACCAACACGTTGCTTTTACCCAGAGCGGTTTCTAGCGTGGCTGCCAGATGACGCGTAAGAATGGGATCGTTATAGACGGCTGAGGTGGATTCGTATTTTTCAACCGGCGGCATCTTTTCGGCCTCGCCGGCTTCGGCTTCGGCTTCGCCTTTGGCGATTCGCTCAATGGCGGTCAAAAGATGCCGGCGGATCTCCGGTCTGTAAGAGCGTACAGTCAGCCCCATCTGGACTTGGTCGGGGATGATGTTGTTCTTTTTTCTTGCCTGGATATATCCCCACGGTGATCACCGCGGTCTCGCCTGTGCGGATTTCACGAGATATGATGGACTGTATCGTGACCACAATACTGGCAGCGATCACTCTTTGTTGGCGGCGACAAATCGTCGGGAGAAGCGTTAGCGCAGCAAACCAAGCTGGTGGCGACAGACGTGACCGTGGTCGTGCTGGAGGACACTCGGCACTGGGTGCTTGAGGAGCGCCCCAAGGACACCACTAATGCGCTGCAAAGTTTCTCTCACTGAGGATCCGGACTATGCTGCACACCGTTGCTGATCAACTGGAATGCTGGCCCATGCTGCCGCTGGATTCATGGAAAGACACGTACGCCACGCTCCATATGTGGACCCAGATGGTTGGTAAGGTCCGGCTGCGTCTGACACCGTTCATGAACCACTGGTGGAATGTCCCGTTGTACGTAACTGCTCGAGGCCTGACCACATCTCGAATCCCATACGGCGCAAAGGCATTCGAACTCTGGTTTGACTTCATACGGCACCAGCTTGTGCTCGAGACGAGTGATGGAATCGTGAAGACACTTCCGCTGGTGCCTCGCTCGGTGGCGGAGTTCTACCAAGAATTTATGGGAATACTTCGATCCGCGGGGATTGAAGTCAAGATCTGGCGAATGCCCGTCGAGATCCCCAATCCGATTCCCTTCGACCAAGATCGCGTGCACGGGTCGTACGATCCCGCGTCGGTTGAGAAATTCTGGCGCATTTTGCTATCCGTGGACGCGGCCTTCAGCCAATTCAGGTCGCGATTCATTGGCAAGTGCAGCCCGGTGCACTTCTTCTGGGGAAGCTTCGACCTTGCGGTCACGCGGTTTTCCGGTCGCCGAGCCCCGGAACGACCCGGCGCCGACGCGATGACGCGAGAAGCGTATTCGCATGAAGTGAGCAGTGTTGGCTTCTGGCCTGGCAGCGGCGACGTCAAAGGTGCAGCCTTTTATTCCTACATGGTTCCCGAACCGCAGGGATTCAAAGAGGCACGTGTCCGGCCGGGTGCCGCCTATTACGACAGGCAACTCGGTGAGTTCCTCCTGATGTACGAGGATGTGCGCAAGGCCGAATCGCCCAGCGCCTCACTACTCGAGTTTTGCCAAAGCACATATGAAGTTGGGGCGAGCCTCAGTAAATGGGACCGCGATGCACTCGAAAGGTAGCTGCATCCGCCGTTAGACCATCGCAGCCATGAGGATCAATGGCCACTGCATGTACACATCTCGACCAGATAAGGGGACCACCAGCAGAGACAAGCACGTGTGCGAAGAAGGATGTTTGATACGCACCGAAGGGCAGATGCTGTTTCTGACTGAACGCGTCTCGAGTCTCGTACCAATCTTCGCCAACTCCGTTATCCTTGATGGACATGGAATCAAACGCGGCCAACGATCTCGCCATCGAGTTTTGTGATGTTTCCTACATGCTACCCACAGGCCAGCAAGTGCTTTCGGGGTTGAATCTGGAGGTACCGCGCGGAAAAACTCTGGTGCTGCTCGGCCGCAGCGGTTCGGGGAAAACGACGACCCTGAAGCTAGTAAACCGCCTTCTGTCGCCCAGCAGTGGAGAAGTGCGGGTGAACGGCCTGGCGACGGGTGACGTAATTCGTCTGCGAAGAGGCATCGGATATGTCATTCAAGAAGTAGGTTTATTCCCGCATTTCACTGTGGAGCGGAATATCGCTCTCGTCCCCACCATTGAGGGCTGGTCGGAAGAGCGGATTCACGCACGAGTGCGGGAGTTGCTGCAAATCGTCGGACTCGAACCAAGTATGGCTTCGCGATATCCGCGACAACTTTCCGGCGGGCAGCGGCAGCGCGTTGGCGTGGCTCGGGCGCTAGCGGCGGACCCGGCAATTCTTCTGATGGACGAGCCGTTCGGAGCGCTCGATCCGCTTACACGCGACGAACTGCAGCGTGAATTCCTCGCCCTGCAGCAACAACTGAGTAAAACCGTAGTCTTTGTCACCCATGACCTGCGCGAAGCGTTGCGACTCGGGTCTCGCATCGCACTGATGGAAGCAGGAAGGCTGGTCACGGTTCTTCCTCCTCAGGATTTCTTGCGCTCTGACGACCCATGGGCGGCCGCATACGTGAAGGCCTTTGGGGTCGGGCTAGCATCAGCGGCAGATCAGGACGCGTCATGAATTTCCTTCCTTTCATCATTCAGAACCGCGAACAGGTGTTGGAGCTTACCTTGGAGCATCTCTGGCTGGTAGGAGTTTCCACCCTGCTTGCAGTGCTGGTGGGCATACCCGTGGGCATTATGATCGCGCGCTGGCCCAAGTGGAATAGGCCGGTGTTGGCGGTTGCCAACATCATTCAGACGATTCCGAGTCTGGCGCTATTCGGATTCCTGCTGCCGGTGCCCTGGTTGGGTGAACGAGTCGGGCGTTTGGCGATCTTGGCTCTGACTCTCTATGCGCTGCTGCCCGTCATTCGCAACACCTATACGGGCATCCGCGGCGTCGATCCGGCAGTGGTCGAAGCGGGTCGAGGCATGGGAATGACCGATTGCCAGCTTTTGTTACGTGTCGAATTGCCGCTGGCTCTCAGTGTCATTCTTTCCGGCGTGCGGGTCGCGGTTGTAATCTCGGTGGGACTCGCGACCATTGCTGCGGCCATCGGAGCGGGAGGCTTGGGAGAGTTCATCTTCCGGGGTCTGGCTATGGTGAACAATCAACTTATTCTGGCGGGGGCGGTTCCCGCCGCAATTCTGGCCTTGTCAGCGGATCTCAGCTTGGGATGGCTGGAGCGGCGTCTGCGACCACAGTGAAAGTACAGCATGGCAGCGAAACTAGAACGAAGTATGAAGAATTACCGGTGAAGAGTGATCGACAATATCGGTGTCGTAGGGCACAACGTTCTTGGCGGTTTGGCGAAAGGGCGCTGGGTCTTGGGTTGCGATATTGGAGTTCCCTCTTGTCGATTCTGGCTGTAGCTACCCTGTTGTCCTCCTGCTCGCCCGCACACTCCGATCAAGTTGTGATCGGCTCCAAGAACTTCACCGAGTCCTTGATTCTGGGCGAACTCATGGCGCAGCAGATCGAAGCTCAGACAAGTCTCAAGGTGGAGCGGCGTTTTTATCTTGCCGGAACTTATATCTGCCATCAGGCCATGTTGGCCGGGCGCATCGACATTTACCCTGAATACACCGGCACCGCCCTGAGTGCAATTCTGCAACAAAAACCCGAAGGAGGCAGAGCTGAGGTTTATCAGCTGGTGAAGGACGAATACCAAAAGCGCTTTGGTTTGACGCTGGAACCAAGCTTCGGCTTCAACGACACTTTTGCCATGGAGATTCGGGGCGAAGATGCACGCCGCCTGAACATCAGAACACTGTCGCAGGCCGCCGCATATGCGGTGCAATGGCATGCCGGCTTTGGCTATGAATTCATGGAACGTCCCGACGGATATCAAGGTTTGGCTGCGACCTATGGCCTGCATTTTGCAGCCCCGCCACAAGTGATGGATCTCGGGTTGCTCGTGCGAGCACTCCGCGATCATCAGATTGATCTTGCCGCGGGCAATACCACCGATGGGCTGATTGGCGCGCTGGATTTCTTTGTTCTCGAAGACGACCGGCACTATTTTCCGCCGTACGAGGCGGTGCCCGTGGTTCGCGAGAGGACCTTGCAGCAACATCCAGAAGTTGTGCAGGCGCTTGTGGGCTTGGAGGGAAAGATTTCGGATCGGGAAATGCAGCAGTTGAATTATGCAGTCGACGGACTGCATCGCGATGTGAAGGAGGTTGCGCGCGATTTCCTGCGAAAGAAGATGTTGGTCAAGTGAAAGCCGTGGAATTGGCGCCATTGCTAAAAAGGTTGTTGAAAATAGTCATCGAGATTCAAATAGCCTCTCCGCGGTCCGCGCTTCAGAAAGAATTACAAGTCAGAAATACAAAACCCCCTTGCAGGCGTTTTCTTCTCAGCGATTAATCGAGATGTTCGGCGGTGTCCCGGTGTCCGCGATAAGGGCGCTGTTGAGGCCGCCGTTTTTCGCCCGCAAATTGGCTATTACAACTCCATCGAAGAAGAAGCGGCCGCGCTGATGGAGTCGCTCGGTAACAACCCGGCTTCCTCGACGGCAATAAGCGCATCGCTTTCACCGCCACCAATGTCTTCCTGCGACGCAACGGCTTTTGCATCGAGGTCGAAGGCCCGGACGGACACGCGTTCATTGGCGGCTCGAAGGACCCGGCAGGCCCGCAAGCTTCTGCCGCGCGGACGATCAGCACTGGGCTCTACGCGGCTCGTCCCATATACTGAGCAGATGCGGATTCTCTCTGTGGTGCTGATTCTAGTGGCCTCGTCATTCGGGGAAACAATTCTGGGGAGCAGACTGGTGGTGCTCAGATGAGCAAGGCGAAAGCTGCGGCGCACGGACGAAGATCAGCTGACGCAGGCGATCCTAACCCTGGCCCTGGTACAAATTTCACCGGTCAGGTCAATGTACGCATGATGCCGAGTTTGCATTGGCCACCGCTGCTCGCTGTCACTTTTGCCAGTTGCCGACGCGCCAAATACTTTGCAGGGTCACTTCACCGTGTCCTTGCCAGGAGATGGCCATGACGTTACGGGACAGATGTGTGGGGTAACGACGACAGAAACAACGCACACTTCGTTCGATGGAGTTTATCGTTATGCACGATATGACAGATCGGAAGGAAATAGGCGGCGGAACGATTCACATTGCTGATTGTTACGTCTGGGCAGAGATCCACTATCTGGATTCTCCAACTGATTACCGCGAGTGCATCTCGAACCATGTTTCGCAGCCGAGCACAGCAAGCGGTGAGGAGTTCATCACGCTAGATAACGCTGGTCTGTTTCCCTGGACGAGAGTGGCCTCATTCCTGGCTGGAACCTTTACTCGGAGGATGGCAACCCGACGAATCCTCAATATAGAAGATGAGCATGATTCCTGAGGCCGTGGGAGCCTTTTCGCTCGCGATTTGGACTTACTTAGTCTTTCAGCGAGGTGCGTTCTGGCGCTTGCGGAACCACGGTGCACCATCGCCGGAGCAAGCCGTACCGGGCCAGTCCGTGGCTGTCGTCATTCCGGCGCGGGATGAAGTGGAGGTTGTCGGCCACGCGGTCCGTTCGCTGCTTGAGCAGAATTACGCTGGCAGGCTGCAGATATTTCTTGTAGACGATGAAAGCTCCGATGACACAGTGGCGGTCGCTCGGCGAGTTGCGGAACATGCTCGCCGAAACGATCGGCTGACGGTTATTCGGGCCCGCCCGGTGCCCGATGGCTGGACCGGGAAACTGTGGGCGCTCTCTGAGGGACTGCAGGCGGCTGCGGCATTCGAGGCGGATTACTTTTTGCTTGCGGATGCGGACATAATTCACGCACCGGACAATCTGGTCAGCCTTGTAGCTCTCGCGCAGAGCGGCGGTTTCGACCTAGTCTCGTTGATGGCGAAGCTGCCATGCCAATCATCTGCCGAGCAGGCGCTGATTCCGGCCTTTGTCTTTTTCTTTTTCATGTTGTATCCGCCAGCCTGGGTGGTACGGCCGCACCGACGCACGGCGGCAGCGGCCGGCGGTTGTCTGTTAATCCGGTCGGAGGCTCTCAAGCGCATAGGCGGAATCGGTGAAATTCGCGGCAAGGTCATCGATGATTGTGCTCTGGCGCGGGCGGTGAAACAGAGCGGTGGCTGTATTTGGCTCGGCTTGGCGGAGGACACCTACAGCCTGCGCGACCATGGGACCTGGGCCGAGATTGGCCGGATGATTTCGAGGACAGCTTTTGCTCAACTACGCCACTCGATTATCTTGCTCGTAGGGACCGTCGCGGCAATGACAATTGCCTATTTGGCACCGCCCATTTTGCTCGGCATGGGCTCCAGAGCGGCTGTTATGGGTTTGGGCGCCTGGCTTCTGATGGCGATTGCGTTCTGGCCCACACTGCGCTTCTACGGTCGATCGCCGCTCTGGACGCTCTTGCTCCCGCTGATCGCAGCGTTTTACCTCGGTGCGACTCTCCACTCCGCTGTCCGTTACTGGGAAGGTCGCGGCGGTCTATGGAAAGGACGTGTCCAGGACCCACATGTCGGCAACTTAGCTACTTGATGAGTCTCAGGTCGAAATCGGTCATTCGTTTTTCGATTGCCGATTTGAACCGCGAGCAATACCCGAGCAACCAGACTACTTCTGGGGCACCGCGAGTGGCGCGTTAGCGTCAAGGCCTGATCAAGATAAACAGCCGGACAGTCTGCCGACGCCGCGTGGGATTGCCTCGGTGAAGGTCATGCGGATTCCGTGCTCGGGTCGCAAGATCACCATTGGGCGTGCTTCGATGGTCTGGCCCTGAACCAGACGGAAATCGTATTTCCTGAGCAGAACACCCACAATCATGAGGATCTGCAGCATGGCGTAGTTGCCGCCGATACAGCCCCGCGGCCCAGCCCCGAAGGGCAAATGAGTGAAGGGTGTGTGAAGCTTCTCTTTCACTTTGGAGAAGCGTTCCGGGTCGAAGTTCTCCGGGTTCTCCCAGCACCGCGGCGAATGGTGCACGCCGTAAATGAACACAACGACTGTCGACCCCTGCGGTATATCGAAATCCCCGGCACGGTCGTCTGCGAGAGCCATTCGGTCGACCATCCAAAACGGCGGATAAAGGCGCAGCGCCTCCAATATCACCTGCGTCGTAAACTCGAACTTCGGAACGTCTGAGAAACTCAGAGGCCTTTCGCCCAGCACAGAATCGAACTCCTGCCGTACCCTGTCGACACAATCCGGACGCGAGCTTAGCAAGTAGAGAAGCCACGATAAAGCATTTGACGACGTTTCATGGCCGGCGACCAGCAGTTGCATGCTCTCGCTGAGGACCAACTCATCGCTCATGCCTTGGCCGTCGCTGTATCGGGCATCCATCAAGATCTGCAGCAGATCGTGGCCGGGGGCCTCCTCGCGCCGCCTGCGGATATAGTCGAGGAGAATCCCGAAGGCGCGGGTTCGCATTTCCTCGTGTCTGCGCAGCTCGCCCGAGACGGCAAACCATGGATTCAGGTAGGGCTGGATGGTTTGCCGAACCATAAATTCCTGAACGGTCGAGATGGCCAGGCTGATAAGGTCAATATCTTCTTCTTTCAAGCGCGCGCCAAACAGAGATTTGCCTACCATCGCAAAGGTAATCTTCATCATGAGGGGGTAGATATCGACTGGGCCGATACGGGCTTGTCTGTCGAAGTCCCGGAGCGAGTCGGCGAGGGAGTCTTGCATGATCGAGGACAGAACTTCGAGTTGCTTCCGTTCAAAACCCGTCTGGATGAGGCGCCGTTGCGTGCGCCAGGCCTCCCCCTCAGTGGTGAGAAGACCCTTGCCCAGGAAATGGCCCATCCGCTTCACTTGAATCTCGGACTTGTGGTAGTTTTCCGCATTCGTCTTCAGCACGTGCTGAATGACGGTAGGATTGGTGGTTACAATGGCCTCCTTGACGCCTCCAAAATAGAACCGGAAGGTGTCGCCATGGAGTTTGGCGTACTTCGAGAGAACCTGTACAGGATTGTGGGCCATCGCGCGAGAATCCAGGAAGGAACGGAATCGGGAGACGGCGGGCACGCTTTGCGGCAAGGTCACGCCTCGCTATCCAAGCGCTTCAGGAGAGAGACACGCTGTGTAGTCGCCTGCCATACGGTCCGGCGCGCCCAGCAAGGAGCATCATATTCCGCGACGGTTTCCTTTGCAATTTCCGACACCTCGGCACCACGAAGTTGCCATCCAGCCGCTGGTGCAGAACTGTGGGAGATCCCACGCGGTCTGCCTGAAATAGATAGCGCAGTCATATGCATAAATTAGGCACTCGAAAATTGATCCCGGTTTCCCAATTGCTTCAAAAGTATCAGATGATGCCGGATTGCCCCGGTCATGGTGGGGTTCTGCCGATAGGAAACCCCAAACTCTTCGGCCGTCTCCTTCACGATCCTGGTCAGCGCAGCATAGTGGGTATGGCACACGAAAGGGCACAGGTGGTGGACGATGTGATGGTTAAGCCCGCCCACGAGCCAACCGACAAGCGGCTTTTCGGTTGCATAATCGGCCGTTGTCGCGAAGATGTGATACACGCCGTTTTCAAACTCGCCACGATCCGAGGGAAAGTAGGTGCTGTCGACGGTGTGCGTCGTTTGGAATACGAGCGTTACGGTTAAACCGACGATCAAATGGACCAGGAGGAACGCCCCGGCGACCAGCAGAGGCGATTTTCCCAGCACCATCACGGGCAAGATAAGCATGTAAGTGAGGTAGAAGCCCTTGCCGGCAAAGAGAATGGCATATTCGCGCAGAGAATGTTTAGTGCGCCTCAGATATTCATGGGTCGGAAAGAAAAAGCACTGGAAGTCCCTAAAGAACACATAATCGAGAGAGAACATCGCGTAAACGAACAGCGCGTAGATGTGCTGGAACCGGTGCCATGGCGCCCGGGGTTCATAAGGCGTAAAGCGAAAGACGCCGCGTCCTGAAAGCGCGTCATCTTCGTCGTGGAGATTGATGCAGGAGTGATGACCACGATGATGGAGGATACGCCACATGTACGAGCTCATTCCGCACAGATCAAAGACATAGTTCAGGGTTTTGTTCACCTGCGGCCGAGACGAGATGGCGTTGTGATTGCTATCATGGGCGATGTTCAGCAAAAGGAAGGTTTGTGCGAGGCCGCCTAAAAGGTAGAGGGCGACAAACTTCCATCCGCCGGGCCTGAGCGTATACAGAGCAATCCATGCGCCCGCCAGGACTGCCAGACCCATAGCGATCTTGACCCACATGGTGCGGTCCGCTTTGGGAGAAATGCTCTGATCGGCAAAAAACCTGTCCAATCGGCTCCGCAAGACTTTCGGGAATGAAGACGCACCGGGGATAATCGGCGGAGGTGAAGCTTCCGATGGTACGAGATCCGCGATGTCCGGCTGATGGGCAACCACCGCTTCGGCAATCATCGCTTCGGGTTGGAGCGTCACGGCGCCTCCGCGATCATTATAATAATGGGGACCCACGCGTTCCTATGCCGCGTGCGTACCCTGACCCGCAGCGAAATTGTTGCCGCGCCGTCGACTGTCTTGATGCAATATTTTAGTGCGAGCGATTAAGGCCAATCAAGAAAATTCAGAACGGACTAAGCATGGATGCCGGTACCTCATCCCCAGGAAACGATGACGCATGGTATTGTGCAAACGTTTTGCTAATATATACCAAACAATGAACCTTAGTGAACGGAGCCTCCTGCATGTGGTACAGGAACCCCACAAGTCTGCTTCGCCCCACGGCGGCGAAAGGGAGAACGTCCGTTCCCCAGCCAATCGAGCGACGCTTGTGGTGAGAAAAAAATTACGCGTACATTCTCACAGTCCCACATTTCAGGTCAGCACTGCGATCTGCACTTTGAGACTCAATCATGGTTTCACCTCGCTCGCTGGCGAGGTAGGTTTCGTTTACCGACTTGCGTTTTATTCGACCTTGGAGGATCGCTGATTGATGACGGCGTCAATTCTGGACCACCTGGATAGGCT
The DNA here is from genome assembly GCA_963779995.1 of uncultured Acidobacteriaceae bacterium. Taxonomy (GTDB): domain Bacteria; phylum Acidobacteriota; class Terriglobia; order Terriglobales; family Acidobacteriaceae; genus Acidiflorens. The sequence continues at coordinate 563 of CAVZZY010000020.1, read as the reverse complement.
GGCAGATGAGCACCCGAACAAACTGCTTTATTCGTACCTTGACGTAAACGGCGATCCGATCGAAAGCTACACCTACGCGTCGTTTCTCCGCCGAGCGCAAGCGATCGCCGGACATTTGCTGAAAGAGGGTCGTTTCGCGGCGGGCGACCGGCTTCTGCTCGCCTACCCGCCGGGGCTTGAAATGATCTGCGCATTTTTTGGTTGCGTGCGCGCCGGACTGATCCCGGTGCCGGTCTATCCCCCCAGTTCGCGCGGCTTCCAGAGCGCCCTCTACAAGACAGTCCACATCGCAAAGGATTGCCAGGCGGCTGGGATCTTAACCAGCAGAGATTACCGCGCATCTCTCAAGACGAATCTCGCCAGACGTGGAGTCTCGGCGTCGGGCGTCGACGTAGATTACATTTCCGGTCTTCCGTGGATCGCCACGGAAGATTTCGTAGACACGATTTCGGACCGACCACCTGAGGAACCATCGAAGATATTATTTCTCCAGTACACGTCGGGTTCGACGATGGAGCCCAAGGGCGTGATCGTGACGCACGAAAACATCCTGAATACCTATG
>CAVZZY010000019.1:300000-327116 GCA_963779995.1 uncultured Acidobacteriaceae bacterium | reverse complement strand
TCTTGCAATATACAATAATACAGGTTATTGTTCTTGCATTATGAGCAACACCGAGAAAACTATCAGCTTCCGCGCCGTTGCCGAAAAGATCGACACGCTTGATGCGCTGGCCGCCGCGCAGGACCGTTCGCGCAGCTATCTCATCAACGAGGCGATCACCAACTACATCGATCTGCACGCCTACCAGGACGCGTTGGTTCGCAAGGGGATTGAAGAGATGCGGAAAGGCCGTGTCGTAAGCCATGCGGAGATCGTAAAGCGGCTCAAGGGGGCTGGGCGCGCACGCCAATGATCGAATGGACCGAGCAGGCGACCCGGCAACTGGATCAGGCTCATGATTACATCGCGCTCTCGAACAGCGAGGAGGTTGTCGCCCGGATCACGATGCAGATCGTGACCAGCGTTCAACAGCTCGCGACATTCCCCATGTCCGGCAGATCAGGCCGGGTTCCGGGTACTCGTGAGTTGGTTATTTCGAATACGCCCTTCATCGCGGCCTACGCCATCGATCAAGACCGCATCGTGATCCTCGCCGTCTACCACGGTGCACAACAATGGCCGGAGGTCTTCTAAGCACAGAGAACTGCACGGTTCTAACTACTTCGACAGCAAGGACGCACTCCTTGCCGCCGCGCTCAATGCTCAGCATGAGCAGGTGCTGACACGTATCCAGCGCTCCGCTAGGCCGGGCAAGTCACGCATCTTTGGTAGCAGCGCCTGGTCGCCAAGCAGAAGGCCAGGGTCAAACACCCATGATCTGGGCGGGAAAGACCTCGCTCTCCATTACTTCCACCGCCGGGTTGGAAGAGTGCATTGGTAAACGACGATATGCTACAATGCTTACAAGAGTTACAACTCGGAGATCGTCATGAGATCAACCCATTCGATGGTCATCAGCATGCGCCTGCCAGCAGACAGCGGAAAGCGTCTCAAACGCATGGCAAATCGGCATGGATGGACCCCCAGCGATGCCAGTGCACGCCTGGTGGAGGAAGGCTTGCGCCGGTCGGAATTTGGATTCATCGACTTTCGAGACTCGCCGGCGGGCCGGCAAGCCTGCCTGCAAGGAAGCACGCTCGCCGTATGGGAGGTCATGCTGCTCGTTCACAGCTATAAGAAAGATGTGTCGGCCGTAGCGCGACATCTCAAGTGGCCAGAAGTGAAAGTCCAGGCAGCGGTCAACTATGCGGATGCGTTTCCCGAAGAAATCAATGCGGCAATGGCTGAGAACGAGGCGACGGATTTTGAAGCTCTGAAGCGCATGTTGCCGCAGGCCACCGAATTCGTTCCCAAGAGAGCGGCGAAAAACGGAAATGCTCAAGCTTCTTCTCGATGAGCACATCTCACCGGACGTAGCGAATGCTCTGCGTCGCCGCCATCGCGCGATGGAAGTTCGCTCTATGGTGGAATGGGAAAATGGACATTTCCTGGGACAGGAGGACTCCGCTTGTTTGCGAGCAGCCGCCGCCCAGGGGTTAACGCTCGTTACTTATGACCGGAGGACGATTCCTCCCCTGCTCAAGACCTGGGCGGAAGAAGAGCGAACGCACGGCGGCGTGATTTTTGTGGACGAAAAAACAATTTCGCCCGCGGATATCGGTGGTTTGGTCTGGGCCTTGACCAGACTGGCAAAAGAAACTGGGAATTGGGACTGGACCAATAGAATCTATTTTCTGCGGCGCTGACGCCAATCGCCTAGATGGGATCGTGAAGACAAACCTTTCAGGCTTTCGGCGGCAGGCGAGACACTTAGCGAATCGCTGCCGAGGAACACAGGGCCATCACGCAAGTATGTGAGGTGCTGCTGCACGAAGGCATCGAGACCTATAAGAAGGAAGGCCCAAGTTCATGCAGCGCCTAGAAGAATCGAGGAGTACGAGTCAGTTTATTATCGCGCCAACGCAGCATTTCTTGTGCTTCTTCTTCCCTGAGCCGCATGGGCCCGGATGATTCCTCCTCGTTATCCGACAGTTGGGAAATCGTCTGCGCCGCCCGGCCGGTCGACACAGGGCGATGTGGCCACGGCTCGACCGCACTAGCGCCAGTGCGTCATCGATCTGCGGCCGCAACTGCTTGCGATAGGGTAGCGTGTCATCCATCACGAGAATATTCAGCAGTTTCACGTTCAGCCCTTCGAGCATCTTCTGAAATGCGGGGTCGGTTTTGAAGACATGAACGTGGACATCAATGGGGTGGATCGCTGCGAACGCACGGAGAGCCCCTTCTTCATCGGCGGGTTTTGCTAGAGCAAACGCGGAAGCTGGCGCTTGACCTGTGGAAGACAGGGCGATCGAGAGACCTAATATGACTTGAGCGATAGTTCGTGCTGAACCCATCATCGGAAACTCCTGCCATCACGGCTGAACCGCTTTGATGCCGGTCAGTTGACGGAAATCACCAGCCCCAACCCTCCCCCACTCGACGAAGTACGCTCCTTCGGGCCTAATGCCCATGGTGAAGACGACCGCTGCACGCCGCGATGTAGGGATCCAGCGCGCCGCCGATCTTATCGAATATGAGGGGCAGGGGTGCGTTTTTGAGCGTGCCCTGACGCACCTTGCTGTACTGGGCAGGCAGGAAGTCGCTCAGCATTGTTTCTGGGATGCCGCTGGCCTCGAGGTTTGCAATCAGGCTCTCAACTGCGTGCTGCACCGCAGGATCGGTCCAGTAATAGCGGATGCGATCGCTGTAGCTGTGAATACGAAGACGGTGCTCCTCCTGCGGGTTACCTCCATAGTGTTTCTGCCACTGGTCCGGTTGCTGAAGCATCACACGTTCGATTACTTCGCGCAGTCTCGATTGCTGCGCGGGCAGGATGCATTGCTCCTCGATCGTTGTGAGAGCAAAGAGCGCCTGGCGCATTGCATATGTGAGGGCGGGTCCAACCTTCAGGATGGCAAAGCCGCCGCGGACCAGCTCCGCCAGCGCCTGCGGCCTCTGGTAATCCGTGGAATGCGCTTCGAATATGAGTCCGGGGTGACTGCGCAAAACCTGGCATAGAGATTCTGCCTGCGAAGGCTCATAGTCCGTCACACTCTCGTGGCTGAACTCGACACCGGGCTGGACGACGAGCGCGATCACTCTCTCCCATGCGGTGTGGAGACCGGCTGCGGCGAAGGCCTGACGATGCGCCAGGATTGCCTGCTCGGCGGCCTCGCGGCTGGTGATGGCAATGGCTGTCTCTTCTACGGCGCCGCCGGGAGTGGGTACCTCCGTCCCGATCACGTAGACCGGCTGGTGTTCCTGGGAGGATGATTCCGCTGTGCTGCAAAGAAGAGCTGCACGCTTTGCAATCGTTTCATCGGGAAGAGGATTCGGATCGCCTGCGCAGGGCATGCTCGTGTCGAGATGGATTTTCTGAAAGCCGTCGCGGACGAAAAGCCGGACCATATTCGCGGCATGACTGATCGCCTGCTCCGCGCCGAGCTCCTGCCAAGGGTGAGGGCCAAGATGGTCGCCACCGAGCAGGATGCGCTCCCCCGGAAAGCCGACTCGTGCAGCAATCTCCTGCACGCGCTCCCGAAAGTCTGCGGGTGTCATTCCGGTGTAGCCGCCGAATTGATTGACCTGATTGCACGTGGCTTCGATCAGCAGCGGGCTATTGCCAATGGGCGTGTGCCGCATGGCGGCTTCAATGACCCAAGGATGCGCCGAACACACGGAGTAGATTCCACGGTATTCTTTGCGGGCGCGGGCCGCGGCAAGTTCCTGTAAGCAGGCAGACATGGACGACTCCAGCGAGGAAGTTGGCCATGGGGCGGCCACTCCCGCGAGGCTACTGGTAAATCCCTACGTTCCCATTCAATATTCAAAGACGCGAAGGCGGGTCCTTTAGGGGCCCGCGGGACTCATCTTCTGCTCAAGCGCGCTTTTTTGTGTGCGGCGCCGTGGCACATTCAATCTCCTCACCGTTCGAGAGCGTCCGTTGCGAGATTTATCCCAGCTGAAAATGTGCCACTACAACGGTCGGTTGAGACTACTCGAGTTGCTTACGCGCTCTTCTTCGCGGTGACGGGGTGGAACCATCTCTGCTCCACTTCCTCGCTGCCACAGCGCGGACAGACAACCTTGCCTTCCGTGTATTCAGTGGGAGTCTGCCCGTTTTTGCTGCGCTGTCTCGGGCACTTCGCGGTCGTGATCTTAGCGCTGATGCATTCTAGAGTGGCATGCCGTACACAGCGTAATCAAGTTTTCTTCTGAGTCTTCCCCCGAATGATTGCGGGGAAAACTCCAGACGAGCCCGCACTTCCCGAATGATCCGGACACTCCGGAAGCTTGGCTGCCGAGTCGAACTTCTAGGGCATCCGGCATGAGCAGCGCGATTTTCGACCCTGTTTTCGACAAGTACCGCTCCAACCTTCCTGGTGATGCAGAAGAAAAACCGCCCGAGAGTTCGAGCGGCTAAACGGCCACATTGCATAAGGTCACTGTCCCGGTGGCAGTTGACCTAGTTTGTACGGTGGCGATGCGAAGGGAACTTACGACCTCGCATCCAGTGTTGGCACGGCGCACTGACCGGTTTGGCCGCTGTTCCAACAGGGTTCACTGGAGCCTTCGGCATGTTCCGATTCGCGATTTGGACAGAATTGCCGATATAGGCAGACGCGGCAAGTGGGCTTGCGCACCCTTCGGATGATGACCACTCCGAAGAGTGTGTAGAACGCAGCTAGTGGCAATATGACGGGGGAAAACATGCCGCCTCTTTCCCGAAAAGACTACTATGCCGGCAAACTATTGTCGGTGACGTAGGTCACAGATCGGTTGGCGCTAAACTCGCTGGCCGAGCTAATACTCGAAGTGAATAAGAAGGACCCTAGCAAACGCGACGTCTGTTGCATGTCATAGCAGCGAGGGCTCGTTGAGACAGAAAAAAGCCGCCATCAGGTTTGCGCTGATGGCGGCGAGCAAAGGAGTACGAGGAAACTCAACTTGCGAGAACGTGAACAGTCGATCGCTCGTTAGCCGCGCAGCAGCCTGCGCCGCATCGCTCCAGCGATCCCGAGCAGGCCCGTCGAGAGCAGCAGCAGGCTGCCAGGTTCCGGCGAGGACAGCGCGGATCCTTTCTGGAAGGCAAAGTGGTTGCCGGCTTCGAAGCGATAATTGAAGCGCGTCGCGCTGACGTCTGTAGTGCTATTGCCAAGCACGAGTTTTCCAGCCATCACGCTAACGTGATTCCAGTCATTCGACGTGCGGATGTTGACCGCGTCATAGTTCATGGGCGTGGCCCTTACACCGCTAATCGAGGAATGGTTGGAATAGGCGAAGGCACCACCATGAATGCTGGTGCCGGAGTGAAGAAACGTTGGATTGACCGGCATGGAATTGGCTAGGGCCAGTGTGGAGAACAGAGCTACAACCAGCAACAAGGGAAAGCTGCGGCGCGACATGGGAGATCCTCCAAAAGAAAATTCAAATTCGAACAGTCGAGTTTCCGGCAAGTTGTCTTGGAGGGGAGGGCGGAGAGCAATTGTCGCCCTCGATCCCTGTTCGTGTCAATATAAAAGGATTTCAATCCGGATCACCTTCTTGACTAACCCATTTGGGTACTTGTAAAGAACTCACGACGAGTTCCGCGAGCGCCCATAAATTAAATGGTCTCTATGACCGTCGGCGCCGGCAACAACGGCATTCATCATAGTGCCGCGTGATCTTGAAACGAATAATTCTTGCAGGAATTGGGGACGCACTTCAGTGAATCTAAATTTTCGCGCAGCGACACTGCCATGAAACTACCAACTTGATGGCAAATTGGATCCGGTGGGTTGGGTGGAGCGATGGCGCGCTCTTATGTAAAAGGTTCACACCAGACAGATAACCTGACAAGAAAACTGCGAAAATCGTCTGCCAAGGCCGGCCATTTTTTCTCTCGTTCCGCACGCTTCGCATCACCTGGCGACAACTCTCCAGTAAGGGCGGACCGCTTGAGCCTGGTCGCATGAGAACAGTTTTGTAGGTATGCTTTCTTGTTATGTCGTCTCGGGATTCCCCTTTGGCACTTATTGAGTATTGCATAATATAGTTACAAAGGAAACAGTTCTGCCTGGCGCCAGAAGGCGGCCACCAGGGTGGGGCGCTTGCGCATCCGACGCAGGGCCTTGCGCGCATAAGAGCTCAACAGCCCGAAGTTCTGTGGGCAGAAGTTGGGCAACTCATGCTGCTTCCAGTGCGACCACAGATACTCGACCGGGTTCAGATCCGGCGCATAGCCGGGAAGAAACTCCACCCACAATCGCCCGCGCCGCTCGCGGATAAACAGCCATGTCGCGCGGCTGCGATGACCCGGCAGTCCGTCCCAGACGATCAGTAGCTTGCCGGGAATATGGCGTAGCAGGTGCGCGAGAAACTCGATGATCTGCGGGCTGCGGATCGCACCCGGAAACAAGCGGAAGTAAAAATTCCACCACGTTATCCCCGCCATGGCCGACAACATCTTCCAATTGAAGTGATATTGCAACACTGGCGTTTGTCCCCGTGGCGCCCAAGTGCGGCAGCGGTGCGGGCGCTCACTCAGTCCGCTTTCGTCGATGAAGACGATGGTACGGCCTTCTTCCCGGGCTTTTTTTTAATCTCTGGCCAGCGCTGCTGCTTCCACCGCCGGATCTTGTCTTCGTCGCGCTCCAGCGCCCGTCCCACCGGACGCTGGCAACTCCATCCCAGCTGCCGCAGAATCCGCCAGGCTTGCGAGGGGTGATACTTCACCCCGCATTCCTGCTCGATCAGGTGGGCCACGCGCCACGAAGTCCACAAGCTGGTTTCGTAGCCCAGGGCCTGCGGCCCACGTTTTAACCCACGCTCGATTCGCCGTAAATCTTCCGGACGTAAACGCGCTTTGCGCCCGGCGTGTCCGGCCTGTTTCAAAGCCCGTACGCCGCCCTGCTTCAGTTGTTCGGCCCAGCGACTGACCGACTGCCGATGCACTCCCACCTGTCGCGCCACTTCGGCCGGATGTACTCCTTGGCGTAACAGCCGCGCCCCTAACAGCCGCCGTTCTTCCAACTTCTGAAAATCGCGCCTTACTCCCGCCGGGTTTCCCATGACCGCAGCGTAGCACGAATCTCTAGGAATGTCACTATATTATGCAATTCTCAATAAGGTCCAGAGCTATGTCAGTCAATCACATAGATTCCAAATGCTTCTGAGCTTGCCCCATAACCATTGCCCGCGGCGATGGCGTGGAGTGTAGTGTTCGTCGATATGGTGATCGGGCCCGCGTACTTGGGGGATGATGTCGTCGGCGTGCCGTATGAGCGAATAACTACGCCACTCTTTTACCTGCTAGTGTTAAGCTACTCCAGCCGGAATGCAAAGCCGGCCTCTGGTCAGGGGCCCAAAAGTTTCGTTCCGCAGAAGAGGCTCTCGTGACTTACTCTCGCAAGCTATATGGTCATTTCTTCCTGTTACTACTTCCCTTCTTGTCGTTCGCGCAGCAAACTCCCTCGGATCCGCTGTTAAATGCAATGCAGCAGGAGCTGGACCGTTCCTTGCAGAACTTGAAAAAGACACCGGTTCCGCCTTATTTTCTCTCTTATCAACTGACCGATAACCACGCTATCCATGTAGCTGCCTCGTTTGGCGCGCTCACGAGCAGTAGCGAGCAGACAACGCGCTTGCTCGATCTCGACCTGCGAGTGGGAGACTACTCACTGGACAACACGCACCTGATTCGCGACGCCGGTCCAACGACCGACTTCTCCGATCAGTTCGATCGGCAAAAAATTCCGCTGGAAAATGATCCTGATGCACTCCGAGTCGCGCTCTGGCGTGAAACCGAGCGTAAGTACCGCAGCGCGGTGCAACGCCTCCAACAGGTGAAAGCGAACGTGCAAGTAAAGGTCGAAGCTGAAGACCGCTCCGGTGACTTCTCGCACGAAGCAGCCGAGACCTACTTCGAGCCCCCGGCTCCGTTCTCCTTCGACTCAGCCATCTGGGAAAAGAAGATGCGCCAGGCCACTGCGCCTTTTGCTCAGCACAAGGAAATCATCGAGAACAGCGCCGAAGTGATTGCCGAGGTCGAAACTCGCCGCTACGTCAACAGCGACGGCAGCCGCATTCAAATCTCCTCACCCTTTTACCGCATTATTATCTCCGCCACCGCGAAGGCCGACGACGGCATGGTACTCCCACTACACCAGACTTATATGTCTTTCCATCCGGATGGCTTGCCCGACGACGCCACCATGCTGAAGGATGTGAACCACATGGTCGAGACGCTCCTCGGCCTGGTGAAGGCTCCGCTCGCCGAGCCCTACACCGGGCCAGCTATTCTCTCGGGACGCTCCAGCGCGGTCTTTTTCCACGAGATCTTCGGGCATCGCGTCGAAGGCCAGCGCCAGAAGAATGAAGATGAAGCGCAGACATTCAAGAAGAAAGTCAATCAACCGGTGCTGCCCGACTTCCTCTCGGTCTACTCCGACCCCACCCTCAAAACCTTCGCCGGCGCAGACCTGGTGGGCTACTACCCGTACGATGACGAAGGCGTGAAGGCTCGTCGCGTCACCGTTGTCGACAAGGGAACTCTCAGGACCTTCCTGATGTCACGAGCTCCAATCGAGGGTTTCGATCATTCCAACGGGCACGGGCGCCGCCAGCAGGGATACAAAGTTGTCGCCCGGCAATCGAACCTGGTGGTCGAATCCGCGAAGCAGGTGTCGCGCTCGGAATTGAAGAAAGAGCTCATCGAACAGGTCAAGGCCGCCAACAAGCCCTACGGACTTTTTTTCGACGACATCGAGGGTGGTTTTACCTTCACCCAGCGCGTGTTGCCGAACGCTTTTAATGTGCGGCCGACGGTCGTGTACCGCATTTATCCGGACGGCAAGGAAGAACTGGTGCGCGGCGTGGATCTGATCGGTACACCCCTGATCGCTTTTAGCAAAATCCTTGCCGCCGATGACCAGATCGCGGTGTTCAACGGGGTCTGCGGTGCCGAGTCAGGATGGGTGCCGGTTTCGGCCTCCTCTCCGGGTCTGCTGGTCTCGCAGATCGAAGTCCAGCGCAAGGAAAAATCGCAGGAACGCGTCCCCATTCTGCCGCCGCCTCCTGCGTTCCAATCGAAATGATACGAACTAGGAGAGAACCGGAAGCGAGCAGAACTGGAGTGGTTTTCAGCCCATGAGGTTTTTTATGCGTTCAAGAATTGCTGCCCTATTGCTGGTCCTGCTTCTCGGGACGCTGTTCGGAACCCTGTTCGCGACGTTCGCCCAAGCTCAGGACGATGTTGTCATGCGGGCAATGAAGGATGAGCTCGCGCGATCGGTCGCCCAGCTCCAGCTGCAAAAGATGGATAAGCCCTACTTCCTCGCCTACCGCATGGACGAGATCAACCAGAATTCCATCTCCGCCATGCTGGGCAGCCTCACCCAGGACCAGCCGTTGCGTATGCGCATGATCGGAGTCGAAGTCCGGGTCGGCGACTATGCCCTCGATAACAGCAACTACCTTTCGTCACGGATGTTCGGCGGCAGGGGAGGCTTCCTCAGCGGCATCAGCCAGGCCCCGCTCGACGATGACTACCAGCAGATCCGCCGCGATTTCTGGCTCGCGACCGACAGCCAGTACAAGAAAGCGCTGGAGGATTTCTCCGGCAAGCGCGCCGCCCTTGACATGCGCAAGCATACCGACGATGTCCCCGATTTCAGCAGAGAGACTCCGACGACAAAAATGGAGCCGCCGGAAAAGAGCCGGGCCGGCGATGACTTGAAAACTCTGGCCCGGGACATTTCCGCGGTTTTCAGAAACACTCCGGAAATCTATGGCTCGTCGGTGGATCTCGAGTACCGCAATTACTACACCCGCTACATCAACAGCGAGGGATCGACCTTTACCCGCGCGCAGACGTCTTTCAAGCTGCGGATCAACGCGCAGACGCAAGCGCCGGACGGTCTGCCGATTTCCGAGTCGATTGCAGTCTTTGGCCGCACCATGGCCGACCTCCCCGCTAAAGACGCCCTGCTCTCGCGCACCCGTGCTATCGCGGACCGTATTCTGAAGCTCCGTACCGCCGGTTCGCTCGAACGATACAACGGTCCGGTCCTGTTTGAGGGCGATGCTGCGGGAGAGATCTTCGCGCAACAGTTCGCCACCGGGCTGATGGCCGTGCGCACGCCGTTGAGCGACAATCCGCAATTCGAAATGTACTTCAACCAGCTGATGTCGCAGTTGGGCGGCGGCGGATCTCTAGTCGACAAAATCGGGGGCCGCGTCCTCCCCGACTTCCTCAGTGTTTCCGATAATCCACTGCGCGCAGACTACCAGGGGACGATTCTGATGGGCGCGGGCAAGATCGACGATGACGCCGTCGAGACCCGCGAAACCCGGCTGGTGGAACACGGCACTCTGAAAACGCTACTCGCCACTCGCACTCCCGTGCGCGCCGTCCTGCACAGCACCGGCAGCCGCCGCGGGTACGGCCCGTCTCCCAGTAACTTGTTCCTGACGTCCGAAAAATCGTCGACCAATGACGAGCTCCGCAAAGAATTGCTGCGCCGGGCGAAAGATCGCGGCCTTGACTACGGCATCGTCGTGCGCCGTGTGGGCGCAGGCGCGGCCGCTTCATTCGTGAAGATGGCGACCAGGATGGCGCAGCAGGGCCAAGGTTCAGGCTCTCTCGCCGAGGTCTACAAGCTTTATCCCGACGGGCACGAAGAGCTCATTCGGGGCGTGGAAATCGCCGAGATGCTCCCTTCAACATTTAAAGACATTGTGGCCGTGGGCGATACCCCGGCCGTCTTCACCGATGAATTCATTCCCCCAGTAGGTGCGCTTTTCGCGGCGGGTATTTCGGGGTCGTCGGATGTCCCCATCGTTTCCTGCGTTGTGCCTTCGCTGCTGTTCGAGGAAGTGTCGCTCGTGAAGAGCCAGGGCCCATTCCCGAATCCAATGATTTCGCCCTCCCCGCTAGCGAAGCAGTGATTCTGTGACAGCCAGAACACTGCAATCAAGCTGTCCTTCAGATCCGCTCCCGTTTGGCTTCGATGTGAGATGGTATCTCCAGTAACCTCCAAGGTCGTCCTTCCCTTGTTTAACCTCTGAATAATGCATAAAATCGGGCAAAACTACTACTAGCGCCTGCCAGGAGAATCTCGTGAGAGTAGTGATGCTGTGCGGAGGCCTCGGTACCCGCTTGCGCGAGGAAACCGAGTATCGGCCCAAGCCCATGGTGGAAATCGGCGGTCGTCCGATCTTGTGGCATATTATGAAGTTGTACGCGCACAATGGTTTCACCGATTTTGTCTTCTGCCTCGGGTACCGCGGCAACATGATCAAGGAATATTTCCTGAACTACGAGGCGATGAACAACGATTTCACTCTCTGCCTCGGCCGCAACTCCAAGGTTGAGTACAAAAACGTACATCGCGAACAGGACTTTCAGGTCACCCTCGTCGATACCGGACAGACCACGATGACCGGCGGGCGGGTAAAGCGGATTGAGAAGTACATTGGTGAATCTGTCTTCATGCTGACCTATGGCGATGGCGTGGGCGACGTGAACATCCGTGAGCTCGTGGAATTTCACAAGAGCCATGGAAAGCTGGCCACGGTCACGACCATCACACCGAGTTCCCGCTTCGGAGTCATCGACACAAACGCGACAGGTCGCGTGACCAAATTTAAGGAAAAGGCAAAGATTGCCGGCCGCGCGAGCGCTGGCTTTTTCGTACTCGATCGCCGTGTATTCGATTATCTCGGCAGTGACGATTGCATCTTCGAGAAGGAACCGCTCGAGCGATTGGCCGACGAGGGGCAGTTGATGGCTTATCAACATGACGGCTTTTTCTACGCGATGGATACGTATCGCGAGTACGAGTACTTGAACCAGTTATGGAGCGCGAAGCAGGCGCCATGGAAGGTTTGGCAGGATTAAGAAAAGTTTGGCAGGAATTAATTTGGCTGAAACAATAATGAAGAACGGCTTCTGGCGTGACCGTGCTGTCTTTATCACCGGCGCCACGGGACTGGTGGGCGGATGGCTGACAAAACACCTGCTGGAACAGGGCGCGTCCGTGACCGCGCTGGTACGCGACTGGGTTCCGGCCAGCGAATTTGTGCACCAGGGAGTGGCCGACCGCGTCAACGTAGTGCGCGGTGGTCTTAGCAGTTCATCTCTGTTGGAACGCGCGCTGGGCGAGTACCAGATCGAAGTCGTCTTTCATCTCGCCGCCCAGACGCAGGTGCAAATCGCCAACCGCAATCCACTTTCAACTTTCGAGAGCAACATCCGCGGAACGTGGGATCTTCTGGAGGCCTGCCGGCGTTCGCCAAAGGTGAAGTCGGTCGTCCTCGCTTCTTCGGACAAGGCTTACGGCGATCAGACGGTACTTCCCTATAAGGAAGATATGCCGTTGCTGGGGAAGCATCCCTACGATGTAAGCAAGTCGTGCGCGGACCTGATTGCCCACTGTTACGCGCACACGTTTGGCGTCCCAGTGGCGATCACGCGTTGCGGCAATTTTTACGGTGGCGGAGACCTGAATTGGGACCGTGTGGTGCCCGGCACGATCCGCTCCGTGGTTCGTGGCGACCGACCCATTATTCGCTCCGACGGCAAGTTCGTGCGCGACTACTTCTACGTGGAAGATGGCGCGGCGGCTTACATGCTGCTGGCAGAACGGCTCCTGCAGAATTCGAAGCTTTGCGGCGCCGCCTATAACTTTTCGAATGAAGCGCAGATCAGCGTGCTTGAACTGGTGAACGCGATCCTCGAGAAAATGGGATCGAAGTTGAAGCCCGAGATTCAGAACCAGGCTTCGAATGAGATCCGCCATCAGTTCCTGAGTGCCGAGCGGGCACGCACTGAATTGAACTGGAAGCCCATGTTCACTCTGGATGAAGGATTGGAAAAGACCATCGCATGGTACCGGGAGGCCCTGAAGTAGTGTCACGAGCTGACGAGTTGCGCGATCGGATCCGCGGCATGGTGGCGGAGTATTACCGTGAGGCCTTCCCTGTCCCTGCGTTCGTGCCGGGAACATCCCCGGTGCCCATTTCCGGCCGCGTCTTCGACGAACAAGATCTCCAACTGCTGGTCGAGTCCTCGCTCGATTTCTGGCTGACCACCGGGCGCTTCGCCGAACAGTTCGAACGTGAGTTCGCCAAATTCGTCGGTGTGCGCGAGGCGGTGCTGGTGAACTCAGGCTCGTCGGCCAACCTGCTGGCGGTCGCAGCCCTGACTTCACAGAAATTGGGCGATCGACGCCTACGCCCCGGAGACGAGGTAATCACCCTGGCTGCGGGATTCCCCACGACGGTCAATCCGATCCTGCAAAACAGATTGGTTCCCGTCTTCGTCGATGTCTGCATTCCCACGTTCAATGTGGATGTCAGTTATCTCGAAACGGCGCTATCCGACCGCACGCGAGCCGTCTTCTTTGCGCACACGCTGGGGAATCCGTTCGATCTCGATGCCGTAATGGCCTTCGCGAAGAAGCATGGCTTGTGGTTGATAGAAGACTGCTGTGACGCGCTCGGCTCGACCTACCGCGGACAGAAAGTCGGAACCTTCGGCGATCTCGCAACTGTAAGCTTTTATCCCGCGCACCACATCACCATGGGCGAAGGTGGATGCGTTTTAACGGACAAGCCCCTGCTGCGCACGCTCGTCGAATCTTTTCGCGACTGGGGGCGGGATTGCTGGTGTGCCCCGGGTAAAGAGAACACCTGCGGCAAGCGTTTCGACTGGCGGTTGGGGGAATTGCCGCACGGCTACGATCACAAATACATCTATTCGCACGTGGGCTATAACCTCAAAGCCACTGACATGCAAGCTGCTGTGGGAGTCGCGCAGTTGAAGAAACTGCCGGCATTCATTGAGGCGCGAAAGCGAAATTTTGCGTATTTGAAGTCAGGACTCAAAGACAAAAACGTCGAGGAGCACTTTGTCCTGCCCGAAGCAACTCCGAATTCCGACCCGAGTTGGTTTGGGTTCCCGCTACTGGTAAGGGAGACAGCTCCATTCTCACGTAACGCGCTCATTGACTTCCTGTATGAGAAAAAGATCGGCACCCGCCAGCTCTTCGGCGGCAACCTGGTCCGTCAACCTGCCTATGCCGATCTCGACCATCGTGTAGTGGGCGATCTGTCAAACAGTGACCGCGTGATGAATCAGGTCTTCTGGATTGGCGTATATCCCGGACTCACGCAGGCGATGTTGGATTACGTTCTGGAAACGATAAACGAAATCGCGCTAAAGGGGCACTCTCTGATGGCGCAGCAAAACTCCAAGGGTGCCTCATGAAGGTCCGCGTATGAAGCTTTCCGACTACATCGTCGACCAACTCGCGGATTGGGGGGTGCGCCACATCTTCATGGTCACCGGCGGCGGCGCCATGCACCTCAACGACTCCATTGGCAAGGAGCCGCGTATTCACTACATTTGCAATCACCACGAACAAGCTTCCGCTATGGCCGCCGAAGCCTACGCCCGCATCAGCGGACAGCCCGGCGTGGTCAACGTCACCACCGGACCCGGCGGCATCAACGCCCTCAACGGAGTCTTCGGAGCTTGGACCGATTCCATCCCCATGCTCGTAGTCTCCGGCCAGGTCAAGCGCGAGACCTGCATGCGCGCCCTAGGCATCAGCGGACTGCGCCAACTCGGAGACCAGGAAATCGACATTGTCGCCATGATCGGGAACATCACGAAGTATGCGGTGATGATCGATGATCCTCTCTCCATCCGATATCACCTCGAGCGTGCCTGGCATTTGGCAAAATCCGGAAGGCCCGGACCTTGTTGGCTCGACATTCCCGTCGACGTTCAATCCGCCCAAGTCGATAAGGCCAGCATGCGCGCGTACGATCCAGCCGAGGATGCTCCTCTCTGGAGTGAGGCTGAAGTCAGGAAGCAATGTAGCCAGTTGCTGGAGGGAATTCGTGCCTCAAAAAGACCCGTGATTCTCGCCGGGACGGGCGTAAGGATCGCAGACGCGTTGGACGAATTCCACCAGTTGGTCCAGAAGTTGCAAATCCCGGTTACAACCGCTTGGACGCACGATTTGATCGCCAGCGACGACAAGCTCTTTTGTGGCCGCCCCGGAACCATCGGCGACCGCGCGGGAAACTTCACCGTACAAAATGCGGATCTGGTATTGGTGCTGGGTTCACGGCTGAATGTTCGTCAGGTCAGCTACAACTGGCAGTCTTTCGCGCCGCGTGCATTCAAGATTCAGGTCGATATAGATGCATCCGAGCTCCACAAACCGCTAGTTCGCCCCGATCTCGCCATTCACTCCGATTTGAAATTCTTTCTCAAAGAACTAGCCGCACAATGTGATCGCTCCACCCATACGCCCCGCCATCAGAAATGGCTCGAGTGGTGCCGCGAGCGCGTGGCGCGCTATCCCGTCATGAAGGATCACCAGCGGAAACCGGCATCTCCAATGGATCCCTACCACTTCATGGAGCAACTTTCAAGTCTGCTGGCGGAAGATGATGTGGTGATCTGCGGAGATGCAACTGCCTGCATCGTTAGTTTTCAGGTATTGCAAATTCGCAAGGGCCAGCGCCTTATCTCGAATTCGGGGTCGGCATCCATGGGATACGATCTGCCGGCCGCGGTCGGCGCGGCGGTGGCACGCAACGGTGCCAGGGTCATCTGCATGGCTGGAGACGGCAGTCTCCAGTTAAATATTCAGGAGTTGCAAACCATCAAGCACCACCGGCTTCCGGTCAAACTTTTTGTGCTCAACAACGGCGGCTACCTCTCGATGCGCGCCACCCAATCCAATTTCTTCGGACGCC
This sequence comes from uncultured Acidobacteriaceae bacterium, assembly GCA_963779995.1. GTDB lineage: Bacteria > Acidobacteriota > Terriglobia > Terriglobales > Acidobacteriaceae > Acidiflorens. Next base: position 311,378 of record CAVZZY010000019.1, on the reverse strand, counting down.
TAACCGGCGCAGACCCAACCAGCGGCGTTTCATTCCCCGACTTCGTGAAAGTTGGCTGCGCCTACGGAATTCCCAGCCTGCGCATAGATCGCGCGTCCGACATGCCCCAGGTAGAGGCCGCCCTCGACCAGCCCGGCCCGGCCCTGATCGAGGTCATGCTAGACCCGAAACAAGAGTTCGAACCACGCATCAAATCAAAGCAGTTGCCCGACGGCAAGATCGTGACGCCGGCCCTGGAGGACATGTACCCCTTCCTAGACGCCGACGAACTGGCATCGAATATCATCAAGGATAATTAGCAGAAGATAACTAGCAAAAGACAGCAAGCAGGGAGGGACGAGTCATGACCGGTGCGGATATTTTTGATGAGTTGTTTGTCCTGGAGTTAGCCAACAACCACCTAGGAAACGTAGAGCGCGGCCTGAAAATCATAGCCGCCTACGCGCAAGTGGTGCGCTTCAACAACGTTCGCGCCGCCATCAAGCTGCAATTGCGCGACGTCGACAGCTTCATCCACCAGGACTTCCGCCACCGCGACGACATCCGCTACATCAAGAAAACCATGGACACGCGCCTCCAGGCAGCGGATTACGCCAGGCTAGTCCAAGCCATCCGCGGAGCCAGCTGCATCCCCATGGCAACTCCGTTCGATGAGACCTCTGTAGAATTCTGCTGCGAGGTAGGCATCCCCATCCTCAAAATCGCCAGTTCCGACTGCAACGACTGGGTCCTCATCGAGAGAATGGCGAAAACGAAAAAGCCGATGATCGTCTCCACCGGAGGCTCTTCCCTAAAAGACATCGACGACCTGGTCACGTTTTTCGACAATCGTCATATCCCGCTGGCCATTAACCACTGCGTCTCGCTCTATCCCACCGAGGATCGCGACCTCGAACTCAATCAGATCGACTTCCTCCGTAATCGCTATCCCAATCACACCATCGGATTTTCCACCCACGAGTATCACGACTGGACGTCCTCCATGCTCATGGCCTACGCCAAAGGCGCACGCACCTTCGAGCGCCACGTCGACATCCAGACCGAGGGCATGACCGTTTCTCCCTACTGCTCGCTCCCCGAGCAGGTCGACACCTGGTTCAAAGCCTTTCATCGCGCCAAGAGCATGTGCGGAGCCCCGGGCACCCAAAAGCGTCTGCCTCCGCAAAACGAGATCGCCTATCTAGACGCCCTCGTCCGGGGAGTCTACGCCACCCGCGATCTCCCCGTAGGCCACGTTCTCCAGGACGAAGATGTCTATCTCGCCGTCCCCCTCCAGCAGGGCCAGATCTCCTGCCGCGAACTGATGCGCGGCGAAGTCATCCTCAAAGCCGTCCCCAAAGATCAGCCCATCACCATCGACGCCATCGACAGTCCGTATGCCAGCATTCCGTCGCTCAAGGACGCCATCTACGGGCGCGGACTTGCCGGCAGCAGCAACGGGCCGTCAGCCAAAACCGGCAAAGCTGGAGACCACTAAGCAAGCTGGAGTCGCCTTTTCAGAATCATCCGGCACGTGATTCCGGAAAGAAAGACCCGCGAGTAACTGAGATGGCCTCCGAACGCTTTTGCACCGAACATTGCCCGGTTGCGATTGCCACCGGCACTTCGGGTTTGTCCGCGAAGAATTCATCGACAGCCGCCCGAGCACCAGGGCAACTCGCGTAACCATAGTCATCGAATAACAACACGCCGCCCGGTTGCATCCTGGGATAAAAAAATTCGCAAGCCGATTTAATCGCCGAGTAGATGTCCAGGTCAATATGGACGAAAGAGAAAGTGCGGTCCTTGGTGACTCCGAGTGAATCCGGGACCAGGCCCGGCACGCAAATTACGTTCTCGTGATCGGACAGATATTCGCGGACAGAAGCAAGGTCAGTGTCCGAAAAATCGCCAGCCTTATGAAGGTCGCGCGCAGGATCGGTCGCGGGCATTCCCTCGAAGGTATCGAACAAATGTAACGGCCGGGTGGGCACAAGTTCAGCAAGGATTTTCGCCGATCCGCCCTTGTATACGCCGCACTCGGCGATCTCCCCGCTACAGCGCCCAGTTGCGTCGAGGGCCAAACAGTAAAGCACGTATTTTGCAGGCAAAGGTACGAGCGATCGGGGATCGTCGGCTCGCAATCGTTTCTTCCACTCGGGAGTAAGCCACGGACTGAACATCGGTCGGTAATAATCCGCATCCTTGATGTCGCGATTGGCTGGCCTGCAGTAAACGAGTTCGCACCCGAACCAACTGACGAAACGCTGTGCGGCTTGAAACGCCGGTCGTGCAATGAAAAGGTCTAGCATAAGTGCTAAGAAAATATCATATCGGTGGCGGGCGGAAAAGCAATGGCGGCCAACCACGATAACGACACGACAAGAGAAAGCTTGCTTGAACGAAGAACTGGCTAAATACTCGTGAGCATATCTCGCTCGTTTGTTTTCCGGAATCAACGTCGAGCGGTATCTGCGAATTGCTGTTTTCGCCATCCTCTGCCCGACGTTCGCAAACGCCTTGGATCCCGGGATTGACCCCTTAGGCCAGGTCCGAAGTGTGCCCGTCTCCCAAGGCACCCCTCGAAACTGCCCCAGTCCCCTTGGGCAGTTACTATTTGAATGGTCTTCCTTAAAACGCCTTAAGACAAAAGATTGCCCAGAATCTCCTCGGCCCGATTCTCAGCCAGTTCTCCCGCTCGCGGAGCGGGAAGCGATGCCCACCGAAAAATTCGCCAGATGCTCGCCGGCACCACAATAAGAAAGATGACCGCAGTCGTGGACCAGAGGATTCCGGAAACCCCAAAGTAAGGAGCAAGCGTGAATTTCAATGCGAATGCTAGCGCTGTGGCAATCGAGAACACGGCAATCTGATAGCGAAGGATCGACAGCCCGTTCAGCAGAAGACTCGGAATGCGAACGAGAGCCTGAGCAAGCACCCAAGCCGCAATTGCCCACAGCAAACCAACTCCGATACCGAGGTCGGTATGCAACCACAACCGCAACAGCCGCTCACCAAAGACCAGCAACAGAGATGATCCAGCAACCGTAAGTCCAACCAGCAGGCCCGAGCCGCGGACCAGAGCCTTGCGAATCCACTTCCGATCGCCTCTCTCAGCAGCCTCCGCAAACGCCGGCCAAAGCGGTTGCGACAAGACCACAATACCGCCGATAGCCGTAACACAGATCCGCATAGCAATAGTCATGCGAGCCGAAGCCTCAGGACCAAGCAGAGAAAGCGCCAGAACGTTATCCAGCAGGAACGAAAGACCACCAGTCAAAGCCAGGGTAAAGTAAAGCACCCCATGACCAGCCACTTCCCGCATAGCTGCCCATGAAATCGAAATCCCTTCCGGCCGAAGTTCCGGATGCCGCCAGAAAAGATGAACCAGACTCCCAACATTAGACAACACAAGACCCAGGTAAACGATACCCACGAACACGCGTACGTCTCTGGTAAACAAGGTAGCTGCAATCAGGCCAGCAGTGGTCAAAAGCGTCTGCACCAGTTCCCAGAACCCCGAGACATAGCCTTTCTGAAGCGCCATCCAGACATTGTTACCGGCATTAAGCGGAAGGTTCAGAGCCAGTCCGATAGCAGCGATAAAGTAAGGCCCAGCGCTGCCATGCGCCCTCCCATTAAGCGATGCCAGGAAGGCTGCCAGCAACATCAAGCCAGCCAATCCGCCACCAATGCTAAGCGCGCCTGTTACGTGACGCCGAGCTTGCTCTGCGCTTTCAAGCGCACTCGAACGAGCCACCAGCGTAACCAAGGCAGTGCCGGTCCCAATATCGACCAACCCGCTCAGCCAAGCCAATGAAGCCGCAGCCCCCCAAACTCCGAAAGTCGCCGGGCCAAGCACTCGCAGTAAAAGAGGCATCAGCACCAATGTGCTGCCAACCTGCACCAACCGCTGGAATATGCCGACGCCCGCCGAAACGACCACCCGACGGTTGCGTCTATGATGCAACACCGAAGTGACGGCTAGACTGAAGCGCCCGATAAGAGGAAATCTCTCCATCCAAATTGATGACCACCACTCCAGATTTCATACTGTACCATCCTCAGAATTCCCTCCCGGGACAACCCATCGTCGTGCCTAACATCCCCCTTCCGGATCTGTTTGCGTCGGATGTACAGCGGCCGCTTTCTCGTCGGAGCCCCCGCGTTACCTGTGCTAGTCTGGGTTCGCCTGCATAATGCGCATACTCATCACCGGCGGTTCGGGCTTCATAGGGCGAAATCTGGCAGAGCAACTAGCCGGCACATATGAGGTGTCGGCGCCATCTTCGTCCGAACTGGATCTGTTAAACGAGCAGGCGGTGCGCGAATGCCTCGATGCGCACCATTTCGATGTGGTCGTGCATACCGCAACCACGCGGTCGAACCGGCGCCTGGCTGCTCCTCCGGACCTGCTCGACCGCAATTGCCGGATGTTTTTCAATCTCCTGCGCAACCAGGGACGATTCGGGAAAATGATTCACTTCGGGTCCGGCGCCGAGTATGACAAGACCGGGCTGCCAGCGAGGGTAAAAGAAGACTATTTCGATACCCGCGTGCCTAGGGACGCGCTCGGGTTTTCCAAATACATTTGCGCCAAGCATATCGAGCGCTCCGATCGAGTCGTTAATTTGCGCTTGTTCGGAGTTTTCGGCGCCTACGAGGACTACACCGTCCGCTTCATTTCGAACGCCTGCTGCCGGGCGCTGAAAGGATTGCCGATTGTGCTCCGGCAGGATGTTGTGTTTGACTACCTGTACGTCAAAGACTTGGTCAAGCTCACGATGTGGTTCATCGAGAACGACGCCCGCCACAAGTCATACAACGCCTGCACCGGACGGCCCGTGGCGATATCCGAATTAGCCCAAGTGATTGCCCGGGTCTCGGCCCAGGTCTCACGACGCAAGCCAGATGTGTCCGTCATGACCGAAGGCATTGGGCCCGAGTACTCGGCGGACAACTCGCGTATGCTGACGGAAATGGGTGGATATCGTTTTTGGGATTTAGAGGACTCGATCAGGGACCTCTATGCCTGGTATGAGCGCAACGAAGCGATCGATGTCGAATCCCTAAGGTTCGACGAGAAGGCTGCAACCCATGCCTAAGACCCTGACCGTCCTCACAGCCTGTTATAACGAGGAACCCAATGTGCACGAACTGTACCTTCGAGTTCGCGCTGCCATCGCCACCGCCGGCCACTACCAGTACGAACACATCTTTATCGACAATGCGTCAACCGACAATACGCTGGGCGAACTGAAGGCGATAGCTGCCAAAGACAGGAACGTAAAAGTAATTAGGAATACGCGCAACTTCGGCCACATAAGGTCACCCCAGCATGCGCTGTATCAGGCCAGCGGCGACGCTGTCATAGGAATTGTGGCCGACCTGCAGGATCCTCCCGAGATGATTGTTGACATGATCCATAAGTGGGAGGAGGGTTACCCGGTTGTGATCTGCGTCAAGCAGGCAAGCGACGAACACGGTCTGATGTTCTGGATCCGCAAGAAATACTACAGGCTGGTGAACCGTCTTTCCGGCGTGGAAACCTACGAGAACTACACTGGCTTTGGCCTGTATGACCGCAAGGTAGTGGAAGTCATTAAGAGCTTCGATGATCCGTATCCCTACTTCCGAGGCATGGTCGCGGAGGCTGGTTTTCGGCATTTCGATATTCCGTATCGTCAGCCCAAGCGCAAACGCGGAATCACCAAGAACAACTTCTATTCGCTCTATGACATGGGGATGCTCGCGATCACAAATCTGTCCAAGGTGCCACTGCGGCTGGTGACCTTTTCCGGTTTTGTGGGCGCGCTGGTTTCGATTCTGGTCTCGCTGGCATACCTCCTGTACAAATTAATCTTTTGGAGTCACTTCTCCGTTGGCATCGCCCCACTGGTCATCGGCGTATTTTTCTTCATGTCGATCCAAATGCTATTTATGGGCATTATTGGGGAATATATCGGCACTATCCATACCCTTGTGCAGAAGCGGCCGCTGGTGGTCGAGCAGGAGAGGATCAATTTCGAATATGGCCCCGGGGAACCATTGCGGGACAATGAGGCCCAATCCGCTGCGACTTCGTAAACATCAGCGCTAGGCCAAAGATGTTCTATGCAAGCGGATAATGTACCGCTATCCTTCCGTGGCCTTAGCGGGAATACACTCTGGCGTGACAGGCCGAGCACAGCGTAATCAAGTTTTCTTCTGAGTCTTCGCCGAATGACTCAAGAATCCCCTGTGGTGCACTTCAAGATTCGACATGGAGCCACAGGATTGACACCTCCATCCGTCCCGACGGAGGATTTGTTGGCGTCGACTTTCGTATAGCGAAGAAAGATTGACCTGAGACTTCCCCGGGCGGACAGTGCCCGCAGCCCCGGCTCTCTGGAGGCCAGCACAGGAGACGAGTGTTCTGGTCTTGTACTTGACTAGATAGATGACTAGTCAGTACCATAGAGTCGTGCGTAGGAGGTGAAGCTTGGCTTCGTGGCAAGTGCAAGATGCGAAGGCGCGTTTTAGTGAGTTCTTGGATGCAACCATCAAGAAGGGCCCGCAGGTCGTTACCCGTCGCGGAATTGAAACCGCCGTTTTAGTACCGATCGAGGAATGGAACCGACTGCAAAGTGCCGCCCGTCCCGGCCTCAAAGCCCTGTTGCTCGCCCCCAATGCTCGCTTTGAGAACTTGGTCGCGGAGAGCCGCAATTTGCGGCGACGTGCCGCATTGGAGTTCAAGTGAACAAATACTTGCTGGACACCAGCGTCGTTTCCGAGCTCCGAAAGCCGCATCCGCACGGCGCCGTGGTCGGCTGGCTCAGCGACCAGGAGGATGAGCAGTTGTTCCTCTCAGCTGTTACCTTGGGCGAACTGCAAGCGGGAATTGAGCGGACCAGACATCAAGATCCATCGAAAGCGAGCGAGATCGAGTGTTGGGCGGATCAACTGGCTGCCTCTTACCAGATCCTCCCGATGGATACGCCCTGCTTTCGGGAATGGGGCCGCATCATGGATCGGAAACCGGACCAGTTGGTAGAGGACGCCATGATCGCTGCGACCGCACGCGTCCATCGTTTGATTGTTGCGACCAGGAACGAACGAGATTTTGGGCAACTTGATGTGCGGATTCTCAACCCTTTCAACACCTAGTTTAAGGCGCACCAAAAGAGACAACCTCATTCCTGTGCTGAATCGGCCTATCATTCCTAAGAACAATCGGTAGGAGGTACGCATATGGCAGCGAATCAGGTAGTGCTTTACTTCGACAAGCAGGAGGATGCCCTGCTTTTCACCTTGGCTGCCAGTTCGGTTATGTCGGCGGAAGGACCGGTTCGCAGCGGCGACGCAGCGGTCAAGGTTGCGGAGGAGATTTCTAAAGCCAGTCGAATCACGACTGAGGGTGTTCTGAACGTAACGTGAAGGGCGGCATAATCAAGATGATTCGGAAAGCTGCGCTCCAAATAGGAGCCCCCGCACTACTCGCTCTCATGGCATGGAATGCGTATCTTGCTGTGAACCACTTGAAACAGATGCAGAAACTTGCGGGGCTGACACTGGAAAGCTCCATGATCCAGGCGCACATCTCCGGTGTTCTGAAGGACCTGGCCGATATGGAAACAGGTCAGCGCGGATTCCTGATCACCGAGGACCCTTCCTACTTGCAGCCCTACACCAACGCGAAGGACAGGATCGGAAACGATTTTGCCGGCCTTCGTGTAGGGCTAGCCAATCGGGCGGAGCACGAACGATCCCTGGAATCGCAGCTGGAGTCTTTGGCGAACTCAAAGCAAGCTGAGATGGAGCGCTCGATTAGTTTGCGCCAACAGGGGTATCGCCACCGCGCATTCATGCTCGTGGATTCAAACGAAGGGATGGAGTACATGGATAGAGCTCGCGGGCTGGTGTCTTCGCTTTCCACGGCGGAGGCCAGCAGTTTCGCGAGATTCGACAGCGAGAGGAATGCTAGCCTAGGCCAGGCGTTGAAAGAAACCGTTGTGGCCAACTCATGCCTGCTCACGCTGACAGCATGTCTGTTTGGACTCGCACGCTATCACGGGCAAGTGCTCGAGCAGGAAGCTGCCGCGAGCAGACGAGAGCTAGCCGTGCGCGATTGGCAGCTAGAAAAACTGACGTCTGCCCTTTCCAACCAAGCCCGCTCCAACACCTCTGCCATCGAGACCAACGCCAGCCTCCTGCTTCAGAACTACGGGGGATTTCTGCCCCGACAAGGCCACGAATATGCTGAACAGATAAGAGAAGCCTCGGCACAAATGGAGCGACTCCGCCAAGATTTAGTGGGCAGCGCAGGTTGCAACACTGATGAGAAGGCAGCGTAGCAAATTGTTCATCTCCTGAGCCGCTCCCAAAGGCCTCGCCGGCGGCATCACGCAAGGCGCCGCCGGCCGCTCGACCATACTCGAATAATTATTCGACTATTGCACCGTTAATCAGGCCAGTAAAGTAGTCCGTTCAGGGCTGGAACACACTTACCACAAATCGCCGCACCTGCAGTGTGGGCGCGAAACGACGGTCCTCGCCTGGCCACGCCACTTTGCATCCGTGGCTAGCAGTGATAGCATTGACAGCATGGCGACATTAACGATTCGACAACTTGACGAGAAAACCAAGACCCGGTTGAGGGTCCGTGCCGCCCATCACGGGCGTTCGATGGAGGAGGAGGCCAGGGAGATCTTGCGCTCAGTTCTAACCGCTTCCTCACCGGCAAAAGGAAACTTGGCGGAGGCCATTCAAAAACGATTCTTGGCGTTTGGCGGGCTCGAATTTGAGTTGCCGCGACGCGATGCTATGCGCCAGGCCCCGGGATTTGACGAATGATCATCCTCGACACAAACGTGCTGTCCGAACTCATGAGACCCAATCCCTCTCCTCGGGTTGTGACATGGGTTGCGAAGCAACCAGCAGCAGAACTCGTTACGACATCAATCACCGAGGCAGAAATCTTCTATGGCATTGAATTGCTCACCAAGGGCAAGCGTCGCAAGGGGTTGCTGGCCGCGGCGGAAGCGATGTTTGCCGAGGATCTGGCGGGCCGCATCTTCGGGTTCGACAGTGACGCAGCACGAGTTTTTTCTAGAATTGCCGCTCACCGCCGTGCGCTCGGCAGACCTATCAGCCACGCGGATGCGCAGATCGCAGCCATTGCTCAAGCGCGAGGGGCCAAGCTCGCGACGCGTAATGTTGCAGACTTCGAGGACTGTGGTCTTAATGTCGTTGACCCCTGGAATGGTTCTTGAACCCGTGGATCGAGGATTCATTTTGCAACTAGCGAAAGGGTCACTCAGCCCTCAGGTTAGGGCTTCGATTTGTTTTTGGTTCCGCGGGTAGATGTCGAAGCGCACAGTTGCATTCCGCGGGAAGACCTTGCGATTCGACGCGCTGCTTCCTGTGGATTGTCAGCCGTTATGGATATCATAGGAATTACATTTTAGTTGTGCGGCGGGAAGATCTTGCGATTCGACGCGCTACTTCCTGTGGATTGTCAGCCGTTATGGATATCATAGGAATTACATTTTAGTTGTGCTACACGGAGTCGCAGCAGATGGTGAATATCGTTCGCCAGAACGGCACGCCAGTGTGGTGGCTGATGGCCAAGGACGAAGGCCATGGCTTCGCCAACAAGAAGAACCAGGACTACCAGTTCGACGCTACGGTGATGTTTGTGAAGGAGTACTTGCTGAAATAGCTGCCGTTGGTCGTTTGCCGTTGGTCGTCACGGTCCTCCGCCGTCCTTCTGGTGATCGTGCACAATTATTCCGGGCCAGAAGTTATGCCCGGGACAGACTCCCGACGACGCGGGCCAGAAGTCCTATTAAAGGGGATGTCAAGTAAAAAACACTTTTCCCTGCCGGAACGCCAGAAATATTTTCCGGCATCCAGCCCCCGCCACACTGCTGACACCTCGTCTTTTAGCTGCTTGACCGTTGAGCCCTGTCGCGGAGCGGCCCTGTAAGCCGCGGAGCGACGGGGCCCCCGTGTTTCTTCCCTCCTGTGGGGGTTTCATGTTCGTCATGACGGCGCCGTTCGGTTCTCTGAAACTCACAAGCTAACCTGGTTGCACAGTTGCCAACCATGGTCCTATCTGAGACTCGTGGCCTACAGCTTTGTTGGGTCATGCGAGGGGGCATAGGGTCGGCTTGGAGACTTGGTGCCGAAGCACACAAATCGCCTAACTTCTGGCTAGATACTCTCCCTCGACCCGAGCGTCTCAAGAAGAAACCCGACTGCCACCGCCAAGGATGATCCCCAAGGGATGGAACGGGCTCTTGGTCCGAGACGCTCAAGCTGCTTGCGGTTTCAGTTGTTTAGCGTCGAAATGTGCTCCCTTCTTCCATAGGATTAGAGTGATCGCCGCAATCTTTCGCGCCAAGGTGAGGCGAGCCATCGCTGGCTTCATACCTTTCGTGAGCAAGCCTTGGTAGAAATCGTGGAACGCTCCTTCGCGGCTGCTGGCCATACTCGCCGCACTCTTGAAGATGGTTTTCATATCGTGATTATGATTTTGATTGAGCCCACGCAGTTGCTGGGGTTTCTTGGAACGTTGCAGCTGTCCGGCCACGTAACGGTATTGCGCGCTGTCGCGCGTCTCAATCGCGAGACCGCTATAGGTCCATAGTTGCCGCTTGGTGCGAAAACGATGAGGGGTTTGGATCAGCGCGATTAGCAGCGCGGCTCGGATCGGGCCGATCGAAGGAACCTGGCGCAGTAATTTGGTCGCGCTCTGTTTCCGGCTTTCCGCCAATAGATCCTTCCGCACCGCTTGGCGCAACTCTCGCAGAGCATCGAGCTGTTGGTAGAAAAACTCAGCCCGCCGGCGGACGCCCGCTTCTCCAATCTTGTTCAACCACTCTGTGCGATGACGCAGGGCGTAGACTTGCTGCCCCACACACAAAATTCCCCAACTGCGATACAGAGCCTTCACTCGATTCATTACCCGAGTGAGATCTTTGCTGATCGTCAGATAACTGCGGGCCAGCTCCTTCAATGTTCGTAGGCCGTTCTCGCCATGGTAGACCGAGCGCAGATATCCCCCACGCAGCAGATCGGCGAGCTTGCGCGCGTCAATCTTGTCGCTCTTGTTACCCTCCTTCATCAGCGCGTTTTTCCGTGGGTCGCACACGACTAGCTCCGTGACGTGTGGTTTCAGTAGGTCATACAGCCAAGCCGCCCAGGTCCCCTCTTCCAAGGTCACATGCAAGTCACCGTGTATTCCCTGGATACACTGCAGGATGGTGCTCGCTTTGGTTTCGATGATCGACTCCATCACTACCTTTCCCTCGCCGTTCATCACCGCAATCGAAATCGTTTCTTTGTGAACGTCCATGCCGATATACTTAATGTTCATCAGGGTGCTCCTTTCGGTAGAGTTTTGCTTCACACCCAAA
>CAVZZY010000019.1:0-295000 GCA_963779995.1 uncultured Acidobacteriaceae bacterium | reverse complement strand
TTTTTTTTTTTTTTTTTTTTTTTTTTTTTTTTTTTTTAAAAAAAAAAAAAAAAAAAAAAAAAAAAAAAAAAAAAAAAAAAAAAAAAAAAAAAAAAAAAAAAAAAAAAAAAAAAAAAAAAAAAAAAAAAAAAAAAAAAAAAAAAAAAAAAAAAAAAAAAAAAAAAAAAAAAAAAAAAAAAAAAAAAAAAAAAAAAAAAAAAAAAAAAAAAAAAAAAAAAAAAAAAAAAAAAAAAAAAAAAAAAAAAAAAAAAAAAAAAAAAAAAAAAAAAAAAAAAAAAAAAAAAAAATAACGCGATTTTGCGTCAGTCAAGATTTGGCCAGGCTTTGCGCGGTCACTCTTTGCGATCACCGCACATCAAGATGTGACCTTTCTCACTGACAGGAGGCGCTCATTCGTGTTTCCGTTAAAATGCGTCCTGCTCTCCGAAGAGCAGTTCCCGCCCGTTGAGACGCAGCACCCCTGAGGCGAAGGACCCGAATTCTCGGGAAACGCATTTCCATCAGATAGATAAGTTTTTTTTTTTTTTTTTTTTTTTTTTTTTTTTTTTTTTTTTTTTTTTTTTTTTTTTTTTTTTTTTTTTTTTTTTTTTTTTTTTTTTTTTTTTTTTTTTTTTTTTTTTTTTTTTTTTTTTTTTTTTTTTTTTTTTTTTTTTTTTTTTTTTTTTTTATTCAGAGCGTCGCCTGCGGTAGTGTGTGAGGATCGCGTCGGCCCCGGCGCAGTCCCTCGCCCCCTGTTTCGAGATCTAAGAGGCCCCGATACCACCTTAGAACTTTCTGTAAGTACCAGCCTTTCAAACTTCCGATGTGCTGAATCGGAGCAAAAGCTGCCGCTGGCGGAACCGATACTTGCACGGTCCGAGAATCGACTAGCCTGGTGCCAAACTTTACTCCGCCCCAAGACTGCGGCTTCCCCGCCGAGGAAAGAGCGTCGCACCAACTAGTCAGGGCAAATTCCTGGTCTTCATGGTGAAGAGCTCTGTCTATTGCTTCTTTTTTTTTTTTCGGCTTGATGTCAAAGGCGGTCAAAGCGGAGGTGTCGTGCACCAGAGTTGGGTTGCGCATACTATCGATGAGCTTTCGGCCAACGCGGGCATAAACAGTCTGATCAAATTTTACCACGAACTGAGGTAAGGCGTCAAGATCGGAACCGAGATCATCCATCGGTGGAGGCCGCATTGCCGCGTATAATCCGCACGATCTGGCCGAAGCGACTTGGTCGGTGCCCCCGATTTCGAAAACTCTGCACTGTTCACACCGGCAACACCAGCGCGGCCATGAGGTACGCAACCACATCTTCTACTCTGATCGGCTGCGCTTTGACGCCAACCGAGCGCGAGCAGATCATCACCTACAACCGCTGTACCAGCGGCGAATTCTTTTCAAATGAAAGCTGGCGAACGCGAACAAAGGATGGAATTCTCGTGGTGGATTGCAGTTGGCCGGATTGTGTTTGGCGACGAGTCTTCGCTATTGCGGGATACCGCTTGGTCCTGGTTCCCCAAGCCACTCAGATAGACAATGCGTCGTACTCCAGAACTGCGCGCTACATCGGCGAAATTTTGGTCGGCTTCGCGGTCTTCCTGTTCGAACTTACCCGAAGACCCCATGGAGTGGACGAGGTAATACGCCGTCTGCACTCCTGCCATCGCCGGCACTAGTGAACTGCGATCCAGGCAATCTGCTTTAATGACTTCCGTGGAAGCGGCAACTTTTGATCTGAGAAAATCAGGTCGCCGAGCCAGGCAGCGAACCGGCCAGCCCGCTTTCTCCAACTCCTTGAGTAGGCGCCCCCCGATGTAGCCTGACGCTCCCGTTAACAGGACGAGCGAGCGATGATCCGCGCCCATTAGATCCCCCTCATTCGGCCCACTGAGTTAGGCTGGCGTGATCGTAGCATTTCCCGGATCACTTGTTTTTCCCGAAAGGTCAATGGCCGAAGCACTTGAGTTCGTGCTCCGCCCGCTTTACTTCATGAGCGCCCTCCTTGATCTACTAACTCGCTTGGCCCTATTGTGCCAGAGTCACGAGCAACTCTATATTTTTTTTTTTTTTTTTTTTTTTTTTTTTTTTTTTTTTTTTTTTTTTTTTTTTTTTTTTTTTTTTTTTTTTTTTTTTTTTTTTTTAGTATCGCTCTTTTAAACTTGGACGGAGGTGTACATGTATCACGCGATTGTCAAACGGATTGCCCTACAAAACTTTCTACGAGTGAATCAGAAGGACTACGCTGCGATCCTGAAGGGCTGTTCCCCAGATGTTCATCACCGGTTTGGCGGGCATCACGCACTCGGCGGCGAGCGGCACGATCGTGAAGCGCTGGGACGATGGTTCGAACGCTTGGGCCGGCTGGCTCCTACGTTGCAACTCACAGTTCATGATGTATGGGTGAAGGGTGGCCCCTGGAATACGACCGTCATCATTCGGTGGTCCGCAGTCCAGGATCTTCCGGATGGCTCACCCTATAACAACCACGGCGTTCACATCATTCGCATGCGTTGGGGCAAGGTGTTCGATATCGATGCAAACGAGGACTCTCAACTTGTTGCCGCATCTTTGCAGATATGGGCCGCACATGGCGTGAACGAAGCTCTTGCCGATCCAATTCTGAGTTAGCGGTAATCCCGGCATGAGACGAGGTGGAAAAAGAAAGGACCTATGACCCAGACGAAGAGTGCTACAGACGCAATCAAAACGGGCAGCACCGCCATGCGCGCACTGGCGGTCGGTGCATTCGCTCTTGGTGCGGGGGCGATCGGGGCAATCGCGGTGGGTGCAATGGCCATCGGGCGTTTGCGAATTCTGGAAGCTCGCATTGAGAAGCTCTCCATTGGCACACTCACTGTGGACCATCTGAACGTGCGCTCCCGATAAGTCCTTGCTTGCCTGCCGCATTGTGATTCATCGGGAGAGGATCACGGGGTAACCGGAAGCTATTCGGGCCAGAAGTCCTATTAAAGGGGATGTCAAGTAAAACACACTTTTCCCTGCCGGAACGCCAGACATATTTCCCGGCATTCAGCTCCCGCCACACCGCTGACACCTCGTCTTTAGCCGCTTGACCGTCGAGCCCTGTCGCGGAGCGGCCCTGTAAGCCGCGGCGCGACGGGGCCCCCGTGTTTCTTCCCTCCTGTGGGGGTTTCATGTTCGTCATGACGGCGCCGTTCGGTTCTCTGAAACTCACAAGCTAACCTGGTTGCACAGTTGCCAACCATAGTCCTATCTGAGTCTCCTGGCCTACAGCGTTGTTGGGTCATGCGAGGGGCATCGAGTAAGCTTGCAGACTCGGTGTCGAAGCACACAAATCGCCTAACTTCTGGCTATATACTCTCCCTCGACCCGAGCGTCTCAAGAAGAAACCCGACTGCCACCGCCAAGGATGATCCCCAAAGGATGGAACGGGCTCTTGGTCTGAGACGCTCAAGCTGCTTGCGGTTTCAGTTGTTTAGCGTCGAAATGTGCTCCCTTCTTCCATAGGATTAGAGTGATCGCCGCAATCTTTCGCGCCAAGGTGAGGCGAGCCATCGCTGGCTTCATACCTTTCGTGAGCAAGCCTTGGTAGAAATCGTGGAACGCTCCTTCGCGGCTGCTGGCCATATCGCCGCACTCTTGAAGATGGTTTTCATATCGTGATTATGATTTTGATTCAGCCCACGCAGTTGCTCGGGTTTCTTCGAACGTTGCAGCTGTCCGGCCACGTAACGGTATTGCGCGCTGTCGCGCGTCTCAATCGCGAGACCGCTATAGGTCCATAGTTGCCGCTTGGTGCGAAAACGATGAGGGGTTTGGATCAGCGCGATTAGCAGCGCGGCTCGATCGGGCCGTATCGAAGAACAATCGCATGTAATCTGGTCGCGATCTGTTTCCGGATTACCGCATAGATCCTTCCGGCGGCATGGGCACTCTCGTAGAGCATCGAGCTGTTGGTAGAAAAACTCAGCCCGCCGGCGGACGCCCGCTTCTCCAATCTTGTTCAACCACTCTGTGCGATGACGCAGGGCGTAGACTTGCTGCCCCACACACAAAATTCCACAACCGCGATACAGAGCCTTCACTCGATTCATTACCCGAGTGAGATCTTTGCTGATCGTCAGATAACTGCGGGCCAGCTCCTTCAATGTTCGTAGGCCGTTCTCGCCATGGTAGACCGAGCGCAGATATCCCCCACGCAGCAGATCGGCGAGCTTGCGCGCGTCAATCTTGTCGCTCTTGTTACCCTCCTTCATCAGCGCGTTTTTCCGTGGGTCGCACACGACTAGCTCCGTGACGTGTGGTTTCAGTAGGTCATACAGCCAAGCCGCCCAGGTCCCCTCTTCCAAGGTCACATGCAAGTCACCGTGTATTCCCTGGATACACTGCAGGATGGTGCTCGCTTTGGTTTCGATGATCGACTCCATCACTACCTTTCCCTCGCCGTTCATCACCGCAATCGAAATCGTTTCTTTGTGAACGTCCATGCCGATATACTTAATGTTCATCAGGGTGCTCCTTTCGGTAGAGTTTTGCTTCACACCCAAAACCTACCTCAAAGGGGCACCCTTTTATAATGCGTCGGCTTCGAGGACATCATCCAGAGATCTCCCCGAAGCCCGTTTTGGATAGCTTTCGTATTGCGACAATCCGCCCAGGATTCTGCACGTATTTCTCTAAGGTAATTTCTTGCAAAGTGACCAAAAAAATCACCTCTCTACGGATTCCGATCACACTCTCTATGGGGGTTCCCAAAATCGCAGGCGGCACAATCAAATATGAGCTTGACCAAGCGGGTGTCATGTGGGCGATTTGCTTTCAATGGTGTCACCAAGTTTCACAATGTCGCCAACGCAGTGATTGGGAGGCGTCTCTTTAATATTTAATTTCGCACTAAGTTTTGCGCTAAAGCTGACTCATTGAGGGCAGCCTGCTGTGGGTACGTCGGTTGCGATTGGCAAGTTCAGCGGGTTCTGTTTTTTAAGATTTTCGTTGAGCGCTTGCCAGAGAGTTATGACTTTGGCAAACGAATCGCAAACCTGATTGACGGCCGCGATCTGCGGATCGGTGGGGCGCTGGTCGGCGGCTACTACGCCGTCAAGAAGACGGGTCAGGTCGCGGTTGATGCGTCCCAAACCGGGAGCGGTTTTGCTGCCGTCCTCAATGGCTTTGATTTGCTTTTCGATATCCTTCGTGTCGTCGGTTGTGCTATCGGTCTCGTTTTCGGCCGTTTTGTCTGTTGCGTTGCCGGGTGTTTTGTCGTTTGTTTTGGGCCGTTGTTTTTTCTTCCTCGCTTCTACCGCGTCCGTCAAAGGTTTCAATTTTTGAAATTCCTGGTAGGAAACTTCCATGCCGCCGATGATTCGGCGGGATAGCGCCAATTGAGCCTCGAGGTCCGCTTGCGTGGCCTGGACGCGAGGGTCGAGCTTCACCGTCAGCGACTGCTTTACGGTACGGCCACCAGCGCTGAATTCGACTGTGTATGTGCCGGGGACCACTAGCGGGCCCTGCGGTTGCTGGCGCGGCGTTTCGTAGGGGATCGCATGATCAGCCAGGGTGTATTCGGTGTACTTGATAATCGGTCCCCAATAGGAAGCGGGCAGAGTATGGGGCGGCGGGTAGCGTAAATCCCAGACGAAGCGGTGCAGGCCCGGTGTCTTTTCTACCGATGGAGGAGTGGCAAACCAATATTCGGGAACGTTGGGCAGAGGGAGGTCGGGATGTTTCCGGTGCCTGTGAATTTTGGACGATGTTGCCGCTGGCATCGCGAATCGTATGGAGGGCTCATCCGTCAGCCCGGTGTTCAGGTAGTAATCGAGACCGATACCATCGGGAGGGTTTTGTCCGGTGGGTGTTTCGATGGGAAGTGGCGTGTCCTGAAAAGTGTCCCAGCGAACACGGAGCGCGGTGGCGGGTGCAAAAAGGTGGACCGCGTCAGCCAACACTTCTGGCGTTAGTTGGCGGATCGGACGAATGTTGTCGAGGATCCAAAGGCTGCGACCGAAGGTGGAGATGACCAAATCGTCGCCGTGGATTTCCATGTCGGTGACGGGGGTGACGGGCAGGTTTAGAGTGAGCGGACGCCAATGATCTCCATCGTCGAACGAGAGGAAAACGGTGGAGTCGGTTCCCGCGAACAGGAGGCCTCTGCGGACGGTGTCTTCGCGCACCACGCGAACGCTTTGATCCGCGGGCAAGCCATTGATGATGGATTGCCAAGTTGCGCCGAGATCGCGGGTGCGAAGAATCTGCGGTGGAACGCTTTCGCGGCCGGGGCCCACGGTCAGGAAGGCCGTGGCTGGGTCATGGTGGGAAGGCTCCACGTAAAGAAGTTGGTAGGGAACGGCTAGTCCGGGCGGCGTGATTTCTTGCCAATGATCGCCGCCGTCTTTGGTGAGTTGAACGAGACGATTGCTGGTTGCTACCCACATTTCGTTCGCGTCGATGGGCGAAACGGCCAAGGCCTCAATCGCTGGTGGACGTGGTTTGTCGGGATCTTTTTCAGACAGATCGACGTTGTCCCACTCCGTGAGATCGGGGCTGACGGGGTGCCAACTCTGCCCCTGGTCCGTAGTCTGCAAGACATACTGCGTACCGAGGTAGAGCTTGTTCGGATCGGGCGAGGAGAAAAGTAGCGGCGGCATCTGAACCACCCGGTACCTATCTCCTTTCTCGAACACGGTTGCGACTTGGCCGTTCGCGCGGTCGTAGCGCACGACCGAACCATACCAGCCGCCGGAATAAATCCAATCGGGGTGCAGAGGATCGGGAGCGATGTAGCAGAATTCGAAGCCGCCGATGGAAGTCACATCCTGCGGAGTGATCTCGCCATTATCGCTGCGACTGGGCACGGACTGCGTGCCGCTATCCTGCTGTGGCGCGTAGACACGATAGGGGAAGGCGTTGTCGGTGATGACGTGGTAGTACTGGCCGGTGGGCTGGTTGTACCAGGAGCTCCAGGTCTTGCCTGCGTCCACGGTTAGAATTGCGCCCTGATCGACGCCAAGCAACATGCGGCTGGGATTCTTGGGGTCAATCCAGAGAACGTGGAAATCGTCGCCCGAGGGTGCTCCTACAAGCGCTGCGAAGGTGTGGCCGCCATCGATGGAACGATAGAGCGAAGTTTGCGCTACATAAAGGATGTCAGGATTTTTTGTGTCTATGAAGACGCGGCTGAAGTATCCGTTGCCCTCGATACGAGGATCTTTCGTCGACTGCGTCCAGGTTGCGCCGGAATCGTCGGAGCGGTAGAAACCCTGCTCCATGATGGCGTAAAGGCGTTGTCCGCGGGTGTTGGGAGCGACGCTGATGCCGAGGCGTCCTCGGCCATCCTCGGGTAGTCCTTTGGAGACAAGAAGATTCCAACTGTTGCCTTCGTCGATTGATTTGTAGATCAGGGAATTGGCTTTTTTGCCGCCTTTTTCCGTGGCCGAGGGAACCGGGCCGGAAGCGGGAATGTAGAGCGAGGCATAGAGGACGCGCGGGTTATCGGGATCGACGGCGAGGTCGAAGACACCGGCGGTTTCGTTGTTGCTGAGGGTTTGCTTCCACGTCTTGCCGCCGTCAGTCGTTTTGAAGATGCCGCGCGCAAGGGAAAAGACATCGGTTGGCGAGGGGCGGGAAAAAACGGACACTCCGATGGAATTGGCTCCGGCGATGACGATGTCCGGATTCCGCGGATCGACAATGACGGCCTGGATAAAGCGTGTGTTTTCGAGACCAACGTGGGTCCAAGTCGCGCCTTCGTCGCGAGATTTATAAACGCCTTTGCCGGGAATCTGTTCGCCGGTGCCCGCATAGATGGTTTTGGAATCCGAAGGAGCGACGGCAAGGGCTCCGATTGAAGCGACGCGTTCCTGATCGAAGATTGGCTTCCACACCTGGCCGGCGTCGGTGGTCTTCCAGATGCCACCGCCCGGTGTGCCGAAATAATAGACGTTGGGATTGTCAGAAACGCCGGCGACGGCGGTGACGCGGCCTCCGCGGAAGGAACCGATGAGGCGCCATCGCATGGCTCCGAGATCGGCGGTGTTGATGTCTTGAGCAAAGGATGTGGCGACAAAGAAAGCTGTGGCGAACAGAAGAGCAGTAGAGTATTTCAGGACGTTCCCCCGGGCCCGTCACGGGCGGTTATCTGCTTTGAAGACAGTCCATAAGGATACAAGAGACGATGAGACTTTAGGGTATTTATGTCCTGATGCAGGTCCGTTTAGGCGATTGTGAACCATCCTTGCGCTTGCAGAATGCACAAGGATGGGCCAACTCCCCCGTTCGGTTGACGGGCTACCCGGAAGTTATTTCCCCAGAACAAACTTTCAACGACGCGGGCCAGAAGTCCTCTTCTCGGAAGTCAGCCCAAAGTAACGCCGACCGCACGGGGGCGCGGCTTTCGCTTTGGGTTGTCACCGGAGTTGGAGTACCTCAGGTGCCCGAAGCGGCTTTTCGAGCTACGGCGGTTTGTTGCGACAAAGCGGCAGCGCTCGCCGAAGTTTCTTTCGGTTTGTCGGCCAGCATCTTGCGAATCTTACGCGCGAGATCGGCAACGGTGAAGGGCTTCTGGATGAACGACACACCCGCTGTCAACATGTCCGGGAGAAACTCGCCACTATATCCGCTCATGTAGAGTATTCTCGTCTGGGGGCGAAGTGAGCGAACCTGTTTTGCGAGAGCTGGGCCGCTCATTCCGGGCATAATCACATCCGTCAGCAGCAGGTCGATCACACTTTTCCGTTCGTTGACTATTTGCCAGGCTTCCCGGCCATCCCGCGCCGATAACACGGTGCACCCGGACGCGCTCAATGCTGCGCAAATCAAACCACGAAGCGGCTTCGCATCTTCGACGACGAGCACCGTTTCTCCGGAAAAAGCAGTTTCAGCACGGTTGTTCCGAAACTCGTGGTCTGCTTCCCTTTGCTCGGTAGCAGGAAGATAGATCTTGAAAGATGAGCCCTGCCCCAACGTGCTTTGGACTTCGATATGGCCATCGCTCTGCTTTACTATTCCGTAGACCGTTGCCAAGCCCAACCCGGTGCCCTTGCCCACTGCTTTCGTAGTGAAGAATGGTTCGAAGATGCGCGCCTGGGTTTGTTGGTCCATGCCAGTTCCTGTGTCGGTCACCTCCAGCAATACGAAGCGGCCGCGCGGTCCGCCTGCTCCAGCCTGAGGACAGTCCTTCTCCAGATGCGTGTTAGTCGTCTGGATGCGCAACTTTCCGCCGTTCGGCATCGCGTCGCGCGCGTTGACCACCAGATTTAGGACTATTTGCTCGATCTGTCCAGGATCTGCTCTTACGCGATCCAGGTAGCGACCCAGCACAACTGTGAATTCGATGTTCTCCTTGATCAGGCGCCGGACCATCTTTTCCATATTGCCGACGGTCTGGTTAATGTCCAGGATCACCGGTTGAACGACTTGCTGGCGGCTGAACATTAAGAGCTGGCGCGTGAGGGACGCCGCGCTGTTCGCAGCTTGTTTGATCTGCTCAACCTTTTGGTGATCGGGCTCAGAGGAAGCTAGGCTTTCCAACAGCAGATCGCTATAGCCGGTAATCACCGCGAGCAGGTTGTTGAAATCGTGGGCTACTCCGCCGGCGAGGCGACCGATAGCCTCCATTTTCTGGGATTGCTGCGAAAGCTCTTGGGATCGAGCGCGTGGGGCTTGGGCGACTACCTTTTCGGCCGGGGAACGATTGATTACCGCCGCCAAGACCCACCCCAAGGCCACGAACACAATCTGGTCTAGCCGGAGATCAGCGTGGAACTCATACTTGGACAGCGCGAGGAGAGCCAAGGTGACTACCACGGTTACGATGACGCGCACCATTTGCTTTCCGCGAACGTTCTTCGATCGCAGCCAGTCAAAGGTACGATTCGTTCTGTTTGGACCTTCGATCATCCGTGTCCAGTTCTAAGACCTTCCATCGCATTTCCAAAAGCATGCGAGGCGGACTCAGGCGCTTGATGATATTGTCCAAGTGTTCCGCGGGGCAGCAAAGAGTACCGGAGATGCGCGAATGAGAGTACTAATGTAATCGCGCTTTAGAATGATCTGGTTTTAGCGGTTGCGGAAGTCCCAGACGATCTAGCCAGGGAGCGGGTTGAAACCAGCCATCTGCCGGCAAACTGGCGCGAATCGGCGGCTCCTCCCGACCTCGCTCGGCTGGGCGATGAATTCGCGCAGCGCGGAGAAAATTGTTTTCTGCTGGTGCCCTCCGTACTCGCGCCTGACGAAAATAACTGGCTGATCAATCCCGCGCATGCCGACTACAAGACGATCGTCGTGCTAGAAGTGGAGTCGCTCAGCTGTCGGCGACATCGACGGCATGCTGACCGAGATCGAAGCAGGATATGGAACCGGTGCAGGTTCGTGATTTTGGTCGACTCAAATGTTCCGATGTATCTGGTCGGCGCACCTCATCGTCACAAAGTTGACTCGCAGCGCTTGCTCGAGAAGCTGATCACCGACCCTCAGCGTCTTGTTAACAGCCTGGCTCACATAACACGATGCGGCTGTCACTCTCCGCGAAGCTTTGGAAGGACGGGGCCGGTGCGATCTCCGATTCCGAAAACCCATTGTCCCCGGCTTCTTTCAACAACTCAGAGAGCCTTTTCGCAAAGCAGTCCAAACTGTAGATGTAACGCCAGTGTTCCGTCATCCTGTGACGAGTCTGCTCAGTTACCGTCGCCATTAACCTCAGTTTCCAACCCGTTCCGTCTGTTTGTCGGTGATACTTGCCACGGAGTGGAGTGATAGGCATCACTGGACCACCCGCAACCGCGCGGCCGGTTCAGTGGGAACCTAGACGCGAACTGAGAATTGCTTCTCGCCGCGCAGGCCGCGCGCGCAAGGCCGGGAACTTTAGGAGGGACGAAGCCGGTGTGCATGACCGGCTTCCGCTCTGCGGCGATCGATCAGAGACTTCAGCGCAACGCGGTCGGGGATCACAAGCGTAGCGCCATTCTGCCGGATAAGACGCTGCTTCCTGAAATCCGCGAAAACCCGGCTGACGGTCTCTCGCGAAAGTCCGAGCATCTGCGCGATTTCCTCCTGGGTGAGTTGAAGCTTCAACCGGGGCGCGACATCGGATTCTCTGTGCTTGGAGCTCCATTCCAGAAGCAGTTTCGCCAGTGTCTCGGCGGTCGAGTGTCACAGTTCAATCCAGCGCACTTCCTGACAAGCATTTCTACATTTCTCACTTAACTGCTCGGCTTGCCAAGACTGCCACAGCTTGTGACGAACCAGCGGAGTTACCAGAATGTGACACCTATCACTGACCGCACTTGTGTAGTGGGTTAAGGTGACGCGAACGCGGCTGGAAGAGGCTGTTGACGGGTCCTCCCCCCGAGAACTGCGGCCGCCTTGGAGCATCCAAGGTTGGCCGCGGTTTTTATCTCCTGCTACTCATTGCTTCAAGCAAAGGGATCTTCTCGCGCCGCAGAGCTTTTCTTCGTTGCACAAAACCAATAAGTTGCCAAAATGGGCAGCGCGGCCACCACGGTCTCAAGATATTTTCGACGTTTGGACTTTTGCGGTTCGACTGCACGTTCCACCCCGTGCCAGAGCTCCGCTATCGTGATGGCGGCGATTTCAAACCGGTGGTTTGGAAGCGATGCGACCCAGCCCCCCAAATCAAAGACGCCCCTTTCGCCGCGAATGACGACATCGGCATCGAGCATTATTACCATTTGTCGGTCGGGGGTTTGAGGCGTTGACGCGCCGTTTGGAGATCGCGCCGCCATGCTCGAGCCGTCTCTTCCGGCAATTCGGTTTTGGCCAGTAGCTCAGCCAGGTCGCGCCCAGAGCAGACTCTTGCATTGTCCGGCACCAAGCGGGCAAAAGGAGCGCCATTTTTGAGGAGCACAAAGGTGACGTTTTGATAGTGAGCGCGGTTGACGCAATCGGCGAAATTGCGCGCTGCCTCCGTGACGCTGATAAAGCTCTCTTTCACAAACTCAGATTATCGGATTTCCTGTAGAGTGTCCAAGAAATGTGGCCACGGCGAGGCCGACTATCTTGTGTTTGTCGACGGTGTCGCGGTGGAGTCGTCGAAAACCCGAGCGAGAAGGTATGACGCTGACGAATTGCCTCTGGGGTCTGAGCGCGGGCTAAGTGGTAGCGAGGACAGGCAGAGTTTCGTGGAAAGTCTCCGGGGACGCATTGAAGATCCGGTTCGTGATTCTCGGTGAGGATAATGCTGACGGCGACTTGGGCCATGCCCAGCTTCCTCCAACCACCTGGGCCCGCATGGTTTCATCCATCGGCTGAGTTTCGATGCTCGATTTGCGATTAGCGGAAAAGGTCACTCGTCCCTAGGTTAGGGCTTCGATTTGCTTTTGGCTACGCGCGTAGACGCCGAAGCGTACTGTTGCATGCTGCGGGAAACTTTTGCGATTCGATCCGCGACTTCCTGTGGATAGTCAGCCGTTGCGCGCCAGAATTTTAGCGTCTCCTGGTTCGGCAAAACCATTTGCAGCACCGGCGCGCGAAAATCCAGCTCCAGTTGATGGGCGGAGTCTATAGTTTCGACGTGGGCGCTCACGGCGTGGGTATCGCCGCTTGCGTCGTGTTTGCTTCGAATGGCCAGAACGTTCCCCCGGTCCGGCGAATGTTGAAATTGTCGATTACCACTAGGAGTCGGTTGCCAGTAGGAACGGAACGACGAAAGGAACGAACATGCCATTGCTCGCGATCCATCCCGGAGAACATTTGGCCGAGGAATTGAAGGAACTCAACATGAGCGCCGCCTCGCTGGCACGTCAGTTGCAGGTTCCAACCAATCGCATCACCCAGATTCTGAACGGACGCCGGGACATCACCGCCGACACGGCGTTGCGCTTGGCGCATTTCTTCGGCACCAGTGCCGAATTCTGGATCAATCTGCAAGGCCTCTACGATCTGCGCATCGCCCAGCAGGAAGCCGGAACAATTATCAAGACTCTTCCCACCTTCAAGCGCATGACCGCCGTCCACGCATAGACGCGCAAATGGCTGCCATACTCGATTTGGATTCAACCTTTATCGGGATCGCCAAAGAACCGGACGGCGCATTCGCCCGTCTGGAACTACCCCTAGCTTCGGTGGCGAGAGGGTGTTGTTTCACAAACTGAACTTGCCACCCTAAACCCATTCATATTATGATTACAGTTGTAATAAGTCGTCATAATGATTGTATTTGACGCATCCACGCTGATCCTCATCGCGAAGGCCGAGCTTCTGGATTCTTTCTTGACGGAGATTGAGCTTGAGGCTGCGATCCCAGTTGAGGTTGAGAAGGAATGCTGCGATGTTAAGAAGTCATTGGATGCACTTCTGATTCAAAAGGCTCTGGATGAGTCAAGACTCAATGTCATCGCCGTCAAGAACAGGAAACTCGTTGCCAAATTGCAAGGAGATTTCAGCCTAGGCAAGGGTGAAGCAGAGGCCATCGTGCTCGCCCTCACGGAAAAGGCTGAAGTCCTGGGCATTGATGACAAGAACGGAATCAATGCCTGCAAGTTGCTTGGTATTGCGTTCACCACAGCTGTCGGCATCTTAGTTCGAAGCCGCGAAAAGGGTTTGCTTACAAGTAGCGAGGCCCTGGCCAAACTTACGACTCTGGCAAAACATGGGCGTTATAAAGAATCAATTCTGGAAGATGCCAGACGGAAATTGGAGACAAGACAATGAGCAAGACCATGAGCATCCGGATGGATCGTGAGAACTTCGAATTCCTGAACGAACTCACGAAGGAACAGAGGGGTGATCTGTCCAAAGCCGTGCGGGACATGGTTACCCGCGGGAGAATCTTGCTCGCGGTGGAACGGTACAAGAAGGGGGAGGCATCTCTCGGCAGAGCCGCCGAGCTTGCTGGAGTCCCCGTGGGAAAGATGATGACGATCCTAACGGAATACGGAGTGGAAAGCAGGGTTGAACAGGAGGATTATCTCCAGGGGCTCCAGAGTCTTAGTAAGGTATGGTAAACGCCGAAGCGCACTGTTGCATGCGGCGGGAAAATTTTGCGATTCGATCCGCGACTTCCTGTGGATAGTCCGCCGTTGCGCGCCAGAATTCTAGCGTCTCCTGGTCGGGCAAAAACATCTGCAGCACCGGCGCGCGAAAATCCAGCTCCAGCTGACGGGCGGAGTCTCTAGTTCGGACGGGCGCGCCCACGTTGTGGGCATCACCGCTTGCGTCTGGTTGGAGTACGCGCCTTTTCGCTTCCATCTTATCCATGGCGGTCGCCATATAGTAGCAGGTCGTGCTCAGAGCGCAGGTGGAATTGGGCCAATCGGGTTGTTGCCAGTTCCAGCGCATGAGCGATAGGAGCACCTTGTATCGCTCATAATCGCTTATTGTGTGAGCGATACTAGAAGGAGGGGCCCAAGTCCATTCAGCGACTGGTGGCGAAGCAAAAGACCAGGGTCAAAGATGCATGATTTGCACTCTGGGAAACTTCTTTCTTACCGGACCGTCGGCCTGGGTGCGTCTGGTCCGGGTATCCTCTGCGTTTGGCGGGAATTATTTCGCGTGCTCTTCCAGCACGGCGGCCATGCGGGTCTGATAACCGCGGCCACCCGCCTTGTACGCCGCGACTGTGCTTTCTTCAAGGCGCAGAGCGATCAGAACCTTGCGCGGTTTTTTCTGCGGGCCGCGCTGGCCGCGTTTGCGTTTCTCCGAATGTGCGGCGAGATCGGGAAAGACTTCGGATGCCGGCCTTGCCTTGGCAAACATGGCGTCGGTCCACTCCGGGTTTTCCCTGTCGATCATCTCGGAATTAGGCTTTTTCTTCATAGCGCGGATGTTCTTCGCGTTTTTCGCCGGATCGAAGTCGATCTTCACTATTTTAATTGTATGTACAAATAAACTGACCATCAACCCTAATCCGAAGGGTTTTCGATCACCAAACGGATTGCACTGCTCAGCACCGCCCGATCTCGCTATCGACGACGTGCCCAATCGCAACAATTGCAGATTGCTATTGACTTTCGCCTTATGTTCCCCTATTATGAAAGCGTGCGCAAATGGCTGCCATACTCGATTTGGATTCAACCTTTACCCGAGCGTGGCCCCCACCAATGCGGCCCCTATTCATCGGCATTGGTCTTGAGCGGAACATCCGGGCCCTAGGTTTGTGCACCCCGGGTGCACAGCGACGACCAGCCGAATCCAAGTCGGCGAAATGCTGCTGCACGAAGGCGTCGAGGCCTACCAGAAGTAAGGGCCCAAGTTCATGCAGCGCCTGGTCGCCGAGCAAGAGGCTAGGGTTAAGGTCGCCGTGGATCGCGCCCGGCACCATATTCGATGCTGGTCCTGAGTATGGTACAATAATGGTTGTGGAGACAGTGCGCAAGATTACGGTTGAGGTACCGCCGGAGCTTCTCGAGAAGGCGCAGCAAGCCAGCGGTACCGGCATCACCCAGACGGTCCGTACAGGGCTGCAGCTTGTTGCGGCGTCGCTGACTTACGCTCGCCTACGCCAACTCCGAGGCAAGGTCCGCTTCACGCGTACGTTGGCAGAGCTCAAGGCCGACCGATGATCGCGGCCGATACGAGTACTTGGGTTGCCTTTCTAGAAGGCGCTGGCGGCGAGGACGCAAAACTGCTCGATGGGGCGCTGGAGGATCGGCAGGTTCTAATGGTACCGGTTGTGCTCACCGAGCTTTTAAGCGACCCGAAGCTTCCCTCCGCCGTTGCCGAAACTCTCGCAGAAGTGCCTCTGGTTGAGATCGAACCAGGCTATTGGCAACGGGCGGGAGCGCTGCGGGCGAGGGTGCTGGCAAGGAGCCGCAGGGCGCGCCTCGGTGACGCGCTGATCGCCCAGAGCTGTATCGACCGAGGCATTCCTCTCCTTACGCGAGACCGAGACTTCCGGGCGTTCACCGAAACTGCGGGTCTTGATCTGGTACTTGGGGCGGGAACGCACTGAGCCGACGTCTCCCGGCGCGACTGCACTTTTAACATCTGCGAATGCGCCCTGCGGATACTCAACACGCTTAGCGCTCATTCACCATGGACAAGACTCGCGATGCGGTACAAAAAGGGGAGGCATCTCTCGGCAGAGGCGCTGAGCTTGCTGGAGTCCCCGTGGGAAAGATCATGACGATCCTAAATACGGAGTTTAAGGCAGGGTCGAACAGAAGGATTGTCTCCAGGGGCTCCGGTCTTAGTAAGGTATGGTCACCACAGATTCGTGTGTCCTTCATTTTGCAATTAGCGAAAGGGTCACTCGGCCATACATTATTGAGTATTGCATAATATAGTTACAAAGGAAACAGTTCTGCCTGGCGCCAGAAGGCGGCCACCAGGGTGGGGCGCTTGCGCATCCGACGCAGGGCCTTGCGCGCATAAGAGCTCAACTGCCCGAAGTTCTGTGGGCAGAAGTTGGGCAACTCATGCTGCTTCCAGTGCGACCACAGATACTCGACCGGGTTCAGATCCGGCGCATAGCCGGGAAGAAACTCCACCCACAATCGCCCGCGCCGCTCGCGGATAAACTGCCATGTCGCGCGGCTGCGATGACCCGGCAGTCCGTCCCAGACGATCAGTAGCTTGCCGGGAATATGGCGTAGCAGGTGCGCGAGAAACTCGATGATCTGCGGGCTGCGGATCGCACCCGGAAACAAGCGGAAGTAAAAATTCCACCACGTTATCCCCGCCATGGCCGACAACATCTTCCAATTGAAGTGATATTGCAACACTGGCGTTTGTCCCCGTGGCGCCCAAGTGCGGCAGCGGTGCGGGCGCTCACTCAGTCCGCTTTCGTCGATGAAGACGATGGTACGGCCTTCTTCCCGGGCTTTTTTTTAATCTCTGGCCAGCGCTGCTGCTTCCACCGCCGGATCTTGTCTTCGTCGCGCTCCAGCGCCCGTCCCACCGGACGCTGGCAACTCCATCCCAGCTGCCGCAGAATCCGCCAGGCTTGCGAGGGGTGATACTTCACCCCGCATTCCTGCTCGATCAGGTGGGCCACGCGCCACGAAGTCCACAAGCTGGTTTCGTAGCCCAGGGCCTGCGGCCCACGTTTTAACCCACGCTCGATTCGCCGTAAATCTTCCGGACGTAAACGCGCTTTGCGCCCGGCGTGTCCGGCCTGTTTCAAAGCCCGTACGCCGCCCTGCTTCAGTTGTTCGGCCCAGCGACTGACCGACTGCCGATGCACTCCCACCTGTCGCGCCACTTCGGCCGGATGTACTCCTTGGCGTAACAGCCGCGCCCCTAACAGCCGCCGTTCTTCCAACTTCTGAAAATCGCGCCTTACTCCCGCCGGGTTTCCCATGACCGCAGCGTAGCACGAATCTCTAGGAATGTCACTATATTATGCAATGCTCAATAGGGCTTCGATTTGTTGTTGGTTACGCGGGTAGACGCCGAGGCGTACTGTTGCATGCTGCGGGAAACTTTTGCGATTCGATCCGCGACTTCCTGTGGATAGTCAGCCGTTGCGCGCCAGAATTTTAGCGTCTCCTGGTTCGGCAAAACCATTTGCAGCACCGGCGCGCGAAAATCCAGCTCCAGTTGATGGGCGGAGTCTATAGTTTCGACGTGGGCGCTCACGGCGTGGGTATCGCCGCTTGCGTCGTGTTTGCTTCGAATGGCCAGAACGTTCCCCCGCGTCGAGATGGACAATCGCGACATCGGGAATCGCGGGACCAGGCGGACCCACCCGCGTCTCTCGAGTATTTTCGGCAGATTCTCACGGGCCGGCATAGCCCTGAAGGCTCACGGCTTATCACATGGCTACAATCTCGATGAATGATGGCTTTGGATGCCTTAAGCCATCACATATCTGGAAGCCATCCCAACCCGTCCGGATCCCGGTGGACGAAAGCGAAAAACAGAGTATGCAAAAGGATCTCGAGGACAAGCTCATACGTACTCTTCGCAGCAGGCTCACAAGATGTTACGCCCCCTTGTTCCCCGCCTTCACCCGCGCCCACCTCGCCCTTTGTGCCGCTGCGATTCTCTTTCTGCCTGCTGCTGATATGGTTCGCTTCGCTTTCGGCGTGTGACCTTTCGCCTTCGCCCATCGCGCTTTCTGCGCCAAGCTGATCTTCCTGCGGGCAGCAGCCGACATGGTGTTCCTCGGTTTGGTGTAATTACTCCCGCCGTGCAACTTGCCAAGAACGGAAAGCGCGGCATCAACATGACGAAGCTCATTCACCAGACCCGTTCTCATTGCCCTCAATTCCGACACAAAGCCCGCTAGTCCCGCCAGATTTGCCATGAAGTCCCCCTCGCGAGGAATTGTACTTGATCCCCTCTGCTTGTTGAGGGCTGGTGCCCTGCTGAGTGACCGGGATGGGCTGCTTGGAGGCGTTTGTCCCCTCGATAGCGGACTCCTGCGGCGAAACCTCTTCCAAACTTCAAACCAAGGATTTAACCGGGCGCACGGGGGTCGCGGGTACAACTATTGGCCCTCCGTTACGTCCAGCCGACCGCGAAAAACCGATAAGCTAGCGTCATGGAACGTCGCTGGCCACGCTCCAAAATAGATGTCCCTGTCCGGGCTGTCATCCACAAGCCCGACCAAACCCTGTTCCGGGATGGGCGCGGCATGGAAATGAGCGAAGGCGGCATGTGTCTGTTGATGGAAGGAGAACTCGGGCTCGGCGAGCAGATCGAAGTGGAGTTCACTCCTCCGTATTCAGGCAAACCCATTCGCGTGCGGAGCGAAGTGCGTAATCGCGAGGGATACCGCTACGGAGTCGAGTTTATTTCCGAGGGCAAGCAAGAGCGGAGCGAAGTTGCCCGCTTGCGCCAAATGCTAAACCCCTTCGAGGATGCAAAGTTGTCTTGAAAGCTCCCAGTCCTTTACTTCTTCGGATAGCCAA
This sequence comes from uncultured Acidobacteriaceae bacterium, assembly GCA_963779995.1. Taxonomy (GTDB): domain Bacteria; phylum Acidobacteriota; class Terriglobia; order Terriglobales; family Acidobacteriaceae; genus Acidiflorens. The sequence goes on along the minus strand of CAVZZY010000019.1, from coordinate 276,227 downwards.
CAGACTGCGCCAGGAGAATCTTCTGATTTGGCCCCAACTTCATGATCTTGGCTAGCGCGGCGCGATCCACTGAGCCCCGGACGACCGTTGCCAATCCCTCCGAGGTGCAAAACAGATAGACATTCTCGCCGATGAAACCTGCATCGGCGGCAGTGAAGAGTTCTGCTTCACTCTCCGCTTGTCCCGTCTTGCTGAGGTCGGCAACATAGACGAGGTTCACAGGGGCAGCGGCGACAAAGGATTGCAATCCAGTGGCGGCGCGCACATCTTGCGCCAGGATCGGGTCAAGCCGGTTGGCTTTGGCGTTGTACAGAAACAAGCCATCGCCCATAGCGACGTAGATCTCAATTTCTTGCCAGTTCATCGCTGAAGGCGCGGTACGTCCGCCATCCGGACGGTTAATGCCGAACGCAGCCCAAAGGAGGTTGGCTAACACCTGCATGGGCAGCTTCTCGGGGCTAAACTCCCGTCGAGTCTTTCGTTCCTTAAGCACCTGCATGAGCGGACGCCCACCCTCGGTCTGTGCCGTTGGCAGTTGGATCGGTTTCAGATCCTGAGCTTGGCTGGCGATGCTGACAACAAGAGTGAGTAGTAAAACCGATTTGCGCATAAAGATCCTCGGTAAGAGATGGTCTCAGACCCGCCTGGAGATCGTCGGCTGAGGGGAAGCCGCTCACGCCAAGCCAGCAGCCATGACAGGATTGTAAGACGTTTTAACGATTTTCCACTTTTGACGCGCCACTTCTGCTCGCCGGGTGCTTTCCCAAATCGAAACCTACTGCAGCGGGGTCTCGGTTCCAGCGCAGGTGCTGATCGGAGCGGTATTGGTGCGCACCACAGCATCCGCGACCGAACAGAACGCGCGCACGCCCGTGGTGTTCACCGTCACCGGGGTTGCCCATACAGCATAACCGCCGGACGTGCCCGCCGCTGAGAAGGTATAGCCACTCTTGGTGCCCGCCGCCAGCGTCGAGTCGATCAAGCAGGCGCTAGTCGAGGTGGGAACGACGGAGCCGGTGCAGGTACCCGTCAGATCCGTCAGGTTGGCGGCAAAGCCCACCGTCGGGTAGCTGGAGTTGTAAGAAATCATGGCCGTGTTGATGGTGCGAATCGACCCCACTGCGGACGCCTCGTTCGCCGCAATACGCGCCCGTAGCAGGTTCGGGATTGCCATCGCCGCAATAATCAGAATGATCGCCACCACAATCAGCAACTCGATCAGCGAAAAGCCTTTTTGTCTCTGCATTTGTTTGGACCCTCCCTCATTCCGGGGTCCGACGCTGCCACGACGCCCTTCGCCAGGTGGGGTAATTTGGTGTCCGCTACAGCCTCGATTGACAACACCTGTCAGATTTGCAAGCGAGCAGCCACCCTTGATCGGCATTCTGCCACTTCCAAGAGGATCACTAACGCGGCACGGGGTCCACTAAGCAGACTAGCCGCACACCACACGCTTGTCTGTGGCGGAGATCACAGCGGCTGGTGAGGCCCTACTTGTCTTCTGTTGCTTCCCTGGCGATCCGAGCAGCGGTTTGGCTTCGTCCAAGAGTATGTACTTGCGGCACGGTTATACAGCGAACGGAACTGAAGGCTGCGCCGGGATGGGAGGCGATCCTGGTGCAACGTATCCTGCCACCGGCCGCGGAGAGCGGCAAGCACACGCAATCGGGCAACGAGATCGTGTTTATCCAGGAGGGTGAGGAGAGAGCTCGTAGCGTGGCTGCCCGGAATTCACCGCAGGAAGCCCGCTGACGACACTCAGAATCGGTCTCGTAACCCAAGCTATCGTAACCTTGACTGCGCGCTGCCCGCTTGCGATGCTCATTGTTGTGAAGAAGCGTCAGAAGTCCCGCAAAGCTGCTCGCGCCCCGCGCATCCGTGTTCCCAATAATGAACGCGCTCTATTTGCTATTAACGACACCCGCTTCGTAGGCGTGCTGCAGCGTCTATCGCTCACCGGAGGTTCCGCCGTCCTCTCGAAAGGCCCGGTTCCCCAAGGAACCCTGGGTGAAATCGGTATGGATACCGTCTTCGGCGAGGTCAGCGCCCGTATCGAGTTTCTTCAGACCGGCGCCGATGGTGTCCCGCTCGCCCAAGCCTTCCGCTTCCTCGCCATAGAAAGCAAAAGTGCGAAGCGCTTCGCTGATTTCGCAAAACTGATGGAGCAGGCGGGCTACAGCGATGCTCCGCAAACGAAACCGTCCGCTCTTTCCGCCCCAGCCTCGGAAACGCTGGGCTTGCTCCTGCACAGCGTACGCCGTCTTGCGGCCACCATCTGCGCCAGTCGCTCCACCGTCCAAAGGTAGGGCCGTTCGGGTCGTACTCTCTTGCAGCGCGGTGGGGTAATTCCCCGCAGACTCATGCGCATGGCACCCCAATAGCTCGACAGGATCACAAAGAATACGAAATCATTTGAGGGCGGCCGGCTTCCTGTTCTGTGTGCGCGTCACGAGCTACGGTGATGATGCTCACTGCGCGCCGGTCGCGCAGCGAATACGCTTGCTTTGAGATCGCTACGCTCATAGGTAGGACCTTCCGCCCGGCACGAATTCTTCGTTCAAGGAAAGGAGGCACGTCATGCTGCTGTTCCTGTTGTTACTCTTCCTGGTTGGGACTTGCCTGCTCCTGCTGCTACCGGCCCTTTGGGCGGAACAGATTTACCACACGTATCGCGAAGGGCGGACGGTGAACTGTCCGGAGACGCATGCGCCGGTCTCGGTGCGGTTCAACGCCTTGCGCGCAGCCTGGAGCGGCATGTCCGGCCCCCAGAAACTCCGACTGACCGATTGCACGCGTTGGCCGGAGCGCGCCGATTGCGGGCAGGAGTGCATTCCGGATGCGGTGTTGGCCAAGCCCGCGTCTTTCATGGACCACGTTCCGTGGCGAACCAGAAGGGTCGTGCATTTGCCCGTGCTGCTGGCCGGCGCCGCGGCGTGGGTGCTGGGCATGGCTTGGCATTCCGAATACTTGTTCCGGCCACGATGGATGATCGCTCTCGGATTGAGCGATCCCCAGACGCGAGCGTTGGCACGGATGTTGGCGCCGCATCTGCTGAGCGTGGGTGCATGCATCCTGTTCGCGTACGGCGTTGCGGGACTGCTGCGCTGGCTGGGTTCGCGTACCTTGACCCACGGCATCGAGGTGGCAGCTGCGCTTTGGTTGGCGATCGGCGCAGCACTGATGGCGGCCACTCGGTCGTGGGTGGCGCCCGAGTTACTCTGGATTGAGGGCGGATACACGTTTCTTGGCGCGTTGCTAATCGGCGCCATCGTAGGCGGGGTGCCGCGGTGGGTGGTTTTGCGGGACCCGGGAGAGCGTGACGGTAAAAGTTGCGCATGATGACACAGCGGCGGTGAATGTGAGGGTGGGGCCCATCGACTGCGGTCCGGGCACGCTCTTTCGACATTCCCCGAAAACCACGCGAAGTGTAGTTCTCGGTCCGCTCAGAAACAGGGGGAAAACTATTCAGCGATTCTGTCCAACCACCTCTTCGCCGGGCGCCGCAGTACAGCGAGTACTCATGCTGGTGCTGGCATTACTCGTTGCCGTGGTAGTCTCCACGTCCGCCAAAACGGGGGACCAAGAAGCACCGATCCGTCCGGTGGATGGGGTCAGCATCTTTCGAAGTAACTGCGCCGCTTGCCACGGACTCGATGGGCGAGGTAATGGCCCGGTGTCCAAGGTGCTAAAACGGGGGGTTCCCGACCTGACGAAACTTTCCGAGCGCAATGGCGATGCATTTCCTGCCATTCATGTGCGATCCGCCATCATGTTTGGCGCAGACGATCTCCTGTCCGCACATGGCTCGAGGGAAATGCCGATTTGGGGGCCGATTTTCCACGAGATCGAGTTTGACCGGGACTTGGGCAATGTGCGGCTCGAAAATATAACCAGGTATTTAGAGTCCATTCAGCGGAAGTAGCTGGATGGATCTGACGTGTTAAACGCCAATTCCGCATCCCGAATCTGTTAGTTCGAGCGCGGGGACCAAATTGCCCGGCAAACTGTAGCCCGTTGCGCACGACTTTTTCGGTAACATGGTGTCTCCGAACGGACACCACGCCATGATCGAGCGCTTCGACTTTTCCGATCTCCGCGACCTTTTTGCCAAGGCTAACGAGGAAAAGTCTGGCGACCAGTTGGCCGGCATCGCCGCACGATCGGAACGAGAGCGCGTTGCGGCGAAACGCAAACTTGCAGACTTGACGCTCGGGGAAATTGTCCGTCGCCCGCTGATTGACCCTTCCGAGGACGATGTCACCCGCCTCATTCTGGACACATTCGACCAGGAATCCTTCCGCTCCATCCGAAGCATGACCGTCGGGCAGTTTCGCGAGTTTATCCTGGACGACGGAACTACCGGCGCCGAGCTGCAGCCGCTGCAGAAGGCCATCATTCCTGAAGTCGCCGCCGCGGTCACCAAGCTGATGAGCAACAAGGATCTGGTGCTCGCTGCCGCCAAGATCCGCAACGTCACACGCTGCCGCAATACGATGGGAGAGCGTGGCGTGCTGGGAATCCGCGTGCAGCCCAATCACCCGGCTGACGACATCGGCGGAATCCTTCTGGCTGCATTTGAAGGACTTCTCTACGGTTGCGGAGACGCAGTCATTGGCGTGAATCCGGCCACCGACTCGGTGGAGACAGTCCGTTCGATTCTTGTGGCGCTGAATCGCCTGGTTGAAGCGTACGAAATCCCAACGCAAATCTGTTGCCTGGCGCATATCACCACTCAACTGGCCGCGTTAAGTCGCGGGGCACCGGTAGATCTTCTTTTCCAGTCGGTCGCGGGCACGGAAGCGGCCAACCGCAGCTTCGGAATTACACTGAACATGCTGCGCGAAGGCCGCGAACAGGTTCTCGAGCATCATCGCCAACGGGACCACAAAGTCCGCTGGGTAGGCGACAACGTGATGTACTTCGAAACTGGTCAGGGCAGCGCGCTGTCCGCCGAGGCGCATCACGGAGTCGATCAACTGACGCTCGAAGCGCGAGCGTACGGAATCGCACGGACTTTCCAGCCTTTTCTGGTCAACAGTGTCGTCGGCTTCATCGGCCCTGAGTATTTGTACGACGAGAGGCAGATCATCCGTGCCGGACTCGAAGACCATTTCATGGGTAAGTTGCTCGGCCTGCCGATGGGTTGCGACGTCTGCTACACCAATCACGCTGCCGCCGACCAAAACTCGGCCGACAACCTGCTATTACTTCTAACGGCTGCGGGTTGCAACTACTTCATGGGCGTTCCCTGTTCTGACGACGTGATGCTGAATTACCAATCCACCAGTTATCACGACGCGTTAGCCGCGCGCCGCCTCTTCCAGTTGCGTCCGGCACCGGAGTTCCTCGCATGGCTGCAGAGTATGGGGATCTATCGTGGTACGGAACCGGCGTCCCTCGACGCGTCCGCAAGGCGGCAACTGATGCAGGGTTTGGAATGGTCGCTGGAGAGGACGGTCTGAATGGCACCCAGCGAGGACCAACGAAAAGATAAACGAGACGACAACCGAGAAGACAAACTCGCCCAGCCCCACGATCTCCCCGAGTACGACTTACCCGAGTACGACTTGCCCGAGATGCTGAAGAAGGTACGCGCGCAAACTCCGGCGCGCCTGCTCGCAGGCCGCAGCGGGGCCGGGTATCGAACCAATACTCAACTTGAATTGCGCGATGCGCACGCCGCCGCCCGCGATGCCGTGCGCGCAGAGTTGAATCTCTTCCTAGGTCCTAGGAACGATTCTGAGAAAGGTCCTGAGAACGATCCCGGCGACAACTTCGCGCGCAAATGGAATCTGTTTGAAGTCTGCTCCCGCGCGGCGAGCAAAGATGAGTATCTTTTGCGCCCTGACCTGGGCCGTCACCTGGATGACGCGTCCCGCGCGGAGGTGAACCGGCGTTGCCCCACGGGACACGATTTGCAAATCGTGATCGGCGACGGCCTCTCGGTCACCGCCGTCACCCTGCAAGCCCCTCGACTATTGCCGCTTCTGTCGGAAGGAGCAAAGACTCGAGGCTGGAGTGTTGGCCAGACATTCGTGGTGCGTTACTGCCGGGTAGGCATTCTGAACGAGATTGGCGAGTTGCTGGGTCCCAAAGTTGCCGTCCTCCTGATCGGCGAACGGCCGGGGTTGGCGACGGCCGAAAGCCTGTCAGCTTACATGGCGTACCGGCCGAAAGCGCCGCACACCGACGCCCATCGGAACCTCATCTCGAACATTCACGCTCGCGGTGTCAGCACAGAGCAAGCCGCCGAGCGGATTCTAAATCTGGCAGCCGCGATGATGAAAACTCACACCAGCGGCTGCCAACTTCGAGAAGAACTACCCGCCCTCAGCCGCCAGGACGAGATCGCCCTTTGATCCGCTAGCCCGTTTCTCTTCATTGCAGGCACAGCAGACCGACCCTGCGCTGCAGTTGACAAATTTACCGACTTAGTCAATCGAATCTCGCAATGTCCAGTTCTAGGGCGCCCAAAAGACATCTCCTCCTGTAACTTTCGTAACCACCTGAAGGGAGAATGGGCCCGTCTTCGCTGCATTCTGCGTAATGATTGTCTGTCCATAGCCAACGCTTGGGAAGCGGTCGGTCGGACTCCTTCGCATTCCATGAGATGGGGAACTATGTCACAGCAACATTCTCGCATGGGCGTCGTCACCGTCGGAATACCGACGCATAACCGCAGCGATCTCCTTGAACGTGCCCTCCGAAGTGTGCTGGCGCAGACCTATGAGAACCTTGAGATCATCGTTTCCGACGACGCTTCCAGTGACGATACTCCCCGCCGAATGAGCCAGTTCACCGACCCGCGTATCGTCTACTTGCGCTCCGAGAAAAACGCCGGGATCGCACCGAACACCAACAAATGCCTGGAGCACGCAACCGGTGAACTGCTCCTCATGCTGAACGATGACGACGAACTTGAGCCGTCCGCAATTGAAAAGCTCAGCCAGCCATTTCGCCAGCCAACCAACGGAATTGCTCCGGAGAAGATGGCGCTCACCTGGTGTCCCTGCTCGGTTCAGGCGGCGGACAGGCAGGTCAAATGGGTCACCGATGCCGGACCCGCCGTCGAGGAAAGCCTCGATCTTGTGGCCGGCTTGTTCGATGGAACGCGCGGTCCACGTTTCTGCGGAATCATGGTGCGCACCGCCGACGCCCGCCTGGTCGGGGGGTACATGGTCCGTCACGGCCCCATCCCTGACGTTGGTAACTGGACACAGGTGGCCATCCGACGCGACTATGTCGTCTGCATCCCGGATGCACTGGCACGTTACACATCGCATAACGCCAGTTGCACTGGGACTTCGAAAGCCAAAGCGTGGCAGGAGGCCGGCGAAGCGATCTTTGAGGATCTCGCCCGGTACTACGAAAAGAACGGCGACATAACGCGACTGCGCAGGCTTAGGGCCAAGCGTCGCAATTTCGTGTGTGGACTGCTGATCACTGTGATCATGCAATCCAAGGGCAGCTTGGGGTGGGTAAAACTTGCCGCCAGCGAACTGGTGAGGGTGCCTCATTACTTCCTCACTCCGATGCTGGTTAGGCGTCTGCTGGTCGATGGACACAAGTTATTTCGAAGACCGGCGTATTCGCGGACTGGAAGTCACTCAGCTCAAGCTCTTCCGGACCGTACACCTGATCAGGCCACCAGCCTGTCACAACAGCCAGCGGCCATGGCCGCAACAGCGGGGAAACAACGATGAAATCTCCAGCCGACATGAAGATCATCCAGATCGACATCACCAACGCGTGCCCGAAACGCTGCTCCAATTGCACGCGCTTTTGCGGCCACCATGTGGAGCCGTTCTATATGGACTTCGAGACCTTCAAGCAGGCCGTTGACTCCATGAAGGGCTTCAAGGGCATCGTTGGCATCATGGGCGGAGAGCCTACCATTCATCCCGAGTTCGAGAAGTTCGTCCGCTACTTCCGCGACAACTTCGGCTATGACGATTTCTCCACCGCTTGCTATGAGCCGACCTCCAATTTCGTCAACCACATCCTGGCTAATAGCTATCACGTCGATTACAGCAATCAGCGCGGTCTTTGGACTTCCGTCAACAACAAGTACTACGAAAACTTCGAACTGATCCAGGACACATTCGGCTACCAACTCGTCAACGATCACAGCAACCCGAGCATGCATGAGACGCTTATGGTGACCCGCAAGGAACTCGGCATCCCGGACGACGAGTGGGTCAAGCTGCGGGACAACTGCTGGATACAGAATTTATGGAGCGCTTCCATCACTCCCAAGGGGGCTTTCTTCTGCGAAGTCGCCGCCGCCCTCGACACGTTATTCGACGGGCCGGGCGGCTGGAAGGTCGAACCCGGCTGGTGGAACCGCAAGCCGGCGGACTTCGCCGATCAACTGCACTGGTGCGAGATGTGCAGCGCCGCTCTCCCCATGCCCAAGCGCGATGCCAACGAAGAAATCGACGACGTATCGCCCGTCTGGCACGAGAAGCTGGTGCAGATCGAAAGCCCGAAATTCAACAAAGGCTTGGTCGAACAGTTTGACCCAAAATCCTATAAGCCGGAAGAACACCAGGTCATTCAAGAGGTGACTCCCTACATGGAGGACCAGGAGCAACGCATCGGAAAAGCCCGCGAACTCCTTCTCCCGCACCGGATCTGTTCGGTAGCATGGTTCACGGACAAGTCTTCCGACGAAAACACGCGCCGCACGGTCGAGACTTTGAAGGCCGCAGGCCGGCTCGATTTCGTGCTCTCGGCGAACCCCACGCATCGCCCGGTCGCGGAAGCCGCAGGGGTCCCCTTCATCGATGCTGCCGGACGCACGGGTACAGAATTATTCAATGAGATTCGGCAGCAGGGCAAAGTGCGTGACTGGTTCCTGCTCATGCGCGACCGTGCACCCGCCACCTCGCAACTCGAATTGTTCCGAAGCTGCGTATTCAATCCCGGTTGCGTCTATTCGGACCGTCGCGGAAACCGTGGTCCCGCGTTCCGGTTCTTTAATGTGCGCGCTTCATCGTTGGCCAATGGCGGCGATATCTTCGATATCGCGGCGACCTATCCAAAACGAAAAATCGTGGTGATCAACGGTAGCGATGCTTCGCGATATGCTCTCGGCGATGTCGGCGTGTTCTACCGCAGAGCGGTGAAGCGGCTCCACTGGGCCAAGAAAAGAATGGGATTGAAACTCGGCATGGTTCCGGTAACCACACCCTAGCGGAGCATGCTCGGTTACCGGCGATTCATTATGTTCCAGAGCCTGCAGAAGATTCCGATAGTGGCCAGACTCACCAGCCACATTCCCCCGGCGCAGTTTGGCCGCTACCTGGTAGTCGGTCTGTGGAATACGATCTTTGGCTATTCGAGCTACGCTTTCCTGACCGCCGCGCTCACGCCCCGCGTTCCCTACGCCTACATCTTAGCCGGTGTGCTCTCGAATGTACTGAGTATCACGTGTGCATTCCTGAACTACAAGTGGTTCATCTTCAAGACAACGGGCAACTACCTGCGAGAATGGTTGCGTTGTTTGCTGGTCTATAGCGGCGGCATCGCCCTGGGAACAGTCCTGCTGCCAGCGACGGTCTTTGCCATCCGGTATCTCACACCTGCCAATGCGTCTGCTCCCTACATCGCGGGCGCGCTGCTAATGGGTGTAAATGCCGTTGTGAGCTTCCTCGGACACAAAAAGTTCTCTTTCGGGGCAACCACCTCTTCCGCAGCGCACTGCGCAGTTCGTGTCGAAATCAAGGGCGCGTCGTAAATTTCGCGCGTTAAAGCGCAGCCTCCTATGCCAGAATCACTTCTTACCCAGCAGGCGAATGCGTGAAGTGAAGGCGCGGCCCTCAAAAGCGCTGAAGGTGAGGAACTGCGGCGAGTCGATGTCGCTGTTGACGACAATGGGGTTGCTGTGGCCGCTGATGTTATCGAGGCCACCGCGCAGTTCCCAGAAATATCCGAAGAGATGGAAGCGCTTCTCAAGGTAAAGGTTCAGTGAAAAATAATCGGGGAAGCGACGCGATCCGGGCGGCCCAACCAGTTGCTGCTGATCGTTGGTTACGTTGAAAGGGAAGCCAGTGCGCGTCTCCATCGAATAGGCGAGCTCCATCTGGTGAATGATGGGCAGCTTAAAGAGCGGCACGTATCCCCATGAGAGGAAGCGATTGGGGGTATCCCAGGTGTAAGGGCCCGGCTCTTGAGGACCGAGTAGAGAGTTGTCGACGCTGAAGTCAAGAACCTGATTCGAGTGCAGGCGGGACCGGGTGTAGGAACCCATCAACATGTAGCTTTCCCGGAAGTTGTGGCGGAGGCTCACTTCAAACGCGTCGTAGCGGTCGTCGCGCGTGTTTTCGAGAACGAAGTTGCCGCTGGAGCCGCTCGGCGTGTTGTAGGCGAAGCCGCGAGATCCGCGTTTTTCCAGGAATTCCGCTTTCAGATAGATGGCCGCGGGGAGTTTGCGCTCCAGTCCAAGGCTCCAATTGATGAACCGGGGCGCTTTTAGAGCGTTTCGGTCGACGGAAAATGTAGTCAGCACGGTCCCGGTCGCGGCGCCGGACGTGTCGAAGAAATAGTCCGTGCGTTGACCTTCGAAAGGACCGGCGATGAGGAACAGGAACGTGGGATCGTAGACCAAACCGATTCCTGCGGAAAGCTTGGTATTGCCCGAGTTATCGAGGACGTAGGTTCCAGCAAGGCGTGGGGACAGGAGCGGAGTGCGGATGACTTCATCCCAATCGAGGCGGAGGCCAGATTCGACGAGCAGACGATTGTTGATCAACCAGCGGTCTTGGGCGTAGGCGCTGGACTCGAAGTTGTAAGTGGAGGAAGGCAAACCCCCGGAAAAAGTGGAATAGAGCGAACAGGGGTTCATGGGAGGCGCGATCGTGAGGCAGGTATTCGGAGCCATGAGCGGACTTTGACCCTGGCGCAGAAAAGATATGGGCTGCCGCGCGAACTGGGCGTCGTAGATAAGACGGTCGAAGTCCACGCCGAATTTCAGATCGTGACGGCCATGCCAGTGACGCGGAGCGAGAAACAAATTCGAAAGAGCCTGCCAGCGACGGGCAAGCGTTGTGGCGGAAAGATAGTAACTTCCGCTGGCCGTATCGCCGTACGTCTCAGGGGTGATGAAATAGGGCGACGTTCCGTAGGGCGTCCACTTCAGCTTGTACTGATCGAATGCCAATCCGGTTTCGAGCAACTCGCCACCCTTGAAATAGTACTGATCTTTCACGCTGGCCAGGTAGGCCGACTCGACGTCCTGGGGAGAAGACAACTGCGGGTTTTGCGGCGAGAGACCAGAATATTTATCGTCAAGGTGGTTCACCAGGAAACTGGCGGTGACGATGTGACGGCTGGTGACATTGGCCTGGAGTTTGGCCAGGTTGCCAATGCGTAAGATGTGATCGTAGTCGGCATCGGCAGGCAATTCGGTATAGACAACATTGTCAAATTCCCCGTCGAGCGCATTGTAGAACCACACCTTTCCTTTCCGCAGCGGGCCGGAAAAAGTCAGGCGTGGCACGATCTGGTCGAACTTCCATCCTCCTTTGTCTTGAAAAGACGGCACGAAATCCGTGGCATAGAAGCGGAAGTGATCATTGCCAATTCCGGTATTCAGCATCAGCAAACCGCCCGAACCTTTGCCGAATTCAGCCGGCTCGCGCGCCGGTTCGACTTGGATCGAGCGAAAAGCATCGGTGCTGATACGGGCCAGCAACTGGCCGGTGGCGGGCTGCGTGATATTGAAGCCATCGAGCAGAGTCACTGTCTGATAGGTTTCTGCGCCGGCGACGTGAGGTTGTCCGTGCACATCCTGCACGACTCCGGGAATGAAGTTGAGCACGTTGCGATAGTCGTGCGTGGCGGCATAAGGGATGTTGAGAACATCGAGTCCGCTGAGGGTTTGTTGCGCGGCGATCTGGGCGGGATCGATCGCCGCCGGAGACTCGACCACATCGACTTCCTCGCGCAACTCTTGCTGGTGGGAGAGAGTGACGTCGATGTTCACTAGGATGTTCACTGGGACGTTCACTGCAACGTTCGCCGCAATGCCTGTCTCGATCGTAGGCAACATCGCTGAGTAGAAACCTTGCTTCTCGACGCGCAGCTGGTAAGCAGCGGCGGAGAGGTTGGAGAACTCGCAGTGGCCGGCAAAATCGGTGACGCAGCGCAGCGCAACCGCCTGGGGAGATGCTTGTAAATATACGAACGCGGACGGTACGGCAACATTGTTCTCATCGACGACCGTGACCACGATGCTCTGTGATGGCTTTGGCCCCGGTGGTTTTGTGGCCGTCTGGGCGAGCGCAAGATGGATAAGAAAAATACAGCCCGCCAAACAAATCGCCGACGTGCGCAACCGATGGAGCCTGAGCATAGCTGTGTGTTTCTATTTTCGCTCAGCGAGAGCCCGTAAAGCGCGTGGAATTATTTCTGCGCGGCAGCGCTCGAACCGTCCCTGCGAACTGGACGAACGAGCTTGCTGCGGTCGGCTCAACCTTGCAGGCTAGCTACCTGAATGATGCGGAGAGTGAGCAGCGCGCCATTCGTCAATCTCATGTTCGGCGTGGGCAAGTTGCGCCGGGGTGAGCAATTTTCGAACTTCTTGCGCGGTTGTGGCGCTTTCCTTCACCGCGTCCGCTGCCAGAACTAACCACTTGTAGCCGGATACCAGACTCGTTCCATTGCTGCGGTCGGAGGCAAGCAAGCGTCCCAGGCGGTATTGCGCCTCGCCGATTCCATAATTCGCGGCGCCTTCATAATATTTAGCGGCGGAAGTGGTATCGACTGGCCCGCCTTCTCCCGTCTCGAACATCTTCCCCAAAAGGAATTGGGCATAAGGGTGGCCCCGGGTTGCCGCCGGCGTCAGCCAACGCCGCGCCTCTTCGAAATCCTGCGGAACCCCCTGCCCCAGCAGATATCGCGCTCCCAATCCAAATTGACCCTCGCGCTGCCCTTGGTCGGCCGCCTTTCTGTACCAGTCGACGGCTTGCGAATAGTCCAGCCGCCCGAGTTTTTTATCTACGAAGATGTCGCCTAATTCCACCTCCGCGGTGCCATCGCCCAAATCGGCGGCTTTTTTTAACCAGCCGATGGCCTCATCGACATTGCCGCCATGCTCCCGGCGTAGGTCCCACTTTCCCAGTTCGAGCATCGCCGGAAGTAAGCCCTGCTCCGCGGCTTTAGTCAGCCACAGGGTGGCTTGGGCGTCATCTTGCGGCACGACTTCACCGCGGTGGTAAAAAGCCGCGAGATTCAGCTGGGCAGTTGCGTCGCCCGCCTCGGCGGCGATGCGGAACCAGGTCTCCGCCGCCGCTGCGTTTCTTGGGATGCCATCGCCCGTCGTGTACATCAGCGCAAGGTTGGTGGCCGCGTCCTTCGATCCGTGTTGCGCCGCTTTGGTGTACCACGAAACGGCCTGCTCTTTATCCGGCGGTATTCCGAAGCCCGCCTGACAGAAGATTCCCATGGCTTCTTCCGCCGCAACAAAGCCCCGGTTCGCGGCTCGCCGCAGCAGTCGCAGCGCTTCCGTATCATCCTGCTTGAGCAATGTGCCAGCATGGTAGGCGAGCGCCAGTGTGGTCTCAGCCTCGGGATCGCCCGCTTCCGCCTTGGCTTCCAACGGCTCCAGATCGAAGATGGTTAGAGTTCGAGCTTTGTCGAGAAGCGCATAAGCGTGGAACTGAAGCGTTGCCGTGCGCGGAAACAGCGGAGGCAGCGACAGGTTTGGTATTAGCGGCCCGGCGGCCACCTCCGCAAACTTGGGCGCCGCTCGCGCTGTCCCGGGAACTACTGCCGGTGCGCTCGACATCGTCGGCACCACTTCCCCCGACCTGGGTGCCGTTCGATCCGCTCCGAGCGGCGGCAAGTTTGGCGTCGGCGCCACCGCCTCCGCAGTCCTGGGCGCCGCTCGATCGTCTCCCGGCACAACTGGCGCCGCGCTTGGCACTGGCTCCACGACCGCCGCGGATTTTGGCGGAAGTGGCAGGCTGTTCGCCGCAGGTTCGTTTCCACCGCCCGCCAGGGCAGGACGCCGGGATCCTCCGTTTGCGTCGAGCTCGATGACAAGGTTGTTTCCGCTGGAGCTGAGACTGACGACCAGCTTGTGTCCGGCAATCGCGCGTTCGCGGCTCTGCGCCGACCTGAGCTCAACGACCACTCGTGCGATCGGCGACGCAACCTCGAGTGCGGCACTGCTCACAGCAAGCACTGGCCCGCGGTTTACAACAAAGCGCTGACCCGGGCCCGCCAGCTCACATCCGGGAAAATCGAATACCAGCCGGTCCGGATGTTCGAGCCGGCTCACCTCAGGTTGCACCAACTCATTGAAGGCGACTTCCACATCAACACTGTCAGCGTGTTCAGCAACCGATATCGCACTAATTATGCAAGGGGAACTCCGCGATCCGGGACCAGCGGTATCTTGGGCAATGGCGGGCGGCGCAGCCAAGCCGACCAAAAGAAACATGAGCGATGCTGCTGCCTCGATACGCATGGCTGCGGTTGTTCCGCCCCTTTCGCGGCGCCGGGTCGGGCACTCCGCGTTCGTATTCCCAGCGATGATGCACTCTAGCGTGGCATGCCGCGCACCGTGTAATCAAGTTCTCCTCGAAGTTTTCCCCCGAATGGAGGCGGAATTCCCTGTGGTGTACCTCAAGCGATCGGTCCCCCTATTCGGTAGTGGTACAAAAGTTAGCCCACTACCCCCTATTCCTGCAACACTTTCAAGCTGCAACACTTTCAAGGTCAGTTTTCGGCAACGGGCGAGGCGGTCTCTGAGGGTGTACTTCGGATGGGGGCAGTCTCTTCGAAGCGTGGGTAAAGCATCATCACAGTCTGTTGATGACGCCTTCTAGTCTCTCCGTTAAGGTCTCCGCGATCTCGTGGAGTTGAACCAGGCTGCCTCTTTGAAATTTGACGTCGCTTCCTCCCAAATCATCGACGAGAGCTTGGCAAAGCTGGTGGGCGGCCCGAACACGTTCGCCCGCTAACAACGAGAGCACACTGTTTGAGTCCTGATCGGTCTCTTTCCGAACGACATACTGCTGGGCAGCCCATGCCGTATTCCTGACTCGATTCAAAGCGTCCCGGAAGTCCGTCAGAACATCAGGATCTACATCGCTGGAGAGCAACAACTTGTGTAGCCCCTGAAGCTCCAATATTCCCTTTTCTAAGCGCGAGCGAACGTTCCGACCATTTGTCGATTTGGACATCACGCTGACCTCACAATTGAAACTGACCTGAGGAACACTACTCGTCACAAGTCATTACGACGATTCCAATCTCACAATAGCAGACTGGACTCCACTAGAGCCGTTACGAAGGTGCAAGGCGGCAACAGAAAAATCCGTCCCCGACCAGGTCGGATTTTGTCGGTTCAAACCGCTGCGTAACCACCTACTCCATTTCAAACGCCAGCCACTGCAATCCCCCTCCTCGCTCCACCTGAAGTACGACCGGGTCGTGCGGCTTGATCTTCGTCAGAGCCGCACGCAGAGAGCTCAACGAGTCGATCGATGTCTGATTCACACTATGGATAACATCTCCCGTTTCCAGGCCGGTCGCAGAACTCATGAAATCCGCGACTCGTGCCACGACGACGACGCCGGAGGCAATCCTCAGCGTGCCCAACATGGAACGCAACTGATCGTCCAAGGTAAGGGCCAGTATCCCCAGCCGCGAAACCAGGTTTTCGCGAGATTTCGCTAGTTCAGGCAGAGCGTCCATGGGATCCTTCATCTCCAGCGCTGCAATGAAAAGTGTTTTCCGTTCTGTCCCGCGGAGAATCTGCAGCTTAAGCACTTCATCCAAAGGATGAAGATAGAGAGCGCCGGTGAAGGCCGGCAACGTACCGATGAGGCGGCCATCCGCTCGTAGTACAATATCGCCGATCTTCAGGCCCCCCGCCTCCGCCGGACCTCCCGGCGTCACGTCGTCGATCACGACCCCCCAGTTTTGCGACAGTCCCAATCCTTTGGCCAGGCTGTCAGTGATCGTCTGAGCACCCGCCTTGACCTCGATGCGATGCACGTGACCATACTTGCGCAAGCTCTCATAAACGAAATGCACGATTCTCGCCGGGATGGCAAACCCCAGCCCCTCGCTCCCACCCGCTGCGGAGAAAATGAAAGTGTTTATCCCCACCACATAGCCTTCCGTATCCACTAACGGGCCGCCGCTATTGCCTGGGTTGATGGGAGCATCGGTTTGAATGTAAACCATGGGACGGCTTGGATCTGCCTGCCGCGCAACCGAACTCACGACGCCCATGGTCACCGAGTTCTCCAGTCCCTCGGGACTGCCCATAGCAAACACCAATTGCCCTTGGTGTACCGGCCTGCGGCTGCCCAGCGAAAGTGTGGGCAAGCCCGTCTGATCGACCTTTAGCAACGCAAGATCAGTTTCCCGGTGGAGGCCGACGAGCCGTGCTTCAACAATCCGCTGCTTGCCCTCCGGCAAAATCCGGTCGGGATAATCCACCGAAGGCGAGGGCAGAGTCACGTGGATGCGCTGCGCCCCCTCGACCACGTGGGCATTGGTCATGATGTAGCCGTCAGGGTCCACGATCACTCCGGAGCCAATCGCCTTCTCGCGGGTTATGAGCGCCGTTTGGCCGCGATTATTTTCTTCCAGAGCCCCATAGCCGGTGACCACAATTTGAACCACCGCCGGAGAAATCCTGGCGGTAAGCTGCTCGATCGCGGAATTGAGCTGCTGCAGCACCGCTGGCGGTTCTGCCGGCCGGGTTCCGATCGCCTTCGCGCTGTCCATATCAGGTTTCGCCGTCTCACCGCCGGAGACGGCCGGGGCTTGCGCCGCCACTTCCTGACCGAAGCTCGGCGCCGCAAACCACAGCCAGCAAAGCGCCACAACAAGAGTAAAAAGCGAAATGCGAAATCCATCTTTCGAACCACAAGGTGGGAAGACCATGGCCACACACTCCTTGGAAAACACTTCTATCGTGTTAAAGCTCAGACAACGATTATGCCGGAAGAGTGGTTCCTCTGTGTGTCCGTCACGGCATTTCGTCGCGGGCGATTGCTCTTTACTTAGATGTGATAGCCAAGACTTGACCTTGCACACCACGCTGTCGGATGGGGTCGGTACCATCAGACCGTAGCAGGGGTTTTGAGCGTAATGCCTAAATGACGAACAAACTGGGCACACTTGTACTAACGCCTGTGTCTGTTGAAAAAGTCCCTCAGTTGATGCTTGCGGCGGTGCAGCGTTCACGTTATAAGCAGGCCAGAGTTCTCGATGCCGCTTTTCACCATTCCCTTTGGAGGCCTGCTGCCCATGATGGGACACCAATCCCGCTCGGAGTCGCTGTTCTACTACTTCCGCCTGGAAGATCAAGTTCCTGAAAATCATCTGCTGCGCCTGATCGATCGCCACGTCAACTTCGACTTTATTCGAGCCAAGTTGAAGGACTCCTACAGCGACACGGGAAGGCCATCCATCGATCCCGAACTGTTGCTGCGCCTGCTGCTGGTCGGCTATCTCTACGGCGTCACGAGCGAAAGGAAACTAGTGGAAGAGCTGCGCATGCATCTGGCGTGGCGATGGTTCACGGGACTGGGGTTCGATCAGGAGATTCCGCATCACTCTACGTTTTCCAAGAACCGGCATGGACGATTCCAGGAATCGAATCTGTTTCAGGAGATTTTTGAGGAGATCGTCGCCCGCTGCGTAGAGGCCGGATTGGTGAGGGGCGAGCACATGTCGGTGGACGGCAGTTTCATCCAGGCCAATGCCGACCATCACAGCCGCGTATCCCCCGAGCAACTACCAGAGATAGCTAAGGTGAACCACACGGTGCGCGAGTATCTAGTCGAACTGGAGCGGGAGAATCCGGTCGAACCTCCCGTTCCCCAGCAAGAGAAAGTCTCGACCACGGACCCGGATTCGACCTACGCGACCAAAGGCGGTCCAGCGCGGCTCGGGTATTACGACAACTATCTGGTGGATAACGCCAGTTGCGTCATCGTGGGGGTGCAAGCTACGCCGGCGCGACTGAGTCAGGAGAGCGTTGCGGCCCGAGACATGATCGAACGCTATCGCGAACGTTACGGCTATCTGCCACAAACTCTGGGGGCGGACACCACCTACGGCAACGGCGAACTACTGCAATGGCTTGATGAACGTGGTATCGCTGCCTACATTCGAGTGAAAGAAAATCCCAACGGGCCGAGTGACCTCTATGGCATCGACAAGTTCACCTACGTACCCGAGGAGAACGGCTATATCTGCCCGGAAGGCAAACTCCTGAAGTACGTCGGAATCAATGCGCGCAATCGCACCCACCTTTATTATTCGACGGTGAAGCGCTGTCGCGAGTGCTCGCAGAAGAGCCGCTGCACGCGAGGCAAGTATCGGACCCTTGCCATCCATACTTGTGAGCCAGCGCGGCAGCGTGCCCACGCCCTGGCCCGGACACCAGCGTTCGCGATCTCGCAACGAGCTCGGCGGAAGGTGGAAGCATTGTTCGCAGAACTGAAGAATTACATCGGTCTACGCCGGCTGAGGCTGCGCCGGATGCGCTTTGTTCGTGAGCAATTCTACCTGGCGGCAACGGTGCAGAACCTGAAACGGCTGGTGCGGTTCCTCACCCGTAGGCGTGAACTCCAAACCGCAACCGCGTGAATCGGAAGTCGCGAACGCGAACAAGCATGGCTCAGCATGGCCGGGGCTGTGTTGTCCAGCGGCAAACGCATTATCGACATCAGCCGTTGCAGCTGGCAGCGGCTTGATGGCCGTGGAAAAGACGCTGCGCTTGGAAAGCGAGGGATTTCCATCCTGGCTGCTATGGCAAAAGACGCTGCGCTTGGAAAGCACAAAGCGCTTTCCACTTTTCCACCGCCACGACGACGAAGATTGCTGAAAGTTCTACCAAGGTCTGCTGAGGAGAGAAGAAGACGAAAGAACAGTCCAACGGCGTGCCGGAAAACCTGAACGCTCAAACGCGTCCCTGGTGACCGAGGGGTTTAAAAGGACCGGCACGTGCGGATCATCATCAAGTGCCCGGAGAACGATTCTCCACTAAGAGGCCGGATACATTTACGCAGACTGTCCCTTCGACTAACTTCAAACCTCTTGCAGTCCGGCGGCGGACCATACATTTGAGCGTAATGCCTAAAGGACGAACAAACGGGGCACACTTGTGCTTCATAAACGTCATGCATTCTTGTGAAGCAAACGCGTTACATCCATCCATCGGATTTTCTGAGATTTTCGCTGGATCGTCTGCCGCTGTCTGTTCAAAACCGCACACTTTCGCTAATTGCCGATTTGGCAGGATGGTGTCCGCCTCCTTACAGGAAATACCTGATTCATTATCTGCGCTTGTACAGGTATCTTATCTGCAAGAACAAGAAGGAGAAACGAGCATGTATTTAGTCATGGGCATTACCGGACACGTTGGAGGCGCCACCGCGCGGCATCTGCTGAAGCAAGGCAAACAGGTGCGAGCACTTGTGCGCAAGGGCGAGAAAGCGACGGAGTGGGCAGACCAAGGCGTGGAGTTGGTGGATGGAGACTGGAACGATGCGACAACCATCGCGGCGGCACTCAAAGGTGTTGAGGGTGCGTTTGTTATGTTGCCGACTGTATGGGCACCCTCGCCTGATTACAGAGAAGCAAAGGGCGTGATTGCGAACTATGTCGAGGCGCTGACCGAGGTAGTGCCGCCGCGGGTAGTAGCGCTCTCGTCGATGGGCGCGAATAGAACAAGCGGGTTGGGGATCATCACGTCCTTATCGCTTTTTGAGCAAGGTTTTCGCAGCCTGCCATCTCCGGTCGCATTTGTGCGCGCAGGCGGCTTTTTCGAAAACTTTCTTTTCGGCCTACAGGCCGCCCAAGGCGGAACACTACCGGTCTTCTACAATCCTACAAACCGGAAATCAACAATGGTTGCGACAAACGACATCGGCGCAGAGGTAGCAAGGCTTCTGACCGGGCCGGCGTGGTCAGGGCATCGCGTTATCGAGCTCGGTTCGATGGTTAGCGCGGATGAAGTGGCGGAACAATTGGGTCAAGTCCTAAAACGCGATGTAAAAGCGTTTGCCGTGCTGCGTGCAGAGTGGGCGGAAGCGTTCGAGCAGTTTGGCGTCCCGAAGGGCAACACTGGACCTGCCGAAGAAATGTATGAGGCCGTGAACGCGGGATGGATGGACCTCGGAATCACGGGTACGGAGCACGTAGCGGGTACGACGTCCGCACGCGATGTATTCGCGGCTGCTCAGCAGGCCGTCAAGGCGAAAGGCCAGAGAAAAGTCAGTAACGCCGCTTAGCCCCGACCAGTCTCCCACGGATCCGGCATGGCCCTTCCGGGGTGGGGATGCGCTCTCCGGCTTGATAGTTGACGTAAAATCTCGTTATCACTCATTCACCTTGGGTCTGCAATTCTCAATGAGTGCTAAGGCTGATTTCGTCAACTATCAATTCTCTCTTATTCGGGAGACCACCCAAGAGCATCGCGTCCACGATGGCAAATGCAGTTTTGGGGTGCATCCCCGATGATCGGCTGTTAGCGGTGGTCTGATCAAAGAGCACACGTCCTTTTAACAGCACGCGCCTAACATTGCTCAGGGCCGTCATGTCAGCCGACGGATCGCCGCCCAGGAAGACGAGGTCGGCATCGAATCCGGGTGCGATGCGTCCCGACCGATCCGCTAGACCAAACAGATGAGCGGGCGTGGTTGTAAGCGACGCAAGAATTTGCTGAAAAGTCATTCCCGCGCGCGCCATGAGGCGGTATTCTTCGGTCGGATCCGGGTCGTCCATGTACCCTACGTCAGTGCCAAAGAGAATGGTGCCGCCTATTGTGTTGAAAGCCCGAATCTCGTTGACCCCGTTACCGACGACCCGCTCGCGCTCCTCTGGACTTACATCAATGCCCCACAACTTCAGCGTGGGAATCACGACCGTTCCCCTCGCTTTTAGCACTCCGAGCATTTCTTCGTTGTCTTCTCCTGAAGGGTCGGGGGTGTGGGCCAACACATCTACCCCGCCGTCAACTGCTGCTTGACGACTTGCTACGGTCTGAGGATGGGCAAAGACGAACTTGCCGCGACTGTGTGCCTCCGCGACTACCGCCTTAACAAGGTCTGGAGACATGATTGTGACCTGACCCGTATAACCCGCACCGGTGAAGAGCTTGAGAACGTCTGCCCCGTCCGCTAGATGTTTTCGAGCCCACTGGGCGGCCTGTTCAGCAGTTGCCGCTTCCGGGAGATTGAATTGCCGTGCGACCTCTGGTACTCCACCCGCCGGGTAGAGTGGTTCTCCAGCCGTGAGGATGGTCGGCCCCGTCACTTCACCCGCTTCGATCCGCTTCCGTAACGCCAGTGTGTTCCCCAGGAAAGATCCGAGGTCGACGACATGCACGTAACCGTACTTGGTGAAGGTTGAAGTCAGTTGGGTGGTAAGGCGATCGGCAGGCGCCGTTGCGGCATTTAGCCACTCCGGCTTGAACAAGTGCACGTGACTATTCCACAAGCCCGCGACGATCACCAGCCCGTCACAACGCACGGTGCTCGCCCCTTTGGGAATCCTAAGCTTGCGCTGCGGCGCCACTCCGACGATCCGGCCCTCCTTAACCAGCACGGTCGCGCTGTCGATGGCTGGCTCGGACGGCGAGGGATATACCTTTGCGCCGACAAAGGCCGTCAATCTTTTTGTCTTTGTTGTTGGCTTTGGGGAGGGAGCTTGTTCAGATTCCCAGGCACTGCAAGGTAGGCAGAAAGCGAACGTGACGATCCAAATCATCCACCGAGCGCAGGCATGATTCAGCAGCATTGCGTGCTGGTTACGAACCCTGGGGTGTGGCATAGGTAGCCTCCTGTTCAACATGCGGCGCTGCTCCGAGATCCAGCTCCTGAAGTACCTTGAGGTAGTGGTTCCTGTTCTCGTTCGTGTGGAATTTTTGCTGCAGCACTGCACTTGGTTCTACGCGCGAACCAGTCAGATTGTTCCGCTATTAGTGCCGAGGAGCACTTCGGCGCGCTGGTGTGGGCGCCAACGCCCTTCACCGATCCCCACGAACTATCGCATGGGGTGGCAACGCGATCAACCTCGCTTTGATTGAGGCGGCTTGGGTAGTCGCCGACTCGATAGCAAGTCGCGAAAAGCAGGTCCAACATCGGCCACTCGGTGGACGAAATTGTTTTCTCCACTCCGCTCGATATGGCACACCCACCAAGCTCCACTGAGAGAACGGGATCGCGAAGGGGTGATGTGGGAGGACAGCCAATCCTGGAGCGCGAGTCAGCGGTCTGAGTCTATCGGAAGTTACTGAGCAGAACTACGTCGCTAGTCCTACTGCCTTTGGCAACGAATAACTCCTTGCCGTCGCGCGACCAGGAGAAACCGAAGATGCGTCCGGAGGGGAAGTCCGTAACCTGACGTGGCCCGCCGCCTGTTAGCGGCTGTTCCCACACATTGGTGGCGCCTTTGCGGGTCAGCAGGTATTGCAATCCCTTCCCGTCGGGGGACCAGTGCGGCGGCCCGGCGCCGCTCGGCAACGGGAACTCGTGCAGCCGGGAGCCTCCCTCCGCGGGACTGACGACGACCTTCGACAAGGGCACGGGGGCGCCTTCCTGGATGTTGTATGCAATGAATTTGCCATCGGGCGAGATCCGTGGATTGCCGCCGCCCCCCGGTGCACTGGCGATTTCCGTTGGAGTACCTCCTTCCACCGGCAAACGATAAATCTTTGTTCCCGCGCCGGCGTTGTTGGTGTCGTAGACCAGCCACTTTCCATCCCGCGAACAATCTTCCTCCCCGACGTATTCGGTGACGAGCCTGGTGGGGTTCGATCCGTCGGCGTCGGTCCGCCAAAGTTCCGAGTTGGTGCCGGTATAGGAATCGAAGACGATGTAGCGATCGCCGCAGGCCGACATTGCGCCGTAATTGCGCGCCTGCGGCATCACAATGGTTCGCTGGCTGCCGTCGGCGGTGATAAGATCCAGGTCGCTGCCTCGGCTCCGCACCAGCAGCTTCCCGCCGGGGCCAGGCCACACGGCAACGTCCGGCACCGCCCCGGAAGTGATCTGTATCGCCAGCGCGGCTTTTCCGCCCGGCGCCATCCAGATATTCGAGATCTGCGTTTGATCGAGCGCCGCCAGTATCTTCCCATCACGAGTGAGATCGAGATGCGCGCCGTAGTCGGATAAGTCGTTGGTAAACCGCCGTGCTTCGCCCTTGGGATAGGAAAGCTGCCAAAGCTGAGACCGATTTTCTTTGGCAACACCAATCGGGACCAGCAACGAGTCGCCATCGGGCAGCCATACCGGCCGCCCCAAGAAATCCGGGCTGGAGTAGAGTGTGGTAACACTGGCATCTGCCACACTGATGACATCCAGCACCCATTTTGATTCTTTCCCGTTTTGTAGCCCGGAGAGGGCGATCGTCTTCCCATCCGGCGACCAGCTCGCTCCCCACATGTAAATAGGATAGATTGGCAGGCGAGCCAGCAGTCGGTCGCCGCTGCCATCCGCCGAGGCGATGCGAAGTTCTATCGCCAACGTATCCGGCAGACCCCGCATGAACACGATCTGAGTTCCATCCGGCGAAAACCCGACCGGTGCGTCAATGTCGCGAATCAATTGCCTTGGGTTCCCTCCCAGCACCGGCATCTGGTAGAGGTAGCTATAGTTTTCCGTGGTCTTGTCGGAACGCACGTAATAAAGAAAGTTGCCGTCGGGAGAAAACCCGACCCCCTTGAAGTCCACGACATCGGGCGGCAGGACCTGGACGTCGCTCTTGGTCGCGACATGTCGCATCCACAAACCCTGCTGCTCGCCATCGCGCAGGACGTACACTACATATCGTCCATCTGGCGAAATTGCCGTCAAAGTAGCCTTCCCGCTGTCGGTGAGCTTGGTGATCTGCATGTTCTGCAGATTCAGACCGTGCGGGTGATTCAGCATCCTGTAGCCAAGGAAAACAGCCACCAGCACGACCAGCGCCGCCACCACAATCGCGATTTTCCCTAGCCCCTTCTTCGCAGGCGGCGCCTGGACCGGAGCGGTCGCCAGTTGCGCGGACGAGACCCTGCCCGAGTCAGCGGCGGAAACGCTGGAGGCCGATCCGCTGTCGATTTGCACGTGCCCCGAACTGGTGTCCCGTTTGACGCGCTTTAAGTCAGCCCGCATTTCGGCTGCGCTCTGGTAGCGCAGGTCGCGGTCTTTTTCGAGCGCCTTGTTGATGATCTCTTCCAGCTTGGGTGGCACGTCGGGATTGAGCCGAACTGCGGGCACGGGAGCACGGTTCACGATCGCTTCGCAGATCATCGCCGAACTTTCCCCGCGGAACGGCAACGCGCCCGTCGCCATCTCATAGAGTACGGCTCCGAAGGAGAACAGATCGGACCGCCCATCCAGTTCTTTCGCCCGCACCTGTTCCGGCGACATGTAGGACACGGTGCCCACGGTCGTGCCCGGACTCGTCAGATGCTGTTCCTCCATTGTGCGCGTCATGGTATCGCCCGCGGCAACCTGGTTTGAAGAACCGCCCGCGGGCGCGACCTTCGCTAGCCCGAAATCAAGAATCTTAGCGTGGCCCCTTTTCGTGATGAACAGGTTCGCGGGCTTGATATCGCGATGTACGATGCCTTCGGTGTGTGCGGCATCGAGGGCGTCGGCAATTTCGATGGCTAACGAGAGAATCTCCTCGGTTTCCATTGGGCGCCCGGCGATGCGGTGCTTCAAGGTCACGCCATCCAGAAACTCCATGGCGATGAACGCTTCGCCGTGCTGGTCGTCAATTTCATGGATGGTGCAGATGTTCGGATGGTTCAGTGCAGAGGCAGCCTTGGCTTCGCGCTGAAAGCGGCTGAGTGCCTGCGGGTCTTTGGCTACGTCGTCGGGCAGGAACTTCAGGGCGACGAAGCGACTGAGCTTCACATCCTCAGCCTTGTACACGACACCCATACCGCCGCCGCCGAGCTTTTCGGTGATGCGATAGTGCGAGATGGTCTGGTCGATCATTAGGGGCAAATCTTACGTGGGCGAAACGGGCAAGTCAATGAAGGCCGTGGAGTTGGCAGCGTCTCGAAAGGATGGTTGGCGAAATATCCTGATTACACTCATCAACCCGGACCGGCCAATTCTCAACGAGTGTTAACGCCTTCCATGAGAAGGCCGGTCGGAGTCAAGTGGGTTCTTTTGTTTTTTCGTTGGACAATGTTTTTTCTCCCCGCCGAGTTACTACTGTCGCCACCCTTCCATCCGCACTCTTTGTTGAGCGGTTTGCGCTCGGTGCAAGTCGGGTGTTCTCGTTTCAGCCGGTGCTGCCACCTGATTGTCGACCTCTGTTTCCTCTTCCGAGGAAAGTCGGGCCAGGCGTTAGACGCAGTCACCGGAACTCGGCCTTTGGGCTTTTGCTCTTCCTTTCTTAAGCGTGTTTTTGACTTACGCTGCTGCCGGCATCATCATCTGGCTGCTGTTGCGCAGCGGTTCGTACACCTCTCCGCTCACCCACAGGCGATGCAGCAGCACTGCCAACTTTCGCGCTACCGCAATCACCGCTCGTTTCTTTCCATTCTTTCCTCCACGCTCGGCGAGTTTCAGTCCCCAGCGTCGCAGATCGCTGTCCGCGCCAAACGGTCCCAGAATGTGGTGCGCTCCCTGTACCAGCAGCGTTCGCAGATACGGATCACCTTCCTTGCTGATGTGCAACTGCGGTTCGCTTTGTCCCGAGTTGCGCCGTCCCGGTTGCAATCCCACATAGCAGCCCACGTCGCGGCTCTTGCGAAAGCGCTGCGGATCCTCCAAGGTCAGCAGGTAGGTCAGCGCGATCAGTGTGCCCACTCCCTTGACCTGTTCCAGTCGCGCCACTTGCGGATAACTCTGCTGTGCTAACTGTTCGATTCGTTCGTTATATTCGCCGATGCGCTCGCTCAGCGCTTCGACAGCCGCCAGCAGCGGAGCTAACGCGGCCTGCAGTTCCGGACTCAGCTCTTGCGCTTTCTCGGGGTTCACATTCCGCGGATTACAGCCGCGCAGCCGCTCCCCGTAGGACTTGACCAGTCCCCGCGCCGTGTTGATCAGCGCCGTTCGTGACCGCACCAGTCCGGCTCGTGCCCGGATTACGGTCAGATCCGCTTGCGCTTTGGCGCTGCGATGCTTCACCGGCGCCAGCAGTTGCGGATCGATCCGCGCCAACCGGGCCAGGCTTCGCGCATCCATGCGGTCGTCTTTCTTACGGCTCTCTCCGATCAAACGCACGTTGCGCGCATGCGCCACGATCACTTCGTGTCCCAACTCGCCGAGCAGTCGGCTCACCCACGGCGAATGCATTCCGGTTTCCAGCGCAATCCGGCAACGCGGCATGCCTCCGAACACCTCGCGCATGGCTTTCGGAGTCGTGCTCAGCCGTTGTTCCAGCAGCACGCTGCCCGTCTCGTCCAACACGCAATACCAACTCGAACGATCACCGAGGTCCAAACCGATGGTCAGGTTGTGATCGTGAAAACTCTTCGTCTGTTTCGCCGCTGCGGTGCTAATCTTCTTCATTGCCGGTCTCCTTTATCTCTTGCGCTTCAAAGCGCGTCGATAACTTGGGAGCGTACAGCATCCCGTCGGAGACCGGCCTTCTCATCCCATCTGGTTTCGTAAACCATCGGAAAACAGCAAGCGTCGAGGCGGGACTTTTCCTGCTTATTGCAGCTTCGCGTACTCGGCTTTGGCTTCTTTCAGGATGGGGATATCGGGGTCGGCGTCTTTCCAGCGAGTATAGGTACCCACTCTGGCTGGTGGACGACTAGAACCTGCCACGCGCCCCGAATGCAGGAACCCGCATTAGTATTTCCAGACTTTGACGTCTTTCTCCAGCCCCCCGGAGGCAATCAGCTCTCCGCCGGGGTCAACCGAAAACGCAGACATTTCGCCTCGATGGGCCCAGCGGCTCCGCACGCTCTTGCCGCTAGCAACAGCAAAGTATTCGATGACTCCCACTCGATCGGCAGCGATCAAATGCTTGCCATCGGGAGTGAAAACGAGATCGAAAATAGCGCCACCGTTCACGCTCTCCATCCGGATCACCTCGCGCCCGTTCTCCGCCTCAACTAGGTGGATGCTGCCATCCACCGCGGCAGATGCGACCAGCTTTCCGTCGGGGCTGAATGCAACCGTCAGTACTGCCGCCTCGTGCTTAGTCAACGTATTGCCTTTTCCCGTGTTGACGTTCCAAAGTCTTACCGTCTTGTCATGGCTGGCGGAAGCTATCCAAATTCCATCGGGAGAAAAGCAAATCGCGTTAATCGAACCATCGTGGCCGATAAGCGTCGCGGCGGGGGTGGCCTCTTCGACTTTCCAGATTGTCACTTTCTTGTCCTGCCCGCCTGCCGCCACGAGTTGACTGTTGCGACTGAAAGCCAGTGTGGTAACCGCACCGCTATTACCGCGGAAGGAGCGAATCTCTTCGCTGCCAGAGGCGTTCCACAATTCGACGTTGCTATCGGAACCCCCAACTGCCATCCAAAGCCCATTTGGGCTGAAGGCGACGCCGTAGACTGCTCCCACACCCGGTCTCAGCGTGGCCGACCGGTGATGGCCCCGGACGTCCCACAGGTCCCACAGAATGATCGTCTGGTCGTCGCTTCCGGAGGCAAGCGTTCGGCCATCCGGGCTGAACGCCAGCGCCCTCACCGCTTTTGAATGGCCTTGCAGGGTTGCAATCGGCCGGTCAAGAGCAAATCCTGACCTCACCGTTGCACGCGGCGGCCTAGAAAAGCCGCAGCCAGGGCCCACGTACACGAGCACAAATATGGAGCCGACTGCCACGACTGTCTCGAGGATCTGGCGCCAGCGTTGCGATGGCGCGCCGAATTTTAGATCTAACAGATTGTTCATGCAAAACACCAAATCGAGAACCGAACTACACAGACAACGCCGTGAATGAGGCCATCGCCGCTCGCTGCCTCAGGGGCGCCAGACGCGTGTGCTCCAAGTCGTCGCGATAAAAAAGATTGTATGTGTCGAACGGTATCAGCCGTTTACCATCGGGATGCGCAAAGTGAACGCAGGTTTTCTTGACCGACCGCACATCGAACGAGTGGGCGTCGATGAACTGCATAATGAGAATCCGAAACACATTCTTGTACGAGAGTGCCGGCGGCGCCTGCAACCGCGGCAGGCAGCACAGCAGATCACGCAGGCTTTGCGCCCCACTCTCGGGCGAGTGATTGGTCGCAAACAGGCGGAAGATTCCCTCCCGCACAGCCTCGTCTTGTTCGTAAATGATGGTGTTCCGTCCGCCCTCGATCAGTGTTTTCGGATCGATCATGCCAGTCAGCGGAACGACCTTCCCATTCAATTTCAAGGCATAAGCCATTGCCAGACTATCGGGATGGCAGGGCACCGGAATCACGTCTTCCGGCTGAAAGGTGCTACTTTGCTCCAGAATCTTTCGTCGCACCTCGGTCAGTGTGAGCCGATCCGTTGCCGGTTCAAAACCATCGTTCCGTCCGGCGTCCTGGATCGGCTGGAAGGTGATTCCGCGAACACATTCTTGCCGTAACGCATATTCGATTATTCGGCCGATCTCGCCATCGTTCAAACCCTTCTTTAGGGTGACCACCAGTGTTGTCGAGATGCCATACTCATTCAAGTGATCGATGGCCTGCTGGCGAATGTTCCGCAGGTCGGCGCCGCGCAGTTTCATCAGGGCATCGCGTTCGAATGAGTCGAATTGCAGGTAGATTTCGAAGTCGGGCATGTAACCCGACAGTCGCCCGACGAAGTCCCAGTCTTGCGCGATGCGAACGCCATTTGTGTTCAGCATAAGGTGCCTGATGGGACGTGCTTTCGCCATGTCAAGGATGGCGAAGAACTCCGGGTGCAGGGTCGGCTCTCCGCCTGATATCTGCACAACGTCCGGATGGCCTTCATTTCGGACCACGCAATCCAGCATGCGTTCGACCTCATGCAAGGGGCGGAAAGACTGGCGCTCCGGTCCGCTCTGCGCGTAACAGACCGGACATCGCAAGTTGCAATAGTCACAAATCTCGATCAGCGAAAGACATGAGTGTTGCTCATGATCGGTGCAGAGCCCGCAATCATAAGGGCAGCCCCACTTTACGGGAGTGTTGTACCGCATGGGCACTTCTGGAGGTTTAATGAAGATCTCGCGACAGCGCCGATAGTAGCCAACGTCATCAGCGATCAGGACTCGCTCCATACCGTGCTCCGGACAACTCTTGAGCAACAGAACCTGGTCGTCCTGGAACACAATCTTCGCTTCAACCTTGCGGAAACACGTTGAGCAGATCGAAATTGCGATGTCGTAAAACAAGTACGGCCTGACGCGGCTCATCATTTGGGCCTCTGCAATGGGTGACTGAGCATCAGTAATCCAACAAACCCAACCCTCCCGCGACAAAGCAGAAGGCAGGGAACACCAGCATCAACCGCCCGACTAGTACCTGCAACACTACGATTCCGAAGACCCTCATGTTCGTGCCACCTGAGCAACGCCTTCGCTGCCAGTTCGCTTGCCCGGAGTTCGCCGGAACTGAAATCCGTACCAGACCAATACAGCCACACAGGCCCACTGGATTGAGCTCAAACCAAAGTACCGACTATCAGGTTTTATGAAATCTACCAGAAGGCGAAACCCCATATAACCGACGATGAACTGCCGAAACAACAAACCTTCCGCGTGAGGCCGTCCCATCTCTGACCAAAGGTAAATGCCCAAAACTAGAACAAAGAGTAGCTCGTATAGCTGGGTAGGATGTCTTGTCACGCCATCGCCAAAGTCGACGCCCCAGGGCAGAGTAGTGGCGGATCCGCAAGTCTGGTCGCTCAAACCCGTGAGAAAACAACCCACTCGTCCAATCGCGATGCCAAAGCAGAGAGGAACAGCGAACAGGTCACCCGTTCGTCGGTGCTCTCCGACCACCCACTTTGCTAGCTCTACGCAAAGGGTAGCTCCGATCAGTCCGCCCACGATGGTTTTTCCGCCAAGCAAATAGCCTGCATCGCGAATGTTTGCGATAGTTAGTGCTGGCTGCTCCAGCAGGAACAGCAGTTTGCTTCCCACGGCAGCTCCAAATATGGCTGCGACGGTCACAGACCACCGGGTGCCCGCGGGAATTGCATCTCCGTAACGCGCCCGGAGCCTCCTGTAGAGCAGGAAGCCCATGGTGTAAGCCAGGGACTCAAATACAAAATGAGGATGGAGTCGGAATTCTCCGAACTGAAGGAAAAAGGGAAAGTGCAAGCTCACCACCCTTCTAGCATTCCACTTTCAATATGGCTTCCGGGTGAAGTCAAACTCCCAGAGTCTTCGATGTGCCCCGATGGTGAGCGATTATCCTTCCAATACCCCTGGAAGACAACGACTTTCTTCTCCCCCGCTACACCCTCCACCAGGAGGCCCGTCGCACAGCATCACGTCCCGCCGTGAAATCTGTCCTGGGTTGATTGGGTTCTTGCTAACGATAAGGCCGTTTGCTCAGTCGCTTTCGAAGAAGACAGGAGAATCATTACTCCTGAACAAACGGAATCGTTGTTGTAACATCGCGATTTCACTCATCAACCCAGCCGGGAGACCATTCTCCCGAAAAACCCGTACAATAGAGTATGCAGTTTCAAGAACAAGCTCATTTGGGAGCGATTGAACGTTTGAGGAAGCAGAGCGCCTTTCTGCTAAGGTTGTACCATGCAGAACTTGCCAGTGACCCGACCAGTCACGCTACCGAATCTTCACGTAGCAATCTGATGGCTCTGTGTCACACGATTGCGCAGATGTATGGAGATGTCTAGCCCCCCGTTGCCGGACCGCCAAAAACACATCGAATAGTCTTTCGGATTGGCATGGAGCAATCCTGTCCAAGACGGTTTGTGCGGAAGATCCGGGTCAACTGTCGAAAAATCGCGATTACAGTCAAAATAGCCCCGGTCTGTGTCCGATGCGTGGAGCCTTGCCAACCCTGTCCGCAAGGTCGAGTTCGAACTATTACAAACTTAGAACTGTGCGGCGGCCCCAAGGTGGTGGAGTAAAGCAGCGCTTGGGTGTACCAGGAGGGGGAAAAGGTAAAGGCTGTGACATTGGTTGTGCTCTAGCCGCCAGCTCCTGCGAGGGAGCCCATCAGCGTGGAGGCACGTACCGTCACAGCCCTTGATGCGATCACCGCTTTCGCGGTCCCAAACCCCAACTGCCCCTCGCAGAGCCGTCGGTTTTTTCAGGTCTGGCTGCCCTGTCGGGTTGCCCCGCTGGGCTGATCACTCAGCTTACTTCGGACTGGCAAAATTTTATTTAAGCCAACCCTTTCAGCCGTCGACGGGAGCAACCTTAGAGACTTGCTGCAAAATTGTCAATGCCCCTTTTTGGTGCAATTGACCGCCTGCGATCGGCCAAACCCCAAAGACGCAACCCATTGAATCATTGTTGTTTAATGAACGGGAGGTTAATTTCTTCCCACTTTTGCACAGGAAAATTCACAGGTCCCCAAAAAGCGTCAGCGCCCGGAAATAACCTCGCGCCTCTGATTGATGACGCCGTGACCCAGGAACTCAGGGCCTTTTGCGATGCGATCCCGCTCTGATTTTTGTGGCTGCTGTGACTATGACTATAATCCGCGTGTCAGCTTTACTTCCCGCAAGAAGTCATAGACCGCGGACGGCGGCAGAGTCTTGAGCGCGCTTCTATGTTGTTTCCGGAACGCGGTCGCGAGACTAGGCGCATACTTCATTCTGACGCGGTCGCAATTTGCCTTGACCACCTTGCGCAAAGTCGCGTCATTGGCTAAATTCGGTCGCCCATACTTAATGCGGATCGGCCATCGTCGCAACACCTCTGGCGGCAGATGTGCCAACGACGATGGGTTCGCAGACGCCATAACCGTGACGTTGTCATAGAACCGTTTCATGCCTTGCGTCCCAATCTTGAAATTCTCATAGTGACGCGGATCAAAGGTCATGTCGTCAATGTAGAGCACGGTCCTCCATGGTCCCTCTGCCATGCGTTGTGCATACTCCCTGATCTGACCGAGATGGTCCGAAGAGATCAGGACGAGCTTCAAACCATCAATCTCACGAACCAGCGCCTGGAGCGACAGCGTCTTGCCGACACCTCCCTCGCCTTCGAGCAGAGTGAAGGGCATATGACTCCCCTTAACGAACGCGGTCAACAGCATCCGAAGTCGGGCCACGTTCTTTTCCTGATCGATGACTTGCTCGCTCTTTGCTTCCTCAATCTCGACCGGCTCAAGTTCCCCCTGCGCTCCGGCTTCAAAAACCTCGTACCTGGTAAGCGGGTCCTGGTTCAACTGATGCATGAACGCCACCACGTAACCGAGTTCAGCGGCCCAGTCCGGCGAGGTAGCAAGCCGCCGGTACAGCTTGGTTTCAGCGCTTCCATCCGCGTCGCGGAGGGCCAGGATCTGTGCCCGCTGCCCGTCTTCGAGGTCGGCCATCTCTCGCATCTCACCGATGAAATCCGACACCACGCCGCCATCGGTGCGGGCAATCCGCCGAGGCGGAACTCCTGCATAGGTAGGCACCCGGATAGGCTGCTGGGAGAGGGCATCGTGCATCTCGATCAGCAAAGCTTGATAATTCCTGAAGATCCCTTCGACATCAGTCTCGTATATCCGCTGCAGCGACCGTAAAAAGTCTTCCGCATACGCTTTGATCTCCACGCCTCCGCGGTCAAGCGACTCCTTCGAGAGAAATGGATGCTTCACAAGCACACAGCTGGCCAGTTGACGAAGGAAAATATCTTGATAAGACGACCGCAAGACCAGCGGCGTCTTCCCTGTGTAGGTAAAGATCAGGACCTGTTGCTGTTCGAGATAAAGGCTGATCGCATCCGCCGCCAGTTGGAATTCACGCTTCCCGTCACCCAAAACGACTCTGAACGCGGGCTCAACCTTTTCGTACAACCGCTCCAGCGCGGGCACGCTCCGATTCTCCTGAGCGTCCACGATGTTCCTCGACAGAGACTTCAATTCGTCCTCCAGGCGCAACATCGCCCTCGAGAACGGAATCGGGTCAAGCCCTTTGTGGTTCCAGGCTACCGGGCTATACGTGATGATGTTATTAAGCGAAAGAGTAAACTTCCAGGTATCCCGCAGGAGATCGTTTGTGCGGGTGCCAAAGCCGCCAAGGACGTCTGCCAAATCCCTCATAGAGATCGCCCTCTATCCCCGATTGTACTCGCGGACAGTCCGCCAAGCGGATTAGTTCACGTCCTCGCGGGCATTTTCTTTTTCTCAATCTCGTCGGGATGGCGATCTGCCTTTTTTTCCAGCTGCTCAGTCTGCCGCTCTAATCTGTCGGCCTTGGTGCGTTTCTTTGCCATGCCTAAGCTTGACACAATCCTGACACCAAAGCGAGGGTCTTACACGATCGCTCGTTTCCGATTGTTGCCACTCAGTCCAGTCCAGCCGTTCTTGGCTAAACATCCTTCAGTTGGTTCTCATCCATCCCGAAATAGTGGCCCAGTTCATGGATGACCGTAAGGCGAATTTGTTCGCGGACTTCGGCCTCGCTCACGCAGACCGCTTCAATATTCTTCTGATAAAGCACGATGTGATCGGGCCCCGCTGGCAGGTCGAATATGCTCTTCTTGGTCGTGGGCACGCCATGGAAGACACCCAGAACCAGTCGCCGTTGCTGCCCCGAACGCAGTGCAGAAGATGGCTGGTCCGGCGGCATATCCTCAACCAGAACCGCGACGTTACGAATGCGACTGCGAAATTCCTGGGGGAGCGAGTCGAGCGTCTCCTCGACTACCTTGACGAAATGTTCGCGCTTCATCCTTCACCCACTGAAAATAAATCGCCGTTTGCCAATTTCATCCAAATCGCAACCCGGCAATGAATGCCCCCATCATGGTGAATGCTCCACATAGTGAATGAACCACATGGTGAATCATCCACCCTGCGGCAACCAGCGTAGCTACAATGGACGCCTGACCATCATTGCAGATTGGGTCCAGGAGCCGCGACCGTGATGAAGGATCTACCTCTGGCGAAAGTCTACCAGTTGCTCGAACCGGGTCCGGTGGTCCTGCTAACGACCGCCCACAAGGGCCGCGCCAACGTCATGACGATGTCCTGGCATATGATGGTCGAGTTTGAGCCGCCGCTGGTTGCCTGTGTCGTCAGCAGCGCCAATCACAGCTTTGCCGCATTGCGGGCGACGAAAGAGTGCGTGATCGCCGTTCCGGCGCTGGAACTGGCGCCCAAAGTCGTGGAAGTCGGCAACTGCTCGGGCCAGGACGTGGAGAAGTTCGAGAGATTCGGTCTGACGCCGGTGCCTGCCGAGCGCGTGGCGCCGCCTCTGGTGGCCGAGTGTTTCGCCAATCTCGAATGCAAGGTGGCCGATACCCGTCTCGTCGACAAGTACAATCTCTTCATCCTTGAAGTGCTCAAGGCCTGGATCGATCCCGCCCAAGAGAATCCGAAGACCATCCACCATCACGGATACGGCAGGTTCGCTGTGGATGGCGAGATGATCGAGCTGAAGTCGAGAATGCGATAACTGAGCCGCGCGAAAGAAACCAGCTGCCCTTTAACTTTGACAAATCGCAGCCTCCGCGCAATACTTGACTGATAGTCGTGTATGAGTGATGGTCGATAATGGTTAACAGTCACGCATCTCACTCCGTTGCCCTGATTCAAGCTCTCGCTTCCGAGAACCTTCCTCACTTGCAGGGCATGGGACGCCGCCAGCGACGTGCCGCCGAAACTCGTGTCCGCCTCTTCCGTTGCGCGCTTCAGCTTTTTGCCGAGCGCGGTTTTCCCAACGTCACGGTGGAAGACATCACCGAAGCCGCGGATGTCGGCAAGGGCACCTTCTTCAACTATTTCGAGAGCAAAGATCACGTGCTCGGTGTGATGGCTGAAATTCAGCTGGGCAAAGTAAGAGAAGCTTTGGCGCTGGCCAAATCCGGCAAACAGACTATTCACTCGGTATTGCATCATCTGTTCCTTCGTGTCGCCGAAGAACCCGGACGCAGTCCCGAGCTCGCCCGTACCCTGATCTCTTCCTTTCTTGCCAGCAAGGCCGTTCGCGGCCTTATCGACCACAACTTCTCCGAAGGCCGCAAGATGATCGCCCAAATCGTGGCCGCGGGGCAAAAGCGCGGAGAGATCGCCCCTCGCTTGAAGAAAAAGAAGGTTGCGCTTCAGTTCCAGCAGGCGTTCATGGGAACGCTGCTGCTGTGGTCGCTGCAGGGCCAGCCTGCGCTCGAAGCATGGGTCGAAGAAAGTTTTCAACACTTTTGGAGCGCAATCGCCATCTCCAGTCATGAGCAAAAGCGATGAAATCCAATTTCCGAACTGTCGTCATCCTGTCGCTGGCAAGCTCGATCTGCGGTGCAATCAGCGCGGCCCAGGAACCTACGCCCTACCGCCTCACGTTACGTGATGCCATTCAGAAGGCGCTGCAGGCCAACCTCAACGTGCTCGTGGCCGACACCCGGGTCGAGGAAGCCGAGGGCGCTCGCATACGCCGCTTATCGGCTGCGCTGCTTCCACAGGTACGCGCGCAAAGCTACGCCAACCTCCAGAACCGCTCCCTGAGCGCCTTCGGAATCTCGTTACCTATCCTCCCCGAAGTGGTTGGACCGTTTTCCAATTACGATTTTCGCTTCTATGCGCAGCAGAACATCATCGATCTTCAGAGTTATCGCGGATGGAAGGCCAGCGAGCGAGCACTTGACTCCAGCAAAATGGATTACCAGGACGCTCGCGATCTCATCATCCGTGCCATTGCCAGCCTCTATCTCAACGCCCAGTCTGCCGCGGCGCGAGTCGATGCTGCCCAATCCCGGGTGACCGACTCGGATGTTTTGTACAAGCTCGCGAAAGACAGGCACGACGCTGGCACCGCGACTGGCGTGGACGTGTTGCGCTCGCAGGTACAGCTCGCGAATGACAAACAGGCTTTGCTGGTCGCGCAAAACCAGTACAAGCAATCGCTGCTCTCCCTCGCGCGCAATCTGGGCATGAGGCCGAGTACGCCTTTGGAACTCGCCGAGCCGCTCCGGTATCAGCCGATAGCCCAGCCGCAGGCCGAGAGCCTTGTGCCCTCGGCAGTCCTCGCGCGCCCCGATTATCTGTCGCTTGCCAGCCAGCGCCAGGGATTGGTCGAGCAGCAACGCGCCAGCCGTGCCCGCTACTATCCGAAATTAAGCATCAACGGGAACTATGGCGAACTCGGCCGCAGCATTGGAAGCGTCCAGGGCATCGGCATGATTCAAGGCCAGATCGACTTTACGGTATTTGATCGCGATCGCAGCGGCGAGGCCCAGGAACTTGTCAGCCGCGTCAAACGCCTCGACGATCAAATCGCCGACTTGCGCCGCGGCATCGAAGAGGAGATTCACGAGGCGCTGCTGAATCTCGATTCCGCGGCCGAACAGGTCGCTGTCGCCAAAGAAGGGCAGGATCTCGCGCAGCGTGAACTCGAACTCGCGCAAGATCGTTTTCAGTCGGGTACGACCAACAACGTTGAAGTGGTCACTGCCCAAGACGAACTCGCCCGCGCCCAGGAGAACTACATTCTCGCCGTCTCCAGCCACGTGGACGCAAAGTTCGCGCTGGCGCGAGCCGTGGGCAATACGGAAAACAACATTGGACAGTATTTGGGCAATCCATAAGCGATTTGTCGGCCGGGCTGCGCGCTATGTTCATGCGAACCATGTTTATGCGAATGTTCACGCCCGCGAGGTTTGAATTATGAAGCGACTTATACCTGTTCTGATCCTGCTGGCGGCGGCGATCGCCGCCGGTGTGTATCTTTATCCGCGTCTGACCAGGAAATCGGAGCCCGAGAA
Organism: uncultured Acidobacteriaceae bacterium; assembly: GCA_963779995.1. Taxonomy (GTDB): domain Bacteria; phylum Acidobacteriota; class Terriglobia; order Terriglobales; family Acidobacteriaceae; genus Acidiflorens. The sequence goes on along the minus strand of CAVZZY010000019.1, from coordinate 239,459 downwards.
TCGGCTCACGCTCTCTGGGAATATCGAAGCGCACGAGAGCCTGGTGAGCTTCAAGGTGCAGGGACGCATTGTCGGCTTGCCGGTCGAGGAAGGCCAATCGGTTGAGCCAGGCACATTGCTCGCGCAACTGGACGACGCCGATTACAAGCAGAAGGTCCGGATCGACGAGGCCAATGTTCACGTGCGCGAATCCAACCTCGCGCTCACGCTCGCTGGAACCCGCGAGCAGGAAGTAAAGGCATCGCAGCAAACCGTGTTCGATGCACAAGCCGATCTGCAGGAGAAGCAGCTCGACTACGATCGCGCCCAGCGCCTCTTCAGCAAAGATGAGGTCTCCGCGCAGGACCGCGACCTCGCGGATACCGCGCTGAAGCGTGCCGAGGCCACTTTCCGGGCAGCGCAGCAGCGTTATAACGAAGCCGTCGAAGGCAGCCGCAAAGAAGATATCGTGATCGCTCGCGCCAACCTCAGGGAAGCCCACGCCAATCGTGGCCTATCACGAGTTAACTTGGAGTACACAACCCTCCGCGCCCCCTTTGCCGGTGTCATCACAGTGCGCCAGGCTGAACTCGGAGAAGTAGTCGTTCCCGGCACGCCGGTAGTCACGCTCGCCGACCTCGATCACATCTGGTTGCGCGCGTATATTGCCGAGACCGATCTGGGCCGCATCCGTTGGGGCCAGGAAGCAACCATCACCACCGATACCTATCCCGGCAAGCAGTATCGCGGACGTGTCTCATTCATCTCCTCGACTGCCGAATTCACACCCAAGAGCGTTCAAACCTACAAGGAACGTGTCACCCTCGTCTATCGCATCAAGATCGATATCGACAATCCCAATCACGAACTCAAACCCGGCATGCCCGCGGACGCCCACGTCGATCTCGCCGCGACCAACTCAAACACGCGCCAACAGAAAGCGGAGCCGGAGAAGTAATGACGGACCAGCCCCAATCCGCGATCGTCGCCGAGGGACTCACCAAGAGCTTCCCCAACGTGCGCGCTGTCGATCACCTGAGCTTCGACGTGCGCGCCGGAGAAATCTTTGGCCTGGTAGGTCCCGATGGTGCAGGAAAAACGACAACGCTCCGCATGCTCGCCGGCATCATGCCGCCCGATCAAGGGACAGCCCGTATCGCGGGCTGTGATGTCGTTCACGATCCCGAAGGCTCTAAGCACCACCTCAGCTACATGCCGCAACGCTTCGGGCTTTATGAAGACCTCTCCGTCGATGAAAACATTCGCTTCTACGCCGACCTGTTCGGAGTGAAAAAAGCTGAGCGCGGAGAGCGTTCCACACAACTGTTACAGGCAGCCGGCATGGGCGAATTCCGCAAGCGTCTCGCCGGAAAGCTTTCCGGCGGCATGAAGCAAAAACTGGGCCTGGTCTGCGCGCTCATTCACCGTCCCAAAGTAATCCTGCTGGATGAACCGACCACGGGCGTCGATCCCGTCTCGCGCCGCGACTTCTGGCGCATACTTTATGAACTAGCCGCGGAAGGTGTGGCGATCCTCACCTCCACCGCCTACCTCGACGAAGCGGAGCGCTGTCATCGCGTCGCCTTACTCCATCAGGGCAAGCTGCTCTTCTGCGATACGCCTGCAAATCTCAAGGCCAAGTTAGGCAAAGGCGTCCTGTCCATCACCTCATCCGAACCACGCAGATTGCGTGATCAACTCGAGCACGCGGTTGGAATCTCCGGTCTCGTGCTGACCGGCGAAGGCCTGCACATCGTGGTTGACGATGCCGCCCGCCGCATCCCCGAATTCGAGGCCCGGCTGAACAACGCGCAGGTTCCATTCAACGCGATCCAACAAGTCACGCCCACGATTGAGGATCTCTTCGTCGATGCGGTCGGCAGTGGAGCGTCAGTCCATGCCTCGTGAATCCATGCTTCGTGAACCCACGCCTGAGGACAACCATTCTGTTGTGATTGAGAACCTGGTCAAGCAGTTCGGTGACTTTGTTGCCGTCGATCACATCAATCTCAAGATCCGCAAAGGCGAGGTGTTTGGCTTTCTCGGGCCGAACGGCGCCGGCAAGTCCACTACCATCCGCATGCTCTGCGGTCTGCTGACGCCCACATCCGGCCGCGCGCGGGTTGCAGGATATGACGTCGGCCGCGAACCTGAATCCGTTCGCCAGAACATCGGCTACATGTCGCAGAAGTTTTCTCTCTACAACGATCTCAAGGTAATCGAAAACATACGCCTGTTCGCTGGCCTCTACAGCGTGCCTTCAAGCCAGCTCAAGGAACGAATCGAATGGGCGCTGGAGATGGCGAACCTCAAAGGCCAGGAGAATCTGATTACCGGCACGCTTCCGGGAGGATGGAAGCAACGCCTAGCCCTCGGCTGCGCGGTGTTGCACAAACCGCCCGTCATCTTTCTGGATGAGCCCACTTCCGGTGTCGATCCCATCTCGCGCCGCCAGTTCTGGGACCTTATTCACCACATGGCAGACGAGGGCGTGACCGTCTTCGTGACCACGCATTACATGGAAGAAGCGGAGTACTGCAACCGTCTTGCTCTGATCTTTCGCGGAGAAATCGTCGCCCTCGGCACGCCTTCAGAGCTCAAGCAGAAATCGATGAAAGGCGAACTGCTTCTGGTCGAGTGCGAACCGCTGGGCCAGGCAGTAGAAGTCCTGCAATCCGCTCCGGACGTTATCGATGCCGCGGTCTTCGGTAACGCACTGCACCTGGTTGTGCGTGATGCTACGGCTGCGGTCCCACAGGTTCAGAAGTATCTGTCGGATCACAGCATCACCGTGGGCCGTATCGAGAAGATACGTCCCAGCCTGGAAGACGTTTTCGTCTCGCTTACAACAGCGCGCGATTCGGGAAAGGAACGGACAGCATGAGCTTCACTCGCTTCCTGGCCGTGGCGACTAAAGAAGTCGTCCAGATCCTTCGCGACTCGCGCAGTCTGATCATTGTGGTGATTATGCCCCCGATTCTCGTGCTGCTGTTTGGCTACGGTGTCAATCTCGATCTCAAGGGCCTGCCCGTTTACGTGTACGACCGCGACGGCAGCCAGCAGAGTCAGGATCTCCTGAAGCGCTTCCAGGCCAGCGCGTACTTCGACGTTGTGCGGGTTGTGAACGACTATCCTGCGCTCGCCCGATCGCTCGATGACGGTCACGCCAAAATGGGGATTGTTATCCCGTGGGATTTCTCCGAGCGCCTGCGCGACGGCCGCCCTGCCCAGGTTCAAGCGCTGGTCGACGGCACTGATGACAACACCGCCAATGTCCTCATCGGCTATGCCCAAGCCGTCGTTCAGGGCTATTCGTCGGAAATCCAACTCGACTGGCTTAGCAGCCGTGGCCAACTCGTCCAGCCCGCTCCCGTCATTGTTGAAACCCGTACCTGGTACAACGAGGATCTCGAGAGCAGCGCATTCATCGTTCCCGGCGTGCTTGCCCTGGTCATGTCGGTGATCGGCGCGTTCCTCACCTCGCTCACCATCGCGCGCGAATGGGAACGCGGCACCATGGAGCAGTTGATTTCAACTCCGGTTACGCCGGTTGAGATCATGCTGGGCAAGCTCCTGCCCTATTTCGCCATCGGAATGTTCGACGTCATCGTCTGCGCCCTGATCGCCATCTATTGGTTCCACGTCCCCTTCCGAGGTTCCTTTATAACTCTGCTGGTCAGCTCCGCCATGTTCATGGTGGTCGTGCTTTCGCTAGGATTCTTTATCTCCGTGATCGCAAAAAGCCAGCTCGCTGCCAGTCAGATCGCGCTACTCGTCACCTTCCTTCCAGCTTTCCTGCTCTCCGGATTTCTGTACGCGATTGAGCAAATGCCCGTAGTGCTCCAGTGGATCACTCGCATCCTGCCGGCGCGCTACTACGTCTCGGTGCTGAAGAAAATCTTCCTCAAGGGGACGCCCACGGCTTTGCTCTACACCGACCTGGTTCCCCTGGCTGTGTTCACAATCGTGCTGGCACTGCTCGCCACCCGTGCATTCCACAAGAGGTTGGCGTAAAGGAGAGGAAAAACGATGCTGGCGCGCCTGAAGCAGATGTTGATCAAAGAGTTTATCCAGGTCTTCCGCGACAAACGCACCCGCTTCGTGCTCTTCGGTCCGCCGATTATCCAGATGCTGGTCTTCGGATACGCAGCCACTTTCGAGATTCATCACGTCCCAACCGTGGTGCTCGATCTCGACCATAGCCAGGAGAGCCGTGAACTGATCTCCCGTTTTTCTTCCAGCCCCTATTTCGACGTGCAACGCCAACTGACGGACTACCGCCAGATCGGCGACCTCATCGATCAAGGCAAGGCTACGGTCGGTCTCGAGATCAATGCCGGCTTCGCCCAGAATCTGCGCAAGGGCCAGACCGCGCCCCTGCAAGTGATCGTCGATGCGACCAATTCGAACACCGCCCTGATCGCCTCCGGCTACATCACGCAGATCGCTCTCGGCTTCGCCCAGGACTACCAGAAAGACCGCATCTACCGCATCTCCCCGCAAATGCTGGAGGAAATGCCCTCTGTACAACTCGAACAGCGGCCGTGGTACAACCCCGACCTCAGGAGCCGCTGGTTTTTCGTGCCCGGAATCATCGGCAGTCTTACCCTCGTACTCGTGGTGACTCTCACGGCCTTTGCTGTGGTTCGCGAACGTGAGATCGGCACTCTCGAGCAGATCATGGTGACGCCCATCCGCCCGGCCGAGTTTATCCTCGGCAAGACGCTGCCCTTCTTTCTGATTGGCCTCTTTGATGTTTCGCTGATTGCCACGGTAGGAACGATGTGGTTCCAGGTTCCATTTCGCGGTCAGATCCTGGTGTTGTTCGCGGGCGCGATTCTCTTTCTGCTATGCATGTTGGGCGCGGGCTTGCTGATCTCGACCGTCTCGTCCACCCAGCAACAAGCGATGGTGACCGCCTTCTTCTTTATTATGCCCGCCATAACTTTCTCCGGCTTCGGATTCCCCATCAGCACCATGCCGCAGTGGCTGCAATATCTCACCTATCTCAGCCCGTTACGTTATTTTCTGGTCGTGCTCCGCGGCACCTATCTGAAAGGTGTGGGCATGGAGATTCTCTGGCCCCAGATGCTCGCGATGGCCGCCTCGGGAATCGCTCTGCTCACCATCGCAGTCCTGCGCTTCCACAAAGCGCTCGACTGAGCCTGTTACCCCAGCCTTCGTCCCAGAGCACGCAATACGAACCGTATCCGATCCGGCCAAGGTAAACGCCCCAGATTTGTGCGCACCACACCGCGTGTGAAGTAGGTCTTCTCGGAATAGTCGATTGCAACCTCGACGACCACAGGACGGCCCGACCCAGTTAGCGTGAGTGCCTGTTTGAGAATCGCCTCCGCGTCGGCATTACGGCGCAATGCCAGGTACTCTACGCCAACCCCCCGGCAAATGGCGGCCAAGTCATAGTCGGGAAGCTCAGTGCAGGTCTTCTGTCCCAGCGCGAGTTGCTGAAACTGCGCAATCTGCGCCAACTCGCGGTCGCGCAAGACCAACACCATGACGGGCAGATTGAGCTGCCGCGCCGTGAGCAGTTCCAACCCTGTCATCAGGAATGCACCATCGCCCGCCAGAGCAAATCACCTGCCGATCAGGACAGGCGAGTGCAGCTCCGAGTGCGGCCGGCACTGCGTAACCCATGCACGAATAGTCAACCGGCGCCAGGAACGAACGCGGATGCGCCAGCCGTAAGCACTCCATGGCCAGGAAGGTTCCGTTGCCGCTGTCTGTGGTATAAATCGCGTCTTTCCCAACCAACCGTTGAACTGTTTCCAAAAGGTGAGGCGGGTCGACCCCTTCGGACTTATCAGGCGTTGGCGCTTTCCATCCTTGCCTGACCTCTTCGTGGCCGGAACGAATTTCGCGTCGCAATGATTCATCAACAGAGCGTGCCGTCAGATGAGGAAGCAGTGCGCCGACAAAACTTGCGGCATCCGAAACCACGGGCAGATCCGCGGGGTAGTTCTTTCCGAGTACCGAACGATCTATATCGACGTGGATGAGTTTGCCGGGTGGCGTCATGCCATAGCTTCCCGTGCCCACCTCAGAGAATCGGCACCCGATCGCCAAAGTAAGATCGCAGGAGGCTGCGATCTTGCGCACGAACGAAGGCGCGGCCGTGCCAAATCCACACCACAACCAAAGGGGATGCGTCTCGTCGAAAACGCCTTTGCCTGAAATGGTGGTCGCAACCGGAGCATTCAGCCGCTCAGCCAAAGCCACGAGGTCGGCGCTGGCCTCGATGGCTCCGAGCCCGAGGTAGAGCAGAGGGCGGCGGCTGGCTTCGATCCACTGGCGAGCCTGCTCGACCTGTTCCCCTTGGCGCGTTAGAGCTCGCGCCGGCTTTAGGTCGGGCAACTCCAGATCAGTATCATGACGGGAGAAGTAGTGCTCGGCGGGAATCTCGACCAGTGCCGGCCCGGCCGGGGCGCAGCGCGCGATTTGGCAAGCGCGCCGGACGCTCGCGTAGATTTCCGATCCATGCTCCGCGCGCAACTGCGCCTTGGTCGCGGGTCGCGCAATGGCGAGTTGGTCCACGTCGTGCAGTTGGAACGCCCGTCCCGTGTCGCGCCGGATCCCGCAAGCCAGCACGAGCATGGGGATTCCATCAAGATAAGCTTCGGCAATCCCCGAGAGCGCGTGCGTCAGTCCTGCTCCGGGAACTAGGTTCACCGCCGCAAGCCGCCCGGAAGCGCGCGCGACTCCATCGGCCATGAAAGAAGCGCTCTGTTCATCGGTGACGAGGACTGGGCGCACGCTGCTGGAACGGGCAAGTGAATCGTAGAGTTCGATGTTGTGTGTGCCCGGAATGCCGAAAGTGAAACCTACACCTTCATCCTCCAGAGCGCGCACAACAATGTCACCGCCCGTCATCTTGCTCATAGAAGTGTCTTAACATCCTTGCGCACGGTCTCCGCCACCCGATCCGCCAGGGCCATGATGGTCAGGTAAGGATTGATCTCCAGCGAATTCGGAAACAGGCTCGAATCGGCCACATACAGCCCCGGAACCCCATGCACCCGGCCATAAGAATCGGTCACCGAATCCTCGGGACCGCTTCCCATCGCGCAACCTCCCTGCAAGTGCGCCGACGAGATTGAAAGCTTCCCGGGTTTGAAGTCCGGATGTTCCGCAATCTCGTCAAGATGGTCCGCGTCCGCGCGTTCGATTGTCGGAGAGTGTGCAACCGGCACATGCGCGCGAACCGCCCCGGCTGCAAAAGAGATCTTCGCCGACGTGATCGCGCCCCGCACCAGGCCGTGAATCACCTCCGGCGTGAAGCGGTAGTGAACCACCGCGCGCCCATCGCCATCTACTGTCACGCGATTGTGGTCGTCTACCTCATCACAAGCCAGCACCAGGATCATCTGCAGCCGCGGAAAAGCGCGCATAAAGCGACTGTGTTCCTCGCTGAAGCCAACCATCGCCTTGGCGGTGACGAACGGGAAATACATGCAGGTCTCGAGCAGAAAGTGATCGCTCTCGGCGAACTGGTCCAGGTAGAAACTCTTGGGGTGGCCGACCGTGTTGGTGATCGGCCGGTCATGTTCGGCGACCATGATGAACGCAGGATGACAAGTGAACCCGCGTCCCAATCGCGGCAGCCGACGGCCAAATCCAGACCGCAGCAGCAGCGCAGGAGAACTCACCGCGCCGCCACAAACCACCACGACCTTGGCGTCGATCTGGTAGTCGCCCGGTTCCCAAGTTGAGGGCTCGCCCTTACTGCCTTCCCGTTTCCCACTGACCCTTACAAATATCTTCTTGTCTTCGATCCGCTGCGCTTCGATTCGCTGAACCTCGATCCGCTGCACGTCGCAGCGTGTCACCACCTCGACTCCGTTATGTTCCGCGCGCGGCAACTGCACCCGATTTGTGCCTTGTTTCGCCTGGTTCGGACAGCCCAGATTACACAGGCTCGAACCCCGGCAACCTTTTAGGTTTACCGGAAACTGCTGCACGCGATAATTAAGCCGCCGGCATCCCGCGGCGAACAGCCGGTTGTTCTCGTTGAGCAGCGACTCCTCCAGTAGGTGGACCTTGTTTTCCGCCACATACTTTCGCGCGCGTTGTTCAACGTCGGCAAATGTCAGCCCCGGCACGTTCCAGCGCCGCAGCACTCGTTCAGGCGGAAGCAGCGATGTGCCCGTATAGACGACCGTTGATCCGCCATACGCGCTTCCGAAGGCAAGAGTCATCGTCTGCTCGGCGGTCAGGGACCCTCCACCGTCCTCGTAAAGCGCCGTCGCCATCTCCACTTCGCGGCCGTTAAATTCCTCATCGCGAAGTTTCGGACCCTTCTCAAGGACCGCGATGCGCACGCCGTCGCGGCAAAGCGGCGACAACTCCTGGGCTACCGTCCCTCCGCCGGCGCCGGAGCCGATGATCACGATGTCATAGCTGTTGCGGGCAAGGCTGCGGCGCTTCATCATTGCAACGCCTCCCAACCCCGTGGATCGGGACGATAGCCAATTGCGTGTGCGCCTTCGGGCCGTCCGTAATAACCCAGAAATGCCAGGGTACGCAGCCCCCAGAATCCGCAGCGGATACGTTCTACGCGGTGATCCTGCAAGTAACGGAGAATGCGGCCGCGCTGCTCGTCCCCCAAAGCAGCAAAAGTGCGGCCATAGCGCAAGACTGGCAGCCACTCGATCGCAAGCAGGAAGAGTTGCAACTGCCCCCGCAAAGCTGGCGGTCGAATCTCGATCGCATCTTCCACCAATGCTTCCAATGCCAGCCAGCCGGGCTCGTCCAGTTGCTTCGCCTCGGGCACAACCGTCACCACCACTGCCCGAAATACGACGCGCACCGGAGCCAGCACCGAACGCGACGACTCTTTCGCAGCTGCACCTCGCATGCTCTCCTCGCCATGCTGAGTGTAATTGACGGCACAGGTCGACAAAAGGGACGACGAGTGTGTGCCGGCAATTTTTCTTTCGAAATAATCTGCAGGATGGTGGGCGCGATGATTTCTTTTCGACCGGCTTACGGAGCGGAGGGTATCTCTAGCTGTTGCAAACCTAAACAGCAAGGCTCACACAACTCCCCAACCGGTCTGCAAAGACCCTGTGGAACAACGTGATCTATGTCACTGTCATCTGTGATGACGATCACATACCCCTGGTTGCAACTTAATATTTCGTTTGACTTCAATAACTTGCAACTGCACCGCTTTACATGCAAGCAGGTTCCAGCATAGATTTAATACCAATAGACCAAATAGTTCGTACAGCGGAGTGTGATGTCGCGACCTTCCCCCGATCACGAGCAGCCCGCGCCCCCACGCGCAGTCGGAACCATGGCAGCCGGAACCATGGCTGAAGCTCTCCTCTCCACTGATCTCCTCGAGACCCTTCCCGATGCCGTTGTCGCCGTCGATCGTGATGGAACCATTATTCAAGTCAATTCACAAGCGCAAGAGCTATTCGGCTATCTCCGCGACGAATTGATTGGGCAGAAGGTCGAAGTGCTCGTCCCGGAGAGCTATCGCAGCCAGCACCACCATCATCGCCAGAATTTCGCGGAAACGCCGAAGACGCGACGCATGGGAGCGGAGTTGGATCTCTACGGAAGACGCCGCAATGGCTCGGAATTTCCCGTAGAGATTAGTCTCAGCCCGGTCTCCGCCGACGATGGAATGTTCGTCCTGAGTGCGATCCGCGATATCAGCGATCGCAAGCGAATCGCCGAAGAGCTGCGCCGCGCGAATGAAGAACTGCATCGCAGAACGACCGAGCAACTAGGCGAATACCGGTCGAGGCTGGCCCTGATTATCGATTCTTCCGAGGATGCGATCATCAGCAAGGATTTGGACGGCACCATTACCAGTTGGAACAAGGGAGCCGAGCGCATCTATGGTTACACGCCGGAAGAGGTCGTAGGAAAACATATATCCCTTCTAGCTCCCCAGGATCGTGCCGACGAGATCCCCGAGATTATGCAGAAAATAGCGCGCGGGGAAAGCACCGAGCATTATGAATCGCTGCGCGTAACCAAGGACGGCCGTCACCTGAATGTCTCCATTTCCGTCTCTCCCCTGCGCGACGCCAAAGGCGACATCGTAGGAGCCTCGGCAATTGCCCGCGACATCACGGCCCAGAAACGCGCGGAGGGCGCGGTTCATCAATCCCAGAAGATGGAAGCGATCGGCCGCCTCGCGGGAGGGGTCGCGCACGACTTTAACAATATCCTCGGCATCATCGGTGCCTGCGCCGAATTCCTCCGCGACCGCGTCGATCCCTCCGCCGATCCTTCGCAGTACGTTGAGAACATCAAGAAGGCGACCGAACGCGGCGCAGCTTTGACGCGCCAACTCCTGACCTTCAGCCGGTCCTCCGCAATCCATCCCCGTGTCCTCGATCTCAACGAGCGGCTCAAGGAGGTCAGCAAGCTCCTCCGTCCGCTCATGGGAGACGATGTAGAGATTCTAGTTGTGTCCAAATCACCCGCCGCGGTGATCGAGGCCGACCCTGGCCAGCTCGACCAGATCGTGGTCAACCTCGCGGTCAACGCCCGCGATGCCATGCCTCATGGCGGCAAGTTTATTCTCGAAACTCGCGCCACCAGATTCGATGAGGCCTTTGCCGAGCAACATCAAAACATGGCAGCCGGAAAATACGTCGTGCTCGCGGTCAGCGATACTGGTACCGGCATGGACGAAGCGACCGTCTCGCGCGTCTTCGAACCCTTCTTTACCACCAAAGAAATGGGCAAGGGAACAGGTCTCGGCCTGGCCACTGTCTATGGCATTGTCAAGCAAAGCGCAGGCCACATCCTGGTCTACAGTGAGCCGGGACACGGAACGACCTTCAAGATATATCTCCCCTCCGCGGATCACAAAATCGGGCTCGAATCCAACCCTGAAGTGGAGACCGTAGCTCCGAAACGGCATGGCTCTACAGTCCTGCTCGTCGAAGACGATGAAATCATGCGCAGCTTGACGCGACAACTCCTCCAGCAACACGGCTATACCGTGGTCGAAGCGGATGACGGGAAATCGGCCCTCGAATGGGTGGAGTCTCATCCGGATCCAATTGACCTTGTGTTGACCGACGTGGTGATGCGCCGCATGAGCGGTCCGGAATTGGTGGAGCGCCTGAGCGCCTCCCACCCCAACCTGAAAGTCATATACATGTCAGGTTACACAGGTGAGCTGATCGCGGAACGCGAGGTCTTGAATCGCGGCATAACGCTACTGGAAAAGCCCTTTACCCGAACCGCTCTGCTGAACACCATTCATACGACATTGGGGTAAAAACTGGTGACCCAAAGCTACAAATACGAACGAGGATCGTCCTTTTCCCGGTCGCATAACCAACCGGTCGGTGATGGAGATCACACATTACTGTGTGAAACCACCCACTTCCGGCCATCAACACCGGTAGGAAGCGGATATTACCGCATCTCACAATATCAAGTTAACGAATTTATTTTGTTTAACTTATACGACTTTAACTGAAGTCTTACGCCGCCCCGGAACAAGTGGCGGCTGGCTTGCCCTAGCAACCTGTGAGCGGAGGCAACAAATGGCCACACATGTCGTAAACGAAGCCCAGAAGTTGGCGGCAACGGACAAGACCTTTTGCGATCTTCCCCCATCCATAGCCAATACCTTGGAGCAAGAAGCCCTCACCACCACCTACCCCACCGGAGCGGTATTGTTTGCGGAAGGCCAGGCTCCGCGCGGAGTGTTTATCGTGCGTCGAGGCCGGGTAAAGCTCTCCATCTGTGGCAGCGACGGCAGGACACTGATTCTGCGCATTGTCGACCCCGGTTGCCCCTTGGGAGTAGCCGCAGTTGTCTCCGGACGCCCCTATGAAGCGACCGCCGAGACCCAGGAGCCGTCCGAAATCAGCTTCCTGCGACACAGCGATCTGCTGCAACTCATGCGCCAGCACGGCGAGTTTGCCCTGTGGGTGACGCAGCACATCAGCGCCGATTACGCCTCCACTTGCCGCGAAATCCGTGACCTCATCCTTTCTGATTCGGCCAGCGAAAAACTGGCGCGGCTGCTAGTCGGATGGCTAGACCAGAACACCGCATCCAAGAACCCCAGCCAAATGAAGTTGGCGTTGACGCACGAAGAGATAGGTCAGATGATCGGCTCTTCGCGCGAGACGGTAAGCCGCCTTTTCGCCGGCTTCAAGAAGCAGCGCCTCATCCAGCAAACCGGCTCGACCCTGGTGATCCCCGATCGCGTAGCTTTGGAATCGCTGATCACAGCCTAGATTTATTAGGAAGTAAGGTAAAGCCGCTCGTCGGGGCCGGTCATCCTCCACTGGCCCCGTTCCTTTTGAGAGCCTGTCCTCGTCGTCCACGACTTCCGCTGACCGGGTTGCCCATGGTTGTACGTACAATGTTCCACGTGGAACATTTTGTAGTGGTATAATTGTACGTATACTTGGGTATGTACTTGCCAGAACGCGGCGGCATTTTTTTTTGGGGGGGGGTTAAGTTATTGATAACACTCGGTGTCGGTTGTGGTTAAACAGACACAAGCGGGTACTTATTACGCTGTAATTATTACAAACCTCATTTTCCTGGTGGGCGGGCGGCGAGAGCGCGAGGGTGCCCCGTCCAAGCTCCGCTTGGGCGGGCCAGTTTTTTCATCACAAACTCAGCATTTTTCCATCACAGACGGAGCAAGCAGTTTCGGGGTAGGTTGTCGAAATGCCCTGGGGACTGAAGCGCTATCACAAAAGGCGCCCAAACTTCGCGAACGCACCGTCCCGGACCCTTGCTCCGGTTCGTTTGCCAACAGGTGGACGTGCTCGGGCATTACGACATAGCCGTACACGCATAGCCCGTAATGTTGTCGTACCCGTTCCAGGGAGGCCTCGAATGTGGATCACTGTCGCAGGTAATGCAGTCGCTGAAGCAGTCGGTAGCGCGGACGTTGGCCTTACGAGCCGCAGACCCCTTCTGGCAGGCCCGCTACTACGATTTCAACGTGTGGAGCGAGAATAAGTTTACAACTGAAGGTGAGGAAGTGCAGCTGGCCGGTTTCCTTTCACCGGAATCCAGTGACACGAGGGTTGGTTGTACGTCCCGAAGACTGGGTCTGGAGTAGCTTCCGTCATTACGCCAACGGCGAAGCGGGCCAAGTAGAAATCGAGTCGCAGTGGACCGCGCGAAAGCGAGAGCAGTCGGGTATTTTTCTAACCGTAAGGACGCATCCAGCCCCGCAGGCCCGCCCAAGCAAAGCTTGGACGGGGCACCCTCGTGAGTTCAAATGATCGCGATAGGCCGGGCCACCCGCCCGGGGGGAGGGGGATACCGGTACTATCTGGTAACTATCAGGCAATAATTAAGGATTAGAGTCAAAGGCAGCGGACAGGAGTGTCCGCTCCACACAATCCTCAGCTTTGTCTTTTGCCGGCGGCAAGCTGCAGATCCCTCACTTCGTTCGGGATGACAATTTATGGGGCCGACGGGCGTGGAATCCCGCCCCTTGGGAGAAACGCTAGGAGCGGGGCACCCGCAGCCAAGTGCAGAGGTCTTTCGCTTCGCTCAGGATGACAAATCGTCTTGGCGCTAGTGCTTCCCGTGCGGCTTATCCCGTGAACCGTCGCCAGTTCCATGTTCATCCAGGAAATCGGAAGGCTCACTGGGCAACTCGACCAGGCCGGCCCGTTCCAGGGTGCGGAAATATTCCGGGCGGGAATGGCGGTAATGGTCGGCTGGGATTTTGCCGTTGATCCAGGCGGTATCCATGGGATAGACCATGGGATCGAAGATCACCATGTAGAAGTGCCAGATGATGATGGCGAAGGTGGCCAGGATCGCCTCATACCAATGCACGGCCGTGGCCGCGTCCGTCACCCATTTCGGATAATGGCGCAGGGCAAAATTGTTGAACCAGAGCAGGAATCCGGAGACGGCCATGACGACGCTCCCCCACATGAAGGCCAGGTATTCCATCTTCTCCGCATAGTTGAATTTCTCGAACTTCGGCTCCTCTTTTGTCAGGCCGAGGTTGTAGCGGAGGACCTGCACCATGTCGGTGGCGTCCCTGATGGTCGGGATCATGGCCCACAGGAAGGCGCGATCGCGCTTGTTCCGCGCCAGATGCACGAAGTGGTAGGCGATGGCCAGGAGCATGACTACCGCCGCGGTGCGGTGCAGGCCGCCGCGCCAGCCGGCAGCGGACTCCCAGAGCAGCAGCGGCTTCGACCACCAGAACTCGGGATACTTCAAGGCAAATCCCGTGAACGCCAGCGTCGGGAAACTCACCATAATGCCCCAGTGCGCGATGCGGAACCACAAGTTCATGCGCAGCACCATCTCGCCGGATTCGCGGCGCGGGCGGCGCCGAATGAGCTTGGCCAGAAAGTCGAGCAGGTTGTGCAGCAGCATGAAGCCGAGCGTCACCGGGATCAGCACCCAGTACGTCCAGCGAATGTACTCGACCACCGGGTTGTTCGGGCCCGCGCCCGTCTGCACATGGATCGGACCGACGGTGAACTTGGCTTCGGCCACGCCCTGGTGACATTGGCCGCACGTTTTGCGGAGGTTGGCGACATTGACGGTCGAGCGCGGATCGCTGGACGGGAGAATGTCGTGCACTCCATGGCACGAAGCGCAATTCGCCGCCGTCACTTTCCCTTCCTGCAGGGCGAGCCCGTGATAGCTCGCCGCGTAGGATGACAGGCGATCGACCGGCAACTCGTAGCGCAGCGCCAGGCGGGGATCGCCATGGCAACGGCCGCAGGTCTGCGAGGAAACATTCTCGGCATTCAAGGGCGAGTTCGGATTTTTCGGGTCCATGATCAGGTGCTCGCCGTGGCAGTCGATGCAAACGGGCGCATCCCGCACGCCGTTCTTGACCGCTTCCCCGTGGACGCTCTCGTTAAACTCGCGGGCGATTTCCTTGTGGCATTGGCCGCAGGTGCCGGGCACTTTCCAGTGATTGACCTTGGATCTGGCATCGGTGGCGGGATAGATGTCATGACTGCCATGGCAACTGGAACAGGTTGCCGCATCCTTGCCGGCCGCGACCGCGCGCCCGTGAACGCTTTGCTTGTAGGAATCCGCCGGATGCGCCACCGGAATTTTATGCCGCGACAGGAACCCTGCATCGCTGTGGCACTTTGCGCAGGTATCCGCCATGTTCTTGCGCGCTACCGTCGAATCGGCTTCGCTGGAGGCTTTCACGGCGTGGATGGGACCGTGGCAGGAGACGCATTTGGGCGCGTCGGGGTCGCCGTTTTTCGCGGCTTGGCCGTGAATGCTGGACGCCAGGTCCTTCACTTCGTCCGCGTGACACTCATTGCACTTTCCGGGAATCAGCTTTTCCGCCGTGCCGAGTTCGTGTACATTGCCGTGACACGTTGCGCATGCGGATTCGCCGAGCGTGGAGTGGGCGCTGGCGGGGAAAGCTTTGGCCTCGTCGGCATGGCAGGTGGCGCATTGCACTTTGGCGATTTTGGCGGGATGCGGGAATTCTTTGATGGCAGTGTGGCAGTCCTTGCAGCTGAGAACCGCGTGGGCGCTGGCGGCATGCTTGGCTGGGTCGATCGAAATACTTTTCCCGGCGGCGGACTTCATTCCCGCTTCGCCATGGCACGCCAGGCATTCCTGGTCTCCGGCGGCCGCAGCCGCAGACACGGCGAAAGTCACAAGCAAAGCCAGGTAAATCACAGCAACCCGAGTCGCGCGCATTTCCAGACCCTTCTTCGTTAATTCAAGTGCAAAAATTCAAGTGCAAAGCAGTCAACCGCAAATCGGCTCTAGCGGTACGCGAACAACATCGCATAGATGATCCACAACACAATGAAGAATCCCACTGTCAGCGCTGCCCAGGCGAAGGCTCGAATCGTGCGGGTGACGATTGGTTGATACGCCTCCTCCATGTGCTCTTCCAGTTGCCCGCTGGCGACCAGCGCTTCATACTCTCTGGGCTTGTCTCTTTCCAGTTCTTCGAGCGGCATGCGCCCGGTGAATACGGTGATGTCCATGGGAAACTTTTCCGGGCGCAAGTGGGTATTGAAGAAATGCACGGTAAAGATGAAGCCCGTGGCCAGCAGCGCCTCGTCGCTGTGAATGATGGTGGCGACGTTGAGGAACGACCCCGGTATAAAGCGCGTGAAGAACACCGGGAACCAGAGCGTGAGGCCGGTGGAACCGATGACCGCGATCCCCCAAAACACAGCGAAATAATCGAATTTTTCCCAGTACGTCCAGCGGCCATAGGCGGGCCGCTTGCCCAGGCCCACAAACCACTTCAGCGTGCCCACTAGCTCCGTCAGGTCCCTGCGGTTCGGCATCATGCTGCCCGGTCCGAAGAGCAGCGCGAGCCACGAACCGTGCTCACTTTTCTTCTGCCGGTACAGGTCCACCAGATGGGTAACGAAAACTCCGAACATCACGAGGGCGGCGCTGCGGTGAATGTTGCCCGCGCTCTCGAATCCTCCGAGCAGATGAGAAAGCACTGCTGCCCAACTTGTGTAGGAGAACTTCAGGGTCAACCCCGTCAGCGCCAGGCACATGAAGCTCACGATCATGCAGATGTGCAGGATGCGCTGCAACCGGCTGAAGCGGACGAACTGGCGTTCCGGAACTTCGCCCTTAGGCATCGGGGCTCTCCTTACTCTTGCTCGGGGGAGTTTCGGGCGTGGCCGCGTGTTTCGCTTCCTCGGCGCGCAACTCCTGGCGCATCTGGAAAGCTCGGGGCAGCCAGAGCAGGGTATGAACACCACCGACCACGAAGGTCACCAGGAGCAGCGTGGTCATGCCCCAGAAGGTGTAGAACAGGAACGGGTACTTTTTGGGGTCGTGGTGGGTGGCGTGCGTCAGGTATCCGGCGAAGCGCCGGGTCGCGCCCGCATGGCACTTGCCGCAGGTAGCCGCCACGTTCGCCCGGCTGAGGTGCGAGCGCGGATCCGTCACCTTGAGCACGTCATGAGATCCGTGGCAGTCATAGCACTTGGCTGCCTTCGTGTACCCCAGCTTCGAGACCTTGCCGTGATAGGTATCAAAATAGGTCTTGGCGATCTCCTCGTGGCAGCGTCCGCACGTGCCCATCACGGTCAGCCGGAAGCTGTTCTCATCCGTGCGATGAATGGCATGAGCCGTGTGGCAATCGTTGCAGACCGGGAGTGGCTTGCTGTATCCGCTCACTCGCTTGGCATGGATGCTGTTCTCAAACTGCTCCTCGATGCCGTGATGGCACTGCCCACACGTGTCCGGCACGTTGTTTGCGTTCACGCTCGAGGACGGATCGCTTCGGGGAAGGATGTGGTGAGCGGTGTGGCAACTGGTGCAGGTCGCCGTCACCGTCAGGCCGTTCTTGAGCAGAGTTCCGTGAATGCTTTCCGTATAGTTGGTGATGATTTCGTGCTGCAATCCGGTGTAGCGCACGGCAGCCTTCTGGCCCTCGCGGTGACAACGCGCGCAAAGCCCGGGAACGTTGGTCGCGAAGGTCGCCGACTGCGGGTCTTGCTTGCCAAGGATGGCATGCGTGCCATGGCACTCCTTGCAGATCGGGGCATTCGGATCCTTCTTGGCAACCTGCTGTCCGTGGATGCTGGTAACGTACTGCTTGCCAATCTCATCGTGGCAAGCGGTGCAGTCCACCGCGTGGGTGATCGTCTCACAAGCGCGCACGCGGGAGGCGTTTACTTCCGAGTGGCACTGGCTGCAGGCAACTTTGTTGTGCCGCGAATGGCTTACTTCGCCTACGCTGACGTACATGGATTGCCCGTCGCGCGCGCGACGCAGTTTCTCGTCGGCGTGGCAACGCATGCAGTCCGCGTTGGCCATACCCAGTTCATAGAAGACGTTCCGGATCTTATGGGGCTGATGGCAGTCCGGGCAGGAGGGCAGGACGTTGGCCTGTTTTTCCCACAGCTCTCCACGAATGGTCTTGCGGTGGACCGCTTCGATTTGGGTGTGGCATTTCGTGCAGGTGGCGGCAATGTTCCGGCGATTGATGGAGGAAGCGGGATCGGTGTGCGGCAAGATCAAGTGCGGGGTGTGGCACGTGGCGCAGGTCGGAGCCACCGCCAGCCCCTTCTTCAGCAACGCCTCACCGTGGATGCTCTCGGAGTAGTTCTCCAGAATATTGTTCTGGGCAATTTCGCGATTGCGCGAAACAGCAGTTCCCTCACGATGGCACTGGCCGCAAACGAAGGGCACTTTCATTGGCGCCACCGCTGACCGCGGGTCCTTCACCGGATAGATGTCGTGGTTTCCGTGACAATTCACACAGCGGGGCGCCAGCGGATCGCCGCGTGCTACGGCCTTCCCGTGGAGCGACCGGGCATGTTGCTCCTGCTCGGTGGCGTGGCACGTGCCGCACTTTACCGGCGCGGGCTTCTCGTGCGGCAGTTCTTTTCCTTCCAGGTCGGCGTGGCAGCCGGTGCACCCGAAGCTGCCATGTACAGAGGTCGCAAATTTCTTCCCGTCCACGTACAGCGAAACCGTTTTGCCGGCACGCGTCGTGCTCATGCTCTTCTCGCCGTGGCAGGCGAGACATTCCGCTCCAGGCTGGTCGGCGGCGCGTGCGGGCCATTGCGCAATCAGCAGGGAGAAAACCGTGGCGACAAGGGTCGCAACCACAATTCTCAGACCAGCACGCCACTTCTTCCGCACATTTTCCTTCTCAGCCATGTCAAACTTTCAGCAATGCTTACATAAATGCGTTGCAGCTCGGAAGGCGCGTCCCTCAGGGGCTAAAGCCCCCAATTCTTCCGGGCCCTAAGCAGCACGGCTCAAGCCGTGCCCTACCCAAAACCGATTCGTGAAACCAGCGTTTCAGCAATGCTTACTTCATTCCCAGGTCGGTCAGAACCTTGGGATTTTCTTCCCCCGATGCCAGAACGTCATGGCACGCGGAACAGTCGTTGGTAATGGTCTGGCCATCGGCACTGGTATGACTGCCGTCGTGGCAGCGGAAGCAGCCCGGCGAATCGTTGTGCCCAAGATTATTCGGGTGAGTGCCCCAAGTCAGGCGCATGTCTGGGAAGACGTTGCGCAGGTAGATCGCTGCCACCTCCTTGACCGATTGCTCCACCAGTGTGCGCCGCGTCTCGTAAATCTGCGGGTAATTGGTCCGATAGAAATTGTTGAGTTCGCTGGCGATGCGCTGCTGTGCCACGTCGCGGGTGGGATAATCCACCTTGAGAACCTCGACCGCCTTTTTCCTGATGTAGGGAAGTTCCGGGCTAATGAGCCCGAGCGACATCTGCTTGTCCACTGCGTTTTCGGGCAAGTCGAAGGCATGCGTGGGCCGGTTGTGGCAATCCACGCAATCCATCACGCGATGCTCTCCCTTGTCCAGCTGTTCTTTGGTGGGCTTGGCATCGCTGGAAATGAATTCGGTGGTCTTGCCTGTATCGTCGGTGTAAAAGACGGCCGGGATGACCTGCCGCTCGGCATCGGTCGAAATGTAGCGGATGCGCGCATTGTCGGCGAGGTGGCGCCCGTGGATGCCGACCGAACCCCGCCAAGTGCCTCCGCCCACCTTCAGCAGCAAAACGTCCTTCTGCGGTGTGTTTTTTTCGTCGTCCTTGTAGCTGGTCCTCACCAGGAACTTGCCGCCGGTAAAGCGTTGCGGCCAGTGACATTGCTCACAGGTCTCGCGTGCCGGACGGAGGTACTTTACCGGCGAAGGAATGGGGCGCGAATAAGTGTGAAACGTTACCGCGAAGACCTGCCGCAAACCCGAAAGCTTCGACCGCACAAACCACGATGCGCCCGGCCCGATGTGGCACGCGACACACTCCACCCGGGAGTGGGGAGAGTTTTGATAGGCCGTAAACTCGGGATCCATCACGGTGTGACAAGTCTGCCCGCAGAACTCCGTCGAATCCATGTATTGCACGCCTTGGTACGATGCCGTCCCAACAAGGAGCAGGTTGAGCATGGTCGCCGCGGCCACGTACTCCAAGGTGCGCCGCACCACAGGCTGTCCCAGGTCGATGGCGGGGAAAATCTCCGGCAACTCACCTCTCTGGAGCAGACTTCTCCGCCTGAGCCAGATGCCAAGTGGAATCAGCAGCAAACCGAGTACAAAAACGCCCGGGAGGATCAGAAAGACCAGAAGGCCTATATAAGGATGCGGGGGCCCCGGCAAGAAAATGTCATAGAACCAGAAGGCGATGGTGGTGAGCGCCGTGCTCGTGGTGACCACGGCGCCCGTCAGCGTTATGGGATTCTGTCCCAGGAAATAGATTGGCTCCGCCCAGTCTCGTATGCGTTCTCGCAGAGTCATTTGAAACCGCAGTTTCCTTTCTTATATGCGGCGCCGTCCAGGCACACGACAAACCTCGCCGCGGGATCATCCGCCGCGCTGGACGACCAGCCAGACCTTGATGGCAGGGGCCGGCGTTACTTCTTCAACGTACGGATGTGAGCCACCAGCCCTTTGACCTCTTCCGGCGTCAGAGACTTGTACGGGGGCATCTTGGGGGGCTTACCGTTCGTGATGACCGCCGCGAGATCCGCATCCGATTGTTTTTGCACAGCGGCACCAGAGAGATCGTGGCCGGCCGCTTTCATTCCGTCAGCGCCATGACACATGGCACATTTTGATTTGTAAAGTGCCGCGGCGTCTTGCGCATGCGCCGACAGGGGGAGGGCGAGGACAACAACCAATGCTACTGCGACGGTAAACACTGCGACATCAATTCTCTTCATATTTAAGCTCCGTTCGAATTTAGTTAGCTCAACACCGAAAGAGAATACAACTACAGCCCCACATCTACAAACTGTCATATTGAACTTTTTGAGGTCGGAGGTTCTGTGATCCAGATCACACTTGCTTGTAATCCTGTTGCAGTCGCTCGATTCGCCTCAGAGGCAGTGAAATTAACCCCGCTTAAAGTCTCAGTGGATGGATGGGTATGCGCTACGTCTTGGGGAGAGTGGATCTCCCGGCCGCTCCCTCAAAATGCGCTTCGATTTCTTCCAGCGTCTTCCCTTTTGTTTCCGGCAGAAACACCGCAGCCGTGATGAAGTAGATTACGGTGCAGGCGGAAAAGCCAAAAAACATGGCCGCGTAACCATGCTTGCCGACGGTCGGCAGGAACATGGCGGCAATGGTCGTCGAAACTGCCTGGTTGATCAGCAGGGCGACGCTCATGCCGTTGGAGCGGATGCGGGTCGGCATCAGTTCGGAAAGCGCCAACCACACGCACACTCCGGGACCGATCGCGAAAAACGCCATAAAGACAAAAAGGCTGATCGCCACCAGCCAACCATTGTGCGTGGTCGGCACCGGAGTAATCAGTGCATGGTCAATTCTTAGCGGCGCTTTGCGCGACGCATCGAGATTGCTGAACGGATTCGAGAAGAACGCGACTACTTGATTGGCGGGTACGCAGCCCTCGCGCGTGATTTCAATGGGCTTGGCTGACTTGTCATTGGAACGTGCAACCCTGGTCGCGGCGCGGAAATCTCCGTATGAATAGATGATGACCAGAGAGGTCGGTCGGTTGCTGATCGCCTTGCCGGCCTCACCGTTCGTTGCGAGCAGCGTATTCGCAGCCTTTTCGTCGTAAAGCAAGGTGACCTTCTGGCCGGCGTCAACCATCGACTGAACCGCGTCCCGGGAATCCACGCGCAGCTTTTCCGTCCGGCGGAACAGCAGGCCGGTGCAGAGGAGCGACACGATGATGCCGGCACTGCCCACAGACAGCAGGAACTTCCGACCCTTGCGGTCCACTAGCAGGACGCCGCCGATGGTCATCAGGAAATTGATGATGGTGAAAATGACGTAGCCCCAGTGCGCCTGGAAATCGGAGAGGCCGCCCTGCAAAAGAATGTTGGTGTTGTAGCCAATGATGGAGTTGACGCCAGTGGCCTGGTTGCAGGCGAGAATGACACAGGCGAGGACAAACGGAATCACATATTTGCGGCGGAAGAGCGATTCCTTTAGCTTCATTCCGACGACCTTGGCTCCGGTTGAGGTCTTGGCCTTTTCAGCGGCCGCCGCTTGCTCCATTTCCGCCAGCTCGACGTCCGCTTGCTGGTTGGTGCGAGAGCGCAAAAGCGCAGTCTGGGCGGCATCCCTTTCCCCGCGGCGAAACAGCCAGCGCGGAGACTCCGACACCATCAGGCTACCGATCACGAACAAGATGCCGGGCGGCAGAGAAACCCAGAAGATGCTGCGCCATGCCGTATCTTTGAAGGCGAACAGTCTCGCGGGATCGCCCAGGCGAGACACCTCCTCGACGCGAAAACTGAAAAACATGCCCACGACGGCCGCGGTCACAATCCCGAGTGTTAGCAGCCACTGAAAGATGCCCGTCCCCTTGCCGCGGTTCGTGGCCGCCAGGCACTCCGCCAGATACAGCGGGACCACTACACCGATCAGGCCGGCGCTGATGCCCTGTAACAGGCGGCCAAGAACCAACGACTGGTAGCCATGGGAGAGCGCAATGATGGGAATGCTGCAGACGAACAGCAGTCCGCTGAGCATCATCAAAGGCTTGCGCCCCATCCAGTCCGCGAGCGCGCCCGCAAACAGGGTTGAGATCACGCTACCGAGGAGCACGGCAGCGACGACGATGGAAAGCTGCCCCGCATTCAATCCGGAGGTAGCCTCCAGATAAGGCAAAGCCCCGGCAATGATGCCGACGTCCACGCCGTACAGCAAGCCGCCAAGTCCGGCCACCAGCAAGAGGAAGCGGTTGTAGCCAGCCTTTTCGTCGCGCGCCACAGTGGCAGCCCTTTCGCCTTTGGTAGCAGAGGTCAGGAGTTTATTACCTTCGAGATGGTATCTCATGAAGTGATCTCGGATAGGTAGGGGTCTTTCGACTGCGCGGCTGCTTCGCTTCGCGTAGCAGCCACTTCGCTCAAGATGCCAATCTTATGGAGCTCAAGATGACTCTCTTCGTGGGCCGCGCACCGACGAGGCTGAGCGCCACCACTGAAATCCTGCTCCATAAAATTGGCAATCAGTCGCCAAGGTCACGAGGTTTCATCTTTATCCCGGGTATCCGTCAGGATGCTTGCGATGCCACTGCCACGCGCTTTCCACAATGGATTTCAAATCCGGGAATTTCGGCTGCCAGCCCAGTTCGCGCCGAATTTTCTTCGAGCTCGCAATTAACACCGCTGGATCACCCGCGCGGCGCGGCGATTCGATGACGGGAACCGGATGTCCGGTGACAGTCCGCGCCACTTCGACCACCTCGCGCACGCTGAATCCCCGTCCGTTGCCCAGGTTGTAGATCAACGGACTGGACTTCTCAAGCGCTTGCAGCGCCAGCAGGTGTGCGCGCGCTAAGATCGCAGACGTGTATGTAATCGCGCACGCAAGTGCCATCGGGAGTGGGGTAGTCGGTGCCGAAAATATTCACGTGTTCCGCGCGGCCTAGCGCGACTTGGAGAATCCGGGGATCAGGTGCGTCTCCGGTTGGTGCGCTTCGCCTTGGTCCGGGCGGGACGCACCGGCAGCGTTGAAATATCGCAGGCTGGCATAGCGCAGGCCGTGAATCTGGTGGAACCAGGCGAGCATGCGCTCCACCAGCAGCTTCGATTCGCCGTACGCATTGGTCGGATGGACGGGATCGTCCTCCTCAATCGGAGTGCGCTCGGGATTGCCGTAGAGCGCAGCCGTCGACGAGAACACGAAACGCTTGACCCGGGCGGCGAGCATCGCTTCGAGCAGGGTCAGCGCATTCGAGGTGTTGTTGCGGAAAAATTCTTCCGGGGCCTTCATGGACTCGCCCGCTTCGATCAGCGCCGCAAAATGCATGACGGCGTCAATCGCGCGAGACCGGAGCAACTGGTCAAGGCAAGCGCGATCCGCCATGTCGCCCACCACCAGTTCGGCGTTTTTTGGTACTGCCTGGCGATGGCCGCGACTCAGGTTATCGAAGACGACAACCTGGTGTCCTGCCTGCAATAGCTCCTCGGCAACCACGCTGCCGATGTAGCCCGCTCCCCCTGTAACTAGAACCCTCATTCGCTTCGTCCCGGTTTCTCGGGCGACTTCTCCGGCTGCTTTCTCAGGCTACTCTCTCAGGCTGCACGACTCACGGCAAGCCCAGGTCCCACTAATTCCTGACCACATTCAGCGTTGAACGCACGAGAGTTGTACCGTGCATCTGAAATGTTGTCAAGAAAGGCTGCCTCGTATCGAACCGTTGCGTGTCACGCACGGAGGAGCGCACGAACCCGATCGACCGTTCAGGAAGCAGCTATCCACGAAACTATCGAGAAGAGGAGCGCGTTCAATGCCAAAGAAAAACGTCCCGGAGGAAACATCCGGGACGTTTTCTTTCTTAGGCTTCGGATTCGTGCGCAATGTCAATGTGAAACGGCGGCGAACAGCGGCGAATTCATCAGGGACTGGAACTTCTGATCGTCGCTCTTGAAGTGGATTTGCAGGTTCGAGCCGTCGGAATCGACGCTGGCGGCGTCAATGGCAGTCTTTTCGATCGCGCTGGCACTGAGCTTCTTGTAAAGCATAACGCCCTTGAGGATGGTGGACAGCGTGGCCGCGGTCATCGAGTCGGCGGTTTGAACGCTCAAATCGAAATTCACTCCAGTCGCGAAGTTCATGGTGTAGCGAGAAGCCAGAATGCGTTTCTTGATGCTTTCGTAGTCGCCGACTCTGGCGGCATCGCCCATCACCGAAAACATCATGGCCTGAGTTCCCTGCTGGTCGAGGACGCTCCACAGAGGCGCGCTATCGACGGCCGCCATCTGGTCGGTCATCACCGGATTGGAATCAAGCGATGGGCGCTTGCCGTCGCGGGTATCGAGCGCGCTGTGCAACGAATCCTCGGTGCCGAAGGCCAGCGTGTTGTCATCCAGGAAGGTCATCACGAAACCGTTTTCCATGGGGTAAATGCGGTCTGTACCGTATTTTGTGGCCGTGATCTTCTTGAGCTTCAACTTTTTGAGGACGGCTTTGGCCGAAAACGATCCCTGGGCCACGCCGATGGTTTGAATACCTTTCTTTTCAGTACGGAAAGAGGCGAAATCGAGCTGGTCGAGATCGTGGTCGGAATCAATACCGATGCCTTTCAGGGCGCTCTCGAATTCCTTCAGGTTATCGGGCAGCACTTTTTCTTTGAGCGCCTGTGCAGTGGGTGAATCCTTCAGCGCCCGGTAGTCGACGCCAATCAGTTGTTGAATTTCAGAAGGCACCAGGGAACGCGCTGACGACGCGATGGGCATGGCGTAGCCGACCGTCGCGCACAGAAGCAAAACCGCAAGACACAAATTCTTCATAGAAATCCTCAAAACGAAGTCCTCAAGATGGGTCTGAGACGTTTGGATGCAAACCGCAAACCGTGGGTTGACGATCTTTGGCGGTTTCACCTGTTCCTTTAATATTAATATTCTAGTCCCTAATTCGCGAGCAGTACCGTAACTAAAGTGCGTCCTCTCCGGCATGGTCTTAGAACGCTGGAATCGTGTGGGTTTGCGTGGAAAACGGACAAGGCAGCCATTTCTTTCATTGGCAGGCGAACATCAGGAGAAACCTCCACACCTCACTCAGCCTTGTGATAGCACTCACTGACAGTTCGAGTTCTGTACCCTATTGTTTGCCATACCTCAGTTTTGCACGTTGAGTGTTTCAGAAGGTGAGCTATGAAAGTTCATGAGGTAATGACTAAGAACCCAGTATTCTGCTGCCCATCCAGTTCTGTCGTGAGAGCCGCTACGACCATGCAAGAATTAGATATTGGAGTTTTGCCGGTGGTCCTGGATCCGACTAACTCCGACGGCTGCTCGGGATGGTAACCGATCGCGACCTTTGTCTGCATGTTGTGGCTAGTGGCAGAGATCCGGCGGATATCTGGATCAGCGAGTGCATGACGGTGAACCCCATTTGTTGCGCGGTTGGGGATGATGTTCGCTATGCACTGGAACTGATGGAAGAGCATCAGGTCCGGCGCCTGCCGGTGGTGAATGCGAAACATGAAGTCGCGGGTATTTTGTCACTCAGCGACCTGGTCGGCAAAGGGAGCATCAATAGCGGCGAGATTGCCGAAGCGTTACGGACAATCTGCGAGCCCGTCCGCGAGACTACCGAGCCGATGGAAATGATTACTGCCGCCTGACGGGTGGGCGACCAGGGGGTCGACTTCAGTCGCCCTGCGGCTGGTGCGCCCGCTTTTGGTGCGGTATTTGCGGCGAAGCAGGTTCTAGCCTCTCAGCGCCGCTGCGCGCTTCCGCGTCTCAGCCACAAACGGCTCTGTCGCCCTGTCTTCCAGCGAATCAAGGAGCGCCGGTCTCCTTGGGGACTTCTTTCTCTCCTTCCTTAAAGGTCCGAACTAACCGGAGCAATACGTCTGCCGCCTTGAGTTGGTCCCCAAGGGATAGGGTGGTCTTGCTGGTCCTACTTTTCAGGTAGCCATAGTTCTCAATCGGCGCACCTGAAGCTTGCGTAGAGTCGATGTTGACATAGACTTCACCGATCAGCCCGGCAGTGTTGGTTTCTGCGATTGAGTCCTTTGGAATCCTGATTTCATAAGTTGTAGCCAGCGCCATCTCGACTTCCGCTGGGCAATTCTTGTTCTGCGGATTGGCTCGAACGCTGCGGACAGTCCCCACATTGACTCCAGCAATGCGAACCGGAGCGCCCGAACGAAGGCCGCCAGCATCGTCGAAACAAGACTTGATTGTCTGGCGGGAATAACGCAGGGGGTTAATCAACAAACTGCCGATGGCAGCGAGCCCGACGACGATCATCAGGACGAGCGTCAATTTTCTGACCATGCTTTACACCTTCAGAGTTAGCGCTCTCTTCCGCGTCTCTGCCACAAACGGCTCGTCTTTCAGCGAATCCTTCTTTAGCGCATCGAGGTTGATCTCGACGTTCGCGAGCGCGCCTTCGAGAGCAGATTTGGCCAGGGCAATTGCGGTCGTCAGATCGGATTTCATGTTTGGGTTGGTGATCGGCTTCAGATTGGCCGCAATCTGCGCCACCTCGACTACGTTTTCGGCAACGCCTAAAGGCACGCTGGTCGCCTGTTTGAGCGCGGCGGCGATCGCCGCGCCGCCATCGTTGACATTCGCCTTGCCATCTGACGACTTGCCATCTGACGACTTGGCAGACTTGTAGGCCTTCATGACGACGTTGTAGGAGTCGGCGTCGGCGTCGATCGCGGCCTTTAGTTCTTCGCGAAGCTGGCTGAGCCTCGCGATCGCTGTGCTGAGCTGGCCTTCGTACTGCAGGTACGCTTTCTTGCCGCGCGACATGGACGCTACCATGCTTGCGAGTCCGGCGGCCATGGCGCCGCTGGCGGCGGCGGCGCTGCCTCCTCCGGGAGTTGCGGTGGGAGCGGCCAGTTGTTCGATGAAGGGCTCGACACCGGCGCGCAGGCCGCCGACAGCCATCTTGCCGCTCATTACTGCTGCGAGGCGGTTTTCCAGGATGAGCGAGGAATCGAAATTTTCGACTTGCAGAAACCATTCCGCGACCTGCTCTAAAGCACGCTTCGGAATCAGGCCGACGATCTCGCTTGAAACCGGAATGACGCCGTAGCGCGCGGCTTCTCGCTTCACGAATTCGAAGACGCGGTGGATGGGCGTCTGCTCGAAGTCGGTCAGATTCATCGAGACCTGGGCCAGGCCGCGCACCAGAAAGCCGGCACCCTTCACGAAGCGCAGGCCGCCGCCCGAAAAACGCACGGCTTTGGCGATTTTCTTGGCGATCTCGACGTCGGGCGTATTCAGGAAGACGTTGTAGGCAATGAGAAACTTGCGCGCGCCTACGACCGTGGCTCCGGCTGTGGGATGCACGCGCGGCTCGCCGAAATCAGGCTTGCGCGCGGGATTGGTCGCTATTTCGGCACGGATGCCTTCGAACTGACCGCGGCGAATATTCTCCAGGTTCTGGCGTTCGGGAGTGGCCGCGGCGGCTTCGTAAAGATAGACCGGGATCTGGAAACGTTTCGCGATCTCGGCTCCGACGTGGCGCGCCATGGCCACGCAGTCTTCGATGGTGACGCCGTCGATCGGAATAAAGGGCACGACATCGGCTGCTCCCATGCGCGGGTGCGCACCCTGGTGTTTGGTGAGATCGATCAACTCGGCGGCCTTCCCTACCCCGCGAATGGCGGCTTCCTGAATGGCTTCACGCTCGCCGACCAGGGTGATGACCGAGCGGTTGTGGTCGGAATCCATCTCGCGGTCGAGGAGATAAACCCCGGGGATCTTCATGGCTTCGACAATGGCGTCGACTTTGGCCGGGTCGCGGCCTTCCGAAAAATTAGGTACGCATTCGACAAGAGTGCTGGGCATGGCCTGAAGGATAACGGGCGATGGTTGGGTGAGGCAACTGGCGGGATTGACAGGGCGACGGTTTGGCAGGCAGACTGCAAAACTATACTGTGAACGTACTACGAACGTACCCCGACTATGCGGTGCACGCCTCGACTTTCCGGCCGCGGTTTCACTTGACGATAGTCCCGCCTGAAACGTCTGTCGGCGGTTTTCGTGCTTATCAAGCGTTTATCAGAAAGCGATCATTCGTCGGATGATCTCGTCGAAAGGATGCGTCATGCTGCGTCAGCCTTTGCTTTTCCTGTTGCTCACGTTTTCTTCCCTGCCGGCTTTTGCCCAGCCGGCTGTGGCTCAGAAGGAGCGGCATTTCAACTTCCATTACACGTTCACAGTGAAAAATGTCAGCCCGGGCGAGCGCGTCCGGGTCTGGATTCCGCTGGCGCACTCCGACGCTTTCCAGGACGTGACTGTCGTTTCCAAGAGCGGTGACTTGCCGCTCACGCAGGTCCACCAGCCGGAATATCGGAACGAAGTTCTGTACGCTGAGACTTCTAAGGCTGACAAGGGTGAGTACAAGTTTTCCGTGAACTACGAGGTGGTGCGGAGAGAGCACGTGGTGCTGGTCAACGGAAAACCGCTTAGTGACGCGCGGTCTGCGCCCGCGTCACGAGTCGAGTTGGCGCGAGCGCTTGAGGCCGACCGACTGGTGCCGGTGACCGGAGTTCCGGCGCAACTGGCAGCGCAGGAGACCTCGGGAGCAACTACGCCGCTCGAAAAGGCGAGGGCCATTTACGAATACGTTTATCGCACCATGAAATACGACAAGAGCGGCGAGGGCTGGGGACACGGCGACACGCTCTGGGCCTGCGATTCGAAGCATGGCAACTGCACCGATTTCCACTCGGTTTTTATTGCGATGGCGCGGGCCGAGAAAATTCCGGCGCGCTTTGAGATCGGGTTTCCGCTTCCGGCCGATAAACATTCCGCCGAGATTCCGGGATACCACTGCTGGGCGGAGTTCTATCTGGATTCGACCGGCTGGGTGCCAGTCGACATTTCGGAAGCGTGGAAACATCAGGAAAAACATGATTACTTTTTCGGCGCGCATGATGCGAATCGGGTGCAGTTCACCGCAGGACGCGACTTGAAGCTTGCGCCTGCGCAGGAGGGTCCGCCGCTGAACTATTTTGTCTATCCGTATGTGGAAATTGGGGGGAAGGAACATCCCAATGTTTCGATCGCGTTCTCGTATGAGGATGTCGACTCGATGCCGACTAAAGCCAGCGCCTCGAAGTAAAAAGTTGTGATGTCTGCGGAACTTCGCGCAGTGCTAGAATTCGGGTTCGCAGTTGCAGCGGCCAGAACTTCAACATCAGGAGCGCACCATGCCGAAATATGTCATCGAGCGTGAGGTTCCCAACGCCGGCAAGTTAACGCAGCAGGAACTCCAGGCCATCTCGCAGAAGTCCTGCGCGTTCTCCAGAAGCTTGGTCCACAGGTCCAGTGGCTTGAAAGTTTCGTCACCGACGACAAGATCTACTGCGTCTACATCGCGCCGAATGAAGAGATGATCCGTGAACACGCCCGCCAGGGAGGTTTTCCGGCCAATCGAATATCTGCAATCCGGTCGGTCATCAGTCCGACCACCGCGGAAGGCTGAGCTCTGACCACTGTGCCCAATTCACGCAGGCCAACGATCGGCGTCTTTGACTCGGGCGTCGGCGGCCTCACCGTTCTGCGGGCGCTGGTCGAGCGCGTTCCGGACGCAGACTATCTCTACTTCGGCGACACGGCCCGGCTTCCTTACGGATCGAAGTCAGCCGCCACCGTAGCGCATTACGCGGTCGGGGCGGTGCGCTATTTGCAGGATCAGGGAGCGGAATCGCTGGTGATCGCCTGCAACACGGCCACCGCGCTGGCGCTGAACGAAATCAAAGCCGCGGCGGGCGTGGATGTGATCGGCGTGATCGAACCGGGAGCGGAAGCTGCGGCGGCGGCCACTCGTAAGCGGAAGGTGGTCGTCATTGGCACGGAGGCTACCATCAGCAGCCACGCCTACCGGCGCGCGCTCGAAGCCAGAAAGGTCGCGGTGCGGGAAAAGGCTTGTCCTCTGTTGGTGCCGCTGGTCGAAGAGGGGTGGGTGGAACATACGGTGACCGAGCAGGTGGCAAAGATTTACTTGTCGGAAGCCTTTGCGGACGACGCGGGCGATTTTAATGCCGACGTGCTGGTGCTCGGCTGCACCCACTATCCGCTGATCAAGCCGCTGTTGCGGCGAATGGCTCCGGAGCACGTCGAGATCGTGGACTCTGCCGAGTCGACGGCGCGGGAGGTGGCGCGTCAACTGCAGATCGGAGCGCTGCCGGCAGCAGCTCAGACGAGGCGCGAGCGGCGAGGCGCTGCCGAGCTAAAGTTCTTTGCGACGGATTCGGCCGAGAAATTCAGGATGGCGGGAACGCGGTTCCTGGGGCTTCCGGTCGAGGACGTGGTGCACGTGGATTTGAAGGAGTAGGCGGCGGAAGCCGTGCTGCTCAGGGCTTGGACGGCGAGGACGCCCGTCCTCGCACTCCATCAAAAACGGCCGCTTGCGCGGCCGTTTTCTGGGCTCCTAAACCTTTCCGGCACTACCTGGTTCAGTACAAATGGAAATTTACTTCGACGTTGATCTGTACAGCTACCGGCTTGCCATCTTTATAAGCCGGCTCGAAGCGCCAGTTTTTCACAGCTTCCATGGCTTTTTCATCCAGACCCAATCCTAAAGTGCGAGCCACCCGGATGTCGCGCGGCTTACCGTCGGGACCAACGATCAGCCACAACACGACTGTGCCCATGTGCTTAACCTTGCGGGCCTCCTCCGAGTACTCCGGGTCCGGTGCATAAATCGCTTTCGGAGCGGAAACACCACCACCAACGTGGAACGCCCCACCACCGGTTCCGCCGCCGTGACCAGGCCCGAATCCGGGACCTTCGCCCGAACCGACGCCGCCGCCGCTGCCGGAGCCAATGCCCCCGCCGGAGCCGGTTCCATTCGAAGGCACAGACGGCAGATGCGAAAGCGGATTGCCCAGGTCGGGCAGGTTCGGCTGCTGCAGGTGAATGTCGGGGGGAACCACGATCGTCGGGGCGATTGGCAGCTTCGGATCCTGGTTGCGCACCACGACCATGGGCGGAGTGAACTGCTGCATCGACTGCTTGGGCAAACGGCCTGCTGAGGCCTGCAATTTGTCGCGATCGCCACCACCACCACCGCCGCCGCTCACGCTTTTCGAAGGCGGCAACACGGGAAGGTCATCGGGCGCGATCAACAAGACGGTTTCTTTCGGCTTGGCGACTTCGACGATCCTCCGTCCCAGGTAGGTGGCGGCAATGATGAGGGACAGTGCCAGTACGTGGATGACGGTTGAACCGAACGCTCCGCGTCCCTTGTAGTTGTAGAAGCCCCAGATGTCGCGCACCGGGACGGGCTTCGAGGTCAGGACGAGCGGAGGGAGTTTCTTGGGGAAGAAGAAGTCGTCAATATTGCGGAACAGGGATTTCCACAGAGGATCATCCAGAGTCTGATTCTTTAGCAGAAGATGCAGTTCCGGCTCTGGACCCAGCGCTTGCGGATTCTGCGGTGTTTCGAATTCTGACATATTTTCCCGAGCAGCAGCCCCAAGTTCACGGTATGGCGAGCCGCTGGTTTAGATGCGCTAGCGCTCGTCGCAGCCTGCAAAAAAGTTGGCTTGCAAAATGGGCGAACCTTGGCGCACTGTGGTTCCCCAGTAAATTAGATGCGTCCAAGTTTCGATCTGGTGAAAATTGTACACGCTTTTCGCCTACCCGAAATAGTACTTTTTGCATTCGTGCCCAAGTGAGGCAGCCCCAATAGACGCGTCCTTTGGCGCTCCCTATATAATTAAAAGATTCAATCAGTTGGGAGAACGTTGCCAGTGCCGATGGATTTGAAATCTACCATCAATTTGCCCAAAACCGATTTCCCCATGAAGGCGAACCTGCCTCAGAATGAGCCCAAAATGCTGGAGCGCTGGGAGCAGATGGGCATCTACGGGCGCATTCGCCAGGCGTCTCGGAGGAAGGCAAAGTACATCCTGCACGACGGGCCGCCCTACACCAGCGGACCGATCCATCTGGGCACGGCGATGAACAAGTGCCTTAAGGATTTCATCGTGAAATCCAAAACCATGGCTGGCTTCGACGCGCCCTACGTGCCCGGCTGGGACTGCCACGGCCTGCCCATCGAAATCAAGGTCGATAAAGAACTTGGCGGCAAGAAGCTTGAGATGCACCCCACTGACGTCCGCGCCGAGTGCCGTAAGTACGCGCAGAAATTCCTCGACCTGCAGCGCCAGCAATTCAAGCGAATTGGCGTTTTTGGCCGCTTCGACAAACCGTATGCCACGATGACGCCGCAGTACGAGTCGGTTGTGCTCTCGACTTTCTTTTCGTTTTATGAAAATGAGTTCGTCTACAAGGGCCTGCGCGCCGTGTACTGGTGCATGCACGACGAGACCGCGCTTGCCGAAGCCGAAGTCGAATACGAAAACCACACGAGTTCCACGGTTTGGGTGAAGTACGCGTTGCTTGACGATCCCGCGAAACTCGATGGCGCGCTCGCCGGCAAGAAACTTTTCACCATTATCTGGACGACCACTCCCTGGACGCTGCCCGCGTCCATGGCCGTGGCTTTCCATCCCGACGAGGAGTATGTAGCTCTGGAATCCGGCGGTGAAGCCTACATCGTTGCCTCCAAACTCGCCAAAGACGCGGCCGAGAAGTGCGGCCTTGTCAATACGCACGAACTCGCTCATTTCCCGGGACGCAAACTCGAGCGCCTCAACTTCCAGCATCCTTTCCTCGACCGCAAAGTTCTGGGCGTGCTCGCCGACTACGTCACCATGGACACGGGCACTGGCGTCGTCCACACGGCGCCCTCGCACGGAGCGGAAGACTTCGCCACCGGCGTAAAGTACGGCCTCGATGCCACCAGTAACGTCGACGAAAAGGGGATCCTCCGCAACGGCCTGCCCGAATACGAAGGCAAGCGCGTTTGGGACGCCAATCAGCCCATCATCGACCTGGTCAGAAGCCGCGGTGCTCTGCTGCACTCGGAAAAAACCGAGCACTCGTATCCTCACTGTTGGCGCTGCCACAATCCGGTGATCTTTCGCGCCACCGAGCAGTGGTTCATCTCCATGGAAACACCAATGCCCGGCGGCAAGGGGAAGGAAGACACGCTGCGCATGCGTACGCTCAGCGAGATCAAGAGCGTCAAATGGGATCCGGCGTGGGGCGAGGAGCGCATGTCCAACATGATTCAAACCCGACCTGACTGGTGCATATCGCGCCAGCGTGTGTGGGGTGTGCCGATCGCCGTCTTTCTCTGCGGAGGGTGCGGCAAGCCGCTTAACGACCACGCCATCAATCGCAAAGTCGTCGAACTATTCGCCCGCTCCGGCGCCGATGCCTGGTTTACCTCCGAGTCCGACACCATTCTTCCCGACGGAACAAAATGCCCGCGTTGTGGCGGCGCGAAGTTCGAAAAGGAAACCGACATCTTCGACGTCTGGCTGGAATCTGGCGCCAGCTATCTCGCGCTGATTGCTGCCGAACCCGAATGTCACTATCCTTGGCCCTCCGATCTCTACCTCGAGGGCGGCGATCAGTACCGCGGATGGTTCCAGTCATCGCTGCTCTGCGCCATGGGCGTGCGCGGCACGCCTCCGTATCGCGGCGTGGTCACACCCGGCTGGACGCTCGACGAAAAAGGGCAGGCCTTGTCAAAGTCGCGCGGCAACGATGTGGACCCGGTGGACATCGCCAACCGCCTCGGCGGGGAGATCGTGCGCCTGTGGACTGCATCAGTGGACTTCCGCGAAGACGTCGTCGGCTCCGAAACGCTGATGCAGCGCGTGGGCGAAGACTACAGGAAGATTCGCAACACGTTCCGGTTCATTCTTGGAAATCTCGATGGATTCGATCCCATAAAAGATGCGGTCGCGTTCGCCGAGATGCAGCCGCTCGATCAATACATGCTGCGGCAGGCCGTGGAGGTGTCAGCGGACGTGCAGCGCTCGTATGAAGAGTTCGCGTTCCACAAGATCTATCACCGCATCAACAATTTCTGCGGCGTGGAACTGAGCGCTTTCTATTTCGACGTGTTGAAGGACCGGCTCTACACTTCGGCGCGCAAATCGGTATCTCGCCGTGCGGCGCAAACTGCGATCTGGCGCATCGGCGAAGCATTGGCGCGATTGCTGGCGCCGATCATGAGCTTTACTTGCGAAGAAGTCTGGCAGTGCTTGCCTCCAGTCGAGGGAAGGCTGGAGAGCGTGCATCTGACGAGCTTCCCTGCGGCGGGAGACGTGCTGGGCGCGAACGGAGTTGCGAGTGCTTCTGACCCTAAGCAAGCTGAGGACTGGAAGACCGTGCTGGCGGTGCGCGAAACGGTGCTGAAAGCGCTGGAAGAGGCGCGCAACGAAAAGCTCATAGGAGGCAACTTGCAGGCGCAGGTCACGTTGACCGCGGTCGATCCGGTGTTCTCCGTGCTGGAACGCTTCAAGAATGACTTGCGCTACTTCTTTATCGTCTCCGCCGTCGAAGTGAAAAAAGGATCGGGTAATGGAGACGCACCGGTGGTGGTGCAGGTAAACAAAGCTCCCGGGCTGAAGTGCGAGCGCTGCTGGAATTTTTCGACACGCGTGGGCGAGGACAAGAACTACCCCTCGGTATGCGAGCGCTGCAGCTCCGTGCTCCAAGAGATCGGCGGGGAAATTGACGGGGCATGACCACGGCGTCCCCAAACGCGATAAGCTATAACAGAAGAAGTTCTCCGGATAGATGCGCAAATATCATTTTCTAATCGCGTTGTTTGTCATCGCTCTCGATCGCGTCACTAAGTGGACGATCGCGCACCGGCTTTCCTTGCATGACAGCATCCCGGTCATTCCTGGATTTTTTCGCATCATCCACGCCGAAAACTCGGGGGCTGCGTTTGGTATTTTTGCGGATTCTCCCTCGGGATGGAAAGTCGGCCTACTGATTTTGTTTTCTGTGATTGCGCTGCTGATCGTCTCCGCGCTGCTCTGGAAGAACAGTCACAGCTTGACCTCGACTGGAATCGGGCTGTCGTTGATTCTGGGCGGCGCGATCGGCAATTTGTGGGACCGCCTCATCAGCCGGCACGTAGTCGATTTTCTGCTTTTCTATATAGGCCCGCATCAGTGGCCGGCGTTCAATGTGGCCGACAGCGCCATTGTGGTGGGAGCGGGGCTGCTGGTGTTTGAGATCGTGTTTACCAAGTCGCCGAGCCAGCAGTCGGCCTAGCAACCCACTCCTTTGCAAAGAACGCGAATGGGCGGGGCGCCCAGCCGAGACCATAATCATCCTCGACGTTATCCTCGACAGCAGGCCAACAGCAGGTCCTTCGCTTCGCTCAGGATGACAAATTCATATTCAGGTTTCTGACGAACGGTGTCTTGGCGATCCGCTACGGCGTTCCGTAGAGTTGGCGGTACACATTTGCATTCCGCAAAATGGCTTGGACGTATTCGCGGGTTTCGGTGAAGGGGATGGACTCGACGAACTCCTGCGGATCGCGGTAGTGGCCTTGTCCCAGCCAATCTCCTACGCGGTCGCTGCCGGCGTTGTAGGCGGCGAGCGCGTACTCGAACTGTCCGTTGTACTTGTCGACCATATCTTTGAAGTAGCGGGTGCCGAGTTCGAGATTTACGGCTGGCGTGTACAGTTGCGGGGCGTTGTATCCCTTGAGCTTGACTTGCTTGGCTACGGTCTTTCCGGTCTTGGGCAGAAGCTGCATCAGGCCGACGGCGTTGGCTCGGGAGAGAGCTAGTGCGTTGAATTCGGACTCTTGCCGGATTAGCGATGCGACCAGATAGGGATCGAGTCCGTTGAGCACCGAATATTTTCGCAGATCGGGCCAGTAGGCCTTGGGAAAAAGCGCTTCCCAGTAGGGGCGCGGCAGGTCGGGGATGTCGACGGCGAAATAGTTGGGGGTCGAGCGCTTCATGATTTCAATGCCGCGATCGTAGCGGCCACCGTCCTGATACACACGCGCCATCTCGGGCGGAGCCCAGCTTCCGTCTTCCTGGCTGGCGGCGGCCTGCAACTCTCGCACTGCCATATCCGCGAGGCCGCCGTTTGAGAGCAGACGGGCCCTGGCGACGCGCAGGTTGTCGTCGGGAGGATCGGAGGCGGTAATTTTCCCAGCGGTTGACAGGGGCACAACGCGATCGAGCAGCGCGTAGCGCGGTGGTGGTTCGGTGGGGCTTGCTTGCGAGGCGGCGGCTCCGCTCGACAAGCCTTTTAAACGCTGCCGGCCGAACTCCGCATAATAGTAGTTGTGGAAGCGGTCGGAGAGTTTCTGATAAAACGCCCGCGCCATCGCCGGGTTACCATCTTCTTCGGCGAGACGCGCACGCCAGTAGAGCGCGGCGGGAATTTCCGCGGAATCGGGATAGAGCGCGATTTGGTTTTCGAAACCTTGCCGCGCCTCATCGGTTCGGCCTTGCCGGAAGGCCAGCCATGTAGCCTTCCAGTGCGCATAGGATGCGCGCGCGCCATTTGGAAAGCGCTGCTGCAACTCGCGGAAGTAGTCGATGGCGCGATCATAGTCGCGCTTCAGCAAGTACATGTTGCCAGCGGAAAGCAGCGCTTGTTCGAGCCACGGGCTTGCGGGTCCAAATTGCCGCAATTCGCTGAGCGTCCGTTGTACGGCCTCTTCATCGCTGGTGGAACGCTCGGTCTCACTCAGCAGGTAAAGGCGCTGGGCTTCTTCGTCGCCCGTCTGCGCTCCCATGGCCAGCAGAATCTGGCGCGCGTCGTGGCTACGGCCGCCTTTTTCGAGCGCTCCCGTCAGCGCTAGCTCGACTCGCGGACGCTCCTCCGGACTAACTTGGTCTTCATTGAGGAGCTCGCGGTAATCGTGGGCCGCGTCGCTGTAGCGCTTGGCTTTGAACAACAACTCGGCGCGGGTACGGCGCTCGGCGACGGAGCCGGAGATCCCGAGTCTGTGCAATTCCGCTCCCGCCGCATCTGCCTCGAAACTGGTAGGAAGGTTGAAGTAGACGTTACGGAAAGCGCTCACTGCCTTCTTAGGCTCGCCGGCCGCTTGATAGGCGCGCCCAATCGCCAGTTCAATATCGCTGCGCACGGGAGCGCGGTCCTTCTCCAGCACCGCCGCTGCCTCCGGCGCGCGGCCTTCTTCGAGCAGCGCGTCGGCATAGACCAGGTGGGCGTCGCGGATCAGAAGTGAATCGGGAAAACTCTTGCTGAAATCCGCGAGCGTGGAGAGCGCTTCAGCATTGTGCGCCGTTTTCAGGTAGGCGTCGCCGAGGTAATAGGCAACGTAGTCCCCTAGTTCGCTGGCTCCGGCCTTGGCCCGGTTGAGTGGGTCGATGGCTTTGGCGTAGTCGTGATCGAGCGTGCGAGCGTAGCCGACGACGAGCCAGGCTAGCGCTCCGGCATCGGCATCCTCCTTGGCGTGACGGCGCGCGTAGGCTTCGACTCCCGCATAGGCGGTGGGAGTGCGGTCCTGCAACAACTGCTGCGCCATGAGACGAAGACTGGCGGAGGCGACAAAAGCGCGGCGCACCCGGCGCACGCGCGGAGACATGGTTTTACGCTTCTTCTTCGTAGTGCTAGTGCGGGTGCTGGTGGAAGCGGCAGGCTTCTTTTTTGCCGGCGTGTTTTTTGCCGGTGGATGCTTAGCGGGGACGCTCTTGGCGGGCGTGCTGTCAGTTGGACTAGACGACTGGGATTGGGCAGCTGCGGCCGGCAAGAAGCCGAGCCAGAGCAGGAAGAAAAGTCCAACTAGAACCAGGACAGCAAAACCGCGCACTCAAACCTACCTACTGCCGAAAGTTGGCACCCAAGATGGAAAGGTCGTCTTCTGCGAGACTTCTTATTATTTCATGTTGAAAGTAATTCCCGGAAGCGGCAACGGTGTTGCCGTAACGCTTCTGGTACGTGCCACGGCTTTTCTCGATCGCTTCTTTCAGACGGTCGTAGAGATCCTTGTTTTTCCGGCCTTCGGCGACTTTGGCCTGATTATAGAGTTTGATCTCGTCGACCAGCAGGCGGGCAAAACGTTCGGCCTTGCGGTGAACGCCCTGATCCTCGGGCGAGATCGAGGAAACCGACGACGGCACGGAAGTGGTCTCGGTCTCCGCATGACCGACCGGCAGCGGCTCGGCCGGCGCAGGCTCCATCTCAGCAACCGCAGACTGGACTTCGGCGAGCGCGCTTTGGGCTTCGGCGGTCACGCCCTCGGCGGCCGTCGTTAAAGGAATTGAAGCCTCAACTGCGGCGGTGGCGGCTGACGCCGGGGCTTCGCCCGCTGACGCTGCTGCCGCCATGGCGTAGACGGGAGCATGCGAGGCGAAGGGGTCGTTGGACTGCGCCACGGTGTGCGCAGGCGGATATGACGGCGTCTCGGCCGCCGGGCCGCCGTGACTGTCCGAATGATGACTGTCGGCGTGCGCCGCAGACGGTTCCTTCTGCGCTTGCTTGCGAAGCGAGTTGACCTCGAGCCACGCACTGGTCGAAAGCACCAGCAGTTCCAGCGAGCCGGCATCGAGCAACCCCGCCGCGGCGGTTCCACTGTCGGCATAGACCAGCGCGGCAACCTTGTCTTTCAACAGCAAGGGGAGAATCCGGCCTTCTCCACTCGCTGGCGCTCCAAATTCCTCGAGGAAACGCGCGTCCAGATCGGCAACCGGCACGCTCGCTGCGGTGCGATCGCCAATCGCACGAACGACGGCGGGAGCGTTCTCGTCGAGTGCGAAATCCTTCACCCCATCGCTGTTGGCGAAGCCGCGTGCCTGCCATCCGGCGGCATGGCTGCCCTTTACGACAAAGAGCGCGACTCGGGCCGCGTAGCGGGCGCTGGTATCGAGCAGCGCGCGCAGAATCTCCCGTTGTGAGGCGCCCAACTGAATTTCAGCGACGGCGCGCGCCAGGTCTGCCGCGCCGGAGACGGTAGCAGCATTGTGGGTGGTGGATTCGGCAACGATCTCTTCCATCACCCGGCGGATAATCTCGGTGCGTAGTTGCGCCGCATTGGTGTCCAAAACCTGGCCAACCACCCGTTCCACAATTGGTTCGATCCAACCGCGCTCCTTCATTCTTGCTCCGAGGTAAACCTCTTTGGGGGGAGAAGGTGGTAGCCTTCTAACCTCTGATTATAGGGCCGCTAGCGGGCGTTGACGGGACACCTTGGTACTTGCCCTTCTGGGTTACGTGGGAACTTCGGACGTCCCTCCGGAACTTTTCTGGCAAGGGCGCGTGCAAACAACGCACCCAAAACCACGGCCAGCAAGTACAATAGCAAAGCGGATTGAGTCGTGCTGTCGGAAAAATCTGCATCAAGTTACGAATGAGTACCATCCAACCCAACATAGAGCAACCGGTCAGCGACGAAATGGCGCTGGTCCGGCGGGCCAAGCGCGGCGACGATCAAGCGTTTGAAGAATTAGTACGGCGCTATGATCGCAACGTTTTCCGCATAGCACAGCACATTACGCAGAATCGCGAGGACGCTGAAGATGTGGTTCAGGAAGCGTTCCTCAAGGCGTATGGGAACCTGGCAAAGTTCCAGGAACAGTCGAAGTTTTATACCTGGCTGGTGCGGATTGCGGTTAACGAAGCCCTGATGAAGTTGCGCCGGAGAAAACCGGAACGCACGGTTTCTCTGGACGAAGAAGTGAAAACCGAGGATGACTCGCTTCCCCGTGAGGTTGCGGATTGGAGCCCCAATCCGGAGCAGATGTTCAACCAGGCGGAGTTGCGGGACATTCTGACGCGCACCATTCAGGGGTTGCCGGCGGGGTTCCGGACGGTGTTCGTGCTCCGTGACGTGGAAGGCCTGTCGACGGAAGAGACGGCCCAAGCGCTGGATCTGAGCGTTCCGGCGGTGAAGTCACGGTTGCTGCGCGCGCGCCTGCAGTTGCGCGAGCGGCTGAGCCGATTCTTTCAGAAACGGGCGAGTGGAGATGGCGACCAGTGAAGTGTTCTGAGTTTCTAAACGAGCTAACCAACTACCTCGATGGCGCGCTGGATGCCCGGACCAAGTCTGAACTCGACGATCATCTGGCGTGGTGCCACAACTGCTATGTGGTCTGCGATACCACTCGCAAAACCATCGAAATCTACCGTAACTCGGAGCTCTACGAACTGCCGGACGATTTGCGCGTGCGGCTCCGATCGGCCATCATGACCAAGTGTTCGGGGCAGAGGAAGTCCGGCCCGGCGAGTGGCTGATGGCCCAGGCTTGCTCCTGATGCTTTTCTTGCTCCCGATTTAGTCCTCCCGTCTTCCTGTCGGTGCCTAAATGTTCGGAAGTGCATGATTCCGGCGCGCCTATGGCGCGTATCTACTGTACTATCAATGTGCGCAAGCCTTTTCCGCACTCCTCGAATCTAATTCCGCGCTCTTCGAATCTAAGTGACTAAAGCTTGTCTTCAATATTCAGGCGATGGATGAGCCAGTTTTGTCGCGTTTTACGCTGTGGAGGTCAACCGATGTTTTCAAAGCTGATGGACGCCATGTTCGGCTGCCGGCACGCTCGCTACAGTTTTCCGATTACGGTGCGCGCCGGTTCGCGTCGTACCCCAGCTCCGCGGACGGGGACCTACGTCGTGTGCCTGGACTGTGGCAGAGAATTCGGCTACGACTGGCGCGAAATGAAGATCATGGGGTCGCAACCCAGAGAAGCTGCGCATTCCCTGATTACGAAAGAAGCCGCGTAAGGACCCGCAGGTCTCTTACAGCCCGTTCTTCGAGGGGTTTCGCGGCTAAAAGTGAACATTCCTCGCTAGCCCCTGCCAATTCTTGCTCCGCGTTTTCCCGTTTTGAATCAGCCCCAGCCTCTAAAATTTTACTAACTCCTCACCCTCCGACAGGCGCATAATTGAATCGGCGCCGACCCGAGGAGCATGCTTCGCCCTTGCGGAGCGTTCCCGCTTGCGGTCGGACGGGAGGTGTCTGTGCCTCTTTCCATGCTTCGGGAGTTCTTGGATAGCAACCGCATTCAATACATGGTGATCTCGCACTCAGTGGCCTATACGGCCCAGGGGATTGCCGCCCTGACCCACACACCGGGAAAAGAGCTGGCGAAAACCGTCATGGTTATGGTGGATGGTCGTCTCGCCATGGCGGTGGTGCCGGCTTCGTTCCGGGTGGATTTGTACCGGCTTAAAAAATATCTGGGAGCAGACTCAGTAGAACTGGCCAGCGAGTTCGAATTTCGCGGGCGTTTTGCCGACTGCGAAACCGGGTCCATGCCACCCTTCGGCAATCTCTACGGGATGGACGTTTTCGTGGACCAGGCTCTGGCTGAGGACAAGGAAATCGCCTTCAACGCGGGTTCGCACCGTGAACTGGTGCGCATGAAATTTGCCGATTTCCGCGATTTGGTGAAACCGGCAATCATCGCGCTGGCGGCGGGCAAAGCCGGTGCTCACGCGGCTTGAGAGCTGCAGGAAAGTCGTTGGTCGTTGGTTCGTTGGTCGCTAGTCGTTTGGCTTTGTCGCCAGAGCGGTTGTTCGCGAACGACCATCGACCATCGACCCACGACTGTTGCTGAAGCCGCCAAGTCGGCGGCAAAGTGGGCTATTCCTGTTTTTTTATACAATCTTCACAAATCCCTGTGTTAAATTTGCCGCTCAACTCAAAATTTTCTGGAGGAAACTGAATTGGGCAAGGACATGGTCCCCAAGAAGATCTTCTTCACTAAAGGTGTGGGGAAACATCGGGAGCGCCTCACCTCTTTCGAACTCGCTTTGCGCGACGCCGGCATCGCGGCGCAAAACCTGGTGCGTGTCTCTTCCATCTTTCCGCCCAACTGCAAGCTGGTCCCACGCTCGCAGGGGCTTACCTATCTGCACCCCGGAGAAGTCGTATTCGCGGTAGTTGCCGAAAATTCCACTCACGAGCCGCATCGCCTGCTGGCCTCTTCGATCGGCGTGGCCATCCCGGCTGATCGCAATACCTACGGATATCTCAGCGAGCACCACTCGTTCGGTGAGACCGAAGACGCCGCCGGAGACTATGCGGAAGAACTCGCCGCCGAAATGCTGGCCACCACTTTGAATGTCGAGTTCGATTCCGACCGCTCGTGGGACGAGAAAAAAGAGATCTATCGGATCTCGAACAAAATCGTCCGCACGGCCAACGTGACGCAATCGGCGGTGGGGGACAAACGCGGGCTTTGGACTACGGTGATCGCGTCGGCCGTGCTCATCTTCGACTAACTCTTGCCTATCGGTGGAGGGACGGGCGTCCTCGCCCGTCTAGGCGATCCGCCGTCGCAATCACCCTTGGCGCGAATCTACTAAGCGGAGTGGTACGGCTACTTCTGGCTCTTATCGAAACGCATCTGTGCCAGCGAGTCGACCTCACTATCGAGCTCACTTTGCGACGGAGCACTGGCTTTGATCGCAAGGACTCGCCTATCGGACAGCGTAATCACAATGGTTGAGTTGTAGCGGGGCGCTTGATCTGGAGCGGACAAATCCAGCCGCCAATAGTCATAGCTCGGCTCGGAAACTTTGGTTGGACCAACAATCTTGACTCCTTTCACGCTCAGCCACATCCCTTTAACCTCTCCAAGGTAGGCCAGAGCAATAGTGTCGTGCGCCCTGTCGCTACTCCGCTGCTTTGTGTCGTAAAGAAAAGCCATTCTGGGGTGACCACTGCGCTCTGGTGTATCCCATAAAGCCAAGATCATGTGTTCGCGCCCTGTCGGATCGTGGGAGGGTATTTCGCTTTCCACTTTTGGGCTGAATTTTTCGGGAAACTCGTAGGTCAGTCCCATAGCCGCTTCGCGAAAAACGTCCCCATGGACGCTTCCTCTTCCCTGACCTAGGCACGTTGGGCACACCAGCGACATGTAGATGAACACTGCTAACGCAAAATCGGGTCTCGTCGCTCTTCCCATTTATTCTGCCTTCGCCAGCTTCTTCATCCCTGCTGGTTTCTTCTTCAGTCGCTCCAGCACGGCGGCCACGATTAGCGGCAGACCCACGGTGGCATCCACAAAAACCTCGCCGAACTTGCCGCCTTCTGCCGGAGGCACAAACTTGCCCCATGAAACCGCCTCGCTGTAGGGACTGCCCGAAAGGCCGCCCCAGTAGACGGGCTCCGGGCAGATGCGCAGGCCGTAGTGATAGCGCTTCAGCGGCAGGTCTTCCCCACCCCGGCGATGGCGCAATTCGATGAACGGTCCAAACTGCTGCGACCAGTTGCGCGGAACGCCCCCGCCGATGGTGAAGATTCCCAGCCGCTTCTGACTCAGCAGGGTTGCGGCAAAGTGCTCCAGGTCTTCGAAGGGATCGAAGCGGAATCGCGGCTTCCCTTTCTTGTCGCGTTCGCGGTTGGTCAACGCATAATCCAGGCCCAGCTCGGAATCGGAGAACGCGGGCACAAATACCGGAACATTTTTTTCGTAGGCCGACTTCAGAATGCCGCGTTGTCCTTTGGCGTGCTTCGCCAGATGCGCCCCAATCGCGCGGTTCAACTTATACGAGCACATCACTTCGTCCGCGTTCCAGCCGCCGAACACCGCCGCCATCACGCGCTCTACGTCGTCGAGGTTCTGCTCGGGTTCGAGCGTGTCATAGACGCGGTTGTACCCCGCCTCGTAGAGTTCCTCGTCGCTGAGCTCGGGATTATGCCGGAAATGCGCGCGCCCGGTCGCTTCGACCAGCCCGTGCGCCATGAGGGCGCCAGTCGAAACGATCG
This sequence comes from uncultured Acidobacteriaceae bacterium, assembly GCA_963779995.1. Classification (GTDB taxonomy): domain Bacteria; phylum Acidobacteriota; class Terriglobia; order Terriglobales; family Acidobacteriaceae; genus Acidiflorens. The sequence continues at coordinate 195,518 of CAVZZY010000019.1, read as the reverse complement.
CATTCACAATGCCACGGTCGATCAACTCGGCGATCACGAGACCCTGCTTGGCCACGGTCATCGCGCCCGCAAGCGTCATGACGACTAAGCATTCTTGATCGCGCGCCATGGCCTCCAGCACGTCGGCGGCTTCGCCGAGCTGGCGGCCGGTGAACGCTGTCCTCGACATCGCGCGCACCAGGTCGTCAATCGAACGAATCTTGGCGAGATCGAGTGGTTGCAGCGGAATCAGGCGGTCGGCCACCGGATCGTGCAGCTTGCGGTCGATGCCCGCGCCTTCCTGATGATGGCCGTGCTTTGCGGCAGTTTTGTGCTTCAAGGATAACCTCCAGAATGAGAAACCGATTTTGACCGAAGAAACAATTTACTAGAAGTGAGGGAAACGCGGCGACTTGCTTCTCCTGCGGTGGTGCAAGACTCACGTTCGCATCGAGCACTTTGATATCCTAGAGCGCGATCACCCATGGGTAGAAACGCGGCTTGCCGCGTCTCGATAAGCGAAGTTAGGTACACGAAGTTAGAACAAGGTTGGAGAAAACGTGCGAGACAAGTTTACCGTCGCCCTGATCCAGATGTCGTGCGGCCCCGAGCCCGCCGACAATCTTGCCAAGGCGCTCGATCGTGTATCGGAGGCAGCACGCAAGGGCGCCGACGTTGTTTGTCTGCCCGAACTCTTCAAGACGCAGTACTTCTGCCAGCGCGAAGACGCAGCTTTGTTCGATCTCGCGGAGCCGATCCCGGGCGCGGGCACGGAGAAGCTCGCCGCCGCTGCCCTGAAGAATAAAGTTGTGCTAATCGCGTCGCTCTTCGAGAAACGCGCGCCGGGGGTCTATCACAACACAGTCGCGGTCTTTGATCCCGCCGGCGATTCCGATGGCGGGCTCGTCGGCATCTACCGCAAAATGCACATTCCCGACGATCCTCTCTACTACGAAAAATTTTATTTCACACCCGGCGATCTCGGCTTCAAAGCCTTCGACACTTCCGCCGGAAAACTCGGCACGCTCGTCTGCTGGGATCAGTGGTATCCCGAAGGCGCGCGGCTTACGGCATTGCAGGGAGCCAGCATTCTTTTTTACCCGACCGCCATTGGATGGCATCCCGCGGAGAAGGCCGGAGTCGGCGAAGCGCAACACGATGCCTGGCGCACCATCCAGCGGGCGCACGCCATCGCGAACGGCGTGTATGTTGGCGTGGTGAATCGCGTCGGCTTTGAGACCGGTGACGTCCGCGGTAATTCCGTGCCGGGCAAAGGCCTCGAATTCTGGGGAGGGTCGTTTTTCTGCGACCCCTTCGGCCGCGTGCTCGCCGAAGCTTCGCACGACAAGGAAGAAATTCTGCTCGGCGAAGTGGACCTGCATCACCTGGAAGACATTCGCCGCAACTGGCCTTTTCTGCGCGACCGCCGTATTGACAGTTACGCTCCCATCACCAGCCGCATGATTGACGAGAAGTGACCGACGTTAAGAGGTGACTGGATCTAAAATGACCGGACGAACAATAGCCAGATCATCTGTTGCCCGCGCCAAACTCCCGCCCGCCGCACAGGGATACCGCATGCCCGCGGAGTGGGAGCCGCACGACTCTACCTGGGTCGCCTGGCCGCATTTGCGCGGGGACTGGCCGGGCAAGTTTGAAACGATCCCGTGGGTCTATGCCGAGATCGTCCGCAACCTGGCGCGGCATGAGCGGGTGGACCTGATCGTCAATGACGCGAGTTCGGAAAGGCGTGCGCTCGCGGTGCTCGATAAAGCGGGAGGTCTTTCTGGCGCACTCGCCGATAATATTTGCTTTCACCGCTGGCGCACCGATCGCGTGTGGACACGCGACTCGGGCTGCATCTTCCTGGCACCTCCCGCCGAGCATGGCGAATCCGGGCTGCTCGCTCTGCACTTTCAGTTCAACGCCTGGGCGAAATATCCGAATTACAAACTTGACGAGAAGGTCGGCGGGCGCATGGCGAAGGCCGCTGGCGCTCGCGTCGCGCAGCCGTTCAGCGGGCAGCACCGGGTTGTGCTCGAAGGCGGATCGATCGACGTCAACGGCTGCGGCACTCTGATCACTACTGAGGAGTGTTTGCTGTCGACGACTCAACAACGCAATCCGCCCATGGATCGCGCCGCTTACGAACAACTGTTCGCCGACTATTTTGGTGCGCCGTCCGTCATCTGGCTTGATAGCGGAATCGCTGGTGACGACACGCACGGCCACGTCGATGACATCACCCGCTTCGTCGCTCCGAATACGGTGGTCACGATGATCGAGCGGAATGAGCAGAGCGAAAATTACGCGGCCCTGCATGCCAACGTTGGCCGACTGAAAAACGCGCGCACGTCCGATGGACAGAAACTTGAGATCGTCGAAATTCCTCTGCCGCGTCCGGTTGTGTTTGAAGGCCGGCAGTTGCCTGCCAGCTACGCCAATTTTTATATCGCGAATGGCGCGGTGCTGGTGCCGGTGTTCAACGATCCGAACGATCGTATCGCGCTCAACTCGCTCGCCGAACTGTTCCCGACACGCGAGATCGTGCCGATCTATTGCGGCGATCTGATCTGGGGATTTGGGGCGCTGCACTGCTTGACGCAGCAGCAACCGGCAAGATGAGGCTCGCAGTTCGAAGCTCGCAAACCGTCGGGAAGTCTTAACCACTGGGGGCACAGAGGAACACAGGGAAAACCACGTTCATCATTTACACTTTTACCGGTGAACGCCGAGATCATTGCCGTTGGGTCTGAGTTGCTTACTCCCCATCGCCAGGACAGCAACTCGCTCTACCTCACCGAAAAACTGAATGAACTGGGGGTGGAGGTGCGCTTCAAGTGCATCGTGGGCGATGACGCTGAGGGGCTGACCGCGGCCGCCAAACTTGCCATGCGGCGTTCGGACATCATCATTTTCACGGGCGGCCTCGGCCCCACCGAAGATGATTTGACGCGCGAAGCGGTGGCCGACGCGCTGGATTTGAAGCTGCAACGCGATCCCGAGATCATCGCCAAGCTCGAAGAGCGCTTTGCCAAGCGTGGATACAAGATGTCTCCAAACAATGCCAAGCAGGCCGACATCCTGACCAGCGCCACGGCGTTGCCGAATTCGCTGGGGAGCGCGCCCGGCCAGTGGATCGGCGGGAAGTATGACGGCCAAGAGCGGATTCTGATGCTGCTTCCCGGCCCTCCGTACGAACTGAAAGCGATGTTCGAGGCTGAATGCATCCCGCGGCTGCGCGCTCGGATCCCGCTGCAGCACATTGCCACTCGCACGCTCAAGATAGCCATGATGCCGGAATCGCAAGTGGACGCGCGGGTCGCGCCCATCTACAAGACGTATGCCGACGTCGAAACCACAATTCTCGCGGGTGGGGGCGAGATTCAACTCCACCTGCGCTGCCGGAAAGATTCGCAAGCGGAGGCCGAGGCGCGCGTCGATGAGCTCGCCGAAAAGATCGAGGACGAACTCGGCGACGCCATCTTCTCTCGCAAGGGTGAAACCATCGAGCAGATCGTCAGCTATCTGCTGCAGATGCGCAGCATGACATTGGCCGTGGCCGAATCCTGTACCGGTGGCCTGCTGGCCGAGCGCATCACTTCGCTCAGCGGCAGCTCGCGCTATTTTCTTGGCGGCGCAGTCGTCTACTCGAACGCATTGAAGACGCAATTTGCCAACGTTCCGAAAGCGCTGCTCGACCAGCACGGAGCAGTGAGCCGCGAAGTGGCGGCGTCTATGGCCGAAGGCATCCGCAAGCGCTGCGTATCAAGCTATGGAGTCGGAATCACCGGCGTCGCCGGCCCGAGCGGCGGAACCGAGCAGAAACCCGTAGGCCTGGTCTACATCGCACTCGCGGGAGAAGAGGGCACACAGGTGGTCGAGCGGAATTTTCCCGGCGACCGCAAGCGCATCCGCCAGTTCGCAACGCAACAGGCGCTGGAGATGATCCGCAGGGCGCTGCTGTAAGCCACTGCTATTAAGAGATGCGAATATTCATTGGAATTGATATCGACCCTGAAGTTCGCGCCCGCATCGCGCGCTTTCTCGAAGGCGTGCAGGGCTTCGCGCCCGATGCGCGCTGGGTGCGGCCGGAGTCGCTGCACATCACGTTGAAGTTCATCGGAGAACAACCGCCCGAGCGGGTCGACGCCATCACCGAGCGTTTGCGGCGGGTTGAGGGCAGCGCGTTTGAAATTCGCTCTGCGGGATACGGGTTCTTCCCTACCGCGAAGGCTGCGCGCGTATTCTGGATCGGAATCCATGCCGGACCGCAACTGGCGGAAGTGGCCGAGAAGATCGATATGGCCGTCGCCGAACTCGGCATTCCGCGCGAGGACCGGCCTTTCAGCCCTCATCTAACTCTGGCGCGCGCCGGAGGCAGATCGGGCTCGCCGAAATGGCGCAAAGGCGACGGCCCCAACGCAATCTTCGCGACGCTCGAAAAGCGGCTCGCCGCAATGGGCGAGCTTGATTTCGGCACCATGACGGCCCGTGAGTTTATTCTCTATCAAAGCCAGCTTTCGCCAGGAGGATCGAAGTATACGAAGCTGCAACGCTTTCCGATGCAGCGAGAGTAATGGAGCCACGGCGTCTCGCCCGTCCCACCGCGCGGGGACGCCCGTCGCTCCATCAGCAAGCTTGAATCCTTAGATAGAACATGAATCCCTACCTCATCGCCGCCGCTGCGAGCTATCTGCTGGGGTCGATCCCATTTGGCTACCTGCTGGTGCGGATTTTCACGGGCGAGGATGTGCGCTTGAGCGGGAGCGGCAACATCGGCGCGACGAACGTGGCCCGCAAGTCGCCTGCACTCGGGGTTGCGACTCTGCTTCTTGACGCCGCCAAGGGTCTGGCTGCGGTTCTAGTGGCGCAGGTGCTGTTCAGCGGACCGCATCAGCAACTCATCATGACGACGGCGGCATTCTTCGCCGTGGTCGGCCATCTGTTTCCCGTCTGGCTCAAGTTCCGCGGCGGCAAGGGCGTCGCCACCAGCCTCGGAGCTTTTATCTTGCTCACGCCCAAATCCATTTTGTGCATGGTAGGGCTGTTCTTGCTCATCGCCGTCGCCTTCCGCTATGTCTCGCTCGGGTCGGTTGCTGTGGCGGCGGCTTTTCCGCTGCTGGCGTGGGCCCTCCACGAATACGCGGATCCGCGACAACTGATTCTTATTGCGCTGGTTTCGGCGCTGGTCATCTGGAAGCACCGGCAGAACATCGGCCGTCTCGCCGCCGGAACGGAAACAAAGCTAGGGAAAAAAGGCAGAAAGTGAGCCAGAGACATTAGGAGCAACCCGCAGATGAGCCGCATTGCTATCATCGGCGCGGGCGCCTGGGGCACTGCACTGGCAATCGTCCTCGGACGTAAAGGGACTCGCCAAGTCAAGCACGATGTCAGGCTCTGGGCTAACGAACTGGACGTTGTGGAGAGCATCGCGAGAAAACGAATCAACGAACGCTTCCTGCCGGGCTTCATCCTGCCAGAATCGATTGAGGCGACCAGCGATCTCAACACTGCGCTCGATGCCGCGGAGATCGTGGTCAGCGTCATGCCCTCGCAGCATTGTCGAGCGCTATTCGAACGCATGGCGCCGACGCTCCGCCCGGAAACGCTTTTCGTCAGTTGCACCAAAGGACTGGAAGACGGAACTCTACTGCGCATGACGGAAGTGATTGGCGATGTATTGCGCAGCCGCAAGTTCACTCCTCGCGTGGCGGCACTCAGCGGCCCGTCATTTGCCAAGGAGGTGGCACGCGGCGATCCCACGGCTGTGACCGTGGCATCCGTCGACAAAGGCGTGACGCGCGCGGTGCAGCAGGCGTTCAACGATTCCCGCTTTCGCGTCTATACCAACGACGACGTGATCGGCGTGGAGTTAGGAGGCGCGCTGAAGAACATCATCGCCATCGCTGCCGGCGTCTGCGATGGCCTCGGCCTTGGCCACAACTCGGTAGCGGCTCTCATCACGCGCGGTCTCGCCGAAGTGGCGCGCCTGGCCGTGGCATGCGGTGGCCGCCTCGATACCATGTCTGGACTCGCCGGACTGGGCGATCTGGTTCTGACCTGCACCGGGGATCTCTCGCGCAACCGCAGCGTCGGCGTTGAACTGGGCAAAGGCCGCAAACTGCCCGACATCATCGCCGGCATGCGCGGCGCCGTCGCGGAAGGGGTTTTCACCACCAAAGCGGCGGTTGGTTTAGCCCACAAGAAAAATGTCGAGATGCCGATCACCGAACAGATGTTTGCCATCCTCGAAAACGGCAAGTCGCCGCAACAGGCCATCGAAGAACTGATGACGCGTGCGGCAAAGTCCGAAGCTTAGCAAGTGTGACCATCCCAGAACCCAAGCGGATGCGCGATGCTTTCCCCGCCACATCACTCCGCAATACCCCGAAGCGGAGTGAACAAGTTCCCTCACCTTTTCTGCAATTTTTTTCCGCAGAGCGGTTGCAGGTTAGAGATCATAACCCGGAAATAATAAGTCGTTGCAGTGCTCCTGTAAGAGGAGTAACATTGCGGCCCTGTTGAAAGTTACAACCTGACCTCTGCTGCGCGTCGATGACACTCGTCCTTGTCGCTTGAGTTTTCCGCAAAGTTCACTCCGGAGGAAAAATGAATCAACCGAAAAAAGCAGCGTACCCGGCCATGGGTTCCCGCCGTTGGCCGGGGATTTGGCTGTATGTCGTGGTCGCGGCGCTCATAGTAGGCGTGGGGTTGCCGGCGAATGCAAGCGGAAGGTTGATCGCGCACAACACACCCAGATACGCATACACGGCAAAGAACCTCGGGACGGAGGAGGCGTCGAAGATCATTGAGGTCAGTATCTGGCTGAACCCTCATAACCGCGGTGAACTCGATGCATTGGCAGAGCAGCTCTACGACCGCACATCTCCCAACTATCGTCACTTCCTGAACCGGGCGCAAATTGCGGCGCGGTTTGCGCCGACGGCGGAGGAGGCGAAAACGGTCCAGCAGTTCTTCGAAGCGCACAACTTGAAAGTGGTCAGTGTTGGTCCGGATAACTTCTTCGTACGGGCACGAGGGACGGTGAGCGAGGTTGAGAACGCGTTCCACGTGCAGCTCAACAACTACCAGGTGCTGGGCAAGACCATCCGTGCCAATGACCGTGATCCGTACGTGGACGGGGCTGCCGCGCCGCTGGTGATGGCTATTTCCGGTCTGGACGATGGCAAGTATGAGCATCCGCTGATGTCGCGGTCGGCTGGTCTCCCCCAGGGCAACGGTGCTGCCGCCAGGGCGAGCGCGGTCGGGGCGACGCCCGACGACCTCGGCTACTCCAATATCTGCTTCGACGGCACTGTGACCCAGACGTATTCCAACAACGGCAACGGTTCGTTCCCGATCGGAACTTACAAAGGCAATCACCTGAATGCTTACAGCCTGACCAGCGCGGGTTGCGGCTACACGCCGCCCATGATCCAGACTGCATACAATCTCACGGGGTTGTACACGGAAGGATTTGACGGCACGGGCCAAACCATCGGGATCATCGACTGGTGCGGTTCGCTGACGATTCAGAGTGATGCGAACGTGTTCTCGGCGCAGTTCGGACTGCCGGCGCTGACGTCGTCGGGCATTAACCCGAATTTCGCCATAACCTACATTCCGACGGCAAGCACGTGTGAGTCGGCTGATGACGTAGAAATTAATATTGACGTCGAGTGGGCGCATGCGATCGCTCCGGGCGCCAACATCAATCTCATCGTTCCGCCTTCGGCTACCTTTCAGGACGTCGACGAGGCCGAGTACACGGCGGTGAACTATGGGCTCGCCAATGTCCTCTCCGGCAGCATTTTCGCGGTGGAATCCTTGGTTCCCGCGAGCCTCCTGGCCACCGAAAACCTCATTCAGGAGACGGCGGCCGTCGCCGGGATCTCGGCCGACTTTTCCTCGGGAGACGGGGGCGACTACACGGCCGATGGAATTCCTGCCACGGTCAGTAGTCCCGCCGACTCTCCCTGGGCCACGGCAGTGGGCGGCGTCACTCTGGCGCTGAATCCCGACAACTCGATCGCGTGGCAGGCGGGGTGGGGAAACAATGAAACTCTACTGGCTGAGGAGGGGACAGTACCCGATCCACCTTTGGTCTTCGGGTTCATCGGTGGCGCGGGCGGAGGCCCCAGCAACTGCGCTTTCCAGGATGACAGCGTCACGCCACCGACCTGCCTCGCGGGTTTCGCTAAGCCTCCGTACCAGAAGAAACTGCCGGGGAAGTATCGCCAACTTCCGGACGTTTCCTGGCTGGCGGATCCCTTCACTCCAGCCGTGATCGCGATAACGGTGCCGGGGTCGGTTCCGACGCTGCAATGGCAGGTGTGGGGGGGCACGAGCATTTCTTGTCCGATGTTCTCAGCACTGTGGGCGATTGCCAACCAGGAAGCGGCTGCGCCTCTCGGCCAAGCCGCTCCGTATCTGTATTCGCTGCCAGCGGGGACTGTGTACGACATCGTTCCCATTAGCTCGAAAAATAATGTAACCGCGTCGATTCAAGAATCGACCGGCACCAACAAGTACACTGCGGCGCAAGTGGCCGGGGTCTCATCGGGCAAATTCATCAGTGCTATCTGGGACTACGCTGATTATGAAGACACTGCGTATGCCATCTCATTCGGCACGGATTCCGGTCTGAAGACGGCGAAGGGCTGGGATAACGTAACCGGCGTGGGCACGCCGAACGCTAAGGCGTTCGCCGATTCCTTCGCGCCTGCCAAGCAGTAAGACGAAGCAGAGAATGAAAGTGGCCTCCGTCACCGAAAGGCTGGTCGAGGCTTTTCTTTTGCAACTCCTGAAGCAGCAAGTTCCTGCCGGAAAAGAAAGGTAGACTCTGTCAGCGTCCTGAACCGTGACGCCCGTCACGATTCCAATGGCCCGCTCGATGCAATTCAGTCAGGAGCCTTCAACCATACTGTCTTTTTTGATGGGAGTCAGGCGCAAACGGTACTCTGTCCCGATCAGAAACATCAGAAAACCTGCAATCAGAAGAATGTCCCCAATGCTGAAACCGTACAATGCTGCATCGGTCCGCAAGCAGCAGCCATTGCCCTTTGCCGCTAACGTTCCAAATTGGAGCCGCTGGCTGGAATGTAGGGGAAATTCCAACCGATGGCATAACACCTTTATTCAATGATGTGACTAAAGCGTTGCAAGTGATACCCAGCAAAACAAGAAATCCGCCTTTCACCTTGGCACGGATGATGTAGCGGACTACCCAGGCAAGCGTTGTGATCCAGAACAAATAGCAGAAAGCCATACTCGCTGTCGTCCGCCAGAGCGCCCCTATGCACAGGACGCAAACGAGCTTGATATAAACCTTCACCGCCGACTCCTTGCGATCACTTGAATCGATCAGTCATGGAACTAAGCCGTGTCGTGAAATTTGAGTTTCCTGGGGGGCACCTCAATCCAGGTTCGGCTCGTGGCTGGACTCTGTGGAGGTGCGAGTCGCTGGGGGAGGAAATGCGACTCGCCATTCTAACATTTTCGCAATGCCAATCAATATTTAATTTAGTTTTTGCAAATTAGTCTGAGGAACTAGTGAGTTTGACGAGGCGACGCCAAGGAACTACGCTCCGGCTAGCACTTTCGCAATTCCTCATTAAGAAGAAAGGTCCCCCCGTGTCACTAGGAGAATTGTTCCCATCGATAAGAGAGCGCCTTCGTCGCTCAGCCCGCCAACCTTATGAAGAAGGGGCTCAGATTAGGAAACGGCTGCAAGAGTTGCTTGCTGTTCCTACGCCGACGCAAGAGGTCGAAACCCCCTTCACCAACGCTCGGATTGAAAAGGAGGTTACTGTCCTCCCGACACACGGACTTCGTTGACCGTTGGAAGATGTTTTCATTTTCCTAAGATCTCCTCCTGGCTATGCTCCGCGCATCCTTCGGAGCACTCGGGAAGGTTCAGTGCGAAAAAGAGTCGGCGGCTCGAAGGCGGCGAAGTGGCGCCCTTCTTTTAGCTCGCTTTCGCCTCTGCGTCGCGCCTTCGGGAAGCAGCTCTTTCAGGATCGGTGATTATCTTTCTTCACTTTGTCGTTCACGCTTTAACTCCCAAAATGTCGCCCACACGATCGCAGGACCTTGAAGCTGGGAGACGGTTTCATAGCTAAAAATCGTTTGGCCAGCCAATTGTTGCCCGTGATCGCGCAATTGCACGAATGCGGAGTGAGCCCAACGCCTTCGTCTGACACATGACGGCGGAGGAGCCGTCTATGAAGACCGTACTGCTTGCAGGCCGAACCCGCGCGGCTGTCTAAACGTTTGAATCAGCGTCAACACGACTGCAGTCACCTGATGTTTCCGACAGTATTCGCAAATCGCTCGATCAAGCAGGGCTCAACAACGTTTCCGTCAGTCAGGATCGTGACAAGGGCATCGTGACCCTCGGGGGGGCAAGTGGCCAGTGAGAGCGACAAGTCACAAGCGGAATCGCTTGCAAAGTCTTCTGCCGCAGTTTTGGCGCAATTTTCCCTTTTTGCATGTTCGGCGACACTCTCGTGAATGGGTTGGGTATAATGCTCTCATCTGCGGTGGGAGTAGCTCAACTTGGTAGAGCATCGGACTGTGGCTCCGACGGTTGCGGGTTCGATTCCCGTCTCCCACCCCAAGGTTTCAGTGAGTTGCAGACCCTTCCGTGCCGTTCCCGTGCTGTAACGCCCGTTGCACCGCTTTTTCATGCGCTTACCGTAGATCCGATGGAACCGTATCCCCGTAGTTCGCAGTAATGGTGATGCTGGAATGCCGCATCATCCGCTGTTGCAGGCCGATCGGTGAGCCCATCGAATCCAACCAACCTCTGTAGGTGTGGCGGAAGCTTTCACTAATGAACGTCCATGCCGATATACTTTTCTTGACTCATAAGGCGCTCCTTTTCGCTAGCTTGGCGCTGCGAACAATCACAACCTACCGCAAAAGTGGGCGCCTTTTATATTGCGTGATATGGCAATGTTTCGTGACAACCCTTTTGAGATGCCGCCGACTCCGCGGCTTTCATTGACTTGCCGGTTTCACGCACGTAAGATTTGCCCCTGATGATCGGCCAGACCATCTCGCACTACCGCATCGTCGAGAAGCTCGGCGGTGGCGGGATGGGTGTCGTCTACAAGGCTGAGGACATTCGTCTCCACCGTTTTGTCGCTCTCAAATTCCTGCCGGAAGAAGTGGCCCGAGATGCACAAGCCCTCGCTCGTTTTCAACGCGAAGCGCAAGCTGCCTCTGCGCTGAATCACCCCAATATTTGCATGATCTTTGACATCGGTGAGCAGGATGGGAAAGCGTTCATCGCCATGGAGTTTCTCGACGGGATGACGCTGAAGTACCGCATCGCCGGAAAACCGATCGACACCGATGTCTTGCTCGGTCTGGCGATTGACATCGCCGACGCACTCGATGCCGCCCACGCCGCTGGCATAGTTCACCGCGACATCAAACCCGCCAACATCTTCGTCACCAAGCGCGGCCACGCCAAGATTCTGGACTTCGGGCTGGCGAAAGTGACGCCTGTCGGCAGCAGAGTGATCGAAGCGGCAGGGGCGACGGCCCAAGAGACGGCGATGAGCGAGGATCACCTGACCAGTCCTGGCGCCACGCTCGGTACGATCGCGTACATGTCTCCAGAGCAGGCGAAGGGGAAGGAACTCGATTCGCGTACGGACCTGTTCTCATTCGGCGCGGTACTCTACGAAATGGCAACAGGCACCTTGCCATTCCGTGGCGACACATCGGCGCTTATCTTCCATGCCATTCTGGAACGTGACCCAGTTCCTGCGGTCCGGCTGAATCCCGACCTGCCCCCCAAGCTCGAAGACATCATCAACAAGGCGCTGGAGAAAGACCGCGACTTGCGCTATCAGCACGCCTCGGAAATGCGGGCCGACCTGAAGCGGCTAAAACGGGAAACGGAGTCGCGGCATGGCGTGCCAGCGAGCTCAGGGACAGTGGCGGTTGCACAGGAAAGCGGGCCGAAAGTTACTGAACCCCTGGCCTCCCAACCGCCGCCAGCATCCAGTTCCTCCCCCGCGCTTGCTCCATATCCGTCATCGAGCGCCGTGAAGATCGCCGAAGTTCCTGTCGCGGGCAGGAAACTCTGGAAGATTCTTGTTCCCGCCGCCGTGGTGGTGGTTCTGCTGATCGCCGGTGGCATCTACTGGCGGTCGCGCCCGGCGGCGCCGGTGACGAAAGCTACGCCGCTCACCGAGAAGGACACGGTCGTCCTCGCCGACTTCATCAACTCCACCGGCGACCCGGTCTTCGACGGCACCCTCAAGCAAGCCCTCGCCGTCGATCTCGAGCAGTCTCCCTTCCTCAACATCCTTTCCGACCGCAAAGTCGGCGAGACGCTAAAGCTGATGGGCCGCGCGCCTACGGAACATGTCACGGCTGACGTGGCCAAGGAACTCTGCCTCCGCACAGGCAGTAAAGCCGTGCTGAGCGGATCGATCTCCAACCTGGGCAGCCAGTACATCGTCGGCCTCGATGCTGTTGCCTGTAATACCGGCGACAATCTGGCCAAGGAGCAGGCGGAATCCCCGAGCAAGGAAGGAGTGCTCAAAGCGCTCACAGCCGCCGCCACCGCCATGCGCGCCAGGCTGGGCGAATCGCTCGCCTCGGTGCAGAGGTTCGACGTGCCCGTGGAAGCCACCACGCCCTCCCTCGAAGCCCTGAAGTCATACAGCATGGGCATCACGACCGGCCGCACCAAGGGCGACGCCGAAGCCATTCCGTTCATGAAGCGAGCCATCGAACTCGACCCCAACTTCGCCATGGCCTATGTCGGTCTGGCGGTCCAGTACTCGAATCTTGGACGGGCGAGCCTGGCTGCTGACAATGCCAAGAAGGCCTACGACTTGCGCGACCGGGTCAGTGACCGCGAGAGGTATCGCATCTCGGCCTTCTACTTTCAATACGTCACCGGTGAAGTGGAAAAGGCCACGGAAGCCTACGAACTCTGGGCGAAAAGCTACCCGCGGGACGCGGTGCCACACACGAATCTTGGAGTTCTTTACGCCGCGCTGGGTCAATACGACAAAGCGATCGCGGAGACCGAGGCGGCGCTGCGGATCGAACCCACGATCGTCGGCTACGGGAATCAGGCGGAAATCTACATCTTCGTCAATCGACTCAAGGATGCCAGCCAGATGCTCCAGGAAGCACAGCAGAAAAACTTCGACGGCTTGATCATTCGGATCGATCGGTACAGCTTGGCATTTTTCTCCGGAGATACCGCCGAAATGGAGCGGCAGGTTGCATGGGCGGCGGGCCGTCCCGGCGAGGAAGACCAGATGCTCGACGCCCACGCCGATACCCAGGCTTACTACGGCCGCCTGGAAAAAGCACGCGACCTCGCTCGACGCGCCGCCGACTCGGCCGTGCGGGCGGACGCCAAGGAAACTGGGGCTCTATGGCTGGCATATCAGGCGCTCCGCGAAGCTGAGCTAGGCAATGTGTCTACAGCCCCGCAAGCCGTCGCCCGCGCGCTGGCGCTCGCTCCCGGGCGCGATGTCAAAGTCCTGGCCGCGTTGGTGCTAGCCCGTAGCGGTGACGTTGCCCGATCCAGAACTATCCTCGAGGCGCTACAAAAATCCGAGCCCACGGACACTTATCTTAAGGTGTACTGGTTCCCCGTGATCGAGGCGTCGATTGCGCTGGCGCAACAGGCGCCCGACCGGGCGATTGTCGCGCTCGAGCCCTCCCTGCCCTACGAACTTGGGGGAGCTCCTCCTAATTCCCCAAGCAACGCCACAATGTATCCCGCGTACCTTCGCGGATTGGCATATCTTGCGCAGAAGAATGGCCCCGCTGCGGTCGCCGAATTCCAGAAGTTCCTCGATCATCCCGGAATTGTGGACAACTTCCTGTTCGGCTCGCTCGCTCACCTGCAACTTGCCCGGGCCTATGCCATCGCGGGCGACACGGCCAAAGCCAAAGCCGCCTACAAAGATTTCCTCGCGCTCTGGAAAGACGCCGACCCCGATATCCCCATCCTGAAAGAAGCCAAGGCGGAGTATGGGAAGCTGCAATAGCTTTTGATCTACGGGCGTTGATTCAAAGCTCGACAATCTCAGGTCCGATCCCCGATTTGACAAGCTCCTGACCAAGGTCGGCCTCCCTCACTGATTGTTACTTCGCTTTTAAAATGGGCGAGTGCCTGCGCGTCCCGGGCCCCTATGTGAGCGAAACGAAGGACCTCTGTAGTTGTCGCGGCGAGGTCTCGATCGGCTCAGCCCCGCGCGCTGACTTCTTCTTTTTCTCTGGTGGCGTAGTGGGACTCAACGTAGTCATCGAGAATCTTGATGAACTCGGCTACGATCTTGTCGCCTTTGAGGGTGGTGAACAGGCGGCCGTCCACGTAGACAGGAGCCTTCGGTTCTTCGGCAGTTCCGGGCAGAGAGATTCCGAGGCTGGCGTGCTTCGATTCCCCGGGCCCGTTTACCACGCAGCCCATCACAGCTACTTTCATTTCTTCTACGCCAGTGTGGGTTTCTTTCCAGACCGGCATCTGGTCGCGCAGATAGGTTTGAATCTGCTCGGCCATTTCCTGGAAGAAAGTGCTGGTGGTGCGGCCGCAGCCGGGGCAGGCAGTAACTTGCGGGGTGAAGCTGCGAATGCCCAGCGACTGCAGAATCTGCTGCGCCACGCGGACTTCTTCGGTGCGATCGCCTCCGGGGGCGGGGGTTAGCGAAACGCGGATGGTGTCGCCGATGCCTTCCTGCAGCAGTACGGCCATGGCTGCGCTTGAGGCCACGATGCCCTTGGCTCCCATGCCGGCTTCGGTTAGTCCCAGATGCAGCGGGTACTCGCAGCGCGCGGCGAGGATGCGATAGACGTCAATTAGATCCTGCACCCCGCTGACTTTCGCGCTCAGGATGATCTGGTCCGGGCGCAGTCCGTGCTGCTCGGCCAGCTTCGCCGAAGTGAGTGCGCTTACTACGATCGCTTCCATGGTGACTTCGCGGGCGTCTTTCGGCTCCGGCAGGCGCGAGTTCTCGTCCATCATCTTCGTCAGCAATGCTTGATCGAGCGATCCCCAGTTCACGCCGATGCGCACCGGCTTCTGGTGTTTGGCGGCTACCTCGATCATGGTGCGGAAGTTGTCGTCGTTCTTCCGCCCGATGCTGGCGTTGCCGGGATTAATGCGGTATTTGGCCAAGCCCTCGGCGCAGCCGGGGTATTTGGTCAAGAGGAGGTGTCCGTTGTAATGGAAGTCGCCGATGATCGGCACACGCAAACCTTGCTTCGCGAGCCCTTCGACGATGTAAGGGATGGCCTTGGCGGCATCGTCATTGTTAACGGTTACGCGGACGACTTCGCTGCCGGCGCGCGCCAGGGCGGCTACCTGCTTGATGGTGCCGGGGATGTCCGCGGTGTCGGTGTTCGTCATGGACTGCACCATAACTGGTGCATTGCTGCCCACGCGGACGCCACCGATGGAGGCGGTAAAGGTTTTTCTACGATGGATTTCGGCCATGCTTGAGGTCTATTTTAAACCACGGATGGGAAAAGCGCGAGATCGGGCAGCCAAACCCCTTCAACGCAGAGAAGTCACCGAGAGCACAGAGTGACGGGGCTGACGGCTGACGGCTGATTGCCGCCCTACGGCATCCGCGTGAGCCCCGGCAGGGTCTTGACCAGGTCGTTGTAGATCACCATCACGGCAAAGAGCACCAGAAAGACGAATGCAGCCTGGTAGATGCGTTCTTTGATGGGCAGGCTGATCTCTTTCTGCATGATGCTCTCAATGAAAAGGAGCAGAATCACGCCCCCGTCGAGGATGGGAATGGGCAGCAGGTTCATGATTCCCAGATTCAAGCTGATGGCGGCGGTGATTAACAGCAGTGGCGTCCAGCCTTCCTCGCGTGCGGCTGCGCCCACCGCGCTGCCGATTCCGATTGGACCATCGACCTGACGCATGGAAACTTTCCGCTGCACCATCTTTTGCAACAACTCGAGAATCAGGAAAGAGCTCTTCTTGTTATCCGACAGCGAACGCCCCAGAGCCTCCGAGAAGTTGAGCTTGACCACTTTAGTGGGAACGCTGGCGATGCCGATCCGGTACGCCGGTTCTTGCGTTGCTCCTGCCGGAGCCAGGGTCGGTGTCACCGTGAAGTTCAGCTTCTGGCCATCACGAAGCACCACCAGGTTCAGCGGCTGATTCTTGGTGCGGCTCAACATCTGAATAAGCACGCCCAGTTGGGGAATATCCTGCCCGTTTGCGGTGAGGATCTGGTCTCCGACTCTAATCCCGGCCTTGGCGGCGGGCATCCCGGGTTCGACCAGTGTCAAAGTAGTGCTGGGCTCTTGCGGCACCCAACCCATGTCTCCGTACTGATTGGGGCCATACGGCTCCGGAACCAGGACCTTCTCCGTGACCTTGCCGGCGCGTTCGATGTCGTATTTCAGAGGCTGATTGGGGCTGAGCGCATCTTTGACGCGCACCTGTTCCCACGTCGGATTGCTGATCTCATCGACCCTGACAATCTTGTCACCCGGTTGGACTCCGGCCTTCTCGGCGGGGGTATTGGGATTGACCCATCCCACCACGGCCGGCTCATCAAGATCGGCGGGGTATTCGTAGTGCACCATGTACACGCCGGTGAGCAGCGCTACAGCGAGCATGATGTTCATCGCCGGTCCGGCTAGGGCTACGATAAAGCGCTGCCAGCGCGGATGCGACAGAAACTCCCCCGGATCACCGGTGCGGTCGTCCATGGGGTTTTCGCCCGACATCTTCACGTATCCGCCCAGCGGAACGGCGCTGATGCGATAGTCGGTACCGCCGCGCGTGAAGCCCACCAGACGTTTGCCAAAGCCGATGGAAAACACTTCTACCCGGACGCCGAAATACTTGGCCGCGGCATAATGGCCGAACTCGTGAATCAGGATCATGAATCCCAGCACGATCCCCATGTCGAAGATGGTATGAAGTACGGACAAAAGCTGCGGCATAGCTTCCTAGATTACCCCTATTTTCCTACTACGAAATGGCCCGGATGGGTGATCCCTTTCGGCGGTACTGTTTCACCATTTCTCTTGCCAAAAGGCGGGCCTCGGTATCCAGCATGAGCACTTTTTGTATAGATTCCAAATGTCCGGCTGGCGTTGCAGACATTGTTTCTTCGATGATCCGCGGAATCTCGTCGAATCCGATCTGCTCCTCGAGAAACGCAGCCACCGCAACCTCGTCTGCGGCATTCAGCGCGATGGTTTTAGCGCCTCCGGTACCGGCCACTTCGTAAGCCAGGCTTTCGTAGGCTAAACCGAGACATGGGAATTTAGCCATATCCGGAGGGCAGAAATCCAGATGCCGCATGTCCATGATTGAGAACCGCAAATCCGAAGCGACCCGCTCCGGATACGTCAGCGCATATAAAATGGGCAGACGCATGTCGGTCACGGAGAACTGTGCAAGTATGCTGCCATCCACGAATTCGACCATGGAATGGATAGTAGACTGCGGATGCACAACAACTTGCACGCGGTCCGGCGGTACATCGAACAACCGGCAAGCCTCGATCACCTCGAACCCTTTATTCATCAATGTGGCAGAGTCGATGGTGATCCTCTTACCCATCTTCCAGGTGGGATGATTGAGCGCCTGTTGCACCGTAATTGAGGCAAATTCCGACTTCGGCGTCTTAAGAAACGGACCGCCCGAAGCCGTCAGCCAGATGCGCTCGACTTCGCTCGCACCCCCGTCCATCCGTCCGCCGCGCAGGCACTGGTGGACAGCATTATGTTCGCTGTCGATCGGCAAGAGCGGCTTGCCCTGCTTCCGCGCCTCAGCCGTGATCAACTCGCCCGCCACCACCAGGCATTCTTTGTTGGCCAAGCCGACGGACTTGCCCGCGCGCACCGCTTCGTAGGTCGCCTCCAGGCCGGAGACGCCCACAATCGCGCTGACCACGAAATCCACCTCGGGATGGGTCGCCACCCGCACCGTGCCCGCGGCGCCGTGCACGACCTCAACCTCGCCCAAACCCGCGTGCCGCAGCCTGCCTTCGAGAGCGTGCGCGGCGGCTTCGTCCGCCAGTGACAGCACTCGCGGCTTCCAGCGCACGGCTTGCTCAAAGGCGAGTTCGGCATTGTTGCCGGCCGCCAGCGTGGCAACCTGAAAGCGGTCCGGATAGCTCTCAACCACACTCAAAGTGCTGCGGCCGATCGAGCCCGTCGATCCCAGGATGGCGATGCGTTTCATGCGGGAAGGTCAGTTCTTATTGTAAGGGATGGAGGCCAGTTGTGCGGCGAACCGATGGCAGCCCACGCTGGACGAATCGGAAAATGCAAAATGAGGCATGCAAGATGAAGGGTGGGACATTCCCCCGCGATTTCGCACGATACACACTGCGCCAACGGACACCCGCCTTCGGTAACCTGTCGTAACACATCCTTTCGTGCCATTCTCTACTTGCCGTTAGAAGCCCTATCGACTGCGACCGCAGCGCCAACTCCCGCGGCGGTCGCGGATCTCAAGTGAGGTTTTTCATGCTGCAGTCTCCGGAATCGAAGTACTCTCCAAACGCAGTTCCGCCCACGAACAGTTACACTCCGGTCAAGCCGGCCGCCTCACCCATGGATCAGGCCAATATCGGACGCTCGCTCGTCATCAAGGGTGAAGTGACGGGTACGGAGGCGCTTTTCATCGACGGGCGCGTCGAAGGCACCATTAGCTTCCCCGACAGTCGCGTCACCATCGGCCGTAACGGAACCGTCGCGGCGAACATCGTCGCCCAGGAAGTCGTCATCATGGGCAAGGTGCAGGGCAACGTCGAGTGTGCGGACCGGCTCGACGTCCGCAGTGAAGGCGTGCTCGCGGGCGATGTGATCACCCATCGCATCAGCATCGAAGAAGGCGCGATCCTCAAGGGCGGCGTCGAAGTGCGCAACCCCGAAAAGAAAGATCAGAAAAAGCAGGAGTCGGCCCAGAGCAAACAGGAATCGTCCAAAGCAATGGCCGCAACCCCCGCCAACGCATAATTAAACGAAGTCTGAATTCGAAGTCGGAATTCAAAGAAACGATGGAGGGACGGGCGCCTCGCCCGTCCAGCCTGGCGGGGACGCCCGGCGCTCCGTCTTTTTCTTTTTCTGGATCTACTACTTCTTCGGCTTAAAGTCGAGGGAAGCCGAGTTCATGCAGTAGCGCAGCCCGGTTGGCCCCGGACCATCCGGAAACACGTGGCCCAAATGAGCATCGCAGCGGGCACAGCGCGCCTCGGTGCGAGCCATACCATAACTGGTGTCAGTGAGTTCGCGGATGTTCTCGCGGTCGGCGGCAGCATAGAAACTCGGCCATCCGGTTCCCGAATCAAATTTTGTTTCCGAGCCAAAAAGCAGCGCGCCGCAGCAGACGCAGTGATAGGTCCCGTCGTCGTGCTTGTTCCAGTACTGGCCGGTAAAAGCGCGCTCGGTGCCGCAGGCGCGGGCCACCTGATACTGCTCAGGAGTGAGCTGCTGCCGCCACTCGGTTTCAGTCTTGGTGATCTTGTCGCTGAGCTTGTCGGTCATGTCGGGTCTCCAAAAAATAAGATGTAGCAAAGACGAGGAAGTTGCAAGCGCTTCAGCAGCGTCAGCCACCGAGCAGGCTACAGGAAAAACTCAGGTTTCGCATCAGGGTATCGCGAGGCGGCAAGAAACCGGGCGGGTTTGGACAGCCATGATCGTCCCCCTTTGGCCGGGCTACGGGATCTGTTGCGTGGCGCAGCTTTGACTGGCAATTTCAGGCCGGTGGCAAGGTTGGAGCCGGCTCTTCGGGAGCTCGGTTATGCCCAGTTGGCGGCGCGGACTGGAGGTGACGGCGGCTCGGGTATCAGGCACTCCCCGCTGGGAGCCCCGAAGCATTTACCTGAGCAAATACGTGGTCCGGCTTCAAACAAGAAACAGCGAGAACAAGGTTCGGCTGCAGTCGTTCGGCTGCTGTCAAGATCGTGAGGCTACGATCCATCCGCCGCTGCAGAGGTCAAAGCACTCCCGGCATTGACTGCATTGGTTGTGTAAACCGTCGATGAGCTCCGGTCTTCGATCAATGCCCCGTCCTTTGAAATAGAGCGCATTCTCTTTTTTGACCTCCGCACAATAGCGGACGCACAATCCGCAGAGACTGCAATCGGTCATCCCAGGCTGGAAGCGCGATTTCTTGACACCGTATTCATCGGCGTACTGCTGCCAGGCCGGCCAGAGGAGTGCGATGATCATCTTGCGGATGCGCATCACCTTTTCGGAATCTGTCTGAACGCTTAGGCCCTCCTCCACAGGAAAAAGACAGGAAGCTACCAGTCGAACGCGTCCATGCTTCACGATCTCGACCATGCACATGCGGCACGCCCCATAGGGTTCGAGTTGGTCATCGCTGCACAGAGTAGGGATCTGGATCCCAGCTGCTTTCGCAGCTTGCAGGATGGTGGCGCCTTTCGGGGCCTGTACCGACTTGCCATTGATTTCCAACGTTACCTGTTCCATATGGTCTCCCTCTATGCCCTGGTCTTGATCTCTGAGTATCAAACTAGAGTCGGCTGCCGCACCGCCGCAGCCGGCAGCTTAAGCACAGCGTGATATTTGTCCGGACACGCCGTGTAGCAGGAGCCGCACTTGATGCACTTTTCCTGCACGATCATGTAACTGTCATCGACCTTCTGAATCGCATCTACCGCACAGGCGCGCGCGCAGGCCCCGCAGGCACTGGTACATTTCTCCTGGTCAATTTCGTACGCGATCAGCGCCGCACAGACCCCGGCAGGACAGCGTTTCTCACGAATGTGGGCTTCGTACTCCTCGCGAAAGTACCGGATCGTGCTGCGAACCGGATTGGGTGCGCTCTTTCCGAGCGCGCAGAGGGAGGCCATTTCCATGAACTCCGACAGCTCTTCCAGCAGTTCAATGTCGCCTCCCCTGCCCTCGCCGGCCGTGATGCGGTCAAGAATTCTCAACATCTGCCGCAGGCCCTCTCTGCAGGGGACGCACTTCCCGCAGGATTCGTGTGCCAGAAAATTCACGTAGTAGCGGGCCGTGTCGACCATACAGGTGTCCTCGTCCATTACGATCATTCCGCCGGAACCCATCATGGAGCCGGCCTCATCGAGTTTGTCGAAGTCCACGGCGAGATTCAGGAGGGAATCGGGAAGCACACCACCCGAAGGGCCGCCCGTTTGCACGGCTTTGAACTTCTTTCCTTCGGGCACGCCGCCGCCAATTTTGAACACGATGTCGCGGAGGCTAATCCCCATGGGCACCTCCACCAGTCCGCTGTTCTTTACCCTGCCCACCAGAGAAAATATCTTGGTCCCTTTGCTGGCCTTGGTTCCCATACTGCGGAACCACTCGGCGCCACGATTGACGATAAAGGGAACGTTGGCCCAGGTTTCAAC
This sequence comes from uncultured Acidobacteriaceae bacterium, assembly GCA_963779995.1. Lineage (GTDB taxonomy): Bacteria > Acidobacteriota > Terriglobia > Terriglobales > Acidobacteriaceae > Acidiflorens. The sequence goes on along the minus strand of CAVZZY010000019.1, from coordinate 174,168 downwards.
ATTGTTCAGACAAGTGGGTTTTCCCCAGAGACCTTTCTCCGAGGTGTGTATATATTTCGGCCTCGGCTCGCCCACGTGCCCTTCGATCGCATTCATCAGAGCCGTGGACTCTCCGGAAACGAATGCTCCAGCGCCGCGATGGATTTTCACATCGAACGAGAATCCCGAACCGAGAATGTCGTGGCCCAGCAGTCCATACTCCCGGGCTTGCTCGATCGCCCGTTGTATGTGCTTGCGTGCCATCGGGTATTCTTGGCGCACGTAAATGTATCCCTCCGAAGCGCCGATGGCATAAGCCCCGAGGATGAGGCCTTCCAGAACGCTGTGCGGATTGCCTTCCAGAAGGCTGCGATCCATGTAAGCGCCCGGGTCGCCTTCATCCCCATTGACGACCACATACTTGGGAATGCCAGGGGACCTCCGAGTCGTCTCCCACTTCACGCCCGCCGGAAATCCGGCGCCGCCGCGCCCGCGCAAGTCCGCTTTCTTGACCTCATCCAGCACCGCTTCAGGTTGCATTTCCGTCAGCGCTTTTCCGAGAGCCGAGTAACCGCCGACTGCGATGTAATCGAGGATGCTAGTGGCGTCGATGAGTACATTGTTTTCCAGCAGGATGCGCTCTTGATGCTTGTAGAAGGGAATGTCCTCTGCCCGGCTTACGCGCTTGCCGCTTTCCTCGTCCAGGTAAAGAAGAGACTCGATCACGCCGTTTCCCAGCACGGTTTTCTCTACAATGAGCGGTACATCTTTTGCCTTGGCATCCAGATAACAGATTCCCTTCGGTTGGATCACCACCAGAGGTCCACGCTCGCAGAAACCGTGACACCCTGTGCGGCGCAGCCCGACGAAGTCTCCAATGCCCCGATCTTCGATTTCTTTCTGAAAACTATCGGCCAGTCCCTCTGCGCCGTAAGCGCAGCAGCCGGTCCCGGTGCACACCGTGACCCAAACGGGCTTGGCGCTCCGTTCGAGCAGGATTCTCTTCTTCAGCGCTGCAATCTCGGCGGGAGTACTCAGTCGCGGCATGGAATTGCCTCCTCTTTATCAACGGATTTGACGTCCAGCGATTTGACGATTCTGGCCAACCGATTCTTCGATGGCTGGTGGTAGTAGTCCTTGTCGATCTGCACTACCGGCGCCAGTGCACAGCAGCCCAGGCAATGAACCGTCTCCAGGGTGAACTGCTGTTGGCTATCGGTCTGCCCTGCCTCGAGACCAAGCACAGCGGAAACGCGCAGCAGCATCTCTTGTGCCCCGCGCACATGGCAGGCTGTACCGGTACAGACCTGTACACTGTGGCGCCCTCGCGGTTCCAGACTGAAGGCTTCGTAGAAGTTCACGATAGTGTGAATCTCTGCCGGGGCCACGTTAAGCCTGGCCGCAATCCAGTGGATGATGTGGCGCGGAATCCAGTGGAGTTTTTCCTGCACATCCAGAAGCACCTGAATCAGCGCTCCCTTTTGGAAGTCATACTTCTCCATGATGGAATCGGCTTCCAGCAACTCGTTGCGGATGTCGAGGATTGCCCGTTCCTTCTTCTTTATTTGCCCCAGGCTCTGGGCATGGTACTTAGCCTCCGACTCCAGGTAGGAAAGTTCGTCAAGAAGTTCCCGCTTGCCGAGTCCAAGAGAGTATGACTCGCTCAAAATACCAAGCCCCCGGAGAACGACATCATTCTTGTCCTTGGGCGCAGCCATCGTGACTTCTGCCGTTTTCTCGGCAGGAGATTCCTTCGCAGCCTTGCGGAGCACGCTAAGGCTAAGGCCGCGACGGACCGACTCCAGAAGCTTTTCAGGTTCGAAGGGCTTGGTTAGGAAATCGAAAGCCCCGACCTTCATGGATTCCACGGCGGAATCGACAGTGCCATGGCCGGTTACGATGATCGGCACTGCCGAGGGCGCAGTCGTGGCCAGATGATTGAGAACCTCCAGGCCATTCATGCCCGGCATCTTCAGATCGACCAGCACAACGCCGGGATGCATCGCTTGCACCAGATCAAGCCCCTGGAGCCCGTTTCGGGCGACCGCAGACCGGTACCCTCCCATCTCGAGTGTCTGGCGGCAACCCTCCGTGAAAGTTTCCTCGTCATCAATCACGACCACATCAAGAGGATAGGGAATCGGCGGCTTCGTCGTTGTCGTGTTCATGGTTTCCATATAGTTCCTCGATTGCTCAGAGAAGCGATCTATCGGGAATCGGTGTCGCGGTCGCCATAACTCTGACAATCGTGTAAGTGCAAGTCGCATGCCAACTCACAACACCAAGGTCATATAGGAAGGGTCGCGATAAGTCGGCGCACACCGCGGCAACTACTGGAGTTGTGAAGAGGAGGCCGCGCCAGACTGGCGGGCGCCGTATGCTGGGCTAAGGTCGCCGGTACTTTTTGTAACGCGTAAAAACCAACCGGTACAAAATGTATCGGTCAAGATGAAGATCAGGCGACTAAGTTTCGTGGGCAGGTAGCGAATTAGAAAATCAATCAACTGCATTCGCTCAATTACTGGAACTCGATTCCCGTTCCTCGATTTTGCGGAGTTTTTCACGCAGCGTTTTGCGGTTGATCCCCAGGTACTCCGCCGTTTTGGTTTTGTTGCCCCGGAATTGCTTAAGGGCTTTCAGGATCTCATTCATTTCCTGGCGAGCGAGCAGCCCTTCCTCGCCGGCGCCTCCCGGCAGCAGGCCTTGGTTCTCGGGATCGTTTGCGCCATAAGGCAGATCGGAAGGCCCAATCGCACTTCCCTCACAGGTAACGACGGCATACTCCAAGGCGTTGATCAGTTCGCGTACGTTGCCCGGCCATTCGTGCCGCTTCAGAAAGCGCATGGCCTCTTCCGTAACTGCAGGCACCGGCCGTTGCTTCTCGGTTGCCAGTTTCTTAAGGTAATAACTGACCAGCGCAGGAATGTCCTCCAGTCGGTCGCGAAGCGCGGGCACGGCAATATGGATAACATTCAGCCGATAGTAAAGATCCTCACGGAACTTCCCCTCGTGGACCTCCGCCAGTAGATTGCGGTTGGTGGCGGAAAGAATGCGCACGTCCACCTTCTTCTTCTGCGCGCTTCCCACGCGGCAAACCTCGCGCTCCTCAACGGCGCGGAGCAGGCTCGCCTGCATCTGCGGGTTGATGTTGGCAATTTCGTCCAGCAGGAGTGTGCCGCCATTGGCCAGCTCGATCTTGCCCACCGTTGACTCGACGGCTCCCGAAAACGCACCCTTCACATGCCCGAACAGCTCGCTCTCGAAAAGGCTTTCCACCAATGCGCCACAATCGACGGTCACAAACGGTCTTTCGGATCTGCGACTCAGCCGGTGGATCGCCCGGGCTACGACTTCCTTGCCCACGCCCGTTTCGCCGGTGATTAACACCGTGGAATCACCGGGGGCAGCCTTGCGGATCAGGCGCACGACATTTCTCATCGCATCGGATGATCCAATCATCTCCTCCGAAAGCATCTTCCGTTCGAGCTCCTGGCTGATGCACGCGTACTCCAGAACTCTCCTTCGCGCCGTCACTGCCTTGCTCACAATAGCGGTGAGCGCCTCGGGCGTGAATGGTTTGGGCAGATAGTTGTAGGCTCCCGATTTGACCGCTTCGACGGCCGAATCAATCGTGGCATACCCGGTGATGATGATCACCATCAGATTAGGCGAATCCTGCTTAAGTCTGCGCAGCACTTCCATTCCCGGCGGCCCAGGCATCCGGAGATCGAGCAGGGCAACATCGAACGATTCGCGAGACGCGATGGCCAGCGCTTGCTCACCGTCCGCGGCCAAAGTGACGCTGAATTCGATCTGCTCGAGCGCCTGCGCACACGCGATACGCATGGACTCGTCATCATCGACGACCAGGACTTTCCCGCGCGCCGCCATCAATGCTTCTCCTGCGATGTCGGCAGCGAGACAACAAAGGTCGTGCCCACCCCGACCGTGCTGGACACGCTGATGTCCCCATTGTGCTTCTGAATTATCCCGTAACTGACGGAGAGTCCTAGCCCGGTTCCGTGTCCCACCCCCTTGGTAGTGAAGAAAGGATCGAAGACGCGATCGATGTTCTCGGGTGGAATCCCACAGCCGGTATCGGAAACGCTTATTTTGATGTTTCCCTCGCCGTCCTCTGTGGTCGTGAGTGTCAGGCGTCCCGTGCCCTTCATCGCATCGGTGGCATTGAGGATGATGTTCATGAAGACCTGTTGCAATTGGGACTCGTCGGCGAGGATGGCTGGCAACTCGGGATTGTAATCCCGGACGACCTCGATATTGTGAAAGAGAAACTGTCCTTCAAACAACTTGAGGGTAGCGTCCAGGAGATGATTCACATCAAGAGATTCCACCAGCGGCTCGCGCTGACGGGCAAAGTCGAGCAGGCTTCTAACGATGGTGTGGCATCGCTTGGTTTCCTTTTCGATACGCTCCAGGTTTTCCCGGATTCTACCTTCCGCTGGCACCTGCTGCATAATCAGACGGCTGAACAAAAGAATGCTGCCCAGAGGGTTATTGATCTCGTGCGCCACTCCCGCGGCCAACTGGCCGACCATCGCCAAACGATCCGAGCGCATCAGCTTCTCAGAAGTCTGGCGGCGGAGTTGCTGATCGCGCTCCCGGATGGCCAAGGTCATGGCATTGAAAGATTTCCTGAGCGCCTCGATTTCGATTGGCGCTCGCGGGTCCGGCTCCAGCTCTCGCGGAGCCACGCCTGCTGTCAACTTCTCGGTCGCGGCAATCAGTGAGTTCAGCGGCTTCATGATGGAGTTCGACAGCCCATAGCTGATGAAGATCGCCAGCAGCACCGCGACCAGGGCAACGCCGAACAGGATCTCCTCCGCCTGGCGCTCCGTCGCATTGAATTTGCGCTCGAGTAGTCCCAGGCCCACGGCGCCAATGACAGCGCCTTGCGGGTCGCGAAGGGGTTCGTAAGCAGTCAGGTACCAGTCATCCACTACGTAGCCAGGCCGAATCCAGCGTTGGCCGCCGAGAAGTACGTGCTTGTAAACTTCCTCCGAGACAAGGGTGCCAACGGCCCTTCGCCCGGAGGGTGTTGTAGCGCTGGTTGCGATCCGTTTGTCGCCAAGAAAAATAGAAACGATGGCGACGTCATGCCCATCGTATTGTTCTTCCCGGTAAAGATTGCTTCGGATCCGATCCGTGATCGCGTTGCGACCGTTGAGCAGTTGAGCTCCGCAAAGCACTCCGAGAAGCTTCCCGTCGTCGCCCACCACCGGTACCGCCGCAGCCGCGAACAACCCATCCGAGACGTTGCCCGGCCGTTCCGAACCTGCGTGGGAAGTTGAAACCACATCAATCCGTGACCGCTCGAGCAGGTCTGGACTTTCATCGGCCAACTGACTGGCCGACAATACGACCGTGGACGCAACATCCTTGCGCTCCCGGAGAGCCTGCTCCACCATCAAGGCAATGCCGGGGACTTCAATTTTGCGGCCGTGATTGTTCACCGGAAGCAGAGTCTGGCCCTGCGCATCGGTCAGAAACACGATGTCCAAATCTTCGCTTTGGTGGATTGCCTGAAGCGGGCCCGCCAGGTTCTCAACGTCGCCTAGCTCGATATGTTGCCGGACAACCGGCTGCTGTGCCATCAGGCGAACCACATCCGTGATGCGGGAGACGTGTTGGCGATAGATTTCGAGTGCGGCACTCAGGTCAAAGGCAAGAACATCTTGCACCTGAGGCAGGCTCCGATGCATGAGGCCCACGCCGAGAAACGACCAAACAATGCCGGCAAAAAGAATCACCCCGACGAAAGACAGAAGAAGTCTGACACGTAAGGTCAGTCTGGCAGACAGAACGTCAAAACCACGTCTCAGGTCAGGGCGGTCAAGATCCCCCAGTATCCTGGGCGGTTTCACCGCGTGTCCTGCCACTGTGGAGAATGGAGCAGCCTGATTTCTTTAATACGCAGCGTTGATGACATTAGAGAGACAACACACCGCGATGAAAGACTCCGCAGAATCGGGCGCTGCGACCTGGAGAAGTTCGGAGCCCTGACAGAATGAGAACAACGATGGCTAGAGATCACAGAAAAAGTCTACGTCAGCAAGAATGACGAGACAAGCGCCTGCGGGTCCACGCAGCGGGAGTGGGAGACGCTGGATCGGGAGGTCGGCAAACTCTGGGAGAACCGCAACCGCGGCATTTCGATTCGAGCCAACAGCGATGACTCCCGGTTGGTCGGTAAATCCGGAAGAAGTCCGGTCCCGCCATCACGAGATTAGTACTGGGTAGTTGGCCATCCGAAACGGGCTTCGGGGAGATGTCGCAGCTGAACGTCAGCATTGGGGCAGATCTCCTCGAAGCCGACGCATTATAAAAGGGTGCCCCTTTGAGGTAGGTTTTGGGTGTGAAGCAAAACTCTACCGAAAGGAGCACCCTGATGAACATTAAGTATATCGGCATGGACGTTCACAAAGAAACGATTTCGATTGCGGTGATGAACGGCGAGGGAAAGGTAGTGATGGAGTCGATCATCGAAACCAAAGCGAGCACCATCCTGCAGTGTATCCAGGGAATACACGGTGACTTGCATGTGACCTTGGAAGAGGGGACCTGGGCGGCTTGGCTGTATGACCTACTGAAACCACACGTCACGGAGCTAGTCGTGTGCGACCCACGGAAAAACGCGCTGATGAAGGAGGGTAACAAGAGCGACAAGATTGACGCGCGCAAGCTCGCCGATCTGCTGCGTGGGGGATATCTGCGCTCGGTCTACCATGGCGAGAACGGCCTACGAACATTGAAGGAGCTGGCCCGCAGTTATCTGACGATCAGCAAAGATCTCACTCGGGTAATGAATCGAGTGAAGGCTCTGTATCGCAGTTGGGGAATTTTGTGTGTGGGGCAGCAAGTCTACGCCCTGCGTCATCGCACAGAGTGGTTGAACAAGATTGGAGAAGCGGGCGTCCGCCGGCGGGCTGAGTTTTTCTACCAACAGCTCGATGCTCTGCGAGAGTTGCGCCAAGCGGTGCGGAAGGATCTATTGGCGGAAAGCCGGAAACAGAGCGCGACCAAATTACTGCGCCAGGTTCCTTCGATCGGCCCGATCCGAGCCGCGCTGCTAATCGCGCTGATCCAAACCCCTCATCGTTTTCGCACCAAGCGGCAACTATGGACCTATAGCGGTCTCGCGATTGAGACGCGCGACAGCGCGCAATACCGTTACGTGGCCGGACAGCTGCAACGTTCCAAGAAACCCCAGCAACTGCGTGGGCTCAATCAAAATCATAATCACGATATGAAAACCATCTTCAAGAGTGCGGCGAGTATGGCCAGCAGCCGCGAAGGAGCGTTCCACGATTTCTACCAAGGCTTGCTCACGAAAGGTATGAAGCCAGCGATGGCTCGCCTCACCTTGGCGCGAAAGATTGCGGCGATCACTCTAATCCTATGGAAGAAGGGAGCACATTTCGACGCTAAACAACTGAAACCGCAAGCAGCTTGAGCGTCTCGGACCAAGAGCCCGTTCCATCCCTTGGGGATCATCCTTGGCGGTGGCAGTCGGGTTTCTTCTTGAGACGCTCGGGTCGAGGGAGAGTATCTAGCCAGAAGTTAGGCGATTTGTGTGCTTCGGCACCAAGTCTCCAAGCCGACCCTATGCCCCCTCGCATGACCCAACAAAGCTGTAGGCCACGAGTCTCAGATAGGACCATGGTTGGCAACTGTGCAACCAGGTTAGCTTGTGAGTTTCAGAGAACCGAACGGCGCCGTCATGACGAACATGAAACCCCCACAGGAGGGAAGAAACACGGGGGCCCCGTCGCTCCGCGGCTTACAGGGCCGCTCCGCGACAGGGCTCAACGGTCAAGCAGCTAAAAGACGAGGTGTCAGCAGTGTGGCGGGGGCTGGATGCCGGAAAATATTTCTGGCGTTCCGGCAGGGAAAAGTGTTTTTTACTTGACATCCCCTTTAATAGGACTTCTGGCCAGCGTCGTTGAGAGTCTGTCCCGGCATAACTTCCGATTTGCTCGTTATCCGGGAGTGGCCCAGTCAATGCGCGAGGCCGTGTTGTGTTAGCCATGCAGCTAGAAGAGCAAAATACGCAGGGGCATCGGGCGCCTCGTTGGGAAACAACTTCGGGTCCACTTGGTCCTTCGGGTCGACTCCCAACATCATCGTATGGTCGGCTCCTGCCACGACAAGTGCCTCAACATTCGGGTGCTGTTTTGCGATTCTATCGAGCCGGTCCATCGATAACCGAACCGGGTAGTGGCTGAATCTGAATTCAGCCACTACCCCGAACCGGCACCCAGGGATCATCCTGACCGTATAGCATCAGCACTGGTGCCGATACCTTTTCCAGCTTCTTCATCGGGTCGAATCGCATCTGTTTCAGCCAACTGGAAGTCTCCGGATTGCCTACTGTGTCATCCATGTAAATCAACGGAAACCATGGCCGCTTTCGCACCGCATTGAGAGCCCGCTCGGCGCTCGCGCGATCAAGCCTGCCGCGCAGATAGTCATCCAGAGCACTTCGCGCATGCAGAGCGGTCGCGATCTCTTCCGGCCCATGACCGTGAATGCGCAGAATATTCTCCACCGCGAAGTTCATCTGTATGTCCGTTGTCGTCATGGGTGCAGACACGGAAATGGCAAACGCTGCCTTGGGGTCGATTGCAGCCGCCGCAAGCGCGAGCCATCCTCCCTGGCTGATACCCCAATATCCGATTCGCGCTCCATCTACATGCGGATTGCCGGTCAGCGCATTCCGTGCCGCGAGGCCATCTTCCGCCAGAACCTGAAAGTCGTATTGGCCTTCACCGCTGCGCCGGTCATACACAAACACCGCGACACCGAGCGGAGGAAAGATCTGCTTGAGGTGCTCGTAGAGCGGCAAATCTTGCGCTGGCGAAGAAGCCCCGTGCAGCACCACAACCGCTGTCCCCGGATGCTGGCCCGATGGATAGTAGAGCGTTCCGCCTAGCCGCGTCCCACGGCTTAGGAACGCAACATGCTCCTGTTCAACACCAGCATCCAGCGCGACATGCCACGGGGTGCGATTTACCTGTGTCTTCGCCTCCTGCTGCGCCCCTGCAGGAAAACAATGCAGGACCATCATTAAGATCGCGGCAAACTTCATAACGTCATTCATCCCTACCTGTTCGACTTGCGCGGACGACGTGTTCCAACTAACGGCGTCCCCCGGGAATGATAAACGCTCTTCTGACTAAAGGACTTTATTGGCTCGGTCCGAAGTCAGCGGGAATCACGCTTCCCACGAGAGCACTACTCGTTGGCTATCTGGTCCGCGCACACTGCGAACACTAATGAAGTAATTGTCGAACGGGCAGCTCTTGGTCGATCTGCGTCCGCAGGCCCGCTCCCGGCAAACTTTAGCTCCGTTTTCTGAATCATTTGCGGCCACAAGGAATCCGGATCGGAATTGAAAACTGTTGCTGCATCCGCCTGAAAAATGAACCACGCGCCCAGTTGCAGCTCCTTCCGCAGTTGATCGTTAGTCCATCCGGCGGCACCAAGATAAACATGAAAACCGCTTGGGTCAGGTCGAGCCGAGATGGTTTGCTCGAAACTGGGCTTCGTGGAAATCATGTAAACCGCATCGAAAATGTGCTCAGCTCCTTCGACCTTCGCCGGCGACTGGAGCAACGCAAAGACCGATGGTTCTACCGGACCTCCGAGATAGACCGGATCGGAACGGTCTTTCGCCGCCTTGATTCCCTCAAGCACTCGTGAAATCGGGATATCTGTACGCCGGTTGAGAATCAGTCCGACCACACCTCCGGCATCGTAGCGAACCAGCAGGACCACCGTCTTAGCAAAATTCGGATCGCCGAGCTCCCGGCTGGCCACTAGCAACTTTCCGGCGCCCAGATCCTTGGCGTTCTTGGATTGGACCGGAAGAAAAACGGTCGGCCGCGAATTCGTCGTCGGCACATCAGATCCCTTGATCCGAACGTTTAACCTTCCGATCGCAACGAAAGCAACAACTGTGGCCAGTATCGTGAAAAGGCACCGTTTGTGTAGAGACATAGCTGCTCTCCTCACTGCGAATCATGTCCTTGTTCCGAATACCCTCCCCCACCCAGTGAAATTATAGTCAGCAGGCTGCGGGGAGGCGTGGTTTCGTGACTATGCGCCCACTCATATTAGTACCGGGCAACGCGCTTGTTGTTATTGACGCATCGAGTCAGGGATTGTGGCCAATCGGAAGCTATCCAGAAACGAGCTTCGAGGAGATCAGTTACGATCTCCCAGAAGAGGACTTCTGGCCCGGAATAATTTCCGGTTAGCCCGTCAGTCGCCAAAGACAAATCAACCGATGTCCCATTAGGTGTAACGTCCACGTTTTGCACGTTAGATTTCGCACCGGGCTCGAAGGCGACGGCGCCCATTGCCCCGAATTGAGGGTTTCCGGCGGACTGCTGCCATCAGCCGCCACGGTATACAGAAGTGCCGGGTTCGTGTAGACGATGCGTCTGCCATCCGGCGACCAGAGCGGATCCCCGCTGTCGCCCGTCTGCGTGAGGCTGAATTGCCGCACCATCCCCGTCAGAAAACAAGAACTGCGGATCAGCGAAGGGCATTGACCGAGGGTTAAGTAATCTAATCCACCAATTCAAGCCAACATCTCCACAACTCCTGGATTGTCGGCTACCCGGAAGTTATCCAGAAACTCACTTGTGTTCACGGACCGTCGACTCGGATCGTTGGCTATTCGCAAGTTGTCCAGAAACGGCTTCGAGGAAGTTGGCCAGATTGGTACCGCGAAGTCGGCTAGTGCGCCAGGGGCTGATTCGCGCCAAGCAGTAGGCCGATGCCGGCACGTTTGCGCAACTCCGAGAGCAGTGCGCTGGCGGCGTTCAAGTAAGTGAGATTGGGATCGGACGTGTCAGCCCAAACCGCGTCATAGACGATCTTCGCTGCCTCTTTCGTGTCCATGTGGAGAGCCGCTTCCATGCGGTCAGCCTGCTGCCGTGCCTCGCCGTAGCAGCTATGGCAGACGGCGGCAGGTTCGCTGGCCCCGCTGTGCTGGTGTTCGAGAACGCAACGGAACGTGGCCGCAGCATTGATCTGAGTGTGGGACGCGAAAGCCTGTGATTTGAGCTCTTTCAGGAAGCGCTCGCGGTCGTCACCGATCGGCGTGCCGGTGACCTGAGTGCCGGCGATCTGCGTGCCGGTGATCTGTGCGCCAGTTGTGAGCCGCGACGCGCCGGAAGCCACGGAATACGCACGCGCCAACGGTTCGGTCGGCGGGACCCGATCCGGCGACTTGCAGATCGGGCAAACCTGCATGTCAGCGGGATAGTAGGCGCGGCAATGCGAACAAGGCATCCCGTAGCCGATGGATTTGTGCTCGGGTGCCGAACGGACCTCGGCCGCGGGCTGCGGCGCCGTATGCGGCTCTGGGGTGGATATTGCAGTGGATAGCGCAGTAGAAAGCGCAGCAGGGTTAACGGATTTCTCTCGGGCCTGTTTGGCAGCGGTGGTTTCCATGAATCGTCCCGGCGGCGCTGGAAGCACCGCGTTTTCTGATCATATTTTAGGTTTGCTGGCGATTGGAGGGCGAAGTACGTAAGTACATACCAAAGGTAACATCCAATAGTGCATCTTGGCGGGAGAGTTACTTAGAGGTTGTGATCAGCCGGACGACCTCCTGCATACGGGCCCGGTAAAGGTTCTGGCTGGGATCCATGCGCGAGGCGATCTCGAGTTCTCCGAGAGCCTCTTCGTATTGGTTAACGGCCATCAGGCAGGCGGCGAGGGAATAGTGATTCTGGGCGCTGGGCTCGAGGCGGAGGGCCTCGCGAAACTCCTTTTCAGCCTCCGCCAGTTGCTGGGTATTCACGAGCGCGGTGCCCAGATAGTGGTGTGCCATACCGGATTCGGGATTGAGCAAAACTGCTTGGCGCAGCACATCCACCGCTTCCCCATCCCTTCCCGGAAAGCAGCAGGGCCTGTCCCAAGACGCGGTGTTCGGCCGCTCCGGCGGGATTGGCGGCGATGGCAGCCTGTAACTCGCGAATGGCCGATGGGTAGTCACGCTTGGACATGTAGGCGCGGGCCAGGCAGTTGTGCCCGCCCTCCCACTCCGGACTCTGACGATAGAGATCCTTGAATTCCGTGATGGCGCTATCGAAGTCTTCCTTGTCGCAAAAAGTGTTTCCCAGGTTGTTGCGGACGCTGGCTTCTTCGGGGTTGAGACGCTTGGCTAAGCGATATTCCGCTATTGCCTCATCCAGCTTGCCCTGGTCGTGCAGGACGACGCCCAGATTGCTGTGCGCCTCCCAGAAGTCGGGGCGCAGGCTGAGAGCGTGGCGATAGGCGATAGCGGCACGGCGCAGGTCTCCCTGGTCGCGGTGCGTGATTCCGATATCGAAGTAGACGTCCGCGTTCGCGAGCGAGCCCGCGGGTTCGCGTGCCAGAGATTCTCCGAAGGCGTGCAGGGCGGCATCATAGTGGCCCCCGGCGTAGAGCGCGAGTCCGAGGTAGCGGTAGGCTTCGGCGTTGGCGGGATCCATGCTGAGCGCGGTGCGCGCTTCGGCGAGGGCGTCCTCGGCATCGTCTGTCCGGTAAAACAGGTAAGCAAACTGGCTGTGCGTTTCGGGGAAACCGGGCATCAGGCGCGAAGATTCCGTAATCTCGTCGAGCGCGTCGTCGAACCGGTCTTCCCGGCGCAGGACGGTTCCAAGGACAAAATGCAGCGCAGCATTATTCGGCGAAGAAGTGTCCGCATCGTCGCGCAGCAGGGCACGGATTTTGTCTTCGGCGGCATCGAACTTCTTTTCGTGAACCAGAGCGGCAACCTGTGCCGCGCCACTAGAGCAGGCGCAGGAGGCGTCGGGGCGGCCGGCTTTCGCCCCGAGCTCCGATCCGGACTTCGATCCGGACTTCCGATCCGGACTCTGGCGCACGAGGCTCTGAATCAAGCTCGAGTCAGCCCCTGCCTTTTGCAGGGCGCGGGTGCATAGCGACGTGGCGTGGCATGAAAACGTTTGGGCTTCGTCCCGCGTTTGGGCGTTCTGCGTTTGGGCGTTCTGTGTTTGGATCAGGCGCTGGATCCGAGCACTCGAAATGCCCCCCGCCAGCCACAGGAAAATGGCGTCGGAGGCGGGTGTGGACGGTGCTTGTTCAGCCTGCAAGCAGCCTGCCGCCAGCAGAAGCAAAAGCCATTTCAGGACACAGCGTTGCACGAAACCCTCCGGCGCTTTTCGGCGGTTCTAACGCGCGAGAATCGCCCCTGTGGTCAAAAATAGTCCGGCTGCGGCGGCGCCGATAGGTCACCGAAGTAATTTTGAAGGACATGGCCCAGCGAGCCAGGAGGGTAGCGATCGTGGCGGGAAACGGAGAAACTGCCGGGATCGGTTAGTTAGGGTACACTATATAGTGGTTGTGCTGTCCGGTGCTTTCGTTCGGCATGTCCGCTTCGGAGGCTTTATGTTTGAAGGTTTGTTTCAACCCATGCACCTGCTGGTGATTTTCTTCATCGCGTTGCTGGTGTTTGGTCCCAAGAAATTGCCGGAGTTGGGCAAGGGTCTGGGTGAAGGCATTCGCGCCCTGAAAGAGGGTATGAAGGATCACGATGCGAAGCCTGAAAATAAGCCGGAGAACAAGCCTGAAAATAAAGCCTGAGTCCGCGGTAACATCCTGCTTGTCGACGCGCCCGATTGTCGTTAGTTCGATGTAATTTCCGCATCCAGACTAAACAGATTGTGCAGTCGCGAAGTTCTGTCGCCCGCTCCCCCGCCTGGGGGATTCCGATGTCTCCGCAAACTTAGGAGTAGAAATTCCATTCTGTTTTTGGATTACTCGGTGGTCTGCCTTTGCGGCTGCGCGCTGGGAGCTTGCGAGGCAGGGGGCTTATCGTTCCAGATGAGGTCCGCGCAGCGCCGCGCAGCTTCGCGACTACGCTGAGGCGGCTTCTCGGCTCTGTCCGGCGGCGGAGGGCTTCGCACCGGAAATCGGTTTCCGAATGGGCAGAACCTCTGCCTGAGCCGGCACTCGCCACTCGATTCTTCCGATGACCGGTCTGTCGTGTGCACCCACTGCGGGCATGGACGCGAAGTTGTTCTCCCTCCACAGGCGATCAATCAATCGGCGTTCCCACGGACGCAGCACTTGCTGTGGCAGCGAGAAAAAATTTCGAAACGTCCAAATCAGATACGCGCGTTGCACGAGATTCGGCTGTACGTATCGCGGCCCGATCGGCGTGTCCAGTTCAACGACGCCATCACTGAGTTTTTCAATCCACATGACCTACCTACCTGGAAAAGGCGTCCCACTCCGCCTTTGCTTTTAAAGCGGGCCATTATTGCACCATTGATGGGGCAATGTGAAGTAAACTTTCGTGGGGGGAGAATTTATTTTCACTGCCTGGATCAAATTGAGAAAAAGCCGCCTGATGGCGGCCTGGCGTTAAGCACGATCCCCCGGCCTTTCAACTGAGTTCTGGTAACAACTCAATGCGGTCGATGGTTGCCGCAATGCCCATGCCTTTGCCCTCCGATTCCCGCACCCGCACGACCGAGGCCTCGCAGAGCGTCCATCCTCCGGGCCCCAAACCCAGGCCAGGAGGCAGCATGATGACCAGTTCGAGCTTCGAGCCTGCCTTCACCTCTGACTCGGAATAGAGAAAGATCCCCGACGAACTCAGATCGCGGGTCAAGCCCGCGTGCTCACAGCCCTCGTGACGCACCTTGACCGGGACGCGCACTGGCACCCGCTGGCGCGAACGCCTCTCAGTGGTTGTAGTTTTCTCAGGCATACGCTGTGAAAGTGTACCCCAGTTTTGGGGGAACGTGGGAAACGGAACTATTCGCAGAAAACGTGTACAGTCGGAATGACAGATTGCGATCTACAGATTCTAGAAGCTGAAGGCCACGCCGCCGCGCATTGAGCGCGCCGATTGCACTAGATAGAGAGTGCGACCGTCGCTTCCCATCACGGGCACGTAACCCTGCGCGAGAAGATTCCGCAGGTCGATTAGAATCTCCATGTGTCGCGCGAGGAGGCGGGTCGGAATCGGCTGCCGGATGCAGAGGTTCAAATAAGGATCGGACTGGCCTGCCGAAGTATCGAACAGGTCGACCGGCGTCAATGTGCGGCCACCTATGTAACGATAGGAGGCGATCCAGCGCGTGTTCACCTTAGGCACGGTTCCGCTGAACTTCGCTGCCACAGCCTGGCGTTGCTCCCCGCGAATCCACTCCCGCGCGTCCTGTAGCTGAACGTCGGGTTGCGACAAGTCGAGCACGCCTCCGTAGGCATAATCTAAAGTTGCGGTCAGATCGGATAACAGTTTCCTCTGCAGCACCACTCGCATCCCGCGCGTCGCGTAATCGTTCCCCTGATAGCTGAACGTGCCTGAGTACACATCGGGCAAAACTTCACCGGATTGAACCGTCATTCCGCCCGGCATCATTTCACCAACTCCAGTAAGCACCGGATCGGCGAGGTTGTCCGAATAGAATGCGACCTGCACATTGTTCTTGCCGATGCGCTGGGAAATCGACACTTCCTGGTGATGAGCCCGCTCTACCGCCGGAGAAAACCCGGTAATGCTCATGCGCGGTGCCGTTTCGCTCAGGTCCGACGAAGCCGAATCGAAACCGTCCTCGCCGAAACGATCCAGTCCCAGATTCGGAACTGAAGTCGCGTATTGATATTCCAGCACGGTGTTCGGGGTGATGTGCAGATCGGCCGATCCGAAGGGCTTGAAGGCATTCACCCGCCCCATGAATTGGATGGTTTGCAACTCGCTGCCGAGTTTCATTTCCAGTATGTCGCCGACGACCACCCGATCCGAACTGGTCACGGACAGCGCTTGCAGCGTGGCGCCGGGCATCGTGTTCAGGTCAGGCGAATTCAGCCGGAGGGCCGTGATCGCCACCGAAGGTTCAAAAAAACCGTTGAAGCTGTTGGAGTAGGTGGTGCGGAGCACCGCCGCCGGGAGGCCCTGGCCGTCGGGCTCATAACCGAGGTTGCCGTTGAGCCGCAGAGTGCCGCTCGATGGCAGCGACCGCTCCACGTCAAAGCCAGCAGTCATATCCGAGGAAGTGCCGAAACCCTGCCCGGGCGATCCGGCCAGGAAGGTCACCGCACCTTTCAGGGTGTGGTCAGCGGCTGACTCTCCGCTCTGCGCGACCACGGTTGTGCCATCTTCAAGCACACGCAGGATAGGGCGGTTCGCGACCGAGCGCAAGGTCCACTTCCAGTCGTCATCGTCCACCGGACCGCGCACCGGAACCAATTGGATGGCCTCGAACAGAGTGGTCAGGGTGACATTCACCATCCGCTGCGCGCCGGCACGAACCCCGATCTTTTCCCGCAGCGCTGGGAGGAACCAAGGCGCACTCACCTTGATGCTGTACGTTCCGGGCAGCAGACTTGCGACCGAGTAGAAGCCACGATCGTCGGTGAAGACCTTCAGCGCCTGCGCAGCCGAACCGAGCACTTCCACCACCGCACCCATTTGCGGTGCGCCGCTCGCATCGCGAACGTATCCAGATATCGTGCCCGGGATCGCGCCGTGGGCAGTCTCCGACCAGGCTGGAAGAGCCACGGTCGTGACGGCGACGAGTAGCAGGAACCCGAGCTTTCGAAACATCTCGCCCACCACCTTTGGGGACCAGGCAGCAGTTTACTCGACGGCGAACGTCGCCGTTGGGTCCACCATCTGCTTGGAAAGGTTGTCGTTCACTTTGATCTCGATCTTGTACAAGCCCGGCGGCAGGTTGGCGGCGGAAAGAGTCTTCTGCAGCGTGACCTGGTCGCCCACATTGCCCATCGTGTCCGTCGACTCGACGGTATGGATGACGGCCTTGTTGTTGGCGTCCGTTACGTTGTATTCGAACGTGGCCGAAGGCTTGTGCGTCTTCTCGTCCACGCTAAGATTGTAAACCTGCATCCAGAAATTCAGCTTCTGATTGCGCTTGAACAAGATCGGTTTGCCGTCGGAAGGGGCCACCCGCGGCCGCACTTTCATGGCCCCGATCACGAAACTGCCCGTGCCCACGTTCTTCGTCGCCACTGGCTCCATCACATCGGCGATGATCAGGGTTGAGCTGCTCAACTTGTCCTCGCTGAAGTCCGGAATCTGGATCGCACGGCTCCAACTCCCGGTGCGATCTCCGTTCACGTCCTTGACGACAATGTCCAGACGGTAGCGATTCTGGCTGATGCGCAGCGGGATTGCTTTCCAGTACACGTTAGCATTCTCGGCGGTCTTCGGCAGCAGTTCCACCGGCACATCGATCTGCACCGGCTCTTCAAACGTTTGCACGATCTTGCCCGTGAGCGTGGTCACGCGCATGAAGATATTGACCGTACCGCGCTCGACGCCGTCCTTGTTCTGAAAGGTCACGTCGCGGTTCCTGATCTGAATCGTGATCGGAACCAGCACCGTGTCGCTGGTCACCTTCACAAAGTCCGCCCGCACATCAAAGGGCATCAAGTTGACGGTGATCTTGTGGCTGACTATCTCTTCCAGATCCTTGAACTTGACCGGAGGCGCCGACTGCAGTTTGGCAAACTGCTCCAGGCGGTCGAATTGCTGGGCCTGCAAAGTGGAACTCATCGGCCCCGTACCCAGTTGCTCCATACCGCCGCCGGAGAATCGGTCCGACTTGTTCGCCATGCCCATTTGCTCGTACTGCGTCAGGCCGGCGTTCGGGGTCATTTTCAAGGCGTCTTTTTCCGAGCGGTCCATCGTCATGTGATAGTCGCCGCACATGCAGGTATCGACGAACTCGATAATAACTTCCTGGCCGATCCCTTCAATGTAGCGATAGCGCCATGTTTCAAAGGGGAAGGTGGAGGTTTCGCCACCGCCTTCTTCCATGGGGCGCTGGTAAGTGCCGCCGGAGGGGTGAGCCTCGATCTCATCGGCCGGCCCAAACACGATATACATCCGCCCCCGGTCGGTCTTCCAACCGGGGATGCCGGCCGCGAAGTGCTCATTGGCATACGCGATGCGCCGGTAGTGCTCTTCCTTAAATTCGTTCTCTTCAGTGTCTGGAGTGGGATCGCGGCGTTGCCAGAAGGCCTCAATGAACTGGTCGCGCTCCTCGTCGTTCGACAGTTGCATGAAGGCGGATCTTTCTTGGTCGGTGATAATCCAGCGCACGTCCTCGTCCAGCCACTTCTTGTAAGTCTTGCTCAACTCAATCTTGAGCGCCTTGGCGTTGGCCTTCCTCTGTTTTTCCGGGATCGGCCGTTTTAGGGGGTCCGTCTGGTTCTCCTGGGCGGCTGCTCCTTTATCATCCGCGCCCTTCGCGTCCTTGTCCTGCGCTTGGGAAACGGCGGCAAAGCCGAGTGCCATTACGCCCGCCAGCACGCCTACCGAACAGCAATTTCGAAAACCCGCGGAGAGCATAAAAAGGCCTACCTCAAGAGAAACTTCGGTACTCTAATTCTATGTTCATTGGATACAACAAGGCAAGAAGAAGTGGCCTGCCAGTAAAGATTTCCTGCGCCCAGTCCCCCTTCTAACTCCCTAAAGATTCCGCGTCTTGC
Organism: uncultured Acidobacteriaceae bacterium; assembly: GCA_963779995.1. GTDB lineage: Bacteria > Acidobacteriota > Terriglobia > Terriglobales > Acidobacteriaceae > Acidiflorens. The sequence goes on along the minus strand of CAVZZY010000019.1, from coordinate 155,691 downwards.
GGCCGAACGGGGACCGCTCGGCGAGCCAGATGACCGGATACTCGGCACGGTATAATGGAACGTGCCGCGGGTTTCCCCTCCGTTTGCCCACCGAAGCGACGCAGGGAGAGGCCTGTTTCGAGGGAATTTGGGAACTTTCCCCGTCGTCTGAGCGTAACTGTTCATGCGCAACCACGGTGCGTTTTCGCTGTTCTGACACCGTGGCTGGTGGCAAGCCGGAAAATGGGGAAGGCCGGGAATTCAGTAGCGTCTGCTGACCGCGCAGGCAGTTGGGGCGCGCCAGTCGTTAAGACCTGGGCATGAAAACTTGGTTATGAAGACTTCGTTATGAAGACCTGGAAGAAAGTCTTGATCGGCGTGGGCACGGCCCTGGTACTCGGCATCATCGTTGCCATTGCTGTCTACCAGAGCCGGAAGAACCTGGTGACAGTGCAAACCGGGAAAGTGCAGAAGCAGAGCCTGGTCTCGGTGGTCAGTGCGTCGGGTGAAATCAAGCCCAAGACCTACGCGAACATCGGGGCCAATGCCATGGGCAGGATCGTCAAGTTGCACGTCAAGGAAGGCGACCACGTGAAGAAGGGGCAGTTGCTGGCGCAGCTTGAGAACGTGCAGTCCTTGGCCGATGTCAATGCCACTCGCGCATCCGTTCAGGCAGCTCAAACCGATGCCGTCGCCGCAGATGCCGCCCTGAACACCTCGCTTGCGGACCTGATCCGCGCCAAGTCCGACGCCGCCCACGCCAAGCTCGATTGGGACCGCGCTCAGGGCCTGTACAACGCGGCCCTGATCGCCAAGCAGGATTACGACGTCAAGAAAGCTGCCTGGGAGTCGGCCGATGCCGGACTCGCCCAAGCCGAGGCCAAAGTGGCCCAAGCCAAGGCGCAGAAAGATTCGGCGGACAAGCGCATCACCCAGAATCAGGCCAACCTCACCCGGTTCACCGACGTGCTGGAAAAAACCACGTACGAAGCTCCCTTTGACGGCGTAATCACCAATCTTCCCGTACGCGAAGGAGAGACCGTGGTCATGGGAATCCAGAATTCACCTGGCAGCACGCTGATGACGATTGCCGATATGTCCGTGATCACGTCCGAGGTCAAGGTAGACGAGACCGACATCGTCAACGTGCATCTCGGGCAACCTGCGGACGTGACCATCGACGCGATCCCGCACAAGGTCTTCCACGGCATCGTCAGCGAAATCGGGGACAACGCCATCGTGCGCTCGACCGGTGTCGCTACCTCCCAAGCCACCTCGACCAGCGAGGAAGCCAAGGATTTCAAGGTCGTCGTAACGCTCACCGATCCGCCCGCAGAACTGCGCCCAGGCCTTTCCTCGACCGCCAAGATCACGACCGCGACCCGCAGCAGCGTCCTCAGCATTCCGATTCAGGCGCTCACCGTCCGCACCCAGGCAGATCTCGTGCCCAAGGATAAAGACGCGGGGAAAGGCAAGAATAATAATGTGGAGGCGGCCACGAGCGCTCCCGTGGAAGCATCGAAGCAGAAGGAAGAAGTACAGGGCGTGTTCGCGATTCGCAACAAGAAGGCCGTATTCGTTCCAGTCGATACCGGCATCAGCGGCACCACGGATATCGAGGTGACCAAGGGCTTGCAAGAGGGTGACGAAGTGATCACCGGCAGCTACAAGGTTTTACGTACTCTGAAGCCGGGAACGAGTGTCAAAATAGATAATTCGGCCCCGAAAAAAGAAGACGAAAGCAGTTAGGCGCTGCGGTCTAACTTCTAACGAGTTGCAACGTCGAAGATAGAACGGCTATAGGAGCATGCGTGCCCGAGCCCGATCCGGAGAAGGAGAGCAAGATGGCGACCGCCGAGGTATTCCCAATCGATAAGCCCGCGAATTGGGCCGCGCCCAACTCCTACATGATCACAACCGAGGATCTGTGGAAGAGCTACGATATGGGCTCGGAACAGGTGCACGCGCTGCGCGGCATCAGCTTGCGCATCCAGCGCAACGAATACGTCGCCATCATGGGCCCGTCCGGATCCGGCAAGTCCACCCTGATGAACCTGATCGGTTGTCTCGACTCGCCTACCAAAGGCCAATACTGGCTCAACGGACAACTGGTCAGCGAACTCGACGACGACGAACTGGCCCGCATTCGCAACAAGGAAATCGGGTTCGTCTTCCAGACCTTCAATCTGCTGGCCCGTGCCACGTCGCTGCACAATGTGGAACTGCCGCTGATCTATGCCGGAGTTCCTTCTGAAGAGCGTGCCCAGCGCGCAAAGGCGGCACTTAAATCGGTCGGCATGGAAGACCGCATGAACCACAAGCCCAATGAACTCTCCGGCGGACAGCGCCAGCGCGTGGCCGTCGCCCGCGCTCTGGTCAATAAGCCGGCCATCATCCTCGCCGACGAACCGACCGGCAATCTCGACTCACAAACCGGCAACGAGATCATGGCGTTGTTCGATCGCCTGCACTCCGAAGGCAACACGATCGTACTGGTGACGCACGAGCACGACATCGCCGAGTACGCCCACCGCATCGTCTACATCAAAGACGGCGTGGTCGCCAAGGATGAAGTGAAGAGCTAAGGTGGGCTGGGCCTTGCTGGCTTTGCCATTTCGGCAAAGAATAACCAAGCAGCAGGTGGTGTCCGAATTTGAACACGTTTTGCTTGCTGGCTCCGGCTCAAGGCTTCTAAACTCCTGATCATATGAACGCCCCGCCAAGCGATGAACCCTCCGCCACACCAAAGAATGATCCCGATAGCGAAGGTCATACGCCAACCCCATCCGAGGGATTGTCAATCGTTCTCAATTTTCTCCGTCACTATTGGGTCGCCCCACGTCACAAGGCTAAGTGGACTGAAGGAGCGACCGTAATCTTGATGCTGCTGACAGCGGGAGCAGCCCTCTATTCGGCGTGGATTTTCTACGATACCTTGGTCGTTGGTCAGCGGCCTTGGCTCGGAATCGACTTCAAGCCGATCGTAGAAATTAGAAGGCAAGCGCTGGAAAGTTGTGTTCACAGTCAAGAACTACGGTCTGTCTCCGGCCTTGCATTCGGCGTTTCCCAGTGAACCCGCCTACGCGCCGATGGAGTCCGGCGAAACCAAAACCAAGATCGAGCAGGCCTGTACCCGAGGCGACGTTCTTACCACCGATCCCGAAGGGCACGGCTACACCCTCTTTCCTGGTTCTTCCCAATCGCAGGACATTACGATTGACGGGACGCGCCAGACCGCTGTTTACCTGCTTGGGTGCCTTACTTATATCGATCAATTCGGGAAACTCCGCCACACCCGATTCTGCGAAACTGCCAAAGCACCCGTTCAAGAAGGTGCCGGACTCACTCCATGCTTCGGCGGCCAGGAGGCAGACTAGAATCCAGATCGGGACACTACCAACCAGCGAAAAACCTTGACTTAAGCCCCAAGGCAAGAATCTAGGCCGTATGACAAGGAATTCTTGGCGGATTGCTGAGCTGGGGCTCAGGACACTTGGCCAGCAATAATTATCGCTACTGCGTTGCAGCGCTCGTCTTCTGTGTCGCAGCGTCTGGAGTGAATCCTGCCGCACCCGCCACAAAGAAGTTGTGGTCGTAAAGATTGCGGTACATGCGGCCCGCGATCTCCGCCGCTTTGGGCCCGAACGTAGGACGTCCGCCCTGCAGGAAGACCACCGTGACAATGCGTCCAATGTCGGTGTTGGCGTAAGAGGCGAACCATCCGAAGCGTGTGCCGGCGTGAGAGCACGTCCCGGTTTTGCCTAAGATCGATTCCTCGTTAAAGTTCAAACGCAAGCTGCGCGCGGTGCCGTAGGCGACCGCTCCGGCCATGCCGTCGGAGAGTTCGGGAATCACCGGCTCGATGTCGAGATGGCGCTTGACGCGAGGCTGGAAGTTGGCGACGGCATCAGGGCTGGTCGGATGTTGCAGGTAGTAAAGCGTTCCGCCGTTCGAAATCGCCGTCACCAGCGCGCCCAATTGCAGCGGAGTCATCGAGATGCCCTCGCCAAATGAGCACATCTTGCTGACGCCACCAAGTTTGGCGGGAATTTCTGTTTCTGGATACGTCCCCAACTGCTCTCCCGGAATGTGATAGCCGGCGAGTTCGCCGAGTCCGAACTGGTGCGCGTAGTATTGCACCTTCTCGAAGCCCAGCTTGCGCCCAACCGCTTCGAAGTAGGCGTTGTTCGAGTGCGCCAGCGCCTCCGTAAGATTCATGCGGCTGCGGCTCCCGAGCGAAACTTCAGTTTGCTCGTCGATCACGCCTTCGCTCAATGCCGCCAGCGCCACGGAAAGTTTGATGGTCGAGCAAGGTTGCGCGCCGCTTGAAAGCGCGAGCCTCTGATTAACCATAGCGAGGACGCGACCGCTGGTCGGCTCGATCGCGACTACGGTGCCGTTCATGTTGCCCAAGGCATCGATCGCGGCCTGACGAACCACGGGATCTTCGCCGGCAGTCACGTCACCGTCGGTAATATCGGATGCGAACGAACTGGTGTGGAAACGCTCGTAATAGCGATGACGGCGAGAGGTAGCGGAATAGCGTGTGCCGGCAGAACGTGTACTCGAAGAATGTGTACCGGAAGAACGTGTGCCGGACGAACTCGTGCCCGAGGAACGCGTGGCGGCAGAACGGGTGCTGGCATATGGCGAGCGCGGGGCGCGGCTCCGCGCCAGGGTTCGCATGCGCCTCTTCGCGTGCTGACTTTCCGTGACTCCGTGAGCTTTTCTGTGCGGGGTGAGCGCGGGCGGATTGACGCTGGCTGCAATGCCGCTCGCTTCCAGCAACATTGCCAATCCCAAGAAAAATGCGAGACGAAGAAACCAGGCCGTAAACTTCACTTCACCATCCCCGGTCGTACTCGGCCAATCTGCTGCTTAGTCCATCTGTCGGCCTAGTTCATTGGATGCAGAAGCCTCGCCAAATCACGAAACCGAAGGCGCCTCTCCTGCAACTGTCCGATAGTAGGCGATTTGTGTGGCGCGGCGCAATGGCAAAGTGTGGAGGTGTCACTGGCGGAATCTGCGCGATAACTATCTGAATAAATTGCATTTAATGTTGATTTCGTGAGAGGGACACGCACCTTGGTAATCGGATCGCTCTGTTACCTTTAAAGGTACTAGGTTACTGCATCAGTTTGCACATTCGCGCGGACGCTGGGGCAATAGTTCACGGAGACCGCGATTCGCAACTGCCAAAATATCGTCATCGCAAGCGACCCCACGGCGCGCCTCTTCGCGATATTTCTGACGGCATTGTCCTATTGACCTGCATCCCATAAAATGAACGATCTCGATCGCGCGGCAAAGCCAGGGAGCCGCGCAGGCCCCAAATTCCAAGTCAAGCTTCGATCTTTCAGGAGAGATTATGGAAAAGCTTGGGTTCGTGCTTTCTTTTCTCGCTCTGATTCTGGCCGCATCTTTTGCGTTGTCCTGCGGCGCCGGTCAGGGTCAAGGTCAGCTCCAATCCATCACGATTAACCCCGCAACCGCGAACGCGCAGTCCTATCGGAACGGACAGGTGCCGTTCACTGCGACCGGCGTCTACAACAATCCTTCCCACACCGTCACGCCGCTGACCTCCAATTGGGTAGCCTGTCAGCAAAATGCGCCCACGACTGATGTATATGTCAGCAACACCGGTGTTGCTCAATGTGCCAGCGGAGCGACTGGCACGTATGCGATCAAAGCGTGGGACATTCCGAATATCCCCGGCGCTTATAACTGCCCCGCGATGACCGCTTGCGGAGGGGGTTGCACTGTCGTCGGTACCGCGCAACTCACCTGCCCCTAGCAGGTTGCGGAAAAACTCGATGTGAAGCGGACGCAGTACCACGAAACTCTCTTGTTTCCACAGCACAACCTGATAAGAAGAAGGCATGCGCGGAAAAGACGAGCAACAGTTGGACGTGTTTAGCTACGTAAGCCCAGAGCAGCGAGTGCCCCAAGACCACCCCTTGCGTCCTCTTCGTGTCATGACCGATGAGGCATTAAGAGAACTGCAACCACGATTCCACAAGCTGTATGCGAAAACCGGGCGGCCGTCGATCGCGCCGGAGAAGTTGTTGCGAGCGCTCCTGCTGCAAGCGCTGTACTCGGTGCGCAGCGAGCGGCTGTTGATGGAACAGCTCGACTATAACCTGCTGTTCCGTTGGTTCGTGGGCTTGAACATGGACGACGCCATTTGGGATGTGACCGTATTCACCAAGAACCGCGAGCGGTTGCTCGATGGGGACATTGCCGAAGCCTTCTTCCAAGCTGTGCTCCAGCAGGCACGCGAGCGGAGTCTGCTCTCGGACGAACACTTCACGGTGGATGGAACGCTACTGGAAGCGTGGGCGAGTGTGAAGAGTTATCAGCGCAAGGATGCGAAGAACACCGTCCCGCCGGACGATCCTGGCAATGCGACAGTGGACTTCCACGGGGAGAAGCGGTCCAACGAGACGCATCAATCGAAGACGGACCCGGATGCGAAGATGGCACGCAAAGGCAAGGGCAAAGAAGCGAAGCTGAGTTACAACGGGAATCTGCTGGTGGAGAACCGCCACGGACTGATCGTGAACAGCCAGGTGTTCGAGGCCAACGGAACGGCGGAGCGCGATGCCGCGCTGGTGATGCTGGAACAGATTCCGGGCACGAAACAAGTAACCGTGGGCGGCGACAAGGCCTATGACACGGCAGATTTCGTGGCCGAATGCCGCAACCTCAAGGTCACGCCGCACGTGGCTCAAAATCTGGAGCGACCCGGTGGAGGTGCGATTGATGCTCGCACGACGCAGCACCCTGGATATGCCATCAGTCAGAGGAAGAGGAAGCGTATCGAAGAGTGCTTCGGATGGCTGAAGACGATCGCGCTGTTGCGGAAAGTTCGGCATCGTGGAATCTTCAAGGTGGGATGGGTCTTCACCTTCGCGGCCGCGGCCTACAACTTAGTCCGTATGAGGAATCTGGCGATTCAAGCGACGTAAGCCGAGGTCGCACTGTGCTCGCAGGCCCGAAAATAAATCCGCGGGACACCAGCGGATGCAGCCAGAACCCTTCCCGAATCACAAAATCACTAAGACTGGAGAGAATCTAAGTCGCGGAGTCCATTTTTCCGCAGCCTGCTAGGGAGCCTGTGGTGAAAGTCGGGCCCGCAGCGGAAGAAACTTTTTATGAATCCGGAAGTGATCCATCAGATGTCAAAATCGTCCATGCCTTCCGCGGGCTCGTTGCCTGGTTCTAGAACGGGCCCCATAAGCGGTTCCAGCTACTACAAGCTGCTTCGATAGCGTAATATGTTTGATCGCGGCTGTAAGTCACTGTTTTGGATATGGATACAGGTGAGTCCAATCCGGCTGGCCTGGAGAAATGCACAGCCCCGCTCTCTGCTTCGAGACGCAATTCTATCGCCGGCAGATTCCTGGCTCATATTTCCCGCGAAACCAGTTCGGGCCGGTTTATCCCAGAGATGGACGGTCTGCGCTTCGCCGCCATCGGCATGGTCATCCTGTTTCACCTGAACGGATACCTTACAGCGAAGTCGCCGTTCTATCGTGCTGCTCCTCCCCCTTCCGACTGGCTTGCCCAAGCGGCTACAGTAGGGTTCCACGGCGTCGAGCTTTTCTTCGTGATCAGTGGTTTTATCCTGGGCCTTCCCTTTGTTGCGCATTACCTTGAGGGGGCCGCTCCCGTGAATCTGCGCAAGTACTATCTGCGCCGGCTAACTCGTCTGGAACCCCCTTACATTGTCGCGCTGCTCGTCCTGTTCATTCTGGCTGCGGCCATCGAGGGGTTGCCGTCTGCCAGTTTTTATCCGCATTTAGCAGCCAGCCTCTTTTATCTGCACAGCCTGATTTACGGAACCTTCAGCCCGGCAATGGGAGTGGCTTGGTCGCTCGAGATCGAAGTGCAGTTTTACCTGCTGGTCCCGTTGCTGACCCTTCTGTTCACCATCAGAAATCGAACGTTTCGCCGCTCTTCGATTGCCATTCTGATACTGGCAGCCCTGTCCGGCCAGGCTCTCTTTCTGCACCACAGTCCTCGGGCATCGCTCTCCATTTTCGCGTACGTACAATTTTTCTTGGTCGGATTCTTGCTCGCCGACGTTTTTCTAGCCAACTGGGGCGAAGTTCCGCGGCGAAACCTCGCCTGGGATTTCGTTGCGCTGGCGGGATGGCCCCTGCTATTTGTGATCCTCCATTCGCCAGTCCTCGCCCACTGGCTTTTCCCCGCGTGGATCCTTCTCCTCTACGTTGCTGCCTTTCGTGGTCGTTTCGTCAATCGTTGCTTTTCGAATCGCTGGATCATAGCCATCGGAGGGATGTGTTACTCCATTTACCTGCTTCATTATGAAGTGATCTCCGCAGTCGGGCGGCTCACCAGGCGCCTGGGCGAGACCGCGCCTTATTGGCTCTACCTATCCGTACAACTCGTGCTTGTCGGCGCCGCAATTGTAGTGATCTGTAGCGCTTATTTTGTCGCCATAGAAAGGCCCTGCATGCGCCGCAATTGGCCGCAGCAACTGTGGGGCTCCGGCCAGAGACTTGTCTTTGCCAAGCTTCGTTTGGCCCATACGAGTACCACGGAGTAACCCGGGTTTACCGTTACATCACTTCACTGCGCTTCCGCAGGAAGGCCGGAATGTCGAGATCCTCCGCCTGGTAGTTGGGAGGGGCCGACCGCATCGCCTCGAGCGATATCACCTCTGCTGCATGCGGCTCACTAACCGCCTCCGATTCCTGAAAAGCCCCCGGCGCGGGATCCGGCTCGAAACTCGGTTCGGGCACAAATACTGGCTCGGGATCGGCCTCCGCTTCGGCCTCGCGGAAGTGATCCCGCTGGCGCGAACCTTGATTTGAAACTTCCCTCGAAACCTCGCGCGAAAGTATGACCGGATCGAAGTTCTCGTGGTGCCGCGGACGGCGCATATCGGCCTCTTTAAAGCCGGTTGCGATGACCGTGATCTTGACCGAGTCTTTCATCTTCTCGTCGAGAACGGCGCCGAAGATGATGTTGGCATCTTCGTGAGCGGCGCCCTGGATGATAGTGCAAGCCTGCTGCACTTCTGCCAGCTTCAGCGAATTCGAGCCCGTGATGTTGATGAGAATGCCACGGGCTCCATCAATCGCTCCTGCCTCCAGCAGCGGCGAGGCGATGGCGCGCTGCGCGGCTTCCACCGTGCGATGCTCGCCGGCCGCGGTAGCCGTGCCCATCACCGCATAGCCCATGCCCGCCATGATGGCCCTCACGTCGGCAAAATCGCGGTTGATGATGCCCGGAATGGTGATGATGTCGGAAATCCCCTGTACCCCTTGACGAAGAATATCGTCGGCAACGCGGAAGGATTCGAAGAAGCCCGCGTTCTCGGCCACGGCAAGCAACTTTTCGTTCGGGATCACGATGGTGGTGTCAACCGACTCCATGAGTTCGGAAATACCGCGCTCCGCCTGCTGCATGCGGCGTTTGCCTTCAAAGGCAAAAGGCTTGGTAACCACGGCGACCGTGAGCGCACCCATTTCGCTGGCCAGCGAGGCGATGATCGGCGCCGCGCCGGTGCCGGTACCGCCGCCAAGTCCTGCGGTTACGAAAACCATGTCGGCGCCTTCCATGGCCTCGATGAGTTTGTCCGAATCTTCGAGGGCGGCTTTGCGGCCAATCTCGGGATTGGCACCGGCGCCGAGTCCGTTGGTCAGCTTTACTCCGAGTTGAATCTTGGTGGCGGCGTGCGACATCCGCAGAGCCTGTAAGTCGGTGTTGGCCACAATGAATTCGATGTGTTCCATGCCCGAATCAATCATGCGATTGACGGCGTTGTTGCCGCCGCCGCCGACACCGATGACCTTGATGCGAGCGTCGTTGCGGGCTTCTTCGTGGAAGCAGATGCGGAGTCCGTTGTCTTCAGTCATTGATTCACCTCGTAAAATCAGTTCTCAGTTGCCCCTTCTATCGTCTGTAAAGACGCGGCAAGCCGCGTCTCTACTAAAGATCACGCGCCCTTCCTCGCGAACAGCGCTTTCATGCGCGAACCAAAGCCGGGCTCCTGCAAGCCGCGGGCAAGGCGGGCGCGATGGCCGTAATACGCCATGCCCAATACCGTCGCGAACTCCGGCTCAGCCAGAAAGGAGGGCATTCGCGCCATGGGCGTCGGCCAGGCCAGACGCGCGGCTTTCCGCAGCACCGATTCAGCTACGTCGAGAATGCCGGGAAGCCGCGAGGCTCCGCCGCTGAGCACGAATCCGGCGATGCAGTGTTCCAGAACGCCGGCGTGGCGCAGGTTGTCGCGTAGTAACTCGAAAAGTTCGCGCGCGCGTGGACCCAGAATCTCGCCGGCCATCCGTTGCGGCATCATGCGCGAGGGCCGGTCTCCCACCGACGGCACCTCGACTTCGTTGCCCTCGGGGATAAGAGTCGGGACCGCGTTGCCAAAATTCTTCTTGAGCGTCTCCGCGTCCGCCAGCCCCGTACACATGCCGACTGAGAGGTCGCTGGTGAAGTGGTCGCCGCCGACCGGGATAACGGCCGTGTGCGCGACCGCACCCTGCTGAAAAACGATCAGATCACATGACCCAGCACCGAGATCGACGAGGCAGACGCCAAGTTCGCGTTCGTCCGACCGCAACACGGAGTCCGCGCAAGCCAGCGGCTCAAAGATGGTGTCGTCCACGTGGACACCAGCCCGGTTCACCGCGGTCACCAGATTCCGCGTCGCGCTTGAAGAGGCCGTCACAATGTGCACCCGCACTTCGAGTCGCGTGGCCATCATGCCCGTCGGATCCTGCACGCCCGGCTGATCGTCAAGAATGAACTCCTGCGGCAGCAAATGGAGGATTTCGCGATCGGCGGGCAAGGGCACGGTGCGAGCCTTGTCCACGGCCTGGCGGATTTCCTCACGGCCGATTTCGCGCGACCTCGCACCGAAAGTAATCCCGCCGTGGCTGTTCATTCCGCGGATGTGCGCGCCCGCAATGCCCACCAGCGCATGCTCGATCGGAATTCCGGCCACGTCTTCCGCATGCTCCACCGCTTTCTGAATGCTGCTGACGGCCTTGTCGAGTTCGGTAATCACGCCTTTGCGCAGGCCTCGCGATTCGCTGATCCCGTGGCCGCGATAACGCAATCCGTTCTCGCTCAACTCGGCTACCAGAACTGAAGTCTTGGCGCTGCCTACATCAACGGCGGTGATGAAATTGGGTTCATGATTCGGCATAGATAACGCTCGGCATAATGATAATGATGATGCCCGCTAGTTCTGCGGAGTCTCCTTCGGGATGGCAGCGCTCGGTTTCTTTTGTCTGGCGGCGGACGGCGTGGATGCAACCGGATGCGGCGCCGCCCTATTCTTGGCAACCGCGACCGTCGCCGTTTTCTCTTTCGGCCTCAGCGCGGCTGGATTGGCTGGCGCTTGATTAACCGGAGCCTGTTTAACCGGCCCTGGTTTAGCCGGAGCATGTTTATCCGAAGCATGTTTAGCCGGAGCACGTTTAGCCTGGGCTTGGTGAACAGCGACTTTCGTCCGGGCTTTTGCCTTGGGCTTCGCTTCTTTCTTCGCCGGAGTCGCCGGCGCGGGATGTGTCACATATTTCTCGTAATTTACAATCGCCGCAGTTTTTACTCCCGCTGCCATCGCCGCTTTGGCCGCTGCTGGCGTCAAGGCCGGCTGCCGAGCCATCCCCTCGAGATCGGGATTCACGATGATCTGGCCGTCGTAACGCAAGTCGACTGATTCGAGCCTGTCAAACTGCTGCCGCCACTGCTGCACATGCGTCACGTAGGTTTTGTAGCGCTGGAGATAATTCCCCGAGCCGAGATGGACGAGCACTTCGCCGTTCGAATCGGCGGCCAGAACCTTCACGTCCTCGGGATCGCTGAGGTCCACTTCGCTCAGTTCCTGGGAATAATGAGCGCCGCTCGAATCGAGTTCGCGAACCATTTGGTTGTAATTCTTCATCCGCGCGGCGCGGGTGGAGAGCGGCTCGCCAGCATTCATGCCCGTAATCACGGCAAACGAATACCTGTGCTTGCCGCCTGGAGCAAGTTCCATCAGCGTGCCTCCGGCGTCAATCAGGAAAATGTGCGCGCCGATACGGGCAAAGGCAACCGGCGTGCGTTCGTGAATCTCGATGCGCAGCCGATTCGGCACAAAGCGCATCACGCTCGCCGATTCCACCCATGAAATCTGCTCCAGTTGCTGCTTGCGTTGTGCGAGCGGGACGAAAAAAATGTTGCGGCCAATATCTCCGCCCATCACTTCCATGATTTGCGGGTGCGCGACGTGCTCGGCGCCGGTGACCTCGATCTGATCGCTTGAATCGATGCGAAAACGCCACGAGTGCTTCCCGTAGCGGTAGAGGCCCAAGCCGGCAGCTCCCAGAATCGTAAGCACGACGAGCGCCGCGCCGGCCCACAGCAGCCGATTGGCAGTCTTTCGGGGAAGCGATCCGCGCCGGACAGAGACGCGCTTTTGCCCGCGCAGAAATGGGGATTCCTGCTCCGCTTCCAGATCGAGGAGCCGTGAGTCGTCGAAGGGCTCGCGCTCGAGAGCCTCGTGCTGAGAAACGCCGGGAAGCGGATACAATTCTTCCTGTATCGCGGTAGAACTTGATTTCCGCGTCACTCGTTCAAGTCAGTTGTCGACAGAAAACCGCTGAGCAAAATTACTATAACTGGTTTTCGCGAATTGAGACAGTGCCAAGTTGGTTCGGATGCTCTTGTGGGGACGGGGCTCTGCCCCTGCTACTTTGGAGTCGACTTTGCCGCCAGCCTCTCCAAAATTAGGGCACCCAGCTGCGAGACACTGCCCGCCCCCAGCGTCAGCACCATGTCGCCGGGTTGGGCGAGCGCGGCAACTGTGGCGACGGCGTCCGAGAAAGAAGGAGCATACGCGACGCTCCGCTTCCCTGCCCCAACGATGCGGCTGGCAAGCGCCTCCGCCGTGATGCCTTCGATCGGCTTCTCGCTGGCCGGATAAATGTCGAGCAGGCAAAGCGTATCGGCGTCGCCGAACGCAGTCGAAAACTCATCCATCTGATCGCGAGTGCGCGAAAAGCGGTGCGGCTGGAAGATCACATGCACGCGGCGAAATCCGCATTGGCGAGCGGCAGCCAGCGTGGCACGGACTTCCGTCGGATGGTGCCCGTAATCGTCAATCACGCTGACGCCCGCTGCTGCGCCTTTGAAATGGAAGCGGCGGTCCACGCCGCGAAAACCGTCGAGCGCGGTGCGAATCTGCTCCACGGGGATGTCTAGCGCGATGCCCACCGCAATGGCAGCCGTCGCGTTCAGCACGTTGTGCGTGCCCGGCACGTGCAGCGTGAACTCCCCAAGATCTTTCTCTTTATAAGTCACGTTGAATCGGATGAGCGGGCTGTGCTCTCCGGCGGCCAGCGCCGATCTAACCGGCGATGATCCAACCGGCAAAGATCCAACCGGCGGCGGTCCCGTGCGGATCAGAAAATCCGACCCCCGGCTGGTTCCATACGTCGTCACCCGCCGATGGACGCGCGGCAACAAGCGCCGCAGCGCCGCGTCGTCGTTGCAGCCGACGACCATGCCATAAAACGGAACGCGCTCCATAAATTCGAGAAACGTACGGCGAACGTCGTGCATGTCGCGGTAGCAGTCCATGTGCTCGCGGTCAATATTCGTGACCACCGAGAGAATCGGCGAAAGCTTCAGGAACGACCGGTCACTTTCGTCCGCCTCGGCAACCAGGTATTGCGACTTTCCGAGCCGCGCATTCGAGCCCATCGCGTCCACGCGCCCTCCAACCACGACCGTGGGATCGAGGCCACCAGCGGCCAGTACGGTTGCGACCATTGAAGTCGTTGTGGTCTTCCCATGCATGCCGGCAATCGCGATGCCGTACTTCAGCCGCATCAACTCGGCCAGCATCTCGGCGCGTTGAATCACCGGTACATGCAACCGTCGAGCTTCGGCAACTTCGGGATTTTCGACCGAGATTGCGGAACTCGTAACCACAACGTCCGAGCCGGCAATGTTGGCGGCGGCGTGTCCCTCAAAAATGGCCGCGCCCAAAGCAGCCAGTCGCTGTGTAACCGCCGAATTTTTCAGGTCGGAGCCGGAAACCTGGTAGCCGAGATTCAGCAGCACCTCGGCAATCCCGCTCATGCCGATGCCACCGATACCCACGAAATGAATGCGCTGAATCTTGGCGAACATGAAAACTTAGTCCTGAACGAACGCTGATGATAGACGATTTCACCGCCGAGACGTAGAGAACGCCGAGTGGACCCGGCCTTCCGTTGCGCTTTCCATATGACTCTCTGGTTAACCTTTTCTCGGCGAACTCCGCGGCCTCTTCAGTTCAGTGTTCTGCCGCAGCCAACTGCACCACCATCTCCGCGATTTCCTCGACTGCTTTAGGGTGCGCCAAAGATCTCGCCGCCTCGGACATGCCCTGCAGTCGTCTCGCATCACCGATCAGGGCTGCAATCGTATCGACCAGGTAGGCCGCGCCCAAATTGCTTTCTTCGACTACTACCGCCGCGCCCGCTCGTTCCAGTGCCCTGGCGTTTACATTCTGATGATCATCGGCGGCGGCCGGGAACGGCACAAAAATGGCCGGCTTCCCTGCCGCTGTAATCTCGCCAACCGTGCTCGCGCCTGAACGGCAGACGAGCAAATCGGCGCGCCCGAACGTGCCTGGCATATCGTCGATGAACTTGTGGACTTCGCCCGAGATTCCCGACAGCTGATAGGCGGCAAGCACATGGTCATAGTCGCGCTGCCCAGTCTGATGGATGATGTGGATTCCGGGAATCCTTGCACGCAACCCAGCTAGCGACTCGATCATCGCCTGGTTGATGGCGCGCGCCCCTTGACTGCCTCCAAAGACGAGCAGAGTTGGAGGGCCGCCAGTCTTAGGTGCAATAGAAAAGAACGCCTCGCGCACCGGCACTCCCGTCACCCGGCAGTTGGGAAAATACCGGCAAGTTTCTTCAAAGTGCACCGCGGCGGCGGAAACCCAGCGGGCGATCATTCGATTTGCGAATCCCGGCACGACGTTCGGTTCAAAAGCAAGCGCCGGAAGACGACGACGAATCGCGGCCACCATCGCCGGTCCCGAGGCGTAACCCCCGACTCCAATCACGACTTCGGGATCGAATTCCGAGAGCATCCGGGAAGAAGCCGCGATCGCCCGCGGCAAGTCGAACATCGTCTTTGCCCGTGTCATCAGGCTGACATTTTTCAGCGCGCCGACCTGAATCAGCTCCAGAGGAAAACCCGCCTGCGGCACGAGGCGCGTCTCGATGCCGCGAGCCGTGCCGATGAAGAGAATTTCAGCGCCAAATTGCTTCTTGAGTTGTTGGGCGATGGCCAGGGCGGGGATAACGTGGCCTCCGGTTCCGCCGCCTGCGATGATGATGCGCATGAAGTTCTTTTGCGCCTTTTAGGGGCGGTTGGAAAACCGAGCCACAGATTTAATTGGATTGAATCTTTCAGGCCGGTTCTTGGGGTGCATAAATCGGGATGGTGGTTGTGCTTCGGGGGTACCCCCCCCTCCCCCCCTTTTTTGGTCAAAGTATTCATTTTAAATGATTCGCTCTCAAAGTATTCATTCTAAAGTGGTTACAAGAAATCCACTTACTAATTTATCTTTAGAATCAATGGTTTACGCTCCATCACTTTGGCAAAGTATAGATTCCAAATAACTTACCGAAAAATGGCCCGTATGATATTGAAAAGAAAGAGCGACTTCACCCAAGCGATACCTCGGCGCTGGACTTGAATCTCGCCAGTGCGCCGTACACCATTCTCATGATGACCTTAAGTTCATTATAGGCCTTGGTGTCAACTTAGTATTTCGAATTCCGGGTTCAAATCAGCGCTGGATGCGGCTTTTGGACATTTCTTGAGTCTCGGCGAAAACAGCAGCGTTGTGGGCGCATTCCCTGACGCGGGTTGTGCCCATAGCGATCATTGGCAAGCGGTCAAAACGTGCAATCGCCTGGTTGCAACCGTCATTGTGAGGCTCATGCAGACTGCACCTGATTTCAGCCGGGATTTTATGGGGTTTTTCCCACGCCCTTGATCGCGCCGAACGCAGCAGGCAAGATTCTCAATGTGTGGTTGGGGCGGTACCTCCTGGGGCTTCGGAGAAGACGTAGATCGGAAATGTTTCCTTCCACGGCGACTTCCAGAAAACGATCACGGCCCGCCCGTTGGCACTTACCTCCAGGCTTGGATCGCGTTCCTCATTCCTGCCTTTACTAGGCGAGTTAAGGTTGGGAAGGAATGGTGGAGAGGTCGCGATAGTCCTGCCCGTAGCGGCATCCCACAACCGGAACCGTTGTTCCAGAGTTTCGTTCCAAGGATCGGAACGCGCCGCACGCAGGGTCTCCTTAGGGATGTAACCTAGGATCACGTTGCCGTCGCTTGAAGCTCCAACGAAGCGGCGCGCTCCGAACTTTGGGTCGCCAAGCTCCCGGATGAGCTTCCCGTTGCTGGCATCCCAGAGTTTTATTTCAGGATGAGGGAAAAACGGCTCGGGCACAACCGTGTCATCAGTCGCGACTGTGGGTTTCTCCGGCAAAGATGATCCGGCCCGGCAAGTGTCCTGTCTTCACCCGGAGGGTCAACTTCCCGCTATTCACATCGAACAACTCAAGGTTTGGTACGCCCTTCGCTCGTCTCCAGGTATTGGTAGGGACTCGGGAAACGGCGATCTCGTTGCCGTTCGGGGAAATAGCGACGTCTCCGAAGGAGTAGGGGTGTTTGGTCATATTCCACTCCTGGAGGAGCATCCCGGAAGTGAGGTCGTAAACTCTTATCAGCCCGTTGCCATAACGCCCGTTGCCAAAAGTCCCGCCGTAGACCGCAAACACCGCGCGCGGGCTATTCGCCGCACAGAAGACCCGCTCTGAAGGCAAAAGCGGATCGGTTCGGGTTCCACCCATACTCAGGTTCGTTGCCGTGGCATGCAATACTTCGAGCGTCTGCGGATTCAAGTAGTAGAGAGTCCCGTGCGGGTCGGAAACCATAATGCCTGACCCATGATCGCAGTACTGAACAAAGCCTTCGGGACGGGCGAAGTGTCTTCCAGAAGCGAGATCGCTTTCGGCTTCCTGGCTCGCGGGGATTTGCTTTAGGGCGATAGGTTCTTGAGTGCCGACTTTCCAAGTTCGCAGGTCAAGCACGACACTCGCTGGGCGTCTTTTGCTCACTTGGGTAAAATATGCCGCCGCGATTTGTTCTCCGTCGGGCGATAGAGCCGCACCTACGAACAAAAGAGATTCTCCCGGAAAAGCCTCGGGTGGAAGTTGAGTCTGAAACATGGTCAGCTGCGCTGACAAATCGGGTTGCACCTGAGCGCCCACCGCGCCCGAAAGCGAGCACAGATAGAGGAGCAGGACAGCCCATAATTGAGCTTTTTTTCTTCGACGGTTGTTCACTGGTGAATCGTCTGGAATTTCAATCCCCTTCGACACAACGTGAGCCCGCGCGATTCGCGTAATGGTAGGCGTGATGCGAGGACAAGTCAATGAGAGCCGTGGAGTTGGGCGGCATCTCAAGAGGGTCGTTAGTGAAAAATCCCGTCTCTAACAATGTCGGCGCTGTCAAACACTTTTTGAGCGTACTGCTCCGTGCACTCTGAAGAGCGCGCCATTCCGCTCTCGTTGAAGCTCTTGCTTTTGCTCTACCAACCAAGGCTCGCTCGTAATCGATTCAGGTCAGGAAAACTCGGTCCGACCCATCCATCTCTTCGGTCACACTTTCGATCATGATTACTACTTCGAACTCCCCCGTGAAGGGGAGCGGGATGCCCAATCAATTACTCGGTGCTGGACTGCACACCATCGGGATTTCCGGGCTCTCCCGCGTGCGAACCGAACTTTGTCAACTGCTGGTAATCCCATCCCTTGCGCCACATCCAGTACAGACGAACCGCCAGTCTCCGTGCCATCGCGACCTTGGCAATCTTCCGTCCTCGTCGCAGCACGAGGTGAAAATACCGGTGGCGCCATTCTGGATCGCTGCGCACCGTAACTTGCGCCGCCTCCACCAGCAGAAAACGCAAGAGCGAGTTGCCTTGTTTCGTGATGTGTCCCAACCGCCGCCGCTGTCCGCTGGACTCTTCCGACGGCACCAAACCGAGGTAGCTCGCGATCTGCTTGCCACACTCAAACCGATCCGCTCGGCCCAGGATCAGCACGAAGGCCAGCGCGGTCAGTGCCCCCACTCCAGGATGTGTCCGCAAGCGTTGCGCCGCCGGACACTTCTCCGCCTCCTGCTCGATGGCCTGCGTCAACTCGGCAATCGTCGGCGTCAGCCGGTCCAGCAACTCCAGCAGATCGTGCCGTCGCCGGCTCGCCCAGGGCGCTAAGCGAAACGACTCCAGTTGCTCTCGTCCCGCGTCCCGCCACAACTTCTTTTTGCAGCGCAGCCCTTCGTTCAGCGCTACCGCTTGCAGTTGGTTCATGATCCGCGTGCGCGCCTGCACCATGCGGTGACGATGCCAGAGCAGTTGCCGTAGATCGCGATTCTCCCAGCTTGGGACCCACACCTGGGGAAAGCGATCTTCCAGCAACAAGCGCAGAATCAGTTGCGCGTCCTGGCGATCCGTCTTCTGCTTCCGCACCCGCTTGGTGCGGATCTCGGCCGCATCCCCAATCCACAACTCAAACTGCAACTCCGCCAGCAGTCGTTCAAACCAGCGAGCGTGCCCGCTCGCTTCCATCCCTACACGCACTTTGAGTTCCTGCGCGGCCAGATCTCGATAGAACTTTTCCGCGCCCTCGCGATGCTCCAGTCGCCGTTCTTGCAGCTCACCCGTGTCGGTATCGACAAACGCAATTTGTTGGAAGCCCGGATGGTAATCCGCTCCTATAATGATCATCGTTCGGCTCCTTTCTCCCGGGCCTTGGTTGGTTGGCACCACCAAAGTCTACTCGGGCGTTGGAGCCGACATTGTTATGGAATCAATTACACTCGTTGACTGGCTTTTTCTATTACTCGGCTGACCTTTCGGACTTGCACAGACTCCGAGCCAACACAGGGTTTGTAGCCTAAACCGTGACAGGTGTTCGTAAAGGTTCAGGGGTGCTTCGGAATCTCTGCAGCCAAATCGCGCAGGGAGTTCTCATATGGGGCACGCGCGATGCCGCGTTCGGTGATGATGGCGGTTACGTATTTTGCGGGTGTCACGTCGAAGGCAGGATTTTCGATCTCGACTCCATCGGGCGTCATCTGCTTGCCGGCGATGTGCGTGACTTCTCGAGCGTTGCGCTGTTCGATGGGAATTTTGCTGCCGTCGGGCGTGGCGAGATCGACGGTTGAAATCGGTGCGGCGACATAGAACGGGATGCCGTGCTCTTTGGCGAGAACGGCGACGGTGTAGGTACCGATTTTGTTGGCCACGTCTCCGTTGGCGGCGATGCGGTCGGCGCCGACCACGATGGCTCGGATTTTGCCTTGCTGCATCATGACCCCGGCCATGTTGTCGGAGATGACGGTGGTGGGGATGCCGTCTTTCATCAGTTCCCAGGCAGTGAGGCGCGAGCCCTGCAGAAAGGGACGGGTCTCGTCGGCGTAGACGTGAATTTTCTTCCCTTGTTCGACGGCCGCGCGGATGACGCCGAGCGCCGTGCCGTAGCCGGCGGTGGCGAGCGCTCCGGCATTGCAGTGGGTGAGCACGCCGCCGCTCGACGGCATGAGGGTGGCGCCGTGGCGTCCCATGGCCTGGTTGGCGGCGATATCTTCGGCGTGCATGCGCTGGGCTTCTTCGATCAGCGCTTGCTGAATTTGCTCTATGGGGCGTGAGCGGAGCGATTCGAACTTCTCCGTCATGCGGCGGATCGCCCAAAACAGGTTGACGGCGGTGGGGCGCGTCGGGCGGATGGTTTCGCAGATTTGGTCGAAGTCTTTTTTGAGATGGGCGTCGTTCTCCGCTTTGGAATTTTTCACGCCCAGCGCGATGCCCATGGCAGCGGCAACGCCAATGGCGGGCGCTCCGCGTACAACCATGTTGCGAATTGCGTCGGCGACCTGCTGGTGCGTGGTGCAGGTTACATACACTTCTTCAGTGGGCAGCTTTGTCTGGTCGATGAAGACTACGCCGCGGGGGGTCCATTCGAGAGTTTGGATCATGGGTCAGTCGTTGGTCGTTGGCCGTTCGTCGTTTGCTGTTCGCGGCTAAATGCTAAGTGCTAAATGCTCTTTTCGCACATCGTTTGAGGTAAAGATCGAGATGAAGTTTGCGGGCGCGGCGGCTCTTTCTACAGTGGGGCGGCCGTGGGCTTCCTGGCGCTCGACGAGGCACATGACGCCGACCACTTTGAAGCCGAATTCGCGGGCGGCTTCTATGGCTTGCACGGTGGAAGATCCGGTGGTGCACACATCGTCCACGATCACCACGCGCGCACCTTTTTCGCGAAAGCCTTCGATACGCTGGCCCGTGCCGTGCTGCTTCTCCGCCTTACGCACGAGGAAACCGTGCAGGGTTCCGCTGATAACGGCGACGGCCACGACGATGGGGTCGGCACCCAAGGTCAGACCTCCGATGGCGTCGGCGTGCCAGCCTTGGCCGCGCATTTCATCAAGGAAGACTTGGCCGACCAGTTGCGCGCCACGGGCATCGAGCGTAGTGGTTCGGCAATCGATGTAATAGTCGCTGGTGCCGCCGGACGACAACTGAAAATCGCCCAGGCGAAAGGACTTGCGCGCCAGCATTTCTAATAGCTCTTGTCGTGCGGTGGACATGAATTTCTACGATAGCACGGGGAATGCCGTGTCTGCGGCTAGTGTCATCCGGTGAGGGGGCCGGGCCTCGGCCGGGCTGGACGCGCGCGGCCGCCGGCCACACACAGAACTGAAAACGGAAACCTGAGTACTGAGTTTCACCGCCTAAATCGCCTTCAGCTCAGCACTGACCCGCAACTTCGCTTGCGTCGCTCTCTGAACGTCTTCCACCGTCAGGCCGGGAGCAATCTCTTCTAGGAGCAAGCCTTCTGGTGTGACTCGGATGTAGGCCATCTCGGTGACAATTGTGTCCACGACCTTCACGCCAGTCAGAGGCAAGGTGCATTTCTTCAGGATCTTCGGCTGCCCATCTTTGGTCGCATGTTCCATGGCGACGATCACGCGCCGCGCTCCCGCGACCAGGTCCATGGCGCCGCCCATGCCTTTGACCATTTTGCCCGGAATCATCCAGTTCGCAAGACTGCCGAGTTCGTCGACTTCCATCGCGCCCAGCACGCTGAGGTCAACATGGCCGCCGCGAATCATGGCGAAAGAATCGGCGCTCGAAAAGTACGCCGTGCCCGCCAGTTCGCTAACGGTTTCTTTTCCCGCGTTGATCAGGTCCGGGTCTTCCGAGCCTTCGACGGGATACGGCCCTATGCCGAGCATTCCGTTCTCGGATTGAAGAATGACGTCCAAGCCTGGCGGAACAGAGTTGGCAATCAGCGTCGGCAATCCGATGCCGAGGTTGACGTAGAATCCGTCGCGCAATTCGCGGGCAACGCGCTGCACGATGCGTTCGCGTTTGTCGGTGTCTTTTGTGGTCTTTGGCAATGTTGACATGTTTCCTTCGATTCTGGTCTGGCAGGAGAAGCAAGTCGTCGGTCGTTCGTCGGCGGCGAGCGCCGAGCATCGGCTGTGATTCCCGAACGACTAACAACCAACGACCGACGACCAACGACTTTTCTGCTAGCTACTTGCCACGGACTTTCTCACGGTTCGTCTTTCTATTCTCTTCTCAAACAGTTCGCCCTGGAAGATTCGTTTTACGTACACGCTCGGCGTATGAATCAGGTCGGGATCGAGTTCTCCCGGTTCGACCAGGTGTTCGACTTCGGCGATGGTGATCTTGGCCGCGGTTGCCATCATGGGATTGAAATTGCGCGCGGTTTTGCGATAGACGAGGTTACCCCACTTGTCGCCCTTCCAGGCCTTGACAAAGGCGAAGTCGGCCGTCAGCGCGCGCTCCATGATGTAAGTGCGGCCGTCGAACTCGCGTGCTTCCTTGCCTTCGGCGACCACCGTTCCGACGCCGGTGGGGGTAAAGAAGGCGGGAATGCCAGCGCCCCCGGCCCGAATCCGCTCGGCAAACGTTCCTTGCGGAACCAGGTCGAGTTGCAAGCTGCCGTTCAACACCATCTGTTCGAGCAGTTTGTTTTCGCCGACATAGGTTCCGATGTGCCGCCGGATCTGGTCATTGGCCAGCAGCAACCCCATGCCCACGCCATCGATCCCGACGTTGTTGCTGATGGTATTGAGGTTCTTGACGCCCTTATGGGCAAGAGCGCGGATCAGGTTCTCAGGCATCCCGCACAAACCGAACCCGCCAACCATAATGGTGGCTCCGTCAAATACGTCCTGAATCGCCTCTGCAGCGCTCGCGACGACTTTATGCATAGCAGGAGAATTCTATAGGAAATTCGAACAATCGGGTGATCGTGCCATGGGGTGAACTCAGATCACCCGATGATCCGATCACCCGATTTCTCCACTCGCTTCCGCAGCGGACTCTTCTTCAACTGATGTGCGCGCTCGAATTCCGTTGCCAGTTCTCGCGAGTCCAGATTTTCACGGATGTGGGCGAGGCGTTGTTCCAGCTTGAGCAGTACGTCGCTCAGGTTCTTGCGATTGGTGATGGCAATGTCGCGCCACATCGAATAAGGACTGCCGGAGATGCGGGTCATCTCGCGCAGGGCTCGTCCTCCGATGTCGAGCACCGGCGCGTCAGAGCCGAATTCGTCGACCAGCGCAGCGGTCAGAGCGGTGGAAATCATCTGGGGCAGATGGCTGATCCAGGCGCAGACGCGATCATGATCGGAAGGATCGAGAATCGCGATTCTGGCGCCCATCCTTTCCGCGCAGTGGACAAATTCTCCGCATTGTCCGGCGTGAACGTTCTGGCCGGGAAGCGGCGTGAAGAACCAGACGGCACCTTCGAACAGATCGGCTTCGGCAAACTCCACACCGGCGTTTTCTTTGCCTGCCATGGGATGGCCGGCGAGGAATCTTTGACCGGCGCTTCGTCCGAACGATTTCGCGGCACGCTTTACAATTTCCGCCTTCGTGCTGCCGACATCGGTTACGAGTGTCTTGCCCGGCAGCGCCGGACCGAGCCGAGCGATCAGATCGAGGATCGGGATCACGGGTGTTGCCAGCACCACCAGATCGCTACCGCGCACGGCCTCTGCTGGATTGGCCGTTCCAGCTTCGATGGCCCCGCAATCCTTGGCCCGCTTTAAGACTGGAGCGCGATCGCACCCGATGATTCGTCCGGCGAGGCGGCGCTTCTTCAGGGCGAGGCCGAGCGAGCCTCCGATCAAGCCGGTTCCGATGATGGTGACTTGTTTGAAGGCCATGGGTTTTGCTGAAAAATTAACCTTGTCATCCCGAGCGAAGCGAGGGATCTGCATTCTGCGGCGAACTACAGATCCCTCGCTTCGCTCGGGATGACAATTCTGCGAACTTTACGCGATCTCGCGTCCAACCGCTGGCGCGATCATGCGGAGCTCGTCCATCAACTTCGAAAACTGTTCCGGATAAAGCGACTGCGCACCGTCGGAAAGCGCCTTGTCCGGCTGGTGATGAACCTCGATAAGCAACGCGTCGGCGCCAGCGGCCACGGAGGCATGCGCCATGGGAGCCACTTTATCGCGGCGTCCAGTGCCATGCGAGGGATCGGCGGTCATGGGCAGGTGCGAGAGTTTATGAATGATCGGGATCGCGGAAATGTCCATGGTGTTGCGCGTGTACGTTTCGAAAGTACGGATGCCGCGCTCGCACAGAATGATTTCGTAGTTGCCGCCGGCGAGCAAGTATTCGGCGGAGAGCAGGACTTCCTCGATCGTGGCCGCGATGCCGCGCTTGAGCAGCACGGGTTTGCGAATCTTGCCGAGTTCGCGCAGCAGATTGAAGTTCTGCATGTTGCGCGCGCCCACCTGGAAGATGTCGATATAGGGCAACATCAGCTCGATCTGTGAAATTTCCATGACTTCGCTGATGACCAGCAGGTTGAAACGATCGCCCGCTTCGCGCAGCAATTTCAAGCCGTCAGCGCCGAGTCCCTGAAACGAATAGGGAGAGGAGCGCGGCTTGAAGGCGCCGCCGCGGAGAACGCGCGCTCCGGCGTTGGCGATCAGTCCGGCGACGGTAAACAGTTGCTCGCGGGATTCGACCGAGCAGGGCCCGGCCATGACGACGATTTTCTTGCCGCCGATTTCAATCCCGTTCGCAAACTTGACTACGGTACCTTCGGGACGAAAATTGCGGCCGGCTAGTTTGTAGGGTGAAGTGATGCGGTGAACTTTCTGCACCCCCGGCATCATTTCGAGTTCGCCAGCGTCGAAATCATGGGGAACTCCGACGCCGCCGAGAACGGTCTGACGCTCTCCGGTGGAACGGTGGACTTCGAAGCCGAAGTGGACCAGTTGATCGATCACGTGCTGGATCTGATCTTCACTGGCCGAATCTTGCATTGCGACGATCATGAGTGCGCTCGTTTTGCCCGGCCGCAGCACGCGAAAAACAGCGTCTGCGGCGTCCCTGGGTAGTTTCTTAGTCCTTGAGGTCTGAATTGGTCTCGGCTTCGCGGGCGGTGGACCCGGAGCCGGGAACGATTTCGTGCTTCTCGATGCTGCGCATCACGTCGATGATGCGTTCGTAGATCTGCGCGAGATCGCGCTCGGCTAACGGACCGCTGCTGCTGCGCTGCACGTTGGCGATCACCTCGCGCTCGCGACCGGGTTCGTAAATGGGCAGGCCGGTATTGCGTTTCAGCCGTCCAATTTCGATTACAGCGGCGGCACGCTCGTTGAGCAGCGCCGCCAGTTTGCGGTCCAGGTCGTCGATTTTCTTGCGCCAATCGGAAATGTCCATGAAAGCTTTGAGCCGTCAGCTATCAGCCGTCAGCCTTCAGCCTTCAGGGAAACCCAAACCTAACCCCTTGTCATCTCGAACGCAGTGAGGGATCTGCAGTTGCTTTCCCTGATGGCTGATGGCTGACGACTGAGAGCTGCCTTACAAATTCTGCCACAGTCGCGGCTTCCCGTCCGGGATTTTGTTCGATGGCTTGGACGATGGCACTGCCGACGACCGCGCCCTCAGCGAACTTGCCGACGGCTGCGAACTGTGCCGGAGTTGAGATTCCGAAGCCCACAGCCACGGGAAGCCTGGTGAAACGACGAATGCGCTGGACGAGAGTTTTGGCGTCCCCGGTCATCTGCTGGCGCGCGCCGGTGACGCCGGTGCGGGAGATGGCATAAATGAAGCCGGTTGAAACCTGGGCGATCATCTTCAGGCGCTGGTCCGTCGACGTGGGCGCAGCCAGAAAGATGGTTGCGAGGTCATTCTTGCGAGCCTCGCGCAGATACTCGGCCGATTCTTCGACAGGCAGATCGGTGATCAGTGTTCCGTCAATTCCGGCAAGGCGAGCCACCTGGCAGAACTTTGTCAGGCCCATGCGCAAGATGGGATTGAGGTAGGAGAAGATCACCAGGCCGACGGATTGGGAATGTTCGCGGATTTCGGCGGCGAGCGTGAGCACGTGCTGCAGCGACGTCCCGTGCTTGAGCGCCCGCTCACTTGCGCGCTGGATGACCGGCCCATCGGCAAGAGGATCGCTGAACGGGACACCCAGCTCAATCACGCTCGCACCCGCGTCAATGGCTGCCAGAATGACCTCGCGCGTGGTCGCGAGGTCAGGGTCGCCGCAAGTGACGTAGGCGATGAGAGATGGTTTATTTTCGAAATGGAAGGGCATGGCAAATTTGTGATGGGTAATTGGTAATTTGTGATTGTGGATTTGCCAATTGCAAATTACAAATCACCCATCCAGCTTCAAGTTCTCCCGCAATATTCCGATGTCCTTGTCACCGCGTCCGGAGATGTTGACGATCACAATCTCCGACTTCTTCATCTTCGGAGCGCGCTTGATGACTTCAGCGACAGCGTGCGCGGACTCCAAAGCCGGAATAATGCCTTCAGTTCGGGCGAGCAGCACGGTTGCCTCAAGCGCCTCCGCGTCGGAGGCGGGGACGTATTGGGCGCGACCCGTATCTTTGAGCATGGCGTGCTCGGGGCCTATCGACGGATAGTCCAGCCCAGCGGAGACCGAGTGCGTGGTTGCGATCTGGCCGGACTTGTCCTGCAGCACGTAAGAATAGGTTCCCTGCAGAACGCCCGGCGAACCTCCGCGGAAGCGGGCTGCGTGCTGGCCGAGCGCCTCGCCGCGGCCTCCGGCTTCGACTCCGATGAGCTGAACTTTCTTGTCTTTAAGGAAATCGTAGAAGATGCCGATGGAATTCGATCCTCCGCCGACGCAGGCGATGATGGCGTTGGGAAGTTTGCCTTCG
Source organism: uncultured Acidobacteriaceae bacterium (assembly GCA_963779995.1). Classification (GTDB taxonomy): domain Bacteria; phylum Acidobacteriota; class Terriglobia; order Terriglobales; family Acidobacteriaceae; genus Acidiflorens. Next base: position 129,406 of record CAVZZY010000019.1, on the reverse strand, counting down.
GCTTTGCGGATCTGGGCGCGGGCCTCGCGTCCGATGACGCGATGGAAATCGCGCACCATGGTCGGATAAGGATGCGCTCCGAGCACGCTGCCGAGCAGGTAATGCGTGGTGCGCACGTTGGTGACCCAGTCGCGCATGGCTTCGTTGATGGCGTCCTTGAGGGTGCGCGAACCAGAATCGACGCCGCGAACTTCGGCGCCCAGCAGCCTCATGCGGAAGACGTTGAGTTCCTGGCGGCGCATGTCCTCGGTGCCCATGTAGACCACGCACTCGAACCCGAAAAGCGCGCAGACGGTGGCCGTAGCCACGCCGTGCTGACCAGCGCCGGTTTCCGCGATGACCCGGCGCTTGCCCATGCGTTCGACGAGCAGGGCCTGGCCGAGGCAGTTGTTGATTTTGTGCGCGCCGGTATGGAGAAGGTCCTCGCGCTTGAGATAGATTTTCGCGCCGCCAAGTTTCGCGGTCAGTCGGCGGGCGAAGAACAGCGGTGTAGGGCGTCCTGCGTAAGTCTTCAGCAAATGGTCGAGGCGTTGCTGGAATTTGCGATCGCGCTTCGCTTTTTCGTATTCGCTCTCCAGTTCGTCGAGCGCGGCCATCAGCGTCTCCGGAACGTAGCGTCCGCCGTAAGCGCCGAAACGGCCGGCAGTTATGGCTTTTGGTGGAGGCACCTGGTTATGGGCCTTCTTGGCTGCGGGCGCGGTCGCCATCGTCAGGTTGCCTCTTCCATGGCCCGCACGGCACGGACGAAGGCGCGGATCTTTCGGGGATCTTTATTACCCGGCGCGTGTTCGACGCCGGTGGAAACGTCCACGCCCCACGGATGAAGCAGGTGGATCGCATCCTGCACATTGCCCGGACGTAAGCCGCCAGCCACGATCAGCTTGCTGATGCTGTTGATGATTCCAGCCCAGGGCTGGACGCGTTCCCAGTCAAAAATGCGTCCGGTGCCGCCCGCGTTTTCCGCAGTCGAGGAATCGAGCAGGACGCCCGAGATCACACCGGGGCGAAAGCCATGGGTTTCGAGGAAGAGGTCGCCGTTCTGGGCGACGTGGATTTTGTGCACCCGTTTGCCCTTATAAGCTTCGTCTGGCTCTACCAGGCCAACCGCAACCGGATCCCATCCGACAGATTGCCCCTCGGGCGCGGCAAAAACTTTCGCAGGCCAGCTGCGGAAAATCGTGGGACGTTTCGATCCGTTCGCGAGTTCCTGGAAGAGTGTACGGCTGAATTCCACGCTCTCATCGCCGCTCAATTGCACAGTTGTGAGACCTACCTGTTTGACCGCGTCACGCACCTGATCCGCGGTCTGGTTGACGAAAACGCCGACTTTTTCGATTTGCTGCGGAAGTTTGGCGACGATCGAGCGCGCGTTTTCTAGAGTTACGTGGCGCGAGCTCTGCGGATGGAAGACGAAGCCGAGCGCGTTTGCGCCCGCATCGGAGGCCGCAAGAGCGTCGTCGAAATTCGTAATTCCGCAGATTTTGATCCAAGTCATAAGAACAGGTGTCAGCTCTCAGTTGTCAGTAAACCACTAGCCACTCACCACTACTTTTGCTTCCTCCATCAACTTCGCCAGGGCTTCGCCTGGGCGCTCGGCTCTCATCAACGATTCGCCGATCAGGAATGCTTCGTAGCCGGCGGATCGCAGACGAGCCAGATCTGTCCCGGATTGGATTCCGCTCTCGGCTACGCGGACGCATGTGGCGGGTATTTTTTCTGCGAGCCGGAATGCGGTTTCGAGATTGACTTCGAAGGTGCGCAGATTGCGGCTGTTGATGCCGATCAGGTCGCAACCGGCATCAAGCGCGCGTTGCAGTTCCGGTTCGTCATGAGCTTCGCACAGAACGTCGAGGCCCTGCGATCGCGCGATTCCGGCCAGCGCCACCAACTCCTTTTGCTCGAGTGCAGCGACAATCAGCAGAATGGCGTCGGCGTGGTTTGCTCTGGCCTCGACGACCTGGATCTCATCGACGATGAAATCCTTGCGCAAACAGGGAAGCGAACTGCCGGTCGAGGCTTCGCGCAGATAGTCCAGCGAGCCCTGGAAAAATTGTTCGTCGGTCAACACCGACAGTGCGGCGGCGCCTGCCCGCTCGAGATCGCGCGCGAGTTCCGATGGTCTAAAATCGGCGCGAATCAGGCCTTTGGAGGGCGAAGCTTTTTTCAGTTCGGCAATAACGGCGACCGCGATTCCGTCTTGCGCCATTCGGCGCAGCTGTTTCCGAAATCCGCGCGGCGTGTGCGTCGCGGCCGCATGTTCCAGCGCGCGCAGGCCGGAGTCTCGCCCGCCCCCAGATATGCGCTGGGATATACGCTGGCGCGTGGCGGCGACGATCGAGTCAAGGGAGGCTGGCATGGCAGAGCTCAATTATACGGAAGCGGCCCGATTCAAGTGGGACTGCAAGGCGCGGATTGCCCTCATCACGCGATGCCCATCATGTGATGACCATCATTGACCCGACTTCCGGCAAGGTGCTATAAACGGTGGTTTGTGCGGCGGTGTGTAGTCCGATCCTGGGGCTATATGCCGAGGGCACAAGTTTTCCGACGCGGCCAAATCGGCACTCCTCTTTTTTATTGTTATGCCTGGCGGTGGAAGCGTGTTGGGAGCGTGTTGGGAACTCCAGCGCGGCCGTCTCCGTGGCGGATGCAATTCTGCAGCGGGCGGTCAACGGGCTGGAGCAAAACCACACGTCACGACCCCTGAAAAGGATCTTTAGGAGGATTTTAATGCGCACTTGGAACGTTAATCCTGCGTCCGTGGGACGCCAGTTTGCGAAAGCTTCCGCAACGCTTGCAACTCTGCTGCTTCTGACCGCCAGCCACGCGCTGGCCCAACCCGCCGGAGAGGCGGGCGGTGAGGCCGCGCTGAAAGTCCCCGACCTTTCCACCGTTTCCTTTCTCGGGATGAATGGCCACAATCTGCTGCTGATTGGCATTGCCTTCTGTATCTTTGGGCTGCTGTTCGGCATGACGATCTTCGTGCGGCTCAAGAACCTGCCTGTTCATAAGGCGATGCTCGACATTTCCGAGCTGATCTATGAAACCTGCAAGACCTATCTGGTCACGCAGGGCAAATTCCTGATGCTGCTCTGGTCGTTCATCGCGGTGGTCATTGTGCTGTATTTCGGATGGCTGGCGCCAGTGCCCGGCAAGCCGATCTCCACGACCCTTCCCATCATTCTGGTGTTCAGCATTATCGGGATGGCGGGCAGCTACGGGGTGGCGTGGTTCGGCATCCGCGTGAATACCTTCGCGAATTCGCGCACTGCGTTCGCATCGTTGCCGGGCAAACCGTATCCCGTGTATCAGATTCCCCTGGAAGCGGGCATGTCGATCGGCATGATGCTGATTTCGGTCGAACTGCTGATGATGCTGATCATCCTGCTGTTTATTCCGGGCGATTATTCGGGACCTTGTTTCATTGGATTCGCGATTGGCGAGTCGCTGGGGGCCGCGGCGCTGCGTATAGCGGGCGGCATCTTTACCAAGATTGCCGATATCGGTTCCGATTTGATGAAGATCGTCTTCAAGATCAAGGAAGACGATGCCCGCAATCCCGGCGTGATTGCCGATTGTACCGGCGACAATGCCGGCGACTCCGTGGGACCGTCGGCCGATGGCTTCGAGACCTATGGAGTGACCGGCGTTGCGCTGATCACGTTCATTCTGCTGGGAGTGAAGGATCCGCGGGTGCAGGTGCAACTGCTGGTATGGATCTTCGTCATGCGTGTTGCCATGCTGGTGGCCGCGGCGGCGGCCTACTTCATCAATGGCGCAGTGGCCAAAGCAAGGTATGGCAATGCGCAAGAGATGAACTTTGAGGCACCGCTGACTACTCTCGTCTGGCTCACTTCCCTGATTTCTGTCGGCCTCACTTACGTCATCTCCTATAAGATCGTTCCGGTGCTGGGCGACCCCGCGACCGGCGATCCCAGCCAATGGTGGAAGCTCGCGACGATTATTTCCTGCGGCACGCTGGCAGGCGCGATCATTCCGGAACTGGTGAAGGTTTTTACCTCGGTTAACTCACGCCACGTGAACGAAGTGGTGACCTCGGCCAAAGAAGGCGGCGCATCGCTCGGAATCCTCTCCGGCTTTGTCGCCGGAAACTTTTCCGCGTACTGGCTGGGGCTGGCGATGGTCTCTTTGATGTCGATCGCCTACTTCTTCAGCCAGATGGGACTGGGCGCGGCGGCCACCATGATTGCCGCGCCGGTGTTTGCCTTCGGCCTGGTTGCCTTCGGCTTCCTCGGCATGGGGCCGGTGACGATCGCGGTCGATTCCTACGGCCCGGTCACCGACAACGCGCAGTCCGTTTATGAACTTTCGCTGATCGAGCAGGTGCCGAACATCAAGGCGGAGATCAAGAGGGACTTCAACATCGACGTGAACTTTGACCGCTCCAAGGACTTGCTGGAAGAGAACGACGGCGCGGGCAATACCTTCAAGGCGACCGCCAAACCGGTGCTGATTGGGACCGCCGTGGTGGGCGCTACGACGATGATCTTCTCCATCATCATGGCGCTGACCAATGGACTGACCACGAATGTGGCTAAGCTCTCGCTGCTGCATGCTCCGTTCTTCCTGGGGCTGATTACGGGCGGCGCGATGATCTACTGGTTCACCGGCGCATCCACGCAAGCCGTGACTACCGGCGCCTATCGCGCGGTGGAGTTCATCAAGGCCAACATCAAGCTCGAGAGTGCGGAGAAGGCTTCCGTCGCCGACAGCAAGAAGGTGGTTGAGATCTGCACCAAGTACGCGCAGAAGGGCATGTTCAACATCTTTCTCGCCGTCTTCTTCGGAACCCTCACTTTTGCCTTCGTGGAACCGTTCTTCTTCATTGGCTACCTGATCTCGATTGCGATCTTCGGTCTCTACCAGGCCATTTTCATGGCCAACGCCGGCGCCGCGTGGGACAACGCCAAGAAGATCGTCGAAACCAAACTGAAACAGAAAGGCACTCCGCTGCACGACGCCACGGTGATCGGCGATACGGTGGGCGATCCTTTCAAGGACACCTCGTCGGTGGCCATGAACCCGGTTATCAAGTTCACCACGCTGTTCGGATTGCTGGCGGTTGAATTGGCGGTCTCGCTGGCCCACGATCAGGGCGTCGGGCTGACGCACATCCTGGCGCTCTGCTTCTTCGCGGTTTCGGTCTTCTTCGTGTACCGCTCGTTCTACGGGATGCGGATCAGTTCGGAGTAAGCCGCGAAAGATGTCACGGTGCATACGCCCACTCATCGCAAAGAACGCGGTGAGTGGGGCACCCGCGCTGCTCCTACGTAATCTCTGCCGTTAATTTGATCCCGGAGCGAGGCGGCTGCCAACGCTGCTCAGGAGTTTCTCCGCTGCCTCACCGGGATCCTGGCTGGCAAAGTTCTCGTCCAAAACGAGGAGAGAGACTGCCGGATCGATTTCCTCCAAAGCCTTGCGTGTCGGTCTGCCATGCACGGATTGCATGCGCGCGGAAATCACCACCAGTTTCGCTTTGGTTGCCTTGAGCAGGATGCGGGCGTCGTCGATGGTCGCAGTAGTCAAGGCATTGTATCCGGCACTGCACAGCACCTCCCGCAGGAACGTGCCCACATCCGTGGACTCGTAAACGCAAAGCATGCGGGGCCTTGCGTCGCCGGCTTTTCCGCGCGAATAGCGCGAGCCTAAATAGGCGGCGGTGATCGCTTCTTCGACCGAATCGTAGGTTTCAAATTGCGAGAGCAGGTTGGTCATCGCCAGCGTTTTGAGGATCTTGGGGGGCACTCCGCTGAGTTTGAGGTCTCTGCCCTTCGCTCGTGCGGCTTGCATCAGGCGCACCAACGCCCCGAGTCCGCTGCTGTCGATGAACTCTACCTGGTCAAGTTGCAGCACCACGTCGCCGTACTTGACGAAGGAGTCTTCAACCTGAGCGTGCAACGTATAGACTTCATTTCCAGCCACAATCCGCCCGTGACACTGAATCAAGAGGACATCGCCGACCGGGCGGCTCTCCAGGCGCAGCTGCATCCCGCCTCCTTAGTGAACTGTGATTAAAACACGGATTCGTCCGGGGTGGTAGAGAGTCCGTTTGATCGGACTGATCCAGGGGATGGCACGGATGGTTTGGCGGCATCCCCGCCCCCCCCTACCCCCCACCCCCCATTTATCCGTATTGGAATCATCGAGTTAACGCGTGGCTCCCGCTAAAGTATTCATGAATATGGACTTATAAGCAATCATCAGACTATCGCCGAACCACACAATATCGTTGCTAATGCCTGGCTTGAACAATGCTCATCAGTCCCTTTCACTCGTACGCTCTAGGAGGCGGCCGGGTTCCCTACTCATCGCGTACTTTGCGATGAGTGGGATTCCACTGCGGAGTCGTGCCGCCCTGCTCCCACGAAGAACGGCGTCACCTTTTTGCGGCGGCGCTGGGATGCTCGCCACAGGTCATACTGTGTCTGCATGCCGATCCATAGTTCGGGGCTGGTGCCAAGGGCGTCCGCCAGCTTCAGCGCCATGTCTGCCGAAATTCCCGCGCCGCCGTTCAGGATGCGCGACAGGGCGACCCGAGTCACCCCAAGGTGCTTGGCGGTGTCTGTAACCGACCTCGTCCCCAAATACTCTCGTAGAACTCTTCCCGGATGTGGCGGATTGTGCATGCGCATAAAGACCTCTCAGTGGTAATCGCGATAGTCCACCAACACGGCATCTTCCCCTTCGAAGGTGAACGTCAGCCGCCAGTTGCCGCTGACATCCACCGACCAGTGGTCTTCGAGATCGCCGCGCAAGGGATGCAGCCTCCAGCCGGGCGCGTTCATGTCATTCGGGGATTTGGCGTTGTCCAGCGCGGCCAGCTGCAGTTTCAATTTGTCCGCATGATGGGGCTGGATTTTCGCCTTCGATCCTGTGCGAAAGAACCGCTCGACACCCTTGTGCCGGAAGCTCTTGATCATCGCGTGTAGTGTATATTTATACTATACGGATTGTCAACCGGCGATTGTTCAACCACCCAGGGCGGGTGGCAGTCTGATCGCGCTATGGGGCCGGCCTTTACGCCGCGCGGCTGTCCCTGTTTGCGCTTGGAAGGGGCACAGCCCCGTCACCGCACAAGCCTGCGAGCTATAGCTGACTCATCTTGGCTAGGAACTCGCTGTTACTCCCCGCCTTGGCCAGCCGCTCAATGAGCAACTCCATAGCTTCGACCGGCGACAGCGGGTTCAGCACTTTGCGCAGCACCCAGATGCGCTGCAAATCCTCTTTTGGGATCAGCAACTCTTCTTTACGCGTGCCCGAGCGCTGGATGTCAATCGCCGGGAAGGTTCGTTTATCTACCAGTTTGCGGTCGAGGATGATTTCCGAATTGCCGGTGCCTTTGAATTCTTCGAAGATCACGTCGTCCATGCGGGAACCGGTGTCGATGAGGGCGGTGGCTATGATGGTTAGCGAGCCACCTTCTTCGATGTTGCGGGCTGATCCGAAGAAACGCTTTGGACGCTGCAAGGCGTTCGAATCTACACCGCCTGAGAGCACCTTGCCCGAGGGCGGAACGATGGTGTTGTAAGCGCGCGCCAGGCGCGTGATGGAATCGAGCAGGATGACTACGTCACGTTTGTGCTCGACCAATCTTTTAGCCTTTTCGATCACCATTTCCGCGACCTGCACGTGGCGGGCAGCGGGCTCGTCGAAGGTCGAGGAGATGACCTCGCCCTTGACCGAACGTTGCATGTCGGTGACTTCTTCCGGGCGCTCGTCGATGAGGAGAACCATGAGCACGACTTCCGGGTGATTCGTGGTGATTGAGTTCGCCACGTTCTGCAACAGCATGGTTTTGCCGGCTCGCGGCGGAGAAACGATCAGGCCGCGCTGTCCCTTGCCTAGCGGAGTGAGCAGGTCCATGACGCGGGCGCTGATATTTTCGCGCACGGTTTCGAGCTTCAGCCGCTCCTGCGGATACAACGGGGTCAGGTTGTCGAATAGGATCTTGTTGCGGGCCTCGTCGGGCGACTCGAAATTGACCGCCTCGATCTTGACCAATGCGAAATATTTCTCGCCCTCGTGGGGCGGGCGCACCTGGCCGCTGATGGTGTCTCCGGTTTTCAGGTCGAATTTGCGGATTTGCGATGGCGACACGTAAATGTCGTCGGGCCCGGGCAGGTAGTTGTAGTCGGGCGAGCGCAGGAAGCCGTAGCCGTCAGGAAGGATCTCCAGCACACCTTCGGCGAAGATGTGTCCTTCTTTTTCACTTTGCGCCTGCAGGATTTTGAAGATGAGATCCTGTTTGCGGAGTCCGCTGGCGCCGGGCAGCTCCAAGGATCGGGCGATCTTGGTCAGCTCGGTAATGTTTTTTTCTTTCAGTTCGGCGATGGTCATATTTACCTACGTGGATTTTTCTTCGGGAGGGATTGTCATTCCCCCGACGGGGAATGGATTGCTTTGCCGCCGTGCGGGCACACGGCGGGGCCGCTTAAGCAGCCCGCCGTTGTGCTTCGGCAAAGTTCTCGGGTTCGCTCAGGATGTCATGACGTTCCGCATCGGCGATCTTGTCAAACACCTGGTTCATGGTTTCCTGGATGCGGGTATTCGGCTTATGAAACTTGCGCGTTGCTTTCGAGGCAAGCTGGCAAAGCATATACCGGTTCCGCAAAGTATGTAGAGCGTCAAATACGCGATCAGAACGCATTGTAGGTCGTTCTCCTTCAACATGAATCATTTAGGCTAGGATCCCAATCGTCCGCCCACTGGGTGATGGTCGATCTCGGTTAGCCAAGCTAGTTCGGGCCAGGTTCAACGGGATTTGCCAGAATTACCCAAATAGATGCCCCGCCCAACCCGAAAGTTGCTCAATTCTTTAAGGAGTTCCACAACGCGGGCGGAGGTTCGTCGGGACAGTGAGAACTGCTTTCATGCCCATAGAACTGCCTAAGTATAACAAACCGCTGGGGAAGGTCAAGAAGAATCTGCAACCCAGCGGATTAACCTTCCCGGCACCTACTTCAGCGCGTTGAGCCGCGCCGACAGGCGGGACTTGTAGCGCGAAGCCGTGTTTTCGTGCAGAACGCCCTTCTGGATTGCCTTGTCGAGCGCCGACACGGTCTGCCGGTAGGTCTCACCAGCGGCGGCTTTGTCGCCTTTTTCCAGGCTCTCGCGCAGGCTCCGCAGAGCGGTGCGCAGTTGCGAGGAGTTGGCCCGATTGCGGGCGGTACGCTTCGTTGTCTGACGAGCGCGTTTCAGCGCTGAAAAATGATTGGCCATGCGGCTTGATTACCTTTTTGTCCTAGATTGCGCTAGGAAGATGTTCCGGTGGGAACCGAAGCTGTATTCTACGGGAGCAAGTCGCGTTGGGTCAAATAGATATGAAGTCACTCCCCACACTTATTCCCGGCTTCTTAGCGCCATCGATGTATCCACAGAGTGATTCGACGAGTCATTGAGTTGATTCTCGATGTGCTTCTGGATGAGTTCCCATTCCGAGCGCAGCGTCATTTCCTTGATGGTGAACTTGGATTCCTTGCGGGCATCATCCACGCGCACCGCCGTTTCTTTTTTCTGGATGCGGAAATCGATGACTTCGGCGAGCGGCACCAGTTGATTGGAGGACTTGCCCACAATGAGAAACACGACCTTATCGGTCACCAGGGTGTATTCCGGGCAGCCTTCCTCGACCACTGCGGCTTGCGGTGGGCCGAACTGGTTCATGAAGCCCCGGTGCATGAGCATGCAGTCGCCCATGCGCATGCGCACGACGGTTCCATGTTGATAGCTACCGATCGGCGCTGCCGTGGCAACCGAAATGCCCGTCATTATCCATATCCATACAAGCGCCAATAGCAATGTGGATTTCATAAGTCTCCAATCATCGGTCTCCCATCAGTGACCGCTGGGTTCGTAGTCGTAGCCGTTTCGGCTATGGAATGTGAGGTTGAGGTTGTGAGTCGGCAAAAGGCGAAGAGGAATGAAACCCAGTGTGGCGGCTAGGCAAATCGTAGGTCACCACGTAGGAGGCGCGGAGATCCTCGAGCACGGCATTCAGTACCGTGGCGACGCCCTCGTGCTGGGAGAAGCGCGCGGAGAAATAGCGCCCGCCGGTAGCATCCGAAGCTTGCCGCAGGAACAAGGTGCCCGACGTTTGGTCCTTCCCCATATCAACGGAGTAGATCGGGGCGCCCTCGTCCAGCACCGCCTGCAGCGCCTCGCGTGGAGAATGCTGGCTGATGGTGTCGTCCCCGTCCGAGAACAGAATCATGACAGGCCGTGACCCGGCACGGCGATGATGCGAGATGAAATCGGCTGCGAAGATCAGCGCGTCGAACAGCGGCGTTGCGCCGCCGCCCTTCAGCGCCAGGAGTTTGGCCGCCGAATCTGAAGCGCGGCAACCGCTCGAGCAGAGGATGGCAGGCCGCAGGCCGCCGAACGTCCCTCCAGACGTCCCTCCAAACGCCCCTCCAAACGAGAGAACGGCAATGTTGTCATCGGGCACCGACTGTTCCTTGGCCACCAGTTGGAGCACATCGCGCATGGCAACTCGAACGCGCGGGGCGACCGACTCGCTCAGGTCAACGAGCACAACCAGGTCGAGCGAGGTTTCATCGGAATGCGTGAAGCTGCGGAAATTGCGCACCACCCGTTCGTTGTCGACGACCGCAAAGTCCGATTTCGTCAGGGTTTCGAGCGGATGATTGTTTTCGTCGGTGGCGAAGAATGTAACCTGGACTTCAGAGACGGTGCTGCTATACGTTGGCGGGCCTGAGTCGTTCGGGTCTTCGGCACCCGCGGTGCAAGGGAAAACATATGTCAAAACCGACAGAGCCAGGAGTGCCGACCACGCGTGTCCATGCGCTAACATTGCAGCAGTGTCCTAACTGTCGTATCCCTGGCCGTTCTTTGCGCATCCCATGCGCCGATTGGTATTGCCGAACGACGAAACCCCACAGCTTCGATGACGACTCTTACCTCGGCTAGTCGTGACGTGTCCATACAGTATTCCACCTAGCAGGCTGCGGAAAAACGGCGGCTCGACTTAAAATGCTTTCCTGGTTTCGCTATTTTTGTGACTAAGGGGAGAGTTTTGGTTGCAGGCGCTACGGCTTGTAGATCCTTTTCCAGCCCGGCCGGCACAGCTTGGCGTTGGCTTACGTCGCTTGCATCGCCAGATTCCGCAGGCGGACTAAGTTATAGGCAGTCGCAGCAAAGGTGAAGACCCATCCCACCTTGAGGACCCCACGATGCCGAACCTTCCGCATCAGCGCGATCGTCTTCAGCCATCCGAAACACTCTTCAATACGCTTCCGTTTTCTCTGACTGATGGCATATCCCGGGTGCTGCGTCGTGCGAGCATCAATCGCACTCCCACCCGGCCGCTCCAGATTTTGAGCCACGTGGGGCGTGACCTTTAGGTTCCTGCACTCGGCCACGAAATCCGCCGTGTCGTATGCCTTGTCGCCTCCCACGGTTACTTGTTTCGTGCCCGGAATCTGTTCCAGCATCACCAGCGCCGCATCGCGCTCCGCCGTTCCGTTGGCCTCGAACACCTCGGTGTTTACGATCAGCCCGTGGCGGTTCTCCACCAGCAGATTCCCGTTGTAACTCAGCTTGGCTTCTTTGCCCTTGCCTTTGCGTGCCATCTTCGCATCTGGGTCCGTCTTCGATGCATGCGTCTGGTTCGATCGCTTCTCCCCGTGGAAGTCCACCGTCGCATTGCCAGGATCGTCCGGCGGAACGACGTTCTTCGCATCCTTGCGCTGATAACTCTTCATACTCGCCCACGCTTCCAGGAGCGTTCCATCCACCGTGAAGTGTTCGTCCGAGAGCAGACTCCGCTCGCGTGCCTGCTGGAGTACGGCTTGGAAGAAGGCTTCGGCAATGTTGCCCTCGAGCAGGCGCTCGCGGTTCTTGGTGAACACAGTCACATCCCAGATGGCGTCGTCCATGTTCAAGCCCACGAACCAGCGGAACAGCAGGTTATAGTCGAGCTGTTCCATCAACAGCCGTTCGCTGCGCACCGAGTACAGCGCTTGCAGCAGGAGCGCTCGCAACAACTTCTCCGGCGCGATCGACGGCCGCCCGGTTTTGGCGTACAGCTTGTTGAATTGTGGTTGCAGTTCCCTTAATGCCTCATCGGTCATGACACGAAGAGGACGCAAGGGGTGGTCTTGGGGCACTCGCTGCTCTGGGCTTACGTAGCTGAACACATCCAACTGCTGCTCGTCTTTTCCACGCATGCTTTCTTCTTATCAGGTTGTGCTGTGGAAACAAGAGAGTTTCGGGGTACTCCGTCCGCTTCAAATCGAGTTTTTCCGCAACCTGCTAGAAAGACGGGGGCCGGACCCTAGATGCATCAATCACAGAGTCACATTGCGATCCATTAGCTCCATCGGCGCACGATGGAACACCCCTCAATTACTATGGTTACGCTTGGAGGTGACTAGGAGGTTGGTAAAGTCCGGAGGGTCGTCGGCGCTGGTTTGGGTTCAGTTAGGCGCAAGGGAATGAAGAGCGAAGCCGCTGGACGGCTTCAGAGACCCCGACGAAGTAAGACGCTCGGGGATGAATAGGCCGTTTCGACTTCGCCAGGTTAAGACTCACTTCATCCCCAGCGCCCGCAGCACTCCCTCATCCGCCAACGCCTTCCCATCTTTCTTCGTGACCACGCCAAACGATCCCGAGTAGTCCCACATCGCCCAGCCAATGCCGTTGCGCTCGAGGGCCGTTCGCACATCGTGCAACCAAGCGGCGCGGTCGTGCGGATCGGAATACTCCCGGTAGACGCCAAACTCGTTGCACACCAGCGGCACGCCGCGCTGCCGCGCCCACTCCGCTGCTTGCTTCATTTCGGATTCAATGCGGGCAGCATCCCAGCGCTCGCGCCCATAGCGGATGACCTGCAGCCGGTCGACTTCACTCGGCGCCAGCGCCGCCGCGCGCTCTGCCGACTCCGCCATCGACGGATATCTCACACCGCGCAGCCAGTGCCAGTAATAGGCGCCCCAGGTCGCGCCCTGATGGGTGAAGATTTGGGGCTCATAAAAATGAAAGTTGTAAATGATATTCGGATCGTGCAGCGGCTCCTGAAAAACCAGCTCATCGTCACTCGACCAGCGCGCGCCCGCCGCTATGATTGTGTGCGCCGGGGCGCCCTGTCGAATCGCCGCTGCCAGCTTCATTTGCACACCCAGCCAGCGATAGCGGTCGGTCAATTCCGGCTCATTCAGAACTTCCAGAAACACGCGGTCCGCATCCCAAGCCGAGTAATGCTCGGCCAGCGCCCGCCAGAAATCGGCGAACTGCTCGACAAACTCGTCGTCGTTCGCGAGCCGCGCCTTGAAGTCGCTCTCGGGATGGAGGTCGATTACAACCGCCAGCCCGTGATCAAGGATCTTCTTCACCGCCGCATCCAGATAGCCCAGATACTCCGCCGGAATCTTATTGGGCTCGCGCGCGGTAAACATCGGCTGCGGATTCACGCTCAAGCGCACGTGATCGAAGCCCATCGACTTGATGAGCGCGATATCTTCGGAGGTCGTCCAGGCCTGAAAATGTTCCGGCGTGTAGCCGCGCTTGTCATACACCTGCGCGAACCATTCACTGGCGTTGATTCCTCGTCGCAATTTTTCAGCCCGCGCGAAAGCCAGCGGCGGTTGGGGGGGCGCAGCACCAGCAGTCTGCGCCGCCGCGCGACCTGCCACGAGAGCTGACAACAATAGGAATGCAACCCGCAATCTCACTCGACCCATCTTCAGTCGAACCATCACCGATAATCCCTTTCGCATTGGTACACTGATGGCCAACGCCAAAGACTAGCCCATGCTCCCCTGTCAGCGCCATCTCTTCGATATTCCCGACGACGTCGCGTACCTCAACTGCGCTTACATGTCACCGCTGATGAAGCCGGCATTGGAGGCCGGAACCGCCGGGCTTGCCCGCAAAGCGCACCCGTGGGAACTCACTCCCGACGTTTTTTTTACAGGCTCAGACGAATTTCGGGCGACCGCCTCGCAGCTCCTCGACTGCTCTGCCGACTGCATCGCCATCGTTCCCTCTGCCAGCTACGGCGTCGCCACTGCCGCGCGCAATCTGCCGGTCAAGAAAGGCCAGAGCATTCTGGTGCTCGCCGAGCAGTTCCCTTCCAACTACTATCCCTGGCAGCGGCTAGCGGAAGAAGCCGGGGCGGCGCTGAAAGTGGTCGCCTGGCCTAAGGATGAAGACCATGACTGGACCACCGGCGTTCTGAATTCCCTGACCCCCGATGTGGCCATCGGCGCACTGCCGCACGTGCAGTGGAGTAGCGGAGGAAGACTCGACCTTGTCCGCATCGGCGAAGTTTGCCGCAAGATCGGCGCCGCACTGGTTCTCGATCTTACCCAGTCACTCGGTGCGCTGCCTTTCAGTGCGCGCGACGTGCAGCCGGATTTCGCCGTCGCCGCCAGCTACAAGTGGCTGCTCGGGCCCTATTCGGTCGGGCTTCTCTATGTCGCTCCAAAATGGCAGGGCGGAATACCGCTAGAAGAGAATTGGATTCAGCGCGCCAACGCTCGCGATTTCGCGAGCCTGATCCTCTACACCGAAAACTACGACGCCGGGGCACGGCGATTTGACATGGGTGAGCGCTCTAACTTCGCCCTGTTACCTGCCGCTGTGCACGCCATGAAGCAGTTGTTGGAGTGGGGAGTTGCGCACATCTCGGAGACGGCGGGCGTTCTCAATCGTCAACTGGCGAACGCGGCGGCGAACTTGGGATTCTTCGCGCCCGCCGAACCGTGGCGCGCGCCTCACTACCTAGCCCTGCGGAGGAAAGAGGCGATTCCAAAGGAGCTTCCCGCGATGCTCGCGAGAGAGAAAGTATTCGTCAGCGTCCGAGGAAGTTCGATTCGAGTGACGCCGCATGTCTACAACACGGTCGAAGATTGCGAGCGGCTCATCGCATGCCTGCGTCGCATCGCCGCAAGAAGTACTGCTTGAGAAGTTAATGACTCGACAAGTCAGACAACGGAACGACGGCTCGTCCAACCAGCAGTTTGGCGGCCGGGCGGGGGCGCCCGGCTCTCCATCAGCGTTTCGCGGCACTACTGCTTGAGAGCCGCCGCCCGGCGCTGCGCCAGCGATGCCGCCTCGGTGGCCGGATTTTCTTTCTCTACCTCGTCGTAAATCTTCTTGGCCTCGTCTGGCTTTTGCTGCGACTGGTAGAATCCTGCGAGTTCGAGTTGCGCCGTCGCCTTGCTGACGACGAGGGTAGGCTTATCGATCAACTGCTTATAAAGATCGACCGCCTGCGTGCCCTTGTTCTCGGCGCGATAAACGGAAGCCAGCGCGAACTTGCCCAGGGCTGCAAGGTCGGCGTTCGAAGAGCCGGCCGCCTCCTCCAGACTGCGCTCGGCTGCCGCGTTGTCGCCAAGCTGTTCCGAGGCCAGTCCCACAAAATAGCGCGCCATGTCGGCAGTGTGGGTGCGCGGGTACTTGTCGACGATCTCCTGGAACTGTTTGCGCGCCGCCGTGGCACGCTCGCCGGACGACGCGAAGCTATCGTACCCTGGTTGCGCTGGCACGCCTGCCGGACGCACGGGGGTCTCAAAGGTGCGGACCGCCGTCGAAAACTCGGCGCTCGCCTTTTCGTCCTGCGAGTTGATGTAGTACCAACCGCCGAACGCGATCGCCGCAATGACGACAACCGCGATCACAGCGGCAATGAGTTTCGCCTGATGCTCCACCGTCCAGTGGGCGGCGTTCTCCGCTGCCTCGATCGTGACTTTGCTGAAGCGGTCTTGTTTCAGTTGATGCCGGGTTTCTGCGCGCACGGGCTTCCTTCTTCGCTTAACGGTAGGGTGACTTCAGTTTAACAGCCGGATTTCGAGAGCGTCAAAGCTGCCCGCTGCGGACTGGAGTGTCTGCACCACGCGAAAGACTATTGAGCGGTTTCGAGCAAACCCTTCTCGGCTTTTTCCTGACACTCGATGCAATGGCGGGTCCAGGGCACAGCTTCGAGGCGCTTGGCGTTGATCTCTTTGCCGCAGGAGACGCATTCTCCGAAGCTGCCTTCGCGAATGCGAGCGAGAGCGCCATCGACCATGTTGAGCAACTGGCGGTCGTTGTTGCTTTGGCTGAAGAGGAATTCCTTGTTGTAGGAACTGGCGGCGCGGTCGGCGACGTCCTGCGTGGCCTCATCGTCGACGGTGCGACCGTCCTGCTGATTGCGGACAACCATGTGGCGCAGTTCCTGGCGCCGGGTTTCCAGCCTTTTCCTGAAGGTCTCTAGTTTCTTCTTATCCATGATTGCTGCCTGCCGTGAAGCAGAAGTCACGCTTCACAGAACTCCATTGCTCATGAAGTCAAACAGATATGGTATGCGCGGGAGAGATCGGGCGTCAACTGGAGGGATTGTGCCGGTCACCCTAAGGACCGCTTCTCGATTGCCTTAGGGGCGGCGCTCGGCTAGACTACAAGTAGTTCCCTGCACCCTCGGGCGAGGGCCCCTCCATGAACGGCGACCGCGTTTTCCACATCGGCGACAGGGTTGTTTATCCTAACCATGGCGTCGGAATTATCGAACAAATCAGCAGCCGGACGATGGGAACCTCGGTCGAAAAATTCTACCTGCTGAAAATTCCAGCCAGCAGTTTGAAGGTGATGGTGCCGTTTGCCAACGTTGACAGCGTGGGGATGCGTCCGGTGGTGCGCAACGGCGAGGTACAGAAGATCGTGGACTACCTTTCCTCGGGCGAATGCATTAATGCGGCCGACTGGAAAGACCGGTTTAAGGAGAATTCCGATCGCATGCGCACCGGGTCGCTCTGGGATGTGGCCGCGGTGCTGAAGAGCCTGCTGATCCTCGCTCAGGAGAAGTCGCTTTCCTTCCGGGAAAAAAAGATGCTGGAGCGCGCCCGGTATCTGCTGGTCAGCGAGATCGCCATCTCGCGGAACTGCGAGGAGAGTCTGATTGAACAGGCGCTCACCAAGGCTCTGACCAAGTGTAATCTGCGCTTCCCGGAGATTTCCGAGCTCGCCTCCTGACCCCGCTCGTTGCACTCCTGAGCAAGAGTTCCCCTGGGGACCCATGTGTCCTCATGTAGTAGGAAAAAATCTTCACCACAGCGGTCACAGAGGGGGCGCAGGGGAAAGCCCGTTAGTGGGGGTGGGCTTCCATCCAGGATTGAAGTATCAAGATGGCTGCCATCCGGTCGACCGCTTGCCCGCGCTTCTTGATTGAAAGATCGGTTTCGCGCAGCAGGCGGTTGGCTTCGGTTGAGGTCCAGCGCTCGTCCCAGAGATGGACGGTCACGCCGAAATGAGCATGCAGATCCTCGGCGAAACGGCGCATCTTTTCCGATTGCGTTCCTTCCGCGCCGCTTAAGCGCAGGGGCAGGCCGACCACAATCTCCCGGACTTCATATTTCGCCAGCACTTGTCCCAAGGCCTCCAGATCACGGCGTTTGTTCTGACGCTGGATCGTATCCAATCCCTGCGCGGTGATACCCAGCGGGTCCGAGACAGCCACTCCGATTCTTTTCGAGCCGACATCGAGGGCGAGGATGCGACGGTGACCGGGCGTCCCAGGTGCTTGCATTGTTCAATTGTAGATGGCAGAGGCAGAAAGCTTCTGCATCTACAATTCCGGTGATGCAATTCCGGCTGCGGTAGGGCAGAATTGTTGGCCAGTCGAAGCGGAGGTTAGCAACACCACGGTATGGACACCACGGAAACACGAAGCGGGCATCACTGGTCGCTGACGCTGCTGGGCATGGGCCTCGTTATTATGTTCGCGTATTACGGGGAATCGGTGCTGGCGGTGCTGTTCTTTGCCATTCTGCTGAGCTTTATGCTTTCTCCGGTGGTGCAGGCGCTTGAGTATTTGCACGTTCCGAGAGCCATGGCTGCGTTGATCAGTGTGGTCGTGCTGCTGGCGGCGCTCTACGGCATCACCGCTGCGTCGTACAACCAAGCCCTCATTTTCGCGGACAACGTTCCGAAGTATTCGCAGAAGATTCGCTCCATCCTGCAGCCCTACCAGCAGCAGGCGGAAAAGCTCGAGAAGACGGGCGAGGCTGTCGGCGAGCCCGAGCCTTCGAATGTAGTACCGGTGCGGCAGGTAAAGAGCTGGACTGAAGTGCTCACGCACGGAGCCGGTACTGTGACCGACATCGTGCTGGCGGCGTCGTTCATCCCGTTCCTGGCCTACTTTCTGCTGACCTGGCAGAGCCATGCGCGGTCGGCCACCGTGATGCTGTTTCCTTTGCACCACCGGCACACGGCATTCGTGACGCTGGGGCTGATCGGGAAAATGTTGCAGAGCTTCATTGTGGGGAACCTGCTGATCGGACTACTGATTTCGGGCGCAAGCGTGGCAATTTTCGGGTTGCTGCATGTTCCGTTCTTCTACTTCGTCGGATTTCTTAGCGGCTTTCTGAGCCTGGTTCCCTACCTGGGAGTGGTGCTGGCTATGGGTCCGCCGATCCTAGTCGGACTGGGACAGCTGGAGGCCGGAGACCTAGTGGTGGTGGTGTTTAGCGTGGTCGGCCTGCATCTTTTCGCGCTGAATGTACTCTATCCGAAGCTGCTGGGACGCCGCCTGAGAATCAATCCGCTGGCAGTCACGATCGCGCTCTTGTTCTGGGGAGCGCTCTGGGGCGCAATCGGACTGGTGCTCGCCATTCCGATCACGGGGGCAATCAAGATTGTGTTTGATCACGTCGAGTCGATGAAGCCGTATGCGGATTGGCTGGGGGAGTAGAAGCTCGCTTCACCGTCGAGACGCAGAGCGCACCGGGAAAAACTCTTTCACCATTCTTGCTCGTGTGGGGACGGTGCTCTGTCCTGTCCAAGCGGGGCGTAGCTGTGCTCCAAACGGCCTTGTACTCTGGCCACTTTGTAGCATTCTGAAAAGGCCTCTACACTGGAACCTTGCGCACGCTAATCACGCTGATTTTGGTTGTCACCCTCGCCGTTGGCGGCTGGCTGGCTTGGCTGGTCCTTGCCCCAGTTACGCCCCCAGCCAATACTTCTTTGCTGCTGCATTCCGGATATTCGACGCGGCGCATTGCGGCGGAATTGAAAAAGGCTGGGGTGATCCGAAGCGAGATTGCTTTCCGGCTCTGGCATTTGTTGCACCCCAAGCCGTCCTTGAAGGCGGGCGAGTATCGTTTCGAGCGCGCGACGAGTCTTCCGCAGGTTTATGAGCGGATCGCGCGCGGCGATATCTACTTCCACGTGGTCACCATTCCCGAAGGCTATACGATGTTCGACATCGCCAAGGCTATGGAAGACGCGGGACTCGGGTCGGCGGCTGATTTTCTGCAGGTTGTCGAAACCCAGACCCAGTTGATCTCGGATCTGGCGCCGGAGGCCACGTCGCTCGAAGGCTATCTCTTCCCCAATACCTACCAGTTCACGCGGACCGAGAGCCTGGAGGAAATGGCAGCGGCGATGGTGCATCAGTTCCGGGCAGTGGCGCAAGAGATCCGACTGAATTCCGACATACCCAGAGTCGTGACCATAGCTTCGATCGTGGAAAAGGAAACGGCGGCTCCGGAGGAACGGCCGCTCGTGGCCAGCGTGTACTACAACCGGCTGGCGCAAAACATGGCGCTCGATGCCGATCCAAGCGTGATCTACGCGGAGTTGCTGACCGGCACGTATCAGGGAAGCCTCCGTCATGCCGACCTGGCGGTGAACTCGCCCTATAACACTTATCGTTTCCCCGGGTTGCCACCGGGGCCGATCGGCAATCCGGGAAGAAGCTCGCTGGAAGCGGCGCTGCATCCTGACGACTCAAAGTTCCTTTATTTTGTTAGCGATGGCAACGGGCACCACCGCTTCGCTCGCAGCCTTGAAGAACACAATCGGAACGTGGCCGCCTATCGCCACTCCATCGGCCTGCGGGGCGGCGTCCGCTAAGCACCGAATCCTGCGCTGCCTTATACTAGTGTGATACCCGTGTGGCAAAGGTTTTCCCAGGTACCCAAACAGGAATGTATCGTTCTCATGTGCGTCTTTTCTTGCTTCTTCTTCTGTCGGCGGCCACTTTTCCGCTGAGCGGATGTCTGTTCCGGACACGGACTCTGGACCGTCAGTTTTCCGACCGTCCGCTGAAGACCGCGACTCAGCAGGAGTTGATCGACTACGTCAACACGCAGGCCGCCAGGATTCAGTCGATGCAGGCGACTGTGGACATAGACTCTTCGGTCGGAGACCCGAAAAACGGCCGGATCACCGATTACAAGGAGATTCGCGGCTACGTGCTGGCGCGAAAACCGGCCATGCTACGCATGAAGGGCCTGATGCCCGTAGTGCGGAACACAGCCTTCGATATGGTGAGCGACGGGCAGGAATTCAAACTATGGATCCCTCCGAGGAATAAGTTCGTCTTGGGCTCGAACAATGCCGACAACTACCAGCCCGACAAGCGGTTGGAGAACATGCGGCCGCAGTACATTTACGACGCGCTGCTGCTGCCGGAAATCGGCCGGGACGAAATTGCGGTAGTTGAACCCGGCTATGAAATCGTACTGGATTCGAAAAAGCATCGCGTCGAACAGCCCAATTACAAACTGCTGATTATCCGAAAGGGGCCCCAGGGCGCGCATCTATCACGCGAGATCGAGTTCAGCCGAACCGACCTGCTGCCGTACGAGCAAAGGATCTATGACCAACAGGGAAACGTCGCGACCGACGCAACGTACCAGGAATACAAAGACTACGCGGGGACAACTTTCCCGAGTAGGATTAAGATCGAACGACCGCGGGAGAGTTACGAGTTCACCCTAAACATGGTCAAGCTGGAAATCAATAAAACGCTAACCGACGACCAGTTTGCGCTGGAGCAGCCGTCTGGAGCGGACGTGATGCACCTCGATCAGCTCAATTCCACACCGGCGAAAACGGCGGATAGCCAAAGCAAGTAGCTCTTAAGTTAGTCCTCTGCAAAAGACATGATGAATCGCATGATCGTCGGGAATTTGGTGCATCGGCCGGTGCGCTCGCTGATCAGCATTGTGGCGGTGGCGCTCGAAGTCACGCTGATTCTGCTGATCGTAGGGCTCTCGCTGGGGATGCTGCAGGATCAGCGCACGCGGGCCGCGGGCATCGGGGCGGATGTAATCGTGATGCCTCCGGGATCATCTTTTATTGCGGGGCTGACCGGCAGCCCGATGCCGATCAAGGTGGGCGGCATTCTGGCCAAACTGCCGCACGTGGAGAAGGTCGCGCCGGTCATCACCCAGGTCTCAACCGCGGGGACACTCGAGATCATCACTGGAATCGATCTGCAGAGTTACGAGAGCTTGTCGGGTGGCTTCCGCTATCTGAAGGGCGGTCCTTTTCAGGGGCCGGATGATGCGATTGTCGATGATCTTTTCGCCCAAGCCAAACACGCTAAGATTGGGGACAAGATTGAGATTCTCAATAACAGTTTTCGAATTTGCGGCATTGTCGAACACGGCAAAGGAGGGCGTAAGTTTCTTCCCCTCAGCACCATGCAGGATCTGACCGGATCCAAGGATAAGGCCTCGGTGATGTATCTCAAGCTGGACGATCCGGCCAACGCTGACGTTGTGGTGGACGAGATCAAGCACGTGCCGGGCATGGAACGCTACACCGCGAGTTCGATGGCCGCCTACCTTTCCATGATGTCGCCGACGAACTATCCCTACCTCTCTACGTTTCTCCGGGTGGTGATCGGGATTTCCGTGATTATTGGGGTCCTCGTGATTTTTCAGGCAATGTATACGGCGGTGATGGAGCGCACGCGGGAGATCGGCATTCTGAAGTCGATGGGCGCGTCGAAGCTATACATCGTGAATGTGGTGCTCCGGGAGACGGTGCTGCTTGCCTTGGGGGGCATCGTGTTAGGTGTCGCCTTCAGCCTGGCGGCACGTGCAGTTCTCGCCCAGAAACTGCCCCTGCTGCAAGTGATTGTGTCCCGGGGATGGATTGCGCGGGCTGCCCTGATCGCTATTGCAAGTGCGGTCGCCGGAGCGCTGTATCCGGCGTTCAAAGCGGCGCAGAAGGATCCCATCGACGCGCTGGCGTACGAATAGGGACGTTTATCCTCCGGTTTCGCTTTTGATTCGCCGGACGTTAGTGATTTTTTCCTGCTCACAATTTTCCTGATAATTTTCCTCGCAAATCGCTAAAGAATGCACGATACTGCCGGTGAAACTGAGCCGTGCTATAATCACGCGCCGTTACCGAAAAGCACTGCAGTTTCGCAGCAGGTTGTCCTAATTCAATATTCAGGAGGGGATATGCGCTTCGATGATCCGACTCTCTACGGTCGGGACGATGAGACGGATGAGTACGCTGACAGCGGCGCCTACGGCGAATCGCTGGAAGAGGATCTGGAAGAAGAGGAAGAAGAGGAAGAAGAACCCGTTCTCGTAGAGGAAGACGACGAGATCCAGACGTTGCCGCCTGTGCGAGAACCTGCGCCTATCACTCCATCGGGTGGAGGCGGCGGCGAGAGCAGACCCGCGAAGAAGAAGGCGCCGGCTAAGAAAAAGGCCGCCAAGAAAGCCCCCAAAAAGCCGGCGAAGAAAGCGGCAAAAAGGCCGGCTCCCAGGAAAAAGGCGAAACCGGCCAAGAAGAAAGCGGCGAAGAAGCCAGCAAAGAAAGCGGCAAAGAAAAAAGTGGCCCGCAAGAAAGGCCGCCGTTAGCGGTTCCCGCAGCAGTCCACGGTAAATGATGGCGGAAGCCCAACTCTCGCATTGGCTTCCGCCATCCCACTTGCTTTTCGTTCAATTTCCGTCGGGCACGATCGCTTCCGCTTCGATCTCCACCAACATCTCTGGAGAAACCAGAGCCGTGATCGCCATCATGCTGCTCGCGGGACGAATGTCGCGGAAAAACTCTCCGTGCGCTTTTCCTACTCTTTCCCAATCCGCAATGTTGGTAAGGAACACGCGGGTGCGGACTACATCTTTCAGTGAAGCTCCCGCGCGCTCTAGGGCGCGTTCAATGTTTTTGAGGGTCTGAACCGCCTGCGCGTAGGCATCGCCGGCTCCAATGATTTTGCCGCCGGCGGCCGTTGCGGTTGTACCCGCAACGTGGACGTACGCACCTACGCGAACTGCACGAGAGTAACCGACAACCGGCTCCCATGGTGTTCCGCTTGAAATGTTGATTCGCTCCACTTCGCCTCCGTTTTTGTGCCTCATCGTGTAGATAGATTCGGTGAACCAAGTAGATAGGTAGAGTAAATCGTGTAATTAGATTGATTGGATCAAATTTTTCAATCCGCGATGCAGAATTAGCAGTCGCCTCCTTTGGCTGCCAACAAATACCTTGAAACCCCGCGCCCCACACGGGCTTCTTACCAAAGCAGTGGCTCGAATGGGTACTTGCGTTAGATCGAGTTTCAAGGTATCTAATGCGCACAAGGTTCTGTTCCGATAGAACCAATAGGGGCCAGTTAGGAAGGAAGTAGATCATGGAGATTCCGGAGACGCATCCGCTGCAGCAGTTGTTTCTTGAACTGGTCGGCCGTCATTATGCCGAAGAGATCGGAATTCGCGATCCGCAAATCGTGGGTTATGTCGCGCATCTGTTGTCGGAGTTTTGCGACGCCGAGCAGTTGTTGAAAATTCGCAACGCGGCGGGGAAACAGTTGAACGATGTGGGCGAGATGCTGATCGAGTCGGACCCGATCTACGGCCCGGCGCCCTCGTTCGATCGCGAGCGCCAGGTCCGCAAGCACATTGGCGACTACACGTTGTTCTATGCCGGCATGTTTCCGGAGAGCATCAACCATTATCGGCTGCGCCGGCAGCGGGTCGAGAATTTCGTGGATTGGGTGAAAGCCGGGAAAGAAAGCTATTACATCGTCTCGAAGTTCGAACACTTCGAATACGCCAAGGTGGCGCCGCTGTTCGCGCAACTCTCGCAAAGATTTGAGCAGTGCGTTTACGGACTGAATCTGGTGAAGAACGAGCTTGAGGTGATGCAGCACCCGATTGTGAGGAAAAGCAACGAACTCATTATGTAGGAGAAGTAAGAAGTCAGAAGTCAGATTGAAGAAGTAAGAATCCAATACTCACGATAGGCCGGTTTTCACCTCTGCAATCTGACTTCTCACCTCTGACCTCTCACCATCCGCCTGCCGACGATCTCAAATTTCCCTTCCAGCATAATCTTGATGGCTTCGGTATATGCGATGTGTTCCTGCTCGAGAATGCGTGCCGCAAGCGTGTGCTCGTCGTCGGGGTCGAGCACGGGTACAGTTTTCTGCACGATGATGGCGCCGTGATCGAGTTCCTCATCCACCAGGTGCACCGTGCAGCCTGACACTCTCACACCATAGGCGAAGGCTTGTTGCTGCGCTTCCAGGCCGGGAAACGCAGGTAGCAAGGACGGGTGGATGTTGAGAATTCTTGACGGGAACTGCTGCACGAACCAAGGCGAGAGCAGGCGCATGTAACCGGCGAGGCAAACGAGATCGATTTTGTTGTCCAGGAGCGCGGCTACAACTTCGCGGTCGTGTTCCTCGCGCGGCTTGCCTTTCGATGAAATGACAAGAGCGTTGAGGGCTCGCTGGCGGGCGATTTCAAGACCGGGAGCATCGGCACGGTTCGAGATCACGACCGAGATGCGGGCATCGGGAATCCTGCCAGCCGCGATGCTGTCGGCGATGGCCACAAAATTGGAGCCGCGTCCGGAGAGGAGAATGCCGAGATTTTTCATTAGGACAACATTATTCACCACAGAGGCACAGAGACACGGAGAAAAATGAAGAGCGCGAAAACCTGGAGTAGAGACGCGACTTACCCGGTCTCCGGACGCGGCGACGGAGACGCGGCTAGCCGCGTCTCTACAGGGAAACGTCTAGCTGAACATCACCTTGCGGTCGCCCTTGACGATGCGGCCGACGCTGTAAAATTTTTCTCCGGCGCGCTCCAGCAGCGTCTGCGCTTTCTTAAATTTCTTGGCGGGAACCACGATTAGCATACCGAGGCCCATATTGAACGTGCGAAGCATTTCTTCCTCGGCGACGTTGCCGAGTTTCTGCAGATGTTCAAAGATGGGCAGAACCGGCCAAGTGCCGAGTTCGACCACGGCCGACGTGCCTTTAGGGAGCACTCGGGGCAGGTTTTCCGTGATGCCGCCGCC
Organism: uncultured Acidobacteriaceae bacterium; assembly: GCA_963779995.1. Lineage (GTDB taxonomy): Bacteria > Acidobacteriota > Terriglobia > Terriglobales > Acidobacteriaceae > Acidiflorens. Next base: position 104,332 of record CAVZZY010000019.1, on the reverse strand, counting down.
GGTAATATGGGCCAGCGCCGCGACGCACTCGCCCGCGATCATCTTTCGTATGATCGACCAGTAGCTGCGATGGGTTCGCATGAGTTCGTTGCCGACTTTGTTCTTGATCTCGCTGACAAAGGTCTCGGGAGAATAGCCCGCGATTTCAAAGAGCAGTTTGCGTGCCAGGGAGTATCCGTTGGTATGCAGGCCGTTGGAGGGAAGGCCGAGGACGCAATCCCCCACCTGCACGTCTTTGCCGCTGATGATGCGGTCGCGTTCAACCACTCCGACTATGAATCCGGCAAGATCGTATTCGCCTTCGGGATAAAACCCCGGCATTTCGGCGGTCTCGCCGCCGATCAGGGCGCAGCCGTTATGCTTGCAGGCTTCGGCGAGGCCGCCCACAATTTTTTCCGCGACCTCCGGGTCCAGTCTGCCCGTGGCCAGGTAGTCCATAAAAAACAACGGCGCCGCACCCTGCACTGCGACGTCGTTCACGCAATGATTCACCAGGTCGGCCCCAATGGTGTGGTGCACTTTCATTTCGAAAGCCACTTTCAATTTGGTGCCCACGCCATCCACGCTCGAAACCAGCACCGGATCCACATACTTCTTATCGACCGAGAACAACCCGCCGAATCCGCCAATCTCGCTCAGCACTCCCTTGGTAAAAGTTTTGTGGGCCAGATACTTGATGCGTTGCTTGGTGCGGTTGCCACGATCAATGCTGACACCGGCATCAGCATAGGTGATGGAGCTGCTTTGAGCGTTTGGATTCTGGGCCACGTTTTCAGTCCGTCATTGCCAGGTGGAGAGATTTAGTGCGCCACCGAGCCGGTGGAAGCGTTTCAAGCGCAACAAATTCTAGCACGTCTGGAGTTGCCTCCGGCGGGACGGGGTGGGTGGACGCAAGAGACAGGCCCCAACCAGAGGGCCGAAAACGAGAAGCGATGCAGAGCTTTTTTTTCGCTTCGTCTTTCCTTACCTCGCCTTGCTTTGCTTTTTTGTGTTCCCAAGAGCGATCGGCGAAGACGCTATAATGCGGGCCAACTCTTTCGTCCCGGAGACACGATGGTTTTCGCGTTGGCTATCGTTTCGCGTCGGCCCGTGTGTTCTAATGCTTGACGTTTGATCCTGGACGTCGAACGTTTAGCCCATGCGCGCCGCCGTCATCTTCGGGTTGGGAACTTCACCGGCAGACTTGAGGCCGTTTCAAGCCGGCTCTCGAGCGGAGTGGCTCCAGGGACTGCCCGCCTCTTCCGGCGGCAGCGACGTCGACGCTATCCTCATCTTTGGCGGGGACGGCACTATTCACCGTCATCTCCCAGCGCTGGTGCGGCTTCAGCTTCCTGTGCTGATCGTGCCGGCAGGCAGTGGAAATGATTTTGCCCGCGCGCTGAACCTGCGCTCGGTGCGAGACTCCTTGCGCGTCTGGCATGATTTCGAATCGGGAAAAATTCGGGCGCGGGCAATTGATCTCGGGGTCATCGTTCCGTCCGCTTCGCCGGAGCATGCGCACTATTTCTGCGGCGTCGCCGGGTGCGGTCTGGACTCTGCCGCCACACGACGCGCCAATCAGATGCCGCGCTGGCTGCGTGGACACGGCGGCTATGCCATGGCGCTATTGCCGATGCTGCTCAAACTTCCGGCTTTTTCCATGCGGCTGACGCAGTGCAACGGCACGCAGCTCAGGGGCAAAGATGGCGTCGAAGCCGAAGGGCTCACCTTGCTCGCCGCATTCGCCAACACGCAGTTCTATGGCGACGGCATGCGCATCGCGCCGGAAGCGGATTTTGCCGATGGGAAGCTCGACATCTGCCGCATCAACACGCTGAATCCCTTCAAGCTGTTTTGCATGTTTCCGACGGTGTACTTCGGGCGCCATGTTCTTCTGCCGGAAGTTGAGTATTCGCGGGCGGAACGAGTCCACGTGCAGACCGAAACTCCGCTCGACATCTACGCCGACGGAGAATTTGTGTGCGAGACGCCCGCCGAGATTTCCGTTGCCGCGGGTGCACTGCGAGTGATTCATTCGCCGCGCTAGAGGAGTCATGTGGTTGGGGAAACCTGTCCACGTCCATGGCACACAATGAGAAACTTGTTCCGGGGTGGACGCCGGATCATAAAAGTGAGGTAAGCAGTTCGTAAAGAAGTCATAAAGAAAAGGCGCCTCCGGCTATTTATGCTTGAGGCACATTCCGAGTAGCTGACCATGCGCGAGTTGAGGATTTGCCGATTGAGGCTGCGGGGGCGTTTGTCGGCAGGAATCCTTTGGAAAAGCAACCATGCCATCAACCTTCGCCTCTGCAAAAGAGCGATGGTGGGTGTGGGTGAGCCGAAATCATTGCCTTATCGACCTGGCTCCCTTGATAGGGCATCTGCGGTGAACGAAGCCAGATCGCTAAAAAGTCTCTCCAAGGTCCCTTCCCTTTCAACCTCGGGCAAACCAAGTTGTCGTTCCACTCGCGTTTCCATCTCGCGCAGCTGCGCCTGCGGTGCTTTTCCCGCAAGATGCTGGAACAGCAACCTGTGCGCACCTTTGCGCTGCATGACCTCCAGTCCATCCAGCATCTGACGATGCGACGTCCCTTCCCAGATGGCAAGGATCATGGCTTCGCGGAGCCAGCGCTCCACGCGATATTCCTGCAGTGTTCCCACCCCGCCGTGCACTTCCATCGTCCATTTGGCCGTCTGCAGAGCGAACTCTGCTGTCCAGTACTTTGCCAGGTGGGCTACCAACCGAAAGAGATGATAACGCTCCGAGTAGGGCGGCTTCTCCTGCCATACCTGGTCGAGCAGGCTCACAGCTTCCCAAGCTAGCTTGGAAGCCGCGCGCAGCCCCCGCAGACGCTCGTCAAACTGCCGCCGAAGTAACGGATGTTCGATGATCGGTTTACCGAAGGCCGTGCGGCGCTCAGCGAAAGAATAGGCATCGGCGATGGCCCTTTGTGCGAGCGCGACGCTGCCCACGCTGTTGGCCACGCGCGAGAGGTTCAGCACTTCGAGAATCAAATAAATTCCCTGCTCCGCCAGCCCCAGCAGCCAACCCTCGCTCTGACAAAGTTCGATCTCACCGGTTGGTACTGAGCGGGTGGCGATCTTGTCTTTGAGGCGGCGTATCCGATAATTCAGCTGCCCGTCTTCACTGCGACGCGGTACCAGGTATAGACTTAGCCCGCGCACGTTCTGCGGGGCGCCCTCCTGCCGAGCCGCGACCACCGCCAACTCGGCCCCGGCATTACTCGCGAAGTATTTGTCACCGGTCAGCCGCCACTTACTCCCATCCCGTCGCGCTACAGTTTCCACCGCCGCGCCTAAATCTGACCCACCCTTGATCTCCGTCATCCAGGTGGCTCCCTGCCAAACACTGGCATTGTCATTGTTATTGCGCTGCAACATGCGGGGCAAGAACCGTGCCTTTAGTTCTGCGTCTCCATATTTTGAGAGCGGGGCAACGGTGGAGAGGGAGACCGTGTACGGACAGGCCAGGCCCGGATCATAGAAACCCGTCGCGTAGAGAAGTAGGTAAGCCGGCATCAGCGAATTCTGCTCAAAGACACGCCAGAGCACGCCTGCCCGGTATCCATGGTTCAGCATGCGCCAGTATTCGGGTGGGTAAAGGATTTCATCTACCCGCACACCTAAGCGATCGAACATGCGCAACCACGGCGTGCCGGTGCGGTCCACGGCGTCTGAGATCCCCTGCCCTTCGCGTTCGAACCAGACCTCATATTCTCGCAGCCAGTCTTGATCGGCAGAGATTCCGACCGTCCGCAGAAACTGCACCGGAGAGCGCAAGACATCGGAGTTCATAGCCAGAGTTCTCTCACCCCGCCGCGAATTTTGCAAGCTTGCCGAAATGTCGCTGACTCGCGATGAAAGCTTGGCGGCATCCCACGTCTCGAAACGACGAGACGTGGGCCACCCGCGTGCAGATGTCGAAGGCTAGGAGAAACGCTCGAGGTCTAATGCCCGATGGCTTTCTGAGCTTGGATCCTCGGATGGTGATTGATCGACTCTGTTTCCTGAGCGGCAGCGGGTGCAAGTCGTGGGGCAGAGTGGTAGGCTGTCCTCGATTCGAGGAGGAATCCTGTAAATGAAGATCAAACTCTGGTTGTTGGCTCTGTGCGTGCTCTGCTTGATGCTGGTTGCCGTTGGACAAAAGTCTTCGCCAAAACCTGAACCAGCGGCATCATCGCGCTATCAGTTGGTTCCGGCTCAGGTGGATTCGCTGAGCGGAGAAACAGTTCAGCACACAGTTTTCTTGCTGGACACGCAGACCGGAAAAGTCTGGAAATACGTTGCGTCCGGTCAACCTAAGACGCTCCGGGAAAAAGATCAGACCAGGGACCTATCAGGGGGTAGCACGATAATCGGTATGACTCCGGGTACCTTCGTTCCGGTGGATCGGATCGAGTTTGCACCAAAGGCAGGCAGCGACAGATAACACTTCTGGCATTAACGGTCCCGAATCATATCTCGAATCAGACCAGACGGTTCAGACCGTCCACGTAGGCTTTGGCGCTGGCCTCGATGATGTCGGTGGATGCGCCGCGACCCATGACGCGACGGTTGCCGATCTCCAGGTGCACGGTGACCTCTCCCATGGCTTCGGTGCCCTCGGTTACGGCGCGAATGTCGTAGCGCAAGAGTTTCGCATGGGTGGCGGTTAGTTTCGCAATCGCCTTGTACACGGCATCGACCGGACCATCGCCAATCGAGGCTCCTTCCTTCGTCTTCCCATTCATCAGCAGACGGACGGTCGCGGTTGGAATCGCCGTCGTGCCGCTATAACTGTGCAGGTACTCCAGCTTCAGGTTCTGCTCGACCGGAGGCAATTCGTCGTGGACTAGGGCGGCCAGGTCTTCGTCGAGCACTTCCTGTTTCTTATCCGCCACGGCAAGGAAGCGTTGGTACATGGTGTCAAGCTCCTGCTTGGAGAGTTCGTAGCCGAGTTTCTCCAGCCGTGAGCGAAGCCCGGCGCGGCCCGTGCGCGCCGTCAGGACGACGCGGCTCCCGGTAAATCCAACGTCTGCGGGACGCATGATTTCGTAGGTCCGCCGATCTTTCAGGAATCCGTCCACGTGGATGCCGGAACTGTGCGCAAAGGCATTGGAGCCGACGACGGCTTTATTGGCTGGGACCGGCATTCCGAGCATGTCGGCGACCATGCGGCTGGTGCGGAAGAACTCGCGCGGCTCGACTCCGGTGGTCAATCCGTAGTAGTCGGCGCGGGTGCGGATGCCCATGACGATCTCTTCCAGCGCGGCGTTGCCGGCTCTTTCGCCGATCCCGTTGATCGTCCCCTCCACCTGGCGCGCACCGTTGCGAATGCCTGCCAGGGAGTTGGCCACCGCCAGACCGAGGTCGTCGTGGCAGTGGACGCTGATGGTTACGCGTGTAATGTTCGGAACGTTGTCGCGAATGCCACGAATCAGTTCACCGTACTGCTCGGGAACGGTGTAGCCCGTGGTGTCGGGAATGTTGACGACGGTTGCGCCCGCACCGATGACGGCCTCCAACATCTCGTAGAGATACAACGGCGCGGCGCGGCCAGCATCTTCGGCGTAGAACTGAACGTCGTCAACACAATTGCGCGCACGCTTTACGGCATCCACGGCCAGGGCCATGAGCTTTGCCTTCTTGCCTTCGAGGGTCTTGCCATAGCGCTCGTCGCGGAACTTGCCCATGATGTGAATGTCGGAAACGCCGATGCCCGTGTGAATGCGGGGGCGCGCGGCCTTGGCGAGCGCCTTGCCGCAGGACTCGATGTCGGCGGCGACCGCGCGGGACAGCGCGCAGATGGTAGGCCCCTCGATCTCCTGCGCGATCTTCCGGACGGCATCAAAGTCTTCCGGAGATGACGCCGGGAAGCCGGCCTCGATAATATCCACCTTCAACCGGGCGAGCTGGCGCGCGAGCGTTATCTTGTCACGACTTCCCAGGCGGGTTCCCGCTGCCTGTTCGCCATCTCTTAGAGTGGTATCAAACACCGCGATCTTTGATGTAGCCTTCATTCCCGCATCCTCAATGAATATTTTGTTCCGTTATCGGAGCAGAACCACTGAACCTTTCCAGCATACCGCAGGGGAGTTTCCAAAATAAACACAACCCAGAGAATGCCGTGACATTTCCAGAACCCACGTCGGTTGTGCTCTCCCAGACTTCCCAATCAACGCGCACTCTACTTTAGTATACCCACGTTAGTATCCCGTCTAGTTATTACACCTTGCTTATCACACCCTACATTCATAGTGGAATAAATGTATTGACTTAGTCATGGTTGAGCTATAGCATAACATGATTATAATGTACTTATATTGCAAGAAAGGTTATCCAGCCATGATAGAAGTAGAATTCCACGAGAACGAAGAAAGAAGCTTCGGAGAGTTACGCCGGAAGGTGCGAGGGGCGGAGGTGCTCTCCGCAGCCATGCAGCGTTTGTTGCAGGCCATTCGCTTCAACAGACGTTTGAGCGTCATTGTGCAGAACGGGCAGGTGCTCAAGTCCGGCTACGAGGAGGGCTACTTCCGACAACCGGAGATGGGGGTTAGCGCCAGGCTGCAGTAACCGCCTCTTTTCAAACTAAATAGCACAACAGGTCATCGTAAGAGAAACGAGCCCTGGGCCGAGAAATCGGTACCAGGGCTTCTTTATTGGTTTGAGTGTTTTCCATTTCATACGGAGAGGCAATCATGAACTTCATAGGCAGGATGGAAGGCCAGGAAATCCGAGTTGGACTGAAGTATTGCGAGCGGTGCGGCGGATTGTGGTTGCGTCCGCAGGGAGCAGACGGAGTGTATTGCGCCGGTTGCCGTGTGGTTTTAGCGGCGATGCCAAACCCCGGGGAGGCGCCGAGGCGTAGAGGGCGCGTGCGCCGCCGCAAAGCGCGTGCGCAAGAACAAGGAACGAGCGTTCAAAAAGACGCGCAAAGAGAAGATATTCAGAGCTCGGCCCGGATTGGTTATTTGCAGGGCGTGGCCACGATGGAGGTATGGGCATGACAAGTACACGAACGACGAGCACACAAGCATGGAGTCTCATGGGGCATGCGGAACCGCGCCGTCGGTGGTGTTTGGCGAAACGGAGATGGACCTGTGGCCCTACCGCAGGCGTACGGTGGCGCTGCTGCGGCGGTATGCCCGGGCCTCGGTCGAGGTGGGAAGGCTGCCGTCGTTGCTGGGGCGGGAGTTCTTCCGGACGCGGGTCACATCGTACACGATGAGGAACTTTGAGGACGTCGTGATCTTTGTGACCGACATGGAGAAAGCGATCGAGAAGCTGAGCGCAATGGAAAAAAAGCTGCTGGCCATGAATATTCTGGAGGAATACACCATTCCTGAGGTCGCGCGGCTGCTCGGCTGTACCCAGAGAACGATCGAGCGGTTCCTCCAGGAAGCACTCGACCAGTTGTCACGGATCCTGCTCGCGGGTGGTTTAATGGAGAAGGTGGATTTTGAGGAAAGTTGTCAAGAGGGTAAAAATTACAAATACGACTTAAGTCGTTCAAACGAAAGCGAAAATAAACTTCGAAAAGTTGGCGGTACACCCCCCTCCAATTTGATATCCTAGACTTAAGAGTCAAGAAAAAATGAAAACTCTGAAGGGCGCGACGCAAATCGCGCCCTTTTTCTATTTGGAGCGGCCGACGTAGAATCAGAATAATCGTAAAACGCAGAGGATTGCGCCGGGATGGCGGACGGAACGTTGCATGGACATGAGCTGGGTCACGGAACGAGTTGCGCTGGGCGGTGGGATCTGGAACGCGCGAAACATGGAAGAGCTGGCGGAAGCTGGTGTTACGCACGTGCTGAACATGCAGGTCGAGTTCGACGACCGGCCGCTGGCGGAGCGGCATGGGATCCGGGTGCTGTGGAATCCGACGGACGACGATTTTTTGCCGAAGCCGCCGGAACTGCTGAAACGCGGGGTTGATTTTGCGCTGGAGGCACTGGACGATCCGGAGGCACGGCTTTACGTTCATTGCGCAGCAGGAGTGCACCGGGCTCCGATGATGACGCTGGCGGTATTATGTGCGATGGAATGGGAAATGGAAGCGGCCATGGTGCGGATCGAGACGCGCAGGCCCGTGGTCGACTTCGCGGATGTTTATGTCGAGAGCGTGCGGCGATTTCTGGAATCGCGCGTCGCTAGCGCGCCTCGCAAATCAGGCTGACGACTCGAGCTGGTTCGATATGCTTAGTGTCCTTTCTACGTCCTCAGCGGGGTAGGTACACCGTCAAGAGCTTTACCACAGGGGACACAGAGGAGCACAGGGGAAACCTGCACAGGGGAAAGCTGCACAGGGGAAACCTTTCAGGGGGCGCCGCTCGGTCGAGCGGCTTTCTTATTGGCCCGAATTAGGGTGGCGTGCGCTTACGAGGAGAGAAAACAAGATGCGCAGATGGTTCGCGGTGAATAACGAGCATTTTCCGATGGCAGGGCCGGCGGTGATTTCCCTGGTGCTGGCATTGCTTACGGCGTTGACGTTGGCGTCGCCAGGCACGGTGCAGGCACAAGGGCCGGCGCTTACAACGATCAGCGACACGGTGTATCGAGCGGACGGGTCCGCGGCGTTGGGTACGGTGCTGATTTCCTGGCCGTCGTTCCAGACGGCAGGGGGAAACGCGGTGGCGGCGGGCAATCTTAGTGTGACGATTGGACCTCTGGGCGCGTTTACGGCGCAATTGGTTCCGAACGTGGGCGCGTCTCCGGCGGGAACTTACTACGTTGTGGTTTTCCAACTGGATGACGGAACCGTCCGGACGGAATATTGGGCGGTTCCTGCGACCTCACCGACTACGATTGGCGCCGTGCTGACGACGCCGGGTACAGGGCTCGCGAACTTCGGCGTGACACAGCTTGACGTGAATGCGGCGGTGGCTGGTCTGGGCGCGACGGTTGTGCACCTGGCAGGAACGGAGACGATCACCGGGACGAAGCAGTTTAGCGCGCCTCCGTCGCTGCCGACGCCGGTGGGAGCCAATGACGCTGCGAACAAGGGTTATGTGGATGGGGCAGTGTCGAGCGTAGGCTCGGGCGCGTACGTCGCCATCGCGGGCGGCACTATGACCGGTCCATTGACGCTACCGGCAGACGTCACGGGGGAAACCGCGACTAGCGATAGCGGTGACCGTCCTTACCGGATGAGCGCCAGCTTTGCATGGAACTATGTGCACCAGAATGAATTTCTTAGTTCTCGTTCCCGGCGCGCGGGATACTCAGGAAGCGATACTTATTACGCGAAGCTTCCGCCGTCCAAGGTCTTTCCTTATGGTTATGCGCCGGGAGCGACCGGAGGCGCGTGGTCGTGGCGACGCGACGCTTTCGAAACCGTGGGTGGGATGTTAGACACCTGCGTCCTGGGCAGTGCGGATTGGCACATGGCCTTCGGGCTCGTGCAAGCGACCAACGTGGCCGCGGAAATGAAGCGGTGCACGCAGCCTTATGTGGAATCGGTGCTGAACTGGCAGGCGCGCGCCGCGAAATTGAACCGCGTCGAAGGCCGCTCGCCGATGGGGTGTATCGACAACTTTGCCACTCACGCTTTTCACGGCAGCAAAGCGCTGCGCGCATATGGCGAGCGGTGGGCGCTGCTGCAAAAGTGGGACTTCAATCCCGCGACCGACATCGCGCGAGACTATCAGGGGTTGTGGCGCTGGACGGGAAACAAGCCTGGCCTGCGCGATGACGTGGCCCGATATTTCATCGAACGCTCGGAAGACGGGCCGTTGCTGCTGGGGGGGACGCCGTTGGTTTGACGCTATACGAACAAACAGATAGCTAACTATCTGAGACGTGGACTATATGGCGAATCCAGATTGCTGTGAGCAGAGGTAGCTGCCAACCTGCGTTCGGCCTGGACGAGTGAGTGCACCCGTCCCCAATGCCCCACTCTATCCGACTTCCTCACTCCAGTTTTCGAGAATCTTCTTTAGGACGGCCATGAACTGGTCGGCGATGGCGCCGTCGATGATGCGATGGTCGTAACCGAGAGTGAGGTGAACGACGGAACGAATGGCGATGGAATCTGCGCCGTCCTTGTCGGTGATCACGAGGGGCTGCTTGGTGATGCCGCCGACACCCATGATGGCTGCGTTCGGCTGATTGATGATGGGCAAGCCGAAGACGGCGCCGAATTGGCCGGGGTTGGTGATGGTGAAGGTCGAACCTTCGACGTCGGCGGGTAGGAGCTTCTTGGTACGGGCGCGCTCGCCGAGGTCGGTGATGCCGCGTTGCAGTCCTAGGAAATTGAGTTCATCGGCGTTTTTGAGAACGGGGACGATGAGTCCCCAATCGAGCGCGACGGCGATGCCGGCGTTGACGTGCTTGTGGTAGCGGAGGCTGTCGCCTTCAAGCGAACTGTTGACGATCGGATATTGCTGCAGAGCGATGATCGCCGCGCGCACAAAGAACGGCATGAATGTGAGTCGCGCGCCGTAGCGTTGCTCGAAACCGTTCTTGAGCTTGTTGCGCAAATTGACGATGCGCGTCATATCCACTTCGAACATGCAGTGGACGTGAGCGCTGGTGCGGCGCGATTCGATCATGCGCTGCGCGATGATCTTGCGCATTTGGGACATAGGTACAAGCTCACCCGGAATGACAGCCGGCGCTGAGGCCGCGGCTTGACGGGGCGCAGGGGCAGGAGACGCGGCAAGCCGCGTCTCTACAGCCGGGCGGTGCTCGACGAAATCGAGGATGTCCTGCTTGGTGACGCGGCCGCCGGTGCCGGTGCCGCTCACTCTTGCGAGATCTACATTGTGCTCGCGAGCGAGTTTGCGGACGAGCGGGGAAGAGCGGACGTCGGAATCTTCTTCATCGTGTTCACCGCGGGGAGCGCTGGCGGGGGGTGCGGCTGGGGGAGCCGGAGCTTCCGTCTTTACACGTGCCGGTGCCGGAGCGGCGGGAGCGGGAGCAGGAACCGCGGGTTTGGCGGGGGCAGAAGCGGAAGCGCCACTGCCGTCGCCGATCACGCCGACAACCGTGTTGACCTGAACGGTGTTGCCTTCGGAAACTTTGATTTCCTGAAGGATTCCGCTGGCGGGCGCTGGGATCTCCGCGTCGACCTTGTCGGTGGAAATCTCGAACAGAGGTTCATCGCGCTGGATCTTGTCACCGGGCTTTTTCAGCCACTTGGTGATGGTTCCCTCGAAAATCGATTCGCCCATTTGGGGCATGACTACGTCAGTCGGCATAGTTCCCTTTCCATGAAGCCCTGCGCAGATGGCGTGGGATGAGCAAACAAACATTATAGCGAAGCTGGGAGTGACTCGGGCGCAGAGCACAAGGCGCTAACGCCGGCCTGTGCTTTGCGCAAATGGCGTCGCCTTGGTTCCTGACCTCGACTGGTCCTCGTTTATCGAAGAATGCGATTTCTTGTGGAGCAAACAGCGATGAAGAAGTTTTTGGCGGTTGTTCTGAAGATGACCATGAACGCAATGGCAATGATCACTTTCTCCTGTAAGCGAATGGTTCGATACTGGAGCGCACTCCCTTTTCGCGTGGTGATCGGGCTCACAGTCCTGTCTTTGATAGATTGTGTTGCGCTGGGGCAAACGGTTTTGTCAGGCTCTGCTGTGCTTTCTGGCGGCAGCCAGTTAGGCTATCCAACTGGCGCTCCGCTGACGTACAGCGCACGCACCGATAATTGCGTCACGGGCTCGGAATCCGGTTGCGTCGCACAAGGGGGCATCGGCCAGCCGCTCACGTTCTTGATTCGTGCGAGCGACAGCCCACCGTTCGCCGCGAACGCTCCGGCGAACACCGCCGGCACAGACCCCGACTTCCACAGTTATCTGATCATGGTGACCGACCCGACCACGAACGGTAACGCGACGACGAGTTACAACATGGGGTCGGACGGGGAGTGGGACGCCTTCTCGCAAAATTCCAGCATGTTCATGGTCTACTCGAACGGCGGCGGCCCGTGGCTCTATTACCTCAACGCGACGAAAATCCGCGCAGAGACTTGCTCCCCGTCAAGCCCGTGTTTGACTTATAGCGCCATTCACGGGGGTGCTATCGGGTCCGGTTGCAGTACGAGTTGTACGATCATTGACAGCAGTGGGCGAGCGGTGTGGAGTCGAGTTTCGGGCGAGGGCAATATCATCTATGAGTTGATGGGCGACGGCGTCACCGTCAACCGGCTGGCCGTTTCTTCCGGCACTGATACCTTCACGCGCACGCTCTACACATCGCTCGGAACAGTGTGGCCGAGAACTTATTACCAGACGTGGAATGGCGTATTTACGGTTGCCACGGACGGATCAATCGCTCTGACTATGGCTGGTGGGATGGACTGGCAGGCAAGTACGGCCTACATCACGAACGATTACACGTCATTTATCTATCCTCAGACCGGCAACGGCGCTAACCACGCATTTCGGGCAACGACGGCAGGGACCACCTCAGGCGTGGAGCCAGCATGGTCAACCTGCACCTCGACGTGCACGGATGACGGAGTCACCTGGACTAATCTGGGCAGCATCAACGGACAAGGGCCGGGATTCGATGCCGTCGTATACCTTGCGGGCATCGGCTATCGAGCGCTGAACACTCGTATCGGCCAGATACGAAACGGAGCAGGGGTCAGTTATCCAACCGGGACGTGGCAGACGACCGATACGATGATCTGCAACAAGTACGGTACCAATCCGTGCCCATTGACCGACCTGATGACGCTGCACGGGAATGGAGCAGACCTTAATTCGGCTTACATGTCGCTGACTCCGACGCATGGCGGCGGGACGCCCGTACTCACACCGGGGACGGCTAATTGCCTGAACACGAACGCGAATTACTACGGGGTATACAGCGCGACGCAGACTTACCATTCGTCGAGCCATGACACGGTTTACGACCCCAGCCACGGAGCACCTTACAGCTATTACGTGGCAATTGCGACGACGACTGGTAACGCGCCACCCAACACCAGCTATTGGGCGCTGGCAGACATCTATTGCTACACCTACACCTGGCAAGTGAACTCGCTCAACATCAACGTGAGCACACAAACCAGCGCCGCCAGCCACACGTCGGGCCACCAGGCGCAGGGGTACACGAGTTACTGGGGAGACTCCGCTCAATACCAGCACCTCTTCTCGCAGCCGATGACTTATCAGGATGTCAGCGGGGTCATTGACGAAGTACCTTACCCCGGCATGCAACTGCTGCCTAACGGCTTCCCCAGTGACCACCACGATAGTTACCGCGATCCGGGAACGACGGACGCGCCGCCGATCCCTGACTTTGCGACCCAAGTGCCAACGATTGAGACGGGCTATACACAGGCAGGATATGGCGAAGTGGTGGGTGAATGCACCGGTCTGGGCACTTGCCCTCTAGCAGGCTGCGGAAAAATGGACTCCGCGACTTAGATTCTCTCCAGTCTTAGTGATTTTGTGATTCGGGAAGGGTTCTGGCTGCATCCGCTGGTGTCCCGCGGATTTATTTTCGGGCCTGCGAGCACAGTGCGACCTCGGCTTACGTCGCTTGAATCGCCAGATTCCTCATACGGACTAAGTTGTAGGCCGCGGCCGCGAAGGTGAAGACCCATCCCACCTTGAAGATTCCACGATGCCGAACTTTCCGCAACAGCGCGATCGTCTTCAGCCATCCGAAGCACTCTTCGATACGCTTCCTCTTCCTCTGACTGATGGCATATCCAGGGTGCTGCGTCGTGCGAGCATCAATCGCACTTCCACCGGGTCGCTCCAGATTTTGAGCCACGTGCGGCGTGACCTTGAGGTTGCGGCATTCGGCCACGAAATCTGCCGTGTCATAGGCCTTGTCGCCGCCCACGGTTACTTGTTTCGTGCCCGGAATCTGTTCCAGCATCACCAGCGCGGCATCGCGCTCCGCCGTTCCGTTGGCCTCGAACACCTGGCTGTTCACGATCAGTCCGTGGCGGTTCTCCACCAGCAGATTCCCGTTGTAACTCAGCTTCGCTTCTTTGCCCTTGCCTTTGCGTGCCATCTTCGCATCCGGGTCCGTCTTCGATTGATGCGTCTCGTTGGACCGCTTCTCCCCGTGGAATCCACTGTCGCATTGCCAGGATCGTCCGGCGGGACGGTGTTCTTCGCATCCTTGCGCTGATAACTCTTCACACTCGCCCACGCTTCCAGTAGCGTTCCATCCACCGTGAAGTGTTCGTCCGAGAGCAGACTCCGCTCGCGTGCCTGCTGGAGCACAGCTTGGAAGAAGGCTTCGGCAATGTCCCCATCGAGCAACCGCTCGCGGTTCTTGGTGAATACGGTCACATCCCAAATGGCGTCGTCCATGTTCAAGCCCACGAACCAACGGAACAGCAGGTTATAGTCGAGCTGTTCCATCAACAGCCGCTCGCTGCGCACCGAGTACAGCGCTTGCAGCAGGAGCGCTCGCAACAACTTCTCCGGCGCGATCGACGGCCGCCCGGTTTTCGCATACAGCTTGTGGAATCGTGGTTGCAGTTCTCTTAATGCCTCATCGGTCATGACACGAAGAGGACGCAAGGGGTGGTCTTGGGGCACTCGCTGCTCTGGGCTTACGTAGCTAAACACGTCCAACTGTTGCTCGTCTTTTCCGCGCATGCCTTCTTCTTATCAGGTTGTGCTGTGGAAACAAGAGAGTTTCGTGGTACTGCGTCCGCTTCACATCGAGTTTTTCCGCAACCTGCTAGGGACGATGTACCGCTTCACTCACGAATACAACACGGGCGACTCGGCTAACTTCGCGACCCAGAACAACATCGGCAACGCTTCGCAGGATGGCCAATGGGCGCTCTGGGGAACGGATGTGATGGGCACGCGGGGGTCGATCTCGCCAGACTGGGTTGCGAATACTGCCTACTCCCTCGGGACGTTCATGTACCCAACCGTCAATAACAGCAATAAGTACGATTGGGTGGTAAGCACGGCAGGCACCAGCGCGGCGACATCTGGCGCAGAGCCAAATTGGAATAGTTGCACAACAACCTGCGCCGATGGTACGGGAACACTAGTATGGACGCGCCAACCGGCCTCCTGCAATCAGTTGCGGGCGGGGTTCGCGCCAGCTAGCAGCACAGTGTTCGCTGCCGGAAGTTCTATCTATCCAGTTACCAACAACACGGCGAACAATATTTACTACACGAGCGCGGGCGGCACTACCGGACCATCCGTTCCTAACTGGAACACTTTCTGCCTGGCTTTCGGCGCTTGCTCAACCCTGGATGGAACGGTGCAGTGGTACAACAAAGGAGCGAACGACTGTAGAGGTGATGTGATTCTAGTGGACCTGTTATCGGCGCATTGAAATCTAGGAGTTGCCTGATTAAGTCTCGCTGGCGAGACGGGACGTTTTGAGAGGGCGACCCTCAGCGGCTAAAGCCGCTTGTGTTGCGGGTTCTAACGGCATGGCTGAAGCCATGCCCTTTCAAAGCTACACGGGAACCGACCCAATCGTTCCCAGAGAGAGAGAGAGAGAGAGAGAGAGAGAGAGAGAGAGAGAGAGAGAGAGAGAGAGAGAGGAGAGAGAGCGATTTATGAAGCGACTTGCAATTCTCATGTTCTTAGTTGTGGCAACCTTAACCCAAGCCCAATCTAGCACGCGTCCCGTGGTGCTTTCGTGGACCGCGAGTACAGCCTCGACGGTTACCAGCTACAGCATTTGTAGCTGCACGGTCGCAACCGGCGGAACCTCCTGTACTCCTTCGGTTACTGCAACGCCGCTTACGACCGTAACCGGAGTAACGTACACAACCACGGAGACCGCCGGTTCAGCCTATGGCTTCAGCGTCGTTGCGGTGTCGCCTGCATGTACGCCAACTACTCCGTTGACTAGTCCGTGCGGGAACAGTGTTCCAATAACGCTGACGTATGTGCCAGTTCCTTCACAACCTACGGGCGAGACAAACGTAGTGGTGGTGGTTCCGTAAGACTCGACTCAACTGAAAACAAAGTCCCATGACAATCTCAGAGCATTTTACTTTGGAGGAATTCTCTTTCTCCGAGACGGCGGCTCGGCTCGGACTGGACAACACTCCGATTCCGACCGTCATTACAAACCTGGACCTTGTGGCCGCGGTCATGGAAAGAATTAGAACGCTGCTTGGGGACAGGCCTATCGTCGTGCGCAGCGGCTACCGTTCGGTAGCGGTAAACAAGGCGGTGGGCGGAGTGGCAACGAGCGCCCATTGCCACGGACTGGCGTGCGACTTCGTTTGTCCCACGTTCGGTACACCGGCAGAAGTGGCATTAGTCATCCTGAAGTCCGGCATCGAATACGACCAACTTATTCTCGAGTACGGATGGGTCCACGTTGGCCTGGCGCAAGAGGGATCGTTATCCCGCCGGGAAGCCCTGACCAAGCGTTCGCCATGGGCGGCTTATGTGTCGGGCATCAGGGCTTGACCGATTTCGCTGCACTTCTTCTATGTCATAGATGTAACGCCATTACTAAGGAGATGCCATTTTGAAACAGTACGCTGCTTATCTGCCCACAGTTGTGCTCCTGCTGACTACGCTCGCGAACGCTGCCACGCCGGCGATCGCTGCGTTCTGGATGAACCATGCCACCGCCGCAGCGATTCTTGCGCCATTGGCCGTCATCGTGGCGCATTGGCTGCCTTCGCCGTATGCCGGCGTCAGCTCGAAGTAAGTAAGTCAATTTCTGGAAAATCGAAGGAGAAACCATTCATGAGGAAAGCTCTTGTCGTTTCGCTGTCTCTTGCCAAGCTCTGCACTGCCTGTTCGACCGCTTGGGTATCGACCCTCGATTCGATTCTGGCTGCGGCGGCACCGGCTTTGATCGACATTCTGCAAATCGCCGCCGTGGCCAATGGCCAGCCGATAAATACCAGCCTAGAAGCAAAGATCAATGCCGACGCAACGGTCATCAAGACGCTGGCTGCTGACTTCGCCGAGGCTTCGTCTGCAGCGGCGCCGGGGTTTGCTCGCAGCTCCAGGCGGCCGTGAGCGCCTACCAGAGCGACCAACAGGCTGTGCTCCAGGCCGCGCAGGTGAGCGACTCGAATACGCAGACGAAAATCACTTTGCTTGCCAACTTGGTGGCGGGCACGGTGAATGCCATCACGGCAGCGATTCCGTCCTGCAATGATGCGGCTTCTGGCCGCAATCTAAAAGCGCAGCTGCCCTACAGCATCTCCACTTTTGTGGCTCATTACAACAGCATTCTCGCGGCGCCTACGGGCAACCCGGGCGTGGACGCGGCAACCCGGAAACTGAAACTCCATCAACACTCGAAGCTCGTGCGGACAGTAACTTTTGGGCGGCTCCAGTGATGAATCGCAAGTTTGGTGCGCTCCGCGACTTTCACGATGTGCGGGACCGGATGTACCGGGCTTCGCCGCGAGCGGAAGCGGTGCCGCAACATGTGGATCTGCGGGAGTGGGGCGGACCGATCAAGGATCAGGGCGAGGAAGGCAGCTGCACGGGACACGCTTTTTCGTCGGCCCGGGAGTGGATCGCGCGGAAGTACGAGAAGGCCTCGCCGATTTTGAGCCCGCAGTGCTTGTATGTCGAGGAACTGATTGCCGATGGGTCGTTTCCCAATGACGACGGGGCGATGCCGCGCACCGGTTGCCAGGTGCTGACGGCGAAAGGCTGCTGCGAAGCGTCGCTCTATCCCTACGTCGCGGGCGAGTTCACCGTCCCGACGGCAGAGCAGGCGCAGAATGCGCTCAAGTACAAGACTGGCGCATATCACCGTCTCGGAAGTTTGTCGGACTTTCTCCGGTGCCTGGCCGATTCGACACCGTGGCCGGTTGCAGTCGGGTTCACGGTCTACGAGTCATTCATGTCGCAGCAAGTGGCGGACACCGGCGTCATGCCGATTCCGAAACCTGGGGAACAACAACAGGGCGGCCACGAAGTGGTCTGTCTGGGCTACGACCAGACGAAACAACTCGCTCTAATCCAGAACAGTTGGGGCAACGGTTGGGGGCAGGGTGGGTACTTCTGGATGCCGTTTCAGGTGATCGGTTCTCCGGACACCGATCTGTGGATGGTACACACGGGCGGACCCTGGAAGTGAATGTGCAACACTCGGTGTTGTGGGGTGATTTCCGCATGGTGATGCAAGAGAAGTAAGCGGCAGCCCCACAACACGCGTTACTGTCATTGCACAGCCGCTAAAGGGGTGCGGAAAAACTCGTTCCCGCGCAAAAAGTGTGACCTCAGCGGCTAAAGCCGTCGATGAAAATAAGCCAGTTATCGCAGCGGTAAACCGCTCCACCCCATCACGCCAAAAGCGGGCGTGCCGGGGCCCCGGCGCTGCGCCACCCAAAATCAAGTGCAACATCGCCTTTTTCCGCAGGTTGTGAAGGCGTGCCCTTTCAAAGCAGAATCAAACTGGTCCAGGATGCGTTGGGCGCGCCTCGACGGAAAGCCGTAAGTATTTGATAGTATTTGAGAAACCGTCTCTTCGATCCATGTCTTCGATCACTCCCACCGAGCTTCGCGAGAACCACGACGCGGCCGCATTTCGCGCGGTTCCGGCCGAAGGCATGGTGCGCTCCACCTTGCGCTATCTGCTCCGGACAGAGGTGCACACCTTCGCCTTCTCCGTTGCTGCCAACTCCATTCTGTCCTTCTTTCCCTTCCTGCTCCTGCTGCTGACGCTGATCCGCTACGTTTTTCATTCCCGGGTGATGTACAGCGTGGTCGAGAACTTGTTGCGCGACTATATTCCGACCGGCCAGGAATTCGTGATCCGAAACCTGAATGCTTTGGTTGGCGCGCACCACCGGGCGCAGGTGTTTTCTTTGGCCATGCTGCTGATTACTTCCACCGGAATTTTTTTGCCGCTCGAGGTTGCGCTCAACCGCGTCTGGGGATTTCGCAACAACCGCTCTTACCTGGGAAATCAGTTGATGTCGCTCGGGCTGGTGTTTGCCTGCGGATCGCTCGCCCTGCTCTCGGTAGGATTGACGGCCGCCGGAAGCCTGGCCATCCTGAAGAGCGCGCTGCACGGCTACGGCGCCTGGTATGTGGAACTGGTGGACTTTGTGATCATGAAGATTTTTTCGATCGGGGCCAGCATCGCCATCTTCTTCCTGGTCTACTGGCTGTTGCCGAACGGCAAGGTGCCGGCCCGGGCAGTCCTGCCGGCGGCGGTGCTGATGGGATTGCTCTCGGAGTTGCTCAAGCACCTTTATATCTTCGCCCTGCCCCGGCTGAATTTCGCCGAAGTGTATGGGCCGTTCGCCATCTCGGTCAGCCTGATGTTCTGGGCGTTCTTGTCGGGGATGCTGCTGCTGACGGGGGCTCATCTGTCGGCGCGCAATATATTGCGGGTCTGAGCCGCAGGCGCCCTATTCCACCGTCGCTTTGAGGCTCACCGACTTGACTCCGGCGGTCGAGGCCGTAATGGTTACCTTGCCCGCATTCGGGCCGGTCGTGTACTGCGCGCTGGCGTTTCCATTTGAACTGGTGACGACCGAAGTGGCAACGAAAGTCCCGCCCGCGCCGTTATCGGTGAAGTTTACGGTCACTCCCGGCACGCCGAAACCTGTCGCATTGACCACCTTCACCAGCAAAGGCGCGGTCAGCAGCGTGTTCGGCGGCGCCGTTTGATTGTTCCCGGAAACGGTGCTCATACGCACGGGAGGACCCACCGTACTGGTTTCGCTGAACAGAGCGCTGGTATAGCCGGTGCTGCTGCAAGTGATCGCCACGGCGCGCGCTTGGCCGGGGAGCTGATAACTGCACGTCACCGTTCCGGCCGCGGTCGTCGTCTGGGTTGCGCTGGGGGTGAACACCCCTCCCACTCCCCCGTCCTTGCAGGTCACAGATACGCCGGCCAGCGGCCCAGAACCGTAGGCAGAGGCAGTCGTGGCCATCAGACTCAACGCTGTGGGCAAAACGGTTTTCTCCACACCGGTCTGGTTATTGCCGGTCACCACGGAGAGCACAGGCAATAGTCCATAGACCTGCAGAGCGGTTGTTCCTCCGATATAGACCTTGCCATTGGAGATGGTTGGAGTTGCAAATCGTATGACGGGAAGCAAGTGGTCCCGCGACTTCAGCGCTTGCGTGCTGTTGTAGAACTCGTTCGCGAGGTTGGTGGGATCGAAGGCGAACAGGGCCGGGTTCGTGTGCCGTATCGCCCAAAGGATCCCATTGCTGTTCCCGTTCGCAGTAATCGAGGTCGAAGCCGGACCGGCGCCAGTGAAGGCAACGGTGGTTTGGGAAACCGGCTGCTGAGTGAGCAGTCCGTTGACCAAAGCGAACTGCTTGATATAGTCCATTTCTCCGGCCACATACACGCTGTTGTTCCAGTACGTAGGCACGCCGGTGAGCTCGTTGACCACGGCCCCGGGAATGGACTGGATGACGTCGTCGTCATCCGAGGAGTACTCTCCCGGGGTATCGCGGTTGACCAGGTAGAGAGTGCCCTGCTTTCCTCCCGCAACCAGTTCGTGGGGGAAGAGGCCGGGCTGGTCCGGCAGAATAAGCGGACCCGCGGAACCCAGATCGAGGTCCTGTTGCGAGAGTTGCAGTTGGTTATACGGGGTGAAGTAGTCGAGCACGCTCAGGACGCTTCCGATCCATCCCATCTTGAGCACGCTGTCGCCAAAGTCGTTAGCTGCGGTGGGCCCGTCATACGTCCCGTTTGCGGTCACCACGTAAATGTAGCCGTCCTCGTCCGCCGCCGGACCACTTCCGCCTTGCCAGATCGAAGCGCGAGCCCCACCGGGAGTCACCAGGAAAGCGAACTCCTGGTGCAGCGTTTGGGAGTCGTAGGCAAAGAGCCAGCCGTTGTAGGCGTATTCGTCGCAACCGTTTCCACCAAATGCAATGTAGAGCACACCGTTCTGCAGAAGGAGCGCCGGACGCTGCATTTGAAAGATTGGGTTGAAAGTTCCCGATCCGTTGGTGGACGGCGCCGTGCCCGTAATGACCTTTGGCCCACCCAACAGTTCGCTGCCGGAAGTGACGTCCAGCGCATGCAGACTGAAGTTGCGCACCGCGCTGGTTCCTGCCCCGGTCACCGTCTTGGCCACGACGTAAAGCGTGGTCACGCCCGGATCGATCACCGGCGTGCCCATGATCCCGATTTGGGTGTAGTGCGTCCCGGTGCAACCATAGTCGGCGATCGGATCTGGCGTCCCGCCATCGTTCAGGCTCACCGACCATAGGGGAGAAGCGTTTTTGCCGAGCGCGCTGTCAGCATCGAACGCGTACACGCTGTTGTTCTGGGTTGCGACGTAAACCACATTGTGCACATTGCCGTCGTTCATCAGAACCTGACTGGCATAAAGCGGTTGTCCGGCGATGACGCCGTCCACACTCTGCGTGAAAAGCTTTCCGAAGCTGCTTACCGTGACGTTCGCCGGCGTCAACCGGGTCTCATTCGGATTCAAGCCCGAGCGCGTGTTGTCGTTGTGCTGCGTCAGTACATTGTTCTGACCCCAAGCCAGGGAAACTCCGAGGCAGAGCGCAAACAAAATAACGGCAAGCCTTGTCATCGGCTGTGGGCGGGGCATCCGGCTTGCTACTCGATGATTCATAGTTTTCAGCATTCTGGATTTTGCACGCCGGTAAAAACACTCTGGATAGGCATGAACCTTCCCTCACCACATCGAGAGATGGCCTGAGCAAAAATCGTACGAAGCAAATCTCAAGATTTATGCGCGCACTTTTTCACAGCAATCAGTGCAGTGGGCCCCCCAGAGCAGATTCCGGGGAGCAGGTAGCTACGAACAGAACGCATTCTCCCATATCTGCCGCCGAACGACAACCACCAAAGTCGGCGTTGCGCTTGGTTTTTGGTGGCGCAGCGGTTGACCGCTGCGGTCGTTGCCGGCCTACTTCTTCAATTCCTGCACGGCACGGTAAGCCTGATCGAAGGCGCAGTCGAGGTACGCGTAGGCGTCCGCATCCGAGTTCGCGATCGCCAGCCGGCCAAACGGTTTGCGGGCCACCTGGCACGGGGTCTCGCCGCCTTCCAGCCAGAAGGGGTCGAACAGCGAATTGTATTCATAGGCGTAGCCGTGGGGCCAGCGGTTCACCGTGATTTCCAGAATGTCGCGCGCCGGGTCGAATCCGCCGGGACCGAGCGTCCGCAGCAGTTGCTCGCGGATGCGGCGCTCGTGAGTTTCGAAGGTGGTGGTGTAGAGCTCGATGCGTCCCAGCCGATGCTGCTCGCGCGCCGGATGTCCCGGCTCGCAGGCCGCCTTCATCATGTGCACCACGATCGGCTCGTCCGCCTTTTTCGTGCATTCGTAGCCGCCGATGCTGACCGGAATATCCAGGTTCACGCCGGTGTGGTACATGCCGGGCGCGTAAATCGAGCTCGTGCCCAGCTTCTGGAAGGCGCTCCAGTTGCGCACCAGGACGGTGTTGTAGAGCAGCGGAACTTTCCGTGCCGAAGCCAGCGCCGCCTTCTGCGCCTCCGGCAGTTCCTGCGCGATGTACGGAATCACCACATGCCAGCACGCCAGAATGCAGTTTGCGGCGCGCACCGTCTTGAGCTTGTTCGCGGTAAAGTAGCTGACCTCGACTTCCTTCGCGGAGGCTGGATCGCCCCGGTGGTTCACCTTGACCACGGTGCTGTTCAGCCGGATGCGCATCGCCGAGGACGGGTCGTCGAGTCTTGCGTAATCGGCCTTGGCCAGCACCACATCGGTGGCCGAGTTGCCCGGAAGTGCCGCCGGGACCAGTTTGCGCACCAGCAACCGGGCGATGGTGGCCGCGCCGTCGGGATAGTGAAAGAAATATTTCTCCGCTTCGTCGTTGTGAATGCAGTCGCGGTTCATCCCCTTGCCCGGTGTGGGATCGAGTTTGAGGCCGTGGAACCCCGGCAACCCCAGGCCCCACGCGTCTTGCGCGGCGACCGCATCAATGCCCACGCCGAACAGCGGGTGCGGGAAGGCCTGCAACAACTTCACGATTTCGTCGCTCATCCCGGCCGTGTCGGTCAGGTATTTCGCATAGCTCATGCGCGCCAGGCGCGCCTTCTTTTCGCCGGAGCTGAGGCCGGGGAAATAATCTTTATCTCCAGTGACCAGACGCTGAAAATCCTGCTTGGCTTTGGCCGAGAGCGGAGCTTCTCTCAGAAATTCTTCCAAGCCCAATTTGTCCTCATCGCCGAGGCCGCTCTCATCTTCTCCGGTATGCACCGCGTTCACCACCAGCTTGTCGGCGCCAAACGTTTCCTGGTCGAAGAAAATGCGCGGCTTCAGACCCAAGGAACGGTAAAGATCTTTGTCGACATAGTTGTGATACGAAGGCACATCAATCCCGAGTTCTTCGATCAGAGCCCTGGCGACGGCGCTATAGGGCGCCGGGCTCTCAATGGAATAGGTGCCGCCGAATCCCAAAATCGTGCGGCCGCCCGTGCGAAATTCGTTGCGCTTGGCGTGCCCGCCGAAATCATCGTGGTTCTCGAGAATCAGGACGCGCGCTTTGTCGCCCGAGGCCTTGCGGAAATAGTGCGCCGCGGCCAGTCCGCTGAACCCTCCGCCGACGACGACCAGATCGTAGGATTCGCCCGTGTCCACGGCCTTGGGAGCACTGTCCCAAAAAGCGTGGTCTTTGACTTTGTGCATGGTTTCGAACGACCCGGCGTGATCGCCGCGCAGGCCGGTCCTGGCGGGAGGATAGTAACCCGGGACGTTCTGGGCTTCGAGATCGGCGGCTGCCGCCGCCCACATTTCAGGAGGAACGATGCCATGAACGGCGGCCGCTCCCACGGTGAGCGCGACTCCGTTCAGAAAATCGCGGCGCGTGATCCTCGCGCCCATCCCCAGTGCTCGATCCCGCTCTCTTTTCACTTTTGAAGACACAAGTTCGTCTGACACAAAGCCCTCCGGTGAGGCAGCGCATCATTCTACTGGTAGAGACGCAGGTTGCCGCGTCTTCCGCAGACGGGGCAAGCCACGTCACTACAAGTGGAACGTACGCTGATACAAACCCAGTACTATTCGACTTTGATCGCCGTATCCGGCGCCTGGAAGGCCACCTTGTGAGTACCGTCGCAGAAAGGCCGGTTGGCGGAGGCTCCGCAACGGCAGAGGGAAAACACCGGTTTGCCCGTCAGATCGTACTTGTTGCCATCGGCGTCCACCACTTCAACCACGCCGTTGGGATCGTCTACGCGCAAAGGACCGTTCTTGCGCACGGTAATCGTAACTTGAGCCATGAGAAACTCCGTTGGAAATGGGATAGCTTTCAAACTATCGCAGAACAAAAAAAGTTGCCAGTTGCCGACTAGAGCATTTCTCGTGATGGTGTAGAGCGCGCGCCCCCAGCGGCTAAAGCCGGAACCCGTTGCAGCCCTTGGCGGCACGGCTGAAGCCGTGCCCTACCCGTTCCCCGCTCCCTCTACAGCAGATCAGGAAATGCTCTACCGCCAGCGGTCCACCGCCTCCCACCACAGCATCTTCAACCACTCATCAAGAGTGGTTTTTGCCCATTCGCGATTCGTCCACCAGGCGTCGCCGAAAGTCACTGGACCGCGGGCCGCAGCCACGCTGAACTGGTATTGCGGCAGGCGATGGCGAAAGATCAGCAAGGCGCGGCGGGTGTGAAAATCGGAAGTCACGATCAGCACCCGATGCGCGTCCAGGGGCTGCAGGCATCGGCTTACGTCGCTGGCCTCGGCATTGGTCGAAAATCCAACCACCGGGCATACGGAGACGCGGTTGGCTTCCGGAAGGCCGTTCACGTATTTCCGCGCAAGGTCGATGAGATGCTGATCGTAGATCACATCTCGCGTCTGAACATCCAGAAACGCGCGCGGCGCTACTCCCTGGCGCAGCAGTTCCAGAGCGCGAGCCGGCCGGACTTTGGTCTCCCCAGCCAGCACCACGATGACATCGGACGTTCCCGGTTCGTCCACCACCAGAAAGCGCGCCGCCTGGCTCGCGAGCGCGGCGACAATAGCGACAACCACCAGGAACGACACGATGTGTAGTCGGACGAACGGCATCTAAGGGGCAGGTTACTACACTCCGCATGTTACTAAGGAAAGCGCTGCTCGGGCGAATTCGATTTACCGGGAGCAATCAAGATCGCAATCCGCCAGGCGGAAGTCGTAGGATGAGCGCAGTTTCCGCGGCCTGCAATGCTAGAATTACTTCATCCTATGAATACTCAACTGGCTTCTTCCCTCTTTACTGATTTGAAAAGCCGCATTGATGGGCGCCAGGCGCGGGTCGGAATCATCGGCCTCGGCTACGTCGGACTGCCGCTCGCGCTGCTCTACAGCGAACAGAAATTTCCCGTCACCGGTTTTGATATCGATCAGCGAAAAGTCGATACCCTCGAGAACGGCGGCACCTACATCGTCCGCATCACGCCCGCGGAGATCGCGGCGGCCAAAGCTAACGGCTTCAAACCTACGGCCGACTATTCGCAGCTGACCGCCATGGATGCGATCATCATCTGCGTCCCCACCCCGCTCGACGAATATCACGAGCCCGACCTCAGCTACATCACCGACACCGCCCACGCGGTAGCGCCCTATCTGCGCGCCGGCCAAATCGTCATCCTCGAGAGCACGACCTACCCGGGCACCACGGAAGAAGTCCTGGTTCCGATTCTCGAGAAGGAAAACAAGGCCGGCCTGAAAGCTTCCCGCAAGGGAGCGGCCGCCGAGAACGAGTTCTGGGTCGTGTTTTCGCCCGAGCGCGAGGATCCCGGCAACACCCAGGTGGCCCGTCACGATATTCCGAAAGTGATTGGCGGACTTGATCCCCAGGCCAGCGCAATCGCATCGGCGCTCTATGGCTCCATCTTCTGCCGTACCGTCCCGGTCTCCTCACCCGCGGCGGCGGAGATGACCAAGTTGCTCGAGAACATCTACCGCTGCGTCAACATCGCGCTGGTCAATGAACTCAAGATGCTCTGCCTGCGCATGGACCTCAACATCTGGGAGATCATCGAAGCCGCCGCCACCAAGCCTTTCGGCTTCCATCCCTTTTATCCCGGGCCAGGTCTCGGCGGACACTGCATTCCGGTCGACCCGTTCTATCTTTCCTGGAAAGCGAAGGAGTTCGATTTCCGCACCCGCTTCATCGAGCTGGCCGGCGAAATCAACGTGGCCATGCCCTACAACGTGATCGCGTCCACGATCTCCGCGCTCAACAAACAGAAGAAGGCGATCAACGGCTCCAAGGTTCTGGTTCTGGGCGTCGCCTACAAAAAAGATATTGACGACCTGCGCGAGTCGCCCGCTCTCACCATCATCGAGCTGCTGCAAAAAGAGGGAGCCGCGGTCAGCTATAACGACCCCTACTTCCCCTTCGTCGGGCGCGGTCGCAAGTACGATCTGCAAATGAAGTGTTCCTCGCTCGACAATCTCGGGCAGTACGACTGCGTGCTCATCGTCACCGACCATACCGACTACGACTACAAGAAGATTGTCAACGAGGCCAAGCTGGTGGTGGATTCGCGGAATGCCACTCGCGGCATCAAGAGCGACAAGATTGTGCACTGCTAGCTGCTAGCTCTCAGCTGTCAGCTGTCAGCTCTCAGCTCTCAGCTAAGGCTTTCCTTTTTGAGCCGAATCATGTGTCTTACGGCACCGATCAGAACCCATCGCCTGTGCTAGTATGGCGCGTTGAGCCGGGGCAGCGTCCGCGTCGCACGCTGCATCTATACGGTGTGCCGATGACGGTTTCCCAATGAAAGATACGCTCGGAATCCTGCTGGCGGGAGGCGCCGGCGAGCGCCTCTATCCGCTCACCCGCGATCGCGCCAAACCGGCCGTGACCTTCGGCGGCATCTACCGCATCATCGACATTACGCTTTCCAACTGCGTCAACTCCGGCCTGCGCCGCGTTTTTATCCTCACGCAATACAAGGCGCTCTCGCTGAATCGTCAGATCCGCGAAGGCTGGAATATTTTCGGCCGTGAAATCGGCGAGTTCATCGAAATCCTGCCCCCCATGAAGCGGGTGAGCGAGAACTGGTACATGGGAACCGCCGACGCGGTCTATCAGAACATCTATTCCATCGGCAGCGAGCAGCCCAAGTACGTGATCATCCTCTCCGGCGACCACATCTACAAAATGAATTATGGGCGCATGCTCAAGCAGCACCAGGAGGCCGCCGCCGACGCCACCCTCGCCACCCTGGTGACCGACCCGGCCGAATAGCCGGCATTTCGGCGTCGTCGACATCGACCACGACAATCGCATCACCGGATTCCTGGAAAAACCGCAGCTGACCCATATCCGATCGCCCTACGATCCAACCAAAATTTCAGCATCGATGGGCATCTATATCTTCAACACCGACGTGCTCATTCCCGTGCTCCTCAAAGACGCCGAGGATCCCGATTCCAGTCACGATTTCGGCAAGGATATTCTGCCCAAAATGCTGGATGACTACCGCGTCTTCGCTTTCAATTTTGTCGACGAAAACAAGAAAGAAGCGCTCTACTGGCGCGACGTGGGCACGCTCGAAGCCTACTACGAAGCCAATATGGACCTGGTTTCAGTCTCTCCCGTCTTCAATCTTTACGATGAGCAATGGCCCATCCGCACCCACCAGCGGCAGTATCCGCCGGCAAAATTTGTGTTTGCCGAAAACGAGCGCATGGGACACGCCCTCGATTCCCTGGTTTCTTCCGGCTGCATCATTTCCGGCGGCTCCGTCCAGAATTGCGTGCTCTCTCCGGATGTCCGCGTCAACTCCTACTCCGAAATCGAGGACAGCATTCTGTTCTCGCACGTGAACGTGGGACGCAGTTGCCGCATCCGCAAAGCCATCATCGACCGCGACGTGCACATTCCGGAAGGCACCACCGTCGGCTACGATGTCGATGCCGATCGCGAACGCTACTTCGTCACCGACAGCGGCATCACGGTCGTAACCCGCGATTACTCCCTGTTTGAGAACCCCGTGTCCATTGACTACTTCACCAGTGAATAGGGCAGGTTGCTGGTCTCGCACGGGAAGCCAATGCCTTGAGATCTTCCTGACACCTGAGACCTGAGACCTTTTTGATATGTCTCTAAGCCTTCGCCGCCGGATCGATTCGATCAGCCCTCCGCAGTGGGAAATGATCTGCCGGTGGTTGCCCGTAGTCGTATTTGCCGTTTATGCGGTGTTACCCACCAAGAACTATTACTGGGATGGCGTTTCCTTCGCTCAGGATATCGAACAGGCGGGTGGATTTGGATCGCCGTGGTTTTGGCATAGTCTTATACGCCCCAATCATCTTCTCTACGACAGCGTCGGGTATTTTGTGTGGATTGCGGTGCGCAGCCTGGGATTGCAGGTCCGGGCCATTGCCGTGCTTCAGGCCATAAACATGGTTCTGGCTGCGGTATGCGCCGGCATACTGCAGCGCACGCTTCTCCGGCTCACGCAGTCCGCTTACCTGAGCACCATGTTGACCTTGCTCTTTGCTTTCTCCGCACTTTTCTGGAGGTTTGCCACTGACGCCGACGCCTATATTCCTAGCGTGCTCCTGCTGGTGGCCGCCTTCCACGCCTTGTGCACGAGTTCGAAGCCTCGGCCTCTGCTGGTCGGAATCCTGCACGTCGGCGCTATCCTCATTCATCAGCTTGCGATCTTCTTTTTTCCCGCGGCTGCATTAGGCGTCTATTTGAAGGGCGGCCGCCGAAGCCTGTTGCAATATAGTGCGCTGGCAGCGGGAGTCACGCTGCCTGGGTATTACGCCGGGTTTTGGCTCCAGCAACGCTCTACCGGCCTGGGCACTTTCGTGCGCTGGCTGACCTTTCATTCCCCGGATGTGACGTTCACATTCACTCTGTCCAAGAACCTGGCCATCACGCTGTTGAATTATCCGCGGTTGTTTTTCGGTGGCACCGGACACCTGCTTCAGTTCTTCGGACCATTCATGCTGGTTACCTTCTTCCTCCTAGCGATGGCATTGGGCGCGCTGCTAACTCGCACCCTCCGGCACCGGGAGGAACTGCGCTTGTTGCACTTCAGGCTGGCGCCAACTGTGCCGCTGCGCATGGCGGTCGTCTGGTTAGCCACATATGCTGTCTTTCTCTTCTTCTGGCTGCCCTGGAATACTTTCTACAAGTTGTTTTGTCTACCCGCTATCATCGTCATCGTTGCTCTCGTCTTCGCCGAATATCGGGGCCCGCGCCGTTACCGGCTGGCGCTGTTCGTTGCCACTATGGCGCTGGCGAATCTCGCTTTCTATATCTTTCCCTACTCGCGCCCGGACTATAACCAGGCGTTGCGCTTTGCTCACCGGATGGGTCAGGTGTGGCCGCAGGGCACCGTGGTCTACTACAGCGATTTCATTGTGGACGACTGGTACATCCGCTATTTCAATCCGCGGACGACATGGAAACAGATCGATCCGGTGAACGGCGTGGCGAACTTCGCCCAAGGCGCGGAACGCGATCTCGCGGCTGGACACGAGGTCTGGGTAGATGGCACTACGGCAGCAGCGCTCGGCAAGGTTTGGCCCGGCGTCTGGGAGCACTTCAATGCCGCCCAGGAAGACAAGTTTCCCAAACATCCGATTCGCTTCTACCGCTGGAGCAAGGAGGGCCAGGTTTCTGAGTGAGGCGGGTCTTAGGGAAACTCTGATTAAGTGTCGGCAAAAGGCATTAACCACAGGGTACACAGGGGTACACGGGGGACCCCGGGGACTCAATCAGAATTTCCTTACGTCTTAGATCTCGCAAAAACGCAAGAGCAAAATCGAGTTTTCCAGCGCTGTGTTTAGGCAGCTGGATTTTGGGCGCGTGAGTTTGACCGCGGGCTGGGCAATACTTCAGTGCTTCACCAGATCGTCCGCCAGCAAATGTGCCTTCTGCGCCAGCGTATTGGCTCTCCACAAATCGCCTTCCTGCAACGCCGAACGCGCGCCAACCATATAGTTTCGGATCTGCCCCACCGTCTCCTGCTGTTGCACGTCGAGTGTGCGCGCGGCCAGCACCTTCAGTTGGTCGCCGGAGGAGCCGAGCAACCGTTCCGCGTTCTGGCGCTGGCTGGCGGCTTCTGCGGGAGTCATGTCGGGCGCAATCTGCGCCGCCGGTTCGCTCGCTCCGCCCTCACGAACCATAATTTTCCGCGGGCCCTCAGCCTGCGCCGGCGCGGAGCGCTTGTTGCGGCGTTTCGTGGTTGCGCTCGTTGAAGCAGCCGTCTTCTTGGTTGCCGCGCCCTCCGAAACTTTCGCCCCCGCAGCGGGCGTACTCTCGGTAGCAGCCGCAGGCGGAACTTGTCCCGCGGAATTCGCGGAGCCTGCCGAATCCGGCTCCTGCGAGGCTACCCCCACAGCCGAGAGACCCAGACAAAGCGCAATCGCGAGCCCACAGGTAAGTCGCATAACGGTGCCAGAAAGGATTGTTTCCCACCCTTACAAAGAACGCAAGCTCGCCGCTTTGCCTACAACAAGAAAAACCGGGGAAGCGTTTCCGCTTCCCCGGCTCGTGTTTTCGGCTTGAGTTTTAGTCTTAGTTTTACTCCGTGCTGCCGCCTGCGACGGCGCTGATCGATTCGTTTTCCGGCTGCAGGATGACGCCGTCGAAGGGAGTCGCGCCCACGAAGCGTCCGCCAATCACGCTGACCCGGCGCAGGGGAAATCCGCTGTCCGGACCGCGTTGCCAGGAACGTCCACCGTCGCGGCTTTCGAAGATCACGCCGGTCGCGTCGCTGGTAGCCAGCAGGCGATGGTGGGTGGAATCGAAGCTGACGGAAGTGATGTCCTTGGCGGGCAGGCCGTTGACGATATGCTCCCAGGTCGCGCCGCCATCCCCGCTGCGGAACGCGCCTTCGCGGGCGGCGATCATGATCTGGCCATCGGAAGCAATTGCCGCGCTGCGGATGCCGACCAAATACGACGGCAGACCGGCATGTTTCCAGGTCGCGCCTTTGTCATTCGAGACCAGCACGCTGGAACGTGTTGCGGCGACCACCGTGGAACCTTCAGCTCGCACCGCAACGAAATCCTGCTCGCCCAGAATCGGTCCGCCCTTCCAGGTTTTGCCCTGGTCGGCGCTCGCGTAGATGCCGCTGGTCGTTGCTGCCAGCCAGCGTCCGGAACCGAGCTCCAGATCACCGAGTTCAAGATCGTTGACGCGGGACACGAGCTCCTTCTTCTCTATGCTGGTTTTGGTGACCGCTTTGCTCGAGCCTTTGCGCGTGACTTTCGAAGTATGTTCGATCACCACGACGTTCATGGAATGCCATTCGCTGGCATTGTGCTCCAGATAGTAAACGCCGTGGTTGGTGCCGGCCACCAGCATTCCGCTGGGGGCCTGCTTGAGCGCGAACACGTCTTTTCCGCCGAGCCCGGCCGCTTTCTGCGACCAGTGCTGGCCAGCGTCACGGGAATGGAAAACGCCGCCGTATTCGCGGTCGTTGACCACGCCGACATAAAGCGAGCTGGCATCTTTGTTATCGGCCAGGATCGCGGATACATAGCGATGCGCATAGCCGCGGTTGGAAGTGGCCCACTTGGAGGCGCCATCGCTCGAGGCCATCACGCCGCTGCGGTCAGTGGCCAGCAGCACGCGATTGGAATCCCGCGGATCGACGAGCACGTCATTGACGACGACCTCCGGATCGCTCACGCGCTTCCACACCTTGCCCAGATCGGTCGTCTTCCAGAGGCCTTCGGTGGTTCCGGCATAAACGATATTTTCGTTCGTCGGATCCTGCTTGAGCACGCGCGTGCGGCGCGCCGAAAACGGGATGCCCTGAATCTTGGTGAACA
Source organism: uncultured Acidobacteriaceae bacterium (assembly GCA_963779995.1). Classification (GTDB taxonomy): domain Bacteria; phylum Acidobacteriota; class Terriglobia; order Terriglobales; family Acidobacteriaceae; genus Acidiflorens. The sequence continues at coordinate 72,712 of CAVZZY010000019.1, read as the reverse complement.
GGTTGCCCCCGTTCTCGCTCCGGTAGATTCCCGAGCAGGCGCTCGCGAAAACGACCGAGGAGTTCTGATGGTCGACGATGACCGAAAACACATCGGAGTCGTCGATCATGCCCTTATTAATATGCTGCCAATTGGCGCCGCCGTCGGAAGTTTTCCAGGCCAGGTGCCAGGTTCCGGCATAGACGGTGTTCGGATCCTTGGGATCAACCGCGATCGATTCAATATTTTTGATGTCGGCGGAGTTCGCGGGGGACAAGCGCTGCCAGGAATCGCCGCCATCGTTGCTGCGATAGACTCCATCGAGCGCGCCGACGACCACTACCCTGGAATCACCCTTGTGCATAGCCAGGGCGCGGATCGATTTGCCGTGCATGGCGGGCAGCGTCTCCCAGGTGCGGCCGCCGTCGAGGGTGCGGAAAATCTCGCCAATCTGCTGGCTCGATCCGCTCCACGCCGACACATAAATACGGTTGGAGTCCTGCGGATCGATGGAGATGTGGTCGAGCACGTAATCATCGCCGCCCAGGCGCGCCAGGCGCGACCAGTTGCGTCCGCCATCGTTCGAAGCAAACATCTGGCCGGTGCTGGTGCCGAGCAGGATGTGATCCGGATTATGCGCATCGTAAGCCAGACTGCGCGCATCGCCGCCGTCCGGACCCAACACCTGCCAGGGCCCGGAGGCCAGCAGTGCGGTGCTCATAAGAGTGACGGCGAGACTGACTGCGAGAACCAGTAACCCTGTGCGGAGAACTTTCCCTTTCACTGTGAAATCCATGAACGTAGATTGACCCCTGCGAATGATGTTCGCCTGCGCCCCACATTGACAGGCTAGCACGGCTGGGGCAAGGTTACGTAAGGGCAAAAAATAAAAAGGCCGGCAGGGGTTGAGCCCCACCGGCCTTTCGTGCTCTTTCTACCTCAGTTATTCGGCCTTTTTCGCCGCTTTCTTCTTGGCCACCGGTTTCGGATGATCCGGGACGGCCTTTACCTTCGTTTCGTCGACCGGGGTCGTAGTGCCGGCCCCGGGGAAGGTCGCGCCGGCCGGAACAATCCACTGTTCCGAAGTCGCCGTGCCTGCGCTTCCGGTGCGGGCCTCGATGCGGCTGGGGTCGATATTCTGTTTTGCCTCGCCTCCCGAGATGTAGGCCTTCACGTTAAGGGCTCGCTCGGCCGCCAGGTTCTTACGCTTTTCCTTCGGCTCGGCGTTCCCCACCACCACCAGCTTGGCGTCCGGATCCTGTTGCAGCTTGAGGGCAACATCGTCCAGCTCAGCCTTGCAGGTGTTGTCGACGCGCCACGGCTTCTTGAGGTTCGGATACGCGCACTCGTTCACCTTGGCTGCCTGCGGTGGCGCCGGTGGCGGATTTTCAACCGTCACCGAGCTCGAAGCCGAGGCCGTCAAGCCGCGCGAGTCGGTACAAGTAGCGTGGATCGTGATGGGGCCCGACGAAGCCCCGGTGGTGTTCAGAGTGGCAGAGTTTCCGCATGCCGGAAATGCTGCCGCCGCTCGAGGTCCATCCACCCACCGTTACCGGAACGTTATCCGGGCTGGTGCAACTGCAAGTGATGGTGGCCGAAGTTCCGGCCTGGAGCATCGACGGGCTCGCCGAGCAGGACATCTGCGGCGGGTTCTTGGGCAGTTCCTTCACTTTGAAGTTCGCGGTACAACTGGCGACGTTGTTCTTCGTGGCCTTTTGATCGGTCACGGTGGCGGTGGCAGTGTAGCTGCCGCCGGGGACACCGGTGGTGTCGATGGTGGCGCTCGTATCCTTGCCGGCGATCTTGCCCGGGGCGTTGGTCGCCCAGGCGTAGGTGAGCGTGTGTTTGGGGTTGAAGTTGCTGGCGACGACGGTGGCGTGCACCGGTTCGCCCACCATGACTTCGGCGGGCTGCACCGAGCAGGCCGCCGCTACCGGAACTTCGGGAGCTCCGCCGCCAAAGGTGAACACGAGACCGCTCGTCAAGCGGAGACCGTCATAGTTGGGACGGCGCAGCGCGGGATCGGTAGGCGGCACGGATTGAGCATAGCCTTCGTGCGCCCACTCGAAGTCGCCTTCAAACATGCGGAACATGAGGTGCTTAGTGAGTTTGAGATCCGCACCGCCGCCAAGAACCGCTCCGATGCCGAGGCTGTGGTGGATATCTTCTGGCTTGATGCGCTCGAATCCGATCAGCGTGTGCACGAAAAAGTCGAAACCCTCGAAGCGCCAAGTGGCCTTTGGTCCAATGTCGCCGGTGATGACATTGCCGTAGTAAGTCTTCCAGTTCTCGCCGTAATTAGCTTCAAGCGCCATATTCTTGGTGAAGTTGTAGGACACATTGAAGCCCACGCCGTCTGACATCGAGGGCAGTTTGGTAGGTAACGGCCCGGTGGGCGGGGGCGTTTGATCGGGGACGTTGCCGCCGGGGTTCAAGTACTGATAGCCAATGAACACTTCCAGCTTGGGGAACGAGTCGCCCGGCTGCGCACTCGGCGCGTTGGGTGCGGCAGTTTGTGCGTTCACCATAGACGGCAACGCAATCAGAACGAGGGCCAGGACGAGCGCGACACTCGCGCATCTCCGGTATGTTTCGTGACAAAGTGACATTGAGTTCCTCCGAATCGAATCCACTACAAATTATTTAAAAGAGCAGGAATTACTAAAGCCTTACGTCACGCACGGATAGCTGCATCTTGGGAACACCGAATTCTACAGCAACTGGGCATTTTTGCAAATGATTGGCGAACATCTTAATAGCTTCCTCGGGTCGCGGATCCATCAGCTTCCTGCAAAACGGTGGTGCCGGAATGATCTCAAATTGATATTCTGCAACCCGGGCCGGGTTGCGAGGCGGCGTTCTTCCCTGAATAATGCTGTTGGGGTCCCTGGCAGAGGAATATGACACAGGAACGCGTACTGATTGTTGAAGACGAGGAGAACGAACGAACCGGACTGGCCGAACTAGTCTCGGGATGGGGTTATCGCACCGACACGGCGGCCGACGGCATGGAAGCGCTGGAAAAAATTCCCACCTTCGCTCCCTCCATCGTAATCACCGACGTGAAGATGCCCCGCATGGGCGGCATGGAACTGGTGGAGAAGCTGGCCGACCTGGCGCAGTCGATCGCAGTGGTGATGGTGACCGCCCAGAAGGCGACCGACACCGCATTTCACGCGGGGCGGCTGGGCGTGCAGGACTACATCGAGAAGCCCATTGACTTCCGGCGGCTGCGCTCCATCCTCACCAACATCGGCGAGATCCTGAACACCCGCACCGAAAACGAATCCCTGCGCCGCCGCTTGCGGGACAAAGGAGCGCTCGGCCTGCTGGTCGGCGCCTCCGCGCAAATGCAGGAGATTTTCCGCCTGATCGAACTGGTGGCGCCGAGCACGGCTTCGGTGCTGATCACCGGGGCGAGCGGAACGGGCAAGGAGTTGGTAGCGCGCACCATCCACGATCTGAGTCCGCGCCGCAACAAACCTTTCGTCCCCATTAATTGTGCCGCTATTCCCGAGACGCTGATGGAGAGCGAAATTTTCGGCCACGAAAGAGGCGCATTCACCGGGGCGCTGGAGCGCCGCACCGGCTGCTTTGAACTGGCCGAAGGCGGAACCCTGCTGCTCGACGAGATTGGCGAAATGCCGGTGGGCACGCAGGCCAAGCTCCTGCGCGTGCTGGAAGACCACAAACTGCGGCGACTGGGCAGCAAGGTCGAAACTTCGGTGGACGTGCGCGTGCTCGCCTCGACCAACAAAGTTCCCGACGATGCCGTGGCCAATGGAGAGCTGCGCGAGGATCTCTATTACCGGCTCAACGTTTTCAACATTAATTTGCCGGCGCTGCGCGAGCATAAAGAAGATATCCGCGAGTTAGTCAAGAGCCTGCTCGCGGACATGAACCTGAAGCACGATCGCAAGGTGGCGGACGTGAGCGAAGCCGTGCTCAATATGTTCCAGACTTACTCCTGGCCGGGCAATGTGCGCGAGTTGCGGAACACACTGGAACGCGCCGTGATCGTCTGCGACGGCGGACTGGTGGAAACCAAGCACTTGCCCCCGGGCTTTGGCCAGAGTGTGCGGCAGGTGGCGAACGATCCCGAGGCCGTGCACCTGGGCGTGGGCACCACCGTCGGAGAAGCGGAGAAGCTGCTCATCCTAAAAACTCTGCAGTCGACCAATAACAACAAAACGCGCGCTGCGGAGATGCTCGGCATCAGCCTGAAGACGCTGCATAACAAGCTGAAAGAATACGGCCGCCCGCAGGATACAGAGCTGACCGCGGAAGAGTGAGAAGAGGTTCTCGGTTCTCAGTTCTCAGTTCTCAGTTCTCAGAAATACTTTTGTGGCGCTCACTGAGAACTGAGAACCGAGAACTGGGAACTTTTTGAATTTAATGACTCGCAAATTCATCATCGTGCTTGTGATCACCATGCTGTTCACGGCGCTGGTGGTCTGCTTCTCCTGGATATACCTGTCGCAACTGCTGCGCCAGCGCTTGCTGTGGGCCGATGAAACCGCGTCCCAGCTCACCAACCAAATGGAGTACGCCGCCTCCAAAGCCGTGCCAGATCTGACCAGCACGCGGGTTGACACTAACAATCCCAAGGCCATGCGCGCCGCCATCACCCGGTTTCTGCAGACCGACGCCAACCTCAACGACATGCTGGAATCGGTGGTGGGAAATTCTCGCATCATCTACGACGCCGCCATCCTTGATCCGAATGGAGTGGCGATTCTCGATACCAATCCCGCACTGAACGGCAAGCCGGTTCCGGAGCGTCCCCGTTTGGGCGTGTTGCGCGACGCCAGCTTCCGGCGCCAGTTGCGCCTGCTCTACGCCCCCTCCACGGTTTATGACGTGAGCATCGGGCTGGAACTGGATGGGCATGCCTTCGGCAGCGTTCGGGTAGGCGTCTCCACGGTTTTTCTGCGCAACGAACTGACGCCGAAACTGCAGCAAGCAGCTTTCTTTTCGGTGCTCGCGATTTTTTGTTCGCTGGTGCTGGGGGCGGTGGTGTCGAATGTCGCGCTCGGCCCGTTGAAGGCCATCAGCCGGAACCTGGACAGCGCGAGCGCAGGAGATCCGTTGCCGGATGAGGAAGCGAGTGCGGACGACGAAGTTGGCCTGGTGTCGCTGAAGATCGCTCATCTCGGCCGCCAGATTCGCGATACCAACCAGATTTTTTCCGCGTTGAAAGACAACGTCGAGCAGGTCATGACCAAGCTGCAGGATGGACTCATGCTGTTCACGCGCGATACCCGAGTCGTGCTCGTGAGCGCCTCGGCGGAAAAATTTCTGGGACGCCCGCGGCGCGAGATTCTGGGACGTACCGCGGAAGAGATTTTTTCCGATGGATCCGTTCTCGGCGCGGTGGTTCTGCCCGCATTCCAGAAGCAGCGGCCCCTGGTGCAATACGAATTCGACGCCGTCGATGGCCGGCGGGTTCAGGTTTCGCTCGACTTCATTCAGGAAAAGGGAACGCCGATTGGGGCGCTGCTGACCATGCGCGATGCCGAATCGGTGCGGCGCATTGAAAACGACATCGAAATTTCGCGCCGCCTGTCCGCCAGCGGACGTCTGACGCGCGGCGTGGCCCATGAAGTCAAGAACCCCATCAACGCCATCGTGCTGCACCTGCAGTTGCTGCAAAACAAGCTGCAGCAGGACGATCCCGAAACCCGCCGCCACATGGACATCATCGGCAACGAAATTCACCGCCTCGACCGCGTCGTGCAAATCCTGGTGGACTTCACCCGTCCCCGCGATTTGCATCTGGAAGACGTGGACCTGCGCAAAATTCTGGAGAGCGTATCGGCCCTGGCCGCCCCCGATGCCGCGCGTCACGACGTGCGCCTGGTGCTGCAACTTCCCAATGAAGACGTAGAGACGCGGCTTGCCTCGTCTCCCGCCGCGGGCAGCACGGGCCCTGGCGCCGCGCTCATGGTGCGCGCCGATTCCGATCTGATGAAGCAGGCGATTCTGAACCTGGTGCTGAACGGCGTGCAGTCCATGACCGCGGGAGGAACGCTCACTCTGAAGGCGCGGCGCGATGGCGAAATATTCTCGCCGAAGTGCTCGACCAGGGCTGCGGCATTCCTCCCGAAGCGCAGGAGAAAATTTTCGAACTCTACTACACCACCAAGAGCGACAAAGGCGGCAGCGGAATCGGCCTGGCGCAAACCTACCAGATCATGCAGTGGCACTATGGCTCGGTGGAATTCGATTCCATCGTCGGAGCCGGCACAACCTTCCGCCTACGCCTCCCGGCGGCAGCGGCAAAATCGGAGAGCCGGGAAGAAATAACGGCCTGAGCGAGCGCCAGGCGCTTGGGTGGAACGGCCACTATGCGAGCTTCACTGCTAATCGCGTCGACCCTCGCATTTCTGACCACCGGTTTTCAACTAATACCGGATTCTGGCGCGCGCCCGGCGCCCGCTGGATACATAGGATTTGATCGCAACGACTATCCGGGCGACTCGAACTTGAGGAGTCTCCGCCAGACCTTCTCCTATTCTGGCTATTGGCTAAATCATCCGCCGGGCGCGAAAACAAATTCCTGGAGTGGAAAACGGAAGATTCTCGAAGCTGCAGGTTTCGGCTTCCTGGTTCTGTTCAACGGCCGCACGTACGCGGAGATCAAAGCAGCCGGGGACGCGGCCAGGTTGGGCAGTTCCGACGCTGCCGCAGCGGTCTCGGCGGCGCGTGCGGAAGGATTTCCATCGCAGACCATCATCTTCCTCGACCAGGAACAGGGCGGACGTCTCCTTCCGGAACAACGAGCCTATCTTCATGCCTGGGTCGATGCGGTGAACTCCGCGCAATTTCTAGCGGGTGTGTACTGCTCGGGCATTGCTGCCAGGGAAGGTTCCGGCGCCTCCATCGTAACGGCGGAGGATATCCGGAAAAATGCAGCTGGAAGAAAAATAAAATATTGGGTCGTCAACGACTCCTGTCCACCCTCACCGGGATGCGCCGTTTTACGAAAGGAACTCTTGCCGAAATCGAGCGGTATCTCCTTTGCAGACGTCTGGCAATTTTCCCAATCGCCGAAGCGAACTGATTTCGCCAGGGGCTGCTCCGCTAACTACAACAAGGACGGGAATTGCTACCCACCCGGTGTTGATCCGTCTCAGCGACTGCACGTGGACCTTGATGTTGCGACTTCAAGCGATCCTTCTCAGGGTAGAACCCGCGACTGATGGGAGAGACTCAGCAAGGATTCCCACGAGCACGAGCCAAAACAAGTACAGCTTTGAGATCCTCGCTTGCTGTTCAAACTACGGCTATTGCAAATCAACCGCCTGGGCGAGACGGAAATTGAGACGGCGATCGATGCCGAGGACGATTTCTTTGTCTTTCCGGCTATCTGGCTGACTCGCGCCAGAAGCGGCGCCCGTCGCTGGCGTTCGCTCCTCGCGGGAGCCGCCTTTGGCGAAGATGCTGGAGGTCTCGATCATGACCGTCTTGCCGCCGACGTTCAAACTCAGCAGCACGATCCGCAGATAGCCGGGTTCAAGCGAGCCTCCGGGAGAACTTGCGGAGGGCTTGGCTTCGAGCACCTGTCCGCTCGCGAGTGTGCCGCGGGCAATCAGCGTCTGGCCGTCGATCACGACCGGTTCGTCGATGGTCGCGCTGAAGCTGTCTCCCGCATGCGACGATGCGCTCGAAAGCGCGCTCTGCAGGCGAATCGGGATGGGGGTTCCCTCGGGCAGTTTCGTGGCGGATGGAATCAGCGCCTGGCTGGGCGAAATGCCGGTCGAGTGCGGCTCGCGATCGAAGGGCAGCCTTTGTGAACCGGGGGAGTTCGAAGCGTTGTCACCGGTGGGCCGGCCGCAGGCGCACATGAGGCTGAGCATCAGGAGAACAATGGTGACGCTTTTGCCATGGGACCGCATGAACTCCTCCATAATATGGCTGCGATGTGGCTGACCGCGCTTTCAGGACCTCGTTGGTAGATATCACGCCAATGTCGTCCCTTTTTGCCGGCGTAAAATCTCATGCAAATTCTAAATCGAATGGAGAGAAAACACAGGCGTGGGTTTTCCCGGACCATCCGCTGGCGCGCCGTTTCATGAATTAGCGTAGACTTTGCGTCGAGCGACCCACGTCTTCATCACTGAGAGGAGAGTCACCATGAAACCGCGTATCCAGGCCATTGCGTTCGACGCTTACGGCACGTTGTTCGACGTGCACTCGGTGATTGCACTGTGCAACCGCAAGTTTCCCGGCCAAGGCGGTGAACTGAGCAAGCTCTGGCGCGCCAAGCAACTGGAGTACACCTGGCTGCGCAGCCTCATGGGGCGGTACGAAGACTTTTGGATGGTGACCGAATCGGCGCTGGTGTTTGCCTGCCGCAGTCTCGGCCTCGCTTGCCCGGCCGAGATCCGCAAAGAGTTGATGGAATCATATCTGCGCCTCGATACCTTTCCCGAGGTGAAGTCGGCATTAGGTAATCTGGCGCAATATAAGTTGGCCATCTTGTCGAATGGCTCGCCGAAAATGCTTGCCGCCGCAGTTGAGAACTCCGGACTGAAAGGCGTTTTCGCCGACGTGATCAGCATTGACGAAGTGCAGATCTACAAATCGAGCCCACGTGTGTACGCCCTGGCTTCCAAGCACCTGGCCGTGCCCGACAACGCGATCGCCTTCGTATCGTCGAATTTCTGGGACATCGCGGGCGCCAAGTCCTTCGGGCTGTGGACGTGCTGGGTGAACCGGGGCAAGCTTCCTGAAGATGAACTGGGGATCAGGCCCGACGTCACCGTGGACACGCTGGATGGGCTCGTTACGGTTCTGGGGGGAACGTCACCCGTCTAAACCGCCTGATCGCGATCCGAGGTCGCTGGAGGTTCCGAATTGGGCGGCTGTGCCTGCCCGTATCGGCATTCCTCGCCCCCGCCACCATCTCCATTCTGATCCCTACCCCTCTCAGTTCCGTCCGCAATACGCCCGGATTCATCACAAATTGAGTGTGATGGCCCGCACTTAGCGGCGACGGGTTTCGCACTACTCTTTCCCTAATCAGGTTTAGCGCGGTCCATTCGCGGAAAAATTGGGCTTGCTTTTTCCCAGTTTGGAATCGGACCAAGGTCGCGGTCCAGGTTTTGTTTTCCTGAGACCTAAGACCTAAGACCTGAAGATTCAGAGGAGCGGTATCGGCATGAATGTCATCACTCAATTTCCGGCGGTGCACGATTACGGAAGCGATGTGCGCTTCCAGGCGATGTTTGAGGGGGCGGCGATTGGAATTGGGATTTGCCGGCTCGATGGCTGGATTCTGGAGGCGAACCCCGCGCTCAGCAGAATGCTCGGCTATAGCCAACAGGACTGACGGGCACGCACGGGGGCGAGCTTTATCCGGAACGCGGTTTCGAAATTGGCCGCGAACTTGGCCGCGAACTTGGTCGCCCACTCGATCCCGGCAATCTTTTGCCAGACGAGCGATTGCTGGGCGAGCTGATGAGCGGTGAGCGCGACTGCTTCGAAATGGAAAAGCGCTGCCGGCGCAAAGACGGTTCCGAACTCTGCGGACACCTGACCGTGTCGCTGGCGCGGGACGCGCGCCGCCAGCCCGCCTTCCTGATCGCGATGCTGGCGGACGCAAGCGAACGCCAGCGGCTGCAAGAACATCTGCGCGAAGCCGAGAAGATGGAAGTCATCGGAAGGCTGGCGGGAGGAATCGCGCACGACTTCAATAACCTGCTGACCGGCATTCTGCTGTACTGCGACCTGTTGACCGCGGGATTGGAGAGCGGCGGACTTGAGACCTACGGACTTGAGACCCATGGACTTGAGACCCATGAATTCGAGACTCATGAATTCGAGACTCACGAATTGGAGCGGAGCGGGTTGCGGCAGCACGTTCAAGAAGTGCGCATGGCAGGCGAGCAAGGGGCGGCATTGACGCAGCAACTATTGGCAATCGCGCGCAAGCAAGTGGCGCGGCCACGCCCGATCCCTATCAACGGAATCGTGACTTCCACGGAAAATCTGTTGCGGCGACTGATCGGGGAGCAGATTGAACTGGTGCTGGCGCTCGACTCGGCGCTCGACTCCGGCACCCTGTATGTGCTCGCCGATCCGGCGCAGTTGCGGCAGATCCTGATGAACCTGGTGCTGAACGCGCGCGATGCGCTGCCGCAGGGCGGAAAGATCTGGTTGATCACGCGGGCCGCGGAATTTCCCGGTGAAGCTTCCGGTAACGCCGCGTCCGGGACTGCCCGGCGCGCCGCCTCGCTCACGGTGAAAGACAACGGCTGCGGGATGGACGCGGAGACACGCGCGCGGCTGTTCGAGCCTTTCTTCACCACCAAGAAACCGGGAGAGGGGACGGGCCTCGGTCTGGCGACGGTGCAGCGCATCGTCAATGAAGCGGGCGGGATGATCGAAGTCGAGAGCAAGCCGGGACAAGGCGCCTCGATCGAAGTGTTCCTTCCGGCCGCTTTCCCCGTAGAGACGCGGCCAGCTTCGCCTCCGCATAAGGCATAGCTAAAGTTGCGAGAGCTGGTTTCCCAGCTCTAGTTGATTGTGAAGTTCAGGCTCGTAAAATTATCTATCGCCAGGAGATACGCCATGTTCAACGCGTCGAACGCCGCCGTCGCCGTCGTTAGCCCCAGCCACACCGCGCAAATCGAGGGAGCGACTTTCTTGAACCTTCTGATCGTGGACGACGACCGCACCACCCGCGAGGCCTGCCGTGAGGTGGCGCAGTCGCTTGGCTTCAACACGCAGGTGGCGGAGTCGGCCGAACAGGCTTGCCGGTCGCTCGACACTTCCAATCCCGATGCTGTGCTGTTGGAGTTGCGGCTGCCGGGCGCAGGCGGCCTGGAAGCGCTGCATGCCATCAAGAAGCATCGCGCCGAGGCGCTGGTGATCGTGGTAACCGGCTATGGCACGGTGCAGTCGGCGGTGCAGGCCATGAAAGATGGCGCGTACGACTACGTCACGAAACCGTTCAGCATGGAAGAACTGCGTCTGCTGCTCGATCGGGTGGCAACTCATCTACGGCTGAAGACCGAGAACCGCGCACTGCAGGAAACCATCAAATCGCGGCAGGGTTTCGGCAACATCATCGGGCGGGCGCCGGAGATGGAGAAGCTCTACCGCATCATCGCCAAAGCCGGGCAAAGTTCGCATCCGGTGCTGATTCTGGGCGAAAGCGGCACGGGCAAGGAGTTGGTGGCGAAGTCGATTCACTTCGCCGGCATGTTCCGCAACAAACCGTTCATTCCGGTTGATTGCGGGTCGCTCGTGCCGACGCTGATCGAAAGTGAACTGTTCGGCCACGTGCGCGGCGCCTTCACCGGAGCGACGAATCCGAAGGATGGCTTGCTGGCGATCGCCGAAGGGGGCACGGTATTTCTGGACGAGATTGGCGAACTGCCGGTCGACTTGCAAGCCAAGCTGCTGCGGGCGATTCAGGAGAAGGAAATTCGTCCGGTGGGAAGCGTGAAGCGGGTTCCCATCAACGTGCGGATACTGGCCGCAACCAATCGCGCCCTGGAACGGGCCGTGACCGAGGGCACGTTCCGCCGCGATCTTTATTTCCGGCTGAACGTTCTGACCCTGCGCATCCCTCCCTTGCGCGAGCGCCGGCAGGATATCCCGCTGCTGGTGGCGCATTTTCTGGAACGCATCGGGCGCGACGCAGGAATGGAAAAGACCATTTCGGACGAGTCGCTCAAGGCGCTGATGAGTTATGACTGGCCCGGAAACGTGCGCGAACTCGAGAACTCGCTGGAGCGGGCGTGTGCCCTCAGCAGCGCTGACCAGATTGAGATGCGCGATCTTCCCACTCAGATTCACAGCGCGCCCATCGGCGTGCTAGCGATGAGCCAGCCCAACAATGGCATAGTGCCGATGGCCGAACTGGAGAAACAGACCATCCTGAACGCACTCACCCAGGTGAACGGAGACAAGATGCTGGCAGCGCGTCTGCTCAAAATCGGCAAGACGACCTTGTACCGCAAACTGAAGGAATACGAGTCGCAACCACATTTGTAATTTGTGATTGGTAATGGGTGATTGAAAATCGCGGCTCCGTGAGAGCAAAATTACAAATTGCCAATTACAAATTCCCCAGTCCCAAAATTGAGCGGTTGGTCCGAGCGCTCGTGCCAGAACGGGAGCCCCAGCGGCAGCGCGAGCGCATAACTCATTTATTTTCAGACTAAGACAATTGGCCCGCGAGTTGCGTAAGGGTTCAGCATGATCCTTCTTGTGACGACGAGCGAGCGCGCATCCGAGTGCGCCAAGGCGCTCAATGAGGCGACGGGCGAGGGGATCGTAGTGGCGGAAGGTCTGCCCCGTGCAACCGCACTTTTGCGGGCGGAAGATTACCGTGCGGTGGTGGTCGATCAATATCTGCTCGAAAGCGAGCCCCATGAAACCCAGACCACGCTCGAGCACCTTGGCACCGCCATCCTGGTGCAGGTCAATCTGGCGATCATGGGCATGGAGCGTCTGGTGCGCGAGGTCCGGGCGGCCGTGCAGCGCCGCCAGCGCGAGGAAGTGAGGACCCGCCAAGCGGCGCTCGCCAAGCTCCACAGTGAACTGAATGGCACGATCACAGCCCTGCTGCTGTCGAGCGAACTGGCCCTGGGAACCCCAGATCTGCGTCCGGCGGCAGCCGCAAAACTCCAGTCGATTCACGAACTGGTGAAGAAACTCCGCCAGCAATTGGAGAGCGCGGGCGTAACCGGAGAGCCCGCACCGCTGGCACGCGTCTAGTCGCACGCGTCTTAGAAAATGGCTTGCGCTTGAGAGGCCGAGTTGTGCTCTTCGCGCCCGCTAGGAGCCTGTGGCGAAAGCCGGGCCCGCTGCGGAACAATAAACTTCTTATGAATTGTCATCCCGAGCGAAGCGAGAAATCTGCGTTTTGCGTCGGACTGCAGATCCATCGCTTCGCTCGGGATGACAAAGACTGGTAAATTAGGAGTTGGCTACGCTCGCAGTCTTCTGAATCCATCCCAACTTTTTACAAATCTCTACCCAAAGTATTCGCAAGGCCGGTGTGCGGGTTGCGTTCTTCGGGAAAGGAACGGAGGCCTGTAATGGAGAACCGAACGACGGTGCTTTACGTAGACGACAATCCCAAATCCAGCCGATTGCTAGCCAGTGTTCTTGAAGAATGCGGGTTCCGAGTGATCGCGAAAAACGACCCCATCGAGGCGCTCGCGCTTTGCCAACGAACTTATTTTGACCTGGCACTTCTCGATTACGAAATGCCAGCGATGTCGGGCTCGAAGCTGGCCCAGGAGATCAAAATTCTGGCGCCGGATGTTCCGGTAGTGCTGATCTCCAGCCGCTCAGCTCTGCCAACTTCGGAACTGGCGTTTGTGGATGCTCATTTCGGTTTTGGAACGGCGCTCGACGATCTCCTGTGGACGATGCGGATATTGGCGCGCCCAACGGTGGTCACGATGGAGGACCATCTCGCCGGTCAGAGGGAAATGACAAGATGGGCGGACTCAACATGAAGCATCCGCTGTCGCCCAACCGCGTGCTGTCAAAAGAAAAACGGCTGGCGGTTTCGTCCTGCCAGCCGTTCGTATTGATCGAGCTTCTTGGAGTCAGAACCTTTGAAATTCGATCACCCGACGACCCGATCAGCGGCGGCCGCGGAACCCTCCGCGGTTGCTTGCGACCGAGCCGCGCGCTTCGAAGCCGCGCCCAGCCGCCGGACCGCGTCCCGCAAAACCGCGGGCGTAAGGCCGTCCGTAATACGGATGTCCCCAGCCGTGGCCCCAGGGGCCTGCGCCAATAAAGACGCCGCCCGAGAACCAGCTCGGACCATAGTAGCCGTAGGGCGCGCAGGCATACGGATAGTCCGGGTAATAGCCGTAGGCGCAAACCCGTGGGCCAGCCACGCCGACTCCAACTCCAACGCCCACTCCGACCCTCGCTCCGACAACGACCGCAGCCTGCGAGTACGCAAGCGGCATGGCCAGTAAAGCCAGCAGTGCAACATATCTCAGGTATTTCATGGTGAACCTCCCTTTCGTTCCGCCTGGCGATTCGCTGGTTGCATCCGACTTTGCGATTCGCCAGAGCACGAGGTCCTTCAGCTTTCTGTTTCCTCTGAAGCGCCTACTCCCTTGAACTCGGATGGGGGAGAAAAGTTGCGGCAAGACGAGTGGCTGATTTCAGCCATCCTGCGTGAAATCAACCAGTTGAAGGGAATCTGTGAAGCGGGACGTAAAACCCGAAGGAGCACGCAAACACCAGTTTTCTCGCGAGAACTCCTCCGAGATACACTCTCTTCCAAAGCCCGACGCCGGGTACGCCTAATACACTGGCTACTACCTACAGATAAACCCAAAAGAAGTAAGCGCATTAGCCAATTCTGCAAGGAGCGGCCTCGCCGGCGGAAAAATTCAAGAAAACTCTTCCCTACCAGCAGGCCTCGCCCTAAACTGGAGGCAATAGGCCCGAGGGGAACTCCCAGCCCTCGATCCCCCGAGGTTTCTGTGCGCGTACTGGTGACGGCCGATACGTTCAGCGGAGTATGGACATACTCGCGCGAACTGGTTTCGGGTCTGGTGACCCACGGGGCGCAAGTCACGCTCGTCAGTTTTGGAGAAATTCCGCTTCCCCATCAGACCGCCTGGATGGACGGACTGCACGGCCTCGAATACTATCCCACCGCATTTCGTCTCGACTGGATGCAGGAAGGTGAACAGGACTTCCACGCGGCCCAGGATTTTTTGTGCGCGATCGTGCGCGACACACGCCCTGATTTTCTGCATTTGAATCAGCTGAGTTTCGGAGCGCTGCCGGTGGCGACGCCGCGACTGGTGGCGGCGCACGGCGATGTGATGACGTGGTGGTTGAGCATCCATGGACGCGAACCAGCCGCTTCGGCATGGCTGCAGTGGTATCGCGCGACGATTATCGCCAGCCTGAAGCGGGCGGAGGCCGTGGTCACCACTTCCCGCTGGATGGGAGAGATGCTGCGCCTCGCCTACGGCGACGAATTCGAGGGATACGTCATTCCGGCCGGACGCAATCCCATCTACTTCAATCCGTTTGTAACCAAGGAAGAGTCGGTGCTGGCGATCGGGCGCCTGTGGGATACGGGAAAGCAGGTGGCCTTGCTGACCCAGCATAAGCATGGCCTGCCGGTGTGCATTGTAGGGGCGGATAACCCGATACCCATGCCCGCAGTGCCAATCCGCGCCGACGTGCGCGTCTCCACCGGCGAGCACGAGATTTCGGTGAAGGGAGCGCAGACCGAATCGCAACTGCGCTCGCTCTACAGCAAGTCGACAATTTTTGCCGCGACTTCGTGCTACGAGCCTACGGGAATGGCGTCGATCGAGGCAGCGTTCTCACGCTGCGCGCTGGTGGCCAATGACACCGAAGTCTATCGCGAACTGTGGGGCGACGCGGCTTTGTACTTCGATCGCAATAACGCCGAGAGCCTCAGCGAAGTGCTCGGCCAACTCGACGAAGACCGTGAACTGGTACGCCTCTACGGCACGCGAGCCTACAACCGGGCGCGCGAACGCTTCACCGCGCGACGGATGGTGGACGACTATCTGCGGCTGTATCGCCAGTTGCGAGCTGCGAAAGTGGCGGCGGCGTAGGGCCAAAGCGCGCTCGTCACGTGCGGGATTCTCGGTGTGACAGGCGCGCATCCAACGACCACGAGCCTGCACCCACAATTAGAAGGAATAGCGCGCCCAGCCACATGCAGTAGTCGGTGCGGGCCTCATGCATGGCAGCCCAAAACCCGGATTTTCCGAGCATGGGTATCTTTGTTGTGAGGATCGCGACGCTGATGTCGATGAGCAGAGGTATGGCGGCAAGCCGGGTGAGTAATCCCAGGATCAAGAGCGAGCCACAGACGATTTCCACGACGCCGACGAACGGCGCAAAAAAGTGCGGCGCGGGAATACCGATCTTAACGAACCGCCCTACGCCGAGAGCATCGGGAAACAAGAACTTCTGAATCCCCTCCGACAAAAACACCCAGCCCACCAGCAGCCGAACTAGAAGCGTAGCCGCCGGAGCGTCACTGCGCAAAGTTCCGGAAACGCGCATCCTGATTTCCAC
Organism: uncultured Acidobacteriaceae bacterium; assembly: GCA_963779995.1. Taxonomy (GTDB): domain Bacteria; phylum Acidobacteriota; class Terriglobia; order Terriglobales; family Acidobacteriaceae; genus Acidiflorens. The sequence goes on along the minus strand of CAVZZY010000019.1, from coordinate 56,674 downwards.
TCGCCTTCTTCCAGCCGTCTTCGTTCTTTGGCGAACTGGCCCCATTCTCCGTGAGATAGGTATAGTTTAGTCGCTCGGGAGTGTTGGCGGAGTGGAAAACGAGGGCACGCACCTTCGCAACTTTCGGCCGCATGCTATACTTTTCAAGCATCTTTGCCTGTCAGATATACAGACGGAGGACAGTATCGACAAACGTTTTATCCGCATGAACGAGCGTATCCGGGCGCGCGAAGTTCGCGTGATCGGTGACGAAGGGGAACAGATTGGCGTGATGCCTCCCTTCGAGGCGCTCAAGATGGCCCGCGAACGAAACCTGGATCTGGTGGAAATTTCCCCGACCGCGCAACCTCCGGTTTGCCGCATCATGGATTATGGGAAATTCCTGTACCAGAACGAAAAGCGCGAGCGCGAAGCCAAGAAAAAGCAGAAGACCATTACGGTCAAGGAAGTAAAGTTTCGTATCAACGTGGACGATCACGATTACGAAACCAAAAAGAATCATGTGTTGCGCTTCCTCGACGAAGGAGACAAGGTAAAAGCGACCATCTTCTTCCGGGGACGCGAAATGACGCGGCAAAACCTGGGCCGGCAGATTCTGGAACGTCTGATCAAAGACGTTGACCAGAAAGGTCTGGTGGAGTTCCGTCCGCGGCAGGAAGGCAATACGCTGCACCTGATTCTGGCGCCCAGTAAGAAGGAAGGCGGAGCGAAAGAAAAGCCGCCGGCTCGTCCCAAGCCCGCGCCTCCGGTGCCTCCCGCATCGCAAGGTGGCGCGCAGACAGCGTAGAAAAGCAGTCTGTCAGCTCTCAGCTATCAGCTCTCAGGAAAATCTCTTGGTGCGCTCGCTGCGAGTTGATGAGATACTGCGCTTAGGACGCTGACTCTAACTGAGAGCCGACAACTGAGAGCTGAGAGCTATTTACTTATGCCTAAACTAAAAACACACAAGGGCGCTGCCAAGCGCTTCAAGAAAACCGGGACGGGAAAGATAAAGCGGCATAAAGCTTTTCTCCGCCACATCCTGACGTCGAAGGCCAAGAAGCGGAAGAAAAAACTCGGAAATTCCGTACTGGTGAGTGATGCGGATTTTAAGAAAGTAAGGCGCATGATCCCGTACTAGAAGCAGTGGCCAGTGGTCAGTTGCCAGTGGCCAGTGGAACCACACCCCTGAAAAGTCTGCGGAGCGAAACGCCCTGCAGCGGCGCGTGAAGAGGTCAGGCTTCAGAAATCCCATGGGGTAGAAGCCTCCTTACCTCCAGCCGCCAGACGAAATAAAAAAGGAGAGAGCACCATGCCTCGTGTAAAACGCGGAACCAAACGCCGCGCCAAGCGCAAAAAGATTCTTGAACGCGCCAGTGGATATTTCCTAACTAAATCCAAACTTTACCGCTCGGCGAAAGAAGCCGTCGATCGCGCGCTGAAGTTTGCCTACTCCGGCCGCAAGCAGAAAAAGCGCCAGTACCGCTCGATCTGGATCGTGCGCATCGGCGCCGCCGCTCGCCTGAACGGACTGAACTATAACCAGTTCATCAGCGGCCTGAAGAAAGCCGGCGTGGAACTGGACCGCAAGATCCTGGCGGATTTGGCGGTGAACGATCCGGCGGGATTTGGCAGTCTGGCGGAGCAGGCGAAGAAGGCGAACGCTGCGACGGCGACAACCTAGCTATCAGCTCTCAGCCGTCAGCTTTCAGCCATTAGTTTTCAGTCGTCAGCTTTCAGTCTTAATTAATCGTGTCATCCTGAGCGAAGCGAAGGACCCCTATTCGCAGCGAGCATTTTCGAATGAGTAGGGGTCCCTCGCTTCGCTCGGGATGACAAATTCCTTGAGAGTTTTTTGAGAAGCATGCCTTACATCGTTCCCAAGATAACCGACTTCTCGACCGCAGCGCTCGACAGCGCGGTGCGCGAGCTTCTGTCTGCACTCGACCAGGAGTCGGCGGCGGTCGGTTCCGAGAACGATTGGAAGGCATTTCGCGATCGCTGGATGGCGCGCAAGAACGGCAACCTCACCCAACTCAACGATCTGTGGTTGAAGGCTGCGCCGGGGCCGAACAAGCGCGACGTTGGGCAGCGCGTCAACGAACTCAAGCCCAGAGTCGAGCACGCGGTGGATGCTGCGCTCGCTCGCATTCAGAGCGGTGCTTCTTCGGGCAAACTCGCCGCCGAGCGTCTCGACATCACCCTCCCCGGCATCCGCCGTCCCATCGGCGCTGAGCATCCCGTCATCAAGACGATGAACGAGATGATTGGCGTCTTCCGCAATCTGGGCTACTCGGTCGAGGAGGGCCCGGAGATTGAGACCGACTTTTACAACTTCGAGGCGCTGAACTTTCCGCCTAACCATCCCGCGCGCGATACGCAAGATACGCTGTTCATCGCCGGGCAGGAATCGAAGCCGCTGCGCGACCGCTTGCTCCTGCGCACCCATACTTCGCCGGTGCAGATTCGCACCATGCAAAAGATGAAGCCTCCAGTGCGCGTCGTGTGTCCGGGTAAAGTTCACCGTAACGATGCGCTGGACGCCACGCACTCGCCTATCTTTCATCAGATCGAAGGTTTGGCGGTCGACACCAACATAACCTTCTGCGACCTGAAGGGCACGCTCGATCACGCCATGAAGGCGATGTTCGGATCGAGCGTGAAGACGCGCTTCTATCCGTCGTTCTTTCCCTTTACCGAGCCCAGCGCCGACGTACAGATCAGTTGCATTTTCTGCGATGGAAAGGGCACGCGCGACGGCGCTCCCTGCCGCAACTGCAAGGCCAGCGGATGGATTGAACTGCTGGGCTGCGGCATGGTCGATCCCAATGTGTACGGTTTCGTGGATTACGACGCCAGCAAAGTTTCGGGATTCGCCTTTGGCATGGGCGTGGAACGGATTGCGATTCTGAAATACGGCGTGGATGATATTCAGCTGTTCTTTCAGGGCGATGTCCGCTTTCTGGAGCAGTTTGGGTAGAAAGCTCTTGGCTGTTAGCTCTTGGCTCTTAGCGAATGCCCAATGTGCCGACTGAGAGCCAAAGGCCAAGAGCCAGCAGCTAACAGCTTCTTACATGAAAATCTCTCCCCATTGGTTGCGCGACTTCGTTGACATCCCGGTCGACTATACCCGGCTTGCGGACGAACTTACCCTTGCCGGCGTTGCTGTTGAAAGTGTTTCGGGCGAAGGCGACAGTACCGTCTTCGAGATGGACATCACTACCAACCGCCCCGATGCCATGAATCACTATGGCGTGGCTCGTGAAGCCTCGGCGCTCTACGATCTGCCGCTCCGAGCGATTGAGCCGAAGCTGACACCCTCGCAGGGTAAATCCGAAGTCACCATCGACATTCAGGAACCGGAGTTGTGTGCGCGCTTCACGGGCCGCGAGATTCGCAACGCGACCATCAAGCCGTCGCCCGCAAACGTTGCCGGACGCCTTCAGTTGATCGATCAGCGCCCCATCAGCAACGCGGTCGACGCAACGAACTACGTTCTGTGGGAGAGTGGCAAGCCCACGCACGTCTTCGATCTCGATCTGCTCGAAGGCCGCCGCCTGATCATTCGCAAGGCCCAGGCTGGAGAAACACTGAAGACTTTGGACGGCGTGGAGCGCAGGCTCTCGACCGAGGATCTAGTCGTAGCCGATGCGAAAAAGCCGGTCGCGCTCGCCGGCGTGATGGGCGGCTTGGACACGATGATCACCGAGCGCACGAAGAATATCCTGATCGAATCCGCGTGGTTCGATCCGGTCACGGTGCGCCGCATGTCGAAGCGGCACGGTCTGCACACCGACGCGTCGCACCGCTTTGAGCGCGGCGCCGATTTCGAATCGACCGTCGTTTCGGCGAACCGCGTTGCCGAACTTATTCTCAATTCCGGCGGCGGCACGCTCATCGGCGACGTGATCGACGTGGTTGGGCGCCAGCTTGACCTTGCTCCGGTGGAACTCGACCTGCGAGAGGTGCAGCGGATTCTCGGCGAGAAGCTCAGCACATTGGAAATCGACCGCATCCTTACTCGTCTCGGCTTTACGATGCTTCCGGGCAACGAAGATACGTACCTCGTCCACATCCCGAGCTGGCGCCTCGACATCGAACGCGAGATCGACATCATCGAAGAACTGGCGCGCCTGCATGGTTACGACAAGTTCGCCAACACGCTTCCCGCCTACAGCGGCGAGGTTCGCGATCTGCCCGATGCGCGCAAGGACGCGCGGTTGCGCTCCACGCTTTTGGCGCTCGGTTACAACGAAGCGATATCGCTGACTTTCATTTCGAAAGAGGACGCCCGCCGCTTTTCGACCGCCGCCGCGCTCGACCTCGCGAACCCGCTGAGCGATGAGGCTTCGGTGATGCGCACGTCGATGGTTCCGAGCATGCTCAACATGCTGGCGTACAACCTGAATCGCGGCACCGACAACGTGCGCCTGTTCGAATCTGGAAATGTATTTGAGGCGCCGGGGGCAGAGGCGATGCCGCTGGAGCTGAAGCGCATCTCCGTAGGCGCGACGGGCAACGTGGATGCGGAAGTGGTGCGCGGGCTTGTTTCAGGGGCGGCGGCGCGTCCGTTCTCGTTCTTCGACCTGAAGGGCGACGTCGAAACCCTGCTCGCCCCCTTCAGCCATTGGACGCTCTACTACGACGCCCAGCTCCACAATGAGAAGCCCGATAATAAGAAGAGCGCCGATTACTATCATCCCGGGCGCTACGCTCGCGCCGTGCTGGATGGCGCAACCGTCGCCCAGTTTGGCCAGATTCATCCCGATGTAGCCACGGCGCGCAAACTGCGGCAAGATGTTTTTGTCGCCGAAATCTATCTCGACCGGCTCTACCAGCACGACCTGCGCGAGGTACGCTATGAAGCGCTGCCGCGCTTCCCTGCCGTCGAGCGCGACTTCTCCTTTGTGTTTGACGACGGTGTGGAGTTCGAACAAATTCACCAGAGCGTTGCCGGACTGGGCATCGCCGAGCTGCGCAGTTTCGTCCCAGTGGAGGTTTTCCGCGGAGAAAAAGTTGGCGTGGGCAAGTACTCGATTCTGATGCGCGCCAAGCTGCAGTCCAGCGAGCGCACGCTGCGCGATGACGAAGTGGCGCAGTGGGCGGCGCAGATTGCGAAAGCGCTGGAATCGCTGGGCGGGGTGCAGCGGGCGTAGGGGCTCTCTGCTCCCTAGGTTCCCGTTCGAGTTGGCTAGTGCAGACGCAACATCAGCGGTTGGCCAAGGTCCGGATCGTTCCCAATCCCAGCAATCGTTCGTCGGCCGTGACCAGCGTCAGGTCCAAGACCTCAGCGGTCGCGGCGAGAATGCGATCGGCGGGGTCCTGATGCAAGGGTAATTGCCGGGCTACGAGCGCTATCTCGTGGGTGAATGGCGCTTCGCGAGTGCCAGCCGTGGCTCTCGCCAGCCACGTCACCAAATCCTCGTTGATTCGAATCCTGCCTTTGTGATTGAGGGTCAGCGCTTCCCACGTGCTCATCGGCGAAAGCCAGAGTTCGTTGTCCCTGTCCTGGAGATAATGTAAGACGCGTCGGCCAAGCCGCCGACGATCTTGGAAATTCCAAAGCCAGATGTGTGTGTCAAGCAGCAGTCTCAATCGCGGAGAACCTCCCACTCGTCCTCGTCATTCGCCGGAGACACGATGTCGCCGAGAATTTCGAAGGTGCCCTTCATCGATCCGATCCAGGCGGCACGATCTTCTACCGCCGTCGGCGGTATGACTTCAGCCACTGGCTTGCCAAACCGCGTGATTCGAATCGGCTTTTTCGTGGCGCGAACCTGTTCCAGCAAAGCGAGGCATTTGGCCTTGAATTCCGAGATGGCGATTTCCTGCATGGGATCCCTCGTTTAGGTCATCTTATCATACTATGGTCAATTTGGATGACCATCTATGCGCGAGTAGGGTCCTTCGACTCCGCAAGAGCCTCACTTCGTGAAGTTCTTGCTGCGCTCAGGATGACAGGTCGAGTGCTGTCGGGTAGTCCATTTCTTGCAACTTTTTGTGCTAGCCTTACTTCCCATGAGCCAGGTTTCGGCGCATCCCAAGCATTTTCTCTCCGACAAGGTTGAGCATTTTACCGAGTCCGTGATTCGCGAGATGACCCGGCAGGCGATGCAATATAACGCCGTCAATCTGGCGCAGGGGTTTCCCGACTTTTCCGCGCCCGCCGAAATCAAGCGCGCCGCGCAGGAAGCGATCGCCGCCGACGTGAACCAGTACGCCATCACCTGGGGCGCAAAGAGTCTGCGGGCGGCAATTGCTCGGCAGATGAAGGAATGGCAAGGGATCGAGGTCGATCCGGAAAAAGAAATTGTGGTGTGCTGCGGCTCGACCGAGGCGATGATCGCGACCCTGCTGGCGGTTTGCAATAAGGGAGACGAGGTCGTGGTCTTCGAGCCTTTCTACGAGAACTATGGGCCAGACGCGATTCTGAGCGGAGCCAAGCCGAGGTTCGTCAGCTTGCGTCCGCCGCAGGCGTCGAAAGGCGAGGGGGAGGCGAGTGGACGTTCGACGAACAGGAATTGCGCGAGGCTTTTCAGCACAAGACCGCTCAACATCAGGCCCATCAGTCCAGAACCAAGGCGATCATCCTTAACACGCCAAACAACCCTACCGGCAAGGTGTTCAGCCGGAAAGAACTGGAACTGATTCGCGACTTGTGTGTTGAATACAACGTGCTCGCCATCACCGACGAAATCTACGAGCACATTCTCTACGATAGATCGGAGCATATTTCGATCGCGCGGCTCGACGGCATGCGCGAACGCACGATTACGATCAACGGGCTTTCAAAAAGCTACAGCGTCACGGGATGGCGCGTCGGCTGGGCGGTTGCGTCGCCCGCGATCACGAACGCGATCCGCAAGGTGCATGACTTCCTGACCGTGGGCGCGCCCGCTCCTTTGCAGGAAGCTGGAGCGGTGGCGTTAAGCCTGCCTGCCAGTTACTATCGCGAACTGGCCGAGCGGTACCGCACGCGGCGCGATCATCTGATCCCGGCGCTGGAGAAATCCGGTTTCCGCTGTTACCCTCCGCGGGGCGCGTATTACGTGATGACCGACATCAGCGCCTTCGGGTTCGCGAACGACGTGCAGTTCGCGTCTCACCTGGTGAAGGACATCGGCATCGCGTGCGTGCCTGGGTCGAGTTTCTACAAGCATCCGAAAGACGGATCCCAACAGGTACGTTTCGCCTTCTGCAAGAAGCCTGAGACACTGGATGAGGCGGCGCGACGGCTGGAAAAGCTGCGGTCAAGGTAAACCGGATCGGTAGAGACGCGGCTCGCCGCGTGCTTACTGAACGACACGAGTCACGGCAAAAGTAGCCTCATATCCACAGCGAACTGCGCTATACTTCGGCTCAACGCTGAAAATTTCCCGAAAGCGAGTGGTGCTCCATGTCCGTGAAAACCGTGGAAGAGGTATCTGCGCAGGTTCCTGCTGAAGATTTTCAGGCGCTGGAAGAGAAAGTTTATCGCACCATTGAGTTGTACAAGGCCGCCAAGGAAGCCCGGGCTACCGCCGAGCGCGATGCGAAGCGACTGCGGGAGCAACTTGAAGAGCGGGAGGAAGAGAACGAAGCCATGCGCCGCGAGTTGGTGCAACTGCGCAAGGATCGCGAGGACATTCGAGGCCGGGTCGAAAAGATGTTGAGCCAGATGGACAGCCTGACGCATGAGAAGGCAGCCAGCTGACGGTGGCGGCAAGCTAGGAGACGGCGGCAAATCTGCGTCCGGCAGTCGTCTGGCAGGAAGTAATCCGCCGAGGAGTAACATGGCCACTGCAAGTAACCAATCTGCGACAGATGTATTGACCAAACCTGTTCAACCCAATGACGTCCCGGCCGCGACTGCCGGCAGCGGCAGTGTGCGCGTCGAAATCTTCGACCAGGTGTATAACCTGCGGGGCTCGGACGCGGAGTACATTCTGAAGCTTGCCGAGTATGTGGATGGCAAGATGCGCGCGGTATCGGAACAGACGGCCACGGTCGATTCGGTGCGGCTGGCGGTGTTGGCGGCGCTGAATATCGCGGATGAATATCATCTGCTGAAGCGGCGGCTGGATACGGTCTCGCCGGAAGCGCGGCAGCGAGCCAGCAAACTGGCAAGCGCGCTTGACGATGTTTTGCAAGATACCAGACGGACGGGGTGAAGTCGGCCGTAACCTCGCCTTCAGCTTCGGAAGGCGTTGGAATTGCATTCGCAGCACAACCGCCAGCAAGCTTCCTGCCAACTATTTTGCATTTTCCTCTTGCGAAACGCTTCGCAGTTTCCTAGCATCCAAGGTGAAAGCCGACCTGCCAAGTTGGTGATGGTGGCAACCGATTTTTGAACCAATGCCGAATGAACGGGGACTCGACTCGCAAAAAGATCCGGTGTGCTATGTTCCGCCATGCGGAAAAGCCTAATGGGTCGCGGCGGGTTCCCACCGTCTGAGACGGGTTCATTCTCGGCCCACCACACGGCCCAGTGGGTCGGCTTGTTTTTTAGCTGTCAGCTCTCAGCCGTCAGCTCTCAGTAACAGCTCGGCACATGGGCTCCGCACTTTGGCATTGTCGTGGTAATCGTTATTGCGCTGTGGATGGCGCGTTAACTTCGGCCACGAGCACTGGGACACTACGCGCCTTCCTCCTTCCAAGCAGTGAGTTGCTACAACGGACAGGCTGAGAGCTGACAGCTGATTCCTGCTAGACTCTTCCCAGAACTCAACTGACATTCGGAGCATCTAAACCAACGTGTTCCCCAGACTTTTTCACATTGGCAGTTTCTACCTGCCCACCTATGGTGTGCTGGTCGCCTCGGGCGTGCTGATCGGGATTTGGATCGGCGCGCGCAATGCCGAGAAGCAGGGCATCAACGGCGACGATGCCTGGAACTTTGGCATTCTCGTTGTCCTGGCCGGAATTATCGGGGCGAAGATTCTTTACGTCATCAACGACTGGAGCGACTACGCGAACAACTGGCGGGAGATTTTCAGCCTCAACACGCTGCAGGCGGGAGGGGTATTTTCGGGCGGACTGATTGGCGCGTTCCTCATGGCGGCGTGGTACATGCGGCGCCATCGCATGCCGGTGGCTGCGCACCACCGACTCCTTCGCTCCCGCACTAGCCTTTGGCCACGTCCTCGGGCGTTTCGGTTGCTTCTCGGCTGGCTGCTGTTACGGCAAACCGACCAATCACTTCTGGGGCGTCATTTTTACCAATCCCTTGGCGAATGCCGTTAGTGGAACTCCGCTCGGCGTCAGGATCGAACCGACGCAGCTGATCGAAGCCGCAGCCGAGTTTTTCAATTTCCTGCTGCTGATGTGGCTGCTCAAGCGCAAGCGGTTCGATGGGCAGGTATTTAGCAGCTTCATAATCCTGTACGGAGTCGAGCGCTACTTCATAGAGTTCCTGCGCGACGATCCCGGACGCGGTGAAGTTTTCGGCGGGCTGATGACGGGAACGCAGCTGATTTCGATTCTTCTGGTCATCGGCGGTGGATTGATCTGGTGGCTGAAGAGCAGCCGTCAGCCCTCAGCCTTCAGCCCTCAGAAATCCGGCTCCGGGGCTTAGGCTCTAAACTCCGTACAAATTCTCCTTAGCACTTGCTTGCTGAATGCCCGACTTTCCCATGACGCTGACCGCATCTCCCGAAGCCGCGGGACAGCGTCTGGACCAATATCTCGCGGCGCAACTCTCAGAGGTCAGCCGGGCGCGCGTGCAGCAACTCATCGCCAAGGGTGAGGTGCTGGTAAACGGGGCGGCGGCGAAGGCGTCGCTGCGGCTGAAGGGCAATGGCGACGAACAGATTACGGTCACCGGGCCGCCGCACGCTCCGCCGCTGCGCGCCATTCCGGAAGAGATTGCGCTCGACATCGTCTATGAGGACGACGACCTGGCGATCGTCAACAAGCCCGCGGGCATGATGGTGCATGCGGGAGCGGGAGCGACCGACGACGAGCGCAACCGCGGAACCCTGGTCAACGCGCTGCTGCATCACTTCGGAGCGCTTTCCGCGGTGGGCGGCGAACTTCGTCCGGGGATCGTGCATCGCCTGGACCGCGCGACCAGCGGGCTGATGGTGGTGGCGAAGAACGATGAAGCGCACCGCAGGCTGGCCAGGCAGTTCAGCGGACGCGAGGTGCACAAGACTTATATTGCGCTGGTACACGGCTGGCCAAAGCAGGATCGCGGCACGATTCAGAGCGCGATCAGCCGCCACGCGCAGCGGCGCACGCGCATGACGACGCGGGGTTTCGGTGGCCGCGAGGCGGTGACGCATTACCTGGTGGAGCGAAAAATTGACTCGCCCTACGGCAAGTTTGCGCTCGTCGAACTCAAGATCGAGACGGGACGCACGCACCAGATCCGCGTGCACATGTCGTCGCTCGGACATCCGGTGGTGGGCGACGCGCTCTATGGAGCGCCGGGGGAATTGCGGTCACAGTCGAACAAACGACGGTCGGCCGGAATGCCCGCGACGGTGAAGCTGGATCGAAATTTTCTGCATTCGGCGGTGCTCGAGTTCGCGCATCCGCGGACGAAGGAGTCGCTGAAGTTCTCTCGGCCGTTACCGAAGGAACTGAAGAACTTGCTGGACAGCCTGGAAAATGCCCGCCAGGAAGGTCCAAGGCCAGAACCTGCGTCCGGCAAAGCCTCTGCGTAGAAACGCGGCTCGCCGCGGCTGCTCCCCACGGGGCGCCGCCAAGCGGAGACGTGGCAAGCCGCGTCTCGACGGAAATCGGCGCCGTTCAGCGCGGGGCCCCGGTCTATAATTAAAAGAAATAGGTTCTCGGCAAATCGTCCTGATGAAATCGCGTATTTTTCCGCTTGTAGTTGCTTTTCTTGTGCTGGCTGGCTCGCTCATCGGCCAGACGACGCCGTCCACCCCCCCCGCGGCACAGAATGCGCCCGCGAAAACAAACGCTCCCCCTGATGCCAAGACGCAGGCTCCGCCGCCGCCGGAAAATCCAGCTAAGTCCGATTCCGATGAGTCCGTCGCGACCATCGTCCATGTCGTCAACGAAGTTCGCGTGATCTTCACCGTGACCGACCGGCATGGCCACTACATCAAGGATCTGAAGGAAAATGACTTCGCAGTGATCGACGACAAAATGCCCGCGGAGATGCGAAGCTTCCGCAGTGAGACCGATCTGCCCCTGCAGGTGGGGTTGCTGGTGGACGCAAGTAACTCGGTACGCGACCGCTTCAAGTTCGAGCAGGAAGCGGCCATCGAGTTTCTGAACGCCATCATTCGCCCGCACTATGACAAGGCGTTCGTGGTCGGCTTCGACGCCACGCCGGAAGTTACACAGGATTTTACCGACGACACGGGGAATCTTTCGGCCGGGGTGCGAATGTTGCGGCCGGGCGGCGGCACCGCCTTGTACGACGCTCTCTACTTTGCGTGCCGCGACAAGCTAATGAAGCAGGAGCAGGCGGGACCGGTGCGCCGCGCCATCATTCTGCTGACCGACGGCGAAGACAACCTGAGCCACGTCACGCGCGAGGAAGCCATCGAAATGGCGGAGCGCGCGGAAGTCATCGTCTACACCATCAGCACCAACATCAGCGGCATGAAGGGCAAGGGCGACAAGGTGCTGGAGCGCATCGCGGAGGCGACCGGCGGCCGCGCATTTTTTCCCTTCCAGATGCGCGACGTGGCGGATTCGTTCCTCTCCATTCAGGAAGAGTTGCGCAGCCAGTACGCGGTGGCGTACAAGCCGGCGAATTTCGTCGCGGATGGACGCTACCGCACCATCGAAATCCTGGCCCAGGATAGGAATCTGAAGGTGCGTACCCGCAAGGGATACTACGCTCCGAAGCAGTAGAACAGTTCTCAGTTCTCAGTTCTCAGTTCTCAGTTCTCAGTTCTCAGTTCTCAGTTCTCAGTTCTCAGTTCTCAGTTCTCAGTTCTCAGGTCCCAGGTCGCCGGTCTCGGCACAGGCCTCTATGCCTGGATATTCTGGAACTCCGCTCGCGAAGAAATTGGCGCCTGCCGGGATACTGTGGACCTCATGGCCGAAGAAAAGCTCAGGTGTCTCGACCGATCTCACAGGCGAAGTGGTTCGGCAGAGCGGGCTTGATGCTGGAATGGTCGACGAGAGACGCAGGTCTCGCCGAACCCGCCCTAATTCGCGGGCGATAGCAAAGTGTCCGCATCTACGAATGCGGTGAACGACGCACCCTGCTTGATTTCCGCGTCCTTGCCGTGCACGAACAGGCCGGCAGGAACAACCGGGATAAACATCAGGCCAACCGCTTTTCCCACTTTGTCTTGTCCCTCCTTGGCGGCCTCGCCGCGCAGTTTGATAAGAACGCTGCCGGCTTGGAGCGAGTCTACCTGAAAGAACACTTCGCCTGGCGCGCCCCCCATCCCCGTCTTGTCAACTTCGGTAACGGTTGCAACCGCAGGTGTTCCCTTCCTGACCACAACCACGTCACCGGCCTTAAGATCCTCGGCCAGCGTCAAAGAAATCTTGTCACCCACTTCCGCTGTTTTTGAACTCACGCCGGAAGCGATCACAAAAGGTACGGCCGTGCCCCGAGCCAGCAAGACTTTCGCAGGCTCGGACGCCGCTGGGGTGGGGCCGGGAACTGCAACCACCGCTTGCGTCACGGGAGACGTTGGAGGCACTCCATTCAGTGTGTAGACGGCTGTGGCGACCCGGCTGCGCCCTCCGTACGGCGTGATGGCAATGGCTTGCAGCGTGGTCGTCGAATCAACCGTAATCGGACCCATGTATCGGGTTGACGCCGCGGTCGGCGTCCAACCGTCCGTCGTGTAGTAAATGACCGCTCCACGAGTCGAGTCTTTTAGTTTTACCGTCACGGGCGCGGAATAGTTGCCGGGTTTCACGGAGAACTTGGGTGTGGCGGCGCCACAGCGGTAGCACTGCGTCGTGTTCAGCGACGCCTGCTGTGCGTTCTGCATTGCCTGCTGATTCGCCTGCTGGGCCGCCTGCATCATCTGGTCGTTCGCCTGTTGGGCAGCCTGCGTTGCCATTTGTGTCGCCTGCTGGGCCGCCTGCATACCAGGGTCCTGAGCCAGCGCGAAGGCGGCCACCAGTGCCAGCGTCAATAACGTGAGATAAGTCCGCATATCCTTTCCCCCTATTAGATGAGATGTGCGCTCCCCAACCGGAGATGCCACAATCTCGACGAACTGCTGAGATCCACAGTAACAACTTAGGAGCGGTGGCCCGTGTAAAGATTCGTATTGGGAACCGCGCAACTTGGCGTCGGGAGGCGGGTTTGCATGCAGTAGACGCGGTTCCCGGGCAGCAAACCCCCGAGGATCGGGAGGAGCGGTGACCGAAGGAGAACCGAAGATATGAAACGCATGATAGCTGGGGTTCTGTTGCTGATCGGAATGGGCGCGGGAACGATGTTTGCCGAAAATGGTTACTGGCGGGACCGCCGCGACATTCCGCTCGATGAGGCAAGGATTGCGCGTGACCGCAGGGAATTGCGGCGCGATCTGTACTACGGCAACTACGCGGCGGCGCGGCATGAACGAAAAGAGTTGCGGCGCGACTATCGCAACTTGAGCCGGGATCGCCGTGACCTCTATTGGGACCGGCGCTAAGAAGCATAAGTGACTCCAATACCTCAGCAGCACGCTAGTAACTCTGCGACGTCAGTAACTTGTCGGAACGCTGCGGGCCGGGTTCTATTCATTGTTGTGACGTGACGTGGTTGCGACATGACGTGGAGACATAACACAGGAAAATGACTATACGAACTGGAACCCGTCTGGCAGCAATGGCGATCGTGGGAATCATGTTATGTTCGCCGGCATACAGCCAGACACCGCCGTTGCGAGCGGAACGGGAACTGTTTGCTGCGGTCAATCAGGCGCGGCGGGCGTACGGGTTGTCTCCGCTGCGGTGGGATGAGTCGCTGGCAACCGCGGCGCGGCGTCACGCGAAGATGATGGCGGAAGGCGGATCGGCGCAGCATGGCTTCGAGGGTGAGCCCAGCCTGTCGGCGCGGGCCAAACAGGCGGGTGCGCATTTCAGTTGGCTTTCGGAGAATGTAACGCAGGGTCCCACGCCGGAATTCATCCACTTCCAGTTCATGAAATCGTCTCCACATCGCGCCAACATTCTCGACCGGGATATGGATTCGATAGGTATCGGTGTGGTGGAGCAGCGCGGGCAACTGTTCGCGGTCGAGGATCTTTCGCAAGCGCGGTAAGCCGCTGAAGGCCGATTCGCGCAGGCGTGATTCGCGCAACTAGCAATCGTGTGGCCACGCTCGATTACTCGGGCGTGGGCCGTTTCATGTAAGCCAATCGAGTTCGAGGCCAACCTTAGTCTTCGCGGCGGGGTGTGGCGTAATAGCCGCTGCGGGCCTGGATTTTGTAGTCCGATTGCTTGGGCTTGATCTCGACTTTACGGAAAGAGCCGTCGCGGACGGCGTTGGTGGGTACGTAACCGGCGTTGTACTGGCTGCGGAGCTCTTGCGAAATCTGGTCGAAGGCCTGGCGGAGTTTTTCGATCTTGTTGCCCACTTCGATCATGCGCCCGCCGGTTTCCTGGGTGAGTTTTTTCATCTCGGCATCGCCGCTATAGCCGCCGAAGCCGTAGAAACCGCGGTCGGCGATGAGCAGCACGTAACAGATGGCATCGGCCTTCTGGGCGGCTTCGATAGCGTCTTTGATTTTGAGGCGGCTGCCTTCGTCTTCTCCGTCGGTGAGCAGGATCATCGCCTTGCGGCCGACTTCGTGGGCGAATTCGTCGTGCGAAGCGAGATAGACTGCGTCATAGAGAGCCGTGCCGCGTTGGCCGCTCGCGGAGCATGGAATCGGCCCCTGCGGGCCAATGGGACCGCCGGAACAGCCAACTCCGCCGGTATTGATCTTGGCCGTGTTGAGCGCATGTTTGAGCCGGCTCACGGAGTTGGTGAAATCCTGCAGCAGGGTAATGTCAACGTCGAAGCTGATGACGAACGCCTCGTCTTTGGGCCGCAGCGTGCTCTCCAGGAACGAACCTCCAACTTCCTTTTCCATATCCAGGACGCGCGTCTGGCTGCCGCTCGAATCGATGAGCATGCCAAGGGTTAGCGGGAGATCGGATTCGGCCTTAAAATACTTGATGGTCTGGAGTTTGCCGTCCTCGAACAGGTCGAAGTTGTCCTTGTTGAGGTTGGGGATCAGCGCGCCATGCTTGTCTTTGACGTTAAAGAACAACTGAACGACATCGACGTTGACCTTCAGGGTCTCGAGGGTCTGGTCTTGCGACTGGGCGTTGGAGGTGCCCGCCGGAGCCGGCGAATCCTGCGCGGCGGCGGGAAGCGACAGCGGCGTCACCAGAACAAAGATGGCCAGAGCGAACAAGCCCGCGGCCAGGCACGGTTTCGAATGTAGTGTAGGCATTAGCGTCTTTATCCCGAGTCTTTGCTAGTCTATCCTGTTAAGGGGCCTGGAAGGGCCCGTAACGGTTAGATGCACCAAAGAGGCGCGGTTGGGCATCTGAATCAGTGAAAAGCGCAGGCACCAGCGGTGCGCAGGTAAACAAGAAAGATAATAAGAGATAAAAGAGGATTCCGGTGATGGCCACGAAAATTAACACGGCACTGATTCTGGGGCTCACATTGTGGCGGGCGGGCGCTCTGGCGGCGCAAGAGAAACCTGAGGACATCCCGGACGCTCCCTCGGCCACGCGGCCGATACCGCCGCCCAGCCCGCGGCAAGAAGCGAATGAGGAGTCCAAGCCCTATGTGCCCCCGGCGGATGGATCCGGCGTGACCACCGGATCGAAGGAGCTTCCCCGAAGCGCACCGGATTCGACCGCTCAGCAACCAGCCCCGCCGCCGATGCCACCGGTGAAGACGATGCCCGCAGGCAGCGTGCCGAAAGATCTGGATACCGGACAGGATCTCTACACGATCACGGTGATCAAGAACCTGGTGCAGGTTCCGGTCACGGTAACAGACCGCGAAGGCCGGTTGGTCGGCGGCTTGCTTCCCAAGGATTTTTTAGTTCTGGAAAATGGGCAGAAGCAGAAGTTGGAGTTTTTCACCAGCGATCCGTTTGCGCTGTCGGCGGCGGTGATCTTCGATACCGGCATGGCGGACGTAGGTTTGAAAAAGGTGCAGGAGACGCTGTCGGCGTTGCAGGGAGCGTTCAGCCAGTTCGATGAAGTTGGAATTTATACCTACAGCAGCACGGTCGGGCGGGTGTCAGACTTCACAACCGCGGGCAAGCAACTGACGGCGAGTCTGAACCAGGTCAAAGGGTTCAGCGGAGCAAATAATGGACCTCCGGTGACGAGCGGGCCTCTGGGTCCGATGGGCCCCTACATCAATGGGATCCCGATGGACTCTCCCGTCAACCCCGTAAGCACCCCGCCCAAGGTCGCACGCGTACTGAATGACGCGATCCTGCTGGCGGCGCGCGATCTTGCGAAGCGCGACCGGGCGCGGCGGAAGATCATCTTCATCATCAGCGACGGATTCGAGCAGGGCTCGGTCGCCAGTTACAAAGACACGCTGAAAGTGCTGCTGACGCAGAACATCACCGTGTACGCAGTGGGAGTGGAAGGCGCGGCGATCCCGATCTACGACAGGCTGCAGCGCATCCACATTCCGAAGACGCGGGGAGCGATCGGGTACACCGACATTCTGCCGAAATACGTCAACGCAACTGGAGGCGGCACGGTGTACGGCGAGTTGACGGAAGCCGAGATCGATAAGGCCTACGCTCGCGCGATCGGAGACGCACGCAACCAGTACACTCTGGCATATTCGCCCAGGTCGAACGTCGGAGGCTACCGAGAGATCGAGGTGCAGGTGAAGCGTCCGGACGTGAAGGTCTACGCCAAGCGCGGATACTATCCTCTGCCAACGGCGCAATAATCAGTTGCCAGTTGCCAGTTGCCAACACAAACGTCCACTGGCAACTGGGTGGCTGGCAACCGGCAACTGCCTTGGTAACATGGGTAACCTGCGCCGTAACCCCCCATTGTGGTATAAAAACCAGCAGGAACCGATACTGTAGTCAGAGTGGATTTGTAGCGATGGGCTCGCGCACTGAGGGAGTGTTTGCGAGAGTCATTGTCGCAGGGAGTTTCTGAGGTAACCTTTTGAGTTTCATCAACTTCGCAGCACGCGAGATCAACTGCAAGATCGTCTACTACGGCGCCGGGTTGGGCGGCAAGACGACGAATCTGCAGTTCATCTTCCAGAAAACAGCCGAACAGCAGAAGGGCAAGATGATCTCGCTCGCCACCGAGACCGACCGAACCCTGTTCTTCGACTTCCTGCCCCTGGATCTGGGCACGGTGCGCGGCTTCAAGACGCGCATTCACCTCTACACCGTCCCCGGCCAGGTCTTTTACGACGCCAGCCGCAAGCTGATTCTGCGCGGCGTGGACGGCATCGTGTTCGTGGCCGATTCTCAGCAGGAGCGCATGGACGCCAATGTCGAGGCGCTCGACAACCTGCTGGCGAACCTGAAAGAACACGGCTACGACTTCAACAAGATTCCGTACGTCCTGCAACTGAATAAGCGCGACCTGCCGAATATCCTGCCCGTGGACGCTCTCTCCAAAGAACTGCGCAAGAAGAACGAGCCGGTGCTGGAGGCCGTGGCTTTCCAGGGCGTAGGCGTGTTCGAGACGCTAAAGGAAATCGCCCGGCAGGTGCTCACCGAGTTGAAGCAGGGCGGATAAGGCAGTTCTCAGCTCTCAGCTGTCAGCTGTCAGCTGTCAGCTCTCAGCTGTCAGCTCTCAGTGCTCAGCAAAACCCTCAACACAATCTTCCCGTAGAGACGCGGCTGGCCGCGTCTCCGCTCGTGTGGGGACGGGCGCCCTCGCCCGCCCAAGCCGAGCGCAGCTCGGCGACTGCGTACGGCCACAGCATTCTCTGGATGCGTCACAATGATCATACCTATGATATGATACAAAGTATTATGGCGAAGGCTAACCCAGGCGTTAAGCGGCGACGCACCTTTACGCTCTCCCCTGCGAGTCTCGCGTATCTGGAACAGCAAGCACGCGCGCGCCAATTAGACTCTCAGTCCGCCTTCCTCGACGAGTTGCTACAGGAAAAGAGCATGGAACAGCGCAGAGCGGCGCTCGAAGCCAATGTCACCGCCTACTACGACAGCCTGAGCGACGACGAAGTCGAAGAAGACAGATTGTGGGGAGAATTTTCCGGGCGCCATCTCGCCCTGAAGGAGGAGGAACTCTCGCATGTCCAGTCCACAGCGGGGAGAAATCTGGTTCACGAGGCTTCCGACCGACCCGCCGGAAAAAGGAAAGCGCCCGGTGGTCATCGTCTCCATCAACGCGCGCAACAATCATCCGCGCGCTAGTACTGTGCTCGTTGTGCCGCTGAGCACCTCGGTTCGCAAGGACGAGATTCCCACGCACTTGCTACTGGAACCGGGACAAACCGGCCTACGAGAGCGTGTGGTGGCCAAGGCAGAAGATGTTTCGGCAGTCTGGAAAGTCGAGCTCAATCCTTCGCGCGAGCGCCTGCGGATCCTCAGTTCGCACCAGGTTTGCGACCTGGCAAGAAAGGTCGAGTTGGCCATGGGGTGCTCGCCCTAGGCGATGCAGCCATTTAGTCCTCCCGCTGGAGCAAATGAGCGGACGATGCCGGCTAACCACCAGCCGTTTCCAATACCCCCGATAGCTCTTCCCACTCTTTCATCAGGCTCTGCAGCGCTTTTTTGTGGTCGGCAAGTTCCTGGATCTGGCGTTGATTCTCTTCTGCGCTCACAAAGCTCTGGAGCTCGGTTTCACACACGGCAATCGCGGCTTCAGCGCGGGCGATCTCTTCTTCTATTTCGTGCAGCCGGTCTTCCATCTGCTGGCGCTTGATCGGGTTCAGGCGCTTCGCCTTGGGCTCGACGGCGAGCGAACCGGCGGCAGCTTCGTCGCCATTCGGAACAGCCGCCAATGCCGTCGCAACCGCGTCCTTTGAAGAGCTCTCGTCCGCGTTTCTGCGCTGCACCGGCTCTTCGGCGTTGGGTTGGGACTGAGAACTGAGAACTGGGAACTGAGAACTCACTGGCAACTGGCTACTGGCAGCTGTGTGCTGCTTCCGCCAGAGATAGTCTTCGTAATTTCCCGGATAGATTTCCACTTTGCCTTCGCCAATCTCGAACACCCGCGTGGCCAGCTTGTCGATGAAATAGCGGTCGTGGGAGACGAAAACTACCGTGCCGGTGTACTTGATCAGGGCTTCGAGCAGCACGTCTTTGGCGCGCAGGTCGAGGTGGTTGGTGGGCTCATCGAGCAGCAGGAAGTTGGCGGGGTGCAGAAGCATTTTGAGCAGCGCGTAGCGATTGCGCTCTCCGCCGGAGAGAACACCGATGCGCTTAAAGACATCGTCGCCCGAGAAAAGAAAACAGCCGAGCAGGCTGCGCAGCTGGGTTTGCGTGGAGGCGGGCGAGAGTTCGCCGAGGTCGTCAAGGATGCGAGCGTCCGGGTCGAGTTCCTTGTATTGGTCCTGCGCGAAATAGTCAGGTTCGACGTGGTGGCCGAGCTTGTATGCGCCGGCGGTCAGCGGCTCATCACCGGCCAACAGTTTAATGAGCGTGGACTTCCCTGCTCCGTTGACTCCGACCAGCGCGATGCGCTCGCCGCGCTCAATCATGAAATTCACTTTCTCAAAGACCTTGTGCTCATGAATCCCAGGATCGCCGTAACTTTTGGCGACATTCGCGAATTCGGCGACGATGCGCCCGCTCGGCTTGGGCTGCGGGAAGGAGAAGTGCACAGTCTTCTCCTCTTCCGGAATTTCGATCCGCTCCATTTTTTCCAGCTCTTTAATGCGGCTCTGCACCTGCTTCGCCTTGGTGGCCGTGTAGCGGAAGCGGTTGATAAAGACTTCGAGCTGCTCGATGCGGTCGTGCTGGGTCTTGTAGGCAGATTCGAGCTGCTCCTTGCGCGCTGTTTTGCCGGCCAGATATTGATCGTAGTTGCCCGCGTAGAAGTGCATCTGCTTGTTCCAGATTTCCACGATCCGCTTGACGGTGATGTCAAGGAAGTAGCGGTCGTGCGAAATGAGGACGAAAGCGTAGGGATAGCCGGTCAGGTACTCCTCAAGCCAGTTGCGGGCTTCGAGATCGAGGTGGTTGGTAGGCTCATCGAGCAGCAGCAAGTTGGGCTTCTGCAGCAGAAGTTTTGCCAGCGCAACGCGCATCTGCCAGCCCCCCGAGAATTCCTCGGTGCGGCGGGTCCAGTCGTCGCGGTGGAAGCCAAGACCGGTAAGGACTTGTCCGACCTGGGCGTCGAGCGTGTAGCCATCGCGGGCGACGAATTCGTGTTCGAGCCTCTGGTAACGGTCAGCGACATTGGAGTATTCGGGACCCGCGTGGTCGAGCTCCGACATGCTGCGAGTGAGCGACTCCATTTCCTTTTCGATGGCATCGAGCTCCGCAAAAACAGACATGCACTCAGCAAAAATCGTGCGGCCGGTCAAGGTTAGGCCGTCCTGCGGAAGGTATCCGGTGGAAATGCCTTTGGCGCGCGAGATGGCGCCGTAGTCGAGCGACTCGCACCCGGCAAGAATTTTCATGACCGTGGATTTACCGGTGCCATTCGCTCCAACCAGACCGATGCGGGATTCCGGCGTAATCAGCCAGTCGACGTTCTCGAACAAAAGCTTGTGGCCGTAGCGCTTGCCGGCGCCGGAGAGTTGGATCATGGGTGTCTCTAGTTAAATATAGCGGACGGGAGGTGGCGTCGGCTGCCGTCTGTCAGATCTCAGCGAGCCACAGCCGCACGCGCCACGCCGATGTGCTCCAGCGCCCGGTCGATCACGGTCTGGAGTTCGTGGGCGTATTTGACTTCGCGGCCCTTGGCCAGGATAACGCGCGCTTTTTCCGCATCGAACCAGGTGGGATTGCGGAAGTCTTCCTCGGGCCGGCGAGTTTGGCGGACGTCCATCAGAAAAGCCTTGACCACGTATTCCTGCACGCCGCCCGCCTGCCAGAAGACGCCCTTGGAGTGAATGTAGATATGGAAATGGCGGGGCTCGATGATGCCGCTTGCGCCCGCTTCTTCTTTAGCTTCGCGTTCCGCGGCCTGGCTGTGCGAGAGGCGAGGTTCGGGGGCTCCCTTGGGAAACGTCCACTTGCCGCCGCCGTTGGTATTCACCAACAGAAACTCGGCATGCGAATTCACACGCCGGTAACAGACGGCCGCGACCTGCAAGGGCAACGCAAAACGAGAGGCGCGAGGCAAGCTCATTGTCTGCAGTTTACTGCAAAGATATTTCAGGAATGTGAAATGCAGCGAAAATGGTGCACACCTTTGGTACCCCGCCCTTTGGTGTACCCGGCGGCTCAAAGGCTAATTGTGAGTGGTGGGAGCATTGGCATTGGACTGCTTTTTGGACTGGGCGATCATGACGTCAGTCTCCTTCAGCAGCGTTTGTTTTACCGTATCCGTGTACTTGATCAGGATTGGCATCATATTTTGCATCGACTCTGCCGTGACGGAGGGCAACTCGCGCAACAGCTTTTCACCAGTAGGCGAGGAATAAAACGCCACGAGATTGTCGATGTCTCCCTTGGTGAAGTGCTTTTGATATGCCGGGACCATGGCCTGCGTCATTTCATCCCAGGGCATATTGTCGAACAACTCGTCCATTCTAGCGGTCATCTTTGATTCGTAGTCGGCGGGCAGTTCGTCTTTGTGTTTCAGATATTGCTCGTGTGTGATCTGGTGAAGACTTTGCGACATTGACGCCATCAGTTTTTTCATCATGTCGTGGGACTTGACGATTTGAAAATATTGTTCGACATCCGCCTTCGTAGCGGGAGAGTCGTCGGCGCTTGTCTGAGCAATACAAGCCCCGCTAAACACGAGGACCAGACCAACAACAAGAAGTAAGCGCTTCATAACGACCCTCCAGAAATGCTGCTAAGTATAGCGTTCCGATGCCCGGCAATCCAGCGATTGACGGACAGCTAGTTAAGACCTACTGCCAAAGCTCAAGCCGCTCAGGGCGGCCACTTTCTCGGGATCTATCCCCCGGCTGGCGATCATCACTCGAAAATTCTCTCCCATGCCTTCGGGCGTGACCAGATGTTTTAGCTGGAGGGCCACTTTCGCTCTTTCTTGCGGGACGCGGCAATCTTCGAAGGCGTCGGCAAACTGATTTTTCTCCCCAATGCCCATCAGGAATTGCGATTGCGTCAGGAGCTTTTCCGAGCGCATACCGCCTTGTTCGCACGCCGTGGCGAGCGCGGTGAAATTCACGTGGGCAGTGAGGTCTTGCTCGCCGGGAGCCTGGTAAGGGTCGGGGCTGGCAGAGT
Organism: uncultured Acidobacteriaceae bacterium; assembly: GCA_963779995.1. GTDB lineage: Bacteria > Acidobacteriota > Terriglobia > Terriglobales > Acidobacteriaceae > Acidiflorens. The sequence goes on along the minus strand of CAVZZY010000019.1, from coordinate 34,439 downwards.
GATGCCGATAAGCCATGAGCGTGCCGCGGAAACGACCCGAAAGCTGTTCGTTGCGCGTGTAGCCATAGTCAATGACAACGATGAGCAGCCGGCCGCGTGCGATGGCACTCGCGATTTGCCGCATCCAATTCTGCGCGAGGATGGGCACTTCGATGCGCTCGCCGCCTTCAGGATGGACGCCGTAGCGGTCAAGAAATTCCAGTTCTTCAGCGAGCGGCGGGAGCCAGGTTTCGCACAGGCGATTGTTTTCGAGCGCGAGGTGGAGTTTGCCGTGCGCGCCGAGAATCTCGACCGGTAGAGCGTCAAAGAATTCGTTGGCGAAGACGATCAGCGGCGCGTCAGACGGGAGGCTGCGATGAATGTCCTCCGCTGCTGATTCCGCGGAGATCGCGGTTTTGCCGCCCGCAAGGTAGTTCTCGAGTGTAGTTTGCAGTTTCGCGCGCAGCGCGGGCGATGATTCTTGCAAGGTGTAAGTGAGGGCGGCAAAGAAGTCGGAGAACTTCTTGTTGCACCAGTCGAGCACATCGCGGGCAAACAGGCCGCGGCCGGGGCCGAGTTCGAGGATTTCGATTTCAGGAGGGCGGTCGAGCGCTTGCCATATCTCGTCAAACTGCCGCGCCAGCAGACGTCCGAAGACGGCATGAACGTCGCTCGAAGTATAGAAGTCTCCGGCTTTGCCGAATTGTTCGGCGTTGGCGGAATAGTAACCGTGGGAAGGATCGTAGAGGCAAATCTGCATGTAGCGCGAAAACGGGATGGGGCCGCGCTGACGAATTTCCTGCTCGATTTGTTCGCGGAGGGACAATGCGTCAGCTTCCCTGGCTTCCCTCTCCGCCAGGCATCCGGCTGCGGGCGACGGCGCGATCCTGCGGAGTGCGGGTAAACATTTCGATGAAATAGTCGTGCAGCCCGTCATAGAGCTGGTGCTGCAAGTGCCAGGCGAACTGGGGATGATCGAGGTCGCGAGGATGAATCGGAAGCACGTAGGTGTGAACCGGGACGGTCGAGTTCTTCAGATCGATCAGCACTTCGATAACGCCGTTGTTCTCGCGCGCGGAAAAGGCAAGCAGCGGATGATCGTAGAGCTGCAAGTGATCGAGAACTTTCTGCAGGGAGTTGGAGTCGGACACGGGATTCATTGTACTCATCCGAAGGAGTGAGACGCGGCTGCTATTCGTTTCGCAAGGCTTCAATTAGGATCCAGCCGCGAGGCCTTGATGGCGGGAAGCATTCCGCGAATGATACCGACGAATCCGAGGATTATGGTGGCCTGATTAGATAACCGTGTCGGCTCCAAAACGGCCGAGTAGACTTGGTGCGCGACGTTGGGGTGACGGGAAGGGCGTGAGCCTCCCCCTCATTCGCGGCGCCCCACACATTTGCAAAGAACGCGAATGAGTGGGGCGCCCGGCTGTTGTTGCACCCCTCCGCGGCCAATGAGCGTAATCTGGATGTTACGTCAACCGTGCTCAGACCCTGCCGTACAATGCATACAGGAGATTGCAAAGGGTAGGTTGCTGCCCAGAATCCGCTGATGCCAAATGCCCTTCGACAATCCGATTTCCAGAGGTATTGGGCTGAGGAATACCCTGCCAGCCCGCCTATTGGCTTTCTCCTACGGGAGAAGTACAACGATAGATGGTTCCGTATTCATTCTCTTCCTGGAAGTAAGAGGTACCCAGACAATGACGGCGAACTGAGAGAAGTGTTGCACAGGCATAACGCTGTTCTTGATACCTTGCTCCGACAAAACGGTGCCTTTGTGCTCCTCTCGACTGGCTATTCAGACGAGGCGACTCCTGTTTTGCCGCTCTTGCTCCAAACGGATTCGGCGCTCAATCGCTCAAGTACCTACGCTTTTACTGCCACTTCAGACACGGGAAGTCCATACTGGCACTTCTTCGTGAATGCGCTCAACTGGCATCGTGGATGCTTAGACGCCGCACTGGCTCAGGTCGCCACCGACAAGGTTGCAGACATTCTAGTGATAGGACAGGAACAGAAGTGTGTATACCATCCGTACGATGGCGGCGGCGATATTGTCGTGTGCAACGCCGAATCGCGCACGGCTCTGAAGCAGATGTTCTCCGCGTGGCTATCCCCAAGGGCTGACGGTTTGTAAGTTGGCGTTTTCCATCTGGCGCTGGGTTGCGCCAGTCAACTGCTGAGAACAGGCGTTAGCGCTCACAACCCAGTCAATGCGGATTCTCAATTCCTCATACTGAGAACAGCACCGAAAGCCTCGTTTCGCTCCCGCAATTTGGACGCCTGCCCTTTTTCATCACAAACGGCCGGGCCACGCATCACAGACCTTTTCGAGAGTGCGCGACAATATAGACCTGATCGGGCTGGGTAAGAGTGCGCCCGTCTTCCGAGGCAGGTCCTCGAACCTGCCAAAAAGGACGATTTTCAACGCTCTTCGACAAGCGTTGGTTGAAGCGAAAGTGGGAGCCGGCTCACTGCCAGATCTGAGCGGAGCAAGGGTCGAGCGCAAAATCGAGCTAAGTCCTTATTCCGGAATATTTTGAAAATAAGTCCTTTAGGATCTATATTTTGGCGGCTCGATACCTCCTAACCCTATGACTCCAGAATAAAGGGGGGCGGGGGGGTAGTAGTAAACACGCGTTAATACCTTCGGAGTTAACAGCAAGGAAAGTGGGACAAACCGCCGGTTTCCTGGGCCTCGCAGGAGTCGCCCTGTGATTCCCGATCCTCAAACGTTGATGCGGTTGGCACTAACGCCGGACGCCTCTTTGATCACTACAACGTCCTTGCCCATGCGCTTGCCGACTTCGACGACGGCCGCCAGCGTGTCGTCATCGGTTTCGAGCGCGCGCACTATTTCGAGCACTTTCATCGTGTGCACGGGATTGAAAAAGCGCATGCCGACACACTGCTTGGCGCGATAGGTAGCGCTTGCGATCTCCGTCACGCTGAGCGAGGGCGTATTCGCGGCCAGAATCGTAGCGGGGCGGCAGAACTTATCGAGCATGATGAAGATTTCGAGTTTCGATTCCATTTCGTCGGGAACCGCTTCGATGACCAGATCGGCCTCGCGCGCGGCTTCATCGACCGAACCGGCGCACTCCAGCCGGGAAAAGGCTGCCTCGGCGTCGCTGGCATTAATCTGGCCAAGTCTAACGGCTTGGTCGAGACTGGCGCGGATTTCCGTCTCAGCCTTGCGCAGCGCGTTCGGAAAAAGGTCTTCGAGAATCGTGCGATAGCCGCCGAGAGTAGCAGCGTGCGCGATGCCCCGGCCCATGATGCCGGCGCCGATCACGGCAATCGTGCGGACTTCAGCCACTACTTGCCCGCCTGCTCGAGGTGCTGAAGCACGCTCTCATAGCTGGGTTCGGACTTGCGGACGTATTCGGCCAGGCGGGCGCACTCCTCCTTGGTCATCGCCGGGATGCTGGCGCTGATGCGGCGCAGGGTGGTGGCGATGTCGTCGATGTAATTCATCAGGCGGATAAGTTCTCCAGTTGCAGGCATGAGGGCTCCTTGCGTTGACTCTGGCGCGCCAGCGTAATCAGCCACCGCGGCCAGGACAACTATTCATTGTTCAACAGGCGGGCGGATTTAGCAAAGGCGCTCTTTGGTCAATTCGAGCGGGCCACTCAGCCTTCAAGTTTGAAGCGCGTCTCGGCAAGGCGATAAAGCCGCCGCCAGAGCAGGCGGTTGGTGGTAACTACCACCGCGGCCAAGGCAATCGTGCTGGCGAGCAGCAGATTGAAATTCTTGGCGTCGGTGGCCGCGGAAATCATGGCGCCGATGCCCACGGTCGAATAAACCTGGCCTTTGAGATGGGCATATTCGGCGACGATGCTGACGTTCCACGCGCCGCCTGAGGCCGTGATCATGCCGGTAACGAGAAAAGGAAAGATTCCGGGCAGGATCAGTTTGCGCCAACGCTCCCAGCCGCGGATGCCGAAAACGCTGGCAGCCTCTTTCAAATCGGTGGGAATGGCCATGGCGCCGGCGATCACGTTGAACAGGATGTACCACTGCGTGCCGAGCAGCAGCAGAACGATCGAGCCGAATCCCAGGCCTCCGCCCAGGCGAATCAGAACCAGCAGTACCACCGGAAACACCGCCGTGGCCGGAACCGAAGCGGCAATCTGCGCGAGCGGTTGAGCGATACGCGCCAGGCGGGGGTTGAATCCGATGGCGACCCCGGCCGGGATGGTCCAGAGGGCGCCCAGCACAAGCGTGACATTCACGCGCAGCCAGGTGGCAAAAAGGCCGATGCCAATCTCGCGGAAATCGGAGCCGTGCAGGCCGGTCAAGATCATGACGACACGCACCACGGCGTAGCCGATCGTGCCGAGAGCCGCGACGCCCACAATTCGCCAGAGCCACAAAACCGCTTGGTTCTCGTCTACAGATTCGGCGCGAACCTCGTGCCGGCCAAAGTAGTGAATCATCAGTCCGCGGAGCGGACGAATTGCCCGCTTGCGGAGGACCGCGACACCACGGGAACGCTTGAGGAAATCGAGCACCCACGAAGTGGGAGAGCTCGCGCTCTCAACCTGCTCCATTTTGAATTTTTCAGCCCACGCGATTACGGGACGCCATACGAACTGGTCGATCATCACAATCACGGCGACCATCGTGAGAATGCCGAGCAAAATTGAGTTTGTGTCGCCGCTGTCGGCAGCCGCCTGGAGATAGGAGCCGAGGCCGGGCAGGCGGAAGTCGCCAAATTGCTCGCAGGCCATCAGGAAGAACCACGCCCCGGCGACTGACATCATGGAATTCCATACCAGTCCGATGGTAGCGAAGGGCAATTCGATCTGAAGGAAGCGCTGCCACCAGTTGAAGCGGTAGATCGTGGCCGCTTCACGCATTTCGCGCGGAATGCTCTTCAGCGATGCATAAAAGCTGAAGGCCATGTTCCACACCTGTCCGGTAAAAATAAGCAGGACCGCGCCCATCTCGACGCCCAGTTGGCGTCCCGGAAAAAGCGCAGCCATGGCCAGCATCACGCCCGGAAGGAAGCTCAACACCGGAATGGATTGCAGAACGTCGAGCAGCGGAATCATGAAACGTTCGGCGCGCGGACGGTAAGCGGCAACGTATCCGTAGGTGACGGCGAAGAGCAGGCTGAGAACATAGGCCAGCGCGATGCGCAGCAGCGAGTATCCGGCATAGACCGGGAGCGCACCGAGGCTGCGGCTGATCTCAATCTGAGGATGAAAGGGGCCGAGCCAGTTGCGTCCGACTTGAATGACGCCGTAGAAAAGTGCCAGCCCGCCGGAAAACATGATGAGATCGGGCAGGCCCGCCACGCTCACACGCGGCAACACCGACCAGATGCGAACCAGTGGCCGGAACGCGATTCGTTGCGGACGTTTCACAACTGCACCGGAGTGGTGGTTGGCGGATGCGGCTCGCCGACGGGCTCGGCGAGGATCAACCGGTGCGATTCCCGATCGAAGTCAAAAATCTCAGCGTAGCGGCCCCAGTTCATGGCGGTATCGAATTGGCGCTGCACTTCATCCTGAGTGAAGTGCTCGTCGAGGATGTCGTAGAAAAATTCCTCGGGAATGGAGTGATCCGCCTTGGCGTGCAGCATGCTGTCGATCTGCTGGAGGATCACGATGTGCTTAAGAGCAGCCTGGCGGAAGAGAATCTTGCGGGTGAGGATGTCGGCTTCCGCGAAACGAGCGCCCTCGGCGGTGATTTGGACATCGCCTTCTTTCAATGTGGCAAAGCCGAGCAGAACCGAAGCCTCGATGATCGGGAGCAGGTCTTCGGCGTCCATGATGAGGACTTCGGCGAGACGATGAAGATATTCTTTTCCGCCGCGGTCCTGCAGCAGTTCGAGCAGACCGGCGATGCCGCCGACGCGCGCGTGCGGAATCATCTGGTATTTCTGGCGAGCGGGCTTTTGCGCGGCTGCGGCGGCGTCGGGCACTGCCACCGCAAGTTGGGGCTGCGTCATGATCTTGTAGATGTAGTCCACCAGTTCGACAAAGCGCGGCGACTTGCGATCGCGCGGGTGAGCGAGTTCGATGGGAAAATCTGCGCGCACCCAGGCCGGATTTCTTGCCAGCACGATCACACGATCCGCCAGCAGCACCGCTTCTTCGATATTGTGGGTGACGATGAAAATGGCGCTGGTCGGCATTTTCTTGCTAAGCCAGAGCTCGAGCAATTCGTTGCGCAGGTTTTCCGCCGTGAGCACGTCGAGCGCGGAAAAAGGCTCATCCATGAACAGGACTTCGGGCTCCACCACCAACGCGCGCGCGAAGCCGACGCGCTGCTTCATGCCGCCCGAAAGCTCCTTCGGGTAGGCGCTCTCGAAGCCATCGAGGCCGACGGTATCGAGAATGCGCAAGGCACGCTTGTGGCGCTCCATGGCCGGAACTCCGCGAGCTTCGAGTGGGGCTTCGACGTTGTCGAGCACGGTCAGCCAGGGAAACAAAGCAAAGCTCTGGAAGACGATGGCTACGCCCGCGTTCTGCGAAGAGATGGGTTGGCCATGCCACAAGACCGCACCCGACGAAGGCTTGCTGAGTCCGGTCAGAATCCGCAGCAGCGTGGACTTGCCGCAGCCAGAGGGACCGAGCAGGGTAATGATTTTGCCCGGCTCCACGTCAAGATCGACGGGCGCAATAACTTCAATGCGATTCCCATCCGGCTGCTCGTAGAACTTTTCGACAGCCTGGGCGCGAATGATGGGCTCGGTCGCGGCGATGGCGGGCTCGGTCACGGCGTCGTACTCCAGAGAGAAACAAGGTCGCAGGTCCAAGGTCTCAGGAAAACCTGAGACCAGGCGGTTGTTGCTTCGCAAGCGAGAATACACTACTCAGGCCGCCCATTCTTCGCTGGCGGCCGCCGCTAAGGGCTGCGGAAGCCGGTCGGAGATTTCGGCGAGCATGGCAAGTTTTTTTGCCAGCTCCGGGCGCAACGCATCAGCGGCAAAACGCCAGCGCCAGTTCCCCCGTTCACGGCTCGGCACATTCATGCGCGCATCGCTTCCCAACCCCAGCGCATCCTGCATCGGCACCACGCAGAGGCTGGCGACAGAATTGGAGGCGGCGCGAATCATCGCCCAGTTGATGCCGTCTTCGCATGGGCCGAGATAAGCTTCCACTTGCTGGCGTTCGTATGCCGTTGCGCCCGATTCCCACCAACCCAGCAATGTATCGTTGTCGTGCGTGCCAGTGTAAACGACCTTTTCGGTCGTGAAAGTATGCGGCAGATGCGCGTGCGCGCCGACGTCGCCAAAACCAAATTGCAGCACGGCCATACCGGGAATCTTGAGCCGTTCGCGGAGAGCATGCACGTCTGGCGTGATGTATCCAAGATCCTCAGCGAAAAATGGCAGCCCGCCCAGAGCCTCGCGCAGCTTCACAAATAAATCGTCTTTCGGACCATCGACCCAGCGGCCATGAATGGCGGTCGGTTCGCTCGCCGGAATCTCCCAGAACTGCGAAAATCCGCGGAAATGATCGAGGCGGATGTAGTCAAAATTGTGCGTGACCCAGCGCATCCGGTCGATCCACCACGAATATCCCCGCGCCTGCATCACATCCCAGCGATAAAGAGGATTCCCCCACCGCTGGCCGTCTTTGCTGAAAAAATCCGGGGGCACGCCGGCAACGACCTCGGGATCGAGTTCGGAATTCAGGCGAAACAGATCGGGATGAGTCCAGACATCAGCACTGTCGAAATTCACAAAGATCGCGATATCGCCCACGACGCGAATCGAACGTTGCGCGCAGTAAGCTCGAAGCGCCTGCCACTGTTCGAAGAAGAAGAACTGCACGGCACGGCGGACATCGAGATCGTCCTGCATTTCCGCGTGCGCCTTTTCGATCGCCACTGGATCGCGATGAGCTAGTCCGCGAGGCCAGCGATTCCAGCGTTCCAGTTTAAACCGCGCGCGCAAGCCATCGAAGAAAACGAAGTCATCGAGCCACCACTGGTTTTGCCGGCAGAAGCTTTCGTACCGCGAGCGCGCGTTCGGCGCAGCCGAGCGCATGAAATTGTGCGCCGCTTCAAACAACAGCGGCAGCTTCTGGTGGAAAACCGACGGGTAATCCACGGGCTCGACTACGGCTAGAGCATCGACCCGGGCGCGATCAATCCAACCGCGATCGGCGAGCCGTTCCAGGCTGATCAGCAAGGGATTTCCGGCAAAGGCCGAAGTGGAGGAATAGGGCGAGTTTCCCGTCACCGAGCGGACCGAGAGGCAAAACCTGCCACAGGCCCTGCCGCGCGGAGGCGAGAAAATCCGCGAACGCGTATGCCGACGGACCAAAGTCGCCGATCCCGCCGCGCGAAGGCAGCGAGGTGGGATGAAGCAGAATTCCGCTGGCGCGCGGGAATGACATTCAAGATCAGCTCTCAGCTCTCAGTTGTCAGCTCTCAGTTTCAAAGCGTTTAGCGTTTCCTTTTGCTTTTGGCTCTTAGCCGTTAGGCGTTCCCTGGCAGGCTGCAGGATTCCTATCAGGGCATCGCTTCAGCGATGCCGCAGGTTCATCGCAATCAGACGCCTCTTCAGGGGCTGAATCCGGCTACGAACCCTCTTGTCCACTTTGGCGGGTCAAGTTTTTCATCTCTTCCTGATTGACCTTAAGCCGTTTGGACTTTTCCATGTCCTTGCGCAGGTTCGCAACGAACAGGCCGAACAAATCGTTCTGCTTGTCTTCGAGGAGCGACTGGCGGATCGCGTCCTTCTTCTCGGCAAATTCCTGATCCGTCGGCGCCTGTTTTTCCAGAAGTTGAGCAACCACGCCATTGCTGCCGCCATTGATCGGCCCGCTAATCTCGCCCGGCTTCAGAGAAAAGATCGCACTCGCGTTAGCCATGGAGCCGATGTCGGGCACCTGTCCATCGGGCGCAACCAGATCGCTCGTCTTCACCGTCGCCCCTAGATCGTTGGCAGCTTTTTTCAAATCGTGCTCAGCCTTGGCGCGGTCGGAGAGTTCCTGCGTCTTCTGTTGCAGCAGAAAGCCGGCACGCTCGTTCTTGAACTCGCTTTCGACCCGCGCACGAATCTCTTCGAACGTGGGCGTAGCCGGAGGCCTTACGGCGAGCAATTGGAAAACCACGTAGCCTTGCGGGACTTGCACAACATCGGGCGGAGCTTTGTCGGCTTCATTGAAGACGGCATCCATAAACTGCGGATTTGCGGCCAGTCCGGGCAAGCTGTCGGTTCGGCTGAAGAAATCAGTGGTGACTGCAGCCTGCCCCTTGGCGGCGGCAGCCGCGTCGAATCCGGCAGTACGCGCCTGGCTGAGCAAAGCGTTCGCTGCCGCTTCAGTGGCGCGCGCCGTCTTCTGCTGCTTCACTTTCTCTTCGATTTCGCTCTTCACCTCGGCGAGGGTCTTCAGATGAGCCTGCTGCTTGTCTTCGACATGGATGATATGGAAGCCATAACTGCTCTTCACCAGATCGCTGGTCTGACCTTTGCCGAGTGAAAAGGCGGCCTTCTCGAATTCAGGGACGGTGCGGCCGCGACCGATCCAGCCGAGTTCGCCGCCGCTCTTGGCGCTGCCGGGATCGTCCGAGTATTTTTCCGCGAGTTTGGCAAAGTCTCCGCCCGCCTTCAGCTGTTTCAATACGTCTTCAGCTTTCGCGCGCGCATCGGCAACGGCTTTCTCATCCTCCTTGGCGCCGGGCGCAGGGAGAGGAGTTTTGATGAGAATGTGGCTGACCTTCACCTGCTCGGGCACGCGGTACTCGTCGCGGTGCTGATCGTAGTAAGCCTGTAGGTCCTGGTCGGTGACAGTGGTTGCCGCCGCAATCTTCGCGCTATCGATGACCACGTACTTAATCTGCCGCTTCTCCGGGACCGAGTTGTTGTATTTCACCTTGTTGCGCTCGTAAAAAGCCTTCAGCTCCTCGTCGGTGGGGTGCAATCCCTTCAGGATGTCGGCCTGGGTGATCACGGCATACTCGAACTTCACCTTGGTGTCGCGTTGGTTGAATTCGTCGCGAACTTCCGCGTCACTCACGAAGGCACTGCTCGAAACCAGGGCGCGCAACTTGCGGACAAGAATATCTTCCTTTATCCGCGCTTCCAACTGCGGGACTGTCATGTCGAAGCGCTGGGCGAAGTTCTCATACTCTTCCTGCCCAACGAACTTGCCGTCGGGAAAGAGCATGATGCCAAGCTGCCCGTGCTGGAGCTCATCGCGAAGTTCGTCATCAGTGGCGCGCAGGCCCATGCGGTGCGCCTCGGCAATCAAGGCCTTCTCATTGATGAGTTGCTCGGCGGCCTGACCGGCGAAAATATGGCAGCAACGAGCTGGCCTGCGGTCCGCCGCGAGGAAACTGCTGCCGGATCATGGCTCTGGCTTCACGTTGCACCTCGTTCACGGTCACTTGCTGGTCGCCAATGGTGGCCAGAACGCCCGCCGGAGGCGCGCCAATGCCGAAACTTGACCCGATGCCACCGGGAATGAGCGTGATCGCCATCGAGGCACAGATAATGACGAGCAATGCGCCCAGAATGATCTTCAGGGTTGGCCCCGCATTTTGAAGCTGTCGAATCATATTTAGATGACTCCGTCAGATTACTCCGCGCTAAGGAGCAAGAATTTATGATTATAAACTAGCTATCGAGATGCAGCCCGTGGCGAACAAGTGAGATTCCGCTCTTCAACTCTCAATTCGCCAGACTTTCGCCGTCCCGAGGTCATCCCAATCCTGAACGAAGCCGTTTGATCTCTTCCAGGCGTTCACGAATCCGCTTCTCGACTCCCTCGTTCGTTGGGCGATAGTACACGCGATTGCGCAGGCTGTCGGGCAGACATTGCATGTCGGCTACCTTGTCTTTGCTGTCGTGGGCGTATTGATAGCCCTTCCCATAGCCGAGGCCTTTCATCAGGCTGGTGGGAGCGTTGCGCAGGTGCAGAGGGACGGGCTCGGCGGCAGTTTGCTCGACATCCTGCTGAACAGCGCCGTACGCGGTGTAGAGCGCGTTCGATTTTGGCGCTATTGAAAGATAGACGACGGCCTGCGCCAACGCGAGGTTGCCTTCGGGCATGCCGATGAAATCGACGGCGTCACGAGCAGCCATACACAACGCGAGCGCGTTCGGTTCGGCTAGGCCGATGTCCTCGACCGCCATGCGGACGACGCGGCGGGCGATGTAAAGCGGATCTTCTCCCGCTTCGAGCATGCGAGCCAGCCAGTAGAGGGCAGCGTCGGGATCGCTGTTGCGAACCGATTTGTGCAGCGCGGAGATGATGTTGTAATGCTCCTCGCCGCCTTTGTCGTAGAGCAGAATCCGCTTCTGGACGGCCTCCTGAATGATTGCTTCGGAAAGGGCATTGATTCCGGCCTGCTGCGCGAGCGAGGCGGCAACTTCGAGGACGTTGTAGGCGCTGCGGGCGTCACCACTCGAGTAGGCGGCGATTTTGCGCAGACTTTCTTCTGACGCTTCGAGATGCATCTGGCCGAGGCCGCGCTCGGTATCGTCGAGTGCGCGGCGCAGAAGAACAACAATCTCATCTTCGGTCAGCGGCGTCAGCACATAAACGCGGCAGCGCGAGAGCAGCGCGGAGTTGATTTCGAAGGACGGATTTTCGGTGGTGGCGCCGATCAGGCGGATGCTGCCTTTCTCAACGTGCGGGAGGAAGGCATCCTGCTGCGCTTTGTTGAAGCGGTGAATTTCGTCGACGAAGACGATGGTGCGCGTGCCGTACTGGCGGGCGCGGTCGGCATCGCTCATGACCTGCTTGATTTCCTTGATGCCGGCGAGCACGGCGGAAAACTCGATGAAGTCGGCCTTGGTGATGCGGGCAATGATCTTCGCCAGAGTCGTCTTGCCAGTGCCGGGAGGTCCCCAGAAGATCATCGAAGTGGGGTCATCGCGCTCGATCTGCACGCGCAGCGGCTTGCCCGGCCCGACCAGGTGCTCCTGTCCAACAAATTCATCGAGCGTGCGCGGGCGCATGCGGTCGGCCAGCGGGCGCGCGCCCTGGGCGGCGGGATCGTCGTTCGGGATGGGAGCGAACAGGTTCATGGGATCGGCTCTCAGTTCTCAGTTCTCAACCCTGGCCTCGTGCCAACTGGGAACTGAGAACTGGCAACCGGGAACTGCTTCTAGCGGCCTCGTACAAAACGATGCTGGCGGCGACTCCGGCGTTGAGCGATTCGACTTGCGAAGCTTGCGGAATCGCCACAGTTTCGTCCATCTGGCGCGTTAGTTCACGGGATAGCCCGGCGCCTTCGTTGCCGATGAAGATCGCAAGCGGCAGAGTCCATGAGACCTGGGGCAACGGAGTTCCCTGGTGCGAAGAAGTTGCGAGCAGACGAACGCCGCGCGCGCGCAAAAGCGGAATCAGTTCCAGAGAAGAGATCTGCAAGAAAGGTAAGCGGAAGACCGAACCGGCTGAGCCGCGTAGAACCTTCGAGTTGTAAGGACTGACGGTGCCTTCGGTCAGAAAAATTCCGGCGGCGCCAAAGGCTTCGGCCGAGCGCAGGATCGTGCCCAGATTGCCCGGGTCCTGCAAGCCAGCGGCCACGACGATCGGGCCGTCGCCGGAGCGGTCGAGCAGTTGCGCGGCAGAGAAAATCCGCAACTTGAGCAGGGCCGCCACACCCTGGGGCGCGTCGCTCGGCACGATCGAGTTGAAGAGTGCGTTCGGCAAGACGAGCGCTTCGGTGCGAGCGCCGATCTGGGTCAGAAGTTTTTCGGCGAGAGGGCGGGCCGATTCGCTGAAGAATACGCTTTCAAGATGCTGGCCGGTGCGTAATGCTTCTTCAATCAGCTTGACCCCTTCGATGGCACACTCACCCTGAGCAGTCAGTTCGGCGCGGCGGAATGCGAGCCGCAGTTCTTTTAGTCGCTGGTTGTGGCGGCCGGCGACTGGGCGCAAACGGTCCGCTTGACGGCGAGTTCGTGCGGGCTTCGCGTCTTGCTTCATAGGTTGGTTCCAGGATCAGGATACGATCAGGATAATACGAGTGTCCGGTCGGGCTTCGGCCGAGGCTCGTGGTATGGTACATTTCATTGTTTACGCCGACAATGTGTAGGCTGGCATTGTTTATGCCGACAATGAGGAAGGGACCAGAGTGCGCGCGGAAATCCTGAAAATTCACGCCGTAACGCCCGAAGCTTCGCTGATTAAATATGCCGCCGAACAAATTCAGGCCGGGCAGGTGCTGGGCATGCCGACCGACACGTTCTATGGCCTGGCGGCGGACCCGTTCAACCTGCGCGCGGTGGAGCGCGTCTATGAGATCAAGTCGCGCTTACGGCACAAGCCGCTCTCGCTGTTGATCGAGAACGTGGACCAGGCGGAGGAATTCGCGCGCCCCTTGCCCGATGATTTTCACCTTCTGGCGCGGCGTTTCTGGCCGGGGCCGTTGACCATGATCGTGCCGGCGGCGTCGCATCTGCCGCTGAAAGTCACCGCAAACACGGGGAACGTGGCGCTGCGCGTGCCGGCGGCGGAAATCCCGCTGGCGGTGGTGCGGGCGGCGAAAATTCCGATCACGGCGACATCCGCCAACCTGAGCGGCGCTGTGGAATGCACAACCGCAGAGCAGGTGGAGGAGCAACTGCGGGGGCGCATCGCGCTGATTGTGGACGGGGGGAAGTCTCCGCGGACAATTTCATCGACCATCGTGCACTTCAAAGAAGACGGCACCTGGCTGATTCTGCGCGAAGGCGCGATTCCCGCCAAGGATATTGTTGAAGCATTGTCTTGAAGATGACAGTTGTGGGATCGCAGTACTGAGATGGCCGAAGATAACACTCCACCTGACCCAAAAAGATCCTTATTGATGCGTCCGTGGCCGCTGTTGTTGCTGGCGGCGGTGGGAGCGCTGTTGCTATTTTTTGGCATTACGGGATCGCGCATCGTGCGCGCTGCCTCCGAAGCGCCCGCGAAGAAAGCGGACGTGATCGCCATTTTCGGAGCTGCCGAGTACGCGGGACGTCCTTCGCCGGTGTATCGGGCGCGGCTGGATCACGGTTATGAACTGTTTCAGAAAGGAATGGCGCCGGTGGTGATCACGACCGGCGGATCGGCGCAGGATCCGGATTTCAGCGAGGGCAGCGTTGGCAGAGATTATCTGCTGCGGCGCGGTGTTCCGGAGCAGGCTTTAATCGCGGAGACGCAAGGCTCCGATACTGCGCAATCGGCAGCGCGGGTGGCCAACATCATGCGCGCGAATGGCATGCGCACCTGCATTGCGGTGAGCGATGCGTATCACGTATTTCGCATTCGCGCCCTGCTTGAGCACGAAGGCGTGCAAGCAGAACTGGCGCCAAGGCCAGAGTCGCGCCCGCACCCTCTGTGGGAGCGGTTCTGGGCGGTGATGCGCGAGGCAGCGAGCTACCTGGCGTGGAAGGCCGGTTTGCCGTAGGAAGGTCGCGGCTCACTATCCACTATTTTCTGACCATATTTTCTGGCCAGTGTTCCTACCAACCCATTTTCTCGCGCAAGCTCGTGACATGCGCCACGTGGTGGCGTCCGTGCCAGGAGTAGAGTGCGAGATTCTTTTCGAGCGACATCGGGCCCAGCTCAGGATGCCGGAAGGTGCGTTTCCATTCCGCGCCGGTTAACTCGCGGAACATCAGCATCCAGCGCTGGTGCAGGGAATCGAGCAAGGCCAGCGACACTTCGATCGGGGCGTGCTTGGCCTCGGGCAACTCGGCCCAGAGATTTTCCATGTAGGGCTTGATGGTCGGCGTGTCTTCGGTGAGCGCCAGCTTGCACCGAATGTAGGAGTTCATGTGGCTGTCCGGGACGTGGTGGGCCAACTGGCGGAGCGTCCAGCCGCCATCGCGGTAAGGAGTATCCAGTTGCTGGTCGAAAAGTCCGTGGAGGGCGGCACGCAACCGGGCGGGAGTCTGCTCGATGTCGGTCAAGCATCGCTGTTTCTGTTCGGCCGTAAGCGGGCCAGTGTAGGAAAACTTTCCAATTGGATAGCGGGGGTCAGACATGAAAATTCCCTCCGCAGAGGTAGATGATCCCCAACCAAACTGTGGTGCAGAAAAAGGGTGCGTGAAAAGCGCCCCGTGAACGACCAACAACTGGCGACCGACGACTAGCTACCAACGACTAGCGCACCATGGCGAGGATTCGGACGAGGGGCTCGCCAGGTTCTTTGTTTTTTGCCGGGGCGACGATGATGAGCGAGCCGGTTGCAGGCAGCGAGGTGAAGCGCGCGGTTCCTTCCACCACATAGTCTCCGTGGAGGGCGAGCTGCCGCGCCAGCGTGCGGTCGGAAGTCAAGTTCACGGGTGTCTCGACAGCGAAGGCGATAGTGTAGCGAGCTTCGATGAGGAACATCGCCGCGTCGCGGGCGATAGGAAGCGGCGTGCTTGACAGATCAGTGGTTGGCAGATCAGTGGTCGAAAGATCAGCGGTTGAAAGATCAGCGCGCGCGCCAGCGCGGCGGATGGCCACTACGGCTCCCTGCGGAATCATGCCGTGATGCGATTCCCACGCGGCAATATCGTCGAGAGAGATCTGCGGGCTGGCATCGAGCGCGGCGTTCAAATCCATAACTACCAGCGGAGCCACGAGGCGCTCAGGCGGAATCTGCCCGGCAGCCCAAGTCCCGGGAATAAGCGCACCGGGAGCGATAATGCGGGTTCTGGACTCCGCAGCCGCGGCATGTTGCCCAGTCGCGCTTCGCCCGTCGGTCAGGTCGACCACGTGCGAATAGCGATCCTGCTGCGTGGAACCGGGGCGCCGGTCGGCAAACAGCAGAATGGCCAGCACGAGCGCGTAAGCGATGATGAAACTGCGAATCCGCATTTAATTCCCTGGCTGGAAGTGAGCTTAGACCTAACCTATGCTTGTATTGTTGCCGGAGGAAGTGCCCAGTTCAATTCACGGTTGGACATGACCCCCCGATTGGCTCCAAACGCCTGCTGGTGGAGGCCGGGCGCCCCCGGCCGGCTGGGCGGGCGAGACGCCCGTCCCTCCAACTAGGGCTATCCGTATTCGAGCAGCAAACTTTCGTTTCCGCTTCAATATTTCGGGCCGGATGGGCCAGGGTTTAGAATACGGTTAACTATTCCAGTAGCTTTCCAGGCCCATCGCTCGCCGACTCGATTCAGGCTGGGTCGCTTGTGCCTGCTGGCAAAAACCGAGATATGCCGGAACTGAGGAATTGATGTTCGGCCGCGAAGAAAAAGTTTCCGCCCTCCGGCTCACCGCCGTGCAGTACATCGTATTGTTCATTTTTCTGCTTCTGGCATACGGGCTGTGGCGGTTGCAAGTGATGCAAAGCGGCAAATACGCGCAACTGGCGGAGCAGAACCGAGTCCGCAATGTGCCGATTCTGGCGCCGCGTGGCAAAATCCTGGACCGCGAAGGCCGGATCATTGTCGATAACTACCCGTCGTTTTCCGCGCTCCTGCTGCGCGATTCTTCGCGCGATCTGAACGCGGACGCGGACACCATCGCCAAAGGGCTGCACTTGCATCCCGACGAAGTACGGCAGCGGATCCGGCGTTCGGCGTGGATGCCGCAGTACCAGCCGATTTTCCTGAAGGAAGACATTACGCCCGACGAACTGGCATTCATCGAGGCGCACAAGAACGAGCTTCCCGAACTTGAAACGATCATGGCGCACCGGCGCTTGTATCCGCGCAACGGCTTCATGGCGCACCTGATCGGCTACGTCGGCGAAGTGACCGAAGACATGCTCAACCAACCGCAGTTTGAACTCTACACCCCCGGCGACGTGGTCGGCGTGAGTGGAGTGGAGAAGCAATACAACAGCATCCTGATGGGCAAAAATGGATCGCGGCGCGCGATCGTGAATAGCCGTGGACGGGAAGTCGGGCGGCTCGATGAAACGCCCGCGGAGCCGGGCAAGCAGCTCAAGCTGACGGTGGATCTGGATCTGCAAATTGCGGCCGAGCAGGCGCTCGAGGGAAGGAACGGCGCGGTGGTGGCGATGAATCCGCGGACGGGCGAGATTCTGGCGATGGTGAGCCGGCCGACGTTCGATCCCAATGATTTCGCAGTGAAGATTTCGCGGGACGAGTGGAACAAACTGATCGACGATCCCGACCATCCGCTGCTCAACAAGGCGATTCAGGCGCAACTGGCGCCCGGGTCAGTATTCAAGATCATCATGGCGACGGCCGGCTTGCAGGAGGGCATCGCCCAGACCATGCATGTGAACTGCAACGGCGGCGCCAATTTCTATGGCCGCTATTTCAAGTGCTGGGTGGTTGCCGAGCACCGCACGCATGGCGTGGTCGAGATCAGCAAGGCCATTTACCAGTCGTGCGACGTTTTCTTTTACACATTGGCCGAGAAGCTGGGAATTGATCGCATCGCCAAATACGCCACTGAACTTGGACTGGGTCAAAAGACCGGCATTGACTTGCCGCAGGAAGTCACCGGCGTGATGCCCTCGGAAGAATGGAAAATCCGCAACTTCAAGCAGAAGTGGTACGCGGGAGAAACTATCTCCGTGGGCATTGGCCAGGGCGCCGTGGCGACCACGCCCATTCAGTTGGCACGTGCCCTGGGCGCGATTGCCAGCGGTGGGCTGCTGCGGCGCCCGCACGTCATCAATCCAACCGACTTGCCGGCGAATGTGGTACCGGCGGCGACGACACCCGATGAAGTTCGGGTGCCTTTGGATCCGGCAAACTGGGAATTGATCACGGATGCCATGGCGAACGTGGTCGCGCCCATCGGAACGGCGCCCAGTGCGCATCTTCAGGGCATTGACCTGGCGGGCAAAACGGGCAGCGCGCAGACCATCAGCAACGCGTTGAAGGCGAAGCTGGGCGCGGGCGGTAAGAAATTCAAGGACAATGGTTGGTTTGTGGGCGTAGAGCCGAGGAGAGATCCGGAAATTGTCGTGTGCACGTTGCTCGAAGAAGGGGAGCACGGTTATCTCGCCGCCAGGACCACCGCGCAAGTGATCAAGGCCTACGTGGAGAAACAGCGCCGCCAGCCCACCAAGATGGCGGGCTCGGGCAATGGCAACGATAACGATAAGGTTGAAATCGGCGCGGTGTGGAGCGATTCCGGCGGCGCTAACGAAGACGGCCCGAACAAGAACGAAGACCATTTGCGGGCCGGCCGCTTCTTTCTCGATGTTTCGCGCAGACGGGCGCCGCTGGCGGTGGCTGTCCCGGGGCTGCACTGATCGGCCATCCGCAACAAATTCAAATCCTCAACTGATCGTGATACGGTTGATTCCAGCATGAAGTTGATTCCACGATGAAGACCGCTGCCCAACTGGCTCTCGACGCCGCATCCGTGCGCGGAGTTACATACGCCGACGCGCGCGTGGTGTCGATCCGTAACCGCTCGCTGACCACCAAGAACGGACGCGTGGGTCATGCCTCGGAGTCGGAATCGCTCGGCATCGGCGTGCGCGTGATCGCGGACGGCGCGTGGGGGTTTGCCGCGTCCGCGGATTTGAGCCGCGGCGCGGTGGAAGCGGCGGCCGCGCGGGCAGTTGAAATTGCGAGAGCCTCGGCGCGTGTGAAGCGTGAAGATGTTCGACTGGCTCCTGAACCCGCGGCAGTGGCAGAGTGGACGACACCTTACAAGGTCGATCCGTTCACCACGTCAGTCGAGCAGAATCTCGACCTGTTGCTGAAAGTTGACGCGGAGATGCGCGCCGTTCCGGGCGTCACGCTCGCCGAAACCGGAATGAACTTTCAGCGCGAAGAGTCGTGGTTTCTTTCGTCCGAGGGCTCCAGCATCCATCAGACAAAATATTCGACCGGCGCAGGCTATGCGGCGTATGCGTTTGCCGGATCCGAGATTCAGAAGCGATCCTATCCGAACTCGTTCGGCGGGCACTGGCAGAACCGCGGGTACGAACTGATCGAAGAAATGAGATTGCTGGAGAATGCCCGCCGCGTGGCGGAAGAAGCCGTCGCGTTGCACCGGGCCGAGCAGTGCCCGGAGGGTACGGCCACAATTATTCTCGACGGATCGCAACTCGGCTTGCAGATTCACGAATCCATCGGGCATCCGATTGAACTGGATCGTGTGCTCGGCATGGAAGCGAATTTTGCCGGCACTTCGTTCCTAACGCTGGAAAAACTGGGAAAGCTGCGTTACGGCAGCGAACTGGTCAACGTCGTGGCCGATGCGCGGCAGGAGCACGGACCGGGCCTGGGCACGTTCGCCTACGACGACGAAGGTGTAGCCGCGCAGTCGACGCCCATTATCACCAACGGACGCTTCACCGGCTATTTGAGTTCGCGCGAAACCGCTCATACCATCGGTGCCACGCGATCGGGTGGAACGCTCCGCGCCGAAGGTTGGAACCGGCTGCCTATTATTCGCATGACCAATGTCAGCATTCTGCCTGGAGAAAAGCCTCTGAGCTTGGAACAGCTTATTGCCGCGACCGGCGATGGCATCTACATGGAGACCAACAAGTCCTGGTCGATTGACGACAAGCGTTACAACTTTCAGTTCGGATGCGAGATCGCGTGGGAGATCAAGCACGGTAAGCGGGTGCGGATGCTGAAAAATCCTTCTTATTCCGGAATCACGACGGAGTTTTGGAACTCGATGGACGCGATCTGCTCGCGCGACCAGTGGACACTGTGGGGAACTCCCAACTGCGGCAAAGGCCAGCCGCAGCAGGTCATGGGCACCGGACATGGCGCCAGCCCGGCGCGGTTCCGGAATATTCGCGTCGGATCGGCGTACCGGGGAAGCTGACCGGCAAGTTTGTAATTTTGTAATCGGGTAATTTGGCAATTTAGAAACCCAAGATCAAGGGGCAAGCGCCGGTTTCGAATTACCAAATTACCAAATTACCAATTTTCATCAATGCTGACCAAAGAACAAGCCGCCGACGTCTTCGACCGAATTCGCCGCTTCTCGTCCGCCGACGAGGTCGAAGCTATCTTCACCGGCTCCCGCTTCGCCCTGACCCGGTTCGCCAACAACACCATCCATCAGAATGTGGAGGAAGAGAACTCCATCGTTTCGATCCGCACCAATTTTGCCGGCCGGACGGCGCGCGCTACCGCTAATCAGTTTGACGACGAAAGTTTGCAGCGGGCAGTCTCCGCTTCCGAGAATCTCGCGAGAGTACAGGCGCCGGACCCGGATTTGCTGCCGATGCCGACGGCGGAAGAAGCGAATTCCGGGGACCCGCTCGCGGACAAGAGTGTCCGCGCCACACGTTTTTTCGACGAGACTGCAGCTATTACGCCCGCCAATCGCGCGGAGGTGGTCAAGAGCATCGTGTCCATTGCCGGCAAGCACGAGCTGACGACGGCGGGCATCTACTCGACCGCGGAATCGCGCGAAGGAATCTTCAACTCGCGCGGTTTGGCGAATTGGCATCACCAGTCGCTGGCGGAAATTTCCATCACCATGCTGGCCGAGGATTCTTCCGGCTGGCAGAAATTGAATTCGCCCGACGTGCGTAAGCTCGATCCCGCGCGGTTGGCGGAGACGGCTGCACAAAAGGCTGTCGAGTCCGCCCATCCGCGAGAGATTGCGCCGGGGAAGTACACGGTCATTCTTGAACCGGCCGCCGTCCTCGATATTGTTGGTTTCATGTTCTGGGATTACAGCGGTGTGGCGATTCTCGACCAGCGCTCGTTCTTGAACGACCGGATCGGCACCCAACTCTTTGGCGAGAACATCAACATCTGGGATGACGCCGCGCATCCGTTGCAGGCCGGTTCGCCGTTCGATGGCGAGGGAGTGCGGCGCCAGCGCGTGCAATTGGTCGAAAACGGCGTGGTGAAGCGCGTGGTGTATGCGCGCAGCACGGCGCAGAAGATGAAGAAATCGGAGTATGCGGGAAAAGTCGGCCCCATCGTACCCACCGGCCACGGATTTCCCTTGCCGAATGAAATGGGCGAGATGCCGCTGAACATCGTTTTCGAACTGCCAAATAACGTTTTCGGGGAGCCAGAAAAGCCGAAGGGCGTAGAGGAAATGATCGCCTCCACCGAACGCGGAGTGCTCGTCACGCGCCTGTGGTACATCCGTGAAGTGGATCCGTACGAGAAGATCGTGACCGGTATGACTCGCGACGGGACCTTCCTGGTGGAGAACGGCAAGGTGCAGTGCGGACTGCGCAATTTCCGCTTTAACCAAAGCCTGATTTCGATGCTGTCAAACGTGGAAGCGATGAGCGTCCCAGTTCGCGCCAGCGGAGAGGAATCGTTCGACATGGTGGTGCCGGCGATGAAGGTGAAAGAGTTTAACTTCACGGAAGCGACGAAGTTCTGAGCCCTCAGCCCTTTCTCACCTGGGCCGACCGCGAAAGTCTTCGCTGGCGTCGCTCAACCCTAACGACTAAAGCTAAGTGGTTCGACCCGACGGCTGAGCGCCGGGTCGGCACAGCCAGCGAGATACGCCCCTAAGTCCCTGTACCACCGACACTTCGCCGCCTTTGTTCCATGACTTCCGTAACTTTGCATTGCCCACGCAGGGGTGTAATCTCGCCCCTGAGTGTGCACTTGCTCAAGCGTAGCGGTGCACGGCAGGAACTGGAAGAAAGGTCGTCGCAAACGTGTCTGAAGCCGCCAAAGGAACCGTTGCTGATGTCAGCAAGAATCGAAGGGTTTATACGGACGTGCAAAGCGCGCCGCGCTTTCCCATCAAACTGCCGGTGGCGTTGAAGTCGGCAGTCAACCCGCCGGGAATCACGGAAAAGGCGATCGAGACCGAGAACATTTCCGCCAACGGCGTCCTGTTCCGCATGGATGCCGAGGTGCCGGTTGGTTCGGCTGTCGATTTTACGATTTCTCTTCCCGCCGACGTAGTGGGCGCAGAAGCCGACGTGCAGGTCGATTGTCGCGGTCGAGTGGTGCGCAGTTTTGCGGATGGCGGCCGGCGTGGCGTTGGTGTGGTGATTGACGAGTACCGTTTTGAGCGCCGGTAGTTGGCGCAGTTCGACCGGGCAAGTTTGGCCGCGCAGGTAGGGCGCGACGGGTAGGGCAGGAAAAGAGGACGGATGGGCAGCACTTCGGTCAACACTTCGGTCAGCGCTTCGGTCGGCGCTTCGGTCGGCGCTTCGGTCAATGTCGAGCCAGGTGAAGTGGTTCAGCCTGAGAACGGCAAAGGCACGATCCGCGTGATCGTGGCGGATACCCAAGCCATTTTCCGCGCCGGGCTGCGCAAGATCTTTGCCCTCGAGGACGACATAAGGGTTGTCGGCCAGGCCGAGAGCCTCGATCAGACCGTTGCCGCCATTCAGAAGTTTTCCGCCGATATTGTGATCTTCGAGGCAGCGCTGGCTCCGAATCCCGCGGACACGGTTTCCGATCTTCTCCGGCAAAGCACGAGTTGCCGTTTGGTCGTCGTGCTGCAAGAACCCGACCAGGAGATGACGCTTAATTTGTTCCGACGCGGCGCCCATGGCATCGTTTGGCGGGAAGTTGAGCCCGAAATGCTGGTGGAATGCCTGCGCAAAGTCGCCCAGGGTGAGCCTTGGCTTGAAAACCGCGCGGTCGCATGGGTCATGCAGGCCTATCGCACACAAGGTTTGCGTCCGGCAGGGTCACGGCCCAAAGTTTCGCTCACCCCCAAAGAGTCGCTCATCGTCTCCTGCGTCACGCAGGGGATGAAGAACAAAGAGATTGCCCTCCGGGTGGGCACCACCGAGCAGGTGGTCAAGAATTATCTCCGTAAAGTCTATGACAAGCTCGGAGTAGCCGACCGTCTGGAACTCGCGCTCTACTGCCTGAATCACCGCGTGGTTGAGGGCACGGCTCAGGTCAAGCCCGCCCAGCCACCCAACGGCCACGCTCCAGCGTCGCCAGAAACGCCCAATACCTCGGCCGCTGCTTCGGGATCCCGCTCCTGATTCTCTTCTTCTAGTACAATTCTCTGTCGCACACTGTAAATCCAGTTCTCAGTTCCCGGTTCTCAGTCAGAACCGTTGAGTTTTTTCACCGAGAACTGAGAACTAGGAACTGAGAACTGTCCCCCAAGAGAGGCCAATTATGAAAGGCGACGCAAAAATCATTGCCATTCTGAACGATGTGCTGAAAGCCGAGCTCACTGCCATCAACCAGTATTTCCTGCACGCCGAGATGTGCGAGAACTGGGGCTATGAACGGATGGCCAAGCAAACCCGCAAGGAATCGATCGAAGAAATGCAGCATGCCGAAATACTGATGGAGCGTATTCTGCTGCTCGATGGCGCTCCCAACATCACCGACTATTTCAAGATTAATGTCGGGCAAACCCTGAAGCAACAACTGGAGAACGACCTGCAGCTCGAATACACGGCCGTGAAACGCCTGAACGAAGGCATCAAGGCCAGCGTAGCCGCCGGCGACAACGGTTCGCGCGAACTGATGGAGAAGATCCTGCTCGATGAAGAACATCACATCGACTGGCTGGAAGGGCAACTGCACGCGATTAAAGAGATGACCTACGAGAACTACCTGGCCCAGCAGTTGCACAAGCCCGAAGAAAGCTGATAACAACAGCCCGACCTCTCGGCTGTCCTCCCGGCCCTGAGCGAAACCAAAGGGGAGGGATCTAGAGTTCGCCGGCAGTGCGTAGCACTGTTAGAATCAACCCAATCGCTGCGTACAGCGCCGGAGAGATGGCCGAGTGGCTGAAGGCGCACGCTTGGAAAGCGTGTTTACTCGAAAGGGTAACGTGGGTTCGAATCCCACTCTCTCCGCCAGTTCTCAAATCGCAGCCAAAAATGCGGGTTCCGTGAGCTTTTTAATATTTTTGAGCGGTTCCTGTTACTAAAAATCGTGAACATTCCAGGTCAGCAAACACAAATCCATCGCGAGCGACAATTTCTCCTAGCTCGACCGGCAGATCGCGCTCCAACATCGGGCGGCATCGGGGCGGTCGAGCAGGAAGACCGTAATCGGCTCATAGGACTGCCCGCCAACATTCACGGCCCGGTGAACACGGTCGGTTGGCTCTTCCCAGTCAACCTGCCCCGACGAAATCTCGCCCCGAAGGCTCTCTCCTCCATCCCGGTACTCGATTAGGAGCACATCCCCGCCCAGCACAACTGCTACCCGATGAAATGGGCGCGATGCCAAGGCACGGTCTCGCCGGGCGCAAGAACGAGACGACGAACCATGGTGTTTTCCATGATGAAGAGGATTTCGTCGATCACGATGGTCTCGCTTCCTATCCCAATTCCTTTGCACTCTCAGCGAACACTTCGATGATCCACAACCCGCCCTCGGGGTCTTGCCATCTTGATCGCGGTCGGGATTGCAGACACTCAGCGTAGCTGCCCGGACCCGGAAAACGTGCAAACTGCCAGAATCCACCACACTCAAAAACGTGAGTTTAGTGGCCGTCTTGCGCTTTCGACTTCTCCAGTGTGATGTCATGTTTGGCTTGGCACTCGGTTGACGGATCGAACGCCGCGACACCCTCAAACTCACGCTTCGAGGCGTGAAATTCCAATGGAGGTCGCTGCACACGGGCGGGAAGTCCGGCGAACTTCACCTTTCCATCCGAGTTGGTTCCGGCTTCGAGATCGAGCCTCCGCATTCCACCAAAACCATAAGCGATATGAACCTTGACCGTGGCTGCGTAAGCGGGTTTGCCGTCTGCGCCCATAACTGTAAGTTCGAGGGAACAGGGACCAGCACCGCCTTGTATGACGGGAACCTTTTCGTTGGGTGATTGCGCTTCAGAAAGCAGAGGGATTGCGACGATGATGGAGCACAGAACACGCAGCATTCTGTTCATATCGCACAATTATACGAGCGAAGGCTAACCTGCGGTCTCTGGACACCAAGGATCATTGTCCGGGTCGAAAAAGAAAAATCCGGATTTCTATAAAGGGGCATCCAATACCAGTGCGGAGAATAAAACAGAGGAGGATTTATGTCTCGTTTGCGGATGGTGCAAGTTTGGATAGCGACGGTGGTGCTGAGCGCCGGATTGGCGGTCGTGCCGGGCAGGGCTGCGGGCAACACCCAGACCTTTACCGGAAGGGTTAGCGATGCCATGTGCGGAGCCAAGCACACTGAGGGGATCGCCCCCGCAGCCTGCGTTCGAGTCTGCGTGCGGAAAGGCGCCAAGTACGCTTTGGTAGTCGGCGACAAGGTTTATACCCTTGACACCTCGGATCAAGCCGCGCTGGACAAACTCGACAAGCTGGCTTGGGAGCAGGCCAAAGTTACGGGCACAGCCAACGGAGATACCATTTCAGTGAAGTCGGTGACTGCCGCCAAGTAGAGGGATGGCGGTTCCGGGTCGCATGGCGAAGGCCAAACAACCCGACTCATTGGACGGCAGCAAATCGCGGACTTCTTGGGTCAGCCGTCGCGGCGATTGTTCTATCCAGCATTGGCTAATCGCCTTGGAGTCGGGATCGAGTCTTTGACCGATTGTGTCGTCTAACCCCAAACCTCACAGCGGCAGGGAATGCGGCTGCTCCCCAGATCGAGAACAAAAGCAGGTATACGTCGTGCAGGGAAATACCGATGTTCTCAAGGGACCAGCGAACCACGAAAGCGCCCGTGATTCCGAGGAGGATGTCCGCCCCTGTCCCGAATCCGTCGTCGCCCGCGATCTCGCCACCAGCCCAACCCGCCAGTGCTGCGGCAAGCAACCAAATGGAATAGAACATTCCCGACCTCGATCATTCAAGCAGCGTGATCAGAAAGCTGACCATCGCCTTGCAAGATTCGTTTTCCGTAGCAGTTTGTGTGGACGGCTTTGCCGTTTTCATCCAAGCACCTACCCTCCTGCAAGGTCACTCGCTTGTCGCAGATTGAACAGCGGATTTCTTGCTGTGGTTTTTGCATAAGGCGCTCCCGAGGTGCCAGAAAAAAAATGCCGATTTCGGATGAGACTCTCACTCAAGGTGAATGTTTTTATTGTCCTAGAGCGCATTGGGGCGGCTCCACGGCTTGGATTCAATCCTTTGATTCAATAAAGTGGTACTGATCGGCAACGTTGCACCTCAAATCCCTCCCAATTCCTTCATGTAACGAAGAGGTTATAACGCAGGGCAATAGTGGTGGATCAATCGGGTATTCACTGTATTAATTCCGCCGTTAACCCAGCGAAGGCGCAGTCCGGAGGACAGAAACAGATGACTTGCCAGTGGCATATGTTCGCCAGCGTACCGACCGTTTGTGAAGGCTGGAGATATGATTCACACCCAACCTGCCAAGTTCCAAGATACGGGACCTTCCTATGGCGACCATTCTCTGCATTGATGACGATCCTAGAATCTTAGAACTTTATGCGACACTCATCGAGGCCAAAGGGTACAAGGTTCTGACCGCTTCCGATGGTCCAACTGGAATCGCCCTCACCCGCACGCACCGCATTGACGCAGTTGTGCTCGACTTGAACATGTCCGGCATGGATGGGCATGAGGTCGCTCAAGTGCTCACGAAAGAACAGCCAACCCTGCCCGTTGTGATCTTGAGCGGGTATCCTGACGAGACACCCGAGTCCCTCAGGTGGTTCGCCGATGTGTTGCTGCACAAGGGTGACGGTCCCCTTCCGCTTCTTTTGGCAATCGACAGAATTCTGAAGCACTCTCGCAGGCGGAATGCTCCATCCGAGGAAATCATCAACAATGCGCCTGTTCCAACCACCGGAAGGTTGGGGGCGGCTTAGTGTGACAGGCCAGGCGCAACGGAAAACCATGTTGCGCTTCGTTTGTTGCGAATAGGAAGAATGCTGGTGCTTTATGAATCCAGTGCAAAACCACCGCAATCATTCGTTGTCACGCTCTGCATGGTGTTAATCTTACGATCTTGCCCGTCGTTTTGCGGGGCGAACCTTGTCTAACGCATGACGCAGATCGGCCATTAGGTCTTCTGTATCTTCAATTCCGACCGAGTAACGGATGAGGGCCTCGGGGATGCCGCTCGCTGCGCGTTCTTCCTTCGTGGACTCAACATGGCTTGTAGTGGAAGGTGGACCCACGACAGTCTCGACGGCACCGAGGTTCGCAGCCAAATGTGCGTAACGCAGACGTGGAAGAAAAGATTTCACTGCATCGAAACCGCCTTTGATGACAAAGCTGAGCACGCCTCCAAAACCACGCATCTGCCTGCGAGCAATTTCATGATGTTCATGGGATTCTAACCCCGGATAAAAAACCCTAATTACGTGAGGGTGTGATTCCAAGAATCGCGCAATCTTAAGTGCACTCTCGTTTTGTCGTTCAACCCGGAGATGGAGAGTTTTCATTCCGCGAAGCAGCAAGTATGCGGACATGGGATCGAGGCACGCACCCGTGATCTCCCGAAAGTGATAAATGCGTCCTACGAGATCGGCGCTGCCGCACACCACACCGCCGAGCGCATCCGCGTGCCCACCGAGAAACTTGGTGGCGCTGTGAATGACGAGATCGGCACCTAGTTTCACAGGTTGTTGATTGATCGGCGTGGCCAGTGTGTTATCCACAATCACCACGGCACCGCGACGGTGGGCTGCGTTCGACAAGCGACCGAGATCGACAATTTTCACAGTCGGATTCGTCGGACTTTCCAAATACAACGCCTTGCACCCTCGATCAATGGCGGCTTCGATTGCTTTGTGATCGCTCGTATCACAGAGCGACACCTTGATGCCGAATCGAGGCAGGAATTCAACAAACAGCTTGTTTGTCCCCCCGTAGGTGTCCTTAATGGAAACGACGTGATCGCCCGGAGACAGGAGTGCAAACAGAGTATTGCTGATCGCGCCCATGCCGCTCGAAAAACTAGTGGCGGCTTCGGCCGTCTCCAGATTTCTTACCTTTTCTTCGAAAGCGGCTACCGTTGGATTTGTGTTCCGGCTATAGATATGGCCATGCGTCTTTCCTTGTGCCACAGCGAGCCACTCGTTCACATCGTCGTAGCCGAAGGAGACGCTCAGGGCCACTGGGATTTGCGTGGCACGCTCCCAATACTTGCCACTCTCGCCAGCCCACACTCCCCGCGTCCCAAGTCCCGTGTCATCTTTTTTCTCGCTGCGTCGGTGCACCGAAGAGTGCCTCCTTGTTTGTTTGTCAGTCTAGCAGTCTATGAGGGTGCGAAGGGCTGCACGTTTTGCGTGGCGGACGAAATCAGTCGAAGGTCGGGCGGAACGACTGAGCGCAAGTGCAGGACCCCTTACTAGGAGCGTCCCCCGACACCGCTGCTCCAGCGAGGGGTGGACGGAGCAGCGTAGCACGATTCCGCAATGCTGCTACGGCTCGCGATGCCTGCCGAGGGCCCACCTCCTCGATTGGATGCATAAGCACGTCCACCGCCGTTTCCACGACCAGCGATGTACCTTCCGCCTCCATCACCGCTGAAGCGATGATCACCCCAGCCGTGGCTATAGCCCCAACTTGCCCACGGCCCCACCCCGAGAAAGATGCCGTTATAGAAATAGATAGAAGCCTATGGGTGCGCAGCCGTATGGTGAATAGTCTGTCAGTGTAATCCCGCCAACTCCACGGCTTTCATTGACTTGCCCGTTTCGCCCACGTAAGATTTGCCCCTGATGCTCGGCCAAATCATCTCGCACTACCGCATCGTCGAGAAGCTCGGCGGCGGAGGCATGGGTGTCGTCTACAAGGCTGAGGATGTCAAACTCAGTCGCTTTGTGGCTCTCAAGTTCCTGCCCGACGACGTAGCCAAAGACCCGCAGGCACTCAGCCGCTTTCAGCGCGAAGCCAAGGCTGCGTCCGCATTGAATCATCCCAATATTTGCACGATCTACGAAATTGACGACCAGCACGGCGCAGCGTTCATCGCCATGGAGTTTCTGGATGGCATGACGCTGAAGCACCGCATCGCTGGCCGACCGATGGAAACCGAGTTGATTCTGTCGCTGGCCATCGAGATTGCGGACGCGCTCGACGCAGCACACGCAGAAGGCATCGTCCACCGCGACATCAAGCCCGCCAATATCTTTATCACCAAGCGCGGACACGCCAAGATTCTGGACTTCGGGCTGGCGAAAGTCAGTCTGGCAGGCAGCCAAGGTGCGTCTCTTAACACGCAGACGGGTTCGGTGGACGCGGAGCATCTGACCAGTCCCGGAACAATGATGGGAACGGTGGCTTATATGTCGCCGGAGCAGGTCCGTGCAAAAGAACTGGATGCGCGTACCGACCTGTTCTCGTTCGGGGCAGTACTGTACGAGATGGCGACGGGTGATTTGCCGTTTCACGGAGAAAGCTCGGCGGTCATTTGCGAAGCCATCATGAACCGTGCCCCGGTGGCGGTGGTGCGACTGAATCGGGATGTGCCGCCGAAGCTGGAAGACACGATCAACAAGGCTCTGGAGAAAGACCGCAATCTTCGCTATCAGAGCGCCGCGGAGATGCGTTCCGATTTGCAACGGCTGAAGCGAGATACAGAAACCATGCGGGCCCTCGCTGCCAGTTCCGGCACCGTAGCGGTCGCACCGGAAAGCGGGCCGGGATTTACTCAACCCACGGTCGCCCAACCGCCGTCGCCAGCATCCGCCTCCTCCTCTGAGCTTGCTCATCCTCCGTCATCGAGCGTTGTGAAGGTCGCCGAACTTCCCGCCGCGGGCAGGAAACTCTGGAAGTTTCTAATTCCCGCAGCCGTGGTCGTTGTCGCGGTTGCAATCGCAGGAACGTTCTACTTCCGCTCGCTCCAAAGCGCGCACCGCCTGACCGAGAAGGACACCATCGTTCTCGCCGATTTTGCCAACAGCACGGGCGACCAGGTGTTCGACGATGCGCTCAAGACGGCACTCAATGTTTCCCTGCGGCAATCGCCTTTCTTGAATGTGCTCTCGGACAATCAGGTCGCGGCGACTTTGCAAATGATGACTCTTCCAGCCAGCACCAAGCTCACGCACGAGGTGGCGCGTGAGCTTTGCCAGCGGGCGGGCAGCAAGGCTTACCTTGCCGGCTCGATTAGCAGTCTGGGCAGCGAATACGTGCTGGGGTTGAAGGCGGTGAATTGCCAGAGCGGAGACACGCTGGCCGAGGAACAGGTGACCGCGGCGTCCAAGGAGAAGGTGCTGGACGCGCTGGGCGAGGCGGCGTCCAAGCTGCGCACGGAGTTGGGTGAATCGTTGGCTACGGTGCATAAGTTTGATGTGTCGCTCGCACAGGCCACCACGTCTTCGCTCGAAGCTCTGAAGGCGTACAGCCTTGGCGAGAGCGCCTACCGCGAGAAAGGCGGAGCTGCGGCTCTGCCTCACGATCAACGCGCCATTCAACTGGATCCGAATTTTGCCATGGGCTACAGGGCAGTGGGCGACGACTACGCTGGTCTGGCGGAGGTAGGGCGGGCAACCGATTACTACACCAAAGCCTTCCAGTTGCGAGAGCATGCCAGCGAACGGGAAAGGCTGACGATCACCGCCGCCTACTATTCGAGTGTAACTGGGGAACTGGATAAGGCGGCACAGACCTATGAGGAGATGATTCAGAACTATCCGCGAGACTATAGAGCACATCTCGATTTGGGCAACGTGTACTCTGGGCAGGGAAAGTACGAGAAGGCTACGGAGTCGTACCGCGAAAGCCACCGCCTCGCCCCAGATAATGTTGCCCCCTACGAAGACCTTGCGAACGGCCTGCTCTCCTTGCAGCGCTTCGACGAGGTACGGCAGATCAGTCGCGAGGCGCAGGCACGAAAACTGGATGATTACATACTCCATAATGCTCTTTACTCTCTGGCCTTTCTCGGCTCGGACTCCGCGGCGATGGCGGAACAGCAACAGTGGTTTGCGGGCAAGCCCGAAGAGAACTATGGGCTGGCTCTCGCATCCGACACCGAGGCCTATGGCGGTCATCTCGGCAAGGCGCGGGGACTGACCAAGCGGGCTGTGGAGTCCGCCATCCAGGCTGACAGCAAGGAAACCGGGGCAATCTGGCAGGCGAATGCTGCCCTCGAACAAGCGGCTTACGGCAACGCTGTCGAAGCGCGGCAGTCAGCGGCAGAAGCTTTGAAGCTTGCTCCCGCGAGTCAGGGCGTCGAGGTCGAGGCCGGGCTGGCGTTTGCCATGGCGGGCGATGCGGCACGAGCCGAATCGTTGGCTCAAGACTTGGGAAAACGCTTCCCGCTGGACACGCAGATGCAATCGCTTTGGCTGCCTGCGATTCAGGCGCAATTAGCGCTGAATGGTGACAGAAAGAATCCAACTGCCGCCCTGAACGCGCTGCAAGCTGCTTCCTCCATCGAGTTGGGGCAAATTACGTTCGTCACCAATATTTCCTGCCTCGATCATGTGTATGTTCGCGGAGAGGCATACTTGGCAGCCGGACAGGGTAGTGCCGCCGCCGCCGAGTTTCAGAAGATTCTCGACCACAGCGGCATCGTCTGGAACTGCTGGACGGGAGCGTTGGCGCGTCTGGGCGTAGCTCGCGCGAATGCCTTGCAATCAAGAACCTCGCAGGGAGCGGATGCCGATGCCGCCCGCGTCCGGGCACTCGCCGCCTACAAAGATTTCCTCACCCTCTGGAAAGACGCCGACCCCGACATCCCTATCCTGAAGGACGCCAAAGCGGAGTATGCGAAGCTGCGGTAGTTTAGCGATCATTCTTCGCTGCCTGGTACCGAGTATCGTCCCCAAGCATGTGTATCGCAGGTTCTGGGACAAACCTGGAACTTTAGGGTCGCGGAAGGGGACGGGAAATCGACTACCGGCTGCGCATCGCACGACCAGCGGGACACTGCCCGCGTTCGTCTCCCAAACTGTAGGCGGTTGATCTCCCGGCGCGGCCCATCACGAAAAGCCTTGCACGCGTGCGCCTGCTGCTTTGAGCTGATGATTGACCGCGCGTGCAATGGCTACGCTGCCCGGCGTGTCGGAGTGAATGCAGATGGTGTTCGCTTCAACCGTGAGTGCGGAGCCGTCGCTGGCGATAACCCGGTGCCGAACCGCGATTTCAAGGGCTTGCTGCGCGGCGCGCGCAGGATCGTCAAGTAGCGCCCCGGAAAGAGTACGCTTACGCAGAGTGCCGTCCGGCTCATAAACGCGATCAGCGAACGCTTCGGCAGCGAATCGCAATCCCATGGCATGCCAGACTTCAAGAACAGACGAGCCGGACTTGCCGACCATCACGAACTGTGGATCGATCGCCTTCACGGCGCGGCCGATTGCAAGCGCAATTTCGCGGTTCGTGTTGGCCGCGTGATAGAGCGCGCCGTGCGCCTTCACGTGCGCTATCCGCATGTCCAGGGACCCCGCAATCTTCACCAGCGCCGCGATCTGCTGGCCCACGAAACCCTCGATTTCCCGCGGAGAATGTGGCGATTCGACGCGTCCAAAATTCGCGGGGTCAGGATAGCCCGGGTGCGCCCCGACTGCGACCTTCAACTTGCGAGCGCCCGTCAGTGTCTGCCGCATGGATTGTTCGTTACCGGCGTGTCCGCCGCACGCGACGTTGGCGGAGGTAATGTAGCGCATCAGCTCGAAGTCAGTTCCGTTGGCCAATGACTCTTCGGACTCGCCCAAGTCGGCGTTGATATCGACAGAAATATCCGTCATCTTGTATTGCCTCTTTGACGCCAGAGCACTCAACCTTAACCACCCTGATCGTCCGATCACGAAACCGATCACGAAACAAAGATTCCTCTCAGCCAGCGCTCCTGCTCGCCTATCGCTTGCACTGCTTCTGCAATGGAAACTTCGACGAGTCCCACCTTGTCGCGAGGCCGCAACTGGCCCACACGATGGATATCGGCCGCAATCACATTCGCGATCTTGGGATATCCACCGGTGGTCTGCTGATCGACAAACAGAATGATCGGCTGGCCATCCGCCGGCACCTGAATCGCCCCGAGCGGGATGCCGTCCGTAAGCAGCTCGGATGGTTCGCGCGGGTGCACGGCCTCTCCCTTCAACCGCAGGCCGGTGCGGTCCGACTGCTCGCTGACGATGTACGCGCTGGAGAACAATTTCTCGAACGCCTCCGGCCCGAACCAGTCCTGCTGCGCGCCCTTGGTCACACGCAACGGTCGCGGAGCGCGCCATGAGTCAAGGGCACCCGAACGCAGCGAGCGGACGCGGAACGAGTCGTGCTGCCGCACACGTAACCCGTCGCCGCTCTGCAATCTGCGCCCCTTGAACCCTCCAAAGTGGCCGGGGACAAACGTTGACGCGCTGCCCATGACCAGCGGGGTGTCGAATCCGCCTTGGACAGAGAGGTAACAGCGCGCGCCGGTCGTCATGCTCCCGCATTTTAGGGTTGCTCCCGCGGGAAGATCGAACGCTGCGTTGAATGGCACCTGATCGGAACCGGCTTTGCATTCGCAACTGGCGCCTGTAAGCGCGACGATGGCGCTCTCCTCGAATTCCAGGGTTGCGCCGAGCAGCGTCATCTCGAGCGCGGGGACGTTCTCATCCTCATCGTTGCCCACCAGAAGATTGGCAATGCGGAACGACAACGGATCGGCGGCCCCGGCGGGAGAGATGCCGAGGTGAGCATAGCCGTAACGTCCAAGGTCCTGGACGGTCGTGAAGAACCCCGGCTTTCGAACCCGAATCGTCATACAAGCCGGGCCTCAGCACGTCGCGGCATGTCTTCGAAGGTCGCGCGGTCAATCGGAGAAAATTTCATCCTGTCACCCGGTTGCAGACGCGTTGGCGGTGTTGCTTCGGGATCAAACATGCGCAGAGGCGTTCGTCCGATCAGCTTCCATCCTCCGGGAGAGTCCACTGGATAGATTCCTGTCTGACTGCCGGCAATTCCGACACTTCCGCCGGCAACGGATGGCCTGGGAGTCGCGAGCCGGGGCATATGCAAAGCCTCCGGCAACCCGCCGAGGTAAACGAAACCCGGCGAGAATCCGAGGAAATATACGAGATACGTCGGGGAGAATGTAGTCGGACAACCTCTTCCAGTGAAAGCCCAGTATGCTGCGAGACATCCAGTAGATCGGGACCGAACTCGATGTCGTAACAGACCGGAATGGTGATTACGTTAGCGCGCCTTTCGGCCGCGGAGTCACGAGCCAACGCGAGTTGTTGAACGACCGAGATCAGTTCATCGTGCGTCAACCGCAGTGGATCGAAATCAATGAGCAGTGACGCGTACCCCGGGTGAGGTTGCGGATCCGCGGATCATGCCATGCCTGGAATGAATGAAACAGCCCTATAACCCGCTCGTGGAGTGCGGGCGAGATCGCATTCCCGAAGACAACCAACAACGACGAGTCGCTCGCCGGAATGATCTTCATAGCTGCGCCGTTCTAGCAAGAATAGACGATCTCCGCCGGCGCCACATCTGCTTTGGAGTTGCACCGCAAGGGTAGCGTTCCGCCGTTTGAAACCGACATTGTCAGAGATGGTAAAAAGGCGATTTTAGGTCAGCAACGAGCGGGCGCCTTTTTCACTTCGATCCGCAGAGCGCAGAATTCCAGTCCAAAACAAAAACCCGAGCGACTGCATACGATACCAGCAACACGGATCGTCCTGCCCGGAGGTCGGAACTCGACTTCCATCAGCTCGCCAGGCTGCAGGTTGACCCCGGCATAGAGCTCCATGCCCGTGCGGCTTAACATCGAAACCAATCCGGGCACAACTGTGTTGGTGGCGCCAGGGACCGCGATGAAGACAGGTGTGTGCATACGATATCGG
>CAVZZY010000018.1:0-748353 GCA_963779995.1 uncultured Acidobacteriaceae bacterium | reverse complement strand
ACAATCGTGAGCGAGAAGTCGCCGAGCGATTGACCGTCACCCAGGGCGCGAAGGCAATCTCCAAGATTTTCGATGTCGGCCTGCTTCGACTCGTCCACCAGTACATCGCGGGGGTTCGTCTTCGTGGCGTCGTTGCCCATCTGGGACACAAACCCTGTCTTCGACATATTGAAATGGCGACGACGTTTGTTCACTTCTTTGCGGGCCTTGTCCGCGGGGAGCGGCGTCCACTCCGTGACGACATAGAAGTTAGCGGGAATCTTCAGCAGCGCGTCCAGTACCAGGGGCCGCGTTTCGGTGATGGCCTCTTTCATCGTCAGCACACGGACGATGTGATCGCCTACCCGCAGATGATCGCGTTCCGCTTCGATATCGGAGTTGACCACCTGATAGTCGAGAAACTGCGTGGATTGCGGCCTCCCGGCAACACGCCAATCGTCATAATTCAGCAAGCGGCGGAAGAACCTGAATTGGCCCTGCCGATTCAAGATCTCGATTTGCATGAAATCCGCGAGCTGCCGAGCGAATGCCTGCACGTGCTGGTCGAGCCGTTGAAGATCGCGCTCGATATGCGTCCGCAACAACTTCTTCATGCTGTCGTTGGTGAACTGCGATTTGAGTTCGGCAATCGCGCCCTCTGGATCGTGCAAGAGCCGAGCTAGCGCCGTGCCCACGCCGGTCTTCGACCGGGCGCCTTCGAGCAGGATGCAGTAGAAGATTTCAACCTGATAGAGATGGTCCCGCTTCGCTTCAAAGAACTTCCGCCGCTGGTCGATCGCCGCTTCCACAATGGGGTCATCATATGTTGCGAACGGTATGTCGGGGCGGTTCGATTTGAAGAGGTATTGGTAAACGTGGAAGCCTGGGCCAAAAGCTTTCAGCGCCGCCTCCAACCGCTTCACCGCATACTCCTGCTCCGAGCGGTCAAGACTTTCGTAGTCCACGCCGGGAACGCTGAGAACCATGCCGACATCGCCGCTCTTGGTAAGGAAGGCCGTCTCATTCCAGAAGCCATAGAGGTTGATGTGGTCGTTGAGAGCCGCACTCTCTTTCCACGGCTTGATGACTTTATCGAGACGCAGCATCACACTACCTCCACGCGGGGAACTTGCTGCTTCGCAGCGTCATAGCGCAGCTTGTAGCGTTCGGACTTTGCGAGGATGCGGAGGAATGCCGGATCGCTGTTCGTTACCCAATGGCCGAAGGCAAAGCCGCCAATGAAGACGGCGATGCCGGCGAGGATGGAATTGAAGAGATTGAACGCTCCGACCGCGCCGACGCAGACGAAGTAGAACAGCGTGCGCTCCACGCCCAAGTAGGTGAGGGGCTTATGCAGGCTCTTGAAGACTCGATTTGTGCGATGCTTCTGCTGTGTTTGTCTGGCATAAGTCCCTCGTCTCTAAACGTGTGGAATGAAAACTTGGACTTGGGAAGGGCGCTACACGCCCCAGAGCCAACTCAGGACATTCACGGCGAGAACGGCAATGCCCGTTCCGGCGGCAACGCCGGCGAGTGCCTTTTTTGCGCCGGGTTCGCCGTGGGCGAAACCGTAGCCGCCGATCACGATCGCAACCAGACTTGCAACCTTCGCAATCGTGCCGGTGAAAAGGCTTTGGATGGCGGTAAAGCCGGTGTCGAACGGTGAACCCTGCGCCAGCGCGGCCACAGGGATGACGAGAAGAAGGGCAAGAACAACGGTGGTTGGACGCACCCACTTCGACTGAAGACGGCACTCGGATTTGGCGGATGAGAATGGACTCGGGACCAACGTGTCATTTGCACCTCCCGCAGCACCTCAAATCGGCTGCTTGTGGCGCAAACTTAACCGGACTCAATGACGCTGTCCAACAACTTCTCGTCACTCTGTTATTCCTGGGAGGAATAACAGACGAACATGGTGTCGCGACCAAGTAAATTGCGCCTTCCGGCCCGATAGCTTCGGTAAGGAATCTTCCTGAGAAAGCGATTAGTCGGCAAATGCGACTCGGGCACCGATACAAGGAAGGCGTCTGAGTATGTGGCCCCGAGATACCATTGTGGTGGCGGGCGCGTAATCACTTTGCTCGCAAATCTGCGTCCAAGTCCCTGCCGATGAAGCAGATAAGGCTGTCGTGTTCTGCTTGACTCAGTTCTTCTCAAACAGCCGCTCAGCATCCGCGAAGTGATTTGCTCAACGAAATGTGACGCGAGAAATCGGATTATCGCTGTCTGATATTCCCGGCAGGAATAACACGCGGACGAGAAGTTGTTGGACACGGTCGAGGAAAAGAAGCAAATTGGCTGACATCGTCGGTTCCGCGCAAAATCCAATTGCGCGCGGAACCGCATTGCAGCGAGGCTTCTATGTCGACCCAGCCCACTCGAATTCCCCCACGCGAGCGGCTACGCTCGGTTCGGGAAGCACCCGTCAACCAACAATACGCCGCACGTTTCCTCAACCTTCATCCGAAGACGGTACTCCGCAAGGCTCGTGAGGGCTCGCTTCCCGCGCATCCGGTTGGGACATGTCGGAAGCGCTGGCATTTCTATCTCTCGGAGCTAGACCATTGGCTTCGTTCTCAGGTAATCTCAGGCAGCCACCCGCGTCGCCAACCCCAAGGAGATTACATTGGCTAAGCGAACGCGGTATCAGTACGGTAGTGTTGAGATCAACAAACGCGTAACAGGACCGGACGTATGGCTCTATCGTTGGTGGGAACCGACTTCAGACGGTCGCAGGACCAGAAGGGGGTTCACCGTCGGAACCGTCGAAAAGTACAAGACGGAGGCCCACGCCTTGAAAGCAGCAGAAGGCATGCGGCTGATGATCAACGATGGGATGTTGCGCCGAGATCCGGTTCTCTTCTGTGGCATCCTCGACCGTTTCCTGATCGATCAGAAACAGGAAGAGGACGCCGAACAAATCACTCACAATACTCTAGCCTCCTACCGAAGTATGATTTGCCAACACATCCGACCCAAGTGGGGCGACGCCTATCTCGAAGACGTTCGGCCCGCTTTGGTACAGGATTGGCTTCGCAAGCTCGTCCTCTCGCCCAAGTACAAGGGACATATTCGATCCCTGATGTATCGTCTTTTCGACAAGGCGATGCTTTGGGAATTGCTGAATGTGGAACGAAACCCCATGGACTTGGTCGAAGTGAAGGGCATCAGCAAGCGCAAGAAACGTCCTCGCGTCCTTCAGGTAAAGGATGCTTGGCAAATGCTCGACGCGCTGGTTCAGCCCTTTCGAACCATCGTGCTAATTGGCCTGTGTTTCGGTTTGCGAATCAGCGAAATCCTGGGTTTGCGCTGGACGGATTTCGATTTCAAGCGATCGGTGGTTCTGGTTCAACGATCAGCGGTCGGAAAGCGGCTCAACAAGTTGAAGACGGAGTATTCGCAGGACGAGGTTCCAATCGAACGGGGCTTTATCCTCGAACTCAAGAAATGGCAAGCGCTCTGTCTCGATACCGAAGAGCACTGGCTTTTCCCGAGCCCGGTGACGGGTCGACCGTATCATGCCGACTCGATGCGCAACGACTACCTGGTTCCTACAGGTCTGAAATTGGGACTTGGCAGGATCGGGTTTCACACGTTCCGTCACACATATCGTGCTTGGCTGGACGAGACCGGAGCACCCGTGGGCGTACAGCAGAAACTCATGCGACACGCGCACGTCTCAACCACAATGGACCAGTACGGCAATGCCTCGGCCCTGGCCAAGCGCAAGGCCAATCGGCCCATTGTGCAACGCCTCTTGCAAAGGCCTGCCAATCAAGAGGTCTCCATTCAATAAATAAGGGGAACTGTGAGTCAGTTCCCCTTATTGGACAGTTTTGGACAGTTGCTGCAAATGCCCAATTGCCCGTAACCCTATGATTGCGTTGGTTGCGGGGGGTGGATTTGAACCACCGACCTTTGGGTTATGAGCCCAACGAGCTACCAGACTGCTCCACCCCGCAGAAAAATCATAACAGCGCCGTGAAGCAGGGTCAAACTGCCTGGCGATTAGTTAGTGAGCAGATCAGTGTGCAACTCCGGATGAGTCGCTTCGCACTTCATCCCGTAACTGGCGTTCCTTGGCCGGTCAGCTTGAATTCTTGGACGTCGCATGCACGGCTTCATTCCAAGCGGACCCGCTCCGGGTGCTTCTTCGCTTTGCTTGCACGCGTGATTCAGCGAAGCTTGCGGCATCGCCAAGCAATATCCTGACACAAAAGTTTTTCCGCAGCCTGCCAAAGCGTTCCCCGCGACTGGAAGCGCGGGCAAAACGCCAAAATGCCTGCCACGCGCAGCAAGGCCGAAGCACTTCTTCCGACTCTGTACAATCTGCGTACAATGATTGCGACAATGATTGCGGGATCTTGATCGGATCGGATGAGCCTTCAGACTCTAAACGACATTTTGTTGGCTTTGTGCCAAAGCCGACGCAACCGCGTCATGCTGCAAAGACAAGTCCTGGGCTGGGCGCCGATCTCTTCCACGGAGATTTACCGCGGCGTCGTGGGTGTGGCTCGCGCGCTTCAATCCTGGGGTATCGGCAAAGGCGATCGCGTCGCCATCCTCAGCGAAAATCGCCCGGAGTGGACGATCACTGATTTCGCAGCACTGTCCCTGGGCGCGGTCACGGTTCCGATTTATTCCACACAGACCGCTGAGCAGACTTCATTCATCCTCGGAGATTCCGGGGCGCGCGTAGTCGCGGTGTCCACCAAGCACCAACTGGAAAAGGTTCTGACCATCCAGCGTCAAACACCGGTGGAGCGGATCATGGTGATGGACGCGATCGAAACTGCGCACGCGGTCCACATGCAGGGACTGATGCTGCAAGGTCCGACCGACTTCGATCCGGAATTCGATGCCCGCGCGCGGTCGATTGGGCCGGACGACCTGGCGACAATTATTTACACCTCAGGAACCACGGGGACTCCGAAGGGAGCGATGCTGACCCACGGGAACATAGCTTCGAATATCACGTATTCGCTGGATGGATTCGGCGTCGGGACAAAAGGCGAAGAGGTGAGCGTATCCTTTTTGCCACTTTCCCATGTGACGGCGCGCCATGCCGACTTCGCGCTGCTCTACCGCGGGGTGGTGCTGGCGTATTGTCCTGACATTAAGCAACTGGCGCAGGCTTTGGCGGAAGTCCGACCCGCCACCTTTATTGCTGTGCCGCGCGTGTACGAGAAGATTCGTCAACAGGTGATTCTCAAGGCTACGGGCTTTCCAAAAGACGCGGTCTATCGCTGGGCGCTTTCGGTGGGGCGCGCTCACCGCGCCGAGACTCTGGACGGAATCAAGCCTTCAGCGCTCTCCTGGAAAATTGCGGACTGGCTGGTCTTTTCCAAGGTGCGCGCGGGGATGGGTGGAAAGGCGGAGGAGTTCGTTTCCGGAGGCGCGCCGCTGGGCCGGGAATTGGCGGAGTGGTATGCCGATATCGGTATTCCCATCCACGAGGGATACGGGCTGACGGAAACTTCCCCGGTGATCGCCGTGAGCACGCCCGGGGCACACAAACTGGGAACTGTCGGCAAGCCGCTCGCGAACGTCGAAGTGCGAATTGCCGGCGACGGCGAGGTGCTGGTGCGCGGGCCCTCGGTATTCAAAGGCTACTGGAATCGTCCCGAGGAAACGCGTGACGCCTTTGTGGACGGCTGGTTCAAGACGGGGGACATCGGGCAACTCGACAGCGAGGGATACCTTTCAATCACGGATCGCAAGAAAGACCTGATCAAAACTTCCGGCGGGAAATTCATCGCGCCGCAGCCGATCGAGAGTTCGCTCAAGCTGAACCCGCTCATCGGAACAGCAGTGGTGATTGGTGACCGGAGGAAATTTCCCGCGGCGCTGATCTCGCCGCACTTCCCTGTTCTGGAAGATTGGGCGCGGGCGAACCAGGTCAACTTCGCTTCGCGACAAGAACTCGTCGCGCACGTCAAGGTGCAGACGCTGTACGAAGGCATCATCGAAGAAGTGAACCAGAACCTGGCGCGCTTCGAAAGACTGAAACGTGTGCTGCTAATAGCAGAAGAATTTTCGGCTGAGGATGGAACCCTGACGCACACGCTGAAGGTGCGGCGACGCGGGATTGAGGAGCGGTACCAGGCGTTGATCGAAGAGATGTACGCGAAGGCGGAAACGGCTGGAAACTGAACCGGCGGAACCCGGGCGTCCCCATTCGACAGCGCTCGGCACTGGACCGGCGAGACGCCCGTCGCTCCACTATCTGGTTCCTGGCTCGCTTGAGTCGTACAATTAAACACATGACGGACTCACTCATTATCGCTGGCAGGCAATTCCGTTCCCGCTTGATCGTCGGGACCGGCAAATACAAATCATTCCAGGAAACCGCCCGCGCCCTCGAGGCCAGTGGCGCCGACATGGTGACGGTGGCCGTGCGCCGGGTGAATCTCGACCGCAGCAAGGAGTCGGTGCTCGATTACATCGATCCGAATAAATATTTCCTTCTGCCGAACACCGCCGGCTGCTATACCGCCGATGACACCATCCGCACCGCCCGGCTGGCGCGCGAGGTTGGACTCTCGGACTGGATCAAGCTGGAAGTGATTGGCGACCAGGCAACGCTGTATCCGGATGTGCAAGCGACGCTCGAAGCTACCGGAGTGCTGGCGAAAGAAGGATTCACCGTGCTGGCCTACACCTCGGACGACATCGTCTTCGCCAAGCGACTGGTGGACGCCGGCGCTTCGGCAGTGATGCCTTTGGGCGCGCCAATCGGCAGCGGGCTGGGCATTCAGAACACCGCCAACCTGCGAATCCTGCGCGAGATGATCACGGGAGTCCCGTTGATTGTGGACGCGGGCGTGGGCACGGCTTCCGACGCCACCATTGCCATGGAGTTGGGCTACGACGCTGTGCTGATGAACACCGGCATCGCCGGCGCTCAGGAACCTGTGCTGATGGCGGAGGCAATGAAGCACGCCGTGCTGGCGGGGCGACAGGCGTACCTGGCAGGCAGAATGCCGCGGAAGCTCTACGCGACTGCCAGTTCGCCGCTGGAAGGCGTGGTGCGATAAAGAAAACGCAGCCGCGCGACCTTGCTCCACAACTAAATCTTGTCATCCCGAGCGAAGCGAGGGATCTGCATTTCGCCGCGGGCTACGGATTCGCTTCGCTCGGGATGACAATTCGTAGAGAGTTTCGTTTCTGCGCCCGATAGGGCCCCACTTCACTGCCCTAGCAGGCTGCGGAAAAATGGACTCCGCGACTTAGATTCTCTCCAGTCTTAGTGATTTTGTGATTCGGGAAGGGTTCTGGCTGCATCCGCTGGTGTCCCGCGGATTTATTTTCGGGCCTGCGAGCACAGTGCGACCTCGGCTTACGTCGCTTGAATCGCCAGATTCCTCATACGGACTAAGTTGTAGGCCGCGGCCGCGAAGGTGAAGACCCATCCCACCTTGAAGATTCCACGATGCCGAACTTTCCGCAACAGCGCGATCGTCTTCAGCCATCCGAAGCACTCTTCGATACGCTTCCTCTTCCTCTGACTGATGGCATATCCAGGGTGCTGCGTCGTGCGAGCATCAATCGCACTTCCACCGGGTCGCTCCAGATTTTGAGCCACGTGCGGCGTGACCTTGAGGTTGCGGCATTCGGCCACGAAATCTGCCGTGTCATAGGCCTTGTCGCCGCCCACGGTTACTTGTTTCGTGCCCGGAATCTGTTCCAGCATCACCAGCGCGGCATCGCGCTCCGCCGTTCCGTTGGCCTCGAACACCTGGCTGTTCACGATCAGTCCGTGGCGGTTCTCCACCAGCAGATTCCCGTTGTAACTCAGCTTCGCTTCTTTGCCCTTGCCTTTGCGTGCCATCTTCGCATCCGGGTCCGTCTTCGATTGATGCGTCTCGTTGGACCGCTTCTCCCCGTGGAAGTCCACTGTCGCATTGCCAGGATCGTCCGGCGGGACGGTGTTCTTCGCATCCTTGCGCTGATAACTCTTCACACTCGCCCACGCTTCCAGTAGCGTTCCATCCACCGTGAAGTGTTCGTCCGAGAGCAGACTCCGCTCGCGTGCCTGCTGGAGCACAGCTTGGAAGAAGGCTTCGGCAATGTCCCCATCGAGCAACCGCTCGCGGTTCTTGGTGAATACGGTCACATCCCAAATGGCGTCGTCCATGTTCAAGCCCACGAACCAACGGAACAGCAGGTTATAGTCGAGCTGTTCCATCAACAGCCGCTCGCTGCGCACCGAGTACAGCGCTTGCAGCAGGAGCGCTCGCAACAACTTCTCCGGCGCGATCGACGGCCGCCCGGTTTTCGCATACAGCTTGTGGAATCGTGGTTGCAGTTCTCTTAATGCCTCATCGGTCATGACACGAAGAGGACGCAAGGGGTGGTCTTGGGGCACTCGCTGCTCTGGGCTTACGTAGCTAAACACGTCCAACTGTTGCTCGTCTTTTCCGCGCATGCCTTCTTCTTATCAGGTTGTGCTGTGGAAACAAGAGAGTTTCGTGGTACTGCGTCCGCTTCACATCGAGTTTTTCCGCAACCTGCTAGAGCATCTTGACGCTATCGACGTGGATCTTATCCCCGTCGATGTGCCCGGTCACGGCAACGTGATGTCCATAGTGATCCTTGAGGGCATCGGGGTTGTCCACCGTCAGGACCTTCTGGTCCTTGTCGGTAACGACGACCGGGCTGGCGCCGGCTGCGATGCACTTCTTCGTGCATGCCTCCGCGCCCGCGTTGGCTCCCTTAACCCCACACTTCGAGTCGCTGACCCAGCCGTTTACGGTCTGGGCATCGCTGGCAAATGACACCGAGGCGACCAACAAAACTAGCGCGACGGCAAGCAACAACAAGAGAAGTTTCCGCATGTCACCCTCCTTAAATTGGTTCCCCACAAGTGATGCGATGCTTGAACTCTACCACAGGACGCGGAGAATCTGCGCTGTCATGAACTTGGAAGCCCCGCAGCCGCAAACCAGTAGCTACCTGTAGTTCTTACCTTCGCTCTTTCATTCATTCTTGGCGCGCCCCAAGGGCGCTTTCTGCGGAGGATCGGGAGCGACGTAAACCACTTCGCCACGCTTGGTGTAGTGCAGCTGCTCGCGGGCTTCCTTTTCGATAGCGGCAGGATCGGATTTGAGCGACTTGATCTGGTCGACGTACTGACTGTTCTCCTTCTGCAGGCGATCAACCTCATCCTTGAGCGATTGCATCTCCGCGCGCTTCTGCCGATAAATGACCATGCCATTGGCTCCGAATGTGGCGTGCAGAAGCAGCCCTCCGATAAGAAGGATGGCGGCCACCGTTCCCAGGCGACGCCACTCCCGCGCCAGCCACGACCAGACCGGGCGCGTCCTTTCGACCCAGCGCGCCGCCACCGCCTCTGCCCTGGGAGCCTGATCCTTGGCCTGATCCATCGCCTGATCCACAGCATGACCAACGACCGCGCGCAAGCTTTCCTCCCCACGTGGAAGGATGCGCGCTCTCGACGGTGCTCCTAATCGAAGATCCATGCTTTCGC
This sequence comes from uncultured Acidobacteriaceae bacterium, assembly GCA_963779995.1. GTDB lineage: Bacteria > Acidobacteriota > Terriglobia > Terriglobales > Acidobacteriaceae > Acidiflorens. Next base: position 738,881 of record CAVZZY010000018.1, on the reverse strand, counting down.
TGCCGCACTCAGCTTTGCGAGCTCTTCCCGGCTGCGCGCTTCGCAATACACGCGCACCACTGGCTCCGTGCCCGAGAGCCGGTAACAAACCCACGCTCCGTCGGCGAGGACGAGTTTAAGTCCGTCGGTCCTCACCACGTGAGCAACTTTGATGCCATGAAACTCGCTTGGATTACCACGTAACTTCTCAGTTAACTTCTGTTTTACTTCCGGCGTCAAGCGGAAGTTCTCCCGCAGCGGATAGAAGGAACCAACTTCGGCAAATAGGTCGCCCAGTGAACTCTTCCGCCATCACCGCCCGCCATCCAGACGTGCCAAACTTGATTTGCGTTGCCATCGGCTGCCTCGTATGCTTCGAGTGCAACGTGGATACTCAATTTGATACGCCCGACTTTATATGACCGACAAAAGGCTCGTTCTTTCGACTTGCGGTTCGCTCGAAGAAGCCCGGAGCATCGCGCATGCGCTGGTTGACCGGCAACTGGCGGCCTGCGTCAACATCGCTCCCCAGATTGAATCGGTATATCGCTGGCAAGGCGAGGTCGAGACGGCAACGGAGTGCCTGCTCTTAATCAAAACGACGATAGACGCTTTCGATCGCGTGCGCGAGGCTTTGAGTGAGCTGCATTCCTACGAGCTTCCGGAGTGTATCGAGATTTCCATCGAAGATGGGAGCGCGGCGTACCTGGAGTGGATTGGAGAGTCAGTGCGGTAAAACAGCTGTCAGTTATCAGCCATCAGTCTTCAGGCAAATCAGTTTCTACTGATGGCTGATGGCTGACGGCTGACGGCTGATGCCTGAAAGCTAGATCGCCGCCAGCGCCTGGTCGAGATCGGCGAGGATATCGTCCACGTCCTCTATGCCGACGGAAATGCGGACCATGCCGTCGGTGATGCCGATTTTGCGGCGGCCTTCTTCACCGACGGCGGCGTGCGTCATCGTGGCCGGATGCGAAATCAGGGTTTCGACTCCGCCCAGCGACTCGGCCAGGGAACAGACGCGCAGCTTGCGCAGCATCCGGTTGGCGTTCGCAAGCGATCCCGTTTCAAAAGCGATCATGGATCCAAAGCCGGACATCTGGCGTTTGGCCAGTTCGTGCTGCGGATGATCCGGCAGTCCGGGATAGAAAACCTTCTGCACCTTCTTGTGTTTCGAGAGATAATCGGCGACCTTGCGACCGTTGCAATCGTGCTGCATCATGCGCACCGCAAGCGTCTTCACCCCGCGCAGGATCAGCCAGCACTCGAACGGCGACAGGATGGCGCCGGCGGCTTTCTGAAGAAAAGCGAGTTTTTCCGCCTGCTCCGGCTTGGTGCAGACTACGACGCCTCCCAGTCCGTCGCTGTGTCCGTTGAGGAATTTCGTGGTCGAGTGGACCACCATGTCGGCGCCGAGTTCGATCGGACGCTGAAAATATGGCGACATGAAAGTGTTGTCGACCACGACCTCGACGCCGCGCCGGTGGCTGAGTTCGGTGATGGCCCGGAGATCGCAGAGCTGCATCAGCGGGTTGGTTGGCGTCTCCAGAAACACCAGCCGTGTATTTTTCTGGAATGCCCGTTCCACGTTGTTGACGTCGGAAGTATCGACGTACGTAAATGTCAATCCAAAGTTGACGAGGACCTGATTGAACAGGCGCGGTGTCCCGCCGTAGAGATTGTCGCCGGCAACGACGTGGTCGCCTGCCTTGAGCATCGTAGCAACGGCGTTGATCGCCGCCATCCCACTGCCGAACACGCGCGATGCCGATCCCCCCTCAAGCGCCGCCAAGTTCGTCTCCAGTCGGTCGCGGGTCGGATTCGATACACGCGCGTATTCGTAACCTTTGTGCTTGCCGATCTCTTCTTGAACATAAGTAGAAGTCGGATAGATGGGCACGCTGACAGCGCCGGTAAGAGGATCAGGCTCCTGTCCGGCATGGATAGCGCGGGTTGCAAAGCCCGATGGTTTAGTGGTCAAAGATTTCTCCTGGGTCAGGTGCGGCATTTGGCATTTGGCTTTTGGCTCTTAGCTCGCGGCCCGAAGCTCGTAGCCGAGGACCCCAAGCCAAAGGCCAAGAGCCAACCGCTAAGAGCGTCCCTATATTCCGCCCTCAAAAATTTTCTTCGACAGATATCGTTCGGCCGAATCGGGAATCAGCGTGACCACGCGCTTCCCTGCCCCAAGGCGCTTGGCGATTTCGACCGCAGCATAGACGTTGGCCCCGGCGCTCGAGCCTCCGAGAACACCTTCGCGCACAGCCAGTTCTTTCACCATCCCGAAGGCCTGGTCATCGGTCACCATCATCACTTCGTCGCAAACCGAACGATCAAAATTTCCAGGCACAAAGCTGTTGCCGATGCCTTCCACCTTGTGCGGACCGGGCTTGCCTCCTCCCAAGATCGAGCCTTGCGTCTCCACCGCCACGGCGTGCACCTTCGCCAGCCGCTCTTTCAGAAAACGGGCAACTCCGGTAAAAGTTCCGGCCGTGCCACAGCCCACCGTGATGGCATCGACGCGCCCATCCATCTGCTCAAAGATTTCGCGGGCGGTCGTTTCGTAGTGGTAGTCGGTGTTGGCGGGGTTGTCAAACTGCGCGGCCAAAAATGCGCCGGGATCGGTTGTCTGCAGATCCTTGGCGCGCTGGATGGCGCCTTGCATGCCCTCGGCTTCCGGGGTGCGGGTCACCTCGGCGCCGAGGGCCCGCATAATGATGACCTTTTCCTCTGAAAATTTCTCCGGGACGAACAGCCGCACTTTGTAGCCGCGATTCACGCCGATCAAAGCCAGGCCGATGCCGGTGTTTCCGGCGGTGGCTTCGATGACCGTGCCCCCCGGCTTCAGCTTGCCTTCGCGCTCGGCGCGCGCGATCAAGCCAATCGCGGCGCGGTCTTTCACGCTTCCGCCCGGGTTCAGGTATTCGAGCTTGGCGAAGATGTCGGCCGCTCCCGGAGGAGCCAGCTTCTTCATGTGCAGCATCGGCGTTTCGCCGACGAGCTTCGATATATCGTCGCTAAGGCGCAGGCGGGAGCGGGTCGTCGATGTGTCCACTCTACAGAGTAAGGAACGCCAGCCGCCAGCGTCAATCGCCATTCGTCTTGGGTCGTTGGTGCCGTTTGAGTCGGTTTTGAAAGGGCACGGCTTCAGCCGTGCCGTAAGCGTCGTATTTTCATTGCGGCTTTAGCCGCTGAGGGACCGCAATTCTCAAACTGCACCACTACCTCGTCTTGCCCGCGCGCCCCGCAGCCTGCACTGTCGTGGTAGGGTCGGCGCCTTGCCAACTCACGTCGGCCGTCGGTCCGTACGTCGCGGGCACCGGCTTTCCCAGCAAACGCAGGTAGACCGTCAACTGCGTCCGGTGATGAGCTGTATGCAAGACCCGTCGCCAGAAGATCCAGATCCGTTCCCGGCGCGTATCGAAGAAAGGAACAACCGTCCGCCACCAGTCCTCATCGCGTTCCGCCATGAATCCAAGTCGCGGCAAGGCGAGCTCCAGCATCCGCTTGTTGAAATCCTCGACCGAAAGCCTCTGCGGCAGGACTTGTTCCGCTGCGACTTCCGGCACGCCGAGAAATTCGGCAAAGAATCGCCGCTCCGAAAGCAGTTGGTGCTTCATAATGTCGGCAACTGAACTCGAACTCGGATGAGGTCGGTAGGCAAGATCGGAATCGACAAAGGTCGTCCAAACGGAAATGACTTTGTTCGTCTCGCTGGCGTAGGTATCGAGCACATGCTGGAGCAGCGCAACCCGGCAACGTGGGATGTGTTCGTCACCAATCGCCGACACCGGATATTTCATAAATGCAACGCGAGTCTCGCTCTACTGCGCCCCTGAAGGGGGCTCGGGTCCAGCGTAATAGCCGCTCTTCGTGCGGACGGTGAGTTTTCCGCCGCTGTGCGAATGGGCGTCCACTTTCACTTGACGATACCCGCCCTGGTTTTTCGGCGTCGTCGGTTTGTATCCAATGGTGTACTGGGTGCGAATGTCGTGGGCCACCGTGCGGCTGATGCCGTCAACTTCGTCCAGCGTTCTGGGGAAGAAAGCGATGCCGCCAGTTCTCTCGGACATGATTTGCAAAGCACGTTTAGCGTGCTTCGGGTGCTCTTCCTTCTCCAGGATGCCGATGGCGTAAACCGTTGGTCCGCCGTCGCCCTGCAGACGCCGTACCGCCTGCTCCAGAGTTTCTGCACTCTCGTTGTCGTCTCCGTCCGTAACTACAAAAATGACTTTCTTTTCGCGCTTCGCTTCTTTTTTCAGGTGGTCCGCGGAGGCGACGACCGCATCGTAGAGCGCCGTGCCGCCCCGAGCCTCGATTTTTTCCAACCCCTCTTTCAGCTTGTTGATGTTGGAAGTGAAATCCTGGTCAAGGTAGAACTCGTCGTTGAAGTTGACGACGAACACCTCATCATTGGGATTCGACGAGCGCACCAGATTCAGGGCCGCTGCATTCACCTTTTGACGCTTCTCGCGCATGGAACCAGAGTTATCGACCACAATACCCATGGCGACGGGGATGTCTTCCTGGCGGAACGAGGTGATGGTTTGAGGATGCCCGTCCTCGTAGACGTTGAAATCGCCCTTATCGAGGCTGGTGACGATGCGCTGCTTGTCGTCGACGACCGTGGCGTGCAGCACGACTTCTTCAACATCCTTGCGGAAAACGAAGACGCCGCTGTCGGTGGAATCCGGATTCTGTCCCTCATTCGGAGCGGCATTCGGAGCGGCGCCCTGCTCCGTTGAGACTGGCGGAGGCGCGCTGGCCGGTGCCGATGGGGAATTCGCAGGCGATTGGGAACCAGCAACCGGAGCCGGAGGCGACTGGTTCGGAGCTCCGCCTTGCGTTTGAGAGTTAGAGCTGGTTTCATAAATCGGTTTTGGGTAGGGCACGGCTTCAGCCGTGCCGTCTTCATGACTCGGTTTTGGGTAGGGCACGGCTTCAGCTGTGCCGTCTTCATGACCCGGTTTTGGGTAGGGCACGGCTTCAGCCGTGCCGTCTTCATGACCCGGTTTTGGGTAGGGCACGGCTTCAGCCGTGCCGTTCAGGGCTTGGAAAAATGCGGGCTTCAGCCCCTGAGGGACGTGCCTTCCGAGCGGAAAGGCATTTATGAAACCAGCTCTAGCCAGAAACAGCGCTGTCAGAAAAAAGAAGATCGGTAGCAGAACTTTGTTTCGTCGGCCGTTATTCCGTCGGCGCATAGTAACCCGTCTTGGCGTAGACCTTGAGCGGAGGCAGTCCTTTTGGCGGTAAAATCTTCACTTTTATTTTACGCCATTTGCCATCGCGCACTGGGTTCTTTGGACGGTATCCGAGGACATATTGGTTGCGCAACTCGATGCCAATCTTTGTGGAAACGTCCGCCAGATCGTTCGGGTTATCAATGGTGAAAGCCCGGCCACCGGTGAGCTCCGTGACATCGCTCAAAAGGCCAGGTCCGAGCCGCTCTTCTTGGGTCGGGAAGTAATGGTCGTAGATGCCGATGGCGTAGATCAGAATGTCGGCCTCTTTGACCAGAGACCGGATCTCGCCTTCCGTATAGCGGCTATGATTGTCGCCGCCGTCGGAGATGATCAGCAAAGCCTTCTTCGGATACTTGGCCTGCCGCATTTTGCTGACGCCCAGGTAAATGGCGTCCAGCAGGGCGGTGCGGCCCTTGGGCATCGTATAGAGGAGCCGGCCCTGAATGTCATCCACCGAACTGGTGAAATCGGAGAGCTCCTCCGGCCTGTCGGCGAAGGCGATCATGAAGAACTCGTCCTGCGGGTTGGCGGTTTTGAAGAACTCCATCACCGCCTCGCGGGCGCGTTCGATCTTGCTGCTCATGCTTCCACTCATGTCAAAGATCACGCCGATGGAAACCGGAGCGTCTTCGCTGGAGAAGGTCTTGATCTCCTGCGGGTCTTTGCCTTCGAAAAGACTGAAGTTCTGGCGGTCAAGGCCGGTCACGAACCGGTTCAAGGGATCAGTGATAGTGACCGGTACCAGGACCATGTCCACGTTTTTTTTGAAGGGCTTGGTATGGGTCTTGAGCGCCGGATCAATATCGGGATCCTTCGGAGCCGGGGGCTGGACGCGCGGCTGGATGTGGACGTCCTCAGTCGAATTCTGGGCGAGAAGCGGCTGGGCGCCGCACACAGCAACCACCAGGAGAACAGCACAGGAGACGCCAGCCGCGAACTGTTTGCGGTACAACATAGGGCCCACTAAGCCGCGCCGTGAAGGGGAAGCGACCCGCCACGCATCCCAAAAGGCGGGCCACAAAAAGCTCTGCTGGGCGGGTATATTAGCACAATCCCGAACAAGTGTTGTCACTTTTTCGGACGCGACCGTCAGATTCTGCACTGAACCAAGAGGTTGCCTTCTGACCCTGTGCATTTTTTCTCCTTATTGCTTCTTTGACACTCGGTCCAGACCGTCCCTGCTACAATTCTGCGGTCCCTGTTATGGCTGTTATTTTCCCATTCCGGGCTTGGCGCTACGACCCTGAGCGCGTACCGGTCCAGCAAGCTGTGACCCAGCCCTACGACAAAATTACCCCTGCCATGCAGGAACGCTACTACCAGGCCAGCCCTTATAACCTGGTGCGGATTATTCTCGGGAAAAGCCTGCCGGCGGACGGCGACACCGAAAACGTCTACATCCGCGCGGCGGCGTCCTTCCAGAACTGGCGCCAGACAGGGGTTTTGCGACGCGATCCCGAACCTTCGCTGTACCTCTATTCCCAGATCTTCCAGCTTCCGGGAGACGCGCCGGCAAACCCGGCGCCGGCCGAGCGGCGGGGCTTCATCGCACTCGGCCGGATCGAGGACTATTCCGCGGGCGTCGTATTCCGCCACGAGCAGACCCTGGCCAAACCGAAGGCCGACCGGCTGGACCTGCTGCGCGCGACTCGAGCCCACTTCGGCCAGATCTTCATGCTATACAGCGGGGCGGGCAAGGTAGATGCCCTGCTCGATTCGGCGACCGCCAGAGACGTCGATATCGAGGTCACCGACGAGTACGGCGTCGTGCACCGCCTCTGGAAGATCTCCAATCCTTCGGTCATTGCCTCCGTGCAGGGACAGATGCAGGATCGGAAGCTGATCATCGCCGACGGCCATCACCGCTATGAGACTGCCTTGGCTTATCGCAATGAGCGGCGAGCCGACGCCGACACGGGGACGGGCCTTCCCTTTCCTTACGACTCGGCGATGATGACCTTTGTCGACATGTCTCGCCCCGGCCTGGTCATTCTGCCGACACACCGGCTCGTGTTTGGCCTGCCATCTTTTTCGGCTGCACAATTTCAGGCGGAGGCGCGGAAATTCTTCGACCTCGAAGAGGTCGATGCCGGAATCGATGCGGCGCGCGCCATCGCCATTCTGCAGCAGGCAGGGCACGCGGGAACGGCGCTGCTCGCGGTCACCGCCGGGAGCGCATTTCTGCTGCACACACCGAACCCCATGGGCGCCCACTTTTTCGGCAAACTTTCTCTCCGCCAGCAGGCGCTGGACGTCGTGCAGTTGCACAAGTGCCTGCTGGAAGGTGTGCTGAACATCTCGGAGGAAGCCATTCGCAACCAGGAGAACGTTTCCTATTGCCGCGAGGCCGCGGATGCACTGATGCAGGTACGCAGTGAAAAGGCCCAAGTGGCGTTCCTGATGAATCCGGTGCGAATGGGGCAGGTTCGCGATATCGCCTTTGCCGGCGAGGTGTTGCCGCAGAAGTCCACCGATTTCTATCCCAAGTTGCTGAGCGGGCTCACGATTTATGCGCTGGAGTAGCCAAGTGCAGTTCTCAGTTCTCAGTTCTCAGTTCTCAGTTCTCAGTCTTCGCCCCTGGCCTCCGCGAGTCCTTTTGTGAAAAAACAAGCAGATCCAGGCAACCAAGAAGAATGTCGAGGATCAAAGGAAGTTGAGAACTGAGAACTGAGAACTGAGAACTGAGAACTGAGAACTGAGAACTGAGAACTGGGAACTGAGAACTGAGAACTGAGAACTGGGAACTGAGAACCAGGGTTTAGCCGAAGTGCCCTCCATCACGTCGCCGACGACTTTGACAAAAAAGGCTCTCGCCATTCTGTTGGCCACCTTGCCGCTTCTGTCCGTCGTGCCCTCTGCGCTGTCCTTTGCGCCTTCTGCGGACGACAAGCACGTCTCCGTCTATTCCCCGGTCGCCAGTTACACGCTCCCGGTTCTGGATCGCGCCGGCCGTGAGTATGTCGGCCTGCTCGAACTTCTGGAACCGCTTGGCCGAGTCAGCACGCAGTCCGAGGGGCGGCATTTGAGACTGCGATATAACGCTGTCGATGCAGACTTTGTCGCGGGCAAGGCGCGCGCCAAAATTCATGGGCGCGATTTTGACTTCGGCGCTCCCTTCCTCATTGAAAACTCGCGCGGATTGGTTCCGCTAAGTTCGCTGAGCGCGTTGCTGCCGCGATTTCTCGGAACGCCAGTCAATTTTCGCGAAAGCGCGCGCCGCCTGTTCATCGGCATTGCCGGCATACAACCCAGTTTCCGGCTGGACGCAGGCAACCCGCCGCGGCTGCTGCTGAACTTTAGCGCTCCGGTGAATCCCACGATTTCGACCGAACCGGGCCAGTTGCGGATGGTCTTTAAGCGGGACCCGGTCGTCTCCCCGGGAAGCCAGTCGATTTCGTTCGACAACAAGGTCATCACCCATGCCAGTTACTCCGAGAACAACGGGGACGCCGAATTAGACGTGGCTGCAAACCAGCCGCTGATGGCCAGCTTCAGTAACGACAGAAGGACGATCGTAATTTCGGCGGTGATGGTTCCGGCGGCCACGGTTCCGGCGATCCAGCAAACGCCCGCGGCACCGAGTGTGGTTGGAACCGGATCACAGAATCCCGCACAGGCCCGGCCCGCTGCGAACAGCGCCGCGGGCAATAACAATAGCAATAATAAGAATAATAATAATGATGTGCATCGCGTTCTGGTCGCAGTCGATCCCGCGCACGGTGGCGAGGAACGCGGCGCGGCCTTGACCGATACCCTGGCCGAGAAAGACGTCACGCTCGGATTTGCCCGCCTGCTGCGCCACGAACTGGAGATTCGCGGTTTCGCGGTCGCCATGCTGCGCGACTCCGATACCACTTCGACTCTCGATCAGCGCGCCGCGGCCGCCAACGTTTCCCGCGCCGGAATCTACATCAGCCTGCATGCGGTTTCGCAAGGCAGCGGCGCTCAGGTTTACACCGCGCTGTTTCCGGTCGAAGGACCGAGCAACGGAGTGTTTCGTGCGTGGAATGCGGCGCAGGCTCCGGCGTTGCCGCTCAGCCGCATCGTCTCGGCGGCCATCGTTGCCGAGCTGCAGAAAAAAGAATTCTCGGTGCGAGCTTCTTCCGCTTCGCTGCGGCCGCTGAACAATGTGCTCATGCCTGCAGTGGCGGTGGAACTGGCGCCCGGAGCCGATGGCGTCGCCGACTTGACCTCTGCCAATTATCAACAGCGGGCGGCGTCGGCGATTGCCGATGCGGTTCTTTCTGTCCGCGACCGACTTGGAGCACAGCCATGATGGCCGCACACTTATTGAATTGTCATCCTGAGCGAAGCGAAGGACCTGTTGTTCGCCCGAAAATGCTGTTCCTTCGCTGCGGCAACCGAGAACTGAGAACTAAGAACTGAGAACTCTAATGATCCCCCGCCATCTTCTGTTCGGTGTCGCCGCGCTGCTGGTGCTGGTGGTGGCGATGGGAATCTACCTTCGTCACATGCGGCGAGAGGTGAAGGAATTGGAGTCTCCGGCTGCCAGCGCCTTGCCTGTCGCTCCTCCAGCCTCCGGTCCCACCGAGACGGTGACTCTCTACGTGGCGGATGACGCCGCCGGCATGCTGCGCCCGCGCTCGGCGCAGATTCCTCTTCCCGGAGGACGCCAGCAGCGAGCCGAGGAGTTGTTGCGCGCGCTGCTGCGCATCTATCAGCTACCAGGCGCTCCTCATCCTCTCTCTCCGGCGGCGGACGTCCGCGCCATCTACCTGGTCGATCCGGGCGCGGCCGTCATTGATCTGAATGCCGCCTTCGCCGACCAGCATCGCTCCGGCATTCTCAGCGAGCAGCTCACCGTGAATTCGCTGGTGGAGACGCTGGCCTTCAACGTTCCGGGCATCGAGCGGGTCAACATCCTGGTTGAGGGCAAAACCCGCGACACGCTCGCCGGACACGCAGACCTGAGCGACACGTTCGATGTGACCACGATTGAGCAGGCGGGCAGTCAGTAAGCCTGAGACCGGCGGCTGCCCCACCCATTCGCGTTTTGTGCGAATGAGTGGGTTCGTCGCCAATTCTCAATGAGCGCTAACGCCTGCTCACGTCATGTCCATTTTCGGAGGGACGGGTCAGGGTCTCCCTAGGATGAAAAACCAATCTAACCGGTCGGAGCAGAAGCAATACAAGGGCGAGAGTCGCCCATGGGTCAAAGAAAAATTCTCTGGGCTTCAGGAGCTGAATAATCCCGCTCACAGCCGCTGCCAAAGAATTCAGGACTAGGGCCAACCACCACGCCCACGAGCGCTCAATCCACAAGCCGATGACACCTAGAAACCACAAGAGGGCAACTGAGCCCATCACCATCGAAAACATTATCAGGCGCAACGCCATTGATTTCGAGTTGGGCAAGCTTCGCACGTATTCGCCAGTTGAGGCTTGGAGAATCTGCATAGTTGTGGCGGCACTCCTAGTTGCCCCCACCAGTTGCAAGATGCAAAGCGCCGTGACCAATGGTCGTTCGGTCAGAACCCTATATAGAACCCAGATTGCACTTGGCGCTGATTGACCTGCAGCCCTCACCTCGCGCATACGCGGTCTGGCAACCAAGAAAATCAAATTCAAGAAAACAATCGCTGGCACAGCAACATAGACTTGTGTACCGCTGGACAACTTAACCGAAGATGAGAGGAACCCGAGATAAATGCCTAACGCGGCAATCACGTTCGTGAACAACGCCCACTGCCAAATAGACCACTGATCCAGTTGTTTCATAACGCTTGAGCCTTACTCCATCAATGGATAGGAGGATTTTGCCTGACAGGAGGAGTGTCGTAAAGCTCACGCCAAATCATTGTTGGCGATAAATCGCCTCTCTAACAATGTCGGCGCTGTCAAGCACTTTTGAGGCGCACCAGGCCGTGCACTCCGAAGAGCGCCATTTCGCTCTCGTGGAAGGTTTTGCTTTTGCTCTACCAACCAAGGCTCGCCTCGTAATCGGTTCCAGGTCAGGAACTCGGTCCGACCCATGCATCTCTTCGGTCACACTTTCGATCATGATTACTACTTCGAACTCCCCCGTGAAGAGGAGCGGGCTGCTCAATCAATTTCTCGGTGTTCTACTGCACACCATCGCCTGTTCCGAGCTGGCCCGCGTGCGAACCGAACTTCCTTGACTGCTCGTAATTCCATCCCTTGCGCCACATCCAGTAGAGAGCAATAGCCAGTCTCCGCGCCATCGCCACCTTGGCGATCTTCCGTCCTCGTCGCATCGCTAGGTGGAAGTACTTACTGCGCCATTCCGGGATGCTGCGTGCTGTAACTTGGGCCGCTTCCACCAGCAAGAAGCGCAACATCGAACTCCCTTGCTTAGTGATATGGCCAAGTCGTCGCCGATTTCCGCTTGAGTCCTCCAAGGGCACTAATCCCAGATAGCTTGCGATCTGCTTCCCGCACTGAAATCGCTCCGCCCTTCCGATGATTAATACGAAGGCTAAGGCCGTCAGTGCACCCACTCCAGGATGCGTCCGCAAGCGCCGTGCCTCCGCACATTTCTCTACTTCCTGCTCGATCACTTGCGTCAGATCGGTAATGGTCGGGTTCAGCCGATCCAGCAGCTGCAGCAGATCTTCCCGTCGCCGGCTCGCCCAGGGGGCTAAGCGAAACGACTCCAGTTGCTCTCGTCCATGCTGCCGCCACAACCTCTTTTTGCAGCGTAGCCCCTCGTTCAGAGCCACCGCTTGCAGTTGATTCATGATCCGAGTCCGCATCTGCACCATGCGATGCCGATGCCACAGCAGTTGCCGCAGATCCCGATTCTCCCCACTCGGTACCCAGATCTTGGGAAAACGATTCTCCATCAGCAACTGCAGAATATGCTGCGCATCCTGCCGATCCGTTTTCTGCTTGCGTACCCGCTTGGCGCGAATCTCGCTGGCGTCGCCAATCCACAATTCGAAGGTCAGCTCCGTCAGCAGACGTTCGAACCAGCGGGCATGCCCACTGGCTTCCATTCCCACTCGCACCTTCTTGCCCTGGGCAGCGAGGTCACGATAAAACTTTTCTGCTCCCTCACTGTGCTCTAATCGTCGCTCTCCGTAATCTCCCGTCTCGGTATCCACAAACGCAATTTGCTGGAAGCCCGGGTGATAATCGCATCCTATAATGATCATCGTTCGGCTCCTTTCTCCCGGGCCTTGGTTGGTTGGTACTACCAAAGTCTACCCGGGCGTGGGAGCCGACATTGTTATGGAATCAATTACACTCACTGAGCCGATCCCACCACGAAGACTTTTTCATCACAATCACCCAGTGAGCGCCATCACATACACCCATCCCGCCTGATGCGACAATATGCACTTGAATTGGGGCAGTGACGGAAAGCGCCGCTCGACCGTAGCGGACGTTCCCCGCTGCCTCATTGCCATCTTCACCGTTCTTTGACAATTGATGAACTAAGTCCTTATCCGGCAAGATTTTACATATAACTACCTTAAGAACCAGAGATTTGGACCGTCAAAACCACCTAACCCCATGATTCCACTAGCTCGTGGGGGGACGGGGGTATATGTACTAATTGTTTAATACCTTACTAGTTAACAGCGCCACTTCGAAAAATTCGCGGGTGAGGGCGCCCGCGCCACACGGGCCATGGGAGAACTCCTCCAACTTGCCGATAGGTGACGGCTCTGGTAGTCTGCGTTGTCTTAACGAACTGAGTTTCATTGCTGGAACATTTCCCCCGGATCGTTATTTCTACCAGTTGCAAGAGCTGCGGCGTCCTGGCTTGCCGCCAGTCCGTTTGCCTCCTGGTTCAAAGTCTTACCTTTAGGAGAATCTGAGGATGCGTCACTTCCTGTGTGCTTCCGTCTTGTTCTTAGTGTGCAACCTTGCAGTTTTAGTTTTTTCAATCTCAGCCGTTGCGGAGGATGCGCCGAAAGCGGAGTTTTTGCCGGGTTTTCTTATGGGAACTATGAGCTCATCCCAGGCAGCTCGAGCTTCTCGAATCCGGATGAAACTATCTCGGGCAGTTCCAGCGCACGACTGGGCCTCTACGGATGGAATGGGTCGGTCGCGGTCAACGTGAACCGCTGGTTCAGCTTCGCAACCGACTTCAGCGGCCTCTATAGCGGTTCGTCGGCCTCGAACACCACGAAAGAAACTCTCATCTGCGGCCCGAGTTGCACCGAGACCGTTACGATCGTGGACGTGGCTTCGCGTCCCAAGGTTCATAACTTCCTTTTCGGACCGCAGTTTTCCTACCCTCGCGGCAAAATCAGGCCTTTCGCCCACTTCCTTTTGGGCATGGAACATCTGAATTTGACGCGATCCGAGAACGTAAGTACGGGTGTCGGCGTCATCACATCGATTCCGGCTCTTGCCGAGTCCGCGGGGGACAACGAATTTGCCGTGGCTATTGGGGGTGGAGTGGACTACTCCATCAAGCACAATCTGGCTTGGCGGCTTGAGTCGGACTACTTGACAGCCCAAGGTGCTGGTCAGAACCATGTGCGCGTCTCTACGGGTCTGGTCTGGCGATTGGGAAAATAGTTCGGCTGCGCCGCCCTGTTAGAATTCCTTCGCATGATCTTTCGCAGCGATAACCGCACTCCCGAGCAGATTCGTCCCGTCAACATCACTCCCGACTTCATCTCGACCGCGGAAGGCTCGGCGCTGATTGAGATGGGCAACACGCGCGTCATCTGCACCGCGTCGGTAGAAGAAACCGTCCCCGCATTCTTGCGCAATTCGGGCAAGGGATGGATTTCCGGCGAGTACGGGATGCTGCCGCGCTCAACGCTGACTCGCACCGCGCGCGAATCGGCCAAGGGACGCCCGAGTGGGCGCACGCAGGAGATTCAGCGGCTTATCGGACGCTCGCTGCGCGCCGTGGCCGATTTGAAGCGGCTGGGTGAGCGGACCATCTGGATCGATTGCGACGTGATCCAGGCGGACGGAGGCACGCGAACCGCTTCGATCACCGGGGCATTCGTCGCGCTAGGGCTGGCTCTGCAGCGCCTGATCGATGCGGGCACATTGACCGCGGCTCCGATCAAGGATTTCGTGGCGGCGATCAGCGTCGGCATCGTCGATGGCGAAGTTCTTCTCGACCTTAACTACGAAGAAGACTCGCGCGCCGACGTGGACATGAACTTCGTCATGACGGCAGGCAATAAAATTGTCGAACTGCAGGCCACCGCGGAGCACCAGGTATTCGACGACGCTCAACTGGCAAAGATGATCGCGCTGGCGCGGCAGGGCATTCGGTCGTTGATTGCCAAGCAGCAGACGCTGCTCGGGACGCTGACTCTGAGACAGTAAGGTAGCTATAGCCGTTCATCGTTGCGATGGCCGCGGGTAACTGCCGAGCTTCGCTCGGCTTGGACGGGCGAGGACGCCAGTCCCTACATGAACCGAGCGCCGTGGGTTAGAATTGCCTGTCGTATTGCACTGCCAGGAGGATTTATGAAGCTTACCCCGGGCAAACTTGCCGGAATGAAGGCTGTATCGAATGAACGTGGCGTCATCGCCGCCGCCGCCATGGACCAGCGCGGCTCGCTGCAGAAGTCTCTCGCCAAGGAAAAGGGCTCGGCTGTCTCCGATGAAATGATGGAGGAATTCAAGATACTGGTGAGCGAAGTGCTGACGCCTCACGCCAGCGCCATCCTGCTTGATCCCGAGTGGGGACTGCCGGCTTCGAAGCGGCGTGCCAAGAATGCCGGGCTGCTGCTGGCGTATGAAAAGACCGGCTACGACAAGACCGGACCCGGACGGCTGGGCGATCTGCTGGATCATTGGTCGGTGCGGCGCCTGAAGGAAGCGGGCGCGAATTGCGTCAAGATTCTGCTTTACTACACGCCGTTTGATCCGCAACACATTAACGACCAGAAGCACGCCTGGGTAGAACGACTGGGCGACGAGTGCCGCGCCAACGACATTCCGTTCTTCCTGGAGTTCGTCACTTACGAGGAAGGCCAGGACGAGAAAGGCTTCGACTTCTCGAAGAAAAAGCCGAAGGCGGTCATCGAAAGCATGCGCGAGTTCACCAAAGACCGCTATGGCGTTGACGTAATGAAGGTGGAAGTCCCGATCAACATGAAGTATGTGGAAGGGACCAAGTCTTTCAAGGGCGAAAAGGCCTACACGAAACAGGAAGCGATGAAGCTGTTCCGGGACGCGGCCGCGGTTGCGACCAAGCCCTTCATCTATCTGTCGGCGGGCGTGAGCAATTCCGAGTTCACCGAGTCGCTGGAACTGGCGGGCGAGTCGGGTGTGAAATTCAACGGCGTGCTCTGCGGACGCGCCACTTGGAAGGATGGCATTCCCGTCTACGCCAAACACGGCGCTGATGCTTTCCGGAAGTGGCTGGAAAATGAGGGCGTGCGGAATATCAACAACGTTAACGACCGCCTGAAGGCCGCGACCTCATGGCACTCGATCTACGGCGTGGAACCGGCGTTGGCCCACGTTTAGGTGAAACGTTTCGCGAGCGCAGAGGCGGGTCTTCGGACCCGCCTTTGTTTGTTGCTGAGTGCTGAATGCCAGTTCCTGACCGCAAAACCGCTCTGATCACCGGCGCCTCGTTCGGCATCGGAATGGAAAGTGCCCGCGTCTTTGCGGGCGAAGGCTACAACCTGGTTCTTGTCGCTCGCAGCGCGGATAAACTTCGGCAACTTGCATCCGAATTCGAGAAAGCCCACGGCACGCGGTCCCTGATTCTGGCAGCCGACCTGACCGAACCCGGAGCTCCCGCATATGTGCTGGATCAGACCACCCGCGCGGATATTCAGATGGATGTGCTGGTCAACAACGCGGGGTTCGGACAGTACGGTATGTTTGCCGAGAATGATCTGGAGGAATGTCTGCGCCAGATCCAGCTCAACGTGACGACGCTCACTCACCTGACGCGTTTGTACCTTCCGGCAATGATTGAGCGAAAATGCGGACGCATCCTGAATGTGGCGTCCACCGCGGCGTTTCAGCCAGGGCCGCTGATGGCGGTGTATTTCGCGACCAAGGCTTACGTACTGTCTTTATCAGAGGCGCTGGCCAATGAACTCGGCGGGTCAGGTGTCACCGTCACCTGCCTGTGCCCGGGCCCGACGGCAACGGAGTTCCAAAAACGCGCGAACATCACGGGCATTCGGCTAACAAGATATGGATGCATGGATGCCCGCACCGTCGCAGAGGACGGCTATCGCGCACTTATGGCTGGCAAACCTATGGTGATTTCAGGATTCAGAAATTGGCTGCTGGCACAGTCGGTGCGCTTCTCCCCACGCCGACTGGTGACGGCAGTTGCCAGGAAAATTCAGGAGCAGTAGCCGGTCATCTAGTTAGGAACCGATAAATCCATGACGCTGCGACATACGCAAACCAACAGCCTACGATGCAAATGACCATGCCAGCCGCACGGCTACCCAGTTTTATGATCGGCGCCAGACGCTTCGGGCCGGGATACATCCAGCGAGGAGTCGGACCGCCGAGGGCTTCTGTGAGTCTGTCCCATCGTGCGGCAAGAAGCACATCATGAAACCCCACACTGCAGCAAACAGCCCCATTAACAGCATTCCCAGAAGAATCAACATAGAGCCTTCGACCGCCGGGAATTACTTAAGGTATCTTGCGGCCTTCCAGCGCCGCCTGCACCCGGCTGTGTTTACGGCTGTAGGTGAAATAGACGACCAAGCCGATAATCAGCCAGATAATCAATCGCGCCCAGTTGATCCAGCCGAGTTTGTACATCATGTAGCCGTTGAACAGTATGCCCATGACTGGCACGAACGGTACCCACGGTGTGCGGAAGGGTCGCGGTTGGCCGGGGTTGGTGTGGCGCAAGGCCATGACCGCGATACAAACAATCACGAATGCCAGCAGCGTTCCGATGTTAACCATTTTTCCGATATCTTCGATCGGCGTCAGGCTGCCCACGATCGCCGCGAGCATGCCCACGAGCATGGTGTTCTTCCATGGCGTCCGGAAGCGCGGGTGAATATCGGCGAAGAATTTCTTGGGTAAAAGGCCGTCGTAGGCCATCGAATACAAGACGCGAGTCTGGCCTATCAGCATGACGAGCATCACGCTGGTTAGCCCGGCCAGGGCTCCAAGCGTAATAATGTGGGACGCGCCGCTAAGACCACGGTCGAGGAAAGCGCGCGCAATGGGCGCCTCTATATTGATCTCTTTCCACGGAACCATCCCAGTCAGAACCGCCGCCACCGCGATATACAACACAGTGCAGACCAGCAACGAAGCGATGATGCCGATAGGAAGATCGCGCTGCGGATTCTTCGCCTCCTGGGCGGTGGTTGAAACGGCGTCGAATCCGATGTAGGCGAAGAAGATGTAGGCTGCTCCGGCCCCGATTCCGGAGAATCCCATGGGCGCGAAAGTTGCCCAGTCCGATCCCCAGTTGCTGGCGCTTATGTAGCGGATGCCCAGCCCGATAACAAAAAGGACAACTCCAACTTTGATGGTAACGATGGTGGCGTTGAAGCGGGCGCTCTCCTTGATGCCAACCACCAGGATCGCCGTGATCACCAGCGCGATCATGAAGGCCGGCACGTTGACGCCGATCTCATATTCGAAAAGATGAGGCGCATTTAACAGATCGTGAGCCTTGTGCAATAACTCCGGCGATTGCGCTCCCATGATCGCCGTTACCTTATTAAGGAAAGCCTGCGTGCCGGGAACCAGCGTGGAATCGGAGGCCAGCGCCATCTGCCGAGCGATGGTCTTCTCCGCTTCGTTGAGCCCGGTCCAGTGATCGTACGCCAGCCATAGCGGCATCTTGATGTGGAAAATATCGAGCAGTTCGATGAAGTGGTTGGACCAGCCGGAGGACACGGTGCTGGCGCCCATGGCGTATTCGAGCGTGAGGTCCCAGCCGATGATCCAGGCAATAATTTCGCCCAGCGTAGCGTAGGCGTAGGTGTAGGCGCTGCCCGCCAACGGGATCATCGCCGCAAACTCCGCGTAGCAGAGCGCCGCAAAGGTACAACCCAAGCCCGAAAGCACGAACGAGAGCATCAGCCCCGGTCCGGCATAGTGCGCACCGAGTCCGGACATCACGAAGATTCCGGCTCCGATCACAGCGCCGACACCCAGAGCGGTTAATTGGAATACGCCCAGCGTGCGTTTCAAACTATGCGTGCCAGTCGCTTGCGCTTCGTGAAGCAGAAGCTCAAGCGGCTTTTTCGCAAAGAGGTCAGTCATGCGTTCGGTCTCCCCTGTCAGTTGAACCCGCAGTCAAACTTAAGAAAGTCAAATTTAAGTCGTCTCGGCTCGCGGCCGCCAGATGTAATACACCGGAATGCCCAGCAATACGATGAACAATCCCGGCCAAGTGTATTGCGGCTTGTAGCGTAATAGCACAATGTCAATAAACAAAGCCATCACAATATAGATCGCCGGCAAAACCGGGTATCCAACGGCCTTGTACGGACGCTCGGCCTCGGGATGGGTGCGGCGCAAGACAAACAGTCCGAAGATGGTGAGCACATAAAACACGAGCACCGCAAAAATAATGTAGTCCAGAAGCTGGCCGTAACTGCCGGAGATGCAGAGCACGCAAGTCCACACCATCTGCACCATCAGCGAAACCGCGGGCGTCTTGTAGCCGGGATGGAGGCGGGCAACGCTGCGAAAGAACAGACCATCCTTGGCCATGGCGTAGTAAACGCGGGCTCCGGAGAGAATCAAGCCGTTGTTGCAGCCGAAGGTGGAAATCATGATAGCGACGGCCATCAGCGCTCCGCCGATAGAACCAAACATCTGCGTCATGACCGCGGTGGCGACGCGGTCCTCGGTTGCATACTGGATGCCGCGCCCGAGCAGGGTCGCTCCGCTCGGACTGCCCACCAGGGGCAGCGCGCTCAGATAAATAAAGTTGCACGCGACGTAGAGCGCGATCACCACGCCGGTGCCGAGCGCCAGCGACAACGGAAGATTCCGGCTGGGATTCTTCACCTCGCCGGCCGTAAACGTAACATTGTTCCAGGCGTCAGCCGAGAACAGCGAACCCACCTGCGCGATCGCC
Organism: uncultured Acidobacteriaceae bacterium; assembly: GCA_963779995.1. Taxonomy (GTDB): domain Bacteria; phylum Acidobacteriota; class Terriglobia; order Terriglobales; family Acidobacteriaceae; genus Acidiflorens. The sequence goes on along the minus strand of CAVZZY010000018.1, from coordinate 719,660 downwards.
AGCACAGTCAGGGTTGAAACCAAAACGCCGCCGCCCACGTCGTGCAGCGAGCCCAGGCCAGCATTGTTCCAAAAGTTTGCGCCGAAATTCCTGGCTATGGCCTGGGCGTTCCGGCCGAGAAAGACTCCCAGGAAGACGAAGCCGAGGAGCGCCGAAATTTTCGCGGTGGTGAAGATGTTCTGGATGAAAGCGCCGGTCTTCACCCCGAAAATATTGATGATCGAGAGCGCGACCACGACCAGGATGGCGACGAGGTTCTGCGTGTTCAGTCCAACATCCATGCCGCCGAGCATCATGGGTCCGAGCGCAAACTTCGGCACCTTCCAGAGGTGGACAATCCAACGACTCGACGAGATTGCCGGCCAGAAGATCCCGAGGAATTTGCCGAAAGCAACACCGACCGCGGCAATCGTGCCCGTCTGAATCACGAGAAACAGAGTCCAGCCGTAGAGAAAACCCCAGAGCGGCCCGAGCGACTCGCGCAGATAGACGTACTGCCCACCCGCCCGCGGCATCATGGCAGCAAGCTCGCCATAGGTGAGCGCGGCGGCAATCGTCAGAAAGCCGGTGATGAGCCACGCGCCAATCAGCAACGCCGGTGAGCTGACCTCGCGAGAAATCTCGGCGGAGACAATGTAGATGCCCGATCCGATCATGGAGCCCATCACCAGCATGGTCGCGCTGGTGAGGCCGAGACCTTTGACCAGCTCTTTGTCCTGATGGGTATGCTGCTGCCAATCGCTGGTGTTCGCACTGACTTCCAAAGCGACGCTCGCGGTGACTTTCGAAGCGACGCTCGAAGCGGGAACCGGGGGTGGAACCTTCGCGCTCACGAACCTCCTAGAAGGCTGCTGAAAAACAAAGGCTTCGTATCAGGGCATCGCTTCAGCGATGCCGTAAGACATTCGAAATCGAACGCCCCTTTAGGGGCTGGATATTGCGGCGCTGCAAGACCTTTTCAAACTTTACCCCAGAACCCTTAGAAATTCCTCTGCTGATTTGCGAGGATCCCGTATCAAGTCGGATATCACCGCCACGGCATCGGCGCCGGCTTCAATGACGGAACGGGCGTTGGCGCGGGTAATGCCGCCGATCGCAACCAGAGGCTTCGGCGTCAGTTCCCTTGCCCGCCGTACGCCTTCGAGGCCTACGACGGGATCGGGATTGGCCTTGCTGGCGGTCGCAAAGACGGGGCCGATGGCCAGGTAGTCGGCGGACGTTTTATCGGCTTCGGCTAACTGCTCCGGATTGTGAGTTGATACGCCCAGCCAGCGAGCGGAGCCAATGATGCGCCTCGCCGATTCGGGCAGCAGATCGTCCTGGCCAATATGGAGTCCGTCGAAGCCAGCGGCCAGGCAAAGGTCGGCGCGGTCGTTCATGATGAGCTTGACGTTGGGCCGAAAGATCGCTCCGAGCCGCGCCCTGAGTTCACGCGCCTCGGCTAGCGTTTTCCGGGCATTGCCCGACTTGTTGCGGTATTGCAGCAGCGTGCAGCCGGCAGCGGCGAGTTCTTCGGCGGCGGCGACCAGTCGGCCACCATCGTCGTCAGCATCGGAGAAGCACGCGGCGTCGAGAATCGGGTAGAGTCGCGGTAGCTGCAACATGGTCTCAGATTGCCGGTGGAGAGCCGGGCGTCCTTGCCCGGCTGGACGGGCGAGACGCCCGTCCCTCCATCATACGTATCATCAGCCTGCCGTTTTTTTCTTCGCCAGAAATCTCTCGATAAACCCCGTATCAAAATTGCCCGCGCGAAAATCCGCATCCGCGAGAATCCGCCGGTGCAGCGGAATCGTCGTGTAGATTCCTTCCACGATGAACATTTCCAGGGCACGGCTCATGCGCGAGATAGCTTCGCTGCGATCCTTGCCGCGCACGACCAGCTTGGCGATGAGCGAGTCGTAGTATGGAGGAATCGTGCCTTCGGCGTAGGCGGCTGTGTCGATGCGCACACCCGTGCCTCCGGGAGGATTGAACGTCGTGATCCTGCCGGCAGAGGGCGTGAACTTCTCCGGATGCTCGGCATTGATGCGGCACTCAATCGCGTGTCCGCGATGCACGATGGGGCCTTGCAACACGTCGGCCAGCTTTTCGCCCGCGGCGATCATGATCTGGCTCTTCACCAGGTCCACGTCCGTGACCATCTCGGTGACGGGATGCTCCACCTGGATGCGCGTGTTCATCTCGATGAAGTACAGCCGCCGGTCTTTGTCCATAAGAAACTCTATCGTGCCAGCATTGCGGTAGCCGACCTGGCTTAGCGTTTTGCCGATGATGTCTCCGATTTCCTGGCGCAGCTCGGGAGTCATCTTTACCGACGGCGACTCTTCGATCAGCTTCTGGTGGCGCCGCTGAATCGAGCACTCGCGTTCGCCCAGGCTGACGACGCTGCCGTGCTCGTCGCCCAGCACCTGGAATTCGATGTGGCGCGGGTTCTCGACATAGCGTTCCAGGTAAAGGTCGCCATTGCCGAAGGCGGCCGCGGCCTCCGACTGCGCCTGACGGTACAGGCCGGGCAACTCATCTTCGTTGCGCACTATGCGCATGCCGCGCCCGCCGCCTCCCGCCGTGGCTTTGAGGATGACCGGAAAGCCGACTTGCCGCGCCCACTCGCGGGCTTCTCCATCGGAGGCGACCACGCCGTCCGAGCCCGCAAGGATAGGCACGCCGTGCTTCTTCATGGCGGCGCGCGCTTTTTCTTTCTCGCCCATGAGCCGGATGACATCGGGGGTGGGTCCAATGAACTTGATGTGACAGCTTTCGCAGACCTCCGCGAAGTTGGCGTTTTCCGAAAGCAAGCCGTAACCGGGATGGATGGCGTCCACGTTCGCGATTTCGGCGGCGCTGATCACCGTGGGAATGTTGAGATAACTCTGCGCCAGTTGCGGCGGGCCTATGCAGATCGCCTCATCGGCAAAGCGCACATGCAGCGAATTGCGGTCCGCCTCACTGTAGATTGCGACCGAGCGGATGCCGAGTTCCTTGCATGCGCAAATGACGCGCAGCGCAATCTCGCCGCGATTCGCAACCAGGATTTTATTGAACATGATGTGAAAGCTCTCGGCTGTCAGGTCTCAGCTCTCAGGAAAGCGACTGCACAGCTCTGGATTTTCCTGAGAGCTGTGAGCTGAGAACTGAGAGCTTATTTCGTTGGCCGTACGGCGAACAGTTCCTGGCCGTACTCGATGGGCTGGCCGTTGGCGACGAGTTTCTTGACCAACTCTCCGGCCACGTCGCATTCGATTTCGTTCATCAGTTTCATCGCTTCCACTATGCACAGAACCTGGCCGACTACCAGCGCATCGCCGACTTTGACGAAGGGCGGCGAGCCGGGCGAAGGCGATTCGTAGAAAGTGCCCACGATCGGCGAGCGCACAATGTGCAAGCCTTCCGCAGGTTCGGGCGCGGCGGCGTCCGCTGGCGAATCAAACCGGCCGGCCGCGGAAGTTGGAGCCGGAACCGGGGACGGCATGTGCTGAACCGCGATGTAACGCGAGTCCGGCAACGCCACGGGCGATGGTTCGGAGGCGCGCTTGATCTTCACCTTGACATCGCCGCGCTCCAATTCAAACTCGGCAATGTCCTTTTCGATCAAGAACTCGATCAGTTCTTTCAGCTCTTTTTGATTCATGTATAAGGGCGGGTTCCGTGTTGATTTCGTATCATGTGTGGCGGGGCAGAGCCCCGTCACCACACCAGCAATTCCTAAATCACAACCAGTTCTTTATCTGTGGGCATCAGCACTTCGCAGCCCGAAGGCGTAACCACCACCACATCTTCGATCCGCACACCCCACTTCCCAGGCACATACGCGCCCGGCTCAATGGTAATGACTGTTCCCGCTTCCAGTATCTGGCTTTGCCCCTCCGCCAACCTGGGTGCTTCGTGTATCTCTAATCCTAAACCATGCCCGGTCGAATGGGTGAAGTACCGGGCCAGTTTTCGCCGGCGCAGCACGCGCCGCGCGGCGCCGTCTACTTCGCCGGCCGTCGCGCCCGGACGAACCGCCGAGATGGCTGCCTGCTGCGCTTCGAGCACCGCCTCATACAGCCCTCGAGCTTCAGCCGACGGACGTCCGACGTGCACAGTTCGGGTGCGATCCGAGCAATAACCGGCGAGTATAACACCAAAATCACAGACCACGAACCCGCGGGGAATGCGCGCACCGGAGGCACGGCCATGCACAATCGCCGAGCGCGCTCCGGAAGCGAGTATGGTCGGAAACGACATGCCTTCGGCCCCGGCACAACGGGCCTTGTACTCCATGGCGGCGGCGACTTCGACCTCACACACACCGGGCCGAATCTTGTTGCGAGCAACCTGAAACAGACTGGCTCCTAGTTCGACTGCCTGCCGGATGCGGAGGATCTCGGACGCGTCCTTCACCATGCGGGCACGCTCGACCAGCGGTGGTGCGGACCGCAGGCGCGCTTTCCCTTTCAGCACAGACGCCAGCCGGTCGCGCATGCCGGCGGTGATCGACTCCGGTTCGATGCCCACCCATGCCGGTGGCGCGCGCCTGCGCTGCGCGAACAGCCACTCCGCAGCCGCCACGGCGGGGGACTTGCGCGCGATGACAATGCTTACCTTATTAACATGCGCATTCTTTATTTCCTCTTTTGCCTGGGTGCGGTAGCGTCCGTCAGTAAAGAGGATGGAGCCCCGCTCGGCCACCAGCAGCGCAGCCGCACTGCCAGTAAAACCACAGAGATAACGAACATTGGGAAGGTGAACGATCAGCAGGGAGTCAAGCTTGTGGCCGGAGAGCAAGGCTTGGAGCCGGCGCAGGCGTCCAGCGTGGTCCATAGGAGGAGTGTAGCAAGAACCGGTTCTCGCTTCTCAGTTCTCGGTTCTCAGTTCTCGACCCCTGGCCTCCGCGAGTCCTTTTGCGAAAAAACAAGCACACCCAGGCAACCAGGAAGAATGGCGAGGATCAAAGGAAGTTGAGAACTGAGAACTGAGAACTGAGAACTGAGAACTGAGAACTGAGAACTGAGAACTCAAAAGCGAAGCCGCCGGGCTCTCGGCGGGTTCTCCGAGAAGGCCGGCAGCTTTGGCAGTTCTAGTGTCGCGCTTAGGTTTGAATGATGCGCGGCGTGATGAAGAAAATCAGCTCCTGGTTTGTAGTCTGCACCGTACGATGCTTGAACAGGTTGCCAAGGAACGGGATACTCCCGAGCACAGGCACCTGCGCGATATTGAGTGAGTTATTGGTCTGGATCACGCCGCCAATCACCACCGTGCCGCCGTCGGTCACCAGCACTTGCGTGGTGGCCTGCTGGGTGATCAGTTCCGGGTTGCCCAGTGTGTCCGTCTGGCCAAAGTTAGGCAAGGTGTTTTCGACGTCCACGTTTAAAAAGATGGTGCCTTCCGACGTAATCTGCGGAGTTACGGTCAGCCGCAGGAATGCATCCACGTAGGTCGCGGTCGGCGGAGAGCTTAACGAGGCCGCGGTCATGATGGGTATTTTTACGCCCTGTTTTACCACCGCCTGAATGTTGTTCTGGGTGACGATACGCGGACGGGAAAGAACTTTCAGCAACCCGCGCGACTCGGCCGCCGTGAGGATCATGTCGATCCGCATGTTGTTGGTGGCGTTGATCAGTTGCAGACCGCTGGTCGGTGCGACTGCGCCCAGGTTCGAAAACAACGGTATCGAACTCCCGCTCGTGCCGCTGGTGGTGGTGTAGTAATTCGGAGTCGTAACGCTTGGGATGACCGACGAGCTACCCACGTTTGGCGCTCCGCCAACGGAGGTTGTCCCATTGCCCCATCCCAAGCCCAGCTGCACGCCGATGTCACGAGCGAAGCTGCGAGTGGCGGCCACTACGCGGGCTTCAATTTCGACTTCCTGCGTCTTGCGGTCCATCTGCTGGATGAGGCGGTCAATCTGCGGCAGAACCGCCGGAATGTCGGCAACGACGATCGAGTTGGTACGTTCGTCGGCGACGATGTCGCCGCGCTGACTCAGGAACTTCTTGAGCGGCAGCAACAGGTCCTTGGCGTGCGCGTAGCTGAGGAAGCGGGTGATGCTGACCTTGTCTACCGCCAGCGCCTCGGCATCGATTTGCGCGCGCCGGCCTTCGGCTTCATGCCGCAAGGTCTCAACCGTTGCAATGCGCAATACGTTGCCGTCCAGTTGGCGAGAAAGGTCGTTGTTCTTGAGCACGATGTCCAGCGCCTGATCCCAGGGCACGTCATCGAGCACGATGGTCAGAGTGCCGTGGACCATGGGATCGAGCACGACGTTGAGACCGCTGATCTCGTGAATCAGGCGGAAGAAATCTTTCAGATCCACATCCTTAAGATTGACCGAGATGGGCTCGCCTGTGTACTTGGCCCCGTTCACCGCCGGCTTCTGTGCCAGCTGCGCCTTCTGCTCGGCCGCCAGGTTCACGGCCGGCGTGATGGCCGGCTTGCTGGCATCCGCTTGCGCGAGTGCGGCATTGGCAGTGGTGGCAACCAGTTCCGCCGCCGTCTTGTCGGCAAAGCGGCTGGCCGCTTCCTGGGCCTTCACGACCGGCTCGGTGGCTTTGTCGTCCTTGGGCGAAAACTTGGGCTCGACGAAGGCAAAGTCCGTCGCCGGTTTCGCGGTGTTCTCTGCCGAGGCCGGAGCGGGCGCAACCGTAGTTGTCGTCGCGGCCGGGGTCGTTGCCGGAGTCATTGCCGGATTCAGGGGAGCCGAAGCCTGCGCCACTTGCGGCGCTCGACTCGCGGCCACCGATTTCGCGGCCGGTGCTGGTTGGCGATGCGCCAGCGCGGCGTCGTGGATCTTGAGCACGAAGCCGCCGTCCGGACCCGCCACTAGTTCATGCTGGCGGCTAGCCGCACGATCACCGTCGGCGAGATCAATGACCACATGCGTGCTGGGCGGAACTTGCCCGTCCATCCCGATGCGGACGTCTTTCACGCCGTCCTGGTCGACGCTGATGCGGCTCTGCGCCGTGGCCATCACGGTGTTGGGAAAGTCGACGACGATGCGTGCCGGAGATTCAAGCGTCGACACTTTAGGCGCCAGCGCGCCCTTGGCCTTGAACTCGATACGCAATCCGTCCTGGCTGTGCGCGACCTCGAGCCTCTGCAATCGAGCGCCCGCGGCCACCTCCTTGCCCGTCGTGTCAGCCGCGGCTGCGATCGTTACTACGAACGCCAGCAGCGGAACTAAGAGACCCAGCAGTTGCTTTCGCATTTCCCTATCTCCCCATGCGAGGCCGTTTCGCCCCCATGTGTTTCTAGAACGCTTTTCTTCGAAGTCTTTGTTCTCTCCGGTCCTAAACCGCCGGAGTCGTAATCTTCTTCACTACTTCCCGCGTAAACGTCTTGCCCAACCGGTCCTGCAGTGTTTCCTGGAAAACGATGGAGTCGCCCGTGATTTTCATCACGTAACCGTTGAACACCGGATCGTTCTCCCGCAGAAAATAAGCTTTATTCATACTGTTGCTGACCACGGCGATGAAACCGTTTTCGGAACGCACCACACCACGCAGGTTGATGGTGCCGATTTCCAGACACTTCTTGCCGGTGCTGCAACCCGAACCGCCGGCGTGGCTCACCACCGGACTGACGAAAGGATCCCGCCGGCCGTTGGAGTTGTACTTGCTGTCGGGAACGACCGACTGCTCGCTCTCCGCATTCTCGCCGCCTCCGCTTCCCGAATCGCCATGGCCGGCTGCTGACGCGTTTTCTTCGGGAGCCGCAGTGGGCGCAGGCTGCACGCTTTGCTCAACTAGAACTGCCCCACCGCGTCTCATGCGGTCTCTTTCCCTTCTTTTCGCGTACGCCGAACGCGCATCCGTCGTTGCTGAGGACGACTTCGCCGGCGTAGCCACCTTCACCCCGCTCGACTTGGCGGGAGCATTTGTGGATTTCGCTGGAGTTGGCTGGTGAATGCCCAGAGCCTCATTCGAGGCAGCCGTGGCATTGTTGTTCACCGTGTTCATCGTGTTGCGCGTGTTCTGGATAATGCGGGGACTCTGGGCCGAGGCCAAGCCCGCGGCCAGTACCGAAACCAGAAATGCCGTCGTCATCGTGATGGCTGGCTTCATCTTCATCCTGTCCCTCCTACTTCTTCGCCGGTGGTCCGGGCTTGCTGGCCGGCGCCGCCGCCGGATCCAGGTCATGACTGAAATACGTGGTGGTCAGGCAAGTGGCGACCACACTCTCACTGGGGGCGTACTGGTAGGTATGCTTCGCCTTGGCATCGCCCGGCTTGCGGGTCGAGGCCACCAGCAGGTTGGAGACGTTTACGATGCGTTCCACTTTGCCCAACCGGTCGAAGAACCCCAGCATCGAGTAGTACGGGCCGTCGAGTTCCACTTCGAACGGCACTTCGGTGTAGAACTCTTTCGTGCCGTATGGGCGGGCGGTGTAGCGGCGGATTTCCACACCCGCCTTGCGCGCTTCTCCGCTCACCATGCGCATGAAATTGTCCACTTCTTTTTCATCGGGCACAATGCGCCGCTCGATTTCGAGCTGCTGCTTCAAGCTGGCCAGCTGGCGCTCGATGTCGGCTAGTTTCGGCCGGTAGGCTTCGAGTTCCGCGTTCTCGCGCAGTTTGGCCTGCAGCTTGACCCGCGCCACATCATTTTGGTTGCGCTGCGATTTATAGACGGTGTAATAGAGGGCGCCCGTGCCCACCACCGCCGTCAGCAGCAGAACTCCCAGCAGCTTCACCCCTGTTAATTCACCAAGATTCATAGTCGGTTCCGCCTTTACGACTTCGCCTTTTCGCAGGTCAGCGTGAACTGAAACGCCTGCATGTCCTTGATCTGCTCGTCCTGAAAACTTTCCTTGATCTCGATGTTGCGGAAGAACCCGGTCTTCTGCAGGTTGGAAATCAGGTTGGCCACGGCATCGCTCGACAGGGCCGTGCCGTCAATGGCGACGTTCGCACCCTGGTCCTGCAAGGTATTCAGCCACACGGCTTCGGTGCCGTTGACCGTATCGGCGATCATGGACAACAGGGCGACCGGGCCGGTTTGGTTGTTACGCAGCTGGTCGATCACATCAACCCGCCGCTTATAAACCTCGGCTTGCCTCTGCCGCTCCATGTACCGCACCTTGATGTCGGCCAGTTCCCGATTCTTCTGTTCCGCCAGCCGGCTCTGCACCTCGATCGATTTCTTTTCCCGATCGAGCGTGTACCAGTAACCGGCATTGAGGGCGCCGGCAATCAGCAACACGGCGGCCACCTGGACCAGCGGCCCGCCCAGGTTGCCCACTTCGAAGCTCGGCATGCTGACGGCAACGTTCTTCTTGCCTTTCGGTTTCGCACCACCCAGCAGATTGATTCGGATCATAGCTTTTCAAAGCTCCTCAGGGCCAAACCCACGGCCACTGCCAACTGGCCGGCGTTCTGTTCGACCAGCTCCGCCCCGGCGCCATCCGCCGGAGCCACCACTTTTTGAAACGGGTTGAACAACTCGACCGGCATCGAAAACTCCTGGCGCAACGCTTCCACCAGGCCCGGAACCTTGGCCGAACCGCCGGCCAGATAAATCTTCTCGATGTGCTCGCCCGCCGCGCTGGCGCGGAAGAAGTCGAAGGTCTTCTGAATTTCCAGCACGATAATTTCGGTCACCTGCTGCAGGATCGGCGTTTTCGCGTCGTCCTGCACCGTGCCCACCTTGCGCCCGAGCTTGAGCGATTCCGCGTCGTCAAAGCTCAAATCCAGTTCCTTCTGCAGCGAATCGGTGTACTGATGGCCACCCACCGAAACGTCGCGCGGGAACAGAGGCGTCGTGCCCTTGACGATGTTGATGTTCATCACGCTGGCACCCAGGTTGAGCAGGGCAACGACCTGCGTCGGCGCCGGCTCATAGTTGTACTCGTAGCAGTTCTGCAGGGCCAGGGCATCGATATCCACAATAGACGGAGTTTTGCCCGCCATCGAGAGTACGTTGGTGTAGTTCAAAATCTTGTCTTTCTTGACAGCCACCAGCAGCACGTCCATTTGCGGGCTGGTCGCGTCGTCGGAAAGAATCTGGTAGTCGAGGTTCACATCCGCCAGATCGAACGGGATGTGCTGCGCCGCTTCCTTCTGAATGGTCTCGGCCAGTTCCTGATCGCTCATCGAGGGCAGCGAGATTTTCTTGACGATCACCGAGTGTCCGCTCACCGCCGTGGCCACCGCCTTCGACTTGATCAGCGTGTCCGCGAACAACTTGGAGATCGAGCTCGAAACCTGACCCGAGTCCACGATCATGGAATCGACCACGAGGTCGGGCGCGATCGGCTCCAGGCCGAGGTGTGCCACTTCGATTCCCGTGCGTGTCTTCCTGAGCTCGACGGCCTTGATGCTCGAAGAGCCCACATCCAGACCCACTATCGTCTTCGATCCTCTTCCCAACATGTGCCCGCCTTTATGATCCGAGTTCGATTACGGAGTTCCGGCAGCTTTCACGGCTACCTTGATTTTTTTTTTGCCCCGCGGTTCCATTTCCATCGACTTCTCTTCCATCCACTCATCCAGCTTCGATTTCTTGAAGCGCCAGCGATTGCCCAACTTGAACGCCGGAAGCCTTTGTTCGTTCACGTACTTGTAAAGCGTGTCCGGACTCACTCCCAGATACTGCGAAGCTTGGCGAATGTTCATCACTTCTCGCGAGTCGGCCATTAATGTTTCCCTGCGCGTTCGAGAGTATTTTGGTGTGCTGAGCATATCTCAACCGGAAGCGCGGGCCTCTCCACCTGAATCTCCCGGTTTTCTTGGGTTTTATGGGGGTTTTCTGGAATTCTCAAAAACTGGATTTGCACTTTGCCTCTACCTGTAGCGTTTATGCGTACGGATGGATCTATATATAGTGGTTTCTGCGCAAATTAGTGACCGGTCATGCAAGTCGAAGTAACTAAGGTACTAGAGACGGTACGGAAGTACTTGGACGGGCGCGCAAGCCGCTGAAAATGCGGCCACTCTATGCCCCTCGCTACGCGAATATCTCTGTGGTTTTGTTCGCTTCTAAGCTTGCTTTTTCTAGCATTCCGGCTTGTTCCGATCGCTCGCACGATTCACTCGCACGATTCACTCGCACGATCTCCCCGCACGATCTCCCCGTACGACGTGAGCCCCGTCACTTATCGTTCGCCCCGGTTGCTGTAGGCTTATCTGTTTTCGAAAATCAGAAGGGATCTCAATGAAATTACTCGTAATCGGTTCCGGCATGATGGGCTCGGCGGCGGCCTACGATATGGCCCTCCAGGGCCACGTCGACTCCGTCACTCTCGCCGACAACGACCTCAAGCGCGCCAAAGGCGCGGCTGCCCGCGTCAACCGCATCGCGGGCAACAAGAAGGTCCGCGCCGTCGCGCTTGACGCCGCCAGCGAAAAAGAAACGGCTCGCCTGATGAAAGGCCATGATGGCGCGCTCTCCGCCGTTCCCTACCGTCTGAACCTCGGACTGGCAAAAGCCGCCATCCGCGCAGGTTGCCATTTCGCCGATCTTGGCGGCAACAACACCGTCGTGCGCCAGGAGCTGGCGCTCGCCAAGCAGGCCGAGAAACGCGGCATTGGCCTCGCTCCGGATTGCGGTCTCTCGCCCGGCATGGCATCGATTCTCGGCGGCGAACTGGTTCGCCGCCTCGGCGGTCGCGCCGACGCGCTCAAACTCTACGTTGGAGGTCTGCCCGAAAAACCCATGCCTCCGTTTCATTACCAACTCGTGTTTTCCGTCGAAGGACTGATCAACGAATTCGTAGAACCTGCGCGCATTCTGCGCCATGGCAAGATCACAACCATCGAGGGGCTGACCGAACCCGAACCATTTCATATGGACGGCTTCGCGCCGCTCGTGGCCTTTCAGACCTCCGGCGGAACGTCTACTTTGCCCGAGACCTTCGCGGGCAAAGTCGGCGAGTGCTTCGAGAAAACCTTGCGCTATCCCGACCACTACAACCTGATCCGCGGATTGAAGGACCTCGGCCTGTTTTCGAGCGAGAAAATGCGTATCGGCAACGTGGAAGTCGCGCCGCGCGCGCTCCTGGAAAAAGTGTTCGTGGACAAATTCGCCGGCGATGGCCCGGACGTCTGCATCATGCGCCTCGAGGCGCATGAATCCGTCAAAGCTCCCGGAGTCCGCGGCCTGCTCGGCGGGAAACTCAAAGGCCGAGTGGCCACCTTCACCATGGTCGACCGCTACGATCCGAAGAGCGACATGAGCGCCATGATGCGCACCACCGCTTTCCCCGCCTCCATCGTCCTCCAGATGATGTGCACGGGCGCGGTGAGCAAGCGCGGCGCAGTCTTGCAGGAACGCGACATCCCCGCCGGCTCTTTCCTCGAAGAAATCGTCCGCCGGGGAATCAAGATCGAGTACCGAGTCGAGTAGCGAGAGTTGGAGCTATTCCGCGTTGATGGCAAGGGAATTCACCCACCTTTGTGTGGGGAGATCACCCAGTCGTGCTTTTGGCGGGAACCCGCCATTTTCTTGGGCGGGAACAGCCTGCGGAAAATAGCTACCGGTTCGAGAGCCCTTTATTCTCTAGTAAATGCAACAAAGAACGGCGCCCTGCCTTGCAGTCTGTAATCGCGTCTTCAGCGAACATTATTGAGCCCCAGGATCACCGGCCTGGGTTGGCACGCTTTGGCCACTCACTTGCTTGTGGGGTAGATGATTGGGGCATCTCAGCATCAGGGAGAAGAAGCCATGTGGATGAGGTCATGCGCGGTATGTAAGGCAATCATGATAAAGCTCCACTTGCACGATACTGTCCGGTGCCGATGCGGGTGGGAGTGGGAGTGGTAGGCAAGACGCAGAGATTTCACAAGCTGAAGGGGAACTGCTCTATGGCCCGCGTAATTAATTTCTATATCCCGAAGAACTTCCGCAGAAAAGCGACGACGGTTGCGCCGTCAAAGCCCGGGAAAGTGATCGAGTTTTGCCTGTCGGGGAAATCCGCGTAGCTTCGAGGCTGCGCTCGCTCGTCACTACTCGCGATTCTCTTCCCCTAATACCGTGATCTTCGTATCCGTGCGGAACTTCCTGTAATCGTGGAAAATCAGTTCGATATCTTCGTCGTAGGCCTTGAATAGTGCGACTCGCGCGTCGAGGTGAATCTCAACCTGTTTGGGGAGCCAAACCTCATCGTTCACCCTGATCTGCTCAAAGAGAATGTGCGTGCCTTTATGGATCCTTGCGAGCACAAAGCCATACGAAACCGTATCGATGGCGGTGATGTCCAGCTTCGCGCATTGGGCGTCGGCTTTGTCGATCCAGACGCGTCCCTTGAATTTGCTGAGCATCCGGGCATCGCGGCTCTTGGGTTCGTAGCCGGGACGAGGCTCGCCCTCGAGCACCCAGGCATCGCGCCCGTCGAGCGTTTCGGAGCCGAGCAGCCGGAAGTTGAAGGCATCGGCAATTTCAAGCACGAACTTGCGATCTTCTTCGCGGCCTCTTTCTTCCTTCTCCAGCCGTTTGCGGCGGTCGTCTTCCGATTCGTTCTTGCGTTTGTCGATGACCTTCTGAATCTTGCCGTCTTCTTTTCTTACCTCGTCGGCCGACAGCGGCTTGTCATCCTTGGCGGTCAACCGTGCGACCGGCTCTCCGTAAATCTCGAGAATCTCCCAAGTCCGGGAGTCGGTCTTCTTTGCCTCGCCAGGCTTAACCCCGCCAGATTCCCCACCGCGCGCATTGAGTTTGTGCCGCTCCTCGCGTTCGATGTAGGTGTAATCGCGCAGGCGCTTATCGTTTTCCAGGTCTTTCTCTTCGGCGCGCCGCAAAAGGTTCCGAATCTGCTCGGGCGGCACGACGCCGGTGGCATCGGGCTTCAGATCAATGACATTTACGTCATTGGGTTTTACTTCAGCGGGGCGTGAAACAGGCGCGGCGGGCGTGGCAGCGCGGGTTGGAGTCGAAGCCTGACCGAAGACACAGCCCGCCAGCAGAACCATCGCGAAGATGCGCACGGCACAAAAACGCATGACAGACATACGAAACATCCCCACCTGCAGTTCCGAGCAATGGCAGTTTCCCCTGGGCATGCCTGGACCCGGTGGTTAAGGCTTTTTCTCCGCCCGCTCCAAACACTCCGCCCGGAACAACCGCCCATCCACTCGATGCAGCCGCTTTGCCTGCGTGGCAGTGATCAGCCGATAGTGAAAAATGGTCAGCAGATACTCCGCCACAAACCATACCGGCTTCTCCGAAGTCATCCAGTTCAGAGGATCGAAGCGCTTCATCTGGACGGGCCGCGAGAAGGTGCGCAACGTGCGCTCCCCGCGCAGATTGAAATACAGGTTGAAGTAACTCAAAGCCAATTCGCGCAGCGACCGGTACACCGGCTCGCGAAACCGGCATCCTGTGAAATTCGATTTCGCCACCGCTCCCCAATGGCCATTCACCTTGTATATGGCAAGCACGTGGTCGGTATCGTGCTCGGCTTCCAGATCAAGAAGCAGCGGAGGATGTCCGATGACCCGCAGCGCAGCCGCCGCAAACAGCGCGCCCTCATAGCAATGCGCAGTATTCTCCCGCAGCACCCGTCGCGGAGACCAGGCGCTGTCCTCAAGGTGGTAAGGCATGTCGTCAAGCAAGCGTTGAATGCCGTACGGAGTCTTCAATCCACGCAGCTTGCGAAGTTCGGCAGGGGTCAGGCCCCAGGAGTTAGCGTCGTTCGTCATCCCAAATTTTCCCGTAGAGACGCGGCTGGCTGCGTCTCGCGCGGATCACACAGTCATTTGAAGGTAGCAGGATCAGGCGATGATTGGGAATAGAGGAGCGGGTCCATAGTCGAGTCTCCCGTGCAGCAACGATCCTACTCGGCAGTGGGCGGGCAGACGGTTTCGACAATTATCGGTTGGGGATCGGAAAACAAACGACGTTGAAAGTAGAGGGCCACATTGACGAGTGTGACCATCACGGGCACTTCTACTAAGGGGCCAATGACAGCCGCGAATGCAGCTCCAGAGTTGATGCCAAATACTGAGACTGCAACCGCGATCGCCAGTTCAAAATTGTTGGAGGCGGCTGTAAATGCCAGTGTTGTAGTCTTGGAATAGTCCGCACCCAACTTCTTGCCCATGTAAAAGGACACCAAAAACATCAGCACGAAGTAAATCAACAGCGGCACGGCGATACGCAGGACGTCCAAGGGGAGGCGAACAATATACCCACCTTTAAGGGAGAACATCACCACAATGGTGAACAGCAGGGCAATCAGCGTCAGTGGGCTTACGCGCGGGACGAAGTTCCGATTGTACCAATCGTGCCCTTGGGCACGAACCAGTACAGTACGAGTCAAGAATCCGGCCAGAAATGGAATTCCCAGATAAATAAAGACACTCTTTGCAATCTCTGCGATGGACACATTGACGACGGTACTTCGAAGGCCGAGCTTGGCGGGGAGGACCGTAATGAAGAACCAGGCGTAGAGGGAGTAGAAAAAGACCTGGAAAAGAGAATTGAAGGCCACCAAGCCGGCCGCATATTCGGTATCGCCTCGGGCGAGTTCGTTCCACACGATGACCATGGCGATGCAGCGCGCGAGACCGATCATGATCAGCCCAGCCATGTATTCCGGATAGCTGCGCAGAAATACGATGGCTAGAACAAACATCAGAATCGGCCCTACAACCCAATTCTGCACGAGTGAAAGGCCGAGCACGCGCTTGTTGCGAAAGACTTCGTTGAGTTCCTCATATCGCACCTTGGTGAAAGGCGGATACATCATCAAAATTAATCCGGCTGCAATCGGAATGGAGGTCGTGCCGACGTTAAAGCGATTCAGAAACGGTACGACTCCCGGCACAAGCCAGCCCAATCCAACGCCCGCGACCATGGCCGCGAAGATCCACGCTGTCAGATAGCGGTCGAGAAAACTGAGACGACTGGTTGCCTTCATGGGTGATCCCTTGGTTTGCGGCAAACCGCCCAAGGCGGCAGCCCCTTTGTCGACTACTCGTGCGGGACGGGCGTCGCCGTCTGACCGATGCTGTCGAGTTCCCTCTTGAGTGCGAGGCCGTCGAGACTCTTCAGTGGAAGACAGAGAAACAGACTGATTCTACGATCCAAGATGATAAACGCCTCGCGAAACGCCCGTTCCACGTCTGCCTCGCTCCCGTGAACTGCCGCTGGGTCAGGAACACCCCAATGGGCGGTGATCGGCTGTCCGGGCCAGATTGGGCAGACTTCTTTTGCTGCGTTGTCGCAGACAGTAAAGACGAAATCCAGGTGAGGTGCGTCGGGCTTTGCGAACTCCTCCCAACTCTTGCTCCTTAGACCGTCCGTTGGCAGATGAGCACTTTCCAGCTGCACGATGGCTTCCGGTCGAACTGTTCCCGAGGGATGGCTGCCAGCACTGTAGGCGCTGAAGTTCGGCCGCCCTCTATAGTTCATGACCGCCTCGGCCATGATTGAGCGAGCCGAATTCCCCGTGCATAGGAACAAAACGTTGTAGTGCATGTCGTTTCCTCAGGGGCAGCAAGTTGGCTCGCAGCAAGTTGCATTTCGCCGCGGCTTCACGGCCCGCACAAAGGCGCTCATGAACTTGCCGTCCACCTGCGGCGCAATCGCATCTACGTCGATGTTTTGCCCGCAAAGCAACTCGCGAGCGTCCTCGACGCGATAGACTCGGGTCGGCTCAAGCTCAATGTTCTCGAATCCGGCAGACGCCAGTTTGCGGCGGTATTCGTTCTCTTCCAGGGCTCCCGCGACGCAGCCAACCCAGAGAAGGACGCTCTTGCGAATCTCGGCAGGCATCTCACCACGAGTCACAACATCGGACACAGCAAGGCGTCCGCCCGGCTTCAAGACCCGGAAGGCTTCCCTAAGCACCCGGTCTTTGTCTGCTGAAAGGTTGATCACGCAATTGGATATGATGACATCTACAGACTCATCGGGTAGGGGTATGTTTTCGATTTCCCCCTTCAGGAACTCGACATTTTGGACTCCAGCTCTGCGCTTGTTCTGGTTAGCCAGCGCCAGCATCTCATCCGTCATGTCAAGGCCGTAGGCTTTGCCAGTGGGAGCAACTCGCTTCGCCGAAAGCAACACGTCTATACCTCCGCCAGAGCCGAGGTCCAAGACAACTTCACCCGGATTTAGATTTGCCAGAGCGGTTGGATTCCCGCAGCCTAACGAGGCGAGCAGAGCTTCTTCCGGAATTTGCTGCGCTTGGGATGGGTCATAAAGATTGGACGTGATCGGATCGCTACAGCCGCTGCCAGGTGTCGCCCCGCAACACGAACTGCCGCCGCTCGTCACTCGCAAAGCCGCTTGGCCATATTTCTCTTTGACGACTTCCTTGATGTCCGGGCTACTCATGCCATTCCTCCTACCGACAGATTTGAACGATCCCTTCGGGTTTCACAGCTTGGTTGCGAGTGCAGCACTCGGCATATAGAAACTGAAGCAGTTCCTGAAGCGCGTCAGTGTTTGCGGTGTAGCGGAGAAAGGTACTTTCTCTTTGCACGCGGACGAGGCCTTCCGCTTTGAGCTTGTCGAGATGATGCGACAGGGTGGAACCTGGAATATCCAGCTTTTCCTGAATCTCACCGACTACGAGACCTTCAGGGTGAGCCGACAGCAACAACTGCATGATCCGTAGCCGTGGCTCTGTTCCCATGGCGGAGAACATGTCGGCATACTTGACCACCTGCTCGGCGGACTTCCTGGATTGGCCTGCCTTCATAATTCCATATTTGCAGAAATATGGACCGACTGTCAAGCAGGCGCTGTTGACTTATGCACAAGAAAGATTGGATTGTTGATGCGATCGGGCGATTTCATCCCCTATCCGCACCACTCTAGCCCCGCTACTGGAACAACTCCCCCAGCTCGCGAGGACTCTCAACCAGCACATCCGGAGGCGCCTGTTCCAGCGAATGCGGAGCGAAGCCATAGGTTACGCCGCAGGTCCACAACCCGGCGTTGCGCCCGGTCAACACGTCAACCGCGGAGTCGCCAATGATCAGCGCCTCGCCCGCCGCCACGCCAGTTTCCTGCATGATGGTCCGCACCCCCAGCGGATCGGGCTTCTTGGTCGTAAAGCTGTTGCCGCCGTATACAGATACGAAGAAGTCCCCCAGTCCCAGCGCCTCCACAATTTGGCGCGAAGGAACGACCGGCTTGTTCGAGAGCACCGCCATCCGCCGCGGCACTCCATTGGGCGGCACTGCGTTTGGCTGCACTGCATCCGGCGGCAATGTATTCGACTCCACGCCCTTCGAGGAATTCGCCAGGCGCGCCAGCACCTCCGGAATCCCCTCATAGACCGTGGTGTGGTCGAGCTTGTGCTGGCGGTAGTAGACGAGAAAATACTCCATAGCCTTTTGGAGTAATGCCTCGTCGCCGGTGTCGCCGAGCGCGCGGCGCACCAGGGTTGGAGCGCCATCGCCCACGTAGCTGGCGATGACGTCGCCGTCCAGTTCGGGGCGTTCGATATGGCGCAACATGGCATTCACGGAATGAATCAAATCCAGCCGCGAGTCAATCAGGGTGCCATCGAGGTCAAACACCAGCAGGCGGAGGCGGCGCGGATCGAACGGGCGGAGGAAGCGAATCATGGACAGTTCAGGATAACGCAGCTCTCAGCTCTCAGCTCTCAGCTCTCAGCTCTCAGCTCTCAGCTCTCAGCTCTCAGCTCTCAGCTCTCAGCTCTCAGCTCTCAGCTCTCAGCTCTCAGCTCTCAGCTCTCAGCTCTCAGTCTCAAAAGGCTGGACTTCATGCGAATGGACCGTCAATAGCTTGCCGGATGCTCGCGAAAAACCTAGGGACTCAAAATGAGGAGGTTCTGCTGAGAACTGATAGCTGAGAGCTGAGAGCTGATTTACAATGATGCGGGGCTGGAACTCAGTGGGGTGAAGAACGCAGCATGGCCACGACTAAAGTCGATCCCAAGCTGAACGAAAGCGACATCGCTAGAACGGCCAAGAGCTATCAGGGCCTGACGAGTCAACAGCTGATTGATGCTTATCGCATCATGTTCACCTCGCGGCGCGTGGACGACCGCGAGATCCTGCTCAAGCGACAGCAGAAGGTCTTCTTCCAGATCTCGGGCGCCGGCCATGAAGCCGTGGGCGTCGCGGCCGGCTTTGTGTTGAAGCCGGGCTACGACTGGTTCTATCCCTACTACCGCGACCGCGCGCTCTGTCTCGCACTGGGCGCAACTCCGTACGAAATGTTGCTTGGCGCCGTCGGCGCGGCCGACGACCCCAGTTCCGGCGGCCGCCAGATGCCCTCGCACTGGGCCTTCAAGCGGCTCAACGTGGTCACCCAATCGTCCGCCACCGGCACCCAGATTCTGCAAGCCGTGGGCTGCGCCGAAGCCGGACGCTACTTCGCCCAGCACCCCAATGCCGCCCGCAAGACCGAAAGCGATTACCGCCAGTTCAAAGACGTCCAGTTTCAGGGCGACGAAATCACCTACGTCTCGCTCGGCGACGGCACCACCAGCGGAGGGGAATTCTGGGAGGCGCTGAACACCGCCTCCAACCGGCGTCTGCCGGTGATTTTTTGCGTCGAAGACAACCAATACGCCATTTCAGTGCCCGTGGAAGTGCAGACCTCCGGCGGCAATATTTCGCGCCTGGTCTCCGGCTTCCCCAACTTCCATTTCGAAGAGATTGACGGAACCGACCCGGTCGTCGCCTATGCGGCATTCAAGCGCGCGGCCGATCATTGCCGCGCCGGCCATGGCCCCGCGTTTGTCCATGCCCATGTCATCCGTCCTTATTCCCACTCGCTCTCCGACGACGAGCGCCTTTACCGCCCCGACGCCGAGCGCCAGGCCGATGCCGCGCGCGACCCGGTCCACCGGTTGCAGTTGTTCCTGCTGCGGGAAGGAATTCTCGACGAAAAAGGGATCAACAAAATCGAGAAGGAAGTCGATGAGCAGATGCAGGCCGATACCGACCGCGCCCTCGAAGCGGCGGTACCGCAGCCGGAAACGATCTACGACTTCGTGTACTCGCCCGATCTCGATCCCACTGCGGCCGCGTTTGAAACTCAGCCTGCGCTTGCCGGCCCCGAGACGGCCGATGGCAAGCGCTCCGCCGACTCGCCAAGCGCCAATCCGCAAAACAAGACTTCGCCGAATAAGACGATGGCGGACCTCATCAACGCCACCCTGCGCGACGAGATGAGGCGCGACGAGCGCGTCGTCATATTCGGAGAGGATGTCGCCGACGCCAGCCGCGAAGAGTATCTCAAGCAGAAACTAATCAAAGGCAAGGGCGGAGTCTTCAAACTAACCTCCGGCCTGCAACTCCAGTTTGGCTCCGACCGCGTCTTCAATTCTCCGCTGGCCGAAGCCAACATCGTTGGCCGCGCCACCGGCATGGCCACGCGCGGATTGAAGCCCGTGGTAGAAATTCAGTTCTTCGATTACATCTGGCCGGCGATGATGCAGTTGCGCGACGAACTAGCCATCATCCGCTGGCGCTCGAACAACGCCTTTTCGGCGCCGGTGGTGGTCCGGGTCGCGATTGGCGGTTATCTGACGGGCGGCGCGATCTATCACTCGCAGTGCGGCGAGAGCATCTTTACCCATACTCCCGGATTGCGCGTCGTCTTTCCTTCGAACGCACTCGATGCCGCGGGCCTGCTGCGCACCGCCATCCGCTGCGACGACCCGGTCTTGTTCCTCGAACACAAGCGCCTCTACCGCGAAACCTACGGACGCGCGCCCTATCCCGGCCCCGACTACATGGTCCCGTTCGGAAAGGCGAAGATCGTGCAGCCCGGAACCGGCTTGACCGTCATCACCTACGGCGCTGTGGTCCCGCGCGCGCTGCAGGCCGCGCAGAAACTGGAGCGCGAGCACCAGGTCAGCGTCGAACTGATCGACCTGCGCTCGTTGAATCCTTTTGACTGGGACGCGATTGCCGCCTCGGTGAAGAAAACCAACCGCGCGCTCATCGCATACGAAGACTCGCTGAGCTGGGGATACGGCGCCGAAATCGCCGCCCGCATTGCCGACCAACTCTTCCATGATCTCGATGCCCCGGTGAAACGACTCGCGGCGACCGATACGTTCGTCGCCTATCAACCGATTCTGGAGAATGCCATCCTGCCCCAGGCCGCCGACCTGTTCCGGGCAATGAAGGAGTTGGCGGAATTCTGAATCAGGCTCTCGGCTCAGCTCACAGCTCTTGGAGGAACGGCCGAGATTACCCTTTTCTTGCTTTGATTGAACCGCCGCCCTTGCCGAAATTAAATCCCCACGGACCACCCCCAAAGAACATGAGCGCAAACGCGATTGCCGCCAGCGCCAGCGGAAATTCGTAACCGCCATTGCCCATCAGCCCATTCTTAAAATGCACCTTCCAGATGGCCACACCCATCTCGATCACGAATGCTAGCGAGAAGAAGCGCGTAAACAATCCCAGCACGATGGCAATGCCGCCGAAGAATTCCGTCCCCGTGGAAAAATACGCCAGCCAGCGAGGAAGGCCGAGCGAGCCCACCATATCCATGTGATGATGAAACCCGCCGAACACCTTGTGATAGCCATGCGCGATCATGATCGCGCCCAGAACGAGCCGCATTACGAGCAGCGCCAGGGGCTGCAGCCGGTTGAGGAAATCCATGGTCACCTCCAGAGAGCAGCTCTCAGCTCTCAGCTCTCAGCTCTCAGCTCTCAGCTCTCAGCTCTCAGCTCTCAGCTCTCAGCTCTCAGCTCTCAGCTCTCAGCTCTCAGCTCTCAGCTCTCAGCTCTCAGCTCTCAGCTCTCAGAAAAGGCTGACCTCGCACTCATCGGCGGTCAATAGCTCGGGAGATGCTCCCGACAAACCTGATGACTCAAGATGAAAAGATTTTCCTGAGACCTGACACCTGAGACCTGCCCTAAGACTTTCCTGAGACCTGAGAGCTACCAGGTCGAGTACGCGGTGCCTTCACTGCTAACCTTGTCGGAACCGCTGTGGACGCCGATGATGCCTTCCGTGTCAGTTTGTTCCAGAGTCAAGATCGCGTCTGCCGGCTCCGTCTGCCAGGTATCGTTCTTGCCCGTGATGTCCTCCGGAATTACGTCGAGGTACTTCGCCGCCTTCAGATCTTCCAGCGACTGGGGCGCCTTTTTCTTGTCTTGTGTGTACTCGTAGATGGTCTTATTCAGTGTTTCCAGGTTCTTGCGAAGATTTTCCTCCCGCGCCCGCGTGATGCTGTGGCTGTAGATAGGCAGGGCTGCCCCTAACAGGATGAGAATGATGCTGATCACCACCATCATCTCGATCAGCGTGAATCCGCGGTTCCGTCCTGCCTTACTCTTCATCTCCGGACCTAATGCTTCCAACTCGAATAGGCACTCCCGTCGGTCGAGATCTCATCGGAACCGCTGTGCACACTCCCGATGCCAGGCTGGTTCGGATCCCACGCATCTTGCGAGTCTTCCGGCTCCGTCTGCCAGGTATTGCCGCCGGTGATGTCCTCCGGGATGAACTTGACGTATCCGGGCACCAGATCTTCGAGCGACTGAGGCGCTTTCTTCTTGTCGAGCGAATACTCCTCGATGGCTTTATTGAGCGTCGACAGGTTCTCATGAAGTTTGGCTTCCCGGGCGCGAGTGATGGTCTGGTCGTACCTCGGCAGCGCGATGGCCAGTAGGATCAGGACCAGGCTGATGACTATCACCATCTCAATCAGCGTGAAACCGCGATTGCGAGCTTTGGGACCGCGAGCTTTCGGATTACACACTTTGGACCTGAACTTCATCTACCAATCCTTATACTTCGTGCCGTCCAAAGCGACTTGGTCGGACTTGCAGTAAACATCGAAAACGTTCTGCCCACCCCAGGAGTCCGAGTCTTTATCATCCTGCATGGAACGCAGACCCCATTCCTGTTTGGTGATGGGATCAACCGGAATCCGGCGGAGAAATTTCAGTTTTTTGCCGGAAATATCCACACCTTTGACCAACGTCTCGAGATCCGGAGGATAGTTCTGGCTGTCTACCTTGGTCTGGAAGGCCCCTTTATCGGCGGCGTCCTTGTAGCGATCGA
Organism: uncultured Acidobacteriaceae bacterium; assembly: GCA_963779995.1. GTDB lineage: Bacteria > Acidobacteriota > Terriglobia > Terriglobales > Acidobacteriaceae > Acidiflorens. The sequence goes on along the minus strand of CAVZZY010000018.1, from coordinate 696,733 downwards.
TCGCGTCGCGCATCATCCACAGGTCTTCGCGCAACTCGTGCTCGCGCTGCCGAACAACGCTATTTTTGTACACCGGAAACGCCATCCCCACCAGGATGACCAGGATGGCAGTCGCAACGATCAACTCGATCAGGGTAAACCCGTGTTGTTGGCGGCCAACCACGGACCTCTTTTTCCACAAGTTCATAAAACAGTTCCCAGTTCCCAGTTCTCAGTCAAAACCAAACCCGGCTCTCCACTGAGAACTGAGAACTGGGAACTGAGAACTTCTTCAAACGCGGTCACTGAATGGTAATGGCCGCCTGCGCTCCGCTCAGCCCGATCGGCTGCATCGCCGGGTCCCGTGCTCCACCGCGCGTGATGGTCAGCGCCGACTGGCCCGCCCCCTTTGCCATGAATGTCAGGGTCAGCACCGCACCCTGTCCCGAGACGCCCCCGGCACCGGGAGGCCGGGTAGCTGTGACTTGCAACGTGCCGGTTGCAGGATCATCGCGATGCACTAACGCCACCGCCTGCCCGTCCTGCGACAAGAATCCGCCGTTCGATACGTTGATCACTTGCACCAGATTCGGATCGTAGCTGAGTTGCACCGGCACGGAGTACACGTTCTGCCCGCCGGAGAGCATGACGTTGACTGTGAAGGTCGAGCCCTTGGCCTGGTTCAGCGTGGGCGGATCAAACAGGAACGTTCCTGTGCCGGCGCCAGCTTGAGTTGGCGGAATCTGATTCTGCGCAGGCTGCGCTTGCCCTTGGGGAGTTGCCGGAGGCGGCGCGGGCGCACTCGTACTCGCGGGCGGCGCCGTTCTCATACTGGTGCGTCTCAGCGATAACGAATTGGCTGTACCCACGTCGAGCATATCGGCACCGCCATGCGAGGTGTCAAGCCCGCGGATGATGTGCGGAATCAGGACGAACACGATTTCGTTGGAAGAGTGGTCCGAGGTATCCTGCGAAAAGAAATATTTCAGGATCGGGAGCGAAGCCAGACCCGGGATCCCGGTCAGAGACTTTGTCTTCGTGTCCTCCATCATGCCGCCCAGCAGGCTGACTTCGCCATCTTTCAGGCGGATTTCGTTCTCGATTTTCCGCTGCCCGATCACCGGTTGGCTGATACCGCCAATGCTCACATAGGAGTCCACGTCGGAGACATCCATCGTCATCTTCAGCGAAACTTCGCGTCCCGCATGCACCCGCGGAGTGATGTCGATGTTCACGCCCACGTCAAGGTATTGAAATTGCGTGTTGACCAGCGGGTTGATGCCGACTCCGCCAATTCCCGGCTGGAACGATCCCGTCGCCACCGGCACGCGATCGCCGATCTTCAATGTAGCTTTCTGCCCATCCAGGGCGCGGATCTGCGGACTCTGGATGACCTTGGTATCGGAGTCGGTCATCAATGCCGATGCCGTAGCCTGCGGAATCGTCACCTGGAAGTCAGTGGCATTCAGGTAAGCGAGGGTATTCAGGCTGAGGCTGCCCGACGATGTCGTAGAACTTGGAGTGGTGCCTGTAGCAGTGGTAGTCGGAGTAACGGTGCTGACATTGGGCTGCAGTGCAACCGACATGCTGGTTGGAGGGTTGATGCCAAGAGTGTGCGCCTTGTCGCGGCTAACCTGCATGACCGACACTTCGATCAGCACTTCCGGCTTCGCCTTGTCGAGATCGTCCACCAGCTTCTGGGCCAGCGCCACCTGGTCGGGCGTGCCCCGCACCACAATCGCTCCCTGGGAGGGCAATTGCTGAATGCGGCTCACTTCGAGGATGGTGCGCATGGCGTTCACGACGTCCTGCAATTCGGTAGGCTGAGAAAGATTCGAAAGATAAAAAGTCTTGATGACGTTTTGTTCCAGCTCTTTCCGCTTTGCGGGATTGTCTTGCGCAACAAAAATCGTGTTCGACGTCACCGGACGCCAAAAGGTCTTGGTCTCGAAGGAAATGATCTCCAGGGCTTCTTCGAGAGTCACGTTGTTCAGTTCGACGTGCACCTGGCGCGCCGTGTAATCGGGGTCGAAAAGCACGTTGATCCCGGCCAGCTTGCCCACCGTCTCGTAGATCACGTTGGATTTCTCCGTGACCTTGAGCGTGATGGGCAGGTTCGAGATCGGGGCCAATTCCACCGGGCCCTGCGCCGCTTCCAGCCGTTTGCGCAACGCGGTCGTACCCGGCGCCACCGCCTGCGGCTGCGGGTTCCGGACCTCCCAAATCATCTGCTGCGTACGCTTCACCTCCTGCTGCGCGATGAACGAAGAAGGATCAATCTCCAGTCCCTTCTGGAACTCGACCAGCGCCTCGTCGAGCTTGCCGGCGTCGCGCAAAACCTGCCCGCGATGCACGTGCGACGAAGCGGACAGGAACCGGGTCCGCTCGTAGGCCGTGCGATACCTCAGGTCCTTCGGTTTCAGGCTATAGGCCTGCTTGAAATAGTCGAAGGCCTGTTCGTAGTTCTGCCGAGCCTCGGCGTCGGTGCCCTTGGCGTAGAGCGCTTTGGCGGAATCACCCCGGGCAAAAACGGGAGGCCTCAAACAGAGCAGCAGCAGCAGAACAAAAAGAGCCGAAAGGATCAGACGTCTCATCTAGCAGTCCTCACAAAATTTTCTCTGGCCCGCGAGCGTACTCGCCATAGCACACTCGAGGCTATGCCTCATCCGGGTGCCCGAAAAGCTAAGCGAACCGGGCATCCCGGCGCTGTCACCCAGCCAAAAGTACTGGAAAATCGGATTATAACATCGCCTCAACTTGCACCCGAAGTTACTGGTACATCGGTGTTTACCCTCATGAGTACGTGGACCGTGGTGCGGGTCTCAGGTCTCAGAAAGGCTGACCTCGCACTAATCGGCGGTCAATAGCTCGGGGAGATGCCCCTGACAAAGCTGCGGACTCAAGATGAAGATTTTCCTGAGAGCTGAGAGCTGCCCTAGGATTTTCCCGACACCTGACACCTTCCTTTCCGCTTCGTGGTACTTTCTTCTCAACAGTGGTTCTCAACCATGGCCAAGCAGACTAGCCACCAAACCCAGCCTAATCGGGAGAAAAATCCTCGCCGTCAGCCCACCGCCTCGGGGGAAAGGGATGCCGCTGTAAACAGGAACGCAAGTCACAACTATTTCTTGCTAGAAAAATTCGAGGCTGGCGTAGTCCTCACCGGAACCGAGGTAAAGTCCGTCCGCACCGGCAAAACCAACCTCAAGGACGCCTACGGCCTGATCAAGGACGGCGAACTCTGGCTCCTGAATTGCCACATCAGCCCCTACGAGCACGGTAACTACGCCAATCATGCCGCCCGCCGCACCCGCAAACTATTGCTTCACAAAGAAGAAATCCGCAAACTTATAGGCAAGACCCAGCAGAAGGGACTCACCCTGATCCCCACCCGCATGTATTTCAAGAACGGAAGAATCAAGCTGGAACTAGCCCTGGCCAAAGGCAAACAGATCTGGGACAAGCGCGAAACCGAGCGCCGCCGCACCGCCGACAAGGAAGCACGGGAAGCCATCTCGAGGGGTAGAAAACAAGCTTGAAGCCAGCCAAGAGGGCTGCCTTGGGCCACTAAGCCAAACAGATCCGAAGGGCTGTCGTGTCCGCCTGAGGATTTTCTTACTGCTCGGGCAGAGTTGCGCGTCCCCCCTTTCACCGTGGATACTGAAGACAGTCCATTATGAATACAAAACTCTCTCCCTCCGTTCCGTCTCAACTGGAAACCGATTGCCTGGTCGTAGTGGTCCTTGATCGCAGCAAAGAAGACCACCGCGAAAAAGATAAGCCGGCACCAGCGGTCGAATGCGCCGACGCTGCCGTACGCGAAGCCGCCAAAGACGTGATTGCAAGCGGCGAAGTCACCGGCAAGTCATTCGAAACCACACTGCTGCATCGCCCTGCAGGCTTGAAAGCGAAACGCCTGCTGCTCGTTGGCGGCGGCAAAGCCAGGAATTTTTCCGCCGCGGAATTGCGCAAGCTTGCCGGAGCCGCCGTGCGCACTCTGAAAAGCAAGAGTATCCACAACTTTGCCTTGGCTCTCCCGGCAAACGGAATTGCCCAGGGAGTTTCTGCTAATGACGCGGTGCGCGCGATCGTCGAGGGCGCGTTCATCGGCGACTTCGATCCCGGCTACTACAAGAGCGACCGCAACGACAAGGACCAGAAAATCGACGAACTCACCATCGTAGTGTCAGGCGATGCCAAGGCCCTGGAAAGCGCGCTGCAGGCGGGACGCATCGTCGCCGAGTCGCAGAACTTCACCCGCGACCTGGTCAACGAACCCTCCAACCGCATGACGCCCACCATCCTGGCCCAGCGCGCCAAGAAAATGGCGAAGGAAGTCGGCCTCAAGTGCGAGACCTACGGCGCCGACAAAATCAAAGAACTAAAGATGGGAGCGTTCTGGGGAGTGGCGCAGGGATCGGACGAACCTCCCGCGCTGATCGTCCTGCGCTACGATCCCGCAGGTGCGGCCGACAAGGTTCATCTAGGTTTGGTAGGCAAGGGAGTCACCTTTGACACCGGAGGCATTTCCATCAAGCCCGCCGACGGCATGGAGAAAATGAAGTACGACATGGCCGGCGCCGCCACCATGATCGGCGTCATGCGCGCCATCGCGCTGCTCAAGCCGAAAGTGAAAGTCACCGCCATCGTCTGCGCCACCGAAAACATGCCCTCCGGCAAAGCGCAAAAGCCGGGAGACGTGCAGATCGCCATGTCCGGCAAATCCATCGAAATCATCAACACCGACGCCGAAGGACGCTTAATCCTAGCCGACGGCCTCTGCTACGCCCGCCAACTCGGCTGCACGCATCTGGTCGACGCCGCCACCCTGACCGGCGCGGTGGTCGTGGCCCTGGGCTACGTGAACGCCGGCATCTTCGCCAGCGACGACCAGATGTACGAGCGCTTCGCGGACGCCAACCAACAAGCGGGCGAGAAAATGTGGCGCCTTCCGCTCGACGACGAATACAAAGAGATCATCAAATCCAACATCGCCGACATAGTGAATTCCGGCGGACGCTGGGGCGGCGCCATCTCCGCCGCCATGTTCCTTAAGGAATTTGCCGAAGATACGCCCTGGATCCACCTCGACATCGCCGGCACCGCCTGGATGGAAGAGAACAAACCGTGGATCGCCAAAGGCCCGTCGGGGATCGCCCTGCGCAGCCTGGTGGAATTTGTGAAGAGCTACGCGGCGTGATCGCTGAACGCGTCCTCATGATCCGTCGCCCGGTCATAATCGCGGCCGTTCTCTTTACTTTGGCCGTCTACTCCTATCCGGCACTTGCGACTTGGGCCAAGACTGGCTACACAGGATCGCCTCCCATCCTGGCTCCCGATGTTGGGTTCTACACACTTATCAGCAAGCTAACCATGGTTCGCCATGGTCCGATCCTGAACCCATACTATGGTGTCGAGGTGCCCCCTGATGGAACGGCGCACCTCCAATTTCGGCTGGCATTCCAGCTCTTCGGATATGTGGACACACTGTTTGGCGGGCATATCTGGGTGGCACTGTTTGTTTGGAACTTGTTCTGGTGGGGGCTGCTTTGCGGGATTGTGATTTGCCTCTTCCAACAATTCTTGCCGGATAACTCAATTTTACTTGTTGCCTTGGGCTTTGGTTTGTTGATGTGGTCAAACTTCGGCTTACTTAAGCCATTAGTATTGGCTTGGATTCACCTGCCGTCCTTGCAAGGTTTTGAGACCGTCGGACTGGCTTACGCGAGACCTTTCTTTGCTCAACTCCCTGTTCCCCTCCTGCTCGCGTACCTCGGTCTACAGATGAGCCTGCTCCGCGCACAACGCTTCCGTATCTGGGCAGGGATGGGACTGCTCCAGTTGTTGGCCTTTGCGATTTTTCCTTATACCACGCTAATGATGGCCGGTATCACGATTGTCGCAACCGTCTGGCTGATTGTCGCACGCTTCCAATCGGTGCCGTGGCGCAGTCTCATTATCTACGGAATATTCTGCGCGACGGTTGACTTACTCTATCTTCTGCACGGCGCAGTTACCCATGAGCCTCAAGCGCAGCAGTCGGTTTTTCACTTCGAGTTTGCGGTATTGCCCCACTTGATCGGTGGGATGTGGATGATACTCGGATTCTTGACGCTGGCAGCCGCGCTGGTCCGTGCCCTCCCAACCGAGGCAAAGTGGCCCCTTGTCGGCTTAGGGTTGAGCAACATGGGCCTTCTGCTGGGTGACGTCTTCGATAATTCATTGTCGATATCGCATCACGCGGGATACTTCGTTCACACCACAGTAGCAGTGCTGCTAACCTTTATATTGTCTGCGGTGTGTGTGCGTCTGCGAGCAACGGCGCGATATTCACGATTTGCTCTGGGAGTCGTCGTGATCCTTCTCGCAGTGAATGCGATGCTGCTTGCTGCAGCAACCTATCGCGTATTCCTGCCCCTTAACCAACAACTGGCTGAGGCTGCAAGTCTGTTGAAGTCCATTCCTGTCGGAGCCGACGACCTTTTGATTGTTCCTGCCAAAATCGCTGATGATACCTGTGAATGGGTTCCCTTGGTGTCTAGTGCCAAGGTGCTCTTCTGCCGGAATGCTGGAGGACTACTTACACCGAATCAAAACAACACAATCCAGCGCTTTCGCCAAGCGCTTTATCTTTACTTTACAGGGATGGATAGCCGGCAACTGGAGAGGATTGCGGAAGATCCTAAAGCAGGTGAAGAGCAATTGCGACTCGCGTTTTACGGGGGCGGTATTACACCGTTTCGACGGCGCTGAACGCCAGGATCCACGCGTACTCGCTTTCCTCCGCCTATATTCACGCATCCTGGTAGTGGACAATCGGCAGGATCCCGTTTTCGACCGTCAGCGGCTTGCTTCGTATCTGGTCATCCAGAAGGAAGTGCCATGGGAAGATCTGACCGTCCTGTTTTGCAATCCGAAGTGAGACCTGCCAGCCAAATAGCGAATATGGCCGCGGCTACAATGAACTGAGCCGAGCCCTGCTCCGGAACGGGCCGCTAGCTCATCGAATCACCGTGGATCTCCCGCAAAAAATCCGCAGCCTGCCCACTTCCCCCGGCGTCTACCTCTACAAAAACGCCGAAGGCGAAGTCATTTACGTCGGCAAGGCTAAGAACCTGCGCTCGCGCGTCTCTTCCTACTTTCACGAAGGCCGGTGGGAGGACGCAAAAACCGGCACGCTTGTCCGCGAGGCCGTCGACGTCGACTACATCGTCGTCGCCAATAACAAAGAGGCGCTGGCGCTCGAGAACCACCTCATCAAGCAAAAGAAGCCGCGCTTCAACATCCTGCTGCGCGACGACAAGACTTACCCCTACGTCAAGCTCACCCTGGCCGAGCGCTTCCCGCGCGTCTATGTGACGCGCCGCCTGCGCAAAGACGGCAGCGCCTACTACGGCCCGTACTTCCCTGCCAATCTCGCCTATCGCATCGTGGACCTGATTCATCGCCACTTCATGGTCCCATCGTGCACGGTAGATTTAACGCGCAACCATCCTCGCCCATGCCTGCAGTTCTATATCAAGCGCTGTCTTGGTCCGTGCGTGAAGGAGTTGACTACACCGGAGACCTACAGTGAAGCCGTACGCGACGTAAAGTTCTTTCTCGAAGGCCGCCAGACTGACCTGGTCAAATCTCTGCGCCAGCGCATGTCGGAGGCGGCCGAGGCGCAGGAGTTCGAGCGCGCCGCCCGCTATCGCGACCTGATCTCAACCGTAGAGCAGTTGCAGGAGAAGCAGCGCATCGCCGCCGCCGAAGGCGACGATGCCGACGTCTTCGGTTTTCACTACGAGAACCAGATGCTGGCCGTAAACCTGTTTCACATGCGGGGAGGAAAAGTCCTGGACCGCCGCGAATTTTTCTGGGAGGACCTGCCCCAGTTCGCCGCGCAACCAACCGAACAAAACGATGGAGAGACGGTCGCCCCCGCCCGTCCCACCGCCGATTCCTTCCATCCCAACGAATTCTTCTCCGCCCTAGTCAAACAGCTCTACCTCGCGCAACCCTACGTCCCGCGCAACATCGTCGTTCCCGTCGACTTCGAAGACCGCGAGGAACTTGAAGACGCGCTCAGCGAGCAGCTCGCGGGCGAGGGCGCCCGCGCCACACGAGTGCATATCACCGTTCCACAGCGCGGAGACAAACGCGAACTCATCGATCTCGCCGGCACCAATGCCAAGCAGTCTTACGACCAGCGTTTCCGCGTTCTCAAGCCCAATGCGCGCGCCATTCAAGAAGCCCTCCAAGAGGCGCTCGGCCTCCCCGAGCTGCCAAAGCGCATCGAGTGCTTCGACATCTCGCACATTCAGGGAGCGGAAACGGTGGCATCAATGGTGGTGTGGGAAGACGGCCGGATGAAGAAATCGGATTACCGCAAGTTCATTATAAAGACCGTCGCCGGCGTGGACGATTTCGCCTCCATGCGCGAGGTGGTCACGCGCCGTTACAAGCGGCAGCAGGAAGAAAAAAAGCCCGCGCCCAGCGTGGTGCTGATCGACGGCGGCCTCGGACAGCTCCACGCCGCCGCCCAGGCGCTCGAAGCGCTCGAAATCATTAACCAGCCGCTCGCCGCCATCGCCAAGCGCGAAGAGATCATCTACGTCTACGGACAGGAAGACGACCCCGTCGTTCTCGACCATCATTCTCCCGTCTTACACTTGGTGCAGATGATCCGCGACGAAGCCCATCGCTTCGCCGTAACCTTCCATCGCAAGCGCCGCCAGATCCGGGACCGCGCTACCGAGTTACGAGAAATTCCCGGGGTCGGCGAATCCACGACCCGGCGCCTGTTGGAACATTTCGGCAGCCTGCAAGCCGTGAAGCAAGCGGATGTCGCAGCCTTGTCGGCGGTCGTGACCAAAGCTCAAGCCGAGGCGATTCTTGAACATTTTCGGAGGCCAGCTCTCAGCTCTTAGCTCTCAGTTCTCAGCACCAAGTACCCTTGTCATCCTGAGCGAAGCGAAGGACCTGCTTTTGGCCCTCTTGACCTCATCTCGCGTGCGCCCCTCCGTGTTTTTTGAAGCTTGGGATTCGCACAGGGACAAGCGGCGGCTGTCGGCGTACAATTTTCACCGTAGCTCGTGTTCGCAATCGAGCGGGAGGCCTCCATGCCCGTGTACGACTACGTCTGCAACGATTGTCACAAAACCTTCGAATTAATTCTCACCATCAAGGAACACGAAGTAGACGCGAAGTGCCCCAAGTGCGGCAGCAAGAACGTGGAGCAGGAAGCAACTGCGTTCTACGCCGTGACCGGGAAGAAGAGTTAGGTCAGTCCTGGAAAATAACCAAGCGGTGCCGGGTGGAAGTCGGTGGGCTTTCTGCGCCCCCACGGATTCTGCTGAGGGCGCCTGAAATGCGGTGGTGGCCGCGGAGCCCCCACCGCTTGAATCTGCTCTCAGCGCACCGACGCTGTCGTGAGACGCTTCGGCCCGGCCTCGAGTATGTGCTCCGGGCACTCGGTCATCATCAGCTTGAAGTTCTCGATGAAGCGCGACGCCAACGCATCGTACTTGCTGAAATACTGGTCGCGGCTGGGCCAGGTGTTCGCCGGATCCAGGATCTGCGACGGCACTCCCTCGCATTGAACCGGCACATCGAAGCCAAAAACCGGATCTTTCCTGTATTCCACCTTGAGCAGTGAGCCACTGAGCGCGGCATTGAGCAACGCGCGGGTGTGACGGATGCTGATGCGCTTGCCCACGCCAAACGGCCCGCCCGTCCAGCCCGTGTTCACCAGCCACACGTTCGAGCCGTGCTTCTGGATCTTTTTCTTCAGCAGCTCCGCGTAGGCCAGCGGGTGATGCACCATGAACGGGCCTCCGAAGCAGGTGCTGAATGTCATCTCGGGCTCCAGCCCCAAACCGATCTCGGTGCCGGCAATCTTGCTGGTGTAGCCAGAAATGAAATGGTAGATGGCCTGATCGGGGTTGAGCCTGGAGATGGGCGGCATCACGCCGGAGGCATCGCAGGTAAGGAAAATGACGTTGCGCGGGTGCCCGGCGCGTTTCTCCGGCAGGTGATTCGCGATGTAGGAAAGCGGATACGCCGCCCGCGTGTTCTCCGTCATCGTGTCGTCGTTCAAATCCAGCCGCCGCGAGACGGGATCGAAGGTGACATTTTCCAGCACCGTCCCGAACTGCCGGGTGCAGGCATAAATCTGCGGCTCGGCCTCGGGCGAAAGGCGGATCACCTTCGCATAGCAGCCATCTTCGAAGTTGAACACTCCGTTGTCGCTCCAGCCATGCTCGTCGTCGCCGATCAGGTGCCGCGTGGGGTCGGCGGAAAGCGTCGTCTTGCCGGTGCCCGAAAGCCCGAAGAAAATCGCGACATCGCCGTCGTTACCGACGTTGGCCGAGCAGTGCATGGAGAGCACGCCCTGCAACGGCAACAGGAAATTCAGGACCGTAAAGATGGTCTTCTTGATTTCCCCGGCATAGTTGGTGCCGCCGATGATGGCCAGACGTTCCCGGAAGTTGAGCATGATGAACGTTTCCGAACGCGTCCCGTCCACCATGGGCGAGGCCAGAAACGAGGGCGCCGCGATCACGGTGAACTCGGGCATGTGCCGCCGGAGTGCATCTTGACCCCGAACCTTCAGGAACATGGTGCGCGCAAACAAACTGTGCCACGCCTTTTGCGTGATGATGCGGACGGGCAGGCTGTACTCCGGGTCGGCTCCCGCGAAGCAGTCCTGCACGAAAACATCGCGCCCCTGCAAGTAGCCCTGCAAGCGCGCCAGCAGCGCGCTGAAATTCTCGCTGGTGACGGGCCGGTTGTACTGGCCCCACCAGATCTTCTCCTCGGTGGATTGCTCGCGTACCACGAATTTGTCGGCCGCGGCTCGCGCCGTGTGTTTGCCGGTGTCCACCACCAGTGGCCCGAGGTGCGAGAGAGCGCCCTCGGAACGGAAAATGCTCTCCTCATAAAGCGCCGGGGTCGGCAGATTCCAGTAGGCACGCCGCAGATTGACCAGACCATGATTTGCCAGGCCGTAGGCGCTGGCCAGCTTCCCTGCCTCTTTTACAGCGGGAGATTGCACGTCGAGGTAGATGTTCATTGCCAATCCCTCACAAGTTTGCGGTCGCCGAGGTAGAGTTCGTTGGCGGAATTCGGATCGAGCGCCCACTTGATGCGATCGAGGCCCTCGGTGATATCGCGGATAGTGCCGCAGTAACTCAGCCGGAGGTGCCCGTCGAAGCCGAATTCCTTGCCCGGCACCGTGACCACCCGCACTTTTTCCAGGAGGAAATTGGAGAGCTTCTGCGAATCCTTCATGTAAGCGCTGAAATCCGGGAAGCAATAAAAAGTTCCTTCCGGCTTGTGGACTTTGACGCCGTCGAAAGCGTGCAAGCGGTCCAGCATCACGTTCCGATTGTTCTCCAGCGTCACGCGCAGGCTGTCCACCGACGATTGCACGCCGTTGAGCGCGCCCACCGCTGCCCACTGCCCTGGGGATGAAGGCCCGGAGGTCTGTTGCGACTGGATGGTCGCCATGGCCTCGATCAGCGGCTCATTCGCGATCGCCCAACCGATGCGGAACCCGGTCATGGCATACATCTTCGATACCCCGTTGATCACCACCACCTTCGATTGTTCGAGCGGCACCTTCATGAAGTCGTAGCCGATGGGCGCCGTCTTGCCGTCGAACACCAGGCGGTTGTAGATGTCGTCGAGGATGAGATAAATGCTCCGCTTCTCGCAAAACTCGACCATCTCCTGAACGAACTCGCGGGAGTACATGGCGCCCGACGGGTTGTTGGGGCTGTTCAGAATAATGGCTTTGGTGTAGGAACCGCACGCGTCCGCGATTTCTTTGACGGTTGGGAAAAACGTTCCGTCCTCCGCCGTAACCGGCACGGGAACACCGCCCGCGAGCTTCACCATCTCCGGATAGCTCACCCAGTAGGGAGCCGGGAAAATCACTTCTTCCTTCGGATCGAGGATGGCGTGCAGCAGCACCATCAGCGACTGCTTGGCGCCGCCCGAAGCGATCACGTTGTCGGCCGACACAATTTTCTTATAGTGCTCTTCGGTATAGCGAATGATGGCTTTCTTCAGTGCGGGAATCCCGTCGGGCGCCGTGTACCGGATTTCTCCGGTGTTCAGCAGGGCCGCGCAGCCGATCACTGCATCAATGGGGGGCTTACTCTTTGGTTCGCCGCCTCCCAGGTGAATGATGGGCTCTCCCTTTTCGCGGAGCAGAGCCGCAGTTTCATTCAGCTTGAGAGTCGCCGACTCCCGGATGGACCGGGCAAGCTGGCTAAGACTCATGACGATTATTTCCTTCCTCGCGAATAATAGATTAAAGACTTTTCAAATTGTCGTGCTTGTCATCACATCCATGCGTGACCCCGTGGCATACGGTGAATCCTCCCAGCCGGGTGCGCCTGGACCTGAATCAGAAAGTATATCCGAAAAACTTCTCCGAGCAGCCCGCGATGAAGCTGTGTATTTCTGGGAGCGCGGTAGCCTTGCCAGCTGGCCCTTACCAGTTTGAAAACGGTTGTCCGGAATGATATTCTTCCGCGTCCCTATCGGGGCGATTTCCATCCGGTCCAACGCCAACAGGAGGCAATATGAGAAAGGTTCTATGGGCCACGCTGCTTGTCGTGACGCTATTAACCACGCTCCCCGCGCTTGCGCAGAGTCCGAACTATGATTACGGACCGGTGTGGCGCGTCACCTACTTCGAACTCAAGCCGGGTCAGAGTGAGGCGTTCTGGAAAGATTTTCGCGAGAACCTCAAGCCTGTCTATGAAATGTTGAAGAAGGAAGGCTTAATCAGCGACTACAAAGTCTGGGGCAACGTGACCACCGATGGCCCGCACGACTGGGATATCGCGGTCGGCTACATGCTTCCGAACTGGGCGACCATCGATCAGCTCGACGCCAAAGCCGCAACCCTCATCGCCAAGCATTACGGATCGCGAGAGGCCATGATCGAAGCGGGGAAGAAACGCAACGATATACGCACGGTGGTAGCGAGCAAGCTGGCGCGCGAACTCTTGCCGAAATAGGAGTTGAATCACAGGCGCAACAAAACCGTCCGGGCCACGAATGTTTTTTCGACAAGCATTCGGGGCCCGACGCTCTTCCAACACTAACGCCCCTCCCTGAGCTTCGTCGCGAGGAACGACTTGACTACGATCTGGTTGGGTTGCATGCCGACGGGGATGATGGTCAGCAAGGAATATTCCGAGGGCTCAAATTTCTTCTTGGGCTGGCGTTTCTGAATTACGGCGAGGTCTCCGGAGCCGGAGTCGACGACCAGCAGGTAGTTCTGGTTCTGCGAAAGCGCCAGGGCGTCGGGATGCGTCCCTACGGGGAGATACGCGATTACTTTGCCTAAGTCGATGTCGTAGACCGCTATGTTATTCGATCCGAAGTTGGAGATGTACAAGCGTGAGTTATCGAGCGAAACCACGCCGCGCGTAGGCTGCGCGCCGATGAGATAGCTGCCCGAAACTTCGTTGGGCGTGGTCTCGATGATAGAGATGCTGCCGGCGTCAAAGTTGAAAGCGACCAGTTCTCCGCCGTCCGGTTTCAGTGCCAGACTCACCGGAGATTTTCCAACATCAAGAAGCGCAAGCAACTTGTCGTTCTGAGTTTCATTCTTCTGCGTTTCATTCTTCCGGGGTTCATTTTTAAGAGCGATGCTGGCCACCTGCCCCGAGCCGGAACAGGAAACGAACGCCTTGCTGGAATCCGGCAGGATGGCGATGTCCTCGGGATGAATGCAGATGTTGATGGCGGAGCGGACAGCTAACCGCGCGGTGTCGATGATGGAGACGGAGTTATCGGCGCGATTGCTAACGATCACGGTCGATCCGTCGGGCGAAACGCGGGCCAGGCCGGGACTTCCGCCGACGTGAAGCGTGGCCGCTACAGTACGACGGTCGAGATCGAGGACGGAAACGTTGGCGGAACCGGAATTGGCGACGTAAGCGCGGCGCCCGTCAGGAGAAACATCGATGAAGAAGGGGCGTCCGTAAACGCCGACAGTAGCCACAACTTTATTCTGCTCCGCATCAATCACGCTAACGTTCGAGGAGCCGCTGTTGACAACGTAAACTTCATTCCGCTTGGGATTGGCGGCGAGTCCGGTGGGCTCGGAGCCGACCTGTAGAGTGCGAACGGGGCGAAAGCTGCGCAGGTCGATGACGGTGACCGTGTTGCTCTTGCCATTAGTTACATATGCATATTCGCGGTAGAGCGGACCATAAGCGGGGAGAGTGCGCTCGTGGAAGTAGTACCAGCCGGCGGCGAGGACGAGCGGGACGAGGACGGCGAGTAGCAGGAATTTTCTCAAAGACGAGTTGGCCTCGCTGACGGGAAGAGATTATCAGATAACTGGGTCAGCCCAGCATCAGTCCGCCGACCTTGCGACTTCGGCCGGAACATGGCTCGTTGCGGGGACACTGCGTCCCACGACCGCCGCGATCTGCCTCACCTGCACCATCAGCGCGTCGAACTGATCGGGGAATAGCGACTGCATTCCATCCGAAAGCGCGCGGTCGGGATCGTGATGAACCTCTACCATCAGGCCGTCGGCTCCGACGGCGACGGCGGCGCGGGAGAGTGGAGTTACTTTGTTGCGCTTGCCGGTGCCGTGGCTCGGATCCACTATGATCGGCAGGTGACTTAGGCGCTGGACGGCCGGCACGATACTTAGATCGAGCGTGTTGCGGGTGTGATCGGCGAAGGTGCGCACGCCGCGCTCGCAGAGAACTACGTTGTAGTTGCCCTCGCTCATGATGTACTCGGCGGCCATGAGAAATTCTTCGAGCGTCGCCGAAAGGCCGCGCTTCAGCAGGACGGGCTTGCGGGCGCGTCCGGCGCGCTTGAGCAGAGAGAAGTTCTGCATGTTGCGGGCGCCAATCTGGATGACATCGGCGTACTGGTCGACCAGGTCGAGCGATTCGTAATCGACGGCTTCGGTCACAATGAGCAGGCCGAAGCGGTCGCGGATTTCGGCCATGATCTTCAGACCTTCTTCGCCCAGTCCCTGGAAAGAATACGGAGAGGTACGAGGCTTGTAGGCGCCGCCGCGGAGGAACTGCGCTCCGGCACGGGCGACGCGCTCGGCGATTTTGAACGCCTGGTCGCGAGTCTCGATGCCGCACGGGCCGGCGATGATGGCCAGGTCGGGGCCTCCGATGGTGGCGCGCGAATTGGGAAACTTGATGACGGTGTTGTCGGGCTTGGTGTCGCGGCTGACCAGTTTGTAGGGCTTGGTGACGCGGATGACTTCCTGCACTCCGGCCATTTCTTCCAGCGTGCCGGATTCGACTTCGCCCCTGTTACCGGTGATGCCGATGGCAGTGCGCTGCGCGCCGGGCATGGAGTGGGCGCGGTATCCGAGCGCTTCGATTTTCTGGCAAACGGCGCGGACCTGCTCTTCGGTGGCCTGCGCTTGCATGACGACGAGCATATGGGTACCCCGGGATATTCAGTTTAGCGTCCGCTGTGGAACTGGGCAAATGACGGGCGGAACGGGTGGTGGGTCGTCCCCGAGTGGCACGTGACTGCGGGAAGAACCTCGTCAACTCCCCACGCGCGGCCCGCCAGTGACGCTGCCGGCACAATAAAAATAGGAAGTACACGCCAACGACTCATCATACTTGCCTGTATTAATCGTTGGTGCGCCAGGAAAAGGCAAGCAGGAAAGATCTTTCGCTGCTAAGTACCCGGAATTACAACTCATTACGAGCGCTATTCAGAGCTATGAAGACTTGAGTGAATTAGTGATCACATGAGTGTGTTGCCCAGTGGGTCAGGGGGGCGGATGTACCACTGGAATCTTTTCCGCTAGCCGCAAAGCTTTCAAACTGGATGACATGCAACTCCCCCGGTCCATCATCCAGTCTCTCTTAGCCCGCACAATTCACTTTCTAACAATCGGGATGACGATCCTGCTCCTCGCAATGGTGTCCGTGGACGCCAGCGCAACTACCTCACAACTTGCGTTCACACCTTCCGCCCTTCGATTTGGGGGGATCGTCGTCGGTCAGAGCGAAACCTTGCTTGTCACCGTGACGAATACTGGACAGACCAGTGTAACGGTCTCCGGAATCGCGGTGGGCAACTCCGAATTTACCACGTCGTCCGTGAGCCTGCCGCTGGTCCTGTCGGCGGGGCAGAGTGTCGATCTGAGTGTAACCTTTGCTCCCAAGACGATGGGATGGACGGGAAGCACGATCAGATTCTTCAGCAATGCATCGAACGCTAACCTTAATGTTGGGGGTACAGGCGAGAGCGCCGAGGCCTTGACCGCCAGCCCCTCGATCGTGTCGTTTGGCCAAGTGGCGATGGGAACCACATCCACCGTGCCGGTCGTGCTTACGAACGCTCGTTCCTGGCAGGTAACACTGTTTTCACTCCAGACGTCGGGCAGCGGATTTTCGATCAGCGGGCCCGCAGTCCCGTTAACTCTAGGCGTAGGCCAAAGTGTTACGTTGAAGGTCGCCTTTGCCCCACAATCGGCCGGCACGGTCGGAGGCAGTCTGCTTATTTCTGGTCCCGCGCTCGCCATACCTCTCACCGGGACAGGCACAGCTCCTACCGCTCATACAACTCCTGGTCAAATCGCCGCCAATCCTGGGAGTCTGGCCTTTGGCAGCGCCCAGGTCGGGAGTAGCGTGACTATGGCGGACTCGATCACGAACACGGGTGGGTCTAGCGTAACCATCTCGCAGGCCACAGCTACAGGGACGGGATTCAGCATCAGTGGGCTGAACGTTCCGGTGGTCCTCAATCCCGGTGCGAGTGTGCCCTTCAGTGCGGTGTTCGCGCCGCAGTCGGCGGCCAGCGTAAGCGGCGGCATCACGCTGGTGTCGAACGCCTCTAACTCAACTTTGAACGTCTCGCTCTCGGGCACAGGCATGGCTCCGGCGCAGGCACCGGTGATCACCAGTGCGACGACGGCGAGCGGGACGGCAGGGACTGCATTCTCCTATCAGATCGCGGCGACGAACACGCCGACCAGTTATGGAGCGACTGGTTTGCCGGCAGGATTGTCGGTCAACAGCGGGAACGGGTTGATCTCAGGAACGCCACCGACAGCAGCAACATCGACAGTGACGCTGAGCGCGAGCAACAGCGGAGGGACCGCGAACGCCACCTTAACTCTGACCATCAAGCCAGCGGTGCCGGTGATCACGAGCGCGACGACAGCAAGCGGAACGGCGGGGAGTGCGTTCTCCTATCAGATCGCGGCCAGCAACACGCCCAGCAGTTACGGGGCGACGGGATTGCCGGCAGGATTATCAGTCAACGGCACGTCCGGATTGATTTCGGGAACGCCGACGGCGGCGGCAACGTCGACGGTAACGCTGAGCGCGAACAACAGCGGCGGTACCGGAAGCGCGAGCCTTACGTTGACCATTGCCGCTGCTCCCATTCCCGCGCCCGTCATCACGAGCGCGACGACAGCGAGCGGAACGGCGGGGAGTGCGTTCTCCTATCAGATCGCGGCCAGCAACACGCCCAGCAGTTACGGGGCGACGGGATTGCCGGCAGGATTATCAGTCAACGGCACGTCCGGACTGATTTCGGGAACGCCGACGGCGGCGGCAACGTCGACGGTAACGCTGAGCGCGAACAACAGCGGCGGTACCGGAAGCGCGAGCCTTACGTTGACCATTGCCGCTGCTCCCATTCCCGCGCCCGTCATCACGAGCGCGACGACAGCGAGCGGGACGGCGGGGAGTGCGTTCTCCTATCAGATCGCGGCCAGCAACACGCCCAGCAGTTACGGGGCGACGGGATTGCCGGCAGGATTATCAGTCAACGGCACGTCCGGACTGATTTCGGGAACGCCGACGGCGGCGGCAACGTCGACGGTAACGCTGAGTGCGAACAACAGCGGCGGTACCGGAAGCGCGAGCCTTACGTTAACCATCAACCCGGCCCCAGCGGCGGGCCAGCTTACCGCCAATCCTGCGAGCCTGGCTTTTGGCAGCGCCCAGGTCGGGAGTAGCCTGACTTTGACGGACTCGCTCACGAACACGGGCGGGTCTAGCGTAACCATCTCGCAGGCCACAGCTACAGGGACTGGATTTAGCATCAGTGGGCTGACCGTTCCCCTTACACTCAATCCTGGTGCAAGTGTGACCTTCAGCGCGTTGTTTGCTCCGCAGTCGGCGGCCAGCCTAAGCGGCGGCATCGCGGTGGTGTCGAACGCCTCTAACTCAACTTTGAACGTCTCGCTCTCGGGCACGGGCACGGCTCCGGGTACGCTTACCATCGCTCCTACGACGTTGAGTTTTGGCAATGCGACGGTGGGAACCAGCGTTAGCCAGTCCAGCAGCCTTAGTGCTGCCGGCGCGAGCGTAACCGTTTCGTCTGCAAGCCTGAGTAGTGCAGAGTTCTCGCTAACCGGGATTTCCCTGCCGGTAACGATTACAGCCGGACAAAGCGTGCCCGTCACCATGACGTTCACACCGCAGTCTTCCGGCAGCGCCAGCGGTGTCCTCACCGTCGGCAGCAATGCGTCGAATGCTGCGACCCAGACTCTGAGCGGGATGGGCGTCGCGCCGACACAGCACAGTGTTTCTCTTTCCTGGACAGATACTAATTCCGGGACTGCCGGCTACAACGTCTACCGTGGCAACGCCTCGGGAGGGCCCTTCACTGAGATCAATTCGGGGTTGGATACGACTACTGCTTATAGCGACACCTCGGTTACGGCCGGGCAGACTTATTACTATGTGGCCACGGCCGTGAATGAGAGCGGAGAAGAGAGTGCGTATTCCAACGAAGCGCAGGCTGCAGTTCCGAGCAACTGACATCCGGCAAAACGATCTGAATCTCTAGTTGCTGTTTCCATTGGCAGGTCATCAACTTTCCACCGCGGCCAGCGAACCTTTCTTTCGCTTATTCGATTGCAGAATCTTCTTGCGCAGGCGCAGCGATTTCGGCGTGACTTCGACGAACTCATCGTCGGCGATGAATTCGATGGCCTGCTCGAGATTGAGATTGCGGTACGGGACCAGGCGGATCGCCTCATCCGAAGTCGAAGCCCGCATGTTGGTCAGCTTCTTCTCGCGCACAATGTTGACGTCGAGGTCCGTGTCTTTCGCATTCTCCCCGATGATCATGCCTTCGTAAACGTCCACGCCGGGACCGGCAAAAAGTATGCCGCGCTCCTGCAGATTGTAGAGAGCGTAGGAGGTCGTCAGCCCGGGCCGATCGGCGACCAGCGCGCCCGTTGGGCGATGCGGAATCTCTCCCTGCCACTCGATGTATCCGGCAAAGAGCGCGTTCATGACGATGGTGCCGCGCGTGTCGGTGAGCAATGTGCTGCGCAGTCCGATCAGGCCGCGGCTGGGCACGCGGAATTCGACGCGCGCGCGGCCATAGCCGTGATTGTGCATGTTGGCGACTTCGCCTTTGCGCGAACCGACATGTTCCATGACTACGCCGACGAATTCCTCGGGGATATCGACGGTGAGATGTTCGACCGGCTCCATCAGCTTGCCAGTATCTTTGTCGTGCTTGGTGACGATCTCAGGCTTGCCGACCATCAGTTCGTAACCTTCGCGGCGCATCATCTCGATGAGAATAGAAAGCTGTAACTCGCCGCGGCCGAGAACCTTGAACGAGTCGGTGCTGCCCGTCTCTTCCATGCGCAGCGAAACGTTGGTGAGTAACTCCTTTTCCAGGCGCTCGCGCAGGTTGCGAGAAGTAACGTAGTTGCCTTCGCGTCCGCAAAACGGAGACGTATTAATAGTGAAGAGCATCGCAATCGTGGGCTCGTCGATGACGATAGGCGGGAGCGGCGCGGGATTCTCCGCACTGGTAATGGTTTCGCCAATCGTAATGCCTTCGACGCCGGCGACGGCAATAATGTCGCCCAGAGCGGTCTCCGTAATGTCGGTGCGCTTCAGTCCGGAGAAGCTGAAAAGCTTGGTGATTTTTGTCTTATGAAACGACCCGTCGCGCTTGGCGATAGCAACGTCTTCGCCCGTCTTCATGGTTCCGGAAAAAACCCGGGCGATGGCAAGGCGGCCAAGATAGTCGCTGTAATCGAGATTCGCTACCAGTATCTGAAGCGGCCCATCAGCATCGCCTTGCGGAGCGGGAATCGTCGCGACGATCGCATCAAACAGGGGACGCAGATCCTCGCCGTGAGCTCCCTGATGCACGGCGGCGGTACCTGCCTTGGCGTTCGTATAGAGGACGGGGAAGTCGAGCTGGTCTTCCTTGGCGTCGAGATCGATGAACAGGTCGTAAACCTCGTTGAGAACTTCCTGCGGACGAGCGTCGGGGCGGTCGATCTTATTAATGACGAGAATCGGCTGGAGATGGGCTTCGAGCGCTTTGCTGAGCACGTAACGGGTCTGCGGCAGCGGGCCTTCGCTGGCGTCGACGAGCAGCATGACGCCGTCGACCATCTTGAGGGCGCGCTCCACTTCGCCGCCAAAATCGGAGTGGCCGGGCGTGTCCACGATATTGATTTTTACTCCGGCATAAAACACGGCCGTGTTCTTGGCGAGGATGGTGATGCCGCGCTCGCGTTCCAGATCGTTCGAGTCCATGACGCGCTCGGCTACGGTCTCGTTATCGCGGAAAGTGCCGCTCTGGCGGAGCATGGCGTCTACCAGCGTGGTCTTGCCGTGATCCACGTGGGCGATGATGGCGATGTTGCGAATGCCTGGATTCAGATCGAAAACTCCTCAGGGTTGCCGTTTTGGGGCTTAGTACTACTTTACTATGGCGGATGGCCGGAGGGCGGGTTGTCACGTCTCCGTCGTGCCCTACGTCCGCGCTTTTTTCATCACAAATTTTAAGTACGCCCATCACAGACACCAGCCCGCAACCCTGCGATGATCCTCCCAGAGTGCACCATCCAGAACTTTGCCCGTCTCCAGAGACGGTCGCGCAAACTGCCGCAAATTCATTTTTCGGCACATCTTTGACAAAGTGAGAAGTCGACGGGCCGTGAACACCGCGGACCGGGGGAAAAGTGCATCAAACGTCAAATCTCGTACCTAAGTCCTACCCTTTGAATACTTTACCTATAAGTGCTTTATCCCGAATACTTTACAGCCTATCCCCGCCAACCACAACATTCTAATAGGCTTAAAATGGGGGTTGGGGGGGGGGTAGGGGGGGTACCCCTCAAGTAATTAATAGCTGATACCTGATTCTAGGATGCCATCATAATGTCATCTTCCAATAGATATTCCGGCGAAGCCTGCCAACAAATCAAACTCGACGGCGAGCCCTGTCGCTCTGCCGCTCTTCGCGGTAAGAAATTCTGCTACTATCACCTGCACAGTGGCCCGCCGCCGGCGGAAGTCAGCAACCGCCTAGTCATCCCTCTGGTTCAGTTTCACGTGCCCTTTTTGGATGACGCCACCTCGATCCAGGCGACCATCTCCGTGGTTTGCGAACATTTGCTGCACCGCCGCCTCGAACCGAAAAAAGCCGGAATTTTGCTCTACGCCCTGCAGGTTGCGTCCTCGAATCTGAGTCACGTGAATGAAGATAGAAGTCAGAAGAAAATGGAGAAAGTAATTCGGCGAATGCTCTTCCGTCGTCCCCTCCCGGCTCAGCATCATCAGATACTCCTCAAACTGACCAGGACGATTCCGCCGCGACGCCGTCAGACGACCCTGATCGTCTGCCGCCCGGAACGATTCAGGCCTCTGCGCGGCCGCTCCGGCGCGCGCATTACGCTGCACGTCAGTGATGGCTGTATGAGAAAAATGGGATGAAAAAGGCACTGGGCCGCATTTTTCCGTTTGACTATCGTTGTTACTTAGGGCGACCGAGAGGGATGTAGGGATCCTTCGACTCCGCAGAACGACTCGCTTCGCGAATCGTTCTGCTGCGCTCAGGATGACAACTTTGAGTTGATTTGCGAAGGTTCGACCAGCTCCGTGCCGACCTCCGGAGTCACTGCGGCCCGCGTACGCAGGCGATACCAGAACACAATCGCTATCAGCGAGAACAGAAAGATGATGGTTGAGATGGCGTTGATCTCCGGAGTAATGCCGCGCCGCAGCCGCCCCCAGATTTCGAGCGGAAGCGTGTTGTCGCGGCCGATCAGGAAGAAGCTGACGGCGATTTCGTCCATGGATAGGGTGAAGATCAGGAGCGCCGCTCCGATGATGGAGAGCTTTAGATTGGGGACGGTGATGCGCCAGAAGGTTTGCCAGTAAGTCGCTCCTAAGTCTAGCGAGGCTTCTTCCTGGGCGCGGTTTAGTTTTTGCAGTCCGGCGAAGACTTCGGTGGTGGCTACGGAGATTAGCGCGGTGCCGTGTCCGAGGACTATGGTTAGCAGGCTTAGTTTTACTTCGGCTACCCGGAAGAGCATCAGTAGCGATAGGCCGGTGATTATTCCGGGGAGAATCAGCGGCAGCAGAACCAGACGGCGGAACAGGGCTTTGCCGGGGAATTGGGCGCGATCTAACGCTAGCGCGGCGGGGATTCCGAAGATTAGAGCGATTAGCATGGCCGCCACGGCCACTAACAGACTGTTCAGGACTGAATCCCAGATGGGGGCGTCGCTGAATAGAATGCGGTACCAGTTTAGGGTCAGGTCGCGCGGCGGGAAGCCTCCTACGCCTTGTCCGTTGAAGGAATAAAGGATGAGGATGGCGATGGGCAGGTAGAGGAAGGCGAAGACGGCTAGGGCGTGAGCGGTCAGCCAGCGCGGGCCTTGGGCTCGTGAACCTGAAGACGACGCGCTCATGAGAAACTCCACTTCTTTTCCAGACGCTCGGAGAAGAAGATCAGCGCTAACACCAGGGCTAACATGCAGAGCGAGATGGCGGCTCCGAGCGGCCAGTTATAGGCGGCTCCGAAGAGACTTACTACTATGTTCGAGATCATGATGCCGCTGGGACCGCCGAGCAAGAGCGGCGCCAGAAAGTCTCCCAGGCTCAGGACGAAGGCGAAGGTGGCTCCGGCCAGGACTCCGGGAATGGAGAGTGGAAAGATCACGCGCCAGAAAGTTTGCGCGGGCGTGGCTCCCAGATCGTGGGAGGCTTCTACCAGGTTGCGCGGAATGTGCTCCAGCGCGGCGTAGATGGGCAGGAAGGTGAAGGGCGTATAGATGTGCGTCAACGTAAGCACTACGGCGAACGGGCTGTAGAGCAGGAAATCCAGCGGATGACTGGTCAGGTGCACGTATTGCAGCAGCGTGTTCAGGACTCCGTCGGTGCCTAAGATCGTCTTCCAGGCGTAGGCGCGGACTAAGTAACTTACCCACAGCGGAATGATGACTAGCTGGTAGTAGAGGTCTTTTCTACCTCCGGCGTGGAACGATAAGAAGTAGGCTAGCGGGTAGCCTAGCAGCATGGAGAAGAACATGACGCGGGCGGCGATCCACATCGAGCGCAGCAGTGTCTGCCAGTAAACGGGCTTGGTTAGAAGCTCGTGGTAGTTGTCGAGGTTCCAGGAATGCGCGATTGCTCCCGACTCGGAGACCGACCAAAAGCTGTAGCAAAACATCAGCAGGTAGGGCACGAGCAGAAAGACGGCGACCCAAACGAGCGGCGGAACGGTGATGGCGGTGCGGTAGGCGCGGGAGAACATCAGACGCCGTCCTCAGATTGGGAACCGGAATGGAAACCGGAACTGGAATTGGAACTGGAGTTGGTCGCGCGGACCGGGATGGCGTCGGCGGCGGAGAATTCGAACTGCAGCGGGGCTTCGGAATTGGGCAGGTCGCGGCTGGCGGTGCGGATGGTGAGGATCAGTCCGCCATCGGACTCGACTCGCAGAAGTTCGGTGGCGCCGTGGAACGCCTGGTCGCGCAGTTTGGCGCGGAAACGAACGGCATTGCCGGGTGAACCAGTCGCCGACGCAACGGTTGCCGGGCGAATGCACTCTGGACGCAGCGAGAACAGGGCCGCGCCATTGGGGAGCGACGTCGGCCACTTGAGCGCGCCGCAGGTGGCCGTTCCTTGGCGAACTTCGGCTCGCAACAAATTTGTGTGTCCTATGAATTGCGCGGTGTAGGAGGTCGCGGGGCGGTTGTAGATTTCGCGCGGGCTGGCTACCTGCTCTAGTTCTCCGGCGCGCAGCAACGCTATGCGATCGGACATCACCATGGCTTCGTCCTGGTCGTGCGTGACAAAGATGAAGGTGATGCCTACTTCGCGCTGCAGCGCTTTTAGTTCGACCTGCATCTGGCGGCGCAGGTTGGCGTCGAGCGCGGAGAGCGGTTCATCGAGCAGCAGCAGACGCGGACGATTTACCAGGGCGCGGGCGAGCGCTATGCGTTGCTGCTGTCCGCCGCTGATCTTCGAGGGCTTCGATTTGGCGCAGGCGGACATCTTGACCTTGGCCAGCGCCTCGGCCACGCGCGACTCAATTTCGGCGGCGGGACGCTTGGCAATCGCCAGGCCGTAGCCTACGTTTTGTTCCACGGTCATGTGCGGGAATAGCGCGTAGTGCTGGAAGACGGTGTTCACGCGGCGGCGATAGGGAGGCTCGGTGTCCAGGCGCTCGCCCTGCATCCAGACTTCTCCCGAGGTGGGATGCTCGAAGCCGGCGAGAATGCGCAGGAGCGTGGTTTTGCCGGAGCCGCTCTCGCCGAGGATGGTCAGAAATTCGCCTTCGGCGATTTCTAGCGAAATGTCGCGCAGCACGATGTTCTTGCCGAAGTGCTTGGCGACGGAGCGGATAGAGAGCAGCGATGCGGAGCCTGGTTGATTTTTGCTTGCGATTCCCGGTTCCGTCGTCGTTGCCATGGCTATCGTTTTTTCGCTGCTTGCGTTTCGCGGACAGGAGTGTCCGCGCTACACACTACTGCGTGGCTTTCACTTCGTTCCATATCTCGTTGTATTTGGCCCGGCGCGGAACATTCTGCCAGAAATAGAGACGCTTCTGGTAATTGTCCACGTCGTCGAGGTGCAGATTCTTCACTTCTTCTGGCGTCATGTACTGCGCGGCGTGGGGATTCGCGGGGGTGTAGCCGGTCACGTCGGTGACTTTTTTCTGCGTCTGCGGCTGGATCATGAACTCGAGGAACTTGTAGGCGAGATCTTTGTTTTCGCTGCCGGCAGTGATCATCAGGTGATCGATCCAGCCGGTGGTGTTTTCCTTGGGAATGGTCTCGCCCACCGGAAAATTGCTCTTGCGCAACTGGTTGGTCATGAGCGGCCAGCCCATGGCGATCACTACTTCGTGGTTCTGGAAAAGGTTGGTGAGTTCTCCGCCGGTGGACCACATCTTGCGAATGTTCGGCTTCAACTCCACCAGCTTCTTTTTGACGGCGTCGAGTTCCTCGTCGGTCATATTATAGAGATGACCGGGATCGGGCTTGTCGTAGCCGAGGACCTGGGCCGCCATGTAGACGGTGGAAAGATCGTCCCAGACGGAAACTTTTCCTTTTAGCTTCGGATCCCACATGACGTTCCAGCTTTCGGGAGGCTGGGGAAATGCGGCGGTGTCGTAGATCATCGGGTCTGGCCCCCACATGAAGGGCACGCCGTAGACTTCGCCCTTCACCCGGACGAGCGGCAGCGAGGCGAGCTGGGGCGAAAGCTGGCCGTAGCTGGGCAGTTTGCCGAGATCGAGCGGAGCGGCCAGGCCGGAGGTCGCAATCATGGTGGCTACATCGCTCGAGGGAGAGATGACGTCGTAATTGCCCGAGCTGCCTCCGCGCAGTTTGGCTACGAGTTCGTCGCTCGATCCCATGTAGGAAGCGGACACTTTGCAGTGGTTCTGCTCTTCGAAAGCCTTTACGTAAGAGGGATCGGCGTAGCCTTCCCAGACCAGCAGGTTCAGGGTGGGAGTTTTCCTGGCGCAGGATGCGGAGAATACGGCCAGCAACAGGGCGAATATTGATTTACGCAACATTACTTAGTCTCCCTCATGATGGAGAACAGGGATGCCATCGGCAACGACACGTGGCGTCGCTCGAGATGATTTCCGAATATGCCTGCTGGTCGCGCCGCGAAGATGCACTTTTCCGCTTGACAGAGGGCTGCAGAATCTCTAACGTTGCGCGATTATAGCAAGGTTTGCGTTGCGCGCAAGCTGAATCGGATGCAACAAATTGCCCCCAGATGTGGAGGATCTGTTCCATGCCGTCGCCGAAAGCTTCCCGGATGTCTTGCTGGCTCATTTCCTTGAGTTCGGCCCTGATGCTGTGCCTGATCTGCTCCACGCTGCTGTGTGCCCAGGGCACGGGCGGCCGCATCCTCGGCCGCGTTGCCGACGCCAGCGGCGCCGTGTTGGCGGGAGTGAAGGTCACGCTCACCAACGAAGCCACCGGCGTGAGCAATGAAACCACCACCAACGCCAACGGCGACTACGGATTCCCACAAGTTCCGGTCGGCAAGTATCGTCTGGAATTCGACCTCGCTGGCTTCAAGACGAGCGTGCAGCGCGGCGTGAACGTCGATCTCAACCAGATCGTAAGCGTCAACTCGGTGTTGCAAATCGGCACAACGAAAGAGACGGTCGAAGTGACCTCGGAAGCGCCGCTGGTCGATACCACCAGCACGCAACTGGGCGCGGTCATGGACGCGCGGCAGGTCGCGAACCTGCCACTCAACACTCGCGATACCTATCAACTTCTGCAACTGCAGCCCGGAGTGATGTCCACCGTCGGCTCCAGCAATACAATCGTTTATGGAAGCGACAATGCTGGCGCGGTGTCGGTGAATGGCGGGCGCGGGCGCTCCAACAATTTCAGCGTCAATGGCGGCGACGCCAACGACCTGTTCGCCAACCTTCCGACGGTGCAACCCTCGCCAGACAGCATTCAGGAGTTCCGCGTTCTTACCAATACTTTCGACGCGGAATATGGACGCAACTCGGGTTCGGTTGTCAATGTGGTGACAAAATCAGGGACCAACGATTGGCACGGCAGTGTCTACGAGTTCTTCCGCAACAAGGTGCTCAACGCCAATAACTACTGTCTCACGGAGGGCGCGGATGGCTTGCCTTGCGAGAAGCCCCAGTTCAACCAAAACCAGTTTGGCGGCACTTTTGGAGGACCGGTTAAGAAGGATCGAACGTTCTTCTTTGCCTCATACGAAGGACGGCGCATTCGTCAAGGTATCCAATCGCCTGCCGTCACCGTGCCCACTGCCATGGAAAGACCATCTCCATCTAACATGGTGAATGGGCAGATCGTCGGGCAATTTTCTGGGTTCTCCGGGTCTTTGGCCAACTCGGCCTTGCTGACGAGTCGTCCGGGTTGCGTGGCGGCCACAAACGCGATTGGCGAAAACGGCGGAAACATGGTAGATGGTGCGCCGTACGAGGCTCCCATCCCTGGGAACCCACTTCCGCCTATCTTCACCAACGGCCAGATACCGCTGGCTTGCATGGACCCCACTGCGGTTGATCTGCTGCAATTTGTTCCCACCGCACCAAACGGTGGGAATCTGGTCAGCACCGTCCCGACCGAGGCCGTACGCGGGGATCAGGCCACGGTCAGAATTGACCACCGGCTGAATGACAAGCAGAACCTGAGCATCTATTACTATTTCAACGACGACCGCACGCTCAACCCTTTCGCCAACTTCGAACTGGCTGGCGCCGATCTGCCCGGCTTCGGAGATATTGTGGCGGAACGCTTCCAGCAGTGGAACATTACTCACACCTGGACCATCAGCAACAGCACGGTGAATGAATTCCGTTTCAATTACAATCGCGAGGGCCAACAGACATTTCAACATCCGGCAAATACCGAATTGGTGCAGAGCTCCTGCCCGCTGGCTCCGTCTTGGCTGACCGCCGTAGCCTACCCTCCCGGCACTACCCCCGGCACTCCTCCCGCTTGTTTTTATGGTGACGTTTCGAGTAACGCCTACGGCATACATCCATATCTTGGCGCCGCACGCGAGGGACTCCCCTTCATCGCTATTTCGGGAGGATTTTCCATCGGCAACGATTGGGAAGGAGAGCTTCCGCAGACGGGGAATTCGTTCCAGTGGGCCGATAGTTTAACCAGGATTTCAGGCAGTCATACCCTCAAGTTTGGCGTGGATGTTCGTCGGCAGCAGTTTAACCAATTCTATTACTACGATGTGAACGGAGAGTTCAACTACTACGGGGGGGGGCCGAACGATCTGGGGGCGAGTGATCTCTTCGGCAATTACATGTTGGGCCTGTCCGATACATTCGCACAAGGTTCGGCTCAAAACGAAGCGATCCGCAACACCGGACTCTATCTATACGCGCAGGACAGCTGGAAGATAAGGCCGAATCTCACTTTGAATTATGGACTGCGATGGGAGTTGAATACCCCCCTGGCGGATAAGTTCCGGCACGTCGAGACTTTCCGCCCCGGCCAATCGTCTACGGTCTACCCGTGCGCAAACACTGCGATCACCGATTGCTCGACGCAAGATGCGATTGGATTGGTGGTTCCGGGCGACGCTGGTGTTCCTGCGGGCATGACCCAGACTTATTACAAGGCCTTTGCTCCCCGCATCGGCATGGCCTGGAGTCCGGGCAACTCGGGCAAGACCAGCATTAGGGCTGGTTGGGGACTCTTCTATAACCCGGTCGAGCAGCTTGTACTGGCACAATTTGGTGCTGAGCCTCCGTTTGGCGGGAGCACCACTGTTGAAGAGACGCAGTTTAACCTGCCTTTTCTGGGGCAGGACGGCGTCACCACCTATCTGAATCCGTTTAACGGAGTCATCAGTCCCGCACGAGGAAGCCCTCAGGATTGGGCAAAATTCGAGCCGATTGATCTGTACGGCGATTTCCAGCCGCACATGCGTACTCAGTATTCCGCGCAGTATAACCTCACTATCCAACGCGAATTGGCCAGAGACATGAAGCTGGAAATCGGGTATGTAGGATCGCAAGGGCACCGCTTACTGGCGACGCATGACATCAATTACTCGAACCCCCAGACCTGCCTCGACATTTACAACATCGCATCAGCCAATCCAGCCGATGTCACGTCGGGCGGTACACAGACGTCCTGTGGGCCGTTCGTCGAAGACTCACCATATACAGTGATTGTGCCGTCGGGCTTCAATTTCCATATGCCCAACGGATCGGTTGTCGCGGGAACGGGTCAAACGCTGAATTTCGTGGGCTTGCGTCGGTACTCGTCGCCCCAATGCAATCCGTTGGACGTCGCCACCTGTCCACCGGTCCCGGTGTTTACCAGCATCTTTGCTGAGGACACGATTGCCGGCTCATCCTATAACTCTCTGCAGGCTTCGTTGGAGAAGCGGTTTGCCCGCGGGCTCCAATTTACCGCAGCCTATACGTACAGCAAGTCCATTGACGAGGCCTCCAGCTTTGAGGGGGTACTGAATCCATTGCCTGGGGCCAATAACTATGCGCGCTCTCTCTTCGACGCGCGGCACCGCTTTGTCATTAGTTATTACTGGGAGGTGCCGGCGAGAAAATACAACGGCGTTGCCGGGAAATTTGTCGATGGATGGGCAGTGTCGGGGATCACGACCTACCAGACAGGATTTCCGATCCGCATCACGTCATCCGCCGACAATGAGCTAATGTACAGTGATGATTTTGAATACCCCGGCGAACCTGACCAAGTGGCGCCCTTCGCTTGGCAAAAGCCACAGAAGAACGGCAACTATTACTTTAATCCTCAGATTTTCACGGAAAACGTCAGCGACCCGACCTGCGCCGGCAACCCTTATCCCGGTTGCTATCAACCAGGGCTGCTTGGCCAAGTGGGCAATGCGCCACGCACGATCTGCTGCGGACCAGGAATCAGCGAAACGGATTTTTCTGCCATCAAGAACATTGTGGTGAACGAACGTACCCACTTCGAATTTCGAGCAGAGTTGTTCAATGTCTTCAACCATGCGCAGTTCTATAACCCGGACGGCAACAGCACCGACGGTACGCAATTTGGCCAGGTTACTCAGGTCAAACCCCCGCGCCTGGCGCAGTTCGGTTTGAAATTGTACTTCTAGTTCGAGAGACGAGTTTTGAAAGAATAGAATAAACATGTCCGATCCCCGGGCGGTTTCGGCCGTCCGGCCCAATCTAACGGCCTACCCGGCCTGAGCCTTAATGGAGATCACGATGTACCCCGCATTGCAAAAAGAGCTCGACACGTTCGAGCGCCGCACTCCGAAGTCCGCCGAAGCGCATAAGAAGAACCTGAAGCGCCTGCCCCTGGGCGTGGCCAGCAATTATCGCGCCTACGAGCCGTATCCGATTTTTGTGGCAGAAGCGTCGGGCAGCAAGTTTCGCGATCTCGACGGCAACGAATATATCGACCACAATCTATGTTTCGGCGCGCTCCTGGCGGGCCATTCGCATCCGGCGGTGGTCAAGGCGGTCGAAGACCGTCTGCATAAGGGCACCCTTTACGGCATGCCGCACAACATGGAGTGGGAACTGGCGGAAGAAATCTGCACGCGCTTTCCTTTGGAGATGTGCCGCTTCGGCAACAGCGGCACTGAATCCACCATGCATTCGATTCGATTGGCGCGCGCCGCTACTGGACGCGACAAGATCATCAAGTTCGAAGGCGGTTACCACGGCTTGCATGATGCGGCGCTGGTGAGCGTGAAGCCGCACCCGCCCGGCGACGATCTCGGCGATATCAAGAATCCGAAACCTGTGTCGGCTGGGGGAGGCGTGCCGAAGGCAGGTATCGCGAACGTGTTGGTGGCGACGTTCAACGACCTGGAAACGGTGGAGCGCCGGTTCAAAGAGAATCCGAACGAGGTTGCGGCCATCATCCTGGAGCCGATCATGATGAACGTCGGCATCTGCATGCCGCAGAAAGGATTTCTGGAAGGCCTGCGGACGCTCTGCGACAAGCATGGCGCGCTGCTGATTTTCGACGAAGTCAAGACGGGCGCGAAGCTGTGCTGGGGAGGAGCTACGGAATACTTCGGCGTGAGGCCCGATATGATCTGCCTGGCGAAGTCGATTGGCGGTGGATTTCCGCTGGCGGCTTTCGGGACGCACAAGCGGGTTATGAGTTTGATCTCGGACCACAAAGTGTTTCACGGCGGCACTTACAACACGAATCCGATTTCGATGGCGGCTGGCTTGGCAACTTTCCGCGAGGTGCTTACTCGGGCTAACTACGCGCACGTGGAGAAACTCAGCAGTAAGTTGGTGGACGGATACAGGAAGATCGTCGCGAAGGTTGGCTTGCAGGGTTACGTTGCGAGCGCGGGAGCGAACGGGGTGCTGATGTTGTATCCGAAGGAGGTTCTCAACTATCGCGACTGGCTGGCGATTGACGTCGACCTGTGGCGGCATTACTGGTTCGGCATGGTGAATCGGGGCGTGATGTGCCAGCCTTACTGGTGGGACGAGCAGTGGACGATTTCCGTGCAGCACACCGAGGCCGACATCGACAAACACCTGGCGGCGTTTGCCGACGTGGCCAAGTCTCTCGCCGCCGCGCAGCACGAGCGGTTGGGAGCGGTAGCAGCACACTAAGACCATCGGGTGATCGGCCGATTGGGCCATCGTGTCATTGAAACCCAGGGTCAGATGGGCCGATCACCCTATGATCCGATCACGCGATTTCTTCAAATGGCTAACGAC
This sequence comes from uncultured Acidobacteriaceae bacterium, assembly GCA_963779995.1. Taxonomy (GTDB): domain Bacteria; phylum Acidobacteriota; class Terriglobia; order Terriglobales; family Acidobacteriaceae; genus Acidiflorens. Next base: position 665,275 of record CAVZZY010000018.1, on the reverse strand, counting down.
GATCCCAACCAGCCGCACTTGAAGCGCGTCCTTGGACGCTTTGACCTGGTGTTGCTGTTTGTGGTCGCCGTTTTCAATCTGAACGTGGTTCCGAGCATCGCTGCCAACGGGGGCGTGACGGTCTGGCTGTGGATCATCTCGCTGCTTCTGTTTTTCTGGCCGCAAGGGATCGCGGTGATCGAACTTGCGCATCGCTACCCTGGCGAAGGCGGAGTGTACTTATGGGCGAAAGAAGTGTTCGGCGACTTTCACGGCTTTCTTTCCGGCTGGTGTTACTGGACGAATAACATGCTGTATGTGCCGACGGTGATGCTCTACTTCGTCGGCGTTGGCGTATTTGCGATGGGGCCAGGCCACGCGGCGCTTGCCGACAACAAGAATTTTGCGATGATCGCTTCTCTGGCGCTACTGACGCTGCTTACGGTCGTCAACATTGTTGGACTGGGAGTTGGCAAGTGGCTTAACAATCTGGGCGCTATCGGAACTTTCATCGCGGCGGCGGTTCTGATTGGTCTGGGAGTTACAGTCTGTTCGCGCTTTGGCACAACCGTAACCGCTGCTGATTTTCGGATTCCGCCGGAACCCAGGTTCGTTCTGAATTCGTTCGGCGTAATTTGCTTTGGCTTGGTCGGGCTTGAACTGGCTTCGGTGATGGGTGACGAAATCCGGGATCCGCAGAAAACATTGCCGGGCGCGGTGGCATGGGGCGGCGTGATTTCCGGGTTGCTTTACATCGGGGCGACGCTGACGCTGCTGGTTGCGATCGGCAAGAACGAGATCAGCGTGCTGCAGGGCATTGTGCAGGCGGTCAGCCATATGGCCGGTAAAGTTGGAGTGGCGTGGATTATCACTCCGTTTGCGGTGATGCTGAGCCTTTCGATTGCGGGGATTGGCTCGGCATGGATGGGCGGTTCGGCGCGCATTCCGTTCGTTGCCGGGCTGGACTCCTACATGCCCGCGTGGCTCGGCAAAGTTCACCCCAAATACGGGACGCCCTAGGCGGCGCTGATCGTGCAGGCGGTCGTATCGCTGGTATTGATCGTCATCAATTTCTATGCCTCGGGCGGCGTGCAGGAAGCTTTCCAGACCATGCTTTCGCTGGCGGTAGTTCTGCAACTGGTCCCGTTTCTGTATGTGTTTGCGGCGCTGCTGAAGTTTGCTTTCGGGGGCGACCTGGCGAGTGCGCGCTACGGCCGCGGCACGCTGATTGTTTCGGGATTCTGCGGGTTTGTGACCACGGCGCTTGGAATCGCATTGGCATTCTTTCCGGCCAGGCAGATAACTTCAGTCTGGCGGTATGAAGCGAAGATGTTCGGCTTTACGCTGTTTTTTCTGGCGCTGGCCGCGTTCTTCTTTTTTGTGTACGGACGGCTGAAAACACCGCAGGCCGCCGTGGTGGAATAGAAGCAGCTGATTCGTGGGGGACTTATGCCTGGTGGAGTTACAACTGACGTCAAGAGTTATTCGATGCTGATCAATGGCGAGTGGGTCGCGAGTAAGTCGGCTAAGACCTTCCCCGTGTACGACCCCTCGACCGAAGAGGTCATTGCGCAGGTTCCCGACGCCAACGCGGACGACGTTAACCGCGCGGTCGCGGCTGCCAAGGCCGCGTTTGAAGAAGGTCCGTGGGCGACCACCACGGCGCAGGAGCGTGGACGCGTTCTCTTCCGACTGGCTGAGAAGGTGCGCCATAACCTGCCCATGCTCGCCGAACTCGAATGCCGTAACTCCGGCAAACCGATTGTTGAAGCGGAGTTCGACATCAACGACGTTGCTACGTGCTTCGAATACTATGGCGGGCTAGCTACGAAGGTCGTCGGCTACGTAAATCCCGTTCCCGACAACGCGATGAGCCTGTCGCTGAAAGAACCGATGGGCGTTGCGGGGCAGATCATTCCCTGGAATTATCCGTTGCTGATGGCGGCGTGGAAACTGGCTCCGGCACTGGCTGCGGGTTGCACCTGCGTGCTCAAGCCCGCCGAACAAACGCCGCTCACCGCGCTTGAACTGGCTAAGTGGTTCGAGGAAGTCGGCTTGCCGAAGGGCGTGGTGAATGTGATTACCGGTTTCGGCGAAAGCTGCGGCTCGCCGCTGGTCAGGCATCCGGACGTGAACAAGATTGCTTTTACCGGCTCCGCTGCTGTTGGCAAGATCATCGTGAAGGAAGCGGCCGATACCGTGAAGCGCGTGACGCTTGAACTCGGCGGCAAGTCGCCTAACATCTTTTTTGCCGATGCCGACTTTGAAGCCGCCATCGATGGCGCGCTGTTCGGGGTCTTCATCAATCAGGGAGAAGTGTGCTCGGCGGGCAGCCGCATCCTGGTGCAGAAATCGATTTACAAAAAGTTCGTTGAAGCTATGGCCGAGAAGGCGAAGAAGATCAAGATCGGTCCGCCACTGGAGCGCGAGACTAAGATGGGATCGCTGGTGTCGAAAGAGCAGTACGACCGCGTTTGCTCTTATCTCGAAATCGGCAAGAAAGAAGCCAAAGTTGCCGCCGGCGGCGGGCGCGCCGACAAGTTTGCCAAGGGTTACTATGTACAGCCTACTATCTTCTATAACGTCGATAACAGCGCCCGCATCGCTCGCGAGGAAATCTTCGGGCCGGTCGCGGCCGTGATTCCGTTTGACGACGAAAAGGACGCGCTCAAGATCGCTAACGACACTCCCTACGGACTGGCCGCTGCCGTCTGGACGCGTGATATTTTCAAAGCCATGCGCGCGGTGAAGGCGCTGCGCGCGGGCATCGTGTGGGTGAATCACATGCAGCCGACTTACGTGGAAGCGCCATGGGGCGGCTACAAACAGTCGGGCTTTGGCCGCGAACTGGGGCCGTGGGGCATCGAAGAATATCTTGAGACCAAGCAGGTGTATATCAATCTGAACGAAGCTCCGATCGGCTGGTACTGAGAAGCAGTTGCCAGTGGTCAGTTGCCAGTAAAACCTGACCTTGGCTCGGGCGGACACTAACTGAGATCTGACTTATGTCTACCATTCAACTACGCACACCTATTCCCGGACCTTTTTCGCAGGCTTTGATGAAACGACGCAATGCTGCTGTTGTGCAGGCGGCTTTTCATGCCACTCCGGTCTTCGTGGCCAAGGCTGAGGGAGCGGTCGTTGAAGATGTTGACGGCAACCGGCTGATTGATTTTGCCGGCGGCATCGGCTGCCTCAACACGGGACATCGCGCGCCGGCTGTGGTCGAGGCCGTGCAGCGGCAACTTGATTGCTTCCTGCACACCAGCTTCAACGTACTGCCTTACGAAAGCTACATCGCCGTTTGCGAGAAGCTGAATGCGCTGGCGCCGGGCAAGGGACCGAAGAAAACCATACTCGTGAACACGGGCGCGGAGGCTGTGGAGAACGCCATCAAAATCGCGCGCTGCTACACGAAGCGGCCGGCGATCATTTGCTTCGAGGACGCGTTTCACGGCCGGACTTATATGGCGATGGCTGCGACCAGTAAGACGCATCCTTATAAGGCGGGATTTGAGCCGTTTCCGAGCGAGGTTTATCGCATACCTTATGCGTATTGCTTCCGCTGTTCTTACTCGATGAAGTATCCGTCTTGCGACGTGCATTGCGCGCGACACATTGAAGATACGTTCAAGCGGGTGGTGGCGGCGGAATCGGTGGCGGCGGTGATCGTCGAGCCGATCTTGGGGGAAGGCGGATTCGTCACGCCGCCGGCGGAGTTTTATCCAACGCTCGGCGCAATCTGCCGCAAGCACGGCATTCTGCTGATCGCTGACGAAGTGCAGACTGGATTCGCTCGCACCGGCGCGATGTTTGCCTGCGAGCGGCTGGCATTGGAACCCGATCTGGTGACGATGGCCAAGTCGCTGACTGGCGGCCTGCCGATGGCCGCGGTCACGGGCCGCGCCGAAATTATGGATGCTCCCGGCAGCGGCCAGCTTGGCGGCACGTTTGCGGGCAATCCTCTGGCTTGCGAGGCGGCGCTGGCCGTGCTTGACATCATCGAAAAAGAAAACCTCTGCGCGCGCGCCAACCTGCTGGGCGAACGTTTTCGCAAGCGCGCGGCGAAGTGGCAGGAGCGGTGGGAACTGGTTGGCGAGGTCCGCGGACTTGGCGCCATGCAGGCGATTGAACTGGTTCGCTCAAAGACAACCCACCAGCCCGCTGACGAAGAGACCAAACAAGTGTCGCGATACTGTTACGAGCATGGACTGGTGACGATCACGGCCGGTTCTTACAGCAACGTGATTCGCCTGCTCGTGCCGCTGGTTATCACTGACGCGCAGATGGATGAAGGGCTGGATGTGCTCGAAGCTGCGCTGGCGCATGCTGCCGAAAAGAAAGGTGCGTTGACGGCACAGCTTACGTAGGGACGGGCGACTTCGACTATGCCTGCGCGTTTTTCTTCGTGATCGTGAAAGGTAATTATCAATATGACCGTAGCCGCACCTCCCGCCGGCAAGATTCCTCAATTCATTAACGGCGAGTGGATCGAATCGCACGCCGCCGAGTGGCTGGACGTGGTCAATCCCGCGACGGCTGAGGTGCTTGGCCGCGTTCCAGTTTCTGATGCCGCGGAGGTTACGCGCGCGATTGATGCGGCGCAGGCGGCCTATCCCGAATGGCGGCGCACTCCCGCTGAAGATCGCATCCAGCCGCTGTTCAAGCTGAAGATGCTGCTTGAAGAGCGGCTCGACGATTTCGGACGCATCATCACGCAGGAAAATGGCAAGACCTTCGCCGAAGCGAAAGCGGAAATGCGGCGCGCCATCGAGAACGTCGAGGTCGCTTGCGGCATCCCCATGATGATGCAGGGCTACAACCTGGAGGATGTGGCGCGTGGCATCGACGAGACCATGATTCGGCAGCCGCTGGGCGTGGTGGCGGCGATAACGCCTTTCAATTTTCCGGGCATGATCCCGTTCTGGTTTCTGCCTTACGCGATCGCTTGCGGGAATACGCTGATCGTAAAGCCCTCGGAGCGCGTGCCGCTCACCATGAAGCTTGCCTTCGAACTGCTGGAGAAGACGGGCATTCCGAAAGGGGTGGTGAATCTGGTCAATGGCAGTAAGGCTGCCGTCGATACGCTGCTCGATCATCCGGCGGTGCGGGCCATCAGCTTCGTCGGTTCGACGCCGGTCGCTCGCTATATTTATGCTCGCGCGGGTGCGAATGGCAAGCGCGCGCAATGCCAGGGCGGCGCCAAGAACTATGTCATCGTGCTGCCCGACGCCGACATGCAGATGACGACGCAGATCATTTCCGACAGCGCTTTCGGATGTGCGGGACAGCGTTGCCTCGCCGTCTCAGTCGCGGTGACGGTGGGCGACGCGCAAAAAACGTTTCGCGACTCGATCACTGAATCCGCGACGAACCTGCGGGTTGGCAATGGACTCGACGAAGGTGTGCAGATGGGGCCGGTGATCACGCGGCAAAGCAAAGAACGGGTGCAGAATCTGATTGGCGCCGGCGCGCGGGACGGGGCGTCGATCGTGATCGACGGGCGCAATCCGAAGATCGCGAAATATGAAGCCGGAAATTTCGTGAAGCCCACCGTGCTTGACGGCGTGCCTGCGAGCAGCGAACTGACGAACACGGAAATCTTCGGTCCGGTGCTGAGCCTGGTGCATGCCAGCAACATGGATGAGGCCCTGGACCTGGTGGCCCGCAGTCCGTTTGGCAACCAGGCATCGCTGTTTACCTCGAGCGGGGCGGCGGCGCGGCGCTTCCGCTATGAAACTCCCGCGGGGAATATTGGAATTAACGTTGGCGTGGCGGCGCCCATGGCATACTTCCCTTTCAGCGGATGGAAAGACAGTTTCTTCGGCATCATGCACGGACAGGGACGCGATGCGATCGAGTTCTACACCGAGAAGAAAGTGGTCGTCGAGCGCTGGGCGAAGGAGCAATCGCGCAAGTTCTGAGCAGGTTCTGAGTTAGTCCAGGCAATCTTATGAACACTTCAACCGCAGTTCCTGCCATGACCGGCCAAGAGATGGTCGATCTCGCCAAGAAACACACGCTGTTTGAGTGGTCGGCACAATCGAAGGTCGATCCCATCCCGGTGGCTCGGGCCAAGGGCATTTATTTCTGGACGCCCGAAGGGAAACGCTTCATTGACTTCAACAGCCAGTTGATGTCGGTGAACATTGGACACGGCGATGAGCGCGTCATCCGCGCCATCACCGAGCAGGCAGCGGTGCTGGCCTACGCCAATCCTTTCATGGCGACCGAAGCGCGGGCGCGGCTGGGGGCTAAGCTGGCGGAGATCACTCCGGGCGACATTGACACATTTTTCTTTACTAACGGCGGCGCGGACGCCAATGAGAACGCCATCAAGATCGCGCGCTTCTTCACCGGGCGCCACAAGATCATCGCGCGTTATCGTTCGTATCACGGCGCGACGGCAGGGGCCATCAGCCTTACGGGCGATCCTCGGCGATGGGCGGTTGAACCGGGACTTCCGGGCGTGGTGCACGTGCTCGATCCTTATCACGGCATCGAACGCGGATGGGAGTCGGCGGAAACTTCGCTGGCCATGATCGAAGAAACCATTCAACTGGAAGGCCCGCACACGATTGCCGCTTTCATTCTGGAGCCGGTGACCGGGACGAACGGCGTTCTGGTGCCGCCGGATGGATATCTGGAAGGCCTGCGAAAACTGTGCGACAAGTACGGGATTCTGATGATCGCCGACGAAGTGATGTCGGGCTTTGGCCGCACGGGCGAGTGGTTTGCGGTCGATCATTGGAAGGTTGTTCCTGACTTACTCTGCATGGCTAAGGGACTTACGTCTAGTTATGTTCCTCTGGGCGCTGTGGGTATGCGGCAACATATCGCCCGGCACTTCGACGACAAGGTGTTCTATGGAGGACTTACTTATAACAGTCATCCGATGGGATGCGCTACGGCGCTGGCTACTATTCGCGTTTATGAGGAAGATCATCTGATCGAGAATTCGCGCAAGATGGGCGCGATCATGAGGACGCTGGGCTCGGAGTTGCAGGCGAAACACCGGTCGGTGGGCGCGGTGCGCTCGATTGGGCTGTTCGGCATTGTCGAGCTGATTCGGGACCGCACGACGCGGCAGCCCATGGCTCCTTTCAATGGCACCTCGGAGGAAATGGTTGCGCTGGGCAAGTTCTTCCGGGAGAACGGGCTCTATACGTTCGTTCGGTGGAATACCTTCTTCACCAATCCTCCGCTGTGCATCAACGAGGAGCAACTGCGGGAGGCGTTTGCGATCATTGATAAGGGGCTGGAGATTGCGGATCGGGCGGTGAGGTAGCTGTCAGTTATCGGTTCGCAGTTGGAGCGCGGCTGAAGCCGTGCCCTTCCCGAGAACCTACCCAGGACCAGCTACGAGACTGGCTCTAGCGCCAGCTGCGCTGCTGGCCGTCGGAGGGCGAAACGGTCACAATTTCGTGGTGCGCTGTGGCGGCGTGATGGTTGATTGCGGTTGCGGCTTGGGTGCGGAGGTTGCCCGACTTCGCGTCGAATTGCAGAGTGCTGACGCTGTGGGCACACTGCGTGCAGGTAAACCTCATGCCGCTCTTGATTCGCTCGATTCGGTAGGCTTTCACTGAATGCATTGTAGCTCGTCGGCGAGCCGAGGCGAAGACGCGATGGTGGGGCAGCGAAGGTAACAGTCGGGTGCACCCAGAGTTGGCATGGGCGCGGGCAATTGCCGAGCTTCTCCACCCCGTCAAGCCAACACCGGGCTTGTCGGGGACCCCGGTTCGCTCGGCTTGGACGGGCGGGACGCCCGTCCCCACACAGGCGTTACTTTTCCAGTCGGTTGTATTTTTTTAGAACCTCTTGCAGGCGGTCGTGCGGTAGGGCTATGACGGTGTGGTCGTCGATTCCGGTCATGGTTTCGGCGGCTACCATGGCATTGACTACGGCTTCTTCTGTGGCCTGGACGGTGGCTAGGAACAGTGGGTCTAGGCTGTCGTTGGGGAGCATTTTCAGGTCGCGGATTCCCTTGGTAGACGCCGCTCGCGGATTCGCGGTGGAGAAGGCTACGAAGATGTCGCCGGAACCGTCGCCGGAGTAGCTGCCGTCACGGCCGAGGCCGAGAGACGCTCGGCGGGCGATTCGCTTCAGCTGGGTCGGAATCAGCGGTGCGTCGGTCGCGACTACGATGATGATCGAGCCGAGGTCTTCGCCGTAGGCGGGGTGCTCGGGAATCTCTTTGCCGACGGGAACTCCGGCGATGCGGAGCTCGGCGCGACGACCGTAGTTGCACTGCACGAGCACGCCGATGGTGTAACCGCCTGCTTTCGGATCGAGCACGCGGGAGGACGTTCCGATCCCGCCCTTGAATTCGTTGCAGATCATGCCGGTTCCGCCGCCTACGTTGCCTTCCTCTACCGGGCCGCCGTGCGCGGTTTCCAGCGCGTGGAAAACGTGCTCGGGTTTTACATGGAATCCGTTGATGTCGTTGAGAAAGCCGTCCCAGGTTTCGGCGACCACGGGCAATGACCACCAGTAGCCTTCCATGTCGGGCTCGCCGCGCTTCACTTTCCAGGCTATGACGGCGTCGCGCACCACGCCTACACTGTGCGTGTTGGTAATCATGATGGGGCCGTCGAGAAAGCCGGAGTCTTCGAGCCAGGTGGTGCCGGTCATTTCTCCGTTGCCGTTGAGCGTGAACCAGGCGCCGAAGACGGAGTCATTGGCGTCGCGGCCGCGGGGATGGATGGCGGTTACTCCGGTGCGGACGGGGCCTTCTCCTACTTTGAGCTTGCCGCTTCCGGAGATTAGCGTGGTGTGTCCGACTTCTACGCCTTTGACGTCGGTGATGGCGTTGTTGGGGCCGGGTGCGCCGTCGAAGGGGACGCCGAGATCGCGGGCTCGGGGCTTGGCTTGAGCGATGGCGAGAGTGCCGGCAGCGAGAAGAGCGCATAGAAGTACGGTCAGGAACGGGAGTGCGCGAAATCGGATCATAAGTGTGGTTTGATTAAGCTTCGGCGGCAGTATATAGCATGGAAGAGTTGGTTTAGAATCCTGCTAGGAAAAGCGGCGGCGGTCAGGAGATGAGATGGAGAACTGGAAGCGGGCGGTGATTGCGGGATCGGCGGGAGCAGCGGCGTTGTTGCTGCTGAAGGGGAAGCGTCCGGCGGCGGTGCTGGTGGGAGGAGTGGGGCTGGCGGTGCTGGCGTCGGAGTATCCGAATCAGTTTGCCAAGATTCGCGAAGAGCTGCCTTCGTATGTGCGGCAGGGGACGAAGTTTCTGGATCTGGCGATGAAGATCGGCAGCAGGATTGAAGAGTTGGCGGAAAAGCGCGCGGCGCTGGCGTTTGAGGAACTGGGAGAGTACTGAGTGTTGGCTAGAGACGGGGCCCTTCGGCTCCGCTCAGGGCAGGCTCCGCCCCGTCACCACACGGGCGCTTCGCCTACTCGATTCCGAGTTGTTTGCGGGCTTCGGGGCTTAGGCGTTCGGGAGTCCAGGGCGGATTCCAGACTACATTGACGCTGGCGTTGCGGACGCCGGGGAGTTGCTCGACTCGGGACTTGACCTGGGCGCTGATGTTGACGTGCTCGGGGCAGCCTTGAGCGGTGAGGGTCATATCGATGGCGACGTCCTGTTGACCTTCGGGTAGGTCGTCGAAGCGGATTTCATAGATCAGGCCGAGATCGACTATGTTGACGGGGATTTCGGGATCGTAGCACTGCTTGAGTGCGTTCAGAACGTCATCCTGGGCTAGGGGCATGAGTTTCCTTTAAGCTCGTTGATTGCGGAGTATTGATACTGAGTACGCTTGTCCATATTCTATAGTGAATTCAAGGTTGCCGGGAGCTCGGGCAGCTGCCGAGCTGCGCTCGGCTGGACAGCCGAGGGCGGCTGTCCCTACGCGGACGGGCGAGGGCGCCCGTCCCCACGCTAAGGTTCTTAAATCATGGCATTCGATTCGGGGTTTCAGAAAAAGCTGCAGATCTTTCTGGTGGCTGCCCTTGTGATTGCGGGCGGGCGCGCGGCGTACATCGTGTACGCGCGGCACGCGGCTATGAAGGAGGAGGCTCGGCCTAAGACGGAAATGGCGCTGAAGGCGGACTACTACGTTACGCCGAAGAAGCTGCATGCTTATGATCTGACGACGGCGCGCCAGTTGGCCGGGCAGGCGGTATGGGTGAAGGTCGGTTATCAACTCACTTACTATCCCTATGATCGCGAGCGGCACAAGACGGATTTCGGGCGCGAGGCGGGACTGTTGCCGCCTTTGCAGAAGCTGGCGATTGAGGATGTGGTGACCGATGTTTCTCCGCTGGCTCCGGGGATCAAGCAGGTGATGGCGTGCTTTTCGCTCGAGGGCAAGGCCTATGCGGCTCCGATTGGCGCGGTTAAGGGCGGCGACTTCAAGATTTACTCCGATGACGTTTTCTTCATCGAAGATCCACGCGAGCTTTACAAGCACTGGCCGGCGGATGTGTGGAAGGAGATTGACGCTCATGAAGTGCAAGCGGGGATGAGCGAGTTACAGGCCAGCTTCGCGATTGGAGCGGGCGTGCCCGAGGGTTCGGGCGATTATGGTTGGAGAACTCTGCATTACGCTAATGGCGGAAAGCCGCTCGTGATCAGCTATCAAAACGACAAGGCGGTGGAGATCAAAGCGGGCTTGTAAGCGTACAATTCCGGGCATGAAACGAACGCTCGGCGTGGTGGTTGCCTCTCTTCTTTTTTGCATCTTCAGTTTTTCCATCGACAGTTTTGCGGCCGGTCTTTCAGCGCCACGCACCATGCGCGTGGATTACTACCACACCGGAAACTCGCACGAGGAATGGTTCAGCCTGGATCGGGTGGTGCTGGAACCGCTGGAGTGGCCGGGGAATCTGAACAAGGCCATCGACGACAGTCAACTGGGAGACTATCTGTTCGAAGTGCGGGAACGCGACAGCGGGAAACTGGTGTACTCGCGCGGATTCAATTCCGTGTTTGGGGAGTGGAAGACGACGGCAGAGGCGCTGCACGCGAATCGGACGTTTTCGGAGTCGCTGCGCTTTCCGACGCCTGACGGGCCGGTGGAGGTGTCGCTGAAAGAGCGCGCTGGGGACGGCTTTCAGCCATCGTGGAAGGAAGTGTGGAAGACGGTGGTGGATCCGAAGGACAAGTTCATCGACCGGTCGCGTCCACCATCGCCCGGAGCGCTGCTGGAATTGCAGAAGATGGGCGATCCGGCGACCAAGGTGGACTTGCTGGTACTGGGGGACGGTTACACGGCGGCGGAGCGCGGGAAGTTTGAGCAAGACGCGCGGCGATTCATGGAGGCGCTGTTTTCGACATCGCCGTTTCTGGAGCACCAGAAAGATTTCAACGTGTGGGGGCTGTGTCCGGCGGCGGAGGAGTCGGGGGTGTCGCGGCCTTCGGGCGGAATTTACCGGCGGTCTCCTGTGGGCGCTACGTATGACACGTTCGGCACGGAGCGCTACGTGCTGACTACGGAGAACCGGACGTTGCGGGATGTGGCGTCTTTCGCGCCGTATGAGTTCATCGAAATTCTGGTGAACGGGCAGACTTACGGTGGCGGCGGAATCTTCAATCAATACGCGATCGTGGCCATCGACAATCTGTGGGCAAGCTATGTGGGCGTGCACGAGTTTGGACACCACTTTGGCGGGCTGGCGGATGAGTACTACACGTCGGATGTGGCCTATCTGCCTCCGGAGAAAAAGACGGAGCCGTGGGAGCCGAATGTGACCGCGTTGCTCGATCCGGCGAATTTGAAGTGGAAGGATCTGGTCGCAACGGGGACGCCGGTGCCGACTCCGTGGGATAAAGAGGAGTTCGATCGCTTTGAGCGGGAAATCCAGCGGCAGCGGAAAGAACTGCGAGCGGCGGGGAAGTCGGAGGCGGAGATGGATGAACTTTTGCGCGAAGCACGCGCGAAGGAAGATGCGATGCTCAGTTCGCAGAAGTTTGCCGGGAAAGTGGGAGCGTTCGAGGGCGCTAACTACGAGTCTAAAGGCTACTACCGTCCGGAGGTGGACTGCATTATGTTCACCCGGCATAAGGCGTTTTGCGCGGTCTGCCGGCGGGCGATTGAGCGGGTGATTGGGATGTATACGGGGTGAAGGCAATATCACCGCCGAGACGCAGAGGGCGCGGAGAAAAGCTTTAGGAGGCGCTTAAGCGCGCGCGGACGAACTCCATGACTTCTGGCGTTACGTAGTTTGGCGGGCGGATTTCAAACATGGGGCGATCCATGACTGGCTTCAGCGAGACTCGTTCCCAGGCTGGGCCTGCGGCATCTTCGACGGAGTGCAGGACGGAGTGCAGCAGGACGGCGTCGGCGCGATCGAGGAAAGTTTGCGCTGAGGCCTTGAAGTCGGCGGTCTGCGGATCGAGTACGGTTAGATAGAGATCCGGTTTCACGAAGCGCAGGATGCTGTTCGATTCGATGATGGCGTTTTGTGTGGCGGCGAGAATTTTGCGGATGCGCGGCATGGCTTCGGCTAGATGCCCTTGCTGGGTGCGGACCCACCAGGAGTGATCGGCGCCGGCGACCAGGAAGCGCGACGTATCGGAGTCGCCGGAGCGATCCTTTTCTTCCGACACAGCCCAGGAATGATCGGCGGTGGCGCAGTCGCAGGCTGCGCCGTTGGCGGAGCAGACGTTGTGTCCGTATTGCGTGATTTTTAGGGCGGTCCAGTGGAAGGCGGGCAGGGCGGCGATGAGACCGGCGACGACGCTGGTTTTGCCTACGCTGCGGGTGTGTCCGCCGATGACGAGGATGGGCATGGGAAAGCAGCTCTTAGCCGTTAGCTCTTAGCTCTCAGCCATTAGCGGTTAGATAGATTGCACCTTGTAGAGACGCGGCTTGCCGTGTCTTCCGCTCACGAGCTAAGAGCCAAAAGCTAACAGCTAACAGCCGACCTCAGCGTTGCTTCTTGGCCGACCGCGACAGGAACGCCAATTCCTTAAGATACTCCCGAATGGGACGCGCTGGGGTGCCCCAGAACACGACTCCTTTGCCGCGAATCACTTTCCTAGTTGGGATGCCACTTTGCGCGCCGAGGATGGCGCCGGCTTCGATTCGCACGTGATCCGCGATGCCTACCTGGCCGCCGATGATTACGTTGTCTTCGACGACCGCACTTCCGGAAAGGCCGGTCTGCGCGGCGATGACCACGTCCTGGCCTATGTGCACGTTGTGGCCGACGTGGACGAGGTTGTCGATTTTGGTGCCGCGGCAGATGCGGGTTTCGTCTAGAGCGCCGCGGTCGACGGTGGAGTTGGCTCCGATCTCCACGTCGTCTTCGATGACCAGCCGGCCTACTTGCGGGAATTGTTCGTAGCGTCCGGTTTGGGAATCGCGGACGTAGCCGAAGCCCTCACTGCCCAGGACAGCGCCCGCCTGCGCGATGACGCGGTCGCCTAGCGTTGTGCCTGGGTAGATGGTGACGTTCGCGTCGAGGCGGCAATGGCTTCCGATTGCCACGTTGTCGCCGATCACCGAACCGGCGCCGATGGTTGTTTCGTCGCCTACCTTGACGTGTTCGCCTAGAATCGCGTGCGGGCCGATCGCTACGTTCTTGCCGATTTCAGCGGAGGCGGGAACTATCGCGGAGGGATGAATGACCCTGTTGCGGCGGGGGGTGCGGAGCAACTTCGCGGCTCGGGCAAAGGTCAGGCGCGGCTGCGCGGAAATCAGGAGGGGTTTGGCGGTGCTGGCGGCGAGGTTTCCGGCTGCGAAGCCTTTATCCGCGAACCCTGGGGCGATTACGGCGGCGGCGGATGAGCGGAGCGCGGCGTCGAGATGTTGGGCGTCCTCTACGAAGACCAGGCTGTCGCTCTTGGCGGAGTGCAGGCTGGAGATGTTGCTTACAGTGATGGAGCCGTCTCCGAGGAGATGGGAGCCGAGCTTCTCGGCTAGATCGCGCAGGGTATGCTTCATGGTTGTCTATTGTCGCTTTCCGGGGCGCGTGTGCACAACGCCGACTTCTTTGCCACACGCGGCAACGGCCGAGCTTTGCTCGGCTTGGACGGGCGAGGCGCCCGTCCCCACACAACCACGCACAACTCCACACAACCCCACGAGCTTAGTACAACGGGGGCTGGCCTGGGGGGCGGGTTTTCCAGCGGCGGTGGACCCATAGCCACTGGTCGGGATAGCGGCGGATGAAGTCTTCTATTACTTTCGTGAATTTTGCGGTGTTGGCTACTATGTCGGCCTCGTTATCGTTGGTGCGAACTAACGCTACGGCGGGATCGAAGCGCAGGATGTATTTGCGCAGCTTCGCATCCCACACGGTGAAGCCGGGGACTACGGCGGCATCGGTGCGCAGGGCGATGCGGGCGAGGCCGCTGGCGGTGCAGGCGGGGATGCCGAAGAAATCCACGAACACGCCTTGCGGCGGGGTCATGTTGGTGTCCATTAGAATGCCTACGGTTTCGCCGGCGCGCATGGCGGAGAGCAGGCCGCGTACGAAATCATCTTTGTCTACGGTGCGGTTGCCGTGCATGGTGCGGTAGCGCTGGATGAGGGCGTCGATGTAGGGATTGTCGAGGGAGCGCATGACGATCGACAGCGGATGCCCCTGCAGCGAGTGGGCGAAGGCGGAGAGTTCCCAGGCTCCGAGGTGGGCGGTGAGAAATAGAACGCCTTTGCCGCGCGCATAGGCGCGCTCGAAGTTTTCGAAACCGTCATAGACAACGATACGGGAGACGTTTTCGCGGGTGTAGCGGGGGAAGAGGCAGACTTCGGCGAGTTGGCGTCCGAGAGAGATGAATTCTCTCCGAACCAGGCGGCGGCGTTCGCGCGGCGACATTTCGGGGAAGGCTATAGCCAGGTTGCGCAGGCCGACGCGACGGAGGCGTCCGTGAACGGCGTAGACGGTTAAGCCGAGCGTAATGCCCATGGCGCGCGCCACGGGACGGGGGAGCAAGCCCAGGAGCTTAACCCAGGACCAGACTAGAGCGTACTCGAGGCGTTCTCGCAATGGGGCAGTTCTCAGTTCCCAGTTCTCAGTTCTCAGGAAAACCTTGGGCGCGTTCACTGAGAACTGAGAACGGGGAACTGAGAACTTTACTACTTTGCCGCTTGCTGGGCCCACTTGGCCAGTGTGCTCAGGAAGGGGTAAGCGGTTTTGGGAGCTTCGATGTCTCCCTTCAGGGAGGTTTTGAAGGGCACCATGCGGCCGTAGAATTCGCGGGTGCTGCCCTTGTCCTGCTTGATGACGGCGCCGGTGAGTTCGAGCCCGGCGAAGAGGCCGCGGGAGCGGGAGTAGGTCAGAACCTCCGCCCTCATCTTCCAATCAGTATCGGCGGAGGCGTGGCGTCCGACGGGGCCGGCGGCGGCGCTGGCATCGGCGCCGAGCTTGAACTGGCTGGAGAGCAGGTGATCCATGCCGTTCTTGTTCATGATCAGCATGACGAGATCGGTGGCCTGGCCGCCGATCTGCAAGCCGAAACTGCCACCGCCGATGGTGAAGAAAGCGGGCGCGCTCCAGCCTTTTTCAGTGCGGCAACTGGCGACACCTCTGCCATAACGACCGCCGAAGACGAAGCCTGCGTTGAGCAGCGACGGAACCACGGCCACGCAGTCGGCAGAAGCAAGAATCTCTTCGGGGATGCGCTGGTCCGGGGCAGCCTGGATTTCGTCGAGCACCGTGCCGGCTTCTTCGACCCGTCCGGAAGCCTTGGTGCTGGGCTCGGGAGCTGGAGTGTCTGGCTTAGCGTCTTGCGCAGAAAGAATCGTGGTTTGGAGACAGGTCAGAAAACTGACGAGCAGCAGCAGAACGAGGGATTTTCGCATCATGCCTCACATGGGAGATAGGAGTATGGGTTCTATTGTCGAATTTACTAGCTATGATTCTATTCGATGCAGGGTGCGTAACGGGGGATAGCCGGGAGTGATCAGGGTGAGTCAGGTTCCAAGGCAAAAAATGCGGGGCTGAAACCGGCGACCCTAATCTCCGTTTCCAGCCCCGTCTCCCAGGTTCTGTGGTAGGTGAAGCGAGTATGCGGCAGGTGGGGAAAGTGAACAAGATTACCAGGGTCACTGTACTTTGGTAACTAGAAGCAGTTCTCAGTTGTCAGTTCTCAGTTCTCAGTTCTCGGTAAAATCTTGTGTTCTCGGTGAGAGAAAGCTGGGCGCTGAGGATTCCAGCATGAGAAAACGGGAAAATGGAGGCAAGCCGGGAACGCGGCCGACGCGGCGTCGGCCAGAGAGCCGGCCAAAGGTGGCCGACTCTACCAATTAAGACTACTTTGCCGTCACCAGCGAATGGGTGATGGCATGGACCGAGAGGGCGATGCGGTTCTGCACGCCGACTTTGCGCATCAGTTTCGCGACGTGAGCCTTCACGGTGCGTTCTTCGATGCCGAGGGCTGCTCCGATCTCTTTATTGGAGCGGCCGGCTACCAGCATCTCCAGAACTTCCTTCTCGCGGTCGGTAAAGCTAATGCGTCCGGCGGGGAAGATGCGACCCGGGGATGCGCTGACGCGTTCAATGAAGGTCGAAAGAACATGGCGGGGAGCCCACACCGAACCCTGATGGACGATGCGGAGAGCCTGGATAAACTCGGCCGGCGCGGCAGCCTCGTCCACGTAGCCTTTGGCGCCGGCGGCAATGGCTTTGAGGACGCTTTCATCGTCCATGCCGGAGCCGGTGACGATGATGCGCAGGTCGGGACGGACGGCTTTCATGCTGGCCATGATGTCGTACAGGTTCTGGCCACCGCGATTGCCGAGCAGAACGAGATCGATGTTCGGCAACTGGCCAAGATCGGCCAGCGAGGCGGAGACTAACTCCAAGTCAGGCTCAGTATCAAAGAGGGCCCGGAACCCTACAAACCGCAGCGGATCGCTCTCCACTACGGCAACGCGTATCAATGGCTTTCTAGCGACGGCAGCTTTCATTAAGGTTTCCCTGTTAGGATTGCATCCTGTTCAAGCTTGCCTGAATTGGCACAGAATTGGAACGATTGCTGAGCGATGCAAATTACGGGGGTAACCCCCAAGATCAGGCATCAGAGGAGGGTTTGGCGGTGAAGCGACGGCGGATGCGACGGTATTTTGCAGGGATTCTGGGGGTGGGCTTGATGGCGCCGGGGCTGACGTTGGCGCAGGCGTCAGCGTCGGGGCAGGCGCCGGCACCGGCGTCAGAGTCAACGACAGCGCAGCCTTCAACAACGTATCAACCGAAGTTTTCGGGCGATCCGGCGCGCTCGGAGGCGGAAGCGCAGGCGCTTGGCTACATGCGGGTGGTGCTCCGGGCGGAGCATGCTTACAAGAAACGGCATGACAAGTATACGGATTCGCTTGAGGCGCTGGCGGGCACAGGGTCGTTCACCAAGCGCATGGCGCACACCACCGAGCGCGGGGATTACACGGTCAGCTTCCGTCCGCACAAAGACGGTTTCGTGCTGACCATGACGCCCAAACAGATGGACAGCGAACACCGCTCCTTTTACGCCGAAGACGATGGTGTAATTCATGCGGAGGATCAAAAGCCCGCGGACCTGGATTCGCCGAAAGTGCAGTGAGCGGGTGTCGAGGTTCGATGGTTAAGGTAGGGACGGCCGACGTCCGCGAACTGCTTGCGGTAATATGAACAGAGCCTTCCGGCGGCCTCAAAACACTTGCGTCTTCACCACTTTGCCATTGTCAAAGCGCACTACCCAGCGGTGCCCGTTCTTCAAGTAAAACCAGGTCTCGCGCAGATTCGTATCGTCGCTCTCGTCCACCTTCTTCTGATCGGGATCTCCGAAGCTCATCAGCACCATTTCGTAGGTCATATTCTCCTGCACGGTGTGCGCTTCGATGGCGGCGCGGAGTTCAGGCGCCATCTCCTTCTCCTGGAGCTTCTGCTCGATGCGGCTCACGTCCAGCAGTCTTGCCATGAAGGTCAGGATATTTTGCGGAGCGATGTCGGTGTCGGTCAGATCTTTCTGAAACTTCAGATTCAGCCGCGAGCCCCCAGCCCGTTTGTAGGACGCCCCCATTTTGTTGGCGTGATTGCTGCCCCGCCGCCCTTCCCCGCCGCCTTCCAGATGGATCTCCACCTTGTCGCCGTCGATTTTGACATTGGTGATACTCACCCATTCATCGCGGTCCACTCCCACGCCCTTGTCCTTGAGCCACTTGGTCATCTCTTCCAAATCGATTCCGCGCTCATCGGTGCGCTTGTTCGACCGAGGCACATAGTACACATCCACGCCATCTTTGTAGGCCGGCAGATCGACCAGAGCTTTTACATCCTTCCCCAGCAACAACGTGTTCAGCTGCTCGTGCGCGCTTTTTGACGTGGACGCTTGCGCCGTGCCCAAGGACCCCACTGCGAGACCGAAGAGCACGGCCCAGAAAATCCATGTCTTCATTTTCATCTTGCGCATAGTCTTCTCCTCTGTCGCCTTCATGCCAACCTAGATATAAGGGGGAATTTAACGCTTCGCGTGATGAGCCGGAGATTCACTCGGCCCACAAACCTATCTTCAGGCGCAGTAATGACAAGTATCGATGTTAAATGGTGACATTACTTGGTGTAAATGGCTCTTGGGTGCCAGTTACCGGCGGTTATGATCGGCGCTACGAATCAAAGATGTGATGCGCGCCGTTCCTTTATTCCTGGAGATGCAGTCGCTGCCGCCGCGAATCTGGCCGGCGCTGCACTGACTCCGGAAGGAACTTTGCTATCCTTGCGGGTGCGGCAAATCCATTCGAGCGCGTGGGGACTGGTGCTGCTTTCGGCGGCCCTGCAGGTTGTGATCTTTCCGCTGCCGGGACTGTATGGGGTTTCCTGGGTCGCGGTGGCGCCGCTGCTGGTCGCGATCTTGCGGGCGCGCATTCCGGAAACTCTGCAATTGGATGGTCAGGCGCGCTTGCTGCCCGCCGCGCCGTGGCAGGGGTTCGTGCTGGGCTACGCGTGCGGGATTCTGTGGTTTGCCGGCACGTGCTACTGGATTTTCGACACCATGCATCGCTATGGCGGGTTGCCGATTCCGGCCGCTGCGCTGGCTTTGATCTTGTTCTGCATGTATGTCGGGCTTTATCACGGAATGTTCGGGCTGTTGCTGGCCGCGGTTGCGGGGTCAAACGGCTTTCGATTAGATAAGTCTCGATCAGACAAGTCTCGATCAGATAACTTTCGATCAGACAAGTCTGGATTAAAAGCCGCCAGGTCAGCGGCGGCGCTGCGGCGCGCGCTGGTGGCGGCTCCGTTTCTTTGGGCGGCGGTGGAGCTTGCCCGGACGCGCATTACCGGGTTTCCCTGGGAGCTTCTGGGATACTCGCAGACCGCGAATTTTGCGCTCACGCGGATTGCTACACTCACCGGCGTGTATGGGCTCTCGTTTGAAATCCTGCTGGTGAACAGCGTGTTCGCGGCGGCGTTTCTGGTGGCGAGGGAGCAGCGGAAACGGCTGCTGGTGGCGGCTTGCATGGCGACGGCGATCTTGCAGGCGGGGCAATTGGTGGCGCCTGCTCCGGTGGCGGCCGACCGTTTGCCGGCCGATCATACCGCGCTTTTGGTACAGCCGAATATTCCGATCGTCGAGGGCGCGATGTGGACGAAGGAATATTTCCAGGACACGCTGCGGGACTTGACGGCCGTGAGTTTACATCCCCCCGGAGGAAAACCCGCGCGACAACAGGCAGCCGGGTCGCCCGACATGTTTGTCGTCTCCTATAACTTGATTGTCTGGCCGGAGTCGCCTTCGCCGTTTTACACGAACGATCCCTTGTTTCGAGACGCAGTGAGCGCGCTGGCTAAGCAGTCTGGTACCTGGGTGGTGGCGGGATCGATTGGAATTACGCCGGCAATGCACAGCGGCGGAGGCAGCGGCGGAGGCGGTGCCGAAGAACGATCGCAGATTTTCAACTCCGCTGCGCTGGTCAGTCCGCAGGGTGAATGGGTTGGACGCTACGACAAAGTGCATCTTGTGCCCTTCGGTGAATATTTGCCGTTTCCGCAGCTGTTTGCCTTTGCCGGAGGCCTGACCAAGGAAGTGGGAGAGTTTCAGCGCGGTGCGTCGCGCACGCCACTGGATGCGGGAGGCGAGCGGCTGGGAATGTTTATCTGCTATGAATCGATCTTTCCCGACGAAGTGCGGCGGGGACCGCTCGAAGGCGCGCAGGTTTTGTTGAACATTTCGAATGACGGCTGGTACGGCGACAGCGGCGCCTGGAAGCAGCACCTGCAGCAGACTGAAATGCGGGCCATCGAAAATGACCGGTGGCTGCTGGCGGCGACAAATACGGGGATGACGGCGTCGATTGATCCTTACGGACGGATTGTGGCGGCGACTCCGCGGAAGGTTCGGACCGCGCTGGCGGCTCCCTATGCGCTGATTTCAGGTACCACCTTTTACACCCGGCACGGCGATTGGTTCGCATATCTGTGTGCGATAATTTCAGCAGGCGCGCTGCTGGCGCGTTTTGTGTTTCCGACTCGCGCAAGATAGGCGCGGTTCCTCGGCGGCTAAAGCCGGTGCTGAGACACTCGACTCACCGCAGCGCTGAAGCGCTGCGCCACCCAAAATCAAGCGCGAATTCTTCAGCAGATGGTTGAGCCGAATTACATCAGACGAGTGATCAGAAATGCTAGATGAACTGGAACAGCAATACACTTCTTTAAAGACCAAGGTTCATGACCTGCGGGAGTATCTTTGACGCCGGCAAGCTGCGCCAGCAATTTGCCGAAATCGAAAAGCAGGCGTCGGATCCGAATCTGTGGTCGAATTCTGAAAAATCTCAAAAAGTGATGCGGGAACGCAAGCGCCTGGAAAGCATGCTGTCGCTGGAAGGCGACCTGGCGCGCCGGACCGACGACATCGCCACCTATTTCGATCTGGCGGGCGAAGGGGAGAACGTTGCGGCTGACTTGCAGCGTGACTTGGACTCTCTGCGCGAATTGGTGGATCGAGTCGAAACCGAGACGCTGCTTTCGGGCGAGAACGACGGCCTGAACGCGATCGTGACCATTCATCCCGGCGCGGGCGGAACTGAGTCGCAGGACTGGGCGGAGATGCTGCTGCGCATGTATCTGCGCTGGGCCGAGCGGCAGGGATTCAAGACGGAGATGTACGACTACCAGCCCGGAGAAGAAGCGGGAATCAAGTCGGCGACCTTTTCGGTGATTGGCCAGTATGCGTTCGGATATTTGACGAGCGAGATCGGGGTGCATCGACTGGTGCGGATTTCGCCCTTCGATCAGGCGAAGCGGCGGCATACGTCGTTTGCCAGCGTGTATGTTTCGCCCGAGATCGACGACAGCATTGAGGTCGTCATTAAACCTGAGGATATTCGGATAGACACTTACCGTTCGAGCGGCAAGGGTGGACAGCACGTAAATACGACCGATTCGGCGGTGCGGATCACGCACATCCCGACCGGCCTGGTGGCCAATTGCCAGAACGAGCGCTCGCAGCACAAGAACAAGGAGAAGGCGATGAGCATGCTGCGCTCCAAACTTTACGAGTTTGAGCTGGAGAAAAAGCGCGAGGTCACTAAAAAGATTGAGGATTCGAAGCTCGACATTGATTTCGGTTCGCAGATACGGTCGTATGTGCTGCAACCTTACCGGATGATCAAGGATCACCGCACGAAACTGGAGATCGGCGACGTGGATCGTGTGCTGGATGGCGATCTGCAGCCTTTGATGCAGGCTTATCTGCGCATGCGGCGGGGCGAGAAAAAGGCTTAGACACACTTCGAATTGTCAGACGGACGCGGCTAAGTCTTTACCACAGGGGACACCGGGGACACAGAGGTACACAGGGAGACACGAGGAAAAATCGCCGATTCGAACTCTGGTTTTATGAAAATGAGAGGGAAGATTTCGCTGAAGCCACCTTATCTTGGACCCCGTCTGCACCGCGCCTTTCGCTATGCCGCTGAGAAGCACGCCGGACAGACGCGGAAGCAATCGGCAGTGCCTTATCTCTCGCATTTGATGGCGGTGGCGTCGCTGGTGCTGGAAGCCGGTGGTGACGAAGATATGGCAATTGCGGCGCTGCTGCATGATGTGGTCGAGGATTGCGGCGGCATGCCGAGGCTGCGCGAGGTGCGCAAGCAGTTTGGTCCGCGGGTAGCGAAGATGGTGGAGGGTTGTACGGATTCGATCGGCGAGCCGAAACCGGAGTGGCTGGAGCGGAAGAAAGACTACCTGCGCGAAGTGAAGCGTGCCGCCGTCAATACGCGGCTGGTTTCGGCGTCGGACAAACTGCACAACGTGCGCACGATTCTGGCAGATTACCGGCAACACGGGGAAAACATCTGGGCACGGTTTACGGGAAAGAAGGAAGGCTCGCTCTGGTACTATCGCGCCTTGAGCAACGAATATCAGCGGCGCAGCCCGAACCGCATCACGCGCGAACTTGAGATTGCAGTCGCGGAATTGGAGCGGGCAGTGGGCAGGAAACCGCGGGCGTCGAAGGAGTTCGCGAAGAAGGTCGCGCAGAAAAAATCCGCAGACAATTCGGGGAGATGAACCATGGCGCGAATGCTTGATCTGATCCGCAATTCGGAGGTTCCGTCGAACCTGATGCATTCGGCGGCGCGCGGCGCCCTCGCGGCGCCGCCTGGGGAGACGATTGAGATCCTGGTTCATCTGGCGCTCCATAACAAATTGTTTGGTGAGCAGGCGCGTCTAACGCTTGCCGGTTGGGACGAGAAAGCCAGCCTGGCCGCGGCTGCCGATCCCAAGACCAGCCCCGAGGTGCTGGGATATTTTCTTTCTCCGGAGAATCTGCGGACTTCCCTGCTGCCGGCATTGGCGGAGAATCCGGCGGTGAGCGAAGAGTCGCTGGACGGGGTGGCCGTGGCAGGGGCGCGCTGGGCCGTAGAAGCTTTGTTGACGAGCCCGCGAGTCATGAATTCGCCGCGGCTGGTGCAGGCATTGCAGGCGAATGCCCACCTGCGCCCAAATGAACTTGGCGAGATTGCAAAAAAGCTGGCTGCTCTGGAAAGCAGACGGGTAGCAGATTCGGACGAAAGTGAAGCGGGCGTTCCGGGCGACGTTATCGAGAGTACGGTCACAAAGTATCTGGAAGACAACGCGGTGGAGCTGGCCGCGGAAAAAGACAAACCGTTCCAGGCCATTGGATTGGGGCACGGAGACGCGGGGGTCGAGGCGGGTGAGGATGTACCGCCGGCCGCTACGGCCACTGGCAGTGCCAGTGCTGACGCGGCTGCCGGGAACCCGGCGGCAGCGGGAAAGTCCGCAGGGGCCGTCGTCGCTGCCCATGGCAAGAGGCCACCAATTCCAGCCCATCCGGAAAGGCGCGACAGCGCGCTGATGAAAATTTCCAGGCTCGACATCAAGAGCCGGATCGCGCTGGCGATGCGCGGCAGCAAGGAGGACCGGTCGATCCTGATTCGCGATGCTACGAAGCTGGTGGCGGTGGCGGTGCTGGAGTCGCCCAAGGTTTCGGAGAGCGAGGTGGAAACTTTTGCGGCGCAGAAGAATGTGCTGGAGGCGGTGCTGCGCACGATTCCGCTGAAGCGGAAGTTCATGAAGAATTACTGCATCACGCGGAACCTGGTCTGCAACCCACGCACGCCTCTCGATGTCTCGCTGACATTGGTGAAGAACCTGCTGGCTCACGACCTGAAGAATCTGGCGGACAACAAAGAGGTCTCGGACACGATTCGCAAAGCGGCGATGCGCCTGTTTAAGCAGAGAATGGAAAAGAAAAGCGGAAAGGGCTAGCCGCGGTTGAAGCCATCCGATCCTATTTACGAATTGTTATCACGGACGAAGACGATTGCCGTGGTGGGATTGTCGGAAAGTCCGATGCGGCCGAGTCACGGCGTTTCCGCATACATGCAGGCGGCCGGATACAAGATTATCCCGGTGAATCCGCAGATCGCGGAGGCGCTCGGAGAAAAGTCGTATCCGTCTTTGCTCGAAATGCCGCTCGAAGTGGCGGAGAAGATCGATCTGGTGGATGTGTTCCGGCGGCCAGAGTATGTGGATGAGATCGTGGAGCAGGCGATCCAGTTGAAGATTGGGGCGATTTGGCTGCAGGAAGGCGTGATCAACGGACGCGCAGCGGAGAAGGCGCGAAAGGCGGGAATGTTTGTGGTGATGGACCGGTGCGTTTTGAAAGAGCACCGGGCGAGATTCGGGTAGTTGCCGACGGTGATTTGGTCATTGTGTAAAGCCGGGGATTCCAGGTTTCTCCGGAAGTTTCTCAAGCGGGGACTTTAGCGCGGGGCGCGCGAGGTGCCCACTCAGCCGTAGAGTTCCGTCAGCAATTCGTATGCCCGTCGTATGTGCGGAATCACTATGCTGCCGCCTACCACCAGCGCCACGTTGATAGCTTCTTCCTGCTCGGCGCGGGTCACGCCCAGACGATAGGACTGAATCGCGTGGTAGCAGATGCAGTCATCGCAACGCAAACAGGCGGAGGCAGCCAAGCCCATCAATTCCTTGTATTTCGCGGGCAGAGCGCCTTCGAGGTAGGTGTTGTGATCCAGGATGTAGAAGCGTTTGACGAGGAGGTTGTCGGCTTTGTGGACATTTTCATTCAGACGGGTGCGGTTGTCCAGAAAACGCCGGGCGAGTTCGCTTTTTTCTGCAACCTGCTTCTCGGAGAAGAGATAGGCAGGTTCCTTGCGGTTTTTGGACGCTGCTGCGGCGGTCGCGGGTTCGGTGGGCGTCGGGTCAGGGGTCGTGGGTTCAGCGGGCATGGGTTCGGAGGTCATGAAGGAAGATTAGCAGACGGTTTGCCACGGTGTGAGGCTTGCCCTTCCATCTCCGCTCCGAAGAGACTATATTTCATGGTCGCATTTATTTTGGAGGAATTTATGGCCACTCAAACCCGTCCCGAGCCGCGCGCGAAGAATTTTGGAGAAAACATTGAAAGCGATCTGGCGCTGGAATTTTTGCGCGTGGTGGAGATCGCGGCCATCGAGTCGGCGCGCACCATGGGCCAAGGGGACCGTCCGCTGAGCGACCAGGCGGCGACGGAGGCCATGCGCAAGACGATGGACACTGTCCCGATGCGCGGCACGATCGTGATCGGCGAGGGCGAGCGCGACGACGCGCCCATGCTTTATATCGGCGAGCAGGTGGGCGGAACGTATCGGGACGGCCGCGAGGTTCCAGAAATCGACATCGCGGTCGATCCGCTGGAAGGGACGAACCTGTGCGCCACCGGATCGCCGGGAGCGATCACGGTGCTGGCGGCTTCGGAAAAAGGCGGCTTGCTGCACGCTCCCGACTGCTACATGGAAAAAATCGTGGTGGGGCCGTCGTGCAAGAACGCGGTGGAACTGGACGCTCCGGTGTCCGTGAACCTGAAAAATATCGCGCGCCGGCTGCATCGCGGCGTGGAGGACCTGGTGGTGGTGGTGCTCGACCGTCCGCGGCACGAGAAGTTGATCTCCGATATCCGGAAGGCGGGCGCGCGCATCAAGCTGATTGGCGACGGCGATCTCTCGGCGGGCATTGCCGCGGCGGTGATCGGAACCGGGGTGCATGCGGTCATGGGATCGGGCGGCGCACCGGAAGGCGTGATCACGGCGGCCGCGATCCGCTGCCTCAACGGATACATGCAGGGACGGCTGATCATCGACAAGCCGGATCTGGAAGAGCGCATTGCGAAGATGGGGATTAAAGACAAGAACAAAATCTACGAAGCGGAGGATCTGGCTCCGGGGAAGCAGATGATCTTCGCCGCGACGGGCGTGACCGAAGGGGCGCTGCTGAAAGGCGTCCGCTTCTTTGGCGAGGGGACTCGGACTTCCTCGGTGATTCTGACTTTGAGGACGGGACGGGCGCGATTTATTGACAGCATTCACCTGGATAAGGGGCCTGATGTTAAGGTGCGGTTCGCGTAGGGCAGGTCTTGGCAACCGAAAGGCGCGAGAAGTGGGGCACCCCCCGTTTTCCTCTCTGCTGACAATTCGTAACCTGCGTAATACCTAACCCGCCGGAGGGATGTGGGCCACCCGCCAACGATGGTTGGCAAAGCTTGCCAGTGGGGTACCCCCCACCCCCGGTCTGATTGGAATCATGGGGTTAGGAAGAAAATGCCGCCAGATCTTTGGGTCTAAAGGACTTATAGTCAAAATATTCCAGAATAAGGACTTAGGAGATCCGTTCGCTTCGCTCAGGATTTTCGGCAGCGGGCTCCCGCTTCGCTCACGCCCGCTAAACGCCTCAACTTAGCTCCCCAAATTGCGCTGCAAATGGCTTTGGGGCAGCTTCGAGGGCCGTCTTGGTTCACGGCACACCTCTTCACTGCCCCATTCAGTTCCCATTGTCGCGCATGGTGGGTCAGACGTCTGTGATGGCGCTCACAGCTTGGATGTGATGAAAAAAGTCAAAGGACCCGCCCAAGCGAAGCTTGGACGGGGCACCCTTCAGGGGTTGGGATGGACGCGAAGTCCGGGCCACCCGCCCTCGTCCAGCTTGCCCTTATTAAGGGTTTCCCTTATTATGGGTGCATGAATATCACGCTTTCGCTGGATGATGATCTGGTCAGGGAAGTCCGGAAGATTGCGGTCGAGCGCGATACTACGCTGACCGGATTGGTGCGCGCGCATCTGCAAGAACTGGCCGCTGAGCATGCAAAATCCGGGCGCAAGCGCCGGGAGATAGAGGCGCTTCGAGAAAGCTTCGAAAAATATCAGTTCAACATGGGGAAGCGCATCTGGAAACGAGAAGACCTGCATGAGCGGCGCTGACTTTCTCGATACCAATGTGCTGGTATACGCGTATCAGTTCAATGATCGCGAGAAACAGAGAGTCGCGCAGGAACTGGTGGAGGCTGCGGTCGCGGGGAAATTTGTGATTTCGGTGCAGGTCTTGTCCGAATTTGCATCCGCGTTGCTTCACAAAGCTTCGCCATTAGCGACTCCCGATGCTGTGACCGCGATCCTGGACAAGATTTCGGCGATCAAGCTAGTTGTATCCGATGGGGAACTGATTCGGCGGGCCGTCGAAGCACGCCGCGCCTACGGAATCCATCTCTATGATGGAATGATCGTCGCTGCGGCCGAACGCGGTGAGTGCGCGCGAATCCTGTCGGAAGATCTCAATGCGGGGCAGAAATATTTCGGCGTCGTGGTGACAAATCCGTTCCAGTGATCGCATTTGTCGCAGTCCACGTCAATTTTGCCCCGGGTGATCTTTGTTGCTCCTGCAGGCCCGGAGAAGTTTGCTGTAGAAAAGGGCCAACCACAGGGGGGCACTGAGGACACGGGGGAAAGAACACAGGGGGAACCTTAACCCACCGGGGGGAACCCAACCCTAGTGGGAGACCTTCCTTCTCCTGCTACAATCGCTAGCTTCATGATTCAAGGGAACTTCCCGCTCGACAAAAACGTACTTCTCTTGTGCTGTTAAAGGGGAGCCAGCAGCGGCAGACACTCGGGGCGGGCCCCTGAAGGGGCGTTCTGATTTTCGGAAACTTACGGCATCGCTAAAGCGATGCCCCTTCAAAGCTGCGCGGTTACGGAGTTCGGTTTGGATGAAGCCCAGGTTGTCGGATTGCTCGTCCGTCGCTGCGTCGGGGGCGATGCCGCGGCTTGGGAGGAGATTGTCGAGCGCTATCACCGGCGGATTTACAACGTCTGCTACCGGTTTGCCGGGGATTCCGAGAACGCTCAGGACCTCACCCAGGAGGTCTTCATCAGGATGTATAGGACTTTGAACACCTATGACGCAGGTAAGGGCGCGTTTATGACCTGGGTCACGACCATTACCCGCAATCTGCTGGTGGATCACTTCCGGAAGTCCAAGGGCGACCGGATCACGGATTCTTTGGATTCGGCACCTTCCGAGCGTGAGGATGCTCAGCCGCTTAGCGAGCAGATCGCGGACCGGGGGGTGCCTCCGGATGCGGCGGTGCAACGCCGGGAAACGCGGGAAATGGTGCATTTGGCTTTGCAGAAGCTGTCTCCGGAGCTGCGGGAGGCGGTGATTCTTAGGGATTTACAGGACATGGACTATCGGGAAATCGCTACGGCTTTGAGGGTTCCGGAGGGGACCGTCAAGTCACGAATTAACCGGGGACGAGCGGAACTTGCGCGCCTCCTACAACGTACCTATAGGCAGGTGATCTGATGCCAGAGGAAAGCAAGCACGGGGTCGAGTGCGCGGAGTTCGAAGCGCTGCTTAGCGAGGTCATAGACAGCGATGCCGACAGCGGCGCCCGGGACGGGAAAGGGCAGTTGAGCGCGGCTCGCAAAGAGAGTTTCGAGGCTCACCGGCGGGTCTGCGGGGTTTGCGGTCCGCTGTTCGCGGAGGTGCAGGCGGGGCAGAAGTGGCTGCGGTCGCTCGAGGCAGTCGACCCTCCGGCTGTTCTGGTCCGCAACATTCTGACGGCTACGAGTGGGGTGGTTAGTCGACGATCACTTTCGGCGACGGCGGCGACGGCCGACGGCAGAACGACTCCTTTCAGCGAGCGGGTGCGGGAGCGGTGGGATTCTTTCTCCGCTTCTTTCATCAGACCGGTGGCGTCCTTTGTGCGGCAGCCGCGGTTTGTGATGTCGTTCGGGATGATCTTCTTCTCGTTCTCGCTGGCGCTGAACGCAGCGGGCGTGAAGGCGAAGGACGTCGCCAAGGTCGACCTGCGGCCGGCAGCCTTGCGGCATGCGTATAATGGGGCGCAGATCTGGGTGGTGCAGCACTACGAAAATGTCCGGTTCGTGTACGAGATTGAATCGAAGCTGCGCGAGCTGAAGCGGGCCAACCCACCCGCCGAACCGCTCCCCGCGGAACCGAAAGAGAATCGCAAGAACAATACCAGTGGGCAACCAGAGCAAAGACAGGATCGCAACTACTCCCAGGAGTACAGCCAGCCGGTTTTAGCCGCGCTCAGGGATGTTTCACCTGTTGCAGCGGCGACCACAAATCGGAGGTTTGTATGAATTGCGCCAATCATGCTGATGCGTCAATAGTGGCCTATTGCCGCACTTGCGGGAAGGCACTGTGCGCGAACTGTACACGTCCGGTGCGGGGCGTGATCTATTGCGAGGACTGCCTGGGAGCGAGGATGGAAGGGGTTGCGGCGGGAGCGGCGGGCTTTGTTCCCGGCGGCTACGCTCCGACAACATTCTCAGCGGCGGCGGCGGGGCAGGCGCCTGCTCCACCGTCGCATACGGGAGGCAGTGGCCCCAACCCGGCCGTGGCTGGCATTCTTGCCGGATTTTTTCCCTTTGGCGTGGGCGCGGTTTACACCGGGCAATATGCCAAGGGACTGGCGCATCTGGCCATCTTTGGTGTGCTGATTGCGGGGATTAGCGCCAGCGACAACGGGCACAGCGAAGCTCTCGGCGTCATCTGCGGCATCGCCATCAGCTTCTTCTACATTTACCAGATTGTCGATGCGGTGCGTTCGGCGCATGCCATTCAAGCCGGCCTGCCGCCTCCTGATCCTTACGGTCTGGCGGCAACTTTTAGCGGCGGGACAAAGATCGAGGCCAGCAAAGTTCCGATGGGTGCGATCGTACTTATTTTGCTGGGCGTGCTCTTCCTGCTGCACACCATGGGCTTGGGCGAATTCGGAATGGATCGTTTCTGGCCGGTGATTTTGATCTTCATCGGCGGCTGGATGTTCTTGCGCAACTGGGGCACGCTGGGTTCGCATGGTCCGGACTGTCAATGTTCGCGCTGCCGGACACGGCGGATGATCGGCCCCAAGCTGGCCTTTACTATGTGCCAATGTGCGCGCTGCCGAATACGGCGGATTTCGGGGCCGGTGATACTTATTACTATCGGCGTCTTGTTCCTGCTGAGCAACCTGCACGAGTCCGGCCTTGGCTTTCACCGTACCTGGCCGGTAATTCTGCTGGTGGTGGGCGCTTTGAAATTGCTGCAGGGAAGCGCATCGGTGGAGGGACACATTCCGTTCACGGGGTTTGGCGCCAAGCCACCAATTGCGGGAGGGCCGATTCCGCCCGCACCACCTTCTGCGCCGGCTCCGCCGATTCCGCCTGTACCGCCGACGGGTGAGGTGAACCATGGCTAGCCCAATGATGCCGCAGAGTCCGCCACCGCGCGTTCCGCGCCGTTCGATTGCCGGTCCGGTCGTACTGATCCTGATGGGGATCCTGTTCCTGCTGGGGACGATGGGGATCATGGATATTCACCACCTGGGATCGCTGTTCGCGCGCTTCTGGCCTGCCCTGCTGATCCTGTGGGGCGTGCTGAAGCTGATCGAATACGAACAGGCGAAGCGCTACGGCCAGCCGGTGCGCGGCATTGGCGTCGGTGGGGTTTTCCTGATGCTGTTCCTGATCATGGCCGGACTGATTGCAACCCAGGCGGCGCGGGTGGACTGGAAGAACCTCGGGGAGCACATCGACCTTGGGGATGATGAAGGAATCGACGAGATATTTGGCGGATCGACGTTCGACTACAG
The DNA here is from genome assembly GCA_963779995.1 of uncultured Acidobacteriaceae bacterium. Lineage (GTDB taxonomy): Bacteria > Acidobacteriota > Terriglobia > Terriglobales > Acidobacteriaceae > Acidiflorens. The sequence goes on along the minus strand of CAVZZY010000018.1, from coordinate 634,980 downwards.
CGGCGAACTCAGCAACGCCCTGCCAGCGGGCGGCGACGGCCTGCACATCAATAGTCTGCACATCAATGACGAGCGCGGCACGATTACGGTGAATGTGTCGGACGACAAAAAGGTGAAGGTCTCCTGGCGCAAGAAGATTCACGCCGAAAATCAGCAGGACGCCGACCGCTACAACGTCAAAACCGATGCTTCGATTACCCAGGGGGATAAGGTGCTCACGCTGAACGCCAATACCCAGGGTGCGGGCGCTAAGGGCGTGACCACCGACTTGGATATTTATGTGCCGGTCAATACCGCACTGCTGATCACCTCGGGCCGGGGCGCTGTGACGATCGCGGGCATGGCCAGCAATGTGGAGGTTGACCATCATCGCGGAGAAGTCAACATCAACGACCACACCGGGAACATCTCGCTGGACATGGAGAGTGGTTCTGTCCGGGTGGGGCATGTGAAGGGCGACGTGACCGTTCAGGGCGCGGCGAACGAAGTGGCGGTGGAAGATGTGGATGGCGCGGTGCACGTGAATGGAGAGTTTCGGGAAACTCGGCTGGTTCGAGTGAGCAAGACGGTGAGTTTCCGCTCGGCGCGCACGGACATGGAATTTTCGCGCCTGGATGGCAGGATGGATCTGGATTCTGGCGACCTGCGCGCCGATTCGTTGAGCGGACCGATGCTGCTGAAGACGCGCTCGAAGGACATCACGCTCGATGGCTTGTCGGGCGACCTGCGCCTGGAAGACGTAAACGGGACGGTCTCGGTCGGGCTGTACAAACCGGGGAATATCCAGATCGACAACCGCCGGGGCGACGTGCAGGTTTCGATTCCGCCGAATACGGCGATCAAAGTTGATGCGCGGACGCACGAAGGAGAGATCACGAGCGAGTTCGACGAAATCAAAGTCGACAATAAAGACAGACAATCAAGCGCCAGCGGTTCGATCGGAACGAACGGCCCGCGGCTGGTGATGAACTGCGACAAGGGAGCAATTGAGATCCGCAAAGGGACGGTTGCGGTCGCGGCTCCGGCTCCGCCGATTCCGCCGGCCACGCCAGCGAATCCGGGCAAGCCGGCGAAGGCGCTGCGGGCTCCGAAAGCGAAGCCGGTGGAGAGTGAGAATTAGGAGGGCGGCTTTTGGCTTTTAGCTGTTGGCCTTTGGCTCACTTCGCTCACAGTCAAGGTTGACTGAAAAGTGCTTGCCGCAAGATCCGGCAGAATCTCGCCAGGCTCCTGACGACCTTTAGACGTGACTGTAGACCTGACTATCTAGCCCTGACTATTTTTAGCCTCGCATTGCTTCGCTGGAGTCGTCTGCGCACATTCTGCACAATGGACCCGCACTAGTTCAGGACGTCGAGGGTGACCGTAGTCGTGTGGGTCGCACTTCCGTTCTTGCCGTTTATGGTGATCGTGTGGTCTCCAAGCGCGGCGCTCTCACCGACGTTAACTATCATGGTCGAAGTTCCAGCCCCGGTAACGATATCCGGGCTGAAGCTCACGGTCACGCCCGTTGGCTGGCCGCTCGCAAACAAGGTGATGGCCTTATCAAAGCCCTTAAAAACAGCCGTGGTGATTGTGAAGGTGCCGGAGCTACCCCTGGCAATGCTAATCGATGAGGGTGCTGCGCTGACGGTGAAGCTAGGAGTTGCCGCGGTCACGGTCAGGGAGACTGTGGTCGTTTCGCTGGTGCTGCCCGAGGTTCCGGTCACGGTAATGCTGTACGTGCCGGCGACTGTGGATGAACCCACCTTCATCGTCATGGTCGAAGTTCCAGCACCCTTAATCGAAGTTGGGCTGAAGCTCACGGTCACGCCCTTTGGCTGGCCGGACGCAGACAATTTAATGGCCGAGTCAAAGCCGCCGGTCACCGTACTACTAATGGTGGGGCTTCCCGAGCCGCCCTGCGCCACCGAAACCGAAGCGGGTGCTGCGCCGATCGTGTAGCTGGAAGGCACGGTCACGGTCAGGGAGACCGTGGTCGTTTCGCTGGTGCTGCCCGAGGTTCCGGTCACGGTAATGCTGTACGTGCCGATGACTGTGGATGAAGCCACCGCCATCGTCATGGTCGAAGTCCCAGCCCCGGTAATCGAAGTTGGGCTGAAGCTCACGGTCACGCCCGTGGGCTGGCCGGTCGCAGACAAGGTAATGGCCGAGTTAAAGCCGCCGGTCACCGTACTACTTATGGTGGAGTTTCCCGAACTGCCCTGCGCCACCGGAACCGAAGCGGGCGAGCCGGAAAGGCTGAAGCCAGAACTGGGCGGGGGTCCGGCCAGTGCATTGATCAGACCCGGTCCGTTCGGACTGCCCCAGCCCGTCGCCAAGTCGTAGCCGGTGGTTGCTGAATAGCCATTGCTCCCGCTGGTGATGTCGTGGAAATCGCTGTCATAGCTCGAACCCAAGCCAATCGTATAAAGGGCCGGATTGATGAAGCCGATCAGCCCCTTGCCGTTGGCAACCGACTGTTGATTGGCAAGAGCCAGATAGCCGGCCCACATGGGCGCCGCAAAACTGGTTCCGCCCCACTCGTTGGCGCTACAGGGAGTAATTTGGTTGGCACAAACGTAAAAGGTAAAATTCGCGTTTGCCGAAACGTCGGGGCCGTTGCGATAAGTCTGGGAACAACTGGAGCAGCCGCTGGCCGTGGCCGTCTGCCAGGAGGGAATCGCAAACTCGTTCGGCGAAATACCGCCGCCACCGTCGGCCCAAGCGGTTTCCGAACTCCAGGAACCGCCCGCGCTGCCTGTCACTAAGTCCGTCCCGCCGACCGACGTCAGGTACACACCATCTTCCGGGTAAGTCTTTACGGAAGACGAGCCCCACTCACTCCTGTCGCCAGCCGCTTGGAACAAGTTCTGGCCCTGCGCCGCGAACTCCTTGAAGTACGGCTTGTCGGTGCTGGGGTCCGCCGGGGACCACGTCCACGAAGAACTCAATTGCGCGTTAAGCGGACTGGCTGTAGCCATTGCGTTAAAAATGGCCGAATCGGTTGCTCCCACATACACGACCAAGCTGGACAGGCCCGGGGCCATGCCGAGCGCCTGAGTCAGGTCCAGGATTTGTTCAGTGTCGTTACAGCTCGGATAGCCGACCACCTCGTAGAAGCAGCTCGTGCTGGTGCCGTCTGTGGACAAGAGAGTGATTGGGACATTGTTCGTTTGACCGACGTTAGTGTAGTAAGTGTTCAGATCAGCCAAATCGACACCGTAATACTCCAGCAACCCGAGCGATTGCCCGCTGCCGGTGAGGGCCGTTCCCTCGTAGTAGGCCGCCCTCATGTCGCTGCCGAGAAAAGAAGCATCCGGGCCGGAGCCAGTCGTGGCGTTGGCATTCACGCGGAGATTTGCGTGCCGGGAGAAGAGGGGACGTGGAATCGAATAATTGTCCAGACCCGCAATGTGCCACAGCTGGAACGGCAGGTCCACGGCAGGTTCCCGACTGGGTGCATAGAAGGTGCGGTTTTCGGTGGGGTGCTGGTAGACGCCCATGGTCACATGCAAGGCTTTCTCAATATCCGCCACCGGCGCCTCGACATCTACGTTCAGGCGATTGCGGGAAGTCCCCACCACGGCGAGGCCGTTGGCTTCCGCGAAATGAAGCACGGCGTCATAATCCTCCGGGCTGGGACCAAACCGCGCGGTGAACTCTTGCACCGTGAGGAAGTGCCGGTAGGAGGGGCTTGCGGGATCGTAGAGTTCCTGGAGGAAGTCTTCCAGCTCTGGCTCATGACGCAGCGGCAGAACCACGACGAGGCGCATGACTTGGGTTGCGGGAAGGCGTCCAACGGACGACGCCTGCCCATTGACAGTTACTTCACGCACATGACGCGTCATCAAGGATTGCATCTGCGCCCGACCAACGACACTCGCGATCGACACCATCGCGATCACGGTAAGCAGAGATGCACTTAGCCTTCGAATCATAACTTCTCCTTGACAGGGGGCAAATTCCTGGGGGATGGGAATCTGAAACATGGCGCCAGAAGCCACTTCCAGGCCATGGCCCCAACTGCCCGGCGGGGCTTTACAGCAGCTAAGTTTACACCCAATTCGCTTGCTTGCAACAGAGTCTATTTAACTTACTAACACCCTTCACTTACGCACCTTCCCATGTCACGAGACGTGCAGTCCGTCATGGTGAAGCGCTCCGGTCCCTCCGGGCGTATTATCGGTAAACCCGGAACCATCCGGTGGTTGGCGAAAAATCCCTATAACGCTCGTAGAGGTGGTTTTGAGCGCTAACGCCTGTGTGTGTTGAAAAAGTCCCCTCGCCACCGCAGTTTTCCTTCGGTATTTTCCTTTATGTTTTTCTAGTTGTTTAGTTCTTTGGTGACTTCCGATTCACGCGGTTGCGGTTTGGAGTTCACGCCTACGGGTGAGGAACCGCACCAGCCGTTTCAGGTTCTGCACCGTTGCCGCCAGGTAGAATTGCTCACGAACAAAGCGCATCCGGCGCAGCCTCAGCCGGCGTAGACCGATGTAATTCTTCAGTTCTGCGAACAATGCTTCCACCTTCCGCCGAGCTCGTTGCGAGATCGCGAACGCTGGTGTCCGGGCCAGGGCGTGGGCACGCTGCCGCGCTGGCTCACAAGTATGGATGGCAAGGGTCCGATACTTGCCTCGCGTGCAGCGGCTCTTCTGCGAGCACTCGCGACAGCGCTTCACCGTCGAATAATAAAGGTGGGTGCGATTGCGCGCATTGATTCCGACGTACTTCAGGAGTTTGCCTTCCGGGCAGATATAGCCGTTCTCCTCGGGTACGTAGGTGAACTTGTCGATGCCATAGAGGTCACTCGGCCCGTTGGGATTTTCTTTCACTCGAATGTAGGCAGCGATACCACGTTCATCAAGCCATTGCAGTAGTTCGCCGTTGCCGTAGGTGGTGTCCGCCCCCAGAGTTTGCGGCAGATAGCCGTAACGTTCGCGATAGCGTTCGATCATGTCTCGGGCCGCAACGCTCTCCTGACTCAGTCGCGCCGGCGTAGCTTGCACCCCCACGATGACGCAACTGGCGTTATCCACCAGATAGTTGTCGTAATACCCGAGCCGCGCTGGACCGCCTTTGGTCGCGTAGGTCGAATCCGGGTCCGTGGTCGAGACTTTCTCTGGCTGGGGAACGGGAGGTTCGACCGGATTCTCCCGCTCCAGTTCGACTAGATACTCGCGCACCGTGTGGTTCACCTTAGCTATCTCTGGTAGTTGCTCGGGGGATACGCGGCTGTGATGGTCGGCATTGGCCTGGATGAAACTGCCGTCCACCGACATGTGCTCGCCCCTCACCAATCCGGCCTCTACGCAGCGGGCGACGATCTCCTCAAAAATCTCCTGAAACAGATTCGATTCCTGGAATCGTCCATGCCGGTTCTTGGAAAACGTAGAGTGATGCGGAATCTCCTGATCGAACCCCAGTCCCGTGAACCATCGCCACGCCAGATGCATGCGCAGCTCTTCCACTAGTTTCCTTTCGCTCGTGACGTCGTAGAGATAGCCGACCAGCAGCAGGCGCAGCAACAGTTCGGGATCGATGGATGGCCTTCCCGTGTCGCTGTAGGAGTCCTTCAACTTGGCTCGAATAAAGTCGAAGTTGACGTGGCGATCGATCAGGCGCAGCAGATGATTTTCAGGAACTTGATCTTCCAGGCGGAAGCAGTAGAACAGCGACTCCGAGCGGGATTGGTGTCCCATCATGGGCAGCAGGCCTCCAAAGGGAATGGTGAAAAGCGGCATCGAGAACTCTGGCCTGCTTATAACGTGAACGCTGCACCGCCGCAAGCATCAACTGAGGGACTTTTTCAACAGACACGCCTGTTTTCGTCAGTTTGGAGTAATACGGGAAGAGCCTTTGAGCAAAGAAATGCGTGATGGGAACGCGAAGTCAAAACCCTAATTCAATCGTTTCCAGTCGGAAAAGTAGGCACCATCCACGAGGTACATTACGACCTCGGGGCTATTGCGGGAGAGCATCGTGTGGCCTTTCACAATTCCCTGAAAAGTTTCCTGGATGAAGTAGTACGTCTTGCCGGCTTCGAGATCCATATCGAATCCGTTCGCGTTTTCAGACTGCGAAATGAGGGAATATTTTCCGGGATCGACATAGGCGATGCTGTAGGTGCCCATCTTGTTTACGGCGATGACCTTGCCATTGGCATGCAGCTTGAACTGGTTTCCCCACCCGGTGTTGCGCGCGGCCAGTGGGGGACAGACAACGACAATGGTTGCCTTGTCTGGCTTCACCTCAGGCAATGGATGAGTCGTCCTGTCCAGCTTCATCGACTCCCTGGACTTCAAATCCGGGACACGGCTTTTGTCAATGTCGCCGTCCTTGTCGATGATCGGTTCGCCCTTTTCGAAATAATTCGCAATCGTCACGCGTTCACCAAGCAGACTTTGGGTTTTGGCGGTTGCCTTTTCGCATATGGCTCCCGGCAGCACTAATAGCGCCTTCTCCGAATGATCCCCTTGGCTGTACTCCAGGTAAAGCCAGCGATCATGCACACGAATGCGCCCAACCAACGCGCCCGCGAGCGGACTCAGTGCTGTAACCGCCACGGACTTCGCACCCGCGTTCATATGGGCATCGGAATCGAAGACAATTTTTGTGATGTCGGAGTATGGAACGGCGAAGTTATCGCCCGCCTCACTCCGAAACGTCAGTTTTCGAGCGTCATCCTCGAAGCTGAGAACGCCGATCTTATCCACCAGTTCCCGCTTTTCCGCGCTCTTGTGGCGACGAATTTTGATGTCCTCAAACTTAATAGTTTCCGAAAAGAGGAATGAGATGCCGATGAACAAGAAAATGGCGAGGTGCGCCGGTTTTTTCATGTGCCGCCCTCTTTGCGGTCTAACTCGGAATTTCCTTTTTAAAGCCGAAAAACAGCACCATAGTACACCTTTGGGACTTGGCAGACTGACGAAAAACCTCGATTACACTCGTTGACCCCGGTCGTGAGTGTTAACGCCGCTTGCATCGACTGTTCCTCATCCGGCGACAGGTATTGGCAGCGTCCATGACTTTCGTAATCCTCGCCGCAATTCAGACTCGGGCTACACTAAAATTCAAGATCCCGCTTCATTCTGGAGTACGCAATGGGCGTTCGCTTTATGCTCTTTCTGTTGGTGCTGCTGACCATAGTGGCTAGTGCGTCGCCCGCGCAGGATTCGGACGCTTCCTTCCAGGTGCGCAAAGTCGTATATAAGGTGAGTCCCGTCTATCCTGATCTGGCCAAGCGGAATCGAATTTCCGGGGTAGTGAAGCTCCGCGCAACCATCGCTCCTAACGGTTCAGTCAGCGCAGTCGAGCCGGCGGGCGGAAACCCAGTGTTGCTTAAGGCGGCTCAAGACGCTGTTGGGAACTGGAAGTTCGCCCCTGGTCCGGATGAGACCCATGAACTGGTTGAGCTCCGCTTCGAGCCGCATTGATGGCCACCGACGAACCCCATACTTTATTTAGAATGCAGGCGCCGCCGTTCAGTGACGGTGGTACCCGCCGCCGGTTGTGAAATGATTTATAATCGGGTTAGTTTTTCTCCCCCCTTCATAGTGGATCCATAGTGTGTCCATGGACAATGCCCCTGGGGTTTTGATCGCAAGCCAGAGAGTTCAACGCGCAGCGCCCGTACCTCGTCTCAGGCTGCTGACCGAACTGGAACCTCGCCATCGTGTGTTCTTCCACAATCTGGCGGACCTGCTGCTGTCGCGGCGCGTCCCGCAGATCCCCGTCACCTCACGGCCTGCACCTTTCTGGAACGACGTCTTCGTTCCTTCCGGCGCCCCCTGGTCCGCGTTTCTGGAGTCAATGCTATGGCATTTGATGCTGCTGATTTTGTGCGTGTGGGGCCAATCCAGAGTATGGGAGCCGGTAAAACTTTTCCCGCAGCGCGATGCGGTGCACAAGTCGATCATGTACTACCCACTTAAAGAGGCCTTTCCAGCAGCTGAGGGCAGAGCGCCAAGCGTTCCGGCGCGGTCGCGAGCGAAGCATGCATCGGCGCATCAACCGGCACATCAACCGGCGATGCCAGTGACGCCGGAGCGAAGACCGGGCCTCGTCACACCACCAGACATCAAGCAGGCCACGGCCAGGCTGCCGAATTTCCTAGGCTCCCATACGGTTACACCCATGGTGCCGTTTTCAGCCACCGCGGGACCGCGGCGGAACGCGCTGACAGGACCGTCGGTGGTGGTAGCGCCGCCTCCCCAGGTTGACAAAGACGCTGACCATGCAGCAGCTCGCCGGCTGGCACTGCCGCAAGCTTCGGTAGTTGCTCCGGCGCCCGAGCTTGGTGGGCCTCCCGCAGGACGGGCTGTGAAAGCTCCGAATACGGGTGGCCTGCGAGTGGTGCCGCCTCCTCCATCGGTTCAAAGCGCAGGCAACTCGGCTGGGCGGTTGGGTAAGTTGTCCGGGGCGGGGCCAAATGTCGTACCCCCTCCCCCGTCGGTTCACGGCGCGCACAATGCTGCTGGTGTTGCACGATTGGGTTCGATGGCTGGCGCGGGTTCGCAAGTGGTGCCGCCTCCGCCTTCGGTTGCCGGAACCGGGCGCAGGGACTTGCTGTCCCCTGCGGGTTCACAAGTGGTACCGCCGCCGCCTTCAGTTCAGGGCGCAGGCGCCCCTGCTGGAAGTGCGAGGTTGGGCTCGCTTTCCGGTGCGGCTCCGCAAGTGGTGCCGCCGCCTCCTTTAGTTGCCGGAACCGGGCGCAGGGACTTGCTGTCCCCCACGGGTTCACAAGTGGTGCCGCCGCCGCCTTCAGTTGAGAGTGCGGCCCACACTGGCGCGAGGGGACGCTTACCCTCGTTGTCCGGAGATGGGTCGGGAGATGGCTCGCCGATCGTGACGCCTCCTTCACCAGTGGAGGGTGCGAACAACTCTGGCGCGAGAAAAATTTTAGAACCAATGGATCCCCTGCCGATGGACGCCGCTTCGGACCCACCGGCCAACAGCGAAACCCCACCCACTATCGAAGAGTTGCCTCTCGGTTTGCTGGGGGTGGTTTTTGCCGCGCCGGGCAGTTCCTTTTTTTCCAATTTCGAAGTCTTCGTCGCCAAGAGACGGGTCGGCAAGGACCAACTGCAACTCATAAAGCTGGTTTATGAATTTCTTCCCTATCAACGGCGGCTATCTGAATATGATCTCAACAACCTGCCGCCACGGGTAATCAAGCTGCGCGTAACACCAGATCCGAACTGCGACGAGTCCTTGGGGCAGATCATGCAGGTTCACATTGACCCGAGTCTTCCAGCCACAGAGTACCCAAAACTTCCAGCGGCGTTGCGTTCCTCCAACTTGAACGCAGTGCTGCCCTGTTATCGCACCACCGCAGACGATTTCCTGAAGGCGATGTCGCGAGGCCAGTGAGCTGACGCGGGAAGAATTCCGAAAAGTGCCAGCCCACATTTCGTTTTGGAAGTCCGGGTAAGTTGGTCGTATCATCGAGCCGATGCCAGCGTTCATTCAGATGCTAGCTCCAAGAGAGGAATATGTGCAGGCTCCGTTTACTTCTGGCTGTCGTCTGCTTTGCTGAATGCCTGCTGGCACAATCGCAACACGGGACCGGCTCGGCGAAGCTTGACGGGTCGTCGGTATGGCAGGTAACGCAGCAATTCCTCGGCGCAGCGCACGCCGCCTGCGACGGGTCGTCCCAGACCGGCGAGTGCTTTATCGGCCAGATGTCGAAAGCTGGCGCCCCCACCGCGACCGTAAGCTTTACGCGTGAACTGTACAAGGAGAGTCACGGCGAGTTCGGGATCATGACCGGCTTCCAAGACGAGGGGCCGGTTGCCTTCGCATGGATCACATATCCCTTGCGCGCCAACACTAACTATGGTCTGTTGCTGGTGAATGGACGGCCGGCGATCGTCAACGTCGAGGATCTGAAGTTGCTCGACACAAAAACCATGAAAAGAAGTTTCCAGTTTCAGGATCTAAAGAATCAGTTTCCGCAGGTCGATGTGTGGCCAGGGGATCGTGACGGCTTGACTTGGCCGGACGCGCAAGCGGGACCAAATGGCGGAATACAGTTCGTGGTCGCCTATCCGTTGCTTAATGGATGCCACGCCTGCGCCCGCGCTGGACTCGCCATATTCAATTGGAACTTCGATTCGCAAGGGAAGTTTCTTGGGACGACATTCCAGGGCATGACCCCACCGCCGTTACAGTAAGCATCCGTCCGCAGCCGGCGATGAGAGCCGTCCGGCGAAATGACCTTTGGGGGCGTTGCGTCTCCCGATATAACTGAGGCGCCGGCTTCGCCAAACTGCTGGATAGGCCAATGGGCACCTCCTATTGCTGCGAGATGGTGCTGCCAACCGTGGAGAACACATTATTCGCATTCCCGCCGATCAGACGGACGGTCCCAATCACGATCACCAGGATCACCGCGAGCATCACCGCATACTCGGCGATGTCCTGACCGTCGTCGCCTCGCCACAATCTTACCGCTAGATCTGTTGATTTCATGCTCCCTCCCAAGGTGCAGACGATGAAATGAGACCGGATTTTCTGAACTCGGAATATGACCAACTTCTGTGTGCATCCCTCGAGGTCGTGCCCAGCAGCCACTGGCTGCAGCCGCGCGATTTCACCGGCAACGTTCAGAACTTCCTGCCGATGAACGTTGCTACGCCAGGCAGGCGCATTATGCACCCTTGCCGCCTGTGGACGTATGAGGACAACAGCAGGAAAACCGGGTCGAAAATAAATATTTTCCACTCGTGATCCGGGCTCAATGCGGGGGTGCTGAGGAGCCGCGGGTGCAGTTTGCGGCTTGCGGGTGGAAACTTTCCTGGACAGCCGGTAGTCTAATTCCATAGTACAGGTGCGCCTTTTTTCGAATGAAATTCTCAATACAGTTCTGCGCGGTCTTTATCTTTATCTTTCTCTTTGGTTTCCTTTTTTGTGCTGGGGCCCTGGCTGCCGAACCGCCTGTGCCGGCCTCTCCCGCCGCTGTTTCTTCGTCCCCTGTCCTTCCTGCCGAGTTTGCCGGCTGGCAGGTGAAAGGCGTTGTTACGAGGAGCGACGATCCCGCGTCCGCTGATGCGGTGAATGCGCCGGTGCTGAAAGAGTATGGCTTTGTGCGTTTGGAGAAGGCGGCCTACACTCGCGACGACGGCCGCAATCTGACGATCCGAGCCGCGGTGTTTGAAGATGCCAGCGGCGCTTACGGCGCCTTCACCTACTACTATTCTCCCGAGATGGAGGAGGAAACCATCGGCGGGCAGGCGGCTTTTCTGAATAACCGCGTGCTGTTCTATCAGGGGAATGTGCTGGTGGATGCGGTGTTCGACAGAATGAGCGTGATGTCGGCGTCGCAACTGCGGCAACTGGCCGGTCTGCTGCCGCAGGCGGTGGGCGGCAAGAACAACCCGCCGTCGCTGCCCGGGTATCTTCCGAAGCGGGCGTTTGAGAAGAATGTGGAGAAGCACACGACGAAGTACATTCTGGGTCCGGTCGCGCTTGATCGGGTCGGCTCGCCGCTGGCGACTGCGATGGTGGATTTCAAGTCGGGCGCGGAAGTAGTGATGGGGAAATATGCGGTGAACGCGGGCGAGTCCACCCTGATGCTGATTGAATATCCGACGCCGCAGATGGCCGCGGAACGGCTGCGCCAGATCGACGCCTCGCACCAACTCACGCAGCAGCAACCGGGGGTTGTGCCGATTCTCGATGTGGGCCCGTTTTTCGATACACGCACCGGACCGATCCTGGTGATCGCGGCCGGACCACTTTCAAAAAGCGAAGCGCGTGCGCTGATGTCGTCGATCAGCTACGAGGCCGATGTCACGTGGAACGAAAACACCTACGTGAGCAAGAAAGACAATCTGGCGAACTTTCTGTTCAACGCGATTATTCTTTGCGGAATTGTGGTCGGCCTGGCGCTGGTGGCCGGGATCGCGTTTGGGGGCTTGCGATTGCTCGTAAAACGGTTTTTCCCCGACTCCGTGTTCGATCGCCGGGAGGCGATGGAAATCATCTCGCTGCACCTGGAAGATACCCCCCGGCCGCTGCCTCGGGAGCGGTAAGTGACTCAATCGAATGTCGTTAGAGTCGAAAAGAAGGGTTTTCGCTCCATTTTGGGCCCGTTTGCTGACTTGTGGACTCGTCTTGTAAGTGATTGAAAATAAGACTATTTAATCCGAAAATTTTGCTTGACACTGCGCTTTTGAGGCTCATAAGATTCCCGCAGAAAGCTCTGATGGATGGAAACTTCCGTTGGAACTATTCTCCCTTGAAAGAAAAGGCCGCCCAAGTTGCCGGGTGGCCTTTTTGTTTGGAGGCAGAGTAGCAGTTTTCAGTTCCCAGTTTCCAGTTCTCAGTTCTCAGTCAGTTGGCAACGGGCCCGGCGTTCACTGAGAACTGGGAACCGCAATGCAACTGTTGAGTGCTTTCATCCGTATCCTACACAGAGCACAATTTGTTTAGCTTGGAGGGCAAGGGATGTTTTGCGATCAATGTGGTGCGCAGTTGCAAGCTGGTGATTCACGCTGCGGACGCTGCGGCAAAACCGTGCTGGGCCTCGTCGAGCTACGGCGTAGCCGGGTTCGCGAGCACGTCCGGTTGGTGGGCATTCTGTGGATGGCGTACTCGGCGTTGCACGTGGTTGCAGGAATGGTGGTGATCATTGTCGCGCAGACCATCTTCGGCCGCGTGATTCACATTCCCAACGGGCCGCCGCCTGAAGTCACCGTCTGGCTGCGGCCGCTAATCACCTTTGTCGGATGGTTGATCCTGGCGAAAGCGGCGGCCGGCTTCATCGCCGGTTGGGGCTTGCTGCAGCGGCAGGAGTGGGCACGAATCGTTGCCCTGGTGGTGGGGTTCGTGGCGCTGTTGAATGTTCCGATCGGTACTGCGCTCGGCATCTACACGCTGTGGGTGCTGCTGCCCTCGCAGTCCGATGACGAGTACAAAGCGCTGGCGCAGGCCGCATAGCACGGGCGCGGATCGGGCCAAAACTGTTCAAAATTGAACAGACACAAAATTGATAGCGTTGTAAATTGTGTTCCTTCTTAGCCGAGCCGCAGTGGGTGCTGCCGGAGGTCGTCAGATGACGTGAAGCAGCATGCGGCCCACTGTTGTTCGTTTCATTGGTGGCGTGAGTGGCCCCACACACCTGCTAAAACCCACTTACGCCACCCCCCTCTTTTTGTGGTGTGGGGGTTTCTAACATTCGACCAAAGTGCATGTGGCTATCAGCAAAGATGTGCGAGCGCACGCTCGCCGCATGAAGGAACCTGCCATCTGATCTCCGTCTGATCCGCGAACGTTGTGGTAAACAGGGTGGAAAAGCGGTGGAAAAACCCACTTCGGGTGAGATTGACAATCGCTGTCCGAGGCGACATTATTTGCCTACGCAAGTTCCCTGGAAATTTGTTCCTCTGGCCCGGAGGATATCGATGGTCGAGTTTCTTCGCAAGATTTGCACCGACGATCAAGGACAGGATGTCGCTGAGTATGCGGTTATGCTCGCGGTAATTCTGGTGATCGTGATTGGCACTGTGCGTCTGATCGGGGGCAACGCCAACAACGCATTTTCCACCGTTGCCAGTACTCTAGGCTCCCAGTAGAACCAAATATGCTTCTTGGTCGTGGGCATGGGCACGCCTGCGAGTGGTGTGCAGTTGGCGGCATTCAGGCAAAGCACGCTCATTCTTTTTCTTCGTACTCATCGTTTTGCTGAGGGAACTCGGCACCCCAAATCTGCTTTCCCGGCTCCATGCACTCAGCCCCGATTTGCTTCTCCGAGGAGCCCTCGCGAGCCGCGATCCAAGTGACTCGGAATTGTGCTTGCGCATGGCGGTATTGAATTACAATCTCATCTCCAACTTTCATCTCGCCTCGATAACCACCCAACTGCACACCATGGCTGCTGACATCGAGAGTATGCGCGAGATGGCTCTCTTTACTGCCGGCGAACCAGAGTCGCACTGGTAAGACCGATTTGATTCTCTTCGACCGCCGTTTGCCTGCGCGAAATCGAGCCATGTTCCCTCCAACGTTCACTGTACCCGTCGTCGCCTACGTCGTCCTCATCCTCATCGTCATCTTCTCGGCTGCGCCATGGGGCATCTTACGAAAAGTGTTCAAGGTTGAACAGGCAGACCTTCAGCGCTTCGGATTCTTTCTTCTGCTTAGGAGGCTGCGGAAAAAGTCGTCGAGGGCGCGGCCCCGGCCTGCTTGCCATCGGTTTCGCCCCGTTTGTCGGACGCAGCACGGGGCTCGATCCCGAACCCGGAAGGTGGAGCAAATATTCGCACGAGCGACGATGTTCGGTTACGTGGCGCATACAATGACGCCATGAAAGACCTCAGGGATCGAGTGGGCCTTGTAACTGGCGGCAGTCGCGGAATTGGAGCCGCAGTCGCCATCGCACTGGCTAAGGCTGGCGCCGATGTCGCGGTTAACTACCATGAGCGTGCCGACGCTGCGAATGCAGTCTGTTCCGAAATCACCGGGATGGGACGGAGGGCAATCGCGATTCAGGCCGATGTGTCCGTCGCAGCCGAGGTGAGGCGTATGCTCGCAGAAATTGAGGCGCACCTTGGTGGCATCGACGTTCTCGTCAACAATGCGGGTATCGCTCATCCGCGCAAATTGGAGGAGATTGGAGAAGCGGAATGGGACGAAGTGCTCACCGTCAATCTAAAGTCAGTGTTCCTGGTAACGCAGGCTGTGGTGGGCGGTATGCGACAAAGAAAGTGGGGACGCATCATCAACCTGTCTTCAGTCGCTGCCCAGACGGGCGGGGCAGTGGGGGCGCACTACGCCGCGTCCAAGGCGGGGATCATAGGACTGACGCACTCCTGCGCTTCATCGCTCATTGGAGACGGAATCACCGTGAACACCATTGCTCCCGCGCTGATTGAGACCGATATGGTGACCAGCAACCCCAACGCAAACCCGAATCTTATTCCGATGGGGCATTTTGGCTCGGTGGACGACATCGCATCGGTTGCGGTGATGCTGGCGATGAATGACTACATGACCGGGCAGACAATCTCGGTCAATGGTGGCTGGTATATGAGCTAGTCCCACCAACTCCACCCCATGGTGGGACGGTCACGAATCTCGTCCTCGCCTCGGTTCTTCGTGTTCGGCTAAAGTATTAGGCGATGAAATTGACGTTCTGCGCCATGTTCTTGTTCTTCGCGATGAGTGCTTCTGCCCAAAACACAGGCGAGTTTGACAGCAAAGCGGCTCAGCGATTTGCGAATCTTGCCCTCGCCTGCGTACACAAGGAGTACCCGAATCACATTAGCCACACGTTGAATAGCGACGCAGATGCGGCCCCACCACGAAAATTGACGCCTGCCTTTTATGGCTGCTACGACTGGCATTCTTCTGTCCACGGGCATTGGCTCCTGGTTCGCTTGGTCAGGACTTTTCCGGACGCCGCGTTTGTTCAGGGTGCTCGCGAAGCACTGCGGCAGAGTCTCACGGCAGAAAACATCGCGCAGGAGGCTGCATATCTCCGAGGAGAAGGACGCGCCAGTTTTGAGCGCCCGTATGGGCTGGCATGGTTCCTTCAACTGGTTGCGGAATTACGCGAGTGGGACGATCCGCAGGCTAAAGAGATGGCAGCGAATCTGCATCCGCTTGAGAAAGTTGTGCTGGAACGGCTGAACAACTGGCTGCCGAAACTCTCCCACCCTGTGCGGATCGGCGAACACGACCAGACCGCTTTCGCTCTCGGCTTAATGCTGGACTATGCACGCGCCACAGGGGATGCGAAGTTTGCTGACCTGCTGGTATCGAAAGCCAGGCAGTTCTATCTCGGCGACAAAGAATGTCCATTGGCATATGAGCCCTCCGGCGAAGATTTTCTTTCGCCATGTCTCGGCGAAGCAGGCGTTATGCGGCGTGTGCTGGCAAGCGGCGAGTTTGCGCGCTGGCTCCGAACCTTTCTGCCACAGATTTCGCCGGCGAGAAAAGGCGCTTGGTTAGAGCCCGTGGTGTCGCCTGATCCGAGTGATCCCAAGTTGGCACATTTGGACGGGCTCAACCTGAGTCGCGCATGGATGTTGGAAGGTATCGCTGCGGGTCTGCCGAAAGGCGATAAGCGCCTTCCGATGATCCGGGCGGCAGCCGAGGAGCATAGACATGCAGGACTGGAAGCCGTGACTGGCAAGCATTACGAAGGCGGCCACTGGCTGGGGAGCTTTGCCGTTTACCTCGTCACAAGACGGGGCATTTCGCAAAACTAATGTCCCGACATCAAAACCGTGCGTGCGGATGTCACCACCGCCATGAAGCAGCTTGAAGCTCAGATCGCTGGTACCGCAGTTGTACAGCACAAACCAGCAAGCGGTTTGGTAAACTAAAGAAAGCAAACCCGAAGCCGACGTAGCTCAGTTGGTAGAGCAGCCGATTCGTAATCGGCAGGTCATCAGTTCAAGTCTGATCGTCGGCTCCACTCTTTCAATCACTTACCACCTTTTTTACTGCGCCCTCAATTCGTTGTGCCGTGGTTTGTGACGCAGATTTCTTTGCTCGATGGCGTCAACAATATTTCTTTGGACGGAAAGTTCCGATCAACATTGCAAATGCTCCGAGGTCTCGCGGCACGCTGATTCATTCTTTCCGATCACATCAGCCGGCCTGGCACTTGGTAGGTGCGATCTTTTTTCAGCGGGCTCGTTTCGCAACCTATGCCAGGGTCCATCGTCCGAGCTTGGTACGCGAGGCCGTGCAAAAATGACCATGCCGCAGTAATAAGGATGGTTCACAAACGGGACATAAGTCCAAAATAGGACACCACAAAGTACTTGAGTAACTTGTAGTCACACCTTCGCTAAAGCATGATCCCAACTGACGAGATCGGGAGAAATCCTCCCGTCGGTCGGGGGGAATTGTGAAACGTGCAACGGTGGCGGTGTTACTTTCGGGACTGATCGCTCTTCTTACTCTGGGTTTGTCGGGTTGCGGCAGCGGCTCTTCGGCGCCACAGGCCATCGGGGTTAGGTTAGCGCCCAGCGGTACAAAGAGCATCGATCAAGCGCAAACCGTTGCCATCACCGCCGCGGTTGCGAACGATTCGAAAAATGCCGGCGTGACGTGGACCGTTTCAGGCACTAATGGTTCGCAGGGCACGCTGACTAACACCTCCACGACCTCGGCCACTTACAATGCTCCTGCCTCGGTGACCAGCGCGTTCACGGCAACCATCACCGCGGCCTCAGTCACCGATACCACGAAATTGTCGACCTTGACGATTAACGTCAACCCTCTGCCCAGCATCACGACAACTTCTTTGGCAGCGGCAACGGCGGGGACCGCCTACAGCGCCACGCTGGTTGAGACCGGCGGAAGCAGTCCGTACACATGGAGCATCACCTCGGCGCCGGGAGATGAGAAACGAGCGCGGGTTCGCCCAGCCGTAGCTTCTTCGACGCTACCTGCGGGATTAAGTCTGAACAGCAGCACGGGAATAATCAGCGGCACGCCGACTGGCGGAGGCAGCGGCTCCTACACCTTCACGGTCACCGATGCAGCGGGCGCGACCGCGACCCAAGCGATTAACTTTACCGTGAACCCACCTCCGGCGTTGACCATCGCGACTGCGACCTTGCCGGCGGCGGTGATGGGCACGGCCTATCCCCAAACGCAGTTGCAAGCGACGGGTGGAGTTCAGCCCTACACGTGGAGTGTACCGCCGGGAACTTTGCCTGCCGGTTTGACCTTGAGCAGCGCGGGCGTGATCTCGGGCACGCCAACCGGACTTGTCACCGGCCCCATCGGCTTCACCGTGACCGTGACCGACGTGGAGACGCCGACGCCCGCCGCCACCCCTGCCGGTCTGAGCATCGCGGTCAGCGCGCCGCCGCTAAGCGTTACGACGTCATCGCTCCCCGGCGGAACCATGAACAACGTATACGGCAGCCAAACGCTGCAAGCGAAAGGCGGAGTCGGAGCCGACACCTGGAAGTTGGCATCGGGCAGCAGCCTTCCCTCCGGTTTGACCTTGAGCCCCGCGGGTGTGATCGCCGGTATGCCGAACGGAAATTTTGTCGGCCCCACCAATTTCACAGTGGTTGTGACCGACTCGGAGACACCGACGGCGCAGACGGCGACCGCCGGCCTGAGCATCGCGATCACGGTAGCACCGCTGACCGTTTCAAACTCCGGTTCGCTGCCGACAGGCGTCGCCAATTCTGTTTATCCGGGCGTGACCTTGCAGGCCACCGGAGGCATCCAGCCTTTCACCAACTGGACTGTCGTCGGCGGCAACACCAACCTGCCGCCGGGGCTGACTTTGAACCCTGCCACGGGAGCGATCTCCGGCACACCGACCACGGCTGGAACCACGAGCTTCACCGTAACCGTGACCGACTCGGAAGCGACGCCCAAGACGGCGACGAGCGCCACCCTAAGTATCACGGTGAATCCCGCATTATCGGTGACGACCACTTCGCTGCCCGCGGGCGTGGTCGGAACGGCCTACGCTGCGGGTACAACGCTGCAGGCCGCGGGCGGCATCTCGCCCTTCAGTTGGTCGATTACAACCGGCAGCCTGCCCGTTGGGCTGAGTTTGAACTCGAGCACCGGCTCTATCACTGGCAAACCCACCGGTCCGGCTGTGGGCACAATCATCTTCACGGTCACCGTGACCGATTCCGAATCGCCTTCAAAGACGGCGACGCAGAGTCTGAGCATTGTCATCACCGCACCGCAGCTAACCGTCACTACAACCACGGCCAGCCTGCCCACCGGCGTGATCGGCAATACTTACAGCACAACGCTCGCGGCGAGCGGCGGAGCCGGTGCCTACACTTGGGCGGTGACCGGCGGCAACGCCAGCCTGCCCCCAGGGTTGACGCTGAACACCGCGACGGGCGTGATCTCCGGAACGCCAACCGCGACGGGCCCAACGACTTTCACCGTTACCGTGACCGACTCGGAGACTCCGACAGCGCAAACTGCGTCCGCGAGCCTTACTATCTCCGTCAACAACAGCGCACCATTAGGCATAACCACAACTACGGCTCAGCTACCCACAGGCGTCACCGGTACGGCTTATCCCCCAACGACACTTCAGGCCAGCGGCGGAGTGACGCCCTACACATGGAGTTACACGGGCAGCTTGCCGACGGGCTTGAACTTATCCGCCAGCGGCGTTATTACCGGTACTCCGACCGCGACGGGGACCTTCAACTTCACAGTCAAAGTCACCGATTCGACCAAACCAACCGCAAATACCAAGACCGCCAGCCTGAGCATCACCGTCGATACCCCGATCACCGTCACTACGACTTCGCAGCTGCCGACCGGCTACGTTGGATTGGCCTATTCGCAGACGCTCGCGGCTTCGGGCGGTTCGGGCAAAGGCTACACTTGGGCGGTGAGCAGCGGCTCGGCGCTGCCTGGGGGATTGACCCTCTCCGCGGCAGGCGTTCTGAGCGGCAAACCCACAACCGTGGGCAACCCAAGCTTCAGCGTTACGGTGACGGATTCGGCTTCGAACACCGGCACTGGGACGCTTTCCATGACCATCAAGGCCGGGGTCAGCATCACCAGTTCGACCCCGCTGCCGACGGGCTACGTCGGATCGGCCTATTCGCAGACTCTGACTGCCACCGGCGGTTCGGGCACAGGCTACGCTTGGTCGGTGACCAGCGGCTCGACGCTGCCTGGGGGATTGACCCTTTCCGCGGCAGGCGTGCTAGGCGGCAAACCTACGACGGTGGGCAACCCAAGCTTTAGCATTACGGTGACGGACTCCCTCT
Organism: uncultured Acidobacteriaceae bacterium; assembly: GCA_963779995.1. Taxonomy (GTDB): domain Bacteria; phylum Acidobacteriota; class Terriglobia; order Terriglobales; family Acidobacteriaceae; genus Acidiflorens. The sequence goes on along the minus strand of CAVZZY010000018.1, from coordinate 615,271 downwards.
CGAACACCGCCACTGCAGCGTTTTCCATGACCATCTCGACGGGGGTGAGCATCACCACCGGATCCCCCCTGCCGACCGGCTACCAGGGAACGGCTTACCCAGCAACCACATTCGCAGCCACGGGAGGCACGGGCACAGGATACAGTTGGACTTGGGCAGCAGCCAGCGGTTCGTCATTACCGGCCGGGCTGAACCTCTCGACAGGTGGCCTGATCTCTGGGATTCCGACCGCGGCAGGCACATTCAACATCGTTGTGACGGTGACGGATTCGGCACTCAATACGGCGTCGTCGACCTTCTCGCTGACCGTCGAAGCCACGCTCACCATCACGACCACAAGCCCGCTGAAGACCGGCACCGTCAATGTTGCCTACTCGCAGCAGTTAGCGGCGACGGGCGGCACGGGCGCTGGCACCTATACATGGAGTACTAATACTGCGGGAACCAGCAGCCTCGCGGCAGTTGGCCTAAGCCTGTCCCCGGCAGGTCTGGTTTCCGGCGGGTCGCCGTCCCTCGGAAGCGCTAGCTTCACGGCTACGGTGACCGATTCGGCCAGCCACACGGCGTCGGTCACGTTCGCGGTGACGATCGCCAATTTGCTGACCGTCACCACCGCAACTCTCCCCGCGGCGACCACGGGAGCCGGCTATTCGCAGACACTTTCGGCGGCGGGCGGCTCCGGCACGGGCTACACTTGGTCGGTTTCGGGAACCAGCAACCTTGCGACCTTCAACCTGAGCCTCAGTAGTGCAGGCGTAATTTCTGGTACGCCGGCGACCACCGGAACGGCCAGCTTTACGGCCAAGGTCACGGATTCTGCGAGCAATACCGCAACGCAGGCTTTGACGATTCAGGTTTACAACGCCCTGAGTCTGCCCACGCCTAACCCCTCCTCACTGGGCTCCGCAACAGTGGGCCAGTTCTACACCGGAACGATCACCGCCTCCGGCGGCAGCGGGAACTTTACCTGGACGGTTACGGGTCTTTCTGACAACCTAGGTTCCAGCCCCAACGGCGCCACACTGACCATCAGCGGAACGCCCAATACTCCCACCGTGGTCTCGTTCAACGTCTCGGTGCGGGACAACATTACGCTCGCCACGGCCGCCAACACTTACACCATCACCGTCAACAACGCGCCAGCATTGTCTCTGCCTCCGGCTGGCCCTCTGGCGAACGCAACCATCAACCAAAACTACTCTGGAGCGATCAACGCCTCCGGCGGCGTAGGACCTAACTACACCTTTACGGTGAATGGCGCCACTGTTCCCACCAGCGGGACTGCCGTCGCTCTTGGCAACGGCACCTTGGCTGTCTCCAACACCGGGGGCAACACACTGTCGATTGGCGGAACGCCCACCTCGATCGGCACCGTCTCGTTCACGGTCGCGGTGACGGACAGCGCGAGCGACAACGCCGGCCCGAACACGTACACCATCTCCGTCATCAACCCGGGAGCGGCCTACACGGTCTCCGGCACGGTGGGTTACGGCGGCTCGAAGAGCGGGTGGACCTATCTCGAGCTGTACAGCAACAACTGCAGCGGCTGCAACAACAACCTGGGCACGAGCATTTCCGAAGCCACACTCACGTCGGGAGGGGCCTTCACCATCCACGGCGTGCCGCCCGGCACCTACACCTTGCAGGCCTTCATGGACAACCTGGGCTATGGCGCCCAGAACGCATCCAACCCCACGGGCAGCATCCAGAACGTGACCGTTACCAACGAGGGCGTGAGCGGCCTCGCGGTTGTACTGACGGATCCACCCGCGGTGACTCTCAGTACGGCTCCCACTTGGAAGAGCAGCATTGGGTCGGGCGCATTCAGCGGCGGCGCCTTTGTCTCCTTCCAGACAATCCAGAACAGCAACGGCATAGAGATGCCTGCTTCTTACACCGTCGAATGGAGCACCAGTTCGTCGTTCAGCACCGTCACCGGGAGCAAGAGCTTCGCGGCAACCGGCGGGAACAACCCCTGGATCGTGAACGGGCTCACGAACGGCACTACTTACTATTTCCGCGCCCAGGGCGTGGCGGGCAGCTCGACCAGCGCCTGGTCAGCCACCTCCAGCGCCATCACCATCGACCCGCCCACGGGCGGATACGCGGTCTCCGGCACGGTCACCTTTAGCGAGACGGCCAGCGGGCCGCTGTATGTCGGGTTCTACGACCAGAACACGAGCAACGTCTATGCCGATGTGGTGGGAAGCAAGGCGAGCCCGCCGAAAAGTCCGGCATCGTACTCGGTCAACGTTCCCGCCGGATCCAATTACTTTTTCTTTGGGATCCTCGACCAGAACAACACCGGCCTCATCAGTGGACCGGGACAAGTCTCCAATACCGGTGGAAACAACAACACGGCCCCGGTAGTCATCAGCGGCACCACGACCGGCAAAAACCTGATCTTGCCCAGCACCAACAGTGCTGCCACCGTGATGACGCAGAACTCGGAACAGATCAACCAGAACGGCACCAGCAGCAATTACAGCGTCGGCTTCAATGTCAACGGTCTCCTGAAACTGCCGGTGGCGGTCGAGATTGCCACGGAATCCGATGCGGGAGTGGTGATCCCGGCGGACATTGCCGCTGGCGGCTTTAACGGCAACGGCGACCAGTTCAGCTTCTGGACCGGCCTCAACGGCGCCGCACCGAAAGTCGGCGATACCTATACCCTTGACGTCACCTACAGCGATAACACTACGCAGATCCTGACCGTCACGGTCAGCGCCGTGCTCGACGCCTTTGTCACCCCCATTTCGCCTGTGGGGACCAGCGCCAGCTTGACGCCCAACTTCAGTTGGACCGATCCCGCTAACGCCAGCAACTACACCTATCAGTTCTGGTTGTGCTGCAACTCGAACAACAACGGCAACAACACAATCTGGCAGATACCTGGCAACAACTCCAACTCGAACGGCTTCTCCAGTTCCATCACCTCCCTCACCTGGGGCAGTGATCCGACGAACCCGAACAATCCGCCGAACGTGTCCAGCCTGAACGGCAGCACGAACTACAACTGGCAGATCCAAGCCACGGACATCAACGGCAACTCCGCGCAGGTACAGGTGAGCTTCGAGACGCCGGCAACGCCCCTGACGTTGCCCACACCCGGCTCCGTGGGGACCGCAGTGATCGGCCAAGGCTTCAACGGTGCGATCAACGCCTCAGGCGGCGTGGGACCTAACTATACCTTCACGGTGAATGGCTCCGTTGTCCCCACCGACGGGACCGAGGTCAGTCTAGGGGACGGCCTGTATGCCTACAACACCGGCGGCAACACGTTGTCGCTGACCGGAACGCCCACCACGGCCACCACGGTCTCGTTCACCGTCGCGGTGACAGACAGCGGGAGCGACACGATCGGCCCATACACCTACTCAATTACGGTCACTCCAGCATCGGCGCTCTCGATCCAAACGACGACGATGCCGGGCGGCAATGAGGGCTGGGCCTACAACACTTACATCCAGGCCAACGGCGGAGTGCAGCCCTACACCTGGAGCATCACCAGCGGCAGCAGCAACCTTACCGCCGTGGGGCTCACCTTCACCAACAACCCTCAGAACAACCAATCGGAGGCGGAGATCTCCGGAACGCCGAGCGCGACCGGAACCGCAAGCTTCACGGTTCAAGTCACCGATAATGAAGGGACCATGGTCAGCCAGCCCCTCAGCATTGCGGTTACGGGCTGTACGAACAACAGCAAGCTCTCAGGCAACTACGCCATGTTGATCCAGGGCTGGTCGGACGCTAGCCAAGGCGAAGTGTTCTTAGGGCTCGCGGCCAGCTTCGTAGCCAACGGCAGCGGCAGCATTACGTCGGGAGCGGGAGATTACAACGACCCAACAGACGGCTATGCAGCGGTGACCATCGCCAACACCAGCACCTACTGTGTGGCCGGCAACGATCAAGGATTGATGACCATTAATACCAACCAAGGCAGCTTACCCCTGGCCTTTGCTTTGCAATCCAGCGGCAACGGCAGCATTATCGCCTACCAGTCGAACAACGGTTTCCAGGGATCCGGCGTGCTGCTCAAGCAGACCACCAGCGCGTTCTCACTTTCCAAGATCACTGGGCCCTATGCGCTCGGACTTATCGGCGTAGACCAGGGCGGCAACCGATTTGGATTGGCCGGCGCATTTACTGCCAACGGCACAGCCGACTTGACCAGTGGACAGTTGGATGCTAACGATAATGGAAAAGTCAATGGCGGAAACGGCATCGGCAGCCCGATGACCTTCAGCTCGAGCGACGTCAGCACAGTCAATACGACGACCGGGCGTGGCACAGTCGGCATTGACGTTACAGGCGTCGGCACACTGAACTTTGCCTACTATGTAGTCAGCGCCACTCAACTGTTGCTGATCCAAACCGATGCGATCAGCGGCCCAGGCGGCTCACTCTTTACGGGCCAGATTCTCCAGCAAAGCGGCACGTTCAGTGACGCGTCGCTCAACGGCGTCAGCGTGATCGAAGTGCAAGGTCTCGATACTAGTAACTCGCCTGCGACGCCCGATGCACAGGCCGGGTTCTTCACCGCCAACAGCTCCAACGACTCGTTCTCGGTGGCTATAGACGAAAACGATGGAGGCACGATGGAATCGGATAGCGGTTCGGGGAGCTATAGCGTGGCGGCGAACGGACGCGTAACGCTGACCGGCGCGGGGAACCACCCGCCGGAGCTTTATATGATTGCCAAGAACCAGGCGTTCGTGCTTGGAACGGACGGCATCGTGTCCTTCGGTACGTTGACGCCGCAGCAGGCGATCACCTTCTCGGACTCGTCCTTCAGCGGAAACTATTTGGGTGGAAGTGAACAGCCAGTCAACTCGAACGTGAAGGCGAGCGTCCTCCAGGTAGACGCCGCTGGGACCGGCACTCTTACCGGAACTCAGTACCAAATCAACAATTGCGGAAGCGGGTGTACGGAGCCGAATATCAGCTCCATACCCTCGGGGTTGACTTATGCCCCCGACCCCGATGGGCTGAACGGAAAATTTGACATAGACCAGGCCGGCACCCCTCAAGTGTACCTCTACATGATCTCTACCACGCAGGCCGCGATCCTGAACGTGGGATCGGGCAATTGCTCGGGGGGATCAGGCGGTGGTAACTGCAACCCGGGGCTGCAAGATTTCCATCAGTGACGGTAACGGCAGTGCAAATCGCGGACCGGCGGCTTCATGCCGCCGGTCCGTTTCTTCTTCCAGGCTTTCGGCCAACCAATAAAATCAAATGTTAGTCACGGAGACCAGGTTGGAGTAGCCCTCCAACGTGGTTTATGCGACCGCGCGGTTTCGCAGCGAATCTAAGGGGGAAGATCAAACGGAAGCATCGAAAACGAAAATCCTGGAGTCCACAATGAAGGCCATTGTTGTTCGTGAATTCGGGGGTCCCGAAGTCCTGAAGCTCGAAGAAATCCCCACGCCGCGTCCTGCCGCCGGCCAGGTCCTGGTGCGCATCCACGCCGCGGGCGTGAACCCATATGACACTTATATGCGCACCGGCACTTACGCTATCAAGCCGCCATTGCCGTATACGCCGGGCTCTGATGGCGCCGGTGTCATCGAAGCCATTGGTGAAGGCGTGCACAAGGTGAAGCCGGGCGCTCGTGTTTATGTAGCGAAGACGGTGACCGGTGCGTACGCAGAATATGCGTTGGCATTGGAGAGCCAGGTTCATCCGCTTCCAGCGAAGATTACATACGCGCAAGGGGCGGGCGTGTGGGTTCCGTATGGCACCGCGTATCACGCGCTGTTTCAGGCTACGAGAGCTCGTGCCGGCGAAATCCTGCTGGTCCATGGCGCCAGCGGCGGTGTGGGTCTCGCGGGTGTTCAGATTGCGCGCGCCCTGGGCCTGATGGTCTTGGGCACGGCCGGTACGGAGAAAGGACTCGAACTGGTAAAGCGGGAAGGCGCGCACCACGTGTTCAATCACACGCAGTCGGGCTACGTGGAGGAGATTCTGAAGGCGACCAAGGGGATTGGTGTCGACCTCGTTCTTGAAATGCTCGCCAATGTGAACCTCGGCCAGGACCTGAAACTGCTTGCTCCGCAGGGCCGCGTGGTCGTCATTGGCAGCCGCGGCGACGTCAGCATCTCGCCGCGCGACCTCATGACGCGCCGCGCCTCAATTCACGCCTTTACTCTCTGGGGCATTACGGAAGCCGAGGAAAAGGAGATTCACGCCGGGCTCATGGCCGGCCTGGAGAATGGCACCCTGAGGCCGATCGTCGGGAAGGAGTTGCCGCTGGCAGAGGCTGGCCGCGCTCATAAAGAAGTCATGGAACCGGGCGCCTTCGGCAAAATTGTTCTGCTTTCGTGAACCCAAAGCAGAATCACGGCTGCGGAACTCAACGCGCGCAGCTTATGACGTCGTCGATAGAGATCAGAGGTAACCTCTGCAATCTGACCTCTAACCTGCGACCTCCTGCGATTGGATGAATAACCTATGAACCATGAACAGCGCCTCTATCTGGAAGATCTGTACGTCGGCCAGCGGTTCACGTCCGGCACCTATCGGATGGACGAAGAGCGGATCAAAGCGTTCGCAGCAGAATTCGATCCGCAGCCGTTTCATCTCGATGAGGCAGCCGCTCAGGCCACCGTGTTCCACGGGTTGTGCGCGAGCGGGTGGCACACCGCTGCAGTTGCCATGCGGCTTATGGTCACCGGAGGATTGCCGCTGGGCAATGGGATCATCGGGCTCGGCGGCGAGTTGGCGTGGCCCAAGCCAACCAGGCCGGGAGATACTCTGCAGGTGGAAAGCGAGATCCTCGAGATTCTGCCCTCCCGGTCTAAGCCAAACCAGGCCGTCGTCAAGGTGAAAAGCACTATGCTGAATTAGGATGGCGAGCCAGTGTACGTGTTTGCGCCCAAGATCCTCGTTTTTAAGCATCCATCGGCGAAAACGGCCACAAGATATCCTTAATATCGTTGTTGGTAGCGTTTGAACTACTGCGGAATCTGAAACAGGACTTTGTAGCCGCGCTGGAAAGCGCGCAAGTGGGTGCGCATCGCTTTGCGCGCTCGCCCGGGATTTCGCTGCTTCAACACCTCTAAAATCGCACGGTGCTGCTTATAGGCGAGTTCCATGCCGGCGGGCAAGAGCAAGCTTTTCGCGATTAGTTCCTGCAGCCCTTCTCTGATGTGCTTCAATAGTTCGGTCAAAACCTCGTTCTTGCCGGCGGCCGCAATTGCAAGGTGGAAGCTCAGATCGAGTTCCCTGAATCCTGCGCCACCCTCATCGATGGCGGCCTTCATCTCGCGCACGATTTTTTCCAGGGTCCGGAAATCCTGGTCCGTAGCTCGCTGTGCGCACAGGCCTGCCACCTCCGTCTCCAGCAGCAGGCGAGCTTCAGAAAGGTCGTTCACGTCCTTCTCGGTATTCAGCACACCTTTCGCGAGTAGTGGCCCCTCCAGGTACTTGGAGCGCTGTTCAGCGACGTAGCTGCCGCCACCAGCGCGCACTCGAATCATGCCGATGAAGGCCAGCGACTTCAATGCTTCCCGTAACGTGGACCTGCCAACATGGAAGACTTTGCAGAGCTCCGCTTCAGAAGGCATTTTCTCGCCGGGCTTCCAGCGTTTGGCGGCCAGTTCGGATGCCAACTGCATGGCAACCTGCTCGCTCAGCGTGGTTCGGGAGACTGGTTTCAAATCCGCCATACTGGCGCTGTTCACAGGTTCTTCTCCTTGGAGATGGGCAAAGGCTGGTTCGAAACCGCCCGAGCCCCTCTCGTGCGTTCCCCCGGCGAGGTCGTTTGGTGCGGTCAGAATAGCAGACAAGCGGGTCGGGAGCCAACACTTATCAGATAAGCTGATAATCTGCTTGACCACATGAGTGCTTCTGTGGCATAAATATTGGCGGTCATAATGTGGCCCTCATAAAATAACGCGTACGGGCTGCTAGCTTGCGCGGGCATACAGGATTACAATCCCTCACCAGCATTCCTGTAGGCTCCAGGAGGAACCCGTGACCTCGGCAAATGCTCCGGTACCCAAAACCGCTCCCACTTCAGGCAACCCGCTGGCGTGGATAGTGGCGCTCGTAGCAGTGGTTGTTGCCACCGTACTGATTTTGAGAATTCCGCCCCTGCCCAAGCCTTGGCCGCAGAACTACGATCCCACCGGGAGTTGGTGGCTTTCGACATTGATCGCCGCGCTGCCGATCGTGGTCCTGCTCGGAACGCTGGCGTTGCTGCACATAAAGGCCCACTACGCCGCATTGCTTGGACTGGCCACGGGCCTGGTGACAGCCGTATTCGTCTTCCATATGCCGGCGCGTTTAGCGGCGGTCACGACCGTGTATGGCGCTGGATACGGGCTGTTTCCCATCGGTTGGATCATCTTGAACGTCATCTTCCTCTACCGGATGACGCTGCAGACCGGCCGCTTCAAGGTCTTGCAGGAAAGCATGACGGGCATTACCCAGGACACGCGCCTGCAACTGCTGCTGATCGCCTTTTCCTTCGGCGCGTTTTTTGAGGGCGCATCCGGGTTCGGAACGCCGGTCGCGGTCACCGCAGCGCTTCTGATCGGCCTGGGCTTCAAGCCGCTGCAGGCCTCCGGCTTGTCGCTGATCGCCAACACGGCACCGGTGGCCTTTGGCGCGCTCGGCACGCCGATCATTGCTCTCGCCGCGGTTACCGGTTATAGCGAGGTTGTTCTGGGCGCGCAGGTCGGCCGCATCCTGCCATTCTTCTCCGTGCTGGTGCCCTTCTGGCTGGTGTGGGCGTACGCCGGCTTCAAAGGGATGAAGGAAATCTGGCCGGCGGTTGCGGTGGCCGGTGTTACCTTTGCCATCCCGCAATACCTGGTTTCGAACTTCCACGGGCCGTGGCTGACGGACATCATTGCGGCCGTGGTCTCGATGGTCTGCCTTATCCTGTTCCTGAAGATATGGCATCCGAAAACGATTTGGGGGCACGAGGGACACGAGGAAAGTAAGGAGCGCGCCGCTCGCGGTCATCACGGTTACAGCAACGCCGAGGTCGCTCGCGCCTGGGTGCCATGGCTGGTACTCAGCGTATTCGTCTTCTGCTGGGGCACGTTCACCGGTAAGAAGATCATGAATACTCCGGAGAAGGTGTTCACCTCGATGAAAACCTGGTCAACGCCGCCGAGTAAGATCACCAACCCGCAGTTTCCCGTGACCGGTCTTAACCGGCTGTCCGAACGCATGCCCCCGGTCGTCGCGAAACCTACGCCCGAGGGCGCAGTCTTTGGCTTCAACTGGCTTTCCGCCACGGGGTCGGGGATCCTGTTCGCGGCGATCATCTCCGGCTTCATCATGGGCCTGTCGCTCCCGCAGATCATTGTCATATGGTTTCAAACCCTGTGGCACATCCGGTTCTCGCTCATGACCATCGCCGCCATGCTCTCGATCGGCATCCTTACCCGCTACTCGGGTGTGGACGCCACCATGGGTCTGGCGTTCGCGCGAACGGGGGCAATGTATCCGTTCTTCGGGACCTTGCTCGGGTGGTTGGGCGTGGCCCTGACCGGTTCCGACACCTCGTCCAACGTGCTGTTCGGCAGCCTGCAGAAGATCTCGGCACAGCAGATCGGGCTCTCTCCCATCCTGATGGGCGCCGCCAACAGTTCGGGTGGGGTCATGGGCAAAATGATTGATGCGCAAAGCATCGTCGTTGCCAGTACGGCGACGGAATGGTACGGACACGAGGGAGACATACTGCGTTATGTATTCTTCCACAGCCTGGCGCTGGCGGCTCTGGTGGGAATCATGGTGACGCTCCAGGCCTACGTGTTTCCGTTTACGCGTTTGGTGGCGCGGTAGAGAAGGTTTTGGATAGCGGGTGGATCCTGGCGGTCCGGGCAAGAACCTCCCATCGCCTAAGAAGGTTGGACTCGCTGAAGGTTAAATCGTGAACCGCAAAGTATCTCTATTCGTCCCTTGCTTCGTGGACCAACTGCTGCCCGAGGTAGCGGTCGACACGGTCAAGGTGCTGCGCCGGATTGGCTGCGCAGTTGAGTTCCCCGAGGACCAGACTTGTTGCGGTCAGCCTGCCCTCAACACCGGATACTGGGGGGATGCGCGGCCGTGTGCCGAGCATTTTGTTCGCGTCTTCAAGAATGCCGATGTTGTCGTGTCTCCATCCGGTTCGTGCGTCAGCGTGATCCGCCTGTTTTACCCGGAACTGCTGGCCCACAGTTCGTTGCGTGAAGACGCCGCCGCCTTAGCCAGCCGCACCTTTGAGTTTTCGGAATTTCTCGTGAAGGTGGCCGCTGTCACCCAGGTGGGCGCCATATTCCCTCACACCGTTACGTATCACGCTTCCTGCCACGGGCTGCGCGAGCTTAAGCTCCGCGACGAGCCTCTGCAGCTTTTGCGCCAGGTCGATGGGCTGAAGCTGATTGAAATGGTCCGCTCCGAGGAATGCTGCGGTTTTGGCGGAACCTTTGCCGTAAAGTTCGCCGACATCTCCGGCGCCATGGGAACTTCGAAGGCTGAGAGTGTGGCCGCGACGGGCGCCGAGTTCGTGACCGCGACCGATCCCAGTTGTCTGATGCACCTGCGAGGAATTTTGGGCAAGCGCCAGGCGTCAACCCGCACCATTTATCTTGCCAGCATCCTCGCGCAGGACGGCTTGGCGCAGAAGAGCTCTGCGCAGGGGAGACCGTGAGCCAAACTGCCGCACAACGCTTTCTGCAGGACGCAGCCGTGAAGTCGGCGGACTTGGTGCACCGCGAAATCATCCAGCGCGGCATGGACAGCTACGATGTGGCACACCTCAAGGGGCGCGCGCGCATCAAGGACTGGGAGGCTGCTCGCCAGAAGTGCCAGGAGATCAAGCGGGAAGCTATCAATCATCTCGATCGCTACCTTCTCCAGTTCGAAGAAAAAGTGATCGCGCGCGGCGGACATGTTTTCTGGGCGGCCAATAGCGAAGAAGCTTGCACCTATGTGAAGAACCTCGCCACCCGGCTCGGTGTGCGCACGGTGGTAAAGTCGAAATCCATGGTCACGGAAGAAATCCAGCTCAGCCCAGTTCTGGAGAAGGCGGGCATTAAGGTCTGGGAAACCGATCTTGGCGAGTTCATCGTACAACTGCGCGAAGAACCGCCCTACCACATCGTCACCCCCGCCATGCATCTCAACCGTGGCCAAATCGCCAAGTTGTTTCGGGAGAAATTGGACCCGGCAATCGACAGCGACGACCCGGTGTATTTAATGGCGGCCGCGCGCCGAATATTGCGCAAGGCCTTCTTTGCCGCCGAGATGGGCATTTCGGGCGCGAATTTTCTGGTGGCGGACGCGGGCGTCATCGCCATTTCCACCAACGAAGGCAACGGCCGTCTGTGCACCAGCATTCCACGCATTCACGTGGTGGTCACCGGCATCGAGAAAATCATTCCCCGGCTCGAAGATCTGGCGGTGTTATGGCCGGTGCTCGCCACCTCCGGCACCGGGCAAGGCATCACGACCTACGGCACGCTGATCGGCGGACCGCGCCGCCCCGGCGAAGTCGACGGCGCGGAAGAATTCCACGTGGTGCTGGTGGACAACGGACGCAGCCAGTTGCTGGCCGATGCCGAACAGCGCGAGGTGCTGCACTGTATTCGCTGTGGCGCGTGTCTGAATATTTGTCCCGTCTTCCGCCATGTCGGAGGACACACTTATGGCACGACCTATCCCGGACCGATCGGCAGCGTGCTTACGCCGCATCTGAATGGCATCAAGGAGTTCAAACACCTGTCCTACGCGTCGTCGTTGTGCGGCGCTTGCAGCAGCGTTTGTCCGGTGAAAATCGATCTGGCTCACCACCTGTTGCAAAACCGCCGCAACGCCACCGAGGCAGGAGCCACGAAGTCGAGTGAGCGGTTGATCTTCCGGGCTTGGCGCTACGCCATGCTTCGTCCCCGTATGTACGCGCTCGGTGGCTGGTCGGTGCGCAAGGCTCTGCGCATAATTTACGGCCTGGGACTCGCGGGAACCATCCTCGACCCGATGCGGGTGTGGAACCGTTATCGCTCGCCCGTGCCGCTGCCGTCCGAATCATTTCGTGCGCGTTGGAGAAAAGACCTTGGTACAAACTAAAGAAGCGCAAACTGAAAATCCAAGCCGCGACCGGATTCTGGAGCGGATTCGCGCTGGATTGCGCACCGTAGTTCCGGAGCCCGCGGCGATGCAATCCGGCCAAGTGATCTTTGATGCAATTAACAATCCTCTCGAGCGATTCCAGCAGGAATGCGTTGGCAATCTCATGGAATGCACGCTAACCGCGGATTCTGCCGCGAGTGCGCGACAGCTTTCGAAGGTTCTCCAGTCGCTGCCTGAGGGAGAAACTTTCGTGCAGGACGATCCAACGCTGCGCCGGCTCATCGAACTGGCCGCGCCTGCTCGGGCGATCCGCTGGTCGAGTCAAGGCGCGCCGGGCGAAGCTTCGCAGGCGACGGTCACGCTCGCCGAAGCTCTCATCGCACAAACCGGGTCGATTCTGGTGACCGCAGCGTGCGGCGGTCGAGGCGCCTCGGTGATCGCCCCCTGTCACATCGTTTACGCGACTGTGGCACAACTGGTTCCCGATCTGGCCACTGCCCTGAGCCGCGTCTCGCAGGAACGAAAACTCGACAGCAACTCGTTCGCGTGCGTCATCAGCGGCTCCAGCCGCACCGCCGATATCGAAAAGATTCTGGTGCAGGGAGCGCATGGACCGCGAAGGCTGGTGGTCGTCTTGCAGACCGCAACCTAATCACTAGCAATGTCAGGATTCGGCCTGTCCCAGCCTGGTCAGCCTCGGGATCAGGATCAGAATGAGCCCATAGAAAAGAAGTGAGACCACGAGTGATCCTGCATTGCCGAATCGCAGATCCTCGAACAAGAGCTTCAGGGCGCCAAAGGCGACAGCAGCGTAAGCAACCCAGCGCAGTTCGACCCGTTTCGAACGGGAACCGAGGTAGCTCAGCGCCAGGGCAAGCAAACATGTCACCACCGTCCGAACCACCGAAAGACGCGAAGCGATCAGCCCCACGCGACCCGAGGCGAGCCACACGATCGCAACAATAGCCAGGGCTGCCGCAGCGAAACTGAACAGCACCGCCGGAACCACCCAAAGCAGCCGCCGCTTACGATTATCTTCCGAAACCCGCGACCCGATGACGTAGCAGAGCAAGGCCGAAACGGACACCACCCAAACCCGCCAGTCCGGGTTCCCAGGCACGGTCCCCGCCAGTGCGTTTTGCGCATAACTCGGAAAAGGCGAGTTGGCTGCCGCCGCTGCCAGATAAAAGGATGCGTGCATGCCGAGGCTGAGCTTGCCCGTGCGTGAGTACAGGAAGGCTGCGGTCGCTGCCGCCAGGCACAAGAACGGCACCTGGAAAGCTTCGGGAAAGAGCATGAAGCTTCCCGCCAGCAGGAGTGCGGCCGCGTAGTTCGCGCACACCCGGCGATTTCGCGTGTATGCGTCTGCCACGAACCGCCACAGCGCGCCCCAGTAGCATACCGCCGCCGACAGCAGGAAAAAGACGCCGAGCATCGGCGCCGAAGCGCCCTGGCTGGCGCGGAGCGATCCCCAACTCGCAACCACAAACGCCACCACGCCCTGCGCGATTTCAAAGATAGTGAGGCGATTGCGCAACGCGAAGCTGCGAATCCCAATGCTTCCCAGGTAGATGGCAAGCAGCGCAAAGCACAATCCCGTCAGCGTGGTTGCGCCGATGGGGCGATAGCCAGCCGGAACGCCCTCGGGAGATGCCAGGAGATAGACGAGCAGCCAAACCGCCAAATCCGCGGCGACGGCGGGAACCGCTCTCAGACTGAGCCGGTGCCCCAGGCAAGCAACAACTTCAGTGGCCAGGGCCACGGCCAGGAGCGCAGCCGTAAAAGGCACAAGCTCATGCGTCTCGACGATGAGCGCCAAAGCCGTGGCCACCGCCGCCAAGGTTGCCACCCACGGTATCACTTGCAGGTTTTGCCGCCAGGCCAGTGCCAGCGCCAGTACAACGAACGCAACCAGCAGAGTTGCCGTGACGCTCGGTGGCAGAACCTGAAAACGTATTGTGGCTTCCCACAACAGAGGCGAGAAGATCAGTGCGGACGTGACTCCGTAGGTGACGCTGGCAATGTGACTCTTAGCGCGAATCCTGACGGCCCAGACCATCCACATGCCCGCGTAAAGAATGGCGACGGCCAGCACCGGCAAGTGTGGCAACATGCCCGACTCAGAGATAGCGCGCAGCAGGTAAGCCCCGGCGATTGCGAGGATCGCCTTTCCGAACACGGGCACGGCCGCCGCCGGCCGCTCCAACGCAGCTTGTGCCGGCATCATCGCGGGAGGCCGCGCTTGGGGTTGGGCAGCGCGGGCAGATTCAGGCCCTACAGGAGTCGGCTTCTCGCGCTGTTCCTCTAATGCGGAGACGCGCCTTTCGAGTTCGCGCAGTCGTTCACTGACTTGCTCCGCATCCAACGCGATCCCGTCGTGCACTTGCGCCATTTGCTTCTCCGCATCAGTCCTGTTGCGACGGAGCTAGTTGATTCCCCGCGCCGGAGCGGCGCTGATGGCGGGCGCCGGGCTTGACTCCAGCCAGGGTGGCAGGAGTTTCACCAGAACCCACAGGATGATAAAGGGAAGAATCATGAGTATGAGCGCGGGTAACAACCCTTCCCGCGTGGCGAAGTCCATTTTGTAAGTGGTGTACCCGAGAAAACTCTTGGAGAAAAGCTGGCCGCCGATTACCACGTTCCAGCGCATGGCAAAGATGCCCATCAGAGTCAAACATCCCGCCAGGCCATAGATCCGCTTGCGCGCAACATCGGCGAGCTTCACAAACTGGATCAGACCGATCAACACGATGGGCGTTACCGTGCCCAGGAGGATCTGGATGATCACCTGGGATGTCCACAAGCGCGTATGCACCATGAAATCCAGGCTGCGGAAAGACTCGTCGGCCTCATAGATTCTTTGCAGCAGGTCCAGCATCTCCAGGCTGAAATCGATGATGAAGGTGTAGAGCAGATAGCGCGCGATCGTGTCCAGGCAGCGCATGTCGATTTCCCGCCCGCGCAACCGCGAAGAGACCATGTAAATCAACATGACCGCGGCAATGCCCGACACCATGGCCGAGAACACGAACACGATCGGCATCAGCGGCGATGACCACCACGGATTCGCCTTGACCGAGCCGAAAATGAAGCCGACATATCCGTGCAGAAGAAACGCGGAGGGAATTCCAATCAGCGTGATGAAATACCCGAGCCGCTCATCGATGTGCAGCGAGCGTTCACTGATATTCCTGGAGCCGAGAGTCAGGACACGATAGACCAGACGCTTCCAGCCCTTCTCGTTCTGGGACATCACCACAATGTCGCGCCGGTAGTCCAGCCATATCTCCAACAGCAGAACCGCCATCAGGTACCAGAGATAAACAAAGCCGAACATGGCCATGGCCGAGGAACCGTGCGGCGTCAGATACATTTCGAGCGAACGTTCCGGATGTCCCAGGTGCAGTTGCAGCGGCAGCGGGGCAACCAGCAAAAAAGCAAGCGCGGTGAGCAGGGCCAGCCGATACGTCGGCTTCACCTCCTGCACTTGGAACACGCGTTCGAGCGAAGCCAGAATAAACGCCCCGGCCACCAGTCCCGTGATGAACGGATAAAGAACGATCAGGACGCTCCATTGGAGCTCCACTTCGTTCGGGTACATGAAGCCTTCGACGGGTATTTGCACGAGCCTCCTTATCGCACCGAACCGTCCATGCCGTTGTAAAAAACCTTCGCCCCAGTAGCCATCTGCGGTTTCAGAATCTGAACCGAGTGCGTCCTCAAAAACTCATGAATCGGATCTTTGGGATCCTTCAAGTCGGCCAACTGGCGCGCGCCCGTGGGGCAGACCTCGCAACACGCGGTCGTCAGTCCCTTCGTGATCCGGTGATAGCACAGCGTGCACTTCTCCGCCGTGTTGGTCTTGGGATTGAGGAAGCGGCACCCGTAGGGGCACGCCTGGATGCAATACCGGCAGCCCAGGCAGTACTCTTTGTCGATCAGCACAACTCCATCCGGCGCGTCGAACGTCGCGCCCACCGGACACACCTGCGTGCAGGGAGACTCCGCACAGTGATTGCACAGCTTGGGCACGAAGAAGTTCTTGCCGCCTTCGGTGGCCTCGTGCAGGTAACCGTGCTTGCCGCCATCGGGTGATCCGACCGTCGGCCTTTCAATCTTCCAATCGTCCCGATGGTAGCGCTCCACCCAGGTGCGGTAGTAGCCGTCCGGAACATCATTCTCCTCCGCACAGGCGCGCACACAAGTGCCACAGCCGATGCACTTGGTGATGTCCATCAACATGCCCCACCAGTGATCCGTCATCTTATAGTTGGGCGAGGCTTCCGGTGTTCCGGCGAGAACGTACTTCCAGGCAACCGCGGCGGCAGGCATCAGTACCAGCAATCGACGGCGAGTGATGTCCATTACTTCTTCACCTCCGTCGCGGTCTCAATTTTCGGGCGGTGCGGTTGATGGCAACTGTCACAGGCCAGCCCTCCGGAGTGTTCTGCCGTAACCACCTGAGGAAATCCGCTTGGTTTGGCGCTGTTGGCCTCATGACAACGGGCGCACACCACCGCCGTATCCAGCTTCTTGGGTTGAACCGAACCGGGATCCTCTGCGTGCTTGGCCTGGGCTCCATGGCAGGCCTCGCAAGCCACGACTACATGTTTGCCTTGCTTCTTCTCATCCACCACGTCGGTGTGACAGGCCTCGCAAGTTTGATGACCGGCAAAGGCAACCGGCCGGGCGGCTATTTCGGCGATCGCATTACCGCGGTAGTGCCCGTACTCCCCAAAACTGCGAGGTACGAGCGCGACTCGCAAGACCACAAACGCGACCACAGCAATTACCATGACGGCCGCGAGCCGGATAAGGTGTTCTGTGTCTTTGAATCTCTTCATGAGTGGACTAGTTCTTCGCGCATTCGCCTCAATAACGATTGCCTCGGCGCCCAACTGCCGGGGCATCTTCAGGCCAAGTCGAATCTTGTGATTATCACTGGGATGTCTTGCCGGGACGATGATTAAAGTCACAGGATACTGTGATTCTGGTCACCACACGCAGTGCGCACTCGCGGCATCGGGCGCTCATCTCGTTGTGCACACGGTCATGCACGCAGTCGTGCGCACGCGTACGCCAGAGTTACATTTCTTGATTAGCTCGATAGGGTGACCACGATTTCAATCGGCGGGAAACGCAATCACGCGCCCGTCACCGCCCGCGGCTTGTGCCATCGCGCCGACCGGCTCCGTCTGCGGCACGGGGATGGCGGGAATCCTTGCCGGCGCACCGCGCCAGGCGCCGGCCTTGAAGCCCTCCCTTACCAGCTTGAAGATGGTTCGCCGATTCTGCGCAATCACCTTCAGCCATGCCATTTTCCCCATCATGGGGAAATAGATGCCGCGGAAGCAGAGCCGCGCAAGAAAGATGTTGACGCGATAACCGAGGGGCTGGTCGTTCAGCGATTCGACGGCATGCGCCAGTGCCTCCGGACTATAAGCCTGCGCCCACCCCTGCTTCACTTCGGCATGAGCTTCGTCAATGCTCATCTTCAACGGCGTGTGCGCCATCGTAAACGGAATGAACTCCTGCCAGTGCCTGGGCCGCGTCAGCCGCCCGGCTTTCTCCAGCCGCTTGTAGAGCGGCGTAGCGGGCAAAGGCGTGAGCAGACCAAAGATCGGCAGACCCGGAGGCCAGGTCCGAACTTGTTCGAGAGTTCGCTCAGCCACTCCGGTCGTGTCATTGTCCATGCCAAAAATAAACGATGTAATAGCGTAGACATTGCGTTGCGCCAACCGCTCCAGCACCGCCCCATACTCACCCGGCTTGTTGAACCCTTTGTTCACGTCTTTCAGATTGGCCGGGTCGATGGACTCCATGCCGATAAAGATCCACTTGCCTCCAGAAGCCGCGATCAGGTCCACCAGTTCTTCGTCGCGCAATAAATTGGCGCTGATCTGCGCCACCCAATGCAGCTGCGCGCCGGCGGCTATGATGTCGCGCAGCAATGACTTCGTGCGCTTGATGTTGATGGCGAAATTGTCGTCGATGAAAAACACCGCCATCTGGCCCTTCTCGCTGCGGGCGCGGGCCTTCAATAACAGCAGTTCATTCACCACGCTTTCATTGGTGCGAAAGCGAATCGAGTCTCCAAAAAATCCGGTCACCGTGCAGAACTCGCACCCGTAGGGGCAGCCTCGTCCCGATTCGACCGGAATAAGGCGAAACGTTCCCCAGCCCTCTCCGATTTTCTGGAGCGTGTTCTTCACAGCCTTCGGCACCAGATTGAACTGCTTGAGATCGATTGACTGCCACGGAATCACCGGATATTCCTTCAGCGACGGCTTGCTCTCGTGGCCAAAGGCGTCCACCGGCGCATACACGTCTTTAAGTTCACCCCGGGCAGCATCTTCGACAATCCGCGGCCAGGTCGCGTCCGCTTCGCCCAGCGCAACCGCGTCGGCGTGGCGCGGACCGCCATCTCGGCCGAGCGCCTCGTCGGCCATCTCGGTCACGTGAGGCCCACCCATCACCACCGGAACTCCGGTGGCCCGAACCGCATCCGCCATGCGATACGCTTTGGCAATCATTCGGGTCATGGCGCCGATGCCGACCAGTTCGATATTGTTGTCACGCACAAACTGCGCGAACTCCGCTTCATCCATCGATTGCGCGTTGCCATCCACCAGCACCACCTCATGGCCAGGCGGAGTAAGCGCCTGGAGCAGAAACATCCATAGATGAGGCATGAAATTACGCGTGACACCGTTGTCGGGGTTGTACAGCAGAATTTTCATGAGGAATTTAGCGATTCTGCAAAGCGCTGCTTTGCTGCGCGTGAGGCTGAGGGCAATCGAAAGCGCCAGGGCGAATTCTCCCCCTGGTGCCCAATTGTTCGGCAAAGTTCGTTTGGATGTACCCCAGCGGACATTGTACACCGGAATCGCTGGTTCGCAGTTCTCAGTTCTCGGTTCTCGGTTCTCAGTAACTTAAGGTTACGGTAAGGCGCAAGGGCTGCTTGCAGATCTCTCAATCGCGATTCGCCATGCCCGCCTCGCATTTTTTGAGAACGGAGAACTCCAAAACAAAGAACAGCCCGCAAGCTTCTCAGCCTGCGGGCTGCCCGGTGGACTGTTTGGGATTGACTGAGGTGGTCACTCTCGTGGCCCCTCGCTCACTCCGGTGCCGGGCACGGCTTGTGTCCGGCGGATCAGCCCATACTCACGGATTGTTTGCGAGAGATGTTCCCGATTCCCCCGACCAAAGGTTCCTCGAGAACTCCGCTTAGAGCAACCGCCCTAAGACTCAGCCACCTCACCTGGTCTGGTACTACAATGTCCATCAGAACTTGTCATCCGACCACCTCCTTTCCGGTGTAGGCTCACACTAGCCCAAAACGAATTCCGGGTCAACCACTCGAGTGAAAAAGAGGAGTCAACACTGTCACTAGCGCACAAAAGCCACGTCCGCCTACCTGCTGCGCGCGAGTTTCACTTTCGAAAAGTGAAACTCGTGCCGCTTCATATCCACGCGCGCCCCGCGGAAGGCCACTCCTTCCATGCGCAGTCGAAATCTTTGCTCAGCGGCCTGTTCTCCGCACAACTTGATCGCCCCGCCCGAGCCGACCACGCGGTGCCAGGGCAATCCGGGAACCTGATGCAGAATGCGCACCACTTGCCGGGCGGCTCCGGGCCAGCCCGCAGCCTTGGCTAAAGCTCCGTAGCTCGACACCGTTCCCGCGGGCAAGGCGCGAATGCAACGCACGACGCGGGCGCGCTTATCTTCGTGTGGCGGCATGCTTCTCCCGACCTGCTTCCTCCGAAACTGAATTGAGCGAACAGCTGCCGATCCCTTCCATGTTTCATGGGACAATACTTACCGGCCAATCATGCTAAATTAGAGTCACCAATACAAAAATTTACACGTGCTGGTGAAACCTGGGATTACGATATCGGCATCCCAGTTTTTGCTCACCACGAAAACTGCCTTTCGGAGAATACTATGCTTCGCCGGTTGAAAGCCCTGCCCCTTCTCGTGGCCATTGCGGCCTTGAGCATCGTCGCCACCAGTTGCAGTTCAGGCAACACTACGCAGGCTCGTATTGTCAACGCTATCCCGAACACCGCCCAGTACGGTGGCGCCCTGGATATCGAGGTCAACACCACGCAGCAATTTACGGGCGTAACATTTGGCGCCGCTTCGGCATCAACCTATACGAAAATACCTTCGGGGAATGTCACGATCGAAGGGTTTGAATCCCCCGGAGTCGCCACCTCCGTCTTCACCGATTCCACTACCTTGAACGCCGGGACACAGTACACGCTGGTTGCGACTGGATATGCCAACGGCGTCGGCACCCAAGCCCCTGTCCTCTTGTCTTTCAGTGACGATAATTCGTTGCCGGCAGATGGCACCATCAATTTCCGCGTCATTAACGCTGCGCCCAACGCATCCCCCTCAACCGACGGGAGCATGGATATTTGGATCGAACCGACCCCCGACAACAATCCCATCCTGGAACCGGCTACGATCCAAAACCTTCCCTACCAGTCGGCGAGCGGCTACGTAAACGTTGGCTATAATTCGAGCGGACTCGGTTTCACGATGTACGTTTACACAGTGGGGGGCGGGACGCGACTAATCAGCCCCGTCCAGATCAACGTCAGCGGCAGCCAGAACAGCGCAGCGGTTTGTACCTTGGTGCTCGTCGACTTCCCGAACGCAAATGAACTGAGTTCGTCTCCCGTCATGTTGGATGACTCCAATTGCGGCATCTAATCGCGGACGAGATCGAAATCCGACCGAGGTCCGGCCAAGGTCCGGTGAACCGCCTGACAAGCTGCTAGAATCCTTCTTGTTCCCGCCAAACTGCCTTTTGGAGAATTAAGGATGCCTCGCTGGTTGAAAGCCCTGCCCCTTGCGTTGGCCGTTGCGGCCTCGGGCATCTTTGCCGCCAGTTGTGCTTCCTCCGGCAATCAAACGCAGATTCGTTTTGTCCACGCCATCCAGGACGCCCAAGCCTTGGATATCAATGCCTACGGCCCGCAACAAGTCAACGGCATGCAAATATTTGCCGACGTATCGTTCCGCGGTTTTCTGCCCTCACAGGGCTATGTTAACGTGCTTTCGGATACGCAAACGATCGAAGGGTTTGTAAACCCCACCGACACCACCTCGGTCTTCAGCGCTCCCGTGAATTGGGGCGCTGGGTTGCAGTACACGGTGATCGCTACTGGATTTTCTGCCACCGGCAGCAATGTTGTCCTTGAGTCTGTACTTGACTTCAACACGGCGCCGGCCTCGGGCTACGTGGAATTCCGCGTCATTAACGCATCACCCCACTCACCCTCAGGCGGCGTGGATGTTTATATCGACCCGATCCCCGTCCAGGGCATGGGGACCCCTGTAATCACTGCCCTCGCCTACCAGCAAGTGAGCCCATACGTAAGCCTGGTCTATTATCCCGACAACAAGCCCAGCAACGGCAACAATGGTTACGAGCTGTACGTTACTCAATCGGGGAGCACCACACCCATCATCAGCCAGTACCTCGGTCCGGCAGAAAATTCCATTCATACCCTGGTGCTCACGGACGTCCAGGCTGGAAATACAATGAATCCGCTAGCTCTGGAGTTGACTGACCTCGATTAACCGCGGGCGCTGGCCACATCTGAATACTTCTTGAATACTCAAAGAGCGAGCCCCCGGTCGAGGCCCGGTGAACAGCCTGCCGAGAAACTGGGTTTCGTATCAGGATCGCTTTTGGGTTTCGTATCAGGGTATCGCGGGTTTCGTATGAGGGTATCGCTTTAGCGGTACCGAAAGTCCTTCGGAATCGGACGCCCCTTTAGGGGCAGCGGCATCGAGACTCGACTTTTTTCCGCATCCTGCTAATGTGGCGTCCCAAAGGTTCGTGGCATAAATCCACGCTGTCATCCTGAGCGAGCGAAAGATGACAGATCATACTTAGGTCGCGAATTTACGGGACACGGCACTAAGCCGAATCTTTCTTGAACGACCGTGCAGCCGATTCTTCATCATCGAACACTTCAAAAACAGTGAGCAGCTTGGTGATTTGGAGAAGTTCGCCCACGCGCTGGCTCAGCCTCGCCAGTTTCACCGCGCCGCCGGCGTTGCGGGCACTCGTGAAAAGCGAAACCAGAGTTCCGAGCCCGCCGCTATCGATGTAGGTCACTTCGCGCAGACTCATCACAACCTTCGGATTCTGGGCCAGCAGTTTCTTGACCATGTCGCGCAGGGCGGCCGACTCTTCGCCGAACACCACCCGGCCGCTGCAATCCACCACCAGCACGCCTTCCATCGTCCGTGTGCTCATTCGCAATTGCATTGCATGAGAGTACCCCGCCTGACCAAGCCATGCAAGCGCCGGCATCGGCGGTGCCGCGACCCATGATCGATGGAGAGCCGGGCGTCCCCGCCCGACTGGACGGGCGAGATGCCCGTCCCTCCACAAATTGCGCGCGCGTGAGACTGTATAATCATGGTCTCGCATGAGCTATCAGGTCCTGGCGCGCAAATACCGGCCGCAGAAATTCTCCGACGTCATTGGCCAGGAGCATGTCACCCGCACCCTGCAAAATGCCATCGCGCAGGAGCGCATCGCGCACGGTTATATCTTCAGCGGTCATCGCGGAATCGGCAAGACGACGGTCGCCCGCATCCTGGCCATGGCGCTGAACTGCCGCTCAGCCGAGAAGCCGGTGGCCGAACCCTGCGGCGTATGCGATTCCTGCACCGAGATTCGCGCCGGCAACGCCGTGGACGTAATCGAAATCGACGCTGCCACTAATCGCGGCATCGACGAGATCCGCGAACTGCGCGAGGCCGCGCGCTACCGTCCGGCGCGCGACCGCTTCAAAATCTACATTCTCGACGAGGCCCACCAGATCACCGACGCCGCCTTCAATGCGCTGCTCAAAACACTGGAGGAGCCTCCCGGCCACGTCATCTTCATGATGGCCACCACCCAGCCCGAAGATATCCCCCAGACCATCCGCTCGCGCTGCCAGCACTTCAGCTTTCGGGCGGTTAAGTTCGAAGACATCGTTGGTCAGCTCCGCGACATCGTAACGAAAGAGAGAATCCCTGCCGACGAAGACGCCCTCGCGCTGCTGGCGGAAGCGGGCGACGGCTCGATGCGCGACGCGCTCTCTATTCTCGACCAGGCCATCGCCTCCACCGCCGACCACCTGACCGCCGATTCCGTGCGCAGCCTGATCGGTTCCGCTCCCGCGGCGGCGCTCGAAACCGTCATGCAGGCCGTCGCCGAAGGCTCGACCGATCAGAGTTCGAGCGAAAAAATCCTCGTGCTGGTCGACGAACTGATCGGCGAAGGCCACAGCCCCACGCATTTCGCGCGCCAGTTGGTGCGCTTCCTGCGCAATGTCACCGTGGCCAAGATCGCGGGCAAAGACTCGGCGCTCCTGCAGATTTCGTCCGATGAGCGCGCCCGCGTCGCCCGCATCGCCGAACTCTTCACCGAGGAGGACCTGGCGCGCCATTTGCAAATCATGCTGCGCACCCACGGAGAACTCGGATACCGCCAGGAACAGCGCTTCCACCTTGAGCTGGGACTGCTGAAAATGGCGCATGCGCAGCGTCTGTTGCCGATCGAGCAGTTGCTGAGCGAGGTGGCGGCTTCCGCTCCCAATCCAGCCGTCGGCCCTACCAAGTTGGCTCTCGCTCCCCTCAGTTCCGGTATTCAATCTTCTCTAGCGAGGGCTCGGCGCGACGAGCCCGCATCGGCGCGATCAAATTCAGTGTCGCCGTTCGCAGCCGACTCGGCGCGCAAAGGCAATCCCAAGGCGGAGTCGGCGCCCTCCGGTTCAGCGAGCGTAACGAGCGCGACCAGCGCTAACGTCGTCATCATGGGATCGGCCGCGCCCGCGGTTGAAGAGTTATCGCCGGCACTCGATCCGCAGCCAGTCGCCCGCGAAGCAAGGGTCGAGGCCAACGCCGAGTCTCTGCGCGACGCCGTGCTCAACGCCCTGGGCAATCAGCCCATGCTCGTCTCCCTGTTGGAAAACGCGGAGTGGAGACTGGAAGGAAATGCGCTGACCGCCAAAGCAGCGGCTTCGAGCACGATGATCGAAATGTCATTCACGGCCGACGCGCGCCGCATGGCCAGCGCCGCCGCCAGCGGTCTGGCCGGCAGGCCGATCAAGATGCTGGTCGAGCCGGATGGAGCGCCGCAGGCGGCGCCCGCGCCACGCCGCTCTTCATCGAAAGGAAGCGCATCGAACGGAAGCGCACGCAGCCGAGCCGAACAGGACCCGATCGTGCAACGCATGCAGGAAAAATTCGGAGCCGAAATCCGCACCGTGATCGATTATCGGGAGAAAGGATGAAGTCATTTTGTAATTTGGTAATCGGGTAATTTTGTAATTTGAAACCCAAACTTCGAGCCGCATTAGGGGTTTGAAATTACCAATTTACAAACTAAGAAAATTACAACATTTCCCTATGTCCGGATTCAATTTGCAGGAACTGATGTCGCAAGCCAAGCAGCAGTACGAGACGCTGCAGAAAAAGATGGAGCAGACCGTGGTCGAGGCCTCGGCCGGCGGCGGCACGGTCACCGTCAAAATGGATGGCCGCAAGCAGTTGCGCAGCATCGTGATCGATCCGGAAGCGGTAAAGTCCGGCGATGTCGAGATGCTGCAGGATCTGGTGATGGCCGCGCTCAACGAAGCCAGCCGCAAGGTCGATCAGGCGATGCAATCAAGTGTTGGCGGAATGCTCGGCGGACTGGGAGGGATTTTGTAATTTGGTAATTTCATAATTTTGTAATTTGAACCCGGCAGGTTTTCAAATTACCAAATTACCCGATTACAAAATTACAAAATCCCTATGTCTCGCTTTGCCGAACCGATGACCCGGCTCATCGACGAACTCAAGAAGCTGCCGGGAGTCGGCAACAAGAGCGCCCAGCGCCTCGCCTTTCATATTCTGCGCTCGAGCGCGGAGGACGCCGAGGCTCTGGCCTCCGCCGTTCGCGATGTCAAGGCCAAGCTGCGTCTGTGCTCGATCTGCAACAACATTACCGACGTCGATCCCTGCGTCTACTGCAGCAGCCCTACCCGCAATCAAAAGCTAGTCTGCGTGGTGGAGGAACCGACCAACATTGCCGCGGTCGAGAAGACGCGGCATTTTAACGGCGTCTACCACGTGCTCCACGGCTCGATTTCACCCTTGCACGGAGTGGGCCCGGAGCAGTTGCGCATCGCCAATCTGATCAGCCGGGTGGCCGGCGGCGAAATCGAAGAAGTCATCCTCGCCACCAATCCCACGGTCGAAGGCGAAGCCACCGCCACCTACCTGGCCCAGCAACTGAAGCGGCAAGGACAGGGAAAAGCACTGCGCGTGACCCGCATCGCGATGGGCATTCCCGTAGGCAGCGACATCGAATACACCGACGAAGTCACCATGCTGAAGGCCATGGAAGGCCGACGGGAAATGTAGTTTGCGCGGCGGCGCCGGCGAACGATATTGCTTAACGATAGTGCATAGAATGTCGCCGGAGTGTCCCGACCCTGGCGCGAACCGCCAGCGTGCCGCGTGGTGGGGTCATGGCACTCGATCAACAACATTGGGTTCCGATGGCACTATCAATGGCACTATCAAATGGCGAAGCTTCTTGCGTATAATATGCGTCAATCCAATGCTGTTCCTTGGAAGTTGATCCTATGGACCGTAATTTCCGCTTTGCGCAACGAGTTGTTTTCTGCCTCGGAAGCTTACCGTGGTTGGGTCTCTCAATTCTCGCCGTGCTGACCTTGTCTTCGGCTCTATTGAGTCAGACTTCCCAGGACTCCAACGCAGTCGTCCATCTGCCCACCGACTGGAGTCACCACCACCTTGTCTTCTCCACCCCTGCCGCTCCGGAACAGCTCGAGCGCATTCAGCAGGATCCTCGCTATTGGCAGCAACTCTTGCGCCGTTCGCACGCGGCGCGGCCGGAGGCGGAGCTTGGCGGTGCTGTTACCTCCGAGGTGCAGTCTGGCTCGAAAGCCGTCAGCAAGAATCCCAGGCTGAAGCGGGACTGGTCGCTGAACATGGGCTCGGGCGCGACTGTGGGCGCTGGCCAGTATCCCGGGTTCTACCTGGGATCCTCTAACTGCTCCGACTTTGCGGTCTTCAATACCAGTTTGGCGGGGTCGGCCACGCAGGCTAGCATCATTGCCTATAACAATGTGTATTCCGGTTGCACCGCCACCCCCCTCCGGGTACTGGGCGTACAACACGAACGGCGGCACAATCAGCACTTCGGTGACACTTTCCTTAGATGGCTCTCAAGTGGCTTTCGTGCAAGCGCAGGGTGGCGTTGCGAAACTCGTGCTGCTGAAGTGGGCGCAAAACGCCGCAAGCACGGCTAGCTCCCCCGCACAGCTCACGACCTCGACATCAAGTATAACGGCTAGCTGCAATTTGACCGGCGGCTCCCCGACGGTAACCTGTGCGGGTGCGTACTTCACTACGGCTTATGATGTAGGCGCAACCGTCACTGGCGCTCACATTCCGGCTGGCGCGACGATCACGACCGTAAACAGCCCCACTTCGATCACCCTCTCGGGAAACGCGACGCCCCAACGGAATCGCCGCCCTGTCGGCAGCCGGGGGCACGAGCGGCATTATCATCGATAACACTGTACCGCCGAGTGCGATTGGAACATCGCAGATCTATTATTCAACGCTCACGGGAGGGACAGCCGTACAAGCCTCGCAGTCGGGACTAGATTAGCGAGGGGACAAAATTGTACCGGGAATCTATGGGGCGAAGCGCTAGGAAGTCTTGCGGATAGAGTGACACTGCCCCAGTCCATGGACCTTTCCGCAACTTAATGCCTGCGTCTCAAACACCCGCTCGAAGCGGAATGCGGGCTTGGTGTAGGGTTTTTTCGATTGCTTCTCCTGAGTCGGTCGCTTGTTCTCAGGTCCCACCGGATTCCCATTCGGCATCAGACATCTCCCAGAAAGTAGACTCGGACTAGTGGCTGGAACTCGACTCTTCTGCCGTACGTCGGCGCTCTTGCCGGAATTGTAACATTTCTGTGCTCCCAACCCCGAAAGATTGAAAAAAAAATTGACGCTTGCGCCCACTCCCTGAACTCTGCAATACCACGCTGAACTGTGCAACACTTTGAACATCCCGTTGCAAACAGCCGCTGCAAGTAACCTTGGAACGACCACGCCCACCCCGCCAGCAGCAGTGAACTGGCTTTATTTGTTTGAGATGCGAAACCAGTTCGAACGGTCGCAGAGAATCTGACACTGGCCCCATAGTTGCTGCATCGCCTACGGATGTATCCTCGCTCCTTCTGAACACTTTGCTGGCGCGAGATGAATAAGCGGACGTGAACCACGCCCGCAATTCTCTGAACCAGCCGCGCCGCGCGATGTAAACGCATCGCAACCGGCGCTCCCGAAACCGGGCGCACCCGCCCGGTTTCTTTTTTTGCAGCGAAAGAGTTCCCATAGAGACGGGGCTCGCCCCGTCTCAGTCGCCAGCGGTCCCCAGCAGGAATCCGTTGGCTTCTTCTTCCTGCGCCACTAGTCCCTCCGGCAGCCGGCCACGGTTGTACTCCGCCATGCGATTTTTCCACTTGAGAAAATCGGTGATGCTCTCCGGTTCAATGCGGATTTCCACCCGCCGCAAACTCGACAGCAGAAGATTCATCTCGTTCTGGAACCCAATCTCGGAGCGCAGGTTTTTCGCCGACGCCTTCACCCTCTCGATCTCGCGCCCACACACTTCCAGCAACCCCCAGCCCGCGGGAAGTTCCTCGCTGCGTATCAGGCCCCGCGACGCCAGGTAATACCGCTCACAGCCGACGCCCATCTCCGGCCTTTGGCGGAAGGGCTTGTCGCGATCGGCCAGAAAATCCGCACGCGAAACTTTGCTTTCGACCAGCACCGAATGGCACGCCTTCTTCCAGCCAATAGCATCCGGCATCTCGCCGCTGACGCAGGCCTGCTCGCTAAGCACCACTCCACAGCGATAGCGCCGCAACCACCGCACCGCCATAGAAACTAATTTGGCATGGGTCAAATTCGCATGGGTCACAAAGAGAGTTTGGAAGAGCAACGCAGTTCTGAGAAGTGTCAGACTAGCTTCAATCGATCGTGGGGGGACGGGGCTTCGTATCAGGGCATCGCTTTAGCGATGCCGAGAACCGCCTGCTATCGATAGCCCCTTTAGGGGCTGCGCCGAACTCGCAACGCCCGCACCATCACCGGCCGGCGCAGCACGGTCTCCAGTAAATGTCGCGCCGCGGCGACGCCTTCCGCCGAGCGGTCCAGCGCCGAGTATCCCGCCGCCCGCACCAATACGCAGCCGTCCTGCAAACCAACCTCGAGCCGCGGAGCGCTGTCGTTTTCGCTCCCGCTGCGCACGTGGCGCGTGTCCAGCGCGTTGGCCAGACGCAAAACGCCGGCCAACTCCATGGCGAGCGGCCGATCCGGCAGTTCCAGCACTTGCATGATCTTTCCCCGCGGACGCGGCAACGCTCCACGATGATAGCGCGCCACCACCGCCGCCATTTCCAGTTCTCGCGCACTCCAACCGAGAGGCCGCGCCAGCCCGCGGATCATACGGTACGAATCCTTCTGGTGATTGGCCTCGCCCTTGGCTTTGCCGACATCATGCATGAGCGCCGCCGCCTGCAACACCACTCGCGAGTCGTATTCCGGATTCTGGTCCAGATTGGGTGCCCCCGCACCTGTCGTCAGCAGCCCCGCATTCTTCAACCCGTCGTACAAAAGAAGCGCTAGCTGGGCCACGCGCTGGGAATGCGAAAAATCGGGATCGAGATATCCCGCCCACACCCGAAGACGGCTCATCGCCGCGGCGCGCAGTTGCGGGCCCGACGGCAACTCCGCCCGCCAGACGCGCCATAGCGACTGCCGGCCCACCATCTTCTCGCGATAGCGCTCCAGCCTCTTGGCGCGCTCCACGTTCAACTTTTCGCGCCAGCGGCTCTGGCTTTCCATATCGGGGAACGCCATAATCTCGACGGCGGTCGCCCACAGCACATCGAGATCGTGCACTTCTCCCAGAAGATCCTGCAGTTCTTTCAGATCGTCGCCCCATAACGCGTGCTGGCGCGGCAGAAAATTTTCCACCGTGTAACGGAAGCGTTTGATGCCAATGCGCAGCGCGTGCCAGCTCATTTGCGACCGCGTCCGCAGAGCATGTTTGTGCAGATCGTAAGCGGCTGTCCACTTTTCGAGCGCCAGATGCAAATACACCACGCTCCCCGGACGCACCCGCGCCGCACGCTGCGGCAGAGTTCGCGACCACTGCCGCCATTGCTTGCGGTCAAACTGATGGAGATCTTTGAAAGCGTGCTGCTTGCAAGCGGCCTCGCGCGCGTGCACGTGAGCCAGCAGTTTGATAGCGACGGGATCGCCCGACAAATGATCGCCCTGATTTTCAGCAAAGACGCGGCTTGCCGCTTCTCCCGCGGCGATATCGCTCAGCTTCTCGATCCATTCCTGCATCACCTGCATGTCGCGCAGCTCACCCAGCGCCTGAAAGAGTTTTTTCCCCGCCTTCTTCATATCCTTCCATGAAGAATCGGGATCGATCGACATCAATCCATCGGCCAGAGAACGGCAGCGCCGCAGCGCCACTCGAAGATCGTGCACCGCGTCGACATCGAAGCCGGCAGCCGCCCGATCGCACTCCACCAGCACGCGCTCCATCCAGGCGCGCAGGCCAAGTTTCGGCTTGGAGGCCCTCGCCGCGGTAGCGTTGGATGGTGCGCGGGAATCTGCTTCGTCTTCCGCCATATCGACAACTACTGTGCCCCTGGGAAGCGGAGCAAAGCCCCGTCTCCACAGCGGCAATCTCAGTAATCCACGACGACCAGTGTACAGAAAAAATTGCCAGCCATATTAAGGCTGGCAACTGGATACTGGATACTGGCCACTGGCAACTGCTTCTAGTTGCTCAGCACCTTCTCGCGTTCTTCGGCGTCCAGCCGCTCCTCACGAGGCGACGACGGCAGCGCAAACTCCAGCACTTCGTCGATGGTCTTCACGTAGTGCGTCGTCAATCCTGTCAACTGTTCGGGGGTCAGGTCTTCCTCGACATTGGTTTTGTTGTCCGCCGGCAGAATCACGTCATGCACACCGGCGCGTTTGGCGGCCAGCACTTTCTCCTTGATGCCGCCCACCGGCAGTACATTCCCGCTCAGCGTGATTTCGCCCGTCATCGCCGTCAGCGGACGCACCTGCTTGCCCGACAGCAACGACACCAGGGCGGTCACGATGGTGACGCCCGCCGAAGGACCGTCTTTCGGAATCGCTCCCGCCGGCACGTGAATGTGGATGTCATGGTTGGCGAAAAATTCTTCGTCAATGCCCAACTCCTTCGCGTTCGAGCGCACCCAGCTAAGCCCGGCCTGCATCGACTCGCGCATCACGTCCTGAATCTGTCCGGTGATGGTCAGCCCGCCTTTGCCTTTCATCTGGTTGGCTTCGACGAACAACACGTCGCCGCCCGATGGCGTCCACGCCAATCCCACCACCACGCCCGGGCGTTTGGTGCGCTCGGCAATTTCGCCCTCGCTGCGGATCTTGATGCCGCCCAGAAACTCCTGCACGACCTCCTTGGTAATCACCAGCTTCTCGGTCTTTCCTTCCGCAATCCGTCGCGCCTGCTTGCGGCAGATGGTGCCGATGTTGCGTTCCAGGTTGCGCACCCCCGCCTCGCGCGTGTAATGGCGGATCACGTGGCTGATTGCCTCTTCCGGAAATTCGATCTGCTCTTTCGTGATTCCGTTTTCTTCGATCTGCCGCGGAATCAGGTATTGGAACGCGATGTGGACTTTCTCCTCCTCGGTGTAGCCCTGCAGTTCGATGATCTCCATGCGGTCGCGCAGCGGCTCCGCAATCGGGTCCAGCATGTTCGCGGTGGTAATGAACAACACCTTGGAGAGATCGAACATCACGTCCAGGTAGTTGTCGCGGAAAGTCGCGTTCTGCTCCGGATCGAGCGCTTCCAGTAACGCCGACGCCGGATCGCCGCGGAAGTCGCGCCCCACCTTGTCAATTTCGTCGAGCATGAACACCGGATCTTTCGTCTCCGCGCGCCGTATGCCCTGAATGATCTGCCCCGGCAACGCCCCTATGTAGGTGCGCCGGTGGCCGCGAATTTCCGCCTCGTCGTGCACTCCGCCGAGCGACAGACGCACGAACTTGCGCCCCAGCGCCCGCGCAATCGATTTGCCCAGCGAAGTTTTGCCCACGCCCGGAGGCCCGACGAAACACAGAATCGGCCCTTTCATGTTCGGCTTCAACCGCCGTACCGAGAGGTAGTCCAGGATGCGGTCTTTCACCTTCTGCAGGTCGTAGTGGTCGGCGTCGAGAATCTCTTTCGCCTTCGGAATTTCAATTTCTCCGCCCGAAGTCTTCGCCCAGGGCAGGATCGCCAGCCACTCGATGTAGTTCCGCGTAACCGAATAATCCGCCGCCATCGGCGACATGCGTGCCAGTCGCCCCAATTCCTTCAGCGCTTCTTTCTTCACATCGTCGGGCATGCCCGCGGATTCAATCTTTTGCTTCAGTTCGTCGGTGTCGCGCTGGCCCTCGTCCTGCTCGCCCAGTTCTTTTTGGATCGCCTTCATCTGCTCGCGCAAGTAGTACTCGCGCTGCGTCTGCTGCACCCGATCCTGCACTTCTGACTGGATCTTGTTTCGCAGTTGCTGCACTTCCAGTTCTTTGGCGAGGTGCTGATTGATTTTTCCTAGCCGCGCCCGGACGTCGCTCGTCTCCAGCGTCTCCTGCTTGTCGGCCGTCGAAAGCGAGGGCAGCGACGAGGCGATAAAGTCCACCAGCCGTCCCGGCTCTTCAATGTTCATCGCCACCGTGGAGAGCTCGTCCGAGAGCGTCGGCGAACCGGCCACGATCTGCTGGAACAAGGTCAGCACGTTCCGCTGCAGCGCTTCAATCTCGGAATCTTTGGGCGGAATCGTCTCCGGAACCGTGGTCACCCGCGCCCGCATGAACGGCGATAGCTGCGCGAAATCCGCCAGCCGCACCCGCTCCAGGCCTTCCGCAAAAACGAACAGACTCTGGTTGGGCATCTTGACCACTTTGTGCACCACCGCCAGCGTTCCGATGGCGTACAGATCGGTGGGCTGTGGCGTATCCACCCGCGCCTCGCGCTGGGCCACCACTACGATAGTCTTGTCGTCGCCCAGCGAGTTGATCAGCTGTACAGAACTTTCTCGCCCAACCGTCAGCGGCAGCACCGCGTGGGGGAACAGGACCGTGTCGCGCACCGGCAATATCGGCAGCGACCGCTCGGTGGTTTCGTAAGCAGTGTGCTCGGAAGCAGAATAAGAGATAGGATCGCCCATGGTTTTCACTTGAGTGTCTTTCACTCAACTTTGGATGAACTAAAGTGCCAAAAAGATGCAAGCCTTAGTGTTAGGTTGTTGAATTCTATACCTTTTCTAGCATTTTGCAAGACGGATTCGG
The DNA here is from genome assembly GCA_963779995.1 of uncultured Acidobacteriaceae bacterium. GTDB lineage: Bacteria > Acidobacteriota > Terriglobia > Terriglobales > Acidobacteriaceae > Acidiflorens. The sequence goes on along the minus strand of CAVZZY010000018.1, from coordinate 582,757 downwards.
TCGATTCCAATCAAACTTGGAGACACGCCTCCCCGCCTGCGCCGCGGGTCCGCACGCCCCTGTCAGATAAGCAATTTCCTCGGGTTTCCCGCCTCCAACTAAAACACGTGCTTTGCGCGATCGCCTTTGAACACCATCTCATGCAAAATATGCTCGTCCGCCGCATTCAAGGTGAAAGCCGTCTCATTCCTAGTGGCCTTCGCGTCCAGCGGAACCAGTGTGCACTTGGCGCGTACCTCAATCGGCCTCTTCGGCCCTAACTGCCGGAACACCATGATGTGGTCCGAGCCCTCCATTATGTGACGAATCTCGTAGTTCCCCTTCGGCAACAGCGTGTTCGCCACCCACACCTTCTCTGAAAAGCTCACCTGATACTTGTCGGCAATTCCCATCTGATTCTCGGCAACCAGCACCGAGCCGAACAAGCAAACGCATATCAGGACAAGAATCCCTGCAAAAATCTGACGCATAAGAGTCCTCCTGTTTGTAGGTCCGGGCCAAGCCGGCCCACCTATACCCTAAACCGAGGATTCGCTTTGCGCAGTGCACCTGCTCACAGCAGGTTGTGATAAAAGAGCCATGGGTACAGCACCGCCACGAACAGCTTTGCGGTGCTTCCTCAGCCTTGTCGGCGCCTTCAGGAATTCAGAGGGACCGACCGCCTCACTGCACGTCCACAATCTTCAGCGTGGTCACCTGCCTCACCCAGCGCGCCATTCTTTTTTCATCGGGTATCACGATGCGGTATGACCCCTTCTTGTCATCGAGCGGCTTGCCGTCTTTCAAGAAGGCGAGGATGACTTGCTTATCGTTGAACCGTGGGTCGATCTCGGGCAGTGCAATCACAACCCGATAGTCATCGGCCGCCTCCACCAGCAAACATGAAGCCATCCGTTTTCCCTTCATCGTCTCGTCGAACCCAACTCCCGCCTTTTCCAATACAGCCCTAAGCGCGACGCCCTCAAACGTAGCAGACACACCAGAGGCAGCCGTCGTGACCTTCACGTGCGGCAAAGCCTCGATGTCAGCCCGGGCCAAGACAGTTTGCTTTCCGCTTTCGGCTTGAACGGTCAGTTTCTGACACAACGCGAGGGTGGTCTGCAACGTCAGAGCAAGAGCAAAGAGCGCGCCGGGAAAGAATAGGCGATTTTTCATATCACACCCGAAGAATCATAACCTCGGTAGCTTTGATGAGGGCGGCTGCAGTCTGCCCCGCCTTCAGTTGCATTTCGCGAGCCGAACTTGCAGTAATAATCGACGTGATCTGCTGGCCGCCGATCGAAATCTTTACCTCGGCCATCAGACCGCTGATGCGAACCGAATCGATGCGTCCCACCAATTGATTGCGTCCACTGACCCGGCGGACGACCTGCTCCCGTTCTTTCTCCGTTCTGCCACGCGTTCGAAACAGCAGCTTGTCAACCTCGCTTCGTGGAATCCGGTGGTGTCCTCCGACCGTCTGGATGCTGCGAATTTTCTTCTTGTAAATCCACTGCTTGATGGTGGGGAAGCTGATGCCTAGCTGCAAAGCGGCGTCCCGAAGTTGCAGGAGTTCTTCAGCATTCCGTCCGGATTTGCCCTTCTGCCGCATCGGAACGAAATCGTACAGTCATTGCAAGGCACGGTCAACCCGCTGAGATCCCCGGCGCTATCACCAGCCCTCTCTTTTGAATGCATATATACGCATAATATTTGACATCATAACCGTATGTCATATACATTTCAAAGTTCTTTGATTCAAGACTGATTGGGGGAGGGTTTAATGCGTAGTGTTGCTCTGTTTTTCGCGGTGGTCGTTCTCTGTCTTTCGTCGACGTTGTCCTTTGCGCAGGCCAAAACGGGAGCGAGCCTTTCCGGCGTGGTGACCGACCAAAGCGGCGCAACCCTTCCCGGTGTCGCCGTGACAATCAAGAACGCCGACCGAGGTGCAACGCGCACGATCGCAACCGACGGCGCAGGGCACTATCAGGCGTCCGGCATGCCTCCGGGGCGCTTCGAGATCCGAGCGGCAAAACAAGGGTTCGCCGATGAAACGCGCACGGGAATCAGCTTGGCGGTTGGCCAGGACGCCACGGTCGACATTAAGATGCAGCGGTCGACCCCCGACGCCTGCGCGAGCGGCCACGAGTTCGCCACCACTGATTGCACGCTGACTTGGCACGGCATCACGCTCTACGGTGCGTATGACGTCGGCGTCGGCTGGGTCAGCCACGGCTTACCGGAAAACGGCTATAACTATGAGGGCGAATCTCTGGTGAACCGAAACGGCTATCAACATCGTTTCGTCGTCGCACCGAATAACCTGTCGCAGACGGGTTTCGGCGTCAGGGGCAAGGTAGGATTTCTGCCTGGCTGGTCGGTTGTGTTTAACGCTTCCACTGGCATCAATCCGCAGTCCGGCCTGCTCGCCAATGCGTCAAAGACCGACATCATCAACAACGGCCTTCCCAGGAGGAGCTATTCGATAGCCATCGACGGCGCGCGCGCGGGCCAACCCTTCAATGACGAATACTATGGCGGTATATCGTCCGCGCATTTCGGAACGCTGACCTTCGGCCGCCAGCGCTCTCTCGGCACCGATGCGATGCTTCAGTACGATCCGGCCGGCGGCGCCTATGCCTTTTCCTACATCGGGTATAACGGCACGATGGCTGGCGGCGGCGACACTGAGGACTCCCGTTGGGACGACGCCGTTAAGTATCGCATCGCCTATGGACCGGTCCATTTCGGCGCGATGTATAAATTCGCCGATGGTTCTGCCGGTTGCTACGACCCCGCGGCAGCCGCGGGGAACACATGGACCGCGACCTCCTGCACTCCGCAATCCGCGCACAACAACGCCTGGGGATTCGACCTCGGCGGATCCATCGGCCCAGACAAGGGTAAGGTCTCCGCCGACGCCGTCTTCCAGCATTACAACCAGGCAATCAGCGTATTGAACCCCTTGCTGGGGCCGCAGAGTCCAGCGACGCCGCATCTGGGGTATACACAGTCGCTCACTGACAGCATCGATACAACCCCTATCAACGGCGGCGACGGCCTCGGCCCCAATCTGATCTCGACGGACAACACCGTCTTTGGCATCGTGACCGACAACAACGCAGTTATGTTCGCTGCCAAGTATGTGTGGGACCCATTCAAGTTTTTTGCCGGCTACGAATACATCTGGCAGAATAACCCGAAGAACCCGTTGGGCGTTGGCGCCGAGGACCAGGGCGGTTATATCATGAGCGGAGTCGAAGACAACAATCTTGATTCTGAAAAGTTGGTGAATATCTGGTGGACGGGCGCGAAGTACACCTACCGCAGCAAAACCGACTTTACTTTCGCCTGGTATCAACAACGGCAGAACGACTTCCGTCTTCCGCCGGCCTGCTCGCCCTCAGCCGGTTTCCGCGCCTCCTGCGCGGGCACCCTCAACGAGGGGTCGTTCTATTTGGATCATCACTTCACCAAGCGTTTCGACGGTTATGCCGGAATTGCGTATTCCTGGGTGAGCGGCGGTCTGGCCATCGCCATTCCTCATGGCCCCGGCGTCCCCTATAACTCCGACAACAACTGTGCTCCGACGGTCGGTGGACGTTTCACCTTCTGATCGCTCCGCGGCGGGCTCAGTCGAGAGCCCGCATGGAGCTGCCGTTGTATGCGCGACATGGTTGAAAGCGGCCGTGAATCCCAGATTGGAACCGTGAAGTGGTAAAAGACGGCCAGCCGATTTGCCGAGGTTGTGCCGGGGAGAGCTACTGCAGCCTAAAAGGGCAAGGTGAGCGTTACAATGCTTCACGCCTCCGGATAAATCCCCAGCACCTTCACCAGGTCTGAGATCTCGCCCAGATGCCGCAAAGCATTGCGCGAATCTTCATCGTCGCCGCGCAGCAAATCCACAAAAAACACGTATTCCCACGGACGCCCTCGCAGGGGCCGCGACTCGATCTTGCTCAAACTGATGTCGCGCAGCGCGAACACGCTGAGCGCCTTGAACAGCGCCCCCGGAATATTCTTCACGCTGAACGCCAAAGAAGTCTTATCCGCCTTCGCCTTATCCACATTGCGCGCCGCCGGCGGCTTTCCCCACCTGATCTTTTCTGGTTCGATCTTTCCTGGTTCGAGCTGTCCTCGTTCGATCAGAAAGAAGCGCGTAAAGTTCTTCTTGTCATCCTCAATTCCGGCCTTCAGAATTTTTCCCCCGTACACTTCGGCGGCCCGCCGGCTGGCAATGCCCGCGGCGTCGCGCAAGCTCTCCGTCACCACATGCTTCAGGCTTCCCGCCGTGTCGTAGAACGGCACCGGCTCCAGCCGCGGATTCTTGGCAAACAGGTCGCGGCATTGATCGAGCGCCACCGGATGCGAGAACACGCGCCCGACGTCTCCGAACTTGGTGCCCGGCAGCGCGATCAAGTTGTGCACGATGCGCAACCGGAACTCGCGCACAATGTGAACCTCGCGCCCCAGCAACAGATCCAGGTGTTCGGCGACCGACCCCGCCAGCGAGTTCTCGATCGGAATCACCGCCCCGTCCACTGATCCACGCTTGACCTGGTCGAAGACCTCGAGCGAACGCGCGCACGGCACCACCTGCGCCCGCGGCAACATCGCTTCGGCCGCTTCATGGCTGAAAGAGCCAAGCTCTCCCTGGATAGCAATCTTCATCAAGCCATTTCCTTCTTTGCCTTGAGACGGTGCTTGCCACGTCTCACTCTGCGGCAGGAGACGGGGCAAGCCGCGTCTCTACGGGGAAATCCGTCGCAAACGCGCCAGCTCTTTCGTCATAACCAGCGCATCCATCTGGTTCGAATAGTACCCGCCGACCGTCTTCTGGACGAAATATCCTTTCTGCTTGTAGAAGCGAATCGCGGCGGCATTATTCACCGGCGTCTCCAGAGCAACCGCCGCCGCACCCGCCTGCAGCAGCTGTTCTTCCGCCGCCCGCAGCAAAGCCGAGCCCACCCCCGCCCGCCGCGCCTCCGCGACCACATCGATAGTAATGATGTGCCCGCTCTTGCGGCGAATCTCCGCGACGATGAACCCTAGAATCAATGCCGGCCCCTGCCCGTTGCCCGGAACCCCGCCGTCTTCGCCCTCGGCCACCAGGGTAAACGACCCCGGCCGGCGCATATACAAGGCTAGTTCCGTTCGCGAGTACGCCAGTTGCGGATCGAAGCAAGCCTGGTCAATGCGCCACAACGTGTCCAAATCGGTTTTCTCGAATTGGCGGATTCGGAACGGCACGCCGTTATTGTAGCGGGTTAGCGCAACCGTATACACCAACCCTCCTTTGCATCGTGTTCGTGTGCCAGGCCGTGAATTCTGGTAATTTCTTGCGCATGAGAAGGCCGGTCCTGATCGCGATCGACATGTTGCGTGACTTCCTGGAAAGCTGGGAGCCGGGTCGAAAGGAAAAGACTAGTGAATTCCATCAACGCCCTCGTAGCCATCATGCGGAACTTTTCCCATCCGGTGATCTGGGTGCGACAGGAGTTTGAACCCGATCTGCAGGACGCGTTCCCCGAGATGAGAGCTAAGGGAATCCGCATCACCGTCCGGGGAACACCCGGCTGCGAAATTCTCTCGGAGTTGGCGGTTGCTCCAACCGATGTTGTCATGGTCAAGAAACGGTACAGCGCGTTCTACGGAACCAACCTTGACCAAGCGCTTGCCCGCCTCGGCCCCGACGCGATCCTCCTGGCAGGGATCAATACCCACGCATTCGCGCAACCGCTATCGACGCATACCAGCGAGATTGGCCTGTAATCCTGGCATCGGACCGCATCGACTCCTACGACCAGGAACACCACGAAATCTCCTTGAGGTACATGAAGGACAAGATTGCCGCGCTTCTGAGCAATGAAGAGATCCGTTCGGCGCTCTAAGGGTTCGGAGAAAAAAATAATCAGGATTCGAGTGGATCCGCCGAGGCCCGGGTTAACTCAAACAGTTAGGGATGAATCATATGAGGATATGCATACCTCCCATTCTGTGTAGTTTGGTCCTGGTTGTGATGTCAGCGGCCCAGAGCGGCCCCGAGCGGCCCCGAGCAGAATGGCCCCTCAAAGGCTCCCGAGGTCAAAGGTGTACTCGACGATTCCCGCACAGCCGTCTTCGAAACCCCGGAGCACATTCCAGACGCGATGGCCCGGGCCTTCCGCGACAACACGGGAACGGTCCACCTGGTGGCTGCGAGTTCCGAGCTGTTTCAAAACCTGGGCCCGACCCTGGACAGCGTCCAGCACAGTTGTGAGGTCGGGCACTATTCTGCGGGCGATGCCAATCCCGCGGACTTCAACGATCAAACCTGGATCGATTCCTTCTACACCCTCGACGGCGAAACCATTGCCGGCCTGACGCACACGGAATATCACGGCTGGGCGCACAAGGGCGAGTGCACCTTCAAGAACGGCTACAACGGGTGCGAGTATGACTCCGATACCTATCACCAATCCAACGATGGCGGCTACCACTTCGGTGCGTTCAAGGCGCCCGCCAATTTCCTCGCCGGAGTTCCCTACAAGTATGTGATCAATGGCGGCCCCTCCGGCTATAGCGTCGACAGCAACATTATTGAGCTGGGCGGATGGTATTACGCCATGGTGACAGCCTGGCAGTGGCCTCCGAACTGCACGAGGCAACAGGGACCACACCGTTGCCTGACGCCGAGCGGCGGCGGCCCTATTCGCACGCAGGACGTTTTCGACCCATCCTCCTGGCGCGGATGGAGCGGCACAGATTTTTCCGTGTCCTTCGTCGATCCCTACCCGGGCCCGGTGGAGCGTCCCCAAGAGCACGTCTACACGCCGGTTCCGTACATGGACGTAGTGACCGGGATCAACATTTTTCAACCGTCGAATTTAGTCGTCGCAGTTCTATGGAATCCCTGGACCAATGAATATGGAGCGAAAGGTTTCTACCTTTCCACCTCGACCGATCTGGTCAACTGGACCAAGCCGACATTGGTGGCCACCCTCGAGCAGTTCGTCGCTCGGGAGCCCGCAGGGAGTTGGTCCTACGCTTACTTTTCGTTGATCGATCCGGCAGCCCCAGATCGGAATTTTTCCACTATTGGCGATCACCCTTACCTGTACTATGTGCGCTTCGCGAACGATGGATCAAGTCGCGTTTTGTTCCGGCAGGAGATCAAGTTGACGGTGAATTGACCGGTGAGGTTTTTGCGGATTGGTGGCGGCGGCTCAGGCTCCCGTCACAAAGTCTCCACCGGACGACCGAACGCTCTTTTTTTTCCTCGCCCCCTTGCGCGGTTGCATCTGTAGGAAGTACGATTTCTTGCACGAGGCAACGTGGGGCGTTTCATCTTCATTGACGTGGTCGCAGCGTTCGCGCTCTCTTTCATCTGGTATGCGTGGTTTGTCCGTTACAACCGGAAGCGAGCAGGCAACGTGCTGCAGTGGGTGCAGGCGGCGTGCCTTGGAAAGGGCCGCATCGCCGATCTGCGATGGCAGTCCAACAGTTCCCGGTTGAAAGCAACTCTTCATCTTTCCTCGCGCTGGTTTGAGGATGCCCACCTCACCATTAGCCTCTTGCCGCGTCCGATCCCGGTGCAGTGGGTCCTGAGCCGTTATCGCCAGGAGCAGGAAACGCTCACGTTCGAAGCCGACATGGGATTTCCCCCGGGCTTCCATCTCGAGGTCATCCGTCATCGCTGGTCGGGCCGCTCGGGCGCGCAAAAATCGGGCGCGCAAAAATCGACCAGCAGTCGCAACTGGACCATCAGCCGCCCCGGCCCCGTCATTCTCACCACCAAGGAAGACTGGCCCGTCGAACTCAACCCGGTCGTGAATGCGCTGGCCTCTTGGCGCGACAAGGATTTTGAGGGGGTCCGCTTCAACTCTACCTCCCCGCACTTCACCGCCACCGTAGCGTTAGAAAACCTCTCCGATCAGAAAGCCGCATCCGCCCTGCTCGGCCTCTTCCGCGAACTGGCCGCCAGTTCCTCAGCCAAACAGCACTAAGAGAGCCGGCTGCCGCGAGGAGCGTAGAACCCCCCGCGCCGCGGTCGGTCGCGAAGGGGAAAAGATCGAGCGGGTGTTCACGGTCGAGGTCAAGGACGAATCCGGGAGTGTCGTTGCGCAGGTCGAGAAGTTGCTGCACGTCCGAAGAAAAAACCAGTCTTCGAACTGACAAGAAGCTGACTTGCGAGACCGCCCTTCACTGCCCTTCGTGTTTATCGATATTACGCCAACGGCCCTTTCCGATTTGACCGCAGACTCCGACGCTACATCAACTTCCTACTCCGCCAATGCTCGGCCCATCCAGTGGAAATACTCCGATACCACACGCGCGGCGTCCGCAGTAACGCACTCAATGCGACAGGCCACTAGAGTGCGGGATCCATGTACTTGTCTCCTCACCGCACCGAAAGGCAAAGAATCCGGAACACTATGACGTTGGCTGCATTGCGACCATCCGTTCTTGCATATAATCTGGTAGGAACAAACGATGAACACCACCCCGCCGAATCTGCTCGGCACGGTACTGCTCGTCTCCAGAGACGAAATTGCAAGCCGTCAAGTGACCGATGCGATTGCAGCAACTTGCGGTCTCCGTCGAGGTCTGCGCCAGTATATCCGCGGCTGCCGACCGGCTGAGCCGCCACAAGTTTGAAGGCGTGGTCATAGACTTGGAGCTTGGCGACCAGGGCCTCGTCTGCCTCGAACACGTGCGGGCCTCCGCCTCAAACCGAACCGCTGTCATTTTCACACTCACCAGCAGCAGCCAGGAGAATGCCCATGCTCTGAAAGCTGGCTCCAGCTTTGTGCTTCAAAGGCCCCTCACCTCCGAGTCCATCGGCCACACCCTCAAGGTCGCCTACGGATCCATTATGCGCGAGCGCCGACGCTATTTCCGCTATCCCGTCGTTGTCCCGGTAGTCCTCAACCGAAAGATGGCAGCCGCGGTCTTTGGTCAAACTGTCAACATCAGCGAGTGTGGCATGGCGCTTAGCACTTTAACTCCGCTGGCACCGGGGTCGGAGGCCACCGTCCAATTCACCCTGCCAGACCCGCTCCTGCGGATCACAGCCGAATCCAAGGTGTGCTGGAACAACGAGAAGGGTGAGGTTGGTTTGTCCTTTCACTTCTTGCCTTTTGATTGTGCTTCTCAACTCCAGTCGTGGGTGGCGCAGAAGCTGGAAAAACAACTACCCAAGCTGATGATTGATAAATTCCGCGAATCCTTGGGCGAAGCGCGCTTCAAAAGGTGACCATTGTCATTGACAGGGTGCGCTCATCTGTGTTCGCATATCACGGCTTGTGCACAATACACGCACAGGTCGGGGACACCATGGACGATTCTTCCCAGCCATTAAAGATTCTAGCGGTTGATGATTCGGCCGTCTCGCGCAAACTGGTCGAGCATTCCCTCTCGGGGGAACGGTACAGCGTAGTGTTTGCGAAGGGTGGCCGCGAGGCCATTGGTCTGTTCGCAGAACACCAGCCTGCTGTGGTTATTACGGATTGGGACATGCCGGACATGGGAGGTTTGGAACTATGCCGCCGTATACGTCGCGAATTCCCAGGCTTCTACTCTCATCTCATCCTGCTCTCAAGCAACACCGATAAAGAAAAAGTAGTAGAAGGACTTGCTGCCGGAGCCCATGACTACATAACGAAGCCCTTTCATGCCGATGAACTCGTGGCACGTGTCGAGGTGGGCTGCAGGATCGCCGACCTTCATCGCGAAATCCAAGCAAAGAATCGTTTATTGGAAGAGATGGCGCTAACGGATACCCTGACAGGTTTACCCAACCGTCGTGCACTTGATGTTTGGGCACCCCGCCAACTGAGTGCAGCGGCTAGGCATGACTTTTCTATCTGGGTGGTAATGGTTGACTTGGATCTGTTCAAGAAGGTCAACGATACCTATGGCCACGATGCAGGTGACACGGTGCTCAAGAGCTTCGCCGAGATTCTCAAGGCGAATACCCGCCAGTCCAACTTCTGTGCTCGTATGGGAGGAGAGGAATTTCTCGTAATACTCAGCCATACCGACAAGGAGGGTACGAAGACTGCTGTCGAAAGGATACGCAAACAGTTTGAAAGCAAAAAGTTCACTTTGGGGAACAGCACCATTACAGTGACCGCCAGCTTCGGAGTTGCGGGATTTCGCGGGACCAAGCCTCCCGACTTGAACGCCCTCGTGGCTCGTGCCGATACCGCTCTGTACGCAGCCAAGCACAGTGGACGTAACCGAATAGAATTCGAACCAGACTCTGGAATCTGAAGCGGTTGGAGCCAGAACGGAAATTCCGGTTAGGCACTTCGACCTGACATCGTGGGCAAGGCCACGATCCTGTGATCATCCGGTCCGGTGGAAATGACGTCGATAAACAAGCCGATAATCGGCGCAACCAGGCGATTCCCCCAACTGAGGGTTGTCATTGCTCTACGCGTTTGTCGAACTTGCTCGCCACCTTCACGCCGCTTAAGCCATTGGCGTACTTCGCGACGCCGCGATAGAGCGACTCGGCGATGCGCTGGCGGTGCTCCGAGGTTTCGAGCTTGCGCTCGTCGGTCGGATTCGAGACGAACGAAATCTCGGCCAGGATCGAAGGCATATTCGCGCCGATCAGCACGATGAAGGGCGCCTTCTTGATCCCGCGGTTGCGGAGGTGGGTATTGTTCAGGGCAAGCCCTCCGTAGAGCGATTCCTGCACATCGCCGGCAAACTCGCGCGATTCTTCGATCTTTTCTTTCAGCGCAATCTTCTTCACCAGATCCTGCAGTTCGTAAATCGATTTCTCCGAGACCGCGTTTTCGCGCGCGGCAACTTCCAGCGCTTCCGGCGATGAGGTGAAATTCAGGTAGTAGGTTTCGACGCCGCGCGCATCCGAATCGCGGCTCGAGTTGGCGTGGATCGAGATGAACAAATCCGCCCGCTCCCGGTTCGCAATCGCGGTGCGGGTTTCGAGGGGAATGAAGGTGTCGTCCCGGCGCGTGTAAATCACTTCAGCGCCGAGCCGGGATTCGAGCAAACGGCCGAGGCGCTTGGCCACGTCGAGCACCACGTCCTTCTCCAGCAGGCCGTTCGGACCAATGGTGCCGGTGTCATGGCCCCCGTGACCGGGATCGATGACGATTTTGCCAACTTTCAGCCCAAGGGCGCGAGTCAAAGACCGGTTGCCGGCGGCTGTGGGACGCGCTTCGTGCGAATTAAGACGGGTGTCCGAGCGAGAATCAGGCGAACGAGAATCAGCCGAACGTGAATCACCCGAATGAGAATCACCCGAATGAAGATCAGCGGTATCGGAAGCTGCCGCGGTTGCGGAGTAAGGTGACTTTTTCCGGCGCGCGGAAGAAGACGCAGATGCATAAGGCGAATGTGAGTCGGACTTTGCCGGCTTCGCCTCGTCTGCGTCGGCAACGTTAGCGCCCGGGCCCGTCGTTGCTTCGGGACGAAGTTTTTCATGCTCCAGCGAGGCAACTGTCGACGGAGCCCTGCCGTTCCTATCAGCCTTCGGGTCAATGTTCGGGTCAACGTTCGCGTCATCCTTCGGGTCGACGTCCGCGTCCACAATCGTCTTTGGGATCCTGCGGTTCGATCCTTTGACCGCAACCGTGGTCTTAATGACTCCATTGCCGTTCGCGCTGACATCTTCGGGCGGCAAGTCGGTTTCGACCAGTCCCGGTTTCCGAGAGCCGGCCGCATTCTTGTCAGAGCCCGGCTGAGCTTTCCGCCCATCGGATCTCAATCCGCCGCTAACCGGCGCTGCCGCCTCACTGGAGTCGTCGTCCGATTCCGCGGAAACCGCCGCGTCTGTCTCCGCCCTGGCCGCCATCACCCGCTTCTGCTTGCCGTGAACGTCGTTGCCGTGAATATCCTTGCCGTGAATGTCAATGATGAGCCGGTACGGGTCCGGCAGCAGGAAAGCGTCGTAGCTCGCGAGGTTGTCCACTTCCAGCACAATCCGCGTGCGCCCCGGCTCAAATTCGGCGACCCGGATTTTCTTCAGGAACCCATCGTCGACGTCGAAGGTCTTGCCGACCAGGGTCGAAGCCAGTGTGGTATCGCGCAGATCGAAGAAAATGCGGTCGGGATTCGAGATGCGCTGGGAGCCGAACTTCACTTCCCGCTCGACGTCAATCGCGACGCGAGTGTAGTCGGGCGTGGACCAGTGGCGAACCCCGGTAACGCGCGGCAACGCGCTGCGGCGGTTGTTCTCGACGTCCGCGTCATTCGCGGATTCGGCCGCCCCGTCGGAACCGGAGCCAGCGCTGGCACTGGCGCCACTGGCACCGCCGCTGGTACCGATATTAGGCCGCCGCTTGCGAGTCGTCTTTTCGGCCGAGCGCTCCCTTTCCGCCGCCTCGGCATCGATTTCCTTCACCGCGGCGCGGGCATCCTCGGCCAGCCGGTTGCGCGGATAGCGATGCATAAAGTCGTGAAGTCGTGCGCGCCTCTTCGGGTTGGTGGAGATCGTCCTTATAGATCTCGCCGATCGTAAACAGGGCAGTCGAAGCGGTATTTGCTGCCGGGATATTCCTTGCGCAGAAAGCGGTACTGTTCGATGGCGCCGCGCAGAATCTTGTTGTCGTCAAAGCGCCGCCCCATCTCGACCATAAGTTCGGCGGTCGCCACCACGCTCGGGTCCGCCTTCGACGACGCCGGAGACCCGAAGTAGACGCGGCGGTAGGAGTCGATGACACGCTGGTATTCGTGGCGAGTGCGCTCGCCCACGGGACGGCCGTTGAGAGCCTCCCGCATGCGCTCCGCCTTGGCGAATTGCTGGCGGGCCCAGGCATCGTTGTGGCGGACGCGCGCCGATGCGGAAACCAGCGGCAGGAGCAAGAACAACAGCGCCGCACCCAGCCGAAAAGCACGGGCACCTCGAATTAGGTTCGTACGAGTTAGGGTCGTAGAAGCCTGGGTCTTCACTAAATCCTGCTATAAATCCTGCCGTGTCATCCCGGGCGAAGCGAAGGATTATGCATCTGCTCGAGGCGCCGGAATACATGGGTCCGTCGCCTCGACAAGTCCGTCGCCTCGCTCGATATGACAACCCAAACTACGTCGCAAAGTTGCTGGAAACCACCCTGCCACTTCAAAATTTCGCCAAACTGCCCCGCTCCCATGCGACGCCGCTTCATTCCGTGTTGCTGATGTACAGCACGCCCCGAGCATCGCGCTCCATATGGACCGGCTCGTACGCCGGCCGGCCGAAAATGTGCGGGCCCGGCTCGGTGCCTCCGTTATACAAGTTGGTGATGCGGCGAACGTAGTCCTGCGTTTCCCTGAAATGCGGAACGCCCGCACTCCGCGCCACCGCTCCCGCTCCGGCGTTATAGGCCGCCAGAGTGAGGCGAACGTTGCCGCCGTAGCTGTCCAGCAGCTTCCTTAGATGCCGAACCCCGGCATCCACGTTCTGCGTCGGGTCAAAAGGATTGGAAACATTGAGCGAACGGGCGGTCGAAGGCATCAACTGCATCAGCCCCATGGCGCCTTTGCGCGACACCGCATTGGGATTGAAATTCGATTCCACCTTGACCACCGACCGCACCAGGCTCGGATCCACATGGTGCCGGGCGGCCGCCGCGTCGATCGCGGCGTCGATATCCTGTTGAGTAAACGAGCGGTTAAGCGTCGGGCGAGCCTGCGCTTTGCCGTCAAGGTAGCTGTTGACTTCCGAAGCCGCCGAGCGCGCCGCACGCATCACCGCTCCGCTCGTTGGAACCGGCTTGAAGCGGTGCTCGGTCGAACTCCAATAAACCAGCCGAGACGGCGAAGCCGTCGGAGCATCCGCCCGCGCAGGCGTCGAAGCCCGCGACCGCGAACCCGCCGAAGGGTCATCCTCGTTAACGTAAATCTTGCGGCCGGATTCGTCGGTAGTCGGAGTAATAGCTCCCGCCCGCGCGCCTGGCGACGCTGACTGAGCCTGCGCCGGCATCGTTGAAAACATCGTGGAAAGAAAGGAGATCGCGGCCAAGCCAGCCATCAGCGTGATTTGCAGGCGTCTAAGCATACGGGTTCGGATCAGCCCAAATCTCGGCCCAAATAAACATCGGCCAAAAGACACACCTACTCCTCAGGGCCTACCTACCCGCGAACCTGCCAGAGAATCCAGAACCAGAGTATGCCGATTATAGGGTGCGCCGAAGGCGGGGGCAATCTATCCGAAGGTCGTTGAACCACTGGAGTAATCTACGCAAGTGACTGAAAGGACTTGGTTTTATGGCAACGTCAGCGTCCCGCCGGCCAGCTCTCCCCCTTGTGTTCCCCCTTGCCCCTGTGGTTGATCTCGCACCGCTCGACTCTGCACAGCCCCGAGCCATCTACAATGGCGTCAGCGTCTATGAACTCCGAAGCCCTTCGCAAGCTCTTCGAGCAGGTCCGAAAAAAGCGCCTATCCCCCGACGAAGCCGTCGAGCGCCTGCGTCACCTGCCTTTTGAGGACCTGGGTTTCGCCAAGCTCGATCATCATCGCGCCCTGCGCCAGGGCATGCCTGAGGTGATCCTCTCTCAGGGCAAAACGCCCCGCCAGGTAGCCGAAATCTTCCGCCGCCTCGCCGCCCACGGCGGCAACGTGCTGGCGACGCGAGCCACCGAAGAACAGTACGCCGCCGTGGCCGCCGCATTCGCCGACCTTGTGCCCCAACCCGACTATCGTCCACTCGCTCGCGCCATCGTCCTCCAGCGCGATCGCAAGCCGCACGGCAAGGGGGTGATCGTGGTCGTGTCCGCCGGAACCAGCGACATCCCGGTAGCCGAAGAAGCCGTCGTCACCGCGGAATTGATGGGCAACAACGTCCAGCACATCTACGACGTCGGAGTCGCGGGCATTCACCGCCTGCTGGCCCATCGCGAGGCCCTAGCCAAAGCCCGCGTAATCGTAGTCTGCGCCGGCATGGAAGGCGCTCTGCCCAGCGTAGTCGGGGGCCTGGTAGGAGTCCCAGTGATTGCCGTTCCCACCAGCGTTGGTTACGGCGCAGCCTTCGAAGGCCTGGCCGCTCTCCTCGGAATGATGAACTCCTGCGCCTCCAACGTCAGCGTAGTAAACATCGATAACGGATTCGGCGCCGGCTACGTAGCCGCGCTCATCAACCGCCGCTGACGATAGCCACGGGACGCAATACTGGCGAGAGAAGTACAGTAGAATCCACGCCGTCTCTAAACTATGAAAAGGAAATCCCGACTAACATGCCGAAACGCGCGCTGTTGGTGATTGACGTTCAGAACGAGTACTTCAGTGGTAAGCTGCCGGTCACCGATCCGCCCGGGAGCCTTGAGAATATCCTGCGCGCGATGGACGCGGCCTCAGCCACCAGCGTTCCGGTGGTCGTAATTCAGCATGCGGCGCCGCAAGCCGATTCGGCAGTGTTTCGCAAGGGCAGCCGGGAGTGGGAGCTGCATCCCGGAATTGCCGCCCGGCATCGCGACGTGCTGGTCCACAAGTCGCTACCCGGAAGTTTCACCGGCACGGAACTGGAAGCATGGCTTCGTGCTCACCAGATCAGCACGGTAGCCATCGCCGGATACATGACGCAGATGTGCTGCGACACGACTGCCCGGCAAGCCATGCATCTTGGGTTTGGAGTCGAGTTTCTGTCTGACGCAACCGGCACGCTGGCGTTCAAGAACGCCGCCGGGGAGGTTTCAGCTGAAGAACTGCACCGCGCAATTCTGGTCACTCAGCAGGCACGCTTCAGTCAGGTCATGAAGGCCGATGCTTGGATCAGATCGTTGAAGGACTGATCTGCAGTAGGTGCAATAAGATTGATCTGCAATAAAGACGACCGCACCAAACCAACCGAGCGGTCGCCGTCTCGCCGTCGTCTGCTGCTACAATTTCCGGTTCGCCATTCTTCCCGGACGCGGCAAGCCGCGTCTCTACAAATGAGGTGTCTTCATGCCGGAAACTTTGCAGCTTTCGACTCCCACGCCGCTCACTACTCTTACCGAAGACGAGATTCTGTTCCGCGACAACGTCCGCCAGTTCGCTGAGGACAAGATTCGTCCGCTGGCCAAAGAGATGGATGAAAAGGCGGTGTTCGACCACAGCCTGATCGACCAGTTCTTTCAGCTCGGGCTGATGGGCATTGAGATTCCCGAGCAGTACGGCGGACCGGGCGGCGAGTTTTTTGAAGCGATCCTGGCCGTCGAAGAATGTTCGCGGGCCGACGCTTCCGCCGGCGTAATCGTGGATGTGCAGAACACGCTGGTGGCGAATGCGATTCTGCGCTGGGCCAATGAAGACCAGAAGAAGCGTTACCTGCCGAAGTTGACGGCGGAGACGCTTGGCGCCTATGCGTTGAGCGAAGCGGGATCGGGATCGGACGCGTTTGCGCTGCAAACCAAGGCCCAGGTCAAAGGCAGTGACTTCGTTCTCAACGGACGCAAGCTCTGGATCACGAATGGCAAAGAGGCTGGCTTGTTCATACTGTTTGCCACCGTGGATGCGTCGAAGGGCTACAAGGGGATCACGGCGTTTCTGATCGAGAAAAGTTTTCCCGGATTCACCGTCGGCAAAAAAGAAGACAAGCTGGGAATTCGGGCTTCGTCAACTTGCGAACTGCTTCTGGAAGATTGCCGCGTGCCCAGGGAAAACGTGCTCGGCGAGGTCGGCAAGGGATACAAAATCGCGATCGAAACGCTGAACGAAGGCCGCATCGGAATTGGCGCGCAGATGCTGGGAGTAGCGCGCGGCGCCTGGGAATGCGCCGCCAAATATGCGCAGGAGCGCACGCAATTCGGGAGGCCGATTGCGGAATTTCAGGCGATCCAGTTCCAGATTGCGCAGATGGCAACCGAGATCGAAGCCGCGCGCCTGATGGTTTATAACTCCGCCCGCATGAAAGACGCCGGCGCAAATTTTGTCAAAGAAGCCGCCATGACCAAGCTGTTCACGTCGCAGGTGGCCGAGCGCGTGACCTCGCTCGCCATCGAAATCTACGGCGGATATGGTTTTACAAAAGATTATCCGGTAGAAAAGTATTGGCGCGATGCGAAGATCGGAAAGATTTACGAAGGCACGTCGAACATGCAACTGGCAACGATCGCGAAGCTGGTGATGGGAAAGTAAGGTCAGAAGTTAGAGGTTAGATTGCAGAGGTGAAACGCGGTCGTTGGTTTTTACTTCTGCCATCTGACCTCTAACCTCTGACCTTGATTCGCGGCGGGTTCGGAATGAAACGAGTTCCAAAGTAAAGACGTATGGCCACCTTTTTCCCAGATGCGCTGTCGGCCACCGCGGCTGAGTTGGCGAACATCGCCGCGGAGCCGATCTCTCGTGAAGCGGCTTGCCTGCTGCTGCGGGTAGACGACGACATGCTACCTTCCCTGCTCCGAGCGGCGCAACTTGCCCGTGCGCGATTCAAGCCGGGAATCATCACCTATTCCCGCAAGGTGTTTCTTCCCCTGACGAATCTTTGTCGCGACTACTGCGGCTACTGCACATTCCGGCGCGATCCCGGCGAACCCGGTGCGCACACCATGTCGCCCGACGAGGTGATGGAAGTAGTGCGCGCGGGCGAACGCATGGGATGCACTGAGGCGTTGTTCAGCTTGGGAGACAAGCCGGAACTGCTTTTTCCTGAGATGCGCGATACGCTGCGGCGCCTCGGATACAGATCCACGCTTCATTATCTGGAAGCAATGTGCGAGAAGGTGCTTCGCGAATCTAGCCTGCTGCCGCATCCGAACCCCGGGCTGATGAGCGCGGAATGGCTGGAACGGCTGTCCCGCGTAGCTCCGAGCATCGGGCTGATGCTGGAAACGACCAGTGCGCGGCTGCTTGCGAAAGGCGGGGCTCACGACAATGCTCCCGACAAAGAACCGGCTAAGCGCTTGCGAGTCATTGAAGACGCGGGCCGGCGCAAGATCCCGTTTACTACCGGAATTCTGATTGGAATTGGCGAAACGCTGGAAGAGCGCGTAGATGCGCTAGTCGCGATTCGCGACTTGCATGAGAAGTACGGGCACATTCAGGAAGTGATCGTGCAAAACTTTCGCGCCAAGAGTGGAACGCCGATGGCACGCTGGCCCGAACCGGACCGCGGGGACATGCTGCGCACGCTGGCCGTGGCGCGCCTCCTGATGCCGAGGATGAATATTCAAGCGCCGCCGAATCTTTTCGAGCACTATGGTCAGCACTATGGTTTGCACTATGCCGATCTGCTCGATGCCGGCATCAATGACTGGGGCGGAGTTTCACCGCTGACGCCCGACTTCATCAATCCGGAAAAGCCGTGGCCGCATCTGGACGAATTGCGACAGCGGACCGAAGCAAAAGGATTTGAGTTGCGACAGCGGTTGCCGGTTTATCCTGAGTTCGCAGAACAAGCGGCGGCAACGGGCGATTTGCTGGCGCAGCGCTTGAGCGCCGCGGCCGACGCTGCGGGCTACGCTCGGAGGGCGGCATGATCACGGTTCTGACCGGCGGCACGGGCGGCGCCAAGTTCGTGGACGGACTGCGGCAGATCGTTCCTCCGGAAGAACTGACGATCATCGTGAATACCGGCGACGACCTGATGTGGTGGGGCTTGTACGTTTCGCCCGATCTCGATTCCATCACTTACATGCTGGCCGGCAAACTGAGCTCGGAGCGCGGGTGGGGCGTGAAGGGCGACACTTTCTTCTGTCTGAACGCCATGGGACAACTGGGACAACCAACCTGGTTTCACGCCGGCGATCGCGACCTGGCCACGCACATTTTTCGTTCCAAGCTGCTGGCCGACGGCAAGACGCTCAGTGACGCGACGTCGGAGATTGC
Source organism: uncultured Acidobacteriaceae bacterium (assembly GCA_963779995.1). GTDB lineage: Bacteria > Acidobacteriota > Terriglobia > Terriglobales > Acidobacteriaceae > Acidiflorens. Next base: position 564,042 of record CAVZZY010000018.1, on the reverse strand, counting down.
GACCCGGCTTGGAATCAAGGCGCGCATCCTGCCGATGAGCAATTCGCGGGTGGAGACGCGGGTTTTGACTCCGGTGGGAGACTTGAGCTTTGAAGAATATTTTGTCCAGCGCTGGTACCAGGATCCGGTGGAATCGGTGCGGTTCGCCGGCGCCACGGACGCGGAGCCAGCGCCGGAAGTGATCGTGGCGATCCGCTCGGCAGATCTTGTGCTATTGGCGCCGAGTAATCCGGTATCCAGCATCGGTCCGATTCTCGCCGTGCCGGGAATTCGCGAAGCGCTGCGCGAAAGCCGCGCTCGCATTGCGGCCGTGAGCCCGATTGTGGGAGGAGCGGCTGTGACGGGGCCCGCGGGAGCGCTCATGGCGGCGCAAGGCTTCTCCGTTTCGATTGCCGGCGTTGCCGACTGCTATCACGACTTCCTCGATCTGCTGGTGGTTGATTCCGAGGACGCGTCAGCTGCCGAAGAGTTGCGCAAGACCGGCATGCGGGTGCATTGCACTCCGACCATCATGCGCAAGAATGAAGATAGAATCGCGCTGGCGAAGAGCGTGCTGGAGGCGGCGACGCAACCTCCGTCGGCTCAGGTTGCGGTGGAGCGGCCCTGATTCTGGCTCCCGTAAAAGACATTGTCGATGCCGCCTGGAGCCTGGACGGGGCGCCGACCCGTTATAACGATCCATCGATGAGTGAAATCGGGATCTACCGCCAACGGACAAGCGAACAATCAGAATTGGGGCTTGAGTACCGTGAGTACACGTGTGACATGGGGGTGAGCCTTAGCCTGTTGAGCGATTCGTAGGATGATGGAGCTAGCCCATGGGATGCGTTGCCCGTAGTGCTCCAGGTTTCCGACGCAACAGGTCGTCTCACGAGGTATCTTGCCGTACGTGAGAGCAAACGAAAACGTCCGCCACTTGCTCGGAGCGCTGCCCATAAGGTACTTCTCTTTACCCCACAATTTGCCCCACCGTTCGGCCGTCCTTGTGGCTGGGTACAGCGCGGCATTGGTAGTGGCAGGCAGGCGATAGTCGCCTGGATAATGAGGGAAGAATTTCATCCGCGAGTCGGCCTGGCCCTGATTTCGATCGAAGGTCAGGGGCAATCTTCTGTCAGCAAGCTGCAGAGGCGTTTGGACGCCTGAAACTCTCGCAAACGGAGCGGGGGTATCAAGAAGGTGGATCGGGATCTTCTCTAGAGGCAAAGTTCTCTGCGCCCACAAAAAATGTGTGGAAAGCACTAGCAATCCGACCAACACAATCGGAGACAGGTGCGGGAATGAGAGAAATAAGCCACGCATCGAATTTCCCTTTGTAAGCGTCTGCGGTCGGGCCAGCGCCTCTCGTTCAATCGCAAGGGCTCAAGGTTGGCGGGAGTACGGCGCGGTGGGCCTTGTAGTTAGATCAATGCTAGATAATTCTCAGATCTGTGTCTGGTCAAAATTGAACAATACCCAACGCGCCAAAGCAAAAGGGGCGCGTCCGGATCATGGGCAATTCGAAAATGCTCGAGTGTCCACGTTTTGGAAAACTGTCCAGGACCCGGAATAGAAAACGCTACACCGCTGTTTGCCAACCTCGAAAAGACATCCTTAACTGAAGCAATATCAATAACTTGCTAGGAGATCCTCGGTTCTTTTTCCTTTGGCCGCCAAAGTGCTTTATTAACTTGTGTGGTATCCAGGAGACATTATGCTGACCGTCGCGTTCGTACTGTACTTTGAGCTCCCTGCACTCTTCGTTGTAGCAGTGACACTTCGTAATCTGCTCTTCGGTGATGTGGTCTAAGCCAAGCGCACCATGTAGGCCCCGGAGGTGGAGCGGATTGGAAAGTTGGTATTTACGTATGAGAAACAAAATCAAAAGGAGACAAACAATGAAATCGAAACTGATGTGCGTAATCGCAATACTGGCACTGGGGACGTTGGCAGTTGCTCAGGCAACCGAACAAAGCGAAAGCAAAACGGTAGCGAAAGCCGCAGCCGCTGAAGTCCAAACCTTTACCGAGCCGGTAGTCATTAACCAGGGCTCTATAAGTGAGAATGATAATTCTCTCACCGTTATCGGTAGCACTAATACTCTTGCCGACATTGCTTCCTTTTCCAGCCCTTTGGGTCAGGCATACGGATCAATTACGATCACCAATACGAACGGCACGACCCAGAAGATGATCCTCGTGATAGACAACGGGGCAGGACTTACCTACGCAGGAATGCCGGCTTACGCGAACAATGCTGCGGCCGTTGCGGGTGGGTTACGAAGTGGAGCGTTTTACCGCACTGGAACCGACCCCGACGTTGTATGTGTAGTCCATTAAACCAAGGCCAGAGGAACCGACGGGTACATATCTCTGAATGGGATGATTAGCTCCAGATGAGCAAAAGGAAGCCCTTGCAGCTGATCTTTGGCCTTAGAGTCTCGAGAAAAGCGTACTCCTAGCTAGAGAGAATTGCCACTATGACTAAAATAAACGCAGATGCCGTCCAACTTATAAAAACAACCGCGAAGGAAAGATTTGAAACATACGTGACCGACAACGAGGCTGAGCAAGCAATCGCGGATTATTTTGACCCAACGATACCGTCGACATCCATCCCTCAAGGTCAGATCGACGAAATAGTTGAGTCGATGTGGTGCGACAATTCATACTAAGACCCGTTGCCGTGCAATGCCTGCGCGGCCAGTCTCGCGAGCGGCAGGAAAGCCAACGATTCGGAGGTAACCCATGACGGCAAAGCTTCTTGTGGTCGAGGACAGCAGATACATGAGGATGACAAGCAGGCTCATCCTGTCCGAAGCCGGGTTTAGTGTCGTGGAGGCGGGCGACGGAGAAGAGGCTCTACGCCAGGTTTGGGAGAGTCATCCTGACCTCATCCTTCTAGACATGCTGTTGCCCAAGTTGGGGGGCGAACACGTGCTGCAAGCTCTCCGGCAAGACCCGGCGACAACCCGCATTCCAGTGATCGTGGTTAGCAGTCTCCCCCAGAGTAACGCTGACAAACTGAAAGAAGCGGGCGCGATGGCATATATCGAGAAATCGAAACTCGACATTATCAGGCACGGTGAAAACTTAGTGCGGCTGGTAAATGCTGCGCTTCACAGGGCAAAGGCCGAGTACGCGGTCAGTTTTGAAGGACCCTAGCCGAACCGCCAACGCGATCCGATTCCGCTTGCTTAAATCCCGTGGATAGCCTATCGCCAGGCCCTGCCGCCTTCACGCAAAACCGGGGACTCCACCGCCTCCTCTTTTTCTTGGTGGTGTCCTAGTTTGCCTTTTTTCACCACGGAGCCACAGAGTCACGGAGAAAACCTTGACCCTGTAAAAGTCTGAAGGGAAAGGTTTTTGCCAAGCAGTTGGGTTTCTCTGTGTCTCCGTGGCTCCGTGGTGGAAAGACGAATTCAAGCCTGCGAGCAGAGGGGGGCGACTGGCATTTGAGTAATAAGTGATAAATGATAAATGACGAATGTCACTCTTCCACCGGTTGGGCGTTCAGTTCCTGAGCGGGTTCGCCTGCGGCCAGGCCTTGGGCGACGATCAGGCGGCGGGCTTCGATGCGGAGTTCGGGCAGGACGCGTGCGAACCAGATGGCGCCGAGGACGCAGGCGACTCCTCCGGTGGCGACGGTGATGGGCGCGCCGATGCGGTGGGCCAAGGCTCCGCCAAAGAACGCTCCGAAGGGCGCCATGCCCATGAACATCATTGAATAAACGGACATGACGCGGCCGCGCAGCTGGTCAGGGACCATGGTCTGGATCAGCGTGTTCGAGCAGGCCATCTGCAACATCATCGAATAACCGGCGGGCAACAGGAGCGCGACTGACAACCAGAATGAACGCGAGAACGAAAAAAGAAACAGGCTGACGCCAAAGCTTCCACAGGAGTACGCCACCCACCGCCCGAGCCCTTTGACTCCGGTCTTAGCGGCCAGGGTCAGGGCTCCGAACAGTGCGCCTACGCCGGTGGCGCCCATCAGGATGCCGAGGCCGCGCGCGCCGCCGTGGAGAATTGTGTCGGCGAAGATCGGCATGAGCACGGTGTAGGGCATACCGACCAGGCTTATCAGGCCGAGCATCAACAGCAGGGCGCGGATGATCCGCGTGTGGTTGACCCAGCGAAAGCCCTCGATGATGTCTTCAAAGGGGGAATGTTGGCTGGCTCGCGGGGCGCAGTGCACGTGCATCAGCGAGAGACCGACGATCACGGCGATGTAACTGATTGAATTGGCGGCAAAGCACCAGCCCTCGCCAATTTTCGCCACCAGAATTCCGGCAATGGCGGGACCGATTACGCGCGCGCCATTGAACATCGAGGAATTCAGGGCGATGGCGTTCATCAGGTCCTCTTTGCCGACCATGTCGACGAGAAAGGACTGGCGGGCGGGAATATCGAAGGCGTTGACCACTCCGAGCAGGCCCGCCAGCACGAAGATGTGCCACACATGGACGCGACCGCTCAAACAGAGCCAGGCCAGAATCCCGGCGAGGGTCATGGAGGCGATCTGAGTGGCGATCACCAGGCGCTGGCGATTGGCGCGGTCGGCGGTAATGCCTCCTAGAGGGGCAACGAGGAAGACGGGAATCTGACTGGCAAAGCCGACGCTTCCCAGCAGCAGGGCAGATTTCGTCATGCGGTAGACGAGCCAGGCCTGGGCTACGGTCTGCATCCAGGTGCCGATGAGAGAGATAAGTTGTCCGCCGAAGAAGAGCTGAAAGTTGCGGTGGCGCAAGGCGCGCAGGGTGGTGGCCCATTTCGGCAGGCGCGCCGCTTTGCCAGCCAATTCTTCAGCCGCGGCGGAATTTGACGACGGGGTCACGCTCTTAGAACTTTTTCACATCTTTCAGATGACGGCAACCGGCAGGATTCATTGGAACATTGAATCATTGACCCATTAAGGTATTTATTCATTGACTCATTGATTCAATGACTCGACTCAGCCAGATTTCCACAGGTCAGTCACCGATTTGGAACTTCCCCGCGGATTCGATCCGCGCTAGAGTTATTCACAGCTTCGAGAGCATTCGGATACGGGTAAGGATGAACGATGAGCACAGATCCTAATCGTCTGGAACATTGTGTAGAACGGCGAGGCGCGCAGCGTTTCGAAGTGCATCTGCCGTTGGCGGTTCACTTCGAGGGACGGACCGTGCCTGGATTTACTCAGAACCTGAGCGGCCGCGGAATCTTCTTTTACGCCGAGACGGCGCTCCCGGAAGGGGCGGTGGTGGAATTGACTTTTACCATGCCCTCGGAAATCACTTTGGCGGAAAGCATGCCGGTTCGTTGTCGTGGGCGGGTGTTGCGCGCCTCGGCTACCTCGGGTGGTCATTCCCCGGCGGGCCAGCGAACCGGGATCGCCGTGCAACTCGATTCCTATGAGTACTTGCCCTCCGACGAGCCAATCTCGCAATTCGTGCGAGTTTCGGTGGCTGTTGCCGTCGGAGCGACCTCCGACCTGGTAGGGCGCTGAGGCCTTTCCGCGGGCTTGGCAGCGAGTCTTAATCGATATTTCTTGATCCGTGTTTCTTCGATCTAGTTTTCTTCAAGCTATCTTTCTTCGATCTGTCTTTCTTCGATCTATGAAAGCGACGAATTGGGAATTCACGAACCGAGCGCTGGTCTTCGGGCTGATCCTTGGGTTCTCGTTTCCGCTCTACTTCCTGGACCCTCAAAATTCGACGGCCGCATTGGCCAACTGGATTGGGCCCAAGTTGCGAATGGATGCGGATCTGGTCGCTCGTCTCGTTTTTGCTTTGGCCGCACTTTTGCTGTTTGTGGCCGCTCTCATCCGCACCTGGAGCTCGTCCTATCTTCACGCGAGGGTTGTGTATGCAGCCGAAGTGAAGACGGACTCGCTGGTTGCCGATGGGCCTTACAGGCGGGTCCGCAATCCGCTGTACTTCGGCAATGTGTTGATGGCCATTGCCATGGGTTCCATGATGAGCCGGACCGGGTTTTTCGTAGCCGTGCTGGCCATGCTGGTGTTCTGCTACCGCCTGATCCTGCGAGAAGAAGACGAACTGCAAGCGCATCTGGGCGAACAGTATGAACGCTACCGAAAAGCCGTGCCCCGCCTGTGGCCCGCTCTCGGGCCGCGCATCCCTTCCGCCGGACACCCGGCCAGATGGAGTGAAGGATTCAAGGCGGAATCCTGGTATTGGGGATTCGCGGTGGCGGTTGCTGTCTTTGCCATAACTCTAAAACTGACGCCATTTTTCGCGATCCTGGGGGCCAGCCTGGTCTGGTTCTGGCTGTCCTCGGCGGTTGTTGAAAAGAAGAGAAACTCGCAAGCCTGACCGCACGAGCGGACGTGGTCGGACAATCAGATTAGCTCGGTGGAGCGCCGGGCGTCCCCGCCCGGGGGACTAACCCACTTTGAGGGACCCATGTACTTCTGATTTTTCCGTATTAGCATTCGAGGTGTAATGTCAAGAAACCGCGCTGGGCGGGCTTTCTGTAGGATTTGGTTGCCAGACGTGGTATCGCCCCCTCCCTCAGGTCTCGCCCAACGCGCCTTGTTTGCCTGCTGGATTCGTGTTTATCGCGATGCCCTGCCGCCCACACCCATCGTTCAAAACCGCCCACCACCAAGACGTCTAGTGTCTTTTCAATCGCTGGCCTTTGCCTTACAATGAGCTAACCCGGTAGTCTAGAGGGTTGTTTCCCACTGATTGAGGAACCCGCTGGCGACCTGCCGCTTCGTCTGAGGTAAGCCTTCGATTACGAAGGTCATTTGGCCGCGACGCTGGAAGTCCGTAGCATGACAATGAACACAGAGAAACAAGCTATGCCCGGAATCGCCGTCGCCCTCCTTACCGAAGACCGCGAGCAATCCATCGTACTCAATAGCCGCGTGGAGAGCACCAATCTGGCGCGTACGGTATTGAGCCATGTCGGGCTCCCGGCAGGGCCGAGCGACTCCGTTCTGCGTCAATTGCAGGATCAGCGCACGGAAATTGTGATGGTGAACATTGATCCGCAGAATCCGCAGCGGGCCATCCGCACCATCGAACTGATCCACGCCAGCATTCCCGAAGTCACGATTTTTGCGGTGGGCGAAATGAACCAGCCCACGAACATTGTTTCCGCCATGCGAGCCGGGGCGCGCGAGTTTCTGGATCATGGCGCCAGCCGCGAAGCGTTGATCGAAGCTTTCACGCGTTTCACGGCCACGTTGAGCCGTGCGCAGCGCAGTTCGAGTAAGGCCCGGGTCTTCACTTTTCTAAACGCCAAGGGCGGAGCCGGCGCCACTACCGTCGCGGTGAACACGGCGGTCGCGCTGCAGGAGGCTCACGGGCGCACGGTGCTGGTGGATTTCGCCCCCATCGGCCACGCTGCCCTGCAACTGAATCTGCGGCCTCAATTCACACTGATCGATGCCTTGCAGAACCTGCACCGCATGGACGGTTCGCTGCTCGATGGCCTGATGACGCCTTTTCGCAATGGCCTGCATCTGCTGGCCGGGGCGCAGCAACCGCACAACGCGGTCCCGAACGCGTCGGAACTGGCTCGCCTTTTCGACCTGCTGGTAAACCAGTATCACTTCGTGGTGCTCGATTGCTCAGGCCGGATGGATGGCACGATGCAGATGATCTGCGATCTCTCGAACGCGGTGCTGCTGGTGGCGCAGACCGATGTCGTATCCCTGTGGAGCGCTGGCCGGATTCAGGCGTTCCTGCAGGAAGGAGCGGGCCGCGATCGCCTGCGGGTCGTGCTCAACCGTTACAAGAAGATTCCCGGCTTCACCGACGACGATGTGGAAAAAGCCACCAATTGCAAGGTGCTCTGGAAGGTGCCCAACAACTTCCAAGTCATCGGGCCGGCAATTGACAAGGGCAGTCCGGTGGCGGCGCAGGGGAATCACGACCTTGGCCGCTCCTACCAGGGTTTGGCCGCGGAACTCGCCGGCGCGACCACGTCGGGCGAAGGCGCGCTCTCGCTGCTCTACCAGCACGACAAGGGCGACGGCAAGCAACGAACCGGTGGCCCACTGATCGTATCGCCCGTGCGCGCCGGGCAATAGAAGCCCATCGAATCCCCCGAACTCTTGGTTTTACTTCTGTAATCTGACCTCTGCAATTTCCCGGCTTTGTTAGAATCAGGATTCGCCGAATGTCCACCCAATGACGCCGAGAATCGTTGAAATTCTTTATCAGATGATCGCGTTTCTGTTTGCCATCAGCGTGCACGAGTCCGCCCATGCCTGGACCGCTTCGCGCTGCGGCGATCCCACGGCTCGCATGCTGGGAAGGGTTTCGCTGAACCCGATTCGTCACATCGATCTGTTCGGCACGATCATCCTGCCGCTGGTCGCAGCCCTCAGCCACATCCCATTACTCGGCTGGGCCAAGCCGACCCCGGTCGATCCTCGGAATTTTCGCAATCCTATGCTGGACGACATTCTGACCTCAGTGGCGGGGCCGGTCAGCAACTTCATCGTCGCCACAGGGGCACTTCTACTGCTCGGCGCCATCTCGCTCTCATCGATCTCCGGACGCACTCTTGTCATGGGATTGGTGGCGGGAGGCGACGGCGGTGGTTCCGATTCGGCATTGGCGCCAGTAGCTATGCTGCTGTTTGAACTTATGTTCATCAACATCGTTCTGGCGGTCTTCAACCTGATACCCGTTCCGCCACTCGATGGCAGCCACGTGCTGCGGCATTTCCTGCCCGATTCGGCGCGAATGGTTTTCGACCGCATCGGCTTCTTCGCACTACTGGCACTGGTGTATCTGGGCGGAGGACTGCTCAGCAGCTTGATCCGCCCGTTTGTTCACTTCTACCTCTCGATGCTGGTGAAATTCTGAATGACAACTCCTTCCATCAAGAAACGCGTGCTGAGCGGAATGCGCCCCACCGGCAAACTTCACCTGGGAAACTACGTTGGTGCGCTCGAAAACTGGGTCCGCATGCAAGAGCAGTATGACTGCTTTTTCGTTATCGTCGACTGGCACGCGCTGACCACCGACTACGCCGACACATCCCATGTGAAAGAAAACGTGGTCGACGTGCTGCTCGACTGGCTGGCTGCGGGACTGGATCCCGCGAAATGTGTGATGTTCCTCCAGTCGCATGTGCCGACGCACGCGGAGTTACATCTGCTGCTTTCGATGATTACTCCTCTCGGCTGGCTGGAACGCGTCCCGACCTACAAAGAGCAGCGGGAAAATATCAAGGAGAAAGACCTGGGCACGTATGGGTTTCTTGGCTATCCGGTTCTGCAGTCGGCAGATATTCTGATCTACAAGGCGGACGTCGTCCCGGTCGGGGAAGACCAGGTGGCGCACATTGAGTTGACCCGCGAAATCGCGCGGCGGTTCAATGCATTCTATGCGTTCGCGCAGCCGGTGGTGACCGAGACGACCGACTTGACGCCGCAGCAAAGGGAGTTGCTGATTTCGAATGGAACGGAAATAACGCCGGATACCGACTACATTTTTCCTCGAACCGTTTTCCCCGAACCGCAGTCCCTGCTCACACCCGCTCCCCGCCTGCCGGGCACCGACGGCCGCAAGATGTCGAAATCATACGGCAATGCGATCATGCTCACCGATCCTGAGGCGGTGGTGCGGCAAAAACTGAAGACCATGGTCACCGATCCCAGGCGCATCAAGCGCACCGATCGCGGCGACCCGGATGTGTGTCCCGTCGGTGATCTGCACAAAATATTCAGCAGCCCAGAAACGATGGCGAACGTGTACGAAGGCTGCCGGTCGGCTGGAATCGGCTGCATCGAGTGCAAGAGCTGGGCTGCCGATGCCCTGGTCAAGATTCTCAACCCCATGCAGGAGCGCCGGAAAAGATACGAGGACAATCCACGCCTCGCCTGGGATATTCTGGAAGCGGGCTCGGCCCGGGCGCGTGAGGTCGCAGACGGCACGATGGACGAAGTCCGGAAGGCGATGGGGCTGGACTATAGTGCGCCCGATAGCACGAACTGTGCGGCGGTGAAGGATTCCACGAAGTGACCGATTTGTCTCAACCCATATCAGAACAGGCGCCGGTTGCGGCTTCTGGACGCGGCGCGGCTCCGCCTGCGTCGGCCGCCAAATCCGCGCAAAACGATGCCAGCGATTTCCCGTTCGCGATCGCGCTCGGCGCAATCTACGAAGGCCCGCTTGACCTGCTGCTGGACTTGATTCGCAAGCAGGACATCAACATCTACGACATTCCTATCGCCAAAATCACCGCGCAGTATCTCGCTTACGTCGAGCGCATACGCGAACTCGACGTAAACGTGGCCTCCGAGTTTATCTACATGGCGGCGGTGCTGATTCACATCAAGTCGAAGATGCTGTTGCCGCGCGATCCGCTGGCTCCCGCCGACGCGCAGGAAGACCCGCGCAACGAACTCGTCAACCGGCTGCTCGAGCACGAAAAGTTCAAATCCGCGGCACAAATGCTGCTGCAGAAGCAGCAGATTGAAGACGCGGTGCTGAGCAATCCAGCGATCCGAGAGTTCATGGACGCCGAAGGCGCCGAGCCCGAACTTGCCGCCGATGTGATCGACCTGGTCAAGACCTTCCAGCAAATCCTGGACCGGGCGCGCAACCGGCCAATTCTGGAGGTGGACGAGGAGACCGTAACCGTGGGCCAGATGATCCAGTACCTGCACCGCCGGCTCGCCCTCGAAGATCGTCCCATTCGCCTGAAGCAGATACTCCGCAATGTGCCCTCGCGACAGGCGCTGGTCTGCATGTTTCTGGCGCTGCTCGAACTGGTGCGGTTGCAGGCGATCCAGGTGCGGCAGGACCACGTCTTCGGCGAAGTGCTGGTGAGAAAACATTCCCACTTCGAAGAGGTCATGACCGAGCAAGCCGCGGTGCGTGATGATTGGAAGTGAGAAAGGCAGCTTTCAGCCATCAGCCGTCAGTGGAGTTCACCGGTCCACTGGTTTTACTGATGCCTGATGGCTGATTGTTGACTTTATGAGTCTAAGACCCCAACTCGAAGCCATCATTTACGCGGCGGAAACTCCCATTTCGCTTGACCAGATTTATTCGCTGGTGAAGGAATCGCTGCTCGCGGAGACTCCGGGAACCGAACCGGCGGAAGTCAAGTCGCGCATCCGCGCCGCACTCGAAGAACTTATCGCGGAATATTCCGGCGCAGAGCACGGAATCGAAATCCGCCAGGTAGCCGGCGGATACCGCATGTCCACCAAGCCCGAGCAGCACGACGTGGTGCGCGCCTTCGCCAAAAGCCTCAAGCCGCCTTTCCGGTTGTCGCTCCCGGCGCTCGAAACTCTGGCCGTCGTCGCCTACAAGCAACCGGTCACGGTGCCCGAGATCAGCGAAATCCGCGGCGTCGATTCTGGCGGCGTCATCGCCACCCTGCTCGACCGCAAGCTGATCACGACCGCGGGCAGAAAGGCCGTCATCGGACGCCCCATTCTCTACAGAACCAGCAAGGAATTTCTGCTGCGCTTCGGGCTCAAGGACGTCAACGAACTGCCCAGCATGGAGGAATTCGAGAAACTGCTGGCGGAGTCATTCCAGAGCGACTTTCCGAGCGAGGGCACTGCTGTGGACGCGTCTTCAAGTTCGCCGTCGGCATTGGATGATTTTTCCAAAACAGTGTCCGAACCGGAGACTGCTGCTGAAATTGCCGGGGCGCCCGAGTTTGAACCCGCCAGCAACGAAGAGGAAGCCGAAACACCGGCCGCCACCAAACCGGAGTAGCCATCCATGACAGCCGAGCGTCTGCAAAAAATTATCGCTGCTGCCGGAGTCGCGTCGCGACGCAAAGCCGAAGAAATGATCGTCTCCGGCCGCGTCGTGGTCAATGGGCAGGTGGTCACCGAACTCGGCTCCAAGGCCGATCCCGAACAGGATCACATCCGCGTGGATGGAAAGCTGCTGCAGGGGCCCGAACGTTATACCTACGTCGCGCTGAACAAGCCCAAAGGATATGTGACCACGGTCAGCGATGACAAAAAGCGGCCCACTGTGATGGACCTCATTCAAAACGCGAAAGGGCGAAAGGTGAAAGGGCGCGTGTATCCTGTGGGGCGTCTGGACTGGGCAAGCGAAGGCCTTCTACTGATGACCAACGACGGCGCGCTGGCCAACGCTCTGATGAAGGCGTCTTCCAATGTGGCAAAAACTTACGTCGTGAAAGTTGCCGGCCAGCCCGACGAGGCCAAGCTCGACAAGCTGCGCTGCGGAGTTTCCATCGCCGAAAAAGGCGGGCGCCGCGTGCGCACGGCTCCGGCGAAGATTCGCCTGATCCGCGAAGGCGATAACCCGTGGCTCGAAGTGACAATCATTGAAGGCCGCAACCGCCAGGTCCGAAAAATGTTTGAAGAAGTGGGGCACCACGTGGAGAAAATTCGACGCGTGCAGTACGGTCCGCTCGCGCTTGACGTGCCGCCGGGAGATTGGCGCAACCTTACTCTGCTGGAAGTCGCCAAGCTGAAGGCCGCCGCGTCGGGACCGAAACTTACGCTTCCGCCCGCCACGCCGGCTCCGCTACGAACGCCGAAATCGTTGCGCTCACCTAGACCGTCGCACTTGGCGAAATCGCCCGCACCGAAGCGACGGCACGATTGAAACGAATCCCTGGTTGCCGGCACCACAGACAGCTGCCGAGCTGCGCTCGGCTCGGACGGGCGAGGGCACCCGTCTCCACACAAAACCAGTCCTCACATAATCCCCCGCACTAACGCTTTGGTTCCGCAATCATGGGCAACCGGGCCGCGCCGTACAAGCCGGCATCGCTCCCCAACAGGGCGCGTGTGATGATGGTCTTGTGGCCTGGACCAGGCACCACGCGCGCAGACGCGCCCTCTTTGTGGGCCGAGGGATCGGGCGGCGCGGTGGCGGCGTACACGATGGAACGCCGCCGCAACTCTTCGAAGATCGCGGGCGAAAACGCTTCCCACGCGCTCGAAACTCCCCCGCCAATCACGTAAATCGGCAGGTTCAGGGAATTCACCAGCGACGAAAGCACAATTCCCAAACAGCGGCCTGCGTAGCGAAAAATACGTCGCGCATCTTCATCGCCTTGAATCGCGAGACTGTAAATCGACTTCGCGCTGAAGTCCGGGTCGGAGCTTGCAGCGCGTGCCAGTGCTGACTCACCGTTGCTCGCAACCGCTTCCCGCGCCATCCGGACCACCGCGGTCGCCGAAGCATATTGTTCCAGGCATCCTCGATTCCCGCACCCGCACGGGTGCCCGTCCGGTTCAACGGTCGTGTGCCCGAACTCCCCGGCCATGCCATTGGCGCCGCGCCAGATTTTACCGCCCTGAACCAGTCCGCCGCCGACGCCGGTACCTAGGGTCAGTATCGCCACGTCGGAATAATCCTTGGCCGCGCCCAGCCATTTTTCCCCGAGCGCCGCGACATTGGCGTCGTTTTCGAGGATCACAATCGTCTTCAGGCGCTGCTCAATGGCGGCGCGAGCGGGATAGTCGACAAAGCCCGGCAGATTGGGCGATTCGCGCACCAGGCCAGTTTGTACGTCGATGATGCCGGGCACGCCGACGCCAATCCCGATCAGCGGGGCGGTGTTTCTGTATTTCTCCGACATGCGCTCGATGGCGTCGCACATATCGCCGATGACGCGATCGGGCCCCAGGGAAATTCTGGTGCCGAGCTCAACTTTCTCGACCAGCGCGCCTTGCTCGTCCACGGCGGCGATGCGCAGGTTCGTGCCGCCGAGGTCCACTCCGATGGAGAATTTATTCATGATGAATGACTCGGTAGTCTGTTCGAGACGAACTTCCAGCCCCGCCCCTTTTTTATAGTGCTAGCGTCGATGCGGCAAATTTAAGTCGTTCTATTATGGCTATTTTTGACAATTTGAACAGTAGTGACTGCTGCGGCCGGCCAGCACGACGCGCCGGATCGCGGTCCCGCACTCCAGACACGGCTCCCCCTCACGGCCATAGACTCGATGCTGGAGCTGGAAGAATCCTTCTTCTCCATCGGCGTCTACGTAATCGGAAGTCGAAGATCCACCCAGGGCGATCGCCTCGCGCAGCACCTCCCGCACCGCCCGGTGCAGTTTGCTCAACTGCGCCCGTGTGATGGCCGCGGCCCGCCGGCGCGGACGGATTCCCGCCCGAAACAACGATTCGTCGGCATAGATGTTGCCCACACCGCGCAGCAACTTCTGATTCAAAAGCGCGCTCTTGATCGGAGTCTTGCGGCCACGAAAAAGCGCGATGAACCGCTCCTCGCTCACCTCCAGCGGCTCCACTCCTCCAGGATCGAAGCCGCCAGCATGAACGCTGAGCTTGCCGAACATCCGCGGATCGATAAACCGCAGTTCGCGTCCCGATGCCAGCTTCGCGATCAGGTGAGTGTGCTTTGCGACTTCCGCCGCAGGTTCGCAAACGACGATGCGCCCAGTCATGCCGAGATGGACGATCCACTGCGCCGTTTGTAGAGACGCGGCTTGCCGCGGCTTGCCGCGAACGGCACGTCTACCTTTCCCCGGATGTGCTGTTTCCTCCAGATCGAACACAATGTGCTTGCCCGCGCGATGCACTCGCAGGATCCGTTTCCCCTCCAGCGTCGCGGCGACAACGCCGGCCGGTGACTTGAGCGGCTGCTTCCTGGAGCCGATCCAGACCGATTCGACGGTGTCTCCGGCGACGCGCCGGTCGAGGCCGCGGGCAATGGTTTCGACTTCGGGAAGTTCCGGCACGCTGTCAGGATAACAAGATCGGCGCGGAGAAGAGCGCTGCTGGCTTTTCGCTTTTCGCTATTAGCTCAGAGCCAAGAGCTAAGAGCGATTTCCCGGTTTGCTCCCCTACTGCCCGGTTCGGTATGCTAGAGCGTACACACAAAGCTCCGCCGGTCTTCCCAGTTTCCCCGTCTTTTCAGCAGCAGCGGCGCAAGCAGTGTGTGCGACCCTGGGGCGGGCTTCGGGTTTGCGGCCGCGCAACATTCCAAGTGGAGTTTTCATTGAGCAGAGGTAGCACGAGCAGGGGCAGAACTGCGGTCATTGTTGGAGCCCAGTGGGGCGACGAAGGCAAGGGTAAGATTGTCGACGTACTCACTCAAACATTTTCGGTCGTGGCTCGCTACGCCGGCGGGCATAATGCCGGACACACCGTCATCATTAACGGAAAAAAATTCATTCTGCAACTCGTGCCCGGCGGCATTCTGCGGCCGGAGTGCACCAGCGTGGTCGGCAACGGCGTGGTGATCGATCCGTTGGCCTTTCTGAAGGAAGTCGCTTCCCTGCGCGCCGCCGGCGTGAAGGTGGATGGCAACCTCTTCGTCTCGAATCGCGCGCAGGTTATTCTTCCCTACCATCGCATGATGGAGCTGGGGTCGGAAAACGCTCCCGGCCGCGTGAAAATCGGAACCACCTCACGCGGCATCGGCCCATCTTACGAAGACAAAATGGGACGCCGCGGACTGCGCGTCGCCGACCTGCTCGACCGCCAATTGCTGCGCACGCACATCGAAAACGCATGCCGCGAAAAGAACATGATCGCGCACGCGCTGTTCAACTCCGAACCGCTCGATGCCGACAGAATGTTCCGAGAGTACGCCGACGCCGCCGAGCAGATCGCTCCCTTTGTCCGCGACACGGCGCTGCTGCTGAACCGCGCCCTGGCCGAAGGCAAGTCGATCGTCTTCGAAGGCGCGCAGGGCACCATGCTTGACATCGATCACGGCACGTATCCGTTCGTGACCTCTTCGAGCTCCACTTCCGGTGGCGCCGCCACTGGAACCGGCGTACCGCCGACATCGATTGACACGGTTATCGGCATCACCAAAGCCTACTGCACGCGCGTCGGCAGCGGTCCGTTCCCGAGCGAACTTCTCGACTCGCAGGGAGAAGACATACGCAAGCGCGGCAATGAATTCGGCGCCGTCACCGGGCGCCCCCGCCGCACCGGCTGGCTCGACTTGCCTCTGCTCCGTTACGCTGGCATGATTAACGGCATCTCCTGGTTGGTGGTTACTAAGTTGGATGTGCTCGACCACCTGACGGAGATTCCTGTTTGCGTGGGGCATAAGGTGAACGGCAAGGAAACGGACGAAATTCCGGCTCAGGCATGCGGTTATGAAAAACTCGAATGCATCTACCGCAACATGCCGGGCTGGGCCAGCCCAACGCAGACCATTCGGACGGTCGAAGCACTACCCAAGGCCGCCCGCGAATACCTGGCCTTCATCGAAAAGGAAACCGGAGCGCGGGTGGGAATGATTTCCACGGGCCCCGATCGTGAGCAGACGATTTTGGTACCCGACTTCGTAAGCGAGTTGGGCCTCAAAAGCTTTTGAACAACTCGGGTTCGTATCAGGGCATCGCTTTGGCGGTGCCGTCAGTTTTCGGAATCAGGAGCCCCTTCAGGGGCTGGAATTCACAGTAATAGAACGGAGCGACGAATGGTGGTGTTGGCCGTAACCTGGATGGCAAAAATCGGACGCGAGTCCGAAGTGACCGCGATCTTCGAAAAACTCTCAATCGAATCGCGCAAAGAACCGGGCTGCCTCATGTATCAGGTGCACAAGCACAAGACCGATCCGCGCCGGTTCTTTATCTACGAACAATACAAAGATGACGCCGCCCTGGAGGCGCATCGCGCCGCCCCGCATTTCCTGCAGATGGGGAAAAAAGATCTGCCCAAGATCGCCGACCGCACCGAAGGACATTTGTTTGAGCCGCTGGGATAACTGTGGAGTTTTCAGTTCCCGGTTCTCAGTTCGCAGAGATCAATCTCGCTGGCAACTGAGAACCGGGAACTGTTCTTACCGCGGATACCGCATATTTGCGGGTGCCCCGCTCATTTCCGCACTTTGTGAATGAATGGGTTCTAAGCCCCGCCAAACCTCTGGACAGAAACACGCTTGATTTTCCAGCGGCACACAAATGATCGTGTTTCCCACTCTGCACGCGGATCATTTCCCGGCGGGCGTCTCACTTTTGGGCGGCACAACTGGAGTGATTTGGCGCAGCACGACCACCCACCGGCCGTCGCGCTTCACGCACACATAGGCGTTGCGTGCCTGTCCACTGATCGCACGGCCTCCAATCTGCGCGCTTGTCCTCTCCACGGTGGTCAACACGGCTGTGTTCCCATAGACGTGGATTGTGCTGTCCGACGCCTCGATGGACTCAAACTTCGTCTTTCCGCTTTCCACGTCCTTTACCGCCTCCGCCTTGCCGACCGCAGTTCCATTCGGACGAATGATGGTAAATTCATCGGCAAAAATCTTGTTGAGCGTCGGAACATCGGCCTTGATCAGAGCCTGATTCAGCGAGTTGCACAAGTCGCGGACTTGCTGCTCTGCCTTGTCCGCTCGTCCCAGCATCGGGACCGGGGCCAAACACAGGATTACAGCAATGACAACGGAGGAGAGTCGCCTCATATCCTATCCTTCTTTTCCAAAGAGAACGAAAATCGCACGCAAGGTGCATCACTACGCTGCGAGACACTCATCGAAACCGACGAGCGAAGCCGCCATTTTGGCCCGCGGGTTGCCGCGCGGCAGCAGCAGGCCAACGCGGTTCACCCTCATTCGGCCGTTCCCTTCATTTCGGTCTGCACCAGGTGCATCTCCGCAGTGCCCGCGTTTTCTACGGCGTGGATCGCCGGCGCGTTCCAGACAGCTGTTCCAGCTTTGACCTCGTGTACTGCGGTTTTCCCGTCGGGCAACGTGACTCTGATCTTGCCATCGGTGACGTAATAGACGATGTTCGCCGGATGCGAATGCATTCCCACCTTTTGTCCGGGTTGCAGGTGAACGTCGAGTACACGAACTTGGGCATTGTCGAGAACTACTTTGTGAGTCTCCGCCCCGCCGGCGGCTTTCAGCACGTCTTGTGCAAGAGCCATTGACACCGCCAACCACGAAACGCACGTCAGCAACAGTATTCGGCGCATCCTTACCTCCTAAGCCGGAATTTCCTTTTTGAACTCGAAAACGGCATCATTGTACACCTGTCTCGTCTGTTGCTGACTTGGGGAAACGTTTTTTCCTCTCAGCGCCGCCGCAGTCTGGCGGTCCGCGCCAACACGACCGGAATGGCTCCCTTTTGCGCCTGTTCTTTGCATGGCGTTGACCCGATCATACGATCACTTACATTTATCTCCAAAAAGGAAATGTGGGCTTACTGCTTGTCCGCCAGCAGCACTCCGCCCGAAGCGTAGCTCTCCTTGGAGACCTCATAGAACGCGATCATAATGGCTTCGCGGCGCGCGCCGGCTTCTTCCACCATCGTGTCGGTAATGCGTTGGGCGATCTTCCGCTTCTGATCGGCCGTGCGGCCTGCGAGCATAGTGATTTGAATTAAGGGCATGGAGTTCTCAGTTCCCAGTTCCCAATTCTCCGAAAAGCCCGCCCTCAGATCAGCCGCGCTGAGAACCGAGAACTGAGAACTGCTCTTACTGCGCCAATTCGTAACCCGCAAAAAAGAAGCTCAGCTCGAAGCGCGCCGTTTCATCCGCATCGGAGCCGTGGATCGCATTGTGTTCAATGTTGCTGGCCCATTTCTTGCGGATGGTGCCCTCTTCGGCACTGGCCGGATTGGTGGCGCCCATCAGCTTGCGCAGATCGGCGATGGCGTTTTCCTTTTCCAGCGCCAGTACAACGATCGGTCCACTCGACATGAAGGTGGTCAGTGAGTGGTAAAACGAGCGGCTGGCATGGACGGCATAGAACTGCTCCGCCTGGTGCTGGGAGATTTCCAGCATCTTCATGGCCAGAATGCGGAAGCCATTCTTCTCAAACTGTTCGATGATGTCTCCGACAGCGTTCTTCTTCACCGCGTCGGGCTTGACGATGGTCAGTGTGCGTTGCAGGGTTTTCATAAGGTCAGTTGTCAGTTCTCAGTTGTCAGTTCTCAGTAAAACCTATCCGCTCCCTGTGGGGGAGAGCTGACGGCTGAGTGCTGACGGCTGATCGCTTCTACACCTTCACTCCCAGCGCGGCCGCGAGCGTTTCGCCGATGTCCGCCGGCGATTTCGCGACCTTGAGGCCAGCCCTTTCCATGGCGGCAATCTTTTCGGCTGCGGTGCCCTTGCCGCCGGAGATGATCGCTCCGGCGTGGCCCATACGGCGTCCCGGAGGCGCTGTCTGTCCGGCGATGAACCCTACCACCGGCTTCTTCATGTGCGTCCTGATGAACTCCGCGGCGATCTCTTCCGCGTTGCCACCAATTTCCCCGATCATGATCACGGCTTCGGTCTGCGGATCGCGATTAAACAGATCGAGCGCGTCGACAAAATTCGTGCCGATAATCGGATCTCCGCCAATGCCGATCGCCGTCGACTGCCCGATTCCGCGCTGGGTCAACTGGTGCACCGCTTCGTAAGTCAGCGTGCCGGAGCGCGATACGATGCCGACATTGCCCTCCTTGTGAATCGCCGCCGGCATAATGCCGATCTTGCATTTGCCCGGCGAAATGATGCCCGGGCAGTTCGGCCCGATCAGGCGCGAGCGCCGGTCCTGGAGAAATTCCCAGGCGCCCACCATGTCGAGCGTCGGAATGCCCTCGGTGATGCAGACAATGAGTTCGATTTCCGCGTCGGCCGCTTCCATAATCGCGTCGGCCGCATACGGCGGCGGCACAAAAATCACCGTGGCATTCGCGCCTGTCTTGTCCGCCGCTTCCTGAACGGTATTAAAGATCGGCCAGCCCTCGTGTGTCGTCCCGCCTTTGCCGGGGGTAACGCCGCCCACAATCTGCGTGCCGTAATCCGCGCAAGCCTTCGCATGGAAAGTGCCTTCACGGCCGGTCAGACCTTGCACAACCAATCGAGTTCTTTTATCAGCCAGGATTGCCATAATTGCTCACTTTCGAAAAAAATCGCTGTTCGCCGTTCGCTTTTCGCCTTTCGCGTTTAAGCCGCTTGTTTCGCCGCGGCCACTACTTTGTCGGCAGCATCCTTCATGGTTTCTGCAACCGTGAAGTTCAGCCCCGATTCCATCAGGATTCTCTTGCCTTCCTCAACATTGGTGCCTTCCAGTCGCAGGACCACTGGCAGTTGGATATGCGTCTTCCTTGCGGCTTCGACCACCCCCGTAGCCAGCATATCCACGCGCAGAATGCCGCCAAAAATATTGATCAGCACGGCGCGCACACTCTTGTCGCTCAGCAGAATTTCAAATGCATGCGCTACCTGGTCCGCGCTGGCGCTGCCGCCCACATCGAGAAAATTGGCCGGCATGCCGCCTGCATATTTGATGATGTCCATGGTGGCCATCGCCAGGCCGGCTCCATTGACCATGCAGCCTACGCTGCCGTCGAGCTTGATGTAGTTGAGGTTGTATTTCGAGGCTTCCACTTCCAGCGCATCTTCCTCGCTGAAGTCGCGCAATTCGCGGAGGTCCGGATGCCGAAAGAGCGCGTTATCGTCAAAAGTCAACTTGGCGTCAAGGGCGAACAATCGCCCATCCGTACAACTGATGAAAGGATTGATCTCCACGAGCGATGCGTCGGTTTGCAGGAAGGCGCGGTAAAGTCCGGTCAGGAACTTCACTGCAGGATTGATCTGCTGCGGCTTCAACCCCAAGCTGAACGCGATCTTACGCGCCTGAAACGGCTCCAGTCCCATGCCCGGATCGATGTATTGTTTCAGGATCGCTTCCGGCCTCTCGGCTGCCACCTGCTCAATATCCATGCCGCCCGCAGCCGATGCCATGAACACCGGCTTGCCCTCGCCGCGATCCACCAGAATGCCGAGGTAAAGCTCCTTCTCGATGGGCAACGTTTCTTCGACCAGCAACCGGCGCACGATGCGCCCTTCCGGTCCGGTCTGATGCGTGACCAGTTTCATGCCCAGAATCCTGTCGGCGATTTCGCTCGCTTCTTGCACCGACTTGGCGAGCTTCACTCCACCGCCCTTGCCGCGACCGCCGGCGTGAATCTGCGCTTTCACCACAACTCCCGTCGCGCCGGAGCGGAGAAGCTCGCTCGCGGCCGCCTCCGCTTCCTCGCGTGACGCTGCCATCATGCCCCGCGGCACGGCGACGTCATACTTCTTGAGAATTTCTTTTGCCTGGTACTCATGAATTTTCATAATGATTCCTAATCCGTTTGGTCGTTGGCCGTCAGGCGTTGGTCGTTGGTCGTTCGCGATCACCAACTGCCACAACCGTCTTTCACCGAGAGGACTCTGCTTGCGGCTTCAGACAAGTGCAGCAAACTCTTGATTCTATAGAACGCGGAAGGATTGGTGCAACCAAATCCGTCATTCGGTGTTGTTCTAATTCAGTTTTTTCACCGCAGAGTCACGGAGACAGAGAGAAACAAGATAAAAGACGAAGTGGAAACGTGTGCGCCAGAACAGGCCAGCGAACGGAACCGCGATTCGCTGCGGGAAGATCCGCTGCGAGAAGTCGACGCCGATAGATCCAGCCTACTTCCCACCCACCGACTGCAGGCAGCGGCCATAAAGTTCCAGCAAATGGGCGGCGTAATCCTCGGGCTTGTCGGTCGCAGAGGTACCTTGGAAGCCGACTCCGGCCCCGGTGGTCTTGCCGTAGCCGGTGGTCATGGCGATGAATTTCATGAGGTCGAGCGCGATGTCTTCGTTGCGGCGGGAGCCCAAGGGAAGAACGGGCATTTCCATGATGAGAACTCCTGTTGAAGAGTGCAGTCCGGTGGTTTTCCCGGCCCTGCCGCGATCATAGCAGAATCATCGCTGAATCAACTTCGATGCGAGGATACGATGTGGGCAGGCTCCTCTTCGCGCCCCCGACATTCAGCGAGGGACACCGGTCGTGTAGAATAACCCTTTGAATATGGACTTGTCCGCCATCCAGCAAGCCTTGCGCGAGCGCAATATTGACGCTTGGCTTTTCTACGATCATCACCATCGCGACCCCATCGCGTACCGCGTTCTCGGGCTGCCCGATGGGCTCATGGTCACGCGGCGCTGGTACTACCTGATCCCCGCCAAAGGCGAACCCGTCAAGCTCGTCCACAAGATCGAGTCTGGGCATTTGGATACCTTGCCCGGCATAAAGAAGCAGTACGCCGGATGGCAGGAACTGTTCGACGGCTTGAAGCAGATGCTGGCCGCGCATCGCGATGTGGCCATGCAGTATTCGCCCAACAACTTTGTCTTCACGATCTCGATGGTGGACGCGGGAACAGCGGACATGATTCGCGGGCTGGGCAAGAACATTATCAGCGCGGCCGACCTGATCGCGCAGTTTGAAGCAACCTTGACGGACGAACAAATCAAGTCGCACTTCGCGGCGCGCGATGTGATTGACGCCGTCACCGCCGAGGCTTTCAAAGAGATTGGACGGCGCGTGCGCAACGGCGGCACGCACGAACATGAAATTCAGCAATTTTTCATGGAAGCATTCCAGCGCGAGAACATGGTGACCGACGATCCGCCGATCGTGGCGGTGAACGCCAACAGTGGCAACCCGCACTACGAGCCGAGCGCAAGCCGTCCGGTGCCGATTCATGAAGGGGACTTTGTTCTGTTAGACGTGTGGGCGAAGAAGAATACGCCGGGCGCGGTTTACTATGACATCACGTGGGTGGGGATTGTGGGCAAGGCTCCGTCAGACCGGCAGCGCGAAATTTTCAAGATTGTGAGCGAGGCGCGCGATATCGGCGTGAAGACCGTGGAGGATGCCGTCACTGCCGCCAAGCCGATCGCGGGATGGGAAGTGGATCACGCGGTGCGCGGCCACATCAAACAGGCGAAATACGGAGAGTACTTCATCCACCGCACTGGCCACTCCATTTCGACCGAGGTGCATGCCAATGGCGCCAACATGGATGATTTGGAAATTCACGACGAGCGGCGCATTCTGCCCAATTCCTGTTTCTCGATCGAGCCCGGGATCTACCTGCCCGAGTTCGGCGTGCGCTTGGAAGTGGATGTGCTGGTGCGGCCGGGAAGCGCCGAGGTCACTGGTAAAATTCAACGAGAGATCGTGACCATCTGAATGGCCAAGCCGAAAACAGATAAATCAAAAAATGCGGTTGAAGCGACTGAGCCGGAGTATCCACTCACGACCATAGCGGTGGTCGCGCCGCTGGTGGGCTGGCTGATTCCGGGCGGCGGACACATCCTGCTGAAGCGCTACGGGCGCGGCATTCTGCTGCTGGTGTCGGTGGTCGCGATGTTCGTGATTGGGTTGGGAATGCAGGGGAGGATTTACAAGCCGAACGGCGGCGACATTCTTGACATACTTGGCTTCGTTGGCGACGTGGGCTCGGGAGCGCTTTATTTTCTGGCGCGCATCATGGACTGGGGCAACGTGATGGCAGCGAATGCCGCCGCGGATTACGGCAAGACCTTTCTGATCGTCGCCGGACTCTTGAACTTCATCGCGGCGGCGGATGCGCATCACATTGCGCTGGGGAAGAAGCCGTGACCATCAACTTGTCGCACTTCTCGGCTGCGGTGGTGTTCGCGCTGTTCGCATCGGTGGTTTTCGGCATCACGCAGCGCAATTCGACGATGGAACAGCTGCGCTACGGTCTCTACTGCTTTGCCCTGTTCGTGGGTGGAGTTTTCGTGGCGGGATGGGTGATGGCACTGATCAGACGGTAGCCGGCGACCGCTACAATGGCTTTACACCATAATCCCCTTACACCACGCTCGCCGTGTCTTGCTTAAGCTTCTCCGCCTGATAGTGCGTGGTCAGCGCGTCGATAACCGGTTGCAGTTTCCCGTCCATCACCTGCTCTAGTTGGTGAATGGTGAAGCCGATGCGATGGTCGGTGAGCCGGTTCTGCGGAAAATTGTAGGTGCGAATTTTCTCCGAGCGGTCGCCCGAGCCCACCATCTGCTTGCGTTCTTTCGCGAGCGCGTCCTGCTGCTTCTGCATTTCGACTTCGTACAGCCGCGAGCGCAACACGCGCATGCCTTTTTCGCGGTTCTTGATCTGCGACTTTTCATCCTGACAGCTGACTACCGTATTCGTCGGGATGTGTGTGATCCGCACCGCTGAATAGGTCGTGTTCACCGACTGCCCGCCCGGCCCCGACGAACAGAACGTGTCGATGCGCAGATCCTTGGCTTCGATCTTGACGTCCACTTCTTCCGCTTCCGGCAGCACCGCGACCGTGATCGCCGAGGTATGCACTCGGCCTTGCTGCTCGGTCGCCGGCACGCGCTGCACGCGATGCACGCCGCTCTCATACTTCAGGCGCGAATAGACCCGGTCACCCTCGATCAGCGCGATCACTTCCTTCAACCCGCCCACGCCCGACTCCGACGTGGAGAGCACTTCCACCTTCCACTTCTGCGTCTCGGCATAGCGGTTGTACATGCGGAAAACTTCCGCGACGAACAATGTGGCCTCATCGCCGCCCGTGCCGGCGCGAATTTCGAGGACCACGTTCTTCTCGTCGTTCGGATCCTTCGGCAGCAGCAGGACCTTGAGTTCCTCCTCGACGGTTGCGATGCGCGCCTCCAGCTTCGCGAGTTCTTCTTCGGCGTAGGCTCGCATTTCCGGATCGGTTTCATCCAATAGCATGGCTTTGCTCTCAGAGATTCCGCGCTTCAGATCCTTGTACTCGCGATACCTCTCTACAATCTCCCGGACTTCGCTATGCGCCCTGGCAGTCTTCTGGTATTTTGCCGAGTCGTTGGTGATCTCAGGAGACAACAGCGCGCGCGTCAGTTCCTCGTAACGGATTTCGATTTGATCTAAGCGTTCGAACATGATTTTCATCCGTAGAGACGGGCTCGCTCCGTCTCACTCTGCAGGCGGAGACGCGTGCAAGCCGCGTCTCTACTCTAATGATTTTAAGTGGAATGAGAAAGAAAACAAGATTTCGCGGTGGGCACCGCTACGCGATTACCAACTCGCCGCCGCGCGTTTTCTCCAGCTTCATGGCTTCATCCAGCGCAACGATCGCGCACTCGACCTCGCTGTCATCCGGAGGCTGAGTCGTGATCCGCTGCAGCCACAGGCCGGGTGCCGTCATCAGCGCGAACAGCGAGCCGCGATGCTTGGCGGCAAAGCGAATGATCTCGTAGGAAACGCCTGCAATCAGCGGCAGCAGCGCGATACGAATGCCAAATCGAGCCCAGAAAGTGTGCACGGGAATCGCCATGTACACGAACATCGAGATGATCATCACCGTCATCAGGAAGCTGGTTCCACAGCGCGGATGATACGTCGAATACTTCTGCACCGCTCCGGCTTCGAGCGGATCGCCATTCTCGAACGCAAACACCGTCTTGTGCTCGGCGCCGTGGTACTCGTACACGCGGCGGATGTCCTTCCACAGCGAAACGCCCCACACAAACAGCAGGAACATCGCGATCCGGATCATCCCGTCCACCAGGTTAAACACGAACTGCTGGCCGAACACCGGATTCACCTTCTTCAGTTCCGTCGTAGCCAGCAGCGGCAGGTACTTATACATAAAGATGAAGAAGGCGACGGAGAAAATAACATTTACTGCCGCCATCCAGCCGGTGATTTCAAACTTTTTGGCCTGATCGCTATGGCCATGATCTTCACTGCGATCCTCACTGTGAAGACCGTCGTTGCCCGGATCGGCGTTTAACTCATCCAGCGCCGCATTCGCGGAAAACTTCAGCGCGCGGAATCCCAGCGTCATCGCGTGCCCCAGCGTCATCACCCCGCGCACCACCGGCCAGCCCATCCACTTATGTTGTTCGGAAGGCCGCTCCAGCGGCTCGCTGTAGGTAACAATCTCGCCCGAGGACTTGCGCACGGCAATGCCCCAGGCATGCGGCGAACGCATCATCACGCCCTCCAGCACCGCCTGCCCGCCGACGAGCGTTTCCTCGCCGCTCTCCAGAGCCGGGAGCAGTTGTACCGCCGCCAGGAAACGCGCAATTTTCCGCCAACTTCGCATGGGCATTGGATGTTACTTCGCGGAGGGAAGACTCCAACTCCAATGCTTAGAGTACCACAGATCGCGAAAACTTCGAGCCGCGCGCAGACCATCATCAGAGCCTCATCTCCTTGTTATTCAGCAGTTTAACCGGGAGCTCTAATTTCGCAATTGGAACCATCTGGGGCTGTGATTCCAGCGATCGGCTGTGGAATCCAATGGACAATGTTGCACTTCGCCCAGACCTGCGACGCGATCGCCGCGACCACCAAGAAGTTGGAGAAAACGGCGCTGGTCGCTACGTTATTACGAACGATGCCGCTGAGCGAGGCGACGACCGCCGCCATTTTCCTCTCCGGCCGTCCTTTTCCTGCATACGAAGAAGCCACTTTGCAAGTTGGCGGAGCCGTGCTTTGGCGCGTAATCAGCGGCCTATCGGGAAAAGCCGAGCCCGAACTCACCGAAATTTATCGCAGGCTCGGCGATGCCGGTTCGGTCGCAGCCGAGGCCCTTCCCGCAAAGCCGGATTCCTGCCTCTCGCTCGCCGAAGTGCAGCGAGCATTTGCCGAGATCGCTGCTGCCCGCGGGCCTGCCGCCAAAGCTTCTCTTCTGCGCTCGCTTCTTGAGCAAGCCACTCCGCTCGAAGCCAAGTACATCGTGAAAATTATCAGCGGCGACCTGCGCATCGGCATGAAAGAAAGTCTCGTCGAGGAAGCGATCGCTCGCGCTTTCGACGAACCCCTCGACCGGGTCAAGCGCGCCAACATGTTGCTCGGCGATCTCGGCGAAACTCTGCACCTGGCCTCCGCGGGAAAATTGGCCGGCGCACATCTCCGCCTCTTCCATCCCATCGACTTCATGCTGGCGAGTCCGGTCGAATCTTCCGCCGAGGCGCTAAGCTATTTTCAGAGCGCGTCGGTTGAAGACAAGTACGACGGCATCCGCGCCCAGGCGCACATCGGCCAGGGTGAAGTGCGCATCTTTTCACGCACCCGCGATGAAATTACAGAGTCCTTCCCTGAATTGCCTATGGCCCTCACCGGCCTGCCCAACGACGCAATTCTCGACGGCGAAATCGTTGCCTGGAACTCCGGTGAGGCCCGAGCCCTACCCTTCAGCATGCTGCAACAACGCCTCGGACGGAAAAAAGTCAGCACCAAACTCATGCGCGAAGTCCCGGTCGCCTATCTCGTTTTCGACATTCTTTACGCGGATGGTGAACTCCTCCTCGATCATCCACTACGCGACCGCGCGAATATTCTGGAAAGGCTGACGAAGAACCTGGAACCGCCGGCGTCCGCCAAGGCTCGCGTAGGGACGGCCGAGCGAAACTCGGCACCGGCCGCCGCGCAGTCGCAAGCTCAATTCGCCTTCGAAGCTCCCGAACTTCCCATCGCGACAATTCTCCGCGCGCCGGCAGCAACCGCGACTTCTCCAGACGATCTCGAAACGCTGTTCACCGCCGCGCGCAATCGAGGCAATGAAGGCCTGATGATCAAGGATCTCGATTCGTTCTACACTCCCGGGCGGCGCGGCAAATCGTGGCTCAAGATGAAGCGAGAGCTCGCCACGCTCGACGTGGTTGTAACCGCCGTCGAGTACGGACACGGCAAGCGCATCGGCGTGCTCAGCGACTACACTTTCGCGGTGTGGGATGGCGAGCGTCTGGTGAACATCGGCAAGGCATACTCCGGCCTCACCGATGCCGAGATCGCTGAAATGACGCAGTGGTTTCTGGCTCACCAGACGCGTGAACAAGGATTAAGGCTGGAAGTAGAGCCCAGGATTGTTCTCGAGGTGGCCTTCAACAACATGATGCGCTCCACGCGCCATGAGAGTGGCTACGCTTTGAGGTTTCCGCGCATCGTGCGCCTGCGTTCCGACAAACGCCCAGAAGATGCTGACAGCATCGAGACGGTGAAGGAAATTTACGGGCGGCAGCACTCGGGGTGACGATCAAGGCAGCCGTTAGTCGATGGTCGTTGGTCAGTGGCCGTGATCATGACGGTCGTGCTCAGCGTGATCGCGCTCGCTGCGTTCTTCCTCCCGCACCGCGATTACGCATGCATGCGCCGTCTCGCACACCACGTGTTCCAACTGGATCGTCGTATGGTGGATGCCAAATCCCCGCCCTAGCTTCTCGTTGATCTCCCGCAGAATCGTGTCGCTCTCCGAAGTCGCCATGTCCGCGATCTTCACATGCGCCGAGAGCGCGTGGTTTTCCGACCCGATGCTCCAAACATGCAGATCATGCACATCACTTACACCCGCGATCTGTCGCATCGCCGATTCCACCGCTTCCACGCTCATCCCGCGCGGCGTGCCCTCCAGCAGAATATTCAGCGTTTCGCGCACGATGCCGATGCTTGACCACAAAATCAGCGCGCCGATCCCGAACGACAGTGCCGCGTCGATCCAGTATTGTCCGGTCCACAGGATGGCAAAACCACCCGCAATCACGGCCGCGGTCGAGAGCGTGTCGCCCACCTCGTGCAGCAGCGCGCTCCGGACATTCACGTCTCGCCCCGAACGCCACAGCAATAGAGCGATCACGCCGTTCATCACCACGCCCGCCGCCGCCACGCCAATCATCATCCCGGCGCGCACATGCTCGGGATGCTGAATCCGCCGAAAAGCCTCGTAGAAAATAAAAAACGACACGGCCACCAGCGACAGTGAATTGACCAGCGCCGCCAGCACTCCGGCGCGCCGGTATCCATAAGTTTTGGTCGCGCTCGGCGGCCGGCCCTCCAGAAAAACCGCCACCAGCGACAACAGCAGAGCCAGAAAGTCGGACAGGTTATGTCCCGCCTCGGAAAGCAACGCCAGCGAATGCGCGCGGATGCCGGCGACCACCAGCAGGACGACATAAAGCAGGGTGACGGCCAGCGAGATGCGCAGCACCCGCCCCGTCCCATGAGAATGCGCGTGTCCGCCGTGCGCGTGCATGTTCTAAGGATAGCGCAAGGTTGCAAGTGTGGGGACGGGCGCCCTCGCCCGAGCGCAACTCGGCCAACCGCGGGCAACTCGGCGCCTCCGTTTCCGGTCCGGTGGCGCAGACCCTCCGGCTCGCGCTATCCTTTTCCTCACGGAATCGTCGAACTGTGAGGACAAGAAAATGAAAAAGACTTTCGTGATCCCAGCCCTGCTGTTACTCGTCGCCTCGGCGATTGCACAAACAGCACCCGCACCAACCAAGACTCCCGTCAGCAGCGCGCTACGAGACATTCTGCCCGGCCGCCAGAAAAACACCATCGCAGCGGTCGAAGCCATGCCCGCCGACAAATTCGGCTACAAACCCACCGCCGACCAGATGACATTCGGCCATCTCGTCGCCCACATGGCCGAAACAAATAACCTGCTGTGCGGCAAGGCCGCCGCCGTTCCGGCTCCAAAGGTCGAAGAAGCGAAAGAGACGGACGCCAAGGACAAACTCGTGGCCGCACTCAAAGCCTCGTTCGATTTCTGTGCCGACGCGCTCGGGAAAATGGACGACTCAAAGCTGGCCGAAACCACCGAAGGCTTCGGCGGAAGACAAGTTACGCGCGCCTGGGCCAGCCTGGTTCTAGCCGGCACTTGGGCCGACCACTATGCCGAAGCGGCAATGTATCTGCGCCTGAACGGCGTATTGCCGCCGACCGCGAAGAAATGAAGATATAAAGTGCGATTGGATTGTGGCGCGACGGGCGCCCCCGCCCGTCAGCGCCGCAACCAACCATCTGACGGCTCAGTCTTCGACGAACGACTTTAGCCTGGCCAATGCCTCATCCCACTGCTCGGAGACGAAATCCAGATATTCCCTGATTCCTTCAATCGGCTGCGGATCGAATTCGAACAGGCTCTCGCGACCCGAACGGACGCTGTGCACGATTCCTACACTCTCCAGCACTCGAAGATGCTTGGTGATCGCCTGCCGGGTCAGTTTGGAACCGCGGGTCAGCTGAGAGATCGAATAAGGCTGCCTACGACAGAGCTTCGCAACCAGCCTTAGCCGCGTCTCGTCGCCGAGCGCGGCAAATACGGGCGCACGAGGCAGCCGTTTGGCGGCCACGTTGCTACGTTTTCGAGACATGATTCTCGATGTTCTTCATTTGCTGTGTCCAACCGCCATCATTCATGCGGAATGCTTCGAGGCGGCGGTCGCTGGGAATCTTGTCGAAGCCGGACTCCGTGAGTAATAGCAGAGTGCCGGTCGCGGTCTCCTCCAGCCTGAATTCCACGAGCGTAGGCGTCTCCTTCGAATAATCCTTTTCGGGGTCGATGGCATAGGGATGCCAGGTAAAAGAAAAGAGCCGTTCGGGCTCCATTTTCTGCACGACGGCCTCCCATTTGACGTGCTCGTAGCCCGGATGGGTAATACGGCCACGCGAGACTTGGCCCGGCACGAATGGGCCATCCAGTTTCACACGAAACCACTGGCCAAACTCTTGGTAATCCGTGAGCGCCCGCCATACCCGCGAAACCGGCGCTTTGAGTTCGATGCGTTTCTCAATATGGTTGTTCATCTTAAGCAACCTCCGGGTTGCATATTACCTCAGGCGGCACACAAACGCAACCCGATAGTTGCCTTTTGTATTAGCTCTCCCCTGGCGGTCAAGTCTTGGTGACGCATCATTTACGATCGGCCTGGCAATCTAGCCAACCAACTCCTCCAACTCCCTTTCTCCGATCACACTAACCCCCAACTCCCGAGCTTTGTCCAGCTTCGATCCCGCATCGCTCCCCGCCACCACGTAGTCCGTCTTCTTGCTCACCGAGCCTGAAACGCGGCCGCCGGCATCTTCAATCATTTTCTTCGCTTCATCCCTTGTGTGGCGTTCCAGTGTGCCCGTCAGCACGAACGTTTTTCCTGCCAGTTTCGTGCCCTTTTCTTTCTTTTGACCAGTGAATGTCAATCCGGCTTTGCGCAGATCGCTCACCAGTTTGCGATTATGTTCGTCGGCGAAAAATTCCACGATGCTCTCCGCGATCCGCGGCCCTACCTCGTTCACTTCCTCGAGTTGCTCGGCACTCGCCTTCATGATTGCGTCGAGCGACCCGAAGTGCTCCGCCAGAAACTGCGCTGTGCGCTCGCCCACAAACCGTATCCCGAGCCCGTAAATCACGCGCTCTAGCGGCAGCTGCTTTGAGGCCTCGATTTCGGCGAGCACGTTTTCCGCCGATTTTTCGCCCATGCGTTCGAGTTGCAGCAGGCCATCTTTCGTCAGCTTGTAGAGATCGGCAACATTCTTCACGAGGCCGCGTTCGGTAAGTTGATTCACCAGCGCCTCGCCCAGCCCGTCGATATCCATTACGTGACGCGAGGCGAAATGCAGAATCGTCCCCTGCAGCTTCGCCGGACAATTCGCATTCACGCAGCGATGGTCCACCTCGCCGGGCGTTCGCACCACATTGCCGCCGCACACCGGACAGTGCTGGGGCATTTCGAATTGCTTGTGGCCGCGAGGATGCTCTTTATCGTCGACGACTTTCACCACTTTCGGAATTACATCGCCGCCGCGCTCGACCTCGACCCAGTCGCCGATCTTCACGCCCAGTCGCTCGATCTCATCCATGTTGTGCAGAGTGGCGCGCGAAACCGTCGTGCCTCCAATTGGAACCGGCTTCAGCCAGGCCACCGGGGTCAGTTTTCCCGTGCGGCCAACCTGGGCCACGATATTTTCAATCTGCGTCACCGCTCCGCGCGCCGCGTACTTGTAAGCTATCGCCCATCGCGGAGCCTTTCCCGTGAAGCCCAACTCGCGCTGCCATGCCGTCCGGTCGACTTTGATGACGATGCCGTCAATCTCGTAAGGGAGCGATTCGCGCTTGGCCTCCCAGCTCCGAATAAATTTCCAGACCTCCTCCAGATTCTTCGCCAGCTTGCGGTTCGGATTCACCTTGAACCCCGCCAGCTCCAGTGCATCCATCGCTTTCGATTGGCGATCAAAAAAAGTTTGTCCGTCCTTCAACAGGAAGTAAGCAAAGAAGTCCATGCGGCGCTGCGCGGTAATCGACGGCTCGAGTTGCCGCACCGTCCCCGCTGTAAAGTTGCGCGGATTGGCAAAGGTCGCGAGTCCCTGCCGCTCGCGTTCTTCATTCAACTTACGGAAAGCCGCGAGCGGCATCAGCATTTCGCCGCGCACTTCAAAATCCGCGTTGATCCCGGCTTTCTTCAACTTGTCTTTCGCAATTGACAATGGGATGGAGCGCACCGTCCGCACATTCAGCGTCACGTCTTCGCCGACGTTGCCATCTCCGCGCGTGATGCCGCGCTCCAGACGGCCATCGCTGTAGACGAGCGCCAGCGACATTCCATCCAGCTTCAATTCGCACATGTACTCGAGGTCGGTACGCCCGCTGAGCTCATGTACCCGCCGCTCCCAGTCGCGTAGTTCTTCCTCGGAGTAAGCGTTGTCGAGCGAGAGCATGGGAGAGGAATGCTTCGCCTTAACGAATCCCTCGCGCGGCTTGCCGCCCACGCGCTGTGTGGGCGAGTCCGGCGTTACCAGCGCCGGATGCTCCGCCTCGATCCGCTTGAGCTCGTTCATCAGCTTGTCGAAGTCGGCATCCGAAATCTCCGGGGCGTCCAGCACGTAATAGCGATACTCGTGGTGCCGAATCTTCTCGCGCAGAGCTTCGATTTTTTTCTCGATGGCGGGACTGGACATGACTGGGGAATTATAGGGGAGTTCTCGGTTCTCAGTTCTCAGAAAGCCGGAGCGCATTGTTGCCCCTGCGCCGGAAGGTGTCGTGGTTGGCCCTGCGGGTTTTACTGAGAACTGAGAACTGAGAACTGAGAACTGGGAACCGGGAACTGCCCTAGAGCTTCTTCGCTTTCCGAATCCGTCCGCGCCCAATCGCGGCACGGCCCACGGTCGACGGAGGCTTGCGCATCCCTTCCAGCAATTCCTTCAACACGGTGGCGTTATTGCGTTCCTCGTTTCGCGACGCATACAAAAGCGTGACTGGCCGTTTGCCTTCCGCGAGATGATGCAGTTTCTCCACCGCCGCAGAACCCTCCGGGTTCGCCAACTCTTTTAGGTAGCGCTTCCGGAACATGCTCCACCCCGCAGCATTGGCGTGGTACCACTGCCGCAGCTCGTTCGAAGGCGCGATCTCGCGCAACCAGAGGTTGACGGCCGCGTCTGCTTTCGTCAGCCCGCGCGGCCATAAACGATCCACCAGCACGCGCACGCCGTCCGCAGCAGAAACAGCCTCGTAAACGCGTTTGACGGTAACACTCATCATTTCCGTATTATCCTACCTTTGCGCCCGGTTTTGCTGCCGACGTCGCAATTCTCATGACCTTCCTGAACTGGTTTTCTCTGTGCCTCCGTGCCTCGCTGGTGGTCCTTGCGCTTCTCGCGATCGCCGGCTGCGACGTCGAGCGGCGCAAGTCCGACGCTGAACTTGGCCTCAACCCGCAACAGGCCGAAGGCAGAAGACTCTACGACAACTATTGCGACCGGTGCCATGAACCGTATTCGACGCGCGGCAAGAAAGGCCCGGGTCTGAAGGGCGTCTTCAAGCAGCAGTACCTGTCCCTGAGCGGGCTGCCCGCCAACGACGAGCGCATAACCGACATCATCAAATACGGCCGGGCCAAAATGGAAGGCTTCAACCAGGTCATGACCGACCAGCAGATCAAAGACCTGCTCGCCTACCTGCACACGCTCTAGCCCGCGTGGGGGAGTCGACCGTCCCTGCGAGGCCTAGTATAATTACCAGCGTTCGCTCCCAACCGTTGGTGTACATCGACGGTTTGCGGCCTTCATAACTCAATCGATAAGGAGATGCTGCTATGTTTGTTCGCGTTGTCGAAGTCAAGACCAAGCCCGGAAAAGCCAAAGAGGTCTGTGGCACACTGCATGACAAGATACTGTCTACGTTGAAGTCGAAGACAGGCTTTGTAGATGAGATCGTCCTCGTGTCCGATGCAGACGGCATCCTGGCGCTCAGCTTCTGGAAAACGAAAGAGGACGCCCAACGTTACACCCAGGCGGATTACGCCAAGGTCAGCGAGTTGATTCAGCACCTGGTGCATAGCAAGCCCACGGTGCACGCCTACGACGTGGAGACCTCTACCTGCCACAAGATCACAAAGGGCCAGGCGGCTTGAGGCACTAGTTCCGCACACCTCCTGAGACCGGGAGCGAATGGCCGCGATGAGTTCGGGGGCATGAGAAGCGTTTTTCCCATGCCCCTTCTGTACTTGGCTTCCGCAACTGCAGACGCTGGACGAGACAGGATCCGCGTGGGCGGATATTGCGGCCGCTCACGATACCAGACAAGACCTACTAGACAAGACCTATCAGACAAGACCGGGCAAGTTCCTTGATCACCGACTGCCACATTCATATCCAACCGTTCGAACTCCTGCTGAGCCCGCCGGCCCTCGAACTGATGAAGAAGCAACAGCCCGATTTTGATCGGGTCCTGGAGTTCACCCGTTCGCCCAAAGCGTTTTTGAAATACATGGACGAGGTCGGGCTGGATCGTGCAGTGCTGATCAACGCGGCCGCGCCCGATGTCACCGGCTTCCCGCCCGGACTCAACGCCATGGCCGCAAACTATGCCAAGGCGAACCCCCGCCGGCTTCTCTCCTGTGGCAGCTTCCATCCGCGGTACTCCACCAATGCCATGGCGGACATCGAGGAGATAGTCCGGCTGGGCTTGCGGCTGATCAAGATCCATCCGCCGCATCAACTCTTCTACCCGAACGACTACCTCAATGGCATGAACGAGCTGGAGTTGTTGTATCGTGCGGCGCAGAGCAACGGCATTCCCGTCATGTTTCACACCGGCACTTCAATCTTTCCTGGCGCGCGCAGCAAGTACGGGGACCCGATCTACATTGACGATGTCGCGGTCGATTTTCCGGACCTGAAGATTCTGCTTGCACATGGAGGCCGGCCTCTCTGGATGAATACTGCCTTCTTCCTCGTACGCCGCCATGCCAATGTTTATCTGGACATCAGCAGCATTCCGCCGGTGCAGCTGCTCCGGTACTTTCCTCGCCTGGAAGAGATCGCCCACAAAACGCTTTTCGGTAGCGACTGGCCCGGCCCAGGCGTGCGCGACCTCAAGCAAGCGCTCGACTCCTTCCGCGCCCTGCCATTGTCGGCGGAGACAAAGCAGCGCATTCTCAGCCAAGTGGCGCTTACAATCTGGCCCGATTGAGGGCCCGATTGGGGCAAGAGAAACTCGGCTGCCGGGCTCGACGGGATCGGGGACGGTTCGGGAAAGCCGCTTGCCGTTTCCCTGAGAGCAAGCGTAGACTACTTCCCGGCGTGGCCACGCAAGAATTCACGCTCTATCTTTCACCGCTTTGCGGCTGGCGCGCTGTTCAATTTGCCGGAGTTCTTGCAATAGCCGCAGAGGTGATTGTAATCACGGATGACAGTGATTACGGTCACAGACTTGTTGCGATGGCCCAAGCAAAATTCGGGCTGCTTTTTTTGGAGCTAGTTCCATAGACAGCATTTGGGTGATGAGGAAGGGGTTCCCCGCGGCGGCTAGTATAAGGATCTACCTGGGAACGGCGTCTGAAGCCGAGCCCCTTCAAAGCCTATTTGTGAAACATGCGGTAGGAACCTCGCTTAATTTTCCGTCTACGAAACGCTGGGTACTAAGAGTCGTGGAAGTACCTGACCACCACCGGCATTAGGAGGCCACACATGGCATCAGATCAAGCCAAGGTCACGCCTTGGCCCGCGGTTCCAACAGCGAAACCCGAAGAGGTGTACGCAGGCCTGAGCGACCAAGCCAAGGCGTATCCGCTCTTCTTGGAGTCGATCCTGCGTCCGGAACACAATTTCGAAAAACCGGAGGCGCTTTCCCGCCTTCGCGTGCTGGACTGTACGACCAGCATGATGATTGGGCACTGGTGCTCTTCGCAGCTTTCCGAACTGGGAGCCGAGGTCATCCAGGTCGAGCCCCCGGGAGGCGATCCGCTCCGTAAGCTGACACCGTTTGGCCGGCAGGAATACATGTTCGAGGACAAGGAAACCGGAGAGAAAGTCGGCGGACAGTTTCTCCATGAGATGCGCAACAAGGCCTCGGTTACGCTGAATGTGGAGACGGAGGAGGGCCGCAATATTCTTCGGGATCTGGTCGTTCATTCCGACGTGATCATCGAGAACGCGCCTCCCGGCCAGTGGGACGAGTGGGGCATAGGGTATCGCCAGCTCCGCGAGCTGAACCCGCGACTGATCTATTGCTGGGTCGGCCAGCGCGGACAGTGGGGTCCTCTTAAGGACAAACCGGGGATGCTGGATCCGATCGCCCAGGCGGCCTGCGGGTTCGTTCATGGCACCGGAGATCCCAAGGAATTTGGCGGGCAGCCGACCCGCTCCGCGCTGTGGATGGCGGACCATGTGGGCGGAAGCGCTGCGGCCATGGGCATTCTGGCGGCTGTGATTTATCGCGAGAACGTATCCGGCGAAGGGCAATTCATCGAAGCGACGTCGGCGGAAGGCATTATCCGCATCCTCGATTACAGTTGGGCGTGGTACTCGATGGACGGCAGCATTCGTCCGCGGTATGG
Organism: uncultured Acidobacteriaceae bacterium; assembly: GCA_963779995.1. Classification (GTDB taxonomy): domain Bacteria; phylum Acidobacteriota; class Terriglobia; order Terriglobales; family Acidobacteriaceae; genus Acidiflorens. The sequence continues at coordinate 527,760 of CAVZZY010000018.1, read as the reverse complement.
CAACTGGGATTTGGCCATCAATATTTATGCCGTGAACCCTTGCAAGGACGGCTACATGATGGTGGGCGGTGGCCACGACCGGCTCTGGTACCGCATCTGGCGCACGGTGGGCGACGAGTATCCCGCGGTGGAGGAAGAGATCCTCGGCGATCCACGCCTCCGGGAAGTCGCAGACCGTCTGGCCCACAACCAGCAGGTCAAGACCTACACCCTGCTGGGCGAGTGGCTCAAAGACAACCCGCGTGCCGACGCCGAGCGCAAACTCTCGAAGCAGCAAGTGGCGTCGGGAGGCGTGCTCTATGTCAACGAGGTCGCGGAATACCCGCACTTCAAGTATCGCCAGCATGTGGCCGAGTATGAGTCGCCGCACTACGGCAAGATTCTTTACGGCACAACTCCTTACCAGCAACACAAGACTCCGGGAAGGCTGAAATGGCTGGGCCGCCCGACCGGTTACGACAACCAGGATGTATTTCGGCGGCTGCTCGGTTTCACGGGCGATGATTTTGCCCGGCTGCAGAAAGCCCACGTCATTTGACGCAGGAGGAATGTGATGGCAACGCAACCTGTCAATAAAGGACAGTCATTCGAAGAGTTCTGCCGGGAATCCTTCAATCCCAAGAAGGAGTTCTCCAAACCCGAAGTGTTGAAGGGATACCGGGTGTTGTCCTGTACCCAGTACATTTTGGGTCCCTGCTGCGCTTCCTACATGGCCGAGCTTGGCGCCGAAGTCATCAAGATCGAGGCGCCCCGGCGCGGCGAGGCCATGCGCCATACCACGCCGTTCAACGAACCCTTCCTCTATCCGCTTTCCAAGTGGGTACCGGAGCGCGGTACGGGACTCGGTTTCCTGGGCGCGAACCCGAACGAGTATTTCATCTCGATCGACTTCCACCGCCCGGAAGGACAGGATCTGGTCAAGAAACTGGCCGCCAAGTCCGACGTGTTCGTGGAAAACTACCGCCCCGGCACCTTTGATCGCTGGGGCATTGGTTACCGGCAGCTGAAAGAAATCAATCCACGGCTGATCTACTGCTGGCTCGGTGGTTTCGGCGGTTGGGGACCGGGACGTGTCCGCGCCTCTTACGACATTCTGGGACAGTCGCAGGGCGGCAACTTTGGCATGACTGGCAAACAGGAGTTCATGGGCGGCGCGCCCTCGAAGCACACCATCTGGCTGGCCGATTACTGGGGCGGCATGATGGGCGCGACGCAGGTCTTAGCGGCGCTGTACTGGCGGGATCACGTCTCCGGCGAGGGCACGTTTACCGAGTACTCGCAGGTGCACGGCGTCACCCGGCAACTGGAGTATGCCTTGCCGCTCTACGGACGCCACGGCATCACCCGCGAACGCTGGGGCAACTGGGATACGCAGTTGTGCGTGCACGGCATCATCAAGTGCGGCAAGTCCTCGTACCCCAACTCCGAGAATCCTCAGGAACAGGAAGAAGGTTACATCCTGATCAGCGCCTATGAGGACAAGGACTTTGCCCGCCTGTGCAAGGCAGTGGGTGAAAGCACACTGGCTACCAAGTACGCCAAGGCGGATATCCGGATCAAAGCCGAAAGCCAGATGGAAATTTATCCGGCTCTGGAAAAGTGGGCGGCCGACAAGACGAAGGAACAAGTAGCCGCGATCATGGACACCAACAACATCAACAACCAGCCGGTGTGGAACGCGAAAGAAGTCGCCAACCACCCGCACTGGACCGAGCGCGGAGCCGTTCGCTGGCTGGACGACCCGACCTACGGTGAACTGCTGCACCAAGGGCCAGCGTACAAGATGTCGGCAACGCCACCACGCCTGAAGTGGGCGCTGAAGCCGGTGGGCGCCGACAACGACCGCATCCTGGGCGAGTTGGCCGGGTTGTCGCCCGCGGATATTAAGCGACTTGAAGACCAAGAGTGTATTTGAGGGAGAAAAACATGCTGCTCATATGCCCGAAGTGTAAAACTAAGAATTTCCTTGATCCGTATCCTTTCTGGAACTTTAAGGGCACGACCCAGTGCGCCGGGTGCAAAACGATCTGGGGCATTACAACCACGGGCGGAGCGTGCGTGGCCGGGCCCGACGAAGCGAAGGGTACCGCGGACCTGTTGCCCGGCTTCGCGGAGAAGCCGGACTATTCCCCGATTTCCGGTCCGGGACTGACCCGATCAGCGCCGCGCGCGCGCAAGGACGCAATCTGTAAACCAATTCCCATTGAACGCAACGTGCGGGGCCACATCGTCAGCGGACATCCGCTGAAAAAGGAAGACCTGGTCGGTAGCAAACCCAAATTCATCGTTGCCGGAGCTCGGTAAGGATAACTGGAGGCAAGAATGGCTAACTACAACACTGAATGCCTGTGCGTTCGCTGCAAGCATTTTAGTCCCGCGCTCGATCCCAACATTCAAAAGGCCTACCTCGGCAAGTGTGTGAAGCGCGAATGGCCGTTTACACTGTCGATCACACTGCAAGGCTGGGCGGAGTGCGATGTCTTTGAGGCGAGCGGCAAGACGTATGTGCCGCCGCAACCGGTGGCCGCGAAGGCCGCAGCCGCAGCCGGTCCTGCCGCAGCCAAGCGAGTGGAGTTCTACTATAGCTCCACCCAGAAGCCGGGCGAGATGTTTCCATGCGACATCAAGCGCGCCCTGCAACTGGTAAAGGATCTCCAGGGTGCGGGGGTGGAGTGCAAGGCCGTCGACGTTGCCGGCGTCAAGGACCGGTTCCCCATCTATCACAAGTCGGTCAGCGGCCCGGATGCGAGCGTACGCCCGGTCTTCGGCGCCAAAGGCGCACTGGTAGAGGACTTTGGAACCACTGTCCCGGCGCTGCTGATATTCGAAGGCGACCGCTATCCCGTAATGGCTTTCCCACGAACCGATGCCAAGCGCGGTACGGTCCGCGTGGAGCAGGCTCTGGAGGATCTGATCGCTGAGACTGCCGCAAGCCCGGTGGCCAAGCAAGCGGTATAAGGAGAATTCCAAGATGGCTGAGTATCTACCTCCACGCGAGTTCTGGCCGAAACGTGTCTACACCCTGCCGGAGTTCGCGACCTATGCTAAAAGGTTCAACTCGACCGAAGAACTGCTCGGCAAAGCCGTCGCTGCTGGCCGGGGTGACCGCACCGCCGTGCTCTTCGAAGACCAACGGATTACATACGGCCAGCTTCTTACTCAAGCCAGCAAGTTCGCCAGCGCGCTCCGCGAGCTGGGAGTGAAAGAAGGCGACCGCATCGTTCTGCGGACTCCGAACATACCGCCGGCCCTGGTCGCTAACTTCGCGATCCTTAAGTTGGGAGCGGTCTGCACTCCTACGTCACCCCTGTTCTCGCGCCATGAGATCGCTCACGTGGCCAACGACTCGGAGGCGGTCGCGATCATCGTCAGCGCTGCGCTTCTGGGCGAGGTCGAGGGCGCGAAAGAGAACTTTGAGACGATCAAGCACATCATCGTCGTCGGGGGCGATGTCGCCGAGGTGAAGGCCAAGGGATTTCTCGCCTACGGCGAACTGGTGCAGGGCGGCAATCCAAACATCGATCCGGTGCTCCGCAACCGCGAGGACGTAGGTCTGCTGATGTACACTTCCGGCACAACTGGACGCCCGAAGGGAACCGTACACTTTGTGGAGGAACTGCTGATCGTGCCCGACGGCTTCGGGAAGTACGGCTGGCGAGTCACGGAAAACGACGTTGTCGGCGGGTCCGCTCCCTTGGCGTTTGGGGCGGGCTACTCCAGTTATGCGACGATTCCCTTCCGTTTCGGTGCGGCGGCTTCGCTCATCGCCAAGTTCGAACCGGAGAAGATGTTCGACACCATACAGAAGCATCATATCTCGATCTTGACTCTTGCCCCTACCGCCTACCGCAAGATGTTGCAGGTGCCGGACGCGAAAACCAAATTTGATCTCAGCAGCCTGCGCGTCTGTACCGGCGGCGGCGAGAGCCTGACTGGCCCGACCTATCATGCGTGGAAAGAGAAATTTGGGCTGGAGATCTTCGAGGGGTTGGGCACGACCGAGATGATGTACGTTTTCGCCTCGAACGTGGTCAGCCGTAAGGTCAAGGCTGGCTCCTTCGGGCAGGCCGTACCGGGCTACGAATTGAAGGTTATTGACGAAGAGGGGAAGCAAGCCCCCGCCGGCAAGATCGGTCACTTTGTGGCTTGCGGACCCACGGGCACGATCTATTGGCGCGATCCCGAAAAACAGCAACGTGCTATCACGGCCGAGGGCTGGAATTTGGCCGGCGACTTCGTATATGTCGATGAGGATGGCTACTTCTGGTTCGTCTCGCGAGAGGACGACATCATCAAGAGTTCGGGTTACCGCATCGGACCGGAGGAGATTGAGGTCACCATTGCCACCCATCCGGCCGTTGCCGACGTCGGTGTCATCGGAGTGCCCGACGAAGTGCGCGGCCAAATTGCCAAAGCATTCGTGGTGCTGAAGCCTGGAGAAAGCCTCACCGCCGACGATCTGCTCGCCTACTTGAAGGGCAAGATTGCGACCTATAAGCTGCCGCGCGAAATCGTGATCGTAAACGAACTCCCGCGCACAGCTACAGGAAAGCTGCTGCGCCGGGTACTGAAGCAGAAAGAACCCGCAGCTCCGCAGCCCGCATAAGATAATACTCGCGCAGGGACGGCCGCCTCCGGCCGTCCAGCCGAGCGCAGCTCGCCAGCCGCTGGCAACAGCTCTCTCGATTGGTTCCTGTGTTGCTAAGGATCCGTGTCGATCCTCGGCTCCTTAGCATTGGCTTTTTCCTGCCGTCATCCGCACTTCTTCCCAAGCTCTTTACTTCTCCGCCTGGAAACGGCTATAAGACTGTATTCGTTCTGGATTCCCCTGGAGTTGCCGATGACTGACGTGCTCACTCACCAATCGCTCTGCGAAGGAATTGTGGATCAAAGTTCGGTGGCCATTGTCTTTGGCGATCGGGAGGGCATCATTCGGTTGTGGAATGCGGGTGCGGAGACCATGTTCGGCTGGAGTGCCGGCGAGGCCATCGGCAAGTCCATGGACATGATCATCGCGGAGAAACACCGGCCGCGTCACTGGGAAGGCTACGACCGGGTCATGGCAACCGGCGTCACCAAGTACGGGCAGAGCGTGCTGGCCGTCCCCGCGCTCACCAAGGACGGCCGGCGAATCTCAATCGAGTTCAATGTCGTGCTGCTAAAGGATGCCGATGGGCGGGTCCTCGGCGTGGCGGCTACCATGCAGGATGTGACCGCACGTTGGGAGCGGGATAAGGCCCTCCGCGCGCGCCTGGCTGAACTTGAAGCCAAACTGAAGCAGGCTGGTGTCGTAACCGAGAACAAGTCCTAACTCATCGAGGGCCTTAGCGATGTTGCCACTTCGCAGATTACTCTTGCACGCCATGCTTCTCCTGTGGGCCGCTTGGTCGGTGGCCCAGGCCCCATCTTCGGGCACTGCGACGGGCGGAGCTTGCTCCTCCGAACTGGTGACCTTGCGCGCCACCGATGGTGTGCGCCTGCAGGGCATCGTTTTCCATGCCTCGAAGCCGCGTGCCAGCGCCCTGTTGCTGGTCCACGGCTACGCCGGCAACTTCTATGAGGCCTACTTCCCCAAACTCGCCGAGGCCGCGGCCCACGCTGGCTACGACACACTCGCATTGAACATGCGCGACCACGATTCCGGTCCCAAGAAGTCATCCTTTACCGATAACCAGGCCGATATTGCAGCCGGCGTTGCCTACTTGCATGAGCTCGGCCACAAGCGCGTGGTTTTGCTCGGACAAAGCATGGGCACCAATCGCGTGCTCTACTACCAGGCCTCGAGCGGCGACCCGGACATCGCAGCGACGGTGCTGGTGAGCGGTGTCGGTGATCTCTTTGAGTGGAACGTGTGGCAATTTGGCATGGAGAAAGCCCAGGCCACGGTGGACGAAGCATTGAAGCTGCAACGGGCCGGTCGCGAAGACGAACTGATGCTCATTGACCTCGGCCCCATAGGCAAGGCACTCTACAGCGCCCGTTACCTTTTGAGTTTACGGGGTCCGGATCGGCTCTCCAACCCCTACCAGAACCTTGCCAAAGTCAAGAACCCCATTCTCATCGTTCAAGGCACGGCCGACAAACTCATCCAAAAGGACGTCGGCAAGCGCTTGCAGACGGCGGCGCCCGCCGGCTCCGCGGCCGTGTTTGTGAGCATTGAGGGCGCGGGCCACGGCTTTGAGAATTATGAGCCGGTGTTGAGCGACAAGGTCCTTGGGTGGTTGAACACCGTCGCCCCTTGAACCGCCATCAGACATCCGATTTCTGACCGTGATGTTGCCGCAGTCCGGTACAATCTTCCATTCTGGAAAGTATGGGTAACGTTTGTATGAACCTTGAGCGCATCATGATGTTGGCCGCTGCGGACGGTCATAACATCCCTGCCTATCTTCTTACGCCGGAATCGGCGCGCGGCGGCGCGGTCCTCATCCCTCCCTATGGCGCGGCGAAGGAACACATGCTCGGGATCGCCGTAAAACTCGGAGAGGCTGGCATAGCGGCGCTGGCGATCGACCTCTGTGGCCACGGCGAAAATCACGCCGCCATCGGTCCGGCGATGCGCGACGAAGTCGAGTCCGCGATTCGCTACGTACGCCGCTTCGGCCCGGCTGCAGCCTTGGGCATCAGCCTGGGAGGCCGGCTGGCGCTGATGTCTTCCGCGGATTGCATGGTCGCCATCTCGCCCTCCGTGGTTGCGGCCGTCTCGCCGCAAGGCAAGTGGATGTTCGAGACTTTTCCCAGTCCCGCGGTACGTGAACCGTACCCGGGGTACGTGTTGGAGTTGCTCGATGTCCTCGGTCCGGTGGCGGCCCACGATCGCCCTTGCCTGCTGCTCTATGCCGAGCGCGATATCCCCGCCATTCTTGAGGGTGCGAAGGGACTGAAGGCGAGCCTTTCTAGGTCCGAATTGCGCTATGTCACGGGCAACCTGCACGCCGAGGTGCAGCACGAGAACGGCTTCATCCGTTACCTGCCGCGCTGGTTCAACCATATGGAACTCAAGTTCAACTATGAGGTGCTGACCGTCACGGCGGCTTGGCTGGCCGAACGCTGCGGCAAGGCTCAAAATGCGTAGAAGCGCATATCTTTGGCGAGGACAGCAGGAAAAGGAGTGACACGATGCAGTGGGAGTATTACGACCGGATGGTGGTTTTCAGCGAGAGCGAAGAGGGCATGGTCAGTGGGCTGGATTCGTGGATCAACGGCGCCGGCGCGGATGGATGGGAACTGGTAAGCTCGGTTCCGTTGATTGCACCCAACAAGGATGGCGTCGCGTACGGAACCATCGGCGTCCACATGGTATTTAAGCGGCCCCACGAAGCGCCCGCGGAAGTGTGAGTTGGTTATGTCTGAGTTGCGGGGACGGACGCTGATCGAGAACCGCTTCGGAAAGCTGGGCAGCGGCCAGGATTCCGTCGTCATCGGGGACGCGGAATACGACCTCGATACCCTGCTCGCGCGTTTGGACCTTGCCTTCGAGGATAGCTGGCCGATCGATATTCAAGTAGTCGCCGAAGGGCACTTCTGCGTCCGCTACTACGATGGGCAGGACCAGCGAGTCGTGGCCCACGAATTCGACGCGAACTTTGTTTTCGTCGCCGAAACGCGCGCCCACGTTGCCGAGTGGATTGGCGAGGAGGCTTTTTACGAATCCCTCCGAAGTCTGCAGGTCCGTTTTCCCTTTGCGCCTGGCGGTGGTGTGCCTGGCGATGACAAATGAGCGTCCACCAGAGTAAAGCAGTAAAGCAATAGGCAAGGCAACAGGCCAGTGATAGTGACAACGATGAACGCGCTCGGAGACCGCGATCGAATCGAAGGCCGCTTCGGGCCATTGGGGAGCGGCGCGCAGAACCTTGTTATCCGGGGATTGACCTATTCGCTCTCCCAGTTGCTTGCGCAAATCGGCGCCGAGTTCGACGACAGCAAGCCGATTGATGCGCTGGCATTGCCGGATGGACGCTATGTGCTCCGCTATATCGATGGACAGGACCTGCGCGTGGTCGCCTCCGAGTTCGACGCCGACTTCCGAGTGCTGGTGGAAACACGAGCGCGCATCACAGACTGGGAAGACGATGGTTCCAGCTTCGACTACTACAGCGGACACTAAACTGAATCCGGCAAGAACAGTCAGGAGCCAGTTATGAAGGATACGTTGCAGCCCGGCCTCACCTTTGAGTTCAAGTTTCGCGTGCCCGAAAACAAGACCGTCCCCTACCTCTACCCGGAATCTCCGGAATTCCAGTTGATGCCCAAGGTGCTGGCCACCGGCTACATGGTTGGCCTCTTGGAATGGGCCTGCCTGCTGGCCATCAATCCCCATCTCGATTGGCCGAACGAGCAGAGCGTGGGCACGCACGTCAACTTCACCCATTCCGCCGCGACGCCGCCGGGAATGACGGTGACCGTGCGCGTAAAACTCGAGAAGGTCGATGGCCGCAAGCTCAGCTTCTCGGTCGTGGCCGACGACGGCATCGACAAGATCTCCGAAGGCACGCATGAGCGCTTCGTCATCGACGCCGCCAAATTCAACAGCAAGCTAGCGGAGAAGGTAGCGCGCGCCGCCGGCGCCTGAGCCCAGGAATGTCGCGAAGGGACCCCCCACCCCCCCCTTTTTTTGCACCATCCAACCCATTTAGAATCAGGAAGAAATTCCTTCCAAATCTTTTAGTTTAAAGGAGTTATTCGTAAAATATTACTGAATAAGGAGTTAGCTTGTTGGGCTCACTCGCGGGATTTCGGCAGGGGGCTTGACGGCTGACTGCCTCAACTTCGTGTTTTCAAAGAGCGCCGACTAGTGGGGCTGGGGCAGCTTCGAGGAGCGTCTTGGTGACGGGCACACCTCGGCCCTGCTACAGGTCGATCTCCATTGTCGCCGACGGGCGGTTGGAGGTCTGTGATGGTGCTCACTGGGCGTTTGTGATGAAAAAAAGCTGAGGTATTTTCGGGGTACTTCGGGGAATTGCAACATCTACGGGCCCGCCCAAGCGGAGCTTGGACGGGGCACCCTCCGGATTTTCAAATCGCCGATTGTAGGGTGGGCCACCCGCCGGGTGAACAGCATTTTGAGGCAGACAATGCTGGCCGACTCCAAGCGCTAACTCGCCACAACGCTGGTTTGCCTTTTGACATTGTACGGCGCGGCTGAAGCCGCGCCCTTTCAAAGCAGAGTCAGAGGGCAATTGCAGTTATCGCAGCGGTGAACCGCTGCGCCACCCAAAATCAAGGGCGGCATCGTACCGCAAGTCATCGGAATCTTCTCTCACTGCTCCTCGCGCACGTTGGGCAGCCAGCGCAGCATATGATGCTGAAGTTTGGTCACGACCCAGTTCAGCAGGATCCCGATCATGCCGGCGATCATGATGGCTCCGTAGGTTTCCGGGATGCGATAGCTGGACTGGTAAAGATAGATGCCGCGCCCCAGTCCGCGTTCTCCCAGGCCGATGAACATTTCGACTGCTACCACGAGCACCAGGGAGTACGAAACCGCGGTTCGTATGCCATCGAAGATACTGGGCAGGGCCTCGTAGAAGAGCACATCGGAAACCATCTGGAAGGAACTCAGGTTTAACAAGCGAGCCTGGTAGAGGCGGCTCTGATTGGCCAGGGCTGCGCCCGAAACCGCATTGACCAGGATCACCAGCAGGCTGGGATAGGCTGCCAGCGCTACGATCGAGGTCTCTCCTACTCCGGCCACGATCAGGAACAACGGGAACAACGCGGAAGCGGGAATGGAGCGCAAGGCGTGCAACGGGCCTTCGACAACTTTATAGGCGCGCTGGCGATAACCGAGAAACAATCCCGCCGGAATACCGAACACGCAGGCAATCACCAAGGCCGCCAGCACACGGAACAGCGTCCAGCCGATATCCGCAAGCAGTCTCTCGCGGAGCATGCCCGGCATAGCGCGAGCCACGTTCCAGGGCGCGGGGAGAATGATGGGATCGACCAGACGCAGCGCGGCGACGATGGCCCACAGTGCAAGTAGGCCGCCAACGAAGGACAACGCGCGCCATTTTCGCCTAAGCCAGTCCATTGTTTACGTCCATCATCATCTAAATCGATGCGTCGCCTAAACCAGTCCGTCGCGGATGCCGTTGATCAGCGCCTGCTGCATGACGCCGTAATCGGCCGTGTTCTCCTCGCGGGGAAAACCCAGGTGGAAGTCGAGATCGGACATCACCCTTACCGGCCTTCTGGCGATGATGATGCAGCGCATGCCCAGGGCCAGGGCATCCGCGACATTGTGGGTAATTAGGACCAGCGTCATACGATCTTTGAGCGCGAGCTCGTGCAAGGCTGAGGTGATCTCGGCTTTGACCTGGCCGTCTAGCGCCGAGAAGGGTTCATCCAAAATCACCAGTTTCGGTTTCCAGGAGAGACACCGGGAAAGCGCCAGGCGCTGTAACTCGCCTCCGGAAAGCTGCGCGGGATAAACATCGGATAGCGCGCTCAGCCGGAACAGGGTCATCAGGTAGCAGATGCGGTCGCGACGCTCGCGGCTTTCCCACTTCAGTTTCTCCAACGGATAACGCACGTTCTCGAGGACGGTCTGCCAGGGGAAAACGCCGTTCATCGGATGTTGGTCCACGTATACCAGGTCGGACGGCCGTTTGAAGTCCGGAGAACGGCGGACGATTCCTTTTTGCGGGATGACGATGCCGGCCATGATGCGGCCGAGCGTGCTCTTACCGGCGCCGCTGGCGCCCATGATGGTCACGATCGAACCCTGTTCGATGCGCAACGAGAAGTCTTTGTACAACGCTACATTGATGCCGTTAGCGCGGGCGGCGAAGGAGAAGTCGATGCCCTCGAGTTCAAGCGCGCTGCGCGTGGAAAGCGCCGGACCGCTGATTGGACCGCTGATTGGCCCGCTCGTTGATCCGCTCATCGGGTCGGATCCACCAATCTGTGGGCGTCGATTCGTTCCGGGATCTCGCCAATTTGGTAGAGCAGATCGATGAACTGCTGGAGGTTGGCGATATCAACCTGGTTCGACAGGGTAACGTCGGCGACATTCACCCGCGCGGCTACTTCCGGCGGCAGTTTGATGTACTTGGTCAGCAGGGTGCGCGACTCGGCCGGGTGCGCGGACATGTAGTCCACTCCCTGCTGCAGAGCGCGCACGGCGCGCACCGCCAGATGCGGATGGTTGCGCTCGAACTCCCGTGAAATCACTGAGGCCCCAATGGGGCACGGGTTCAGCAGGTCGGCGTAGACCGATCCGAAGAGTTGGCGATAGCCGCCGTGGACGAGGGCGGTTGTGGTCACCGGCTCATAGGCGAAAAGCGCATCCACCGCTCCGGATTCAAGGCTGGAGAGCTGGGCCTGCGGCGGCAATTGCAGCATCGTAACGCTGGCTGGATCGACTCCATGCTTCTTGAAAAACGCGGCCAGCATGTGACTGGGTGCGGTGCCGGGAAACACTCCTACTTTCTTTCCGTGCAAATCCTCGACGGTGTGCAACGGAGACGAGTCGCGGACGATAATCTTGTCGAGCGCGTTGGCTTCATTCATGCGGCTGTGCGAGAAGATGCGCACACGACCGGGGCTTTGGATTTCCAGGTGAATGATGGGCACCAGCGACGTTGCCGGCAGAATATCGGCTTGGCCGGCAACCATGGTGTTCACCAGATCGTTACTGCTGCCCACCGCGATCGCTTTCAGCCGCAGGTTTTCCTGGTCGAAAAGTCCCTGTTCCTGCGCTATGAAAACCGGCAGGCTCGGGATGATCTGCAGGTAAGCAACGCGGACTTCCCCGACTTCCTTATGGGCTGATTTCCAAAACCCGAAGAGTAGCAGGAAGAGAATGACAGCGGCGCCGATTGCCCATAGCCTGGATCGCATAGATTCACTGTCTGACGCCGAACGAAAACGCCAACGCGAAACCTGTTACTTTCCCACCCAGCACGCCGGGCGTTTCTCCAGGAAGGCGGAGATGCCTTCCTGTGCGTCCGCCGCCATGGAGTTCATGGTCATGATCTCTTTCGCGTAGGCATACGCCTTGGGCTGGTCGAGGTCGATCTGGGTGTAGAAGGCCTGCTTGCCGATCGCCAGCGTGATTGGGCTGGCTTGGGCGATGCGCCGGGCAAGGGCGCGTGTCTCCTCGTGCAAGGACGCCGCCGGGACTACCTTGTTTATCAGTCCCCATTCCGCCGCCGTGGCCGCCGGGATCATGTCGCCGGTCAGCAACATCTGGAGCGCACGCTTGCGGCCGATGGCGCGGCTCAGAGCAACCATGGGCGTGGTGCAGAACAATCCGATTCGTACTCCTGGTGTGCCGAACGACACCTCTTCGGCAGCAATTGCCAGATCACAGGTTGCTACCAACTGGCATCCGGCGGCGGTCGCTATTCCTTGGATTTCTGCAATCAGAGGTTGCGGGATGGATTGGATTTTGGTCATCAGCTCGCAGCAAACGTCGAAGGTTCGCCGATACTCGTTGATATCCTTTCCCACCATTTCACTCAGATCGTGACCGGAAGAGAAGACTTTCCCCGCGGCGGCTAGGATGACGGCTCGCAGTTCGCTATTTTTGCCGATGCCATCCAAACAGTCCAGCAACTCGAGCATGAGATCGAGCGACAGGGCATTGCGGCGATTGGGCCGATTCAGAGTGACCACCGCGACGTTTTGTTCGGTTTCAAAGCAAATGTTCTCGTAGCCCGTCGAACAAGCGACCTGATGCATAGGCACCTTCCCGCGGACAGCGGTGAAACGCCGTCCCGATTGCTCCATTATCCACATTCTAGCCTCGCGACACGACGAAAAGAGTGGCGGCTGGGAGCCAACACGGTGAGTCCCGAATCGAGATGGATGCAGAGCACCGCCCCGCTTTCATTGCTTTCACGGTTGCGTGTGTTCTTGACTCGTAATATGCTGCGCTCGATTGGCAGTGCGGGCCTTCATCGTTAATGCCAATGTCAATGTCAAGGAGCAGAGCCATGCCCAGCAAGTCCAGGTCATCCAGAAATCAGGTGGCGACGACCTCCGAATGCGCGACGGCCGCAGAAGCCCAGGTTATTCTCCAGCTCTATGATCTGCGACGGGATACAGAGATGCGAAAGGCCCGGCACTTTATCGCCGCCGAGTTTTGGCCGGAAAGCGCCGAAGATACCCTGCGCATCGCCAGGGCGTATCCCAGCCCGGAAAATACATGGTTGCGTCAGGTAACGAGCTACTGGGAAATGGCTGCGTCATTCGTGCTGAGAGGCGCGCTGCATGAGGGGTTGTTCTTCGATGCCAGCGGTGAGATGTATTGCGTCTATGCAAAATTCAGGCCCTTTCTGACCGAAATTCGCCAAAAGCTCCCCCAGTTTCTGCTCACCGTGGAGAAGGTGGTCTTGAACACCCAAGAGGGCCGCGATCGACTGGAGCGGCTGGAAAGACGCCTTGCCCGGCGCCAACAGAAGCTGGCAGAGCGGCGTGCGGCGGTGGCCGCAACCTCGGCTGGGTTCAACTAATTGTTCGCCAAACCCATCGCTTTTCCATCTCGATTGATCTTGCTCTTCCTCTCGATCCCTGAGTTAATATGGAGGGGAAACCATGGATCAAAGCATTCTCAGGTTACCGGATCCAGGTGCAGCGCCTCCGAGAGGAGAGCGACGGCGCCGTGTTCGTCAAAAACTCTGCACGCCGGTTTACGCCAGTTTCAATGGGCCGCAGACCGGGATGGTTGTGGATCTGAGCGAATTGCTCGACCTGCACGAAGAGGGCTTCGCCGTCCAAACCAGTGAACGGCTGGAGATGAACCGGGCGGTAACGCTTTGCCTCGATTTTCCTGAAACCAAGAGTTACATCCATGGCAGTGGCCAGGTGATATGGAGCGATGATGCTGGCCGCGGAGGCATCCGGTTTTCCGGGCTACCGGAGAGTTCCCGGCAGATACTGAAAGAATGGCTGTTTGCCAACCTGCTGATCGCCTGCTCCAACCACGCTGCTCGAACCGAGCAACGCGCGCGCCGCGAGGAAGAAAAATCACCGGAGCCGGTGCTGGTGACTAAAGCCGGCAGTGTTGTTCCGATCGCCGAACAAAGCGGAACGCTCAGTTCGGTGGAATCGGTGGAAGCGGTTGGCCGCGAGGTCCGCGAGATCGGTGACAACATCGATGCAGTTTTGCAACTTATCACCGAGCGCGCCTTGAGTCTCACAGGAGCCTGTGGCGCGGCTCTGGCATTGCTCACGGATGACAAGATGATCTGCCGGGCGCGAGCCGGTGAACCCGCTCCGCCGCTGGGAGCTCCGGTGGACGTAAAACAAGGGCTGTCTGGAGAATGCGTTCGCAGCGGACTTCTCGTCTCGTGCGAGGACTTGGGGAACGACGCGCGTGTCGATCCGGAAATCGGTCGCACGCTGGGCATAGGCTCGCTCATGGCCGCTCCTATTGTGTCCGGGTTCCGGGTGATTGGCCTGCTGGAGGTCTTCTCTCCGCATGCGCGCGGCTTCACGAAGGCCCACGGGACGGTCTTGGGCCAGCTGGTCGAAATGATGCCCAAGCCTCCCCGCGAAAAAGCCCCGCCTGAAAACGCCGCGCCTGAAAAGACTCAACTGGAAACGCCGGTTAGGCCAGAGGCCGTTTCGGCCGTGTCGCAGCCTCCGGCTTCAAGGCCAGGATTGATCGAGTTCGATTCGATCCACGCGCTTCGCGAGGCCTTGTGGGAACGGGAGCCTGAGCTTCCCGAGCAAGTCTTGCAGCAGCTCCCCGAAGAAATCGTCGCAGAGGAGATTCCAGAGCCCGTACCTTCATCTCGCTATCGCACACTGATCGGACTGGTCGTTGCAGTGGTGGCGATGGTCCTCGGCTATCTGGCCGGTCCCATAATCGAGAAGCGTTGGGCCGATTCACCGCAAGCGCCGCAGCAGTCCGCGGTCGAGGCGGCCTCGACGGTTTCAGGACAAAGCGCGACCGATCATGGAGCGCAAGCGTATTCCCTGGGAAGCTTGCACAAGCTCGCTGATCGGGGAGATGCTGACGCGCAATGGCAGATGGGCGTGCGCTACCACAACGGAGAGGGCGTTCCGCGGGATGACGTGCAGGCCATGCAGTGGTTCCTGCGCGCCGCCGAACAGGGGCATGTTATCGCGCAGGCTACGCTCGGCGCTTACTATTGGGCAGGGCGTGGAGTCCCTCAGGATTTTTCCAAAGCCTACTTCTGGTCTGCAATCGCGCTCGCGCAGGGTGACGAGAACAGCAAATCTCGACTTGAGGGGTTGGCTTCGCAAATGACCCGGGAGCAGATCGCGGCTGCGCGCCAGCAGGCAGAAGCCTGGATCCAGTCCCATAACCAGCAAGCGAAATCCGGGACGAACTGAAACGGCAACTGACTTCGGGTAGAGACCGGCTTGCCGTGTCTCCACTCGCAGCGAAAGACGGGGCGAGCCCCGTCTCTACAAGCGGCAGCCTTATTAACCACAGACAGACCTAATCCCTGAGCCGTAGAATATAGGTGTGGCTACGCTGCACGACATTCTCGCTGCCGACGATCGCGTCCGCCAGGGCGACTCTGCTCTTTGGGAAAGGCTGGATCGCAATCGCGTGCGCTGCTATGCCTGCGGCCACTGCTGCCCGATTCCGGAGGGACAACCCGGTGTCTGCAAGGTTCGCTTCAACCGGGGTGGCACGCTCTACGTTCCCTGGGGCTATGTCGCTGGAGCGCAGTGTGATCCCATCGAGAAGAAGCCGTTTTTCCACGCCCACCCTGGTGCCCTTGCCTACAGTTTCGGAATGCTGGGCTGCGATCTGCACTGCTCCTATTGCCAGAATTGGGTCACCTCGCAGGCGCTGCGCGACCCGAACGCTGTCTCTCCGCCGCTCGAAGCGGATCCGGAGCTGCTGGTCAAAGACGCGCTTGCGCAAGGCGCAAAAGTTGTGGTCAGCACTTATAACGAGCCGCTGATCACCAGCGAGTGGGCGGTTGCGGTTTTCCGCCAGGCCCGACAGGCGGGCTTGCTGACCGCGTTTGTTTCGAACGGCAACGGGACGCCGCAGGTGCTTGAGTATCTTCACCCCTGGATCGATCTCTACAAGGTGGACCTCAAGAGCTTTGATGATCACCACTATCGCCAACTTGGCGGACGCCTGCAGCCGAGCCTCGATACCATCCGCAGTTTGCACCGGATGGGCGTGTGGCTGGAGATCGTCACTTTACTCATTCCCGGCTTCAACGACAGCGACGACGAACTGCGGAAGCTGACCGCATTTCTGGCCGGCGTTTCGCCCGACATCCCCTGGCACGTGACCGCCTTTCACCAGGACTACAAGATGACTTCGCCCGCCGATACGCGTGCTGGAGATTTGCTGCGGGCCGTTGCCATTGGCCGTGAAGCTGGATTGCGCTACATCTACGCCGGCAACCTTCCCGGGCGGGTGGAGGGTCTGGAAGATACTCATTGCCATCAGTGTGGCGAAATGCTGATCCAGCGCTATGGATATTTGATTAGGAAGTACAGGCTGACTGCGCAAGGCGATTGCCCGGCCTGCCACGCGCCAGTCCCGGGCCGGTGGTCGAGGAATTTTGACGGCCAGATTACAGCCTCACCTTTTCTGCCCCGCAGGCAGGCACAATTGGTTAGAATCCATTCGCGACAATAATCGACATTCATGCGAACGGCGAGAATATTGCTGCTGGGAGTCCTATTGTGTCTGATCCTATTGTGGATGGACCTGGGCTGTTCTCCGCGCAATTTCCTGACGCGCCGGCTCGCCGCCGATTTGATCTCGGCCTCCGATACATTCAAAGAGCCACAATTGTTCTCGCTCCGGACCGGCATCGTTTCCAATAAGGAATTCAGTGCTCCCGACTACATGGTGTTACAGCAACGCGGATGGCTCATCGGCAGCGAGGTGAAGTGTCCCGCCGGAATCGACCCTCCGCCCTGCTGGGACGTATTGCTGACGCCGCTCGGGGTGGAGACGGTACGGCCCCTCATTTCGAGTGCGCTTACCGGCAATGGTCGCGACAATGGCCCGATGGAGATCCCGGTCGCGCGCCGACAACTGGTGGGCATTTCCGGAATCAGCAAGGGCACCAACATCGCCGATGTCGAATTCACGTGGCGCTGGGTTTCCATCAATCCGGTGGGCGCGGCGCTTTACGACAGCGGAGTGCGCTACCGCTCGACCGTCGGATTCCGCAGCTATGACGACGGCTGGCGCGTTGTGGACGAAAGCGTCCCCAGCAATCAGACGCTCGAAGACGCGCTGCGCAACGCTCAACCCCTCGTACCGTAAAGAAAGCGAAGTGCCTTCCAGCCGGCTGTGCGCTATTTGTCGGCTTTGGCCTCAGCTTTTGCTGACCGAATTTCCGCGAGGAACGGCTGGGCTACGGCCGGAACCGGCACCTTGCCCAACAGCAAAGCACGAGTTGTGACGTTGCTTCCGTAGATCGCTTTCCGGGAATCGCTGTCCTGACGGAACGATGCACCTGTCAGCGTGAGGCCGGCGAAGGCACCCTTGGCACGGGAGTAGGTCAGGATCTCTGTATCCAACTTCCAATCCGTACCGGCGGTGGCATGCCGTCCGACCGGACCCGCTGCCGCGGAAGCGTCCGCTCCAACTTGGAAATTGCTCGAGAGCAGCCTTTGCATCGCTTTGTCATTCTGAAAGATCAATACCACGTCCACAGCTTCGACCCCGATCTGCAGGCCCCAGCTTCCGCCCGAAAGGGTGATGAACGCGGGCGCGCTCCAGCCATTCGCCGTGCGGCAGGTGGCTACGCCTTTGCCTCCTTCAGCTCCGAAGATGAAGCCGCCTTTGACCATGTGCGGTATAACCGCTATGCACTTTGCGTGCTCCAACACTTCTTCCGGGATTCCCTTGTCGGGCATCCCCATAATTTCGTGCATCACACTGGTGGCGTTTTCCAGCCGGTCGGTAGCATCTTCCCGCGCCGACCCTGCCCAGCACAGCGTAGCGAGACTCAACATCGCAAGTACGAACATCAGTTTCTTCATGGGACAGCCTCCATTTTCTGTTGCCTCTGCGCGCCCTCTCTGGCGTCGTGCCGTGCGCACAGCCGCGCGCAAATCCCAGGTAGACATTTCGGGCACACCGAGAACGATTCGAGGATAGCAAATCAGGGGAAAAAGGGTCTGAGCAATAATGCTCACAAATCCCGGAGACGGTTAAGAAAAACTGGATAGGCCATTCATGACGTTAACGGAGCACAAATGGATCGCGGCACGGCACACTCAGTTCTGGCGCTCCCTCTTGATGACTGCCACTTCCAGTTCCTTTCCATCGGGGCGTTTCAGAAACATCCTGTCCTTTTCCAACCGTAGCTCTATGGGATCATTCACGATCCACTCAGGTTTGTAACTTCGCTTCCCCTCCTTGTACTCCGCAACGTAAACCAGGTCTTCCAGTTGAATCCTGAAGGTGTAGAGCCTGCCGGGAATCGGGGTGCCGATAATAGCAGTTCCACTGCTCACAGTAACCGCAGTTCCCTTGCTCGCGTCTTCGACCCTCACGTCAAGCAGTTTGCCTGTCTGGAAGGTCTTCGTTTTGTCTTTGGAAACGGCGGGAACCGTAAGCGAGGCGATCACCATCAGGGTTATGCCGACCGCGGTAAAGCCACGCATCACACGCACCCATGGTCTCTGCGATCGACAACATTGCGGAGTCATGCCGGGTCCGCCACTTTTCAACCGAACAAGGTCTCCGTCCCTAGACTCGTGATCCATTTGAGTCGCCTCCTTTGCAGTGGAAAAATGCTAGCCGCTTCGGAGAACAATAGTCAACGTCCGGTACAAGCGGCCGGCAGTGAAAGTTGATCGCGGGCCCGGCATTGTCCCTGCGCTAGCTGCTAGACTTTGTTCAGAGCCACAATGCCACGCCTCTTTTATGTCGGAGCCCCGCTGGCGGTTGCGGCGCTGTTGTCCGTGCCGAATTTGGCGCAGACGTCTGCGCCGAAGAACCCGCAGAATAGTTCGGTAAAGAGCGCGCCGGGAAGCGCTCGCGTCGAGCACGTCGTCGTGCGCGGAAGCGATGCGGCGATGGAAGTGGAGATACAGACTTCTGGAGCTCCGGTCGCGCCCGATACCCAGGCCATCACCGGACCCGATCGCATCGTCGTGGATTTTCCGGGTGCGCTTCCCTCCGCCGAGTTGCACGCTCTGAAAGTCAATCGCGGTGCGCTGAAGGGAATTCGCTCTGGACTGTTTTTCGACGATCCTCCGATCACGCGCGTCGTGCTCGATCTGGTGGAGCCGCAGTCGTATCGGATTTCGACAACCCAGAATGCGATCGTTGTGAGGCTGGGTCCGGTAAAGGTAGATCCGGTGAAGGCCGGTCCGGTTACCGCCGCTGGATCCCAGCCTCCCGCTGTGCCCCTTGCGCCCGCCGCCAAACTTCAGAATGCCTCGATTGCCGCGGAGACGAGTCTTGCGGCCGCCGGAGTCTCTCCCGCAGTCTCCAATACGACCGCGCCGCCTCCCGCAGCGCCGACGGCGACACCGCCGGTGACCGTGACCCTTGCAGACGGAATGCTGCGCATTCACGCCGAGAAAGCTACGTTCGCGCAAGTGTTGTCCGAAGTGCAGCGTCAGACGAACGCCGCGATCGCCATTCCGGCCGGCGCCGAGCACGAAGAAGTGAGCGCCGATCTGGGTCCGGCCCCGGTGCGCGATGTGTTGGCATCGCTGCTGAACGGCTCGCCCTATAACTATATTATTGTCGGTAACGAGCTAAGCATCGAACGCGTCATCCTGACTCGCCGCGACTCCAACATCTTCTAAAGCTCACCAACTCATCTCATAAAAGTTTCTTGGGAAGCAGTTCATTGGCGGGCCAGACGCCTGTCCCTCCGCCTTATGAGTCACGGTCCTAGCGCAGGTGCGCTCTTAGCTGGACGTAGGCTTCGCGGGCTACACCGGGCTGTTCTATGTGGGTGAGGAAGAGCTTGCGCAGGGCGGCGGTAGTCAGGCGGCCTTCAAGATAGGCTTCATAGAGATCGTTGCCGGTGAGGTAACCGAGTTGCTGGGCGGCGTATTCGTACTGGCGGCCGGTGAAGGCGGGAATTGGCGCGAAGGATTCGGGAGCGGACGGCTGGCGCCGGGAGCGTTGCTTACAAAGTTGCTTATAACTTTGCTTATAACTATGGTTACAACGAAGAACGAGCTCGCGGTGTTGGATCAGGAAGTCGAGAGCTTCGACGGCGGCGACGAAGGGAAGCGAGGTCTGGTGTTCCAGGTCTTCACGAGTCACGTCGAACAAATCCGCGAGATCAGCATCGCGGAGAGCGGGACGCGCTGGGTGTAAGATGCGCGATCCGAAAAAGGCGAGCGCGTGTTCGAAGACGGCCATGTAAAACGCGTCGTCCCGGGCTAGCGGTTGGGCTACTGGCACGGCATGCGGTGCGGTGTACTGTGCCAAAATCTTGCCGTTCGAAAGATTCGGCAGTCCGCGACAGGCTTGATGAAGGAAGCGGGTAGCGTCTTCGGCGGAGGAGGTCATGCGAAACTGGCGTACGTACACGGCGTTGATGGGCGTGAGGTAGACGCTGCCGCGCTCGCGGACCTGGCGGAGCAGGGATCGGCGGTGTTCGGCGGTGAATCCCTTGCGCGATAAAAGACGGCGCAGGAGCGCATCTGAGCTGCGCGAGTAGACTTCGGGCATAAGGTCAACCAGGAGCCGGGGCTGCGTCGTGTTGTGCGGGGAGTACTGGTTGATGCCTAGAAAACGTACCATGCCTTCGATCAGATTGTAGAGCGTGGGTCCGAGGTCGGGCGCGCTGTGGTCATCATCATCGCGTCGCCAGCGGTCGAGGCAGAGCCGGTAGTTCTCGTATTTCTCCAACGGCGTGGCGTTGAAGACGCAGAGAACATGTTCGCGGACATGTTTGCGAACCTGGTTGCGTACTTCTTTGCGGACTAGGACGGCTTCGACGTGGTCGCGGGCTTCTCCGGCGGCATGCCAGTAGAGGGCGTCTACGTTTTGCAGAACCGTGAGTATGGGTTCCGCGGGAAGCCGTTGCTGGAGCAGCGCGGGCAGGTGCTGGGGCGCGAGGTGCGACTCGCCGAACAACACGACAATGAGCGCGGCGGGATGCTGGCGGCGGAGTTCGGCAATCCTGTCGGCGGCGTGGCGGTCACGGGCGCCGATTTTGCGCAGGTCTTCGCGAGGCGGGCAATCAAGGCCATAGATGAATGCGCCGTGGTCGCGGGCGGCGGAGAGCAGTTCGTAAAATGGAGCCCAGTCGTATCCCCAGTCAAGTTCGAAACGGATACGTTGGCGCAGTTCGTCTTCGGCAATCTCGGCGCGGAGCCATTCGTCGAGAATATGCTGGTCGCGGGAAAAAACGGTTTCGACTCCCAGCACTACGGGGCGCTGGTGGAGTTCGGGATCGCGGAGGAGCGAGGCCAGATAGCGCTGCGAGTTGGGCAGGGCGTGGTAGTCGCCGACCAAAACGATTCCAGCCCTGGCGATCTGGTGGCGGACATCGCTGGGGGTGAGAACTTTCTGGTAGGAGCGGTAGGCCTCGCGAAAGTCGCGGAGATATTTGCGTCCGGCGGCGGGATCAATGGCGCGAATCTCACGCTCGACGCTGGCGATAGCGTGGAGCTGGGCGGCACTGCGCCGCGATCGTAAGATGCCGGTGGTTGCCATAAATCCGTCGTTGGTCGTTCGCCGTTCGCTTTCGCTAACGAACTGCAGGTCCCTCGCTCCGCTCGGGATGACAAGTCAGTGAAGTGCTCAGCTGTCAGAGCCTCCTTGACTTGCCTTTCCTGCGTCCTTATCCTCAGGTTTTCGAGGCCGCCCATTGGATGCCTCGTGGAGCACAAACTTTGCCTCTGCTTCCGCCGGGAAACCTGACTATTGCCACTACCGGTGCCAGTGGGTCGTTATTTCTGAAGCACTTTCTACTCGCCGTGGAACGCGATCCGCGAGTGAAGACGGTGAACTTCATCGCTTCCGACAGCGGCCTGCGCGTCATGGCCGAGGAACTCGCTGTCGAAGGCCGTTCCGATCTCCTAGGTCAAATCATCGGCGCGCCTTCGGCAAAGATTCAGCAGCAGTCCAATAGCGATATCGGGGCCAACGTGGCCAGCGGGTCGTATCCTTCGGACGCGATGGTCGTAATCCCATGCAGCGTCGGCACGCTCGGCCGCATTGCCAACGGCACGGCCTCGCACCTGATCGAGCGCGCCGCCGATGTGACTCTCAAGGAGCGCCGGCCGCTCGTGCTGTGTGTTCGCGAGACGCCGCTCAACCAAATTCACATCCGCAACATGTCGCTGGCGGCGGATGCTGGTGCGACGATCTTCCCGCTGATCCCAACGTTCTATAACCATCCATCGAGCACCGATGCCATGGCACGGGAGTTCGCGAACCGCGTGCTGGCGCATATAGGACTGGCCCAACCGGACGCCTACCGATGGAAAGGATGAAACCAGTTCTCAGTTCTCAGTTCTCAGTTCTCAGAAAACTCCAGGTTCCACGGTTCTACAGGTTCTTACTGAGAACCGAGAACTGAGAACTTCCTGAAAGATCGATGACTCGGGGGCAGCCTTTCCTGCTTTGCAGGGGTACTTTCAGTCTAGAGACAGGGCGGTTACGAAGGTAGGTATCTGGCGGGCATGTACTGTGAGTGCCGGAGGCAGATCTCAGGGCTGAGGACTTGCCGGAGCTCCTTCGATTTTTTGCAGTTCCGTGATTGCGGCTGTGTTCTCCGGATGCTCGTTCGCCTCGGTCATGAACGCAGCAATCGCGGCGTTCCGATCTCCCTGGGCTTCCCGGATCAATCCGAGAATGAAGTGGTAGCCACGAGCTTGCGGATTTCGTGCGATTGCCTGGCGGGCATTCTCGGCTGCTTCAGGGAATTTCTTCCGTTGCAGTTCGACGACTGCCAGGTAGATGAACTCATCGGAGTCGCCGCGGTCGATCTTGATGGCCCGCTCGAGGTAGTCTTCGGCCCCGGCGGAGTTGCCCGTCTTGTAGTAAGCGAGTCCCAGGTTGTAGTTCGATCGCCAGAAGCCGGGGCTGCGTTGCAGAACCTCGAGATACATGGGGATGGCGCGTTGGGGCTGGTTGGCGGCGAGTAGAGCGTTGGCGAGATTGTCGCGGACCGTCAAATTGTCCGGAGCCGATTCCAGGCCGCGAGTATAGAGCTGAATGTCGTTCGCCCACTGCGTTTGCTGGGTTACTGCGAGCGCCGCGAACCCCAGCGCAACCAGGCCAGCGCTGGCCAGCGAGAACGAGATGGTGCGGAACGAGGGCAGGCGTCGTTCGATTTCGCGCAGGCTGAGTGCGATGAGCAGCACGTATCCAACCGAGGGCAGGTAGAGGTAGCGGTCGTGGACGATGTCGCCGACCGTCAGCGAGGGCAGATCGAGGACCGGCAGCAGAGACAAGACGATGAGCGCGACCGCAAACCACGCCGTGCTGCGTTGTGCTGCACTGCTTTGTGCCGCACTGCCATGGAAAAGAGCGCGAATGGAAAACCAACTGGCCAGGAGGAGGATCGTCAGGAGCGCCAGGGGCAGCCAGAAGCCGCTCCCGGTGGCGTGATCCTGATAGTTGAGGGAGTAGAACTCGCTCAGGCCTGTGGGCAAAAGTAAATGCCGGGCATAGAACCACAGGACCGCAGGCCAAGTCAGGAACATCCGGGCCCACGATAGCGAGATTGCGGGATGAGAGAACCCGTGGAGGGCCCGCGAGCGCACAAACAGATAGAAAAGGGCCACGAGCACGTAAGGCGCAGATTCGCGGATCGCGAGCCCGAATCTACGCAGGGCCGGTTGCGACACACCGGGAGGCTGCGATTCCACGAGCACCGCGGCAAAAATGAGAAGCGGCAAAACCGCGGCCGTCTCTTTCGAGAGCAGCGCAAATCCGAAAAGAACGAGGGAACAGACTGCGGTCGCAACCTTTGCCGACCTCCGCCATGCGAAGAACGCCAACAGGCTGCCCAGCAGGAAGCACGACATGAGCGGGTCCGATACACCGGAGATCCAGGCCACGCTCTCGATATGAGCCGGGTGCACACCGAAGAGGAGCGCGGCGGTAAAGGCGACCATCCGGTCGCCGGCAACTTGTTCGACGACCCGAAACACGAGATAGGTAGCGAGCAGGTGGCACAGCACGGTGGTCGCGTGCCAGCCGGCGGGTTCCTGGCCGAACAGCACATAGTTCAAGCGGAGCCACAACAACAGCAGCGGGCGGTAGTAGTTTCCGCCCGCGCCCGGATGCAGCGCGGCCAGCACGTCCGACGTAAAGTACTGCGGCAGATAACGCCATGAGTGCAGCGCGGGGCTCTGGAAGATTTGGAGAACGTCGTCGTAAACGAATCCAAAAGCGAGCGCGCCGAGATAGACCAGCGCAGTGACAACGCAGGCGAGAATTTCCATGGTTCCTGGGCGAAGGAACCAGGGCGGCGTTGAGGGCACGGCTGCATGACTGTGGTCCATGTGTCTCCGGCGGGCGCAGGCGTTTCCTGGCAGACGGGCGTTGGCAAGGGGAATAGCAGCCCGCTATTCTGAGCCGTCTGATTCTGCGTCCCCAGATAGACACTAACGACTGGCAAGGGGCGAGACAAGTGACGACGGTGTTCCGCTGGGTCAACGGCCCGTTAGCTGAAATTCTGCCGGTTGGGACGGTTTTTCCTGGTGATGCTGCCTGCAGTCTGATACCACGCGACCACCCAGGGGACGATCAGGGAATAGATGAGGCGTGCGGGCAGCGTTCGCAGCGGAGCTTTTCGGAGGTCGGTCCAATCCAACCGGAAGGCAAAATAGATTTCGAGCGCGAGTACGCACATCAGCGGTATGGGCGAGTAGACGAGAGCGAATACGGCAAAAATCTCGGCGAGGCAGCGAGCCATATTGCGCCATAAGCGGGCCGTGCGTCCGCCCAACACTCCGTCGGTTACGGAATAGCTGACCATTTGCCGGAGGGCCGAGCGGAAAGTGTGGCGCGGTTGGTAACACGCCTTCGCCCGTTCCGCGAAGGCCGGGATCACAAGCTGGCGCACCTTGGAATCGAATATGGTGTCTTCTCCGAGAAAGACGGTCTCGGGGAATCCGCCGACGCGTTGCCAGAGCTCTTTGCGGAAGGCCATGGAGCGGGCGGTGCAGGACTTGGTGGCCGCGTCGGGGTTTAACTTGATTCCGAAGAAGGGCGCGGAGGCGATGTCCCAGACGGTGGATTTTGTTGGGTCGATATACGATCCGCCGACGGAATACTGGGAGTGGCCGTTGAAAATCGGGGCGGTGAGGTTGGCGAGCCAGTCGGGACTGTAGGTGCAGCCGGCGTCGGCGCAGGCGACGACATCGGAAGAGGCTGCTGCGGTCGCGATGTTGCGGCCGCGTGCGATCGGCCCCGGAGAACGTTGCAGGCTGCAGCTTTCATCGCGGATGGGAACCAGGGTCGGGTATTTTGACCGAGCGGCTTCGAGACGTTCCCATGTGCCGTCGGTGGAACCGCCATCGACGATGATGACTTCGGCGGGAGCGAGAGTCTGCTGCATCAGACTCTCGACCAGGGCGTCGATGTCATCGCGCTCATTGAGGACGGTGGAAGCCACGCTCACGGCTGGCATGTTGAGTGAAAACCGGTGGTTGCTTTCATTCGCGTTTTTTGGGATGCGCTACGGGCGATGCGGATCCGAAACCAGTGTACCCGCGAAGGTCCTGCTTATGAATCCTGTCGCCGGTGGAGAGGCGGGCGTCCCCGCCCGGCCGGACGGGCTAGACTCCCGTCGCTCCATGAACTGGCAGGGCGGTTTTTGACAAAAAGCCAATCCATCTTTATAGTGCCGGGTCATGAATGGAACGTTCTTCTGCAACAGGTGCGGCGCGCAGAATGCCGCGGGCGCGCAGTTTTGCAGCCGCTGTGGCGCTCCCACGACGCCCGGCGTGGTCCAGACGCCGGTGGCGCCGCCGTCCTCAACCTCGTCCTACTCAGCCTCAGCGTCTCCGTATCAGGCAGTTGCTCCGGCGGTGGGGGTTGGGTACGGAGGATTCTGGATTCGGGTGGTTGCACTCATCATTGACGGAATCATTGTGCGGGTTGTGATAGCTCCCGTGGGCATGATTTTTGGCGGCCTCGGGCTGGCAGGGGGGATGATGGGTGGGTTCCCCCATAGAGGACTTGCTATCTTGGGTGGTGGGGTCACCTTCATCTTGTTGGTTTTCGGTTCCTGGTTATACGAGGCTTTCATGGAAAGCTCGTCGTACCAGGCGACGCTCGGCAAGATGATCTTTGGGATGAAGGTCACCGATCTTAATGGCAACCGCATCTCCTTCGAACGCGCGACGGGAAGGCATTTTGCGAAGTGGCTCTCCGGGATGATTTTGTTCATCGGCTACATCATGGTTGGGCTCACCGAGCGCAAACAGGGACTGCACGATCTGCTGGCCGGGACGCTGGTGCGGCGGGCGTAGCCTCCTAAGCGCTCAATTAGGCCGCCTGGTTAGAAGTTGACTTCAACATTGCAGCCCAGCCTGGGCTAACCTCCTGCTTGGAATTGGAACCCGGAAAATGGAACCGAACCCGCTTCTGTTTCGCGATCTGACCTATATATTCCTGGCGGCCGTATTTGGGGGCCTGGTGGCGTGGCGCCTTCGCCTGCCGCTGATTCTAGGCTTTATTCTGGGAGGGATCGTGGTTAGCCCGTACACCCCTGGTCCCCACCTGTCTGAGTTGCATACCTTTGAGGTATTTGCGGAAGTCGGCGTGGTTCTGCTGATGTTTTCGATTGGGGTCGAATTCTCAATCCCGGACTTGATGCGCGTGAAATGGGTTGCCCTGGTCGGCGCGCCCATCGGAATTTTGTTCATCGTGGGCGTCGCAATCGCAGCGGCAGAGTTCGTGGGATGGGGCTTTAGGGAGGGCATCGTCATCGGAGCAACGGTCTCGGTCGCCAGCACAATGGTATTGGCGCGACTCCTGAGCGACACCGGACGGCTGGCTACAACCTATGGCCGCGTGATGATCGGGATCACTCTGGTAGAAGATCTCGCCGTCATCTGCATGACGGTGGTTCTTCCAGTATTTGGCAGTTCGGGGGATGGCCGCTTCGTGAAGGCCGCATGGCTTCTGGGCAAGGCATTGATCCTCCTGATACCGCTGGTCTTCCTGGCGATCAAGGTGATCCCGGGCCTTTTCCGGCGAGCCAAGATGACGAAGGACCCGGAACTTTTCCTGCTGGTCGCTATCGCAGTTTGCCTGGGAACGGCTGCCCTGGCGCAGACAGTTGGATTTTCGGTCGCGCTCGGCGCCTTCCTTGCCGGATTATCCATTAGTGGTTCGCGGGACCTTCACGATGCGCATGCTCAGCTGGTGCCGCTTCGCGATGCGTTCGTGGCGCTGTTCTTCGTTTCCCTCGGAACCCTGATCGATCCAAAGGCGCTGTCCAAAAGTCTGCCGCTCCTCGGCATGATGCTTCTACTCATCGTACTCGGCAAATTTCTCGTCTGGACGGCGATCGTGTGGCTGTTCCGTTATCCCATCTGGACCGCGGTTGCCGTGGCTGCGGGGTTGACGCAGATCGGCGAGTTGTCATTCGTGGTCGTGCAAGTCGCTCGCTCGTCGGGGATGGTAGCTGAGAGTGTCTATAGCACGGTGATCGCAGCATCATTGATCTCGATATTGCTGAACGTTTTCATCGTGCGAGGCGCGTTCCGATGGCTGGGCCACAAGTTTCCCGTCCCAGACGCACCCTCCCAATAGAACCGCACTCCTGACTGGGGCGTGCGAGTTACACTAGCCTCTCATGGCCTCTCC
Organism: uncultured Acidobacteriaceae bacterium; assembly: GCA_963779995.1. Lineage (GTDB taxonomy): Bacteria > Acidobacteriota > Terriglobia > Terriglobales > Acidobacteriaceae > Acidiflorens. The sequence goes on along the minus strand of CAVZZY010000018.1, from coordinate 500,042 downwards.
GGTTTCACGGCTGCGCCGCTGGTTTGCCTTGGGCGCGATTCTGATGGTTGCTACGGTTGCGGGGATGTATTTTTACGCGCGCTGGAGTCTGCGCAAGGCCATCCACGACGTTCCGGCGAAAGTGGGGCTGAACATTCAGCAGACCGCCGAGGGCTTTTCCATCTCCAAGTCGGAGCAAGGCCGCACACAGTTTACCGTGAGCGCTTCCAAGGCGGTTCAGTTCAAAGAGGGTGGACGGGCGGACCTGCACAACGTCAAGATCGTCATCTACGGCAAGGATTCCGATCGCTTCGACCGGGTTGCCGGGGATGACTTCGAGTACGACCCCGTGTCGGGCAATGTGACGGCGAAGGGCACGGTGCTGATTGACCTGGAAGCGAACCGCGAGGGGATCCAGCATTCGGACCAGACGCCTCCGGCAGAAACGAGAAGCCCGATTCATCTTGAAACCGACGGGCTGGTCTTCAACAAGAATACGGGGGACGCTTCCGCCGCCGGGAAGGTGGAGTTTCAAACGCCACAGGCATCCGGTTCGGCGGTGGGCGTTGAATATGTGGCCAAGACGGGTACGATGAAACTGCTGTCGGCGGTGGATATGACTGTCAACCGGCCGCAGCCGGTCCATCTGAATGCGGATCGTGGCGTAATTACGAAGCAGCCTCATCAGGTCGTTCTCACCACAGTGCACATGACCCGGGAGCAGCAGGAAGGGTGGTCCGACCAAGCGACGTTCTTCCTGCGCGAAGACGACACGGTGGACCACATTCTCGCCGAGGGCGATGTGCGCAGCGAGATTCGTGGCAACTCGGAACTGCACGAGCGTTCCGATCAGGCCGAATTGTTCCTGGCGGGCACGCGGAATCTACTGACCACGGCCATTCTCACGGGCAACGTGCAAATTGCCTCCCTGGGAATGCAGCCCGCTGATGCTGCCGCCGGGCGGGCAACGCTGCACTTTGCCGGAAACTCTGCCGGGCAGCAGGTTCTGAAGACGGTTCATGCCGAAGACGGCGTGCGGTTGACCCAGAAGAGCAGTCGGACCGGGACGCTGGTTGCGGCGGCGGCGACGCCGTCGTCTTCCGCGGCATCGTCCACGGCGTCCTCACGACCCCGGTCGACACCGGCGCAAGAAGGCACGCAGGATGTTGAAATGACCGCCCCAGTGATGGACTTTATCGTGAAAGACGGCCGCCTGCTGGAGCGTGCCGAGACGAGCGGACCGCCGCAGATCGTCATCACGCAACCGAGCGCAAATCAGAAGACGGTGGTTACAGCCGCCAAGTTTACGGCGAGATTCACCGAGCAAAATCGCCTGGCGACGCTGCATGGAGAACCGGACGCGAAGATTGTCAGCAGTTTGATAGACGCGAGCAAGACCGACGCGAGTAAGGCCGGATCGAGCAAGAGCGGCTCGCCGGGACAGATTGATCGAGTATCGACCAGCCGAATGCTTGATGTCGCCTTTTTTCCGGAGGGCGGAGTCCGCTCGATCACGCAGACAGGTGGGTTCGTCTACGTCGATGGCACGCAAAAGGCTTGGGCGCAGCGCGGAGAGTACACGACGGCTGATCAACTGGCGGTGCTGACGGGATCGCCCCGGGTAGTGGACGGGGGCATGACGACGACGGCCCAGACGGTTCGCATGAACCGGGCGACCGGCGACGCCTTTGCCGAGGGCAACGTCAAGAGCTCGTACTCCGATCTGAAGGCGCAACCGGATGGCGGCATGCTCGCTTCCTCTGACCCGATCCACGTGACGAGCCGCAGCATGACGGCAAATCATTCAACGGCGATTGCGGTGTACACCGGAGATGCCCGCTTGTGGCAAGACGCGAATGTAGTTGAGGCTCCCACGGTTCAATTTGATCGGGACCATCGGTCTTTGGTGGCGCAGGCGACCTCGGCGCAGCCAGTTACGACCGTGCTCGTGCAGGTAGACAAGAACGGGACGGTGACCCCGGTCCGCATCACATCCGCGCGCCTGAATTATGTCGATGCGGAGCGGAGAATCTTCCTGGATGGCGGGGTGACGGCGAAGGCGTCCGACGCTACGATGACGGGACAGCGGATGACGGTATTTCTGCTGCCGCGGAGCCAGTCGAAAACGGGGGCGAACCCGGCGATGCCGGGGCAAGTCGAGCGAATTATCGCCGAAGACCAGGTTGTGCTCATCCAGCCAAGCCGACGTGCCACAGGTGAGCGATTGGTATACACGTCGGCGGACGACAAGTACGTCCTGACCGGCGGACCTCCTAGCATTTTTGATGCCGAACGAGGCAAAACTACAGGCGATTCGTTGACTTTCTACAAACACGATGATAGGGTGCTCGTGGATGGAAGGGAAACGTCCCCGGCGATCACGCGGACGCAAGTGGCACGATAAATGCATACGCTGGCCACCGACGAAATTGGGAAATCCTATCGTGGCCGCCGCGTAGTCAGCGGAGTAAGCCTTCAGGTTCTGCAGGGTGAAGTGGTGGGCCTGCTGGGACCGAATGGCGCCGGAAAAACCACCTCATTCTATGCCATCGTCGGTCTGGTTCCTCCCGACACCGGCAGAGTGCTGTATGACGACGAAGATATCACTAGCGTTCCCATGTATTTACGGGCGCGCCAGTACGGCATCAGCTACCTCCCTCAGGAAGCTTCGGTTTTTCGAAAACTGACGGTGGAGGAGAACATCCTGGCCGTGCTGGAAGTCCAGCCTATTTCCTGGCATGAACGGCGGGAAAAGGCGGAGAAGCTAATTGACCAGCTCGGACTGGAGCATATTCGGCAGAATCGCGGGTATGCGTTATCGGGCGGGGAGCGGCGGCGGGTAGAAATCGCACGGTCGCTCTGCATCAGCCCTACATTTATATTGCTCGATGAGCCGTTTTCGGGAATCGACCCGATCGCCGTTTTGGATTTGCAGAAAATCATTTCTGATCTGCGGGCTAGCGGGATCGGGATTTTGGTTACGGACCACAACGTCCGCGAGACGTTGTCGGTGACGGATCGGGCATACATAATAAACGAAGGGCGGATTTTCCGCTCCGGAACGCCGGAGGAGTTGGGGAGCGATCCGGAGGTGCGGCGCGTGTATTTGGGGGAAAGCTTCACATTGGTATGAAGAGGCAGTTCTCAGTTCTCGGTTCTCAGAAAAGCGGGGTGGACTGAGAACTGGGAACTGAGAACTGGTTACCACCGCGTGGGCACACTGACCTTTGGTGCCCACACGATCTACCTCGGTGCATGAGAAGCTAGATTTTCCACACCCGTTGCGCCGGACAGTTAAGGGCAGTGGGTTGACTGAGAGCTGAGAACCGAGAACTGAGAACTTCTTTTAGGGAGAAATGGTGCTTCTTCAGCACAAACTGAACGTCAAGTTATCGCAGCGGCAGATTCTGACGCCGGGTCTCGTGCAAATGGTCTCGGTGCTCGCGCTCAACAAGCTCGAGCTCAAGGACATGATCAATGCCGAGATGGTCGAGAATCCGGTGCTCGAAGAGCTCGAAGATGCCATCCCGATGATCGATGATGTCGGACGCCAGGAGGAAGAGCGCGACCGTCTGGCCGCCAAGGTGACCGCCCCAGCAGAAGAGGGTCCGACCATCGCGGATGAGAAGAAGGATCCTTTCGAGGAGATCGATTTCGGCTCGTTCTTCCAGGACTATCTGGATCCCGGTTATCGCAGTTCGGGGGAAATGGAAGAGATCGACAAGCCCTCGTTTGAGAACTTCCTGTCGAAGCCGGGGAACCTGAGCGACCACCTGCTGTGGCAACTGGGCGCGATTTCTGTGCGGCCGCCGGTGCATCAGGCTGCCGAGCTCGTCATTGGGAATCTGAACGAAGAGGGATATCTGATTGCCAGCGACGAGGAACTGCTGGGAATCGCTCCGGTCGCAGCTCCCGAGGCAGACGTGGAAGTGGCGGCCAAGATCGTGGGTGAAGCGGAGGCACTGGGGATTGCCGTCGCGGAGGCTGCGCGCGAAACCGCTGACCTCGAAACTTTCCACCTCGACACTTCTGAGCTCGATACTTCTGTTCTTGCATCGGAGGGCGTTGCTGCACTAGACATCGGGCCTCCGCAGTTGACATTGGGAAGTGCCGCAACTGCATCATCGTGTGGAGACGGGGCTTTGGCCCGTCCCGGCGGGGCAGAGCTGCGCCATCACACAAATGTCGCGCAAGATGCATTGCAGGGTATTGCGCCAGCTAATCACTCCGAGACAGCAGCCGGGGTTCGGGCGCCTGAGATTCCGCCGAGTGCGGCGAACGACGAAACCGGTACGGGAGCGGAGGCAGCGCCCGCGCGGATTCCCGACGTGGGCTTCCATGTGACCTTCACGGTCGCCGATCTGCACGAAGCGCTGGAGGTTGTGCGCCAGTTCGACCCGCCGGGCATCGCCTGTCGCGACCTGCGCGAATGCCTGCTCTATCAGTTGCGCTACCATCTGGAGCAGTTGCAACTGCACAGAAATGGCAATGGCCTGACCGAGCAAGTTGTGAGAGACGCGATTGCCGTTGTCGATCAGCATTTGAAAGCGGTGACACTGAAGCAGTTCAAGGAAATTGGGCGCGCGATTGGGCGTCCAGTTGAAGCGGTGCAGGCGGCGCTCGAGTATGTCCGCACGCTGGATCCCCGGCCGGGTTTGCGCTACAACAAAGTTCCGGCCCGGCTGATTGAGCCCGATGTCGCTTTCGTGAAGCACGGCGACGAGTGGCTGGTCATCATGAATGATGAAGACATGCCGCAGTTGCGCTTGAATCCCGCGTACAAGCGCCTGATGACGCGCGACGGCAATGACCGCGACACGCGGAACTACGTCAAAGATCGCTACAAGTCCGCGATCCAGCTCATCAAGAATATCGAACAACGCAAGCAGACGATCGCCAAGGTGTGCTACTCGATCGTGGCGCGGCAACAGGATTTTCTCGAACGGGGAATCGATCAACTGAAGCCGATGATGATCAAGGAAGTAGCCGAAGAAATCGGCGTGCATCCATCCACCGTCAGCCGCGCGGTCGCCAACAAGTACGTCCATACGCCGCAGGGCGTGTTCGAATTGCGGTATTTTTTCTCGGAAAGCGTGCAGGGGCCCGAGGGCGGCGGCACTTCGCTGCTGATTTTGAAACGCCGTGTCAAGAAGCTGATCGAAGAAGAGGATCCAAGCCGGCCGTTGACCGACGAACAGATCACCCGCATTCTGCAATCGCAGGGTATCCAGGTTACTCGCCGAACGGTGGCCAAGTACCGGGAAGATATGAAGATTCCTAGCACCCATCAAAGAAGAGTAAAAAAATAATCGGGTGATCGATCTTTTCAGGAGCATGCCTGATGAACGTGGAATATACCGCGAGAAAATACGAAATCGCTCCCGCCATCCGCAAGGAAGTTGAAAACGGCCTCAACAAGATCCGCAAAATTCTAGGCGACCGATTCGAGACCAAGGTGATTCTGACGGTGGAAAAGCGCCGCCACAAGGCCGAAATCACGATCGACCCGCCCCACGGTCCAATTGTGGGGCTGGCACAGACGACCGACATGGCGTCGGCCGTCAGTGAAGCTCTCGACCACCTGCAAAAGCAGGCGCTCAAACATAAAACGAAGTGGATAAGCAAGAAGCGCAAGGCGGGGAAAAAGTTTGACGGCCAGTCGTTGGAAGGCAACCTTGAGGCGGCGCTCGGACTGGCGGAGAATGCCACGGTTTCCGTTCTCGTTCATAAATTTCCCTCGGTGGCGCGAACCACCGAAGTGCACCTGGTGCATGCCACGGATTCGGTTGCGCTTCGTCCGATGACTTTGGAAGAAGCGATCAAAGAGGCGCACTTTCGCGACAAAGATGTTTTTGTATTCCGCGACCCCAAGGGCAGATTGATAGTGTTGCACCGGACACGGGACGGCAAGATGGAGTTAATCGAAGCGCCGTAGAGAGCGTGGTGTCGCACGCTCCGCGACAATTCATGAAGGCTTCCGACGGCTCCTACGAGTAACTCTTATTCGTTCGTACTCTCTCGCAGAAACAACCAGCGCATAACTCCAAAGTCTGATTTACCAGTTCAATTTCAACGCGAACTGGAACTGGCGCGGGTCGTAGGCGGCGGTGGCCTGACCGGCGTTGGTGAAGAGCGGGCTTACGGCTGCCACGTTGTAGCGGTTGGCGATGTTGAACATGTCGGTGATGAAATCCATGTTGACGCGCTCGCCGAAGTTGATGCGTTTGGCAAAGCGCACATCGTCAAACACCGTCCACGGGGTGATGCCCGCGTTGCGGCCCAGGTTGCCGTCGAGGGACTCGAGGCCGGCAGGGCCGATCTGGCCGTTCCAGTCAAGTATGCAGGGTTCCTGGAAAACTCCGGTGGGAGAAAACTTCGACAGGACTGGAGCGTAGCCGATGGCGGTACAAGCGGGGTTTACAAAGGTGTTGGGCCGCCCAGTGAGAGAAGACAACTGGAGGTTGTCGCCATTGCCGGTGATGATGTTGAAGGGCCGCCCGGAACTGAATTCGATCGAGGGGGCGAACGTCCAATTGCTGAAAAACTTTCTCGCGAAGCCGCTGCCGCTGAGTTTGCCGGACTGGTAGACGCCGCTGAAGACAAAGCGGTGACGCTGATCAAAGAGCGACGAAGAACGATCGAGGCCCGGTATATAGCTGTCCTGCGGGGTAAGAGTGGATTGCAGATCGGTGGAATCGTCGATGGCGTGCGACCAGGTGTAGGAGGCCAGAAATTCGTAGTGCTTGGTGAAGCGCTTGCGGAGATTGGCGCTGAATCCGTTATAGACCGAACTGCCGTTGGAGTAGTTGGCGTCCATGTCGCCGAAGGGGACGCAGCCGGCGTAGGAGAAGCCGTTCGACGCGGTGGGATTGCAGGCCTGGTTGAACCCCGGCAAGGTAGCAAGAATAGCCTGCGCCTCCGCCACGCACGCGCCAGCTAACTGGAGCCCGGCGGCAATGGCGGGGTTCAGTCCGCCGCGGCGGAAGAAGTTCATGAGCGGTGCGCTGACCCACGGACCGAGAGGCCCGGTTCCGCAAGGAACCGATCCGGTTCCTACGGTGAAGGGGCTGTCGGGGGCTTGGCTGGCCGGGAGGGCCGCGGAGGCCGCGAAGAAATTGGCGGTCATCAAGTCGCCGCGAACGGCCTGGGCGTTGATGGGACGGTTGAGATGACGACCACCGTTGAAATTGTAGGCCAAGCTCAAGGCGTAGCCACCGCCGAGGTCGCGCTCGATGGTCAGGTTGGCTTGCTGCGAGTAAGCGTAAACGAAGTTCTTCGACTGCGGATAACCGAAGGGCTGAAAGCCGAGCGGCAGGAACGTTCCCTGGGCCAGGTTGAGATAGTTCTGGTTGAGGAAAACTGAGTTGGGAGTATTCAAGGACTGGAACTGCTGCCGGTTCGGCTCGTAGAAGAGATTGGCATTCGCTTGCGGGAAAGACGACGGCGCGCACTGCGGTGAGGCGGAATTTATGAGGTTGCCCTGGAAAATCGGGATGGCGTTGAGGTTGCCCGCACTGCCGGCAGATGAACAAAATCCCGTGCCAGCGAATGCCAACTGGCCGCTGTCCGAGCCGTCGGAGGCTTGGCCGAGGAAATAGAGGCCGAGCAAGGGGTGGTCATAGAAAACCCCGAATGAAGCGCGGACTACGGTCTTGCCGTCGCCCTTGGGATCCCACGCCACACCGATGCGAGGTTGAAAGTGTTTGGTGCCGGTCTGGATGCCCTTTTGCAATCCCAGGAAGTTGTATCCGGTTTGCGCGGTATCGGCGAGCCCCGTTGGCGGCGGGAACGTCGGGGGAAATTCGATATCGTAGCGCACACCGTAGTTCAACGTGAGATTGTGGTTTACGCGCCAGGAATCCTGCCAGAACATGCCCAGGGGCTTGTTGGAGAACGAGGCACTAGGACTGCCCAGGCCCTGAATGAAGTCCCCTGGCATACCCAAGCCGTAGGCTTGCACCGGGCTAAAGGAGGGGAAGCCAGTCGGAAACAGGGACTGGCTGCCAAAGTCATAAACGCCGCCATAATTCACCGTGAAGGTGGCCGTGAGCGGAAGATAGTTGAAGTCTGCTCCGAACTTGGTGCTGTGCCGTCCGATGCTCCAGGAGAAGTTGTCAGTGAACTGGTAGCGAGTCTCGACGCGTGCAATGTAGGAGTAAGGCTCGCGTCCGAAATAACCGTAACCGGGAATGTTGACGGCCGGATCGGCGCCGGCCGGGATCTTGGTGTTGTAGTAATAATTCAGACCCCGGCGCGCGTACTGGAAGCGGAATTCATTCACCTTGCTGGTGCCGAGGGTCCAGGTATCCTGCGCAACGCCGGTCACATCACGGTAGCTTTGTTGCGAAGTCCGCGAGTAAGCGTTTTGACCGAAGGGCTGGTCCTGTCCGCTGCCTTCGATGCCGGTAATCGTGCTGGGGCTGGCATTGACGCGGAGCGTGAGACGGTTATTGTTGCTCACGTTGTGGTCGATGCGAAAGGCGTAAAGGCTGGTGCCTTCGAAGACGGGGAAATTGCCTTCTTGCGAGACCAGCGTTTGGAAAGACGCGGGTAGGCCGGTGCAATAGGGATTGAACCCGGCGACCGAGGCAAACGCGGGATTGCAAGAAGAAGGAAACTGCTGCAGCCCGGCGGGAACAAGGCTCGGTGGAAGAAACGCGAATGATGACGGATAGCTCCCGTTCAGAGCGATGCCTGAAGAAGCGCCGGCCATGAAGGCATAAGCCTGCAAATCGGCGAGCGGAATCCCGGCGGGGGGACTGTTCAGGAAAGCCGCTTGAGCGGGCGTGGCCTGGATATCGAAGGTTCCCGGCGGTGCCCCAAAGTATGGCGAGACGTCGACTCCTGTAAGGCCGAAGTTGTCCGCGCCGACGGCGGAGAATCCGGTTTCGTGGCGCCGGGTGACTTCATAGGAAAAGAAATAGTACGTCTTGTCTTTCTTAATCGGCCCACCGAAGGCTGCGCCCGCCTGCACGCGGGTATAGGCAGGATTAGAGGTGGTGCTGAAGGGGTTGACGGCCTGGAAATCACGATTGCGCAGATATCCGTAGACGTCGCCGTGGAACGCGTTCGATCCGGAGCGGGTGATGATGTTGACCACGCCGCCGGCAGCGCGGCCGTATTCGGCGGCGTAGTTGTTAGTGATGATCTGGAATTCCTGCACGTCTTCCTGGGAGACGGTGGAGCGCACGCCGTCGGTGGAATTGTCAGTGGCGTCGGCACCGTCAACATTGACCAGGTTGGAGCGGGCACGCTGGCCGCTCATGTTGAGGCCGGAAGTCGGTGCGGCGCCGAGTTGGGGGGCGCTGTCGCGCTGCACCTGCGAATCGGTCAGCGTGAACTGGATGTAGTTGCGGCCGTTGATCGGCAGATTGTCGATGCGGCGCTCGCCGATGGTGTCGGTGGTGGAGCTGCGCGAAGTTTCCACGATATCGGCTTGGGCGTTGACTTCGACGATTTCCTTGCCGCCAGCGACGGTGAGCGTGATGGGTAAATCGGCCAACTGGCCGACGGTGATGGCGACGCCGGTGGCTTCGGCTTTGGCGAAGCCGGACGCGTCAACGGTGACGGAATAAGTGCCGGGAGCCAACTGACGCACACTGTAGCCGCCCTGTCCGTCGCTGCTGCCGGCGCGTTCCAGACCTTTGGCGACATCGCGCACGATGACGGTGGCGTTGGTCACGGCGCTGCCTTTCGGGTCTTTCACGCTGACATGGAGGTCGCCGGTGGCGGCGCCCTGAGCAAATGCAACTTGAGGGATGAGCGAGAGCATGAGGGCGAAAAAGAAAAGACGTAGTGTCGGTTTCATGAGGCTCCTGAGATCTTCCGCACTTGTGATGGGGGCGGGAGTCGAAGTACGCGGATTATCACCAACTACTAGAACTCTGAGCACGCTGTGGATTGAGATACCGCTGATATGTACATCAGAGGAGGGTGTTTAGGCAAGAGATAAGATGGATTACGGGCTGCGGAGATCAATTGCGGCAAGAGTTGTCGGCCTCGAGTTGGTCACTGCGTTGCGTTTGCGGGCGCCTTTCTTTAGATTCTGGGAGCGAGAGGTTCCTGGAGCGACACGACTGGCGCGGAAATCTCTTGCCTTCATCTATGAATGTTGAAAATTTCAACGGTCATTCTATTAACGGCCGTTCCATTGACGGTCATTCTTTCAATGGTCATTCCATGACCGGCGAACTGCTGCGGGTGATGGTGTGTCCGCCGGGCAACGCTGGGTGGGATAAGTCGCAGAAAGCCGCGACGTGGCGGCAGCTGGGATTCCGGCATGCTCCCGATTTTGCAGCGGCGCAAAAACAACACGAGATTCTGTGCCGACTCCTTAGCGAGAGCGGAGCCGAGATCATGAGTCTGCCTGCGGCGGAATCGCTCACGCTCGATGCCGTCTACGCGCACGACGCTTCCCTGGCCACGGACCATGGCCTCGTCCTGATGAATCCGGGAAAGAAGAATCGGGTGGCGGAGGCGCGGGCGCACGCAAGCTTTTGCGGGCGGCTGGGCATGGCCGTGTTCGGCGAGATAGGGCTGCCCGGGACTTCCGAATCGGGCGACGTGGTGTGGCTTGATTCGCGGACTCTGCTGATCGGTCACGGGTATCGGACAAACAAGGCGGGGATCGGGCAGATGCGGGCGCTGCTGTCGTCAAAGGACTCCGGGAAAAATGTTGATGTGATCTCGGCGCCGCTGCCGTACGGATCGGGCCCCGCTGCGTGTCTGCACCTGATGTCGCTGATGAGCATGCTGGATGAGCGGACGATTCTGGTCGATCTGCCGTGGCTGGCGGTTGAGACCGTCGAACTGCTGAAGGGGCGCGGATTTCGGCTGATTGAGATTGAATACAGCGAGCGCGAGACGCTCGCTTGCAACGTGCTCGCGCTCGGTCAGAAGCGGCTGATTGCGCTTGAAGAGAACGCCAGGACGAACCAGCTTATGCGCGACGCGGGGTTTGATGTGCGCACGTTTCCGGGATCGGAGATCTGCATCAACGGGGCGGGAGGACCGACGTGCCTGACGCGGCCGCTGCTGCGCCGATGACGATCGAGGATGAGGTCACTGGAACGGGTGAGTCTGGTTACTGCCGACGCTGAACTCGATGGTAATATCAGGTTTGAGAAGGGAACATTGACATGAGACGAATCACAGTGGCCGCTCTGATGTTGTTGATCGCCGCCGTTCCGTCGTTCTCCAAAACGCACAAGGACGTGTATTCGGTGTCATGCGGCGTGTTATGGCCCGCGGTGAAGGATACGCTTCGCAACTCGGGGAAGTACGGGATATTGGGGATCGACAACGCCGAGATGACCGCATCGTTTGTCATCGGCGGAACGCTCGGCGGAAAGCGCATCAACTCCGTGGTGTTGAACGCAAAGGGGGAGACTTGCGAACTACAGGTCCAGACAGCCTACAGCGGGCTTGTTCACGACGACGCAGGTGATTTCAAGAAGCGCGTGGATGAGTCCCTGGCCAAAGTGCAGAAGCCCTCGCAGGAGCCGGCTCCGCCTGCAAAGCCGGAGGGCGACAAGAAATAATGCGCTTGTCCACATGCGGGCTTCGGCCTCCCCCACGGCCCGATTCCGTCCGGCTTGGTAGAATCAAAAGGAAATGCTTTTGCCGTTCGTCCGCGAAATTTTCGCGGAGGTGGAAAGATTACCTGCCTTCACGCGTGCCGCCTCCCATCTGCGGGAGAGCACGGGGCGGATCAGTGTCACTGGACTGTCGGCAGCGGCCAAGGCGCTGATCGTTGTCCTGTTGCGCCGCGCGGTCGAGCGTCCGTTGGTGCTGGTGGTGGCCGATAACCGCGCCGCCGAAGAGTTGCTGCCCGTGCTCCGCGCCTTCTGCGAACTGACCGGAGCTGCGGATCCAGACTCGGTGGTAAGCCTCCCGGCGCGCGATGTGCTGCCCTTTCAGAATCTGTCGCCGCATCCGGAGATTCAGGAAGAACGCGCTACGGCGTTGTGGAAGATCGCGACCGGCCGCGCCGCTCTCGTAATTTCACCGGTGACCGCGACCACAATTCTGCTGCGTTCTCCCGACTACTATGCCGACCTGGCGCGGGTTCTGCGCCGCGGCGAGATTTTCGACCTGGAAAAGCTGCTTGAGCACCTGAACACGGTCGGCTACAGCGCAACCGATGTGGTGGAGATGCCGGGGCAGTACGCGGCTCGCGGCGGCATTCTGGATGTTTACTCGCCGGAAGCGGATCGCCCGGTGCGCGTCGAGTTTTTCGGGGATGAAATCGAATCGATGCGCAAGTTCGACCCGGCCAGTCAGCGGTCGTCAAACCCAGTCGATGAAGCGTTGTTGCTGCCGCTGACGGAAACGCCGGTCACGGAAGAGCTGCTCGGTTCCATTAACGCGCGGCTTTCGGGGAAACGCATTACCGGGTCGCCGGAGGCTGTGGAGCAAGCGGTGCGCGACTCTGGCGCGGGAATCTTTCCGGGCTGGGAGTTCTACGCTCCGGTGGCGGGCGCCGACCGCAGCATTTTTGGACTGCTTCCGGAAGCGCGGGTGATTCTCGACGAGCCCGAGGCGCTGCAGCAGGAACTCGACAAAGTCTGGGCCCGCATTGAAGAAGCGCACGAGCGCAGCGGAGTGGGAAACCTGGTTCGCCCCGCCGATCTTTATCTGACGCCGGAAAGCTGGCGGGAAACAACCGCGGCGCTCCCCGGAGCCGATTTCGAATATCTGGCGGTGGCGCGCGGGGCCCCCGAAGCCCCCGATGAAAGACCGGAAGCCGCTTTTCTTTCACAGCCCGCCACCCGCTTCCACGGTGCGGTGCCCGCCATGATCGAGCAGGTTCAGAAGCTGGTCGGCGGCGGCACGCAGGTGATCCTTGCGGTGCCCAACACCGGAGAAGTCGAGCGCCTCGCGGACATGTTCACCGAGTACAACGCTTCGTATCGTCTGGGAAGCCGCACGCGCAGCGGGGAAAGCTATGCCGACGAAACTTCTTATTTTGCCGGCGACGTTCTAACCACTACCCTGCTGAAGGCTTATTTGCCCGACGGCTTTGTTTTGCCGGAAGCGCATCTCGCGGTTTTTGGGGCGCGCGATCTGTTCGACGAATCGGACCTGGTGGCGGCGCGCCCGCAACGGCAGAAATCAAAAGTTTCGGCGTTTCTTTCCGACTTCCGCGATTTGCAGGTCGGCGACTACGTGGTTCACGTGGAGCACGGCATCGGGCAGTATCAAGGTCTAAAAGAAATCAACCAGGGCGACGGCGCCGCGGAATTCATGCTGCTCGAGTATGCCGAGGCTGCCCGGCTTTATGTTCCATTGACTCGTCTCGATCTGGTGCAGAAATATCGTTCGGCGGAGGGCGCCAAGCCTGTCCTGAATCACCTCGGCACCGCCGCCTGGGGCAAGACCAAAGCGCGCGTGCGCAAGGCGATGAAGGACATGACCGACGAGTTGCTCAAGCTCTATGCGCAGCGACAATCGGCGCAGGGTCATATTTTTCCAGCCGACACCGAGTGGATGAAGGAGTTCGAAAACGCCTTCGAATACAACGAGACCGACGATCAGGCGCAGGCCATCGCCGATGTGAAGCGCGACATGGAATCGCAACTCCCCATGGATCGCCTGCTCTGCGGCGACGTCGGTTACGGCAAAACCGAAGTTGCGATGCGCGCTGCTTTCAAGGCCCTGAGCGACAACAAACAAGTCGCCGTGCTCGCGCCCACCACCGTCCTCGCATTCCAGCACTACGAAACTTTCAAGCAGCGATTCGCGCCGTTTCCCATCACGGTCGATATGATCAGCCGCTTCCGGACGGCCAGGCAGGTCAAAGAAATTTTGCAAAGAGTGGAAGCCGGCAAAGTGGATATCCTGATCGGCACCCACCGCCTGCTCTCAAAGGATGTGAAGTTCGCCGACCTCGGCCTGCTGGTGGTGGACGAGGAACAGCGCTTCGGCGTGCGCCACAAGGAACGCATCAAGCAGATGCGCACGGAAGTGGATGTGCTCACCATGTCGGCGACGCCGATTCCGCGCACGCTGCATATGTCGCTGGTGGGCCTGCGCGACATGAGCGTAATTGAAACGCCGCCCAAGGATCGCATGGCGATTCAAACCGTGGTGGCGAGTTGGGACGAAAAGCTCATCCAGTCGGCGATTGAGCAGGAACTCGACCGCGGCGGCCAGGTTTATTTCGTGCACAATCGCGTCGAGACGATTTGGGAGATTGCGGCCAAGATTCAAGCTATGGTCCCGAATGCGCGCATCGCCGTGGGCCACGGGCAGATGGGCGAAGGCGAGTTGGAGAAAGTGATGCTGAAATTCATGCATCACGAGGCCGACATCCTGGTCTCGACCACGATCATCGAGAACGGCCTCGACATCCCGCTCTGCAACACGATCGTGATCAATCGGGCCGACCGGCTTGGCTTGTCGGAGCTTTATCAGCTGCGCGGAAGGGTTGGGCGCTCGAACCGGCGCGCTTACGCATACCTGCTTCTGCCCGCCGAAATCGAGTTGACGCCTGTCGCCCGTCGGCGTCTTGCCGCTTTGAAAGAGTTCTCGGACCTCGGCGCCGGCTTCAAGATTGCCGCGCTTGACCTCGAACTTCGGGGCGCGGGAAATCTTCTCGGCGGAGAGCAGAGCGGCCACATCGAAGCGGTGGGATTCGAACTTTACACGCAGATGCTGGAGCGCGCCGTGCGCGAAATGAAGGGCGAGGCGGGCGTTGAGGTCACGGAAATTCAGCTGAATCTTGGGCTGAACATTCGCATTCCCTCCGACTATATAAAAGAGGAGAACCAGCGCCTGCGGATGTACAAGCGCGTCGCCGGAGTCGAGACTGAGTCGCAGTTGCACGACGTGCGCTCAGAGCTGATTGATCGCTACGGCGAGACGCCTCGCGCGGTCCGCAATCTGCTTGATTATGCCGCGCTGAAACTGCAGGCGATGCGGGTCGGCGCCAATGCTATTGAGCGTAAGCGCGAGTTCGTGAACATCAAATTCAGCCAGAATGCCTCGATTGATCCGGGGAAGCTGGCGCGCTTTGTGGCGTCGCAGCGCGGGACGCAATTTACTCCGGACGGAACGCTGAAGTTCTCGATCAAGATCGACAGTACCGGAGGAATCCTGCAAACGCTGCGCGATTTGCTGGAAGAGCTGGCGGCGCACGAAGAAGCGGTGCGCCAGGTATAAAGGCAAGCGGTTACAATGATTCCGCAATGAAGCCAACGCACGAACGACGATCATTTAGCGACCGCCGCAAGGTCCGGATTGTCCGCAAAGCGATTTTTCCCGCCGCCGGATTGGGCACGCGCTTTCTCCCGGCCACCAAAGCTCAGCCGAAAGAGATGTTGCCGCTGGTGGATAAGCCCATCATTCAGTATGGCGTGGAAGAGGCAGTGGCGGCGGGATGCGACCAGATCATCATCATCACCGGACGCGGTAAGAGCGCGATCGAAGATCATTTCGACGTCAGCTACGAACTGGAGAAAATGCTCGAAGAAAAGGGCAAGTACGACTTGCTCAAGATCGTGCGCCAGATTTCGGACATGATCTACGTGGCCTATGTGCGCCAGAAAGAGGCGCTGGGCCTGGGACACGCCGTGCTCACGGCGCGCGAACTGATTGGCAACGAACCCTTTGCCACGCTGCTCGCCGATGACGTGATCGATGCAAAAGTGCCGGTGCTTAAGCAGTTGGTCGACGTGTTCGAGGAGAAGCAGTGTTCCGTGATCGCGACGCAGGTCGTCGACGGGCCGGCGATTTCTTCATACGGCGTGCTGAAGGCGAAAGAAGTCGCGGGTTCCGGCGGCAAACTCTACGAAGTTCTTGACCTGGTGGAAAAGCCGAAGCTCGCGGATGCGCCTTCGAATCTGGCCGTGATCGGACGCTACATTCTGACGCCGACGGTCTTCGAGACGCTCTCCGACATCAAGCCGGGCGCGGGCGGCGAGTTGCAACTCACCGACGGACTGCGCGGGTTGCTGAAGCGCGAGAAGCTGTATGCCTACGTCTACGAAGGACGCCGTCACGATACGGGCGACAAACTCGGCTTCCTCCAAGCTACGGTGGAGTTTGCGCTGAAACGTGAAGATCTGGGCGGGGAGTTCCGGAAGTATCTGAAAACTTTGAAGCTTTAAGCGAAATTTGCGGCGCGCGTCTTTTCTTCCCGCTTCGCTCAATCTTGCATCGTCGCCTTCATTTTCTTCGATTTCTCCTCCACGCCGCGCGCCAGTTTCTCTTTGTGCGCCGACAGTTTTTTTGCGACCGACGCGTCGGCCACGCCAATAATCTGTGCCGCGAGGATCCCGGCGTTCGTCGCGCCGGCCTTGCCGATGGCAACGGTCGCTACCGGAATGCCTGCCGGCATTTGCACCGTCGCCAGCAAGGAGTCCATGCCTTGCAGGGAAGTGGAAGGGATCGGAACGCCGATGACCGGCAAGGTTGTGTGTGCCGCGATTACGCCCGCCAGGTGCGCCGCTCCGCCTGCGCCCGCGATGATCACGCGAATGCCACGCGCGGCGGCCTTACGGGCATAATCTGCCGTACGATCGGGAGAGCGATGGGCTGAAGTTACATCGATCTCGTATGCAATCCCGAATTCATCGAGAGCCTTTCCGGCTTCGCGCATGACCTCCAGATCGGAGTCACTCCCCATCACGATGGAAACTAGTGGCTGGCTCATGATTGTTGGCGTCCATTCAAAATCGATCTCAGCTTGCTGGTGTGAATCATCGCGCGAACACGATCCTATTTTTTCTTCAGCGCGCGGGCCGCAATGTCTTTGCGATATTGCGCGCCCTCGAAGCTGATCTTTGCGCATGCGTCATAGGCGCGCTGCAGGGCCGTTTGCAACGCCGCAGCCCGTGCCGTCACGCCGAGCACTCGTCCTCCGGAAGTATAGAAAGCCCCGTCACGTTTCGAGGTGCCGGCATGGAAGACTTTTACGCCGTCCAACTTCGCCGCATCCTCCAGACCGATGATTTTCTTGCCCGCCTCGTAGGCTCCCGGATAACCGCCCGAAGCCATCACCACGCATACCGCTGCATCGTCCGACCACCTGAAATCTCCGTCGCTGGTGCGGCCGTCGATGGACGCCTCGATCGCCTCAACCAAATCGCTTTCGAGGCGCATCAGAATAGGCTGCGTCTCCGGATCACCGAAGCGGCAATTGAATTCGAGCACCATGGGGCCGCGCGCGGTCATCATCAGGCCGCAATAGAGAACGCCTTTATACTCCGCGCCTTCGGCCTTCATGCCGGCGACGACGGGCCGCACGATGTGGGCGAGCAGCCAGTCGCGCATCTGGTCATCCACGATGGTCCGCGTGGTGTAGGCGCCCATGCCACCGGTGTTGGGGCCGGTGTCGCCGTCGCCCACGCGCTTGTGATCTTGCGCGGCGACCAGCGGCGCCACCCGTTCGCCGTCGCTTACCACCAGAAACGAGAGTTCGTCGCCTTGGAGAAACTCTTCCAGCACTACGCGTGACCCGGCCTCGCCCAGCATCTTGCCGCTGAGCATTTCATGGGCGACGGCCGAGGCCTCATCCTTACTCTTGGCGATGACCACGCCCTTGCCGGCGGCCAGTCCGTCGGCCTTCACCACCAGCGGAGTATGGAAGTGCGGCAGCGCATCGCGTACCTGTTCCGAAGAATCGCAGATCGCGTAATGCGCGGTCGGAATGCGGTGACGTTGCAGGAATTCCTTGGCAAAGCTCTTGCTGGTTTCGAGCTGCGCGGCGGCTCGGGTCGGGCCGAACGTGCGCCAGCCACGCCGTGTGAATTCGTCCACCAGCCCGAGCATCAGCGGCAATTCCGGCCCCACGATGGTGAGGTCGGGCTGGATCTTATTTGCGAGTGCGATCATGGAGTCGAGGCTCTTTGAGTCCACCGCGACGCACTCCGCCTCGTCGGCGATCCCGCCGTTGCCGGGCGCGCAGTAGATTTTCGTAACCCGGGGCGACTGCCGGAGCTTCCACACGAGGGCGTGCTCGCGTCCGCCGCTGCCGATGACGAGGATCTTCATGGTCGAGACATTCAAGAGTAGGAGCGCATGATGATGATGTCAAACGAGAACAGTGAGACAGATTGCAGAGGTCAGAAGTAAGATTGCAGAGGTGAAAATTAAAACAGCACTCGCCTCCTGTTTTTCGCCAAACCTTTCACTGCAAGGGGTGAACCTCTGCAATCTGACTTCTGTTCTCGGCAACCTTTCGGTTAACTGTGCTTAACGCTTCGCCGTATAATACCGTCCACATGATCACTGTTTCCAAAGAGGACTATCTTAAGGCGATTCTCGAGGCCGAAAGCGAAGGGGAAACCGTCATTTCGGCCACGCTTGCGCACTGGCTCAAAGTGTCTCCCCCGGCCGTAACGATGGCTGTGCGCCGGCTGAAAAAAGACGGACTGGTGCGGGTGCATGCCGGCGGCCGCGTTCGCCTGACCGCTGCCGGACGAAAAATCGCCCGCAAGCTGACGGTTCGCCACCACCTGATCGAGCGCATGCTCGCCGAAATTTTCGGAATGGAATGGTACAAGGTGCACGACGAGGCGGAACGTCTGGAGCACGCGGTTTCGCCAGATTTCGAAGCCAGGCTGCTCGCCAAACTCGGGCGCGGAGTCGCGTGTCCGCACGGCAATCTGACCGAACTGGAGAGTCCCGCCAGCCGGCGCCGGCGCGGCCTGCTGCTGCTGGCACAGGCTGAGCCTGGCGAGAACTTTCAGGTGAGCGGTATCTATGAACGCGATCGCCATTTGCTTGAATTCCTTGAACAGCGCGGCATCCGCCCCGGAGCCAAAGTTCATGTCGCGCATCGCAATTACGACCACACGCTAACCCTGACCACCGGCGCCGGACGGGTTTCTCTGGGTGTATCGGCCGCGGAAAAGGTCTGGGTTAAACCGGCGGATGGTAAAGCCGTGTCCAAAGGGTAAGGGCGCGTCCGCTCGCCGCTCCGCAAATGGGTGCCCTGGCATTTGAAAATTCCCTGCTCCTTAGCCATAAAAGTGATTAACTGTAGTTTATGTCCTGATGTATACTTACGCTAATTATCCAGCGAGCGGCGTCGTTTCGCGCTCCCTTTCTCACTGCGTCGACGGGATAAACGACAGCATGAAAGAACCAAAGACAGCATCGGAGCAGCGAGGGGTAGCCTTAGCCCAATCCAACGTTCTGAACGATCCGCGAACGTCTGGCAATGACGTCGTCATCACGCATGAGGACATCGACCGAGCGCACGACCGCGAACGGGTTTCGGAGACGCGGGCGCGGCGCGGATTCCGGCCACGGTTGCGGTTGTTCTGGTTGCTCATTGGCCCCGGCATCCTGGTGATGCTCGGGGAAAACGATGGCCCCAGCATGCTGTCCTATGCGGCAACCGGGGCGCGGTTCGGCATCGGTTTCTTCGTGCCCTTCATCGTGCTCACATTCGCCATGGCTTGCGTGGTGCAGGAAATGACCGTGCGTTTGGGCGCGGCCACACATCGGGGACACGCGGAGTTGATCTTCGATCGCTTTGGTCCGTTCTGGGGTTGGTTCTCGATGATCGACCTCATGGTGGGCAACTTTCTGACGCTGGTCACGGAGTTTATCGCCATTCGTGCCGGGCTGGGATTCTTTGGAGTGCGGCCGGCGGTTGCGGTTTTGAGCGCGTTGTTGGTTCTCTCGGTCGCGCTCATGACGCACCGGTACTGGACGTGGGAGCGGATCATTTTAGGCGCGGCCATGTTCAACCTGGTGTTTGTGCCGGTGGCGCTTCTGACGCATCCGCACTGGGGGTCGGTGGGCCGCTCATTGCTGACTTGGAAACCACTGCCCGGTGGGGTCACGCAGGAGACGGTGCTGATCTTGCTGGCCGATATCGGAGCGACCGTCACACCGTGGATGCTGTTTTTTCAACAAAGCGCGATTGCCGATAAGGGTCTCACCACGCGCGACATCCGCTTCGGGCGCGTCGACACGGTGCTGGGAGCGGCATTGGCGACGGTCGCCGCGCTGGCCACGATGCTGGCTACAACTCCGCTGTTCATGCACCACATGTCGGCAGCGAACTTCGAAGCCGCCGAATTCGCCCAGGCGCTGCAGCCGTTTATTGGACACTGGGGAGCGGCGCTTTTCGCACTGGGCATATTCGAGGCCGGGATGGTCGCGGCAATTACCATTTCGACCTCATCCGCGTATGCCTTTGGAGAGGTCGCGCGGCGGCCGCACAGTCTGAATCTCCCCTTCAAGCAGGGGAGGGCGTTCTATCTCGTTCTGCTGGTCGAAGCTGCGGCCGCGGCGGGGCTGGTCTTGATCCCGGGAATCCCACTCGTCTACATCGTGCTGCTGGTAAACGTGATCGCGGTGCTGGCCATGCCTCCGGCGCTGCTTTTTCTGTACATGCTGGTGAACGATCGTGAAATCATGGGCGTGCTGGTCAGTCCGCTGTGGGCGAATGTGCTGGCCCTGGGAGTTGTGATCGTACTGATCGGCGCCGGCCTTTTGTTTGGGGTCAGTGTGATCGCGCCCCATGCACTAGCGCTGGTTGGAGGCAGATAGATGGAAGAACGATTTGATTCTGCGCCTGAGGTTGAAGTGAGCCGCGAAGAGCTCGCCTCGGTGATGACAGCGCTGGAGCCAGACCAGATCGTATTCACCAAGGAGCACCATCATTGTCCGCGACGACGGCTTACTCGAAAAGAGATACTGCTTTTTTGGGCGCTCAGGATTTACCTGGTGTTCATGGTCGGCGTGGTGGTCTATCAGATCTGGACAGGGGTGCGGTAGGACGGATCGCTTGATTACGTCTCCCGGCTGAGCAGCGGCGCCCGAAACGAATTACACTATTAAGATTCGAGTGAGCATTGCGCCCCAGTCCTGTGCCGGGGCTTATGAAGGAAGGTAATCATGTCATCAAATAGTTTTGGCGCCCGCGCAACTTTGAAAGTCGGCAAGAAGGAATACGAGATCTACCGGCTCGACGCTCTCGACAAGCAGGGCATCTCCACGCGGCACTTGCCGTTCTCGCTGCGTATTCTGCTGGAGAACCAGCTGCGCACCGAAGACGGGCGCAACGTGACCAAGCAAGAAATTCGCGCGCTTACATCCTGGAACAAGAAGTCGAAGCCGGAAAAAGAAATCGCTTTCACGCCCAGCCGCGTTCTATTGCAGGATTTCACCGGCGTCCCGGCGGTTGTGGATCTTGCCGCCATGCGCGACGCCATGAAGCGCCTGGGCGGCGATGCCAAGCTCATCAATCCGCTGCAGCCCGCCGAATTGGTGATTGACCACTCGGTGCAGGTCGATGAATTCGGCTCGTCCAAAGCGCTTGACGTGAACGCGCTGCTTGAATTCCAGCGCAACAAAGAACGCTACGCGTTTCTGCGCTGGGGACAGACCGGCTTCCGCAATCTCGCCATCGTGCCGCCGGACACCGGCATCGTCCACCAGGTCAACCTCGAATACCTGGCGCGCGTGGTTTTTGTGCACGAAGAAGGCGGAAAGCGCACCGCCTATCCTGACACGCTCGTCGGCACCGACTCGCATACCACCATGATCAACGGACTCGGCGTGCTGGGCTGGGGCGTGGGCGGCATTGAAGCCGAGGCCGCCATGCTCGGACAGCCCGTCTCCATGCTGATCCCGCTCGTGGTGGGCGTGAAACTCACCGGGCGCCTGCGCGAAGGCGCCACGGCAACCGATCTGGTTCTTACCATCACCGAGATGCTACGGAAGCACGGTGTGGTCGGAAAGTTCGTTGAGTACTTCGGGCCCGGCCTGCAAGACCTGCCGCTCGCCGATCGCGCCACGATCGCCAACATGGCTCCGGAATACGGCGCCACTTGCGGCATCTTCCCCATCGACAAAGAGAGCGTTCGCTACTTGAAACTCACTGGTCGCAGTGAGGAGCAGATCGCGCTGGTCGAAGCGTACGCGCGCGAGCAGGGACTCTTTCACGACGCGAGCACGCCCGAAGCCGAATACTCCGAACTGCTGAGTCTTGATCTTGCCACCGTCGAACCGAGTCTCGCTGGGCCGAAGCGGCCGCAGGATCGAGTCGTGTTGTCGAAAGCGGGCGAATCGTTTGGGAAGGCTTTGCCGGGCTTGATCAAGCCGAAAGCTAAGGCTGCCGCTGCGGCTCCGGCTGAGGCTACGTTTAAAGTCAATCGCTGGGAACAGGAGGGCGGAAGTCCGACGGCAGTTGGAGTCGAGGATCCGAAGGTTCACGAACACATTCCAGGGAATGGGCATGTGGCGTTGCATCACGGCAGCGTGGTGATTGCGGCGATTACCAGTTGCACGAACACGTCGAACCCGTCCGTGATGCTGGCCGCCGGACTGCTGGCCAAGAAGGCCGTGGAGCGCGGTCTCGAAGTCCCTGCGACGGTCAAAACTTCGCTTGCTCCGGGGTCGAAAGTCGTGCTCGACTATCTCCAAAAAGCCGGCCTGATGCCGTATCTGGAGAAGTTGAAGTTCCACATCGTCGGCTACGGCTGCACCACCTGCATCGGAAACTCCGGCCCGCTGCCGGTTGAAGTTTCGAAAGAAATCGACGAGAAAAATCTGGTTGTCGCCTCGGTGCTCTCGGGCAATCGCAATTTTGAAGGACGAATCAATTCCGAAGTCCGCGCCAACTACCTGATGTCGCCGCCGCTGGTGGTGGCGTTCGCGCTCGCTGGGCGCATCGACGTTGATCTGCGCAAGGACCCCGTCGGAAAAGGCAAAGACGGCAAGCCGGTTTACCTCGCCGACATCTGGCCCTCGCAGTCGGAAGTCGAGCAATCGATGGCGAGCGCGATTACATCCGAGATGTTCCGTAAGAGCTACGCCGAGGTCTACTCGGGAGATGAGCGCTGGCGCGGACTGCCCGTTCCGAAGGGCGAGACTTACGCTTGGGAAAAAGGCTCCACCTATATTCGCCAAGCGCCTTACTTCGATGACATGGCGCTCAAACCGTCCGCCGTCGAGGACATCAGGGGGGCGCGCGTGCTGGCCGTGCTCGGCGACAGCGTCACTACGGACCACATTTCGCCCGCGGGGTCCATCAAGAAAGACGGGCCCGCCGGGAAATACTTAATCGCTCACGGCGTACAACCGGCGGATTTCAATTCTTACGGATCGCGCCGCGGCAATCACGAAGTCATGGTGCGCGGCACGTTCGCCAACGTTCGCCTGCGCAACAAAATGGTGAATACCGAAGGTGGATTCACCCGGCATCTGCCCGATGGCGAAGAGATGTCGATTTTCGACGCGTCGGAAAGGTACCATGCCGAAAAAGTGCCGCTCGTGATTCTCGCGGGCAAGGAATACGGTTCCGGCTCGTCGCGCGACTGGGCGGCCAAGGGACCGCGGTTGCTCGGCGTTCGCGCCGTGGTTGCGGAGAGCTACGAACGCATTCACCGCTCCAACCTGGTCGGTATGGGCATTCTGCCGCTGCAGTTTCTGCCGGGAGAAAATGCCGAGACGCTGAAGCTGACCGGCGAAGAAGTGTTCGAGATCGCGGGCATTCGCGAAGTGGTCGAGAAATTTTCTTCTGGTCGCAAGATTACGGTGCGCGTGAAGGGCGGGAAGGCGGCGGAATTTCAGGCCGTAGTTCGAATCGACACTCCGCAGGAAGCACTGTACTACGCCAACGGAGGAATACTCCAGTACGTGCTGCGGCAATTGCTGGCGGGAAAAGCGCAGCCGGAGGCAGTTAGCGCGTAGCATTTCCTGTAGACGAGGCTTGCCGCATCTCAGCAGGCTGAGACGGGGCAGGCCCCGTCTCTACCAAGTCGTTGAAGTGATGGCTGGTTGTCCCTGCGTGGTTGCTCGCCGCATGCTACTCTCAAAATCCCATGCCCGTTGCAGCCCAATACATTCCTGCTGCTTATAGCTTGACCGCAGTCGGCGCCTGGGGCGCCAGTGATTTTCTGGGCGGAGTGGGCGCGCGCCGCGTAAACGCGTTTCTGTTCACGGCCATCGTGCATATCAGCGGCTTGGTCGTGATCGTCGCTTTCGCGCTAATGGCCCACACTCCATTTCTAACCAACTCCAGTGTAGTTTGGTCGCTGATTTCCGGGGCGGTCGGGGGCATAGCTCTCGCCTTGTTCTATCGTTCATTGGCCAGCGGAAATATGGGACTGGTCGCGCCCGTGGCGGCCGTTCTCGGCGCCGCCATCCCCACCCTCGTGACCGCGTTTGCGGAGGGCTTTCCCGGTTATCGGCACGTGCTCGGTTTTGTTCTTGCGGGAATCGGTGTCTGGCTCATCTCACGTACCGAAGGCGACACCGGACGTCCTGCAGGCTTAGGCATGGCCGTGCTGGCCGGAATTGGCTTCGCTGGGTTTTACCTGTGCGTCCACCAGGCTGGCAACGCGTCTCCTTTATGGATCGCCGCCTGCTCGCGATCCGGGGCCTTCTTGGTCACGGGCAGTATTGTTCTGTTCGGAAGATACTTCCGCGTGGTGTCCACGCCGGTGCTGGCCATTGCCGTCATTGCCGGAATCCTCGACATCACCGGCAGCACCGTCTTCATCCGCGCGTCTCAAATCGGACGCCTGGACGATGCGGTCGTGCTCAGCTCGCTCTATCCCGCCGTCACTGTTCTGCTGGCTCGTATCTTTTTGCACGAGCACTTCAGCCGCGCCCGCACCATCGGCATGGTCGCCGCTCTTGTGGCTGTGCCGATGATTGCGGGGTGAAAGAACTGGATAGTAAATAGTTGTCGGCCACCGGCGTCCTGCTGACCACTATCCACTACCGACCATCCACTGCTACTCTGACGCCGTGCCTCTGCTTGAAGTCCGCAACCTGACCAGGATTTTCGATCTTGCCGAATCGCCGTTCGGCAGCCGCCGCGCCGGCGAAGTCCGCGCCGTGGACGATGTGTCCCTCGCCATCCAGGAAGGCGAAACTCTTGGCTTGGTTGGCGAATCCGGCTCCGGCAAGAGCACGCTTGGACGGCTCATTCTCCGCCTCATCGAGCCCACTTCGGGGGCCATCGTTTTCGATGGCGTCGATCTGCTGCAAGCGAACGGGTCCGAATTGCGCCGTCTTCGCCGCGACATGCAGATCATCTTCCAGGACCCGTTCGGCTCGCTCGACCCGCGCTACCGCGTGGAGGACGTGATCGCCGAACCCCTGATTCTTCACCGAAAGATCATGCACGAAAGCCTCGGCCGGGATGCCCGCCGCCAGCGCGTGCGGGAACTTTTGCGTGCCGTGGGAATGGATGAATCGGCCATGCCCCGGTATCCGCACGAGTTCTCCGGAGGCCAGCGCCAGCGCATTGGTATTGCCCGCGCGCTTGCGTTGCGTCCGAAGTTCATCGTCGCCGACGAACCGGTTTCCGCTCTCGACGTCAGCGTCGGCGCGCAGATCGTGAATCTGCTGCAGCAACTGCAGCGCGATTTCGGGCTCACTTATTTGTTCATCTCGCACTCCATGCCGGTGGTTCGCTATCTCTCGACCCGGATTGCCGTGATGTATCAAGGCAAGATCGTTGAGATCGGAAGCACGGAGCAGATTACTGCCCAGCCGCAGCACGCTTACACGCGCAAACTGTTGGCGGCAACGCCGGAGATGGCGGCGTCGTAAGTTTGGGCCGTGTGGTGACGGGGCTGTGCCTCGTCCCGCAGCATTCTGGGGTGTGACAAAAGTCATAGCCTGAGTCGCTGGCGTTGAAATGAGTGCGACCATTTACAATTGCCGCGCGCATGCACACCGCAGACGTCGTGCTCATCGGCGGAGGAATCGTCGGCTCCAGCATCGCCTACCACCTCGTCGCCGCCGGCTGCAGAAACGTTCTCGTACTTGAGCGCGAGACGGCGCAGGGCAAGGGATCCACGGGCAAGAGCATGGGCGGCGTGCGCGCGCAGTTTTCGACGCCGGTCAACATCCAGATGTCGCTTTACTCGATCCCGTTCTATGCGAGCTTCGAAGAGCGCCTTGGCTATCCATGCGACTACCGACCCCAGGGATATCTTTTCTGCGCGACCAACGAAAACCACATGGCCTACCTGCGCGCCAACTACGAAAAGCAGATCACCATGGGACTGAAGGACGTGCGACTGGTGGCGGGCGACGAGATTCGCGGCATGTTTCCGCTGCTGCGCGGCAATGACATTATTGGCGGGAGTTTCTGCGCAACCGATGGATTTGTCGATCCGAACAGCGCGATGGTCGGCTTCATGACATGGGCTGCCGACCATGGCGCGACGCTGTGGAAGAACGCGACCGTAACCACGATTGCGCGGCACGGTGCGAGCTTTGAGGTTGCTACCACCCGCGAGTCAGTTTCCACGCCTACGGTGGTGAATTGCGCGGGACCCTGGGCGGCGGAGATCGCTCGGATGGCTGGGATCGGCTTGCCCGTCGAACCGCTGCGCCGGATGCTGGTTCCGACCGAACCTTTCGACCAATTTCCGCACACCGCGCCCATGATCGTCGATATGTCCACCGGCTTTCACTTTCGCCCGGAGAGCCGGGGATTCCTGCTGGCGTGGAACGACCCGGAGGAAACGCCCGGCTATAAGACTGATTTCGACCCGAGCTTCATCGAGAAGATCCTGACCCGCGCTGCGGATCGCGTGCCCGTCTTCGAAAATGTTGAGGTCAATCCGCAACGAGCCTGGGCCGGACTTTATGAAATGACGCCGGACCATCACCCGATTCTCGGTGAATCTCCGGAGGTCCCCGGTCTCTTCTTCGCCAACGGCTTCAGCGGCCATGGAGTGATGCACTCGCCCGCAACGGGTAAAATTCTGAGCGACCTGATTTTGACCGGGAAGACCGATCTGATCGAAGCGTCGCTGCTGAACTTCTCGCGGTTTGCGGAGGGACGGATGATTCACGAGACGGCGGTGCTATAGTTTGGCTTTCCACGAGGGTCGCAGGGGCAGGCAGCGCAGCGTAGATTGCGCGGTCCTCACGAAGTTCTATAATCATTGGCCGCAAAGCAGGGCTTAAATCAAAACACGAATCGTCAGACGCGGATCAAGAGTCAAATCATCGGACGGGAATCACGAGAGCAGTTCGAAAGAGGTAAGGCATGGCCCAGATGACGGCGATTCCGGTTGCAACGCACGGTTTTTTTCTGGACGGGAAATGGTTGGAAGAGGGTGACATCGTCGACGTTCGCGCGCCGTATGACGGCGCCCTCATCGCGCATGTCTACCAGGGACGCCGCGAGCACGCGGAAGCCGCCGTTGCCGCCGCCGTCAAAGCCTTCGGAACCACTCGGCGGCTGCCCGCGTTCGAACGCCAACGAGTTCTGCGCCAGATCGCGATCGGCATTCACGATCGCAAAGAAGAATTTTCCCGCACGATTGCGCTGGAAGCGGGCAAGCCCATCAAGAGCGCTCGCAGCGAAGTTGATCGCGCTGTATTTACATTCAACGTCGCCGCCGAAGAGACCATTCGCGGCTACGGTGAGTATTTGCCGCTGGATTGGCAGCAGTCGACTGCCGGACGTTGGGGCATCGTAAAACGTTTTCCTCTTGGCCCGGTCGCCGGGATCACGCCCTTTACTTTCCCCTTGAATCAGGTCGGGCACAAAGTCGCACCCGCCATTGCCGCCGGCTGTTCCATGGTGCTCAAGCCCGCGCCCGAGACGCCGCTCACCGCGCTGCTGCTGGCGGAGGTGATCCAGCAAGCGGGATGGCCGGATGGCGGATTCAATGCGGTTTTGCTCTCCAACGAAGATTCCGGCCTGCTCGTCACCGATGAACGCATCAAGCTCATTAGCTTCACGGGCAGCGCCGCCGTGGGCTGGGCCATCAAGAACAACGCGGGAAAGAAAAAAGTAGTTCTCGAACTCGGAGGGAATTCGGGCGTCATCGTCCACAACGATACCGATATTGCTTACGCTGCCGACCGCTGTGTCACTGGAGGCTTTGCTTATGCCGGACAGTCCGGCATTTCGGTGCAGCGCATTCTAGTCGAGCACTCCATCTACGGAAAGTTCACTGAACTGTTCCTGGCAGCGGTCAGCAAATTGAAAGTCGGGGATCCGCTCGACGAGTCAAGCGACCTCGGCCCTCTCATCCGCGAAAGCGACGCCATCCGCGCTGCCGACTGGGTGCAGGAGGCGGTTCGCGGTGGTGCGCGCCTGCTCTGCGGCGGCAGCCGCAAAGGTTCGCTGTTCGAGCCCACTGTGCTTACCGGCACCAAGCCCAATATGAAAGTGAATTGCCAGGAAATTTTTGCGCCGGTCGTGACCGTCGAGCCCTACAACGATTTCGCCTCCGTGCTGAAACAGATCAACAATTCCGCTTATGGCCTGCAAGCCGGACTTTTTACCCGCGACGCCAAACTTATTTTTCAGGCGTACGACGAACTCGAGGTCGGAGGCTTGATCGCCGGCGACGTTCCCACTTTTCGCATAGACCATATGCCCTACGGCGGCATCAAAGATTCGGGACTTGGACGCGAGGGTTTGCGCGACGCGATTCAGGAGATGACGGAACCCAAACTGCTGGTCATGAACCTGCGCTGAGGTTCTTGGCCGGCGCCTGTTCCAATTCGCCGGGTAGCTGTTATACTCGCATGTTTCAGTAACGTGCATCACAGCAGTACGTGACGCACATCATACGAAGGCGATCAACCGGGAGCGGCGCAAGCCAATCTCGCAACACCAAAAACTTCAGACTCAATGCAGATCTTCCCACGCAGCAGCAATGCAATCGCCCGGGCCTCTATGGTCCTGACTGTTTTGGCCGCGGCCGGGGTATTTTGGGTCTGGGTGCAATTTGAGCGGTCTCCCTACATCACTTATGCGGGAGTCCGCAAGTCGCAACCCGTCCCCTTCAGCCACAAGCACCATGTTACCGGGCTCGGCATCGACTGCCGTTACTGTCACACCTCAGTTGAGCAATCGAGCTTCGCCGGTATTCCGCCCACTAAGACTTGCATGAACTGCCATGCGCAGATCTGGACCAGCGCGGCTTATCTGGAGCCTGTCCGCGAAAGTTTTCGCACTGGCCGCTCGCTGCAATGGACGCGCGTCAACCAGTTGCCCGACTACGTATATTTCAATCACAGCATCCACGTGAATAAGGGCGTGGGCTGCAACACCTGCCACGGTCCTGTCGATCAGATGCCGCTGATGTACCAGTACGCGTCGCTGCAGATGGAATTCTGCCTCGAGTGCCACCGCGCTCCGGAAAAATATCTGCGCCCGCGCGAACAGGTTTTCAACATGCGCTATGAGCCTCCTGTAAGTGACCCGATGGGCAAGAATGAGGTCGCTTTTGCCGGCAAGACGTACAACGACCAGATCGCGCTTGGCACTGCCCTGAAGGAGGCATACAAGGTGCGCTCGGTCAACGACATTACCAGCTGCAACACCTGCCATCGCTAAGGGCCAGGGTTTGAATCGCGAGCACTGAGAACTGATAGCTGAGAGCTAAAGACCGACGATGAGCATGGACGAGAACAAGATAAGAGCGGCCGGAACCAACAAAACCGACGTCTGCCCGAGCAAGCGAAAACAGCTTGACCTCGCGACTGCCAAGGCGCAGATCGAGGAGACGACCGGCCCCGAATACTGGCGCAGCCTCGAAGAGCTGGCCGGCAGCGAAGAATTTCAGGAGATGCTGCACCGCGAGTTCCCGAAGGGCGCTTCCGAGTGGCTCGACGGCCTCTCGCGCCGCGGCTTCCTCAAGACCATGGGAGCGTCGCTGGCGCTCGCCGGTTTGACCGGTTGCACGCGGATGCCGATCACCGAGATCGTGCCCTATGTGAGGCAACCGGAAAACGTCGTTCCCGGCCGCCCCATGTTCTACGCGACCGCGTTCACGCTCGGCGGCTACGCCTCGCCGATTCTGGTCGAGAGCCATCTCTTCCGTCCGACGAAAATTGAAGGCAATCCGCAGCGCCCGGCCAGCGGGGGCGGCACTGATATTTACGCGCAGGCCTCGCTTCTTGATCTGTACGATCCCGACCGGGCGCAGAACATTACCTACCTGGGCGATATCCGCTCGTTCAATGAGTTCCTCGAAGCCGTTCGCGGCCCCATAAATGTGCAGAAAAGCATAGCGGGCAGCGGCGTCCGCATCCTGACGCAGACGGTTTCCTCGCCCACGCTGGCGGCGCAGATTCACGATTATCTTGCGGCGAATCCGCAGGCCAAGTGGCACGTCTACGAGCCGATCAACCGCGACAACGTTTACGAAGGCGCCGAGCTGGCTTTCGGCGAGGCGGTCGAGACGCGCTACGACTTGTCGAAAGCCGACGTCATTGTTTCGCTTGACGCTGATTTTCTCTATGCTGGATTCCCTGGCTCTACTCGTTACACGCGTGACTTCGCCGCGCGGCGCAATCCCGATGCGAACATGAACCGGCTGTATGTGGTCGAGAGCACGCCGTCGTCTACGGGGATGAAGGCGGATCATCGGCTGCCGCTGCGGGCGAGCGAGATCGAGGGAATCGCGAAAGCGCTAGTGTATTCCGTCAACTACGAACAGCCAGGCAGCGTCATCGCTGGTCTCCCTGGTCCCCGTCCTCCGATTAGTCCAGAACATCAGAAGTTCGTGGGTATTGCGGCTGGGGATCTGGCGAAAAGCAAAGGGTCATGCGTCGTGATTGTTGGCGATCATCAGCCTCCGGCGGTCCACGCGATTGCACACATTATCAATCAGGCGCTCGGCAACATCGGCAAAACTGTCTTCTACACCGATCCTGTCGATGCCAACCCGATCAACCGGAGCCAGTCATTGCACGCACTCGTCGAAGACATGCGCGCGGGCAAGGTTGACTTACTGCTGATTCTCGGTGGCAATCCGGCCTACGACGCGCCCGCCGAACTCGAATTCGCTTCGGCGTTGAAATCGAATGCGGTCAGTCTGAAAGTATTTCTCGGCACGCACCGCAACGAGACCGCCGAGCTTTGCCAGTGGCATGTTCCCGAAGCGCACTATCTCGAGTCTTGGAGCGATGCCCGCGCCTACGATGGAACGGTCAGCATTATTCAGCCGCTGATCGAGCCGCTCTACGGCGGCAAGAGCGCGCACGAACTCATTACCATCCTCGCCGGCCAATCCGGCGTCACGGGACACGATCTCGTCCAGGGTTACTGGCAGAAACAACATACTGGTGCTGACTTTGACGCTTTCTGGCGCAAGTCTCTGCACGACGGCTGGATTTTGGGCACGACCTACGTGCCAAGGACGGTTGCGCTGAAAGCCACTAGCATCCCGGCATCGCAATCCGCGTTGGGCGCTAACTACGAGATCAACTTCCGCCGCGATCCCTCCATCTATGACGGACGCTTCTCGAATAACGGCTGGTTGCAGGAACTCCCAAAGCCCCTGACTAAGTTGACGTGGGACAACCCCATCATGATCGGTCCCGCGATGGCCGAGCGGCTGAAGCTGAATTTCAAGGATGTTGCCGAACTTGAATTCAACGGTAAGAAAGTAAAAGGTGCGGTCTGGATTCAAGCCGGCCATCCCGACAACTCGATCACGGTCTTCCTCGGTTATGGGCGCACGCGCGCGGGCCGCGTCGGCACTGGGATGGGCTTCGACGTCTACCCGCTGCGCACCAGTCAGACGCCGTGGTTTGCGGAGGGAGCGCAACTCCGCCCAACCGGCGATATCTACCAACTCGCCAGCACGCAGGGCTATCAAACGATGGAAACCCCTAATGGCAGCGAGCGCCCGCTGGTGCAGGAGAGCAGCCTCGAGGAGTATAAGAAGGAGCCGAACTTCGCGAAAGAAGGCGAGCCGCCGGCTGATCTTACACTCTACAAGCCTTTCGATTATTCGAAAGAGACTTACGCCTGGGGTATGGCGATCGACCTGAACTCCTGCGTTGGATGCAATAACTGCATAGTCGCCTGCCAGTCGGAAAACAACATCGCCGTAGTCGGCAAAGAACAAACGCTCAAAGGCCGCCATATGCACTGGCTCCGCGTAGACACTTACTACAACGGCCCGCGCGAGAATCCCGAGGGCTTTTTCCAGCCGGTGCCCTGCATGCAGTGTGAGAACGCACCCTGCGAACTGGTCTGTCCGGTGCAAGCGACCATTCACAGCAGTGAAGGCCTGAACGACATGGTCTACAACCGCTGTGTCGGCACGCGTTATTGCTCGAATAACTGCCCATATAAAGTGCGGCGGTTCAATTTCCTGCTCTTTGAGGACTGGAAGACGCCGCAGTTCAAGCTCATGCGCAATCCGGACGTGACCGTACGCAGCCGCGGTGTCATGGAAAAATGCACTTACTGCGTGCAGCGCATCAACGAGAAACGCATTGACGCGGAAACTGCTTCCGTGCGCGAAGGTAAGGACATTCGCGTCGGCGGTGATCTGCAGACGGCCTGCCAGCAGTCCTGCCCGGCCAACGCCATCGTCTTCGGCAACCTCAACGATCCGAACAGCCTGGTGAATCAATGGAAAAGACAGGCGAGGAATTACTCTCTGCTGGGTGAATTGAACACGCGGCCGCGCACAACCTATCTGGCGGAAGTCCGCAATCCTAACCCGGAGTTACAAACTAAGTTAGAGGAGTCAAAGGCATAAGTGGAGCGCATGTAAGACATGGCAACGAACACTCAAATACCTGTGGCAGACAGGCGAGTGCCGGTAATCGCACCGGGCTACACCTTCTCCACCATCACCGAGAAGATCAGCAACATCGTGCTGAGCCGCCCCATCTCGCTGGGATGGATCCTCGGCTTCCTGATCGTATTCGGGGCGATGAACATGCTGATGGTGGCCCTGGGGTATCTGTTCTTAAAAGGTGTCGGGATCTGGGGCATCAACATCCCCATTGGTTGGGGATTCGCCATCGTCAACTTTGTGTGGTGGATTGGTATCGGCCACGCGGGCACGCTGATTTCGGCGATTCTTGCGCTACTACGCCAGACCTGGCGCAACTCCATCAACCGCTTCGCCGAAGCCATGACGCTGTTTGCCGTGGCCTGCGCCGGTCTCTTTCCGCTCGCTCACATGGGACGCCCGTGGCTTTTTTACTGGATGTTTCCGTATCCGAACACCATGCGTTATTGGCCGAATTTCCGCAGCCCGCTGGTGTGGGACGTGTTCGCGGTTTCGACTTACTTCACCATTTCGCTCGTGTTCTGGTTTGTGGGATTGATTCCCGATCTTGCCACGTTGCGCGATCGCGCCGAGAGTCCGTGGGTTCAGCGCGTTTACGGACTGCTCGCCATGGGATGGCGCGGTTCCGCCCGCCATTGGCACCGTTATGAGACAGCTTACTTACTGCTCGCCGGGCTTGCCACGCCGCTGGTGCTCTCCGTTCACACGGTCGTCAGCTTCGATTTCGCCGTCGGCATCGTTCCCGGATGGCACACGACGATCTTCCCGCCGTACTTTGTCGCGGGCGCCATCTATTCCGGTTTCGCCATGGTTCTTTGTCTTGCGATTCCGATCCGGGCGATCTACGGGCTTCAGGACTTCATCACCATGCGCCATATCGAGAACTCGGCCAAAGTCATGCTGGCCACCGGCCTCATCGTCGCCTATGGCTATGGCATGGAGGCCTTCATGGGTTGGTACAGCGGCAACCAGTACGATTCGTTTCTGCTCTGGAACCGGCTCCACGGGCCATATCGCTTCGTGTACCTGGCGTTGCTCAGCTGCAACATTTTCATCCCGCAGGTTCTGTGGCTGAAGAAGTTTCGCACTTCCACTGGCTGGCTGTGGCTCATCTCGTTCATCGTGCTGGTCGGCATGTGGCTCGAGCGCTTTATTATCATTGTGGTCAGCTTGAGCCGCGACTTCCTGAATTCTTCGTGGGGCATGTACTACCCGACCAAGTGGGACTGGATGACGTTCTTCGGCACCGTCGGATTGTTCTTGACGGGTATGTGGCTGTTCGTGCGCATCCTCCCCATGATCTCCATCTTCGAATTGCGGACCTTGCTGCCGGAGTCGCAGGTGCACGAGGCGGCGGAGGTGAAACAGTGAGCGATGCTCCCGTCCAGGGCCCGAACTATGGTCCGACCGATTCTCCAATCTATGGATTGATGGCCGAATTTGACTCGGCACAGGAACTGGTAGACGCGGCTCACAAGACGTACGCAGCGGGCTATCAGCAGATTGACGCCTACAGCCCGTTCCCAATCGAGGGCCTTGCCGAAGCCATCGGCTTTCACAAGAACCGCGTGCCCCTCGTCGTCCTTATCGGCGGACTCGTCGGCGGGATCTCGGCGTATGCGCTTCAGTATTGGGTGGCAGTGATCACTTATCCGGTCAATGTCGGCGGACGCCCGTATCATTCCTGGCCCTCGTTCATCGTTGTGACTTTCGAACTGACGATTCTTTTCGCCGGAATTTTTTCCGCTGTCGGCATGTTGGCCCTCAACGGGCTGCCCATGCCCTATCACCCGGTGTTCAACGTGCCTGAGTTCGCCAAGGCCTCTGAGGATAAATTCTTCCTCGTCGTGTTTTCGAGCGACCCGAAATATGACGCCGCTGGCACGCGCTCGTTTCTCAGCGGCCTCGCGCCTCGGATGATCGCGGAGGTGCCAAGCTAGCCATGGGCGCCACTCGCAACCTCCGAGGATTACTGCCCGCGCTTTTCGCGCTGATTGCCATCACCGCCGGCTGCCGCATCGACATGCAGATACAGCCGTATTACCGGACCATGGCGAAGAGCGATTTCTTTTCCGACGATCGCTCCGCCCGCCTGCCGGTCGACGGGACGGTGGCGCGCGGCGATTTCCACGAGGATACCTACTTCTACACGGGAAAAATCGGCACCGCCCCGGGCGATTATCTGCCGTTCCCGGCGACCGCCGAAGTTCTCGCCCGCGGACGCGAGCGTTTCAACATCAACTGCACGCCCTGCCACGGACGCGTGGGCGATGGCAATGGCTTCATTCCCACGCGCGGATTCCGCCGTCCGCCGTCGTATCACATCGAACGTCTCCGGAAAGCGCCGATCGGTTACTTTTTCGACGTCATGACTCACGGCTACGGCGTGATGCCCGAATACGGCACGCAGGTTGCGGCGCGCGATCGCTGGTGCATCGCGGTTTACATCCGCGCGCTGCAACTGAGCCAAAATGCAACCTCCGCCGACATTCCCGCAGGACAAAAAGTTCCGTCACCTCCGCCGCAGTTCCGCGACATCGGCAATGGAGCCACGCTGCCCGAGATAGCGCCCGCGGCGCCCGCCGCCGCAGAAGGGGAGCCCAAATGACCATGGCCCTAGGGAAAATGACCAAGTCGGACCTGATGGCCCCCCCCGTGGCCCGGACCATGCAGCAGCGGTCGCTCGTCATTGGCGTGATCGGCGCCATTGCTTCCGTCGCGGGCGCTTTCCTTGCGCGCGACAGTGCAGCTCAGACCGATTTTTATTCCGCCTACCTCACCGGCTTCATGTTCTGGCTCGGCCTTTCGCTCGGATGCATGGCCATCCTGATGCTTTACCACCTGGTCGGCGGCGCCTGGGGCACGGTGATTCGCCGCGTCCTCGAGTCAGGCATGATGACGCTGCCTCTCATGTTCGTTCTCTTCATTCCGATTTTGCTGAACCTGCCTAAACTTTATTTCTGGGCCCGGCCCGATAGGCTGACTGATCCGAAGGTCGCGGAAATCGCGCACAGCTATCTCAACCCCAACGGCATTCTGGCGCGCTACATCCTTTACTTCGCTATCTGGTACGGGATGGCCTACTTCCTGAATCGCTGGTCCACCGAGCAGGACTCGATTGCGGGCCAAAGCACCTTGCGTTTCCGCGTCATGAGTGGGTTTGGACTCGTCATTTATTCGTTCGCGATTTCCTTCGCCGTGATCGACTGGGTGATGTCGCTGCAAGCGCGCTGGATCTCGACCATTTATGGATTCCTGTTCATTGCGGGTGAAGCGCTCTCTGCTTTCTGTTTCTGCGTAGTCATCGAGAGCATCCTCGGCAAACGCAAGCCTATGTCCGAGTACCTCACCGATACCGAAGTCCACGACCACGGTAAGTTCATGCTCACCTTCGTTATGGTGTGGGCTTATTTCAATTTCTCGCAGTGGCTCATCATCTGGGCGGGCAATCTGCCCGATGAGATTCCGTGGTACGTGCGCCGCATGAATGGCGGATGGGAATACGTCGGCCTGTTCCTGGTGGTGTTCCATTTCGCCGTGCCGTTCGCGCTCTTGCTCTCGCGCCAGTTGAAGCGCAAGGCGCGCACTCTGGTGTGGCTTGCCTCCTGGCTCATCCTCATGCGCATCGTCGACATCTGGTGGCACATCGAACCGGCGTCGCATCCCGCGTTTCACTTGAGCTGGGTGCATTTCGCAATCGTCGCCGGAATTGGCGGTCTTTGGATGGCCTACTTCTTCCACAATCTGAGATCGCGTCCGCTACTCGCCGTCAACGCACCGCAGACGCTGAGACTCCTGGAGCCGACGCATGAGTGACGAAATGATGAACCGAGGTCACGCGAATCAGGGCCACTCGAATCAGGGCCACTCCGGCCACGAAACCGAGTACGAACGCGAAGACCTGGGCACGCGCGGCGTCTTCTCCTTCATGATCGGCCTCGCGATTGTTGGCATAGTCATCTATTTCATCATCGTCGGCATGTACAGGTTCCTCGATAAATACGAGCGGTCGCAGATGACCAGCGCCAGCCCGTTGGTGCCTTTGAAGGGGGAGATGTCGCGTGTGGTCACGCAGCCGGAAGTGGATAAAGAGTTCAAGGACAATGGCGCTCCCATGTTGGAAATCAACGAGCGCGGCCAGTTTCGCGACTTCCTGATCAATCAGGAGAGCCAACTCAATAGTTACGGCTGGGTCGACGAAAAAGGGGGCGTGGCGCACATTCCGATCGAGCGCGCCATGGAGTTGACCGTGCAGCGCGGATTTCCCGTTTATCCGCAAAGCGGCGCGGATGCAAGCGCAACGGCGCCCGCTAAGAAGCCGGCAGCGGCGAAGCAGCAGACGTCCGGCCCCTAAAAGGGTCGTTTGATTTCGAAGGCGTTGTGGTATCGCTGAAGCGATACCCTGATACGAAATGCGGCATCGCTCAAGCGATTGCTGCTGTGGAACAACCGCTCCGGCCGGATAGCCGGAAAAGGAAAAAGCAGTGCGCAGTAGAAGCAGTTTCGCCAACTCGATCGCCGTGGCAACTTTCCTGCTGATGGTCTCGGTCGCACCGCGCTGTGTCTTTGCGCAAGGCGCGCGCGGCCCTATTATGGGCGGCGGCATCATGAGTCCGCCCGCCAACCAGCGTCCGCCTGGGCTTGAATTCGTCGGCATCGAGCAACATCTCAACGCCGAAGTTCCCGCCGATCTCGAATTCCGCGACGAACTCGGCAACCCGGTCAAACTCGCAAACTACTTTGGCCACGGACGCCCCGTCATCCTCAACCTGGGCTACTATCAGTGCCCCATGCTGTGCAGCGAACTGCTGCAAGGGCTGGTGGGTTCGATGAAGGCGCTGACCTTCAATCTCGGCAAGGATTTTGACGTCCTCACCGTAAGCTTCGACCCGCGCGAAACCACCGAAATGGCCGCCGAAAAGAAGCGGGATATGATGAAGCGTTACGGCCGGGCGAACGCCGATCAGGGCTGGCACTTCCTCACCGGCAAGGCTGACCAGATCAATGCGCTCACCAAGTCGGTCGGCTTCCAATATCAGTTCGATGAGAAAACCGGGCAGTATGCCCACGCCACCGCGATCGTTATGCTCACGCCCGACCGGCACATTTCGGGATATTTTTATGGAGTCGAGTTCGCTCCCAAGGATTTGCGCCTCGGACTGGTGCAGGCCTCGGAAAACCGGATTGGCAACATCGGCGACCAGGTGCTGCTCTACTGCTACCACTACGATCCCAGGACCGGAAAATACGGCGCCGTCGTCAGCAACATCCTGAAGTTGGCCGCGCTCGGGACCATGCTCATTTTGGGAACATTCATTTTCGTCATGTTCCGCGCCGATCGGCATTCGGATAAACGCGCAACCCAGGCCGAATTGAGACGAGTTAGATAACTATGTCGAGATTTCTACCTTTGTGGCCCGAGCGGGCCTCGACCATGGCAAACCAGGTAGATGCGCTCTACATCTATCTGCTGCTGGTCGCTGGGTTCATGACCGCGATCATCTTTCTTACGATCTTGGTGCTGGCGATCAAGTATCGTCGCTCAGCCGGCTGCGAAGCCCAACAAATCGAAGGCTCCACGATCCTCGAAATCACCTGGTCGGTCATTCCGTTTTTTGTGATGCTGACTTTCTTCATCTGGGGCGCCGTCATCTACTTCAGGGAGCGCACCCCTCCCGCCGACGCGAACGAAGTCTACGTCGTCGCCAAGCAGTGGATGTGGAAGATCGAGCACGCGGAGGGGCAGAGCGAGATCAACGAACTGCACGTCCCCACCGGCCAGAACATCAAGCTCATCATGACCTCGCAAGACGTGATTCACAGCTTCTTCGTCCCCGCATTCCGCATCAAGCAGGACGTCTTGCCCGGCCGCTACACCACCGCCTGGTTCAAAGCCACGAAACCCGGCCACTATCATTTATTCTGCGCCGAATACTGTGGGACCATGCACTCCGGCATGGGCGGCGACATCGTCGTCATGGAGCCGCAGGAGTACGCGAAGTGGATGGCGGGCGCAGCGGTTGCGCCCTTGCAGGAAACCGGCAAGCAGTTGTTCTCTGCGCTCGGATGCGCCACCTGCCATCGTTTCGACGTGCAGGGCCGCGGCCCCAATCTGGTCGGCGTCTACAACAAACCGGTTCTGCTTGAGGACGGACGCACGGTAATTGCCGACGAGAACTATGTTCGGGAGGCCATCCTCAATCCCACGGCAAAGATCGTAAGCGGTTTCAAGCCGGTGATGCCCACCTTCCAGGGCATCGTCAGCGAAGAGCAATTGAACGCGCTGGTGGCCTACATCAAGTCGTTAGCCCAGCCATCCCCGGGAACCGCCGGGCTCGAAAGCCAGCCCGCCACCTTCCCGGCACAAACAGAAAAGATGCAGGTGCAATAGTCATGGCGAGCACAGTAATTCCGGTGAATCAGGCTCCAAGTCAGAAGCTGAACTATCTCAACAACGGGCACAGCCTCAAGTCGTGGCTGTTGACCACCGACCACAAGCGGATCGCGATCCTCTACCTGATTTCGGTGACAGCGTTCTTCTTTCTTGGTGGCTTCTTTGCCATGCTCATCCGGCTCGAACTGCTGACGCCACAGGGCGACCTGATGCAAGCCGACACCTATAACAAGGTGTTCACCATGCACGGCTTGATCATGGTGTTCTTCTTCCTGATTCCGGTCGTGCCTGCGGTGCTGGGTAACTTCCTGGTGCCCCTCATGATCGGCGCCAAGGATCTAGCCTTCCCGCGCATCAACCTGCTGAGCTGGTATCTCTACGTAACTGGCGGCATCCTCATTACGCACGTCATGCTGACCGGCGGCGTTGACACGGGCTGGACTTTCTACAGCCCCTTCAGCACGGAGTACACCAACACCAAGATTGTCGAGGCCGGACTCGCGGCCTTCATAGCCGGCTTCTCCTCCATCTTCACCGGACTGAATTTCATCGTCACCATCCACCGCATGCGCGCGCCCGGACTTACCTGGAGCCGCCTGCCGCTCTTCATCTGGGCCAACTACGCGACCAGCCTGATCATGATTCTCGGCACGCCGGTAATCGCCATCACCATCGTGCTCGTGGCTGTCGAGCGTCTCTTCCATCTCGGCATCTTCGACCCCAGGCTCGGCGGCGACCCGCTCCTGTTCCAGCATCTGTTCTGGTTCTACTCCCACCCGGCGGTGTATATCATGATCCTGCCCTCGATGGGAGTCATCAGCGAACTCATCACCTGCTTCTCGCGCAAGCGTATCTTCGGATACAAGTTTATCGCTCTGTCGAGCATCGCCATTGCCGTCTTGGGATTCCTGGTCTGGGCCCACCACATGTTCGTCGCCGGCATCTCGCTCTATGCCGCCATGATCTTTTCTTTCCTGACTTTTTTCATCGGCGTGCCCTCGGCGGTCAAAGTGTTCAACTGGACAGCGACACTTTACAAGGGTTCGATCTCTTACGCCACGCCCATGCTCTACGCCTTCGGCTTCATCGGGCTGTTCACCATGGGCGGCTTGACCGGGCTCTTCCTCGCGACCCTCGGCATCGACGTTCACGTCACCGACACTTACTTTGTCGTCGCCCACTTCCACTATGTCATGGTGGGTGGGGTGCTCATGGGGTATCTCGGAGGCATGCACTTCTGGTGGCCGAAGATGACTGGCCGCATGTATCCGGAAGCTTGGGCCAAGCTGTCGGCGTTGCTCGTCTTCGTCGGCTTCAACCTGACGTTCTTCCCGCAGTTCATTCTCGGCTACGTCGGCATGCCGCGCCGCTACTGGCAGTATCCGCCGGAGTTCCAGGCGCTGAACGTTCTCTCCACGGCGGGCGCCAGCATACTCGCCGCCGGATATCTGCTGCCGATGATCTACTTCGTCTGGTCGCTGCGCTACGGGAAGATCGCCGACGCGAATCCCTGGCACGCCGCTGGCCTGGAGTGGAAGACCACGTCGCCGCCGCCCACCTTTAATTTTGACGAGACGCCGGTGGTCACCTGGGAAGCCTATAACTACGACGAGATCCCACCCTGGGAACGGAGGGCTCCCGTTGCACGATAGCCAATCGACCACCGGTCCCGTAACGACGATGGAACACGAAGCTCACAATCCGGCGCTGCGCCACCACTTCGCCGACGCTCAGCAGCAGAAGAACGCTGCGTCGCTGGGCATGTGGCTGTTCATTGTTACCGAAATCATGTTCTTCGGCGGCATGTTCTGCGCCTACCTCGTCTACCGGCTCGCCCACTTTAACGCCTTCGCGGCCGGAAGCCAGCAGCTCAATATCTGGATGGGAGCGATTAACACCTCTGTCCTGATCGTCAGTTCGGTTACGGTTGTATTGGCGGTGAAGGCGGCGGAAGCGGGCAAGCGCAAAGTGCTGGTCGGCTACCTTGTCGTCACCGTATTGCTCGGCATGACCTTCCTGGTCATCAAGGGTTTCGAGTATCGCGAAAAATTCGAGAAGCACCATGTGCCCGGCCCGACGTTTAACTTCACGGACAAGTTCGACGACAACGGCAAGCAAATCCCGGTCAACCCCAAGGAAGCGGAGCTCTTTTTCTCTCTATATTTCGCGATGACCGGCATGCACGCCCTTCACATGATTATCGGCTGCGGGCTCTTTAGCGTTCTGGCTGTCCTCGCATGGAAGGGACATTACACGCCCGGCTACTTCACGCCTGTAGAAAACGCCGGCTTGTACTGGCACTTGGTCGATATCATCTGGATTTATCTATTCCCGTTGTTGTATCTGATCAGCCGGCACTCGTGACAGTGGGTGGCCACGGGCCCAGCCCCTAAAGGGGCGCTGATTTCGAAGGATTTACGGCATCGCTAAAGCGATGCCCTGATACGAAGCTTATCTCATGAATGGACTGAGGGTGGAGAACTGAGAGCTGGGGGCTTCTATTATGTCGGAACACGAAGAACACACTACTCACTCGCAAGGGTTTTACCTGGCCATTGGCATCGGCCTGCTCGTCCTGACGGCAACCACGGTCGGCGCCGCCTTTGTGAACCTCGGGCCTTTCAACCCCATCATTGCACTCCTCATTGCGACCATTAAAGCCACGCTCGTCGTGCTCTTCTTCATGCACGTCAAAGGCGCGAGCGAAAAGCTGACCGGCGCCGTAGTTATCTCCGGCTTCTTCTTTCTTGCGATCCTGATATCGCTATCGCTGGCCGACTATCTAACTCGATCCTGGCGGTAGTACACACATAAGGCACGAAGTTACTTGAAGAACCAAGGACGAGTCTCGAAGGTGAATGGTTTCGTCTATGGCAATCGTCAGATTAAAGATTGACGTTTCTGGCACGGCGGGCGATGAAGCCTGGCGCGATCTGAAACAGTTTGACCAGATCCAGAGCGCCGATTTCGGCCCGCAGTTCGGCAGTGGCGGACGTTGCAATCATCCGCTCGACGGGCCCCATAGCAAAGGGGAATGGATCGGCGCTGAGATCCGGCTCCAGACGCCGCTTCTGGCGCAATACGCCGTCTCCCACTATCTGGAGCAGGACCGCGTGCTCGATGCGGATGTGGTGAAGTAATGATCGGAAAGGCCTAAACCGCCGCCGAGATCGCGAAGAGATTGCTTCTCTGCGGCTTCTGCGAAACCCGCTTTCTGCTATATTTCCGTGATCCCATGCCCGTTCTCCCCGATGCAACTCCGCAATCTTCCTCCGATGCAAGCAAGAGCCCCAGCCCTCCAGCCAAGCCGCGTCCTCGCATGTCCACGCGCAACCGGCTGCTCTTCTTCCTGACCGCGTGGCTGATCGTGCTCATGCCGTTCCTGTTCTGGTGGAACACATGGTTCGGCCGCCAGCTCTCCGATAAACAACTGGCCGAGTACCTGCAAGACGAGAACCATCCCCGGCACATTCAGCACGCGCTGGTGCAGCTCGGCGAGCGCATGAGCCGCCACGACCCGAGCGTCACCCGCTGGTATCCCGATGCTATCCGCCTGGCCTCACACCCGGTCGAAGAGGTACGCAACACTGACGCCTGGGTGATGGGGCAGGACACATCCGGCGCCGGATTCCATGAAGCTCTGCTGAGAATGCTCGCCGATCCTTCCCTCATGGTGCGGGGCAACGCCGCGCTTTCGCTGGTCCGCTTCGGAGACGCAACCGGGAGACCCCAGATCGTTGAACTTCTGCAGCCGGCCAAGGTGATCGCACCCGCCGCCGGACAGATAACGGATACCAGCATGATCGGCGCCAGCATCCACCAGGGTGGAGTCGTCGCTAAGCTCCAGATTAGTGGGAATCAGGTTAGCGGAAACGTCGACGCCAAACACACTACTGAAATGCGTTCCCCAATCACCGGACGTCTGCGCACACTCTCTGCGCAGGTTGGGCAGCAGGTGAAGCAGGGAGACCTCATCGCGACGATCGACCCGTCCACTGAGCAGGTCTGGGAAGCGTTGCGCGCGCTCTACCTCGTCGGACAGCCCGATGACATTGCCGCAGTTCTTCCCTATGAACGAGAGTTGCCCGACATCCCCGATCACGTGCGGCAGCAAGCGCTAGGAACAGAGGCGGCGATACGTCAGAGGATGAAATAAGGAGTTGGTCAGCGATGAGCGGCCAGCGATGACGGCCAGCGGATGGTGTTCAGCGAAACTTGTACGTGCTAAGAGCCAAAAGCTAAGAGCTAATAGCTGCCCTCAGATCGGCATTACGCCGACTTCTTTTTCCACTTCGACCGTGTCCACCATAACAATCGCGTCCCACGGACAGCCGTCGAGGAAACATCCGTCTGGACCCTTGCTGAGGCACTTCTTGCACCCTATGCAAAGGATCGGGTCGATCTGGATTCTGCCGAACGGCGGATGATCTTCGTCCGGAACCCAGAACATGCAGTCTTCCACGGGGCAATATTCCACGCAGGCCGGGGAGCCCGCGCAGCCCGTGCAACACTCCGTAATAACCGCCAACTCCTTCGGTTTCTTCTTTCGAGGAGTCAAGAGGCCCTTGGATTTGGGCTCGAACTTGAGCTCGTCGGGCACCATCCCGGCGGGTTTCGCGTCGGCCGCTTCAGCAGACATGCCCGTGAGTATACCGTATACGTTTGGGATTTTCATCTAAGCCCATCTGAGGGTAGTGGGCAAGTTTCAATTTGCACAGGGGGGATGCTAGGATGCTAGTTCGTAGGCCGCTTCGCGTTCTTCCGCGAATCTTCCGGCAATCATCTAAACGGCAGCGGCTTTCAAGGAGTTCTCAAGCCATGACGATGGCCACTGGTTTTGTTTGCCGGGACGGCCTTGTGATCGCAGCGGACCGACAATTCACTAGC
The DNA here is from genome assembly GCA_963779995.1 of uncultured Acidobacteriaceae bacterium. GTDB lineage: Bacteria > Acidobacteriota > Terriglobia > Terriglobales > Acidobacteriaceae > Acidiflorens. Next base: position 456,290 of record CAVZZY010000018.1, on the reverse strand, counting down.
GATTTGCACACATATCAGGAATGCAAATTAAGGGAATTACGGTGGAGCAATGGTCTGGCGATATGGGGATATTCAGGTTCGCCAGACACGGCGCGTCGCGTTAACGAGGAACTGGCGAAGCGATTCAAGCAAGACACAACGGTAATCCGCGCAGACATCGAAGATACTCTAGCGTCCGTCTTAAAGGATGCTCACATCGACAAGAAGGAATTTTGGGGAATGCTGTTCGGAGCATGGACGGAAGCGGAAGAACCGATCCTGTTGTCTTCTAGTGCGGCAAAAGTTTTACTAGTGCCGCGCTGTGAAGTGATTGGGTGGGGCGATTCTCCGCTGGCGAGATACCTACGCGGCTTGTATCTGCGAATGGGGCAGTTGAGCGTGTGGCAAACTAGCGTTTTGGGAATGTACTTCATCTTGCAGGGCAAAACGTATGACGGAAAATACGTAGGCGGTCCGACTGACGTGTTCATCATAGACAAGAATCGGCAACGGCAACAAATAGAAATTGCGAGTTCCCGTGTGTGGGAAACGGCATTAGAAACACTAGATCAAGAGATTGCTATTCTATTTTCCGCATTTACAGATGCAGATACGTTTGATAATGGGAGAATGCAGGCGCTTTCGCGGTTTGCCGGGAAGGTTGAGATGTTTTCTGGCCAAGTGAGAGCACTTAAGGCAAAAGAGCGTACCGCTTAGGCGCTCTCGCTTAGCGCCTTGCGGACCATCTCACTTTCAATCGTGGAAGCTTTGACGGTCGGTTTCGGCAGAATCGCGCACAATTCCTCAAGGCTCCAAACGTGGTCGGATAATCCCGCTTGCATTGCCGGGGTGACGCGTAACGTCTGGTGAATACGACAGAAGTTATAGAACATGTAATGCAGGGCCACAGAGTGCGCGTGATTGTCAACCTTCTTGCTAAAGGCATTCGTCAGGCGAGTGAAACGGCGCATGTGCATCCGCATCGTTAAATTCTGGCGCTCTACGTAGCTGGTGCTTACATGCTTTGGGTCTGGGTTGCCGCTGACAACTTTCATGTCGCAGCCGATGCAGCGAGCGGGTGAATAGCGGGTTTCCTTCTCCATCGAAGCGCCGTAAATCTTCTGCAACTGAGCGTAGTCACACTCCATCCCGAACGCGCCTTCGACTGCCTCAAGGTAAGCCCTATGGCCATCTGTAGTGACCTGTACGCGGCCAGTGATTCGGCTGGCGCAATCTTGCATGAAGTCGTACGCCCATCCCGCATCCCGTCCGCCTACGAGGTACGAGACAACCAGTTTGGTATCGGCATCAATTCCAACCCACGTCCAAACATCGCCCCATCCCTCTTGCTTCTTTTCCGGGCTGGCGTTCTTTGCCTTGGCTCCAACGAATTGCCAAATTTCGTCGGCCTGTAGACGACGCACCCGAAGGTTGCGGACGTAGCGGTCATGGTAGGCAGCGCACGCCGTTCCCAGATCGGACAACAGTTTAAGAATTGTGGGTTTTGAAACTTCGGTCATACGAACCGTGGCGCGAACGGAACAGCCTTCAATCAAGCATCCGATGACCTTGGCGCGGGTCGTATTGTCTAAACAGTTCATACTTACCTTATACTACAGCCGCTTTAGCATGTCAAGATTAAAATGCACTAAGGGGCGAAAAAGTACAGGGCCTTCCGGATGGCCAGAAAATTAACTGTTGCTCTATACTGCCGTTAGAGAGATAATCCGCGCCGAAGTGTATCGGGAGAGCGTTTATGGCCTTGGAAAAAGAACTTGCCACCTACAAGAGCAAACTCCCGGAGTTGAAAGACAGCGAAGGAAAGTTTGTTCTGATCCACGGGGATCAAGTTGTTGATGTCTACACCAGCTACGAAGATGCGATCAAGGAAGGCTATGCAAAATTCAAACTGGAGCCTTTTCTTGTGAAACAAATTCATTGCGTTGAGCAAGTGCAATTCATTTCTCGTTTTGCTGATCCCTGCATTCCCGTGCGATAGGACAACAAGTTGCCGTATTTTAATCTCCAATTGACCCCTAATCAGGGATTGGTCGCCAATGCAATAATTGCCGTGAGCCATGCTCGCAGGGTCGCGCTGACCGCTTTGCAACAACCTGTTCCCAATGCGATCTCAGTACGCCTGCTCGTGGATACTGGGGCCAGCCACACCTGCATTGACCCATCAGTTTTGCAATCTCTTGGTTTGACGCCGACGGGAATCGCCACTGTAAATACCCCAACTACAGGTACTCAGCCTCAAAATCAAGATCAATACGACATTAGCCTACTGATCCCCGGTAGTCATCCAACGCACTTTCCGCTCGTAGTACCGAATATACCCGTAATATGTGCTCAATTCCTTCAAGCACAGGGTTTTCACGGCTTGCTGGGAAGAGATGTGTTGTCGAGATGCATTTTGATTTACAACGGCCCAGCGGGTATGTTCACGGTTGCTTATTAGGCTGTTTCCCCCACCGCGCCTTAGCGGCTTTCTTTGCAACCTTGACGCGCTGGGCTTTTGTCATGGTCGTCAAGCGACGTTTTCCGCCGATCTGACCGCCCTTGCGCCCGATGGCGGCCATATACTCGGAGATATTGGCAGGTTGGGCGCTTACTTTGGGAACGTCCGGTTCTGGATCTGGAATCTGGCCTGTAGAAACTGCTACAGTCCAAGCAGCGAGTTGGTTTGGATCGCGGGGACGCTTGCCTTTGCCGATAGTCATTGCATCCCAATCATGCCACAGACGGGATGCTAAAGCGAGACTGTGTAAATCCAAACTTGACCATTACCCATCTGAGGGTAGTGGGCTACTTTGAATTTTCACGCTCTAAAGCGCGAATCTCCTGACGGATTTTCACAATCCGCTTTTTGATCTCAATTGCCAAATGCCCCAAGTCCGGCCTTGATTCCAAATCAGGCAAGAGTTTTTCCGGAAAGTTCAACTCGTCTTTAAGTATCGGCAGGCGAATCACAGGAATTTCCTCAAGCTACTTCTCTTTCCGCCCTCCGCAGTTCGTAGGCTTCCCAAAGTGCGACCAAATCTTCCACACTCCAAAGCCGATCTGTGACACCAGCGGCAATCGCCAGGGACACGCGAAGGGTGCGGTAAATCTTGATGAAATTATAAGCGAAATAGTTTAGCACCGTCGCAGCCGCATGATTTTCCAGCTTGCGCGCGAATCCATTCGATAGGCGGGTGAATGAAAGTAGCTCACTACCCATCTGAGCCTCTCTAAGCCAAAGACGAGCCCGACCGCCGGTCATCGAAGCGATCGCAAGGGATCAGCGACCAGCCATTTTTCGCGGACTTTTCGCGTTTCTTTGCGGCCAAAGTCTTGGTCGTTTTTGATATATTGGGTGTCGAAAATGGACGCACGGGCGGAGCGGCCATTGTTTGGTGGGAGACTGCCGGGTGGAGGCATACCATGTCGAAGGATAAGCGCGACATTCTTGAAGCTCTTAAGTTCGAGCTCGCATTCCTGGAGCAGGGAGGCTATGGACGTTCGGTGCGCACTCCCCAGACGCCCACGAGGAGCTTCCAGGATTCACTCACCTGCCTCAATTTCAGCGAGCCGACGATGCCGCATCCGTGCAACGAATGCTTCCTCACCGACTTCGTTCCCAAGAACGCCCAAAGTGAAGGCGTGCCGTGTCACCATATTCCCCTGAATCCAGAGGGGGAGACCGTGGACATGCTGCGGGACCATCAGCTAGAGTTGGAGGCGGCCTTAGGGAATTGGCTGCGCGCGACCATCCGCCGCCTGGAGCGGGAGCGCGCGGCGGCAGCAAAGCAGGAGCATGCTTAAGCTCAAGCATGAAAATGGGGGGAGACGCGATCCTGCTGAATGCCCCCGGGACGGCCGGCAAGACGCCGGCGCCACAAAGGAACTCGCAAGCCTATGATGCTGGTGCTTTCGGTCGTACTTGGGATTGTCCCTCTGCTGGGCATAGCATGGATCGTTCTGCATGGCGGTGTCGGCACTGTCGACGGCCTGTTCATGAGCCTGATTCTTCTGCCACTTTCCGGCATTCTATTCCTCAATGCATATCTGGAGCTTAGGGGGCGTTCGAAAGCGAAAACAAAGACCGCAGTAGGTCGTTCGCCCGCTGCCGCAATCACCACTCCGGGTATGCAAACTGCTCCGCAACTCCCCCATCACAAGGTCAAGATCAAGAAGGCCGGGCAGCGCGCCTGCAACGAGAAAAACGAGAAGGGCAAGTTTTGCGGCGGCCATTTGAAGCGCTGGTTTTATAGCGTCGATCTGATCGAGCAAGATTGCGGGGATGCGGAAAAGGCCTGGGGACTGGATGCCGAGGTCTACCGCTGCGAGCATTGCAAGACCTTGTATTTGCCGACGCCCGGGGAAGCGGTTGTGAATGTAGCTGGGCAGGGGCAGATTTCGGTGTTTGGCCTGACGTTGCCGCCGAAGGAGACGTAACAGCCAGCCAACCGAGATCTTCAGCCCTTACGGGCGATGATCATCCCAAGAACTATAGGCAGATAGATAACGGAGGCATGCAAGACGCGGCTGGCCAAGACTATCGAATTTGATCTCGAATTTGATCTCGCCAACTTAGTTACGTGATAGAGCAGGAACACACCCGCCAGGAACATGCCACTCAGATATATCGGACCTCCGTGATCGACCAGCGGAAGCATGGTAGTAACTATCAGGAGTACAGTGAAGGCAATAATCTCGGCCCGCGTGAAGCGGGAATCGAGATCAAACTGGGGCAGCATCTTGTAGCCAGCCCGGGTGTAGTCCTCGCGGTACATCAAGGCAATCGCCAGGAAATGCGGGAACTGCCATAGAAAGAGAATGGCGAAGAGAAACCAGGCGTGCCGCTCGATACTTGCCGAGGCACCCGCCCATCCGATCAACGCGGGCATGGCACCCGGAAACGCGCCGAGCAGCGTGCACAGCGGCGTCTTCCGCTTCAATGGAGTATAAATAAGGAGATACGAAAGCAGCGTGGAGATCGCAAGCAGGGCTGCTAGCCCGTTCACCGCAACCGCCAGGTACAGGCCTCCGGCGAGGCTCAGCAGAATCCCAAACAGAAACGCCGCGCGAGCACTGAGCCTGCCCGAAGGCAGCGGCCGGCTGGCGGTGCGGCGCATCTGGCCGTCCCAAACCCGTTCCATCCACTGATTCAGGGTTGCGGTACCGCTGGCGACCAGGAGCGTACCGACCAGTGTGTTCACCAGGCCAACAATCCTGAAAGGTCCACGAGAGGCAAGATAGTAACCCGCCGACGTGGTCATAAGAATCAGCAGGTTCACTTCAGGCTTGGTCAGGGTGTAATAGTCCCGGAGTTTGGAAGTGAAGCGGTCCGTCGGGCTGAGCAGCATCGTTCTGTAAATGGTTGCCATGCTCTCTGTGACCAATTGCGGTCAGATTCAATGCGGGCTCCGCTTACCCTGCCTAAGGACGCATGCGGCGGAGGGATTGATCTCCGCCGCCGGTGCGTCAGTTCGCCGTCGCCTTGAAAGTGAAGTTGACATTCTTGGTTTCGTTGCCGGTAATGGTGACGTCGGCAGTCTGAGTGCCGTATTCCTCATGCCAGGCAGTGATGGTGTACTTGCCGGGAGGCAGGTTGGGCAGCTTGAAGTCTCCGGCACCCTTGCTTACGTCGTAGTGCGACGTCTTAAGCACCACGAAGTAGCCGTGCATCCAGGGATGAACGTTGCACTTCACCGAGATAAATTCTTCTCTAGCGAATTTCTCGACAATTGGCGCGGCGCCGGGCGCCTGGGACTTATTCCACTCGCGGTTCACTTTGGCCAGCGGGTGAATGTTATGGGTAGCTTGGTCCTCGTTGGTGATCTTGAGTTCCTGGTTGGTGTGCATGACCATCACGTGCGGCAGATACTGGCAGCCTTTCTGCTCGAAGGTGACCGCCTGCGCCGGAACCTGACCTTCATCAGGGGCCCCGGACGAAACGTACACCACCACGTTTTCCAATGCATTCTTGGGCCCGGTCACAACCGATTCGAAAGTCACGGGTTTGGCATGCTGCTTGGCGCAGGACGGTTCTTTGCCCATATCGATGGGTTTTTGCCTGTCGGGCGTGCCGGTGTAGGTCACGTTGCCGCTAACCGTTCCAGCGAACATCAGTGACGAACAGAGGAACAGCGTCAAAAGAGCTAGTAGCATTTGCTTAGTGCGCATTCGAATACTTCCTCCTCGGGTTTTGGTATTGCCGTGACGAACGACTTGTGCTCGTATTACAAAATCCTGCGCTTTACTGCGAACCACCGGCGCTAGCTGCCCGGTGCGGATCCGATGAACTGGCGCCTTGTTTGATGCTGCGCGACGGCTGAGTCGAGGCCTGCGGGCGACCTTTAGCCGCAATCGCCCGCCTTTGTTCTTCGGGCGTCAGCTGGAACATGTAATCCACCAGCAACTTGGTGTGGTCCTTATCATACCCTTGGAACGAGGGCGGGGTGGGGCCGGCGAATACCCAACGATTATTCTCGCGCCGGAACAGGTCTGAAGGCATGGAAGTGCCCGGGCTAATCGCTTGCGGATCGATGATCCAGCGCTCCACCCAATCAGGCTTCAGGCGCCCCCGCACCAGGAGGAGATTAGGAGCGACAGCGGTCTTGTCGTGCTGCGCATCGCCGGTCGCGTGGCAGGTCAGGCAGGGGGCTGCCGTACTGCTGAACAGGCTGCGCGCCATGTCGGTTTCCTTCGCCGTCAGCGTAGGAATCTGCTCCGGTATATACGGAAAAGGCTGCCGCGAAAGCGCCTGGAAGAAGCGCACCAGCTTGCCCAGTTCATTCTCGGAAAAGGAGAAAGTGGGCATGTGCACTTGCAGGTAGGTCCGCACGCCATTGCGATTCGTGTCTGTGTCGCTCAGTGCCGGGTTGGTGAGGAAGCGCAGGAGCCACTGGGGATCGACCCTGGCCCCTTCGGTCAGGAGCTTGGGAGGCAGCATTTCCTGGGCATCCTGGTAGCGTTTCATCCCCATCAGCACAGTCTGCTGGCCGGGAATGAACTGATGGCAACCCATGCAGTTGTATTTTCTGACAACCCACCAGCCTTCCTGAATGTCGCGGCGATAATCGAGCGGCCGGTACTGATAATTGGCGGGCAGAGCGCTCTCCTGGCTGCCCATCAGGAAGGTAGTGAGGTCTCGCACCTGTTCCTTGGTCAAGTGCAGGTTGGGCATCCGCAGCTTTTCTTCTTCGCTCTTGATCTTGCCTTGATCGTAGACATTGGGCTCAGCCAATTTATGCTCAAAGAAGCCCTTGTGGTCGTACCAGGGACCGTGCGCGGGGCCGTCAGGCAATCGTGCCAGGTCTTCCGGGTTGGTAATCGGTTCTGCATTCTTGCCGCCACGCTGCGCGGCCTCGGTGAAAAGGGCGAAGTCGAGACGCTCAAGCGGCTTGCTGCCCTCGAACGTCAACTCGGTTCCGACGCGGCCTTCTTCCTCCAAGCCGGCGATTTCATGGCAGCCCGCGCAGCCGAAGTGACGAATCCACCTCTTGCCTTGATCCTTCAGCGCCGGGTCATCCATGAAGGAAGCGTCGGCGTAAGAGCTGGGCTCCTGCTTTTTCTGCGCGATCAAAAACGTCGCGATGTCCTGCGCGTCCTCGACGCTAAGGCGCAGGCTGGGCATCACCGTCATGTTTTGCACCTGCAGTTCGTGGCCATCGTTCGGGCATTTGCTGTGTTGCAGGTCGAAGATAAAAGGCAGCCCCTTCTTCGCATAATCTTCGGGGCCAATGTCTTTCTTTTCGTACGGACAATAGGGACGGGTGCGCTCGCGCGCATTATGCACCCAGCGCACGAGATAGTCATAATTGGCTTTCTCCCCGACCCGGGTAAGATTGGCGGCGAACGTTCCACCCTGCATCTGATCGCCTTCGCCGATGGAATGGCAGGCCAGACAGCCGCGCGTCTCAAACAGTTCCTTGCCGTGCGCGGCGTCGCCCGGTTTGTGCTGGGGCTGTGGGTCGGTCAGCGCCGACTGCCACAGATAGGCTGAGATGGCCCGGATCTGGCCGTCATTGAGGCGGAAGTTCGGCATCCGCGTGGTGGGCCGGAAGTCGGTCGGCTTCTTCAGCCAGACAGGAATCCAGTTCTTGTTGAGCTTGAGCCGGACGTCCTTGAGATTGGGCCCCACCTTCTTGACGTCCTGCAACAGACTTTTCGTCTGCCGCTCCAGTTGCGCGATGCGGGCGTCAGCCTTGCTGTTGGCCACCTTCAGTGCCACGGCTTTGTCGTTCAGCTGTACCGCTTCTTCGTTGGTTTCCGCGGCATCGGCCTGCTTCATCAAGTAAGCCGCCTGCTTGATGTTCTGGATCTTTTCCCCTTCCAGTTGCTTGATCTCCTGGCTGACAGAGTTCAGCTCGTCCGGTTCTTTGTCGTAGCCTTCATAGCGATGGCAGCCGAGGCAGCCCCGTTGGCGGTACAAGTCCTTGCCCGCGCTGATCGTCGAGCCCACGTCGTTGCTCACCAGCAGCATATCCGCGGCGTGGCAGGTCTGACAGCCGGCTTCCGTGTTTTCCTTGGGGAAGAGCGGCCACAACCAATGATCGTAAGTTCCGTGCGCCTTCTCGACGCTGGTGGTGGCCCGGCCATTGCCCTGGTGGCAGGGAGAGCAGCCGAACTTCTCCGGATCATGCGTCTTCAGTAAAGCGGGTTCAGGATGGCTGGTGAAAGCGCGTGCATACTCGTCGGGCTTCTTGCCCGGGAGCGCCATCGAAGCCACCGTCAACGCGAGCGGCTCGCGGATTCCCATGTGGCAGGATTCGCAGCGGTCAACGATGTTGGCGTCCGCCACGTTAATCTGCACGATCTTTGGTTCCCACTCCGCGGTCTTCCTCTTCAGACCTTCGATTTGTACCGGTGTGAGCTCGACCATCTGCTGGTTAATGTACGCTGACACCTTGGTGCTGGCTTCGGTCACCGGCTTGAGCACCTCGCCCAGCTCCGCGCTTAACTTGGTGCGTTCGTCTTTAAGCGCGTTGTACTTTTCGACCAGCTGAGAGAAATCATATTTCTCCCTGTGACCGTCGGGATATTCGACCGACCAGGTTTCCTTCTTGTAGTCTTCGAGTTTCTTCCGCTTGCTTTCCTTGCCCGAGGCGCTCGTGTCGGTCTCGATCCGGTAGGTGAGAGCATTCACATAAGCGCGTTTGTCGACGAAGACGTTCTGCACCGCCAGAATTTTGCCGTTCAAATCAAGGATCTGTTTCTGCAGGTCATCCCGGCGAGGCTTGGCAGCTTGATAAGCCTGCTGGCAAGCCTGATCGATTTGCTGGTACTCGGCGCCCTGTTCGACGTTCTTTTCGGACTCCGCGGATTTTGACTCGGCTGTCTTCAGGAAGGCGCCGTAGCGCTGCTTCCACTCTTGCTGAAAGGCCTTCCAGGGACGCTGGCCGTAGTCTTCGTCCCACAGCGCCCAGAACAGCGTGGCCATGAGGATGAGCATGGACACGACGTAGAGCATCGCAAAGGACTTGTTCACAACCGGATCTTGCTTGCGGATTGGTTGTTCGGGCACTACAGCCTCCGATTAGTCGCTGGTCGTTAGTCGTTGGTCGTTGGTTTCTAGCGCCGGCGCGCCCAAGACGTCCACGCTCACGACCATTTACACGTTAAACCAATTACACGTTGAACCAAGGCGTAATCCACACGTACTTGATGTTGAATGCGAGCCGCAACATCATCTTGACCGGCAGTCCCACCATGGTGAGCAGGAAGAACACCATGATGGAGTACTGCAACAGGCTCATGCGCTGATAATCCTTCGGGTTGTAACGCCGGAACAGCGCATGGATGAGGAACCCGCCGGCCAGGTAATAACCTCCTACAACCATGGCCCCGAAAATGGCCTTGCCTAAGTTGGAGGTGATCCCGAAAAGATCGGGCAGATCGCGGTTCACCTCGTAAATCAGCCGGCTGTGGTCCCAGGTTTGTCCCGGCCAGAACCACTGCCAGCCCGGTCCCCGTATGAACGTGCCGATGATGATCATCGCGACCCAGAGAATGATGAAGCCAAACAGAAACGAGCCGATGGCAAACTTGCGCTGCTTCCAGGTGTAATAGCCGTTGCCCAGCGGATTGGTGTCGATGTAGGGAATTACCATTAACCCAACGATGATCAGCGTGGGCATCACGACGCCGGCAATCCATGGGTCAAAGTACACCAGCATTTCCTGCAACCCCAGGAAGTACCATGGTGCCTTCGCCGGATTCATGGTCAGGTTCGGATTCGACGGTTCCTCCAGCGGTGCGTTCAGGGTAACGGACCAGATCATCAAGACGATGGTCACGATGATGGCAGCGAGAAATTCAATGCGCAGCAGGAACGGCCACACATGTACTTCCTTCTGCCACCCCGGCTCGAACGGCCAAGTCTTGCGATAACGGGTCTTCGCCATCGCGGGATTGGTTTCCAACTCCGCAATCAGTTCGTCGTTGCCCTTCGCCTGCTTCCATGCCAGGTAGCAATAAAAGGCCAGCAGCGGAATCAGAGCCACGATGGGTACGTTGTCGGGCGCGGAACAGATCTCCCAAAGTTGTCGCCAATCCATAAAATGCTCCTGACCGCTACAGTAAAGCAGGAGTGACCACGGCTTCAGGCGTGCCTTGGGCCACGCTGCGCTTTATCTTCCGACGCGAGCACCACCGACCCCGGGCCGGAGATACCGCCATCCTTCCGCACGCGCCAGAAGTGAACGATCATCAGTACGGAAGCCACGATCGGAATCCCGATGCAATGCCAGATGTAGGAACGCAGCAAGGCATTCGCATCTACGATGGAGCCGCCCAGCAGGCCGAAGCGCACATCGTTGTACGGCGTCATTCCCAACATTTTGCCGAACGGCCCTTCGTGTCCGAGCAGCGGCGTGGCGCGAGCCATGTTGGTGCCGACGGTGACCGCCCAGAACCCGAGCTGATCGTCCGGAAGCAGGTAACCGGTGAACGAAAGCAGTAACGTGAGGACCAGCAGCAGCACGCCAATGTTCCAGTTGAACTGACGCGGCGCCTTATAGGAGCCGGTCAGGAAGACGCGAAACATGTGCAACCACACCGTAATCACCATGAGGTGGGCAGCCCAGCGGTGCATGTTGCGCAGGATCTTGCCGAAGGGCACATCGTGCTCCAGATAGAGCACGTCGCGAAACGCCTGGAGTTTCGTCGGATGGTAGTAAAACATCAGCAGCACACCGGTCAAGGTGAGCACGATGAACAAATAAAACGTGATTCCACCCATGCCCCAGGTGAAACTGTAGCGCACGGCGTCGCGATTGATCTTTGCCGGATGTAGATGCAGGAAGACGTTGGAAAGCACGCCCAGAGCCCGGTTGCGCGGCGTGTCATCGTGCTTGTGGCGGAAGATCGAGGTGTAAACCTCGGTCTTGGTTGGTTTCTTGAGCCCCTCGATCTGTTCCTTCGCTTTGGTCGGCAGATCGGCCCTTAAGGATTGAACATCCTTTTGCAGGCCGGACTTCAATCGTTCAAGCAGGCCAACTTCTTTGCCGTTCTTTCCGTTCCCATTTTCTTCAGGCATCATTCCCTCTGATCAGAACTCACAGCACTCCAATTACAAGGGCAAGTAAGATCCATCATCATTGAACTGGCTAGGCTGCCCCTTCGGCCACTGGTAGAGTCGCGACACATCTACCAGGATCTGACCGTCTGGAGATTTCTCAACGCGGGCCCGGTCCATGGGACGCGGCGCCGGACCCTCAAAGTTGATACCTTCGCTGTCGTAGCCACTGCCGTGGCACGGGCATTTAAATTTGTTTTCGCTGGCTTTCCAGTCCGGCGTACAGCCCAGATGCGTGCAACGCGCGTAAATCACGAACAAGCGATCGGGTGTGCGGTCCACCCAGATGCGGTACTTCTGCTGAAACTTGGTGTCCACTCCCAGGCCGTAATCCTCGGGATAGCCGATTTTGAAGCTGGTCGCGGGCTCGAATAGAGTGCGCGGCAGGAAAAAGCGGAAGAACGCGATGAACCACGCGGCGAGGAAGGCGGTTACCGTACTCCACACCAATCGCCGGCGTTGCCGATTGATCTCATTGTCTTCCGGACCGACAGAGGCTACTCCTGCGCCCGCCACTGCTTTGGAGGTCCCCACCGCCGGTGTACCAACGTATTTGGTCGCGTCGCCGCCGCGTGCTACGGAAGCAGCCGCGGAAGCAGTTACAGTTGCCGCCGCTGCCGCAGGTCGAGGAGAAGAGGCTGCGGTCGCCGCCGGAGCACTCGGAGCAGCCGCCGGAGCAGTCGCTGCCGGAGCCGCTGGCGTGAGTGGTTCGCCGAGCAGGGCCGTAATTTCAGCATCGTTGAGTGCCGGCAAACCTTTGCGACCGCGATGTGCCTGTTCCGCTGCGATGCTGGATTTACTCCACTTCTTTCCGGCCGCAACCCACTTTGCGACTTCCTCGCTGATCGCACCACTGGCTGCGCTAGGGGCCGCCGCCGCAGCGGGGGATGCCGGTGCCGCCGCGGGAGCAACTGGCGGCGGAGTCGGTGGGGAGCCCGTTGAGGCTGGCGCTGAGGCCACATTGCCTGTCTCCCACGGCATGGGCTGGCCAGCCTTCAACGCCTCAATATCTGCATCGCTGAGTAGCGGCAGGCCTTCGCGTTTTCGGCAGGCCTGCTCCATCGCTATGAGCGAGTTGCTGAGCTGCTTTCTCGGCCAAGGCGGAAGATGTCCGAGCAGGCCATTCACGACGCTCTTGGGTGAGTCGTCTGCCATCTGTACTTGTCCCCCCTGTGTTGGACCCCAAATCTTCCCACAGTAAGACTCGGGATGCGCCCCACCTTGCGACCGGAAAAGTATAGTACACTATTTCCCACTTGGGTTAAAAAGTCCGGCACAAGGACAGTCAACTTCACCTTCAATTCCGCTTAGGCCATGGCAACTCTGAGTCCTCCGGTAACGGTGCACGTGCCCCAAACGGGTAAGCAGGGGGGCAGCTCTCTTCCTCCCGTTTATGGTGGTGGTGGCGACGGTAGACGCGGTGATGGCTTTCCCGACTATGGGGCTCGTCTGCGGCGCGCCCGCCTGGGACTGGCCGTGGCCATCGCTCCCATCGTAATGCTGTTTGTTGCTTTCACCAGCGCCTATATCGTGCGTCAGGGCCTGCCAACGCTTGACGAAAAAAGCCATACCTATGTTCGTGATTGGACTCCAGTCACTCTGCCGGTTGCGCTGCTTCTGGTGAACACCGGGTTGCTCTTGCTCAGCAGTGTTGCAGCAGAATTGGCCCGGCGGCAGATCACGCGGCAGGCCGCATTAGCTCCAGTTCGCTCCATTCCTGGCGTTTCTCTCGGCCTGGGAAAAGGCTTCCCCTGGCTCGGAGTTACGGTCGTGCTTGGCGCCGGCTTTCTGACCGGCCAGTGGATCGCCTGGCGTCTGCTGGCCGAGCGCGGCTTTTACCTGGCAACGAGCGCCAGCAGTTCCTTCGTCTATTTGCTCACCGCTACTCACGCCGTCCACCTCATGGGCGGCCTGCTCGTGTTACTCTACGCCGCAACCGGTTCCCTGCTCCGTAAGCCGGTTGAAGCGCGGCGCATCGTGGTGGACGTGACCGCCTGGTATTGGCATTTCATGTTCCTGTTGTGGGTCTACATTTTTGCTCTGATGTGGTTTGTCCGGTAGCAGCGAAGTCCGTTGCGCGGGGGATAGTAACCATGGGCAAAGCGTTCGCCGTAGTGCTGACGATCATCACCACTATCTCTGTCGCAGTCTTTGTCTCACGCCATTGGTGGTTTCCCGAAGTTGCCTCGGCTCATGGTGGCGCGATGGACCATCAGTTCGTGGAGACCTTCGTCGGCGCAGCCATTGGATTCATCCTCGCCCAGCTGGGTCTGGCTGCCTTTGCCTGGAAATACGGAGAGCGGAAGGGCGAAACCCGTCCCATCCGCATCTTCCCGGGCGGGGCGAAATGGCTGGTCGTGCTCGCACTGGTTTACGTCGGGTCGGAGATTATCTTGCTGGAGTTTGTGGGGCAGAAGGTTTGGGCCGCCATGTACTTCACTCCGCCGGCGGCTGACTCTCTGCAGGTGCAAGTGCTGGCCGGGCAGTTTGCCTTCTACTTCCGCTATCCCGGACCCGATGGCAAGTTCGGCCCCATCCACACCAACAAGATTGATGAAACCAAAGGGAATTTCTTTGGCATTAGTTCATCCGACCCCGAATCCAAGGACGACATCGTGACCGTGGATTTGGGTGTTCCGGTGAACCAGCCTGTAGAACTGCTGTTGAACTCCAAAGACATGGGTCACGGGTTCTATGTCCCGGAAATGCGCATTCAGCAAGACATAGTTCCCGGGATGGAGATCCCTCTGCACTTCACCCCGACCAAAATAGGCAGGTACGAAATCTCCTGCAACCAACTCTGTGGTCTCGGCCACTACACTATGCGGGCTTTCCTCGCAGTGATGTCGGAGGAGGACTATCAGAAATGGATAGTCGAGCAAGCCAGCTTGCAGTAATGTTTTCGGGCGACAGCGGCCGTCAAGGCGCGCTGGAGCAGGGAAGGTAATTCACGATGGTAAACATGCCCATGGACGCACAGCTACACCACCACACGGCGCCAACCGGTTTCATCCGCAAGTACATCTTTAGCCTCGATCACAAAGTGATTGGCAAGCAGTACTATTTCCTCGCGATCGCTTCGGTGTTCCTGGGGATGGTCCTTTCATGGCTGGTGCGTATTCACCTGGTTTGGCCCAACGTTCATGTTTGGGGATTGGGTGCGCTTTCGCCCGCGGGAGCGCCCGGGGGCGTAATTTCACCGGAGTATTACCTGTCGCTGCTGACAATCCATGGCACACTGATGGTCTTCTTTGTGCTGACCACGGCGCCCCAGGCCGGATTCGGCAACTATGCGCTGCCTATTCAGATTGGCGCCGAAGATATGGCGTTCCCCACCTTGAACATGCTTTCGTTCTGGGTGACGTTCTTAGCCCTGTGCTCCTTGGTCGCCACGCTGTTCGTCCCGGACGGTCCCCCGATTTCCGGCTGGACGGCATATCCCCCGCTCAGCGCCGTGGGTCACCTTGCAGGGCCGGGACAGGGAATGGGGCAGAATCTCTGGGCTGTTTCCATAGCGCTTTTTTGTATAGGCTCTTTGCTCGGCGCGTTAAATTTCATTACGACCACCGTGGACTTGCGCTGCAAGGGCATGACGCTGATGCGCATGCCGCTGACCTGTTGGGCCTGGCTCATTACTGCCATCCTTAGCCTGTTGAGCTTCGCGGTTCTATTTGCGGCGTGCGTTCTGCTGATCCTTGACCGTAATGCCGGCACCAGTTTCTTCCTGCCTTCTGGCTTGTTGGTCAACGGCCAACTCCAAGACCACGCTGGCGGTTCACCATTGTTGTGGCAACACCTGTTCTGGTTCTTCGGGCATCCCGAGGTGTACATCGCAATCGTCCCCGGCTTCGGGGTTATCTCGCATGTGCTCTCGGTTTTCGCCCGCAAACCTGTTCTCGGCTACAAGGTAATTGTGACCTGCCTGTTGGCCATCGGTTTCCTGAGCTTCACCGTCTGGGGACATCACATGTTCCTCAGCGGGATGAGTCCCTATTCCGGCTTCCTGTTCTCCATCCCGACATTGATTATCACCATACCTGCCACCATCGTCTCGCTCCTCTGGCTGGGAACCGTCTATGGCGGCAGGCTGCGCTTCACCACTTGCATGATGTTTGCGTTGGGCTTCGTCTCGGTGTTTGTGACCGGCGGTTTGGGTGGCATGTTCCTGGCGCAGCCCTCACTCGACATCTTTCTCCACGGAACCTACTTCGTAGTAGGACATTTCCACATGGTAATGGGAGTGGCGGCCATCTTCGGCATGTTCGCGGGCACCTACTTCTGGTTCCCGAAGATGTTTGGCCGCATGATGAATGAACGGTTGGGCAAAATCCATTTCTGGATCACGTTTATTGGCGTCTACTGCATCTTCATGCCGATGCACTTCATTGGCCTTGAAGGCATGCCTCGCCGCTACTCGAGTTTCGTCAACGACCTTATGCAACCCCTGATGCCGGTGCACAAATTCATGACCATCGCGGCACTGATCACAGGCGCAGCCCAGTTCATCTTCTTCGTCAATCTTTTCTGGAGCATGTACAAGGGTCCCAAGGCGCTTGAGAACCCGTGGGAATCCACGACTCTGGAGTGGACCGTGCCGTCTCCACCACCTTTTGATAATTTCGGAGGCAAACATCCCGTGGTGTATCACGATGCCTATGAATACGGAGAAGTGCACAACGGGAAGGACTACGTCATGCAGACTGATCCCGCCGGGCAGCCGGCAAAAAGTTAGTTGGGTCTGTGGCAGCACGGTGACCAGTAAATTCACGACGGAGCGAGCGCGAACATGTCCTCTTTGGACGGTCCAGTTTCAGTAGCAGCGGTTCATGATGCTCAGGATATCCCGAGTTGGGGAGGCGGATCGCTGCCTTACGCCGTACCCTCGAAGAAACTGGGAATGTGGTTGTTTATCGTTTCTGATGCCATCACCTTCTCAGCCGTAATTTTTGCGTATGGCTATTTGCGGCTCGCAGCCGCGGCTTGGCCGCGGCCGTTCGAGACGCCGAGTATCGCCAACGCGGCCGTTATGACTTTCGTGTTACTCTCCAGCAGCGTAGCCATGGTTCTGGCCGTCCGAGCCTCAAGCTTGGGCAAGGTGAGCGGCGCGGTAGGATGGCTGGTGGCGACTGCACTGGGCGGCGTGGTTTTTGACGTTCTGCATATTCACGAGTGGCTGGGCCTAATCGGAGAGGGCGTCCGTCCTTTTCACAATCCCTGGGGCACGCCTATGTTCGGGGCCGCGTTCTTTACCATGACCGGGCTTCACATGCTTCACGTCACCATTGGTGTCGTGTATCTGCTGGTCATCGCCGTCGGCTTCGGGCGGAGAAAGTTCTCAGCCGCGGATGTGGAAGTAAGCGGCCTGTACTGGCACTTCGTCGATTTGGTATGGATGTTCATCTTCCCGCTGGTTTACTTGCTGTCGGCGAAAACGGCCTAGCGTAGAAAGGATCAAGACATGGAGCACGCGGAAACTGCTGGAAACAAAATCGTCTTCTCCGTGTGGTTTGGTTTGCTCGGGTTGACGGTTCTCGAGGTGATTCTCGCCTATCGTCAGTTGCCCCTGGAGACCATGCTCACCGTCTTGATGTTCTTGTCCGTTATCAAAGCGGCATTGATTATTGCCTACTTCATGCACCTGCGGTATGAGCAGCCAAGCCTTTTTGTGACGCTGATTCCGGCACTGGTCTTCATACTGATTATGATGACCGTTATCTTCGCGGACAGTACGCGACTCGCGCATATGCGATCGCTGGTTCAATAAAAGTGTTCAGTAAGAGCGCCCAGTAATGCGTGCCGCCGCTGGTTCTTAGCAACGGCGCAGCGCCTCGAAAGAAAGCGAGTATTATGGACGTCCGGCCAGATTCTGGAAAGCTCATAACACCACTGATCCGGCGCGTATTCACTCAGCTTATCGGGTTATGGCTGGTGCTATTGGGCGCGGCACATAACCTCTATGGCCAAAGTTGTGCCATGTGTTACACGACTGTCGCCGGCGGCGGCAAGGGCGTCATTCATGCCTTGCAGGGAGCAATCATCGTTTTGCTCATCCCACCGGTGCTGCTCTTTTCAGCGCTCACGATTCTGCTGTTCCGCTGGAGAACATCGGCTTCGAGCCAAACGCCTTCTGGCGCTGCGCTAAGCGCTCAACCATGACCGACGGCTTCGCGACCGATTCCGCGCTGAAGGCTCCGATCACGAAATCGACCTCGGTTGGGGACACATCACGCCGTTTGGGTGTAGTTCTTTTTCAGCTGGGCGGACCGGGCAAACTGGAAGAGATCGAACCTTTTCTTTATAACCTTTTCTGCGATCCCGATATTATTGACTTCCCTTTTGCCCGCATCGGGCGTAAACCCCTGGCCAAATTGATTTCGACGACGCGAGCGCGCAAGGTGCAGCACCACTACGCGACGATTGGGGGAGGTTCGCCCATCCGCCGCTTCACCGAACGGCAGGCCCGGGCCCTGGAGGCGGAGCTTTCGAGCCGCGGAATCGATGCCCGCTGCTTTGTGGCCATGCGGTACTGGCACCCGTTTACGAGCGAGGCGATTCGGCAACTGCGAGCGGCGCAGTGCGACGAAGTGGTGTTGCTGCCGCTGTATCCACAATATTCGTCGACCACGACGGGCTCGAGCTTGAATGAGTGGCGCAGGCATTTTCACGACGACATGCCCGTACACTGCGTGGAGAATTTCTACCGGCACGAGGCCTATCTCGACGCCGTGATTGAAAAAGTTGACGAAGCGCTGGCACGGTTCGCCGTGCCGAAGCGGGCGGAGCTTGTGTTCAGCGCGCACAGCGTGCCAGTTTCGGTGATAGAGAAGGGCGATCCTTACCAGCAGCAGATCGAAGACACGGTACGGCGCCTGGTACAACGCGGTGGATGGAGCAACCGGAACCGGCTTTGCTATCAGAGCAAGGTGGGGGCAAGCAAGTGGCTGCAGCCTTCCCTGCACCGCGCGCTGCACGATCTGGCCGCAGAACACGCTCGCGAAGTTTGCGTCGTGCCGGTAGCGTTCGTCTCCGATCACGTGGAAACGCTGGGGGAAATTGATCACGCGGCCCGCGAAGAAGCGCGCCGGCTGGGCATCGCGCAATTTGAAATGAGCGCCGGGCTCAACGATACCCCAAAATTCATACAAGCCCTAAGCCAGATCGTGTTGCAGTCCATGGGCGAGTCGGTTCATCGATTCATTCCGGCGCTCCATCATGGATTTCCTTTCCGAGTCTAACTAGATTGCCCTGTAGTAAACATGCTCGACTTTTCGAAGTACATGGCGGCCCATTTTCGAAATCGACGCGCGCGCAATCGTATTTCCGACAGTCCTTGTCCTTTGGTTATTTGCTTGGCTTTGGGGATATGCCTTATGGTCGAGCGGTAAACAGCGGTCTCGTGGGGAGCCGCGAAGTTAACAATGCATTGGAAGCCGCTTGGCGTCCCTCCGCGGTCGCTGTGTTCCCCGTCAGTGCTGTATCCAGTCGTCCACCCCAGGCGACGCCATTTCAAGGTGGTGTGTATGAAGCACCTGTTGCGGATGATTGCACTGCTCGTGATCGGCCTCGCGCCGGAGCTTTCTGCTGGCCAAGCGGGTTACCAGGTTATCTCCGTCGAAGACGGAGGAACGATCCGGGGAACCGTGCGGTGGCAGGGGGCCTTGCCTCACCTGGTGTCCTACGATATCAACAAAGACCAGGAGATCTGCGACCCGCAGGGTCAGAAGCACCGTGACCTTGAACGGTTGCTGGTCGCCCCGAACGGTGGCGTCGCCAACACGGTTGTGTTTCTCAGGAACATTAGCCGTGGGAAAGCGATGGATCTACCCGTGACGCGCCGGTTCCTCAACCAAAAGAGCTGCCGTTACGAACCTCATGTCCTGCTGGTGCCGGTGCAAGCGACTTTAACCGTGAAGAGCAGCGACCCCTTGCTGCACACGGTGCAAATGTCGGGGAGCGCGGATTACAATTTTCCCTTTACTGCAGAAGGGCAGGAGTTCACACATCCCATGACCCGCGACGGCGCCGTCAGCGTGCGCTGCAACATACATGTCTGGATGAACGGCGAAATGATGGTAGCGCGGCATCCCTACTATGCGGTGACTGATCGGGACGGTAACTTCGAGTTGACCCAGGT
This sequence comes from uncultured Acidobacteriaceae bacterium, assembly GCA_963779995.1. Lineage (GTDB taxonomy): Bacteria > Acidobacteriota > Terriglobia > Terriglobales > Acidobacteriaceae > Acidiflorens. The sequence continues at coordinate 436,611 of CAVZZY010000018.1, read as the reverse complement.
TCCTCCCGGCGATTACGAAATTGTTGCCTGGCATGAGGGATGGAAGGTGGTTGGCCAGAACGCCCTCTATGACCTCAAGACCCAAGTTCGCGTGAACCATCCCATTTTCTCCGAACCGGTAATCTGGAGCAAGCCGGTAACGGTTCCTGCCCGCTCTGCCGTAGAGGTGAACTTTACCCTCGAGCAACCCCGGCAGATGCCGCAAGGGCATTGAGGCCTCTAGCCCAGTTGGTTGGCGTAACATCGCCTCTCTCTGACAATCGGAAACGGTGCTTGGCCCTGTAGCAGGGTCAGCGCACTTGCCATCAACTCGCCATCAAAGCTACGCTGTTCTGAGATTGCAATTGAGCTGTGCCCAGCGGCGCTGGCCAACGGCGGAATCTTTTTTCCACTACCCAATATCGAAACAAGTTGGGAAAATCAAGTATGCAGGTGGGTGTCAGTTCGGCGTTGGATTTGCTCCTCCGTCAGTTTCGCGGTCGCCACCATCGAAGGTTTCGTAGCACCGGCGAGCCGCTTCTGGATGAAAGGCAACCGGACCATGGATGACAAGCATTACCGGGCCCGTATTACCAGGCGCGTCGATTTCGCGCCCGACCTCTGGATGATCCGCATTGATCCCGGGGCCGAATTCCGGTTCACGCCGGGGCAATACGCCACGCTCGGCGTCGAGCGGGACACGCGCCGCGTGGAGCGGGCGTACTCGATCGCCTCTTCGCCCCACGAAGGGGAACTCGAATTCTTTTTCGAATTGGTCCCGGAAGGGGTGACCACCCCTCCGCTGCACGATCTTCTACCCGGGGACGAGGTGCTGATGCGCAAGGTGGCTAAGGGACTTTTTACCTTGGAAACCTCGCAGCCCGCGCGCAAGAACCACCTCATGGTCAGCACCGTGACCGGTGTGGCGCCGTTCGTCAGCTACGTGCGGACGTTGTTCGCGGATTGGAAGAAAGGCAGCTTCACCGGCGAGCACAGCCTGTTTCTGCTGCACGGCGCCAGCCGCTCCTGGGAGTTCGGGTACCGTGAGGAACTGGAGAAGTTTGCCGAGCAGGCGCCCTGGTTCAGCTACGTGCCGACCATCAGCCGCCCCTGGGAGGATGCGAATTGGAATGGCGAAATCGGCCGCGTGGATGAGTTGATACGCAAGTATGCCGACCGCTGGGGATGCACAGCAGCCAACAGCATTGCGTATCTGTGCGGACATCCGGTGATGATCGAGCACGGCAAGGGCATTCTGAAACGCATCGGATTTCAGAAAGAGAACTTCAAGGAAGAGGTCTACTGGATACCGCCGAGAAAGGCTGGATAGGGCTTTCCCGGAAGCATCGGGACTAGACCACGCTCAAGCGTGGCGGAACCCAAACTCTACCAATTGTGGTCAGAGTCAGCTGCGTCAGCGTCCTGCCTGAACTGATGGCGTTTGCGATAAACAATGAAAATCATGCCAACCGACATAAGGGTTGGAGGGACGATAAGAATCAGAATTCCACTGCGCAAGGCCTGAATCATTCGAGCGCCAGCGGACGCCGCCTGCGTATAACAGAGCGCGCAACTCTGGGAGAAGGCTGGGAGCGGCGCGGCGAGCATGACCAGCGCAATCAGCGCAATACCAACAAGCAGGAACGGTCTCTCGACTCGCACCTTTGTTCTTATCTGTCCTTCGACCTCTCTTCCTAACATCTCTTCTCCTCCACGCCGTTCCCTTACATAACTCATTTTGAAAATGGCGCGCCGATCAGCATCCGGAAGGAGTCGGTCCACCCATATTGCATCCCCAGCAGGACAGAAATCGTAAAGATGAGGACAAACCACAGAAAGGTCCGCTTTTCCGACCAAAGATGCATGAAGAACAACATTGCCAGCCCCGCCTCGACGCAGGAGACGGTCAGCATGCGCCAGAACATCTGCGATGCATCGATCTTCTGATAGGCAATTACGAATTGCAAGCCGGCCAGAGCCAACAGGCAAACATAGACGACCAGGTCTTTGCCGATTCCGTCACTCTTATGCGCTTCCGCGGTTGTCATAGCATTCTGCTCCCAAGCTTCCTGATCTAGTGGGCGAGATTCAAAAGGTAGACCAACGGTACGACGAACATCCAAACCAGATCCACGAAGTGCCAGTAAAGGCCCAGAACCTCGATGTCATCGGCATTGTAGCGGCCACCCTTGTAGCGCACACCCACAACGATTAGAGCGATTACGCCGCAGGTGACGTGCGTGAGATGCAAGCCCGTAATGCTGAAAAATGACGCCCCGAACAATGCGGTTCCCCACGGATTCTTAAAGAGCGTCATGCCTTGGTCAATGAGCTCCAGCCATTCCCGAACGTGCAACAGGGCGAAACCAATACCCAGAGCCGCAGTGATCATGGTCCAGCGGAAGGCCCCGGCTTTGTCCCCCGCCCGAGCGGAGCGCAGTCCGATCAGCATGGTCAAGCTGCTGGTCAGAAGAATGAAAGTCATCAGGGCGACGTTGGTTATGCCGGGGAACGGTCTGGGCCAGTTGGGCGTCCCGTTGCGCAGAAATCCATAAGCCACCAGGCACGCCGCAAACGTCATGGTGTCGGCGATAATGAACAGCCACATCGCCAGTTTTTTTGTCGGAATCGAAAATGCCGGTCCTACAGTAAGACCTGGGGCGTGCCCTTCCATGGTCAAGTCCGCTTGGCTCACGGCGCCTCCTAATTGTCGAGTCGGTTAAAGTTTCATCCAAAGCAGCAACAGCAGATACAGCCAAAGAATGCCCATGAAGTGCCAGTAACGCGCAGTCGCAACCAACTGACTCCGCAGCAGGGCCGACTTACTCAGCTTGCGAATGACATAGATCAGTCCACCCAACCCGCCCAGCACGTGTAGCGCATGTATAGCCGTCAGCAAATAGAAAAAAGAGCTGCTCGGATTGGTGGCCAGATAGAGCCCCTCGGCCCTCAGTTGCGACCACGCGACATACTGACCGCCCACAAAAAGCAGGCCGAGAAATAATGTTACGTAGAGCCAGCGTGCGGGGCCCCCGACCTGACTTTTCATGCCGCCCATGAAGGTAGCGACGCGGCGACGCGAGACCTCCAGCGTCACGCTGCTCGCAAGGAGCAAAAGAGTATTGAAGTAGAGGATCGACGGCAGCGTGAAGGTCTTCCAGTCGAGCGACGAACCTTTACGAACGATCAGTGCGCTGGTGAGGGCAGCAAACATCATCGTAATGGCGAAAAGCACTACCCAAATGGCAGTCGAAGCCGGTGGTGGCGAGTAGTCCAGCGCCACACGCGGGTCACCATCCACAGGTACCAGGTTTCTCCGACCGCCATTTCCCGAGTGCCCTTGATCGGGCAAACGGTGCGGACCGATTCGAGGCGGTTGATGTATTGTAGTCGCCATAACGACTGAAACTCCCCTCAGATGGCTGTTTACGAGTTATTTTTGCGAGTTACTTCTCATCGTGTTCCGTCTTGACTTGCTCGGGTGAAGCCTGCATGACGTAGTCACCAACCGAACTCTGCACTCCGTATTGATAGGGATCGTGGTAAACCACTGGATGCTTACCGCCAAAATTGTCGAAAGGCGGAGGCGTAGCCGTGCTCCACTCCAGTGAAGTGCCTTCCCACGGGTTATCGGGCGCCGGCTTGCCCCAGAAGCGGCTGTGAATCAGGTTGTAGACAAAGATAAGCTGGGCCGCGCCAGTAACGAGAGCAGCGACGGTGATGAATTGGTGCACCGGAATCAGCGGCTGCAGGTAGTCATCCACGAACGTCGAGTAGCGGCGCACATTTCCCGCCATGCCCAGGTAGTGGAATGGCATGAAGATGCAATAAGCGCCCACGAAGCTTAGCCAAAAATGAATTTTTCCGAGAGTCTCGTTCATCATCCGTCCGAACATCTTGGGCGCCCAGAAGTAAGTTCCGGCAAAGATGCCGAACATGGCCGCAACGCCCATGACGAGGTGGAAATGGCCCACCACAAAGTAAGTCGCATGCAGCATGATATCGATCGAGGGCTGAGCCAGGAAGAAGCCGCTCACGCCACCGCTGACGAACATCGAAATAAAACCCAATGCAAATAGCGAAGCCGAGTTGATACGCAGCTTAGAGCCATACAGACTGAAGGTCCAGATCAGCACCACGATGGTGGACGGGATGGTTATGACCAGCGTGGGGAAAGAGAATGCCAGCGAGGAGTACGGATTCATCCCGCTGACAAACATGTGATGCCCGTAGACCATGTAGCTGAGGACGGCCAGTGATCCCATGGAATAGATGAGTACCCTTTGGCTAAGCATGGGTCTGCGCATGTTAGTGATCAGGACATGGGAAACGATGCCGATGCCGGGCACGATCGCGATGTACACCTCCGGATGTCCAAAGAACCAGAAGAGGTGCTGCCATAGGAGCGTCGAGCCTCCGGAGTGGGGCACCAATTGGTCGCTGACGACCAGGCCTGACGGAACGAAAAAGCTGGTACCGGCTACGTGATCGAGAATAGCGAGGATACATGCCGGCATTAACACCGCAAATGCTGTCAGCCCCATGCATGAGGTAATGAACCATGCCCATGCGGTGAGCGGCAGGCGCAGGAGGCTCATGCCTTTTACCCGCAGATCGAGTGTGGTGGGGATGAAGTTCAATGAGCCCAACAACTGGCCAACACAAAACAGTGCAATCGACGTCATCCAAAGAACCACCCCCGTACCCTGGCCGGGGCCTGCGGCCGAACCCACGGCATTGAGCGGGGCGTATTGCGTCCAGCCACCCAGGGTCGGTCCGTCGCTCACGAAGAATGACGCAATCAAAACCACGAAGCCGGTAAATGTAACCCAAAACGACATCATGTTGAAGTGCGGGAAGGGCATGTCCTCGGCGCCTACCTGGATGGGCAGGAAGAAATTACCGAAGGCCGCGAAGGGAGCGGTCGTGAGCACAAAAAAGACCATGATGGTGCCATGCATGGTCATCAATTGCAGGTAGTACTCCGGCGTCATCACCCCGCCCGGAGCGCCGGTTTTCGAAAGCAATTGCAGGCCGGGGATCGCGGCGTTGGTCCACGCCAGGTGGATGCGCATGAGCCAGGAAAGAATCATTCCGACTATGGCGGCGAGCAGCGCCAGCGCGTAATACTGCTTGCCGATTACCTTATGGTCGAGACTGAAGACGTGCTTCCGAATGAAACTTGTCGGAGGAGCGTGATGCGCCGCGTGCGCTGCTATGTCGTGCATTTCCTCACCTCAAAAGAGTTGTCTTGATCCACTCGCGCGTGAACGCGGACGGAAAGAGGTTACTGCATGGCCGCTTCCTTCTTCAGCCAGTCATCGAAGTCTTGCTGGGACATTACCTCCAGGTACGCCTTCATGTTGTAGTGTCCCAGGCCACAAAGCTGGGTACAGACAATCTCGTACTTGCCGATCTTGGTCGCCGTGAAGTGCAGAGAAACATCCAATCCGGGAACAAAGTCCTGCTGTACCCGCAACTCCCGCACATAGAAAGAATGCCCAAGATCTTTCGAATGCATGAGCAGATGGATTTCCTTGTTCACCGGAATCGCCATCTCGGCGGTCACGATGTCATCCTTGGAATCCTGGTCATGGTCGAGGTCGAGACCAAAGTAATTCTGCGTGCTCTCATTAATGAGCTCGGGATGCAGCGGGCCGAACGTTCCATCAGGGCCGGGGTAGCGGAAGTAGAAAGCAAACTGCCCGGCTTGGACTTGGATGGGCATGGCGTTAGCCGACGGCGGCGTGAGATACACGTTGGCCCATGCCTTGATCCCGAAGATTCCGAGGGCCAGGACTTCTATGCCCACCACCAGGAAGGCGGCAATCACCAAACCTGTGGCGCCGCCGGGAAAGTTTTTAATCTTTGCATCGGGGCCAGGATTGGAGAACTTCCAGACGAAAAACGCCAGAACGAACTGCGCCGCGAGAAAGGCGATCCCGGCCTCGGCCATGGTCTCCGACATCTGCTCATCGATGAGGGCTCCATGAGTCGAGATGTCTTCCGGCGCCACCCAGGTGTGTCGCAGGATGGGAATCGCGGACAGGATCGCGATTACGACGATGGTGACCGCAAAGAATTTTGCCATGATGTCCTCGCCTTGACCGGTTTCAGCTCGTCTCCATGAGTCCGTTTTCAGGAAGGATTGCTCGCCCTCCCCGCGGACCTGACGATGAACGCCTCGCGAAACTGATGCGCTATGCCACCCCTTGTGACGATCCGGCAAAGGATGTGATCGCGCTCGTCTCGTCCTTTTGAATATCGAAAACGGCGGACAACCGGGTCAGTTCGAGCAAATCATGTACTCGCTTGTTCAGATTGGTGAGCTTCAATTGTCCGCCCTGGTTCCGAATCGTGGTGTGCGCCTTGACCAACTCTCCGACACCAGAACTGTCGACGTACTGAACTTCGCCCAGGTTCAGCACGATCGCCTTGGCGCCTTTTGCCGCCAGATCGCGAACAATCTCGCGGAGAATGACATTTCCCTCGCCCACCGTAATTCTTCCGCTGATGTCCAGGACGGTCACTCCGCCCACCTGGCGGGCGGTGGTTTGCATCTTGACGGGGCTCCGTCCTTCCATCGCCATTCCCAGCCGGTCAAGAACGGAGCACGCGGAATTCGCCAGTTCCTTGGACTCTGTCCGAACCACAATCAGCGAACGCCCTTCTTTGAGTACTTCCTGGAAGAAGGCCACGTCCTCAGAGGACTTTTCAGCCGCTGTGGGGCGCGGCGCGTCCGCCTCGTGGGTTGACGCCGATCCTACCGCGGAGCCGGCACCCGCGCCCGCACCCGCGCCCGTGAGCAGCGCGGCGGCGCCGATCCCTAGCGCGAACACCGTCCCGATCCCGGGAAGAAGCAGCGTTGCCGCGACCACCCCGGTGGTCAACCCGGCGGCGCCCCCGACGAAGCCTCCCACAAACGCGCCGAGTTCCTTCGCGATGGATTTGGCTTCGTTTTCCGAGCGAGTCAGGAAAACGATGGATTCTTCCGGCACACCCCGCCCCCGCAACTCCCTGACCGCACTCTCGGCGTGATCACGCGAAGCAAATACTCCGATTGCGGTTTCCATGTACCCTCCTGTGCCATCGCTGAAGGCCCGCAGCGTCTCCGGGTCTCGACCGCTCCTTGCGGAGTGTCGGAAACGGGCGGATTGGCCAGCTCTCGGATTGATTTTTTACCCGAGATTCTTTACCCGAGAACTCTCACTTAGCCTTGAAGGTGAAATCGGCGGTTGCCGCTGCGCCCGCCGCCACCGTCACCTTCTGATTCTGCGTACCGTAGGTTTCCTGCCACGCCGTTACCGTGTAATTTCCGGGAGGCACATTCTGGATCGTGTAGGAACCATTCTCGTCCGTGGTTGCGTAGGGACCCTTCACCACAGCGAAATAGCCACTCATCCACGGGTGGATGTTGCACTTGACGTGGATCATTTCTGGGGTTTTCCAGCTTTTGGTGACGGGCGGAGCCCCCGGCGGCTGCGACTGGTTCCACGGGATATTGCCAGTCAGAGGATTGGGCTCCGGGTGGATATTGTGAGCCGTCTGATCACTGGTCTCCACCTTGAATTCCTGGCCTACGTCCATGGCCAGCACGTGCGGCGTGTACATGCAGTTCTTCTGGTCGAACACAGGGACTTGAGTGGGTTTCATGTTGGCCTCGCTAGCGCTCAAACCTTCCGAGATATAGAGCACAACATTCTCCAAACCGCCGCCCTTACCGACAACGACATTCTCCGAATGGGCGGGGTTGTTGGCGCTTGCCTTCACACAGAACGGGTCCTTTGACATGTCGATACCCCGCATGTGCGGGGGCGTGCCGTCGAGCTTGACGGTGCCGGTAATTTTGCCCTCAGCGGCCGCACTCGCCTTGTGGTTAATCATTAATGATCCAAGACCGACCAACACTAGAGTGGCTACAATCACAGCCCACCCACGGTTGCGTTGTTGCTTCATGGCTTTTCTCCTAAGTTCGGAAGGTTACCCTCCCTATCACTGCGTTGGTGCATTTGGATTTACCGGTTTCAACCCCAGTTGGTGGGCAATCTCCCTTTCTTTGGCGTTGAACGCGTTATGCGGCTGCAGCGAGCGCAAATAAAACACCAGGTCCCAAGCCTCGTCAGGCTTGATGTTGTCGGCGAATGACGGCATCGGCGTGCCGTCTAAACCGGTCATAAAGATTCTGTAGATATCAACGTCGGTGCTTCCGCACTTCGGTCGGGAACCATCAGTGAAGTTGAAGGCCGCAATGGGCTGGCTGAGATCGTCGGTAAGCGTAGAGGCCGAGGGGCCATTGGCCATACCTTGGACGCCGTGGCACTTGTAGCACTGCATCTTGGCGAACACTTCTTGTCCGGCCTTGACCCGCTCTGCCGTGATTTCCGGCTCGGGAGGGATTTGAATGGGAGTGCCGGCCTTCTCCGTCTGCCAGCGCGGCGAGTAGTGCTTAATCCACGCAACCAAATCCGCTCGCTCCTGCTTTGACAACGGATTCCACTGGGGCATATTCGAGCGGTCCATCCCCCGGCCAATCGTATCGAAGAGATCCTGGTCGGTGGGCAAAGTTCCGGTCGGAGTGGATCGGCACTTGAAAATCGCCAACTGGAAATTGCGCGGCTGGGCGTACATAGGGGTAGCAAACCACACCGCATTCTCGCCGTTACCATCTCCCAGTTCACCGTGACAGCCGACGCAGTACCGGCGATACGGCAACGCGGCGGCGCGGGCGGCGCCGGTAAGGTTGCCAATGTGGCTGGACGCCGCCGGCGAATGTAACCACTCCTGCTGCTGATATGTGGTGAGTTGGGCGTACGAGGCAGTAGACAAACAGAGAGCGACAACCGCGCTCAACAACAGCGACCACTTGCGTAAATTTGTATGCACAGTCATCCCCCTCTTTAGAAGTCGAAGTCAAATCCAAACAGCAATTCGCTGGTGTTTATGTTGGTGGCGTTGCCAGCCAAGTTGGTAGGCCCGGTACCGTCCTGGTGGAACAAGTTGAATTCGCCGTGATAGGCAAAGCCGGCCCGGCTGGTCATAAACGGGTTGTAGCGGTAGCCGATTACATAGTTGGTGACGTTTCCCAGGTTACTCGCGTTCGTCGAACTTGCTTGTTGCGACATTCGTTCGGCTTCATACCGGGCGAGGAAAATCATCTGCGGGCTATACACGTAGCGAGCTTCGACCGTGACGCCGTTCCAGGTGGGCGCCCGCGCTCCCGCCGGAAGAACGGTTCCCGGCAGAAAGTTAGGCCCGGGGGTGCCAGGAGATCCATTGCTTGGGTTAACTGCGTTGCCATAACCCTGCCCGAAATATTCGTTATCCTCGCCGTGCTGTGTCACTACGTTTACGTCAAAGTGGGGACCGAAATAGAATTGTCCGGTAAAGCCCACACGACTGAATCCCTTGTTGCCAATTCCCGAACCAGGGATGGGTACCCCGCCGGAAGTCCGATAGTACGTTGCCGCCTCTCCTACAAACGCGTATACCCCGAGGCGATCCACCCCTAGCTTGCCGGTATCAATACCTTGGTCGAAAGTAAAGAATCCGCTATAGGAGTTGGCTCCGGTAACCAGCCCCACGTTCCCGTCATTCGAACTGAGCAGCGCCGCCGAAACACGCGTTCGATCGTCCAGCGAGTGCCCTACGTACTCCATGCCTAGCTGGTTGTCCCCCATCTGCCCGTAGATGTTCCCGTCATTCACCGGGATGAAGTGATAGGTCTGATAGACACCGCCGTTACCGGTCAGGGTCAGGATGCGCTTTTCAGAGAGCAGGTTGTTAAGTTCGAACTTACCCAGTTTGATATTGAGCCAAGGGGTGCCAAGGATGTTATCGAGGCGACCCATGACGGTCTCAAAATGAAACGATGCCGTTGAGTCGGACGACGGAAGCACATAGAACGACACGTTCTTCTCGAGCGTTCCACCGGTATGGAAGTCGAGCCCGCTCAGGTCAAAGCCGGACGACGAGACGCGTTGGACACCTGAAGGCGATTGGTCCACCGGGTCAAGGCTGCTCAGCCGGTGCCAGATGGGCGTGATGCGGAAGGTCACCGGCCAGTACGAGGGATTCTGCCAGATGGGAGCATCCCGATCGTTCATCAACTGATAGCCATTGTCCCGGAACCTCAGCCCGAAGTTATTCAAGGCGGGCCACGACTCGTGGCAGGCCGAGCAGCGCAGTCCATACTTCCTGGCGAAGGCCGGTAACGCGCTCGCCGACTGGCTGGCACCCAGAATCAAGAAGATTAACGCGAAAGCGGCGGCGAGGACGCAGGTTACCCGCGGCGGCTTCTGCCAGAAGAGATGAGACTGCGCCCACATACGCATGCTGCACTCCTCAGACCAAGGTCACAAGTTTTTGCAAAAACGGAATTCCCCACTGCACCCAAAACGAGAGCGCGTTGGAAGCAGCTAAGCGTAAAGACAACGGCTTAGTAGCTCGTGCGCCCGACCCAAAAAGTTTACGGTTGAGTGGTCCAGTGATCCGACCACCCCCACCGGCGCGGAATATTACTACCGTCAGAAACGAAGTGCAAGGGATTTGTAAAATTTTTTTTACAATCTTTTGACATGCCGTCTGACATGCCGTCCGCGCTCTCTGAGAAAACGGCAGGCGAGGTGCTCGCTACGCCCGTTGACGGCGATGAACCCCGGCGCCCCAGCAGAACAACCAACACTTTTTCAGGTAAGTGGCCACCCACCCCTAATCCAAGGGATATTACTACCATCCCATGGAGGTGTAATACAGTGAATGCTGTATTCGCCGTCGAACACAGCATTGTGCGGTAAAAGACATAGAAAATTGGCTAAAGGTAATGAGGACTTATGAACTGCAAGGAACTTGCAAGAAATGTTTAGAATTGTTTTACACCGCCCTGGTTACACCGCTCTGGCTACACGCCGCCCTTAGAGTAACCGCGAGAAGAGTAACCGCGAGAACCTGTGTGAGGTGTTCGCGAGATGCCAGTTGACAGTAACCAACCTCACGTAAGAAACTCTTGCAACAGGAGCAGCGGAGCTGGCCGTGATGGGGGACAAGAGTCTTCGTGGTAAGCGGCTGGTTGGTTGGGCTGCGCTTCACGGGGCTATGTTTCATCGAGCTGCGCTTTATCTGCGGGTGACCGCAGCATTTCTTCTGCTCACGGCGGCGGCCATTCCCGCGCGCGGCCGCGACAAAAATGTTCTCGCATACGGCGAGGGCCTGATCATCAATATTCCGCTGCCCGAGCCCGAAGTGGCGCAGGTGGTGGAAGAAGCGGTGCAGGATACCATCATCCGGGGAACCAAAGAATACAACAAGGACGAGTACGTAGCGGGAGCGGTGGCAGCCACATCTACGCCGGTATTTCCGAAATGGACGGAGGACGGCAGAGTTTTCTACAAGGTGCGGAAGCAGGCTCTGGATCCCAGGAATTTCAAAGACAGCACCGATGTGGGAACACTGGCCGTGCGCTACGTAGTAAAACCGCAGGGCGACAAGAATACGGTGCTGCGCATCGACGCAATCTTTGTGGAGGATTTTCGCCGCGTGGCGCATCCCTCGAACGGCTCGGTTGAAAGCGCCGAATACAAGGACATCCAAGATCGGCTGGCATCGATCGAGTTGGTCAAAAAGGAAACCGCTGAGGCTTTGCGAATTAAACAGGAACGGTTGGCGAAGGAGAAGTCCAGCCCGAACAGTAACGTGAGCAGCAGCAAAGATGGTGAGGTGAGTAGCAACAACGATAGCGGCAAGGAACTGCTCAGCACTCCGCCGTCGATTGCGATGGCCAGCGATAGCACGAATGGCGAGAGCCCTGCAGGTGCAAAGACGACCGCCTCTGCGTCACAGCCATCACCATCCTCACCATCATCAATGCCGCACCCCGCGCTGACCTACCAGGAATCTGGTGAAACACTAGAACAACGCGTTGCGGAACTGCGCGAGCAATTGGAGCGACTGGTCAAGCAGCCCGGTGCCCCGCTCAAATCCGCTCCGTTCCACACCGCCACCACGCTGAAACCGTTGCAACCGGGTGTTGAAGTACTGGTTGAGATCACAACACCATATTGGTACGGGGTTGAGACCCACGATGGCGATCACGGATGGATTCGACGAGATCAGCTGGAGCAACTGCCGTGACGAGGGGGAAAACAGAAGCGGCTGCCTTCTGGTTCACTCGGCCCTTAGTTCACGCCGCGCGATCCGCGTTCTTGGTGGCAGCTGCTGTGGCGGCTGTTCTTTTGACAACACTGGTGCGGACTGGTATCGCCCAAGCCGGCCCCTACGAACGCACGTTTCATCAACCAAAAAGTGCGGTGGAAAAGGCATTAAAGGACTTGCAGCCGGCGATGAGTGGACGGCTACCCGTTCTCGACGGTTTCGCTTTGACGGGCGATCATCCGTTGAACCGCTACCAGCGGGCGTATTACCAATCTGCCGTGCAGGTGAGCTCGATTGCGTCGGGCGGATCGGTGGTGCGGGTGAGCACGAAGGTGACGGCATGGTACGCGGATTCGACTCCATCTCGCTCGGGATACCAACTGCTGACTTCGAATGGCCGGATCGAATCCGACCTCCTTGACCAGCTATCCGATCTGCTAGCGACCAGCGCTGGTGCGACAAATTCTGGTGCGACAAATGCTGGTGCGAAGAATTCTGGTGCGACGAATTCTGGCGGGAGTTCGAGCGGGAGATCGAGGGAAGGCTTCGCGGTGAGCGCTCCACCGGCAGCATCCACTAAGCGGCCAGCAACCCCGGAAAAAGGAGTTGCGAACCTGGGCGTCGCGGAACCTGCGATCTCGGCGCCGATGCCCCAGTTGCCGGAAACCGGGCGCACGTTGTCGTCTCCATCGGAACAGGGCCTGTCAAGTCAGCAACTGGCGGAGACGAAAAATTCGCAGAGCAAAGCTGCCGATCAACCAGCAGCCAGCTTGCAAGCGGAGGCGGCGAGCTTGGAGGAAGTGCTCAAGAACCAGACGCATCCGAAGAATCTGGTCGCGATAAAGAAAACCGGGACGCCGGTAGTTGCATCTCCCAGTTTGGAGGCGAAGACTTTGTTTTTGGCGACCGCGCACGATGAATTTGAGATGTTGGATTTCAATGAGAACTGGGTTCACGTGCGGATTTCGGGCTTGTCGCGGGGGTGGATCTGGCGCACCAGCCTGGAGATGCCGGAGGGTATTTCAGACGTTCCGTTGGCAAGCACGAAGGCGGCACCGGTTGCGGTCGATCTGTTTCTGGTGTCGCGCGAGGAGACTGCACCGTTCCCGGGAGATTGGGATCCGCTTCGGGGCAAGAACGTGAAAATCATCTCGGTGCAAAAGATCCAGGAAAACGAAGAAAACAGCGGTGCGCAAGCAAAACTGGAGTTCGCCAGGTCTTTGCTCGACAAGGACTATGCGGAGTTGGCGGCAAAGTCACAGGAGCTCGCCGGAGTGGTGTTGATGTTTGATTCCGTCGATGGCGGCATGATCGCCATAACCATGCCCACGATTCAACAATGGAAGGCTGGCAAATTGACCGACGCGGCCCTCTGGCATCGATGTTATTTTGATCCGCCCGAGACCTTCAGTGTTTCCAGTTTGGCGGGTTCCAGTCCTGCGGGCACCCACTAACTGTCGCCGCTGGTTGCCAGGGATTGCGTTTGATGAAGATTGCGTTTGAAGATTGCGTTTGACGTGAGCACCGTGAGAGCAAAACTCTTTGTCGCTTTGGGTTTTTGGCTTGACATTGAACCCACGGCACGGTACCAATGCTGTCTTCTGACCTTCGCTGTTCCAATGTTTCGTGGGGAATTCATTGGGGACGCCGGTTTGAACGAAACCGCCGGATGAGGGCGGCAGTGGCAAACGGCGCGTGTGGGGTTCATGCTGCAAAAATTTGCCTCTCGGTTGCGCGATTACGCCGAGCTTACCAAGGCGCGCATTACGACTCTGATCGTTCTTACGGCGTGGTGCGGCTACTTCTTTGGCGCGCACCGCTTGGGGGTGTCGTCGTGGTCGCTGGGCTTGTTCCACGCCCTGTTGGGTGTGGCGCTGGTTTCGAGCGGAACGGCGGCGCTGAATGAAGTACTGGAAGCGAGCGTGGATGCGCGGATGCGGCGCACGGCGCTGCGTCCCTTGCCTGCGGGAAGAATGACCACGGCCCACGCGGCTATAGTAGGACTGGCGCTGACTCTCGGTGGTTCCGCTTATCTCGCGATCTATGCCAACTTACTAACTGGGTTATTAGTGTTCTTGACGGCGCTGGTGTATCTGGCGGCATACACTCCACTGAAGAAAGTTTCTCCGGTGTGCACATTTGTGGGCGCATTCCCGGGAGCGATGCCGGTGGTGCTGGGGTGGACGGCGGCGCGCGGAAAACTGGAAGTCGAGACTCTGATTCTTTTTGCCATCATGTTCGTCTGGCAGTTTCCGCATTTTCTTTCGATCGCATGGCTCTATCGCGAGGACTATGCGCAAGGCGGCATTCGCATGTTGCCGGTGGTGGATTCCGATGGGAAGTCTACGGTATGGCGGATTTTGGCCTATTCCGGAGCGTTGATTCCGGTGAGTGTTTTGCCGGTTGCGCTGGGAATGGCGGGCCGTGTGTATTTGGTCGGCGCGATCCTGATGGGCGCGGCGCTTTTCCGCGTTTCCATGGGAATGGCGTATCCGCAACAGTTGGCAACGGCTGCGGCATCCAAACCGTCAGCCCGGCGTTTGCTGCAGGCTACGATCATCTACTTGCCTGCGCTGTTCGCGCTCATGATGGCTAACTCGGGCGGCTAGTTAGGCTTCTCCACGAAAGTCTAGTCTGCATGGGCCAACAAAGCGACATCCGACGGTTAAGAGCTTGATCTATAGGAAAAACCAGCTGAGTCTTTACCGCGTTCTCGCTGGTGCCGTAGAGGGCCTTGATCCGCAGGTGCTGCTTGATCCATTTGAAGAACAGCTCGCACAGGCGATAATCCACACCAGGCAGGATACGAGCCCTTGCGCGCAAAGCCCGCATCCGCGAAGATGTTCTGTATCCCTATGTCGCAAACCATCGCCCCACCCCCAGCCCATTCCGCGCAACTCGATGCTGCCACGCTCGAAGCTTCTCTCCGCCGCCACCTTCGCGGAGAGGTTCGCTTCGACTCGGGCAGCCGCGCCGTTTACGCAACCGACGGCTCCAACTATCGCCAGGTCCCGATCGGAGTCGTAGTTCCCCGCGACAAAGAAGACGTGCTCGCCGCCGTTGCCCTGTGCCGCGACCACGGCGCTCCGCTGCTGGCGCGCGGCGGAGGCACTTCGCTCGCGGGACAATGTTGCAACGCCGCCCTCGTCCTCGACTTTTCGAAGTACATGGCGGGCATTCTCGAAATCGATACCGCGCGGCGCATCGCGCGCGTCGAGCCCGGCGTTGTCCTGGATAATCTGCGCGCCGCAGCCGAGAAGCACCACCTAACCTTTGCTCCCGATCCTGCCACCCACGACCGCTGCACGCTCGGAGGCATGATCGGCAACAATTCCTGCGGCGTGCACTCGATCATGGCCGGCAAGACGGACGACAACATCGAGTCGCTGGAGGTCCTAACCTATGGCGGGCAGCGCCTGCACGTCGGCGCGACCAGCGCGGACGATTTCGACCGCTTCATTCGCGAAGGCGGACGCCGCGCCGAAATCTACACCGGCCTCAAGTCCCTCGCCGACCGCTACGGCGACCAGGTTCGCCGCCAGTTTCCGAACATCCCACGCCGGGTTTCCGGATACAACCTCAACCACCTGCTGCCCGAAAGCGGCTTTCACGTGGCGCGCGCCCTGGTCGGCTCCGAAGGCACCTGCGTCACGATTCTCGAAGCCACCTGCCGCCTCGTCGAAAGTCCGCCGGCTCGCGTGCTACTCGTCATCGGATGGCCCGATGTTTACATCTGCGCGGACCACGTCCCGCAGATCATGGAGCATCACCCCATCGGCCTCGAGGGTTTTGACGACATTATGGTCAACGCGAGCCGCCACAAGGGCGTGAACCTCGACGCCCTCACGCTGCTACCCGAAGGCGGGGGCTGGCTGATGGTCGAATTCGGCGCCGACACTGTCGCCGAAGCCGAATCGCAAGCGCACAATTTGATGAAGACGCTCGACCGCTCCGCTATTCCACCCAACATGCGGCTCTTCACTGACGCACGCCAGATGCGCCGCATCTGGGATGTCCGCGAGTCTAGCCTGGGAGTGACTGCGCACGTCCCCGGTGAACCGATTCGATGGGAAGGCTTCGAAGATTCCGCCGTAGGGCCCGACAAACTCGGCGCCTACCTCCGCGACCTGCGCAAGCTGATGCAAGACCATCACTACGACGGCTCGTTCTACGGACACTTCGGCCACGCCTGCGTGCACACGCGCATGGACTACGATCTCGAATCCACCGAAGGCATCCGCAAGTTCCGCAAGTTTATGGAAGAGGCCGCCGACCTCGTCGTTCGCTACGGTGGCTCCATCTCCGGCGAGCACGGAGATGGGCAATCCCGCGGTGAACTTCTTCCCAAAATGTTTGGCCCTGAACTCATGCAGGCTTTCCGCGAATTCAAGTCGCTCTGGGATCCCGATTGGAAAATGAACCCCGGCAAGCTCATCAATCCCTATCGCCTCGACGAAAATCTCCGCCTGGGCGCCGGCTATGGTCCCTGGCAGCCGGAGACGCATTTCAAATTTCCCGACGACCACGGCAGCCTGGCCGCCGCCACCATACGTTGCGTGGGAGTCGCCAAGTGCCGCCGGGAATCCGGCGGAGTCATGTGTCCGAGCTACCGCGTCACGCGCGAGGAAGAGCACTCCACCCGCGGCCGCGCCCACCTGCTCTGGGAGATGACGAAACGCGACTTCATCAAAGACGGCTGGCAGAGCGAAGCCGTGAAAGAATCGCTCGACCTCTGCCTCGCCTGCAAAGGCTGCAAGAGCGATTGCCCCGTGGGTGTAGATGTCGCGACCTACAAAGCGGAATTCCTGTCGCACTACTACGAAACCAACCGGCGTCCGCTGAATGCGATGGCCCTTTCGAAAATCGACCTGTGGATGAGAGCCGCCTCGCACGCGCCGGGCCTGGTGAATCTCGCAACCCAACTCCCCGGTCTGCGCGACCTCGCCAAGCTGGCTGCCGGAATTCCCGCCCAGCGCCGCATTCCGGCGTTGGCACCGCAAACGTTTAAAGACTGGTGGGAGCACAGGTGGAGCGACGGGCGCCCTCGCCCGTCCCGCGAAGCCAGCCCCGTCCTCCTTTGGGCCGACACTTTCAACAATCACTTCCTCCCCGCAACCGCCAAAGCCGCCGCCGAAGTCCTCGAAGCTGCCGGCTTCGACGTCAGCGTCCCGCGCGCCCACCTCTGCTGCGGCCGCCCGCTCTACGACGTCGGCATGCTCGGCCGCGCCAAGCACCTGCTCCTCCAGATCATGGACGAGCTTCTCCCTGAAATCGAAGCCGCTACGCCCATCGTCGTCCTCGAACCGAGCTGCGCCACCGTCTTCCGCGACGAACTCACGAACCTTTTCCCCAAAGACGAACGCGCGCAAGCCCTCTCGAAGCAAGTCTTCCTGCTCAGCGAATTTCTCGAGCAGCGGGCAAAAGATTTCCCGCTTCCGAAAATCGCGCGCCGCGCGCTGATCCACGGCCATTGCCATCACAAGGCGATCATGAAGATGACCGCCGAAGAAGCCGTCCTCGGGCGCATGGGCATCAACTTCACCGCTCCCGCCCCCGGATGCTGCGGCATGGCTGGAGCCTTCGGCTTCGAAAAAGACAAATACGAGGTCTCGAAAGCGATTGGCGAACTCGAGCTTCTGCCCGCCGTCCGCCAGGCTCCAACCGACTGGCTCATCGTCGCCGACGGTTTTAGTTGCCGCGAGCAGATCGCCCAGGAAACCGACCGTCACGCGCTTGCACCTCGCCGAAGTTCTGCAAATGGCACTGCGCGAAGCCGCCGAGACTCCCGAAGGCTTCCCGATGTTCGATCCCGCGCCGCAACACTATCCCGAAGACGCCTGGGTGCGGCCGCACCGTGCAGCGATCGAAAAAAATATGAAGCGCACCGGCTTGGCGGTTGCGGGCATAGCAGCCGGAGCAGCCCTGCTGTTGGCGTTGGCTAGAAAACGTTAAGCCAGTGTGGGGCGGGGCTCTGCCCCGTCCAGCCGAGCGAAGCTCAGCAACCCCGCCAAAGCGCCGTCGCTACGCAATCTGCAATCAACTGATAAATATGGATTTACCAGCCAGACTCCCCATACAGCCTGCTTTCTGGGACAATAGACAGCAGGCCTCCCTATGGAAACCGCAAAGCCACCAGTCGTAGCCCCAGCCTCAACGCCAGCCCCCTCCGCAGTCACCGCCGTTGCCCAGAACAAAATGCTGCAAGGCTCGGTCCTGGTGCTGATCCAGTTCGACGTTTGCGAAGAGATCAACCTCGACGCCCTGCGCGACATCTTTGGAGCCCGTCGCCAGGAGGCCAGCTTCAAGCACCCTGCTCCCGGATACGTCCGATTCCAGCGTCCGCCGGTGGTCGAACCGGTCGAACCGCTGATTCTGGAAAGCGGCGAACGGCTTGACGTGCAGATCAAGTACTACGATTACGGCGTCCTGAGCGTGGTCTTCGAGCTGCCCTTTTCCGGAGACTGGGACACGCTCGTCCGCCTCGCCAGCCGCTGGGTTTGGGACACCGATTTCACCAGCTTTGCCCAGAAAATCGCCAAACAGAAGATCGAGCGCGCCCGCCCCGCGCTGGTCAAGGTCTACGACAGCTGGCTGCATGAAGATTATTTCATCTTCCACGTGCGCGACATCGCCGGCAATCCGTCGGCGGCCGAACTGCTTGCGGCTCAAGGTGGACGCATTGCCCAGATCGTGCGCGGCGAAAACGTTCCCCTTTCCGACGGCGAGCAGCAGGAGATCATGCAGTCGAAAATTTCCTACTACCCCAACGACCTGGCCGTGATCAGCTGGAACGGCGCCTTCCTCTATGACTCAACGGCGGGCGCGGAAACCGTCATCCAGCTGCTCGAATACGCCAACTCGCAGCTCCTCGAATTCCGCCACTACGACGAACTGCTGACCCGCGAACTGCAAAGCGTCTACGATTTCATGGAACATGGCTCGATGGGCATCTGGGCGCGCTGGCGCACCGCCAAACGTGCCAGCCGATTGCATACCGTCCTGCTCGATGTGGACGAACTGACCGAGCGCGCCGACAACGCCATCAAGTTCCTGAGCGACATGTTCTCCGCCCGCCTCTACAAAGTCGCCGCGTCCAAGATAGGAGTCACCGACTACAAAGACCTGGTCAACCAGAAAGTCCACACCGCCGAAGAGCTCTACCGCTTCATGGTCGATCAATTCCACCAGAGCCGGGCGTTTGTGCTGGAGCTGATGGTGGTGATTATCCTGATTATTGATTTGATCTGGTTGTTTAAGGGATCGATCCCGATCTAGGAGCGGCTGTCAGCTCTCGGCTCTCGGTGAAGTGAAACCGTAACCAGCCAGCGCCAAACCTGCCAGACGCAAAAATGCCCGGGATTCTTGCGAATCTCGGGCACTCAGTTTTACATAGAGATCGTTGTCGCTACCTAGACAGCGGTAACGTTCTCCGCTTGCCAGCCCTTAGGGCCTTTGGTCACGTCGAACTGCACGGTTTGGCCTTCTTGCAGGCTCTTGAAGCCGCCTGCTTGAATAGCGGAGAAATGCACGAAAACGTCTTCGCCATTTTGACGGCTGATGAAACCATAGCCTTTGGCGTCGTTAAACCACTTTACTGTTCCTTGTTCTGCCATTGATGTTCCTATTCTTGTTTCTGATTGAAATATGCTGAAGTGATTCGCTGCTGTAGAGGGGGTTGACGCTGGTTGGCGGTACCGGCCTGCAACTGCTTGTGAGTCAAACTTAGCAAATACAGTGTAACACAATAAAAGGGAAAAAGCTCGAAATTCGGCGCCCGCCATTTCCGAACGCCGCAATCAAATTTCGGAACGGCTGACCTCCCAGCCCTAGCGGCGCGTACCCGCGTAGTCAACACACGGAAGCAGGAAAGGTAGCGTGATTCCTGCCTCCGCCGCCTAGAATGTTTCAAACATTTCTCCATTTTTTTGTTTGAAACAGAGTTGTTTGAAACCGAGCGTGCTTGAGATGCAGCGACAGTTCACATCCAACGAGGTGATCGCCCTCACCGGAATCACCGCCCGGCAGTTGCAATGGTGGGACGAGCGCGGCATCGTGGCGCCGGTTCGCCAGGGCCATCGCCGTATCTACAACTGGGACGAACTGGTCACCGTGGCGGTCATCTGCCAGCTTCGCCGGCGGGGCTTCTCGCTGCAGCGCATGCGCAAAGTGATTGGTTTTCTGCAGCAGGAATTCGGGACCAGCCTGGCGGCTACGGTGAGCGCGTCTTCGGAGTGCCACCTGCTTAGCGACGGCACTCATCTGTACCTCCGAACCTCGGCACGACAAGTCGTGGACCTGTTAAAAAACGCCCGGCAGCCGATGTTCGATATATGCCTGAGCGACGAAGTCCGCCGGGTGCGAGGAGAGATTCAGTCTCGCAAGAAGACGGTGGTTGCGGAACGGGGCGGGGCTGTACGACGGGCGCAGAGGGCGTAGCTCGGTGGGCGTAGCTCGGTGGACGCAAGTCAGAGGACGCAACGCAGCGGGCGCACGACGAGCGTAAGCGGAAAGCGGAGGAGGCATGATGATCGGTGAATTGAGCATTATCAGCGAGTGGATTCCCGAGCAGATGGAACCCGGCACCGTGTTCGTGCTGGAGAATGCGGGCGAACTGGGAGAGCGGGAAGACCCTTATTGGGCGGTGCTCTCCTGCCCGGCTTGCGGCACACTGGGCTTGATTACCCGCCGGCAGATGGCTGGACTGCTGCCGACCATCTGCGGCTCGTCGATATGCTCAGCGCAGTTTTTCATCAAGGACGAAGAGATCACGCCTCGCATGCCGTTTTAGTCGTGTTGCCGAGCTTCGCTCGGCTTGGACGGGGCAGAACCGTCCCCACCACGAACATCTACTTATGTGCTTTCGGTAGCGCGAATTTTACCGGTACTTGTTCAACTATCTCTATGTCAAATCCTTCCAGCGCGGCTACCCTTCTTGGGTGATTGGTCAGGATTCGGATGCGTTTCAGGTTCAGATCGGAGAGGATCTGAGCTCCCAGTCCGATCTCGCGATGCGTCTTGCGCTCGCTTTCGGGGAGGGACGGCAAACGCCGGTCGCGGTGAAAGGTTAGAAACGACTGGTCCCCGATTTTTTCCGCCGAGAAACCTTTGGAAGTCTGGTGCAGGTAAATCAATGCGCCTCGGTCCTCCTCGGCTATCATTTGCAGCGAGGCCTCGAGGGTCTGATGGCAGTCGCAGCCGGTGGCGCCAAAAACGTCGCCCAGCAGACAGTGCGCGTGCATGCGGACGAGGACGGGCTGGGACGAATCGCTAATGTCACCGCGAATCAGCGCCATGTGGGATCCGCCACCGTCGACTTCGCTCTCGTAGGCGATGAGGCGGAATTCTCCGTGCTTGGTTTCGACCATCGCCTCGCCTACGCGATGCACGTAGCGCTCATGCTGCATGCGGTAGCGGATCAACTCCGCCACCGTGAGCATTTTCATTTCATGGGTGCGGCAGAACTCGATCAGGTCGGGCACGCGCGCCATGGTACCGTCGTCTTTCATGATTTCGCAGATGATGCCGGCCGGGACCAGGCCGGCTAGCCTGGCCAGATCCACGGAGGCCTCGGTCTGGCCGGCGCGCACCAGCACTCCGCCCTTGCGCGCTCGCAGGGGGAAGACGTGCCCTGGCCGCGCCAGATCCGACGGCCGCGACGCCGGATCGATTGCCGTTTTGATGGTGTGGGCGCGATCATAGGCCGAGATTCCGGTGGTGACGCCGTAGCGCGCGTCAATCGCTTCGCAAAAAGCAGTCCCGTATTGCGAGGTGTTCTCGCTGGTCATGGGACCGATGTGCAGGTGGTCGAGGCGTTCTTCGGTCATGGCCAGGCAGACGAGGCCGCGTCCGTACTTGGCCATGAAGTTAATGGCCTCGGGAGTAACTTTCTCGGCGGCGAGGGTGAGATCGCCTTCATTCTCGCGATCCTCGTCGTCAACCACGACGATCATTCGCCCGGCGCGGATCTCTTCGATCGCGGTGGCAACATCGGTGAAGGGCAGATTAGAGGTCATAAGCGTGATTCGTGCTAGCCGGTCTTAATTTTTTGCGAACGGTCTTCACTCCTCAAAATGCAGTGTAAAGCAGGAAAGGGCCGCCTGCGGCGACCCTTCCAGTAAAACTTCTCTGAGTAAATCTGGTTCCGTGCGGTTACAGGGTGGATTCGATTTCGAAACCCCAGGCTTCCAGCAAGGGCTCGGGGATGTATTTGGAATTCTTGTTCCGGCGGGCCCATTCGCGCAGCCGTGTGGACCGCAAATATTGGTCAGGGGAGAGCTTATACTCGTGCACAACCTGTTCGAATTCGGTGATTGTGGGAGTAACCGGCCCGATAGGCTCAGGCTTACCCCAGTTGGGATTTCCGCGTCGCTTAGCCATGAAAATATTACCCTCTTGTGGAATAAGGACTTCTGGTTCGCTAACTTATAGCCCGCTACCTGCTTTGATTCCAAGAACAGCCCCGGGGATTCGCCCGCTAAAGCAAAGCCAATTCGCGGCAGAATCCAGCCGCTTGGGCCTTTATGGAAGCTATTGATAATAATAGGTTTTTCTATATAAGTCAATGGAAAAATGGACCCAATCACGCCGTGTTTCATATCCCCTTTGTACGCAGCCACTTGCAGTTGGTACCGGCGGCACAGATCGCAGGTTATGAATAAATGGATGAACCTCTGGCGTGATGTGTAAAAAAGTTGCATTGCGGGCGTGGCCCTCCGCGGATTTAAAGCCTAACCCATCCAAAAAAAGTAGAAATCAGGGTTTTCCGCAGCCCCTAAAGGGGCGGCGGATTCCGAAAGACTTACGGCATCGCTAAAGCGATGCCCTGTACGAGGCTGCAGTGATACGAAGCTGAGTTTTTTCAGCAGCCGGTAGCCCGCTGACAGCCGGTGGGTCCCTGTCCCCTAGGTCGGCTGTCCTTAGGTCGGCCGTCCCTACTTCGGGTGCCGCTGCGTGGACTGCCGTACAATAGCCGCGATGATTGCGCACCTTCGAGGAAGACTGCTGGCGAAACATCCTAACCAAGCGATCGTGGAAACTTACGGGGTCGGCTATGAGGTTGCGATCAGCGTGCCGACATTCACGGAAATGCCGGCGGAGGGCGCCGAAGTCGCGCTCCACATCCACACGCATGTGCGCGAGGATGCGCTCAGCCTGTACGGATTCTTGCGGCTTGCCGAGAAGCAACTTTTTGAGAAGCTTTTGACCGTGAGCGGGATTGGTCCGACGCTGGCGATCAAGATCCTGAGCGGCATGCCGACGGACGAGATGATGGGAGCGATTCGCGGCGGCGACCTGGCGCGGCTCACGCGCATTCCCGGAATCGGCAAGAAGACGGCGGAACGGATGGTGCTGGAGCTGCGAGACAAGCTGCCGGCGCCGACCGGAGGGTCGGAGGTGACGGCTGCGCTGGCGAGCCCGGTGGAGGAAGACGTGATTTCCGCGCTGGTGAATCTGGGCTATCCGCGCGCGGCGGCAGATAAGGCGCTGCTGGCGGCGCGGGGTGGCAAGATTCCGCAGAGTTTTGACGTGCTGTTTCGCGAGGCGCTGGGAGCGCTGTCGAAGTAACGACGAGTTCTCTGCAACGATAGGTTGCCGGTAGGTCGATGGCTGCCGAGCTACGCTCGGCTGGACGGGCGAGGCGCCCGTCCCCACACACTCTTCCCCTCACACTCGTCCCCACACTCCCGCTAGTTGCCTACGAAGCGTAGATATAGGTCGCGGTCGTGGCGGCAGATTTCCGCCATTTGCTTTACCTTTTGCCAGGCTTCTAATTGGGAGTCATCGCGCGCGCGATCCTTGGCACGATCCCATTCCTTGAGGAAGGCTTCCATCTGCAGGTGATTGAAGACGGTTTTGCCGAACGGATCGATGCCGCTGAGCAGCACGAAATCCGCATGGGCGCAGGCGGGAACCACGCCGTGCAGCATAACCCACTCGCTGCGCTCGCCGAGATCGTCTTCCAATTTCACGACCAGGGACATCGCTTGCCTCACTGGATGCGATGGTACTGGCGGCAATGTAACAGCCCGGGAGGGCGTTGTCCAAGGTGGCCGGATATCGAGAGTAACGGCGGATTGATGACCAGGGGTAGCCCAGGGATCCGCGGACGTGAGTTTAGGCCGAGCAGCGCACGGCATGGACGGCCGAGGACGGCCGTCTCTCCACAAGCCACGCTTATGCTTCGCCTACGTGCGTACCGTGCTGGAAGTGGTATTGGAGAATCTTCGCGGCCAACGAGGGGGTTACACTCTGGCCTTGCACCCCGATGGAGCGGACGATTTCTCCGCGACAGACGACTTCGGTGGCAGCGAGCCCGGCAATTTCTGCCGGCAGCACGAGGCTAATCTCCAGTTGCGCGTGGGGATGGAGCAATTCCTGCGCCTGGAACAGCAATCCGGAGCGGCTGATGTTCTCGGTGGTGCCCGGGCGCCAGCTTTTTTCACCGAGCGGACGATAGCGCAGCGGAAGATGAAGATTAAAACGGCGAGCTCGGAAGGGTGGAACCTTCTTTTCGGCAAGAGCGCTTGTGCCGGTGCGGGATGACATTGCGACCTCCAGGGGAATGGGCTCGGAATCCAGCACCTCGCGGACACGGTCTTTCAGAGCGGGAAGGCTGAATGGTTTTTGGAGCAAGTTAATACCGGCGTCGAGGGTGCCGTCTTGACCAATGGCATTCTCGGCGTAGCCCGACATATAGAGGACCCGGATGTTGGGCAGTAGTTGGGTAATTTGCGTGGCCAATTCGCGGCCATTCGCCCCCGGCATGATGACGTCGGTGAGCAGGAGGTCGATGGCGCCCTTATGGCCGGCTACGATCTGCAGTGCCGCGGCACCGTCTTCGGCTTCGAGAATCTTGTAACCCTGGGTCTCCAGATACTGCCGGGCGAGACGGCGGAGATTGGTTTCATCTTCGACGAGGAGGATGGTCTCGTGCCCACGATCGGCGCGGGGAAGGCCGAGGGAGTCCTGCGCGGCGGCGGCATCTTCGCGGCCATCGACTCGCGGGAAATAAGCGCGGAAAGAGGTGCCGCGCTGGGGCTTGCTGTCGACGAAGATAAAGCCTCCGCTCTGTTTCACGATGCCGTACACCGTAGAGAGGCCGAGGCCGGTGCCCTTAATGCCTTTGGTGGTGAAGAAAGGCTCGAAGATGCGCGCCTGGGTTTCGTTGTCCATGCCGATGCCGGTGTCGCTGATGGCGAGCATGATGTAGTCGCCCGGGGTGAGCGGCGAGTGAGTACGCGCGAAGCTTTCGCTGAGCGTGACGTTGGCGGTCTCGATGGTCAGCTTGCCGCCTTGCGGCATGGCGTCGCGGGCGTTGACGGCAAGGTTCATGATGACCTGGTCGATCTGGCCGGGATCGGCGCGGACGGCGCCGAGCGCGGGGCCCGGAACCATGACCAGGTCGATATCTTCGCCGATCATGCGGGTAAGCATTTTCAAGTTCTCGGCCACCAGTTCGTTGAGGTCGAGCAGTTTCGGGGCAAGGAGCTGTTTGCGGCTGAAGGCGAGCAATTGCCGGGTCAGAGACGTGGCGCGCTCGGTGGCATTGGAAATTTCCTGCGCCGGGCCGCGCAACCGGGGATCGGGTCCCAGACGTTCGAGCAGAAACTCGACGTAGCCGGAGATCACCATGAGCAGGTTGTTGAAGTCGTGGGCGATGCCGCCGGCGAGGCGGCCGATGGCCTCCATCTTTTGCGCGTGACGGAGTTGCAGCTCGAGAGTGCGGGTTTCGGTAACGTCTTCTATAAAAATCTCGAAGGTGCCACCCTCTTTGCCGTTGGCAATCGAGCGACCGGAAATGCGCGTGACGATGGCTGCGCCATCCTTGCGCACGCACTCCGTGGTGACGTTGTTGAATTCCTTGCGGGCGTGAAAATAATCGGCGGTTTGAAACCATTGCTGGGCATCGGCGTAGAGGCTTCCCAAATGCCTGCCCATGAGTTCGGCGGCGCTGTTATAGCCAAACATAGCCACCAGAGCGGGGTTTGCGTCCTGCAGGATTCCGAGGGTGTTGCAGCGGCAGATGCCGTAGGGCGCGTTCATCACCAGCGAGCGAAAATTGCTTTCGGAGCGGCGCAAGCTGTCCTGGGTAGCGCGGAGGGCGGCGTTGAACCAGCAGATGAGCAGGGCCACGGCG
Organism: uncultured Acidobacteriaceae bacterium; assembly: GCA_963779995.1. Taxonomy (GTDB): domain Bacteria; phylum Acidobacteriota; class Terriglobia; order Terriglobales; family Acidobacteriaceae; genus Acidiflorens. The sequence goes on along the minus strand of CAVZZY010000018.1, from coordinate 410,348 downwards.
AAGAACAGAGCGAGGTGGGCGATGGTCTTGCGATACTCGCTTGGAGTCTGCCCTCCGGTAAACGAATAGTAGGCGCTGACGGTGAGCGCAAAAGAGGTAGCGGCGAGTCCGGGCTTCCAACCCCCGTACCAGGCACTAACCATGACGGCGACGGCGAACATGACGAGGCGGCTCTCCGCGACGTCGGACAAAAACAAGGTTGGGATCAGTGCCAGGACAGTGCTGAGGAGAGCGACACCGTAGCGCAGGATAGGAGCGCGTGCCGGAGCTACGGCCAAGCTGCGGATGAGGGGGAATTTCATTCGCATAGGTTCATGCTATGCGCCGACCATGCGCATAGCGAGTTACGGCAGTCCACCGCATTTTCCCGGCGGCCCAGTGGCCAGAAGTACACCTAACCCCCCCATCTAGGAGCAGCTTCTGGAGAAAGGAAACGCCTTGATCACAGCCTAACCGCAGATGCCGCCTTCCGCAAAACTCGCTGGTACAAAAAGACGAGCGGGGAACATAATCGAGCAACAGGGCCGGCAACACGGCTTGCAACAATGTCGGGCAAACGACGAAACTAACGGGGCATTACAGTGAAGATCACGCAGGAAAAACCGGGCGGGAGCACGGAATGAATATCGGCCTTTTCGGCGGCAGCTTCGACCCCATACATCGCGGACACCTGGTGCTGGCCCAGGCCGCCGCCAAGCGCTACGCTTTGCGGCAGGTGCTGTTTGTGGCGGCGAATGTTCCTCCGCACAAACAGAAAGCGCCGGTCACGGCGTTCATCCATCGTTATGCCATGGTGGCGCTGGCGACGCAAGACGAACGAAGATTCGTGCCGTCGCTGCTGGAGGCGCCAGAGCGGGCAGGTGGCGCGAATTATTCGATCGACACGGTTCGGCGTCTGAAGCAAACCCTCAAGAAATCGGACCGGCTATTTTTTCTGATTGGAATGGACGCTTTCAAGGATATAGCGAAATGGCGCGAGGCGCGCGCGCTGCTGGGGGAATGCGATTTCATCGTGGCTAGCCGTCCGCGATATTCGCTGCGGGACGTGGCCGAGTCTCTACCGGAAGAATTACGTCCTCCAGCGGCGGTGATACGTCCGTTTCATAAGCAGCCAGCCAAGGGCGATCTGGTTCTGCCCGGGGTCACGCTGCACTTGCTCGAAGGCATTCACCAGAGCGTCTCCGCGACCGCGATTCGAGCGGCGGCGGCGCAGGGCAAGCCGCTGGCACGATGGCTGGACCCGCGGGTGGCGGATTACATTAAGAAGCACGGACTGTACCGTGGGAAGCGGCTCGACAAGTAGGGTGGGTCGCGGCAACTGAGACGCGGCGAGCCGCGTCTCTACACCGGGTCGGGTTACAATCAATGATCCGGTATGAAGAAAAAGAACGACCTCAAACTGCAAGTGTGTGAAGCCATCCTCGCCTGCCAGGACAAACAAGCTGACAATGTCACGGTGCTCGAACTGGAAAAAGATTCGGGAGCCTTCACCGACTACTTTGTAATGTGCAGCGGGACCAATCCGCGGCAGATCCAGGCGATTGCCGACGCGGTGGACGAGCGCCTGGAGGCACTCGGGCTGCGCGTGACTCACTCCGAGGGATACAAGCAAGCGGAGTGGGTGCTGCTCGACTACGTGGACTTCGTCGTCCATGTTTTCTCGGAGAAGGCACGCCAGTTCTACGATCTGGAACGCCTGTGGAAGTCGGCCAAGCGACTGGAGCCGGTGGAATTGATGGCGAAGCCGCGGCGGACCGCGATGGTCAGATCAACGACCGCTAAATCCACAACTGCGAAGACCGCTTCCTCGGCGGTCAAGAAGACTCGTAAAAAGAAGGCCTGAAATGTCCGCTTCGAATTCAGCTCCGTGGAGTTCTTCTTACCGGCTGGTGGCGGCGGAAAAGTGGAAGGCGAAATCGGCTTTGCTGGGCAACGCGGTCACGGAGGCTTTGGTCGAATACTCGCATCCGTTGTCTGACATGCTGGTTCTCGATCTGGCCAGCGGCACCGGCGAACCTGGGATTACTCTGGCGCAGCGCGTCGGTCCCGGGGGTTCGGTCACAGCGACGGATCAGAGTTCGGAATTGCTCGACATTGCCGCCGAACGCGCCCGGAACAAGAAACTCCTAAACTTCACTACGCAGCAGGCCGACGCGCACCACCTCCCGTTTGACGACCAGAGCTTTGATCTTGCCACTTGCCGCTTTGGGGTGATGTTTTTCAGCGATGCCCAACGAGCGCTGACGGAACTGCACCGGGTGTTGAGGCTCGGAGCCCGAGCCTGCTTCGCCGCCTGGGGCCCGATCGAGCAACCTTATTGGCAAACCACGATGAAGATTGTGCACCGGCACGTGGGCGGCGCCATGCTTCCACCGGGAGGAGCCGATCCTTTTCGATTCTCGGCTGCAGGCTCTCTCTCGAGGGTGCTGAGCGCCGCTGGATTTCACCAGGTAGAGGAGTCGACTCGCAATTTGCCCTGGACCTGGCCGGGAGACGGGGAAGAAGTTTTCGAATACGCTTGCGCCGTGGCAGCTCCATTCCGGCCGATGCTGGAACGCGTGCGGGTGGAGGAGTGGCTGGCGATCCGCGCTGAGGCGACGGCGGCGATCGAGCGCTATCGCGTGGGAGATGAGATCCGGTTCGGCGCCGACATTGTTCTGGCGTCGGGCAAGGCCTGAGTGGGTTTATGGAGCGGCGGAGACCGAAAGATTGTGAAGATCAAGGTGGCGTGGATCGGGAAGACGAAGGAGCCCGCGATTCAGGCTCTCACCGAGGAGTATCTGAAACGGATCCGGCGCTATGCTGAGGTTGCGGGGCTTGCATTAAAGGACGAAGACGCAATTTTGACGCTGGCGGCGGGTGAACGGCAGAAGAAGAAGGAGCGGCACAAGCTGGTTCTCGTCGACTTGCGGGGGAAAGAGCTTTCATCCGAAGAGCTGGCTGAGTTTCTGAGGCGCGAGCAGGTGAATGGGAGCCCGCTGCTGTTCGCGATTGGCGGGAGCGACGGCTTCAGCGACGAAGCGCGACGCTGCGCCGGTTTTACGCTGTCCCTGGGAAAGATGACCCTGCCTCACGAGTTGGCGCGCGTCGTTCTGTTGGAGCAGCTTTATCGCGCCTTTACTATTCTTGCGAATCACCCCTATCATTTGGGACATTAACTTAATGGTAACGGGGCAGCGTCCAGTCAGCCCCATGCTCGGGAGCTCGAATTCCCTGCCCCGATGCACTTCTGGCAGCTTCCCACGGGGGCGAAACTGGCTTACCGTGTACTTGACATGGGAACCAAGTCTGAATTTGCTCGCGAGGCCCTCCCCCAATGAAAAACCCATACGACATACTAAAGATGAAAGAGCAGGAACTGATGCGGATCCGGAAAGAGGTGGACGCTTTGCGGATCGCAGCGCGCTTGCTGGGCGCCGAGGACCCGGGCGCCGCGAAGGGCGAAGATCACCCTAAGCTGCAACGAGTGGTCGAAATGCCGTAGAAGATCTACTCCCCCGTTTGACTTGAGGCGGACGGAAGCCAAAACCGTCCGCCTTCTTGTTTGTGCGTGTGGCACGGTCGTTCCCATCCGCGTACAATCGGACCTTCGCCCTTATGTCGGATCTGCGGCGTGGTCTCATCATCGTGAATACCGGGCCGGGCAAGGGGAAGACTACCGCAGCCATGGGGACGGCGCTGCGGGCCGTCGGGCAGGGGATGCGCGTCCTGATGCTGCAATTTCTGAAGGGTTCGTGGCATTACGGCGAACTGGATGCGGTCAAGGCTTTCGGTGACAAGTTCATCCTGAAGCAGATGGGACGCGGCTTCGTGAAAGTGGGCTCCGAGAAACCAGACCCGGAAGATGTGCGGATGGTGGAGGAGGCGTGGGCCGAGGCCGAGAAAGCGATTCAATCCGGCGAATGGGACCTGGTGGTGCTCGACGAAATCAATTACGCCATCAGCTACGGCATGCTGGACCCGGCGAAAGTGGTGGAGTCTCTGAGACAGAAGCCGGAGATGGTGCACGTCATCTTGACCGGAAGGAACGCGCATCCGACAATTATCGAGCTCGCCGATACGGTGACGGAAATGCGACAGATAAAGCACGCCTACGAGAAAGGCGTGATGGCGCAGAGAGGAATCGAATACTAGTTCTCAGTTGTCAGTTCTCAGTTCCCAGTAAGAGCGTGGCCCGGGCGGTTTTACTGAGAACTGACAACTGACAACTGAGAACTGCTTCTCATGGCTTGGTTCAAGCGACAATCCGGTGAGTTGGACACTTCGGGCGAGAAAAGAGTGCGCACCGAGGGGCTCTGGGTTAAGTGTGACAACTGCCGCCAGATTATCTGGAAGAAGGATCTGGAAGAGAATCTAAACGTCTGCCCGAAGTGCGGCAAACACTTTCGCATCGACGCCCGCACCCGCCTGGCGCAACTTCTTGACGACAATCGATACGAAATTTTCGACAGCAATCTGGTCTCCACCGACCCGCTGAAGTTTGTGGACCTGAAGGCGTACTCCTCGCGTCTGAAGCAGGCGAAGGCTGACTCGGGGCTGAAAGACGCCGTTATCAATGCGCTGGGCAAACTGAACGGCCGGACGGTGATCGTCAGCGCGATGGAATATTCGTTCATTGGCGGGAGCATGGGAGCGGTGGTGGGCGAAGCCATTACGCGGGCAATTGAGAAGGCGATTGAAACGCGGCGGCCGATTATAGTGGTTTCGGCATCGGGCGGCGCACGCATGATGGAAGGCGTGATCAGCCTGATGCAGATGGCGAAAATCTCGGCCGCGCTGGCGCGTTTGGACGCGGCGCGGGTTCCGTATATTTCGGTTTTAACCGATCCCACCACGGGCGGAGTGACCGCATCGTTTGCCATGTTGGGCGATCTCAACATCGCCGAACCCCATGCGCTGATTGGCTTCGCCGGGCCGCGAGTGATTGAGCAGACGATTCGGCAGAAGCTGCCGCCGGGGTTTCAGAGTTCCGAGTTTTTGCTGGAACACGGAATGCTCGATGCCGTGGTCGTGCGCAAGGATTTGAAGGGCTACATCGCGCGGGCGCTGGATTTCATGGTGCAGGCGGCGTAGGGCAGCTGTCAGCTGTCAGCTCTCAGTTCTCACGCGCCGGGGCCAACGAAGGCCCCCGCTTACCGATAAAATATGGATGCCTGTCAAGTTGCGCTATTCCCCGCTCAGTGCAAACCTTGACCCTTGGGTGTGGTTTTCTGGATAGCCTGGAAGCAAAGATTGAGACTAGTAACTGAGAGCTGAGAGCTGACAGCCGAGGGCTGCCCTTGTCCTACGAAACCGCACTGGCGCAGATGTACGCGTTGGGCCACGAGTTGGCGCAGACGCCATCGCACAAGTTCGACCTGGCGCACATACGCGTGTTGCTGGCGGCACTGGGGCATCCGGAAAATCGCTTTCCAACGGTGTTGATCGCCGGCACCAACGGCAAGGGTTCGACGGCCGCCACTCTGGCGTCCATCCTGCAGGCTTCCGGGCTGAAGACAGGACTCTATACGTCACCGCATCTGGTTCGCATCAATGAGCGGATTCGCCTCGATGGCAAGGCGATCGACGACGACGATTTCGCGCTGCTGCATGACGTGGTCGACCGCACCGCCGAGCGACTGGTTGGGGAAGGTGATCTGCCGTGGCATCCCAGCTTTTTTGAGATGCTGACCGCGATGGGCTTGGAGTATTTCGCCCGCTGCCGTCCCGACATGGTTGTGCTTGAAGTCGGCATGGGCGGGCGTCTGGATGCGACCAATGTGGTCGAGCCGCGCCTCAGCATCATCACCGACATCGCGCTCGATCATCAGAAGTATCTGGGCGAAACGGTAGCTGAGATCGCGCGTGAAAAAGCCGGAATCATCCGGCCAGGCGGAGTTGTGGTTACGCTGCCGCAATTGCCGGAAGCCAACGACGTGATCGGGAACACAATTTTGGATGTGGGGGCGCGCGCGGTGAATGCCGTACCGTATGTGCCGCCCTTGTCGCCGGGAAGCGGTGAGTACCTGAGTGGTCAATGGCCCGAATCCGGCCGCCGCGGGCAACGGTATCCACTGGAAGTCCGCGGTGAGACTATTCTGGTCGAATCGCCGCTGGTGGGACGTCACCAGTTGCGCAACGTTGCGCTGGCGATCGCGGCGGCAGAGGAACTGCACAACCAAGGGATGGTTCAGATCACGCCGGAGACGATTGCACGAGGCATCCGCGAAACGCAATGGCCGGGGCGCTTCCAAGTGGTGTCACCCTCGGGAGGCAATCCAGAGTATGTGCTCGATGTCGCGCACAATCCGGCCGGGGCGTGGGCGTTGCGGTCGACGATTTCGGCTGCATATGCAGACCCGGGAAACGGCCGCGAGATCACGATGGTGTTTGGCGTGATGCGGGACAAAGCGGTGCGGGAAATTACCGAGATTTTGTTTCCGATCGCCGGGCGAGTGATCTTGACCCACGCCAACAACCCACGCTCGGCGAGCCCGGCTGAGATTCGCCAGGCAGCGGCGCGTGTGGCAGCGGGCATGGATATTGAAGAGGCCGAGGATGTAGCGTCGGCCCTGAGCCGGGTGCGCGAGGTTGCTGGATCGGGCGGCTTGGTCGTAGTTACCGGTTCGATATACATTGTGGGAGAGGCGATGCGGACGCTGCGCGTCCGCATCTAAGTACGAGTGTAGAGTCTCAAGTATCTATGGTGAATTGAAACCTTGCTACTCTGAAACTTTGAAACCTTGAACAAGATCGCCACAACCGCAGAGCCGGAAAAAGAGCTGGCCGAGCTGCGCTCGGCTGGACAGCCGGGGGCGACTGTCCCTACGTGGTCGGAGGAGCAGGCGGAAGCTCATCCCGTCAAGCGCCACGGCTGGCTCAGCCGCCTGCGCTCATATTTCATTCTTTCTCCGCTGATTTGGGCCTACACCCTGATTCTGGGCACGCTTTCTCTGATCTGCTCACTGTTCGAGCGCGACGGGCGCATGCAGCACAATCTTGCCCGCTTCTGGTCGTGGCTCATCATGAAAACCATCCTGTCGCCGGTAAAAGTCATCGGCATGGACATGGATAAGATCGATAATTCAAAGCCCCGCGTGTATGCGGTCACGCACGCATCGGCGCTCGACATTCCGATCCTCTACGTCCATTTGCCGTTTCAATTCCGCATTATTTTCAAGAGTGAATTGCTGGGGTATCCGTTCATCGGCTGGCATCTGCAGCGCTCGGGGCAAGTGTGCATCAACCAGCAGAACCCGGCGGCTTCGATCGGCGCTATCAAGTCTGCGTTGAGGAGCCTGCGCAGTGGCATGCCCCTGGTCATCTTTCCGGAGGGCGGCCGTACGCGAGATGGGAAGATTCAACCCTTTCTGCCGGGCGCATTCTTTCTGGCGATCAAAGCGCAGGCCGCAATCGTGCCGATCGCGCTCATCGACACGTTCGATCTGCTGCCGATGAATACCTACCACATCAAGTGCCAGCCGCTGGAGATGCGGGTTGGCGAGATAATTCCCACAGCCGGGTTGACCGTGCGCGATACGGACGAGGTGTCGGCCAGGGTGAAGTCCGCAATCGAAGCTCTGCATTCCGCGCCCAGAACCACGTAGGGATACCGAAAACCTTGGCGAGCTTTGCTCGCCGGGACAGACGCGGGCCTCTGACGAGCTGCGGGGCCTCGCCGCGCTGGGCAGGTGAGGGCACCTGCCCCAACGCGAGCAAATGATAAACTTAGGAGATTTAGCAGAGTACAAGGTCTATTCATGTCTGACAGCATTCATGTTAAGTTCCCCGACGGCAGCATCACGGAAGTCGCGAAGGGCACCACTGCACTCGACGTTGCCAAGTCCATCAGTCCTCGTCTTGCCGACGCCGCTCTTGCCGCCAAGTCTAACGGCGATCTGATTGACCTCACCCGGCCGCTCGACACGGACACCGATCTGCGCATCATCACCGAGAAGGATCCTGAGGCGCTTGAAGTCTATCGACATTCCTCCGCGCACTTGCTCGCCGCGGCTGTGCTGGAACTCTTTCCCGAGACCAAACTCGGCCACGGTCCCGCGACGGAGAATGGATTTTTCTACGATTTCCATCGCCCGACCCCGTTCACCCCCGAAGATCTGGAGAAGATCGAAAAGAAGATGCAGGAACTCGTCCAGCAGAATCTGCCCTACGCGCGCGAATTTCTGCCGCGCAAGGAAGGTCTCGAAAAGTTCAAGGGCGAAGGCGACTTCATGAAGTGCCATTTCATCGAGCAGTTCACCAAGCCCGATGAAAAAATCTCGGTTTACAAGACCGGTAGCTTCCAGGATTTCTGCCGCGGCCCGCACCTGCCTTCGACGGGGAAGATCAAAGCTTTCAAGCTGCTCAGCATCGCGGGCGCGTACTGGCTGGGAGACGAGAAAAATCAGCAACTGCAACGCATCTACGGCACGTCGTTTTTCTCGAAGAAGGATCTCGACGCCTACCTGGACGGCATCGAAGAAGCGAAGAAGCGCGATCATCGCGTGCTCGGCAAACAGCTCGATCTGTTTTCGATCCAGGAACTCGCCGGACCGGGCCTGATCTTCTGGCATCCGAAGGGCGGCATCATCCGCAAAGAGATGGAAGACTGGATGCGCGAAGAGTACCTGCGCCGCGGCTATTCGCTCGTCTGCACGCCGCACGTATCGCGTCGCCAGTTGTTTTATACCTCGGGCCACGAGGGCTACTACTCGCAGAACATGTTCGACGCCATGGAGCTCGACGACGCCGAATATCGCCTCAAGCCCATGAACTGCCCGGGCCACATCCTGATCTACAAAGATTCGCTGAAGTCGTATCGCGATCTGCCGGTGCGGCTCGGCGAACTCGGCACGGTCTATCGCTACGAGCGTTCAGGCGTGATGCATGGCCTGCTGCGCGTCCGCGGCTTCACCCAGGACGACGCGCACATCTTCTGCACTCCCGAGCAGATCGAAGCGGAGATCGTCGGCTGCCTGGAGTTCGCGCTTGAAGTGCTGAAAGACTTCGGTTTCGACAAATTTGAGACCGAGCTTTCCACCTGGGATCCGGAGGATAAGAAAAGCTTCCTGGGCACGGCAGACCAGTGGAACCTGGCTACCCACTCCCTCGAAAGTGCGCTGAAAAAGCTGAATATCGAATACAAGACCATGCCCGGCGAAGCGGCGTTCTACGGTCCGAAGATCGACATCAAGCTGGTCGACGCCATCGGACGCCTGTGGCAGCTCTCGACCGTGCAGTTCGACTTCAACCTGCCGCAGCGCTTCCAGCTCGAATACGTTGCCGAAGACGGCAGCCGCAAGCAGCCGCTGATGGTGCACCGCGCACTTTACGGATCGGTCGAGCGCTTCTTCGGCGTGCTGATCGAGCACTACGCGGGAGCGTTTCCGGTGTGGCTGTCGCCCGTGCAGGTGGCGATGATCCCAATCGCTGAGCGCCATTCGGAGTATGCGGAAAAAGTGGCGTCGCAACTGCGGGCGGCAGGCGTGCGCGTGGAAGTCGATTCCCGCAACGAAAAAATGAACGCGAAAATCCGCGAACACGCCATGCAGAAAGTACCGTTCCTGCTGGTGGTAGGCGATAAAGAATCCGAAGCGAATAAGGTCAACGTCCGCACCCGCGGCAAAGAGAAGACCGAAGACATGGCGACGGGTGAGTTCGTGGAGAAGATCAAGAAGCTGATTGCGGAGAAGCGGGCGACCTTGTAGTCAGTAGTGCGCGAGCCCTTCCTCCGCCAAACCCCCTGTGTTAGCATCAGAAGTTTCGCAGGTGTTGTTGGGCTGGCCTGTAACCTGTACTCATCCTCATCCCCGGGCCTTATTACCCTTCCCGTAAGCCTGCGGAAGGAGACAACCCGTGAAAGTCTACGAAGGAGCCAATCTCCGCAACCTTGCCCTTATCGGACACGGGCATGCCGGAAAAACTACGCTGGTGTCCGCCATGCTCTACACCGCCGGCGCCACGCCGCGCCTCGGACGCGTGGACGACGGCTCCGCCCCCACCGACTACGACGAAGAAGAAATCGCGCGCAAGATGTCGATTTCGACCGGCCTCGCTTTTGTCGAGTGGGGCAAGCCGGAGGCGAAGGTGAAGATCAATCTGCTCGACACTCCCGGCTTCAACATGTTCGTCCACGAGGCCAAGATGGTGCTGCCCGTGGTGGACGCCGCGCTGGTCGTGGTGGACGGCGTCTCCGGGGTCGAGGTCGTGACGCAGCGTGTCTGGCAATACTGCAATGACATCGAGCTGCCGCGCATGATCGTCGTCAACCGCATGGATCGCGAGCGCGCCGACGCCAACCGCGTGCTCGAATCGCTCACCACCGCCTTCGGCCGCGCCGTCACGCCGCTGCAGCTCCCCATCGGCAGCGAGAAGAGTCTCAGCGGCAGTTGTCGATCTGGTGCGCATGAAGGCCTACACCTACGAGATGGGTGGAAACGGCAAGGGCAAGGAAGGGCCGATCCCGGCGAACATGGCCGACGTCGCCAAAGAAGCTCACGAAAAATTGGTGGAACTCGTCGCCGAGGGCAAAGACGAGTTGATGGAAGAGTTCTTCGAAACCGGCACGATCCCCGAGGAACATCTGGTACCGGCGCTGCACGAAGCGATTCGCGAAGACAAGCTTTTTCCCGTGCTCTTCACCTCCGGCCTGGGCAACATCGGCGTCGACGAGCTGATGGATTTCATCGTCGACTACACGCCCGCCGCCAGCGAACATCACGCCCTCACCGGCTGGACGGCCGAGGGCAGCAGCGAGCCGGCCGTACGCAAAGGCACCGACAACGAACCCGCTTCCGTCTACGTTTTCAAGACCATGTCAGACGCATTCGCCGGGCGCATTTCCTACTTCAAGGTTTTCTCCGGCGTGCTGAAGAACGACGCCTCGCTGCAGAACTACAATCGCAATACGCAAGAGAAGTTTGCCCACATTTCCCTCATCCAGGGCAAGCAAGCGATTCCGATCCCGGAGCTGCATGCCGGCGATATCGGAGCGGTCGCGAAGCTGAGAGAAACTCTCACCGGCGACACGCTGGGCGATAAGTCGTCGCCGATCCGCTATCCCGCCGTTCAGTTGCCCGAGCCGGCGATCACCTTCGCCATCGAGCCGAAGAGCCGCGCCGACGAAGACAAGCTCGGCGTCGGCCTCCACAAGCTGATGGAAGAAGACGCCATGCTGCGCTTCTTCCGCGATCCGCAGACCAAGGAGTTCCTGATCGCAGGCACCGGACAGCAGCACATCGAAGTCGTGGTCTCGAAAATGAAGAAGCGTTACCACGCCGAAGTGGTGCTGAAGGCGCCCAAGGTGCCGTATCGCGAAACCATTCGCGGCAAGGCCGACGTGCAGGGACGCCACAAGAAACAGACCGGTGGCCACGGCCAGTTCGGCGACTGCAAAATCAAGATGGAGCCGCTGCCGCGCGGGGCCGAATTCGAGTTCGTCAACGATATTTTTGGCGGCGCGATTCCGCGCAACTTCATTCCCGCTGTCGAAAAGGGAATCAAGGACGCCGCTGCCCGCGGCTACCTGGCGGGCTATCCGGTGGTGAACTTTCGCGTGATTCTCTACGACGGCTCTTACCACGACGTCGATTCGAACGATCTCTCGTTTCAGATGGCGGGCCGCATCGCCTTCCGTAAGGCTATGGAAGTTGCCAAGCCGACGCTGCTGGAGCCGATCATGACGGTCGAGATCACTGTGCCCGACGAATTCGCCGGCACCATCATGGGCGACCTGAACAGCCGGCGCGGACGCATCCAGGGCATGGATAACAAAGGCGGCAACACGATCGTGAAGGCCGAGGTGCCCATGGCCGAGATGCTTACCTACGGCGCCGATCTCACTTCCATGACGCAGGGCCGCGGCAGCTTCTCGATGGAGATGCACCACTACGATACGGTCCCGCAACAACTGCAGGACAAAATTATCGAGCGGGCTAAGGCGGAACGGGGCGAGGTGAAGGAAGAAGAAGAATAATCACGTAGGGACGGCAGCCCACCAAGAGGAGACAGCCGCCTCGGCTGTCCGGTGGAGCGAAACTCCGCAGATTCGGTGAAGAACGGGCGTTCTCGCCTGTCTACAGAGGCGCGGCCCGAGGGCGAAAAAACAGATTCACCACAAGCCGTTTGTAGCGTACCATTCGTCTTTCTTCTTTCTAACTTCTAAGGAGGCACGGATGTCCAAGCGGAGTTCCCCAATCAGCTGCCGCTTGTCCTTCGCTACGCTCGTTCTCTTACTTATCTCCCGGAACGCGATGACCCAACCTGCAATGACTCCGGAAAGCAAGACCACAACCCTGGAGATCGACCATGTGTCGATCTGCGGATCGAATCTTGACACGCTGCGACAGGCCTTTACGGATGTGGGGCTGACTCCGGACATCGGCGGTCCGCACGGCAACGGCATTACCCAGATGGCCATCCTTGGGTTCGATGACGCGTCTTACCTTGAACTGATTGCACCGATAAAGCCGGGCGCGACTGCGGGATCGGACTGGGCGAAGTTCATGTCCGAGGATGCGGTCACCTGCGCCTGGGCGGTGGGGACGAACGTTTTGCTGCAGGAAGTCGATCGGCTGAAGAAGGCCGGAATTCCCGTTACCTCTCCCGCACGCGGCAGCCGCAAGCGCCCTGACGGCATGTCGGTCGAGTGGACGACCGCTGACCCTGGCTCCGGAACTCCGGGCTCCACGCTGCCTTTCATCATCGAAGACCAGACGCCGCGCGCCTGGCGCGTCCAGACTTCGGACAGCGTAAAAGGGGCGCCGGTTTATGGAGTCGAAAACGTTGTGCTCGGCGTCAACAATCTCGATGCTTCGATTGCGTTGTTCCGCAAAGCTTATGGCTGGGCTGAGCCGCTCACCGAGACGCAGAGAGACTTCGGCAAGCTCGCGTACTTTCCTGGAGAGCCGGTGATTCTGGCCGCTCCTTCCGGCGGAGGCTGGCTCTCGGACCGGCTTGCCAAGTATGGCGAGAGCCCGGTTGCCTACCTGCTCGGCACGCGCGACTTCGCAGCGGCAGCCAAGAAGTACAAGCTCTCCGGCGCTAAGACCTGGTTTGGCCAGAAGGTGGCGTGGTTTGACGCGGGGAGGCTGAAGGGCGTGCGACTGGGCGTGATTGGGCAGTGAGAACTGGGCCGTCCTCCGGGACTTGGCTTATTCTTCCCGCTTTTCCCAACGCTGAAGCGCTGGGCTAAGCTGGTTCGCCCTTACGGGGCTGCCAACTAGCAACCTAGAACTCAGAACTGCTACCATCGCCTTCAGTGTCCGCCGCCAAAGATAATCCCAACTTGAAGGACCGCCTAGTCTCCGCCGCCCCCGTCGAGGACGATTCCTCTTTTGAGCTCAAGCTTCGGCCGCAGCGTTTGCAGGAATTTATTGGCCAAGCGAAGGTAAAAGAGAATCTCGACGTCGCCATCCAGGCGGCGAAGTCTCGCGGTGAAGCGCTCGATCACGTGCTGCTTTACGGGCCACCCGGGCTGGGCAAAACTACGCTAGCCAACATCATCGCCAACGAACTTGGCGCTGCTTTTCAGCAGACCTCCGGGCCCACGTTACAGATCAAGGGCGACCTGACCGCGATCCTCACCAATCTGCGCGACCGGCAGGTGCTTTTCATTGATGAAGTGCATCGTCTGCAGCCTGCGCTCGAAGAGATCCTCTACTCCGCGCTCGAAGACTACAAGCTCGACATCATGATCGGCCAGGGCCCTTCGGCGCGCACTCACACTATGGACGTAAAGCCCTTCACCTTCATCGGCGCCACGACACGCGCCGGACTGCTCTCGGCTCCTCTGCGCTCGCGTTTCGGGCTGCTGCTGCGGCTTGAGTTCTACACTCATGATGACCTGCGCGTCATCGTCGAGCGTTCCGCCGAAATCTTGGGTGTGAAAATCGACCGTCCCGGAGCCACCGAAATCGCCAGCCGCTCTCGGGGAACACCGCGTATCGCCAACCGGCTGCTGCGGCGCGTGCGCGACTATGCCCAGGTGAGGGCGGCCGGCTCCATCGATCTGCCTGTTGCCCAATCCGCGCTCAGCATGCTCGAAGTGGACCGCTACGGCTTTGACGAAGTCGACCGCAAACTGCTGCTCACCATCATCGAGAAGTACCAGGGCGGCCCGGTGGGTTTGAATACGCTGGGCGCGGCGCTCGCCGAGGAGCCCGACGCCATCGAAGAGATCTACGAGCCGTTTCTGATCCAGATCGGCTTTCTGAACCGCACGCCGCGGGGCCGGGTCGCGACCCAACTCGCTTATGAGCATTTCGGGATCACTCCTAACCGGCGGCAGAGCTCGCTGTTCTGACCGAGTCTCGTGAGATCGGGTTTGACTTCCACCGCTGCAATCTGCGTTAATCACTCTTCGTTATCATTCCTTACTCAGGAGGAATCATGCGCGAAGTAATCGCCACCGATCAGGCTCCGCAAGCCATTGGGCCGTACTCGCAGGCCATTCGAGCCGAGGGGCTGATCTTCACTGCCGGACAAATCCCGATCGACCCTGCCACCTCGCAGATCGTCGCGGGCGATGTGAGTGCGCAGACCGACCGCGTGCTCAGGAACCTGGCCGCCATTTTGCAGGCCTCGGGCAGCAGCATGGAGAAAGTTCTGCGCTGCACCGTCTTCCTCAAGAACATGGGAGATTTTGCCGCCATGAACGAAGTCTACGGCCGCTACTTCAAGCAGGCGCCGCCGGCGCGCTCCACCGTCGAAGTGGCGCGGCTTCCGAAAGACGTTCTGGTTGAAATTGACGTAATCGCGCTGGCTTGAAAAGACCTGACGTGAAGAGACAGGATTGTAGAAGAACTTTGCAGACACAAACGTTGGCTCTTAGCTTTTGGCTGTTAGCGAAGGGCCAAGAGCTAATAGCCAAAAGCCTTCAGAATAAGAAAAGGGGAATTAATGAAAACTGTTGTTATCGCCATCACACTATTCGCACTGGCCGGCCTGATCGTCGCCCGGACGGCCGCCACCAGCACCAGCGGGCCGACCAAGGTCACCGGAGCACCCATCAAAACCGCCAGCGGTCTCGAATACTGGGACATCACAGTTGGCACCGGCGCGGTTGCGCAAACCGGACAGCAAGTCAAAGTCGATTACACGGGCTGGCTCACCAACGGCAAGAAGTTCGACAGCTCGGTCGGGACCGGCCGTCCGTTTGGTTTCAAGCTGGGCGGCGGCCAGGTCATCAAGGGCTGGGACGAAGGTGTGGCCGGCATGAAAGTCGGTGGCAAGCGCCAGTTGCGCATCCCGCCGGACCTGGCCTACGGAGCCAAGGGCTATCCGGGGGTTATCCCGGCCAACTCGACCCTCATCTTCGACGTGCAACTGATCGATGTGAAATAGCTCGTGTGGCGCGGACACTCTTGTCCGCGAGAGCTGGCAGGATGCACAAAAGCCCGCAGGACTAGAATCCGCGGGCCTCTAAAATTGCTACGCCTTAACGACTTTGCCGCTGCGCAGACAAGACGTGCAGACGCGGATGTGCTTGGTCGCGGCTCCCACTTTGGCGTGAACCGGGCGCAGATTGACGTTCCAGCGCCGTTTACTTACATTGTGGGCGTGGCTGATGCTATTTCCGAACTGCGGCCCCTTGCCGCAGATATCACAAACTCGTGCCATAAACTCTGAAATCCTTCCAGGCCTGTTGCCGAAGGCTTGATTTTACAGGACTGCGGCGGATTTCGCCAATGAAACTGCGACACTACCAGTGCGCGCCGTCAGCGGCTGGCCATGGTGTTCATACTCTCCAATAGTCGGGACGCCACTGCCGAATGGCTTTCTTGATTTCGGGAGCAGCGAGCTTCTCGTTCAGGACTCGGGCGGCGAGCGCGGGGAGTTCCGCGTCGGAAGCGAAGCGCAGGGCGACGAGTTGCGATTCCGTAAATTCTGCGATGCGGGGACGAAGGGCGGCGTCGAGCAAGGACGCGAGGCGCAGTCTTTCTTCCAACCGGATGACCCGGTCTTGTACCTTGAGAGCATAAAGCCGGATCTTGAAGATGGCAACGATAGCCGCGATCATGACGACCACCAGCCATGCCGAATGCAGCCCTGGCCGTCGAACCAGATGGACGATAGTCACGATCAGTGTGATGACAAATACGGGCAAGATGAAAAAGTGGAAGGGCGGATCAAGACGCGTGTGATTGGAAAAATTCTGGGGTGATCCGTTAGCCATGGGGAAATGCTCCTTTTGAAACTGGACACATCATCGCACGTTTGGGGCGGCTTCCGATCCCCAACCCATGCGTTAAACTCGAAGCAGATCTAGCCGACGCATGGATAAAGCCACCATTCTGTTCAATCCCAATTCCGGCCGTCGCGGAAAAAAACGCGACGGAGAACTGAACCATGCCATTGGCATCATCCAGTCAGCCGGGGTTCGAACTGAGCTTACGGTTTGCCGCTCCAGCCAGGAAGCGAGCGACAACGCCCGCTGTGCGGTGGCGGACGGCAGTGACACCGTCTTTGCCTGCGGGGGCGATGGCACGATCCACGATGTGATTCAGGGATTGGCGGGCACGCCCGTCGCACTCGCCATTCTCCCGTTCGGCACCGCCAATGCTCTCGCCCACGACCTCGGAGTTCCGCTCCGCCCGAGCGCCGCGGCTCAAGCCGCGGTCGCCGGCAAGAGCAAGCTCCGCCGCATTCCTCTCGGGCGAATCGAGTACGAGGATTTCAACGGCCAACCGGCCGCGCGCTACTTCACCGTCGCCGCCGGAATCGGCGTGGATGCGCACCTGTTCTACAAACTGACGGCGGAACTCAAGAACCGCTCGGGCATGACCGCCTACTACCTGAAAGCCTGGCAGTTGTGGGCGACGTATAACATGCGCCGGTTCGAGGTCGAGTATGCCAACGGAAGCGGCCAGCGGCAGCGCGCCTTGCTGACTGAACTTCTGGCGGTAAGAATCCGCTTTTTCGGTAACGTCCTGCGCGAACTGGTTCCCGGAGCTTCGCTCGACAGCAGCGAGCTACGCGCCGTCATGTGCCGCACCGCCAGCCGCAATGCCTATCTGCAGTATGTGGCCGGAGCGCTGCTTGGACACCGTTGTGATATCGACGGCATCGATCTGGTCCGCTGCTCTGAGGTCGTCTGCCGGTTGCCGCAGAAAAGCGGGAGCGGCGCTCATGACGATGGCAGCGGCGACGTTCATCATCATGTTCACCATGATGTTCACCATGAAGATCGCGTCTATGTCGAAGCCGACGGCGAACTGCTCGGTCGCTTGCCCGCCCGCATGACGATGGTTCCCGACGCGCTGTCCCTGGTGGTGCCATGATCGTGTCGTAGAGACTGGACTTGTCCCGTCTCGGCTGTGCACTACATTAGTTCCACTACACTCTTGATCAGGAGAGTCTTTGGAACCCGTCACCCATTTCTTATTTGGCGCCACCATGGGCCGCGCCGGACTCAACCGCAAGACCGCGCTGGCCACCGCCACTTTGACCCTGGCCGCCGAAGCACCCGACCTCGACGTCCTCAGCCGTTTCGGTGGCTCTGCCTTTGGCTTGAACCATCACCGCGGCTTCACTCATTCTTTTTTGGGCGTGCCGCTGGTGGCCGCCGTGGTCGTTGGATTCATCTATCTCCTCTGGCGCCTGCGCGGCCGCAAAACCCGCAATCCCAACCTTCCGCCGCGCTGGGGATTGCTCTTCGCCTATGCCTGCCTCGCCGGCCTCAGCCACATTCTCCTCGACTACACCAACAATTACGGAGTGCGTGCCTTCTGGCCGTTTTCCGAACACTGGATTTCCTGGGACATGGTCTTCATCGTCGATCCCGTCATCCTGCTCGTGCTTACGCTCGGACTGATTCTTCCCGCATTGTTTTCGCTCATCAACGAAGAGATCGGGGCTCGCAGCAAAGACGCCAGGCCGACCGGAAGACTGGCCGCGACCGTCGCGCTGCTCGCCGTTGTCGCCTATTGGGGACTTCGCGACTATGAACACCGCCGCGCCGTGGCCGCGCTCCAGTCGCGCACCTACCAGGGCGCTGATGCGATTCGAGTTTCCGCGTATCCGTACTGGGTCAATCCCTTTCGCTGGCATGGCGTGGTAGAAACACCCGCTTTCTTCGCCAGCATGGACGTCGATTCGCTCACGCCCGAGGTCGATCCTCAAGCCGAGATGCAGATTCGCTACAAGCCCGAAGAAACGCCGGTCACTCTCGCGGCAAAGGAGACCTATCTTGGACGCGTGTACCTGAGTTGGGCCCAATACCCCATAACCGAGACCGAGGAGCTTGAGAACGGCGCCGCCATTGCTGCGAACGATCCGATCGGCAACGGCCGCGCTGCTTATGTCGTCCGCTTCCGCGATCTTCGCTATGACTATCCCGGACGCAACATGCGCGCCACCCTCGGCGCAACGGTGTTCCTGACTCGCGATTTGCATGTCGTGGAGGAACATTTCGGGATGAGTGCAGGGGGACGGCCATCCGGCAAAGATAGATGAAGACGATCGCGCCTAGTTCTTCAAGCCCGCCAGCCGGGTGCTTTCTTCCCAAAGACGTCGAGCCGTCGCGTCGTCTTGCGCTTCCGGGCTGGGTGCTATGGGCCGGCACTTGTGGAAATATACGCCCGTCACGCTGGCCACTTCGGGTGACGATGCCAGGTAGGTCAACGTTTCCGCGCCCTGTTGCGGAGAAAGCGCAAAGCGCTTGGCGATTCCGATGACAGAGGAAATCAGGCCGCCACTCTGATCGCCGAAACGGGTGGCGACAAAACCAGGATGCAGGCAGTTGGCGGTCACGCCGGTGCCCGCGAGCCGCCGCGCGAGTTCGCGCGTGAAAAGAATATTGCACAGCTTGGAGCGGCCATAAACCTTGAAACCAGGCCCTCCGTAGCGCAGCCATTGCAAGAAGTTGCGGCTGCGAAATACCTCGGCCGACTGCAAGTCGTTCAAGTCGAGCGCGCCCACCTGGTGAGCATCCGACGACGTATTCACCACCCGGGCGGGCGCTGAGGCCACTAAACGATCCCGCAAGCCATGCGTCAGGACGAAGTAGGACATGTGATTTAAAGCGAACGTACGTTCCAGGCCTTCTTCGGTAAGTTGCCGAGAACTGAACATGGCGCCGGCATTGTTGATCAGGACATCGATGCGCGGTTCGGCCTGGGCGATCTCCGATGCGACCCGTTTCATGTCGCTGAGGCGCGAGAGATCCGCAAAGAAGATGCCGTGCGCGACCTCGGGAGCGCGCTCAGAGAGCCGCTTCAGAGCCTCCTGGGCGCGGCCGCGATCGCGCGCTATCTGAACAATGCGCGCGCCCATGCTGGCGAGGTTCTCCGCCGCCACTTGGCCGATACCCGAGGTCGCGCCCGTGATGACGACGACTTTGCCCTTCATGTTCGGAGGCAATCCCCTCGATCGAACAACGGATCGTACGATGATCGTACAACGATCGTATAACGCGCACCGGAAACCGAGCCACCACCTAATAATCTCGCCCTTCCCTTGACCGACGGCATCCGCTCGCGCAACAATCTTATCTGGCTCCCGACGAGGTGACTATGCTGGCTTATGTGTTTGTTCTTTTTGCGGTCGCGGTTCGCTTTATGCCCCATCCCCTGGCCTTTACTCCGATAGCGGCGGCGCTGCTCTTCTTTGGCGCGCGCGGTCCGCGACGCCAGCTATGGGCGCCCTTGGCGCTGCTGGCTGCTACTGACGTCATCCTCACCAAGATCGTCTACTCGTATCCCCTTACTTGGGACCATTTCGTGACCTGGGCGTGGTATGCGGCGATTCTCCTGCTCGGAACCCGGCTGCGCGAAAACGCTAACTGGCTGCGGGTCGGCGGAGCGGCGCTAGCCAGTTCCGTCTCTTTCTTCGTGGTCAGTAATTTCGCCGTCTGGGCAGGCTGGGCCATGTATCCGAAGACCCTGGCTGGCCTGATCACTTGCTACGCCGCCGGCCTGCCGTTCTTCCGCCGCGGAGTCGCCGGCGACCTGCTCTTCACCGCGGTCATGTTCGGCGTACCCGCGGTCGCTGCCGTGGTCGACCGCTCCTACAAGCCACACGGAACCGCAGCCGCCTAGCTCGTGTAGGGACGGGGCTTTGCCCCGTCCAAGCCGAGCGAAGCTCGGCCTCGCTTCGCCCGCCGCCAGACGAGCCACGCCACCAGCAGCACTCCAGCTCCCAGCAGAATCCCGACGAAGTGGTGCGCGAAAAGGTTCCCCGCCAGCGTCACAATCTGCGGACCAACCCAGAGCGTGAGCAGCGCCTCGATCATAAAGCGCACGAAGCGGCCCGCAAAAATCGCCAGCAGAAAATGCGCGAAGTTCATTTCAAACGCCGCCGCCGCCAGCACCACGATTTTGAACGGTGCGGGCGGCGGCAACATCGCTGGAAACATCAGCTCCCAGAACTTATGGTGCTCGAAAGACGCGTGAATTTTCTCGAACCGCTCCGGGGAAAGCCGCTTGCGCAGCAACACCTCGCCGCCCGTATACCCGATGACGTAAAGAACGATGCTGCCGAGCGCCGAGCCGGCTGAGCCCAGCAGCACATACAGCAGGAACCGCGAGCGGTCGTGGTAAACGTAGCCCACGAAAATCGCATCCAGCGGCATGCCCAGGAAGGAGCCATCCACGGCCGCAAACGCAAGCATCCCCCACGGCCCGAGAGGCGCAAGAACGTGCTTGATCCAGTCGCCGTAAGCGTGGACAAAATGTTTGATCTTCTTCAAGTACGTAAGACTAGTCTACGCGAGAAGTGGGAGGCAGTGGCGGGTTGCTAGTGGTTAGTCGTTAGTCGCTTCCACAGTCAGCAGAAAATGGTTTTGCCAACGGCTAGACGCTAATACCAACCGCGGACGCGAAGGCCGACGCCGCAGTTTCATCTTCCAGTTCTGTTTCTTCCCAGAAAGACCGGTCGCGCAAAATGCGTGACACCAGCGCGGTATGCATAGCGTGGCCGGCGCGGTCGGCCACCACCGAACCTAGTATCTGTTTCCCGATCAGAGCCAAGTCGCCAATCAGGTCCAGAACCTTGTGGCGCACGAACTCGTCGGGGAAACGCAAGGGCGGGTTCAGAACTTCTTCGCGGTTCAGCACGATAGCATTCTCGGTCGAGGCGCCGCGGATCAATCCCTGCTGCCGCATGGCATCGGCCTCGTGCAGGAATCCGAAGGTGCGCGCCGGCGCAACCTCTTTCAGAAAACTGCCATTGGTCAGCCGCACGCAGAAGGTCTGCTTGCCGATGAGGGGATGAGGAAAGTTGATCGAATACGAAACCGAATAGGCGTCCGCCGGATACACGGCAATGAATTTATCGCCCTCGCGCAACTCGATCTCGCGCACGATGCGGAGATAAGTGCGAGCTTTGCGCTGCTGCCGGATGCCGGCCTTTTGAATCATTTCGACAAAGGGACGGGCGCTGCCATCCAGAATGGGCAACTCCAGATTGTCCAACTCGACGATGGCGTTATCGATGCCGACACCGGTAAACGCGGAGAGCAGGTGCTCGGTGGTGGAGATGAGCACGCCCTTCTTCATCAGGCTGGTAGCGTAACTAACGCGGGCTACGTTGCGTCCGCTAGCTTCGATGGCGAAGCTGTCGAGGTCGGTGCGGTGGAAGACGATTCCCGTTCCGGCGGGCGCGGGCAGAATCCGCAGGCTGACGGGGGCGCCGCTGTGGAGACCTACTCCAGTACAGGTCACCGCGGCACGAATTGTTTGCTCGTGCGTCAAGGGGAGGACGGTATAAGTCTTTTGTGCTCTATCAGCTTACAGTGATGGGCGGACTTCCGTATGTGGCAAAATAGCCACACTCCGTGGCCGGTTGCACCGTAAGTGGGGCTAACTTATTCAGGCGGTTGCAGATTTTGGGGGGTGCTAGGAGGGTAACTTGGGCGTGTTTTTCCTTGGATTGAGCGTATTTCCCCCTCGACTGTGCAGCTGAAGGCGTGCCCAACCCAAGACCGATTTATGAAACCAGTCTTAATGTGTCTCACCGTTTCTTCAGCGGTACAGTTGGGTCGTAGGTCACCGCCGCTTCGAACATTGAATCCGGCAGCTTGAGGTTGTAGCTGGCGGTGGTGATAAACCGCTGTTGCGAAGTCTCTCCGTTGAAATAACGGGTAATGGAGTGCGGGGTCCAGATTCCTTGCACGGGTTTGTAACTGTCGTAGACCTCTTCTTCCACATTTTTCTGCTTGTCTTTTGGATCGCGCCACGAGTAACTGATCTTGACCGGATAGTGCGAATTCAGGTCCAGGTGAACGCTCACCGAGTCGTTCTCGCTGTTGAGCAGCGTGACCCCTTCGGTCTCCTTGCCATCCACCACCGCCGCGCCATCGTAGAACAGGGCCACGTTCGGATCGCGCATCCACTTGCGGAACACCCATTCGATCGAATGCTCACGACGGCGTAGGTAGTTCTCCAATTCGGTCTTATCCTGCGCCGCCGTTCCCTTGTACGTAATCTCGTATCCTTTGTTGCCGTTGTGAATCAGAACGAGATCGGTCTTATTCTTGACCTTGATGTCGCCCACCTGCCCAAACAGGAAAAAAACGTCCTTGGTGTGGATGACTTCGAAACGGTCCCGGTCGGGATACTCGACATAGTATCTGTAGGGAATCCCGGTGCTCTCGGTACGTCCGTGATAAAGCGGATAGTAGCGTCCTTCCTCACTGCGGTTTTCGTAAGTGAGGTAGGGTTGTCCTCCCATTGCCTGGATGGTCTGGTCGAGAACCGCACGCGCCTTGCGGGCGTTGTCGGAGTCGTTCATGTTGACGGCAGGCTGAGCGGCGGTGTGCGCAGGGGAAGCAGGCGGTGGAGCGGTCTGGGCGCCGGCCAGCGCGCACAGCAGCAAAATAGCGAGAAAGCGAGTCATGATTCTATTGGGTTAGAAGCCTCCACAACGATTTTAGCTGTTCGTGCTGTGGTCCTCACCGGAGGATCGAACCCTTCCCTACCCCACCAGCACCGCGCCGCCGTTCACGTTGAAAACCTCACCCGTGATAAATCCAGCGTAAGGCGTGCACAGGAACAGGATCGGCCCCGCGATCTCTTCCGGCGTCCCCACGCGGCCAAGCGGTATGGTTCGAAAAACCTTCTCGCGTGTCGGCGGATCATTCAGCGCCGGCGACGCCATATCCGTAGCCACCCATCCCGGCGCGACGCAATTGACATAGATATGGTCGGGCGCCAGTTCCGTCGAGAGCCCCTTTACCATGCTTATGAGCGCGCCTTTCGAGGCCGCATAGTCGCAGTGGAAAGCTTCGCCGCGCTGGCCGGCGGTCGAACTGACCAGCACGATGTGGCCGGCGGCAGTTTCGGATGATGCGCCGGATGAGGGTGCGGCCTGTTTCTTCATCTGTCCGACGGAATGCTTGACGAGCGCGAAGACGCTGTCGAGATTCACGGCGATGGTGCGATGCCATTGTTCGTCGGACATGCGATCGACGGGTGCGTCTTCAGGCGCCCAGATGCCATGATTCGCGACCAGGATGTCGAGACGCCTGAACGCGGAGACCGCAGAGGAGACCAGTTGCCGCGCCGCCTCCGTGGTCGAAAGATCGCTTTGCAGCGCGCGGCAGTTTTCCGCGCCGCACTCCCGCACCAGATCCTCGGCCTGCGCCTTTGCCGCTTGATAATTGAAGACAACTTTCGCGCCCGCGGCCACAAACATCCGTACCGCCGCCGCGCCGATTCCGCGCGATCCGCCGGTGATGAGAGCAACTTTAGAATGGAGAGTCAGATTCACGACGCATAGTATCGCACGCCAAGCGGATGCAAAAGAAAGGCGGCCAACCGGCCGCCTTCTGAGAACTGAGAACTGGGAACGCCGCTTACGCCGTCGCTGGCCTCTCGCCGCCTTTGGCAGGGGCGCGTTCCGGCTTGATCACCTGCTGCACGCCGTCGTCGGTCTTGGCCGGCAGCGGCTTGATCGGCGGCAGATCCTGCCCTTCTACCAGCAGCTTAATTTCGGAAGCGTCCAGCACTTCGCGTTCGATCAGCGCCTTTGCGATTCGGGTCAGCGTCTCGCGATTCTCGGAGAGGATCCTTTTCGCAGTCGCGTAGCCAACGCCCACCATCTTCCTGACCTCTTCGTCAATCTGGATGGCGGTGGCTTCGCTGTAGTCGCGGTGTTGCGCGATCTCGCGTCCCAGGAAAATCTGCTCCTCTTTCTTGCCGAAGGTCAGCGGCCCCAGGTCGCTCATGCCCCACTCGCAAACCATCTTGCGCGCCAGTTCCGTGGCCCGCTCAATGTCGTTGCCCGCGCCGGTGGACATCTGGTTCAGGAAAAGCTCTTCCGCAATTCGCCCGCCCATCAGGATGGCAATCTGCGTGTCGAGATAGTTTTTGTAGTAGTTGTGGCGATCGTCAGTCGGCAACTGCATGGTCAAGCCGAGCGCCATGCCACGCGGAATGATGGTGACCTTGTGCACCGGATCGGAGTGTGGCAGCATGGCCGCGACCAGCGCGTGTCCGGCCTCGTGGAACGCGGTGTTCTTCTTCTCCTCGTCGGAGAGCAGGAGCGACTTGCGTTCCACGCCCATCAGCACTTTATCTTTCGCCACTTCGAAGTCGTACATCAGCACAGCCTTGCGGTTCTGCCGGGCCGCCGCCAACGCCGCTTCATTCACCATGTTGGCCAGGTCAGCGCCGGAGAAACCCGGCGTGCCGCGGGCGAGTACGGACAAATCCACATCGTCCGCGAGAGGAATCTTGCGGGTGTGCACGCGCAGAATTTCTTCCCGTCCGCGAACGTCGGGACGATTCACCACCACGCGCCGGTCGAAACGCCCGGGCCGCAGCAGTGCCGGATCGAGGACGTCGGGACGGTTCGTCGCCGCCATCAGAATTACGCCTTCGTTCGATTCGAAGCCGTCCATCTCGACGAGCAACTGATTCAACGTCTGCTCGCGCTCATCGTGTCCACCGCCGAGCCCGGCGCCGCGATGACGTCCGACAGCGTCAATTTCGTCGATGAAAATAATGCAGGGGGCATTTTTCTTGCCCTGCTCGAACAGGTCGCGCACGCGGCTCGCGCCCACGCCCACGAACATTTCCACGAAGTCCGAGCCGGAGATGGAGAAGAATGGAACGTTCGCTTCGCCCGCAACCGCGCGCGCCAGCAAGGTCTTGCCCGTTCCCGGAGGTCCAACCAGCAGCACGCCCTTCGGAATGCGTCCGCCCAGTTTCTGGAATTTTTGCGCCTCGCGCAGGAACTCGATAATTTCGCGAAGTTCTTCCTTCGCCTCATCCACGCCCGCCACGTCTTTGAACGTGATCTTTTTCTGCTGCATGGAGAGCAGGCGCGCCCGGCTCTTGCCGAACGACAGCGCCTTGTTGCCGCCCGTCTGCATCTGGCGGATCATGAAGAACCAGAGCGCGCCGAGCAGAACCAGCGGCGCCAGATTCAGAATCCAGCTGGGCCAGGTGCCGTTGCTGATGTCCTTGAAGCTGTAGGGAACATTCTTGTCCGTCAGCTTTTTATACATGTCGGGATAGTTTGCCGGCACAATCGTGTGAAACGGCGAGTCGTTCTTAAACTTCCCGCGCACTTCCTGGCCGATAAACATCACGTCGTGGACATTGCCCTGGTCCACGTCCGACAGAAATTCAGAAAAGCCGATTTCTTTTTCCTTCTGGGCATTGCTGCCGGTGCGCACGACCTGCCAAAGCAGGAAGGCCGAGACCACGATGACCGCCCAGAAAAGTACCGTTTTGATCGTCGAATTCACCTAAAACTCCTCTACGTGCAGCGCCATCCCTACCCAATACAAAGACGCCGCCTCTTCGCTCATATCTTAGATGCCGGAGGCGGAAATTCGACTGGGAAAAGCCAGCCACCTCATTTTAGACCTTTTGCACAGAAAACGGGGGACCAGAAGGAAGTGACAGAAGTCATGCGGTGGAAGGGCCGATGTGGCAGCGAGGCTTTGCCCCGCTTGGACGGGTCCTTCGGCTCCGCTCAGG
Source organism: uncultured Acidobacteriaceae bacterium (assembly GCA_963779995.1). Taxonomy (GTDB): domain Bacteria; phylum Acidobacteriota; class Terriglobia; order Terriglobales; family Acidobacteriaceae; genus Acidiflorens. The sequence goes on along the minus strand of CAVZZY010000018.1, from coordinate 384,444 downwards.
AGAGGCTCCGCCCCGTCCCACACGACATCAAGCAGCGCGCTTCACGTCGTCGCTGCCACGTATGGCAGGTTCCGTCCCGTCTGCTCCGGACTCCCCAATCCATAGCCACAAAGGTAGGCGTCATCCACCAGAAAGCCGAAGTAGTCCGGCTGCAACTGCACCCGGCGCGCCGACTGGCGATCCAGCAGCGTGACCAGTTTCACCGAAGCCGCGCCCCGTCCGCGCAGGTCGCTCATCAGGAATTCGGTGGTCACTCCTGAATGCACCAAGCCCTCGACCAGCAGCACATGCTTGCCTGCAATCGCCAGTTCGTGGCTGAAAATGATCTCCAACAGCGGGGCATCGCCCTGCTTGCTCTGCTTGTATTTCGGCTTGATAAAGGCGCAGATAACGGGTACATCGACCGCTCGCAGCAGATCAGCCATGAACAGGAAGCTGTTCTCCAAAATCCCCAGCGCGACTATGGTCTGGCCGCGATAGTCGTCGGAAATCTGCCGCCCCAGTTCGCGGACTCTTTTCTGAATCTGGTCAGACGAGATGACCTGGCGCAACCTGACATTCGGCGAAGCATTCATAGCGGAAGTGGCGCCTCCGGCGTGGTAACTAAGCTTGTAACGGTAAGCTGTGACTCTGAAACCGCAACTTAACTCCGACGAAGGAATGTTACATCATGCCCGCGATCTGGCGAATCCAAATCGCTTGCGACGCCCCCGGCGGCGACCGAAAAGCTGCCGGAACCGCGAATCCCCGCATCCAGACCAGCCCGCAGCCTTCCGCGATCGCAACCGGCCAGAGCTTTTTCTCCTCTCCGGTCGCATGGCGGTCACTCAGCAACTCCTTGACTTTTCTGGCTGCGGCGGTATGCGCCGGCCAGTAACGATCTCCGGCCAGCCAGTTGCGGATCAGGACTTCGTTCGGCATGCGCCCCAGATCCAGCAACTGCCCGCGCTTTCCCTCCGGAACGCTGCCTACATCCACCACTCGCGCTTCCACGCATGCGCCCAGTTCGGGAACCTCTACCGCGCCCGGCAACGCTAAAACGTATTCATAATCCGCCGCTTCGCCGCGAGCACCGACAGGTTCCAGGTCCAGCAAAAGTCCCTGCCGTCCAAGAGAAAGATTCCGCCGGAGAAGGTTCCGCGCGCCCGGTAGCTCCAGTCGCTTGCCTGCCTGTCCGCGCGCCAACTCAAGCGCCTCCTCGATCAGTCGGAACGAGATACTCAAATCGGGCGCATTCGTTTCCAGCCATCCCCGAACCAGACGGCGCTGGGCCGCCAGCGGAAGCGCCAGCAGCGGTCTTAACGGTAGAGACGCGGCTGGCCGCGTCTCGTCATCAGAACCAGCGCCCCCGTCCTGCACCCGCACTTCCGGATGTCCGTGCTCCCAATGCTCCTCCTCGGCCCGGGCAATTTCCGCCAGCTCACCCATGTGTTCGATCGCGGCCTCGCCAAATTCTTCTCCGATCATCGGCAGCAACCGGTGCCGCACGCGATTGCGCAGGAAGGCAATATCACGATTGGATGAATCCTCACGCCAGCTCTGGCCTCGCTCGCGCAGAAATTCCCGCAATGCAGCGCGCCGGAAGCCGAGCAGCGGCCGCACCAGTTCGCCGAACGCGCGCCCCTGCTCTTCGAACACGATCCGCGGATAGACGCCCGAGAGTCCCCGAATGCCGGTGCCGCGAAAAATGCGCAGCAGCACCGTCTCCGCCTGATCGTCGAGAGTGTGAGCCGTCGCAATTTTCATCGCCCGACCTTCCCGCGCCAGTTGGCGGAAAAAACCGTGGCGGAGTTCACGTGCGGCCGCCTCGATTCCGGAACGGATTTCGGAAATATGACGGCCGTCCACCGGCGCGGCCCGAACATCCAGTTCGAGCCCGTGCTGCCGCGCCAGCCTCGCGACAAACCGCTCGTCCTCGTCCGACTCCTCTCCGCGCAGCTTGTGGTTGACATGCGCAACCGACAGCACGATCCCCAGCTCGGACCGCAACTCCAGCAGCAAACAAAGCAAAGCCACAGAATCCGCCCCACCGGAAACGGCCGCGGCTACGCGGTCCCCGGCCCGAATCGAACCCTGCTTCCGAATTGTCTTCAACAGCCACTCCGCCAGTTCGTGCACGGAGAAATGGTACAGCAGGGAACCAGTTGCCAGTTGCCAGTGCTCAGTAAATGGCTTTTACTGGCAACCGGCGACTGGCGACTGGCAACTGGCAACTGCCCTCTGCTATGCTGTTGCGCAAATGTGGGGAGCTTTCCGCTGGACTGCCAGATTCCTGGTGCTGGTCATGTTCGTGTCGTCCTTCGGGCCGCTGACGATGGCCTGTGTCGGGCCGCCGGGAGCCATGCATTGCATGCGCAAGGCGGTGTCCGGGCCTCCGGCGCAACCAGTGATGCCATGCCATCACGCGATGGCACAGTCGAAGCCGCCCCGGCCGGAATCATCTCTAGTCAAATCATCTCCAGTCAAATCGTCCGAAGCCTCGTTTCAAGCCACCAATGACGGTAACTGCTGTCAGAACCATTGCTGCTGCGGCGCTACCACGTCCGAGTGGGCGCAACTCGCTTCCAATCTGCTTTCCTGTTTAAGTCTCCTGATCGAACCCGCGCGCCCTGCACAAGGCGCGGCCCTTTACGCACGCGACATCTCCGGAGACGATTCCGCCCGCGCTCCTCCGCGCCGCTAACGCTCTGCTAAACCTTCGCTGGCGATCCTCTCCGCCCCTAAAGGGGCGACGCGAGGAGTCACCTTTCGGCATCGCTAAAGCGATGCCCTGATACGAAGCGATTTTCCGATCGAAACCTTGCTTCGTCTCGGGGTGTTGGACTGACGCGAGGCGTTACGCGGACGGGAGTGTCCGCGCCACACAGAATTTCCAGGGGACATCGAGAACATGACTCGCCTCAAGCTGCCGACGTTCGCTGTGTTGATCTTGATCACTGTATTCATCGCTCCCGCCGTCTCCGCTAACGACTATGGCGCCGTCCGCGGCGTCGTGCACGACCCGCAGCATCGTCCTATCGAAAATGCCATGGTGATGCTCAAGGCAAAATCGTCGGACTGGGCAAAGAGCGTCACCACCGGCGCAAACGGGGAATTCCAATTCAACGCCGTGGCGCTCGGCGAATACTCTGTCAGCGTCGCCAGTCAGGGCTTCGCGCAAACTTCAATGGACGTCACCGTCATCTCGGGATCTGTGCCAGTGGTTCACTTTCAATTGCAAGTGGCCTCGGCCAATGAAAAAGTCCTCGTCTCGGGCGCGCCCGCCGTCGTTGCCACCGACAGCTTCACACCGACCACGCTCGTCAACCGCCTCGACATCGAGCGCACACCGGGAGCCGACCAGACCAACAGCATGGCCATGATCACCGACTACGTCCCCGCCGCTTACGTCACTCACGACATGCTCCACATGCGTGGCGGCCACCAGATCACCTGGCTCCTCGACGGCATTCCGATCATTAACACCGCTATCGCGCAAAATCTCGGCCCCCAGTTCGATCCCAAGGACCTGGAATACGTCGAAGTCAATCGCGGGAGCTATGGCGCCGAGTTCGGCGACCGCACCTATGGCGTTTTCAACGTCGTGCCCCGCACCGGATTCGAGCGCAACAACGAGGGCGAACTCGTCATGACTGCCGGCAACTTCTACCAGACCGACGATCAACTCAGCTTCGGCAGCCACACCGACCGCTTCGCTTATTACGCTAGCGTCAATGCCAACCGCAGCGATGTCGGCTTGCAGCCGCCCGTCCCCCAGGTTGTGCACGATGCCGTCAACGGCGTCGGCGGATTCGGGTCGTTCATCTTAAATGTGGATCCCGCCAATCAGCTCCGACTGATGACCTCAGTCCGACGCGACTATTATCAGATCCCTTACGATCCAAATCCCAACGACATCGAAAACCAACTCTACCCCAGCTACGGCCTTCGCGATGGCCAAACCGAGGTCGATACGGGCGTCCTCTTCACCTGGCTTCACACCTTCAATAGCCATCTACTGACCACGGTTTCTCCCTTCTACCACTACAACAGCGGAGACTACGCAAGTAATCCCAATGACATCCCCATCGCTACCACCGAGAACCGCGCCTCCACCTACGTCGGGGGCCAAGCCAGCTTCGCCGCCAACTACAAGAAGAACGATCTGCAGGTTGGATTCCTCAGCTTCTACCAGCACGATAACCAGGTCTTCGGGGCCATCTTCAATGACGGCAGCGGGAATCCACCTTTCACCATCGGCGAGACGCCGACCGCCAATCTCGAGACCTTTTACATCGACGACAAATTCAATCCTTTTCCCTGGCTGACTCTATCCGCCGGCATGCGCCCCACGTGGTTCTCCGAAGGCAACTTTTCGGCCGATTCAGCCGAGCCGCCCATCTCCGAGTCCGCCATCAGCCCACGCTTCGGCGCCACCGGCACCGTTCCTCGCCTGCGTTGGACATTCCGCGCCTTCTACGGACACTACTATCAAGCGCCACCCATCGAAAGCGTTTCCGGTGAGCTGGAATCCCTGTGTACCGAGCCCACGTATGCGTGCCAGTTTCTGCCGCTCCACGGTGAGCGCGACGAAGAACATCAGTTCGGCGTCACCATCCCTTACCGCGGATGGGTCCTCGACGCCGATACCTTCAAAACCGATGTCGCCAATTTTCTCGACCACAACAACATCGGCGCTTCCAACATCTTCTTTCCCCTCACCGATACCAGGGCCTTGATTCGCGGATGGGAACTTACGCTGCGCTCGCCCCGCATCGCGCACCGCGCCCAGATTCACCTCGCCTACTCGAACCAGATTGCCGAGGGCGGTGGCGTCATCACGGGAGGGCTGAATAACACCGACGTCTGCCCTCCAAACCCTAACGGCTCCTTCCCCTACCTTTGCCCGCTTGACCATGACCAGCGCAACACGCTCAACGTGGGCGGCGACGTAAACCTTCCCTGGCGCTCCCATGCCTCCACCAACGTTTACTACGGCTCCGGATTCGATAACGGACAACAAGGCGTTCCCGGCTGGCCTTACCCGGGCGAGTATCTCCCCGGCCACACCACCTTCGATCTCTCTTTGGGCAAGGATTTCGGCGAACGCTTCACCGCGTCGGTGACCGCGTTAAACGTAACCAACCGCCGCGTGATCTACGACGACAGCGTGACCTTTGGCGGATTCCACTGGAACCTGCCGCGCCAAATCTATGTGCAAGTGCGGTACCGGTTCCATTATTAGAGGTGTGAATCGGGGGAATGGGCAGCGGAAGCCGGCGCGCGCCGTCGACCGCCGGGCTGCGTCGAACCAACTAGAGCGGCAAGGATTGTTTGACGCTGTTCCAGTGCGCTCCGTATAATACAGAGCGTCCACACCCTGATCACCACGCTTGCGGTTTCGGCGAGCGCGCTCTCTGGGCCAGTTTCCGGTCCATGTTTCAGGTCTGTGTTTCACGTCTTAATGATTGATAGGCTCGATGATTGATAGGCTCGGGTTGCGATCAGCGTCGTTGAGCCCGGCGAGCTGGAAGCTTCCGGCGTTTCCGAAAAATCCGAAGGAGTTCAAAGCATCCAATGATCAGGAAGGTAACGATTAGCATGTTTGCGACCAACAAGTTTGCGCGCGTCACCGTGGCCTTAGTCTTCGGCCTCGCCCTGTTTGCTCAGGCCCAAGCCCCCCCGGCTGCTAGCCCACCCAACGCTCCCTCCGCTACCACCCCACCGAACGCCCCCTCCGCTGCTGCTGCGGCGGCGGCCCAGGTTTCTGGCACCAAAGTCGGCACCATCAACATCGAACAGGCGATTTTCGCCTCCAACGAAGGACGGCGCGATTTCGACGAACTCGCCAAGAAGTTTGAACCCACCCAGAACAAACTGAAGGGCTTGGCCGACGAAATCGACAGCCTCAAGAAGCAACTCAATGCCCAGCAGGACAAATTGAATGAGGAATCACGCGACAAGCTGGTGAAGCAGATCGAGGCGAAGCAGAAGAGTTTCGATCGCTCTACGCAGGACGCGCAGGAAGATTTCCAGAACCAGCAGGGCGAGATCGGAAATAAAATCCTGACGAAAATGGCGCCGATTATCCAGAAATATGTCACCGATAACGGTTACGGTCTTCTCCTTGACACTTCTCAGCCGTGGCCGCGGGGCCCGGTGATTGTGTCGGGAGCGGCGATGGACATCACGCAACCGATCGTCGAAGCCTACAACGCGCAATCGGGTGTGCCGGCGCCCGCTGCGGCTAGCACGGCCCCCAAGCCGGTGAAGCCGGCAGCCACTAGACCCGCTACGCCGGCGGCCAGCAAACCCACGGCGCCGGCGAGCACTCCGCCGAAACAATAGCGACACCTCTCGGGTAGTTTTAGTTCCAGCTCATTTCTTAGAGACCGCGTCCAGGCGCGGTCTCTTTTTTCGGATCAGATTTTCACGCCGCTCGCTAACGTTTTCACCTCACCTTATCGCTCAGGATCAAATCGCACATCGCAGGTGTCTGTAGGGACAAGGGCCCGCTCCCGGTGGACACCATGTTCAGCGCTCCAACTCTTAGCAATCCAACGTTCAGCACGCTCGAAACCTCATGGGACCAGTCTGCCCGTCGCGGATGGACCACGATCGCATCCTTCACCATTCAAGCCCTTGAACTGAGCGTGCTGTTCGCAATCCCGTTGATCTGGGTTCAGCGGCCACCGCGAGTGCATTGGCTGCAGCTCGCGGTACCTGAGGCGTTCACACTAACGGCAGCGGTTGGCGTCGGAGTTACCGTCGGCACTTAGCATCTAACAGCGCCGTACGCGCGGTCACTATAATCGAGTACGTGAACGCGACGCGTCCCGATTTGTCGAAAATGCCCGAGCGCCGCTCGCTGATTCTCGACGGCCGGACGTGGGCGGAAGTTTCTCTGGCCGCGCTGGGAGACAACTTTCACGCCGTACAGAAGCACGTCGGCGCCGACGTCACCATTTGCGCGGTGGTCAAAGCCGATGGCTACGGTCATGGTGCGATCAAGTGCGCGCGCGCGCTCGAAGCCGAGGGCGCGACGTGGCTGGGAGTGACCAGCGCCGCGGAAGGCCTGGCGCTACGCGGCACCGGCGTTAGGGTCCGCATCCTGCTGATGACAGGAATCTGGAAGGGCGAGGAGGATGGGATCGTCGCCCAGAATCTGACTCCCACGATCTGGGAACCGTGGCACATTGAGTTGCTGGAACGAGCTGCGGGCAAACGGCAAAGCGTTCTGCCCGTGCATCTGAAGTTCGACACCGGCATGAACCGTCTTGGAGCATCGCAGGAAGCGTTGCCGCGTTTGTGCGAGATGTTATCCGCCTGTAAGCACCTGAGCCTGGAAGGCATAAGCACGCATCTCGCGTCGGCGGAAGTGCTTGACGACGAAAACGCGGTGCGCCAGATGAAGCGCTTCGAAGAGGGACTTGCGATCTTGCGGAATTACGGGCTCGGGCCTCCGCTGGTTCACATGGGAAATTCCGCCGCCATGAGCGCGCGGCCGGAGACGTGGAAGACTATGGTGCGTCCGGGAATCGCGCTCTACGGATATTCGCTTGCCTTCACGCGTGGCGGCGAGCCCGCCGCGGTGGCTCCCCTGCCGCTGCGTCCGGTGCTTTCGTGGAAGACGCGCGTGCTGACCGTGAAAGAAGCCGCGGCCGGAGAGGCGGTCGGCTACATGGGCACCTACGTGACCAAAACGCGGAGCCGAATCGCGGTGTTGCCCGTCGGTTACGCGGACGGTTATCCGCGGCTGCTTTCGAATCGCGCGCGTGTGATCGTGCGCGGCGAATACGCGCCGGTGGTGGGACGCGTTTCGATGGACCTGACGATCGTCGACGTCACCCACATTTGTAGTGTCGGTGTAGGAGATGAAGTCATCTTGATCGGCTCCAACGGCGGCAAGAGTGTGGACGCTGTAGAGCTGGCGCGTTTGTCCGAAAGCATTCCTTACGAAATTCTGTGCGGCTTGTCGCAGAGAGTACCGCGGGTTTACAGCAGCTCTTAGCTCTTGTGCTGTCAGCTCTCAGTTGTCAGTTCTCAGCTGCTCCGGATACTTCGCGGCAAAGGCCAACTTCATCCTTAGGGCGCTGACGGCTGAATGTCGCTAGCAGACGGTTGGGTGCTCTATCCTGCCGTTGAACTGACCTTGTTCGCCAATCTGCGCCTCGTTGCTGTATTTCTAGAATAGAGATGCCTTCGCGCTACGCCCAATGGATGTATGACTGGGAGACCCGGCTCACGTCGGTGGACAATAACCGCGTGGTGCGTCCGCTGGAGTGGGGGCTGGATTGGACCGCAAGTTGGCCCGGCCGCAACGGTGGGCTTTCAGGGCTGGGATCTAGACAGGGCCCGGGACCGAGTTCGCGCGAGCTGCTCGAATATTTCTTGCGCTTCAACGATCGGATCGTACGGACAAGCGACGACTTTTACTCTTACCAGAAGCCGGCGGATTTCCGCTTGGAGCGCCGCGAGGTTAAGGTGTTCAGCACGCGCGAAGCGCCGGACCCGCGGCTGGAAGAAAAAGTTCGCGGCACGCATGCGGAGTTTCTGCGCTTCACCTCGCCGGTGACAACGCCCTATCCCGAGAATAATCTGGTGAGTGCGCGCTGGTTTCCGACGCGCGGCCGCCGGGCCGTGGTTCTCATGCCGCACTGGAATTCCGATGCGATTTCATACACTGCCCTCTGCCGCGTGCTGAACTGGATGGGGATTGCGGTGCTGCGGCTGAGCATGCCGTATCACGACATTCGCCGCCCGGCGGAGATCGACCGTGCCGACTATGCCGTTTCCGCCAACATTGGCCGCACCCTCGATTCGGTGCGCCAGGGCGTGATCGATGTGCGCTGTTGTCTCGACTGGCTGGAAGCGCAGGGTTACAACCGGCTCGGAATCGTCGGGACGAGTCTGGGATCGTGCTATGCGTTTATCGCCACCGCACACGATCCGCGGATTCAGGTAGCTGCGTTCAATCACGCCTCGACTTACTTTGCCGACGTGGTGTGGCATGGGCAGTCCACGCGCCACATCCGCGAGGGACTGGAAACGGGAATCGATTTGGAGAATCTGCGGCAAGTGTGGCGTGCCGTCAGTCCGATGGTGTACTTCGATAAGTTTGCGCGCTGGCCGCGCCGCTCGCTCATTATCTATGCCAAGTACGACATGACGTTCCTGCCGGAATTTTCGGAGCAGGTGGTCGAGGAATTCGAGAAGCACAAACTGGATCACAAAGTCGTCGTGCTGCCCTGCGGGCATTACACCATGGGCGAGACTCCGTACAAATATATGGACGGCTGGCAACTGGTTAGTTTTCTGCGGACGGCGTTCGACTAGTTGGGTGGCCCTGTAGCCAGCACAGCACGCGGATCTTGGCAGCTCATTGCTGCTTCCCGAGCGGAAAGTCGACTACTTCGTCTTTCCCCGGGATTGAGTCCGTGATTGGAATCGACGGATGTTTATCAGCCTCGTAATCAGACCCGGGCCCGAGGTCTGTGAAGTTGGAAAAGACGAAGGGAACTCCTTCCGATTGCAGGACTGCGTCCCCATCCGTCACCTGGAAATGAAGATGCGGAGCGGTAGCCTGGCCGGTGTTTCCGAGGCGAGCTATGACCGTTCCACGGGTGACGTGATCGTGCACGGCAACTTTGATGCTTCCCGTTTGTAAATGAGCATACGTGGCGTAGCGGTTGGGAGCGATGCGAAGAATGACGTAGTTGCCGACAATGTTATCCAGAGTAACTTGCTTGGGCAGAACGCGCGGCGTGTTCTCCGGTATTCCGTCGAGCACTTGCGTGACTTCGCCGTCCGCTACGGCGTGAATCGGTTCACCGTAGCCCCACCAGTTTTCATTGCGGGTGGTTCCGTCATGATGAGAATCCCCGTTGGGGCCAACTTTGACCCAATCGGCCGCGAACCTCTGCGCTATGTGAACCTGGCCGTCGATCGCCGAGATAGAGCGCCGATGGCCCGAATCGTTCGCCGGGCCGTCCCCTGCGACCCAGGTGCCACCGTCGAAAGGGGAGCTGATCACTGGCGCTGCGTCCGGACTTACCAGAACCGGAAAATCTTCGAGCGTGGATTCCGACGTGGCGCTCCCCATTCCCTCTCCGGGCGCGGGCGCCGCAAAGACCAATCGATGCCTCAAGCTGCTGGGCGGCCGTGTATCCAACCCGAACTCAATCCAGAGAAAGACCACAGCGCGTCTCCCCGGACCGATGGTCTGCGAGTCTTTGGCGCCACTGCTTGAACCCACTTCGAGCATCGTCGCCGACAAGGCGTCGCCCGAGATGGTCTTGAGCGGCTGACTTTTACTCGTGTCCGCGAAGACCTCCAGTCGCTTCAACGTCAAAGGCACTACGTCAAAATTCGTGAGGTGCAACTCGTACACCAACACGTGCCGTTCTGCCAACTTGACCGGAATCGGCGGCGACGGGCAAATCACTTCGACGCGCGGGCCTCTCTCTCTTGCGAATCCAGCCTGCAGCATTCCGAAAACCATTGCGAACACGAGAAACGACCGTACCTTGATTTCAAGTCGCATGATTTCGTTCTCCTTACCTTGCCAGGCCGCGAGCAAGATCGATCGCCCAGTCGCATATCCTACAAAAGGGCGGGGTCGTCGCTCCGGGACTTGGCTCATTCTTACCATTTTTCCCAGCGCTGAAGCGCTGGGTAAGCTGGTTTGCCCCTGACGGGGCTGGAGTCTTCCGGCGCTGCTCGCTGATCGCCGACAGCTAAACAGGTTGGTCGCCGACGGCTGAGATGACGGCTGAGAGCTGGCAGTTGATAGCTGAGACCTGACAGCCGAGACCTGATCGCTGGCGGCGCCTACTCCACCGTCACCGATTTGGCCAGATTTCGCGGCTGATCTACGTCGCAGCCCCGGCGCACGGCGATGTGGTAGGCGAGCAGTTGCAGCGGGACGATCTCCAGAATTGCCGACAGTTCATCTGGCGCGGGCGGAACGAAGAGCACATGATCCGCTTCTTCAGTGATCTCTTTGTCGCCTTCGGTGGCGAGCGCGATGACTATGCCGGAGCGCGCCTTTACTTCTTTCAGGTTCGACATGGTTTTCTCGTAACGAACCATCGACTGCGGGCTCGTCACGTCGCGCGTGGCGATAATGACCACGGGGAGGTTCTCGTCAATCAGCGCATTCGGGCCGTGCTTCATCTCGCCCGCCGGATAACCTTCGGCGTGGATGTAGGAAATTTCCTTGAGCTTGAGCGCGCCTTCTAGAGCGATGGGATAGTGAATGCCACGTCCGAGAAACAGGAAGTCCTGTGCGCGGACATAAGTTTTCGCCAGCTCGTCGCAAGCTTCATCGTGGATGAGAATCTGTTCCAGCTTGCCGGGGATGCGCATGAGCTCTTGCACGGCGGCCTTTGCCTGTTCGGGTGTCATGGCACCGCGTACCTGCGCCAGATACAGGGCGAATAAATAAAGAGCAGTCAGTTGTCCGGTGAAAGCCTTGGTTGAGGCCACGCCAATTTCCGGGCCGGCGTGGGTGTAGATGGTTCCGACGGCCTCGCGCGTGATCATGGAGCCGACCACGTTGCAGATGGCCAGCGTCTTCGAGCCCTTGGCCTTGGCTTCACGCTGGGCCGCGATGGTATCCGCGGTTTCGCCGGACTGCGAAATCAAGAGCGTCATCGTGTCCGGCCCGAGAATGGGATCGCGATAGCGCCATTCGCTGGCGTAGTCGACTTCGACCGGCACGCGGGCCAAGTTCTCGATCATGAACTTGCCGGCCAGTCCGGCGTGCCAACTGGTGCCGCAAGCGGCGATATTGATTTTCTTTAGCGCTTTGAATTCGGCTTCGCTGACCTGCATCTCGCTGAGGAAGATGGCGCCGGTATCCTGCGAGACGCGGCCGAGCGTGGTATCGCGGACGGTACGCGGCTGCTCATAAATTTCTTTGAGCATGAAGTGCTTGAAGCCGCCCTTCTCCGCCATGATCGGATCCCAGGTGATGCGTTGCGCTTTGCGCTCCAGCGGATTGCCGTCGAAATCGGTGACGCGCACGCCTTCCTGGGTGATTACGGCCAGATCGCCATCGGCCAGAAAGAAAAGATCGCGGGTGTGATCGAGGAGCGCGGGCACGTCGGAGGCGACGAAGTATTCGTCCTTGCCCAGGCCGATGACGACGGGCGGTCCATTACGCGCGGCGACGATCTTGTTCGGTTCGTCGACCGCGATCACCACCAACGCGAACACGCCGGTGAGTTCCTTCACCGCTTTACGCACGGCTTCTTCCAGGGACGAAGACGGGCGATGACCGTTCCCGGTTTGCAGGTAGTGCTTTTCAATCAGGTGCGCGATGATTTCCGTGTCGGTTTCGGTGGTGAACTTGTGTCCTTCGGCGATCAACTTCTTCTTGAGCGAGAGATAGTTCTCGACGATGCCGTTGTGCACCACCACGATTCTGCCGGTGCAATCGCGATGAGGATGGGCGTTTTCTTCGGTGGGGCGCCCGTGTGTGGCCCAACGCGTGTGTCCAATGCCATAGGTGCCGTCGAGTGGTTTGAGGCGAATCACTTCTTCCAGATTGCGCAACTTACCTTCCGCTCGACGAACCTGCAGGCCGGCGCCGTTTCCGGCCACCGCGATGCCCGCCGAGTCGTAGCCGCGATACTCCAGCTTTCTGAGGCCCTCAATGATTACGGGGACGACCTGCTTCTTGCCCACATATCCGACAATGCCGCACATTAGCGAATTGGCTCCTTGACGAATGGTTTTGGGGGGACCGGTGATGGTCCGGGCAACATCGCCCGCCCGCCACAACCGGAAACCTAATCTTCGAGGGAGAAACGAAACTCTTCGATGACCGGGTTCGTTAGAACTTCGCGCGCAATTCGCTCTACCTCGGTGTGCGCTTCATCCTTTGAGATGCCGCCGTTGAGAGTAATTTCGAAATACTTTCCTTGCCGCACATCGTGCAAACCCTTGTAGCCGATTTTCGTCAGCGCGCCGTGGATGGTCTTACCCTGCGGATCCAGAACGCTCTTCTTCAATGACACGTAGACGTAGGCCTTCATCAGCTTATCGATTATACGTCAGGTGGCAGCGAACCGGGCCGTGGTTTTCGTTATAGGGGGTATGCGCCCGGGCCGTTCACTTTTGTGATGTCGAGTTCGTAACCTGTTTAAAAGATGACAGTTGACGATCCAACTCCGCGATGGCCTGCTCCAGCATCTGGCGGTGACGAGGGTTGCCGGCTGCTTGTAGCTGCTGCGTGAGGCGTTTCCGGGAAAGAAGCAGGCTTTCGCGTTTCCGGTTGCGCTGCTGCTCGTTGGGCGAGATCGGTGCGCGGGCGGTCTTCGGCTGCTCCGACATTTCCTCTTGTTGTTGTTCTACGGACTTACTCTCCCAGCCGCGCGCCATTCGTGGAATCTTACCTCGAAGTAACCCGGGGCGCTATGAGGGGTGATATCTGCCGGACTATCGGCAGCCGGGCCAGTGCTGCGGCATCTTTGTTCGGGCTCCGCTCGTTCAAGTCATCCTAAGCATTGAAGATAGAGCCACTTAATCCATGTCGAGCAAGTGGCAAGTGGTGTGCACAACATGTTTGGATGGCGCATTCCCCCTCCCCCGGCGAATGATTCCGCCAGCCAAGTTTCGTCGACCAGCAGGAGTTTGCTTTGGGCGTGCCACGGCGCTTTGCGGTACCGAACGACTGTATGAGCTGCACGCTGAGGCGGAACTGTGACTTCTGCAATTTGCCGCAACCCCTGCTGAGTGAGTTCAATGCGATGGGGCACCTGACTCTGTACCCTGCCAATGCCACTTTGCTGAGGGAGGGGCAAATCCCGCGCGGCATCTACATCGCCTGCTCGGGCCGCTCCAAGCTCTCGGTCGAGGCTCGCGATGGCAAGACCATCATCCTGAAGATTGCGGGGGACCGCCAGGTGCTGGGGCTAAGCGCGGTCGTCTCTGGGGGGACCTGTCCGATTACGGTCACCACCATTGAGCTATGCCAGATCAAGTTCGTCGAACGCGACAGCTTCCTGCGTCTGATCGAACACGACAGCCACGCCGCGCTGGCCTGCGCCACCATGCTTGCCCGCGAGATCACGACCTCGTTCGACGATGTGCACGACCTGCTGCTCGCCCGCAGCTCGACGGAGAAACTGGCCCGCCTGCTGCTCTCCTGGGTCTCGGGTGAGCCCCGCAACCGGGAACTACGCGTGCCCACGGAATTCACACACGAAGAAATTGCCCAAATGATCGGGTCGTCGCGGGAAACGGTGACGCGCTTATTGAGCGATATGAAACGGAAAGACTTGATTCGACTTGAGGGTGCGGTGCTGGTGATTCCCAACCGGATCGCCCTGCAAGCCATCGCAACTTGCCAGAGATCCCTCCCCGGGCGGACGATCGGCAGCGCTTACGTCCGCCCTTTTTTTCCCCTTACAGCTTGAACAGTTCCCGCAGGCGACGGGTCTGTGCGCGGCTGACCGGAATCTCCGTTTGCTTCTTGTCGTCCATGCGCAACTGATACGAGCTCTTGAACCAGGGCACGACTTCGCGGATGTGATTGATGTTGACCAGAAACGACCGGTGCGCGCGCCAGAACAGATCGGGATTGAGGTTCTCGAAAAGCTCTTCCAGGGTTCGGCAGTTCGACTGGCCTTCCATGCCCGCGTGACCGCTGGTGGCCACCGTAATCACGCCATCTTCGATGGTCGCGTAGCAGATATCCTTCGGATCGGTGAGGAATAGCCTTCCCGCCGCCTTAATCAGAATCTTCGCCGTCCTTGCTGTCTGGGGCTTCTGCGATTCCAACATCCGCACCAGCGTTTCGAATTTTTCCTCCGGCCCAGTGCCCGCTTCAATCTTCGCCCGTGCTTTCTCGATGGACTGGGCCACTCGCTTTTTGTCGAAAGGCTTCAGGATGTAATCAACCGCATTCACCTCGAACGCCTTCACCGCGTATTGATCGAAGGCGGTCGCGAAGACAATTTTGGGGAGAGGAACCTTGCGGTCGAGCAGCTTCTTGAGGACGCCGAAACCATCCAGGCCAGGCATCTGGACGTCGAGAAAAACGAGGTCAGGATTGTGTTCGCGGATCAGGCTGACGGCTTCCAGGCCGTTCTTGCCCTGCGCGACTACATTGACGTCGTCCAGGTTCTTGAGCAGGTAGGCAAGTTCGTCGCGCGCCAGTTGTTCGTCGTCAACGATGACAGCCGAGAGGGGCATAGGGCTCCGAGCCGAGTTGGTGAATCCGGTAGTTGCAGCGGCGATCGCCATATCCCTAAGTAGTAAGTATAGCCACCACAGCGGGCAAGCCGCCAGTCTGGGAGTGTCCCGTAATTTAACTACCTAGCAGGCTGCGGAAAAAAGCCGGATTGCACGCCGAGCAGCCCGCAGCGGCTAAAGCCGCGATTGATTTCGCTGCACTTACGGCGCTGCTGAAGCCGCGCCCCTTCAAGACAAGATCAAAATCCGTGTTTTTCCGCAAGCTGCTAGAGCAGGGGAACGCTCCCTTTGAGGTTAATCAGAGCGCCCAATCAAGGGAAAGGTCGAGTGACGACTCGCGCTGTAAACTAATCGACGTGAATATTCTTTATGGAATCAATACGGTTACGGAGGCGCTCAAGGGTCGCGGGCGCAACTTCGAGTGGGTGGGTGTCGCCAAGGAGCGCAAAGATATTCGCCTGCGGCGGGTGATTGACGAGTGCCGCAAGATCGGCGTTCCAGTGCGCGTTTTGTCGCGTATGGAACTCGACGAAATTGCCGGCAACGCCGCACATCAGGGACTGGTGGCTGCGACTTCGGCCAAACAATATAGCGATCTCGATGACATTGTGGCATCGCGTCGCGGCGAGCACTCGCTGATCGTCGTGCTGGATGGCGTCGAAGATCCGCACAACCTCGGAGCGATCCTGCGTACCGCGGACGCGGCGGGAGCGGATGGCGTGGTGATTCCCCAACGCCGGTCGGCCGCGGTCACGGGCGCGGTGGCGAAGGTTTCGGCGGGAGCGAGCGAGCACCTTCCGGTTGCGAAAGTCACGAACATATCGCGCGCGCTCGAAGACTTGAAAGAGAAGGATCTTTGGATCGTTGGATTAGACGAGCGCGGCGAGCAGACTTACGATGCGGTGGACTACAAGATGCATTGCGCCATCGTGCTCGGCGCCGAAGGCAAGGGACTGCACGATCTGGTGCGCAAACACTGCGACTTCCTGGTATCGATTCCGATGCTGGGCAAAGTACCGTCGTTGAATGTGTCGGTGGCGGCGGGTGTGGTGCTGTATGAAGTTGTACGGCAGAGACGGCTGGGCGCATCGAAATAATCATGAGACTGCTTGGTTGGCTTGGTCTGCTCTTTGGTCTGACGTCTAGCCTGATTGTTCCCGCGACGGCGCTTAACCGGGAAGCTTTCACCATCACCAGGTACGACTTAGACGTGCGCCTTGAGCCCGAACAGCAGCGGCTGGGCGCGCGTGGCAAGATCACGCTGCGCAACGATTCGGCTCAGCCGCAGAGGGTCGTGGCGCTGCAGATTTCTTCATCTCTCAATTGGCGGTCGATTCGCGTGGACGGCAAGGGTGTTCAATTCGTTTCGCAACCTTACATTTCGGATATCGACCACACGGGCGCGCTTTCGGAAGCCATCGTTACGCTGCCGGCTGAGATCAGACCGAAAGATTCCGTCGAGCTCGAAATCGGCTACGAGGGTGTAATCCCACTCGATACGACTCGGCTGACTCGGGTCGGAGTGCCGCAAGAGATCGCCAAACATTCGAGCTGGGACCGGATCAGCCCATCATTCACAGCGGTGCGGGGCGCAGGATATGTGGCGTGGTATCCGATTACGACTGAGTCGGCGGATTTCTCGGAGGGGAACAGTCTGTTCGAGGTGACGGATCGGTGGAAGAAGAGGGAGCAGGACGCCAGCATGAAGCTTTCGCTTAGTACCGATAGTGGAACCTACGACCGAAACCTGCTGCTCCTGTGCAATGGCACTGGCAATAATATTGATACCCGCGAGGGCCGTACGCACTATCACCACGCAAGTTGTGAATACGAACGCCTTGGTTTGACGACGCCGACATTCGCGATGGCCAACTACCGGGACCAGTCAAAACCTCCTCTCTATCTCTTCAGTTTTCCCGGCCACGAGGAAGGAGCGGCCACATATTCCAACGCGCTCGAGCCGGCAACGAGGTTTGTAAGCGAATGGTTTGGGCCACCGAGCGCACCAGTTACCATCGCCGATTTTGCCGATCCGAATTCTGCTCCGTTTGAGAGCGGCACGCTGTTGATGGCGTCGATGGCCGCACAGGATGCCAAGCTTGCGGGGACCAATGTGGTCCACGAACTGGTTCATTCCGCTTTGCCCTCTTCGAGGCCCTGGGTGTACGAGGGGTTGGCTCATTTTGCCGAGGCCATGTATCGCCAGGAGCAAGGGGGACGTCAGGCCGGGCTCGACCTTCTTGGGCTGCACCGGGCGGCGTTCCTCGATTCGGAAAAAGAAGTATCGGCAGCGTTGCAGAAGGGTGGCGCGCAGAAGGGCATCGAACAACAGAGCATCGGCCAGCCGCTGGCCGGCACGTTTGATGAAGCCTACTATCGGAGCAAAGCTGCATATGTGTGGTGGATGTTGCGTGACATGGTCGGCGACGATGCGCTGAAACAGGCCCTCCGCAAGTATCGGGCCGAGGGCAGCAACGACAAGGACAAAGACCCAAAGTATGTGGAACAGTTGATCGAGTCCGCCGCCAAGCGCGACCTGAGCTGGTTCTTCGATGACTGGGTGTATCAGGATCGCGGCCTGCCGGATTTCCGCGTGCAGTCGGTGCATCCCTGGAAGACGGAAAAAGGAGTCCTTTTCATTACCGTAACGCTGGAAAACCTTGGCAATGCAGGGGCGGAAGTTCCGTTCACGATCAGGTGTGAAGGCGGCGAGGTCACAAGACGAATTGAGGTGCGCGCCAAGGGCACAGCTACAACGAGAGTTGAATTGTCCGGCACAGCCAGCGAGATCGTCGTCAACGACGGCAGTGTTCCGGAAAGCGATTTGACGAATAATGAGTTCCGGATTCCCGCGCCGTAGACACTGCTCTTAGCTCTTAGCCTTTGGCCTTTAGCTAGGAGCCGAGATCCAAGAGCTAATAGCGGTTTCTAGATTTTTTCACTCGGAGGGGAAAAGTTGCCCTACATCCAATTTCTCGGCGCTGCCGGCACCGTGACTGGCTCGAAGCACCTGATCAACACTGCCCACGATTCAAGCAGCAAGCATGGATTTCAGATTCTGATCGACTGCGGACTTTTCCAGGGCCAGAAAGAATGGCGCGAGCGCAACTGGCAGGACACTCCGGTCGCGGCGCGTGAAATTGATGCGGTTGTTCTTACGCATGCGCATCTCGATCACTGTGGCTGGATTCCGCGCCTGGCGAAAGAAGGTTTCCGCGGGCCGATCTATGCCACGCAGCCGACCATCGATCTGTGCTCGGTCGTGTTGCCGGACTCCGGACACCTGCAGGAAGAAGACGCCACGTTCTACAACAAGAGAAAAGTGTCGAAGCATGATCCGGCGCTGCCGTTGTACTCGCTTAAGGAAGCGGAAGATTGCCTGCGGTTGTTCAAGCCGGTTGTGGTCGAGCAGACCACGCAATTGAGCCCCGAGCTGGCGTTTCGCTTCGTGCGTGCCGCGCACATTCTGGGTTCCTGCATGGTGGAAATTACGCTGCCGACAAACGGCCGCAGCCGGCGACTCCTTTTCACCGGCGACATTGGCCGGGTGCGCGACAGCTTAATTGCACCCGGCAAGGTGGTGCACTCCGGGCCACAGGAAGACGAGACTGCCGATGTTCTGGTCATGGAGTCCACTTACGGCAACCGGCAGCATCCCGACACCGATCCTCGGCCGGAACTCGCCCGCCTGATTCGCGAGACCGCGCAACGCGGCGGCAGCGCAATCGTCCCGGCATTCGCCGTGGAGCGGACGCAGAAATTTCTTTTCATTTTGAAAAGACTAATGGAGACGGGACAGATTCCGCGCCTGCCGGTGTATTGCGACAGCCCGATGGCGATCAGGGCGGTTGAGATTTTCCTGAAATACACGGAAGAATACACGGAGCGAGCCGCCGAATTGATCAAGACATACGGCTCGCCGATCGAGTGGCCAGGCTTCACGTTTGCACTAACTGCCGAGCAGTCAAAAAAGATAAACGAGAGCCACTATCCGTCGATCATTCTTTCGTCGAGCGGGATGGTTACCGGCGGCCGGATTTTGCATCACATGGCGCAGCGGCTGCCTGATCCGAAGAATCTGGTGATTTTTATCGGCTTCCAGGCGCCGGGTACGCGCGGCGCCATCATCAAGAGCGGAGCGCCCGAGGTGAAGATCTTCGGCGAATTTGTGCCGATTCGCGCGCAGGTCGCGGCGCTCGAACAGTTCAGCGATCACGCCGATCCGCCAGAGATGTTGCAGTGGTTGCGGACTTTCAAGAACAAACCGGGCGCGACCTACCTTGTCCACGGCGAGCCCGCCGCGGCGGCGCAACTTCGCGACCGGATGAAGAAAGAACTTGGATGGAATGTGCAGGTGGCGAAGTACATGGAAAAAGTGGGAGTGAAGTAATTTTGTAATTTTGAAACCGAGTACTCTGGTAATTGAACCCCGGCGGTGGCGCAGTCCAGGGACTCCTGATCGACGGAAGCACGGATGAGTATTGCCTATGACGGAAGCAGATTTGAAAAAATACCTCGATGCGGCGGAGAAGAGCCCGAAAGAGATTGCGGCGGCGGTCTCCGGGTTATCGGAAAAGGTTCTGCGCTACAAGCCCTCCCCGGAAAAATGGTGCGTGCTGGAAGTCCTCGGGCACCTGGCGGATGCCGAGATCATCTACGGATACCGTCTGCGGCAGATGCTGGCGGATGCTAAGGCCGTGATCGCGCCGCTTGATCCGGACGCATGGGCTCGAAATCTGAACTACCTGGATTCGCCTCCCTCCGAACTGGTCGCGTTTTACGGGTTGGGGCGTCATCACAACCTGCGTTTGCTGCGCGGATTGAAGGGTTCCGATCTCTCCAAGTCGGCTTTTCATCCGGAACTGCAACGGGAGATGACCGTTGCTGACCTCGTCGAGAGGATGGGCGGCCACGGCGCTGCGCATTTGCGGCAAATTGAAAATTTGAAAGCGGCGGCAAGCAAAACCTAGTTTCGAGCGGCGGTGTCAAGTTGGGCGCTGCTCATGGGCGGCGGTGAAAGCGACAAGCGCCTGCAACTTTCGAAGCGCGGCGCCCGAATCAATCGCGTTGGCGGCCAGGGGAATTGCATCGCGCAGGTGATCGGCCTGTCCCGCTGCGACGAGTGCGGCGGCGGCGTTGAGCAGCACGATATCGCGGCGTGCGGATCTCTTTCCGGCGAGGATTTCCCGGATCAGCGTGGCGTTGAGAGCGGCATCTCCGCCGGATATGTCATCGAGCGTGGTGCGCTGCAAGCCGAATTCCTCAGGTGTAACTTCGTAGCTATGAACTTGTCCCTCGCGCACTTCGGCGATGCGCGTTGGGGCGGTGATGGTGATTTCGTCCAAGCCGTCGCTGCCGTGGACGACGAGCGCGCGGCGCAACCCTAACATGCTGAGAGCTTCCGCAAGTTTTTCGACAAGATCCGCAGAATAGACACCCACTACCTGGCACGTGGCGCGCGCGGGATTGGTCAGCGGACCGAGCAGGTTGAAGACCGTGCGCAGTTGCAGCTCGCGGCGGGCGGTCTGCACGTGCTTCATCGCGGAATGCATGGCCGGGGCGAAAAGAAACGCGATTCCCACTTGTGCCAGGCAGGCCGCGACCTGAGCAACCGGCAGGTGGATGTTCACGCCCAACGCTTCCATGACGTCGGCGGAGCCGCACTTTGAGGTTACGCTGCGGTTGCCGTGCTTGGCGACGCGCACGCCGGCTCCAGCGACGACGAAGGCCGTTGCCGTCGAAATATTAAACGTGCCGCTGGCATCGCCGCCGGTGCCGCAGGTATCGACGAGCGCGTCGCGCCCGGTGCCGCTGGCGTCGAGGACGGAGTCGGCGTGGAGTTCGAGCGGAATGGCGGCGGCGCGGATGGCTTCGGCAAATCCGACGATTTCTTCGACCGTCTCGCCCTTCATGTGCAAGGCCACGAGCAGCGCCGCAATTTGCGCGTCCGAGCATTGGCCGGTGAGGACCTCGGTCATCACCGCGTGGGCCTCTTCGCGGGAGAGCGACTGGCGGTGAACGGCGATGCGATGGAGGACGTCGAGGATCACAAGATTCAAGCTACAGCAGAGACGAGATTACTTTCAAACCGATTTCGGTTGCCTCAACAGTTTCGGCAATCATTGCCGGCCATGAGTGTCTGCAATCGCAAGCTGCTTCGCAACCGGAGCAAGACCCATCTAAGTGCCGCAATTGCGGCAAGCCAGATGGCCAGCGTCGCGTTCACCACCCAGCCCGGCGCTGCCCCAACGCGGCGCAGTAGAAATGGCAAAAAGTTCCACGTCGTGATGTGAACATAATCCCACGGATCCTGTGTCATGGCTTCGTTGTTCAAGCCCCAGGCGCCCATCTTGCCCAGAGCGAAGGCGACGATGTTCTTGAAACGCAGAGCAATCACAAACGTCGGATGGCCGAGCGTCTCCATCTGGTAAATTTCCAATGGCAACCAGAAGGCGAGCGATGCTAACTGAATCATCAGGCTGACCGCGATCAGCACCCATCCCGCACACCAGATCGCTCTTCCCAGACGTTCTCTATTAAAAGATGCTCGATAGCGCATGAGCAGCGGCACTGCGACGAGTGCTACCAGTTCCACGGCGGTCGAAACATAGCGGTCGCCCCAGGCGAAGTCGCCGCTCCAGTAGGTGTATCTCGCGTAAAAACTGATATAGGCCAGCAACAGGAGAACGGAGCTCGCCCCATAGGCGCGCACCTCCGGAGCCAGGCGTTTCCATAACAATGCCACGAGGAAAATTGCCAGCACGAGAAGAGGATCGAAAAGAAAAATAGACTTCTCAGGTTTGAACAGCGCGCCGAAAACGCCGACGTGAAACGGCGTGCTCCAGGGGAAGTTCGCCGGCAGCGTAGGATCGATCTGGCGCTGTTCCCTTGCGAATATCGCTACGTATGTATTGGTGAAGGATCCGAAGCGGTAAAACTGGTAGGCGCGATCGAGCGTGAGAAAGAATAAGTAAACCGGTGCGGCGACTTTGCAGTACGCGATGAGACGCCGCCGCAACCCCTGGCCGCGCAATCCTTCAAACCAAAGCACCAGTATGACAAGGATCCCTGCCGCAATCAGATCCAAGCCCGTAGTGAGACGCGTAAGCAGGTTCAGCCCCAGCGCACAGGAGCCCGCGAAAAGAGGCCGCCGGCTGTGCGTGCGCAGCCACTCGTACTGAAATGAAAAGCCAGCGAGCGTCAGCAACATGATGTAGTTGTTTTCCATCATGTTCTGCGTGTAGTGAAGATGGGTGGTGCAGAACATCAACGCCAGCACGCCCGCCACCGACTCCTTCGCGCTAAAACGTAATTGACCGAGCAAGCGGAATGCGACGAGCGCGGTAAGAATGTTCACCAAAATATTGGTGCTGTAGCTGACCGCTATGCTGCGCAAGGCAGAGTCGTCGCCGTAACCCGAGAAGACGGACCAGTGCGCAATCCACGTCCCCAGAAGATCGGAGGGCAGCATGAGCAGCGACTGGCCGATGCCATACCAGCTGTAAAGACGCCCGCCACGGCCGTGCAGGCCAAACTCGGGATACTCGTTGGGAAAAACCTGCGGCTCCGAGGTCCAGAGCCAGTGCGTGGTTTGGAGCCGATGCGTCGTGTCGGACGTTCCTAGCTCGCCGGATTGCACCACGAAAGCGAGCAGCCCCGCGGTCAGACACAACAGAAAAAGGGGATCGCGCAGCCAGCGTGCGAAGCGAGAAATCATCACTTGGATGGTAATTCGGAAGCCCACTCACGCTCAAACTAGCTTCTCTACCCCACCTCCACCAGCCCATAACAAAGCGCCCAGCGCGACCGCATCTCCCGAAGCGCCAGATCAATCTCTCCTTTTGATATTTCGGCATTCGGCCCCGAGATCACAAACGCGGCCTCGCGTTTGGCGGCTTCCAGCAGCTGGCGGTCGCGGATGATATTAGCCACGCGGAAGCTTGGAATGCCCGCCTGCTTCGTCCCGAAAAATTCGCCGGGACCGCGCAGTTCGAGATCGAGTTCCGCAATCTGGAAACCGTCGTTCGAGCGCACCATGGCGTCGAGACGGCGTTCGCCTTCTTCGGAGACCTTGCCGCCGCGCATGAGCACGCAATAGGATTTCGCCGCGCCGCGCCCAATGCGCCCGCGCAACTGGTGGAGCTGCGCCAAACCAAAGCGGTCGGCGTGCTCAATCACCATGACGGTCGCGTTGGGGACGTCGACGCCTACTTCGATCACGGTGGTCGCGACAAGAATTTCGATCTCGCCCTGTTGAAATTCGCGCATTACATGCTCTTTTGTGTCGGCATCGAGACGGCCGTGCAGCAAACCGACATGCAGGTTGGGGAAAATCTTTTCCCGCAACTGCCGATGCATCTGCTCGGCGGCCTTCAGCTCGCGCTCTTCGTTTTCCTCAATCACCGGATAAACCACGTAGGCCTGATGTCCAGCGCCGATTTGCTTGCGCACAAAGTCCCAGACTTCGGGCGCGCGCTCGTCGGATACGGAGCGCGTGACCACCGGCGTGCGTCCCGGGGGAAGTTCGTCGAGCACGGAGAGATCAAGGTCGCCGTAGAGAGTGAGGGCGAGCGTGCGCGGGATGGGCGTCGCCGTCATCACCAGCACGTCGGGCTCGGGCGTAGGCGAGCTGCGCTCGCCTGGGCGGACGAGGGCGTCCTCCCCTACGTGGTTTTGGGTGGGCGAGACGCCCGTCACCACACGAGCTTCGTCCGTCTTCTTCATCAGCTTTAGGCGTTGCATTACGCCGAAGCGGTGCTGCTCGTCCACCACCACCAGGCCTAACTTTTCGAATTCGACGCGATCCTGAATCAGCGCGTGCGTTCCGATGACGAGTTGCGCGTTCCCCTGCGCGATGTGACGCCGCACGTCGCGTTTGCGGTCCTCGTCGAGCGAGCCAGTCAGGAGCACGATGCGGTAGCCGGCTCGTTCGAGAATCTGGCGGGCGGAAAAATAATGTTGCTGCGCCAGAATTTCAGTCGGCGCCATCAACGCGACCTGGTAGCCGTTTTCAATGGCGATGATCGCGGCCTGGAAAGCCACGATCGTTTTGCCCGATCCCACGTCGCCCTGCAGCAGTCGCCGCATCGGGCTAGGCGTCTGCATGTCGGCGGCGATTTCTTTCAGCACGCGCTTCTGGGCCGCGGTGGGATGAAACGGCAGTATCTTCTTAATCGCCTCGCGCACGCCATCGTTAAGCTGAAAGGCGATTCCGGTTTGCGCCTTCTGCTCGCGGCGCTTGAGTTCCAGCCCGAGCTCGATGAAAAAAAGTTCATCGAAGATCAGCCGGATGTGCGCCGCCGTGCGCGACGATTGCAGATCGGCGAAACTCTCACCCGCATCCGGCCAGTGAACTTTCCGCAACGCTTCGCGCGGAGACACGAGGCTCAGATGCGCGCGCACCGCGGCGGGGATCGCATCTGGAAGGTTGGGATTCAAATTTTCGAGCGCCCCGTGGATAATGCGCCGGAACCAGCGCGGCGTGAGCTTGCCCTGCCCGGTCGATTCGTAGATCGGAACAATCCGTCCAATCTCGAGCGAGGCGGCTGCCCGTTTTTCGGCCTCTTTTTCGGCCGCCTCGGCGCCGCCCTCTTCATTACTATTGATGTCATCAAGAATCTCGAATTGCGGCTGCACGATCTGCAGTTCGCCGTCGCGATCCTCTTCGACCTTGCCGTAGAGCGCGACCATCTGTCCGGCCTGGAAGCGGCCCTGAAGATACGCGGCATTGAACCAGATACACTTCAGGCGAGTGCGGCCCTGGCCGACTGTAAGTTGGAAGATGGGCATGCGGCGCGTGCGGAACAATCCCGAGTTGCGGACTTCGGCGATCACCGTCGCCATTTCTCCGGCGCGCAGTTCGGCGACCGAACGCGGGTTCAGCCGGTCTTGGTAGCGAAACGGCAGGTAGTGCAGCAGGTCGTCAACGGTTCGAATATCCTTGGCCGCAAGAACTTCGGCCAGGCGCGGGCCGATCCCTTTCACGTACTGCACTGGAGTGGACGGTTCCAGCATCTCAGAGAATGTTAGCAGCCGGGGCCCAATCGCGCCGGATTTGGCGCGATGGAGTGGAGGAGCGGAGGCCGGCTTGGGGCCCGGATCAAGAAATAAAATGACGAAGAACTTTTTCGACGCGCTCGTGTCCGTGCTCGCAGGCAACGCGGTCTATTACCTGCTCATGCCACATCTGCCCAGGGTGGCGCGGCATTCGCTTTTCAAGGAAGACTGGGGCCTGCTGGTGGATTTCGCGATCTGCGCGGTGATCTTTGCGGCGGTGAGATATGCGAGGCGCGATAACCCTTGATCGTCTTCTTCAGCACATACTCAAGCAGCAAGATGAAACGGCCGAAGATTTGCAGTTTGGTGATTGGGAGCGCGGAGCGGTCAGCACCCACTCATTCGCAAAGAACGAACGAGTGGGCGCCCGGCTGGTATCAATTATTTTTTGCCGACGACGTGGCCGCGTCCATCGCGCACTTCGTTTGCTTTGAAGTGGGCAATCTTATCGAGACGCTTTCCCGGCTCGGGCTGAGCGCCACGGGCTGGCCTTGGGCCGGTATAGCCGTGCTCCGGATGGAAACGGTTATTTACGTGCCCATGAAAATTGGCCGGGCCGTGAAACCACGGGCCCGCCCCAATGAAGACGCCGCCTACAAACCATTCTGGGCCATAGTACCCATAGGGGGCGCACTCATACGGCGGGGCAGAGTAGTACCCGTAAGGACACACAGGCGCAACTCCGATCTCGACGCCTACCTGAGCCTGTATTGTGGGAGTAGTCACCGCGAAGCAGATTCCGGCAACAGTAGCTAACGCAAGAATCTTAAATCCGTTCATTCAATTATCCTCCATCGCCAGATTATCCTCCATCGTCGCGGCCGTCGTCTATCTACCCCACGCATTCACCGTAACGACTCAGATTGCTGCAATCGCGATAAATGAGGATTGGTAGAAGCTGCGCGGCCGTGAATTCATGAAGTAAACTCATCGCGTCATGTTTAGGCGCATTCCATTTACGCGCAACCCATGCTGAAGCCGCGGGAATTGATTGCCGGCCTGAGTCCGTACCACTCTCCCATCAGGAGCCGCGCCGGGCTGAGTCTCGATCTCAACGAGAGCATGGCCGGATGCTCGCCGCGCGTGCTGGCGCGGCTGCGCTCGCTCTCGGCGGCGGAGCTGTCGATGTATCCGCAGCGCGAGGTTGGCGAGCGGCTGATAGCAAATTTCCTGAACATCGCGTCCGAGCAGGTGTTGCTCACCAACGGAATCGATGAGGCGCTGTCGCTGCTCTTTACGAGTTATCTCGGAGCGGGCGACGAACTGCTCTTTGCCGACCCGACGTTCGTGATGTATCCGATGCTGGGCAAGGCGCTAGGGGCGCAGGTGGTGCGACTGCAATCGGGCGAGGATCTGACGCTTCCCGTTGCCGATCTGTTGGCTCGGATTTCGCCGCGCACCCGGGTAATCGCGATCGCGAATCCCAACAATCCCACCGGCCTGGCGGCCGTGCGCGCGGACTTGTTGAGGATTGCAGAAGCGGCGCCCGGCGCGGCCGTGCTAATCGACGAAGCCTATTTCGAGTTTTGCGGCGAAACTATCGGCGACAAAACCCTGATCCCCGACTCGGTGCTCCATCCGAACCTGTTCGCCGCGCGCACGTTTTCCAAAGCCTATGGACTCGCCGGCCTGCGTCTCGGAGTGCTGACTGGCGCGGCGGAGCAAATCGACTACCTGCGGCGGTTCAGCTTGCCATTCAATGTGAATGCCGCGGCGCTAGCTTGCGTCGAAGAGGCGCTGGCCGACCAGGCGTTCGTGCGCGAGCACGTAGCGCAGGTGAAGGAGAGTCGCGAGCGGCTGGGGCGATTGTTCAACGAACTCGGCCTGCGCTTCTGGCCGAGCCAGACGAACTTCGTGCTTGTGCGAGTAGGTGTGTCCGCGCAAACATTCGTGGCGTCGATGCAGCGACGCGGCATTCTGGTCCGCGACTGCTCGGCAAGCCCAGGCTGCGACGGATGTGTTCGGATCACCGTCGGGACGCCCAGGCAGATGGATGGAATGTTGCAGGCGATTCGAGAGGCGATCGCGGAAATCCGCCGCTCTTGATGGTGGAGGGCCGCGCGAGGACGCCCGGTTCTCCATCTGCAACTTGGGCCGACTGAAGCAGCAATCACGCGCGAAGCCTAGTCCCCGCTGGCTGTCTTTTGCGGGCTGGTTTTCGCGATGGCTGCGGCCGCGATCTGGGCGACGTCGAGCAACTCCGGCGGGGTTTCGCTGATCGCCGCCAATCCGTCGCGCAGCATCGAGTTGCAGAACGGGCAGGCCGCGGCGACCACGCTGGCGCCCGTTGCCACCAACTCCTCGGCGCGCTCCAGGTTGACGCGCTTGCCCGACTCTTCTCCCAGGAACATCAAACCGCCGCCGCCGCCACAGCAGAAGCCCCGTTCGCGCGCCCGCGGCGGATCCACCACCTGGCCGAAACGCGCCAGCACGTCCCGGGGTTGGTCATAGACGCCGCGATATCGTCCCAGGTAGCAGGCGTCGTGAAACACCATGCTCTTCTGCGCGGCGGTGTCGAGCGGCAACTTGTCGCGAAAACGGGCGAGCAATTCAGTGTGGTGCTCGATCGGGATGTTGCCGCCGTGCTCCTTCCAGTCCACGCCCATGGTGCGCACGCAGTGCGGGCAGATCGAAACCATTTTCTTCACGCCGGCCTCGCCGATTTGTTCCAGGTTTCCCTGCGCCAACTCGCCGAACAAATAATCGTTGCCCAGGCGCCGTGCGGGATCGCCAGTGCACTTCTCCTGGCGCAGAACGCCGAAGCTGATGCCCAGGTAACGCAGCAACTCGACCAGCGCCAGCAGAATCTTCCGTCCGTTCGGATCAAACGATCCCAAGCAGCCCATCCACAGGCAGTATTCCTGGGTTCCGTCGAAGTACGGCAGGCCGCTCTTCTCGATGAACTTTTCCCGATCCGAGGGCGGAAATCCAAGCGGGTTCCCCTGCCGCTCCAGCGTGACGAACATTTCGCCGCCATGACTGTTGTCCCACTTGCCGGTATTCACCGCGCCGCGGCGCAGACCCACGATCAACGGCAGGTGCTGGATGCCTACCGGGCACTGGAACTCGCAGGCCCCGCAGGTGGTGCACTGGAAAGCCGCTTCCATGGAAAGGTGCTTGCCCAGCAGCAGTTCGCTGCTCTGCGGCCCGAACTCTTTCAGGTAATGCCGGGTGCCCAAAACAATCTCTTTGGGATTCAGAATCTTTCCGGTGTTATTGGCCGGGCAGTGTTCGGTGCAACGGCCACACTCGACGCAGGAGTAGGCCTGCAGACTGGTGATCCGGGTCAGATCCTTGCCGGTGTCGAGGCCGAAATCCTCATCGCCCACCAGCGGCGGGATGCGGCTGAAACCGTCGCGCTTCAGAAACACCGTCAAGGGGCTCAGCACGAGGTGCATGTGCTTGGTGCCGGGAATGAGCGTCAGGAAAAACAGGAGCATCAGCGTGTGCGCCCACCACCATGTCCAGGCCGCCGCGCTGCCTTCCGGCACCCAGAACCTGGCCAGGTAGGTGATCATCAACGCGAAAATCAGGAAAGCGATCAGGCCAGATTCAGGAGACAGCGGCTCGAGCCATTTCGGCCGGATGACGAAGCGGCGGAAGGCCAGCCCCGCGATCGAGATGGCCACGGCCACGGCAAACACGCCGGCAAACAGGAAGTAAAAACGCGAGAAGCCGCTACGCGACAGGAAGCCGAGGCTGAATCCTTCGGCGAAGTGGTTGATCGTCACCAGGGCGAAAACGCAGAAGCCCCAGAACACAAAGGCATGCGCCAGGCCGGGCAGCGGCCTCTGTGCAATGACCAGTCCCTGCGCGGCCACCTCCCAGAGCACTTTGCGGATGCGCGGGCCAATGGGCCGCAGTTGGAAGTCGGAGTCCGGCTTCGATGCCAGGATCGTGCGTAGCGCCGCGCCAAATTTCCGCCAGAACAGAAACACCGAGACGCAGATGGCAATGAGCAGGACGACTTGTCCCGGCCAGTTCATACAGGATGTCTCCAAATGACCCAACAGTCTAACGTAGCCGCAATCGCGATGCACTAAGCAACCGGTGCGTGGGTAGTGTCCTGGTTTGCCTTTTTTCATCACGGAGCCACAGAGTCACGGAGAAAACCTTGAACCTGTAAAAGCCAGAGTGCGTGGGGACGATTGCGCCGGAATGATGAGAATCGCGCTGACCACAGGGGGCGGATAGGGATCACAGAGGGTCTTTCCAGGGTTTGGGCGGCAAGTGCGCCACCCGAAAATCATCGCGAATGACGAGTTTTTCCAGCAACAAGGCGACGCGCGGCCCCTTCACTGCCTGGCCCTTTACCCCAGGTGTATACTTCGGGCAGTATTTTTTGCAGTAACCCGGCTATAACCGGGCACGGGGCACATTTACTCATACCGCTCCGTGAAATAGAACGCCGGCGCAGGGCTCTTAATATCATTCGCCCTGAGCGACCGGCGGGGGCGGGAATCGCTCGAGCGGTGCCTTCCCCGAGAGAGGTCTTGGTCGTGGACGTCGTATTCATACGCCTTCTGTTTGTCCTTATCGTCGGTGTCGTTTGCTTTGTTATTCGTCCGTTTAACCTGCCCTCAAGCCTGGCTGCCGTCGTCGGTCTGTTGATCGGCGTCGCCATCGTCGTGTTCGAGTGGAGGTTGCGGGCGATGAGTCTGAAGCGGTTGATTGGAGCCGCCATCGGCAGCGTGCTCGGCATTGTTGGCGCTTATCTTTTCGCGCTCGTCATTCGCAACAGTATTTCTCCGAGCCCGACCCAAAGCTTCCTGCAGATCATGGTCATGCTGGTCATGGCCTACGTTGGACTGGCGGTCGGCGCCACCAAAGGCGACCTGCTCAACCTGGCGGCGCTCGGCGGAATCTTCGGCGGCGAAAAGACGGGCAAGAAGAGTTACAAGATCCTGGACACCAGCGTCATTATCGACGGCCGCATCGCCGACATCGCCGAGACCGGGTTCCTCGATGGCTTGATTGTGATCCCGCAGTTCGTGCTCCGCGAATTGCAACTGGTGGCCGATTCCGCCGACTCGCTCAAACGCAATCGCGGCCGCCGCGGACTCGACATCCTGCAGCGTCTCCAGAAAACTGCTTCGGTGCAGATTCAGATCGTGGAAGACGACTTTCCCAGCGTCCGCGAAGTGGATATGAAGCTCATCGAACTGGCCAAGGTGTACGAAGGAAAAATCCTCACCAACGATTTCAATCTCAACAAGGTCGCCCAGTTGCAGGGCGTGGCCGTGCTCAACATCAACGAACTGGCCAACTCGCTCAAGCCCATCGTTCTACCCGGCGAAGTGATGCGGGTATTCATCCTCAAGGAAGGAAAAGAGTACAACCAGGGCGTCGCCTATCTCGATGACGGCACCATGGTGGTCATCGATAACGCGCGCAAGATGATCGGCAAGACCATCGACATCTCGGTGACCTCGGTCCTGCAAACCACCGCGGGCAAGATGATCTTTGGCAAGTGGGATGAGCGCGGACCGGTGCGCCACGACGCCAAAGCA
This sequence comes from uncultured Acidobacteriaceae bacterium, assembly GCA_963779995.1. Lineage (GTDB taxonomy): Bacteria > Acidobacteriota > Terriglobia > Terriglobales > Acidobacteriaceae > Acidiflorens. Next base: position 353,698 of record CAVZZY010000018.1, on the reverse strand, counting down.
GTGGCGCCGCCTGCGATGGCTGTGCCTCCGGTGGCAGGAACCAGCGCGCCGCCCACCGAACCGGCAAAGAAGCAAACCCCAGCCGCGGTCGACCGCGCCGCCGACTAGTCTCTCGGCTTTAAGTAGGACCTGCTGCGGCGGGGGATTCGTTGTGTGCAGAGCCGGAGAAGGCGTAGGATGCACACAAGCCAGATATCCAAAGCGGAAAATCCGGATCAACACTCAACTTGGAGGCGGTAAATAATGAAGCAGTTGTTTGCAAGGCTATGCCCGATGGCCCTCCTGTCCTTAATTTCATCCGTACGGCGAGTTCAGGCGCAGACAGCAGGTGAGCGTGCAAGCCGGAAGACGGCAGTGGAGTCGCTATGAAGCGCAAGGCTTACACGTGCGTCCTCGCTGTAATTTTTCTGGCCTTGGTTTTCTTGACCGGCTGTGGTAGTTCGAGTTCGACAGCGCCTCCGGCGGCGCCGCCCCAGATCGCGGCGACAAGCGGAACACCGCAAACCGCGGCAGTCAACCGGGCATTTGCGCCGCTGGTTGTGACGGTGACGACAAATGGATCGCCGGCGAAGGGCGTGGTGGTGACGTTCACAGCTCCGCCGCAGACGGGAGCGAGCGGCACATTTGCGAAGGGAGTAGATACGGCCACGACCAACGGGAACGGCGTGGCCATCTTGGCGGCGTTCACAGCAAATGGGACGGCCGGACCCTATACGGTGACGGCTACGGTTGCAGGAGCGTCAACCCCGGCAAGCTTCAGTTTGGAGAACGCAGCGGTGGCGGCTTCTTCGAGCAACTATTCGTTCTATCTGAGCGGGCTGGAGGTCGTGAATGAGGTGACGGCAGCCCCGAATTTTTATGCCCTCGCAGGGTCGGTGAGCATCGACGCGAATGGCAACGTCCTGGGGGGCGAACAAGACTATAACGATGCCGCGGGATTCACCTCACGTGAGCCTTCCGGCGACACCATCACCGGAGGATCGCTGACAGCGGATGCTAAGACCGGCCAGGGGACGCTCGCCCTGGTCACGAGCAACCCAAGTATCGGCGTGGGCGGAACCGTAACCTTTGGTGTCCAATTTGTGAACGCCAACCACGCGCTCATCGTTCAGTTTGACGGGACGGCAACATCGAGTGGAAGCCTGGACTTGCAGACCCTGCCGAACCCGCTCGCCCCGCCCGCCAGCGGCGGTTATGCCTTCACCCTCTCTGGAGTGGACATCAGCTATAACCCGGTTGTGTTCGGAGGCGTATTCACGATCAGTGGCGCCACCATCTCGCAGGGTGTTTACGACGAAGATGACTCTGGAACTGTGACGCTGGGAAACGCTTTCCCCAGCAGCGGAGTGGTGATTTCGACGCCCGATAGCTTCGGGCGTGGCACGATTACCGGCGCCAAGTTAGGCGGCGTAGTCCCCGATACCGGTGCAATCACACTACTCAGCTATTACATCGTTGGTCCGGAAGTTATTCGGATCATGGATGTGGATACAAGCACAAACGATTCGGGCGTCGGCTCGGCGTTCAGCCAGGGCTCTGGCAAGTTCAGCAGCGCATCGCTCGGAAGCTCCGTGTTTGCTGTCAGCAGCAACTCGTACGGGGACGGGGCGATTGGAACATTGACCCGCTATGCTGCGGCAGGCAGTTTTACGACGACTACTACAACTGCGAACAGCGGCACATTCCAGGGTGTCGCGGATGCCGATGAATTGCACGTTCTGGTTGCGTTCCGTGCCCCCATATCAGGCACCTACTCCATTGCGAGCACTGAATCGAGCGCTGGATACGGTAGCCTGACGATCCCGCTCATCAATACCGCCCCCCAATTGGGAGACATCAGCAAGTTGGGGATATATATGACCGACCCCTCTCTCAATCTGCTTGATCCGAATAACACGACCAGCGGATTGGGAGGCGCTCTTATCGCCGACCTGGATACGAGCCTCAACGGCACCGGAGTCCTGATTCCGCAAACGGCTGCCAGCTTCGCAGGCAACTATGCCTTTGGAGCGCAGGATTACAACGAACCGAAAACGCCCTCGGGTTCGGGGGAATTCGACTTTGTCGGGCAAGGGTCGGTTACGGACCTGGCTTTAACCGGAACCGGACTCGTCAGTGATCCGACCTCCTTCTTCAGCAGTAAGGCAACAGATACCAACGTTAACTTCTCGGGAACTGCGGTTGCTGACGGGGACAACCCTGGGCGCTATGAAATTCAGTCTCTTGCCGTCACTGTTGGCACTGGCTCGCCGATTGATTTCTCGGTTGTCATCTATCAGGCTAACGGCGGGCAGTTGTTCTGGTTGTACGATGAAACTGAGAGCGTGTTCCTTGGATCTCTCCAGCAACAGGGGTCGCTAACCGGACTACCCCAGGCAAGAAAAGCCGCGGCGAAAACCAAGCGAAACAGAAACAATAGCCAGTAACCGGGAAAAGGGGCACAGCCCTTTGCTTCCCTGTACTATACTGATCGCCCCTATGAAGGTGTTTGTCATTGTTCCGGCGGCCGGACTGGGCACGCGCATGGCCCCGCCCTCGGGCGCCCCGTCGGCGGGAAGGTCCAGGAAAAAAGCGCCGACCAAACAGTTCAAGGAACTGGGCGGCGTGCCCATTCTTGTCCACACGCTGCGCAAGTTCGCCGCTACCCCTTCCGTCTACGAAATCATCGTCGCGCTGCGCAAGGATGAAATTGCCGGCTTTCGCACCCAGGTCGAAAAACAGTACCCGGAAATCCTGAGCAAGCGCCTGCAGATGGTCGAAGGTGGCGAGCATCGTCAGGACTCGGTGGCCAGCGCTATGGCCCGCACCGCGGCCGATCCGGATGACATCGTTTTGGTGCATGACGCCGTTCGCCCGTTCGTTACGCCCGAGATCATTGGCAACGTGATCGAGGCCGCGCACAAGCATGGAGCCGCCATCGCGGGCTGGCCCGCCGTCGACACCGTAAAACAGGTGGAACGAACTGCGGACGGCGCACTCATCAAAGCCACCATTCCGCGGGCAAGCATTGTGATGGCGCAAACTCCGCAGGGCTTTCGCTACAACATCCTGAAGAAAGCTTTTGATGACGCCCTCGCCGACGGCTTCCTCGGCACAGACGAGGCCTCACTGATCGAGCGCGCCGGCCCGCCGGTCGCAGTCATAATGGGCTCGCCGCGCAATATAAAAATTACGACGCCAGCCGACATGGAACTGGCAGAGTTCTATTTGAAAACTGAAACCCAGTAGCCAGCCTTTTTTGTTCGTATCATATTTGTTTTGTATCAGGGCATCGCTTTAGCGATGCCGTAAGTTCGAAAATCAGATGCCCCTTTAGGGGCTGACCGGGATCAAGTCTTGAAGCCTGAAATGCGCATCGGCTATGGTTGGGACTCGCACGAATTCAAGACGGGCATTCCGCTCAAAATCGGTGGCGTGACTGTGTCGCACGACAAGGGCCTCGGCGGCCATTCCGACGGTGACGTCCTGCTGCATGCCATCACCGACGCGCTGCTCGGAGCCATCGCCGGCCCCGACATTGGATCGCTGTTTCCGCCGTCCGATCCGCAGTGGAAAAACGCCGACTCCGCCGTGTTTCTGCGCGAGGCATTGCAGCGCGTCAAAAGCGCGGGCTACGAACTCGTGAACCTCGACTCCACTCTGATCCTATCCGCTCCAAAAATTGGCCCGCACGCGGACGCGATTCGCAAACACGTCGCCGAGTTGTGCGGAATTCCCGCGGACTGCGTCGGTATCAAAGCAAAAACGCCGGAAGGCATGGGCACCGACAACGCTGCGATCGCGAATGCGGCGGTTTTACTCGCGAGGCGCGAGTAAGCTCTAAGACTACCGCTGACTGGTTAGATCTGATTCATGCCTGACGCCGTTCTCGTCAATCCTAAGGATCCAGCGCGAACCCCGACAGCGAAGCCATTCGGGTGACGGTTCCACCGTCCCAGAGGCGATGATGTTATCTCTGTTTCCATGTTCGTCCGCGTCTTCGTCGAAAGCAGTTAGTGTCATCCCTTCCTGCAATGTCACGGTCCTTCCTTCGTGGTCAACGCACGTGTCTTCATGAGAAAGACACAGAACATTTCCGAACAGTCCATTAAAGTCCCCACGGACCCGCGTCGCCTTGGATTCGATGACAGCAGACGCTGCCGCCAGCTCCGCGTGCTTCGCTCTCGCCGCCTCAATGAACGCGCGGAAAATCGCGTGCGCGGACTCCGCCACCTCCGGCCCATCGTTCACACTTCGCTCCGGATGCCACTGCACCGCCAGCACAAAATGTCCGGGAGCGGTTCCTTCCAGAGCTTCGATGATTCCGTCTTCCGTGGAACGCGCCACCACCCGTAGCCCATTGCCCGCCGCGTCCGCGGACTGGTGGTGCGAAGAATTCACCGCAACCGCCTTAGTTGCGCCCACAATTTCCGCCAGCTTCGATTCGGGTTCGATCTTAACCGTATGCGCCTTCGCCACCGTCCGGCCCGCACTGTGGTTGATCTTCGAATCGACGTTCGTGGAGTTGATGTCCTGCACCAGCGTCCCCGCCCGGTACACATTCACCGACTGCAAGCCGTAGCAGATGCCCAGCACGGGCTTGCGCATCTTGTAGGCATCCTGCAACAGCAGTTCGTCGACCGCGTCTCGTTTGGGGTCAGCGGGCGCCGTTTTCTCGTGGCGCTTCGCGCCGTACTTTTTCGGATCGACATCCGCGCGGCTGCCGGGCAGCAGAACAGCGTCGCAGCGCTCGATCTGTTTCATCACCTGCGCCGGCGTCTGATCCAGTTCGATGCGCACCGGTTCTCCCCCTGCCCCGCGCACGGCTTCTTCGTACGACGGCAGGGCGCGCGCGGCGTACTCGCGATCCTCCTCGCGATCCCCGGAATGCGGCACGGGAATGGCGATATGCGGCGCATTTCTTCTCGATTCAGACATCTTCAGCTCACCCGCTCGATCCCTTCCAGCGTCTTCCGCTGCCGGTAGCTGCGAATTTCCATGGCCAGCGTCAGCAGCAGCACGATCGCACCGGCAGTGATCGCGCACGGAAACGCAATGTGCCGGTAAGCAAACGTCAGATTGGGCGCGACGTGCTTCACCTGCGAGTACACTACGGTCCCCATAATGCTCAGCAGCAGCGCAACCGCGAACGCCAGCACGGTGAAAAGAAACGTCATCGCGACTATGCGCGCCAGAATTCCAATCCAGCGCAGCCCGCCTGAGCTCGTTTTCGCCATGCTTCTAAACTACACCATCGGTCCGGACCATCATGCGTCCTAACCGCCGCGACCGGCAAGGCGGCGGTCGTCCGTCGCCAGCGCACGCCCATACGCTACAATACCGTCATGTCGCAAACCGCCTCCGCGATCACCCGCCGGCCCGCGGAGATCGTACAAAACAGCCCGGTTTCACAGGCGCCTAACGGCATCTGTTATGCCCGCTCGGGCGAGATCACTATTACGGACAACGATCTCGACCGCATGATTGCCGCGGTGCCAGTGCCGGTGGCCGCCGCCCTCAGTCGCAAGGCGTACTATTTCGTGCCGCTCACCGTAACCCAGGGCGATGAGACCGTGATTGCCGACCGCTACGACGTGGCGCTCAGTGACAACGCGGTTTGCCATCGCAACCTGAATCTCGGCGATGCGCAATGCGTCTTCATCTCCACCCGCTTGATGGACGACAAATTTTCGGTGGCATTTGAGTTCTACATCAACGTCGGTCACGCGCTGGTCGAACGCGCCGGCGTATCCCAGAATTTCGCCGACCTAGCCTGGCAGCAAGTGGGGTCCGGGGTGCGTGGCGAAACTTCGCTCGACGCATGGGAGGCGCGCAAGTTCGCCACCGCCCACGGTCCGGACGCGGAGAAATTTAGAAACGACTACCTTGCGGCCAGCTTCGCGGATGCGATTTCGATCTACCTGCTCTCGCTCTACCTCGACGTCGATTACTACGACCTGCGCGAGCGCGACTATCCGCTGCTGGCCCCGGCTCCGATGGCCGAACGGCTCCGCAAGATCGCCGAAATCTTCCCGCCCAACCCCGGATTCGAATTCAACATTTACTATCGGCGGCGAGCGTAGTTCCAGTTCGACCCCTTTCAATTCTGAAAAGATCTGGCTCACACGCTCACTTGCCTCAACTTGCCTTCGCTCGGGGTAAAATAAGCTGGAGTCGCCTATGAAAAATTCTGACATGTCCCGCCCGCTCTATGAAGTTGATCCGCAGATTGCGAACGCTATCGACAACGAAGTCCGCCGCCAGCACGAAGGGCTGGAGCTAATCGCTTCGGAAAACTTTGTCAGCGAGGCTGTGCTTGAGGCTGCCGGTTCCGTGTTCACCAACAAGTATGCGGAGGGCTATCCCGGCAAGCGCTATTACGGCGGATGCGAGTTTACCGACGTGGTTGAGAATCTCGCGCGCGAGCGGGCCAAGAGCCTTTTCGGCGCGGAGCATGCCAACGTGCAGCCGCACTCGGGGTCGCAGGCCAATCAAGCGGCTTACGCGGCGGTGCTGCAGCCGGGCGACACGATTCTTGGTTTGAATCTCGCTCACGGCGGGCACCTTACGCATGGGCATCCTCTGAATTTCTCGGGCAAGACATACAAGATAATTCCGTACGGCGTGACCAAGGAAACGGAGACGATCGATTACGACGACCTGGAGAGACTCGCCGCCGAGCAGCGGCCCAAGCTGATTATTGGCGGCGGCAGCGCTTATCCGCGGATCATTGATTTCGCCCGAATGCGTCAGATTGCGGACAAAGTTGGCGCAATCTATCTGGTGGATATGGCGCATTTCGCGGGACTGGTGGCGGGTGGAGCGCATCCATCGCCCGTGCCGCACGCCCAAATCGTGACTTCGACCACGCACAAAACGCTGCGCGGGCCGCGCGCGGGCATGATCCTGAGCAAGCAGGAATTTGCGGCGCCGATTGATAAAACGATCTTCCCCGGTACGCAGGGAGGACCCCTGGTGCACATCATTGCCGCCAAGGCGGTGTGCTTCCTCGAGGCGTCGCAACCGAGTTTCCGCGACTACGCCCGGCAAGTCGTGGCCAATGCAAAGGTGATGGCCGAGACGCTGGCGGCCGATGGCTATCGCATCGTTTCCGGTGGAACGGACACGCATCTCATGCTGGTGGACGTGTTTGCGAAAGGCATGCTGGGCAGTGAGGCTGAGAAGGCGCTCGGTGTGGCCGGCATTACGGTCAACAAGAACGCGATTCCGTTTGATACGAATCCGCCGATGAAGCCGAGCGGCATTCGCATTGGCTCTCCGGCCGTTACCACGCGCGGGATGAAAGAAGCGGAGATGCGGCAGATCGCGCACTGGATCGCGGAGGCGCTCGATCATCGGACGGACGCCGCGGTGCTGGGGAGAATCCGCAAGGACGTCTTGCAGTTGGCCGAAGAGTTTCCGCTGTATGCCGAACGGCGAGCCAAAGCGCAGGCGGAAGTGAGAGCCTAACCGTCTGGAATTGTCTGGAGATAGCTCGGCGATTTCCCTGTGCTCCCTGTGCCCTCTGTGGTTAAATTCCATTCGTGAAAGTAGCCATCGACATCCGTCGCATGACGGAATTCGGGGTTGGCACATATATCCGGAACGTGGTCCGCACGCTGGCGCACCTGGACCGCGACAACAGGTATTTCCTCATCGGATCGCCGACGAAGGTAGCGGAATGTGAACCACTGCCGCCGAACTTCCACGCGGTTGCGCTGGCCGGCGGCGATGACACGCTGAAGGGGAATCTCGCTTTCCGGGCGATCGTGCGGCGCCTGGAGTGCGACGTGGTTCACATTCCGCACCTGTTCTGGATTCCGCGCGGGCTGAGTTGTCCCTATGTTCTGACCGTGCACGACCTGTTGGAGCACATGTATGGATCGCGCAACGCTTCCAGTTTGCGGCGCAGCCTGCACTTTTATCTGACGCGCCGAGTATTGCGCAAGGCGGCGCGCGTGATCGCGGTGTCGCAATTCACCAAGAACGAAATCGAAAAGCTGCTGGCCATTCCCGATGCCCGCATCGAGGTGGTGTACAACGCGATTGACGAGCGTTTTCTGCGCGGCCATGCCTCCGAAGCGGATCGCGAACTGATCGCCCAGCGCTATCTGGTGAACTATCCGTTCATTCTGTATGCGGGCGCCATTCGGCCCCACAAGAATGTGGTGCGCATCATCGAAGCGTTTTCGGCGCTGAAGAGCGAACTGCACAAGGAGCAGCAGTTCCCGGATCTGAAGCTCATCATCATCGGAGACGATCTTTCGAGCCATCCGCGGCTGCGGCGCACAGTGGTGCGCAGCGGCGTGCAGAACGACGTGCGTTTCCTGGGATTCGTACCCATCGAAGTGCTGCGCATTTTTTACGATGTTGCCAAGATTTTTGTGTTTCCATCGCTCTACGAGGGATTTGGGTTGCCACCACTGGAAGCGATGGCGCACGGAACTCCAGTGGTCACTTCGAACACTTCGAGCCTGCCGGAAGTGGCGGGGAACGCGGCCTTGCTGGTGAACCCGGAAAACGTGTTTGAGATCCGGCGAGCTTTGCAGCGCGTGCTGCTGGACTCGGCGCTGCGCGAGCGGATGAAGCAGCGCGGCTATGAGCAGGCACAGCGATTCTCCTGGACCACTTCGGTGGCGAGAATTCTTGAAATTTACCGGGAAGTGGCGGGCGACCGTGTTTCCCGCCGGGTTGCCGCGGACTGAGGTTGTGTGGTGGCGGGGCAGAGCCCCGTCCCCACACTCCCGTATAATGAAAATTCCCGCGATGAATTCTGGCGCTGCGCGCAATCTCGAACCGCCGGCAATTGAGACCACGATCCATCCCCCTTCAGCAACGCCCCGTCCGAACCGGTTGTTTTCAGATTGGCGGATTTCCGTGCTGGCGTTGATCGGGCTGTGGGCGGTCATCTACATGGTTGGGCTCTCGCAACCCGCCTTGCTCGACGATGCCGACACGGTGCATGCCGAGGCCGCGCGCGAAATGCTGCAGCGACACGACTGGGTGACGATGTACACCAACGGCATCCGCTACCTGGAAAAAGCTCCGCTGCTGTATTGGAGCCTGGCGGCCAGCTACCGCATCTTTGGCGTTGGCAATTGGAGCACGCGTTTGCCCTTGATGCTCGGCGTGCTGGGACTGCTTCTCGCGACCTATCAGTTAGGCCGGTATGCCTTCGGTGAATCGGGCGGCCTATATGCCGGTGTGGCGCTGGCAACATCGGTCGGACTGTATATTTTCACGCGCTTTCTGATTCCCGACGTACTCGTCGCGCTCTGGCTAACGATCGGGTACTACTTCTTCTTACGGTCGCTCGAAGAAGGGCGGCCCTCGCGTTTCGCCTGCTGGGGATTTGCCGCGACCTGCGCCTTGAATGTGCTCACGAAAGGGCTGATCGGCCTGGTTTTTCCGGTGGGAGCGATCGGGCTTTATCTGCTGCTCACGGGGAATTTGCGGCACTTGCTGAAGCTGCGTCTGGTTTCCAGCACGCTGCTGTTTTTCGCGATCGCCGCGCCTTGGCACATTCTGGCGGCGCTGCGAAACCCGGCGCAGGGTCCGGTGCGCGGATTTCTGTGGTTCTACTTCATCAATGAACACGTGATGCGCTTCCTGGGCAAGCGCGTGCCGCCTGGGTACGACACCGTGCCGCTTCTGATCTTCTGGGGCCTCCTTCTGGCATGGCTCCTGCCCTGGAGCGTGTTCCTGCCGCAGGCGCTGCTCGATGTTCGGCTGCGGTGGCGGAAACTTCAGGGCAAGCCAGCGACTAAACTAGACCGGCCCCAGCGCGCAAGTCTGCTCTTCTTCCTCTGGGCGCTTGTGATCGTCGGCTTCTTCAGTTTCTCGACGCGACAGGAGTACTACACGATTTCCGCGCTACCGGGGGTGGCGCTCTTGGTGGGCGGTTGGTTGGCGCGCGAGTCCGGACCGGCAGCGAGCGAATCGGATCGCCGGGCGGGAAGAATTTCCTCGAACTTTCTGTTTGCTTTCGGTGCACTCGGGTTCGTGGCCGGGATCTACCTTTTGTCCGTGTCCCACCCGCCCGCTCCTGGAGCCGATCTGGCGGACCTGCTCAAGAAGAATCCTCAGGATTATGATTTCTCGCTGGGGCACGTGCTTGATCTGACGCCGCGGGCGCTGGGCGCATTTCGCTGGCCGCTTTTGGGGGCATCCCTCGGACTGTTTCTCGGCACCGGATTTAACTGGATTCTGCGACGGCGCCGCCGCCCTTTTGAAGGCAACCTTGCGCTCGCCGTCATGATGGTCGTGTTGCTCGCATGTGTGCATTCTTCCTTCAGCACTTTCTCGCCGATTCTTTCTTCTTACAAACTCGCGGTGGCGATTCAAAAGCAGTTTCGGCCGGGCGATATGATCGTGATCGATGGGCAGTACCATCAGGCCTCCACTTTGAATTTTTACACCGGGGTCCAGGTATACGTTCTGCACGAACCGAGCGGGAACCTGTGGTACGGCGCGAAATTCCCGGATGCGCCGCATATCTTCGAGACACCAGAATCGCTGACGGTGTTGTGGAGAGGTCCGGCGGGGGTTTTCCTGTGGACGGACCAGGAGTATCCGAAAGAACTGAGTGGACTGACGTCTTTCTTATTGGCGCGCAGCGGGGGAAAATCCATATACAGCAACCGGCCGCCGCATGACTAGCGTGATCACCGTTATCCTGCTGGCCCTGCTTGCGGGGACCATGGTCTATTCTGTGCTCGCGGTGGTGGCTGCGTACCGGTATCTGGCGGTCCCACGCCCGGCCGCCACAAGTTCCGAGCCCGTCAGCATCCTGAAGCCATTGGCCGGTGCGGACCTCGACCTTGAATCCAACCTGCGAACATTCTTCGAGCAGGATTACCCGGCGTTTGAATTGTTATTTGCGGTGCGCGAGCCCGGCGACCCCGCAGTCAGCGTGGTGGAGAAGCTGCGTCGCGAGTATGCCCACATCCCGGCGCAGCTGCTGGTGACCGGCGAACCGCCCTATCCCAATGCCAAAGCGTTCAGCCTGGACCGCATGTCGCAGGCAGCCGCGAACGATCTGGTGGTCATGAGCGACAGCGACACACGTGTAACTCCGAACCTGTTGCGTACAGTCTCGGCGGAATTTGTGGACAAGAACCTGGGGGTGTCGACGTGCCCGTATCGCGCCGTGCCCGGGCCAAGTCTGTGGTCCCGCCTCGAGGCCACCGGCATGAACACGGACTTCATCGCCGGGATTCTGGTGGCGCGGATGCTCGAAGGCATGAAGTTTGCCGTCGGGCCCACCATTGTCGCGCGGCGCTCGGTGTTGCAGTCCATTGGCGGCTTCGAGCGCCTGAAAGACTATCTGGCAGAAGATTTTGTGCTCGGCAAGTTTGCGGCGGAAACCGGGCACGGGGTCATCCTGTCGTCTTATGTGATCGAGCATCACATCGGGGACTCAACTTTGGCCGAGAACATCGCGCACCGGCTGCGTTGGGCACGCAGCACCCGTCGATCCCGCCCCTCGGGCTACGTGGGACAGCTTTTCACTATGCCCGTTCCCCTGGCACTCATCGCATGCGCGGTCGTTCCTCGCCTTTGGCCGGTTTCGCTGCTGACGGTCGCGGTGCGCGCGATAGCTGCTTATGTTGTCTCCGCGCGCGTATTGCGGACCAGGATCAATTGGCTGCTCGTGCCGATAGAAGATCTGCTGGGCTTCATTTTCTGGATCTGCGGATTCTTCGGCAACACGGTGATTTGGCGGGGCCGCAGATATCGTCTTCGCGCCGACGGGCGATTCGAATTGCTCTCGCCGTGAAACCCGGGGTCGGATCGTTGCCCCGGATCATGGCTCCGATTAGCTCAACTCGGAGCGATTGTCCGGATCAGCTTCCCCCCCTTCAGAACAAACGAATCTCCTCGCCAGTGGATGCGGTTGCCCGCAAAACTTGCGATCCAGACGAGCGGCGCAATCAGGTCGCGCAACGGCAGCAAGAAAATATCGCGGAACAATTCGCTGCGAAAAATTCGGCGATCGTTGAGCACGACCCGCGCAGCAGCAAATCCAACGCCCAGCCGCGCGGCGAACGTCACCGTAAACAGCAGCCACGCCCACGCCGCCCCATGGGCCGCCAGCAGCGTCAGCAATGCCCATGGCAGTCCGAAGGTGAAAAGCAGTCCTGTGTATCCCCAGCGGCGGGCATCGCGAATGGTTCGGGACCAGCGCAGTTGATGGCGAAAAAACTGCCTCAGGGTGTAGGCGGGCAGAAACGTTTCGACGATCGCCGCGCTGAGTTCGATTCGCTTTCCGGTTGCGGCGATGCGCCGGCCGAGCTCGTAGTCGTCGGCCAGATAGTCCAACAACGCTTCGAAGCCGCCGATGGCTTCGAGGTCACTGCGGCAAAAGGCCAGCGTTGAGCCTAATCCGAAGTGCAATCCTTTTTCGAGGAACCGCGCACTCAGAACGCCAGGCACAAAGTCGGTGCTGATGCCCAACGCTTCGAGGCGCGAGCCGAGGGTCGGGCCGGCGACGGCGCGGTAAAGGCAGGTCACCAGTCCCACAGAAGCGTCGGCGAGCGGCGTGATCACCTTCCGCAAGTAATCCGAAGGGACGCGGATGTCGCTATCGTTCACCAGGAGGAGTTCGTGGCGTGCCGAGGGCAACATCTGCACTAGACTGCTGACTTTGATATTTGCTCCCAGAACGCGACCGCACACGATCAGGTCGATCGCACAGCTAGGATATTTGGCCTGGAGCTTATGCACAATCTCAATGGCGGGATCGCCGGGATCGTTGACTCCGAAGATCAATTGAAATTGGGGATACTCCTGTTCGCAATGAGTGCAAAAGCTCTCCCAGATTTCGGGGTCGACGCCTTTCAAGGGCTTGAGGATGGAAACTGGGGGGAACTGGCTTTCTGGCGGCGGGGGCTGCTTGCCTTTCTTGCGCTTGTCTTTCTTGCGCCTATCTCTGAGAAAACTGGCCAGCGCGAGCGCGGACAGGAAATAGAAACACAGACAGCCGGCGGTTCCAATCACAGCCACAGCCTCGAGCACTGTTCTTGCCGTTAATGGCGGAGGCGGCATTAGTAGCATGTTACTCGTAGCGCAGCGACTCGATGGGATCGAGGTTGGCCGCTTTCCACGCGGGATAAATCCCGAACACCAACCCCTCGGCCGCAGCGGCAAAAAAGCCGAAGCCGGCCCAGAATACCGACATGGTAGCGGGCAGCGAATCCCACACCAGGCGGATCGCATACGTGATGATCGCGCCCAGGAGCACGCCCAGGATTCCTCCGATCGCGGTGAGGGTGATCGCCTCCAGCGTGAATTGGAGCAGCACATCGCGCTTGCGGGCGCCAATGGCCTTGCGAATGCCGATTTCCCGTGTGCGCTCGGTTACGGAGACCAGCATGATGTTCATCACGCCCACGCCGCCCACGATCAAGGCCACGCTCGAAACGGCAAACATGAAGATAAACACCGCTCCCGTGATCTGGCTCCAGACATCCGATAGCGAGTCCTGGGTGAAGACGGCGAAATTATCCGGCTTGTCCGGGGGCACCCGCCTCCGCCGCCGCAACAGTTCGCGCATTTCGTCCACCGCCTTGGGCATGTCCTGGTGCGAGGTCGCCTTGACGCTGATGAAATGCTGCTTGAGTTCGGGGTGCATTTTGTGCATCGTGGCCAGCGGGAAATAGACCTTGTTGTCGTCGGGATTCTTGCCGCCGCCGAAGGCGCTCTTGACCCTCTCGGCCTCTCCGATAACCTCGAATAACTGTCCTTCGATATTGATTTCCTTGCCCACCGGATCGGCGTTGCCAAACAACTCCTCCGCGGTGTCGGCTCCGATGATGATCACCGATGCGCGCCGGTCATCGTCAATCTCGCTGAACCAGCGTCCGGATTTAAGTTGCAGATCGAAGACGTCCTTGGCCGACGCGCTGTCGCCTTCCAGAATCGTCTGCTTGCTCTTGCGGTCGCCATACTTGACCACGTACGTGCCGCTGCCAAACTGCGGCTCGACATAGCGGACCCCGGCCGTCACGGCCTTGACGTGCGGCAAGTCCTTCATGGCTTCCGCATCTTCGAAAGTCAGTTCCTTGCGAGTGCGCAATTCTTCGGTAGGCCGCCCGAACGTGATCGGCATGTGAAAAGCAAAAATGATGTTCGATCCCATGCTGCTGATCATGCCGTTGACGTTGTCATTGAGCCCGCGCACGATCGACGAAATTCCGATGACCACCGCCACCCCGATCACGATGCCGAGCACGGTGAGCGACGAGCGCAGCTTGTTGTTGCGGATGGTGGCCAGCGCCATCGTGATGATTTCACCGAATTCGCTCTTGCTCATCATGGGTAATGGAACCGGCACTCATGTTTCAAAGCGCAGCGCCGCGATGGGATCGAGCATCGCTGCCCGCCGCGCCGGGTACACGCCGAAGAAAATGCCCACGCTCGCGGAGACGATCAGTCCAGCTACGACTGCCCAGAGCTTGATTACAGAGGGCATCCCCACAGCAAACGTCACCCCCTTCGCCACCGCAATCCCCAGCAGCACGCCGATCACGCCGCCCACCATTGACAGAATCACAGCCTCGATCAGGAATTGCAGCAGCACATCGGAGCGCCTTGCCCCCATGGCTTTGCGAATCCCCACTTCCCGCGTGCGTTCGGTCACCGAGACCAGCATGATGTTCATGATTACGATCCCACCCACCACCATGGAAATTGCGGCGATACCGATCATGGCGACAAAAAAAGTGCCGGTGAGGTTGGCCCAGATGCTCAGCAGGCTGCTGTTGTTTTCCATGTCAAACGAATCCGCCCCGCCGGCGGGATCGTGCCGGCGCGCGCGCACGATTACGCGCGCCTCGTCCATAGCGGAGTCCAGGGTGGCGCCCGTGCCGACCGCCTTCGCGGAGATACGCATGTTGGTGTTGTGACTGCCGTACTGTTTCATCCACGACGTCATGGGGATGAGTGCATAGTTGTCCAGACTCTGTCCCACGACCGAGCCCTTCTTCTTCCCGACTCCGATGATGCGATAGGTCCAGCCATCCACCCGGATTTCTTTTCCGATCGGATCGACACCCGGCATCACGGTATCCTCGATATCAGTACCGATCACGATTACGGGCGCGTTGTTTTCCAGGTCCGACTCTCCGATCATGCGGCCGGAGTCGATGTCGATGTCCTGCGTGACCGCAACCGACGGGGTCATCCCCTGCACCATGGTGTCGCTGAGCGACTGCTCGCCGTATTTCACGTGGCCGGTGTTGGTGCGCGCGTAAGCCCCCACGTATGCGCAGAGCTTGCAGCCCTCCCGCACCGCCCGGTAGTCGTCCATGGTCAGGTCTTTGCGTTTCTGGCCTTCCAGGTAGTGATCGATGTTGGTGACCGCCGGCGTCACCTTAAACATGATGAATACGTCCGCGCCCAGATTGAAGATCCGCTCGGCGACGTAGGTATTGATGCCGTTGACGAACGTGACCACCGCAATCACGGCGGCAACTCCGATCACCACGCCCAGCAAGGTGAGCGCGGAGCGCAGTTTGTTCGCCCACAACGACAGAAATGCGATCTTGATCGCCTCGGAAATGTGCATGGGCTAGTTCGCGGGGGTCAGGTCTCAGGCGTTAGGTCTCAGCTCTCAGGCTCTAGAGGTCTCACCCCGGGGCACTGTGCTTGGCTATCAGTTTAACAGCCCGGCGCTGCTCTTTGAGCCTGAGACCTAACGCTTGAGACCTCGGTTGCAACCTCATGCCCTGCGGGAAACAAGGCCCATCGATAGTTTCACGGACACAAACGCCACCAGCAGCGCCAGCACGGTCCAGCTCGCCGCAATCTCCAGGTTCCGCTGCAATCCCAATCCAAAGACGGGCGTTAACACGGATGGCAAGGACATGGAAAAATGTGTGTTCGCTGACGCTCTAATCAACTGCGCGATGGCCACAACTACCCCAACGAAAACCAGAACCAGCACGAATCCCCCAACCACCAGGCCAGGCAGAGCGCGCTTCCAGGGGAACGGAAGCGGCGGCGGAGCAGCGGCTTCGCGCCGCACCGCACCCATGACAGAGGCAGCAAACCCCGACGACGGAAGAATTTCTTCCTCCCGCGAAAGAATGCGGTCAGCCTCGCCCTCGCCGTATCCAGTCAAGCGTCTCATTAAGCCTCCTTCAGGCGCGGCACAGCCAACAGTTGCGGGAGTTTACTGCGCAAAATTTCCCGCCCGCGAAACAATCTCGCCTTGACCGTGCCCTCGGGCAGTCCTAGACTTCGCGCCGCGGTGGTGATGTCCATGTCGTGAAAGTAAAAAAGAATCAAGGCCTCGCGATATTTCGCCGGCAAAGCACCGACCGCGCGCCGCACCGCCAAATCGCGATCCTGGTCTTCAAGGCCTCCATCCGAGGCGCGCGCGTCCGGAGGCTCGGCAATGTCGTCGAGCGATACAGTCAACGCCGGTATACGGCGCAGTTCCGAACGATAGAGGTTAGTCGCCAGCGCGAACAGCCAGGTGGAAAAGACCGCATCCTTTCGCCACTGGGCGAGTGCGCGGTAGGCACGAAGAAAGGCCTCCTGCGCCATCTCTTCGGCGCGGCCACGATCGCGGCAAAAGCGGTAGGCCAAGTTGATCAGTGGCCCCTGCCAGCGCCGGACAATCCCCTCAAAGGCGGAAATGTCGCCCGCCAGGACTCTTTCCACATCGGCCTGGTCGTCGTTGGCACTCACGCTGGACTTGCCTCAACAGTATGACCCCACGAATTTGCGAACGGTTGCATTATTTCAAAAATGGACCCCGGACGAAGAAAACGCAACCGAAACTGCGGAGGGCTGGTCCTACCTGACGTAAGCAAGAAAACATCAAGGAGCTGACAATGGCATTCGATTCAGGCGACATGGTCGGGGTCGTAGCCGTGGCAATACCCGTCGTAGGAAGTATTGCCCTGTTCTCATTCTTGGCCGTCGCGTCATGGTCCGACGCACGCCGCAAAGAGAGAGAAACCTTCTACAAGAGTGAAACGCTGAAAAAAATCGCGGAGAGCTCAGGCGAGGGAGCCAGGGCCGCGATCGAACTAATACGCGAGCAGGAGAAGAACGCTGCAAAACGCCGCTTCGAAGGCATGAAGCTGGGCGGCCTGATCACGGCCGTCGTCGGGATCGGTGTCATGGTGCTTCTGCACGGGTTGGTGCAAAACGAGCCGGTCTATCTCGCCGGACTGATTCCATTTCTGGTCGGCGTCGTCTTGATGTTGTATGGATTCTTCCTCGCACCCAAACCGCAAGAGTGAGAAAACGCAATCTGGCCGGCATGCTCTGCTTGCACTTTCTCCCTGCACTATAATGAATTTGTTGGCAGCCGGACCGGACGGTCGCTCGTCGCGAGACGGGAGGAAAGTCCGAACTCCGCAGAGCAGTGTGCCGGATAACGTCCGGGAGGGCACCCGCGCTTTTATAGGCGGGACCGTTCGACGGAAAGTGCCACAGAAAACATACCGCCCGGGCCGCAAGGCTCAGGTAAGGGTGAAAAGGTGCGGTAAGAGCGCACCGCCGGCGCAGTAATGCGGCGGGCAGGGCAAACCCCACACGGAGCAAGACCAAATAGGGAGGGATTTCCTGGCAGGCCTTCGGGCTTCGCCGGGGACGCGTGCTGGCTCGGTGCGCCACAACCTCCGGGTAGGTCGCTTGAGCCCCGCAGTAATGCGTGGCCCAGAGGAATGACCGTCCTGCCGGCAACGGCAGACAGAATTCGGCTTATAGGTCCGGCTGCCAAATTGAATTGAAGGAGGTCCTTCGGCTGCGCTCAGGATTTCGGCAGCGGGCTCACGCCCGCTATGCGCCTCAACTTACAGGTCCGGCTGCCGCAATCCACCGGGTGTTCGCGGACAACAAGCCAGTTTACGAGATCCTAACGAGGCGGCAGCAGTAGCGCTCCGCAAGTCCTACGCGTGATGTTTTGCTGCCGCTACTAGCGCCTGTCCCAGGCTCAAACCGCCGTCCCCGGCGGGCACTTCTTTCTGTGTGAACACCACAAATCCAGCTTCGGACAGCCGTGTTTCCAGCCGTTCGGAGAGGTAGATATTATGAAAGGTTCCGCCACTCAGGCACACACGGTTAAGAGCCGTTTTCTTTTGTAGCACCGTTGCCAACTGGACGAACCCCTCAACCAACCCGTTGTGAAAACGCCGGCTGATCGTTCCGACAGGAACGCTTCTGCCGAGGTCTTCCAGCAGCGCTTCAAATAGCGGCCGAGTGCTGATGATCCAATGGTCATCTTCCGGCGCTAGCTCCGGCAAGAGCTTCACCGGATAGGCAGTGTCTTTATCTGACGATTCAATCTCTGACGATGCCATCGCCATCTCCAGTTCGATGGCAGCCTGGGCCTCGTAATTGACTTGTTGACGGATTCCGACTAAAGCGGCCACGGCATCGAACAGACGCCCGCAGCTGGACGTGAGCGGTGAATTCACGCCCTGTTCCATCATACGCAGGAGAAGCTCCGCTTTTGGCCGATTGAGCTGGCGTAAGAACGGGAGATCCAACTTCAGAAACTGCGGCTTCAGAAACTCACGCCCGAAATGATGTGCCAGGTAACTTACCGCCATCCGCCATGGTTCACGGATCGCGGCCGCTCCACCGGGCAAGGGCACATACTCAAAATGAGCGGCGCGTTCGAAGTCTTCATATCCTGCGATGAGCACTTCTCCGCCCCAGATTTTTCCGTCGGTGCCATAGCCAGTCCCATCCAGGGCGAACCCGATCACCCGCCCTTCAAGGTGATTCTCCGCCATACAACTGGCAATGTGTGCGTGGTGATGCTGCACGCCAACCAACTGCATTCCACTCTGTTGCAGTGCCCATCTGGTGGAGAAGTAGTCGGGATGGAGGTCATAGGCGATGATCTCCGGCCGGATTTCGAGAATCCGCTTCAGATGCTCGATGGCTTCATGGAAAAAACTATAGCTTTCTGCGTTCTCCAAATCTCCGACGTGCTGGCTCAAGAAAGCGTGCTTTCCTTTGGTGAGGCAGATGGTATTCTTCAGTTCGCCTCCGACGGCCAGCACCGAAGGCTGATCGTCCTTCAGAAAAACCGGCACCGGAACAAAACCTCGGGAACGCCGCAACTGCCGGGTAACGCCGCCTGCAACTCGCACCACGGAATCGTCGCAGCGCAGCAGGATGTCGCGGTTGTGCACGAGGAAGTAGTCGGCGAGGCCATTCAAGCGATCAACTGCTTCCCGATTATCAATCGCGATCGGCTCCTCGCTCTGGTTGCCGCTGGTCATCACCAGAGCCTTGAACCCTCCCTCGGAGAGCAGCAGGTAATGAAGCGGCGTGTAAGGCAGAAAAATTCCCAGATAACGGTTGAAGGGCGCAACCTCGTCGGGAATTATGGAGAGCCGGACGTCCCCGCCCGGCCGCAACTTTTTCGGCAGTAATACAATCGGCCGCTGGATCGACTGCAGAACATTGGCAGCCGCGCCGTCCAATTCGCAGATTTCCCCGGCGGCCCGCAAATCCGGAACCATCACCGCGAACGGTTTCTCCACCCGGCGCTTCTGCTGACGCAGCAGAGCCACCGCCGCGGAGTTCGTCCCATCGGCGGCCAAGTGAAAACCGCCGAGACCCTTTACTGCTACGACCATTCCTGCATGGAGCGCGGAGACCGCTTCGGCAATGGGATCGCGGCATTCCATCCGCTTTCCAGACTTATCCCAGAGTTCCACCCGAGGTCCACACTCCCAGCAGGCGTTGGGCTGAGCGTGAAACCTTCGATTTAAAGGGGCTTCGTACTCCGCTTGGCACGCTGGGCACATGGGGAAAACCGCCATGGAAGTGCTCGGCCGGTCGTAAGGAATATCGCGAATGATCGTGAAGCGCGGCCCGCAGTTGGTGCAGTTAATGAACGGATAGCAATAGCGCCGGTCAGTCGCGTCGAACATTTCACGCAGGCAGTCGGGACATATCGCGACATCCGGCGAAATGAGAGTGCGGACTTCCTCGCCCTCAGCACTGTGAACAATGCGGAAATCTTGATCGGCACCGATCTGCACAACCAGGCACGGGACTTCATGGACGGCCAAGCTGGTGATCCGCGCCAGGGGCGGCGCTTCGGCGGGCAAGTGCTCAACGAAATCCTGGACGGTTTCTGCCGGCCCCTGGATTTCAATGGTGACTCCGGCGGATGTATTGCGAATCGTTCCTCTAAGGTGCCTGCCGGTAGCGAGACGATAGACGTACGGCCGAAATCCAACTCCCTGCACGATGCCTGAGACTTCGATCTGGCGGCGAACTTCCATGCATCATCCGCTCACAGGCTGCTGCGCCAGCGGCTTGCGCACTTTCCGTCGCTCCTCCAGCCACGTCATCCATTCGTGCAAACCATTGCCGGTCAGGCAAGACACTTTCACAATCTCCATCCCCGGGTGCACCTTGCGGGCATTTTCCGCCGCCGCCTCGATGTCAAATGGGACGTACGGAAGCAGATCGATTTTGCTCAGCACGAGTAAGTCGGACTTGAAAAATATGGAAGGATATTTCAGCGGCTTGTCCTCGCCTTCTGTAACACTCAGCACCACGACCTTAGCCGCTTCGCCCAAGTCATAACTGGATGGACAAACCAAGTTACCCACGTTTTCGATCAGCAGAAGATCGAGGTCCTCGAGTTTCCAGTCCGCCAAATGACGCACGATCATGCGAGCGTCCAGGTGGCAGGTGCCGCCGGTCGTGATTTGTTTTACCGGAAAATGAAATCGCTTCAGCCGGTTGGCATCGTTTTCGGTCTGAATATCGCCCGTCAAAACGGCCACGCGATCATGCCGCGGCAGGGCTTCGAGAGTGCGCTCCAGAAGACTGGTCTTGCCGGAACCGGGAGAACTTATCAGGTTCAGACATAGAATGCCGTGCTCCTGAAATCGGGCACGCAACTCAGCCGCGACGCGGTCGTTTTCACTGAGAACTTTTCGCTCCAACGGTACTCGGTCCATATTCTTCCACCTCCAGATAGGCCAACTCCAGCTCGTCTCCACTGATGCATGTGGTTCCCAGGCTCGCGCATTGCGGACAGCTGCAATCATAGTCGTGTACGACGAATTCATGCCCGCAGGCTAAACAACGATGGCGGCGGGGACAGACCTCGATCCCCAGCGCAAGCGACTCCAGATCGGTTTCGTGAACGATGGCTTCAAAACAGAAGCGCAGCGCGTCCTGATCGATGGCTGCCAATTCTCCAATCCGGACACCGACTTTGCACGGGTATGTTCCCGGATGGAGACCCATCTCGGTTCTGACCGCTTCCAGCACCGAATTTGCGATTGCCATTTCGTGCATATTTCCTTAACAGATGCGCGGCAATTGGTCGCCCGCGAGCATGTCCACGATACGAGTCGTGCCAAAGGGCGTTCGCATCGTGACCAGCCCCGGGTTCTCCTTGTTCACCGTGCCAATGATCTGGGCTTCCGATCCCAGACGATGACCCTTCACCGCCTGCAGCACCGCATCGGCGGCCTCGGGCGCCACGATTGCGATCAGCTTGCCTTCGTTGGCGACATAGAGAGGATCCAATCCGAGCAATTCGCACGCACCTCGCACCTCTTCGTGGATCGGAAGAGAACTTTCCACCAGTTCGATCCCCACCCGCGAACGCTCCGCGATTTCGTTCAGCGTGCTGGAGACGCCGCCTCGCGTCGGATCGCGCATGCAGCGAATGTCACGAGTTACGCCCAGTATCTCCGCCACCAGCGTGTGCAAGGCGGCACTGTCGCTTTGGATCTGAGTCTCGAATTCCAGTCCCTCGCGCTGCGCCAGAATCGCGATGCCGTGATCGCCGATCGAACCGCTAAGGATAACCTTGTCCCCGGGACGTGCGCGGTCGGCGGAAAGGTCGACCCCTTTTGGCACCAGTCCAATTCCGGTCGTGTTAATGAACAGCCCGTCGCCCTTACCTTTCTCGACCACTTTGGTATCGCCCGTCACCACCTGCACGCCCGCTTCCGCCGCCGCCTGGCGCAGCGAATTCACCACGCGCCGGAGTTCATCCATCGAGAAGCCTTCTTCGATGATGAAGGCGGCGCTTAAGAATAGCGGCGTGGCACCGCCCATCGCCAAATCATTTACCGTGCCGTGAACCGCGAGCGAGCCGATGTTGCCGCCGGGGAAAAACAGAGGCTTCACTACGAACGAATCGGTGGTGATGGCGAGACGCTGGCCGTTCACATTCACGATTGCCTGGTCATCCAGGCGCGCCAGCACCGGGTTCTCGAACGCAGGCAGGAAGATGTCGCGAATCAACTCCGCGCTCAACTTGCCGCCGCTGCCATGCCCCAGCAAAATTGTGTCTTTGGCCGGGAGCGGCGTCGGGCAACTGAGTTCGAATTTTATTTCGGCGTCGGTTTTCGTGGACACGCTCTCTCCTACTTCGCGACTGCATGGCGCCGATAGTGATAGTAGGCGGCGCATGCCCCTTCCGTAGACACCATGGGTGCTCCCAATGGATTCTCCGGCGTACATCGCATGCCAAACGCGGGACAATCCGTCGGTTTCTTCAATCCCTGCAAAACCATGGCGCTGATGCACTCCGCAGGCTCGTCTACTGTAATTTCGCCCAAATCAAAGACTCGATCCGCATCATAAGCGGCGTACTCTTCGCGCAAACGCAATCCACTCTGCGGGATCGACCCGATGCCACGCCACTTCTGATCCGCGACTTCAAACACTTCGGTCATGATCTGCTGTGCCGGAACGTTCCCCTGGTAGCTCACCGATCGCACATACTGGTTTTCCAGCCGCGCCTCGCCCGCCTCAAGTTGACGAACCAGCATAAGGACTGCTTCCAGAATATCGACCGGTTCGAATCCTCCTACCACAATCGGCACGCGAAAATCGCGAACCAGGGACTCATACTCCTTGCACCCCATCACGGTGCAAACATGCCCAGGCGCAATGAAACCCTGCACCCGGTTGTTGCCGGAAACCCTCAAGGCGCGGATCGCCGGCGGGACCAGCACGTGCGAAACCAGCAGGGAAAAGTTGGTGAGACCTTCGCGCTTGGCTCGCCACGCAGCCATCGCATTCGCGGGAGCGGTGGTCTCGAAACCAATCGCCAGAAACACGACTTTACGATCGGGATTCGAGCGGGCAATCTTAACCGCCTCAGTCGGGGAGTACGCGATACGAACGTCGGCGCCCTGGGCTTTGGCGCGAAACAGATCGGAATGCGACCCAGGCACCCGCAGCATGTCTCCGTAGGAAACCAGGATCACCTCCGGATGCAGCGCTAACGCGATGGCTTTGTCCACGGTTTCCAGCGGAGTGACGCAGACTGGGCATCCCGGGCCATGCACGATTTCGATGCCGCGCGGCAGCAGTTCGTCAATGCCGTAGCGCATGATGGTGTGGGTTTGGCCGCCGCAGATCTCCATCAGCACCCAGGGCCGGGTTGTCGACTGGACGATCTCAGCCGCCAAGGCCCGTGCAATGCGATGGTCACGGTACTCGTCAAGATATTTCATAACTGAATCCCGGCGCGGACTCCATAGGCATGACTCTACCAGAGGCAAACCGCCTATCGGTGATAGAGATCACACGTTAATGTGACCCGGAACCCGAATCTGAGCCGGAACCGGGATGTGGCCAGAAATCGGGAAGGTTCGCCAGCGAAAACATCAGCTTGCGGGGACAGTACGAACGATTAGTCCGAGGGAAACCCGGCAAGCTTTGGAGTGAGTGCGGGCGACACAATTACGGTTCCGCTGGCGGCAATTCCGCTTCCAGTGCTCCCATTTCTTGCAGAAGTTGGTAGGTGCGCTCAGCTTCTTCCGCGTCCACGCGGCTTATGGCAAAGCCCACATGAACCATCACATAGTCGCCCAGGCCAGCCTCGGGGACAAAGTCCAGGGAAACCTGGCGCACGATCCCGCCGAACTGCACGCGGGCCGCACGTATCTCACCCACCTGTTGAATTTCTAGGATTTTCCCTGGTATCGCAAGGCACACGGCAGCTCTCCCGAAAGTCAGTACAACACTGGTCGTTACCGCTATCTGTGACGAGCGTCACACGTCAGAGTGATAGCGAGAGCGCGGAGCGCACCGCAGAAGGGAGCTTTCAAGACTAGCCAGTCGCGCCGGAACCTATCGCTCCGCGAAAAAAAATCTCGCAGTACTGACGTGCGATCTCTTCGCCGGTTAGCGGCCCACCGGGCTTATACCACTGATGGATCCAGTTGATCATGCCGACCAGGGCGAGGGCGGCAGCTCGCGGCGTGACCTGCGACGGGGAATCATGCTTGCGCTGGACGTCGGCGATGATGTGCTCGACGAAGTGCACGTAATCCTTTTTGCGTCCGTTGATCTTCCGCCCGAGCGTCGGCGGCAGCGGATGGTTCTCGTGCAGCATGACCTTAATCTCACGGTCTTCGGGACTGAGTACCACCTCGATGTGCAGCCGGATCAGCGTCCGCAGGCGCTCTTCAGTTACGTCAATGCTGGCTCCGGCAACGCTGGCTCCTTCGATGCGGCGCACCACATTGATGACCCGTTCCTCGGTGACGTCCAGGGCATGCGACATGATGTGGAACAGGATTTCGTCCTTCGACTGGAAATGGTGATAGAGGCCGCCCTTGGAGAGTTTGAGGGCGGCGGCGACATCGTTCATGGAAGTGGCATCGTACCCTTGCTGTTGAAAGAGGCGGGCGGCGGTGCGCAAGATTTCCTGGCGCGGTTCCTGACGAGGTCCGGCGGTAGCTTCGTGAAGCATCTCCAGAGATGGTATCGCGGAATGACATCCGGGCTCTACAAGCGAATCTCGCAGCTGGCTTGGGAGTTGGCGAGGGGAAACTATTTTCGGAGTTTCCTGGCAGATTTCGCTGAGGCTTTGGCCGGTCGGACTTTGTCGATGAATTGTACTTTTTGCGACGTTTCGGGTAAGGAACCGGTTCCGTTCCCTAATTGCAGAATGGGCCGGGTGGATCCGAGCGGGGGGACGGCTCGTAAGATTCTGTAGAGGAGGGCATCGGGAATCTCGGGCTGGGCGGATCGGCTGGCGGAAGGCTGCAAATCGGGCCGTTCACGACGAATGTAGCGAGCGTACGAGGCTGACCACACTTGGCCCGGCGCGTGGGCGAGTTCGCTGGCCTCGAATCGAACTTCTTGTAAGGCGTCTTTCCGGGTGTACCCCAGTTTGGTGTAACCCAGTCTAGCGTAACCCAGCTTCG
The DNA here is from genome assembly GCA_963779995.1 of uncultured Acidobacteriaceae bacterium. Taxonomy (GTDB): domain Bacteria; phylum Acidobacteriota; class Terriglobia; order Terriglobales; family Acidobacteriaceae; genus Acidiflorens. The sequence continues at coordinate 328,544 of CAVZZY010000018.1, read as the reverse complement.
CATGACCGGGCACGTGACTGGAGTCTCCATGCAATCGCCGGATGCGTGCCACGGCGCGATCGACGACGCGAGCCAGTTCGCCGCCAAACTCCGGCGGGCGGCCTTGAACCAGGCGTTGCTTCGCTTTTTCGGCGGAAAACCAGGTGGGATTTCGATTCGACTCCTGCGGCGGTTCCAGGCGAAACACCTCGCAAAGGTGAGCAGTGACGGCAAACTCTGGCTGCTCGGGTCGGATGGAAGATCGCGAAGAAGAGGGCCGCTTCTCGCTGTTTGCCGCCGGCGGGTCGGTTTTGCGACGGAGGTAACGGGCGAAGGCAGTCTCTTCCATCCGTCCGTGAACGCCAGCCTCCTCAAAAGCCTCGAGGGCAGCGGACTGGGCACGCGTAAGGCCGGGTTCCACGCCGCCTTTGGGAAAAATCCAACGTCCGCCGCGAGTCTGCACCAGCAGGAATTCGATGCCGCGTCGGCGAATGCGGTAGCAAACGGCGGCAACCAGTTGGCGACCTTTTGGTAGCCGTAGGGATGGACCAAAGCCCATAGCACATAGAGTGCGCGATGCGAACCGCTTCTGCCTAGAGCAAACCTTGGTTCGCAGGCGCCTCCCTGAATCCTTCTACATACTTGCGCCACCGGCAGCGCCTTGGAGAAAGTAGCGTGAGCGGAACATTTGACCACCGGAGACGGAACTATTGGACAACTTGTATTGTCTTCGCTGTAGCCGCGAGCTCGAGGGCGGACAAAAATCGGTTGCGGTGTACTTGTTCGCGCAGACTGTTGGGGTAAAGCCCCGCCAGAAATCTTCGGCGCAGCGCATATGTTTCTGCCCGCAGTGCTCGGTTTCACTTGCGATGGGCCCAGCACCGGAGGGCGCGCTCAACCTCGCGGCCTGGCAAATGATCCGCGACATCGTCGGCGCCGACCCGGCACTCACGGAGGCCGCCTGGGAAAGCCTGCACGGAATTGAAGAAGGCTTGCTCCCGGCGACCGGAACCGGCAGTGCGCACCCGATGCGCCCCGGAGCGTTCTTCGAGTTTTAGACCTTCACACGAGCCGGCGCGTTCTGGAATAGGCACCGGAGAATCCAAGATTGACACCGCAAGGTGGAGGTGGGTAGCATCACTTACACCGACCGTCTGGGCGGTTTGTCACCTTCAAACATGATCCAGCATTTCAGCCAACATATTTTAACTAACATAGCTTAGCCAACAACGATAAGGAGTTTTTCAGTGGCCACAGTCTTTTATCAAAACGATGCCAATCCTTCCGCGCTGAAGGATAAAACCATTGCCGTTTTCGGGTACGGGTCGCAGGGACACGCGCAGGCGCAGAACCTGCGTGACAGCGGATACGACGTGATTATCGGGCTTGATCCCGAGCGCGGCTCGGCCCAGCAGGCCCGCGCCGATGGCATGACCGTGGTCGCTCCCGCCGAAGCCGCCAAGCGCTCCGACTGGATACAGATTCTCACGCCCGATGAGACCCAGGCTGCTTTCTACGAATCGGCCATCAAACCGCATCTGCGCAAAGGGAAGATTCTCGGCTTCTCGCACGGCTTCTCGATTCACTTCAAGACCATCAAGCCTCCGAAAGATGTGGACGTCGTCATGATCGCGCCCAAAAGCCCAGGCCATTTGCTGCGGCGCGTGTATTCGCAGGGCGGAGGCGTGCCTTCGCTGCTGGCCATTCACCGGGACGCCAGCGGGCGCGCGCATGAATACGCGCTGTGCTATGCGCACGGCATCGGTTCAACGCGCGCCGGCGTGTTGCAGACCACCTTCAGAGAAGAAACCGAGAGCGACCTTTTCGGCGAACAGGCGGTGCTCTGCGGCGGGTTGACTTCGCTGATGCAGAAGGGCTTCGAGACGCTGGTGGCGGCCGGTTACGCTCCGGAGATCGCCTACTTCGAGTGCGTGCACGAGGTGAAGCTGATCGTCGACCTGATCTATGAAGGCGGATTGAGCCGGATGCGCTATTCGATTTCAAACACAGCCGAGTACGGCGACCTGACGCGCGGCGAAATGGTGGTTGGAGACGATACGCGCAAGGCGATGAAGAAAGTGCTGAAGCAAATCCAGAACGGCAGCTTCGCCAAGGAATGGATTCAAGAGAACAAGAAGGGCGGCGAGAAGTTTGCCAAGCTGCGTGAGGCTGCAAAGCAACACCCGATTGAAAAAGTAGGTGAGCAGTTGCGGGCGATGATGTCGTGGCTGCCCTCCGAGAAGAAGAAAGGCACCGAAGCAGCGAAGGCCACAGGACCGAAAGTTGTTAACGCATAACGCTGTTAGCTTTTGGCTCTTAGCTTTTAGCTAAAAGCCAAAGGCCAAAAGCCAAGAGCGCCTTTCCCATGGACCTCAAACATCGCAGTCGCAATATCACCGACGGGCGCGACCGGGCACCGGCGCGCGCTATGTACAAATCCATTGGCTTCACCGACGACGACCTGGCGAAGCCGCTGATTGCCGTCGCCAACACCTGGATCGAGACCATGCCCTGCAACTTTCACCTGCGCCGCCTTTCGGCGAAGGTGAAAGAAGGCATTCGCGCAGCGGGCGGCACGCCGATGGAGTTCAACACCATCGCGATTTCCGACGGCGAGACCATGGGCACCGAAGGCATGAAGGCGTCGCTGGTGAGCCGCGAGGTGATCGCCGACTCGATCGAACTGGTCTGCCGCGGACAACTTTTCGACGCCGCGGTCTGCATCGTCGGTTGCGATAAGACGATACCAGCGGCGGCCATGGCGTTGGCGCGAATGAACCTGCCCGGTCTGGTGCTCTACGGCGGAACCATTGCCGCCGGCAAATACAAAGGCAAAGACGTAACCATTCAGGATGTGTTCGAGGCGGTAGGCGCGAATGCGGCGGGCAAGATGAGCGACGCCGATCTGCTGGCGCTAGAGAACGTGGCCTGTCCAGGAGCGGGCGCATGCGGCGGCCAATACACCGCAAATACAATGTCCACGGTGATGGAGCTGATCGGCCTCTCGCCCATGGGATTCAACGGCATTCCGGCGATGGACCCGCGCAAGGACGAGGTCGCGTTCCGCTGCGGCGAAGTGGTGATGAACCTCCTGAAGCAGGGGATTCGTCCCAGCGATATTTTGACCCACGCAGCCTTCGAGAACGCGATCGCGGGCGTGGCCACGACCGGCGGTTCGACCAACGCCGTGCTCCACCTGCTGGCGATCTCGCGCGAAATGGGCTTGCCCCTGGATATCGACGATTTTCAGCGGGTCAGCGAACGCACGCCTCTGTTGGCGGATCTGAAGCCGGCGGGAAAATATGTGGCCGCGGATGTGGACGCGGCGGGCGGCATTCCGGTGATCGCCAAGAGGCTGCTTGACGGCAAATATGCAAATGGCTCGGCGATGACGGTGACCGGGAAAACATTTGCCGAAGAGGCCGACGCAGCCAAAGAAACCGCTGGACAGACGGTGATCGCTCCCTTGAGTAAGCCGCTGAAGACCACGGGCGGACTCGTGATCGTAAAAGGCAACCTCGCTCCCGGCGGCGGAGTGGTGAAGATGAGCGGCCACGAACGGGCGTCGCAGACCGGTCCGGCGCGCGTGTTCGATTCCGAAGAAGCGGCGATGCAGGCGGTGACCAGCAAGCAGATCAAGGCGGGAGATGTAGTGGTGATCCGCTACGAAGGTCCAAAGGGCGGACCCGGCATGCGCGAAATGCTGAGCGTGACCGCGGCGATTGTGGGTGAAGGTTTGGGTGAGAGCGTGGCGCTGATCACCGACGGACGCTTCAGCGGCGCAACCCGCGGTCTGATGGTTGGCCATGTTGCCCCAGAAGCGGCGCTGGGCGGGCCGATTGCCGCGATTCGCGAGGGCGACCGCATCACCATCGACACCAAGATCCGAAGGCTGGAGTTGGAAATTTCCGACGCCGAGATTGCGCGGCGGCTGGCGGAATGGAAGGCTCCGGCGGCGAAGTATAAGACCGGCGTGTTCGCAAAATACGCGGCGCTGGTAAGCTCGGCGGCGGAAGGTGCGATCACCACACCGGCGCGGCGTTGATCGCACGGCTTCACAGGCTGCGAAAAACTCTAGTTTCGTATCAGGGCATCACTTCGGCGATGCCGTAAGAGGCCCCCAATTGCGCTCACGTATCGCTCAATGAGCGCGGGATGTTACGCCAATCACCGGAACCCATCCGCGACCCGCGATAACCGCCAATTCTCTACTCGGTTGCCACGTTGCTGTAGTAACCCTTGGGCGCTCGTAGTCTCAGTTTTGTTTTCGATGTGCTCTTGAGTTCGAGTGAGTGATATTGAACGCCTTGCTTCGGATCAGCAGCCACATATGACAGAACGTGAATGTTGTCAATCTGTTCTTTGATCGCAGCGAACGCTTTGGGCACCGATTCATGGTCAAGGTGGAGAAATGCGGTTCCTCCCGTTTGCTCGGCCAGTTCCCACAGGTTCACATTCCCCGGAAAGCCATCGTCGGGCGAGAAGCGGTAGTTTTTGGTGTCTACTGCAAATATCATTGCGCCCGCTGTCTGAGCGCTGGTGATTGCTCGCTTCAGATCGTTGTGGCTAGCATTGTCCTCGCCGTCGCTTAGCAACACTATGACTCGCAAGGAATCTCGCCCGGAGTCGTCCTTCATGCGCGCGTCGCAAGCAAAGCCCAGCGCATCGAATAGTGCGGTTCGACCCTCATCAGGGTTTAGGTCAATTTTCAGCGCCTGGAACTGATCCTTAGTCATCAGTTGTGTTGCTTCCGGAACCAAGGCGAACCGTTCAAGAAAAGCCTTGTCATCTCTGCCCGTCAGCGCCTGATTGGCGAATTCCGACGCAGCTTGGACGGCAAGCGCGTACACGCTGCTGCTACTCTGAGAGCCGCTAACGTCTACCAGTATTCCCAGCAAGAGGGGCACCTCACTCCTGTCTCTGATACCCAGCACTCGTTTGGGGGCCTTCTTGTTATCTAAGACCTCCAGGTCCGACTCCGCCACTTTCAGCACGGGCTTGCCGCGTTTGTCGTTTGCGAGAAATGCGACATCGACTTTTCGCTCTCCACCGTTAGATGGCTTGGATTGTCCGGCTGAATGATTGAATGAGACAAGTAGCCCGAGGGTGGCGGCGATCGAAAGAAGGCGCGCATTTTGCATAGCCAGCACCTTGTGTTGATTGTAGCCCCGGCCGTGTGTAACTGTTGAAACCAGATGGGATGAGAAGGCCGGTCTCCGACGGGATGCTGTACGCTCCCAAGTTATCGACGCGCTTTGAAGCGCAAGAGATAAAGGAGACCGGCAATGAAGAAGATTAGCACCGCAGCGGCGAAACAGACGAAGAATTTTCACGATCACAACCTGACCATCGGTTTGGACCTCGGTGATCGTTCGAGTTGGTATTGCGTGTTGGACGAGACGGGCAGCGTGCTGCTGGAACAACGGCTGAGCACGACTCCGAAAGCCATGCGCGAGGTGTTCGGAGGCATGCCGCGTTGCCGGATTGCGCTGGAAACCGGAATGCATTCGCCGTGGGTGAGCCGACTGCTCGGCGAGTTGGGACACGAAGTGATCGTGGCGCATGCGCGCAACGTGCGTTTGATCGGAGAGAGCCGTAAGAAAGACGACCGCATGGATGCGCGAAGCCTGGCCCGGTTGGCGCGGATCGATCCGCAACTGCTGGCGCCGGTGAAGCATCGCAGCGCCAAAGCGCAAGCGGATCTGACCGTAATCCGGGCACGAGCCGGACTGGTGCGGTCACGAACGGCGCTGATCAACACGGCGCGGGGACTGGTCAAGTCCTACGGGGAGCGGCTGCGCGGCTGTAATCCGCGGAATGTGAACCCCGAGAAAGCGCAAGAGCTGAGTCCGGAACTGCAGGCCGCGTTAGCTCCGCTGCTGGCGGCTGTCGAAGCGCTGAGCGAGCGCATCGGCGAATATAACGAACGAATCGAACAGTTAGCACAGCAGAGTTATCCGCAAGTGGCGCGACTGGAACAGGTCAAGGGAGTGGGCACACTGATCGCGCTGACCTACCTGCTGACCTTGGAGGATCCGCAGCGCTTTCGCAAGAGCCGCGACGTGGGCTGCTATGTGGGATTGCAACCGGGACGGCGCAACTCGGGACAAAGCGAACCGCAGTTGCACATCAGCAAGGAAGGTGATCCGTATCTGCGAACGCTGCTGGTACAGGGAGCGCACCACATTCTGGGACCGTTTGGCGCGGACAGCGATCTGCGACGCTGGGGACTGAAACTCGCCGAGCGTGGAGGAAAGAATGGAAAGAAACGAGCGGTGATTGCGGTAGCGCGAAAGTTGGCAGTGCTGCTGCATCGCCTGTGGGTGAGCGGAGAGGTGTACGAACCGCTGCGCAACAGCAGCCAGATGATGATGCCGGCAGCAGCGTAAGTCAAAAACACGCTTAAGAAAGGAAGAGCAAAAGCCCAAAGGCCGAGTTCCGGTGACTGCGTCTAACGCCTGGCCCGACTTTCCTCGGAAGAGGAAACAGAGGTCGACAATCAGGTGGCAGCACCGGCTGAAACGAGAACACCCAACTTGCACCGAGCGCAAACCGCTCAACAAAGAGTGCGGATGGAAGGGTGGCGACAGTGGTAACTCGGCGGGGAGAAAAAACATTGTCCAGCGAAAAAACAAATGAACCCACTTGACTCCGACCGGCCTTCTCATGGAAGGCGTTAGCGCTCAAAACCCCAGTCATTGGGTCAACGAGTAATATGGCGACTACACCAATTACTTGACGTTGAGTTCTTTTCTATTCATTCGAGGCGGCGCGGCGTAGGCGGTCTTGCACGGCTTCCCAATCGGGCGCATTTGGAGGCAGGTCTACCGCGATCCAGTCGACGTTGGCCGTGTCGGCTTCGTGGAGCTTTTCGTAGAGAGCAGCGGCGTAGTCGGCGACTGCGGTTGGCATCTGGATGGTCTTGATGTCCGGGCGGTTAGGCGGACTCGCGTGCTGTAGGTAGATTCCCCGGCCCTGGGCGGGCAGTTTTCCATTGCTCACTAAATATAAAGTGGTTCGCGGGCTGTAGTGGCGCGGGTGCAGGCCGGGCGCAGGATGGGCTCCGGTTCGAAGCGCTCCGGCTTGAACCTCCTGCGCCGAGACCACTGGCCCGATGATCGCTTCCAGTTCGGTCCGCGAAATTCCTCCTGGACGAAACAGGATCGGCTTGGGCTCGGTTAGCGAGAGCACGGTGGACTCGATGCCGACCTGACAGGGTCCGCCGTCGAGTATGAAATCTACTGCGTTGCCCAGGCTGCGGCGGACGTGGTCGGCGGTGGTCGGAGAAAGTTCGCCGAAGCGGTTCGCGCTGGGTGCGGCCAGCGGAACGCCAGCGGCGCGGATCAGGGCAAGCGCGATCGGATGCGCGGGCATGCGGAGACCGACAGTGGGTAGGCCAGCGGTGACGATCGCAGGAATTACTGGCTGATTTTCGAGCTGCTTTTCTAGCACCAGCGTCAGCGGACCGGGCCAGAATCGACGGGCCAGACGATTGGCGTTTTCCGGCCAGTGCGCAACCAGCGACTGCGCCATATCTATGGATGCTACGTGCACGATGAGCGGACTGGTTCCGGGTCTGCCTTTGACGGCGTAGATGCGGGCTACGGCTTCGGCGTCGAGAGCGTTGGCGCCGAGACCGTAAACCGTTTCGGTGGGGAAAGCAACGAGACCGCCGGCGCGCAGAAACTGGGCGGCGCGCTCGATTTCGCCGGGATCGGCGGTTTGCGATCCGGGTGGGGGCATAAATAATTGTAGATTGCAGACGTCAGATTTGCGGATTGCGGAAGAACCTCAACCCCAGGGGACACAGGGGAGCACAGAGCAATCACGGGCTTCCCCGCGAGCCTGCCCTGAGCGCAGTCGAAGGGTCCAGCCGGGCGGGGACGCGCCCGGCTCTCCACTGGCAAGCTTGCGAAATTATCTTTTCTTGTCGTCTTTCTTCTCTTGCTCTTCGACTACAAGATTGTTGGTCACCGAGAATACTCCGGGAAGGCTGTTGGCCTGCACGCCGGCGATTTGCTTGTCCATCTTGTTGGCAACCACGCCCTCGAGGGTAATGTTTCCGTTCTTGACGATGATGTGAATGGGCGGAACGGCACGCAACTGGTACTGTCTTAGGGCGGCGTTGCCATAGATGACGCGGTAGGCAGCGCGGCGGATCCGGTCGTCGCCAATGGACGTGGGCAGGACCTCGATATTGTTGACGACTTTCTCGACACCTTCAATGCGCTTGAGCGCCTTTTCGGCGTCGGACTTGAGACTGGGATTCGAAACCTGGCCGAGCAGGGTCACGGTACCGTCAGGGTCGACTTTGTAGGCGAGGTTGTCGAACACTCCATAGTAAGGAAGCATCACGAGTTCATGACGGACTTCCTTGTAGATGCGATCGAGGCTCTTTTGATCGAGCGCGCCAGTTGGTCGGTTGTCCTGGATGGCGGGACTGGCGAGAGCCGCCATCGAGAAGATCGTCATTGAGCAAATCAATGGGAGAGCAAGAACTGCGAGCAGCGATTTCTTCATTGGTTTGACCTCATGCACGGTTTTTTGCGACATGATTAGAGGCCCTCAACTTCTTCGCACTTTTCAGACGCTGGAAAGGGACGCGAAGTCGCATTTTTCTTGCGCCGGGGACCGGCGCGCCTGCCCGCCCATTCTATAGCGAGCGGAGTTGCCGTGACCACTGCAGGTGCCACGCTGCGCTCGCTGGACGGGCGAGGGCGCCCGTCCCCACACAACCCACACTTGCTTAGGCGGTTTTGGATTTGCGGCGGCGCTCTCTGAAGCCTTCGATCAAGAGATAGAGCACTGGGATGAAGAACAAGTTTAGGATTGTGCTCATGATCATGCCGCCGAATACGGTGGTGCCTACGGAGTGGCGTCCATTTTCTCCAGCGCCGCTGGCGGTTACCAAGGGGACAACACCCAGGATGAAGGCGAAGGAGGTCATGAGAATCGGACGCAGGCGGATGCGGGCGGCTTCGACAGCCGCGTCGACGATGGTCAGGCCGCGTTCGCGCAACTGCTCGGCGAACTCCACGATCAGGATGGCGTTCTTGGACGCCAGGCCTACAAGCATGACGAGTCCCACCTGGCAGTAGACATCGTTCTGCTGGCCGCGGAGCCATTGGGCGGAAAGCGCACCGAGCAATGCCATAGGCACGGCTAGCAGAATAATGAAAGGGAGTACGAAACTTTCATACTGCGCCGAGAGCGTGAGATAGACCACCAGCGTTCCGAGACCAAAGAGAATGAGCGTGGTCGATCCCGAGGCCAACTCTTCGAGCGAAACTCCCGACCATTCGTAGGTGTAACCCTGGGGCAAGGTTTTCGCGGAGAGCTGCTGCATGGCTTCGATGGCTTGTCCGGAGCTGAAGCCGGGGGCAGCAGAGCCGTCGATTTCCGTCGCGCGGAAAAGGTTGTAGTGACTGATGACCTGGGGCGCGGCGGTCTGGCTGATGCTGACTAAGTTTCCCAGCGGGACCATGGCGCCGGAATCGGAGCGCACATAGTACTGCTTCATGTCCTGCGGATGCGAACGGAATTGCTTGTCGGCCTGCACGTACACACGATAAGAACGGTTATTGAAATCGAAATCGTTGATGTAGGCCGAACCCATGTAGACGCTGAGGGTGTCGGTGATCTGGCTGAGCGGGATGTGCAGGCTCTTGGCTTTTTCGCGATCGATGGTGACGACAAACTGCGGATCGCTGGCGGTGTAAGTGGTGAAGAGCCCGGCGAGGTCTTTTCGCCCAAAGCCAGCGCGAGTGAGGTCGTGGGTAACTTTGTCGAGATCCTGAAGAGTGTGATTGCCCTGATCCAGGAGTTCGAATTGGAACCCGCCGAACTGGCCGAGACCTTGCACGGCGGGCGGTTCGAAGACGATGACGATGGCGCCGGAAATTCCGAACAGGGGGCCGCGCAGTCGATCGAGGAGGGCGGCGGCGGTGTGGTCATGGCCTTTGCGCTGCGCGTATGGCCGGAGGGACAGAAATACGAGGCCGGCGTTGGGCGCGCTGCCTCCGAAGCTGAAGCCGGCGACGGAGAAGGTACCCTCGATTTCAGGATAATTCTTGGTGATGTCGGTCACCTGCTGGCCGATTTTCCGCGTGTATTCGAGCGATGCTCCGGGCGGAGCCTGGATGACGACGATGAGGTAGCCCTGATCTTCGGTGGGGACGAAGCCTTGGGGCACTTGCCGGAAGATGAAATAAGCGAGGCCGAGTCCGGCGAAAAACAGGATCAGGGCGACGGCTTCGAAACGCAGAAAAGCGCGGAGGGCGTGAACATAGCCATTGTTAATCGCGCTCAGGAGGCCGTCGACACGCTTGAAGAACCAAATTTTTTCTCCGTGCTCGCGACCGAGCAGGAGCGCGGATAGCGAGGGTGTAAGAGTAAGCGCGTTGAAGGCGGAAATCGAAATTGAAAAGGCGATAGTCAGCGCGAACTGGCGGAACAGAATGCCGGTGGTGCCGGGAAAGAAGGCGCACGGCACAAACACGGCAACCAGCACCAGGGAAGTGGCGATGACGGCTCCGGTGACTTCCCCCATGGCGTCAGACGCGGCCTTAAGGGGATTCAATTCGCCTTTCTGCAAGTGGCGCTCAATGTTTTCTATCACGACGATGGCGTCGTCGACCACCAGGCCGGTGGCGAGCGTGATGCCGAACAGGGTCAGTGTATTGATGGAGAAGCCGAGCAGTTTGACGAAAGCGAAAGTGCCGATAAGCGACACCGGGATGGTGACGGCCGGAATAATGGTGGAGCGCCAGTCTTCGAGGAAAAAGAAGATGACAAGGATGACGAGGAAGATGGCCTGGCCGAGGGTCAAGACTACGTCGCGAATGGATTCGCTGACCGCGTCGGTGGTATCGAAGGCGAGCTCATACTTCATACCCGGCGGAAAGCGCTTGGCAAGACGTTCAAGTTCGGCAATGCAGCGACGGTCTACCTCGAGGGCGTTGGCAGTAGAGAGCTGGGTGATGCCGATACCAACCGATTCGTGCCCGTTGTAGTCCAGGTTGGAGCTGTAGTCTTCGGCGCCGAGTTCGGCGTGACCGACGTCGCGCAGGCGGACGAGAGTGCCATCGGCATTGCTCTTCAGGATGATGTCATCGAACTGAGTGGATTCGGAAAGACGGCCGACGGCGCGGACGCTGATCTGGAACTGCTGCCCGAGTGGAGAGGGCTGTGCACCGACTTGTCCAGCGGCGACTTCAACGTTCTGCTCCTGGAGAGCGCTGATTACGTCGTCCGCGGTGAGGGCGCGGCTGGCCATGCGAACGGGATCGAGCCACAGCCGCATGGAGTATTTGCGCTCTCCGAAGATCATGACGTCGGCCACACCGGGAACGCGCTTCAGACTGTCGCGGACGTAGACATCCAGGTAGTTGCTCATGAAGAGCGTGGAGTAGCGAGCGTCGGGCGAGAAGACGGCGGCGCCGAAGACGAAATTCTCCGAGGTCTTGGCGACGGTAACTCCGACTTGCTTGACTGCGTTGGGGAGACGTCCTTGAGCAGTGTTGACGCGGTTCTGGATGTCGACGGAGGCGAGATCGGGATCGCGGTTGAGATCGTAAGTCGCGGTAATCGAGCTGACGCCGTTGTTGTCGCTGGAAGAGGTGATGTACTTCATGCCTTCCGAGCCGTTGATCTGCTGTTCTAGCGGCGTGGTGACGGCGGACTCGACGGTCTGGGCGCTCGCTCCGGTGTAAACGGCGGTAACACCGACCTGCGGCGGCGCAAGGTTGGGGAATTGTGCGATGGGCAGCGTAGGAATGCAGACCGCGCCGGCGAGAATAATCAACAGAGCGCAGACGGTTGAGAATACCGGGCGATGAATGAAAAAGTCGACCATAAGAAACAGTTGTCAGCTCTCAGCTCTCAGCTCTCAGCTCTCGGTTGCCTGTGTCTCGCGCGTGCTGCTTGTCATTTGTCTGAGCTGGTTTCGAGAAAGCTTCTTGGACTTTTGCTAGCTGCTGCTTTCTTGCGGGACTACGGGTACTCCATCGACTAGAAACTGGGTGCCGGAGACGACCACTTTGTCTCCCGGTTTTACGCCGTCGAGGACGACGTAGTCGTTGCCGACGATTTGGCCGATCTGGAGCGGCTTCTGGTGGGCTACGTATCCACCTTTCTGGTCAGACTCAGCGACGAAAGCGAAATAGAGGCCGCCGATTCGCGACACCGCCACGACCGGAACCACCGGCTTTTCCTGGCTGCCCCAGACCACACGGGCGCGAATGAACTGGGCGGTGCGCAGGCTGTCGTTCGAGTTTGCGATAGTCGCCTTGACGAGCACGGTCTGCGTCGCGGTGTCCACCTGTGGCGAGATGAAGGTGACGCGACTGGCGGCGAGCGGGCTTCCTGAAGCGTCGACGATCTGAACCGGAAGATTCAGCTTCAGCTGCGCAGATTTCTCGATGGGAACATAGATGTAGGCTTCGAGGCTGCCGGGACGGTCGACGGTGGTGAGCGTAGTAGTGGTGAGGACGCGGTCGCCAACGCGGACGGGAACATCGCCGACAATGCCGGCGCGCGGCGCGACCACCTGATAGTAGTGCAACTGGACTTGCTGCTCGCTAACCTGAGCATCGAGTGAGTGCAATTGCGCCTGGGCGGCGTCGAGAGTGGCGCGCGCCTGGTCGAGATCCTGCTTACTGACTACGCCGGCGTTGGCCAGGCCGCTGACGCGGTCGTAGTTCTGCTGCGCCCATTTGACCTGAGCGACCTGGGCGGCGCGGGCGTCCTCCTGGCTTTTGACCGTGGCCTGCTGCTTGGCGGGATCGATCTGCATCATGGGAGCGCCGTCCGCGACGTGGTCGCCGGAGTGGACAACGATCTGCGTAATGATGCCTTCGACCTGCGGCATGACCACGGCGGAGTCGCGGGATTTCAAGGTGGCGACGTAGTCGGTCGTGTCGTCGACTTTTTGCGCCTTGGCCGTTTGAACTTTAACCGGCATCGCCTGCGGGTCGGCAGCCTTGGCTGCTTTCGTGTTGGTGCAGGCGGTCGTAAGAAGAAGCGCGGTTAGAACTGCGCCGGGCAGAATCCCGGACCGCATCAAAGATGGCGTACTTGCGGAGAATCGAGACATATCGTCGATGTGGAGACGCGGCAAGCCGCGTCTCTACGGGAAATAAGACGTCCCTTCAGGGCCTGGTCATCGCAGCGACCCGACCGCAGCAATACTAGAACAATTATAGATTCTCGGTAAGGGCACGAAGCACCGAAGATTTCTTCCTTCTGCTAAATTGTTTTGTTATGAGACCGAGCCGAAGTTTTGCGAGCGACAACAATGCGGCAGTGCATCCCGAGGTGCTGGAGGCGATACGGCAGGTTAACCAGGGGCATGTGGTGGGGTATGGGGACGATCCGCACACGGAATCGGCGGTCGGAAAGTTTCGGGAGCAGTTTGGCGCCGATGTGGCGGTGTTTTTTGTTTTCAATGGGACGGCGGCAAATGTGCTGAGCCTGCAGGCACTTACGCGGCCGTTTCATGCGGTGTTGTGTCCGGAGCTGTCTCATATTTATACGGACGAATGTGGCGCGCCGGAAAAGTTTACGGGTTGCAAGCTCGTGCCTCTGGCCGCGCCGGACGGGAAGTTGACGGTGGAAACGGTGACGCATGCGTATCACGGAATTGGCGACCAGCATCACGTGCAGCCGCGGGTGATTTCGATCACGCAGGCGACCGAGATGGGCACAGTGTACAAGCCGGCAGAAGTTGAGGCGCTGGCGCGGTTTGCCCACGAGCGCGGAATGTTTTTGCACGTAGACGGAGCGCGGATTTCAAACGCCGCGGCAGCGCAGCGTCTAACTCTGCGGCAGGCGACGCGCGACTTGGGAGTGGACGTGCTTTCGTTTGGCGGGACGAAAAACGGGCTGATGGGCGTGGAGGCGGTGGTGTTTTTCCATCCGGAACTGGCGCAGGATTTCTTGTTTGTGCGCAAGCAGGGAATGCAGTTGGCGTCGAAGATGCGCTACCTGTCGGTGCAGATGGAGACGCTGCTGACGGACGATCTTTGGCGGCGAAATGCCGAGCACGCGAACCGCATGGCGCGCCTGCTGGAACAGGAAGTGAAGAAAATTCAGCGAGTCAAGATTGTATATCCGGTGGAGGCGAACGGAGTGTTCGCGCAAATTCCGCGGGAGGCGATCAAGAAGATACAGGAACGCTACTTCTTCTATGTGTGGAGCGAAGAGGAGTCGGTGGTGCGGTGGATGTGTTCGTTCGACACGACCGAAGCAGACGTGCGGGAGTTTACCGGGTTTGTGGCCGCAGTGTTGAGAGATCTCCCGAACTGACGCGCCCGCGCGTTGGGCGCGTCTCAGCGGGAGGATCAGGTTTTCCGCCTCGTGGGGCGCCCTCGGCGGAAGACGGCGTACCTATTTTTTCTTGGCTGCCGCTTTAACCTTTGCCCATCGTGCTCGCTGCGCGGCTGCTATTCGCTTGCGTCCGGCAGCCGAAATGGTTCGTCTCTTGCGACTTGCTCGGCCTCGCTTGCTTCCCCCCAGGAAAACTTTCCCGAAGGTGGTTAGCGCAGCGGTTACGCGGTGGAGTTCGCTCTCAAGTCGCGAACGTTCTTGCTGTAGTTGTTTGACTACTGACTGAATTAGTGTCTTTGGCATGCGGGGATTTTATCACTTGTAAGTTGCATATGTGAACCGCCGTTACTAGCCCAGATCGGACCTACGGTCGGACTAGCCTTTGGAGTTAGGCGTAGGTTATGGTCGTGATGGCTCGAAACCGGGCGAACTCTCAGAAAATCTGAGACGAGATTGGGTTCTTCCTGCTAAGCAGTCACGACCCCGTGATCTTCATCCGCAGTTCTTCCGGTAGCTTCTCGCGGATCTCCGCCGGCAGCCGGTCATGCACGTGTCGCGCGCCGAGCTTCGCTGCATCCACCACCGCCATAGGCGCGGGAGTCGCCACGGCCACGACCAGCCAGATCAGCGCCGACAGCGCAAAGCCCGCCAGCGCGCCCACCTCCAGCCAGAAAGCGTGGCGCAGTCCAAAATGCCGGATCACGGCAAACGCCAGCAGAAACACCGCGGCCGACGCCGAAGCCAGCACAATCAGAGAAATATCGATGATGCGGTGCAGTTTCTGGCGGCTGCGGCAACGTTCACAACTGGCAAAATGTAACTCGTAGTCCCCGCGCATCTCCGGAGCCAGGCCGGAAATATCGTAACGCCATCCCGCAAGGATTTTCCCGACCATCGGTTCCACACACTCGCTCATAAGAGGCTAAAACCGAAGAGGCTACAACCGGATGGATTCGAGAACTTCCGCTTGGGTTGCCAGCAGCACGGGTTTGTGCCACAGCCCCCGACGACCGACCAGCGCCTGTTCTGCTGACATTCGAGCTCTTTCGAGATGGTTATTTTGCTCAGAAATATGTGCCAAAACCAAGTACTCGGCTCCTCCATCATAGTCGTTGGAGAAGAATTCCGCGAGCGCCTCATTCGACAGATGCCCGTCCCGGCTCATTATTCGCTGCTTCACCGACCACGGATACGGACCCGAGCGCAGCAGTTCTATATCGTGATTCGATTCGATCACCATAACGTTGCAGCCCTGCAAGTGATACTTCACGTTTGTCGTTATCTTGCCCAGGTCGGTGGCAAAACCGATCTTGACGCCTTCCGCACGAAAGGTGAAGCCCACCGGATCGGCCGCGTCATGAGGAATGGTAAAGGGCATGACCTCAATGTCGCCCACGCGAAAGCCGCGCCCGGCAGAAAAATGTTCCGATTTCGGCAGTTCCGGAATCGCGCCCTCCGCGTCGCGCACCGCCCGGCTCCAGGCATGATGCGTCGGCGCCGTCAGGAAGACGGGCACATTCAGCTTGGTGGCCAGCCGCTGCAGTCCGGCAACATGGTCGGAGTGCTCGTGCGTAATCAGGATCGCGGAAATTTCCTTGGTGCGCTCCCCGTCACGATCAGCGATGGCCCGCAGCCGCTTGAAGGTTTCGCGGCCCGAAAGCCCGGCATCGACCAGAACGCGCGTTGAACTCGTCGCCACCAGCGCGCAGTTCCCACGGCTGCCGCTCGCCAGCACCGAAACCGACACTCCCATAGCCGTAGCTTACCCCCAGCAGCTGTGGAAGCGGGAACAGTTTTTCGGGGGCCGGTACCTTTGGCGGAAACTCCCCCTCGCAGGCACAAAGCTTGAAGATTTTTCTAGGTCGCCGCCCACATTGCAAATCCGGCGGCAATGGCGAAATGAGACTCACTTCCCCGGGAACAAATTGTCCACCACGCCCCGCCCCACCGCTCCACCGTACGCGCCTGCGATTCCCGGCAGGAACGCCAGAAATGATTCATAGATCTGCGCCCGCTCTGGTTTCTGCGTAAGAAAAAAATATGCCAGCCACTCCACCACCGGCACGAACACTCCTATCAAGACCACCCAGCGCCAGGGGCTGCGCGGGGTCAGGAATCCGAGCAGCATGTTCGCCGCCAGCACCACCATCGCCGTCAGCAGCAGGTCGCCGACTTTGATATCCAACCACCCCGCCAGGGCTCCCGACAGCGCCGCCAGTAAATAGTAAAAAGTGTCGCCGCCCGGCTTTCTTGCCGGAAGAATTCCGCCCCGGGCTGTCGTCATATCTCCGATCTCCTGTCCTACGAATAACTGTAGAACCCGCGGCCGCTCTTGCGTCCCAGCCAGCCCGCATCCACCATCTTGATCAGCAGCGGACAAGGGCGGTACTTCGGATCTCCCAACCCTTCCTGCAGCACGCGCATAATATCCAGACACACGTCGAGCCCAATAAAATCCGCCAGGGTCAGCGGCCCCATCGGATGCGCCATCCCCAGCTTGAACACTTCATCCACCGCCTCCGCCGTAGCCACGCCCTCCATCACCGCGTACATCGCCTCATTCAGTAGCGGCATCAGCACCCGGTTCGAAACAAATCCTGGAGCGTCATTCACCTCGACCGGCGTCTTCTCCAGTTTCACCGCCAGTTCACGCACCGTCTCAAACGTGGCCTCGGAAGTCGCGAGGCCTCGAACCACTTCGACCAGTTTCATCACCGGCACCGGGTTGAAGAAGTGCATTCCTATCACCTTGCCGGCGCGCCCGGTCAGCGCCCCAATCTTCGTGATCGAAATCGAAGACGTATTCGTAGCCAGAATCACCTCCGGCCTCGGCTTCATTAGGCGATCCAGTTCGCGGAAAATCTCCGCCTTGATCTCGAACTTCTCCGTCGCCGCCTCTATCGCGAGATCGCAATCTGCCAGCTTCGCCCGGTCCACCACCGCCGTAATGCGCCCCAACGTGGAGACCTTGTCGCCCGCTGAAATCTTGTTCTTGGCCACTTCGCGATCCAGGTTCTTCGCAATCGTCGCGAGTCCTCGATCCAAAAATCGCTGGTCCACATCGCACAGCACCACGTTGAACCCGCACTGCGCAAACACATGGGCAATCCCATTGCCCATTGTGCCGGCCCCAATCACTCCCACCAACTGCATTACCATATTGCCTCGCTCGCCGCGAAAGGAACTGAAGAGTTTAGCAGAAGGCGTACATTGCTCTTAGCGCTAGCAGAGAAGAAAACGAGGGTGCTCCAGTTTTCGCGTTTTTCGAAAAGTGGGCCGCTGGACGGCCAGCACCAGAGTGGGCTCTAGTGCTCGCGCGGGAAGGCCGCTACTTTTCTTTCGCAACGTTCAGACGCGTGTCCGCGCGCTGCAATGCGTCTTCGGCGCGCGTGTAGTCCACCTGAAGATCGTTGCTCTTCAGGCGCTGTTCCGCCCGGTCTTTCGCTTTTTGCGCGCGCTCTACGTCAATTTCCTGCGGACGCTCCGCTGCCTCCGCCAGAATCGTCACCTTGTCCGGCAGCACTTCCATAAATCCCCACGCTACCGACAGCGTGTGCGTAGCGCCACTCGCCTTGTAAGTAAGCACCCCAACCGCAAGCTCGGTAATCAGCGGAGCGTGCCCAGGAAGAATCCCCAGATACCCGCTCACCCCGGGGATCTGCGCTTCCTCGGCCGCGTCCTTCACCAGGAGCCGGGAGGGAGTAACGATTTCGAGTTGGAAAGTATTAGCCATTCGGTCATTAGTCTTTAGTCGTTAGTCGTCCGTCGTTACCTCAGAACTAGCCGCTAGGCATTTGCCAACGACTAACGACTAACGACCAGCGACTGAATCTTACGCTGCCACGGCCTTCATTTTCTCCGCCGTCTCCAGCACTTCCTCAATCGTTCCCTTCATGTAGAAAGCCTGCTCGGGAATGTCGTCGTACTTCCCTTCCACGATGCCGCGGAAGCCCTTTACCGTGTCGGCGATCTTCACATAGCGTCCTGGAGTGCCGGTGAACTGCTCGGCCACGAAGAACGGCTGCGAGAGGAACTTCTGGATCTTCCGCGCCCGAGCAACCGTCACCTTCTGATCTTCGCTAAGTTCGTCGATGCCCAGAATGGCGATGATGTCCTGCAGGTCTTTGTAAGTCTGCAGCGTCTTCTTAACCATTTGCGCCACATCGTAATGATCCTGCCCAACAATTCGGGCATCAAGAATTCGTGAGGTAGAAGCCAGCGGATCCACCGCCGGATAAATTCCAATCTCCGTAAGCGCACGCGAAAGCACGGTCGTAGCATCCAGGTGGGCAAACGTAGTGGCTGGCGCCGGATCAGTCAAATCATCCGCCGGCACATAAATCGCCTGCACCGAAGTCACCGACCCCTTCTTAGTAGAAGTAATCCGCTCCTGTAACTCCCCCATCTCAGTAGCTAAGTTGGGTTGGTAACCCACGGCGCTGGGCATGCGCCCTAACAGGGCTGATACTTCCGAGCCGGCTTGAGTGAAGCGGAAAATGTTGTCGATGAATAACAGCGTGTCGCTGCCTTCTTCGTCGCGAAAATATTCGGCTACGGTTAGAGCGGTTAGCGCTACTCTTAGGCGCGCTCCAGGGGGCTCGGTCATCTGGCCATAGATCAAGGCGGCTTTTGACTCGGCGGGTTTACCGGGCTTGATGACTCCCGACTCACTCATTTCCAGCCACAGGTCGTTGCCTTCACGGGTGCGCTCGCCGACTCCGGCGAACACGGAAAATCCGCCGTGCTGCTTGGCTACGTTGTTGATCAGTTCCATGATGACGACGGTCTTGCCGACGCCGGCGCCGCCGAACAGGCCGATCTTTCCGCCTTTCAAGAATGGCTGGATCAGGTCTACCACTTTCACGCCGGTCTCGAACATCTCGGCTGTGGTCGACTGTTCATCGAATGCGGGTGCAAGGCGGTGAATTGGCATTCTCTTTTCAAAGGCGATGGGGCCGAGTTTGTCCACGGGTTCGCCGATGACGTTCATCACGCGGCCGAGCGTGCCGCGACCGACGGGAACGGAGATGGGTCCCCCCTGATCGATTGCCTTCATGCCGCGCACCATGCCGTCGGTCGCTTCCATGGCGACACAGCGCACCCGGCCTTCGCCGAGATGCTGCTGCACTTCGAGAATGACGTTGATCGGAGAAGGCACAGTGAAGCCCTCGCTGACGACGCGAAGGGCCTCATAGATGGGAGGCATGGCCGCTTCGGTGAACTGCACGTCGACGGCGGGGCCTGCGATTTGGATTACGTGTCCGATATTTTCTGACATATCACCTCAGCTGCTAGCTACTGGCTACTGGCAATCAAAATCTTTTCTGACTTCACAGGTTTGCCAGCCGCTAGTAGCTAGCAGCTGGCAGCGTTCTCACTGCGCGGCCGCTCCGCTCACGATTTCTATAATTTCTTTTGTGATCTTTGCCTGGCGCGCGCGATTCATGATCAGCGTGAGCGAATCGATCATATCGCTGGCGTTGCTCGTTGCCGCATCCATCGCCGTCATGCGGGCGGCGTGCTCGGCGGCTACCGACTCGAGCAGCGCATGAAAAATCTGAATGCCGATGTACTTCGGCAAAATTCCCTGGAAAAGTTGGTGGGGAGTCTGCTCGTAGATGTAATCCACCGGCGCCGCCGCGAACCTGGCGGCGGCCTCATCGACGGCGGTGGTATCGATTGGACGAAGACCAACGTGTGCCGTCTTCGCCGCTTCGATTCGCTTCTTGCGCTCCTCCTCGGAAGGCTCCTCCGCCATTTGGACGTCGACTTCGCCGATCTCCTTGATCGGCAGCAGGCGCTCGGCGACGAGGCGTTGCGCGATGACCGATTTGAATTCGTTGAAGAGAATGTAGACGCCGTCAATCTCGCGGCGGCAGTAGCGGGCAATCACGCTTTCGCTCAGAGTATTTGCGAAATTGTGTTCGACCTTGCCGAGAACTCCGACATACTCGCCAACGATCTGCACGCGACCGGCGCGCGGTGGAGCGACTTCTGCATCCGGCTGGACGGGCGAGACGCCCGTCGCTCCATCGACAGAGGCCCGTTCTGGTGCGGGCGGGTAGCGTCGCCGCATGAAATCGCGGCCCTTGCGTCCGATGCATTCGATGTCGATATTCTGATCCGGTTTTGATTCGATGAATTTCGAAACCATCTTCAGGATATTGGTATTGAACGCTCCAGCCAGGCCCTTATCTCCGGTGACTACGATCAGCAGGATGTTCTTTTCAGGGCGCTCGGCGAGCAGGGGATGAATCGGCAGTCCGGTGACGGAATCGTAGACATCGGCTCGCGATACGAGCGATTTGAGAACGTTCGTGAGCATCTGCGAATAGGGACGCGCCGCCAGCGCGCCTTCTTGCGCACGGCGCAACTTAGCCGCCGAGACGGTCTTCATAGCCTTGGTGATCTGCCGCGTGTTGACCACGCTGCGGATGCGGCGCCGGATGTCGAGAATGTTGGCCATTGCTAAGTCGCTAGTCGTTAGTCGTTGGACATGGGAGACTTGTTCCAGGCGTCCCGGAGAATCTTCCATGGCCCCTGAAAGTCGCGCTTCCAAATTACTAATCTCTTGCCCCTGAAAACTACCTCTTTGCCGTCCCTGATCAAAATCCCCGAATATTTTGTACTGTCAATCAGGAGGTCGCCGGTTTGCACAGAATTTATGTTCTCGAACTTCTGCTCTACCAGTTTGTCCTTTTTCGCATACCAGTCCCTGTAAAACGCGCGGACCGCATCCTTTCCAGATACGGGCTCCCCATCGTCGGGCAGTATCGTCGCGTCATGGGTGTACAAACTTACGACCGCGTCGACATCCTTCGCCTTCGTTGCGTCGCTCCAGCGAACGTACCCGTCCGCAATAGTCTGACGGGTAGACGTTAACTGCCGCAGGAACTCGGGAACGTCCTTGCTCTTCGCGTCCTGAGCACTTTGAGCATGCGCCACAGAAGCAATGGCGAGCGTCGCTACCCACAAAACGAATTTCACGGGGCCTCTCTGCCCTACTTCGCTACTGCTTGCCTGGCATCTACGAACTGCTGTTTTGCTTCTTTGATTACTCTGGACAAATCCGCTTTTAGATTGTCGTCGAGAATCTTCTTTTCCATGATGGTGTTTAGCAGGCCTGGATTTGTCGTTTCCACGTACTTGTAAAGATCTTTCTCGAAGTCGCGCACCTGTTCTACCGGCATGTCGTCGAGCACACCGCTGGTGCCGGCGAAGATGATTAGAATCTGCTTCGAGAAGGGGAGCGGCGAGAACTGTCCCTGCTTCAGGAGTTCAACCAGCCGTTTCCCGCGATTGAGCTGCGCCTGCGTGGCTTTGTCGAGGTCGCTGCCGAATTGGGCGAAGGCGGCGAGTTCGCGGTACTGGGCTAGTTCGAGCTTCAGCGTTCCGGCCACCTGGCGCATGGCCTTGATCTGCGCGCTGCCGCCTACGCGGCTTACGGAAAGCCCGACGTTCACGGCCGGGCGGACGCCCTGGTTGAAGAGGTCGGTTTCAAGATAAATCTGGCCATCGGTAATCGAAATCACGTTGGTCGGAATGTATGCCGAAACGTCGCCCGCCTGGGTTTCAATAACGGGCAGCGCGGTTAGCGATCCGCCGCCGTTTGCGTCGCTCAGCTTGGCGGCGCGCTCTAACAGACGCGAGTGGAGATAGAAAACATCTCCGGGATAGGCTTCGCGGCCGGGAGGACGGCGCAGCAAAAGCGAAATCTCGCGATAGGAGGCCGCGTGTTTCGAAAGATCGTCGTAGATACAGAGAGCGTGCCGCCCGGCATCGCGGAAAAACTCGCCCATGGCGCAGGCCGCGTAGGGAGAGATGTACTGCATGGGAGCGGGTTCGGAAGCCGACGCGGCGACCACGATAGTGTACTCCATGGCGCCGGCATCTTCGAGAATTTTGACCACCTGGGCAATCGACGAGCGCTTCTGGCCGATGGCGTTATAGATGCAGATCAGGTTGTTGCCTTTGCTGTTGATGATGGTGTCGAGGGCAACGGCGGTCTTGCCGGTCTGGCGATCGCCAATGATCAGTTCGCGCTGTCCGCGGCCGATGGGGATCATGGAGTCGATGGCCTTCAATCCGGTGGCCATGGGCTCGCGCACGGGCTGGCGGTCAATAACGCCGGGAGCAAGGCGCTCGAGCGCAATGAATTTATCGGTGGCGATCGGACCCTTGTCGTCAATCGGCACGCCCAGCGAGTTCACAACGCGGCCAATCAGGGCGTCGCCCACGGGCACGCTCATGATGCGGCCGGTGCGCTTGACTTCGTCGCCTTCCTTGATCTCGGTGTATTCGCCGAGGATGACCACGCCCACCTGATCTTCTTCGAGGTTCATGGCGATGCCGGCGACGCCGTGTGAGAAGCTCAGCAACTCGCCCGCCATGACCTTGTCAAGGCCGTAGACACGGGCGATGCCGTCACCGAGGGTGATGACGGTGCCCACTTCATCGACCGCGATCTTGGATTCGTAATGCTCGATTTGCTCGCGGATTAATTGGGTGATTTCGTCTGCTTTGATTTGTGCCATAAAGTCAGCTGTCAGCTCTCAGTTTTCAGCTCTCAGTTCTTTTGTTGCCGGGACACTCTTTGCCACGTCCCGGCTGGCTTCGAACTGCGGGCTACGAACTCCGAACGAACTGGCCTGCTCGAAGCTCGCGGCTCGAAGCTCGCAGCCGTCAGCCCTCCACCAGTTGCTCCCAAATTTTTTCTAACTGGCCTTTTACTGAGCCGTCGTAGATGGTGCTGCCCACTTGCACTACGGCGCCGCCTAGTAGAGAGGCATCCTGTGCGTAGCGCGCGCGGACCTTTTTCCCGGTCATCTTTGCGATCTCGACTTCGAGCATTTGTTTCTCCGGGTCGTTCAGTTGGCGCGCGCTGCTTACCTGCGCTTCCGCGAAGCCCTGGCGGTCGTCCAATTCCTGTTCTACCTGCTTCAGGATTTCGCTGAACAGCGGAAGTCTTCTGTTATCGGTGATTATGGCCACGAAATTCCGTACCTGTCTTGTCGTGCCCAGGCGCGGGGTGATGGCGTCGAGCACGGCGCGCTTGCTGTTTCCGGGGATGGACGGGTTTTCGAGGACGCGGCGCAACGGATCGCTTTCCTTGAGCAGGGCCTCGATGCCGTGCAATTCCTGCAGCATGCGCGCGGGATCGAGGAGGTTGCTTTTTGTCATCACTACATCGGCGAAGGCGCGGGCGTAAGTTCCGACGACGGAAGCCAAGGTTACTGGCCGTCCTTTCCGCCGTCGTCGTCATGTGGCGACCGAGATGTCAGCTTCGAGGCGAAGGTACGAACCAGTATCTGGTCGGTATTGGAATCGACGTTAATCTGCTTGCGGGCCAAGGCGATGGCCAAGCCAGCGGTGTGTGTGGTCAGTTCGCGACGGGCTTGCTTGGCGGCGGCGGCAATTTCCTGCTCCGCGGCCAGCGCGACCTTACGAATATCTTCTTCGGCGGCTTTCTGGATGCGGACGTCCTCGGCTTGCGCTTCCTTTTCCGCGGTGGCCTGCATCTGTCCGATTTCGACATCCAACTGGCGCAAACGTTTCTCGATTTCCGCTAACCGGCGATTCGCGTCCTGGCTGGCAGTGCGCGCTTCTTCCAACGCATGCTGGATGGATGCGTTACGGTTTCTCAGCATGCCCGGCACGAACTTGCGCGCAGCCCAAACTACGACGACGACAATGATGGCGAAATTCAGAAAGAGCGCCAGCAGATGCGCCTGATGCACGTTCAGACCTATTTTGCGCGCCAGCCAGCGCACCGGGGCGGCGTGTTTTAGGTTTACGTTTTCTTCCCCCT
Source organism: uncultured Acidobacteriaceae bacterium (assembly GCA_963779995.1). Taxonomy (GTDB): domain Bacteria; phylum Acidobacteriota; class Terriglobia; order Terriglobales; family Acidobacteriaceae; genus Acidiflorens. The sequence continues at coordinate 304,432 of CAVZZY010000018.1, read as the reverse complement.
CTCCCTCTGCCTCACGGGTCTCCCCGGCCAGTTCTCCGCCGATCGTCTTTTGGTCGGGCGTAGCCTGGTCGCCTTCTTTTTTTGTGGGCTCCGCAGGTGTCTGCTGGGAAGACGGTGCCGCGGATTGTTCCTGGGCGTAGGCGAAAGTTCGTAAGGGAACGGCGACTGAGAATACCAGCAGGGCGAGGGGGAGTAACGGGCGGAAAAATCTCGGCAGCGTTCTCAGCTTCGTTATCGCTGATACGAGTTCTAGTTTCATTTTCATTCGCTACCGACCTGGCTGGGCGATGCCATCGGGCGCAGCACGCTGCGCACGATATCGGTTGCGAGTCGAGCCGCGTCCGATTGCAGCTTTGACATAGCTTGCTGCTTATCCTCTTCCATGGCGGCTCGGGCTTGCTTGACCTGATCCTGGGCTCGAGTGCGCGCATCATTGACGACTTGGCTGCGGGACTGGGTGGCCTGTTGGCGGCGGGATTCCTGGTTCTTGAATATTTTCTGGCGCGCTTCGCGCAGGCGTTGCTCGTAGTCGGCGGTGCGGGCTTCGGCGGCGGCGATATCGGCGCGCGCCTTCTCCATGGCCCCCTGGGTACGGCTGCGGCGCTCAGCAAGCACGGCGGTCAGCGGCCGATGGACGAGGAAAGTGTAAAGGATGTAAAGCGTTCCCAGAAGGATGACGGTGGGCACGGCTCCGAGCAGTAATTGGCCTAGTTGTCGGAGTGTCTGGTCCATTTTCTGATGATCGAACTGAGGATCGAATCCTTGCCGACCCTGCTGGCTGATTTCGCTGGAAGAAGAGCCGCTTCTAAAAACAATAAATTTAACACTGCGGCGAGGAAGGTGTCAATGATTTGGAGCGCGTTTGGCGGGGAATTCGCAAATTGAGATGATGTTGGGGGCTGTAAGGCTAGTGGGCTACTTTGCAAAGGAGCCCACTACCGCTCGAAGTTGATCCTTGACAATCGAGCGGGAGAGTCTACCATATAAGTATCACCTCCGATCCTAGTCCGGATCGAATGGGCCGATAGCCAAGGAAGAGTCACCGCTTCTTGGCTGGCGGCCCATTTTATTTTGATGCTAAGGTCTCAGGGAACCCGATTGCTCTCACTGAGATCTTCTCCAGTGCTAATGCGCCGCCGCTTCTCGCAGGTGTGAGCAATCTTGCTCAGAATAACTAACCTTGGCGTGTCATCGTAAGTGTGGCGGAGATGCGGAAAGGGAGACCTTCCTCAAGAGCGCTCCAGCCAGTTGCCTCATCACAAAACCACCCGTGCATCGGGAGAAAGAAAAAAGGTGGATCGCTGATGGAACGCGCTTTTCGTCGGTTGCGCGATCGTTTCCGCAGACGGCTTGCCTCAATCACGGCAACCGTCTCCAGGCTGTTTGCATCCCTTACTCCACCGGTTCGTGGTTTCTCATCGCAAAGGATGTGCCCGTTTTGCGGGTTAATCACATCGCGGGCGAAGTCGTCGTGCCTGGAGTGCGGAAAGTCGCTCGCTCCTGCGACAAGATAGATGATTGTTCGGGGACGCTCATCGTTGGAGACGCTCAAAGAGCAAAGGAGATCAACATGCTTTGGACAATTTTCGTTGTGCTTCTGATTCTGTGGGTTCTTGGTTTCAGCCTCCACGTGGCCGGCGGTCTGATTCACCTGCTGCTGGTGGTTGCACTGGTGATACTAGTCATTAACCTGGTGAGCGGCCGGCGTGTGGCGTAAAGCCTGGAAGGCTGCGGAAAAACTCGGCGAGCGCAAAGAGCACACGCCGGGCGCTGATAAGCTTGCGGAAAAAATCGGCGCTGCCCTTGCTTTTCGGTGGCGCTGCGGTTTACCGCTGCGGTAACTGCGTTTTTGGGTGGCGCAGCGGTTCACCGCTGCGATATCTGCTTTGTTTTGAATTCGGCTTTAGCCGCTGAGGGCGCGGCTCTCGATCAGGAATTGCTTTTTCCGCAAGTTGTGAAGCGCTGAGACAGGATGCACCCAGAAGAGACCAGCCTTGCAGCAATAAGAAAGCGGGGGGAAAAGGTAAAGGCTGTGACATTGGTTGTGCTCTAGCCGCCAGCTCCTGCGAGGGAGCCCATCAGCGTGGAGGCACGTACCGTCACAGCCCTTGATGCGATCACCGCTTTCGCGGTCCCAAACCCCAACTGCCCCTCGCAGAGCCGTCGGTTTTTTCAGGTCTGGCTGCCCTGTCGGGTTGCCCCGCTGGGCTGATCACTCAGCTTACTTCGGACTGGCAAAATTTTATTTAAGCCAACCCTTTCAGCCGTCGACGGGAGCAACCTTAGAGACTTGCTGCAAAATTGTCAATGCCCCTTTTTGGTGCAATTGACCGCCTGCGATCGGCCAAACCCCAAAGACGCAACCCATTGAATTGTTGTTGTTTAATGAACGGAATATTAATTTCTTCCCATTTTTGCACAAAACATTCACAGGTGATCGAAAACGTGAGCAACCACCAGGAGTGTGCGCAGGAATCAGGTAAACATCTTGACTCCGGAGGATACGTCAGGCATGGTTGGTATTAGCTCACCACACAATGTCAGATCTCGTGGCCTACGTCGATGGCGGCTCACTCGGGAATCCGGGCCCGTCTGGTATTGGAGTGATCATCGACGGCTCCGCCGACGGCACAATCAGAATCGCCAAATGGATCGGACACCAGGACAATAATGTCGCCGAGTACGTTGCTCTGCTTGAGGCACTGCAATGGGCCCTGCGGCTTAACGCCAATGCGCTCCACGTTTTTTCAGATTCCGAAGTAGTGGTCAGGCAGATGAAGGGCGAGTACAACTGCCGCAGCCCGCGGCTCTATTCTTTGAATTGGATCTGCCGGAAATTGGCGCGGTCGCTCGATTTCTCGATAGCCCACGTTCGTCGTGAGGACAACGCTGAGGCCAATGATCTGGCCAGTTCGGCCGCTCGCAACGCGGATGCTCCCGCTAATGTTAACTCCCAGGAGCAAGAACTTGCCGGTATCGGAAACGTCCACGTCCGCCTCTGACATTCACCCGCCCCATCGTGAAGCAGACTCGACCGCGCCTCTGCCTCGCCTCGCTGTTGGCGTCATGGTCACGCTCTGCGCCGCCAAGCTCCTGCTGCACCTCTTCACCAGCGTCCGCCACTACGGCTACTTTCGCGACGAGCTTTATTACCTCGACATGGCCCGCCACCTCGACTGGGGATACGTCGATGCCGCCCCACTGATCGCCGTCTACGCCAAGATCGCGCTGTGGATGGGCGGTTCGCTGGCGGCGCTGCGCATTCTACCGGCGCTGGCGGGCGCGGCACTCATTGCGCTCACCATGCTCATTGCGCGCGAGTTGGGCGGCGGAGGGTACGCGCAGTTTCTCGCGGGTTTTTGCGTGCTGCTATGCCCCGCCGTTCTGATCGCGGACAGCCTCCTTACCATGAACGCCTTCGAGCCGCTCTTTTGGATGGGCTGCATCTGGGTCGTGGCTCGCATCTTGCGCACCGGAGACTCGCGGCTCTGGCTATGGTTCGGAGTCCTCGCCGGCCTCGGCCTTGAGAACAAGCACTCCACGCTGTCTTTCGGATTTGCATTTACCGTCGCCCTGCTCCTAACGCCACATCGCCGCGAGTTCGCCCGGCCGTGGATCTGGATCGCTGGCGCTATCGCGGTTGCGCTTTTCCTCCCCAACATCATCTGGCAAATCCGCCATCACTTTCCGACCATCGAAGACCTGGCCAACGTCCGCCGCGAGGGCAAGAATGTCGTGCTCGGCCCGCTCGCGTTCGTTAAGGAGCAGATCATCGACATGCACCCGATCCTGTTGCCGATCTGGCTGTCGGGTCTGGTCTGGTTTCTCCGCGACCGCCGCTGGCGCGTGCTCGGCCTGACTTTTGCCGTCTTCTTCGTATTGATGGAAGTCGCGCACGCCAAGAATTACTATCTATTTCCGATATATCCCATGCTGTTCGCCGGCGGCGCTGTCGTATTCGAAATGTGGCTGTCCAACCGCGACGCCTGGACACGCGCGGCCGTCGTCGCGATTATTTTGCTCGCGGCGCTTCCCGCCGTCCCGCTGGTAACGTGGATGCTGCCGCCGGAGCGTCTTCTCGCCTATCAAAACGCTATCGGATTCAAGCTCGCCAAGGCCGAAGTGCACCACGAGTCGCTGTTGCCGCAACCGGTTGCCGACCAGTTCGGATGGCCCGAGATGGTGAGTGAGGTCGCCGCCATCTACAACTCGCTGCCTCCTGACGAGCGCGCCCAGACCGGCATTTGGGCCGGCAACTACGGCGAAGCCGGCGCGATTAATTTGTTTGGTCACGCGTACGGACTGCCGCACGCCTACTCTCGCCACCAGAACCATTGGTACTGGGGTCCGCCGCCACAGGTCTACAAAAACCTCATCGTGATCGAGTGGAGCCTCGACGATGTGCGCGACAACTGCACTTCGTTTCAGGCCTTCGACCACTACCAGCGTTTTGGCATGGGCGAGGAAAACACACAGATGTACCTCTGCCGCGGTGTCCTCTTCGACATCCAGAAAATCTGGTGGCACTCCCACCACTGGAATTAGGAAAGTTGGGATGCGAAAAAAAGTAAACTGGCGCGCCCGGAGAGATTCGAACTCCCGACCTACAGCTCCGGAGGCTGCCGCTCTATCCAGCTGAGCTACGGGCGCGCTGCGGTAATGCAAGTGTACATCGTGGGTCGGCCTGCCTCAACGGTCGCGGACAGACGGACATTCAATGCCCGCGCCCTAAGCAGTGTGCGTGAGAACTGGTTGCACCTGCACTACCCTTGTGATAACTTAAATAATTGTCCCGGACTTCAGGAAGGGATCAGGGAAGTATTGTGCCCAAGGGGACTTGCTTCCACCTGCTGGCGTAGCTCAGTCGGTAGAGCATCTGATTTGTAATCAGAGGGTCGGGGGTTCGAATCCCTTCGCCAGCTCCAGAAAACAAGATTCCGGAAACAGACGAGGTTTGCGCGGCGACGCGCACTGGCGGCGCAGCTTTGAGGCACTCCATCAGAGTATTTTCCGGCGGGTGATAGGTTTCAGGCGGACGTTCTCGCATTGCGTTTCCCGAAGCGGAGCGATGCTGGGGCAGTGTCGGTGCTGTGTTTTGCGCGGCGGACCGTGTTTTCGGATTTGCACAGGTGGGTGAGCGGTTAAAGCCAACAGACTGTAAATCTGTCCCTCTCAGGAGGTACGGAGGTTCGAATCCTCCCCTGTGCACCAGAGTAGTGAAAAGAAGTGGCGAAAGAAAAAAAGAAGAAGTTGCAAGGTTTCAAAGCGAATCTCGCGCGCCTGGGTCCTTAGAGACCCTGAAACTTTGAAGCCTGAAACATGGGGCTGGTTTGACGATCAAGAAGAAGTTCGTGCTGGCTTTGATCGCTTACGCGGTGCTCGGCATTTTAGCCTGGACCACGTTGTCGGATGAGCCGATTCGAGTCTTCAATGCGAACGTGAGACTGCGGAGCGGAACGCTGCTGATCCTGGGATTATTCGCATTTCGAGCGGCACTGCATTTTTGGCGAGTCCGGATCGAAGAAGAGCGGGCGGACGCGAAGCCGACAGATTGACTCGAAGCCGACGGATTGGATTAACCACCGTTTCGGCGGATTTGATTTTTCGAGCGGCAAGTTTTGAGCAGAGCGGTGAGCCGATGTAGCTCAGTTGGTAGAGCACTCCCTTGGTAAGGGAGAGGTCATCAGTTCAATCCTGATCATCGGCTCCATAAGCTTTGAGATTTGCTGACAGCTGAAGGCTGAAGGCTGACAGCTGGTTCGAGGGCGGGAGTAACTCAGTGGTAGAGTCACAGCCTTCCAAGCTGTTGGTCGCGGGTTCGATCCCCGTCTCCCGCTCCAGAGTTTGACGTTGGGAGTTCGGTGTTTCGGTAAAACGGTGGACGGCCATCGGTGATGTTCGAACAACGTGTTATCAAGGTCGAGAGGGAGCGCGAGTTCGGCGACCTGAAGGCCGCAATCGAGAAAGCGTTCACCGCGGACCGGGTTACGAAGTACTTGAAGGCACTCGACAGCCACAAGATTCGAGTTCGCGACCTGGATGCGGCGTTCGCGGCGGGTGCAATCGACCGGGCGGCGGGCGGGAAGGCTGGAACGGCGCAATCTTTGTATCAGGCGATGCCGGTTTCGGATCAGGCCCAGATGCGAGAGTTTTATCTCTCCAAGATCGAAGAGGTCGATCCGGCGCTGCGGGCGAAGTTTCACAAGCTGTATCAGTACTACTGAGTGGATCTCAGGACGACGACTGATTTTTGAGACAGCCGGCGAGACGCCGGCGCTACAAAGGAAAAAAGCAATGGCAAAGGAAAAATTTGAACGGACAAAGCCGCACTGCAACGTGGGGACGATTGGTCACATTGACCATGGCAAGACGACGTTGACGGCGGCCATCACCAAGGTGTTGCAGAAGCACAACCCGAAGATCGTGTTCCGGTCGTTCGATTCGATCGACAACGCTCCGGAAGAGAAGGCGCGCGGCATCACCATTGCCACGGCGCACGTGGAGTACGAGACGGCGAACCGGCACTACGCGCACGTCGATTGCCCCGGGCACGCCGACTACATCAAGAACATGATCACGGGCGCGGCGCAGATGGATGGGGCGATTCTGGTGGTGGCGGCGACGGACGGTCCCATGCCGCAGACGCGCGAGCATGTGCTCCTGGCGCGCCAGGTGGGCGTTCCCTACATTGTTGTTGCGCTGAACAAGTGCGATGCGGTGGACGATCCCGAGTTACTCGACTTGGTGGAGCTCGAAGTGCGCGAGTTACTCAAGAGCTATCAGTTTCCGGGAGACGATGTGCCGGTAGTTCGTCTCTCCGCGCTGCTCGCCTTGAACGGCGACGAGAAGTGGGAGAAGCAGATCGACGCTTTGATGGAAGCGGTGGACAAGAGCGTACCGCAACCGGCGCGCGAGTTGGAAAAGCCGTTCCTGATGCCGATCGAAGATATTTTTTCGATTCAGGGGCGGGGCACGGTGGTGACGGGCCGGATCGAGCGCGGCAAGGTGAAGGTGGGCGAGGAAGTGGAAATCGTCGGCTTCCGCGAGACGCGCAAGACGGTGGTGACGGGCGTCGAAATGTTCAAGAAGCAACTGGACGAAGGCATGGCGGGCGACAACGCCGGCCTGTTGCTGCGCGGCATCGGGAAAGAAGATGTGGAGCGCGGGATGGTGCTGGCGAAGCCGGGCTCGATTACTCCGCACACGAAGTTCAAGGCGGAGGTGTACATCCTGACGAAGGAAGAAGGCGGGCGGCACACGCCATTCTTCAAGGGATACCGTCCGCAGTTTTATTTGCGCACGACGGACGTGACGGGAGTGGCGGAGCTGCCGGCGGGGACGGAGATGGTGATGCCGGGAGACAACGTCAGCCTGGTGATCGAGCTGATCACGCCGGTGGCGATGGAAAAGGGCTTGCGCTTCGCCATCCGCGAAGGCGGCCATACGGTGGGCGCAGGCACGATCGCCGAGATTATTACGTAGCTTTCAGCCGTCAGCCGTCAGGAAGAGCGTTCGACTGTCTTAGGATGGCAGGATTTTGAAAGCTAGAAGCTAAGAGCTGATAGCCAAAAGCTGGTTTTGGAGTGAGTGATGCCCCGAGAGATTATTACGTTGCAGTGTGGTGATTGCAAAGAGCGGAACTATTCGAAGACCAAGAACCGCAAGACGACTCCGGACCGTCTGGAACTGAAGAAGTTCTGCAGCCGGTGCCGCAAGCACACGCTGCATAAAGAGGTTAAGTAGTCAGTTGCCAGTAGTCCGGTTTTACTGACAACTGGCAACTGGGAACTGTTTTTAGGGGCGTAAGCTCAACGGTTAAACTGTCGGTCTCCAAAACCGAACTTGGGGGTTCGAATCCCTCCGCCCCTGCCAGATTTAAGGGTAAAGCCGAGGGTAAAGTCGAGGCCCGAGAGGGAGTAGCAGTCGAGGAAAGCGGGAAGGTATGGCGACAGCGGTAGAACAAAACGCGATTACCACCACGTTGCGGTCCTGGCCGGAACGCATCAAGTCTTTTTACAGCGATGTGCGCACGGAGATGAAGAAAGTCACGTCTCCTACGCGCAAGGAAGTTCAGGCAACAACGACGGTGGTGATCATCACCGTGTTTCTGTTCGCGTTTTTTTTCTGGGTAGTGGATCTGGCGATCAGCAACAGCCTGGAGCGGATGCTGCATTATCTCTCGCGCCGTTAGGCAGCGAGTGAAAGAAGCGATTGAATGCCGGATACGGATACGAATAAAGAGAAGAACGAAAGCGCTGCGGTTGGCGTTGGCTCAGAAGGTGCTGACCAGCAGGCGCCCCCAGCCGCCGCGGAAGCAGTTCCGGGCGGTGAGCCCGCGCGCAATCCCAATATGAAGTGGTACATCATCCACGCCTATTCCGGATTTGAGCGCAAGGTGAGGGAGTCCCTCGAATCGCGCGTGCAGGCTTTCGGGTTGCAGGGCAAGATCGGCAGGGTGCTGATTCCGACCGAGTCGGTCACCGAAGTCCGTGGCGGCAAGAAGTACACCTCGGAGCGCATGTTCTATCCCGGTTACGTGCTGGTCGAAATGGACATGGACGATCACGTCTGGCACGTCGTGAAGTCGACGCCGCGGGTTACGGGATTTGTGGGCACCGGACAGCAGCCGACTCCGCTGTCGGAAGAAGAAGTCAATCACATCGTTTACAAGGTGGCCGACAGCCGGGAAAAGCCGAAGCTCAAGGTCAAGTTCGAAAAGGGCGAGACGGTGCGCATCGGCGAGGGTCCGTTCGCAACCTTCACGGGCGTGGTCGACGACGTGAACGAGGATCGCGAGACGTTGAAGGTGATGGTCACGATTTTCGGGCGTTCGACACCAGTGGAATTGGAATTTGGACAGGTGGAGAAAGTCGCGTAGCGGTTTCTGTAGAGACGCGGCTCGCCGCGTCTCGGCGGCGGAACACGGGGCAAGCCCCGTCTCTACACGAAGATAAATTGGGAAAGGCGTCATGGCAAAGAAAGTTACAGGTTCGGTAAAGTTGCAGATTGCGGCGGGCAAGGCCACGCCGGCGCCTCCGGTGGGACCGGCGCTGGGGCAGGCGCAAGTCAACATCATGGAGTTCTGCAAGCAGTTCAATGCCCGCACCGGGCAGAAAGAACTCGAAGGGTTGATTGTTCCGGTCGTAATCACGGTCTACAGCGACCGCTCGTTCACGTTCATTACCAAGACGCCGCCGGCTTCGGTATTGCTGAAGCGCGCGGCCGGCATCGCCAAGGGATCGGGCGCGCCCAACAAAGATAAGGTTGGCAAGGTGACGCTGAAGCAGGTCGAGGACATTGCGAAGCAGAAGATGCCGGATCTGAATGCTGCGTCGGTCGATGCGGCCATCAAGAGCGTGCGTGGTACGGCGCGGTCGATGGGCATCGAAGTGGTCGGATAGCGCTGGCGTCTCGCCGGCAGAATTCAGTAGTAGAGACGCGGCTTGCCGCGTCTGACGTCGAAAACACCACGGCTCTTCAAAATAGCGAAGCGGCGGTGGGAGACTGAGGGAAAAATGAAGAAGTCAGGAAAGAATATCGAGAAGTCGCGGAAGGCAGTCGAGCCGCGGCCTTATACGCTGCAGGAAGCGGTTCCACTTCTGCAGAAAGTGAAATACGCAAAATTCGACGAGACGGTGGAAGTGACGTTGCGGCTGGGCGTCGATCCCAAGCATGCCGACCAGATGGTGCGCGGCACGGTGGTGCTTCCTCACGGACTGGGCAAGTCGAAAAAAGTTCTGGTGATCGCGAGCGGTGAAAAAGTTCGCGAGGCCGAGGCGGCAGGCGCGGATTTCGTCGGCGGCGAAGACATGGTCGAGAAGATCACGAAAGAAAACTGGACCGACTTCGATGCGCTGATTGCCACGCCCGACATGATGAAATCGGTCGGCCGTCTGGGCAAGATTCTCGGACCAAAGGGACTGATGCCAAATCCGAAAACAGGTACGGTCACCATGGATGTGGCGCGCGCCGTGCAGGAAGTGAAAGCCGGCAAAGTCGAGTTCCGCACCGACAAGACGGCGCTCGTGCACGTTCCGGTGGGAAAGATTTCATTCTCGCCCGACAAGTTGGTCGAGAACGCAACCACGCTGATTTCGAGCGTGATCAAGGCGAAGCCTTCGGTGGCCAAGGGCAAATACATCAAGGCCTGCTATCTGAGTTCGAGCATGGGCCCGGGCATCGCGCTGGACACGACTCCGATCGAGGTTGCGGCCAAGGCATAATCTAGTGGAGCGACGGGCGCCCGCGCCCGTCCCGGGCGCACCCCGGAGATTTCCTGAAAGGGTTTGAACATGGCGGTTACCAGAGCTAAGAAAATTGCGCAGGTTGAAAAGCTTGGCGGCGAACTGAAGAACGCTTCGAGCATGATCGTGGCCACCTACTCCAAGCTGACGGTGACGCAGGACTTCGAATTGCGCAAGGCATTGCGTCCGACCGGGGCCAAGTATCGCGTGGTGAAGAACACCTTGGCCGAGCGCGCCGGCAAGGGCACCAAGGTCGAGGAAGCGCTGAAGAACCTTCAGGGCGTGACCTCGATCGCCTACACCGAAGGCGATCCGGTGGCGCTGGCGAAGGCGCTGGCGAAGTATGCCAAAGAGCATCCGGAATTCAGCTTCAAGGCCGGTGTGGTCGAAGGCCGCGTGATCACGGTCAAGGAGATCGAATCGCTCGCGACCATGCCGTCGAAGGACGAGCTTTATTCGAAGCTGCTGTTCCTGCTGAACGCTCCGGCGCAGCGTCTGGTCACGGCGATGAATGCGGTCGGACGGAATCTGGCGGTGGTCGTCAGCCAGGGCGTGGAGCAGAAGAAATTCAAAGAGGCGTAGAAGTTTGTAATTGAGAAATTTGTAATTGGTAATTTGAACCCCGGCGAGTTTGGGCTTTTCGATTACAAATCACCAATTACAAATTTCACCAAGTTTTCGGGGCAGCAATGCTGCTCGAAAAAAGATTTAGCTATCGCAAAGCGCGGGGTGGCGCGGTCTGAAACTTTGGTGTTGTCTGGCGCCGGAGATGAAGACCTGGTCGCACTGGAAACCTGGCCAAGCGATAGCGAAATCGCAAATCTTACATAAAGCGGAGAGATTCACATGGCGGATCTACAGCAGTTGGAAGAGTCGATTGTTGGCCTGTCGTTGCTGGAAGCGGCAGAGCTGGTCAAGAAACTGGAATCGCGTCTGGGCGTTTCGGCGGCGGCAGCGGCCCCGGTGATGGTTGCCGGCGGAGCGGCGGCGGGCGCGGCAGCTCCGGCCGAAGAAAAGACCGAATTCACGGTCGTTCTCAAAGAAGTCGGAGCCAATAAGATCAATGTAATCAAGGCGGTACGTGAGGTCACCAGCCTCGGCCTGAAAGAGGCGAAGGACCTGGTTGATGGCGCTCCTAAGAGCATCAAAGAAGGCGTTTCGAAGGATGAAGCCGAGACCATCAGGAAGAAGTTCACTGAAGCGGGCGCAACTGTCGAAGTCAAATGATCCCGGCAGCGTGGGACGGTGTGTGGAAGCGGGGTTCTGCCCCGCTTGGACGGGGCGAAGCCCCGTCACCACTCGAACTAGCCCGCTTGCAATTATTTGACCGAACAGTAGCTGAATCCTCGGGAGTGGTGTTAATATCTAATAAATAACCCGCTTACCCTGGCTTCACTGCGAGGCGACGGCGACCCGCATCCTCCAAATAGACCCAGGAAGCGGAACGGAAAAGGGTCGCTGGAATGAAAGTTTGGCAGCCGGTCCCGCGGGCGGCGGGACGGAAACAGGCCTTTTGAACTGGCGCGGAATTTTACAAGTTACTCAAGAGTAAGCGTCGCACACGGCGCCTGCGGACAAGCTTGTCCTTGCGGGTGCCGGTGTCTTTTCTCCGCGTACACCGCTCGTTAGCAGTCTCGTTTAGCAGTCTTGTGGCGCCGCCTTTTTGCGCCCCTCATTCCGCGCTATACCGCAGCCCCAGGCTGCCTGAAAGCAGGAGCTTCTGAGCATGACAAAGCACAATATCCACCGCAAGCGTTTCGATTTTTCCAAAATTCCAGCAACCATCCAGATCCCGAACCTGATCGAGGTTCAGAAGCGCTCCTATGACCGCTTCCTGCAGATGGACAAACTGCCCAGCGAGCGCGAAGACGGCGGGCTGCAGGCGGTGTTTCAGTCGGTGTTTCCGATCACCGATTTCCGCAATGTTTCCCAGCTTGAGTTTGTCGATTTCGCGATTGGCAACTGGGAGTGCAAGTGCGGCCACCTGAAAGGCCTGCATCACTTGCGCACAACTTGTAAAAGTTGCGGATCGACGGTGATCACCGACCCGTTTCATCCGGGAGAGGTTCTCTGCCACAAGTGCGGCACCTACAACGCGAACACTCCCGACTTCTGCAACAAGTGCGGCGATCCGGTTGGGCTGCAACTGAAGTACGACGTGGCGGAATGCGAAGAGCGCGGCATGACCTACTCGGCCCCGCTCAAAGTCACGATGCGGCTTACCATCTGGGACAAGGACGAGGCGGGCAACCGCTCGATTCGCGACATCAAGGAGCAGGAAGTTTTCTTCGGCGACGTCCCGCTGATGACGCAGAATGGCACGTTCATCATCAATGGCACCGAGCGCGTCATCGTCAGCCAGTTGCACCGCTCGCCCGGCGTATTCTTCGAGACGGCGGCCAACCGCACCTACTTTTTGGGAAAGATTATTCCCTATCGCGGATCGTGGGTTGAATTCGAATACGACCAGAAGAACGTTCTCTACGTGCGCATCGACCGCAAGCGTAAATTCCTGGGCACGATTTTCCTGCGAGCGCTCGGCCTGCGTTCCGGCGAAGACATTCTGAAGACTTTCTACACCACGGACCGCTTGATCGTCCGTGACAAGAAGCTCTTCTGGACGCTGGATCCGGCGAGCGACAAGCCGACCAACTTGCTGGGCATGAAGCTGGCGCACAGCGTCAAATCGAAGTCTGGCGATGAAGTGGCCCACTCCGGCCGCAAAATCACCCCTGCGACGCTGAAGGAAATTCAGAAGGCAAAGATTGGCGAAATCGAAGTGGACACGACCGATCTCGAAGGCGCGTGGGCGGCGAGCGACATTGTCGACACCACGACCGGCGAAGTGCTGCTCGAGGCCAATTCGGAAATCACCGCCGACAAGGTGGCTAAGATTCTGGAATCGGGCGTGATCGAGATGAACGTGTTCTTCCCCGAGCGCGACGAAGTGGGCACGGTGATCAGCCAGACCCTGCGCCGCGATTCGATCACCAGTCCGTCCGAAGCTCTGATCGAGATTTATCGCAAGCTGCGCCCCGGGCGATCCGCCGACGCTGGACACGGCGACGGCATTGTTCCAAGGCATGTTCTTCGATCCGCGCAAGTATGACTTCTCGCGCGTGGGCCGGTTGAAGTTCAACATCAAGCTGTTCGAAAACCAGGAGGCGACGAGCCTGGAACAGCGCACGCTTGATCCCACGGATTTTTACGCGACCATCAAATACCTGCTCAAACTGCGCAAGAACATCGGCGCGGTGGATGACATCGATCACCTGGGCAATCGCCGCGTGCGAGCGGTTGGCGAGTTGCTGGAGAATCAGTTCCGCATCGGCCTGGTCCGCATGGAACGCGCGATCAAGGAAAAGATGAGTGTGTATCAGGAAATGTCAACGGCCATGCCACACGATCTGGTTAACGCCAAGCCCGTGATGGCTGCGATCCGCGAGTTCTTCGGATCCTCGCAGCTGTCGCAGTTCATGGATCAGACGAATCCGTTGTCGGAAATCACGCACAAGCGGCGACTGTCGGCCCTGGGGCCGGGCGGCCTGTCGCGCGAACGCGCCGGATTTGAAGTTCGCGACGTCCACCCCACGCACTACGGACGCATCTGCCCGATTGAAACGCCGGAAGGCCCGAACATTGGACTGATCTCGTCGTTGAGCTGCTTTGCGCGTATCAACGACTACGGCTTTATCGAGTCGCCGTACCGCAAAGTGAAGAACGCGCGCGTGGTGGATTACGTCATCGTCGTCAACGCCGGTGACAGCAGCTACAAAGTCGGCGACTATGCCGAGAAAAGCGAGATGGAGAAGGTCAACGCTGATTTAAAAGACCGGCGCAAGAAGCCCGTCGAGGTCGAGCCGTTCTCCTTCTATCTGTCCGCCTGGGAAGAAGACCGGCACACCATCGCGCAGGCCAACATCGAACTGGACGACAAGGGCCGCATCGCCGGCGAGCTGGTCAACGCGCGCAAGGCGGGCAACTTCGTGCTGGTGAACCGCGACGAAGTGGACTACGTCGACGTCAGCCCGAAGCAACTGGTCTCAGTCGCCGCGTCGCTGGTGCCGTTCCTGGAACACGACGACGCCAACCGCGCCCTGATGGGCGCGAACATGCAGCGTCAGTCGGTGCCGCTGCTGCGGGCGCAGGCTCCGATTGTGGGCACTGGCATGGAAGGCGTGACCGCGCGCGATTCAGGCGCGGTCGTACTGGCGCGCCGGAACGGAATCATCGATTCGGTCGATTCCGAACGCATCATCGTTCGCGTCGAGGGCGAGCATCATCCGATGCAGCTTTCGCGCGAAGTGGGCAGCGACATTTACCAGCTCACCAAGTTCAAGCGCTCGAACCAGAACACCTGCATCAACCAGAAGCCGATCGTGAAGAAAGGCCAGCGGGTGGTGAAGGGGCAAGTGATTGCCGACGGTCCGTGCACCGACTTTGGCGAGTTGGCGCTGGGACGCAATGTGCTGGTCGCCTTCATGCCGTGGCGCGGCTACAACTTCGAGGACGCGATTCTCGTTTCCGAAAAGATGGTGAAGGAGGATTACTACACCTCCGTTCACATCGAAGAATTCGAACTCGAAGCCCGCGACACCAAGCTCGGCCCCGAGGAAGTGACGCGCGACATTCCGAACGTGAGTGAATCCACGCTGCGCAATCTGGACGAAGCAGGCGTGATCCGCATCGGCGCCGGCATCAAGCAGGGTGACATCATCGTCGGCAAAGTTACGCCGAAAGGTGAGACGCAACTCACGCCGGAAGAGAAACTGCTGCGCGCCATCTTCGGCGAAAAGGCCGGCGACGTGCGCGACGCTTCGCTCTACTGCCCGCCCGGAATCGAAGGCATAGTGGTGGACGTGAAGATCTTCTCACGCAAAGGCCAGGAAAAGGACGAGCGCGCCAAGACGATCGAAGGCAACCAGATCGCGAAGCTCGAAAAGAACCTTTCGGACGAAATCCGAATTCTGACCGATGAGCGCCTGAAGCGTTTGGAAGGCCTGCTGGGCGGCAAGGAAGTGCAAGCCGATTTGCACGACGAGCGCACCAACAAGCGCTTGCTGACCAAGGACACGATTCTGGATCGCGACGCGATCGAGCGCATCTCGACGCGCAACCTGAAGCGCATCAAGTACGCCGACAAGGATCCGCGGGTGAACGAGCAGATCGACGAGATCGAGGAAATGACCTCGCGCCAGATCGACGTGCTCAAGAAGATCGTCAACGAAAAGAAAGAGAAGCTGACCAAGGGCGATGAGCTGCCGCCGGGCGTGATCAAGCTGGTGAAGGTCTACATCGCCATGAAGCGCAAGCTGAGCGTCGGCGACAAGATGGCCGGACGGCACGGGAACAAGGGCGTGATCGCGCGCATTCTGCCGGAAGAGGATATGCCCTACCTCGAAGATGGAACGCCGGTCGAGATCGTCCTGAACCCGCTCGGCGTGCCCAGCCGTATGAACGTGGGACAGATTCTTGAAACCCACCTCGGATGGGCGGGTCATGAACTGGGTTTGAAGATCGCGCGAGTTGCTGAAGCAGAACACTCGTAACGAAGCCATCCGCCGCGATCTCAAAGCTTTGTTCAAAGACACCGTGCTGGCGGACACCATCGCCGACATGAGTGAAGATGAGCTCGAAGCATTGGCCCCAACCCTGAAGAATGGCGTGTTCATGGGATCGGCCGTATTCGACGGCGCGCGTGAGACGGAAATCAAGGCGTTGCTCACGAGCGCGGGCCTGCCTACCTCGGGCAAGACCACCCTGCGCGACGGCATGACCGGCGAGATGTTCGAACTGCCGGTCACGGTGGGCTACATCTACATGTTGAAGCTGTCGCACCTGGTGGACGACAAGATTCACGCGCGTTCCATCGGCCCGTACTCGCTGATCACGCAGCAACCGCTGGGTGGCAAGGCGCAGTTCGGAGGCCAGCGTTTCGGAGAAATGGAAGTGTGGGCCCTCGAAGCCTACGGCGCGGCGTTCATCCTGCAAGAATTGCTGACCGCGAAGTCAGACGATGTATACGGCCGCACCAAAATCTACGAGGCCATCGTCAAAGGCGAGGCCGCGATGGAGCCGGGCGTGCCCGAGTCGTTCAACGTGCTGATTCGCGAATTGCAGGCGCTGTGCCTGGATGTCGAATTGATCAAGATCACGGAGAAGAAGCCCGTGGCTGTAGCAGCGGATTAGTGGTCAGTGGGCAGTGGTCGGTGGCCAGTGAAAACCGGGCCGACCGCAGCCCCTGACAGCGCATAAAGATTTTCGAAGATTTAAGAAAACGCTTCGCAGGACTCAGGCTCTCGGTCGCTGCGAAGCACAAAAAACTGGCCACTGACCACCGATCACTGGCCACTGAGAGTAAGAAAGCGGAGGAACATGTTTCGTTCGAGCCCGTTCGATATGGCAAATCCGGTGGCTGACTTTGATGCCATTCGCATCAGCCTGGCGTCCCCGGAAAAGATCCGGAGCTGGTCGCATGGGGAAGTGACCAAGCCGGAAACCATCAACTACCGCACCTTCAAGCCGGAGCGCGATGGCTTGTTCTGCGCGCGCATTTTCGGCCCGGTCACCGACTGGGAATGCCTCTGCGGCAAGTACAAGCGCATGAAGCATCGCGGCGTGATCTGCGACAAGTGCGGCGTGGAAGTCACGCTGTCTAAAGTTCGCCGCGAGCGCCTCGGCCACATCGAGCTGGCGTCGCCCTGTTCGCACGTGTGGTTCTTCAAGGGGCTGCCCAGCCGCATCGGGCATCTGCTCGACATCTCTCTGCGCGATCTGGAAGCGATTCTCTACTTCGAGGCCTACGTGGTCGTCGATCCCGGCGACTCCCCGGTAAAAGAACGCGAAGTCATCAAGGACGAAGCCAAGTACCGCGAACTCGATCAGCAATATCGCCCCGCTGGCTTCAAAGCGATGATGGGTGCGGAAGCGATCAAGGAACTTCTGAAGCGCATTGAGGTCGATTCGCTGGCTGCCGAACTGCGCGAGAAGATGAAGCACGAAACCTCGCTGCAGAAGCGCCTGAAATACGCCAAGCGCCTGAAAGTGGTCGAGGCCTTCCGCAAGAGCGGCAACAAGCCGCAATGGATGATTCTCGACGTGCTTCCGGTGATTCCACCCGAGCTGCGCCCACTGGTTCCACTGGATGGCGGGCGCTTCGCCACTTCCGATCTGAACGATCTTTACCGCCGCGTCATCAACCGCAACAACCGGTTGAAGAAGCTGATGGACCTGCACGCTCCCGAAGTCATCGTGCGCAACGAGAAGCGCATGCTGCAGGAAGCGGTCGACGCTCTGTTCGACAACGGACGCCGCGGCCGCGTTCTGCGCGGCGCCAACAACCGGCCGCTGAAGTCGCTCTCCGATACGCTGAAGGGCAAGCAGGGACGCTTCCGCCAGAACCTGCTCGGCAAGCGCGTCGATTACTCCGGACGCTCCGTGATCGTCGTCGGTCCCGAGCTCAAGCTGCACCAGTGCGGATTGCCGAAGAAGATGGCGCTCGAATTATTCAAGCCCTTCATCTATCACCGGCTGGAACAAACCGGAAACTGCACCACCATCAAGCAGGCAAAAGAAATGGTGGAGCAGCAGGAACCGATCGTCTGGGACATTCTGGAAGAGGTCATCAAAGATCATCCCGTCATGCTGAACCGCGCGCCTACGCTCCATCGCCTGGGCATTCAGGCTTTTGAGCCTGTGCTGGTGGAAGGCAAGGCGATTAAGATCCATCCGCTGGTTTGCACCGCGTTCAACGCCGACTTTGACGGCGACCAGATGGCGGTGCACATTCCGCTTTCGCCCGAGGCGCAGGTGGAAGCCAGCGTCTTGATGCTGTCTTCGCACAACATTCTGTCGCCGGCGTCAGGCCAGCCCATCACCGTGCCCACGCAGGATATGGTGCTCGGTCTCTACTATCTGACGAAGGCGAAACCGGGCGCGAAGGGCGAAGGCCGTTCGTTCGCCAACATCGATGAAGTCGTGATCGCGCTCGAAATGGGCGAGGTGGAAACGCTCACCCCGATTCGCCTGCGCTACACCGGCGAAGTCATCGACCTGACGCAGGCCTACGACGACCAGGACGTGAACCACACGGAGCCCGTGCAGGTTAAGCGCGAATTCCTGAATACCACCGTCGGCCGCGCCATTCTGAACGACCATTTGCCCAAGACCGTGCCGGGCGTCAACGTGGCAATGCCATACATCAACGGCTTGCTCAAGAAGAAGGGCGTCGGCCAGTTGGTCAATTACTGCTACCTGCGGTTCGGCTTGGAAGTCACCGTCAAGATGCTCGACGAGATCAAGTCGCTCGGCTTCAAATATGCCACACGCGCCGGCCTCTCCATCGGCATTGACGACATGGTGATCCCGGACAACAAGAAGACCCTGGTGAAAGACGCCGACAAGCAGGTGATCAACGTGCAGCAGCAGTACCTGGACGGCGCGATCACCAACGGCGAACGCTACAACAAGGTCATCGAAATCTGGTCGGCAATTACGGAAAAAGTTGCCGATGAAATGTTTAACCAGATGCAGAAACGGGATAAAGAGGGCGAACTCAACCCAATTTACGTCATGGCCGATTCCGGAGCCCGCGGATCGAAACAGCAGATCCGCCAGCTCTCCGGAATGCGCGGACTGATGGCGAAACCGACCGGCGAAATTATTGAGACCCCGATCACGGCCAACTTCCGTGAAGGTCTGACGGTGCTCGAATACTTCATCTCGACGCACGGCGCCCGCAAGGGTTTGGCCGATACGGCGTTGAAGACCGCCGATTCGGGTTACCTGACGCGCCGTCTGGTGGACGTCGCCCAGGACGTGATCATCAGCGAATACGACTGCGGCACGGTGGACGGAATTTTCGTCTCCGGCATTGTCGAGGCCGGTGAAATTATCGAGCCGCTGCGTGACCGCATCGTGGGCCGCGTTTCGCTCGAAAAAATCAAAGACTACGAAGGCCAGGTCGTAGTCGACGTGAACCATGAGATCACCGAAGATCTGGCAGGGGCGATTCAGGCTGCTGGTATCGAGCGGGTAAAGATTCGCTCGGTGCTGACCTGCGAGTCGAGGCGCGGCGTTTGCGTCATGTGCTACGGACGCAATCTCGCTTCCGGGCGCCTGGTCGAACTCGGCGAGGCTACCGGCGTGATTGCGGCGCAGTCCATCGGCGAACCTGGAACGCAGCTCACCATGCGTACCTTCCACATCGGAGGCACGGCGTCGCGAGTTTCGGAACAGTCACGCCTCGATGCCAAGAGCAACGGCATCGTGCGCTTCGTTAACTTGCAGACCGTGAAGTCCAAGACCGGAGACCTGGTGGTCATGAACCGCCAGGGCTCGATTGCGGTCGTGGATGAAAAAGGCCGCGAACGCGAGCGCTATGCGGTCGTGTACGGCGCCAAGGTGAAAGTCGCCGAAGGCGGTCCGGTTGCGCTCGGCGAGGCACTCGTCGAGTGGGATCCATACACTTTCGCCATCCTCACCGAAATTGGCGGCACGGCGCAGTTCAAGGACCTGCAGGAAGGCATCACGCTGCACGAAGAAGTCGACGAGGTCACCGGTTTGTCGCGTCACGTGGTGGCGGATTCGCCCGACGAGAAGCGCCAGCCGGCCATCGTCATCAAGGGCAAAGCCAGCAAGCGCTACCTGATGCCTTCGCGCGCTCACCTCATGGTTCAGGACGGAGACACGGTATTCCCCGGCGACGTGCTGGCCAAGATCCCGCGCGAGACGACCAAGACCAAAGACATCACGGGCGGTCTGCCGCGCGTGGTCGAATTGTTCGAGGCCCGCAAGCCGCGCGAAACCGCCGTCATCAGCGAAATCGATGGCGTGGTACGCTTCGGCGAGGTTGCCAAAGGACAGCGAAAGCTCTACGTGGCAGCCGATAACGGCACGGAGAAGGAATATTCCGTTCCGCGCGGCGTCCACATCAACGTACAGGAAGGCGAGCGCGTCCGGGCGGGTGAACCGCTGATGGACGGCCCGCTCAACCCGCACGACATTCTGGCTGTGCTCGGCGAGAAGGAGCTGCAGTCTTACCTGGTGAACGAAATCCAGGAAGTCTACCGCTTGCAGGGCGTGAACATTTCGGACAAGCACATCGAAGTGATCGTCCGCCAGATGATGCGCTGGGTGAAGGTCGAAGATGTGGGCGACACCCAGTTCCTGCTCGAACAGCAAGTGGACAAGTTCCGCTTCCACGAGGAGAACGAGCGGGCCATCGCGCAAGGCGGCAAACCGGCCACCGGGCGTCCGTTGCTGCTCGGTATCACCAAGGCATCGCTCTCCACCGATTCGTTCATCTCCGCTGCCTCCTTCCAGGAGACTACCCGCGTGCTGACCGAAGCTTCCATTCAGGGAGCGGTCGATCATCTGCGCGGTTTGAAGGAGAACGTGATCGTGGGCCGCTTGATTCCCGCCGGCACCGGCATGGAGTATTACCGCAACGTGCGTCTCTCTCCCGAAATGGAAGAGGCCGCCAGCAAGGTGCAGGAGGAAGTCTCGCAAGCCTACGAAGATGCCGAGCGCGCTCTCGAACTCATGCGCCACGAAGGCGAGACCGAAGAACTCGCCGCCGAGTAGGCGAACCGAACCATCAGCAGGGGCGACGCAAGTCGCCCCTTAGTTTTTGCTCGTGTGGTAACAGTTTGCTCGTGTGGTGACGGGGTTGCCCCGTCCAAGCCGAGCGCACCGGAGCCCCCGTCAAGCCCGGTGTTGGGTTGACGGGGTGGAGCAGCTCGGCTTGCACCTTATAAAGTCGCAGCAACTCTGGATTCGCTATAGAATGACGCTTGATTGGACGACGGTTTCTCGACGCCAATGTCTTTAGCACTGGAGCCACAGCGCCTGCCCGGGCAGCCTCAGGATCCGAACCCCAAGCCGGAGCCACTTCCCGGTGCACTGATATTGGCCCCGGCGCTGGGGCGCTTCTGGCGGCTGTTCCGCCTGTCGATCTGGCGTGCCTTCGAGCACGATGCTTTCGGAACCGCCAAGGCCTCCGCCTATTCGGCCATCTTCACTTTTTTCCCCGCCTTACTGGTGCTCGGCTCGGTTCTTGCCACCCTTAGCCGGGGCCAAGTCTACCTGCGCGAGGTTTCCTACGCGCTCGGCACCATTTTGCCTGCGGGCAGCTCAGCCGCGCTTTCCTACCTGAAAGGCAGCACGGACCGTCCGGTTGACCTGCTCTTCTTCACTTCGTTGTTGACCGTCTGGAGCGCTTCCGGCGCCATCATCTCCTGGATGGACGGTTTTCGCCGCGCCTACCAGCTTCCCAAAACCTGGGGGTTGGTCAAAGAGCGCGCGATCGCGATCTCGCTCGTCTTGATGGCCGGTTTGCCCCTGACCTTCGCCACCATTCTGGTTGCCTTCGGCAGCCGCATTGAAACGCGGATTCTGTTTCACATCGGTCACGAATTCGGGCCTTTGATTCTGTTATTGTGGGGCGCAATCCGCTGGGCCATCGCGATCCTGACCAGCATCGCCGTGATCCAGCTTATCTATCACAACGCGGTGCCCCGAACTCAGCCCTGGCACAGCGTTTTGCCGGGCGCCGTTCTGGCCACCGCCATGTGGCTGATTTCCACCGCGCTGTTTGGATTGTATTTGCAGCACTACGCCGACTACAGCGTGATCTACGGTTCGCTCGGTGTGGGTATTGCGCTGCTGCTGTGGATGTATCTCATCTCGCTGGTGGTGCTGATCGGCGCCGAATTCAATGCCATGCTCTTTCCTCGCGGTCTCACGAAAGTCCCGCCTCCGCGGGCAAACACGGAAACGCACTGACCGGGAAGGCGTTTGCACACAGCGGGAGAAAGTGATCGCTCGACGTGGCGGCAGAAGAAACAGCTATTAAATCTTGTCATCCTGAGGGAAGCGAAGGACCTGCTTTCGTTTTCGCCAGCCGTAACTTCAATCTCAGGTTGTAAGCAAACCACCAGAGGTCTTGATGCGATGCAGCCGACCGTCGCCTTTTTCGATGACTCGCTGAACCCCGCAGTCCGCGGCTTTCTGCACTCCCCCTCGACGGCAAACGGCGACGCGCTGATCCTCACCCACGGCGCGGGCTCGGATTGCACTGCTCCTCTGCTGGTCGCGATCAGCGACACCTTTGCCGGACATGGCTACCTGGTTCTGCGCTGCGATCTGCCCTTTCGCCGGGAGGGCGAACGGCGAACCGGGCCGCCCTTTCCAGGCAATGCGGAACGCGATCGCGAGGGTCTGCGCAACGCGGTTGTTGTTTTGCGGCAAAAGGTCGCGGGCCGGATCTTTCTCGGCGGCCACTCCTACGGCGGCCGCCAGTCGACTTTACTCTGCGCCGCCGAACCAGGGCTTGTTTCCGGACTCCTTCTGCTTTCCTACCCTCTGCATCCACCGCGCAAACCTGAACAGTTTCGCATCCAGCATCTGCCCAATTTGCGCACGCCCAGCTTGTTCGTGCATGGAACGCGCGACCCCTTCGGAAGTGTTGAAGAGATGACGAACGCCCTGCAGTTAGTCCCGGCCAAAACCGAGTTAATGAAAGTGGAAGGCGCAGGACACGACTTGGGTTTCAAGGGAAAGGCACGAGCGCTGGAGCTCCCTGCAAGCATCATGGCGAGATTTGAAGCGCTGTTCACCTAGAGCGGTTTCAAGATTGCCATCCCTGGAACCACCGCGCCAACTGCAAACAGGAAACGCGGCGTCTCTGCCTCAGGGGTTCAGTGAGGATCGCATGCGGTAGACCTTGTGAGACCTGACGACTGAGATCTGACGGCTGATGGCTGACGGCTAGTTCACCCAGCCCGATTTCGATCCGCCATTCGTTTTGTCGTTATCGTCGGGAGGTATGTAGTTTCCGTGCTCGTCGAAGGCGACTTTGCGATCATGATCTCTCATATAGACTTCAAATTTTCTTGCCGCGCGCCGCCGCTTCCAGCGGTAATACGAGTTCCGCACGCCGAAATAACGCTCGGACGCCACATAGCTCATACCGCGAGAAGGCATGAACTTTACCCATAAGTAGCCGAAGAGCAATCCGCCCAGATGAGCAAAAACCGCAACTCCGCCTTGCGATGGCTCAAAAACCGCAATGATCGCGACCACGACCCAAATGCCGACCAGGTATTTGGCCTTGATCCTGAAAGGCAGCGGAAACAAATACATTTCCTGATCCGCGTAAAGAATCCCAAAGGCCATCAGCAGACCGAAAATTCCGCCCGACGCACCCACAGTTCCAATTCTCGGGTTCATCCCAAGGAAATGGGTATAGGAAACAGCGATGGTTATCAGAGCCGCGCCCACGACGCAGAACGTGTAGCACTCGATGAACCGCCGCGGCCCCCAGTCGCGTTCCAGATACGCGCCGATGAACCAGAGCGTGAGCATGTTGAAAAACACATGACTGAAGCCGGCGTGCAGCAACGAGTACGTGACCACTTGCCACACTTCGCCGTGCATCACGTCAACCGGGATCAGCGCCAGCCACTCTTGCATCAGAACGACAACCGCCGGGGCGAACCTGCCCGCCACCAACTGAAACAGGTAGATCCCGGTGCAAGTCAGAATGATGCGCTTCACCCATCCTGCAAATGGGGGAAAGCTGAACGAGATGCTTTGTCCGCGACTCATCAGAATTGGTCCATTATCTTTCCGGCTCCGGCACCACTGGCAGGCTGCGATGTCCCGCCGCATCGACCGCGCGCACACCGAATATCACATTATCCTTCGAAACCTTCAGGGTTGCACGCGTACCGCCGTTGACCGTTTGGACGTACTCCCAATCGGCCGCGTTCGTCGCGCGCCACGTCACCTCATAGGCAACCGCGCCGGCCGAAGGCTCCCACGTCAAAGTCGTGTCGTTTTCGAGGTTCTTGGTCAGCATTCTTACGGTCGCCGGCGGTGCTGGAGCCGATGCCAGCGAGGCCAGCGTCGCCGCGTTCAGCCGCGTGACGTGCGCCACATAGTCGAAGTCCACGAACTTCGGCAGGTCCCCATATTCGATGCCGTTGGCTTCATCCTTGCGAACGTTCTGGTGCTGATGGTTGAAATCTTCGCGGAATTCGGTGAACCGCACGGCCGCGAAACCCTGCTGATTAAAAGAGTAGTGGTCGCCGCCGCGCAGGAAGCGGTCCAGCCGGAAGATCAGTAGCGGCTTCACTCCCGCATCGTACGAGCGCCCGACGTCGGCGATATAGCGGGCTAGCTCGCGCGAAGGCGAGTCGCTCTCTCCGCCGAGCATTCGAATTCGCCGGATCTCAGCCTCGCCCGCCACCGCCGGCAGTCCTTCGGAAAACACACGCACCACGCTCGTATCCTGTTGCGGATTGCGGTCGCCTCCCACAATGTCATTGTTCAAGACGGCTTCGATCTTCCACCCTTGCTGCTGGGCCATCTGGGCGAAATGCCTGCTGCCGTTCAGCCCTTGCTCTTCGCCGGCGACCGTCAGAAAAATAATCGTCGCCGGGAACTTAAGTTTGCTGGCCGCTTTGCTCAGGACGCGGGCGCATTCCAGGCTCACCGCAGTCCCGCTGCCATCGTCATTCGCGCCCGGCGCAGGGTCGGTCCCGTTAAAAGTATCGCTGTTGCGCGAGTCGTAATGGCCGGTTACCAGCACGATGCGATCCGCCTGCCGGGGGTCGCTTCCGCGCAGCACCCCATAAACATTGGTGATTTCGGTCGGCTTCGGGATGCGGTCGCCGGGCTGCTCGGTGAAAGTGTCAGTTTTCACCTCCAGGCAGCCGCCGCAGTCTTTGGAGTAGCGCTCAAACTCCGCCTTGATCCACTCCCGCGCCGCCCCGATTCCCTTGCCGGATTTGATGGAATCTTCGTCCTGGGCGGAGAGCGTGGACCGGTTCTGGAAGCTGACCAACTTCTCGATCGTCTGCCGGATGCGGTCCGCCGAAATCTGCCGGATCGCTTCGGCGATGTGCGAGTCGGTGTGCGGGTCGGACGCCATGCGCGGCGCAGGCCCATGCACCATTTCCTGAGGCCGGCACGGAGGACCGCCAAACGCCAGCGCCAGGCCAACCACCCAGGCTGCCACAAGACCCGCTGAGGGAAAACCGGAACTGGCAGATTCGACCCGCTCAGAATTTTCTTGGCTAGCCACTTGACCTTTTCCTCACTAAGAAACTAAATATAACAGGGTACCCCGAACGTGGAGGAAATCATGGTGTACTGTCCTGAATGCGAGACGGATCTCGACATCGATGAAGATGAGGTCGATGAAGGCGCGGTCGTCTCCTGCCCGGAGTGCGGCACCGACTTCGAGGTGGTTACAGTGAATCCCGTAGAGCTGAAACCAGTCGGCGAAGACGAGGATCTGGAAGATGAGGACGAAGAAGACGCCGACGACGAAGAGGATGAGGACGAAGACTCCTGAAGCATTCTGCACACATCCGGCCGTTCCGGCGTTTTGTCGCCATGGCCTCGTCAGTCGTGTTCCTGGCGTGTCTGCTCGTCCCTGTGAACGCGCGGGCTAGCGACCGCGACAAGCCGCAGCCTTACGCTCTGATCTTTGGAACGGTTTGGGACCCCGACGGGCACCCGCTCTACGGGGTCAAGGTCAAGATCCGGCGCGCCAACGAGAAAAAGGCGCGCTGGGAGCTTTATTCCAATCACACCGGCGAGTTCGCCCAGCGGTTGCCCGTCGGCAACGCCGACTACATCGTTTGGGCGGACGTGAAGGGTTACAAGCTGGCCTCGGGCAGACAGTTGAAGCCAGGCTCCGAAGTGACCGTGCATATCGACTATGACGAGCGGTCTGACATCGGTCTTCATTTAGACTGGTAATGGCCGCCGCGAGCGAATCGCCGGCGCCAGTAATGAGAAATTCATGAAGAATGCGGTCATCCAAGGTGCGGCTTCGCTCCAGGTAGGTGCGGCTTCGCTGCGGCTCATCTTGTCGCTGGTTCTGCTGTCGGCGTCGATCTTCTGCGCGTCGACATCGGCCTTGGCGGCTCCAGCGCAGTTGGTTGGGCGCGATTCGAAGGAAGACAAGACCCGCCTGCTCACCGGCAAGGTGCTGGACAGCGGCGACAATCCCTTGCCGAACGCCGTCGTCTACCTGACCAACACCCACACCCGCTCGGTGAAAACTTATATCGTCGGCCCCGACGGGACCTATCGTTTTCCGGCGCTTCAGCCCAGCATCGATTACGAAGTGTATGCGCAGTTCAACAACCGCAAGAGCCACACAAAAACCGTCAGCCAATTTGACGATCGTCAACAGGTTTACATCAGCTTGAAAATCGACGCCAAATCCGAAACCAAGTAAGCGCTTCCTCTTCCGCGTGTCTTTTCAGAGAATCGAGCGAACAACCCCGCCATCCGCCCTGAGGGCGGCGCCATTTGTGGCCGAGGAAAGCGGGCTGCAGACGAACACCACCAGGGCTGCCACTTCCTCCGGACGCGCGAAGCGTCGTAACAAGGAACTCGGGCGAATGTTGCGAAAGAATTCGGTTTCAAGTTCCGCCTTGGTCTGCTTCGAGGCCGTCGCCATCCGATCGACAAATTCATTCACGCCTTCGGAAGCCGTGGGCCCGGGCAGCACGCAATTCACCGTAATGCCAGTTCCCGCGGTTGTCTCCGCCAGTCCGCGGGATATCGCAAGCTGCGCCGTTTTCGTCATGCCATAGTGAATCATCTCGGCCGGAATCTGCACCGCCGATTCACTGGAAATGAAGACGATGCGCCCCCAGTTCCGCGTCTTCATGCCGGGTAAATAGCTGCGGGACAAGCTAACCCCGCTCATGACATTGATTTCAAAGAAGCGAAACCAGTCTTCGTCAGAAATTTGCTCAAACGGCTTCGGCTCGAAAATGCCCAGGTTGTTGACGAGAATATCGACATTGGGGAGTTGTTGGACGGCGGCACGGACTCCTTCGGCGTTGCCAAGATCAGCG
This sequence comes from uncultured Acidobacteriaceae bacterium, assembly GCA_963779995.1. Lineage (GTDB taxonomy): Bacteria > Acidobacteriota > Terriglobia > Terriglobales > Acidobacteriaceae > Acidiflorens. The sequence goes on along the minus strand of CAVZZY010000018.1, from coordinate 277,305 downwards.
GCGAGACCATGCACCTGGGCCTGCGGGTGAGAGGCTAGAATCGACTTAATCGCTTGCTCGACCCGCTCTTTCGTCCGCCCGTTCACGATTACGTCCGCGCCCTCCCGGGCCAGCGTTTCCGCGATCGCGTATCCGATCCCCGCCGTCGATCCTGTAACCAGTGCGCGCTTCCCATCCAGTCCTAAATTCATGCTGCTTTGGATGAAGCAGGTTTCAACTCGGACTCAAACGACCAAGAAAAAGGCCACCGCATACGGTGGCCTGAATTTCCTGATGTTACTGAGCAGAAGTTAGTTGCTGTCCCCGCCAGCCCGTTTCCACGAGATCAAATCGCCGATGGTGGTGTGGTTTGAGGAGGAGGACGAGGATGCCGGGTGCTTGTAAGATTCGACTTCCTGCCGCGACGCTTCTTCGCCCACCGCCTTGATGCTCAGGCCCACTTTTTTCTCTTCCTGATTCATCTTGATGATCTTGAATTCGAACTCGCCTCCGGGTTCGAGATGCATCGCCTGCCCGTTCCCGTCGACCGCTTCCGAGTTGTGACACAGGCCTTCGATGCCTTCGGCAATCTCGACAAATGCGCCGAAGTTGGCCACGCGCAGAATCTTGCCATGCACGATGTCGCCGACGCGGTGCTGCGCGAAGAACGAATCCCAAACGTCGGGCTGCATCTGCTTCACGCCGAGTGAGAGGCGCCGCTTGTCCGGTTCAATGGCCAGGATGACGGCCTTCACCTTGTCGCCCTTCTTCAATACCTCGGAAGGATGCTTCACGCGGGTCGTCCAACTCAGGTTGCTGACGTGCACCAGGCCGTCAATTCCGTCTTCGATCTCAATGAAAGCGCCAAACTCGGTCAGATTGCGCACTCGCCCCTCGACTGTCGCCCCCACCGGATATTTGTCGTGCAGCGTATCCCAGGGGTTGGACGCGAGCTGCCGCATGCCCAGCGATATCCGGCGCTCGGTCGGGTTCACGCTCAGGACCACGCAATCCACCTGGTCGTTTACATTCACCAGCTTCGACGGGTGCTTCATTCGTTTCGACCACGTCATTTCACTCACGTGGACCAAGCCTTCAATGCCCTGCTCGAGTTCCACGAAGGCGCCGTAATCGGTGACGCTGATCACCCGCCCGTGAACGTGCGCGCCCACCGGGTAGCGGTGCTCCGCATCCAGCCACGGATCGGGCGTGAGCTGCTTGAAGCCCAGGGAGACGCGCTGCTTGTCTTTGTCATACTTCAGCACCTTCACCTGAATCTGGTCGCCGACATTGACCAGATCGCGGGGGTGAGTCAGACGTCCCCACGACATGTCGGTGATGTGCAGCAGGCCGTCAATTCCGCCCATATCGACAAACGCCCCATACTCGGTCAGGTTCTTGACGATCCCGGTAAGGACGCTGCCTTCCTGCAGGTGTTCCAGCGTCTTGCCGCGCTTCTCCGACTGCTCTTCTTCCAGAAGCTGTTTGCGCGAGACCACGATGTTGCCGCGCTTCTTGTTGAGCTTGATGATGGCCACTTCCATCGTCTGGCCCTTCATTCCATCCAGGTTCCGGATGGGACGCAGGTCCACCTGCGAACCCGGCAGAAAGGCGCGCGCGCCGTGAATATCCAGGGTCAGGCCGCCTTTGATGCGCTCCACGACGATGCCCTTGATCGGCTTCTTTTCGTTGTAAGCACGCTCGATCTCGTCCCACGACCGCAGTCGATGCGCCTTCAGATGCGAAAGGTTGACGTAGCCCTCTTCGGTTTCGCCCTTTTCCCGCATTACGTCGATCTCATCGCCGGCCTGGAACTTCGGCTTGCCCTCGTGATCGAGAGCTTCCGCAATCGGCACCATGCCTTCGGATTTCGCCCCAATGTCGACGACGACGTGGGTCGCGGTCAGTTTCACGACGCGCCCTTTGATTACGTGGTCCTCGCCGACCGCTTCCTCGGTTTCGGTCTCGAAGTGCTGGAGGGCGGCCGCGAAATCATCGCTGCCAGCGGTGGCATTCTCGGGAACTGAATTTTCAGGAGGGTCGTTCTCCCGAGTTTCGTTTCCGCGAGGGTCGGTTTCGGTAGCGTCGTTTTCACGAGCGTCAGGGGCGGAAGCCGCAGCTTCCGCGGGTGAAGGTTGTGCGACCTCGGGAGCGTCTAGTACGGCCGAAGCGCCGGCGTGGGTGTCGTGTGCAGTTGTCATGGTTTCAAGACTGGATTCAAGATTGCGAGCGGTGGTGTCGTCGGACAAGTTCATAGCCTCTGTGTCGCACGCGTCCGTGCGCATCTCATACGGGACGTGGTGTAGCGGACTGCTGGCGTGGTCATTAGTTTGCGTTGAGGCCGACCTGGCGGACGACCCTAGGACAATTCCAGCTGGTTCCAAACCGCGTCCAATACGGACCCTTTGACTATAGCAACCGCTTTGGAAAAGTGTCAAACGGGATTCCGGCCAACGCCCCAGAATTCACAGAACTGTCAGACTATCGCGGCGCTGCAAGCTGCGAGCTTCGAGCGCACCGTTGCCCGCCCCCGGTTTTCTAGCTCGCAGCTCGTAGCTCGCGGCTCGCAGCATATTTCTGCTACCCTCCCCCCATGGATCTTCTCTGGACTCCGTGGCGTTACGCCTATGTCACCGGCGCCGACCAGAAGTCGGGCTGCATCTTCTGCGATGCTCCGAAAGAAAGCGACCAACAGGCCCGCATCGTCCACCGCGGCGCGCATTGCTACGTCATTCTCAATACCTATCCCTACACAAATGGCCATGTCATGGTCGTGCCCTACGCCCACCTCGACGAACTCCACAAACTCCCCGCCGATGCCGCCCATGAGATGATGGCTCTCACCCAACGAATGGAGGTGGTTCTGCGCTCTCTTTATCGGCCCGACGGCATCAATCTCGGCATGAATATGGGAAAAGCTGCGGGCGCCGGCGTGGCGGGACACATCCATATGCACATTCTGCCGCGCTGGGTAGCGGACGCAAATTTTATCAGCGTGATCGGCGAAACCCGGGTGCTGCCCGAGGCGCTGGACGTGACTTGGGAGCGGATAAGGAAACAATTCGTGATTGGTGATTTGTGATTGTTGTTGCGGAAATACTTTTGCGGGTTGTCCACCGACTCGCCAACATAAGCGTGGGCGGCAGAGTGTATCACCGCGTCCATCTCCGCTAGCGCCGGACGAGCCGGGCTTCGTCGGCGATGTCGCCCACCACCAGTTCGAAACCCTCCGCTAGGCGGCGAAACCCGGTCGAGAGATTGTCATAGATCACGACCTCATAGCCCGCCCCCCGCAGCGCCCGCGCTGCGTGACTGCCGATATACCCCGCCCCGCCCACCACTAAGATCGCCAAAAAAGCCTCGCCTCGCTGCCTAGAGCAAATTTACCGTCGCCGTACCAAGCTCGTGTGAGGACGGGCGTCTCGCCCGTTCAAGCCAAACGCGGCTCGGCAGCGGCCTGTGGTCGCAGCCATTCTCGATTCGCTCTAGCGATCATGTTGGCGTCAGAAGCAGCTGGGGCGAAGTGATACTCATCACCCTCCGTTTGTGACAAAGGGGTACGGGTAGCAATCCGTGGCGAAGCTAGAAAGCTCGTTATCAATCGCAGTTCGCCAGATCCTGTCATCCCGAGCGCAGCGAGGGATCCGCAGTTCGCCGCAAGTCGCAGACCCCTCGCGCTCGGAATGACAATTCAAGGTAGGTGTGTTCCACCTGCAGCTGCCGCCTGGTGTAGAATTTGAAAGTCAACCCCCACGCTGTCATCGCACGGCAGCGGATTCCATCGGGACGTAGCGCAGCCTGGTAGCGCACTTGCTTGGGGTGCAAGGGGTCGCGAGTTCAAATCTCGCCGTCCCGACCATTCTTCATTCTTTTGCCCGCTGCAAGATCAGATCGAACGGCTTTCGCTAAGCGGGCCAAAGACTTACGCCGTCCGTCGCGTTGTTCAAAGCAGTGATTTGAGCAATTCACCGCGTTCTGCTGAATTCCTCGTGAGGCTAGCCGCGGGTTAATGCTTCCTAACTCGTAAGCTTTTTTCTTGTCCAACCAACTCGACCGGACTAGACTTTTGGAACCCCTTATACGGGCGCCCAAACGGGCACCGTTCCGAGTGTTTCGCGGGGAAGCATAAGACTATGATCAATCGAAAGTTCCTACAGGCATTTCTCCTCCTGTTTCTTTCCTGCGCCGCAGCTGCTCAGATAATGAGCATCCCGAATTCCAACATGGGCGGGGTTACAGGTATGCCCGGGTCGCTCGCCTTGATCTCTCCCGAACAATTCACCAATGATTTGTGGGCTATATCCGGCCACCAGAGCCCGCTGGAGAGCCCCAGCGGTTCTCTCTCGGCGCTCGACCTCAAAGCTCCCGCCAAGGCCCGTCGGGAGTTCGAGAAGGGCTATCAGCTCCTGATGCGCAAGGATCATCAGGGTGCCGTGGGGCACCTGACGATTGCCACTGCGATCTATCCCCGCTTCGTCTCGGCGCACAATGCCCTCGGCACAGCCTATTTGGGTTTAGGGCAGAATGATCAAGCGCGGGCCGAATTCTCCCAAGCCGTTTCGCTCGATGAACACCTGCCTAATTCCTTTCTGAACCTGGGTTGCGCCGAACTCGCCCTCCGGCACTTTTCCGCCGCGCAAGAATCCATTCAAAAAGCTTCCGCTCTCGCTCCTCTCGATCTTACCGTGCTCACGGCGTTGGCCTACGGACAGCTCCTGAACCGTGACTATAACGCCGCAATCACCACCGCTCATCACGTCCATGACCGCCAACACGAAGGCGCTGCCATGGTTCATTTCTATGCCGCTGCCGCCCTCGAAGAGCAAGGAAATCTTGCTCAAGCCCGGCAAGAGTTAATAACTTTTCTAAAGGAAGATCCCAAGTCGCCGGCCGCAGGCGCAGCTCTCCATGTGATGCAGGAACTCGACGAGAGCGCGAAGCATCCTTCAGCGCAAATCTCCGCAGCAACCGTTTCCTTCAGCTTCGTTCAGAATGAACCCCACTCCGGCTCCGAGCAAATACCCCAAAATGTCCGCAAGCTTATGCAGGCGTCCAACGAAAATATGCAGATCGCGGAGGCCGAAGCAGACGCCGAGTGCGTCGCCTGCGGGACAACTTCCCCTTCTGCCCATCCCAACCCCATCTCCGGCACTGCCCCTTCTCCAAAACTTTCGGAGGCTTATTACGACGGGTTCACTTTGCACGCCTCTATCGACGAGGTCCCGGTATTTTTCGCGGCCACCGATCATGGAAAATCCGTAACCACCCTCACCGCCAAAGATGTCGCAGTCGTCGACGATCACAAGGCTCCCGCGGCCATTACCGGATTCCGCGCCGAGTCCGAGCTACCGCTGCGCCTTGGCATCGTCATCGACACCAGTTCCTCCATCGCTGACCGCTTCAAATTCGAGCAGGACTCTGCCAGCAACTTTTTGCAGAAGGTCGTAATCGGCCAGGGTGATCTCGCTTTCGTCATCGGAGTTGCCAACTCGGTTCTGCTTGTTCAGGATTTCACCGCCGACCAGAAGCTCCTCTCCCACGCCGTCCGCGAACTGGTGCCCTCCGGCGGCACAGCCCTTTGGGATGCCGTTACCTTCGCTGCTGACAAACTCGCTAGCCTTTCCGAACCGAAACCCGTCGCTAGAATTCTCGTGGTCATCAGTGACGGCGAGGATAACTCCAGCAGTGTAACCCTTAAACACGCAATCAATCGCGCCCAACGCGGAGAAGTCACGGTCTATACCGTTAGCACTCGCCAGCTTACCGACCACCCCGATGTGGCCTTTCTGGTGGGCGAACATGCTTTGACCACTTTGGCAGAACTTACCGGCGGAGCCGCCTTTGTCCCAGGCTCCGTTGGCGGCCTGAAAGGCAGTCTCGTCGACCTGCAACAAGTCGTCCGCAGCCGTTACTTGATCTCCTACAAACCTGCATCCTTCAAGCGCGACGGCCAGTACCGCGCCATCAACATCACCGCTCACAAAGACGGTCACAAACTGCATGTGTACGCCCGCAAAGGCTACTTCGCCTCCGCCGCTTCCCCAAGCGGCGAGCACGATTAAAGCGGCAGCGGCGGAATTCGTTTTGGGAGTCACCCGCGGAAATGATCCAGGCCTTCACCCCCAGGGTGCACCAGGCCTGCCAGCGCCTCATCCAGCCGTGTGAGAGTGAAGATCTCCTTCACGCGGGGGCTGAGATTGATGAGCTTCAACTGGCACTTGGCCCTCTTGGCCGAGACGTACACGCCGACGATCATGCCCAGCCCGGAGCTGTCGAGGTAGCTGACATCGCTGAGGTCGATCACGAGGCGTTTGTTCTCGGCGATCAACTGGCGCGCGGCGTCGCGCAACTGATTGGCGTTTTCCATGGTGATTCTGCCCGAGCAGCGAACGGTCGCTTCGGTAGCCGTTTTCTCCGTAGCGAGCGTCAGGGTTGGTGTGGGAAGCGGATTGGCAGCCATACAGACCTCCGGATTGGAATTTCTTTATTGCCTCGAAGACGACGAGATTGTACTCCCTCCTGGGAAAAAGAAATCTCGTTTCTACTCGTTTCAACTTTTGAATTGTCTTTGTCAGCTCGTGCGAACCATGAGCGGGGTGACAAACCAGCCGAGCTTCACATCCACACACGTCCTCGGCCTTCTATACCACGCCCATCCCACCGCCACCGAGCTTCTCGACAATGCGGTAGTGCGAAATGTTGGGCCGCTCATTGGCGCGACGCCATGTTATGCGGGGCACTAGGGCAAGTCAATGAGAACTAGCGAGCTGAAGAGGGTTCAGATCGGTAGTTAGCGATCGTTCGGCTCCTTTCTCCCGGGGCTTGGTTGGTTGGCACCACCAAAGTCTACGCGGGCGTGGGAGCCGACATTGTTATGGAATCAATTACACCAACAATCAAGCCGTTCCAGAGGTGGCTTTCCGGCCTCTCGCTTCGCAGGAAAGTTCGAAAATCGTTTCCTGGGGCCGACCATTTACCCCTCCCGCCATCCGTGGCCCCGCCCTGTTTCCAATTGCTGATAGTTGATCACGACCGGTCCGCACGTCCAGCCCCCTGTGATCCCAGCCCTTGCATTTTTCCGGCGTTTGGGGCAACGTTGCACGTTGGAAAGGAGTGCCTCCGAAATCATGATCACCGTTCTCATCCACCACGAAGTCACCGACTATGCGGCCTGGAAAACGCTGTTCGATTCCGCCTACGATTGGCGGCGTAAAAACGGCGAGCGCAACTGCCGTATTTTCCGCAGCGCTGGAAACGTCAACGACCTCACTCTTTTCTTTGAATGGGAGAGTCTGGAAAAGGCGCGCGCATTCATAGCTTCCGAGGAACTCAAGACCAGAATGGCGAGTGCAGGTGTCAAAGGTGCGCCTCGAGTCGAGTTCCTGACTGAGGTGCACAGCCTCCGGCGCAGCGCTGCCGACTGAGCGCGCAGCACGCCATCAGAGGGGCGCGGAATCGATTTTCCGGCGATTCGCATCCAAAACGGGTCGAGCTGACAACCAGGACTGGAAATAGATAACCGTTCTGGCAATTTCCCCTGGTTCTGGCTTGCCCCAAATTCGTAGCAAGGAGAATCTCATGCCCAAGAAACCAATCTCCAGCAATTCGCACAAAGCTTCAGCCCAACCCCGCTACCACCAGTCGGCCCGCGAACTCCAGCCCTTTGGCACCGTGACCAGCGTCATGCCTTTGCAATTGGAAGAACCCGTCCGGCTGGAAATGACCGAGCAACTCAATCAACTCCTGGCCGACACCATGACTCTTCGGGATCTCTACAAGAAGTCCCATTGGCAGGTGTCCGGAGCCACTTTCTATCAACTTCATCTTCTGTTCGATAAGCACTTCGGAGAACAGAGCGAGATCGTCGATACGATCGCGGAACGAATCCAGTTGCTGGGCGGAATCAGTATCGCCATGGCACCCGACGTGGCAGAAACCACGCGTATTCCACGCCCGCCCAAGGGCCGCGAAGAGGTTCCCGTGCAACTGTCGCGCCTGCTGGACGCGCACGAGGTCATCATCACCCACTGCCGTGAATTGGCGGAACTGGCTACCAAACTGGGCGACCCCGGCACCAACGACATGGTAGTGAGCGATGTGCTTCGTACGAACGAGCTGCAGGTTTGGTTCCTGAGCGAGCACCTGGTAGACGCGCCGCTGGTCGAAGCCGAGCCGCTGCGGGAATCGGCATAACAGCAGATCGATTTGCGATGGAATCCACGCGGGCTTCACGGCCCGCGTTTTTCTTGGCTTGCGAACGCGGTCGGGTTTGTGTGGGAACGGGGCTTCGCCCCGTCCAGGCGGGGTAGAGCCCCGCCTTCACGCTAGTGGCGTGCGGAGAGAATGTGCAGGATCTGCTGCAGTTCATGCCGCAAGTGCGCCACATTCACGGCAGGGGCCCCAGGAAACGGAAGCGCAGTCTGAGTCTTGTCGGGCTTGTTCTCTTCCCGCAATTGCACCCGCGCACCCGCGATCGTAAAGCCGTCTTCGTAAAGCAGTCTCTTGATCCGCACCACCGACTCCACATCGCGTTTGCGGTACATGCGCTGCCCGGTGCTGCTTTTCACCGGCTTAAGCTGCGGGAATTCAGTTTCCCAGAACCGAAGCACGTAAGCAGGCAGACGGCACAAGCCGGCGACTTCGCCGATCCGGAAATAGAGCTTGTCCGGAATAATGACTTCGGCGCTGCGGCCCGCTTTCTTAGACACTTTCTTGCGGAGGCTCATGGAGACCGTTACCGTAATCCCGTATACGCGTTTCTAGCACGAGCCGCGTCGCGGGACAACCCCCAAAAGTACGCCGCAGCCGCGGATGGAAAAGCCCCTCAAGAGGTGCTTCTCCTGAGAGGCTTGCGGAATTTCTGAACGAGCATCCGTCCGCTTAGTGTTTCTTTTTCTTGGCGGCTTTCTTCTTGGTTGCCATGAAGTTTTTTCCTCCGTTTGAACGATTTGTTCTCCCAAGGTTCTCGACAGGGCACCTTGATGCCCGCGCTGCTCAACTTGTGGTATGAGCAGCTGTCCTACCACAAGATATTGCCATTCGTATGTAATTTGTCAACACAAATTTCACGTCGCTGAACGATTCTGGTGAACCACGCGCCTGATTTGCACCGGCGGAACTCACGGAAATTTCACCATCCGGCAGAACCTTCCTGTCTACGGTCCGCGATGGCGCGCTGCCTGTGCGATAATTTCAGGAGAAATTTATGTCAGATCACAAAGTCTTCTGCGCAAAACTGAAACAGGAATTGCCTGGGCTCCCCGAGCCTCCCTTCGACAGCGAGTTGGGGAAAAAGATCTATGACCAGATCTCGCAACAGGCGTGGGGCCAGTGGGTGGAACACTGCAAAATGTTGCTGAACGAATATCGCCTGAATCCGGCGCGCAAGCAGGATCAGGAAGTCATCGTGCAGCAGATGGAGCAGTTTTTCTTCGGTGAGGGATCCGCGCGTCCAGCCGAATACGTTCCACCAACGCACTGAGCGCACTGAACCAAAGAGCATCGCGGGGCAAGCCTTCCGCCGGCTCTGCAACCATGCTGCAGGCTGGTAACTGAAAGATTACCTCTAACCCTTCAGTCAATGCCCGATTCATCACCTCGTAACACTCCTCGGCGACAATTGAAGCTGTGGCGCCGCCGATACATGACACGCTGATCCTCTCCGATCTGCACCTCGGCGCGGACATGAGCCGCGCTCGCGAGGCGTTGCGCGTGCTCCAGGAAAATCAATATCGCCGCCTCATTTTGCTGGGCGATATCTTTGCCGACCTCAATTTCGGACGCCTGAAAAAAGAGCACTGGAAATTTCTCGGCTTCATCCGCAAGCTCTCCAATCCCAAACGCAACGTCGAAGTGGTCTGGGTCGAAGGCAATCACGATCACGGCCTGGCCCCAATCATGTCCCATTTGGTGGGGGTCCGCGTGTACCAGGAATATCAATGGGAATATCAGGGCCTGCGGCACATTGCGGTGCATGGTCACCAGTTCGACGGTTTCGTGGTGAGCAATGTCCACGTCAGCTATTACATCGGCACGCTGCTCTACCTGCAACTGCAGAAGTGGGATTCGAAAAACAAAACCCTCACGCGTTTCCTCGACCGGCTCAACACGCGCTGGCTGCGCTTATCGCCAAAGGTCGCCGAAGGCGCCCTGACCCATGCCCGTCATCACAAGGCTGCGCGCATTTTTTGCGGCCACACCCACGCCGCCATGCATAAGCACGAGCACGGAACCGACTATTTCAATTGCGGAAGCTGGATTGACGCGCATCCTGCCTACATCACCGTTGGCGAAGAGGGGGTTCAGATCCATGAATACGTTGAGCGGCCCGACGATCTCCATCCCGCCCAAGAACAAAGCGAAGAACAAAACCCGGCTGTCGCCGAACCTGCCGACTTCGGCGACGAGGCAGGATTCGTCGAAGATGGTGAATTCGAGGGTGTAGCTACCTGACCCGGATTCCAGCAACCAGATGGTCTTTTGAAATTTGAAAAAGGTCGTTTGCCACAAACGAGGCACCGTAAATCTTGCGCAAACTAACCATCGTTTTCCACCACGCCGGCGGAGGACATCGCAGCGCAGCAGAAGCCCTCAAATCCACTCTCTCTAGCCAGGAACATCCTTGGGACGTCACTCTCCTCGACTTTCAGGAATTGCTCGATCCCCTCGACCTGCTTCGTCGGGCCACCGGCCTGCGCATTCAGGACACCTACAACCTCATCCTGCGCAAAGGCTGGACGCGCTTCACGCCGCAACTCCTGGTCGTTCTGCAGGGAACCATCCGCGTTTACCATTCTCCAATCGTGAAAGCGCTGCGCGCTTACTGGGCGCAGCATCCAGCGGACTTGGTGGTCTCGGTGATTCCGCACTTCAATCGCGCCATCGCCGACAGCCTGCGCCCGGGAACAAGAACGCCTGGCACAAAAACCCCTTTTGTCACTCTAATAACCGATTTGGCAGATTACCCGCCACATTTCTGGATTGAGCGGGAGTCGGAATACATCATCGCGGGTACGGAACGCGCCCGGCAGCAAGCCTTAACCATGGGCCACCCCCCCGACCATATCTTCCAGACATCGGGAATGATCCTGAAACCAAGGTTCTACGAAAAAACTGCGGTTGACCGCGTCTCGGAAAGGAAGCAGTTCGGCCTGGAACCCGATTGTCCGACCGGCATTGTCTTGTTCGGAGGCCACGGCTCCCAGGTGATGGTCGACATCACCCGGAAACTCAACCAAGCCGCGAGCGGCGTCCAGCTAATCCTGATTTGCGGGCACAACCAGAAGCTCGCCGCTGAGCTCACCAAGCTGCCGACCAGGAAACCCATCGCCGTCGTCGGATTTGCCGAGAATGTTGAGTACTACATGGCCTTGGCCAACTTCTTCATTGGAAAACCAGGCCCGGGCTCGATCAGCGAGGCGCTGCAGTTCCACCTGCCCGTGATTGTTGAATGCAATTCGAAAACGCTGCCGCAAGAGCGTTACAACGCGGAATGGGTGACGGAGAAGGGCTACGGCATGGTCGTGCCGACCTTCAAAAGAATTGCTCCCGCCGTTCAACGATTACTCGAGAGCGCCACTTTCCATGAATTCCGCCGGAAGGCCAGCGAGTACTCGAATCGAGCCCTGTTTGAAGTGCCCGCAATCCTGGAGCAATGCATGGAGCACACGGAGGCGGCAGTGCAATCGCAGACCGTTTAATTTACGTAGGGACAGCCGCCCTCGGCTGTCCAGGCGAGCGCAGCTCGCCTGGGTGTCGTTTGCCGATTCTTGCAGTCCGGGGTTTGGCGGGGCTTTCGCCCCGCTGGACAGCCGAGGGCGGCTGTCCCTACGCCTGCTAGAAATGAAACGCGATGCCGGTTGAGAACCGCACGCCGTTCTGCCCCTTGCCATAAAAGCGCGTGTTGATCCAGTCAAGCTGCCCCCGGAACGTTACCGGCCCGGCAATACGATAATCCAGCCCGCCGCCGACCCCATTGACGAACGAAGTATCCGAGTCGGAGATTCCGTTGCTTCGGCTGATGTGCCCCGCGCCAACCAGGAACTCGCCAAACGGGCGGAAGCGCTTGACCTGTACCGATACTCTCGGGCCGAACAGAACGTTGTGTGCCGCGAGGTCGGCGTTGGTGCCGTTGTAGTTGTGGCTACCATAATGTCCATCAACATCGGCCACCAAGCCAATCCATGGCAGGAACTTCCCTTCCAGCGTGGCCTCCCATCCATTCGTATTTGTGGTGTCGTTCGAGACGACAGAAGTGCGGTCATAGGAATAGCCGAAGAATACGTTTCCCCTCGTTGGAATCTGCGCCCAGACGGCGCTCGACAGCATCGTCAATAACAAAACAAGATTCCACACTCTTCGCATTGTTTTCTCCTTTTGCTGGTTTGAAAGCATATCGCGCGGTTTGAAGCATACGGTTTGAACGGTGCTTGCAGTCCGAAGGAAAATACTCAGCGATATAGATGCACAAGCGGCACAGAAATTTGCCTGCCCGCACAGCACACTTGCCCGAGTCAGCGGAACAGCGCGGCAAAAAATCCGCCGACTTTTCTGAAGAATCGGCGCGCCGGCGCTTGATTGGCCGACGCCGTCTCAGTGCCGGCTGGTTTCGCCTTTCCGTTTGCGCGTGGAGGAAGCGGAGCGGCCAAAGCCGGTGCCGCCCGTGGACGCGAACCCACAGGCAGCGCACGCACATCCTCGACCGGCACGGGCGGAGGGCCGGTCGCGTGGAACACGAACGGCGCCTCTATCTGCACGTGAAGTTCGTTTGGCGCGACGAACGCGTCAAGCGGAGCGGCCGCCAGCGCTTCTTTCTGCGCTGGGCTCTGCGTGGGCAGATCGTTTGTCGCCCGCAGCGGAGCATCCCGCGGCGGCGGACATCCGCACTCCAGCGGCACCGCCATATCCACACGATTGAGTTGCCCGGAACGAAACACGAGCTGGTCGGTTGCCTTGACCTGGTAAGTGCCATCGCCGAGCAGCTCCGTAACAATCACCGGAGCCGTGTTGCCGGGCAGCGCCCGTACGCAGGTATTACCCTCGTTGTCCGCACTGATGGCATAGTGAAACTCCCCCGGGCCCGTCAGCAGGATGCGGAAGTCCGGCGTGATCACGGAATCCGCGGAAGCGTCGAGAGCGAAGTGCGTCTCCAGCGCGCCGGCGTTCATGCTGAGCATCAGGTTATGCCGGTTCTGCGAGGGGGTCACTGCCAGGGTCGTTCCCGGACAGACATGCACTTCGCCGCCACTCGACAAGCGGAGCACTACCGTATCGGGCCCGGTCGTGATCGAGGAACCCGATTCTGCGTCGTTTCGAGCCAGCGCCAGCGGGCCGGCCGCGCGTACCGCCATCACGTGCGGTTGCGGCGCGGGCGTCAGGCTGGGAACCTCAGGCGCCTCAAACGGAGAACTGCTGATCCCGTTGGGATTTCCCCCGAGACTCACGACGAGGCGGTTTCCCGCAGCATGCCAGGTGTAGGCTCGCGGGGCGAGCAGATCCACGACCAGGCGCACTGCCGGCGGATTCTGTTGAAACTGGTCGGCGCTTAGCGAGCTGATCTGATCGGCTTGTATGCTGGTCCGCTTCTGCTTCTGCGGCGTCTCCAGGCGCGCGTTCGGCAGATCGATCACCAGCCGATCCGGGTCGCTGATCGCCTGGATCGAAGGAAGCAACGGCTTCGTCGACAGGATTTCAACTGCCGGGCCATCTTTTTCCTGCACCATCCGGACGCTCTTGATCGCTGCCGTCTTGCTCGCATAAGAAGAAACGGCAGACTTGGAGCCAAGTTGAACCTCAAGTCGAACCACAGGTTCGACCGATGTCTGGGAATGAAGCGGCGGTGCTCCAATGATGAGCATTCCGACCGTAATAACCGCGCACAAATCCGCCCACAAACTGCAACAAAATAGCGGTCGCCGGAACGCAAGATTCGGCGGGAATTTTTTCACGGAAGCTCTAGAGTGTTAGAGAAACCATACCACTCGAGGGTTGCATGGAGATAGACGCACGAAAAACCGCGCGGGGGAAAAACGCGCGAGCTATTCCGAGTCGGCCAGGAACTCGTATTCATCGATGACGGCTGCCACCGCCATCTTGCCGGCGGGAGGGCCCCCTTCGACTCGGACCACGCGGCCTTTGCAGCGCACCCGTATGCTTTCCGTGAGGGTGATCTCGGGCGGCAGGGTGAGCGTGAAATCAATGGCGGAGCCGGCCTGGATGGCGGAATCGACATAGAAGCAAATTCCGCGGGCGCTGACGTCGCGGGTCTGGGCCGCGTGCTCCTCCTCATTTTCGCCATAACGTACGGTGACTGGCAGACGAAGCGCGAACCGCCGCGTGGCCCGCTTATTATTTTCGTCCTGCTCGTGCTGCGTTTGGGCCATCGAACCTCCGGAAGTCGCCTGTAAGCATGGCAATTAGCGACCAGCCTGTCAAGGCTTTCGAGACTTAGCTTTCAGCAGCTACAATGAACGCGTGGTCTTCGTCCTCGATAACTACGATTCGTTCACTTACAACCTCGTCCAGTATCTGGGCGAACTGGGCGCTGAAGTCGAGGTTCGCCGCAACGACGAAGTGACCGTCAGCGAGATCGAGGCAATGCACCCGGAGCGCATAGTGGTTTCTCCCGGACCCTGCACTCCGCAGGAAGCTGGCATCAGCATCGAACTGATCCGCCATTTCGCGGGCCGAGTTCCCTATAAAGTGCCGGTGCTGGGCGTCTGCCTCGGGCACCAGGCGATCGGCGCTGCGTTCGGCGGCCAGGTGGTTCGCGCGAGGAACCTGATGCACGGCAAAACCAGTCAGGTAGAGCACGACGGCAAGACCATCTTTCGCGGCTTACCTTCGCCGATGACCGCGACCCGCTATCACTCGCTCATCGTCGCCGAAGATGGCCTGCCTGCCGATCTCGAAGTCAGCGCCTGGACTCGCGATCATGACGGGACTCGGGTCATCATGGGCTTGCGCCATCGGAAGTTCCCGGTCGAGGGTGTGCAGTTTCATCCCGAGAGCGTGCTGACGGACGAAGGGAAAAAACTGGTGGCGAATTTCCTGCGGGGTTAAGCCCCCCTCGCGAAAAACATGAGGAGCGGAGCGTTCTGTATTCTTCCTGCCTGTTAACTCCGAAGGTATTAACCCGTGTCGACCACTACCCCCCCCTGCTATTGGAGTCATAGGGTTAGGAGGAATCGAGCCGCCAAAATCCAGAGCCTAAAGGACTTATTTGTAAAATATTCCGGAATAAGGACTTAGCTCTACATCCTATGCTTTTCGGGATTTTGGCTGCGGCTGACGCTTCCTCCAATTACTGTCCAAAGAGCGCTCGCTGAAATAGCTTTCGCAACGCGAGGGGCGTCCTGGGAGACAGACACACTGCGCCCTGCTCCAATCAGATTTTCATTGTCGGTGCAAGGCGGGTTGGAAGTCTGTGACAACGCTCACAGCCTGGGTGTGATGAAAAAAGTCAAAGACACCGAGAGTCAGGGTGGGTAGGGCGACTTCCAACTACGGCGGCGAGATCAGCCGCACGGCTACGGGAGAAGCGCCGTTGCCGATAATCGGCGTTGCGGTCCAGCCTGTTCCGCAACCGGCCATGTTGATGATGGTGGCATTCACACGGCCGTTATTCGGCCCGGCATTCGGCGTTGCCGTGCCGTCGGGATTCAGAAAAAGCTGGACAAATCCCACGATCTGCAAGGTGCCAGGCGGCGCGGGGGGAGCAACAAACGGTGGTGTTCCAACGTCAAATACTGGCACCGTGACCAGCGAGTCGCTGACCATTACATCGTTTGTGGCCAAACCCGCAATCGGATTGTCGGCACCCGCGATGAACTCAAACGGTGGTAGGATGGACCCTCCGGGGATGGATGCTGGAGTGACAGTATCTCCTTGGCTAGCGGTTGTGTGGGCAAGACAATTCACGGCATTTGCCGTCTGCGTACCTCGGTTGAAATAATCGGAATTGTCGATACTCACCGGGTTAGTGCTATTGGTGCTGTTGCTATTGCACGCGATGGCGGTTTGGACGCATCCGGCAATGCTTTGTTCGTATCCGGTAAATCCCGCCGCGCAAGC
Source organism: uncultured Acidobacteriaceae bacterium (assembly GCA_963779995.1). Classification (GTDB taxonomy): domain Bacteria; phylum Acidobacteriota; class Terriglobia; order Terriglobales; family Acidobacteriaceae; genus Acidiflorens. Next base: position 261,255 of record CAVZZY010000018.1, on the reverse strand, counting down.
GGGCAGCGCGGTTGGGGGCGGGAATGACGCTGGATTGCCGGGGTAGTAACGCCAAGCTGTTGGTGCGGGCAGGGTCGTACAATTGGTGCAACGAGACCGCAGTGCCGTGCCATAGTTAGCATTCGTCCATCCCAGCAGCGCCGGGTTGTTGATCGCGCCGGTAGTCGTAACAAAAATTGGGTTGGGGGAATTGGTGGGATCGATGTTCGGCAGCAGCCAGGGTTTCACGCAAACGGGAGCGACCGGCGGCATCGTTCCACCCACAAGATTTGCGCCCGAAGGATTGTAAGCTTCCGCGGTGGCAGACGCAGTCACCGTGACCTGCTTGGTTCCCCAGATGCGCGCGAAGAATGTCGGCAGATCGGTTCTTTGCACGTGGACGGTGATACACGGATTGGTCGGCGCCGTACACGGATTCGCCACCGTTCCGGTAAAACCAACCACCACCACTTCGCCATTAGCGGCGATCAAGTCCCTTCCCCCAACCTGGCTCTGCTGCCCGACTTGAAGGGCGACCGCAGAGGCGAGGGTCTCGGCGTTTGCCATCGACGCGTCGGTTGTATCCGAGGTCGCCCCTGAGTTCGCAAGCACACGCGCCCCGGCCAGCGCCGCCGCATCGGCCGCGAGTTGCGCTTCACTGCGCGCGGTATAAAGCGTCACCACGTCGATCGACAGTGCGGCCATCGCGCCGATCACAAACAGCATGAACACCGCAACCAGCGTGATGATGACGCCTTGCTGGTTTTTCCGCCGCGAGACCTTTCTCCCCGAGATCTTCCGCTTTCGACGCACACACCCTCACATCTGGTTATGGACCGTAGCGCTCTCCGTCACCTGCGTTGTAGCCGCATAGCTTGCACCCGGAATCAGCAATTGAATCACACTATTGAACCGCCAATGATATGGATACTGCACTTGAACGTTGGTGCCGACGACTGCCGGCGACACCGAGGTGACTACCGTCCCGCGGTTGATGGTGATGATCAGACTGTCGGGACAAGGGGAAAGTGTGTACGTCCACGCCACCCCAGTCGGTCCGGATGCCGCGCCCGGCGGAGCGCAAGTGCCGGTGGGCAGAACCCCGCTGCCGACCAGCGAGTTGTAAACTGCCGACACTACCGGCAGCAGGGAGGCCGGGGCGGTGGCCGACGCAATGTCGCTCGTCGGCTGGGCTCCGGCAATGATGGCGCCTTCCTGCGCCGCCTGCTCGATCTTCTGCTTCTGGTTGAAGGCGCCGCTGAAATCGTAGATGCCCACCACGAACACCACGAGAAGCGGCAGTGAAATGGCAAACTCCAGCAGCGCCGCGCCCTGCACATCCCTCAGCAGACTGATCGTGCGACGATACGGAATCCGGAGGCGAAGCATCTAGTTCTCCATCCTGCTCTGTGCTTGCGCCGACAAAATAATCTGCTGCATGTTGAGCGACGTGCCCGGGAAGTTGAACTTGAATGGGTATTGAAAGCCCACAATGGTTCCACATTGTGGGGGCTGGGTGGAAGCGGGGGGATTCAGCAGCGCCTGCCGGCAGATCGTGATCTTGTCGGTGGTCGTACACGGTGGTGTGGGCGGCGTGGCGCAGGAGACCGGGTTAGGGGGATTGGAGTTTACGGGAATCTGGGCCGGATCGAGATTGGAGGCTTTCAGCACGGCTTCAACCGCAGCTGTCACGGTGCCATTTGTCGTCGGTGGTCCGTCGGTTGGGAAAGCATCACTGCAGGTGGCGCACGTAGCCCGGGCCGCGGTGACTGCTCCCTGCTGCGCCGCTTGCTGGATGGTGGAGTAAATGTTGAAGGCCCGTCCAAACCAGATGATGCCGAACAGGAGCATGGCCACCAGGGGCAGGACCAGCGCGGCCTCGGCGATCTCCGCCCCGTCAGTGCTTCGGAGTTGACGTGCGATGCGTTTGATGTTCGGCAAAGTGCAGGTCATAAATCGAATAACAATTACAAATTACGTATCACCAATTATAAATTCCCCATCGCCCGGCCCAGCCCGTAGAACAAAACCGTAACCGCCATGGCCACGCCGAAGGGAATTTTTGTTGCCTGCGGATCGTCGAGCGATACCTCAGGCCCAGGCATGCGCAGGCTGAACAACGCGTCCAGCAAATGCGCCATGTTCAGGAGCGTCCGTTTCAGCCGTCCTTTCCAGATGACCATGGCCAGCGCCATCACTCCCGCCACCAGAATCGTGCCCATGAGCACGGCGAACAGTTGCCGCGGACCGAGACACGCTCCCAAAGCGCCGGCCAGTTTCCAGTCTCCGGCGCCGAGGCTGCGGAGGAGCACGAAAGGCAGGAGCAGCCCAAGGCCCAACGCCGTCCCCAGCAACGCGGCTTTCAGTCCCGGCCAGCGAAAAAGGATCGTATTGACGGCGACGCCGGCCGCCAGGCCCGACACCGTGAGCCAGTTCGGAATCCGCCGGTAGCGCCAGTCGAGAATTCCCGCGCCCATCGCCACCAGCACCGCCGGAATCCAAGGGGCGAGAGTCATTTCGCTTCCTGTACTTTAGGGCTTTCGGGGCCGGCACTCAAGAGCGAAGTTCGAAGCGAATCGAAGCTCTCGGCTGTCAGCTCTCAGCCTCCAGTCCTAGGTGGCCTTCAACAGACAAACCGGTTTCCCTGAGAGCTGAGAACTGAGTCTTCGCCTCTCGAGCAAAGCAAAAGGCCCGGTTACCCGGGCCTTTAATTCGGAATCAAGATGACGTTCGCCTAGCGTGGAACCGGGACGGCCGAGTTTCGTTCCGCTATTACTTTCTTGGCATTGTCCGCCAGAGCCCGGGCTTGCGGCATCAATTCCAGAGCCTTCATCACGTCCGGATCGGTCTCCGCCCGCACCTTCAAGCCTTCTTCCTGGCCGAAGGCATCGATGAACAGTTCGGCCTTGAGGTTGGAGCGCAGCCATTCGTTGCTCTCGATCATCTCGGCTTCGGTATAGGGAATTTTTTCTTCGTCGAGGAATTTACGGAAGTCCTGCAGCAGCGCATCGTCCACTTCGAAGCTCTGCGTGATCTTGTGAGTGATGGCGTAGCGCTTGGCAAAATTAAACAGCGCGTAGTGCTGCAGCAACTCGTCCTGGAACTTGGTGGACTTGTAGGGCGGAAGTTTCACGTCAGGAGTGATGCCGCCGCCACCATACACCGGGCGTCCCCCGTCCGTGAGCTTGACTTCGTGGTTGGCGTTATTCTCCTCGCCCTCGCGATTGTAGTAATAGTCGTAGAGAGAGAGATTGGAGTAATCGCGCTGAATCAGGCGTCCGCTGGGGGTGTAGTACTTGGCGGTGGTGAGGGCGAGGCCGGTATTTTCCGCTAGCGGATACACGGTCTGCACCAAGCCCTTGCCGAACGTCACCTCGCCGACGATCAGGCCGCGATCGTGATCTTGAATGGCTCCGGCGACAATTTCGGCGGCGGATGCGGTGCCGCGATTGACCAGCACCACCAGCGGATAATCTTTTCCGCCGTTGCCGCGGGCCGCTACGTATCGCTTTTCCGGCGATGAGCGGCCGTGGTGCGAGACGATCAGCTGTCCCTTCTTGAGAAACTTGTCGGCGACGCCTACGCCTTCACTCAGCAGGCCTCCGGGATTCTGGCGCAGGTCGAGGACGAGGCCTTTCAGATCGCCCATCTGTTCGAGCGCTTCGGCCACTTCATGCTCGGTGGTTTCCTGGAACCCGGAGACGTGCATGTAGCCGATGCCGGGCTTGATCATGAAGTGCAGGTCCACGCTGTAGCGCGGAATCTCGTCGCGAACGACGGCGAATTCGAGCGGATGGTCGGAGCCTTCGCGCAACATGGTGATGCGGACGGTGGTGCCTTTCGGTCCCTTGAGCAGATCGGCGACGTCGGAGGTGCTCATGTTGTCGGTGGGCTTGCCGTCGATGGCGGCGATAATGTCACCCGGCCGGATGCCGGCGCGATAAGCCGGCGTGCCGACGAAGGGAGCGATGACAATAACTTTATTGTTGCGCGGGCCGACCGTCATGCCGACGCCGTAATACTTGCCGCGCTGCTCTTCGCGGAGCGCGGAATAGGATTTCGGATCGAAAAAATTCGAGTGCGGATCGAGCTGGTGCAGCATGCTCGGAATGGCGCCGTCATAAATAACCTTGTCAGGATTCACCGGGTCGGCATAATTGTCCTCGATCGTTTTATAGACCTCAGTGAACTGCTTCAAGCTGTCGCGGACGTCGGAGTCGCTGCTGGGCGTGGCTGCCGGGCCGACTCTCTGCGCATACAGCATTCCCAGCAAGCCGAACAGAGCAAGGACAAAAATTATCAGGAAGAGTGAACGAAAGTTGGAACGACGAGAACTACCAGCCATGTGTCGACATCCTTGGGCAGGGACGTCGAGGGCCCCAGCCACCCCATCTGACGCCAGTATAGCATGCGAAAGCGCCTCTTAATTTGGATGCAAACCAGCGCCCAAGGTTACGGCGGTTCGAGGTTTTTTGGAGGTCTGTGGGGACGCCGGGACTTCGAACTCGAAGAAAATCCCAAGCTTCTTGTTCCTAATAGATCAAGGTAACTTTGGGCGCGCAATTGGCGTATCGGACGTAATCTGGCGTGCAAACCTTCCCGCCGATATAGCTTCAGTCGATGCCACTGCGGACGCGGTGCACAGGGGAAAGTTTTCTATGAGAATCTGTAAGTTCAGCCTGTTTTTGGCTCTGCTCGTGGCGGTTTGTCTTCCGGCTGTCGCCCAAACGAAGATGGGGTTGGACATTCCGTTCAATTTCGCCGTTGCCGGTAAGTCTCTACCTGCCGGCCACAACACGGTTGGGCCTGCATTCGGATCGGATAGCACCGCATGGAGTATCTGTAACGACCTAAGTGCCTGTGCCATAGTGCTTACGCACGCGGAGACATCGCCGTTAACGCCACATCGCCGCACCATGGTTTTCCTGCTGACAAGCGAAGGGTATGCCCTGGTCCAATTCTGGCCCACGGAATCCCTCGGCCGGGATTTGATCGCGCCCAAGGTGGAACACACTCTTCTGGCGGGCAGCGGCAAAAAATACGTCGAGGTCTCATCCAAGTAGCCGTCACGCTGACACTCCGGCGGACGTAAGCGGTGCCAACACGCGCCCCTTGCAAAAAGCGCAAGGGGCACTTACCCCCAGTTGGCTGTAAGCACAGACCTCGCCTACCGTTCGTCCAGTCCTCTGGCATGATGTCTTCTCCATCAGCCGGCGGATCGCTTACTCCTTCTGCGACGTTTTTCCGTCGAGGAGGTAAGGCAGCTGAGCATTAGCCCATTCTGCCGCCTTGACGAGATCAAATCACTCCTAGGGGTGCCACCCTGGACCGGTGCTGGGAGCGGGACAGCTATCACCTTCCCCTCTTTGCTGATCAGCAGCGTCATGGCTGCTGAGCAGCTCTGGCACAGCCAGTAATATTCGGGCTTCTTGGGATTGGGCAATCTGAGATCTGGGTCAGGTTCCAGCCGAAAAAGTATCCCCTCTTGCATGTGGCGGAAGGAAGCGGAGCACGAAGGGTTGGTGCACTTGCCGAGCATTTCAAACCTCCACCGCAGCTCGGGTCCCTATGATTATCTTCCTGTGATTATCTTCCTCACCGTGGTCACCGCTTGCAGTAACCGAGGTCACGCATCAGCGTGACGGTGGCCGCGGGCTCGGCCTGGCAGAAGCACTCGCACTTCGGAGAGTGCCGCGTCCGGGCTCTCGGGGATGCAGCTTTGGCCTTGCAAAAGCTCTCATAAGCAGTACAATTCGGGCGAATTCCGAGCTGAAAAACTAAACGGGACCGGATCACGGCGGATCCGGTCTTTCTTGTGGTAAGAGACTGTGATGGAACGGATAAAGTATTCGAGATCAATGAGGATACGGGTCAGAACATTTTCTGGAGGAACGGAGTATGAAATTTTATCGTCTCGCATTCGCCCTTAGTGTCATCAGCGTTGCGATCCTGACAGCAGGATGTAGCTCAACCGAGAATAAGCCGAAAAAGAGTACGCCCGCGCCGGCCACCACCGCGCCGCCGGAGAAAAAGGAACCCATGCTTTACACCGGTCAGGAGGCATTCAATCGAATGCTGGGTCTGGCCATGAAGTGGTCGTCGGACGCGGAGCCGGCTCGGGTGGAATCCGTTGTCACCCCGGAAACCACCGGGCAGGACGGGAAGGCAGCCATCTGGCGGGGGTACTTTGTCTCGCCCGCCCAACGGTCGGTCAAGACCATCGTTTGCTCGGGAAGCCGTCGGCCGGATGCGCCACCGTTCGGAGTTTCAACCGAGGGGGCCGATAGCGCCTATAACGCCCAATCCGCCGGCCTTGTCTTTTCGCAGTACCTGCTGAAAACCGATACGGATAAGGCATTCGAGATCGCGCAACAACACGGGGGCGACGCCATCCTGAAGAAGGATCCGAAGCAGCCCATCATGTACCTTCTGCTCCGGGACCCGAAGCAGAACGTGCCCGACTGGTATGTCATTTACGGCACCAGTGCGACTGACCGGAAGGGCATTGGCATCATTAACGCGACCACCGGCGCTTTCGTAAGCGCCAAGTGAGATTGAGCCGGGCCCGATGGCAGGCCGCGGCTTCCCCCTTGCCTGACCTGCCGCAGGAAATGGAGTGACGGGCGTCCTCGCCCGTCCCGCAGCGAGGTGCCCGGACGAAGACGCCCATCGTTCCATTTTCGCGCTTGCCCTAACCCTGGGCGCGCTAGCCTTGCGCAGGATGCAGCACGCGAAAAGTGCTGCCACCCTGTGACCATACCAGCACCAGCGCATCCTGACCGTTCGGTACGCTGGACAACTCCTGCGCTACCTGGGCCGAGGATTTCACCGCGTGCCGGTTCACTTCCATGATGACGTCTCCACGCTGCAAGCCGGCGTTATCGGCCGGGCTGCCGGGCTGGACGTCCTCGACAATGGCGCCTTGAACCGATTTTTGCGCTTGCAGTTCATGGCGGTCGTCCGGGGTCAAGTCGGCGAGACTCAGCCCCCAGCGACCTTTTCCGTGTTCGCCGCCTGCGGTCTCAGTGCCTTTGCCGTTCCCCAGAGTGGCGAGCGTCACCGAAATGGCCGTTGGTTTGCCATCCCGCACCACCTGCAGGCGAATGGTGTCACCCGGGCGCTTTTGTCCAACTGTCATTTGCAGTTGTCCGGCGTCGGTCATGGGCTTTCCGTCGAGTTCGGTGATCACGTCTCCGGTGCGCAGACCAGCCTTTGCACCGGGCGCGTCCGGCTGAACCTCGCTGATTACAGCCCCCTCGGCTCGGTTCAGTTGGAAGAACTTTGCGTTGTCGGGTGTGACGTCCGAGATCTGAATTCCGATAAACGCATGAGTCACTTTGCCGTCCCGAATCAAGGCCTCCACCGTGGGCTGGACAATCTGGGCGGGAATCGCAAAGCCCATTCCTGAGAATGATCCCGAGGATGAAATCAGGAAGGTATTGATTCCGATAAGCTCGCCACGCGCGTCCACCAGCGCTCCGCCGGAATTTCCGGGATTGATGGCGGCGTCGGTCTGAATGAACTCACCCGGTTTGCGTCGATCGCTCGGGTCGGGATTGGGACGGTTCAGCGCGCTGATGATGCCGCGCGTTACCGTGAAGCGGAACCCATACGGATTGCCGAAAGCCAGCACCGTTTGCCCAGGATGCAGGCCCGCCGAGTTACCCCAGGGCACGCTCGGTAAGTTCGTCGCATTTACCTTGATGACCGCGAGGTCCGTCAGCGGGTCGGCACCCACCAACTTCGCCGGCAAGACTTCCCGGTTACTCATGGTGACGCGAATATCGACGGCTCCGTCGATAACATGGTTGTTAGTGACGATATATCCGTCGGGAGAGATGATCACGCCGCTGCCCAGGCCGTGTTCCACTGGGTTCTGAGGCTGGGACGGGGCATTGAATTGACGCCCGAACTGACGACCGAAAGGACTGCCCGGACCAAAAAACTGTTGCATGTCGGGCATGCCTTCCAGACTGCTCTGCGGCGCGTTTGACTTCGACACCACCGTGACGTTCACGACCGCCGGTGTAACTCGTGCCGCCAGCGTTTCCATGGCGCGGTCGAGCGTGAGCAGCGCTCCGACACTGTTGTCATCAAGCGCGGGCGCGGCCGGAGCCGCCACCGCTGCCTTTGCTGTCTTCGTAAAGTTGAAGGTCGCCACTGACCCAACTGCCACTACGGCAATCAGGGCCACTGCCAGACGCCTTGTCACCACTGCCTTGCAACGTGCTTTACAACTTTTTAGCCACATCTTCATTTTCGTTTCTCCTTGTCCAACTAATTAAGTCCAACTGATTACGTCCAACTAACTTTGTGCAACTAATTATCTAGTTGTTGCTTGCAAAAAATTGGGGATCTAAATCGAATTGGCTACTGGCACCCTCGCCAACCGGCCCGGAACTGTGCTCACCCACGTCACTCGCCACACCTGGACGCTCCACACCGAAGAATCGGCGGTCCTATACTGCGTGGCTTCAATGAAGACCAGGGTTCGGAATTGCGGCGCGAAATCCCGCCCGGCGTTCGCGCTGACCGCGACTACTGCGTTGTTCGGCGCCGCCGCGTTCAATCGGGCAGCAACCACATGGGCGGGAGGAGGCCGGTGTCCGACAGTAGCGTTTGGACGTGTAGTGGAGCGACGGGCGTCTCGCCCGTCCAGCCGAGCTGAAGCGCCCGGCTCTCCCTTGGTGAACGGCAACGGCTGGAACGCGGCTGGAACGACGGCGACCGAGTACGCTTCGGAATTGCTCGCCTGCAAACCGCGATCAATCCCCTGATCAAACGCGACGAACTGTGGCGCGTGCGGCAGAGCCATCAGGCAGACCACGGAAAAAGCGGCGACCATACCCAGCGCCGGTTTCCAGACGCGCGTGGCCACTGGCCGCTTTGTGTCGAGAATCTGCGCGAGCCGCAGCGCAGCCTCGCGGGCCCGGTCGACAGCGGCGTGGGCGAGCGATGATGACCGTCGTTCGTCCAACAGGCGGTGCGCTCGACGATGCGCGAGACTTTTTTCCAGCAGCGAGACCAGACAAGTGGCGTATCCGCGCGGGTTGGCGGTTTCGGCCAGTACGGCGTCATCACACGCCATCTCGCGTTCCACCGAGAGCCGGTTCTCAATCCACCACACTGCGGGATGAAAGAAGAACAGAGCGCGCACGATCTTCTGAATGAGGTTTGTCCAGTCATCCCCGCGCCGCAGATGTGCGAATTCGTGCAACAGGATGACGTTGAGATCTTCGGGCGGCAGTTCGCGCAACGCCCAAGCAGGCAGGACGATGGTCCGCTTCCAGAAACCGATGGCGGCTGGCACACGCACGCATTCTGACGTCGCCACCGTTACTGACTTTGACGCGCCGATTACTTCGACGGTTTTTCGCACGACCGGATCAAGATCCGCTGCGACGACCAGAGTGCAACTTCTCCGCAACTGTCGCAGGTGCCAAAGCCCAGCCGCCAGACGCGCCATCGCCACGCCCACCCCCGCAGCCCAGGCCAGGAAAACGAAAAGCGCCCAGCGACCGGGAATGGCGACCACAGGCCGCAGGCTTCCTGACAGCGACGCTGACATTCGCGACGCTCCGCCGACGCCGGAACCACCCAGCACAGGAAGCGCGGCGACGGCCAGCAATGCCAGGAACCAGACGGCAAATCGCGTTCCAGAATTTTGCCTTCGCAACACGCGCAGCAACGCCCAGACAAAGAGTGCAATCAGGAATCCCTCCGGAAGCGCGTTGAGAATACGCTCGACCGAGATCTGCGCCACTGTTTGCAGGGGAAGCCAGTTCATTTCGCGTCCTTCTGAATCGTGTCCTTATCCTTTTGAACCAGCATCTCCCGCAGACGACCGATTTCCTCCGACCCGATACCCTGGTCCTCGAGGAGGTTCAAGACCAGTTGCTCGTGAGAGTTCTTGAAAAAGCGGCTCACCAGGTGCCGGATTTCCGAGCGCGTTGCGTCCTTCTGCCCGACCAGCGGCGTATACACATGCGCCCTTCCATCCTTTAGATGTTTCAAATAGCCCTTTCTTTCCAGAACGCGGATGGTGGTCAAAACAGAGTTATAAGCGAGGGCAGGCTTTTCGGTAATAGAATCAAGAACTTGCTGAACCGTACCCGATCCTCTCCGCCAGAGCACGTCCATAATCCGCAGCTCGGCTTCGGTCAAAGTTCCAGATTGTCTCGGCGGCACCGGACGCCCTCCTGGACCTTAGACGCCCCACACGGCGAAAGGTAACTAATTGTTTAGTTGCAGGACGAAAGCCGAGGGTTGCTTGCCGGGTGGAGAGCCGGGCGTCCCGCCCGGCAGGAGGAGACACGACCTTTGCGGATTTGTTGTTGGACAGACGGGGCTATTCCTATCGTGGATGTGACACGCAATCGCAACCCCGCTTGACTTGAAGTGCCTTCCGCTCGCAAACTCAAGGCAACCCAAGACAAGCCGAGAAAGAACAGCAAGTACAGCGCAAGATTCGTATCAGGGTATCCCTTTAGCGATACTATTGGGTTCTTCGACGTTGAACGCCCTTTAGGGGCTGGGCATCAAGGGAGCCATCCTAGGAGAAGCATATGGCGATCACAAGACTCGGAAAGATGGTGGCAATGTGGGCCGTGCTCGCAGCGGCATTTCTGGTGGTCTCGGCCTCGGGCGAGTCGAAGGCGCGCATCGTCCGCTTGAGCATCGTTCAGGGCACGGTGCAGTTCGACCGCGCCGCCGGAAACGGTTTCGATAAAGCGTTTATCAACTTGCCGGTAATCGAAAGCTCGCGGCTGAAGACGGGCAACGATGGCCGCGCGGAAGTGGAATTCGAAGACGGCAGCGCCCTGCGCCTCGCGCCCAACAGTGAAGTGGACTTCATTCGTCTGGCGCTCGGCGACGATGGCCAGAAGCTCAGCACCGTGCAACTGGTCTCCGGCACCGTTTATGCGAATCTTCACCCGAAAAACGCTGGTCAGAAAGCGGGCGACCAGTTCCTGCTGAATTTCGACCGCGAGTCCGTCACCGTACTCCAGACGGCGCACTTCCGCGTGCAACTCGGTGATGCGAGGGCGACTCTGGCCGTGTTCAAAGGCAAAGTGAGCGTGACTTCGCCCACGGGACAAATTGATGTTAGCCAGAAGCACAGCGCAACCATCGAGCGTACCAAGAACGATCCTACGAAGAAAGATCTTGCGAAGAACGACGTTGCGAACAGCGATCCCGCCAAGAAAAACACTTTCGTGATTGCCAGTAATTACAAAGACGATCCCTCCGACGACTGGGATCGCCAGCAGACCGACTATCACGATCGCTATGCTTCCGCCGGCGGCTCCAGCCTGTCGTCGCCCTATGGTTACGGCATGAGCGATTTGAGTTACTACGGCAACTTCACGACCGTACCCGGTTACGGTTTCGTCTGGCAGCCCTACTTCATGGACGCCAGCTGGAGCCCGTTCCAGGATGGCGGCTGGGCCTTCTACCCCGGCGCCGGCTACATGTGGGTATCGGGCTATCCCTGGGGATGGATGCCCTACAATTACGGCAACTGGGCCTTCGCTCCCGGCTATGGATACTTTTGGCAACCGGGGAATTGGAATACGTGGAATGCGTTTCCGCTGGTGGTGAATGCGCCGGCCAGAATGATCATGCCGACAGCGCCTGCGAGCGGGCATCAGACGGTGATGGTGGGACGCGGCCTCGGAGCAAACCCGGCCGGGGATGCGCCGCCGCGCCTGACCATCAATCCCGGCTCCGCCGGCTTTGGCGTGCCGCGCGGATCGGTCGATCACCTCAATCGCCTGGCGAAAACGATGGAGCGAACTTCCCGTCCCGTCGTAGCCTCGACGGTTCAGCCAGTTTCGGATCTGCAGCCGGCACGCGGCTTCGGTACGACCTCAAGTCCACGTCTAAGTCCCGGTCCAGGAATGAGAGGCGGGATTTCTACTGGAACCGCGCCGCCGCACACGTCGACCGCTTCGCCGCGTCCTTAGCACTGTATTCACACGGTGGAGCGACGGGCGTCCTCGCGCGTCCTGCCGGGCGGGACGCGCGGCTCTCCACCTTCTTCCTACTCCACAATAATGCCCGCGTAACCAACCACTGACTCGTAATCGCCAGAGACCTCGCCCGATGTTGCATACTTGACCAGCGTCGCTGAAGTCGCCCCCAGAAGCTTAGCTGCCGTGAGCATGACAATCGTCGGCCCGAACCCGCACATGCTGATGTCTTCATTCATGACCACCTCCCAGAGTCCGCGCGCATCCATGGCCACCACGCGTTCGATTGCCTTGTGGTCTTTGACGCGAGTGATCGCGTCGGACTCGTAGTGGTTCATGTCGCTGGAGGCGACGATCAGAACTTTCTCTTGTCGATCCTCTTCTAGATCTTCTTCCTGACGATCGGCAATCACATCCGCGAGCGCTTCGCCCAATCCGCGGAGCACATTAAAGTCGCCGGTGCCGACGGCGATCGGGACTATATTCAATTCCGGCTGTCGCGCTTGCAGGAAGGGAAGCTGCACCTCGATGGCGTGTTCGGCGCGGTGCGCGGCGCTGTCCTCTTCAAGCGCCGGAAAGCGGCGCAGCAATCGCGCGCCCATTTCCGCGTCAGCCGCAACCTCGCCCAACGGAGTCTGCCACGTAGTGTTGGCCATAATCGAAAGCGGACGTCCCTTGCCCGTGTGATTGGGGCACAGAATCACGCAGCACGCGGGAATTTCCACGCGCGCATACACAGCGCCCGCGACGCCGCCGGAGTATATATATCCCGCATGGGGAGCGACGCATCCGATGGCGGCAATGCGGCCGGCCTCGGCCGGGGTCTTGCCCGGAGAAGTATATTCCCGGATGTCGCGCAGCAATTCGTCAGCCCGGCCGGGATAAAATCTGCCAGCAACAGCGGGAGTGCGTACAGCGGAAGTCATAAGCAGCCTCCTGGCGGAGACAAGGTTCGTGTGGCCGCGGGCATTTGCCCGCGAAAAGTAGGCTCGCGAAAGTAAAGCCAGCGAGAATCAAGATCTGCCGTCGCCCAGCGCGCGGAACAGCGCGGCGGTTCTTTCGAGCGGCAGCGCTTCGGCCCGGATCGTAGGTTTCACGCCGCTTTTTGCCAATGCCGCCCGCAGCGCATCTTCATCGTACGCCGTCTTCAGATTATTCCAGAGAGTTTTCCGTTTCTGCCCAAAGCAAAGTTTGAGGAACTGAATAAACTCGGCCTCCGGAACCCGCAGCGATGCCAGTCGCGGTTTGATGGTAATGCGAACCGCGCTCGAATGAACCTTGGGCGGCGGAACAAACGCCGCTGGCGGAAGCGTGAAGAGTTGCTCGATCCGGCCGTACAGTTGCGCCGTCGCCGAAAGCAAGCCATAGTCGCGGCTTCCCGCCGAAGCCGCCAGGCGATCGGCAACTTCCCTCTGCACCATGATGACAATGGTCGAAAAGTAACGGTGATATTCCAGGAGGCGCAACACAATATCGGAGGTGATGTAATACGGCAAGTTGCCGACAACGCGGGCCGGTTCGGGCGCGAAGTTCAGGCCGGTGCGAAGGCTGCCCGGTTTCGCCCCGAAGACGGTATCCAGTTCGATGGTCAGGATATCGCCTTCGATGATTTCGACATTGGGTTGCATGGAGAATTTCATCCGGAGCTGCGCCGAAAGGACGCGGTCCAATTCCACCGCGATCAGCCGTCGCGCCTTCCGTGCCAGCAAATCGGTGAGGGCGCCGCGGCCGGGGCCGATCTCCAGCACCGTGGCCTCTGAAATATCGCCCAGGGCCTCTACAATGCGCAGAGCCGCCGCTTCGCTCGCCAGGAAGTGCTGTCCCAGTTTGGGCTTGCGTGAACCCGTTTGTACGCTAGCGCCCTTCGTCACGTTGACCCTCTTTCTTTCCGGCCTTAGACTGAAGCCAATTGGTAATTGGCGATTTGTAATTTGCAATTGAACGAAATGATTCAAAGGCGATTTTCAATTACAAATTACAAATCGCAAATTACAAATGTCCCAGGGGCGTCTCGACAGAAAGTTAATCATAACGTGAGCGAGGCTCATCGAGTTCTCGCTCAGGAGGTTCTTTCGCAATGCATATCGCGTTCGCAGCATCCGAGTGCGTTCCCTTTTCGAAAACTGGCGGACTGGCCGACGTGGTCGGCGCCTTGCCGCGCGCGCTTGCCGCTCTGGGACATCAGGTCAGCGTGTATCTTCCGCGCTATCGCCAAACCAAGCTGTCCGATCCGCAGACGGTCGTCCGCAGCATCACTATCCCGTTCGACGACAAGTATCGCTTCTGCTCGGTGGTCACGGCGGGTGCGAATATGCCCGCCGGGGTCCGGTTTTATTTCGTGGATTATCCGCCATACTTCGACCGGGAGGCGCTCTACGGAGGCCCGGCCGGCGACTATGCGGACAACGCCGAGCGCTTCGCTCTGTTTTCGCGGGCGGTGCTCGAAGCCTCCAAGGTCCTGGGTGTGCCGCAGGTGTTTCACTGCCACGACTGGCAGTCCGCGCTCGTGCCGGTGATGCTGCGCACGCTCTACGCCGAGGATCCCGCGTTTCGCGAAGTCGCCACCGTGTTCACGATCCACAACATGGGATACCAGGGCTTGTTCTCGCCCGATACCTTGCCGCTCCTGATGCTGCCGTGGGACCTGCTCACCATCTCGAAGATGGAGTTTTTCGGCCAGGTGAATTTTCTGAAGGGGGCGCTCGTGCTCTCCGACTACGTCACCACCGTCAGCAAGAAATACAGCCAGGAGATCCAGACCACCGAATACGGATTCGGCCTGGAAGGCGTGCTGCGCGATCGCGCCGCGACCGTGACCGGCATCCTGAACGGCGTGGACTACGACGAGTGGAGCCCGCAGACCGACAAATTCATCACCGCGAAGTATTCGCCGCAGGATCTGAGCGGCAAGCTGCAATGCAAGCACGACTTGCTGCACGCCTTCGGAGTGACGAGCGCCGATTCCAAAGTGCCGGTGATTGGCATCGTTTCGCGATTCGCCGCGCAGAAGGGTTTCGACCTGATCGCCCAGATCATGGACCGCCTGGCGCGCGAAGAGATGATCGTGGTCGCGCTCGGTGCGGGCGACAAGACGTACGAAGAAATGTTCCAGCGTCTCAACAAGCAGTTTCCCAACAAGATCGCCACGAAGGTAGCGTATGACAACGCCATCGCCCACAAAATTGAAGCGGGCGCGGACATGTTCCTCATGCCTTCCCGCTACGAGCCTTGCGGCTTGAACCAGATTTACAGCCTGAAGTACGGCACCGTTCCCATCGTGCGGGCGACCGGTGGTCTCGACGACACCATCGAGCCCTGGGACGCGCGCACCGGCAAAGGGACGGGCTTCAAGTTCTCCGAGTACACCGGCGAGGCCTTGCTCGCGACCATCAAGCAAGCATTGCTCGCCTACCGCGATCCATCGTCGTGGCAGACGCTGATGCGCAACGGAATGACTCGCGATTTTTCCTGGGGAGCGTCGGCGCGCGAGTACGGCAAGGTCTACGATCGTGCGCGACAAGTGCGGGCCGCCGCGAACGCGGTCCCAGTCATCGCGGACTTGAAGAAGGAGCCGGTGCTCGGGTAGCGCGGCTCTCGTAGTTTTGCGACCCAGATTGGATTGTCATCCCGAGCAAAGCGAAGGACCTCATGCTCAGCATAGTCAAACGCAAAGGTCCTTCGCTTCGCTCAGGATCACAGTTGGGATTTGTACTCAAGCGCTCTCGCGGTACACTTCTGCAAGGCACCCAGCACTCCCATGACCACCCCCTCCCCACGCACCATCTTCCACGTCGATATGGACGCCTTCTTCGTCTCGGTCGAGGAATTGTTTGACCCGTCGCTGAAGGGCAAGCCGGTGGTGGTGGGCGGGCAGCGCGACGAGCGGGGAGTGGTCTCAGCCGCATCGTACGCGGCGCGAAAGTTTGGCGTGCACTCGGCCATGCCGCTGCGGACGGCGGCGAAACTCTGTCCGCAGGCAATTTTTGTGAATGGGCATCCGGAGCGTTATCGCGAGTATTCCGCGAAGGTGCATGAAGTGCTTGGCCATTTTTCTCCGCTGGTCGAAATGGCTTCGGTGGACGAGGCGTATCTCGACATGACGGGCACTGAGCGCCTGCATGGCCGGCCCCTGCATTCTGCGCACCGGCTGCATGACGCGATGAAGTCGGCTACACAACTGAACTGCTCGATCGGAATCGGCACCTCGCGCCTGATCGCAAAGGTTTCCTCCGCCAAAGCCAAACCGAACGGAGTGCTCTGGATTCTGCCCGGAGAAGAAGCGAAGTTTCTGGCGCCGCTCGCCGTCGGTGACATCCCCGGCGTGGGCAAGGTGATGGAGCAGAAGCTGCACGCGATTGGCATTCAGAAGGTCGGCGACCTGGCGCGCCTGGAGGATCGCGACCTGGAACATCGCTTCGGAAAATGGGGGCTGGCGCTGGCCGGCAAGTCGCGCGGTGAGGATGCGGGCGGATGGTTCGACAACGAAGTGGGAGAGCACGTCGATCCCAAATCGATCAGCCACGAGCATACGTTCGATGAGGATACGGGCGACGCCGAGCGCTTGCAGTCCACGCTGATGCGGCTCAGCGAGATGGTGGGACGGCGGCTGCGTGAGGGCGGATATTTTGCGCGCACGCTGCAGTTGAAGTTGCGCTACAAGGATTTCTCGACCATCACGCGAGCGCAATCGCTGGAGGAGCCGACACAGATGGATAACCAGATTTTCGATCATGCGCGGCGTCTGTTTTTCGCCAACTGGAAGCCGGGCGCGCCGGTGCGATTGCTGGGAGTGCAAGCGTCCAATTTCGAATCGGGTTCCACTCAACTCGATCTGCTGGAGCCTGCGCAGAACGAGCGCTGGCAAAAGGCGCTGGCGGCTGCGGATCACCTGCGCGACAAATTTGGCGAAGCCTCGATCGGATTGGCCCGCGGGATGAAGGGCGGATTCCGCGAGCGCATCCACGAAAATCCGGCAGCGTTGCCCGGCAAGCGTAGTCGGGAGAAAAGCGCTAAACGCGAGGGCTCCGCCTTTACTGAAGACTGACAACTGACCGCTGACAGCTGCTCTGCTACGAAATATATTCGCGAATATATTCGTCGCGCGAAGTGGCCAGCTCGTGAGCGTCGCCATCGAAGATGACTTTGCCGTCGCGCAGAATCAGAAAGCTCATGGGCACATCGCAACGCTGGCCTTTGGGTAGGACAACCATCTGGTTGGTGGCCTTATCGAACTGGTGAGTCGCCATGGTGAAGGCATCCTGCAGGCGGTGGGTCACCATGAGGGCGCTGGTTTTATAGACGTCGCGTTGTTTCACGATAAGTTCGACGATCGTATTCGAAGTTACCGGATCGAGCCCGCCGGTAGGCGAGTCGTAGAGCAGCACCTCGGGCTCGGTGATGATGGCGCGGGCGATGGCCACGCGCCGCCGCATGCCACCCGAAAGTTCGGACGGAAACATGTCGTAGGTTTGTTCCAACTCCACGAAGCGCAGCACCTCGCGCACGCGCCGCTCGACTTCCTCCGCGGAGATCCGCTCTTCCATCAGGCGGAAACCGACGTTTTCGTAGACTTTGAGGGAGTCGAAGAGCGCGCTTTCCTGGAACACGATGCCCACGCGCCGGCGCAACTCGAACAGTTCCTGTTCCGACATGCGCGTGACTTCCTCTCCCAGCACGTAGATGCGGCCGCTGTCGGGCCGCAGCAGCCCTATGGCAAGCTTGAGCAGAGTGCTCTTGCCTGAACCGGCGACGCCAAACAGCGCCTTGGTTTCGCCATGCGGAAGCTGGAAGGAAATGCCGTCGAGAACGACTTTTTCATCGAACGCGATTGCCACCTTGTCGAACTCGATGGCGTAGCCGGACATGGTCGCCACTGCGGCCGCCGGATTTTCGCTGGGCAGAGTGGGAGCCGACATGGCCTACCTGTAACCGAAAATTGCGAAGATCAGCTTGGTCACGAAGAAATCCGTTATCAGAATCAATACCGAAGCAGCGACCACGGCCTGAGTAGTGGAACGGCCCACCCCCTGCGTGCCGCCCCGCGTGGACATGCCGTAATAGCAGCCTACGGTCGAGATGATGAACCCGAATAGCACGGGCTTGATGAGACCGGTAAACACGTCGCGGAAGACGAGGACCTGCCACACCGAGGTCCAATACTGGTTCGTGTCCACCCCGAACAGCAGGTGCGCGACCCCATAGCCGCCGATCAGCCCGAGCAGGTCGGCGATGATGGTCAGGAAAAACAGCATGAAGGCGGTGGCGCCCACTCGTGGCGTAACCAGCTTCTTGGTGGGGTCGGTGCCCAGGGCGCGCATGGCATCGATCTGCTCGGTCACGATCATCGATCCCAGTTCGCTGGCCATGCCGGACGAATTTCGCCCGGCCACCATCAGCCCGGTGATGAGCGGTCCCAGTTCCGTGACCATGCCGAGCGACACGAGTTGTCCGATGAGAGTAACCGAGCCGAATCGTTGCAACGTGCTGGCCGCATTCAGCGCCAGCAGCGCACCGACGGAGAGGCCCGTCAGAATTACAATCGGCAGGGAACCGACGCCGATCAGGTCCGCCTGCTGCAGCATGTCAGCCACGTACAGAGGACGACGGAAAAAGTTCGCGAGGGATTGCGCCGAGAGCAGGGTGTATTCCTGAACCGCCAGCACATACCCCTTGGCGACTTCAACGGGCGAAATCAGTTCGAGTTCGAACGCCATGGGTGGTCGGGGAACTTCTGCTCAGGGAACTATAGCAGAGGAAAAAACAGCGGCAAACCGAAGTTCGCGTAGGGACAGCCGCCCTCGGCTGTCCAGGCGAGCCCCGCTCACCCAAAAGCCGTGAGTGGCACCAAGCTAGCACAAGGTCACATCCGCGCGGTGACGGATATCACTGCCCTCTATGGCGATCCTAGCAATACTGAACGCCACCAAGTTTTGCATGCCGAAATCATTCTACCGCCGCAATCTCCCCCACCTGCAGCGCGATAATAAGTCCCACTTCCTGACTTTCTGCACCCACCGGCGCTGGACGCTTCCCGAGGCTGCCCGCGACATCACACTCTCGTCTTGTCTTCATGACAACGGTTCAAAGATAGATGCCAGCGTTGTCGTCGTCATGCCGACCGTGTGCTGAGGTCATCTGAAAAATTGGATGAGAAGATTCAGTACATCCTGGACAATCCGGTGAGAAAAGGACTGGCGTCAGCCAGCGAAGAGTATCGCTGGCTATGGTTTCGCGGTCCAAGGAACCCATACAAGCCCGATCAACTCGCGCAAAACCGGGGCGAGCTGCGCTCGCCTGGACAGCCGAGGGCGGCTGTCCCCACTTGAGCTACTCCCGGTTTTTCTTCTTGATCTCGATGGCCAGCCGTTTGATTTTCTGATTCAGCGTGGAGAGCGGAACGTGGAAGTGTTCCGCCGCTTCGGTCTGGTTCCAGCCACACTTCTCCAGCATGTCAATGATGATCCGCCGCTCGCAGTCTTCCATGATGCTGAACAGCGTGGCCCCCGCGCTCGCGTCCAAAGCCGGAACCGAGCTGCCCTGGCCCACGATATGGTCGGGGAGCAGATCGATTCCGATGTCACTGTCGGAAGAGAGCACCACGGCGCGTTCGATCGTGTTCTCCAGTTCGCGGACATTGCCGGGCCAGGAGTAGGTCACCAGCGGGCGCAAGGCCTCGGTGGTAATGCGGCGCCGGGGCCGCTCATTTTCCTCGGAATACTTCTGGAGGAAGTGCTGCACCAGGAGCGGAATATCTTCGCGGCGCTGCCGCAGCGGCGGCAGATCAACGCTGATTACGTTGAGGCGGTAGAAAAGGTCCTCGCGGAAGCGGCCTTCGCGCACCATCTGGCGAAGATCCACGTTGGCGGCGGCGATGATGCGCACGTCCACTTGAATTTCCTGCACTCCTCCCAGATGCATGAACTTGCGGTCCTGCAACACACGCAGAATCTTGCTCTGCGTGTCCATGCTCATGGTGCCGATCTCGTCGAGGAAGATCGTGCCCCGGTCGGCGACTTCAAACAATCCCTTCTTCGACGCAACCGCGCTGGTAAAAGCGCCCTTGACGTGCCCGAACAGCGTGGATTCGAGCAGGTCAGGCGGCGTGGACCCGGAGTTGACGGGCACGAACGGCCGGTCGTGCCGCGTGGAATTCAGATGAATCGCCTTGGCAATCAGCTCCTTGCCCGTTCCGCTTTCGCCTTGCAGCAGCACGGTCGAGCGGCTGGGCGCCACCTGCGCGACCAGATCGAAAATCTTCAGCATGGGCTCGCTCTTGCCCACGATGTTTTCAAAGTTGTAGCGCTGTTTGAGTGCGCGCTTCAGTTGGATGTTTTCTTCTTCCGCCTTCTGGCGGGCGACTGCGGCGCGCACGTCGGCCAGCAGTTTTTCGTTGTCCCACGGTTTCTGGATGAAGTTGGTGGCGCCGGATTGCATGGCACGGACCGCGTTCTCCACCGTTCCGTAGGCGGTGATCATGATCACTGCCTGCTGTGGATGGAGCAGGCGAATCTCCGAGAGCACATCCATCCCATTCTTGTCGGGCAGGGCCAGGTCGAGCAAAACCACGTCAAAAGCGCGCTGGCCAATCTGCGCCAGACCTTCCCCTCCGCTTCCCGCCACCGCGACGGTGTAGCCCTCGAGCTGAAGAAGCGTCTCCAACGACTCCCGAATTTCCGCTTCGTCATCAATGATGAGGATTCTGCCCGCGCTGGGCGGTGTGGTTTCCGGCGGGTTCCGGCGCGACACAGCCGCGGCTTCAGGCGTGGCCGCTTCAGGCGTCGTTACTCCAGACGTTGTTACTTCAGACATGGATTGCCTTCCTGGTCGATATCAGCGGAAAATCCAAGGTGAAGGTGGTGCCTTCGCCCGGGCGGCTCTCCACGCGGATATTGCCCGCGTGTTCCTGGATAATGCCGTAGGTAATAGAAAGGCCAAGACCGGTACCGCGATTCTGACCCTCGGTGGGCGACGTCTTGGTGGTAAAAAATGGATCGTAGATACGGTGGATGTTTTCCTGCGCAATGCCCGAACCGGTATCAGAGACGCGCACGCTCACGAATTCGCCGTTCAGCGTCGACACGCTCAGGACTCCGCCTCCGGCCATTGCGTCCTTGGCATTCAAGAACAAGTTCAGAAACACTTGTTGCAGGCGCCCGGCGTTGCCCTGAATCGAAGGAAGGCTTTCAGCGAGCTCGGTCTGTACCTGGATGTGAGCCACCTTGAGTTGGTGGTCGAGCAATGCCAGCGTATCCGCGATCACCTTATTCAGACTGATTTCCGTCAATTCCGTACCCGTGGTGCGGGAAAAGTTCAGCAGATTATTGACAATCTCCGAAGCGCGGAACGTCTGCTTCGTGATTTTCTCAAGCAGCCCGGCTTTCTGCGGATCCGACTTCAACTGCTTGGCCAGCATCTGGGTGTAGGAGGAGATGACTGCTAACGGCGTATTCACTTCGTGGGCCACGCCGGCGGCCAGCAGCCCGATCGAAGAAAGCTTGTCGGCTTGGGTGAGCTGGACTTCGAGTTCGATCCTCTCCGTGATGTCGTCCATGATCACCAACCGTCCCACCACGTTGAACTTGCGGGTTACCAGCGGCGCCATCGCAACATTCACAATGCGCGATTCGCCGGTGGGAGTCGCCAGCCGGAACTTATAAAGATTGTGGATGCCCGGATTCTGCCGAACGCGGTAGAACTCCTCGACGAAGGCCGCCGGAAAAACCTCACTCAAGGAACGCCCCACCACCTGCCAACGCGGCTGGGCATACATGACTTCCATCTGCGAGTTCCAGGACTCGATGCGGTCCTGCAAGTCCACGGCCATCACGCCGACGTTGATGGATTCAACAATATTCTCGTTGAAATCCTTGAGCCGCTCGTACTCGCTGACCTTTTGCTCGAGCGAGGCATAGAGCCGCCCGTTCTGGATGGCGATGCCGATGTAGCCCGCCAGAACCTCGAGCAACTCCACATCTTCGCTGGAGAGGAAGTCGCCTTGCATGGTCTTCCCCAGCCCGAGGAAGGCGATGGTTTTGTGCCGCGCGTGGCAGGGAATGTAGTAGTTCAGATCCAGGCGTGCGATGGCTTCTTGCGCGGCGGCATTTTCGCGGGGCAGCTGGTGCGTATTTTCGAAGAAGATATGCCCGGCAGCGTCCTCGATGCGCGGCTTGGCGAGGAACGACAAGTCGAGACCGGTGACGTGCGCGATGCCAAACGACTTTGACAGTTCAAAGCGCGAAGAGTCGCTGTTGCCGAGGAAGATTGCGATGCGGTCCACCAACAGCGTGCGTGCTACCCGGTCGACCAGCGAGGAAAGCATCTTGTCGAGGTCGGTCTCCGAACTCAATTCGCGTCCGAACTCGATCAGCGTACGCCGGTAGTCGTAGCCTGTGCGGAAGAAGAACTGGTCAAGCTTCTCCTGAATCCATTTCCGTACCGGATCAAACAGCAGCGCGGTGACCACGACGGCCACTATCAACCCGTAAGGTCCGGAACTGGGCACACGGGTATGCACCAGCTCTGCCACGGCAGCCACGCCGGCGAAGTAAACTCCCACGATGGCCGCCGCCGCCAGCGTATACGCCATGCCGCGCTTGAAGATCAGATCCACGTCCATCAAGCGGTAGCGGAAAATGGCGTATCCAAAGGTCAGCGGCAGTAATCCAAGCGACAGCACCGATACCTTCATGAGTGGTGAAGGCATCACTCCGAGCAGAAACGGCAGGACATAGAAAACGGTAAATGGTGTTATGGCGACGATGGTGCCACGCGTAATCCACTTGAGTTGCTGTCGCAAGATCGGAGTGGTGGCCTGGCGGTAGTTTTTGAACAGAATCCCCGCCGCTGAGAAGAAGAAAATCGTCAGATAGGCCCAGTGCACCCGGTTCAGATTGAAGAGCAGCGAGTTGCTGGCTTTCAAATACTGAAGAACCAGTAATTGGATTCCGAGCAGTACCGCTCCCGGCAGGTAGAGCAGCGGAATCGACGAGCGATGCTTGCTGACGAACTCTCGCCGTTCCGGGAAGGTCAATGCGAAGTGCAGAAACAACGCCGGCTGCAGCAGCCACGCCACTTCATTGGCCCACAGGACGATCCAGTCAAAAGCGTTGAACTTGCCGGTATAGTGCAGCGCGTAGAAAACGAACGATACCAGGCAGAAAATATAAAAGTGCGTGGAACCGACCGCCGTCCAGCGGCGCAGCAAGACATAAAGCCCTATGCCCAGGTAAATGAGCGCGATCAGCCGCAGCCAATCGTTCATCGAGCGCTCAGCCGGAGCCAGCACCAGTTGCACGTCCAGTGGAACCGAGCCGCGGACCAGCGAGTAGGTTGCCTTCGACCAGACGCCGGAATAGTAGATCTGCCGCGTAATCGCCGCTGAGGTGTCAACCGCGTGCCCGTTGACGCTGACGACCGTGTCCCCACGGCGGATTCCGGCCCGCTCTGCCGGACCGTTCGGCTCCAGCCGGTCGGCCACAAGGCGGCCGTTCCGTTCCATCCACCACGCGCCGTCGTCTGGAACCGCAAACTGGTGCTCGATCTTGTAGTTGAAACCGGCGAACAGTACGGCTGCGACTGTGAGCAAAGTCAGCAGTATGGCGGTAAACCGGGCCTCAAATTCGCGGTTCATATTTCGCGACTCAGTTCGCGATTCACAGACTGGGACGGTGGCGGCGACGCCGCGGCCAAACATTCGACGCCCATCCGATATAAGCAACTTCACTGCCACCCTCTAATCTCACCCGGCGCTATAAGTCGCTTACTTAGAGCGACTTCCATAATTATAGAGAGGATTCGGAATGTCAGCTATGAATTATGGAAGGTAGCGTCTGCTTTTTGGGATGCCGAGCGCAAGCAACTTGGCCGCATAGAGAGGGGTCTGGGTGCCGGGTAAGGCTCCAGGGCGTTAGTTTCCGACTAAGAATGCGATGGTCCCGACTGAGAAACTGAAAACTGATAGCTGATAGCCCACTCCCGCCCTCGGTTCGTTCTACAATGAAGCCATGTCCCGCCTCGATCAGATTGCCGATCTTGAAAAGCGCTTTCTTCTCCCCACCTACAACCGTTATCCTGTGGGCTTTGAGCGCGGCAAAGGTGTTTTTCTCTATGACTTCGAGGGCAAGAAGTACCTCGACTTCGTGGCCGGACTGGGGGTGAACGCCCTCGGGCATGCCCACCCTCGCATCGTGAAGGCCATCCGGGAGCAGGCGGCCCGGGTCATTCACCTTTCGAACCTCTATTACAACGAATACCAAGGACAACTGGCCGAGCGCCTCTGCCAGCTATCGGGCTCTAATTTTGACCGCGTCTTTTTTTCGAACAGTGGAACCGAGGCGATGGAAGGCGCCATCAAGCTGGCGCGGCTTGCCGGACATAAGGCAGGCGGCGAGGCCAAGTGTCAACTGGTGGCGCTCGAGGGTTCGTATCACGGCCGCACGTTTGGCGCCATGTCCCTGACCGGCCAGGAAAAGTACCGCAAAGGCTTTGAGCCTCTGCTCGAAAACGTAAGTTTGTGGCGCAGAACAACGTCGGAGCGCTGCACGCTGCCGTCAATGTCAACACTTGCGCCATTGTGCTGGAGCCCATCTTTGGCGAAGGCGGCATCCTCGAATGTTCGGAAGAATTCCTGCTTGCATGCCGGACCCTTGCCGATCATTATCAGGCCGCGCTCATCTTCGACGAGATCCAGTGCGGCCTCGGCCGCACCGGCAAGATCTTCGCCTTCCAGAGTTTCGGTGTTGTTCCCGACATCGTCACCATCGCCAAGCCAATCGCCGCGGGAGTGCCGCTCGGCGCATTCCTGTCCAAGGAACACTTCGCCTCCGCGATTTCGCCCGGACAGCACGGCACCACCTTTGGCGGCGGTCCGCTGGCGTGCCGCGTCGGACTCGAATATCTGGCGATCGTCGAAGAAGAGCATCTGCTCGAAAACGTCGTGAAAGTTGGCGGATACCTGCATCAACAACTCCAGGCACTGGTCGACAAGTACGCCGCGACGCGCGAAGCGCGCGGCCGCGGACTCATTCAGGGCCTCGTGCTCGATATTCCCGCGCGGCCATTGGTGGAGCAGGCTCTGGCGGAGGGCGTGCTCTTCAACTCGACCCAGGACACGGTCCTGCGCTTCCTGCCGCCATTCCTGCTGCAAGAAAAGCACGTGGATAAAGGCATCAAAGTGCTGAAGAAGCTGCTGGGCAAGAAACGCAAGAAAGCGCAGAGCGCGGCTTCAGTAGGCGCATGAGAACTGGTTTTCGGGCAGCCCGGTGGAACGAAGCGCAGCTGCGGGGCTCGGAGCAAAAAAGGAGGGGAGCCAGGAGGCAGCTCCCCGAAAGCGATAGAGGCGATATCACTTATTAAGACGCAGCCTGCGAGGATTTCGTTGCCCATCGAAACGAAAAATTCCGGAGAAAAACTCATCCCCGCCGCCGAGCACCCAACGAGCCCGGCCTCGGCGGGGTTTGGGGTTGCAACTGGAGAGCATTGGCTGGAACTGGCCGATGGTCGCATGCGCTACCTCAAGGCCGGGTCGGGCCCGGCGCTCATCCTTATTCATGGGCTGATGGGATATTCGTTTTCCTGGAGATTCACCATCCCCGCGCTGGCGCCCCATGCGACCGTTTATGCCATCGACAATCTGGGCGCCGGACTGTCGACCGCGACTGAGGGCATGGACCGCACCGTACGGGCCACCGCCGAGCGCGTCCTCGAGTTCGCGGACGCTCTCGGCATCAAAGATTTCGACCTGCTGGGCACCTCGCACGGCGGTGGCGTCGCCATCATGGTGGCAGCGGTTTGTGCGGAAACAAACAATCCCCGCCTGCGGCGCCTGGTGCTGGTGGCGCCCGTCAATCCCTGGTCGCCCCATGGAAAGCGGTTCGCGCCGTTTCTGGGCAGTTCTTTTGGCTCCCTGCTCTTCCGCAACACCATCGAGCGCTGGCGCTCCCTCGACTCCCTATGGCTGCGCCGTCTGTTCGGCGACGGCGCAAAAATTCCGCCCGATTCGCTCGCTGGCTATCGCATACCCGTGCAGAAGAATCACGGCTTCCGTCATGCTTCGCACATCGTCAGGAATTGGACGGCAGACCTTGCGGAACTGGAAAAAGCGCTCCCCAAGATTCGCGATTACCCCACGCTCCTCCTCTGGGGAATGAAGGATCGCGCCGTTGATTTTCATTCCGCCGAACCGTTGCGCCGGAATTTCCGCGATGCTCGTCTGGTGGCATTCGAGGGCGTAGGCCACCTGCCTTACGAAGAAGCGCCCGAGGACTTCAACCGCGCGCTGATTGATTTCCTAACCAGTTCTCAGTTCCCAGTTCTCAGTTCGCAGAAGACCGGTTTTGACTGAGAACTGGGAACCGGCAACTGGTTTCTTCATGCACCCCACGACTTTTCATTCGCTGCGCGCATTCGTTGCCGACTACGGCTACTGGGCCGTGGCTCTGGCCTTGCTGTCGGAGAGCGCCGGCATCCCAGTTCCCGGTGAGATCACGCTCCTGGTGGCTAGTTTTCTGGCCTATTCCGAACACCAACTCACTCTCGGCGGGATCATCGTAGTTGCCACCGTTGCCGCCACGCTCGGCGGTTATCTCGGTTACGCTCTCGGCCACTATGGCGGACGTCCGCTGCTCGATCGCTATCAAAGCGTTTTTCGGATTCCGCCACCCGCGCTGCAACGCGGCGAGGAAATGTTTGCCCGCTACGGGGCAGCCGCCATTTTCTTTGCCCGCTTCATCTTCGGCATGCGGACTTTCGCCGGGCCGCTGGCCGGAGTGCTGCGCATGCGCTGGCGAACATTTGCGCTTTTCAACTTTCTGGGTGCGGCGGTTTGGGTCAGCTTCATGGCCAGTACCGGATATCTGTTCGGTCATCATTGGCACACCCTGCTGCGAACCCTGCAGCGCTTCAATATCGCGGTATTGATCGTCGCCGGGGCCATAATCCTATATTGGTGGTGGAGACATCGCCGCCAGTTCCCAGCGGACAATGATTGAAACCTATCGCTGCATAGAGCGCCCCATTTCAGCACTCGTCGGCAACAATCTCGTGGAATTGAGAATGAATGCCATCTCCGAGCTAACGTGAATGAAGGCCGCCAGCAGCGGGTTCAGAAAACCGCAAGCCGCCATTCCTACCCCTATGCTGTCCACCACGAGAGTGCCCACGAAGTTCTGCATGATGATGCCGCGACAGCGTCGCGCGATCTGCAAGGTTTCGACAAGTTTGGAGAGATCGCTTCCAATCAAGATGACATCGGCGCTCTCCCTGGCAACGTCAGTTCCCGAGCCCATCGCAATTCCAACGGTTGCCTGCACCAGAGCTGGAGCATCGTTGATACCATCCCCGACCATCGCGACTTTCCGATTCTTCTCGCGAAGCTCGCTGACCCATCGCGCTTTCTGATCGGGCAAGAGTTCTCCCACGGCTTCGTCGACGCCGAGCTCACGCCCCACCATAGCAGTGACTCCTTGCGCGTCTCCGCTTAGCAGAACCGTTTTCAGGCCCATCTCTCGCATGGCCGCAACCGCACTCCTCGCTTCGGGACGCAGCACGTCCGCAATGCGGATCGTGCCCAGCATCTGCCCACCGCGAGCGACATGAACTTCCGAAACCCCGCCTTGACCATTGCCATGGGCAGGCACCCTCCCGCTCACGCCATGATCTTTCAAAAGCGTGCGGCTGCCGACCAGAATCTCCTCGCCCCGGTACGTCACTCGGACTCCTCTTCCGGGCGTGTAGAAGAACTCATCGGGTTCGACGACAGGAACCGCGAGCTCGGCAGCCCGCGCAACAATTGCCTTGGCGATGGGGTGTTCGGACTTGCATTCGGCAATGCTGGCAACGGCGATGATTTCCCGCAGAGCGAAACCATCGCTTGAGACGATCTCCCGAATTTGAGGAGTTCCGAAGGTCGAAGTACCAGTCTTATCCAATAGCACGGTGTCAACGGTCGCCAGTGCTTCCAGGTAAAGACCGCCTTTGACAATCGCCCCCAGACGCGCGGCGCGGCCAATCGCGCCGAGAATCGCTAGAGGAGTTCCGGCAGCTATGCCACACGCCCCAGCCACGATCACGACCGATATCGTTGACCGCACATTGTGGGTGACGATGAAGGTGAGAACTGCGGCCCCCAAGGCGAAATAAACCAGATAGCCGGCCAAGCGATCCGCCGTTTTCTGAATGGGAGCCCGCGATCTCTCTGCCCGCTCAACCGCTTCGATGATCCTTCCGAAGGTCGTGTCGCGGCCTAGTTTCTGCGCTTCGACTTCCAGGGCTCCCGATTGATTGATGGTTCCTGCGTAAACCGCATCTCCGGGCGACTTCTCAACCGGCATGGCCTCGCCTGTAATAGCTGCCTGCTCCACAAAGGATCGCCCGCTGAGCACGAGGCCATCCACGGGGATACGTCCACCCGGTTTCACAATTACCGCGTCACCGAGTTCTAGATTCTCAGCGGTTATTTCGACCACTTCGTGATTACGCCGGACGGAGACAGTTCGAGGAAGGAAATCGATCAGGTCCTGGATGGCACGCCGGCCGCGTCCGACCGTGAGGCCTTCCAAAACCTCGGCGGCCAGCACGAAAGCCGTGATCACCAGCGCGGTAAAGAATTCACCAATGGCCAGGGCGGAAAAAAGCGCGATGGTCATCGACAGTTCCATTGTCATTTTTCGTTCGACAATATTCTCGAAGGCTTCCTTGAAGATGGGATAGCCACCGACCAGGGCAGCCGCGAGACCAATTACACTGAGGCGCGGAAATGGCTCCCACACGCGAAACCAGACCGCGGCCGCGGCCAACGCCACGAACCCAATGCGGACGAGTTCAACCCATTCGAACCCATGCTCATGTTCGGCGCCATGCTCCCGCTCTCCGATTGGAGACAGCGGAGAAGTGGGTTCATCGTTTCTTTCAAGGAAACCGGAAGCGCTCATGCCTTTGCCCTTTCCCGCCAGTTGCAGCTTTGCTACTTCAGGTAAGACTTGACCATGTCGATGACTTCGTCGGCGGCAGCCACTTGTCCTAACGTTGGACGATGCTTTCCGTTGAGCACGTGACTGCGGACGTGGCCTTCCAGAAGCTCGGCCATCAAACTGTTCATCGCTCCTCTGGCAGCGCTCATGACTTGCAGAACTTCGGAACAATCGCGCTCTTCGGTAAGGGCTCGAACTAGAGCTTCGACCTGGCCCTGAATGCGTTTGGCCCGCAGAATCAGTTTTTGCTTGTCCTTGACAGTGTGGCTCATGATAAGGTACCTACTCCAAATATACCATACCGGGTATGGTATATTTGGGTTCGGATGGCTTGTGATGACCGGCTGCCCTGACTTCCTCAAGGTTGCGGAGAGACTGCGCAGAAGGTGCGATCAAAGTATCTTCGGTCACTTCCACTCGCCCCCCCCGCCGTCATATGCTGGCAGAGGCATCGACCAGCACCGGAGAACAGCCTGACTAACGACGTGATTTCCGAACGCACGCCAACCAGCCCGCAGAAGCCAGATGCGCCCCGCTTTCCGCGGCTGGGACTTTCGCAGGTCTGGGTGCGATTCCTGCTGGCCATCTTCGGCCTGATGCTGGCTTTCGCTGCGGCACTGTTTTCCACGGTCGCGGGCGAGGCGGGCAACATCTGGGGAATGATCATTCTGGCCTCGGGGGCGCTGTTGCTGGCCACCTTCGTCGGCCTTACCACCGTGCCCTACCTGGCGCGGCGGGTCGTCGCGACCCGTGTCCGCGAAGCCATGGACTACGACGTCACGCGCGCCGGCCTGATCTACATCCTGATCAGCGTCGTGATCGGAATCGCCGCCATCAACACCGGGAACAACCTGCTTTACGTCATCGTCGCCGCGCTGCTCTCTGCCATTGTGGTTTCCGGCATCGCCTCGGCGCTGGTGCTCCGTAGTCTCACGCTCGATGTCCATTTGCCCGAACACGTTTTTGCCTCGCGGCCAATGCTGGCGCGCCTCCTCCTGGGCAACGCCAGTTCGTGGCTGCCATCCTTTTCCGTGCGCGTGGTTCCCGCCAAACGCAAAAAGAAAGACGGCTGGCGCTGGGAAGCCTCGACCTTCGGCTGGCCCCGCAACCGCGCGCCTCAGGACCAGTGGCTCCGCCTGCCCGACCGGCGCTTGCGGCGCGTGCGCGAGGAAGCAGAGAAGCCCATTCTGCAAGAATCCGTTTATTTTCCTTTTCTCGCTCCCGAACAGGAACTCCGCGCCGACCTGGAAATAAGCTTCCCAGCTCGCGGACGCTATTGCGAAAAAAACTTCGGCCTGGCCACACGCTTTCCTTTTGCCTTCCTGATGAAAACCCGGCGGATTAGCCTTTCCCGCGAAGTGATCGTCTATCCCGCCGTCGAGCCCACCGAACAGTTCCGCGAAGTTCTTCCCATGGTCACCGGCGAGTTCGAAGCTTTTGTGAGGGGACGCGGCAACGATCTTTATCTCATCCGCGACTACATGCCGGACGATTCCGCCCGCCACGTGGACTGGAAAGCCACGGCTCGCACGGGGGCGCTCAAAGTGCGCGAGTTCAGCCGCGAAGATGAGCGCAAGCTCCGCATCGTGTTTGACAATCCCGCACCCGGAGTCCTGCAGCCCGCGGTGTACGAGCAAGCGGTGCGCCTGGCGGCCTCTCTCGGATGGCACTTCCACCACGAAGATGTCGAAGTCTCTTTCGTCGCACCGGGGTTGGCGCCTACCGAAGACGTCTTCACCTTCCTGCGATACCTGGCGCTGGTCGAACCGCAGGAGGCGACCCCCGTGTTCAGCCGTCTTCGAGCCAGCGAAGATTACAACCTGATCGTCACCGCCCGCGACGCCGCCGAAATGCCCGCCGCTCTGGCCGCCAGATCCTACGTCATAAGCAGTTGCCAGTTCCCAGTTGCCAGTTCTCAGTGAGACTGAGGACGGTCTTAAGGCTTTTTCTTAGAACTGAGAACTGGCAACTGCCTTTTGCATTTTTTTCTTCCCCCCAGACGGTTTTCGACATATACTGCGCCGCGCGGGTCCAGGCATGGAGCAGTTTTGCTTCCTTCGTCCACGATAAATTTGACGCTGTTCGCCGGGCACGTCGCTTTCCGGCACAAGTCCAATTGGAGGTGCAAATGTTGATCTGTGATCTGCTCGGAAATCAGGTCCCTATATCCGCTGAGGCCCACCAGACCGTGCTCGAAGTCGCCACCCTGATGGCGCAACACAACATCGGTGCCGTACCCGTTCTGCAAGAAGGCCGACTCAAAGGCATTTTCTCCGAGCGCGACCTGATGAGCCGGGTGGTGGTCGCAGGCAAGGATCCCGCCCGCACCCTGGTCAATCAGGTCATGACCGAAGATCCTCTGACCGTCGCTCCGAACGATCCACTGGAGACCTGCATGACCCTGATGAAGCGGCATGGCTTCCGGCACCTGCCGGTCTGCGCCGGACGCGAACTGAAGGGCGTCGTCTCCTTGCGCGATATTCTTCTCCACGACCTCGACGAAAAAGACTATGAAGTGCGCATGATGCGCGCCTACCTGCACTCCGCGCCCGACGTCGGATAGGTCTGCCAGCCCTTGCCTGACAGTTGGCCGCAAGGTGGCCGGCCAAGGGACAAGGGTAATGGTTACTCCGCCCACGGGTAAGGGGTAATGGTTACTAAGGTTACCTACCGTAGGTTGACCCGCAACTCATCGTGCCTGAGGATGTGGAAGAGGGCGAAGCGCGGCGGTTAGAGTGGGTCGCGTTCCTCCCGCTGCATCCTGCATGACTTGGCACAGCCATACCGTTGTCCTTTGTTTGTGGTGCGCGCAACCGACTCTGCAATCGATGGTTGCGTTGGTCCTATGGCACCGTAAGCTGCACAAGCAGTTTCCCGTATTTTTCTTGTTTCTCCTGGCGCAGATTGCGAATTTTGCCATCATGTTTCCGCTTTGGCTCACCGGCGTTGGCACGATGTATTTCTGGCTTTTCTGGCTGGGTGAGGCAGTCAACGCGGTCCTCGGCTTCAAGGTCATTCATGAGATTTTCCTCGACGTGTTCCGCCCCTACCACACTCTGAAGGACCTGGGTACTCTACTGTTTAAGTGGGCGGGCGTGGTGATGTTGCTGGTTTCGGTGGTGGTGGCCTTTTCGGGGACTTCTGACCAGAATCCGATGATGAACGCCATCACCACCCTGCAGCTCTCGGTCCGCATCGTGCAGGTTGGTCTTATCCTCTTTTTGCTGCTGTTTTCGCACTTTCTGGGAGTGTCCTGGAAGCAGATCAGTTTTGGGATCTCTCTCGGCTTTGGGCTCTTCGCCGGTATGGAATTGATGCTGTGGGCGCTGAATTCGGGAGGATTTGTCAGGCACGAAAGTTTCGACCTGATCAACATGTTCACTTACAATTTTGCAGTTGTGGTTTGGCTGGGCTACTCGTTCTCGCGCCAAGCGGCGCGCGATGGCGCCGTTAACCGCCTGCAGACCCAGCGGTGGGAGCAGGGTTTGGCGGATCTTCAACACCCAGTTCCTTCCGATTCGCTGATCCCGATGTTCGAAGGCATGGTGGAGCGCGCGTTCTCGCGCAGCTCGAATTTAGAGCAAACGGCAGATCATTTGCCGCTGAACAGCCCCGGTAAGCCGGCCAGAGCCAACTCGGCGGCTGCCGGTTCCAATCGGCGAGCATAGCGCTCGCGGCCCCAAGTAGGCCTCTTGCAGAAACCTTGTCAAGAGGAATTTTGGGCGCCCCCGAATCCTCCTCCGGGAGCCGGAACCGAACTTCAAACCATTACCTTAAGAAACCAGCGTAAACGCCATTTATACTGCCTGCCGGACGACACCACCAATTCTCGGCATCTCCGCCAATTTGTCACATCGTTCAATGCGCTTGAAGTAACCCCCAATGAATCACAAAGTTGCAGGGCTGTGTATAATTCGCCAACGCCGAAGAGCTAGCCTTTTGAAACTAGTCTCTTGGGCAGACCCTAAGGAGAAAGAAAATGAAACGTTCGCTCAGAGCGATAATTTTGTTGGTAGGTTTGGTAGGTACGCTGGCGTATGCTGCAGCTCCGAAAGTTCCCACTTCTTCGGGGCCGATTCCTTGGTGCCCAAGGTACTGCAGCAGGTAGTTGCAACCTTTACATAACGGCATTAGCAGCCAATCCAGGCTGGCCTCCGTTTGTGGCCAGCCTTTTTTACTGCTCGTCTTTCTTGCCCCTGTTTTCGGAGTCCGGCCGCGCGACTGCGGCGGACGGTTTTGCTTCTCCCGATTCTTTCCCATCCTTAAGTGAAGGTCGCGCTTCGTCAGTGTTGTTGCTGAGGTATTGCACGATGATCGAAACCCGCCGGTTCGACGGGTCCAGCGGATCCTTGGCGGTGCGCAGGCGTTGGTCCGCAAAGCCCCGCACCTGCGAGACCTGATCGCCGCGCAGCCCCGACTGCTGCATCAATCGCCGCGCCGCGTTCGCCCGGTCCGCCGAGAGTTCCCAGTTGCTGTAGCTGCCCTTGCCCGAATAGGGTTTGGCGTCGGTGTGCCCCTCGACCGAAACATGGTTGGGAACTTTCCCCAATTCCACCGCCAGCAGCGTTACCAACTCCCGCCCATTCTGGTTAAGCGTCGCGCTGCCGCTGTCGAAAAACGTTCCCCCCGCCGATTCCAGCAACTCGATGCGCAGACCGTCCTGGGTCACGGTCATCTCGATATTTTTTTTCAGCTTATCCAAATCGGTGATACTGCGGATGCTGTTTTGCAGCTGGTCTTTGAGCTTTCCCATGTTCTGCTTGGTCAGTTGAAAATTCTCGCCCGATCCGGCCAGGTTGTTTCCGCTCTCCTTCGATCCGTCCAGACTGCTTCCGGTCTGCTTCCCGGTTCCGCTGGGATCTTTGAAGTAGCCGCTAATGGCCACCTGAATCGGTTTACTGGTGTTCATCAGCCACAACACGATGAACAGTGCCATCATGGCCGTGACGAAGTCGGCATAGGCGACCTTCCAGGCGCCGCCATGATGACCACCATGGCCGCCTTTTTTCCGGATGACGAGGATGGGTGGCGTTGGCATGACAATGGCTATCCCGTGGAGGCGGCCTGTGCCTCTGCCTCGGGCGCCGCCGCAGGGGCCTCTTTCGCGCCGCGGCACGCCTCTTCCACCTCCTGGAACGAGGGACGCACATGCCCCGGCACCGTCCGCCGCCCAATCTCAACCGCCATGATGGGGGCCACACCTTTCAGAAAAGCAATCATGGTCACGCGCAACACCAGCAGGTACGCGTGTTCCTCATCCGCCATCTTGCCCATGCGCGACGCCAACGGTCCGACCAGCCCGTAGCACAGCAGAATACCCAGAAAAGTTCCCACCAACGCCGCCGCTACCTTGCGTCCAATTTCTTCCGGAGGTCCGCCGAGCGCGCCCATCGTGATGACTACCCCGAGCACCGCCGCCACAATCCCCAGCCCGGGCAGCGAGTCCGCCATGGTGGTCAACGCGGACACCGGTGCGCTCGCCTCCTGATGGTGGACCTCCATGTCCGCTTCCAGCATCTGATCCAAATCGAATACTTCCACCCCCCGCTCACCGCCATCCGCATCGTGTCGCAGACGAAAGCCACAGCATGGTGATTCTTCGCGAAGTCTTCGTATTTCGAGAAGAGCGGGCTCTTGTCCGGGTCCTCGATATCATTTTCGAGTGCCACCAGGCCTCCCTTGCGCGCCTTTTGCAACAGTTCATAAATCATTTTCAAGGAATCGATGTAACGCTGGGTGCCGTACTTCGAGGACCCAAATGCCCCCATGAGCCCGCTCATCATCTGCTTCAGAATGTGTATTGGATTGGAGATCAACAACGTGCCCAACGCCGCCCCGCCGATGATGATCAGTTCCGCCGGCTGCAGCAGCACCTTGATGTTGCCGTGCTCCATCAGGTAGCCCGCCACGATGCAGCCGAAAACAACCACGATCCCAATGATCGAAAACATGGAACATCATCCTCGCATTGGTCCAGAATTGTTGGCGCGCCCGCCGCTGCCTTCGCCGTCTTGCTCGAATGCGAAGGTTTCATTTCTCGCAGAAGCGATTCCAGGTCTTTGCCCGCGGTAGCCACCGTAT
This sequence comes from uncultured Acidobacteriaceae bacterium, assembly GCA_963779995.1. Lineage (GTDB taxonomy): Bacteria > Acidobacteriota > Terriglobia > Terriglobales > Acidobacteriaceae > Acidiflorens. The sequence goes on along the minus strand of CAVZZY010000018.1, from coordinate 226,256 downwards.
AGGCGACCTCCGCCTCAACCAGGAAACGGTCGCCCCACCATAAAACTTCTGAATGACTCAGCAGGTTCCGTAAAACGTCCGCCGTCATTGCCACCATCATTGGACTCGCCGAGGTCAGCACGGCCAGAAACTCGTTCTCTTCCCAGCATCCCAGAAAGTTTTCCGCATCCAGGCTGTTGCGCAAGGTATGCGCCGCGGTGCGCAGAAAAGGCTCGACCGACTGCGGACCGTGTTTGGCGCGAAACTGCTCCAGCCCCAGCACCCGTATCCGGAGCAACCCGAAGCCGATATGCGATTCCTCCATGCCCGCCATGCATTCATTGAGCACCGCGCGCGTTAGACGGCGCGAAGGAATCCCCGTCGCTGCATCCCGGCATCCGCACATCGGCGGCCCGGACGCTTCCTCGCGGCTCACATACGCTTCTTCGAATAGAACCGTCACACCCCCAATCGCGTCCCCGTGTTCCATTATCGGCCGCGTACGGATCCGCACCGCGACCCGGTGTCCATTCTTGTGCAAGTAGAAAGCGGTGCATTGCTGCGGCGTTCGCTGGGCGAGCGTCATGGTCACTGGACGTTGCTCCCCACTCAAGCGGTTGCCCCGCCGGTCGCAGGCCTGCAACACATCTTCCGGAAGATGTCCTACTACGTCGTGCGACAGATGCCCGGTGATGGATTCCGCACCCCGGTTCCAAAAACGGATCCGACGTTCCCGGTCCACGATATAAATTCCCACCGGCAAGTCCTCGACCAAGTGCCGGAACAGCTTCGGATTATCGAGAAGGTTAGAAGACACTTTTGGCTGCGCCTGTTACTAGTTTCATCGGCAGTGAAGGCAGGGAACTTAAGGGGCCAGCAGGGGAGCACGGCAGGGCGCCAGGTATTGCGCAATGTCTGCCGAGTGCGCGCAATTCCATCGTATATATCGGCGTGGGTGGGCAGACCTTCACACCTTGTTCCACTGCGTTAGAATTGGGCGGCAGCTCTGGGAGCTTTTCCGTTCATGCCGGATCCTGGCGACAGACTCAAAACTCCTCCCGTGGTTAACGACCTGGCAGGCTGCCGGGTGGGCCGATTCCTGCTGCAAGACCGAATCGGAGCCGGTGGCATGGGGCACGTCTATCGGGCTCAGGACACCATCCTGAAGCGGGTCGTTGCCATCAAGCGGATGGCGCCGCGGCTCCAGTTTGATGAGCGTGACCACGAACGATTTCTGAAGGAAGCCCAGCGCGCTTCCGCCCTCAATCACCCCAACATCGCTGCCATCCACGACGTGATCGAAGAGAAGGGAGAGATTCTTCTCGTCATGGAGTATATCGAGGGGCAGACGCTGCGGGAACGGATGCGGGCACCGATCAGCATGGCGGAATTTGTGGCGATCGGGATGCAGTGCACCAAAGGTTTGGCCGCGGCGCACGATCAGCGCATCGTGCATGGCGATATCAAGCCGGAGAACATCATGTTGGCCGGCGGGCAGCGCGTGAAGATTCTCGACTTCGGTGTAGCCAAGCGGTTCGCCGGCGCCGATCCCAAGGAAGCGACACGGAGTCTGGCGAGCATGACGTTCTCGACCAGCGGGACGCCGGGTTACATGGCTCCGGAGGTCTTGCAGCAAAAAGTCTACGACGGACGGGCGGATCTTTTTTCTCTGGGCCTGGTTTTCTACGAGATGCTGGGTGGGCAGCATCCCTTCCTGACCGACAGCTTTGCCGGGACCGTCGGCCGTGTGTTGCACCTGGAACCACCTTCGCTGCACGAGATCAACCGCAGCGTGCCCGCTCCGCTGGCGGGAATCGTCGAGCACATGCTGGTCAAGGACCCAGCTTTCCGTTATCCAACCGCGCACGACCTGCTGGCGGATCTGGAGGCGGTGCAGCGCGGAGATAAACCAGTATTCGGCGGGCTCCCATCGAGGCCGATACGCAGTCGCCAGAAGCTTTGGAATCTGTCTCGCGGGTGGAAGACACTTGTCGCTGCGGGGGCGATATCCCTGCTCGTTGTGCTCCTCTTCCTCTTTCTCTTTGGGTTTGGGGCTCGATTCCGCCACGCCTCCAATCTGCCATTGAACTCCAGTCGTGCGGCTCTGCCTCAAAACGTAAGTCTGGCGATTCTTCCGCTGGAGGTGCCGGAAGGAGATCTACAGTTTGCCGCGCTCGCGAATGGGCTGGTGGCCACGCTGGCGGCCAAGTTGACTCAACTCGGCGAGAACCACGCGGTGCAGGTGGTCCCAGCCAGCGAGATGCGCAGCAAGCACGTAACTACACTGGACCAGGCGCGCCAGGAATTCGGCGTCAATCTCGGCCTGCGCGTCGATCTGCAGCGCTCCGGAGATCTGCTGAGGGTCACGTCCACCTTGTTGGACGCCAAGACCGGGCGCGTGCTGGCGGCGAAAAGCTTCGACGCCCCCCTCAGCGATCCTTTCAAGATAGAAGACGAGGTTGCCGACGGCGCGGCCGCCGCTCTGGGAGTCACACTTCGCCCCGAAGAGCGCCGTGAACTGGTGGAGCACGGCACCAATCTTCCCGAGGCCTACAACTACTACCTGCAGGCGCGCGGCTATCTGGACGTTCCCTTCAAGCCGGAGAACGCCAACAGCGCGATCACGCTCCTGGGAGAGGCGCTGAAACTGGACCCTAACGACGGAGCCGCCCGGGCGGAACTCGGCATGGCTTATTGGTGGAAATACGATTCCACTAAGGATAAGCGGGCGGTCGCGTTGGCGAGGGAAGCGTGCGCGAAGGCGGTGGAATCGGGCAACGCCGGCGCCGAAGGGCACATTTGTGTTGGCGTGGTTGCAAATGGCACAGGGCAGCACGAGTTGGCCGCGGGCGAGTTTCAAAAGGCGGTGCAACTGGACCCCACGAATGATCGGGCATACACTGGGCTGGCGATTGCCGAAGAGCATTTGAACCGGCTGGACGAAGCGGAAAAGACCTTCCAGCAAGTCATCCAACTCCGGCCGCAACATGCCGGGGGCTACCTAAGTCTGGGAGCTTTCTATTTGCAGCAGCAACAGGCGGAAAAGGCGATCGATATGTTTTCCCGTGGCATCGCCGTGGCGCCCGACAGCTACCGGGGTTACAGCAATCTCGGGGCGGCGTATCTTTACCAGGCCAAATACGCCGAGGCCATCCAACCGCTGCGGCAATCGATCGCGATTCGCCCGACTTCTGACGCGTACAACAATCTGGGCACCGCCTATCTCCGCTTGCGGCGCTTCCCGGATGCGATCGGTGCTTATCTGGAAGCAGTGAGGCTGAACGAGAGCCAGTATGCGGTGTGGGGCAGTTTGGCAGACGCTTACCACTACAGCGGCGATCAGGCTGCGGCAAAAGCGGCCTATGAGAAGGCGATCGGTCTTGCCAGCAAGCAACTCGAAGTGAACCCGAAAGATGCCGAAGTGGACGGCGACGTCGCCGATTTCTACGCCATGCTCGGGGACCGGAAACACGCCTTGGCATTCCTGGACCAATCGCTGCGCTGGGGCCAAGGCGACAAGGATCTCCTATTCAATGCGGCGACGGTTTACCAGGACTTAGGGGAAAGCGATATGGCGCTGGAGTGGCTGAAAAAGTCGCTCGACGCAGGAGTTTCCGTGGCAACTGTACTTGAGACGCCCCTCTTTGACTCACTCAAGGACGATCCACGCTTCCTAGCTTTAGTACAGGGCCGAACCCATTGATTCAAATTATGGACGATCCAAATTACGGGTGATCCAGGTTACGGGCTTCATCTAACGTCAGATCAGAGGAGATTCAAATGGCAGCGAATCCGTTACCCAGCCCAAGAACAGAAGTGGCCACCTTCAGCGTCAACGCAGCGACGGTCACCAGCATCGGTCCGGCGGCGTCACACGATACCATTGACTGGAACGCCCCCAGCGGCGGCGGCAACATCGCCATTGCGGTATCAGCTGTAAACGGGGTGTTTCCCCTCGATGTAAATTCTTTTACCATTACGGCGGGGCTGAAACATACCAGCACCGTCGAACCGAATGTTCCGGCCGCCGATTACCCGTTCTCTCGGAACGGAGTCGCAGGAATCGGAAAGATCATCGTCGGACAAGGCGCGCCGATGCGTGCGACATAGCAGACAACGAGCCCAATGGCAGGATTGCCGCCAACGCGGCGGCGATCCTGCCTTGCCTGTGCCGCGCTTCCGGTTGTCGTGAACGTCGCTGAGGAAAACGATGCGCGCGGCAATTCCGTTCTACAATTATTTCGGCATCAATTTCCGCAACCTGGACCGCCCCGGCCGCTACTAGTGGCCGAAAAGCCGCTGCCGGAGCGGGAAGTGGCCTGGCTCCATAAACTGCCCAGGGTATTTTTTCAAATTGGGAGGCGCCGTCGCTCCTGGTTTCACTTTGAATGAAAGTCCTTGCACAACTCTGCTAAGATGTGTTGTCTTGATGGCTAAGACCCAGCATCCGAGCCGGTTTCGTCGTGCGGTTTTGGATGACCAAATGCTCTATAAGGTTGGGTCTCCCTCTGCCCATTGGCCCAGTGGGGGGGTAGGAGTGCGGTTTTGAACGACGCGGCGATTGGAAAAGGCGTGCGACGAAGGCGAAGCTGGTATCGGCGTCGTCTGCGCATGCAGCGCATCCTGGTCGCCGTCGTTGTAGGGACTGTGCTCGCTGGCGCGTGCTGGCAGAATGCGGCGCGCTATTTTTCGTTGCCCTCCTGGCATGCTTCCCAGGCTTTGCCCGCCTCCTTTTGGATGCGGGGGAACGTCCACAACATTCTCGCTTTGATGGCGGCGCGCTCCGCCAAGGCCGCCAAGCCTCTGGCGCGGGTCCCGAGTGTCTATCCTTACTCGGTGGTACCCGGAGGCGTGAAGGATCCCAACGATCTCCGTTATGCGGCGTTGCGCGATTATGTAGTTCGCCGGCATTACGCCCACTTCGATTACAGCCACGCCCGTCTGGTGCGCGCCACCGAAGCCCGCGAAGTTTATCTTTCCTATCGCATTCGGGACACAGTTTTCTGGACGCGCAGAAGAATTCGCCTGCATCTCGGTGAACTGCTGCTGACCGACGGCAAGATCACGGCGCGGGCGCGTTGCGGCAACCAGATTTCCGATACGGCCAAGCCGGAAGTTTCCGACGAAGAGCCGGCCGAAGATGTCACGGACCAGCCCGTCGCGGCGATCGAATCCGCACCGTCTTTCCCCACCCGGCCCATGTTCGGCGCGTCCGACTTGCCCGCCGGCGCACCACTTGCCCCCAAGCTCGCCGCTGGATTCTTCTTCCCGTACGTGCCGGTCAGTGTGCCGATTCCATCCGGAGTTTGCTCCGCCGGCGAAATATACACTGAAGCACGCTGCCACAAACACAAGAAGCCAGTGATTCCCGAGCCTTCGACCCTGGTGCTGCTAGGTTCCGGGCTGGTGTTAATCGCGTGGCGTTATCGAAAAACCGCCGTAGCCAGGCCCACATAGGAACGGCCGCCCCTGGCCCGCAGCCGAGCGCAGCTCGGCAGGCGCCGGGCTGTTTGTATGTTCACGGGCTCGTAGTATTTGCCGAGTATAATTTCTGCCGAGTTCACCGTGACACGTTAGGCAGCAACTCGCACGTGCCCGCTGATTCGACGTTGATCGAAGCATGATTTGGCGTTCTCTCATCGAAGGTCCTTGGATCGTCTTCGTCGTCTACTGGGCCGTAAGCGCCCTGAAAACGCGCCGCACTGTCAGTCAGGAATCCTTCGCCTCGCGTTACGGCGTCCTGTTTCTGGAGATTATTGGCTTTGTCCTGCTCTTCAGCGATGCGGCGGGAATCGGCGTTCTCGATCGTCGCATTTTTCCTCAGACCTACGCTCTCGCCGTCGCGGGCGTCGCCCTCACCTGGATCGGCATAGGAATCGCCCTGTGGGCCCGCTGGCATTTAGGACAGTATTGGAGCGCGAGGGTTACTCTCAAAGAGGACCACAAGCTCATCCGCACGGGGCCCTACGCGTATTTCCGGCATCCCATCTATTCTGGAATCGATCTGGCCGCAATCGGCGGAGCGCTCGCGATTGACCGCTGGCGGTGCGTCGCCGGAGTTGGCTTGATCATCCTGGGCTATTGGATCAAGGCAAGGAAAGAAGAATCCATGCTGTCGCAGCAATTCGGGGAAACTTTCCAAGAGCACTGCCAACACACAGGTTTCCTGATTCCGAAGTTTTAGGACTCAATGCGGGCCTTCCTTTGCGCGTTCGGCGTGCGCGATGTCACACGCCAGTGTTCACTTGTCCTTGAAGCCGGGCCACTTCGGCGTTAGTATTCGGTTTTGCTTTTATCACGACTGCTTCGAGGGCTCATGCCACAAAACTACGTTCCCATCTTTCTGTTCCTCGCCGTCGTCGGCATCCTGATGCCCGCGACGCTAATAGTAGCCTGGGTCGTCCGCACGCAAAGTCCCAACCGCGTGAAGTTGATGCCTTATGAATGTGGCATTGATCCGTATGACAACGCGCGCGGACGGTACACCATTCGCTTTTACATCATCGCCATTCTATTTGTGGTCTTCGACGTGGAAACAATCTTCCTGTTTCCCTGGGCGGTGAAGTTCAGGGCGCTCGGTGTTTTCGGGCTGATCGAGATGCTGGTCTTTCTCGGCATCCTGATCGTGGGCTACGTATGGATATGGAAGAAGGGCGCGCTCGAATGGGTATGAGTGCCTCGGCTCCAAGTCCGGCAGCTCCAAGTTCAGCGAGCCCCAATTTGGCTGCTTCGGATGAGACCTTCACCGCGAGCCGCTGGACTAAGGGAAACCGATGGTTTCCAACGCGCATCGTGGTCAACCCGCTGCGCGTGAGCCGCGTCAAGAGGCGTTTGTTCGGCAGTAACGAGGAAAGCATTTCGATTTCCCAGGTCGCGTCGGTGAAGATCTCGACGGGTATCTTTTGGTCGGACATTCTGATTGAGTCGACCGGGGGCACGGATCCGATCGCCAGTCACGGCCATCGCAAGGCCGACGCGGTGCGCATCCGCGATTTGGTCGAAGGCTTGCAGGCGGCCCGGCGCTAGCAGCGCCTGCCTGCAGAGACAGGGCTCGCCCCGTCTCTGGAGTGATGCTGGGCATTGTGACGGCGGTCACTGACGGTGATGCGACCAGATGTTAAAAGTGAAAGTTTCCTAACAGAGCGGCTTTTGTAACGATAGACCCCAGAATGGCCGAGGAAGTCAAAACGCCAGCTCCACCACCGCCGCCGGAAGGTGAGAAGAAGCCGACGGCGGAAAAGCCCGTAGCGGCAGCGCCCGCGACGCCTGCTGCTCCCGCCAAGCCCGCCGCTCCCGCCGCCAAGCCTGCCGCCCCCGCCAAGCCCGCTGGTCCAGTCCCGATGCCTTGGACCTCGCCGATGGTTGAAAAATACCGCAGCCAGTATGGCTCGGGCCTCGACCCGCTGACTTATCTGGGACAGAACTACCTTGCGGTTGACCGCTCGCTGATCCCCGACATTCTGCGCCTGCTGCGCGACGAGGAGCAGTTCGACTACTGCGTCGATATCACCGCCGTGCATTATCCGAAGCGCGAAAAACCATTCGACGTCGTATGGATCCTCTATTCTTTCCCGCGCAACGAGCGGGTGCGCGTGAAAACGCAAATCGCCGACGGCGCTTCCCTCCCGTCGAGCGTCCCCATTTGGCCGACCGCCAACTGGCTGGAGCGCGAAGTCTATGACATGTTCGGAATCAAGTTCGACGGACATCCCGATCTGAAGCGCATCCTTCTGCCCGACGGCTGGAAAGGCTACCCGCTGCGCAAAGATTACGGCATTCTGCAGCAAGACCAGGAATGGGTGCAGATCAACCTGGGAATCGAGAGCGGACAATGAGCGATCGCACGAACGACAGCACGAAAGATCTCTCGACCCACTCGCTTTCCAACCTCGATCTCGAAACTCCCGACAAGCCCTATCTCGATTCGAACGAACTCATCATCAACATGGGACCGCAGCATCCGGCGACGCACGGCGTGCTGCGCGTCATCCTGAAGCTCGACGGCGAAAAAGTTCTCGGCACAGAGTGCGTCATCGGATACCTGCACCGCGGCGTGGAAAAAATCGCCGAGAACCGCACCTACGCGATGTTCAATCCCTACGTCGACGGATGGACTATTGCGCCGCCGTGTCGAATGGGCTGGGCTACTGCGAAGCGGTCGAGAAATTGATGAACGTGGAAGCGCCGCCGCGCGCGCAATACATTCGCGTGATCCTGACCGAACTGAATCGCATTGCCAGCCACCAGCTTTGGCTGGGCACGCACGCGCTCGATATCGGAGCCATGACGCCGCTGTTCTACACCTTCCGCGACCGGGAGGAGATCCTGAAGATTTTCGAAAGGTACTGCGGCGCGCGCCTGACCACGCATGCCTTCCGCATCGGCGGCTGCCAGTATGAGACTTACGCCGGCTTCGAAAAGGACGTAAAGAATTTCCTGACCTTCTTCGCGCCGAAGATCGACGAATACGAAGCGCTGCTGACCACCAACCGCATCTGGCTGGAGCGCACCAAGAATGTCGGCGTAATCTCCGGCCCCGATTGTATTGCTCTCGGCGTAACCGGGCCGGTGCTGCGCGCCAGCGGCGTGAAGTGGGACTGCGCAAAGCCCAGCCCTACGCCAACTACTCCAAATTCGATTTCGAAATCCCGGTCGGCACCAACGGCGACACCTACGACCGGTACCTGGTCCGCATGCAGGAGATGCGCCAGTCGATGCGCATCGTCGAGCAAGCGGTCAACGGCATTCCCGGAAGGCCCCATCATGGGCAAAGTGCCCAAGGTGATCAAGCCGCCAGTGGGCGAAATCTATCATTCGATCGAAGCGCCGAAGGGCGAACTCGGATACTTCATCGTCAGCGACGGCTCGACGCAGCCCTACCGCTTGCGCGTGCGTCCGCCCTCGTTCGTCAATCTGCAGGCGCTCGACCTTATGGTGCGCGGCGTGCTGGTAGCCGACGTGGTTGCCGTCATCGGCACGTTTGACATCGTGCTCGGCGAGGTGGACCGCTGATGCCCAATTTCATCACCTCGTATCTCGGCAGCAAGGTGACGCCCGGCGAAGCGGGGAACCAGTTCTGGGCGCTGATTTATGTGTTCATCATTTTCGCGGGAGTGGCGCTGACCGTGATGTGGCTCATGAACTGGATCGAGCGCAAGGCGCTGGCGCACTTCCAGATTCGCCTCGGCCCCATGCGCATGGGCCCGCACGGATTGCTGCAGCCGTTCGCCGACGCGCTCAAGCTGATTCTCAAAGAAGACATCATCCCCGCCGAAGCCGACCAGTTCGTCTTCTGGGTCGCGCCCCTGATCGGCCTGCTGGCGTCGTTCACGGTTTATACCGTGATTCCGTTCGGCCCTTCGCAGGCGGTGAGCGACATGAACATCGGCATCCTGTTTATGCTCGGTGTCTCGTCGCTCGGCGTGCTCGGCATTGTGGTCGCGGGATGGGCTTCGAACTCGCACTATCCGCTGATCGGCGCGCTGCGGTCGAGCGCGCAGATGGTGTCTTATGAAGTCGCCATGGGACTGGCCGTCGTCTCCGCGATTCTGATGACCAGCATGAACGCAAGCGGCACGGGCACGCTGAGCATGATCGGGATCGTCCGGGCGCAGCAGCAGCAGGGCATCTGGTTCATCTTTAAATTCTTCCCGCTCGGCTTCATCGCGTTTGCGATTTTCGCCATCGCCATGGTCGCCGAAACCAACCGCACGCCCTTTGACCTGGCCGAAGCGGAATCGGAACTGACCGCCGGATATCACACTGAATACAGCGGGCTGCGCTGGTCGCTGTTCATGCTCGCCGAATATGCGGCCATGATTGCTGTCTCTTCGATTGCGGTCACGCTGTGGCTCGGCGGATGGATGCGTCCGTTCCCGAACTTGCTGCAGCAGCCCGGCGTGGGAGTTTATCTTCTCGCTCTGTTCCCGGCCTCACGTTCGTTGGTCTGGCGGCGATTGCTTTTATTGGCGCGGCGCGTATGCCGTCGCATTCCTTCTTCAGGATCCAGCGCATCGGCCTCGCGGTATTTGCGGCGGTGCTCGGCTTCGTCGCGCTGCTGCTGCTGGTGATCGCGGTCGCTGGCCGTTCCGGCGGACACGAGCCTGGCGGCCAGATTCCGCGAAGGCATCGACTACGTATATTGGTTTGTGCTCAAAGTCGCCGTCTTTATTTATCTGTTTATCTGGTATCGCGCGACGTGGCCGCGTTACCGCTTCGACCAGTTGATGAGGATCGGATGGAAAGTGATGTTGCCGATCTCGCTCGGCGTGCTGATGTTGACCGCCATCGTGGGGGTGATCGTTTCATGAACCCTGCGCTGAACTCCGCTGTCAATGCAGGCATGGCCCCGGTCGCGACGCCGTGGTTCTTTTATGTGCTGGCGGGACTGGCCATCGCCAGTGGCGTGGCGGTCATCACGCGGCGGAACGCGGTGCATTCCGCGCTCGCGCTGATCGTGACCCTGCTTTCGGTGGCGGGCCTCTACTTGATGTTGTATGCCCCGTTCGTTGCCGGCGTGCAGATCATCGTTTACGCGGGCGGAATCATGGTGCTGTTTCTGTTCGTGATCATGCTGGTGAACGTCGAACGCGCGTCCAAAGACCGGCGGTTCAATCGCATCTGGCCGGTGGGATTGGCGGCGGCGTGCGCGTTGCTGGCGCTGTTTGTGTCCGTGTTCATAAAGGGCAAGGCGTTGTTTCCGGATCGCGGAATGACGCTGCCCGAGTCGTCGAACACGCAGCAGATCGCCGCGCTGCTCTACGGAGAAGCCGGCAGGATGGGTCAATATACGTTCGCCTTCGAGATCGCCTCGCTGCTGTTGCTGGTGGCGATACTGGGGGCGGTAATTATGACGAAGAAAAAGATTTGACATCGGCTACTGGCTCCTAGCTACTAGCTAAGTAGCCAGCAGCTAGAAGCATAGCTATGGCCGAGATCACTACGCTCCACTATCTCGTCGTCGCGGCGGCACTGTTCGTGCTGGGTGTGATCGGTGTGCTTACACGCCGCAACGTGGTGATTGTGCTGATGTCGATCGAACTGATCCTGAACGCGGTGAACCTGAACCTGGTGGCGTTCTCGCGCATGTGGGGAAACCTGCATGGGCAGTTGTTCGCGATCTTTATCGTAGTAGACGCCGCCGCCGAAGCCGCCGCCGGCCTCGGCATTTTGATCGCCTTCTTCAGGAATAAAGAGACGATCAATGTGGATGAGATTGATTTGTTGAAATGGTAGCAAGGCCGCTGTTCGCTGTTTGCAGGTGGCTCGAGCGAAAGGCCGAGAGCTTACAGCGAACGACGAATAGCGAATAGCGAACCGACGACTAACGACATGTTCTTTCTAGACCACATCTGGCTCATCCCGCTCTTGCCGGCCTTCGGGGCCGCGGTGATGTTCTTTTTCGGGCGGCGACTGCAGAAGGCCACGGTTAACGCGGTCTGCGTTGGCGTGGTCGTGCTGGCGTTTCTGTTTGGCTGCTGCGCAGTTTGGCAGTATACGCAATGGGCCGCGACGCCAGAGCATTTCCACCAGCCGTTCCAGAAAATTGTTTATACCTGGCTGGGCAGCGGCGATGGGCATCTGAACTTCGTTAAGCGCGACGGCTCGCTTGCCTCCTTCAACGTTGACGCCGGGTTCCTGCTGGATCCGCTCTCTTCTATCTGGCTGCTTTTCGTGACCGGCGTGGGCATGCTGATCCACATTTACTCCACCGGATACATGGCGCACGAAGGCGGCTACTACCGCTTCTTCGGATACATGAACCTGTTCATGTTTTCGATGCTTACGCTCATCCTGGCGAATAACTACATGCTTTTGTTTGTAGGATGGGAAGGCGTGGGCTTGTGCTCGTATCTGCTGATCGGTTTTTACTTTCATCGTAACTCTGCTTCGACCGCTGCCAACAAGGCGTTCATCGTGAACCGCATCGGCGATGCCGGATTCATTCTTGGCGCGCTCACGCTGGTCTGGTATCTGGGGTCGTTTCGCTTCACCGACATCAACGCGCTGGCGCGGAGTGGGCATTTCGCAATCGGCGATCCCGTGCTCACGGCCGCCGCCCTGCTGCTGTTCGTCGGAGCCTGCGGCAAGTCGGCGCAGATTCCTCTTTATGTGTGGCTGCCCGATGCCATGGAAGGCCCCACGCCGGTTTCGGCCCTGATCCACGCTGCAACCATGGTGACGGCGGGCGTGTATATGGTGGCCCGTTCGAATGCCGTGTTCGTGCTGGCGCCGACGGCGATGAAAACCGTGGCCATCATTGGCGCACTCACCGCCGTGTTTGCCGCGTCCATTGGACTGGTGCAGAACGACATCAAGCGCGTGCTTGCCTACTCCACTGTCTCGCAACTGGGATACATGTTCCTGGCGCTGGGCGTGGGCGCTTTTGCCGCGGGCGTTTTCCATGTGTTTACGCACGCGTTTTTCAAGGCGCTGCTCTTCCTTGGCTCGGGCTCGGTGATTCATGCCATGAGCGGCGAGCAGGACATGCGCAACATGGGCGACCTGCGAAGGCGCATCCCGACTACGTATTGGACGATGTTAATCGCCACGCTTGCAATCGCGGGTATCTTTCCATTCGCCGGTTTCTTCTCCAAGGACGAGATCCTGTGGCAGACGTAGTACCAAGGAAAGCGACGCCTATCACATTCTGTGGTTTATCGGTTACGGCACGGCGCTGATGACGGCGTTCTACATGTTCCGGCTGATGTATCTGACGTTCTACAGCCCGTCGCGGATGAGCCACGAGGTCGAGCATCACGTGCATGAGTCGCCGAAGTCGATGACCGTGCCGCTGGTAATCCTCGCCATCTGCTCGGTTGGCGCGGGATGGCTGGGCTGGCCGCAAAGCCTGGGCGGTTCGGACCGCTTCGAGAAATTTCTGGAGCCGGTTTTTGCGCGCGAAGCAGCCGTTTTCCAAGAAGAAGGGAAATCGGCGCAGTTAGCGGCGGGCGAGAAAGAAGCCGAGCACACGGATAAGACCGAGTATGCGCTGATGTTCTTATCGCTGGCGGCGGCAGGTGTTGGTTGGGGAATGGCGCGCCGCTCCTATAAGAACGCCGGCAAAGACTACGTCGAACCCATTGCCGCGAAAGCTCCTGCGCTCTACACGGTGCTCTATAACAAGTGGTTTGTCGACGAGGGCTATGACTACCTTTTCACCGGACGCCGCAAGATTGGCGACATCCGGCTGGGCGTTATGGGCGCGGGCGAAGCCTCGTCGTGGTTCGATGCCAAGATCATCGACGGAGCCGTCAACGATGTTGGCTGGGTGACGCGCGCTGTGGCCACGCTTTCGACCTGGTGGGATAAGTGGATCATCGACGGCGTGGGCGTGAACGGTCCGGCCATTCTTGCGCGAATGATTTCTTATCCGACGCGCCTGTTCGAATGGGGATTGGTGCAGTGGTACGCGCTGGTCATGGTCGCGGGACTGCTTGGATTTGGCCTGTATTACGTGTGGAAGTGAAGCGCCGGCTCTTAGCTATTGGCTCCTGGCTGTTAGCTGGAAGCCAAAGGCCAAGAGCTAATAGCTAAGAGTTCTTATGCAGAATCACATACTTTCGATCATCCTCTTCACGCCGCTCGTGGGCGCGTTCGTTCTCCTGTTCGTCCCAAAGGAGAACAAAGACGCGATCCGCTGGACTGCGAACATCTTCGCTCTCGCCGGTTTCCTGATTTCGCTGCCGCTGGTGCCCATGTTCTGGGCGCAGCGCTTCTTGCCCGGCTTCAAGTTCCTCGAGGGCACGCCGAACAACTGGATCCCCTCGATTGGCGCGGGTTACAACCTCGGCATTGACGGCATCTCGTTTCTGCTGATCATGCTGACCACGCTGCTCGGCTGGATCTCGATTCTCTCTTCGTGGACCGCCATCGAGATCCGCGTGAAGGAATATTACGTTTGGTTCCTGGTGTTGCAGACGGGTATGCTCGGCGTCTTCATGGCGCTCGATTTTTTCCTCTTCTTCGTTTTCTGGGAGGCGATGCTGGTGCCGATGTATCTGCTGATCGGCATCTGGGGCGGCCCGCGCAAACTTTATGCGGCCATCAAGTTCTTCCTCTACACGCTGCTGGGCTCCGTGCTGATGTTGCTTGGCATCCTGTTCCTCTACTTCCATCACCACGCGGTTACTGGCATCTTCACCTTCAGCATTCCCGAGCTTTATAAGACCGCGCCGATGATTCCGTTCCAGACCGCCATCTGGCTTTTCGTCGCCTTCTTTATCGGGTTCGCCATCAAGGTTCCGATGTTTCCCTTCCACACTTGGCTGCCGGATGCGCACGTCGAAGCGCCCACGGCCGGCTCCGTGATTCTGGCAGGCGTTCTGCTGAAGATGGGAACGTACGGATTCGTCCGCTTCTCGCTGCCATTCTTTCCCGCAGTCGTGTCGCATCCCAAGGTGCAAGGTTGGGTAATCTTCCTCTCGCTGGTTGGCATCATCTATGGCGCGCTGGTTTCGCTCATGCAAAAGGACATGAAGAAACTGGTGGCGTACTCGTCCGTCAGCCACCTGGGTTTCTGCACGCTGGGAATCTTTGTGCTGAATTCGGCGGGCGTGACCGGCTCGGTGCTGCAGCAGATCAACCATGGCATTTCGACCGGCGCACTCTTCTTGATCGTCGGCATTCTCTATGAGCGGCGGCACACCCGCGAGATCGTGGAGTATGGCGGCATCTCGAACGTGATGCCGCTCTACGCGACCATCACCATGATTATGTTCCTCTCGTCGATGGGATTGCCGTTGCTGAATGGATTCGTCGGCGAGTTCACGATCCTGCAGGGCGCGTTCACCGCGAACTGGAGATGGGCAGCGTGGGCGGCGCCGGGCGTGGTACTGGCGGCGGCTTATTTGCTCTGGCTCTATCAGCGAGTCTTCTTCGGTACGGTGACGAATCCCAAGAATGAAAAGCTGCACGATCTGACGCCGCGCGAAATCCTCACTTTTGTGCCGCTGATCATCATGGCGTTGTGGATCGGGCTTTATCCCAAGCCGTTTTTCCAGATCCTTGAACAACCGGTCAACCAGATTGTGCAGACGATTCATAACAACTCCTACACCAACGCCAACGCGCCGGTGAGTGCGCAGGTTGCGCCGGCGCCAGCTCCGCCGGCGCCCGTTGCCGTCGCAGCGAAAGCGAGCAACTAAGTGCGAGGCCTCTCACCAACTGATTACCGGTTGATGTTGCCGATGGTGGAACTTACCATTTTTGCGCTCGGCATTCTGTTGATTGACCTGATGATTCCGCGGGGATGGAAATGGGTCAACGCCGTGGGCGCCTTTGTGGGCGTGCTGTTTGCGGCTTTGTGCACCTGGCAAATTCAGTCGATGCTGCCGCCAAGAGGTTTGTTCGGGTTCTATAACTCGTTGCTGGTCGATCGCTTCGCCATCTATTTCTGGTATCTGTTTCTAGCCGGAGCGGCTATCTCGATCCTGATGTCGGTGCACTATCTCGACGTAGAAGATGAACACCACGGCGAGTATTACGCGCTGCTGCTGCTTTCCGTCGTGGGCATGATGTGCATGGCGGCGGGAATCGACATCGTGCTGCTCTTCATCGGGCTCGAACTGATGGCGATTTCCACTTATGTGCTGGTTGGTTTTTTGCGTCGCGACCGGCGCTCCAACGAAGCGGCCTTGAAGTATCTGCTGCTCGGCGCGTTTTCGTCGGGCATTTTTGCCTACGGCCTCTCGCTGTGGTACGGGCTTTCCGGCGGCACCAACCTGGCGGCGATTTACGCGCGCGGTCTCCGCGCAGAATCCGCACAATCCGGTGGTGGTGATCGCGCTGCTGACGACCATGGTGGGATTGCTGTTCAAGATCGCCGCCGTTCCATTTCATCAGTGGGCGCCGGACGCTTACGAAGGCGCGCCCACCAGCATCACCGGTTTCATGTCGGTGGCAGTGAAAGCGGCGGCGTGGGCGCTGCTGCTGCGCATTCTGGTGTTTGGGTTGTGGCCGCTGCGCTCGATTTACACGCCGGTGATTGTCATCGTCTCCATCGCCACCATGACCGGCGCCAACTTCGCTGCGCTCACGCAGACCAACACAAAACGGCTGCTCGCCTACTCCTCGATTGCGCACGTTGGCTACATGCTGCTGGCGTTTGTGGCCATGGGCACGTCGCAGATCGGCAGTCCGGGCTTTAACGACGGCTTCAAGGGAATCCTGATCTACCTGCTCGTCTATACGTTCATGAATCTGGGTGCGTTCGCGGTGATCACGTCGTTGCGGCAGCGCAACGTGATTGGCGACGAACTCGACGACATGGCCGGGCTCTACCAGCGAGCTCCGGTTGAAGCCGTGCTCATGCTGCTGTTCCTGCTGTCACTCGCCGGCATTCCGCCCGCCGCCGGGTTCCTGGGGAAGTACTACATCTTCCTGAGCCTGATCGAAAGCGGACACTATGCACTGGCCTCGCTCGGCGTGCTCTACTCGCTGTTCGGACTTTATTACTATCTGAAGATTGCGAATTCCATGCTGATGCGCGCGCCGATGGAGACCGGACGACTGCCCGTCAGCCTCGGAATGCGTTGCGCGGTCGGCGTGACCGCGCTGGCGACGATCGTGATTGGAGTTTATCCGGAGCCGTTTATCCGCGGCGTCAATTGGTCGCTGAATATTGCGCAGTCGCCGCATGTGGCGGCGTTGATCAAGTAGAACAGGTAGCAGGTCCAAGGTCTCAGGTCCCAGCCAAAGCGTCCGCTTTTCTATGATGGATTCACGCTAAGAGCCAACAGCCAAGAGCTGGGGTAGAATTCCCTCGCATGCCTGAGCGTTCCAATCCCCCGGAGAAAAAAGATCCGATCGTCTCGCTCGCTCGCTATTCCGAGATGGGATTTATTATCCCGGCGGCGATCTTGCTGGGGTTCTTTCTGGGCAAACTGGCCGATTACTGGCTGCATACTAAGTGGCTCTATCTGGTCGGGCTGTTGTTCGGGGCGGTGGTTGGATTTTGGCAGATGATCCGTATGGCCTTCGGCGCTTTCAAAAAAGATGAGTGATAAGGATGAAGAGCATCTCGACCGGCCCGCGGACGCTCCGCCAGCGGAGCGTCTCCATGAAAGCATAAGTCATGTGCGCATCATTCCCCGCGTGCTGCGGAACATGCTGGTGGTGAGCGTTCTGCTGCTGGGGCCGGCGTTCTGGTTTTACGGTTGGGCCGGGTCGATTGGGTTTGCCTTCGGAGCGGCGGTTTCCTACGTCAATTTCCGCTCGCTGACGCGCGGCGTCGAAGGCCTCGCCGATCGCATCGTCAACCGGAACAGCCGGGAGAAAGGCGGCCGGATCATCCTGCGCTTCGTAGTGCGCTACGGGTTGGTGGGGGCCGTTGCCTATGCTATATTCAAGAGTTCTTCCCTGGCGTTTCGCGGCTTTCTGTGGGGCCTGTGCGTGCCGGTGGCAGCCCTGATGGTCGAGGCGGTGTGGGAAGGATACGCCGCTTTACGGCGGGCATGATAGTTAATGTTTGTCATCCCGAGCAAAGCATAGGGATAGCAACTCCAAAGTCTGAAAATGGAACAACTGACTTTTACCGCACTTCTAAATCGTCTATTTGGCCCCGCCGTCTTGGCGTTTCTACAAGCGCTGCATATTCATCCCAAGCATCCGGCGACTCCGATCTCGAACAGCTTCGCGATGGAACTGCTGGTGGTGCTGCTGCTCACGCTATTTTTTATTGCCGTGCGCGTGCGGCTTTCGGTGGAGCGGCCGGGCGCACTGCAGCACACGATGGAGTTTATCGACGGGCTCGTCAATAACATGGCCAGCGAGACGATCTCGAATCATCCGGAAAAATATGTCCCGTATCTGACCGCGCTGGGGCTGTTCATCTTGAGTTGCAATCTGCTTGGATTGGTGCCGGGACTGGAATCGCCGACGGCGGTGCCGATCGTGCCGCTGGGATGCGCGCTGTTGACCTGGGTCTACTACCATTATCACGGACTAAGAGCGAACGGCGCCATCGGATATTTGAAGCACTTTATAGGGCCGCAAGAGGGCATGCCGCTGGCTGTCCGGTTATTCCTGCCGATCCTGGTGTTCCCCATCGAGGTGTTCAGTCATGCGGCCCGCATTCTGTCACTTACCGTCCGTCTTTTCGCCAACATGTTCGCGGGCGAGATGGTGACCCTGGTTTTTTTCTCGCTGGTGCCGCTGGGCCTTCCGATTGTGTTTGAGGGTCTGCACGTCGGCGTGTCGCTTATTCAGACCTATATTTTTGTGCTGCTCCCTTGCGTTTATCTGGGAGAGGCGGTGGCACATGAGCACTAAAAGAAGGTCTCAGGTCTTGGGTGTCAGGTCTCAGGAAAATTCAACGGCTAGGTTTTCCTGAGACCTGAGACCTTGTACTTGACACCTGCCCTTCAGAGTGAGGGCGCCGGCTCACTCGAGCACGGCGTCAACCACCCACTGGGAGCAATTCATATAAGGAGAAGCAAAATGCGGAAAATCGTGATGTTGTTGTTCGTGATGATGATGTTCTCAGTGCTGGCTGTCCCGGCGTTCGCGCAGACGGGCGCTGGCGGGGCTGGTTCAACCAACTGGGTGGCAATCACTTCTGGTTTTGCCATCGCCATTGCTTCGGGGTTGGCGGCGCAGGGCCAGGGGCGTGCCGCGTCGTCGGCTTGCGAAGCGCTCGGGCGCAATCCCGCCGCCCGCGCCGGCATTCAGGTGGCGCTGATTCTGGGTCTGGCTTTTATTGAGTCGCTGGTGTTGTTCGCGCTGGTGATTATTTTCGTGAAAGTCGTGTAAGGCGCTCTAAGGTTTACCGGAACCCACTCCTCGCGAAGTTCGCAATGAGTGAGCTCCGCTTGATTCGCGAAAAAAAAGCCCCTGCGTGAGCAGGGGCTTTTTCTTTGGGGCGGAATCGGTACTTCCTGAAAGCTGATTGCTCCTCTAAACCTTTCGTGCGCCGTCCCAGTCGGCGGAGCGATTCTCAGGGACTCTTTGCAAGGCCTCGACCAGTATGCGGCGGAGGCGATAGCGGCTGTCGAGGTCCATGCTGACGAACTCGAAACCGATTTCATTGACGCGGGCGCGGCGCAGGAGAACCTCGCCGCGGATTTTTTTCACGCCCAGAGAAATTTCGACGTGGGCTTCGGAGCCGACGCGGAGATTGTCACTGCGCGTGCCCATGCCACCGCCGAGACTCATCTCACGCATGACGATGTTCGACTTTCCCCAGGAACTGGAAAGAGTGGCGGAGAGAGCGCGCGGCAGGACGATGCGTTCGTAGCGGCGCTGGCGGACCCAGGGACATCCCGGACCGGAATCGAGCGGAGCGATGGCGAGTTCGCCGGATTCGAGGCCGCTTTCGGCAAGAGCCTGGGTGCCGTAGCGGGGATCAATCTTGGAGAGCGCCTGAATGGCGGCGATTCTCAATTCGCGGTGCTGGCTGTAACCGAAAAATTTCTTGTCGTCAACGATGGAGCGCAGAACCGGGACGGCCTCGTTCTCGCGCAAACGGCCGAGCGATTCGATGGCTTTCAGTTGCACGAACGGGGGACGATTCTGAGCTTCGCCGGCGGCGGCGAGCGCGATCAGGCTGGAACTGGCGCTGCGGTCCTGGCTCATGCCGATCTCGTCAATGGCCTCGGGCAAAATGTGGGAATCGAGCAGTTCGAGCAGTTCGAGCAGGGTGCGTCCGCGGTCGGGCGCGGCGCCGAAGGCGATCTGGCGAACGATGACGTCCTGATAGAAGCGGTTGAACTCGCCCATGCGGGAGGGCAGCAACTCCAGCAGCGTGCTCACCGCGAGGCGGCTCAACAGGCCGACGGTAGAGGCAGCCTGGCGAGGCTGGCCGGTGCGCAGAATGTCGCGCAGATCGTCGAGGCCGGGTTGTCCGAGTTCGCCGACGAGTTCGACAATGCGATCGCATTCGACGCGTTTTTGGGCGCGGAAGAAGCGGTCGGCGAGGTGTTCGACGGAACTTCTGGGAAGCTGCTGCAGAACGTTGACTAAATCCTCTGGCACCTGATCGGCGTTGATGGCTTCCTCGATCATCTCGGGCAGGCGATTTTCGATGCCGACGCGGGAGCGGAGATCCTGCACCAGGGTGGGGCGTTGCTGGGCGATGCTCTCGAACGAGCTGCAGAGTTCGGCGACGGCTTTGTATTTCTTGCAGGTGCAGGCCTCCTGCCCGAAACGCGCGAAGGCGGCGCTCAGCAGGCTCTGGATCTCGGGATCGCTTTCCTTGCCCAGTTTCTCGCCGATCTGGGCGAGGGCAGTGGGCATGACTTCGTCCGGCGCGCTGGCATAGAGGTCGGCGAGTTGAGCCAGTCCGATGGCGGTCTTGCGGCGGGGTTCGGCATCCTTGGCGTCGAGGCCAGTGCAGTAGTTGGAAAGAATTTTAGCGGCGATCTCGTTGTCGTCACGATCAAAAAGGATTTCGACGAACTGGCGAATGTTGCGGGGCGGCACGCACGCGGCTTCGTTGGAGAGCAGAACGCTTTTCTTGCCAGCTTCCGGAATCTCGGCCCAGAACATCCGGTCGAGAATGTCGGCGTGGGACTCAACCAGAATGCCGGCCTTGGACATCTTATCTTCCTGCACGCGCAGAATCTGACGGAGCGTATCCATCTGCCGGCTCATGTGGTCCATCATGTCGTGGACGGCATTGACCTTGACGTCCCCCCGCTGATAGCGGTCGAGAGCGAATTTGATGGCCATGCTTTCGGCCGCCTTCATCAGAAGCGGTGTGTCATTGCCCTCGTTGGTGACGTTCTGAGAAGCCTGCGCAGCTAGACCTTCAAGTAACTGGGCGAGATTCACTTTGGCGCCTTCCGGTACCTTGCCCAGTTCGGCCGCGAGATTTTCCTGAGAACCGTTCGGATCCTGCATCGCCTGGCCAAAATGAGTGAGCAGGCGAATCGTCTGGATGACTTCCTCTTCCTGCAAGGGAACGACACCGCCAGCCCATGCTCCGCCGGAACCCGATCCACCGGCGCCGGTAAAACCGGGAATAGGGATGGTTGGGACGCTGCCTAGGGGCGCGCCGCCGGGCACACCGCCACCGCCAGCGCTCGCTCCCTGGGCGGCAGCGATCAGCTGCAGAAGTTTCTGAGGGTCATTGAGCCACTGCTTGGCCTCGGGGCCGAGGGCTTGGACGGCGAGTTGCGCCGCCATGGAATACTCGCCGGTTACAGGATCAGCGGCCACGAACTTGACTTCGTTGATACGGATGGAGGAATCCTTGTTATCGCCGAGAGTTTCCTTGAGCTGCTTGGCGAAGTCCTGTGCTTTGGAGCCGCCCAGGGCAAAAGCACGGACCAGCCGGGTGAAGTCCTCGAGCGTGACCTTGTTCGAGAACAGGATGCTGGAGAGTCCCGCGGCGGTCAGCAACTGTGCGAAACTGCGCTCGGCCTGTCCGGCTTCGAGCGGGATACCATCGAGAAGAAGTTTGTTGTCGGAGACGCCGAGCAGAAAACCAGTATCACCGCTTTTGGGCAGCGCCTGCTGGAGTTCGCTCCAGGCGGTCTCGAACTGGCCCTCGGTGCGTTTATGGGTCACTCCGTAGAGCCGTGTGTACTTGATCAAAATATTAAGGCTGTGGAGGAAAGACCGAGCGGACGCACTGCGACCGGCATCGGTTTGGGCGGCATTAACGATAACAGCCTCCTTCGGGTACTGGAGTCGTCGCAACCAAGACTAAGCGGGAACGTGACTTAATGCACGATTACGGAGGTAATTGGGGAGGCGAGGATTGGGCGCGGGAGGCTGTACGGAAGGACAGGTCCTTTCGGATGCGGCGCGCTACACTAGTGGCGCGGGCGCGTGATTGTTATGTCGATCCAAGCTTGCTGGTGAAGAGCCGGGGTCCCCATGCGGCAGGAACCCTTCGACTTCGCTCAGGGCAGGAGGGCAAGCCGCGTGTCTACGGGAAGGTCTAATGAAGATCGGCGTGCTTTTTTTTGGAGTATTAAAGGACGTGGTAGGACGATCGGCCGAGACGGTTGATCTGCCGGAAGGAGCGCGTGCGCGGGAAGTGCTCTTCTATTATGCGCGAGAGGTTCCGCAGTTTGAAGCGATGGCGCCATCGCTGGCGATTTCGGTGAATCAGGAATATTCGGGAGCGGACCGGGTGCTGCGAGAGGGCGATGAAGTGGGGCTGCTGCCACCGGTGAGCGGCGGCTCGGCGGAAGACGGCGAAGTGCCGGGCGAAGTCCGGATTGTCCGCGAGCGCATTGATACGCAGGCTGTGGTTGGGCGGCTGCAGCGGCCGGAGGATGGCGCGGCGGTGATTTTCGACGGCGTGGTGCGGGACAACACGCGCGGGCGGCGCACGCTGTATCTCGACTATGAAGCCTATGAGGCGATGGCGCTGCAGCAGATGGAATCTCTGGCGGCAGAGGCGCGGGCGCGTTTTGGGGTGCGAGCCGCGTCGATCGTCCACCGGCTGGGGCGGCTGGAGATTGGCGAGACGAGCGTGCTGATCGTGGTGGCCGCGGCGCATCGGGACGCGGCTTTTGACGCCTGCCGGTGGATCATTGACACGCTCAAGAAGACGGTGCCGATCTGGAAAAAAGAATACTTTGAAGATGGAGCGGTGTGGGCTGCCGGTGAGCCGTTTCCGAAGAAAATCGACGGCCGGGAGACACAGCGGAAAAGCAGCTTGCATCCAAATGATTGACTCTCAAATGCAGCGCATCCGACAGGTCTTTTTCGTCCTCCTCTCGTTCGTCCTCCTCTCGTTCGTCCTCCTCTCGATCATTTATGCCACCCCGGAATTGCTGGCGCAGGAGCCCGAAACCACCTTCAAGGTCGACGTGAAGCTGGTCAACGTGTTCGTGACGGTGACGGATGCGCGGGGGGCTCCGGTGGCCAACCTGCAGAAAGAAAATTTTGTACTGAAGGAAGATGGCAAAGAGCAGAAGATCGCGATCTTCGGCCGGGAATCGGCGCTGCCGCTGTCGATTGTGCTGGCCGTGGATACGAGCCTGAGCACCAGAAAAGATCTGCCGCTCGAGCTGATCTCGGCGCGCAAGTTTGTACATGCGATTGTACGGCCGCAGGACGGACTGTCCTTGTACAAGTTCGCCGAGGAAGTGAGCGAGTTGGTGCCGTTCACATCCGATTTGAAAAAGATCGACGCCGGAATCGACCGTGTGCGCAATGGCTCGGCGACGGCGCTTTACGACGCGATTTTTCTGGGCTCGCGGGCGCTCAGCCGCCGCCAGGGAAGAAAAGTGCTGGTGGTGATCACCGACGGCGGAGACACGATGAGCCAGGTGGATTACAAAGAAGCGCTGCGCGCGGCCCAGGAGGCGGAGGCGATTATTTATAGCATCATCATCGTGCCCATCGAAGCGGATGCAGGACGGGATACCGGCGGCGAGCACGCGCTGATTCAGATTTCAACGGACACCGGCGGGAAGTATTATTACGCCACCTCGCTGCCGCAACTCGACGACGCGTTCCGCCAGATCAGCGACGAACTGCGGACGCAGTATCTGCTGGCCTATTATCCGTCGCAGCACTATTCGAATTCGGATTTCCGCCAATTGCGGGTGGACCTGGCGAACCCGCCGGCGGGCGGTCCTTATCAGCCGCACTATCGCGCCGGATACTACACGCGGAAGGGGACGTTTTAGGCAGGCGCCCTCGCAGATACATAATTCTGAATTGCCCCCCTACCGAAAACCATATATTCGCCCGCTTAGAGCCTCAAGCCGAGCCTTCGTCTTCTAAGTAAGTATCTTGTTTACAATACAATAGAGAACTGTTGTCAAATGAAGCTGTCTTGGATTGTGAATTGCTGTTAATTACAGTGAATTCTGTACCCTAGAGGAGAGATTATGGCTCAGGTTCGCGTGCTGTTTCGGATTTTTACCCTTGTGTTCGTGCTGGCGCTGCTGGTGGCGGTTACGTTCGCCCAGGAAACTACGGGCGGCTTACAGGGTATCGTGAGAGACCCGACGAGTGCGGTGGTTTCAGGTGCGCATGTCGAGTTGACGGGTTCGACGCTGGTCGGCAAGAAAGAAACGGACACCGACGGTGCCGGCTACTACCGTTTTGCCAACCTGCCGCCGGGCACGTATTTGCTTACCGTGAAGGCAAAGGGTTTTAAGGCAGTAAAGCGCGAAGGCCTGACCATCGAGGTCGGCCATCTTCCCTCGGTAGATCTTACGCTTGAGGTTGGCGCATCGAGTGAGGTCGTGGAAGTAAGCGGCCAGGCACCCGAGATTGACGTCACGACGACGCGAACCGTTACCAACGTCACTGAGGACGTGATACAGGACATTCCGCACGGCTATTCCTTCCAGTCCG
Organism: uncultured Acidobacteriaceae bacterium; assembly: GCA_963779995.1. Classification (GTDB taxonomy): domain Bacteria; phylum Acidobacteriota; class Terriglobia; order Terriglobales; family Acidobacteriaceae; genus Acidiflorens. Next base: position 202,013 of record CAVZZY010000018.1, on the reverse strand, counting down.
TGATTCAGTTTGCTCCCGGGGCCCGCAACGAACCGCTGGCCGGTGGGATGGTAGGACCTAACGCTGCTGGCGGCAGCGGAACCGGCGGGCAATCTGCTGGCAGCGGTACCAATGGACAGGCTTTTGGTTTCTCGATTGGTGGCGGCGCCGATTCCGAGAACGCTTACCTGGTGGAAGGGCAGGAGACGGCGGACGCCATCGGTGGCTTCTCCCATACCAATGTGCCCTTTGCTTTCATCCAGGAAATGCAGGTGAAGAGTTCGGGCGTTGAAGCCGAATACGGCGGGGCGCTCGGTGGCGTGGTCAACGTGGTCATGCAGAAAGGTGGCAACAGCTACCACGGATCATTGTTTTCCCAGTTTGAGAGGGGCGGGTGGGATGGTTCGCCAAACGCCTGGCCCAGGTACGATCCCTTTTGGCCCCCCGACCGTTAATCCCTCTGGTGGCGCTTATCTCCCAGACCCTACTTATCAGAGTTACCAGCCCAGGCGGGACACGCTCGGGACTTATTTCCCCGGGTTCACGTTCGGCGGTCCGATCAAGAAGGATAAGCTCTGGTTTTTCGCGTCGTTCAATCCCGAGTTCAAAGATGACGAACGCGTTGTGAATTGGAATTACGCTCCAACGGTACCTAGCCCGTTTCCAACCGTGGTCGGTCCGACGCCGTTCAGCAGCAACCAGCAGACCTATTACACGAACGCTCGGCTTGATGCGGCCCTGACCCAGAAGATTCGCGTGTTCGGTTCCTGGCTCTACCAATACCAGAGGCAGAGCGGCGAGTTTTTGCCCTCCCCGGACGACGTCAACGGACAACTCAACACCACTGCCACGACTCCGGTAGCGGTATACGGCCACAACTTGGGGTTCGCTGCACCCAACGTAACGACTAACGTCGGGCTCGATTACACCCTCACGCCACGCTTGATTGCAACCTTCCGCTGGGGGTACAACTTCCAGAACTACCACGACTTCGGCATGCCGACCACCGGTGCGTTTGATGCGTTCATTACGAACGGCGTAGGCGTGAACGATAACCTCGGCAACCCGATTCCGCCCACCTCCCCAGTGTCCCAGGGGCAGGGCTTTTTTAGCGCCCCCAACAATGTTAACAACACAACTTACGACGTAACCCATCGCAACCAGATCGATGCGGACTTTGCCTGGTTCAAAAGCGGATTGGGCGGCACACATAACTTCAAGTTCGGCTACCAGCTCATGCGGCTCTCTAACGCCGTTCTACAACACTATAATGAGCCGAACGTTTCGGTGGTGGTTGGCGCGGGAAATTACGTACCCGATTACGGTGGGAACTGGGCAGCAAATTGCGCTATAGCTGATCCTGGCGGAATATACGGCGGCTGTGCCGGACAATACGGTTACGTCTACCTGATGGACTACGGCTCCAATGGCAACGCAACGAGCATGAACCATGCCTTCTTTGCCCAGGACGCCTGGACCCTTGGTCGCGGTATCACGGTCAATGTTGGGCTTCGTGTTGAACACGAATTCCTGCCTGCCGAGGATCAGCCCACGGGCGGCATAGGCCAGCCCATTAAATTTGGTTGGGGTGACAAAATCGCCCCCCGCCTTGGCGCTGCCTGGGATCCCTTCCGGGACGGCAAATGGAAGCTGTTCGGCAGCTACGGCAGGTTCTTCGACATTATGAAGCTGAATCTGGCCATCAGTTCGTTTGGCGGCCAGTACTGGAACAACTGCTACTACGCCTTGGGCACAGACGATCTGAGTTCCATCGTTCCGGCGTTCAATGGCAGTAACCGATACTGCGGAGGCCCTGGCGCGGGTGCTACGACGCCCGCGAACTTCCCCTCGGGAACCCCTGCGGGCTTGACCTTTATAGAAAACGCGAACTTCCGCACCTTCCCGACCACCTGTTCGACTTGCACCCTTACGGAAGAGGGAGTCGCCCCGAACCTGAAACCCTACGAACAGCACGAGTTGGTTTTTGGCATCGACCATCAGCTCACCAAGAGCCTGGCCTTCGAAGCCCGCTGGGACCGCCGGCGTCTCGACCAGGCGATCGAAGACGCGGCTTTGTATAGTTCAGCACTTGCTAGCGAAACGTTTGTGATTGTCAATCCCGGGAAGGGAACGGACTCGACCTTCGACGGTTTCTACAAGTTCCTGTACGGGCAACCGAGCGGGTGCCAGACCCTCATTGGGGGCTGCCCGCCCCACCTGCCAGTGGCAGCTCGTAGCTACGATGGGGTGGAACTCCGCCTGAACAAATCAACCAGCAATCGCTGGGCTGGGATGTTCTCTTACACCTACAGCAAATTCCGCGGCAACTACACTGGCTTGACCAACACGGATATTTCTGACGGCGGTGGCGGCCGCAACGCCCCCAATAATAGCCGCGCATTCGACGAGCCCTTTTTCTATTTCGACTCTCAAGGACAACCCAACAACGGGCTGCTGCCGACCGACCGGCCGAACGTCTTCAAGGGCTACGCCTACTACACGATACCGTGGCTGCGCAAGTTCTCCACGAACTTTGGTATCTTCCAGTACCTCTACCAGGGATCGCCCGTAAGCAGCTACGTGGACGAGGGACTCTCATTTGCTCCTGACCTCGGCGCCTATGGTGTGGCCAACGCGGAAGGCGGTGCATTCCCGACCTACATCCTGCCCCGGGGCCAGTTCCTGCCTCTCTCGCAGAACCCAGTAAGCGGAGCCATCACCGTGGGCACTCCCTACTACCGGCGCACACCCTGGTTCATACAGAGCGACCTTTCACTGAACAAGCCTACAAGATCAGTGAGAACAAGGCTGTGACCTTCCAAATGACTGTGCCCAACGCGCTTAATCAGCATTCGACGACGGCGTATTGGCAGAGTATTGACTCGGACTGGACCTACGACCAATTCTTCGCGCCGCCTTCGGTAAACTGCGGTGGGCCGTGCAATCTGACCAACGGTCCCGCGTTCTATAAGGCGGCGATGTCGGGGTACAGCATCCCGGCGCTGCTCAACGCCTCGGGGGGAACCACTGGCACCACTGGTGCAATGACCATCAACAGCCTTTACGGTCAGCCCCTGTACCGCCAGCTCAGCCGAAACCTGTTTATGTCGATAAAGTTCTCCTTCTAGGCGCGTCGCAAACGATTCTTTAGGGAGCCGGATTTCCGGCTCCCTTTTTTTGTGCTCCTTGATTATTGTGTTCTGCCGGGCAGCCGGGACAGGCTCGAACTCGGTTTTGGGAGCTTCCCCAGAAAAACCTATACATCGCTCGGTGGAAGTGGGCGCATCTAGTAAACTGTTCTATTCGATTTCAGTAGAAAATCATTGCACTGGAAAACCAGGATCCTTAGACGCGGAATCGCTTCCAGGTTCTACTTGAGGTTCTGCCCCCGGGAGAGTCACTTTGTTTGATTGGTCTGGATTGCAGCTTCGCCGTTCTCTGCCAGTTCGCCTGTTGCCCTTCATTGTGGTTGTGCTCGCGGTTTCATTGGGGGCGCAGGAAATGACCCGGAGAAAACCCGACAGCCGCCACCATTAAAGGTACGGTGCGGGATGACTCCGGCAACCCCGTGGAAGGTGCGCGGGTTTTGTATGGCTCGCAGGCCACCGAGACCAGGGGAGTGACTCGCACCGGCAACGACGGGAAGTATGTTTCCGAGGTATTGCCGCCGGGCCCTTATGTGGTGCGGGTGGAAGGCCGGAACATGGCACCGGCCCAGAGCACTGTGAACGTCGTGCTAGGAACTGCGGTCACTGCGGACTTCAAGCTGGAATGGATCAATCCGGGGCCCGTGCGGCTGGAGAGCAAGTTCGATGGCGATGCCAGCAACCGGCTCCCGATTGACGGGCACAACTATCTGCATGCGGGAGGGCTCGAGCCGGGCGTGCAGGCGGTGGATGGAGGGATTCTCGATCCGGGCAAGAGTGGGTTCCAATCGCTTTCGATCAACAGCCAACTGGGACGAACCACGCACTACGACATGGATGAAGTCGAGGTGATGGATGAGACCAAGGGCGCGGCCACGATGAACCTGCCGTCGGAGGCGGTTCGGGACGTGATCGTCTCGCGGGTCATGCCCGAGGTGTTTCAGTCGCTGAACGCCGCCGGTGCGGTGCGGGTTTCAACGCGCTCAGGTGGAGATGAATGGCATGGCAATCTGTTTGGAGGTCTCGAAGACAAGATTCTTGGCCTGGCGGGGTTTCCGCCAGGCAGTGACTACAGCCGCCAGCAGTATGGATTTGGCGCCGGCGGTGCGGTAATCAAGGACAAGGCATTTCTATTCATCGGCGGGGAGCGCACCAAGCAAGATGGGGGTTTGCCGACCGTGTTCGGATTCCCAGCCCCTAACCAGATCAGCCTGCGAGACGCTTATTTTCGCGAGAACATGCTGACGGCGCGGCTCGATTACAACCTCAGCGACAACATGAAGTGGTTTGCCAGGTTCAGCTACGACAACGCGAACCAAATCGGGCCACCGGAGAGTCAGTCGAATTTTCGCAATCAGTTGAACGTTCCGGCTGCAGTAGTTGGGCTCGATTGGAACCGGGGAAGGTTCGTGAACAGCGCGCGCTTCGGCTATCAGAAGATGGTGAACGCGATCAATCCGGACCTGAGCGACTCGGCGCCGGCGCCTTTCCACCTGCAGATTGGATCGTATGCTCTGGGGCCGAGCGTGGCGGGTCCGCGGCAGACGATTCAACGCGACCTTTTCGGCCGCTACGACAGCAGCACGATCTATAACGTGCACACGATACGGTTTGGGGGAGCGATTCATCGCATTGTGCAGGGAGATTTTTACGCGCCGGGCAATTACGGGCCTTCGGTGACCACTTCGAACGGAATGGACGTGATCAGTGCCATCAATAGCGACCCGAGCTTGCCGCCGATTTTCCCGGGCGATACGCGCGGAGCTGCCGACAATCCGCTGAACTATCCGGTGGGCACGGTCACGATTTTCAATGGCCTCGGAAATTTCAGCGAGAACTCGGCGTTCAACCGGTCGATGGGCGGTCACTTCGACACGCGCCTCGAGGGGTACTTGGGCGACACCTTCAACCTGTTTCCCAACCTGAACATCAGCTTTGGCGTGAATTATGTGCGGGACACCGGGCGCACGGACAGCGACTTGCCGGCGGTCCCATGTTCGGCGATCAACACCGAGATCGTACAGACCCCGCCGTGCACGACTGGTCTGATTCTCGATCAATTCGGTCTGATTGCGTACCCTGTCACACCGGGTCTGCACCAGTTTCTCGGCCAGAGCGTGAACCAGCCGAACACCAATTTTTCTCCGCAACTCGGTTTGGCGTGGGACCCGGGACACAATGGGCAGACGGTGGTGCGGGCGAGCGGCGGGATTGTTCTACGACAATTTTCTGCTGCAGAATACGTATCAGGATCGCATCAACCGCTTGTCGAACGGGCAATACAACCGCAGCCTAACCCTGTGTCCGGCGGGATCGGTGCTATTTCCGAATGCGGCGTCGGATCCGTCACAGGGGGTTGTGAGTGCGAGTGATGGGCTCGATATCGCCACTCAGATCTGCGGGCAGCCTATAGGCACTACCGTGACGGGAACCCAGGGGCCCGTTGTAGTTTCTAAAGCAATCCAGGATCTGCAGAAGCAGTTTATGGCGGCGCAGTCGACGGTGACGGGCGGGCCGAACGTGTACTCGCTGGCCAACAGCGTAGCGAATTTTGGCGGCATGCTGGCGCCCGGCTTCAGGACGCCCCGGGTTATCCATCTCAGCGCTGGAATTCAGCATCAGATCGGGGAACACGGCATGTTCTCCGTCGACTATGTGCGCGAGATGGGCACCCAGTTTCCGCTGGGCATTGACACCAATCGCGTGGGCGACGCAGGCTACATGACGGACGGGCACAGTCTGAACCCCTTACTCAATACCTATCAGGCGGAACTGAATGCGATCAATGCGACGCTGGCCGCCAACCCGGCGGCGGCGGCGTGCCCACAGGCGGCGTTCGCGGGCAGCAGTTCGCAAGCCGCCGTGACTTGCTACTTGAATGCAGTGACGGGAGCGAGCATCACCGATTTCGCGCGCCAGGGTTTGGATTCATCGAATGCGTTCTGCGGACCTTTTCCCTGCTCGGTCTTAGGCAAAAATCAGGCCTCCTTCGGCGGGATCAACCCGGCGGTGGGCTCGAACGTCATGTACTTTCCGAGCGGGCGGTCGCGGTATACAGGCTATACAGCTGGCGTACCGCGGGGTCAGCGGAGACAGCCCGGTGAAGCGCGTGCGGCGGTTGGAGATGGCGATTTCCTACACGCTCTCCCGCTATCGCAGCAACCTGGCAGAGCCGAACGGCAGCGGAGGAGATTATTCGCTGATGAACGTGGCGGAAAATTACAACAGTCCGCACCGTGGATATTGGGGAGATTCGGGATTGGACCGCACGCACCAGTTTAACCTCACTCCCGCGTGGGATTTGCAGTACGGCCTGCGCCTTTCGATGGTCACGCAGCTGGCGTCGCCGCTTCCGCTAAGCGCTTATGTTCCGCAGCAGGACGGGGGCGGAGTGGCGGGGGAAATCTTCCGCAGCGACCTTACCGGCGACGGTACCGTGGGCGATCTTTTGCCGAACACGAATATTGGAAGCACGGGAAAATACTCGAACGGCAATTTGGCCCAGGTAATCTCGCGTTACAACCAAACTTATGCAGGGAAGTTGACTCCGGCGGGTCAGGCGCTGGCAACTGCCGGTCTTTTCAGCACGCCGCAACTGCTTGCGCTGGGCGCGTATGCGCCTCTGATTCAAGGGCTGCCCTCGCATGCGGCAACAGCGACTTGGTTGAAGACGATGGATCTGCATTTGAGCAGGCCGTTCCAGGTTGCGGAGCGGGTGAAGCTGGAGCCGAACGTTTCCGTTTTCAACGTTTTCAACTGGGCCAACTTCGGAGGCCCGGGGTACCAGCTTAGCGGCGTGATGGACGGCGCGCCAGGCAGTTCATTGAATAACGCCAGTTCAGGGGGATACTGCGGGAACACAACCGCCTTCTGCACTGCGCGGCTGGACCGGGTTCTGCCTGGTTCGGGCACGTACGCGACCGGGGCCCCCCGGCAGATAGAGTTCGGAGTGCGCATCACGTTCTAACGTTGGGGCTGGTGAAACAAGGCGCGCGGCGCGGCTTTGGCGTGGGGCAAAATGGTCACCGGCAAGATTGCAGGGGCGTTTCGGGTGGAGACACTTCCGAAACGCCCCCATGGTCCTCGGCCATGGTCTGCGGCTGGTCTGCGGCTTCGGTCTGCGGCCCCGCGCGCGGCGTGCCACATGAGTCTACGCCAGCAGAACTATCCCCGCTGAACTATGCGCTCACACTCAGCGCATTGCTGGAGCTGCTCTCGGTCAGGCTGGCCGCGGTGGAGTTGAGCACGTTCAGAATAAGCTCGTAGTTGCTTTGTTGGTTGAGGTTGATGGTGAGTTGGTCAGCGGGGTTGCTGTTCTGTCCCTGAGTTGCGTCAATAGAGACCTGCGCTCCTGAACTGCCGCTGCCCAGATTGATCGCGACCTCTTCGGGAGAAGCCGACGAAGGACTGCCTCCTTCGCCAACGTTCACGACAACTTCCGGCGTGCTTGATGCGCTCGTGCTGGACGCGCTGGACGCGCCTCCCAGGTTGATGACGACCTCGGGAACGCCCGATGCACCGGATGAAGAACTGCCTCCCTCGCCGACGTTCACGACAACTTCCGGCGCGCTTGATCCACTCGATGCGCTCGTGCTGGACGTGCTGGACGCGCCTCCCAGGTTGATGACGACCTCGGGAACGCCCGATGCACCGGATGAAGAACTGCCTCCCTCGCCGACGTTCACGACAACTTCCGGCGCGCTTGATCCACTCGATGCGCTCGTGCTGGACGTGCTGGACGCGCCTCCCAGGTTGATGACGACCTCCGCACCACCGGAATTAGAGTTGTAGGCTGCGATGGCCGACTGAGCCTGCGGGCTTTGCTCGCCGAAAGTTCCCTCAAGAGTTGCGAAGGCCGACTGAGCTCCCGCAAGATCGCCGCTTTCGAGAGCTTGACCGATGGCCTGGAAATCCTGGACGCGACCGGCTTGCTGAAATGGTTGCCCATTCTGATTGGGGCCACTCTGGCCGAGTGCGGTCAGGGTGCTGAAGTCCTGCTGCGCTGCGTTCAGGTTGCCGGCTTCGAGGTCCTGTCCCAGTTGGGCGAGATCGGCGCTCCGCTCCTGCCGGTAGGATTGCAACTGCTGGTAGATCGAGGACGTACTGCCGGCGGTGGTGGCGCTGATGGGTTGCGCCTCGATGGGTTGCGCCTCGATGGGCTGCGCCCCGATAGGCTGCGCCTTGATAGGCTGTGCGCTGCTGAGGTTTACGACCGCGGACGGAGTTGCCTGCGATGTCCCTTCCGAACCGTTCGTGCCGGTTAGCGTGGCAAAGGCCGCCTGCGCTCCGGCCAAGTCGCCGGATTGCAGAGCCTGGCCGACAGCCTCGAAAGCCTGGGTGCGGCTGGACTTGGAAAAGGGCTCGGAATTGTCAAAGGGACCGCTTTGCCCGAGCGCGGCCAGGGCGTTGTAGGCTTGCTGAGCGCCGTTCAGATCCCCATTTTGAAGAGCGCTGCCCAGTTGCCTAACGTCGGCCTGCCGGTTCTGATAAAAGCTTTGGAGCTCCTGAAGAATCGATGAGCTGGAAACTGCCGCTGTTGACACAAAATCTTCTCCCGATGGGGCGTCGCCATTTACCTCACAACAGGGACTCATTTGCCGCCCTTCAAACTTAATCGGTTGAACCGGGGAATGACTTTAGAGAAAACGCAGGGTTACCGGCGTGCAATCGCAACGCCATAGAGGCAGAGCAAGAATACGGCGGGAGTTTCGCTGTAGATTCCGCATACGCCGAAGTGAAGGCGGCATGACGCTGCATACTGCCGCTGTAGGGCCTGTTTCCCGTGGCCGGAGAGGGGAATTTCGCAAACTTCCTCCGCTGTGGGAGCGCGAGGCGCATGGCACGGTTGGTCCCATTTTCCTTTTTTCCACGCGGCAATTATAATCACCAATTCACCGTAATCTCGTGCCAGTGCTGACGGAAGGCAAGCCCCGACTAGGAGGGCGTTCTTGGCGGGGCTGGCCCGGTTCAGACCCGAGTGACCGTGCAATCTGTATTCGGTCGGTTGTGGGCATTCTTGCATTCCCCGGAGGCGCTGTAACGAAAATGAAAAAACTTGTCCACTTCGCTCTGGCAGCTCTCTTCCTTCTCGGCATCGCTTCCGCTCAGAACGTTCCGGCAATGGATGTATTCGGCGGGTACTCGTACCTCAGCTTCCACATGCCGGCAAACTCGATTACGTCCTTTTCTAACGCTGAGACCCTGGCTCTAAACGGCTGGGACTTGTCTTTCTCTGTCGCCTTGTTGCATCATCTTGCTGTTGAGGGAGACTTCAGCGGCCACACGCTTAGCGATTGCGGCGGTACTATTTTGAACTGCAGCAATTTCTCCTACATGGGCGGGGCCCGCTACAATATTGGAAATCGCTCAAGAAAGCTCACCGGCTTTGCGCACGGCCTGATTGGGCAAGACCGGATGGATCTTCCTGAGATCTCCTCCGGGACTTCCGTTTCCGATACGTCTGTAGCGTTCGCTGCGGGCGGTGGCGTCGATTATTGGGTCTTTCGTAGCGTCGGAATCCGCTTGGGGCCGGCCGATTACATATACACCCGTCACTTGAACAACACCGGCATCGTTCCCAGCCAATACGCCTTCCGCGTCGGTGGCGGAGTCGTTTTTCGATTTGGCCGTGGAGCTTATGGCGAGCCCTCGCCTAAGTCCAAGCGTGTTCCTTCCGCTGGTCAACCTTCTACGGTTGCCGTCCGTCAGCCGGCTGCCGTGAGTGTGCCAGGTCGCGGGATGTCTATCCCTGCACTCGGCATCTTGGTTGCCCCCCAGGAATTTGACGGGGCGAAAGTTGTGGAGGTCGTGCCCGGAGGCGTAGCGGAAATGGCATCCATGAAGCCAGGCGATCTCATCAGGTCAGTGGATGGCAAAGCAGTAAGGACGCCGATGGAGCTGGCCGCTGAACTCACGGACAAGTCCGGGAAGGTTCGCCTGGGCTTTCAGCGGGGTGACTTTGCAACCGAGACGGTAGTCCTACTGCACTGATCCCAAGAAAAAAATCGCCCAACGCAAAAAAGCGGCTTCCGGGGACACTCTGGGAGCTGGGAGCTGGGAGCTGACAGCCGAGAGCTGCCCTACAACTCGTACTTCTTCATCAAGTGACGAAACGACCGGTAGGAGATGCCGAGCACGTCGGCGGCCCGAACCTGCACGCCGTTCGTTTGTCCCAGCGCGGACTGCAGCAGCGAGCGCTCGATCTGCGCCACGTAGTTTTCCATGTTCACCCCTTCGGGCAGAACCGGGCCCACGGGCACGCTCACGGTCGTACTGCTTGCGCTTTCCGCGCCCGCCGCCACGGCGCGAGCTTTCGGACGCTCCGCCGGCAACTCGACGTGCAGCTCGCTCGTAGCTTCGAGCGCCACCGCTCGTTCGATCGTGTTCTCAAGTTGCCGCACGTTGCCCGGCCAGTCGTAACCCGTCAGGGCTTCGAGCGCCGCCGCTCGGACACCGTGGATGCTCTTCCCTGCCCCGGGCGCATATTTTTTCAGGAAGTGATTGGCCAGGAGTGGTACATCCTCGCGGCGCTCGCGCAACGCGGGCACGCGAATGGGAATGACGTTCAGGCGATAGTAGAGGTCCTCGCGAAACGTGCCCTCGGTGACCTGCCGGTCGAGATCGCGATTGGTAGCGGCGATGACGCGCACATCCACCGGAATTTCGCTGGTGCCGCCGACCGGACGCACCGTGCGCTCCTGCAGCACGCGCAGCAATTTGACCTGCATGGGCATGGTCATCTCGCCGATCTCGTCGAGAAAGATCGTGCCCTGGTCGGCGACTTCGAACAGTCCGCGCCGGTTCTGGTTGGCTCCGGTGAAGGCGCCTTTGACGTAACCGAAGAGTTCGCTTTCGAGCAGCGTCTCCGGGAACGCGCCGCAGTTGACCGACACAAAAGCTTCGCCGGCTCGCGGCGAGCAGGTGTGGACTGCGCGGGCAACCAGTTCCTTGCCGGTTCCGCTTTCGCCGTAGACCAGAATCGTGCTGTTGGTGGTAGCCACGGTGCGGATGGTTTGCTTCAGCTTTTCGAGCGCCGGACTTACGCCGACGATGTTGTCGAGCGAATTGCGCGCGGCCGCGTCGCGCCGCAGGGCAAAGTTCTGACGGCTGAGCGAGACTTTCGTGAGCGAGCGGGCGATGGCGAGTTTGACCTCGTCCACCAGTCCCGGACTCTTGCGGATGTAATCGGTCGCGCCCCCCGCCTTGACGGCCTGCACCGCAGCTAGGTAGTCATCGACGGCAGTCATCAAAATGACCGCGGATTCGGGCGAGATCTGGTGCGCGTGGCGCAGGACTTCGACCCCGTCCACGCCCGGCATTTTGATGTCGGTCACAATCACGTCGAAGAGCGCGCTGTCGATCTTGCGCTTGGCCGCATCGCCACCCGTGACGGTTTCCACCTTGTGGCCATCGCGGCGCAGGGCAATATCGAGCAGTTCGCAGATCGAGCGCTCGTCGTCGCAGACGAGAATGTTACCCACGCGCGCCTCCTCCTGCTCCTGCGGCCACTCCCGCGGCGGCCAGCGCCGGTGCGGCGGATTCCGATGCGGAGGCAGTTCCGCCCGCGGCGCCCCGCTCCAGGCGGCGCAAGCGCAGCACAAAGCTGGTGCCCTTGCCGACTTCCGAACGCGCCCACACCTTGCCCTCGTGCGCCTGCACGATCTGGTACACGATCGCCAGGCCCAGCCCGGTTCCGCCTTCGAAGTTCGACTGGAAGGGCTCGAAGATCTTTTCCGTCTGCTGCGGGTTGATGCCCGGACCGGTGTCGGCAAAGCTCATCTCCCAGTCGGGGCCGCGCTCCGCCAGAGCCACGGTCAGGCTCCCGCCTTTACCCGTCGTCTTCATTGCGCGCACCGCGTTTTCCGAGAAGTTCCAGAACACCTGTTTAAGCTTGTCGCCATCGGCCAGCACCCAGGCTTCGGACTTCTGAAAGCTGCGCTCCAGTTTGATGCCGGCGTTCTCGGCGATGAGGCGGTGTTCGAGCAACGTAAGGGTGTCCTCCAGCAACGGAACCAGATTCACGCGCTCGAAACGGTACTGCTTGCCCCGTGAGTACGCCAGAAAATCGGTGATGATGTTGTTGAGGCGGTCGGACTCGCGGGTCACAATCTGCAGGAGGTGCCGCTCCTCGGAATTCAAGGTGGGCGCATCCGACAACATGCTGACCGAGCCGGCAATGGAAGTCAGGGGATTGCGGATTTCGTGAGCGATGGCAGCGGCCAGGCGGCCCACCGCAGCCAGGCGATCCTGCATGCGCACCTCGCGCTCCAGTCGCCGGATCTCGGTGAGGTCGTCAAAGGAATAGACAAAGCCCAGGTCACCGCGCGCGCTCACGTTGAGCGCGGAAACCAGCACGCGAAACGTCTTGCGGAAGCCGTTGACGGTCGTGTAGCGGACTTCGGCATCGCCCCGGGCCACCCCGAAGTGGGGCAACGGATCCTGAAACAGATCGACCATGGAGCGTCCGCGCAGTTCGGCTTCCGAGATCTCGAGCAGTTGCTGGGCCGCTCGATTGACCAGCGTGATGCGTCCGTCGAGCCCGGTCGTGATCACACCGCCGCTCATGGACTGCACGATATTTTCATGCAGCGCCTGCAGATTTTCGAGCGCGCCGCTGGCATCCTTCAGTTGCACATCCACCTGGCGTAGCTTGCTCATCAGCAACCCAGCCAGGTAGGCGATGGCGAAGTAGGCAAACAGGTTGACAAAGATGACTACCTGCAGCGCCTTCAGCTTGGGATGCGAGCTCGCAATAGGAGGGAATGACCAGGTAATAATCGAGTTCGAGGATGCTCCCGAACAGGATGAAAGCCAGAGCCGCGCTCAAGTATCCCCAGGCTCGCGGCAGCAGCATGCAAGCGACCACGATGACCAGGGGGTAGAGGAAATTCAGCGAGCTGTCGATGCCGCCGGTTAGATGGACGACCAGCGTGACCATGACCAGATCGGCGAGCACCTGCAGAATGGCCTGCAGGCGGTGTTCGTTCCAGACCGAAACCAGAAAAAGGAAAAACAGCGAGAGCACGAACCACAGCACCATCCCGGTGAGAAAGGGCATTATCGGCAGCGGGCTGGGAGTGAGGCGGATGACGGCGAGTTCGATGGCGAGCAGGACCATCAGGATCAGGATGCGAACCTTCACCAGCCAGGTCAGCCAGTTCCGCTCATCGGAGATGGAGTGCATGAATTTAGCCGTCAGCCTTCAGCTGTCAGCCATCAGTTTTTCGTCGCTGGTCATTCGCCGTCGTCGGCCGCCGATATTCGGAGTTAGCTGACGGCTGACTGCTGATGGCTGACGGCTGTCTTTTCTATCCCGCCAGTTTTGAGATCATGGCGAACAATGGCATGTATAGCGAAATCACGATGCCGCCGATGGTGACGCCGAGACAGCCGATGATCACCGGCTCCAGCATGGCCAGCATGTCTTTGGTGGCGGAGTCGACTTCATCTTCGTAAAAGTCTGCGATCTTCTGCAGCATGGAGTCCATGGCGCCGGTGGCTTCGCCGACGCCGATCATCTGGGTCACCATGTTGGGGAAGACCCCGCATTCGCGCAGCGGATCGACGATGGTGCGGCCTTCTTCGATCGCCTTGCGCACCTTCATCAGCGCTTCTTCGAGCACGGCGTTACCCGAGGTGCGGGCGGTAATGGCCAGGCCTTCGAGAATGGGAACGCCCGAGGTAATGAGCGTGCCCAGGGTTCGGGTAAAGCGGGCGACCGCGATCTTGCGCAGCAGTATCCCGATGATGGGCATCTTGAGCATCATGGCGTCGAAGTAATAGCGGCCGCGCGGGTGCTTGCGAATCTGCTTGACACCGAAGACGGCGCCCACGCCACCCACGATAAAGAACCACCAGAAATGACCCACGAAGCTGCTCAGGCCGACGACAATGCGGGTCGGCAGCGGCAGTGCAACTCCCAATCCGACAAAGAGGTTGGCGAAGATCGGCACCACCCACTTGAGCAGCGCGCCCACGATCAGCACAGCGAGGGAGACGACGGCCACCGGGTAGATCAACGCCGACTTGACGGCCGCGCGCAGCTTGACCGCCTTTTCCACGTAGATCGCCAGGCGCTGGAGGATGAGGTCGAGAATACCGCCGGTCTCGCCCGCCTCGATCATGTTGGTCGTCAGGTCGTCGAAGACGACCGGATACTGCCGCATGGCATTGGCCAGCGTGGCGCCACCTTCGACGGTGGTCCGGACACCGAGCAGCGTCTTCTGAAAGCTGGGGTTCTCCTGGTTGGCGCCGAGAATCTCCAGACACTGCACCAGCGGCAGGCCGGCGTCGATCATGACCGAGAACTGGCGGAAGAACACCGCCACGTCCTTGACCTTGACCTTGCCGCTGCCAAAAGTGGGCAGGGAGAATTCCTTGCCCTTCTCCCGGATGCGGCCTGGCGTGATGCGTTCCTTCCGGAGTTGCGAGGCCAGTCCGTCCTTGTTGGAGGCTACGCGCTCTCCCTGAACTTTCTCGCCCGAAGCGGTCTTTCCCGAAAACGTAAAAACCGGCATGGTTACCTTCTCCTTATCCGTGTTCCGCACGCGCGGGCTGCCCATCCTGACAACCGCCCGCGCCTGCTTGTCTCTTCGTTAGTCTCTTTTCCCTCGTCTTGCGGCTCGGTGTGCTACCGGGCATTTCTCGATGTCATCTTTTTACCGGCGCTGCACCCTTGGCCATCGGAGTTGGAGTGCCGCGGTTCATAAGGCCGGCGCCGCGCGCGATCATTTCCTGTAGTTCGTCCTGATTGCTGGAGCGCATCAGCGCCATTTCCATTGTGATCTGCTTCTGGAAATACGCCGTGGCCAGCGACTGGTTGAACGTCTGCATGCCGTACTTCTCCTGGCCGGACTGCATGGCTGAGTAGATCTGGTGAATCTTGTCTTCGCGAATCAGGTTGCGCACGGCCGCATTGGGCACCAGGATCTCCATGCACATGGCGCGTCCCTTGTTGTCGGCGCGGGGCAGCAGACTTTGACACATGATGCCTTCGAGCACCAGCGAAAGCTGGGCGCGGATCTGCGATTGCTGGTGCGACGGGAACACATCGATGATGCGGTTGATGGTGGACGATGCGGAATTGGTATGCAACGTACCGAAGGTGAGGTGGCCGGTTTCCGCGATACGCAGCGCAGACTCGATGGTCTCGAGGTCGCGCATTTCGCCGATCAGCACCACGTCCGGGTCTTCACGAAGCGCGGCGCGCAGCGCGTCGGTAAAGCCCTTGGTGTCAGAATGCACTTCGCGCTGATTGACCACGCAGTTCTTGTTCATGTGCACGAACTCGATCGGGTCCTCGATGGTGAGGATGTGTTCGTGGCGCTCGCTATTGATCTTGTCGATCATGGCCGCCAGCGTCGTGGACTTGCCCGAGCCGGTCGGCCCCGTCACCAGCACCAGTCCACGCGGTTTGTCGCACAGCTTGCTGACGATCGGAGGCAGACCCAGCTGGTGGAACGACTTGATCTCAAACGGAATCAGACGGAAGACGCAAGCCGAAGCGCCGCGCTGGTTGAAGACGTTGGCGCGGAAGCGAGCGAGGCCCTTCAGACCGAAGGAGAAGTCCAGTTCGAGGGTTTCTTCGAAACGGTGCTTCTGCGAATCGGTCATCACGCTGTAGGCCAATTGCTTGGTCTCGGCGGGCGTCAACTGGGGCAGGTCGAGCGGCACCAGATGGCCGTGCACGCGGATTTGGGGCGGAGAATTGGTGGTGATGTGGAGATCGCTTCCATTCATCTCCAGCATGCGGCGGAGCAGATCGCTTAACGAGAGTGCCATAGTTTCCTTTTCCTTCCTGGTGCCGTTTCTAGTGGATCGTTTCCCGAGCCACTTCTTCGAGTGTGGTCCAGCCTGCCGCGACCTTGATCAGCCCGCTGCGACGCAGGGTGATCATGCCGCGTTCAATCGCTTTCTTCTTAAGTTCAACCGCCGACGCGCCGACCAGAACCAGTTCCCGGATCTCGTCGTCCACTTCCATCACTTCGTACAAACCGGTGCGCCCCTTGTAGCCGGTCTTGTTGCAGGTGGCACAGCCTTTGCCCTTCATGATCTGCACCGTCTTGGCCTCTTCGGGCGTGTAGCCTTCGTCGATCAGGGCCTGCGGAGGCATTTCGACCGGTTCGGCACAGTCCTTGCAGATCCGCCGGATCAGGCGCTGGGCACAGATCAGATGCACCGAAGTCGCCACCAGGAAAGGCTCGATGCCCATGTTCATGAGACGCGTAATGGTTTCCGGCGCGCCATTGGTGTGCAGCGTGGATAGGACGAGGTGTCCGGTAAGTGCGGCCTTGATGGCGATTTCCGCGGTTTCAAAATCGCGAATTTCGCCGACCAGGATGATGTTGGGGTCCTGGCGCAGAAAGGCGCGCAGGGCCGCCGCAAAATTCAGGCCGATCTGCTCCTTCATCTGCACCTGGTTCACGCCTCCCAGTTGGAACTCAACCGGGTCTTCGGCGGTCATGATGTTGGTATCGGGCTGGTTCAGCCGCGAGATCGAAGAATAGAGCGTGTTGGTCTTGCCCGATCCGGTCGGCCCCGTGACCAGCACCATGCCGTAGGGCTTCAGGATGGCCTTCTCGAATTTGACCAGCGACTCCTGCTCGAAACCGAGCTTGGTCATATCCAGACGCAGGTTTTCCTTGTCCAGCAGCCGGAGCACGATCTTCTCGCCCCAGAGCGTAGGCAGAGTGGAGACGCGGAAATCGAGCTGCTTTTTCTTGCCGCCGATCTGCATCTTCAGCATGATGCGGCCGTCTTGCGGCAGCCGCTTTTCGCTGATGTCGAGCTTGGCCATGATCTTGAGGCGCGAAGTGATGGCGTCCTTCAATTTCAGGGGCGGATTCATGATCGCCTGCAGAACTCCATCAATGCGGAACCGGACCCGGAATTCTTTTTCGTACGGCTCCATGTGAATATCGCTGGCGCCCTTCTTCACGGCATCGGTGAGCACCAGGTTCACCAGCTTGACGATGGGAGCTTCGTCGGCCGCTTTCTCCAGTTCCCGGAGTTCAAGTTCCTGCTCTACGTTCTGGAGTTCGATGTCGGTGCCTTCGCCGGCGTCGTTCATCGACTGCATGACCTGCTCGAGCTCAGCTTCTTTGGAAGTGCCGTAGGCCTTATCGATGCCCTCGATGATGGAGCTTTCCGAGGCCACGACCGGTTCGATGTTAAAGCCCGTCATGAACTTGATATCGTCCATGGCAAAGACGTTGGTGGGGTCGACCATGGCGATGGTGAGCGAAGCGCCGACCCGGCTGAGCGGCAAAATCTGATAGCGTTTCGCGGTTTCGAAGGGAATCAGCTTGACGACGGCGGGATCGATCTCAAAATACGAAAGATTGATGGCGGGCACGCCGTACTGGCGCGAGAGAAAGTTGGTGACATCCTCATCCGAGAGGAAGCCCAACTTCACCAGCGCCGAGGCGAGCCGGGAGTGCGACTCCTTCTGGAGTTTGGTCGCTTCTTCCAACTGCTCTGGGGTTATGACCTTCTCTTTGACGAGCAGGTCACCCAGCCGCTGAGACATATCTCTCCTGTATTCCCACCAAGTCCGAGTCAGGGCGAAGCCGCTGATTTACGGGGGGATCAGCGAGGTTGCTTTCGCACTGACACAAATTGTCAACCCAATGGGAATTCCGAAAAAGTAACTTAGGTACCTGTACTTCGCGGCGCGTAAGGTTTATGCCCGCTGTTGGCCGCATTTGTGCCAGAAAGTCCTTCGTATTGGGAAAATCCGCGCGGCAGGCCATGTTCTTCGGTGCGCGGACACCCATGTCACCACAGGAAGCACAGGGGTTTAAAGGAAAAACCTGTTCATTTTGGTGGTCGGTTGAAATGAATTCCCTGTGCATCTCTTTGCCCCCTGTGGGTTAAGGGTTCAGGCTCGCGGCTAGAATTGCGACGACGGCAAACGTGCACCCATGAGCGAAACCAAACACCACGCGATCCGCGCTTACTACCACACGTTGTCTTTCGCCTGGGGACGTCAGCACTGGTGGCCGGCACGGTCGCGATTTGAGGTAATTGTTGGCGCCTACTTGACCCAGAACACCGCGTGGGCGAACGTGGAGAAGGCGCTCGCCAACCTTCGGAAAGCGCGCCTTCTGACCCTCCGCGGCATCCGCCGCACGCCTCAGCCTGAGCTCGGGCAGTTGATTCGCCCCTCCGGTTACTTCCGGCAGAAAGCGCAGCGGCTGAAAACGTTTGTGAGCTTTCTCGACCAGCGTTACGGCGGGTCGCTCGCGCGGATGTTCGCGCAGCCAACGGCCGAACTCCGCGACGAACTGTTGGCGCTCAATGGTGTCGGGCCGGAGACCGCGGACTCGATTCTTTTGTATGCCGGCAATCACCCGGCCTTTGTTGTGGACGCTTACACCAGGCGCATTCTGGAACGACACGAGATTGTCTCTGGCTCGGCCGGCTATGACGAAATTCGACAACTTTTCGAGCAGGCACTGGCGGAGGAGGGAATCCCGGAAATTGATGCCGCGTCTGGTTCGGCCCAGTCTCGGTTGGCGAAGCCTGCGGTGGGGCCGCAGGGCTCGTGTCATCGTCCCTCGCGCATGAGCACAACCGAGCGCTCTGCGCGCGTCCAGGTGTTCAATGAAATGCACGGGTTGATCGTCGGAGTAGGAAAAACTTACTGCCTAAAGTCACAACCGCAGTGTGAGCAATGTCCTTTGCGGAAGTTCCTTCCTCAGGCAAAGTGATGGGCGGGAGGGACAACGTGGAGTGGCGAGCGCTGGTTTTGGTTTTGGCGGAAGCCGCTTTTTGCATGGGATTTGGCGCTGCGGTTCCAGAGCAGTCCCTGCGCGAGGCGGCGTGGGCTTCCGGGTTCCTGATCGGCGCGGCGGTGCGGCCGGCGCAACTTTCCGAGGCAGCCTACGCATCCACCCTCGCCCAAGAGTTCAATATGTTGGAACCGGAAGACGCGCTCAAGTGGGAAGTGGTGCATCCGGAGCCCCAGTCGTTCGATTTTTCTCAAGCGGACCAGATCGTGGATTTTGCGACCCGGCACGGTATGAAGATTCGCGGTCACACGCTGGTCTGGCACCGGCAGAATCCAACATGGCTGACAGAAGGAAAATACACTTCCGGCGAGCTTGCTGAAATTCTTGAGAAGCACATTAAGACCGTGGTCGGACGTTACCGGGGCAAGATATTCGCGTGGGACGTGGTCAATGAGGCCTTCGACGAACTGCACCCGGGAGAATTGCGCAGCACGATCTGGCGAGACCAGCCGGGAATCGGCTTGGCGGGAAACGGCAGCTCTTATATTGAGCGTTGCTTCCGCTGGGCACACGAAGCCGATCCGCAAGCTCTGCTGTTTTACAACGAGGCCGAGGCGGAGACGATGAATCCCAAGTCGGACGCGATCTACACCATGGTTCGCGATTTCCGGCAGCGCGGTGTTCCCATCGATGGCGTGGGATTCCAGATGCACATCGCGCACCTGCACGCCGATGTCGCGTCCATTTCCGCCAATATCAACCGCTTCGCCGCTCTCGGAGTGCAGGTCCACATCACCGAGATGGACGTCGCCGTGCCAGTCGATGCTAACGGCAATGCTAGCGCCGAGGACCTGCAACTCCAGGCGGACATCTATCGCCAGATTGCCACCGCGTGCGTGTCTCATCGTCTGTCGTATTCAGGGTGCGCGGCGATCCAGACATGGGGTTTCACGGACAAGTATTCCTGGATCGGATCGCACTCGAAGAAGACCGAAGGCGCAGCCCTGCTATTTGACCGGAACTATCGGGCTAAGCCAGCCTACCTGGCGCTGCGGAATGCGCTCGCTGCGCGATGAGCCATCCAGTCACGAGCCGATTCTGGCATTGTTAAGTGATATGGGGATATTACGACAACACCTCCCTGCGGGAGTGCGCTTACACAAGGTAAATGCCAGGTGAAACAGCGTGCGATTTTACTTGCACGCCTCGGGTGTAGCGCCGTTACGTGCCTTAAGGTTGATTTTGAGAGCCTGGTAGCAGACTTGGTTATCCTGACTGGGCCTCCTTATCCAGACGCCCAAGATGCGGTTTAGTTCCTTAAAAGAAGCCTCTTCCGCAGGAGTGCTTGCCTCCACGTCGGCCTCATCCAAGAAGAAGGAGACACGCTCCGGAGTTATGCCGCTCTCATTCGTGTAGATCACGGCCCGCAGTGCTGCCTTAGCGTAGTCATCGCCAATCCTGCTGTCCTTGCTCTGGGACAGGGCAGACGCGGTGAGGAGAACTATCAATGCCATGCCGATGTTCATTTTGTTAATCACTGGTTCTCTCCCGCCGCGCTGCTCTGCGCGGCTAATCTTTATGCCGAACCACCGAAGCGCTCCAAGAGGAGGTTCGCCTGCCTGTTCTTTTCAGAGAACGGTTGCCGAGAGCTTACTTGCGCTCTGAAGCCTAGCATCATTGCTGAAACCAGGCCATAGCGCTCAAAACCCGGACTGGCTGGGTTCGGATTCTGGTCGGGTCACGGGCTACTCAGAAGCGACTCGCTCGGTTGAGCAGACGGGGTATTCGCCACTGACCCGCCACTACGGCTCTATAATGGAGGCGATTCCGTCGCCGGCTATGCGTTCCTGCCGGGACGCTTAGCCTTGTCCGCACCGAATCCAATTCGCGACGAACCCAAGACCTCCGGCCGCCGGAAGGCAGTGATCGCGCTGGCGATCGGCGCTTTTCTGCTGCTCGCGATCCTGGTGTCGCAGGCCTCGTTCAACCTGAAGTTCATCAGCCCCGACAGCAATGAGCAGCTGCTCTTTTTCGCCGGATTGAGCGGCCTGATTTTCTTTGCCTTCGTGGCGCTGACCCTCGTTCTCGGGCGCAACCTGCTGAAACTCTACGCCGAACGGCGGCAGGGCGTGGCCGGTTCCAAGTTTCGCACGCGCCTGGTCGTAGTCAGCCTGCTGCTGTCGTTTTTGCCCGTGCTTGCCATGTTCTGGTTCTCCTACGGGCTGATGAACCGCTCCATTGACAAATGGTTTTCCCAACCGGTCGAGGAAGTACGCGCGGATACCGCGGCCATGTCGGCGCTCCTCTATGATTACGCGGGCCAGCGTGCCTCCTCGGAAGCACAATCCATCGCCCAGACGGACGAATTCCAAACCGCCTTTGCCAGCAAGAATTTTTCCGCCGCCACCGAGGAACTTCGGGAACACATCCCGACGCTGCAGGGAGGATTTGTTCTGGCTCTGAAGGATGGCAACGGCAGCGCGGCAGCCAGTGTGAACACCCCGGCGTCCTGGACCGACATGAAGGATCGCTTCCCGGTGCAGTCTGCCCTGCGCGGAGAGCACCCCCATTTCCAATGGCGTGAGACGGACTACATTGTCGGCGCGGCCCCGTTCCAAGGCGGCGCTGTGCTCGTCGCCATGCCGCTTCCGCCAAAATTCGCAGAAACCGCCAGACTGATTCAGGAGAGCCAGCAGCGCTACATCGAACTGGCCGCCAAAAGAAAGCTGTTTCGGCGCACTTACATCGGATTTCTGCTGCTGCTGACGGTGGTCGTCCTGTTCGCTTCGACCTGGCTCGCGCTCCTGCTCTCGAAGTTGGTCAACCGTCCCGTGGCGGCGCTGGCCGCGGGTACGGAGGCGATCTCCAAAGGGCAACTGGACTACCGCGTCGATATCCGCGCCACCGACGAACTGGCCGAACTGGTGCAGTCTTTCAACAGCATGGCGGAGCAGCTCGAATCCAGCCGGCGCCAGATCGAAGCCTCCAGCCGCGATGTGGGCGCGGCGAACGAGGCGCTCGAGAGCCGACGCCGGTACATCGAAACCGTCCTCGAGAGCATCCCGACCGGAGTGATTTCGATTGACGCGGAGCGCCGTGTGACGCTGGCCAACGCCGCTTTCTCCCGCATGTTTTACATGGTTTTGGGCAGCGACGACCGGAGCGAGTACGTGAGCCCGGCATCGCTGGTGAATCTGCCGCTGCGCGAGGTGGTGCCTTCCGATGTGCTCGCCGACCTCGAACCGCTGCTCCGCCGCGCCGATCGCATGGGCATTACGGCAGCCAACATGGAACTTGCGCTGCCGCGAGCGCAGTTGAATGTCGCCGTAACCGTCTCCGCGCTGAGCCACGCCGCCGAGGGGCTGGGATATGTGCTGGTGTTCGAGGACCTGTCGGACCTGCTGCGCGCGCAGAAACAGGCAGCCTGGCGCGAGGTGGCGAGGCGCGTGGCACATGAGATCAAGAACCCGCTGACCCCGATCGCGCTTTCCGCCGAGCGCATCCATCGCCATTTGACGCGGGGCGCCGCGCCCGATGCTGCGTCGCTCGAGGTGATCCGCGGCTGCTCGGACACCATCCGCAACGCGGTCGAAACCGTGCGCGCGCTGGTCGACGAATTCTCGGTTCTGGCGCGCTTTCCCGCCTCCCGCCCGCAACCGGCTAGTTTGAACAACCTGGTGGAGAGCGCGCTCATCATGTTTAATGGGCGATTGGAAGGCATTCGTGTGCGTACTGAACTGGCGCACGATCTGCCGGCCGTGATGGCCGACCCGGAAGCGATCAAGCGCGCAGTCGCGAACCTGGTGGATAACGCTGCGGAGGCAATGCAGGACGCGATCGTGAAAGAGATCACGATTTCTACTTCGCTCGTAGCCAGCCGCGATGCCGTCGAACTGGCCGTCTCCGATACCGGGCTGGGAGTTTCGCGCGACCTGAAGGAGCGGCTGTTCCTGCCCTACTTTTCGACCAAGCAACGCGGCACGGGGCTGGGGCTGGCGATCGTGAGCAGAATCGTGGAAGACCATCGCGGTTCGATCCGCGTGGAAGAAAACAAGCCGGTCGGCAGCCGCTTCGTTATCGAGTTGCCCGTAGCGGTTGAAACGATCAGCGCTCCGGCGGCAAGCTAGTACTGCGACCGCGTGGCAGGTTATGCGTTGTTAGGTTAAACCATGGCCCACATCCTCATCGTCGATGACGAATCCAGTATCCGCGAATCCTTGCGCGGCATCCTCGAGGACGAGGGATACAAAACCAGCGTCAGCCCGAGCGGCGAAGACTGCCTCGAATTGCTGCGCAAGAGCGGCTTCGACTTGATCCTGCTGGATGTGTGGCTAACCGGGATCGACGGACTGGAAGTGCTGGAGAAAATCCGCGAGATGGATGATCCGCCCGAAGTCATCATGATCTCGGGCCACGGAACCATCGAGACCGCCGTCCGCGCCACCAAGCTGGGCGCCTACGATTTTGCGGAAAAACCGCTATCGCTCGAAAAGACGCTCATCCTGGTAAAGAATGCGATCGAAGCCCGACGGCTGCGCCACGAGAATCTCGACCTGCGGAAACAACTGCAATCGAAGAGCGTAATCGTGGGCGACAGCGTTCCCATGAAAGCTCTGCGCCAGCAGATCGCGCTGATGGCGCCGACCAACGGACGCGTGCTGATCTACGGCGAATCGGGCACCGGCAAAGAACTGGTCGCGCATGCCATCCACATGCAGAGCCCGCGCAAAGATGAAATGTTTGTCGAAGTGAACTGCGCCGCGATTCCCGAGGACTTGATCGACAGCGAACTATTCGGCCACCGCAAATCGTCGTTTCCGGGAGCGACCGCCGACAAGGAAGGCAAGTTTCAGAAGGCCGATCGCGGGACCTTGTTCTTGGACGAAGTCGGCGACATGAGTCTGAAGACGCAGTCCAAAGTGTTGCGCACCCTGGAACAACAGCGCTTGATCCCGGTGGGCAGCGACGATCCCGTCACCGTGGACGTGCGCGTGATTGCTTCCACCAACAAAGACCTGGAGGAAGAGATCGCCAAGGGAAACTTCCGCGAGGATCTTTTTTACCGCCTGAACGTGGTTCCGTTTGTGGTGCCGCCGCTGCGTGAACGCAAGGAAGACATCCCGTTGTTTGCGCGGTACTTTCTGAAGGAATTTGCCTCCGCCTACGGCCGCCGTCCAAGAGAAATCACCGATGATGCCATCGACGCCCTGATGCGCTATTCCTGGCCGGGGAACGTCCGCGAGCTGCGCAATGTGATTGAGCGCATCGTGATCATGAATCCCACCACCTCACGCTTCGAGCGCAAGCACCTTCCGCCGCTGGTGCACCGCGACGCCAGCCGGCGCGTGGCGGGCAGCGAAGGTTCCACGCTGCACCAGGCGCGCGCGGCCTACGAGCGCGACTACATTCTCAAGAAGCTGGACGAGAATCATGGCAACGTCAGCCGCACGGCGGAAGTGCTCGGCCTCGAGCGCAGCCACCTGTATCGTAAGATGAAGAGCCTGGGGATTGCGGCGAAGGAGTGAAGCAGGTGTCAAGTCTCGGGAAAAGCTTGGACTAATCTGCCGCTCGGTTTTCCTAAGACCTGACACCCAAGACCTGAGACCTATCTTTTCAGCATGTGAATCTCAGCCCCGTTCTTGTGAAACTGGACTTCGTCCATCAACTGATTGATCAGGTAAATGCCGCGCCCGTGCTCCGCATAGATGTTCTCACCCTGGCAGGGATCGGAAAGCTTGGAGGGATCAAAACCGGGGCCGGGATCGCGCACTATGATCATGAGGCCCCGCTCGTCGTCGCAGGCCACGTTGCATTCGATAACTTTGGAGGGATCGCTTTTCGCTCCATGCACGACGGCATTGGCCAGGGCCTCGGTCAACGCGAGTTCGATGTCGTCTTCGCTTCCTGGGGCACATTTCACTTCCCGCACCACATTCATCATGCTTCGGACGACCTGGTCCACGGCAGTGCGGTCGGCGGAAAGCGTCACGCTCAGCCTGAGATCAAGCTTCTTCGCCTCGAGATTACACGCTTGCGGCGGCAGCGATTGTTCTGGGGATCGCGGAGAATCGGCCATAAATGGGCTGTAGGCGTTGCTTCCCGCCTTTCACTTAACCTTTCTATGACTAGGATGCAGAAAAGCGCCCACCGATTCTAGGGACTTAGGGGCTGAGATGCAAATTTTATTTGGACCGCAGGCAACCCTTAGCGCATTACGTCGGTCGGGTTACCACAGTCGGGCCTTTAGTCTGGCGCCCAGGTCACGACTCCGGGTCCGGCGGACCTCCGATCTGCTGGAGTTGACGCCGCCAATCCAGTTCTTCCACAAAGCTGCGTGAATCGCGCCAGCCAGCCTTGATCTTGACAAACAGTTCGAGAAAAACCTTGGTCCCTACCATCTTCTCGATATCGAGGCGGGCTGCGGTTCCAATCTTCTTGAGCATTTGTCCGCCTTTGCCGAGCAGGATGGCCTTTTGGCCGTCGCGTTCGCAATAGATCACGGCGGCAATCCGCGTCAGCCTCGGGCTTTCTTCGAACTGCTCGATCAGCACCGAGACCGCGTGCGGCACCTCTTCGTGCGTCTGCATAAGCACATGCTCGCGGATCAACTCCGCCGCCATGAAGCGTACCGGCTGATCGGTAATCTGATCTTCGGGAAAATAGCGCAGGCCGTTGGGCAGAGCCTTCACGACGCAGGACAGCAATTCGTCGAGTCCCTTCTTCTTGAGAGCGGAGATGGGAACGATCTCCTTGAAATCGTGCAGCGTTTGAAACTGTGCGATCAGCGGCAGCAGCTTGCTCTTGTCGGCCAGCAGATCAATTTTGTTAAGCAGCAGGAAAACCGGAGTGCCCGCCTTTTTCGCCAGGTCGAGGACGAAGCTGTCGTCGCGGTCCCACTTTTTTTTCGCGTCCACGATCATCAGAATCAGTTCGCAGCCTTCGAGCGCCTCGCGTACCTCGGACATCATCTTGCGGCCGAGCGAGGAGCCGGAACTGTGAACTCCCGGTGTGTCGATCAGCACGATCTGCCCGGCCTCGCGTCCTTTCTGCTGGGGGACGTTGATGATGCCAAGAATGCGGTTGCGCGTGGTCTGGGGCTTCGGCGAAATGATGGCCAGCTTCTCGCCAACCAGAGCATTCAGCAACGTGCTTTTGCCGGCGTTGGGGCGGCCGAGGATGCAGACGAATCCGGAGTGGAAGGACATGGGGATAGGCTACTAGCTTCTGGCTGCTGGCGGGCATCTCAACTTACCGAATGACATGAATTCGGACGCCAATTCTCAGGTTTTTCCATGATTTATCCGTTGTGTAGACCGGAGCATGGAGTGCAGTTCCAAGCGCCAGACAGGCGCGGTCTCCCAAGGACAGGCCGAGCAGGCGCGTTTGAGTAAAGAGACTGCCCGCAATTCTCGCTTGCTCGGCGGTGAACGGCACCGGTTCATGGACCGCGCTGAGCGCGTCCTCCCAGGCCTCGTCGGGCTGGCCCCCGCGACTCACCAGCTTGGTTTGGACTTCGGTCAAATTAACCGTGCTCCCGGCGGCGTTGCTCAGCATCTCCGGAGTCATTTTCTCCGAACCCGGCTCATGATTGAGCACAGCGAGCATAGCCGACGCGTCCAGTACGATCTTATTCACGTTTTGCCGCCTCGCGCCGTTCCGCAATGAGCTCGTCCGCCAGAGACACGCCCGGTTTCACGTACTGCCGAATGCGCCGCCGTGCGCGCTCCAGACGCCGCTTCATGGTCGTGATCCGCAGTTCGTCGTCTTCCATCCGTAAAATCACTTCGTCTCCGGCCTTGATCCCCAGCGCTTTCCGATAGGAAGCGGGAATGACGACGCGCCCGTTTTCGTTGACACGGGCAAAGGTTTCGGCATCCATGTGTCACACTCCAATATATATGACATATTGTACGAACTTGTCACCTGATATACAAGATGACACAGGAATTTAAATCAACTTCATCTGCTTCGGCGCGGTTGTAATCCGCACGCGCTCGACCCGCCGGTCTGTCGAATCCAAAACTTCGAACCTCAGCCCTTCGTCTTCGATGACTTCACCTTTCTTGGGGATGCGTCCGGCGAGTTCGCTGACCAAACCGGCGATGGTGGATGATTCGTGGCCTTCGGGACGCATGCCGAAGAGTTCATCGAGGCGGTCTACATCCATGTTGCCGGGGACTATGTAGGAGTGGTCGTTTTCCTGCACTACCTGCGCTTTCTCGTGCTCATCGCCGATTTCTCCTACTATTTCTTCTACCAGGTCTTCGATAGTTACGAGGCCGGCTACGCCTCCGTATTCATCTACTACTATCGCCATGCGGATGTTACTGCGTTGCATTTCGCGCAGCAGGTCACTTACTAACTTGCTTTCCGGAACAAAGTAAACGTCGGTTCGCATCAGGGTCGCGACCGTCCGTGTGTGCGCTTCGGAGTCGGGCACTTGCATCACATCCTGGCTGTGGAGAATGCCTTTGATATGGTGAATCGAACCTTCGTAAACGGGAATGCGCGAGAAATGCTTGCCCCGGAGCAACTCGACCACCTGCTCGACGGTGTAATCGGACGGGACCGCGACCATTTCCGGCCGCGGCTTCATCGCCTCGCGCACCGTCTTTCCGCTGAACTCCACTACCGACTGGATCAACTCGCGATCGCCTTCCTGGATGATGCCTTCTTCCTGTCCCGCTTCGATCAGGGCGTCGACGGCTTCCGAGGAAGTTTCCGGTCGCGCGTCGATGTGCTCGCGGGTCAGCGCTGCAACAGACTGGCAGAATCCCAGGACCAGCGTCACCGGCAGAACCAGATAAATCAGCAGACGCAAAAGTAGCACCCAGTCCGCCAGCCAGCGTCCGCGCGTGCGCGAAAAAAAGACAAAGGGCAGCAGCCGATTAAAGAAAATGATGATCAGCACCAGGCTGAGGGTGGCTTCGAGGACCTCGGAGACGCTCCAGGCGCGATCGCGGAAGACGGTGAAGCCGACGATCATGGCGATGGCGGCGGTGACCAGTTGCGTCAGAATGGCCATGGAGAGCGAGGCGCGCTGTCGCGTCACCCCCAGCCGCGGCTCTACGATCTGCTCGAAGGCGTCGATGTTGTCCTGGAAGTCGCGCGAGAGGAATTTGCCAATCTCCTGGTAAAGACGGTCGACATAGGAGACCAGCGTCAGCAGGCCGAAGAGGAGCGCGAGAGCTATGCTGACACCGATCATTGTTGGCGCTTCCTCCCGGCGCGCAAAATCGTCGCTCTTTCGATCGTCGCTCTCTCGATGAGGCCGAGCGGAAGGTGGAGTTTCGCGCGCAACTGTTTTTCGCGCCTGGCCATCCTTCCATTGTCGCACTCGTGATCGTAGCCGCGCAGATGCAGGACGCCGTGCAACACTAAAATCTTGACTTCCTCGGCGGGTGAGTGTCCGAGGGTCCGCGCATTTTGGGCTGCGATCTCGGCTGAAATAGCGATTTCGCCCGCGAATTTTTCTTGGGCGCCGGGCTCGGCAGGAAACGACAGCACGTCGGTGGGTTGATCCTTTCCGCGGAAACGGCGGTTCAGGGACTTCATCTCGGCGCTCGAAGTCAGCAGCACGTTGACCCCGCCCTTCAATGCCGCGGCGCGGCGGGCGTGCGCCAGGAAACGGCGGAGCGCCAACTCGGTCAGATCCATAACGCGCTTTTGAAAGATGACCAAGTTCAGTTCTCTCCCACGCCCAGCGCCTGAAGGGGCGTTAATTCTGAAGCTGATGGCATCGCTAAAGCGATGCCCTGATACGAAGCTCGAGCTTTCCCGCAACCTTCTAAGGGCCCGACCCATGCGAAAAGGAGGGCAGCGGCTAGGCTCCCTCCTGTGTAGCGCGGACACTCTTCTCCGCGGCTTTTGAATTGACTCCGACTTTTCGCGGACAAGAGTGTCCGCGCCACACGTCCGCTCAATTGCGCAGGTGGGGCTCTTCCCTCGGGCCCGGTAAAGACGCTGGCCGCGGAGGAGCCTCGGCAATGTTCCCCTCTGGCGCACCGGACTTCGACTCGGACTTTGGTTCGAGCAGCGACAACTGCTGCTCCGCCAGCCGTACTTTGTGTTCGTCGTAGGCGCGAATGATCCTCTGCACCAGGTGATGGCGCACCACGTCGCTTTCGTCGAAATGCACGAACGCGAGGCCGTTTACACTTTGCAGAATTTCGACCGCTTCGATCAGACCGCTGCGGCGCGCGCTGGGCAAGTCGATTTGCGTGATGTCGCCGGTGATCACCGCCTTGGAATTAAATCCCAGGCGGGTGACAAACATCTTCATTTGCTCGGAGGTGGTGTTCTGCGCCTCGTCCAGGATGACGAACGAATCGTTCAGCGTGCGCCCGCGCATGAAGGCGATGGGCGCGATCTCGATGATATTTTTTTCGAGATAGCGTTCGACGCGCTCCGGCTCGAGCATGTCAAAGAGCGCGTCATACAAGGGGCGCAGATAGGGATCGATCTTCTCCTGCAAGGTGCCAGGGAGAAAGCCGAGACGTTCGCCGGCCTCGACTGCCGGGCGCGCCAGAATGATGCGGTTGACCTGCTTGTTGAGCAGGGCCGAGATGGCCATGGCCACGGCGAGGTAGGTTTTGCCGGTGCCAGCGGGGCCTACTCCGAACACCATGTCGTACTGCTCGATGGCTTCGAGGTAGCGGCGCTGGTTGGGGCTTTTCGGCTGGACGGTGCGGCGTCCGAAAGAACGCTGGCGCCCGGCTTCGGCCAGTCCGCGGAGAGTGGCGTTGGGATCGTTGACGACCATGCGCAACATGCTGCCCAGGTCGCCGTTCACGAACTGGTGGCCCGACTTCCGCAGATGCTCGTAGTCGGCGAATAACTGTTCGGCGCGGGCCACGTCGCGGGGCGCGCCTTCCAGTTCTATGCGATCCGAGCGCAGATCGATATTGGTGTTCAGGCCGTCTTCGAGCACGTGGAGATTTTCGTCGCGCGTGCCGAACAGGGTCTCGATGTCAGGGGTGAGTGCAATGCTTTTCTTCATTCAGGGTTATCGCGCTGCCTCCCGCAGACGAACAGGGCTCACTCTTCGATTGGTGTTGCTAGGACGTGTGCTACCGGAATATGGGTTGCGGGGACGCGCCGTGCCGGATTCGGGCGCACCCGTGCCTGCGTTTTTTGCACGCAAATAGCTGGATGTGGAAACGGAGCAAACCGGATTGCGCACCCCGACGGGGCGGTTACCAACCATTTGAGTTCAGCGTAGCGCGGGCGGGCGGGGGAGTCAATGGCTGCGCAGCCCTAAGGATGGTCCGGACTGCCTGTTCCCTTCCTTGACACTCGGTTTTTGGCCCTTTATTCTTAAATATTGCTCCCTAGAGACTTTCGTCTCTGTGCGCACTTCCGCGGGCCTTTGCGGTAATTTGAGTGGGGGCGGCGGAGGTTCCAATGCTCATCGAAATTGCGGATCTGGAGATTCACCCGGTCGATTTCCGGGAGGAGTTCAGCCCGGGTGTGATTGATCTGGGCGAGGAGGTCGGGCAGCGGTCGCCGCTCTGCACCGAGGGCCGGGCGGATCTGGTCGAGGAGCATCACGGCAAACACAAGGTGGTGCAGGACATCCGGGTGAAGGGGAAGCTGGAGACGAGCCTGGAAGTGCCTTGTGCGCGGTGCCTCGATCCGGTCGTGCATGAGGTGGAGCGGAGCTTCGATCTTCTGTACCGGCCGCTCGGAACCGACTCCGGTCACGCTGAGCTTTCGGTCACGGACGCCGAGGCCGAAATCGGGTATTACGAAGGCGAAGGGTTGCTGCTCGAAGATGCGCTGCGCGAGCAGGTGTTGCTGGCGCTGCCGTTGAAGTCGCTTTGCCGTGAAGATTGCAAAGGTTTGTGTCCGCACTGCGGCAAGAACTTGAATGAAATTCAGTGCTCGTGCGTGGACGAGGTTGAGGACCCGCGGTGGTCGGCACTGAAGGAAATACGGGATAAGCTGAATCAGTAAACCAGCTCCCAGCTCTCAGCTGTCAGCTCTCAGGGAACGCGCTTTTCCTGAGAGCTTGGAGCCGAGAGCTGAGAGCTACCAAGGACATTATGCCGAATCCGAAACGTCGACATTCACAAAAGCGCACCGCCACGCGGCGGGCGCATGACTCTCTCTCCAAGCACTCGCTGTCGGAGTGTCCGAACTGCCATGAACAGAAGATGCCACACCGCGCCTGCCCGAAGTGTGGAACCTACAAGGGCCGCGAAGTCTTAGAGGTCGAAGAGAAGTCCTAATTTTCTTTCATGCCTAGCGTAATCGCACTCGATGCGATGGGGTCCGACAAGGCGCCGAAGCCGGAGATCGAAGGCGCGTTGCAGGCGGCGCGCCATCACGGCGTCCGCGTGCTGCTGATCGGACCGGAACCGCGGTTGCGGGCCGAGTTGGCGCGCTATCCCGGGGCGCGGCGGTTGCCGATTGATGTGGTTCACGCCAGCGAAGTCATCACCATGGACGACAAGGTGGAGGCGATTCGCGCCAAGCGCGATTCGTCGATCCGCGTCGGACTGCGGCTGGTGCGCGAAGGCCGCGCCGCGGGCTTCGTGACGGCGGGCAACACCGGCGCGGCCATGGCGACGGCCAAAGTGGTGCTGGGTGCGCTGCCGGGCGTGGACCGTCCGGCGCTGGCGGCCGCGTTTCCTACCGTCCTGAATACGGCAGCGGTTCTGCTCGACGTGGGTGCGAACGTGGATTGTACACCCGTTAACCTGGAGCAGTTCGCGGTGATGGGAGATATTTACTGCCGTTCGATTTTCGGCATGCAGCATCCGCGGGTGGGGCTGCTTTCGATTGGAGAAGAGGAAAGCAAAGGCAACGAGCTGACGCGCGAGGCCTTTCAACTGCTCAAGCGGCTTCCCATCAACTTTATCGGCAATGTGGAAGGCCGCGATTTATACAATGGCCATGTGGACGTGATCGTGGCCGATGGATTTGTCGGCAATGTGGCGTTGAAGACTTCTGAAGGTGTGGCGCGGTTGGTGCGTGCCGTGCTGAAAGACACCTTGAAGGCAACGATCACGCGGCAGGTGGGCGCGTATATTTCGCGCAACGCGTTTTCCGATTTCAAGAAACGGCTGGATCATACCGAGTACGGCGGCGCGCCGCTCCTCGGCATAAAAGGCGTGTGCGTCATCACGCACGGTTCGTCGAATACGAACGCCATCAAGAACGCGGTGCGCGTGGCAGCGGAATTCGCCGTGGGCAAAGTCAACGAAGCGATCGAGCGGGAACTGGCGGCGCTGAGCGTGGCGGTTACGACGTAGGGAAGGTCAGAGGTTCGAGGTCAGATTGCAGAAGTTAAACCCATCGCATCAACGGCAGCGCCGATCCCGGGATTTTACCTCTGCAATCTGACCTCTAATCTTTGACCTCATTACTTATGACAAACAGTTCTTCTCAAATCGCTTTTCTCTTCCCCGGCCAGGGTTCGCAAACGGTTGGCATGGGTAAAGAGCTGGCCGAGAACTATGCGGTGGCGCGTCGAACTTTTGAAGAAGCGGACGAGGCGCTCGGCTACAAGCTGTCCGAGCTGTGCTTTGCAGGTCCGGAAGAAAAACTGAAGCTGACCGAGATCACGCAGCCAGCCATCTTGACAGTATCGGTGGCGGCGTGGCGCGTGTTGCAGGAAAAAGGTCTGAAGCCGGATCTGGTTGCGGACTATGTTGCCGGGCATAGCCTGGGCGAGTATTCGGCGCACGTGGCCGCGGGCACGCTGGCTTTCACCGATGCGGTGCGGACGGTTCGCAATCGCGGCCGGTATATGCAGGAAGCGGTGCCGGTCGGCGTGGGGGCGATGGCGGCAATTCTTGGCATGCCAGCCAACCAGGTCAGCGAAATTGCGGCCGAGGCGGCGCAGGGAGAAGTTTGCCAGGCGGCCAATATTAATTCGCCCGAGCAAATCGTGATCTCGGGACACGCCGGCGCCGTGGAGCGCGCCATCAAGCTCGCCCACGCACGCGGAGCGAAGAAGGCCGTGCACCTGCCGGTCAGCGCACCTTTCCATTGTTCGCTGATGCAACCGGCGCAGGATCGTCTGGGGCGCGACCTGGGCGCGTTGCAATTTCAGAATCCATCGTGTGCGGTGGTCTCGAATGTTGATGCGGCGCTGGTCACGTCCGCGCAGGCTGCGCGCGAGGCGCTGATCCGCCAGGTGACCGGCACGGTGAGGTGGGCGCCGTCGCTGCGACTGCTGATCGATAAGGGAGTCAGCCTGTTTATCGAAGTCGGGCCGGGAAAAGTTCTGTGGGGTCTGATGCGGCAGATCGACCGCTCGAAGACATGCGTGACGGTGGGCGATGAGACATCGCTGCAGAAGACGCTGGCGCAGGTTGCGGCGTTGGCGGCATAGCGTGACTGCGGGAAAAACTCCAACTGGCTGTGACCACAGGCGGCTGCCGAGCCGCGCTCGGCTTGGACGGCCGGGGGCGGCCGTCTCTGCACGAGCTAGTACGGATATACGGTCAGCGTCTTGTCTGACTTCTGCACGAACATGCGGGCGTGTTCGGAGCGCTCGTTGACGATGACCTCGACCACGACGCCTCCGCCGGCCAAACCTTTTGTGTTCGCCGATCCGTAGATCCTGTGGGATTTGACGAGGCCCCACTCACCGCCCGGTCCCCAGTCGCGATAGAAGTCGGCGTATGTGTATTGCGAATACTTCTGCTGATGCTGGCGCCAGCCGGGATCGTTGAAGTAAATGCCGTACGCGGTTTCGTAATCCTGACGCTGCAGGGCGGCGAAGAACTTGTCCACAGCGTGCTCTTCGGGCCAGTTGCGGTACATAAAGGCCAGCGCGGCCAGAACGATCACGACCACGACGGCGACCGCAATCTGGATCTTCCGCCGCCGTGCTTTCGCCGTGTTGTAGGGCTGCGCGTCGAGCAGGGTCATAAGCTCCACTAAGCATAACGGATAAAGACGGATTGAGTCATTGTCTCTGCCCACATGCAGCCAGCCGGTAGCCAGGTCATAGATGGATCCCAAACCGTTCCGACTACAACCTGGCCCATGGTGCGCGCCGCGGTGGATGGCGAGTTATCGCTTCTTTAAAGCAGCCAGTCGAACTGCCGATATACATCCTGTCAGGCAGAAAAAGACGGGACGCGCTTTCGTGGCCTGACCATTCAACCGCAGGGTAGTGGAAACCAGGGTGTGAAACTATGGATAAGATAACCGCGCTCATTGTGGATGACTCCTCGGTGATGCGCAAAATTGTCGAGCGTTCGCTGCGCCAGGCGGGCATCGAACTGGAAAAGGTTGTGGAAGCCTCAAACGGGGCGGAAGCGCTGGCCGCGGTGCAGAGTAACAAGATCGAGCTCATCTTGTGCGATATCAACATGCCGGTCATGGACGGGCTGGAATTTGTGCGCCAGGCCGCCACGATCGCAAGCGCCAAAGGGATTCCGATCGTGATGATTACCACCGAAGGCAGCGAAACGCACGTGGTGCAGGCGCTTACCGCCGGGGCTCGCGGATACATCCGCAAGCCTTTTACTTCCGATCAGGTGAAAGAGCACGTTTTGCCCGTGCTGGGGAAGAAACCATGAATACCGATGCCTCACTGGTTACGCGGTCTCACGAAGAGAACTGGCTCCCCATTCTCGAACTTGCGGTCGAGGAAGTTTTCGAGATCATGGTAGGCTGCCGGGTGAAGGTGGCGGAGCAATCTGAGCATAAGCCGAACGAGGAATTCACCGCCATGGTCGGTCTGGCCGGGGCGCTGTGCGGAATTCTGACAGTCTGCTGCGACGCGAAGACCGCCGGGGAGGTTGCCAAGCGCATGCTGGGGGACACAGCCGACTCCCAGCAACAGGTAGCGGACGCGCTCGGAGAGGTCTGCAACATGATCGCGGGCAACTTCAAGAACAAGCTCGCTGGCACCGATGGCCGCTGCATGTTGAGCGTACCAACCGTGATCAGCGGCGGAGAATACAGCTTCCACTCGCTGGCCGAGGGGACTTCCCTGGAAGCCGTTCTGTTGTTTGAGGGCGCACCCATTGCGGTTCGTCTGCAACTGGAACACTGATCAAGGCAGGTCTCAGGTGTCAAGTGTCAGGTGTCAGGTCTCAGGTGTCAGGTCTCAGGTTCCCGATTCCAAACTGAGAGAACGATTATGTGGTCGGCCTGTGAAGGATGCAGCCATGGAGTGGGCTCTCGGTCAGCTAGCAGGAGATGGAAACCACCTCCAACAATGTCGCCAATACAAACACTCCCGGATACACCCGCGAGGTTGCGGATGTAACGCCAGGCGACCCGGTGGAGATAGGATCGCTCAGTGTTGGCACCGGAGTGGTCCTCCAAAAGATCCAAAGCCTGCGCGACCCTATGCTCCAAATCCAGATCAATCAGGCAACGCAGCAGAACAGTTCACTCAACGCGTCGTTGACGCAACTGCAACAGATTCAAACCCAGTTCGCGAGCGACACTTCCGGCATCGGCGCCGATATCAGCAATTTCTTTAGCAGCCTGCAGCAGCTTTCCCCCGATCCCTCGGATCTGACCTTGCGGCAAGGCGTGCTGACCGCGGCCACCACCCTAGCCACCGACTTCAACAACGCCGCCCAGAGCCTTCAGACGCAGCGCAGCAATGTTGACCAGAACGTCGTGCAGTCGGTCACCCAGGTAAACAGCCTCACCTCGCAGATTGCCAGTGTCGACCAGCAGATCAGCAACCTTCAAAGCATCGACCAGGATCCCGGTACGCTGGTGGACACGCAGAACAACCTTATCCAGCAGCTTTCCGCGCTGGTCGGTGTGCAGGTCATTCCCACCGGCCAGGGCATTACGGTGGCGACTTCGAATGGGACGACGCTGGTATCCGGATCGCAGAGTTACGCGCTAACCACGCAGGCCGACGATGGAGTGCAGCACATCATGGCCGGAACCGAGGACATCACCAGCTCGCTGACGGGTGGGAGTCTGGCCGGTCTGATCCAGATTCGCGACCAGGAAATTCCGGGCATCTCCAGCAGTCTCGATCAGCTGGCAGCGGGCCTGTCCACCAACCTCAATGCCGCCAACGCACAGGGGTTCGATCTGGAAAACCCGCCCGTAAAGGGCGGCAACATCTTTGCGACTCCGCCCGCGGGCGGGGTGGGCGCAGCGACTGCAATGACCGTCACCATGACCGACCCATCGCTGCTTGCCGCCAGCTCCGACGGCACTACCGGCAGTAACGGAAATCTGGCCAACCTTTCCGCGGTCGCCGATCAGGCCGTTGCCAATGGGCAGACGCCGATCGATGCGTATTCCACACTGGTTGGGCAAGTGGGAAGCACCACCTCCAATACATCGGCCGATGCCGACGCCTCCAACGCGATCCTGCAACAGTTACAGGACCAGAACGGGAGCGTCTCCGGCGTGTCGCTCGACGAAGAAGCGTCCAACCTCATCCAGTATCAGTCTGCATATCAGGCCGCGGCCCGCGTCGTTTCTACCGTAAACCTCTTGCTGCTTGATGCCGTAAATCTGGGCATGGATGAGGCGGAGGAATAAAGAATAAAGCTTGAGGCAAATAGCCATGCGCGTCAATCCGAATCCCATGCCCGATCTGATGGCGGCGCTCAACCAGACAGAACTGGAAGAGCAACAGGCCGAGCTCCAGATTTCGACCGGCAAGAGTGTGAACGAGCCCTCCGACAATCCGACCGCCGCTGCCCTGCTGATCGAGAACAACGATCAGGCTACTTTCAACAGCGGCTATCTGCAGAGTATCAGCGCAGTGCAGGGCCAGCTCTCAACCGCGAGTTCGACGCTGAGTTCGGTCACAACCGCGTTGCAACAGGCCCTCAGCCTCGGCGTCGAGGCCGCAGGCGGCACGCTCTCCGCTAGCAACCAAGCTGCAATTGCCAATCAACTGCAGGGCATTCAGAGCCAGATTGTGTCCTTGGCTAACACGACTTACGAGGGCAACTACATATTCGCCGGCACCAAGACGAGTACCGCGCCATATGTGGTGGACAGCAACTTACCTGATGGCGTCGACTATGTCGGCAACACCGATGTCAATGAGGTATCGATCGGCAATGGATACAAGATCGCCGTCAACCAGCCCGGATCGCAACTGTTTTCCGCTCCCGGCAATGACGTTTTTCTTGCCATCAACAACCTTATCCAGGCGGTGCAAACCAATACCGGCATTGGTACCGCCGTCAACGCGGTAAGCGCAGCTTCCAGCTATCTTTCGGCACAGACCGTGCTCTATGGCAACGCCACGGACCAGACGCAGTCCGAGACTACCTACCTCAATGCCGCCCAGTTGCAAATTAGCCAGCAGCAGAACACGCTTGGCGGCGCGAACATGGCTGCGGCCGCCACCAATCTCTCCCAGGCTCAGACCGATAACCAAGCCGCCCTGGCCGCCATCAGCAAGCTCGCGCAGGATAATCTCTTCAGTTATTTGACGTAGAGCGGAGAGCGCGGCAGGGCTCGTGTGGGGACGGGCGTCCCGCCCGTCCAAGCCTAGCGCAGCTCGGCAGCTGCGAGCCCCTGACATCACAGGAACTCCACGAACGAGTCCGTGACTTCGGCGCCCGCGTTGTTGGCGATGCGGGTGGCCTGGCGTTCTACGTTTTTCATCAGGCCGTCGAGGTAATCGCGCGAGTGGGAGACACTGACGACGCCAATGGTCGCTTGATTCCAGAGCAGGCTAGGGTCGAGTTCGGCGACGGCAACGTTGAAAGAGGAGCGAAGCCGATCTTTGAGGCTGCGCGTGACCTGACGTTTGTCTTTGAGGGAGTGTGCGGCTTCGATGCGCAGTTCGAGAGTGAGGAACGCGATCATGGGGGATCCGAAGGTGCAGGCTGCCGGTACGGGAACCTTGTTGTCCCTACTACTGTAACGCGCAATTGAGAGCCCGGATGTAGAGGTTGCACGGAATTCCGGGGGCCGTCCGTTTGTACCTTCGCGCTTCTGGCTTTAACATGAGCAACAGCCAATTCTTTTTTCGGGGCCATTGAACTCATGATCCAGTTCACGATTCAAAAAGTGCATGTGCGCGTTGCCTTGCTTGCCTTGGTCATCCTGTTTTCAGCCACGCCAACTTTCTCCCAGCAAAAGGAGCGGAATCGCAAGTTGGATGCCGCGCAAAAAGCCGCGGCCGCCGCGCCCGCGCCTTCGGCTAAAGACGGCAAGGAAGAAGGCGATCCGCTGTTCAAGGGCATGAAGTACCGTTCGATCGGCCCTTTTCGTGGAAGCCGATCGCTTACCGCGGCTGGGATTCCCGGCGACCCGACCACCTACTATTTCGGCGCGACCGGCGGCGGCGTGTGGAAATCCACCGACGGCGCCAACACCTGGTCCCCGGTTTTTGACAAGGATGGAGCTCCTTCCATCGGCAGTATCGCGGTCGCTGCCTCCGACCCAAACATCGTTTATGTAGGGACCGGCGAAGGCTGCATTCGCGGAAACATCGGCCAAGGTGACGGTGTCTGGAAGTCGGTGGACGCGGGAAAATCCTGGAAGAACGTTGGCCTCAAGGATTCGCGCGCGATTGGCAAAGTGATCGTGAACCCGCGCAATCCCGATATCGTTTTTGTCGCGGCGCTCGGTCACCCCTTTGGCCCGAACACGGAGCGAGGCGTTTTCCGGACCACTGACGGCGGCAAGACCTGGGACAAGGTTCTCTACAAAGACGAGAGCACAGGAGCGATCGATGTGGTTTTCGATCCGCAGAATGCCAACATTTTATTTGCCTCGCTGTGGGAGACGCGGCGCTTTCCCTGGTCGCTCTCCAGCGGCGGGCCGGGCAGCGGAGTGTATCGCTCGACGGATGGCGGCGCCACCTGGAAACGGCTCCAGGAGCAAGAGCACGGCCTTCCGAAAGGGCCCTACGGCCGCATCGGGCTGGCGGTAGCGGCGAACTCCGAGCGCGTATACGCGCTTATCGAGGCCAAGGAAGGGGGTGGACTTTATCGCTCCGACGACGGCGGCGAGACTTGGGATCTGGTAAATGGCAGCCACGGATTATTTCAGCGGGCCTGGTACTACATGCACATCATCGCCGATCCGCAGGACGCCAATACCGTGTACGTGTTGGATGTGGAGTTCTTCAAGTCCACCGACGGCGGCCGCAGCTTCAATAAGGTGAAGGTTCCGCACGGCGACAATCACGGTCTGTGGATCGATCCGAAGAATACAAAACGCATGATTGCCTCGGACGACGGCGGCGTCACCGTCAGCCTCGATGGGGGCAAATCGTGGACACGCCAGGACAACCAGCCGACCGCGCAGTTTTACCACGTCATCACCGACACGCGGACGCCTTACTACGTATACGGCGCACAGCAGGATAATTCCACCGTGGCGATTGCTAGCCGCAGCGATGACGCCGCGATTGGCCGCGACAGTTGGTATGAGGTCGGGGGCGGCGAAGCCGGATATATTGCGCCCTATCCTCCCGACCCGAACATTGTGTATGCCGGCGACTATCAGGGCAACATCACGCGCTTCGACCGGCGCACGAACCAGGTCCAGGACATTGCCGTTTCGCCTGAACTTAGCGATGCGAGCGGCGCGGCCATACTCGAGCACCGTTTTCAGTGGACGGCGCCCATCGTGATTTCTCCGCATGACCCGAACACGCTTTACTACGGAGGCGAGCGCGTTTTCAAAACCACCGACGGCGGAACGCACTGGGAAGCGATCAGCGGCGATCTGACGCGCAATGACAAATCGAAGCAACAGCCTTCGGGCGGGCCGATCACAGTTGACGATACCGGCACCGAATATTACGACACCGTTTTTTCGATTGCTCCCTCGCCCCTGGCGAAAGGCCTGATCTGGGTGGGCACGGACGACGGGTTGATCCAGATCACGCGCGATGAAGGGAACAATTGGACCAACGTAACGCCCAAGAACGTCGATCTTGCGGAATGGAGCCGCATCAGTTTGATTGAAGCGTCTCCGCATGATGCCGGCACAGCGTATGTCGCGGTTGACCGCCATCAGAATGACGATCTCGCCCCCTACATCTACAAGACCAGCGACTACGGCGCGACCTGGAACCGGATCACAACCGGCATTCCGGATGGAGTTTTTGTGCGCGCCGTTCGAGAAGACCCGAAGAAAAAAGGCTTGCTCTATGCGGGCACAGAGCGCGGCGTGTTTGTCTCGTTCGACGACGGCGCGCATTGGCGCCCGCTGCAAATCAACCTGCCGATTACGCCGGTCCACGACCTGGTGATTAAGAACGACGACCTGGTATTGGCAACGCATGGGCGCTCGTTTTGGATCCTTGATGATGTCTCTCCCTTGCGCCAGTTCGCCGATTCAGTTGCCGGGGAAGACGTGCATCTCTACCAGCCCGCGACAGCGTATCGCGTGCACACCCATACCGAAGATGCTGGAGATGCTTCGGCGCGCTTGGCCTTTGCCGGGAAAAATCCGCCCAACGGCGCGGTGATTTATTTCTATCTGAAGCAAGTACCGAAGCCGGAATTGAAGCAGGAAGTGAAAATCGAAATCCTGGACGCGGCGGGCAGCGTAATCCGAAAGTATTCCAGCAATAAAGCTGAGCCGCTCGATGAACCGCTCGACCCCGACGACAAGAAGCCGGAAAAGCAAGTCAACTTGGAAGATGGTTTGAATCGTTTCGTGTGGGATCTGCATTACCAGGAGGCGAACCGCGTCCCCGGCTATTTTCTGTGGGAATACAGTGACGGCGCGCGCGGGCCACTGGCGCTGCCGGGTAACTATCGGGTGCGCTTGACCTCCAATGGCAAGAGCGTAACGGCCCCGTTCGAAGTGAAGCTTGATCCGCGAGTTACTATTTCCGGGAGCGATCTGGAGAAGCAGTTCAAGTTCGAGATGGACGTGCGCGACCAGTTGAATCGCGTCTACGACGCGGTGAACCAAATACAGGATGTCCGTGAGCAGTTGGACGGGCTTAAGAAGCGCCTGATACCGGGCGCTTCCACGAAAGCCCTGTTCGATGGCGCGAAGGCGCTGGATGCCAAGCTGATTGCGGTTCGCGATCCGTTGATCAATTTCAAAATCAGCGCCAGCGAAGATTCTCTTGCCTATGCTCCGGGCATCGATGCGAAGCTGGCATTTCTTTCCATGGCAGTGGCGGGTTTTGCCGACTCTGCTCCCACCGCATCCCAGTACCAGGAATTCGACAAGCTGAAAAAGCAGACCGATGAATTACTGGCAGGCTGGGATCAGGTGCGGAATGCGGATATCGCAAGCTTTCAGAAGCTAGCCGCGGAACAAAACGTCCATTCCATCTTCGTGCCCGATGTGAGAAGTGAGCGGGTGCGGGGCGGCGGCGAAGAATAAAGCACGAGTGGAGGGACGGGCGTCTCGCCCGTCCAGCCGCGCGGGGACGCCCGGCGCTCCATTAAATGAACATCTCGTCTTGCGGGACGCCCGCGCCGTTTTTCGGATGGCGCCTTTTCTGGCCGAGAAAGACTTCCACTCCGGTGCTGATCGCGGCCATCAGTCCGTTGACCTGGCGCAAGGGAGAGATCACGGTTTTGTGCACGACTTCGCTGGTCTCTTCGACCTTGTCCATGGTGCGGTTCAGCAGTTCATCGGCGCGGATGACTTGCAGCCTGGTGCGGTCAAGCGCATCGGTGAGCGTGGCGTCGAGGCGACCGAGTTGATTGCGCACCAGGGTGCTGGACTCCGAGAGGTTGGTCGTTATGACGTCGATCTTCGGGCGTATCTCCACCAGCATGCTCTGAACCGTTTCCATCGTGGGCAGAGCCTTGCTTTTCACTTCGATGGCGAGAGCCTCCATCTTCGCCGTGCTCTTGCGGACCGCGAGGTAAAGGCCGATCAAAATTCCAGCCTGGATCACGACTGCGCCAGCGGTCACCGCAATGAAAAATATTAGGAGATTGTCATTCATAGCTGCTCCTGCTGCGGGTGCCCCACTCATTCGCGTTTTTGCGAATGGGTGGGGGTGGTCACAATCTTCGCTGTCGCCGCTAGATACTTTTGGGCGGCTCGGCCGCGGTTGTCTCGTTATATGCCTGGCGTCCCGCCTCGTAAGCGTTGCGGAACTGTTCTTTCTGCTGGTTGAGCACATCGCGTCCACGATCCACCCAGTCACCCGCCTGTTCGCGCGCCCGACGAGCCTGCTGACGCACCCGTTCGCCGCCTTCCTGCGCCTTGGAGCGAATTACGTCACGCATTTCATCGCCCGAGCGCGGCGCGTACAACACACCGACTACCGCTCCGACACCGAGACCCGCCAGAAACCACAAAAAGCCATTGCCATCATGATCCGCCATAACTGCCTCCTCAATTCTCTGTAACGGATGGTAGCACCGTGATATGTGAAAAGACAATTCACCGCGCCCCGGATGAGTCCAACGGTGGAGGGACGGGCGCCTCGCCCGTCCAGCCGGGCGGGAACGCCCGGCTCTCCACCAACACGCTCTTCCGGTAAGCAAAGAAACTCTTGTGCCAAACGCGCCAAAGGCGGAGAATGATGCGGTTTGCAGGAGGCACTTTTGTCCGACCGCAAGTATCGGCAACGCGGGTACCAGGATTCCGGAGCGGGACCGAAAAAAGAGTTCGAGAAGCCGTCGGCCCAGAAGAAAGAAAATACCTTCGGGCCGCGCCCCATCAACATGCCGGGAACGCGGACGGTGTCGCGTTGCGCGGAATGCGGAGCGCTGCTGCAGAATCCCACGGATCCGATGGGGCAATGCCCGAAGTGTGGGTTCGCTCTGCACGCCTGCAAACAGTGCGAGCACTTTGATCCCTCGAGCCGCTTCGAATGCAATCAGCCGATTCCCGCCAGAATCTCTCCCAAAGACAAACGCAACGACTGTTCGCTCTATTCCATCCGCGTGATGGTCGAAAAGGAAACTTCCAGTAAAGGCAGTCAGCGTCCGAATGACGCGCGCGCGGCGTTTGACAATCTGTTTAAGGACTGAAATCGCACGAATTCTCAATCCAGCCGTTTTCCAGGCGAAACCAACACTTCCACCCGCTCCATCCCACGTAAGTGGCTGAATTTAACCAGGATGGCTGAAATCAACCACCCCCTTTCTTGCAACTTTTCTTCCCCTTCTGTGTTCCAAGTAGGTAGAGACCTGGTCCACGGTTGAAGAGCAAAAAGGCAACCACGAAGACCACAGTCACTAGAAAGTTTCTGGATCCGGTCAAAGTTTCGGCGGACCTAGGAAAAGGAGGTCCATATGCGTTACCTGAGATATTTAGCGTTGCTGGCAGTCCTGATGTTGCCGCTTGCCTTCGCGCAGGCGCAAGTAGGAGTTGCCATCGGAGTAGGACCGGGCTACGTTGACGGGCCGCCGGCGTGTGAGTACGGGTACTACGATTATTCTCCGTATGCCTGCGCACCCTACGGCTACTACGGTCCGGAGTGGTTTAACGGCGGAGTGTTTATCGGCGCCGGCCCCTGGTATGGTTGGGGCTGGGGCGGCGGCTGGGGCCGAGGAGGCTGGGGCTATGGCCGAGGAGCCTGGGGTTACGGACGCGGTGGCTACGGATACGGAGGTTACGGACGCGGTGGCTATGGCCATGGCGGCTTTGCCCGCGGTGGTACCTTTGCCCACGGTGGCTTTGGCCGAGGCGGCGGAGGTGGCTTCCATGGCGGCGGATCCCGCGGCGGTGGCTTCCACGGTGGTGGAGGCGGCGGCTTCCACGGTGGCGGCGGTCACGGTGGCGGAGGCCACGGTGGGGGACACCGGTAAGGAACTCTAGATAGAAAGAAGTTTCAGCGGCTGGCAGCACTGCGCTGCCAGCCATTTTTCTTTAGTCAACGTCCAGCCGCCGACGTTCAAACGACGCGCCGGACTTTCACTTCAGCGCGCGACCATCTAGCTCGCCCCACTGAATTCCCGATGACCTCGTTCCGCCTGATTGCCGAGAGCGAGTCCCCACGTGCCACGGCGGGGCACAATCCCAACTGGTCTGCGCTCTTCTGCATCTAACCTCGCAGGAGCGATTTGGCGGGCAAGCCGCTTGCCTTAGCGAGATTACATCCTTATAATCCGCTCACCGGAATAATGTTAAGCCGCGGCATATCGACAGGCGGCCCATGATTTTCGGGACCAGTCAGCGCGAATGTAAATTGTGTAAATGAAAGACTGGTTCATGGTGCAAACCCGACACCAGGTTTGGATGGGAATCGGGCAAGATGTCAACTCCAAATTTTTCCCGAAGAGTCAAGGAGCCACCGTAATGAAGAAGATTGTTCTCGCGATGTTGCTGGTAGCCGCGATTACCGCCGTCGCTCAAACCGCCGCCGCGCCCGCCCAACCTGCGGCGTCTCCCGCAGCGCCCCAGAAACCTGCCCCGAAAAAAGAGATCAAGGACCCCGCGGAGTATAACGCCTACGTGGGCGCCGCGCAGCAAACCGAAGCCACGGCCAAAGTAAGCGGCTTGGAAGCGTTTGTGACCCAGTATCCCAACAGCGTGATGAAGGAAGACGCGCTGGAGCTTTTGATGGGCGCCTATCAGCAGATGCTCGGCCAGGCGAAGACGCCCGACGAGCAGCGGCTCGATCAGACCAAGATGCTGGACACGGCGCAAAAGGTTCTGGTCGTGAACCCATGCAATCTCCGGGCGTTGGCCCTGCTGGCCTACACCAAGAACGCGCAACAGAATTTTGCGGAGGCGGGCCAGTTCGGCGAAAAAGGCTTGCAGTGTCTGC
The DNA here is from genome assembly GCA_963779995.1 of uncultured Acidobacteriaceae bacterium. Lineage (GTDB taxonomy): Bacteria > Acidobacteriota > Terriglobia > Terriglobales > Acidobacteriaceae > Acidiflorens. Next base: position 157,536 of record CAVZZY010000018.1, on the reverse strand, counting down.
CCACCGCGGCCAAGCCGGAAGGCACGTCGGACGCGGATTTTCAGAAACTGAAGGATGGAACGGCGACGATCTTCAACGGCGCGGTTGGGGTCGGCGCTTTCTCGACTACCCTGCAAGCCAAGGGGAACGACTACACGAAGGCGCAGAAGTATTTGCGGGCTGCGGTGGAAGCGGATCCGGCTAACCTGCTCAACGTCTATGACCTGGGGCGCGCTTACCTGGAGCCGGGACCCGGTGAAAACATCGTGGATGGACTTTTCTTCATCGCGCGCGCTTCCAATCTGGCGCAGGGTGCGGGCAAGGATCAGATCGCCAAGTTCGGCAAGAGCAGATACAACAAATACCACGGCAGCGAAGAGGGCTGGAGCGATTTGTTGGCGATGACGGCCACCACAACTCTGCCGCCGGCCAATTTCACGATCAAGCAGTATGTGCCGCCGACTCCAGCCGAGCAGGCGGCGGCCTTGGTCAAGAGCAAGAAAGTTGAGGAGATGAACTTCGCGGAGTGGCAAATGGTGCTTTCCGACGGCACGCCCGAAGACGCCCTCAAGGTGTGGACCGTGCTGAAGGGGAAGCCATTGCAGATGCAGGCCCACATTATCAGTATCGACACCTCAGACAAGACCGCAACCAAGCTGCTGCTGGCTGGCAGTTCGGACGATGTCGATGCCAAGCGTGCGGACATCGATTTGACCATGTCGGCAGCGATCCCGGCGAAGCTGATGCCGAAGGAGGATACGGACTTCCAGTTCCAGGGAACGCCGGTCTCCTACGTGGCGAAGCCGTTTGTGATGACCATGGGCGACGGGGCCTTGCTGGTGAAAGCGGCGCCGCCAGCCCACAAGAGGCCGGCTGCACACTGAGGCTCAGGCGTCAGTGGCAGGTCTCAGGAAAACCCTGGGCTCGGAAAAATCCGGGAGCCGCGTGTCGTTTAGCGCACCTGTTTTCTTTCCAGCGTGAGAGGACGTGCGCTCCGCGGCGGACGCTTGGCGCCGGCGCGCAACGGACGAACATCAATCTTGAGCTCCTGCATGGTCCGGCTCAGCGTGTTCCGGTGCATGCCTAATTGCCGCGCCGCTTTGCACTGATTACCCCTGTTCTCTTCGAGCACGGTCACGATAAAGCGCTTCTTAAACTCACGGACTGCTTCCGAATAGAGGATATTGCTTCTGCACATCTGAAGTATGAGTGCTTCCAGTTGATCTTTCACCTGCCGCCTCGTTTCCGCACCTTCACAACTTAAAACTCTCAGGGGCTAAAGCCCTCGTCCTGCATTAGCTCTGGGCGGCTTGGCTAAATCCGAGCCCTACCCAAAACCATCTACGAAACCAGCCCTAACCGAACTACTTCGCCGGCCCGGATGATGGCGGCTGAATTGTGTCCTTAATCGAATGTACCTGCCGCATGTAATCCAAGCCCTGGTAGAAACGGTGGCGCAATTCCGACGGTGCGAGCCAGACCGCTGCCCTTCCGCCTACCAGGAAATATGGAGCCAACTCGGACCCATCCAGCCACTTCGCAGCGGGGGCAAAAGCCGCCATGGCGGTGAGCACTACCGCCACCACCAAGGCGCCCTTCAACAAACCCAGGACCGCCCCCAGGAACCGGTCAATCGCGCTCAGACCAGCTTTCTTCATCACCGAACGCGCGATCCGTCCGGCAATGCCGGCTATGATCAGGACCACGAAAAAAATGATCAGGAAACCGACGATCTCACCTAACCACGGCGATTTCAAATAAGGCGCGAACCAATCCGCCAGGCGATGATACTGCCAGGCAGCCAGCAGGTATCCCACAACCAAGCCAGCCAGCTTGAAGGCTTCGTGGAAGAAGCCTTCAAGGGCCGCCGCAGTCACAGAGAACACCAGAAAGCCGAGGATGATCCAGTCCGCAATGCTCATGGTTCAGAGATTCGAAGTTCACAGGATCCGAATGCAATGGTCGAATTCAATGACACCAGCGCACGCCGCCTAAATCTCCAACTCGCGTCCCGTTAACTGACGGTATGCCTCGAGGTACTTTTCGCTTGTCCGCCGCGCCACTTCTTGGGGGAGGGCCGGCGCGGGCGGTTGTTTGTTCCAGCGAATTTCTTCGAGGTAGTCCCGTACATACTGCTTATCGTAGGAATCCTGCGCCTTGCCCGGTTGGTAGGTGTCGGCCGGCCAGAAGCGCGAGGAATCCGGTGTGAGAACTTCATCCGCCAGCGTGATGCCCTTGGCGGTCTGTCCAAACTCAAACTTTGTGTCGGCGATGATGATGCCGCGCTGCCGCGCATAATCCGCGGCTTTCTTGTAAATACGCAACGTGATGTCGCGAAGCTGGCGGCTCAATTCGGGATCGACCAGCTGGCACATCTCTTCAAATGAAATGTTGATGTCGTGTCCGGTTGTCGCTTTGGTCGCGGGCGTGAACAGGGGCTCCGGCAGCCGGTCGGATTCCTTCAATCCGGGCGGAAGCTTGATGCCGCAAACCATGCCCGTCGCTTTGTACTCCTTCCATCCGGAGCCGGAAAGATAGCCGCGCGCCACGCACTCGACCGGACACATTTCGGCCCGCATCACCATCATGGAGCGGCCGCGGAGTTCGTCCGCGTGCTTGCGAATCGCCGCCGGGTAGCGGTTCACGTCGGCAGTGACGAAATGGTTGGGGACGATGTCTTTGAGAAAGTCAAACCAGAACAGCGAGATCTGCGTCAGAACGCGGCCCTTTTGGGGAATGCCGGTAGCCAAAACGTAGTCGAAGGCTGAGATGCGGTCGGTGGCCACGAACAGCAGGTGGTCACTGTCGAGGCAGTACACGTCACGGACCTTGCCGCTGGCGTGCAACTGCAATTCGGAGTAGTCCGTTCGCAGGAGAACGGAATCTAGAATTTCGGGGCTCATCTATTAATTCACCGGGAAAAACTTTGCGTATTCTAGCTGGCGTGGGGAATTTGTCAACGATTAGAATCACACACGCCGGGTTACGCCAAACGACGTCACGCCGAAAAGTGTTGACAGTTTGAGTGTAAGCTAGAAGCCTTGTCTGGCGCTTGTTTTCAAGAGGGCGTGATGTGGAAAAGCTGAGGAAGGCTCTGGAAAAAATCCCACGCCTTCTGGGGTAAAGAAAGCAAAATGCTGCCGACCTGTCAATGCAGGTTTTTCCAGGCAGTGGGTCAGTTTCCAGTTAGCCCGTAACTCGGGAGCCATCGTCGAGACTCAAGCCTGAAGCGGAGGGGATTGTTTCGCTAGCTCCAATGTAGAATTCGGATGTCGTAAAAGTGTGGCGTGCCTATGGAGACAGGGATGTCCCACCTGTGGAGAATATGCCTTACCCTGCTGTTCGTCTTTCCCGTGTCTCCAGCACAAGAGACACACAGCCACAGTGCACCTGAGAAACTGGGAAAAGTATCGTTTCCGATTTCTTGCGCACCCGCCGTTCAGGAGCAGTTCAACCGAGCTGTAGCGTTGCTTCACTCTTTCGCCTACACCGCCGCCGAGAATGCATTCCAGGGCGTGGGGGAATCGGACCCGCGGTGTGCGATGGCACATTGGGGAATGGCCATGGCGTACTTTCACCAGCTTTGGGAACCGCCCATTGTGCCCGCGACAATTTTGATTGCGCAAAAGGAAATCCAGCGGGCACAGCAGATCGGGGCGGGTTCCGAACGCGAGCGCCAGTTCATCAATGCGCTAGCCTTGATCTACCAAGACGCTGTCACCGTTCCATACCACACGCGAGCAGCGAACTACGAGCACGCGATGAGCGAGCTCGCTTCAGAGAACAGGAAAGATGTCGAAGCTCAGGTGTTTTACGCGCTCGCACTTCTGGCGAACGCATCCCTTGCCGACAGCACCCATGCGAAGCAGAAACAGGCGGCCGATCTGCTCGAGCCGCTTGATCGCACCTACCCGCAGCACCCGGGAATCCCTCATTACCTCATTCATGCTTACGACAATGCAGAACTCGCACCAAAAGGTCTCCCGGCGGCGAAAGCCTACACCCGGATCGCACCCTCAGCGCCGCACGCATTGCACATGCCATCGCATATATTCACGCGACTCGGCTTATGGGAAGACTCTATCACCTCCAACCTGGCGGCAAGGGAAGCGGCGCACCAGCAGGGCGACACGGGAGAAGAGCTGCACGCCATGGATTATCTGGTGTATGCCTATCTGCAGAGTGGGCGCGACAAAGACGCAGCTCAAGTTATTCAGCAACTCGAAGGCATGTCAAAGGTGAACGCAGGCGATTTCAAGATAGCGTACGCCTCTAATGCGATGCCGGTTCGCTACGTGGTTGAGCGGGGTCAATGGGCCGACGCTGCTAGCATCGTTCCTCCCACAGGAGCTCCGCCTCATGTCGTCGCAATTGCGGTTTGGGCTCGGGGCCTGGGACTCGCTCGGAGTGGCAGCGCCGCCGAGGCGCGCGTGGAAATTGATAAGTTGCGGCAGATCGAAGAGCAGCTCCGCACGTCAGGCAACGACTATTGGGCCACTCAGGTGGGAATTCTGAAGCGCGAAGTCACGGCGTGGGCCGCCCATGCGGACAGGAAACCGGATGAAGCCGCAGCTTTGATGCGCGCGTCCGCCGACGATGAGGACGCAATCGAGAAGGTCCCGGCGACCCCGGGGCCGATTGTTCCGGCCCGCGAACAGCTCGGCTACTTGCTCCTGGAGCAGAATCACCCGGCTCTAGCACTGAAGGAATTTGAAACGGCGCTCGCAAATTCCCCCGGGCGGCGCGGGGCGGTGCAGGGCGCGGCGCATGCTGCCGAACTCTCCGGCCAAAAGTAGACTTCATTTTCCAAGGATCGCCCCATTGCATATTCGTTCCGATCCACTGTGCGACAACTCCCGAATGGTCGGCAACTCGGGAGCTGACCCCATTACGCCTTCCCGAGCGCGTCCGGAATCAGCAATTGCCTCTGGGACAAAAGCGCGTCCATCGTTTTAGTAACTGCTCGGCTTCCTCATCGCTGGCAAACTCGCCCCGATCCGCCTCGGCTATACTCTTCTCGATTTCTTCAATTTGCCACTGTTCTAGATTGCTCAATTCGCGGGTTTCTTTTCCGGGCTGAGGCATAAGTTACGCCGCCCTGAACCTCACCGACACGAGCTTCGACACACCCGGCTCCTGCATGGTCACGCCGTAGAGCACGGGGGCAATGCTCATGGTCCGCTTGCTGTGCGTGATCAGGATGAACTGGGTCTGGACGCTCAGCTCGCGCACCAGTTCGGTGAAGCGCGCGATGTTGGCTTCGTCGAGCGGAGCATCGACTTCGTCGAGAATGCAGAACGGACTGGGCGTGTACTGGAAGATGCCGACCAGCAGCGCCAGTGCTGTGAGCGCCTTTTCGCCACCGGAGAGCAGAAGCACGTTCTGCAGTTTCTTTCCGGGAGGCGATGCCACCACGTCAATGCCGCTCTCCGCGCTGTTTTCCAGGTCGGTCAGCCGCATGAAGCCGTGTCCGCCGCCGAACAGCTTGCGGAACGTGGCCTGGAAGTTCTCGTTAATCTTGTGGAACGCTTCTTCAAATTTCTGCCGCGAGACTTGATCGATCTCGCGAATGGTGGCCGCGGTGTTTTCGATGGCTTCGATCAGGTCTTTCCTTTGCGTTCCGAGGAACTGGTGGCGCTCCGCCGTTTCCTTGTACTCTTCGAGAGCCATCATGTTGACCGGGCCCATGGCGTCCAGTCGGGCGCGCATTTCGCGGTGGGCCTGATCTTCGGCCGCAAGCTCATCCCCGGTAACCAGCGGAATCGTAGTGCCGGAAGTCGCTTCGGCCATCAGCACCGGGCGTTCGATGCCCAGTTCGTTCAGGCAGGTGTCGGCGAGGTGTTGCAGGTCGGATTGCAGCTTGGCAGCCGTGGCCGAGAGCTCACCCCGGCGGTCGCGAGCCAGATCGAGCTGCTGACGCGTGTTGCGCAGAAGCTCTTCAATTTCTGCGAGGCGCACCCGCACTTGCTCAGACTCGAGCTGCAGCAAGCCTTCGCGCGCTTCTCCAGCGTTGCGCTCGGCTTCGAACTGAAGAAATTGTTCGGCCAATTGCACGTTCTCGTCTTGCCGTTGCGCGATTTCGGCGCTCGCCGATTCCATTTGGATTTGCAAAGCGCCCGCCCGCTCCCGCATCTCGGCAACGAGCGTCTCGATGCGCTGAAGCAGTGTGGTCGCCGAACGGTGGCGCTCTTCGAGGGTGGCCACGCGAGCGGCGCGCTGCGAAGTGGTTTCAGCGGCAATGTCTCGCTGACCGCGCAGCGCGGTGAGGCGCTCTTGCCCGGCTGTAAGCTGCATTTCGAACTGGGCGCGCGCTTCCTCGATCGTGGCCAGCTCCGCTTGCCGCGATTCGATCAGGCTTTCCTGCTCCTGCCGTTCGGCCGCGAGTCGTTGCATTTCGCGTTCGCAGATTCGAATCCGTTCCCGCACCCGCGACATCTCGCTATCCAATTGCTTAAGCAAATGTCCGGAGGTCATCGCCTGCTTCTCGGCTTCGCGCTTTTCTTCTTCCAGGCGATCGAGCAGGGCGGTGTGCTCCTTGATCTCGCGCCCCAGGGTGAGCGCCAGCATTTCCTTCTCGCGCAGAGCTCGCTCCAATTCTTCGAGCAGACGCAGCACATCACGCAACTCGCGCTTCATGGAAAGCGGTCCCTCACTGCGTTGCTTGCCCCCGGTAACAGTCACATTGTGGAAGCATTCGCCGGTCTGGGAGAGGAAAAACGCGTCGGGGCTGGAGAGCGCGAGCTCGCGCGCCACCGCCGGATCGGGCACGATGTAGCCGTTGCCCAGCTTCGGCAGGATTACTTCGAGCGACTTGCCGAACCCGTTCAGCACGCGAATCGAGTTCTTGAGCGGGAGCACCGTGTCGTTCAGCGGAGCGTAGTGATGGCTTTCATCCGCGACGAACGAGAACTTGGCTTGCGAGTCCTCCGGATGCACGAGGAATGTGGCGCGCCCGTTGACGTCGGAGCGCAGCAGGCGCAGGCCTTCGTCGGCGGCGTCCCACGACTTGACCACGACGAAGTTCAGTTCGTCGCGCAGGAAGTCTTCGACCACGCGCTCATAGCGGGGTTCGACTTCGAGGAAATCGGCAAGCACACCAGCGGGAGTATTTCCACCCTGCATCGCGCCCGATTGAAACAGGCGCCGCACCGACTCAGTGGAATAACCGTGCTCGGCGATGACGGCTTCGAGCGAGCCCTTCTTGCCCAGCGCCGTGGCGTATTCGGAACGGATGGAATCGAGATGCTTCTTGGTGTCGTTCTCGACAGAGCGCTTCGTCTCCAGGGTCCCGCGCAGGCTCGCGATCTCCGTGGCCAGGCCGCTGGCCCGTTGCGAAACGCTTTCGAATTCCAAAGCAATCTGGCCGCGTTGTCCGCCGAAGGTTTCCGATTGTGACGAGGCGGTCGCGATCTCGGCGCGCAGACGCTGCTCTTCGCGGCCTATGCCCGCCAGCCGCTCCTGGGACTGCGTGAGCTGGTTGCGGAGGTTGGACGCTCCGCCGACCGCCTCAAGGATCGCCGCGCGATGCGATTCCTGCTCCTGTTCGAGCATCGCCAGGTTGGTGGCTGCGCACGCCGTTTCCTGCTGGCTGAGCGCGAGCTCCTGCTGCGCCGCTGCGAGATCCGCAGCCGCTGAGTCGAGCAACTGCTGGTGACCATCCCGTTCTTCCTCAAGCGCCGTGAGCCGATTCTGGGCCTGCGCCAGTTCCGCTTCCGCGGAGGCCGTGCGCACGATGAGTTCCGCGCAGCGCTCCTCGTTGGTGCGGATGCGCGCCTTGCCGCGATCGCCTTCGATTGCGATCTGGCTCAGCCGCTCGCGGTTTTGCCGCGTCTCGGTCTCGATCGCGTATCCGCGCTGCGTGCGCTCCGACTGCTCCGCTTCAGATTGCTGCACGCTCTCGGTCTGCTGGCGGATTTCCTCGCCCAGTTGATGGATCTGGGTGTCGAGGGTCACGCCCTCCTGGTCCATCTGGGTGAACTTGCTGGCGAGCACAACCCGCAGCTTGGCCCGCATCTCGTCGCGCAGCCTGGCATAGCGCTCGGCTTTGCTGGCCTGGCGCTTGAGCGAGTTCATCTGCCGCGTGACCTCTTCGAAAATATCGTTCACGCGGTTCAGATTCTGTTTGGCATCTTCGAGACGCGCCTCCGCCAGACGCTTCCTCGTCTTGAACTTCGTAATCCCGGCCGCTTCTTCAATGATGGCGCGTCGATCCGTCGGACGGCTGCTCAGAATCTGGCCGATGCGTCCCTGCTCGATGAGCGCGTACGACTCCGGCCCAAGACCTGTTCCCATGAATAGTTCCTGGATGTCGCGCAACCGGCACAGTTTTCCATTCAGCAGGTATTCGCTATCGCCGCTGCGGAACAACCGGCGCGTCACCGAAATTTCTCCGGCGTGGTTATGCTGCTGATTGAATTTGCGCCGCCGGATTTTCAAGACCACCTGCGGCTCCAGCACTGTCCCTGCCGCATCACTAGCGGGCGCTTCGGCGGTTGTTGCTTCTGCGGGGGCCGGCGCTACGGTTGTCACTTCGCCGTCCACTGCTTCTGTTCTGCCGGGTTGCGCTTCTTCGACCGCACGTTCCGTTTCCGCGGCAGCTTGGGCGCGGATCTCGGCTTCGTCCCAGTTTTCTTCGCAGTTCATTCCCGCCGAAGGAAGTTCGTCCTGGATCTCGATCTCGGTGGGCGCGTTCGTGTCCGGTCCACCGTAAACTTCGGGGTCGATCAACGTCAGGGACACTTCCGCCATTCCGGTGGGGTTGCGGTCGCGCGTGCCGGAGAAAATCACGTCTTCCATACGCGAGCCGCGCAGCGACTTGGCCGACTGCTCGCCGAGCACCCACGAAATCGCGTCGGCGATGTTCGACTTTCCGCAGCCGTTGGGCCCGATGATGGCGGCGATGCCTTCGCCATGAAACTTCAGTTCGGTACGATCGCAGAACGACTTGAATCCCAGAATTTGCAGCTTCTTAAGTTTGAGCAAAGTGACTCCTTCGTAGGCGGACACTGTGTTCCGCGGACTCGGTTTGCGCTGGCTGGAGTGCGCTGCAAATTGCGAGGATCCGGAGGTTAACTTCCGCTGTTAACTTCCAGCTGTTAACTCACAAGGTTCCTCGCTGGTCGCGTCGTGTGGCGCCGTCCCCATGAACCTGGAACGTCACCACTACTTTTGACCAACTCTAACGGCGAATACAGGGACGGGTCAAGTAATAAAACACCACATATTGGGGTAGTCGTCCAAACACCGCCTTTAGTTGCACATGCATTACAGCAATCGCGCGCTAGTTGCTGGTGAGGAATAAGGAGGCGGGAGGACGCGAGAGCATAGACACTGTATCGCTGGCGAGAAGGAGATTCAAGGGGCGTCAGTGCCGGGGCGTCGATTTTTTCATGGAACGTCGGGGACCACGTCGACGCGCGTCCCCACACAGTCAAAACGACTATTTCTTGCGCTCTACCAGGTAGCGGGCTAGGTCCTTCAGCGTCGCTGCGGCCTCACCGTATTTGTCCAGTTCCGCGCACGCCTGATCGACCAGGGCGTCGGCCTTGCGGATCGATTCCTCGATTCCAAACAACGCCGGGTACGTTGCCTTCTCCGCCGCCTTGTCCTTGCCCGCAGTTTTTCCGAGTTGCTCGGAGGTCTGGGTCAGGTCGAGCACATCGTCCACGATCTGGAACGCCAGGCCGATCGCCTGGCCGTAGGTCCGGAGCCGGGCGATATCTTCAGCGCTTGCTCCTGCGTACAAACCTCCGCTGACCACGCTGGCGGTGATGAGCGCTGCGGTCTTTGAACGGTGAATGTATTCGAGGGTGGCTAGATCGGGCCTCTTGTGTTCGGATTCGAGATCAACCACCTGGCCGCCGATCATGCCATCAATGGAGCCGGTGGCGTGAGCAACTTCGCGGATGATGGCGACGCGCGCCTCGGCTGGGCACGCGATCTGCGCCAGCACTTCATAGGCCTGCGTCTGCAGCGCGTCTCCGGCCAGGATGGCGATGGCTTCGCCGAAGGCTTTGTGGCAGGTGGGACGGCCACGGCGGAGGTCGTCGTTATCGAGCGCGGGCAGATCGTCGTGGATCAGCGAATACGTGTGGAGCATTTCGAGCGTCGCGCCCACCTTCTCGATGCCCGCCGGGAGCGAGCCGGCGGGGGGCCCCGTAATCGAACCATTCTGCGAACTAGCATTCGGACTGGCAGCCGCTGCCGCCGCAATCATGCGCCCCGCTTCCATGCAGAGGATTGGCCGCAGGCGCTTTCCGCCCGCAAACACGCTGTGGCGCATGGCTTGATGGATGGAAGTTGGATGCTGGGTAGCCGGCGGCAAGATTCGATCGAGCGCGGCGTCGGCGGCTTCGCGTCCCTGCTCCAGAACTTGTTTCAGCATGGCACCGCAGTATAACAAGGGGGCCTTGCGGAAATGAAAAGGGACGCCCACGGGCGTCCCGTCTCAACCTACCGTCTCAGGGTCAGGCCGCATGGCGCGCGCGCCTGTGCAACAACGAGCGCACCACGTCATCCTTGCGCGGCTCACATATGTCGGACGCGCCCAGACTCATTGCCTCGGCCCACAGTTTGTCGTCCGCTAGCCTGTGGGTACCGACGATGCAAAGAGCCGGAAACTCATGATGCAAACGCTGGACTTCGTCCGGCCCCGAAGTTTCCAGATCCAGCACCAGCGCTGTGGCGCGATGCCGGGCAACCGCGGGACGAACCTCTTCGTAGCTGCTGGCCAAATAAACAGATTCAAAGTGTTGGGACAGACTGACCGCCAGAGTTTTTGCAGTTCCGGGGTCATTCTGGTAGAGGACTACACTGAGTGGTTCCATGACTTCCCCCTGACCTCACCGCGATTCGCGGCGGCCTGGCTGTGACAGCTAAAGGCTGCTGCACAGGCGTTTTCAACTCCGAGCGGGACCGCGTTACTTGCGCAACGCTTTCTCGGCCGGGGGCTCGAACGATTCAGTTTGGAGCTTTCCGTTCTGTTTTAACAGAATCTCTACTTTTCCTTCCGCTTCCTCCAACTGCTTCCGGCAGGTTGCGGAAAGTTGCATGCCTTCTTCAAATAGCGTCAGCGACTTCTCTAAAGGAACCTCCCCTTTTTCCAGTTCCTGAACTATCTTCTCGAGACGCTCGAGGCATTCTTCAAACTTCACCAATCCATTTGCTCCTACACTCTATTGTAATGCCGCTTCCGGGACGAAATGTCCAGTGAATTTTTGTAATTTGTCCAATCTTTTAGACGCGGGGTTTCAAAACGGACGCAATGGCTGTTGCAAGACTACACAGACGTCGACCGTTTCGAGCCGAGAGCCTCCAGAACATCCACTGCGGAGCTATATCGGCCCAGCGGAGCGCTGATCTGCGCGCCCTGGACCCGGTCGCGGACGGCCGCCAGCATTTCGCGAGCGATGGCCACGCCTTCGGCGCGAGCCGCTTCCGGACTTGTCACCCTGGCCATCCGGTTCAGGATTTCATCGGGCACGGAAACCCGCAGTTCGTTCTTCATGAACTCGGCGTTACGGGCGCTTACCAGCGGCCAGATTCCGGCAATGACGGGGATCCGGCAGTGCTCGATCCGCTTCAGGAAATTCTCCAGCAGACTGATATCGAATACCGGCTGGGTAACCACGTATTCCGCCCCCGCTTGCACCTTGTACTCGAAGCGTTTGATCTCTTCGTCGAGGTTGGGCAGCCCCGGATTTGCACCCACTCCAATGACGAAACTGGTCCCGGCGCCAATCGGGTTCCCGCCCAAGTCCAATCCCCGGTTCAGGTTGTGGACGATATTCACCAGTCCGATCGAATCCACGTCAAACACCGCTGTGGCATCGGGATAGTTCCCCATCTTCGGGGGGTCTCCCGTGATGCAGATCAGGTTGCGAATCCCGGTGGCAGCCGCGCCCAGCAGGTCGGACTGAATGCCCAGCACGTTTCTATCGCGACAGGTGTAGTGCAGGATGGCCTCAATCTCAACCGCCTGCTGCATCAGCAGCGACAGCGCCTGGTTGCTCATGCGCGCCGAGGCCCGCGGGCTGTCGGGGACGTTGACCGCATCCACACCGACCGATTTGACGAACCTCGCGCCCTCGATCTCTTTTCGGATGTCGATTCCCTTGGGCGGCACAATCTCGACCATGGTCACAAATTCCCCAGCCGCAATCTTTGCCCCCAGCCGGGAGCGCTCCGCCATGGGAATGTTCGCCGGAGCCACCGGCGTGGCGCTGGAATGAGTCGCCTTTGAAGTCGCGGTCTTGCCGCGCGCCTGGTCCACACGTAAAGCCGATTTCATGGCGCGGATATGATCCGGCGTGGTTCCGCAGCAACCCCCAATCAGCTGCACTCCGGCGGCCACGAATCTGGGGGTGTAGGTCGCCATGTATTCCGGCGAGCAGAGATAGATATTGCGTCCTTCGACCGAGCGCGGCATGCCGGCGTTCGGCTGCGCCGCCAGGGGAACTGAGGTCACCGCACGCACGCGCTCGATCGCGTCGAGCATCGCGACCGGTCCAACGCTGCAGTTAATGCCGAGCACGTCGACCTTCCATTCCGTCAGCCGGGCGGCGAAAGCCTCGGGGTCGGAGCCATCGAGGCAGTTGCCGTCCTCGTCAATCGTGACCTGCGCCACGATGGGGAGAACGGCGGGAAGCTTCGCATTTACATCCCGGCAGGCCAGCACGGCCTGGTGCAACTCTTCGACGTAGCCGAAGGTTTCCAGCATGAACAAATCCACGCCGCCCTCGACCAGGGCTGCGACCTGTTCGCGAAACGCCGCGCGCGCCTCTTCAAACGAAGTCTTGCCCAGCGGTTCAATGCGAACGCCCAACGGGCCGATTGATCCGGCGACCCAAACATCGAAACCCTTGGCTGCCTCGCGAGCCACGTGAGCGCCGGCTACGTTGATGTCGCGCACGCGATCGGCCAGGGTGTGCCGCGCCAGGCGAAAGCTGTTCGCGCCGAAAGTATTGGTTTCGATAATCTCGGCGCCGGCCTGCAGGTAATCGTGGTGCACGGCGCGGATCAGCTCCGGCTGCGACAGGTTCAGCTCGTCATAGCAGCGGTTAATGAAGATGCCCTTGGCATAGAGAAGCGTCCCCATAGCCCCGTCACAAAGCACGGGCGATTGCTTCAGACGCTCAATAAAGTTACGTGCCATCTTCTTGAGAATACAAGATGCAGCGGCATAATTGAATCATTGAGCGATTGTGGCATTGAATCATTGAAGGTCAAAGGCTCTTGGATTTTCAATGCCTCAGTGTCTAAATGCCTCAATGATTCAATGCCCTTTCTGCCTTTGCTATAATCCTTATTCTCGCATCCAAGTGATTATCCGGCATGAGGTTGGAGTCCCAGACTTTGAAAAGATTGCTGATCGTTGTGTTGTTCCTGCTGCCCGCGACTTTGATGTGGCTGAGTTGCGTCGGCAGCTCCTCCAGTAGCGCCTCAAAAAACAGCGGTCTCGCCTACCGCGCCTTTATCTCGAATTACGTCACTTCCGGTTCTAGTTCGTTCGCTGGTGTGTATATCCTCAATGCTCTCAACGATACGCGTGGGCCCTTAGCCCCGATTTCCGCCGGCAACACTCCGGGAATAATGGTGGTCACGCCCAACATGGCCCAGACCCTGGTCTTCAGCGGCAACGGTACGCAATTCTCGGACAACCAGTTCACCATCGTCAACAACGCCACCGAATCCCCCACCGGTCACGTGGGCTTGCCCGGCATGACCTATAGCTTCGTGGTTTCGCCCGACAGCTCCACCGCTTACGTCGCCGTGCCCACGGGCGCGGTGACCGGGCAACCATCACCCGGAGTCATTGGAGTCATCAATCTGAGCTCGGCCGGCGTCACCTCCATAATTAGCTGCCCGCCTGTGAACCCGACCAACCCCGTCTGCGTTTGGCCCGCCACCGTGCCTCAAGGATTCAATCAGCCTTACCGGTTTCTCAGCATGGGCAATACCGGCACTCGCCTGCTGGCTTTCAGCCAGGGCGCGGATTCCGTCGCGGATACGATTGCGGTGATCACACCCTCGAGTGTGGCAACGGACTATCCCGTTATCACTTTCGTGCCCGGCTTTGACCATCCAGTGGCGGCGTTCTTCAACAGCGACGACACCGCCGCCTACGTGCTGAACTGTGGCGCCGAGTGCGGTGGGCAACAGGCCAGCATTCAGACTCTCGATTTGACGACGAATACCGCAGGCCCGCCTGGCGTCGTCTGCACTCCCGGTGGAAATCCATCGTGTATCGGTACTCTCAACCTGACCGCCGGCAGTGTTGCTCTGCTCAATGGTTCGACCATGTATGTAGCCGGCACTCCGCCACCTGCCGGGGGAGTTCCACAGCAGCCCTGCACAGGGGAGACGACTGCGGCACAATCCTGCGGGCTGCTCAGCATCATTGACCTGTCCACCATGACGGTGACCAATTCCGGGATCATCATCACCGACGGATATCACAACAAAATCTCGCTTGGCCCTAACGGACAGCTCTTCATCGGCGCCAGCACCTGCACCGAGATCGTTCCACCCATTCCGCCGCCGGCCGGAGCTGAGACCCGTGGTTGCCTATCTATTTACAACACGCTGACAACCACCGTGGGCGGTACTCCGCCTGGGGCCGTTGCAATTCCTGCCGAGAACGGAGACGTGACCGGCATCCAGCCCATCGGCACGCGCCAAGTGGTCTACGTGGTCCAGGGCGGATCACTCTACATCTACGACGCCACAACCGATGCCCTGTTGTACAACCCGTCCAATCCGTTTAACCCGGGTCAGATCAACGGCCTCCTAGGCTATTTCATCGACGTCAAGACCGTCGATTTTTGAGGGGCGCTGTCCATCGTTCGCGGTTGAACTCGGTTCTGGCGAATGGCTGACGACCAGCAACTAACGACCAACGACTGCCTTCCCTACCGTGGCTCGAGCGTCATCTCATGCGCCCGGTGCTGCTCGATCGCCGCCTGCGAGAAGGGGAAGGCGAAGGTCGAGCCTCCGTACCAGGCCGCCCATTGGTCCATGTAATACGGACTGAGGAAGATTCCGCTCTCTCCCGTCACCAGGTTCAGCGTGCTTTCGTCAAAGTTCGCGAAGTTCCACGTCAGCCGCTCGGAGGGGCCAAACCCGCGGTCCACCTGCTTCACCGTCTGCCCGCTCCCGCTCAACGGATGCATTCCCGGCCCTGTGAAGCGCCCAATCAGCGGAAGCCGGCTGAGCACGAGATGATGGATTTCAACCGGATAATTCTTTCCCCACTTCCACTCATTAAGGTCCGAGGGAGGTGCTGCAGCCGCTCGCGAAGAATCGCCCGCCTGCTTCACGACCTTCTCAAGCGCAGCCGTCAGCAGGCTCTCGTAATCGGAGTATCCCGGAGGCAGCCAGCGCACCGGCTGCTTGGTCAGCACATTTTCCAGCCACACCGTCGACATCATCCAGCGATAGCTCTTCCAGCTCAGCGCCCCACGAAGAGCCGGCATTGAACTCAAATCCGGCAAAATGCTATCCGCCGCCGCACCCAGCTTCGGCTCCAGCAGCAACCGCGCCAGTTCCTGACGCGCCTTCGTCTCAATCGTCGGCGCCGCTGAATCCGCCGACATCCGCCCATCCCAGTCGCGCAGGATTTCCGCTGCCCGCTTGGCGCGATCGGACGCGTTCGAGGCGTGATCGATCGCGTATACGAATTTGTCGGCGCAGAAGCGATCGTAGGTCGATGACACATCCATCTGTAGCGCCAGCATATCCGCGGGCGCAAACTTCTTGCCCGATTCGAGCACCCGATAGATCCGATCCGTCCGCCAGGGCGCTTCCCATTCCGTGCTGATCGAATATTTGTAGCCCTCTGGAGTGATGCGCCCGTTGGCGGTCGCCAGAATTCCCGACGGTGGATCATAAACATGCGGCATCTCGTCGAAAGGAATCCAGCCTTTCCACTCGTGCACATCGTCGCTGCCGCTCACCGGCAGGCTGCCATCGCCCACCGCGCGGATCGGCACGCGCCCCGTCGCCTGATATCCGATGTGGCCATCGACGTCTGCGTACATCACGTTTTGCCCGGGCGCGCCAAGGTTCGAGAACGCCTTCCGAAACTGCTCCCAGTTCTCCGCGGTGTCCGCGTCGAAGAACATCAATCCCATGCCGTCCTGCAACGTCCAACGCAGGGCAATCTTGCGCGTCTCGCCCGGAAGCAATTCAGTAATAATCGGTCCGTGCCGCGTCGTCACCACGTCAAGCGTCACATTCGGCTTTCCTTTGACGTGAATCGTTTCCTGCCGGTGCTGCGCATCAAGCCATCCTGCCGGAGTCTTGTACTGCCCCTGCGCATTGAACTCCTCTATGAAGTCGTCTTCCACGGTTGGCCCAACGTTGGTGAATCCCCAGCCGATGCGCTGGTTGTGGCCGACAATAACGAACGGAACTCCCGGCAGCGTAACGCCGGCGACGTCGAAGTTGCCGGGTTTTGGTTCTGTTGATGTCGCGGTTGTTGTTCTCAGGTGCGCCTCAAACCACAGGTTCGGCATCTGGTGGTCCAGGTGCATATCGTTCGACAGCAGCGGTTTCCCCGAAACTGTATGCTGCCCGGAAACGACCCAGTTGTTCGACCCCGGCCGAAAAGAATCATCGGGGTATCCAGCCCCGGAGGAGTATTCAGTGCCGGAAGAGAATCCAGCCCCGGAGAAATATCCAGCCCCGGAGGGGCGTCCGAGCTTAGCCCAGCGCTTCAGCGCTGGGAAAACTGGAACAAACGATTCAAGTCCCGGAGGGACGACCAAGTTCTCATTTACGAGACCAGATCCCGGAGCCAGCGCGGAAGTCAGCCGTCCCGTCCCTCCAGCCGGATCAACCTCTTCGTCGTCATCGTCGTCTTCATCGCCATGGTTGCGTGCGGGTTCATCCTCTATCCGCCGCACTTCGGTTGGAGGACGGTCCCGCCAGGAAGAATTGACGTACAGGTCCGCCGTCAGTTCCGGTCCCAGCTTCGCCAGAATTTTTTCTCGCTCCAGCGCATGCTCGTAAGGGTAGTGGTTCAGATACTCCACCAGGAGCGCGCCCACCAGCAAGGAATCCGTCACCGTCCACGGCCGCGGCGTGTACTTCATCAGGCGGAATTCGAGCGAAAGCTGGTCGCGATGCGATTCGAGAAACGCATTCACTCCCCGAGCGTAAGCGTCAAAATAAGGCCGGTCGCGCGCGGAGATACTCTTCTCCGCCGCTTCAGCCGCAAGCCGCAGCCCTAGAATCCGCTGTTCGCGATCCATTTTCACGGTGTCTTCGCCAATCACTTCCGAGAGTTCTCCGGCAGCGGTGCGCCGCATCATGTCCATCTGCCACAGCCGGTCCTGCGCGGTCACGTAGCCCTGGGCAAAAAACAAATCTGCGAGCGTGGCCGCCTCAATCGTCGGCACCCCGTGCTCATCGCGTATGACGCGCACCTTCGACGAAATTCCAGAAACAGAGACGCCGCCATCCAGCTGCGGCAGCGGACGGCGCGCGATCCAGTAAAGCCACCAGGCCCCGGCGATAAGCACCACCAGCAGAAGGCAAACCCCGTAGTACAGAATCCGGAGCGCAGGATTGCGCCGGTGGACTTCGGACAAGGAAGCAGTTACCGACATTACTCACGATTGTAGGGGCGCTCTCCGCACCTGACAACCGCGTGCCGGGGTCAGCTATACGAACGGGAAAGTTCCCCCCGATTCAGGCGGGCAAAGCGGCCGCCGTGCGGAGAGAGCGGAGCGGGGCGGCCGGCAGTTCTCAATGAGTGATAACGCGCTTTCGACAAATTTCCGCTCCCACCTTCCGCGTAATGCAAAAGAAAAGCCGCCCGTGACGGGCGGCTTTATGTGTTTCCCTGGACCCTCTTATGGCACAACGAAGTTCACAGACGTCCCCCAGTTTGCGTAACCATCCCTGGTTCCGTCGCAGGTCCCGAGTGTCAGAGTAAACTCAGAGCCGGTGCAGTTCGCGTACTCGATGTAGTTAGTGGCGAAGTAGATCTTACCTGAGCCCGAGAGGTAGATGGCATTACTGTAGTCTCCCCAGCGAGCTCCAGTAGGACCGGGATAGCCCGAGTACTCCGTAAAACCGTCTTGAGGCGCTTGGCCTAAATCTACAATGTTGACCCTCGAATTCAAGAGACCGTTCGAAGTGCTGGTTAGGCGGCCGAACGCGGTGCTGGGATAGACAGCCTTAGATTCGCCATTACTCGACAGCGTGAAGGTCATGATGGCTCCGCCGTTTCCGCCATCCTGGGACGACAAACCTTCCGCGGCCATTGACGGGAATTCCAGCTCCCCATGTTTCGGCGAAACATAACCTTGGCCGGCGAGGGTGAAGAACCCGGACTTGTCGAAAGTGTCGGTTCCGATGACCCAGTAAACGGCGCCCTGGTGCACTTCCGGGGCTGGTTCCGACGAATACGTTTGGGCGATCGCCGTGGTGGTCGCGCCCCAGATCTGGCCCTGCGCCTGCGAGACTTGCGTCATGAAATCGCCGTTCGTAGCGATTCCGCCCTCGGGGCAACTGGCGGGAGGCGTGGTGCCCGTACTAAGGCCGGCCGCTCCGCATTCGGCGCCCAACGGTATGGGCCCACTCTCTTGCTCAGCCAGGAAGCCCTCGCCATAGTAGAAGGACACACCGGAGAATAGCTGGGCGCCGAACTGGATATGGGAGCAGGCGGAGCAGTTGTGACTGTTCAGGTTCTCGAGTCCGGTCCAGTCAAAGACGGCGATTCGGGTGTCACCCAGGCCATAAAAGTCGAGCGTGCCCAGAAGGAATCCGGAGCCTCCATGACTGTTGTCGTACTGAGTTGGATCCGGTGGGTGCGCCGCAATTGCGGCGAACCAGCACGTGATCCCGGGTAAATGATATTGATTATCGGAAAAACAGGTTCCGTCAGGTGTGGGAAGCAGACCCATGTTCTCGATGACGACGTTGAAGGCGGGGTTTGGTTTTCCATGATTTCCAACGACGGGCAGGCCCAGTTCCAAGGCATTCTTATCGATTGCAAATTCCTGTGCGCCGTTGAAGCCGCCGCCGCCAAAGCCGGGTAGGACGAGCGGAAATTCATCGTAGAAAATGAGGAAGGCGTCTCGGGTGGTTGCGATCTTGGCGAAGTCATTTAAGAGGTAGGGATAGCCCGGTTCGCCTGGGTTGTAATTGGCATTGAGGAAGTAAACGTTGTAGGGACCAAATGGATCTGAGCCGGTGGTCACTGCAATCCCTTCATAGCAGGTATTGGCCACGCCGGCAAAACAACCTCCAAAAGTGCCCTCGTTGGACTCAGCGCTGGCAGAGACGATCTCGGTGAAGATCCAGTGTCCGCCATTGTCGTGATCATAGACACACGAAGGGTCTCCGCCGCTACTCCATCCTCGGCTCGTGAGCCCCATGAGGGTATCGAGCGGAATGACCGCTGATGCGCGCTGCAAGGCTGTGTCGAAAACCAGAATCTCACCGAGGTTGTTCGCCTCAACGACATACCCGTTTCCGGCGCATAGACCCTGGTCCGCCGGTTCAATGTCAAACCCGAAAACGTTGGTGCTTTGCGAGGCGCTGTCCACCGCGTTCAACCCTTTCACGCCGGTGGCGCCGCCCGAAGAAAGACTAATGTTGTCGCAGCCAGGACCCAACGGTTCGCAACTAACGGTTGGAGGCGTAACCGCGGCGGCAGCGGCAATGGCATCGCTGTGCGGGAGACGCGAATAACGGCGGGCACCCGGTTCGGGCATAACTCGCGGGAGAGTCAAAATGCTAGATCCGGCCCACGGGTTGGCGACCTCTGGTTGTTCCCCCGCGGCGAGAGTCGCCGTGGACGGAGAAACGAAGGGGCCTGTGAGCAACGAGCAACCATAATAGTCGCAACCGGTGGCGGCTGGACCAGCAAAGGACGGCGAAAATTCTCCGAAACTTGAGGATACAGCGGTGTTCGTGGTGTCGTTTGAAGCGCTGTTGCCTGCTTGTGCTGGATGGGCGAATCCGGCTACGACGGTCAGCGTGACCGCCAGCGACAGCAATGCGAATCTGGATTGGCGGAACATGTGGTCCCTCCACTAAACGATTTAGAAGCCGAGAGATATGAATTGGGCCCTGGGGTTGACTGCTGCTGTAACAGGATCGCGTACGTGGATCGATTCCGTTTCTACGTCAGAGTCCACGATGAAGCCGGCACCCGGAAACACATCCAGCAAACCGCGCGATAGTACTAGCGAGCCTAGTACTTGTCAAGATGCAGCGTCTTGCACTTCAATCTTCGAACCTGAGGATTTGTGGCGCGACTTGCAGTGGCAGTGATTTGGTCAACGAAGGTCTGCGCGGGTGAATGCGGATCTTCTTGGATACTCTGCAGGAAACTCCCAAAATACGTTCCGAAAGGTCTCAACCGTTCGGTTCATGCCTCGCGGCCCGCGGGCGCAAGGCTCCTTTCGCCAGTGTAGTTTGCGAAAAATCTCGATAACACTCATTGACCCGGATCGGCAATCCCTCAATGAGTGATAACGCTGTTCACAGCAATTGAGGCGGGGTCTTTGATCTTTTTCATCACACTCAGCCTGTGTGCATCATCGCAGACATCCAACCCGCCCATGCGCGAAAATAGCGATTGAATTGGGGTAGCTAGAAGTGTGCCGGTCTCCCAAGACGGCCCTCGAAGCTGCCCCAAAACCCATTTTCAGCGCTCTTTGACTCTTTGACAACCTAACTCCTTATTCTGGAATACTTTACAATTAAGTCTTTATTATTGAATACTTTACGCAAAATGGGGGGGGGGGGGGGGGGGGGGGGGGGGGGGGGGGGTAAAAACCAGATACTACCTCCCAGGTGAGCAGGCAGGGGAAGGAATAAATAACCTGGTCGATATGAGTAACCCGGAGAGCAGAAGCATAAGGGGAAGTCGAGTTGGCGCACCCGCACTCCGCCCAGTATCATGTTGGAACCCTCGGCGTGCATTATCATCGTGTGTGTCCGCGCCGCCCAACATGCTGCAGAAGCGAATCGACGATCAGCCGACCATCTCGCGCGAGAACATCCGCGAGGCCGAAGGAATATTCCTGCAGCATCTCAAACGCGTTGGGCTCAAGCAAACGGCACAGCGCAACGCGATTCTGCGGACCTTCCTCGAAACTCGCGAACACCTTTCGATCGACGAGTTGCATCGACTGGTCAAGAAGACCGATCCGCGCATCGGCTTCACCACCGTCTACCGGACGCTGAAGCTTCTGGCGGGTTGTGGCCTGGCCAGCGAAGTCGCCTTTCACGACGGCATTGCGCGTTACGAACACCAGTACAACCGCCGCAGCCATCACCACATGGTGTGTACCGAGTGCGGCGCCTCGGTCGAATTTTTCTCGGAAAAAGTCGGAGAAATCGAGCGCGAGATCGGACGCAAGCACCGTTACGTTACCACCCGCCACACTTTCCAGATTTATGGTGTTTGCGAAGAATGCCGAAAGAAAACGAATGGACGCCGAATTGTCTAGTCCAGGAACGAATCCGGCACAAGCTCTGGTGAAGTGTCCCCATTGCGGAACCGTGATGCCCGCGAACTCGGAATTTTGTCCCGGTTGCGGATGGTCGATGACACCGCTTCCTCCCGCGGAACGGGCGGTCGCAACTGTCGCTTATCTCACCTTTGCCCCGGCCGCGGTGATCTTGTTTCTGCCGGCATATCGCAGCAACCGCTTTGTCCGCTTTCACGCCTGGCAAAGCGTTTTGCTCTGGGGAGTCTTTTTCGTTTTGACCATCGTCGCGCTTTTTCTTTCGAATGTCGCGGCAGCCATGCTTCTTCTTCTGTTCGGAATTCTGGCTTCGCTGGCCATGTTGTTCTTGTGGGTCGTTCTTTCGATCAAGGCATGGGAGGGCGAGCGTTTCGAATTGCCGCTGTTCGGCATGTTGGCGGAGCGGCTGAAATAGGTCTCAGGTGTTAGGTCTCAGGTCTTGGGAAAAGCAAGATCAATTTCATTTCACCGCCGCGGTTTCCTAAGACCTAAGACCTAACACCTGAGACCTTGCCGTTCTCGTCTTCATCGTTCAAAATAATCAATTCACTTCGTATCGCACTTTATATTTGACTCTGCATCTCAGGAGACCTCATTGAGCCAGCTTCAGCGCGTTAAGATCAGCGCTCTCGGCACCTACGTTCCGCCTCGCCTGCTCACCAACGCCGACCTGGAAAAACTTGTCGACACCAACGACCAGTGGATCATGGAGCGCGTCGGCATCCGCGAGCGTCATCTGGTGGACAAAGGGGTTGCGTCCAGCGACCTGGCGGTTGAGGCGGCGAAGAAAGCGCTGGCTGAGCGCGGCATCGAGCCTTCCGATCTCGACGCGATCATCGTGGGAACGGTTACGCCCGACATGTTCTTTCCCTCGACCGCTTGTCTCGTGCAACACAAGCTGGGCGCGAAAAATGTCTGGGGATTCGATGTCTCGGCTGCCTGTTCGGCGTTTGTTTACGCCCTGCAAGCCGGAGCGCAGTTCGTCGCTACCGGTTCCCAAAAGAAAGTGCTGGTGATCGGCGCGGACGTGATGTCGTCGATCATCGACTACACCGACCGCGCGACCTGCGTTATTTTCGGCGACGGAGCGGGCGCGGTCCTGCTCGAACCCACGGAAGACGAGTCCGTCGGGCTCATTGACTTTCTGCACGAAGTGGATGGATCGGGTGGGTGCGCGCTGTACATGCCCGGTGGCGGAAGCCTGAATCCCTCGACGCACGAAACCGTCGACAAGAAGATGCACGTTGTTCATCAGGACGGGGCTGCGGTCTTCAAGTTTGCGGTGCGCAAGATGGCGTCGCTCTGCGAAGAGATTCTGGAACGCAACCACATCAAAGGCAGCGATATCGACGCCTTCATTCCGCATCAGGCGAACAAGCGCATCATCACCGCGACTGCCGAACGTCTGAATATGCGTCCCGAAGCCGTGATCATCAACATCGAGCAGTATGGAAACACGACCGCAGGAACAATTCCCCTGGCCATGGAAACCGCGCGCCAGGAAGGCAAACTCAAGAAAGGAAGCTTGGTGCTGCTGGCCTCGGTGGGTGCGGGATTTACGGTGGGTGCGACGCTGCTGCGCTGGGCCTACTGAAACCGGTCTCAGGTTTTTCCATAACTGACTACTGTTCTCATCCCTTCGCCACCATATACGCCAAGTTCAAGGGCAAAGCCCATGACAGCCCGACGGGAGAGCGTGACAAGCGCCTGCAAACGCTGCTCCATGAGTAGAAGCGCCTGTCCGCATACTCGTATCCGGCTAAAAGCTGCTCTGGACTCATCTGTTTGGGCCGGAAGACCACGTCAGCGCGGCCATTGTACTTACTCCAGTCACGCGTCAGAATCCGGCCCTCTGCTTCCAGACGTTGGTAGAGCCGAGTTCCTGGAAAGGGAGTAAGGATGTTGAACGTCGCATTCTGTACTCCTGCCGCCTCGAGGAAGTCCACCGTTTCGCCGAAGATCGCTGGCGCGTCGTTATCGAAACCGAAGACGATACCCGCCTGCACCGCTATGCCATGAGAATGGATCCGCTCGATCGCGCGACCGTATTCCGACACGCGGTTGAAGCCCTTCTGCACTTCATTCACGCTGTTTTGCGAGATTGACTCCAGCCCGACGAACAGTTGCTTGCAGCCGCTGCTTGCGGCCAACTCCAGGAACTCGTCGTCCTGGGCAGCATGGATGCTGGCTTGGCTGCTCCACCACTTGCGATGAGGAGCAAGAGCCCGGAACAGCGTCTTGGCATGCTCCATGTCGCTCGCGATGTTGTCATCCCACAGGATGATCACCTTGCCAGGGAAAGAGCCGTACTCCTCTGCGACCGCGTTCACGGGCCGCTGGCGCACGCGGCCCCGATACATGACGGCGAGGGTGCAGAAATCGCAACGGTACGGGCAGCCGCGCGTGGCAAACAGAACTCCACCCGTATGATCGCGTCGGTGAAACAGGTCCTTCCGCGACATCGGGGCATGTTCCAAAATCGGGGGTTCCGTGGAACAGTACTTGTGGCTATGGCGCCTGGCGTCAAAGTCGCGAAAGAATTGCGGCCAATGCGATTCAGCCTCACCGACGAAGATTACGTCCGCGTGCGCCTGTGCTTCCTCTGGCATTAGCGTGACATGCGGTCCGCCCAACACGACCGGAATTCCACGCTGCCGGAACCGGTCTGCCATGCCATAAACGTGTGGCGCGCTCGGGGTGTGGAAGGTAATCGCCACAAGGTCCGCTTGCACACCGAAATCGACCGGCTTCACTACCTCATCGATATGGACCACAGTCCAGTGCGATGGTGCAAAGGCCGCAAGATACGGCATGGTGATCTGCTGAAAGTTCAGGACGCGGGAACGCCGTACCTTCTGAATTTCGGGTGAGGACGCGGTGATCAGAAGCAAGGTTGGCACAATTAGGTTGGATGTTAGGTCTACTTGATCGCCAGGGCTCCGACGAGCGACTCGAAGATCTTGTATCCATCGGTGCCGCCCAGTTCGGGTTCGGCGGCGCGTTCGGGATGGGGCATCATGCCGAGCACATTGCGTCCCGGGCTGCAGATTCCGGCGATATTGTCGAGCGACCCGTTGGGATTCGCTTCCGGTGTGATTTCGCCTTGCGGGTTCGAGTAGCGGAAGACGATGCGATGGTCGCGCTTCAGTTCCGCGAGTGTGGTCTCATCGCAAAAATAATTGCCTTCCATGTGGCCAATGGGGATGGTCAGCACTTCGCCTATGCGGCATGTGTTGGTAAACGGCGTGTCGTTGTTTTCGACTCTCACCTGCACCGGCTTACACACGTATTTCAAGCCGATGTTGCGCATCAGCGCTCCGGGCAGCAACCCCGACTCACACAAAATCTGGAAGCCGTTACAGATGCCGAGGACCAGTCCGCCCCCGGCGGCGAACTTGCGGACGGATTCCATCACTGGAGAGAACTTCGCAATCGCCCCGGTGCGCAGATAGTCGCCGTAGGCGAACCCTCCCGGCACAATGACCACATCACAATTTTGCAGGTCGTCGGAGTCGTGCCAGAGGAACGTCGCCTTCTGTTTCACCACCTGTTCAGCCGTCCAGAAAGCATCGTGATCGCAATTCGATCCGGGGAAAATAATTACGCCAAATTTCATCGAAATCCTCTAGTTCACTATATTGTAGCGGCGAGTTGGGTGCTCGCTCTTATGACCTTTGGTTGGTCTATGGTGACAAGCGGCCTATTCTCAGGTCAAGGAAATATTACGAGCACGCCGATGCGAATTCGAACCCGTGGGTGATCGCATAGGCAAGCTCGTCGCGAACCTCCTCACGACCAACGTCAAGCCGCGCTCTGACGACAGGAATTGTATGGGCTATTTCTCACCATGCAAGTGCTGCGCGAGATAGTTGGCAATGCCCATTTCCTTGATGGAATGGAGTTGCGCCTCCAAATAGTCCACGTGCCGCTCCTCATCCTTAATCATGCGCTCGAACTGGGCCCTGGTGCCGTCGTCCTTGACCTCGGCGCAGACCTGCACGGATTGGTTGTATTGGCGCACCGCATCCAGCTCGTCCTTCAGGTTAATTTCCATTTGCTGCTGCACGTTGCTGCCGAGTTGAGGCTTCAGTCCGACATCCACAGTGGGTATGCTGTCCAAGAAGATAATGCGCTCAATGAGGCCTTCCGCGTGGTGCATCTCCTCCATGGCCCGCGCTTTCGTGCGCTCGCCCAGCCGTTTGTAGCCCCAGTTCTGGCACATCTCGGATTGCGTCATGTACTGCACAATCGCCGTCAATTCTGCGCTTAGAGCCGCGTTCAATTCCTTAATGACTTTCTCGTTGCCTTGCATGGTCTTGCCCTCCGTAGCCCCCCATTTTGCAATTCTAGACAACAGGCGCGCTGTGACCCAGCGCACAAGGGTGTGGTAGCAGACAGATTCCCTGTCCGGTCAGGGCTGGCTGCGAATGTCAGCCGACTGGGTCACTTCGTCCCAGTCGTGATTACAGTCGTCATTATGGGTGAACGGGCGAACTGCGGTGCACGTTTCTCGAGAAATGCACGGATGCCTTCAACGGGGTCTGGAGTGGCCATGAGGTCATTCAGATATAACGCTTCTATTTGCGGAAGCTCCTCGTCGAGGGCTCGAAGCAAGGGGCGGCGAGCGGATTGGCAGGCGTATTTCAGCGCCGATGGAGAACGGGGAAGAAAATCGGATTCCAGCCATCCATCGAGTGCGGCGTCGAGATCGTCGGCGCATCTGGCGACCAGCCCGCAGCGAGCCGCCTCTTCGGCAGACAGCGCGGCGCCGGTCAGCAACAGCCGGGAGGCGACAGCTAGCCCGACCCGAATCGGCAGCAAGACGGAAGCCGCCGGAGCGAATACCGCCAACTTGATTTCAGGAGAAGCAAACTGCGCGGTCTTATCGGCAAGAATCAGGTCGCAGGCGAGCACGAGTTCGAAGCCTCCACCCAGGCACTGGCCGCGGACGGCGGCGATCACCGGCGCGGGGGCTTCAGCGATCCGCCGCAGAAGGGTGTTCAGCGCACGCAGGGTTCCGGCAATCTGATCGGGCAGGTGCTCCACAACGCTGGCGCCAAAGCTGAAGTGGGGACCGTCGGCGGCAATAACTATGGCGTTCAGCTCGTGCCCGGCACAGAGAGAGAGTGCGGAATCGAGTTCGCGGATCATGGAAAGATCCAGGATGTTCGCCTTCGGCGCCGCCAGGGTGAGGCGCGCGACCCGCTCTTGATGAGTGAATTGGAATCGGATCTTCTCGAATTTCATTTCGGGGCTCCTTCGACGACGCGCTGGTTGCCCTGGTCTGGCAGGCACACGCTACCTCTGCCAAAGTAACGGTCGGCAGACGGTAGGCAACGAGACTTCAACACCATCCCTCTACATTTATTATCCGCTTTTTGCGGGTGTCTAGCGCAAATTGGTAGCTGCGCATAATTTATTGCTACTAATTAAGGATTGGCCGTTGAAGAAACTTTCGCTGCAACTCCCGCCTCATCGGCCGACCGGCAATGGTTGTTCCAATCGCGATCTCAATTCTCACAGCGCGCAGTGACAAGTATCACCGCATCGGAATTGGGAATGAGTATAATTTCTGGTAAGCGAGCAGCGAGAAGACACTGTCCGCCTGAATGCTGCAGCGGCGAAAAGAAACTCCTGCATTTGGCCGCGACGTTCTATGGCCCCCCATCAGCCTATTTGTGAGTTCCACCTCGAAAGGAGAGGCATGGCGCTCAAGGCCCTCAACCGTTTGCCCGTCGTCCACCATCAGCAGAATGGAAGCGCATCGCCGTGCTCGTGTAGGCGGCATCGCAGGCCGTTCACGTGTCGTTGGTCGGCTCTGGTGGTGGTGAAGGGTGTCACCTTTCTGGAGGAGGCATTTTATGGCTGATCTATATACCTGCAGCTGCGGCAACCAGACCTGGGAAATTTTCGACACGGGCGTGCGCTGCACAGCGTGCGACATGGAGTATGTCACGCCCCACACTTCAGTGTCGGAATTCAATTCCGCGGTCACGCACGAACTGGAAGAGGAACTGGCAGAGTGACCCTCCGCAGTCACACCGAGGTGTCACGTAATGTTTCTCCCCGACCTCGGGCAGCAGGAGCATGCCCACTCCCGGTGCCTGCAGGCAATATCGAAGCCGGAGACGGCGGCGTCTGACAGAATTCTTGCCGGCACTGTGCCTCCGGCTTCAGAAGGAGGTTGTCATGCCAACTGTAACTGCTCCAACCCGCGTTAAACTGCAAAACATCCTGTTCGCGACGGACTTCAGTGCATCCGCGCAATTGGCTCTGTCCTATACCCTCAACCTGGCTCACCGCTACGATGCTGAGGTGTACGTGGTGAATGTGCTCCCGCATATGCCCTTTGTCGAAACGCCGCAGCCCGATCCCGAGCAAACCAGGTTGTTGGCCCAACAACAACTAACCGCCTTGGTGGGCTCCCAGTCGTTCCGGGGAGTTCGCCACAAGGAACTGATCGAGGAGGGCGAAGTTGAGAAAGTGCTCCACGGTGTGGTCTGGAAGCATCATATTGACCTCATCGTCATTGGCACCCACGGCCACAAGGGACTCGGGAAAGTGCTGATGGGATCGGTGGCAGAAGAGGTCTTTCGCAATGCCGAGTGCCCCGTGCTCACGGTGGGTCCGCATGCGACCCGCTGGGAGATCGATGGCAAACTGCGGCACATTCTGTATGCCACCGACTTCGGGCCAGAGTCGGTGCACGGTCTGCCCTACGCCCTATCCCTGGCAGAGGAGAATCGGGCTCGCCTGACCCTCCTGCATGTGGCGCCCGAACCTGGTGTCGTCCTACCAGAACCACAGCCCGGAGTTATGCCCGTGGTCGACCCGAAAGAGGTGGTTGCTTCCACGGAGAAGCAACTCCGCGACCTGGTTCCCTACGGAACAACGCTTTGGCATGAGCCTGAGTACATGGTGCAATTTGGTTCCCCCGCTGAAATGATCGTAAGAATCGCTGCGCAGTCGGTCGACATGATCGTGCTGGGAGTAAAACGGTCGGCGGCTTTCACCAAACACCTGGGCGCAGGCATCGCTTATAAGGTGGCCTGCGAGGCGACGTGCCCTGTCCTTACGGTCGGCGCACGTTTCCGAATGTAGCGAGAAGAGCGGACGGCCAGGCCTTCGCGTCGCTCCTGACCGTCTTCCCAAGCGTCTTCCTGACTATGAAGGGTGCCCAACCAAACAGAGTTGGGCACCCCCCCTCAACTGAGTGCGATAGGGCGGGCTAAGTAATGCCACGCTACCTTCGTGCCAACTGCTGCGAGCATCCCCTCCTCTTGCAAACGCCGACGCTGGAGGGTATCTTGGGCAACGCTCCGGTAGACGCTCCGCCGGCCGAGAATTAGGTATAGATTCCGGCCGTGGCGGTGCAAATGGCCAGACCGCCAGGGGTACTCCGATAAAAAATCGTTTCACGTCGCGAACGGGCGAGATGGGGTACCATATTGCCGTTTTCGAGATCAAGGAGGAAATTCGGAGTAGATGAAAGGACTCGGGAAAATTCTGGGGTGGGCGTTCGTCGCGCTGGCGGTCGTTTTGGCGGTGGGAATCACGTTCACCATCGGTTGGAGGCCGTTTATCGGGCCGCGGGCGCGGGCGCTCACGGCGCGAAAGTTCGGGAGCACGCCGGCGCGCCTGGCGCGGGGTGAGTACCTCGTCCGGAACGTAAACGACTGCATGGATTGCCATGCCGAGCACGATTGGACAGCGCACGATGCGCCCGTTCTGCCGAACTCGCTCGGGGCGGGCCAGGACATGAACATCCTCAAGGGCTTTCCCGGAAAGGTCTACTCGCCGAATATCACTCCTGATCCGGAAACGGGCGTGGGCAACTGGAGCGACGACCAACTGGCGCGGGCCATTCGCGAGGGCGTCGGCCACGAAGGCCGGGCGCTGTTTCCGTTCATGCCGTACCCGGATTTCCGGGCCCTGTCCGACGAAGACCTGGCGTCGATCGTCGTCTACCTGCGGTCGCTGCCGCCGGTGGGCAAGCAGTGGCCGACGACGGAGCTGATTTTCCCGGTGAAATACCTGATCCGCAACGTGCCCGAGCCGCTGGACGCGCCGGTGCCGGATCCCGACCTTTCCACTCCCGAAAAGCGCGGGAAATATCTGGTCACCATCGCCGGATGCGCGGATTGCCACACGCCACAGGACGCACATGGGCAGCCACTGCCGGGCATGGACTTCGGCGGCGGGTTCATTCTCGAAGGACCGTGGGGCCGCGTGGCCAGCGCCAACATCACTCCCGACCCCTCGGGGATTGCTTACTACGACGAGGCGATGTTTACGCGGGCCATTCGCACGGGGTACGTCGGGGCGCGGCAGCTCAACCAGATCATGCCGTCGCACACCTACCGCGGGATGACCGATGAAGATATCGCCGGGATGTTTGCTTATATCAAGACATTCAAACCGGTGCGGCACCACGTAGACAACACCGAGCCGCCGACATATTGCAGGCTCTGCCGCCAAACCCACGGCGGCGGAAACCAGAACTGAGAGCTCCCATCCGTGTCCCCCTTATAGTCCCTAACTCATTGGACACTGCACTATGCGCACCTGGCGCTGGTGCTTCCCGCCATGCTGATCCTCTATTACCTGGTCCTGCAAATACCTGATCGGATTCTTCAATCAAGTACCAGGAATCGCAGACTAGTGAGACAGTAAGTTCAACAGGAGGACCTATGACGGATGGACAGCCTGGGAGAGTTCCACCGGTCTCGCACGGGGTTCGATGGCCAGCGGCCGTAGCCTCGCTGGCAGTAGGTGGAGCGTTCCTCGCCTTGTGGTTCTGGCTGCTGCCGCAGTGGCTCGGTTTCCGCGTGGAAATGGCGGGCGCCGCACATTGGCGATGGCTGGCTGCGCTTCCGTCGGTGCTGGGATTCGCGGTTGCCCTGCGCTGCGTCTGGGACTTCGGGTGGACAGGACACGGCACACCTGCCCCGATCGCTCCGCCGCAGCGATTGGTAGTGGTGGGTTTCTACCGCCGCGTGCGGAACCCGATGTACGTGGGCTTCGCCATGGGCTGGATCGGGCTGTGGGTTGTGTTCGGACACGCCAACCCCGCAGCGATTGCTGCCGTGGTAGCCGTTGCCCTCGGCGTACATCTGTTTGTGGTCCTTTATGAGGAGCCAACTCTGCGCGGAAAATTCGGCGCAGCCTACGAGGAGTATTGCCGGAATGTAAATCGATGGTGGCCGCGTATGCGAGGCTGGGACCAGCCGCAATAACGGACACAGCATCCCGTCAACGCCTTCGACCGCATGCTGGCAAATTGCGGGTGGAGCGGTTCCGCGGTAAGCCCCACCCGGATGTTGGGTTCTATGCGGCGATTGTATTCGACGTCCGTCGAGCCATCTCCGACTCTGCCTGCAGCCAATCATTGAGTTCATACCCGTCGTTTCTCCCTCGTTGTTCGTACAGTTCGTAGGCACGACGACGAATCTGCTCTTGAAGCTCACTGGTGGATTCGGTTGTTTGGTTGGTTGTCCTTAACAGAGAGGGCATTGTGGGCATACGTTTCATCGTGATGTCACTCCTTTGTAGATAAGTAGTGCGTTTCTCGGCTCGCCGGCCTTCAATATATGGGGAGGACCAATATTTGGTGCGATCATGGGCGACCACCAGTTTCGCTGCAAACACGTTTTGTTTCAGTGAGGACGCTCACACAGAAAATGTGATGAATCTTTACCCAACTACCCCGACGTAGGATGGCAATCCGCCGCGTTAAACTTGAAGTATGGTGGAGCTCGGGCGGATGCTGGTAATGCTTGGCGTAGCCCTGGTGGTGATCGGGGGCATCGTCATACTGCTGGGGCGGACAGGCTTGCCGCTTGGACGGATGCCAGGCGACATCCTGTATCGCGGCAAGAACACGACTTTCTATTTTCCGCTTGCGAGTTGCATTCTGCTTAGTGTCGTGCTTTCTATTGTTCTCTTTCTGATTGGACGCATGAAGCGGTAACGGGGTGTCCCGCAAATTTGAAGAATGCGTCCACCTTGTCATCCTGAGCGCAGCGAAGGACACCCATGCATTCCGCCGCCAAATACATAGGTCCTTCGCTTCGCTCAGGATGACAATATAGATTTATGCCACAAGGTACACTGAAGCTTCACAACTGGAACTTTCTGGCTGACACTTCATGGGCACGGCGGACCAACTCGGGTTTCAGTTTCGTCCTCCGGAGCGACGCATCTGGACGGTGCGGGCGCTGGTCTCGGCGGTGCGGGCGCACATCGAGCGCGAGTATTCGGATTGCTGGGTGGAAGGCGAAATTTCGAACCTCCGCATTCCCGATTCCGGGCATTTGTATTTCACGCTCAAGGAAGAAAGCGCGCAGATTCGCGTGGTCATGTTCCGTTCATCGGCGAAGCTGCTGCGCTTTCGGCCGGAGAACGGATTGCACGTCACGGTTCGCGGGCGCATCACTGTTTATGAAGATCGCGGGGAGCTGCAAATCTCGGCTGAATTCATGGAGCCGCAGGGCGCGGGCGCTCTGCAGTTGGCGTTCGAGCAATTGAAGGCGCGATTGCAGGCGGAGGGATTGTTCGAGGCGTCGCGAAAGAAGCCGATCCCGCCGCTGCCGCAAAGAATTGGCATTATCACTTCACCGCAGGGGGCGGCGCTGCGGGACATCTTGAACATTCTGGCGCGCAGGCATCACTCGGCGAATGTGCTGATCTATCCGGCGCAGGTGCAGGGAGACGCGGCGCCGGGCGAGGTGATGGCCGGTCTGCGACACTTTCAGCAAGAGCACCGTCACAGCCGCGCGGTCGAGGTCATCATTATTGCGCGCGGCGGTGGCTCGGCCGAGGACCTGGCCGCGTTCAATCATGAGGGCCTGGCGCGGGAGGTCGCGGATTCGAAGATTCCAGTGATCTCGGCGATTGGGCACGAGACGGACTTCACGATCATTGATTTCGTCGCCGATCTGCGGGCGCCTACGCCCTCAGCGGCCGCGGAACTCGTGATCCGGTCGCGGCAGGAGATCGAAGCCCAGGCGGAGGATTTGTCCCGGCGGCTGGAGCGCGCGTTGCGCTACCGCCTGCTGATGGCGCGCCAGGAACTGACCGAGCGGGCACAGCACGGAGCGTTTGCGCGCATGATGGACGGTATCCACCGGCGGCAGCAGAAGCTGGATGAACAGCGTTTCCGCTTGGAAAAAGCGGAGCGGCAACTTCTGGAGCGATGCCATCGGCGTTCGGAAAGCGCTGCTGCGGCGGTCCGTCGCTATGACGCACGGCGCCGTCTGGCCGCGGTGCGGCAGAGTCTGGAGAGTCTAGTTGCGAACTTGGCCGCCGCCACGCACACGCGGTTGCTGGGGAGCCGTGGGGCGCTGGATCGCCGGACCGCGAGCCTGGAGGCACTTTCGCCGGTGGCGATTCTGAATCGCGGATACGCTTTGGTGTTCGATGCGAAAGGACGCCTGGTGAAAGATGCGTTGCGGCTCAAAGCTGGGGACGAGGTGTCGGCGCGCCTGGCTCGGGGAAGAGTTCGTGCCCGGGTGACCGCGGCCGAGCGCAGCGAATCGTGGTCCAGCAAACCGTAATCGGCCGGGGCTGCATTAGAATGAAGACCAATTCAAATTCCGACGTGAGGGCGCAGTGACGCCGTCGCTGCTCTGGTCGCACATCTCGGGGATCTCGCTTATATCGATCCTGGACATCGTGCTGGTCGCGATCCTGATCTACCAGTTTCTTTCACTGGTGCGGGGCACGCGGGCGGCGCCGATGCTGGTCGGGGTGGCTGCGCTTGGGCTGGCCTTCTATTTCGCGCGGCTGGGGGAATTGCGGACGCTGAACTGGCTGCTCAGCACACTGCTGCCCTATGTCGTTTTCGCGCTGATCGTCGTCTTCCAATCGGAGATCCGGCACGCACTGGCTAACCTCGGGAGCCGCATTTCGCTGATGCGGGCTTCGCGTTCGGTGGCCGACGTTTACGACGACATTGTTTTGGCCGCCAATCTTTTTTCGCAGAATCAGACGGGCGCGCTGATTGTGATCGAGCGTGAGATTGGACTTCGCACCTACATCGAAAGCGGCGTGGCGCTCGATGCCAGGCTGTCCTACGACTTGTTGGCCACGGTGTTTCGTCCCAGCGCTCCCTTGCATGACGGCGCCGTGATCGTGCAGCGCGACCGCATTGCGGCCGCGGCTTGTTTCCTGCCGCTGTCCATGAACCCTGTGCTCTCGATCCAACTGGGGACGCGTCATCGCGCCGGGATCGGGATCACGGAAGAAACCGACGCGGTCGCCGTCATCATCTCCGAAGAGACGGGCACGATCAGCATGGCGGTCGCGGGAAGCATTGAACGCGAGTTGACGGTGGAGCGTTTGCGGGAAAGGTTGAGCGCTCTGCTGCGCCGCTACGCTCCCACGCCTACGCTGCCCAGTCCGGTGGAGGAAAGCTTTATCGAAGAGGAGCCTCCCAGTTCGCAACTCTCCCGCAAGCACGATGCCGGAAGGGACGACTGACGATGCCGGCATTTGTGCAGCGCCTATTCGGTCACAATATCGCACTCAAGCTGGTTTCCCTGCTGCTCGCCATCGGCCTGTGGCTGGTGGTGGCGCGCGATCCCATCGCCGAGGTCGAAATAAGGGTTCCCATCGAGTTCCACAATCTCCCGGACAATCTAGAGGTCGATTCCGCCAGCTTCACTGAAGCGCAGATCCGGGTGCGCGGGCCCGAGCGGGTGATTCATCGCCTGCAGCCTGCGGATGTGCGTGCGGAGATTGATTTGGCCAGCGTCCGTCCGGGGGAGCGAACCTTTGATTTGACCGCCCGGCATGTTCATGTGCCGCAGGATCTGGAAGTGGTGCAGATCATTCCGGGCCAGTTTCACCTCTCTTTCGATGATCGCGAGACCCGCGTCGTCGAGGTTCGACCGCGTGTGACTGGAAATTTTGCGAGCGGCATGAGAGTGGCGCAAGTGATCGCCGACCCGCCAAATGTCGTGATCACCGGACCTCGTCGCCGCGTCGACGCGGTGGAGGCGGCCACCACGGATCCGGTAGAAGCGACCGGAACCATGACGCGATATTCTTCTGTCACGCAGGCCTATGTCTCCGATCCCCTGATCCAGGTTGTGCACCCCACCCCAATTCGTGTGACGGTTATCATGGAACGTTCGGGAGACGAGAAAAAGTGACACAGTCGTCGGTCGATAGTCGTTCGCGACTTTTGAATGGACGATGCCATGCGAACGACGAACGACTGAAGACAAACGACTGATTCATGACGCAAACCAGACAACTCTTCGGTACAGACGGGATTCGCGGTGTGGCGGAGGAGTTCCCGCTGACGCGCGACGGTGTTTATTGGATTGGGCGGGCGCTGGGGCATGATCTGGTGCGCACGAATGCGCAGGCGAGGCTGGTCATTGGACAGGACACGCGCGTCTCCAGCCAATGGATTGCGGACCGATTTCTCCAAGGGCTAGCGTCGGTGGGCGTGGCAACCCGCAGCGCGGGCGTGATTACCACACCGGGCGTCGCCTTCCTGGCGCGCTCGCAGGGGTTCGATGCCGGGGCCGTGATTTCGGCTTCGCACAATCCCTGGACCGATAACGGGATCAAAATTTTCTCCGGCAATGGCTACAAACTGCCGGACGCGCGCGAACTGGCGATTGAAAAAGAGATTTTCGCGCTCCTCCAGGCGGACGCGCTTCCGCCGCCGGATTCCACTCCGGAAATTTCGAGCCTGCCCGGAGAGGAAAGCCTCCGCCAGGCTTACATTAGCTGGCTCGCAAGCAGTGTCTCGTCGGACTTGAGCCGGCTGCGCGTAGCCGTCGATTGCGCTAATGGCGCGGCGACAGCGGAAGCTCCGGAATTGTTCCGGGCGCTCAGAATCAACACGACCTTTCTGCACTCCGCGCCGGACGGACAGAACATCAACGAGAATTGCGGGGCGCTGCATCCGGAAACGCTGGCGCGCTATGTCTATGAGAGTTCTATTGAAAATCACGGACGTTACGATGTGGGCGTTACTTTTGATGGTGATGCCGACCGTGCCCTCTTTTGCGATGCCCATGGGCGCGTGGCAAACGGGGATGCGGTTCTGCTCGTGACGGCGCGTGATATGCAGTCGCGCGGCGCGCTCGCCAATGCCACCGTGGTGGCGACGACCATGTCGAATATGGGCTTGGAGTTGGCACTCAAGCGATCTGGCATTCGGGTGCTGCGCGCCAATGTCGGCGATAAGTACGTCCTCGAAGAAATGCAGCGCGTGGGAGCTACGCTCGGCGGCGAACAGTCGGGCCACATACTGTTTCGCGATGGAGACGCGACCACGGGCGATGGGCTGCTGACCGCGCTGCGGGTGCTGGAGATCATGGTTCGTACGGGCAAGCCGCTGGCCGATCTGGTGAGCGATCTCAAGGTGTTTCCGCAGACGATCCGGAACGTGCGGGTCCGAAAAAAGATTCCCTTCGCGGAGATTCCGGCGGTGCAAGCGGCGATTGCAGCCGCGGAACGGGAACTCGGCGGCAATGGCCGGGTGGTCGTGCGTTATTCCGGCACCGAAGCGCTGGCGCGGGTGATGACTGAAGCGGAGTCGAAGGAGCAGATGGATCGTGTCGCGGAATCGGTCGTCGGGGCGATTCGGTCGGCGCTAGGCGCATAGGTTTGTGTGGAAGCGGGGCTAGGCCCCGCTTGGACGGGGCAAAACCCCGTCCCGACACAAGAAATTCAATTCCCTCTTTCCCTCCCCAAGTACGTCCATTTGTACGGGCTGGTTATCTTGTGTCCAGGGGCAAGTGCGTCGAGAATAAGAATCGGTTGAGAGTTAGCCGACTTAGAAGACGCTCATGAGAATCCTTATTGTAGAAGACGATGCGGCACTTGCCAGCTTTATCCGGAAAGGGCTGGAAGCGGAACATCATGCGGTGGATGTTGCCCACGAGGGTAACCAAGGCCGTTCGATGGCCATGGAGTTTGACTACGATCTGGTGGTGCTTGACCTGAACCTGCCGGGGGTTGACGGGTTGTCGGTTCTGAAAATTTTGCGGCAGCGTAAGGCGAACTTGCCGGTGATGATTCTCACCGCCCGCAGCCGGGTCGAAGACCGCGTGCAGTGCCTCGATTCCGGCGCCGACGATTATCTGGTCAAGCCTTTTTCTTATCTCGAACTGTCGGCCCGCGCCCGGGCGTTGTTGCGGCGCAGCCACCTGCCATCGGAATCGGTGCTCACCGTCCGCGATCTGTGTTTGGATCGCGTGGAACGCAAAGTGGAGCGCGCCGGGCGTCACATCGAATTGACGACCAAGGAATTCGCGCTGCTCGAATACCTGATGCGCAATGCCGGGCGCCGGCTGACGCGGGCGATGATCATCGAACACGTCTGGAACCTGACCTTTGATTCCACGACCAACGTGGTGGATGTTTACATCAACTATCTGCGGCGTAAGGTGGACGACGGCTTCTCGCCATCTTTGATTCACACCGTTCGCGGGGTGGGTTATCAGATGAGTCCTGACGGGGCATCGGCATGAGCACGAACTCGCATTCGTTCCCGAGAGTGCCGCAAGGCCCGGACGTGCTCGGCGAATTGCTGCACTCGCTGAGCCAGCCGCTCACCGGTTTGCGTTGTTCGCTCGAACTTTCGCTGCAACTCCCGCTCGACCTCTCGATCGAGCAAGTCGCGGAGCAGCAGCAGGCGAGTGTTGCGGTAGCTCTGCAACAGACGGAAAAAGTTATTGGCATGATCCAGTTGATGCGGGAGTATCTGGACGCCGAGCATCCGGGCCCCGAAATTTGCCCGGTCTCGCTGGAACCTGCCCTGAGGAGCGTGATCGAAGAATTATCCTCAATCGCGGCCGTGCGCGGCATCCAGTTGCGCCTGGCGGGCGCCTGTACGGCCACATTGCCGGTGCCGGATTCGCGGCTGCGGCTGGCTTTGCAGTATCTGATTGGGACGACGATCGAAGCGCAACCGGCGGGCGGTAAAGTGACGCTTCTGCTGGGGGAGGGCCCGGCCGGGACGGTGCTGCGGGTCGAAGACGAACGCCGCTTTCGCGAGCCGAATTTTCGAGAGCCGAATTTGCGTGAAACGGAAAGGAGTGCAACCAGCCCGCCGCCGCCGCGCGATCGGGCGAGAACAACAACAACGTCAATCTCATCTTTGCGCAGGGTGAAGCTGGCGATCGCCAGGCGTGTGCTCGAAACCGCCGGAACATCGCTCGTGTTCGGCACTGGCGACGCCGGCCCTACTGGATTCGTTCTTCGCATTCCGCGCCGAGTTGGCCCGCCTGCCCGATGACTTCAAGCTGATAACTTCAAACGGAAATTTTCGTCTGCGGACGGGCGCGACGCCCGCCCCTCCGCTAGTGCGCGTGCGGACTTTGGGCGGGGTTCTTGGTGGGTGCTGGCGGAGCCTTTGCGATCTTCACATCAAAGCTGACCGGTAACTGTTTTGGTGGATAGCAGGCTGCGTTATCGCAGGCCTGGTATTTTAACTTTCCGCGGACGACGTATTTGCCGGGTTGCACCGAGTGCAGAGGACGCACCAGCACATCGATTTTGAAATCTCCGGTGTAGACATTGAGCTTTTCGTCGGGAGCGAAGGCGAAACTCATATCCTGGCCTTCCGGGTAAGTGGTTTTGCCGATGACAATGTCGGTTGTGGCTTCGACCTTGAGCACGGTCGGAATCAGGAACTCCGACTTCGGTTGGTTGGAATTGATGTGGTATCCGCCAGAGACGCGGAACTGAAGCGATATGGTGGAGGGTTTGCCCTGTACGGCGGTCAAGACCGGAGCGGGCGCCATCTTTACGGCCGGACCTTGCGGGCCGAAGTCGTCCTGCGCCCAAGCCCACGCGGTGAACAGGAGGAGCGCGCTCGCGAGAAAAACTCTCATTAATTAACCCAGCTCAAGGGTACCCCAGATCTAGGTACAGTTCGTAGTTACTTCTGAGCCTGTACCGTCTGGCCCTGGCTCATGGCCTTCTTGATGTGCTCCACGAACACGCTGCGGCTCACCAAGCCGAATTCGCGGGCGATGAGCTTGCCGTCGCGATCCAGAAAAAACGTGGTCGGCAGCACACTGACCTTGTAGCTATCACTGACCGAGTCTTTGCCGATCAGGATGGGGTAATTGATGCCCATTTCCTTGGCGAATTTGGCGATGTCTTCGGTGCTGGCGTCGTCATTGGCTACGCCGACGATCTGGAATCCTTGCGGGCCGTATTCCTCTTGCAGTTCAACAAACCACGGCATCTCGATCTTGCAGGGCCCGCAATAGGTCGCCCAGAAATTGAGCATTACGGCTTTGCCGCGAAGGTCGGAGAGCTTGAGGTTCTTGCCATCGAGCGTCTGCAGTATGAAGTCAGGCGCCACATTGCCGATGAGTTGTCCATTAGCGGAACCGTTCGCGCGGTTGTTACGAGCGATGCGAACCCCGGCGAATAGCATCGCCGCGACAACGGCGGCGATGAAGAACAGAATCAGAGGATTTCTTTTCACTGATAACCTCGAATTTCACTTGGCTACTGAAGTGCGTTGCGCCAAAAAACTTGCGTGTAGAAACGGGGCTCGCCCCTTCTCACTCCGCGGCGGCGGGAGACGGGGCAAGCCCCGTCTCTACGAAAAATCAGGACCGCTTCCTACAGCGCAAAGCGATTCAAAAACGAGAAATAGCCGGAGATGAGCGCGAAACGGCCCATCACCAGCAGGATGCCCAATACGATCAGCAAGCCTCCGCTCGCTACTTCCACGGCGTGCATGTGGAATTTGAAGCGGTTGTAGAACTTAAGAAAGCGTTCGATGCCAAGCGAAGTCAGCAGGAAAGGCACAGCCAGTCCGGCCGAGTAAATGGCCAGAAGAAAGATGCCTTTCCAGACGGTGTCCTGAGCGGCGGCGAATCCGAGCACGACTGCGAGAATCGGACCGACGCACGGTGTCCATCCAAAAGCGAAAGCAAATCCAATGACAAAAGCGCCCCACGCGGAAGAACTGCCTTTGAGGCCATGCAGTCGCGTGTCGGCTAGTAGAGCCTTGATCTGCAAGATGCCGGTCAGGTGAAGACCGAAGAGAATGATAACCGCACCGGCAATTCGGGCAAGCAGCGATTTGTACTGTGCAAGGATCTGGCCGACTTCGGTCGAGATCGCGCCCAACGTGATGAAGACGATGCTGAAGCCGATGATGAAGGCGGCCGAATTGAGCATCACCTTGCGAAAGAGCTGCCCTTCTTGCACCTTCAACTGCTCGACCCCCACTCCCGAGATCAGGGAAACGTATCCGGGGACGAGCGGAAGCACGCAGGGCGACAGGAACGAGATCAATCCTGCGACGAAAGCGGCCAGCGGTAAAGGCAAACTCGTCATATGTCTCTATTGTAGCGACCCGATTGTAACGACCGAGGGAGAATCACGCCTCACGTATGAAGATGCAGCGGAGAGTGGAATTGTTACAGCATTTCCGCCTTCCTCCATTACTTGCGGTCGCCGGATTGCCGTCATTGCGCCCCAGGCTTTTGCGGCCGATTCGGCGCGGGCGTTTCCGTGGGCGGCGTCGCGGCGGGCGGAGCTTCCTTCAGAACCTTCATGATGAAGCCGGGCGGGACGGTGGCGGTGAGAATGGCGCGATCTCCGGACTGTTCGACTTTAAGGCTGTCGAAGAATGTCTTGACATCCGCATCCGTACCCTGTGTGCCTACGCTGCTTTCGGCGGCGTGAAAGATGCTGAGAAAGGCGGCGGTTTTTTCGGTGATGGCCTGCGCGTCTTTCTCACTGTCGGTGAACGCCTCGGCTCGCAAGCGAAGGGCCCGGAGATATCGCGCAGAAATTACCGCGACCGCCGGCTTCGAAAACAGGAGGCTCCAGCTGCCCAGTCCGCCCAGCGAACTCATTTCGCCGGGCTGCACCCGCAAAATCGCAAAACACAGGCTGGCCAGAGGAACCTTCCCGTAGAACTTTCGCAGCAACCAGGGTCCGCCAAAAGGCGACGCCAGTTTGCGGGAGCGGTCGAGCATGCCGCGAATCACGCCGGGGTTCGGATGATTCGAAACCGCGACGCTGTCATACGAAAGAATGACGACGCGAACCGTGCGGCCTTCGAGGGGGATGTTGTAGATCTCAAAACCGCGGTAGTCGTCGATGGAAGAAGACAGCTTCCTGAGGTACGCCGTCAGCCGGCCGAAATCGATCTTGCCGACGAAAACCTCTGAGAAGCGCGGTTCCGAAGCCGATCCGGCGATCCCGTTCCCCCAACTCTGCGGATAGTGGATGGCGAAGGCGGCTTGGTCCAGATCGCGCTCGAACTGAAAGCCCGTCTCCTCGACAAACTTCTGGTATTCGGGCTCGCGGGAAACCGGCGGCAGTTGGCCGGTGGCGTTGAATGTCCGAATCCATTTCAGATTGATGTAGAGGAAACCGTCGGCGCCCGGGAGCAGACGGGCCGCTTCCGGCGGAGCGTGCATGCGCAGGACCACGATCAACGCCACCACGGCCGCAATCAGCAAAACGATAAGGGGAATGAGGAGGCGTCGTCGAATGCGCATCGAATTTCGGCGGCTACGGGCTCATCCCGCTGCGAACAGAAGGTGAGCCTGCTAATCATAGCACCCGGTGGCCTTGCGCTTCGTACAAATGGCCCTGTCAACAGCGTCTAAAAACAACTCTAAAAAGTTGTAAAATGCTCTAGCCGATCCTCATGCCGCAGTCCGTCAAAGAGCGCGTTGCCAAGTTGCGAGAAGAAATCGCGGAAATCAGTGCCGCGAACCGCCTCTACCTGCAAGGTGGCAAAAAGACGATCGGAGCTTCCGATCAGGAACGGCGACTCCAAAGATTGCAGGAAATCATGGACGAACTAATGTCCTTGACGGACTGGAAAAAGCCCTGACTGGAAAAGGCCCTGACCCGCCGGGCGCGCAGCCGTTCTGGATCGCGGGTAAAAAAACAAATTTCACTCCGAAGCTTGAACCTGCATGGTCTCGGTAATCCAGAGCTGTGCCGGAGCGCCTTTCGTGGTGCGAGTGGCAGTCGCACGAAAGCTGCTGGAAGTGGTCTCGATATCGTAAATGTACGGAGGGCGCTCGCCCTTGATGTTGATGTAGTTGCCGGAAACCAGCTCATCCAGCGAAGCGTACTTCCCTTGTGTCGCCAGGTAGCCCCGCTCGGCATTGGCGATGCCGATCAGATCGGTCTTCACGCCCGTGATGGTGGCAAATTCCTCAGGATTGCCGCTCCCCGCGCCCGGAGTCAGGGTCTTGACCTGCAGAGAGTAGATGTACATAGCGATCGCCATGGTAGCGATCGTGCCCACAAATCCAAAAACACGTCCCATAATTCGCTTCCTCAAATGCTATTGCACCGCGAAACAGAGAGGCCAAGCAAGTAACCAGAGTTCAGACGCCGGGGACGATCTGGACCGACCGCCTAGAGGAATTTTCGCAGCTATCGCAACCGGCTTTTCCAATGGCGACCCCGGAGGGAGTCGAACCCCGTTGCCGCACTGGCACTGATTCTGCGCAACTTACTGAAAACTATCGCGGCTAGAAACGAAGAAAACGCCGAATACCCGAATGTTTAGTACACCACAGGTACGCGGCATTTTGTCTTAGGAAGTCATGTTCGTCTGCTCGAATCGGGCAAGTTCGCTCTGTAAGGATATTAGGCGGAGGGCTAAATTTACGCAATTCCTGCCAGCGCCTGACTCACCATTCTTACCCACATGTGCCCGATCACTACGACTCCGACTAATGCATTCGAGAGGTCAAGATTTCGCGCGGCCCGCGACCCTAGAACGGAAACGACTGGATGTCC
Source organism: uncultured Acidobacteriaceae bacterium (assembly GCA_963779995.1). Classification (GTDB taxonomy): domain Bacteria; phylum Acidobacteriota; class Terriglobia; order Terriglobales; family Acidobacteriaceae; genus Acidiflorens. The sequence goes on along the minus strand of CAVZZY010000018.1, from coordinate 115,303 downwards.
TAGTAGTTGAAGAATATCCTCACGAGCTGACAGGAGGCTGGGACGATATTCAACTTGCACAATGGTCGTCATGGTTTTCCGGGCTCGGGGCCCCTTGAGCTTGAATATTCTTGCGTCGAGACCCGACGCGAGGACTCCTTCAGGTGGGAACACCCAGCTTAGGTAGAAGCCACTGCGTCAGAACCACGTAAGCAACAAGAAACGCACCTATCCACACCCAATCAGGCATTTTCCCTCTCGGCTATTCGCCCATTCCCAGTTTACGCAAGAACGTCATCATCGGGCACCAGTTGGTGAATGCTGACTGAAGCAGGTTCAGGCCCACAAAGGCGGTGAAAAGATACCAATACGGGCTCGCCCAGTGTCCAAGTGCCAGCGAAACCAGGATGAAAGCCCCGGCGATCAGTCTCAAGTAGCGTTCAATTGTCATAGTGTCACCTTCCTTTTTTGAAATCCTTACTCTGAGGCCGTTGCCAAGGGTCCGACCGGCGATGGCTTCGAGTTGTGACCGCGCTGGCTCAGGTAATACAGCACTGGGACAGCCATGCGCGAGAGCACAGTCGAGGCCACTTCGCCCGCCATCAGCGACAGCGCCAGGCCCTGGAAGATCGGGTCGAACAGGATCACGCTCGCACCGACAACTACAGCCGCCGCGGTCAACAGCATGGGGCGGAATCGCACCGCGCCCGCATCGACGACTGCATCCTCTAACTTCATTCCTTGCGAACGGCGAAGTTCAATGAAATCGACGAGGATAATGGAATTCCGAACGATGATGCCGGCACCCGCGATGAAGCCAATCATCGAGGTAGCTGTAAAGAACGCACCCATTAACGCATGCGCAGGCAGAATGCCAACGAGCGTCAGCGGAATCGGCGCCATGATGACCAGAGGCGTTATGAAAGATCGGAACCAGCCGACGACTAGCACATAGATCAGCACCAGCACAGCGGCGAACGCCAGTCCCATATCACGGAACACTTCTACCGTGATGTGCCACTCACCATCCCACTTCATGGACAAACGGTCGGTGCGATCGGGCATGGTCGTGCCCTTGTACTGCTTGACCGCATAACCATTGGGCAACTTGATCTGGTCGATGGCCTCGCTCATCTTCATGATGGCGTAAACGGGACTCTCTTCCGCGCCCGCCACGTCCCCGGTCACGTAAACCACCGGTTGCAGGTTCTTGCGATAGACACTCGGGTCGATCGTGGTCTGTTGGAGGCTAGTGACTTCTTGCAACGCAATCTGTCCCCCGGATAGAGTGGGCAGCTTTAGGCCGTCTAGATTTTCGATTCCCGAGCGATCGGACCGCGCCAGGCGCACTTCGATTGGCACGTCCTCGCGTGAGTTCGGATCGTGCAAGAGCCCGGCGTTCGCGCCAGTCAGTCCCACCTGCAGCGTGCGCGTGACGTCGGCGGGCGAAATTCCGTGCAGTGCGGCCTTATCGAGGTCCACTTTCAGGTCGTACTTGGTTTGTGGGTCCTCAACGTACCAGTCCACATCGACCACTCCCGCTGTCTGCTGGAAGATTTTCTTGATCTGCGCCGCCAATTCGATTTGGCTTTTGTAGTCTGGCCCGTAGACTTCCGCGACCAACGTCTGGAGCACGGGTGGCCCAGGTGGAACTTCCGCAACTTTGATACGTGCTCCGAACGGAAGAGCGATCCTGTCCAGCTCCGGACGCAACCGTCGCGCAATTTCATGGCTCTGAGCTTTGCGGTCGTGGCGAGAGAGCAGATTTACCTGGATGTCAGCTTGGTTGGGCTGATGGCGCAAGAAGTAATGCCGCACCAGCCCGTTGAAGTTATAGGGGCCGGACGTGCCGGCGTAAATCTGATAATTCGTGATTTCGGGCTGCTGGCCAAGATAAGCGCCGAGTGCCTGCGCAACGCGGGTCGTCTGCTCCAGCGGAGTTCCGTCCGGCATGTCAACGATGACCTGGAACTCGCTCTTGTTGTCGAAGGGGAGCATCTTCACTCGCACCCACTTCAACGGCACGAACGCAACCGCCGCCAGCAACAGCACCACCACTCCGCCTAGAAACATCCAGCGGCGACGGGCGCCCAGGATCAGCGGGTTCATCACGCGACGGTACAGACGCGTCGTCCAGCCTTCGACCTCGTGCTTATCGTGACCGCCCTCACCTGCGTAATTACGCAGCAGCCTCAGCGCTGCCCAGGGCGAGACGACGAAAGCCACCATCAAGGAAAACAGCATGGCTGCCGAAGCTCCCACCGGAATCGGGCGCATGTAGGGCCCCATCAAGCCACGGACAAAGGCCATGGGCAGGATGGCGCCGATGACGGCGAATGTGGCAAGAATCGTGGGATTGCCCACCTCATCCACTGCCTCAACCGCCACCTCTGCCAGAGGACGCCCGCGGCTTCCCGGTAATCGGAAATGCCGCACGATGTTCTCCACCACCACGATGGCGTCGTCCACCAGAATGCCGATGGAGAAAATCAGCGCAAACAGGGTGACACGGTTGAGTGTGTAACCATAGAGGTAAAAGACGGCCAAGGTGAGGGCCAGCGTGACAGGTACGGCCAACAGCACGACCCCAGATTCTCGCCAACCCAGCGCCAAAGCAATCAACAGGGTGACCGACAGCGTCGCGATCAGCAGGTGTTTCAGTAGTTCATTGGACTTGTCTTTCGCGGTCTCGCCATAGTTACGCGTGACCGTGACGTTTAAGTCATTAGATAGAACATACCCGCGCAGCGAGTTGACCTTCTCCAGAACACGTTCGGAGATGATCGTGGCGTTCGTGCCTTTGCGCTTGGCAAGCGTGACCGTAACTGCTGGATACTCCGCGCCGACCGTCTGGTCCGTACCACCACGGGCATTCGCGAACATGACATAGCTGTCCGGCTCAGCGGGGCCGTCTTCCAACTTCTCCACGACATCGCGCAAGTAGACCGGACGGCCAGAGTGGACTCCGACTACGACTTGCTGTAAATCTTCTGGACGCGTGAAGAATTTGCCAGCCTCGACCTTGAACTCGTGGTTGTCACGGGCGAAGCTGCCCACATCGGCGCGGGTATTCGCGCTCTGGAGTTGCCCTGCGACAACTGCTGGCGTGAGGCCATATGCAGCCAGCCGTTCTGTATCCAAGACCACCCGTATCTGACGTGGTTGTCCCCCGATCATCGTGGTTTCAGAAACATCGTCAAGCTGTTTGAGGTAGTTCTCCAGTTCGCCCGCGATGCGTCTCAAGTGATAAGAGTCATAGTTCTTGCCCCATAACGTGAGCGCCATGATGGGAACGTCGTTGATCGAGCGGACCTTGATGATCGGCTGTGAAACACCCGGCGGGATTCGGTCGAAGTTGGAGTAGAGCTTGTTGTACGTCTGTACGATGGCGTCCTCTTCCTTCGAGCCAACGTAGAAGCGCACGATCAGCATGCTCATGCCCGGTTGGCTGATGGAGTAGACATATTCGACACCCGGAACCTCACGCAGCAGCTTCTCCATCGGAAGACTGACGCGTTGCGAGATTTCTTCCGGCGATGCGCCCGGCATCTGCACGAACACGTCAAGCATGGGGACAACGATCTGCGGCTCTTCCTCTCGTGGAGTCTCAAGGATGCTGAAAGCACCCAAAAGCAATGCCGCGACGATCACCAGCGGCGTCAGCTTCGAGTCGATGAACGTGTGGGCGATGCGTCCCGCCACGCCTAGACCATGGGCACTCGGGCTTGATGATTTGAAGTCTTCGCCTGTCATCACTGGGCCTCGATGCGCTTGCCATTCAAGTCGAGTTCGCCGGGTTTCGTCACGAGGCGCTCGCCTTCTTGAAGACCCGCGAGCACTTCGACCTGGGTTCCGGATTTCTTCCCCAGCGTGACGTAGCGCAAGCCTGCAATCCTATTCAGGTCCAGAACGTAGACACCCTGCAATTGGCCGCGCCCCACCACCGCGCTTTGTGGAATCGACAATGACGACCGCTCACCGCGGGAAAACTGCGCTCGCCCGAACAGACCCGAACGCAGCCGCACATCCGCAGGCAGTTCGATCTTCACCAGGAAACTGCGGCTGCCTGGGTCCGCGGCAGGTACGATTTGCACGACTTTTCCTCTCAGCTCTGTGCTATCCAATGCGTCCACTACAACCGGCGCCTGCTCGCCCATCCGGACGTACCGCAGGTCGTTTTCATTGACCGCAGCTTCTAACCGATAGCGTCCCAGACCCTCGACTGTGAAGATCGGAAGGCCAGGACTGGCCAACGTGCCAGGATCGGCTTTCTTCTCGGTGATGACTCCATCGAAGGGCGCAAGAACGCGCGTGTACGAGAACGATGTGCGCGCCTGGGCCAATGCCGCCTTGGCCTGCGCCTGCCCGGCACGCGTCATGTCGCGATGCGCCAGCGCGGCCTGGTAGCGAGCCTTCACTTCGTCGAATTCCTGTGGGCTCACCGACTTCTTGTTATAGAGATTCTGGTACCGGTTGAGTGTCGATTGGGCGAGAGTGAGGTCGGAATCCGACGCGGCTACTTCCTGTTCGGCAGCGCTCACGGCCGATATGGCGCGCTCGACGGCAGCCCGAGGTTGTGCATCGTCGATTACCGCTAGCACTTGCCCGCGCTGTACGCGATCTCCTTCATGTGCGCGGAGCTCCACAATGTTCCCCATCATTTGGCTTGCCAGCTGTGTGGTTTCCAGCGCGCGTACTGTTCCTGCCGATTCCAGCAAATCGGGTACATCAGCCCGCTGTACCGGCTGGACGGCGAGATTGCGTATGGTTTCTGGCGCCGTGGGCGTCAGCTGCCGGTCATTGGAACTGGAGCAACCGCTGAGGCCACCAGACAGAACGATGGCCAGGAGAACCACGGCCAGAGGAATGAGTCGTGAAAAAATGAGGTTGTTGCGGATCATGGCGTCACCACAGGAGATTGAGGGTTCAGAGTCCCGCTCGCCAACTCCAGGTTGGCGTAGCTGGTATGAAAGCGGTATACAGCTTCCCAATAATCAGTCTGGCTGCGTCGCGTCGCTTCTTCGGCGCTCAGCAGGTCGGTAATGGTGGTCAGCCCGCCGTCGTATCGGTTCTGGTTGATAAGCAGACTATCCTGTGCCTGGGCGATGGCAGCCCGCGCAACCTCTGTTTCTTGCCGAGCGGAGTCTAGGTCGTAATAAGCACGGCGGACCTCAAGGCGAACTCCGTCGCCGGCCGCCTGCCTCATGGCTGTCACTCTCTCCTGCAGGGCACGTTGACGTGAAAGCTCTGCTCGTTTTGCGCCACCCTGGAAGATGTCGAACTGCACTTCGATCCCACCCAGCCAGTTGTTGCCGCCGCCACCCGCTACAAAGGTCGGGTTGTCCATCTCCCAACCAGCGAAGGCGTTCACTCGCGGGCCGAACGATGACTTCGCCATGGCAACGCTCTGCTGCTGGGCGGCTTCTTCGGATTGAATTCGCTTCAAGTCCGGTCGATTCGCGAGCGCCTGCTTTTCGATCTCCTGGAGAACAGGGACAGGAAGCGTGTGCTCCGCCAAGGCTTCAGCCGGTTGAAACACGGAGTCCACCGGTACGCCCATCGCGGTGCTCAACTGGGCGCGCGCGAGATCCAGATTGTTTCTTGCCCGAATGAGTTCCTGCTTCCGCGCTGCCATGCGCACCTTCGCGGTGAGCAGGTCGGACTCCACCACCAACCCGCTGTCGAACCTCGCCTGGCTGCGATCCATGATGGCTTGCGACGTTTTCACCGCTTGCTCGGCGACTTCCAGTTGCTTCGTCGCCAGCAACACCGCGTAGTAGGAATCGACCACTCGGAAGACAACCTCCTGCTCGGTGCGCGCCAGTTGATGCCCAGCCGCGTCGTTCATCTGCTTTGCCCGATTCACGCCGTGCCAACTGGCAAAGGAGTCAAACAGATTCCAGGTTCCGCCAAGTCGCGTACTGAAGTTTCCGATGGGCGTGGGCGTGTTCAACCGATTCAACGCGAAGTCAGCATTCGTGAAGCGCTGCTGCCGCAGTTCGCTGCCAAACACGTAAACCGGATCGTTCCCGCGGGTCGCTGTCTCGGAGAACATTAGCCGGGGCATAAGGACGGACCGCGCTTCGCGAACGTCTGCGAATGCTACTCTCGTGTCGGCGAGCGCCGCCTTGCGCAGCGGGTTCTTCTCCAGCGCAATGTTGACAGCCTGCTGCAGAGTAAGCGGCGAGGACTCAGCCGGTGGTTGGGCCAGGGCCGCTTGCAAGAACCATGCCGTCGCGATGGCCGCCGTAATGAACCTCAAGCGAGTTCTCAACTCTGAACCCCGGCAGGCTCGACCGGTTTCATCCACTCGGTCTTTTCCTCAACGATCTCGTATGTGGTGTGAAAGCTCGCCGTCTTCTGCACCATGGCCCCTACGGAGCAATACTTCTCTTCCGAGAGGCGAATCGCTTCCTCTAGCGCGGCCACGTCGATTCCAATCCCGGTGACCACATGGTGAATCCGCACGGCTGTAAACACCTGCGGCGGACGGTCCGCTTGATCGGCTTCGACCCTGACCTCATAGCCGGTAACTTTCTGGTGATACTTCTGCCGCAGAACCGTGATGACATCGAAAGCCGTGCATCCAGCCAGCCCTGCGGCAACCAGCTCGATCGGCTTGGGGCCGGTGCCTCCGGCCGCATCGTCCAGCAGCAGATGATGGCCGCTGCCGGTCTGGGACACGAACTGACGCCCTGTTCTAAGTGGCTGATTTAGCTCAACTTTGGCGCTGATCATGGCTGCCTCCTACACCTTCTCCTTGAGAACCACTCGAATAAATGCAAGACGCCCGGGTTTGTTACAGGAAATATTCGCTTCCCAGTTTCCAGACGGAACAAATCTCTGTAACAAAATTGCCGCAGATGCATTTATTGCTCAGAAGCAGGCTCGTTTTGCGTCGTCTGTTCGTGTTCGGACGCCGGAGGTCACTCGATGGCTCAAGTCGTCGTAATGGGAGACTGATTTCTCCATGAATACCAAGAACATCTTTTTCGGCGGTCTTGTTGTCGCTGCCAGTGGCCTCATTTCGACTCCTTTGGCACTGCTGGCCGGACTGATCTACGGTATGTCGTTCGTCCACCCATATCACCTCGACGCTAAGAAGCTGTCCGCATTCCTCTTGCAAGCATCCATTGTTGGGATGGGCTTCGGAATGAACCTGCACGAGGTAGTACGCGCGGGAAGGTCCGGGTTTGCATACACTGCGGTCAGCATAAGCTTCGCGATGCTCCTCGGTCTCGGAATTGGATACTTGTTCAAGGTGCAACACATACCATCGCTCCTGATCAGCACGGGTACCGCCATCTGCGGCGGAAGCGCGATTGCCGCCGTTGGGCCCGTCGTGAACGCCGGAGAAGAAGCGATGGCCGTCTCGCTCGGAACTGTGTTCGTGCTGAATTCGGTTGCCCTGTTTCTCTTCCCAGTCGTCGGATAGGCTCTTCACCTCACACAATCTCAGTTCGGATTGTGGTCCGCCCTCGCCATCCACGACACGAGTTCGGTCGTTGGCGCGACCGCAAAGTATGGCTCCCAAGCGTTAATGATCGGGACCACGATCAAGCTGGCTAGGGCGCTGTGGATCGTTCCTGTGGCGTTCGCCGTGGCAATCTTGAAAAAGAGCAAGTCCCGGATCAAGTGGCCGTGGTTTATCCTGCTCTTCTGCCTGGCCGCTGTTGCCGGTACGTATTTGCCCTTACTCGGCTCGCTGTATCCCAAACTCAGCACACTGGGAAAAACCGGGCTAACGGTTACGCTTTATCTGATCGGCACAGGGATTTCAAAATCAACATTGAAACAAGTGGGCGTGCGTCCTCTACTGCAGGGAATCTTGCTTTGGGCAATTGTAGCGATCTCTTCTCTCGCTCTCATTCGCCTCGGGCTCATCTCAATCTGATCCACTTCCCAAAGAACTGATAATGCCTTGCAGGTCAGGCAATCAACCGCTGATAATACCGGAGGAGCCTCAAATGAAAGGTTCGGCGAAACTAGCAATCATCATTGTTCTGGCGGGGACTGCGGCAAGCATGGCAGCATCAGCTTGGGCCTTTCGTGCGAGTACGCAAACTCTTTTGGGTCCGACCGTGGCGGTGTTTCCGGCTTATCAGGCAACATCCTTATCCAGTTCGCAGCTGATCAACCCGGAAGAGCTCGTCAAAATCCTCCAGTCCCCTAATGGCGAAAAGCCGCTGATGATCCAGGTTGGCTCCCACGTTCTTTACGAGCAGGCGCATATTCCTGGTTCTGAGTACATCGGTCCTGGTTCCAGCGAGATCGGCCTCCAGCAACTGCGAACGCGCGTTCAATCTCTACCACGAAAGAAGTTCATCGTGATCTACTGCGGTTGTTGCCCCTGGAGCCGTTGTCCAAACGTCAAGCCGGCCGACGATGCGCTGCATGCGATGGGCTTCACCAACGTCAAGGTGCTCTATATCGCTGACAATTTTGGCGCAGATTGGGTGAATAAGGGCTATCCAGTTGCCAAGGGAGAGTAGTCTCTGCGCTCAACGCTAAGAAACAGAATTCTGACGGGTATCGCGGCGATCGTCATCGTCGCTGGACTCTATCTTGTCGCCCATCATCACGGGCGGACTGGCATCGGCGCCACCATCGCCGAGCACCCTCTGGCTCCCGACTTCTCCCTTCCTCAGTTGAGTGGACAGCAACTGCGTCTTTCGGACTATCGGGGCAAGGTGGTTCTGCTGGACTTCTGGGCAACCTGGTGCGATCCCTGCCGGGAAGAAATCCCGCATTTTGTGGAATTGCAGAACAAGTATCGAGATCAGGGCCTGCAGATTGTCGGCGTTTCCATGGACGATGGCCCGGAACCGGTCCGCGACTTCTATCAGCATTTCAGAATGAACTATCCAGTAGTGATGGGCAACGCCTCGACTGGCGAGCTTTACGGAGGAGTTCTCGGATTGCCGATCGCTTTCCTTATAGGCCGCGATGGCCGCATCAATTCCAAACACATTGGTGCTACCGACATCTCGGTCCTTGAAGGGGAAATCGTAGCCTTCCTGCGGGCGAAATGAAACTTCGGCGCATCAGAGCAATAGGAACTTGTTCCATTCCTACCCGGTCGTGTTGGATAAGGCGCTCTCATACTGCTGCAACAGTTCCTTTCGCAGCTTGCTCGCCGTAGCGCGATTCGGGGCTTGACTCGGCAACCGGCGACAATCGTTTATCGTTGCTTCCAAGCTGGCAAGAAAGGCCTGGCAGGGACCACAACCGTCCAGGTGCTTCTCCAGTTCGTCGCACAAGGAATCGTCGAGTTGCTCGTCCAAATAGTTCGAAAGTTCCGCAAACATCGCCTTACAACGAGGAGGTCTGGATTTCTCCGTGGCCGCAGCCCGCGAAGCGACAGATTCGATCTTCCGGCCGAGGCGCGGCTGCCGTGTCTTCATCAATTCCTTGCGAACAAACAGCCTCGCCCGGTGCAGACGCACGCGAATTGTTCCCGAGCGCAGGCCCGTGATCTCCGCAACCTCTTCGTCCGTGAGTCCTTCCATATCTCGCAACACCAGGACTATGCGATACTGCGACGGCAGTCTCTGAATCGCCTCGCGCAATCGTCCCGCCTCTTCACTTCGGATTGCGAACATTTCCGGATTGACGCTGCCCTCGGCACTCAGTTTCTCCAGTTCCCTGCGATCGGGCATGAGTTCTTCAAGAGACAGCTCCTGTTTCGGAGCGAACTTGCCTCTGCGGCGGCTCATCAGGCACCGGTTTTTTGCAACCTTGTAAAGCCACACGACGAGCGCCTTGGGGCTTTCGAACTTAGGCAGGTACGGAACAGACTTTACGAGCACCTCTTGCATGGTGTCCTCGGCGTCCTCACGCTGGCCGCAAACGCGCATGCTAAAAGAGAACACCGTGTTTTGGAGTAGAGTAAGGGCCTCCTCTAAAGCGGCATCGTCACCCCGTCGCAGAAGTTGGACAGCTTGTTCTATGTCAGGACGCATCGCGTTGAATGTAGCATCTGTTGCCTGGCTTCGGTAAGCGCGGACGAGCTCAAATCCTCACCTGAATTCACCGCCCGCAACATTGAAAATACCGGTGTCCAAGCGAAGAGACTTGAGCCGACGGAAGTCACTGGTTTTCTTGGCTCAATTGTGGTCAGTACCGTCTCGACCGGCATTTGCACGATGCCCAAGCCTTCGATATGCCGTGACCACAGCAAAGAGTGTAGTAGGGACGGAAACCAGAAAAAACTTATAAGTCATTTATTTTCAGTCGATGGCGACCCCGGAGGGACTCGAACCCCCAACCCTCAGATCCGAAGTCTGATGCTCTATCCAATTGAGCTACGGGGCCGTCCGCCGTTGTAGATTCTACACCGCGGCAACGGAACGAATCGAAGAATTGGGCAGTGGCGCCGTTTGGGCACCGCTACCAAGAATTGCGGGCAAGCCGCAATGAAGTTGATGCCGCCTCATTACCTCCGCAATCTGACCTCGAACCTCTGACCTCTACCCCGCCCCGCGTTGTACCATGAAACCGCATGTCCTTCGTGCCCCATCCCGTAACGCACGCCAGCTCGCGCCTGCTCGAGTTCGAGACGCTCCGCGACCTGCTGGCCGGCTACGCCTCTTCGCCATTGGGCCAGCGCCGCGTCGCCGAGCTTCTGCCTTCGCTCGACCACGCATGGATTGAAACCCAGCACCAGCTCACCACGGAAATCCGCGAGTATCGCCGCATCGGCGGACGCTTCGAATTCGCGGGCCTGCTCGAAGTCAGAAAGCCGATCGAGAAAGCCCGCATTTCCGGAGCCGCTCTTGAGACCGGCGAGATCCGCGACGTTGTTCTGGTAGCCGACCGCGCCGCCGAGTGGCGCGAAATCGTGCGTCAACCTCCGGCCTCGATGCGCTCGGAGTGGACGGCCGTGGCCGCGCTTTCCGTCGGCATCCAGGATTTCACCGGCTTCCTGCGTTCGTTCCATAACAAGATTCTGCCCGACGGCACGCTCGACGATCGCGCTTCGCCCGAACTCAGCCGCATTCGCCGTGAGATCGAAAAGCAGAAGCGCCAGATCCAGGAATCGCTACGCGGCTACCTGCGGAAACTCGCCGAAGGCGGCACCGTGCAGGACGAACTGATCACCATCCGCGGCGAGCGCTTCGTGATCCCGGTCAAAGTCGAGCAGAAACGCCGCGTGCAGGGCGTGGTCCACGGCACCAGTTCCAGCGGACAGACAGTATTTGTCGAGCCCCTCGAAACCATCGAGCAGAACAACGAACTCGTCCGCCTGCTGGATGAAGAACAAGCCGAGGTTCATCGCGTCCTGCTGGAGATGACACGCCACATCGGAGAAAACGCGGACGTGATCCTGGCCGCCGCGGAGGTCCTGGCCGAACTTGAGCTCCAGTTCGCCAAAGCCCGCTTCGCCGAAGACTACAACTGCGCAGCGGTGACGTTGTCCGAGGATGAGCAAGATTCGCGTGGGGCCGGGCTGATTCTGCATCGCGCAAGGCATCCGCTCCTGGAGCGCAATCTGAAACTGAAGCACGCAAAGATCGTCCCCATCACCATCGAACTGGAAGGCGACCACCGCCAGTTAGTGATCACCGGCCCCAACACCGGCGGCAAAACCGTCTCTCTGAAAACGCTTGGCCTGCTCGCTCTGATGGCGCAATCCGGCATTCCCGTTCCCGCGGATCGCGCCGACATGCCGGTTTTCGACTCCGTTCTGGCCGACATCGGCGACTATCAATCGATCGAGCAGAATCTCTCGACGTTTTCGGCGCATGTCACGAACATCGATTTCATCTCACGCACCGCGACTGCAAATTCGCTGGTGCTGCTCGACGAACTAGGTTCCGCGACCGATCCCGAAGAAGGCGCGGCGCTGGCGGTTGCGATCGCCGAACATTTTCGTAAAGCCGGGTGCATGATCGTGATTGCGACGCACCACACTTCGCTCAAAGTTTATGGCGCGAATACGCCCGGAGTGACCAACGCCTCGGTCGGCTTCGACGAAACCACGCTGCAACCGACTTACGAACTGAAGATCGGCGTCCCCGGAGCATCCGCCGGAATCAACATCGCGCAACGGCTGGGACTGAATCCGGCAATCATCGCTTCCGCGCGCTCGCGCCTCGGGTCGCAGACGCAAGATGTGGCGCGCTTCCTCGACCGCCTGCACGCCGACCTTCGCGAGCTTGAAACCGAACGCTCTCGCATGAAAGCCCGTGAGGAGGCGCTCGACCGTGAGAAGGCGCAACTCGCGTCCGACGGCCGCAAGGAACAGCAGGCCAAGATTCGCGAGATGGAGGCGAAACTCGAAGCTCTGTTCCGCGACTTCGAGTACCACGCGCGCGAGACCGTGAACGCCGTGCAGGACCGCGCCGCCGCGCAGAAATTATCGAAAGACGCCGAACGCCGCATCGCCAAAATGCGCCGCGAATTTCGCGAACAATTCGATGCCACCGTAGTCGCGCACGCGACCGGCGCCGATCGCGGCGACCCGAACGCACAGCCCAGCCTGGTGAAGCACGTCTCCGAAGGCGACACGGTGAAGCTTAAGTCGATGGGCCGCGCCGCCGTCGTCAAGAAGAAAATTGGCGACAATCACTTCGATGTCGAGATCGGCTCGATGAAAATGCGCATCGCCCGCGAAGATGTCGCGGAAGTGCTGATGCGCGTCTCCGACTCGCCGGTCGAAGCCGCGCGCGCCCGCGGGATCAGCGTCTCGCTGCAAAGCGAAGTCAGCGGCCGCAACATGCCGACCGAAATCAACGTCATCGGCCGCACCGTGGACGAAGCCACCAGCGAAGTCGAGAAATTCGTGGACCGCGCGTTTCTGGCCGGCATGACGCGGGTGCGCATCGTCCACGGCAGCGGCATGGGCATTTTGCGCAAAGCCCTGCGCCAGTATCTGCAGAAGCATCCGCATGTGGAGTCCGTTACTGAACCGCCTATTAACGAGGGTGGCGGTGGCGCTACGGTGGTGGAGCTACGGGTCTGAGGCGATCGGGCCATCGGGTCATCGGGCGATCTAGAACCGCGTTATTCAGAAATTGTGGGGGGGGTACCCCCCCTACCCCAAAATGAGTTAAGTTGATGATAGTACGGTAGTTATAGGCAAAATATTCAAAAGATAGGACTTAGCGTTGAATTTTTCTGTTTGGCGTGCACTTGCGGGGGTGCTGACTGGGGCCATTTGTCGGACATTTGTTGTCAAAGAGCACATGAAAAGTTTGGGGCCGGAAATGCGTTCGTCTCTGGAGACTGGCGCAGTTCTCGATGGTGCACTGTCGAGGTATCTTCGCACCGATTGGGGGGCAAGTCTGTGATGGCTCGTACACCGCGTTTGTGATGAAAAAGGTCAACGGCCCCACTCAAGCCAAAACCAGGCTTGAGTGGGCCACCCGCCGGTTTTCCTGTGGTGCTCCTCATACGCCCACAGATGCATTAGCGGTGCGGAGGGCTGCCGAGTTTCGCTCGGCTGGACAGACGAGGGCGTCTGTCCCTACGTGTTTTTTGGAATGCGCGAGTTTTTGCTGGACCTTGGATGTCCGCGGCGAGAGAATAATCGACGTGCCTACCACCAAAATTTCCGCGCTACTCGCGATCACGGCATATTTTTGTTGTAGTCTCGCGCTCTGGGCGCAAACCTCCGCTTCGCAAAGCGACGAAGCGAACAAGTCCTGGACGGCCACGACCGAGTCGAATGGTGAAAATGCGGAGCCCTTACGCACCACCGAAAGTCACACCCAGAGCGGCAATCGCACCCTGGACAAGCAATCGGTCGAGCGCCGCAGTTCGGACGGAGGCTTCGTGCCTTACCAGGACATCGAAAAGGAAACCGTGCAAGTGGACGCTGCCACCGTGCGAACCACCACTCGCACGTTCGCTCACGATGCCGATGGGGGGAGAACACTGGTAGAGGTAGTCGAAGAAGAAAAGCAGACCTTGGCCGGAGGTGACTCGAGCGTAGTACGCACAACCTCCGATCCCAACGCCAACGGCGATCTCCAAGTGATTCGGCGGCAGATTGAGGAGACAAAGAAGCTCAGTCCGAATGTGGAGGACAGCAAAACCACGGTGCTGCTGCCCGACGTCAACGGCGGTCTCGCTCCGGCGGTGAAGGTGCACGAGCGCCGCGAACAAGGCGCGAATGGCACGATTGATTCTCAAGAAACAACGCTGCTTCCTGACGGCGCCGGAAACTGGGCGGTGGGCGAAATACGGCAGGTTACCACCCAGCAGGACGGTGACCACCGTAGCACCGAGGAGCGAGTCTCCCTCCCCGACTCTGAAGGCAAGCTTGGCGAAGTGTCTCGTACCGTGAGCAACGAAGCGGCCACTGCCGCTGGGGACAAGAGCAAGACAGTGGAAACTTATTCCGTCAGTATCCCAGGGGCGGTTGGGGACGGCAGCCTGCACCTGGTCAAGCGCGCAATCACCTCCCAGCAGACGAGCTCGACTGGTCAGCAAGTCACTGAACAGCAAGTGGAGCAAGCTACCCCTGGCGACCCCGGCTCCGGCTTGCAAGTAACCACTGTCACCATCGATACGGTGCGCCCGGGCGCTTCCGGAGCGCAGGCCACGCGAACCATTCAAGCGCGCGATGCCAACGGCAGTTTTCCAGTAATCTCGGTGGACACTGCGAAATCCGACAACATACACGCCATCCAGGTTCAGATCGCACCTTCCGCACCTCCGAAGGAACAGCCGAAAGAACAGTCGAAATAGGGCGGCCCCTCCAAAGCGGACATAGCACTTGCTAAATGATCCGGACCTATCATGTGCTACCGGCGCTTTACATTCATTGACTGGACAACCCCTTGCCAGCAGTCGGAGAATAGTTGACTGGAGTGACAATCTCGCAAGAGGGGAGTTCGACTATGAAAAAGCCTTGCGCTTCATCGTTCGCGCTTTTCGCGGGATTAACCCTGATGTTCGCATTGGGCATGGTGCCGGCTCTCACGATGGCGCAGGCTACACGTTCGATCGTCGGAGATTGGAGCGGAACTCTGGATCCAGGCGCCCAACCTAAGAAGCGGATCGTTGTGCACATCTCCGCTGGCCAGGACGGAACTCTGAGTGGCACGATCGACTACCCTGACCAAGACACTTCCGGCATTCAAATCACCGCCATCACCTACAAGAAATCTATTCTGCACTTCGAAAGTATCCCCAGCCTGACTGTCTATGACGGAACCATGAGCGCGGACAAGTCAACGATTACGGGCACGATAAAGCAAGCCGGAGCGAGCCTGGATCTCGTCCTCAAGCGGACGCCGTAGAAGCCAAAGTCTTAGTCCATCTCGCGGGAGAAATCGGGATTGAGAGTGATGGCGCTCGGCAGTTGGCAAAACGTCGCCATCTTGCCGATGACTGCCCGCCTGCCCGTCACCCACCCTTTTCGCGAGGTACGCGAATAAGCCACCTGCGGCCCTGCTGGATGGTTGCTCAAGAATATATTTGCTTTTTGTTCGCCCAGTGGCATACTGCATGTGCGGAGGGCAGCCGATCTTCGCTTCTGGACGGCCGAGGCGGCCGTCCCTACACGGGCACAGCAGATGCCGGGAAAATTAATTTCGGACCGCTTTTCCTGCTGGCTCCTCATACGTCCACAGGCGGAAATAAATTACGATGCGACACACTCACTTAAACATTGTGGCTACTCTCGAAACCAGCATCGGTCGTTTGCCGGCTAACATTGAGGCCGAGCGCTCCATTCTGGGCGCCGTCCTGCTCGATAATCACGCCTTCAACGACGCTGCCGAGCATCTCAAGCCGGAAGACTTTTCCATCGACTCGCACCGGCGCATCTATTCGCGCATGATGGATCTGGCCGAATCTTCGCGGCCGATTGACATCATCACGCTGGTCGAAGAACTGGAGCAGAAGAAAGATCTGCAAGCGGTCGGCGATGTGGGCTACATTTCCGGACTGCTGGACGGCGTTCCTGACCGGCCTTCCATCGAGCATTACGTCAGAATCGTCCGCGACAAGGCCATTCTGCGCGGGCTGATCAACGTGTCCAATACCGCCATCGCCAAGGCCAGCGAGCAGGCCGATCCCGCCGACGAAATTCTGAACGAGGCCGAAGCCGCCGTCTTCCAGCTCTCGGAGAAGCGCATTGGCAAAGGATTCCTTGGCATCAAGGAGATTGTCCGCAACTCGTTCGGATCGGTGGATGCCCTGCTCAAGCGGGGGCAGCGCATCACCGGCCTGGCCACGCACTACACCGATCTCGATGAGAAGACCAGCGGCCTCCAGAAGTCCGACCTGGTGGTTCTCGCGGCTCGGCCCTCCATGGGCAAGACCGCGCTCGCCATGAACATCGCCGAGAACGCCGCCATCGACGACGGCAAGGTGGTCGGCATCTTCTCGCTGGAAATGTCGGGTGAGGCGCTGCTGCAACGCCTACTCTGCTCGCGCGCCATTGTCGACGCGCACAAGATGCGTACCGGTTCGCTCTGGGGCGACGACATGAAGAAAATCGTCCGCGCCATGGAGGAACTCTCGAACGCGCTCCTCTTCATCGACGACTCGCCCGGCATTTCCCTGAGCGAAATGCGCGCCAAGGCCCGCCGCCTCAAACATTCGCAAGGACGCCTTGACCTGCTGGTCGTCGACTACCTGCAGCTCATGTCCGGCGGCAGCAAGCGCTTCGAGAACCGCACGCAGGAAGTTTCCTCCATCTCGCGCGGACTGAAAGCTATCGCCAAAGAACTTCAGGTGCCTGTGCTCGCGCTGTCGCAGCTTAGCCGCGCTCCCGAGAGCCGGGGCGGCGACCACCGGCCGCAGCTTTCCGATTTGCGCGAATCCGGGTCGATTGAGCAGGACGCCGACGTCGTTATGTTCATCTTCCGCGAAGAAATCTATAAGCGGGACGACCCCGACCTCAAGGGCCGCGCCGAAATCATCATCGCTAAGCAGCGCAACGGGCCGATCGGCAAGTTTAATCTCGCGTTTTTGCATAATTCCACGCGCTTCGCGAACATGCTCGAAGGCAACAATGAACCCGGCGAGTAGGCCGGAACCGGCCTCCGGAAGGACCGCTGGACGTTACGGACGACCGGTTGCGGACAAGCGGGTACGAGCTAACGGCCCGGTTCGAGCTTGAGACACTCTACCCTGTGGAAAACTCTGTGGATGCTAGGGACGAAGCCCGGAATCCATCGGCACCGACCGGTTGGTCGAGATATTGCGGCAGCATCTCGACCTTCATAAAGCTATGTTTCTAAGTTGGTTAACTATTTTTCGGCGGCGTTCGCCGGAAACGCTTGAAAATCAGCACTTTCGTCACAATAAGTGAGATTTGCACATATATCCAAAAGGAGGTACACCGCATCTCCAGCGGCCAGCACCCGCCTAAACTGCCCGCCAGGGCCTCCCAGAGTGCGGAAAAACTGGGGTCTTAGAGTTTGCTGGTCACAACCAAACGTGACGTGCCTCATAGCGTCAGTGCTCGCCAAGTCATACCCTTTTATAGAAAGGAGAGACTGGCTGTCCTCCTGGTCTGAGTCAGCGTGGCTCCGGAGAGCGCTGGCGTGTTCTTCTCTTCCAGCCCTTCCGTACACGCAAGTTTTGATCTTCACGTTTCCTCATGGTCGAACCGCAAGCGCTTATGCCTTCTAATCCTTTTTCCCGGAGAACCTTCTATGCTGCATCTCGATACTGGTAATACAGGTTTCATGATTCTATGCACCAGCCTGGTCATGCTGATGACACCCGGTCTGGCATTTTTTTATGGCGGCCTGGTCGGGCGCAAGAACGTGCTCGCCATCATGATTCAGAGCTTCGTCTCCATGGGCTGGACGACGGTGATCTGGTATCTATACGGCTATTCGCTGTGTTTCAGCGGCGACTGGCACGGGATCATCGGCAACTTCCACAACGCGTTTCTGCGCGGCGTCGATCTCACTACGCCGTCGCCGAATAACACGATTCCGGCCTTTGTGTTCATTGCGTATCAGATGATGTTCGCCATCATCACTCCCGCACTCATCTCGGGCGCATTCACCAACCGGGTCACCTTCAAGGCGTACATGCTGTTTCTGACCGCCTGGCTGACCTTTGTTTACTTCCCGTTTGTGCACATGGTCTGGGGCGGAGGCTTTTTGCAGAAATGGGGCGTGCTTGACTTCGCGGGAGGCATCGTGGTGCACAACATCGCCGGCGTCGCCGCGCTAGCGTCCGTTCTGTACGTGGGGAAGCGCCACACCGCGGATCGCGGCCCCCACAGCATCCCGCTGGTTGCCCTGGGAACCGGCCTGCTCTGGTTTGGATGGTACGGTTTTAACGCCGGCAGTGAAATGCGAGTCGATTCCGTCACCGCGACCGCATTTCTCAATACCGATTTGGCCGCTTCGTTTGCGGCTGTCGCGTGGCTGTTTGTGGCCTGGCTCAACGAAAAAAAGCCTAAGCTCCTCGGCTTGCTCACCGGAGCCGTTGCCGGACTGGCGACCGTAACTCCCGCGGCCGGGTATGTTTCTCCCACCACCGCGGTCATCATCGGCTTGGTTTCTGGAGTCGTCTGCTACTACGCCGTGGAGATGAAAAACAAACTGCACTGGGATGACGCGCTCGACGTTTGGGGAGTCCACGGTGTCGGCGGCTTCCTCGGCATCGTCATGCTGGGAATCTTCGCCAATAAGCAATTTAATCCCGAGGGGGCGAACGGTCTGCTCTACGGCGATCCGACGTTCCTCCTGAAACAGGTCGTGGCTGTGACTTTCGCTTCGGTATGGGCCTTCGTGTTTACTTACGCGATGTTACGAATCATCGATGGCTTCACCCCCGTGAAAGTCGACGAATTGAGCGAGGCGATAGGCCTCGATGAATCCATCCACGGCGAACATGCCTACGAGGAGGCTCCCGAGCACGATCTCGTTCATGCCGGAAATACGCTAGGGCGACTCTGATTAGGTGGCTTTGAAAAGGCATGGCTTCACCGGAAGCCATGCCCTTTCTACCGGCCTCGTACGACGTCTACTTCAGCGATGCCATATCAATAACAAACCGATACTTCACGTCGCTTTTTAGCAGACGTTCGAATGCTTCGTTGACCTGCTGGATCCGGATCAGTTCGATGTCGGAGGTGATGCCATGTTCGGCGCAGAAATCCAGCATCTCCTGCGTCTCCCGAATACCGCCAATCACGGAGCCGGCGAGCTGCCGCCGCCTGAACAGCAGGCCAAAGCCGAGAACCGGCGACGGCGTGGGCGGCGCTCCCACCAGCGTGAGCGTCCCGTCTCTCTTCAGCAGATCGATGTAGGCGTTCAAGTCGTGCACCGCCGACACTGTATCCAGGATGAAATCGAAGCTCCCGAGATGTTTCTGCATCTCGGCTTCATTCTTTGAAATCACCACTTCGTCGGCGCCCAGGCGCAGCGCGTCTTCCGTCTTGTTGGGAGAAGTCGTAAACAACACGACGCTGGCGCCGAAGGCATGGGCGAATTTCAGCCCCATGTGGCCCAGACCGCCCAGGCCCACGATGCCCACTCTCTGCCCTTTCTTCACATTCCAGTGCCGCAGCGGCGAGTAGGTCGTGATCCCCGCGCAGAGCAGAGGAGCCGTAGCCGCCAGATTGAGCTGCTTGGATACTCGCAGAGCAAAGGCCTCGTCCACCACGATGCTCTCCGAGTAGCCACCGTAGGTGACGCCGCCAATATGCGTATCTACCGAATTGTAGGTGAAGGTCGCCGGGCCGTCGCAATACTGCTCTTCTCCGGCGCGGCAACTAGGACAGACGCGGTCCGAATCCACCATGCAGCCGACCGCGGCAATGTCGCCCTCTTTGAACTTCTTGACCGCGCTGCCCGCCTTCACCACCCGGCCAACGATTTCGTGTCCCGGAACGCAGGGATAGACCGTAGGCATGACGCTGACCCATTCGTTGCGGGCCTGGTGCAAATCCGAATGACAAACCCCGCAGTAGAGAATCTCGATTTGTATATCCTGCGGCCGCGGAGCGCGGCGCTGGATCGAGCCCGGCGCGAGCGCCGAGGTTGCGCTTCGGGCTGAATACACTTTTGCCGGATAGGTTTTCCGGGAGACCGACGTGGTTTCATCTAGCAGAGCGGTTCTTGAAGCTTTTTCGGGCATGATGGTTTTCCTCCTTGCTATATGCGACTCGAAACAGGCCCTATGCGATTCGAAAAAAACAATGGCGGGGTCAAAGCGATAGCTCGCTTCCGTTGTCGAGATCGACGGCTTTCCTTCGACTGACCGAAGTTCTACGGTCGATTAGGAATCGATGCCATGCACTCGACATGCCCATTCACTCCGTCGCCAGTTTTTGCCACTGAGAAGTGAAATCCCAGTTGACTCTGAACTTTGGTTGGAGTTCCGTTGAGTATGTACGGGCGAAAGCGGAAGTTTCGCAGCGCATCTTTACTGGCAGCTACAAGTAGAGGGTCGCCTTCGAGCGGCGCGCTGGATGTGATCTTTCCGGTTTCATCGACTTCGACCTTGAAAATTACGTCGCCTTGAATTCCCTTACTCATCGCTTCGCCGGGATACACGGGCATCGTTTTGTGTTCGACTCGGCCCAGCATCACTCCGGTCGAAATGCGAACCATCTGTGGCCGGGCAGGCTCAGGCTGGTTTTGAGGAGCCTGCGACGAAGGGGTAGCGGTATTTTGGGCGAACGCAACCGCAGCGCAACACGCGACTAGCATGATTATGTTTCTGACTCGTGACATGCAACCTCCTCCGGAAGGTGAGTCAGCCGCTATCCTCGCCTACCTTGAGCAGCGCCAGGAACGCTTCCTGCGGAATGTCCACTCGGCCGATGCGTTTCATCCGCTTCTTGCCTTCCTTTTGCTTTTCCAGCAGCTTGCGCTTGCGGCTAATGTCGCCGCCGTAGCATTTGGCGATCACGTTCTTGCGGATCGCCGGCACGGTTTCGCGGGCAATGATCTTCGCGCCAATCGCCGCCTGAATCGCCACTTCAAACATCTGCCGCGGAATGAGTTGCTTCATCTTCGCCGCCAGCGCCCGTCCGCGATCGTAGGCAAAGTCGCGATGGATGATGGTCGACAGCGCATCGACCGGCTCGCCTGCCACCATGATGTCGAGCTTGGCCATCGGCGACACCCAGTTGCCCGAGAGATGATAGTCCAGCGAAGCGTATCCTCGCGAAACCGACTTCAGCCGGTCGTAAAAATCGAGCACGATTTCATTCAGCGGCAACTCGTACTGCAGCATCACGCGCGATGAGCTGACATATTCAAAACTCTTCTGCTTGCCGCGCTTTTCCTCGACCAGCTTCAGAATCCCGCCGACATATTCCTCGTTGGTCAAAATCACCGCGAGAATCACCGGCTCTTCCACCTTGGCGATCTCACTCACATCGGGCCAGCGCGAAGGATTATCCACCTCGATCACCTCGCCGTCCGTCTTGGTGATCTGATAGCGCACGCCCGGCGCGGTCGTGATCAGGTCGAGATTGTATTCGCGCTCCAGCCGCTCCTGGATGATCTCCATGTGCAGCAGCCCCAAAAAACCGCAGCGGAAGCCGAATCCGAGCGCCACCGAACTTTCCGGCTCGAAGAAAAATGACGAATCGTTCAGCTTCAATTTTTCCAGCGCCTCGCGCAGTTGCGTGTGTTCGTGCGCGTCCACGGTGTAGAGTCCGGCGAAAACCATCGGCTTGATTTCTTCAAACCCGGGCAATGCCTGCAGCGACGGCCGGTCGTCGTCCGTGATGGTGTCGCCGATCTTCGTGTCCGCGACGTTCTTGATACCCGCGATGATGAAGCCAACTTCGCCCGCCACCAGTTCGTCGACCTCCACCGGTTTCGGCGTGAGCACGCCCAGAGTTTCCACCTGAAAAACATGCCCGTTCGACCACAGCCGAATGTTTTGCCCCTTGCGTAACGTCCCCTCGAAGACGCGGGCCAGCACCACCACGCCGCGATAAGGATCGAACCACGAATCGAACAGCAATGCTTGAAGATGCCGTTCCGGCGCTCCTTTCGGCGGCGGAACGCGCTTCACGATCGCCTCCAGAACATCGGGCACACCCTGCCCGGTTTTCGCGCTGATGAGCAACGCATCGGAAGCATCGAGGCCGACCGCGCCCTCGATCATCTCCTTGGTGCGCTCAACGTCGGCGCTCTGCAGGTCGATTTTGTTGATGACGGGAATAATTTCGAGGCCATGATTGATCGCAAGGTAGGAGTTGGCCAGCGTCTGCGCTTCCACGCCCTGCGACGCGTCCACCACCAGCAGCGCGCCCTCGCAGGCGGCCAGCGAGCGCGAGACTTCGTAGGAAAAATCCACGTGGCCCGGAGTATCGATCAGGTTGAGCTGGTAAATCTGGCCATCCTGCGCCGGATAAAGCATGCGGACAGCGTGCGCCTTGATGGTAATGCCGCGCTCGCGCTCGAGGTCCATCGAGTCGAGAACCTGCTCCTGCATTTCGCGCATGGCGAGCGACCCGGTCAGCTCCAGCAGGCGGTCGGCGAGCGTGGATTTACCATGATCGATATGCGCAATGATCGCAAAATTGCGGATGCGAGCGGCTTCCATGCGGGTAATTCGATTCTAGCAGGCTGTGGCGCGGTGAGACGTTGCGTGACAAATGTAGGAATCCATTTCGACGGCAGTAACTCCGCTACCCAACAAAAAAGGGCGCGATTACTCGCGCCCCACTTCTGCAATCTGACCTCTAACTTCCGCCTTAGTCTCTAACTCCATCCATAAACGCCCGCAACTTCCGCGAGCGCGAAGGATGCCGCAGTTTTCGCAGCGCCTTGGCCTCAATCTGCCGGATGCGCTCACGAGTTACCGCGAACGATTGTCCAACTTCCTCAAGCGTGTGCTCCGACCCGTCTTCCAGCCCGAAGCGCATCTTGATGACCTTCTCTTCGCGCGGTGTCAGCGTGCGCAGCACCTGCGAAGTCTGGTCTTTTAGGTTGACGTTGATCACCGCCTCGGCCGGCGAAACCACCGCGCGGTCTTCGATGAAATCGCCCAAGTGCGAATCTTCCTCTTCGCCAATCGGGGTTTCGAGGGAGATCGGCTCCTGCGCGATCTTCAAGACTTTGCGGACCTTCGCTACCGGAATGTCCATCCGCTTGGCGATTTCTTCCGACGTAGGTTCGCGTCCCAGTTCCTGTACCAGTTGCCGCGACGTGCGGATCAGCTTGTTGATGGTTTCGATCATGTGCACCGGGATGCGAATCGTACGAGCCTGATCCGCAATGGCGCGAGTAATCGCCTGCCGAATCCACCACGTGGCATACGTCGAAAATTTATAGCCGCGGCGGTATTCGAACTTGTCCACGGCTTTCATCAGGCCGATGTTGCCTTCCTGAATCAGGTCGAGGAATTGCAAGCCGCGATTGGTGTACTTTTTCGCAATCGAGACCACCAGGCGCAAGTTGGCTTCGATCAGCTCGCGCTTGGCGTGCTCGGCGTCCATGTCGCCCTGGATGATCTCGCGCTGCGTGCGCTTGAGCTCCTGGAACAACAGGCCCGCTTCCACTTCGAGCTTTTCCAGCTCTCCACGGACCGCGCGCGACTGCTTTTTGTATTCCTTCTTTTGTTCTTCGCTGCGCGTCGCCTCGGCCCGCTTCTCCAGGTTCTGGATCTGCCGGTCGAGCGAGCGCATGCCGTCGACCGTTCGGTTCACGCGGTCAATGAGCCGTTTGCGTTCGTTGTTGGTGAAGCCCAACCGCCGCACCGCGGTCGACACGCGCACGATGGCGCGCGACAGATTGAACCGGTAACGGCGATGGTCGCGCGGACGCTTCTTAAGGTTCACCGCCGCCAACTTCTCCTGGAGCGGCGCCACCTTCTTGTAAAGCTTGTCGAGCGTGTTGATCTTGGCGAGAAATTCTTTCAGGCGGTTCTCGACGATCTCTTCCGTGATTTCCTCTTCGTCGAAGGTCACCAGCTCTTTGATGGAGCGGACGCCCTTCTCGAGGTCCTCGCCCAAAGCGAGAAGTTCACGAATCACAATCGGCGAGCGCGAAAGCGCCTTCAGAACGCGGTTTTGCCCACGCTCGATCCGCTTGGCGATTTCCACTTCGCCTTCGCGCGTGAGCAGGGGAACAGTTCCCATCTCGCGCAGATACATGCGGACGGGGTCATTGGTTTTTTCCAGAGCGCCCGGGGTTAGGTCGAGTTCGACGTCCTCGGAAGCCTCATCTACTTCTTCGAATTTTTTTTCCAGATCGGTCGAAGGCCCCTTCGAGCTTTCGAGTACATCGATTCCCTGGGTCCCGATCGTGGTTAGCAGATCTTCCAGGTCTTCAGGAGAGTGCACATCGTGCGGGATCAGGTCGTTGACCTGGTCATAGGTCAGATATCCCTTCTCTTTGCCTGTG
The DNA here is from genome assembly GCA_963779995.1 of uncultured Acidobacteriaceae bacterium. Classification (GTDB taxonomy): domain Bacteria; phylum Acidobacteriota; class Terriglobia; order Terriglobales; family Acidobacteriaceae; genus Acidiflorens. The sequence continues at coordinate 91,031 of CAVZZY010000018.1, read as the reverse complement.
TCGATCAGCTTTTTTATGTCGTCGTACTTGTCATCAAGTGCCAAGCTAGATTATCCTCAAGACGCCCGCTGGTTCCCACGCCATCAAGCCAAAACCGGGCTTGCTGGGGACCCCGGGTTCGCGGACGGCCAATCGTTCAGCGGTGGGGTCGTTACGGAGTTGTGCGCGAAGCGCACAAACCTTAGAAGTATAGCACGCCGGGATTGTCGTCAGCCGCCCTATCTCTTTTTCCGCTAGTTCTTTAGATGGCATTCGACCCGGTTTCGTTCCAAACTCCCGGTTTCATTCCAAACTTTTCGTTCCAAACTATAGGCAGGCGCCGGACTCCGTCAGGACGCCTGGCTGGCCGCCTCTCCCATTCCGGGGTCCATCAGTGATCGCTTGAGACGGACCTTTTCCTGCAAAAGCGCTTGTTTTTCCGCCATCGAGAGACCCGGACGCTGCAACGCGAGTTGCACTCCCTCCAGTCGCCGGCGCAGATAGATCCTGCGCAAAGCCCGCACTGCGCCTTCCACGGTCTCGGGCGTCAACTCTTCCTCCTCGTGCATCAGGATCGAGGCCAGCAGCCGCCGGTCTTCTTCCGTCCTTGGCAGCGCCATCACGTCCGCCGTCTCGGCTCCGGCTTCCAGGAGGGCCTCCATCAACGACTGCGAGGCCAGTTCCTCGTAGAGTTGCTCCGATTGCAATGCATACCGCGCCTGCCGCGCCGGATCAAATTCCTCCTCCGCCCCGTCGCGAGCCGAACTCCGCGTTCCGCCGGATTGCATCTCGGTCGCCGAGGCCAGCGCCCGGATCAGAACCCGTTCCGCCCCGGTGATTTGTGCCTCAGCCGTGGCCTTGACCTGCGTCGCCGAGCGAGTGGTGGCCGCATGCTTCAATTCCTGGCGCAGCACCGCGGAATCAATTCCCAGCTTCTGCGAAATCTCCAGCGCCAGTTCATCGCGCACGATGCGGCTTGGCACCCGCTGAATATGCGGAAGAAGATGGTTGACGGCCTTGACCTTGCTCTCCGAGTTCCGCCCCGGAAACTGCGCCCGCGTCCGATCGATCAGATAATCAAAATATTTCTGCGAATGCTTGAGCGCCGCGCCGTAAGCGTCCTTGCCTTTGCGGCGGATGAAGAGATCGGGATCGAATCCAGTCTCCAGCGTAAGCACCCTTATGTTGAATTCTTCTTCGACCAGCAACCCCAGCGTGCGCTCGGTGGCGCGCGCCCCGGCTGTGTCGGGATCGAAGTTGACCACCACATTCTTCGAGAAGCGCCCAAGCAATTTCGCCTGCAGTTCCGTGAATGCCGTGCCCGAGCTAGCAATCACATTGTGAAAGCCGGCGGCATACACAGAGATGCAATCCATCTGCCCTTCGACCAGGATGGAGTAGTCGAGCTTGCGAATCGCCTCTTTCGCGTTGTCCAGATTGAACAGTACCCCCGACTTGGAATAAATCGGAGTCTCCGGAGAATTCAGATACTTCGGCCCAGCCTTTTCATCGGTAGAAAGCGTGCGTCCGGTAAAGGCAATGACTTTGCCCTGGTCGTTGCAGATCGGGAACATCACGCGATTGCGGAATTTGGAGTAGATGGCGAAAGAGCTCTCAGCTCTCAGCTCTCGGCTCTCAGCAACCCGCTCGCCTTGATCACTCGATTCCGCTTTGTTGTCATCCCGAGCGGAGCGAGGGATCTGCAGTTGCTTTTCCTGAGAGCTGAGAGCTGAGAGCTGAGAACTGCCCTTCTGAGCGCTTTCCTTCCAAGAAAACAGCCCACTCTCCCGCAATAACTCCTCATCAAACTCGCGCCGTAGCGCGTCCCGCAGCAGGAAGCCGGAATCCGGCGCATAGCCGACGCGAAAGCGAGTCATGGTCTCGTCATCGAGTCCGCGGCCTTTGAGGTACTCGCGGGCATTCGCGCCTTCGGGACGCCGCAGACATTCCTGGAAAAACGCGACCGCGCGCACATGTACATCGAGCAGCGCCATGCGAACCTGAGCGTCGCGCGCCTCCGCCGGACTGGAAAAGCTGATCTTCGGAAGAGGCACGCCCAGCTTCTGTGCGATCAGGCGAACAGCTTCCGGGAAGGTGATGTTCTCGACCTTCTGGATGAAGGTAAAGACGTCTCCCGACTCTCCGCAGCCAAAGCAGTGAAAAAACTGCCGCGTGGCATGCACCGAGAACGAAGGCGTCTTCTCGGCATGAAACGGGCACAGCCCGGAGAAATTCTGCGCCCCAGCCTTCTTCAGCTTGACGTAGTCGCCGACAATGCGGACGATATCCGCCTGCTGCTTGAGCGTCTCTTTGAAGTTGTCGGAAGAAGTCGTAGTCATTTGGGGGCGCACACTGGTCCCGTAGTGATTATGACGGTGGAAGGCGCGAAGGGGAATAGAGCAGGGGCGTTCACGATATGGAAAAGCTGTGGATATCAGTTCATTGACGTTGACCGGTGAGGAAAAGGGGATGATGACTGCCAAAAGATGGGCCTGAGCCTCCTAGCAGGCTGCGGAAAAATGGACTCCGCGACTTAGATTCTCTCCAGTCTTAGTGATTTTGTGATTCGGGAAGGGTTCTGGCTGCATCCGCTGGTGTCCCGCGGATTTATTTTCGGGCCTGCGAGCACAGTGCGACCTCGGCTTACGTCGCTTGAATCGCCAGATTCCTCATACGGACTAAGTTGTAGGCCGCGGCCGCGAAGGTGAAGACCCATCCCACCTTGAAGATTCCACGATGCCGAACTTTCCGCAACAGCGCGATCGTCTTCAGCCATCCGAAGCACTCTTCGATACGCTTCCTCTTCCTCTGACTGATGGCATATCCAGGGTGCTGCGTCGTGCGAGCATCAATCGCACTTCCACCGGGTCGCTCCAGATTTTGAGCCACGTGCGGCGTGACCTTGAGGTTGCGGCATTCGGCCACGAAATCTGCCGTGTCATAGGCCTTGTCGCCGCCCACGGTTACTTGTTTCGTGCCCGGAATCTGTTCCAGCATCACCAGCGCGGCATCGCGCTCCGCCGTTCCGTTGGCCTCGAACACCTGGCTGTTCACGATCAGTCCGTGGCGGTTCTCCACCAGCAGATTCCCGTTGTAACTCAGCTTCGCTTCTTTGCCCTTGCCTTTGCGTGCCATCTTCGCATCCGGGTCCGTCTTCGATTGATGCGTCTCGTTGGACCGCTTCTCCCCGTGGAAGTCCACTGTCGCATTGCCAGGATCGTCCGGCGGGACGGTGTTCTTCGCATCCTTGCGCTGATAACTCTTCACACTCGCCCACGCTTCCAGTAGCGTTCCATCCACCGTGAAGTGTTCGTCCGAGAGCAGACTCCGCTCGCGTGCCTGCTGGAGCACAGCTTGGAAGAAGGCTTCGGCAATGTCCCCATCGAGCAACCGCTCGCGGTTCTTGGTGAATACGGTCACATCCCAAATGGCGTCGTCCATGTTCAAGCCCACGAACCAACGGAACAGCAGGTTATAGTCGAGCTGTTCCATCAACAGCCGCTCGCTGCGCACCGAGTACAGCGCTTGCAGCAGGAGCGCTCGCAACAACTTCTCCGGCGCGATCGACGGCCGCCCGGTTTTCGCATACAGCTTGTGGAATCGTGGTTGCAGTTCTCTTAATGCCTCATCGGTCATGACACGAAGAGGACGCAAGGGGTGGTCTTGGGGCACTCGCTGCTCTGGGCTTACGTAGCTAAACACGTCCAACTGTTGCTCGTCTTTTCCGCGCATGCCTTCTTCTTATCAGGTTGTGCTGTGGAAACAAGAGAGTTTCGTGGTACTGCGTCCGCTTCACATCGAGTTTTTCCGCAACCTGCTAGGGGGCAGCGGGACGACCGTCGCCCCGTACGGCCCGCTCTGGCGCGGCTTCGAACCACGCCGTAAACGAGTAGAATGACGCATATCCGATAGTTCCCTAAGGAATGCTTCTCCGCGCTCTAAAGGTCGTTCTGGGCTCCATAGTGTTGCTGAGCCAATTGTTGCTCGGCCAACCGACGCCCTCGGCGCGCACTCTCCCAGCAGGGCTTGAGTTCCCCGTGATCATGCGGCAGAACGTGGTTGCCGGCAAAACCCCGGTCGGAACCAAGGTCCAAGCCAAACTTGTCGTCGCCACCCTGGTCAGTGGCGTAGTAGTTCCGCAGGGTGCTATTTTGTCCGGAGAAGTTACGGAGTCCGTGGCGAAGACTGCGACTGACCCATCCCGCCTCGCCATTCTCATGGACTCCGCGCAGTGGACAAATGGATCAGCGCCCATCAAGGTGTACTTGACGGCCTGGTATTACCCCATGGCGCCGCCGGCGGAATTGGATCTCTCATCTGGCCTGCCGAACGCTGGAAACAACCCGAACCCTCGCATGGGTGGCGGCTACCCCGGCCAGAGGAACCCGACTTCACCGCCGGTTTCAGGCTCTGACACGGGCCCCGCGCCGGCGTCAGAAATTTCCAAACACCGCGTCTTGATGAAAAATGTAGAATCCACCCGCAATAACGAAGGAGCCGTCACCCTGACTTCCAAGCGCTTCAATATCAAGCTCGACAAGCAGACTACCTATGTCCTGGCCCCGAGCGACCTGGCGCCGGGTTCAGGTTAGCGCCTCCACTCCCTGCTCACGAGGCTGCGCACGTCCCTGCATTTTCAATGACTTAACCCCATAGAATCCTCAAATTCCCCGCTTAACCCCCATTTTCTCCCCTTCATTGCCTTCTGCGTGCCTAAATGTCACGGATTCAATAGCATCAACCTGACCAACTCCACGCATTGGAACTTCCAGGTTTCTTCGTGGACAAGTCTATTTACCTCGGTTCCCGTACGCGGGAACTACGTGGGAATTACGCGGAACCGAGGGACAGGTCTAACTCCGAGTTGAGGAAAGCGAGAGCAGAATGCACAAGCCGGTTAAATATGTCGAGAAGGCCGTGACCATTGCCGCTACAGGCGTATGGGCAGTTTTTGAACGCCTGAACCGCATTGCTCCGAATACGTCGCCGATTCCGAAGTGGTCCGACAAGCCCCTGCTCAAATCCTGGGAAAAATCAAAACCGCCGCTGGGCTGGCCACGCACCACAGATTCACTTTGTCCGAGGTGCGTGCCGGAAATCCGGCAACAGATTCTCGACGGCCATCTGCCGGTCGACGTGTTGATGAACGAAAAAGTGGGCGAGGTCAAGGCCCAGATCATCGAGCGCGACGGCAAGATTTGGATGGTCAAGGACTGCCCCAAGCACGGCCACTTCGAAGACTTGATGTCGATTGACACCGAATTCACGCGCCACCTCGAAGAAGTTTTCCCCGGCCGCGACATCCGCGCCCACCGCGACGAGCATCTGCACCATCATGGCTCTTCGACCGTGAAATACGGACGCGGCGCCGTGCTTACCGTCGATCTCACCAATCGCTGCAACATGATGTGCGATCCCTGCTTCATGGATGCGAACCAAGTCGGCTTCGTCCACGAACTCACCTGGGAAGAAATCAAGACCGTGCTCGACAACGCCATCACCGTGAAGCCAAAGCGGCAGATGTCGGTGCAATTCTCCGGTGGCGAGCCTACGCTCTCGCCGTATTTCCTCGACGCGGTTCGTTACGCCCGCAAAGTCGGATACAACAGCGTGCAAGCCGCAACCAACGGAATCGAATTCGCCAAGAGTTATGAATTCTGCGAACAAGCGGTAGAAGCCGGCGTGCGTTACGCCTACCTGCAATTCGACGGAATCGGCAACGCCGCCAACGATCATCGCGCTGTCGGCAACCTGTTCGACGTAAAGCTGAAAGCCATCGACAACCTGCATCGCGCCGGCTGCGAAATCGTCCCCGTCATCACCCTTATCAACGGCATCAACAACGAGCAAGTGGGACGCATCATCCAGTTCGCCCTGGACAATCCGAAAAAGATCGGCTTCCTCAGCTTCCAACCGGTGTCGTTCACCGGCCGAGACGAAGCCATCACCGACGAACGCCGCCAAGCGCAGCGCTACACGCTCGCGCACCTGGCCCACGACGTAAAAAATCAAACCGGCTTCGGCGAACCAACGCGCGATTGGTTCCCCATCAGTTTCATGAGCACCTTCTCCGACTGGGCCGATGTTCTGCACTCCCAGGACGCCAATAACGATTGGGGCCAACTCTCTTGCGGATGCCATCCCAATTGCGGCACGGGCATGGCCATGATGATCGATAAGGAAACCAAGGAAGCGGTGCCAGTGACCGCGTTCTTGAAGGGTGATCAGTTGGCGAAAGACATCGCCAAAGTCAACGACGCAGCCCGTTCGAAATTCTGGACCGCGTTTGGCATGGCGCTGTGCTTGATGAAGAACTACGATTCGTTCCAATCGCCTACCCACTTCAAGATGACGGACCTGCTCAAGAAGTTCGACAAGAACTTCAACGCCACGGGCCGGAACTACGGCAAGGTCGGTCCCGACCGCACCATTGACGACGTGATGAAGCGCCGTCAGGACCGGTGGAACTTCCTGTTCATCGCCGGCATGTGGTTCCAGGACCTGTTCAACTACGACTTCCGGCGCACCGAGCAGTGCATCATTCCTTATGCCACTCAGGAAGGCGAGATCAGCTTTTGCGCTTATAACACGGGCGTGGGCTGGCGCAACATCATTGAGAAGATGCACATGACGTCCACGCTCACCAAGTGGTACGAAGAGCACGGACGGCACGAGATCTTCGCGGGCGGCAAAAAAGTCAAGATGGAAGACGAGAAGCACGCGCTCTATCTGCGGGAAGAGATCGTGACTCACGAAGTGCAGCACGATCTCGACAAGCTGGGCATTGCGAAAACGGCGCGCGAAGAAAAAGCGCGGGCACGCGACAAGAAGGCCGAGAGCAACAAGATCAAGAACGATGCGGCCTACGACGCACGCATGGCGCAGCTCTATCGGGAAGTTGTGCTGAAAGAGAAGCCGGCCACATCGAATGAAGCGGGATTCATCCCGCTAGGCGCGATTGCTTCGGCGACCGCTCCAACAAATGGGAACGGCGCCGCGAAGGAAAAAGAGCATGAAGAAGTCGGCGAGCCAGTCGCGGGAGACTAGAATCCGGCTCTTAGCTGTTGGCTCTTAGCTCTTTGTTCAAGAAATAGAAAAGGCTGCTCGAAAGAGCGGCCTTTTGTTTTGAGGGCGACGAAATGTCGAAACAAGAACAGGTCCAGCTCACGACGCTCGAGTCCTGCGCCTACTGCATTTCTCCGCCCATGGGCACGTAACGGAACTTCTTGCCGTCGAAGAACAGGGCAGAGCTGTCGCCAGTGTCGCCCGCTTCTTCAATGTATACCGCTTCGACCGTTTTCTTTCGCATCTTCATTTTTCTAACCGAGATCGTCCGATACGGCAAATTCACAATCACGTACTTCGCCTTCGGAGTTGCCGAACGCCACCCGTCGTGCCCCGTCCCGTAGATGATAAGCACGACCAGACCGCGGCGCTCGGGAACGCCCTCGCTGAACGTGGTCGTCATCCTGGGATCGCCATAGCCAAAAAATTCGTTGTAGGGATCCATCACCGTGTAGTTGTGCTCGGCTTGATCGAGCATCGGATTCTTGCAGCGGGCAGCAATGGCCACGTCTTCCACGCCATCGCCGTCCAGATCGCCAAACGCGGCGCCAACCTCGGGCACCAGGGTGAACTGGTTGCCAAACTGCTGTTGCACGAAATCGTTGTCGATCTTGACAGCCGCCGTCTGCCCCTGTCCGAAAGTGGGAAGCAAGATCGCGACACTGAACGCCAGGAGTAAAGATAGTTTTCGCATGGGCCTACTCTAGTCCGGCGCCGTCATCAGGGGCAGGTAACGAAAGTCACCTGCGGAGTGCCCATACGGTGGCTGAAGAATAATTTCAGGTTCGTATCAGGGTATCGCCTTAGCGATACCGATAGTCTTCGAAATCAGACACCCCTTCAGGGGCCACTCATCCGGCTCCGATAGAAAGTTGCGTGATTACCAACTACAAATCACAAATTACCAATTCCCCCCGAAGTGTTCCCACCCTCCGGCCCGGAGCCTCTGCTGCTCGCCATCCGCACCGATCAGGCGCATCCCTGCGGATCGCGTGGTCCGGCCGATCCGCGTCAATCGAACTCCCGCCACCTGCGCAGGAACGGCCGCGGCGGAGGTAAAGAGCAGTTCGTAGTCGTCGCCGCCGTGCAAGGCGAACTCGAGCCCGACCCGTTTTCTCTCCCCTCCAACCTGCGCGCACGGAATCGCCTGCGCCTCGATCTCCGCGCCCACGCGGCTTTCCTGGCAGATGTGTTCGAGATCGGTGGAAAGCCCGTCACTCAAGTCAATCATGGCCGAAGCCATGCCGCGCTGGCGCAACCTCTGGCCCACGGCAACCCGTGCTCGCGGAAGAGAGTACCCGGAAAAGTTGCGTAGATACCCAGCGCCCACCAGCTTCGATTTCGACAGCCGCGCCAGCGCCGCCGCCGAGCCGCCCAGTTCCCCGGTCACATAAATCCGCTCGCCCGGCTTCGCCCCCGACCGCAGCACCGCTTTTCCCTTGGGCACCGAGCCCACCACCACGATGTCAGCCTGAATCCCGCCCGCCGACTCTGCCGTGTCGCCACCGGCCAGCGGAACCTTGAAGTCTTCCGCCAGCTCCAGCAGACCCTTCAGGAAGCGGTCCACCCACTTCTGGGGCAGGTCGCCCGGCACGGCCAGCGACAAGAATGCCGCTTCCGGCTTGCCGCCCATCGCGGCGATGTCGCTCAGTCCGCGCGTTAAGCAGCGCTGTCCCACCAGTTCGGGGCGGTGCCAATCCCGGCGGAAATGCACCTTCTCGATGGTGAAGTCGGTGGTCACCAGCAGGTCGTGTCCTGAGGGAACGCGCAACACCGCGCAATCATCGCCGATGCCGGTTCGCACCGACTCGCCTCCGCCGGCCATTCGGCGGATCTGCTGAATCAGTTTCTTCTCGCTAAGCGGCATTCCCATCACTATACCCCGGCTCCCAAGGCCCCGCGTGCCTGTGCTGGCCGCCGGATAACCGGCGCCTTAACCCCTTACGGCGGTAATCTGGCCGGAAGGGCACGCCAATTACCGCTGCCTTGGTAACCTTCCAAAAGGGCATAGCGAGGTTGACAGGGGGAACCAGGTTTGTTAACGTTTAACTCGCCGTTCACATATACTTTGCCGAACCAACTACTGCAACGTGAATCAGTTGCAGCGATATTGGGTTTCGGCTTGCCTGGTTCCGTGGTTTTGGCAAGAGCCAGCCTGCTTCTGACGCGGCTGGTGGAATCAGGATTCCGAGCCTGGGCATGACAGTTCCGCTCCGGCAGGATTCCGAAGCTGGAATTTTTATACGAGAAGCCATATTGCGTAAACGTTTCTATATATTTTTCGTAGCCCGCGACGAAGCCGGACAGCTTCGCAAGATCTCCATTCCCGTCCATTATCTGTATGTCCTTCTGGCGGGGTTGGGCATCGGTGCGCTCTGCCTCACGGGAATCGCCAGTTCCTATACCCGAATGCTGCAGAAAGTTGCCCACTATAACCAGCTCCGTACCGAACAGGCCCAGCTCAAGGACCGTTATTCGCGTCTGGAACAGGTCGCCAAGGAACGGGACATTCAGGTAGCTTCTCTGGGGTCGCTGGCCAGCGAGGTTTCCGCACTCTACGGCCTCAAGTCCGATCCGGCGATGGTGGCTGCCTCGACCGAGCAGATTCAAGAAGCGCAGGTGCACTCCTCACTCGACCAGCTTTACGCGCTCAAGCACACCGCGCTGAGCGGCGCGGCCAGCGTTGGCATCTCGCTTGGCCTTACCAAGAACTCGACCACAGCCGACTGGATCCGGGCCAATTCGGCTCCGAACCTTTGGCCGGTCGAGGGCCAGGTCACCGCTTCCTTCGGCGAGCGCATCGATCCGTTTAACGGAGAAGGCGCCTTCCATTCCGGGGTCGATATCTCCGCCATTGTGGGCTCGGCGGTGATCGCTCCGGCGGACGGCTCCGTTACTTTCGCCGACTACCTGGGCGGCTACGGACGCGCCATCATGGTCGACCACGGACACGGCATCAGCACCCGCTACGGCCACCTTTCCAGCTTTGCCGTCACCGCCGGACAATACGTTCACCGCGGCGACACCATCGGTTACGTGGGCACAAGCGGACGCTCTACCGGGCCGCACCTCCACTACGAAGTCCGCATCAACGACGTTCCGGTAAATCCCTACAAGTATCTGCGGCTCACGGTGGCACACCTCGGCGGATTCGCCGCCGGCTCGTAGTCGCGAAATTTCTTCAGAAAAAAGGTTGTCAGAAAAATTGGCGCGGACGCTCTTGTCCGCGTGGCCTCCATCATCAACCGTCTGCCATCGTTTTCAGCGCGCCGGGCTCGAACTCTCTTGCCGAATCAACAAGGCCAGCCGCGGGAATAGGAAGTGGCCGCCGGCGTCATCGATTACATTTACCTGGCAGGTATAAAAACCAGGTTTGAGCGATGTCAACGGCACATCGAGCTGGAAGACGGCGGCCTTTCGCTCGCGCGCATTCAATTCCGTCAATTCGACCAACGAGCTTTCGTAGGCTTTGGCTTTACCCTGGAAGAAGGCGACGTTGGACAAAAGCCGGATGCCCGGCTTGTTGGCTTCCCCTCTTGCGGAATCTGCAAGTGCCGGCCGCGCTGGGTCGTACACCTCATAATAAAGAAGCAGGTGCTGCGTCGCCGAGAAGACGTGCGTGATGTTCGGGATAATCTCGGAACCGTCGTGCACGAGCGGGTTCAGGTTCGCAGCCTTCTTTCCCGTTTCAATCTGGCTGGCCAGCACCACGGAACTCATTTTCAGCGGCAGTGCCTTTAACTCCGGCACCTCGATATCGGTTTCGAACGATCCCATGCGGCCGGTCTGATTCTCGCGCACGACAAATTTCAGGTGATACATGCCACTCAGAAGGCTCATCCCGGTGTCATACTGCACGTTCTTTTTTTGCACCTCGGCCGATGTGCTCACCGCAAGTTTCACAGTGTCGCGAATTCTGTTCAGAGGGTGGTGTGCGGTGTCGAGCACCATCCCAATCACATCCAGCGTCGCCTTGTCGCGGTCGCTGCTGCGGACGAACGGAATCTGCGAGCCCGGCACCACCAGCGAGATGGGAACGAAAAACTTGTTGCCCTCCAGCCGGAAGTAGGAGACGCCCAGATACAGCGGCAAATCCGTGGCCGGCAACTCCGATGCAAGTTCCTCCTCCAGTTGGCGCTCCTTGTCGTCCTTCGTGGAATGCTTATAATCGGCGGGCGCGTAGTAGCCGCGCCGGTAGTCGATCTTTACTCCGGGAAGATTGCTTTTCACCACGATGCGCCGGTAATGCCCGTCGCGTGCGGGGTTCGTGCTGTGATAGCCGAGCAGATAGTAGGTCGACGTGTCCTGTTGCACTCCCTTGAAAACCTTGCTGAAGTCGTTGGAGTCGAGAAAAGCGCGTCCGCCGGTATCGCTCGCCAGCGTCACCAGCGTTTCCTGCGTCGTGAAATTGGAATTCAAGGCATTGAGAGTCGACTGTCCGGAATACGCCGAAACGCCGCGCAGGCTGGCGTTCTGGGCCTCCCCGCCCGGCACCAGCGCCTGCAGGCCGCGCATGTCCATGGTGTAAAAGGCCATATTGGAGCGCACCGCCGCGTTCACCGCCGCGCGCAGCTCCGATTGATTCTCGATGCCGGTGCGGTCCATCCCGCTGGAAAAATAAATCAGCGATTTCTTCTGCTGCACGTGCGACAGCTTTTCCGCCACCGAGCGCAACGCCTCCAGTCGCCGGTCGGTGTTGAAGATGTTGTATTCCGTATCGTCGGCGGTAAAGGGCTGGCCGGTGTCGGGTGTCCCCTCGGTCGTGCCCGTGGTGCCTTCCTCGAAACCCTGGCCAGCGCCCGTGCTGAACGCATCCAACTGTTTTTTCAGCAGCGCGTGATCCGTAGTAAAGTCCTGATTCACCAATAGAGAACTTCCGAGCGAAACAATTGACACCAAGTCGGCGGGCGCCATTTGTGCATCGACATAATGTTCGGCGGACGTAACGGCGCGGTCGATTTCATCCGGTTCCATGGCCGAGAGATCGAAAAACAAAACAATCAGACGCCGATCCTTAAACTGGGAATCGAACTGGCCCGCCGCGGTAGCCGCCGGACTCGTCTCCCCAGAGGCCGCCTCCGGCAAAGGCTTCGCCTGCGCCACATCCAACGTAGGCACGGCATCGACGTTCTCCACATCGAAAGAAACAATTTTCTGCGGTTTGTTGTCCTCGAAAATTGTGAAATCTCCCGGTTTCAATCCCGGCACAAACTTTCCACTCTTGTCCCTCACCGTCACATTCACCAGCACGAGATCGGATTCCGCGTGAAACACATAGTCCGATTGCTGCGAAGGCGAAGTGGCACAGAAGAGCACAAGCGCCAACAGCGCGGCTGCAGCTCTATCGGCGAATCGGTTTGGTGTGGGAGCCATGGCAATCCTCTTCGAGATCAGAAACGAAAGCGTGCCGTCATCGTGAACTGTCGCATGGCCCCCGCCGCCGTAACCCGGCCAAAGGTGGGCGAGGTCACGTTCGTGTCAATCGAGGAGTAGTTCGGCTTGTTGAAAATGTTTGTGGCCTGAGCGCGGAACTCCAGCACCCGCGCTTCCTTCAGGGGAAAGATTTTCGTGAATGCCATGTCAAACACTTTGCTGCCCGGGCCGATGATGCTGTTGCGGCTCGCATTGCCGTACGTACATGTGGTTTGCGCAGCGAACGCAGCAATATTGAACCACTCCGCAATCGAGGGATGCGCCAGGCTCACCGATTGCCCGGGTACCAAATTCGGCCGCAGCGTGCCATTGGTTCCGCCGTTCACGTCACACGTGTTATTGAGCAGGCGGGGCGTAAACGGCAGTCCCGATGCTATCGTCCAATCGCCGCTCCATTGCCAGTCGCCAAAAACGGTGCGCAGCGGAGCCTCTCCCGTGAGCCAGCGCTTGTCGTGGCCAAAGGGTAGTTCGTACAAATAATCCGCGGTGAACTTATGCGTCTGGTTGAAGCTGGAGAGACCGCGCTCCGCGGATAGATTAAAAGGATTCTGCGCAACATTGGCCGCACCTCCGCCCGTCGAAGCGCCGCCTCCGCCGGCGCCTGTGCCACCCGCTCCCAGTCCAGGAGTACTCGCCACCGAGGTTGCCCCTGCGCCGATGGAAGATGCATCGTCCAGCGACTTGGAAAAGGTGAAGATGCCGCCGATCGCGACTCCTCCCGCCAACCGCTTGCGCAGCCGCACCGATCCCGCGTTGGCCTCCGAATCCGCCACGGAGTTTTCGTAGGTGAAGGCGTCAACCCCGTCAATACGGACGCCGGTCGGCGTTCGGTTGGGCGCTTCCAGAATGTCGAGATTTGTTCCCTTGGTTCCGGTGTAATCGAGATTCAGCAGCAGGGTGGGGCGAATCTGCTGTTGAATGTCCAGATTGCGAATCTGAACATAGCCCCACCTATAATTCGGATTCGCCGCATAATTGTTAGTGATGGCGCCGGGAGCGGGTTGTGGGAATCCACTTTGCAGCGTCAACTCTCCAGGAGCCGTCTGAACGTTCGTCGCCGCGGTAGCGAACGGCGGCTGCAAGGCAAGTTGCTGCGCGATGCCCTGGTACGCGCCGGTGTTGTAGTTGATGCCATATCCGCCGCGCACCACAGTTTTGGAGAACGGTTTCCATGCAAAGCCGATGCGCGGCGCAAAGCCTTTCCGGTCGGGCCGCACCAGGCTGTCCGGCAGGCCATTATAGCCTGGCTGAATCGGCGTCACGTCCGCCGCGGTCGGTGTCCCTGTCTGAGTCAGCACGTTGGGAGAAAGGATGAGGTTTGCAAGGCGATTGTTGATTTCCGTAAGCGGCGAAACATATTCGTAGCGCACTCCAAGATTGAGCGTTAGATTCGCGCGCATCTTCCACTCATCTTGCGCATACAAATCCCAGTAATTGCCGCGGAAGTAGTCGCTGCCTCCAAACTGCACTGAAGTTTGCTGCGCGTATCCCAACAGAAAGTCCGCAAAATCGTATCCCGTGGTCACCGGATTTCCGCTACTCACCTGCGCGGTATTGGTGCCCGTGAAGACGAACGAGCCGCGCGGGTTGCTGGCAGTTTCCGTATTCACTTGCACGCGCCGGAAGTCTCCGCCCCAGCGCCAGGTATGCTTGCCATGGTTCCAGATCACATTGTCAGAAAAGGTGTAGGTCTGGGGTCGAGTGAGCGAAGGAGTCGTGTCCTGAAGACTGGCGATATCTTTAAAAGAAAGATTCGGCAGTCCCCAATCGAACGGATTCGTTGAAACTCCACTAATTTTCAGCGTACCCGTGATGTTGTTATTGAAAGCGTAGAGGTTCTGTGTGCGCGTCCGGTTGCGGTTAAAGTCGGCGCGAACAATGTTGGTCAGCTTTCCTATGCTGCGCGTGTAAGACACCGGAATGTCAAAGCTGCGGACGGTGGTGCTGCCGCCAACGCTCGGGAACGGATTCGTCAGCGTGGCGCTCGATTGGTGGTAGTGGAAGCCGATCTGCAGGCTGTTGCGCGGAGCGTTGCGGCCTCCGCCGCGGCGTCCGCCCGCGGGCGCTGCGCCAAAGCTGTGGTTCAAACGTACGTTCAGATCGTCGCTGTCGCTCGTGGCGGAGGTCACGTAGTGGAAGTTCTGATAAGTGCCCGGCAAATTCGGCATCGGAATATATGGCAATAATCCCAACGCTGCCGAGTTGAGGCTAGCCTGCGGAATCGTGTTGCAGGTAGGGTTACAGGGGAAGGGGGCATTGGTCGCAGGATTGAAAATCTGCACCGCCGCTCCCGAAGGGTATGTGGTCTGGGAAAAGTTCCCCTGCCGCTCCAGCAGCGTCGGCACGGTCGAAAACTGATCGAATGGATTCTCCCCGTGCTTGCCGTTGAAGTTGATGAAGTAAAAAGTCTTGCTCCCGCCGTGGTAGATATGAGGAATGTTCAGCGGTCCGCCCACGGAGCCGCCGAAGCTGTTCTGGAAATACGCCGGTTTTTCCTCTGGCTCGCCGGTGAGCGCAAAGGGCGATGCATTCAGCGCCGAATCGCCCGCGCCGTAATATAACGACCCATGCGGCCGATTGATGTCAAAGCCCCGCCGGCCAAAACCCATCGGCCCCCCGCCACCGAACCCGCCGCCGCCGCGACCACCGCCCGGCCCACCCCCCGGACCGCCAAATCCGCCCCCGCCTCCGAATCCTACGCCCTGTTGGCGGGCATCGTCGAAGCGCTGCTGCAGTTGGTCGGCGCTCATGGCGTTGAACGAATTGGAGGTGTTGCCCGAAACCGCCACAGATTCAGTCGCACTACTCGGTGCAATCCCCGGAACCGGCATGCCGGAAGGCGCGACATCGCTCATTGAACCACCGCCCGAATCCTGCCCCGCTTCACCCTGAAACACGGAAAGATTCTGGAAGCCGCGTCCGCCCGCATTCGCGTGCCGCTGTTCTCTGCCGGCGCCCGCCTCGCGTGCCCGCGACAGCAGCACCAGTTCAAAATTCGCCTGCGCGTCCGGATGGGTCGCATCCAGCACCACTTCCTGCGCGCGCGCGGCAAACGCCGCCATCTGCACCCGGACGGTATATTGCCCATCGGCGGAAATTCGCAACCAGTAACTGCCGTCCACATCCGTCGAGGTATTGACTTGTTCCTTGGTGGCCGCATTCGCCGCGGATACTCCAGCGCCGGGAATCGGCATGTTCCCCGACTTCACCACGCCGTGAATGGTTCGCCCTCCAGCCACCGGCGCAACCGCCTGCCCACGCAATAGATGCGGGTGAAACACGACAACCTGAAACCAGAAGAGGAACTGGAAGACGAACTCCAGGCGCAACCTACCCTTGATCACCAGAAAGTGAAGACTGGAACCCCTCATAGAATCGCGCGCATTCGGTGCTGTCTTACTGGGATCATAGCGCGCCCATCCATCCTGAACTGTAGAGTTTTGTGACTTTTTGCGTCACCGGTAGCGCAGATACCCAAGCCCCACCCGCATGTGGTGCAGCAAACTGTCAGGCATTAGGATGGCGATGGTCAGTCCCAGCATCGCGTGGACAATCCCGAGGACATAGATGTTGCGATAGCGGCGGAACATTTCGCAGAAGAAGAGTGCGCCGATAAGCGCCGCGGTAGTAAGCACGGGATTGGGCAGGTGGGCGACGGCAAAAAGCGTGGACGTGATCCAAACCGCAGCTGAGCTTCCATACAGCTCTTCCGAGCGGGTAAAGAAAAACGATTGCAGCATGAATTCCTGAAGCATAGCCCAGATCACGTACCCCCATGCCGCCTGCAAATTCGGAAACCAGGTCGGATTGGCGGGAATCTGGCCGCCCACCCAGCTCACCACCATCACCATGAAGACAATCGTTGCCAGACCGATCCCCAGCACCACGCTCGCGCCGACCATTTTCGGCATCCCGAGCCCGAGCCGCTGCAGAGACGACCACAACGAACGCGACGAGCGGTCAAGCAGCACGTCTGTAAGGATGAGGACCAGAATCGTAATGGCCGAGATGGCGGCCCAGCGGTTCCGGGTCTGCGGCGTTGGCGCCCAAATCGCAAACTCCAGGAACAAAAACGCAATGATGATCTGGGCCCAAACGTAGCACCGGCGAAAGGCAGTGGGAACCGCGGGAAGAGTTTTCGAATCAACTGCCATGTGCCCGTCTCTATCCTGTCACATTTTCGGACTGGCTCCGCGGTAGAGAGCCGGGCGTCCCGCCCGGCTGGACGGGTGAGACGCCCGTCCCTCAACGTCGTCAGGTCCGCAGCTAAAACCAGAACGACCAGATGGCGTCCACGCTGGCGTGCATGATCGCCGAGGCCGGCACTCGCCGT
This sequence comes from uncultured Acidobacteriaceae bacterium, assembly GCA_963779995.1. Taxonomy (GTDB): domain Bacteria; phylum Acidobacteriota; class Terriglobia; order Terriglobales; family Acidobacteriaceae; genus Acidiflorens. The sequence continues at coordinate 74,221 of CAVZZY010000018.1, read as the reverse complement.
TGCTCGCGCCATGCCCGGCCGTAGAAAATCCCGGCGACGCTTGCCAGCAAAACATAGCGCCAGTTAAAGTGCGCCGAGCTTTTAATGAAATGCTTGTCGAAATGTGAGAGCCCAAACAACACCGCCGTGATCCCAAGCGCCGCTCGTCGTCCCACCCGCCGTTCCAGCAGATTTTGCACCCACGCGCGAAAGAAAAGTTCCTCCGGAACCGCAATAAAAATAAAGATATAGATCCAGGTAGGAATCATCGAGAAGCGTGGAGCGGCGCCATGCGGATGGAGAAAGCCCACCGCCAGCCCCAGCCCCACAACCAATGGCGTAAAGAAAACCAGTTCCCGCAGGCCAGTTTTCCAGTCGCTCCAGCGGAGGTGAAAATCGAAGCCGGTGCCGCGGAGCTGCCGGATCGCAACGAATCCATACAAGCCAGCATCGACGAGGAGCAGTTTTCCCCAGCCCGAAAGCCCGCTCGGCCATGCCGGCTCGAACCAGCGCAAATCAACCGCCAGCCCCAGCGTGAGTAGAACGATCGCGTCCCGCCAATTGCCGCGTTGTTCGGGATCGGCGATTGCGGCCTGCCCCAACAGCCACGCGATCGCCACAGGCAGCGCCGCGTAGAGAGCGCACCATTGCCATGAAAACATCTGCCGCGAATAGGAAATCAGAACGTAAGGCAGCGCGCAGAGTACCGGTAAGGCAGTTCGTAGGCTTGACGGCCAGCGGGCGCATGCCCGGCCAATCCGTTCCCCGGCAAATCCAAAAACGGCAGCCGGCGCGAGTTCCAGCACAAGCACTGCAAAGGCCGCCGGCGTTGCGTTCTGCATTCGATTATCTTAATTCGGAAGAGAGTTCGGGAGAAATCGGGCGGGAAGTTATCGCGCTCCCGGCGTCAATCCATAGAAGCGCGAGGCATGGTCGCCGACGAACTCGTAGGGACCGGAGTGGGTCAATTTGCTCGCGGCATCAATCCAAATCTCGCCGCCGATCCGCCGCCAACGCAGACAAAAAGAATAATCTTCGCTCAGATAGGCGCCAGTCTCGGGGTCTATGATGCAGTCGAAAAGCGCAAAAAGATTTGAACTCTGCACCGTTTTGCGTCGCGAGCCCGACAGGGGCATGCTATGCACACACCTGAAATGAGTCTCGGGATAAGCGGCAATCATGCGCTCCAAAGCACTGCGGCGGAGAAGCTGAAAACCGCCACCGGCATAAATTCCCGTGACAAAATCCCCGTCCTGCCTACGCTCCGCCTCGGGGCAGAAAGTCCCCACATAGGACAGGGCAGCCTGTTGCACGCTCTCGGCGCGCTCCACACAGCGTTGCGGGATGAAATCCCAATCGATCGACTTGAGCGGGTAAAGCGCCCCGGTAAAATCCTTATCGAACCGCAGCAGCCGCTCGACCTGCCGCGGCTCAAAGCTGATATCGGCATCAACGAACAGCAGATGGGTGGCAGCGGGATTGTCCAAAAATGCGGCGACCAGCGTGCTGCGCGCTCGTGAGATCAGGGCATCATAGCCCAGCATCGATAGCGACACGTCGAACGCGGCGGATTTCGCATAGCTCATGAGCCGTATCACCGATAACATGTAACTCTGCGAAACCATGCCACCAAAGCATGGCGTGGCAAGGAGAATCAAGGGCTGGGACATGGTCTTCTCCCGAAGCAGATCCGCGACTACTCCAATTCCAATTCAATTTTCTTGGTCGCGGGGTCGAGCTTGGCGATGCGAAACTTGCGGATCTGCCCTGCCCGCAAGGATTCCGGCTTACTCTCGCCGGCCGCTGCGCCGCTCTTCCAGCGCGCCTGCAACAGGGAACCGAGCGACGACAGATCGGGTTTTGACGATGACGGCGAATCCGGTTCAGGGCGCTTATCCTCCGGCGCTGGACGTTCCTCTGGACGATCCGCTGGACGCTCCTCAGAAATTCGGCAAGTTGCCACGACGCCTTCGCCAAGCTCCACGCGTGTGCGTCCTTCGGAAACGTCGACCATGCGGCCGGTGACGATATCTCCTTCTTTATGCTCGGCCAGATATTCATCGAGGCCGGTTGGAACCATCTGTTTCATGCTCAGGCGAATGATCCTCTTTTCCGTGTCGAGCGCCAGCACTTGGGCCTTGACCACTTGCCCTGCTTTCAACACCTCTTGCGGGTGATTGATGCGTTTTTCCGCGCTGATTTCGCTGACGTGAATCATGCCCTCAACACCTTCCGTGAGCTGCACGAAGGCGCCGAACTTCGTCAGGTTGGTCACCGGACCTTCGATCACCGTGCCCGGCGCAAATTTCTCTGCCGCCCCGGACCAGGGATCGCCCAGCGCCTGCTTCAGGCCCAGGGAGATGCGGCGTTCTGCCGCGTTCACTCCGAGAATCACGGCTTCCACCGTCTCGCCCGGTTTCACCACGTCCGCCGCAGTTCTCACTCTCTTGGCCCATGACATTTCGGAAATATGAATCAGACCTTCGATGCCCGGCTCGATTTCCACAAATGCGCCGAAATCGGCAATGCGGGTGACCGTGCCTTGCACCCGCTCGCCAGCCTTGTATTTTTCGGCAACGGCGTCCCACGGATGCGGCTGAAGCTGCTTCATGCTGATCGCAATGCGGTGCTTGTCCGAGTCGATTTTGATGATCATGGCTTCGATCTGCTGACCCGTAGAGAGCACGTCAGAAGGCTTGTTGAGGCGGCGCCATGAAATTTCTCCAACATGAAGCAAGGCATCCGCGCCGCCGATATCGACGAAAGCGCCGTAATCGGTCAAGCTGCGAACCTCGCCTTGCACCGTGTCGCCTTCTTTGAATTCCGAGAAACGGCGCTCCTTGCCGGCGCGTTCTTCGTCTTCCGCAATGGCCCGGCGATCGACCACCACGTCTTCGTCTTCCACATCGAGCTTAATGATGCGGCAGCGGATTTCCTGCTCGACCAGCTTCTCCATTTCCGAGGCGTCTCGGGTTCCGCTGCGCGACGCGGGCATGAAGGCACGCACTCCGATATCGACGCTCAACCCGCCCTTGACCACGCCGGTTACGGTGCCGATGATCGTCGACTTCTCGGCGAAGGCTTTTTCCAGCGACGCCCAGTCGGTCGGACGCTCGACCTTGCCGCGGGTCAGTTCGTAATAGCCCTCCGGATCCCGCCCCTTGATGGTGACTTGCACTTTGTCGCCGGGCTTCGCCGGCTTGTCGGCCGGAAACGCGGAGAGCGGCAGAACGCCTTCCGTCTTGAATCCGATATCGAGAACGACGAAGTCGGCGGTCACGGCGATCACCGTTCCTTCGCGGCCTTGAGCGCCGGGTTCGCGCTTACGGGAATGACTGTGCTCGTACTCGGAGAAAATATCCTTGAATGATTCAGCCGGAACTGATTCGGCTGGCTCTTTGGCTGGCGGGGATTCCGGAGTGCCCGCGTTCGACGTGTTCGGCTCCGACGTATCTGGATGGGACGGCATTGGATTAGGCGTTCGTTGGATTGGACATTGGGAGGTTACAGCGCCTGCGACATGACCCCGCTTTTCAGGATAACACCGGTGAGCAATCCATCATGCTCTCGAAGCGGAGGGCCGCTCACGCAGAATACGGCGAGGATGAGTACCTCAGGCAGCTTGATGTCTGTCAGAGATGACTACCTCAAGCTCGTATCGGCTCTTCGACCCTACTTGCAGCAGATAACGGGAGTCGTGTGGGCTGTATCGTGGAGACGGGATGTCCGCAAGGGGATATTCCATGACTTTCTGTCCCCTAGCCAGGCAGTTGGGACAGAGAACGTTTCGTTCCAGAAGCCGCAGGCTTTGGCTTGTGGCCTGTGGCGTGCGACGATTGCCTGGGCAATCCGCTCCTCGCCGTTCAGCCACCCGCTTAGTTCCTCGGTTCCGTCCGCGAGGATAATTCTGATCTGATACTCACTACCGTGGTCGTGCGCCATGTGTTTTCTCCCTAGCGCTACGCTAGCGTTGTGCTGCGTTCATCTTTGAGAATTCCGGCTGGAAGTATTCTGGCAGAAGCGTGAGCACCAAGAATGTTCACTTTTGCTCATTCGCTGAGGATGACGATTTTGGGCAGGCTTGGCCGGCGCCGATAAGAAATCGCAGCTGTGTAAGTTTCCGGTTCGGCCGTGACTCGGGCGAAAGTCCGTCCTGGGCGGTCACGCCAGCACGAGTGCGTTGCGGAGTCCGTATTACTTCAGAAGCCTGCCGCTGCTGCCGCGGCCGTGGGGTGCAATCCGACAATCTGATCTACGTTTGTCATCTTCAATACTTCTTCCACATGCGCGGTGGCGCCCGCTAATCGCAGCTCGCCTGCTGCCTTCTTCATTTTGCCGGCAGACATCACGATAATCCCGATCCCAGTGCTGTCAACGAAGGTTACGCCGGCCAAGTCGAAAATAACTTTCTTCCGTCCCTCACCCACGAGGCTTTCGACGGCCCATTCCAGTTCCTTGCACTCCCTGCCGAGCGTGATTCTTCCCACGATTTCCAGGACAACAATGTCAGGATGCACGTTCTTGGTCTGAATCTCCAGCATAAGCGAGGCTCCTTGGCTATTCGATCTTCGAACTGCTATGTTTCAGCTGCACTGGCAAGCATGTATGGCGGCGTCAGCTCGTTGTCAGTAAGAATAGCGGACCCACGATAGGACCGACTTGTGGCCTTGCACTTCAAATCGGATCAGAATTTTCTTGTCTTTGCTCTGCGCATTGAAGTACACCTGATTGCTATCCGTGTCTTTCCCACCAGCAAAATCAAATCGATCGGCCTGCTGAAGCACCTCGGTCAAGTCCAGACTGTCCGCCAGCGAGGCTGGCACATCAAAAGCGACGATCCTGTTGTCGGGGCCAACTACCAGCTGTGCTTGCCTGCAGAAATCCGGAGCCTCGGGAGAATCGAGCGTCAGGCGATCCGGTGAACCGGCTATCCGGCTGACGCCCGACCCGGACTTCGCCAGTGCCTGTTCCGCAGTTAAGTTAGCGAAGGCGGCAAGGTCGGGGCTGACGCTACACATGAGGATGTCATTCAGGGCCCACTTCTTCGTCTGTCCTTCGATTCGTTGCCTGAATTCAGCGATCAGCTCTCTGGTCGCATGATCCACCCGCCAGCTGCCCCACCGTCTTGAATCGCTCCACAGGTTCTCACCTGTGCTTGGGTCCACGACAGTCATGATCGTAAAGTCAACCGAGACCGGCCTTTTATCGGGACCATCGCGGGTAAGGTAGTCGCCCAGATACTGGTTCGCGGAAAACAGGAAAACCAGGTCGGCCTTATCACGATGTTTCACGATCTGGAAGCGTCCCCAGAGCTGCAGTTCCTCAAGCGCTCTGCCCTCGGCAACCGCCATACCCCGCGGACACTCGCAGACAATCAGCGCAGACTTCGCCTCCACCACCTTCGGGGATAGCGAAAGACGTCCTTGTTTCTTGGCGAAAGCCGAGGGCAACGAGCCCGCCCCTGCAAGGATAAGGATGACGAGGAATTGGGCCAACCTTTTCATGACTGGCCTCATGTCAATCTACGTTCCCATCGATCGGAAGTGTTAGAGCGGGAATTTTCGTTCCGGCTCCGAAAACAGCACTGATTATATCGCGACAGCCCAGTAGTAACCCGGAACTGTTACAATTCACGCCGAGTCAGCCGTACTAACGGAAAATCAAAATGAAAGCTCTCGTAAAAAGTAAGGCGGGTTGTGGCCTTTGGCTGGAAGAGGTTCCCGAGCCGGAGTTTGGCATCAATGACGTCAAAGTCCGCGTTCTTCGAACCGGGATTTGCGGCACCGACCTTCATATTTACGAATGGGATGACTGGGCCCAATCCACCATTCGTGTCCCGTTGGTCATCGGCCACGAATTTGCAGGCGAGATCGTCGCCGTCGGCTCGAACGTATCCGACTTCCGGGTTGGAGAACTGGTTAGCGGCGAGGGTCATGTGGTGTGTGGCCGCTGCCGCAACTGCCTGGCCGGAAGACGCCACCTGTGTGCTCACACCCAGGGCATCGGCGTGAACCGCTCCGGAGCGTTCGCGGAATACATCGTGCTCCCAATGTCGAACATCTGGAAGCACAGCGAGAGCATCGATCTAGACATCGCCGCCATCTTCGATCCGTTCGGCAACGCCGTTCATACCGCTCTTACTTTTCCTGTGCTTGGGGAAGACGTGCTGGTCACTGGCGCGGGGCCTATCGGAATCATGGCAGCCGCGGTTGCCAAACACGCGGGCGCCCGCTACGTGGTCATTACCGACGTGAACCCATATCGCCTGGACCTGGCCGCGAAGGTTGGCGTGACCATGGCCATCGACCCGCGAAAGACAAGCCTTCAGGAAGTCCAACAGAAGCTCGGCATGCGCGAGGGCTTCGATGTAGGTCTCGAAATGTCAGGCAACGCATCCGCCTTCCGGGACATGCTCGCGAACATGAGCCACGGCGGCAAAATCGCGCTGCTCGGCATACCTGCGGGAGAGATGTCGATCGACTGGCATCACATCATCTTCAACATGCTGACCGTCAAAGGCATTTATGGCCGCGAGATGTACGAAACCTGGTACAAGATGACCGTAATGCTGCAGAGCGGCCTCGATATCGCGCCCGTCATTACCCATCACTTCTCCTGGCGGGAACATGAGCAGGCCTTCGCCGTCATGCGCACGGGCAACGCCGGCAAGGTCATTCTGGACTGGCGGGACGCGGGCGCACGCAATCCACACTAGACCCGATCGTTATCGCGCTGCCCCTGCACCGCCCTCGATCTCAGGGATGGTGCGCGCCTTGCCCTAACGCCGCCGACCTGCGTATTGTTACGGAGTGAAGTTTCCGCGATGCAGTGGAATCCTGCTCCACTTCACTTCTCTGCCCGGCCGCCAGGGCATTGGTGATCTCGGTGCCTGCGCCTACGAGTTTGCGGATTTCCTCTCTGCCGCCGGACAGAAGTTGTGGCAAGTGCTGCCGTTGAATCCTACCGGATACGGCGATTCCCCGTACCAGTGCTTCTCCGCCTTTGCCGGCAACCCGCTGTTAATCGGTCTTGAGCGCCTGCGCGATCAGGGCTTGCTCCAGACCTCCGACTTGGACATGACCCAGGCTCCGCCCTTTCCCGAAGATTTCGTCGACTATGGACCGGTGATCGAATTCAAGATGGCGGCTTTGCGCCGGGCAGCCCAGGTTTTCTTTGCCGACGCTTCCCCCGCCGATCGTGCCGGCTTCGACCGCTTTTGTGAAAGCGCCAGTCCGTGGCTCGATGACTTTGCACTCTTCATGGCCTGCAAAGACGCACACCATGGCACCACGTGGACCTCATGGGATCCACCGATTCGCAAGCGCGATCCCCATGCCCTGAGCGAATGGTCAAGGAAACTGGAGCCGCAGCTCAAGGCCTGCAAGTATTGGCAATTCGAATTCTTCCGCCAGTGGAAGCATCTTAAGGCCTATTGCCGGCAGCGCGACATCCGCTTCCTGGGCGACGTGCCCATCTATGTCGCGCATGACAGCGCCGACGTCTGGGCTCATCCCGGGCTTTTTTGTCTCGACGACCAGGGCCGCCCCACCGTGGTCTCCGGCGTGCCACCGGATTATTTCAGTGCCACCGGACAGCTTTGGGGGAATCCGATTTATCGCTGGGACTTGCTGGCGGCTACCGGATACAAGTGGTGGATCGAGCGCTTCCGGGCGTCGCTCACCCTTTTCGATGTGGTGCGTCTCGATCATTTCCGCGGCTTTGAATCGTACTGGGAGGTTGCCGCCAGCGAAACGACGGCCATTCACGGGCGCTGGGTCAAAGGGCCAGGAGAAGATTTTCTGTCGGCACTGCAAAACGCGTTTGGCGGACTGCCGATTGTCGCGGAGAACCTGGGCGTCATCACTCCGCCGGTGGAGAAATTACGTCAGCAATTCGGTCTGCCGGGCATGAGCCTTTTGCAGTTCGCATTCGGCAATGATCCCCAGGGACCGTCGTTTCGTCCGCACAACTACAGCCGCGACCTGGTCGCCTACACCGGCGGACACGACAATGACACGACTCTAGGGTGGTGGACCAGTTCCGGCGCCAGCGACAGCACGCGCTCTCCGGAAGATGTTCGCAAAGAGCACGACTTCGCCCGCGCCTATCTCAACTTCCATAACGATGACGATTCCGAAATCAACTGGGTCATGATCCGCGCGGTGCTGGCGTCGGTCGCTGACGTGGCGATTGTCCCGTTGCAGGATGTGCTGGGCCTGGGGAGCGCCGCGCGGATGAATCTTCCCGGCACGGTCAGCGGAAACTGGAAATGGCGTTATCGTCCGGGTGCATTGACCAGCGAACTGAGCGCCAGACTTCGATCTTTGGTCACCCTTTATGATCGGTAGGCAGAATCCTGAATAGGACACTCGAATGCCACTGAACCGGGATGTGCTTTGGTACAAGGACGCGATCATTTACCAGGTCCACGTCCGCACTTTCCACGACAGCAATGGAGATGGCATCGGTGATTTTCAAGGTCTGGAAGGCAAGCTCGACTACCTTCAGGAATTGGGGATCAATGCGATCTGGCTCATGCCATTCTTCCCCTCGCCTCTGCGCGACGATGGCTACGACATCTCGGACTACTGCGCAGTCCACTCCAGCTACGGAACGTTGGACGATTTCCGGAAGTTTCTGGGGTCGGCCCACGATCGAGGCATCAGGGTCATCATCGAATTGGTGTTGAATCACACATCCGATCAGCACCCGTGGTTTCAAGAGTCGCGCAGTTCGCAAGACAATCCACGCCGCGATTGGTATGTCTGGAGCGACACCGATAGCCGGTACAAGGGCGCCCGCATCATCTTTCTTGATACCGAAAAGTCCAACTGGGCCTGGGACCCGATTTCAAAATCCTTCTATTGGCATCGCTTTTTCAGTCACCAGCCCGATCTCAACTACGACCATCCTGCGGTTCGGGAAGAGATGTGGAATGTGATGAAGTTCTGGCTGGAGATGGGGGTTGACGCCTTCCGGGTCGACGCCGTCCCCTACCTGGTGGAACGGGAGGGCACAAATTGTGAGAACTTGCCGGAGACGCACGCCGTCCTGAAGGAGTTGCGCCGAAAACTCGATGAAAACTTTCCCGGCAGAATGCTTCTGGCGGAGGCCAATCAGTGGCCCGCGGATCTTCGCCCCTATTTTGGGGACGGAGATGAACTCCACATGGCGTTTCATTTTCCCTTGATGCCCAGGATGTTCATGGGGCTGAAGTTGGAAGACCGCAAGCCCATCACTGAAATCCTGCAGCAGACCCCGGAAATCCCACCTTCATGCCAGTGGTCCCTGTTCCTCCGCAACCATGACGAGTTGACGCTGGAAATGGTAACGGACATGGAACGCGACTACATGTATGACTCGTACGCGGCCAGCAAGACGATGCGGCTGAACCTCGGAATTCGCAGGCGGCTCGCTCCTTTGCTGGACAATGACCGCAGGCGCATAGAGTTGATGAATGGAATGTTGATGTCATTACCCGGCACTCCCATCATCTATTACGGCGATGAAATCGGAATGGGCGACAACATCAATTTAGGCGACCGCAACGGAGTGCGGACTCCGATGCAGTGGAACGGCGAGACGAACGGCGGCTTTTCCACTGCGGCCCCGGAGCGTCTGTATGCCCCTCTGATTCAGGATCCTGTGTATGGTTATCCCGCCGTGAATGTCTTGCGGCAAAAAGCCAGCGAACATTTGCTCCTCAATTGGATGCAACGCATCATAACGGTGCGAAAATCAACCGCGGTGTTCGGGAGGGGATCGATTGAGTTTCTCTACCCCGCCAATCACCGCATCCTGGCCTATGTGCGGCGGCTGGGCAACGAGGCGGTTCTGGTGGTCAACAATCTTTCCAGCAGCGCGCAAGCTGTCGAACTCGATCTGCGCCGGTACAAGGGGAGTATTCCGATTGAGATGTTTGGCGGAAATATGTTTCCGCGTGTGGGCGACCTTCCCTATTTGCTAACCCTGGGTCCCCATCAGTTTTACTGGTTTCGGCTGCGACGGATCTAGCAGCCCGTGGCGCGATCGGAGATGAAATTGGCAGAGGAAAGCTTTCTTACCGATGATTTTCTTCGCCAACTGATGAACGTCGGCGAAGTAGACATCCTCGTGGGCTTGCCCACCTACAATAATGCCAAAACCGTCGGGCCGATCGTCCATGCCATTCAGAGTGGCATCCTGCGCGGCTTTCCTCGCGAGCGAGCCGCGATCATTAATGTCGACGGAGGCTCGCGTGACGGCACTCCCGACCTGGTCAGGGGCTGCTCGATCGACGACCTACGCCCCGCTTCTAATCTGTATGCGCTCCGCACGTTGCACTCAATAAGCACGAAGTATGCCAGCAGCCCTTCGAGCGAAGTCGCGTTCCGCACGATTCTCGCCGCCGCCGAACTGCTCCGCGCCAAGGCCTGCGTGGTGATGTCCCCCGAGTCCGCAAACATTGAACCCGACTGGCTCTCCAAGCTTCTGCGCCCGATTTATCACGACAACTTCGATCTTGTGACCCCCACGTATGGCCGGCATAAGTTTGAGGGGCTGCTCATAACGAATTTGCTATACCCCATGACCCGCGCACTCTACGGGCTAAGAATCCGTGAGGCATATTCGCCGGAGTTCGGGTTCTCCGGCCATCTCGGAAGTCATTTCCTTGGACAAAATGTCTGGAATGATGGAACCGGCCGGGCCGGCGCCGAACTCCGCTTCACCCTGGCTGCGATCACGGGGAAATACCGCATCTGCCAGTCCTTCCTGGGCGAAAAGATTCACCTCGAGCCACGCGCCCCTGACCTGGTGCCGGCGCTGCGGCAAACTGTCGGGACTCTGTTCTCCGCGCTGGACCCGGACTTTCCCGTCTGGAGCATAGTGGCCGGTTCCGAGCCCGTCCCTACGACCGGCCCCGACCAGGAAGTGCTTCTGGAACCACTGCGAGTAAATCGGAAGCGATTGCGGGAGATGTTCTCGACCGGAGTTGCCGAATTAGAGTCCGTCTTTCAGTCAATTCTTTCCCCCATCACTCTGGCAGAACTCCAGCGCATCGCCCACATGGGGGAAGAGGACTTTCATTACCCCGCAGAGTTGTGGGTCCGGACGGTTTACGATTTTGCCGCCTCGTATCAGAAATCTGTGATCAGCCGGGATCACATCATTCAGGCCCTGGCGCCGCTTTTCCGCGGCCGGGCGTTCACTTTCGTGATCGAGAATCGCAACCTTTCCGCCCCCGACGTCGAGAAAAATATCGAAGCTTTATGCCTTGAGTTTGAGCGCTTGAAACCCTATCTGCTGCAGTTGTGGAAATCGAGAGAGTGAGGCCGACTATGCGGGAAATGATTATCAGCGAACTAAGCCAGGCGCTGCACGAGATTGCCAGGAGTCTCGCACACTTCCTTCCTCGTGTCATCGTGATGCTGATCCTGGCGCTTGTAGGCTGGGTGTTTGCGTACGTTGTAAAAGTGGTTCTGCGGACCGTTCTCCGGCTCGTCAAGTTCGACAAACTTTCGGAGAACGCGGGCGCTTCCCAACTGCTCAGCAAGGCCGCGCTGCCTTCAGCGACGGAAATGTTGAGCCGGTTTGCCTTCTGGGTGGCCTGGCTGGGCTTCATTCTGCTCGGTGTGAGCGTGCTCGGAATCCTCGGCCTGCAGGAGCAAGTCGCAAGATTTTTTCTTTTCTTGCCGCGTCTGTTCGTGGCGCTGTTAATCATGTTTTTCGGACTGCTGGCAGCCAGCTTCTTTTCCCGCGCTGCTCTGCTGGCCGCGGTGAATGCGAATATGCCTTCACCCCGGGTTTTGAGTCTCGCCGTCCGCAGCATCATCATTGTTTTCGTGTTCTCTGTAGTTTTTGAAGAGCTGGGGTTGGCAGAAACTACCATGCTGGTCGCCTTCGGAATTGCCTTCGGAGCCCTGATGCTCGGCTTGGCAATCGCATTCGGCATCGGAGGCAGAGATTTGGCCCAGCGTTTCCTGGAGAAGAAGATTGTCCGCGACAAGAAGCAGGAGAACGAAGACGAACTGTCGCCCCTGTAGTGCAACAAGCTAGTGCAGCAAGTCAGTGTAGCAAGTTGGGCTGCGGAAAAACTTCGATTCACGCCAGCTTTGGGAAGGGCACGAGTTTTACTCGTGCCGTAAGTCGTCGCCAATCTCTCATTCCGGATGCGCCAGTTACCGGCGATGCCGGTTCACTCGGGACCTCGGTGAACCAACTTCAGGTCCAGTACAATTGTCGTCTGGCTACCCGCGGCCGGAGTGCATATGGCCCCCCTGTAGTCCTGTCCCCCCACGGAGGCTGGCATGTGACAGTTGTCATCGCGAGTCGCTGCGATCAACGCCCCGGTGCAAGTAACTCCACTGTAGTCCTGACTGAAGGGCGGCACGTGACAGTGTTCATTCTGCACGACAGGCGGCCAATTGGTCGCTTTTATCGCAGTCAACAATTTAGGGAATGTCCCATGGCTGAGGAGGGCTGCGCCCGAAACCTCCAGCGCTCCTTTTTGCGGTAGCCTTGCTGGAGTTAAAGACCCCGGCAGGAGAGTAGCGCTCAAGTTCGGAAACACGAATGTGACAGGGTGAGTCGCGGTAATCGTGACAGGATTACCGTACTCCGGCCCAGCATAAGCGATGCTCCACGTCTCTGTGACACTGCGGTCCACCCGAGTCAAAGTAAGATCCCCGATGACTTCCAAGTCGCCGCTCCCAGTCCTCAGAATGCGCTTGGATTTGAACGTCAGCAGGGTGTAAGCGGCTGCGTCAGGAATGTAGCCGGCCGGCAAGTTACCGTCAGGACTGATTGTGGCTCCCGAATCCTCATTCGCAGGATAGATGCTGATATCAAAGACCGAGCTGTTCAGATCGTTTGTGTCCAGCTTCACCTTTCCGGTCACGCGCGCGACACCAATGTTCACGGAATCTGGATTCGCCGTGGACCCCTGAAAAAAACGGGCATTGGACGTAGTAGCGTCAAGAGACCAGGTGGCGCCGTTGGCAAAAGCATCCGGCGAGATGACTGCGAACACGACTATGCTCAAAGAGATGGCTAGAACTCCTTTTTTCATTCCATTCCTCCTTCTTCTTGATTCTGTCCAGCACGCCGCCGGGGATTAACGCTGGCGCCACAGGTTGCAGATCGACCGATGCCTCGCTGGATTCGGGCCAGCACTGCCTCAGCGCTAGGGATGGCTCAACCGGGGATGGATTAGCGAATCGAAGCGGCCGATTGTATTGGAAGCCAGACCATCCCGTGACTACCCCTCCGGAAATGCCGCTCAAGCGGTATGTGCCCCACCTTACAGGTAATGATGATCGTACGACGATTTTGGTTACCCAATTAGTTTGTGGGCTGCCGAAACGTGGGCTTTGCGACCTCATAGATTCAGGCACTTGCAAACGGCGAAGTTGAGGGGGATTTATGGTTAGATGCGAGCCGCCGAAACACATCCCGGCCGCCTCGATTGACTTGAACCTTTCACACACGTAAGATTTGCCCCTGATGATTGGCCGGACCATCTCACACTACCGCATCGTCGAAAGGCTCGGCGGTGGCGGCATGGGTGTTGTCTACAAGGCTGAAGACCTGAAGCTGCATCGTTTTGTCGCCCTCAAGTTCCTGCCCGACGAGATTGCTAAAGATGCCCAAGCCCTGGCGCGCTTCCAGCGTGAAGCGCAGGCCGCCTCGGCTCTGAATCATCCGAACATCTGCACTATCCACGAAATTGACGAACAGCACGGCGAAGCGTTCATCGCCATGGAATTTCTGGACGGCCTGACCCTGAAGCACCGCATCGGCGGGCGTCCGCTGGAAGCGGACGTTCTTCTCCCCATCGCCATCGACATCGCCGACGCGCTCGACGCCGCGCACGCCGCCGGCATCGTCCACCGCGACATCAAGCCGGCGAATATCTTCGTGACCAAGCGCGGGCACGCCAAGGTTCTGGATTTCGGGCTGGCAAAGCTCACTCCCGCGGCCAGTGCGTCGAACAAAGTTGCGGCTGCCAACACCATGACCGGCACGATTGATGACCAGCACCTCACCAGCCCGGGTGCGGCAATGGGCACCGTCGCCTACATGTCGCCGGAGCAGGCGCGTGCGAAAGAACTGGATGCGCGCAGCGATTTGTTCTCCTTTGGCGCGGTGCTGTACGAGATGGCAACCGGCGCGTTGCCCTTCCGCGGCGACAGTTCTGCGGTCATCTTCAACGCGATTCTCGAACGCGACCCGGTTCCCGCGGTGCGGCTGAATCCTGACCTCCCGCCCAAGCTGGAAGAGATCATCAACAAGGCGTTGGAGAAGGATCGAGACCTGCGCTACCAACACGCTGCGGATATGCGCACCGATTTGAAGCGGCTGAAACGGGAGATGGAATCGCGGCACGGCGCACCAGTGAGTTCGGGGCCAGTGGCCGTCGCACAGGAGTCGGCCTTTCCGCTCGCCCCGCCGCCGTCACCAGCATCCGGTTCCTCCCCGGCGCTTGCTCCTTCTCCGTCATCAAGCGCAGTGAGAGTTGCCGAAAAAGTTCCTGAAAAAGTTGCCGAAGCTCCTGTCGCGGGCAGAAAACTCTGGAAGGTTCTGGTTCCCGCCGCCGTAATAGTTGTCGCTGCCGTCATCGGGGGAGCATTCTACTTCCGCTCGCGGCCCGCCACGCCGGTGACGAAGGCTGCGCCGCTCACCGAGAAAGACACGGTCGTCCTCGCCGACTTCACCAACTCCACTGGCGATCCGGTCTTCGACGGCACCCTCAAGCAAGCCCTCGCCGTCGATCTCGAACAGTCTCCTTTCCTCAACATTCTTTCCGACCGCAAAGTCGGCGAGACGTTGAAGCTGATGGGCCGCTCCCCCACCGAGCATGTCACTGCCGACGTTGCCCGGGAACTCTGCCTCCGCACCGGCAGCAAAGCCGTCCTCGGCGGATCTATCTCCAACCTCGGCAGCCAGTTCATCGTCGGCCTCGATGCCGTCGCCTGCAATACCGGCGACAACCTCGCCAAAGAGCAGGCCGAAGCCCCCAGCAAAGAAGGAGTGCTCAAGGCGCTCACCAGCGCGGCCACTGCCATGCGCGCCAGGCTGGGCGAATCGCTCGCCTCGGTGCAGAGGTTCGACGTGCCAGTGGAAGCCACCACGCCCTCGCTCGAGGCCCTGAAGGCGTACAGCATGGGCATCACGACCGGCCGCACCAAGGGTGACGCCGAAGCCGTTCCTTTCACGAAAAGGGCCATCGAACTCGACCCCAACTTCGCCATGGCTTATGTCGGTCTCGCCGTCCACTATTCAAATCTGGGACAGGCAAGTCTCGCGGCGGAGAATGCCAAAAAGGCTTACGACTTGCGCGACCGGGTCAGCGACCGAGAGAGGTACCGCATCTCCGCCTTCTACTTTCAATACGTCACGGGTGAAGTGGAAAAGGCGACAGAAGCGTACGAACTCTGGGCGAAGAGCTACCCGCGGGACCTGGTGCCGCACACGAATCTCGGTTTTATCTATAGCGCACTGGGCCAATTCGATAAAGCGATCGCGGAGACCAAAGCGTCCCTTCGGCTGGAACCCACGATCACCGGCTACGGCAACCTCGCCGGCGACTACATGACCGTCAATCGGCTCAAGGACGCCCGGCAGATGCTCCAGGAAGCACAGCAGAAAAACTTCGATGGTTTGCTCATTCGGAGCAATCTGTATAGCTTGGCATTTCTGTCCGGTGATACAGCCGAAATGGAGCGCCAGGTTGCATGGGCGGCTGGCCGTCCCGGCGAGGAAGACCAGATGCTCAACAACCACGCCGACACTCAGGCCTACTATGGCCGCCTGGGGAAAGAGCGCGACCTCGCCCGGCGCGCCGTCGATGCGGCCGTACGCGCGGATGCCAAAGAAACCGCGGCCCAGTGGCTCGTCTTTCAGGCGGTGCGCGAGGCTGAACTGGGCAACGTCACTGCTGCCCGGCAAGCGGTCAGCCGTGCGTTAGCGCTTGCACCGGGGCGTGATGTCAAAGTCGTCGCCGCTTTGGCGCTGGCACGCACCGGCGAGACTGCTCAATCCAGAACCATCCTCGAAGCGCTCGAAAAGTCCGACCCCACCAACACTTATCTCAAGGTGTACTGGTTCCCCGTGCTCGAGGCGTCGATTGATATGGCCCAACAGGCGCCCGACCGGGTGATCGTAGCGCTCGAGGCTTCCCCTACGAACTCGGAGGGCCTCCTCCCGGAATCTCAATGTATCCCCCGTACATTCGCGGCGTGGCTTATCTAGCCCAGAAGAATGGTCCCGCTGCAGCCGCCGAATTCCAGAAGTTCCTCGACCATACCGGAGTCGTGCAGAACTTCCTGCTCGGCTCGCTCGCCCATCTCCAACTCGCCCGCGCCTATGCCCTCTCCGGCGACACCGCCAAAGCGAGGAGTGCCTACCAGGACTTCTTCACCCTCTGGAAAGACGCCGACCCTGGCATCCCCATCCTGAACGAAGCCAAGGCGGAGTACGCCAAGCTGCAATAACCTCTTCCCCGCTTTTCCGCGGGTTTCGCATCAAAAACTCGGGTTTCGTATCAGGGCATCGCTTTAGGATGCCGTAAGTCTTTGGAAAGCAGCCGCCCCTTTCAGGGGCTGGGGCGCGAAGTTAGACTTTTTCCGCTGCCGGTTAGCGCGTCAGGAAGGCCACATCTCCGGCTTGCCGGCTACGGCCAAGGGGACGCAGATGGGCTTCCTGCCTGTTTTCCACGACGATGCAATTGCAGCCCGTAATTTTCGCAACTCGGCACTGTCCATTGCGACGAAACGAAACGGCTGCAAACCGAACGGAGCGGCTGCACAGGGCCGGAGCAGTTCCGCCATGGCGAGCACGGATCCAATGTGCGTCGAAAACAGCATTTCCACAATCGCTCCTGAGCTGAGCGGTTTGAGCACTCGCAGCAACCCGCCTGTCACAGAAATAGTCTGCAGTCTCGCCGATGAGCGTTGTCCGTCTTCAAATCGGATCGTCGCGGAAGGCATACCGGCAAGTTGTACACGGACGGGACGCCGCGTCCACGACGATACGGGGGAGGTCATCATGTAAGGAAATAATGCTACCGAGCCGATGAGTCAGGCGAGATTACCAAGGCACGTGTACGAGTCCGAGCATGCAAACGACCGTTCGTGCTTGTTCTCTCGGGCACTACAGCGGTTCAGCCCGCACAAGCGTATGGCAGCGGCGTGTCCTTGTACTTCTTGTACCCCAGAGCCGTCAGTCGAATCACTCCTCGAACTTGTTCTTCGACAAGTCCTTCATTCCTCAACTCCGCAATCGCCAAACGGGCGTAGGAGGAATCGAGAGTCTGCTTGGACAGGATCAAAAACTGATCGCGATCCTGTTCGTAGCGGAGAACCAGCGCGACCAGAAAGCCGTCCCGGATGTTTTGCACAGGCATGACGCGATCTTAGGCAAAGGAGCAGGTCTCTGAAATGGCCCTTCGGTGGCGGTCGTTGTGACGTGCGTTCATTCTTCAGTTGTTCTTCTGCCTGCCTGGCAATGAACATTGGTAACCACGCGACTTTTCCCTTTACGAGGATGCCTGGCGTGCGCGGGTCGCACTCGGCGACAGTCGGGGCGCGCTGACAGGGTGCGGAATTCCCTCGTTTACCGGCCCCAAAATTCTGCCGTCCCACAGCCGGACCTGAAAATTGCGTTTCCCGTAGCCGGGTAGCAGATTCTCAAGGAGGTCGGGGGCTGTCTTGAACGAGCGTTTGGTTAAGAGCAGAACTCGCGGTTAATCCCATAATCAATCTCCCAGTCTGGGCAGAACACCTTACTTTTGCCCCAGGTGTTCGCCGTGCTCCTCCTCCGCCCAACGGCCAACATCGCGTAGCCCCTTCCCTGCTGGCTAAGGATGCCCAAGCTCCCGGCCGCCAACTCAAGGACCGCTTGCTCTTGATCAGAGCCGGGGGACTGGAACCAGATCGTGACTTAGTAGCTCTTAATTCCGTTCAGGTTGTTGCACCCACTATGAATAGATTCTGCCTCGAAGGATTTCGTTGCAGCACTCTACGGTATATTTATATATCGTGTTACGATGTATTGTAACGGTAAGGAAACAACCTTGACCTGCTCTCCCTCCAGTTTGCTCAGGGGCTGGCAACCACGGCGCGACGAGAGTCGACTCACGCTAATGTATAGTCAAACGGGAATTCTAGATGGCATTTCTTGCAAATCAATCTTGGCATCGCTCGAGTTGAATCCGCTATTTTCTCCACTCCAACCGTTTAGGTTCATCACGCGATGCCACCACCGTGCATCAGTATTTTCCTTCCTACGAGTACCTGACCTCTCGCTCAAGATTGGTTGCGCCGGCGATTGACTTGTCCCATAGGAAATACGAGGCGTAGGGGAAGCACGCGCTCCCGTTCGTGTTCTTCGTCTAAACGCCGGACTCTGGCTTGCAAGAGGTCGTCGAGCGAAACCAGGCCCAAAAGCTTCCGCGGATCGCAGCGTTCCACTACCGGAAACTCAGTTAGCCCTGTGGATGCCATCCGATCCACCACTACAGTAAGAGGCTCGTCCAGGTAAGCGCAAACCGGATCAAGTCGGACCAGTTCGGCAAGGGTAGAGTCATTACTTTTGAGAGATTGCTCCTGTACAAATTTCTGGATATCGGATTGGGTCACCACCCCCAGTAAGTACCCAGCGGCATCCACAACCGGGTATAAGCGCTGCTTGAGGCGAGGACCGCTGGCAATGGCATGACCGAATTCCTTTAGCAGCATGGAAGGCGGAAATGCAGCGATGTTCGTTCGCATGACCTCGCGAACGAACAGAATCTCCAGCGGATCGACAGCATATTCCCGGCTCAGATGATAGCCCCGCCGCGCTACCTTCTCGGTCAGGATGGACCGGCGAAGGGTCAATACCGTGAACCCGTGGGCGATGACCGAAGCAGCCAGCAGAGGCAAGAGCACCGTGACATCGTGGGTGAGTTCCAAGGCGAAAACGACCCCCGTAAAAGGGGAGCGCATCGTGCCGCCCAGGATAGCGCCCATGCTAATGAGCGGCCAAAACCCGATGCCCTCGTTAGGCAGAAACGTGGCCATCACTCCACCCAGCGCACCGCCCATCATCAGAAGCGGAGCAAGCACGCCACCTGAGGTGCCCGATCCGAGTGAGACGGACCAGATGATCCACTTGACCACCAGTAGGCCCAGCATCAGCCGAACCGGCATGTCGCCCTGAAGGAGCGCACCGATCGAATCGTACCCCACGCCCAGCGCCTGCGGACAAATCAAACCTCCAACTCCAATTACCAAACCTCCGAGCGCTGGCCACCACATCCAATGGATCGGAAGCTTCCCGAAAAAGTCTTCGGCGGCATAGACCGAAACGGTTAGTAGCGCCGAGAGCGCACCGGCGAGCAATCCCACCAGCACACAACCGAGAAGACCCTTAGGACCAATGAACTCGGGGTGTACCGGTACAGGGAAGAGGGGTCCTAACCCAATGATGTAGCGTCGCACCGCAGTCGCGGCCACACTTGCCAGGGCCACCGGTATCAAACTTCTCGGTTTCCATTCGAAGAGCAACAGTTCGACCGCGAGTAGGACCGCTGCGACCGGCGACGCGAAGGTGGCTGACATGCCCCCGGCGGCCCCGGCGACGAGCAGCGTCTTACGCTCCGCACTGGTCAGGTGCAGGAACTGCGCCACAATGGAACCGAAAGCGCCGCCGGTCATGATGATCGGTCCCTCGGCGCCAAACGGTCCCCCCGAGCCAATAGAGATGGCCGCAGAAAGCGGCTTCCAAAAGGCTAGTTTGGGTTCAACCCGGCTGCCTTGCATCAGGATGGCTTCGATCGCCTCGGGAATACCGTGCCCCCGAATACGCTCCGAGCCGTAGCGCGCCATCAGGCCTACGATGAGCGCGCCCAGCGCCGGCACAACGATTTCGAAGGCGCCGAGCTTGTTTCCGACCGGTGATACCAGCGTCGTGCCCCAGCGCTGAAAAAAGAAAAGATTCGTAAAAAGACCGATGAGCCGGAGCAGGGCAAGTGCCACAAAAGCGCTGAGCACGCCGATTCCGACGGCAATGATCGCGAGCAGGATGACTCGGTTGTTAGCGGTAAAATCGCCGAGTTCAAGTAGGCCCGCGCCATCCGCCTGGATGCCGGCGTTTTTGTTTCGATTTCCGAAAGGCATTTGCACCCCGTCCCTCCTGCTAAGACATCGGTTGCGGGCAACACCATCGGGGATGGAGTGCCCACTGTCGCCTCGATCTATATTTATAATTTATATCGTATTGCGATATACTATGTAAATTGTTCTTTGGCTGCATGGGTTCAGACAGAAATCACGGAGCACGAGAACAGAGGAACCAAAACGCGGGCGAAAATGTTTTTCAGAAAGACTCAAGTCCAACCGTTACAGCATCAATGGTCTTGAGACGCTGCCGCGTTGACCTATCGACGGCAGGAGGACACGGAACAGGCAGAACGGGAGCAGGATATGCGTCACTCCACCGGAGCTGGCTAACCCTGTTCCCTTCGGTTTGGGATAAGGAGAGCAAAAACTAAGGAGAACAATAATATGGCGGAATTAGCAGATAGTGGTATCTACAAGGAGTGGTGGGCGAACCCGGCCGTAGTGGGGCTAATGGGTTTCGGCTTGACAACCATGGCGACAGGCTTGCATAACGTCGGATTCTGGAGCGCCGGGCCGACCTTGGCGCTGGCAATCTGCTTCGGGGGCACGGCCCAATTCATTGCAGGAATCGTGGACCTTCGAAAAGGAAGTATCTTCGGCGGGTCCGCCTTTATGTCCTACGGTGCCTTTTGGTGGTCACTATTCGTGCTGCTGTACGTGCAGCCGAAGACGGGCATTCCGGCGGGTCATCCCGAGGAACTTGGTTTCTTCCTCATGTGGACGCTGTTCACGTTCGCTTTTTGCGTTGCGGTCCAGGGCGTAGGAAAGTTTCTGGCGGTCCTATTCTGGCTGCTCTTGCTGGCCTTCATTTTGCTGGACTTCGTGGTTCTTGGTAAGTGTCCGGCGCCGGTGGCAGGGTGGGAGATTTTCATCGTCGGCCTGCTCGCCTGGTACATCGCCATGGCGACGTTGGCGAATACGGTTTACAAAAGGAAAGTTCTACCACTTTCCTAGCGTCGCGGATTCGCATGCGAAGAACCAAATCGTGCGATAACTCGTGCGCAAACAAGCAGTAGAAGAGCATGACACACGGAGGCTTCTGAATCATCGCGGTGGCCAATCCGGCGAGCCATAGCGTCGCTACACACTGCGGGCTCGCTTCGACTAAACCCTTCTTGAGCCCACCAGGCTTTCAGAGCCGCTCCCCGTTTTTCTTTATAATCCGAGGTATGGCCCTTGTTGTCTTCCTCCGGGGTGTCAATGTTGGCGGACATAGAACGTTTCGCCCAAGCATCCTCGCGCGTCAACTGAGCGGCTATGATGTCCTGAACGTGGGTGCTGCCGGCACCTTTGTTGTTCTTAAACCCGGATCCCCTGCAAAATTCCGTACTGCATTGCTTCGCAAGCTGCCCTTCGAAGCGGAAATTGTGCTGTGCGAAGGCCGCGATCTTATGCGACTGGAGACGGAGAACCCGTTTGGAATTCCACCATCACCCCCGGATGTTGTCCGGTTCGTGAGTATCCTGTCGAAAGCCGGGGGTGTCCGGGCGTCGCTTCCAGTCGCGTTTCCCTCAGACGGGGAGTGGTTGGTGCGGGTGATTGCGTCCAAAGGGCAGTTCGTGTTCGGAGTGTACCGTCGTCACATGAAGACAATCGGCTATCTTGGCCAGATCGACAAGCTTTACGGCGTGCCAGCTACGACTCGGAATTGGAATACAATAATTGCGATCATGCGAATTTTGAAGAGTCTCAAGGGCGGGCGCAGGGATTCTAATTGTTGAAATCAGGTTGCATGTTTCGACCGTTGCGGTCATTGCGTGTAGCAGGGATTTTATGTCAATTGAATCGATTGCCCAGCAGTTGGCAGCTCGTATAACTTCCTGCTAGCCGACAATCCCGGAGTTATCTCGCTGCTTCCACGTCCCCCTCCCAAAACAAGTCTTCCGGGTTCGACAGGCTCGTGCTAGAGAGGACATTCGTTGACTGGCCGCAGCCACGTTCGTAGAATCGAGCGACCCGAAGCCAGGCATCTCCCGAATGATCGGCCGAACCATCTCGCACTACCGCATCGTAGAGAAGCTCGGCGGCGGTATGGGTGTGGTCTATAAAGCTGAGGATACCCGCCTTCAGCGTACGGTTGCTCTGAAATTCCTCTCCGGAAATACGGCCAAAGACCCCGCCGCTCTGGAGCGTTTTCGACGGGAAGCCCAGACTGCCTCTGGGCTGAACCACCCCAACATTTGCACCATCTACGACATTGGCGAAGAAGCCGGATCGGCCTACATCGCGATGGAGTTTGTGGACGGGCAGACGCTGAAACACCGGATTGAAGGCATGTCCATGAGGCTGGCCGAACAGCTGGACGTGGCCTTCGCGATTGCCGACGCCCTCGCAGCCCCTAACTCTCTATCTTCTTGATGTACAGCCGAAGCCCAGCCAACACTATCCCGATGGCAATGACGGAGATTCCGAATCCGAGACGGCGATAGTTGCGTTCCACCATGGCATCCTTCCCGGCTTGCAGGTTCTGGGCCGCGATTTTCAGGCCAGCTTGAATATCCTGATCCACCAAGTCCGTCCGAAAACTATGGATGGTGACGCGCGCCTTGGTCAGCGAATCGCGTGCCTCATCCTGTCCCAGCCTGGCCTCGCTGACCTCCATGCCAGAAGACTCGGCGACACGGAGAACCGAGTCTGCGTTCTTAATGGCCTCGTCCAATTGACGCAAATTACTCAGTAATCCTGCCCTGGCTTGATCGCACTCGTCACCTGGGTTATGACACCGCATGCAAACGGCGTCGGGACCAGTGCCCAGCATCGCGTCGGTTGGATGTCTGATGCCATGATTGCTATGACACACGACGCATCCGGGAAGAGAAGCCGCGTCAAAGGCCTTTTTGTGCGAGCTTTTTTCGTACATCTGGGCTTGGAAAGCGTGACAGTTCGAGCACACATTCTGAACCTTATCTACGCCTGGCGGCGCCGCGCCATGGTTTCCATGACAGGTTGTACAGGTGGGCGCACTCAGATCGCCTCGCACCGCCAGTGCTTCGTGGTGCACGCTAGTGCTGTACTTGGCGAACTGATCCGTGGGAATGGAATATCCCTGCATGTAACTGGCATCAGCATGGCAGCGGGCACATGTATTCGCCACGTTGACCGGGTTAACCGTGGAGCGCGGATCGCTCGGCGCTCTTAGATCGTGGACACTATGACAATCCGTGCACACTGCTACCTTGGTGTCTCCAGCCGCGAAGCGCTTGCCGTGCACACTGGTGCGGTACTGGTCCAACTGGTCGGTGCGCAAACTGGGGTTGAATTGCCGAATGTAGGCGGGATCCGAATGGCAACTTCCGCACAACTGCGGAATCTGTTTGCGATCGATCTTGCCTTTCCAGCCCGCCTTTGGGCTCATGGCTTTGTCTGCATCGTCGCTGGTTGGGTCGCCGCCGTGGCAGCCGGCGCATGTCAAACCCTTTTGTGCGTGTATGTCCTGGCTGAACATCTCCTGGCTCACGCCCAGGGGATCAGGCAAGGTGGAGTGACAATCCAGGCAGGAGTTTTTGCTTTGCCCATAACCCAGGCACGCTGCCAACACGACGAAGCCGGCCAGCCCAACATGGGCGACGCGGAACGGTCGGAGCTTATTTCGCAAGAAGGCCATAAACACTCATACCTGCTACGTACGCAAGAGCAAAGACAGAAAGCCCAGTGATCCACCGTTTCATATGTGAGGGTTGGTCACTCTCAAAGAAAGGCAGCAGCAGCCACAACAAGCCGACGAGGCCGAAACCAACTACACCCAGAACCTCCCCGTCGATGAACCATACTTTGGACGGGATGAGCTTGAGCGTCTGAAACATGAAAAGGAAGTACCACTCGGGCTTGATTCCCGCAGGGGCAGACACAAAAGGATCTGCCTTGACCCCAAGGTTCCACGGGAAGACTGCTGCCAACGCGCCCAACATTCCCAGGGCCACGTACCAAGCCATCAATTCCCGCAGCAAGAAGTTGGGAAAGAATTTCATTTCCCGCTTGGCAGACGGATCCGCAGCCCATTGCACTTCCAGTTTCGGGGGAATGCTCATGCCAAGGCGTTGCACCAGCAACAGGTGCACCAGGAGCAGCACGGTTGCAATTCCGGGGAGAACGGCGACATGGAATCCAAAGAACCGCGTCAGCGTGGCTCCCGTCACGTCTTCACCACCGCGGAGAAAGATCATCATGGGCTTGCCGACGATCGGAAGCTGCCCCGTGATCTCGGTGCCGACCTTGGTGGCGAAAAAGGCCAGCGTGTTCCAGGGCAGCAGATACCCGCTGAAGCCAAATCCCATGACCAGAAATAGAAGAAGCACCCCGCTGACCCAAGTCAGCTCCCGGGGTTTGCGGTAGGCCTTGAGAAAGAGCACGCTGAACATGTGCGCGAAGGCAGTAAAAATCATGAGGTTGGCTGACCAGGAGTGGATGGAGCGAATCAGCCAGCCAAACCTCACCCGGGTCATGATGTACTGCACGCTTTCGAAGGCCTCGTTGGCGCCGGGACGGTAATAGAGGAGCAGCAAGATCCCGGTCAGCACCTGGATCACAAAGAGAAAAAGGGTGATGCCTCCGAGGAAATACCAGTAGGAGAGGCGATGGCTGGGGACGGTCTTGTGGCGAAGCGGGGCAGTGAGGTCGTCCAAATCAAATCGTTCATCAAACCAGCGGCGGACGGCGGCGAACAAGGTCACGCCTCCCGCTTCCGGCTGACGACAATCTCATCGCCGCGCAAGTGGACATCAAACACATCGAGCGGCCTGGGCGGAGGACCGGAAACGTTGCGGCCATTGAGATCGTAGATTCCGTTGTGGCAGGCACACCAGACCTCGCGCAGATCGTTGCGATACTGCACCGTGCAGCCGAGGTGGGTACAAGTGGCGGAGAGAGCGCGATAAGTGCCGTCGCTCTCCATGATCAACAAGCCGGGACGGGTGCCGAATCGGAAAATCTTGCCGGAATTCGGCTTCAGGTCCCCGAGCTTGCCGGCGACGACCTCGTCCCCGCCGAGATCTACCACCGCCGGAGGAACAAGATAGCGGAGCACGGGATAGATGAAAGAAGCAAACGAGGCAAGCAGGCCGCCACCGAGGAAGATTCCAACCATGCGGCGGCGTGTAGGTTCGGGTTGGGAAAGTTGGTCAGCGTTCATTCACCACGCCCCCCTGCCGTAGGGACCACTCCGCGAATCCGGATCGCCACTTTCGATCGTCAGTCTCGGTCGCCAGTCCGATGGGCCCATTCCCCGCGTCAAGCAGAACGCACTTCCACGGTACGCTGCATTTCGCGCAGCCACATCGCCTGAAACATTTGCAGGCGATGCCCAATGACGACAGCCAGATTCAGGGTAATTTTATACCCTTCCGCCGGATTAGCGGCCAGGAACTCGCGCAACGCTCCTCGCGGCAGAGCGATAACTGCCGCGTCCGGCAGCGCGCGGTGGCGCGACATCTCCGAGCGGCAAGCGGCCGAGGCGAAGCTGGCTGAGTCCTACCGCCTGGCGTCGGTAGGAGTCCTGGCCTCCGGGTTTTCGCACGAGATGAACACTCGCTTGGCAACGACCCTGATGTGCGTGAAGGGAATCCTCGTTATTCGCAACTCACGCAGGTGTTCGGGAGACTTTTGTACGAAAAGCGAGGTTCCAAGGACAAAAAGCGCTGAAAGATCTCAACCAACCGGGCGTCTCAACTCATTTTGACAAATCTCTACAGATGCCTTCAGGCTGATCCACCAGAAGATATTGTCATGGGGCTTCGCGATGTTTGTCATTTTTCGCTGTAGATGTCAGATTTTCCTGCTCACTCTCTATGGCGAGAATCGGCGGGAAAAAGGGTCACGCCAGCGCTCATCTTGCAATCGTTGAATTATGGCCGGAGCTTGCAGGCTTCGATGACCGCTGTCGAGGGGCACCTGGCGACTCGTTACCCTCGTAACATTCCCGGCTCCGAAATTACCAAGTAGACTCACGGAAATGGCGCCGTGGCCGCTTCGCCTGGCCGACTTAGGATAAGGCATGGATGATCAGCAAACCGAACCTCGCCTGAGTGTGGACCTGCCGGTGCGGGTCTGGGGAATGACGGCGGAGGGACGCCCCTTTTCCCAAGCCGCGCACGCTCTGCACCTCAGTTCGGAGGGCGCATCGATTTCGGGAGTGGAGAGCGAACTGAAGGTGGGTGATGTGATCGGAGTGCAGTTCGACGGAGCCAAAACCCGCTGCACGGTGATCTCAGTGATGAACACGGGTCCGGTCAGGAAACATCAAGTAGGAATCAAGTTGCTAAGCACTCAGGAGTGCCCGTGGAAAAGCTATCTGTCGCTCGACGGGGCGACGGTGGCGATCGCTCCCTCTAACATGCGGCGCTGGCCGCGGCATAAGATCTCGGTTCCGCTGGAACTTCGCGCCGACCACGCCAAAGCGCCGATTCGCATGAATGCCAGCGACGTGAGCGGCAATGGGTGCTACGTCGAGAGTATGATGCCATTTCCGCTCGGAACCGTGCTGCGGATAGAGTTCTGGCTGGACTCGGAGCGCATCGGTATCACGGGGGAGGTGCGAACGTCGGATCCGGGCGTGGGCAATGGAATCGAGTTCACCGGCATGCCCGAGGGAACGAAGCAGCGCGTGCAGGCCTACCTGGACGCGATTGATCCGCAGATGGGCGTTTCGAATCCTAAGGCGGAATAGAATTTCCGACCCGCAGCGGCCGGTTCGCCGATTCAGTCCTGGTACAGGAAACCGGCGACCATGGTCGCCAGGATCGCGCCGATCCACATTTCGAGCATCCATCCGAGCGGCAACATGCGCGGAACCGGCGACCAGGTGGCTTGCGCAAAGTTGCTGGGCATGCCGGCGAAGAATCCGACGATCATCCCGATTTTTAGAGCGGTCTTCGGTCCGGCGCCAGCCGTGGCTCGGCTCCAGGCGTAGAGATAGGCCAGGAGAATCGACATCACGAAGACGAGGAGAATCCACTGCCCGACGAAAAACGGGTAGCGTGGTTCCTTGAGGAGTAAGCCTTGCTTCTGCAGGGGCTCGTAGAATGGGCCCAGTCGCGTCTGAATAAAGAAGCTCCATGCATTCCAGAGCACTCCGCCGGCAATGCCTCCCAGCCATATACGAGTCGTATTCAGCTTCATTGTGCCCCCTGTATTCGTCTGGCTTGAATTGGGCACAAGTGTACTCCAACGGGTCAAGTGCGGTGGAGTTTGCGGGGCTGGATGCGACCAGGGCGCGACCGGCTGCGGTCAATGCGAAGGCATTTTCAATTTCATGGACATTTTTCCCGGTCCCGAGGTGCTCCGGCCTGAGCGGGCTGCTGAGAGACTCTTGGCGGGCGCGACAGTCGTCCCTCAGTGGCTAAAGCCGACAATCGAGTTTGCGGCGCTTACGGCACGAGTAAAACTCGTGCTTTCCCAAGCACGCTCGAATCCGATGCCCAAGCCGCTCGAATGCGGGACGCGCGGCGCGCTTTTTCCACAGGAAGATCGGTTACGGGCGCGGAATGCAAGAAAAATATTAGCGAATGAATAGCGAAGGCACCTAGAGCGTAAACCCAACCCCTAGTGGTCATCTGGCTCGTCAACCCCAAGATTTCGTGCTCCGGACGATGCCTGATTGATTGGGGATTCAACCTTGAACTTTCTTATTGACAACAAACGATTTAGGCGTAGGATGTGGACAAAAGTGGTTTAAAGTGGACTAACTAATAGAGGTTGTGGGCACAGACCCTAAGTTTCGAGGCGCCAGTGGTTTCCGAGACTGACACCGCAAAAACCCGGCCCAACCAACCCGAATCCACTGCTTTTGTGACCGCTTCTACCTCCCCCATGGTAGTGGCTGTGATAGCAGGCATAAATAAACGGAACCCGTCATTTTCATCAAGAGCGGTGAGCAGGGCACATGTTTCGCGGCAATCATCCCACGCGCGTCGACGAAAAGGGACGGTTAAAAGTCCCGGCGGAATTCAAGCGCGTGATCGACGAGAAATATGCGCAGAAATTCTACATCACAAGTCTGGATGGAAATATTGCTCAAGTGTATCCCTTCGAGGAGTGGGAGCGGATCGAAGAGAAACTGGCGGCGCTCTCCACGTACAACCCGACGAAGAAAAAGTTCCTGAATCGCACGAATTATTACGGGCAGGTCGTGGAGATGGACGGGCAGGGGCGCCTGCTGATTCCGCAGATTCTGCGGGAGTCAGCGCAGATTCGCGGCGAAGTGGCAGTGCTCGGCAATCTGACCTACCTGGAAGTTCGCAACATGGAAGCGCTCGACAAGGAGATTAAAGAGCCCTTCACGGATGAAGACATCAAGACGCTCGACGACTTGGGCATCTAGTGCGAACGGATTCGGATTCAATCAACACCCCCGAGTGGGGTGGGCATGGAGCGGGTGGCCATGTTCCGGTTCTTTTAAAAGAAACGATCGATTTTCTGGCCGTAAAGCGTGGCGGAACGTATCTGGATGCCACGGTGGGCCTGGGCGGGCACAGTTACGAAATCGCAAGACGCCTCGGCGCACCGGGACATTTGATTGGCTTCGATAAGGATGCCGCGGCGCTGGAGATAGCAGCCGTCAGCCTTCAGCCATCAGCCGTCAGGGAAGTCGCTGGTGAGCGAGGAGCGGATGATGACGAGCGAAATTGGCCGCAGATCACGCTGATTCATGGGTCGTTTGCGGACGTTGGTTTGCGCGTTGCTCCGGCCTCTCTGGATGGGTTGCTGGCGGATTTGGGGGTTAGCAGTTTGCAGCTCTCGGATCCGGCGCGGGGATTTAGTTTTCAGGCGGAAGGACCGCTGGACATGCGGATGAACCGGATGTCCGGCGAGACCGCCGAACAAGTGGTAAACCACATCGACGAGCGCGAGCTGGCTGATGTGATTTACGAATTCGGTGAGGAAAGGAGGTCGCGGAGAATCGCCAGAGCCATTGTCCGGTCGCGGCCGATACGCACGACGACGCAACTTGTCGAGGTGGTAGCGGCCGCGGCCCGGTCAATGAATCGTGAGCGGATTCATCCGGCGACGCGGACCTTTCAAGCTCTCCGAATATTCGTAAACCGTGAACTGGACGATTTGAAAGCACTGCTGGAGTCGGCACCAGACGTGCTGAGGCCGGGCGGAAGGCTGGTGGTGATCAGCTTTCATTCGCTGGAAGACAGAATCGTCAAGGATGCGCTTCGCGAGGGTGCGAAGCGGGGCTGCTACCGGCTGCTGACCAAGAAGCCGGTGACGGCCGGCGGGGAAGAGATAGATCGCAATCCGCGGTCGCGCAGCGCCAAGATGCGCGCGGCCGAAAGAGTTTGAGTTAGCCCGGAGAAACTGCCGGGCCCCCGGTGCGGTGATGGTAAGGCGTGCCGGGTAAAGAGTTTGGGAATGGCGGCCGTTCCGTATGAAGAGGCCGCAACGCTGTGGTGGAATTTTTTCGGAGCGGCCAAGAAAAAATGAAACAAGGCCGGGTCCGGGGAAGAAAACTGGATCATTCGAAATGACATTTACCGGCACTCTTATTGAAGATCTGATGGCGACGGTCGAGCGCGTGGAAAAGAGGGCGCGAGCGGACCGAGCCCTGGCGGTCGACGCTTCGGCCCTCGAACCCATGGTCGTCGAAGACGCAGACTACGATTCCAAATTTCTTGGAGTAGCATAAATCATGAGCGCCTTGGCCGTGCAAAGCGCAGCTCCTCTCAGCCGACGCAAGTCCTGCTGGCTGGGGACCCCGGAGATTTACTTCCGCAAGAACATCGATAACTCGAGACTGGTCAAAGTCGAAGATCCGCGCCGCGAGCGCGAGATGAAATTCTTTGGACTTGCGCTTTGTTGCTTGTTCCTGCTGGTGATGGGATACGCGCTGCAACATTTCCGCGCCATTGAGTACGGGTACAAAATCGAGGCGCTGCGGTCGGAGCGCGAGGGTCTCACAGAAATGAACCGGGCGCTGCGCCTGGAAGAGGCGTCGCTGCGCGATCCGGAGCGAATTGATGTGATGGCGCGCAAGCTGGGCCTGCAATCGCCGCAGCCTGGGCAGGTGCTTCGCATGGACGCCGCCAGCGATGCGGCTACGCCGGTGATGGCTAGAGTGACTCCGGTCGCGGTGGTTTCTGCGAGATAGATCAGTTCCCAGTTCTCAGTTCTCAGTCAGCAGCCGTGAGTTTTTCACTGAGAACTGAGAACTGGGAACTGAAATGGCGGCGAGCACCTCTTCGAACGGCGCAAAATTCAGGCTTTACGCCTTGTCTGGATTGCTTTGCTTCTGGCTGCTGGCCATCTGCCTGCGGCTGGTTTATTTGCAAATCTTCTGCTACGGCGATTTCGAGCGGCGGGCCCAGCATCAACAACAACGCAGTTTTGACCTCTCGCCGAAACGCGGCGTCATCTACGATCGGGCTGGGCGGGAGCTGGCTATGTCCATCCAGGTGGACTCGACCTTCGTGGTGCCATCGGAGACCCCCGACCTTGCGAATGTTATTAGCCTGATTTCACGCATCACGCAAGACGATCCTCGCGTCCTGTTGGCTGACTGCGGCGCACACAAGACTTTTTGCTGGGTGGCGCGCAAGGCCGACGCCGAAGCGATTGAGCGCATCCGGGCGCTGAATTTGCAAGGCATCCACTACCAGAAAGAAGCCAAGCGCTTTTATCCGAAGCGGGAACTGGCGGCGCAAGTTCTGGGCTATGTCGGCACGGACGATCAGGGGCTAAGCGGACTGGAGAGACAATTCAACCAGCAACTCGAGGGCAAACCCGGCAAGCTGATGATTTCCGTGGACGCGCGCAAGCGCTGGTTTGCCAGTGTGGAAAAGGAACCCGAAGCGGGCAACAGCGTCGTGCTCACCATCGATCAGAACATCCAGTACATTGCCGAACGGGAACTGGAGCGCGGGATGGAAGAGACGCACGCCATCGCGGGCACGGCGATCGTGGAAAATCCTCGCACTGGGGAGATTCTGGCTCTCACCAACCGGCCCACGTTCAATCCGAATATTCGGAAGGAAATTAAGAACGAGGCGCTGAAAGACCGCGCGGTGAGCGACATCTACGAGCCCGGCTCGACTTTCAAGATGGTGACCATCTCGGCGGGCCTGGAAGAGAAGGTCACGCGACCCGACGAAATGTTCGACTGCCAGATGGGATCGATTGTGATCAATGGCATGCGCATCCGCGACAGCAGGCCGCACGGCCTGCTCTCGGTCGCCGACATTATTGCGGAGTCGAGCGACGTCGGCGCCATCAAAGTCGCGCTGCGGCTGGGCGACGAGCGGCTCTACAAATACATTCGCGCCTTCGGATTCGGGCAGCGGACAGGGATCGAGCTGCCGAGCGAAACGGCCGGGCTGACGAAGCCGGTGGAACGGTGGTCGAAGGTTTCGATTGGCGCGATCTCGATGGGGCAAGAGATTGGCATTTCGCCGCTGCAGCTAGCTTCGCTGATTTCGACGATTGCGAACGGTGGGGTGCGCGTCCCGGCGCGCATCGTTGCTGGGACAATCGGGGCCGGGACGATCGCGCCGCAGAATGCTCCACAAACGATTGCCTTCCAGCCCGCCGAGGGGAGACGGGTGATTTCATCTCTGACCGCGGCCGAGATGCGACAGATGTTGCAGGGGGTGGTGCTCCACGGCACTGGGCGCAAAGCTATTCTGGAGGGCTACAGTTCGGCGGGCAAAACCGGGACGGCTCAGAAGGTGGACCCGGCCACCGGCGCTTACTCGAAGACGAAGTATGTGGCGTCTTTTGCGGGATTTGCTCCCATCAACGATCCGCAAATCGCGGTGGTGGTGATCCTCGACTCTGCGGTCGGTCTGCACCAGGGGGGACAGGTCTCGGCTCCGGTCTTTCAGCGGATCACGCA
Source organism: uncultured Acidobacteriaceae bacterium (assembly GCA_963779995.1). Classification (GTDB taxonomy): domain Bacteria; phylum Acidobacteriota; class Terriglobia; order Terriglobales; family Acidobacteriaceae; genus Acidiflorens. The sequence continues at coordinate 42,274 of CAVZZY010000018.1, read as the reverse complement.
GCAGGTGCTGGAGTATCTGCACGTGCCGCATGACGTTCAGCTTCCGCCCAGCCGCCAGGTTTTGCTGGCTCGTCGCGATGTTCCTGACGCTAGTCTGGAAGAAAGCTCTCCCGATCACCTTGGGGCCAGCCTGGATATGGCCGAGGCCAATGAGACGGCCGTTATGCCAACCACGGTCAAGCCCGGCGCGATTGGAGCTCAGGTGGTTCCCGCCGCGATGACCAGGAGAGATGCGGATCATCAGGCGCTGAGCGGCTTGACGACAGCGGCCGCTAGTTCGCCGGGTGGCGCGCAATCCGAGAATTCAGCCGCGCAGAAATCGCCGACCAGTGGAACGGTGGTGCTCGACGTGGAAGAGGGAGGGATCGCGGTTCCATCCTTCATCGGGAAGAACCTGCGTATTGCGATTGAGGCGGCGCAGGATGCGGGGCTCGACCTGCAGGCCATCGGTAGCGGAGTTGCACGCGAGCAATCGCCCTCGCCTGGGGCGCACGTGGCGGCGGGATCGCGGGTTACGGTGCGTTTTGGCAGATAGAGGGATCCTTCGACTCCGCGGCTGCTGCGCGTGGCGCAGCGGCCCGCTCCTCTCAGGATGACAACCTGATGGGAGGCGATACCGAGGCTATTTATAATCACTCCAATGACATTCCAACAGCTCCTGCAGGGCGCCGAGGTTCTCTCGCAGAGCGAAAACCCGGGCGTTGCCGGGGTGGAATACGATTCGCGACGGGTGCGGCCGGGAACTGTTTTTGTCGCTATTAAGGGTGAGACCAGCGACGGCAATCGGTTCATCGATCAGGCCATTGCTGCCGGAGCGGTTGCTATTGTTACCGATTCCGCGGCCGAAGCGCCGCGCCCCTCGGTGGGCTGGGCGCAGGTCGTGCATGGGCGGCGTGCGCTTGCCCGCCTGAGCGCGAATTTCTACAAACGTCCTGCCGAGCGAATTGCTAATACTGGAATTACCGGCACGAACGGAAAAAGCACGACCGCCTTTCTGATCGAAGCCATATTGCACGCGGCGGGGCGGAAGACCGCTCTGATCGGGACCATCGAGTATCACGTTGCGGGGAAGATTCTTCCGGCGCCGCACACCACGCCGGAGGCGCTGGAGTTGAACCGGCTTTTGTCGGAGGGTTTGGGTCTGGGAGTTACCGAGGCGGTGATGGAAGTGTCATCGCACGCGCTGGAGCAACAGCGCGTTTTCGGAATTCCTTTTGATGTGGCCGTATTCACGAATCTCACTCGCGATCATCTCGATTACCACGGCACGATGGAAAATTACTTCCTCGCCAAACAAGTGCTTTTCGAAGGCTGCGGGACCGACCCTCCGCGCGCCGCCGTTCTTAATATTGACGATGAATACGGCCGGCAGCTTTGGAAGTTTTGCAAGAAGAAGAGCGCGCGGGTGCTCTCCTACGGCCTGACATCCAGCGGCGGCGACTGCGATTTTCGTGCCGAGTCCGTCGAAATCACGCCGCGAGGAACGCGGTTTCAGATGGTGACGCCCTCGGGGAAGATCGCCATTTGGTCTCGGCTGATCGGCAATGTGAATGTTTATAACGTGCTTGCAGCTTCTGCTGCCGGGTTTGCGCGCGATTGTTCTACCGAGGCGATCGCCAAGGGAGTCTTCGACCTTAGCAGCGTTCCCGGGCGCTTCGAACGCGTGGATTGCGGCCAGCCCTTCACGGTGGTCGTGGATTATGCGCACACCGATGACGCGCTCCGCAACCTTACGGCGCTGGCTCGCGATTTTGTCGCTCGCGCCGGCCTCAAAGGCAAGGTCATTACACTTTTTGGCTGCGGCGGAGATCGCGATCGCGCCAAGCGTCCTTTGATGGGCGAGGCGGCAGGCAAGGGCAGCGGCTTTGTCGTGCTCACTTCCGACAACCCGCGGTCTGAAGATCCACTGGCCATCATCAACGATGCGCTGGTCGGATTGCAGAAGTCGGGCGCAAAATATTCCATGGAGCCGGATCGGCGCAAGGCCATCGCTCTTGCTTTCCGGCAGGCAGCGCCCGGCGACATCGTGCTGCTTGCGGGCAAGGGGCACGAAAAAGTGCAGATCACACGGGAGGGAACGATTCCGTTCGACGATGTGGACGTTGCGCGCGAAAACCTGACGGCCCTAGGCTACGACTGCGAGAGCGCCGCGAAAACGGGGAGCGCGGGGAAGACGGCATGAAACTTCTTCTCTCGCGCATCGGCGAATTCCTGTCTGCGAGCGGCCAATACGACGGCGCTACGGCGCAGGGATATTCCATCGATTCGCGCACGGTGCAGGCCGGCGAACTTTTTTTTGCGGTCAAAGGCGAACGGCTTGACGGGCACGATTTTGTTGAGCAGGCACTGAGCCGGGGCGCGATTGCCGCGGTGGTTCGGAAGGATCAGTTGGCGCGCTATTCCAATCTTTCCGGCTCCGCCGGCCTGCTTGCGGTCGACGACACTCTGGTCGCGCTCCAGACTTTGGCGACGGCGGTGCGAAAAATCTGGGGCAAGACGGCCATCGGCGTTACCGGCTCGATGGGCAAGACCACTACCAAAGAAACGATGGCCCATTTGCTTGCGATCAAGTACCGCGTGCATCGGACGAAGGGAAATTTCAACAATCATTTTGGTCTGCCGCTTGGGCTGCTGACGCTTGAACCGGAATACGACATTGCCGTGGTCGAGATGGGAATGTCCCATCCCGGCGAAATCTCTGCTTTGGCTCGCATCGCCCTGCCGAACCAGGCCGTGGTCACCAATGTTGCGCCCGTGCACCTGGAGAGTTTCGACTCCATTGCCGGAATCGCTCGGGCTAAATATGAACTGATCGAGGCTCTCCCCCATGGCGGCATGGCGGTGCTGAATGCCGACGATGAATATGTGTGCCAGTTCGGCCGGGACTTGAAGGGCAAGGTCGTGCTGTTTGGATTGAAGCCGATTGTTCCTGCGGACGTGCGGGCGGAAAACATCGAGGTGCTTGGAGCCGAAGGCACGCGTTTCGATTTGGTCAGCCGCGAGATGCGCCAACTGGTGCAGAGTCCGCTGGTTGGCAAGCACAATGTGTACAACGTGCTGGCCGCGGCTGCGGTTGCGCTGGAGCATGGCATTACTCCATCCGAGATCGCCGGCGCTCTGCCGTCCCTGCAGCCTGCGGACAAGCGCGGACAGGTCGTTCAAGTGGGTAACATTACCGTGCTGTACGATTGCTACAATTCAAGTCCGAAGGCGCTTATGGCTGCGGTGGATACCCTGGCTGCGATGCCGGCCCGGCGGCGGATGGTTGTCGGCGGCGAAATGCTGGAACTCGGGCCGACCGGCGAGGAACTGCATCGTGAGTGCGGTCGTTATATGGCGGGAAGTAAACTTGACTTTCTGCTGGGCGTGCGGGGCTTGGCAAAGGCGATGGTGGAAGCGGCTTGCGACGCGGGTATGAAAGCGGAATTCGTTGAGACTCCGGAAGAGGCTGGCGAGTGGCTGGCGCGCGAGACTCGGGAAGGCGATGTCGTGTTGCTGAAAGCGTCGCGCGGCGTGAAACTGGAAAGGGCGCTGGAGACGTGGAGACAGAAAAGCGGCAATCCCAACGCTCTTCCCAACGGCTTAGGCGCGAGCTAGAGCGAGTGCAGAATTGCCGTGGTCACAGGCAGGGTGCCGAGCTGCGCTCGGCTTGGACGGGCGAGGGCGCCCGTCCCCACACGAGCGGGATACGGCAATGGTGAATCCGCTCTGATAACTAATCCTAAGAGCTGACAGCTGACAGGCTGACAGCTGGTGTTGGAGGCGGATTGCTCTACTGGCTGCTCTACCTGAAGCTCTATCATTATTTTCCGCCATTCCGCATTTTTCGTTACCTGACTTTTCGGACTGCCTTTGCCAGTCTTACCGCGCTTTTCACCGGCCTGATCGTTGGGCCCATGGTGATTCGGCGGTTGCAGGATTTCCAGATCGGGCAATACATCCGCGAAGAGGGGCCGCAGGCTCATCAGAAAAAAGCGGGTACGCCGACCATGGGCGGGTTGCTGATCGCCATCGCCATCCTGGTGCCTACATTGCTCTGGGCGGATTTGAGTAATCCGTTCGTGTGGATCGCCGTGTTTGCCACGCTGGCCTTTGCTGCGATTGGTTTTGCCGACGACTACCTGAAAGTCGTTCATCACCGCAATCTCGGCCTTACGGCACGCCTCAAGCTGGGCTTTCAGGCCGCGGCCAGTGTGGTGATTGCGGTCGCAATGATCGCTTTGCAGCACCGCGGATTGTATTCCACCCGGCTGGTGGTACCGTTCTTCAAGCAGTTCCATCCGGACCTAGTGATCGAACGATGGGCTCATTCCCAACTCTGGCCGCTGGCCTTCCTGCCGTTTGTGGCCTTCGTTGTGATTGTGATTGTCGGGTCGAGCAATGCGGTGAATCTTACCGACGGCCTGGACGGGCTCGCCATCGGATGTACGGTGATCGCGGCCGGAGCGCTCGCGGTTCTCACCTACCTCAGCGGCCACGCCACGTTTGCCACCTATCTCGAATTGCAGAAGATGCCGCAGATCGGCGAGCTCACTATTTTTTGTGGAGCCATGGTCGGCTCCGCCATCGGATTCCTCTGGTATAACGCGCATCCGGCGGAAGTGTTCATGGGCGATGTTGGCTCGCTGGCTCTGGGCGGCGCGATTGGCACCATAGCCGTTATGATCAAGCAGGAACTGCTGCTGCCGTTCATCGGAGGGATTTTCGTCATCGAGGCGCTTTCGGTGATCTTGCAGGTTGGTTCGTACAAGCTGCGCAAGAAACGCATTTTCAAGATGGCGCCGATCCACCATCACTTCGAACTGCTGGGCTGGTCGGAGTCGAAGGTGATTGTGCGCTTCTGGATCGCATCGTTGGTGTTCGCGCTGTTTGCGCTGACCACGCTGAAATTGCGATAGAACAGGCGGAGTTCAGCTTTCCTGCATGGTGAAATGAATCTGGTGAAATAAATCGATGGATCTCAACAACAAGCGCGTGCTGGTGGTTGGTCTTGGCAAATCTGGCGTGGCCTCTGCGCTGTTTCTGAAGTCGCGCGGGGCCCGGGTTACGGTTTCGGATTCCAAGCCTGAATCCGAGTTGCGCGCGGAAATCCTGCTCCTGCTGGAGCATGGGATCACGGTCGAAACCGGGGGCCACGGCGAACGCACTTTTCGTGGGCAAGACTTGATCGTCCTTAGCCCGGGTGTGCCGGTCGATACGCCGCAACTGGTACAGGCGCGCAACCTGGGAGAGCCGGTTATTGGCGAAATCGAACTGGCGGCGCGATTTATGGCTGGTCCGATCGTTGCCATTACCGGAGCCAACGGCAAGACCACGACCACTTCGTTGGCCGGCGAAATTATTGCCGCCGGAAAGTTCTCCACAGCTGGTTGGCGGTAATATCGGCACGCCGGCCATCAGCCTGGTGGACCAGGCTGGGCCGGCGACCTGGACGGTGCTGGAAGTATCCAGTTTTCAGCTGGAAACGATCGTTGAATTTCGTCCCCGGATCGCGGTGATTCTGAACATTACGCCCGACCATCTCGATCGTCACAAGACTTTTGTCAATTACGTCGGCGCCAAGGCGCGTGTTTTTGAGAACCAACTTGCGGATGACTTCTCCGTGCTCAACGCCGATGAGCCCACCACCGCTGGCTTGGCGGACCGTACTCGCGGGCAGTTGTTCTGGTTCAGCCGAAGCAAGGAGACTGAAAAGGGGGCCTTGGTCCGTGGCACGCATATCTATTTCCGGGATGGGCATAGCGAACGCGAGATCATGCCGCTGGCGGACGTACCGCTGAAAGGCGCGCACAACCTGGAAAATGTGCTTGCGGGAGTTTCCATCGGCATGCTTGTCGGCTGCCAGCCTGAACAGATCCGGCAGGCTGTGCGGAATTTCAAGGCCGTCGAGCACCGGCTGGAATTTGTGGCTCGGGTCGCGGGCGTGGATTACTACAACGACTCCAAGGCCACGAACGTTGACGCAACCATCAAGGCACTGGAAGCGTTCCCGGCGGACATTCCTCCGCACCTGCACCTGATTCTCGGGGGCAAGGATAAGGGCAGCGACTACTCCGTGCTGGCTGATTTGTTGCAACTGCGTGTGAAGCGCGTCTACACCATAGGGGCCGCTGCCGCCAAGATCGAATCGCAGATTCAGGGTGCTGCCCAAATCGAACATGCTGAGACTCTGGAAAATGCGGTGAGGCGCGCCAGCGAATCGGCGGTGGCCGGCGACGTTATTGTTCTTGCTCCGGCTTGCGCCAGCTTTGATCAGTTCGAGAATTACGAACATCGGGGTCGGGTGTTCAAAGAGACGGTGCATTCGCTGGCGATGGCTCGATCAACTTAGCACCTTGGAGGGACGGGCGTCTCGTCCGTTCTGGCCGGGCGTGGACGCCCGGCTCTCCACGCGAACCAAGTCAGTTATCACCCTTCCTAGATTGGGGGGCTGAAACTCCTCCTTGTCTGCTTGTCTCCGTGGTGAAATAGATTACTTATGGCTAAGCGGGTCAGCGTTGATCGCTGGATGTTCACGGTAACTGCGATCCTGGTTTTTATCGGGCTGGTCATGATCTTCAGCGCCTCGGCGGTGATGGCCAAGGAGCGGTTTGGGTCGGCTTACGAATTCCTGGTGAAGCAACTGGTATGGGCGGTTGCGGGACTTGCCGCGATGATCGTGGCCATGAAGGTGGATTACAAACGGCTGCAACATCCGGCGCTGGTTTTTTCGTTTCTGGGCTTTACCACGCTTCTGCTCATCTCGGTTTTTTTTCTTGACCGGGCGCACGGCACACACCGCTGGTTTCACGTGGGCCCGGTTTCGTTGCAGCCTTCGGAACTAGCCAAGCCCGCGCTCATCCTGTTTCTTGCCTGGTTTCTGGAAAATAAAACCAAGGCCATGGACGACTGGCGCAATACGCTGATTCCGGCCGTGGCGCCCACCGTGTTTTTTCTTGGGCTGATTGTTTTTCAGCCCGACCTCGGCACCGCCATCGCCTGCGCGGGCATTACCGCTTGCGTCCTGTTCGTCGCTGACATGCGGCTGCGCTACTTCGGATACGCCTTCGCGGCCGCGCTCTTGCCGCTCTATTTGCTGATCTTTCACGTGTCGTACCGGAGGGATCGCATCCTGGCCTTTCTGAATCCCTATGCCGATCCGAAGGGATTTGGCTTTCATATTATCCAGTCGCTGATTGCGGTCTCGACCGGAGGCGTGACTGGAATGGGGCTGATGGAAGGGAAGCAAAAATTGTTTTATCTCCCGGAACCGCACACGGATTTTATTTTTGCGGTGACTGCCGAGGAGTTGGGCCTGGTGGGAGCGCTCACCGTCATCATCCTGTTTGCGATCTTCCTCTGGCGCGGCACGCGCGCGGCGCTGCGCACGCAGGATAACTTCGGCCGCTTCCTGGCTGTGGGAATCACCAGCATGATCGTGCTGCAGGCCTTCATCAACATCAGCGTCGTGCTGGGCATGATGCCGACCAAGGGAATTCCGCTGCCGTTTGTCTCCTATGGCGGGTCGTCGCTGTTTGTGACCCTGATGTGCGTTGGGGTGCTTCTGAATATCACGAAACAGGCGGAGTAGGGGATCGGCCGGGCGCATGGTCAAAGGCCACGGTAGTGGTGCAGTTTGAGAATTGCCGTCCCGCAGCGGCTAAAGCCGCAATGAAAATACGACACTTACGGCACGGCTGAAGCCGTGCCCTTTCAAAACCGACTCAAACGGCACCACTATGAAAGCAGCGCCTACGCCGTTTTTGCCAGCCTGAAATCTTCCGGTCCGCGCAGGGCGTAATGCTGCTCGGGAACGGGGAAGCCGGCATGCGCGAAGGTATCGCGGATCAGGCGGTTCGTGTCGAAATAGACTTGCCAGTAGTGCTGGTTGTTGCAGTACGGGCGAACGGCGAGCACGGGGCCCGAAAGGTTGAAGGTCAGGATCTCGACATCGGGTGCGGGCTCGGCGATCACGTTCGGCACCTGGGCGAGCGCCGGTTTCAGCAGCGCAATGGCGGCCTGCGGGTCGACACCGTGCGCCAATTGCGCCGTCAGTTCGACACGCCGGTAGGGGTTGGCGGAAAAGTTCTGAATGGTGTCGCCGAAAATCTTGCCGTTACCGACGATGGTCTTTACGTTGTCGGGGGTATTGAGGGTAGTGGCAAACAAGCCGATGGCCTCGACCGTGCCGGTTATTCCGGCGGCAGTGATGAAGTCGCCCACCTTGAAGGGCTGCAGGATCACCAGAAACGCGCCGCCGGCGAAGTTCGATAACAGTCCCGACCACGCCATGCCGATAGCTACGCCGGCGGCTGCCAACAGGGCCGCGAAGCTGGTGGTCTCGACTCCGAAGAAGCCCAGGATGGCGACGACCAGCACGATATTCAGCAGCGCCGCCACGGCCGAGTGGATGTAGCGGATGAGAGTGGGATCAACCTTCTGCTTGGTCAGCGCGCTCCCGATCAGGCGAAGGGCTAGACTGATCAGCCAGCGGCCGACAATCCAGATGGCAATCGCACCTAGAACTTTCAAGCCGACAGTTGTCAGCAGGGTGGTCGCGGTTTGCATCATGGCGTTGAAATCTACGCTCATACATTCTCCTTCTGGGCCCGTTGCCGGGCGCTGCTTTTGGCCTGGGGAGACATTTTACCCGTGGGTCGGGCGCTTGGCTACGGGATCAGCCAGAGGACAACGGCAAGCGGAGAAGACTGGACTCCGGTCTGGGCGGTTCGCAGTCTTATACGCTGGGTTAGTAACTAGTAACTATCCATAGGTAGTAGCTCCCTTTCATTAGTCGTTCCTGGCTAAACCATGTGGGGTAGTTGTAAACGACGCATGAAAGGTTAAAATTCCGGGAGTGCCCATGAATTGAGTGGGTCTCCACGAGTGCGCCCCCGATGCTCCTGCGAGAATTGTTCGCGTCAATAAGAGCGCGGCTTCGCCCCGCCCCGCCACCGAGCGATGAAGAGGGAGTGCAGCTTTCCAGACGGCTACAAGAGTTGGTTGATGTTACTAAGCCGAAGCAGGTCGAGTCCTACAGCAAAGCCCCCAGTGGAACCGACCCAGGTCACGTGGATCGCGAAAAAACTGGAACATAACCACCGGTCAGGGCTGGCATTCCATCGGGTAGACAGTCGGCTTGGGCTACTCCTAACGAATACCTAAAGCAGAATAAATCGTCTCCGGTGGCTGGCATGCGAGTACGCCCGTGGGTGGGAGAGCCCTGGGAGGTGAGGATAGTTGTGGCAAAATCGCGATAGCGTTCATTGACCCGGACCGGCCAATTCTCAACGAGTGCTAACGCTGTTCTCGACAATTGGCAGGTATCGGACAATCACGAACTAGATCGCGAACTATGGATTGGACTGGCCAAAGCACGGAACAAGTGCTTGATGTGCATGGAAGGTGAGATGCATGGCAAAGTTGATCTACTCAATGCTCACGTCACTCGACGGTTACACAGAAGACGAGCACGGCCGCTTTGGCTGGGGCGCTCCGGAAGACGCAGAGGTGCACTCCTACATCAACGAGCTTGCGTCGTCATTCGGCACCTATCTCTACGGACGGAGGATGTACGAGACAATGGTGTACTGGGAGACCGCGCATACGGTTCGCGATCAACCACGGTTCGTGCTCGACTTTGCGAGACATTGGCAGGCGGCGGAGAAGGTCGTCTACTCCAGGACGCTCACCGAGCCGCGCACCGCGCGGACGAGGATCGAACGTCAATTCGATCCCGACACGGTCCGGCGGCTCAAGGCCAACGCTGAGCACGACATCACGGTTGACGGTCCTGAACTCGCCGCGCAAGCGATACGGGCGGGTCTTGTCGACGAGTTCCAAATGATTGTCTGCCCAGTGGTCGCCGGCAGCGGAAAACGGTTCTTCCCGGATGGTGTGCGGCTCGATCTGGAGCTAGTCGAAGAGCGACGCTTCCATAAGGGCGTGATCGTTCTGCGGTATGCCGTCCGCGGCTGATCGAAGGTGAAGGGGTCAAAGGTCACGCGTCAGGTGGGTTAGCGATAAATCCCGGTAACACTCACTGACCTCGGGACGGGGGTTTTGAGTGGAGAGGATTTTTCACCAACAATCCGCCGCTCGCTATGCCTGGCAAAATCGTGTAGGATGCTCCCGTTCTTTTCATCTACACCCTGGCAGCATTGAAACTAACGTGGCGTTGCGGACAACGGCTGTGGACGTTGCTGCTGTACTGGGAGTGTGGGAAACCAAACAACCTGCCGACGAAAAGAGGAGACAATGAAACGTAATCAGTTGCTGTCAGCTTTTGGGGTCATGTTGTTCGTAGCCTGTTCGCTGGCCGCCCAGGAAAAACCCGGAACGCTGGCCGCGGTGGAGTTTCAGAAACCGAAGAACGGAATGGTGCCGCAGTACGAGGCCGGACGGAAGCAGAAGGCGGCATGGCATAAGCAACAGAACGACCCTCAACCATTGTTGGTGTGGGAGATACTCAGCGGCGACAATACGGGAACATATCTGGTTGGCCGCTTCGGCCAACACTGGGCGGATCTCGACAAGCCCCCCATTTCCGACGAGGCCGATCTGGCGGAGTTCCAGAAGGTTGTGGGCACCTACGTGGACTCCGTGACCGCTCGCTACTATCAGTTCTTGCCCAAGATTAGTAACCTTCCAAGCGGTGCCACGATGCCCCCCAAGTTCTCGGAAATCGTCATCTTCCAAGTGCGCTACGGGAAGGGATCGGATTTTCGGTCGGCTATCGACCGCATCTACGAGGCGTCACAGAAGACGAAGTGGACCCCCAATTTCGGATGGTACGCGTTGGTGAACGGCGGACAGACAGGAACCTATGTGCTATCCCTGCCACGCAACAGTTGGGCAGATTTCGAGGATAAACCTGACGTGAAGCCCTTCCGCGACATGCTCAAAGAAGCTTTTGGACAGGCGGAGGCAGATTCCATTGTCGATCGCATTGACCATGCCGTGGAAAAAGAGATGAGCGAGACCATCCAGTTTCGTCCCGATTTGAGTTACCTGCCAGGTAAATAGCGGTTCGGGATCAACCTGAATGGTTCGCAAGCGATGAGTTGTCGCGGGTCGGTGCTCCGGGCTTGCTTCCCGCGAGACGGGGCACCGATCTGCAACGGCTCACGAGAATTCCGGCTGAAAGCTTTTACGTCAGTTTCGGCCTGCGCTTCGGGATATTTGATTGCGAGATTGATGTTCCTCTAGGATCTGGCTCGGTGTGGAAAACAGCCCCTCGCAGACTCGGCTCATTCCGTAAACCGTTTGCTATCGCGAAAGCTCACAAATCCAATTTACTTCCCAGGTCTTCCCACCATCAGGCGAGAACGACTGCTCCATGCGCGCTGAGTTGGGAGAGATGTTGAGCCAGACGTAGCGCACGAGAATGGCTCGGCCTTTGAAGTCTTCTTGATCGAAAAACTCCCCGCGATTGTCGGTAAACTGGCCAACCACAGGAGGCAAGCTAAGAATCCCGTTATCCACGTCAACCAGATAGATATTCCACTGATGCGATGTTGGGTTGTAGAGGCGGAGCGTCTGCGCCTTAATGTGGAGTTTCTTGTCGGTGCTGGTGACATGGAACTCTTCGAAGTTCGCATTGCTGTCGAGGAGTTTCTTGTGGTTCGAGATACCATCGTACTCGATCCAGATGTTGGAATTGTTGAGGCGGTCCGGCAGACGGCGGACGTGAGCTTTCCAGTTGCCGATTAGGAAGTCAAAGTCGTGAGAACCATCGCGTTGGGGAAGATTCGCGGGATTCGACGTGGTTTGAGCGGTAAATGGAGCCGGGAGTATTGCGATGAGAAAAAGTAGCGGCAGGTACACGAGCTTGCTGCTTTTCATAAATGTTCATCCCTTCGGCATGATGGTTACCGCGTAAGCAACTCCCAACAGAGGCAAGAGTGCATACGCCGCCCGTGGTTTCATCGAACAAGACAGTAGCGCACGAGGGTGGTTCGGTTCAAGAAGCTAAGTGGCGGTAATAGATGGGATGAGAAGGCCGGTCCCCGACGGGATGCTGTACGCTCCCAAGTTATCGACGCGCTTGGAGCGCAAGAGATAAAGGAGACCGGCAATGAAGACCCGAACACAAAAGCGCCGGAAGAGTTCCGGCGTAAGACCTAAATTTCGAGAAAAGATGTTGGTCAGTAGCTCATCGACGGCTTGTTGGTTGGGATATCCTTCGATGTCATGTCGAAGGTGAGCAGGAATCCGTTCGTACCCTTGAACTCGAAGGCGTTCTGACCCTCGCGATAGGTTTCAAGCTCATTCGGCATCATCACGAATCCGTCATTGCGCGGCGTTCCCCAGTATTTGACGTTTTTGAGCACGGCAGGTTCGTCGGTCATGCCCTGAAAGCGCTTGAGTTTGACCTCTGCCGTCTTGCCGCCATTAAGCGTCGCATGGGCCTGATCCTTGTCGAAAGTCCAGGTGTCGATGTCACCCTCGGCGGTCTGAAACGATTTCCACTTCACCGGAAACACGTGCCCCAGAATCTCACCCAGACCTTGGCGTTGCTCTGGCGTGGTAGCTTTGTCGAATGTGACCAAAGCCCGTTCCATCTGGCCTTGGGAGAAATCGCCACCCAGGTCCCCGGTGATCCAGAACTTGGCTCCAGCAAGACTAGTCGCTCCGTAGTGGCCTTGGTTGACTTTGTAGGCGTTGTTGAACTTGCAGTAGTGTTCAGTCTTGCCGTGCTCGGTGTGCGCGACCGGGTGCGCATTGAAATAGCAGATGCAGAAGTGTGGACAGCTGCAAGCTTCAATGGCCGTAGCGTTGATCGCCCAGTCTACCGTCGGCGAAGAAGTGTGGCCTGCGGACACGCCGAGCAGGGCAATGACAATTAGCAATGGCACTCTGCGCATCGGAGTTACCTCCTTTTCGTGCGGGATTATCCGCCAAAAAATGGTCTTGCGCAAGGCAAATCGGGGCTCGTCCAGCCGACAACCCGAAGCAGAGATTGGTTTTTTTGAATCAGAACAGAAAAGGATGATCTCCAAGGCTGGCTGTTGCAACCTCCAAAGCTGGCTGTTGCAACCAGCGATTTCACTCTTTGACCCCGGCCAGTCCAAGGGAGGGGGTTTTGAGCGTAATTGATTCCATAACAATGTCGGCTCCCACGCTCGAGTAAAGTTGGTGGTGCTAAGCCAACCAACAGGCTCGGGAGAAAGGAGCCGAACAATGATCATTATAGGAGTAGATTTCCACCCCGAGTTTCAGCAAATAGCTTCGGTGGATACCGACACCGGAGAGTTTCAGGAAAAGCGGCTAGCGCATCGCGAAGAGGCGGAGAAGTTCTACCGTGCTCTGACGAGCAAGAAGGTACGGGTCGGAATGGAAGCCAGCGGGCACGCACGCTGGTTTGAAAGACTGCTGTCAGAACTGCGATTCGAACTCAACGTCGGCGATGCCGCCGAGATCCGAAGCAAGCGAGTACGCAAGCAGAAGACGGATCGCCAGGATGCACGGCTGATTCTGCAACTACTGATCGAAAATCGTTTTCCGCGGATCTGGGTGCCGAGTTGGGAGAATCGCGATCTGCGGCAACTGCTGTGGCACCGGCACCGGATGGTGCAGGCGCGCACGCGGATCATGAACCAGCTGCAGGCGGTGGCGCTCAACGAAGGACTGCGCTGCAAGAAACGGCTCTGGCGAGATGCCGGACGGGAGCAACTGGAGTCGTTTGCATTAGCGCCATGGGCAAGCCGGCGACGGCGCGATCTGCTGGAGTTGCTGGACCGACTGACGCCCACGATTGCCGAACTGACGCAAGCCATCGAGGGGGAAGTGGAGAAGTGTCCTGAGGCGCGGCGCTTGCAGACGCACCCCGGAGTGGGCGCACTGACAGCATTGGCCTTCGTGCTGATCATCGGGAGAGCGGAGCGGTTCCAGTGTGGCAAGCAAATCGCGAGCTATCTGGGGCTGGTGCCGTTAGAAGAGTCGAGTGGGAATCGGCGACGGTTGGGACACATCACGAAACAGGGTAACTCTCTGTTGCGCTTCTTGCTGGTGGAAGCGGCGCAAGTTACGGTACGCAGCGATCAGGAATGGCGCAACAAGTACTTCCACCTGGCGCTGCGGCGAGGGCGGAAGATCGCCAAGGTCGCCATGGCACGGAGACTGGCGGTTCGCATGTACTGGATGTGGCGCAAGGGATGGAATTACGAGCAGTTGAAAAAAATCGGTTCGCACGCGGGAGAGCCCGGAAATCGCGATGGTGTGATGTCGAACACCGAGTAATTGATTGGGTATCCCGCTCCCCATCACTGGGGAGTTCGAAGTAGTAATCATGATCGAAGGTGTGACCGAAGAGACGCATGGGTCGGACTGAGCGCCTGACCTGAAACCGATTACGAGCGAGCCTTGGTTGGCATGGCAGAACCTTCAACTAGAGCGAAATGGCGCGCTTTTCGAAGTGCATGGACTAGTATGCTTTAAAGTGCTTGACACTGCCGACATTGTTAGAGACGCGATTTATCGCCAACTCACTGAGGATAGACGAGCCGGAATGTGTTTTCAGTTTCAACTTCCACCGGATTGCCGTTGACCAGATAAGGCTTGTAGCGCCATTGCTTGGCTGCATCTATCGCAGCTGCGGCGAGTGCAGGGTGCGCGGAAACAATGCTTATTTTGATGGGTACACGTTTCCAGCAGTTGAATTCTTGCTGGGGCATGCACCGGTGCAGACCACAGAGCGTGATCCAGGCTGCAAACAACCTCGGGCGCCCGGTAAACGCGGATCCCGTGCTTTGGCCGATCGTGGTTTGCCCGATCAAGGAAAGCCCAAGGCGTCAGTCTTCTTTCTGCCTTTGGGCGGCCGCGCGTTCCTGCAGAGCGATCGTAACCGCGCGCAGCATATCGCCGGCCGGAGCGGGCTTGCCGGTCCAAATCTCAAACTGCCGGGCGGCCTGTTGCACAAACATCTCGACTCCGGGAATGACGGCGATTCCCTTGCTACGCGCCACCCGTAGCAGGTGGGTCTCGACCGGGTCGTACACCATGTCGAAGACCACGCTCGCCTGAATCTCGTCGTCTTTGAGCGGGCAATCCCGCGGGTTCCCCATTCCCACTGGAGTGGCATTAATAATGACGTCGAAAGCGAACTTGCGGAGATCGGCGCGTTTGATGGCGTGCGCTTTGGCCTGGCGCGCAAGCTTCTGAGCCTTCGCGGAAGTGCGGTTCAATATCCACACTTCGGCGCCGCGCTCCTTCAGACCAAAGACCGCAGCCCGCGCCGCGCCGCCGGCCCCGACCACGAGCACTTTCGCATTCGCGATGGCGATCCGCTGCTCCAGCGGACGAACCACCCCGGCAACATCGGTGTTAAAACCGTATAGCTTGCCATCTTGTCCGCGGACGACCGTATTGCAGGCGCCGATCTTCGCCGTGTGCGCGTCGCTGTTGTCGAGATACGGAAGCATTGCCTGCTTGTACGGCATCGTGATGCTGAGACCGTGTAGCGGAATCTCGCGCGTGCAATAGATCAGTTCCTTGAGCGTCTGGGCGTGGAGCGGAAGATAAACGCCGTTCACGTTTTCGCGCCGCAACGCCGTGTTCATGATGACGGGCGAGAGCGAATGCTCGATGGGATCGCCGGCGACGCCATAGATGCGAGTGGCGGCGTCTACTTGCTCGATGCGGTAAATGCCGCGCAGCTCCCGCGCACTGACCTGCCCGGGTGCGGTCTTGAGATCGGCGCTGACGGCGGCGAAGGTGAACACGCTGCCGGCGCGCACGCTGAGCACGCGGCTGATAATACCTTGCTCTCCCATGCACAAGCCGATCAGCGCATGCTTGCCGCTCTGCGTCTGCAGAAACTTCATCATGGTCACGTTGTCGGAGAGCGTGGTGGCGGTGCTGACGACCTTGTAGAAGTCGGCCGGAATCTCCAGCATTTTCCCGAGCGTTTCATCCAGGTTGCGCGTACCGCGGAAATCATGGAACGAGAGGATGAGTGCCGCCCGGCTGCGCAGGCGCGCAATTGCTACCGGGTTCGCTTTCGACGCGCTCTGAATTTCCAGATCGACAATCGGACAGCCCGCGGCGTGCGCCTTGCTGAGCACTTCCAATTGAGCAGCCAGCGATCCTTTGAATTTCCCCCCGTTGTCGGCACGGCGGCACGTGCCAATGGCAGTTACGTATTGATGGGTTTCAAGAAAACGACGAATCTTCGGAAGCGCAGCCAAAGGCTGCTTCAGGTAGTCCAAACGGAACTCGAGGAAAGGGTTATCCCGGGCCATCGACTCGGCGATAGCGATCATATCGTCGGCCGTGTCGCCGCTCAGCGCCAGGCACACCTTGGGCAGGCGCTGGGGCAAAAGACGGGTCGCGGGAGTGGAAGACATAGCCAAGGCCATTTGTTTGCAACGACGGCGCGATATTACAGGGGTGTAAGCCCAGATGCAACATAAGGATTGCGAAGGACTCAGGAAAGCACTTTGGGGCAAAGGGGCCAAACACCCTCGTAACCTTGACCCATCCCCGCCCGCTTGTTACTTTTTGGCTGTAACCCTTGTCTTCCGAGAGAGATAGCTGGGGCGGTCCCGGAGCAGTTTGGAGTCGGAGGTAACATGAAGAAAACAGGATTGTTATTGCTGCTGCTGATGACGGTGACGGTGATCTTCGCCGTGGCCCAGCAGTCGACAACGGCGCTCACGCCCGATGCATCGGGTATCGTGAACACGCCCGTCAATGTGCCATTCGTGCGTTACCAGACGCCTACCGCAGCCGACATTTACTGCGCAGGATTTCTTACCAAGGAGCGGATTCCCGACGCCAACTACGTAAATGGGGGCCTGGAGACGCCGACCTCGACCAAGTTCGAGAACGGCAACCTGGTCTTCCTGGCAGGGACCGGCTACCAGACAGGACAACTGTATTCGATCGTCCGCGAAATGCGCGACGTCAACGAGTATGAGCTCTATCCCGGACAGAGAAAAGTACTTGCCGCCGCGGGTCGCCCGTATGGGGAAATTGGAAGGGTGCGAGTGGTCGATACGCGAAGTCATAGCGCCATCGCCCAGGTGGAGTTCAGTTGCGACCCCATCAACCCGGGTGATCTCGCGCTGCCTTTCGTGGAAAAACCGCCGATTGCATTCCGCGTCCCTGGCCATTTCGACCGCTTCGCGCCGCCCAATGGCAAGCTGAGCGGACGCGTCGTGCTCGGCAAAGACTTTGACGGCTTCCTGGGCACGGGCATGAAGCTGTATATAAACTTGGGTTCGAACCAGGGCGTAAAAGTGGGGGACTATTTCCGCGTCGTGCGTCCCTACACCTCCACCTTGCATGATCCGGTGGACTCGCTCTCCTTTAAAGCTCAGACGTCAGAAGACACCCAGATGCGCCCGCCCGCTTTTGAGGCCAATCGCTTCACCAAGACCAAAGGGCCGGACATTCATGTCAGTGATCTGCCGCGGCGCGCCTTGGCCGAAGTCGTAGTTCTGAACGTAACCCCGACCGCATCGTCCGCCATGGTCGTCTTCGCGCTGGAAGATGTGCACGCCGGCGACACGGTGGAACTGGACGAGCCGCACTAACAGAACAGAAAGAGGTGTCAGGTCTTAGGTGCCCGGTCTCAGGAAAAAACCTGGACTTTGATTCTTCCTAAGACCTGACACCTGCCTCATTCAGCGGAAGAAAACGATTTTCGAATTCCCGGGAATCATCGCGCCCGCGACCAGCACTGCAACAATCACAACAGCGAGTTCCATATCGCCCTCACAACCCCGTCTTCACAATCAAAGCGCCAGCGCTCAGCTTACATCCTCTCGCGGAGAAAACAAGGGTACTAAAGTGGGTAGGCACGAAGAGTGGATTGCACACCAACAGATTCTCGGAACCAGCCTCAACCGGAAACTTCGACATCGCCGTCAGAGAAGACCTCGGCGGTAAAAGCCTCGATGGTTGCGGCCCTGCGCCAGGCATCCAGCGGCAAGCCGGCTTTGCGGCAGGTTTGCTCGAGAAAAGTCTCCCGGTCCCACCCATATTCGGCGGAAACCTGGGGCAGCAGCAGGCCGCGGCGAATCCCTTCGGAGATGAGCAGACCGTGGCGCCCGACTTCCACTGCCTCGGGATGAATCGGGAACAGCCGCGAGAGTACGCTCAGAGAAACTTCCAGCAGAGGAGCTTCCTCCGGGGTCACCGGCGAGAAACGGGAATCGTCGAAAGCGGCGGCGCGGGCAGTTTCCGCCACGGCGCGACAAAGAGGCGCGAGGGGCAGCGCATAGCCAACGCATCCCCGCAGTTGGCGGTGAAGTTCGCGATGAAGATCGCCGCGTAGATAAAGAGTCGTGAAGACCCCGCGCGGCTCCAACAGCTCGGCCGGAAAGGGCGTCGCTCCCGGAAAAGGCCGCCGCTCCAGAGCGGAAAGAATCGCCTCGTGCGCAATGCGGAGCAGAGTCCGGCGTTGTTCAAGAGAAAATTCCGGAGATTCCGGGGGACGAGCAATTTCACGTGAGGTCAGATTTTCAGCCGGCTTTTCAGACTGCGTTTCAGACAGCTTGGACATCGCGTTTTCTCCGCCGGGCGAGAACGAACGACCGGCGCCGCCGCTTCTCCGATTTGCGGTCGATGCGCGACCAGAAGGCAACGAAGTAGTCGAGTGCGGAAACCAGCGACAGCAGAACCATGAACCAGATGGCGAGCCAGGCAATCCAGTAGACCGGAAAAATGTAAATGCCATACACCGGCCACTCATGCCAGCGGCGCGCCAGAATCACGGCCACCACCGAAATGATCTGCACCAGCATTTTGAACTTGCCCAGTTCGCTCGCTTGAATCGTAAAGCCTTCAGACGCGGCAATGGAGCGCAGCCCGCTCACCAGAAACTCGCGGCCGATAATCACCACCGCCATCCAGGCCGGCACCAGCACGGGATTGAACTGCACCAGCGCGACAAACGCCGCGGCGATCAGCAACTTGTCGGCCAGCGGATCAAGCAGCATGCCCATGGTAGTGATCTGGCCCCGTCTGCGCGCGAGATAGCCGTCAATGCCGTCGGTGATCGAAGCCAGAATGAAAACCACCGAAGCCAGAATCTCCCGCTCCCCCGTCTGCTCGCCAGCGAAGCGCGGGGTGCACAGTATCCAGATGAGCAGCGGAATCGCAGCGATGCGGGTGAGCGTGATGTAGTTAGGAAGATTCACGCGATGACTGAACCAGGACCTCAGAGGCGGTCAATGTGATTATCCTCCACATCCGAGGCCAAGGCAACGGAGGAACATGATTGAGCCCCTGAATAAATGACTCAATGGTTCAATGACTCAATCGTGTTTTAGTTGTGCGCTGCTTTGTAGCCGGCAGCCTTCGCTTCAGCCTCGGTCATGAACTTCCCCGACTTGGTCTTGCCATACCAGCGCCCACTCTTGTGGTAGACGCCGCTCTCGGTATTAACCCAGACCTTGCCGCTGGCCTTAGCGGCGGCGATCTCCTGAGCAGAAGGAGCGCCGGAGGTCTTAGTCGTAGTGGTGGGCACCGCCGGAGTTGCGCTGGGATTAGCCTGAGCGGCGGGTTTTGCGGCAGCGGAGTTGGTGCCGCTCGAACTCGCCTGCGCCTTCGCCAGAACCGGCAAAATGCCGATCGTGAGCATCAGACAAAAAGCGAGCATCCAGAAAGTAAATTTTTTGGGTGCGTAATTCATTTCTCCTCGCCAGTCACACAGTGAGCGTTTGGTTCCAATGGAGCGCCGGGCGCCCTCGCCCGGGAGGACGGGTGAGACGCCCGTCCCTCCACGTCTACGCATAAATCCCCCGCTGCCGGATGGTATAAGCCACACGGTCGATCGCCAGCATGTAGGCGGCGATCCGGTTGTTCACCCCATGAGTTTCCGCGTACCGCACAACGTCATAGAACGCCGTGACCATGATGTCTCCCAGACGGTCGTTGACTTCCGACTCTTTCCAGAAATAGCCTTGCCGATCCTGAACCCACTCGAAATAAGAAGTGGTGACGCCGCCGGCGTTCGCCAGGATGTCGGGAATCACGAAAACTTTTTTCTCGGCGAGAATATCGTCAGCCGCCGCCGTCGTAGGACCATTGGCGCCCTCGGCTAGGATCTTGCATTTCACCCGGTCCGCATTCTGGCTGGTGATCTGGTTTTCCGTAGCCGCCGGAATCAGTATGTCGCAATCGACCAGCAAAAGCTCCGCCGGATCGTATTTCTCCGCACCCGTGAAGCCGTGAATCGTGCCATTGCGCTGGTGGAATTCCGACAGCGCCTCCATGTCGATGCCATTCCTGTTGTACAGTCCGCCGCCCACCTCGATGATGCCGATGATCTTGTATCCGGCTTCCGCCATGAGGAGCGCCGCGTTCGAACCAACGTTGCCGAATCCCTGCACGATGACGCGGGTCGTGTCGCGATTCAGGCGCAGTTTCTTGATCGCTTGTTCGCACACCATGAGAACGCCGCGTCCCGTAGCCTCGCGCCGCCCCCGCGATCCGCCGATGTTGACCGGCTTGCCCGTCACCACCGCGGTGCAGGTCTGCCGCATGTGCATGGAGTAGGTATCCATGATCCAGGCCATGGTCTGCTCGTTGGTGTTTACGTCGGGGGCGGCGACGTCCTTCTCGGGACCGATGAACTCGAACAGTTCGGCGGTGTAGCGCCGCGTCATGCGCTCCAGTTCGCCCTGCGACATTTTGTGCGGATCGCAGATGATGCCGCCCTTGGCGCCGCCGAACGGAATGTTCACCACCGCGCACTTCCAAGTCATCCAGCTGGCCAGCGCGCGCACCTCGTCAAGGTTCACGTCGGGTGCGTAGCGCAGTCCGCCCTTGGCCGGGCCCCGCGCAATGGAGTGCTGCACCCGGAATCCGGTGAACACCTCCAGGTGCCCATCGTCCATCTGCACCGGGATATGAACGATGATCTCGCGGCTCGGACTCCGCAGCACCTTCCACAAGCCTTCATCAAGATTCAGCTTCTGCGCGGCCAGGTCGAAACGCGCAGCTTGCGCCTGCCAGGGATTAGTTTCTTGTTCCAGGTCCAAAGCCGTCGTTGTCATAAAGTCTCCGCATGGTTGCAAATTGACGCCTGCAATTGACGCCCCAAGTCGCCGGGCAAGCCTCGCAAAGTATATTGCCGCTAAGGAGCCGAAGCAAGCTGAGGGGAGCCAGGGAGCCCGTACAGTAACCACGTAGGGATGGACGCATTCCCCCGTCCCAACGCCGGCAACCCCAGCGCCAATCACCCATGACCGAGGTTTATAATGCCAAAAGCGATGACGGAAGAGATCAAAAAGAGGCTCCGGGACGAGCTCAACACGCTCGAGCGTGAGCTCGCCCACGATATCCCCAGAGAGCTCAAAAAAGCCGTAGCCATGGGCGACCTCAGCGAAAACGCCGAGTATCACATGGCCAAGCAGCGCCAGGAGTATCTCAAGGCGCGCCTCCGTCAACTCGGCAAGCGCCTCGCCGACCTCTCGCTGATCAACATGAACAATATCCCCAGGGATAAAGTCGGCCTCGGCTCGACCGTGACCATCTACGACGGCACCAAGAATGAAGAAATGGAATACCAGTTGGTGACCAGCGAGGAATCGGACGTGGCGGCAGGCAAAATTTCAACCACCTCGCCGATCGGCCGTGCCCTGCTGAACAAGAAAGTTGGCGACACCGCCACGGTCGTAACCCCCAGCGGAAGCCGCGAACTGGAAATCCTGAAGCTCTCCACCATGCACGACATAGCCGAAGCCAAGTTGGAAGCGGAACTGGAAGCGCTGCCCGAACCGGAAAGGGAAACAGAATGAAAGGCAATGCGGAGTTGCCAGTGGAGCGGCGGGCGTCCGCGCCCTTCCCGCCGCGCCACCATTTTGTCGGCGAAGTCCGGAGTAAGCGCCTATGAGCTGGACCAGCGGAGTCGGTCGCGGGTGCGGCGTTCTGCTCGACGCTATAGTGCGCCTGCTCGCTCTCTCGCGCATCAATCCCAACCTCCTGACCCTGATGGGCCTCGTGGTCAACACCTACGCCGCGTTCTTATTTGGATATGCCAACGGCGACAACCAGCGCCGCATGTTTTTCTACGCCGGCCTGGTCATCATCGGATCGGGATTCTTCGATCTGGTGGATGGCCGGGTTGCCCGCGCCTCGAACCAGGTCACCCGTTTCGGAGGATTTTTCGATTCCATCGTCGACCGCTACAGCGATGCCTCTCTGTTCTTTGGATTGCTGGTTTTCTACGCGCGCGGCAACCGCTTCTTCTACGTAGTGCTGGCCGCGCTGGCCATGATCAGCGCCATCATGGTAAGTTACGCCCGCGCCCGAGCCGAGTCGCTCATCGGCACCTGCCGAGTCGGTTTCATGGAACGCCCCGAACGTCTGGTGTTGCTGATCATAGGCGCTCTCTTCAACGTCATGGCTCCCGTCCTATGGGTGATCGCCGTGCTCTCAACCATCACCGTAGTCCACCGAGTCATCTACACCTGGCAGCGCACCACGGAAATGGATGCTCCTGCCAAAGCCGCCTGAGAGAACCGCAAATCATCACTTCTTCTCCGCAGCCTGCTAGACTATCTCCCGCAACTTCCCGCAAGGACTGAAAGTGCCAACCAATCCTGTTCTGGTCGTTCACGGCGGAGCCTGGGCCATCCCCGACGACATGGTCGAAGCGCACGTGACCGGCGTGCGCAACGCCGCTGCCGGCGGATGGCGCGCGCTGGAACGCGGCGCCTCCGCTCTCGACGCCGTCGAAGAGGCCGTAGTCGTGATGGAAGACGATGAAACCTTCGACGCCGGCCGTGGCAGTTTCCTGAACCGCGACGGCAAGGTGCAACTCGATGCTTTCATCATGGACGGCGCAACCCTCCGCGGCGGCGGCGTCGGATGCGTAGAGCGCCTCCGCAATCCGGTTCGCGCCGCCCGCAAAATTCTCAGCGACAGCACGCACGTCTATTTCGTGGCCGAAGGCGCCGAGCGCTTCGCCGCCGAGCACGGCATAGCCCTCTGCCGCAATGAAGACCTGATCATCCCTCGCGAGGTCGAGCGCCTGCGCGCCTACCAGGCGCAGGCCTCGCCTCACGGCAACGACCTCTTCGCGCCCGAAATTTCGCACGACACCGTCGGAGCCGTCGCCCTCGACCGCGATGGCAATATCGCAGCTGCAACCTCAACCGGAGGCACCCTCAACAAAGCCCCCGGCCGCCTCGGCGACTCCTCGCTGATAGGCTGCGGCTGCTACGCCGATAATCTAAGCGCCGCCGCATCCACTACCGGATGGGGCGAACCCATCATGAAGCTGGTGCTCGCGAAGTGGGCGGCGAATCGCGTCGAATCCGGCAGTCTGCCCGAGTGGGTGGCCAAGGAAGCGATGAACTATCTCAAACAGCGCCTCAACGGCCACGGAGGAATCATTCTGCTCGATGCACAGGGCCGCTTCGGAATAGCCCACAACACCCCACGCATGGCCTGGGCGCTCCGTGCCGTAGAGAAACAAGAAGCAGGGATTCAGCGCCCGCCCATCTAACAGGCTGCGGAAGAACTCTGATTCGGAGCGCGTTTTGAAAGGGCACGACTTCAGTCGTGCCGATAAGTCTCTTAAATGGTTTGCGCTTTAGCGCCCGAGGTGTGCGCCCGCTAGGACCTTTTCGCCGCCTGCCACTCAGGGCCTCCCGACGCACTCAGGTTGTTCCCGAACGTACCACGGCGCAGTCACCGCAAAAATTCGCTTGTTGCCGCGGACAAGCAGCACCCATTCCAGAAGCCGCCCACGCTGATTGTGGAAGAAATATTCATACCATTTGCCTTCCACCAGCTCGGGTATGACCACGATGATGCTGCGATCGGGATGCCTTTTCGAAAGGTCGAGAATGAACTGAACGATGGGAATGATGATAAAGCGGTACGGCGAAGGCAGGACGTGAAGCTCGGGAGGCTCCTTGCCTGCCGCGCGGAAAGGCCGCTCAACATATAGTTCCCAGTCGTCTTCGAGCAATTCCGAATGCTCGTTGGGCTCGACGTGCAAGGCAATCACGTCCGGGGAGAGCCGGGCGGCAAATTCAATTCCCTGGCGGGTGATGTTGCTCCAGCGGTCGATGGCAATGACCGCAATCGGATCCTGGCTCAGGCTCGCCGCGTCGACCGCAACCTTGCAGGTGGTAAGCATTTTCACGGAATGATAGTGGCGGCGAACCAGGTCGAAGAGAAAAATTGTCAACGGAATGAAAAGCAGAGTAATCCAGGCGCCTTGAACGAATTTCGCGACCAGCACAACCCCCGTCGTGATGCCGGTGACCAGCGCACCAAGCCCATTCACCAGCGCGCTCCTCAGCCAATTCGGACAGCGATTTTTCCACCAGTGCATGACCATGCCCGCTTGCGAGAGCGTGAAGGCCAGAAAAGCGCCAACCGCATAGAGCGGGATAAGCCGGTCGGTGACACCGCCGAAAAGGATGAGAACGCCGCCACAAAGCACGGCCAGAACGACGATGCCATAGGTATAGACGAGCCGCCGCCCCCTGTACCCGAAAGCGTGAGGAAGATAGTTATTCTGCGCGATGGCGCGGCAGAGACGCGGAAAATCGGCAAAGGCGGTATTGGCGGAGAGCGAAAGCACAACCAGAATTGAGCCCATGGTCAGATAATAAAAAACGCCTTTGCCAAAAACCGACGCGCTCAGCATGGAGAGAACGCTCTGATACCCGGGCGCCCCCGGATCGGTGGCCGCAATTCCATAGACTTTTACAAGATACGAAATTCCCGCCAGCAGCACCGCCAAAAGAAAAATAATCACGGTCAGAGTGCGTTGGGCGTTTTTCACCGTGGGCTCCCGGAAAGCCTTCACCCCGTTGCTGACCGCTTCCACGCCAGTCAAGGCGGTGCAACCGCTGGCGAAAACCTTGAGCAGCAGCCAGTAGCTGACTGTCGCCGTCATGGGCGGCAGAGGCGGAAGCGGAACTGCCGGTGTAGGATGCCCGCCGCTGAGGAGAACACGGACAAGGCCCGCGACGATGGTAATGAGCAGCGTGCCGACGAAAAGATAAGTGGGAAGCGCGAAGGCAAGTCCCGCATCGCGCACCCCACGGAGATTAAGGATGGTGACCACGATAAGAATGCCGACGCAAATGGAAACTGTGTGCGGCAGCAATGACGGCACGGCCGAAACCAGCGCGCCCACTCCCGCGGAAATGCCCACCGCGGCCGTAAGGATGTAATCGGCAAGCAGCGCCGCCGCAGCCAGCAGGCTGGCGCGTGAGCCCAGGTTGAAGCGCGCCACCGTATACGAGCCGCCGCCCGAGGGATAAGCGGCGATGGTCTGGCGATAGGAGAAGTAAACGATCACCAGCAAAGTGATAATGGCGGCGCTGATGGGAACGATATAACGAACGCCAAGAAGCCCAAGAGGAATCAGCAGGCTGAGGGCCGCTTCCGGGCCATAAGCAGCCGAACTCAGCGCGTCCAGACCAAAAATCGGGATGCCCTGCACCGGACCGATCTGCTCGGCGCGTTCGTCACTAGTCTTGATGGGCTTACCAACCACAAGGTCAAGTATGTTCATTAGCGCTAGGGTCCACCGGGCTATTCAAGCAGAAACAGTGTGCGTGAGAACTCGCTTTCGAGCAACCCTCCGAAATCAGTTCCCAAGCTCCGTCACCCGTGTGACCTCCGCCCTTGCTCTGTCTCCGCACCCTATGTTTGACTTCCAAGTGGACCAGGAGGCCCCTTCCTGCATGGCCGAAGTCGAAACCAAGTCTCTACCCGAAAACGCGTATCAACCGTTGAAGCCCGGCGAATCCTATCCGCCCATCGTGCCCGCGGCAGCGCATTTGCCCGAGTTAACCACCCGATCCATCGGCTGGGGCATCGGACTCTGCGTCATCTTCACCGTCGCTTCCGCATATTCGGGACTGAAAGTAGGACAGGTAATGGAATCGGCCATCCCGATTTCGATTCTGGCGATTGGCCTCGCCCGTCTTTATCCGCGACGCTCCAGCCTGCTGGAGAACGTGATCATCACCGGCATAGGCGGAGTCGCCGGGTCGGTGGTGGCCGGCGCCGTGTTCACCGTTCCCGCGTTATACATTCTGAAGCTCGACCCTCATCCCGTGCAGACGATTTTTATCTGTCTGGCAGGCGGATGTCTCGGCGTTCTCTTCCTGATTCCGCTGCGCCGCTACTTCGTGCGCGATATGCACGGCCTGCTTCCGTATCCGGAAGCGACCGCCATCGCGGAAGTGCTGGTCACCGGCGAGAAAGGTGGATCGCAAGCCAAGCTGCTGCTGCAGGCAACCGCAATCGCGGGCATTTATGACCTGTTCGTAACCACCTTCCAGGTGTGGAAGGAGTTCATCGATTTTCAGTTCCTGCCCTTGTTCCGAACCTTGTCCGACCGTGCACGCATGGTGTTCAGTTTTGACGCCATCGGCTTCATCTTGGGCCTGGGCTACGTGATCGGACTGCGCAGTTCCCTGATCCTCTGCGCCGGAGGCGTGCTTTCCAATTTCGTGCTCGTCCCGTTGATATGGTTCATCGGCAGTCACCTGGACAGTGCCGTTTACCCCGCAACCATTCCGATTTCGCACATGACTGCGGTGCAGATCTATCGCAGCTACGTTCGCTTCGTAGGCGTAGGAGCCATTGCCACGGCAGGCATATTCGGCATAGTCAAGTCGTTGCGCATTGTCGCCGGTTCCGTCGGAATCGCGCTCCGGGTATTCCACAAGAGCGAAGCCGTGACCCCGGAGCGCACTGATCGCGACATCCCGATGATCACTATTTTCCTCGGAGTAGTAATCGGAGCCATAGGAGTCGCCCTGCTCCTCGGCCATCTGGCACCCTCCTGGACAGTGGTTGCCATCGGTCTTTTGCTTACGCTCGTCTTCTCGTTCTTCTTCACCGCCGTGGCCGCAAATGCCATTGCCACCACCGCCCGCAATCCCGTCTCCGGCATGACGATGCTCACCATCATTATTTCCTGCGCCGTGCTGCTGCGGTTCGGGCTGTCGGGGACGACCGGCATGTTCTTCGTGATGGCGATTGCAGGCATGGTGTGCACCGCCTTATCCGTCTCCGGCCAGACCATCACGGACCTCAAAGCAGGATACTGGCTGGGTTCGACTCCCTCCGCGCAGGAGAAGGTGAAGTTCCTGGGCGTCATAGCTGCCGCCATCGCGGTTGGACTCACGGTCGTGATGCTGGCTCGCACCTTCCAGTTCGGAGAAGCTTTGCCCGGCGATCTGCGCCCGGTTTTGGCCTCGCCCCAGGCGTCAATCATGAAAGCGCTGGTCGAAGGATTCATGAGTCACCAGCCCATCGCATATCTGCTGTTCGGCGCCGGCGCCATGGTTGCATTGATGCTCGAGATGCTGGGGCAGCCCTCGCTGATCTTTGCCCTCGGGATGTACCTGCCGCTCGAACTGAACACCCCCTGCCTCGTCGGCGGCTTCCTTTGCCACTACTTGAACAAACGCTCCGAACAAACCGGCGGCGAATCAGGCAGAACCATTCGCGAACGCGGCGTAATTATCGCTTCAGGGCTAATGGCAGGCGGCGCCTTGGGCGGAGTTTTCGGCGCAGCCTTGCGGCTGATTCCTGGATATCGCGAGGATCTGGTCAAGACGCCTTTCTATTCGAACGATGCAGTGTCTCAAATCGTTTCCGCAGTCCTGTTTGTTGTCCTCTGTCTGTACGTATGGTTCGGATCATTGAAGAAAGTGCCCGCAGAAAAATAGTAATAATTGAGGAGGTCCCCATGGACTCGCTAGACCGATTCGTCGCAGATGCAGTTCTAGGTATCGACACGCTTTGGGGTGGCGATGTCATGTGTCCCTCTGGCACAGGACGATTCATCGCCGACTCATGGTTCTCGGATGAGCGACTGCCCCCGGCCTATACAGTGCCGGCAGCGGCGCGTGTGCGGGAGACCGGCGGCGTTTCCGGCAAAAGCGTCGATCGCCAGGCGGTTGAAGAGTACCTGCGCAAGGTAGATCTCCCGCAAGCTATAGCCGGAATTCGCGATGAGGCCGGGAAACTCGACGCCAGGAAGACTAATGGCCTGCGCAGCCACTATCTCGAAGGCCTGTCGCGGTGCCTCGAGACGATGTGGGACCTGGCCATGGAAGTTCTCGGCAAAGGCAAGCCCGTTCCCTACACCCGTTGTGTCGAGTCTTCGACGGGCCGTCCACCCGAACCCTCCAGCCCCGCAGCCAAGCGCAATCGTGTAGCCGAATTGTTGGGCCGCGCCGGCTACTCAACCACCACTTCTGCCGGCCTTCTCGGAGCGGTCGATGCCTGGCGGCGCGATCGTGTGGTTCCCATGGCGTCTGTCCGTGCTCTGGGCGCGGCCATGATCGCCCACTTTGACCGCCTGAGCGCGGCCAACTTGCTGCCCTATCTTCCCCACGATCTCGTGTCCGTGCCGCGGGCCAATATTGAATTCCTGCCCATCAAGGACGCATGGTTTTCCGGCTCGATGAACTACATAGGCCGAGCGCGCAAGCCGGACGGCAGTCCGCAATACGAAGCCACTTACGAAATCAACGCTTCGCTGCAGATCTCTGTACCCGAATTCGAGCAACTCGTAAGCCACGAAGTCGTGCCCGGGCACGTGACAACATTTGCCTACTTACAGGATCTCTATGTCCACGGGAAAGCCGGCTTCGAAGCGTCGGTATTGACCATGAACACACGCGCCGCCACCTTGTTCGAAGGCATCGCGAACAATGCTATCCTGATCGCCCATGGCGTAACCGAAATCGAGCAACTCCCCGACGAAGATTTGCAGATCGGCGTACTGCTGGCATTACTGCAGGATGACGCCAAGAATCAGTCGTCATACTTAACCTGGGGAGAAAAAGTGCAACGCGAGAAAGTGGCGGCCACACTTCGTAAGGATTTCCTCGTCACGGAAGAGCGCGCAGATAAGCTTTCGGGTGCCTGGGGCCAACATCCATTATTAGGCCGAATGTATCTTCCGGCTTATCGGGCGGGAACGGACCGGGTAGCACAATTGCGACGCACTTACCCGGCGAATCGCATTCTACCGGCAATCTACGGCTGCTCGGGGTTAGCTGATATCGTGACTATCGACGAGATGTTGCAGCCAAAGTGACTCATGCAGGCTGCGGAAAAACCCGTGTAGAGACGGGGCTTGCCCCGTCTCAGACTGCCCAATAATCTTCATTAGCTCCGGTTTTGGGTAGGGTACGGCTTCAGCCGCGGCTTAGCCGCTGAGGGACGGCAATTTTCAAACTGCACCACTACCGAGCACTGGCGCCATTGCCGGAGGAACTCCGCGCTCACTACCTGGCAATTTTGGGAGTCGCGCCAAGAGAACCCAGCCTCGATGCTCTTCGCGAGTTGCTGGCAGCCCACCTCATCCGCATTCCCTTCGAGAATATTTCCAAACTTTATTACCGCAAGCGCCTGGGACTGGTGAACCTGCCGCCAATTCGATTCTATCTCGACGCGATCGATAAATACCATTTCGGAGGCACCTGCTATTCCAACAACTACCATTTCCATCTCTTGCTTCGCAGCCTGGGATACGAAGCGAAATTGTGCGCTGCAGACATGAAGACTCCGCATGTTCACGCCCTGAACATAATTACGATTGCGGGACGAGAGTACCTGGCGGACACGGGTTACGCCGCCCCGCTGCTGGAGCCAATTCCTCGTGACCTCGGAACCGACTATGAAACCACCTTGGGCCGGGATCGGTATGTGCTGAAGCCGCAAGATGCAAAAGGCTGTTCGCGCCTTGAACTGTATCGTGATGGACTTTTGCGCCACGGCTATCTGGCGAACCCGGCCCCCAGAACGATTGAAGATTTCAGTAAAGTAATCGCGGCATCGTTTTCTGCCGATGCAACCTTTCTGAATTCAGTTTTGCTGGTGCGATTCTATCCCGGCCGTTCCGTCCTCATTCACAATTTGACGCTGGTTGAATCGGAAGGCGACGAATCGACCGTGCACGCTTTGCCAGATCGTGACCAGTTGATCGCCGCAATTGAACAGCGCTTTGGTATGCCGCGTGAGATTGTCAGCGAAGCAGTAGGTCAACTCGGCAATCTGCAAGATGCCTGGAGTTAGCCCGGCTTTATGGTGAAGAAGGCACTACGAAACCAGCGCTACTCCTCTTCCTGAGCACGCATCTTCCCGCTGCGCAGATAACGGTTGTGCCAGCCCAGCGATTCGGTGAGCAGGTGCGGCGTATGTTTGCCGTAAGAAAGCCGCTCGGCCCGGTTGAGATAGTCGACGAGCAAAGGCTTGTAGTCCGGACTGGAGCACTTCTCAATGATAAGGTGCGCCCGCTGCCGCGGCGAAAGTCCGCGCAAATCCGCCAGCCCGTGCTCGGTGACAATGACCTGCACGTCATGTTCGGTGTGGTCAACATGCGACACCATGGGAACGATGGTAGAGATGGTCCCATGCTGCGCCGTCGATGGCGCCATGAAGATCGAGAGATAGCCATTGCGCGCGAAGTCCCCCGATCCGCCAATGCCGTTCTGGATGCGCGATCCCATGACATGCGTCGAGTTGACGTTGCCGTAAATGTCGGCTTCGATCATGCCGTTCATGGCGATGACCCCAAGCCGCCGAATGATCTCGGGATGATTGGAGATTTCCTGCGGGCGCAGAACGATGCGCTCACGATAGCTGGCCATATCGGCATTCACCTCGGTCAGCATCTCAGGGCTAAGCGAGAACGCCGTAGCCGAGGCGGTAGTCAACTTGCCTGACTTCAGCAGACGAATCATGCCGTCCTGGATCACTTCAGTGTAGGAAGTCAGTCCTTCAAATGGCCCTTCCTCAAGCCCAAACAGCACCGCGTTGGCAATGTTGCCGACCCCGGATTGCAGCGGAAGCAGATTCTCCGGCATACGCCCCTTCTGCACTTCCCAGCTGAGGAATTCGAGGATATGGCCGGCAATTCGCTTGGAAGCCGCATCGGGCGCTTTGAAGGCGCTATTGCGGTCGGGAGAATCCGTGAGCACAATGGCGACGACCTTCTCCGCGGGCACTTCAAGATAAGGGGTGCCGATGCGCTGGCCGGTACGCACCAGTGGAATCGGTCCGCGATTCGGAGGCGGTTTAAGACCGTAGTAAATGTCGTGCATCCCCTCTAACGCAGCCGGCTGCCACGAGTTGACCTCCAGGATCACGCGCTCCGCTTGATCGATCCACGTCTTGTTGTTGCCGATCGATGAACTCGGCACCAGCCGCCCGTCCTCCAGCACAGCGGTGACTTCGATCAGCGCCACATCGAGCTTGCCCAGAAACCCATACTCCACGAACTGGGCGACATGGCTGAGGTGAATGTCCATGTACTCCATTTCGCCCGCGTTGATGCGCTTGCGCGTTTCCGGATCGGACTGATAGGGAAGCCGCAGATGGATGCCTCCCGCCATGGCCAGCGCTCCATCCAGCTCCGGGCCGGTAGACGCCCCGGTAAAAACGCTGACCTGAAACTTCTGCCCGCGGAAGTTCGCATCGGCAATGTGCCGTGCCAGCTCAATCGGAACTGCCTTGGGGTAACCCGACCCGGTGAAGCCGCTCATGCCGACCTGGTCGCCGGACTTGATGAGAGCTGCAGCTTCGTCGGCGCTCATGATCCTCTGCGCCAGACTCGAATTCAATACCCGCGCGGTGGTGGGGGAAACCGTACTAGCCATGCCAAAGCCCTTCCAATAGAGAATGAATGATTCGCTCTAATTGTATCGGCGTCACTTTCGCCCGTCTATGAGCACGGTCACGGCGGCAGAATTATCTCGAACAGGCTGCAAAAAAATCTGTGTAGAGACGGGGCTTGCCCCGTCTTCGTTCGCGCCAGTCATGGGAAAGAGGAATTTCTTTAAAACGGTGGGTGCAGATCGCCCGGACCTTCTAGTCTTTCAGCGGCACCATGGTTTGATCGCCGCGGCAAAAGGTTGCCACTTTCATGAAGCCTCCGTCCGCCTGGGGCAAGGTCACCACTGGTCCGTAGCAATACACGGCGTGCCCGGTCGCGGCGAAATACCATTGCCCTCCCGTTTTCTTTGCCGGTTGCTGGGTGGGCGCAGTAGAGATCTGGGTTGGCGGTGCCAACTTCGGAACTGGAAGCGACAAGACTAGGGCTAGGGCCAGGGTCTTCATGTTGGTCTCGCTCAAGTTGCGGCCACCACATAAGGCCGCGTTTCACAGAACCGCTTCTCTTCTTCTCTTACAATCTGAATCTGAAAATCTGAATCTGAAACCCGAATCGCTTTCGCGGATCCGCAAATCTAGTACGACCGCTAGATCGTCCGGGTGCAGCGCCGCACATCCTGCATATCCGCCGCCGGTCTCCCGGGAGCTTCCTTAGTGGTGTGGGCCGACTTACCCGGTCGTTTCGCTTCTTTGTCCGGTCCCTTTGTCCCGGCCGCAGGATTGCCCGAATCCGAGTCTTTGTGATCCGCCTGATTATCCGTCTGCTGTTCCGCCGGCGCCTTGTCCTGCGCCCGCTTGCTGTCGTCACGCGCCAGCTTGCCTTTCAGCGCCGCCAGTTGCGTACTGTCCTTCAACATCTCGCGGATTAAACTCCGCTGTGATTCGATGGTCTGGCCCTGCTCGAAAACCAGTAAGGTCAAAATGCCGTAGGAGACGATGAACAAAATCACCAGCACCGGCAGTACGACCGCCGGCCGCGTAGTCATTTTAAGGGCTGCGACGCACTCCGCGCTGCGAATGACTGTCAAAGTTTCCCCCCAGCTCGCTCCATGAGCACCGAACCTCACAAAGGGACACTGCACCCGTGAAACCATACGAAAAGGCAAGCGCAAGTATCTGTTGCGAATGGAGTTAGTATGCGGAAACGGGATCGGGCCGACCCCGCGCATGCAAGCATCTGCACTTTATGAGTAACCAGCCCATCGTACTCAAGCCAGGTTGGCTCCAGGCAGTAGCCCCGAAACCCGCGCCGGCCAAGGCCTTTGGAGGGTGCCCGGGGGCACCGGCAAAATTCGTTTGACCGCAACTTTCGGATAGCCCGCGCGGCGCAACTGCCCTATGTTACCGCCATGGCCACCAATGCGATACTTTCAGAAGAAGAAACAATGAAACGAACTCCGCAACCAACCGCCGCCCAAACTGCAGTTCAGACGGCAGTTCAAATAGAAGACCGCCGCTGGCAAGCCGTCCTCGCTCGCGACGGCTCCCTCGACGGCACGTTCGTTTTCGCCGTCTCGAGCACCGGCGTATTCTGCCGTCCGTCGTGCCCCGCCAAACGCCCGCGCCGCGAGAATGTAAGCTTTTTCGATCATGCCCTCCAGGCCGAGCAGGCCGGCTATCGCGCCTGCCTGCGCTGCCGTCCCAAAGCGGTGGACGGAAACCCTCAATCCGCGCTGGTTCGCTCCATGTGCCGCTACATCGAGCAACACATCGAAGGTCAATTGACGCTAAGCCTGCTGGCCAGGGAGTTTCGCCGCAGTCCCTTCCACTTGCAGCGAACCTTCAAATCGGTTCTAGGAGTCTCGCCCAAAGCCTACATAGACGCCTGCCGCCTCCGCCAAGTGAAACAAAACCTGCAGGCCGGCCACTCCGTAACCACCGCGCTCTACGCCGCCGGATTCGGCTCCAGCAGCCGTCTCTACGAGCGCACCGCCAAGCAGCTGGGCATGACCCCGGAGAAGTACCGCAGAGGCGCAGTGGCCGCCGTAGTTCGCTATACCATCGTCCGCTACACCATAGCCAACTCGCCCCTCGGCCGCATGCTGATCGCCGCCACCGACAAAGGCATCTGCGCCATCCAGTTCGGCGATTCCGAGCAGCAGCTCCAGCAGGGCCTGATACGCGAGTTTCCCTTCGCCGTTCGCCGCCGCGACGATGCCGCCATGTCCCAATGGCGAGACAACCTGACTCGCCTCATTCAAGGACATGAAATCAATCCCTCCCTTCCGCTGGACATAAGGGCAACAGTCTTTCAACGCCGGGTCTGGGAAGCACTGCAAAAAATTCCCCGAGGAGAAACCCGCTCCTACAGCGCCGTAGCAAGGAAAATCGGCATGCCCAAAGCCACACGAGCCGTAGCCAGGGCCTGCGCCACTAACCCCGTAGCAGTAGCCATCCCCTGCCACCGCGTAATCCGGGAAGATGGCGAATCGGGCGGTTACCGCTGGGGCGTAGAGCGCAAGCAGCAACTGTTGGCCATGGAGAAGTAGGCCCGAGCCAGAGTGTTGTTGGTGTAATTGATTCCATAACAATGTCGGCTCCCACGCTCGAGTAAAGTTGGTGGTGCTAAGCCAACCAACAGGCTCGGGAGAAAGGAGCCGAACAATGATCATTATAGGAGTAGATTTCCACCCCGAGTTTCAGCAAATAGCTTCGGTGGATACCGACACCGGAGAGTTTCAGGAAAAGCGGCTAGCGCATCGCGAAGAGGCGGAGAAGTTCTACCGTGCTCTGACGAGCAAGAAGGTACGGGTCGGAATGGAAGCCAGCGGGCACGCACGCTGGTTTGAAAGACTGCTGTCAGAACTGCGATTCGAACTCAACGTCGGCGATGCCGCCGAGATCCGAAGCAAGCGAGTACGCAAGCAGAAGACGGATCGCCAGGATGCACGGCTGATTCTGCAACTACTGATCGAAAATCGTTTTCCGCGGATCTGGGTGCCGAGTTGGGAGAATCGCGATCTGCGGCAACTGCTGTGGCACCGGCACCGGATGGTGCAGGCGCGCACGCGGATCATGAACCAGCTGCAGGCGGTGGCGCTCAACGAAGGACTGCGCTGCAAGAAACGGCTCTGGCGAGATGCCGGACGGGAGCAACTGGAGTCGTTTGCATTAGCGCCATGGGCAAGCCGGCGACGGCGCGATCTGCTGGAGTTGCTGGACCGACTGACGCCCACGATTGCCGAACTGACGCAAGCCATCGAGGGGGAAGTGGAGAAGTGTCCTGAGGCGCGGCGCTTGCAGACGCACCCCGGAGTGGGCGCACTGACAGCATTGGCCTTCGTGCTGATCATCGGGAGAGCGGAGCGGTTCCAGTGTGGCAAGCAAATCGCGAGCTATCTGGGGCTGGTGCCGTTAGAAGAGTCGAGTGGGAATCGGCGACGGTTGGGACACATCACGAAACAGGGTAACTCTCTGTTGCGCTTCTTGCTGGTGGAAGCGGCGCAAGTTACGGTACGCAGCGATCAGGAATGGCGCAACAAGTACTTCCACCTGGCGCTGCGGCGAGGGCGGAAGATCGCCAAGGTCGCCATGGCACGGAGACTGGCGGTTCGCATGTACTGGATGTGGCGCAAGGGATGGAATTACGAGCAGTTGAAAAAAATCGGTTCGCACGCGGGAGAGCCCGGAAATCGCGATGGTGTGATGTCGAACACCGAGTAATTGATTGGGTATCCCGCTCCCCATCACTGGGGAGTTCGAAGTAGTAATCATGATCGAAGGTGTGACCGAAGAGACGCATGGGTCGGACTGAGCGCCTGACCTGAAACCGATTACGAGCGAGCCTTGGTTGGCATGGCAGAACCTTCAACTAGAGCGAAATGGCGCGCTTTTCGAAGTGCATGGACTAGTATGCTTTAAAGTGCTTGACACTGCCGACATTGTTAGAGACGAGATTTATCGACAGTTATCTCGGTTCAAACTGCGGCACTGGCAAAAAACCCAACTACGAGCAGCGGAATAGACGCTATCTCGACAATGCATATCAACCATTTTGGCGCTCCGCGCGCTAGTGCAAAAAGCCGACAATCATACCGATTGGAGCAAGAAGGAACAACATGGCAAGTGTGAGGACTTGTGAGTCTTTCCAAGGTGGCAGTTGGGAAGGAGGTCTGAACTCATAGCGGAGAAATTCGCCCGCAGCCAAAGCTGCATTTGCACTAGCGATGCCAAGTGCTATTAGCGCGACGGGGCGGCCATTACCGTTGCCGTGCCTGATAGACCCTTATCCACGCAGCAAGCGTAAGCACGTCTTGCAGAACCTTGCAATTTACGCGTGGGATGGTGAAGGCGGGCTGGCCCATCTCTCCCTTCATTTCATTTCCAGAGGGTTCCCCGTCTGCGTTCTTTGCAGACACAGGGCGGGGATGTTGACTTCCTATCCCCATCACGACTCCCAGCTATCTTCGCTTCCGGGAGTCGTAACTGGAGCGCTGCCGCCTCCATAGACCTGCCCCACTGCGCCTTGCGAAAAGAAAAAGATAAAATGTCATAGGTCTAATTATTAAGATGATAATGTGCAACGTCCATGAAACCATCCGAACTTATTGACAAGCAAATCGCAGACCTTACGGATTGGCGCGGCAAAATGCTCGCCAATCTTCGCAAAATTATTCATGAGGCTGACCCCAAGATCATCGAGGAATGGAAATGGATGGGCTCTCCGTGTTGGTCTCACGATGGACTCATCTGTGTAGGCAACGCTCACAAAGATAAGGTAAAACTGACCTTTTCTCAGGGCGCAAGCCTTCCCGATCCGGACAAGCTCTTTAACGCCGGCCTTGAAGGCAATCGATGGCGAGCGATTGATCTCTACGAGGGCGACAGAATCAATGAGCGCGCCCTGAAAAATATCATCCGTGCTGCCGGGGCTTACAATCGTGCTGGGCGGAAGGGGGGAACCGGCAGAGGCTCGCCGGATTCGGCCTAAAGTACACAAAAAATAGGATGGGAAGGGCACCAGTTTACTCGTGCCAAACTCTTCCATCGAACTAAAGCAAAAACGGCCGGGAAAAATTCCCGGCCGCTTCTGGAGGAAGTGCCGCAACGGCACTGTCCCGGATGTTTGGATTTGACCCGGCCGAACCGCCCCTTACGAAGCTACTTCAGCCATCGTGCGGCCTCAACCGCCCTTCAAGTCGGAAGCCATTGCTTTCAACTAAAAGTCGCTGTCTTCCGGCGTGCAGGAGCATGTGCCTCTGCCGCTACCCAAGCCGCCTTCTCCTTCTGTGCCTACTATGAATCCGCACTCTTCAGGCAGCAGAGCTTTTTCCACCGACCCGAGGTTCGCGTCGTTGCCATTGGTTTCGGTTAGGGCGTAGCCTTCGCCCAGTGACTGTACGTGCGTCGCCGATACCCGCAGTCCGGCCTTCGAGCTGACGGCGCTGCCAGCATCCCAACCCTGCCAATTGGCGTCCGAAAAGATCTTGATGACGCCACGGGTGTTCACCTTCCCGGTCAGGGAGTTGGCTGTGAGGTTGCTGTCCACGGATTCTGAAAGCAAGCCATCTTTCGATACGAGACAGCCGCAGCACTCTTGTAGCTCTTGGCTGTCATCGAGCACGTAGATGTCCGCGTATAGGTTACCGTCTGTATTGCCGTCGTTGACGATACGCACGGTTGCATCCGGCGCACCACCTGTATTCGCGTTGGAATAGTAGGTTGTGAAAAACACGCTGTTGTCTTGAGCGAAGGCATTGCCCCCCAGCATCAGCGTGACGACCAGTATCGGAAACAACACCAATCCGAGCTTTTTCATTTTTTAGATCCTCCTGGGATTGCGCCTGGTCTGGGGGGGGGAGGGTCAGGTCGCGGCGCGAGAATAATATAAACCTTTCGTGAGTTCTTTACAAGTCCCCACATGGACTTGTTCGATAGGCTACTACTTATGCATTAGTTCGCCACACTCTCGAAACTTTCCCGCTTTTTTCCCCACCCAATCCGATAGCTTCTTGATTCCCGCCCCAGCCATTGCAAGTTGAGAGGCAACCCACGGCTTCCCCACGCCCAGACTCTAGCAGGCTGCAGAAAAACCCTGCTTCGAGCAGGTTTTGGGAAGGGCACGACTTCAGTCGTGCCGATAAGTCCCCTAAATTGGTTAGCGCCTGAGGTGTGCTTCATGCGCGCCCCGACGACTCTTTCCGCAGCCTCCTGGAGCGGAAATCCGCCGCCGGCCCATCTCCGCGTGACCTGATCCAGATCGTCGCTGCCCGAAATTCACTAGTCCGCTGGCAAACTCCGGAAATGGGTCCATGAGCGCTGCCGCAATCCGCATCTCTCCATGTACTACACCAACGTCACCGGCGACCTCGAAGAGGCCACCCAGGTTTACGAACTCTGGTCCAAGAGTTATCCCAACGCCGCCGTCCCCGTCAACAATCTCGGCGACCTCGCCGGAAGCTCCGCCCCATACGACAAGGCCGTCGCCCGCGCCCAGGATGGTTTGCGCATCGATCCCAACGTGGTAGTCGCCTGCACCAACCTCGCCTCCGACTTTCTCGCTTTCAACCCCCCGACGAGGCCAAGAAGATTCTTCTCCAGGCGCAGGAGCACAAACTCGATGGCGACTACCTCCGCCTGGAGTTTCGACAACAGTTATGCGCTTGAGTCTCGGCGCGAACGGTGGCCTAGATGAGCGCAGGTGCGGCTTTCATAGGTGCGCCCCAGTCGCCCCGGCCTGGCCTCTCCATCTATCTCCACGCTCCTTCACGTAGCTTGCCAGAATGTAGGACCAAGGAATACCAAGAACATCCACAACAACGCCGATGACCATCGCACGGGTGAGGTCTGTTGACCGGACGGCAGGCCACATCGGGAGCGCAACTGCTACTAACCATACCGTCTTGTAGACCAGTTGCAGGAGAAGCAAAGGAACCATCTTCAGCGGATATCGAAGCCCCAACCCCGACAAAACCGACAATGCAGCCCAAAAGCTGAAGGCAACGCCTTTCACTGGGTCCCATGCTCCTTGGTGCCTAAGAACCTCCGGCCATACGTCCAATCCGAGCAGCACGAAGTTAAGCAGGTAAACGAATCTCATTACGTACAGACGCAACGTTGATACGTCTTTAGGCATGACGACCTCTCTCTCTCCGGGTAGTTGTGCGCAACGAGAACGTCCGGTCCCTATTGCTTGTATACTGCACGATTTCTATGTGGCTCTTGTTGAAAAAGGGATGCGGCCCGACGATGGCCCGTCTCACCCTGGCACGAAAGATTGCCGCGATCACTTTAACCATTGGGAAGAAAGGAGCAAGTTTCGACGCCAAACAATTGCATCGGCAAGCCGCTTGAGCGTCTCTGGTAAGAGGCGTTTCCATCTCCGGTGATTCTCTCTGGTGGTGGTCGGTCGGGTTCTCGAGACAAAAATCTTCTCGGCCTCCGGTCGGGAAGAACTCTTTTCTTGACATCTCTTTATAGAACTCATGGACCCGGACCGGCCAATTCTCAATTGACCCAGCGCTACAGGAGGTAAAGGGTGGATTGCTGCAACCGCCCTGGTAGCCCCACCAAATCGGTTTCGTAGCAAATTGAGACAGGCCGGCGATGCAGTTGTCGTAAGAAAGGTTGCAAATAGCACGGACCCGACGTAGTATGAAAGGTTGGACGCAGCATTCCGCGTTCATCTGTCCCAACAAAACCAAAACTTCCAGGTAGAAAACGCAGCCCTAGCTTTTGAAAAAAATCTAAAGGGGTGCCCAAGCCCCGGTGCAATTCGGAGAGAATGCATGTCGTGGTACGCGTACTGCCTCACGGAACACCAGCCCCTTTTGAACGGTGTTCGCGCCCGTCGTCCCTTCGTGCTGGATGGAATACAAGGTGTGAACTCCGCTCCCGTCATGAGCTACCCCAGCGGGGAATTCGCGGTGATCGTCAGTGAATTTGACCGCGCTTCCTCCAAACTCGACGAAAAGTCGGTCCTTGAACACGCCCGCGTGGTAAGCCAGAGCTTCCGAACGGCCACGGTCTTGCCCTTCCGCTTCGGAACGATTTTCGACACCGAGGATGCCATCCGCCAGGCGGTCCGCGCCAACCGGCGCACTTTTTGTGAGAGCGTGGCCCGGCTTCGTGGCAAGTCGGAGATGCGCATCAAGCTGGTGGTCCGCGACGGTTCTCTTCGCGGCGCCACGGAGGAGATTGTCCTGCCGGATACGGTCGGGCGCGAGTACCTTAGCAAGCTGCGCGAGAAGGCGTCCCGTGAGCGGGAGCGGCAGACCAAGGCGCGAGCCCTTTCCGTCCAGGTGCACAAGCTCTTCAACCCGATCGAGGAAGAAGTCAGCTGCAAGAAAGTCAGTGCCGATGGAATGTTGCTGGATATCGCTCATCTCATCGACACCAAGTCGATCGAAAAGTATCAGAACCGGTACAGCACGGCCGCCAAGCAATTCAAGGATTGCAAGCTGTTTGTGACCGGTCCCTGGCCGCCCTACCACTTCCTGCCCGGAAAAGTGCGTACCGTGGCCGGCGACAGCTAGAAGCTCTGCGCTTTGTGCCAAGCCCCCTTTCGAGGGGGTTTTGCTTTTGGAGAATAGGCTATGTGGAGACGCGGATTGCCGCGTCTCCGGGGTCATAGACGGGGCAAGCCCCGTCTCTACTGCGAGCTCCTACCTTAACTTCTGCCAAAGTGCAGCTTTATGCATCTGGCATCACATTGGTCGGTGATCCCAACGCAGGCGTGGGCCTAGGCGATTCAAGCTAAGGTATTGATTTTGAATAGGTTGCCGAAATGGGACGCGCCTGGTGCCCCGGTTGCCATTTTGGTTCGGCAAATGCTCATTTCCAGTCTACTGAAGAGGCCGCACCGTTGGAACAACTTCACACTCGATCGTCTCGACATGCCACTCTGTCCGTTCACATCCCCCGAACGGCGTCAAATTAGTTTCCTCTGATTCCCGCCACTTTGCCTCTTTGAAAAGGGTGGCCCCGAAAAGGGGCCGCTTTTTTTTGGTAGTGGTGCAGTCCCTCAGCGGATGAAGCCGTGCCCTTTCAAAACCGGCCCAAACGGAACCGCCACGCTTTTTTTGTTGCTCGCGCTACTGTACACTCGCGGTTTCCCAGCCATGAAGCGGCGCGAAAGAGGAAGGCATTGAGCATGAGAACTTCGGCCAAGAAGAAGCTCAAACTGAAAACCCTGACTCCGCTGTTCGTTCTCCTACTCTCCGCCAGCTTGGGCGCGTGGTCGCAGACGACGCTGCCCAAAGCGCAGGGCGCTGCGCCCGCAGCCGCATTTTCCAAAGAGCTGCGCGATCAGTTGCAAGCCGTGCGCGACGCAGCTCTCACCAGCGACTACGCCTGGCATCAACTGGCGCACTTGACCGAGAACATCGGTCCCCGTCCGGCCGGATCGCCGCAAGCGCAGGCCGCGGCCGAATACGTCGCCGCCGAGATGCGCAAGCTTGGCCTGGAGGTTCACTTGGAGCCCGCGCAAGTGTCGCACTGGATTCGCGGCGAGGAAAAGGCGCAGCTGGTCGAATATCCCGGACAGGTGCCGGAGACAACGCAGCGAATTGTCCTCACCACCATCAGCGGCAGCTCCGCGACTCCGGCCGAAGGCATCACGGCGGAGGTCGTGGTGGTGCACAACTTCGACGAACTCAGCGCTCTGGGCCGACAAAAAGTTGCCGGCAAAATTGTCCTGTTCAACGTCCCCTTCGACGAGCGCAAAGCGCTCGCCGGCATGGCATTCGAGGCTTACGGCGAGGCCGTTGGCTATCGCGGACACGGCGCCAAGGCGGCGGCTGAACTTGGCGCCGCCGCTTCCCTGGTTCGTTCCGTCGGAGGCGCCGACTATCGCCTGCCGCACACGGGTTACAGCGTTCCCGCCGGAATTCCCGCCGCGGCTCTCGCCGCCGAAGATGCCGATCTGATTGAACACCTCGCCGGCCAGGGCCGCATTCGCATGCACCTCACGCTGACTCCGCAAAGCCTGCCTGACGCCACCGGGTACAACGTTGTCGCCGACCTGAAGGGCAGCGAGCATCCCGAGCAGATCGTGGTTGTCTCTGGTCATCTCGATTCGTGGGACCTCGGGCGCGGCGCCATTGATGACGGCGCGGGGGTTGTCATCTCCATGTCCACGGCCGAAGTGCTGCAGCGCCTGCATATCCGACCGCGCCGCACGCTGCGCGTCATCGCCTGGATGGACGAGGAAAATGGAGGCGGCGGACACGAGGCCTATGCCAAAACTCACGCCGCGGAATTTCCGAACCACGTCGCCGCCATCGAGAGCGACTCCGGAGCCGGCCACCCCCTCGGCTTCTATATGAAGATGCCGCCCGCCGCCCTTGCCGCCTTGGAGCCGCTGCGCGATATCCTGCGCCCCGTCGGCTCGACTGTTTTCCGCTCCACGGAACACAGTCCCGGGTCCGACATTGATCCACTGGTGGAAGCTGGCGTGCCCGGCATAGGCATCATCCAGGACGACCGCAAATATTTCGACTATCACCACAGCGCCGCCGATACGCTCGACAAAGTCGATCCGCAGGATCTGCGCGAGAACGCCGCGGCCATGGCAGTCATGGGATACGCGCTCGCCAGCATGCCCGGCCCGCTGCCGCGGTAGGGATTGAAATCAGAGTCGCGCACGGGACGGCGCAAAGCGGATGGTATAATCGCAGCTTCTCCTCACCTAGCCGTTCGCAGTGGGCGCGTAGCTCAATTGGCAGAGCAACTGACT
>CAVZZY010000017.1:0-67755 GCA_963779995.1 uncultured Acidobacteriaceae bacterium | reverse complement strand
ATCGCGATTACGCTCATTGACCCTGCTCGATCAGGCGGGTGGCCCAGCCTCCTGCTGGCACAACTACACAGAGGGTGCCCCTCGATAAGAGTGAAGGCTCTGTCAAGGGCGGGTGCCCCACGTCTCGCGCTTTTCGAGACGTGGGATGCCGCGAGCGTCTTCACTTCCGCGATCTGACCCCTACCCTTTTTTCATCACAAACGCCCAGTGAGCGCCATCACAGACGTCCAACCCGCCATCCGCGACAATAGGACTGAATGGGGCAGTGAAGAGGTGTGCCGTGAATCAAAACGGCCCTCCAAGCTGCCCCAAAGCCATTTTCAGCGCTCTTTGACAACCGTAAGTCCTTATTCCGGAATATTTTGACTATAAGTCCTTTAAAGTCAAAGATTTTGCATGGAATTTCCCCCTAACCCCATGATTCCAATCAGACCGGGGGGAGGGGGGGTACCCCACTGGCAATCTTTGCCAACCGTGCAATTTGTGAGATCGCCCCACAGAATAGAAGAGAGGTCTGACCCCATGCCTACCCGAAATGTCAATTTGACCGACGGACTCGACAGCTTCGTAGCCTACCAGCTTGAGAGTGGACGTTACGAAAACGCCAGCGAGGTCGTGCGCGACGGCCTGCGGATGTTGGTACGCGCGGAGCGGGAACACCTGGCGAAACTGGCGGCGATTCGCGCGGCGACTCACGAAGCCGAAGCCGAAGCCCGCAGTATCGCCGAGGGATTGCACAAGTGAGGATTCCGCAGTCAAAATCAGAAGGCAAATGTGTAGAGCGGACACTCCTGTCCGCTGCCTTTTGGTGTTGCCTTTGATTTTGCGACTATTCCTCGTCTCTGTCCCGGTCCTGCGAAGTGATCTGCGCCGCATCGGCCGCGCCCGGAACGGGCTTTTGCAGATCGATCAGCGCCAGTCCCGCCTTCTTCAGTTGTTCGTTCAGCGCTGGAATGTCTTTCGACTTGAGTTGGCCCCACGCCAACAACTGCTCTTCCAGCGCCTTCTCCAGTTCTCCGAACATTGCGGCTTGCTGTGTCGTGGGCGCGGCGTCAGCGGTATCGAGAGCAGTGACGAGCGCGTTGAGACCGCCATTCAGCCGAGCCAGGCTGCGGCCTTCGGGAGTGCTCAAGTAGCTCGCACGGTAGTCGCCTTCTTCGCCCT
Source organism: uncultured Acidobacteriaceae bacterium (assembly GCA_963779995.1). Classification (GTDB taxonomy): domain Bacteria; phylum Acidobacteriota; class Terriglobia; order Terriglobales; family Acidobacteriaceae; genus Acidiflorens. Next base: position 66,591 of record CAVZZY010000017.1, on the reverse strand, counting down.
CGATAGCTGCGGCTTTCGCGTCCAATGCGGCAGCCGTCTTTTGAATCACATCCAGCCCACGACTTACCCTGTGTTTCTCTGTGCTCCCTGTGGTAAGGATTTTGGCCGTGAGCGCCTTCAACTGGAATCGCAGGCTGCGCACTTGTTGTACGGCTTCGTAGTCGCGATGAAGCGCCTCGGCAATTTTTCGGTCAAGTTCGAATTGCCGCCGCAGATCATCAGGCGCAGTCTTCACCCGCGGATCCATGCGAATATTCAGCGGCTGCGCGTACGGTTTCGCATTCACGGTAAGAATCACGGTGTACTGTCCGGGCAGCACAGTCGCTCCCAGGGGATAGAGCGGCGTGTCGTGGAAGATCGCGGACATCGGGTAGTCGCGCGTCAACACGTCAGGTGCGGGATAAGTCAAGTCCCAGACAAAACGATGCATGCCAGCCCCAGCGGAGAGCGTTCGCGCGGGCCGCACCCAGTACATGGGAACGTTGAATTGCTTGGGATTTACCGGCTCGGGCTTGTCGGCGCTGGAAAATCGGCGCACGACTTTTCCCGATGAGGCATCGACAATTTCCAGCGTGACCGCGCCGGAGGGCGCGCCCTTCAGCCAGTAATCGATCATCGCGCCATCCGGAGGATTTTGTCCGGCAGGTTCTTCCGGAGGCAGAGGCGTGTCGGTGTTGTTGTTGCGGCGCACGCGATAAGTCAGCTGCGGCGCGTAAAGATGCGCCGGAGCTTCCGCAACCTCCGGACTAAACTGCCGCAGCGCCGTGATGTTATCCAAGATCCAAAACGACCGCCCATGGGTTCCGACGACAACATCGTCGTGATGAATTACCAGATCGCGGATCGACGTCGACGGCAAGTTCATCTGCAGCGATTGCCAATGGTCGCCGTCGTCCCACGAAACATACACGGAGCGTTCGGTGCCGGCAAAGAGCAGTCCCTTGCGCTCGGGATCTTCGCGGACGGTGTTGACGGGCTCGTCGTCGGGCAGGCCGCTTACAATCTTCTGCCACGACTTCCCGCCGTCGTGCGTGCGATAGATATAAGGATGCAGGTCATCGAGCCGGAAACGGTTCACCGCAGCGTAGGCCGTTGGGGTATCGAAATGTGAAGCATCCATCTGCGCCAGCTTGCTCCAGGGCGTCAGTTCGGGAGGTGTCACGTTCTGCCAGTTCTTGCCGCCATCGCGCGTCACGTGAATCAGGCCATCGTCGGTTCCGGCCCAGATCAGGGTTGCATCTTTCGGCGAAGGCGCAATCGAATAGATCACGCCGCGATGCTTGCCCTGCTCCGCATCGGCCGCGATAAACGGCCCGAGAGTCGCGGGAGAGCCCGGATCTTCGTTCGTTAGAGCGCGGTTCGTTAGATCGCGCGTCAGGTCGGGGCTGATGATCTGCCAACTGTTGCCACCGTCGCGCGTGGCAAAGAGCACGTTTGATCCGAGATACAGTACGTGCGGGTCCGCCGCCGAGAAAATCAATGGCGCGGTGCGATTGAAGCGATACTTCCCGGTGCGCAGCACCACCGGCGAAACGTCGCGCGTCTGTCCAGTATTGCGGTCGAACACCGTAGCCTTGCCGCCGTAAATCAGATTCGGATGCAGCGGATCAGGCGCGACGTAGCCATACTCTTCGACTCCCACCGTGGTCCAGTCGCGAAAAGTAATTTCGCCAAAGCCGCTGCGGCTGGCGGTGCCGATCGACCCGCTTTCCTGTTGGCCGCCATACACCCAGTAGTGAAACTGGTTGTCGGTGATAACGTGATAGAACTGCGCCGTGGGCTGGTTGTACCAGGAACTCCAGGTCTCGCCGCCATTCACGCTGATGGTCGCGCCCTGGTCCACGGCGAGGGCGATAATGTCGGGATTTTCGGGATTGATCCAGATAGTGTGGTAGTCGTCGCCGCCGGGGGCGCCCTTGACGGCCGTGAAGTTCTTGCCGGCGTCGGTGGAGCGGTAGGTCGAAGTGTTCGCCACATAGATCACATCTTTATTTCGCGGATCGACGCGGACGCAGGCGAAGTCGTCGCCGCGTCCCGAGATGCGTTCCTCGGTGTTCACGAGTTGCCAGCTTTCGCCGGCATCGTCGGAACGATAAACGCCGCTCTTCTTCCCCGCGTCTACCAAGGCGTACATGCGACCGGGATCGCTTTGCGAAACACCGAGGCCGATGCGGCCCAGCTTGTCGGCCTCGCTTGGCAATCCTTTCGTGATTTGCCGCCAGTGGTCGCCGCCGTCGGTTGATTTGTAGAGACCGCTCCCCGGGCCGCCATAGCTGCCATCGGTCGTCCACGGCGGACGGCGCGAGGCCCACATGTCGGCGAAGATTACGTGGGAGTTTCGCGGATCGAACACGAGGTCAATCGCGCCGACGTTTTCATCTTTATAGAGAACCTTTTGCCAGGTCTGGCCGCCGTCGAGCGAGCGGAAAACGCCACGCTCGGCATTCGGACCATAAGGATGCCCGAGGGCGGCGACGAAAACGCGGTTCGCATCCTTGGGATCGACCAGGATCGATCCAATCTGCTGCGCGTCGCGCAGAGCGCCATCACGTTGTCCCAGATGCTGCCAAGTGCGGCCCGCGTCGGTCGATTTGTAGATACCGTTGCCTACGGAAAGATCCGGCCGGCGCAAGCCTTCGCCACTTCCGACATAAATCGTGTTCGGATTCGACGGCGCGACTGCCAGAGCTCCAATCGAACCAGTTGGTTGACCATCGAAAATCGGATTCCAGGTTTTGCCGAAGTCCGTCGTTTTCCAAACTCCGCCGTTGTTCGGCGCCATGTAGAAAATATTCGGCTGGCCCGGAACGCCGGAAATCGCCACCGTGCGTCCGCCGCGAAACGGGCCGATCATGCGCCAGCGGAGTTCCTGGTACATAGTAGGGTCATACTGCTGGGCAGAAAACGCGAAAAGAGAGGGCAGCACACAGAGCAAGGCGAGCAGAATCCACAAGAGTCGCTTATTCACAGTTGGTCCCCGAAGAGAGGTAAGAATAAACCACGGCAGCGGCGACTGGACAGTGCGGTCGGATATGCGTCGTCAAAGAAAACCCGCCCTGCGGCGACCGAAGGGCGGGTTCAGTGCTTTTAGAACTCAGGTGCTAATGGTTATCAGCCGGCTTCTCCGCTGGTTTCTTGCCAGCGGCGGGAGCCGCAGCGGCTTTTGGTTTCCAGAACTCGGGATCTGCCTTAACCCACTCGTCCGCCGGGTAGCTCATGCGCGGATTAAACGCGAACAGGTTCGTCTGGCTCGACTCAATCGCCGCCGCCGACAACTCGGCGAGTTTTTTCATGCCTTCTTCGCCCATCGCCTCTTCAAAACCTTTGCCCGCCGCGAAGTTCTTGTCAATCTCCGCCGCCGACTTCATCGGGTTGAAGATGATGTAGGTCGTTTCAGGAAATCCATAGACCGCCGAATAAGTCGCCCAGTGAGCGTCGGGAATCTTCTTGTACGCGGCGGTTACCAGCTTCACGATTTCGTCCCAATCCTTGTCATGTCCGTGCTTAACCTGGTAGCGCGAGATTTCGAAATAGCGCATGTGAGCGATGTCCACCTCGGGACGCAGGCTGTATTCCTCGCGGAATACCAACGCGGTGCTGTCGGTCTCGCTCAAAAGTTCACCGTCGACGGCAGAGGCGTGTTCAAGGGCAGCCATCAGCGCTTTATCCTCTTGAGTTGCGAGGGTATCCTTTTCCCACGCGGCAAACGAATCGTAGCCGGTGAGGAACAGGGCACGCGACTTACCCGAAAGAGATTCCACAGCCAGATAGTGGGTTGGCCAATTCGCTTGCTTCATGGCCTGAACAAACAAGCTCTCGGTCTTTTCATGTACCGTACCCGCCTTCCCCGGCTTCGTATACTCCCGGAAGATCGTTAGTACTTTGGGTGGCATTTTACCTGCGGACATTTCCTGGCCGAGAGCGATCCCGGATATTCCAGCAGTCAGCAAAACAACCAGGGCGAGCACCGCCCCTCCGATTCTTCTCATAGTTGACCTCCTCGGTCACACAGATAGCACGGATTTTCTTTCTGGAAAAACGGGCCAATTGTACGCCCCTTTCGAATTTTCGCAACCTAGTGAGGAGATTTTCAGCGGGAAGCGGCAGGAGCGCTCCCCAGATAGCGCCGCAACGCATCCTGCCATTCCGGCATGCGGATGTGGTAAGCGTGCAAGCTATCCGGCGACAGAACGGAGTAAGCCGGCCGCCGCGCCGGACGCGGAAATTCGGCTGTGGTCACGGGTTTGATTGCGGTCGGCAGGCCGGACGCGCGCACGATTGCGTTAGCAAACTCGTACCACGTGCAGTCGCCGGAATTGGTGACGTGCACAATCCCGCGGGCGGAGGCGCGGCACAGTTCGGCGAGAGCGGATGCGAGATCGCGCGTGAAAGTTGGGCTGCCACGCTGATCGTTCACCACGGAAATTTCAGGACGAGTGGACGCCAGCTTCAGAATCGTCGCCGGAAAACACTTGCCACCGTGCCCAAACAGCCACGAAGTCCGGGCGATGCAGACCTCGGGCAGTATCTCGAGAAGCCGTTCCTCGGCCCGGGCTTTACTCTCGCCATAAACGCTGGTCGGATTTCTGGGGTCGCCGGTTTCGTATGGCGATCCCTTGCTGCCATCAAAGACGTAGTCCGTGCTCAGGAACATGAGTCGCGATCCGGCTTCGCGGGCAGCCTCGGCCACATTGACCGCGCCCTCGCAATTCACCGCAAAGGCCAAATCGCGGTTTGACTCGCAGCCATCGACGTCGGTGTAGGCAGCGGAGAGGAGAATCCAGTCGGGACGGGAATCGCGAATCACGTCGCGAACGCGCGCGTGGTCGCGCAGGTCGGCGTCTTCGGCAGACAGCGCGGTCAACTGCTCACCGCTCCGTTCGTTACCGCTCAACTCGTTACCGCTCAACTCATGAACCAGTTCCTGGCCAAGCAGTCCGGATGCACCGAACAAGGTGGCGCGCATAGCGGCATTGTAAATGGGAACTCCGCGGACAAGATTGAAAACCCGCTACTTTGTCTTCTTCTCGATTCGTCTCTACTCGGTTTCGGTCGGTTGCGGCGTTCGCACCCGGCCCCGCCGCAGTGCGTGCAGGATAAGCGATCCGCTGATGCCGAAGCAGACCACGGCGGCAAACGCCACCAGATCCAGCGTACGGCGCGTCAACCGGAGGTAATCCGCGAACAGCGTGACCGTGGCACAGAGAATGCCGAGGACGTTAAGCCAGAGAGGCGAATGAATATTCGGAAGATCCTGCCGAAACCGAACCTGAAGCAGCAGCGCGGCCAGCCCGATGGCCGCCACCACGACCAAAGCGACGGGACTGTAAAACGCATTCGGCCCCGTGTAGATCACGACCAGCGCCAGCGCCAGAATGAGCAGACCTGATGCGATCACGGTCCACCGGCGCGCAACTCTGGACTGGGAACTCGTCACCCAGCGATCTCCTCGCCCTTCTGCATATTGCCATTGTATCCGTCGGCGTCTCCCTCTGTGCTCAGGCGTTGCTCGGCATCCATTCCGCCGCCCGATTCTCGCCGTGCGACATAGCGTAAAGGACCAGTTCCACCCGGCTTGAAATCCCCACCTTATCGAAGATGCGCAGCAGATATTTCTTGATCGTGTGTTCGCTCAGCCCCAGTTCGGACGCGACCCCGCGGTTGGTCAAGCCGTCGGCTACGAGCGCAACGACCTGCTCCTCGCGAGGCGTCAACAAAGACCTCCCCGTTGAGTTGACCACACGCAGCGTCGGCACCTCCGACAAAGCGTCCAGCACGTAATTCATCTGCTGGCTGTTGATCCAAACCTGTCCCTGGGCAACGCAATGGATGCACTTGCAGAGCATCGGAAAGGGAGTTTGGGTAAAAAGAAAAATGCCCTTCGCACCCGCCCGCAAGGCATTCACCACCAGTTCGCGGTCATCGTTCTCGGCCAGCAGAATGGGGGCGATGTTTGGATACGAGACGCGCAACCAGCGCAGCAGGCTCAAATCCGGCTGGTGGTTGCCCGCAACCAGGACCACGTCCGCGTGATTCGATTGCAGGAAGTTCTGGAGAGCAGACGTCTCCAGAGCAGCAGCGGAAACTTCAAAGTCCCGCCGGCTTTTCAGAGCTCGCGTCAAGAGTTGAGACTGAATTAGACCGGAATCAGCCACCAGGACTTGCACTATTTCGGTTTCGACCGTCGGGGTTCCCGTGGCCAGCTTCGCGGAGCGCATGGTATTCACACTCCCATCATGCCCCAAGGCGCACGGACCGGATGTAGGCCTCGTCACACCCTGTTGGTGATGAATTCCGCGCCTCAAGCCTACTTTCGCAGGGCCACTCTGGTGCACAACATTCGCCGCCCTGCTCTTCCGCCGGGCGTGCGTCCGGGGCTGCAGATCTAGCCCTGACGGCCCAACCGCTGATTTCATCACCTTTTCGATGGCTGGAACGTGCCCTGTACCGCGGTGGACAGTACTTTCCAAGTCTTGTTGTGCTTTGGACCAAACGATACCTTCTGGCCAACAGCTCAAACGTCCGAGCTGCTTGAGTTCGCCGTTCTGAGCAACGGTGAGAGTCCGGAGATGAATGTATTTGCCAAACAAGTCGTCTTGGGAGTTGCGGGCATGCTCATCCTGCAGCTAGCCGTGGTCACCTCCGCTCAGGAGACTGCGTCGTCGCCTGGTTCGGCCCCTGGGTTATCTGCTCCGCCAACCGGCAAGATCGCGGCGGCGGAGAGCTCGCAGAGCCAGTACCGGTCCGACACGAGCGTCTCCACCAACGGTGCGATCACACAACCCGGAAAAGCGGGTGGCAAGGGAGATCCTGCATTCGGAGGGGAACGCCACCCGCTTTATCGGCTTACGAAATCTGACACCGTAGACGTAAATTTCACTTTTTCCCCTGACTTTAATCAGACTTTGACCGTGCAGCCCGATGGATTCGTGGCGCTGAAAGGTGCGGGCACTCTCTTAGCGGAAGGGCTCACGGTCCCCCAAATGCAGCAGGCCGTTGCCTATGCCTACCGCGGCTTTCTCCATCAGCCGGAGGTCACCGTGACCTTAAAGGATTTTGACAAGCCTTACTTCCTCGCTTCGGGCGAAGTGGCACGGCCAGGCAAGTATGAGTTGCGCGGGGATCTGACCATAAACGAAGCCGTGGCCATTGCCGGCGGATTCACGCAGCAAGCTCGTCATTCGCAGGTCGTTGTGTTTCGCCGGATTTCTGCCAACGTCGCCGAATCCCACGTGATTGATTTGAAGAAGATGCTGAATGCTCGCGATCTTCGCGAAGATCTCCACCTTCAGCCCGGCGACTTTATCTTTGTGCCGCAGAGCCGGGTTTCAAAGATTCACAAGTACATTCCGACCAACGCCTTGAGCTGGTACATGAACCCATTGCAGTTCTAGCAGAAAGGAGTGGCAGCGTTCACTTTCGTCTCCCAAGTCTGGCGGGTTCCCATTATTCTCGCCGGAACTGATCGCTCGCTGTACGACCCATGTCCGCGGAATTGATCAGACGCTCGCGCACCACTCTTTCCCCAACACCCCGCGAACTTGCGGCCACGCTGTTCCGGCGTCCCCGACTCACGGCTGCTTCTTTTGGGTTCGTACTGCTGGCGACGATGCTCTTCGTGGCCCTCTCGGCGCGATATGAATCGCACTTCAAGGTTCTGCTGCGCCGGGGCCGCTTTGACCCCATAGTCTCTTCCCAGCCCGCCAGCGCCATGGATTTCACCCGTCCCGACATTACGGAAGAAGAACTCAATTCCGAAGTCGAACTCCTAAGCGATGAAGATCTCCTGAAGCAAGTTGTAAAAATGGCGGAACTTGTTCCAGCGGGCACACCGGACTTCGAGCGCCCCGCCGAGATCGAACATGCCGTTCGCAAGCTGTCCCGCCGTTTGGATGTCGAAGCCCTGAAAAAGTCGAACCTTATCCAGGTCAGCTACAAGGATACCGATCCGGAACGCGCCGCCCGCATCCTCTCAGCGTTTTCTACCCTCTATGTCCGGAGGCACATGAATCTCCAGCGGCCCTCGGGGGAGATCCAGTTTTTCGACCAGCAAACCGCGGAATCCGAAAAGAAACTGCGTCAGTCCGAAGCCGAACTGGTGCACTTTACTCGCGCTCGGGGCGTGGTTTCGGCAGCGATGGAACGCGATATCGCGCTGCAGAAGTTAGGCGAAGCCGATGCGGCGTACCGCCAGGTCGACCAGGATCGTGTCGAGACCGAGCACCGGATTGCGTCGCTCGGCGAACAGCTCAAGTCGTTTCCCTCCCGGTCGGTCACTCTCAAGCGCTGGGCCGATAATCCGGAGGCTCTCGAAAAGATGAAAACGCACCTGCTGGAGCTCCAACTCAAGCGCACCGAGCTTCTCACCCGCTTTGAACCGTCTTACCGGCTGGTGCAGGAAGTCGAACAGCAGATCGCGGAAACTCAAGCTTCGATTGCCGCCGAAGCGCTCACCCCGGTACGCGACGAAACCACCGACAAGGATCCTAACTACGAGTGGGCCCGCATGGAAATGGAGAAGGACCAGGTGCAGTGGGACGGCTTGCGGGCACGGCAATCCGACGCTGCCGTTCAGGTTGCGTCCCTGCGCACGTTTGCCCAGCAGATGCAATCCGACTCGATGGACCAACAGGATCTGATGCGCGCCGCCAAGGCCGACGAAGACAACTACCTGCTCTACCTTCACAAGCGCGAGGAAGCCCGCATCGGCGACGCGCTCGACGAGCGTCGCATCCTTAATGTGGCCATCGTGGAAGCGCCCGTAGCCCCGGCCCTGGCCGTGCACTCCTTGCTCCTTTATTTCCTGCTCGCCTTCGGACTGGCTATGGTGTTCAGCGTCGGCATAGCCTTTACGTCCGAATATTTTGACCCAACGATTCGAACCCCCGAAGAAGCTCAGGGCCTACTGGAAGTGCCGGTGCTGGCTTGGCTGCCCGCGTCTGAGCCCGCGGTTCTGCGTCCTTTCACTTCTCGCATCGGCGGCCCCCAGGTGGTGGTCCAGTGAACACTTTCCGTGAGCTTCTTATCGAAATACCCGCTGCCGCTGAACAGCGGCGCACGACTCCGATTCGCGAGCAAGTCCAGCGCGAAGCAGTTTCTCCGGCGGCATCGGTTCACGATGAGCAGATCCATGCGCTGGTTCAGCAGCTTTTCTTCCGGCCTGGCTCGAGGCCGGTGCGCCACGTCGGACTTGTCCCGGTCGAAGCATCGACTGCGATTGCGAAACTATGCCTAGCAGGTTGCGGAAAAACTCGATGTGAAGCGGACGCAGTACCACGAAACTCTCTTGTTTCCACAGCACAACCTGATAAGAAGAAGGCATGCGCGGAAAAGACGAGCAACAGTTGGACGTGTTTAGCTACGTAAGCCCAGAGCAGCGAGTGCCCCAAGACCACCCCTTGCGTCCTCTTCGTGTCATGACCGATGAGGCATTAAGAGAACTGCAACCACGATTCCACAAGCTGTATGCGAAAACCGGGCGGCCGTCGATCGCGCCGGAGAAGTTGTTGCGAGCGCTCCTGCTGCAAGCGCTGTACTCGGTGCGCAGCGAGCGGCTGTTGATGGAACAGCTCGACTATAACCTGCTGTTCCGTTGGTTCGTGGGCTTGAACATGGACGACGCCATTTGGGATGTGACCGTATTCACCAAGAACCGCGAGCGGTTGCTCGATGGGGACATTGCCGAAGCCTTCTTCCAAGCTGTGCTCCAGCAGGCACGCGAGCGGAGTCTGCTCTCGGACGAACACTTCACGGTGGATGGAACGCTACTGGAAGCGTGGGCGAGTGTGAAGAGTTATCAGCGCAAGGATGCGAAGAACACCGTCCCGCCGGACGATCCTGGCAATGCGACAGTGGACTTCCACGGGGAGAAGCGGTCCAACGAGACGCATCAATCGAAGACGGACCCGGATGCGAAGATGGCACGCAAAGGCAAGGGCAAAGAAGCGAAGCTGAGTTACAACGGGAATCTGCTGGTGGAGAACCGCCACGGACTGATCGTGAACAGCCAGGTGTTCGAGGCCAACGGAACGGCGGAGCGCGATGCCGCGCTGGTGATGCTGGAACAGATTCCGGGCACGAAACAAGTAACCGTGGGCGGCGACAAGGCCTATGACACGGCAGATTTCGTGGCCGAATGCCGCAACCTCAAGGTCACGCCGCACGTGGCTCAAAATCTGGAGCGACCCGGTGGAAGTGCGATTGATGCTCGCACGACGCAGCACCCTGGATATGCCATCAGTCAGAGGAAGAGGAAGCGTATCGAAGAGTGCTTCGGATGGCTGAAGACGATCGCGCTGTTGCGGAAAGTTCGGCATCGTGGAATCTTCAAGGTGGGATGGGTCTTCACCTTCGCGGCCGCGGCCTACAACTTAGTCCGTATGAGGAATCTGGCGATTCAAGCGACGTAAGCCGAGGTCGCACTGTGCTCGCAGGCCCGAAAATAAATCCGCGGGGCACCAGCGGATGCAGCCAGAACCCTTCCCGAATCACAAAATCACTAAGACTGGAGAGAATCTAAGTCGCGGAGTCCATTTTTCCGCAGCCTGCTAGAGGTCGCCGGAGCTCTGGCGGAAGAAGACCGGTACGACGTTGGACTGATCGACGCCCACTCGGACTCGGTCCCTCTGCAAACTCAGCTGCAGATTCCGCCCCCCACCCGTGGGGAGGCTGCCTGGCCGATCGCACCACGGCTGTGGATGGTTCCCCGCCAGAGCTGGCTGCCGGACGCCAGCGGGCACCGGATCACGGACCAGAACCTATCGCGGCTCCGCGAAATCACAACGGAGTTCGACTTTTCCATTCTGTGGTGTGCTCCGGTCTCCTGGCTCACGGCGAGCATTGGCCAGGCCTGCGACGGCCTGGTGCTCGTGCTTACCGCCAACAAAACGAGGCGTCTCGTCGCCGCTCAAATCAAGGATCAGCTGAGCAAGGCGCGAGTTCCTCTGCTCGGGACCGTCCTCGCTGCAACGCCGTTTTCCCGTGCCGCAGGGCCTGTACCGGAATCTGTGAAATCATGGGCGACCTGACCACAAATCGATCGTGGGACAACGAGCCCAAAGATTGCCCTTCGCAGTACGCCCGCATGATTCCTGGGACGCCTGCGATGCCGCATCCCAGAGTCCCGCCGCGGACCTCCGCGCCAACCGCCGAAGCCGCCCCCCCACGTCCCATTGACGCGATCGACGAAATCAGCACGCGACGGACGCCGGCGCGAACGCCAATGCAACAACTCCTGCCCCAACCCACCGGCGATCGATTCATGCTTTTTCAGTTGGTGGCGGCCGATTTGATCGTTCTTGGGGCGGTGTGTGGCGCGGCATCGCTGCTCTCTCCCGCATGGGGCCTCCCTTGGGCTTGTCTGCCTATTTTGCGGTTTTGGTAACGCTCTTCGCCTTCTCGGAGGGACTCTACAGGTGCACGGGGGATTCTCCCCCCGCTACGGTCGCCCCGATTCTGGCGCGGTCGACTCTATTCGCGATCGCCCTGGTCTTCATCGCGGCATGGGACGAAATGCGTCCTCTCGCCGCCTTCACGATATTTGCAAGCAGCCTGACCAGCCTCGTGTTGTGGCGCTGGCTGCGGCAGTTCATATGGAGGCGGAGTCACGGCGGAGCGGAGCTGCGCAAGGTCCTCATAATCGGAGGGGGGCCGGTCGCTCGCTCCGTCGCCCAGGGACTGCGTAATGATCCTCTCCACCGCGCCAGCGTCTGCGGCTTCGTGGATGACGAACTGCCTCTTTCCCCGGCGGTATTGGGGCGAATCGCAGATCTAGACTGGCTCGCGCGCGCCGAATTCATCGATGAGGTCATCCTCGCTCTTCCCCATCAGCCCGCCCAGGCGCGAGAGGCGGCCGAGGTCGCTTTCCGCAACCACCTGGACATTCGCGCCGTCCCCGAACTGCCTCCGGGTCCCTGGCCCGACGCAGGGGTCGATCACATCGGCGACGTGCCGGTTGTCACCCTTCATCGCGAGCCCATACCGAGCGGTGGTTTGTTTCTGAAGCGTTTGCTCGACGTCGCTGGTGCGGCGTTCGGTCTGGTGCTGGTCAGTCCGCTAATGGCGATCGTGGCCCTGCTCATAAGGCTGGACTCGCCCGGTCCGGTCGTCTACACCGCGGAACGCACCGGCGCCAAAGGCCGCCGCTTCCGCTGCTACAAGTTTCGCTCCATGGTAACTAACGCCGAACACCTCAAGGGGGACTTGCGCGACCGCAACCAGAGGCAAGGCCCGATTTTCAAGATTGAAAACGACCCCAGAATCACCCCCATCGGCCGTATCATCCGCCGCTACAGCCTCGACGAACTCCCGCAGCTCTGGAACGTGCTGCGCGGGGAAATGAGCCTGGTTGGACCGCGGCCTCATCCCGTCGACGAGGTCAACCATTACGAACTCCACCACTTCCGACGACTTGACGTGAAACCGGGCATCACGGGTCTGTGGCAGATTATGGCCCGCGGCTGTCCGTCGTTCGAGCTCAACATGCACCTTGATCTCACTTACATCGAGAACTGGAGTCTGTGCCTGGACCTGCGCATCCTCGCCGGCACGGTCCGCGTGCTGTTCGCGCCGGAAGGAGTCTGACTCTCGCCATGGGCACACTAACCACGACCAGCAGCGCCCTAGCCCCAACCCGGGACAATGATGACAACTCGCTTTGGCGAGTTGCCGTTCTGCTGCTTCGCCCCCTTCATCTGGGATTGGCGTTTCCCTCCATCCTTTACATAGCCGCGATGACCGTTTTCCTGTTCCGGCCACCAGACCTTTTTTCCTATTACGCCGACCGAATCGCCTTCGGAGTTCTTGTCTTCTTTGTTGCGCTGCGCACGATGGCGCTGCGCGACAAGATCCCATTCTTTGCCGGACTCAGCGTGCCTATGCTCGGTCTCATGGCGCTCGCCGCGTTGCGCGCGCTTCGGGAGCCGTTCGACCCACAAATCTGGAGCATCATTGCCAGCAAGTACATCGTCCCCTTTGCGCTGTTTCACATAGCCGCGCTGGTCTTCTGGGCCGCATCCCAACGTAAACACTTCGAAATCTTCGTCATCCTGGCGCTCGCCTACCTCGTGTTCATTGCTATTGCCTTCTTCGCAGACGCCCGCTCGCTCATCTTTCCGCGTTTCATTCTTGACGAAAGCCTTGGTTTTCATCCGGACCGCGCTCGTGGCCCTTTTCTCCAGGCGGTGGCCAACGGCGTTTCGTTGAATATTCTGGGGATTCTTGTCATTGCGCTCTCGCAAAAGCGCAAAACCGTCGTCGGGCTGCTGTGGCTGGTTCTGCCTTTGGCCGTGCTCGCCACTATGACGCGCGCTGTTTGGATCTCGTTCGCCGTCTCCACCATCGTCCTCGGATTCCGCCTGATCGAACGCCGTCTGCAAGCGGCTTGTATCTTGTTAGCGGTTTTTGGCTTTCTGGTTGGCCTGTCGATCAGCCTCAGCGACCATTCGCTCAAGGCTACGCTTTGGGACCGCACTGGAGAACGCGGTCCGGTGGCAGCGCGCCTGGCCGTGTATGACGCCGGCTGGGCGATGTTTCAGGATCGGCCGTTCACCGGGTGGCCTGCCGGAAGTATGTACGCTGAGCTTGCTCGCCGCATGGAGGGCTACCACCTCCGCACGTTCTACGTGCACAACACTTACCTCGCCTTGCTGGTTGAGTTCGGTGTGCCGGGCTTAGCCCTGTACGGCATTCTTTTTTTCAACCTCTTCCGCCTTGCCTGGCACGGTTCGCCTGGTGAGTCCGGCCCCGTCGCTGCCCTGCGCAAGGTCTGGCCTATCTTGCTGAGCGTTTATCTCTTCAACGCCTTCTTCGTCGACATGGCGTACCAGTTCGTCATTGGACTCGTGTTCACCGTAGCCGGGATGCTCTGCGCGTCCGAAGAGTCCCTGGCATGACCACCATCGCCTATATCGCCAACGAGTTTCCTTCCCCACTCGAACCCTACGTGACCGATGAAATCACGGAACTGCGCCGGCGCGGGGCGCGCGTGATCTGCTGCAGCGGCAAACGCGTTTCGCCGAATAATCTCAGCTTGGGGGAACGCGCTTTCTGGAAAGAGACGCGCTTTTTTCAGCCGCTCTCCGACGATGAACGGGTGCGGGCGGCGCGCCGGCTCGCCTCCGATCGTCACAACCTCTGGCAGTTGTTGAAGCCCTTGCTTTGGGATCGCGGAGCTTCCCCGGTCCGCCGCATTCGTGCGCTGGGCCACACGCTGATGGGTTCCGCGCTGGCAGAACAACTCGCCCCACTCGATGTCGAACACATCCACGCACATCACGGATACTTCGCCTCATGGATGGCCCTAGCCGCTGCCCGTCTGCTCGGGATCGGCTTCAGCTTCACCCTGCACGGCTCCGATCTGCTGCAGCGCGCCGATCTGCTCCCGGCCAAGCTCCGTGCTTGCCAGTTCTGTGTAACGGTCTCCGAATTCAACCGCCAGTATATTCTCCGCAACTATCCTTCCACGCCCGCAGAGAAAATCATCGTGCAACGCCTTGGGGTCGATAGCGTGCCCCCCTGGCCCACACCCGCCCCCGCAGCCAAGGCGGAAGTCGAAGCGCAACGGCGGCGCTTTTGCCTCCTCGCCGTCGGACGCCTGCATCGAGTGAAGGATTATCGCTTTCTTATCCAGGCCTGCGCCGCGCTTCGCGACCAAAGTCTCGACTTTATCTGCTGGATCGTGGGCGAGGGTCCGGAAGGCCCGGCTCTCGAAAGCCAGATTGCGGCCCTGGGGCTCCAGGGGCGTGTTCACCTGATCGGCCACGTGCCTCGCCCCGAACTTCAAGGCTATTACCGCTACGCCGACTTGGTCGTCATGACCAGCAAGAGCGAAGGCATCCCGGTGGTCTTGATGGAGGCCATGGCTCACGAAAAACTTGTGCTGGCTCCTGCCATCACCGGGATTCCCGAACTGGTCAAGCACCAGCGCACTGGATTTCTTTACCAACCTGGCTCCTTGCCTGATTTCGTCAGCGCCGTCAGTTGGATTCAGGGCCACCAAGCTTCTCTGGCCGACATCCAGCGCGCGGCCGCGGCCAGCATCGCCGCTTCCTATAATCGCCAGCGAAATCTACGCGCTTTCGCGGAGCAATTCCTGGCCCGCATTCCCCAATCGGAGGGCCACTATGCGCATCCTGTATTGCAACAAGTACGACTATCCGTTTAGCGGCACTGAAGCCTACCTCTTCGACCTCATCAAACAGATGGATGCGCGCGGCCACGAAACCGCTCTGTTCAGCATGGACCACGGCCGTACTCCCACTTTCTCAGGTCGCAGTTATCGCATTCCGTATCTTGACTTCAAGGATGCAAACGCCAGTTTCCGGAAGAAGGTTAAGATGGCGGCCCACGCCATCTATTCACCATTGGCCCGGCGTGCCATGCGCACTTGCCTGGCTGATTTTTCACCCGATGTGGCGCATATTCGAGGAATCTACCACCATCTGTCGCCCTCGATTCTTTGGGAACTGAAGCGCCAGGGGATTCCCGTGCTCTACCACCTCAACGATTTCAAGATTTTGTGTCCAACCTACAATTTTGTGGCCCATGGCCGCGCCTGCGAAGAACAATGCAAGAATGGCGCTTTCCACAATGTCATTACCAAGGGTTGCTACGACGGCCCGTGGTCCAGCGCGGTGGTTCTTGCCGCCGAAGCATACCTGCACAAATGGTTGCGAACTTACGAACGCTGCGTGGACCTGTTCCTGGCTCCGAGCGAATTCGTGCGCACCAAATTGATCGCCGGCGGTTTCCCGGCGCAACGCATCGAAGTACTGCCCCACTTCCAGGCTCTGCCCGGCAAAGAAGACATCACCATCGACGAAGGATACCTGCTCTACTTCGGCCGGCTCTCCCCTGAGAAAGGCGTGTATGAGCTCTTGCGCGCCATGGCACGGCTGCCACACATTCCTGTCGTGATCGCGGGAGACGGTCCCGACCGCCCCCGGCTCGAGTCTTTGGCACGAGAATTGAACTTGAACCAAGTCCTGTTCGCGGGCATGGTCCAAGGCGAGAAACTCCAGAAACTCATTGCCGGTTGCAGCTTCTCCGTGTTTCCGTCCCACGCCTACGAGACCTTGGGGAAATCCATTCTGGAATCCTATGCCTGGGGAAGGCCCGTCATCGCCTCCGATCTGGGTTCGCGCCGCGAACTCGTTCAACATGGCGTCACCGGCCTCCTTTATCCCGACGGGGACCGCGAACAGCTCGCGCACTCCATTGCATTTCTGTTTGACCGCCCCGAACTGATCCAGAAGATGGGCGCTGCCGCTCGCACTCGCGTGCAAGCTAACCACGACCCCGACCAACACATGGAGAAGCTGCTCGGACTCTACTCGCGGCTCACCTCTGCGAAGAAGCTTCTGTCCTTCCCCGCCGCACCGAAGCCCCCTTGCCCGCGCCGCAGCGTCCGCGTCGCCTTCATTGGGGGTCGCGGCCTGGTCTCCAAGTACAGCGGCGTTGAATCCTACTACGAACAGGCTGGCCACGAACTGGCCCGCCTGGGGCACGAAGTCACCGTGTATTGCCGCAGCTATTTCACTCCTCCCATTCCAAATCCAACGGCCACGCACAACGGCATGCGCGTCGTGCGCTTGCCGACCATCCGCTCCAAGCATCTGGAAACTGTGGTCCACACTCTGTTGAGCACGGCGCATGCCATGACGTCGGACTACGACGTCGTCCATTACCATTGCCTGGGACCGGCGTTGTTTTCTTTTCTCCCCCGGCTTGCCGGCAAGAAGACCGTCGTCACCGTGCAGGGTCTCGACTGGCAGCGCGGCAAGTGGGGCCGGATCGCGTCGCGCATACTGCGCTGGGGAGAAGCGGCTGCCGTTTTCTCGCCCGATGCCACCATGGTGGTCTCGCACACCCTGCAGCGGCACTACCGCCAACAATACAACCGAGATACCATCTACATCCCGAACGGAGCCACGCTGGCGCCCCGGCGCCTCCCCAGGCAACTGATCGAGTGGGATCTCCTCGCGGACAACTACGTCCTTTTCCTAGGCAGGTTTTCGCCGGAAAAAAACTGCCATCTCCTGATCAATGCTTTCGAAAACCTGAACACGGAAATGAAACTGGTGCTCGCCGGAGGATCGAGCGGAGGATCGAGCGGACGACCGAGTCACTCCGATTCCTACGCCCAAAGCTTGCGCCGCCACGAATCCGATCGGATCCGGTTCCTTCCCTGGGTCTCAGGCAGTAATCTCGAAGAGCTTCTCTCCAATGCCGCGCTGTTCGTGCTTCCGTCTGAAATTGAGGGCCTGTCGCTGGCGCTGCTCGATGCCATGGCGGCCGGTGTCTGCGTGCTGACCAGCGATATTCCGGAAAATAATGAAGTGGTCGACGGCGCCGGTTTCACCTTCCGCCGCGGCGACCAGGCAGATCTTGAGCGTATGCTCGACTTGCTCGTGCACAACCCCGAACTTCGCCGTGAGTCTGCCGCTCGGGGGCGCGAACGGGTCCAGAGCCAGTTTCTCTGGCCCGCAATCGCCCGCTCTATCGAAAAAGCCTATTACAAGGTATTGGGCTGGGGCCCGAGCGAGCATCTGCCGAGCGCGGAGATCCAGATCCGCCCTTCAGCGGCCCCGATCGCGCCGCTCGGTCAAGTCCTGGACACCAACCCCAGCCCGACCGCATCCGCCTGATCTGGAATATCGGGCCCCCGATCTGGACAACAATTTCCCGTCCGGCTGTGATAATGATTAGAATCGGAACGCGGCGCTTTTGCGCGACGCGGCATACTTAGCATGGAAGATCTGATTCTCGTCACTGGTGGCGCGGGCTTCATTGGCTCGAACTTTATACTTCAATGGATTGCCTCTGAACCGGCCCGCATCCTGAATCTCGACAAGCTGACCTACGCAGGCAATCTCAACAACCTGCGCGCTGTCGAAGCCCATCCGCGCTATCGCTTCGAGCAGGGCGACATTGTCGATCGCGAGTTTTTGCTCGACCTGCTGCGGCGTAAACAACCCCGCGCCATCGTTCATTTCGCCGCCGAGAGCCACGTCGATCGCTCCATCCACGGCCCCGACGATTTCGTCCGCACCAACGTCAACGGCACATTCAACCTGCTCGAAGAAGCGCGAGCCTACTGGTCGGCGCTTCCGGAAACCGATCGCGCATCGTTCCGTTTTCTGCACGTCTCCACCGATGAAGTGTACGGGTCGCTCGGCCCCAACGACCCGGCCTTCAGCGAGACCACTCCCTACGCGCCCAACAGTCCGTACTCGGCGTCCAAGGCGG
This sequence comes from uncultured Acidobacteriaceae bacterium, assembly GCA_963779995.1. Taxonomy (GTDB): domain Bacteria; phylum Acidobacteriota; class Terriglobia; order Terriglobales; family Acidobacteriaceae; genus Acidiflorens. The sequence continues at coordinate 48,345 of CAVZZY010000017.1, read as the reverse complement.
CGTCCGATCATCTGGTCCGCGCCTATTACCACACTTATGGCCTTCCCGTTCTGACCACCAACTGCTCCAACAACTACGGACCTCACCAGTTCCCCGAAAAACTGATCCCGCTCATGATCCTGAATGCGTGCGCCGGCAAGCCACTCCCCGTGTATGGTGACGGCGAGAACGTTCGCGACTGGCTCTACGTCGAGGATCACTGCCGCGCCATTCGCACCGTGCTCGCCCGCGGCCGCGTTGGCGAAACCTACAATATCGGCGGGCGAAGCGAAAAAAAGAACCTGGACATTGTAAGAACCATTTGCCAACTGCTCGAAGAGATGCGTCCAAAAGACCCTGTTGTTCCACACCGCAAGCTCATCACGTTCGTCAAAGACCGCCCCGGCCACGACCGCCGCTACGCCATGGACACGCGTAAAATCGAGCGCGAACTGAACTGGCAGCCGCAGGAGACGTTTGCCAGCGGCATCCACAAAACCGTCCGCTGGTATCTTGAACACGAAGACTGGGTCCGCGATGTCACCAGCGGCAGCTATCGTCAATGGATGGCGAAACATTACGCCACCGAACGCTGAGCCTGAAACTCGACAATGAACAAGACCGCGCAACCAAACTACAAAGGCATCATTCTCGCAGGCGGATCGGGCACTCGCCTCTATCCCGTCACCCACGTGCTTCCGAAGAGCCTGCTGCCGGTGTACGACAAACCGCTGGTGTACTACCCGCTCTCCACGCTGATGCTGGCCGGCATACGCGAAATCCTCCTCATCTCTACGCCCGAGGATCTGCCCCGCTTTCAGCACTTGCTCGGCGATGGCTCCCGCTACGGCGTCCATTTCCAGTACGCGCTGCAACCAAAGCCCGAAGGCATTGCCCAGGCATTTCTGATCGGCAAAGAATTCATTGGCTCCAGCGGTTGCGCGCTCGTGCTCGGCGACAACATCTTCTACGGGCACGATCTCGTCAAAGAATTGCGCGCCGCCACTCTCCAGCGCAAAGGCGCTCGCGTTTTTGCCTACCCAGTCAATGACCCCGAGCGTTATGGCGTGGTCGAGTTCGATCCGCAGGGAAAGACGCCAAAGGCGCTCAGCATTGAAGAGAAACCGAAGCAGCCGAAATCGCGTTACGCGGTCACCGGACTTTATTTTTACGATCGGCAGGTCGTCGGAATTGCCGCGAGCCTCAAGCCATCGAAGCGCGGCGAACTTGAAATCACCGACGTCAACCGCGTCTATCTCGAGCGCAATCAGCTCAACGTCTGCGTGATGGGGCGCGGCACGGCCTGGCTCGACACGGGCACGCACGAAGCCTTGATGGAAGCCTCTTTATTTATTCAAACTCTGCAAAGGCGCCAGGGCCTCATGGTCGCCTGCCCCGAGGAAATCGCCTATCGCTCCGGCTACATCACCGCCGCACAACTGGAAAAGCTGGCACAGCCGATGCGCAACAATGGATACGGCGCCTACCTGCTGCAATTGCTGCGGGAACGCGTCTTCTGATTGATGAAACTTTCCGATGAAAAAAATCGCCACTAGCCTCCCCGGACTTCTGCTCCTCGAACCGCGTGTGTTTGGCGACGACCGCGGCTTTTTTCTGGAAAGCTACAACCAGCGCACGTTTACGGAGCTCGGCATTCCTGAGCCATTCGTACAGGACAATCATTCCTATTCCGAGAGAAATGTCATCCGCGGCTTGCACTACCAGATTCGCCAGCCCCAGGGAAAACTCGTGCGCGCCATCACGGGCGAGATTCTTGATGTGGCGCTCGACCTCCGCCGCAGCTCGCCCACCTTCGGAAAGTGGGAATCCTTCAAACTCTCCGGCGAGAACAAACATATTTTATGGATTCCGCGCGGATTTGCTCATGGCTTCCGGGTCGTGTCCCAGACCGCCCACGTCCTCTATAAGACGACTGATTTTTATGCGCCCGAGCACGAGCGCACGGTGGCGTGGAATGATCCTGCGCTGAACATTGATTGGAAACTCGATGACTGGCAGCTCGACGGCGAACCGGGCGTCTCAGCGATCGTCTCTGCAAAAGACCAGCGTGGTGTGCCCTTCCAGCAGGCTGAAAAATTCGAGTAGCGCCCCGTCAATTCAGCTCGATCGCAATCGTGGTTCCGGCCTCAATCGCCTTGCCGCTGGATAGGGATGGCTCAAATTTGCTGACCGCCCGGCCGTTCGCGCCGTCTCCGGCTGCCTTCGTTACGACCTGCCTTTCGATAGTTTCCGGAGAGACTCGCAGCCCCGACTCCCCAGCCGGCGCCCGCTTTTCCAGTTCGCTCCAGGATCTCTGCCATTGCCACCACCCCAGACCAGCCAGAGCTAGAATGGAAGCGACCAGCACATAAAATCCACGCCGCCCAATGCGAATTCTGCGCCTTGGCTTCGCAGCCGGTTCCGCGCCGACCATGGGCGCTTCCGTCTTTGCAGTTGCAGCTTTCTTTTCTTCTTGGAAACCTACCGGCTGTGCAGCGGAGCGGTAGACCCAATACCGGATCATCTCCCGCTGCTCCACCGTCAACCCAATAAACTCAAAACCGCAATGGAGCCGTGACTGATAACGAACCAGCGCCCGCGCTCGAACCGGCACGCCCACGTTCGGAAGCCGCAGTTCGACTGCCACATGTTGGCCGGCAGCCAGTTCTCCCGCCACAACGGCGCCCACACCGGCTTCGCTGAGGTCGGTGCAGCGCCCAGGTAAATTTTCGGGAACCCCAGATCGCAATGCGATCAAATCCAGGGGTACATTGATCGGGTACCGGGGAAAAACGCGCCGCGGCGTTTTTTCTAACGCCATCGATGTAGCTGCGCTCATCAGACTGCCTCTCCGCAGGATCGAAGATCCTATTCACGCGGCTGGAATCAACCGGCTGGAACTAATGACGAATGCGGCGCTTGCAACGACGTTTCTTCGAGTATATCGGAAACACTGGAATACTTTTCCTCAGCTTCGGCCCTCATTATTTATTGTCTCGGTTCTCCCTACTCCATGTCCCGCCAGTTTGGCCCGACTCCGATTTCTACCAGCAACGGAACCGCAAGCGCATGCGCTTCCTCCATGTGCTCCCGCACCAGCGGCTTCATTGCCTCCACTTCGCGCTCCGGCACTTCGAACACAAGTTCATCGTGCACCTGCAAAGTCATCCGCGACTTCAGACCGCGCTTCCGGATTTCCTCATCAATCCGAATCATCGCCAGCTTGATCAGGTCGGCGGCCGTTCCCTGCAGCGGAGTATTCACCGCCGTGCGCTCCGCAAACCCGCGCTGGGTCGCGTTCTTGCTGTTGATATCGGGGATCGGCCGAATGCGCCCGAACAGCGTCTTCACTCTCTGATCGCGCCGCGTCTGCTCAAGCGTCGCATCGATGAACGAGCGGACGCCGGCATATTTTTCGAAATAGGCATCGATAAATTTCCTGGCCTCACCCGGCTCAATGCCCAACTGTTGTGACAACCCGAATGCCGACAGCCCATAGACAATCCCGAAGTTCACCACCTTCGCCTGCCGCCGGTGGTCCGGCGTAACCATCAGCGGCGGCACGCCAAACACCTGCGATGCGGTCAGCGTGTGAATATCATCCCCGCGCCGAAACGCCTCGACCAGCAACTTGTCTTTCGAAAAATGTGCCAGCAGACGCAGTTCGATCTGCGAATAATCCGCGGCCAGCAGAACGTGCCCCGGTTCGGCTATGAAGGCCGCCCGAATCTCTCGCCCAAGTTCCGTGCGAATCGGAATATTCTGTAGGTTCGGATTCGCCGAAGAGAGCCTCCCCGTCGCCGTCCCGGTCTGCCCAAAAGTCGTATGCACGCGGCCGCTCTGGCTGCGAATCAGCGCCGGCAATGCATCCACATAAGTCGACTTCAACTTCGTCAGTTGCCGGTACTCCAGCACCAGCCGCGGAACTTCGTGATCCGCAGCCAGTCCTTCCAACACATCCACCGCCGTCGAAATCTTTTTCCCTCTGCCGTATTTCACCGGCATCGGCAGGGCTAGCTTGTTAAACAGCACATCGCCCAGTTGCTTCGGCGAATTGATGTTGAACTCCAATCCGCAACGCTCATAAATATCTCGCGCCTTGGCTTCCGCCTCGCGCTGCAACTTCACCGACATCTGCCCCAGCGCCGCCAGATCAATCTTCACTCCGGCGTTCTCCATGCGCGCCAGCACAGGCACCAGCGGCGCATCGATCTCCTCGTACACCGAGGTCAGCCCCTGGTCGTCAACTTCTTTTCGAAGCGCGCTCGCCAGCCTGCCCGTTACATCCGCCGCTTCCGCCAGGTTGCCGCTCAGCTTCAGATTGAATCTCCGCAGCGCAACCTCCGGCAACGAATGTGACGAATAGGTTGGATCGAGCAGGTAGGAATACAGCATCGGATCATGTTTCACTCCGGCCAGCGCAATGCCATGCTCGGGAAAATGCTCGCCAAAATGGTGGAGTGCAGACTTGAGATCGTGAACCGTCTTCGGCAGAGCGGCATCCTCGAGCACGTTCTTTACCAGTTCGGCGAGAGCCCGGTCTTCCAGCACGACCATCGCCCCCGCCCCTGGCGCATTCGACACAGCAATGCGCTCTGCACCTCCGGCACCCCGATCCTCCGCATCCGCCGGCTGCAAAGCGAGAAACCCCGACTGCGCCGGCTGAGGCTCGGCTTCTTCTGTGCTGCCGTCAGCGTAAATGCCGTCGTTATAAATGCCATCAGTGTCCCCTGTCGGAATTGCCAGCGCGAGCGGTGCGCTCTCGCCCACACCTCTCAAATATTCCTCGAATTCAGCCTTCGACTTGATCTCGCGGTAGTCGCCCTCTTTCACTTCAACTACGGGAAGCAGTTCTTTCAGCAAGGAAGTAAATTCCAGTTCGGCAAACAGCGCCCGCAAAGATTCAACGTCCGGTTCGTCCGCTTTCATCGCCGCAACATCCAGTTCGACCGCCGCGTTGGTATCAATCGTCACCAGCTGCTTGCTGTAAAGAATATTGTCGCGATTGTTCTGCAGCGATTCCCGATACGTCTTCTTCTCCACCTCAGCCGCATGTTCCAGCGCCTGCTCCACGCTTCCAAAGCGCTGAATCAGTTCCACCGACCCCTTGTCGCCGATTCCCGGCGCCCCCGGAATGTTGTCCACCGCGTCGCCGCGCAGCGCCATTACATCCACCACCTTCGACGGGGGCACTCCGAGAATCTCCTCAACCTTTGCCGCATCGCAAATCAGGTTGTCCTTCGGCGGATTCAGCACTTGCACCTTATCGTTCACCAGTTGCAGCATGTCTTTGTCGCTCGACACCACAAACACCGGAAAGGATTCCGCAGCCGCTTTCCGTGCCAGCGTTCCGATCACATCGTCGGCTTCGTAACCTTCGAGCTGCAAAATTGGAATGCGATACGCCTCCAGCGCCCGCCGAATGTACGGAATCTGCTGCACCAGGTCGCCCGGCATCTCGGCGCGGTTGGCCTTGTAGCCGCCGTACTCCGATTCTTTGAACGTCTGCGTCTTGATGTCAAACTTGCGGATTGTGGTGATCGCTTCCGCCTGCTGATTGCGGATCGTCGGCGCGCCCACATCGAATACGGCCGCCAGATACTCGGGTGAAAAATCGTCCCGCAGCTTCCGCAGCATGTTGGCGAAAACATACGTCGCCGCCGTCGGCACCCCCGTCTTCGTGGACATCGGCCGCTGCCGCGCCATCGCGTGATAGGCGCGAAAAATGAACGACATCGTATCGATCAGGAAAATCCGCCCCTTGGCTTCCCCATGACGCTGGGCGGAAGCGGGCAGAGGACCAAGCGTGGCACTCGTTTGCGGCGGCGATTTCTTTTTGGCAGGCAACCGGCCAAGTTTAACAGCTATCGAATTCTTAACCGGGAAGCATGGAGGAACACAGGGGAAAAACACGTTTCGAGATCATTCGGTAGTCAGTTGAAGAAGAAGCTCCCGTGTTCCTCTGTGCCTCTGTGGTTATCCCGGGCAATCGCGTATCATATGAAGTTTTGAGCTCTCGACCCGCTGAGTGCTGAGTGCTGAATGCTGCCCTTCAAGCTCGTCTATAGCGACGACTACTACCTGCCCATCGGCTCCCATGTTTTTCCCTCCGAAAAGTACAAGAGCACACATGACCGGCTGCTCGCCTCCGGGATGGCCGCGCCTTCCGATTTTGTCACTCCTCGTCCGGCCACCGACCAGGACGTGCTGCTTGTGCACACTCCGCAGTACGTCCACAAATTGAAGACGGGCACGCTCACCGCGCTGGAAGAATTAGAGCTCGAAGTGCCGTACTCGCCGGGGCTGGTACGCGCCTTCTGGCTCGCCGCCGGCGGTTCCGTGCTGGCCGCCCATCATGCCCTCGAAGACGGCGTGGCGATCAGCCTTGGCGGTGGATTCCATCACGCGTTCCCCGATCACGGCGAAGGTTTCTGCATGATTCACGACGTGGCCGTCGCCATCCGCTGTATGCAGCGTGACGGCAAGATTCGCACCGCGATGACCGTCGACTGCGACGTCCATCAAGGCAATGGCACGGCCGTGATTTTTGCCGGCCCGCGCGTCCCCAGCGATGCACCACCCCCGACGCTTGCTTCTGTGCTCAATTCCACGGACCACATCGCGCACCCAGCCCCGCAGGAGAGGCCGAGCAGCGCCCAGGCCCGCGACGTCTTCACCATCTCGCTCCATCAGCAAAACAACTACCCGGTGTTCAAGCCCCCTTCGTCGCTTGACCTGAATCTGCCCGATGGGATGGGCGACGCCGAATACCTGGCGTGCGTCGGCGACGCGCTCAGTTTGGGATTAAGCACGTTCAAGCCGGAACTCATCTGTTACCTCGCCGGAGCCGATCCTTATCGCGAAGATCAGCTCGGCGGATTGTCGTTGACGATTGAGGGATTGAAGGAGCGAGATGCTCTCGTGTTCCGAATCGCCAAGGCCGAGCACATCCCCGTGATGGTCACATTCGCCGGCGGCTACGCCCTGAATGTCGAAGACACAATCACGATTCACTGCAACACGGTGGTCGCCGCGAAAGAAGTGTTCGGCGGATAGAGGCGCGGCGACGTGCGCCAAACTGAATACGTCCTTCCCCTTCGGCTGCGCTCAGGGTCAGGATGACGTCGAGGATTTGCGCAGGACGAAGATCGAACGATCGAACTGCAAACGACTGACGACTAGCGACCAACGACTCTCCCCGTCGCGACTGCTAAAATAGCTGCTTACGCTATGTTCGAGAATCTCCAGGAAAAACTCCAGCGCGCCTTCAAGTCGCTTCGTGGACAAGCCGTCCTCACGGAAGAAAACATCTCCGAGGCGCTGAAACAGATTCGACTGGCGCTGCTTGAAGCCGACGTCAACTTCAAAGTTGTCAAAGAGCTCATCGACCGCATCCAGGCCAAGGCTGTCGGCCAGGAAGTGCTGACCGCGCTTTCGCCGGGCGAGCAGGTCATCAAGATTGTCCGCGACGAACTGGTCGCGACTCTTGGCAAAGACACGGCTAAATTAAAGTTCGCCTCACAGCCGCCGACCGTCGTACTCATGGCCGGACTGCAGGGATCGGGCAAAACCACTACCTCCGGCAAGCTTGCCAACTGGCTGAAGAATGGCGGACACCGCCCGCTGCTCGTCTCGGTCGACGTCTACCGCCCCGCGGCGCGCGAGCAACTCAAAGTGGTTGCGGCGGCGATCAAGGCCAATCTCTACGAAGGCGAGGTCGGCGAAGCGAATACCGCGACCGTCGAGCGCCTTGCCAAAGAAGCACGCCGCGAAGCGATCAACACTGGCTGCGACGTGCTTATCGTCGATACTGCAGGGCGTCTCCACATCGACGACCAACTCATGGAAGAGATGCAGTCGCTCAAGCGCCTGCTCAATCCGCAGGAAATTTTGTTCGTCGCTGATTCGATGACTGGACAGGACGCTGTCAACTCGGCCGACGAATTTCATAAGAAGCTCACGCTCACCGGCGTCATCCTTACTAAGATGGACGGCGACGCTCGCGGCGGCGCGGCGATCTCCATCCGCCAGGTCACCGGGCAGCCCATCAAGTTCATCGGCATCGGCGAAAAATACGATGCGCTTGAGCCTTTCCACCCCGACCGCATCGTCTCGCGCATTCTCGGCATGGGCGACATCCTCTCGCTCATCGAAAAAGCCGAGTCGCAGATCGACAAGAAAAAGGCCAGCGAACTTGCCTCCAAGGTGCTCAGCGGCGATGGCTTTTCGCTCGAAGACTTCCGCGACCAGTTGCGACAAGTTCGCAAGATGGGATCGCTGCAAAGCCTCATGGGCATGCTACCCAGCGTCGGCGCGTTCTCCGGCCTGCAGAAGGCCGCCGACAAGGTTGACGAAAAACAGATTAACCGGGTTGAGGCGATCATCAATTCGATGACGGGGTACGAGCGTAACCATCACGAAGCCATCAACGGCAGCCGCCGCAAGCGCATCGCCCGCGGCTCCGGCACCAGCGTGCAGGAAGTCAACAACCTGCTTCGGCAGTACGCGCAGATGAAAAAAATGTTCAAGCAGATGGGCAAGCCCAGCTTTGCGCGGCGCATGGCGGGGATGAAGTTTCCCGGCATGTAGGACCAGTTCCCGGTAAAACCCTTACCCCGGGCGGACGCCAGGGGGGCGTTTTGCAAACTTGAGATGTGTTCCACGTGGAACGTTATACTGGTATTTGTGTTAGTATTATTGTGTACTTACAACAGGACTCAAATGAAACAACGGAAACGAGTTACGAAGCGGGCGCGGGCGTCGCGAAAAGTGACCAAAATTGAGGCGTCGGCGGGGTCGAAACGGCGTCCTCAGTACCTTCCTGAGGAGTGGGCCGGCATGTACCGGCCGGTGAAAAAGCCGGTCACGCTGCGGCTGGATGCCGACGTGCTGGCATGGTTCCAACGGGCCGGGCGGGGCTACCAGACGCGGATCAACCGGGCCCTGCGGCAGGTGATGATGCGGGAGAGAAGGAAGGCCGCGCGGAAGTGACGCTGTAAGTCTCTGATAATGCACGGGGTCGGATGTGGTTAAATAGCCACACGCGGGTACTTCTTACGCTGTAATTATTACAACAACCCATTATTTGGTGGGCTAGGGCACCCGGCTTTCGCTTCGGGGAGGCACCCGGCAATCTCTTCCTTCACCGGTACTTTGGGTCGAAGAACGGTGGCGCTGTTCCTCGCCTTGCTGTCATTACCAACTCCGCTTCGAAGATCCCGCCGGTGTTCACTCCGAACATACGGTGCTTGATTTCGCTTTCCTTCAGGAAGATGCTGCGCAACAGGGCCCCTCCTTTTTGCTTGAGGGTGGGCTGGAAGGTTGTCGTGCGATGAAAGCGGATATCGTCGAATCCGCAAATATCGAGCAGCGACTCCAGGTTTGAGCCGCAGAATCCGTACTCGTGGGCGAGCGTGACGTAGAGGCTGGAGTTCGCGCACGGGCCTTCCATGTTGGGAGTGCGCAGCAGCAACACACCGCCCGGCTTCAACGCGCGGTAGAGCGCGTCCACCACCCACAGCAACGAGTACTTCGGTATGTGCTCGATCACATGTGACAGGTGGATGAAATCGTACTGCCCGGCTCGATCCGACAGGAAGTTGCCAATATTATCTTCGATCTCGTAGAGCTGAATGGGTCGCTCGCTCCAGGTGCGGATGTAGTCTTTGTGCGCAATTCCGAAGTCGGCGCCGGAGAGTTCCCGGTATCCCAGCTTCAGGCAGGCCGCCAGAAACCAACCTTGCCCGAAGCCGATGTCCAGTATGGCCGCGTTCTTGTTTTGCGGCAGCAGGTGGCGCAGTTCGTGTACCGCCTGCAGCACCTGGGACTGCTTCTCCATCTCGGGCCACGAGATCGGCGGCTGGGAAGCGGCGTGCCGCAAACTCATTCGCCGATACACTTCCTTCACAAACGCGTGCGGTTCCATGGACGGATATTCTATCCTTCGCGAGATGCTCGGGACTGACCCCTTGGAATCAAAACAACTCGATTGGCGCGGTGAGGCCGGATACAGAGGCGAGGCGGGCATCGCGCGTCAGCAATCGAGCGCCGAGGTTTTCGGCGAGAGCGACGTAGGCCGCAGCATACGCGGACAAATTGTGACGGAGCTGCCAAATCCGGGGCAGCAGAAGGAAGTGGGGATAGCGAGCGATTCGCAAGTCGAGCAAGTCCTCTAGTGAGCTGTGTGCCGTCTCAGCGCAGAGGGCCCGCCCAAGCGGAGCTTGGACGGGGCACCCTCGAGAGTAAGTTCGGAAGCGGTAGGTCGGGCCACCCGCCCATTGGAATCATAGGGCCAACAAGAGCACAATTCAGGAGAGTGGAGGCTCCGACGATGACAGCGAAGGGAATCGTGTGTCCCAAGGGGGTACGCAATGAAGGCGTATTCCTCGTTTACTCATCTCGTCGCAAGTATATGTCCGGGCAGAGGCCAGAGGTATTTATTTGCCATGCTTAGGATGCCGCACACGGTCTACGTCGATGATAGCGGGACGGACACCTTTGCTCGGATTGTTGTGGCTGCATATTGTGTCTCTAGCGTCAGGAACTGGAAGGAGTTTGAGCGGCGATGGAGGCGCATCGCAAGAGAATCAGGCTTTGAGCATTTTCACATGACGGCATTCGCTAGTTGCCGCAAAGGAGCGTGGTGCCGAGACTGCAACAAGGGTAAAACGACTGCGAAAGATCATCCATGGCGCGAGTGGGATGACAAAAAACGAGAACGTGTATTGCAGCGCCTTGCCCGCACAGTGGAAAGATGTGTACAGCACGGCGCTGGTATCGCTATTGCAAAAGAGGATTACGAGAAGAATGTTGTGCAATCTGGTTTAGCCGTCCTTGCTCCTGAGGCCGCTGGTAAACGTTATTTTACATTCGCGATTCAAGCGTGTGGCGGAAATTCGGCGAAATGGAGGAAGATGAACAATATTAGCGTTCCGCTGAAATTTGTCTTCGACTTGTGCGACAAAGAGCAGCGGGAGGAAAATGTTAAATACTTTTTCTCGGCGAATCCAATCTTTCCGCCCAAGAAAGATGGCATTGAGCAATGGTTTGTGCCTGATGGGATTGCTTATGAAAGCAGGAAAAACACTGTCCAACTCTTAGCAGCTGACATGCTCGCATGGACTAGCGCGAAAATACGCGTTTGGGAATTGTTCGGAACGATGCATCCTGATGCATTGACCGTCGGCCTTATTCTCGGCAGTAGGAATAAACTTAGATTCGGCAGCGTCTATAGCAATCATTTTAAGGACTGGGCAGATAAGGAATTAGCAATGAGAAAGGCAATGAAAAATGGCGAAACAGTCTGAAGAATTTGAAAAGTTCGACCGCACCATGCACGATCTTATGAATGTTTCGCACGATGAGATAGAAGCCGCACTGGACGCGGAAAAGCTGTGATGGCGCTCACCGGCTGTTTGTGATGAAAAATCCTGGTGGTTTCGTAACCGGTCAGACAAACCCCGGGCTTGAGGCGGTCGTGGAATCCCACTTCTCGAAAAGCGCGAGAAGTGGGGCACCCCCGGTTTTTCCTCTGCTAACGTTTCAAGGACAACTCGCGTCGGAGATGTGGGCCACCCGCCAGATCAAGAGCCAGGGGCCGGCGCCTAATAGGGTAGGGGTCCTTCGACTGCGCTGGATCATCCGCTTCGGCGGATGATCCGGCTTCGCTCAGGATGACAGGGTTAAGGAGAGCAAAAAGCGGGCCGAGCTTTGCTTGGCTTGGCCCCTTCGACTTCCCCCTCGGCTTCGCTCGGCGCTTCGGCAAACAGGGCAGGCTCGCGCTGGCGCCCGTCCCTCCATTAGCAAATGCTGACGCAACTTCTTCGCGGTTTCGATCATCTAAAACTTGACAGTGATTCGCTCAGGTTATAGGATGACCAAGGGCATAATCGTCATTTTATTGATTGCAAAGCACTTATCTACATGGAGGATACGTTATGAGCAAGACTATTGGAATTGACTTGGGTACCACCAACTCCTGCGTGGCGGTTATGGAGGGTGGAGAGCCGAAGGTTATACCGAACGAAGAGGGTGGCCGGACTACTCCTTCGGTCGTTGGATTCACTAAGACCGGCGAACGGTTGGTGGGGCAGGTCGCTAAGCGGCAGGCTATTACCAATCCTGAGAACACGGTTTACTCGATCAAGCGGTTTATGGGACGACGCTATGACGAGGTCAGCGAAGAATTGAAGATGGTCCCTTACAAGGTCGAGCGTGATGGGGACAACGTGGTGATCGTGGCGCAGGGGAAGAAGTATACCCCGCCTGAGATCTCGGCGATGATTTTGCAGAAGCTTAAGAAGGCGGCGGAAGACTATCTAGGTGAGAAGGTCACCGAGGCGGTCATCACTGTGCCGGCTTACTTCAATGATGCGCAGCGGCAGGCTACGAAAGATGCGGGGCGGATCGCGGGGCTCGATGTGAAGCGAATCATCAACGAGCCTACGGCGGCCGCTTTGGCTTACGGGCTTGACAAGGGTAAGGACGAGACGATCGCGGTGTACGACTTCGGCGGCGGGACTTTTGACATCTCGGTGCTGGAAGTGGGCGAAGGCGTGATCGAAGTGAAAGCTACTAACGGCGACACGCATCTGGGCGGCGACAACATCGATCAGCGGCTGGTGGATTGGCTGATTGACGAGTTCAAGAAAGACGAAGGTCTCGACCTGCGCGGCAAGGGCAACGAGATGGCTTTGCAGCGTCTGCGGGACGCGGCGGAACGCGCGAAGATCGAACTTTCGACCACCATGGAGACCGAGATCAACCTGCCGTTTATTACGGCGGATGCTTCCGGGCCTAAGCACCTGGTGAAGAAGCTGACCCGGGCGAAGCTCGAAACCATGATCGAAGATATTTTGCAGCGGTCGGTGGGGCCGTCGAAGCAGTGCTTGAAAGACGCGGGCATCGACGCCAGCAAGATCAACGAAGTGGTGCTGGTCGGCGGGCAGACCCGCATGCCTCGCATTCAGCAGATCGTTAAAGAACTGTTTGGGCGCGAAGGGCACAAGGGCGTGAACCCGGATGAAGTGGTTGCGGTCGGCGCGGCTATACAGGGCGGCGTGCTTAAGGGCGAGGTCAAAGACCTGCTGCTTCTGGACGTTACTCCTTTGACTTTGTCGATCGAAACTTTGGGCGGCGTGGCTACGCCTATGATTCCCCGGAACACTACGATTCCTACCAAGAAGACGGAGACGTTTTCTACGGCAGCGGATAGTCAGACTTCGGTGGAGGTGCATGTGCTGCAGGGAGAGCGTCCTTTGGCGGCGCAGAACCGGACTTTGGGCAAATTCCATTTGACGGGATTGCCACCGGCTCCTCGGGGCATTCCGCAGATTGAAGTTACGTTTGACATTGACGCTAACGGCATCCTTAACGTGACTGCGAAAGATAACGCCACGGGCAAGGACCAGAAGATCACGATTACTTCGTCATCGGGATTGTCCAAGGAAGAAGTGGAGCGGATGGCTAAGGAAGCCGACGCGCACTCGGCCGAAGACAAGAACCGGCGCGAAGAGATCGAGGCCAAGAATCAGCTGGACTCGATGGTCTACAACATCGAGAAGATGCTGAAGGAACATGGCGACAAGATCTCGGGATCGGAGCGCGGGGATGTGGAGAATGCTTTGGCGGACGCCAAGAAGGCGATTGAAGGCGGCGACAAGGCGGCGATGGACTCGGCACGCGAAAAGCTGACTGCGGCTTCGCACAAGCTGGCGGAGCAGATGTACAAGGCAACGCAGGCTGCTCCGGGCGCGGCACCGGGCGCAGGGCCGACGGATGGGCACGCGGCCTCCGGCGCGAACGGCGCGGGCCAGAAGAAGGATGAGGGCGTGATCGACGCCGAGTACGTGGACGTCGAAGACAAGAAATAACGCGGTCAGCTTTCAGCTGTCAGCTGTCAGCGAGTGGCACTTCGGTGGGGGCGCTTATGCGCCCCCCATTTGCATCACAGTTTGAGAGTTACTATTTGCAGGCCAGAAATGAGGAAAGCGAATTGAGATTTGAAGTCAATGGACAGATGTTTTTTGTGAACTTCGTCCCCGAAGAGGGACGCTGGTATTGCTACGCGCCGACGGGGACCGGAGTGCAGCGAATTCCCGTGTCGATGGACGCGGCTCCTTTTGAAGCGTTCGACGTGGCGGTGGATGAGCAGGCTAAGGAAGTGGTGAACTGAAGAAGCAGTTCACAGTTCCCGGTTCTCAGTTCCCAGTTTTGAAAAGTGTGCGACACTTTCGTAGCAGCTAAAATCGAGAAGTCACCTGGCTCGCAAGACTGAGAGCTGATAGCTGAGAACTGACAGCTAGACATGGCCACCCAAACCAAAGATAAAGACTATTACGCTGTTCTTGGCGTGAAGAAGTCTGCCTCCGTCGACGACATCCGCAAGGCGTTCCGCAAACTTGCGCGCAAGTATCATCCTGACGTCAACCCTGGCGACAAAGCGGCGGAAGAAAAGTTCAAGACTCTTTCGGAAGCCAACGACGTTCTCAGCGACCCCAAGAAGCGGAAGATTTACGACCAGATTGGGTTTTACTCCGACAATATCGATCCGGCTACGGCGGAGGCGTACGCACGCGGCGGTGGGCAGCCTGGGGCTTCCGGCGACTTTGGCGGAGGCTTTCCGGGAGGGCGCCCTCCTGGTGGACAGGGAAACGTCGATTTCGGCGGCTTTGATTTTTCGGACCTGTTCGAGGGGGCGCGCGCTGGCGGGCGCAAGACGTCGAGCAGCGGGAGCGGCGGATTCCGCGATATCTTTTCCAGCCTTTTCACTGGCGGCGGGCGCGGTGAGGCGGGCGAGGAGGGCCCGGCACCGGGCAGCGACCTTGAGTATCAGGTCAATGTGCCGTTCTGGACGGCGATTCGCGGCGGAGTAATGAAGCTCAATATCGCGCGGCGCGATGTTTGCGGAAACTGCCACGGCAATGGATATATCGAAGCTCCGGGGCAATGTCCGCAGTGTCATGGCAAGGGGACGATCGAGCAGACGGGCGGGCGGATGAAGTTCAACGTCACTTGCCCGCGATGCCATGGGACGGGCAAAAATATTTCAACCTGCCCAGTCTGCCATGGTGAGGGCAGTGTCGAGCGCACCGATCCGCTGGAGATCCGGATCAAGGCCGGAACCCGCGACGGGCAACGCATTCGGATCGCGGGCAAAGGGAATGCCGGGCTGCGCGGGGGCGGGGTCGGCGATCTGTATGTCATCATCCGCATCGGCGAGCACCCGCTTTTCCGGCGCGAGGGCGACGACATCTACATCACGGTTCCGGTGACGGCGGTGGAAGCGGCTTTGGGATCGAAGATTGAAGTGCCCACCATTGATGGGCGGAGCATGCTGAAGATTCCTCCTGGGACGCAATCGGGCCAGAAGCTGCGGCTGCGCGAAAAGGGCGTGCCTTCGGCTGCTCAAGACGGTGTGCGCGGGGACGAGATCGTCGAAGTGAAAATTACCGTGCCTATGCCCCACGACGAGAAGACTAAAGAATTGCTGCGGGAGCTGGCCAAGCTCAACCCTGAGGATCCGCGAGAAGAACTCTGGAGCAAAGTCTAGCCCCAAAATCTTTACCACAGGGAGCACGGGGGAACACAGGGGAATTCACTTCGCCCCGGAGGATGAATGGCTGCGGCTGTCCCGATTCCATCTTCGTTGCTCCCCTTGCGCGTGGAGGGACTGGTCAAACGCTTTGGCGCGTTGGCCGCGGTCAAGGGCATTACGCTTGAACTGAAGAGCGGGGAATGCCTGGGATTGCTTGGCCCCAATGGCGCCGGCAAGAGCACGCTGATTCGCAGCATCGTGGGGCGCGTTATTCCGGATGCGGGTACGGTGACGGTTTTCGGCGACCGGGCGGATTCGGCTGGGGCGCGCATGGCTCTGGGATGGGTTCCGCAAGATCTGGCGCTTTACCCCAAGCTCACCTGCCGGGAAAACCTGGAAGCATTTGGGCAATATCAAGGGCTTCGACGCGCCGACCTGAAAACGGCGGTGGCATGGTGCCTCGATTGGGCCGCGCTCACCGACCGCGCACATGAACCAGTTAAGAATCTTTCGGGAGGAATGAAGCGGCGGCTAAACATGGCCGCCGGACTGATCCACCGTCCCAAAGTGATGTTGATGGACGAACCGACGGTTGGAGTCGATCCGCAAGCCCGCAATCGCATCTTTGAAATGATCGAGAAGCTGCGCGGCGAGGGGATCTCCATGATTTACACCACCCACTACATGGAGGAAGCGGAGCGGCTCTGCGATCGCATCGCGATTATCGATCATGGGCGCATCATTGCGCTCGGAACCAAGGATGAATTGGTGCAGAATGCTTTCGCTTCCCGCAGTGAGGTGCTGGCGCGGTTCGCGAAGGCCGACGACGGGGTAGCGGCCTGGGTGAAAGAGCACGGAGGACTGCAAGAAAACGGGATGGCTCGGTTCACCATCGAGCATGCGACTGAAATTGCGGGATTGCTTGAATCCGCGGCCAAAGCGGGACATGAACTGGCAGACATCTCGCTTAGGAAGCCCAACCTTGAATCCGTATTCCTGCACTTGACCGGAAGGGAGTTACGCGATTGATTCTGCCCATTGTGCGCACCGGACTGATCGCCTTGCGCCGCGATCGCGGCGCCCTAGCGCTGAGCTTCATCCTGCCAATCGCGTTTTTCACCATCTTTGCCGTGATCTTCGGCGGGCGGCGTGACACCACGCCCAAGGTAAGCGTCCTGGTGGTCGATGAAGACCACAGCGCAGCCTCGCAGAGACTGATCCAGGGGCTGGAGCGCGAAGGATCGCTGTCGGTAAAGAAAAGGCCGGCGTCGAAGCAAGGGGCGGAGCAGCCGGACTACACGGCCGCGACGGCAGAAGCTGCGGTGAAAGACGGGACTGCGCCGGTGGCGCTTATCATCCCTCATGGCTTCGGAGAGAATCCAATTTCGTTCGGCGCGCCGGATCAAAACCGGCCTACTATCCAATTGCTAAAAGACAGCAGCGATATGGTTGCGCCACAGGTGATCGCCGGGCTGCTCCAGAAAGTTGCGATGACCTCGATGCCGGACATTATGGCGGAGCAGGGATCGAAGTACATGGACAAGTACGCCGGCGGGTTTACTCCGGAGCAAAAGAAGAAAATCGACGCGGGCCTTGAAGAACTGCGTAAGCGGATGAGCGGGGAGAGCGGCGGCCAAGACGCAGCGCCTGCCGATTCCAATCGCGGCATGCCGATTCCCGTGAGCACTCGCGACGTGGTCGGCGAGAACAAAAACAATCCGATGGTGTCTTTCTATGCTGCGGCCATTGGGGTGATGTTTCTGCTCTTCACGGCGAGCGGTGCGGGCGGGTCGCTCCTGGACGAGGCCGAAAGTGGAACGCTTGACCGGGTGCTGAGTTCGCGCGTGACCATGGGAACGCTGCTGGGGGGTAAGCTCTGCTACTGCGTGTTGCTGGCGTTCTCGCAACTGCTTCTCATGTTTACCTGGGCTTGGCTGGTCTTCAAAGTCGATTTCATGTCGCATATTCCCGGCTTTGTGGTCATGGGACTCTCTACGGCCTTTGCGGTGGCAGCCTTTGGCATGCTGCTGGCCAGCATTTGCAGCACGCGCGCGCAATTGGGTCCGCTTTCGACGCTGGTGATCCTGATCATGTCCTCGGTTGGAGGGAGCATGTTCCCGCGTTTTCTGATGCCCGAAGCCATGCAGAAAGCCGGGTTGCTGACTATCAACGCCTGGGCAATCGACGGGTTCACCAAGGTCTTCTGGCGGGATGAGCCGGTTTCACACCTCTGGCCGCAGGTGCTGGTGCTGCTTTCGGTCGGGGTTGTGCTCTTTGCCATCGCCCGCAGGCTGGCGCGACGGTGGGAATATTCGTAGGCACATGCAAAACCTTTAACCACAGGGGACACAGAGGTGCACGGGGAAACACAGGGAGAACCTGGTTTTTTGCGTAGGTTCCTCTGTGCTCCCTTTGGTGACGATTTACCTCTCCCAGTCTCTTCCGTCCACCATGCGCTTGATACCGTCCTTCAATCGAGCCACGTGGAAGTTGATCAGCAGGCCGACATTCTTCCCACTCAGTCGCAGATACGAGAGCAACTGGGCTTCATGGACAGGATGAATTGCGTCTACGCACTTGATCTCAACGATCACCAGATTCTCGACCAGCAGGTCGATTCGATACCCGAGATCGAGTTTCTCGTCCTCGTAGACTACCGGCAATCCCACTTGCGTTTCCGCACTCAATCCTCGCTTTCGCAGTTCTTGCGCTAGACAGGCTTGGTAGGCACTCTCGAGCAAACCAGGCCCGAGCAGGGAGTGAACTCTCATCGCGGCATTAACGACCGCTCCGGACACCTGATTTATGCGGGGCGTGGGGATGATTGCGGGGCCTGCCATTTGCTTCTCCTTGAACCCATCTGTACCAGGTACTGGGCATCGCGTCTGTGATGGTCGATGTCCCCTTTCGTGATGAATAAAGTCACGGTCTTTACCACAGGGGGCGCGGAGGTGCACAGGGAAACACAGGGGAGTGACTTTCGCGGCCATTACCTCCGTACTGGCCCTCCGGGCAAAATTTTTTCGATTTTTCTCAGAAAATTCTTGCATCTGTGGAAATTTGCCGTAATCTCACTCTTGCGAACTAACTTCGCCGAAAATGCCCGGGAATCGCTGTGCACCTGGGAGCCGCGTAAAGAAAGTCAAGGGACGCGGTGGTGAGAGTGAGTCGCCTGAGGAGGAAGCCATAGAAATTGGCAACAGCTACCGCACCAGCCAACATCTCGCAGCCTAGCTTGACGCCTGCCGTCGCTCCCCACGTCGCTTCCCTGAAAGACAAGACGAAGAAAAGTTCTATCCGCCTCACGCTTTGGCCCCTGGTCGCCGCGACCTTCTTTATGGTGTCGGGCGGAACCTATGGCACCGAAGACATCGTGCACGGCGCCGGCTATGGCAAAGCGATTCTCATCCTGCTTCTCACCCCGCTTCTCTGGAGTCTGCCGACCGCGTTTATGATCGGCGAGCTTTCTAGCGCTTTGCCCTTTGAAGGCGGCTACTACGCCTGGGTGCGGCGCGCCATGGGAAACTTCTGGGGATTTCAGGAAGCTTGGCTGTCGCTGGTCGCGTCCATTTTCGATATGGCGATTTATCCCACGCTGTTTGTCGCGTACCTCACGCGCATGTTTCCCTGGTTTCAGGAGAACCATCGCGGCGTGGCCGTGGCGCTGGGCGTGGTGATTGTGTGCGCTGTCCTTAATATCATGGGCGTGAAGGTCGTCTCTACTACCTCGCTGTGGTTGTTCTTTGCGCTGTCTGCTCCCTTCGCGGCTATTTTTGTTTTGGCGCCTTTCAAGATTCACGCACTGGCGAATGCGGTGACCAAGCCGACCACCTCGAACGTTGACATTCTTGGCGGGCTACTCATCTGCATGTGGAACTACATGGGATGGGACAACGCCTCCACTATTGCTACCGAAGTGGAACGGCCGCAGCGGACTTATCCTCGCGCCATGCTGGTTGCCGTGGGCATCGTCTGCATTACTTACGTGCTTCCGTTTGCCGCCATGTGGATCACCGGGCTTCCGGCCAGCGCCTGGGAGACCGGCGCTTGGGCCGACGTTGCGCAGTTGATGGGTGGTCCGGTGCTTCGGATCGCGCTGGTGGCGGGCGGCATGATGAGCGGCTTTGGCATGTTCAATGCGCTGGTTATGAGCTACTCGCGGCTGCCTTTGGCCATGGCTCAGGATGGCATGCTGCCGAAAGTTTTTGGCAAGCTGCATCCGAAATCGCGCGCGCCGTGGGTTGCGATTCTGGCGCTGGCGATTGGGTGGGGACTGGCTTTGAATCTTGGCTTCGAACGGCTGGTCACGCTTGACATCATGATTTACGGCGCTAGCTTGACGCTCGAATTTGTCGCGCTGATCTGCTTGCGGATTCGCGAGCCGGAATTGAAACGGCCGTTCCGCGTGCCGGGCGGCCTGTTGGGAGCGATTGCGGTTGGCATTCCTCCCGTTCTGCTGCTGGGGTTTGCCATCATTCGCAGCGAGCACGAAGTTGTGCTTGGCATGAGCTCGCTTTTGTTTGGGCTGATCCTGATCGGTGCCGGCGTCGTCGCCCACCTGATCAACCATACGCTTAAGCCGGCGGGCTGGGCTGCAGCTTCGCCGAAACCAGAGATGGCGGCTTAACTCTTTCCCCGAATCGACAGTTGCTGTAGAGAGACGGGACTTGCCCCGTCTTTTTTTGCTGCCTGCAAAAATCTTTACCACAGGGGGCACTGAGGATCACAGGGGGAAACGTGCGTCGTTACTGTTTTGCGGCTAGTATTGGTACGGACGCTGGATTCTTTAGCTCGTATGACCAAACGCAAATCCAAAGGCGCGTACATGATCTCGGCGGTGGCTGAGATGTATGAGATTCATCCTCAGACCTTGCGCCTTTACGAACGCGAAGGGCTGCTCAAGCCGAGCCGCACTGAAGGCAACACCCGGCTTTATACGGATGAAGATTTGCAGCGGCTGGAGTTCATCCTGTCGCTGGCGCGCGATCTGGGCGTCAATATCAGCGGCATTGCCATCATTCTGCAAATGCGCGAGCGCATGGAGGAAATGCAGCGGCAGATCCAGGAGTTTGTGCAGTACATCCAGCACGAGGTGATTACTCGGGCCTCGGCTGCCGCCGATCCGTCCAAAGGCGCGATTGTGCCGTTGCGGCGACCGCTGGTTCCTGCTGTGGATTCATCCCGCCGCAAGGATTCCGCAAAGTAGTTAGGTTTCCTCTGTGGAATTTCTCCTGTGATCCTCTGTGACTTCCTTGGTTACGAACTTGACCCTTAACCACAGGGGTCACAGAGGATCACAGGGGAAATTCCACAGGGGGAACATTAGCTGCGAAGTTCACTCCGCATAACTGCTACTTTTCTCGCTGGAAGCGATAACGGCCGCCTCTGTCTTTTGCCATCTGCTCCGCCACTTTCAAGAACGCTCTTCCGGCGTGCGACAGCTCGGATTCCTGCCTATACACCAGGCGCAGCTTACGCTGAAAATGAAGGTCGCGCACCGGGACGCGTACTAATTCGCCACGGTTGATCTCGCTGTCCACGCTCATCTCAGGCACCAGCGCCACCCCGTTCCCCATGCACACGAAACGCTTGATGGCTTGCAGCGTGGGCAGTTCCACGTCCATGTGTAACGGAGTCTTGTGGCGGTGAAACGCTTCGATCACTTTATCGCGATAAGGCGACGCGACGATATGGGCCACGAACGACTCCGCCCCGAGTTGCCGAACGCTGACTTCGCCCGCCGAGGCCAGCGGGTGGCCTGGAGGAACAACGAGTACCAACTCGTCCAGATAAACCACCGCCGAGCGCAACTGCGGCTCCTGCGGATCATAGGAGAGGACACCGAGTTCCACATTGTGCTTGAGCAGATCGTCGGGAATGTGACTGCCCAGCGAACGCCGCACCGTGATCTTGATGGCGGGATGCAGGCGGCGAAACTCGCCCAGTACCGGCAACAGGTAGAGCGCGGTAAATTCATTGGCGGCGATGGCCAACTGGCCCTTCTGTAACTCGCGCATCTCCACCAGCGCCGTCTGTGCGTCCTGCCGGAGGTTGAGCAGCTTTTCGGCGTATTCCTGCAAGACGCGTCCGGCGTCGGTTAGTACGCCCTCGCGCGAGGAACGGTCGAACAGCGGCTCGCCTATCTCCAACTCTAGCTTGCGGATGGTCTGGCTTACCGCCGATTGGGTGCGGAACAGCTTCTCGGCCGCCCGCGAAAAGCGGCGCTCGCGCGCTACGGTTAGGAAGACTTCTAGTTGCGACAGGTCCATGGGAAGAAGCTCTCAGCTATCAGCTATCAGTTCCAAAGCCCCGAGGCCTCGATTGCCGAGGTTCCTGAGAGCTCAGAGCTGACAGCTGACAGCTGACAGCTGAGAGCCTTTATCAACATTGGATATTCAATAAGTTTGTCTAATACTATCACGATTGCTAATCATTCTGTAAATATAATAATCTTTTCTTCACTCCGATCGACCGATAGAGTAGACAGATAACTTTCCGGGAGGTACGAAATTCATGGATCGGGCGCGCATCACCATCTTTGACACCACGCTTCGTGACGGCGAGCAGTCGCCGGGCTGCAGCATGAATGTGCAGGAGAAGCTGCGCCTGGCCCAGCAGCTTGACCGCCTCGGCGTGGACGTGATCGAGGCGGGGTTTCCCATCGCCTCCGATGGCGACTTCGAGGCGGTGCAAGGCATCGCCGCTTCCGTGCGGCGGCCCATCATCGCGGGCCTGGCTCGCGCTTGTACGGGCGATGTGGACCGTGCCTGGCAAGCGTTGCAGGGAGCCGCGCACCCGCGCATTCACGTTTTTCTGGCAACCTCCGACATTCATTTGAAATACAAGCTGCGCATCACGCGGGAGCGGTGCCTGGAGCAGGCGCGGGACGCGGTTCGGCACGCCAAATCTCTTTGCGCCGACGTGGAATTCTCGCCCGAAGACGCCACCCGCACCGACATTCCGTTTCTTTGCCAGGTGGTCGAAGCCGTGATCGCAGCCGGCGCAACCACCGTCAACATTCCCGATACCGTCGGTTACACGATGCCGGAGGAATACGGGCAACTCATCCGGGCGTTATATGAGAATGTGGCCGGCATCGAGAAAGCGACGATCTCCACGCACTGCCACAACGATCTTGGCCTGGCGGTCGCAAACTCGCTGGCGGGAGTGCAGAACGGTGCGCGCCAGGTGGAGTGCACCATCAACGGCATCGGAGAGCGCGCCGGCAATGCGTCTCTGGAAGAAATCGTCATGGCCATGCGGGTGCGGCCCGACCGCTACGCTTTCGAAACCGGCGTCGCCAGCGAGCAGCTCTATTCTTCCAGCCAGATGTTGGCGGAGATCACCCGGGTTCCGGTGCAGCCGAACAAGGCCATCACCGGCCGCAACGCGTTTGCGCACGAAGCGGGAATTCACCAGGATGGCATGCTCAAGAATCCGCTGACCTACGAAATCATGACGCCGCAGTCGGTGGGCGTGCCTGATTCGCGGCTGGTGCTGGGCAAGCACTCCGGCCGCCACGCGCTGGCTTTGCGGTGCGAACAACTGGGACACCAGTTTGAGCGGCGCGAACTCGATGAGGTCTATCGCAGGTTTGTCGTTCTTGCCGACCGCATTAAAAAGGTGCAGGACAGCCATTTGCTCGAACTGATCCGAGACGTTACAAGCGGCGGCGTTAGAAGTGGCGAGGTCAGCAACAGCGAGGTTGCGGGCAACCAGGGCAGGAAGTTTCCGGCCGCCGCTGCGGGCTTGTCTCTGCCCCGCGCGGTCTCCGCTGGCGCCAATTCCAATGAGGCGCATCCGGCTCATGTATCCGGCAGCGCAAGCCAGGCGAGGTGTTGATCCCCTTCGCCGATCAACACAGCGAGCAGGAAGAATACTCCGGCGTGCGTGCCCCCCGCGCGCGGTGGCAACCCGCGTTGTGACAACCATGGACCTCCCCAAATGGGCTAGCACTGCGGCCTTTCCTGGTGTATGCTGTCCCAAATATCCGTAACGAATATCCGTCAACGAACCGAGGAATCCCATGCAACTCCTTGTCACTTCCCTACCCGGGGACGGAATAGGACCCGAGGTCACATCCCAAGCCATTTGTGTGCTCGAAGAAGTGGTCAGTGGATTTGGCCACGATCTCGAGCTTGACGAAAAAGAAATCGGCGGCGTCGCGCTGGAGAAGTTCGGCAATCCCTTGCCAGACGCCACCATTCAGGCCTGCCTCGCCTCACAGGCGGTGCTGCTGGGAGCAGTCGGGAGCCCAGCCTTCGATCACAATCCTCGCGAACTTCGTCCCGAAGCTGGACTGTTGCGCCTTCGCCAGGAACTTGGAGCGTTCGCCAATCTCCGGCCCGCTGTATTTTATCCGTCGCTGGCTGCCTGTTCGCCTCTGCGGGAAGAAATTGTCAAGGGAACCGACATCCTCATCGTGCGCGAACTGCTGGGCGGATTGTATTTCGGGCAGCCTCGCTCGATTGAAGGTGAAGGCGAGGGTGCTCCGGGCGCGCGCCAGGCGATCAACACCATGCGCTACAGTGAGCCGGAGGTCGAGCGCATCGCCCGCGTTGCCTTTCAACTGGCTCGCACCCGGCGCCGGCGCGTGCTGTCGGTTGACAAGTCAAATGTTCTGGAGTGCTCGCGTCTGTGGCGCGAAGTCGTGACTCGCGTAGGCCGCGATTTTTCCGATGTACAGCTCTCCCACATGTATGTGGACTCCGCCGCGATGTCGCTGGTCCTCAAGCCCACCGAATTCGACGTCATCCTCACCGAAAACATGTTCGGCGACATTCTGTCCGATCTAGGCTGGGGGAGTCGTGGGCTCGCTTGGCCTGCTGGCTTCGGCCAGCATCGGAGGGCCGGTCGGTCTCTACGAACCTGTGCACGGATCGGCTCCCGACATCGCAGGCAAGGGCGTCGCTAATCCGTTAGGCGCCATCCTTTCAGTCGCCCTGATGCTGCGTCATACTTTTCATCTGCCCAGAGAAGCGGAGTGCGTGGAGGCTGGGGTCATCGCAATCCTGATGGGCGGGTTTCGCACTCGCGACCTGGTGCGGCACGGAGAGCGAACCGTCTCCACCGAAGAAATGGGCGCCCAGATCGCCGAATTCGTTCGTCTGGCCGCTAACACGAATAATCGAGCCGCCTGTTAGCCGGTGTGGAAGCGCTTGGACTTGGCAGAACGTGAACCCTTAACCACAGAGGTCACGGGGTTGCACAGGGGAAATCCACCAGGGGAACATGAGCTGCGCCTCCGTCCCCGCCGGGGGAGACGCGGCAAGCCGCGTCTCTACTGGAAATTTGATCGGGGAGAATTTTCTACAACTTACCTGGAGCAGGCACGGCGGCCGCCGCGTACTCTCCGGTCAGCGCATTCCACCGAATCCGCAAAACTTCCACGAACATTCGCAGTCCGTCCCGGAAAGGATGCAGCCGCGTCCCTTCGCTGTGCGCCCACAGCACCGGGACCTCTTCCACCCGCAGGCCCGCGCGCCGCGCCAGAAACAGAATTTCCGGATCGAATCCCCAGCGTTCAATTTTCTGCAGCGGAAAGATGCGCTGCGCGGCGTCTCGCCGAAAAGCTTTGAATCCGCATTGCGTGTCCGCGAAACGCAAGCCCAGAAACAGCCGCAGCACGAGATTGAAGATTCGTCCAAACGCCTGCCGGTACAGGGGCTGGCGCTCGGTTTGCAGGTCCACTTGCAGCCAGCGCGACCCGATCGCTATGTCGGCGCCGCGAGCAATGGCGTCGAACAGTTTCTGCGCCTCCGTGATCGGGGAAGAAAGATCGGCATCGGTGAACAGGCAAATGTCGCCGCGCGCATGCAGCATGCCGTTGCGCACGCTGTAACCCTTGCCCCGGTTGCCGGGATTCTCCACCAGCAGAACCTGGGGATGCGACTTGCCGTATTCGCGCACGATTTGTGCCGTATCGTCGGTCGAGCCGTCGTTCACCACCAGAATTTCGGCGTCCCAGTTTTGTTCCTGCACATGACGGAGAAGAGCATGCAGCGTCGGCCGGATGCGCACGCTTTCGTTATAGGCGGGAATGACGAAACTGTAGGTCAAAAGGTGATCGGGTGATCGGGTCATCGGGTGATCGGGTGATTGAAAATCGAAAGGCTTTGGCATTTGAATTTGGATGGCCCGATGATCAGATCACCCGATTTGTCTAGGCCACCTGGCGACGCTTGTCGAGCATGGCGAAAAACTCGGCGACCAACTCCTCGTCCCAGAGGCCGCTTTGCGCCTCGGCACGCATGGTCACCGGCCGCCTGCTCGTGGCCGAGCGCCGGTTTATAGGGACGCGCCGTGCGCAACGCATCGTAGATATCCACCACTTGCAGAATGCGCGGCAAAAGCGGGATCTCGTCCGCGCGCAAGCCATCGGGATAGCCGCTGCCGTCGGAATGCTCGTGATGGTAGCGGATGATCGGAAGCACCAGCCGCAGCGACTTCAACGGACGGCAAATCGCCTCGCCGGTCACCGGATGCTTCTTCATGATCTCCCACTCCGCCGGCGTCAGATCGCTTCCCTTCTTCAGGATTTCATCCGGCACCGCGATCTTTCCCAGGTCGTGCAAGTAGCCGCCCCGCCGCAGGGCCACAATGGATTCTTCATCCACTCCGAGAAAGCGGCCCAGGTCCGCGGCATCCCTCGCCAAGCGCTCACAATGGCCTTCGGTGTAAGGGTCGCGCGCCTCCACCGCCAGCCCCAGCGTGCACAGCACCGAATCCGCCGTCTCCAGTTCGTCGGTGAATTCCTTCAGCTTCAGCAACGAACCGACACGCGCAAACAATTCCTCGGGACTGATTGGCTTGGTCAGAAAATCGTCGGCACCCGCTTCAATTCCCTTCAGGCGGTCTTCGCGATCGCTCAGGCCGGTAATCATGACGATGGGAATCAAACGGGTCTTGGAATCCGCTTTGAGTTCGCGGCATAGTTCGTAGCCCGTTTTGCCGGGCATGATCACGTCGAGCAAAATCAGATCCGGAGGCTCGCGCCGGATTTCCGCCTCCGCCGCCGCCGCGCTCGGCACCGCGACCGTTGGATAGCCGCGCCGCGTCAGCATTTCCTTCAGCAGCCCCGCGATCACCGCATTGTCGTCGACCACCAGAATCGACTGCTTGCGGCGCCCAGCCAGCAAATCCCCCATACCCGCATAAGAGTGCGAGTGCGGAGAAAGGGTTGTCCGGAGCGGTCGTGGCGGAGGACTCATCACTTCACTTCGCTTTTGTTTTGCGGCCGGTTAAACCTGGCCGTGATCCTAGTCTCCCACAGCCCCGGAAACTGCGCCACCGGCTCGGGCAGTGGGTAGTCAGGGCAGTCAACCCCACTGCAAAACCGAACATTTTCGCTGTTCAGGCGTCCTAGCGGCGAAGTCCTCGCCCGTGCCAGTCTTCCATCATTATGCTGCGGAAACTCTTACTGATTTGCGTCCTGATGTGCTTGCCGTGGAGCGAATGCGCGGCCGTTCCGAAACCACATGTGATCACTTTCGGAAAATGGATCTCGGCCAAGTGGCCCAACGCCACCGGAGAGAAACTGCTTGACCTGAAAGTGCGTGCGTTGTTTGTGGATACGAGGCTCAAGGAATACACCACCGGAACTCCGCATGAGCTGACCGACCGGCTGTTTGTGGTGCGGCGCGCTTTTCGCGTGAATGATGCGCTGCCGACCGATAATGCTGTCGCCGGCGCTGCGCGCTGGCAGTGGCAACGCGGCGGCTGGCTGCTCGTCGACCGCCTCACCGGACGCGTCTCCCAGCTCAACCTGGCTGAGTTCGATCCCTTCTATTCGTCCGCCAGCTGGTATCGCGACTACATCGCCTACTGCGGCGTCTCCGAAGACGGCAAGAAACTTTACGCGGTCGTCGCCCAGGTCGGACGCCGCAAGCCGATCCTGAAAAAAGATGCGGGCGAACCCGCGGGAACCGACGATCCCGACTCGGAGTGCCTGGCGCCGGTCTGGGAGCGCACTCCCATGCGCGTCACTTTTCAGCATGGCGACAATGCGAAGCTCGTCTTCTCCATCCGCAGCCGCGTGGTCGATGTGGTGAACGATGTCGAAGAACCCGAAGAATAGTCGCAGCCCTTCACGCCCCTTGTGGGAAGGGCTGGTGTGACGACGGGCGCAACTCAACAGCGCCCCTAGCGCCAACACCGCTCCCGAAAGAGGCTGCCTTAACTGAAAGCTGAGAACTGAGAGCTGACAGGTAAGAACTTCAATCTCCCGCAGCTTCGACTGCGGGAAGCTCTTCCGCCACAGTTCGAGTCGAGATCTTCGCGCTCGTTACGAGCACGACCGATGCGACGATGATGGCGCTTCCCAGCGCGATGTAGCGGTCGATGCGTTCGTGCAGAACCAGCCATCCCAGAAACACCGCGACCACGGGATTGACGTAGGCGTAGGTCGAAACCTTCGAGGTCGGAACGTGCTGCAGCAACCAGATGTAGGCCGTGTAGCCGATCCATGAACCGCACACCACCAGGTACAGAATCGCGGCTACTCCCCGGAAGGTCCAGGTCACGCTGGAAGGGCGCTCGACGAGAAGTGCGAAAATCAGATTGCCGATGCCAGCAAAGACTACCTGCCACGCCGTGGCGCTGAAGGGATCGGTCGCCGCGGTCTGCCATTTTTTCGAGAGCACCGAACCGAGCGCCCAGCTGAACGATCCGAACTGCAACCCGAGCGACCACCAGAGTTCGCGATGGCCGAGGGCGTTGTTGTGCCGAAGATCGGGCCAGATGAGCACGACTACCCCGGCTATCCCGATGGCGAGGCCGATCTTGCCGCGGCGCGAGATGTGATGGTCGCCGAGCAACAGACTGTCGAGCACCAGAAACCAGAGCGGCGTAACCGAAATCAGCAGTGCTGCGAGGCCGGTGGGAACGATGCGCTCCGCGTAAGAAAGCGTTAGATTGCCGCCCATTAATAGCAGAAGACCGACAGCGGCCAGATGGCCCAACTGGCGCGCGGAAAAACGAATGCGGCGTCCGGTCAGCGCACAGTACGCGAGCATAACCGTGCCCGCGACCAGAAAACGCGCGGCACACATAACGGCCGGAGAAATGTGCTCAACCGCAATGCCGATGCCGAGATAAGTCGAACCCCAGAAGACATAGACCAACCCGAAGGCAACAATGATCTTCCATCGGCTCGCGGGCGCGGTACTCATGGGAGTGGCAGGAGAAATTCAGAATAGCAGAGCGAGCGTAAGAAATACGGCGATCGGGCGATCGAACGCGGCGCTAGGCAGACGACCACATCCCCATCTCGGCCAGGATCTTGCTGGCCGCTTCGGCGCCGGAACGCACACAGTCGGGGACGCCGATGCCGCTATAGCCGTTGCCCGCGAGCGCCAAGCCGGGAAGTTTCTGGCGGAGTGCTTCGATGCGCTGCAAGCGTTCGAGGTGACCGACGGAATACTGCGCCATGGCAGACTTCCATTTGTAGACGCGCGCAAACAGCGGTTCGGCATTGAGGCTGATAATCTGCCGCAGTTCGCGGCGAACGATCTCGAGAATTTCTTCGTCGCTCGATTGCAGGATCAGCTCGTCGCGCGCGCCGCCGAGAAAACAGCGGATGATGGCGCGATTCTCCGGTGCGCGGTGAGGAAATTTGTTGTGGACGAAGGTGGCCGCGAGCATACGTCGGCCCTCGCTGCGCGGCACCAGAAATCCGAAGCCCGGTGGAAGCGAGCCGCGGACTTTCTCGTCGTAACCGAGGGTGACGGTCACCGAAGAGGTGTAGTGAATCTCGCCCATTTCGCGGGAGAGGATCTCATCCGTCGCTTGCAGCACGGCCGCCGCGGCATGGGTTGGAGTGGCGATGATCACTGCGTCGAATTGGTCGCTCTGGTATCCGGCAGACACAGTCCAAGCGCCATCCTGCGTGATCACCGACTGCACGGGCGACGAAGTCTTGAGCGCGTTCGCATCCAGACGCGCGACCAGGGCGTCGGTCATCTGCTGCATGCCGTCTTTGAGCGACGTGAACAGCGGCCGCGCT
This sequence comes from uncultured Acidobacteriaceae bacterium, assembly GCA_963779995.1. Lineage (GTDB taxonomy): Bacteria > Acidobacteriota > Terriglobia > Terriglobales > Acidobacteriaceae > Acidiflorens. The sequence goes on along the minus strand of CAVZZY010000017.1, from coordinate 18,829 downwards.
GGGACGTTCGGGGCTGTGCCCATTTTCCTGCGAGCGTCCTTACGAGCTGTGAGCATGGCGCGGCCCAGACTGCCGTGTTTCGATTCCATGTCGGCGAAGCGCGGCAACACGGCGCGCACGCTCAACTGCGAAGCTTCGCCGCCGTAAACTCCGGAGAGCAGCGGATCGGCGAGCAGGTCAACCATTTCGGAACCGTAGTGGCGTTCGACCATCTGGGCAACGGTTTCGTCCTCGGAGGCCTTGTGCGGCGGATGAAACCATTCGGCAGCCATGCGCATTTTTGTGCGCAAAGAAAAAAGCGGCGAGAAGACGGTAGGCATGATCTTGGTGGGCACCATGAACATGAGGCCGTCGGGCATCACCACCAGCCTGCCCCTGGCTACTATGTAGGTCTTGCGCTCAGCGTCGTTCGAGCCGATGAGTTGATCGCCCAACCCGATCTTGCGGCAAAGGTCCGCAGCCCAGGGCTTTTCGGTGAGAAATGAATCGGGACCGGCTTCAACCAGGCATCCGTCAACGCGATCGGTTACGAGCACGCCACCCAGGCGCGGGCTGGATTCGAATAAAACATACTCGACGGGCGTGCCGGACTGGCGCTTTTCTTCGATCGTGTGCGCGGCCGAAAGGCCGGAGATTCCGCCGCCAATAATGGCTATGCGTTTCATTAATTAGCTCTCGGCTCTCAGCTCTCAGCTACAAGGCCTGCGCCTTCATGCGGCTGCTTACTAATTCCGCCAGGGCTGCTGTTAATGTCTTTGATCCGTTCAACGACTCGGCTCGCCATAGGTGCATGCCTTCTTTTTCTGCGAACTGTTTGAAGGCTATATCGATATCGTAGAGCACTTCTACGTGATCGCACAGAAATCCGATGGGATGGAGGAAGACGCCGCGATGGCCTTTCGCCTTTAGATTCCTGATCGTTTCTTCTACCGTGGGGCCGATCCACTGGCCGCCGGACATGCCCTGGCTCTGGAAGGCGAAGGTCCAGTCTTCGCCTGCGAGGCCCGCCTCTTTGGCTACTAATTCGGCGGTTTCCTTGGATTGTCTTTCGTAGGGATCGCCTTCCGAAATCGTGCGCTGCGGAACACTGTGCGCGGTGAAGATCACGGGGAGTTCTGCTCCATTTTCGGCGCTGGCTTTCCCCCAGCCCGCGCGCAGTTTTTCGGCGAAGGCTTTGGCTAGCAGCGGCTGATTGTGCCACTCCTCTACGAAGTCCATCTCGAAAGGAGGATTTCCGTCAGCGGTCACGGCGCTGCGGTACAGGCCGACGCTGGTGCGTGAGTTCTGCGGGGCCATGCAGATGGCGATTACGCGCATGTACCCCTTGCTCGCAATGGCCTTCACCGCATTGGCGACGAAGGGCTTCCAGTTGCGCATGCCTACGAAGACCGGCATCTGCACACTCTGCGAAAGTTGATCGGCTTGCAGCAGAGTCCAGCAGGGGAGCGGCGAGAAACCGATCAGCGAATAGCGATGGCGGATCTCTTCGACCACCGGTGGCGGCAAGGGGCGTCCGCCGGTGACATAACGTAGAAACTCGGGAATCTGGTCGGGGTTCTCGGGGCTGCCGTGGGCGAGGAGGAGCACGGCTGTGTTCGCGGGTGGTCCTGATGCGGGAAACGAACTCACCTGATTCGCGCAGTAGCACTGACTGGCGGGGCCTAGCGGGCAGGGCGTCATTTTCGGCTCCAACTCAGCGATACACGAGTGGGCGATTCACCACTGGGACGGAGGCCAGTGAACCGCATTTCGCGGCGAACAGCAGGTCCTTCGCTTCGCTCAGGATGACAATTCATAGGAGATGACAAAATTCATAAAGATGACAATTCAAGAAAGGGGACATCAATGCTTGCTCTTAACCGCTGTCTTGAAATCTGCTGAGTGCTCGCGGATGTAATCGCAGAGCGCTTTTACGTTGTCGACCGGGGTTTCGGGAAGAATGCCGTGGCCGAGATTGAAGATGTGGCCGGGACGTCCGGCGGCTTGGCGCAGAATATCTTCGGCCCGCTTTTTTAGTTCTTTCCAATCGGCGAAGAGCAGCACGGGGTCGAGATTGCCTTGCACTGCGCCTTTCAAGCCAAGGCTTTGCCATGCGGTGTCGAGCGGGATGCGCCAGTCAAGGCCGATGACTTCGGCGCCGGTTTCCTGCATCGAGGGCAGCAGCGTCGCGCTATCGGTTCCGAAATAGATGACGGGCACGCCGGTCTTTGTTAGGCCGGACTCTGTTAGGCCGGTCTTTTGCAGGCGCCTTACCAGGTCGGTCACGTGCGGCAGAACGTAGCGGCGATAATCTTCGACGCTCAGGCAGCCCACCCAGCTATCAAAAATCTGGATGGTGTCGGCGCCGGCGCGGACCTGCTCGGCGGAATACTCGGCGGTCACCGCTACCAGCTTCTTCATCAGTTCATGCCACGCGGCGGGCGCGGAGTACATCATCTTCTTGGTGAACAGATAGTTGCGCGAGCCTCCGCCTTCGATCATGTAGCTGGCAAGCGTGAAGGGCGCGCCGCAGAAGCCGATGACCGGGAGTTTGTCGCCGAAGTGCTTGCACACGAGCTTCACCGCTTCGGAAACGTAGCCGAGGTCGGCGGCGCGGTCGGTGCGCAGGCGGGCAATGTCTTCGGCGGTGCGCACCGGCTTATCGATCTTCGGGCCTTCACCGGCGGCGAAATGAAAGGGCAGCCCCATGACTTCGAGGGGGAGAAGAAGATCGGCGAAGATGATGGCGGCATCGACTTTGAGGATCTCGGCCGCTTCGATGGTGACCTGGGCCGCGACCTCCGGCTTCTTGCAGATCTCGATGAGGGAATATTGTTTGCGGATAACGCGGTACTCAGGCATGTAGCGTCCGGCCTGGCGCATGAACCAGACTGGGGTGCGTTCGGTGGGCTGAGCCTTGGCGGCACGAACAAAGAGAGAGTTGGGGGCAGACATGAAACATCTAATTTAGCATCTTCGAGCGAACTGTTGGACGAATCGGGCTGGCGGGTAGTGGCGCTTTAGCGTGGAGACGAAGGGCCTATCCCTCACATGGCAGCGTGATCTTTGCCGCAGACAAAGCCTGTGGTGTTCGGGTAGCCTGCCTATTGGGAGGTGTTATGTTTGAGGGCCTGTTTCAACCTATGCACCTGATTATCCTGCTGATTGTGATGCTGGTCGTTGCGGGTGGCCTGTTCCTTGTGTTTCAGGTGCTTTGGCCTGCGGTTCGGCACCCGTCCTAACTTTCGCTGGTTTGGGCTGTCATGGACAGCGGTCATGGGATCACGTAACGGACCGACTGCCGGGGGATGGACCGCCTGCCACTCCTACACCTGCCGCTATTCAGGCCAGTGACCGGCCGGACAGGGCCTGTCGTGAATTATGCCAGGGAGCGCGCAATCACCAGGGTGATGTCATCCTGCTGTTCGCTACCGCGGCTGAATTGCTGGACAGCCTCGACCACTGCTTGGAGTAGGGGCCCTACGGGAAGGCGGAAATTGCTCCCAAGGGTCGCCAGCAGACGGGACTCGCCAAACTCTTCCCCATCGGCGTTTGTGGCTTCGGTGACTCCATCTGTGTAGAGCACCAGCATGTCACCTGGAGCAAGCTCGACTTCCGCAATCTCGCAATGCCAGTCTTCAAACAATCCCATCACGGTGCAGGTCGAACTGAGCCGCTCCACATTGGGTGCCTGATCCTGATTCGGCGCCTCCTGCGAACTGGCGCCGGCGCGCAGCAGTAGTGGGGGAAGATGTCCACAATTGGCGTAGCGGAGCTTGCGGCTGGAGTCGTCGTAATCCGCAAAGAATAAGGTAGCGTAACTGGCATCGTCGCTATTCTCGTAGAACAAGCGGTTGACGGAGGCAAGCAGTCGCGGCAGATCGTCGACTGCCACCGCGTATTGACTGCGCAAGTTGGCTTGCAGATTGGCCATCAGCAGGGCGCCAGACACCCCTTTGCCCGCAATGTCGGCCAGCACCAGCGCCAAGCGGCCGGGGCGAAGCTCCAGAAAATCGTAGTAGTCCCCGCCCACCTTCCTGGCCTGGATGCACGCGCCCGTGTATTCGAGTGTATTCATGGCGGGGAGCTTTTGCGGAAAGAGCCTGGCCTGCACCTTGCGGGCAATCTCCATTTCCTGATTGGTGCGGCGATCCGCCTCCATTCGTTCCGCCATTTTTTCTGCGAGACTTATGTTCTCCAAAGCGATGCCGGCGTGGGCCGCTACTGCATCGAGCAACTGCTTGTCCTCGCGGGAATAAGGTTCCTCGGAAAGCCGCTGCCCGAGAACGAGCATGCCTATGAGGTTGTTCTCACGGCCGAGGATGGGCACCAGGCATTCGGGCGCGAGGGGCGCCAGTGCGGTTAATTCTTCGGCGCCCGCGGAATCGGATGGCACATCCCACGCTCTCCCGCGGCGCGCGAGGTCGACGAACACCGGTGCGCTGACCGCGAGCGTGGCGAGGGTTGCGGGTTGCGTTTCGGAGATCGCGGCCAGGCGGCCATTGCCGGAATCCAGGTAACAGGCCAGGGTTTTCGGGTGCAGCGCCTGGTTCACGTGGTTCTCGAGGAGCATAGCCAGTTGGCGACGGTCGTTCACCGTCCGGGTTTTCTCCGTGAGGTCGTGCAAAATGATACGAGAGTCATAAGCACTGCGAAAGAAAGCCCGGTCGATGCGCATGGTTCCCCGCTTGACCAATGGCGCCGATGTCCAGACCAAAGCAATTCCGAATACTGCGCTCAGAGCCATCCCGATATTCGTATCCGCACGCAGGAGCCGCGAGAAAACGTGGGTGAAGAGCGCGATGGCGGAAGCCGCAACCAGAAACATCAAAACGATGAAGCCCCTCTGCACCAGAACGTAGCGCGCGCTGCGTCGCAGCAACACTGGAATTTCCATCACGCGGTGCTTCACCACCGCGTAAGCAAAGGAGAGGGGATACAGGAACACCACGAGCACCAGTACGGTATCGAGCCAGAAAGAGGGGCGATATCCGGCGAAATCCACGGCCATTCGTTCGAGCGAGATCGGCAGGATGCCGACCACGGTGCCCCAAAGAATCACTCGTGACTTGCGCCGCGCTTCTGCAGGGACGGCGGCCATGAATGAATTTTGCGCCAGCGAGATTATGCCCAGAAAAAGCAAGTCGTAGTTCAAGGCAGCGTTGATGAAAGTGGCGTTGCGGCTGCCTATCAGGCGGGCTACCACTGGTGGAAGGCTTGGATCCCCAGTCTGCAAACCAGGAAGGACAATACAGAGTCCGAACAAAAGCCCCACCCACTTCAGCCACGGGAGGCGTCTATCCAGAAGCGATGGCAGCGGGAAAACCGCGAAAAAAAGATAGAAAAGCGGAGATAGCATTCCCGAAAACACGGCGCGAAAAGCAAACGCAAATGCGCGGAGTGCAGGAGAGATGGCCAGGGGATTGAGAAAATTTGGAGCGGCGGCAATCGCGCAGAACAGCAGTGCCAGAAGCCATGCATTGGGTTCGTCCAGCCTCAAGAACAGGACGGCGAATGCCACCAGAAGAAAGGGAACGGGGAACAATCTGAGGACTTGCAGCGCGGAGGACTTGGCCAGGCCCTCGGGTAATCTAGCCGGCGCGGCAGCCCGAAAGACGCCATGCAGAGCCAGAGGCTTGGGCTCACCGGCGCGTTCGACGGTGAATTCCACCGGGTCGCCGGGCCGACCACGGACATAGGCCTCGTCGGAAGCAATGTCGGTATCCAGCGGTCGCCCATTTATGGCAATAACGAGGTCGCCGACGCGCAGGCCGGCGCGCTCCGCCGGGCTTCCTTTCATCACATCTTCGACCGATTGCGAGTGCGTTCTCTCGTCATAGCGAGAAGTGCTGGCGAGATTGAAGCCGAGTTCAACCCCTGGGACCGGGTGACGCACAGCGTACATCCAGAGGGAGCCGTAGAAGATCGCAACCACGGCAAACAGGGTCGCCGATGTTGCCAGCAACGGTTTTCGGAACGACGCGCGGCCTGGCATGATTTTAGGTGTCGGCATCGCGCCGAATCTTCCGGGCGAATCCTATGCCCTGCTTCCCGGTGCCGTCAAGAAACCACACAGCTCATAGTCTCATGAGCTTGCAGGCCCAGGCAGCAGTTCGCGGAGCGAATCGTTCGAAGATCATGGTCGAAGGTCACAGGCCCTTATGACGTGCATCACAGACCGGGCGGTCATGGGACGGCAGAATCGTAAGACTGCTTCGCAAACGACCACTTCCCAAAGGAGTAAGGACATGGCTTCCACTGCCACCCCCGTCAAGCCGGAACTGCTGCGGACGCTTCCTTCCGATGCCGCGCGCCAGATTCAATGGCGCTTTGCCGACCGTTACGACCTGCAGATGCTGGTGCAATCGGCACGAGCGGTGGCCCGCGGTCCGGTGGCGCGGCTGGTGGCCAACGGCGGCCGAAATTCGCACGAGTGGACACCGGCCAAGAACGAACTGCTGGAGGCGTTCGATACGTCGGGGATCACGGCCGTCTTTATGGAGCCCGAGCACGGCGGCTTCATCGCGGGCCCGAAGAACCTGGCGCTGGCGCTGGTGGCGTTTGAACTGGCATGGGTGGACGGTGGGGCCGCGACCGCCAGCCTGGCGGGTTGCCTGGCCTTGGCTCCGATTCACGAGCGGGGCACGCCCGAGCAGCAAACCAAATACATGCAGTTGGCCGCACCTCCTCAGGCGGGAGAGGATCGCAAACCCTGGCGGGGAGCATTCTGCCTGACCGAGCCCATCCCTTACGTCGGCGTGGATACGGGCATGCTCAACGGAAAAATCCGCATCGCCGAGTGGAAACCAGGAGAAGAGCCGACGCTGCAAGTGGAAAAGCGCGGCCGCTTCATTACTAATATCGGGTTTGCCAATTTTGTGACGGCGGCGGTGGATTCGGGCGACGAGCGGATCAAGGGAAGCTGCATGGTCGTCCTGGAGGAAGGCGATCCCGGAACATTTGATCGCGGCACGCCCACGCGAAAACTGGTGCATCAGCTTTCTTCGACCGGCGATCCGATTTTCAGCTTGCGCATTCCGGCGAGCAGAATTGTCGGCGGCTATGAGGTGAAAGATGGCGTCATCGTGCCGCGCTACAACCACAGCGAGGTGATTGAAGCCGTGTTTCGCCGGACGCGCGTGACCGTGGGCATTATGACGGCGGCGAAGTTACTCTCTGCGGTCGAGCCGGTCATACGGTATCAGCGCGGGCGGTTCCGTGGCGCGGAGACGGCGACGCCAGGGTCGGTGCGTTATGAGCTCGGGCTGCAGGCTCGCGAAGACACGTTGCACCGGTTGGTGGATGTGTGGGCGACCGGCGAGGCCGGAGCGTCGCTCGGATTTGCGGCGGCGCGGGCGTTTGATGAACTGGATCCGTTGGAGCGCGAGGCTGACAAAATCTTGGCGGCGCAGGGAGTCACCACGGCCAGAGCGCGAGCGAAGCTGCAACGCGAGGCCTCGAACCGGGCGGCGGATCTCGTACGCTTGCCAGCCGGCTTGCCTGCCAACGACCCCAAGCGCGCAGAACTGGAATCGGATCCGCTTTTGCGTTTCGTTCTTTTGGACTCGCTGGCCGATGTGCTTTGCCCGGCAACCAAGCTGTGGAACACGGGTTGGGGCGCTCAGATGATGCGCGAAGCGGTCAGCCTGATGGGCGGGTACGGCATCACGGAAGACTGCCCCGGCTTCCTCGGCAACAAGTGGATGGATGCACAACTGGAAGCGACCTATGAGGGACCAGAAGCCGTTCAACGGCGGCAACTCTCCATCACCATGACCAACCCGCTCTTCCTGGCACAGTTCAGGGTGTGGATCAAGGAAATGCGCGGGATCGCGTCCGAGCGTCCGGGCACCGGCGCATGCGCACTGGCAACGGCCATGGGAATGTGGCTGTGGACGTTAGAGCGTTTGCAGGGCAGCACCGATGCCGACGGCGGCCGTCTGTATCAGAGCGCGCGCCAGGGTGTAACGTTCCCGCTGGCCGACGCACTCTGCTGGTTGCTGGGGGCGCGCTGCCAGATTCTCGATGCGCTCGAACTGGAGCGGCGTGGAGCGAGCGATCCTGCCGTTGCTGAAGGGCTGGCAGGCCTGGTGAACTTCATGACCGACCTGTGCCACGTGCAGTCGGCGCGGGCGAGTGGAGAAGTGGCGCGCATCTGCGCTGAGTTGGTCTTCGGATACAACCGTCACCCGGCGTGGGACGAGGCGGGATACCGGGGCTGCTACCAACAGGACGAGTTGGATTCTCTTGAGGGCATCATTCCGGGCATTGGCTCCTACGGACTGGATGTCATCGGCAGCGACGGCTCGCATCCTAAAAAGGCTGGGCCGTGTGCGAAGTGCAATGGAGCCGAGCAGTTTCTCTCGTTGCAAACGAAGCTCTCCACTTGCCTCACGGGCTGCCGGCTAGCGAAGGACCGGGCCGCCGAGGCGATTTCGAAGCTCATGATCCCGGAGGCTCTGGACTACCCCGCATGAGCGCCGATTCCCCAGAACAGGCTCCTGCGCTCGAACAACAAAAGATCGAGCGACAGGAGATGACCGTCGACATCGCGTGCGTCGGCTTCGGCCCCGCGATGGGCGGATTCCTGACGACGTTGAGCCGCAGCTTGCTGAACGCGGATGGGTCGGTGCGGCTGGAGAGTACAACATCTCCTGGCTTGCCTTTGCAGGTAATCTGCTACGAGCGCGCCGACGGGCTGGGCTTCGGAGTCTCGGGCGCGGTCACGCGGGCCCGTGGGATAAGCGGCAGTTTCCCCGGCGTGGATCTCAGCGAGATTCCCATGGCGGCGGCGGTGAAGAAGGAGAAAGTCGTATACCTGCTCGATCCACTGCGGGCAAGCCGCCGGACGAATTTGCGACCTCTCGCATTCAAGGCGGCCGACCGCGTGCTGCGCTCACTTGGCGTCGTGTTCGGACGGAAGCGGTTCGGGCTAAAGCATGAGGCGTTCGAACTGCCGTTTACTCCACCGTTCATGCGGAAACACGAGGGCCTCGTGGTGTCACTTGGCCAATTCAACCAGTGGGTCAGCGATCAGGTGGCAGCGTCCGGAGTGGTGCAGATATGGCCGGGTATGCCGGTCGCTGAACCGTTGATTGAAGGAGACGCGGTTGCGGGTGTGCGGCTTGCCGATCAGGGGACTGATCTTCAGGGGCATCCCGAGGGAGGGTTCACTCCGGGCATGGACCTGCGCGCTGCGCTGACGGTGGTGGGCGACGGTCCAGTGGGAGCGGTTGGGCGCAAGATCGACGCGCATATTGGAATGCCGCAGGGCCACGGGTCCCGCGAATGGGCGCTTGGCATGAAGATGGTCGTAGAACTCCGCGAAGATAGTGGACTGGAGCCCGGCACTGTCTTGCACACCATAGGGTTTCCGGAGCCGGAGATTTTCGGGTTTCTCTACGTTCATCCTGAAAGGCTGGCTTCGGTTGGCATCTTTGTTCCGTCGTGGTTCCGCAGCCCGGTGCGCACGGCATATCGTTACCTGCAGCACTTCATGCTGCATCCTTACTTGTGGCGCTATCTCGAGGGTGGAACGCTGAAGTCGTGGGGAGCGAAGTCGCTGCAGGAATCGGGCCGCCACGGAGAGCCGTATCTCGCGGGCAACGGCTATGCCCGCATCGGGGAGGGGTCGGGAAGCACGAACGTGCTCGCTGGGTCGGGAGTGGATGAAGCCTGGACCACCGGCGTGCAACTGGCGGAAGCGGTCATCGAACTCGCCGGACAAAAGCGGGCGTTCACTCGTGAAAACCTGGAAGCAACTTACGTGCGGCGACGGCGGGAGAGCTGGGTGGATGAGGAATCGAAGATCGCGGCCGACGCGCGCAATGGATTCCAGCAAGGCGTCTTCACGGGAATGATCGGCATGGCCGTCGCCGGATTGACCGGCGGGCGTGTAACGCCAGCCTCGCGTCCAGCGCGCAGCGGGCTGCCCTCGCTTGAGGATGCTTACAGATCGCGGATTTCGCCGGCCGAGCTGAAGCAGATGCAGGAGGAATGCGCCGCCAAGGGAACTTCGCTGCACGACCGCATCATGGACCGTTGTGGTTGGCCGCAGATTCCGATGGATGGCAAGCTGCTTATCTCACACCAGGATGCTCTGCTCATGGGCGGAGGGGTGCAGGCATCGGCGGGCTATGCGAATCACGTGATCTTTCGTCGTCCGGAACTGTGCCATGCTTGTGAAACCAAGTTGTGCGCGGAAATGTGCTCGGGGCAGGCGATCACCCGCGGCGAAAACGCGGTGCCTGCCTTTGATCGTGAGAAGTGCGTTTACTGTGGCGCTTGCCTGTGGAATTGCGCGGCCGAGGGCGACGGCGCACAGGGAAACATCGAATTTAAAGCCGGCGCGGGAGGGCTGCACTCGACGCTGAATTGATTGATTGCAATATTGACAGGAAACAAATGACAAACGGATATCACATTGTCGTCTGCGGCAGCATTGTGCCCGACCCACTGCAGACCTTGGAGCCGGTGCAGACCGCAACGGGTCCCGCGCTGAAGAACGAAATGATGCTTCCTGCCGTGCTCGATCCCTGGGCGGCTCATGCTCTCTATGAAGCCGCCGACCTGGCATCCAAGGCCGCGGGCAGCAAGGTGTGGCTTGTGAGCGTGGGACCGAAAGCAAAACTGCAGCAGGTGATGATGACGATTGCCCAGAAAGTGAGCTTTGAACTGGTGCCGATTGATTCGAGCGCCAGCGGCTTTGCCGATGCGCACTCGACGGCCGCGCTCCTGGCGGAAGCCATCCAGAGCATCCCAGGCCTCGATCGCTCGCGCTTGCTCGTATTCGGCGGCTGGGAATCGGCTTCGCGCGGCGCCGGCGCCACCATGCAGTTGGTCGGAGAGCGGCTGGGGATTCTTGACCAGTTTCAAGGGGTCGACCAGATCAGGGTGCTAGACGACGTTCAGGCGGACGGTTCGTTCGAAGTTTTGGAGCGGATCGAGGGTGGGCGTCATCAGGTTTCGGTCTGCCCGGGTCCTCCGGCTTTGTTCGGGTGGGCTACCGGCAATCTGCCGGAACCGCGCAACAATCCACAAGTGGGGATGGCGAATATGCGGACGGTGATGCCCGCGCTGCAGCGGGCGAAGTCGGTGCCGCTGCCGGCTGGTGGATTGCACTTCCTGAGCGCGAGCCCGCCGAAACAACAGCGCCAGACGCGCGTGGTCAAAGACCTGCTGGCCGAGCAGATCGCGCAGGAGATTGCGGAATGGATGGGCAAGTAGACGACGAAATCCGGAGATCAAAACTCTGATGTCACAAAGCATTTTATTTCTGGCGCACGTTTCGGAAGCTGGCAACACGCTCCCCAAAGTTTCGTATGAAGTTCTGGGTGCTGCTTTGAAGTTGACGAAGCAGCTCGGCGGGCGTTTGACCATCGGTTTGATCGGTGCGGACGTGGCGGCTGCGGCGGAGACGGTGGCAGCGGCCGGAGCCGAACGAATTCTTGCGGTCGCAGGGCCGGACTTCGCGAGCGCGCGCTACGCGAGCGATGCGGCGGCGGCGGAAGCGCTCTGCCGGGCCGCGGGAGCCGAACTGATTCTCGCGCCCGCGACTTCACGGTTCATGCGCGTTCTGGCGGGAGTGGCGCATCGTCTGAACGGATGTGTGGACACGCATGTGACCGCGCTCGAATCCGACGCCGTTGATGGCGAACTGCGCGCTACGCGCTGGCACTATCGCCAGCGGATCGAAGCGGTGATTCGGCGCGACGCGCGACCCTGGATCGTGTTGCTCGAGTCAGGCTGCGGCGCGGCCTGGGCTGGTGTAAGTGGCGCGGCCAACGTCGAAGAGATTCCGGTAACACTGGCGCAAGCGGCCACAAGAACGGTGGTCAGCGGCGTCCGCGCTCCGAAGAGCGACGCGCAGACCATCCGGCCCGACGCCAACTTGCTATTTGTCGCGGGCGCGGGCTGGACCAAGAAGCAGGCGGACGGAAAGACCCATATCGATCAAGCGGAAACACTGATTCTTGACTTCCTTCGCGTTTCGGGCGCATCACTGGGCGGCAGCAAATCGCTGGTCGATCAAACGGGAGAGAGTCAGGCGGTGCTCGGTTTCATGACCCATCTGAACCAGGTCGGCCAGACCGGATCGACGCCGCGCCATCCCAAGGGTTTGTCCACGTGTTGCCATGGCGAGGAGCCCCATGTCGTGGGCTGGCGGTTCATCACCGAGCGCCGCGCGGTGAATCTCGACCCGAACTGCGGATGGGCACGAGGAAAAGCGGACGTGCTTTACGTAGCCGATGCCTTTGAAGTGGTGGCGAAATTGAACGCTCTCCTCGCGCAGAGAAGCCGCACCAGCGCCGACGCGGTACTTCAGACCTGACCTACGCGTGCAGGCGCGGCCTTCCCCACGCCACACGATCAGGGTTTGATTCCCAACTGCCAGAACAGAAACGAATACATGTCGGTGTACTCGTCGATTTGCTTGGCGACGGGCTTGCCTTGGCCGTGTCCAGCTTTGGTGTCGATGCGCAGCAGGATCGGCCGGTCTTTGCTCGAGCCGTTCTTGGCCTCGGCTTGCATGAGCGCGGCCATTTTCTTGGCGTGCATGGGATCGACGCGCGTGTCGGTATCGCCCGTCATAAAGAGGATCGCGGGATACTCCTGACCCGGCTGCACGTGGTGATAAGGCGAATAAGCATAGAGCCAGGCGAACTGCTTGGGGTCGTCGGCCGAACCGTACTCCGGAATCCAGAGCTTGGCGATCTGGAAGTTCTGGTAACGCAGCATGTCGAGCAGCGGAACCTGGCATACTACGGCGCGGAACAGGTCGGGGCGCTGAGTGATCATGGCGCCCATCAGCAGGCCGCCGTTCGAACCACCGAAGATGGCAAGGTGATCGTGGTCGGTGTATTTCTGTGCGATTAGATATTCTGCGGCGGCGATGAAATCATCAAAGACGCTCTGCTTTTTCTCGAGCATGCCGGCGCGATGCCAGCCTTCGCCGAACTCGGCGCCGCCGCGCAGGTTGGCGACCGCGTAAATACCGCCGTGCTCCATCCAGAGATACATGCTGCGGCTGAAAGTCGGCGTCAGCGAGACGTTGAAACCGCCATAGCCGGTCAACAATGTTGGGTTCTTGCCGTTTTTCTCGATTCCCTTCTTGCTGACGACAAACATCGGAACTTTCGTGCCGTCCTTCGAGGTGTACCAAACCTGCTGCACGTCATAGGCAGAAGGATCGATGGAGGGCGCGTCAACTTTGGCCCAGCGCGCGCTTTTCACATCGGTCAGATCAACGCGGTAAATCGAGGGTGGGACGGTGAAAGACTGGAATCCGAAAAAAAATTCGTTGCGATCATAGCGGCCGGAGGCGCCGAAAACGGTTCCGATGGCCGGCAGAGGAATGTCGGCGAGCTTCTTGCCGTCGAGCCCGAACAGCTTCAGTTCGGAAGTCACGTTGTGCTCGTACTGCGCCAGGAGCTTGCCGCCGGTCACGCTCACGCCTTGCAGGACAGCGTCGGCCTGCGGAATCAGTTCTTTCCAGTTTTCGCGCTGGGGATTGGTTGCGTCGGCGACAAAGACACGATAGCGGGGTGCGTCTTCGTTGGTGGTGATGTAGAGCTTGCCCTCGAAGAAGTCGGCGCCGTACAGGAAATCTTTGCCCGCAGTGATTTCGACGGGAGGACTCTTCGCAGTCAGGTCCTGCAGAAACATTTCGGTTTTCGTATAGCCGTGCTCCTCGACGATCAGCAACCAGCGTCCGTCTTCCGAAAGGTGGACATTCGGCCACCACTCAGGGTCGCGGCCTTCGCCGAAAATCAGCGGGTCTTGCGCCGGATCGGCGCCGAGCGCGTGATAGAACACGTGCCGGTTGTACACCTCCTGCCCCTCGGGAACGTCTCCCTTCTTGGGATAGCGAGTATAGAAGAATCCGGAATCGTCGCGTTTCCAGGCGAGGCTGGCGGCCCGTGTCCGTTCGATTGAATCGGGCAGAAGTTTGCCGCTGGCGGTCTCGATCACGCGGAGTGTGCTGATCTCGGAGCCGCTTGGCGACGTCCCATAGGCCACGTACTTACCGTCTTCGGCCGCAAACCACCAGTCGAGCGCAACGGTGCCGTCAGTGGACATTTTGTTCACGTCAACCAGAACGCGGTCTTTTGTGCTCAGTCCGGCGCCTGGTTCGCCATTCATGCCCTCGCGCACATAAAGGATGGGCTGGTTCTGGTTGCCCTCGCGGCGGGTATAGAAGTAATACTTGCCACCCATCTGCGGAGTTCCGACGGTGCCAATCTCCAGCAATTGCGAGAGACGCGCATTGATCTTGTCTCGCCCCGGAAGCGGGGCAAGGATGGCGCGGGTGTAGCTGAGTTCCTGCTCGACGTAGAGCTTGGTATCGGGATCGTTCGGATTTTCCAGATAACGGTAAGGATCGACGATTTTGTGACCCTGGACGGTGTCCTCGACCGGGGCAACTTTGGCTTTCGGAGGACCGGCCAAACCGGGAGGAACGGTGGAATCCCCGGCTGGGGAGCCCTCCGCATAGACGAGTGCAGCTACAGCGATAAGAAGAATCAGGAAAAAAGTCAGCAAACGCGTACCTCCCAGCATAAACACCTCACGCCTCTTGTGGACGAAGCGCCGAGGGTTAGGTTAGCAGAACCATTAGCAAACCTAAAAACATGCCAATTTTACTAATTTCATTGCATTCCCATCGCACTTTTGGTAGTCTGTGTTTGGAGGGCATATGGGGAGGCATCAGAGGGGCTACATTTACGAGGCGTTCGGCGCTATCCACATTCGCTATTATTGCCTTGAACTGGTGGACGGTCAAGAAGTGCGGGTCCAGCGGTCGCATAAGTTGGCGACGAAGGATCAGAAATATCATTCGACTACCTGCAAGGCTGTCCGACTGCTTGCCGAAGATTTTCTACGTTCAATCAATGAGCAGGTGCCCGGTAGAATCAAGGCCGACATAAAGATTGCGGACTTTTGGAAAGACACCTACCTGCCGTTCATCCGTGCGAACAAACGGCACTCAACTGTCTACGCATATGAGGGGATTTGGAATTCGTACCTGCAGAAACACTTCGGTACTCGTACACTCTCTGAATACCGTGCATCGGACGGGTACAAGTACCTGCTGTCTCTCAAAGGGCCGCTGAACCGGAATACAATCTCACACGTGCGGTCATTAGCGTCGGGCATCTTCTCTCATGCGGTCAACACAGGAGTGATTGACGCTAACCCATGGCGGGCTTTCCGCTGGCAAGAAGGCGGGACACCAGAGCCGACAGTTGCATATACGTTGCAGGAGAGTCTTGCTGTTCTCAAGGCATTGTCCGGGCGAACCGATGCAGCACTGATATTCTCGCTCGCTGCGTTCCTTGGAATGCGGCCTAGTGAGATCGCAGGGCTGAAATGGGAGGACTGTGCAGAGGATTGTTTATGGGTCCGACAGGCTGTAGTCCGTGGGTTTGCAGGAGAGACGAAGACTCCGCAGTCGCAACGTAGTTTGACACTTATTGAGCCGGTAAAATCGCTGCTCGCTGCTTACAAGGAACAGTGTGCGAATCCGACCGAAGGTTGGTTGTTCCAGAACAAAAAGGGCGGACCCTGCAATATGGACAGCTTTCTTAAGCACAGGGTTGCCCCGGTGATCCGCAAGGCTGAGCTGCCATGGTACGGGATTTACGCAGCCCGCCGTGGGGCAGCGACCAATCTAGTTGCGTTGACCGGAAGTGTTTCAGCAGCCTATCAGGTGCTCGGGAATAGTTTGCCAGTCGTAATGGCGAAGTACGTCAAGCCGGATCAGCAGGCAGGTATGGCGGGCTTGAGGATGCTTGAAGCAGCGGCCAACGGCACCAAACAGGGCTAGGGGCTTGACTTTCGGGCTAGTTTGGAGTACGGTTAGTGAGTAGCATGGGGTCCACAAGTCAATGCGTGGGCTTCGCTGGAGGGCATATGAATGCCATCCGTACAATCCAAACCTAGCGTGGCTCCTGCTGCGTCTCCTGTTGTCAGATTTTCAGAAATCCTGACCATAGACGAACTGGCGAATTTTCTGAAATGTAGCCGCCGTTCAATCTACAACCTCACCCGCAAAAGAAACCAATCGGGCGTAAACCCGTGCCCTGTGCTTAGAACGCCCGTAGGCATACGCTTTTTGCGGTCATCCGTAGAGCAGTGGTTACAGCGTTGTCAATCGTGCGCAGCACTCAAGGCGGTGAACTGGAGGAACGACTGATGGGGCGTGGGCTGTCGCCAATCCAACGGCGGATTTTGGAAGAGGCGGGCAAGGGGTTTATCACGCCCCATGAAGCCGTTGAACTGGCGATGGAGAATGTAAGTTGGGAGGGTGACGCCATACGCACGGCATCAGCGATAGCAAGCAGGTCTCTACGGCGACTGGTCACCCGTGGGCTTCTGATTAAAATACCTGCGAGGTATCTCAAACAAGCGAGCGTCTATCGGCTAGTAGGCTGGGTCGGTTGTTTGCCGTGGGTAGATTCAAAGCAGGTGATGAACGCAGATTACGGTGTCGCACCATTACCCGCTGGTTGGTGAGCTTTTGGTAAGGGTTAAAAGGCTATCTAACCAATAGGAATCCATCGGTAATAGTACGGAGTCGGGCAACAAACAGGAGATCGGGCACAAATCGGGCACCCCCATAAGCATAGACAGAAGGACACGAGCACGGCCTACAGACGCAGATTCCCCGATTCAGATTCCCCAGATTCAGTGACCACGCTGGATGGGGCGAGGGCAGGAATCTAAGAATCTTGGAATCTATGGAATATCATATATTCTGTAAGTCATTGAAAACAAACGAAACAACCAGTATGCAATGACTATGCAATGGGCTTCTGAGACCAGCATAAACATTGGTCGAAAACACGGGACACTGTTTGCTGAACCGTGGACGGATTTACGCTCTTGTTTATCAACGACTTACGGGGATTGCCGAAGTACTGGTACGGCTCGGGTCGGGAGCCGGTTGCAGCACCATCGGGGAGGGTTTAGGGCCTACTCTTTGCGACATCTTCTAAGCCGTTGACACCATGAGAGTTAGTAAAACATTTAGGTACCATAAATAGAGGGCCAAACCAACCCTATTTTTTGGGGGTGCCGCCAGACGCCCCCTACCCGACCACCATCGCCGCTCAGCGGGGCTGGTCACGGCCTGAATCAGGGAATCTGGCCTACTATGTCCTCTTGGGTCACCGGGTCCCATGCTGGGCGGGTGGGTAGGGTAGGTGGACGGTACGGGTACACTCCGCTTGACAGGGACCAATATCTGTGAAAATCTAGAGAATGCGTTAGATAAAAGAGAACCCCCTATGTGTTATAATCAGAATGGCGGGGAATACCCGCTAGGGAATCCGCCAGAGCAAGTTAACCCGCCAAGCGCAGCAAATCCCAAATGCAGTGAATGAGTAATAGGGGAGAACCATGGGTGCAACTAAGGGATACACACATCCAATGTGGCCAGAGCGGAGAGAGCAGATAGTACAGGCCGCAGTTGTAGGACTTGATGCGGATAACATCGCCAGCAGGTTTGAAATAGGTATTTGCCGAGTACAGCAAATTTGCCGTGTCTTCAGGACTCCTTTTCACGCAGGAAAATCTACAGAAAAATCGATCGCAGTCAAGGGCGGAAAAAGTTGACTGCTGACACAATGGGAGCAAAAACGAGATGCCGACCTGCATATAAGCAGGCTCTCGCTCACGTCGCTCGCTGGGGATTTATACGATGAGATTGGGGCACTCCTGAGAGTCAGTCGCCAGCGTGCACAGCAGTACATCAGCACCAGATGCCGGCGATCCTTGAACGATTGCAGGCACGAGCGAACAACCTGTGTGAAGATTGCGGGTAACCTGAGACCTTTAACAGACACCACGCCCACCACAAAGCACGGATTCTCCTTTATAATGATTCTAATAACTTGGAGTATCTGTGTAAGGCGTGCCACAAGGCTGCCGATCATATGAGTACACTTGTCTGTTGCGTATAATTGGCGCTGACCTAAACAAGTTTCTGATGCTCATCGTCAGGCATCATACAGGGTCAGGAAAGAAGGGAGAATATGAAATTAGAAATAGAAAGATGTACGAGCGATGTGTCTGGGGATCGCACAAAGAACAGATTGCGGGCTGTATCACACCCGATTGCATCGAAAAGAGCGTGGTGCAGTTGGTCAACAACATTATCAGAAGGACAAAAACGCCCGATGGGGTACGAAGGATTTATGAGAGTTACGATCAAGAGGGAACCGGGCGAATCGTTGTTGGATGTATCAATCTGATTAATACGACAAGAAGCCGATAATCTGGCCCAGAGTGCCCACTATTCAACCCTCAACCGATTAGCTGATATCGCTAATGAATTGCAGTCCATTGAGGATGATCTAGGGCGAAGCACTATCCGCCTGTAGTCATTCATGGATCGTATGAGGGAACCGCTCCCTTGATCCTGCAGCACCCCGAGCTTCCAGTGAGGGTGCAAGGGGTTAAGAGATACAGCTATAGTGGCACTATCAAATTATAGGTATAAGGGGTTGATAGCGTGATAGCGTCGCTTTGTTTTTGGGGTTAAGTTCTTTGTTTGCAACAACAAAAGTCACTATCAAATGATTCTGTTTTTAGAGGGTTTGATAGCGCCTAAGCAGACTTATCAACCCATTTGATAGCGGTTGATTATAGCGTGATAGTGAAAGTAGTATGCGGAGTTGGTCTGCTGATCCGCACGGCAGAAAAGGTGGATTTGTGATATGCGAAACAACCGTGCCTCCGGGCACTCCAGTTAATCAACAGCAAGTCAACATAGCCCTCAACCAACTGCGGCCGTTCTTCCAGCCTTGGAGGAACTGAAAAAACAGAAGCAATGGGTCAACTGGGTTAA
>CAVZZY010000016.1:0-133207 GCA_963779995.1 uncultured Acidobacteriaceae bacterium | reverse complement strand
TTGAAGACCGGGACGATCACCGGACCGCATGCGCTTCCGTAGTTCGTTTGGAACGTAACACGAACTACTTGGGCTGCGCCACCACTCGCAGATAGGGCTTCAGAGTCTTCCAGCCGGCCGGATATTTCTGCTTGGCCTGATCTTCTGAAACCGATGTGGGAATGATCACGTCCTGCCCCGGCTTCCAGTTCACCGGTGTGGCAACATTGTGTTTCGCGGAGAGTTGTATCGAATCCAACGCGCGCAGCACCTCGTCGAAATTGCGTCCGCTGCTCATGGGATAGATCAGCATGAGCTTGATCTTCTTGTCCGGACCAATCACGAACACGGTGCGCACGGTGGCATTGTCGGCCGCTGTACGGCCCTCGCAGGATGTTCCAGCCTCGGCGGGCAGCATGTCATAAAGCTTCGCCACTTTGAGTTCCGGGTCGCCGATCATGGGATAGGTCACCTTATGGCCCTGCGTTTCTTCAATATCGGCGGCCCATTTGCCGTGACTCGTCACCGGATCCACGCTCAGGCCGATAATTTTTGTGTTGCGCCGGGCAAACTCCGGTTCGAGACCCGCCATGTAGCCTAATTCGGTCGTGCACACCGGAGTGAAATCCTTGGGGTGCGAGAACAGGATCGCCCAGCCATTGCCGATCCATTCGTGAAAGTTGATCGTGCCTTGCGTGGTTTCGGCAGTAAAGTTGGGAGCTTCCGAATTGATGCGTAGAGACATATTCGTTCCTCGCGTAGATTTTTGAAATCGATGGATGGACCGCGCGTTTAAACCCCACTATATTGATGGGGTAGAGAATATCCAGCGGCCGCCAGTTCGTCAACCGGGCCACGCCGCTTCCGGCTGAAATCATGGTATCGGGCCGCGATTATGCCTTGGCCGGCGAAATAAGGCCCGGTAAAATCGCAGGCATGACTGCTTCGGCACGAGGTCTTTCCGTGGTCCAGTTGGCAATGGTTCAGGTCGATGTGTTCACCGACCGTGCTCTCACCGGCAACTCTCTGGCGGTTTTTCTCGACGGACGCGGTCTTAGCACCGAGCAGATGCAGGCGCTCACGCGCGAGATGAATCTTTCCGAGACTACTTTCATTCTTCCTGGGGATGCCGCCGCAGAAAAGACCCGCGGGGTGCGCGCGCGCATCTTCACCGTGCAGGAAGAACTGCCCTTCGCTGGACATCCTACGCTCGGCACGGCTTTCGTTTTGCGGGGCCAAACCGGCGCAGCAGAGGTCCGGCTCGATCTGAACGTCGGCACCGTACCTGTGCGCTTCACCGAGCAGCCACCGCAGCCCGTTTTCGGAGAGATGACGCAGAAGAACCCCGAGTTCGGCGCGATCCTCGACGTGAACGACGTCGCGCGCGTCACGGGCCTCAGCGCGGCTGACTTCGACAGCTCCGCGCCCATCCAAACCGTCTCTACCGGCGTGCCTTTCACCATCGCCGCGCTACGCTCGCTGAAGACGCTGCAGAAAATCCGCCTCGATCTCGACCGTGCCGCCGAATATCTCGCGCGCAGCGGCGGACAATTCTTTTATTTTGTTTGCCGCGAAACCGTCGATCCCCAAGCCCGCCTCCACGCCCGCATGATTTTCTACAACGGAGAAGATCCAGCCACCGGATCTGCCGCCGGATGCTGTTCCGCCTGGATGGTGGCGCACGGCGTGGCCGCGAGCGATGAGCAGGTCCTGATCGAGCAAGGGCTCGAAGTACACCGTCCCAGCCGGATTTTTGTTCGCGCCACAAAGCAGGGCAACCAGCAGGATAACCAGGTGGTCAATGTGCGTGTCGGTGGAAATTGTGTAGAGGTTCTCCGCGGTGTGGTCACGCTCGCCATCTAGCGAATCGAAACACCGCGCCAGTCGCGGGCGCTCAGTTCGATGGCACGATCTTGCCGCCCACCAAGGTGCCATTAGCGAGCCCGGCACTTTACCGGCGCTCCGATTCTGTTTAGCATTCACCTCGTTCACGATTCCCAAAAAAGGAAATTAGGAAGAAAGTCAGAGGAAAGTTGTGACGACACTCTCCCGGTTAGGCCAATGAAACCCAAGAAAACGATTCTTTGTGTCGACGATGACGAACAGTCGCTCTCCATTCGCAAAATTATGCTGGAAACGCGGGGCTACCGCGTGCTCGCATGCAACAGTGGCGAGATGGCCCTCGAGGCCTTCCGCCGGGGCGGCATCGATCTGGTGCTCACCGACCTGATCATGCCCGGTGTAGATGGTTCGCGGCTGATCGAAAAGATCAAGAGCCTTTCTCCGCAGACTCCGGCGGTGCTGATCTCCGGACGAGCCAAAATCTACGAACGCGAAACGCAGGCCGATGTTTTTCTGTGCAAGGGAATGTACGAACCCGCGGACCTGCTGGAACGCATTCGCCTTTTGCTGGTGCGCAAGCGCGGCCCCAAGCGTCAGGCTGAAATCCGCGCCCGTGCGGAGGAAGTGGGGCACGCGACGGTGGCGTGAGGTCTGCGCGGGATTGAATCATTGAGTCATTGAGACGTTGAATCATTGACTCAATACCTCAATGATTCAATGTTCTTCCTGTGATATGGTTTTCACTGGATGTCGGCCTTCATCGAAGCCAGGGAACTGCGCAAAACCTATCGGGTTGGCAAGATTGATGTGCCAGCCCTGCGCGGCGTTTCCTTCAGCGTGCAGAAAGGGGAGTTCGTCACGGTCGTGGGCCCTTCGGGCAGCGGCAAGTCCACGCTCTTTTATCTGCTCGGCGGGTTGACCCGCGCCGACTCGGGAAGCGTCACCATCGATGGCGTGGATTTCGCCACGCTTTCCGACGGCGAGCGCACCCGGTTGCGCAAGAGCAAAATCGGATTCGTCTTCCAGAAATTCAATCTTCTGCCGACGCTGAGCGCGCGTTCGAATATCGAGATCGCCGTTGACATTGCCGGCATGGCCGCGCCCGATCCCGTGTTCCTCAAGAAGATCACCGAGATGCTCGGCATCGCCCAGCGTCTGGAGCATCGGCCGAACGAGCTTTCCGGCGGCGAACAGCAGAGAGTCGCGCTCGCCCGCGCTCTCATCAACCGCCCCGCCATCGTGCTCGCCGACGAGCCCACCGGCAACCTGGATTCGAAAAGCTCGAGCGTCGTCCTCAACATGCTGCGCCAGTCGAACAAGGATTTGGGGCAGACGGTGCTGATGATTACGCACAATCCCGAAGCCGCCGAGTATGGCGACCGCATGGTCCACATGCGCGACGGCGAAATCGTAACTCCGGATGAAGACCCGCAGTGGTCGCCGCATCCTCTGGCCGAACACCTGCGGTCCGATAGCAGATAGGTTTGCATGGTGGTTCCACATGGCACATCGCGACGAATTCACAAAACCGATTCTTCCCGGCAAGGGAGCGACCGACTACGAACGCTATTTGCGAACCGACGAACTCCTCGCCCTGCAGAAGTCGCCCGAAGAGCTGCTGCATAAAGACGAAATGACCTTCCTGGTCGTGCATCAGAGTTCGGAGTTGCTGCTGAAGGGAGCGGCTTTCGAACTGGGCCGCGCCGTCGAAGCGATCGAGCATGCCGATTATGGCAACGGCACGCGCCTGATCCGGCGCGCCATACAACTACTCGATCCACCCATCGGCCTGCTGCACATCCTGGAGACCATAACTCCGTACGACTACCACGTCATTCGTGCCGGCCTCGGACACGGCAGCGGCCTTGATTCTCCGGGATTCCTTTCGCTGCTCCACATCGGTCCGCGCCTCGGCCACGCTTTTCACGAGCAACTCGGCCGCGCCGGCCTCACCGTCGGCGACCTCTACCGCCGTCACCAAGAATTTTTTGGCCTGCACGATGTTGCCGAGTGCCTGCTCGACTTCGACGAACGCATGCAGCTGTTCCGTTTCCACCATCTCAAACTCGCCGAACGAATCATCGGAGGCCGGGTCGTGGGCACCATGGGAACGCCCGTGGAAGTCCTGCAGCAGCGAATGGAAAGCTGGCTCTACAAAGATCTTTGGGACGTCCGCAATCAGATCACCTCCGCCGCCAACCAGACGCAGGCGGGAAGACAATGAAAGTTGGTTGCGAAGCTTGAGTAACCTGCCTGAAATGCAAGTTTGACAGTTCGAGAGATGGTTCGAGGGGTGGAAGACTGCCGTCTACTTCTTTTCCGCCGACGGGGGCGCCAGATCCTGCGGGAAGCTCTTCAGTACAACCTCGTACGAGAGGGAAGAAGTTTTCTTCGCTTCATCGGTGGTGTTCTCGACCAGAGTTCCCTTGAGCACGTAATATGCTTCGTCGCCCCGACTCTTGCCTTTGCCGCGCTCGACCGTCCCGCGAAATTCGAACGATACGCCATGCACGGTCTCAGTGGTAAATGCGAGTTGGTTGCTATCGAGCTTACCCGACTTAAAAAAGTGATCGAGAAACCCGCTATCGCTTTCCTTATCGGCGTAGCGCGAAACAAATCCGATGACGTTCCCGTGATCTTCGACGGTGACCTGCACAAACTCGCCATCGCGCAAAAAACTGTACATGCCGGAGTAATCTGCGCCAGAAGCGGCTGGACTCTGCTGATCTTTAGTCTGTCGATCCGGATTCTGTCGATCCGGTTTCGCTTGGGCGCCGGCCAGCAGCAAAGCAAGAAGAACAAAAGACGCAAGTTGCGGCGCGTAAAAGCGGGTGGCGTGGATAGGCATGCTTACCCCGAAACATTGAGTATAGCGGCCTTGATCATAATGCGGGCAAACGGGATGCCGGTATGCCCTCCCTCGCGGTCAGTTATAATCTGTCTACAGATTAGCCGTCCGTGGCGAGCCAGCGAATGGCGCCTCGGATCCCGCCTTCCGGGGGCACCGTAGTGGGAGTTGGCTAGCGTGCAACTTGGAGCCAGAAGATGGAATCCCCGGAGAAAAGACTGCTGAGACTTCTGGTGGAACGCGATCCTGCGCGGCCGGAATTCGTTAGCGAATTTCGCGAAGCGCTTCGCCCGGTATTACGCCGGGCGGAGTTCCCGGGCCCCGACGAAGACGACGAATTCGACCTGTGGCAGGATGTGTTTGTCGAGCAGAAGCTACCTTGGGGACGATTCCTGCAATCCGCGCTGTTGCACGCGGCGGCGGTTGCTCTGATATGGACGCTTTCGGTCTCCTGGCTTCGAGAGCAAAGAATTCTGGTGCGCGCCGCGTTTGACCCGTCGTCGCTGGTAACTTATACGCCGGAAGAATATCTGCCACCGCTCGACACCGGCGCAACTGACGCGCCCAAGGAGCAAAAGGGAGACCCCGCCTACGCGAAGCAACCGATCCTTTCGGTTCCGCGGGAAGCGGACAATCGGTCCCAAACCATCGTCGTGCCGCCTGATGTCAAGCTCGACCACGATGTCGCCTTGCCCAACATCGTCGCGATGGGAGCGGTCGTTTCGGCGGTTCCGCTGGATGCGACGCGAGCCCCGCTGAGCCGCATCGTTGCGCCGGAGATGCAGGTCGTGGCGCCCACGCCGGACGTGGAGTTTGCGCCGGACCGTGTGGTTCCATCGGCAATGAAGTCGGATGTTGTTGCGCCGCCTCCGGAAGTCACGGCCCATCCAACGCGCGCCCTGGCCGGACCCGAGACGGCGGTCGTGGAACCGCCTCCGGAGTTGACGCAATCGACAAAGGGGCACGTGGGGCTCGTGAACATTAGCCCGAGTGAAGTGGTGGCGCCCGCTCCGCAGCTCACGCTCGAGGAACAACATTCGCTGGCGGTGCGCGGCAGCGGACGCCTTGGGGGCGGTAACGTACAACCGGTGGGCCCTCCACCGAGCGTGGCTGCGGCGAGCGGCGCCAGCGCGGGCGGCGGACGGCTGATCGCGTTGGGCATTCACCCCGTCGCGCCCACGGGACCCGTGGCTGCTCCTGAAGGCAATCGCCGGGGAACATTTGCCGCAACTCCGCAGGGAAAACCGGGCGCTTCGGGAACACCAGATTCAGCGGGACCGAAATCGGAAGCGAAGAGCGCGGGCGGTCGAGCAGATGGCAGCGGCGGCTTCAACGCGCGCAACAACAACTCTCTGCCGGCTGGCCTGCATGTAGGCGCGGCGGACTCCGGCGCGGACGACCCGCGCGAGATGGCTAGCCTTTCGTCATCGTCATCATCGGGAGCGGCGCCGGGCGCGACCCCGGGCGCGCGGTCGGGTGTCCGCGTTGCCTCTCTGGTTTCCGACGACAAAATCACCGAGGTGGACCACAAGGTTTTTGGCGGCAAGCGCGTCTATGGCAGGACGATGAACATGCCGAATCTGAATTCCTCGACGGGCAGTTGGGTGATCAAGTTTGCGGAACTCGACGGGGGGCGGAAAGACGGGCAATTACTGGAGCCGGTGGCCATGGAAAAATCGGACCCCGGCTATCCGCTGGAATTGATTCGCGCCAATGTACACGGCGTGGTCAAGCTCTATGCGGTCATTCGCGCCGATGGTGAGGTGAGCGACATTCGCGTCCTCAACAGCCCGGACGAACGTCTGGATTCCTACGCGATGAAAGCCCTGGCCAGCTGGAAATTCCTGCCCGCAGAAAGAGCGGGGAAACCAGTGGCGGTAGAAGCGGTGGTGGAGATTCCGTTTCGGGTTCGGCGGAATTTTTGAGCGCCTGAGGCGGGACTGGATCGCAGAAATTCTAATGTGAAGTAGACGCGGATTTCTCTCCGGGCAGGGCGGCGTATACGGCGGGGTTGGCGCAGACTTCGTAGTAGCAGCGGTCGGTCCAGTGCAAAATCGATAGGTCGCGGACATCGACTTGGGCGATTCGGTTCTTGCGAATGGCAATCTTGCGAAATGTCCCATTGGCGACGGGAACGGTGCCGACGAAGAACTCGCGCTGCTCGTCGATCCATGGTCCGGTAAAGCCAGGTCCGGTAAAACCAGACTCGCTCGTGTCGGGAGTCCAGGCCGCCAGCGAGATTTCCTGCTGCAGCTTGCGGAAGGCCGATTCACTTAGACAAATTCCACCTATATTGTAGTTAAGGCGCATCTCTTCCGCTTCGGTTGCGGCGCTCGCACCGTTGTTCTCATTGCCTCCGCCTCCGATCTGAACCGAGTACACCTGGAAGACTCCGGCATCGGGTGCGAGTTTCTTGCGGACGCGCTTGCTGCAGGAAGAGAGACGGTCGCTCTCATTGATGGCGTCGGAAATCATGATGCGGCGCTCGCCATCCATGAGGTAGAGCGGAGGCGAATCCTGGTAGGCGATACCCAGGCCGACTTCCATTTGGGGCAAGCCGGAGCGTTGCAAAAGTTCGTTGTACTCGCGCAGCAGACTCACAATCTCGCCCGCCAGCACGCAGGCGCGGCCGACGCTGAGCAGGGCCTCGCCTTCGCGTTCGAGCAGCGCCACGATGATGGCATCGCCCTCGAGGAAGACTTTGGTGGCGCCGTATTTCGCCAGTAACTTGTTTACCGGATCATAGAAATTAAGGCTGAAATAGGAAGCGGCGTTCATGCCTTTTTCCATCAGCGAGCGGGTAAGGCGCGAAGAGTCGCGCACATCGGCCTTCAGGATCACGTGATGCACGACTCGATCTCCAGCCGGCTTCTGGTCTTCGGGAGGCAGGAACTCGTAGAGCATGCCGTTGAGAGTGGAGAGTTCGCGGACTTTGTCGTCGCCGACCAGGTTGACGCTGTCAAATCCGGCGCTGAGGGCTTCCAGGCCGCGCAGGTCGCGGTGATAGCAAAACAGGTCGTGCAGAAGACGCGCGGCAAACCGGCTGCGCTCCGAACCGCGGCAGGAGGCTACCCGCCCCACGGCGGCAAAGAGACGGTCGGAATGGAGACGGCTTTCGGCAATTATTTTTTCCACCCGCTCCGCTTCTTCGCGGAAGATCAGCGCGTTCTTGATCTGCTGCGGATTCACCCGCGGCGCATACTCGGCGAGCAGAGGAACGGCTTCATAGGAAGCAACGACGTGGGACAGAACCCCTTCGCGGTGCAGCATGCGGGTCCAGATCTCGAGGCGGTCTTTCCGATTGCGATCTTCGGGCGTCAAGTCTTCGCCGTTGCCGGTGCCCACGAGCGTAGTCGCGTTTTCCGGGACATTGAGCGCCTGCTCCAGATGCTCATCGTCAATGCCTTCCCCGTATCCGAGTTCGCGCAGAAAATTGAGCGCGAACTGGCGGAGACTGGGGAAACGGTCGGGATCTCTGGCGAAGTTGCCGAACATATAATAATGCTCGGCGCAGAGATAATCGTCGCGGCCATCTTCGGTAAGAATCAACGGATTGAGGAACAGACGATACCAGTCGGCGGGCAATTCGCCGAGCAGCGAGCGCCGCGTTCGGCCCAGCGTTTCTTTTTCGATTTCGCGAAGCAAACGAAACAACTCCTGCCCGGCGCGGCGGAGGATAATCTTCTTGCGCACCTGGAAAGAGGAGACAAGCTCCTGGGTCTGCATCATTTTCACTTGCCGCACGCCCTCGAGCGACTTTGACTTCATGCGGCACTGTTCGAGAATTCTGGCAAACTGCGTTTGCAGTTCGGTGCGGATGAACTTGAGCACGGCCAGGCGGCCGAGTACATCGACCGATGGATTGCCTGCTGCTTTGGCGCGATTCAGGATTGCGAGATGAATCGAGATCAGCAGAGTTTTCAGGTCCGCGGGGCCGGGCTTGCATAGTTTGGTGGTGGCCTCGGGGGCGCGGATGAATTTGGTTTGGCCCGCGGAGGGAACATCCATTTGGAAGAGCGATTCCACCTCGCCGAAGCGGCAGATATACCGCGCGAGATGAAAACTTAAATCCGCGGCGATACGGCGGCTGAAAAAAACATCGTAGCGGAGATTGTCGACGCCAAGTTGCAAATCGCTGAACGCGAGTGTGAGCCCGTAGTATTGAAGATCGGGCCGGCTGGGCGGTTCAGAATTACGCAACCGAAAAACCGGGAGCTTGGGCATCGGGACTCGTCTCTTGCGCTGTTTGCAAATTGCTGAAACTACACACTAAGCAGCAGGCTAGCATGTCATCGGGAGGGGTCCAAAGTTACGCTGGTACCAGCGCGGAAGCAACGCGGTAACAGCTCTTGGCTGGCGCGGAACGTTCTTTCGAGTTCGTCGCCTCGCAGGCCGCCGTTCATCCCCCACCCTGGCTCTTCTCCCGCGACCGCGGGATCAGTTTTTGGAGCCTCAACCCGGGCGGTAGTCGCGGACGTCGTCTTTGGGGAGAAATAGCCGCCGCAGCGCAGTATGGTTGGCGTCGGCCAGGCGGCGGTTCAGATCTTCCACATCCGTTCTTACCCAGCCTACGCTGGAGATTTTGATCTCGGAGTCCTGCGCGATGAGGAACCACGACGGCACGTTGGTGAGGCCGTACGCGTTAGAAACCACATAGCCGGCGGGATCGTCGAGGAGCGCGGGGAAGGTTACGCCATACTCTTTCAAAAAGGCGGCGGTGCTGCGTTTGTCGTCCTGAGAAATTCCTACGATGGCGACCTTCTCACCACCGTACGCTTTGCGCAAGCGCTCGAAAAAAGGAAACGTATATTGGCAGACCGGGCAGGAAACTTTGAAGAACACGGCCGCCACGGGACCGCGCTGGAGTGCGTCCCGTAGAGAGAACGTGCCGCCCTCTTTGCCCCCATCGAGGGCGGGCAAAGAAAAGTCAGGCGCTTTGGTTCCTTCCCGCAGTGCAGTCATATCCTTCCGACCTCCGAACAGGCGATCAAGCCACGTCATAAAGGAAATGGATCACAACCTTAGATGATACCGCTGGCCTTCAGGATTTTCCGCGTTAACCCGGTGATTGGGATCCGAGGGATGCGATCAATTGCGATCCATGTGCCTTTCGCGCCGGGCGGAGTATCCGGCAACGGCAGATTCCGCAACGGCGCAGTCCGTAAAACATGAACCGTGTAGTCGGTGATGGTAATGGAATGGCGAAACGTGCGCCAGCGCGCTGCAGCTGGCAATGGACGCGGAGGCTCGGATGATTGGGGCAGTTCCCACATACCGGGCATGAGCGAAGCTTGGCGCGGGCGTTGCACCAGCCGCACTTTGCCATTACCACTGCCGTTGCCGTCGCGGCACTCAAGAACGCACCAGATTTGTTCCTTTTTCTGGCGGGAAGGCGGCTCGCTGCGCGGAACCTCTCCCCGCGTGACACACCATTTCCGCACAGGGCACGCTGGGCAATGGGGCGCGCGCGGCACGCACACGGTGGCGCCGAGTTCCATCATGCTCTGGTTGAAATCCCCAGGCCGGGAGTTCGCGAGCAAGGCTTGCGCGTGTTGCCAGGTTTGCGCTGTGGTGAGATCGATGCCGGTCGATTTATTGCCGATCAATCTTTGCAACACACGTTCGACATTTCCGTCGACAACGGCTACGGGCTCGGCAAACGCGATGCTAGCGATGGCAGCTGCGGTATAGCGTCCGATGCCGGGCAGAGCGAGCAAGGCTTCGGAGTTCCGGGGAAAGCAGCCGCCGTGTTGCCTGGCGATCTGCCGCGCGCAGCGATACAACATGCGCGCTCGTCGATAGTAGCCCAGACCGCTCCAGGCGGCGAGGACCGCGTCTTCGGAGGCTGCGGCCAGCACTTCGACGTTGGGGAAGCGTTCGAGAAAAACGCGGTAGTGTTCCAGCACGGCGGCCACGCGCGTCTGCTGCAGCATAATTTCACTGAGCCAGATGCGGTAGGGATCGCGAGTCTGGCGCCAGGGAAGGTCGCGGCCATGGTGGTCGTACCAGCCGAGGACGGCCCGGCGAAAGGCGGCCACGTTCTTGCCGATTGCGGGAGACGCGGCGAGCCGCATCTCTACGGGGATGGCGTCTAGCGCGCGCATCATTGTTGGCCGAGGCTGTGTTGGCTGACGCTGTGCGCGATGACGACCCATCCGGCCTTTTGCCGCTGCCACACGGTCATCATGTGCTGCGGCGCCGTGGGCAGCGGTTGCGAGCCGGCGGCTCCATTGGACGTGCCACCATTCAGAGTGATGGTGTAGGTCACTACGATGGTGGTTCCGTTCAGCTCGGTCTTCAGATCGCCGAGCGTGTAGTCTTTTAGCTGCCAACCGTGATACTGCTCCAGCGCGGCGGAGCGATCAAGCGTTCCGCTGGGGGTTATGCCGGTGTAATTCGAAGCGAGAGCACGCTCCACCTCAACCCAGTTCGCCGCTTGCACATCTTTCCAGAAGACGCGCTCCAGACCCTCGCCTCCGGTTGCTTCGGACAAGGCGCGGGCCGGACGATCGCCATAAAAAGTACAAGCCGGCGCAAACATCAGCGCGAACATCAGCGCGAAAGTCAGCATCATAATCAGAGAAACCGGCGGAGATTCGACAGTTATCCTCGGACGCATGGCGTGATTGTATCGTGACCCGGCTCGTGTGGGGACGCGGCTTTGCGCCGCTCCCACACAAAGCCAATTGACCGCTGCGAGAAGGCCCACGATAATAATGAAGCCTGGTAACCGCGACACACGCGTGGACATTAATCCAAGCCGGCAGGGTGTGTATGACAGAATTCGACCGCAAGGTGGGCGAGGCTTCCGCGCGCATCAACCGCTCGGTAGCGAATATCTCCGAGACTCTGGAAAAAGAGACGAAGCAACTGGTGACGTACCTGAACGACGAGGTTGTGCCAGCGGTGCGAACGCATTCCTCGAAGGCGCTGCGAACGGCGGCGGGAAAGCTCGCCGAGTTCGCGGACTTTCTGGAAACACAGCGCAAGGATTCTTGATCCGCCTCCCTTCCAGTTGCCCGCCCAAGGACACGCGCCGGCGGTCGCAATGGCCGGCGACCTGCCCGCAGCCATGTCTTCTATTATTCCTTCTAGTGCTGGGCAGCGCGCTTCTGAGCGGCTGCGGTCATAAACCGACGCAGGCGCAGGTTCCGCCGCCGCCGTCCCTTCCGCAAGAAAAACCACCCGCGACTCCACCGCCTGCGGAAACGACGGGCGAAAACGAGAAGATCGAGGTTCCCGCCGGCGCGAAACCGATCTTCGAACAAACCGGGACGGCGAGCTGGTACGGCGCTCCCTATCACAACCGGCGCGGATCGAACGGCGAGGTTTACAACATGCACGCGATGACGGCGGCACATCTTACTTTGCCTCTGGGCTCGATCGTGCGCGTCACAAATTTGAAAAGCGGACATTCGGCGCTGGTGCGGATCACCGATCGCGGACCGTTCGTGGTGGGGCGCATCGTCGATCTTTCCCTGGCTGCCGCGAAGGCGCTGGATGTGTACTTGCCAGGCACTGCGAAAGTTCGGCTGGAGGTTCTGCAGGCACCTGTGCCTCTCGATACGGGCGGACGCTGGGCGGTTCAGATCGGCTCCTTCACCGGGCAGAAGACGGCCGCCGAACTAGCAGAACACCTGCAGCAACGCTACCAGACCGCCAAAGTCGTCAAGTTTGTGAGTCCCGTGGGAGCCTGGTGGGTGCGGGTGCGGGTGCTGGACGACGACCGCCAGCGCGCGACAACTCTGGCCCGCGAGACCGAGACGGTGGAGGGATCGGTATTTCTGGTGCGGCTCGACTGAAAATTTCTTCCCAGACGTAGTTAGCTGTAGTGGTGTATCGTTTCTTCCAGAGATATAGAGAACTTATCTCCGTGTTGACTTGCCGGATGATCGTAATCCCAGGCGAGGGGAGACTCAGTTATGGCGGGTTGTCTATTTTGCCGAATCATTAGCGGAGAAGTGCCATCCAAGAAAGTTTACGAAGACGAGCATACATTTGCCTTCGAAGATCTGAACCCGCAAGGCCCGACCCACGTGCTGGTCATTCCGAAGAAACATATTTCCGGCTTGAAGGAAGCGACGGCAGGGGACGCGGAGCTGGTAGGTCGCTGTCACCTGGCGGCCGCGCACATTGCGCGCGAGCGCTCGATTGAAGATGGCTACCGCACCGTGCTGAATGTGGGCCCGCGCGCGGGGCAATCGGTTTTTCATCTGCATGTGCACCTCATAGGCGGGCGCCCGCTGCACTGGCCGCCGGGATAGAAAGTTCTCAGTTCCCAGTTCTCAGTTCTCAGAAAAATCCCTGGCGCTTACCGAGAACTGGGAACTGAGAACTACGGCGCCGGCTCTCCAGCAGCAAGCTTGGATCATTCCGCTTGCCTCTTCATACTTACAATCTCTGGCTTACAATCGTGGGATGGCAAACCTGATATTGGTGTACGGTCTGCGTCTGTTGCCTTCCGATGAGGTCGCGGAGGTTGGCGCGGCCACCATCAAACTGAAGAACGGGCGGGATGCGCACATCGCCATGCACATTCTCGAGGGCGGCAAAGACGAGATCGAGAAGCAGCTCAAGGCGAGTCTCGCGGCCTTTTTCGACATCTATCCTGAGATATGACGTCTGAGATATGACGGCAGGCGCGACGTCCTATAATCAGGCGGCGAATCAGGCGACCGCATGAGACTGATCTCTCTGGAACTCGAAAGCAAGCTGCGCGAAAAAAAGCTCTGGCCGCAGAGCTGGATCGCGTGGGCGGCGCTCTACGTGCTGGCGATCGACCTTCTTCTGTTCGCGGTGCAGTGGCTGACGCGGCGTGCCAGCCCAGCAACCTCGGCGAGCCTGGAGGGCTGGGTAACCTTTCTCAGCCTGCTGGCGATTGTGTTGCTCGCCTTCGCCGGGTTCCGCTGGCTGCGCGCGCAACTGCTGTGGCGGCTGCGCAACCGGTTGATCGTTACCTATGTTTTTACTGGCGTGATTCCGGTTTTTCTGCTGGTCATGATTTCGCTGATCACGCTCTATCTTCTTGCCTGGCAGTTCGCCGGCTTTGTCGTAACTTCCGACATCACAACTCACCTGCGCAGCATGGAGGCAGCCAACCGCGCCATCGCCAATCACCTGGCGACGCAAGTTTCGGGCGGGGGGAAACTGGATGCGGGAATGCTCAGCCGGACCAGGCCGCGTCGTCCGGAGTGGGCGCGACGGCAGGTCTGCGCCTGGTACCGCAACCAGCCGCAGCCTTACTGTTCGGGTCCGGAGGGCGCAGTTGCCTTTGACGCTCCGTTGTTTATCAGCGGAGATTTCCGCGACATCGTGCGCGACCATGGCACCCTCTATCTGCGGACAGCGACCGTGCTCGCGGCGGAGGCGGGACCTTTGCGCGTGATTCTCAGTGACCCGCTCGACAAGGAGTTCGTCGATAAAATCGCGGCGGACCTCGGTCGGATTGCGGTCTATGGCAACGAGAGTGCGACCGCGAGTTCGGCCGCTCCGGCGCCGCAGAACTCCTCGGAGCCCTTCATAACATTCGATGACGGAAAACAACGGCAGCAGGTTTTTTCTGCGGGGACGATTCCTCCGGCCAGCGGTGTGCTCGATCGTCAGATCGGCTTTCCCATCCCGCTGCAGGTGGTGGATTGGTCCACGGGAGGACGACAGCGCGATGGAGCGCTGGCGGAGGTCGAGACCCGGTCCTCGGTGCTCTATGCGAGACTTTTTGCGGCACTGGGAGATTACGCCAAGGGCCTGGAATACATTTTGCTGTCGATCATGTTTGTGTTCGCGATCATCTGGCTGCTGGCGCTGCTCGTGGGAACCAAACTGGCGCGCACCATCACCTCGGCAGTGGACCAACTCTACGAAGGCACCAAGCACGTCAATCGTGCCGACTTCAGCCATCGCATCGCGGTGCAGTCGAGCGACCAGTTGGCAACGCTGGCCAACTCCTTCAACTCGATGACCACATCGATCGAGAAACTCGTACAGGAGCAGAAAGAAAAGCAGCGCCTGGAAGGCGAATTGGCGATCGCGCAGGAAGTACAGGCGCAGCTCTATCCCAAGTTGATCACGCAACTGGAGACCCTGGAAGTGCACGGGTTCTGCCGTCCGGCGCGGACGGTGAGCGGCGACTACTACGATTTTCTAGCGCTCAATTCCGACCGGCTGATGCTGGCGGTTGGCGACATCAGCGGCAAAGGAATTTCGGCGGCGCTGCTGATGGCGACAATCTACGCGGCGGTGCGGGCCTACAGCATCGAAGACCGATCCCTGCTTCGCGAACTAACGCTATGTGAACCGGCTGTGGTCGGTGCGGCGGGAGGCTCGGGGTTAATGCTGGCTTCGGAGTCGGGAGGGACGGAAGCGTCTCCGGCGACGCTGCTGACGCTGCTGAACCATCAGCTTTACGAAAGCACTCCAGCGGCAAAGTACGCGACTTTGTTTTTGGGAATCTATGATGGAGCGACGCGCCGGTTCACGTACTCGAACGGCGGTCACCTGCCGCCCATCCTGATTTCCGAAGATGGGTCGTCTCAGCTGCTGAGCTGCGGCGGAACCGTGGTCGGTCTGTTCGACAATTTGAGTTTTCCGGAAGCGACGGTACAACTCCGCCCCGGCGACGTGCTGGTCGCTTACACGGACGGAGTGACCGAACCGGAAAACGATTATGGCGAGTTCGGCGAGGAGCGGCTGATCCAACTGGTGCGCGAGAATCGTCATTTGCCGCTGGAGCGCATCACCGAAATTGTCATCGCCGCCGTGGCCGACTGGATCGGCGACAACGAACAACCCGACGACGTGACGGTGGTTCTGGCGCGGGCGCGGTGAGGAAGAGGCGGCCTTCCGCGCTAAGCGTTCGGCATTTCTTCCAGCCCGTTTGTTCCCCCTGCTTTCGCTGTTCTCCTTACCTCCGCGCGGCCTCGATCTCTTCGACAATGTGATTCAGGTGGTACACCTTCTGCAGCCCTTCGAGGAGGGCGCGGCTATCCACCGCCACGGCTCGGTTCTTCGCCGCATCATAGCCGTAATCGCCGCCCAGAGAGAAAATATTCCCGTCAAAGATGAGGCCGACGAGGTTGGCGTCCTGGTTGATGAGCGGGCTGCCGGAGTTGCCGCCGATAATGTCGTTCGTGGTAGAGAGATTCATGGGCAGCGACAGATTCAGCGAGGCTTTGGCCTTCAGCCAGCTTTCGGACAACGCGTACGGAGGCGCGCCTGTGGCCCGATGGAACAGGCCTTCGATCTTCGTGTATGGCTCTATGAACTTGCCCTCCGCGTCTTCGAAGCCTTTTACGCTGCCATAGCTGAGCCGGGCGGTAAACGTCGCATCGGGATCGACGCTGGTGCCGTAAACCGCAAAGCGCGCCTTCGCAATCCTCTCCGCAGCTGCCCGGGTCGGCGCGTCCACACGGGCCTCGTAATCTTTGCGCAGGGCACGACGATCGTCGTCGAGTGAAGCGGCGAAGCGGATCATCGGATCGGACGAATCGCCCACGGCAGCCTGGCCACCGTTGTACAAACCCTCCCGTACGTTTGGATCTTCCAGATGCGTGCCGGTCACCAGCCGGTGCGCCAACTGCGCTGGGGATTCATTGCCCAGCATCTTGCGCACGAACGGATCGTCGGCCCCCAGGTTCCGTCGTATGACGGTGAACATGAAGGTCAGGTTGAGTTCTTCAAGATCCTTGTAAATTGGGACGGCCGCCGCCAGTTCCTGCTGCACGTTGACCAGGGATTGATCCGTGAATTCCGGCAGACGTTCTGAATTGGGCTTGGCGCGTTCGGCCGAGGCACGCACCAGCGTTACCGCGTAACCCAGCAACCCCTCCCCGAAAAAATGATTGCCCAGGCTTTGCCTCCGAGTAAACAGCTGTGCGCGTAAGCGCTGAATTTGCGCGATGTCGTCCCAAGCCGAAAGGTCCGCGGCCAGCTTAGGATCGGCGGCTGCCGCAGCCCGCAGGTGTTGTTCCTCCTGCTGCTTGTCTGCGAAAAACTTCGGATCCAGCAACGCCTCCTGCCTCCCCAAATAGACCTTGAAATCGTTTTCGATAAAGAACAGTTGGTCATTCGCCTCGCGCGCCTGTTCTGGTCCTCGGGTTATGAACTGTTCCAGTTGACCGCGATACTCCGCGATTTCCGGGATTACGTATGGAAACACGGTGTCGCGCTCAAAGGCGAGTTGCGCCATCGTCAGTTGGCGGCTTGTCCCGCCGGGGTTCCCGGATACGAATACCAGCTCCCCGTCTTTCGAACCGTTCGCGCTCCATCGGAAGTAGTCCGGACTGCCCGCCGGTTTGCCGCCTTCATATGCCCGGAGGAGGCCGATATCGAAGTCGAAGCGCGGGAAATTGAAATTATCCGGATCGCCGCCGAATTGCGCGACCGCAAACTCCGGCGCGAACACCAGGCGCACGTCGGTATAACGCTTGTAGCGGTACAAATCGTAGACGCCACCGTGGTAGAGCGACACCAGGTCGCAGCGCACACTCGGATCCGACCCGCAGCTCTGCTGCAACTCCGCTTGCTTGGCATGAAGGGCTTTGTTCGCGTCATCGCCTGTCTTGCCGGCGGTCGCCCCCTGGACCTCTCCGGTTACATCGCGAATCTGAATCAATTGATCGAGTTCGAACGCCGGACACTTCCGCTCCTCGGCAGCCGTTTTCGCGGCGAAACCGTTTTCGACAAGGTTCTGTTGCGGGGTCGACAGCTGTTCAACGCAATCGACCACGCAGTGATGATTTGTCATGACCAGTCCCTGCGGAGAGATGAACGACGCGGAGCAGCCGGCTGCGATCCGTAACGACGCCAGGCGTACGTGGTCAAGCCATGATTGCGAGGGCATGAAACCGTATTTTGCCGCCACCGTCTTCGATGGGAAATTGTCGAACGTCCACATACCTTCTTCGGCTTGCATCGCCTGCGTCAGGACCAGGCATGCCGCCAGCAATCCCGCCGCTAAGCCCGCACACTTCGATAGGTTCTTCGTATGTATTTTCATTGCATCCTTTTTGAGGTATGGATTTTGGAGGTATGGATTTGGACTTCTCGTCTCCGCCTGCATCCGTTGCCGCGACAAGTTACCCCAGCGCCATCATTACCTAGCACCAGAATTCTCGTCAAGGCGAGGACTAGTGGCTCACCCGTCCCCCTCACTCACAAAACGTGCGCACGAGCGAGTGTCCCGAGACATTGCACGGAACTGCCGGCGCTTGCGTTTTGGCGTTCGCGTGACTGTCGGGCTTCGGCCTGACCAGGCTTCTCCATTCCTCGATATCGCCGTCAATTTGCGGCGCGGCTGCTGCCGGGCTGATTGTGAGCGGAGCCGAGACAACACTGGCGAAGCCGGTTGGCAGCGCGGAGCGATACGGACTGGTTTGCATGTTGGCGACGCCGTCGACCTTGGTTGTGATCGTGAAGATGTACGTGTTTCCTCCCGCTAACGGCGGCAAAGTCACAGAGGTTGCGGAGGTGCTATAAGTCCCAACTTGTTGGAAGGACGGCGCGTCGTTCGATGTGGTGAGCACAAATTCGCGCAGAAGGTAGCCATAGGGCGCGGCGCCGGTTGGCGCAGTCCAACTCAGTGCCGGGGCAGCCGCATCTGTTATGTTCGCGGTGAAGAAGCTCGATCCGTTCATCATTGGATTCTGCACGGGCAGCGCAATAGGAGCGAGCGGCGAATTCGACGGCGCCGCGCTTTCACCATCCACCAGCAGAAAACTGTAGATGCCGGATGAGTTTGGGAGGGGAATCGGGATGGTGGCTTGTTGACAGAGTGCCAGGGCCCGCGTCCAGGTCGAATCGAACGGGTCGCCGTATTGCAGGGTGCCGAAATTTTGATCGGTGAGGATGGGCGGGTTGAAGGCGACAGCATCAATACCGGGCTCGCCTGTGTAGTCTGCGCAGGTGCCTAACGAGTCAAAAACGACGCCCTGATTCTGGAAGAGGATGCCGAGCGCGCCAGGGGTGCGGGCGATCAGCGATAAGCCCGTGTTGGGACTTGCATTGATGCCAGTGACATACGGTTCAGCTGTTAGCGTCAACACCGAATCCTGTACAGTTGCAGCAGCCGGTCCAACATTATTGAATGCAGACGCCCACTGCGAACCGCTCACGCTGAGGGCAAGAGAGGTTTCGGCCGCAGCGTTGAGCGTCCCTGAGATTGTATTTGTAGCGCCGTTGGTAAAAGCGAGATTCGATAGGGTAAGCTCCGGACCCAGCACGTAATTGTTCAGCGAACCGAGTGGTTCGAGTTCGTATTGCATCAGGAATCCAGTGTTGATTTGGGACCAATCGATATAACCGCCGGCTCCGAAACCGCCGGTCAAACCGGTATAGTCCGGCGGAAGTCCGAATAGGACATCACCGGCGGGCGGGTCGGTGAAAAATTCGACATATTCCTCCGTCGTCTCAGAAGCTATTCCGCTGACGCTGAGGTCGAAGGTGGTGGTATTGGATGTACTCGTCAGCGGCGTCTGGCCCGCGGCAATATCTGTTCCGGCATCGAACGTGGACGTGCTGGTCCAGAAAGCCCCGCCGTTCCCCGCCGCCAGCCAGTAGTTGCCCGCAGGTACGTTGGGGATGACGAACACCCCCGGAGTGGACGTGGCCGATCCCTTCAGCAAAGTGATCGAGCCATCCGCCTGCGGCACGAGAGCCTCGATATTCAATGCAGCCGACGCTAGCGCCGGCACTTGAACCTGGCCGCTCGGCGACCAATAAGTATTCACCCAGTTCACCGTGACGGTTCTAGGAGGAGGCGGCGACGCGGGCGATGAACTACTACTGCTGCCGCACGTGGTCAGCATGGCTGCTGTAAAGAAGACGAGGGCAAGAAGACAAGCCCGACCCATTATGTTGTACCTCGCGCGAGATGGCTTGGACGACGAGCACACAAGACTAACACCGGCGCGCGGCAATCGGAATCTCCTTATTACGTGTCTTGCTATCGCTGCTCAACAAAACGCGGGAGGAATTACTCCCTCCCGCGTCGTTTTTTTTGAAACACGGTCCTTGGCTACATCAGATTGAGCTATACCAGCCCCTGATCCAGCATCGAGTTTGCGACCTTCAGGAAGCCCGCGATATTAGCGCCGTTCACCAGATTGCCGGGCGTGCCATACTTCTCGGCCGTTTCGTAGCAGTTCTGGTGGATGGCAATCATGATCTTGTGCAAACGATCATCGACTTCTTCACGGGTCCAGGAGATGCGCATACTGTTCTGCGCCATTTCCAGTCCGGAGGTGGCAACACCGCCGGCATTGGCGGCCTTGGCCGGTCCGTAGAGGACTTTGGCTTCGAGGAACGCCTTGGTGGCTTCGAGGGTGCTGGGCATGTTCGCTCCCTCGCTGACGACCTTCACGCCGTTCTTGATGAGGTGCGCCGCGTCTTTCGCGTTGATCTCATTCTGAGTGGCGCTCGGGAAGGCGCAGTCGGCCTTGATGTTCCATAGCCAGCTGTGGTCGAGCTTCTTGTCGGTGGCGCTGTAGATGGCCTTCTTGAATTTTTCGGTGTACTCCTTGATGCGGCCGCGGCGGTTATTCTTCAGCTCCATGACAAAGGCGAGCTTGTCGCGGTCGATGCCGTCGGCATCGTAGATGACGCCGTCGGAATCGGACAGGGTAACCGGCTTCGCGCCCAGATCAAGCAGTTTCTCGACGGTGTATTGCGAGACGTTGCCGCTGCCGGAGACGAGACAGATTTTGCCTTCCAGCTTGTCTTTGCGGGTCTTCAGCATTTCCTGGGCGAAGTACACGCAGCCGTAGCCGGTGGCCTCGGGACGAATCAGCGAGCCGCCCCAGGCCAGGCCCTTGCCGGTCAGGACGCCAGTGAATTCATTCCGCAGCCGTTTGTATTGGCCAAACATGAAGCCGATTTCGCGTCCGCCCACGCCGATGTCGCCGGCGGGCACGTCCGTGTCGGGGCCGATGTGACGGCAGAGCTCGGTCATGAAGCTCTGGCAGAAGCGCATTACTTCGTTGTCGCTCTTGCCCTTGGGGTCGAAATCCGAACCGCCCTTGCCGCCGCCCATGGGCAGCGTGGTGAGCGAATTCTTGAAGACTTGTTCGAACGCCAGGAATTTCAGAATGCCGAGGTTCACCGAGGGATGGAAGCGCAGTCCACCTTTGTAGGGGCCGATGGCGCTGTTCATCTCGATGCGGAAGCCGCGATTAACTTGCACTTTGCCTTGGTCGTCGAACCAGGGCACGCGGAACATCAGGACTCGTTCGGGCTCCGTTATACGCTCCAGGATCTTGGCTTCGTGATATTCAGGGTGGCGTTCCAACACGGGCCTCAAGGACTCGAACACTTCCATGACGGCTTGGTGGAACTCGGGTTCGGCTGGGTTCTTGGCTTTGACGAGGTTGAGAATTTGATTGGTGTAGGCCGCTCCAGGTTTAACTTTGGGCGGTTCCATCACTGTACTCATATGGCTTGCCTCCGAATTTTATGTGGTAAACGGATTGTCAAACACAGGACACCGCAGGAAGTGCGGCTGTATTGATTAGATGCCTCGAGGAGAAGGTCTGCCGTGATTGGCATCACCCCATTTCGTGACAATTAGGCCAAGGCTCTGTGCCCGGAACACAGCGCGCGGGAAAGGGGAAACCCCGTGGAATGTGTCCGTTAGAGATTACGGCAAGTTTACTTGCTGGAACCATGTTTTACAACCGTCACATTGAAGGAAAGAGACGGGCTTGCCCCCGTTTTGGGAGACGCGGCGCGCCGCGTCTCTACGGAAGGAATGTACGCCGGAAGCAACTGCTCAGAACCATGTGCGCTGGCGGTATTCGCGATAGGCGTCGCCGAACTTCGCTTCCAAAACTGCGGCTTCGCGGCGCGCGCGGATGATCTGCATGGGAATCAGCACCAGCAGAATAATCAATAGCTCAGGCCGCCACAGGATGA
Organism: uncultured Acidobacteriaceae bacterium; assembly: GCA_963779995.1. GTDB lineage: Bacteria > Acidobacteriota > Terriglobia > Terriglobales > Acidobacteriaceae > Acidiflorens. Next base: position 111,636 of record CAVZZY010000016.1, on the reverse strand, counting down.
GAACGATCCCAACCAGGAGAATCATTCCAGAAACATAAATAGGATTGCGGATTCGCGAGTAGATGCCGCTGGTGACAAGCTCGGTCGCCTTGGGAACGACGGAGAACGATCGGCCGAGCGTATAGCGGGCGAGAATTACGCCGCCGAGGCCGATGAAACCGAGCAGCAGGCCGAGCCATCGCGCTAGCCCGTGCGGCCCCGGTCCGAACTGAAACACAGAGCCGAGAGCCCACAGGCCCGCGAGCAACGGCAGCCAGACGCGCCATATCGTTCCACGATCCATCGTTATGAATGTACATGAAGAACCGCGGTGAAAATCCGGTTCGGGATGACAAAATCTGGAAGCGCGCATCTGCAAAGCGATCTACACCCGGGTAGTGTCTGAGGACACTTCTTACACCGGGGTAGTGGCTTAACAAATTCAGCCACTACCTTACACCGGCCATTTACATTCCATTCACATTCCCGTTTTATGCTAGCTTCTTTATAGTTACTAGCTGGTCTCGAATGGCGCGAGTTTCCAGGATTCGAAAACAACCGTCCGCAGCTTCACGAGTGAAGCGGCGCTCGACTTCGACGCGATCCCGAGTTGCGGAATCTCGCACCCGTCCCGCTGACACCCGCAACCCGGACTTTGCGGAGGATGAGCTCCCGTCCCTGGTCGTCCGGGGCTGCCTGATCGCCCGCGACGCGCTCTTCAATGTCAGGGATTTTCTCGCGGACGGTTCGCGTCTGGCATTTCTTGCGATCAAAGATTGCGAGAAAGAACTCGATCAGATCGAGCGCCAGATTGACGAGCAACTGCCCGAAGCCATCACGCGCGTAGGGGAAGCCAAGGCGCGCGAGTTGCTGGCATGTTTGAAGTTCATCACTGACCTCGAACGCATCGGAGACCTCGCCTACAATGCGGTCATGCAGTTGCAATCGCGCCGCGAAAAATTACCGGCGGCGGATTCCCGTCAGCTCATGGAGATGGCTTCTCTGCTGTGCGCAATGCTGGAGCAGGTTCATCAAGGTTTCATTAAGCGGGACTTGTCGTACGCGCAAAGCGTCCTGCAGTCCGATCCGGAAGTGGACCGCTTGTGCCATGCCCTGTTTCACCGGCATCTGGCCGAGCCCAACAGCCCGAGCGGCCAGAAGAATTTCGACATCCTGCTCGCCGCCCAGGCGCTGGAGCGCGTCGGCGACCACGCCAAGAATCTGGCGGAAGAACTCTACAGTTTGTCGGAAGGCCGTTCGCTGCGGCACAATCGCAAAAGACTTTCCACCGCCTAAGGGCTGGGTTCGCCCGCTTCAATGAAAATCGTGCGACACCGTCTCTGCCTGGGTGACGCGGAGCGGCGAAACTTTTTCCGCTCGGATATGGATCACGTTATCTTGATTCTGCAAAATTCCCTCAATCATCAGAAAGCGCTCGGAAATCAGCAGCGCTCGATTCTTCTGCAGCAGATCGGGAGCGACAATCGCATTGGCGATCCCCGTTTCATCTTCCAGGCTCATGAACATCATCCCTTTGGCCGTCCCCGGACGTTGGCGGGCAATCACGCATCCGCCAATGCGTAAGCGGCGTCCATTCGGCAGGTGCACCAGATCGGCAGCGCGATAAATCCCCATTGTTTTCATTTCCGCCCGGCGGTACTGCATGGGATGCGGCCCAACCGTCAACCCGGTCGCGCGAAAATCCGCCACCAGCCGCTCTTCCTGCGTCATGGCCGCCAGCGGAGATTCCCCATCGATTTCCGGCAGCTCATCCAGCAAGGGTCCCGACCAGCGCACGGCCCGCTCCACCTGCCAAAGCGCATCGCGGCGATGAAGTGTGCTGTTTTGAACTTCGCTGGCAACTGGCAACTGGCCGCTGGCAACTGCATTCAGCGCCCCAATTTCCGCCAGCGTCGTCAACTCATCCTTGCGCAGCTCGGGCACGCGGCGAGCCAGATCCTGAATCGAAGCAAACGGGGCCAGGCTGCGCTCCCGAACCAGCGCCTGCCCCGCCGGCTCGCGCAAGCCACGCGCATAATTCAGGCCGAGACGCACTGACGGCTGATGGCTGATGGCTGTTGGCTCCAGCGTGCACTTCCAATCCGACCGCGTCACATCCATGGGCAGCACTTTCAATCCGTGGCGCTGCGCATCTTTCACAATTGTCGCGGGATGGTAAAAACCCATCGGTTGATTATTCAGCAGCGCCGCCGTGAATGCCGCCAGGTAATGGCATTTCAAATAAGCGCTGGCATAGGCAATCAGGGCGAAGCTGGCGGCATGCGATTCCGGAAATCCATAAAGGGCAAACGAAGTAATCGACTGGATGATCTGCTCCTGCGTTTCGCCGAGGATTCCGTTGCGCGTCATACCGGCGCGTAACTTTTCTTCGATCCCTTTCATTCGCGCCTCGGAACGTTTGAAGCCCATGGCGCGGCGCAACTCCTCGGCTTCGCCGCCGGTAAAGTTGGCGGTGATCATGGCCATACGCAGCAACTGCTCCTGAAACAGCGGCACGCCCAGCGTTCGGCCCAGCACGGTTTCAAGCGACGGATGCGGATACGTGACCGCCTCTCGACCCTGTCGCCGCTTGAGAAATGGATTGACCATATTCCCCACGATCGGCCCCGGCCGTATGATCGCCACCTGCACCACGATGTCGTAAAATTTCGCCGGCTTCAGACGCGGCAGGCACGCCATCTGCGCCCGGCTTTCGACCTGGAACATCCCCACGGTGTCGGCTTTTTGCAGCGCGGAATAAACGGCAGGGTCATCCGGCGGAAGGTGCGCGAGATCCACTTCTTCGTTTTTGTCAGGATCGCGGTAATGATCGCGAATCAGTTCGAGAGAATCCTTTAGCGCCGCCATCATGCCGAGGCCGAGCAGATCGACCTTGATGATGCCCATGTCGGCGCAGTCTTCTTTATCCCACTGCACGACCACGCGGCCCGGCATGGAAGCGGGTTCCAGCGGAACGACCGAATTCAGACGGCCCTCACAGATGACCATGCCGCCCGAATGCTGCCCTAAATGCCGCGGGAGATCCTGTGCTGCGAGACACAACTCGAAATACTTGCGAATCCGCGGATGCGTAAGATCGAGCCCGGCATCGCGCAGGCGACGGTCGAGCGCATCATTTTCGTCCTTGAATTCCCAGGTGGCGACTGCCGCTGAAATTCGTTTCAGAGTGTCTTCGTCGAATCCCATCGCCTTGCCCATTTCGCGCGCGGCCATGCGATTGCGATAGGTGATCACGTTGGCGGTCATGGCGGCTCCGCGCTGTCCATAACGTTGGTAGACATGCTGGATTACGCGCTCGCGCTCGTCACCACTGGGCAAGTCGAGATCGATGTCGGGCCACTCGCCGCGCTCTTCGGAGAGGAATCGTTCAAACAATAATTCCATGCCGATCGGATCCACCGCCGTGATGCCGAGCGAATAACAAACCGCGCTGTTGGCGGCCGATCCGCGGCCCTGCGCCAGAATGTTCTGTTCGCGACAGAAACGCACCAGGTCCCAGACAATCAGGAAATATCCGGCTAGCTTCAGCTTTTCGATCAAGTTCAATTCGCGCTCGATCTGCCGGCGCGCGCGCTTCTTCAAATCGGCATCCGCCCGCCCATACCGGCTCTGCATTCCTTCCCGCGTGCGCTCGCGTAGAAACGACATCATGGTTTCCCCGTCCGGCACGGGATAACGCGGAAACTCGTATCCCAGATCGTTCAACGTGAATTCAAGCCGTGAGGAAAGGTCAACTGTGTTTGCGAGGGCCTGCGGAACATCCGCGAAGAGCGCTCGCATGGCCGCAGGAGACTTGAGATAGCGCTCGGCGTTCGGCGCCAACAGGCGTCCGGCAGTGGCCAGCGTGCGATGATGATGCAGCGCGGTGAAGGCATCCGCTAACTCGCGTTCCCGAGGCGTGGCATAGTTCACGCCGTTGGTCGCGAGTAGCGGCAGGTGCAAAGACTCCGCGATCTCGATTGCAATCCGGTTTCTGTACTCTTCTTCGCGATGAAAATGGCGTTGCAATTCGACGTAAACATTAGACTGGCCGAAGCTGGACCTGCCAAAAATTTCTGTCAGCCTCTTCACCGCTTCGAATGCCGCTGGCGGTCCACCTTGCGTGAGCGCCGCAGCGAGCGGTCCTTCTTCTCCACCGGTGAGGCAAATCAAACCGCCGGCATGCTCAATAAAATCGAGATCGGACGCGCAGGCTCCTATTTTTCGCCCAACCCGCAATTTCATTTTCGTAATCAGGCGGCAGAGATTTTGATATCCAGCGCGCGAAGCGACCAGCAGCGGAAGACGAAATCCGCCACGGAGGCACCATGGTGGAAACGCAGCACACGTCACTTCCGCCCCGATGTGTGCCTTGATCCCCGCCTTTTTTGCGGCGAGATGGAAGCGCGGCGAGCCGTACACTCCGTCGCGATCGAGTAATGCCATCGCCGGCATTCCCAGGTTCGCACACACCGCGATCAGTTCCTCGGGAATCGAAGCCCCTTCGAGGAAGCTGAATGCGGAGCGGGAATGGAGTTCAACATACATCAGCTCTCAGCTCGCAGTCTTACAAGAACCAACTGAGAGCTGACAGCTGACAGCTGAGAGCTTTTTTCAGTCATACATTCCTTCTACGAACCAGTTTCCACTTAGCTTGTCCTGCACTAAGCGATACAACACGAGCCTAGTTGCCGGTTGCCGGTTGCCAGTTGTCGGCTCTCTTTCATTAGACGGGCAACTGGGCACTGGCAACTGGCAACTGCTTTCGGCGAGTACGGCGATGTCCCACTCCTCGCGCGACCAGCCTTCCTGTTCCGACCAGTCGCCGGAAGAGCGCCAGGGGCCGGCGGTCCAGACGATTTCGCCGGCAATGTCGTCGCGCTCGAGGCAGCGCATGCGCACCGGCTTTGCTTGGCGCACAGTGACGCTCGCGCCGAGCGGCGGACGGAACAGGCGCAGGGCAATGACGGCGCTCATTGTTTCTTTTGCGTTTTCCTCAAGCTCTTCTGCGGATTGGCATGCGCTGTTATTTTCTTGTATGGACTTATCCTGCTTTCGATTTCCAGACTGGTTCACTTCATGCTTAGTTTCAGGCTCTGCGGGCGCGGGCTCTCCGGGCGCGAAGTGCCGCAACGCAAACGCGCCTTCGCGATGTGTATCCAATAACTCCACCGACCCCACTCTTCCCTCGCCGACTATGCCTGCAATGCGCGCCAGGGTTAGCTCCAGTTTTTCGGGCTCGGGAAAAACCGGCTGAAACAGTCCACTCTGCAAGGCCCGCGGGCGCGCCGGATCGGCTGACAAATGGATCTTCACGATGGGCGCTCCCGGCGGATGCGCCTGCAAATCAAGCTGCAACAATTTAAGAAACACTTTTGCGTCCAGCATGGGCGCCGGCAGCCGCAGCGTGCGAGTGAAATTTGAGGTCCATGCGCGGGTGGACGTCTGGGTGAAAGATGCGCAACCGTTCGGCTGTGTCGCCGCAAGTTCCAGATGCAGATGCAACTCCTGCGCCGCCAGTGCGCGCACGCGCAATCGCGAGCACACTTGCTCCAGCATGCGGTTCAGCAAAAACGCCAGCGGTTCCAGCAGCACGATGGGATATTCCAGCTCCACACTCTCGGCAAAAATCAGGCGGGGTTCCAACACGCGCAAGTTGCGCGACGCGGCGCCCCGCGCCAGTTTTTGCAGATGGAGTCCCTGCTGTCCCAGGCGCTCGCTGACCGGAACTTCGGGAAGAGCTGCCAGCGCTCGCAGCTTGCGAATGCCCCAGCGATCAAACGTTTCTGCCCAGCGTGCAGCGTCCTTTGCTTCGGAAGAAAAACTGGAAGAAAAACTTTCCAGCAATACATCCACCGGCAGATCTCCTAGCTGCTCTGCTTCGCGCCCTTCAGAGATCAAAGTGACGCCGGGAAAACCGCGGGCTGCGAGTAAGGCGGCATCCGGATTTGCGGCCACGGCAAGGTTCGCCTCCAGTCCCATCTGAGAAACCCGCTGCGCCAAATTGCGGGCAATCTTCGGCAGCGGACCCAGCAACGGTTCGAGCCCGGCCAGGTTCAGAAGCACGGTGCCGGGTGCGGTGTCTTCCACTTCCGGAGAAAACGATTGCGCACAATCGAGCAACGCAGCGTGTGCCGACGTCTCCTGCGAGACCGAACGTGCGCGCAGCACCAGGTTTTCCCATGCTTCGAGTTGCGACTTGGTTGCGCCTATTTCCACGCCGGTTTGCCGCGCGCTTTCGTTGAGCGCCACCACCTTCTCCAGCGGAGGCCGTCCGGTGAGCACCGCGACTGAGCGGGCGCGCAACTCTGGTTCAAAGCGAATGATCGCTTGCACGGAAAAATCGGGGATGAAGATGCAGGCAAACATGGGACACCAAAAGAAGTTCTCAGTTCCCTGTTCTCAGTTCTCAGACTTGAACTTCTTGTTCTCATCATTCAATGCATGAGCTTTTACTGAGAACTGGGAACCGAGAACTGGACGACTACCCCGCCCATGCGGCTCGACTTTTGAAGCTTGCCGCCGATTGCACCGGCTTGCGTTCTGATTTTCTTTCCAAGCGCGAGCACAGCAACTCGGCCGTGATCTCGAATTGATCCAACAACTCCGAATGCGGCAACTCCGAATGCATCGGCGGATATCCTGCGAGCTGAGACCTGGCGCCTGACACCTTCACCAGCATCGACGAGCAACTCCCTGCAATCGGCTGCTGTTCCAGAACCAGCAGTGCGGTTGGCGTGTGCTCGATCGCGCGGCGGAAGCGGAACCATGATGCCAACGGAATTCGCCGCGCGCTCTCGACCGGAACATCTCCGAGATCGAGAGCGATCATTCCGAAACCGTTGCTCTGCAGCAGCAGATCGGTGACTTTCAACATTTGCTCCAGTTGCGATTCCCAGCGCCGGGTTTCTGGATTTTCCCCTCTCGACAATCTTCCGCGTTGCAGGTTTCGACTGCCCTCAGCGGCTAAAGCCGACGATGATGGTGCGGGACTTACGGCGCGACTAAAGTCGTGCCTTTCCCGAAACCCTTGCGGTATGCCTAAAGGGATTGCCTGAGATGAATCGCCTGTTTTTCCGCGGCCTATTCGCGCAGCCGAAGGATGTTTACGCGATGGATAATTTTCTCCGCAGCGCACCCACAGCAGACGGCTCATCTCCATGCCCGCGGCCGCCGCCGATGCCGGATCGAAGGCATCGCTTGCATCCACCAGTGCGCAAACTTCTCCTCGCTCGGTGGCGCGGGCCAGCGCGAAAAGCAACACGCTGGTTCTACCCGATGAGGCCATGCCACAGATTTCCGTGAGGCAACCGCGAGCGAGGCCGCCGGTCAACGAGTCCAGTTGCGGAATGCCGCTCGACACCATTTCCGCCGCCGGACGCACATCGAGGCGCGAAGCGGGAACGACTGCGGCCAGCTTTGGGAGGGCGCCGACCCGGGCCAAAATCTCCGCGGTCTTCTGTGCGTTTGCGGTTTTCTCGGCGATCTTCTTCGCAGTCGAGGGCGGAGAAAAAATAAAAGGGCGGCTCATGGCCGCCGATGAAAGAACCGGAGAGGCAGACATACTTTCTCACATTGTCAGGGAACACGAGGGCAGGATCAGCCCGGGCGAGAGCTTGTATATTCGCGTTTTATTCGCCCATGAAAGTATTCACTCTCAGTCTGCGGTTGTCAAGGAGATTTGCCCGGAATCATGAGCCAACACTGCAACTTAAAGATTTACAATGCTTTGCGGAGAGATCTTGGCGAGAGAAATCGCCTCCGCGAAACGGTGGTTCGCTTCAAACCCACCGGACTGCATTCGAACGAGCTTTGTTATAATCGGATTTCATCGCAATCCACCCGAGTGGCGCTATCGTCTAGGGGTTAGGACGGAAGATTCTCAATCTTCAAACCCGGGTTCGATTCCCGGTAGCGCTACCAACCACTTACCAACAACTACCAATTAAAACAGCATTTTTGTTGACTTCTCGCGGACAGCGGCGGACGATGGAAACCGCGCGAAGGTCATAGGTCGGTGCCACGCTGGTGCCACGGTAAAACAACAGAGACTGCCGGTTTTCGGAAAAGCGGAGGGAATATGAGGAAAGTGACGCAGCGCATGGTGGGCAAGCTCAAGGCGCCAGCGAAGGGAAGCCGCATCGTCTGGGACGGAGAGGTCGCGGGCTTCGGCGTGCGCATCACGGCGGCGGGCGTGATCTCGTTCGTGCTCGCGTACCGGATCAACGGGCGGCAGACGAAGTACACTTTCGGGCGGTGGCCGGAGTGGAGCGCCGTCGCCGCGCGGAACGAGGCGACCGAGCTACGCAAGTGCATACGCGAGGGTAATGACCCGCAGGAGGAGCGGCTCAGGTTGCGTGCGGAGCCGACGGTCGCGGAACTCGGGAAGAAGTATCTCGATCAGTGCGCGAAGCTCCGCCCCGGCACGGTGCGCGGCTACCGCGAGATGCTCCGCGACATCGTCGTGCCGAGGCTCGGTCATCTGAGGGTGAGCGCGGTCGGCAAGCGCGACGTCGCGGCGCTGCACGAGTGGGCTAACTGCAGGTCGGAGAGGAAAACTCCCTACCGCGCGAACCGCGCGCTCGCGCTGATAAGCGCGATGTTCAACTGGGCCATCGAGTCGCAGTGGTGCGGCAGGAACCCGGCAAAAGGCGTGGAGCGCTTCCCCGAGGACGAGCGCGAGTTCTGGCTTACAGAGGAGCAGCTCGCGGCGTTCGACCGAGCGATCGACGAGTACGGTCGCGATTGCGGCGAGGCGATCAGACTGTTGATCTTGACCGGCGCGAGAGAGATGGAGGTGCTGGGCGCGATGTGGACCGAGTTCGACGTGCAGCGTGCCTTCTGGACGAAGCCGTCGCACCACACGAAGGAGAAAAAGGTAGAGCGCCTGCCAGTGAGCGAGGCGGCCCTGATCGTGCTGCGGCGGATGAAGAAGCGCGCGATCGGGCCGTGCCTGTTTCCGGGGAAGTTCGGAGCAGACGCCCCGCGCGTGACGATCAGGAAGCCGTGGATTCAGATTTGCAAGGCGGCAGGGCTCGCCACCGAGTACAAGATTCAGGGCAAACGGAGGGAGCTCACGCGCTTCCGGCCGAATGTTAGAATCCACGACCTGCGCCACACCTATGCGTCTTGGCTAGTCAACAATGGTGTGCCGCTGAAGCAGGTAGGGAAGCTGCTCGGGCACACACAGGAGCGTACTACGTCGCGCTACTCGCATCTTGCGGACAAGTCGCTCAGGAGCGCGACGAACACCTTCGGAGAAAGTCTCAAGTGGGTTTCGTGATCAGAGGAGAGTTCCAAGACGCGATTCGTTCGCTCAATCTCGTTATATGCCACTCGTTGACCGCCATGCCGGTGGTGAAGAACGATTGGTGGTTGCGGTGGGATCAGAGGGAGTGGGGACGGCGCTGGCCATAGGGGTTTCGCGACAAGGGGTATCAAGAATAGCGGAAAATGCTGGACGTTAGAATTGCGTTTTGGTCACGCCGGACCCAACATGCTCCTCGACGGAAAACTTAAAGGCTCTTAGCCTGGATCACCGTGTCCTATTGAAGTTCCGCGTGGACGCTTTTGACGAATCCAGAGGCATTGGTGTTGGGCCAGTCAGGATTATAAGATTATAAGAGGGGTTTAGGCGTTGAAGTCTTCGTAAGTGGATATGAAATTCGTACATTGGTGATGCGGAATGTTGCCAGGCTTGATTGCAACACTGACAATCGTTCGAAAACGGTTGCCAGTGTAACAATCCCTATGCCCTCCGAAATCCGCTTGCCAATCAACTGGTAATCCTTCACCCCAACGGCCGCGAGCGGGGAGAAACCAAGCGGAAATTGGCTCTTAGCGCCGCGTTGGTGCGCCCGTACCTATCCTTGAGCGCGGCGATGAGCGGCGCGACGGCGGGCGTGCTGATTTTGACTTCCTAAACTTCCGGGAACAACTGATCCAATATCTCGCGCGCCTGGCGTGCTTTGGCGGGCCAATCCAGCCCCCGGTTGCCGATGCGGTAATAGTGCGGATGCCCGCGCCAGGCCTCATGCAGCCAGTTATCTAGACAGATGGCTTGCTCCGGCTCCTCGGGACGACGGGCTTCCGGCCATTTCTTATATGCCCACGCCGCGTCATCGGCGGCTGTGACCAGGTGAACGACGGCGGCATAGCGCTGGTAATGATCCTGACGGCACGTGCGCGTGAACTGGAAGAACTCGTTCTCCGGCCAACTGCGCAAGCGCCAAAAAGCCAATGGGTCGAGACTGCCCCGGTGGCACAGGATAAGCCGCGGCCCTTCGCCTTCCAGCGAGCGTACCAGCCCATCTTCAAGCCCCATTTGCAAGTTGACCAGCACACGCTGGAAAAGCTTTTCGCGCGGCGAGAGATTGACACTGTGCATGGCATGCACGGCCTGCGGCAAGATGAGCAAACGCCCCTCCCAGGCTGAGTCCTGCTTCAGTTCCTCCATGAGGGTCGACTTGCCGCCGCCAGGGCCGCCGGTCAATACAACCACAAGTCTTCTATAGATCATTGATTTGAGCGCACTCGATAACTCACGCCACATCCCGAGTTAGCAGTAAAGGTCACGTCAGACCGGAAATGCAACACCAATGCCACCGTTGTCTTTGTGATCAGTGTGATGACAGTCGCTAGAACTGAAGGTTGTCTCGTCATCATGGCCTGCAGAGATACGGCCTCGTTGAGCCAATATGAGATGCTTGTGAGCCTCGCCCAGAAGATTTGACTGGTAGAGCTTGACAAGCGAATTGGCAGCGGCCTGACGTAACCCCCATCTGTTATCCCCGAGCGCAGCAATGAGCGGCGTGACTGCGCGGGCGTCGCCAATCTTCCCCAGCGCCTCTGCCGCCTCCTTGCGCACCCAGGGGTCGCTATCGCTATCCTTGAGCTCGGCCATGATCGGCTCGACGGCGGGCGCGCCAATTTCAACACACTTATCCCATTTTCGTTTGGCTACCCAATAGGCAACACCACTCTCATTCTGGCTCGGTCGCCAGCCCATCTTGTCCAGCGCTTCTGCCGCCGCCCTGCGTACATCGCTGTCGCCGTCCTGGAGCGCGGCGACGAGCGGCTCGACAGCGCGGGCGTCGCCAATCTCCGCCAGCACACCTGCCGCCACCCGGCGCACCCCCGGGTAGCTGTCCTGGAGCGCGGCGATGAGCGGCTCGACAGCGCGGGCGTCGCCAATCTCCGCCAGCACACCTGCCGCCACCCGGCGCACCGTCCACTCGCTATCCTGGAGCGCGGCGATGAGCGGCTCGACAGCGGGCGTGCCGATTTTGACCAGCGCGTCTGTCGCCGCCTTGCGGACTTTGTCGTAGCTATTGTTGAGCGCGGCGATGAGCGGCGTGACTGCGCGGGCGTCGCCAATCTTCTCCAGCGCGTTTGCCGCCGCCTGGCTGACAAGGTCGTTGCCATCCTGGAGCGCGGCGATGAGCGGCTCCACAGCGCGGGCGTCGCCAATCTGCCCCAGCGCTTCTGCCGCCGCGTTGCGCACATAGCTGTCGCCGTCCTGGAGCGCGGCGATGAGCGGCGTGACTGCGCGGGCGTCGCCAATCTCCGCCAGCACACCTGCCGCCACCCGGCGCACCGTCCACTCGCTATCCTTGAGCGCGGCGATGAGCGGCTCGACGGCGAGCGTGCCGATTTTGACCAGCGCTTCTGCCGCCGCCGCGCGCACATCGCGGTTGTTATGCTTGAGCGCGGCAGTGAGCGGCTCGACGGCGCGGGCGTCGCCAATCTTCCCCAGCGCTTCTGCCGCCGCCCTGCGTACATCGTAGTCGCCATCCTTGAACGCGGCGATGAGCGGTCCAACAGCGCGGGCGTCGCCAATCTCTGCCAGCGCTCTTACCACCGCCGTGCGCACATCGCTGTCGCTATCCTTGAGCGCGGCGATGAGCGGCGCGACCCCCTGGGCATCGCGAATCCGCCCCAGCGCTTCTGCCGCCGCCTGGCTGACAAGGTGGTTGCCATCCTTGAGCGCGGCAGTGAGCGGCTCGACGGCGCGGGCGTCGCGAATCTGGCCCAACGCTTTCGCCGAACTTCGGCGCACAAAGATGCCGCGATCCTTGAGGGCGGCGGTGAGCGGCTCGACAGCGCGGGCGTCGCCAATTTTCACCAGCGCCTCTGCCGCCGCCTCGCGTACACTGGCATCCTTCTGATAGCCCAGCGCCTTGATCAAGCCCTTGACGTCGCGCTTGGCCTTCATCTTTTCAACGTTGGGTGGGCCAAAGAGTCCCATGGCTTTCCCTCCTCTCGCGGTGTCACTGTAGTGCGCTCAATATACGTACAAGTCGAATGAGCATCGTTGATTTGAGCGCACTCGATAACTCACGCCACATCCCGAGCTAGCGGTAAAGGTCACGTCAGACCGGGAATGCAACACCAATGCCGCCTTTGTCTGTGTGCAGGATGTAAGCACAACTGGGGGTTCTGCTGTCGATGTGGTCTCCAGATATCTGGTCGTGTTGAGCGAGTATGAGGTGCTTGTGAGCCTCGTCCATAAGATTTGACTGGTATAGCCTGACGAGTGACTTGGCAGCGGCCTGACGCACCCACCATTCCTTATCCCCGAGCGCGCCGATAAGCGGCTCGACAGCGCGGGCGTCGCGAATCTCCCCCAGCGCACCAGCCGCCGCCCCGCGCACATCGCTGTCGCTATCCTTGAGGGCGGCGCCGAGCGGCTCGACAGCGCGGGCGTCGCCAATCTTCACCAACGCTTCTACCGCCGCCTTGCGCACACCGCGGGCGCTATCCTTGAGCGCGGCGATGAGCGGCTCGACAGAGGGCGTGCCAATTTCAACGCACTTATGAAATTTCTCATTGACTGCCCAATAGGCGGCACCACTCTCATCTTGACCCGGTCGCCAGCCCATCTTGTCCAGCGCACCTGCCGCCGCCTTGCGCACCCATGTGTCGCTATCCTTGAGCACAACGATGAGCGGCTCGACGGCGGGCGTGCCGATTTTGGCCAGCACTTCTGCCGCCTCCTCGCGCACACCGCGGGCGCTATCCTTGAGCGCGGTGATGAGCGGCTCAACGGCGGGCATGCCAATTTTGACCAGTGCTTCCGCCGACGTTCGGCGTACATCGCTATCGCTATCCTTGAGTGCGGCGATGAGCGGCTCGACCGCGCGGGCGTCGCCAATCTGCACCAGCGCTTCTGCCGCCGCCTTGCGTACTTCGCTAATGCTATCCCTGAGCGCAGCGCTGAGCGGCTCAACCGCGCGGGCGTCGCCAATTTTCCCCAGCGCTTTTGCCGCCGCCTTGCGCATATAGAAGTCACTATCCTTGAGCGCGGCGATGAGCGGCGCGACCGCGCGGGCATCGCCAATCTGCCCCAGAGCCCATACCGCTTGCCAGCGCACCTTGCTGTCCCCATCCTTGAGCGCGGCGATGAGCGGCTCGACGGCGGGCGTGCCGATTTTGACCAGCGCGTCTGCCACCGCGTTGCGCACATTGGTGTCGCTATCCTTGAGGGCGGCAATGAGCGGCCGGACACTGGGTGCGCCAATTTCAACGCACATATCCCATTTTTCTTTGACTGCCCAATAGGCGGCACCACTCTCATCTTGACCCGGTCGCCAGCCAATCCCGTCCAGCGCCCATGCCATCCACTTGCGCACATAGATTTTGCTATCCGTGAGCGCGGCGGCGAGCGGCTCGACGGCACGGGCATCGCCAATCTGCCCCAGCGCCCTCGCAACCTCGCTTCGTACATCGCTGTCGCTATCGTTGAGCGCAGCGCTGAGCGGCTCAACCGCGCGGGCGTCGCCAATCTTCCCCAGCGCACCTGCTGCCGCCCAGCGCACATGATCGTCGCTATCCTTGAGCGCGGCGGCGAGCGGCTCGACGGCGCGGGCGTCGCCGATCTGCCCCAGCACACCTGCCGCTTTCTTGCGCACCTCTTCATCCTTCTGGTAGCCGAGGGCCTTGATCAAGCCCTTGACATCGCGCTTGGCTTTCATCCTCTCAACGTTGGGTGGGCTAAAGAGTCCCATGGCTTACCCTCCCTTCGGGGTGCGACTATTCCTCACTGATTACGTTCAAATCCGCAAACTTTTCAGGCGGCTTGCTAGGTAGCTTCAATCCCGCCGCTTGCCACTGCGCCGGCGTAATGCCCACGTAGCCCATCGCGCTCGTCAACAATGAACTGGCGCGAGCGAACAAGCGCGAGCAGTCCGCAGGCGGCGCGTCCAGGTCGATCTGGGCCAGCGAGGGCTGGCGGTTCCAGGCGCGGCAGGCGCCGCCGCACAGAAAACGCAGCGCGCAGATCCGGCATTGGCGGTTGCTGTTGACCGTGTGGCGATGCAAGTCCTGAAAAGCGGCCGCAGCCAAAACGCCGGCGAGGCCGCCGCCCCGGTTGACATTGCCCAGGCCCCACTGCGCGCCATGCCAGGCATAGCAGGGATAAGCGCTGCCGTCCGGCTCGACATACAGGTTCTGACCCATGCCGCACGTGGCCTTGGGATCCATTCCATAGGCAACCATATCGCGTGGATCGAGGTGCCCCCACAGCGTGTCCGGCACGATGTCCAAATCGGCCTCGACGGCCCGGCCCAACGGCAACACCGGCCGGAACTGAACCCGCCGGATGCCTGCCTCGCGCGCCAGTTTGCGCACGGCGTCACCCGGCGCGCCGTTGACGTGTTCGAGCGGCAGCACCGCAGCCAGCGAGAGCTGGGCCGTGCCGCCTTTTTGCGCCAGCGCGAAAAGGTTCTTCGCCATCAGGTCATAGCTGCCCGCGCCGCGGCGCGCGTCGTGCGTTTCGCGGTCGCCATCCACGCTGACGACTACCTGGTCGGTGCTGCGGGCCACGCGATCCAGAAGGACAGCGTCCAGGGGCAGGGTCAGGCTGGTGCGCAGTGTGGTCAGCATCGGCTTGACGCGCTCCCGCAGGTGGGCCAATGCATCCAAGAGCGCCTCGCGCTGGGGATGAACCAAGGGCTCGCCGCCGGTTATCACCGTCTTGTAGAAACCCTGCCCGGCCGCCTCGCCGCAGAGCCGGGCGACATCGTCCGCTGAGAGCGCGCCTTGGCGTGATGGGCCAGCCTTCGCGTAACAATGGGAGCAACCCAACGGGCACGCAAAGGTGACGTGCAAGTAGAGGTTGTTCAAGCGCAGAGCGGTCGAGGTCAGGCTGTCGGACAGCGCCTGCATCGCCTGCGCCGTGCGCGCCACGTTCGCCGTCAGCCCCAGTTGCTGGAACTTGGCCGCGGCCTCCGCCGGAGAGGGTGTGGTCGCCAGCGCCGTTGCCGCCAGCAGGCGGCGCGCGTGCTGCGCCGTTTCCTGGGGGTGCGGGCCTTCTCGCATCAGCGCAAGCAACTTGCCATGCCGCAGCATCCCGGCCTGAGGATCGGGACGATCGACAACCGCCTCGATATTCTCCTGAGAAAAGACCTCCGCCAATGCCCGGTCGACGACGTGGTCAAAGAAGCGCCGGTAAGACGGGCAGTGCGGGTCGCGCCCCGAGCCGTTGAAACGGCCTCCGTTGGCGGCCAGAGCGTTATACGGACAGCCACCCCGGCAGTAGTCCAGGTGAGAACAGTCCCTGCACTCATTGCTGATGTGTTCCTGCCACACCTGGAACCGTGTCCAAACCGGCGAAGCTGCAGGAGTCCGCCCAGCGCAGTCGCGGACATTGCCCAGCTCGTATCCGTGGATACCTGCGAACCGCTGACATGGATAAATCGTGCCATCCGGCGCGACGGCCAGATGCCCGCCCAGGCAATCGGTAAAGGTGCAAATGCTGCCGCGCTTGCTGGAAACGCTCCGGCACATGGCGTCCAGCGTGCTGATGCGGATCTTGTCCACGTTCGCCAGGTAGCGCTCCAGCACATCCACCAGCAATTGGCCGTGCGCCTCAGGGGAGATTGGCCAGCCCTCGGCGTCAAGGTGGCGCGTTGAGGGCACCGATGCATGGACGGAGAAGTTCAACCCCTCGCGCACAAAAAAATCGACAATCTCTTGGGTGTGAGGCGCGGATCGAGCAGTGAAGGTGCAGATGCAGCCGACGTCGACGCCGTGCTTGCGGGCGCGCTCGATGTTGGCCATCGTGCGTTGGAAGTAGCCCTTGCCGCGCTGCGCGTCGTTGATTGGTTCGGGGCCGTCCAGGCTGGTGCCGAGGGAGACGCCATATTCGCGGAACAGAGCGCACAGTTCGTCGGTGAGCAGCCACAGGTTGCTCTGCATGGCGAACCGCACACGACGCGGCGCAAGCCCCAGGCGCAACAACGGCAATGCCATGCTGTAGAACTGAATGCCGGGGACCAGAGGCTCTCCGCCGTGGAAGGTGATTTCAAGCCCATCCGTGTCGCCAAGCGCGTTTTGCCATTGCACAACCGCTTCGAGTGTTTCACCTCGCATGGGAGGCCCGCCCATACGCGGGCCAAAACAGTACGCGCAAGCGGCTGGACAGGCGAGAGAGGGGACAATCATCAGATGGCACGACATGCTTGGAACCTACAGTCTCAAGTCTACTCTGGCGGCTTGCCGAGAGGGATTGAGAGCTGTTTCGCAATGTCGCGATCAGGCGAGATGGGCATACAATGGGGTCGTTTTCGAGGTCAAAAAAGGAGATTCCGGTTTTGGTGGACATCATGGTGCCTTGGAATTTGGTGGCTTCGCCCCGTTTCCTGAAACCAGTCTTTGTACTCGCGATTGGCGTGGTTGGTACACTTGCATTCGGCCAGGATCGAACGATCACTTTAAGCGCTGTCCCTCCCACGGTAAGCAACGGGGCTTTCACCACAACCAAGGTGCTGGCGTTGGAAGCGGGTCGGACACTTCCGGGCCAGTTCATAATTGGGCATGGCTGCACACAAGTCTGGGATGTCCGCGTACACGCATTTGTGAATGGAGACCGGACCGTCAAATATCCAGTCATTGGCATCGTAAGTTGCCCGGAGTTCGAATCCCGGAGTTTTGCGGCGTTTGCCTCGACCACCTCGGTTAAGGCGGACTTAAAAGCCGGTCAAACATCGCATTCCGGGGGTTATCTGATAGCGGCTAAACAGGCGATCAAAGCGGGTGATGCCATCCCGTCTCTGTTGTTCATGCGAGGCGATTATTACTCGATCATGTCAATTGAGCCATTGCCACAACAGAACGGGAAGAGCGATGCAACGCTGGAACCGTTCCTAACGATCTTCGACGAACGCTTGAAGGAAAGTGATCGGACCCTAGCGTTGCAGGCGTGGCGGGCTTCAAACAACGCCCTATCCGGGGGAGTGCTGAATATACCGGGGCTATTTAAGCTGCTGCCTTAGTGCTGGGCGGCCCGCGTTGGCGGGTTCGTCCAACCGATGTACCTGGAGAAACGTCGTATTTTGCGGAATAGCGTTGGTTTATTGTAATAGCGCTTTGGCCACTCGTCCGTAACGGCTAGAGGCTACGAAATCCAAGATAGATGAAACAAAGAACGGATGCGGCGATAGCGCACACCACCACGAAAATCACAATTAAAGTCTTCTTTTTCAGAATATCCGCTTATGCCGAAACCATCAATGTGTGATTGCAGGCTCGGCAAATCCAGGCTTCTCCCTCGCGTGATCTTTCATAGATTTCAGTCGGGCCAGATTTACAGTTCGGACATGAATGCTCTGCATCTACTTGTGACGGAGTTTGAGCAGGGGCCGAGCGGCACTTTTCGCAGAGAAAGCCTTTCCCCTCTACTTTGGTCAGGTAATCGAAGTTACGAAATGTGGCATTGCATCCGTCGCACCGATTAAGCGCCGTCAACTCCTCGTTCACCTCTTCGCTCTGGTCACGTCCCTTGGCTAGCCAAGCAATGATAACGAAGATGACAACGGTACCCGTAAAGGGCGTGAGATCGAGAATATGTGCCGTCGTTTTTCCGAGATCGTATCCAAGCAAAGGCTCAAGCGCATATGCAATGAATGACCTCGGCCCGTCGCATCCTTGGAGAACACCACACAGAAAATATCCGGGACCCATAACAGCCGCCAGAATCCCGACAGCGAGAGCGCAAAGGCCACAAATGAGAACCAGCTTGCCTGATCTCGTCATTTGATTTCACCTCCCCTAATGCGCCAAAGACAACGACGGCGTGATGCCGTTGCATTTTGCGGTGGCTGGCGGCCACAAGGACGTGGCGGAATTGCTGCGCCAGCACGGCGGCCACGACTAAAGCTTTGGGTGATTGCGCTACCGCAGGGCGAGGAAGAGTTGCGCCCGGCTAAGCACGTGTTCACTTGATGGTTACTTCTCGATCGCCTTCGTCGTGAAACACAAGCGTTCCGGTGCCACTCAAGCACACCAACCCGCGATTGTAGATCACACCGAGAAGCAGCCGCCCTTGAGTGCGGACTTTTAAACCTGGGAACATCCACACAAGATTGTCGCTTTCGACTCCCCAAACGGAACCGTCACCGGCCGGCCAAATTGGCATTCCGTTGTTTCCCATTGAAATGCTGTGACCAGCCCCAGCTATCGGATTAAAAATGCCCGCGGTGTTCCCCTGACGAAACCAGCCCGCCGCCTCGCGGTCTGGCGAGACATGGCGGTAATTGTCCCAAACAGAGGTGCCATCATTCCAATGTCCGAGAGCGGCAAATGGGATCGTGCATTTCGGCTTTATCTTTCCGGAGCGAATCGAATCAAGGGTGGCGAGCAGCGAAATTGTCTCCTCGACGCCCTCGTGGAACTGACTTGCAGGAAATGCGGCTGAGAATGCCCGCAAGTCGGGTATGGAGAAAGGCTTGATCTTCGAATATGCTTCCTCTTCCGGCGATCGCTGCGATTGTGCGAGCGACATTTGCGCCATACAGGTAAGCACACAAGCGATTAGAAAAACTCCGAGCCACTGTCGGTTCCTACCCCGGTTCTTAGAGCTATTCATACGCTCACCCCCATCCTACGCATCTGAATCGCGGATTCTTTAGCGAACCAGCGAATCGTCTTCCACTTTGGATCGTTGGCGCACGCCTGTCTGTGTCCAAAATCACCCACCTGGGCGACCAACCCAGACTGGTGTCTCCAACGCATGCAGGCGCCAGGATTCAACGCAGGAAGCCCGCCGGCTATCTTTGCGGCTCTTGGCGATCACCGCACACCAAGATGTGACCCTTTTCACTGACAAGACGCCCTCATTCGTGTTTCCGTTAATACGTCCCGCCTCTCCGAAGAGCAGTTCAAGGCGAGAGTCCACTCCAAAAGAAGGACATACTTTCAGGGAATACTTGGAAAAATAGCGCTGGTCGAACCCCAGGGAGAGCCTGCACGCAGCGGAAGGCGGCAGCCCCTATCGATAATGGCGGCTTGACCGCTTGACCTCTGGAAACCACATTCATGGAAACCAAAGAAAGTCGTCGAGTTCCCACATCAGAGATCACAGCATTTCTGTTATGCGGGACTCTACTCATCTTAGTCGGCGCCGCCTCAGCGGGCGGGGGTGCCGTTATAGCTCTAGACCGTTTTGAACGTCTGCTACCATCCAGCACGGATAACCCGGGGGGTGTGGACAGCAATGAGTTAATCGCATGGGTCGTCGCGTCGATCGCTGCAGTCGGATATACCGTTCTCGGATTCTTTATAGCCCGACGGGAAGCCATGCCGTTCTGGTACAAAGTCGTTTCCGGATACCTTCCAGGTTTTTTATTATTTCAAGGTTGGGCGGCGATCCACGCCGGGCTGGCCGCAAAAAAGGGATTGCAAGTACATGGGCTACGCCGCGTCATCATGCTTTCCGCAGTTTTTGTTGGGCTACCCTTGGCGATTTTTGTGCATGAAGTGTTTTTTCGCTAGCAACTTATTAACGGAACGGCGCTGAGGCTGTTCGAAATCCGAGAGAACTTGGGACGTTGAAGTCCATTAAATGGACCCCAAACAAACACCTGGTTGCCGGATGGAGCGGAGAAAAGATGAGCGGCACGCAACCCACTGAACCAACCAATAACATTAATCCAGTCGCTTGGGCCAGCTTGGCTCTGGCGGTCATTGTCTGGATCGTTACTATGCATTTCTTCAATTTGGCGGGGACAAAAGTCGAAGCGGAGAATGCGTGCGTATTCGGTGGGCTTACTGGATTGGCCTCACTCATTATTGGAATCAGCAGCTTGCAACGAGCAAAGGTTCTTCGCCGCGGGCGCGGCGTGGCCATTGCGGCTGTCGCCATTAGCGGCTTCACCAGCCTCGGCATTCTTGCGCCGATCAATTACGCTGCTAGAGAAAGCCTTAAGAAGGAAGGGACAGCGAGGCTTGCTGGCAGAGTCGTGCCAGCATTCTTGTATAGGGGGGAAGACCCGGACGCCGCACTCGTCACCAACGCCAGCCTCAAGGGTTCGGCATACGTCCTTGCGTTTTCTCTCACTCTTGACGAGTTGCAAACTCTTAGTGATGTCTGCACGAAGTACCTTGGCGACGGCTTGAAGGTCTTTGTTCTTCCCACGGAAGATGACTTTGGCAACGACGTGGGTAATTGGGACTTAGTCTGGGCCCACGCTCGAGAAATGGGCTTTCTTAGGGTAGGGGGGGACGGTCACCGATGTGGTCACCAGTTCTTCGCGAACGGGCGCTCCGTAGTGGTGCTTGTAGGCCGAGACGGAATCGTCCTCAAAGGGCTCAGCGGGACGGATTTCCGGACCGAGTTGGAGACGGGCTTGGCAACTGCTTTTCCGAAGAAGTGAACGAAATAACGTTCGAAGACGGTTGTCAGTGTAACAATCCCTGAGCCTGCCAAAATCTGCTTGCCAATCAATTGGTGAAACAGCCATGCTGCAAACTGAGGGACGCCTGCGGTGAAGGGAACGAACTAGTTTTTCGCCAGCTTTATCACCCTTCTGAGTATTGGTCACGCTGGAGGCGTCGGATCGCTACGAAACGCACAAACCTGCGGTGGGAGTAGCTCAACTTGGTAGAGCATCGGACTGTGGCTCCAGTCCCAGCCCATTCACCTTTTCTCGCAAAACCCCAGTAAACATGCGGTTTTCAGAGAGTTAGCCGAGAAAACTATCTGCTCGCGTGCGAGTCGTTTTGTGCCGTCTTATGTCATCCTTTTTCAAGCCAATGGGCAGAGTTTGGGCAGAGATCGGGGGGTGAGTGTAAACGCTGTTTGAAACAGCTATGCGCCGTCGGGCTAGTCTGACGTTGTACGCACGTTAGATGTGAAAAACAAGCTCGCAGCACAAAGAGCGAGAATCCCTGCAAACAAATACGTGATAGACCGTGAGCCGATAGTTGGGATAAGCGCAAACGTCGTGAAAAGCGTTCCAAAGACATTGCCGATCGTGGAAATTCCGTAGACAAGGCCCGCCACTCGGCCAGTCTCACTAGTCGAACGAATCAGGAGCCGCACGGCTACCTTGAGCAACAGTCCCAAGAAATGCCAATTGGCGTCTCTGACGCGACAGCCATCCAGCGCCAGATCGAAATCTTCACCGCGAAGCGTGGCCGGATACTTGAAGCATTCTTTGACGGGACCGTTGACCGCAGGCGGCGGGACGAAGAACTGGCCAGAGTAGATGCGGAATTGAAGGCGTATCAGGGCATGGTGGCGACGTCGACAGTTGGCGGACCTTCAGTATCCGCTGGCGACCTAGCCGACCTGTTTTCAACGTTCGTCGAGATGCCTTTTCTGCAGAGAGACGATAAGCGCTCACTGCTCAGGGGTTTAGGCGTTGAAGTCTTCGTAAGTGGGTATGAAATTCGTACATTGGTGATGCGGAATGTCGCCAGGCTTGATTGCAACACTGACAATCGTTCGAAGACGGTACCGTTTGCATCGCGCGGGCCGCCATGTCGCTGACTTTCCCCGCGCGCTTCATGCTGGCCGCCGCTATGAACCCCTGTCCTTGTGGATTTCACAACGACCGCACCCGCGAGTGCCACTGCACTCCGCCCATGATCCAACGCTACATTTCTAAAATCTCGGGGCCATTGCTCGACCGCATCGACATTCACATCGACGTCCCGGCCGTGAACTACAAAGAGATGCGCAGTACGAAGGAGTCGGAAAGCTCAGCGAGTATTCTTGAGCGGGTGGTTCGTGCGCGTGACGTCCAGTTGGCGCGCTTTTCTTCCGGCCGCGAAAGACTTTACTGCAACGCCCAGATGCCGCCGCAGTTCATTCGTAAATTCTGTGAGCTCTCCGCCGATTGTGAGCGCCTGCTGGAACGCGCCATGGCGCAGCAAGGGCTCAGCGCCCGTGCCCATGACCGCATCCTGAAAGTCGCACGTACGATCGCCGATCTGGAGGGGATTCCGCTGCTCGAACCTAAACACATTGCCGAGGCGATTCAGTACCGAACACTGGACCGCACGTATTGGGCGTGAAGCTACAAGGGCCATCCGGACCTAAGGGGCGTTATGATGCATTGGATGGTTGACATCGCGGGCCATCGAAATTAGCGTGAGAACATGTTCCGCATAACCCAAGGGGGCCATTGCGCATGACCGGAATTCAGTTCATCACCGACGAATCGGGCCGCAAGACGGCGGCAGTAATCGATCTCAAAAAGCACCGAGCGCTCTGGGAGGATATCGAGGACGTGCTGGTTTCCCGGTCGCGGCGACATGAAAAACGCATCCCGCTCGCCAAGGTAAAGGCGGACCTCGCCAAGAGTGGAAGGCTCCGTGGCTAGCTACGATACGTTTCTCGTGCCCTCTAACTAATGCATGAGCACCCCAAGAACGAAAATCTCCGTGGCTAACTACGACGTCGCATTGACCTCAAGCGCGGCGAAAGAACTTAAGAAGCTGTCCGGCCAGTTGATCGCGCGCATCGTTCCGCGCTTGGAAAATCTTGCCTTCGATCCTCGCCCACCAGGCTGCAAGAAGCTGCAAGGCGGAGACTGCGAATGGCGCATTCGCGTCGGCGACTACCGCGTGGTGTACACCATCGACAACGAAGACTGCTGGTGGAGGTGACGCGTATCCGGCACCGAAGTACGGTCTACGAACGATGACTGCGGGATGCGCCCTCGTTTTTCCCAGGCTATGGGACGGATGGAAGAGGATACCTAGCACCCAATGGTCAGATTGGGCAGGAACAGCGGCAACCAAAGCCGTCTCAGTCGGCGGCCGCTCCGCTGGTCGGCCTTTCGGCGTCGGCGGGTTTGCCATCGGTGGGCTTGTTTTTCTCCGCCTGGCGCAGGCGCAGCGCACGGTTCGAGGGCAAGCCGGCGTCGCGGATCTTGTACAGTAGGGCGCGATAGCTGATGCCCAGTGTGCGGGCTGCCTGCTTACGATTCCAGTGGTGCTGTTGCAGCACCTTGAGGATGACCTTGCGCTCCAGTTCGTGAACGCACTGGCGGGTAAGCTGCTTGAGTGAAATCGGACCGTCGAGCGAGAACTCGGGATTGAAAAAGTCAGGCTCGCGGGCCACCAGATCGTTGGTGATCACGTCCTCATGGCCGAGGATCACGTAGCGCTTGATGAGGTTTTCGAGTTCGCGAATATTTCCCGGCCAGTGATATTTCTGCAGCACGGCCAGCACTTCATTCGAAAGAGGCCGTGCCCGGCAGTTGAACTTGCGGTTGTAGTATTCGAGGAAGTAGCTGCACAGATCTTCAATGTCGCCTCGACGTTCCCTTAGCGCCGGCATGCGCAGATTTACCACGTTGATGCGGTAGTAAAGATCCTGGCGGAAAGCCCCCGATTCGATCTCCGCTTCCAAATGGCGGTTGGTCGCGCACACCACTCGCACTTCGACCTTCTTGTCTTCCTGGGCGCCGATGCGGCAGAACTGCCCATCCTGCAAAAGCTGCAAGAGTTTCGATTGCAAGGATGGATCCAGCTCGGAAATTTCATCCAGAAACAAGGTGCCGCGGTGGGCCAGTTCGACCCGTCCTGGTTTCGACCCAACCGCGCCTGTAAAGGCTCCTCTTTCGTAGCCGAACAGTTCGCTTTCCAGCAGGGTCCCCGGAATTGCCGGGCAGTTCACCTTTACATATGGCCCCAGCTTCCACGGAGACAGGCCATGAATGAGCCGGGCAATGATGTCTTTGCCGGTGCCGCTCTCGCCGGTGATCAGGACAGGAACGTTGGCGGCGGCCACTTTGCCCAGTCGCGAGCGAACCGCTTGCATGACTTCAGAGTGGCCAAAAATGATGTCGTCAGGGGGAATCTCGCCGAGCGATTGTGCCAGCGAACTTACCGAAAGTGTCGTCATAAGAGCAGATGTCCCGTTGCGGTGATTGTTCACCCGCATGCACTAAAAGTGCACTCCAAGCACCAAACTGGGGAAGAGAGCCGAGCGAGCTGGGAGCTTTCCGTTAAACGCTCACTTATGAATGGCTTAGAGTGATGATATCGCGGAAACCGGGAGATCCGGCATGGCACTAAAGGGCCATTCCGAGAGAGAGTCGAGATAGGAAAAAAAGTTCACACGGCAGAACCGGCTTTTCTCAAGTGCTTCCCGGAAACAGCCGCCGCGTCGGTGCTGAGGTGACGGGCGAACTTCAGACCTAAAAGATGGTAGTCATCGAGGTGCTTGACCCACACCGCCTTCGCTTGCATGATCCGCAAAGAGGTCTTCAAACCCTTGACAGGTCCGATTGGAGCGCTCGGAATCTCCAGTGAAACCAGCGCCGATTTGGGCAAAGAACGGCGAACTACCACCAAAGCACCGCCAGGAGAGACGTTAATGGCCGTGGCAAACTCCAGGGAATCCTTGCCGCTTCCGTCGGAAGTGCGGACAAAAACCGGAATGGCGAGGTGCAAGCGTGGCCACTTGCGTTCATTCTTCTTCGATAATCTATTAGGCACTTGTCCGGTCCGCCATAAGGAGGGATAAACACTCCTAGGACCGCATCTTAGGGGCCAAACCTCGGAGAGAAGCCACGTCTGTCTGGAATCGCTCGAAACCGCGCCACCGACACGGATATTGCCGAAGCGGCTTCCCGGCCGAGAAGTCAGTAATGACTGTTGGTCACGTCAAAAAGCTGCAAGGTTTTTCGCTTGGATGCCTTGTTTTGGGCTGTTTCCAATTGACAGTCTGGTAGACCTGACATAGGATCACACTATCCCCCTACTTTCTGAGGTAGCAGACCCCTCCCCCCAATACTAGTTACGTGGTTATCCATGGCTTTGATGCCCGACAAAAGCTCAGCCGTATCCCCGACTGGCAGTGGTCCAAAAGGTAGCCTCCCGTCGACCGCGACGGCTCGGGCTTCCGCGCCCAGCTCTGCGGACGAAGCGGCGCGCGAGCTCGAACAATTGCGCGATCGTTTCCGCAAGACGGCGGACGCTCTGGCCTCTGCCGCCCACGACCTCAAGACGCCCCTGGCGATCCTCAACGGCTACATTGATCTGCTGCAGAGCGAGAAACTCGGACCGCTCAATGACCGCCAGCGCGAAGTGATGGGCGACATGTTTTTGAGCGGGCAGCGCCTGCAGCAATTCATTCAGGACTTCCTGACCTTCAGCGTGCTCGAAACCGGCGAACTGCGCATGCAGTACGTGGAAGGCGACATGAACGCGTGTCTCTCGGAAGTTTGCCGGCTCTGGTCGAACCGGTTTCAGGAGCGCGGTCTGGCTTTGTATTTCCTGGCCAATGACAAACTGGGGACATTTCCATTCGATGCGCCCAAGATCCAGCGCGTGATTTCCAATCTTCTGGAGAACGCCTACAAGTACACTCCTCAGGGTGGAACCGTCTGGCTGCACGCTGAACCCCACATGTGGGAGCGTCGCGGAGTGAGTAAGGCAGCAGCCAATGCAGACCGCCGGCGGCAATCGACGAATGTGCCGAACGCTCTCAAAATCACGGTTGCCGATACCGGCCCGGGAATTCGGCCGGAGTTTCACCTGGAAATATTCGATGATTTTTTCCGTCTGCCGGGCAGCGAATCGGCCGAGGGCATGGGTCTTGGACTTGCCATTTCCCGCCGCCTTCTCCAGGCCATGGGCGGCAAGATCTGGGTGGAAAGCGAACCGGGCACAGGTTGCAAGTTTTCTTTTCTCATTCCCCTGAAACCAATTCTGAGTTCGCTACGAGGGACGAAATGAGCGAAGCCGCCAACATCCTGCTGGTGGATGACGAACCGGGAATGCTGCGCTACATCCGCACGCTGCTGGAAGTGGATGAGCACAAAGTGCAAACCGCCAGCACGGGGGAAGAAGCGGTCGAGCGCGTCCAGAAAGGACTGCAGCCCGACCTGGTGTTGCTCGATCTGCTCATGCCCGGCATCGACGGGTTACAGACTCTTGAACAACTCCGCCACCTCCGGCCGGGATTGAAAGTCGTGATGCTCTCCTGCGTGAACGATACGCGCAAAGTGGTGCAGGCCATGCGCCTGGGCGCGATCGATTATCTGACCAAGCCGTTCCAGAAGGCGGAACTCGACGCGGTCATTGGGCAGTGCGTCGGCACGGCGAAGGGTGAGAGCTATGCGGGCGAAATTGAAGAACTTTGCGACGACGTGTTCTTTATCGCCGCCAGTCCGGCGATGAAGAAGATCCGCTCCCAGGCTGCACTGGTCGCCAACGTCGAAATCCCGGTCCTGCTGCTCGGCGAGAGCGGCACCGGCAAGGAAGTGCTGGCGCGCCTGATCCACAAACTTTCCCCGCGCGCCCACCGCACCTTCCTCAAAGTGAACTGTGCGGCGGTGCCCGCCGACCTGCTCGAAAGCGAACTGTTCGGCTACGAAGCGGGAGCCTTCACCGGCGCCACGCACGCCAAGCCGGGCAAGTTCGAACTGTGCAACAAAGGCACCATCCTGCTCGACGAAATCGGCGAAATGCCGCCGGGGCTGCAGGCGAAGTTGCTGCACGTGCTCCAGGACCAGCAGTTCTCGCGCCTCGGCAGCCGCACCGTGGTCAAAGTCGACGTCCGCATCCTGGCCGCCACCAACATCAACATTCCAGAAGCGCTTGCCACCAAGCGTCTGCGTGAGGATCTTTATTACCGGCTTAACGCTTTCACCCTGGTCGCTGCCTCCGCTGCGCGACCGCAAGGAAGAAATTCCGATCCTGCTGAAGCATTTCATGTCGCGGATGTCGGATTCCTACGCGCGTTCCCCGTTGCCCCTTTCGCCGCCTTTGATGGAGGCGTGCCTGCGGCATTCGTGGCCGGGCAACCTGCGCGAATTGAGCAACTTCATCAAGCGCTACCTGGTTCTGGGAGACGAAACGCTGGCGGCATCGGAGTTGCAGCCCCGGCCCGATGGCGGTGGAGGAATGCACGCCCACGCAGTGGGCAGGACTGCAGTCGCGGGTGCGGAGTCCGCCGGCGGCCTGAAGTCGCTGTCGCGCAACGCCAAAGATGAAGCTGAGGCCGAAGCCATCGCCCGTGCGCTGGAAGAGACGAACTGGAATCGCAAGCAAGCCGCGGCGCTTCTGAAGATCAGCTATAAAGCTCTGCTCTATAAGATCCGCCAGTACGGGATCGCGCAAAACCGCAGCACGCACCGGCTGTCAGCCGGCGCGTGACAGAAAACGCTGAGAGGTACGAGCGTTCGGGGGAGGACTGGGTCGTCCCTCCGGGACTTGATTCTTAAGAGCTAAATGCTAAGAGCTGATTTTGGTGCGGATAAGAGGACTCGAACCTCCACGACCTTGCGGCCACTAGGACCTGAACCTAGCGCGTCTGCCAGTTCCGCCATATCCGCATAGAAAGAAAAAATCGGCAGGGCCTTTTCAAAGGCGACTACACTACTATCTACTGGCTGGCGTCGAGCTGTCAAACGAGCGCAACGTCATAACCTTCGCCGTGCTCCATCATTGGCAAGGCGCGAGGCCGCCCTAAACCATGGGAAATGCTCCCGACAAAATCCCCGCGGAACTGGCAAAGGAACTCCGCGCACTGGCGCACGATTTCAGCAATGCGCTCGAAACCATCGTGCAAGCCACGTACCTGATTTCGCAGGCAGGGCCGCCCGAGAATTCACGCCGCTGGGTCGAACTGATCGACCAGGCCTCGCAGGAAGCGGTAAAAATCAATCAAAAGCTGCGCCAGCTCTTACGCTCGCAAAGTTAGGAGCGTTTTGTGAATTGTCATCCCGAGCGAAGCGAGGGATCTGCATTTTGCGGCGAACTGCGGATCCCTCGCTTCGCTCGGGATGACAAAGTTTGGCGAAGTGAGAGTTCAAATTGAGAGTTAAAGAGCGGAGTCTCACTTCGCCAACGGGCGACTAGCCCAGCTTCGCGTCCATCGTAATCTTTGCGTTCAGCACCTTCGATACCGGGCAGCCCGCTTTAGCATTTTGCGCGGCTGTGTTGAAGGCTTCCGCGCTCGCACCCGGCACCTTCGCGACGACATCGAGATGCACGGCCGTGATGGCCCAGCCCGCGTCGAGTTTCTCCATGGTGAGCGTAGCTGCCGTGCTGATGCTCTCTGGCGTGAGGTTCGCACCACCCAGTTGCGCCGACAGCGCCATCGAAAAGCATGCCGCATGCGCCGCCGCAATCAGTTCTTCCGGATTCGTCCCCGGAGCGTTTTCAAACCGCGTCGTAAACGAATAGGGCGTATTCGAAAGAACGCCGCTGGCAGACGAAACCGTGCCCTTTCCGTCCTTAAGACCACCCTTCCACACTGCACTCGCTTTGCGTTGCATTGCAATCTCCCAAGGTGAGGATTAAACGAAGTCGTACCTATTGTAGAAGCTAGAAGGAATTCGCGTGCACCGCCGCAGTCGTGGAACCGCCCCACGAGTTCTATAATCTCGCTCATGTCATTTCTCCGGTTCCTCATGCTGTTGTCGCTCGTGGTCTGGCTTGGCGGCGTGATCTTTCTGGCGTTCGTCGAAGCGCCCATCGCTTTTACACCCGGACTTCTCCCCACCCGCCACATGGCGGGATCGATCGTAGGCCACTCGCTCGATTTACTGCACTACATGGCCATCGTTTCCGGAATTGTTTTTCTGCTCGCGTCGATGCTCTACAGCCGGATGGCTACGGGAAATGCGCGACCGCTGGCCGCGCGGCATCTTCTGGTCGTGCTGATGCTGTTGCTGACCGTGATCTCGCAATTCGCCATTTCCCCGAAACTGCACGCCCTTCGCGCCGAGGTTGGAGTGATCGATAGCGTACCTCTGGACAATCCGCTGCGCAGGGAATTCGATCGTCTGCATATTTGGTCGGAGAAGTTCGAAGAGGCGGTGCTTTTGCTGGGGTTGGTTGCGTTGTACGCGACCGCGCAAGCGTTCCGGTGAGCGGGCTATTGCTGGACTACTGAGGCGCTCTGCCTGGCTGCGGCGCGGGCGGAGGTTTCAGCGCCTCATCGAGATACGCCAGATAATCGGCAATCAGCTTATAGCTGTCGTAGTAGTCGTTCATCCTGACGGCTGCCAGCTTGTCGAACGGCGAATGCAGGATCGACCAGGTCTGTTCGGTCACGGAGTGCAGGGTGATGCGCGGAATCTGGTAGCGAGCGAAGGATTCGGAATCGGCGGTGCCGAGGTTGTCCACGTTCATGGTGGCGACCACGAGTCTGCTGGCCGCCGCAACCGTGGCAAGCGCGTCAAGCAGCACTTTGTCGGCGTGCGAAGCCCAGACCTCGGTTGGACCGAGCCCCAAGCTGTCGAAGTTCACCATGCCCTCGATGTGTGCGCGCTGTTCGCTAGTGAGGTGATCCACGTAATACTGCGATCCGACCAGCCCCTTTTCCTCGCCCGAGAATCCGACGAAGATCAGCGTGTGATGACGCGGCTGTGCGCTCAGGCTGTACAGGAGGCCCGGCAACAACGCCGCTCCTGTCCAGTTGTCGACCACGCCGTCGCCAAAGCTGTCGACGTGATCGGTATGAGCGCCGACCACGATGACTTCCTGCGTTTCTCCAGGCAACACGCAAATGACGTTCGGCGGCAGCTTGCGGTCGAGCGCTTGCTCGGAGAGATTCGGATCCTTGCATCCGGAGTCGGCGAACCATTTCCGGATCAGGGCTTCGCGTACGCTGTTGCTGGTTGAAAATGACTTCAAATGGGCTTCGATGGCTTCGCGGGTCTGCAAGCGGACGTGAATCTGCGCCGAAGCGCAGACGGCACAGGCGATACCAACAATCAGCGCCCCGGCGAGCCGGCGTAGCCACGGTCTGGCGAGAGTTTTGGCGTCGCGCCGCATTTTGCCGAGAGCGCCCTTCCTCCCTACTGCATCAGCCGCCACGCGCCGCACGCCCACACCACCGGCACCGCGAAGAGCATGGCGTCGATGCGATCGAGCATGCCTCCGTGGCCGGGCAGAATCGTGCCGGAATCTTTCACTCCGGCACCGCGCTTGATGAGCGACTCGACCAGATCGCCCAGTTGCGCCGCGATGTTGACCACCGCCGACAGCAGAATGATGGGCCACAGTTGTGGCTGCTCCAGGCCGAACATGCCATCGCGGCGGTCAATCCATCCAACCCGCAGCAGCGCGGAACTGATTCCGGGCGCATGCTGAATCCACAGCGTGCCTACGATCACGCTGGCCAGGACCGATGCCGCCGCGCCTTCCCAGGTCTTCTTCGGGCTGATCTCGGGCGACATGCGATGCCGGCCCAGGGACTTGCCTACGAAGTAAGCGAAGACATCTCCGGCCCACACGGCGAGCAGGGTGTAGATTGTCCAGATCGCTCCCGCCGGCTGCTGCCGGATCGCGACCAGCAGCGCCATCGGGATCGCGATATAGACGAAGGCAAACGCCGAAGCGGCGGCCGCGGGATAGCCGCTGGTCAGGTTGGAGCGCCGCATGGCAACTGTCAGAAACACAAACGGTGCAAGCGACGCCGCCAGCGCCAGCCCGTAGAGAATTGCCGTGGTCTCAACCAGCGGCGTGCGATTGGTGGAAGCGACAATCACAAATACAAAGAAGAGCGCGACGAAAGCATACGTCGCCGGCCCCAGCGGCTGGACTGCATAGTGCGTTACCAGTTTCAGGAACTCGGCGATGGCCAGCAGGGCTACCGCCCCGGCCACAATGGCCAGTACGTAGAGCGGCGCCTTGAGAACTAGCAACAGAACCAGTGGAATTAGAACGACGGCGGTCGCGATGCGCTGGATCATGGGATCACGCTGCGGAGAATGCGGCGCTTGTCGCGAATCCGGACTTGCGGCGATCTCCGGCGGCTGCCGAGCTGCTCCACCCCGGCAAGCCAACACCGGGCTTGACGGGGGCCCCGGCGCGCTCGGCTTGGACGGGCGAGAGCGCCCGTCCCCACACGAGCAGTGCTCATCAACGTTTCGCCTCAGCGTGGGGCCGGAACGACGCAGGCTGCGGAGTGTGCTGTGGGGCATGCCCGTCCGGGCCCAGCCCGCCGTAGCGGCGGTCGCGCTTCTGATATTCTTCGATCCCTTCGAGCAGTTGAACGCCGCGGAAATCAGGCCACAGCGTTTGCGTCACATAGATCTCCGCATAGGCAAGCTGCCAGAGCAGGAAGTTACTCAGCCGCATCTCGCCGCTGGTGCGAATTACTAAGTCGGGATCGGGAAGCCCGCGAGTGTAGAGATGATCGCTAATTGCCCGCTCATCGACTTCCATGTGATCGAGGCCGCCATTGCGGGCGGCGGCCTCCGCCAGCGCGCGAAACGCATCCACTATTTCGCTGCGCGAGCTGTAGTTCAACGCCAGTGTCAGCAGCATCCCGGTATTGCCGGACGTGGCGCAACTAGCCTCTTCCATTTCGCGCTGCACCGATTCGGGCAACTCATGCTGACGGCCGATGTATTTCAACCGGATGTTGTTTTCGTTGAGCGTCTTGATTTCCGCCTTGAGATAGCGGCACAGAAGGCGCATCAGGAAATCGACTTCCGTCTTGGGACGCTTCTTCCAGTTTTCCTCGGAGAAGGCGTAGAGCGTCAACGCCGGAATTTCGATGCGGGCCGCGGTCTCGACCGTCGAACGCACAGCGGCCACACCGGCGCGATGTCCGGCGATGCGCGGCATGTGCCGGCGCCGGGCCCAGCGCCCGTTTCCGTCCATGATGATAGCGATATGCTGGGGCAGACGCGCAGAATCGAGCCGCAGGTAAACGTCGCTCTCCTTGCGGTCCATCCCAACCGGAATTGTGTGTCGCAAAGCGGACCTCTCGAAGTCGAAGCTAACACACGAAATCCAGTGTGTGCAATGCGATCGCAGGGCCCCGGGCAGTAATTAGTCTCTAGCGGGTCTCTTCGGGCACTTCTTGCGGAAAGACGGGCAGGATCAAGCGCTCGGTGTGGCGAATGACCGTCAAAGAGCACCGCACACCGACTTGAGCATCGGTCAGCAAACGATGCAGGTCATCGACGCCGGCTACCGGCTTGTCGTCGAGCGCCACGATTACGTCGCCCTCGCGCAAGCCCGCTGTCCGCGCCGGGCTTCGGTCCGCGATGCCGACCACGACCACGCCGGTTTCTCGCGCTAATCCGTAGAAGCGCACCACTCGGCGATGAATGGGAACCGTTTGGGCCGAGACTCCGATGTAGCTGCGCCGGATGCGGCCATCGCGCAGCAAGCGGCTGGCCACGAATTTTGCGGTATTGATACCGATCGCGAAACAAATTCCCTGCGCCGGCAGAATCGTCGCCGTGTTAACGCCGATTGCCCGGCCTTGCGAATCGACGAGTGGGCCGCCGGAATTTCCGGGGTTCAAGGCTGCGTCGGTTTGAATCACATCCTCGATCAGGCGCCCCGAGTACGAGCGCAGCGATCGCCCCAGCGCGCTGATCACGCCCGCAGTCACGGTGGACTGAAACCCGTACGGATTGCCGATCGCAATCGCCATTTGCCCCGGCCGCAGGAGCTGCGAA
Source organism: uncultured Acidobacteriaceae bacterium (assembly GCA_963779995.1). Taxonomy (GTDB): domain Bacteria; phylum Acidobacteriota; class Terriglobia; order Terriglobales; family Acidobacteriaceae; genus Acidiflorens. The sequence goes on along the minus strand of CAVZZY010000016.1, from coordinate 78,991 downwards.
TCTCCCAGTGGAACGGCCTGCAATCCGGAAACATCGATTCGAATGACGGCAAGATCGGTCGCCGGATCATCGCCGATCGTCCGAGCGGGAGCGCGTCGTCCGTCCGCCAGCGTCACTTCGATCCGGGTCGCGTCGTGCACGACGTGGCTATTGGTGAGAATCAATCCATCGGGCGTGAAGACGAAGCCGGAGCCGCCGCCACGGCGCTCGCGGGACTCGCCCGAACGAGTTCGGCCTGCCGTTTGGAGCGCTTGATGTACTTCAACGTTTACTACCGACGGGCCGACTCTCTCAACCGCAGCCGTGACTGCCCGCGAATACGAGTCGAGCAGGACAGCGTCTTCTGATTCGGCAGCAGAGACTCGCACCGATTCCTCCGCCAAGCTTCCGCCGAGCGGTTGGTGCGAAGAGAGGGGTTCTAGGGAAAGACTATCCAGGTTCTGAGTAACCAAGTTCTGACTGTCCAGGTTCATGCTGCATAGATGAAGCTGGAGGCAACTTGGATTCCGCCGCTCAGGCGCGGCTCACGCCGTACGCATCCAGGACATCCCGCAGCGTAACGATGCCTTCCAACTTGTGCAGATCAGCACGGTTCACTACCGGCAGGATTTCGATCTGGTTTGCGCCCATGCGCTCGAGCGCCAAATCAAGGGTTTGGTCGGGGTGGACATGGGGAAAAACCAGCGCATCCGTGAGTTCACTGAGCTTCTGATCCGCACCTTCCGCCAGTTCGCGCTCCAACGTCGCCAGGTTGATCACGCCAACGACACCTCGTCGATCGGTCACCAGCCAGGTTCGGGCTGCGCTCGATCGGACGCTTTCCAGCGCCTCCCGAACCGTGATCTCGGCAGGCAGCAACTGGCTCGCAGTCTGCATCACCCTAATTACCTGACGCTGACCATGCCGTTGGCGCGTCTTCGCGGTCGGCAGGTGGATGCCATCCTGCACGGCCAGCGCTTCGTAAATGGGCTCGTGCTGCAATCGTGAAGCGATGAACAGGCTCACCAGATTAGCGATCATCAGGGGAACGATCACGGCATAATCCTGCGTCATCTCGAAGATCATCAGCACCGAGGTCATGGGAGCGCGCACGATACCCGCGAAGGCCGCGCCCATCCCGACCAGGGCGTAGGCGCCCGGCGTCGCGGTGTACGCCGGGAACAAATGATGCGCCACGGTTCCGACCGTTCCTCCCAACATGGCGCCGATGAACAGGGCGGGGCCGAAGATACCGCCTGCATTGCCCGAAGCATAACTGGTGGTAACGGTGAGAAGTTTCAGAACCACCAGCAGCGCCATTAACTGGAACGCCATCCTGCCGTTCAACGCCTCGCCGACAAACCCATAACCTACGCCCAGAACCTGCGGCACAAACCAACCCGTCAGCCCGACCAGCAGGCCGCCCACCACCGGTTGGAACCAGACCGTCTTCTGCGGAAACCGCAGGAAGCGCGCCCGCATGCCCAGCAACAGCCTCGTGAAGGCCGCCGAAACCAAACCGCCGGCCACGCCCAGCACGGCATAGACCGCAAACTCCACCGGATGGACCAGTTGATATTGCGGAACCTTGAAGAGGGGGTGATCGCCGAGAAGGACGCGCAGAACCATCCAGGAAGTCGCCGAAGCCAGCACCACCGCGCCCATTACTGGTGCGTTGAGATCGCCGACGATCTCCTCGAGCGCAAACAGCACTGCGGCCAGAGGCGTATTGAACGCGGCTGCAATGGCCGCCGCTGCTCCCACCGGGATAAGTCTCTTAACTTGTTCGGTGCGCAGACCGAGGAGGCGTCCGAGCACGGAACCGATGCCCGCGCCCACTTGCACCGAAGGCCCTTCGCGTCCCAGCGGAATTCCGCTGGCGAGCGTTGCTGAAGTGCAGAAAAACTTGCCGAGTACGGTGCGCAGCGTGATGCGCCCTTCGCGCGCGTACAGAGCAGCCTTCGTCTGCGGCACGCCGCTGCCGCGCGCATTCGGAAAATAGCGATACAGCAGGTAGCCGATGCCGAGCGAACCCACGATCGGGAACAGCACACGCCGCCACGGAGCGCCGCCCACCGGATACAGGCGCATCCCCATGCGTTCTGTCAGCAGGATGAACGCGACGACCGCCGCGCCAGTCAATGCGCCGATTACCAGCGCCAAAACCAGAAAAACCTGGCTCTCCCGCTGCCGCAGTTCGGCCACGCGAACTGACAGCCAGGCTCTCCACCCACCTGTGCTCGTTGTCTGGACGGTTTCATTCATGGATCGGGAAATTCTTCTTAAGAGAATATCGCACTGGGGTTGGAGGGCGGCCCGAATGTGAACCGCCCCTCCCCTTACGACTGGTTAACGGTCGACTGCGAAGTGGTCTACGCGGTTCTGTTGCCAGCATTGCTCGTTGTCCTGGGTACAGAACGGTTTTTCCTTGCCGTAGCTGACGGTCCGGATGCGATCGGCGGGAACTCCTTCTTGCACCAGAGCTCGCTTAACCGATTCCGCGCGGCTGGCTCCGAGGGCGATGTTGTATTCCTCGGATCCACGGTCGTCACAATGGCCCTCGACGAGAACCTTGATGCTGGGATGCTGCGCGAGGAAAGCTTCGTTATTTTGGACGGTTGGCGCCTCGTCAGGGCGGATCGTGTACTTGTCGTAGTCGAAGAACACATCTTTGACGTTCCTGCTGAACAAGTCCTCATCCGAGGGTGAGGGCACCGCACTGGCGCTTGCGGCATTGACCGTGACGCGGGTGGAGGCATCGTTGGTTCCTCCCGGGCCTTTGGCGACCAGGGTGTAAGTGGTGGACGCACTCGGCGTGACCGAGCGCGATCCGGTCGGCGGCAGCGTGCCTAGTCCGGCAATGGTAACTTCGTTGGCGTTGCTGGTTTGCCACGTCAGTATGGACGACTGTCCCTGCTGAACCACGCTGGGGTTGGCAGCGAGAGTGGCGGTCGGTGCTGGTGCGGCGGTGGGCGGAGGCGGTGGCGTCACTTTGGCTGCCTTTTTGGCGCATCCTGCTAGTGACAACACACCTGCCAGTGCTGCGAGTAGAGCAAATGTCTTCATTCTTTTTTGCGTCATATTTTTTCAGTCCTCCTCACTTGAACGTTGGATTCGCTGTGGAACATAGACCTGCTCGGCAACCTTCGGTCAGCCGCGAAAGAAATGCATTGCAACAGCAAAGCACTTCCGGCGACTGCGACAAAGGTTGAGGGGTTTCGGAACTACAGGGTGAGGAGAATCAGCAACGGAGGATAGCGTTGCGCTCTGGCGAGGGAAGCGAGAAAAAGTCTGCCTCTGCAAGCGACGCCCAGGAAAGAGCCACGAGAGGCGAAATCAGACAATGGCCGAGGGATCTAAATGCAGCCTGCACGATGGCAGTTCGCAGGCGGGTCGCTGCTCGCGCTGCCAGAAGCGCAGTAACCGGCCCGTGCACCACAGAGTACGGACCCTGCATGCCAGGAAAGAGAAAAATCGTCAGAACGCAGAGAACCGCCACTACAGCCAGTTCGCATCCGATGCGGCCAGAAATCATCGACGTGTAATTATTATATCGTAGGACTCGATACTGGTAGCGGTCGGCCACTTCCGGCTGTAAGTACAGCAGATGCTGCCCCTTAGTGTTGGCAGGGGCAGAAAACAAGAACACCCGCAGGTCTCGTTTTCTGCTATCCCGACAGCGAATAATCCCCACTGGTGTCCTCGATCTCGACCATCTCTTTTAGCTCGGGATAGTGTTTCACCAGGGTCTCCGGGGCATGGACTTTTTTCCCGTCCAGCAGGTGCCTTAACTCCAGCGCATTCACCGCGGCTTTGGCCTGAAAGTGATTGTTCGCGATTACGTAGGTTGACTCGGCGCGGTGCGCGATGATTTCTATTTTTTCTTTCCACTTCTCCAATTCCGCGGGCTTGTAGAGGTAGTTGTAACGGTCGTTGCGGTTGTCGCTGTCGAACCCGCTCTCGAACCAATGCTCGTAGTTGCGGCCATGCAACCGGACGTATCCGATGCCCGAGGTGACATGCTCGGTCGGCCCGAGCGAACGCCCGAGCAACGGCTGATCGATGTTGCAGAAACCGACGTTGTGGCGCATGAATTCGGCGATCGTTTCCGGATTATCCCAACTCTCGTGGCGCACCTCGACCACGCGCGGATACTCGATGAACTGCCGCAGCAACTGCTCCAGGTACTCGCGGTTGAGAACGGTGTTCTTGAACGAGACGGGGAACTGGATGAGCAACGCGCCCAGCTTGCCTTCCGTGGCCAGCGAGTCGAGACCTTCGCGGGCCAGCCGTTCGTCCTGTTCATTTGGACGGATGCTGGCTGCCGAAGTTGGTTCCACCACGGCCAGCGGAGAATGGGTGAACGAACGGTGCAGCTTTGCGGTGAAAAGAAAATTTGGATTGACTGCCGCTGCCTTCCGCGCCCACAGGCGCCCCAGTTCCGGGCGGATGTGTCCGTAGAACGAAGTGTTGATTTCGATGACGTCGAAGAATCGCGCCAGAAATTCGACGGGATGAATTTTCTTGCGCTTCAATTCCGGCGGATAAAGAATCCCGTCCCAGTCTTTGTATGACCAGCCGGCAGTCCCGATGCGGATTCGCGGAGCAGGTTCCATACGGGCGGCCAGAGATTAAGAGATCAGATGCTCGGAGGGTAGCACAGTGCTTGTGTGGGCGACCTTGCCCGCGAATCCCGCGATGTCTCAACACTCTCTCAGCAGAGCAGCGAGCAAGAGTCAGTAGAGAAGAATCGCGACCCAATACAAGCCAGTCGGGTACGCGGCATTACGCGCATAGCAAGAGCCCACCGCAAACTGGCTAACGCCTGGATCGCGCAGCAGACGCAGGGCGCCCGGCGGCAGGACTTCCGGACGGCTCTCGGTGTAGGTGATAATTTTTCGATTGTCGTAGGCGGCCGCGAGCAGGTGAGCGTTCGGACGATTCTCTCTCGCCAGCGAGCAAGCGGCCACGTCAAGATTCCGCGGCGTGAGTCGGACGAGTTGCGGCAGTCCTGCCTGTTGACGCATCTCGTGGACGGCCCGGCCAACCAATTCTGCACTCTCCTGCGCGGAATACGACGGTACCTCGTGCGCGAAATCCTGGACCACATATAGCCGGCCTTTGCTCCAGATGGCGGCGACGCCGGCGACATTGAATCCGCGATCGAGCAGATTCTCACGGTGCGGGGCCGAGCGCATCAGGGCATCATTCGCGCCCAGAGCGCAATTAGTGTAGGCGATGTTCTCGCCGGCGCGATCCATTCTTAGCGGGCTGACCTGGGCAATTCTTTCGAGCAGGGAGGGCTCGCCGGGCAAACGATGCTCCAGACGCCCGCTCTCCGCCATGCGCCGGGCGTGCGTTCGCGCCGCTTCGCGCAGACTTTCTTCCATGCGCAACGGGGGCACTCCAGCGAGTTCGCGGCTCTGGTTGGCCGCTTCCAAGAGTTCGTTCTCGGCGGCGTAGTCCTCGTCAGACGATGATCCGGCCGCCGAGTTCGAGTAGGGGTCGGGCTGGTTGTTGCCAACGTTTGTGTTAGTGTCGTTGCAAATAACGACTGCTGGCGGCTTGGTTTGTGCGGCGCAGGGTCCGAGACTTACCGTCAACATCGCGAATGAAACCGCCAGGACCCGGAGCATGATTTTTGTGGTTGGCGTTGCGGCGCGGGGATCGCCGGCAAAGTTTTCCGCTTTCCATCTCTCACGCTAGCTTCTAGAATTCGGCTCAGCTACTTACTATGGAGACCTTACTGCTGGTTACCGTGCTCGCCGGAACCCTTGTCCTGCTTGGGTTCTCGGCTGTTCTGCTGCGGCGCGTTTCGGCCGCCACGCAAGTGGATGTAAAGGCGGAGGTTGCAGACCAGCTCGAAAGGTTCAATACCGCCCTTGGCCAGAAGATCAGTATCAGCACTGCCGACATGGCCACTCGTCTGGAGCAGACTAAAGGAGACCTCCGACAGCAGGTCACAGACCGCATCCAGCAAGGCTTTTCAGAGATTCGAAGCTCGGTCGAGCAACAACTTGCTGCGGGAAGGGAAGAGCAGAACCGGAGCTTGAGCGATGGCCGCAGCGAGATGACCAGTTCTCTTCTGCTCACCACACAGCAACTGAAGAGCGAATTTCAGAGCCTGAATCAGCAGACCGCGCAGAGCCTCGATTCGATTCGCGATCGGGTGGATTCGAAGCTGATGGCCATCACCGAGCAGGTGCAGGTGAAACTCGATCAGAACATCAAGGAAGGATTTGCGCAGTTCGAAAAAGTTCAGCAGCACTTGAAGGCGGCGGAGGAGCAACTCCGTGAAGTCGGCGCGCTCGGCCACTCGATCAACGATCTGAACAACCTGCTCAAGCTTCCGCATCTGCGCGGCCAGTTCGGGGAAGCGAGCCTGGAGCGGCTGCTCGCGGACTTCCTGCCCGCGCATATGTTCGCGCTGCAGTCGTCGCCGGGCGAGGGCGGAGGACGCGCCGACGCCGTCATTTACTTTCCCGACCGCAAGCTGCCGATCGACGCCAAGTTTCCGCGCGAGCAAGTGATTGCGCTCTTTGAGAGCAACGACAAGGCTGAGATTGAAGCGGCGCGGATTGCGCTGGTGCGGGTGATGAAGGCGGAAGCCAAGCGCATTCAGCAGTACATCCAGCCGGAGAATGGCACGACGGAAATCGCGCTCATGTATCTGCCGAGCGAGACGCTGTATATGGAAGTGATTCGCAACCGCGAACTGGGCGACTGGATGAATGAACAGCATGTGTTTCCCGTTTCGCCCAATACCTTGCTGATGACGCTGCACACGATTGCGCTGGTGCACAAGTGGTACGAAGTCGCCAGCCGCTTCGAAAAGAGCCGCGCCGAACTGGCCAAGGCGCAGAAGTCGTTCGACTTTTTCCAGAACCAGTTTGAAAACGTCGGCAAGAATTTGAACAAGGCGCAGGAAGCATTCGAGACGGCGCAGCGGCATCTGAAGAGCTACCGAGGAAAAGTTTCCGCGCTCAGCGGACAGGAGCAATTGGAGTTGGAGTCGTCGGCGTCAAGCGAGAAACCGCTGCCGCTGCTCGACAAAGCCAGCGCGTGATCCCGCTGCAAAACGTCGAAGGGTTTCGTTGGAATGGGCGCGGAGCCCGCCTACGCGATCCTGCGGGCGGTATCCGAGAGTTTTCTCTGCGGCGTGGACTTCAGGTGGTCCGCGTCTTTCACTGCCCAGATACCGTCGAACTTGACGAAGTAGGGCTCAACCGAAATGCCGGGGAATTCCGCGGTGAGAAGCTCTCCGGCGCGGAGGAGTTCGATGCGATGATGTTCGGCTTCGGCTTGGAGGTCACCTTTGAAATGGTCCAGGCCACCGTAAGTGCCACAGTCGGAATGGGTGATGACCAGCACGCGTTTGGTCTGGTGCAGGTGGACGGACATGCGGACCTGTTCGAGGAGGAAGTCCTGTTCGAAGTCGTTGCGCGGGGAGGCGAGGGTCTTGGCTCCTCCGGCAACGGAGATCATGTCGGCGCGTTCGACGCCCTGCTTCTTCAGGAACTTTCGCACGGCCGTGCTGATGCGGTGATCGAAGCAGCAGAGGACAGCGGCGTCGGCTACGTACGGGCCGGCGGGTGAGTCGGAATGGAAGACTTTGCGCATGGGACCCTCGTGCAGCTTCTAACTTATGCAACAAAATGTGCCACCCTTATTTGGAGACTTTTCAGCCATCGACTCGAGCAGACAAACGAGGACTCTTTTCGCGTTGGATGCCTTGCGAAAATAACTCGTTCGATGGGACCGGCCCCGGTCGCCTTATCTGAGACGCTTCACTAGCAAAGCCACGATGAGCACAGCGATGGCGATGAGCAGCGCAATTAAACGGGCCTGGTTCGCTCTTTGCGACATGATTTTCCGGTTACGCTCCGCGCTTTGTTTTCAGCTCGGTTAACAACTGCTCGATGCGGTCTTCTTTTTCCAGGGCGGCGAGGCGGTCTTCGACGTCGTCGGCCAGGAGTTGGGCTTTGGCTCCGCCGATGGCCTCTTCGCGGGCTACTTTTCTCTTCATGCGATCGAAGGTGGCGGACTTGGTGTTGGCGCTCATGCCGGACTGTGCGTCCGTGGCCCGGTTAGCGGCGCGGGCGCGGCGGTGCTGCGCGATCAGCAGATCGGCCTTGGCGTTGGCCTCGGCTAACTTCTGATCGAGATTGCGCAGGGCCGATTTCAGATTCTCGACCTGGGCTTTCTGATCTTCGAGCTGCTGGGCGAAGTTTGCGCTCAGGTCGCGATAACTTTCAACGCGAAGCAGAGCGGCGCGAGCGAGGTCGTCTTGCTTTTTGTCGACGGCGAGCTCGGCCTTGCGCATCCATTCCTGGATTTTGTCGTCGTTTTCGAGTTTCTTCTTTTCGAGCAGATGCTGGTCGGCGATGGCGATGGCCACCTGCGTTTTGACCTGCAAGAGCTGGTTGTTCATGTCGAGGATGACCTGCTTGATCATCTTTTCGGGCTCCTCGGCTTTGTCGATCAAGTCGTTGAGGTTGGCCCGGACTAAGGTGGAAACGCGTTCGAGTAATGCCATAGAACACCTCGTGTAAGTCAGTCGTTGGTCGTTCGTTGTTGGTCGTTTGGTTTCGTATTCCAGGCGCCGCCGACCATAGAAATCGCTATGTAGGCTGCGATTCCGGCGGCTATCCAGATGCCTATGTGGCCGGTGGCGGCGCCGATGGCCGCGCCCATGGCGGCTCCGAGGGCGACGGACAGGCCGAGGGATCTGGCGTGGTGAAGTTCTTCTGACACGGAATACCTCCTAGAATCTGTCGTTAGTCGATGGTCGTTGGTCGTTCGCCGTTCGCGATTCGTCGTTCGCTGTTCGCGTTGCGGCCGAACAACGCTTGCTGACGACCGACGACTAACGACCAACGACTGCTCCACTTACTGCTTTTCCTCCGGCTTCGGTGCTTTGTCGCCGATCTGTCGGACCTTGCCTAACAGTTCTTTTAGCGGCATGCCCGAGAGCGTTTCGAACAGGGCTGGCACCTGTGCTGCCATTTTTGTGATGTCGCCGGTAATCTTGTTCATTCCGGCGGCGTCGCCGTTGCCGGTGGAGACGATGGTGATCTTGTCCACGTTGGCGAGCGGCGCGGCCAGTGCTTTCACGATCTCCGGCAATCCGGTGATCAGTTTGTCGACGACCGCCGCTTGGTTGTATTCCTGATAAGCCGCGGCTTTTACGTTCATGGCTTTGGCTTCGGCTTCACCCTTCTTGAAGATGATTTCGGCCTCGGCTTCTCCCTGGGCGCGAATCGCCGACGCGTGGCCTTCGGCTTCCGCAATCAGGCGCTGCTTCTCGGCGGCGGCCAGCGTTTCGATGCGCTGACGCTCGATCTCGGCGCCTTTTAATACGGTCGCGATGAGTTCTTTCTCGCGGCGACTGATTTCGGCGTCCTGCACTTTGACCTGTCCTTCTTTTTCGACTTGCTGCACTTTCACGCTTTCGGTGGTGACCTGCTGCTGCATGATGTTGGTTTGGATGTCATAAGCCTTGTCGGCCTGCGCCTGCTGCTTTTTCGAGACTTCGAGGTACTGGGCTTTCTTGACCTCGAGGTCGCGCTGCGATTCGGCTTGCTTGGCCTGGGAGAGCGTCTCGGCGAGCACGCGCTCCTGATCGGCTTGCGCTTTCGCAACCGCCGCTTCGCGAGTTGCCATGGCGCGCTTGATGGCCGTGTCGCGCTCAGCTTCGGCGGTGGCTACATCGGCGTCGCGCTTGATGCGGGCGACGTCGGGCTTGCCCATGTTGGTGATGTATTCGTTCTTGTCGCGAACCTCTTTGATGGTGAAAGAAATCACTTCGAGGCCCATCTTGTTCATGTCGTCGGCGCAGGTACCGCGCATGCGATCGCCGACCATCTCGGGCTGCTTGACGATTTCTTCCACGGTGAGCTGTCCGATGATGCCGCGGAGATGGCCTTCCATTACCAGGCGGATCAGGCTTTCGCGCTCCTGATCGCTTTTGGTGAGGAATTGCTCGGCTGCGGTGAGAATGGATTCCTTGTCGGACTTGACCTTGATTTGAGCGACGGCCTCAACCGTGACGGCGACGCCCTGCTTGGTGTAGAGGTCCTGCTGCGGGGCCACGTCGAACGACATCAGTTCGAGCGAAAGGTCCTTACAGTTTTCGACCATCGGAAAGATGACCGTGCCGTGACCCTGGACCACGCGGGTTCCGCGAAAACCGTAAACAATCAGCGCTTCATGGGGTCCCGCCTTGCGGTATAAGCGGGCCAGCATGCTCATCAGGAACAGGATGGCCAGAACCATCAGTCCCGCGAAGACCCAGATCTCAATTGCTATGCCGAAATACATATCGCCTCCTGAAAAATCAGTTCTCAGTTCTCGGTTCTCAGTTCTCAGCGTGCGGAGACGGGGCGAGCCCCGTCTCTACGGCACTGATATCAAGCGATGCTCTTGCAGCGTGCCTAACCGCGGGTTAACACGCCCGTCACCATGTCCAGGTCGCGCACGATCCGTTCTGGATCGCTGTGGCCCAGAAAAATCTCGCCATTCGAAGTTCTGATATGCACGACCTTGTTGCACCAGACGTAAGCTCGCGTGTTCCCGATGCCGCGAATGCCGTAGCCGCGAATAAAGGCCCAGGGCTCGATCGAATAACTCACGATCGACTGCCTCGGAATCGAGCGCAGGCGGAATCCGAGCATCCGAATCTCAACCCCGTGCCGCAGGAAACGGTACTGGAACCCGCTCCAAGCCATTGCGAACACGCCGAGGCCTACCACGCCTACGAGGATCACCGGCCAGAGGACCGCCGCGGTCCGCGCCAGCGAGAATGCGATCACCGGCCCCATCATCGCCAGCAGGATCAGCAGACTCCAGGCGCGTCCGGAATGCGTCTCTTCCGCCAACACATCGGGTTGGAAGGCATCGCTCATATTGCTGCCGTTGGCTATTAGCTATTAGCTATTAGCTTTTAGCTCCTCGTTGCTCATCTCTTCCCACAGCCGCACGTACGCAATGCCCTTGTCATAGCGTGTGACTACGATCTCGGCGCCCTTTCCGATCGCGCTGCCGTTTTCGCTGCGCGCGCCGCAGGTCCGGCGCGTGCCGGCCTGCGAGTAGATGATTTCTCCGGTGCCGTTTTCACGGATGGGCATCGAGATTCGTCCCAGCACGCCGACCATCTCGTAGTCGGCTGCGTCCAGGTTCTCCTCGTGCGAGATCAGCACCCGCGTCAGGAACAGGTACACGATGGCGGCGCCGAAGAGTCCGGCTCCCAGGGCGATCAACAGTCCGAGCGCGAACCATATGCTCGAGAAGCGGGCGATCAGGAATCCGGTGCCTCCGAACCAGGCCAGAAATGCGGTCAGCGTGACGAAGTTGAACGGCGACATGGGCGCATCGTGCCCCGCACGTGGAGCTGTGCCTTGGCCGGCGCTGCCATGCGCCATCGGTACGTGTCCGGCGCCAACATGTCCGGCACCATGCGGAAAGTGGGGCAGATGCCAGTGCAGCCCTCCGGCGATGAACGAAACTGCGCTCAGCAAGAATCCGACGGCGAAACAAATCAGATAAAAATCAGCCCAAGTCATAAGTTTCGCCTTCTAGGCGCGCCCGTGGCGCGCGCTGGTTCCGGACGCAGAGCTTCGAAAAGGCGGTCGGCGAGTCCGGGCGTGTTCAGGATTTCACCGAGCAGCAACAGGCAGCGCCGGGTGTCCTTGTCACGCGCGACCTTGATCAGGACGTCGCTCACCTCCGGGTCGCTGGCGAAACGCTCGGAGCCTTGCAGTAGCCAGACATCGAGCTGCCCTTCGGTGGTGCGCAGATCGGATACCAGTTCCGTGTGATAGCCGTCGGGGTCGTCGACCAAGAAGCCGGGGTGCACTTTAAAAAAGCGCGCCAAGACAGTGCGCGAGGATTGCGTCATGTGCGGACGCTTGCCGCGCTCGATCTGCGAGAGATACGACTGGCTGATGGTCTTGCCGGTCTCGACTTGAATGCCCTTCATCAACTCCTGTTGAGTGAGGGGCCGATTCAATCCGCGGAGGGAACCTTCGACCTCGCGGAGGTAGCGAATTTTTTCGCCGAGCGTCATATTGCTAATAGCGATAATAATATCGCAATATGAAATACTGTCAAGTACTGGATTAGCTGTGTTTGCAGTGGCTTACGCAGGGGTGTCTCGGCGCGCCTCCCCGACGGGGTCCAAAGAATGAAGCCTCCGCCGGGGCGGAGGCTCCCATCGTGAAGTTTAAGCGGAGCGCGTTGGGTTGGTTTAGTTCACCGTCAATCTCACGGGATAGGTGTGTACGGCTCCGGTTCCGGCAGAGCCGGTGATGGTGATGATGTAGGTTCCAGCCAAGGTGCCCCCGGCAGTGGCGGGAGTGTTGCTGGTGGTGGATGATCCGCAGGCCGGCTGCAGCAGGATAATGCCCGCGATCAGGCCCAGGACTCCTCCGACTAACCAGCGGCGACGTTTGCGAGTAACACCGATTCCCAGTCCGACGAGACTCAAGCCTCCGATGGGGAGCCAGGCGGCGTAGAACGAGCCGCGGCGGAAGAGGCTGCCGCTGATCACGGGGCGAGCCACGGTAGCGATTCCCAGGATCGTAGTTGCAGGAGCGGTCCCAGACAGCGTGACCGAGATGGGCGAGAAGGCGGGAGTGGCGGCGGTGACCATCGATGGGGACGTGGTTTGGCTGGGGGTGATGACGGCGTTATAGCCATAGCCTCTTAGGGGCGTTGGAGTAAAGGTGACCAGGATCGTAGCAATGTCGCCAGCATTAATGGGGGCCGGGGTGGAGGCGCTGATCTCGAAGTCGACGACGTATACGATGGGCTGCGGGACGGAGGGTCCCACTGTACCGCCGTTCGCGCTGACGTTGCCCGAGATAGAGATTGTCTCATTGACGACAGGAATGGACGGGGTGACGAAGACTTCGACGGCTGCTGTGGAATTCACAGCCAGGGTCGGAATCGTGCAAGTGATCGTCTGCCCTTCCACCGGGTTGCAGCTTCCCAAACCGCTATTGACTTGGGCTGTAGGGGCAGATGCCAGGCCGCTTTGAGGCAAACCTAGCACGGTAAAAACCAACTGGTTTGCCGGGTCGGTTCCGGTGTTGGTGATGTTGAAAGTAAACACGACCTGGTTTCCGGCCGCGACCGCGGGGTAGGGAGACGGATTGGGGGCAGTTATGCTGAGTGTGGTGCTGTTGCCGATCTTGCTCACGAAGGCATTCTGCGTCCCATTCAACTGCGGCTGGTATGCATTTGGAGTAGTGGGGAAGAGCGTGGATTGGGTGATGCCGGCCACGTAAGTGTTGCCGTAGACGGGGTCGAGGGCGACTCCTGTGCCCTGATCCAACACGTTGCCGCCCAGATAGGATGAGTAATCGCCGATGGGGTTTGTCAGTGTGCCCCCTGACGTGGTTGAAATCAGCGCGACGAAGGCGTTCTGCGTGGCACCGGCGCCGAGATTCGGCTGATAGGTATTGATGGTGACGGGGAAGTTTGTGGATGTGGTTGAGCCCACCACGTGGACGGATTGCACCGTGTCCACCTTAATGTCCTGGCCGATGTCGTTGCCCGAACCGCCCAGGTAGGTGAAGTAGTTCATCGGATACTGGGAGCCGCTCAGATTGCCGATCTTGACGATGAAGGCGTCTTGCCCGCCGCCGTTGCCGGACTGAAATGCAGCGAAGCCGCAGGCGTTACAAAGCCAGTCGGTCGAGTCGGTCCAACCGATGACGTAGGCATTGCCGGAGGTGTCCACGTCGATGGCGTTGCCATAGTCATTACCGCTGGCGCCTATATAGGTGGAATAGACGGGAGAAGCGGACCCAGCGAGGTTCGGGTTGATCTTGGCAACGAAGGCGTCCGGAGTGGTCGTTGGGGTTTGCGGGGACGGGGTGCAATTATTCTGGCCGGATTCGTTGAGGCAGGACTGCTGCGCGTTGAAGAGCGGAAACGGCGCGACCCCCAAACCGGTCGGGATCTGGTTCAGCATGTTGGTGGTGCCGGTGAAATACATGTTGGGAGAAGTATTCGGGGCAGGGTCCACGGCAATGCCGCCGCCAAACGCAATTATTGGCACTCCGGTAGCCGGGGACGGATATCCACCACCAAAGTAGGTGGAATAGAGCATGCTCTGGTAACCGCTGGCAGTTGTGCTGATCTTGCTGGCGAAGAACTGGAGGTTCCCGTTCGACACCGTCTGAAAGCCGTTCGGGCTGGCGGGGAAGGGGTAGACCGTTTGAGCCTGGTTGCTGGAAGTGGTGGTGCCGGTGACGTAGGCGTTCTGAACGCCGTCGATGGCGAGTCCGGTGACTATATCAGTGCCATTGCCGGCGAGATAGGTGGAATAGGCGAGATTGTAAACGACGCCGGGGACTGGGGTCAGGGTGAGCGCACTGAGAAATCCGTGGGTACCGCTCACCGGGCCTGGCTGGGGGAGGGCGTTACTGGTGGTGGGAAAGTCGGTAGAAGTGGTGGTACCGGCAACATAGATATTGCGGCTGGTGTCGACAGCGATTCCCGCCAGGCTGTCAATTTCGGGCGGCTGACCTGCAACTTGCGATCCGCCAAGATAGGTTGCGTAAACCAGTTGCTGATTGGGCGGAGTGGGCGACTGCAGAGTCGGGTTGATGACCGCGATGAAGATGTTCTGCGCGCCCGCACCGCCAAGCTGCGACTGGATCGGGTTGTTGGTGTTGGGCGGGACAGGCATGGGAAAGTCCGTTGAGGTGGTTGAGCCCGCGACATAAATCCAGTTAGCGGAGTCGATCGCGACTTTTACCAGATTCAGGGGACTTGCGCCGATCAGGGCGCCCTCGACGCCGTTGCTGCCACCGAGGTAGGTGGAATAGCTTAGGACCGGGTCGATGACGAGTTCGCGGCTGTGGTCGTAGTCTCCAATAGTGAAGCCGATTTTGTTATCGGCGAGCTGGCGGAAACTTCCCGTGATTGTCTTCTGGGCGTTGCCGGACGGATATCCGGAACCGGGCGTGGCGGGCTGATAGACGATTGGCGCGTGGAAGCGCACGTCGCCCTGATCTGTCGAAAGAATCAGATCGCCGGAATCGCCCGAATCTTCCGAATCGCGCGAAATCGAAATAATGTGCGCGGAAGCGCCTTGGAAGCTCAGCGTAATCTGGTTCGGGTCGCCGCCGGGCGCGACGCGGAAGTCGTATTCGAGCTGTCCCTGATTGCCGTAGTACACGAGGTCGACGCCCGGATAAACCGCCTGATACTCCACGCGGGCAAACTGGGGAATGTCATAACGCCATTTGGAAGGATCGTTTCCGATAAAGTAGTTGCTCTTACCTGGCAGAAGCGAAGCGCCCGAGACCCGTGGCGAAGAGTTCGCTCCCTCCAGCCGCATGCGAATCACAGAACGGGATGAAGGCTGCGAACTGAGTGCTGAATGCTCGGTGCTGATGGCTGAAGTCTGCAGCTCCAGCACCGCTTCGTCGGAGGTCAGAAACAGACCGTAGCCGGCACCGCGCGCCAGAAACTTGACCGGAGGAGCAGTCTGACCCTGGTTTTGCTCGAAGAACAGCGGCAGCGACAGCACCGTCGACGGAAGCGCCTTGTGGGCGGCAGAGCGGGGCTCGGCAGATCCTTGCTCGGAGGATTCTGGTCCGCTGGTTTTGGCGGCATGTACAGCGGTTCCAAGATAAAACACGACGCCTGCGGTGGCGAGCACGGCCGCCGCAAGAAACGCAGCCTTCATCCCATCTCCTGTTACCGAACGTCTCACCAAACTTCCTACCGACACAGGATAATTCCGATTCACGAAGCTCCTCCGATTTCCCAATTGCGTGGGGTGAGAACAAGAAGGCACACAAACACCGCTGCGGCTTGACGCCCCTGCGAAGGATGCGTACCTGTTACCAGAACTGCGATTAAACCAAACAAATACTTTTACATCCAACAGATACGCTGTCAAGCTGGGCAGACACTATGGGCCGACTAGTGAGAAGCAAAAGAGAGGCAAATGGTTGCAAAGAAAAGGCAGGTCCAAGGTTCCAAGTCTCAGGTCTCAGAAAAACCGCCGATGAAACCACGAGCCTAACACCTGAGACCTAAGAGCTGCCACCTGGCTTTTTCAATTCCCCGATCTCTCGCTTCAGGCGCGCGTAGCGGCGGACGATGGTCCACAAATAGGTGATCTGGATGATCCAGGTGACGGCGTAGGCAGCAAAGAGGTATCGTCCGTTTCCGCTCATCGCACACTCCCGCGGGGGGCCAACAGCGATTCCACGGCATGGGCGTGGTCGACGTCGCGCTGCAACTTTTCCAGTCGATAGCGGGACCAGCAAACCAGAAAAGCGAAGCAGGAAAATGCCAGCCAGTTGATGAGCAGCACGTGCAGCATGCGCGGATCGATCGATCCGCCTCCGCCCATGACTGGCTGGGGGTGCTGGGTGCGGAAGAACCAGATCGAAAAGTAAACGAAGGGCACGCACAGGGCGCCCAGAACCGCGAGGGAAGCGGCCAATAAAGGCGTTTCTCCGCTGGAAGAGAAGCGGCGCAGAAAAAGATAACTCACGTAGATGAGCCACAGAACCAGGGTCGAGGTCAGGCGCATGTCCCACGTCCACCAGATGCCCCAGACCGGACGCGCCCAGATGGGGCCCGTGACCAGGACGACGGTGCAGAAAACGACGCCGACTTCGGCTGTGACCAGCGCGACGATGTCGGCAGCCGGGTTGCGCTTGATCAGATAGAAGACCGAGGCTCCGAAATTGATGAAGAAGAGGATGAACGCCGTCCACGCCGAAGGCACGTGGTAGTAGAAGATCCGCTGCACGCTGCCCATGGTCCGTTCCGTGGGCGCAACGACCAGCGCCATGTACAACGCGTAGCTCAGCAGGATCGCAGTCAGTACGCCGAGGATGGGGAAGACGCGTTTCATTCTAAGAACCTCTGTCAACCTCTGTGGCCCCAGTGGTTATCGCTTTAGATCTTAACCACAGGGGCCACAGAGGCTCACAGGGAACATATTCTGCGTTCGTCATTCTGCGTTCAAGACGGTTTCAAACAAGAGCAGGCACACCGTAGTAAACACCAGATCGTAGGTTACAAGCAACACGATCCAGAAACGCGCGCCTTCGCCGTTCAGTATAGCGGTGGTGGATTGCACCATGGCGAGGAGGGCCGGGATCGAGATGGGGAACAGCAGCAGGGGCAGCATGATCTCGCGGCTGCGCGTACGCAGGGACATGGCGGCGAAGAAAGTTCCGTTTACTACCAGCGCCCAAGTTCCGACCACCGCGACCAGCAGCAGTTGCCATGCCGGACCCAGCGCCCGCAGCCGGTAAAACACGATGAACAGCGGAGTCATGAGGGCTTCCAGCACGCTCACGAAAATGAAGTTGCCGAGCACTTTAGCCATGAACAGGGAATTGGCAGGAGCGGGCGAGACGCGGTAGGCGTCGAGCACCTGGTTGCGCAGTTCGCGCGCCCATGTCTGGTTGAGCGCCACCACGGCCGCGAACAGAAATGCCACCCAGATCAGTCCGCCGGCGATCTGGCGTGATTCTTCGGCGGTCGGATCGAACGAAAAACTGAACACGACCACCACCAGGAGAGAAAAAAACAGCATGGAGTTGATGGCGTCCTTCGATCTCCACTCGAGGCGCAGGTCTTTGAGCAGGCTGACACGGGTGATGCCGGTGGGCGCGGTCATTCTAAGTTTCCCCCGGTTAATTTTCCGCCCGCGCTCTCCCCATGACGCTCCAGCCGTTTCAGCTCCCGTGTGCGCTCGACAATCTTGCCGGATTCCATCCAGACGAACTCGTCGGCCGCGCCGTCGAGCAACGATGCCTGGTGGGTAACGATGAATAGCGTTTTGCCCTGATCGCGGGCACGGGCCAGCAGGTGGACCATTTCCGTTGCGGAATGGGTGTCCACATTCGAGAAGGGTTCATCGAGCAAAAGGATTTTGGGGTCATTGAGGAGAGCCCGCGCCAAAGACATCCGCTGCCGCATGCCTTGCGAATACTGGCCGACGGGGCGGACGAGCTCGGGATCGAGACCGACCGCGCGAATGACCTCTGCGCAACGCTCCCGGCTGGTGATTCCGTACAGGCGGGCAAAGTATTCGAGGTTCTCCATCCCGCTCATCTCGTCATAGAGCAGAGAAGGATGCGCCATGTAGCCCACCTGCTGGCAGATGTCGTGAAACCTGCTGGCGCCGAGGATTGTGATGTTACCGCTCGACGGCTGGCTGAGTCCCGCCAGGGTGCGCAGCAGTGTAGTCTTGCCGGCGCCGTTATCGCCGAGAATGGCATAGAGTTTGCCGCCGGAAAATTCCGCGGTTACGCCGCGCAGGGCGGCAAAACGGCCAAACTGCTTGATCAGGTTCGTGACTGTGATGACGGGGACGGGCGCGGGTTCAGTCAAAGGAATAAGGAATGAAGGCTAATTCGCCATCCCGCTCGAGCCGGAACTCTGGGCCTGCGACATGCTCTTGCCGGGCTCAGCGGCCGGAGTGGCTCCGGGCTGACCGGTCGCTCCGGGTTGCGGCGCGTACTTCGACGCGCACTTGGCCTGCAGTTGCTTGGCGTGGAAGACGCCATCGCGTCCGAAGCTTCCATCCGCCAAGGCTTGCGAGTCGTCTTTAAAAGTGTCGGGAGGAGCTTCCGTCCCAGTGTAGGAAACGGGCAGCGTCAGATCATTTTCCTTGAGCGTGAAATCGACGCGGGTTCCGGAGCGCTTGATCGACCCGGGGACCACGTTTCCGGCTACACGCAGACGCTTGGCGTAAGCCTCTTTTCCCATGCCGTTCAATTCCTTGATGGTGACGTAGTAGCTCTTACTGTCCTGCACGCCGGTGTAGGCAAGATAGCCGAGCGAGAGCAGAATCAGCACGGTGACGGAACCAAATTTCAGATATTTGCTGGCTTCGGTCGACATGAAACACCCCACCCTTGCTTAAGACTGTACGCGCTGCCCTGTTTCGGGTCAAGGTGCGTGCCGGTCAGGATGCACAGGTTGCGATACTCCTCCGTAACTGCTGCCGTCCGTTCGCCGCGGCTCTTGCTGATCCTGCATTTACAATGCCTCAGCGGCATTATTCGAACTTATTAAAGGCAGGCTGATTTGGTGCGACAGTTCGGAGGGAGTTCGAAAAGAGATCGGAAAAGAGTTCGAAAAAAAGTTAGGGAAAAAGTTCGACCAGCGCATGGCAAGCACTTTTGAGCTTAACCCGTCGTTCTGCTTCACCCTGCTGGGCACGTTCGTGATTTATCTGTGGACGCGCCCAACGCGTTTCGCGATGCTGACGGTTTTCATCCTCGCGGTTGCGCTGCGGGCGGCGTGCGTGCGACGGATGGGCGGCCTGGGCGCGTATTACGGCGTGTGGTGGATTAGCTGGGGAGCCTTTCTCGGTATTGCCAGCCTGATGGTTCTGGCCGCTCAGGTCGTTCCGTAGAGCGACCGGTCGCGCGATGGATCGTCTGACAACGAGCGGAGGTCTCATCGCCAAACCTTTTATGCCGGAGCCGTCTTTCCTCTCTGCAGCTTGCTGATCGGTTACACGGTACCGCTGACGACCTGGCTTCGCCCCAGAACCTACGATGCTTTCCTGTTGGCGTTTGACGGCGGCCTCGGGTTTCAACCAAGTTTCGTGCTGGGGCGAGTTCTGCCGGCGGGCTCAACCGCGTGGGGCCTGACTACGACCGTTTATTACATGCTGCCGTTGGCGGCCTGCATTCTCTACGCATCACATCGAGTGCGGGAGCGGCAAAGTGTTTTAATTCTCGCGCTGTTTCTATCCTTGATGCTGGTGGGGTTTGCGCAGTACGGAATCTATCCTGCGGCCGGTCCGAGGTATGCGTTTGGCGCGTTATACCCTTGGCATCCGCCGCTGCTCGCGCAGATTGCGATTCAGCCCATGACCGTGCCCGACGCACCGCGCAATTGCATGCCTTCGTTGCATCTGGCTGGCGCTTTGGCGATCTGGTGGAACTCACGCCCTTGGCCGCGATGGGGAAGGCTGGCCGGTTTGTTTCTGTGGGCGACAATTTTCTCCACGCTGGCGTTAGGGGAGCATTATCTGGTGGACCTGGTGGTGGCGATTCCATTCACGCTGATTTTCCAGGCGGCATGGACCGTTTCAGTCCCGCTCTCGCAGTCTGTCCGCCGAACACCGCTCGTGGTCGCGACGATGTTCACGCTTGCCTGGTACGTGCTGCTGCGCTACGGCTTGCGGTTGTTCCTGATCTCGCCGTTAATCTCGTGGAGTTTGATCCTCCTTACCATAGGTTGGTGCCTGGTGCTGGAGAAAAAATTAAGCGCCGCTGCCCGAGCCGGGGAGTTACTGTCCGCGCAGCCGTAATCGGAGGGGCAGCGCCGGATAGCTTAGCTGCCTTTTTCCCGCTCGTAAGGCTTTTGCATGTAGCGGCGGCATTCCTCGAGCGCGCCCTGGGTATTGTCGTTGGTCTGGATGGCCTGGCGGTATTCATTGACGGCGCGTTCACGCTGGCCGGTTACGTCGAAAATCTTGCCCAGTTGCAAGTGGCTCCAAACCTCGGTCCAGCGCGGTTCCCCGTCGCCATTCAGCGATGCGCGATAGGCGTTCGCCGACGCCTGATAGTTCTTCTGCATGTAAAACACCTCGGCGATCCGGTAGTGGGCGAGCGAACTGTTCTTATTGACTTCGAGCGCCTTGTTGAATTCGCTCAGAGCTCCCGCCAGATCGCCTTGCTGGATCAGGCCCTGTCCACGCACGATCGAGGAACGCAGCTTGATGTCCCTGGAGTTGGTCAGCACGCGGTTTTCGGGATCGACCGTGATCCGTCGCGGGCGTCCGAAGGTTTCAACCGAAAACGGAGAATCTGTGCCCACCACCTCAATGCGTTTTTCTTCCGTTCTTCCATCGGTATCGATTCTCAAACTAACCGGCATGCGGAACAGATCCAGATCCTGTGTGATGGCGCCGACAATGCGGAAGCCCTTGTTGTTGCCCAACCGGTAGCACGTGTACTTCGCCTTGAACTCGGGAGCGCTGGTGGAATCCATCCACTGCGAGTAGAACCAGGTGAGTTTTTCGCCATACACTTTCTCGCTGAGTTCGCGGAAATCGTCGGTGCTGGCGGATTTACCCGCATACTTGGCCGCGAAGTCGCGCATGATCTCCAGATACCTCTTCTCGCCCACAACCCAGCGCAGCATGTGCAGGATCATGGCGCCCTTGTCGGTCACCAAAGACTGAAATTCGGGAGAAAAGTAGTCGAGCTTGTCGGCGCTTGAAAGCGGCACGCTGTCGTAGGCGAGCGCGCCCACCGACATGTCCTTCACCATTTCTTCGAGCCCGGCTGCGCCCGCCGCGCTCTCTACGTAGCGAGCTTCGGAGTAGCGCGCGAAGCCGTCGCTGATCCACCAGTCGTCCTTCGACGCCGGACTCACCGAGACTCCCCACCACTGATGAGCAATCGTATTGGCCAGCAACCGGTAGTTGGTCTTCTGTGTGATCGCGCGGCTCGAAAGCGCCGCGATTTCAGGCGCCCACGCCGAGGGCACCGTGTCATCCGGGATCTCAACGATGTTCAACCGCGTCGAGGGTGCGACTCCATACTGGGTGACGAAATAAGTGAACACCTTGATCGCGGTCGATGCATACTCCGCGCCCAGGTCTTGTTTATTTGGCTTGAAGAACACGTGCAGGTCGATGCCCGCTTCGTCATCCTTGAATTCCTGGAAGGTGCCCGCAATGATCGTGCCCGGGAAACTCGGCTTGTCCCACGTGAAGGTGAAGGTCTTGGAGTTCGCAATCACGGCCGCGGGTTTTTTGGCAGTTGCCGCCGCCGCTTCCTTCCCGCTGCCGATCACCACCATGTGCGCCGGGACGGTAACGCTGATCGTCGCGGTAAAGCGGTTGACGCCGTAGCCCGCGACCGGAAACCACAGTCCGGAGTAAAGCAGGTAGCTGGTATCCGGGCCGACGTAGGCGAGCTTCAATCCCTGAACCGGGCTGTCGTCGGCGCTTTCCAGCGTGCCTTCGTATTCGAAGCGAAATGTGGTGCTCTCATTTTTTGCCAGGCCGCTTGTGAGCGAGAAGCGCACGGTCGAATCCTGCGTGTTGCGCTCGGGAGTGAGCGGCTTGTCATTCGCATCGGTGAGCTTCGTGATGCGCAGCGCGTTGTTCAACTGCAACGTGACCACGCTGAGGTCTTCGAGCGCCGTGACCTTTACCGTGGCGCGCGCGGTGAGCTTGTGAGTCTGCGGCAGGAGTTCGACGTCGATCTGGTAGTCGTCCGCGCGCAGGCGCGTTTTCTCGGCCGCCAGCGCCGGCCGGTTCGCAGCCGCGGTAAGAAACAAGCCGAGAAAAAAGACAAAAGATAGACAGAGCGCCCGGCGCGCTGGTCGAGAGTGGCAGAGCTTCAAGTAGAGTCTCCTGGCAGGGCTACAGTTTCTAAGATGTTAATTTTCCCGCAAAAGATGCTGTGCCGACAAGGGTTAGAGAAATTTGTTTGTTGAACTTACATGGGCCATTTTCAGGGGATCGCCTTCAGATGATCTCCCCCAGTATGATCTCCGCCGCCGTTTCCGAGGGATGTTTGGCGGCGCCGCTCCCGCATTTCAGCCTGGCCTTCACGGTTGCCAATCGCTCGATCATGCGCGTTCGCGGCTCGCCATCAGGGATGATCTTGTTCAGTTCCATGACGACGTTTTCTGCCGTGAACTTGTGCTGTACCAGTTCGGGGACGACTTCTTCGCCGGCAATCAGGTTGACCATCGCAAAGTAAGGAACCTTCACACGCGGCCTGCCCAGTGCGTAGGTCAGCCGAGACAGGCGGTACACCATGACAAACGGAGTGCCCATGAGGGCGGCTTCGACCGTAGCCGTGCCGCTGGCAACGATCCCGGCGCGTGAGTGAAACAGCGCAGGCAGCGCATCGGGGACCAAGTGAATATTCCCCCGTAGAGACGCGGCTTGCCGCGTCTCCATCAATTCCTTCAGAAACGCCGCGTCGAGCGTGCGCGCGACCGGTAGCAGGAACTCGTAACCGCTGCCCAGGCGATCTTTTTCTAGGCGATCTTTCTCCAGGCGATCCTTCTCGATGCGATCTGCCGCGTCGAGGATCGTCGGCAGGTTCATGCCCACTTCTTTCCGGCGGCTGCCCGGCATCAGCGTGATCCAGGGTTTCGTGGCGTCAATCTGGTTCTCGGCCGCGTAAACTTCGCGAGTAATTGCAGGCGGGGGCAGATCGGCCAGCGGATGTCCGACAAACGTCGCGTCCACTCCGCGATCGCGATAGAACGTTTCCTCGAAGGGAAAGATTACCAGCGCCTTGTTGACGTATTTGCGCAGCAACTTCACGCGTCCCTGCCGCCACGCCCAGAACTGCGGGCAGACGTAGTAGACGACCGGAATGCCACGCTTGCGCATCTGCCGCGCCACGCGCCAGTTAAAAGCCGGTGCGTCGATGACGACGGCAAGCGCCGGTCGTTTCTCGTCGGCCGAGCGAACCAATTTCCGATAGAGCCCAAGAATCTTCGGCAGATGGCTAATAACCTCAGTGATGCCGACGACCGCAAGGTCCTTAGCATCGACAACGATTTCGCAACCGGCAGCCCGCATGCGCTCCCCACCCGCACCGAAGAATTCAAGCTGCCCGGCCTGTGTGGAGACGACACTTTGCCCCAATTGGGCCGGGCTGAGCCCCGTCCCCACATGAGCCGGAATGGCTACCCGGCGGCGCAGCGCTTCCATCAGTTGCGCGCCATACATTTCGCCCGAGGCTTCGCCGGCAGAGATGAGAATCCGCACGGGGACATTGTAACGGGGCAGAATGGAAGCAGTGTTCAGTCGTCCGCGTTCGCCGTGACCGGGGGTACCCCAGCCATCTCCTGATCCTTATATTGCAGTTGATAGAGTTTGTAATAAATCCCGCGCTGGGCCAGCAGTTGCTGGTGCGATCCCATCTCGCGGACCTGGCCTTTGTGCATCACGATGATGTTGTCGGCGCGCTGGATAGTCGAGAGCCGGTGCGCGATGATCAGCGCCGTTCGCCCTTCCACCATGCGGTTGAGCGCGTCGCGTACGCGGAACTCGGTCTCCGTATCGACGCTCGAAGTCGCCTCATCAAGAATCAGAATCTTCGGGCTATGCGCCAGCGCACGCGCGAACGAAATCAACTGCTTTTGTCCAGTCGAGAGCGTCGAACCGCGTTCGCGCACTTCCTCCTTGAATCCTCCCGGCAAGCTCCGGATGAAGTCGGAGAGGTTGACATCTTCCGCCGCCTGCTCCACGTCCTGGTCTTGAATGCGCGCCGTTCCCAGCCGGATGTTGCCCTCGACCGTGCCGCTGAATAGAAACGGATCCTGCAAGACGACGCCGAAGCGGCTGCGCAGATCGTCGAGGTTCATCTCCTTGATATCGACGCCGTCAATGCGAATCGCTCCCCGCTGCACGTCGTAGAAGCGCATGAGCAACGAGATCAGCGTAGTTTTGCCCGCCCCCGTGTGGCCGACGACGGCGATGGTCTCGCCCGGTTCGAGCACAAAGCTTACGTCACGCAGCACCCAGTCGGGCTCTGTTGTTTGGGCGGGGACGCCCGTCGCTCCACTGGCGTTGTACGCGAACCACACATGATCAAATTCAATACGCCCCGGCCCTTGCGGCTGTTTCGTGATCGCCGCCGAGGTCACTTCAATCTTCGTATCCAGCAGCTTGAACACGCGTTCGCCAGCCGCCATCGCCGACTGCAGGATGTTGTACTTCTCGCTCAAATCCTGAATCGGCCGGAAAAATCGCTGCGCGTACTGCATGAACGCGACCAGCACCCCGATGGTCGCCACGCCCCGGATCACGTCCTTCCCGCCCCACCAGATAATGCTGGCGATGGCAATCGCCGACATTATTTCGACCACCGGGTAATACACCGCGTATGCCATGATGGCGTCTTTAAACGCCTCCATGTGCGAAGCGTTGATGTCGGAAAATTTATTGAAGGCGCGCTTCTCGCGATTGAAAAGCTGCAGCACCAGCATTCCCGAGACCGCTTCCTGCAAGTAAGCGTTGATGCGGGCGATGGCGGTGCGGATGCGCCGGTAGGAATCGCGGACCTTGTCGCGAAAGATCTTAGTGGCGTACACGATCAGCGGAAGCATGGCGAAGGTGATGAGCGCCAGCTTCCAGTTCATCTTCATCATGATGAAGATAATGCCGGCCAGCACGAAGACATCTTCAAAAATGGAGACCACGCCCGCGGTGAACATTTCATTCAAGGCATCGACGTCGGTGGTCACGCGCGTCACCAGTCGGCCGACCGGGTTCTTGTCGAAAAACCCGATGTGCATGTGCTGCAGGTGGCGAAAAATCTGGCTGCGCAGATCGAACATCACCTTCTGCCCGGTCCACTGCATCAGGTAAGTCTGGACGAACTCAAGCGCGAAAGTGAAGATGAGAATCCCAATGTAAAGGCCGCCAATCTGCGCGATGCCGGTCAGCGGGGTGTCGCTCAGCCGATCGCCGATCCAGGAGTGCGAGTTCGGCGACTTCGCCAGGTATTTATCGATGGCAATCTTGGTGAGGAACGGCCCCAGCACGTCCGCCGCCGATTTCAGGATGATCGCCCCGAGCGCCACCACGACGTGCCACTTGTACGGGCCCAGATACGTAAGCAGCCGCCGCATCAGCCGGCCGTCGTACGCTTTCCCTAATACTTCTTCTTCCTGATTGGAGGCCATCGGTGGCGCGAGAGATCGCCATAACTGAAGATCTCCCCAATAGAGATTATCCCAAAACCGTTACCCCAAGTAGATGGCCAAACCGCCGAGCGGGATGGAAAAGATTCGGTTAGTGTGAGGACGGCTGGCGTAGGGGCTTGTGTGGGGACGAGCATCTTGCCCGTCCAAGCCGGGCAAAGCTCGGCCCCGCTCCGGCAACGCCGGTCTGCAGCACATGTCCCTTCCTCGCATGGCTATCTAACTTACTCAAAAGCAAGGGTAATCGCGGGCGGACGCGCGGACCGACCGTCGAAAAGTAATACACCATGGTCACGCGACATTCTTGAATTAAGCGTGTTTCCATATTCGCAAGACAATAGTTTGCTCCCCCAAAACCTGTTCATCCGGAGCTTGGCATGAAAAGATTCGTTGCATTGACCGCTACAACCCTGCTCGCAACCATGATGCTCGTCGGTTGCGGGTCTACCTCCTCGAACCCCAATCCTGGACAGTCGCAGTCCGGCAACGTGTTCGTTACCGGCGAAGATGCGCCCTTGCCTTCGGTAGTGGGCCTTCTCCTCACCATCAACTCCCATAACCCTGAATGGCCAGAGCAATTCGCCACAGGTAATCTCGACCCCGACCACCGTGGACTTCGCGCGCCTCTTAGGATTGCGGTCCCCGCTTGCCTTCAGCTCCGTTCCTGCCGACACCTACAGCAGCGCGACCTTCGTGGTGGCGAACCCGGTCATTTCCTGGGTGGTGAGCCAGAATCCGCCGGTGGTGACTCCGATGAACGGTACGCTGCCGCAGTCTCCTTACACTCTGACGGTGAAGTTCCCCACACCGATGGTGGTGGGAAGCAATGGTCTCGCCGGCCTGAAAGTGGAATTCGACATCCGGCAATCCCTGGCCGTCAACGGCAGCGGACAAATTACCGGCGCCGTGAATCCGGTCATTTACATAAAAGCCACGAAGGCGAGCGATCCTGACGGCCGGGTTACGGATCTGACCGGCGGACTGGTCTCGGTGAATACCGCCACTAACTCGTTTGTCATGCAAGGGCCTTACGGTCGCCAATTGACGGTGTATGTCAACGACAGCACGCAGTTCAACAGTGGCTGGAACATGACCGACCTCGCCGCACCGGCGATTGTCGGAGTCGAGGGCGCGTTTCAGGGGGGGCAGCCTGATGGCCAGCGGCGTAGAAGTCATCACCACTACCGAATCGTTTGTCTCCGGGCGCGTTCTGCAGGTGACGAACAACGGCGCGGGCCAAGCGCAGTCAGTGACCATGTGGGTGGGCGAAACCGGCGCAGACCTCGTCAGCGAGGTGGACACCGTCCAGCCCAATATCGATATCAGCGCGGTGACCAACTACGAAATCTGCTTCCTCGATGGCCCGCTCACCGGCGCATTGTTCAACAATACTTCCATTGAAGTTGGCCAGAGAATCTTTATCGGCGGCAGCTACGTGAACTCTACGTTTACGCCGCAGATGATTTCGCTGCGGCGCCAGGGCGTCTACGGCCTGTTCGTGCCGGGAAGCGTCACTGTCACCGACGGCAACGCGGGGTCCTTCCAGCTCTCGAACAACGGCTTGGTTGGCTATGCAGCCGGCGGGCCGGTGACCGTTTACACCGGCAACGATACTCTGTTCTTTAATCTGAGCGGCCTTAGCGCGCTGGCCAGCGATACCACCGCGGTGCCGCTGATCACGCGCGGTCTCTTGCTACAAGACCCCAACAACCCCGGCAATCTTGCCTTCTTTGCCGGTCTTGTGGCAGAACCGCCGCAGGTGAACTAGAACTAACTCGGCAAGCTAACAGTGCGAAGCGGGCGGCCGCGAGGCCGCCCGCATTTTTTCAGTGCAAACCGGGAATACAGAATAGTGAGCAAGGAAAGAGAACGCACCCTAATTCGTCTTGCTGGTCTTCTTGACGGGTCCCGCCCTCGCAATCGGCTCGGCAGTCTTCGCTGGCTTACAGTCACGGTTAGCGCGGCAATTCGGGCAGACGACCTTCTCATTCCTTTCGGCCATCTCGTGCAGGAAGGCAGAAAACGTCTGACCACAGTGTTCACACAGAAGATCAATTGAGTCGTTACTCATGATTAGTCCTCGCCACGATGCCACCTAAATGATCTGTTAAGGCCCCTGCAAATAGGCTTTTAAATATATTCTGGTGGACACGCACTTTTCCACAGTTTCGCTTTTGAACCGCTTCTAGTCTCGCAGGTCGCCCGGTCCAAGATTGGGAAAGGGTACGCGTCGTCCCATACAATAAACGACAGTGTGTCCCTCGGCCTCTACATCTCCGTCCCCTTTTGCCGGACCAAATGCAGCTACTGTAACTTCGCCTCCGGCGTCTTCTCGAAGTCCGCCTACGAAAATTACGTTGTCCGTGTGCTCGAGGATATCGCCAACTCGCGCCAGCTTGCGCTGGAGTTGGGATGTGCGTTTGATGACACCGCCGACTCCATTTACCTCGGCGGAGGAACTCCGTCGATCCTCGATGCCGCGCAATTGCTGCGCATCTTCGCCTCCGTGCGCGGTCAATTTGCGGTCACGCCCGATGCCGAGATCACGGTCGAATGCGCTCCGGGCACGCTTACTCCCTCTCTCATCGAAACCTTGCTGCAATGCGGAGTGAACCGGGTGAGCCTGGGCGTGCAGTCCTTCGTCGATCAGGAAGCGCAGTCCGTGGGACGGCTGCACAAACGCGCGACCGTTCTCGAAGAGATTGGCCGCCTGCGCGGGGCCGGCCTCGCCAACATTAACATCGACCTGATCGCCGGGTTGCCGCACCAGACGGGCGAAAGCTGGTCCTTCTCCCTGGCGGAGACGATTGCCACGGGCGTTCCGCACGTGAGCGTCTACATGCTCGAAGTAGACGAGGATTCGCGCCTGGGCAGGGAACTGATCGCTGGAGGCGCCCGCTACCACGCCCACTTCGTGCCCGATGACGACGCGACCGCGGATTCTTACCAGCAGGCATGCCAGATGCTAGCCTCTGCCGGCATCGCGCAGTACGAAATTTCCAACTTTGCCCGCGCCGGCCCGCATTCGCAGAACGGCGAGTCACAAAGTAACGAGTCGCGCCATAACTTGAAATATTGGACACGCCAGCCTTATCTCGGCTTCGGAGTTGATGCGCACTCGATGCTTGCCGCCGATCATAATCATAACGAGGCCGTCCACCAAGCTCTCCGCTTCGCAACCACCGACTCGCTCGACTCGTACATGAATCGCGCGCCGCATACGATGACTCCGGTTTCGGCTCAGGCAGCAATCGAAGAAAGCCTTTTTCTAGGTCTGCGCCTCAACCGCGGCCTCGACCTCGAACGCCTGCGCGCAGACTTCAGTCCGATGCTCAGCCAGGACGCAGTCGCCACTTGGGAATCGGCGATCCAGCAATGCGTGTACGAAGGCCTGCTCGAACAGCAAGGCGCAACTCTGCGCCTCACCGCCCGCGGGCGTCTCTTATCCAACGAAGTATTTGCCAGATTCCTTACCGAAGAAACAAAAGTGGGAACCGGCCACGTGAATCCACGTTAGTTGGCCGATCAGTGCCGTTCGGCTTTTGGCCTATCCGGTTCCCACCATCTCCGAATTCCGTTCCGATTTCGAGCTTGTGTTTAAAGCGGATCATAACCACGAACGCCCCAAAGCGAAACGTCACATCAGTTACACGCGAACGGGTTCCCGAAGTTACGTTGCGTCAGGGAAGGAATAAGGGAAGGAATAGTGGAGGAAATAGCTATTGTCTGCCTATAGCTCAGAGATACTACAAAGCGCACTTATGTTCCACGTGGAACACTTTTGAACGTAAACAAAGGACTTAGTCGAGGTCTTTCAGCGAACAGGCCCCCGGCCCGCGAGCGTTGCCGCACGACCCGCATGGTCCCGTCGGCATCGACGGCTGGCTTGTTGCTCCGCTCTTCGCCGAAACGGCGAACACCGAGAGTTGCGGCTCCAGTTTCTTGCTCTGGCACTTCGGGCATTCGGCTTTTTGCTTGCCGAAGACGAGGGCTTCGAACTCATGCTGGCATTCCTTGCAGACGTACTCGAAGATGGGCATGTAAAAAACTCCACGAAGAAAATTGCTGTCTCCTATTTAAAATCAAATCGTGGGTACTTCGCAAACATACGAGGAGACGCGTCCCTTCAAAGCGCGTCGCTGGCTGCGCGGCGGGCATGTGCAGACGATTGCCAGCTTTTTGATCCCGCGACGTTTTCATCTGCCGGCGCCCGAGGAGAGGTTGATCGAAGTGGAGCCCGGCGTTCAAGTGCTTTGCCACTGCCACTGGCAAGCGGATCGAGCGCACGCGCTGACCATTATTGTTGTGCACGGACTCGAAGGGTCGAGCGACTCGCAGTACATGCTTGGCATCACCGAGAAGGCGCTGGCGGCGGGGATGAATGTGATCCGCTACAACCAGCGCAACTGCGGCGGTACGGACGCGCTTGCGCCCGTGCTCTATCACTCGGGACTGTCGGATGATGTCGCGGCGGTGGCGCGCGAAGTCATCGCGGGCGACGGCGTTTCCCGCCTGGCGCTGGTGGGCTTCTCGATGGGCGGCAACATCGTGCTCAAGCTGGCGGGGGAGTGGGGATCGCAGGCGCCGCCGCAGTTCCGCGCGGTCGCGGCATGTTGTCCCGCAATTGATCTGGCCAGGTCAGCGGATGCGCTGCACGAGCCGGCTAACCGGATTTACGAAAAATATTTTCTGTGGGCGCTGCACCGCCGGATGATTCAGAAGGCGCGGCTCTTTCCCGGCCACTTCGACGTGAGCCGCCTGCGGGGCATCCGGAGCCTGCGGGAGTTCGATGACAAGGTGACGGCCTACTATTGCGGCTTCACGGGGGTGGACGATTACTACGATCGCGCTTCGGCGGCACACGTGGTGCAGCGCATCGCGGTGCCGGCGCTGATTCTGTACGCGGCGAACGATCCGTTCATCCGCATCACGGCGGAGACGCGGCGGAAGATTGCGTCGAACAGGAACATCGCCTTCGTGGAGACGGCCGACGGCGGGCACTGCGCGTTTGTGGGAGCAGCTGCCGCGTCCCCCCGTAGATCGCCTGCCGGAGTGGGGAATGCGAGCGACGGTCGTTATGACGACGGTTATTGGGCGGAGCAAGAGATCGTGAACTTCCTGCGCGGATTCTGATGGATGCCGACTTCTCGATCGAGTTGGGGCGGGAAGATCCGGTGCTGGATTTTCCGTGGACAGATCCGGCGGGCAAGTTTGCTTATCTTGACTTGAAGCGGCATCCGGAGTTGATGGCGAGGATCGAGGAGGCGGAAAAATTTCCCGAGCTGGCGGAATTTCTTCGGGCAATGAACTCGGCGCGGAGCATGGTGGAGACGGCGAAGTGTGATGCGTGGGCGACGATGGAGCTGAACGCAGAGGAAGAGATTTACGACGCGACGCACAAGTTTGCGAGTTATGTGGACGTGGTGTTTGCTGAGATCGATGTGCGTCTATCTTTGCCGCGTCAATCTTTGTCCGCTCACGAACAGTTTGCCAGGAACCTGGTTGAATTGCTGCGGCAGGCGCCGGAGACTCCGTCGTCGGCGGAGGTGTGCGTGCGGCGGTGCTACTACGGGGAGGAAGGTGCGGTCCGTGAAGGATTTTACTGCACCTTGTATGTGAGCGGATACGGCCACGACGGTGCCAGCGCGCGCCAGAATTGGGAAGTGGGGCTGAAGCTGATGGGGAACGCGATCATGCAGTTGTCGGCGAGCGGGGTCGGGTGATCGGTAAGGAGAGTCCCAAGCGGGACGCGACCGTGGAATTCCGCTCTTGGTACACGGAATCCGCGCCTTACGGAATTAAGGCGGTGGAATCAATGCAGGGAAATCAATGTAGGGAAATCAAGGCAGCGAAATCATGCAGCCGGAATTTTCAGGCAGCGAGAGCCATCGGGGTGGGCAGGGTTGATCGGAATCGGCTCGCCAAACCACCGCTTTCGCGCCGGAATCAGCCATCGAGCTAAGGACTGCCTGCTGCACGGCCGGCGGAGCCGACCAGAACCGCGCGGAATCAATCGACCAAACTTCAGCCACAACTGAAACCCCTGCCAGTTGCGCCCAATAGGCTTCTTGTCCGTCGCCGATGCTTGCGACCGCATCGCCCGGCGCGATGCCGTGGTGGGAAACGGCCTCGGCAATGGCCATGTCGCGCCCGACCGATTGCGTGCGCTGTGAAACGACATAGTGGAGCAGACCGGGCATCGTATACGCTGCAAAGACAAGAGTCCCAGCCAGCATTGCTCGGCGCGCCAGGAGTTGCAGTCCCGGGGGCACAAAAACCGATGCCCAAGCTGCGCCCCAGAGTAGCAACGAAAAGCCAAGCACGAATCGTTGCACCAGGTGGACGAGCAAATACATCCCAACCACGGCGGCCGCGGGCAAAGTACAAAACCAGGTGGCAGCAAATTGTCGGAGTGACGCCCTTGGTGCATACCACACCAGAATCAGCCAAGGCACCAACAGTGCCGCGCCTGCCCCAAGGATCTGGTCTTTGAGAAAGAGAAGATTCACGGCAAGCTGCCGAAGCTGGGCGCGCAAGTCAAAGGCCGGATGGCTGTGCTTGTCAAAGCGTGCGGCATCGTACCAGGGCGCATAGGTGACCCCTTCGATCGAAGGAAGACGGAAAACACGCGGTGAATCCAGCGCGATGGAACCGGGGTAAAACGGAAGTGGTGCATAGCCATACGAAACCTTCATCCACGTTTTCGTTTCCGGTCCATTCACGAACCAGGCATAGTTCAATCTGCCACTGTCTCCCGTCGTGAAGTGGCCGACTGTCCGTGACAAGATGGCGACGAAGGGTGACACCAGTAACACAAAAACTATAATGGCAGTAATCGGTCCTCGAAGGATCCCAGAGCGAAAACATTGGACCACCATCGCTACCAGGACAAACACTGCAAAATAAAGCAGAATGGCCTTGGCGTAGTAACCTAGCAGGCTGCGGAAAAATGGACTCCGCGACTTAGATTCTCTCCAGTCTTAGTGATTTTGTGATTCGGGAAGGGTTCTGGCTGCATCCGCTGGTGTCCCGCGGATTTATTTTCGGGCCTGCGAGCACAGTGCGACCTCGGCTTACGTCGCTTGAATCGCCAGATTCCTCATACGGACTAAGTTGTAGGCCGCGGCCGCGAAGGTGAAGACCCATCCCACCTTGAAGATTCCACGATGCCGAACTTTCCGCAACAGCGCGATCGTCTTCAGCCATCCGAAGCACTCTTCGATACGCTTCCTCTTCCTCTGACTGATGGCATATCCAGGGTGCTGCGTCGTGCGAGCATCAATCGCACTTCCACCGGGTCGCTCCAGATTTTGAGCCACGTGCGGCGTGACCTTGAGGTTGCGGCATTCGGCCACGAAATCTGCCGTGTCATAGGCCTTGTCGCCGCCCACGGTTACTTGTTTCGTGCCCGGAATCTGTTCCAGCATCACCAGCGCGGCATCGCGCTCCGCCGTTCCGTTGGCCTCGAACACCTGGCTGTTCACGATCAGTCCGTGGCGGTTCTCCACCAGCAGATTCCCGTTGTAACTCAGCTTCGCTTCTTTGCCCTTGCCTTTGCGTGCCATCTTCGCATCCGGGTCCGTCTTCGATTGATGCGTCTCGTTGGACCGCTTCTCCCCGTGGAAGTCCACTGTCGCATTGCCAGGATCGTCCGGCGGGACGGTGTTCTTCGCATCCTTGCGCTGATAACTCTTCACACTCGCCCACGCTTCCAGTAGCGTTCCATCCACCGTGAAGTGTTCGTCCGAGAGCAGACTCCGCTCGCGTGCCTGCTGGAGCACAGCTTGGAAGAAGGCTTCGGCAATGTCCCCATCGAGCAACCGCTCGCGGTTCTTGGTGAATACGGTCACATCCCAAATGGCGTCGTCCATGTTCAAGCCCACGAACCAACGGAACAGCAGGTTATAGTCGAGCTGTTCCATCAACAGCCGCTCGCTGCGCACCGAGTACAGCGCTTGCAGCAGGAGCGCTCGCAACAACTTCTCCGGCGCGATCGACGGCCGCCCGGTTTTCGCATACAGCTTGTGGAATCGTGGTTGCAGTTCTCTTAATGCCTCATCGGTCATGACACGAAGAGGACGCAAGGGGTGGTCTTGGGGCACTCGCTGCTCTGGGCTTACGTAGCTAAACACGTCCAACTGTTGCTCGTCTTTTCCGCGCATGCCTTCTTCTTATCAGGTTGTGCTGTGGAAACAAGAGAGTTTCGTGGTACTGCGTCCGCTTCACATCGAGTTTTTCCGCAACCTGCTAGGGCCAGCAACAGGCCTAGCCATACATATGCTGCGATGTTGTGTTGGTTATCGTTTAGCTTGAAGTTGAGCTTGAACAGGACAGCCGCAATGGCGAAGACAATCGTGGCTACGAGGATGTCGGGGGTTACTTCGTCCACATTCCAGATAAAGTTCACAACGAACAACAAATACCCGAGCCCAATCCAGACCAAGGGACTGGCATAAGGAATTGAATTCTCGTCGCCGCTGATGCGCTTACTCCAGTCCGCAAGTCCACGCCAGAACCTGCTGAACGTGTACACGGCAGCAGTAAAGATTGCAAAATTAAGCGTCCGGGCCATGGCAAATTCGGTACGGATCCCGGGGTGAAAAAAACGCATCCCGATCGCCAGAAGCCATGAGTACAACGGCCCCCAATATCCGTTTACGGCCATGTGCCAGTCATGGCGAAGGTAGGAGCGGGCAACGTCCAGGTAAGCAAGGCCATCAGCTCCAACGGGCAAATTACGGCCAGCGAAGGCACAACGCGCTCCCATGAGCAGCACAATAACCTGACATATTCTTTCAAAACCCAGCACGTTGGGTGCAAATCGAGACGATGTTTCTTCTGACAACGTGGGATGGGCGGCCATCATCGCTTTGCTTACGCAGCCCCACCATGCGTGGTGTTGGCGCGGGCTCCGCAGGTTTGATTTTACGCTTAGACCCACCCGAGTATTGAGGAGTGGTGAATTAGAGTCCCCACACTGACAACAGTACGCCAGGTTCCCTTTGCCTAGCAGGCTGCGGAAAAATGGACTCCGCGACTTAGATTCTCTCCAGTCTTAGTGATTTTGTGATTCGGGAAGGGTTCTGGCTGCATCCGCTGGCGTCCCGCGGATTTATTTTCGGGCCTGCGAGCACAGTGCGACCTCGGCTTACGTCGCTTGAATCGCCAGATTCCTCATACGGACTAAGTTGTAGGCCGCGGCCGCGAAGGTGAAGACCCATCCCACCTTGAAGATTCCACGATGCCGAACTTTCCGCAACAGCGCGATCGTCTTCAGCCATCCGAAGCACTCTTCGATACGCTTCCTCTTCCTCTGACTGATGGCATATCCAGGGTGCTGCGTCGTGCGAGCATCAATCGCACTTCCACCGGGTCGCTCCAGATTTTGAGCCACGTGCGGCGTGACCTTGAGGTTGCGGCATTCGGCCACGAAATCTGCCGTGTCATAGGCCTTGTCGCCGCCCACGGTTACTTGTTTCGTGCCCGGAATCTGTTCCAGCATCACCAGCGCGGCATCGCGCTCCGCCGTTCCGTTGGCCTCGAACACCTGGCTGTTCACGATCAGTCCGTGGCGGTTCTCCACCAGCAGATTCCCGTTGTAACTCAGCTTCGCTTCTTTGCCCTTGCCTTTGCGTGCCATCTTCGCATCCGGGTCCGTCTTCGATTGATGCGTCTCGTTGGACCGCTTCTCCCCGTGGAAGTCCACTGTCGCATTGCCAGGATCGTCCGGCGGGACGGTGTTCTTCGCATCCTTGCGCTGATAACTCTTCACACTCGCCCACGCTTCCAGTAGCGTTCCATCCACCGTGAAGTGTTCGTCCGAGAGCAGACTCCGCTCGCGTGCCTGCTGGAGCACAGCTTGGAAGAAGGCTTCGGCAATGTCCCCATCGAGCAACCGCTCGCGGTTCTTGGTGAATACGGTCACATCCCAAATGGCGTCGTCCATGTTCAAGCCCACGAACCAACGGAACAGCAGGTTATAGTCGAGCTGTTCCATCAACAGCCGCTCGCTGCGCACCGAGTACAGCGCTTGCAGCAGGAGCGCTCGCAACAACTTCTCCGGCGCGATCGACGGCCGCCCGGTTTTCGCATACAGC
The DNA here is from genome assembly GCA_963779995.1 of uncultured Acidobacteriaceae bacterium. Taxonomy (GTDB): domain Bacteria; phylum Acidobacteriota; class Terriglobia; order Terriglobales; family Acidobacteriaceae; genus Acidiflorens. The sequence continues at coordinate 43,229 of CAVZZY010000016.1, read as the reverse complement.
TTGTGGAATCGTGGTTGCAGTTCTCTTAATGCCTCATCGGTCATGACACGAAGAGGACGCAAGGGGTGGTCTTGGGGCACTCGCTGCTCTGGGCTTACGTAGCTAAACACGTCCAACTGTTGCTCGTCTTTTCCGCGCATGCCTTCTTCTTATCAGGTTGTGCTGTGGAAACAAGAGAGTTTCGTGGTACTGCGTCCGCTTCACATCGAGTTTTTCCGCAACCTGCTAGACGGGCTGGACTGGTCTGCTCATCTTTTTCCAGTTGAATCGCTTCCAGTCGACTCTTTTCCAGTCGATTCTGGTGCGGAGGAGAGAGAGGATCAGCATGAATAGGCAGATTTCCAGCAATCCTCGCGAGGCGTTAAGAATGGATTCGGATCGCTTGGGCAGTAGGGAGAAGCGTCCGTAGACGAATTCTATGTGGACCCAGTAGACGAGTAAGGATGTCTGGCCCAGTTGAATTAGCGGGCTGAAGCCAAGAGTTCCGAGGCCCCAACGGCACCATGCATAACTCAGGAAGCAGATCACCAACAACATGCCTATGCGCATCATTAGAAAGTTAGGGCTGGTATGCCAGTAGTCATAAGTCGCGTAAAGGTGGAAAGAAGAGTCATCGAGCTGGCGCGCTGCGAGGATGGCTGCAGCTCCGATGCCTGCGAAAAGAGTTAGAGTTTTCACGGTTTGGTTGCGGGATTGGTCACTGAAGAGGATGAATCCGGCCGCCAATCCGGCGAAGGCGAAGGCAGCCCAGGGGAACAGGGGGAAGAGCCAGGGCCGGGGGGCGCCGAGATTGTGACATCCGTCAATGTAGGACTCGAGCGGCCAGGGCAGCCAGGTTGGTCGCCAGGTGGTGTAGAGGGGCGGAGTTAGCAGGGCGATTAGAGCCGCGGCGGCGATGGCAGCGGCTGTCATCGGAAATCGGGAGCAGCCCTGGCCACCGGCAACTGCCGAGCTACTCCACGCCGTCAAGCCATCACCGGGCTTGCCGGGTGCCCCGGTACGCTCGGCCTGGACGGGCGAGGACGTCCGTCCCCAGAGATGGAGGACCATGCCGCAGGTTAGCGCCATCAGGATCATGGATAGGCCGATGATGTTCAAGACGTCCACTCGGAGTAAGTCGGACCATGGGGCCCATCCCCAAGCTATTAGAAATTCTTGCAGGCGGAAGAGCAGTCCGAAGGCGAAGATTTCGGCGCCACGGTGGAGCATGGCGCGGGTTATTGCGGTGGGGGTCAATCCTTTGCGAATGAGTTTGTCGGTGACCAGGGCGAAGGAAACTCCGGCTAGAAAAAGAAAGAGGGGCGCGGGCAGAGTGCCGAGGAGTTGCGAACCTTTGAGGAAGCTGGTTTTGCGTGCGTTGCCGCCTAGCCATGCGTCGTAACAGTGCGTCTGGAACATCAGGACGCAGGCCAGGCCGCGCATCCAGTCGATCCAAGCGAGACGGGAAGAAGGGGCCGCGGTCACGGACGAGAGTGTAACGTGCGAGCGGGGGCGGGGCCAAGGATAAAGGCGGACGGGCGAGGACGCCCGTCTCTCCATTGGCCATTGGCATTGCGCTTCTGTGCGGGCGATGTTGCTGCCTGGCATGCTAGCATTTTTGGGGAAGGACTCTACCGTGAAACGCAGGTTTGGAATCAGCCCCGTTATTTTGAGTCTGGTGATTGCGGGTTGTTTCTCGCCTCTGGCATTTGCCAAGGATGAGCCTAAGTGGATCGAAGTGCATTCTGCGCATTTTTCGGTGCTTACCGATGCAGGGGATAAGCGCGGGCGGGAAGTTGCTTTGCGGATGGAGCAGATGCGGGCGGTTTTTGGACAGCTGATACTGAAAAACAAGCTGAACATGTCGGTGCCCATCACCGTCATTGGGCTTAAGAGCGACAAGCAATATGCTCTGGTTGCTCCGGCGAAACAGAGCACAGCGGCAGGGTTTTATGTGCCGGGGTCGGATCGGGTTTATATCGTCCTGAATCTTTTTGAATCCGACTCGTGGCACGCGGTGGCGCATTCGCTGGCGCACTATTTTTTGAATTACAACTATCCTCCGGTGCAGGGCTGGTTTGACGAAGGGCTGGCGGAATATTTTGGATCGATCTATATCGGCAAGGAAGTGGAGATTGGAGGCGATCCGGAACTGCAATCGGAGTGGCACGAGGACATTTTTGATTTTATGCGGCGAGACCCGAATGTGCCGCAGTCGCTGACGCAACTGGTGAGTTCTCCGGTATGGATGTCGATGGTGGACTTGTTCACGATGAAGCATGACGAATCGGGGACGCGCGAGGGGACGCACAACACGCTGTACTATGCGCAGGCTTGGATGGTCGTCCATTATCTGCTGAACAAGAACAAGATGCCGGAGGCGGGGACTTACTTTGATCTGGTGGTGAATCAGAAAGTACCGGTGGAGAAGGCGATGGTGCAGGCGTTCGATATGACGCCGGCGCAGGTGGAAGACTCGGTCAAGGCTTATTTCAAAACACAAAGCGGGTTGGGAATTGCGCTCGATCAGGCGAAGAAGCCGGTTGTAGATCCGGTGGACATTCAGCAGCCGAATCATCTCGTGCTGCCGTTTGGCGCGGACGACGTCGGGATGGCGGTCAATCCGGTTAAGGATGAAGAAGCTAAAGCTGTGATTGGCGACGTGATGGCGCGCATTCCGGAGCATCGTGATCAGGCGCTGCACGATTTGCAGCAGTTGACGGCGGATCCGAAAGATAATGAGGCGGCGCATCGCGGGCTGGCGCGGGAATATTTGCGGCAGAAAAAGTTCGACGCGGCCGAGCGACGAATTGGAGAAAGCGACGGATTTGAATCCGCGCGATCCATGGATTTGGTATTACCGTTCGGCGCTGAAGTATCAGAAGGCGCAGGCGACGCGGCAGGAGATGCCGGGGCTGGCAAACATGATGCAGGATCTGCGGGCGGTAACCGATTGGTATCCGGAGTTAGCCGACGCTTATAACATGCTGGGGATGGCGCGAGTGGAGGGGGGCGGGATTAACTCTGCGCTGGAGGCGCAACGGCAGGCGATCGCGCTGGCGCCGCGCAATGTGGAATATCAGTTCAACCTGGGACAGATTTATGTTGCGGGGAAGAAGTGGGATCTGGCGCGGGAAGTGTTTACGCGGCTGAAGGCGGGACCGGATCGGGTGGCGGCAGCAGCGGCGAAGCAGCAATTGGACGATTTAGAGACACTGCAGAAGTACGGAGTGCGTCCGCAGCGAGCGGGGGAAAGCGCAGCACCGGCGGGGGCGGCGAGCACTCCTTCGGCAGGGACGAGCGCGGCGGCAGCGGCCGTGAGCGCGGGGCAGGATCAAGATGAGGAGGCTGATGCGACGCCGAAACCTGCGCCCGTCAAGCCGGGGACGACGGGACCGGTGCAATTTTTGAAGGGCAAGATCGTGAGTAGTGACTGCTCCAAGCCTCCCGAGGCAACGGTTACGATTCTGAGTGGCATGAAGACTTACAAGCTTCATGCTGCAGATTACAAATCGTTGCTGACGATTGGCGAGGATCAGTTTTCCTGCGAGTGGAAGAACCGTGTCGTATCGGTGAACTACCGTGCGGTGGGGAAGAATGGCGGAGAATTGGTGTCGCTAGAAGTGCACTGAGCGCGACCAACCGGCGCAGGGTTCCAGAACCTGTCCGGCACTCGAACCGACGGCAAAATATGCGAAGATGGAGTTTGGGAGAGCAAGCCGATGGAGAACCCACTCAAGCTGAAACGCATTCACCACGTCGAATTCTGGGTTGGCAACGCCCGGCAGGCGGCATACTTCTACCGGAAAGGATTCGGTTTTTCGCAGGTTGCTTACAGCGGACTGGAAACGGGCCATCGTCAGCGCGCTTCTTATGCGCTGAGCCAGGGCAAGGCGAACTTCATTTTGACCACGCCTATGACGCCGGACGATTTGGCGGCGGATCATATCCGCAAGCATGGCGATGGCGTGCGGGATATCGCGTTGGAAGTGGAAGACGCGGATCAGGCGTTTGCCGAAGCCGTGCGGCGCGGAGCGCAGCCGGCCGAGGAACCGCATGAGATAAAGGATGAACACGGCGCCATTCGCCGAGCCGCGGTCCACACCTATGGCGACACGATCCATTCGCTGATCTCATACAAGGATTACCAAGGGCCGTTTCTGCCGGGGTTCATGGCGGCGCCGCTGGCTGGGGACGACTGCGGCATTCTGCGCATTGACCACATCGTGGGGAATGTGGAACTGGGCAAGATGCGGCACTGGGCGGATTACTACACGCGCGTCTTCGGGTTCCATCGTTACATCACGTTCGACGATAAGGATATTTCGACCGAGTACAGCGCGTTGATGAGCATCGTAATGTCGGACGATTCGCATTCGGTGAAATTTCCGATCAATGAACCGGCCGCGGCGCGCAACAAGAGCCAGATTCAGGAATACATTGAAGCTTACGGCGGAGCAGGGGCGCAGCATATCGCGTTGCAATGCAAAGATGTCGTGCATACGGTGGGAAAACTGCAGCGCAACGGGCTCGATTTTCTTCGCGTTCCCGACACATATTACGATCTGCTGTCGTCGCGGGTCGGGCCGGTGGAGGAATCGCTCGGAGAGTTGCGCTCGCTGGGTATACTTGTGGACCGCGACGAGGAAGGCTACCTGCTGCAGATTTTTTCGAAGCCGGTGGAAGATCGGCCGACCGTGTTCTTTGAGGTTATCCAGCGCAAGGGCAGCCGCGGATTTGGCAAAGGGAATTTCAAGGCGCTGTTTGAGTCGATCGAAATGGAGCAGGCGCGGCGCGGGAATCTGTAGGCAATGGCTAACGCGAAAACTACTGACACGAAAATGAAGACGCCCGGGAAGGTCACGTTGCGCTACCAGTCGGGATTCGGCAACGAGTTCGCCAGCGAGGCGGTGGAAGGGGTATTGCCGCGCGGGCAAAATGCTCCTCAGAATGTGGCGCATGGGTTGTACACGGAACAACTGAGCGGGACGGCATTCACCGCGCCGCGCGGCGTTAATCGCCGGACTTGGCTTTACCGGATACGTCCGTCGGTGGCGCATAAGCCGTTTCAGCCGATCGAGCAGGGAAGGCTGCGCAGCGCGCCGTTCGACGAGGTGCCGACGCCGCCGAACCAGTTGCGCTGGAGTCCGATTCCGATTCCGGCTTCATCGCAGCGCACCGACTTCATTGACGGCCTGATTACGATGGCTGGCAACGGCAACACGCATACCCATGCGGGCGTTGCGATTCACATCTACGTTGCCAACGCTTCGATGACGGATCGCTTTTTCTACAACGCCGACGGAGAGATGTTGATCGTGCCGCAGCAAGGACGTTTGCTGCTGCGCACGGAGATGGGTGTTCTCGAAGCCGGTCCCGGCGAGATTGCGGTGGTTCAACGGGGAATTCGTTTCCGAGTCGAACTTCTGGAGAAGGAAGCGCGCGGCTACATCTGCGAGAATTACGGCGCGCTGCTACGTCTGCCGGATCTGGGACCGATTGGCGCGAATGGGCTGGCGAATCCGCGCGACTTTCTGGCTCCGGTGGCCGCGTTTGAAGATCGGGAGGGCGATTTCCGGATTGTGACCAAGTTTCAGGGAAGACTCTGGGTGGCGGCGATCGATCACTCGCCGTTGAATGTGGTCGCATGGCACGGGAACTACGTGCCCTACAAGTACGATCTGGCGAATTTCAATTGCATTAACACGGTGAGCTTCGATCATCCGGACCCGTCGATTTACACGGTGCTGACTTCGCCTTCGGAAATTCCGGGAACCGCCAATGTTGACTTCGCAATTTTTCCGCCGCGATGGATGGTCGCTGAGCATACGTTTCGTCCGCCGTGGTTTCATCGCAACTTCATGAACGAGTTCATGGGGCTGATCCACGGTGAATATGACGCCAAGGCGGAGGGATTCGTGCCGGGCGGCGCCAGCCTGCACAATTGCATGGCTGGTCACGGGCCCGATGCTGAAACGTTTGAGAAGGCGAGCAAGGCCGAACTGAAGCCGGTTTATCTGGCGACACCCTGGCGTTCATGTTCGAGACTCGCTTCGTGTGCCAGCCGACGAAGTTCGCGCTGGAGACTTCGCAGCTTGATCATCAGTACTTCGAGTGCTGGCAGGGACTGCGGAAGAAGTTCAAGCGGAACGGCAGTTAGGCCGACAATTCAAAAAAGGGCGATGAATTTGCAAGCCTCTCAGACGGTGCGAAATTCCGCGGATGTGGTCTATGCCGCCGGATTGCTGCGCGACCTGATCGACTATGCCGGATTATTTCCTCCCGCGTCGCTGGCCATGGCGCCGTCGGTGGCTAACTACGACTCCTATTCGCGGTCGGAATGGAACTGGATTCTCGGGCGTTTTATTGTCCCGGTGGCGCGGCTCGGTGAGTTCGAAGAAACGTTTGCCGGATTACCAGCTCCAACCGCTGGGCCTGGCTTCACAAACTGGCGGCTGTCTGCTTTGCTGGGTTCCGAGGTAGTTGCGGAGGTCGCTCACATTCGCGAATTCAATGCTCGAATTGCACGCTCCCGTTCCGGCAGAAGGGCGGTCGTAGAGTCGGTTGAGGTTAAGGTTGCGACTCCCGAGGAGGTCAAGCGGTTGTCCGGAATCATCCCGGCAAAGCTCGCGGTCTATTTCGAAGTTCCGTTGTCCGGTTGCAGCGCGTGCATTGCGGCGATGGCAAGCTGCGGGCGCAGAGCCAAGATCCGGATGGGCGGCGAGACGGCCGGCAAGTTCCCCGCTTCCGAGAGCGTGATCGAATTCCTTCGCCTGTGTGTGGCGGCCAATGTGCCCTTCAAGGCGACCGCCGGACTGCACCATCCTGTGCGCTCGGTGCACCGGTTCACGTATCAACCCGAGAGCCCGTCGGGAATCATGCACGGGTTTGTAAATGTTTTTCTGGCAGCCGCGTTTTTGTGGGCGGGAATGGAGACTCAGCTTGCGTTTCAGTTGCTCGATGAGCAATCGGCGGAGGCATTTCACTTTGATTTGGATGGAATCGGCTGGCGCCAGCATCGGCTCAGCCGGCATGAAATCGCGGCCGCGCGCCGGAATTTCGCGGTTTCGTTTGGGTCGTGCTCATTTACGGAGCCGATTGACGACTTGCGGTCTCTACACCTCCTATGAAGAACCTGCTTTAAAAGCATCTGCTATGAAATCTGGTCTCGACGAAACCCACGATTCGAAGGTGCAGAGTTGGGTTGAATCCGCCAACCTTGCCGGCTCGGATTTCCCCATTCAAAATTTGCCTTTCGGAGTTTTCCGGCGGCGCAATGCAGGCGCAGAGGCGAGAGTGGGGGTTGCGATCGGAGACCGCATTCTTGACCTCGACGGAATGCAAGGTGAGGGATTGCTTGCGGAGAAGAGTGTGCGGCTCGCGGCGAATGCCTGCACATCCGATGCGCTGAATCCGTTGATGGCGCTCGGAGGCGGTCCCCGGCAGGCTTTGCGCCGGTGCCTTCATGCTATTTTGCGGCAGGACGCGCCCGCCTCCGACCAGCAGGCCGCCGCACGTCATCTGGTCGCGCAGGCTGATGTTGACATGCTTCTGCCCGCGGCCGTGGGCGACTATACCGATTTCTACGCATCGATCTTCCACGCTACAAATGTTGGAAGGCTGTTTCGCCCGGACAATCCGTTGCTGCCGAATTACAAGTACATTCCGATTGGCTATCACGGGCGCGCGTCGTCGCTGATTGCGACGGGAACGCGCGTCAGGCGCCCGTGCGGCCAGACGCGCGATGGCGAGGCCGATCCCAAATTTGGCCCGACCAAGGCGCTCGATTACGAACTGGAAGTGGGCTTTTTTGTGAGCGCTGGAAACCGGCTGGGAGAAACTATTCCAATCGGCGAAGCGGAAGAACATATTTTCGGGATCTGCCTGGTGAATGACTGGTCGGCGCGCGACATTCAGGCTTGGGAGTATCAGCCGCTGGGGCCTTTTCTGGGGAAGAGTTTTGCGACCTCACTCTCGCCGTGGGTGGTGACGATGGAAGCGCTCGCTCCGTTTCGCGCGCCTGCCTTTGCGCGTGCGGAAGGCGATCCGGCGCCATTGCCTTATCTCTTCTGCCAGAGCGATCGCGAGCAGGGTGGTCTCAACCTGTGCCTGGAAGTTTCGCTGTCGTCGGTCCGGATGCGGGAAGCCGGCATCGCTCCTTTGGTTTTGGGCCGCAGTAATTTTCGCGACCTGTACTGGACCATGGCGCAGATGCTGACCCATCATGCGAGCAATGGCTGCAATCTGCGCCCTGGCGATCTGCTGGCGAGCGGAACTGTGTCGGGCGCGGACAAGAGCGCGCGTGGATGCCTGTTGGAAGTCACCTCGCGGGGCAAGGATCCGGTTACGCTGCCGACTGGAGAGCAGAGGAAATTTCTGGAAGATGGAGACGAAATCATCCTCCGGGGATTTTGCGAAGGGGACGGGTTCCGTCGCATTGGACTGGGCAGCTGCCGGGGAACGATTCTGCCTGCGTCCGCGATCTGACGAGTCGGCACACACCAGTCTCGGGGTGCCGGGCAGTATGTCTCGCGATCGCAACTGTCAACTATGCGGCTTTTCGAGTCTTGCTTTCTGCTCTGACTTTCGCTTCGGCCGCCCACTCGTAGCCTACGGCGGTAGCGTGGATCGCGCGATCGAAGAATTGATCGAGCAACTGCAACAATTCCTGCTTCCCGAAGATTTCTACCGGGCGGTCCGGATACGACTCATCGAGGATGAACTCCCAGAGATTGTCTTTCGTCAAAATGATCGCCCAGATCACCTGGCTCAGCGGCACACCCTGCTGGGCGCGGCGCGTGCCAATTTGGGTGTAGCGCTGCTCGATGTCGGCTTCGCTTTTGTCCATCAGCCACTCTCCCAGGTGGCGATAGATTTCGCATACCCGCTCCTTCAGTTCGTCTGGCGGAACTTTGCGGAAGGCCTCGGTATGGACGGACCGTTGAACCTTGTGCAGAAGGCCGCTGGCCAGGGCGTCAGAGCGGTCCTCAATAAGCCGGACGAACCTGTGGCTGAGCATCATTACCGCATCCCTTCCCAACGTTGCTGTTTTCATACGCTCTCCTTCCTCGGGGGTCGAGGGTGAGGCCCCCGCTTCCGATCAGATTATGACCTTACATTCCAATGAGAAATGTGATTCTGGTCACGTCATGCATGGTGCGGAGTTCGAAGGGCATTGGCGAATCTGCGCGGGCATGGTGTCAGACCTTTTCTTCTTCTTCTTCGTTTCTAGATTCTGCGGCCGATAGCGCAATTCCATAGTTGGCAAAGGTGGTTGGCAAAGATTGCCAGTGGGGTACCCCCCTCCCCCCCGGTCTGATTGGAATCATGGGGTTAGGGGGAAATTCCATGCAAAATCTTTGAGTTTAAAGGACTTATTCGTAAAATATCGGAATTATGCACTTGACAAACCCATGCAAAAAAGCTAGTATTTAAGCATGGAAAACGAACTAAATCTTGCCACTTTAGCCAAATATTTCAGCGATGAGGACAAAGCGCGGGAGTTTTTGGAGGCTATTCGCTGGCCGGATGGCCCTGTGTGCCCGCACTGTGGCCAAGTCAATAATGCCTACCGCCTAGAGCCGAAGCCGTCCAAGAAGGACAAGCACGTTCGCAAGGGCGTTTGGAAGTGTGGCGGCTGTCGTGAGCAGTTCACCGTCACCGTGGGCACGATCTTTGCAGACAGCCACATTCCCCTGAGCAAATGGCTGCTTGCCTATCACCTGCTCTGTGCCAGCAAGAAGGGCATGAGTGCCCACCAGCTTCACAGAATGCTCAAGGTCACGTATAGGAGCGCATGGTTCATGGCTCACCGGATTCGCTACACGATGAGTCAGGAACCGTTGTCATCGAAACTCCAAGGCGTCGTAGAAGTTGACGAAACCTACGTTGGCGGGAAGCTGCGCATTGGAACGACCAAGCCGCATGATAACTACCATCGCAAGCGTCTCGGTCCAGTGGCGAACAAGGCTGCCGTCGTATCCGTTTTGCAGCGTGGCGGTCGCGTTCAGTCTCGCCACGTCGAGCACGTCACTGCGGATAATCTGAGAACGATGGTTGACACGATGGTGGATGAAGGTGCCCACGTGATGACGGACAGTTCTACCGTACTCAAGAAGGCATTTCTCGGAGAGCGCACGCACTCTCAAGTGAACCATAGAGCAAAGGAATACGTCCGTTATGAAGACGGCATGTGTATCACCACAAACAGCATCGAAGGCTACTTCGCCACGTTGAAGCGTGGGATCAATGGGGTGTACCATCATGTCGGGAAACAACACTTGCATCGTTACCTGAGCGAGTTTGATTTCCGGTACAACTCTCGGAAAGAGAAAGACGGAGATCGCACATTGATGGCGCTCAAGAGCACTGGCGGAAAGCGGCTGATGCTGCGGGACTCGCGAAGCGTTAACTAGCAAGGGCAGCCCGACGGGGCTGCCCCATTATGAATTTAGATTAGTGCGTGAATCGCTCTCGTGCCCTCTGCCAAGAAGAACGAGGGTGATTCAGAAAATTTGTGTCGAAGGCATATTTTGCCCCCGTCGTGTTTCTATCCTAACACGACGAGGGGAGAGTATGCCCAACTGGAAAGAGTTTCGATTTACGATAGACGGCAAGATCAACGGTGTCGAAATGACACCCTTGACAATCCCAATGGCGCGTCTAGCGCTGTATCTTGCCGATCTGGCGCAACTCATGGGGCACCATGAAAGCGTACACTTGATTTCTGTCGCTGAGGGGAGTACCCAACCAGTTATCTACGTTGATGCGGACGAAGAATCTAGAGTGACTGAACGCGTTCGTCAGGCGCAGCGCGGCATGGGGGAATGGAAAGCTAACAGGGCTTACAAGAAAATAGACAATCGACTTCGCGAGGATAACGCTACTGCTGCCTTTATTAATGTTTCTCAAAAGGCAGAAGTAATAGAATTCCCTGGCATCAAGACGAATTTGCCTGAAGCATACGGGCCGATTAGGGAACGAGCATCCGCAGTTGGTGAACTGAAACGAGTCGGCGGATTCGATCCGACAGTGCCAATCCATTTGCAACGAGCGGACGGGGCGATTTTTTACTGCGAGGCGGATGAAAACGTCGCAAAGCAATTAGCTCCGTTCTATTCCCAGATCATTCGCATTCACGGCGTAGCTACGTATAGCAGGGGGAAGGAAGGTGTTTGGAAAATAGATCACTTCAAAATTCAATCCTTTGACCCAGAACCTCTTTCTGGCGAGAGCTTCTCTGCGACGATGGAACGACTACGAAATATCCCCGGAAATGAATGGGCAACAATGGAGGACCCGCTAGAAGAACTGCGGTCAATTCGATATGGTGAGGAAGAGACCCAGTGATTATTTTCGACGCGACCTACCTTGTGGTCTATCTGAATCCAAATCCGTTACCAGCCACTGACCGCGAAGGTAAGCCCGTAGAGAGATTCAAAGAACGTGTAGCAGAATTGGCCGCACAGTTAAACGTATCGAGTCAAGTCATCGGTGTGCCCGCACCAGCCATGGCAGAGGTCCTAGTTCGAGCCGGACAGGGGCGCGCTCAATTCGTGTCGATTCTCAGCGACAGATGGCGTTTTCAGATAATTCCTTTTGATTCACGTGCGGCGATTGAAGCTAGCGAACTGATCGCAGCAGTTAAATCTAACAAAGACAAATGGGATAAGTGGGCAAAAGTAAAGTTTGATATACAAATCGTGGCGATAGCCAAAGCCGAAGGTGCTTCCGTCATATATTCAGACGATAAAGACATTGAAAATCTAGCGAAGCGGGTGGGAATTCCGGTCAAGAGAATTTGCGACCTCCCACTACCTCCTCCTCCGGTTGAAACCGGTAAGATAGAAGGCGCAGTGGGTTCACAAGGGAAGCTGAACCTTATACCAGAGCAAGAGCCAAAATTAGAGGTCAACCAAGATGCAGCAGAATCAGGAAAAGAAAACAACAAACTCTAAGCCGATCCCGCACCTCCCGCTCCCATTCAAGGAAGTGATAGCGGACGTGCTCAAGGTGAAGCCGCCAGAGAAAACGGCAGCGAAAAAGAAGAGCAAGAAATGAACAAGGGTTGGTTTCTTGGCCTCCTCATATTCGTTGGAATCCCACTCTTAGCGTATTTAGAGAAGTGGTGGAAGAAACGGAGTGCGGACGGTCGTTATCGACCGATGTCAGATTTTGGCTGGACACCAGACGGCGCAGAGCAAATGGCGCAGCCGGTCAAGCCGTTTCCAAAACCAGTCAGACACCATGAGGATGGGCCGTCGTGCCCGATATGCGGAAGTCCCACGGTTGCTCGCATCTCAACCCAAACCGGCGAACTGTATTTTGGCTGTACAAATTATGCTGGCGGATGCCGTTTTAACGGTGGTCGGAGCCACTGAACCATTTCGAGTTGGGTTTGTCAAAGGCATAATTCCGTAAAATATTCCGGAATAAGGACTTACGAGATCCGTTCGCTTCGCTCAGGATTTCGGCAGCGGGCTCCCGCTTCGCTCACGCCCGCTAAACGCCTCAACTTAGCTCCTCAAATTGCGCTGCAAATGGGCTTTGGGGCAACTTCGAGAGCCGTCTTGGTTCACGGCACAGCTCTTCACTGCCCCATTCAGTTTCTATTGTCGCGCATGGTGGGTTGGAAGTCTGTGATGGCGCTCACGGCTTGGATGTGATGAAAAAAGTCAAAGGACCCGCCCAAGCGAAGCTTGGACGGGGGCACCCGCCTTCTTGCCTTCCTCTGTGAGATACAACCTTTCCTCTCGCAATGCGGGGTGCCTGCGCGGGGTCACACGAGGCTGTGATATGCAGCACAGCTGAGTTTCCATGGGACGCGAGAACATATAGCAGTAAGAGTGGGTCTGCAGGGGGAAAGCCATGAAAAGAATCCTCATTTTAGGTGCGGCTGGCAGGGACTTCCATGATTTTAACGTGATTTTCCGCGACAATCCCGACTACAAGGTGGTTGCTTTCACCGCCACGCAAATTCCCGACATTGCAAACCGCCGATACCCGGCGGAGCTGGCAGGCAGTTTGCTGTATCCCGATGGAATACCGATTTTTGAAGAGAAGGACCTGGAAAAACTGATTGCCAACGAGCGGGTGGATACGGTGGTGTTCGCTTACAGCGATATCTCCTACCAGAACCTGATGCATCTTGCGTCGCGCGTGGTGGCTGCCGGCGCGGACTTTTGGCTATTGGGGACCGAGCACACTCAACTCAAATCGTCAGTCCCGGTGGTTTCGATTTGCGCGGTACGAACCGGCTGCGGCAAGAGTCCGTTGTCGAGACTGGTGGCCTCCGAGCTGCGGCGGCAGGGCTGGAAGCCGGTCGTGATCCGCCATCCCATGCCCTACGGCGACCTTGCGGCAGAGGCGGTGCAGCGCTTTGCCACCGTGGAAGATCTGGATTTTCAGCAATGCACCATCGAAGAACGCGAGGAGTACGAACCGCACATCCGTCAGGGAACAACCGTGTATGCGGGCGTGGACTATGAGAGGATTCTGCGCCAGGCAGAGACGGAAGCGGACATCATTTTGTGGGATGGAGGGAACAACGATACACCGTTCTACGAGTCCGATCTGGAAATTGTGGTCGCCGATCCGCACCGCCCCGGGCACGAACTGGCGTACTTTCCTGGAGAGGTAAACCTGCGGCGCGCCGACGTGGTAGTCATCAACAAAGTAGATACGGCCGCGCAGCAGGACATCGAAACCGTCCGGCACAATATCCACATAAGCAATCCCAAAGCCAGAATTCTCGAAACCGCCTGCCGGGTCTCCGCGCCTACGCCTGAACTAGTGAAGGGGAAGCGCGTGCTGGTGGTGGAAGACGGTCCAACCCTGACCCACGGCGAAATGCCATATGGCGCCGGAGTTGTGGCTGCGCGGAAATGGGGAGCGGCCGAGTTGGTTTGCCCGAAGCCTTATGCAGTCGGCTCGATTCGCGGTACTTTTGACCGCTATCCGCACCTGACCAATCTTCTTCCTGCGATGGGCTACAGCGTTATGCAGCGGCATGAATTGGAAGAAACCATCAACCGCGTGCCGTGCGACCTGGTTTTGATCGCAACGCCTATTGACCTGGCGCGAGTCATCAAGCTCAACAAACCCAGTTTGCGGGTTACTTACGAGGTGGAAGAGCTGACGCATCCAGGACTGGCTGAGATTCTCGCGCAAATTGAAATGCCGGCGGAGGTTTGACGATGAACGCCAAAGACTTCGTTTCGATCAGAGATTTCTCTCCGCGGGAGATGCAAGACCTTTTGCTGCTGGGCCGGCAGATCAAAGCCTACCCTGATGTCTATCGCGAAGCCCTCAAAGGGAAAACGCTGGCCATGATTTTCGAAAAGCCTTCGTTACGGACACGGGTGACGTTTGATGTCGGCATCCAGCAACTGGGCGGCTTTTCACTCTACCTTTCTCCGGCGGAGATCAACCTCGGCCAGCGCGAATCCGTGTATGACGTGGCCAAGAACCTGGAACGTATGGTGCAGTGCATCATGATTCGGACCTTCGCGCACGCCATCGTCGAACAGATGGCAGAGTATGCCGGGATTCCGGTGATCAACGGGCTGACCGACTACAGCCATCCCTGCCAGGCGATGGGAGACTTCCTGACCATGTGGGAAGTCAAAGGCAGGCTCGAGAAGTTGAAGGTCGCATTTGTCGGAGATGGGAACAACGTCGCGCACTCGCTCCTGTTTGCAGGCGCGCAACTGGGGGCCGACGTTGTGGTGGCAACGCCTCCGGGCTATGAGCCGAAAGCGAATGCGATCGCCTGGGCCAGCGAGCGGGCCAAAGACACAGGAGGCAGTTGCCGGATCACGAACCATGCGAAAGAAGCCGTTTCGGCGGCGGATGTGGTTTACACCGATGTGTGGGCGAGCATGGGGCAGGAGACTGACGCCGCCAAGCGGCACAACGTTTTCCGGAACTATCAGGTGAATTCGGAGCTCTTCGCTTGTGCTAAACGCGATGCCATCTTCATGCACTGCCTGCCGGCACATCGCGGTGAAGAAGTGACCAATGAGGTGATTGATTCGCCGCGCTCGGTGGTCTTCCAGCAGGCGGAAAACCGGCTGCATATCCAGAAGGCGATCATGCTGGAATTGATGAAGGACGTGGTCGTCGGGCCGGTGCGTCCCGCAACCATACCGGATTTGGTGCACGCTTGACAGGAACAGCCACAAAAACCATGCTGCTGGCGGTAGGCGGGAACTCGCTGATTCGCGCCGGTCAAAAGGGTACCATCGCCGAGCAACTGGCTAACGCCCGACGCACGGCGGCAGAGGTCGCCAAGCTGGTCGGTGACGGCTACCGCGTCGTTCTCACCCACGGCAACGGGCCGCAGGTTGGAGCGGCGCTCTTGCGCTCGGAAAGGGGAGCGAGCCAGGTTCCGGGACAGCCGCTCGATGTCTGTGACGCCTCCACGCAGGGCGAAATCGGCTACGTCTTGCAGCAGTCGCTTGATACGGAACTTCGGCTTGCGGGTTTGCATATACCTGTGGTGACGGTGCTGACGCAAGTTGTGGTCTCGCTGGATGATCTGGCCATGAGTAGACCGAGCAAACCGATTGGTCCGTTCTACTCCCGGGCCGACGCTGAGGAACGTAAGCGCCTGTTAAACTGGGAAATTGTGGAAGATGCGGCGCGCGGCTATCGGCGGGTGGTGCCCTCGCCCGAGCCGCAGGACATAATAGAACTCGAAATCATCCGCGATCTGATGGAGCGGAACGTACTGGTAATCGCCTGCGGTGGGGGCGGCATCCCTGTAGCGTGGCGCGAGGGAAGATTGCAGGGTGTTGAAGCGGTAATTGACAAGGACCGCGCTTCCGCGCTGCTGGCGTCGCGTCTGGGAGTGGACCTGTTCGTCATTTCAACCGACACAGACTACGTGTATCTGGATTACAAGAAGCCGACGCAGAGGCCGCTGCACCTGGTTGGCTGTAGCGAGTTGCAGCAGTATGCCGATGCCGGACACTTCCCGCCCGGCAACATGGGACCTAAAGTCGAGTCCGTATTGCGGTTCCTGATGCAGGGAGGGCGCGAGGCAATCATTACCTCCTGCGAAAACGTGTATGCAGCCGTGTCTGGTTCAACCGCGTCTGGTTCATCCGAGTCTGGACCGGTGGGCACTCATATTGTGCCGAATCGGGTTAGGTTGGACCGGGGAGTGGCCGCGCTTGACACCCCTGTGCACACTGAGTTGCGGGTGGGAGGCAGGTAACAATGAAAGATCAGGTTTTCATTCCGGACGGGCAAAGAAGCGGACGCGCAGAGTCCGTGGCTACGCGCGAAGGGAAGCTGAAGCACGTCATCGAGTCGCAGCAGTTCACCGTGCCGTTGCTGATGGAGCTCTTTGATCGTTCCCGCGGCATGGAGCGAGTGGTGGAGCGCGGAGGGACACTCGACTATCAAAACCGCATCATGGCGACGCTGTTTTATACGCCTTCGACCCGGACACGGCTTTCGTTCGAAGCCGCCATGCAGAGGCTGGGGGGCAGGGTCGTGTCGACCGAGCATGCGCGAGAGTTTTCCTCCGAGATTGAGGGGGAGAACGTCGAGGACACGATCCACATTGTGGGCAGCTATTCCGATGTGATCGTGATCCGGCACCATGAGGAAGGCGGCGCCAAACGGGCGGCTCAGGTCTCTCATGTGCCGGTCATCAATGCCGGAGATGGCGATGGCGGGCAGCATCCCACGCAGGCGTTGCTCGACTTGTACACGATCTATCGCGAGCGTCCGCTCGATGGCTTGAACGTTGCCATAATCGGAGAACTGGACAAAGGACGTACGGCGCGTTCGCTGGCCTATCTCCTGGCAAAGTTCGAACGGGTGAAGATTTGTTTTGTCAGTCCGCCCGAGCTGCAGATGAAGCCCGACATCCTCGAATATCTCGAGGGGCACGGAGTGCGTTACGAACTCGAGCCGGACATCGACCGGATCATTGGAGAAGTGGATGTGGTCTATCAAACCCGCATCCGTCCTGAGCGCGTGACCGGTCTGAGAAGCCCGCAACAGTACGCGATCAACTCGGCGGTCTTGCGGAAGATGAAGCCGGACGCGCTCATCCTGCACCCTTTGCCGCGAACCGTGGAACTCGACAAGTCAGTGGATGAAGACCCCCGGGCGCTGTATTTCCGCCAGGCGGTGAATGGACTGTACGTACGCATGGCGCTGCTAACCATGCTGTTGGATAAGGACTAAGGGTAAGGACACATTTATGCATGACGGACTCATGACGGAAGAACATCTGCGTACGCGCGATTTTATTGAACTGGAGAACCAGTATGGCGCCCACAACTACCATCCGCTTGATGTCGTGATCGAGAGGGCGGAGGGTGTGTGGGTCTACGACGTCGAAGGCAAGCGCTATCTTGACTGCCTGGCGGCATATTCGGCCGTCAATCAGGGGCACTGCCATCCCAAGATTCTTCAGGCGCTGATCGAGCAGGCGCGTAAGGTGACGCTGACTTCGCGGGCTTTCCGCAATGACCAACTCCCGCTTTTTTACAAAGAACTTCACGAGCTGACCGGTTATGACATGGCGCTGCCCATGAACAGCGGATCGGAAGCGGTGGAAACCGCCATCAAAACCGCGCGCAAGTGGGGATACAAGATCAAAGGGATTCCCGAAGACAAAGCAGAGGTCATCGTCTGCGCCAATAATTTCCACGGGCGAACGATCACGGAAGTAAGTTTCTCGACGGACGCTCAATATCGCGACGGCTTCGGGCCGTTTACTCCCGGATTCAAGGTGATTCCCTTTGGAGACGCGCAAGCTCTGGAGGATGCCATCACGCCGAACACTTGCGCCTTCCTCGTCGAACCCATTCAAGGCGAGGCTGGGATCATCATTCCTCCAGCCGGATTCCTGACGCAGGCCGCCGATGTTTGCCGCCAGAACCGCGTTCTTCTGATCGCGGACGAGATTCAGTCCGGCCTTGGCCGCACGGGCAAGCTTTTCGCTTACGAGCACGAAGGCATCAGGCCGGATGTGGTGATTGTGGGCAAGGCGCTTTCGGGCGGCTTCTACCCGGTCTCCGCCGTGCTCTCCTCACGGGAAATCATGCGCATCTTCGAGCCCGGAGACCACGGCAGCACATTCGGCGGCAGTCCGCTGGGTTGCGCCGTGGCGCGCGCCGCGCTGCGGGTGCTGATGCAGGAGAAGCTGGTCGAACGCTCCGCTGAACTGGGCCCTTACTTCCTCGGGTTGCTGCAGACGCTTCGCAGCCCCGATCTGAAGGAAGTCCGCGGCAAGGGGCTGTGGATCGGAATCGAACTTCACAGTCCGGCCCGGGCGTACTGCGAAGCGTTGAAGGAAGAAGGAATCCTGTGCAAAGAAACCCACGATCGTGTAATTCGGATCGCGCCGCCGCTGATCATCCAGCGGGAGGAGATTGATTGGGCCTTCGAGCGCATCCGGAAGGTGATTTGAAAGACCCGTTGTCAAGTCTGTTGTTAAAACCAAATTGTTGAGGTGCTCGTGTTCAATATTCTTCACGCCGAATTCCTAGCCCCGGGTATCAAGCGGTTCGTCATTGAGGCGCCGCGCATTGCGCGCAAGCAGAGACCCGGCCAGTTCGTCATAGTGCGCATTCATGAGGAAGGCGAGCGCATCCCGCTCACCATCGAGAACTCCGATCCGCAGAAGGGAACCATCAACATCGTCGTGCAGTCGTTAGGCAAGACCACCAACCTGCTCAATTCTCTGGGCGCGGGAGACCACATTATGGACGTGGTCGGACCTCTGGGGAAGCCATCGGAGATAGAAAAGTTCGGCACGGTGGTCGTGATGGGCGGAGGCGTGGGGACTGCCATGGCATATCCCACGGCGGCGGCTTTGAAGCAGGCCGGGAACAAGGTCATTTCGATTGTGGGAGCACGTAACAAGGAACTGGTCATCCTGGAGCGTGAGATGCGTGAGGTCAGCGATGTGCTGATGATCACGACCGACGACGGGAGCTATGCGGATAAAGGGTTTGTCACCGACAAGCTGCGCCAATTGATTCAGAACGGCGTGCCTATCAACCTGGTGCTGGCAATCGGTCCCATTCCCATGATGAGGGCCGTAGCCGACATGACGCGCAGCGAGCACATTCGCACTCTGGTGAGCCTCAATCCTATTATGATTGACGGCACCGGCATGTGCGGCGGCTGCCGCGTGCTGGCGGAGGGTAAGAGCAAGTTCGCCTGTGTGGATGGACCCGAGTTCGATGCGCACCAGGTGGACTTCGCCGTGCTGGTGCAGCGCAATGGGGCGTACCGCAGTCAAGAGCAACAATCCCTGGCCGAATATCGGCGTGCACTGGAGTCGCATCTCAAGAACACGGACGCCGAAGGGAAGGGCATCTGTGCCGCGAAAGGAGTCACCCAATGACCGTTCCTCCCAAGCCATCACTGAATCCGGTGCCGCTCAAGGAGCGCATGAAGTTGCCTCGGCAGAACATGCCGGAGCAGGCGCCAGAAGTTCGCGCCACCGAGTTCACCGAAGTGAATCTCGGCTATAGCGAGGAACTTGCCCGGCAGGAAGCCCTGCGCTGTATCGAGTGCGCCAAGCCGGCGTGTACGAAGGACTGTCCCGTCGGCGTCAAGGTCCATGAATTCGTGCAAATGATCGTGGCGGGCGATTTTCTGGGCGCCGCCGCCAAGATCCGGGAAGACAACGTTCTGCCGGCGATCACCGGCCGCGTCTGTCCGCAGGAAGATCACTGCGAGGGCGGCTGCCTGATGGGGAAGAAAGTCAAGCCGCTCGGGATCGGCTACCTGGAGCGATTCGTGGCGGATTATGAGAAGCGCATGGGTGTTAGCCCCGCGCCGAATGCTCCTCCGACCGGGAAGAAGGTTGCGGTCGTCGGCAGTGGTCCCTCCGGGCTAACGGTGGCCGGCGATCTTGTGCAGAAAGGGCACAAGGTTCGCGTGTTCGAGGCGCTGCATGAACTCGGCGGCGTGCTGGTGTATGGCATCCCTGAGTTTCGCCTGCCCAAGCAGATCATCCACGAACAACTGGACTATATGCGTGCCATGGGGGTCGAGTTCGAGACCGATGTGGTCGTGGGAAGGACCGTCTCCATCAATGAACTACTGGAGGAAGAAGGTTACGACGCGGTATTTATCGGGACGGGTGCCGGGTTGCCGGTCTTCATGAACATCCCAGGCGAGCACCTGAACGGCGTCTATTCGGCGAACGAATTTCTGACCCGCATCAACTTGATGAAGGCTTACAAGTTCCCGGTTTACGACGAGCCGATGCTCGACCTGCACGGAAAAAATGTAGCCGTAATCGGCGGCGGGAACACTGCGCTTGATGCCATTCGGTCAGCCTTGCGCCTGGGAGCGCGCAAAGCGTATGTGCTTTACCGCCGCAGCGAAGCGGAGATGCCGGCGCGGGCGGAGGAAGTGAAGCATGCGCGTGAGGAAGGGATTGAGTTTCAGATGCTGACCAACCCGATCGAATTTAAGCCTGATGGTGAGGGCTGGCTGGGGGCAGTCCGCTGCCAGCGCATGGAACTGGGAGAACCGGACGCTTCAGGACGGAGGCGGCCGGTGCCGATAGCCGGGTCGGAGTTTGAAATTCCTCTGTCGGTGGCTGTAATCGCGGTTGGCACCACCGCTAACCCGATTGTCCAGAGCACGACTCCTGGCTTGGGCACGGACAAGCGGGGGTACATCCAGGCCAATTCGGATACTCAGCGTACTTCGAGGAAGGGTGTGTTTGCCGGAGGTGACATCGTTACTGGAGGTGCCACTGTAATTCTGGCGATGGGGGCGGGACGGCGGGCAGCCAAGTCGATTCACGATTACCTGACCACCGGAGAATGGTGAACGGGCGCTAGAGATTGGGCCTAAGGAACTCCACATCAGATGAACCTGCGAGAACGGTGTACTATAGTGCCGTTTTCGAGATAGAGAAGGAAATCCCGGCTTAGATTGCGGAGAAGGCATTGTCCAAGCGGATTACTGAGGTTGTGGTGATCGGAGCTGGAGTTGCAGGACTCGCATGCGCGCAGGCGCTCTGCCAGGCAGGTCTCCGGGTAAGGATTCTCGAAGCGCGGAACCGTATCGGCGGCCGCATCTGGACCGCGCACCCGTCCCTGATAAACGCGCCGGTCGAACTCGGGGCGGAATTTATCCATGGTCTGCCTCGGGAGGTGTGGCAGATCGTGGAGCGGGCTAAGCTGCAGACTCACGAACTGACTGGAAACCGATGGCGTCTGGAGCAAGCAAGGCTGGCGCCCGCGAGTGGCTCCTGGGATCTGATCGACAAAATCTTCAGCAGGATTGATGAGTCTCGACCGGATCAATCATTCCGGGAGTTTCTTGAACACGCCTGTGGCGATCTTCCTCGGCCCACGAGGATCGAAGCGGCCGCATATGTTGAGAGCTTCCACGCATGTGACACAAGCCGGATCAGCGCTCATGCGCTCGCGCGATGGCATCGGAGCGAACAGGAACTCGAAGGACACCGAGGCTTCCGCTTTCCCAAGGGATGCGAGGGTCTGGTTCGGGCGCTTGTGGCCGCCAGTAAACCGGACCTCCTCACGGTGCGGCTGAACACGGTGGTTACCGAGATTGCCTGGAAGCCAGGCACGGTGGAGGTGACGGCCCAATCGCCCGAACGATCGCCCGAACAACAGCAGCACGCCAGTATTCGTGCTGACGCTGCCGTTATCACTCTGCCTCTTGGGGTTCTGCAGGCACCACCTGGAACGGGCGGCGCCGTCAGCTTTCGGCCAGAGCTGACCGAAAAGGCCGATGCACTCAAGCAGTTGGAGATGGGCAGCGCGATCCGACTCGTCTTGTGTTTCCGGCATTGCTTCTGGACAGACCCCAAACAGGTGCCAACGCCTATGCCGGACATGAGTTTTTTGTCAGCTCCAGAAGAGTTGTTTCCGACGTGGTGGTCGTCTGTGTCTGTGAAGACCGCCATGCTGACTGGTTGGTCCGGCGGAACCCGTGCTGAGAAACTCTCCGGGCGCGGAAATGCAACCATCGTGGAGCGTGGATTGGAGGTCTTGCGCCACGTCTTTGGAGTGCCTCTGGAAACCTTGCGAAACTTGCTGCAAGAGTCTTTTGTACACGACTGGCAGTCCGATCTCTACTGCCGAGGCGCCTACAGTTACCCTCTTGTTGGCGGTGAGGATGCTGCGCGCAGACTAGGTGCACCGGTTGGAAATACTCTGTTCTTTGCCGGAGAAGCGACGGATTGCGGCGGAAACAACGGGACGTTGCACGGCGCCATCGCGAGCGGCCAGCGCGCCGCCACTGAACTTCTTTCCAGCGGTGGGCTCGGGTCGCAGGACGAGCGAGTAGCCCTTTAATCCGCTGACGCTTTCGTGAACCACTCGTCGAACCACTCCAGAGTGCGCAAGTTGTAGTCGCGGGAGTCGGCAGGCTTTACGAATATGTGTCCTTCGTCCGGGTAGACAACCAGCCTGGTGGGCACCTGCATGGTTTTGAGCGCGTGCCACCATTCCACCGACTGTTCCATCGGAACTTCACCATCGCGATCACCTACCAGGATGAGGGTAGGCGTCTTGACTGCTTTGACGAAGTGCATAGGGTCGCACTTGGCGTACACCGCGGGGTCGTCGTAGACGGACGCGCCGAAAAACGGGATCATCCACTCGTCGATATCGTTCAGGCCGTAGTAGCTGAGCCAGTCGGAGAGTCCGGCGCCCGCCACTGCTGCGGCAAACCGCTCGGTCTGGGTCTCGGCCCACATGGTCATGTATCCGCCATAGCTGTGCCCGCGCAGGCCGATGCGCTTGGGGTCGATCGGGTACTCCTTGGAAACAGCATCGATGCCTGCCATGATGTCGCGATAGTCTCCGCCGCCGAAATCCTTGATGTTAGCTTGCGTGAACGCCTCCCCTTGTCCGTAGCTGCCGCGCGGGTTTGGACAGAGAACGAAGTAGCCCATTGCCGATGCGGCTCCGGTGAGACCCTCATCCCAGTGGGACACGCACGCCGAGGACGGTCCGCCGTGCACGCTGACTACGAGGGGATATTTTTTGCCGGGCACGAAGTCCTTGGGAAGCGTAAGCCAGCCTTCGACCCGCGTGCTTCCGTTCTGCCAGTGAATATTACGCATTGCGCCCCACGCGGGCTGGATGCCGCTGTTCAGGTGGGTGATCTGCTTCCAGTTGCCAATAGGACCCGCCCAGACTTCGCGGGGAGTTTTGGCTGATTGTCGCATAACCGCGGTCACCGTTCCGTCGCGGGAGGCAGAGGCGCCAGGTTGCCACGCGTCCACTGTTGCCAATTCTTCGCCTGTCCAAAGTGTCTGCGGCTCGCCTCCGGTGGCGCTCACGCTGCCGAAACCGGAATTCCCATCGACGTTAGCGGCGAAAAGGATGCGGTCGGGAGATGTCCACGCGAGGGATGAAGGAGATGCCTTGAGGTTAGGAGAGATATTCCGCGCCACGCCGCCGTTGATGGGGCCGTTAATTGGAACGATGACGATGTCGCCGCCCGTGACGCCGGCGTCGCTCATAAGGCCCTCGATGATGGCTACATTCTTTCCGTCCGGTGAGACGTGTGGGTCTTCCATCTGCCACTTGGGCGCGTAGATCTCGTGCATCTCGCCGCTTTGCGCGTTGATGAGATAGAGCCGCGCGACCCACCAATTGGCATCGCCGGAGCCGTGCGCCGCCGTGGCTGCCCACGCCTTTCCGTCGGGAATCCAGTCGTATTCATAGATGTACACGTCGGCAGGCGTGACCTGCGCCAGGTGGTTGGTGCTCAGGTTGATGGTAGCGAGGCGCTGCTCGTAGATCTGGTCGTCAATCACCCCGGCGAGCGGGGTCATCGGCTCCAGTGGACCAGCCACGCGCGGGAGGCCCTTAGTGAAGAGGATCGCCAAGTTCCTTCCGTCGGGAGAAAAACGAGGCGTCTGGGCATAACCTTTTAATTCTGCCCGCCTGGCCGGAGCACTACCGTCGATTGCCGCAGTCCAGACTTGAGCTACGGGAACGTCGCCCGGCAAGTCAGCGAGGAATGCGAGATGCTTGCTGTCCGCTGACCATGTGACCTCGCGCAACGGAAGCTTGCCTTCCACGGAGATCGCTTGGAGAGGGCCGCCGCGTACCGGTGTCACCGTAAGCTGTCCATCGACGATGTAGGCAACCTGAGTTCCATCGGGAGAGAGTGCAAGCTGATCGATCTTTTTCGCGTGCGGCATGGAATCGAGCACGGCTGCGGCGCGAGACGGCGCCGGATCCTGATCGAGCGCTAAGAGGGGAACGCAGTGGAGTGAGGCTACGAGCGCGCAAAGCAGCGCAGCAAAATGCAGGCGAGACTTGGTCCCTGATTTCATGGCCGACGAGTATACCTGATATGTGTCACGCTGGCCTTCAGACCAATCGTGACGTCTTCGACGCGAGCGTTCCACCTCATGCGGCAACCGGATTCGCCTTGAGATACTTCTCGATTTCGAGAATCTCATCGGAACTCAGACGGAATTCTGCCGAGCGCACGATCTGCTTTGCCTGCTCGGCGGAACGCATACCCACAATCGCTCCGGTGACGACCGGATCACGCAGCGTCCAGGCAATTGCGATCTCGCCCGGCGTGCGGCCGTGACGCTTACCGATTCCGCGCAGCACCTCCACCACCCCAAGATTGCGACTCAGCAGCGGCTCCTGAAAGCTGGGGGTTCTCGGGCGGAAGTCGTCTGACGGCAACGACGCGATGCGCTCGCGTGTCATTTTGCCGGTCAACAGTCCCGACTTCATCGGGGAGTAGACGATGACGCCGATGTGCTGCTCACGGCAAAACGGCAGAACGTCCTTCTCGATGTCGCGGGTCACGATGTTGTAGTTCGGCTGCAGCGAGGCGATGGGAGCGATCCTGGCGACCCGCTTCATCTGGGCCACGTTGAAGTTCGATACGCCAATGTAACGAACCTTGCCTTCTTTTTGGATTTGGGCCAGCGTCTGCCAACCTTCTTCGATGTCGGGCTCTGGATCGGGCCAGTGGATCTGGTAGAGATCGATTGCATCCACCCGCAGCCGCCGTAAGCTTGCTTCCAGTTCGCGGCGCACGGAGGCGGCTCTCAGGCTGTGCCCGATCTCGCCCTGGTCGTTCCACACCAGGCTGCACTTGGTAAAGACGTAAGGACGCTGTGCGCGTCCCGCGATCGCTTTGCCGACGACCTCTTCCGAGTGCCCCAGTCCGTACACGGCCGCAGTATCGATCCAGTTGACGCCCGCATCGAGCGCCGCGTGAATCGCCGCAATCGAGTCATCGTCCTGCTGGCGTCCCCAGGAGAAAGCCCAGTCGCCGCCTCCCATCGCCCATGCGCCAATACCGATGGGAGTGATCGTCAAATCGGAGTTGCCTAGATGTCGAGTCTGCATAAGCTCTCTTGGATGATTCTAAAGGCAGGAAGATGCTCTGAGATTGGTCGAATAGAGAGGATCCGAACCTCGGACCAGTTCCTCTGTCCCCGCAATCCAGCGGAAGCAGTCCCGTTGGTGTAGACTCTCCTGCGATACTGGGCACAAAAACTCGACCTCATTCCGACAGCAACGGATCTTGTCATTGAACCTAACTGCGAAAAAGGCCGGAGCACCGGCGCGGAGGAGATTGTGTTGGACACGCTGCTCGCGAAAATCCAGAAGTCTACCGTCGTGGTGCTTGCTGGAATGCTCCTCGTGGTCGTGGTGCTTTCCACAGCGCACCTGGCGGTGCTGATCGGTGGAGAAATCTGGAAGCCACCCCGGTTTCTCATTCCTGTGCAGGGTCTGCTCGAAATCTTCGGATACTTCCTGCTGGTGCTGATCGGAGTCGAACTGTTGGAGACGCTGAAAGCGTACTTAAAGAAAGACGTCATTCATGTGCGCGTTGTTCTGGAAGTTGCGCTCATCGCCCTCGCGCGGAAGGCCATCATCGAAGAACCCAGCACCATGCCCGGCTTGACCTTGTTCGGGGTCGCGGCCCTGATCCTTGCGTTGGGCATTGCCCTTTATTTCGAGCGGCAGACAGAAAGATAATTGGGTCTTACCTCGCAATGATTCCCAGTGAGGCAGCAAAACAATGGCCTGAACCCACGATGAAAACGCTCACTTATCCATATCCACCAACGCGGTTAAAGCTGGGGCAAGAAAAATCCGAGTTGACAGCATTTATTATGCGAGAGTCAAATTCCAGTTTGCGGATTTTTCAAGCCACCTTGTCTAGGAGAGAATATGAAAACAGTTTGGGTTGGAGTAGTTCTGCTTGCGATGATGAGTTTGTCCGCCTTTGGGCAAAAGAAGGAACAGGAGCGCGTTGCAAATGCTGGAACTGTGATGAAGGAAATTTTGAATATTCCCGACGACATTCCGCAAAGTGTAATCGACAAAGCGGACTGTGTTGTCGTTTTGCCTTCCGTGCTGAAATTTGCCATCGGAATTGGCGGAAGTTACGGCCGAGGTGTCATGACCTGCCGAGGCGGCGAGGATTTCAAGGGTCCTTGGGGTGCGCCGACCATGATGGCGCTCGAAGGTGGCAGCTTTGGTTTGCAGTTGGGCGGGCAGGCGACCGACTTTGTACTGCTGCTGATGAGTCCTCGATCGGCCAAGAGCATCCTCAACAGCAAGGTCAAGCTGGGGGGTGACGTGTCCGCTGCGGCAGGTCCAGTCGGACGGAACGCGTCTGCCGAAACCGACGTAACGATGCGAGCCGAGATCCTTTCATATTCTCGTGCTCGGGGACTATTTGCAGGAATTTCTCTGGCTGGCTCAACCCTTCGCGCCGACAATGACGCCAACAAAAGCTTATATGGGAAAGAACTGAGCGCGCAAGACATTGTGTTCAAGGGCGCGGTAGCGGCGCCTGCGTCTGCGAAATTGTTGCTCGCTGAACTTAATAGAAAATCTCCAACGAATAAGTCCAACAACTAGCGGGCGAGGGATTTATGCGACAGAAACCTACTTTTACAACGGTGCTGCTATTAATCACGCTGGTGGTTTCGCAGGAATTCGGCCCCGTTCTCTCTGCGCAGGCCACGTCTGCCACACCCGAACAGTTGGACCAGTTGCTCGCCCCGGTTGCTCTTTATCCTGATTCTCTGCTCTCTCAGATCACCACCGCATCGACGAATCCGCAGGAGATTCTGGATGTTAATGCCTGGTTGCAGCAGAACTCCGGGTTGACGGGCGCAGCGCTGACCGATGCAGCGCAGAAGCAGGGGTTCGATCCTGCATTTATTGCGCTGGTAAATTTCCCGGACGTGCTGGACATGATGGCGCACAATATCGATGATTACGCCGCCATCGGGCAGGCATTTTCGTCTGATCAGGGAGCAGTTACTGAGTCGATTCAGCGGTTGCGGGCTCAGGCTTATGCCTCCGGTGCGCTTCGCAGCAATGCGCAACAGCAGGTAGAAGTGCAACAGCCGGCGGGTCAGACAGTGTATGTCATCCAGCCGGCGAACCCGCAGGTTGTCTATGTGCCGCAGTATGATCCCACAGTCGTTTACGTTCGACCTGCCTCCAGCGCAATCGTCGCGACATCGCTGATCAGTTTCGGAGTGGGGATTGGGATTGGGGCGCTGCTGGTTGAGAACCAGCCTTGGGGATGGGGTGGATGGGGATGGAACTGGGGATCGCGCCGCGCCTATTACAACCACGGCTACTGGAGCGGTTGGTCGAATCCTTATCGTCCGCCGCACGTCGTGTATCGTCCGCGACCGATTGTGTGGGCCAACCGTCCAGGCTACCGTGGTAATTGGGGCTATCGTCCCCCGCACTATAGGCCTCCGAATCGTCCCGGGAACCGGCCGGGGCCCAGCCGTCCTGGAAATCGTCCAGACGGCCACCGCCCAGCACCACCGCCACCCAAGCCCGGTGCACCAAACCGACCAGTAAGGCCCAGCCCGACGAAACCGGCACCGCCGGACCAGTCACCAGGGCGGCCGAGCAAGCCTGAAACCCCGAATCGGCCAAGCCGACCGACAACGCCCGACCAAACGAAGCCGGCACCGCCGAACCAAACACCAGGGCAACCGGGCAAACCTGGAAATCCGGACCGGCAAAGGCCAAGCCGACCAACAGCACCCGACGGAACGAAGCCGGCACCGCCGAACCAAACACCAGGGCAACCGGGCAAACCTGGAAATCCGGACCGGCAAAGGCCGAGCCAACCAACAGCGCCGGGCCAAGCGAAGCCGGCACCGCCGAACCAAACACCAGGGCAACCGGGCAAACCTGGAAATCCGGACCGGCAAAGGCCGAGCCAACCAACAGCGCCGGGCCAAGGAAAACCGACATCGCCGAATCGACCTTCCGGAAATAAGCCGGCCTCCCAGTCGCAGAAGAGGCCGGCTTCGGAAGCGAAACCCGAACCACAACCAAAAACTCAACCACCGCAAAAACCGTAGCAAAGTGTTAAGGCGGGTATGGTGCCAAGCAGTGGTGGTTTTCTTGCAAGGACCCTGAACAGAGGACGAGTAGGCTGATATGGGTGTGAGGTTTCTCCTCGACAAGCCGTGGCTTCTGTTCGTGACCGTATGCATCGCACTGTTCACGGCAGCGGTGCTCGGCTACCGGCTAGCGTTGTCCACGCGCATCAATGAAGACAGCCACCATCACGAGCACATCATCGCGTTACGCGACGGACTGTTCATTCTGTTAGGCCTGCTGCTGGGATTTACGGTGGCCATGGTACTGCCGCTGTTCGACCAGAGAGGCCAGTTGGTCGTCGACGAAGCGAACGCCATCGGGACGACCATGTTGCGAGCGGAAATGTTGCCGGAAGCACAGCGGGGCCAAGCCCTGGAACTGCTTCGCCAGTATGCGTTCGTGCGCCGCGATTTTGCCAAACAAACACTTCTGGATCGCCCGGCGCTGGATCGTGAGACGCAACGGACGAAGACTCTTCAGCGGCAACTCTGGCAACAGATTGTTGCCCTTGGGCAGGAGAACGAGACCAGGGTTGTCGCGATATATCAAAAGTCTCTTAGTAACATGATTGAGATTGCGGAGCAACGACTGGCTGCCTTTGAAAACCGAGTTCCCGTAGCGGTGTGGCTGATCATATTCATTGTCGCGGTCTTCCAAAGTTTCGCGACCGGATTCAGCTTGCATCGGAAGTTCTGGTTCTCTCTTGTAATGACGCCGCTGGTTGTAGCCGTGGTGATGGCATTAATCGCCGACCTTGACAGCCCGCATACAGGCCTGATCGGTATCGAACAGAACAGCATGGAGAGGCTCGTCCACGACGTAAGCGACGCGAAACAGTAACGCGATTCTGCCTTACTGCATAGGGGGAATCCAGCATGCCGCCTCGCGGTGGTACCCGGCCAATCCTAATTGTGAGTGTCCCCTTTTTGTCCTGGCGGTGGGTTTCGATGAGCCGAAGAGTCAACGCAGCAAGCGGTCGATCCCCGTGGGGGCAAGGTCCATCGAGATTCTCGCAGCTCGCAAGCCAACTGGAGCAGTTGCACGACACATCAAGCGGCGAGCAATTTATCCATCAGTATCGGGCCCCCGTGCTCCGCGATCGACGCAAAAAACTTCCGCCCATCGAAGCGATGAACCTCGTATGACCGTTGCACGCGCTCGACGAAGCCCTGTTTGCGGAAGATGTGCTGCGACACCTTGTTCGTCGCTTCGGTGACGGCCACCCGATAACCTCTGCGCGTCCCGTGCTCCAGGCAAGCCGTGACGAGTTGCTGCGCGACTCCACGTCCGGCGACGCGATTGGAGACCCCGAGGAGGAACAGGTGGAGCGAATCGCCGGAACGCACCGCCTGGCCTCCCCTGTACTCCGTATCCAGTTGGCCCAGGATATCGAAGATCGGATCGAACTTCGCGCTCAGCCGATCCATCCCGTCAGGCAGCGGTGATGCCGAGTCCTCCGTCAAAAGCGCGCCGGCCAGATCACCCGTACCGGCCAACCGCGCCACGATTGTCAGATTCTCGGCGGCCACCTTTGGGCATAACAACCGCACGAACGCCTCGAATTCAGAAGCGGTCAGGCCGACTGCGACGGCGGGTGGATCGTAACGGCTGAACGTTTCCCCCAGAAGTTTTGCCATTGCTTCAGCTTCGGAGGGGACATAGAGGCCGTAGTCGATCTGCATGTGTTCAGAACCTCTTGCTGGGTGTCGACCGGGCGAAGGCAATCACGGCTCGACCTTATACAGCGCCATCATGCCGGCCTGCATGTGCTCGTCGAAGTGGCAGTGGTACATCCAGGTGCCGGGATCGTCGGGAACCATGTCCACGGTCTCCATCTGGGCGGGGCCGATAAAGATCACGTCGGTCCGCTTGCCGCCGTCCAGCACGACGTTGCCGTGCCAGTGAGGAGTGTGCAGGTTCACTCCCTCTCCGAGGGTGACTACGTACCAGCGCACGCGTTCGCCCTTCTTCATCGTCATCAACGGCCCGTTGGCAAACATGTAGCCGTTAATGGTTGAGCGGAAATTCACTCCCGTAAATCCCGCACCGAAGAAGTTGAAGTTGCCTTTGCCATCGCTGACATCGGTTTCCAGTTTATTGGTGCCTTTCGGATCGCTGGTGTAGGTATCGATGTTGTGCTGCAGATACCAACTGGCGTTCTCGTCAACGATCATGAACAGGCTGATAAATTCACGGTCAACGTCTTTGGGGCGACCGGTTGGACCGGCAGCGCCCTTACGGCTGATGAGCATGACCCCGACAAGTCCGCTCTCAACGTCTTTCTGCTCATCGGCGTGCGAGTGATAGAGCCACACAATCGAACTGGGGTCGTTGGGGCCGGGGCCGGCGCGTTCCGGGACCTCCCAGATGTAGGTGTGGGTCTTGCCCGGCGAGTCCTTGGCATAGAAGACGCCGTGCGGGTGCATGGCGAACGGATGGGTGGCGTTGTTCTTGAAAACGACCTTGATGGTGTCGCCAACTTCGGCGCGCAGTACCGGGCCGAGAAATCCGGTGTGCTCCCACTCGGCGGGACGCGGCTTAAGCGTGGTGAAAGTCTCGTCGGTGTATTCGCGGTAGATGGCCTTGCGGTAAGTGCTGCCGATGC
Organism: uncultured Acidobacteriaceae bacterium; assembly: GCA_963779995.1. Lineage (GTDB taxonomy): Bacteria > Acidobacteriota > Terriglobia > Terriglobales > Acidobacteriaceae > Acidiflorens. The sequence goes on along the minus strand of CAVZZY010000016.1, from coordinate 12,263 downwards.
GGTGCGGTCCGCGCTCGGTGAACAGCTTGGCATAGTCCATGAAGGGCATGCCCATCATCTGATCAATGCCGAGAGGGGTGTAGTTCCAGTCCACCTCGTCAGCGGCTACGTAGTAGGTGTGAACTGTTCTTGCATCTGCGCTCTGAGCAATGGTGGGAATTGTGAACAGGGAAAAAGCCAAGACGACGAGCAGACAGGACCTACGCATCAACACCCCTCAATTGATTGACGGTTCCCGGATGTTTAATCTGGGATCTTCGATTTGGACTTCTGGTAGGCGCATCATAACGCTTCTGCGGACCTCGCCACAACGAATTTTCCCACCCGTAGAGGCACTGCGAGATCGCAACGGAGTGCGATCACAAGGCAATTCGCCAGGTTAGCCACGGGCTTGCCCCTGGATAGTCGACCAACTGAAGTTATCCAGAAACGGGCTTGGGAGATCAATGGCGATCTCCTCGAAGACGACGCATTATAAAAGGGTGCCCCTTTGAGGTAGGTTTTGGGTGTGAAGCAAAACTCTACCGAAAGGAGCACCCTGATGAACATTAAGTATATCGGCATGGACGTTCACAAAGAAACGATTTCGATTGCGGTGATGAACGGCGAGGGAAAGGTAGTGATGGAGTCGATCATCGAAACCAAAGCGAGCACCATCCTGCAGTGTATCCAGGGAATACACGGTGACTTGCATGTGACCTTGGAAGAGGGGACCTGGGCGGCTTGGCTGTATGACCTACTGAAACCACACGTCACGGAGCTAGTCGTGTGCGACCCACGGAAAAACGCGCTGATGAAGGAGGGTAACAAGAGCGACAAGATTGACGCGCGCAAGCTCGCCGATCTGCTGCGTGGGGGATATCTGCGCTCGGTCTACCATGGCGAGAACGGCCTACGAACATTGAAGGAGCTGGCCCGCAGTTATCTGACGATCAGCAAAGATCTCACTCGGGTAATGAATCGAGTGAAGGCTCTGTATCGCAGTTGGGGAATTTTGTGTGTGGGGCAGCAAGTCTACGCCCTGCGTCATCGCACAGAGTGGTTGAACAAGATTGGAGAAGCGGGCGTCCGCCGGCGGGCTGAGTTTTTCTACCAACAGCTCGATGCTCTGCGAGAGTTGCGCCAAGCGGTGCGGAAGGATCTATTGGCGGAAAGCCGGAAACAGAGCGCGACCAAATTACTGCGCCAGGTTCCTTCGATCGGCCCGATCCGAGCCGCGCTGCTAATCGCGCTGATCCAAACCCCTCATCGTTTTCGCACCAAGCGGCAACTATGGACCTATAGCGGTCTCGCGATTGAGACGCGCGACAGCGCGCAATACCGTTACGTGGCCGGACAGCTGCAACGTTCCAAGAAACCCCAGCAACTGCGTGGGCTCAATCAAAATCATAATCACGATATGAAAACCATCTTCAAGAGTGCGGCGAGTATGGCCAGCAGCCGCGAAGGAGCGTTCCACGATTTCTACCAAGGCTTGCTCACGAAAGGTATGAAGCCAGCGATGGCTCGCCTCACCTTGGCGCGAAAGATTGCGGCGATCACTCTAATCCTATGGAAGAAGGGAGCACATTTCGACGCTAAACAACTGAAACCGCAAGCAGCTTGAGCGTCTCGGACCAAGAGCCCGTTCCATCCCTTGGGGATCATCCTTGGCGGTGGCAGTCGGGTTTCTTCTTGAGACGCTCGGGTCGAGGGAGAGTATCTAGCCAGAAGTTAGGCGATTTGTGTGCTTCGGCACCAAGTCTCCAAGCCGACCCTATGCCCCCTCGCATGACCCAACAAAGCTGTAGGCCACGAGTCTCAGATAGGACCATGGTTGGCAACTGTGCAACCAGGTTAGCTTGTGAGTTTCAGAGAACCGAACGGCGCCGTCATGACGAACATGAAACCCCCACAGGAGGGAAGAAACACGGGGGCCCCGTCGCTCCGCGGCTTACAGGGCCGCTCCGCGACAGGGCTCAACGGTCAAGCAGCTAAAGACGAGGTGTCAGCAGTGTGGCGGGGGCTGGATGCCGGAAAATATTTCTGGCGTTCCGGCAGGGAAAAGTGTTTTTTACTTGACATCCCCTTTAATAGGACTTCTGGCCCGGAATAATTTCTGGTTTGTTTGTCACTGGGGAAGGATCGTCAAGCGTCAGCGACAGCTGCTACTGGTCACCGCGGACCTTCCACCAATCCAACTGTTCGAACTCGGCCATCTTTTCCGTTCCGTGTTGCGCATACCAGTTTTGCCAGGCCGACGCATCGCCGGGCAGCGTTTGGTCGGTGATCTCATGCAACGCGACGAAGGCCCAGTTGCGCATTTTGGGGGTGGTTTGGGGATCGGCGGCCAACTCGATAAGTCTGGGCGCCATTCGCATACGCTGTTTGCGCATGAAGTTGCCGCAGTCGGAGACGTTGCAGCCCGCGCGATCGCGAACCGCGTCCGATGGGTCGTGCGTAAAGGAATCGAAGAGCTGGTCCAGAGCTTCATCGGTGCCGAGGTAGCGCATGCCTTCGACGGCCCACTGGCGCACCTGCGGGTTGGGGTCATTTTTGGCGTAGTCCACCAGGACGGGATAAATGCGATCGTAGCCCACGCCGCGGCCGGCCAGCATACCCATGGAGTACACGCTGTAGGCGCGATGCGCGGGGTCGGCTTGTGCCTGGGCGATGAGGGCGTCCGCCGAGGCGTCAGTTTTCGGCACTCCGTTGATTGCCAGGTTGAGATCTGCGTTGGCGTAGCGAACGCGCAGGTCGGTGGAGAACTGAGCGCGCCTCTCCAAGTCGTTCATGTGTGCGGTGCGCTGGAGATCGTGCCAGACGCCAATGTTCTGCTCGAACAAGTCGAGTGCGCGGGTATCGTGATGAATTGCCCGGTCCAGCAATTCCTCTGCCTGCGCCTGTTGGGGGAGCGTTTGCAGATGTTGCAGATCCAGATGTTGCAGATCGGTGTCTGTGAGCGGTGAGTGAGCCACCTGGTGCGGGGAAGATTTAGCCGGTGCCGGGCCCCTCGATACACGGGTGGGCTTGCCATAATCCCGCGAGAGAAAACGGTAGCCGACGAAACCCGTCCAGGCGAGGAAGAACGCGACCCCCACCGCGATCGCGGCCGGATTATTGCGGCGAATAGCTGGGAGAGATCTTGATGGCGTTTGTCCACGTTGCGGCGGCGGACCGTAGCCGCCGAGAACAGTGTCGACAGCGACGTGTGTGTCAAGTTTAAGGCCGGCGAGCTTCTCCAGTTGTGCGGCGACCCAGCGCGCCTCCTGACGGTTATCGATCATGTCGACGAGCGTCGCCTTCTCTCCATTCCTCATCTGCAAGCGAAGAGAGTAAGAAGCTGGTGTGCCTGGTTGTTGCGCCTTGGTGACGGGCAATATCTGAGCAATGTCGGAGAAGGGAAATTCACGAGCCCCTCCGATGCCGAGCAGAGCCCGACGGCGGACAATCCTGCCGTTGCCTGCCTGGATGCGGAATGAGACCAGCGTCGAATGAATAAGTCCGTAGATCAGAAGGAGCTCAAACAGCCCGAACACTACGGTGAAGAACAATGGAGCTTTGGAATGTGCGAGGAAATAGACAATGGCCGTCCACACGACAGTGAAGAAGATCAAAACCAGGACCTGGGAAGGGCTGCGAAACGCCGGGAAATAGAATTCGGTGCTGCCGTCCATTCCGGCCGAGACTACAACTTTCGGATTCTGGGGAGCGGCCACGTCGGAGGCATCGGATTGGAAGGCAGGGGGTGCGGTTGCGCCCTGCGGGTCGCTCCGGGAAATTGGCGTCGGCGCTTCGGCTAAAGCTGAGGCTGAGGCCGACGATGGCGCCAGACGGAAAACCGGGACCTCGAAATCATCGGAATAATTCACTCCGGGGACGTCGGCCTGGGCGTGCAAGAGCCAGAGCACCTGATCGTTCGGATCGTCGTGATTCGACTCGTAGGCGTCGCTCGGGATACTGAATTCCACCGGGATCACAGCATCACCCATGGATCCGGGGGCCAGCGATGCCTGCGGCACATTCTTGTCAGCTTGCCAGAGAACGCTCTCGAGGGTGGAACGATTTTTCCCCGCGCCCGTGATGACTTGGCGCACGCAGGAAAGACTCAGGTCGATGCCATGTTGGGCATCGGTGTCGAAGCGCAAGTGAATCGTGCCCTTCAGCGTGCGACCGGGAGAAAAGGGCAGCGAGGCGAACTCGAAATAGGTTTGGCCAAAGCGCTTCCGCCGGATGCTGGCTCGTATGGCCGCGCCCGCCAGAATGACTCCAGCCACGCAGAACGCAAGCGGGAAGAATGCTTTGGGGTCGGAGGTCCGCAAGAGTTGAGGCACGACCGAGAGCGCGAGTGTGAACCCAATCCCATTCGCAAAAATCGCGGCCATCCAAAGGCCGGTGTCTCGATTGCGGTTCTTGCTCCCGGCCCGACTCGCCGCCCAGTCCTTCGGCCACAGCCACGGAGACTCGGGATTGGCTTGCTCAGCTGCCGCTTGCTCCTGTACTTTGCGGGTCCCGTAAATGACGGCGCAAACGATGCCACCGCCCACGAAAATGAAGATAGTCGAGACCAACACTCCCACCCAGCGATTCCCCGAGACCTGCCCGGGTGCACCGAATAACAGAGAGGTGGCGAAAAAGAGCCCGGCGGCCGCAAAAATCAGGCCAAAAATAATGAGAAGAACCTCGCCGCCCTTGGATGGCCTGGTCACAGCGGAATTATAAAGTTAGTGGAGACCTGAACCAGGATGACAGAGGCGGACTTTCATTACACAAGTCACGTGCATGATCTCGAATCGTCGGCGATAGCGCAGAAATACGGGAGCCCGTCAACGCTTCGTCGTCGCTGTCCAGAAACGGGGCTTCGGGGAGACGCCGCAGCTGAACGTCAGCATTGGGGCAGATCTCCGCGAAGAGGACTTCGGGACAACGTCGTCGGAGCCCGCGTAGACGCAACTTCCGGTTACCACGTCACGCAGCCAGAGTTAGGATGGCCCCCGTTTGCCGGTCACCGCCAGGCCCATGTCATCAGAAACATCAACACGTACTCCACTCCATCGCTCACGTTATGTCCAATGATCGGCGCCAAGAGACTCCCCGACTTTTCGCGCCAGTAAGCATAGAGGATGCCGAGTGCGAACGCATAGATCTGCTGGCCTAACGCTATCCACAAGTTCTCTTGCCAGAAACTGGTGAGGTGAGCGAGTGCGAACAACAACGCCAGAACGACTCCGGCGACATGCATCTCGTATTTCCAGAAACGTATGCGGCCCGAAGTGCGCTGCATGAGAAACGTTTGCAGCAGCCCACGGAACGGAATCTCTTCGGTCGGCCCGACAAAGATCCATTCGAAAAAACCCCAGGATCCTATACTTCGAGGCGTCAGGGCAAGATTATCCGGCGGTGGAGTATGCCTTAGTATCTGGGGAAAATGATCGACAGCGGTCATTAGGAGACCGAACGCTGCTCCCCACCACAGCGCGGATCGCAGGTAATTGCTGTGCTTGGGCCATTGCAGCCCGTACTCGGAGAAATTTCCCCTGCTGAACCATGCGATTAGTGCTACGGAAATCAGCAACATTAGGGCATGGTTGGCGATCAACGCCAAGGCCGTCTCCGTGATCATGTGCTGCGTAAGCAAGAAGAAAACATAGCCGCTGGGCAGGACGACAAGCAGGCCTAATCCAATCGTCGCCAGAATTGGCCAAAGACGAAGCTGGAGCCCGGAGATGGAAAATACGGATGCTTCGCTTCCGAAGAGATAAGCATTCGTCTTGCTCGCGCTTGTGGTCTGAGAATCCAATTCCAATTTGCCCGTCGCTCGGGCAGAATACCGCGGCGAATAATATTTATATAGTAACGTTGTCTACTTCAGCCCTTCGACCACATAGAGGTTAGAGAGGGTACGGGCGACAGTGTACAGATAAAAGTTTCCGTCCGGCGTTATGCGTCCCGCCCCGACCCCGGCAACTCCGGCCAGATCGCCGGGCGCATGTTGATGATGCAGGCGGCGCTGACCGGTTTTCAAGTCCGCAACGTACACCTTGACCGGTGTAGAGGAAACATCGCCGACATAGATGGATTTGCTATCCGCGGCCCATCCCGCGACCGCTTCATCGGCTCGAACGAAGGACAAGGGTTGAGGCTTCTCGTCCCCGGCGAATGGAACCATCCAGTAAGCGCCATCTTTGCGGCCCAGCACATAGTTGCTGTCCGGAGAAACCAACGTGCCCCGGAAGCCTTCCGGCCCGAAGAGCTTCAGCGCGGAACCGTCCAGCATCAAGGTGTAGGTTCGTGGGGCCTTTCCTTTCTCGCTGGCAACCATAATCAATCCCTTGCCGTCGGGCAGGAAGCGCAGGTTGGCAGTGTGGAATAGTTGAGCGTCAGCGAGGGTTATGGGTTGTCCAGCGCCGGCTGGCAGCAAGACGGTGGGCGCGGGCTGTTTCACGCTGGTTGACGCTACCCACTTATCGTCGGGCGATATGTCGAGTCCCATGCCGGAGCCTAGCCGGATGGCCGGCGAGCCATCCGTTTTTCGGAGAAAGACAGTGTAGTCCGGGCCTCCTCCTTCGCCGTCTTCTTCCAACACGGCCCATTGACCGTCCGCGGAGAGACTGCGTCCGAGCGTCCAATCGAACCAGGACAGGTCAATGTCTCTGTCCTGGCCCGTGCGGTGGCCGACGACCTCTTGCCGGGTGGCCTCGTTAGCGATCAAAACTTGCCCTTCCTTGCTGATATCAAACAACCGTAATCGGCCGGGAATGTGCAAGAGGTCCCGTAACTGGCCACTAAGATTGACCGCATAGAGCGCGCTGTTAATCCCCGCGTCGCTGCCGGTAAACCAGATCTCGTCCCCGGAGCGCGACCATGCCAGGCCGGTAAGATCGCTCCATTCCTTGGTCAGCCGCGTCGCCTTGCCCGAGAGGTCCACCACGGCCACGTATCCGCGTGTGTCGGCAGGATTGGGATGATCGAAGAAAGCGATCCGCTTGCCGTCGGGAGAAACCGCAACATCCGAAATGTCGCCCGTGGACGTGGAGTAGATGGTTTTTCCGACTGGATATTCCAGCCGGCACTCGGGACCAACAAAGTGCACCACCGCCAGAGATTCCCCGTCCCGGCTCCAGGAAGCTTGCAGCACATCCCCGAGCAGTTCACGGGGTGCCCCTCCCGTCAGCGGTACCACCGAGAGCATGCCGCGCGGCACAGCGCCATTGTCTGATTTCTGCCGCAGCGCCATTTCCCCTTTGGAGGAGATGCTCAAGACCTCACTGTCCATGAGGTCGATGGGGCGCGACATCAGCGCGTCGGTTCGAGTGGTGTAAACCTGCTCTTTCGGAGCGCCATTCCAAGCCGCGCTGTACACGATGCTTTGCCCATCGGGAGCGAACTTTGCCCCGTAAATCGACCCGCGCTGAAACGTAAGCTGGTGAAAGTGGGGTGTCAGCACCGGCGCATTGTTCCTGGCTGCGTAGTAAGTCCCAGCCAACGCCAGCAGTATGATGAGGGCCCCGGCAGCTTGCTTCCAGTAAGACCTCCGCTGGTCGGTCACGGCCCGCAAACGGGAACCGCTGCTTGACTGGTTGCAAAGGGTTTCCAAATCAAACGCCACATCGCGTGCCGAGTGGAAGCGCTGCTCGGGATTCTTCTCCAGGCAATGTTGCACTACGCGCTCCAGCGCCGGAGAAATATTACGATTGGTTTCGTTCAAATCCGGAGGATCTTCCTTCAGGATCGCGCTCATCGTATCCGCAGTTGTGTCGCCGTGAAAGGCCCGTTTGCCCGAAAGCATCTCGTGGAGAATCGCCCCAAAGCTGAAAATGTCAGAGCGTGGATCCAGCGCGACGCCGCGCACCTGCTCCGGCGACATGTATCCCGCCGTGCCCATGACCACCCCTGCCTCGGTGCCGTGGGTCGCGGTCGGCAATGACGTGTCGGTGCCGGGCTCGGCCTGAGTCAGTTTGGCCAGTCCGAAATCCAGAATCTTGACCCGGCCATCTTTTGTGACGAATAGATTCTCCGGCTTGAGGTCGCGATGAATGATCCCTTTTTCGTGGGCTGCGGCCAGTCCCTGCGCGATTTGCAAGGCGTAGTCCAAAGCCTTACGCACAGCGATTGATCCGCCGCGCAGCCGCTCCCGTAGTGTCTCTCCCTCGAGCAGTTCGGACACGACGTAGGGCGAACCTTCGCTCGTGCCAATGTCGAACACCGCCAGAATATTAGGATGGTTCAGGGCTGCAGTGGCGAGGGCCTCCTGCTCAAAACGGCGCATGCGGTCGGCGTCCAGCGAAAGCGCCTGCGGCAACACCTTGATCGCCACTTCACGTTTGAGACGCGGGTCACGGGAGCGATAGACCTCGCCCATGCCGCCTGCGCCGAGCGGGGAAACAATTTCATACGGACCGAGTTTGGTGCCAGCGGTAAGGGCCATGCGTGCGCGCAATTATAATCCAGGCGCCACGTTGGCAGCGATTCTGGCCGGTTGGTCGGCAACCCGGAAGTTATCGCCCAGATTGGTGGCGTGCCCTAAAACCACGCGCGCCAGGTCATGAGTTCATGGATCATTGTTTTGTGAGGCAGGGCAGCAACGGGGTTGATTGCGAGCTTTCCGCGTGCTGCATATCCCAGAGCGTTGCCGTTCATCCTCGTAAAAGTCATTATTCTGCGGGTGTACGGCGTTTTGGCGAGATACACTACCTGCCAGACTTCTTCTCAAGCAGCGCTCGTGGAGGAAGAACTTTATGAACTCTGTAGCCTCAGTCCGATCATCGCCGCAGGTTTGGTACACGGGGCTCACCCCAACGCACTGGCGCGTACTTGCTGCTAGCTTTCTGGGATGGATTTTCGACGGCTACGAGTCCTACGCCCTGTTCGTAGCTCTTCCATTCGCACTGCGGACGCTGCTGCGGCCCGAGCAACTGAAGTCGGCGCCGGTTTGGGCGGGCATTGCCATCAGTACAACCCTGCTGGGGTGGGGCATCGGTGGCCTGATTGGCGGCACGCTGGCCGACTACGTGGGCCGCAAGCGAATGATGATCTGGTCTGTGTTCTTGTACGCGCTATTTACCGGGATCACTGCCCTGAGCCAGACGTTTCTCATGCTGGCGGCTCTACGGTTCATTACCGGCTTGGCAATGGGCAGCGAATGGAGCACCGGTGTAGCGATGGTGGCCGAAACTTGGCCCGATCGCGCCCGGCCCAAAGGGGCGGGCCTGTTGCAATCAGGCTTCGGATGGGGAACGCTGCTCGCCGCCCTGGTCTGGTGGGCCATCGGCCGGATCAATCCTCTGGGACCTCAGTCCTGGCGGCTGATGTTTGTGGTCGGTGCCATCCCGGCGTTTTTCACCCTCTACATTCGCCGTGCCATCAACGAGTCGGAGCGTTGGCTGAAGGCCGTCCGCGAGCAACGCTGGGCTGCGACCGACGCGGCGTCCGAAAAAGATAAGGGAGCGGCCAGCAAGTCCGCACGGCGTCCATTGACGATAGTCGAGATCTTCCGTGAGCCTGAGAGTCGTCGTCGCGTGCTTCTGACTTTTCTCATGTCCCTGGCCACCATGGTTGGCTGGTGGGCTATCTCCAGTTGGCTGCCCGCTTACACCCAGCAACTGGCCAAGGCCCAGCACTATGCCAATTTTGTGGAGTGGGGAAACCGGGCAGCGATTCTGTATACCATCGGCGCGGTCAGCGCCTACATGATCGCAGGTTTTCTCATCGACGCCATCGGGCGCAGAAGGTTCCTGTTCCTGACCTATGCCGGGGCCCTGGTAATGACGCCGGTCACCTACTTGTGGACGCACACCGTCGAAACCATGATGCTCGTGGCATTCGTCAACGGCTTTTTCACACTGGGTCTGGCATATTCGTGGATGGCCATCTATCCGGCCGAGCTGTTTACCAGCAGCGTGCGTTCTACCGCGTGCAGCTTCGTATTCAATGGCACTCGTTTGATCGCGTGGCTGTTCCCGATTCTGGCAGGAACGATGATCCAAAAATTTGGCGGCATTTCGCGCGGCGCCGTGACCTTAGGACTCATCTACATACTGGGTCTGATCGTGCCGTGGTTTGTACCCGAAACCAAGGGCAAACCCTTACCGGCATGAAGGGTGTTCGAAGCCATTTGCGGGACGTTTGCGGGACGGCAGCTCAAGGGGGAAACATTACCATGTCGAAGCGGATTTATCGTATTGGTCAGATAGTTCCCAGCTCCAACATCACGATGGAGACCGAAATTCCCTCTATGCTCCGCGGCCGCGAAACCGTGGAGCCCGAGCGCTTCACTTTTCATTCGAGCCGAATGCGAATGAAGCGCGTTACCAAGGAAGAATTGGAAGCGATGGACGGGGATTCTGTGCGCTGCGCTCTGGAGTTGTCCGACGCACGCGTCGACGCACTGGTTTACGCTTGTCTGGTGGCCATCATGAGCATGGGAAAGGGCTACCATCGCCAATCCGAGGCCAGGTTACACGATGCCAGCGTAGAAAATGGCGCCCCGGCTCCGGTCGTGACTAGCGCCGGTGCACTCGTAGATGGGTTGAAAATGCTGGGAGCGAAGAAGATTTCAGTCATCGCACCCTATGTTTGCTCGCTGACCAAGCTGGTTTGCGACTACATGGAGGCGGAAGGCTTCCAAATTGTGGACAGCATCTCGCTGGAAATTCCGGATAATTTGGAAGTCGGGGCTCGTGATCCTATGGCGCTGGTGGACATTTTCAAACGCCTGAAAATTGGCGGCGCCGATGCCATCGTGCTCTCCGCATGTGTGCAGATGCCGTCTCTCGCCGCCGTCCCGATTGTGGAGGCCACCTGTGGCCTGCCGGTCGTCTCGGCGGCAACTCGGGTTGAAAACCATAGTGCCTAACGCGGGCATGCTTCTTTCCGGCAAGTTCGGCGCCAACGCGACGACGGCTGAGCGTACTCTTGTTGGCAGTCACCCATAGAGTGCGGTGGACGCGCTCTACCTCCTATCCCTAGCGTGAATTGACCCGGTCCTCCGTGGACTGGACCGGCTTTCAAACAGATCATCGGTAGGGTAGTGGACTACTTTGAAATTAGTCGCATATTCCGCACGAGGTAGCGATAGAGAATTCCCGAGCATAGTAAACCAAGACCGACCCATATTATGTCCATGTGGCCGAGGAATAATATGCCGGACGCGGTAGTGCTGGCCAGTGTCAGCAGTCGCAAAAGCCACTTCACCTATGCCGCTCTTTCCGCCCTCCGCTGCGCGTCCCAGAGGGTAACCAAGTTACGCTCCAGAGCCGCCTCGAATGCCTATTCCATTGCTGCCGCCTGCTCGGGCACCACCTCTACGCTGGAGGTGATCTGAAACGCCGGTCTCAGCGAGCGGTACACGGGACACCCTTCAGCGTACACGCTGTGAACGCGATCCACAGTTTCGCGGACTTCGTCGGGATTCGCGGCGCGCAGGTGAAACGTCACGTGCACTCGGCGGATGATCAGGACCTTGTTTTCTTCTTCGACGTCACCGCGCACGTCAGCAGTGAGGCGGCCTTCCTTAGCATTGATCTTGCGCGCATCCAGCGCGCCGGCAAAGGTGCCGAGCATTCAACCGCCCAGTCCGGCGATGACGTAGTCGATCGTGGATGCGTGCGACTCGCCGAAACGTGACATGTCCAGACCGTAGTGCTTCGCGATCTCGCTGTGTACGCTGAAATAGACAGGCTGAGCCTCGCCGGGCAAGCGCGCGACGCGCAATGGTCCCTTGATGCGCTCGATGTGAATGTTAGAGACGTAGGCAACCTCGGCCATAAGAAACCTCCGCGACAGTGTGGTGCGGGCCCCGGCTGGGGGGCAATGCAGCCATTGTAACGGGCTTTCCGCTGCTACCCAAGTAATTCGATCCTACTGAAACGGCGACACGGCAATGCCTCCAGATTGGTCCCGATAAACGCCCTTGTGGCCACCGAACTATCAACGTCTATTGATTGGTCAGAAACGGGCTTGTGGGACGCCAAGGTAGTTCGGAGCGAATCGCTGGCAAAAGCGGTAATGATGATGCACTGTCGATCCGGTTGGCCGCTGCTGGGTGGCAATGGCTGCAATCGCGATTCTTTGTCGTTCAATAGTTTGCAATTGGTAGGGCATCTGGTTCGTCGTCACATCGCTGTGGTCGATTTTGTGGACGGTCCCGCGCTCTTCGCTGGGCAAAAACTTCAGTATTTATGCGGGTCGGCGCGCTAGAGCTCCTGGTGCAAAACCATGTGGGTCGGCTTTGGAGTTTGCGCCGCTGCTGTAAGTAGTTGGAAACAATTGGTCGGGGAGAGAGG
>CAVZZY010000015.1:0-90999 GCA_963779995.1 uncultured Acidobacteriaceae bacterium | reverse complement strand
AACCGGCGGGCGGCATCTTCGATGTCGCCGGTGTGTTCGACTCACACACGCTTCCGCCAGTTTTCAACAACTTACAGACCCACGAAATCACTCGGAAATCAGTTCACTCCCGGGGCAAGTGCCATGCGAACGACCTTCGAGTGAGCTCGCTCCATCTCATCCGTCACCACGTCGCCGTAGAGTCTGACATTGGCACGCGTTCGATTTGGCGCAACCCTGGGCCTTAGACCGTTAGAATGACGAGCCCGGTTCAGGCGATGGCAAAACCGCCGGAGGCCAGCACGTCCGCGCCAGTAATCAGGCGCGCTTCCTCTAGCGCTAGCAGAATGATCGCGTCGGCAACTTCCTCCGGTGTTCCAATTCGGTTGTTGAGAGGAGTCTCCTCACCGAACTTCTTCATGCGCTCGGCGGCGTGGCTTGCGTTGTGCTCAGTATTGAGCGGGCCCGGCGTCACCATGTTGACCCGGATGCCATGATTCCCCAGCTCCAGGGCGAGCGCTTCAGTAAGTCCATACAGGGCTCGCTTCGCCGTCACATAGAAAGAGTGTTTGAAACGCGGGGCGCGGGCCATCGTCGAACCGATATTAATGATAGAGCCGCGGCATTTCTTCAGGTGCGGGAGGGCTGCCTGGATCATGTTAAAAGGCCCTTTCACCAGTTGATCAATCTCCCTCTGAAACTCCTCCCAGGTGGCATCCTCAAAGAATTTCGGCTGGTAGGCCTGGTGGGCATTGTTAATGACCAGATCAATTCCGCCGAATTGCGAGACCGCGTGGCTAACAAACGCGTTGACTTCAGCGGCAATGCGGACATCGGCCTTCATGCCGAAAACCTGGCCGCCATTCTTGCGAACCGACTCCTCAAGTTCCCGCGCCAAGTCTTCGTGCTTCAGGTACGTGAACCCGACCGCCGCTCCTTCCGCCGCCAGCTTCCGAACCAGGGCATTCCCAATACCGCGAGTACCCCCAGTCACGAGTGCCACTTTTCCTTTGAGTCGCATATTTGTTAGGTTCTCTTCAGGATTTCCTCATTTCTTGGCGTAGCGCAGTGATTGCCCCATGGTCTACCCGACCTTCTTGGTCCACGACAACGCCGTAAATCTCCGCGGCTTTCGCAACCGACAAGTATCCATCCAATACATCGCGAAGGACGCGGTCAACGTCGCGTTCGAGGGGATCCCCATAACCAGGTCCGCCCATTTCCCGCAACTCGATGATGTCACCCGCTTCAACCTGGAAAAAGCTGTTAAGCGGGATGACCTTTTTTGTCCCGGACGCGCGTTCGATCGTCAATTCGCTGGGCTCGGGGCTGCGGCCTCCAAACAAACCCAAGGGCACAGCATGCGGACGCGTACCCGATCCGAAAACCACCGCGTTTACGCTGGGAACAAAATGCTGGACACGGTATTGGTGTCCATTGCCTCCGCGAAACTGCCCGGCGCCTGCGGAGTCAATAGCTTGTTCAAAGCGATGGATGCGCACGGGATGCGTCAGTTCGTGAATCTCAGGGTCGGGACAACGCCCCATGCCCATCTCCTGCGCGGGCCCGCCCTGCTCCCAGCCATCGTAGCCTAGCGTTCCTCCTGAAGGATTGCATCGGAAGAAAAAGTCCACGTTTACGTCAAGCCGCTTCTTCGCCGGATGAATATAACTGATGATCGGGAATATCAACTTCGCGCTCGGAGCCACGATCTTGTCTGGCACCGCTGGGGCTAGCGCCAGTTGTACCGCTTCTTGAACCGCTTCCGCCATGCTGCACGTCGCGAGCACGGTCGAATGCGGAAATTCTGCGTGCACGCACGTCCCCGGCGGATTAATGAATCGGAATGGACGCAGCGCGCCGTCGTTGCTTTGGCTGTGTTCCAGGGTGCCGAACACCGTCAGCATCGCCATCGAGCGCGTGAAGGCATCGGTGCTGTTCATGTAGCGCGGGGTTTGCGGGTCACTCTTGCTGAAATCGAAGCAAATTTCGCCATCCCCAACCGTTACTTCCACCCGTACCTTGAGCGGCCGGTCGCTGGCGACATCGTTGTCGAGTGATTTTTCCCCTGTGTATCGCCCCGGCGGGATGCTCCGGATCTTCGCCCTCATGGATTTCTCCGAAGCCGAAAGATAAGCCTCTATATGCCGTTGGATGCACTGGATGCCATAACGGCCGATCAGGTCGAGCAGTCCGCGTTCTCCAATATTTACGCCGCCGACTTGGCAAAGGATGTCCCCGCGGACGATCTCGGGCAGTTTCACTTGCCGGAGGAAAAGATTGAACACTTCTTCCTGAATTCTGCCCTGCGCCACGAGCCTTGTCGGCGGCACAATGACTCCGTCGTCCCAAACCGTCTCCCCTTGCGGATCATAGCCCGCCACCCCAGCACCCCCAATGTCGGCCATGTGGCCCTTGCAGACCGCCCAGAAGCGAATCTCTTCACCGTCGAATACCGGCTTCAGCACGTTCATGTCGGGGAGGTGGCTGTTGCCGGAATAGGGGTCGTTCACGATCACGACATCGCCTTCCTGGAGATCCCCTTTGTACCTGGCCAGCACCGGTGGCACGATATAGGGCAGTGCACAGGCGAAACCAGGGAAGTAGCGGCTCTGCGCCAGCAGCCTGCCGTCCGCGTCCAGCAGTCCCGTGACGAAATCACGCGCCTCGGCAAAGATGCCCGACCGCGAGGTTAACATCAGCGTCTGTGCCATCTCTTCCGCGATGGCGTCGAGACGATTCTGGATGATCGAAACGAGTACCCGATCCACCTTGGGATTGCCACGTCGGGGGCGGGATTTCATGTGGCACTCCTTTCTCCTTGGTGGCTGGAACTTGTCGCTTGGCGAGAGAACCGCGCGAGCAACCGGCTCAGCGCGGTTCCTTTTTCCCACATCAGGTAGCTGCCAATGGGATCTACTTTTAGATTCCACTGCGGATCCACCTTAATCGTCGTCGTCGCCGCTTCCACGATTGCTGGTCCGCTAATTTCGTTCCTGGCCCTGAGGCGGCTGCTTTCGTAAACAGTGGTCACGAGGGCTTTTTTACCGAACCACGCACGCCGATGGGCCTTTACGGCCGCTTTTGCCGACCGCGTTCCCATGGCGATGTTACGGAACGGAGGATCATCGGTGACACCGATCGCGCTCAACCGAACCGACTGAATCTCGATAACCGAATCACGAAGCGTGTACCCGTAGACCCGCTCGTGATGGTTGATGAAGGCTTGTGCGAGTGTCGGAAGCTGTTTCGGACGGATCGGCCCATCGGCAAGGATCGCCACCTCGGTTTCGAGTACGTTGAACTGTCCTTCAAACTGCATGTCACATGTAAACTGAAAGCGCCTTCGGCCTGCCGGAACGTGTTCCTCCGCGAGTACCTTGTCTCCGTGCGCCAGCAGTTCGCGGCGGAGTTCATTCAGGGCAGCGACGGTGTGCTCCGGTTCGTCGAGCCGCAAGGAGGCAAACCGGACCATGTCATGCCGCAGGTCGGTCACGAGCATCCCCGTGGAGCAAAGGACAGAGGACGTCCGAGGCACAAGAATGAGCTGCATCCCCAGTTCTTCCGCGATACCGCAAGCGTGAAGCGGCCCGGCTCCGCCAGCGGCGACCAGCACGGCATCTCTCGGATCGAAACCTCTTGCGATGGACACCTGCCGCACCCCGTTCGCCATCTGAGCGTTCACGACCGCGATGATTCCGCGCGCTGCCTCAACCACATTGAGGCCCATTGGCCGAGCCACTTCGGCCGTAATGGCTTCGTTTGCCAAGTCCAGGTTTAGCCGCCGCTCCCCGCCAAGAAAATAGTCGGGGTTGAGGTAGCCGAGTACAAGATTGGCGTCGGTCACCGTCGGTTTCGTGCCGCCCGAGCCATACGCTGCCGGGCCCGGCACTGCACCGGCACTTTCCGGTCCAACCTTTAGCATGCCTCCGGCGTCCACCGACGCAATGCTCCCCCCGCCTGCTCCGATGGCGTGAATATCGAGCGACGGCAATGCAAGTGCGTATTCCGCGACCTCGGACTGGTTCGTAATGCTCGCCCGCCCATCGCGCACCAGGCAGGCATCCAGGCTCGTGCCTCCCATATCAATCGTGACGAGGTCTCTGAGCTTGTGCCGCCGGGCGAAGTAGCTGGCGGCAACCGGCCCGCTGGCTGGTCCAGAGAGCAGTGTGTTTGCCGCAAACTCCTTTACCACTTCCGGCGACATCACGCCCCCGTTCGACTGCATGGTAAGAAAGCGTCCCCGAAATGCCGAGCTCTCAAGTTGACGTTGCAGGTCGCAGATGTAGGTCCGCAACAGCGGACCCACGCAGGCATTGAATACCGTGGTTGAGCCGCGCTCATACATTCGCACCTGAGGAAGAACTTCGCTCGAGATGGTTACAAATATGCCGGGCAGTTCCTTCTCCAGAATCTCGCGGGTCTTGCGTTCGTGCGCCGGATGAAGGAAGGAAAACATGTAGTTCACGGCGATGGCTTCAACGTGCTGTTCGCGAAAGTGTTCTGCGGCCGCCCGAACGTCGTCTTCATTTAGAGGTATCACGATTTTGCCGTCGCGATCCACGCGTTCTTCGACCGTGCGAACCAGGGACTGCGGAACAATCGGTTCGGGAGGAGCTTCCTTGGCTGTGAACGCATTGCGCTTGATCCCGCGCCGCGAATTCAGAGTGTCGCGAAAACCCTTCGTCGTGAGATACGCGGTTTTGGCAAAATTGCGCGTGATGATGGCATTCGTCGTGATGGTCGTGCCGTGGACAATCAACGTTACCTGCGACACGTAATGCTCGAGCGTCACACTGTGCCGCGAGGCGAGCTTGTTTAGGCCGGTCAGAACGCCTTCAGCCGGACGCTGCGGCGTCGTCGGAGTCTTCAGGATTTCGACCGAACCCGTAGCTTCGATTTCCAGGAAGTCCGTAAACGTCCCACCGACATCAATCCCAAGGATCCACTGCATAGCGAGCTTTGTTCGTAAAAACACGACGGCAAAGGCAAGGGCCGGTTGCAGTCCAAGCCATTTCAAACTGCTTCATAACAATCCGAAGGCCCTATCATGCGTGGATATCGTACCAAACTTGTTCAGGAATCTTGATGGCGTGTCTGCGGATTCAATGTGTCAACCATGTGTTTGCTCTAACGCTTACGACCGTTCAGCTCCTTGACGTGTGCTATCCAGCAAGTCTTGGGAGTAAACCCAGATTGTGGGCCTCCCGGCGGAACTGATTGGCGCCACCAGTTTCTCGCGCGATGGCAAAAAACTCGCACTCGTTCTTAGCGGATCTGCCACGAACCCGGATGTGTGGGTGATGGATATGACCAGGCACCAATTTACGCAGCTTACCCACAGCCCTCATGCTGGAGTTGGCTTCGCTGACCTGATCAAACCCGAACTCGTCAGTTTCAAGAGCTTCGACGGACTCCAGTTGAGCGGCTGGCTCTATCGACCGAAGAACCAAACTGGCTCCGGCGCCTACGTCATCAGCTTCCACGGCGGACCCGAGGGTCAAGAGTTACCGGCATTTCGCAGCGACTACCAGGCGCTGCTGCTCGCCGGAATCGGCGTATTCGCTCCGAATGTTCGCGGCTCCTCCGGCTTTGGCAAGAGGTTCGTCAACCTCGACAATGGCCCATTGCGCGTGAACGCCGTCAAGGATATCAAGGCTTGCGTGGACTACCTCGTCAACAACCACATCGCCGACCCGAAGCGTATTGGTATCACCGGTGGCAGCTATGGCGGCTATATGACGATGGCCGGCCTGACGGAATACCCCGATTCCTTCGCTGCGGGCGCCGATCTTTTTGGTATCGTCAATTTCAAAACCTTTTTTGAGCACACCGAGCCTTGGATGGCGGCCATATCCACCGTCGAATATGGCGATCCCAAGACGCAGGGCGAAATGCTCGACCAACTTTCCCCGATCTACAAACTCGACCGCATCACCGCGCCGACGATGGTCCTTCACGGCGCGAACGACACCAACGTCCCGGTGATCGAAGCCGAGCAGATCGTCTCCACGCTCAAGAAACGGGGGGTTCCAGTCGAGTACGTCTTGTTCCCCGACGAAGGGCATGGCTGGCGTAAGGTCAACAACCGCATCCGCTCGACCGTCGAGATCACGCAGTTCTTCTCCAAGTATCTGAATCCTGAGGGAACCGCCGCCGGCAAGTAAGGGAAGCCAGTTCTCAGCGGTCTCGTATCAGGCCATGGCTTCAAGCCTTGCGATTCCAGATTACTGTCGTTAAAGGGCGATAGCGCTCAAAACCCCCGTCCGGGGTCAACGAGTGAAATTGGGATTTTGCAACAACTATGGCAAGTCTGGGAGCCGCTACGGCTGATCCGAAATGATCCAGGGCAACTTCGTGACGAACTGGACGGACATCACACTGTTGCCGAAATCTACCACCGGAACTGGATAATGTTTGGCGTCTGCAAACCAGTATTCAAAAACGGAATTAGCATCAGTCACACGTTCATCCGGCCCTGTGAGTTCTCCAGCAAAATAGAACCATCCGCCATATATTCTTAGCGAATCCTCGGGGCCGCATTCATAAACTTCTCCCTCCTTCTCCGGGTCAATGCCAAGCTGATCAAGAAGTAGGCGGAAGTTCTCAGGGTAAACGGTGCTGCGCTGAGCTGCGAAGTTTCGGCAGTACGAACACCCACACCTTTCGGCATCTCCGCGTTCCATCGCGGCGTAAGCTTTCCTTGTGCGCTCAGTGTCGCAGCGGATGATGCGTTGCCCTACCGGAATTTGGTCCATCATGCTGATTATGGCCCAGAACCGGGGTTGACATGAAGGTGGGAAACCGTTGATTGTCGAAACCAGATGGGATGAGAAGGCCGGTCTCCGACGGGATGCTGTACGCTCCCAAGTTATCGACGCGCTTTGAAGCGCCAGAGATAAAGGAGACCGGCAATGAAGAAGATTAGCACCGCAGCGGCGAAACAGACGAAGAGTTTTCACGATCACAACCTGACCATCGGTTTGGACCTCGGTGATCGTTCGAGTTGGTATTGCGTGTTGGACGAGACGGGCAGCGTGCTGCTGGAACAACGGCTGAGCACGACTCCGAAAGCCATGCGCGAGGTGTTCGGAGGCATGCCGCGTTGCCGGATTGCGCTGGAAACCGGAATGCATTCGCCGTGGGTGAGCCGACTGCTCGGCGAGTTGGGACACGAAGTGATCGTGGCGCATGCGCGCAACGTGCGTTTGATCGGAGAGAGCCGTAAGAAAGACGACCGCATGGATGCGCGAAGCCTGGCCCGGTTGGCGCGGATCGATCCGCAACTGCTGGCGCCGGTGAAGCATCGCAGCGCCAAAGCGCAAGCGGATCTGACCGTAATCCGGGCACGAGCCGGACTGGTGCGGTCACGAACGGCGCTGATCAACACGGCGCGGGGACTGGTCAAGTCCTACGGAGAGCGGCTGCGCGGCTGTAATCCGCGGAATGTGAACCCCGAGAAAGCGCAAGAGCTGAGTCCGGAACTGCAGGCCGCGTTAGCTCCGCTGCTGGCGGCTGTCGAAGCGCTGAGCGAACGCATCGGCGAATATAACGAACGAATCGAACAGTTAGCACAGCAGAGTTATCCGCAAGTGGCGCGACTGGAACAGGTCAAGGGAGTGGGCACGCTGATCGCGCTGACCTACCTGCTGACCTTGGAGGATCCGCAGCGCTTTCGCAAGAGCCGCGACGTGGGCTGCTATGTGGGATTGCAACCGGGACGGCGCAACTCGGGACAAAGCGAACCGCAGTTGCACATCAGCAAGGAAGGTGATCCGTATTTGCGAACGCTGCTGGTACAGGGAGCGCACCACATTCTGGGACCGTTTGGCGCGGACAGCGATCTGCGACGCTGGGGACTGAAACTCGCCGAGCGTGGAGGAAAAAATGGAAAGAAACGAGCGGTGATTGCGGTGGCGCGAAAGTTGGCAGTGCTGCTGCATCGCCTGTGGGTGAGCGGAGAGGTGTACGAACCGCTGCGCAACAGCAGCCAGATGATGATGCCGGCAGCAGCGTAAGTCAAAAACACGCTTAAGAAAGGAAGAGCAAAAGCCCAAAGGCCGAGTTCCGGTGACTGCGTCTAACGCCTGGCCCGACTTTCCTCGGAAGAGGAAACAGAGGTCGACAATCAGGTGGCAGCACCGGCTGAAACGAGAACACCCAACTTGCACCGAGCGCAAACCGCTCAACAAAGAGTGCGGATGGAAGGGTGGCGACAGTAGTAACTCGGCGGGGAGAAAAAACATTGTCCAACGAAAAAACAAAAGAACCCACTTGACTCCGACCGGCCTTCTCATGGAAGGCGATAGCACAACTTTGCGCCGTCTGTTCGCCTTTTACCGAGTCAATTAGTGAAATCGGGAGTAGAGTCGAGAACAGGCGCAGTGGCGTTAGTCTCCCGGTGGGCATGTGACTCGGCTTTCGCCTCATCCCCTCAGTCCGGTTTGGCTTGGTTCTGTTTCCTGTTCCCGCTCATCGAACCGGACTGGCAGATTTCCCGCATCCGGCTCTCGGAAAAGACTCACGCTTTCGCCCACGGAAGGCTCGTGGTCCGGTGGGGTAACTGGACCAAGCCAAACACGGAGTGCAGAGATGCTTCCGGAAAACGCAGGTAACCCGGTCGCGGCTCATTGTGTTTGTCGCATAGCCACCGACGCAGCCTCCGGCGAGCGTGCATATCGACCGCACTGTAGGCTTTGCTGACTGGCCCCAGACAGAAGTAGTTGGCCCAGCCGGTCAACATCCGGTTGAGCTTTTCCACCATGACCCGCGGGTCCAGCCTGACAGTATCTCGCCCGGTCTCGTCGCTGATAGCTCGACAGATGCGCTGCACCCGTTTCTTGGAGGGAACCGTGCCCACATAGACCCGGCCTCTCCTCATCGAATAGCATCGCCCGAACGTGTACCCCAGAAAGTCAAACTTTTCTGTCGGCAGATAACAGACCCGCGTCTTGTTTTCGTTCACCGTCAGTTTCAGCCTCAACATCATCGTCCGCATCGCAGCCAGAGCTTGTTCCGCTCGTGCTCGACAGCAGATGACAAGGTCATCGGCATAGTTCACGATGTACGCTTTCCAACGCTTCTCGTGCCCGAGTTTCTTCCACCCCAGCACGAACCGTCGCATGTACAGATTACTGAGCAAAGGACTGATCGGAGACCCTTGCGGCGTTCCTCGACCTTCGTCCCGATTGCGCGTGCTCCGATGCTTATTTCCACGCTCGTCGGTTTCTTCGACCGGAGCTTCCAACCACATCTTGACCAGATGCAGCATCGCTCCATCGACTACCCGGCGAGCCACCGACTTCATCAGTTCGGTATGTGGAACACTATCGAAGTAGCTGCTGAGATCCGCATCGACAATCTGTCTATGTCCCGTGTTGATCAGCTTGTGGACGTGTTGTACTGCGTCCAGTGCGCTGCGGTCCGCCCGATAGGCATACTGCTCCGGCTGCAGATCGGCCTCGAAGATAGGTTCGAGAACCAGCACGGCCGCCGTTTGCACAACCCGATCTCGGATTGTCGGTATCCCTAACGGTCTCTGCTTCCCATCCGGCTTGGGTATATACACCCGTCGCACAGGTTGAGGTTGATAGGTTCGACTTTTCAGCTCTTGCGTCAGTTCGTCCAACCATCGTTCCACGCCGTACCGCTCGATATCCTCGAAAGTTTGTTCATCCACTCCCGCTGCTCCGCCATTGGCTTCACAACGTTCGTAGGCATGTGCCAGAACATCCTTCCGATACACCTTGTCGTACAGCACATAGAAACGAAAGGCGGGCGATTCCTTCGCTTTCGCGTGCAACGCCGTCTGCAACTTCTGAACGCTTAGTGGAGTTGTTAGGCTCATCGCCAATCCCTCGGTCCTTCGTTGCTTCCTGCGTTCGTCTCTAACTGAGGTCCCTTCCCTCCACCGGAGTTACCCGGTTTCACAGGTACTGCGAACCCCTCCGCCACCCCACACGGCCCGGTCCATCTCTCACAAGTTACCGGTTGATCCCGACTGCGATCACCGCTGGGGCTTCCCGTGTTGCGTCTGGTCTCCTCTGCCTACATGCCGTCGCCATTACCCCGGCAGGTTCAATGGAGCTTGTTCGCTCGTCGGTCTCCATTGCCAGCGGCCTTCCCTGTGAAACAGTCAGGTCGGCTCCTGCAATTATTGTTTCGGGGCCTGCTCAGCGTTCACTCACGTTACGGCCTGCACGCTCGCAGAGTCGCCTAGTGACCCTTTCCATCGAAAGCTCCGACAGCTTCGTTGCCTCCGCCGCCGTTTCGATTGCTACCGGGTGGAACGAACCAGTTCCCGGGCGGGAGTTGCACCCGCTGAAGTCCAGCGCCTTTTCACGGCGCACTGTTTCGCCAACTACTATGGCGTGCCTCTATGGCGTGCCTCACCCGATTAGAATTAGCGCCGTTTCGCGCGGACCTCACGTGCTCGGCTGCTACGTCGACCATTTGCAATCATTGAGGATGCCGAGAGCGGCGGGAACTATTGCTTCTCGAACTGAAAGGAACAAGCACGACCCTCGACACGTGTTCCAGTACCTGTCTTGTCCTTAAAGTGTGCGTCGATGGTGTAGCTGTACTCAGTGCCGCGTGGAGTGTTCCGAAATGCTTGCTGGCGACGCTGGGCGCGAAAAACGCGGCTTTAAGACGTTGATGCTGACCCCATCGCCTCGGGGTGGGCGGAAGTCATAGCAGCACTTTTGGGTCCAGGGAGGCCGACAAAATAGAAGAGAGATGGCTGCTAAGTGGAGCAGCCGACACAGCTAATTCATTGGGTTTCCTTAAGTTGATAGAGTTGAGATGAAAGAGCATTCACTAGGAGAGAATTTCTTTTGCCTCGGCCAAATAGTCTGACCGGACAGCCTTAACGGCGTGCACGTCTTTGCGCCCAACGGCAAGTGCATCGGCAACGTGGAGAACATCATGAAAGTCCTCATCATCGGCAGGGGCGTGGTTGGAACAATTTACGGCTGGGCCTTGTCCAAGGCAGGCATCGATGTCACCCATGTCGTGCGCAAGGAGGGGCTTCCTGACACCGACACCTTGGACCTGCTGGACTTGCGGCCCGGCTACTCAAGAAACACGCGGGTGACCTATGTTCCTAAAACGGTTGCTCAAATCAGCTCTTCAGACGGCTTTGACCTCGTGATTGTCGCCACCAAGCACTACCAAGCGGCTCAGGCTATCCACCAATACCGGCCCGGCGCACCTCGCGCCACTTTTCTGTTATTCACCGCTAATTGGGATGGAACTGTGGAGATCGACGGCCTTCTGCCGCGATCTTCCCTCCTTTGGGGCTATGCCGCTGCCAGTGGTGGCCCTGACGCGCAGGGCGTTCTCATCGCAACTGTGAACCCCTCGGTGCGCTTCGGAATGTTGGAAGGTTCCGATCCGGAGAAGTTCAACGCGGTGACGGAATTGTTTCAACGGGCTGGTTTCACCTTAGACATTAAACCCAACATCATCGAGTGGCTCTGGGTACACCATGCGATCAATGCTGGCGGTATTGGAATCTGTCTCTGGGCGGGAGGGATCGCCGAAGCGACCCGGAGTTTCACGACCTTGAGGCTGGGGACGTTGGCCACTCGAGAGGCGTTGGATGTCGTGGCGGCCCGTGGCGTCGACCTAGAGCGTTATCCCGACGCGGGAAATATTTTGAATGCGCCCGTTTGGCTCGCGGGTTTTGCCGTTATTTATACCATTCGGTTCACGGAGAAGGGCCGGCGCCTTCTCAGGGCGAGCCACTTCACCCACAGCCCGGAGGAAATGAAACGCTATTACTTCGATGTGCTCAACACAGGAGAGAGCTTGGGCGTGGCCATGCCGCACTTGTCCTCGCTTCGCGAAAAGATCGAATTTTATCCAGCAAACGAGACAGTCGGACGGAAGAGATCGCGGTGAGATAGTGTATGGTCGTTCGAGCAAGCCGGGGCGTATCGAGTTTCCTGCGTGGTTGGGTCACGCGGCGCTCACTCGAACTCTACCGTGATGATGCGGGAGTTGGAGTCGGGCGTTTCCACACGCTCTTCAATGGATTCGCCAGGAGGCGGCAGCCGAGTGTCAGGAGGTACGGGCGTTTCTTCCTGAGGTTTGGGGAAGAGAGGCGCAGGCGGAGGAGCCGGCGCAGCGTTAAGCGCTAAGCGCTGGAAGCGACTCTGGTACACGCCAGCGTTCCGATTTTCGGGCGGGATGATCCGGCGGGTGTTGCCGCTCTCCAGCGTCCCATTTGCGCGAGAGGTTTTGCTTCTGAGTTGTCTTCCATTCCTGTAGCTTTCATCGTCCGGTAGTGAACGCGCCAATCGAGTCTGGAGACATGGCAAGCGAGACGGATACTTAAGTGGCAACCGTAGTTCTATCGGAGGCTCTATTTGCGCCAACACCAAGCCAAGCGTCAGGCGCGCGATCAAGACCTCCCCGAGAGCCCCTACGATGAAAGGACGCAAGCCCTGTTTTGCCGGTCGTTAAGCGGTCAGCCCATATGTCTCTTGGAGACGTCGCTCCATGGTGCGGAAAATCAGGCCGTCCACCATGAAGCCGAGGATGATGATCAGGATCATTACCGCCATGACCTGGCTCATGTCGCTCAGGTCGCGGCCCATCATCAGCAACTGGCCCAGTCCGAGGCTTAGAAAAATCATTTCGGCTTGGATCAGAGAGCGCCACGCGAACGCCCACCCTTGCTTCATTCCATTCACGATAAACGGCAAGCTCGCCGGCAACAGCACCGACCAGAAAAGGCGGAAACCGCTTGCTCCCAAGTTGCGCCCCGCCATGCCGTAGATCTTCGGCATCTGCTTGCGCCCGTCTTCCATCGCGATGGTCACCGAGAGCAGTGAACCCATCAGCACGACAAACAGAATCGCGCTTTCCGTCAGTCCGAACCAGAGAACGGCCAACGGAATCCAGCAGATGCTCGGCAGCGATTGCAGACTCACCAGCAAACCGCCCAGAGTTTCTTCCAGGAATTTGTTGCTCGACACGGCTAAACCAAGAATCATCCCGAGCACGACCGACAAGCTGTAGCCGATCAGCATGCGCTTCATGGTGACGGCGATGCCAATCCAGAAGCTGTGGTCGGCAAAGCCGTCCCACAAAGCGTGTCCAACTCCCCATGGCGGAGGAAAAAGATACGGCGGCCAGATCCGCAGTTTTGCTAAGAGGGTCCAGATGCCAAGAAGCGCAGAATAAAAGACTATCTGCTTAGCGAATTTTTTCATCGGCGTACTCCTCTTCCATCGATTTGTTGATCTCGTCGCGCAGACAGTTCAATATCTCCCGCGCCGTGCGCGCGACATCGGGTTGTTCCATTTGACGGGGCCGCGAAAGGTTCACAGAAAATTCCTGCTTCACCCGCCCGGGACGGAACGTCAGCAATACCACGCGATCGCCCAGCCTTGCTGCTTCGCGCACGTTGTGCGTAACGAAAATGATGGTGCAGCCGGTTTCAGCCCAGATGCGTTCCAATTCGTCGTGCAGCAGATCGCGAGTCTGAGCGTCCAGCGCCGCAAACGGCTCGTCCATCAGCAGGACGTCGGGCTCGGTGGCCAGCGCTCGCGCCAATGCGACTCGTTGCCGCATGCCGCCCGAGAGTTGATGGATGTAGCTCTCCCTGAATTTCGAAAGATGCACCAGGCGCAAATAGTACTGCACCTTCTCCTCGCGCTCGTCTTTGCTGACGTTCTTCATCTTCATGCCGAACTCGACGTTCCCGCCAACTGTCAGCCACGGAAACAGGCCGAGTTCCTGGAAGATCAGGATGCGATCGGTTCCCGGCCCACTCACCGGCGTGCCATCCACCAGCACCTTTCCCGAGGTCTGCGGACACAGGCCCGCGATCAGGTGCAACAGCGTGGACTTGCCACATCCCGAAGGACCGACAATGCAGAGAAACTCTCCCGGCTTCACTTCCAGGCTGATGTTGTCGAGCGCCAGTAACCGCTCCCCCGAAGTCGTCTTGTAGCTCAGCGAGATTGCATCCAGCGCGACTTTTGGAACCACCACCTCGTAGACTGGGCACACTGGGGACGTGGTCACTGAGGAAGCCGGCTTGCTGTGGAACACATTCGCGCGCACTCCAGTGCGCGGGACAATTGGGACTACAAGTGGATACGCATTTTGAGGACTCCTGCTCATTGGATTGCCTTCTTCCCTTTTTCTGCCAACACCTGGTTTAAGAGCGACAGATCATACAGACTCGACAGATCCGGCATCTGACGACCAAGAAGGCCCGCGTCAAATGCAGACTTGGCTGCATTCATCAGAGACCCGCGTAGCGGATCGTAGGTTGCCTGCATGCGCCCAAAAGCTTCCTCCAGCACTGCGCCAGGCAGCGCTTTTCCCGTCTCTTTCGCGATCTGCTCGTTCAGAAGTTTCTTGGCCTCGGGCAAGTGCCCGTTGATCCAGTCCGTCAATTCCACATGAGCGCGGATCCAGTTCTTCACCAGATCGGGATGTTCCTTTAGAAATTGTGTCCGGACGATCAGATGAGCAGCAATGAACTGACCGTTCGGCCACAGTGTCCTTTCGTCCAGGAACAAGCGGCCGTTCCCTTCCTTGATCAATCGCGTTGCCCAGGGCTCGGGCGCCCACGCGCCATCCAACTCGCTCTTGAGAAACAGCGTCAGTTGGTCGGGATTCGCCAGCGGAATTACCTGCACGTCCCCGCCCTTGTCCGTGGTTTTCATGCCGTTCGCTTTCAACCACGCGCGCAGCGCCACGTCCTGTGTGTTGCCCATCTGCGGGGAAGCAACCTTCCTACCATGAAAATCTTCCGGCTTCTGAATGCCGGAATCGTTGCGCACCACCAGCGCCGCTCCGCCACTGGTCGCGCCCGCCACAATCCGCAGTGCCTCTCCATTGGAGCGAACGTAACCCGAGATGGCTGGATTCGGGCCGATGTACGTCATGTCAATCGCCCCAGCGAATAAGGCTTCAATCGCAGAAGGCCCGGCATTGAAACTCTTCCACTCAATCTTGACTTGTGGCCCCATCGCCTTCTCGAACCATCCGTTGTTCTTGCCCACCATCGCCTGCGGGTGCGTGATGTTCGGAAACGCGCCCACGTGAATGACGGTCTGCGCTCCAGCCACTGCCGCCGGCAAAAACAGCAACCAGGCGCAAACGCAGATACACCGCTTAGTCGCCTGCAACGCGGATAGCCCTTTTTGGGAAACCTTCATAGTACCTGGCTCGCCAGTAACTCTATTTTACTAATAGACATTATAGAAACCGCAAGCGCACTGCCAAAGCGCTAAATTTATCTGCCCAGCCCGATTGTGTTATTTCAGCGAGTTACCGATGGAAGCGGGACTCTACGAAGGGGCACGGTGCAAAGATTTTCACCTTCGGAAGGTGGGGCTTTTGCCGTCGCCATGAAATTGCTTTCGTCCCCGTGCCAAGCCGAGCGATTCCTGCATTCCACAATTAGGGAATTCACTGTTGCGTTTCCTGCTGGTAGAAGCGGCGCAAGTGACCGTGCGCAGCGATCGGAGGGAGTCCTCTCTCGCAGCCACATCCTGCGCTACCTGCAGACTCATGCCGAACTGCAGAGGCGATAGAGGCCCGTGATAGAGCACTTCTCACCCGCATGAGAGACTCTATTCTTCGAAGCAGGGGCCGCCATCGTGACCATGCGTCTGGTGATCCTTGATTGTGCGACTCAGCCGAGAATACGCGACCTGCAGGGAGCGTCTTTCCCGCTCGGTGAGGTGCGGATTCTCGAGCGCGGTAAGAACGTCGTCGAATTCCGCTTCCAGTTCCTCAAGCTCGGCACACAGCATGCGACCTCCGTTTCCTCCTGAATCCGTCACGGAGATGACTTCCAAATAGACTGGGCAAGGGCGCTCGGGTACTTTCATCAGCAGATGATCCGCCGATTACGCCGCGACTCTCGCCATGAGTTCCTTTTTTCCCAAACCTAATATGCCGTGTTTCTTTCCTACTTTCTTGAACGCTTCGATGGCGGCGTCCAAATGCTGCTTCTCGTGAGCCGCCGACAGTTGGGTTCGAATGCGGGCTTGTCCTTTGGGCACAACCGGGAAGAAGAATCCAATCGCGTAAACTCCCTCGTCAAAGAGATCGCGGGCAAAGTCTTGTGCCAGTTTGGCGTCGTAGAGCATGACCGGCACAATCGGGGTATCCCCTTCCTTTAGATCGAAACCGGCCTCTTTGAGCAAGCCGCGCCAGTAGCTGGCGTTCCACTCCAGCTTGTCGCGACGATCGGTTGAGGCGCTGATCAGATCCAGTACCTTGAGCGCACCCGCCACGATCACCGGCGC
Source organism: uncultured Acidobacteriaceae bacterium (assembly GCA_963779995.1). Classification (GTDB taxonomy): domain Bacteria; phylum Acidobacteriota; class Terriglobia; order Terriglobales; family Acidobacteriaceae; genus Acidiflorens. Next base: position 74,740 of record CAVZZY010000015.1, on the reverse strand, counting down.
CACCGCGTTAGAAAACAGATAAGGACGTGCGCGCTGACGGCACATCTCCACCAGTTCGCGGCGCCCGCTGACACAGCCTCCGGAAGCGCCACCCAGCGCCTTTCCCAGCGTCGTCGTAATCACATCGATTTTGCCGAACACGCCACAGTGTTCGTGCGTCCCACGTCCGGTTTTGCCCATAAAGCCGGTGGCGTGCGAGTCATCCACGAACACCATGGCGTTGTACTTCTCGGCCAGCGCGACGATGCCGGCGAGCTTGGCGGTGTCGCCATCCATCGAAAAAACGCCGTCCGTGATCACCATGCGGGACCGCTTGTCCTGGTGTTCTTGCAGTTTCTCCTCCAGGTGCCCCATGTCGGAATGCTTGTAAGTGTCCTGCATTGCCTTGCACAGGCGCATTCCATCCACGATGGATGCGTGGACTAGGCGGTCGGCAATCATTACGTCCTGCTCATTCAGGCAGGCCTCGAAGAATCCGGCATTCGCGTCCATGCAAGAGGGGAACAACAGGGTATCTTCGGTGCCGAGAAACGCGGTCAGGCGATTCTCCAACTCCCGGTGGATGTCCTGGGTACCACAGATGAAACGCACCGAGGACATGCCGTAGCCACGTGCGTCCAATCCTCGGTGCGCCGCAGCGATGACCTCGGGATGGCTGGAGAGTCCGAGGTAGTTGTTGGCGCAGATATTAATGCACCTCCTGGTGACCGAGCCTATGGGAAACTCCACCTCAATTTCGGAGGACTGCGGCGAGTGGATATACCGCTCCTCTTTGAACAGGCCCGCGGCTTTGATTCCCTCGAGATCGGTCTGATAGCGGTGACGAACTGTATCGGCATAAGCCATGACGCGCCTCGCGTAATAGGATTTCATTCAGTGGCGCCCGCGCCGAACTGGGTCCGGGGGCGGGCACGCTCTAACCCTTGACGACTTCAGCCTTCTGGAAGCGTCGCACCAGCCCCGCGATGCGCTCGACGGTGTCGAAAGCCTCGGGGGTGGCGCATTCGTCGGGAATGTCAATCGCGTACTTTTTCTCCAGAAAGCGAAGCAGAGACACCATGGAAAACGAATCCACAATGCCACCTGAAATCAGTGGCGTGGTCTCGGTGATGGTTCGCTCGTCTCCTTCTTCGAGGTATTCCCGCATGATGTAATCGCGAACTGCTTGGGTGATTTCGTCCATAGCCGACCTCTTCAGTCTTCCATGATGGTGGAAAGATCGCCCACGGGCTCATGGAACTCCTTGCAGCGCAAAATGCGGCGCACGATCTTGCCGCTGCGTGTCTTGGGGAGCGATTCCACGAACTCGATTTCCTGGGGCATGGCCAGCGGCGACAGCCGCTTGCGAATATGGTTCATGATTTCCAGCTCAAGGTCATCGGATGGTTGAAAACCTCGCTTTACGGTTACATACGCTTTCACAACTTCCATGTTGACGGGGTCAGGTTTCGCGACGGCGGCAGATTCGGCGACGGCCGGGCATCCCAGCAGAGCCGATTCGACTTCGAAGGGGCCGACCAGGTGCCCGCCGGTGTTGATGACATCGTCATCGCGCCCCATGAACCAGAAATAGCCATCCGCGTCGATGGAGGCGCGGTCGCCACACAGGTACCATCCATTCTTGAATTTCGCTTGATATCCGGCCGCGTTGTTCCAATAACCGCGAATCTGCGACGGCCAGCCTGGGCGCAGAGCAATCAGACCTGCCGCAGCCGCCCGATTCACTGGTTCGTAGGTCTTCGGATCGAGCACGGTTGCGTCGATTCCCGGAAACGGCTTGCCCATCGAGCCAGGCTTGATTTCCATCCCGGGGAAATTTGCAATCACGATGCAGCCGGTTTCGGTCTGCCAGAACGTGTCGTGGAATGGTTTCCCGAAGACCTCTCTCGACCAGATCACGGCCTCGGGGTTCAGCGGTTCGCCCACGCTGGCCAGATGGCGCAGGCTGGAGAGATCATGCTTGCGGGTAATTTCTGCTCCTTCCTTCATGAGCAGACGGATGGCGGTCGGCGCCGAATACCAGACGGTAACGCGGTACTTTTCGATGAATTCGTACCATTTTTCGGCGTTGAAACCGGAGTCCAGAACTGCTTGTGTAATCCCGTTCGCCCAGGGACCGATGATGCCGTAGGACGTGCCGGTTACCCAACCCGGGTCGGCGTTGCACCAATAAATATCGTCAGAGCGCAAATCGAGGACCCATTTTGCGGTGAGATACTGCGCAATGATCGAGTAGTGGACGTGCTGCGCACCCTTGGGCTGACCCGTGGTGCCGGAGGTGTAGTGCAGAACCGACGGAGATTCGGCCTTCGTCGGGTAGATTGGGAAGTCCTCGACGGGCGGTGCTTGTTCCATCGCGAAGGCGGTCTCGCGTTCCTGTAGAGAGCCTTGGGGCGCGTCCACCACGATGACGAGCCGCAAGTTCGGGAGCCGCTCCCGGATCTTGCGGATCTTATGGAGATGTTTTTTCTGCGTGATGATCGCAGACGTGCCAGCGTCTTTGAGCCGCACGCAAAGGGATTCGTCTCCAAAAGCGGAAAAGAGTGGCTGGGCCACCGCACCCATTTTCAGAATTCCTAGAAATCCGATGTACAGTTCAGGTAGCCGGTCTAGAAAAAGGCATACCCGCTCGCCGGGGAAAATTCCGAGGCTCGCGAGGAAATGGGCGATGGTGTTGGAGCAGACACGAAGATCGTTATAGGTGAAGCGCTTCTGGTTGCCCTGATAGTCTTCCCAAAGCAGCGCCGGCTTCGGTGCCAGTCCCAGTTGGCACAGGCGATCACTGCACATCCAACCGATGTTGATGACATCGCCCGGGCGATAGCCTAGCTCGCGCTCAGCAATCGCCCAGTCGAAATTCGCATTGAGTTGCTCGTAGGAGGGCGGATCGCTCATGGGCTTGTTTCCCTCCTGGTGTCCGTCCGGCAACCTTCGGGTTCACCACCAAGCCAGCCGCATGTTTGGAAACGGCGGCAACGGAGTAAACAAATCCATTGTGACCATACTCCTGTATTTGCCGGTTGGCAGTGACCCTAGTCAATCACCGCTGTGACGCAGCGCACGCCGTCCTTGATGGCCACGCCGACGGAATTTGCACCCTCCAAGCCGGGCGCCGCTTAAAGCGATAACAAGTTCTTAACTCAATACAGAACATCAGTTCTGTCCCAGACCCGACCAATCGCCTGCCAGAACCCCCCGCGCTGTCACGCAGCTGCGGGACGCGGCTTGCCTTCGGGCGGCGTTTCAATATCCTCCAGTTTCTGCACGCGATGCAGGAACACGTACGCGGCGAGCACGCTGAGCATCAACAGCGAAAGAATCATGACGAATAGCGCGAAAGCAGCCACATTTCGGATGGGGCCTGTGATCTCACGCTCTTCCTGACTGCCCACGACGATCCACGGAAGGTTGGGGAACGCATCCTTCAATCCGACATCGGCGAACCCAACGAGATATTTCTCGCCCTTGGGAAACGTGGTGAAAAGGTATCCGGTCTCGCGACCCCGCAGGTTCCCGAGAGAGTCCCGGATCGCGCTGTATTCTTCGGAGTGGATCTTCATGGATGGAGTTACGCCGGGTGCCTGGATCACGGTTCCATCGTCGCGCACCAGGAACAGTCGCCCGGTACGTCCGGTCTGCTGCCGGTTCAGTTGCGCAAACAGCGGCGAGACATCTATCAGAGCGGTGACCGCACCGATGAACCTGCCTGTGCTTTCCTGCAGGATGGGGTAAGCGATGCTTATGTAGGGCAGGCGGTTCTGTTCGTCATAGCGCAGATCGGCGACGTGGATTGCGCCCTGCCCTTGGGAGTACAGCACCGCCCAGTAGCCGCGATCGGTCTGGAAATAGTGCACAGGCTTGTCCGTTGCCGCGACGGTGGCGCCGCTGGCATCCGCCACGGCGACTTTCAGCAAGCCTGGATTGAGCTCCCTCATGCGACGGAGTTGGCGGGCCAAATCGGAGGCGAGGATGTTTTTCGCCAAGGCATCGTCCTCCGAGTTGTTCCATTTCTGCTCGGTAGCTTCGATCTTGCCGAGGACGGCGTCCTCGGAAAGGCGCTCGTATTGGTGGTTCGCGGAAGCAACGGCCTCAACGACACTGGGGTTGTTGGCGATCACGCTGACGTCCCGCAAGCGCACTGCCATGAATTCGGAGGTAAGCTCGGCCGCGCTGCGGGTCATGTAGCGGATATTTTCGCCGGCCATCTCGCGAATCTGGCTGTCTGCCTGCAACGCCACATAGAAGCCGAAGACAGTGAGCGGAACCAGAATCAGGATCAGACCGACAAGCACTCGTTGGAGCGAAGTACGTAGTTCCAGAGAATTGAGGGGCATGGGAACCTCCTCTACGCACGACGGCCGTCGTGCTGGATCGAACATTGATCGCACCTGCATCGCTTGGGAGAGCGGAAGAGACAGGTGCGCAGCTTCAGAGTAGCCCGTTCAAAGCATTCTGTCTGTGATTAACCGCACAGGCTCGTCCCCATCAATTTGCTGGCCGTTCCTCTCCTGTGGAGCAGTTGGCGCAATGGCATAGCATGGGCTGGTGCGGTCGATCGCTGCCATTCATCGCCGCGCTTGCATCGAGAGGAAGCCAGTGGTCTCAACATCAACCAACAGGAACAGCAATTTCCTCAAGACTCAGCGTCTCTATCCGATTTGTAAGGACCGACACGTGCGTATCATCATCGAGTGCCCGGAGAAAGTTCCCACTTAGAGGCCGGATAAATTTACGCGAACTGTCCTTCGCTCAACTTCAAACCTCTTGCAGTCCGGCGGCGGACCATACATTTGCGACAACCACCCTTTTGCGATCATTGGATAGTCTGCACGGTCGCGGCGGGTTTTCAAGGGGGTCAATTTTGCCCGGACATCTGCAATATGCGAACGCCCGATGAGATGCCCACGAGTGCGTCAAGTCACTGCAACCGTGCCCGAACAGGAGTAAAAGAGAATTAGGCCGGAAGTCGTCCGACTTTCGGAAGGTAATTCATCTCGCCAGGTTTCCTAGAGGGAGCGGAAAGGGGAATTCATGCCCGAGCGATGCAAACAGTGCGAACGATACGAAAAGAGCTTGAAAGAGTTGCGTGAGCGTCGTATGAATCTGTGGCGCAGGGGAGAGCTTACGGACGCCGCCTCGGAGAAGCTAGCTGCCGACGAGCAACGGATTGACAAAGAACTAAGAGAACATAGGGCAGCCGAAGCGGAAATAACCCCGATGGGAGCGAAGGCCGCCTAATGTACTTACGCATCCATCCGTGCAGAAGCCCCGACAACGCCGAAACCGATCCCGCATCGAAGCCGTGATGTGCCGGCGACTCGGTATTCGCTCGACAGTAGCCGCACCCATCCGCTACGAGCGCGAGGTCGCCGGAGTGCTGGAGGTTTTCTCACCGCAGTCCTCTGCTTTTGACGAGGGCGATCTCGCGGTTCTGGAGCGTCTGGCACAGACCGTGCTCCTCATGGTAAGCCACACGCAACCCTTCAAGCGCGGTTGCAGAGTATCCCCCGCGCACAGTCTTCCTCTACGAACATCTCCCCAAAGTGCAGAATGCTATACTGCCTCGACTTGCGACAGTTCGGGCCGGTCAGGCGCTTCCACAAAAGAGTTGGAACTCGGATTCCCGCAGCAGCAAGAAGGAGATTACAGATGAAACGTGCTCTGCTGAGTTTTGCGATTTTGCTTCTACTGCTTTCTTCCGGGCTCGCGCAGCAAACTGCCACCGTTCCCGCACAGCATTCGGCCCATCCGCCGAGCACAAGTCCACAAACGCCGTCAGCCGACAAGATCTGGGCGGATTTGATGCAGGGCAACAGACGATTCGTTACGGGTAAAGCACACTCTCACGAATCGGTCAGCCTTCGTAAGAGCCTCGCAACCGGTCAGCACCCTAAGGTCATCGTGCTCGCTTGCTCCGATAGTCGAGTTGCACCGGAGTTAGTGTTCGATCAGAACCTCGGTGACCTTTTCGTAATCCGCTCCGCTGGGAATGTCGCCGACGCGATTGGTGTAGGCAGCATCGAGTATGCAGCGGAACATTTGGGGAGCAGCCTCCTCGTGGTTCTGGGTCACACAAAATGTGGCGCGGTGAGGGCCGCGTGCTCGGGAGAAAAAATGCCCACTCCGAACATGCAGGCGTTCGCGGACAAGATCGATCCGGCAGTCTCACAGGCAAAGAAAGCCGGCGTCACGGACGGCGCACTGGTCGAAGCCGCGATCAAGGAGAACGTCCACCAGAGCGCAAAGGATGTGCTCGCCAGCAGCGCGGTCTTGCGCCATCTTGTGGAGGACGGCAAACTGACGGTCTTCGAGGCTGAATACCAGCTAGAAACGGGCGAAGTCGTCCGGCTGGACGGCGGGCACCATGAGAGTCCGTAGATTCCGCTTCTCTGTGACTACTCTTTAATGAGCGTCCGTCCAGAGCGCAACACGATACCACGGGAACGCTGCTGGGGTTTTCCAAGCCGCCCTCAGGCGAAAGAGAAGTGCCCGATTGGCTCAGGACAGGCAAGGCTTTGGTCGGGGAATTCTTTGAAATGCTTAGGCGTAACCATGTACGTCGTTGTACGCCCGTAACTTGTCACTTGACTGCAGCCGAGATACAAGTTGCTTTGGAAAAGAATTTCTTGGAGGGGGCATTATGAAAAGCGTGTTCACATCGTCATTACGGCGCAGAGGATCTACGATGCGGTTCCTTCACAATATTTGCACGGACGATCAAGGACAAGATGTCGCTGAATATGCCGTCATGCTCGCCGTCATCCTGGTATTGGTGATCGGCACTGTGCGTCTGATTGGGGGCAACGCCAACAACGCCTTCTCCAGTGTTGCCAGTTCTCTAGGGTCGTAGTAATCCCAGGTTCCACCAGCTTTAGGTATGGCTTCGACTTGGCTTGCCCTCAGGCAGCCCAAGCGGGGGCAGGATTCGGTATAATCGCGGCAGTTTCATCCGTGGAGCGGTTCGATGCGCAGCAAAAGCACGGGAAATCGCCACCGATCTCGAAAGCGGATTCTCCTTGTTGACTACAATCGCCCCGTGGCGGAGCGGCGGGTGCAACTGCTGCGTACGCTTGGTTACAAGGTGGATTATGCTTACAGCGACCTTGAGGTAGACTCTTTGGTCGGTCATCACCGCTACGATCTGGTGCTCCTCGCATTCCACAGCTGCAGCGATGCCGGCAAAGCCACCTCAATGTGCAGGAAACTGGAGCTCACGACTCCACGATCGGTGGTGGGTTGGCTCGCCAGCCCTCTCACGTTAATCCCTGCGCGTTTATGCCCGACGGTTGTTCGGGAAGATCAGGGGCTCAAGGACTTTGTAAAACGGATCAAAGCCTTGGTGGCGTCGAGGCAGAAATGCCGAGCGGTCTGTGTGTTGCCGGAAGAAGGTGAATGTGCTTGGGGAGTAGCTGGGGTGGGCGGTAGACGTGGTCGCCTGAGTGTAACAGCCCTCACTTTCATACAAAAAGTCCGGACCGCATCGAAGCATAAGAACGAGGGGGTGCGAGCAGAACGGGTCAGAGTTTACTGACCGGTACCCCTTCAAAAACTGCCTCTTTTTACCCTCATAAACATCGAGTTCCCGCGTCAAGTGTTCGGCGTTAGAAATGTGTAATTTTCTAACCCGGCCATAGATATCCCTTCGGAAAGAAAAGGTGGTTTCTGTGATCCGACGCTGTCGAGGTTGTTTCGCCATAGCCGCCGTGGTAGTACAGCTATTCGCCATCAGGGCCGTGGCCGCCGCGCAGGCGCAGCCATTTCCGGGTGCCGATTTGTCTGCCATGTACGAAAAGCTGCGCCACGAAATTGCAAGCATCAAGGCTTTCGACAACCACGGACATCCAGGATTGCCTGACGACAGTGAAGTGGATGCTATGAGTATTCCCGCCCACAGTTCCCTGCCGTTTCGTCTGCGAGAAGAGAACCTGGAGTTCGTTGCCGCTGCCCGTGCACTCTTCGGGTATCCCTATACTGATTTTTCTCCCGAACATCTGTCTTCTCTGGTCAAAGAGAAGCAACATCTTCGCGAATCGCTGGGCGCTGCCTATTTCTCCCACATTCTGGATCAGGTTGGCATTGAGACCGCGGTCGCCAACCGTGTTTCCATGCCCAGCTACCTCCAGCCAACTCGTTTTCGCTGGGTCTTCTTTGTAGATGCGTTCCTGTTTCCGCTGAACAACCAGGAACTGGCGTCGAAGAATCCGGACCTGCAACTGAACGTGCCGCTCGAAGAGAAGCTCCTGCAGCGCTACTTGACGCAGGCCGGCCTGAAGCAGTTGCCTGGAGATTTTACGGATTACCTGGCTTTTGCTTCCCGTATTTTGGAAGCAAACCAGAAAGCCGGCGCGGTTGGAATCAAGTTCGAAATTGCCTACCTTCGTCCAGTCTCATTCTCCGATCCGGAGCGGGAGCAGGCGGCCGCCATTTACTCGAAGTACGTCCGCGGAGGCAAGGTCCCGGAACCCGAGTATCGCCTTCTGCAGGACTTCCTTTTTCGCTACTTGCTAAGGGAAGCAGGGCGGTTGCAACTTCCAGTGCAGATTCATACAGCGGTCGGCGCCGGCGATTACTTCAACTTGAGCGGCGGGAAGGTGATGAACCTGGAAAACATTCTCCGGGACCCGCGTTTCGACAATGTCACCTTTGTGCTCCTGCACGGCGGGTTTCCCTATGAGCGCGAAGCCATCTGGCTGGCCGCGCGTAAAAATGTCTACTTCGACAGCTCATTGATGGGATTGTTTCTTTATCCGGCGCAGTTGAAGAACGTTCTGCGGCAGTGGTTGGAGCTTTTTCCAGAGAAGGTCATGTATGGCTCGGATACGTTTCCCATCAGCGACGTCCTCGGGGCAGAAGAGTCGTACTGGTTGGCCACGGAGTCGGCCAGGAACGCACTAGCCGCGGCTCTGGCGGAGATGGTTTGCGAAAACGAAATCAGTGAGGCACAAGCCGTCGCGATGGCCCATGCTTATCTGCACGATACCGCCGCCGGAATCTACCGAAAGGCCATGAGACCGGCTTCCCCGTAAGCTTGCCTTGAGCGGACAAGTAAGAGCCCCCGCATAGCAGCAGATTTAATGCAGATACAGAATTTCCGGCACTTATGCGTGCGAGCCTATCTTCTATGCTGCAGCGCGCAAAAAGGAGCGCACAACATCGAGAAGGTAATCTACTTCGCCCGCGTTGTTACTCTCGTGAACCGCCACACGGACTCCTCCTATTCCTGAAACATATCGCAACGAAACTTGAATATGTTCCTGACTCAGGCGCCGGACAAGCAGTCTTTCTTGTCCCGCACCACCTGACAGATGCAACGTAACAATTCCCGACTGTGTACCCTCGGGAACATTGACCCCGCCAAGTATCTCCACCCCCATTTCGCTAAGTCCCGCAACCAGGCGTTTTCTTAAGCGCCGGATTCGCGCCCACACGCTTGCCTGTCCTTTGGATTCGAGTTCACCCGCTGCTGTATCCAGCGCAGCGGCGCCGAGCCAGTTCGGGAACCCTCCGGTTTCCAGGCGAACAGCATCCTGCCGCAGCGGTAACAGGTCAAACGGTGAACGTGACGTTAGTCCCATGTAGCGATCCCAACCCATCTCCGGTTCGGCCAGCGCCAGATATCCACGGTAGCTGGGGTCGAGCACCTCAAGCAGCCGTTGGCTCAGACAGGCGAATCCCAATCCAAACGGGCTCCGCATCCACTTATGCCCGCCCGCGCAGTAGGCATCTACACCGAGTTCTTTGAAGAAAACTGGGATCGCACCGACTTCCTGAATGCCATCGGCGATCAGATAGGCTCCGCTTCTTGACGCCACTTCGCGGATCGACCCCACATCCGCCCGGCACCCGCTCACTTCCTGCACGGTACTGATGACGATGGCCCTGGTCCGGGAATTGGCGCAACGCGAAAAATGTTCGGCAGCAAGCTGCCCTCCAGTGCTGGGGACCGGCACCAACTCAACGCCCAGGCGGCGGCAGATGTCCCGCCACACGACCGTTGCTCCCATGAATTCGACGTCCGCAATCAGGACGTTGTCATCCCGTTGCAGGGGCAGTGCAGTTGCAATCATGCCCAGCGCCTGTGTTGTGTTCCCGACAAGCAGAACGCTTTCCAGATCGGCGTGAACAAAACTCGCGATCCGGCGCCGGGCATCGTCAACAGCCTTGAACTGCCGCAGCGTCTCAAGCGTCCCGCTTGTGGCGAATTGGCTTGCGCGGGCAACTTCTTTCAATACCCGCTCGATGGTCTTGCGGCCGGGCCGTCCTAAGGAGGCGTGATCGAAATAGCAAAGGCGAGCATGTTTACTCATGTCCCGAGGGTATTGCGCGTCATCCGGGGTCGCACGGATGATTGTACCCGAATCGCTGATGCATCGTTGCTCAAGGGCATCTAGACATCAATGAATTTCGCACGATGTCACTGCGGCAGAAAGAGGAACTGGTGACGTTCCTGAGCTCGCTGTAACAGAGTGGCAGATGAAACGCCGCTGAGTCTCATTGCACAACAACCTTGCCTGTCATCTTCGGGTGCACCGAGCAGTAGTAGGGATATGTTCCCGCCTTGGTGAACGTGTAGGAGAATTTTTCGTCTGTATCTACCACCTTGGACTTGAACACACCCTCTGTGCTCACCACTGTATGGGGTATGTCGTCACTGTTTGTCCAGGTGACTGTTGTTCCGGCGGGTATCGTGATTGTCTGCGGCCCAAAAACGAAATTATCGATTTTCACCGCCGCGTTTGCCGCGGAGGGCTGGTCATGCGCCGTGACGCTCGATGATCCCGCCAACAACAGCAGCACCGCAATAACTACCGGCGTCGCCAAACTCGTAACCCACGCATTCTTCCTCGTCATTGTCTTGTTTCCTCTCTCGACTTGATTTTCCTGCTTGATCTTCATTTGTTTGGACCAGATCCTTGCGGCCTATCCAAGGGGCGAGCCAAATACGCCCAGGCCGCCGCCATTCCCTGAAACCGAAGACCCCGAGTCCCCGAGTGGCGAATCGACGATTGCCAGGCTGCGACCGCTGACCACATAGTTCACGTCCGTGATACCCAAGACCCGCTGCAACTGGTCGGCTGGCACCTTCATGGGTCCGGCTGAGGGAGCTGTTCCCGGCGCAGGTTGAGGGAAAGCGGTCGACATCGCGGTGTGGAACGAAACCTTACCCTCGACCTTCTGCATGATCTGGTGAATATGGCCGTTTAACACAGTCACGGAACCGAAACGCTTGACGTACGACAAGGCTTGCTCACTGTCGTCGGTTCCCCAGCCCCAATCGGGATAGATGGTCCACAGTGGAATGTGCGCAAAGAGCACAATCGGAGTGCTGGCGGAGCGGCCCTTGAGGTCGTCCTCAAACCACTCCAGCTGTTCGTGACCGAGCGACCCCATGCCTCCAGCTTTCAAATTGGCGACATTTACGAGACCGACGAAATGCACACCCTTGTGATCGAAGCTGTACCAACCATTCCCCTTTGTACCTTTCCCATAGCGCTGGAGATATTCGTCGCCGTTGTCACTTAGCATGTCATGCTCACCCGGCACAAAGTAGATCTGCTTTGACAGACGCTCCCTTTAATACCTGGTCCAGCGTATCGAACTCGCTCGGCTTTGAGAGCTGACTCAGATCACCGGTGTGAATGATGAAATCCGGTTTGTGGGGCATCGCGTTGATCTTGTTGATTGCCGTCTGCAAAGTAGCGGTGACGTCCGGGTTGGCTGGCTTGCTAAAACCTATGTGGCTGTCGCTGATCTGAACAAAGCTGAAGTCCCCGCCTTTGCCGGCTTTTCGATCATGGCTCTTGGCGAAGGCCCGGGACACCGGAATGCCGCCGCTCATGGTCCAGACCAGCCCCGTGCCTGCCCATGCCATGCACTTCAAGAACCCGCGACGATCGACGCCATCGTTGTTGAGGTCTTGCAACTTCTGATCGATAAGATCTTGCTTTTTGTCTGGCATTTGCCCTCCGTGGTTTGTAACGGTCTGAGTTGATAACTGGCGCGAGTCGTTTTTATTCCACCGATTTACTCCGCTGGCCCAGTTTCGACTCGACTCGTCTAGCCTGGTCCGTTTACACCGCTGAGAAATCCGCCGAGATGCCCCGTCAGAGCCACAATCAATACCGCGAGCGCTTCGATCGGCAGACGGTACTTTGGCAATGCTCTCTCAGGGAAGCGCCGCACCCGCCGATGGATCCAAAACACCAGCCAGATCAACACACTCGATACGCACCCTAAGATCAGGTGCATTAGCAGTGTCCCCTTTAGCTTTTGCCCCTCGAGCGCCCACTGCCACGCCGCCAGCCCGGACGCCACCACCGGAACCGTCGAAATCGCGGCCAGCAGCAAATTGAAATATGCTGCGTCACCCAGCATCTGGTTCTTCCTCCACTGCGCCAGATAGTCGAACGCCACGGCCGCAATGAACAGCGCGATTGGAAAATGGATCAGCACGACATGTTGCGCATGTTTGGCCAAGAGTACCGTCTTGAGATCGAAAGGATTTACCATCGCCGTACCCCTTCCAGAATTGAGAGCGCGTGGTTCTTCCGCACCAGCATTTCCCAGGCGACTCCAGTTCGCTCTGCGACTCGCTGTGCAGAACCGTCAGAACTCGGCTTTATTCCGCGGGAAATTTTTGTGGGCTATGGGAATAAAACCGCCGCCCGCTGGTTTACCCTAGTGTGCGTGTCGGAGGAGAGCTTGCCATCGGAGTCGTTCGAGCAGCTGGCCATGCCTCACTTCGAGCGGCTCTATAACTTTGCCTGCTGGCTTACGCATGACCGGCAAGAAGCCGAGGATCTTGTGCAGGAGACTTATGCCAAGGCACTTAAGGGATTTTCCTCGTTCCAGCCGGACACGAATTTTCGCGCCTGGATCTACAAGATCCTGCGGAATACGTTCTTGACCTCCCGCACCGGGCTGAAGGCGACCTCGACCGTCCAGCTCGATCTGGAGGGCGAAGAGGAAATCTTGCCCGCAGTCAAGGAAACGCCAGAGAGCATCCTGCTGCAGCGTTCGGATGGGCAACTGGTGCAGCAGGCTTTGGAGCAATTGCCCGTTGCCTATCGCGAGATTCTGCTTCTGTGTGAAGTCGAAGAGATGTCGTATCAGGAAATCTCGGCCACGCTTGCCATGCCGATGGGCACGGTGATGTCGCGTTTATCGCGTGCCAGAAAACTGTTACGCAATGGCCTACGGCCACAGTTTCAAAAAGGGTGCACCAAGGAAGGGTGCACCAAGGAAGAATGAACCAACGGTGAACTATGGTTTGTGAGTCCTGGAAGGCAAAACTCGACACTTACCTCGACGGTGAGCTTCCAGAGCAGGAGATGCGAACCTTCGACGCTCATGTGCGCAACTGCCCCTCTTGCTCAGCAGAAGCTCTTGCGCGCGTGCAGATGAAGCGCGCGATTCAGACGTCCGGAAGGCGGTTCACTCCAAACGCCGATTTCCGGAGACGGATTCAGCAGAGCATTGCACCCAAACCGCAACGCAGTCTCCGTCTAGGATGGATGTTCGCTACTGCGGCGGCCGTCATTCTCGTGGTCGGGACATTGACTTCAATCTATGTGGGATCCCGATCCGGCAGAGACTTGGCTTACCGGGATCACGTTTTCAGCGAGATTGCCGACTTGCACGTGGCGACCCTGGCTAGCTCATCGCCGGTGGATGTGATCTCCACCGATCGACACACGGTAAAGCCCTGGTTCCAGGGAAAAATCCCCTTCGCGTTCAATTTGCCGGAACTCCAGAACTCCGAGTTCACTCTGCTGGGAGGCCGGATGACCTATCTTGATCAAACGCCGGGCGCCCATCTCATCTACGATGTGCGGAAGCACCATATTTCGGTGTTCGTGTTCCAGGAACGGTCGTTATCATTATCATTGAAATTCCCAGCCAGCTTGGACGGGAATTCTCTCTCGCCGAACAAACTGCCGTTCAACCTGGAAACATGGAGTCAAGGCGGGCTGCGCTATTTCGTGATCGGCGACGCAAGCGCTGCCGACATCGATAGTCTCGCGAAATTGTTTAAAGCTGCGTCATAGATTTGACCTCCATAATTCTGATGCGTTGTGCAGTTCTTCAGGATTCGACCTCCAAATCCAAAAACAGGATCCCACCGTAGCTGCCACACACCTGCCCGTATCTAATTCAGAAACTTTTTCTTCAGCAGCGGGTTAGTACTCCTAACCGGCATGGGATATCTTTGCCTCGGGAGGTGGAAATGCCTCGGACAAAGCTGATCGGCGCGGCCCTTGCGCTGTTGCTCTTGCTGCCCTCCACTTCCCTGCCCGCCTTCGCCCGGAAACACAACAAAAAGCTGCCGGCTCCGGCCATCCAGCGGATGGACGAGCGCCAGCGGGCGATTCATGCGCTGAACCGGTTGACGTTTGGGCCGAGGCCCGGAGATGTGGACCGGGTGCTCGCCATGGGGGTGGACAAGTGGATCGCGCAGCAGCTTGAGCCCGGAAAGATTGACGACTCGGCGCTGGAGGCGCGGCTCGCGCCCTATCGCACGCTGCGCATGACGACCGTGGAGATGGTGGAGTACTTTCCTCCGGAGCAGGTGCTGCGGGCGGTTGCGGATGGCAAGATGCCGATGCCGAAAGATCCGCAGCTAAAGGCGGTTTACACGGCGGGGGTGGCGCGCTTTAACGACAAGCAGGCAAAGAAGAACACGAAGGCCGCGGACAATGCGGACTTGCTGGAGATGAATCCGGCGGACGACCTTTCGCAGGACATGAAGGAGAAGCGGCAAGAGGCGCGGGACCATGCGCGCTCGCGGGCGCTGGATCTGGTGGAGATGGCTCCCGACTCGCGCACGCAAAATCTGGCGGCGATGGACGCGGACGAGCGGCGCGGCTTCTGGCGCGCTCTCTCGCAGGACGACCGCGACAAGCTCACCTCCGATATGACTCCGCAACAAAAGGAGCTGCTGCTCTCGCTGGAAAATCCCGTGGCGGTGGTGAACGGCGAACTGCTGCAGGGCAAGCTGTTGCGCGCGACGTATAGCGAGCGGCAACTGCAGGAGGTGATGACCGACTTCTGGTTCAATCACTTCAACGTATTTATCGGCAAGGGCGCGGATCGGTATCTGGTGACGGCGTACGAGCGCGACGTGATTCGTCCACGGGCGCTGGGAAAGTTCAGCGATCTGCTGCTGGCCACGGCAAAGAGTCCGGCGATGCTGTGGTATCTGGACAACTGGCAGAGCGTGGGTCCCAACTCGCAGGCCGCCGCGCGCGCCAAGAATAACGGCAAGGCCGCGCAGGGCTTGAACGAAAACTATGCGCGCGAGGTGATGGAGCTGCACACCCTGGGCGTGAACGGCGGCTACACGCAGAAGGATGTGGCCGAACTGGCGCGGGTGCTGACCGGGTGGACGCTGGAAGAGCCGAGGCAGGGCGGAGGTTTCGTCTTCCGCGAGCCGAGGCACGAGCCGGGAGACAAGACAGTGCTGGGGCGGGTCTTTCACGAGGACGGGCAACGCGAGGGTGAGGCTGCGCTGGAGATGCTGGCGCATGAGCCGGCCACAGCGCGCTTCATCTCCACCAAACTGGCGCAACGCTTTGTGAGCGACACGCCGCCTCCGGCGCTGGTGGATGCGATGGCAAAGACGTTTCTCGAAAGCGATGGAGACATCGAGGCGGTGCTCCGCACCATGCTCGGCGCGCCGGAGTTCTGGGACGTCAAGGAGTATCGCGCCAAGGTGAAAACGCCGCTGGAGTTTACGGTGTCGGCGCTACGGGCAACGGGCGCGGAACTGACGCGTACGCAGAGCGTGAACGATGCGCTGAACCGCATGGGAATGCCGCTCTACGGGGCGCAGCCGCCGACGGGATACTCGATGCGCGCGGAAAGCTGGGTGAACTCCGGGGCGCTGCTGAACCGTATGAACTTTGCGCTGCGGTTAGGCACGGGCAAGCTGCCGGGAGTGAAGATTGATGCCGCGAAGCTGGCGGGCAAGGGCACCCATGCCGAAACCCAGGCCGAAGAAGTGCAGCGCACGTTGGAGCAGGCGTTGCTCGCCGGAGCGGTCTCGGCGCAGACGCATGAGACGATCGCTAAAAGGCTGAGCGATCCGCTGGTGACCGGGCGCAAACTGGACGACCCGCCGAAGCCCGTAAACCAGGGCGCGGTGGCTGGATTGATTCTGGGCTCGCCGGAGTTTCAACGGCGCTAGGAGACAGGCGATGGGAATCACGCGGCGAGTTTTCTTGAAGGGCGGGGCCATGAGCGTGGTGGGCATGGCGGCGGTGCCGGGCTTCCTGGCGCGCGCGGCCATGGCCGCCGACGCGGCCCAGCCATACCGGCGGCTGGTGGTGGTCTTCCAGCGCGGCGCGGCCGACGGGCTGAACATTGTGGTGCCGCACGGCGCGGCGGAATACTACACGATGCGCCCGACGATTGCGATTCCCCAGCGCGACGTGATCGATCTCGACGGATTCTTCGGACTGCATCCTGGGATGAGCGCACTGAAACCCTTGTGGGATGCAAGGCAGCTTGCGATTGTGCATGCCGCCGGATCGCCCGACCCGACGCGCTCGCACTTTGACGCGCAAGACTTTATGGAAAGCGGCACGCCAGGAGTGAAGAGCACCGAGGATGGATGGCTGAATCGCGCGCTGGTGGCCACCGGCGATCCGCAGAAAGACGCGGCGTTCCGCGCCGTGGCGCTGGGCACGTCCCTGCCACGAATGTTGAGCGGACAGGCTCCGGCGCTGGCCGTGGGCAACGTGAATGACTTTGGCGTGGCGCCGCGCAATCCGCAGGCGCAGCCGCTGGCGAATACCTTTGAGTCCATGTACGCGGCGAGCGTGGATGCAGTGCTGCACGGCACGGCGCAGGAAACTTTTGACGCGGTCAAAATGCTGAAGGCCGCCGACCCCGCGAAGTATCGTCCGGCGGCCGGTGTGGTTTATCCGAAAGGGCGATTTGGAGACGCGCTGAAGCAGACGGCGCAACTGGTGAAGGCAAATCTTGGCGTGCAGGTGGCGTTCACCGACATCGGCGGGTGGGACCATCATGTGAACGAAGGCGCCAGCGATGGGCAGCTTGGAAGGCTGCTGAAGGAGTTCAGCGGCTCGCTGGCCGCTTTCTGGCAGGACCTGGGAGCGCTGGCGGAAGAAACCGTGGTGGTGACGATGAGCGAGTTTGGCCGCACCGCGCGCGAGAACGGAACCCGCGGCACCGACCACGGTCACGCCAACGTGATGTTTGTAATGGGCGGCGCGGTGCACGGCGGCAAAGTGTACGGGCGCTGGCCTGGGCTGGCTAACGAACAACTTTATGAACAGCGCGACCTGGCGCTGACCACGGACTTCCGCCAGGTGATGGCCGAGGCAGTGGCGCGGCAACTGGGTAATCCGCGCTCGGAGCGCGTCTTTCCCGGCTTCCGCAACCCCGGATCTTTGCACCTGCTGGGCTGAGCCCAGACGCGGCTGGTCTCAACCCGTCGTCGCCGGAACAAAACTCCTCCATTCCACGTACATCAGAGCGGGACGCTCGCCCGCGCTTTCATTTCCGGTCGAGCTGCGTCGAACCTGCAGATGTCATTTCGCGACCTCATCCAGGATGTGTTCCGCACCCTCTGGGCGCACCGCGTGCGTACCGTGCTGACCATGTTTGGCATTGCCTGGGGGGTGGTCTCGATCGTCTTGATGGTTGCCGCCGGCGAGGGCCTGCGCGTCGGCCAAGCCAAGCAGGCCGAGACCCTGGGCCGCGACCTCATGATTGTCTTCCATGGCCGCACCAGCCTGCAGGCTGGCGGCACGCGGGCGGGACGCCTGGTGCATTGGGTTGATTCCGATATTCCCCATCTTCAGGAGGAGGCCCCCGATTGTCAGGACGTGATCCCGGAACTCGAACAGGACACGGTGCGTTCGCACACCGCTTACAATGCGGCTGCGTTCACGGTCACCGGCTCGACCCCGGAGTTTGCCGAGATTCGCAGCCTCGGCATCGGCGAGGGCCGCTTTTACGATCAGAGTGACATCGCCGAAAGCCGTAGCGTCGCCTTCCTCGGCTCCGACGCGAAAAAGCAGTTGTTCGGCAGTCGTCCGGCCGTGGGGCAGTTCGTCTACCTCAACGACATTCCCTTCACCGTTGTCGGCGTGATGTCGTCCAAGAAACAGGACTCCAGCTACGACGGGTGGGACATCAACAAAATCTTCATCCCTTTCCCAGCCATGCGGCACGACTTTCCCGACAAGCCCCCGGGTACGCCCGAAACTTTCGACCAGTTGTTAGTCGTTCCCCGCTCGGTCGAGCACCACGAAGCCTGCAAGGGGGAGATCAGGCACGTGCTGGGAAGATTGCACGACTTCGATCCCAGCGACAAAGAAGCCTGCCCCATCTGGGACACCATCCAGGAAGCAAAAGCCTTCCGCACCATGACGGATGGCATGAAGTACTTTCTCGGCGCGGTCGGCATTGTAACCTTGTTCCTCGGCGGCCTCGGCGTCATGAACGTCATGCTGGTGGCGGTTCAAGAGCGCACGCGCGAGATCGGAGTGCGAAAAGCCATCGGCGCTCCGGCGCACAGCATCCTGCGGCAGTTCTTTCTGGAAGCGCTCCTGGTCGCGCTGATCAGCGGTGGCACGGGTCTGCTTATCGCGTTCGGCCTGTGTGCCCTGGTCGACTTGCTACCGATGCCGGACTTTTTCGCTGGCCTGCTGCCGACCTGGCAAACGGGTGCCGTGGCCATGGCGGTTCTCGGAACCATCGCCGTCCTGTCGGCCTTGTATCCGGCGCGACGCGCCGCCGCCATCGATCCCATTGAAGCCTTGCGTCATGAGGCAGGTGGCTAGCATGGGCATGATTTATCAGGTCTTGAACGAAGCCTGGAGGGCGCTGCGGCGTAACCGCACGCGCAGCGCGCTTACCATGCTGGGCATCGTGTGGGGAATCGCCACGGTCACGCTGCTCATCGCATATGGCGGCAGCTTCCGCGAGATCCTGGTCAGTGGCTTCAATGCCTTCGGCAAAGGCGCGGTCATCGCCTGGCCGCAACAGACCAGCGAACAACCTGGCGGCCAGCGCGCCGGCAAGAAAGTCGTCTTCGAGCAAGCCGACCTCGACATGATCAAGGAAACCGCCAACTATGTACGCCACGCCTGTCTCGAGACCGTACGCCGTCCTGGCGTCGCCTACGGAGACCGCATGGTCGGCACTGCGGCCGTGCGCGGCGTTTGCCCGGAATACGGCGATATGCGCAACGAACAACCTTCGGAGGGCCGCTGGATCAACTCGCTCGACGAACTCGAACGGCGCCGCGTCGCATTCCTGGGCGCGCGCGTGCGCGAGCAGTTGTTCGGCGGACGCCCCGCCGTGGGCGAAACGGTGGTTATTGGGGGAGTGCGGTTCACGGTGATCGGCACCATGGATAGGAAGATCCAGCTCAGCAATTACTTCTCCAGCGACGACGAGTCGACCTGGATTCCCTACTCTGCCGCCAACGATCTTTGGAACGCGAAATACGCCGAGGTCCTGGTGTTTGAACCCATCGCGCCCCAGTACGAACAGCGCGCGGAGGCGCAGGTACTGTCCGCCATCGCCACCCGCCAGCAATTCTCGCCCACCGACAAGAAAGCCATACAGATGTTCGGCCGCGAGGAGTTCCGGCCGGTCATCAACGGCATCACCATCGGTCTGCAAGTGCTGCTCATTTTCATTGGCATTCTGACGCTCGGTATCGGCGGCGTCGGCGTCATGAACATCATGCTCGTTTCGGTCGATGAGCGCATTCGGGAAATCGGCTTGCGGCGCGCTCTCGGCGCGCGCAAGTGGCACATCAAGGCGCAGTTTCTGGCCGAGACTCTGCTCATCATGCTGCTCGGCGGCGCCATCGGAATTGTGGTGTCATACCTGGTTGCAGTTGCCGTCGGAACCCTTCCCCTGATGGGCCCCCTGTTCGAGGACGACTCCGGCAAAGCCGACATCCACCTCAGAATTTCTTTCTTCACCGTCATGATTTCGACCGTGGTCTTGCTGCTCGTCGGCGTACTGAGCGCGTTGATTCCCGCGTCACGCGCCGCGAACCTCGATCCGGTTGAGGCCTTGCGATACGAGTAACCGGTGGCGGCGACACCCGACTCTTGCCGATCGAACTCTGGCAGGCTGCGGAAAAACTCGGTCTCGCGCCTGATTTTGGGTGGCGCAGCGCTTCAGCGCTGCGGTAACCGCTTTGTTTTCACTTCGGCTTTAGCCGCTGAGGTTACACTCCCTGCTCGGCAGCCAGTTTTTCAGCAGCCGGTTACGGTTTGGCCGGGCCGTTGTTAGGAACTTTCGGGGTAAACTTCCGGACGATAAATTCTTGAAACAGATTGGCGGCGGCACTTGCGCCGGTCCCGATGAGCGCGGTTTCGAACGTTAATTCCGCGCCATTGCGATTTTGCGCTGGGTAGTAGAGATTCGAGATACCGCCCGCCGCCAGGCCTCCCAGGATACTCGAATAATTTGCCTGCCAGTGTCCATTGTCGCCCTTGCAGATCACTGCATTGGCGATCGCATACAGAATCCGTGATCGCTTGCTGCCTGTTCCCTTGTAGAAATAACGGGGATCTTGCTTCAGGAGCGATGGCAGTATGGCGCTTCCGATGAACGTGCCCGTAACCCCGTCGGCATAGGCCGCACCATAGCGCTTGGCATAACCTTGTGCGCCTTGCCCATATCCACTGAAATCATTTTGCGCCTGCTCAACTCCTGCAATGATCCCACTCAAGACGAACGTAAACGGATCGACTGTCGTTTTCCAGGCAAGCTTGAACTTTTGCTTCGAGGTGAGGGGAACTGCGTTGGGGATGTAGCTGACATAGAAATTTGGAATGACGCGAAGCACACGCTGCTTCTCTTCAACCTTGATCTCCTCTTCTGCCACTTCGGTCTGTGAGAGTTCAACCCGCACCTCAGCGCTATCGCCAGCAATCACCAACGCAGTCTGCGGGACGATGTAGTTGTCCCCCGAACCGAGGATTCCAGAGAATATTTGCGTCGCGAAGCCCTCCGCCGTAACTATGAGTTGGAAAGGTCCGGGAGCAATGTTAGGAAAGGAGAATTGCCCATCGGTGCCTGATACCACTTCTTGGTTTAGGGATTGATCTTCCCGGGTAAGCTTCACCCGGGCTCCGGTGACGACAGCGCCACTTTGATCAACGACCGTTCCGCTGATGCTTCCGGGCAAACGATCAGGCACAGGCGTTTGCTGAGGCGTCTGTCCTAAAGAGAACGACGTCCAACCCAGAGTGACAAACGCAAAAAAAACTATGAGTCCAGATCTGAGTTGGAGCACCATGAATAACCTTACTTTATCCTCTCCCGTTCTCCCTATCCAAACCGCCAAATATGTGAGATGCTTAATTCGTGAGCTAAGGGCCGGATTTGAGTCCGGCCTTTTTCTATTGCGGCACAATCCGGCTCGCGCTTCTGGCGCGGGCCATTTTCTTTTGGAGGAAAACGATGACTGAATTTCAAGGAAACCGCGTCACTCACGAATACACGCAAACTAATGCCGCCACGCCGGCAGAGGTTTTCCCGTTGTTATGTCCGGTGCGAGAAACCGACTGGGTTCCCGAATGGCAATACCGGATGATCTACTCCCTTTCCGGGGTCGCGGAAGCCGGCTGCGTGTTCGCAACCCCGAACGAGAATGGCTCGGAGACAATCTGGATGGTCACCGAGTACGACCCCGCCGCATTACGCATCGCTTTCGTCTGGATGAATCTCGGCTTGATGGCGGCGCGGATCAGGATCTCGCTAGTCGGCAACTCGCAAGGCACCACGGACGCGCGTATCTGCTACGTCTACACCGGGCTGTCGAACGCGGGTAATCGAGAGGTGGAGCGTTATAACCAGGACTGGTTCGGTCACAAAATGCAAAGCTGGGAAAAGGCGATCAACCACTACCTGAGGACCGGAAAGCTGCTGGATGCTGCTGCGTGGGAATAACAAGGATGCAATCACGCTGCAGTCTTCGAGAGCCTCCAGCGTACACTCTTCGTAAATGCCCACCTTGTCTTCCTCCGATCGTGTATTCATTCTTGCCGGGGCTGGAGTAAGCGCGGAGAGCGGCATTCCAACCTTCCGTGGCGTGGGTGGCCTCTGGCGAAATTACCGGATCGAGGAGGTCGCCTCGCCCGTAGCGTGGCGCCGCGATCCCCGCATGGTGTGGGAGTTCTATTCCATGCGTCGGCGCGTGGCTTCGGCAACCAAACCGAATCCGGCACACTTTGCCATCGCCAAACTTGAAAACACTTTGCAAAACCGTCTTTTCGTCTGCACCCAGAACGTGGACAACCTTCACGAGCAGGCGGGTTCGAGGAATGTCGTCCACATGCACGGAGAGCTTTTCAAGAGCCGCTGCGACACTTGCAGCCGCCCTCCATTTGACGACACCAATCTCTACGAGCCGCCAGCCGAAGTTCCCCGCTGTAAATGCGGCGGGTTGATTCGTCCGCACATCTGCTGGTTCGGCGAAGTGCCGTTTGAATTGGATCGAGTCTATGCGGCACTCGGCGCCTGCACCCTGTTTGTCGCCACCGGAACGTCAGGCGTGGTCGAGCCTGCGGCCAGCTTTGTCGATCACGTCGCCGCTCGTGCGCGGACAATCTACGTCGGCCCGGAGCGCCCTGCGAACGCATCCTCGTTCACGGAATGCCATTTCGGGAAAGCAGGAGAGGTATTACCTGACCTGTTCCGTGCCTTGTTCGTTGCTGCCAGCGACAGCGGCGAATAGGATGAAAGTGGGGACGACCCGACCTCTGCGAACACGACATCTGCGAACACGACATCTGCGAACACAAGGCGGCAAACGTGAAAACAAAAAAAGGTGTAATCGGAATCCTCACCGGTGGCGGCGATGTACCCGGCCTAAACCCCGCCATCCGAGCCGTAACCATCCGCGCGCTGCGCGAGGGCTGCCAAGTGATTGGCATCCGTAGGGGGTGGGCCGGGCTGGTCGACATCGTCCGCGAAAAAGACTACGACAATAGCGAGAACTTCCAGACGTTGTCCGAGGATCTCGTCAACCACACCGGCCGCACCGGCGGTACGTTCCTGCACACCTCGCGCACCAATCCCAGCAAGGTAAAAAAGTCCAGCGTTCCCGCTCACCTGCAATCTACCTATAACGCCGAAAAGAACGACCTGACCGCGGAAGTTCTGAAGAACCTGGATTGGCTCGGCATCGACTACCTCATCCCCATTGGCGGAGATGACACGCTGAGCTACGGCGTCCGCCTTTATCAGGAAGGCGTAAAGGTAGTCGCTATTCCGAAGACCATGGACAACGATGTTCCCGGTACCGACTACTGTATCGGCTTCAGCACCTGTGTGACCCGCACCATTTCCATGACGAATAGCCTGCGCACCAGCGCTGGCTCCCACGAACGCTTCATGGTTCTGGAAGTCTTCGGCCGTTATGCCGGATTCACTGCCATGCTGCCCACCATGGCCGGAGCCGCCAACCGCTGCGTGATCCCGGAGCACAAATTCGATATCGAGCGGCTCACCGAGTTATTGGTCTCCGACCGCCAGAAGAATCCCAACCGCTATTCCGTCGTCCTGGTTTCGGAGGGAGCGACGTTCCAAGGCGCAGAAATGGTCTTCGAGGGTGAAACCACTGACGCCTTCGGCCACAAGAAACTCGGCGGTATCGGAGACCGTGTGTCCGAGAAGGTGAAGGAGCTTTCCTCCAAATACAACAACGGAAAGACCGTCGACGTCATTAGTCAGAAACTCGGCTACCTGGTCCGCTGCGGTGATCCCGATGCCATTGACTCCATCGTCCCTATGGCCTATGGCAACATCGCCCTGGACTTGCTCCTGGGCAAGATTCACGGACGCCTTGTCGTCCTCAGGGATGGCCGTTACGACAACCTGCCCATCGACACCGTTACTGCCTCGAAAAAAGTTGTCAACGTAAAAGAGCAGTACAACGTCGACCGTCTCCGGCCCCATTACAAAAGCTTCGAAATGAAGCCACTTTTCATCCTAACCAGCGAAATGGAATAGTGCGCGCGCGTAAAATCGGCGGTCATCTTTCCGCACGATGATGCTTTCAGCGCGATGAAGGCGCGGCGGCGAAGAATGTCACGACCGCCTTGCGAAACTCCTCCGGCTTCTGGATGTGCGGTATGTGCCCGCAATCCGGAACCTCGACCAGGGTCGACCCCTTGATGGCGGCATGCGTTTTGCGGCCCAACTCGGGGTACTGTCCCGCGACGGATTGCAATCCGGGCGGCAAGCGATTCTTGCCCACGACGGTGCGATCGGCCTGCCCAATGATCAGCAGCGTCGGGCGGCTGATTTCGCCCAATTCGTAGACGATGGGCTGCTCGTAAATCATCTCGTAGGTAAGCGCCGAGGACCACGCATCGCGAGGATACTCGCCCGTGCCAAGGACGCTGGCCTGATCCTGCACGTAGACCTCATATTCCGGCTTCCATGCTCCCGGGTAATAGGTCTTCTGGTAATCGAGCATCTTCTCGTAGGTCTGGCTCAACTCCGCCGCATATTGCTGTTGCAGCGAAATGTACGGGACGAGCTTGCGGTAGTCTTCGAGCCCGATCGGATTCTCCAGCACGAGTTTCTCGACCGTCTCCGGGAAGAGGAGCGTGAAACGCACGCCCAGCATTCCGCCCATCGAATGCGCAATCAGGTATACCTGCTTGACGCCCAAATGATCGAGCAGCGCCTTCGTGTTCTGAGCCATCTGGTGGAAGCTGTAATGGATGTCCGGCCGTGACGAAGCGCCAAACCCCAACTGGTCAGGTGCTATGACGCGATAACCTTGCTGCGCCAGGAACTCGATGGTGGGCTCCCAATAAAAGCCCGAGAAATTCTTTCCGTGCAGCAGGAGCACGGTCTTTCCGTTGGCACCGCTCGTGGGCTGGACGTCACGGTAGGCCATGCGCAGATCTTGGTCTTCGACCTGCAACTGAAAAAATTGCACGCTGTATTTCGGATGAAGCCCCTGGCCAGGCTCCGCAACCAATGGCGGTGCCCCAATGGCCCAGAGCAGGACAAGCGCAAGCAGCGCGCGGGTTTCGAATGGATGGAAGTCGAACATGAATTTTCGCCCCGGTCCTAGTTCCCAGTCTTAGTTCCCAATCTTAGTTCAATGAGAACGTAGTTCTTGACCGGGGCGGGTCACTGACCTCTGCGAGGCCGCACAACTCAGGTTGCCGGCTGCGCGACCGAGCTCTCTTGCGGCTGGGTCGCCGGCGCCAGACTATTCGGCGCCGCTTCGGGCTGAGTCGTCGAGCCAGATGTGCTCATGCTGCCTCCCGGCAAGTCGTAGTCATACGCATTCGGCGACAAATCCCCCGACGGATCCATACGATACGGCGGATTGTCGTACGAGTCGTACCCGTAATCCGAATAGTACGGGTAGCCGTACGCCGGGGCATACCAATAAGGGTCATACCACCAGGGAGCCCAGCCCAGTCCCCAGCCAAATCCCCAGTACGGCCATCCGAAGCCGAAGCCCCACCCCCAGCCTCCCCAACCCCATCCGTAGCCACCGCCCCAACCGTAGCCGCGGCCCCAGCCATGGCCACCCCAACCGTAGCCCCGCCCACCATAGCCCGGCGTACCTCTGGAGGCTCCGCCGGCAAAACCAGACGCGCCTCTAGCCGAAGTGCCGCCTGAAGCGCCAAAAGAGTGCCATCCGCTCTCTGTACTTCCGGCGTTACGAGCCGAGAGAGTTGAATTCGCCGAGCCTCCGGAATTGCGTCCTTCACCTACACGCGCGGAACTAGCCGAACCACCGGAGTTGCCGAACGAATGCCACTGGCCATCGTTGATTGCGCGAGGAAGGCTTGACGTCGACCGATTTGCGGACGAACCGGAATTGCGGCCAGCTTCAGGCCCGCCGCCTGAGTAGCGACTTCCCCCGCCACCATAAGACCGTGCGCCGCCATACCCGCCGCCACGATATCCTCCACCACCGCGATATCCGCCGCCGTCATATCCACCACCGCGATATCCGCCGCCATATCCGCCACCACCATGGAAACCACCGCCTCCGCCTCCATGAAACCCGCCACCACCACCACCACCACCACCGCCGCCGTGACCACCGCCACCGCCGCCACCGCGCTGAGCGAATGCCGACTCTGGCGTGAGAGCCAGACCGACAAAAACCACAAATCCGATGAGGGATCTAAGAAGACCGATTCTGGTCATACCCCGTACCTCCCTTCGAACGTGGGAGCGCGGTTTCGAGCGAGGCACTATGTGCGAGGACGGAGCGCTCCTGCTTGGTTAGACTCTACTCCCATGCAAGAGGTTGCACCAAGTTCAACTGGTGCGGCCCCACGGCATTCTGCGTGCCCCTCCAGCCTGCTGGAGCTGGTTTCATAAATCGCTTTTGGGCAGCGCACGGCTTCGGCCATGCGGCCCCGGAATCGGGTTTGGGTAGGGCACGGCTTCAGCCGTGCCGTTCCGGGCCTGGAAGTGGGGGGGCTTCAGCCCCTGAGGGACCTGCCTGCCGGGCTAGAAACTGGCGATCACCACATTGGGCGCCGTTGGCAGCATGAACTTTACGCCACGCTGCTGGTTGGCTTGCATGGTGGCAGGCGCGTCGAGCGCGGAGAGCGGGATGCGCTTTGTCCAATAGCCGTTTTGCCAGTTATTGCCGCGGACGTAGATCACGCCGTCCGCGATGGCATAGTCTGGGATCTCCTCGCGGTGGCCGTCGCGATAGACCAGCACCGCGGGCGGAAGTTCGCCAGCTTGCGATTCGCTGCGCTCCTTCTGCGTGGCAGACCTCGCCGGTTTCGTGGGCGGCTTCGTGATTGCTGGCTCCGCATAATCGGGATGCGTAGAGCTTCCACGTTCCCCTGTTTCCGCAGTGCCGCCGAATCGCACATAACGATCGCCCTGCCACTCGATCAGCAAGGGTGTCAGCCTGGTTTTTCGCGGAGATTCGTCAGGCGGCCGCACTAGCACAACCCGGGGCGGCGCGCTCCCAACATCGTTCCCAACATCGTTCCCAACTATGTACGGCGCACTACCATCGTAGTCCGGATAGAAAAAGGGCGAGCCCAGAAACATTCCTCGTGTGGATGGACGTCTTTCATGATAGAAGCCAATCCCGCCCCTGACGCCGCGTGCAAAACCGGCATGCCCCGCCGAACCCGGCCTGCCCATCGCCCCGCGCATCTGCGCGCTTGAGAGCGGCACGGCTACTGCAACTGCAAACAACGCGATGCTCAACCGCCGAAACATGTCAGCCGGATTCCCTTCTTGCACTCGAAAACCAACACTATTGTATCCCCATTCCGCCTCTTCGCCGCCGGCGGGTCGCTTCACCAACTCGGGAATTAAAAAAAGCAGTGGGACGCGCCGTTTGGCGCGTCTCACTGCTGGGGTAGAGTGTTGCTATGCTGCGTTGTTACGCCGGCAAACAGCCCAGCGCTGTGTTACCTCCCATGTCCGCCGCCCCCGTGGCCTCCGCCTCCGTGCGATCCGCCGCCACCACCGTGCGACGATCCGCCGCCGTGGCTGCTCGGTGCCGAATGGCCACCGCCGTAGCTTGGAGCAGCACGTCCGCCGCCGTAGCTGGGAGCAGAACGTCCGCCGCCATACCCGCCGCCGCCGTAAGAGCGCCGAGTAACGATAGGCTGCCTCATATTGAGTGGCGGACGAGATGAAGATGACCCGCCATAGCCACGGCCTGCGGCTGAAGCCGAACCGCGCGCAGAACCGTACGCGCTGCGTTCTTCGCTGCGGCCAGCCGATTCGCCCGCTCTGCCTGCTCCTGACTCGGCAGATGAGCGCGGGGCCATCGGCGAAAATCTCTGCCAGCCGCCGTTGCCGCCACTCTCGCGAGCGCTCGCCGAGTTGCTGGCTCTCGCCGCCGAACCCGCGTTCGAATTGCCCCGCGCTTCCGAACCTTGGCTGGAGCGCTGGTACGGGCTGCTCGAATTCGAGCCGCCATTTCCGGGCCTCGCCGCGAGGCTGTTCCCGGTCGACCGGCTATTCGACGCGGCTGCCGTGCTGCCGCGGGTGGAAAAGAAATGCTGATTCTGCGACACGTTCCGAGTCGTTGAAGCAGCCGCCGCGCGTCCGCTGGCCGAGAAGCTTTCGCGGCTCGGAGACACCGGCAATCTCCCGGTCGTGAAATGCGCGTTCCGCAGCTCCGCATGACTCATCGCGTGAGCATTCATGTGACCGGTGCCGAACTGGTTGCCGGAGACCGAGGTCGCGCCGCGGAAGTTCCCATCATGCATCGCCAGGTTCACGTTCGAAAATCGCGTGCCCCCGTGCAGCGCAGCAAAGCCGCCGCGGTTGTACGCTCCAAAACCGACAGCGCCGTAACGTCCGCCATATCCGCCCCACCAGGGATGGAAATGGTCGCACGGTCCAAGCGGAAGCCAGCCGATCGAGCCCCCGAAACCAAACCCGAAGCCGAATCCGAAACCCCCTCCAAAGCCGAAGAACGAAACGTAAGCCGGAGCCCAAATCGGGCGATAATACGGATATCCGTAAGCCGGACCGGGCCACCAGCCCCACGCGCCGTTGTACATCATCCAACGACCGTAGTGATACGGCGCCCAGCCCCAGGGATCGTACGAAACCCACGTCCATCCCCAATAAGGCTCATACACCCAGCGTCCGGCGCGATACGGAGCCCAGCCCGCGGGCTCGTTTGGCTGCCACACTGGGCCATAATCCGGAACTTCCGTCCAGGTGCCATTGCCATCGAGACTTTCGGTTCCGACGTAATAGTCGTTAGTCCGCCGACGCGCCTCCGAGTTACGAATCATGTTGTCGCGATCGGTGTTCCACTGGTCAAAGTCATCCCGGGCCGGAGCTTCGCCAATCTTGTATTGCTCGTCCGCGCCGTTGCCCTGAATGGTAATGAATTGGTTCTGTCCCACGCGCGTGCCGCCCTGCGGAGTCGTAACTTCGATTTCGCCTCTGCGCACCAGCACCTCAGTGTGATCGTCGGCAGTAACCAGAATGCGAAAGCTGGATTCGCGCCGCTCGGTGCGAATGGCAACGTTGGGCGTATCGATCTCCGCGTCCGCATCGCTGTTCTTGTACACAGAGTAGTTCGCCATGCCGTGTCCAAGTTGAATCTGAATTTGCGAGCGCGTGAGCTGCGTGATGTTGGCCTGCGAATGCTCAGCCAGGCGCAGCATGTTGGCATAGTCAAGCTGAATTTCAGCGCGCGCCTTGTCGCCCGTAGAAACCCGGTCACCCGCAAGCACGGGAGCATTCAGCGCAGCCGCCGACCAATCCTTCGAGTCGCCACGCTGCGTCGAGACATCGCCATGAATCATGCTGATGCGCGCCACACCGTTCTTTCCCTCCGGAGCCGGCGCGCTGGAACTCGGGCCGCCCGGGCCTGGTTCGTTCGGGCCTGGCTCCATCGGGCCGCCCTTATTGATCGAACCGTTGATTGAACCTTGATTCATCGAATCTTGATCCGCCGAATCCTGATCCATGGAATCCTGGTCATTGGGAGCTTGCATTCGGATGCTCGGCGACGGTTTCGAATCCTGATCCGGCGCCTGCTCGTCCGCGCTCTGCGCCATGACGACGCCTGGAATCGCGATCATCATTCCCAATCCTAAAATTGCCGCGATTAGTTTGAATTTCATACGCACCTCCACCTCGTTCGGGACAAAGTATGTCCAAAAGAATGCAGGCCAAGTGCCAATGTCAGACGCTCGGCGGCGACTAGTCTAATTGCCTTATCTATTATCAAGTTAGGAGAGACATGACAGCGGCGACCAGCGGTGATTACCGGCGCTCCGGTGGCCCGGTTCCACCAGGTTGGTGGTTTTCGGCCAGGGGCGCAAATCGTCACACTGACGGGCTTGACACGGCAAGACTGGCAGTACAGAATTTCTGAATCCCCGTGACATGGGAGTTGTCCTTTGCCGGAGAAGAAGGTTCGCTTCGACGATTTTCTGCTGGATTACGGTCGCTTTCAGCTCTGCTGCCGTGGCATCCCGGTTCGGTTGGAGGGCCTGCCCCTGCAATTGCTCATGTTTCTGGTCCAAAAGAGGGGGCAACTGGTCACGCGCGAGCAGATCTCCAGCGAGTTGTGGAGCAAGGATGTGTTCGTCGACGTCGAACAGGGAATCAATACCGCCATCCGCAAGATCCGCCGCGCCCTGGCGGACGATGCCGGCGAACCACAGTACCTGCAGACCGTAGTCGGCCGGGGCTATCGCTTCGTAGCGCCCAACGCCGAAGAAGATGCCAGTGGCGAGGCGCCAGCCGAGGTTTTTGCCGTTTCCCCAGAAGAACTGGGACGCGCCATCATGACAGCCGCAGGGTTGGATCCGGAAAATCCCCGAAACATAACGAAGGCTCCCGCCGAAGACTGGTTGAAGTCCGAAAGTTAATCGCGACAGGCGGGCTCGCAAGACTGGCCCATATTGGACGTGTTGCACAACGTCAGATCAATCTTCAGATCGCTTCATATCAATTCAGGCCGTCTCCATGGACACTTCCTGTAATCGGGAGCAAGATCGCAACCATGATTTCAAACGGAGGTGCTTCAATGACAGCGACAATGACAATGACGACGACAATGACGACGACAACGAAAACGACCGGATCAGCTATCGGACGCCGCCGAGTTCCGGCATCCGCAGCCATGCTGTTGGGCGCGATCCTTACGATAATGCTGCTGCCGGCCTACGGCCAACAGGATGTCGACCCCACATGGTATGACCCCTGGGCATCAGCCGCAACCGTCGCTAATCCCGCTCAGCCTCCAGCGGAAATTCACCTTTCCCAATCCCCAGTATCCACTCTCCGGTATCAACAGACGGAGAGGCCGGTATCAGCTGCTGCGGACGCCGGGAAGTTTCGCGTGAAGGACACACAACTCGACCAAAGCCGCCATAACCCTGCCCGCAAAAGCGGTGAAACTCCGTCTGCTGACAGCCGGTTGCCGGGTGCTGCTCGGCTCGCGGGGTTCGAGACGCGGGCTTCCGAGACGCGGGCTTCCGAGACACGGGCTACCGCATCCGTTCCTCGGGGCGGGGTGTAGTTTCAAGGTCCGCTCAGGCAGGGTTTCACTCGACTACCGCCTCTCACACTAATCGTCGGTGCGCCCCGTCACAGAGACGCCCACAGGGCCGGTGCGACAACCGTGATTAGATTGGGGCAGTGAAGAGCTGTGCCGTCCCCCACAAGACGGCCCTCGAAACTGCCCCAAAGTAATTTTCAGCACGGATTTTCGACCACCCGATCACCAGATGACCCGATCCCTCACTCCCCTTCATTGTCGTCAATTCCAATCTTCGACAGACGATACCGCAGCGCATTCCGCGAGAGCCCGAGCAGGCGCGCCGCCTGCGACTTATTGCCGCCGGCGCGCTTCAGAGCCTCCCGAATCATTTCATCTTCCCACTGGTCAAGCGTCATGCCATCGGGGAGAAAGCGATCGGATGCAGCGCCGCTGCGATTGCGCGGCGAGTCGAGTTGAATGTCGCCGGCTTCCAACTGGCTGCCCGTAGCCAGCGCGCAGGCGCGTTCGATGACGTTCTGCAGTTCACGCACATTGCCCGGCCAATAATGCCCGACAAGAAGCTGCATAGCAGCGGGCGAAATGCCGGTGATGGTTTCCGATCGTCCGGAATCCTTGGCAAAGCGCGCGAGGAACAGGTTCGCGAGTCCAGGAATATCTTCTTTGTGGTTGCGCAGCGGCGGGATATCGATTGGGACCACGTTAAGCCTGTAATAAAGGTCTTCGCGAAACGTTCCGTCTTCGAGCGCGGCGCGCAAGTCGCGGTTGGTGGCAGCCAAAAGCCGAACGTCGACCTTAATGGTGCGCGTGCCGCCCAGGCGCTCGAATTCGCGCTCCTGCAGCACGCGGAGCAGTTTGACCTGGATGGCGGGCGGCACGTCTCCGATTTCATCAAGGAAGAGCGTGCCTTTGTCGGCGAGTTCGAATTTGCCCGGCTTGCTGGTGGCGGCTCCGGTGAACGCTCCTTTTTCGTAGCCGAAAAGTTCGCTTTCCAAAAGATTTTCCGGAATAGCGGTGCTGTTGATCTTGACGAAGGGCCCGGAAACGCGCCGTGACTTTTCGTGGATGGCGCGGGCGATCAGGTCTTTGCCCACTCCGCTCTCTCCGCCCAGCAGAACGGTTGAGTTGGTGGGCGCAACGCGTTCCACGGTGGCCAGCACTTCCTGCATTTTGGGACTGATCGCGACAATGTTGGGATGGCTGTACTTCTGTCCCAGGGCTTCGCGAAGCGATCGATTCTCCTCGCGCAGGCGCGAGTTATCGAGCTCCTTGTGCACCACCATTCGCATTTCAGTAAGCGAGAAGGGCTTGAGCACGTAGTCGCTGGCCCCGGCTTTCATCGCCTCAACCGCTGTTTCAACCGACCCGAACGCGGTCATGACCACTATGGGCAGTGCGGCATTTTGCCGCTTGGCGGTCTGCAGAAATTCCAGCCCGCTCATGCCCGGAAGTTTGAGGTCGGTGAGCACAAGGTGAACGGGTTCCGAGGCAAGCAGCTTCAAACCAGTTTCAGCGTCGCCGGCAGAGAGCGTCTTAAAGCCGTCGTCGCCAAGGTTAAGCTCGAGCAGCCGCCGCATCTTGGCTTCGTCTTCGATGATGAGGATGGTAGCCATTGAGTTAGCTAGTGCTTCGGTTAGCCACTGTTAGTGTGGGGACGGGCGCCCTCGCCCGTCCAAGCCGAGCGCAGCTCGGCAGTTGCCTGCGCGTCGGCGGTTTCTTCGAGCGGAAAGAACAGCGTAAATACGGCGCCGCCCCCGGGCGCGTTCTCGACATGGATCGACCCATGATGACCGTCTACGATTTTCGAAACGATGGAGAGCCCCAGTCCCACACCGGTTTTCTTCGTGGTTACAAACGGGTTGAAAATCTCTTCAAGCAATTCGTTGGGAACGCCGGGGCCGGTGTCGGCCAAGCGCAGTTCCACTCCTTCACGATCATTCAGGGTAGTGGGTCGAACCTCGACCCGCAACGTGCCGCCGTGCGGGTCGTCCTGCATGGCTTCGTAGGCATTCTGCACCAGATTGAGGAAGGCTTGCTCGCACAGGCTTTCGTCCAGCGGAACCAGCGGCAGTCCACTAGCGTAGTGGCGCTCGACGCGCACCGATTTGCCCATCACCGATTTGCGCATCTCCTGTGTGCCGGTAAGTTGTTTGCCGGCAAAACGCTCGGCGACAATTTGCAGAACGCGATCGAGCAGGGCGGTCAGGTCCGCGGGATGCGGCTGCGCATGAAGTGGACGAGCGAAATCCAGAAACTCGGTAACCAGCGCACTGAGCCGGTTGACTTCCGTCGAAATGTAGCCCGCCAACTCGCGCGCCAGTTCGTCGGAGGCCTGCAATTTCTGGGTCAGCATTTCAGCCGAGCCCTTGATGACTCCGAGAGGATTGCGAATCTCATGCGCTAATCCAGCCGAGAGCTGCCCGAGAGCGGCCAGCCGTTCCGAGCGCCGTGCTTCAGCCTGAGCGTGCTCGAGGCGCCGATTGGTTTCGGCCAGGCGTTCGGCGAGATCGCGATACAACTGGGTTTGATGCCGGCTCTGCTGCGCGAAGCGGTTGACGACCATGGCGGCAAGAAAGAAGAACAAGATGCGCAGCGCGAGGTAGCCGAATGCCTCGGGAGTCAATTCGTATTCCTGCATCGCAGGGTAGAGATACGAGCAGTAGGCGGCGGATGCAAACAGGGTCCAGAGCAGCGTCAGCCAAGTGCCACAGTAAAGTGCCGCGGTGACAACCGGCAGATAATAGATGGGATAGTAACTGCTGTTGATTCCGACTTCGCCCGTGTGATCGATAAGCAGGGTGGCCAGCAAAATCTTGAGCAGGATGACGTAGAAGACTCCGCGTTTGGGGAAGCGGGAGATCAACTTTGTCTCCAGCAGTTGCACAATGCCGATGGCGAGGAGAATTAACTGCTTGTGCCATTCGAGTTGTGGAGGGAGCACCGCCAGTCCGATGAGGAAGAGGAGCCAGATCGTAAGCCAGGCCGCGTCCAGACGGCTAAGGCGCCGCGAGTCGGGATCGAGAATGGGAACCGCAAGTGCCACGCAGCTTCCATCCAACCGCACAAAGCCCTCCGCCGTCAATTGGACGGCGGCTTCCCCCACGTGGTCACGGTACCAGCTATGCACATAAGGATTTCCAATCACGCACATAAATAGTTTAAATTTCCGCAAATTAGACCCAGCGGCTATTGTTATGGTGCGGTTGTCCGATCCGGCTATAATCAGCGTGATTGAAACACAACGGACGATGGTGTCCGGGAGCGGACGACAATGACCAAGGTCGAGGCAATTATTCAGGTCTCAAAGCTGGATGCAGTGAAAGACGCTTTGCACGAGGTTGACGTCGAAGGCATGACCGTTTTTGAAGCCAGAGGACATGGCCGGCAAAAAGGACACACCGAGTTTTATCGGGGACGCGAGTACACCGTGGACTTGATCCCGAAGGTGAAACTCGAGATCGTGGTGGCCGATGAAATGGCGGAGAAAGTCGTGCACGCCATCACCACTGCGGCACGTACGGGCAAGATCGGCGACGGCAAGATTTTTCTTTCGCGCATAGACGAAGCGATTCGGATTCGCAACGACGAACGTGGCGATAGCGTGCTCTAGGCGCACGAAATTCGATACGGAGGATCGGCCGGCAGATCGGCTGGCAGGATCGACCAGCAGATCGACCAGTAAAGATCGACATCCCCCTTTTCTGCTCACCTGTGAGCAGAGCGGAATAAAGGCTGGAGCAGGGGCTAAATACTTCGTGGGGAGAGTGTCATCGAAATGACCACCGTCGCCACCCTCCGCAGTGAATTATGGGACCTGTACGTTCGGGAATCCGCTGCCATCGAGCAGGAATTCTCCGCTACCGGCGAAGGGCGCACGGCGGTCACACGGCGCACGGCCCTGGTCGATACCATCGTTCAGCGGCTTTGGACCGAAATCATCGTCAGTTCTAACTATGCCGAGCCTGGCAGCCCGAAGGATTTCGCGGTGGTGGCAACCGGCGGATTCGGACGCGGCTGGCTTTTCCCCCACTCCGATATTGATCTGCTGTTTCTGCACGCCGGCAGTGACTCCGAAACCAAATTTAAAGACCCCATCCGGCGCTTCTCGCAGGAGTTGTGGGACCTGCGTCTGAAGCTCAGCCCCGCCACGCGAAATCTGGCGGAATGCGAACGGTTGGATCCGAATAATGTTGAGTTTGCCATCTCCCTGCTCGACTGCCGGTACCTGGCGGGCGATCGCGAGCTCTTTTCGAAACTCCACGAAAAAGCTGTTCCTCGTCTCGTCGGGCGGGATTACCAGATCCTGATCCAGAACCTGGCCGAGATTACGCGCGCCCGTCATCACAAATTTGGCAATACCGTCTTTCACCTGGAACCGAACGTGAAGGATGGGCCCGGCGGTCTGCGCGACTACAACGTCGCCAACTGGCTGGCGCTGATTTCCGCGATGGAAAAATTGAAAGTATGGCCGGACGCGAAAACGCTGCTGCCGGTTTCTTCCCGCAGGGCGTTCGACGCTGCGCTGGATTTCCAAATATCCGTGCGTTGCTTTCTGCACTTCCGCCACGGGCGTCACGACAACACCCTCACCTGGGAGGCGCAGGACGAAGCGGCGGCGAGAAAGATTGGCGCCAGCATTGGAGCGAACGATGCGGAAATCGCGAATGCGGCCGACTGGATGCGCGTCTACTTTGGCCACGTGCGCAGCGTGCACCGGGTCTGCAACCAATTACTCGAGGAAATTCCGGCGGCTTGGTCGTCCTTGTACCGCCAATTCCAGGGCTGGCGGTCGAAGGTCTCAAGTGCCGACTTCTCGGTGGTGGATGGACTGATCTTCTTGCGACAACCGCAGCAACAGGACGGACTGCGCAACCCGGAAATGCTTTTGCGGCTCTTTCATTTCATGGCGGAACATGGCCTGAAGCTGAGTACGACCACCGAATATAAAGTCGAGCAGGCGCTGCCGGCGCTGGCGGCGACGCCACCGCGGGGCGCCGAGTTGTGGCTCTACCTCCAGGAAACACTGGTGCAGCCGCATGCGGCCGACGCGCTGCGCGCCATGAACGCGCTTCGCCTGCTCGCGCTTCTGCTGCCGGAACTGAAAGGCATTGAGGCGCTGGTGGTCCGGGATTTCTACCACCGCTACACGGTCGATGAGCACTCGTTTTTGGCGATCGAACATCTGCATCGTTTGAAAGAATCGAAATCGGAATGGGACCAGCGCTTTGCCGAGTTACTGGGCGAACTCGAACAGCCGGAACTGCTTTACCTGTCGCTGTTGCTTCATGATTCCGGCAAAGCCATGCCCGGCGAGAGCCACGTTGAGGGCAGCCTGCAACTGACTGACAGCTGTACGGAGCGGCTTGATCTTGATCCGGTGGATCGCGAGACGGTGCGCTATTTGGTGGCCAGCCATCTGGAAATGTCGGCGGCCATGCGGCGGGACGTATTCGATCCCGCGAATGTGAAGTCGTTCGCGGAAAAAGTGGGAACACCCGAGCGGCTGAAGATGCTGTGCCTGATGACTTATGCCGACATCAAAGCCGTGAACCCCGAGGCCATGACGCCATGGAAAGCGGACAACTTATGGCAGCTTTATATTGCGTGCGCGAATTATTTGAGCCGAAGCGCCGATGAGCGCGTGCATACAAGTGACGACGGCCCCGGCGTTGCACCGTCAAATCTGGCGCATCTGCGATCGCTGGCCTCGGTGGCGGGGAAGAAAGTCAACGTCCTTCTGGAAGGATTGCCGCAACGGTATCTCCGGATCCATGGCGCCACCGACGTTCTGGCGCATGCCGAAATGGCCGCCCGACTGGGACAGGACGGCGTCCAATTGAATTTGAAGCAGGTTCGTCACTGGTATGAGCTGACCTTGATTACCACCGACCGACCCTTCCTGTTCGCTTCGGTTTCCGGGGCGCTGGCCGCGTGGGGAATGAACATCGTGAAAGCGAACGCATTCTCGAACGCCGCGGGCACGGTAGTGGACACCTTCTATTTCACGGATCGCTTTCGCACCCTGGAAATGAATCTGCAGGAATGGGAGCGTCTGAAAAAGAGCATTGCGGCCGTGGTCAAAGGCGAAGCCGACCTGGCGCGCATGTTGCGCGACCGCTTGAAATCGGAGAAGGCGAACGGCACGAAGGTAAAGATCGCGACGCAGATTGAATTCGACGACAACTGCTCGGCGCAGAGCACCATGATGCAGGTTCTGACCCAGGATCGTCCGGGACTGCTTTACCGTATGTGCTCGCTAGTCTCGAAACACGACTGCAACATCGAAATTGCGTTGATCGAAACCGAGGGGCAGATGGCGATTGATGTCCTGTATCTGACCTCAGGCGGGGCGAAGTTGAGCGCGGATCGGCAGGCGGCGCTGGGCCAGGCGCTGCGCGAGGAACTCGCAGCCAAGTAGCTCCTCGTGTGGGGCGGACACTCCTGTCCGCCGCTCTTGACCTTGGGGTTGATTTCGACCTTCGCAGTCGGCGCAGAATCAACGGCAGCGGACAAGAGTGTCCGCTCCACATAAAGCTACCGATCTGCGTAATATCCGTCTCTGGTTTGAACGCTCAGATCCTTCTTCTTCACCGCCAACTCGACGTGGTGATAACCGGAGGCGGTGCTGTCCTTGTCGGGTGTATAACCCATGCTGTACTGGGTTCGTAGTTCCTCGACAATGCTGGTGTAGATATCGCCGACGGTTTCTTTTTTAGAAACCTCAAAGAAACGTCCACCAGTTTCTTTGGAAATTCGCTCAAGAATTTTCTTGCCGTCGGTGCGCGGCTCTCGGCAGGACGTTGGCCTCCACGACCGCCTCGACCACCGCCGCCGCCCGGCCAGCCGCCTCCGCCGCCGGGCCAGCCGCCTCCACCTCCACCAGGGTAACCGCCGCCCCGTCCCATTCCGCCGCCCTGCCTTTGGCCTTCGTCGCGGTGAGAATCCGCGAAATAGATGGAATAGACCACCGTGTCGGCACGTTGGGCAGCCTCGATCGCGCTCTCCAGGTAAGTCTTGCTGCCGTGGTCGACGCCGTCCGAGAGAATGACGATAGCCTTCCGGCCCTGCTGCTTTTTCATTAATTCGTTCGACGCCAGATAAACGGCGTCGTAAAGCTGCGTACCACCGCCACGATGCGAGCCCGATCCCGAGGGGGAATTAGAAGGATCGTTCGGATCGTTCGAGTGCTCGCGGTCCGATGACGTCTTAAGCAATTCGAGCGCCGATTGCAGCTTTTCACGCGATGCGGTCAAATCCTGAAGCAGTTCGACTTCCCGATCGAAGTGAATAAGGAAGGCTTTGTCCTTGGGCTGCACCAGCATCTGATCAATAAAACTGCGGCTCGCGTTGCGCTCCGCGTCGAGCACGTTGTCTTGACTGCGACTGGTATCGACGAGCAGGCCAAGCGTAAGCGGGAGGTTTGTCTCCTGCGAAAAATATTTGATGGTCTGCGGGCGCCCGTCTTCCTGCAGCGTGAAATCGTCTTTAGTGAGGTCGCGGACGATCTTGCCATGTTTGTCGCGAACGGTGACCGGCAGCGTGACCACTTTGACGTCAACCGCGACGGTGGCAACCGGTTCCTGAGCCTGCATCGATGGGCCGACGCCGGGAACAGCGACCAACGCGACGATCATCACACCAACGATCATCGCAAAGACAACCAGAGCAAAGGCAACCGGCTTCCACCACAGTAATGGTTTCGCCATAATCATTGAGTCATTGATTTATTGAGTCAATTGAAAGAGTCAATAGCCCTATTTTTTATCTTAATCGATCCGTCCTTGAGCTTGAGACACATATCCACATGAGCCCAATACTAAACTGGATGCGCGACGACGGAGTTGCAGTTGCCAAACATCCTGTAAAAGCAACGTCAATGCCGGGTAAAATTTCGTAAAGGCCAAATACCGCGCATTTGGCGATGCTAAAGTTAGACCATGCGATCTTTCCGCCAATCTTTCCGCCAAAGACCCGCGCGCCTGTGCATTGTAAAGACTTGCCTTCTTGTGACCTGCCTGCTCGCGGCCTTGGCAGCTCTGCTTCTCGCGCAGGACAAACCGCAGGACAAGCCAACGGGCGCTCCCGGCAGCCCACAAGTAGCCAAGGCCGTCGGGACGATCAAGAGTATCCAGGCGGATTCGATTACCGTGGCTGAGCCCGGTGGCGAAGTAACGGCACGGCTGCTGCCCTCGACCAAGATCCTGCGCGTGCTGCCGGGAGCAAAGGATCTGAAGAACGCGACCTCTCTCCAGCCGCAAGACTTGCAGCCAGGGGATGCGGTACGGGTTCGCGGATGGGCAGCGGCGGATGCGCACACCATCGACGCGTTGGAAGTGCTTGTGCTGAAGCCCGCCGATTTGGCGGCCAAACAGCAGCACGATCGCGACGACTGGCAAAAACGAGGGGTGGACGGGATCGTCACCAAGGTGGACGCTGCGACCGACATCATCACCATCAAGTCCGGTGGAATGGGCGCGAGCCGGAGCATCGCCATCCACGTTGCCAAGGATACGATCCTGCGGCGCTACGCGCCCGACTCGGTGAAGTTCGAAGACGCTAAACCAGCGCCCATCGATCAAATCAAGCCGGGAGATCAATTGAACGCGCGAGGAACTCGCAGCCCGGATGGCAGTGACGTGCAGGCGGAGGAAGTTGTCTCCGGCACATTTCGCTATATTGAGGGGACCATCAACGCCATCGACTCCGCCAACAATACGATGACGGTGCAGGATGTGATCGCGAAAAGTGCGGTGGTGGTGAGGGTGTCTCCCGACTCGCAAATGTGGAAGCTGCCGGCGGAAGTGGCGCAGCGCATCGCGATTTTCTTGAAAGGCAGGGCAAGTGGCGCGAGCGGCGATCAACCCGGCGCCAACGGCCAAGGCCAAAGCATGCCCAGCGCCCAGGGTTCTGCGCCCGGCGCGGGTGGGGCGCAATCGCAAACCGGGCGCGGACCGGGCGGCGCACCAGCCGGAAATGGTCCGTCGAATCTGCAGCGCATTCTAAGCCGCTCCCCCAGCATCAAGCTGTCGGATCTGCAGAAGGGCGACGCCGTGGTGATCCTGACGTCAGCGAGCGGAAAATCGGACGCGGTTACAGCGAGCAAGCTACTGGCTGGAGTGGAGCCCATCCTGACCGCGGCGCCAAGTCGCAGCGCATCCTCGCTGCTTTCCCCGTGGGCGCTGGGCGCGCCCGGCGGAGAAGGTGAAGCCGCCCAGTAGCCAACAAAGCTCAACATGTTCTCTACCAATGTGATCTGCCTGGAAAGAAAGGGTGTGCGTTTGAAGCATTTATCGGTCTTCGTTCTGGCAAATCTCACTTTGGCGATTCTGCTTCCAGTGACGCTGCTCGGGCTGGCTGCGCCGGCATGGGCGCAGTCGTCGGCCCAGTCATCCGCCCAGTCAACAGGAACGACGGGAACCTTGCGCGGGCAAGTGACCGATCCATCCGGAGCGGTGGTGACGAACGCCACGGTTGCGGTCCTCGTATCCGGCGGACAAACGCATTCGGCCACCACCAGCAAAACCGGCGGTTACGAAATCGGAAATCTGCCGCCCGGCAAGTACACAGTCACAGCCAATGCCCAGGGATTCGCCGTCTTTGTGCAAAACGACGTGGACGTGGCGGCGGGCCAAGTCGCGCAATTCAACATCGCGCTCGACATCAATGTGCAGGAGGAAAAAGTCAACGTCCAGGGAGAAGGAGAAAACCCTCAAGTCGACGTCAACCCCGCCAATAATGCCAGTCAGATCGTACTCAGCGGCAAGGACCTGGATGCCCTTCCCGACGATCCCGATGAATTGCAGTCTGACCTGGAGGCGCTGGCCGGACCTTCGGCCGGTCCCAACGGCGGCCAGCTTTACATCGATGGATTCACTGCCGGACAGCTCCCGCCGAAATCGTCGATTCGCGAGATTCGCATCAATCAAAATCCGTTCTCGGCCGAATACGACAAGCTCGGCTACGGGCGAATCGAAGTCTTCACCAAGCCGGGCACGGACAAGTTCCATGGACAATTCTCAGTCGTGGGGAACGACTCGGGATTAAATACGCGCAATCCTTATCTCGGCGACGCTACGCAGGAGCCCTACCATTCCGTAATCTATATGGGAAACGTCGGCGGGCCGATCAGCAAGAAGGCGTCATTTTTCTTCGACGTGCAGCGGCGCAACATCGATGAGATTGCCGTTGTAAACGCGCCGGCGCTGAACTCGAATCTGCAACCATTTCAGCTAACCGAAGACGAGCCCAACCCACGCACCCGCACCAATATCGCTCCACGTATCGACTACCAAGTCAGCACCAACAATACGCTCACCGCACGCTACCAGTATTATCGTGACACATGGAAGAACGGCGGTGTCGGCGGATTAGTGCTGCCGGAGGCTGGCTACGACACTCTCTCCACCGAACACACCGTGCAGATCACGGATACGCAAGTCCTCAGTACGAAGGTGATCAATGAGACCCGCTTCCAGTACCTGCGCGACAACAGCAATCAGAATTCGGTGACGACGCCGTTGCAGACCTTGCCGACTGGGTTCACGACGGATGCGTCCATTAACGTGATCGGGGCCTTTAGCGGCGGACGCGCCAGTTCGGGACTACAGACCGACCACCAGGACCACTACGAACTGCAGAATTACACTTCGATAGCGCAGGGCAGGCACTTCCTGAAATTCGGAGGGCGGCTGCGCGCAGTTCACGACGTCAATACTTCCAGCGCCGGATTCAATGGCAGCTTCACCTTCCCGAACATACAAGCTTACGCGACTGCCGTGCAGGATCTCGCAAGTGGCACACCTGAGGCGCTCCCAAACCAGTTTACGCTCGATGCAACCCACAGCGGCGCAGTCCCCACCGTGCCCGTCACCGTAGTGGATGCCGGACTGTACGTGCAGGATGATTGGAAGGTGCGTCCTAACATCACGCTGAGTGGCGGCCTGCGCTTTGAAACCCAGAACGCAATCCACGATCATGCGGACTGGGCGCCTCGCATCAGTTTTGCATGGGGCCTCGGCGGCGGCAAGAGCGCGCCAAAAACCGTGCTCCGCGGCGGGTTTGGCCTGTTCTACGACCGATTCACCCAGAACCTGGTTCTGAATGCAGACCGTTTGAACGGAGTAACCCAGCAACAGTACGCCGTGTCGGCTCAATGTTCCACGCCACCGTGCCCTGCAATAGATTTTTTCCCGGTCGTGCCGATGCCGAGCCAATTGCCAACGCAGACGACTTCCCCGATCTATCAGATCGCCCCGGATTTGCATGCGCCCTACATCATGCAAACCGCCTTCAGCATGGAGCGGCAGGTCACAAAGATCGCCAACCTTACGCTTACGTATCTGAATTCCCGCGGCGTGCACCAGCTTCTGTTGATTGATACCAATGCACCGATGCCGAGCACATCGAGCTGGGCCGGGCCGCGCCCGAATCCAAAGGCAGGCGACATCTATCAATATTCCTCCGACGGACTTTTCCGGCAGAACCAGTTGATCGCGAATTTCAACATCCGGGCAGGAACGAAGTTATCTCTGTTCGGTTACTACTCTCTGAACTACTCCCATAGCGACCCTCTCGGTTCCTCCAGCAACGGGGCGTTTACCAATAACTTTCCATCCGACCAGTACAACGTGAGGTTGGACTACGGGCGAGCTTCCTTTGCGATCCGGGATCGGGTCTTTATGGGGGGTACGATCGGACTGCCGCGTGGGTTTCGCCTGAGTCCGTTTATGATTTTCAATTCCGGCGCTCCCTACAACGTTACCGTGGGCCAGGATTTGGCCA
Organism: uncultured Acidobacteriaceae bacterium; assembly: GCA_963779995.1. Taxonomy (GTDB): domain Bacteria; phylum Acidobacteriota; class Terriglobia; order Terriglobales; family Acidobacteriaceae; genus Acidiflorens. The sequence continues at coordinate 31,962 of CAVZZY010000015.1, read as the reverse complement.
ATGATTTGCAGTTCAACGTCCGTCCCGCATTCGGCACCAATCCTTCGGGTTCGTGCCCGTTTCCGACGGCCGCCGCTTGCGGCCGATACGTGGTTCCGACGACGCCGTACACTCAGATTCCTATCAACTACCTGACCGGCCCGTCCCTGTTCACGCTCAACCTGCGGCTGGCAAAGACATTCGGCTTCGGGCCGGAGGTCGGCGGGAAAAGCGGAGCGCAGCCGGGCGCTGGCCCTCCTGTCGGCGGTGGCGGTGGTCCACGCGGCGGCGGCGGCGGCGGAGGCTTGGGACGCCCCGGCGGTGGCGGCGGCCCATTTAGCATGGCAGCGGCGACCAATCGTCGCTACAACTTGACGTTCAGCGTCAACGCACGGAACGTTCTGAACCGGGTGAACCCGGCGCCACCCATCGGCGTCCTGAGCTCACCCAATTTCGGACAGTCGATTGCTCTGGCAGGGGGGCCGTTCTCAAGCCCGGCGGCCAATCGCAAAATTGAATTGCAGGCGCTATTCAGCTTCTAGCAGGCTGCTGAAAAACTACTCCTCTTCTGCAGGCCAATCGTGTTAAGAGTGAAGCATGCGAGGCGTAGATCATCAGCAGAGTCAGATGTTCAGTTATTTGTCGCCGGAGACGCGAGTGCGGAAAGATCATCCGCTGCGGGCGATCCGGTCCATGGTGGACGAAGTGCTGACCCAGTTGTCGCGACGGTTCGACAACATGTACGCGAGCGCTGGCCGGCCGTCGATTCCTCCCGAGAAGCTGTTGCGGGCGCAGTTGCTGCAGATGCTGTACTCGATCCGCAGCGAGCGACTGCTGATGGAGGAGATCGATTACAGCGTGCTGTTCCGTTGGTTTGTGGGACTGAACTTGGACGAAGAAGTGTGGGACGCGACCACGTTCACCAAGAACCGGGACCGGTTGCTGGAGGCCGAGGTGGCGAAAGAGTTCCTGGCGCAAGTGGTGGCGAGAGCGCGGACCAAAGGCCTGACTTCGGACGAGCACTTCACAGTCGATGGAACGTTGCTGGAAGCCTGGGCTGGGGCGAAGAGTTTTCAGCGGAAGGACGAAGAGACTCCGCTTCCGCCGGACGATCCCGGCAACCCAACGGTGAACTTTCACGGGGAAAAGCGATGCAATCAGACCCACGCATCGAAGACCGATCCCGATGCCAAGCTGGCTCGCAAAGGCGCGGGCAAGGAAGCCAAGTTGAGTTACAGCGGGAATCTGCTGGTGGAGAACCGGAACGGATTGATCGTGAATGCGGAAGTGTTCGAGGCCAATGGGACTGCGGAACGCGATGCGGCGCTGATCATGCTGGAGCAGATTCCCGGTACTAAGCCGGTGACTGCGGGCGGGGACAAGGGATATGACACGGCGGATTTCGTGGCCGAGTGCCGCCATCTGGGAGTCACACCCCACGTGGCGCAAAACGATCAGCGCAGAGGTGGGAGCGCCATCGATGCGCGGACCACGCGACACGCCGGTTATACCATCAGCCAACGAAAGAGGAAGCGCATCGAAGAATGTTTCGGGTGGCTGAAGACGATAGCGCTGTTGCGGAAAGTGCGTCATCGCGGGATTTTCAAGGTGGACTGGGTATTCACGTTCGCTTGTGCCGCTTACAACCTGGTGCGTATGCGGAACCTGAGCCGAGTGGTGCTTCAACCAGGCTAAGTCGCGGATAGCTCGCGCCACAGAGGGTCGGAATAAATCTTCCGACATAGCCCAAAGTCTCCTGCTCATGAAGAAACACCCGAGAGGCACAAGAAATACGTCGTGCGCGTCAATTTTTCAGCAGCCTGCTAGGGCCCACGCTACGTCGAATAGTCGGCGTTGATCCGCACATACTCGGCGGTAAGGTCGGTAGTAAGAAATCGCACCGAGTGCTTGCCGCGCCCAAGCTGCACGCGAATGTCGCAGACCGGCAGCGCGAGATTGCGGTGCGCTTGCCCCTCGTTGAACGCGCACGCGATTCCGTTGCGGCATACCTTCTGACTGCCAATCAAAATCTGCACGCGAGATGGATCAATGGGCACGCCGCATCTGCCCACTGCCGCAAGAATGCGTCCCCAATTCGGATCTGCCCCAGCCCACGCGGTTTTGACGAGCATCGAGTGAGCAATCGTCTGCGCCACCAGCAAAGCCTCTTCCCTGCTCCGCGCCCGTTCGACGAACAAACGGATCACGTGCTGCACGCCTTCGCCGTCACTGACAATCTGCTCGGCAAGCGACTGGCACACTTCGTTCACAGCCGCGGACAACTTCTTCCGGGTGCGAATATCTCTCATCCGAGCACCGCTGGCGCCACTCGCGAGCAGCAGCACGGTGTCATTGGTGGAAGTGTCGCCGTCAATCGACATGCAATTTAGCGAGTGGTCGCACGCCTCGCGCAGAAGAGGCTGCAGCTCCCGCGCATTCGCACCCACATCGGTGAACAAGTACACCAGCATCGTCGCAAGCTGCGGATGAATCATGCCCGCGCCCTTCGCGATGCCCAACACGGTGACTTCCTTCGAGCCTTCTGTCCTGCTCTCTGACAACGAAGCGCGGAAACGCACGGACGCAATCTTCGGCCGCGTGTCGGTGGTCATGATGGCGTGGGCAAACGCGAGGACGCCACGCTGGCTCGCGGATCGCGCCGCAATAAGCTCCGGCAACTTGGCGCGGATTTTTCCCGCCGGCAGTCGAACTCCGATGATGCCAGTCGAAGAAGGAAAGATTTCGGCAGCTGGGACGCCGAGCAGCTTTCCGGCTTCGCGGCAAACCCGTTCGCAGGCTTGAATGCCGTCGCGCCCGGTGGCGCAGTTGGCGTTTCCCGAATTCACAACGACGGCGCGAACGCGGCCGCCCGTCGAAACGAGCGCCGCGCGCCCAACTTCCACGGGAGCGGCGACGACCCGGTTCTTGGTGAATAACGCGGCAGCAGTCGCGCTACCGGCGGCTTCCACCAGCGCGAGATCCGGCCGGCCGCTGACTTTAATGCCGGCAGCCACCGCCGAAAAAGAGAACCCCATGGGCACGCGAATTTCTTCGGGAGAATGGCGCAGTGAGGTCATGCCTGTATCTTCAACCAGTTCTTGGGCGGCGGCAAAATTGCAAAGGTGGGCGCCTTGCCGCGGATCATCGCCACTTCGTCGCAGCGATAAAGCCTGGGGCACTGATAACAGTCTTTGTGGATCTTGTCGGGAAGATCCTCGTGATTAGCCATGGTGAATCCCATGCGCGAGAAAAATTCGGGAATGCGGGTGAACAGGCACACGCAGGTGACTTTGTGCTTCTCCGCTTGCGCCAGCAGAGCCTTGACCAGACGTCTGCCGCCACCGCGGCTTTGGCTCGAGGGATCGACGGTGATCGAACGAATCTCGGCCAGGTGCACGCCATAGAGGTGGAGCGCGCCGCATCCGATGATGCGTCCGTCATCTTCGAGGACGACAAAGTCGCGGACGTTCTCGCAAATCTCCGCCAGCGAGCGCGGCAGAAGAGTGCCATCGCCGGAGTACGCCGAGATCAGAGCGTGTATCTGCTCGGCATCGGGAAGGACGGCTTCACGCGTGCGCATGGACGCCTTTGCGCCTCGACGGAGCGCTCCTTTTCTTGCGCGTGCGCTTTTGCGGGAACTCTCCATTTTTGTGCAACGCCGCGTCCAGAGCCTTGACCACCTGATCCACGTGCTTCTTCTTGATCACGTAGGGCGGCAGAAAGCGCAGCACGGTCTCGTGCGTGCGATTGATGATAATCCCTTCCTGCAGCAGTTGCCGGGCCACCGCCTTCGCCAGTTCGGGCGAGTCCAACTCCACGGCCTGCATCAGGCCCGCTCCGCGAATTTCCTGAATTGATTTATGCTTTTTGTCTAGCCCTTCGAGCGCCGCGTGAAAATATTCGCCCAGCGCGCGCACGTGCTTCAACAGCTTCTTCTCCGCGCGAAGGAACTCGATAGCAACGGAGCAGGCCAGCGGACCTCCACCAAAAGTGGTCCCGTGCATACCCGGATGCATGCACTTCGCAACCCTTTCGGTGGTGAGAATGGCGCCGAGCGGCAAGCCGCCCGCCAGTGGCTTGGCGACGGTGACCACATCCGGCAGCACACCGTAGTGCTGGTAGGCAAAGTGGCGTCCGGTGCGGCCGAGGCCGCACTGAATCTCGTCGAGCACCAGCAACGCGCCGTTTTTCTTAGTCAAGCGCCGGGCGAGCTCGAGAAATTCTTCGTTGACAAGGCATATCCCGCCCTCGCCTTGAATAGTCTCGATGCACACGGCACAGACGCTGACATCGAATTTTCGTTGCAGATCGTCCAGGTCATTGAACTTGACGAAAGTCACGCCCGGCACAAGAGGAACGAACGGGGCTCGATATTTCGGCTGACCGGTGGTGGCCAGCGCACCAAACGTGCGTCCATGAAAAGAATTTTCCATGGCAAGAATGCGCGTCTTTGAATTGGGCTTGGACTTGCCCTTGTCCCCGCTCGTGTTTTTCATTTGCGAAAAAGCGCGGGCCAGCTTGAGCGCTCCTTCCCAGGCCTCAGTGCCGCTGTTGCAAAAGAAAGCGCGGTCAAGCCCGGAGATCTCGGTCAGCAGCCGCGCCAGTTCCGCTTGATACTCGTGGAAGAAAAGATTCGAAACATGAATCAACCGGCCAGCCTGACGCTTGATCGCCGCCTGAATCGCAGGGTGATTGTGGCCGAGCGCATTGACTCCGATTCCACTCAGGAAATCCAGATACCGCTTGCCGCGAGAATCCCAGAGATATACGCCGCGCCCCCGGACAAAAAGGATGGGCTGCCGTTCGTAGGTGGGAAGCAGGAGCTTCGCTTCCATGCGCGAGACCGAAGCAAGGCTCATGCTTTCAGCACCTCTGTGCCGCATTCCAACTTGGTGAAATAAAACAGTGGCAGCATCTCGACCTGCGCCGCGGGCAGAATGCGCACGCGCCCCACGCCTGATTTGAGAGCCTGCGTGCAGGCTTCGAGCTTGGGCATCATGCCGCCGCTCACCACGGATTCGTTGATGAGTCCGGCAACCTGGTTGGTATCCAATCGAGCAATCACCGAACCGTCGGCTTGCTTTACGCCGGGCACGTCGGTCAGAAAAATCAGCGCGTCGGCCTCGCACGCTATCGCGCACGCGGCGGCCATCTGGTCCGCGTTGACGTTGTAATACTCCCCGTCGCCTCCGAGCGCAACCGAGGAGAGCACAGGAATGCCGCCTTCGGCCCAGATGGCCCTGAGCCAGCGCGGTTCGGAAAAACAGATTTCGCCGACAAATCCCAAGTCGTGTTCCGCGTCCTGTTTCTTGCGGGCACGAAAGACGCCGCCGTCCCCGCCGCAGAGGCCGATGGCCGGACACCCCGCAGCCGCGATCGCCGCCACCAGGCTTTTGTTCACGATGCCGGCAAGCACCATCAGCGCTACATCGCGCGTCTCGGCGTCAGTCACGCGCAGTCCGTGGATGAAGTCGCTTTTCTTCCCCAGGAGTTTCAGGGTCCGCGTCAGCGCGCTGCCGCCGCCATGCACGACGGCGACCTGGTGTCCGTCCTCGGCCAGTTGCACCACCGCTTTCGCGCACTTCTGAAGAATCGGTTTATCCTCCAGCGCCGCGCCGCCAATCTTGACAACAATTTTCATTGCAGGCCCTCCGTCTCGTCCCAGCCGTACATGAGGTTCATGTTCTGCACGGCTTGACCGGCTGCGCCTTTGAGCAGGTTGTCGAGACAGGAAACAATCACGAGCCGGCGGCCATCGCGCGCGAGGCAAAAACCGAGATCACAGTAATTCGTGTGCACCGAAAATTGGATCTGCGGCAAATGCGATGCCGGAAAAATACGAACCCACCGCTTGCCCTCGTAGAAATCCTGGAAACAACCTTGAATCTCGTCCGCCGTCATTTCGCGCTTCAGGTAGACATAAATCGTGGACAGAATCCCCCGCGGAATTGGCAAAAGGTGAGGGGTGAAAATCAACTGGTGGGAATTGAGCGCCAGTTGCTCGAGAATCTCGCCGGTGTGCCGGTGTCCGAAGACCGAGTAGGCGGAAAAATTGTCCGCCACCGAGACGAAATGAGTACGCGCCGTGGGTTCCTTGCCGGCGCCGGATACGCCGGACTTCGAATCGGAGATAATGCCCCGATCCAAATCCACCATGCCGGCCGCGAGCAAGGGCGCCAGCGCAAGAATGACGGATGTCGCATAGCAGCCTGGATTCGCCACCAAAGCGGCCGATGGGATCTGGTCCGCATTCGGCTTCAATTCCGGGAGACCGTACACGGCGCGCTCCGTGAGGTCCGCCGCGGTCTGCGCGTTGGCATCCTTGAAGCCATAGACGGCGCGATGCTGTTCCTGTTTCAGCCGCCACGCGCCGCTCAGATCGACGATCCGCAGCCCGCGGGTCATCAGCCCGCCGGTCATCGCCTCCGTAACCAGTTCGCGAGAAACGGAGTGCGGTGTAGCCAGGAACAACAGTCCCACGCCATGCTGCTCCAACGCCGACCACGAAAACGGCTGGATTGGCGCCTGCACGGGCAAATTGCCGTTGCCGGAAGTGTGCGGCAATCCGGCCGGGTGCCCGTCGGTATCGCCGGTCTTGGTGACTGTCTCTGCCGTGCGCCGCAAAAGCAAGGGCGCGCCGGTCCGCGGATGCCGGCCGAGCAGCCGAGCGAGTTCAAGGCCGGAATAGCCGGTCGCGCCGAGAACTGCGGTTTTAAGTTTGGCCGCCATCAGATTTGCTTCAAATCTACCGGATCCCCGTTGCCCCCATTTTCTTCTTTAAAGCATATTTATCCATCGTAATGCATAAATATTCATACATTCTAAATGGTCCCGCCCAACTGTCAAGTTGAAAGCGCGGTTCGGGACTCTTCGGCCCGTCGGATCGACGGCTCGACGGATTCAACGCCTACAGCGAATCAAGAGTTGCTGCGACCACAGACGGCTGCCGAGCTTCGCTCGGCTCGGACGGGCGAGGGCGCCCGTCCCCACACGAGCGGGGTACAGCAACTTACAGTTTTGGCCGCAGGTCGCTCGAGGTGCCGCCGGCCGCTGGAACGTAGCACTTCAGCGTGTAATCCATCACCATGCGATCGGCGTTAAAGCGCCACCCGAGGGTGCGGATGGTGCGCTTCATGCGCTGGATCCAGCCGCGCGGCAGGCCGTCCCGATCGCGCTGATAGTACAGCGGGATCACTTCTTCACTAAGCACTCGCAGCAGGTCCTCTCCGTCGCGCGTATCGTGAACATTCATGTCGGAGTGAGTCCTGCCGTCTCCGATGGCGAAGCCGTTCATGCCGTCGTAAGCTTCTGCCCACCAACCGTCCAGCACCGAAAGGTTCAGGCCCCCGTTTAAAACGACTTTCTGGCCGCTGGTTCCGGAGGCTTCCAGCGGACGCCGCGGATTGTTAAGCCAGACATCGACACCCTGCACGAAATGGCGGCCGACGTTGATGTCGTAGTCTTCGACGAAGACGAATTTATCGGAGAACTGCGGATCGCGCATCAACTGGGCAATTTGCTGCAGCACGCGCTTGCCCGGTTCGTCGAGAGGATGCGCCTTTCCGGCAAACACGAACTGCACCGGGCGCTTCGGGTCATTGACCATGCCGGCTATCTTTTCGATGTCGGCCAAAATCAGATTGGCGCGCTTGTAGGTGGCAAAGCGGCGCGCAAAACCGATGGTGAGCGCGTCCGGACTGAGTACGCGTTCCAGTTGCTGCAGCACGCCCCGCGGTTCTTCGCGCCGCGCCGCCTGCTTGACGGCGCGGCGCCGCACAAATTCGATCAGACGCGATTTCAGGTTGAAATGTGTCTCCCAAAGTTCGCCGTCGTCAACGTTATCGATGCCATCCCAGATTTTGGCTTCGCTGCTGCGCAGGTGCCATCCCGTGCCGAGATGGCGATCGTAAAGGCGAAACATCTGCGGCGCCAGCCAGGAGGGAACATGCACGCCGTTCGTAATGTGCCCGATGGGAACCGCGTCTTCCTGTTTGCCGGGATAGAGTCCGGTCCACATGGCGCGCGAGACTTCAGCGTGCAGAGAGGAAACTGCATTGGCCCGCCGCGAGTGCCGCAGGCCAAGTACGGTCATGCAGAAGCGTTCGTCGCTTTCCGGGTTCTCGCGCCCCAGCGCCATGAAACCTTCCCGGGAAAGCCCGAGGGCCTCGCGCAGAGGTCCGAGATGCTCCTCGACCAGATCGGCGTCGAAGCGATCGTGGCCGGCGGGTACGGGAGTGTGGCTCGTGAACACCACTTCACGGGCAACGCGAGGCACGGCCTTCTCGAAGCTGATGCCCTCTTCTTCCATGCGCTGGCGAATCGCTTCCAGCACTGCAAATCCGCTATGTCCTTCGTTCAGGTGAAGAACGCCGGGGGTAATGCCGAGCGCTTTCAAAGCGCGCAGGCCGCCCACGCCCAGAAGCAGTTCCTGATGCACCCGAACCCGGCCGTCACCGCCATACAAACGCGAGGTCATGTGCCGGTCCTCGGGGGCATTGCCTTCCACGTCCGAGTCTAGGAGCAACAGATCGCAACGGCCCACTTTCACGCGCCACACTTTTGCGCGGATCGAGCCATGGCGAGTATCGACCTGCACCACCACCGGCCGGCCGTTTTTCCCGATGGCCGCTTCCATGGGAAGTTGGTTGACATCGGTCTCGAGATACTCCTCGCGCTGCCAGCCGTCGTGATCGAGGCGCTGGCGGAAATATCCCTGGCCATAAAACAGGCCCACCCCAACCAGAGGGATCCCCAGATCGGAGGCGCTCTTGATGTGATCGCCCGCCAGAACTCCAAGTCCACCGGAATAGATCGGGAGGGATTCGTGCACGCCAAACTCGGCGGAGAAATAAGCCACCGGACGGGGCCGCAGCACGCCGGCGTGGCGCGCACCCCAGGTTCGCTCCGTACTCTCGTACTCGCGCAGGCGGCGATAGGCGTAGTTGATCCGGCTGTGCAGCGCCAGTTCGGTAGCGCGCGCTTCGAGTTTCTCGAGAGGATACTCGTTCAGCAGCGACACCGGACTGTGATTGAGCTGACTCCAGCGCAGTGGATCGAGATCATGGAACAACCCGGCGGAATCGTGATCCCAACTCCACCATAGGTTGCGCGCCAGCGCCCACAGCCGCTCCTGGGCAGGCGCGATGAAGCGGTCGAGCGTACGGGCCTCGCTCACCACGGGCGCAACCCGCTTCGCCGCCTCGCTGAGCAGGCGAATCTCATTTTCCGGAAAGACCCGCGCCTCCACCGTTTGAATCACCAGAACGCCTTGCAGCACACCGCGATCAATCAGGGGAACTCCCAGGAACGATTGGTAAGCGTCCTCACCCGCTTCGCTGAAGTACTTGAAGCGCGGGTGATTTCTGACCTGTTCAACCGCCACCGGGCGGACCTGTTCCGCGACCAGCCCGACCAGCCCTTCATTCACTGACATACGAAGCTTGCCGATACATTCATGGCGAAGCCCGAGCGTCGCGGCCAGAACGAGATTGGCCCGGTCAGGCTCCAACAGGTAGGCCGAGCAGACATCGGCGGCAAACCGTCTGGCAATCAATGCCACAACGTTCATCAGGGTCTCGGCCGGCTTGCTCGGATCCGCCGTCAGGTGCGCGATCTCCTCCCACGTCAGCACATGGCTGGCATCGAGAGAACAGGCATCGTGGTCCTGAACCATCTCGTTCGGTCGATCCAATCTTGTCTCCATTTCCCAGATCCCTAAGGTTCTCGCAACCGCTCACCCCGTCGCCAGCCCAGCCACGGGAAGACGGTTGGAATAAACCATCTCCTGAGCCATTCTATCGGGTGAAAACCGAACCACTCCACATCGGTTGCGGAATTGTTGATTACCACAGTGCTTGTCGGATGGCCAAATTGCGGCTTTTGGGCTTGCGCTATTCCCGATATATGTCGCCGATCTATAAACTTTAGTATCCGGTTCGCGCTAAGTCCAATTCGAATTGTTGATGGAGTGCATCAGCTCCTGCTTCTCTCCTCTTCACCCGCTTCAAAAAACGTGATACACGTAATGAGCAAAAAGAATTGCCAGCAGCACACCTCCGATACCGCAAATCCAATAGAGAAAATGCTCCGTCAACTTTGGGGAATTGATCTCCTTCTTGTCCATAGCTGAAGAATACTCTCTCTGGCCCTCGTTGAATTACATCAGAACACCGGAAGACACTCGTAGGACAACCCCACGCCATCAGAAGAAGCGGGTGATGCCCTCCTCCATAACCAGCACCTTGTCTCTTACTCCGGCCTTCAGCGCTTCGCGCTCCAGCAACTGGAGAGGCTCTTCGATGGGTTCGTGCGACAGGCGGAAGGTTCCATAGTGCATGGGCACCATCCAGCGGGCCTTCAGATCGAGAAAGGCCTGGGTGGCGTCGGCGGGACTGGTGTGCACGTTGCGGAATTGCGGCGGGTTGTAGGCGCCGATGGGGAGCAGCGCCAGTTCGGGCGACAAGCGGCGTCCGATTTCGCGAAAGCCCGCGAAATACGCGGTGTCTCCGGCATGGTACACGGAGTGTTTGCCGCTGCGCAGCACGTAGCCCCCGTAGCCGCGGTGCGAATCCTTGATAATGCGCGCTCCCCAATGCCGCGACGGCACGTGAGTAATGTCGAGCGCCCCGTGGCGATAGGTGTTCCACCACTCCAGTTCGACAATCTCTTCGAAGCCCAGATCGGAGACCAGGTCGAACAAATGATGGGGCACGACCAGCGTGGGCGCGGTTCCGGTCTGCCGCCGGGTTTGCCGCGCGATGGCCCGCAGCGATTGACGATGCAGGTGATCGAAGTGCGCGTGCGTCACCAATACGACGTCCATGGGAGGCAGGTCGCGCAGGTTCAATCCAGGTTGACGCAGGCGCTTTAGAACAAACAGCCAGCGCGCAAAGTTGGGATCGATGACGACGTTCTGTCCGCCAATTTGCAGAAAAAAGCTGGAATGTCCGATGAAGGTGAGGCCCAGTTCGCCGTTTGCAACCAGTTGCGGTTTGTGCGTCTGGCCGGTGCGAGGCGTGACCGCCGAATGCCGCACCAGACGCGTGAACTGGCTCGCTCGCTTGCGCAAAGCGCGATTTTTCAACGACGACTTTAACATTCTTTCGACCAGTATGATTCGACCCGTCCGCTGCCACGCGGACCATGGACACATTATCGGCTTTGTTGGCTCAACTCTCCAGTGCGTTTAGATGCTCTGCAGCCCGACCACGACGCACCGGCGGGCGTTTTCCTGGCGTAGTGTTGCTGGGGTGGGTTGAGTTTTGCAGTGTAAACCATCGTGTTTTCCTTGACCGCCCCTTTGCCAGTCGTATCTAATCCAAACTTCGAAGAATCCATAAGGAGGAGTCAATGCCGATGCGCATCGCTTTTCTTGGCATGGGAATTATGGGCCGGTCGATGGCCGCGAACCTGGTCAAAGCCGGACATCAGGTCGCCGTCTGGAATCGAAGTGGCGGCAAGGATAAGGATGTGGAAGGCGCACGCAGCGCCGCTTCTCCGGCAGATGCGGCGAAAGGCGCGGAAGTGGTGTGGATGTGCGTCTCCGACACCAAGGCGGTCGAGGGCGTGCTGTTTGGGCCGGGCGGCGTCGAACCGGTTCTGGCCGCGGGCATGATCATTGCCGACTCCAGCACGATTTCGCCCTCCGCCACTCTGCGCTTTGCCGAGCGCGTGAAAGCGCGGGGCGTTGACTATGTCGACGCTCCCATGACCGGCTCCAAGATCGCCGCCGCGGCCGGGAGCCTGATTTTCATGGTGGGTGGCGACGAAGCCGTGCTCGCTAGCCTGCAGCCGCTTTTTCAGGCCATGGGCAAGCAAGTCTTCCACATGGGCGAAACCAGCAAAGGACAGGCTACCAAGCTGGTCATGAATCTGCAGATTGCGCTCATCTATGAAGGCTTCGCCGAAGCCCTCACCCTCGCCGCCAAACTGGGCGTCGAGGTGGAAAAACTCTTGCCCCTGGTGCAGGCTTCCATGGTCCGATCGGGAGTGGTGGACTACAAAGCTCCCTTTATTCTGAAGCGCGACTTCTCGCCCAACTTTCCTCTGCGGCTGATGCTGAAAGACATTCGCCTGGCGCTCGATGCGGCCAAGGAATCGCGGGTGCGCCTGCCTGGACTCGAGGCGGTCGAAGAGGTCTACGATGTCGCAGCCCAGGAAGGGCAGCAGGATCTCGACTACGCCGCGACCCTCACTTTGCTGGAGAAATGGGCGGGCGTAAAAGCGAAGAGCGCGTCAAAGTAAGCTCGGCTGGGACAGCCGAGGGCGGCTGTCCCTACGCGGATGGGGCGCGTCCGCACACCAGCGCTATTCCTACTTCTTCGCCAGCGAACGGATGTAGTTCACCATGTTCCAGATGTCATCATCCTTGGCGCGGTCGCCTTCGGGAGGCATCTCGCCCCTGCCATTTCTGATCACATAGAAGAGTTCGCCGTCGGTGCGGTTCTTCAACGCGTCCGGATTGGTGAAGTCAGTGACGTTTTTCATGTCCGAGGCCATGTCGCCCTTGCCATCGCCGTTTTTTCCATGACACATCGCGCAGTCGATGGCATACAGCTTCTTGCCCTTGGAGAGCGATTCCTGGGTCGGCTTGACGGGGTTTACTCTGCCCGCAGCCTCGGCAGAGCCTTTGTTTTCGGGGGCGGGTGCTTTTGCCGGGGGCTGATCGTTCTGCTTTTGCGCCCACAGCGCAAACACAAAAAAAAGCAAAGCGAAAAGAACCAGCGGAGTTTTCTTCGATACTTCTTTCGACACTCTGTTTTTCAACACACACCTCCCGTCAAGGAGCACGGTTGAAATCCACCCATACTCTACGACACCGGAACGTGCACAGGCTAGGTGCGATGTCACAGACCGGTGTGCGAGGAATCACCATGGCGCCGCAACCGCGACTCCCGCTCGCACAGATCAGCTCCCTCGGCAACACCACATTACGCCCGTAACCCCTTTATCCAGCGAGGATTACAGAAGTATTACAAAACGGCTCGCGCTCTCTTGATATTGTCAGCCTAGCGGGGAAGTGGGGAGAAAAGACGCATGAGCCAGACCGCACGCGAGACCATGACTGAAGAAACGCTCCGCGCAATGAGCGAAGCCGGAGAAGGCACCAATCGTAAGGACCGCGCAAACCGTGATGGCTTCAACTGGGGTACGGCGATCGCCATGGGCCTGTTTCACGTGGGCGCAGTCGCGGCGCTGTTCTTCTTCACCTGGCCGGCGTTTTTCGTCGCCCTTTTCCTGTGGTGGGTTTCAGGCAGCCTCGGCATCGGGATGAGCTATCACCGCCTGCTGACGCATCGCGGGTACAAGACGCCCAAGTGGGTGGAGTACTTCCTGACCTGGTGCGCCACCCTGGCGCTCGAAGGCGGACCGATTTTCTGGGTGGCCACGCACCGCATTCATCATCAGTTTTCCGACGAGGAAGGCGATCCGCACTCCCCCATCGACGGCAAGTGGTGGTCGCACATGGGCTGGATCCTGATGGGCAAATCGATGCATCACGACACCACCACCCTCGCCCGTTACGTCCCCGACCTGACCAAGGATAAAGTTCACGTCTGGCTCACCAAGTATCACTACACCTCCAACATCATTCTGGGCGTGATCCTGTTTGCCATTGGCGGATGGCCGTGGCTGCTGTGGGGAGTGTTCGCGCGCGTCGTGGTCGGACTGCACTCCACCTGGATGGTGAACTCAGTCACCCACCTGTGGGGCTCGCGGCGTTTCGCGACCAAAGACCTCTCTACCAACAACGGACTGGTCGCCCTTCTGACCTTTGGCGAAGGCTGGCACAACAATCATCATGCGCATCCGGTTTCCGCGCGCCATGGCTTGCGCTGGTACGAAATCGACATGAACTGGTACGGCATCTGGACGCTGCAAAAACTCGGCCTGGCCCGGCACGTCTACAAGGTCGCGCTCGACAACCTCCCGCCCAAACCGGCCCTGCTACGCGATGTCGAGACCCCTGGCGTAGTAGCGGCAGCCGCGGGCAACGACTAAGAAGCAGGTCTCAGGTCTTAGGTGTCAGGTCTCAGGAGGGCTGAACCGGCCAGCGTGGTCGCCATCGGGAGCCTTCTGCGCGCTATCACCTGATTGCGACAGTTGGGCGTTCGACCCAGCCGTTCACGGCTTTGCCCCAACGAGATTGGTCGCCTCAGCGGCCCACGAGTTTTTGTAGCTCTTCGGGGTATCGAGCACCTTGCACCGGAATCTTCGAGGCGGCCGTGTCCAGTTCGCGGAGATCGTCAGGCGACAGTTCCACGTTGACTGCTCCGATGTTTTCCTCCAGTCGATGCAGTTTCGTGGTGCCCGGGATTGGTACAATCCAAGGTTTCTGTGCAAGCAACCAAGCTAGTGCAATCTGGGCAGGCGTCGCTTTCTTCTGTTGCGCGAACCGGCCGAGCATATCCACCAAGGCCTGATTCGCTTTGCGGTTCTCTGCTGTGAAACGAGGGACGACGTTGCGGAAATCGCTCTTCTCGAACTTCGTCTCTTCGCTGATTTTGCCGGTGAGAAATCCTTTACCAAGAGGACTAAAGGGTACGAACCCGATCCCCAGTTCCTCAAGCGTCGGGATCACCTCCGCTTCAGGCTCTCTCCACCAGAGTGAATATTCACTCTGGAGCGCCGTAACGGGCTGAATTGCGTGTGCTCGACGAATGGTCCGCACTCCCGCTTCCGAAAGTCCAAGGTACTTCACCTTGCCCTGCTGAATCAGTTCTTTCACCGCTCCTGCGACGTCTTCGATCGGAACGTTCGGATCCACACGGTGTTGGTAGAACAGGTCGATGACATCGGTCTTTAGCCGCTTCAGTGAAGCGTCCGCCACTTCCTTTATGTGTTCTGGTCGACTATCCAAGCCTGCCTGCTTCCCATTGGCATCGAATTTGAAGCCGAACTTGGTGGCGATCACCACCTTGTCCCGGAAAGGAGCGAGAGCTTCGCCCACCAGTTCTTCATTGGTGAACGGGCCGTATGCTTCGGCGGTGTCGAAGAATGTCACGCCGCGTTCGGCAGCGGATCGGATCAGCGAAATCCCCTCCTGCTTACCTACCGGTTGACCGTAGCCAAAGCTCAGCCCCATACAGCCCAGTCCGAGAGCGGAGACTTCCAAGTTCCTCTTTCCGAGTTTGCGTTTTTGCATTGTTCCCCCTTCGCGGCATAGAAACAGTTTCCCACAATTCACGGGGTTGCCGTGGTAGTTGGCGATAAATCCCGATAGATAGGATGAGAAGGTCGATCCCCGATCACGGATGGCGTTAAGCTACCGGTGATCAACGCACTCAAAGGTGCAATCACAGTGGATAAGGAGATCGACCTTGAAGAAGCATAGCAATTCTCCCAAGAAGAATGAACCGACATCGAAGCGGGCGAAGTCGCGGGGCCCGGTGCAGCGGAATCCGAAGGAAGTGCTGGCGGAGTTGTTGGGGAAACTGAGGGAAAAGCTGGATTCGAAAGTGGTGGCAGCAAGCGCAGGAGAAGAGGATCAACGAAGGGAGCTTCGCCCCAACTTGGACCGTCTGACGGTAGGCGTGGATCTTGGGGACCAATGGAGCCATTACTGCATTTTAGGTTTGGAGGGAGGAACGCTGGCGGAGGGACAGTTGCGGACGACGCAGCAGGACATTGCAGACTTCTTTGAAGGATTGAATGCGGCGCGGGTGGTGGTCGAAGTGGGGACACACTCCGCCTGGGTGCGGGAAGTGATTTGCAGTTACGGGCACGAAGTGGTAGTAGCCAATCCCCGGTTGATGGAGGGATCCAAGCGTCGCAAGCGGAAGAATGATCGGATCGATGCGAACAAGTTGGCCCGGTTGGGACGCGTGGATCCGCAGTCGTTGCACCCGATGCAGCACCGGAGTTCAGAAGTGCGGCAGGACCTGGTGATTCTACGAGCCCGCGATGCGTTGGTGGCGGCGCGGACCGAGCTCATCAACGCCACGCGAGGACTGGTGAAGAGTATGGGGGCCCGGCTTCCTAAGTGTTCCAGCCCGAGCTTTGCACAAAAGGTAGAGGAGGCAGTTCCGGCCGAGATACAGGAAGCGCTGCTACCGCTGGTGCGCATGACGGCGGCGCTGAGCGATAGCATCCAGGGGTATGACGAGAAGATTGAAAAGCTGGGCCGCGAGAAGTATGGGCATACGGCGTTACTGCGGCAGGTGAAAGGGGTGGGGCCGATCACGGCGCTGGCCTATGTATTGACCTTGGAGAATCCAGAGCGATTCGCGAAGAGTCGAGATGTGGGACCGTATCTGGGATTGGTACCGAAGCAGGAGGACTCCGGGGAAAGCCAGCCGCAATTAGGAATCAGCAAAGCCGGGGACACGATGGTGCGCAGACTGCTGGTGGGGAGCGCGCAGTATATCTTGGGGCCGTTCGGACCCGACACGGACCTACGACGGTATGGGCTGCGGCTCTGCGAGCGCGGTGGGAAGAATGCGAAGAAGCGAGCGGCGGTAGCGGTGGCACGGAAGCTGGCGGTGTTACTGCACCGGCTGTGGGTGACGGGAGAGGTGTATGAACCGCTGCGCCATGCCATGTCGGTGCCGATAGCCGCGGCAGCGTAGCCGGCCAGGAGAAAGGGGAACACTCCGAAAGCGAAAAGACGATTCCAAGCGATTGTTTCTGAAGGCAGGATCAGAGAGCAGACAGGAGTTGATGACGCGGGAACCAAAGGCTATTCAGTAGGTTTGGCCGACAACGATATCCACCGCCTTGTTCGGGTGACTGCGTAATGAGTGCTGGTCTATTAAGATCGCGCGATAGATGGCAGCCCCAACAATCCCAGGTCTGTCACGGCAGTGATGGACCTGGGTTAGATCGGACCCCAACTTGCACCGGGCCCAGAAGCGGCCCACTCAGAGTGCGGATAGAAGCACGGCAACGGTGGATGGCGTCGACCAGAGTTCCTAGCGGCCTGTCGCAGTGAATTCGTTAGCGGGCCCTCGTAAACGGCCGAAAGTGGCCATGCGCAACGCGTGCTTTTCGTGTGGCGACTCAGTAACGCTTTCAACGCGACAGGCCACTAGTACTTGGTTAGTTCGGAAAATATTAAGGACGGCCGCCACGTCGGCCTTGACTTTTATGACCTTCTCATAGAAGCACTCATTGACGCCAAAAAAGGCGAACAGACGGCGCAAGCTTGTGCAAACGCCTGTGTCTGCTGAAAAAGTCCCTCAGTTGATGCTTGCGGCGGTGCAGCGTTCACGTTATAAGCAGGCCAGAGTTCTCGATGCCGCTTTTCACCATTCCCTTTGGAGGCCTGCTGCCCATGATGGGACACCAATCCCGCTCGGAGTCGCTGTTCTACTACTTCCGCCTGGAAGATCAAGTTCCTGAAAATCATCTGCTGCGCCTGATCGATCGCCACGTCAACTTCGACTTTATTCGAGCCAAGTTGAAGGACTCCTACAGCGACACGGGAAGGCCATCCATCGATCCCGAACTGTTGCTGCGCCTGCTGCTGGTCGGCTATCTCTACGGCGTCACGAGCGAAAGGAAACTAGTGGAAGAGCTGCGCATGCATCTGGCGTGGCGATGGTTCACGGGACTGGGGTTCGATCAGGAGATTCCGCATCACTCTACGTTTTCCAAGAACCGGCATGGACGATTCCAGGAATCGAATCTGTTTCAGGAGATTTTTGAGGAGATCGTCGCCCGCTGCGTAGAGGCCGGATTGGTGAGGGGCGAGCACATGTCGGTGGACGGCAGTTTCATCCAGGCCAATGCCGACCATCACAGCCGCGTATCCCCCGAGCAACTACCAGAGATAGCTAAGGTGAACCACACGGTGCGCGAGTATCTAGTCGAACTGGAGCGGGAGAATCCGGTCGAACCTCCCGTTCCCCAGCAAGAGAAAGTCTCGACCACGGACCCGGATTCGACCTACGCGACCAAAGGCGGTCCAGCGCGGCTCGGGTATTACGACAACTATCTGGTGGATAACGCCAGTTGCGTCATCGTGGGGGTGCAAGCTACGCCGGCGCGACTGAGTCAGGAGAGCGTTGCGGCCCGAGACATGATCGAACGCTATCGCGAACGTTACGGCTATCTGCCACAAACTCTGGGGGCGGACACCACCTACGGCAACGGCGAACTACTGCAATGGCTTGATGAACGTGGTATCGCTGCCTACATTCGAGTGAAAGAAAATCCCAACGGGCCGAGTGACCTCTATGGCATCGACAAGTTCACCTACGTACCCGAGGAGAACGGCTATATCTGCCCGGAAGGCAAACTCCTGAAGTACGTCGGAATCAATGCGCGCAATCGCACCCACCTTTATTATTCGACGGTGAAGCGCTGTCGCGAGTGCTCGCAGAAGAGCCGCTGCACGCGAGGCAAGTATCGGACCCTTGCCATCCATACTTGTGAGCCAGCGCGGCAGCGTGCCCACGCCCTGGCCCGGACACCAGCGTTCGCGATCTCGCAACGAGCTCGGCGGAAGGTGGAAGCATTGTTCGCAGAACTGAAGAATTACATCGGTCTACGCCGGCTGAGGCTGCGCCGGATGCGCTTTGTTCGTGAGCAATTCTACCTGGCGGCAACGGTGCAGAACCTGAAACGGCTGGTGCGGTTCCTCACCCGTAGGCGTGAACTCCAAACCGCAACCGCGTGAATCGGAAGTCACCAAAGAACTAAACAACTAGAAAAACATAGAGGAAAATACCGAAGGAAAACTGCGGTGGCGAGGGGACTTTTTCAACACACACGCCTGTTTTGAACAGTTGACTTGGAACTCTGACATGTAAACAATGACTCAGCCACATGAGCAAAGGCTTCTTAGGACGACTTTTCCGCCGAACGATTCTCGCGCTTGGTGTTATCTTCTGCTTCCGCGCCGTGCCGCTGGAACTCAAGGCTGGCCAACAGTTCAAGCAGGTTGCAAAATGGCCGGTGACACAGGCGCTTATACGTTCTAGCAGGCTGCTGAAAAATTGACGCGCACGACGTATTTCTTGTGCCTCTCGGGTGTTTCTTCATGAGCAGGAGACTTTGGGCTATGTCGGAAGATTTATTCCGACCCTCTGTGGCGCGAGCTATCCGCGACTTAGCCTGGTTGAAGCACCACTCGGCTCAGGTTCCGCATACGCACCAGGTTGTAAGCGGCACAAGCGAACGTGAATACCCAGTCCACCTTGAAAATCCCGCGATGACGCACTTTCCGCAACAGCGCTATCGTCTTCAGCCACCCGAAACATTCTTCGATGCGCTTCCTCTTTCGTTGGCTGATGGTATAACCGGCGTGTCGCGTGGTCCGCGCATCGATGGCGCTCCCACCTCTGCGCTGATCGTTTTGCGCCACGTGGGGTGTGACTCCCAGATGGCGGCACTCGGCCACGAAATCCGCCGTGTCATATCCCTTGTCCCCGCCCGCAGTCACCGGCTTAGTACCGGGAATCTGCTCCAGCATGATCAGCGCCGCATCGCGTTCCGCAGTCCCATTGGCCTCGAACACTTCCGCATTCACGATCAATCCGTTCCGGTTCTCCACCAGCAGATTCCCGCTGTAACTCAACTTGGCTTCCTTGCCCGCGCCTTTGCGAGCCAGCTTGGCATCGGGATCGGTCTTCGATGCGTGGGTCTGATTGCATCGCTTTTCCCCGTGAAAGTTCACCGTTGGGTTGCCGGGATCGTCCGGCGGAAGCGGAGTCTCTTCGTCCTTCCGCTGAAAACTCTTCGCCCCAGCCCAGGCTTCCAGCAACGTTCCATCGACTGTGAAGTGCTCGTCCGAAGTCAGGCCTTTGGTCCGCGCTCTCGCCACCACTTGCGCCAGGAACTCTTTCGCCACCTCGGCCTCCAGCAACCGGTCCCGGTTCTTGGTGAACGTGGTCGCGTCCCACACTTCTTCGTCCAAGTTCAGTCCCACAAACCAACGGAACAGCACGCTGTAATCGATCTCCTCCATCAGCAGTCGCTCGCTGCGGATCGAGTACAGCATCTGCAGCAACTGCGCCCGCAACAGCTTCTCGGGAGGAATCGACGGCCGGCCAGCGCTCGCGTACATGTTGTCGAACCGTCGCGACAACTGGGTCAGCACTTCGTCCACCATGGACCGGATCGCCCGCAGCGGATGATCTTTCCGCACTCGCGTCTCCGGCGACAAATAACTGAACATCTGACTCTGCTGATGATCTACGCCTCGCATGCTTCACTCTTAACACGATTGGCCTGCAGAAGAGGAGTAGTTTTTCAGCAGCCTGCTAGTGCCGTCTATACACGAGCTATACGTGGAGCGGGAAGCAGAACCGATTTTGTCCTATTCTGGACTACGGTTATACGGTACAGACGCACACCTATGTCGGCTCCAACAGCGTGTTCGACTTCGTCTGTTGGCCAGATGCCTACGATTTTGTGGCCCAGCATAAGCCCGGTGCATTCGTCACCATCGCATACGACCCAAGTAATCCGACCACCAGCATTATTCCGAGCGCCGTGCGAGACCCCGGCTACCCGTGGGGCGACATCATTGGCGGCATAATCTTTGCGGCCATTTTACTTGCGGACATTTTCGGGGCGTGGACGCGCGAAGCGCCGCAAGCATCGTAGCTGTTGTTAAATCTCGATTACGCTCACTGACCGGCTTTTTGGGACACTTCCTGGGGTGCGAACCTAGCTCTTCTTTTGCGCCTTCCGCCACTTTGCCCAACGCGCCTACTGAGCTGCGACACAATCTTTCTTGCCATAGGACAGACCGATGATTTCGTCGGGGTTGAGCCTGGGCTCGGACACCGATTGGATTCCACCACTGAAGTCGGAGACAATGGTCGGAGATAAAGAAGACCGAACATGAACAGCCCACTCAATTTGTCGTCGCCACGTCTTGCCCTGATCTGCCTGTGCGCCCTGCTCGCTTTCTCTGTCGCCTGCAACCGAGGACCATCGCAGTCCGGCGCCACCACCGGCCAACCCACTGCCAAGCGCTATTCCCTCAAGGGCAGAGTCATCTCCGTGGACAAGAACGCTGGCACAGCCAACATTGATAACGAACCCATCGCCGGCTTCATGGACGCGATGATCATGCCCTACACCATCAAGCCTCCTTCCATGCTGGATCAACTGCAGCCCGGCGACTCCATCACCGCCGATGTCGTCGTCGAGCCGGACAAGTACTGGCTGGAGAACGTCAAAGTCACCGGGCACTCGAAAGCTCCCGCTGGCACGCCCACCGCGACCGAGCATATCCCGAATCCGGGCGACCTAGTGCCGGACTTCAAACTCATCAACCAGAACGGCAAGCGTATCTCGTTGCATCAATATCGTGGCCAGACCCTGTTGCTCACGCTCATCTATACGCGCTGCCCGTTCCCCGACTTCTGCCCGCGCGTCAGCCATGAGTTCGCCGCGATCGACGGCCAGGTCCGCGCCGATCCAGCACGCTACGGCAGAACGCACCTGCTCAGCATCAGCTTCGACCCCGCCCACGACACGCCCAAGGTTCTGCGCGCATACGGCTTCTCCTACGCCGGAAGCAAAGATTCCGCGCTCTTTACGCATTGGGAGTTCTCTACGATTCCGCCAGCCGAGTTACCTAAATTTGCCGATTATTTTGCTCTGACCTACAAGGAAGAAGGCGGTCTGATCACGCATTCCCTCAGCACCGCAGTCATCTCTCCCGATGGAAAGATCTTCAGGTGGTATCGCGGCGCCGACTGGCGGGCCTCCGACCTGCTGCAGGACATTGCCGTGGCCGCGCACACTGCTTCGCTGCCGCAGCAGTAGTGACGGGCTTACACCACGTAGGTTATTGATCCGTCGCGTAACTGCCGTTAAATCGCTTTCACTCATTGACGCCAAAAAAGGCGAACAGACGGCGCAAGCTTGTGCAAACGCCTGTGTCTGCTGAAAAAGTCCCTCAGTTGATGCTTGCGGCGGTGCAGCGTTCACGTTATAAGCAGGCCAGAGTTCTCGATGCCGCTTTTCACCATTCCCTTTGGAGGCCTGCTGCCCATGATGGGACACCAATCCCGCTCGGAGTCGCTGTTCTACTACTTCCGCCTGGAAGATCAAGTTCCTGAAAATCATCTGCTGCGCCTGATCGATCGCCACGTCAACTTCGACTTTATTCGAGCCAAGTTGAAGGACTCCTACAGCGACACGGGAAGGCCATCCATCGATCCCGAACTGTTGCTGCGCCTGCTGCTGGTCGGCTATCTCTACGGCGTCACGAGCGAAAGGAAACTAGTGGAAGAGCTGCGCATGCATCTGGCGTGGCGATGGTTCACGGGACTGGGGTTCGATCAGGAGATTCCGCATCACTCTACGTTTTCCAAGAACCGGCATGGACGATTCCAGGAATCGAATCTGTTTCAGGAGATTTTTGAGGAGATCGTCGCCCGCTGCGTAGAGGCCGGATTGGTGAGGGGCGAGCACATGTCGGTGGACGGCAGTTTCATCCAGGCCAATGCCGACCATCACAGCCGCGTATCCCCCGAGCAACTACCAGAGATAGCTAAGGTGAACCACACGGTGCGCGAGTATCTAGTCGAACTGGAGCGGGAGAATCCGGTCGAACCTCCCGTTCCCCAGCCAGAGAAAGTCTCGACCACGGACCCGGATTCGACCTACGCGACCAAAGGCGGTCCAGCGCGGCTCGGGTATTACGACAACTATCTGGTGGATAACGCCAGTTGCGTCATCGTGGGGGTGCAAGCTACGCCGGCGCGACTGAGTCAGGAGAGCGTTGCGGCCCGAGACATGATCGAACGCTATCGCGAACGTTACGGCTATCTGCCGCAAACTCTGGGGGCGGACACCACCTACGGCAACGGCGAACTACTGCAATGGCTTGATGAACGTGGTATCGCTGCCTACATTCGAGTGAAAGAAAATCCCAACGGGCCGAGTGACCTCTATGGCATCGACAAGTTCACCTACGTACCCGAGGAGAACGGCTATATCTGCCCGGAAGGCAAACTCCTGAAGTACGTCGGAATCAATGCGCGCAATCGCACCCACCTTTATTATTCGACGGTGAAGCGCTGTCGCGAGTGCTCGCAGAAGAGCCGCTGCACGCGAGGCAAGTATCGGACCCTTGCCATCCATACTTGTGAGCCAGCGCGGCAGCGTGCCCACGCCCTGGCCCGGACACCAGCGTTCGCGATCTCGCAACGAGCTCGGCGGAAGGTGGAAGCATTGTTCGCAGAACTGAAGAATTACATCGGTCTACGCCGGCTGAGGCTGCGCCGGATGCGCTTTGTTCGTGAGCAATTCTACCTGGCGGCAACGGTGCAGAACCTGAAACGGCTGGTGCGGTTCCTCACCCGTAGGCGTGAACTCCAAACCGCAACCGCGTGAATCGGAAGTCACCAAAGAACTAAACAACTAGAAAAACATAGAGGAAAATACCGAAGGAAAACTGCGGTGGCGAGGGGACTTTTTCAACACACACGCCTGATTACAACAACGAGGAAGACACGCTTCATTAGAAACCAAACTCCTGATTACAACAACGAGGAAGACACGCTTCATTAGAGACCAAACTCCTTCATCGGAGTTTAGCTCCGGAGCATGGGCGGGAAAGTGTTCCAGATACAGCCGGGATGTCGTGGCAGCAGTTATTGCAAGGGCCCTGCTGGTGGGGGAAGAATTATCCGGCAAGACGATGACCCAGCCGCGCGGACGGCCAATAGATGAACATGGGACGTCCAATCACGTTCTGTCGCGGGACGAAGCCCCAATAGCGGCTGTCATAGCTCACGTCGCGGTTGTCACCCATGCCGAAGTAGCTGTTCGGAGGAACCACAATGTCACCGCCCTCTAAATGAGACCAGAATTCCTGTTGCCACCTCTCGTTTCGCACGCCGTACATTTCCGACGGCGGCACGGCCGGAAAATTGTCCCGGTAGGGGTTGTAGTCTCCCAGCTTGTGCTGGGCATACGGTTCATCTAATTTCTGGCCGTTGCGGTAGACCATGCCGTCCCGCAGGTGGATGCGGTCGCCGGGAACTCCTATGATGCGCTTCACGGCGGAGAGACGGGGAGTTTCGGGCGAGAGATATACCACAATATCACCCTGTTGTGGTGGTCTGTTTTTGTTGTATGAGTCGACGAAAATCCGGTCGCCCCGCATGATAGACGGCTGCATTGATTCTGATGGCACAGAAAAAGCTCGAACTCCTTTGGCCAGCATGATGCCGCCACTCAGCGCATCGCCAAGGAAAAGGGCGGCCAAAATTGGTACAAGAACCAAGTGCCGGGGTTTACTCGCCGCGCCTGTCAGAAATGCATCCAGACTTGCAATGAGCGCGAGGCCAATGGCACCAACCTTGAGGACCACTAAGCCAACTAACGTGTCGTACAATGTCGCTGCCCACGTAACGAATAGCAAGAAAGCAAGCACCGCGAGGTAGAGAATTGCCTTCTTCATTTCCTTCTTAAGAATTTGCCCCGAGCCGGGGACGATTGCCGAAAGCAAACCCGCCACGACGCGCTTCCCAATTCCCGTTTCCATGGGCAGAAATGGTATCGCAAAAGGATGGTTGGCGAAACATCGCGATTTCACCCATTGACCCGGACCGGCCAAAGAGCCGCAAACAACAAAAAGAAGATTTTCAGCGAACCAGCAGATCGAGCTGGCGCGCATCAAGACCGGCATCGCAATAGTACTTCCGACACAGTTCGAGAAGGGTGAACCCATCCTCGTAGGCAGCAAAGCCACCATGCTCCGCCTTGTCCAGGTAGATGAGGGCGCCGCCCACCACGAACATCGTTACCATCGGCTCCGGTGAATCCTCGGTAATCACCAGCGTGTGTGCCTCTCCGGCGGGTTCGTAGATGTAGGTTCCGGGCTTGGCAATCCAGTCATGCTCCAGGTATCGCCAGTGGCCGCGCATCGTGTAGCCGTGAACAGTTCCGACGTGATAGTGAGTTCCGACCCTGCGACCGGGCAGGCCTTTCAGAACAACGCTGAATCCGCCCGATGTAACGTTGAAGCAACAGGCTCGAAAATCACGGTGCTTGCGGTTGGGTGGATTGAGAGTTGGGTGATTCGATGCGATAGCCGAGACTCCGGAGTTGCCGAATCATTCTCGCAGTGCGCTTTTTCTTTGACTGATTAGTGACGACTGGACCCCGTTCTTCGTAACGGACTCCCTGGTGTAGGATCAGCCAGATCAGGCGACACTGTCGATGGGCAATGGCCCCGATGGCTTGATTGTGTCCCAGGCGTGGGACCGAGCGGCGATACACGATCTCGAAGATGCTTCCTTTGGTCCTGGCTGCGGCGTTGGCCGCCTGATTGAGTAAGCGCCGCATGTGGCGGTTGCCCTTCGGAGACCGGTGGCTGTAATTCACGCCTGCGCTCTCGTCGTCGCCCGGGCAAGCACCCACCCAAGAGGAGAGACATTTCCCAGAGGGAAAGGTCTCTGCCCTGGGGCCGACTTCGGCGATGATCTGCTGTGCGGAGTCCACTCCCAGACCGGGTACCTCTGCCAGTCGCTGGACGGCATTTTGGTGCTCGCTGAGCAGATTGGCCATTTCCTGATCCAGTTTACCGATCTGCTCGTCGATCAATCGCAATTCCTCCAATCCCATCTTCAGCAGCCGACGGTAAACGGGGTTCAACTCCGTACAGGCGCCGAGCGCGTCGCGCAACTGTTCCGGGGTGGCGCGCAAGCGCCCATCCGCCAAAGCAGCCACAGCTGCTGGGTTGGTTTCCCCGTCAGCGAGCGCCTTCAGCATCCGCCGGGCACTGAGGCCGAGCAGATCTGTGACCAAGCTGGACAACTTGATGTGAGCCTCTTCCAGCAAAGCCTCCAGTTGGTTCTGTAGCCGCACCCGATCGCACCTCAACTGGTACTTCTTGCGGGTTACCGTCCGCCACAAACGCTGCTCGGCATCGGGCACAAAGCTCAAAGTCAATTCCTGGGCCACTAGCCGCTTCACCAAACGTTCGGCATCAGGGAAATCCCTCTTGCGCCCTCGCCGTCCACGATTGGACTGTGCCTGCGCCAGATGCAACGTTCCCGATCTCTGCCGTGCACCTTCTTGCTTCTCGCGTATCGGCTTCCAGTAGCGTTCCAATGCAGCCCACACAGGTTTCCAGTATTGTGCCGTAGATTCCATGACCACTTCCTCGGCCTCTTGTTCGAGTAGCCATGCAGCCAGCAATCGCAGTTGTTCGGGGTTGGCGCCAAACATTCGTCGCTCGAAGTGGAACTCACTGTCAATTTCCACGTCAGACACAACTACGGCCAGCATCTTTTTATGAACATCGATTCCCGCTATTCTGTAGGGCATCAGCTTCCTCCTGGCCGGGAGCGGAGAGCATGCTGCGGATACCTTAACCAGGCTCGCGGGCTATCGCCGCTCCCCCAGGGGAAGACTACGACGCCCAATTATTCGCTCAATCACGCACGCTCCGGATCAGACAGGGTCACAGCTTCAACTTCTCCACTGTTGGTTCGACCTCGCCGCGCCGAGCCGTTACGATCTTACCTGAGTGATTTTCATGAGGTTTCGCGGGCCCGTAGGCCCTAAAGGACAGGGTTGAAACCAGACAGGGTTGAAACCAGACACCATCCGCGTAAGGAACCCAAAGACGGTCCTCGTTTAGGTTGATGTTGGTGATGAAATGTTCGCGGCTCCTTCGATTCGAATCGAGGCCGTCGGTGAAGCTGCTGAACGTACTGATCGGCATAGGTGGTGCAGATCATACGCTCCGCTTTGGTGCCTGACCACCATAACCGTCGAAACATCGCGATTTCACTCATTGACTCGGTCCTCGGTGCTGGCGGAGACGCACGCCTTTGCCCTTTTTCATCACATTCTCAAAGTACCGCCATCACATACAAGCTTTTCGCCCGGTGTCAAAATCTGCACCTGAAGTAGGGCAGCACCTCGGAACGTACCCGCTGAAAGCAGCGGACGCTCCCCTATGCTCATTGACTTTTTCTCGGTTCTTTGACAATTTGGACAGTTAACTCCTTACCCCTCAAGATTTAACGTATAAGTCCTTAAGAACCAAAGATCTAACCCAAAAATTCAGCTAACGGCATAAATATACTTGACTTACCCACGCCAATTTGCTATATTTGGGATATGGGAAGCCCAAAGACATTACAGCAAGCGATTCAATACTTTAGCGACGAACAGGTTTGCATTGACGCTGTGGCCGCTATGCGCTGGATGGACGGCCCCCGTTGCCCTGATTGCCACGGAGATGACGCCAAGAATCCATACTACCTCAAGACTCAGAAGCGGTGGAAATGCCGCTCTTGCCGTCGCCAGTTTTCCGTCAAGGTTGGAACTATCTTCGAAGATTCGCCGATCCCGTTGCAGAAGTGGCTCCCTGCTCTCTGGCTTCTCATTAGCTGCAAGAACGGCGTTAGCTCTTGGGAGATTCACCGTTCTATCGGCGTGTCGCAGAAGTCGGCATGGTTCATGCTGCATCGGCTTCGCCTTGCGCTCAAGACTGGCATTGTAGGAAAGATGGGAGGGACTGAGAGTAGCGGCGTGGAAGTGGATGAGACATTCGTCGGCGGAAAACTCAAGAACATGCACCGGGATCGCCGGGAACGGTTTGCTGCGAAGTCTGGGCACACTGGCGGAGCCACTGGCAAGACTGTTGTGCATGGCATTCTCGACCGAGATGAGCGCAAGGTTCGCGCAAGCGTAGTGCCGAACGTGAAACGCGAGACCCTACAGAACGAAGTGCTCAACAACGTCAAGTTTGGATCGCCTGTCTATACCGATGACGCTGTACCCTACGACAATCTCAAGTGGCGCTACATTCACGAAACTGTGAACCATGCAGAAACCTACGTCAATGGTCGCGTGCATACCAACGGGCTAGAGAACTTCTGGTCGCTGCTGAAGCGTGGATTGAAGGGCACCTATGTCGCGGTAGAGCCGTTCCACTTGGAGCGGTACATTGACGAGCAGGTGTTCCGGTACAACAATCGCGCCACAAAAGACAATCCGCTGAACGATTCCGACCGCTTTTTGCTGGCGCTCTCTCAGGTTGCAAACAAGCGGCTGACCTACAAGGAACTCACTGGCAAGAATGACGCCGATCCGGTGTCTACGACGCCTGAGCCGTTCTAGTCCCTACTATCGGAGGCGTGGTCCGAAGCCTAAGAGTGCGGCTTAGGGCCGCGCTTCGGCTTTGTGGCTCGCTCCGCTTGGTATTGCTTTTCGCGCTCGGACAGTTCGCTCTTGGACACCGTGAGGACTTGGCGCAAGCCGTCCTTGAACGCCCGCATCTTCTCGGCTGGCGTCGTATCGGGATCAGGAATAGACTTCATGCGCCCATCATAACGCATCTCAGCGTATAGGATTAACTGAGGTAAAAAAGGTCAGGAATCCTAAGATTTCCTCAAATAAACGAGGAAAACAGGGACGAAATTAGCAAAAAGTTTCCTTTTCAAGCACTTGCACATTGAGGGCAAACCGTAATAGTCTTAGGCGTGCCCCGCAGCGGAAGAGATTCGTTAATCGTCGCCCTCGATGTGCCCACCGTTGACACTGCTTTGAAAATTGTCGAGACCCTCGATAATGTCTCCTTTTTCAAGGTTGGATTGCAATTATTTCTCACCGGAGAGTTGCCGAGACTTTTGAAAGCGCTACGCCAGAAAAGCCTTTTTGTCGATCTCAAGGTGCCTGGTGATATCGCAAACACCATTGGCTCAGTAATAGACCTCTGCGTCACTATGGAAGTCAGGTTTTTGACGCTGAGCGAGTCCATGCCATTATCTGCAATAAAAGGGGCTAAAGCAGCCCGCGATAAGCACGGGAGCAAAAATCCCGAACTCTTGACTGTCCCATTCCTGTCAAGCCTGGATCGTGATGATCTCCGAGCGATGACAGGGAGCGACGATATTACTACGCACATTCTCGCCCGCGCAGGAGCGGCCCTCGCAGCTGGATGCGATGGTGTTGTTGCTTCCGGTCAGGAGATCAGGCTCTGTCGAACTTCGTTTCCAGACACGATCATCGTCAGTCCTGGGATTAGGCCGATTGGATCTTCCGTCGATGACCACAAGCGATTTACCACTCCGAGCGAAGCCATTCGCTTAGGAGCAGACTACCTTGTTGTCGGGAGGCCGATATTAAATAGCGGTACTCCGCGCAAAGTAGCCGAAGCGATCATCGACGAAATCGAGCAAGCGCGTGAAGAGAAAGCCAACCTCCGCAGTTCATCGTCGGCTAAACCAAATCAAGTGTTCATGCCCACATCGTTCTAATGATTTTGACTCAGAACACCCACGACCAATTAGTGAGTTGCGCACTGTTGAGCCGCACAGTGATCTGTAAATACACGTCATGCTTATCCAGCGGCTTGGCATCTGGAAGTTTCAGCAGTTGGCCTGTATTTACGCGCACCTCTGAAATCAGTTTGTCATCTTGCAAAAGACAATAGAACGGATCTTCATCAGAGGTTGGCCTCAGTGATCACTTCAAAAGCGGCCAACGATTATCACTTCAAAACCGGCCAACGGGATTGGCCGTCCAGGACTGAGAATGTTCTATCCTGCCGCCTCCTGTGGTGGCAAGTCGGTTTTGGTGCGCCAGCTTCGCGGGCCGCACTTGAGCACGTGACCGTGGTGCAGTAAACGGTCGAGCATGGCGCTCACGGCGGCCGCGTCTCCCAGCAGTTTGCCCCAGTCTTCCACTGGGCGGTTTGAGGTCAGCATGGTGCTGGCCCGCTCGTAGCGGCGCATGATGATTTCCAGCAGTTCTTCGGCGGCGGTGAGCGGCAGCTTGCGCATGCCGAGATCGTCGAGGATGAGCAGGGGCACGGTGACCAGGAACTCCATGTGCTCTTTGCGGGTGCCGTCGAGCGTGGCTTCGGCGAGATCATCGAGCAAGGCGTGGGTCTCGCGATAGAGCACGCGGTATCCCTGTTGGATGGCGGCTTGGCCGATGGCTTGTGCCAGGTGACTCTTGCCGGTGCCGGGTGGGCCGAGAAACAGGGCATCTTCGTGGCGCGAGATGAAGGTGCCGGTGGAGAGGTCGAAGACCAGGCTGCGATTCATCTTCTTGTTGAAAGCGAAGTCGAAGTTGTCGAGAGTCTTCTGGGAGTCGCGGAACTGAGCTTGCTTTTTCCGCCGCTCCAGCAGGCGCTCACCACGCAAGGCGAGTTCGTCGGAGACCAGGCACGACAGCAGGTCGATGGGGGCGAGCGGTTCGGTTTGGGCCTGGCGCAGACGGGCCTCCAGCACGGCGGCCATTCCACCCAGGCGAAGTTGTTTGAGCGCACGATCGAGTTCGATCAGATTCATTCTTCTATCTCCTTGGTTCTGTAGTTAATAAAATCGCGGTACTGGACTAACTCGCGGATCAGGGGATCGACTTGCTGCAAACTGAGTGGGGCTTGGGGGCAGCGTTCCAGATAGCGGCGGACGAAGCGGTATTCCTGCACTCCCATGTCGAGCGCAGCGGCGCAGGCTTCATCGACCGCCGCGGTGCCGTACTTCTTGGCTAGGGAGAGAACGCCGAGAATGCGGCGCACACCGACCTCGCCTTGCTGGTGGTGGATGGCATCGCAGAGCGCACCGATGTGCGACCCAGCACGACCGGCTCGCCACAGCAGTTGCGAAGTGCGCAGTGGGGTTCGCTTGGGGTGGTCCTCTTCTTTAATGCGATACCAACCGCGCTTCTGGCGCACGTGTTCGCGCAGCAGTTGCCCGGTTTTAGGATCGAGCAGACGAACATACAGCTCATCCCATTGCACGCGCAGCACCCGCCCGATCCAGCCTGGCGGAGCGCCGTAGTAGGCGGCTTCGACTTCGACGCAACCATCGAGATGCACGATGCGCTCGCCGTACTGGTAATAGCGGAACGGCTCCAGCGGCAGCGGTAACAATGTGGGTTTCTCTTCGGCAAACATGGCGGCGACCTGCCGTTTGGTGGTGCCGTGGATGCGCGTGTCGGCCCAGCGTTGCTCCCAGTGATCGAGATGAGCTTGGGCTTCTTCCAGAGTCTCGAAGCGCAAGCCTTTCAGCGGTGTTTTCTGGGCGTGCCCGACGCCGGATTCGACTTTGCCTTTGCGGTCAGGATCTTGAATGCGGCAAGGCATGGCGACTGCGCCGTAGTGCGCCAGCACGTCGCGATAAAGAGGATTGAGAGTGGGATCGTAAATGTCGGGGACGAGCACGCCCTCGCGTAGATTGTCGAGCACGACGATGCGCGTGGCGCCGCCCAGCCGGCGAAAGGCTCGTTCGTGCAACTCGGCCCAGATGCGCGAACTGGAGCGGAAGGTCAGCAGGCGAACGGATTTGCGGCTGCAGCCCAGCGTCATCACGAACAGCCGAGTGCGCCGGTACTTACGGCTCTCGGGATCACGCACCATGGGGCCAGTGCCGTAATCAACTTGTGCCTCCTGGCCGGGCGCGGTGACAATCACGACGCGGGCTTCGGGGGTTTGCGTTCCGCGCCGCTTGCGCACGAAGCGTTGCACGCTTTGGTAGCTGCTGGCGAAGCCGTACTCGGAAACTAAGTCCTGCCAGATGGCCATGGCATTGCGGCCGCGGCTGAGCCCCAAGTCGATGGCTTCCCGGTAGGGCTCGCAGGCGCTGGGGCCGGTGACCACTTCAGAGTCGGTGATCACCTGGTTCTCGTGGGCCGGTTTTGAAGTTGTTTTTGATCTTCCCTTAGGGGAAGGGTTTTCGGGGTTGGGGCTGGGGTTGCAGGCATCGGGAATCACCGCAATGGCCGGTTTTGCCGCACCAAAGTCGGTGATCACTTCGTTGGCCGGTTTTGGTTCGCACCGCCCCCAGCCACTGGGCAGACGCACCGCAATCCCCGCCGCTTTCAGGTAGGCGCTGGCGGTTTCGCGGCGGATCTTAGTCGCTTGCTGGATGCGCCGCAGCGACCAGCCCAGCCGTCCCAGAGCTAAAACTTGTTGTTTCTTCTCTTCGTTCAAGACATTGGCCATGCCCACGGAGCCTACAAGCCTCCGCGGGATTCAATGTCCCGGACGTTACTCTCGTTGGCCGGTTTTCAGGTGATAATCACTGGCCGGTTTTGGGTGATCGCTGA
>CAVZZY010000014.1:0-230008 GCA_963779995.1 uncultured Acidobacteriaceae bacterium | reverse complement strand
CCGATACCAGCTTTCGCTGCCGGTGAACTGCGCGAGATCGCTTTTGCTGAGAGTCTTCGTCGTCATGTGTTTGCCTCGTTTCTTGAAGTGGCCCCCACGGCGGGGGCGAGAGAGGCGACAGGAACAGCCGCACGGAAGGCGCGGCGTCACAGGCAACCGTGGAATAAATGAGGGGTAGCCCGTAGGGAATCATCGTTTATGCCGCGAAAAGTGCCTTGACGTTAGCCTGCGGCTGTTAGGTTGACTCCGAACCCGTCCGTCAGTGGGTCACGGAAGGAGGCACATCGTGACGAAGACGGCGCGGAGAGATGCGGCGAGAGGGTAGGAGGCAGTCACGTGGAGAGGACAGACGGTTCACGGACAGGACACACACGCATTGCGCCGAAGCGTGTGCGAAAGCGCTTGGGTGGTCGGAGGGTAACTGGCAGATTTTTGAAGTTCCCCATTCAGAGACCTCGGAGCAAAAGATTGCAGTGGCGAAATAGACACCGCTTAGGTACTCACCCTTCATGGCCGCCCTGAGTCGTCCGGCCCGAGAGGGGTGGGGTAGCGGTGTCTTGAATCGAGTTTTCTACAACAAAAACGGAGTTCGCCACAAATGCCGTTCTCCGGCAGGATTGACGTCGGGGTATGACGGCGTTGTGAAACGTGTTCCGCGTGTTCAGACCAACACTTCATTTCCACAGCGAAACGAGTTCACAGTGTCCCGATCAACTGCAGCTAGCCGTTTAAGACTAGCTCCCTCAGCTCGGTGTACTTACTTGGCCCAAAGCCTGTCCAGAGGAACTGGAACTGCAACTTGAGAATGTCGGCGGCCTCGTCACCCAGGGCAAACTGGTAAGGATCCAAGTGCGGTGTGAAGACAGACTGTAGTTCATCCAGCCTCAAAACGCTGTCCACCTGGAAAACACCCGGCTGTTTTGGTAAGAAAAAAAGCTGCGGGTATTCCATCTTCCGAATGCGTTCCACAAAGACGGATGAAAATTCCATTCGCCCAGTCTTCGCGTCGGTTAGTCCGAAGACTTGTGCGACGAGGCACCTGTGTCTGTCAACTCTCCCCGGATAGCCGCGATTATCGAAACCGATTGGCGACTCTGGCTGTATCAAGATGACCGGTCGTAACTTTGCCCTCAATGCGATGAATTCTTCATTTGTTTCGAGCTTTGGCGCATGGAGGGGCAGTCCACGCTGAAAGGCATCTCTAGGGGCTGCAATGAGCTGGAATTTGGAGGCCACCGTTTTGGTTGGTTCTCCAGGTTCTGGTATCGGTCTCCACAACTCTAGATTCTCGTGTGGATAGTATGCGTGGGTAAGGAAAATCTGTCCGAATCTAAAGCTAGCGGGAGAGCGGAAGCTGAGCGGCAGAGTTTGGAAGTAGTCGCTCTCGAACCACTCGTCGATGAACATTAGCTTTCAGCCGACTCCAGCTTATCAATGCCTTTCCTAAATTCCTCATCGTAGCGAGGCGGCGTGTACGCAAAGGCCGCGCGTCGGGCAATTTCCTTGCTCTGGCTTTGGAATTTTGCGCGTAATTTCTTGATCTCCTTTGGTGGAATACCTGAAGAGGGCCGGACGTATCGCTCCGCTGGTCCTTCGGAAATACTGCTAAAGTCGAGCCGCTCATTCCGCACACCGCGCTCCATTGGTTCTGTGCGAAAGTACACATGGTCCAATATCTCTCCGGTCGACGATTCTGCCCATGTCCTCAATACACCCCTTAAGGCGAATTCGTCCGTTGCGGACTTGAAGAGCTTGCCGAGATCATGTGGCTCTGCGACATGGTAGAACTTCGTCTCGTATTCTGGCTTTGTGCCAGTGCGTTCGATCAGTGTGCCGGAGGCCACGAGATTATTGATGAGCGGATCAAATTCGGCCGACCAAGGACCCAGATGGAAGAACTTCCAGTCGAAGCCGGTAAAGGTCTGCCTGTGGAACCGATAAAATTCGACGTCGATGAGGTACAGAAGCTTGAGCAGCTTGGTTTTTGTGACGTAGCCGCCCGTCTCCGCGACATATGCGACGACGGCCGGGATAAGTGCCTTGACTGTTTCGTTCACGCGACTTTGTATCCTACACCACTTCAGGGCGACTCTATGATTCTCTTCCCCGCGCGGCAGAGATCGAGAACTCAGCCCCGTGAAGAAATGGCAGTAACCCGTGATGCCGTCCGAACGTAAAAGCTCGCCAAGATAACGCGAGTTCCGACTCTTCGTCCATAAGGAAACCTAGTAGTTCGCCTTTTATTCTCCATGAAGAGCAAGCCAACGTCCAAAAAGATCAACGTGACGATGAAACGGTCGTAAGGTCCAGGATCTTCTGCAAGCGGCGTCGGGATACACGAAGAGTGGAAACGCTGGAGCGAAATGACACTGGCGGAGGGCAACGCCGGCGAGAGGCGGTATAGGCTGCCCGCTTGGAAAAACAGAAGGGCCCGCTGGCGGGGCTATTGAGGGAGACGCCACCACTTTCCCGGACCGCGACCAGCACCTAGACGAACAAAGGCGAAATAGTACCATTCTCACGTGGACGAAGGCCGCAAGCGGCCGCTCGGGATCAGGGCAGCAATCCTCACCGTAATGCAGGTAGGCGAATTTGCACAAGAGACAACCTCGTAACTCTCGTAGGGCCTACAAAACCCTAAAGTGGATTCCAAACCTCCGCGCCATTTCAGCCAACATGTTCATTCTCGGATTGTCGGCAGCCTCAGGAGAGAAGAGCAGTTCAATGTTGAGTAACGCCTTATCCGGCGATAACTTCGATGCCGCCAGCAATTGCATCAGGTTGTCCCAATCGGTTCGACCAAGGGTTCCAGAGATCTCGACTTTACGACGCGGAAGTTCTTGATCCGAATGTCCATTGCTGGCTCCTGGACTGTTAGGCTGGGCGTCTCGCGCGGTGATGACTCCGACAGGTCGGCCGAACAAGAGGAAATTCGGTATGTGTGGGGGCGGTATCTCCTGAAAATCGTTAGGCGATGATCGCAATTGCTCGCGCAACTCCATCAGTAATCGTCCCAATACATTGACCCCTGTTAAGGCCTCTCCATCTTGCGCCTTTGCTCCCCAGAATTGATCCTTCGCGGAATGCTCGACGATTGGTTTGTCACCTGTCGAAAGGAGCAATTGTCCGAATGTGGTCAGATTCTCAGCGAGCTTCACTCTAAGGCACCAGCGCATCACCCGAACCCTTATGTTGTCCCAATCGGCACGAGTAGCATCACGGTACTTCTTGCTTTTCATCTTGGCCGTCATCGGACTGGACTGGGATGCGATCAGTTGTTGAACTTCGGGTGCATCCGGATAGCGGCAGCACTGGTACAGGGCTTCACTCGTCATGAATCTAACCTGATTAACGATCACGGGAAAACCCGGTGCCATGTTGGACAACCCGCCAAAGGTCTCGTTCGTCTTCCGAAAAACGACGACCTCAGCGGGTGTATACGTGCGCTGCTCCAAGGGACCGTTCATCGGTTCGTCCTTCGCGGAAACAATGGATACCACGGATCGCCCGCCCACAAAGCCAGTGGACAGTTATTAGCGCAGTTCCGAAAGGTCACGATCATTGCACCGAAACCTAAAGTTCTCAACACCATGTTACCCAGCGGACGCTGGTATTGATTTAGAAATGGGGATTGTTGCCTGATCTCGGTGCCCTTGATCAGAAACTGCTGCTCAAGTATATTTCTCCCTGCTTCCCCCGAATAGAGCTTTGCGCGCCCAATATCACCGGGTCTTCGGAGGATCGGGGGGAAACCTTGATCAGCTAGCCCCTTAGCGTAGGCCTTCGCTAGTTTGTGGTCAGGAATTTGAACAGGGCGGAGCACATCGCTTTCGTTGAGGTAGGCCTTTCGATCTTCAAACTGGTGTATGCGACACCACTGCACCTTCACGTCCTTGCCGACACTGTTCGCCGCCTTCGCAATCTCCTGCTCTGCGAACCACTGGCCACCCAAGTGGTACGCCATGACAATAATGTAGATGAGGACCTTCTTTGGAGCCTTTTGTTTCACCCATTCAACCAGATCTCCCCGAACGTGCCCTCCGCTAAAAACGACATCGTCGATGTAGACTGCCACATTGCCGTTTTCCGGCCCGGCGTCGATGCCCACCCCATGTTCCTTCTCAAGGATCTCCCCAAAGACTTGAAGCATTTCTTTCTGACTCGACCCAGATTGCTGGATATTGAGGATGCTTGTTTCTTTCCAGAACTTCTTAGGATTGCCTTTCGTGAGCTCCTTATGGCTGGAAAGCTCCTTCAGGAAATTGTTCACTTCGGGTCGCGTTACATATGTCCGTTCGAGCACGTGGTCGACTTCCCGCAAGATGGAATCCTGAACCGCAGGGTCAAACTGCGATATCCAGGAGTTGACATGATCTGCATCAGGGGCGCTGATCTCGCCTTTACGGTAATCGGCTATTCTTGAGGCGATCGTTCCTAGCACTTTCTTGCTGGCCATGAACACGGCTCCTCAACTTCTGACTATCGCTTTAATTATAGTTCTGGCTGACCTGATGCGTGCCGGAAAGAGGGGTCATCGAAATTCTTGGACTATAAAACAGTCAAGTGGGGCCGTCTGCGAAGGCATCATTGCAGTCTATGCACAGGGCCGCCATGAGATCTTCGTCACTGAGCATCTGAAGGCGAGAGGGGGAGAGGAACAAGGCTGCCAGTTCGTCGTCCGATAGAGACATGAGCCGGAACCCCCTTTCTGACTTCAAAAACCGTGTCTATTTTACGCCCATCTCGCCTGCTCGCAACGTTGTGAATGACTTCGTCTCCGATGCCCCGTGAACGAACAGGAATTGCAAAAACGGGTACCAACCTGGTGATTGGATCGGGCGCTACTCAATAGCGCTCCCTCTGCCGAGAGCGCATGAGATTGAACATCTCCCCCGACGCCAGCCTTTTCAGGGCCAAAATAAACAGTGATTACAACGACTTCGTGGCACGGGTGGCGCTAGAAGTTGTTGATAGTTAGTGGTGGAAACAGCAACTGCGGGTAAAAAGTGCGGGCAGCGGAAAACCTGCTTTGTCATCGAACGGACAGGGCATCGCGGTAGCCATTCCTCGCCTTCACGCGGTCTCCGTCTCAACCGCGTGTTTCCGCGGCCTCCCGCTCGTTTGAATAATGCACCGAAAGAAGCTTCGGTGATGCTCCTCTCTGTCCTCGATGCTCTCCTGCAGCAGCTCAAGCGCCTGCTGTACGGAAATCTCCTCGCCGGCCCTGACGGCCTCGCCGAGCAGATACGTGCTCGGCTTTTGGGATTCCAGCTCTATGGCATGCGAGGAAGTGCTGAGCCAGGTACACGCCATGCTGGTGACCGAGATCAGCATGCGGGGGATTGCGGAGGTGAGGAGCGTGGAAGCGCTTGTGGACACCCTGGACAAGTCTCGCAGTTTGAAAAGGGTCGGCCGCTTATACATTCCCGAGCGTGGGCGCGTTCGATCTCTGTCCGAGACGGGATGAAACCCAGTTGCCGGTGCTGAAGGCTTTCCTTAGCGGCGTGCTGGAAGCGGTCGCGGCGGGCAATCCGTACCAGGAGGAGAAAGGTTTGTTTGAGTAGTTTTTTCTAGCAAGTGGATATGCTGGCTGACTTACTGTTGATACGCCGGTAGCGCCGCCGCCGGTGCCGCGGGAGGACGGGCAGAGCGCCAGCGTTCCACGGCGCTGCGGAGCGCAATAATTTTTCGTGCATCATTTCCCAGCAAAGGGAGCAACGCTCGGTCTTCGGCTCCCGCGAGTGCCTCGCGGTCCGTCATTCTGGCATCGCAAAGCCGTCTGTAGTCTGCCCGGTCGAGCGTGCGTTCGGCATAACGGGCAAGATCAACGACTGGCCCCTGAATTCCAAGGTCAAGCCTGAACAGAAGCCGCGCAACACGCTGTTCCAGATCTACTCCAGCGTGCAGCAGTTGCGCAGCGCGCGCGATCATAGGCAGCACGTCGCATGTGCGGCTGGTGACAGACCGAATCGGGCCGGACGCCCCATCGAAAGCACCGCCAAACTGGCTCATCGCGCGTTCAATCTCCTCCATGCCCATGCCCGAAACATAGTACAGGCAGGCGACGGCCTTCTTGGCGCGGACAGTATCCTGTCCCGGCGCAGTGATGTTCCGTTGCAAATTGGCGAGCACTGTCTCGGAGAGACCTTGCGCGCGCAACTGTCCCATCCAGTGTTGTGGCTCTTTGTGTTTGCTGATCCTGTTGACCGGGAGGTAGATGGCATCGAGTTCAACGCTGGTCTGGGCAATGGCAATCAATGCCGGGTCGGTCACTTCCTCGGCGCGAAGAGCGCGCAGACAAGCGATGGCGCGGAGCAGCGTTTCGACTTCGACCGCGCTTTCTCCGGCAAGCCTGCCGAGAGCGGTGATGTGAAAGCGGCCCTGTTCATCGCGTTCAACCAGGCTATGGCGCGCAAGTTCATCGAGTGCTTGTTGAAGCCTGCGGCGATCCCAGCCGGCAGTATTGCCCGCCTGCTGCATCTGAAATACTCCAAAGCTCGCTTCGAGGAAATCTATGATCTCGTCTCCGGAGACTCCGCCGGGAACGCGACCGGCGGCGACAAGAACGCGGATAATCAGTGTGCGGGGGTCGGCCGCGAGGAAGCGGGAAGCCAGGTTTTCCGGCCGGGCAGATACGTAGCGTACCCAGTATTCATGCTCTTCGCGGGCGCTGGTTGCTATCAGGTAGGATGCGCCCCGCTCGGCATACCCGAGCCGGCCGGCACGTCCCACAAGATTCTTGTATTCGGCGACGCTATACGGTTGCGGGGGACGGCCCTGTGATCCCGGATGTTCAAGCCCAACTATAACTACAGCAGATGCTGGAGTATTGACTCCCATCGCA
Organism: uncultured Acidobacteriaceae bacterium; assembly: GCA_963779995.1. Classification (GTDB taxonomy): domain Bacteria; phylum Acidobacteriota; class Terriglobia; order Terriglobales; family Acidobacteriaceae; genus Acidiflorens. Next base: position 223,164 of record CAVZZY010000014.1, on the reverse strand, counting down.
AGCGTGGTGGTCGCGACGATCACGCGCAATCGCGTATCACGTCGCCGGAAATGCTCTTCGATGACCCGCCGCTCTTCTCGATCAAGATGAGAGTTGTGGAAGGCAACGCCATGCGCAAGAACCTGGCGCAAGTGGGCTGAAGCCTGAGAAGGATCCCCGGCAGGAAGATCTTGCAAAGCTTCTGCTGCGGGGGGAAGTCTGAGCGCCTCGGCCATGTATTGGGCGCCATGGCGGGTCTCGCCGGTTGTTTCGCGAAAGATAATGACCTGCTTACCTTCGTTCACGAGACGCTGGACAAGCGGGATAACCCAATCTCGATGTTTACCCTCGCCGTGCAGGGGCCGAATGAATCTGTCTGTGGAACGGCTCTCTCCGGTGTCGCCGTCGAGATAGCGAAATCGCCCGTCATAGCAGATGATGCCCTCATCGAGCGGCACAGGGCGCTCGACGCGACGCAATAGGCGACCGTTCAGCCAACGCTCAAGGCCGTTTGTGTCGCCGATCACGGCAGAGAGTGCTATGAGCTGCGGCTCAAGCCCGTCCCGGCGACGCATCCGGAGAAGCGTGAGAATGAACTCCAGGTTTGCCCCGCGGCCAGCATCCGCAATCATCTGCACTTCGTCGATCACGATGGTTCCGACCTGCTCAAGGACATGCGGGTTCGTCAACGCTATGGCGGAGAACTTTTCATAGGTAAGAAGGGCGATGTCGTACTGGCCCCGCAGCAGCGGAGTGATATCGTCCGTCTCGCCGGTGGCCTCAATGGTGCGGATGCCGAACGGGCCATAGACGCGATGGAATTGCCGGAGCTTATCGTTGACCAAAGCCTTCAATGGCATCAGGAAAAGCGCTCTGCGTCTATCAAGCGCGCCGCGCACGGCGGCAAGCTCGCCGAGCATGGTCTTGCCGGAAGAGGTCGGTGCGGAGGCGACGACGTGTTCGCCGCGAAGAATGCCGTAATCGTTAATGGCATCGAGCTGAAGCTGATTGAGCCGCGGGATCTCGCCTGCCCAGGCCTGGATGACGGCGGGAGGAAAGCCGAAACTCGCGAGGCTTGCAATGTCGGCAGTAGCGACAGGGTTCCCATATTCGGGAAATGCGGCACGGAAGATTGGCCCCGGCGCAAACACGGGCCAAGTGAATTCTCCGTCGATGGTCCCTCGCACCGCAGGATTCTGCTCGCGCCGAATTATTCGTGCGGTGTCAACGACGCGCCGGACGACATAATCCAGCAGACGCAGCACGCCAACCCGATCGCCTTGGCGGACTTCTTCCGGCCCTTGGAGCGCTTCAAGGAAATGCAACGTGAGGAAACTATGCCCAAGACGAGGACTTTCCCATGCCTGCTCAGTCGGGCCGGAAGCGGTTAAAATCACACGGCCCTCGCCGCTAATCTGGTTCAGCTTGGCATCGACCGATTGGATATCGCGTGGCACACCCTCAACCTGGAGCGCCTTGGCGCCCATCGCGCCAGAAAAGCAGCAGTCGAGCACGATCAATAGTCGCCGAGCTTTAATGCGCGCGCACCAGTCGCCAAGCGTCGTCAGCGGTATTGCCGTGGTGGCGAGATCGTAGATGTCCGTTTCGCATGTAGCCAATTCATGGGTCTCGGTTCCGTGCCCCGAAAAGGCGATCACAACGACGTCATCCGGATCGCTCGTTGCGAGCACCTCGAATTGTTTGCGGATGGCCGCTACGGTAGCTTCTTCGTCCAGGAGTAACTTCGTCGTGCCGCCAAGAGTATCTGTAAAAAGGGCATGTAGCGCGGTTGCATCCCTGCTAGAGCAGGTGAGCCAATTGACCCCCGGCGAGGCATAGCGATCAATTCCAATGAATAACCCTTTAAAAGCCATGATGAACTACACTCCGCACTTCCCAGTTATAAGGGAGTGAACGCTTTTACCTCGCCTTTGGAAGATCCCGGCAGCACGATGCCCGAGCGGGTCCGTCGCCCGATATCCCGGATGAGAACCAGGGTCTGATGAGTTGTATAGAATGCTTCCACCATACAGATCCGCTCGTCACAATTGCGATCCATGAGGACGATCTCTCTTTCGTACGTCATGCGCCTTCCCTGGGCGGGCACGGCCGGTCCCAAGGGGTGAGAGGGGGTCACCGCGGCGCAAAGGATTTTGCCGTCATAGATCGCCTCGAAAGATTTGGACATCACGACGCGCCGAACTTCGGCTGTGAAGCGTCCATCGAAATCGTGGACCGATGGCTCAAGGGCAACAACGCAGCACGCGCGAGGGTTGGTGGTCACGTAGCGGCGGAACGCCGAGTAATTGGAAGCCCCGAATTTGCGGGCCAGCCCCATAGGCACCTTGATGCCGAAGGCCTGATCGTGCGCTTCCTGAGAGAACACTTCGCCCTGAAATAAAACTTCGGAGGCGAACACGTTTGCTTCCCTCTCGAAGAGATCGGTGATGTCGGGGTCGAGGGTCTTCTCGCAATCGTGTATCAGGCGATAGACCTTGCTCTGGTGCGGCAGCGTGCCGTGACCAGCCTCATGCAGCTTGATAAAGGGCACCCGTGGCTTCGGCGCATGCTTGTCGATAACGACGAGCCTGTCCTGGGACTCGAAGAGGCCCAAGACCTTGCTCAAAGCGGATTTGATCGTCGCGATGCCGGCCTTTGCCTGGTTTATGAATTTCTGGAGCAGCCCCTCGTTCAAGACTTCGTCGTCAACCACGGTCAGCTTTGCCGCCGCCATCAGATCGTCGATTGGCGTGGGAAACCTTCCAAGCGCAGAGGCGTCCCGCAACAGCTTGTCAGCGTGGCGCTGGACCGTGCTGAGTTGATGCGAGTCGAGATGTGAGTCGTTGGGCCGGGTCACTTGCGTTTCTGTTTCCGTATGAATGCCAAATAATCGAGCAGAATTTGTTCCTCTTCTGGGGTTAACCCCTGGACGGCGAACGTTGCGGCCTTGGCCTGACGGCGGCCGGATGCGTCCGCATCCGAAGTGAAGTAACCAGCGCGTTTCATCAGGTCTTCATACGAGGCCTTATAAATTCGCGCAAGAGCATGCAGGATGTTCGGAGAAGGTTTTGCAATCTTATTATTTTCCAGTTGGCTGAGATACGCGTTGGAAACTTCCTTTTCCGTTGCATCTTCGACTTGGCGCAATGACAAGCCCGCAGCGGTACGTAACCGTGCAAGATGCGCGCCGAGTGACTCGTCAGATGCTCGCTGATCACCAACTTTTGCCATGAGTGCTCCTTGGGATTAGGGGTATTTATGACCATTTTGGGCGCTTTAGCTGCGTCCGTCAAGCACTGCTAATTAACTGCTTGATAACTTTAGCAACGCTGTGTATAATGGGCTTATGAACCTCGGAGAATCGAGGCAACATTGGCAAAAGGAGCTAGATATGGAAAACATTGACGAAGTGAAGCAGGCCGAGGTCGACCTGAAGCGGGCCGAGGCGGAACTGGGAATCGCGCAGCGCGACGAGCAGTCGGCACAGGCCGCTGAACAGGCCGCTGTGACAGACATTGATGCGGCGGTTCACGAACTCCGGGAGGCGGAGGCTCACCACCATGAGATCCACTTCACGGTGGACGGCGAGGAATGCGAAACCCGTAAGCACAAGCTGACGCCTAACCAGATCATCAGCGAGTTTGGAAAGCAAGATCCGGCTATCAGCTATCTGGTGGAAATCCGGGGTACGCACAAGGTCAGCTACCAGGGCAAAGGCGACGAAGAGATTAAGCTTCACGACTGTGACCATTTTCAGATCGTTTCGACTGGCCCGAAGCCGGTATCGGATTGTGCCGGCGCGGCGGCATTCGTCGAAGGCCTGCGCACGCTCGGCTATGAACCTAACGCCCTGCCGAACTCCCCGGACCATGTCGTTTTCAACTATCCGGTGGAGGTGGGGCGCTTCGCCGGCCAGACGGTCCGGCTGGGCTTCGTCGTTCCGCCTGATTTCCCAAATATCACGCCCAGCGGCCCGCACGTTTCTCCCCACGTCCGGGCCATCCATCCGACGAACGATCTTCCGCATCCCGACGGTGGTGTGCACCAGTCGCAGTCGGAGGCTTTTCAGAAAGGAGCAGGCGGTGCGTGGCAGTATTGGTCCCGCCCCTGTGCCGATTGGGGCAAGAGCAAAAAGACGGTGACCGCTTACATGGCGCACATCTGGCGCCTCTGGGAAACACAATGAGCAGGGCCGCTTATAGCGTTGCGATGACAGAAGAGGTGGCCAGCGCAGCCAGCGCGCATCTGCTCCGGACCGACCGCCAGGAGGATCTGTGCTTTGCCCTCTGGCATCCAAGCCGGGGCCGGAGCCGGACAACGGCTCTGATTTACCGTTTGGTCCTGCCTGAATCTGGGGACCGCAACGTTCACGGGAATGCGAGTTTTGAGCCGGCATTCTTCGAACGGGCTATGTCTGCGGCGGCGGCGGAGGGTGCGGGTCTGGCCCTCATGCACAGCCATCCCCGCGGCATCGGATGGCAGGGGATGAGTCTTGACGATGTCAGAACCGAGCAGAGCAGTGCCGGCGCGGTTTTCGGCGCCACGCGGCAGCCATTTGTCGGCCTGACCATCGGCGGCGATGGCGCCTGGAGTGGCCGCTTCTGGATGCGAACCGCGCCGCAGACCTATGCCCGTCAAAACTGCGCTACGGTTCGCGTCGTGGGCGACCGTCTGAGGGTGACATACATGGACGAACTGGCTCCTCCGCCCCTGGCAAACGAGGAACAGATCCGCACGGTATCGGCATGGGGAGAGGATTCCCAGAGGGACCTCGCGCGCCTTCGGGTTGGATTAATAGGCGCTGGCAGTGTCGGTGGCCTTATCGGGGACGCCTTGGCACGCACCGGCTTTGAAGATGTGACGGTGATGGATTTTGATCGCATCAAAAGGCACAATCTGGACCGGCTCGCCTATGCGACGCGCGCTGACATCGGGCGACTGAAGGTCGAAGTGCAGGCCAGGCACCTAGCCGCGCGGGCGACTTCTGATCCTTTCAGGGTGGAGCCTGTCGTTGCGGCGGTCTATGAGGACGAAGGTTTTCGCGCGGCACTGGACTGTGATGTTCTGTTCGCATGCGTCGACCGGCCGTGGGGCCGGTATGTGCTCAATCTGATTGCCTATGCCCATCTGATCCCGGTTATCGACGGCGGCATCGGCGTGCGGAGCAACCGTCTCGGCAAGCTGGTGGCAGCAGACTGGAAAGCGCACACGGCGACCGTCGGGCGCCCTTGCTTGCAGTGCCTGGGGCAGTACGATCCTGGTCTGGTTCAGACGGAACGCGAAGGCCGTCTTGACGATCCTACCTATATAGCGGGTTTGCCCAAGGACCATCCGTTGAAGGCCCGCGAGAATGTCTTCGCTTTTTCGATGTCCTGCGCCAGTATGCAAATGCTTCAAATGCTGGCACTTGCTCTGGCACCGCTGGACCAGCCAAATCCAGGGGCGCAGCTCTATCACTTCGTCGGCAACATCACGGAACCGCCAGCGTACGGGAGTTGCCATCCTGTATGCCAGTTTCCCGGTATCACCGCCTTGGGCGATGATTGTGGTATTCCTGCCACCGGAATTCGCGCGAAGAACGCGGACGCGCTGGACGAACCCGCATAATTTCAACAAACGACATCGTTTCGGCTTCTGATCTGAGGCGGCCCACCTTGGCGTGAAGTGCGTTCCGCGCATCACCCCGCTCCGAGAACAGCTTCTCGGCTCTGGAATAGAGCGGCGCCGCGGCGGGCCCGTTATTTAAGAAGTAAAAGTGATCTGCAGCAGCGAGCAGCACCTGCGGGTCTGCCCACTCCTGTACATCCGTGGAATCAATGTGGAAGGCGCCATGGCGAGTCGGACTCGCCACTTGGTGGCGCAGGGTGAAGACGTAGTACGAGCAAGTAGCTAGAAAAACGAGAGCAAGGGCGATAGTAGATCCCGGCCGAATCCTCACGTGAGATTCCCTGGTGCAGAGTGCTTCTCAGAGAGCTGGGGTCAACCCGAATCCAGGACATCAGGCGTCGCGTCCGGGATGTCGGGTCCAGAAGGACGAGTGGTTGTCATCTTAGAACCCCGGCAGTTCTAAGAAGTTTCCCGAGGGCAAATAAAATGGAGTCCGTCGGCCCGAAAGGCGCTTCGGACATACTTTCTGTGGCATTGGTGCCCTTCAGACAACAGTGGGCTCTTTTATGGCCTTTCTGATTTGAGTGAGAGCCTGGAATACTTCCGGCATCAACCTCTTCGCGTCGTCGGTCACAGCGTAGTGGCAGAGATCCGGATTCCTCTTGCTGTCTTTGGCGACCGCCTCTGCAAATTGCATCATGTTCGCGATGAAGGGTTCCGAAATGTGCGGAAGCACCTCATTCTGGATCAGAGCGTGCAAGAACTCAGGTCGTACACCTGCCAGTTGGGCGTCCCGATTGATTGCGTGCGCCACATACTGTTGAAGAAATCTCGGCGTGACGGCCGGTAGCGCAAGAACAAAGGCGAGATGTACCGATCCACCAATGGCTGCAACAAAGATCTCGTCTGCCTGATCGAGTTTATGCGCTGGATCGTGACAGGTGTACGCGAAACCAGACTTCTCGATTTGGATTGAGCAAGCCCGGCCACAAAGTTTATTAGCAAGGCCGTGACCTAGTTCATGAAGCACTAGCAGCAGAAAGAAGTCTAACCCGCGCACATCGTGTGCTCTTTTTGCAGCCGCTGTTTTATCGGGATCCACCTGCGGAAATACTCGGCGCGGACTCTTGGCCGGAGCGAAGGGAAACTTCTTTGGGGCTTCCATTGCCGTCTGGTTCGCTTTTCTTGGCGGACCCTTTTTGCGCTTAGTGCTCTTCTTTTTCATCGCTTAGTTGATCCTCGCCGTTCGCAGTACGCACTCTGAGTGTATCGTCGGCCAACCGGAAGTTCATCGACAAATGGGCCGGCCCCTTATATCAATCGCAGCTTCAATAGGTGTCGGTAAACAATTCGACCGGCAACACTCCTCTCATATATCTTGACTGCAGCAGGACGAGTGCTAAGAATGCATGCCTCAAATTCCTTATAGCGCCACCAACTTCTCCGGAGCATTCACGCACCTCAATGGGAACGGACAGATTTCTGTTGCGTGGGCTCAGCTCGTTTGGGCAGCTATAACCGTTGGAAAGGCAGCTGGTGATGAGTATGCCTACGGAATTTACTCTGCCCTTGAGCGATTGCATCGCGCATCGATGATGCGGGCGTATTTGCTTGAAGCAAGCTCTGGGCTACTTCTTCAAACGATGCCGTATGTGGCGTCAGATCCCTCTGAGAAGACTTCGATTTCGTTTTACATTGGGATGACGCTAGCAAAACTCTTTGCTGAAGCTTTGTTCAACGTGCCCCGCATGCTGCACTTCGCTGTATACGGACAAAACTATCAGATCGCCGCTGGGCAAGGCGCCTCCCGTCCAGACTTAATTGGACTCTCTGCCAGCGGAAATTGGTTTGTCTTCGAAGCAAAAGGGCGCTCCAACGGATTCGATAGCGGAGCATTGGTAACTGCGAAAGATCAAGCTGAACAAATTAACCTAATAGACAATGTCGCTCCTCTCTGCCGGATTGCAAGCCAATCGTTTTTCTCAACAAACGGACTTCGCTTCCGAATGGATGATCCCCAGCGCTCAAGGAGTAACCGACCGAGAACTTTGGACATTACTCGCAACGATTTCGAGCACGCTTACTATGATCCAATCCGTGCGATCGTTGAGTCTCGTGGTTCAATTACGCAACTTGCGGTCGCACGCAGAACCTTTCGCGGGGCACAGATTAAGGAACTGGATTGTTGGATCGCACTAGCAGAGCAAGACGTCTCGCTGACCGACCAGTCAGAACCAAATTCGCCCTTTTCGAGTGAATACATCGGCAATGATGGAGTACTGGTGCGACTGGGCTCGTCTTGGAGTGAGGCAAATATGAGGTTGCAGCCGCACCTGAGGTTAGTTTGAAATTTGATGCAACTTCCGGACGGGCACCTTTGCAGACCGTTGACACTGCTGCGCGGGCCTCCTGCGCCGGGCCTCCCAGTAAGAACCGCGGAGTGCCCAGGGCACTCCGCTGGAAGACCCAAGCACTTGGTCTAAACCGTTGCTTTTTTTGCTCTATCCGGCTTCGCCTTTGAATTTGCTCTACAACAGGAATGTCGCCGCGCCGCCTCAGCAAATGCGGCCGCTTACCAGTAGCTCCATCCCGCTCCAAGCGGGCGCGACGACTGGGTTATAAAATGGGGTCGGAGCAAACAGTAACCTACGAATACCTCCCCTTGGGCTTCTCCCGGTCATCGTTTGCGCGAGGCGGCTGGAAGGATATTAAGGAATACTCATTTTTGATCCGCCTAACCAAGAACCTACTCAGCATCTTTCAAAATTCTTGAAACGATCTACCATGGTGAAGTCACTAAGTGAACAAGGAGAACTGACAGTCGGATACGAGGCGTCCGCGCGCAGAAGGCAACGCCGGCGCGAACGTGTCGTTGACGGTTCGTGTCCGAGTCGGGACGATGACCAAACCCACCAAAATCCGTGAAATCGACCTGAAACCGTATCAGACGCATTTCTTGTTTCAGAGTGATAGTTTGCTGACTTCGAAGGGCATCGAAAAACTCCTTAAAGAACTCCCTAAAATCATCGATGACGGTCTCGAAGACGAAGACGACCGATGTGAAATTCTTGCGCAAGGTCCTCTCCGAGCAATTACCAAGGACGAGCAGATCGCATGGCTCGCTTACAGCAAGAGAGTCAAAGTGCGATGGGCTGCCGGACCGGATGCACCCAAAGACATCGAGCATCATCTCGTGGTTCTGACTGCGCGCTCTTCATTCCTTTCCGTTGTCGCCACGGACAAGTCCTTAGGGGCAAGACTTACGCGAGGGGGGAGCGGAAAAGAATGGAAGACACTGCATCGAGTGTCGTTCAGCCGGCTGGAGAGAGCATTGGTATCCGGCAATACCCGGACCCTGTGGCTGAGTGGCATTCATCGATCGGTGGCTACAAAAGCAGATAGCAAGGTGTTGATTGGACCGGATGTCGAGGCCAGCCTCGACGCCCTCGGGGACCAGAGTTATCAATACACCTCGACGAGGTGCGCAGGGCCCAAGGCTCTGCCGGCCTCGTTCGTCGGGGTGACGCCGCGCATGGCGAAAGCCTGGCTGGGGCCGAGTGCTGACTGGGAAGTATTCGTCGCAAATAGCCAGCGGTTGCTCCAGTTGATCGAATCTCCAGGCGCCAAGAAAGAGACTCCATATCCGGTGCTAGCTCGCGCAGAAGGTTCCCTTAAAGATGTAAAGGACGCCTTCGATGTGAGCCTGGCGCCGCCGGAGTATCTCTACGATGAGGACCCGGACCTGATTGCTGAACTTGAAAACCTGCTGCAACAAGCCACGTGGACTGTGCAAGCCGGAAGCGGAGCAGACTGCATCCTGGCACTGAAACTGGCGGATCGAGTACACAATTTCAAGATTGAGGTTCGGGCCGAGGGCGGTGGGATTCAGCATACCGTAACACCCAGCGAGAAAGAGCCCTCCCCAGAGGTGGAAAAGATCGCGGAGCTGTTCGGCAGGGCCGATCTGCTGAAAGTCTTTTACGATTCACTTCATACTTATTCAGACGGCCAGATTTTCGAAGTTAAGACGCGGCCGTTCCCGTTTCCAGTCAAGGATGAAGACTTTTCCAAGTTCGAAATCACACTGGAGAAACCTCGACCTGCGGGCAAAACCGAAGGACTGGACCTTTCCCGAATAGGCGTAGCTGGCGAACCGAGCCTGTTTACCTGGGTCTGGCAGCACTATAAGCAGGGATGGCTGTGGTGCGACGACGGAAGCGGAGAGATAGCTGATTTTATCCATCTCGATCCCGGCCATTCAACGTTATCGCTGATCCACGTCAAGGCCGCTAATTCCAGTTCGCCCAACAGAGGCATCTCGGTCTCCGCATACGAAGTCGTCTGTTCCCAGGCGTTGAAGAATCTGCGTTACACCGAACGCCGGGAACTGGAGCAGCCTTTGAAAGAGAAGATCGAGTCAGCGGATGCCAAGATCGTGCGCGGCTGGCACAACGGCAAAGCGCTGCCCCTCAAATCAACTGCGTTGTGGTCCGCGATCAATAAGGTTCGCTACAGCGACCTCACCCGCCGTGTGGTGATCGTACAGCCCCACGTTCGCAAATCGCTCCTGCCTGCGAATCTAGCGGCGAACACTTCGCCGGCCAGGCAAGCGCGCCTGCTCTACACTCTCCTGCACGGAGTCAAAGCCGATATTGACCGTTACGGTGCTGAATTCGAGGTCGTGGTAGATAAGTGAAACGGCCCAAGCACAAGGGGCCGGCGCCACCGCCTCGGTTCGTACGCGATGTTCGTAATCTTTCTCGCATGGCGAATCTGGGATTCCGCACTTATCAGGCTCATGCAGCATGGCAAGCCGTGCAACGCCTGGTACACGGCGGTCTCGTCCTTACCCTGCCGCAAGGGACCGGCAAGACATTTGTGTCGCAGCTGATCGCGCACGAACACCTCCGCAGGAATCCCGGCACAAAAGTATTGGTGATCGCGCCGACAAAGGAATTGCGGGAGCAGTATGTCCGAATGGCAGAGTGGATGGGGCATTTGACACCCCGGCTCGTTGTGCTGGATTTTAAGGAGCCTTTTAGCCGGATTCGTAAGCAGGTTCGGCTAATGGTCGAACAGGCCAATATTATCGTCACCACCCCGGAGATGTTCACCAATCGACTGGGCTGGCTCTCTCCCCGATCATTCCGATCGATCACGTTGTGCATTCTCGATGAAGTGGACTTGTGGCTCATCGATGACTTTGACGACCCGGAGGGAAACCGGTACCACGCTGCCCTGTCCAAGTTAAAAGATCGTCTTCAGGGGCAGGGCACGCGCTTTCTGGGTCTGACCGCATCGTACCTCAGCCAGCGCGGACGGGCCCTCCTGGTGGATGACCTCCAGTGCCGCGAAGTAACCCCATTCCATAAAACCATGGTGCAATGGCTTCCGAAGGTTCGTATCGAGCCTGTTCGCTGCTCTGATCCGACAGTCGTAAAAATGGATCAGGCAATTTCTGCGAAAAGCTCCGAGCTTGTCGGTCGGCTTAATAGCGAAACAGACGGAGAACTCGAGAACCACCAACATGACTTCTGGCTGTTCATTAAGGCACTGGTGAACGGTCTGCGCGGAGGAGCGGCGGCTAGCTTGGCTTTGGCTCTGCTGGAAAACGAACATGGACGGCTCCAGCTCTTCGAAGATGTGCCGTCCGGAGGACCTAAGGTCAGCCGCAGCGTGGACCTCGCCCGGCGAGGTCGCCCGGCGGTCGTATATTGCAGGGAAATCCAATTAGTGAATCAGTTGGCGGGCCAAGCCTGGCCGACTGCGCCGGCCATAGCGCATTCGGGTCTCGGTGATCGATATCTGCAGGAGACGTTGCGATTCAAAAGCGGTGCCCGTGACGTTCTGCTAATGACCCGCGACTTGGGCAAGCGCGGTCTCGATTTTCCGATGGCCCGATCTCTGGTTCTGTACAGTCCAAAAAGTTCTGTTCGTACGATGGACCAGGAACTGTGCCGAACGCGCGGACAACGCAGGGACCGTGGCAACAAGCCGGTCTACGTTCTCTTCTATGCGGGCACCTATGAAGAGGAGAAAATGAGGCGGGTTCTCGGTGAACTCGTCGAGATCTTGATGTACGAGAAGTTCCAAAAGTTTACTCTGTCTCGACGCTGGCACAAATGGCTCCGTGAGCGATCGCCCCTGACGATGCCGGAGTATCTTTCTACCGCAGCGAAACACAGAAGAACCGGGGCGATATCGATTTCGTTGTCGGAAACAATCGCCACGAAGAACGGCAAAAGGTTGCCTGCAGCCCGCTGACCCATGTATGCAGCGAGAGAGCCGGCATTCACCTTCGCCAGTGCGTCCTTCGATTGCACTCCCTTCAGATAAACCATCGGCGACTTGATGTCGCGATGGCCCATCCAGGACCGGAGCGTGCGGATGGAGAAGACGATGCAAGAACCAAGGGCAGGAGTGGCGGGCACCTTGACCACGGGGCCGGTTAGGTACCCACAAGTGGGCCAGTGGGAAGCCAGACGTGCCAGTCAAGTCCTGCCGATTTCCGCCGGGATGGGGCGACCGCCTACCGCAGACGGATCTTGCCTTAAGTTAGCGCTCATGGCGCGATGCCCCTGAGGATCACGGCAGCGGTTTGTTGAACGGCTTCCAAGCTCTCGCGCAAGAGATTGGCGTCTCCGTGCCAAAGCTGGATGTAGTCCTGGGATGCAGTTTCGTTATGAAGTCCGACAGATTGGCAAACCACGAAAACCACGGCTTCGGCCTCGGTTTCGCGGACCTGTTTCGTGGTCAGCATGCGACGGTCGCCACGGTGCAACATTTCGTGGGCGATCTCATGCACGAGCGTCGAAAACTCCTCGGCGGGTTGCATCCCTGAAAGCAGCGTGATCTTCCCGCCATGCGAGAGACCCTTTGCGGGAGCAATTCTCTCGGAGAAGCTAAGCTCGACACTTTGCGATTCCACGAACTTGAACAACTGTTCGCGGTATCCGCTCACGTCGCCATTGACTTCAGTCAGCGTCGGCAGTTCCTTGCCTTCGGTCTGGCTGATGTCAAAAACGTAGACGGCCCGGAAGCCGTACAGCGTCCGCTGACCCTCCGTGGTTGCGTCTTCACTTGGTTCTTCGGTCGCGACATCCTTCGTGCTTCGTCTTCCGACCATCGGGGCGAGAATGAAAATGCCTTTTTCTCCCCGTTTAACGAAGCGGCCAAGCGAGTTCCATGTCCGAAGTCCGGCAACGTTGGTGGCATCGGGCTTCTGACGTGCGATGAGCATGATGTTGCCGAAGCTGTAGGTGTGAAACTTCGCCATGGCTCCGAGGTATGCGGTGAGGACTTCACTGTGACCGGACTCCAATGCTGCGACGAGGAAATCCACGGCCTCTTTGGTTCGTTGGTTGACTTCTTCTAATTTCATTGTTTTTTCCCTTCTGCCGGTGTCGCCTTGTTTTTTCTTTCACTTGGAGCGGCAGCGAGGAAAAACAAGGCGACACGGGCAAAGGGACGAAACGGAGCGCGTAGGAGGGTGGCAGGGCGTGAGTGAAAGCGCGGCGAGTGCCAAACGCTTCTGGTTTATGTTTGGCGCGAAACCGGCGCAGTCCGAAACGCCCGTTCGAGCCCGCGGCCAAGCGGGCGTCCACCCGGAACAGGGCGCAGTGGAAGGAAGATGCGAAGCTTACCGCTGGCGTTGATTTGGAAGGCGGGTAGATTTCCGATGAAGTGTTGGGCTACCTACACCGGGGTCTGTGTTCGTTCCGAGTTCGACCAGGAGACGACTTGATCAAGCTTGGAGCGGCCTGCCTCGGATGGCTCCCAGGAAAAGATACATCCTCTCGTTTAACTGTTCACTGCAGCGAAACGCGGAAGTTCCGGTAGTGCTTTTGCATCCACCTCGTGGGAGACCCACCCTGGCAACGCAGGTCCAACAGTTCGCGCAACTGATCGTCGCAGAGCGTTAGGATCACCTTTCGGGCATCGTTAAATACCGTCATTACCTTCCTTACGATCGAATCTTTCGGGGGACGACGCGTCACGATCACTCCCAAGCTCCCGATGCGAACACCGAGGTATGTCGCCGTCTGATTGATCGCGTCCGTGTCAAGTTCTTCCGTGTTCTTCGTTTCGAACATCAAGATGATTCCATATTCGTTCCGGACATATTCCCAGAAGCTTTCATCAGAATCGTTCGTAAAGATGATGTCCCGGCGCTCGGTGCCATCGATCGTTTTAACCTCCGGTTGGCCATCGATAAGCTCGGGATTAAACAGGAAGTTCAATATTTCCAGAACCAGGTGTTGATACCGCTCAGCATCGGATCGGCCTATCGCGATCGCAGCTAGTCGTTCCTTCAGTCGCTCGGATTCTCGACAAACATCTTCATCTATGTAATCGAGCGTCGGGCGGGCGTCGCCGCCTTGCGCTTCACGAGCTTTAACGTAACGTTCAACGAGCGAAATGTCCCGCCTCGTAACCGTTACTACTTCGGTCTTCGCCTGGGTGCCGGACTTCTTTATCTGGTCGCGTCGCGCCTTGAGATAGGCATTGAACTCGCTGCGCACGAAATCGTCATAATTGATCCACGGCAGCACGCGCACGATTCGCCTTGGTACGAACAGTATAGGAGCCCCGTTGATTGGGCTGATCGGCAAATCTTCAAAAGCGTCTTCCCATTCCTTAGAAAGGTGATTGAAGATGTGTGAAACGGGAACGTTATTCGCCATCTCAACGTTCCAGATTCGACACTGCCGCTGCGTATACTCGATAAGGAATCGTTTCAGAACGTTGGCGGTGATATCGCTGACGCGATCAGGTCCGATACCGGCTGAAAGTAACTGCATCTCCTCCACGTGCCGCACACCGCGTTGCTGCAAAGCGGGGGAGGCCTCTAGCGTATCAATGATTAAGCCGGCGAGGTAACTGCCAACACCCGAGCCTCGTTTCCCACCTTGCGTGTATCCGAGGCCGATCGCCGACACCTCGGGGAAATCAAAGAGTCGATGTGCCTCATCAGTATCTCCTTCGCGAATCGCCGCGACGCCTGCATTAAACGTGGCAATTAATAGCGTGTGGAGCTGTCGGTATTCGCTGTCGCGGCTCTTGAACAGTAGGAAGGGATCGATTCCGAGAGGAAGATCAATGCCGATCCTTGGAATGACGAAGTCGACTTGGTGCGGGGAAAGATGAGGCAACAACGGTGCTCGTGGGTCCAAGATGCTCATTGGTCGTCCTCACCCTCCTCCGGTTCGTCGTCCTCGTTCGCTTCGTCGTCAGCTGCCTCCTGATCTAATTGTGCGAAATACGCACTGATGTCCAGTTCGTCGAGGCGGCCCAGATCGAATACCTCGTTTTCTTCTTCGTCCGTGGTAATCCAGGTTGGATCTGGGGTATATTCAAGCCGTTCTTCGACGTCGTCTGCTGAAACGGAGTACTCTATATTCTCCATCGCGCACTCCAAGCCAGCTTGAAGCGTGGCCGCCTCATTTTGCTTTTGTTGAATCACCTCCAGCTGCGCATCGAAGTCGACACCCTGACGGATGAGAACTTCTTCGACGGTCTTTGCGACTAATAGCACTTCCGGGTAGCTGGGAGGGTTCCCCGCAGAAATAAACGGTTTGACACGGTCGAGGTAGACATCACCTTCAATGAGCTTCTTGGCATCGGCGATTGCGTCGTTAATCTGTGTCACCATTAGCTCTGCTACCGGGATCAAGCTCATGGCCTTGCCCTTGGCGATATTGTTCATCTCGGAATAGAACGTCCGCAGATGGCTCAGCAAGGCCTTACGTTGTTTGTTCTTCTTGCGCGCTTCATCGGCGACTTCGTCTAGCTTTTGGATGGCGGCCCGGACGAGGCTCAGTTGCTCTGTGCGAAGGGCAAGTTCCTTCTTATTTTCCTCTTCCTTTTCTGCTTTTGACTTTGCGTCCTGTTCACCTTCGCTAACCGGCTCATTTTCCATAAATGTTTACACCTCCGAGATTAGGCCCTTTTACGCAAACGGGGGTATCCCCGCAAGAGCTGGATGCGGGGCGTGTGACCTCACACTCTTTTGGCTAGTCCCCACAGCGATAGTCGAGACTCAAAATAGTCCCGCACTTGCCTGTATCGCTCGCTCAGCTTGGAATCGGCTGTCGAAAGAAATCGCTGTTGCTCCGCTACAACAAAATCATAAGCCGGCTGCACGATATATTTCGCGTCTTGCGGCTTCGCAACTTTTGCCATCTCCTCCCCGAGATAATCCAAAAACCTTCCACCACCGGCATCCACTTTGGTTAGGTCCATAATCCGGTGGACAAGGGAACATAGAGCTTCCGAGACTGCGCTTGGACGGTTGCTGAATTCCGCAAGTGCGGCCCCCAAATACGTCCAGAATTCGTCTCCGATCGCGACGCGCGGATATTTCGCGTGCCGGGATTCCAGTACATATGCGCGCTCCAGTGCGGTACCGTAGATTTCTTCTGGGCCGATTTGCGTTGCCAGCCCAACGTCTATGCCGCCACGAAGAGCATGCTTGCTTGCCAGCGAAGTCATCATGACAATGGAAGCTGCTGAGAGCGCAGAAAAGATTTTCACAATTGGCGTCATATCTCCGCCGACCGGTCGCAGTGGCACAGACATCACGAATGAATCGGAGAAACCGACGAAATGAGGTTGCAAGCTTTCCTTTGTGGGATTTGACCGCTCAAAATCCCGGCCTCAAATGCATTGAATTGCGTCCGGAACATATCCCGGAGACCGCAGACAAAACCCGCAGTGTCCTTCAAGACCTGCTGCGCGCTCGCCTGCTCGTCTGGCGTTTTGGGCAGTTTCAATTGCCGAAATTTGTCGCGTTGGCCTTGTACGTCGAGGAAAGCCACCAGATGGTAACCCAACGTATAATTCTTCTTTTCCATGCAGACTCCGCGTGCAAACTATTGATAAACAATGACATACTAACAGAAGGTCGATTCTGACATTTCTATGCAATCTATCATATTCATGTTGACAATGTCAAAACGTGGACCTATCCTGAAGAGGCTCTTAGGTGGTTCACATGCCAGATGGGGATCGTTTTGAACGCAGGCTTAGAGGTAAGGGCTGGAGGCCCGTATATCGTCTCGGATGCGCTTCAGCGCCGATAGAGGCGGTGGTTGACAGAATCTTGGGCGCTGTAGCCCATGCCTTCAGAGAAGAATCAACCGCAGGTGTGCAGGAATTATTTTCCCACTTGGCCACAGCGGTTTCGGCAGTCCAGGGATCGCTGTTCCGAACCGCGGTCTCCCAGGAGACTTTCGACGAGCTTTATGCAAACACCGACGGTGTTCTCAAGGATGAATCGTATCCAGAGATGCTACGGCTGGGGCAGAAAGCAGCTCTGCGGACGTTCAACGAAGCTGAAGGAGACGCCAAACTTTTCTCCCGCGAGGCTCTCAAGCAGCAATTCACCCGTAATCTCGCATGGGAGCTGGCCGAGAGGAGATGCATCAGCGCAACCCGCGAGGGCATTATGAGCCAAACTCATAGAGATCCTGACGCACAAATGAAATGGGAAGCGGATGTTCAGCGCCGACTCCTAGATCCATGTGCTTCCTTAGGTAAGGCATTGCTTGCGGAGATTCCGACTGTGATTCGCGTACCGAAGCGGCAGTTCAAACCAAAAGAGATGACGCTTGAAACCCTCCGCGAACCTCTTCAGGTTCTCGGGGAGTAAAGGAATGGGTATGAATTTGAAAATCCGCCCAACTGAATTCGCGTTTGATTTCAGCCGCGCCGACCGAGTCGTTTGGACGCATTCAAACAGAGATGTAACGGTTGCACTCGACGGATCACCTGCAAGCTTTTTCGTGAATGACGAACAAATCGCGGATCAGTTTTCCGCAATGTTAAGCCCCGTCTTAGCGGATTTGGTCGATGTAGCTATCGCAGTCCATATGGCAGACCGCCTGGCCCTCAGAGACTTGTACTTCACCAACGGATGGAGCCGCCATTTCAAGCTCTTTCTTTCGGTCCGCTCTCCAGACCGATGGAACGATCAAGCCATTAAATCACGCCTTGAACAACTTTTATCTTTTCTCACTGAAGACACCTGGAGTTTGTCATTCGTGCTCCGCAATGAAGGTAAACGCTCTTCGGAGATCCAGCAGCATCTCTTTGCAGAAATCGGCGACGGGACTGTGGCCATAAGCCTGTTTAGCGGCGGATTGGATTCCTTGGCCGGCACAGCAACTGCAATACAGAAGAGCAAGGCTCAAAAATTTGTTCTTGTTTCCGCATCGCCAAACCCACGGCAACGCTATGGGCAGCAGGAGCAAGCAAAACTGTTGCGACAGAACTTGGGCCTTCCGATATGGCATGTTTGTGTTCCGTTCGGATTGCATGGCGGCGATCAGTACGCCCAAGAACCGTCGAGAAGAACTCGTGGGCTTCTCTTTGTCGTCCTAGGGGCCGTCACTGCAATTTCCGGGCACGTGCCAACCCTCAGTATCTATGAAAATGGTTGGGGTGCGCTCAACCTGCCCTACGATGACTCGCAGATTGGCACCGATAATACTCGTGCCCTGAATCCTAGATTCCTCAGGCAAGCAGGCCAGTTCATTCAGTCGATTACTGAGCACGAATGCTGCATCGTGAACCAAAGCATTTATGAAACCAAAGCCTCCATGCTCAAGTCGGCCGGGCAAGACATATTGGCTCGATGCATCCCACTGACTTTCTCTTGTGACGGTTTCCCCCTTCGCGCCAAGAACCACGCTCAATGCGGATTTTGCACCTCCTGCCTTCTTCGACGGTATTCCCTTGAGGTGGCCGGACTTGCGAAGTTCGATTCGGACTCCTACCTCCAAGATTGGAAACTCAATCGGTTCAAGCCGAATAAGCACCACCTTCGAGGATTGCGCGCCATGGATTGGCAGACTAGAAGGCTGGCTAAATGTTTTGCAAACAAGGAGGCGTGGCTTCCGTTGGTGACCGAATTTCCTGAACTGCGAACAGTTGTAACTGACTTGGGATTGTTGAATCAGCAACCTGTAGATGAGGTGAGGGACCATCTCATGGCAATGCTTCACGAACACATATTGAGTTGGAACACATTTTCAGCCCTTCAACTGCTATCCACATCTTCACTCCGCGCTGCTTAGAAAAGAGGAAGAAGTCATGAATCCGACCATTGAACAAGTTGACCCACGAATTCTTGGCATGCGCCTGCAAGAAGCCAGAAAATCGGCCGGAATGACTCAATCAGAAGCCGCTGATCATCTCGGCATGTCTCGCACTACCATTGTTGCCATCGAGAAAGGCGAACGAAGGGTCAGCTCACACGAGATCATCCAGTTTGCCAAACTCTATCGGCGTTCTGTGTCTGAGTTGCTGAGTCAGAGAGTCGTTACTGACAGCTTCGTACCGCAATTTCGTGCTGCACAAAAAGAGCTCGACCCCTCTTTTGAACGTGCAGCCGGCGAATTGCAGACGTTGTCGGAGAATTACGTTGAATTGGAAAGGATTCTCGGTACTCCGCTGATCAGACGATTCCCGCCTGAGTATGACACGAGGGGCGGGACTGCTGATCGCATTGCAGAAGATGTCGCTACCGCGGAACGCAACCGCCTGGGCGTCGGTGACGGCCCTATCGGCAATCTGCGCGGGCGACTTGAAAATGATGTGGGATTGCGCATCTTCTATTTCCCTATGGAAAGTAGGATCGCAGGTCTATTTGCATACAATGATCTGCTGGGAGCTTGCGTCGGAGTGAATTCGAAGCACCCTAGGGACAGAAGAAACTGGACGCTCGCGCACGAATATGGTCACTTCTTGATGACACGGTATCAAGTAGAGGTAACTATCCTTACGACCGATACCAAGATGGGTAGCAAGGAGCGCCTTGCGGACAATTTTGCAAAATGCTTTCTCATGCCTGGGACGGGCTTGAATCGACGATTCAGTGAGTTGCACCGGGCGGGCGCAAAGGGCATTACCTTGGCGGATGTGTTCAATCTGGCTAATCTTTATCAAGTGTCTGTCCAAGCGCTGGTTTTGCGCCTTGAAGACCTGGCGCGATTACCGGCTGGCACTTGGCAAAGGTTAAGCGTCGAAGGAGTAAAAGTTCAGCAAGCTCACCGATTGCTTGGGATTGATGCCAATCCACCGCTTCAAGAATTGCTTCCTCCGCGCTACGTGAGCCTGGCTGTCGAAGCCTTCCGTAAGGAACATCTCAGCGAAGGTCAACTCGCTAAGTTCCTTCGCACCGACCGCGTTTCTGCGCGGTTACAGGTCGAACAACTCGAAAAAGAAATCCATCTCGAAGACGGCGGCAGCTTCACGCCGATAGCTCCCGATCTGGCACAGCCACTCGGAGGAAGATAGGATGGACTAGATTGATCGTCCAGCAGGCGCTCGTTGTCGATACCTGTGTTCTTATCAATCTCCTGGCCACTGAGCGCCTTGACGAGATCGCTCTGCATGTCGCACCCGGCCTCCTAGTGTGTTCTGCGGTCGCCAGTGAGAGTATTTACTTGCGTCCGCTCGACGTCACTCAGCAACCTGAGCAAGTTGTTCTCGATCCGTTCTTCGAGAGCAAAATCCTCACGGCGTGCGATTGCGACAACGAGGCAGAAGAGGAGCTCTACGTGAATTACGCTTTAGTGCTAGACGACGGCGAAGCAATGAGTCTTGCGATAGCTCATGCCCGCAAGTTGCCTCTCGCGACCGACGAAAAAAAGGCCACGAGAGTCATCCGAGACAGCGCGAAACACATACGTGTCGTTTCTACTTCTGAAATTCTCTATGCTTGGGCCACTGGCAAGGGCCGAGGCGAAATCAAACCAGTGCTCGAAGCAATTGGCATCCGGGCGCGCTTCCGGCCACCTGATGACGACCCTTTGGTAGCGTGGTGGAATTCTTTTAGTTGAAAAGGAATCCCGGTGAGCCTACACATCTCAAGAGCGCAGATCAAGAATTTCCGTAACTTCGCCGACATGGACGTAGTACTTCCAACATCTGTCCTTCTAGGAGAGAATAAGGCTGGTAAATCAAACCTTCTCTTCGCTCTTCGACTCGTTCTCGACAACACCCTGCCCGATTCGTCTCGAATTTCCTCAGTGATCACTTCAAAAGCGGCCAACGATTATCACTTCAAAACCGGCCAACGGGATTGGCCGTCCAGGACTGAGAATGTTCTATCCTGCCGCCTCCTGTGGTGGCAAGTCGGTTTTGGTGCGCCAGCTTCGCGGGCCGCACTTGAGCACGTGACCGTGGTGCAGTAAACGGTCGAGCATGGCGCTCACGGCGGCCGCGTCTCCCAGCAGTTTGCCCCAGTCTTCCACTGGGCGGTTTGAGGTCAGCATGGTGCTGGCCCGCTCGTAGCGGCGCATGATGATTTCCAGCAGTTCTTCGGCGGCGGTGAGCGGCAGCTTGCGCATGCCGAGATCGTCGAGGATGAGCAGGGGCACGGTGACCAGGAACTCCATGTGCTCTTTGCGGGTGCCGTCGAGCGTGGCTTCGGCGAGATCATCGAGCAAGGCGTGGGTCTCGCGATAGAGCACGCGGTATCCCTGTTGGATGGCGGCTTGGCCGATGGCTTGTGCCAGGTGACTCTTGCCGGTGCCGGGTGGGCCGAGAAACAGGGCATCTTCGTGGCGCGAGATGAAGGTGCCGGTGGAGAGGTCGAAGACCAGGCTGCGATTCATCTTCTTGTTGAAAGCGAAGTCGAAGTTGTCGAGAGTCTTCTGGGAGTCGCGGAACTGAGCTTGCTTTTTCCGCCGCTCCAGCAGGCGCTCACCACGCAAGGCGAGTTCGTCGGAGACCAGGCACGACAGCAGGTCGATGGGGGCGAGCGGTTCGGTTTGGGCCTGGCGCAGACGGGCCTCCAGCACGGCGGCCATTCCACCCAGGCGAAGTTGTTTGAGCGCACGATCGAGTTCGATCAGATTCATTCTTCTATCTCCTTGGTTCTGTAGTTAATAAAATCGCGGTACTGGACTAACTCGCGGATCAGGGGATCGACTTGCTGCAAACTGAGTGGGGCTTGGGGGCAGCGTTCCAGATAGCGGCGGACGAAGCGGTATTCCTGCACTCCCATGTCGAGCGCAGCGGCGCAGGCTTCATCGACCGCCGCGGTGCCGTACTTCTTGGCTAGGGAGAGAACGCCGAGAATGCGGCGCACACCGACCTCGCCTTGCTGGTGGTGGATGGCATCGCAGAGCGCACCGATGTGCGACCCAGCACGACCGGCTCGCCACAGCAGTTGCGAAGTGCGCAGTGGGGTTCGCTTGGGGTGGTCCTCTTCTTTAATGCGATACCAACCGCGCTTCTGGCGCACGTGTTCGCGCAGCAGTTGCCCGGTTTTAGGATCGAGCAGACGAACATACAGCTCATCCCATTGCACGCGCAGCACCCGCCCGATCCAGCCTGGCGGAGCGCCGTAGTAGGCGGCTTCGACTTCGACGCAACCATCGAGATGCACGATGCGCTCGCCGTACTGGTAATAGCGGAACGGCTCCAGCGGCAGCGGTAACAATGTGGGTTTCTCTTCGGCAAACATGGCGGCGACCTGCCGTTTGGTGGTGCCGTGGATGCGCGTGTCGGCCCAGCGTTGCTCCCAGTGATCGAGATGAGCTTGGGCTTCTTCCAGAGTCTCGAAGCGCAAGCCTTTCAGCGGTGTTTTCTGGGCGTGCCCGACGCCGGATTCGACTTTGCCTTTGCGGTCAGGATCTTGAATGCGGCAAGGCATGGCGACTGCGCCGTAGTGCGCCAGCACGTCGCGATAAAGAGGATTGAGAGTGGGATCGTAAATGTCGGGGACGAGCACGCCCTCGCGTAGATTGTCGAGCACGACGATGCGCGTGGCGCCGCCCAGCCGGCGAAAGGCTCGTTCGTGCAACTCGGCCCAGATGCGCGAACTGGAGCGGAAGGTCAGCAGGCGAACGGATTTGCGGCTGCAGCCCAGCGTCATCACGAACAGCCGAGTGCGCCGGTACTTACGGCTCTCGGGATCACGCACCATGGGGCCAGTGCCGTAATCAACTTGTGCCTCCTGGCCGGGCGCGGTGACAATCACGACGCGGGCTTCGGGGGTTTGCGTTCCGCGCCGCTTGCGCACGAAGCGTTGCACGCTTTGGTAGCTGCTGGCGAAGCCGTACTCGGAAACTAAGTCCTGCCAGATGGCCATGGCATTGCGGCCGCGGCTGAGCCCCAAGTCGATGGCTTCCCGGTAGGGCTCGCAGGCGCTGGGGCCGGTGACCACTTCAGAGTCGGTGATCACCTGGTTCTCGTTGGCCGGTTTTGAAGTTGTTTTTGATCTTCCCTTAGGGGAAGGGTTTTCGGGGTTGGGGCTGGGGTTGCAGGCATCGGGAATCACCGCAATGGCCGGTTTTGCCGCACCAAAGTCGGTGATCACTTCGTTGGCCGGTTTTGGTTCGCACCGCCCCCAGCCACTGGGCAGACGCACCGCAATCCCCGCCGCTTTCAGGTAGGCGCTGGCGGTTTCGCGGCGGATCTTAGTCGCTTGCTGGATGCGCCGCAGCGACCAGCCCAGCCGTCCCAGAGCTAAAACTTGTTGTTTCTTCTCTTCGTTCAAGACATTGGCCATGCCCACGGAGCCTACAAGCCTCCGCGGGATTCAATGTCCCGGACGTTACTCTCGTTGGCCGGTTTTCAGGTGTCCTCCTTGTTAAAGGAGTCAATTGTCATTACCAACAGTTCTACGCAGTCGCTCTGCGCAAACTGGCGCACCTTAGCGATGCTCTTGGAATCGTAGACCGTGTACCGATAAGAACGGCGGCGGTTGGACGTGCCCACTTCCACCGAAGAAGGGGCTGGATTGGCTGGGTAAGATGGGCTTGTAACCAACGTGATGACATTTGCGCCTCCAGCAGCAGCAAAAATCGGCTGCGTGTGGCGCAAAACTAGCCGCACTCAATCACGATGTCCAATCACTTCTCGTTATAACGTTATTCCTGGGGGTTATAAGTCTGGGAAGTTAGAGTGATTCGGTCGGTCAAGTTGGAGTCGAGGCCAGCATGAGGAGGTTCTATCCACCGCTCAAGAAAGGACATAGCCGTCGTCACTTCGCTAAACCTTCGACTGCCCACACAGCGTCTCAGCGTCTGGGCGACCAGCTACGACGGGTCCGAATAGCACCCGGACACGGCCGGATTTACCGCCACCCCCAAGGATCTTCTGGCGCCTTCGTCGAATGATCTTCTTTCCCGTAAGCCCCGCTTTGTCAACAAGCTCCGCATCCGCGCAGCGGTTTGGTCAACGAGAATTTGATGTGACAAAGCGGCGTGGAGCCGTCCGTTATAACCTGTAGGAATAATGTTATAACGAGAAGTTATTGGACACGGCGGCAGGAATTGGTCAAGTTGGCTAACATCGCCGGTCCCGTACAGACTTGACCAGCCGAGTACGGCAGTGGTGGCCTCCGAACGGCCGCGCCCATGAGTTGGCGCAGGAGAGCATCGCGAGATTGGCAACACAGGAGGTCAACCAGGTATGCCTACTGAACCCTTTGTATCCGCTGAAGAAGCCGCAAGTTTCCTCGCCATCAAGCGCCGCTATTTGCTGGTGCTCGCGCGCAACGGCATCGCGGGGGCGTATGCGCTCGGGACGGGGACTGTCCGGAAAATCTGGGTGTTCCGGCTCTCGGAACTGGGGGCTGCGATTGCGGGCAAAAACAGCGATCCAAAATTGCGGGAATTGTGCGATCCTGCATCTGGCAGTCCCCGCTGAAAAGAGGAAACATGGCTTATCAGCGAGGAAGTTTGAAAGCAGTGAAACGCAAGGAAGGAGCCACCTGGGTGCTGCGTCACCGGGTCACAGCTTCGGACGGCAGAAGAGTGGAAAACATCATGCAGGTGGGTCTCGTTCGGGATTTCCCGAGGGAAAAAGACGCATGGCGTGAAGTGGACAAACTCGGATTGCTCGTCAGAATCAACGAAGCGCCCTGCCCCGGTCGCATTCGGTTCAGCTCTCTTTGTGAGCAATACCTAAAAAACGACTTTGGTGCGGATGCTGTCCGTCCCAAGACCGAACGCACCGTCCTTAACACAGAACACATCGTTCGCGCTTATCTCATTCCCCGTTGGGGAAAGGAAATCGCGGACGACATCAAACCCCTCGATATTCAGCGCTGGCTGAAATCGCTTCATGACGATGACGAGCTTGCCTGGACGACGATCTCCAAGATGCGCGGCACCATGCTGCGCGCCTACAAGGTTGGCATCCTGCACGAGCTTGTCAGCAAGAATCCCGTGCTGCCGGTCGAAACACGCTGTGCGACCAGCTACAAGGCGATTCTGGTCACTCCGCAGCAGACTCTGGCCATCATCCAGAGACTGCCAAACGTCCTGCATCGCATCCTGGTGCTGACCTGTGCGGCGACTGCACTGCGCTTTTCGGAACTGCTTGCTCTTCGATGGAGTGACGTGCTCTGGGAAGAGGCAAAGATCGCAATCACCAAACGCTGGTCTCGGGGCAAAGACGGGCCAACGAAGACGCGTAAGGCAGAAGGACACGTCCCTCTTCACCCTACCCTTGCCTATCACCTGAAGGAATGGCATGCACAAACGCCTTACGCCAAGGCGACGGATTTCGTATTCCCGTCGCTGATGGCAGAGGGCCGTGTGCCGCTATCTCCCGCCGTTTTTGTTGCAGACCATCTCCGGCCAGCAGCTCTAAAGGCGGGTGTGCAGATTCCTGATGGGCATCGCTTTGGCCTTCACAATATGAGGCACAGCCTTAGCCACTGGTTAGTGAATAAAGCCAAAGTGGAACCGAAGACCGTGCAGACCATCCTGCGCCACTCACGCATTCAAACGACGCTCGATATCTACACCCAGGGCGACGGTGATGAAACACGGGCCGCGCAAGGCGCATTTCTGAAAGAATTGGGGATGGCCTCGGAGATGATCCAGTGAGAACTGGATTGTGGGTTGAGTTGTGGGTTGGGCTCTCGGGGTTGATTCCCCTGCAAGCCCAAGAAAAGAAATGGTGGGCGCTGTAGGATTTGAACCTACGACTTCCACCGTGTGAGGATGGCACTCTACCGCTGAGTTAAGCGCCCAACCGTTTGGCTTCAACAGTTTGCGGTACGTAATTCTAGCATCGTGGGGCCATTGGGGCCAATAACCTCACGACCCCGCATTGCGCCTGCTTTTTCCGCCCACTGACTGCTTGAACCTACCTGTCCATCGTGACTTCGGCTTGACTTTGCGATGGTTTGATATATCTTTACTCAATTAAGTCGGAGCCCACATCCGATTCCGTTGGAAGGAATCGACCCCGTTGCGGTCAGCATCTTTCCGAAGGAGCCCCCAATAACGATGTGGGATTACTTCTAAGGCAACGACCAGGAGGTCTGCTATGGCTGCCGAGCCGGTTAGTCGCGGTCCCCAACTGAAACTTGAAACGGAGAAGAAAGACTCAGAAACGACTGTCCGGGCGACGGGCCGGGTCACACTGGAAACCGCCGCTACGCTGGAGACCACTCTGCGCAATCTGATCGCCGAGGGCAAGCGCATCGTGTTGGACCTGACGAATGTAGATTACGTCGATAGTGCCGGTCTCGGGGCGCTTATAAGTGTCTATATGCATGCGAGAAGGACAAAATGCGATCTGGAGATTGCCAATCCAAAACAGCGCATACGGGATTTGTTCAATCGGAGCGGGTTGGCTTCGGTGTTCGAGGGTCGCTCTTTTGACGTGCTGTGGGAGGCGTGGTCACGCGGTGGTAGTTGAAACCTGTGTGACTGAGGTAGCGTGTCGTGCCCGCCCTTCGGCGTGCAAGCACCCTCTTGACCGCCTTCGCCGCTCCCGGTAGCCTCATTCCATCACCCCTTCATGGCGGCCTCCGACATTCCCGACGCTCGATCCGTAACTGATTCACGGGAAAACACTTCCATCGGACCTCCCGCTCCCAAACAGGCGCAACTTTCGCCCCCGAACGGGGTTTCCACTGATGTGAGCAGCGTGGCCATTGATCGCGGACTGCTGGGTGGCGGATTGCCGGGTCGCGGGCTGCCGAACTTTATGGGGGCGACACCTCCGTCTGCGCCCGACGCCATGGCAAATTCCGCCGTTAGTTCAGACGTCCGGTCTGGCGACGCCGTTTCCGACGTCGACGTGATGCTGCGGGTCAAGACGGGCGACGAATCCGCCTTCTCTTACCTGGTGCAGAAGTATCGCCGGCCGATGGTGGGCTTCATGTACCGCATGTGTCACAACCCGTCGACCGCCGAGGAACTGGCGCAGGAAGTATTTCTGCGCGTGTACCGCTCGCGAACCAGTTACGAGCCGAGCGCCAAATTCTCGACCTGGCTGTATCGCATCGCGACCAACCTGGCCGTCAACCACGCGCGCGACACGCGCCACGAGCGTCCGGAAAACACCGTGCGCCTCGATGAGCCGGACCGGGAGACGGGCACAACGCCCGACCTGGCCGACGATTCGCTCACTGCGGAAGAGGAGATCTTGAAGCGGGAGCGGCTGGCGGCGATCCGCAGCAAAGTAAATGCGCTGCCCGAACGCCAGCGCATGGCGGTCATCATGCACAAGTATCAGCAGATGGATTACCGCCAGATTGCGGAGGTGCTGAAGCTGAGCGAGTCCGCCACCAAGTCATTGCTGTTCCGCGCCTACGAAACCTTGCGCGAGCAGCTGAAAGAATTCGTTTCGAGGAAGTAGAGGAAGGCAGTATGAATTGCACTCAAATTCGCGAACTGTTGCCGGGCATAATAACTTCCGCTGGCATGGACGCAACGACGCTGCAGCCGGAGGTCAGTAACCACATCGCATCCTGTAACGAGTGTGCCACCCATCTGCTCGACTTACAGAAAACCATGGCGCTGCTCGATGAGTGGCAAGCGCCCGAGCCGTCGCCATATTTCGACACCCGCCTGCAGGCGCGTCTCCGCGAAGAAATGGCGCGCCCGCATGCGGCGTGGTTCAGTTGGCTGCGGCGTCCGGCGTGGGCTGGGTCGCTCGCTGCCGTAATAATTGCCGGAGCGCTGGTGGTCGGCAACAAGTCTTACATCTCTCAAACGGAAACCATCGCGACCAAGCCTCCATCCCTCGGTCTGCCGGTTGAGCCGGGAACCGCCGTCGGCGATCTGCAGGCGCTGGACAGGAACGATGATTTGTACGCCGATTTCGACGTGCTCGACGATCTGCAGGTACAGGACGACGTAACCGCGAATCCGTGAGATTCGCAGGCAATGTAAGACCGGTAACAAGGGACCAAGGCATGGTGGGCTGGGCAAGAATTCAAATTGCGGGCTGTCTGGCAGCGCTTCTGCTGCTGCCGCTGTCGTTCGCCCAATCGTTCGCCCAATCGTTCGCCCAATCGTTCGCCCAATCCCAATCCCCGTATGCGCCGGCGCGACCTCCCCAGCAACAGCGCCCGCCATCGCAGCAGGCGGACGGGCAATGGCACTACTTTCAGAAGGATCGTCCCAGTTCCAGTGGCCCCTATCAACCCCGCACGCCGCAGAATCAGCCCGGCCACGCCGGAAGCTGGCTCCGCCGCTACAAGGATCTGCCGCCCGCTCAGCAGCGGCGCGCGCTCGAAAACGATCCCCAGTTTCGCAGGCTTCCGCCGCAACAGCAGGCACGGTTGCTGAACAGGTTGCAGCATTTTTCCAGCTTGCCTCCGCAGCAGCAGGAACGTGTGCTCAACCGCATGGAAACCTGGGAGCATCTGACTTCTACTCAGAAGCAACAGGCACGCCAGCTCTTTCAGCAGTTCAAGCAGTTGCCGCCCGACCGCCGCCAGGCCCTCAACCGGGCGATCCGCGAGATGCGCGGCCTTACGCAAGCACAGCGCGACCAGCTCATCAACTCCGACCAGTACAAGCGCGCGTTCACGCCGCAGGAGCGCGGCCTTCTCACCGGAGCGTCCCGCCTTCCGCTCGCCCCCGGCGACGGCCTGCGCGCCGAACCACCCGAGGAATAATCGGATTAGCTCTTTCGTAGATGCCCCTCCCGAATTGAGTGGGCGGAATCGGAGCTTCGATTGCCTGAGACCGGTCACTCCGCCAGATGACTCAACGCACTGTAACGGTGTTAGCTTAGAAGGGGTTTCAGCCCCCGAGGAACAGCCGATCGTGAATCCCGTTTCCAGGAAAGCACCCGCGCATCCGAGCGCCGAAGCGCAGCGCCGTCTAGCCTACTTCTATGAGCGGCGTGATGCGATCGTCTCGACCATCCGCGAACTGGTCAAAATCGAATCTCCCAGCGATAACAAAGCCGCCGTAGATCGCATGGCGGAGGCCGTCGCGCAGAAGTTTTCCCAGCTCGGCGGCAAGGTCGATGTCCGCATCCATCCAGTGAAAGACTTTGGCAATCACTTGCAGGTGGAGTTTCCCGCCAAGTCGGCAGCGAATCCGGTGCTGCTGCTCGGACATTACGACACCGTCTATCCGTTGGGCACACTCGCCGCCATGCCCTGCCGCACAGTGGACAACAAGCTGACTGGACCGGGTGTCCTCGATATGAAATCCGGCATCGCCCTGATGCTGCACGCGCTAGCGGCCTTGCAAGCTTGGCATAAAGAAGCCTGGCACGGCGGATTGCCACGCCCGGTGACCGTGTTCCTGGTTTCCGACGAGGAAGTGGGCAGCGACTCGTCGCGAGCAATCACCGAGTCGCTGGCGAAAAAAGCCGCGGCCGTGCTCGTGCTCGAGCCCGCCCATGGATCCGAGGGCGCCGTGAAAACGGCGCGCAAAGGAGTTGGCGGATATCTCGTTAAGGTTAGCGGCAAGGCTGCTCATGCTGGCCTCGACTTCCAGAAAGGCGTGAACGCGATTCTGGAGCTGGCGCGTCAGATCGAAAAAATCTCCAGCTTCACTGAACTAAAGAAAGGTTTGACGGTCAACGTCGGCGTCGTGAGCGGCGGATCGAGAACCAACGTGGTTCCGGCCGAAGCGGCGGCGCAGGTCGATGTTCGCATCGCACGGTTAAAGGATGCGGCTGGAATCGATAAGCAGATGCGCAGCCTGCATCCCTTCAATCGCAAATGCAGAATCGAGATCACGGGAGGCATCAATCGTCCGCCCATGGAACGCACCGCCGGAGTGGCAGCGTTATATGCGCAGGCCGCAGCCATCGCGCGCGAACTGGGATGGAAGCTGGGCGAAGCCGCGGTGGGCGGCGGCTCCGATGGAAATTTCACCGCCGGTCTGGGAATCCCAACCCTGGACGGCCTCGGCGCCGTGGGCGACGGAGCGCACGCCCCGCACGAACACATACTGATCTCGGAGTTGCCACGCCGGGCCGCGCTCATTGCCGGCCTAATTGAGCGGGCCTGACTGACTGGAGTTAGGCTGACCGGGCCAGGCTGGCCGCGGCCAGGGGCTGCGGTGTGACCGCATTCACGCGCGCCGGTGACGAGCATCACAAACTGCTTTGACCTGAGGGTCCACACTAACCTAGAATTCAATTTGGGGCCCTTAGAGTGACGCTGTGCCCGTGTCCGGGTGCCGGGCAACCCCGCTGGAGGATTTATGGGTGAGGGACTGTTTCAGCCGCTGCATATTCTGTTAATTATCGGCATCGCGCTGCTGCTTTTTGGACCGAGTAAATTTGCCGACTTAGGCAAAGGGCTGGGAGAAGGCATCCGGAATTTCAAGGCCTCAATGAAAGAGCCGGAAGAAAAGCCAAAAGAAACACCCAAGCCGCCTGCCGCATAAAGTTCTCAGTTCTCGGTGCGAACTCAAGAGCCGCGGCTTTTCTGGTAACTTCCAACCGGCAACTGGTAACTGCTTTCCCGCAGCATTCGCCACACCAGCGCTACTGGCAGTCCCACCACATTGCTGTAATCTCCTTCGATCCGCGGAATCCAGCGGGAAGCTATGCCTTGAATCGCGTAGGCGCCCGCTTTGTCCATAGGCTCGCCGCTGGAGACGTAGTCGGCGATGTCTTTGTCCGTGAGCTCGCTCACGGTCACGACCGTCGTTTCACTGGCCACCGAGGGCTGGCCGTTGACCACTAAACACACCCCCGTAATCACCTGATGCTCACGTCCGGAAAGCAGGCGCAACATGCGCGCGGCGTCCGCGGCGTCGGTGGGCTTGCCTAGAAGTTGGCCATCGACGACAACCACGGTGTCGGCTCCGAGGACGAAATCGCGCGGACGTTGACGCGCTACCGCGAGCACCTTGTCACGCGCCAGACGTTCGGCACAGTCCTTTGCGGCTTCTCCAGGTAACGGGTCTTCTGGAATTTCTGCGGGTTGCACCTCGAATGAAATACCAGCGTTGCGCAATAGTTCCTGGCGACGCGGCGAGGCGGAGGCGAGCACTAGCATTGAGTCATTCTAGAGCGCAGCCAAAATCGCTGTGGCCGCAGGCAACTGCCGAGCTGCGCTCGGCTGGACGGGCGAGGACGCCCGTCGCTGCACAAACTTTACTCCAGCGCCTCGGGCTCTATCGAAATATTCTTCTCGCCTTTGGCGCGTTTTTCCCAGTATTTTTTCACCCAGGCTTCGTAGCTCTTGCCGGCGGCGGTGTCGCGTCCGGTGAAGGCGATGGCGGCGATTTCGGAATAGGGGATGGCCGGGCGCTCATTGCTGGTCGCCAGCATCAGACGAACGACGGAGGTCGCAAGCGTTGGGCCGATGCGACGGTCGAAAAGATATCCGGTGATCTGGGATCCTTCTTCGTTCTTGTCTTTGTCTTTATTTTTGAGGCTGATGGTTACGTCGCCGCGATAGTCGAATGCTTTCTCTATGACCGCTCGAATGTCTGCCTCAGTGGCGAGTTGCGGGATCCATCCTTGAAGATTTTCGCGCTCGAATCCGGGGACAACCTCGAGTTCGTCGCTCGAAAGCTCGTTGGTCGGATGCGGCTGGGGAGCAAGGGCTTGCGCGCTGTGGAGGAGCGCAGGGTCGTGCCCATGTTCTCGACCGCTCATGCGCGGCTTTCTTCCGCTTGTTGAGCGGCAGAGGCAACGTCAATCGGCGCGTCGATCTGGTCGTTAATCTGCACCAGCGGATTGTAGGAGTGCACCGGGCGCGTCTCGCGATCGAGATCGCTGAGCGCATCTTTGTCGGGATAGAGCGAGAAGGTCGCCTTGACCGTGTCGGCGAATCCGCGCAGCGACCCGAACGTATCATTCACCGACGAAGGTTCATAGCCGCAATGCACCATGCAATTGGCGCACTGCGGATTGCCTGAC
Organism: uncultured Acidobacteriaceae bacterium; assembly: GCA_963779995.1. Lineage (GTDB taxonomy): Bacteria > Acidobacteriota > Terriglobia > Terriglobales > Acidobacteriaceae > Acidiflorens. The sequence continues at coordinate 191,475 of CAVZZY010000014.1, read as the reverse complement.
TCGGTGCCGTAGCTGGCCCACTCCGTGGTTTCCATCAATTCTTTGTAGGATTCGGCGTAGCCATCCTGCAGCAGGTAACAGGGTTTCTGCCATCCGAAGATGTTGTACGTGGGCATGCCCCAGGGCGTGCACTTGTAGTTGCGCTTGCCCATCAGGTATTCGAGGAAGAGCGGCGACTGGTTGAAGCGCCACGTCTTCTTGCGATTGGAAAGCATGGCGCGGAACATGCGGCGAATGCGGGCGCGGCCCATGAAGTGTTTCTGGTCGGGCGCCTTGTCGTATGAATATCCGGGCGAAACCATCATGCTCTCGACGCCTACATCCATCATCTCGTCGAAGAAGTTGCGCACGCTGTTGGGATCGGCGCCATCGAACAGCGTGGTGTTGGTGGTCACGCGGAAGCCGGCTTGGATGGCCTCGCGGATGCCGTCGAGGGCGAGTTCGTATCCACCTTCGCGGCACACGGAGAAATCGTGGTGCTCTTTCTGCCCGTCCATGTGAACGGAGAAGCTCAGATATTTGCTGGGCTTGAACAGGTGCAACTTTTCCTTCAGCAGCAGCGCGTTGGTGCAGAGATAGATATATTTCTTGCGGGCGAGCAGGCCTTCAACAATCTCGGCGATCTGCGGATGCATCAGCGGCTCGCCTCCGGGGATCGAAACCATGGGCGCTCCGCACTCGTCGACTGCCTTGAAGCAGTCTTCTACGGAGAGATCTTTTTTCAGGATGTGGGTGGGGTACTGGATCTTGCCGCATCCGGCGCAGGCCAGGTTGCAGCGGAACAGCGGCTCGAGCATGAGCACGAGCGGATAGCGCTTGCGTCCGGCCAGCTTCTGGCGCAGAACGTAGGAAGCCACTGTCCACATCTGGGATACGGGAACTGCCATTGCTTGTCTTTCCCCTGCTTGTCTTTCCCCTGAGGATTTCCTTCTATGATACCGGATTTGGGCGTTGTCGGTGGCTGTTCGCTGTTCGGAACCCGGCGAACTGCCTGCGCCTTTATTGAGGAATCTCAGCTTTGCGAGCATGCACCTTTTCGTGCGGAGGCTGCTAGTTGCTTGTTTGCTACCCCCCGGTCTGTACCCCCCTGTTTCACGCAAAGTATTCAAAAAACAAGGAGTTACATCCAAAGTATTCAGGAATAAGGACTTAGCTCGATGGGTAGCGGTTTGTTCACTCCAAAGGTACTATCCGTTGTCACACGGGCAACCGCCGAGCTTCGCTCGGCGTGGACCCTTCGACTTCGCTCAAGGCAGGCTCGCGAGGGCGCCCGTCCCCACACGAGCCCACCTGTTCTCGTTTGCTACATTTTGATCGTAGAGCTGTGGCTGGCTACGCATTGCCATTTTCCATCGGACCTCTTCATCCAGGTATCAGTCCAGCGCTCGTGGGTATCGACCGGCTTGCCATTCTCGTCCGTCCCTTTGCCTGCCCAGTTTCCGGTCGCGATGGCGGTGTTGCCGAATACCGTTACTTTCACATCGCTGATCTGGTTGGTCTGCCACTTTGCCGCCTTGATATGCGCGAGGCTCTCGGCTTTCCCAATCGTCTTTCCCTGGGCGTCGGTATTGACGAATTTGTCCGCCAGGAGAGGAGCGAGCAGTTCCGGATTGCTCGCCATTGCGGCATCTATCCACTTTTGCTCAAGTGCGGCGACCGCCTGCTCGGTTCCGCCGCCCATCTTCTTGTCTTGTGCTTGTGCCGCGACCAGCAGCGACAGCAATGCCACCGTAAACCACACGAAGGTTCTCTTCATTGATTTTGCTCCACTCTGCATTTCAGATTTGTGATAGATGACGCCTCTTGAACTAGATTTTCTCGAAGAAGTGGGCGGTTTTCTTGCCCGCCTCTTCGGTATAGTAGACGGTCACATGGGCGGTTTTCTCGGTTCCTTTTGCGATGTCCTTGCCTGCATCGTCGGCAGCGTGGCCTGACAGCTTAAATGTTTGCTCCGTACCGTCGGCGGTTTTGACTGCCATGGTCTTGGCGCCGCGATCGATATCGGTGATGGTGCCGTCCACCGCCTTGAGACCATCTTTGCCGACTTTATCGACCTCGACTGCTACCTTATCGGCGCCGGTGTAGTGCGCCACTACTTCTGAGCCTTCGGTGAGCCCGTGAAAGGCGTCTTTGCCGCCCATCTCGGTTTCATGGGCGCCTGCTTTGACACCATGGACCGTGGTCTTGTCGACAAACTTGATGGAATGCTCGGTGCCATCCTTGGCCTTGACGACCATCGTCTTGGTGGCCGAATCCAGTTTGGTAATGGTGCCATGGACGACGCTGACCACGTCCTGCGCTGCCCAGCCAAGCGCACTCAAGAGCAGAAGGGCGAGAGATGCCAGGACAATGTTTTTGCTTTTCATTTTTCGAGTCTCCTTGAAGATTGAGTCGGAATTTCCTTTTTGAACCCGCAAGCAGGCTAACTCATACGGCGGTTTCGCGCCACAGCAGTTCGCTGCTACTCGTAGCGGAGGGCTTCGATGGGGTCGAGGCGGGAGGCGCGGATGGCGGGGACCATGCCGCTGATGAGGCCGACGGCGGTCAGGATGAGGACGGCTACGATCAGGGTGAGGGGGTTGATCATGAGGCGGATGTCGCCGGCTTCGGCGTGTTTGGCCATGGCGCTGTAGAGGGTTAGCCGGCCGACGGTGAGAGAAACCACGTAAGCGAGAATGATGCCGAGCAGTCCGCCGATGAAGGTGATGGCGAGCGCTTCGGCGAGAAACTGGAGAAAAATGTGGCTGCGGCGTGCGCCCAGGGCTTTCTCGATGCCGATTTCGCGGGTGCGCTGGGTGACGGAGACGAGCATGATGTTCATCAAGCCAACGCCCCCGATGCCGAGCGTGAGAGTTCCGATGAAGGCGAGCAGGATCTTCAAGCCCAGGGTGAGGATCTCGATATGGTGGACCTGCTCCATAAGATTAAAAACCAGGAGGGCGCGGCGGTCGGCGGGATTGAATTTATGCTGCGCGGCCATGATGTAGCGCACGGATTGCTCAATCCGTTCATAGTCGCTGGTTTCGTAATTGAACCAGATGGAGTCGAGGTAGTGGGTGTCCTTGAGGTCGCTCATGGTGGTGAAGGGGACGTAGACGACGCGATTAATATTATCGTCGACGGCCTGCATCTTGGGGCTGAGAACGCCGATGACTTCAAAGCCGATGCCGTCAATGCGGAGGTGCTCGCCCAGGGCGTTGCGTCCGGAGAAAAGTTTTTCCTTGGTTTCGGAGCCGATGACGGCGACTCGCGCGTGTTGCGTTTGATCCTGGGGGTTGTAGAAGCGTCCCTGGGCCAGGGTGAGAGCGCGGATGGCGAAGGTGTTGGGGTATTCGCCGTTGACGTTCATGGTGTAAGAGCGCGTGTCGTATTGTATGGTCGCGGACTTGAAGCAATCGGGCGTGATGCGGGTGATCTGCGGAATGTTGGTCGCGAGCAGGTCGACGTCGTCGAGGGTGATGCGGGTTTGCGCACCTGCCTTCTCGCCACCAGACTGCATAGAGGAGCGGCCGGGAACCAGGATGAAGAGCCTGGTTCCGAAGTTGGCAAAGATGTTGGCGCAAGCACGGCCGAAACCGTCGCCGTAGGCGAGGAGCATGACGACGGTGGCGATGCCCCAGGCCATGCCCAGCATGGTGAGGGCGGTGCGGCGCCGGTTGTGGCGCATGGCGTCGTAGGACTCCTGGAGCAGATCGCGGATCATCTCTCCTTACTCCTGCCTCAGGGCTTCGACCGGCTGCAGGCGCGCGGCTTTACGCGCGGGATAGAGTCCGGCGGCGACGCCCGCTAGCGTCAGGCTGGCGATGGCGAGGATCGCGGTTTTTGGAACCAGCCGCGGCGGATCGAAGCCTCCGGGACCGTTGTAATTGCCGAGCAGGGCCATGAAGCCGCCGGCCAGGGCCATGCCGATGAGTCCGCTGACCAGCGTGAGTAGAACGCCTTCGACGAAAAATTGCAGCATGATGCTGCGATTGGTGGCGCCGAGAGCTTTGCGCAATCCTATTTCACGCGTGCGCTCGGTAACGGCGATGAGCATGATGTTGATCACGCCGATGGCCCCGAGCGCAAGGGTGACCAGGCCGACGGTGCCGAGGAATTCGTTCATGGCATCGAAGATGGTGCCCATCATTTGCGCCTGCTGGACGGTGTCCATGCCTTCGAAGGCGTCTTCATCCCGATAATCGAAGTGGTGATTGCGGGCGATGACGCGGCGAGCCTCATCCCGCGCGAGCAGGTGCTCGTCGGCGACGCGGGGCTGAAGGTTGAGGAAAGAAATGGCGTCGTAGGCCTCTTCGCCCTTGAGCGGGAAATCGCTGCGCATGACCTGGAATGGAATATAGCAGCGCATGTTGGTGGAATTATCGTCACCGCGGCCGACACGGAGTAGAGTGCCGATCACTTCGAAGCGATGGTCGTTGAGCAGAATGAAGGAGCCGACGGCGGGGCGTCCCGGAAAAAGGTTGCGCGTCATCTCATCGCCGAGGACGACGACGTCGCGTCTTTGAATTTCGTCCAGGTCGTTGAGCCAGCGTCCCAGTTTCAGCGGGAGGAAGCGGATTCCATCGAACTGCGGTTCGGTGCCAGTGAGTTGGCCGCTGGCGCTGGCGAACTCGCTGACGGAATGCACGTCGTCCGTGGTGATGACGGGAGTGATGGCCTTAATGTGCGGAGATTCCCTGCGGATGTCGACGTAGTCCTGGTACGTGAGCCGGTACTGGCGGGCGGAGTTCATGCTGCCCGCAACGGCCGGAGCGCGGCCGGGGTAGAGCCACATGATGTTTTCGCCGTACTCCGCGAGGTTGCGCTGGTTGCCGGTTCGGAAGCCCTCCCCCAGGCCGACCAGCAGGAGCAAGGAACCGACTCCCCAGGCGATGCCGAACATGGTGAGGAACGAACGCAGCTTGTGCGCCCAGAGGGTGCCGAAAATCTGCGCGAAAACGTCGAACACCATTTGCATGGGCGTGATAACTCGCTGACACAGGGCGGCTGTTGGCTTTTGGCTCTTGGCTTTTAGCTCTCAGCAACCTTAGTCCTCGTTTAAGGATAGCAAGGGGACGGAGTGCGGTACACCGGCATGTTTTTGGCCCTCAAGAGAACGGTTACACCCAAGACCCATCGTAGAAACCGATTGACAACCATATCTCTACTGCCCTAGTATCGTGCCTACGATGACTCCGCTGGCTCATCACCATCGCCATCAAGACCATGCGACGAACGTGTCGGCGGGGGACATCGGATAACCAAAAGCACTTATAGGAATCCAAGCCCGCTGGCGCGGACCTCGCCCAGCGGGCTTTTTGCTGTTGTGCGAGCTTTGAAAATCGGGCACACGATTCTTAAACTACGATTCTTGGACCATGATTCTTAAATCGCGATTCTTTAGCCAAGATCAGGAGGGTTCGATGGAGATCGATTTCGACAAGATGCAGGGCCTGGTGCCTGCCGTCATTCAGGATGCGGGCAGCGGAGAGCTGCTGATGGTGGGCTTCATGAACCGGGAGGCGCTGGATATGACCTTGCACACTGGATTCGTGACGTTCTACAGCCGTACCCGCCGGACCCTGTGGACCAAGGGAGAAACTTCCGGCAATCGTCTGCAGGTAGTTGCCGCCTGGACTGACTGCGACCGGGATACGGTGCTGTTGCGCGTCCATGTGCTGGGCGAAGGCAAGGTCTGCCACACCGGGACACGCTCATGTTTTATGCAGGAGCTTCCTCTGGGGAGCGCGCTGGTCGGACAGGAGACGGATAGGCAAGAGAGGGCGGAGCGATGAAATTGCGACTGGGCATCCCCAAAGGAAGTTTGCAGGAAGCGACGCTGAGCCTGTTCACGCGCGCCGGACTGCGCGTGTACACCAACGCCCGTTCTTATTTCGCCGCCACGGATGATCCCGAGATCGAATGCATGCTGATTCGTGCCCAGGAAATGGCGCGGTACGTCGAACACGGGGCCCTGGATGCGGGCTTGACTGGCCTGGACTGGGTGCTCGAAAGCGGCCTCGATGTGGTCAAAGTCTGCGACCTGATCTATGCCAAGCAAAGCATGGGCACGGTCAAATGGGTGCTCGCCGTCCCAGAGGAATCGAGTTTCCAGAAACTCGAAGACCTTGCCGGTCGAATCATCGCCACCGAACTGGTCAGTTTTACGCGCAATTATTTCGCGAAGCGGAAGGTTGAGGTGCGCGTCGAGTTCTCCTGGGGCGCAACCGAAGTGAAGCCGCCTTTGCTGGCGGACGCTATTGTGGAGGTGACGGAGACGGGAAGTTCACTGCGCGCCAATCATTTACGAATTCTTGAGACTGTTCTGGAGTCGAATACGCAACTGGTCGCGAACGCGGCCGCCTGGGCCGATCCCGCGCGGCGGCAAAAGATTGAGAACCTGGCGGTCATGCTGAGTGGGGCTATCGCCGCACTGGGGCGGGTTGGTCTGATGCTCAACGTGCGCAAACCAGATTTGCCCGGTGTTCTCGGCCTTCTGCCCGCGCTGCAAAATCCAACGGTCGCGCCGCTGGCCGATGGCGAGTGGGTCGCGGTGAACACGGTGATTGAGGAGCAGGCCGCCTGGGCGCTGATTCCGAAGCTGAAGCAAGCCAACGCTCAGGGCATCGTCGAATATCCGCTGAACAAGGTGGTGATGTGATGCGGGCTCGGGCGGCGGGCAATAAGGCGAGACGCAGTAGGGCGAGGCGCGATGGCGTCATGCGCATTCTCGAAGGCCCCGCGCAAGCTCGTCTAGTGACGGCGCTGGCCGGGCGCTGTGCGACCGATCTGGCCGAGGTCGAACCGGCGGTGCGGCACATTGTGAATGACGTCCGCCGCAACGGCGATCGCGCCGTACGACGCTACGCCACGCGTTGGGACGGATTGGTCGACGGCGAGCCGCTGCGTGTTTCTGAAGATGAGCTCCACCAGGCTTGGGAGCAGACTAATTCGGAATTGCAGGCCGCGATCAAGCGGGCTGCGGGCAATATCCGTCGCTATGCGGAGTGGCAGGCGGCCGGGGCTAAAGAGTGGCGGCGCGAAATTCAGCCTGGCGTGAGCGTGGGCCAGTTGGTGCGCCCGCTGGAATCGGTAGGATGCTACGTTCCGGGCGGGCGCTATCCTTTGCCTTCCACCGTGCTCATGACGGCGATTCCCGCGCAGGTTGCCGGGGTCCGGCAGATTCGCGTAGCGTCTCCGCGCCCGGCGCAGGCAACGCTGGGGGCGGCTGCATTCCTGGGGGTGCGCGAGTTCTACCGCGTCGGCGGAGCGCAGGCCATCGCTGCCTTGGCTTATGGGACAGAAGAAATCCCGCGCGTGGACAAGATCGTCGGTCCGGGCAACCGATACGTCACCGCTGCCAAGAAACTGGTGGCTTTCGATTGCGCTATTGAATTTCTCGCTGGTCCCACCGAAGCAGTTATCATCAGCGCAGACGGCGATCCGGCTTGCATCGCATCCGACTTGGTGGCGCAGGCGGAGCATGATCCCGACGCGCTGTGCGTCTTCATAACGACTTCACGCGCGTTGGCGAAAAAAGTTCAGCACGAGGTGCGCTCGCGCTTGCGCGCAAATCCGATTGCAGCCGAAGCGCTCTCCCGGCGCGGCGCCATTCTTTTGGTTGCTTCGCTTGAGCAGGCGGTCGAAGCGTCGAATCGCATCGCGCCCGAGCATCTCACGCTTCCGGAGGCGTTGGCGCCAGCAGTTCAGCATGCGGGTGCGGTTTTCCTGGATGAGTTCACACCTCAGGCCGCGGGAGACTATGTCTCCGGACCGAACCATGTGTTGCCCACGGGGGCGATGGCTCGGGTGCGTGGCGGCCTCTGCGTTCTTGATTTCGTGCGCGTCATTGGCTGCCAGCAGGTGTCCCGTGCAGGAATCCGCGGGATCGGGCCGCCGGGTATTACGCTGGCAACTGCCGAAGGATTGACCGGACACGCGGAGGCATTCCGAATGAGGTGCTCCCATGCTTGAAGCTCGCGATGCGGTAAAGAAGTTGCACACCTATCGGCCCCCGCTGGCTGGGCGCACGGGGCTGCGCCTCGATTTCAACGAGAGCACAATCGGATGTTCGCCGCGCGTGTTGGCGGGGCTGCGATCGCTCGATGCCGATTGCCTGGCGCGTTATCCCGAGCGCGAGCCGGTGGAGAAACTGGTCGCGCGTTTTCTCGGACTCGATGCGCCACAGGTCTTGCTCACGAACGGAGTTGACGAAGCGATTCATCTGCTTTGTTCCACGTATCTCGAGCCTGGAGACGAAGCACTTATCGTGGTGCCCACCTTCGCCATGTACGCGATCTTTGCTTTGGCCGAAGGCGCGCGCGTTATCGAGGTGCCTGCCGGCGACAATTTTGCGTTTCCCACGCGGCAACTGCTGGCTCAAATCAGCCCGCGGACGCGGCTCATCGCCGTGGCGAACCCTAACAATCCGACCGGAGCCGCGGTGGCAGGCAATGTCCTTACTCAGATCGCGCAAGCAGCGCCGCAGGCGGCCGTGCTGGTCGATGAAGCGTATTTCGAATTTCACGGAGAAACGATCATTGACCGCACCCGACAAATCGAGAATCTTTTCGTGGCGCGCACTTTTTCCAAGGCCTACGGACTTGCCGGTCTGCGAATTGGCGTCCTTGCGGGAGACGCGCGGCAAATTGCGATGGTTCGGCGTGTTGCCTCGCCCTACAGCGTCAACGTGGCCGCGCTTGCAATTCTGCCGGCGGCGATTCACGATCAGGAATATGTGAACGGCTATGTCGCGCAGGTGCGGCGCAATCGCGAGAGATTACAGCTGGAACTTGGCAGTCTCGCTCTGCACTACTGGCCGAGCCACGCGAATTTTGTTTTGGTCCGCATCGGCATAGGCCACGCGGAATTTGTTCGCGCGCTGCGCGATCGCGGAATTCTGGTGCGCGACCGGCACTTTGACCCGGGATGCGAAGGCTGCGTCCGCCTCACCGTGGGGACCGACGAACACACGCAGACCCTCATTCTTGCTATGCGCGACGTAATCAATCAAATTGGGTTGAGAACCGGGTTGCGGAGGCCGTTTACAAACGAGGTGCAGTCGTGAGGAAAGCTAAACTGCATCGCAAGACCGCAGAAACGGAAATTCAAATTGCCCTCACCATTGAGGGCCGCGGAAAGTACGAAGTCTCCACCGGGATCCGTTTTCTCGACCATATGCTCGAACTGTTCACGCGGCACGGCGGGTTCGACTTGAAACTCTCTGCTCGGGGCGATTTGGATGTGGATCAGCACCACACGGTGGAAGATGTGGGGATCGCGTTGGGTGAGGCGTTCGACCGCGCTCTTGGCGACCGGCGCGGCATCTGGCGAGCCGGGTATTTTCTGATGACCATGGACGAGACTCTCGGATTGGCGGCAGTGGACTTTGGCGGCCGCGCGGTAGCCGTGGTCGAGACTAAGGTTCGAGCGGCGCGGGTCGGCGATCTGCAAACGGAACTGGTGTGCGACTTCTTTGAGGGCTTCGCACGCGGCGCGCGCGCCAACGTTCATGCGCGCGTGCTTTACGGGCGCTCCAGCCATCACAAGATTGAAGCGCTCTTCAAGGCTTTTGCGCGCGCACTTCGAGTGGCGTGCTCGCGCGACCGCCGATTGCGACGCATGCTGCCGAGCACCAAGGGGCTTCTATGATTGGCTCTTCTATGAGAGCGCCGACGATTGCGATCGTGGATTACGGCGCCGGCAATTTGAATTCGGTGAAGAAAGCGTTTGACTATCTCGGCGCGAACGTTGTTCTAACCACGCAGCCTGAAACCGTCGCGGCGGCGGAGAAGATCGTGCTGCCCGGGGTTGGGCACTTCTCGGCGTTGGGCGCGCTCGACAACACGGGCTTGCGCGATGCCGTGCTGCAAGGCGCGAGCGCGGGCAAGCCGTTCCTGGGGATCTGTCTGGGAATGCAGTGGCTGTTCGAGGGCAGCGACGAGGCTCCCGAGTTTGCGGGAGCGGGAATTTTTGCGGGCCGATGCCGGCCGTTTCCTGCTTCGGTAAAATCGCCGCACGTGGGATGGAACTCGCTTGCGGTGCGGGAAGGTTCGCGCTTGCTGCGCAACGTCGCGCCTGAATCCTTTGTCTACTACACCCATTCTTTTCAAGCGCCGGTGGTTGCCGCTACCACGGCGGCGACCGAATACGGAACGCAGTTTTCCGCCGTGGTCGAACAGGAGAATATTTTCGGCGTGCAGTTTCATCCGGAAAAATCGTGGACCGTGGGGTTGCTCATGCTGAAGAATTTCTGTGAGGTATAAGTGCTGACCAAACGCATCATCGCCTGTCTCGATATGGATGACGGCCGGGTCGTGAAAGGGGTGCAGTTCGTGAATCTGCGCGACGCCGGCGATCCGGCGGAATGTGCCGCCGCTCACGCCCGCGATGGCGCCGACGAAATCGTCCTGCTCGATATTACGGCCACCAGCGATAACCGGCGAACCATGCTCGACGTAGTTTCGCGCACGGCGCGTTGTTTGTTTATTCCGTTCACGGTCGGCGGAGGAATTCGTGAACTTTACGACGCCGAGGCCGTGTTCGAGGCCGGCGCCGACAAAATCGCGATCAACTCGGCCGCGGTGAAGGACTCGACACTGATCGGAAAAATTGCAGCTCGTTTTGGCTCGCAGGCGGTGGTGGTGGCCATCGATGCCAAGCGCGTAAACGGAGGTCTCGGAGGCTTCGAGGTATTCGTTGCCGGCGGGCGCATTCCCACCGGCCGGGACGCGATTTTATGGGCGCGGGAAGCAGCCGCTTGCGGCGCGGGTGAAATCATGCTCACTTCGATGGACCGCGACGGGACCAAGGCTGGTTTCGATTGTGAGTTGACGCAACTGGTGGCCGACGCAGTTTCTATTCCCGTGATCGCATCGGGCGGCGCGGGCTCGGCGCACGATTTCATTGAAGTCTTCCAGAGCGGGCGCGCGGACGCGGCTTTGGCCGCTTCCATTTTTCATTTCGGTCTCGAAAACATCGGACAATTAAAGCTTGAACTGCGCGCTGCCAATGTACCGGTGAGGTGGCCATGCTGATTCCGTCAATCGACCTGATGAGCGGCAAAATCGTGCAGTTAGTTCAGGGAGAAAAGAAGAAACTGGAGTTCGACAATTTCGATTACTGGATCGAGCGCTTTTCGAAGTATCCCGTGGTCCAACTCATCGACCTCGACGCAGCCATCGGCACCGGCGACAACCGGTCGTTGGTGAAGGAGATCGCCGGCCGCCTGCCTTGCCAGGTGGGCGGCGGCATTCGCACGCTCGGAACTGCCCAGGAACTTCTGAACCTGGGTGCGCGCAAGGTGATCATCGGGTCCGCGTTGATGACCGAAGGCCGGATCAACCAGGAGTATGCGCGCGCCCTGGCGGACAAACTCCCGAGGGCGGCGCTCATGTTTGCTCTCGATTCCCGCGGAGGCCGGGTTGCGATTGACGGCTGGCGCACGCAGACTGCTGTCACTGCCTTCGACATGATCCGCGAGCTGGAGCCTTTCTGCGAGACCTTTCTCTATACGCACATCGATACGGAAGGCTTGATGGGCGGAATTCCGATGGAGACGGTTCACGCCATCCGGCGCGCCACCGAACGACACCTGGTGGTCGCCGGCGGCATCACCGAACAGCGCGAGATCGACAGCCTCGACGCGCTCGGTATTGATGCCGTGGTGGGCATGGCGCTGTATGCCGGAAAAATTCAGGGTTAAGCAAAGCGCAAGCTTTTCTGCCCTGCATTTTCTGTTTCACAATTTCCGACTCACATTTTCTGACTCCCAATTTCTAGGGCTTGTTTTCGCGTATCGTCATTAGCGACTCTAACTAATATGATATTAGCCATCATTCTTGCGGAGCTTGCTCCGCGGAAAGGCCGCTCTCGGAGTGAACGTCAAACAACTGTTCGATCTGACCGGACGCGTGGCCATTGTTTCGGGTGGCTCGATGGGACTGGGTCTGCAGATGGCCGAGGGTCTGGCAGAGATGGGGGCGAACCTGGTGCTCTGCGCCCGCAAGAAGGAGCGCTGCGAGCAAGCGGCGGAAGCGTTGCGCAGCCTTCGCGTGCAGACTTTGGCGTTGGCATGCGATGTCAAGGACAAGGCGGCGATTCAGCAGGTCGTGGAGGAGACGCTCGCGAAGTTTGGCCGGATCGATGTTCTGGTCAACAACGCCGGCGTGTCGTGGGGAGCTTCGGTGGAAGAAATGACGCTGGAGCAGTGGGACAAAGTTCTTTCCACCAACTTGACCGGCACGTTCCTGTTTTGTCAGGCGGTGGGCAAGGCCATGGTTGCGCAGGGGTCGGGCAAGATCATCAACATCGCATCGGTGGCGGGTTTGGGTGGAACGTCGGCGGAACTGCAGGCGATCGGCTACCACGCCAGCAAAGGCGGAGTGATTGCATTCACCAAGGATCTGGCATGCAAGTGGGCGCCGCACAAGATCCAGGTGAATGCCATCGCCCCGGGATGGTTTCCGACGCATATGTCGGAGTGGATCATCGAGCACCGTAAAGATTCCCTGCTGGCGAAGATACCGCTGGGCCGCTTTGGCGGCGATCATGATCTGAAAGGCGCAGCGGTGTTTCTGGCATCGGACGCTTCGGCGTACGTGACGGGGCACGTGCTGGTTGTCGATGGAGGCCAGACGGCCTGGTAGCAATTCTTTATGAATGTTCCTCTGATCCGAATTTTGCAGGAGAGTCCTATGAATAACCTCGTGAGAATCAATAAGGACAATGATGTCGCGGTCATTACCATCGACAACCCACCGGTGAACGCGCTTGGTCCGGGCGTGCCGGAGGGAATCCTGGTGGCGATTGACGAGATAAACGGAGACCCTGCGGTTAAGGCAGCGGTAGTAATCGGCGGCGGCCGCACTTTTGTCGCCGGCGCGGACATCAAGGAATTCGGCAAGATGACCTCGGGCGGACCGCGTAGAAGCCTGCTTCCCCTGCTGCTTCGCATTGAGGACAGCGGCAAGCCGGTGGTGATGGCGATTCACGGAACCGCGTTAGGAGGCGGACTGGAACTGGCCATGGCCGGCCATTACCGGGTCGCGTCGCCTACGGCGCAGATGGGTCAGGCGGAAGTAAATCTGGGTCTCATTCCCGGGGCCGGTGGAACGCAGCGCCTGCCGCGCCTGGTGGGTGTCGCCAAGGCGGTCGAAATGTGTGCCGGGGGCAAACCGGTTTCCGCGCGCGAAGCGGCCACTCTTGGACTGATTGACCGGTTGATCGACGGAGACCTGCTCGCCGGGGCAGTGGCTTTCGCACGCGAAATCGCCGGCAAGCCCGCGCCGAAAACTCGCGCGCGCGCGGAGAAGTTGGGAACGGCTGCGGAGAACGCGGCGATTTTTGCGGCAGCGCGCGATGCGGCAGGCAAGAAGCAACGAGGGCTGAAAGCTCCACTGGCGGCGATCGATGCGGTGGAGGCTGGAACCAAATTGTCGTTCGAGGAAGGCTGCCAAGTGGAGGCGAAGCTTTTCACTGAATGCCTTTTCTCCGATCAGTCGAAGGCGCTCATCCATGTTTTCTTTGGCGAGCGCGAGGTGGCAAAGATTCCCGACATTCCCAAAGAGATTCCGGTGATTCCGGTGAAGCGGGTCGCGATCGTCGGCTCCGGAACGATGGGCGGAGGCATCGCGATGGTGTTTGCCAACGCGGGCATTCCGCTGTTGCTGAAGGACGTCGACGAGGCGGCGCTCAAGCTGGGGATGGAAAAAATCCGGAAGAACTACGCCGGTTCGGTGCAGCGTGGGCGATTCACCCAGGCGTTCGTGGACGAACGCTTGCAGCTGATCACACCCGTGTTCGACTACCATTCGTTCTCTGGTGTGGACATGGTGATCGAGGCGGTTTTCGAAGACATGGCGCTGAAGAAGACGGTGTTCGCGGAGGTGGACCGCGCCTGCCGGCCGGGCGCGATTCTGGCGAGCAACACTTCGACGCTCGATATCGATGAAATCGCCGCGTCCACGTCGCGGCCGGAAGCGGTGATTGGAACACACTTCTTCAGTCCGGCCAACGTAATGCGGTTGCTCGAGATTGTGCGCGGAAAGAAGTCGAGCAAAGAAGTGATAGCCACCTGCATGCAACTCTCCAAAAAGCTGGGCAAGATCGGGGTGCTGGTGGGAAACTGCCGCGGCTTCGTCGGCAACCGCATGTTTCACTCGTACCGGCGGGAAGCGCAGTTCCTGGTCGAAGAAGGGGCGGAGGTGGAGGCGGTGGACAAGGCGCTCGTCGACTTCGGCATGGCCATGGGCCCTCTGGCCACGAGCGACCTGGCCGGTCTCGACGTGGGCTGGCGCATTCGCAAAGAGTACCGCCACCTGGAAAAACCGGGAATCCGCCAGCCGTTCGCCGAGGATCGTCTTTGCGAAATGGGCCGGTACGGCCAGAAAACGGTGAGGGGATGGTACCGGTACGACGAAAACCGGCGCGCCAGCGCGGATCCCGAACTACCCGCCTTGGTGCGAAAGTGGAATGCGGACGCGGGCATCCCGCAGCGGCAGATTTCCACCGCGGAGATCGTCGATCGTTGTATCTATGCGCTGGTGAATGAAGGAGCGCGGATTCTGGAAGAGGGATACGCGCTGCGGGCAGTCGACATCGACATTATCTATCTCAACGGGTATGGATTTCCCGCCTATCGGGGCGGGCCGATGTGGCATGCCGACACGGTGGGATTGCCAAAGGTCTGCCAGCGCGTCTGCGAATTCCACAAACAGCACGGAGAACTGTGGGCGCCGGCTCCCCTTCTGCAGCGCCTGGCGGAAGAGGGCAAGACGTTTGCCGAGTTCGACAAGGAGCAGGTTGCGGCCGCGTAGGGTTCGGAAAGCCCAGGGACAGCGCCCGCGCGGACAAGGCCGGCGCGAGGACCGGCGCGAGAGAAACTCGCTGTGCGCATGACGAAGACATAGGAGACCTCATGAGAGAAGCAGTCATCGTAGCCAGTTCGCGCACAGCTCTGGCCAAGTCATTTCGCGGATCGTTCAACCTGACGCGTCCGGAGGATCTGGCAGCGCACTGCATCCGAGATGTGCTGCGCAAGACACCCCAGCTCGATCCACGCGAAGTCGAAGATGTCATTTTGGGCTGCGGACAGCCCCATGGCCCGCAGGGACATAACATCGCGAGAGTTTCCGCCATGCTGGCCGGGCTGCCTACTTCGACGGGCGGCGTCACCATCAACCGGTTTTGCTCTTCCGGCCTGCAGTCGATCGCGCTGGCCGCGTACCAGATCGTGAGCGGCGGCAGCGACGCGCTGATTGGCGGCGGCGTGGAAAGCATCAGCCTGGTTCCGCGCAACTACGATCCGAATCCCCGGCTACTCGAGCAGATGCCGGGCGTGTACATGGTGATGGGGGAGACGGCCGAGGTGGTGGCCAAGCGCTACAAGATCAGCCGGCAAGCGCAAGACGAGTACGCGCTCCTGAGCCAGCAGCGCACGGCTCGCGCCCAGCGGGAAGGCTTTTTCCAGGGAGAAATCGCTCCCCTGCGCGCGCTGCGCGCGACCTTGGACAAGAAGACGGGCGAAGTGATCGCGAAGGAAGAGGTGTGCGCGGACAAGGATGAATGCAATCGTCCGGACACGACGCTGGAGGGACTGCTGGCGTTGAAGCCGCACTTCGACCCGACCAGCGGTCAGGGCACGGTCACGGCGGGAAATTCCTCGCAGCTTTCCGACGGCGCTTCGGCCACGCTGGTAATGTCGCGGCAGCGCGCGGACGCGCTCGGCATTCCCTACAAGCTGGTGTTTCGAGGTTTCCAGATAAGCGGTTGCGATTCCGACGAAATGGGCATTGGGCCGGTCTTCGCGGTGCCGAAATTATTAGAGCGCACGGGCGTAAAATTCAGCGACATCGATCTCTGGGAACTCAATGAAGCATTTGCGGTTCAGGTGGTCTACTGCCGCGATCGCCTGGATATCGATCCGGAGAAATTGAACGTGAACGGTGGTTCGATCTCGATTGGGCACCCCTACGGCATGACCGGGTCGCGACTGGTGGGAACGCTGGCCAACGAAATGACACGGCGCAAAAACAAAGTTCGCTACGGAGTGGTCACCATGTGCGTAGGCGGCGGGCAGGGTGCTGCCGGGTTGTTCGAGCGGGCGAACTGACCAAGGGAGAGCCTCGGATGGCATTGGTTGAGAATCAAGGGACAAAGATCTATTGGGACGAACAGGGGCAGGGAGCACCAGTTCTGCTGATCATGGGCCTGGGCTATACGTCGGCCATGTGGTATCGCACGCGACCGGCGCTGGCGCAACATTTCCGCACGATTGCGTTCGACAATCGAGGGGTGGGACTGAGCGACGTTCCTCCCGGGCCTTACTCGATTGTGGGCATGGCAGCGGACGCGGCCGCAGTTCTCGATGCCGCCGGTGTTGCCCGGGCCCACGTTTTCGGCGTTTCCATGGGCGGCATGATTGCGCAAGAATTCGCACTGCAGTATCCGGCGAGGACAAGTTCGTTAATTCTGGGCTGCACCGGAGCGGGCGGGCCTTCGGCCGTGCGCGCGTACAGCGGTGTGATCGACATACTGGCGGCGCGCGGCATGACTCTGGAGCAAGCGCGGGAAGCCGTTCTTCCTTACATCTATGATGCGGCCACGCCGCGAGAGAAGATCGACGAAGATACCAGGGTGCGCCAGCGCTGGCTGCCTTCTTTGGAAGGCTACATGGCACAACTACTCGCGATCCTGGCGTGGGAGTGCTACAGCCGAATCGCTCAGATCACGGCGCCGACGCTGGTCATCCATGGGAAGTCGGATGCGCTGGTCCCCCCGGGCAACGGGGAGTTGATCGCAGCGCGGATTCCAGGCGCAAAACTCGTCCTGCTCGAGCACGCGAGTCACTTGTTTACTACCGACCAGACCGAAGCGGCAAACGAGGAAATCCTCGAATTTCTTTTGTCGCAGGCTGACGAGAGCCGGACCTGACGACAGCAAGGTCATGGGTCGGTCCATGAGTCGGCGTCATGGGCGAGAGTGAACTTCAAGATCGACATCCTGGGCAGGTTCAGGTCTTTACCCTGGCTCGCGAAGCTGCCCTAGCGGGAACTCCTTTGCCTCTCTTGCTGGTGTGAATCACACGCCTCAGCGCCGCGATGAGAGCGGGGCCGCGCATGCGGAGTTCTGCGCGATGGTGTAAGGAGAGATCCCGCAGCACCTTTTCACCCTTCGGCGTCAAGGAAAGCAATACTTCGCGGCCGTCTTGCCCCCCGCGGTGCCGCCGGATAAAGCCGCCGGCAGAGAGCCGGTTTACCAGCTCAACCGCACTGTGATGCCGAACCTGCAGCCGCTCGGCCAGCTCACCGATCCGCGGGCGCACATTTGTGGGCAGCCCTTTCACGGCAAGCATGAGCTGATGCTGGCGAGGTTCAAGACCAGCCATGCGGGAAGCTTGTTCACTGAAGTGGAGAAAACGGCGGATCTGATAACGCAATTCCGCCAGTGATGCGTAGTCAGCCAAGGTAAGCGCCCTTTCCATGCGGCAAAGTATATCGTCTCAAGACCATTCGCGCAGCGACAGTTGGATGAACCGGGGTCTTAACGGCGCCCGGGGAATGCCAGGTCCGCATGTGCCCTGGCTCGATTGACAATTATATTGTACTTCGATTGACAATTATATCGTATAACGATATATTATTCTCGCAGAAGGAGGACAACCATGAAAAGGTCAGTAGCTTTGACGATTTCCATTTTCATCGCAACCTTGGTGCTTTGTGTGGGCGCGCTGCCCGCTTGGGGCCAAGGCGAGAACCCACCCGCCGACACCAAGGAAGTTGGGCAGACTTCGGGCCACGGCGTCACTCTCGTGGAACTTAGCGCCCAAAGAGATGTCGAACAACAGATCAGGAATTTGCACGATCAAGGCCGGGAGGCGGCGTTAAAGGGTGATGCCGGCTTTTTCGAGAAGCACCTGGCCGCGGGCTACTTCGGAATTGGCGGCGATGGGAGGTTGATGACGAAGGCGGAGGCAGTTCAGGATCTCAAGTCCGGCGTCATCAAGTACGACTCCATTGACGAACGCGACGTGAAGGTAAACACCTACGGGAACACCGCTGTCGTGAACTCCATGGCTTCAGTCAAGCTGGTCGCCGATGGCAAGCCGATCAGGGGCGATTATCGCGCAACTTTCGTGTATGTGAAGCAGGGAGGCGACTGGAGGGAAGTCGCGTTCCAGTCAACGCCTGTGGCACAAGAAGGCCGGTGAACCACCGTGGCAAAACAGCGAATCCAGAGTTGCCGCGGGCACTGCCAGCTGCCGTGGCTGCGCTCGGCTTGGACGGCCGAGGATGGGCGTCCCTACACGAACTGTCCTCAAAGCGCAGCCAGCCGCCTTTGGATCAAAAGGAAGTAGAGGGCTAGCAGGATAAGCAGGAATCCGTTCAGGCTGAGTACCACCGGCGCGGTAAACACGGGAACGAGCCATCCCGACAACAGATTGCCCATCGGCATGCCGCCGCGAAATGCGAAATTGTAGACGCTCATCACGCGCCCGCGCATCTCGTTGGTGGTAATCAACTGCACCAGCGAATTCACCGTGGCAAAGACCGCCATCATGGATGCGCCCACCAGCACCAGGAAGGTCTGGCTTAGCGGCAGCGACTTGGAAAGGGCAAACCCGGAAATCCCCACGCCCAGGCAGGCAAGCGCGCCGAGAGCAACCAGTCCTTTTTTCCTTATGTTGCCCGCGCTCGCGATACTCAACGAGCCGCAAATCGAACCGAGCCCCATGAGCGCGAGGAGATTGCCGTAGGTTTCCGGACCGCGATGGAAGATGTCTTTCACGAATACGGGAAAGTAGGTCCGCATGGGCATGCTCAAAAAGGTCATGCAGAAAGCCAGCAAAATCAGCGCTTCCATCGAACTCTGCTTGCGAACGAACTGAATGCCCTGCTTCAGGCTGGTGAACATCGACTCCGTGGCCTTCAGCGGCAGGAAACGGGCGCGAATCATCGACAGCGACACGATGGGCGCCAGAAAGGAGAGCGCGTTCAGCCCGAAGCACCACTTTTCTCCCAGCCTCCCTAAGGCCTGTCCGGCGAGCGCCGGCCCGACCATGACCGCCACGTTGAACTGGATCGAATTCAGTGCGATGGCGTTCGGCATGTCTTCTTTCTCGACCAGCGTGGGAATCAGCGCCTGGTAAGCCGGACCGCCGAAGGCCTGAGCGAATCCGGAAACGAACGAAAGGCAGAGGATGTGCCAGACGT
This sequence comes from uncultured Acidobacteriaceae bacterium, assembly GCA_963779995.1. GTDB lineage: Bacteria > Acidobacteriota > Terriglobia > Terriglobales > Acidobacteriaceae > Acidiflorens. Next base: position 172,285 of record CAVZZY010000014.1, on the reverse strand, counting down.
GTACCAGACCGGTCGCCACCAGAATGGTGAGCAGCCCGGCGCTCGCCATCTGCACATACTGGGAGCCGAGCAGAATCTTCCGGCGCTCCACGCGATCGGCCACCACGCCGCCGATCAGAGAGAACAGAAAGATGGGAATGCCGCCGAGAAACTGATCGAGCGCCAGCAAGAACGCGGAGTGGCTGAGCCGGTAAATCAGCCAGCCCTGCGCCACGATTTGCATCCAGGTGCCGATGCTGGAGGTGCAGGCGCCAAACCACATCAGGCGGAAATCGCGATATTGAAATGCTTTAAAGACCCGGCCAATCACCCTAGCGTCTCCAGAGGCACCGCAAAAGCCTACCATGCGGCTTCCCCCGTTAGACGTCCCAGGAATGGATTCAGGGGTTTGCAAGGCCTGGCTTTCCCATATCTCTGGCTGTGACCGAAGTCACAGATAGGTGATCAGAGATCACAGACAGAGGTCCGGCCCAGGGCGGAAAATATAGATAGAGTTTGCAGAGCCTTTGCATTATGGGAGGCACTTATGAAAAGGACCGTTTCTCTGTTTGCCGTATTGACCGCGGCTTTCGTCATGCTGGCTACGCAACAGGCGTTGGTGCAGGAGCGAACGCTGGTCAAGGTGAAAAGCTCGGAGATTGTAACGGGAGTGGTGATTGTTCACGTCGAAAAAGACGCGAAATCCCTTGAACTGCAGTGCAACCAGGGAATGGGCGGCTGCAAAGCGCTGGCGAGCGGCAGCTACCTGATGGTTGAACTTCCCAAGAACTACGGGATATACGATTGCAAGAACGTTGAGATGTATCGAGGGGATCAAGCCAAACCAGACGCCGCCGGGCTGATGGGCAACTACTGCCTGATGGAAAAGTGAGGGTGGTGGGAGTGGAGCATCCGGATCCGCGGTGATCCCGGTCACAAAAGCAAAAAAGGGACACCGCGAACGCGGTGTCCCCACCTACCAGCAACTTGACTTACTTATTCTCGTTCTGTGATTGGGCTCCAAACTCTTTTCGCTGTGCCACCGGACGCGCCGCTCTTGCTGCCGCGGCTACCGGCATGGCCGCCGCCGCTCCGTAGCGCTCGAGCAGCACGGGCACCATGGCGCCTTCCGCTTCTTTCACAAACGTGAGCTTGTTCTCGCCCAGCAGATCGACGCGGATGAAATCTCCCAGCTTCACCTGTCCCGTCGCCACCAGGTTCGCCAGCGGAAACACCAGATGCCGTTCAATCGCCCGCTTCAGGTGCCGCGCGCCATACTTCGGATCGGTGCCCTCCGCGAGCAGGAAGTTCTTCACCTGCGGCGTGCAGTTGAACACGAACTGGTTCGCGCCGGCCGCCATCAGCACCCGTTGCTGCACCATCCCCAGTTCGATTTCCAGGATCTGCTGCAGGTGCTCGGAGCGCAGCGTCTTGAACACGACGACTTTGTCGATGCGGTTCATGAACTCCGGGGCGAACTTGCGCCGCGCCGCGTCCACTGCCGAGCGGTTGATCTTTTCGTCGAGCGAGTTATCCACCTGCACCGCTTTCGGCGCGAAGCCCAAGCCGCCATCCACCAACCCATTCATTTCCACGGCGCCCAGGTTCGAGGTCATGATGATGATGCAGCTCGAAAGGTCCACGCGCCGGTTGTCGCCCAGCGTCAGCGTCGCCTTGTCCAGGATTCCGAGCAGCAGTTGCCACAGCGAATCGGAAGCCTTCTCGATTTCGTCGAACAGCAGAATCGACAGCTTCAGTTTTTCCGTGTGCCACTGGTTGAGCGCTTCCTGGGTGAGCAGCGGATGGGTCTCGCGGTGCCCCAGGTATCCCGGAGGCGAGCCGATCAGCTTGGCAATCTCGTGCGAGTGCTGGAACTCGGCGCAATCGATCTTGATGCAGGCGCGCGCGTCACCGAACAGAGACTCGGCCACCGCTTCCACAACCCGCGTCTTGCCCGAACCGGTCGGACCGAGGAACAGCAGATTGCCCACGGGACGGCCCGGCGCATTCAGGCCGGCCAGAAACATCTGATAGATTTCCGCGACCTTCTCGATGGCCTGATCCTGGCCCACAATCTTCCGGCGCAGGGCCCCCTCAAAGTCACGAGCGTCGTTGCTGCGGCGGTTCGGATCCAGCACGGTTGCAAGGTTCGTTCTCATCTTTTCGGGCCCCTGTTTCCTCTCCGGGAACTGTATGTTTTCTGCCGAAGTGCTCATTTTTGTCACCCGGGAGGAAGGTCGCATTTCCGTACCCGCTCCCTTATGTGCAAGCCGCTCGCCATCCGCCGAAAACCCCGTAATCCCCCACTTCTCATCGTCTTAGATGCGGCTAGCCGGTTTCACGCCAGGTCGGCTTGGTTACCCACAGCTCCTGCAAGAGCAATAGTTTGCAGTCTGCGGGAACTTTCCCTAAGCGCCCTGACCCACCGTGCGCCCATGTCCGCTGTGCAATACCGAGCTTGGCCCGACGTAACTGGCAGCCCAAGTTACCCCCAGCGGACAATGGAAACAGATTTCCTCTCTGGAGAATATCCTTGTCCCGATGCTTAACGACTGGACTTTCGGTCGCAAGACTTTCAACGGCTAGGCTCTCGATTGCGACCCTTGCTGCCTTCCTGCTCGGAGTGGCATTGACCATTTTCGGCCTTCTTTTTCCAACCGCATCCGCAGCGCAAAATCCACACGCCGCGCAGTTGGTCCAGGCGAAAGCCGACGCCACCAAAAAGCCCGAACTCCCGGCGCCCGTTATCGCGCCGCCCGGCTCCGATCTTTACATCGCCCAGCGCGGGGACAGCATCACGTCTGTCGCCCGCAAATACCTGAGGCGGACAAAATATCTCACTTCATCCGAACTGGCCGAAGCCATTCGCGCAGCCAACCATAACCGGCAGGGGGTCTTCCTCAAATCCGGAGAGCAGATCGTCATCCCCGGAATTCTCGAATCCGCTATTGTAGAGAAATCGGTCCGAGTTGCAAGAGATTTCGAAGTCCGCGCTATTTATCTGACCGGGGTAATGGCGGGCAGCGACCATGGAGAGCGCATTATCCGCCACTGGCGCGAGGTTGGCGGCAATGCGGTCGTTTTCGACATCAAGGATAGCGACGGCATCGTCAACATTGCCTTCGACCACCCCCTGGCCAGCGGACAGCGCCACTACATTTCCGACCTGCCGAAGTTCATCCATTTTCTGCATTCCGAAAACATGCACGCCATCGCCCGCATCGCCGTCTTCCGCGACGAGCATCTGGTCACGAGCCACCCGGAACTAGCCGTGAAGTCCCGTAGCACCGGCCAACCCTGGCGCGAAAATGGCAAGCTCGTCTGGACCGACCCCTCGAACCTCAAGGTGCAGGACTACGACATCGCGCTCGCCAAGTTCGTAGCCCAGGCCGGGGTCGATGAAGTGCAGTTCGACTACGTGCGCTTCCCCGCCGAAGGCGACCAGAAAGATGCCGAGTTCAACTACCAGACCGATCATCCCGAACACAATTGTAGAGAGGGAGCTTGCCCCGATTCCCTAACAGCCGCGTCACCAAGCGATCGCCCGAAAACAAAAAAAGACGTGCAGCGCTCGGAAGTGATCGCCGATTTCCTGCAGCGCGCCTATGCCGTGATCCATCCCACCGGCGTTCTGTTCTCGCTTGACGTCTTCGGAGTCATGGCGTGGCAGCGTCCCGTCGATCTTGCGCACACCGGGCAGGACATCGTGGCCATGGCCAAGCACTGCGACGTGCTCTCGCCTATGATCTATCCCTCGCACTTCTTCGGCATGGACGGCATCGCGCATCCCGGCGACGCGCCCGAGCATTTCATTGGCGAGTCCATGGACCGCTTCAAGCTCATCACCAAAGACAGCGGCGTGGTAATTCGCCCCTGGCTGCAAGCCTTTGCCTGGCGCACCAAGACGTACTCTCCCCTGTATGTTGAAGTTCAGACCGAAGTAGCGAAACAGAAAGGTGGAATCGGCTTTCTTTTCTGGAACGCCAATAACGACTACTCGAAGCCCTACATCGCCATGCCGGAAATGCGCGCCGCCAAAAACAAAGACCGTTACTTCCGAGGAGACGAAGTGGGCTCCAAACCCGAACCAGTCGCAGCAACTCCGATTGCCTCAACCGTATCGCCCGTCACCGTACCCAGCACAAATGTAGAGACGGGGGTTGCGGCGTCTCCCAGCGACAGCACCCGCCACGACCAAAAAATCTGGCGTCACTAGAGCACACGGCGGTAAAGGCGATCCCTGATACCGAGCTTAGCGGATGGGCAGTGCGTACATGAGCCCGCCTTGCGTCCAGAGGTTGTTCAAACCGCGGGGCAGTTTCATCACCGACCCCGAGCCCAGGTCGCGCTCGTATATCTCGCCATAGTTGCCCACGGCTTCGATGACTCGGGCAGCCCAAGCGTCGTCGAGTCCGATCAATTGGCCGTAGCCGCGCTGGAGGCCGAGCAGACGCCGGATCCCAATGTCGTCGCTCTTCTTCGTCTTTATCTCAGCCAGATTCGCCTGCGTTATTCCGCTCTCCTCGGCTTGGATCAGAGCTTCGACGGTCCAGTTGACAATGGCGGCCCATTGCGGGTCGTCGAGGGTGTAGGTCGGCGCCAACGGGTCTTTGGCGATGACGTCCGGCAGGATTTCAAAATTTTTTGCCATGCTCTTAAAGCCGAGTCGCTCATAGGCTAATTGCGAGACATCGGCAGTGATGGCGGCGCAGTTGCGGGTGACGAAGGCCGCTTCCATCTCGCCTTCTTCCTCGAAGGGAAAGGGCAGCCACCTGATGTTCTCACGCTGCATGTAACTTTGTAGCTGGGTCTCGATCTCAGTGCCTCCGAGATAACAGATTTTCTTGCCGGCAAGATCCTGCGGGGAATTGATTCCCATGGTCTTATTCACAAGAAAGCCCTGGTAGTCATAGAACATCGGCCGCGCGAAGCCGAAGCCGACGTTGGTCGTATTGAAGCTGGCCGTGTTAATAAAATTGGGTGATCCGGTGGCGAGAAGCGCGATCTGGCCGGATTTGAGGGCTGTCAAGGCGTCTTGCTCGTCGCGGAAGGGCACGACGGTGAATTTGGCGTTGGACCCGAGCACGGCCACGGCCACGGCCTTGCAGATATCAGCGTCGAACACGGAGTGATTCCCATGCGCATCCTGAGTGGAATATTCGGGTTCTTCGATGTTGATTCCGCAGGGGAGTGAACCAGCGGCTTTGATTCGATCGAGTGTGGTCCCGGCGTGGACCGTTGCGGTTGCTCCGGTCATCAAGCATATCCATAGGCATGCAATTGAAAAAAGTAGAATTGCGGAAATTCTGATCATGCGGCTCCTGTTCCCTCCAAACATCAATCGCCAGCACACATGTAACAAATCCGGCGGCCGGAGAGAATCCGGTCGCCGGGTAAAGTGGTTGAGAAGAGCCCTAGTTCGACGGCCATCCGCCCTGGTACGGAGTACCCGGGTTGGTGCTGGGACGAGGATTGAAGTCCTGTGGAGCCGGATCGATCACTCCGCCTACAGTGACGTCGGTCGGGGTGATCTGCAGGATGCGGCAGCCCTGCCCACCGTAATGCGGCAGGCTCACAACCGAAGCGGCCGGAATGGTCGCGTACCCGGCTGGCAATGGTGGCGTTGCTCCTGTCAGGCGGTCATTGTCAAACGCGGTGAATAGATCGCCCACGCCCGGAACGCCGGCGTCGGAGGGTCCAAGGTACTTCTGGCCGTAGGTCTTCTTGCCTAGAGCGCGAGCCGCGGCTTCGTCGGGAAGGTCGGCCAGCGGAGTCAGGTTGAAAAGCTCGTCAATGAATCTGATGATCGAGCCATGCTCGGTCGCTTCATGGGAGATTGCGTGGACCAGGCTATAAGGCGAAATCACGATCGCGGGAATACGTGGTCCCTGATCGAGCGCGTTTCCGCTGGGATCCCAGGAACGAATTGCCGGTTGCGTGTGATCGTAGAGGCCATCGCTTTCATCGTAGGTGATGATGATGGCGCTCTGCGACCAATACGGACTGTTGGCGATCGCATTGATCGAGTCCGCCAGAAGGGCTTCGCTGATCTGCGCGTCGGAGTAGCCCGGGTGGTCGTCATTGCCGGGGAAAGCGGCCTTGTCCGCCGGGCTGGGTGAGCGAGGGACCAGGCCATCGAGGTTGCCATACCCGCCGCGAACATAGAACACACCCCCTTGCGACGGCAGCGCGTTGTTGCTGATGGCGGTGTAGAAATCGCCAAGGCCCTTGAGGTGCGACTTGGTCTCGCCCGGGTTGTTGGACTCATAACCGAAGTATTGCGGGCCATTGTGATGGGCGATGTAGTCGTAATTGGTGATGACACCAGTAGGATCGGTCGGCTCGTGATCGTATCCTTCCTGGAACCAGCCCCAGTTCACCGGCCCGTTCAGGCTGCCGGCAATCTTCTGGATGTCCGCTTGAATGTCCAGAAGATCGAAGGCGGGGTTCAGGTCGTTGGCCGTGATGCTTTCAATCTGGTTCCCCATGAAGGAGAGCGGCAAACTGGCAAACGTCAGGTTGGAGGCCGGGTTCGAGCTCACTCCGCCCGGATTGTCAACCGGCTGCTTTTCACTCGGAGGGGTAAGGTCCAGAGCGGATCCCCAGAACGGTTGCGGATCGCCGACAACGGGTAGCTGCGCGTTTGTGGTGTTGATGTTGAGACCCAACCCCGGATGCTTGACCCACTGCGTCATCCCCGACTGGCCAGCGATCATGGCGATGGCGTTTGGCGTCGAAGGCCCGATCACGGTGTCAAAGAAGTTATCGAAAAGCGTAAAGTGATCCGCATACTGCCAGAGAAATGGAACGGTAGTGCAGTCCACATGACTGACGACCAGTTCGCCCTTCTGCACCTGCGCCTCGGTCGGCGCCGGCCCGGTATATGTTTTTCCATCGGAGCTCAGCGTCCCAGACAGGCCTTCCTCGGTGAACGCATAGCGATCATTCTGGGCGACGTTGCTGGCATTCAGATCCAGCTTGGCATCTATGGCGGTGTGACCGTGATTCACCGAGTCCGTGTCCTCCGGATAGAGGAGCACTGTGGCGCCATTGATGTCGGTGATCGACTGAGGAATCAGGAACGGGGAGATGGTGCCCACCGAGCCGTCCGTCAGAACGATCGGCTGGACAAAGCCCGGCGTCTTGGCGGCGGGCTGAGAGAATAGTCCCCGAGCCCCAGGGTAGGTGCCGAAGTGGAAGTCAAAGGATCGGTTCTCCTGGAAGAGAACGAACACATATTTGATGTTCTTTTGGAGCAGAGTGAGTTTCTGAGCGTGAGTGAGACTCGGCTCGCTCTCCAGGCTACGCGTGTAGCGGGCGACTAGAACGCTTGATCTCGGTGCGATTTCGACAAGTGTTTTCTGGTCGGCAGCCCCGTTACTCTTTGGGCTTTCGGCCAGCGTGGGGAGTGGCTGCAGCATCAACGCGGCGATCATCAGGGAAGCCCAACTGGCCTTCACCCATTCTCTGGTGTTCATATTTTTCCTTTCGGATGCTTGTGATCGAAAGCTTTGTGCTCATGCGGTTTTCGCCGGTGTTACCCGGTGACGCTAGTGGGGGTGGCGATCCGGCGAGATGATGTTTCGCAGTCCATCGGAACAGAGGCATGTGAACGTAATGTTGAGCCTGTATGAACGGTTGGTGAAATATCTTCGTGGGTTGCAAGCCCGCCTAAAAGCAGACGCCGGTTTTCACATCGGCCTTTCCGGTGGAGCTGTGGTGAAATAGAGACGTGCAACTTCGCCAGGCTTTGGATGCAGCGGTCGAATTTCTGACGGTTGCGCGAGTTCCGTCCCCGCGGATGAACGCGGAACTGCTCATCATGTTCACGCTTGATTGCGACCGGGCATATCTCTATGCACATCCTGAGCGGGAATTGACGGCGGAGGATCTCGCTCGCTGTGACGAGGTTCTCGTTCGGCGTGCAACGGGCGTTCCGGCGCAGTACATCACGGGGCATCAGGAATTTTGGGGGCTCGATTTTATCGTGTCGCCGGCCGTGTTGATTCCTCGTCCGGAAACGGAGCATGTGGTGGAAGCGGTGCTTGAGTTGGCGAAGGCAGACGGGCGGGGACGCCCAACCCTCCATCAGTTGCGTATCGTCGATGTGGGCACCGGGTCGGGAGCGATTGCACTTGCTTTGGCAAAGGAACTGCCATATGCGGAAATCCACGCAACGGACATTTCTCCCGCAGCTCTGGAAGTTGCTCGCGCTAATGCGGCACGGCACGAGCTTGCTTCGCGAATCGAGTTTTACGAGACGGACTTGCTCAGTGGACTGCCGGCGGCTTCATTTGACATCGTGGTTTCGAATCCTCCCTACGTGGGCGAATCGGAAGAAGATTCGGTGCAGCTCGAAGTACGCAAGTTCGAGCCGCGGAATGCGGTGTTTGCGGGGCCGACGGGGGTGGAAGTGATTGAACGGATGATTCCGCAGGCACGCGCGGCGCTCGCTCCGGGGGGATGGCTGGTGTTCGAGATCAGCGGGACGATTGCCGATCGAGTGCGGAGTCTGCTCTTGAGTTGGGACGAGGTTGAGATCAGAAACGATCTGCAGGGGATCGCGCGGGTGGCGATTGCGAGAAAAGCCAATCCCTAGCAAAACTTTGCTCGTGGAGAGCCGGGCGTCCCCGCCCGACCGGACCCCTTCGACTGCGCCCAGGGCAGGCTCGCGATACACCCTTCCCTCCACTCCCTAGCAGGTTGCGGAAAAACTCGATGTGAAGCGGACGCAGTACCACGAAACTCTCTTGTTTCCACAGCACAACCTGATAAGAAGAAGGCATGCGCGGAAAAGACGAGCAACAGTTGGACGTGTTTAGCTACGTAAGCCCAGAGCAGCGAGTGCCCCAAGACCACCCCTTGCGTCCTCTTCGTGTCATGACCGATGAGGCATTAAGAGAACTGCAACCACGATTCCACAAGCTGTATGCGAAAACCGGGCGGCCGTCGATCGCGCCGGAGAAGTTGTTGCGAGCGCTCCTGCTGCAAGCGCTGTACTCGGTGCGCAGCGAGCGGCTGTTGATGGAACAGCTCGACTATAACCTGCTGTTCCGTTGGTTCGTGGGCTTGAACATGGACGACGCCATTTGGGATGTGACCGTATTCACCAAGAACCGCGAGCGGTTGCTCGATGGGGACATTGCCGAAGCCTTCTTCCAAGCTGTGCTCCAGCAGGCACGCGAGCGGAGTCTGCTCTCGGACGAACACTTCACGGTGGATGGAACGCTACTGGAAGCGTGGGCGAGTGTGAAGAGTTATCAGCGCAAGGATGCGAAGAACACCGTCCCGCCGGACGATCCTGGCAATGCGACAGTGGACTTCCACGGGGAGAAGCGGTCCAACGAGACGCATCAATCGAAGACGGACCCGGATGCGAAGATGGCACGCAAAGGCAAGGGCAAAGAAGCGAAGCTGAGTTACAACGGGAATCTGCTGGTGGAGAACCGCCACGGACTGATCGTGAACAGCCAGGTGTTCGAGGCCAACGGAACGGCGGAGCGCGATGCCGCGCTGGTGATGCTGGAACAGATTCCGGGCACGAAACAAGTAACCGTGGGCGGCGACAAGGCCTATGACACGGCAGATTTCGTGGCCGAATGCCGCAACCTCAAGGTCACGCCGCACGTGGCTCAAAATCTGGAGCGACCCGGTGGAAGTGCGATTGATGCTCGCACGACGCAGCACCCTGGATATGCCATCAGTCAGAGGAAGAGGAAGCGTATCGAAGAGTGCTTCGGATGGCTGAAGACGATCGCGCTGTTGCGGAAAGTTCGGCATCGTGGAATCTTCAAGGTGGGATGGGTCTTCACCTTCGCGGCCGCGGCCTACAACTTAGTCCGTATGAGGAATCTGGCGATTCAAGCGACGTAAGCCGAGGTCGCACTGTGCTCGCAGGCCCGAAAATAAATCCGCGGGACACCAGCGGATGCAGCCAGAACCCTTCCCGAATCACAAAATCACTAAGACTGGAGAGAATCTAAGTCGCGGAGTCCATTTTTCCGCAGCCTGCTAGAACGTCACTCGCAAGCCGAGCTGGGCCGCGAATGGAATTCCCACCGTTGTGCCGGGGCCGAAGAAATCTCCCAGAGCGCCCTCGGGTATTTCGAGCTGCTTCAGGCTGGTTAGGGGCACGGAGTTTGCAAGCGTGCAAGTATTGGGGCTTCCACCCGGACAAACATTGCTGACGATGGTCTGGCCGTTTCCATTGGGCTGCATCTGGTCCTGGGGTACTGGAAGCTGGCTGACGTTGACTGCGTAATTTGCGCCCGGATTGTTGCGGTTGAAGATGTTGAAGAACTCGACGAAGGGATTGATCTGCCAGCGCTCGCCGATCTTGACGGGGCGCGTGACGCGCAGGTCTGACTGAATGTAAGGCGTGCCTCGGAATATATCCAGCCCCGTATACATCTGGTTCTCGCCGTTGAATTGAACCCAAATGCGGCCGGTGTTGTTCGCGTTCGTGATCGTGATGGGACGCGCGCTCTCGACCTGATTGATGGTGCTCAACTCAAACCCGCCAGGAATATGCACCGTACCCGCCAGCACAAAGCGATGGCGAACGTCTTCGCCAGAGGGACCGTAGTCGCCGGGGCCGAAAGCGTCCAACTTCCCGGCATTCGGATATCCATACGGTATTGGGCACACGCCATCCACATAGTCGAAGAGTTCGCCGAGTAGGCATCCCCAAGTCTGTGCCTTGGAGAGCTGGTAGTTCGCGACCAGACTGAAGCGGCGCATATTGCCCTGCGCGTGCAACATCAGTGCGTTGTAACTGGAGCGATTGTCGGACGCAAAGACGTTGGCAGTCGGATAAGGAAAAGCGCGATAGCCATGGTTCCCCTGCTCATGCGTATAGTCGGCGCTAACCAACCAGTGTTCATTAAACGCATGCTGGACTCCTCCCGTGATATGAATGGCGTAAGGCGTCTTATAGTTGGGATCGATGAGGGCCGGGGGCGCGGAGGAATTTCGGTTCAACGCCCCAAATGCAGTGGCCCACCCGTTTTGCGCGAGATCGTCGTAATAGAGGCCAAAACCGGCGCGAATCACGGTCTTTTCACTGTCACCCGGCGAGTAGGCAATTCCGAGTCGAGGCGCGATCTGCTTGCGGTCATCATGAGGAACCGCCTCCGGATATCCCAATGATGGCAGAAGGTCAAAGCTGGGATTGGCAGCCTGGCTTTGTCCAGAAGCGTCGAAGAGCCCAAAGGTGGTTTGATAACGCAGGCCGTAGTTGACTGTCAGATGATGCGAGACGCGCCACGAGTCCTCGGCGTAGAACGCGAGCCGTTGAACGTTCTGCGAAAAGCTGCCGTCGCCGGCGGGAGTGTAGGTGCAAGTTGAGCCGTCCGAGGTGGTGAAGTCGATGCACTGTGGCGTGAAGGTTCCGAACACGCCCGGGTTCTGTACGTAATAGGTTGGGTCGTTGATGTACTTGGCGAGGGTCTCCGCCGTCGAAGCAAACGCGCCGCCGAGCACAGGTTCGTGAATAAAGTCGACTCCGAACTTGAGTGCGTGGCTTCCGGCGACGTGGGTCAGGTCATAGCGAAACTGATATTTTTCCTGATTGCGCAGGGCCGGGAAAAAAGTGATGGGAGTGGCGAACTGGTTGTCGCCGAAGGTTTCGAATCCTGAAATCGTCAGCGCTGTGGCGCTGAAGGGAAACGCGAGCGCGAAGCCCAGGTCCGAGTTGCGCGTCTGTGTAAGGTGCAGCAGACTCGCGCCGAGAACCAGATTGCCGAGCCACGTCGGACTGAAAGTATAAGTGTTGCTGATCACCGTGTTCCAGTAGTTGTTGTGCGTGATCAGCCCGGTGGAGGGGAGCGTCCCCTGCTGCACCAGGGCATTGTGCGTGAGATAGCTGTCTTGCGACGTGCGCAGGAACCACTGCGACTTCGGCGATTCGGCCCAGTCAAAACGCACCGAGCCGATGTAGTCGCGGAACGGAATGGGAACTGTGGATGGGACGGCAATGGAGGGGACGCCTGTAATCAGGCCGCCCTGAGCCAACTGCGCCAGCGCATTGAATTGAGTGAGGCTATTGTTGTCGTAAGCGATGCTGGCATTCTCGTGGACATTCTCAAACGAAGTAAAGAACCACACTTTATTTGTTGCGATCGGCCCACCCAGAGTGCCCACATAGTTCTGGCGGGAGAACGGCTGCTTGGGATTGGGCGCAGGATTCTCAATCGGGAAGCGGGCGTTGAGCGCTGCGGCACGCTCGTAGAAAGCCCCGTCGCCGTGCCAATCGTTAGTGCCGTGCTTGGTGGTGATGACGACCGACCCGGCCGTGGTCCAGCCGGTGTCAGCGTCTTCATTCGAAGTGCGGACGGCGAATTCCTGAATGCCGTCGGGCGAGAAATTTTGCAGGAAGCCGCCGATCCAGTCGTCGGAGTTGTCGGCGCCGTCAACGGAGAGTTCGTTGTTCAAACCCGAGCTTCCCCCGGTGGAGACGGCGGTGATGCGCGCCTTGGTGGGATCGGAAGGCTCGACCGGCTCGGTTCCGGGCACGAGGTAAGCAATGTTCGCGAAGCTACGCGCTGGGAGCGGAAGAGTTTCGAGGTCGTGGGCGCCGACCACGCCCTGATGCACAGCGCTCGCCGTGTCAATCGACTGGGTCGTGATCGAGGAAGAAGTCCCCTGCACGTTCAATGTCTCGCGGCCGCTTTCCGGCTTGAGCGTGACGGCGATATCGCGCACCACACTCACTTCGACACCGACTTCGGCCGTGGCGTCGGCAAAACCCTTGGCGGTTACGGTGACGCGATAAGAGCCGGGCAGCAGGCCCTCAATGCGGAATTCTCCCCGGTCATCTGCCGTTGTCTCGCGGGCGATGGAAGACCCGGTAGACTGCACGATGACCCGAGCACCCGCCACTCGCGCCGCACTTGCGTCCTGGATCTCTCCTCGAAGCGCGCCGTTTGAATTCTGCGCGCGCAGGAACGAAGGGATGGAGACGAAGATCAGCAGGGCAACGGCGCAGATCAGCGAACTCGATTTGCGCATTTCGGAGAGTGGGAACCTGGCAAGCATGAAAGAACCATCCAGTGAACAAGGAGCTGACGTGCTTCAACATTGCTAAGAGAAGAAGATGGCCTCCGCGGCGAAGTAGACTAGTTCACCGAGATTAGCGGGACGCGCCAGCTACTACCAGCGATAGTGGGATCAAATGGGCGAGAGGAACAAACATTCTGCGCAGCACGAATGGCAGCCTCTGGAGGGGCTCTCGACGTCAAAGGGCATTCGGCATCGCTGAAGCGATGCCCGGAAACGAAGCCGGAGTTTCCCGCAGCCTGTCAGCGGACGAGCCACTCCGTAACTTCATGTGTCAGCGCAAGAGCCGGCCCGTAGGTAGCAAAGACGCACGACATCGCCACCAGGACGGGAGGAATGGCGCACCACGGGCGGATTCGGGTCCGTTGAGCTTTGCTGGCCTCATTCCAGGCAAGCAATCGCGCCACGCGCGCGCTGATGGATCCGGTGACGAAGCCCACGGTGCAGATCGGAGCGGCTTCGACGGGAACCAGGCGGGAAAGCTTGACCAGGGCCGCGGCCAGGTCAATGGCGTCGTCCAAATTCGAAACGGCCGCATCATCGGCGGCCAGTTCCGCCGCTTGGGACCAGGCGCTTTCCAGCCCGGCCATGCCGGGGAACGGACAAAAATGGAAGACGAGCTTCTTTAAGTTATCGTGAGACCGCACGTGCGCGAGTTCGTGCTTGATTGCGATGTGCAGTTCGTCACGGCTCAGAAGCGCAACCGTAGATTCTGAAATCAGCACTCTAGGCTTCTGGAGACCGACCAGCGTGAGTGGCGGAGCCTCGGGTCTGGAGCGGAACGTCACGGTCCGGGCTTCGTTCCTGGCCGCGGCATCCACATTCAGAGGATGCGCGCCTTCCAACCAGTGCGCCACCACGCGAGCAGTCCTGGTCTGGGCGGTGACCACCCGGAAGCAGCCGCAGGCAATCAGTAAGAGAGCGCAAACGCCGAACACGAGCGGTATCGCACCGATGCCCTCATCAATGTTAATCGAACGGGGTTCCAACAACTGAAACGACGGCACGACGAAAGCGAATGTAATCAAAACCGAAGCCACTAGCGGGAGAACGCGCAACCCGAAGAGCAAACCGGCCAGGGTCTGTTCCGTCGCATGCAGCAACTTCAGCTGGCGCCATACGGCGGCCACCAGCGCGGAGAACAGACAATAGGACAGAACGAAGAACGCGAGCGAGACGGCGATTCCGCGCAGCGCAAACATCAGCGTTGCTCCCCGCTCTTGGTCTTGCGACTCTGGAGTTCGCGGCGTTTGCGTTCAACCAGGAGTTGCAGCTCATCCAGCAGTTGCGCGTCATGGGTGCTGAGCGCCTCCACCAGATACGAGAGCGGCAGCGACGAAGCGTCGCCCGATCCCAGCAATTGCCGGATGCTCTCGAGCGCTGTGGCCCGCTGCAGTTCTTCGGGTGCGTGGCGCGGAGTGTAGCGGAACGCCCTGCCTTCGGCGACGCGGTCGAGCAAGCCCTTCTTGTAGAGACGGTCCACGGTCGTCATCACCGTGGTGTAGGCCTGATGGATCTTGCCATCCGCAAGCAGTTCGCGAACCGTGGCGCTGCCATGCAACCACAACTCTTGCATCAACTGCCGCTCAAAAGGACCCAGCTGAGGCCTTGATCCGAAAATTGAAAACGCCTTCTTCATCAAAAAAGTGCGCCCGGCGTGAGGTCACGTGCCTGAAAAGAATACCACTCGGAGGAGGTGCCTTGCACATTCAAAGCTCTTGACGAGTCTTACTTGCCGACTCTGTTTGCAACAAACTCTACATAGGTTGCGAAGTCGTTCGGCTTACCCGGCGGGGCAATCTCGAACTTTTCCGTGACGGAATCCGCGCCAACTCGAGCGTAGGTCATGCGGCATCTCGTGCCGCCGGGCGCTGCATCGCTCAAGAACTCGATGGAGTTGCCATCGGGCGCCACCGTTACCGCGTAGCGGATGACGTGCCCCTCGTCGTCAAAGAAAATGGCCCGCAACGATTTGTCCGCGGGATCGTGGTACAAGTAGATAAGATCGTCATGGCCGAAAGCAGCCCGCTCCTTTGTCGCCGGATAGTCCAGGTGGGTTTTTCGGACCAGCACCGTTCCATTCATTTCAGGCCGGAAGGTGGACATACCCTTTCCCTGTCCTGGCTTCCCTCCCCCGACCCATGTCCACTCGCCAAACAGAAATCCGAAGTCCTTCCATTCGTCGGTGGATCGCGCTTGCTGGGCTTGCAGTGACAAGAGCGGGACCAGTATGAGTGCAACGAGAATTGCGCGCCGGTTCATTTCGTGCCTCCTCAAAACTGCCTGGTTGGCCTTGAGGTTTTGTAACTAGCTCCAGCTATCGCGCGGCGCCCGCCGGCAGGATCTCTTCCACGTCCACCTTGGTGGGGTACTTTCCCGTATAGCAGGCGGAACAGTAAGTGGTTTTGTCGCCGTCCGCGCAAGCTTTCTTCAGACCTTCCAGCGAGAGATAGGCGAGCGAGTCGGCGACAATATACGTGCGTATCTCGTCGATGGACTTGTTGGCGGCGATGAGTTCTTTCTTTGACGGCGTATCCACTCCGTAGAAACAGGGCGAGATGGTAGGCGGGCAGGAAATCCGCATGTGGACTTCCTTCGCGCCGGCGTTACGAATCATGCGCACGATCTTCTTGCTGGTGGTGCCGCGCACGATGGAGTCGTCCACCAGAATCACTCGTTTGCCCTCGATCAGGCTGCGAACCGCGTTCAGCTTGAGCTTCACGCCGAAGTCGCGGACCGACTGCTGCGGCTCGATAAAAGTACGTCCGACGTAGTGGTTGCGGATGAGGCCCAGGCGAAACGGGATGCCACTTTCGGCGGCGTATCCGATGGCCGCGGTATTGCCGGAATCGGGGACGGGAACGACGATATCGGCGTCCACGGGAGCTTCGCGCGCAAGCTGGCGTCCCATGGCGTCGCGGCTTTGATCGACCGAGCGGCCAAACACCAGACTATCGGGACGCGAAAAATAAACATGTTCGAAAATGCAGCTCGACAGCGCCGGAGACGGGGAGTAAAAGCGCGAGCTGATGCCTTCGGGACCAACGATGACCAGTTCACCCGGCTTAACGTCGCGTTCGTAGGTGGCGCCGAGCAAATCAAAAGCGCAGGTCTCGGAGGCAAAAACGATCGTGTCTTTTTTCTCGCTGGTCAAAGCCGGGATGCGGCCCATGGCCAGCGGGCGAAATCCGCGCGGATCGCGGGCGGCGAAGATACGGTCGCGGCTGAGCATGACCAGCGAGAACGCGCCTTCCACGCGGCGCAGGGCGTCGGCGATGGCATCCGGCAGGGTGTGCTCGCGGGAGAGCGCAATCAGGTGCACCAGCACTTCCGTGTCGCTGTTGGTTTGGAAGATCGAGCCCTGGCCCTCCAGCTTGCCGCGAATCGCTTGCGCATTCACCAGGTTGCCATTATGAGCAATCGCGATCGTGCCCTTATTGGACTGCACCATGATGGGCTGGGCGTTCAGCAGGGCGGAATCGCCCGCGGTCGAATAGCGCGTGTGTCCGATGGCGAGAACACCGCGAACAGAAGCCAGCACTTCGTGGCTGAAGATATCGGCGACCAAGCCCATGGCCTTGTGCTGGCGCAGGCGCTCGCCGTCGGAGGTGACGATGCCCGCCGATTCCTGTCCGCGATGCTGCAGGGCGTGCAGTCCAAGATAGGCGAGCTTCTCCGCCTCGGGGTGGGCGTGGATGGCGACGACGCCGCATTCATCACGAAATTTGTCAGAAGTCAGCATTTAGCCCTTAGCACTTAATTCAACTAGCTCGTGTGGGGACGGGCGTCTCGCCCATCCAGCCGGCAAAGCCCGGCACCCTCAGTCCGCAGCGGCGACGCTCGGTTCCGCCCGCAGCGCGCTCTCCAGCGCGCCCTCATACGCTTCCCGCAATTCGGCGACGCTCGCCGAAATCACGAGCTGCTCGTCCACTGTGATCTCAACCCTGTCCGACCCCGTTTCGCCCAACACATCGGCGATGACGCCGTACTCTTCCGCTACTTGTTGGATTCGCGGCAAGTGGATTGGGTCGCAGCTTAGTACGACCCGGCTGGCGTCTTCCGCGAACAGCAGGCAACTCAAGCGCCGCTTGCGGCTTGGGCAATCTGACGCTCAGCCCTACTCCGGCCGGCAGCGAGCACTCCACCAACGCCACAGCCAACCCGCCATCGGCACAGTCGTGAGCCGACTCGACCAGGCCTGCCTGGATTATGGCCACCAGAGCGCGTTGCAGCGTGGCTTCCTTCTCCAGATCCAGGTCCGGCGGATAGCCCCACACCGCTCCGAGAATCTCTTTTGCGTACTCGGACGACCCAAACTCCAACTCGGCATCGACGGCGTCGCCAGCTTCATTGGCGCGCAGCAGGATGATCTTTCTTCCCTTTTCTCTGCCTTCCGGCGCGAAGTGCATTTTCGCGGTTTTGTGGACGTCTTCGAGAAGACCCACCACTCCGATTACCGGAGTCGGATAAATTCCCTCGCCGAGAGTTTCGTTGTAGAAGCTGACATTGCCGCCGGTAATCGGAGTATCAAGTTCCTCGCAAGCTTTGGTGATGCCGTCAATCACCTGCGAAAACTGCCACATGATGTGCGGTTTCTCGGGATTGCCGAAGTTGAGGCAGTTGGTGGCGCCGATCGGAGTCGCTCCGGCGCAAGTCACTTTGCGCGCCGCTTCGGCGACCGCGTGCATGGCGCCAAGACGAGGATCGAGATAGCACCAGCGGCCGTTGCCGTCGAGCGCCATGGCCAGTCCACGCTTAGAGCCTTTGATGCGGATGACGCCCGCATCGCCCGCTCCGGGCGCCTCGACGGTGTTGGTCTGCACCATGTGGTCGTACTGCTGCCAGACCCAGCGTTTCGAGCAGATGTTGGGGCTGGCGAGCAAACGCTTGAGCTGGGCCGAGAAGTCTCCGGTTTGGGCGAGGCGGATATGCTCAGGCATCTCCCGCTCGACCGGCGGTTCCCAGCGCGCGAGCGGACGTTTGTACACCGGCGCATCATCGGTGAGGGCCGCATTCGGAATTTCGGCGACGACTTTGCCGTGTTCGAGCACGCGCATCTTCGCGTCAGAGGTGACCCGGCCGACTTCCACCGCATCCAGTCCCCACTTCTGGAAGATGCGGAAGACTTCCGGTTCGCGGCCCCGCTGCGCGACCAGCAGCATGCGCTCTTGCGACTCGCTGAGCATGATCTCGTACGGGGTCATGCCGGTTTCGCGTTGCGGGACGCGGTCTAGTTCGATTTCGATTCCGGTGCCGCCACGCCCGCCCATCTCGCAGGTCGAGCAGGTCAGCCCGGCGGCGCCCATATCTTGAATGCCGACGATTGCGCCGGTTTGCATGGCTTCCAGGCAGGCTTCGAGCAGCAGTTTCTCGAGGAATGGATCTCCCACTTGAACGTTGGGCCGCTTCGCTTCCGAGCCTTCGCTGAACTCCTCGCTCGCCATGGTGGCGCCGTGGATGCCGTCGCGTCCAGTTTTGGAGCCGACATAAATTACGGGATTGCCGTCGCCCGATGCGCGTCCGTAAAAAATCTGGTCGCGGCGAACCAAGCCGAGAGCAAACGCATTCACCAGCGGATTGCCGGAGTAGCAGGGCTCGAACTTCACCTCGCCGCCAAGGTTCGGGACGCCGAAACAATTGCCGTAAGAAGCGATGCCAGAAACCACGCCTTCCATGACGGAGTGATTCTTGTGCATCTCCGCTTGCGTGGGCTGGGCTTGCGTAGGGATGGCCGCCCCCGGCCGTCCAGCCGAACGCCGCTCGGATTGAATCGGCCCGAAGCGCAGTGAGTCCATCACCGCAACCGGCCGCGCGCCCATGGTGAAAATGTCGCGCAGAATTCCGCCGACGCCGGTGGCCGCTCCCTGAAATGGCTCGATAAACGAAGGATGATTGTGCGACTCGATTTTGAAGGCGCAAGCCCAGCCGTCGCCAATGTCAACGATGCCGGCATTTTCTCCCGGCCCCTGCACCACCAGTTTGCTGCGCGTAGGCAAACGCTTCAGGTGAACGCGCGACGATTTATAGGAGCAGTGCTCGCTCCACATCACGCTGAAAATGCCCAGTTCGGTGCGCGTGGGCTCGCGTCCGCCAAGCAGTTCCTTGATTTTGTCGAATTCTTCCGGAGTGAGGCCGTGCTCCCGGATCATCTCCGGTGTAACGACAGAAATCGCAGAGGTGGTCATCGGGGAATCTTTATTGTCGCATCTCCATCAACTTTTCGCATGTCGAATTCGTGAATGACATCGATAAGAATTGTTTGCTAAGCCGTCTATACTGTCGCTGATGAAGTCCGTCATCGTCGGCACGGCCGGACATATCGATCACGGGAAGACGGCGCTGGTGAAAGCGCTGACCGGCATCGATGCCGACCGTCTAGAAGAAGAAAAACGTCGCGGCATCACGATTGACATCGGGTTTGCCCACTTCGAACTCCCCGCGCCCGATGGCAGCCGGATTCAGCTGGGCTTCGTCGATGTCCCCGGTCACGAGCGCTTCGTTCGCAACATGCTCGCCGGCGTGGGCGGCATTGACCTGGTGCTGCTGGTCATCGCCGCCGATGAAGGGATCAAGCCGCAGACTCGCGAACACTTCGATATCTGCCGCCTGCTGGCGATCCGCCGCGGCATCACTGTGCTCACGAAATCCGATGCCGTGGATGCGGAGACGCTCGCAGTGGTGCGACTGGAAGTGGAAACTTTTGTGCGCGGATCATTTCTCGATCCAGCCCAATCGCCGATCGTCGCCGTGAGTTCGCTGACGGGCGCGGGCCTGAACGAGTTGAAATCCGCGCTCGCGAAGGTCGCGTCTGAAGTTGCGGCGAAAAATTCGGCGGCGCTGGCTCGGCTTCCCATCGATCGTGTGTTCACCATGAAAGGCTTCGGCCCAGTCGTGACTGGCACTCTCGTTGCCGGGACGATCCGCAAGGAACAAGAACTGGAAATGTTTCCCGCCGGCAAGCCTGAGCGAGTTCGAGTTCGAGGCGTACAGGTTCATAGCTCGCCGGCCGAAGCCGCAGTCGCAGGGCAGCGCACCGCACTGAACCTTAATCTTGCAGGACTCTCCGCCGCCGACCTGGCGCGCGGAATGACGCTCGCAACCGCGGACACTTTTCATTCCACCTCGCGGGTCGATGCGCTCCTTTCCCTTCTTCCCTCAGCAAAACCGCTCAAAGACGGCGCCCGCGTGCACTTTCATGCCTACACGACGGAAATGATTGCGGAAGCGCGCCTGTATGGGATGAACCAGTTGAAGCCGGGAGAAGAAGCTTACGCGCAATTAAGATTGGCCGAACCCATGCTGCTTCTGCCCGGCGATCGCTTCATCGTGCGGCAGTTTTCGCCGGTAGTAACCATTGGCGGGGGCGTGGTGCTCGACGCGTCGCCTGCGACTCGCAAGCAGCGCGTAGAAGATACGACCGCGTTTCTCAAGACCATGCGCGATGGTTCCCCGGAACAAGTGCTGGCAGCGCGCGTCGCACGGCGAGGAGCCATCGGCCTGCGCCTGAATGATGTTCCCGGAGAAATGAATATTCGAAGGGAAGAAGCGACCAAACTGGCCGACGCGGTCGGATTGGTGTGGTGCGATCAGGTGCTGGTTGCGCCCGCGTCATTTGCGGAAGCGAAAACAGATGTACTTCAGGCGCTCAAAACATTTCACGACGCGAATCCTCTCGTAGCAGGGATGAGCAAAGAAGAGCTGCGGGATCGGGTCAACCTGGGCCCGGAGGTGTTCTACCGCATGTTGGAAAAATTAGCGGAAGAAAAGAAACTGGAAGCGGCGGGCGAACTCGTCCACCTGCCCGGCCGCGGCGTGGTCATGAAAGACGAAGAAGCTGAATCCAAGAAGATCATCGAGCAGGCATTTGCTGCGGCAGGATTAAAGGTGCCGTCGCTGAAAGAAGTGTTGGCACGTTTAAAGGTAGATAAAATCCGCGCCCAGAAAATTGTCACCCTGCTCTTGCGCGACAAAGTTCTGATCAAGATCTCGGAGGAGCTTGTCTTCCACCAGAGTGCGCTCCTGAATCTGCGCCACAAGATCGCCGCGCTCAAAACCACCGCGCCGAAAATTGATGTCGCCCGCTTCAAAGATATGACAGGAGTCAGCCGCAAGTACGCGATTCCGCTGCTGGAATATCTGGATCGCGAGCATGTAACGCGGCGCGTGGGGGATGAGCGGGTGATTCTCTAATTAAGCTGGTGGAGCGACGGGCGCCCCGCCCGTCCGCCGAACTGCGCGCGCCCGGGACGGACGGGGACGCCCCGTCGTTCCATTCCCCTCGATCTAGATCTTTTCTTCCGGGAATTCCACTTCCAACGCCAGCGGGCCGGTGACGCGGTTGGTCAGGTTCGCCAATCCAATCAGCATATGCAGGTCGACAATCTGCTCTTCGGAGAAATGTTTCTTGAGTTCTGCGAAGTCGGCGTCGCTGGCGCCGTCCGGGGTGCGTGTTAGCTTTTCCGCATAGCGGAGCGCGACTTGCTCGGGCGCGCCAAATCCTGAGTAGTTGCCTTCCTTCAGAGCTTTCATTTGCTCCGGCGTGAGTCCGGCGCGTTTGCCGCTCTGGATGTGGTGCTGCGTGCAGTAATGGCATCCGTTGATCAGTGAGACGCGCAGATACACGGCCTCGTAGAGCTTGCGGTCGAGCGCACGTCCCACGCTGGCATAGAATCCGAGAAAGTTGCCGAGCATAGCGGGACGGTGCGCCAGCGCTTTCTGAATGCTGCCGGGCTTGCCTTTCAGCTTGCCATCGTAGATTTCCTTAACCTCCGGGCTGGCTTGCGCGGGTTCGATCAGACTAATCCGAGCCATGTGTCCTCCTCCAAATGCCCCTCTATAATAGATTCCAGTGAAATTTTCTCACTCACTCCCTCATGTTAACAATTCGTGCAGCCACTATCGCCGACGCCGCCCTGCTCAAAAGACTGATCTGGGAACTTGCCGAGTTTGAAAAAGCGCCGGACCAGGTCCGGAACACAGAGGCAGCTATCGCGCGCGACGGCTTCGGCGCGAATCCTCAGTTTCGCGCTTTAATCGCCGAATGGCAGGGACAGCCCGCGGGCTTTGCCCTCACCTTTAACTACTATTCGACATGGCGAGGCGCGGGATTATATCTGGAAGACCTTTTTGTCCGTCCTGATTTTCGCGGGCGCGGAATCGGCACAGCGCTTTTCGCCCGCGTTGCCCGTGCCGCCAAGCAGGAAAATCGCAGCTTCATTAAGTGGGCGGTGTTGGACTGGAATCAACCCGCTATCGAAATGTATGAGGCGCTGGGCGCCGAGTTTCTGGACGGGTGGCGAAGCGCTCTTCTGGAGGGAGACGGTCTGCGGAAATTGGCGGAGAAAGATTCGGCGAAGAAAGATTCGGCCAAGAAAGAGTCTTGATGCGAGTACGTGTCATCGGAGCTGGCCTCGCGGGATCCGAAGCGGCGTGGCAGTGTGCGCGGCGTGGCGTCGCCGTCGAATTATTCGAAATGCGGCCTTTGCGCACGACCCCTGCGCACCAGACGGACGACTTCGCGGAACTGGTCTGCTCCAATTCTCTGAAATCAGACAGCGAGAACACTGCGCCCTGGCTGCTGAAGGAAGAGATGCGGCGCGCGGGTTCTCTGCTGCTCGAGATCGCGCGGGAAACCGCGGTACCCGCCGGACACGCTCTGGCTGTGGACCGCGCCGAATTTTCGCGCAAGGTGACGCAGGCGATTTCCCGCGAGCCGCTCATCACGATTCGCCGCGAAGAAGTCACTGCAGTCGAAGCCGTTCAACTCACAGTTATTGCAACCGGCCCGCTGACGTCGAACGCGCTCTCGCAGGAGATTATGCGGCTGTGCGCAGCGAGCTCTGGTAACAGCCACTTGTACTTCTACGATTCCATCAGCCCCATTGTCGAGGCCGATTCCATCGATATGAGCAAGGTGTACCTGGCGGCTCGCTATGACAAAGGATCGGCCGACTATATTAATTGCCCGATGTCGAAAGACGAGTACGACTGTTTCTACGACGCACTGCTCGCGGCGCAATCGGTTGAGCAGAAAGACTGGGAAAAGCTGAACTACTTCGAAAGCTGCCTGCCTATCGAAGAAATCGCCCGCCGCGGACGCGACACGCTGCGTTTCGGGCCGATGAAGCCGGTCGGACTCAAGGACCCTCGCACCGGCAGGATGCCATATGCAGTCGTGCAATTGCGGCAGGAAAATCTGCGTGCCGATTCTTACAATCTGGTCGGATTCCAGAATCACCTGAAATTTGGCGAACAGGCGCGGGTGCTGAGCTTGATCCCCGGATTGGAAGGCGCGCGGTTTCTGCGCTACGGACAGATTCACCGCAACACCTACATCAACGCGCCGGCGCTGCTGAACCCGACCCTACAGATGAAGGCGCATCCCCGTGTGCTCTTCGCGGGGCAAATCTGCGGAGTCGAAGGCTACGTCGAATCGATTGCCACTGGCCTGATGGCGGGACTGAATGCGGCCGCAATCGCAACCGGCGGCGAACCGGCGCCTCCGCCACGAGCGACGGCGTTTGGTTCGCTTGTCCACTACATCACGCAGGCAGAGAGCAAAACTTTTCAGCCGGCGAATATCACCTTCGACCTCTTGCCTGCGCTAGAAACTCGCGTGCGCGACCGGAAGCAGCGCCACCGTCAGCAGTGTGAACAAGCATTGCGCGAGTTCGACAGATGGTACAGCCGGTGCATCGCGCCAACTGGTGACCCCGCGCTGCGTACGGGATGACAATTACGAGGGTTAGCTGTTGGCTCTTAGCCTTTAGCGAAAAGCTAAAAGCCGCTCTACAACTTCTCGATTGTCTTTTAGGCAGATTGGCTTTAGGGTGCTGATGTCAGAGTGAGGTCCGTCTCGTGCCGGTTTCTGCCGTTGATTGCGTCCAGCCCGCCTTGCAGCACGCGCGGGAACAACTCTTTACTCGTTTCCGCTTCGGGCAATGGTCTCGCCTGGCGCTGGTTGGAATTCTGGCGGCGGAACTGCATGTCGGCGGATGCAATTTCGGAAACTTCGGGCGCAATTGGCCGCGCATCCCACACAAGAGTCAGAACGAGTTTCTGCAGTCGAGGGTGCCGCATTGGCTGCTCCCGCTCAATCACGCGCACATTTCCGAGCACATTGTGCCGTTCATCGGATTAATCGTGGTGGGGATTTTCGCCGCATTCGTGTTGGGGTTCGTCTTCCTGTACATCAACAGCGTGTTCCGGTTCATCCTGTTCGACTCGGTTCTGCGAAGGGAATGTTCGATCGGCGAGGGATGGGGAAAGTGGCGTCGCGCTGGCGGCCGATTCTTTCTGTGGCAGATTGTGTTCCAGATTGCATCTTGGCTGTTTCTCCTGGTTCTGGTTGGCGTGCCGCTCGCTCTGGCTCTGGCTGCGGGCTGGGCGACAGATCTGCGGCAACACATCGGGCGGTTGATAGTCGGCGTGATTCTGCTGCTGGGCCTGTGTGGAGTGTTCGTGCTCGCCGCCGCAGTGGTTCAGGTGCTGGCGAGAGACTTTTTGGTGCCGATTATGGCGCTCGAGGATCTCGATTTTGCCGACGGCTGGCACCGTTTACTGGGCATGATCGGGCCCGAGAAGGGACGATACGCCGTTTACCTGCTGCTCAAGCTGGTGCTTTCCATCGCGGCGGCGATCTTGTTCGGCATCATCGCGATCATCCCGATACTGTTCGTCGTGGTCCCTGCTGTGGTTGCCGTGCTGGCGGGCAGAGCCGCGGGGATGGGATGGAACGTGACGACCGTCAGTCTCGCGATAATCTTCGGAACCTTGTTGTTGCTCCTCCTGATGTACCTGATCGCTCTGGTGAGCGTGCCGGCCACTGTTTTCTTCCCTGCGTACGCGCTGCATTTTCTTGCTGCTCGATATCCGAATCTTGACGCGCTGCTGCATCCGGCGCCTGCGCCTCCTGCTCCGGAGTTGCCTCCAGTTCCGGAGTCTCCGCCGCCGTTCGAAGCGCCTCCGCTGCCGCCGTCGGCGGAGCCCATCGGCTAGAAGAGATTTGCTACCATGTCCGTGCGCTGCAGGGAACAGTCCGCAAGTTTGGAGCACAATTTACCGGAGCACGATCTACCGGAGCACGATCTACCGGAGGAAGATTGATGCCGGAGGACGCAAGCGAACGAATCCGCGCCAACTTTGCGCGGCAGCTGTTCATGAAAACTCTGGGAGCTGAGCTGGTTTCAGTGAAGCCGGGCTCGGTCGAAATCGGGTTCCCGTTTCGCTCGGAACTCACGCAGCAGCATGGCTTCATTCACGCCGGGGGCATCACCAGTGTGCTGGACTCGGCCTCCGGCTATGCCGCACTGAGTGTGGCGCCGGAAGGAACGGATGTCCTCACCATCGAATTCAAAGTCAACTTACTGGCCCCCGCGGTGGGCGATCGTTTCCTGGCGCGAGCGCACGTAAAGCGCGCCGGGCGAAACGTTACCGTCTGTGCCGCCGACGCCTTCGCGGTTCGCGGAGTCGAGGAGAAACTTATCGCCACCATGCTCGCCACCATCATGACCGTGAATCGCTAGGATCCGCCGTGAACCTGCCGCACCTCTCCGCTGTCTAAGCATTCAGACACGCGCGTGCCGGAGAGGAAAATTCCAATGGCATTCTCGACGCCTTCTAGTCCCGCGCCCGGTTCTTAATCCAGATAGGTGAGCCCATGAAGCCAAACGCAGCGCGAATCTGGTTTTCAAGAAACCGCTGATAGGAAAAGTGCAGCTTTACGGCGCGGTCGGTGAAGAGCACGAACGTCGGCGGCGCCACTCCGGCCTGCGTCATGTAGTAGATTTTCACGCGCTTGCTTACTGGAACGGAGGCACGGTCAAAGTCAACCGTCCGGAGGAAGCGGTTCATCTCGCCGGTCGTAATGCGCTTGCGGCGCTCGGCGGCCACCTTTTCGATCAGCGGAAGAATTTTTTCCACTCCCTTGCCGGTGTGCGCGGAAAGAAATAGCACCGGAGCGTAGGCCAGAAACTTAAGTCCGTAGCGCAAGCGCTCTTCGTAAAGGGCGCGGTCTTGCGGACGCTTGGCATCCTGTATGCGAGCGGTTCGAGACTGGCTGACGGCGCGCTTCTCGCCGCTCGCCACCAAGTCCCACTTATTGACCAGGATAATCACTGAGCGTCCGCTCTCGTGGGCATAACCTGCAATATTGGCGTCGAGCCCGCTCGCGCCTTCGGTAGCGTCCACCATGAAGAGCACGATGTCGGCGTCTTCGATGTTCTTACGCGCCATGACCACCGAAAGTTTCTCGGCCATCAGCCGTGTCTTGCCTTTGCGGCGGATGCCCGCGGTATCTATGAAGCGAATCTTGCGGCCTTTGTACTGGATGACTTGGTCGATGGAATCTCGCGTAGTGCCCGCAACGGGCGAGACGATGGCCCGCGATGTTCCCGTGAGTTGATTCAGCAGAGTAGATTTTCCGACGTTCGGGTGCCCGATGATCGCGACCTTGATTTCATGCGGCTCCTCGGGAGTTGGTGAGCCTTCCTCTGTGCTTTCCCCCGTGACCTCAGTGCCCTCTGTGGTTGCCTTTGGGGCGGCGGGCAGCACCAGTAAGACAGCGTCCAGCAGATCGTCGATGCCCCGTCCATGCTCGGACGAAACCGGAAACACATTCCGCATTCCAAGCGAATGAAATTCACCGAGCAACGAATCCTGCTTGTCGGTGTCCATCTTGTTAACGGCGAGAAAGAGCGGCTTGCCAGTGCGCGCCAAAAGTCGAGCCAACTCGCGATCGGGCCCTGCGATCTCGGTGCGGGCGTCGACGACCATAACAATGGCCGCCGCTTCTTCGAACGCGACCTTGGCCTGACGGAAAATTTCCGACGGTATGAAGTCCTTGTCGTCGGGAACGATGCCGCCAGTATCCACCACGCGGAACTCGCGCCCGCGCCATTCGGCCTCGCCATAGAGGCGGTCGCGAGTGATGCCGGGCTCGTCTCCGACGATGGCGCGCCGCGATCCATTGAGCCGGTTGAAGAGCGTCGATTTGCCGACGTTGGGGCGCCCGACGATGGCAACGAGTGGGGCGAGCTTCTTTTTGCTCAAAGATTTCTCGCAATCAAAGTCGATGATGGCATGTGAGAGTTGAATGCTCGTGTGGTGACGGGGCTTTACCCCGTCCCAGCTTTTGATTGAACTACCGGTAACTGGCAACTGGCGACTGGTTAGCTATTATAGAGACTCCGTGCCTCCCTCATCCCATCCCGTGTCCCCTCCAGAAAATCGCTCTGCGGGATCCTCGCTGTACCAGTTCTTCGCGCCGGGGGGCTTGCTCTCGAAAACGCACCCTGCCTACGAATTTCGGCGGGGCCAGTTGCAGATGGCGCAGGCAGTGGAAGAGGCGCTCGAAGAAAAGAGGCACCTGATAGTCGAGGCCGGCACGGGCACCGGCAAAACGCTGGCCTATCTCCTGCCGGTGATCCGCTCGGGCAAACGCGTCATCATCTCGACCGGCACGAAGAATCTGCAGGAGCAGCTTTTCTTCAAAGACGTCCCCGCGCTGGAGCGGGCGCTGTTTCCCGACGGGGACCGAAAACTGAGCGTCTGCTACATGAAGGGGCGCAACAACTATCTTTGCCGCAAGAAGCTTTTTGACCTCACCGACCAGCCCGTACTCAGCGGACTGGAAGAGATCGAGCACTACCGCGCCATCGCCGCCTGGGAGAAAACGACGCAGACCGGCGATCGCGCCGAACTCGCCGAACTTCCCGAGGCCAGCGCCCTCTGGCACAAGCTCGACGCGCGAGCCGATACCTGTCTCGGCCAGAAATGCAAGGAATGGGAACGCTGCTTCATCACGGAGATGCGAAGGCGCGGGGCGGAGAGCGACATCATCATCGTCAACCATCACCTGTTCTTCGCCGACCTTTCCATCAAACTCGAAGCCGAGGGCGCGCCCGACGCCGGCGTGCTTCCCGACTGCGGTGCGGTGATCTTCGACGAAGCGCACGAACTGGAAGAAGTCGCGGGCAACTACTTTGGAATTTCGGTCAGCAACCTTCGGATGGATGAGTTGACGCGCGACGTCGAGCACCTATTGCAGCGCGAGCATCTCTACACGCCGCAGATGTCGGGAGCGATCCAGTCGCTGCGGGAGCGCTCGCAGTTATTTTTTTCGCTGCTGCCGGCGAACGAAGGGCGGTTTGCCTTCGACTCTCGCCGCGAATTTCTGGAGGAAAACGGGGAAGAATTTCTCGCCCTCAATCAAGCGCTGTACCGGCTGGGCGCGGAACTGGAACAACTTCCACAAAAACCGGAAGAAGTCTTCACGCTTGTACGCCGGGCGCAGCAATTGCTGGTGCAACTGCGCTTCGTGATGGAAAACGAGGATCCCAACACGGTCTTCTGGATCGAGCGGCGAAGCTTTCGCGGAGCACCGGGCGCTTCGACCGGCGCAGCTTTGAAAGGGCGTGGCTTCAGCCACGCCACAACGTCCGTGTTTGAGAAAGAGGCTTTAGCCCCTGCGGGAAAGCGCCGCACCAATATTTTTCTGCAGGCCACTCCGATCGAAGTCGGCCAGATTTTGCGCGAGTGCCTGTGGTCGAAGCTGGAAACTTCGGTGCTCACCTCAGCCACACTGGCCGTCGGCAGCGGGTTTGAATACATACGGCAGCGGCTCGGCCTTGATCACGCGCGCGAACTGATCGTCGCCTCGCACTTCGATTACGAAAGCCAGGCGATGCTTTACGTCCCGCCCGATCTGCCCGATCCACGCACGCCGCAGTTCGCGGGCGAGGCTGCCGGGGTTATTCGCCGATTGCTCGAGATCACGCGGGGGCGCGCGTTTGTGCTCTTCACCAGCTACGCGCAGATGAATGACATTTATGAGCGGCTGCTTGGCCAGTTGGAGTTTCCGGTGCTCAAGCAAGGCGATGCTCCGAAGTCGGCGCTGCTTGAGGAGTTCCGGCTCACTCCCCACGCCGTGTTGTTTGGGACCTCTTCGTTCTGGCAAGGAGTGGACGTGCAAGGCGAACAGTTGAGCTGTGTCATTATCGATCGCTTGCCCTTTGCCGTCCCGAGCGATCCGGTGGTTGCGGCCCGGGTGAAAGCCATCGACGCCGGCGGCGGCAACGCCTTCTTCGAGTACCAGGTGCCGAGCGCGGTCATTACGCTGAAGCAGGGATTTGGGAGACTGATTCGATCGCTGCACGATCGCGGTTTGCTGGCGCTGCTCGATAATCGGATTTTGAAGAAGCAGTACGGGCGCGTGTTTGTGGAGAGTCTTCCGCCTTACAGCAAAACAACAGACTTGAGAAAAGTAGAGGAATTCTTCGGGGCGGATGTCGGATGATGGAGCGCCGGGCGAGGACGCCCGACAGGACGGGCGAGGACGCCCGTCCCTCCATTGCAAAAAACTATTCTGCCGCAGCCGCTTCCTTGTCGACCACGACCTTCAGGTGCGTGGTCACGTCCTTGTGCAGCTTGATGGGGATCGTGAACTCGCCGACGATCTTGAGTGGCTCGTGCAGCTGGATCTTCCGGCGATCGATGTGGAAGCTCTTCTTCTCAAGCGCCTCGGCAATGTCACCAGCGGTGACCGATCCGAACAACTGATCGGCTTCGCCGGACTTGCGCAGGAACTTCACCTCGAGCCCGTCAAACTGCTTGGCCAGCGCTTCGGCTTCCGTCTTTTCCTTGGCGGAGCGGCGAACAGCGGCGGCCTTCATCTGCTCGATTACAGTCTTATTGGCGACGGTAGCCTCAATCGCCAGTTTCTTGGGCAGCAGAAAATTCCGCCCGTAGCCCTCGGCGACTTTTACCACCTCGCCGCGGTTGCCCAGCTTGGGCACGTCTTCTTTCAGGATGACTTCCATGAATGACTCCGTTTCGCTGGCTGTCCCCTGTGGACCCCTGTGTCCTCTGTGGTTGAGAAAAGTCCTCACCACAGAGGACACAGGGTTTCACAGGGGAAACCTTGATCTTGTTCTAGTGAAACT
Source organism: uncultured Acidobacteriaceae bacterium (assembly GCA_963779995.1). Lineage (GTDB taxonomy): Bacteria > Acidobacteriota > Terriglobia > Terriglobales > Acidobacteriaceae > Acidiflorens. The sequence goes on along the minus strand of CAVZZY010000014.1, from coordinate 142,310 downwards.
TACTGCGCGCGTCCCGCGAACGGCAGCAGGGCGATATTGCGCGCCTGCTTGATGGCCCTCGACAGACGGCGCTGGTGCGGCGTGCACACACCGGTCAGGCGTCGCGGAGTGATTTTGCCGCTTTCCGCCACGAACTGCGCCAGCAGACGCACATCTTTATAATTGACCGCTTCGATCTTCTCGACGCAGAACTTGCAAACCTTCTTGCGCCGGAAGAACTTGCGGCCGCCTTCGCGGGGACCACCGGGACCTCCGCCGGGACGGGGACCGCGCGGCCCACTGCGCTCGGGGCGATCGCCTCCGCTACGCTCCGGACGGCTTTCGCCGTGGCTTGATCCCGCGCTCGGTGCTTTTGTCTCTTCTGCCATAGTGCTCCTGCTTTCTAAGAGTTCGATTGTGTGGTGGCGGGGCTCTGCCCCGCTCTTGTCGGCGGTTGCGAAACTACGAAAACCGCGCCCAACCAAGATCCGGCCCCAACCTAAACCGGGGCCGAGGCCGGCGTTTCCGTCCCCGCTTCCGGCGTCGCCGGTGTTACGGGAGCGGCGGCTGCGGCCGGCTGTGCGCTGGCTTTCTTTTTCGAGTCGCGGATCTTCTTGATCTTGTCGAGCCGCTTCAGTTCTTCGTCCGTGCGCACGGTAAGGAACTTGATCACCGGCTCGGTCACGCGCAGGCGGCGTTCGACTTCGTGCACGATGGCGCCCGTGGCTTCGATCATCATCAGCACGAAGATGCCATCGTTGAACTTGCCTACCCTGTATGCGAGACGGCGTTTGCCCCAGACCTCGCTCTTGGCCGTGCCTCCCGCCGAGGTCACCGAAGACTCGAGCGTGGAAATCAGTTTGTTAAGATCCTCGTCCACCATGTCGGGCCGGACGATGAACATCAATTCATATTTACGATTCATTCGTTATCTCCAAAAATCAGTGGGCAGGGGCCGGTGACCAGTTACCCAAAATTCTTACAATCCCCGTGCGAATTTGCGGCGACTGGCCACTGACCACCGATCACTGACCACCGTCTTCCGTCTTGCGATTGAACCGGTTCATCGCCGCCGCCGGTCCTTCTTTCAAAATCACCTCGACCGCCTGCACTGCCGTGTCGAGGATTTCATCCACAACTTTCTCCTGCGCCTTGCGGAACGGCGTCAGCACATACTGCGCGCTGTCCGCGACTTCGTGGTCAGGCGCAATCCCCAGCCGAATCCGCAAAAACTCGTGGGTCCAGAGGGTGCCGGAACTGAGGATGGACTCCATCCCGTTATGCCCCGCCGAACCGCCTCGCTGCCGGATGCGAATCGTTCCCAGCGGCAAGTAGAGTTCGTCGTAAATCACAATCAGGTCGCGCGTTACATCGACCTGATGTTCCACCACCAGTTCCCGCACCGAAAGCCCACTCAGGTTCATGTAGGTTTCCGGCTTAGCCAAGAGCACCGGCTCACCGGCGACCGTCGCCCGCGCAGTCAGCGCGCGGCACTGGCGATTCCTGATTTCGATCCCGAGGTTGTTGGCCATCCGGTCGATCGTCAAGAACCCGAGATTGTGCGGCGTGAACTGGTACTCGATTCCTGGGTTGCCCAAACCGACGATCAGTTTCACGCAAGTTAGCTTTCAGCTCTCAGCTCTCAGCTCTCAGCTTTTGGCTCTTCGCTAGAAGCTGATCGCTTCGCTTTGACAAGCGCTATTTCTTCTCTTTCTTCTCAGGCTTTTCGGCCTTCTCGGGCTTGGCCTTGGCCTTGGCATCGCCCTCGGCCTCGCCTTCACCCTCCACTTCCTGCTTGCCCTTCTTGATGACCTCGGGTTCAGCCGGAGCTGCCGCCTCCTCCGCCACCACCTCGGGAGCCGCAACCACTTCTTCCTTCACCGTGGTGATGTGCGCGATCATCTGGTTCTCGTCGGTCAGGAACTTCACCTTCTCGCTGTGCGGCAGATCTTTCACCCGCACTTCGACGCCGAACACCAGGTGGCTGATGTCCACTTCGATGGACTTCGGAATATCCGCCGGAAGACACTCAACCTCGATTTCGCGCAGCAATTGCTCGAGGATGCCGCCCTCCGTCTTCACGCCCGCTGCCTCGCCTTTGAGCACGACAGGAACCGTGACCGTCAGCCTCTTGTCCATCGCGATGCGCTGCAGGTCCACGTGGAGCAGCGTTCCCTTGATGGGTTCGAACTGCCAGTCCACGATCATGGCTTTCGAGCGATCGCTGTCGAGCGCCAGTTCAAAGATCGTGTTGTGCCCGCTCTCCGACTTCAGGATGCGCATGATCTGCCGCGGATCGACCGCGACCGCAGCCGAGTCTTTGCCCGCTCCGTATACCACGGCTGGAATCTTTCCGCCGGCACGCACGCGCCGGGCGGCGTTTTTGGTGCCTGGTTCGCGCTTCTGCGCTTCGAGAATGCTGATATCCGTTGCTGTCGCCATAATTCCGTTTCCGTCCTTCGTGGTATAGCTGTTCGTCGTTCGCCTTTCGCGATTCGCAAACCGGTTCATCCAGAGGCGAACAGCCAATAGCGAACAGCGAACGACGTTCCTAAATAAAAAGCTTACTGACCGAAGTCTCTTCGTGAATCGACTGAATTGCCCGCCCAATCAGCCCCGCGATCGAAAGCACCTTGATCTTCGGGACTTGCCTTGCCGCTTCGCTCAGCGGAATGGTGTTGGTGACGACCACCTCGGCGATCGGAGAGTTCACCAGAATTTCCACCGCCGCCCCCGAGAGTACCGGGTGCGAGCAACAGGCGTAGACGGTGGTGGCGCCATTCTCTATCAGTGCCTGCGCCACTTTCACCAGCGTGCCTCCCGTGTCGATCAGATCGTCGATGATGAGACAGGTGCGGCCACTGACGTCGCCGATCACGTTCATTACTTCCGCCACATTCATCTCGACGCGCCGCTTATCCACGATGGCCAGGGCCGCGTCGATCTTCTTCGCGAAAAAGCGCGCGCGTTCCACACCGCCGGCATCCGGCGAAACCACCGTCAGATTCGGCAGATTCAGTTTCCTGAAGTAATCCACCAGCACCGGCGAAGCGAACAGGTGGTCCACCGGAATATTAAAAAATCCCTGCAACTGCGGCGCGTGCAAGTCGACAACCAGAGCGCGGTCGGCGCCGGCGGTGGTCAGCAGGTCGGCCACCAGCTTCGACGAAATCGGCACGCGCGGCTTGTCTTTGCGATCCTGGCGCGCGTAGCCGTAGTACGGAATCACAGCCGTGATGCGTCGCGCCGAAGCCCGTTTGAGCGCGTCCATCATCAGCAGCAGTTCCATCAGGTGCATGTCCACCGGCTGGCAGGTGGGCTGCATCACGAAGACGTCGGCCCCGCGCACGTTCTCCTGGATCTGCACATACGCTTCGCCATCCTTGAAGCGCGTGACCAGAGCCTGGCCGCGCGTCAACCCAAGAAAGTGGCAGACCTCGTCGCAGAGCGGCTCGTTGGCAGTTCCGCAGAAGACCTTGAATCGGTCGTCGACCCGGGCGCGCTGCGGCTTGCGTTCCGTTTTCTCGTCCGTAGGCGGCTTTTTTTCCGCGGTCGTTTTTTCGGCAGTCGTGGTTGCAACTGTGGACATAGTTTCAGTTCCCAGTTCCCAGTTCCCAGTTCCCAGTTCCCAGTTCTCAGTTCCCGGTTCTCAGTTCTCAGTTCCCGGTTCTCAGTTGTCGGTTCTCAGTTGTGGGGCTCCAGGATCTCGACTGAGAACTGGCAACTGAGAACTGTTTATCTGGCTGGGCCGCTAGGATTCGAACCTAGACAAAGTGCTCCAAAGGCACTTGACCTACCATTAGTCGACGGCCCAAGATGCACGATCAATTTGGCTGGCCACTAAATCATACCCCAGAACCGAACGCCAGCGGCCAACGACTAACGACCAGCGACTAACGACCAACGACCAGCGACTTTTTCCAATACTGCTGGCGCGTCAACGTGCTGGTCGCCACTGCCTTCAGCCCCTGCTTCCGCAGACGGCTGGCCGCCTTCGCGGCGTCGGCTGGCGACCGGAACAGCCCGTACAGGGTTGACCCTGACCCGGAGAGCGAAGCGTATCTCGACCCCGCGCGCTCCAGCGCACCTTTTATGTCACGCAATTCGGGATATTGAGGAAAGACGACCTTTTCGAAGTCGTTTTCAATCCCGGTACGGACAAGGTCGAGAAGCAAGTTCCCGGCCCGGCTCCCGCCTTTTGCAGGAGCACCGGTGTTGGGTGAACCTATAATGCTGGGTGAACCACTCAGCCACGCCGAAAGCGCGCAGCCAGCCTCAAATAGTCTATCGGAGGCTCGCGGCCGCGTCAATTGCCGGGTGGTTGTGTGGAGGCGGGGCTCTGCCCCGCCGGGACGGGGCGAAGCCCCGTCAACACACGGGCCGTCTTTCATGAGCGCATCCCAATCCGCGAACGCCTTCGGCGTTGAGACGCCGATTCCCGGAGTCACCACCACCACGGGCAGAGAAGGCAGGTCAACAAGCGGATACACCTCCTCGCCGCGACCCACTCCCAATGCCGTTCCGCCCACGAGAAACAGCGGCAGGTCCGAGCCAACTTCAGCGGCAATGCGCAGCCGCGCCGCAGGGGATAATTTTTTCTTGAGCGCCCGCGTCTTTCTTAGGGCTAGCTCCAGCGCAAACATGGTTGCCACCGCATTCGAAGAGGCCGCGCCCAGCCCTCCCTGCACCGGCAGCCGCTTCTCGATCTCGATGCGGACTCGGCCCTGGGCGCCGAGTTCATCCAGCACCCGCTCGGCGATGCGATAGCAGGTGTTCGACGAATCCAGCGGAACCCGCGGGTCTTTATTCGTGCACAGGATCTCAATTCCGCTGCCCCGCCCCGAGTTTCGTTCAATGCTCACCCGGATCACGTCATGCAGCGCAATCGTCTGGTACACCGTGCGCAGATCGTGATATCCGTCCGCGCGCGCGGCCCCGATGTAGAGCCCGAGATTGATCTTCGCAAAAGAACGTACCGCGACTGTCATGATTGGCGAAACCGCAGGAAGAGGAATTGTAAGCGATTTGCCTTCGGAGTGGACCGCGCGATCCCGCCCGCCAACCAAATGTACGCACAGTGTTCCACGTGGAACACTCTGCAGATAATATTGTACGTACAATTCAAGCCAGATTTAGCGCACAAAAGGCGAAAATACCGGGCCTTGATTGGGCATTAGTGTGACTGATAGTCAGCTTTTATGCTTTTTCCGACCTCCCAAGTCATTGATAATGCTAGGTGGCTTGTGTGGTAAAACAGGCACAGTAGTGTAATAATTACACTGTAATTATTACAAGACTCATGATTTGGTGGGTGGGGCGTTCCCGTCGAGGTCCTATTCTCCGCGGTGAGATACGAGGTGAGATACAAAGAGTGGGGTGACGCGGACACCCACACATTCGCAAGGAACGCGAATGTGTGGGGCACCCGGCCGCAGGTTTATAGCGAGCGCAGGAAGTTCAGGAGGTCCTGAATCTGCGACGGGCTGAGCAGTTTGAAATTTTGGATCACGGTGTCTGCTTCCGAGCCGCAAGCTTGCTCGCTGACCTGATGGCTGGCCTGATGAATGTGTGCGCTTTGACAACCGCCGCCGGAACTGTGGTCTTTGATGGCCTGCAGCAAGTCAGAAGTGCGTCCGTCATGCAGAAAAAACAGGCGCTGGCCTACACCCCATAAAGGCGCCGTGCGGAACTGATCCGGTCCTGCCGCGCCTTGGTTGATGCCGTCCGCCAGACCCGAGCCCATATGGTGGAGCGCGAAATCGGAGTACGGATTGTAGGTCACTCCGCCCATACCGGTGTAGGGAGATGCCGCCGAGGTCAGTGCGGGTGAGTGACACAGAGCACAGCCAATATGGTTGAACAAGTTGGAACCGTTCTCGGTGGATGCAGTCGGCGCGGCGGGCGTCGCGGGCGCTGCAAGCCGCATGAAGGCGGCGAAGTTGACGATATCCGATGACATCTCCGATACCGTCCCGAGGGGTGTGTTGTAATTCGAACTGGCCGGATTCCCGTTCAGAATGTTGCTCGCGTCCTCCGGTGTCGGGTTGAACGCACAACCGGGCACGGCGCTGCGTTCATTCGGAAATAGTTCATTCGAGACCCCCAGTTCGACGTTGTAGGCTTCGCCGGCGAACATCAGCAGCGATTTATTCTGGGCCTTCCAGCCGAAGCGCGTGATCGTACCGTCGTTGCCGCTGGTATTGAAAGTGCCGCCGATACCGAGTCGGGACCTGGCAGCTTGCGTGGCAGCCAGGTTTGCCTGCAGAGTAGCGTCCGGCGTGTTCTCGACCAGGCCCAACCCGAAAAGAGGAGTCGGGATGCGGAAAATTACGTTGTTGGCGGCAAGCTGCTGCGCGAAATTCGGTTGTTCAAGCGTACAGCCCGGCGCATCCGAGCGGCCGGCAATCGTATACAAGCCATGAACGCCGCCATCGAGCGAGCCGTCCGCATTTTGGACGAAGCGCGCCTCGCGCACCGGACCGCCCGGGGTGATGAACGAAGGGACGAAGTTGGTGGCTCCGTCAAGCGTAGCCAGCGCCACCTGCGGATTCGGAACCGGATTCTGCGGACTGGCCAACCCCGGGCCGGAGCCGCCGATGGCCGGCTGCGTATGGCACATGACGCAACTGTTGCCGTTGAACGTCGGTCCCAGACCACCACCGGTTCCGGTGACGGTGTCCACCTCCTGGAACCGCAGAAATGCCTGGTTGAAGAAAGCCTGTTCGTTGGCGTTGAGGGTAGGGTAAGGCCCTCCCGCTGTCGCGGGACCCGGCCGCGGGCCCGGGTCCTGTTGCGCCCACGCCCCGATTGCAACCATCCAAAGGATAATAAGCAAAGCTCCGCTACTTACATTCCACGTCTTCATTTTTGAACACTCCTTGGGCTAGCCAGACACACTGCGGCCTACGCCAGTTTGTTGAGAGACGATGCGACGTGCTTAAACCACTCGACCGAGCACAGGGCGATCGCTGACGTCGTCCTGTTCGTGCGAGGACAGTTGCGCCTTGGGGCCGAACGGCTCAAGGCTGGAAGCATCCGCTAAAAACGCGGAGGTTTAGAAAGCATTGAGTGGCAATCTACGTCTGAAATCCCACACGGTCAATGTGCCCTTAGTGCATCGAGACTACGTGGCAGGACACACAAGGGCATCGTTCGGAACACGCAGAAGCGACGTCCAAATTCCCGAAGTTGGAATTGGCCGAAAACAACTTTTGCAATGAACTGCTTCAAGACCAATGCCGCCTCTATTGAGAACTGAGAACCGACAACCGGGAACTGCCTTGCGGTACACTTCCTCCACATGCCCGTCGTCACCTACCTCGAAGCCATCCGCCAGGGAATCTGGGAGGAGATGGAGCGCGACCCGACTGTGTTTTGCCTGGGCGAGGACATCGGCATTTACGGCGGCGCCTTTAAAGTCACCGACGGCTTCATTGACCGCTTTGGCCCCGAGCGCGTGATTGATACTCCGATTGCTGAGTCGGCCATCATGGGCGCTGCTTTCGGCGCTGCGCTTACCGGATTGCGCCCCGTGGCCGAGTTCCAGTTCATGGATTTCATCGGCTGCGCTTTCAATCAGATCGTCAACATGGCCGCCAAGGCGCACTATCGCTGGGGAGCTCCGGCTCCGCTGGTGCTGCGCGGTCCGAGCGGCGGGAATGTGCATGGCGGGCCGTTCCACTCGCAGAATCCGGAGATGTGGTTCGTGCACGCGCCGGGGTTGAAAGTTGTTTGTCCGGCGACGGCCTACGATGCCAAGGGACTGATCAAGGCGGCGATCCGCGACAACAATCCGGTGATTTTTTTCGAACACAAGTATCTTTACCGCAGAATCAAAGAAGAAATTCCGGGCTCTGAAGTTGACTACGTGGTTCCGCTGGGCAAGGCGCGGGTGGCGCGCGAGGGGCATCATCTGAGCGTGATCACCTACGCCGCCATGCTGTATACCGCGCTTGAAGCGGCCGAAATTCTTAGCAAAGAAGGAATTGAAATCGAAGTCATCGACCTGCGCACGGTCTCGCCGCTCGATCGCGCGGCGATTGCGGCCACCGTGAAGAAGACCAATAAAGTCATCATTCTTCACGAACACGCGCGCACCGGGGGATTGGCCGGAGAAATTTCCGCGATCATCAACGAAGAAGCGTTCGACGACCTCGATGGCCCGATTGTCCGGCTGACTTCGCTCGACACGCCGGTTCCTTTTTCTCCGCCGCAGGAGGAATTTTTCCTGCCCAAGGTGTCCGATCTCGTGCGCGAGGCTCGCCGGCTGCACGCTTACTAACTTCCGCGCGATCATGCGTTCTGCTGCCGTCTGCGCTGCGCTCCTGTTATATATAGAAAGAGTGGGCCTGATCTTCCAGGTTCTCCGAGGCTCTGAAATGCGCAACTTCATTCTGGGGATGGTCATCACCATTCTGGTTCTGCTGATCGGCGGCCTGGGCCTCGCCCTGCTGGGCTTTTTGCCGACTCGCTCCAACGTCGCCCCTCCTGCGCTGGAACGCCACATCGCCATGAGCGCGCTCGACAATTCGGTGGAGCGGCATGCTCCCCGCCTGAACAATCCCGTACCGCCCACGGATGAGAATCTGATCGAGGGGCTGAAGATCTTCACCATGAATTGTGCGCTTTGCCATGGCCGCATCGACCGCCAGCCCTCGACCTTGGAGAAATCGTTCTATCCGCCGCCGCCGAACTTCATTCTTCACCCGCTCGATGATCCGGAATGGCACGTCTTCTACGTGATTCACAACGGCGTCCGCTATACCGGCATGCCCGCCTGGGATCAGACGCTCTCGGAGCCGGACATATGGAAGGTCACGGCGTTTCTTACTCGCATCGACAAGCTGCCGCCTGCGGTGCAGGACTATTGGAAGAAATCCACCGGCGTGAACGCTCCAACCAGCGCGCAGGAGGGACACGAAGAGCACAAGTAGTCGGTTGTGTGGCGGCGGGGCGGAGCCTGCCCTGAGCGGAGCCGAAGGGCCCCGCCAAGCCGGGCGGGGACGCCCGTCTCTCCACCAGCAAGCTCTTGGAGTTGTGCGGCTTCGCTACCCTGGCGGATAGCTGAAATCGATGGTGAGCACGGTTTGAGTTGCGGCAGCGTGGCCGTTGACCGTGTAGGGTCGGAATCGCCACTGCTTGACTGCGGCGATTGCCGCCCGGCCCAGAATAAAATATCCGCGAACAATTTTCAGATCCTCAACCGTGCCATCGCGCCCCACCCGCGCCTGCAGTATCACCGGTCCGTGAAGTTTCTGCGCTAACGCTTCCGGTGGATACACGGGATCGACGCTGTGAAGCAGCAGGGCCCGTGCGGCTTCCTCGCTCACCGCGACGGGTTCGCTGATTTGCTGAATGGCAGGCGGCGGTTGCGGCGCGGAGACCGGCATCATCTGCGCCGGCGTCACCGCTACCACAAGCGGCGGGGCAATCGGCGGCGAGTTTCTCATGCTTTCGGGAATCGCCGCTCGTTCCACGCGAATGGGCGCCGCGTCTTGATGCTCAAACACCGGCACGGGCAGCGGGAGATCCGAAGCCTTTGGTAAAGGCATGCGCGCTTCCGTCAGCGTGGACTCGGTTGCAACCACCCCCAGCGCGGGTGGCTTGGCATTGGGACTGGGATTTCTGCTGAAGTACGCATCCTGCTGCGCGTCGCTCCCGGCGGAAGCGACGGGTAACGCCCCGGTTTGGTTCTGATAAAAAAGCGCCGCCACCGATTCCCGCAAAACACGGTACATTCCCTCCGGCGTCTGCGACAGATATTCGAAACCCTGGCGCGATCTCCACAGGAAAAACGCGGCCGCAAGCACAAGCAGAGCGGCGCAGGCTCCGCGGAACACTGGCGTGTGACTACGCCCTTGAGGTTTTTCTTCGTCTTCGGCACTTGCAATTTCGCCGGTGCTGTATGCTGCGTTCGCTTCCGGGAAACTGGCTGAAGGCTCTTGCAGACTGTGCTCCGGCGTATCGGCGCCGTCGGAAGCTGGGCTGGGACCTTCGCTGCTCGCATCGGCTTGCCTGGACGACTCTTCGGCATCCTTTGCGCTCAACGGTTGCATCTGCTCACACGCCTTCTCCAGCACGGCGTCGGCTTCCTCGACAGAAATTGGACGATAGATCAGAAAACCCAGCCGGTTATCGCGCAGTTCTGCCGGCGTGGGGCCGCGATCGACGATGGCAATGGCCACCGTCTCGCGGTTCGGCGCGGACTCGCGAGCACGTTTCAACAGGAAGCTCGCCTCCGGCTGGTCGGCCCAGTCCGCAATCACGCAAGAAAATGCCTTCGTCTTCACTTTTTCGATGGCTGTAAAGATGTCGGAACAGACTTCAGCGCGGATCCCTGTACTTTCGCAGGCCGTCGTCCATGGCGGCGTTCGTCTCGGCGTTTTTTGAAAACAACAGGGCGCGGAAAGCCATCGCGGCAACAGCTTATCGGGATTTTCGTCACCGCGACAGGTAACCAGTGGGTAGTGCGCGCCCGGAATCTGGCCCTCCCGCTCGTAAACCCAGGATTCCTAGGCCCAGGATTCCATTCCAGCACTGGTGACCTTCGTAACCTGCCGGCCGCCCCACTGTAACAATGTCAGATCTCCGCCCAGTCTCCAGATAACTCATGGCGCAGCCTGTGGTGCCGTTCCTGCATTCTTTGCTGGCGTTCTTCCATTTTCTGCTGAAAATCCTGCAGCTTCTTATCCAAGTGTCTCAAGTCCATGTCGCTCGAACGCAACGCCTGCTGCGCTTTCTGCATGATGGCCGGACCCACGCGGGCGAGTACCTCCTCTTCGGCGCGGTTGATCGCCTGCTCGGTCTCCAAGCTGAACTCGGGACAGTCAAAGCTCTCTTCCTGGAGGCTGCCGGAGTCCTTCTTTTCGGGAAGAGTCAGCGTCAGAGTCTGCTCTTTCTTCTCGCGCATCACCGTCACGGAGGCCGCGCCGCCCGACGACGACCGCAGAGCATGCGTGAAATCGGAGGTATCGTGCACCGGCTGGTTGTTGACCTTAACGACCACATCGCCGGCACGGAATCCCGCCTTTTCCCCGCGGCTGCCTTTCTCCACCGAGCGCACCAGCACGCCCTTGCCGCCCTTGACCCCAAAGAAATCTCCGAGTTGCGGAGTAATGTTTTCCACCATCAGCCCGCTGCGCATCCGCCGAATGGACGACGACCACCGAGACGGGCAAGTCGAACTCCGGCAAGTCGGGCATCTTGGGCATCTTCGGCATCTCGAACTTGCCGTTCTGATCCCACCCCATCGACTTGTGCCGGTCGGCGAGTTGCAGCTTGATCGTCAGTGGTTGACCGTCGCGGCTGATGCCGAGACTCACCACGCGGCCGGGCGGCGTTTCCTTGATCATCCGGCGCAATTGGGCGGCACTCTCTACCGCGGTACCGTTCAGGCTTACGATGACGTCATGCTCGTGCAGCCCGGCTTTTCCGGCGGGAGCGTCCTGGTCGACCATGGTGACCTCCGCTCCGTGCTCCTCCTTGAGCTTCAATTCTCCCAGCCGCTCCGGAGAAACGTCGGCGATGTCCACTCCGAGATAGGAAGACCCGCCGCCTTCCTCCGCGCCGTAGCTCCAGTCCCAGCTTTCGCCCATGCGATTAGAGTTCGACTCTTCGTTCAGTTCCGCTGGTTGCGCGCTGGCGACCAGCGTAAAAAGAAACATGCAAAGCAGGAAACGATGGATCATAGGCCCTCCCGAATAGAGTCGTTGGTCGCTAGTCGACTGGCGACCGCCGACTCGTTTTGTCATCACCGCTAGCGACTGACGCGGCGGAAGCTTACATTCCCGGAATTTGTTCGGACCTTCAGCACCGGTCCGCCTCCATTGAGCTGACCTTCAGCAGTCACGGTTTTCGGCCCATACGGTCCGCCTTCACTGGACACGTGAATATCAGAGAAGTCGCTGTGGATCGTGTGGCCATTGGCGCATTTCGATCTCCGCTCGAATAGAGATCGCCAGATCATTCGCGAGATAGACAGTGATGTCGCCGGCCGAGGTTTCAAGCGTGGAATTGCTGCGACTGGCGGCGCCGCTCGATGAGAGCAGCTTCACGATGATTCCGCCGGCTGAAGTTTCCGCCTGCACCGACGTCGCTCCATCCAACTGGATACTGCCTCCGCCGGTCTCGGCCTGCACCCGCCCTTTCGCGGAAGCCAGCCGGATGCTGCCCGCGCCGGTCTCAATTTCCGCGGCCCCTCCGATGTCGCCCAGGTCGACGCTGCCGCCGCCGGTCGTGGCTTTCACCGGCCCGCTGCACTTGTCCACCCGAATGCTGCCTCCGCCCGTCTCCAGCACCGCGCCTTGCAGACCGGAAAGAACGACTACGCTTCCCCCTCCACTTTCCGCCTTGATCTCGCCCTTGGCGGATGCAATCTTGATATTTCCTCCGCCCGTCTGGAGAGTCACATTGCCTTCCACGCTGCCCACCTCAATCGTGCCCCCGCCGGTTTCCGCCGTCACCTCGCCGCCGATATCATCCAGGTGAATATTTCCACCACCGCTCTCGAGTTCGACACGTCCGGCAATCCCGGTCGCGTTTACGCTGCCGCCCCCGGTCTCGACCTTGGCGGACTGCAAGTTCCGCGGCACATTGATGACAAACTCATCGGAGCACTTGGAATCCCGCCGGCTCGACTCCGCCACGATCCACGCCGTGTCTCCCTTTACAGAGGTGTTGATCTTGTAAGACTCAAATTCGCGGCGCGCCTTCTCTTCTGAAGATGTATAGGCCTTGCGATGAATGACGTATGTGATCCCCGCTTGCGATCCACCCTGAACCTTTACCGACCCTGCGGCCAGTTTCACCCGCAGATTCCTCGCCGCACCCAGGTCTCCAGTCATTTCCTGGACCCAGTTGCTGCCTTCGCGATACACCCGAGCTTCCTGGCAGAGAGCCAGAGATGCCAGCGCCGCCAGCAGCACTCCGACGCCGGCGAATTTTATTGCGTGCTTCAATGAATGTCCTCCTCAGCCGATTACTTTTGCGTAGTACGCCACTCGCTATTCGCTATTCGCGGTTCGCCAACCCGCTCAGTCCAGGGCGAGCAGCGAGTAGCGGACAGCGAACGACCGTTCCTAATCCATCTCCGGCATCTGCGCCAGCATCGTACGAGCCTGCGAGCGGATCGAGGCGTTCTCATCCGTCTGCGACACTCTGGTCAGCACCGATCGCACATTGCTGTCTGCTTTCATCGGCTCTACCAGTCGCAAGGCCTGCATCCGAACGCCGGAGTTGCTGTCGCTGACCAGCGCCCGCAAAACTCCATCCCGCACTTGCGCATCCTGCCGCACAAAACCACTCAGCCCATCCAGCGCCTTCAAACGCACGCCCGGATTCGATATCGTTCTGCAAGGCATACATCAGCGCTTCCCGCACCCGCGAATCGTCGGGCGCCTGCGTCAGCACATCCACCGAGTCCATCCGCACTCCCGAGTTGTAGTTGCTGCGCGCCGCAAACAACAGCAACTGCTGGATGCGCTGGTCGTTCAAAGAGCCTTGCGCTTCCTGGGTCGAAACCGTGTCGTACTTGATGCTCACCTGATTCGTTCCCGGCTCCTGCGTCACCGACCGGATGCCCGCAATGGCAGACGACTCCAGCGGCTGCGGCGCATTGCCCGATCCGAGCGAACCCGTTACCACGCCTTCCCCGCCGCGTGCCGAGAGAAAGTTGTAAGTCGCGCCAATGCCTCCGCCAAATCCGACGATGAAAATCAGTGCTGCCAGTGCCGGCGCCATGCGAATCTGACGTAGCCAGTTCGCGGGCTCGAGGATCAGCCGATGCCAGACCCCCCCCTGCCGTGTCGTTTCGAGCGCTTCCTGCAGGCGCATCCGCGAGGCCGCCAGCAGGTTCGGAGCCGGCTCCGCTACCGGCATTTCTGAAAACGTCGCGTGGAACTTGCGCGTCGCTTTCAATTCCGTGGCGCATTCCGGACACCGCGCCAGGTGCTGCTCTACCTCGTAGCGAGCGTCGTCCTCGAGCTCGTTGTAGACGTAGAACAGAATATTTTGTCGTACCCAATCACATTTCATTGTCGTATCCCTTCGCGGGAACCGCTTCCAAACTCATCGCATCTCCGCCAGCGCGACGCGCAGCTTTTGCGTCGCGCGAAACAACGTATTCTTCGCCGTCTCCTCTGTCGTATTCAGCATCTCGCCCACCGTGCGCAGTTTCAGCCCGTGATAATGCTTCAACTCGAACACCATTCGCTCCCGGGGTGTTAGTCCCGACAAGGCCAGTCCGATCTTCCGCCCCAGCTCCCGCCGCATCAAATCGCGTTCCGGATTGGCTCCCGAGCGCGCATCCGCAAACTGCTCCAACCGGCTGTACTCTTCGCCCGACGCGTCCACCGCAACCGGACCCTCTTCCTTGCGCACATTCCGTTTCCGCAGATGATCCAGGCAGAGATTGGTGACGATCCGGTAGATCCAGGTGTAGAAGGAACACTCAAAGCGGAAACTGCCAAGATTCTTATACGCCTTAAGGAAGGCCTCCTGATAGACGTCCTGGGCGTCGGACTCCGATCCGGTCAGGTGCAGCGCCAGCCGCAGCACCGACTGATCGTAGTGGCGCACCAGGACCTCGAAGGCCGCGCGGTTGCCCTGCTGCGCCTCGCGGATCAGACTGGTGTCGTCAATGCGGTTGCCCTGTGCTGCCAAGGAGCCCCTTACATCCCTATACGACGTGGGGTTCTGGTTGCCGCTATCGCTATTGTTTGCCGCCCGCCTCGAACGGGAATTCTCGCCAACCGGAATTGCGATTGCATAAGAATCGGCCGGCATGGTCTGTCTCTGTCCCCTGCAAGTGGTCCCAATCCTTCGTTCTTGCCTTGCAGAGAAATAGACGGGGCAGCAGCCTGAACGTTAGCAGATTATAAGGAGTTGGCCCTTGGTTTGCTTGACAGTGGGAAACAGGGTCGAACAGCACCTGTCAGCCGCCGTATTTCCGCGGGTCTCTAAAGGTACAATAAAACGGATGTAGGTCACAGCCGAGGCTAGCTGGATTTCATGTACGAAGTCACCGTCGAAGACACATTCGCCGCCGGGCACTACCTGCGCAATTACAAGGGCAAGTGCGAGAACCCGCACGGCCACAATTACAAGATTCGTGTGACCCTCGCGGGCGCCGAACTCGACAAGGCCGGCCTGCTGCTCGATTTCAAGGATTTGAAAGACGTGATGAAGCACGCCATTGACCGGCTCGACCACCAGATGATCAACGAGATCGAGCCCTTCACCGTGCTCAACCCCTCCGCCGAAAATCTCGCAAAATATTTCTACGACGAAACCAATGCGCGCCTAAGCAGCGTAACCAACGGCCGGGTGAGGGTGAAAGACGTCACCGTGTTTGAGACCGATACGACCACGGCGCGCTACTCAGAGTAGCAGTTGCCAGTTGCCAGCTTCCAGTTGCCAGTTCTGCTAGCCCCCATCTGCAAGCCGGAGTAACTGGCAACTGGAAGCTGGCAACTGGCAACTGATCTTCCGGGGGAAATCATGGGGCGATCGTATAAAGATCTTGTCGCCTGGCAAAGAGCGATGGAGCTCGTGACGGCAACATATCGATCGACTGCCGGTTTCCCGAAAGAAGAGCAGTTTGGACTCACGTCGCAATTGAGACGTGCCGCCGTTTCCATCCCAAGCAACATCGCGGAAGGGCAAGGTCGGCTGTCGGAGAAGGAGTTTCGCTATTTCTTGGGTCAAGCCCGAGGGTCGCTAATGGAAGTCGAAACACAACTCCACATAGCGCAGAATTTAGGATATATCGAGGCGGCGAAAACGCTGGAGCTGCTGAAGATGTGTGCAGAAGTAGGTCGAATCCTGAACGGCTTGCTAGCCTCCATCTGCAAGCCGGAATAACTGGCAACTGGCGGCTGGCAACTCGCAACTGGTCTTATGCAGATCACCGAAATCTACAAGTCGCTCCAGGGTGAATCGACGCATGCTGGCCTGCCCTGCGTCTTCGTGCGTTTGACCGGATGCAACCTGCGCTGCTCGTGGTGCGATAGCGAGTTCAGTTTTTATGGCGGGCGCAAGATGACGCTCGAAGAAGTGCTCAGCGAAGTGGCTCGTCTAAGTCCGGCCGGCGGGCTGGTCGAGATCACCGGCGGCGAACCCATGTTACAGGAACGCGAAGTGATCCCACTGATAGAGCAACTTCTGGACGCTGATTACCAAGTGCTGCTCGAAACGAGCGGCGAGCGGCCACTGGCGCGGGTCCCGAAGCAAGTCATCAAGATCGTCGACGTAAAGTGTCCGCACTCCGGCGAAGCCAACACTTTCGCGCTCGAGAATCTGGACGCGCTCCGGTCGCACGATGAACTCAAGTTCGTGTTGACCGATCGCGGCGACTACGAATTTGCCCGCGACTTCGTCCTGCATCACGGGCTGGCCGAACGCGTTCACGCCATTTTATTTTCTCCCGCATTTGAAAAGGCTGCCTCGGGCGCGCGAGACACTTCGCACTGCCTGCTCGATCCGCAAGAACTCGCGCAGTGGATCCTCGCCGACAACGTTCCCGCGCGGCTCAGCCTGCAAATCCATAAACTGATCTGGGATCCCGCCGCCAAGGGCGTGTAGGGACGCCCGTACAGGCGACCCGCTACGCCGTCCTCGCCCGTATCCGATTCTCCGCGCGCAGGTGCGCCACCACCAGCCGTATGTCTTCGAAGCTGACGTACGGCGGCACCGCTTCTTTAATGTCTTTCAGCCTCTCGACTCCCTGCTTCAGGCAAGCCGCCTCGATCAGCGGCTGCGCATCGGGGGAAATCCACTTCGGATCCAATTTCACCTGTCCGGTCTCGACGAGGTTCGCCACCGTGCAGACGACCGTTGAAACCTGTCGCGCGCGAATGCGCGCAATCTCCTCAAAGCTGCGCCCCTCGTTCAAAAGTCGAAGCGTCTGTTCCGCCGGAGCAGGTTCCCTGGCCGCAGTCGGCGCGGCGCGCGCTCCACCGCCAAAGTTTCGCAAAGCCTGAAGAATCTCCGCGCCATACACGTCGGCCTTTTTCTCGCCAATCCCGGGCACTTGCCTCAACTCCGCAAAATTGGCTGGACGCCGCCGGCACAGCTCCTCCAGTGTGCTGTCGTGCAGAATAATGTACGCGGGCACTTTGTTTTCCCGCGCCATATTTCGTCGCCATTCGCGCAGATACTCTGCCAGCATCGGATCGGATTCCGCCGGCGCCGCATCCCGTACCCGCGGTTTTTCGCGCGATTCGTCGGACGTTTTTTCGGACGACAGCATCGGAGTATAGAAGGACGGAGAAGACGTGGGCGGAAAATACGCCTTTCGCGCCGCGACCTCCGGCACGTCAACGCCCTTGATCTCCTTGCTCAGCCACTCTGGCTTGACGCTGCAATTGTCGCAATTCCCGCAGCTCTCCCATGGCGGAGTCTCGCCGAAGTGCAGGCAGATCTGCCGGTGGCGGCAGTTGTGAGAATCCGCAAACCGGCTGATCACTCGTTTTCGCCCGGATGCTCGCTCGCGCTCGGCGTCATCCGAAATCTTGTTGATGAAGTATTCCAGAAGTATGTGGTCGCGTTTCTGCCAGAGCAGTACGCAATCCGCCGGTCGCCCATCGCGCCCCGCGCGGCCGGCCTCCTGGTAGTACTGCTCGATCGACTGCGGCAGCGACAGGTGAATCACGGCCCGTACCGCAGGTTTGTTGATGCCCAGCCCGAACGCGATGGTTCCCACCAGCACCTGCACTTCGTCCGACATCCATCGTTCCTGATTCTGCCGGCGCATCGGCGTTTCCATCTTCGCGTGGTAAGGAACCGCTGCAATCCCGGTCTCCTCCAGGTATTCGACCGTCTCCTCCACCCGTCGAATTGTGGGCGAATACACGATCACGCTCTCCCCCGCATAGTGGCGCAAAGCGCGGGCTAGCAACTCCAGTTGGGTCCGGGCTTCGCACTCATGCACCACGTAGCGCAAATTCTGGCGATGGAAGCTGGCGATGTAGAGATCGGGCTCGCGCATCTGCAGCTGCTTCAGAATGTCGTGCCGCACTTGCCGCGTCGCACTGGCGGTGAACGCCGCAATCGGCAGCTTTGGAAAGCTGGTGCGCAGCCGGCTCAGCTGCCGGTAATCCGGTCGAAATTCGTGCCCCCACTCTGAAATGCAATGCGCCTCATCCACCGCAAAGAAGCCGACCGGGGCTTTCGCCAGCCAATCGAAAGTATTTCCCGCGGCCAGCCGCTCCGGAGAAAGATAAAGCAGCCGATACTCGCCGCGCGCCGCTTTCTCCATCACCTGCCGCCGCTCACTCGAACTCTGCGAACTATTGATTACCGCCGCCGGAATGCCCATCTGCGCCAGTTGTGCGGCCTGGTCCTGCATCAGCGCGATCAGCGGAGAAACCACCACCGCCGTCTTCCCCGAAATCACCGCCGGAAGCTGGTAGCACAGCGACTTCCCGCCCCCAGTCGGCATTACCACACATGTATCGTGCGCGGCCAGCAGACTCCGGATAACATTCTCCTGTTTGGGGCGAAACTCGTGGTATCCCCAATAGCGCCGCAGCGCTTCGGAAAGATTTGGAAAATCGGGCATTCTTTCTTTTGGACCTTGTCGGCAGTATAGCCTTAGACCTTGTCGAGGTCTGTGAGCACTCGACAGCCAGTTTGTGATGAAACGAATAACCCTCGGCGTGATCTCCGACACTCACGGCCTGCTGCGACCCGAGGCCGTCGAAGCCCTGCGCGGGGCGGATCGCATTCTTCATGCCGGCGACGTCGGCGCTCCTGAAATCATCGAAGCGCTCGCGCACATCGCGCCCGTGACCGCGATCCGCGGCAACATCGACACCGCTTCATGGGCGGACGCGCTGCCTGTAACCGAAGTCGTCGAAGCCGCTGGCGTATCCATCTATATGCTGCACGATCGCGGCCAACTCGACCTGAGGCCGGAAGCGGCCGGATTCCGCGTCGTGGTCTACGGACACAGCCATCAGCCGAAGATCGAGGAGAAAAACGGTGTCCTCTATTTCAATCCAGGCAGCGCCGGCCCGCGCCGGTTTCACTTGCCGGTGAGCGTGGGCAGGCTGATCATCGCAGCCGGAAAAGTGCAAGCAGAGTCGGTGGAGTTGGCGGTATGGCTCTTGACGAGGGAGTTGAATAAGCAAGTAAAAAGGCCGACTCGCAAGCCGGCCTTTGTTCGCTTCCAACTTCTCGCGGACAGGAGTGCCCGCGACACACACTACTTCTTTGGCGCAATCGCGTCCTTTGCGGCCTTGGCCACGCGGAACTTTACCACCGTCTTCGCCTTGATCTGAATCGGTTCGCCGGTCTGCGGGTTGCGTCCCATGCGGGCTTTGCGATGCGCCTTCACCAGGCGTCCCAGGCCGGGTATAACAAACACACCATTCTTCTTCGTCTCTTTAATTGCTGTGTCTGCCAGATGCTCCAGAAAAGTCGCGGCAGTCTTGTTGTTGGTGCCGAGCTTCTCGGCCAAATGGCGGGTGAGTTGAGTTTTGGTCATACCAGAAGCCATGAATTCCTCCTTCAGGAACTTACAGATTTGCTTGTTGCCATGCGCATAGTAACGCACTGAGCTGTGGAAAAGTAGCACTTTATGCAGATTTTATGCGGTTTTCAATGAAGTACCCCTTGAAAATCGGCATAAAATGGAGGTTCGGCAGCCGAAGAGTGCGCAAATGGCGGAGTTCGCCGGGGCCAGACGATGTTGCCATCCCTGCTCGAGTTCAGCGCGGCCGCAGCTTGCACGCATGCGAGACGCAGTACCGGTTCCGCGCAAACCACCGGTAACCCACGTGGATCATTCGGTTGAAGCCCGGCAAACTGAAAATCGCATAGAAGGGCCAGGCCCACCAGATCCGTCGTGTTACATATAAATAGACGTCGGCTCCGGAAATCAGCTGATCACCAGCCGTTAGCAACCGTATGTCGGTGAGCAGTTCTTCATGGGGCATTCCGAGCCGCTCCGCAACCCAAGGGTCATCCAGAGAGGCAATCGCAAATCCGCTGCGCCCAAGCGGCCGCGCCCAAAACTTCACCCAACGCGAGCAGAAACCGCACTGCCCGTCGTACAGGACCACGCCTTCGACTGCGCCCTGGACTGGCGTTCGGGTTTCAGCGCTTCGAATTTCAGCGCCACGAATTTCAGAGTTCAATGGCCCACTCACAACCTTTGCCCCCGGGGTGGCGCCGCATATTCCCAGTAGTTCTCGGTAATGAACCGTTCAGCAAGGCCAGGTGCTAACATTCCGCGGAGAGAAAAACTCCGTCGGCGCCCACACATTTAGGATGGCCGGACCGGGCGGCCCGATTCATTGAAGGATCAAGGTTCCCCGGTAACTCGTACCCGAAACAAAAGTGTCACACCATTATGGCCCACCGGCCATTTCCAGAACCTTCTCCGCCGTCAGCCCGCTCTCGTGCAGATGCCGGATGCTCAGCGCATCGTGCCGTTTCGCCAGCCGCGCTCCAGTCGCGTCCCGCACCAGTTCGCAATGGAAATAATCGGGTGTGGGCCGCCCGAGATCCGTATAACCGAGCGCACGCATCAACAGCAGTTGCCGCGCTGTCGACTTCAGCAGGTCCGCGCCCCGCACGATTTCCGTGATCCGCATGGCCGCGTCGTCGACCACGACCGCGAGTTGGTAAGCGGGAACATCGTCGCGCCGCCAAACGAGAAAATCGCCGAAGTCACTCCCTGCGACGTAGCGTTGCCGGCCCAGATTCAGATCCGCGAACTCAACCACCTCGCCCTCGGGAACGCGGAACCGCCAGTTCACGCCCGCCGGCGCTGTGAACTCAGCCGCAGGCTTGCGCTCGCGACAAGTCCCTGGATACACCGGCTCATCATCATCGTCGGCATCATTCGGAGCGCTCGCCGCCAGCGCAAGATCCTTGCGCGAACAAGTGCACGGATACAGGAACCCGCCCTCCCGCAGCCGCCGCCAAGCCTGCAGATAGTGTGCCCGGCGCTCACTCTGCGAGTAAGGGCCGTACGGGCCGCCACAGTCCGGGCCCTCACTCCAAAGAATTCCCAGCCAGCGCAAATCTTCAATCATGGCCCGAGCAAATTCCGCTCGCGAGCGTTGCGGATCCAGATCCTCATTCCGCAAAATCAAAGTTCCCCGATTCTCGATCGCCCGTTGCGCCGCGATCCAGAAAGTCCGCGCATGCCCAACGTGCAACAACCCCGTCGGCGACGGGGCCAGGCGTCCGCGATAGCTTGGGCGATAACCGAGGGTGGGATGGAGCGAGGCTTGGCGCACAAGAGAATATTAGTGTGCTGTCCGGGAAGTTGGCGACCTTAGGCGGCGTGTTGGTTGCCACACGGCGTGTATAGGAGGGCACACAGTCCCGCGCCAAGTTCGCCCATAAGTCGCGTTCTATCAATGGTCGCCCATTTGGCCGCTCTCCTGCCCTATCACTTCCGACTGCGTGAGCCGCAGAGGAGGTAACAGAATGGCAACCATTTCGAAATCCGCTAACCAGAAATCCATGAATCAGGCAACCAACAACAACGCTATTTCCGGGACGACGTTATCATGCTGGTCGCGCCAACAGAAGCTGGCAATGGCGACGATCGCAGGCTTCGCAATTCTCGGGTTGTTACTCGCGATGAGCGCATGCTCGAAAGAGTCGCCAAAACCGGCGCTGGCTGGCGTCTCCGGCCCCGCGCCAATTTCGGCAACGCTCGCGGCCGCGGCCACGCCTGCAACGGCCCCAACCACCGCAGCGCTACCTGCGCCCGCAAAGAAGACGCGGAAGAAACATCCCGCGAACGTCACTTATAGCGACCCCTACTCTGGTGTTTCATTCCTCTATCCGCGGAAGTTCGCGCTGACCTCGGGCGACAAAGCGCAGCCTGAGCTTGGCGGCTTGGGTGATGTGCCGATGAACTTCGTCCAGCCCGGCGGAGTCGAGATCGCGACCGTCGCACTGCCCGACCGCTCGTATCCGGGTACCGATTTTGCATCCGCCTTCTTCAACGTGAACGTCAATCGCAGCGTCTCCGAGCAGGAGTGCGCGCACTTCGCCTTCGTCGACACAAGCACCGCCGACGGCGAGCCGGTCGACGCCGAAAAAGTCAAAATCGGCTTGACCGAGATGGAGATGACATCGAACTTTTCGGCCAGCGCCACGGCGCAAGCCGAGACGCAGTACTACCACAGCTACGAAAACGGAGCCTGCTACGAATATGTCCTGGGCCTGGGTACTGAAGGATTTGCGACTGAAGGCGGCGTCGAGCACGTCAACCGCGACGAGGTCTTCGCCAAGCTGGAGAGGATCCTGGCCACGGTGAAGATCAATCCAGTCGAGCCGGAGCATGTCGCCGAACAAGCAGTCAGCGGCATCGCCGGCGGCAAGGAATGAACACCACCAATGAACCTGAAGCGCGCGAAGAACACCCGGGGCCACGCAGACCTTCGCGTGGCCTTCGCGTTTGGGCTATCCGGAAACCGCGACCGTCGGCACTAACCCGGCCGCGCGCTGAGCAAGTCGAGGTACAATTCCGGGTGTGCAGTTCGGCGTACAATTCCGAGGGACAGCGAGGATAGTGGAATGACTCAGAAGGTTATCGATGTAGTTGGGGTTTCGAAAGATAGTTTTGCCAGGGCGGCGGAGGCTGCCGTGAAGGAAGCGGCGAAAACCGTTCGGGGCATCAAGTGGGCGCACGTGGATTCGTTCGACATGCAACTGGACGGAAAGAAAGTTTTGCAATACCGCGCTACCACCAAGATTTATTTCGACGTGGAAAACTAATAGGTAATCGGGTCATCGGGTGATCGGGCCATCTGGTCATCGAAAATCGCTTAGGGTTTGATTGCCGGATGACCCAATCACTCGCTGACCCGATTGTCGGGATATTATCGAACTGTGGTCACCAATCGCGTCGCCAAGAACAAACTACAACTTTTGCATTCTGAGAAGCTGGACAGGCTGGCATGGCTGGTGCATGCCTTCTCGACGCGGCTTGGCGGAGTCTCGCGTGCCTACGGCGGGAATACGCTGAATCTTGGGTTCACTAAGCATGACTCGCGCGCGGCCGTCGAGCGCAACCGCGAGCTTTTTCTCAAAGAACTGGGCGTTGCGAACGGACGCAAGAGCTGGCCGCTGGTCACGCTGCGGCCAATTCATTCCGATTTGATCCATCGCGTTGACCGGATGCGCGTTGACCGGATGCGCGTTGACCGGATTCCGGAGCAGCCGCTTGCCGGAGACGGCATGGTCACGGATACACCGGGGCTGCTCTTGGCGGTGCAGACTGCCGATTGCCTTCCCATCATTGTGGCGGATCGGAAACGGCGGGCGGTCGGCGTTTTTCACGCAGGCTGGCGCGGCACGGTCAAGCGGATCGTCGAGAAGGGTGTCGGCGAGATGCGGAAACACTTCGGCAGCGATCCACGAGATATGGTGGTGGCGATTGGACCGGGCGTGCAAGGGTGCTGCTACGAAGTGGGCGAAGAAGTACGCACCGGTTTTGAGGCTCAGTTTGCATACGCCGGGAGCTTGTTCCGCGAGGTCAAGGAATCGGACCCGGTGCGGGAGAAATATCCGTTGCTGTTCCTGACGGCGCGCGCTCCGGGACACAGCGAATGGCCGGTGAAACTTTTTCTTGATCTCGTGGAAGCCAACCGGCGGCAACTGCTGGATGCGGGCGTGCCGGCGAAGAACATCGATACGATGGCACCGTGTACGGCGTGCCATACGGAACTGCTGTTCAGCTTCCGCGGAGAGAAGGGTGTAACGGGGAGGATGATGGGGGCGGCAGGGATCAGAAAATAGGTCGGGTGATCGGGTCATCGGGCGATCTCAGTTGAAAAGCCTTTGATGTTCAATGACCCCGATGACCCGATCGCCAGATCACCCGATGTGTTTACGCCAGATCGAACAGTAGAACTTCAGCATCTTCCGTTGCTTTGATCGTCAGCTTTTTTTCTTCGCTTATGGCCGCACCGTCTCCCTGGTGCACCTTCTGGCCGTTCAGCTCGACTTCGCCCTTGGCGACCTGGAGCCAGGCGCGACGATTGGCGCTGAGCGATTGCGTGACCTCTTCTCCGGGTGCAAGCAGAGTGACGAACAGCTTCGCGTCCTGATTGATTTTTACCGAGCCCTCGGCACCATCGCCGGAAGCGATCAGGCGAAGCTTGCCGCGCTTCTCAGCTTCGGGGAAGCTTTTCTGCTCGTAGCCGGGTTCGTACCCTTGCTTGTCGGGGAAAATCCATATCTGCAGCAGGTGCACGGACTCGGTCGAGGACGGATTCGCCTCGCTGTGGCGAATGCCACGGCCGGCAGTCATGCGCTGCCCGTCGCCCGGGAGAATCACCGAGCCGGTGCCCAGGCTGTCCTTGTGCTCAAGCTTGCCAGACAGGACATAAGTGATGATCTCCATGTCGCGATGGGGATGAGTGGGGAAACCGCCGTTGGGCGCGACCCAATCTTCGTTGATCACCCGCAGCGAGCGGAAACCCATCCACTTGGGATCGTTGTAATCGTTGAAGCTGAAAGTGTGGCGGGTCTTCAGCCAGCCATAGTCGCCGCCGCCACGCTCGTTGCCCGGTCGGATGGTCACCATGATGCTCACTCCTATTTAGTCGTTGCAACGACTATCTCAGTTCATTTAGATGTGCGGGGGGCGGGAAGGATTCAGGGGAAGAACGTCGGCGGTCGTTGGTCGTTCGCGGTTCGCCAGCCGGCAAAAGGCTGCTATGCTTCGTCTCTTGGTGGAGCGACGGGCGTCCCTTCGACAAGTTCAGGGCAGGCTCTCGCCCGTCACCCAACCGTGACTCTGGCTATGTCTTATCGAGTTGTTGCTTTCACCATGGCGCAAGTGCGGCAGGGAGCGCTTGGCTTCCAACGCCAGCTGAGCGCTGTCCTGCGCGAACATGTCGAGATCAAAGTGTATTCGGTGAGCCCGTTCGACCTCGATGAACGCCGCCGCGCCAAGGATCGATTTGGGGGAGACATCGTCTACTTTTTCAACGACGCCGCCTGCCAGGAATGCGCGCGCGTGGGCCTCAACCTGCAATTCCTGGCGGACATTTCCGATGACGAACTGCCCCGCCGGCGAACCTTGGTTGTCGGCATTCCAGAGCGGACCGGCAGAGCGACCCCCAGGGGCTAAAGCCCCCGTGTTTGCGGCCTGAGCGGCACGGCTGAAGTAATGCTCTTCCCAAAACGCACCCAGAAACACTTATGGGCGGGGCCCTAGTCTTTTTTGTGCTTCTTCTGCGAGGTATCGGACTTGGGCTTGTCGTCCTTCTTGGTGTCTTTCGCTTCTTTCGTGTCTTTGGAGTCTTTCGTTTCCTTCGTACCGCTGTCGCCTTCCGAAGAAGCAGAGGACGATGCCGCGGAACCAGCGCCCTTCTTCGGGTAGTCGGTCACGTACCAGCCTGAGCCCTTAAACTGCACGGCTGGAGCCGAGATCACTTGCTCGATGACGCCTCCGCATTCGGGGCACTTTCGCAGCTGCTTATCGGAGAACTTGCGGATTTGTTCAAAGCGGTGTCCGCACTTCTTACACAGGTATTCGTAGTTGGGCATGCGTGAGTCTGATTTTAGAGGCGGGGATTCGTCGGCGTCAATTTTGCCGATGCGCCGTTTCCAGCACGCTGCTCTTTCGCTCGCAAACTTTCGCGGGCAAGAGTGCCCGCGCCACACATGCTCAGCGGTTTAACAGATCTACGGGCTCGCGGACGTTGTGCACCCGGAAGTATTTTGCTAACGCTGGATATTTGGCGGCTACGGCTTCGTACATGGCATAGGCTACGTTGCGATAGGACGCGTGTCCGGCGGGCGTGGTGCGCAGTTCGGAAATGTATACGGCTTCGGCGAAGTCCATCTTAAACAGCGTGCGCTTGCGGAAAGCGAGCGGGATCGCGTACTGGGCGTTTCGCGTGGCTTCCTCGCCGCCCGACTCGGCAAGCTTCTCGACGACTGCCGAGGCGCGCTTCATCCCGGATTCATATTCAGAGCGGACGCCTGCGGCTTCAACTTCGGGCGGCGTGTCGAAGCCGTGGACGGTGGTGAAATCCTGCATGATCTGGATGCAGCGGCGATGGCGATGCATGTCGCGGAAGCCGCCGATGTCCATGAGAATGTCGAAGCGGAACTGCTGGCCCGCGGAGAAGGCGCGCAGCAACTCGTCATGGGGTCCGCGATGGCGCAGGCCGAGGTCGATGATTTCGCGGCGACGCGCCTGGCCGGCTGCTTCTATCGTTTTGCGAAGCTGACGATAGGAGTAATGGCAATGGGCGTAAAGGAGAGTAGTGGCGAGTTCGATCTCGAGCGGATCGTCGTCGAGCAGATCGTTATCAATCAAATCAACGAGCGGCGCGGGTTCGATGGCAGCGCCTTGCATCAGTGCGGCGGCGGCCTGCTGGAGTTCGCGACGCGTCTCGATTTCGTAGAGATTCGGATCGGCGTACTTGACCAGCGTGGGCGCGACTCGCACTTCGCGCAGGAGCTCGCGTTCGGCGCGATCGGCGATTTCGGGTGACAGGGCGCGGATCTCGGCAATCAGGGCGCGCAGCGATTCTCCGTTTGGGTTGTAGGCGGTAGAAGTGGCGGCTTGCTTCAGCCGCGCTCCAAGATCGCGGACTTCTTTATGGGGCTGCGCCAGCAGGTGCGCGACCTGGCTTTCCAGGGTTCGGGCGTTGACGATCTCCCCGAGTGACGTGTTGGTCGAGAGCGGCAACAGATAGCGCGAGATGTCGAAAGCGCGGGCGCGCAAGGTGCGCTCGTAAGCCTCAGGCTTCATTTCGGCGGGCCGGGGTGTGGTGCCGGCTAGATATTCGAACGTCCGCTGCGAGACTTTTTCGTAGGCTGTAAACAAAGACTCGATGGTTTCGCGATAGAGCGTGCGGGAGGAGACATCCGCGAAACTCGGCGTGTAGTAGCCGCTCTTTCTGAAGTCCTGGTAGCGGGTCGAGCGCTCCTGGCCATCCCAGCGCTGCTCGTCGGCAACGACGATGGCGGCGAGGATAGAGAGGCGTTCGATGGCGAGCGCGATGTGGGCAAGGTCGGCGATGGAACGGTGCCCGTATTGGAAGTAGTAGGTGTTGAGAAACTTTTCCGCCCTCTGGGCCGTGATTTCCTTCAGCGACTCTTTCATCGAGAGGGAGGAACGAGAATACTTGGCCATGGCGTAGGCCTGGATCTCGGGCTCAACCCCGTAAACGGCGAATACCTCGACGGAAGGTTCGGGGGTGGAGGTGGAAGCGGGATGCGCGGTCTCGGGCTCGGTTGAAATTACTTCAGACATAGGAGTAGAGGAATCTTAATTGTCCCGTGCGCCGGGCGCAATCGACCGCGCGAAGGATAGAATCGGGGGAGCCTCTGGATACAACAATCAGGGTTTCCAGTGACGACCTCTGCGGACAACAAAAACGATCTTACTCAGAACGATCAGAGTCGTGGTAATCAGAGCCACGGCGATCGGAGCCGGATCGATTTGCTTCAGGCCACGCTCCCCGAACACATCGAAGAAGCGCGCAGCCTCTTCCTCGAATATGGCCGTTCGCTCGGCTTCAGCCTCTGCTTCCAGAGTTTCGATGAGGAGTTGAAAAACCTTCCGGGCGCGTACGCTTCACCGAGCGGGCGATTGTTGCTGGCCCGATACGCGGACCACGCCGCTGGTTGCATCGCATTGCGCCAGCTTCAACCCGGCATCTGCGAGATGAAGCGGCTTTACGTGCGGCCTGAGGATCGCGGCCTCGGGCTCGGGCGGATGCTGGTGGAACGCTTGATCGCCGAGGCGCGCGTGATCGGCTATGGGAGCATGCGTCTGGATACGATTGCATCGGCCATGAAGGATGCGATCGCACTTTATCGCAGGATGGGGTTCGTGGAGATCGCACCGTATTCTTCGATTCCTATCGAAAGCGCGCTCTGGATGGAGCTACTGCTGTAGGCTCCCGCCTGCAGTCCTCACCGCCGCGGGCTTGAGTGCGGCGGCCGGGGACGGTTGCGCCGTCGTTTTCGCGGGTGGGGTCACTGCTGGGATCGCGGCTGGCGTCTGGGCCTGGGTTCTGGCCTGGGCGATGGGAGCCTGCGCCGGGGCTTGGCCGAGGATGATGATATCCACGCGGCGGTTCATGCCGCGGCCGTCCGCGGTGAGATTGGTTGCGACGGGGTGATAATCGGCAAATCCGGCAGCGCTCAGACGATCGGGACCGAACCCGTCCCGGACGATGAGAAGACGAACAATTTCGGTTGCACGGGAGGTGGAGAGTTCCCAGTTCGAGGGAAACTGGGCGGTGTGGATGGGAGCGTTATCGGTGTGGCCTTCGATCCGCAAGCGATAGTCATGCTTTCTGAGCATGCCGGCGATGCGGTCGAAGGCGGCCATGGAGGCGGACTTCATCTGGGCTGAGCCACTTTCAAAAAAACCCACCTCGCGCAAACTGATGACCAGACCGTCGGGCTCGCGGCGCATGGCGATTTCCTTGCGCGTGATTTCCGCGGCCAGCGTGGTTTCCAGTTCGGCCTGCAACTGAGCCAGATCGCCGTTCTCTCTGCTGGTGTCCGGCGAACCGTCGGGGGGAGACGCAATCCGGCCCAGGCTCGCGGTGCGCTGGCTGTTTTCGATGGCTTGCGCAGTACTGAAAGGCATGGGATCGGAGAGATCGATGGGGACTTCTGTAGTGGACGCCTGAAAAACTCCCATCTCCTGGAAAGCCACCTGAATGGCCAAAGCCAGTTTTCCGACTTTTCTTTTGTCGACTTGCGACGAGGCGTAGAGCACCACGAAGAAGGCGAACAAGAGCGTGATGAAGTCGGCGTAGGAAACCAGCCAGCGATCGTGACTGGCGTGACCAGGGCGTCGCTTGCGGCGGCTCAAAGTTTGGACTCCTCAGGGACCGCGGCGGGTCCGTGGGCCTCGGTAAGGAATCCCAGCAGCTTCGCTTCCAGCATGCGGGGGTTCATCCCTTCGAGGATGGAAACCACACCCTCGAGCGTCATTTCGCGGATGATCTGCTCGTTGCGAATGCGAATTTTCAGTTTTCCGGCGCACGGCAACAGAATAAGGTTGGCGGTGCCCACTCCGTAAAGGGTGGCCACGAACGCGACGGCAATACCTTTTCCGACCTCGTCGATTTTGTCCAGGTGCTGCATGACCTGGATCAAACCGAGCACGGCTCCGATGATGCCGATGGTGGGAGAAAATCCACCGGCCGATTCGAAGAGCTGGGGGATTTTCTCTTCCTGTTCTTCCTTGTTATCCAGATCGAGTTCCATGATCTTGCGGAGTTCCTGCGGTTCGGTGCCGTCGACCGCCAACATGAGGGCGCGATGCAGGAAGGGTTCGTCGATGGTGGCAAGTTCTTTGTCGAGCGAGATGATGCCTTCGCGCCGCGCCTGGTTCGCGTATTTGACCAGGAGTTCGATCGTCGATTGCGCATTCTGCGCGGGCTCGACGAAGACTTGCACCAGGCGCCGGAGCGCACTCCGCGCCACCGGCAAGGGATACTGAATGAGGACCGCGCCCAGCGTGCCGCCAAAGACGATCAGGGCGGCAGTGGGCTGAAGCACCTGGCTGAGATTGCCGCCCTCCAGCATCAGGCCGAGCATGATGCCGCCGACAGCCAGCACCAGACCGCCTAGGGTTGCCTTATCCACGAGGGCTCCTATTTCTCGCCTGCCAGCCGGTCATTGCCCTCGCCATTTCCAGCGTCACTTCGAGCGTCATTTCGAAGGAGGACGGGCGGAAGAGCTGCGCCATTGTCGGAGCAGAGCGTGATCCCTTGCAGCACCGAGCGGCGGAATTGCACCACCCGTTCGAGGACGTCCTGGGCACTTTCGCGAACGACAATTTTGTCGCCATTCACCAGCGTGATAACGGTGTCAGGGGCCTGCTCGACAAACTTGATCAGGTCGGAATTGACCACCAGCGGGTGATTGTTGAGGCGGGTGAGCTGGATCATGTTTGGCTCCTGAGGTTGAGTGCTGGACGGAAAAAAGGCCCGCCACCTAATAAGGCTTCATCAGTAATGATCGGCAGAAACGGCGAGGGCGGGGAGATGAAGAGCGGAAAGGAGCCAGGTTACCTAGGAGCTATGCCGTCCGGTACGTGTGGAAATAAAGCCCGGACGCGCCCAGCCGATGATGCAGATGGAAAGGCAATTGGGTTCCGCAGGACAAACGGAACGAGCTCCGGGAAGGTTTCGGGGACGGATCCCAAAATCGGAACCAAAAGGAGCAATAAACAATGGCACTCACCATCTTAAATAACATTGCTGCTATAGCTGCGGAAAACCAGCTCAACATCACCAGCAACAACCTCACCTCCACCCTGGAGCAGCTATCGTCAGGGTCGCGCATCAACAGCGGCGCCGACGATCCGGCTGGTCTGGCCATCGCCAACGGGTTAGAGGCTAACATCGCGGCGCTGACGCAATCGTCGAGCAACGCCACGGACGGCGTCGGCGAACTGCAGGTCGCAGACGGCGCGCTGTCTCAGGTCACCACGCTGCTGGATCGCGCCGTGACGCTGGCCACTGAATCGGCCACCGGCACGGTGTCCAATTCGCAACGCACCGCGCTGGACTCCGAATATCAATCCATCAAACAGGAGATTGACAGTATCGGTTCCACGACCAACTTCAACGGCGGACAGGTGTTCACCGCGAACACTCTCAATGTCTTCTTGAGTGACGGCAGCACCTCGGGCAGCAGCACCATCGGTGTGACCACCGGCACGTTGTCCGCCAACGGCCTTGACTTAGGTGGAGCAGTCGCCGCCACCGGCACGCTGACCCAGGCGCCAGCCGCGGCTGCGATTGCTGCCAGCGACACTCTGACCGGAGCCAACTTTACCGAAGGCACCATGGCCACCAGCGCAATCAACCTTACTGCGAATGCCGCGAACACCGACCAAATCACCATCGGCAGCACGCAATACACATTCGTTACTTCACTCGCCACCGCTCCCGCGGCAGATCAGGTTCTAATTGGGGGAACTACGACTCAGACTCTTACGAACCTGGCGGCTGCGATCAACGGCGCGGCTGGCGGCTCCGGAGTTGCCTAGCAGGCTGCGGAAAAATGGACTCCGCGACTTAGATTCTCTCCAGTCTTAGTGATTTTGTGATTCGGGAAGGGTTCTGGCTGCATCCGCTGGTGTCCCGCGGATTTATTTTCGGGCCTGCGAGCACAGTGCGACCTCGGCTTACGTCGCTTGAATCGCCAGATTCCTCATACGGACTAAGTTGTAGGCCGCGGCCGCGAAGGTGAAGACCCATCCCACCTTGAAGATTCCACGATGCCGAACTTTCCGCAACAGCGCGATCGTCTTCAGCCATCCGAAGCACTCTTCGATACGCTTCCTCTTCCTCTGACTGATGGCATATCCAGGGTGCTGCGTCGTGCGAGCATCAATCGCACTTCCACCGGGTCGCTCCAGATTTTGAGCCACGTGCGGCGTGACCTTGAGGTTGCGGCATTCGGCCACGAAATCTGCCGTGTCATAGGCCTTGTCGCCGCCCACGGTTACTTGTTTCGTGCCCGGAATCTGTTCCAGCATCACCAGCGCGGCATCGCGCTCCGCCGTTCCGTTGGCCTCGAACACCTGGCTGTTCACGATCAGTCCGTGGCGGTTCTCCACCAGCAGATTCCCGTTGTAACTCAGCTTCGCTTCTTTGCCCTTGCCTTTGCGTGCCATCTTCGCATCCGGGTCCGTCTTCGATTGATGCGTCTCGTTGGACCGCTTCTCCCCGTGGAAGTCCACTGTCGCATTGCCAGGATCGTCCGGCGGGACGGTGTTCTTCGCATCCTTGCGCTGATAACTCTTCACACTCGCCCACGCTTCCAGTAGCGTTCCATCCACCGTGAAGTGTTCGTCCGAGAGCAGACTCCGCTCGCGTGCCTGCTGGAGCACAGCTTGGAAGAAGGCTTCGGCAATGTCCCCATCGAGCAACCGCTCGCGGTTCTTGGTGAATACGGTCACATCCCAAATGGCGTCGTCCATGTTCAAGCCCACGAACCAACGGAACAGCAGGTTATAGTCGAGCTGTTCCATCAACAGCCGCTCGCTGCGCACCGAGTACAGCGCTTGCAGCAGGAGCGCTCGCAACAACTTCTCCGGCGCGATCGACGGCCGCCCGGTTTTCGCATACAGCTTGTGGAATCGTGGTTGCAGTTCTCTTAATGCCTCATCGGTCATGACACGAAGAGGACGCAAGGGGTGGTCTTGGGGCACTCGCTGCTCTGGGCTTACGTAGCTAAACACGTCCAACTGTTGCTCGTCTTTTCCGCGCATGCCTTCTTCTTATCAGGTTGTGCTGTGGAAACAAGAGAGTTTCGTGGTACTGCGTCCGCTTCACATCGAGTTTTTCCGCAACCTGCTATGGAGCCGGAACCGTCGCCAATGCAAACGTCACGGCTGGAGCCGTTTCGGGAGTGAATCCGGCAGGCGCTCTCGCCTTATCGGCAAACGTCAATGGAACCACCGACAACGCCATCGCTACGACTGTACAGTCGGGGGCAATGATATCGTTCGATGCCGCGACATTAGGCTCCGGTGCCGGTGGCTCGGTCGCGGGCGTCGCTGGCGCCACGGTAACGGTTGGCGGCCAAACCTACACCTTCGTGCATTCTCTCAGCACCCAGGAGACGGCGAATGAGGTGGTAGCCACCAACGAAGCTACCGGCCTGACGAATCTGGCGGCTGCGGTCAACAGTTCAGGCGGCGGCCAATATAGCGCCAATACCCTGGCCAACACTCAAGTCACGGCGGGAACATCTACCGGAACCACCCTTGGCTTCACAGCCAGTTCCGCTGGCACCGGCGGCAACTTCATCACCACGGCGGCAACGGGCACAGTGCCCGGCGTCTGGACTAGCTTGGATTTCACCGGAGGCACCGCTGCCGGAACCGCTCCGTCGGCTGTCCCTGGCGACACGGTGACGGTGGGCAACCAAATCTATACGTTTGTGGGCGCCCTCGGCACTCCGGCGGCCAATGCCACCCAGGTGCTGGTGGGTTCTACGGAAGCTGGCAGCATGCAGAATCTGACGAATGCCATCAACGGTGGAAGCGGCGCGGGCATTAACTACGCCTACGGAAGCAGCGCAACCTCCAATACCTCGGCAACGGCGGTGTATGGGCAAAACACGACTGGGCAAAACACCATCGCACTCACGGCCATAACCAAGGGCACTGCCGGCAACGGTATCGCTTTGGCGACAACCGGTTCGGCGGCAAATACCTTCAGTGGCGCTACATTCTTGTCCGGTGGCACCGCTGGATCGGTAAATGACCTGTTAACCCAATCCGACGCGCAGGCTGCCCTGACGCTCATCGACGGCGCCGTCGCGACGGTTGCCGCCCTGCGCGGCGCGATTGGCGCAACCGTCAACCGCTTGCAAGCTGCGTCCAACGTCATCACCAACCAGACGCAGAACCTGACTTCGGCGGAAAACGACGTGACCGCAGCCGACATTCCGACGGCGGTGGCGAATCTCACTCAGTATTCGATTCTGGAACAGACCGGTATTTCCGCGCTGTCCCAGGCCAACCAGCAGCAGCAACTTGTTCTGAAGCTGTTGCAGTAGTACGCAGTTTCGTCACAAAGGAGGCGGACAACCAACCGCCTCCTTTGTGCTATTCCGAAGTAGCGAGCCATGAGTATCGGACCGGTGGATAGGTTTCCGCCGGCAAAGAGTGTGCAGGCGGCGGACACGAGTGTGGGTTCGGGCCGCGCCGAAGCGCGTCCCGAGTCAGGCGCGGTAGAAGAGACGCCCCAACCCGTTTCGGGAACTCTGCCAAAACAAGAAAGTTCCGTCGCGGAAAATGTTCCCTCAACCTACGAACTACCACAGAATGAAGTCGAAGTGCACCAGGATCCTGAGACTAAGGACCAGATAATCATTCAGTATCTGGACCATGCCAAGAACGTGATTCTACAAGTGCCGAGCAACGAAGAACCTTCGGTTGAGCGCGGAATTGCCCGGGAATTCCAAACGGCGGCGAAACTGCGCCAGAGCGCGCGCACGGCAGCGGCGGGCAGCGAGGGAGAACAAACTCATGGGGATTAGCTTTAACGCGGCGGCTTTGTTGAATGGTAACGGTATCGATGTGTCCGCAGTCGTTTCCGAACTCCAATCCGCCGAGAGCGGGCAGTTGACAGCCTGGCAGGGGGATGTGACCAATCTGCAAACGCAGGCGACCGCCCTGACCAGCATCAATAGCGATTTGTCCAATCTGGCGAGCGCCGTGCAAGGGTTTACGGGCTCGGACGGAGCGCTGACAGCGGTGACGGCGAACTCATCGGAGTCGGCGATCGTGAATGCCACGGCGCAGACTGGCGCCGCGGCCGCCAACTACACCGTGGTGGTGAGCAGCCTGGCGTCAACCGGGACGCTGTATACAGACTCGGTAGTGAACGCGAAAACGTCGATTCTGCCTAGCGGCGAGACCACTGGTGAACTCAACGTGCAGATCGGAGGGTCGGGCGGCACGACGGCAGACATTGCGATCACGGCGGGCAGCAATGACACACTTACAACGCTCGCCGCCTCCATCAACTCGCAGAGCGCCACCAACAACTGGGGTATCACGGCCAGCGTGGTGACCGACGCCGACGGCGCGCACCTCGCAATCTATAGCCAGGCAACGGGGAGTGCGGGGGCGCTGGCCATCGCCACTGGTACCGGCAGCAACACCACCAGTCTGAAGTTTGAGCCGCCGGTGGGTGGAACGAACGCCGACATCACCATCAATGGAATTCCGTATGCGAGCACGACCAACACGGTGACCGGGGCGATCCCGGACGTGACGCTGAGCCTGGTAAGCGCGGATTCGGCCACGCCGGTAACGGTGACGGTGGGCCCAGACACGACCTCAATCACCAACTCCATCAACAATTTTGTTACCGAATACAATACGGTCGTCGGCGACATCAACACCCAGTTCAGCATCAATCCATCGACCAGCCTGGAAGGACCGCTTGGGTCGGACACCGACTTGCGAGTCTTGCAATCCAGCCTGGCGTCGGACATAACTTACGCGACAACCGACTCGACTTCGGTGAGTAGTGGCTTCACGAACCTGGCAGCGCTCGGCATTACCATGAACGACGACGGGACCCTGAGCGTCGACAGCTCAGCGCTCAGCACCGCGCTGAGCTCCAATCCCGCAGCGGTGCAGAATTTCTTTACCAATTCCAACGTGACCGGGTTCGCCGACAACATGGACGCCGACCTCACCAATCTGACGGATCCATCGACGGGAATTCTGAACGAGGATCTGGCCTCGAACCAACAGCAGCAGACCGATCTCAACACCGAGATCACCAATTTTCAGACGCAGTTGGCCGCCCAACAGACGGCGCTGACCCAGGAGTTCGACCAGGTCAACGCAAATCTCGAGGAGTATCCCTTCACGTTGGCGGAGGTCAATGCAGCGTTGGGGTCGCTCTCGTCCAGCTCCACGACCACGTCCACAACCCCGACCACAAACACGAACACGACCCCAACTTCCGGGACCAGTGCGAGCAGTAGCAGCACAAGCAGTTCTGGCAGTTAAACGAGAGGAGCGCCATGAATATCCAACAGTCGTATCGAGAAGCGACGGTTCGGGGCGCGAGCCCGGTAGAACTGGTGGTGCGGCTTTATGAGCAGACGATCGAAGATCTGCGGCAGGCGGCCATCGCCATCGAGCAGAAGGAAATCGAGCAGCGGACCAAGCGCATCAAACACGCGATCCTGGTCGTCGGGCATCTGCAGCCGTCGCTGGACTTTGCCAAGGGAGGCAAGGTCGCCCAGGATCTCGACAATTTTTATAACGCGGTGCGCCAGAGTCTGGTGTGGGTGCAATTTCATCCTTCGAAACGCGGGGTCACCCAGCTCATCACGGACTTGCTGGCCGTGCGCGAAGCATGGATCGTGGTTGACCGGGCCGAGAGGCCATCGGTCACGACCCCGGCCGGCATGGTTCCGTCCGCCGCCGGGGCCAGCTCCGAGTCCGATCATGAGCGCGTGGGCTGGAAGGGATAATGCCGCCGGACGCGTTCGAGACCTTGCTGGCAGGTGAATGAGAACCTGCGCTCCGCACTGCTTCGTCTGCGTCCGGAGCGAAAGCACTGTTCGAGCATCCGGCCGCAGGATTTCTCGGACATACTCCGCCAGCTCTTGCGGGCAGCGGAATGTATGCGGCGCCTGCCGCCACATTCCGAAGGCGCTGCGGCGCTCGAAAAAGAGGCACTCGAATACCGCAGCAATCTGGAGAAACTGAAACATTTCCTGCCCGACCTGCAGGTGCGCCTGCTGGCCGAGAAGTTACGGCTTGAAAGCGCACGAACTCACGTAGCGAGCGCAGCGGCCTGGGCTCGAGCCAACAAGAAGACGCTTTGACGCGTTACTCAAATCCAGCCAGATCGCGGCCAATAACATCACGGGAAACCTGACTTTTCTGATATTCTCAAACGTTTTCCTATTCGAGGTGTGCCGTGGAACATCGTGGCCAGAAGTATCATCGCGGACGGTTGAGCGCGGCCATTCGCGAAGAGATCGAAACCATCCTCGAAGGCGAACTGAGCGATCCTCGCATCGGGCTCGCCAGCGTCAGCGAAGTGCTCATGGCCCAGGACGCCCGTTCCGCTCGCGTCATGGTGAGCGTTGCCGGCGATGAGGCCGAGGCCGAGCGCACCCTCGAAGGGCTCGACGCTGCCAAGAATTTCGTGCGGCACGAACTCGCGGAACGCCTGCGCCTGCGGCGCCCTCCGGAACTTTATTTCCAGATCGATCGTGCGGATCAATGGGAGAGTCGGGTCGAGGAGCTTCTCGGCCGCGCTAAGAAGCGCAGCCGGAAGGGAGCTGAGCCCGGCCCCTGAAGGGGCGACTGATTTCGGAGAGCGGCGACTGACGACGGGCGACCCTGATACGACGCTAACAGCCTACAACTGAGGGCTGACAGTCAACAGCCGAGAGTACTTCATGCTAGAGCGGGTTCTACGAGAAATTCGGTCGCGTGGCCGCATCGTGGTGACTTCGCACGCCCGGCCCGACGGAGACGCCATCGGCTCCGCCCTCGCCTGTGGCCAGATCCTGCGCGTCATGGGAAAGGACGCCGAGGTCGTTATGCACGATGGCGTCCCCCGCATCTACCAGAACCTTCCCTTCGCCCATCGCGTCATTCAGACCGATGTTGTCCCCTGGAACGATGCCGTTATCCTGCTCGAATGCGACAGCATCGGGCGCACGCTTCTCGACGGTCTGGAAAAATGTTTCCTCATCAACATCGACCATCACGCCAGCGGCCGCAATTTTGCCCATATCAACTGGATCGATTCCACGGTGATGGCCACGGCCGAACTTGTTTTCCGCCTGGCGCGCCTGGCGTGCGTCCCCGTCGATCGCGACATTGCCACCTGTCTCTACACCGCGCTCATGACCGACACGGGGTCCTTCATGTTTGAAGGCACCAACGAGCACACTTTCACGGTTGCGCGCGAACTCGTGCTCGCCGGGGCTGACCCCGCGCATTGTGCGCGGCCTATCTATTTCGGACATTCGACGGCCAAACTTCGGCTGCTCGGCGCCGCACTGTCTAATCTGCATCGCGAAGGTGCGCTGGCCTGGATCTGGGTCACGCAGGATCAGATGCAGCGCTTCGGCGCCCGCGAAGAAGATTGCGAGGGCCTGGTCAACTACGCGCTCTCCATCGCCGACGTGCAGGTTGCCATCTTCTTTCGCGAACTCCCGGATCGCCGCTACCGCATCAGCCTGCGCAGCAAAGGAGCAGTGAATGTCTCCACCGTGGCTGAGCATTTCGGCGGCGGCGGTCACAAATGCGCCAGCGGTTGTTCGATTGAAGGGCCTCTGGCCGTCGCCGTGTCCCGAATTGTGGATCGCCTGCACCAAGAACCGGTTGTCATGGACGCGAACTCAGCAACGGGCTGACGAACGCGACCATGAAGGCCAGCGCATCAACCCGGGATCACTATGGCCGTGCCCTGCCTGACATGCAATGAATAAGCAAGGAACGAATCCGCGAACCCGCACCGATGTGCTGCTGCTGGCGGCGTTCTGCGGATTCCTTTTCTTCTACGGCCTCGGCGCCTTCGGCCTGGTTGGCGCCGACGAACCACGCTACGCGCAAATAGCCCGCGAAATGCTCGATCGCTCCGATTGGATTACTCCGACGCTGCAAGGCAAACCGTGGCTCGAAAAGCCAGTGCTGTATTACTGGCAGGCAATGCTGTCGTTCCGTGTCGCCGGCATCAGCGACCAAGCTGCCCGCCTGCCCGCCGCCTTCGACGCTGCCCTGCTGATTGCAGTCATCTACATATTTCTCCGCCGCTTCCGGCCCGACAGTGCACTTGACGGCGCGCTCATTACGGCCAGTTGCGCCGCCGTCATTGGATTTGCGCGCGCCGCCGCAACCGACATGCCGCTCGCCGCCGCTTTTTCCATCGCATTGCTTGCCTGGTACGGCTGGTACGAAAGCCGCCGGCACCTTTATCTCGCCGCTTTTTACCTTGCTCTGGCGCTCGGAACCCTGGCCAAAGGCCCAGTCGCGCCCGCTCTGGCCGCAGTCATCATTTTTCTATTCGTCGCGGTAAAGCATGACTGGCGTGCCATCCCCCGCACCCTCTGGATCCCGGGCATCGCCGTCTACCTCGCCGTCATGTTGCCCTGGTATATCGCCGTTCAACTGCGCAATCCGGAATTCTTCCGCTTCTTCATCCTCGAACACAATCTTGCCCGCTTCTCGCAGGACGTCTATCACCACCACCAGCCCTTCTGGTTCTACCTGCCCGTGTTCTTGCTGGCCATGATGCCGTGGACGCTCCTGCTCATCCTCGCCGTCGTCGAGCGCGTTCGCTTGTTATGGGCCGAAGGGAAACAAGCTTTCTCCAGCCCGGAAGATTCCTGGCCGCTATTTCTTCTCATCTGGATGCTTGTACCCATTCTGTTTTTCAGCGCATCGCAATCGAAGCTGCCCGGCTACATCCTGCCCGCCGTCCCCGCCGGAGCGCTTCTGATCGCCGAGTATCTGGCTGGCTGCGGGCGTGGTCAATTCTTCAACGCCGAGGGCGCTGAGGTTTCGCAGAGGTCGCGGGACGACAGGAAGTTGTCGCTCCTTTTCGCCGCGGCTCACGGAGTTCTCTGCGGAGTGCTGATATTTGGCGCGCTCTCCGCCGCATCGATCGCGATCAATCACCACTTGCTGTGGGGAACCGGGACCTGGGTCGCCGCTGCCATTGCCGCTGGTTTTGCACTCGGCATCGGCATTGCGCTACTGTCCCGCGCAG
Source organism: uncultured Acidobacteriaceae bacterium (assembly GCA_963779995.1). GTDB lineage: Bacteria > Acidobacteriota > Terriglobia > Terriglobales > Acidobacteriaceae > Acidiflorens. The sequence goes on along the minus strand of CAVZZY010000014.1, from coordinate 103,098 downwards.
GCTTGCGCCTGCTGCGGCCGGTGACGATGTTCGCCGTCGTGGTCAGTGTCGCCGCCGTCATTCGTCTCGCCGCTCCCGCCATCGACGTCACCCAATCCGCGCGTCCCATTGCCCGAAGCATTCAGGCCTTTTCGCACGAACCGGTCCCCGTCGCCCTCTATCACGTCAATCGCGTGCTGGGATACGGCCTCGAGTTTTATTTCAACCGTGCGGTACAACCATACGAGAGCGGAAATATCCCGGCCGCAGCTCATGTCCTGGTTGCCGCACAAGGTACCGCAATCCCTAGTCGCCCAACTCGTTCCTGGACGCCGGGTGTCATACTTAACCAGCATCCCGGGACAGAAGTTGGATTTGTACTGGGTGGGAAAAGAATAGGTCTCAGGTGTCAGGTCTCAGGTCTCAGGCACCAGACTCGGAAGAGGCAGCAGGACCTCGCACCATGTTTTTCCTGAGACCTGACACGTGAGACCTAAGACCTTGCTTATGGAAATTCTCGATCTCCGACACTTCTCTTCCGCTGACCTTCGGCCGCTGCTGGAAGATGAGATCGCCATGTGGGGACGCCTGCTCTCCTGGGACTACGCCACTTCCGCCGAGATGATCCTCCGCTACATGGACGCCAAGATCCTTCCCGGCTACGCCGCCATTGAGCGCGGCAGCATCTTCGGCTACTCCTTTTTTGTTTACGAGCAGAGCAAGGGCGTTATCGGAGATCTTTTCGTCCGCGATGGAGCGCGCACACCCAACCGTCACGAGGTCGAAGAACAACTGCTCACACACGTCATCGAAACCCTGCAGCAATCGCCCGGCATCCATCGCGTGGAGGCGCAGTTGCTGGCGCACAACACCGGAGAAGTCGCGGGCCCCTTCCTGCAACAGGGCTTCAGCCGCCATCCCCGCGTCTTCATGAATTTCGAGATCGGACGGCATCCGCAGGCTTCGCTGCCCCCGCTTCCGGCCCAGTTCGAAATTCGTCCCTGGTCCGACCAGGAATACCAGTCCGCCGCCGCCCTGATTACCGCCGCCTACCGCGGCCACGTGGATTCCGAGATCAACGATCAGTACCGCACTCTCGCCGGGTCGCTGCGGTTTCTCAACAACATCGTGCGCTTCCCCGGATGCGGCACCTTCGATCCCCACGCATCCTTCTCCATCTTTCAGCGCCGCACGCGCACGCTGATCGGCCTGATCCTCTGCTCGCAGGTGCGCCCCAATGTCGGCCATATTACCCAGGTCTGCGTGCTGCCCGAGTACCGCTCGGCCGGCCTCGGCGAAGCCATGCTTGCCGCCTCCACGAAAAATCTCCGCGGGCGGGGATTTAATTTCATCTCTCTGACGGTAACTGAGGCCAACGACCGCGCCATTGCCCTCTATAAACGCATCGGATTCGAATCCACCAGAGTGTTCGACGCGTTCGTTTGGGAAGGGTAAGAGAGGTGTGAGCGCTCAGGGCTCAGCAATTGGCGCTTCTAGGAGCGAAGCGAACTTGGGGACAGGCGCGCAGTTCGGCAGCGTGTACCGCTAACCCTTCACGCTAATCTTCGAAAACGACAGCACCGCCGTGCCCGTGGTCGGGCGCCCCATGGAAAGCGCCGGATGGAAGGTCGTGAAAATCAGCAGGTTCTTCAACTGCGGCAGCACCGCCTTGGCGTCGTCCGGTTGCGACAGGATGCGGTAGTCCTCCACGCGGCCGTTGGCATCCACGTAGGCTTCAATTACCACCGCATCGTCACCCATATTGCCGAGTGACGTGCCAAACGCCGACTGTTCGAGTTGCGGCCCGGTGTACAGCATCAGCGGAACGTCTCCGCTGCTGGCCCGCAATTCTGCCGGCAAGGCAAAGAAGCCCAGCAGCAATCCGAAAAACAATACGGCGCTGACGAGCCCCGCCGTGGCCGGAACCATGAAAGCGTTGAGGGCATTTTCCAGCCTTACCAGCACACCTTCAAACCGCGGCCGACGCGCCTGTGCCGCCTCGCGCGAAATCGCGACCCGCAACTTCAACGCCAGGTCGGCCGGAGCCTTCTTCGGACCCAGACTGGCAAGCAACTGTTGCGTGCGCTGCATCGCGGCATATTCCCGCGCGCAACCATCGCACTGGTCCACATGGCGCGTGAGCGCACGCATCTCCGACCCGCTCACCCGACCGTCGAGATAGGGCGAGAACAACTGCCTGATCTCAGCGCAGGTCATCTCATCGCACTTCATGGCGTCACCTCAACTTCTCTGCCACCACGCGAACTTTCTCCCGGAATCTGGGTTGCCCGGTTGTGCCGGTCGCTTGCAGGGCACTCATCGGCAGGAGCGAACAGCCCTAACTCCGGACCCACTTCCCGGATATATCCAGTTAATTTCTTGCGCAGCGCATCGCGCCCCCGCGTGATGCGCGATTTCACCGTTCCCAGCGAAATCGTCAGGATTTCGGCGATCTCCTCGTACGACATTTCTTCCAGATCGCGAAGGAACAAAGCCGTCCGATACGGTTCAGGCACCTGTTGCAGAGCCTGTTCCACGGCCGCGCGCACTTCGCCATGCGCGAATTTCTCAAACGGCGACTCGCCTGGATCGACCAGCCGCGCTTCTCCGGCATATTCGTATTCACCCGCTGCCATGGGATCAATCGGCGTTTCCTGCGCCTTGTGCCGGAACCACCAGCGCCGGCGATTTGCCGCCTCGTGCAGCGCGATGCGGTAAATCCAGGTCTTCAGGCTGGACTCGCCGTGGAAATGCTTCATCCCGCGGAAGACTTTCAGAAACACGTCCTGGGTAGTGTCCGCCGCGTCCGACGGATCATTCACGATGCGGTAGATGAGCCCGTAGATGGGCTGATGAAACTCGCCGATCAGCCAGGTGTAGGCTTCTTCCGAACCCGCCTTCAGTTCGGCGATGACGGCGGATTCCTCAGTTCGGGCCCCGATAACGCTGGCAAGATCGCCCAATGTAGTAGCTCCCGCCATGATGGCGTTGCCCTCAATTATAGAGTCACTGTGGCCCGGGTCGGGAATATTAATTCTTGCACAAAGCTACGCCGGATGACCTTTCCCGCTTAGTTAGTTAGACTCCGGGGGGAGAGCCGGAGTTCCAGCGGTAAGTCATTTGATTACAGGGCTTCTAGAGTGCGTGAGGACTGGGTCGTCCCTCCGGGAGTTAGCTCGTTCTTCCCACTTTTCCCAGCGCCGAAGGGCTGGACTAGGTTGGTTCGTCCCTCCGGGGCTGGATTCTCAAGCTCTTTGTTCCACCGATTGCCCAAGAACGCCAACCGCGTCACTTGGCCGGCGGAACACTCGGCGGAGCGTCCGTCGTTGCGGGCGGCTTCGGTTTCGTCACTTTCTTTTTCGCCGGCGGCTTCTTCGGGGGCTCGGTATCATCCACGACGATCCTCTTCGGTGGCGGAGGTGGAGCCGCTGATAGCGTCTTGATCTGCGCGCGCAAACGCGTCAACTCGGCTTCCTTGGCGGCGGCCAGTTTCTGCATGCGCTCGCCAAACGCGTGACGCGCGCTCTCGAGTCCGTTCATGTCGTTGCCCAGGCTCTGAAACTCGTCTTTCGATCCGAAGGCTCCCGCCGATTCCACCACCGCGCCAAAGACGTCGTACAGCGCATCGAGGTTGCGGTAGAGTTTGAAACTCACTCCCGCATCTTCCGGTGCGTTGTTCAGTTGCGCGATCGTTTCCGGGAGCGCCGACTGCAAGTTGCGCTGAATGGACTCCACGTTGGCCAGCGTCTGGCGCTTGGTCGCGCCGTCGGCCTTCCATTTTTCGATGCGCATCTTTCCGAGATCGGATTGCATACTTTGCGCCGTCTTCTGCAGTTGCGTCAGGATGCCGTTCAGTTCGCTCACCGACGCATAGGCAACCGGCGGCTGCGCCCCGGCTGTCTGGGCGGTTGCGTCTTGCGCGCCTGCCGCCGCGGGCGCAAGCACAGCTAGAAGAAGGAAAAACGACCGAACGAGAATATTCCGCGAGTTCGACATGGGGCTCCGATTGTGTCCTTGGCGTTTTGCAACCATATTATTTGACGTGACTGCCCGAGTCGAGCCCGATTCGAGTTTGACGCGGCGGGTAAAGCTAAGCGAGAATCAAAGAATAGGAATTGTCCTGCCAAAGTGGGCCTGTGGCGCAGCTGGGAGCGCGCTTCCATGGCATGGAAGAGGTCGTCGGTTCGATCCCGACCAGGTCCACCATATTTCCAATTACTTACGGGGCAGCCTCGCGGCGCCCGTTACTCCACAGTATGTTTTTTGCGTCCTATTTTTTCTCGTTCTTTTTCTCGACCTTCGCCCAGGTATCTTTCAAGGCCGCGGTGCGATTGAACACTGGACGTCCGGGCTTCGAATCCGGGTCCACGCAAAAATATCCCAGGCGTTCGAACTGGTAGCGGCTTTCGATCGGCGCATTCGCGAGCGACGGCTCCAACTTGGCCTGCGCGATCACTTCCAGCGAATTCGGATTCAAATTGGCAGTGAATTCCCGGCCTTCTTCAACCTGGTTCGGGTCTTCCTTGGTGAAGAGCTTGTCGTATATGCGCACTTCGGCATCGAGAGCATGTGCGGCTGAGACCCAGTGGATGGTCGATTTCACCTTGCGTCCATCGGGAGCATTGCCGCCGCGCGTGGCCGGATCGTACGTACAGTGCACTTCAACTACCTCGCCCCGGTCGTTCTTTACCACCGATTTCGCGGTAATGAAATAGCCGTAGCGCAGCCGCACTTCGCGCCCGGGCGACAGGCGGTAATACTGCTTGGGCGGGTCTTCGCGGAAATCGTCCTGTTCGATGTAGAGCACCTTGGAAAATGGCACTTTGCGCTTTCCAGCGCTTTCGTCCTCGGGATTGTTGACCGCCTCGACTTCCTCCACCTGACCTTCCGGATAGTTATCGATCACCACCTTCAACGGCCGCAGCACGGCCATCACGCGCGGCGCGCGCTTGTTGAGGTCTTCGCGAACAAAATGTTCGAGCATCGCAAGTTCGAGCGTGCCATTCGTCTTCGAAACCCCGATGGCCGCGCAGAAATTGCGAGTCGCCTCCGGCGTGTAGCCGCGGCGCCGTATGCCGGAGAGCGTGGGCATGCGCGGATCGTCCCACCCGGTGACGCGTTTTTCCTGCACCAGCGTGAGCAGCTTGCGCTTGCTGAGCAAGGTGTAGGTAAGGCTGAGGCGATCGAACTCCATTTGCTGCGACGGAAAAATTCCGAGTTGCTGGATGAACCAGTTGTAAAGCGGGCGATGATCTTCAAATTCGAGGGTGCAGATCGAATGCGTCACGTGTTCGATGGAATCTGATTGGCCGTGCGCGTAGTCGTACATGGGATAGATGCACCACTTGTCGCCGGTGCGGTGATGCTCGGCGCGCAGGATGCGGTACATAATCGGATCGCGCATATTCAGATTCGGCGACGCCATGTCGATTTTGGCGCGCAGCACGAGCGATCCGTCGGGAAACTCGCCTTTGCGCATGCGCTCAAAAAGGTCAAGGTTCTCCTTCGCCCCGCGGTTGCGATTCGGACTTTCTTTGCCGGGCTCGGTAAGCGTGCCGCGATGCTGGCGAATTTCTTCCGCGCTCAGATCGTCAACGTAGGCTTTGCCGTCGTTGATGAGCTTGATTGCCCACTCGTAGAGTTGATCGAAATAGTCGGAAGCATAGTAGAGGCCGTCCCACTCGAAGCCCAGCCAGCGGACGTCCTTCAGGATAGAGTCCACGTACTCCTGCTCTTCTTTCTCCGGGTTGGTATCGTCGAAGCGCAGGTTGGTCTTGCCGCCGAACTCGTCGGCTAGTCCGAAGTTGAGGCAGATGGATTTCGCATGGCCGATGTGCAGATAGCCGTTGGGCTCGGGAGGAAACCGGGTCTGAATGACGGCGTCGCCGTACTTCTTCGTTTTCAGGTCTTCAATAACGATGTCGCGGATGAAGTTCGAGGGGCGAGGCTCGGCGGGCGAGTTTGCGGCGGCTTGGCTGGATTGCGATGAAGACAAATTCGTAGTGCTCATACTCCCTGTATTCTATATGGGTAAAGTGGGTTCGCGGCGACTGGGCGCTTCCTGGTGGACGTTGGCGGGCCCATTCAATCTTTCATGGCAAATTGCGTGCAATGCGGTCGTCAGCTTCCAGCGCTCAGCTTCGGCAAGAAGCTTTGCCAGTGGTGCGTGCAGAATGAGGCTGCGAAACGCGGCGAGGATTCCCCCATCCAGCGAGTCGAGGCCGCGCCCTGGGTACGGCAGCACTCCAGCTCGATGGCGGTGACTCAGGCGATTTTCGGCATCAATGTCGCGGTGTTCGCCGCTATGGCATTGGCTGGCGTTTCGATGCTCGACAATCCTTCGGGTCAGGACCTGGTACATTGGGGAGCCAATTTTGGGCCCCTTACCGTCGGTGGCCAGTGGTGGCGGCTGTTGACTTGCGTTTTTGTTCACGGCGGTCTGCTGCACATCGGGTTCAACATGTGGTGTCTGTGGAGCCTGGGCAGAATCGCGGAATCGGTCTATGGTCATTGGACATTTGCCACGGTTTACCTGATTTGTGGGCTGGCGGCGAGCCTCGCGAGCCTGATCTGGAATCCCGTCATCTTGAGCGTAGGCGCTTCCGGAGCGATCTTCGGGATTGCAGGGGCTCTGATCGCATCGTTTTATCTGGGTGAGTTTTCTCTGCCACGCGCCGCGCTCAGCGGAACGCTTCGAAGCGTAGTGGTATTTGTCGGATACAATCTCTTCTTTGGTGCGGTGATCTCGCACATCGACAACGCGGCGCACATCGGCGGGCTGCTCATGGGGCTGCTGCTCGGCGCGCTCATCGCAAAGGTCGCTCCGGGACATGACGACTTCTTGCGCCGGATCGCGGTGCTGCTGGTTGGAGCTCTGCTCGTGGCAGGTGGCGTGATGTGGCTGCAGCGGTCCCATGCCTACATGCTTCACGGGCAAAACGGGGTCGGACTTCTCGGCCAAGGGAAGACGGACGAAGGGATTGCGGAGCTGCAGAAATCCGTACGCCTGCGGCCCGACTTCGCCCCCGCCCACGCGGCTTTGGCGCATGCCTACCTTACGAAGCATGACTTCGAGAATGCGGCGTCGGAATTGAAGCGAGTAATTGCGCTGAATCCGCGCAACGAAGACGCGTATTACCGGCTGGGGCTGATTTATCTGGAGCAGAAGCAGCCCGCAAAAGCCCAGGACACCTTTGCTCAATTGCTCAAGATCGACCCCAGCAGCTACGATGGACACGCCGGACTGGCAGACGCTTTGTCGGATCAGCATCGCAATCTCGAAGCGCTCGAAGAATACAAACGCGTGGTGATGCTCGACCCCAACTATCAGGGCGTGTATTACAACATAGGCGTCATGCAGGCCCGGCTCGCGCACTACGACGATGCCATCGCATCGTTGTTGAAGCAGCGGCAAACCGCGGACGATGCTGACAACGAAGAGCTGCTGGCCAAAGTCTACGAAGCTAAAGGGTTGAAGAGTGAAGCCTTGGACGCCCGGGGGAAAGCGGCGCAGTTTAAGGCTGCTCACTAGGATGATACCCCGCTAAATTCGCGACATAACTTTGGGTTGTCATCCTGAGCGCAGCGAAGGACCCATGCATTTCGTCCGCGCCAACAGAATGCCGAGGTCCTTCGCTGCGCTCAGGATGACAGCGGAGAATGGGAAGACGCAGACGCGCAACCCTCCAGCTTCTCGATCGCCTGATCGATTCGCGCCAATGTAGCTTCCCGTCCAAGAACCTGGAGCGTCTCGAATAGCGGCGGCGCATTCTTTCGCCCGCAAACGGCTACTCGAATCGGTTGGAACATTTGCCCAGCTTTTACGCCCATCGCCTGGGCGGCGGCGCGGAGAGCCTGGTCCAAGGGATCGTGTTTGAATTCCGTTTTCGCCAGGACCTCTTGAGCGTGGGTCAAGACTTTGAGCGCCATGGCAGCGTCGCCCTTCTGCGGGATGAGTTCGGCTGGGTCGTAGGGCGGGAGCTGGTCATCATCGACGAAAAAAAAGTCGGCGGCGATAAGGACATCGCGTAGGAGTTTGATGCGTTCGCGGATGAGCGGGGTGATAGCGTGCATTTTCTCCGGCGTGACGGAGAATCCGGCGCCGTGAACAATCGGGAGCAGGCGCGCGCTGAGATCGTCGATCGAAAGCCCGCGGATGTACTCGGCGTTCAGCCAGACGGCTTTTGGATCGAAGGTTTCTTCTGGCGTTGCGGCTGGCTCCTTGAAATTAATGACCGCGTTGGCGCGGTTGATGCCTTCGAGCGAAAAAGCATCGACTAATTCCTGGCGGGACATCTGTGTACGATCGTCTTTTGGCGACCAGCCCAGCAGACATAGAAAGTTGATGAAGGCTTCGGGGAGGAATCCGGCGTCGCGGTAGGTGGTGACGCTGACCACCGGGCCGTGGCGGCGCTTGGAGAGCTTCGATCCGTCGGGGGCGACGAGCAGCGGAAGATGCGCAAGCCGCGGCAACTCGGCGCCCGCGCCTTCGAAAATAAGCACGTGCTTGTAGGTGTTCGAGAGATGATCCTGGCCGCGAATGATATGGCTGATGCGGAGGTCGATGTCGTCGGCACACGAGGCGAGGTGGTAGGTGGGCATGCCGTCGGAACGGAGGAGCGCGAAGTCTTCGATGTCGTCGGCGGCTTTGATGTGCTCGCCGTAGACCGCGTCCGTGAAGCGGACTTGCTCGCCGGTGCCGCGGGGAACGCGGAAGCGGAGGGCGAAGGACTCTCCGGCGGCGGCTCGGCGGTCGCTCTCGGCGCGGGAAAGTTCGCGCATGCCCGGGTTGAAAAGCCAGGTTTGATTGGCTCCGGATTTTTCACTGTCGCCCGTGTGGGCGGGGGTGAAGTCGCGGTAAGCCAGGCCTTTCTGGAAGATGGCATCGGCGATCTGGCGATGCAGAGCGAGGCGTTCCGATTGCTTGTATTCCTCGTCCCAACCGAGATCGAGCCAGCGCAGACCGTCGAAGATGGAGTTGACGGAGGCATCGGTGTTGCGCTCGACATCGGTATCATCGAGCCGCAGGACCACGGTTCCTCTGTTGTGCCGGGCATAGAGCCAGTTGAAAATAAAGGTTCGGGCACTGCCGACGTGCAGAAAACCGGTGGGAGATGGCGCGAATCGAACGCGAAGCATAACTTTTGAGTATAGCGGGATCGGAGTTTTGGCTCTAGGCGCAAGCGCTGCCGAAATTCTTCCGCCTGTAGAGACGGGGCTTGCCGCGTCTCTACAGGAAATCGGACCGGTTACCGGCAGGTTACGAAGGTAACTCTTCGGTAGAAGATCGTAGTGGCGGCACCGCATCCCATAAGAAGATACTTTTGGGTACGTTGTGCCCAGGGCGAAACCTGCCGGAAGACACTGGTTGTTTCGGTTTGTCTAGTGTGGCAGGATTAGGCCAAACTAGGATTAGGCCAACCAGAGTTCCATCCGGGCCACAATTACGAATGATGAGGAACCATTAGTCGAGGGTTCGCTAACCAATGCATAGCGTTGCCACAGGTCTGGTGCTGATTCCTGGGGCGGTGGCCCTGCTGGTGTTTCTCGTCTTCACCTACCTGTACGAACAGAACCGTCACAACTATTTTCGCGCGTGGCAACTGGCCTGGGCCGCATATACGCTGCACTATGCCCTGAAGGCCTTGGAATATTTTCAGGGCCCATCCGCGCTATTGTTTTTTCTGAGCTCGCTGATGCTGGTGGCCATGGCGATTTGCATTTTCGTCTCGACCCGGCTGATGAAGGAGCCGTTCCAGCTGAAGTGGTATGACGTTGCCTTGACGGTCGCCGGGGTTCTGCTGGCGTATGTGGGCTTGCGGGCGCAAATGGCGAGCGGGATATTCAGCGAGAAAGCGACTCCGGTGCCGATCTACTTGCGGCTGGAAGTGGGCCTGGCGGTGACGCTGCTCTATTGTTCGTTCCATTTTTACCGTTACGCTTTTCGCAGAGATTCCGTGGCGTTCCGAACGCTCGCGTTCTCGCTGGCGCTGTGGGCCGCGCTGATGTATGCGGGGCAGATGCGGCAACCTTTCCTCGAGGTTGTTGGCCAACTGGGAGGCTTCCTGGGGCCGATTCCGCAGATGCTGCTGGCCATCGCGATGGTGATGGTGCTGTTTGAAAACGAGCGCAATGCCGTGCAGGAAAACGCATTGGCGTTCTCCACCCTGGGCGTCGATCCGCGCGGGTGGTTCTCGGCATCGGACCTGGAACCCAGCTTGCAGACTTTTGTGGAGAGATTAGTGGCGCCCCTGCCTTCGCGCCGGGCGGTCTTTTTTGTTTCCCAGCAGTGGCGCGGCACCTTGCCCTCGGTACAGATGGGCTTTTCGGCAGAGTTCCTGGAAAAGCTGCAAAAGACGCAGGCCGGGGATTACATTGCCGAGCTTGCCTACCGCCGCGGCGGGGTAGCCACCTTCAGGGGTCTCGCCGAACTGGATGAGCCTTTGCCGGCGCTTTCGGGAGGAAGGTTCGAGGCCTGTAAGCAAACGCTGCTGGCCGAGGGAATCACTGACCTGATGGCGGTGAGCCTGCAGACGCGCGAGCACAACTTCGGAGTCCTTCTGTTTCCGCACGCGGAAAAGCGGATGTTCGGTTCCTCGAATCTGCGCCTGCTGATCGGGCTGGCGCTGCAGATCGGGCTGACGCTCGAAAACTATGTCGTAATGCACGAAGCGCAGCGCCGCACCAAGGAATACGAACTGCTCACCGAGATCGGGCAGGCCATCAGTTCTCATCTCGACCAGGACGAGGTGTTGCGCACGGTGCATGTGGAGTTGGGACAGATTTTCGATACCAGCACTTTCTACATCGCGTTTCAGGAAGAAGATGAGATCCACTTCGAGTTGGAGATCGAAGGCGGCGTCGTTCTTGCCAAGCGCTCGCGCCCGGCCGGCAACGGATTGACCGAGTACATCATCAGGACGGGGGAACCGCTGCTGATCGAGTCCGATCTTGAACAGGCGCTGACAAAACTGGGCGTCGATCTCGTGCCTCCGGGTTCAGCCCGGTCGTTCTGTGCCGTGCCTATTTTCCTTGGCGGCAAACCCGCGGGAGTGATGGCGGCTCTGAGCACGGTGCGGGAATCGCAATTCCAGGCGAGGGATCTCCAGGTCATGCAGACCGCGGCCGGTCAACTGGGGGTAGCGATCGAAAATGCGCGCCTGTTTACCCAGGAACAGCGGCGCGCCCGGCATCTCGCGTTTCTCAACACCATTTCGAAAATGGCGATCTCGAGCGAAGACGCCGAGCAGATGATGGCCGGCATCGTGCACGAAATCCAGAAGAACTTCCGCTACGATCACATCGGCATCGGCATCATGGACTACGCCACCAAGGCAATCGAGATCAAAGCCGAGGCGGGAACGACATCGCAAACGCTGGGCCGCCGGATCGAGCTGGGCAGTGGAGTTCTGGGAAAGGTCGCGCGCACCGGGGTGAGCGCACTGGTGCAAAACGCCGGCCCGGGACAGCTCGCCGGTGTGCTGCCGGAATCGCGCGCGGTGCTCTGCCTGCCAATCAGTTACGGCGAAAAGCTGCTGGGCGTGCTCAATGTGGAAAGCCGGAATGAAAATCCGTTCGCGCCCCAGGATGTTTTGATCCTGAACACGCTGGCCGATCTGGTGGCGACGGCGTTGCACAACTCCTTCGTCTTCCAGAAGCTGCAACAGCAATCGATCACCGATGGCTTGACCGGCATCAAGACGAGACGCTTTTTCTGGGAGGCGCTCAGTTCGGAGTGGAAGCGCGCATCCCGTTCGGGCCGGCCCTTCTCGGTGGTAATGATCGATTTGGATAAATTCAAAGAGGTCAACGATTCCCTCGGCCATATGGTAGGGGATCTGGTGCTGACACGCGTTGGCCGGTTGCTCGAACAGAAGTGCCGTCAGTCCAATGTGGTTGCCCGCTACGGCGGAGACGAATTCGTCATCCTCATGCCCGAGACCGGGATCGAGCAGGCGCAGGTGCTGGCGGAGAGATTGCGGCTGTGGCTGGCCACCGATCCCATGCTTGAAGAGCACCATATCACCGGCAGCTTCGGCGTCGCCAGTTTCCCCGTACATGGTTTTTCCATGGAGGAACTGATTCGCGTGGCCGATGCGGGCATGTACGTGGCCAAACATGCGGGCGGCAACCAGGTATCCACCTCCAATGCGCTCGGCGAAGGTTCGGCAGTGCAGCGCCAGCTTGTCTCCGGTTATATCGAAGGATTTCTGCAGCGCGAGCATAACGGGCCGGAGCAGCTCGAAGAACTGGCCACCACGTTGCGCAAGCTGTGCGGACGCGACGATGATGCGGGCCATAAGGCCATGAAGGAAGCCGTCGAAGCCTTGTCCCACGCCGCCGAACTCCGGGCGCCCGACGCTACGGGACATGGCGAACAATGCGGCCACTATGCCGGGATTATCGCGCGCGGACTCAACCTCTCTGCGCAGCAAGTGGAAGACGTCGTCTTCGCGGGGCGGGTGCACGACGTGGGCAAGCTGTTCATCCACGATCGAATCCTGAACAAGCCGGGCGCACTCACGGAAGATGAATTCGCGCAGATGAAGACCCACTCGCAAGTGGGGGCGGAAGTGTTACGGTCGATTCCTGATATCGAGCATGTGGCGCAGGCCATCGAATCCCATCACGAAGCCTTCGACGGCAGTGGCTATCCTTTGGGACTGAAGGGCGAGGACATACCGCTGTATGGCCGCATCCTCGCCGTCGTGGACGCCTATGCGAACATGACAAGTGGTCGCTCGTTCACTCTTCCCAAAACCGACGAGCAAGCATTGGCGGAGCTGGAAATGCTGAGCGGCACCCGCTTCGATGGCATGATCGTCCGCTTATTTGCCCGCCTGCTCAAGATGGAGAAAGCCTCAACCTAGGTCAGGGTCAGCACCAGCGTCGCGTCTTTGGGCAGAAAGCTCTTGCGGCGAAACCAGTCCTCCATCGCATCCCGCAGTTGATCGAGCGGGACATTCGTTCCAATTTCGAGGCACCCATCAGCCACCGGCAGCGTGTCGTCAAAGACGGACGCGTTGGTGAAGTTGCGCATACTGAAATTGTCGAGCCATTTCAGCGGGCATGGTTGAAGCTGCCCTTCCTGTCGGTATTCCACGCGGAGTTTCCGGGCGAACATGCCTTGATTTAAGCACAGAGTTCGACTTAATCAGAGAATGAACTAACCCGGAGAATGACCTAGCTAGGGGGTGGCAGCGACCTGGGGCTCGGCCTGTGCCACCACAGCTTCCAAGTGCTTGAGAGTCTCATCGATGGTAAGAGAATACATTTCGCGGCCCAAACCTTCGCCCGACTCCAGCGCCGTTTTCAGAAAGTGGCCAGCGATTTCCTTCGCCAGGGAGTCTGTGATCAGCTTCCCGGTGCGGTTCTTGTACTCGACCCAGGCCGGGTGCGGCAGCGCGACCCAGACCGGGCGCCCGTCGACCAGGAACTTGATGTCAACCGCATCAGCATGGCGAGTGGCGATGGCCACGATCAGGGCCTGGTAGAGGCAGTGCACTTCTTTTTTTGTCCAGCGGTCGGTGGCAGTGAAGTCAGTGAACATAGGAAACTCAAAAGAGGACTCGCTGGTAACTATATCGCTCGACGGGGGTGGGGAGCAAACCGCTTGGATCCTGAGCAATCGGACTGACCTCTTGCCAGGAGCGGGTGGACATGCTATGTTAAACATGTTAAACAACATTCTAAACAACCATGCTTGGGATCAGGCTTGAACCCGAACTCGAAGAAAAGCTGGAGTCGCTCGCGAGAGAAACAGGCCGCAGCAAGAGCTATTATGCGCGCGAGGCCATTCGGCAATACCTGGAAGACCGCGAAGACTACCTGAAGGGCATTGCGGCGCTGGAGCGGCTCGAACCCACCATCACGCTCGAGGAACTGGAGCGGCGGCTTGGCTTCTCCAAGTAGAACATGGCGGATTGAAATCACTCGCACCGCGGAGAAACAAATCCAGAAACTCAGCCGCACCGCCCAGGAGTCGATAGTCCGGTTTCTGCGGGAGCGGGTACAGCCCGCCGGTGACCCTCGCCAATTTGGCAAGCCGCTGCACGGCGACAAAGGCGGATTGTGGCGGTACCGAGTGGGGGATTATCGTCTGATTTGTGACATTCAGGACGAACGAATCACGGTGTTAGTGATCAGGGTCGGGCATCGCAAGGATGTGTATCGCTGAGCGTGTCGGCAGTCTGCCCGTTGTAAAATCAAGGATTATTCATTACCGCACTATCCTTATCTATGCCACAACAAGAAAAACCTGTCACCACCGCCCGCGACGAGCGTTATGACGCGCAGCGCATTGAGCAAAAATGGACTGAGCGCTGGCAGAGCGATCCCTCGCTGTATGCCGCCGAGGCCCATCCAACGAAACCTAAGTATTACGTTCTGGAGATGCTTCCCTACCCTTCGGGCGCGCTCCATATGGGGCACGTGCGCAATTATTCGATCGGCGACGCGCTGGCTCGCTACATGTGGATGAACGGCTACAACGTGCTGCATCCCATGGGCTGGGATTCGTTTGGGCTGCCGGCGGAGAATGCTGCCATCAAGAACGACACTCCCCCGAAGGAGTGGACACTGGGCAATATCGCGGCCATGAAGGTGCAGATGAAGCGCCTGGGGTTCACCTACGACTGGTCGCGCGAAGTCACGACGTGCCTGCCGGAATACTACCGCTGGAACCAGTGGTTTTTTCTTAAGCTCTACGAGGCGGGATTGGCCTATCGTAAAAAGAGCAAGGTGAACTGGTGTCCGGAGTGCGCCACCGTGCTCGCGAACGAGCAGGTGGTGGGCGGAATGTGCTGGCGGCATGAAGACACTCCGGTTGAGCAGCGCGAACTGGAACAGTGGTTTTTGCGGATCACGAAGTACGCGGACGAGTTGCTGCGCGATCTCGACAAGTTGCAGGGCTGGCCGGAAAAAGTCCGCATCATGCAGCAGAACTGGATCGGGCGCAGCGAAGGCACGCTGGTGGACTTCGATCTGGGCGGAACGGTGGGGCCGGCGGGGTCGACGATCACGGTGTTCACCACGCGCGTGGATACGATCTATGGCGCGACCTCGCTGCAGTTGGCGCCCGAGCATCCGATCATCGCGGACATGATTGCCCGCGATAAGGCGCTGCACGCCAAGGTGGAAGAGTTGATTGCCGAGCAGCGCCGCGCGAAAGAAGCGGGCGACATTGGCAACATCGAGAAGCATGGCGTGTTCACCGGACGCTACGCCAAGAATCCTTATAACGGCGAAACGTTGCCGGTGTGGGTGGCGAACTACATCCTGATGGACTACGGTACCGGCGCGATCATGAGTGTGCCGGCGCACGATGAGCGCGACTACGAATTCGCCAGGAAGTACCAGTTGCCAATCCGGGTGGTGATTCTGCCGGCGAGCACGGACCCGGAAGAAACGATGACCGAGCCGCCGCTTCCGTTTACCACGATGAACGGGATCCTGGTGAACTCGGGCGAGTTCACCGGGCTGAGTTGCGAGGAAGCGATTAGTGAGATGTCGGCGCGCGCCGAGGAAAAGAAATTCGGCAAGGCGACGGTTACATTCCGTATAAAGGATTGGGGCATTTCGCGGCAGCGCTATTGGGGAACGCCAATTCCCATGGTGTATTGCGACAAAGACGGCGTGGTGCCGGTCGCGGAGAAAGACTTGCCGGTGATTCTTCCGGACAGAGTGCAGGTCACGCTTTCGGGCGGATCGCCATTAATGAATGTGCCGGAGTTCCTGAACACGACCTGTCCGAAATGTGGCGGTCCGGCGCGGCGCGAGACCGACACCATGGATACGTTCGTCGATTCGTCGTGGTACTTCTACCGCTACGCCGACGCACGGAATGACAAGGCTCCGTTTGACAGCGCAACCATTGCCTACTGGTTTCCGATCGATCAATACATTGGCGGCGTGGAGCACGCCATTCTCCACCTTATTTATTCGCGTTTCTGGACGAAGTTCATGCGCGACATGGGGCTGGTGACAAACGACGAACCTATCGCGCGCTTGTTCACGCAGGGAATGGTGATCAAAGACGGCGCGAAGATGTCGAAGAACCTGGGGAACGTGGTGTCGCCGGATGAGATGGTGGCGCGTTACGGGGCGGATGCGACGCGGCTGTATAGCTTGTTCGCCGCGCCTCCGGATCGCGATCTGGACTGGCAGGAAACGGGGATCGAAGGCATTCAGCGTTTCCTGGGGCGCGTGTATCGGTTCTTCACGCGCAATTCTCCCGCGGCGGAGACGGGGCAAGCTCCGTCGCTGAGGGGCGAGTCGTTATCACCCGAAGCACGGGCCATCCAGCGCAAGCTGCATCAGACCATTAAGCGCGTCAGCGATGACTTCCAGGGGCGCTGGCACTTTAACACCTGCATCTCGGCCATCATGGAACTGGTAAACGAGGTTTATGGAGCGGAGGAGGCGATTGCTGGCGGGCGAATTCCCTCTTCTCTGATCTTAAGCGTGCAGCGCAACATTGCTTTGCTGCTGGCGCCGATGGCTCCTTATCTGGCGCACGAATTGTGGGAGATGGCCGGCGAGACGAGCAACCTGCTGAAAGCTCCGTGGCCGCAGTATGATCCGGCGCTGGCGGCGGAAGACGAAATCGAGATTCCCGTGCAGGTTAATGGGAAGCTGCGCAATGTGGTGGTGGTGCCGGCGGGCGCGACCGACGATCAAACCAAGCAAGCAGCGCTCGCTGATGAAAAGGTGCGCGCGGCGATTGCGGGCAAGCAGATGGTGAAGGTGATCGTCGTGCCAAAGAAGCTCGTAAACATCGTGGTGCGATAAAGTGCGATAACCACAGGGGACACAGGGAAACACAGAGGACTTCGCCTTCCTCTGTGTCCCCTGTGGTTGCGCTTTTCGCCTGGTTGCAACCGGGCTGTCAATCTGAGAAACTCATCCGTGGAAACCCAATCCATCGTTGTCCTCGACTTTGGAGCGCAGTATTCGCAGTTGATTGCGCGCCGCATCCGCGAACAGAAAATTTTCTCGGTCGTCCTGCCGTTCAACGCCAGCCTGGAAGAAATTCGCAGCTATTCTCCGGTGGGAATCATTCTTTCGGGCGGTCCGTCGTCGGTGTACGACAAAGATGCGCCGCTGGCCGACAAGAGCGTCTTCGATCTCGGCGTCCCCGTGCTCGGCATCTGCTACGGATTGCAGTTCATGGTGTACGCTCTCGGCGGGAAGGTACGCCCAGCCGCTAAGCGCGAGTACGGCCACGCCAAGGTTGAGATCCAGGAATCTGACTCGCAACTTTTTCAAGGACTGCCCAAGCTGCTCGCGGTCTGGATGTCGCATGGCGACTCGGCCGAAGAGTTGCCTCCGGGTTTCCGGCTGACGGCGAAAACTCCCAATGCGGTTGCCGCCATCGAAAACCCCGAGCGCAAGATGTGGGCGGTGCAATTTCATCCCGAAGTGCACCACACGCCGCTCGGCACTGACATCCTGCGCAACTTCGCGCTCGGCATCTGTGGTGCGACGCCTTCGTGGACGCCACAGCATTTTATTGACGCGACGGTAGCGCAGGTGAAACAGCAGGTCGGCAACGGGCGCGCGATCTGCGGGCTTTCAGGCGGCGTGGATTCTTCCGTCGCGGCGGTGCTGGTGGATCGTGCTATGCGCGATGCCTCCGGGCATTCGCGCCTGACTTGCGTTTTCGTGAACAACGGGGTGCTGCGCAAAAACGAGTTCGAGAAAGTTCAGCAGAATCTGCGCGACAATCTTGGATTGCACCTGGTTGCAGTCGATGCCACGGAGCGTTTCATGCGGAAGCTGGCCGGAGTGAGCGATCCGGAGACTAAAAGAAAGATCATCGGCAACGAGTTCATCGAGGTCTTCGACAGCGAAGCGCATCGCATTGAAAAAGAAGAAGGCGAAGTCGAGTGGCTGGTGCAGGGGACGCTCTATCCCGACGTCATCGAATCGCGCTCGGTGCGCGGGCCGTCGCAGGTCATCAAGTCGCATCACAATGTGGGCGGACTGCCCGAGACGATGAAGCTCAAGTTGATCGAGCCGCTGAAAGATTTGTTTAAAGATGAGGTGCGGCGGATTGGGCGCGATCTGGGCATGCCGGAGGACATTCTGCAGCGCCAGCCGTTCCCCGGCCCCGGCCTGGCAGTACGCATTTTGGGTGAAGTAACAAAAGAACGCGTCGACCTGCTGCGCGAGTGCGACGAGATTGTGGTGGGCGAGATTAAGAAGGCCGGGCTGTACCAGAAAATCTGGCAGTCGTTTGCGGTGCTCTTGCCGGTGATGTCGGTCGGCGTGATGGGCGATCAGCGGACTTACGCTTACACCTGCGCCGTCCGCGCCGTGCATTCCGAAGATGGCATGACGGCAGATTGGGTTCCGCTGCCTTATGAAGTGCTCAAGACGATTTCGAATCGCATTGTGAATGAAGTGCGCGGGGTGAACCGGGTGGTTTACGACATTACTTCGAAGCCGCCGGGGACGATTGAGTGGGAGTAAAGTTCACTCGAAAATAAATTTTCCCTGGCGCGGTGCGCTCCGGAAATGCCTAGATATTCCATGGTCAGTGCCTGGTACCCCACCCCCCTACCCTCCCCCACCCCCTGTTAACATTATTAGAATCAGCGTGTTGGCGGGGTAGCTTTGCAAAGTATTCAAGAATAACGACTTACATGGAAAGTATTCCGGAATAAGGACTTACTGGTTTTCGATCTGTTTCCTGTTGTTTTGACCCCGTTTCGTCCCGATCAGTTTGTCAAGCCCTGCTCGGGGAATCGAAAATGTCAAAGAGCGTTTGCTTCCGGCACAGATCTGGCCGCCTCTGGAGGCGGGCACACGCTTCGCTGCCACGATCTGGGAATGATTCTTACATGGCGTAGCGATGGAGTCTGTGATGGTGGACACAGCGCGGATGTGATGAATGAAATGGACGGTCGGGCGGGGGTGGCGAAATTCCCCACTCGCCTTCGTTGGTAGAATCTACTTTTAATCGTCGAATATGACCGATCAAGAAAAACTCGATAGGGATGCACTGTGCGACCAGTTGATGAAAGAGGGTATCGCTGGTCGATCAGATGCGGACGCAGTTAGAATCGCTGGCACGCTGACTAGCACTGCAATGACATTGGAACGCAAAGATGCCCTTGCGTGCGCGTGTGCTTGGTACGAGACTCTTGAGAAAAAGGTAGGTTCCGGTAAACTAGCGATTTTGATTGATTACAACAGGGCGAACGCTATCTCGGGCGAGCGACGCGGAACGCAGTGGCAGTGGGAACAGCGAACGCTAGCGCGCGAG
The DNA here is from genome assembly GCA_963779995.1 of uncultured Acidobacteriaceae bacterium. GTDB lineage: Bacteria > Acidobacteriota > Terriglobia > Terriglobales > Acidobacteriaceae > Acidiflorens. Next base: position 83,852 of record CAVZZY010000014.1, on the reverse strand, counting down.
ATTTTTTACCTCCGTCGTGCCGTAGGCCACGAGAAGTTCGGGCAGGTTTCAGAGACATTTAGATGCATGTGTCTCAATAACCTAGGTAGCCGGCTCCGTACTGCGGGGCGAATCATAGAAGCTCTCGACTATTTTCGTCGCACGCTCGAAGTGGAACCTAGGTTTGGGATGTCAATGTGCAACAGAGCGAGGATGTTGTATTCCTACGCGGGTGCTCTTGAAGACGACGGCCATAGGACTCTTTTCTTGTGGATGGCACACAAGGAAGCGTCGGCTGCCCTTGCGCCCACGGCCATCTACACAAATGCTCATGATGAACTCACGAAGCTAAAGGTAAGAGAGACCAAAGAGTGGATCGAATCCGTGCTGGACGTAGAAGGGATGAGCAAAGCTAATCCCCTCGTGTCAGAGGATGTTGCAGCTTCGGAGGAAGAGCGCGAGTACCGTCGCTGGTGTTTGCACAACTGCCTCTATCTAAACCCTCTAAACGACCTAGGACGATACAGTGTGGCCGACAATGATGCGTTAGTACTGGCGACTCACATTGTGCCTGTCGGAGCGCCCCATGTTTTTGAGAGTTTCTTTGACGAGATGAAGCAGGAATACGTGTCAGCACGCTGGTTGCTGTACGAGGGCTTGAGCGCAAGGACACCCCACTTTTCGGACAGAGAGGTATTTCTGCTGGCCACTGATCCGCGTCCGTCACTCTGCTTGGCAATCGAGAAAGTCAAAAGCGCGTACAGAGTTTCCTATTCCATCTTCGACAAGGTTGCGTTCTTTATAAACGAATACATGACGTTGGGCATTAAAGAAAAAGATGTCTCATTCCGAAGACTCTGGCGCGAAAGTGAGAATAAGCCAATACGAAGGGAATTCGACTCAACGGAAAACTGGGGGTCTTGTGCTCTGTACTGGCTAGCAAAGGACCTCTTCGAGCAGGAGAATGACGAGGTGGCCGAACCGCAGGCCCGTGGTCTGTGCACAATAAGGAACCATCTTGAGCACAAATATCTGCGGGTTACGGAAGCGGAGGGGCCACTTGCGCCACCCGAGGACTTAGCATTCATGGTCTCGCGCAAGGAATTCGAGAAGAAGACCGTCCACCTCTTGAGACTCGCCCGATCAGCACTCATCTACTTGGTGATCGGCGTTCGGTTTGAAGAAGAACGCCGCAAACCTAGCTACGCCGATGAGTCTATCGAAGATATACAACCTGCCCCTTGGCTTGCTGATGCCGAAAAAATCTAATTCGGCGGGTGGCTCATTCAAGCATTCAGGTCGTGTTTTGGATCCCTCACTTCGTTCGGGATGACAAGATGGGAGGGTGATTGATGATTCCGCACGCGAAGAACTACCATATTCTTATGCCCGTTGACACCGAAGCTCCAACGTCCGCATACACTCGCATTCGCGCCCCGCGCGGCAACACGATCTCCTGCAAGGGTTGGCAGCAGGAAGCTGCGATGCGCATGTTGATGAACAATCTGGACGAGGAAGTTGCCGAGCGGCCTCAGGATCTGGTTGTTTATGGCGGCACGGGCAAGGCGGCTCGCAATTGGGATTGCTATCACGCGATCGTCCGGGCGTTAAAAGCCTTGGAAAACGACGAGACTTTGCTGGTGCAGTCGGGCAAGCCAGTGGGCGTGTTCAAGACTCACGAGTACGCGCCGCGCGTGCTGATTGCGAACTCGAATCTGGTCGGGCATTTTTCCAACTGGGAAAAGTTCAACGAACTCGAGCGGGCCGGCCTGATGATGTATGGGCAGATGACGGCCGGGTCGTGGATCTACATCGGCTCGCAGGGGATTGTGCAGGGAACTTACGAAACGTTCAATGCGGCGGGCGAAAAACATTTCGGCACTGCTCTGAGCGGAAACGATCTGCACGGGAAGCTGATCGTCTCCGGCGGCATGGGCGGCATGGGAGGGGCGCAGCCGCTGGCGGCTACCATGACGGGCGCGGCGTTTCTTGGGATTGAGGTCGATCCCGAGCGCATCAAGAAGCGGCTCAAGACCGGCTACTGCGATTTTCTTGTTACTACGCTGGACGAGGCGCTGCGCATTCTTAAGAATGCCATCCGCAAGAAAGAAAACGTTTCGGTTGGCCTCGTGGGCAATTGCGCGGACATTATTCCGGAGCTTGCCGAACGCGGCGTGGTGCCGGACATTCTCACCGATCAGACTTCGGCGCACGATCCGCTGAACGGATATGTGCCGAACGGCATGACGTTCGAAGCGGCGCTGGAATTGCGCAAGCGCGACCCGCAAACTTATCAGGAGCGCTCGCTCGACGCCATGGCGAAGCACGTTGAGGGAATGTTGCGTCTGCAGAAAATGGGCGCGGTCACTTTCGACTACGGCAACAACATTCGTACGTTCGCATTCCAGCGCGGCGTGAAGAATGCTTACGACTTTCCGGGATTCGTTCCAGCCTATATCCGCCCGCTGTTTTGCGAAGGTCGCGGGCCGTTCCGGTGGGCAGCGCTTTCGGGCGAAGCTTCGGACATAGCTGTCACCGACGATCTTGTGCTCAAACTTTTTCCTGAAAATCGCAGCCTGCGCCGCTGGATTGAACTGGCCCGCAAGCGCATCAAGTTTCAAGGGCTGCCGGCTCGAATCTGCTGGCTCGGGTACGGCGAGCGCGCGCAGTTCGGGCTGGCGATTAACGATCTTGTAAAAAAAGGTACTATCAAAGCTCCCGTCGTGATTGGACGCGATCACCTGGATTGCGGGTCCGTGGCTTCTCCGTTTCGCGAAACCGAGAGCATGAAAGATGGCTCGGACGCGGTGGCCGACTGGCCGCTGCTGAATGCGCTGGTGAATACGGCGGCGGGCGCGTCGTGGGTTTCAATCCACAACGGCGGCGGCGTGGGCATTGGCTACTCGCTCCATGCCGGGCAGGTCACGGTCGCCGACGGCACCGACATGATGGCTAAACGCATCGAGCGCGTGCTGACGACCGATCCCGGCATGGGCGTGATCCGGCACGTGGACGCGGGGTATGACGCGGCTAAGGAGTTTGCGGCGAAGACGGGCGTTCGGATTCCGATGGTGCGACCGTGAACACCCACCACGGAGAGACGGAGGCACGGAAGATAACATTCCCATTTCTCCGAGTCTCCTTATCTCCGTGGTGGGTGTTTTTGGTCCGGAGCGCAAATGCGTAGGACAGCAGCGCTCTTGCTGGTCAACATCCGCCAACTTCTGACCCTGCGCTCAGCGGCAGACGGGCCGCGACGCGGCGCTTCGCTTTCCGAACTCGGAATTACTCAAGACGCTGCCGTGCTCTGCCTCGGCGGCAAGATCGTTTCGGTCGGCACCACGAAAGACGCTCTGCGCGATCCGTGGCTGAAGAAGAATCGCAAGAAGGTCAACGAGATCGACTGTCGCGGACGCGTGGTCCTGCCCGGCTTTGTCGATTCCCATACTCATCCGGTATTCACGCATCCGCGGCTGGTGGATTTTGAGCAGCGGAGTTCGGGCGCCAGCTACGAAGAGATCGCCGAAGCGGGCGGAGGAATTCGCTCCAGCATCGACGGCGTGCGGAAAGCCAGCAAGACCGCGCTGGCAGAGAAGGTTTCCGCGGTATTGGCAGATTTGGCGCGTCACGGAACCACGACCGTCGAGGCCAAGTCCGGCTACGGCCTCAACCTCGAATCGGAAATGAAGTCGCTCGAAGCCATCCGCGCGGCCGCGCGCAAATGGCCCGGGACGGTGGTTCCCACTTTTCTGGGAGCGCACGCGGTCCCGCCGGAATATTGCGGACGTTCGCAGGAATATGTCGATCTGGTCTCGAACGAAATGATGCCGGCAGTCGCGAAGCGCAAACTGGCTCAGTTCGTGGACGTCTTTTGCGATCGCGGTGCCTTCAGCGCCGAAGAAACCGAGCAGATTTTCACGGCTGCGGCAGAACACGGTCTCGCCGTCCGCGCACACGTGGGGCAGCTCAGCGAAACGCGGCTCGGGCCACTGCTGCGCTATCGGCCCTCGTCTCTCGATCACATGGACCACGTGAATGATGCCGACCTGCCCGTCCTCGCGGAAAGTGACACGGTCGCAACTTTTGTCCCGGGGGCTAATTACTTTCTCGGCTTATCGACATATCCGAACGCGCGGCGGTTGATTGAATCGGGAGTGGCGGTGGCGCTGGCTACGGACTACAATCCCGGCTCTTCGCCAACGCTCAGCATGCCGATGGCGATGTCGCTGGCCTGCACGCATATGAAGATGTCGCCGGCGGAGGCGATCGCCGCGGCGACCATCAACGGCGCCTGGGCGCTGAGATTAGCCGGCCGCAAAGGCAGCGTGGAAGCGGGTAAAGACGCCGATTTGGCCGTGTTTGACGTGAATGACTATCGCGAGATCCCGTACTGGTTTGGCGCAAACCGCTGCGCGCTGACAATTGTGAGTGGCATACTGAGCGGCCATATCTCCTGACGCAAGAGAGCGTGAACAACAAAATGCGCTACAAAATTGTCGGCAACGATTTTGAGCGAACGGCACGGGGTTGTTATAATGCGAGAGTTCCGCACGGTCCCAGCGCATCGGCTGTTTTGCTTCGCGGCATCCCGCCCAGTAAGAGCGCCCAGTGCACGGCCAAGTTAGCCGCGAGTAGATGTGCGGACAGGAAGTGGCCAGGTAGCTCAGGTGGTAGAGCGCAGCCCTGAAAAGGCTGGCGTCGGCGGTTCAACTCCGTCCCTGGCCACCATTTATTTTGTTATTGTAATCAGTGGTTTAGCTCCAACCACAAATTATCCTCACACAGACCGCACACATTTCGGCTATTCTTTTACTGACTAGGCCCTCTACCTGGACCGTAGGAGCCGCGCATGTCCGGCAACTTTCACTTTGAGACCCGCCCCGAAGTTGATGTCATCGTCTATCGCCACCGAGCCGATTGCAAGTTTATCCAAAAGGAAAAAGATGGCCGCTGCCGCTGCCCGAAGCATATTTATGTGCGGCTCACCCGTGCCCGCATCAGCGCCAAGACCAAATCCTGGGAGACAGCCCGCCAGCGGGCGAAAGAATGGGCGGACGACCACGACCCTGTAATCCTACGAGAGCGGGCCCGGGAAGCCGACAATGCCATCACACCCAAGCTGATCGAAGAAGCCTTCGACGAGTTCATTGCCAGCAAGCAAGCCGCTTCCTCCAACCCTGACGGTTACAAAACCACAGAATCGAAATACGGCACGATGAAAAGGCAACTCATGGATTTTCTCCACGTCCACGACCAGGGTAAACCGGAGGCAGAGCGCGTGCTGTATGTTCACCAGATCACATCCCCGTTGCTTAACAAGTGGATGGGCACCTGGAAATCTAAAACCTACTGGTCCAAGTCGAAGAAGCGCGACAACACCGTCGCCTTCTTTGATCATTGCATCGCGCAGAAGTGGATCAAGGTAACCTTGGACAAGGATCGGGGCAACCCGGCACGAGGCATGGCGAAAATCGTCGGCAAGAAGGACTCGAGCATCCCAACGCTGCCATTCACCCCCGCGCAATTCAAGGCCGTGCTGCGGGCCTGCACCACCTACGATCTTTCGCTGGCAACGGTGAACCAGGCGGAAGTTCGCGGCAAAGGCAGGCGGCTGCATGCGCTGTGCAACTTGATGCGTTGGAGCGGACTCGCCATTACCGATGCGGTGACGCTGCAACGCTCGCGCTTGGGCAAAGACGATCGTCTGGTGCTCTACCGTACCAAGACCGGAAACCCGGTCACGGTGCTGCTCCCGCCGCAGATCGCAGACGAATTGCGCAGGGTTCCGCCGGGACCGGACGCACACCCCGAATATTTCTTTTGGTCAGGAAAGGGCAAAAGGAATAAAGCCGCCAGCACCTGGCAGAAGACGCTGCGCCGTCTATGGAAGCTGGTGGAACCTGCGCTCGATCTGCGAGACCGCGACGGCAAACGCATCCGACCCAAGTCGCACATGTTTAGAAATACCTTTGCCGTCGAACTTCTGAAGAAGCGGGTGAGCGTGGATCACGTTGCCATGCTGCTGGCTGACCATCCCGACACGGTGAAGGAACACTACTATCCCTGGGTGCCGGAGCTGCAGGATTTGCTGGAGAAAGAAGTGAAACGATCGTGGGATGACGATGTCCCGATCATCTTGCCGGATGTCGACGACGCACTACAGAGGACGGTCGGACAGGCTTAATGAAAGGCGATGGCGATCCGAATCTAATTCTTAGACCCAAGGGCGTTTCCCAGCACCGATCTGGTGAAACTTCCTAGAAGAGGACTTCTGGCCCGGAACCAATTGGGGATTGCCTGTCACCCGACCGGAGCTAGTGCCTACGGCACACTCCAATCGCTGCGACTCCCTAGCAGGCTGCGGAAAAATGGACTCCGCGACTTAGATTCTCTCCAGTCTTAGTGATTTTGTGATTCGGGAAGGGTTCTGGCTGCATCCGCTGGTGTCCCGCGGATTTATTTTCGGGCCTGCGAGCACAGTGCGACCTCGGCTTACGTCGCTTGAATCGCCAGATTCCTCATACGGACTAAGTTGTAGGCCGCGGCCGCGAAGGTGAAGACCCATCCCACCTTGAAGATTCCACGATGCCGAACTTTCCGCAACAGCGCGATCGTCTTCAGCCATCCGAAGCACTCTTCGATACGCTTCCTCTTCCTCTGACTGATGGCATATCCAGGGTGCTGCGTCGTGCGAGCATCAATCGCACTTCCACCGGGTCGCTCCAGATTTTGAGCCACGTGCGGCGTGACCTTGAGGTTGCGGCATTCGGCCACGAAATCTGCCGTGTCATAGGCCTTGTCGCCGCCCACGGTTACTTGTTTCGTGCCCGGAATCTGTTCCAGCATCACCAGCGCGGCATCGCGCTCCGCCGTTCCGTTGGCCTCGAACACCTGGCTGTTCACGATCAGTCCGTGGCGGTTCTCCACCAGCAGATTCCCGTTGTAACTCAGCTTCGCTTCTTTGCCCTTGCCTTTGCGTGCCATCTTCGCATCCGGGTCCGTCTTCGATTGATGCGTCTCGTTGGACCGCTTCTCCCCGTGGAAGTCCACTGTCGCATTGCCAGGATCGTCCGGCGGGACGGTGTTCTTCGCATCCTTGCGCTGATAACTCTTCACACTCGCCCACGCTTCCAGTAGCGTTCCATCCACCGTGAAGTGTTCGTCCGAGAGCAGACTCCGCTCGCGTGCCTGCTGGAGCACAGCTTGGAAGAAGGCTTCGGCAATGTCCCCATCGAGCAACCGCTCGCGGTTCTTGGTGAATACGGTCACATCCCAAATGGCGTCGTCCATGTTCAAGCCCACGAACCAACGGAACAGCAGGTTATAGTCGAGCTGTTCCATCAACAGCCGCTCGCTGCGCACCGAGTACAGCGCTTGCAGCAGGAGCGCTCGCAACAACTTCTCCGGCGCGATCGACGGCCGCCCGGTTTTCGCATACAGCTTGTGGAATCGTGGTTGCAGTTCTCTTAATGCCTCATCGGTCATGACACGAAGAGGACGCAAGGGGTGGTCTTGGGGCACTCGCTGCTCTGGGCTTACGTAGCTAAACACGTCCAACTGTTGCTCGTCTTTTCCGCGCATGCCTTCTTCTTATCAGGTTGTGCTGTGGAAACAAGAGAGTTTCGTGGTACTGCGTCCGCTTCACATCGAGTTTTTCCGCAACCTGCTAGACAATGGACAACTCCTCATTGAGAAGCTGCGCGGAGATGCCGATCTAGAGAAGCTGCGCCTTGCCCCCCGGTTTTGAAGATCACACAGTGTGTTCTGATCCGTTATGTAAATTCTCTATTCGATCAGGAAGGTTACCAATGTAACCGGCGTTGGACCTAGATCACAGCTGGCTGTGATGACGAAGTTTAGCATTGGACGTCAGATCGCCCCCCGCGGCATGCTCGTAGGTGTTCCGCTATGGCCATCTGACAAATTCACCATGAAACGCAAGGGGACCGCCGTCATATTTATGGCGATTGCTTTACCTTCGATGTGGAACGCAGTGCGGTTCTATCGAGTGGCAGGATGTGCCCGCGCATGAGCCTTGCCACTAAAACGACTGTCCTAATCGCGGCGACCTTCTTCACGGTACTCGTAGGCACCAGCCTGTTCTTGTTGCATTATCAGGCAGAGTCGCTCAAGGGCAGCATTCTTCAGGGATTAGACGGCCAGGCAAAGATCGCAGCACATGGCATTGAAGCTTTCTTAGATGAAGGCCTGACGGAATCCAATGCCGCCTCCGCTACCTTCCCGGAGGAGGCGCTAGTAGCGGGCAGGGTTGGGGAAGTCGAATCCCATCTCCGAAAGATGTCGGCAACGTTCCCAAAATTCCAGAATGGGATTTTTGTCCTCGACAGAGAGGGAAGGCTTTTGGTTGACTATCCTCCCCATCCGGAATTGCGTGGCCAATCGTTTGCCTTCCGGGAATACTACCAACGCACAATACAGGAGGGGAAAGGGATCGTTGGCAAGCCTTATCGATCAAAGCGAACGGGGGCACCCGTGCTTACGTTTACGGCACCGGTGCGAGATGGCAAAGGTCAAATCATTGCCATTGTGGCCTGCTCGATGGATCTGCGTTCTCACGAAGCGCTGGGGGGCTACCGCAAGCAGAAAATCGGGGAAACGGGCTACCTGTATGTCTTCGACAAGTCGCGCTTGCTTGTCCTGCATCCTGACGATGAGCGGGAGATGACCTACGTCGAAGTAGGAAAAAACCGTGTCCTGGAAGCCGCGCTCCAGGGTTTCGAAGGAGCGGGAGAAAGCGTCAACTCAGCAGGCGTGCCCATGCTGCTCGCAGTCAGGCGCATTCCGCATAGTGAATGGATGGTTGGGGTTCAAATAACGCAAAAGGAAAGCTACGAGCCCATCGGTGTCGCGCGCACACGTATATTTAGTTTATCGAGTACTGCTATAGTCCTGGCTGCCATCCTCGGCGGAGTCGCCATTCGTCGCGTGTCCAGGCCGCTTCAGCAGCTAGAGCGGGTCGCTTCGCAGATCAGCACCGATCTGGAAGCTGCCGAGACGCAAGGTACCTACAACCCGTCGAGTTCCACCCTCGATAGTCTTCGACGGATTTGCTCCGGCGATGAAGTCGGGCTACTAGCGTCAGCCTTTTCGCATCTTGCAACAAGGCTGAATCTCACGCTCGACTCGATGCGACGTTCCGCTGAGGCTCTCCGTTTGCAGGCCACAGCATTGGAATCCACAGCCAATGCGATCGTCATCACTGACCGCCAAGGCTCGATCCAGTGGGTCAACCCGGCCTTCACCGTACTGACCGGCTACACGGCCGAGGAGGCTCTGGGCCAAGAACCAAGCTTTCTGAAGTCCGGGGCACATGATGCACACTTCTATCAGACTTTGTGGAACACGATCCTTTCCGGTGCGGTGTGGCGGGGAGAGATCACGAATCGTCGCAAGGATGGGACTCCCTATGTGGAGGAGATGACCATAACTCCCGTGCGCTCCGACAAAGGGGAAATCACGCAGTTCATTGCGATCAAGGTAGACATCACCGATCGCAAAACTGCTGAGGAACAGGTCAAGTTCTTGGCGTACTACGATGCCCTCACGGGTTTGCCCAATCGGACTCTTTTCCGCGATCGTTTAAGCAAGGCGCTGGCCAGCGCGCGTCGGCGTAAGGAAAAGGTCGCCTTGCTATTCCTTGATCTCGATCGTTTCAAGACTATTAACGACTCGCTTGGGCACTCGGTCGGCGACCTTCTTCTGAAGGAAGTGGCGGAACGTTTGAAGAAATGGGCTCGCGAACAGGACACTGTGGCGCGGCTGGGCGGCGACGAGTTTGTGGTCGTGCTGACCGCCCTAATGGACATAGGCGACGCCGCGGTCGCCGCCGATCGCATCCTGAAGGCGATGACCCCCGACTGCATCGTTCAAGGCCATCTGCTCAGCATTTCTTGCAGCCTCGGCATTAGCGTATTTCCGGACAATGGCAGGGAGCCCGAAACCCTGCTCAAGAATGCGGATGCAGCCATGTATTGCGCCAAGGAGCAGGGACGAAACAATTTTCAGTTCTTCACGCAAGAGATGAACGTTCAAGCTGTGGAGCGCATGACCTTGGAGAACAGCTTGCGCGTGGCCTTGGAGAGGAACGAACTTTTCCTGGTGTACCAACCGCAGATGGATATCGCCACCGGACAAATCACAGGGGCGGAGGCCCTCCTCCGCTGGCAGCACCCAGTGTTGGGCCTTGTCCCACCCGACAAGTTCATCCCTATTGCCGAGAATAGCGGCCTGATCATCCCCATCGGTGAATGGGTGCTCAAGACCGCATGCGTCCAAGCTCGGCAATGGCAGGACGAAGGCCTTCCCGCAATACCCGTCGCGGTGAATGTGTCGGCCATCCAGCTTCGCCACAATCGGTTCCTCCAGGTTGTCGAAAAGGTGCTGGATGAGGCCGGCCTCCGCTCTCAATACCTCGAACTGGAGCTTACAGAAGGACTGCTCTTCTCCAATGCGGACCTGACACTTTCTCTGTTGCAGGAACTAAGTGAGATGGGGCTGAAGCTCTCAATCGACGACTTCGGGACTGGATATTCCAGCCTCAGCTACTTGAGACACTTTCCCGTGTGCAAATTGAAGATCGATCGTTCCTTTGTACAAGCCATGACGGTCAATTCGGATGACGCTGCCATAACAAGCACGATCATCAACATGGGGAAAAGCCTTAATCTCACAGTTATCGCTGAAGGCGTCGAAAACGAGGAACAAATGTCATTCCTACGAGATCATGGTTGTGACGAAATTCAAGGGTACTACTTCAGCCGGCCCTTGGCTGTGGCCGATTTTCCCGCCAAGGTGCGGGGCACGTTATCGGCATTGGTCGGGCAAGACCTGGACCCATTCCAGGAGGATTTCCAGGGCTGATCGTCTATGACCGCTCGGGTTGGACGAGTGTGCAAATCGCGATTCATGGCGAGCGCAAGGGCAATAATATACTTGGCAAAATGACAGGCAAGACCCGTAGTGCCCGGCTGTCTTTTGAGGGGGCAGCCGGGCCTCGCCCGAACCATGGTATGTGGCCCGATGATCCTAGACCCGAAGCATCTTGTTGTTTAATCACAGAGAATGCAAACGCAAAAAACGGGAGACGTTAAATCCAAATCCGTGATCATAGTCCCACTTCCGCTCCAAAAGCTGCTTCGGCCACTGGTTAATGCATATCAGGGTCTATTTTATCGCCTGTGCTGATGGTCGGAAGCTCGCATTCGAAAACTTCCAACTCGGTCTCAGCATCCTCTCGGCTAGTATGGTCGGACATTCGGCCACATGTCGCGCAAAACCATAGCTCAAGCCCTGGGTTCCAACGAAGATCATGCTGTTTCATTGTGGCGTGTGGACCTTGCGGAAATGCTCGCGGAACAGGCTTTCTAGTTTGTTGTACTGCTGTTCGGCTGGGCCAATATAATCCCCCGTTGTAAAGAATACGCCTTCGCAAGCGGAGCAGCCGCCTTTGATCGGTATTCTGCCCACTTCCACGAGGATCACTAGATGCGGCTCTTTCAGGGGGTCCACTGGGCAGACTAGCCCGATAGCATTACACCTGTCTGTGGCAGAGATCACTGTTGCAGGTGACATTACCGCTATTTGCCCTTTGCGGGATTGGCCTTGGGCTTCTTGCTGTGCGGTTCCATCTTTTCCTGTGCTTCTCGCCTCAGCAATTCTTCCTTCGATACCGTGAGCACTTGGCGCACAGCGTTATCGAATCGCTCGAACTCCGTATCGCCAGAGACAGGGGGCGCTGGTGGTGGCTTCATGGCGACTTTCACGATAGTCCTTTTCGGAAGGCCGCGCAATTAGCCCGTAGTGTCACAGGATTTCCTCGGCTTTTCCTCTGTTGCCAGTTTAATCGAACCAAATGGGTTACTTGCAAAGTATGCCACAATATGTTGTGCACCAGATTCGGGCCTGTTGGGTAATGGGATATGACTTGCAATTAGGTGGCGCCGTCTCCTGATCCAACTCCAAGATCCAGAAAGGGGCTTGGAGGACATCAGTGGCGATGTCCCCGAAGAGGACTTCTGGCCCATCCGACCGAACCCTCAGTGATAGCCATTCACCCGCGTATTGGGCATTACCGCTGTAATCCGGAGTTGCGGAATCTACTGTTGTTGCTGCTCCTGTTCGGTGCGCGAGTTGGCTCGCGCAAATGAGGGGCGGGATTGGATGACGATGCTGGGAGCAGACTCTTCCGGTAACGGAGCGTCCGAAGGACTCACGGTCACTGCCACGCTCAATTTACTGTGAGCCTCACCCTTATATACGCCACGGGTGGGCGGAACGTCCGCGTAGTCGCGGCCAATAGCCACGCGAATATGGCGATCTGCCCCGACAAGGTTGTTCGTAGGGTCGAACGCAACCCAGCCCAAGCGCGGGACCAGGGCCTCAACCCATGCGTGCGACGCTCCTTCCAGGGAGCGGTCCTTCTCTTCCGCGGCATCGCGATGAAACAGGTAGCCGCTCACATAGCGGCAAGGGACGTGGAGTGAACGCACCAGCGCGATCATGATGTGAGCGAAGTCCTGACAAACTCCTTGACGCGTTCGAAGCGCTTCGTCAATTGGCGAATCCACCTTTGTGCTGCTGGGCACGTAGGCAAACACTTTGTAGATGCCTTGGTTTAACTCCTCTAGCAACTCGAGGGGACTGCTGCGTCGCTCGCACCTGAGTTCCGCCGCAAGATTTCCGAGTGCTGCACTGGCTCGGGCGAATTCGCTGGGCAACAACATTTCCCAATAGTCGTCGGCTGCAACCATGGCGTCGAGGTCTGCCCAGTCGCCCGCTTCAGAGATGAGTGGGGCTGGCACGGTCTGGACTTCTACCATGGAGTGGGCGGTGACTTTGACCTCGGTATGAGATCCAGCAATGTCGAAGTGATGCACCGTGTTCCCCGAGAAATCGCGATATTGAGTGATATTGGCGGTAGGGTTCACGTCGAGACGGAAGCTGAGGCAGTGTTGGCTGCCTTCGCTTCGCGGTTGCATGCGTACTTCCATTACACTCTCGCGCACCGCGGGCTCGTAGACAAGGCTTGTCGTATGCCGGACTGAGTAAATCATTGTTGTCCTCGGTTTCCAACCTGCCGCGTGCCGAAGCTCCGTCGCTCTCAAGAAACCAGCGCCGATTCAACGGGATAGTCAAAATAGATCTGGTGGATGGAGTTGTGGACTTGAGCGCACTGCCACCGGATGCCCTCCACGAAGGCGTTAGCCCCGGAACCCATGATTTCGTCGATATGGCTGAAGCTGAGATTTGCGCGCAGCCGCCCAGCCAGACGAACCGGTTGCTCCGCCTTTCGTCCCGTCAACTCCTCGATCGCGGTTAAGGACGCATGCACCATGTCAACGGAGAAGCGCACCGAATGCGGGAAACTGGGGTTCAACAGAAGAAACTCACATACCCGCAACGGCCGCACTTCCGCCGTGTACGTTTTGCAATAAGCTTCAAACGCCGCACAAGATTTCAGCAATCCCACCCACTCCAGGTACTCTTCACTCTCCACGGCCTGGTCCGAAGAATTGTGCAGCCAGGTGAAATGCGGGCCGATCAGCCTCGCCGTCGAGTCGGTGCGTTCTACGAAGCGCCCCAACTGGATGTATTGCCAGCCCTCCCCATGGGCCATGGTGGAGTCGGTCAGGCCTTGAAACAGGTGGGCTCCTTCTTGCACAGCCCGAAAAAAAACATAGGAGTGCAGCAGCCAAGCCTCTGTAGACGTCGTGCTGTTTATCTGCAGATAAAGCCGATTGAGTTGCTCCCACATTTCCGAGCTGCACTGCTCACGGACCTGACGCAGATTTTCACGCGCGGCGGCTACACAGGAAATGATGGATGAGGGGTTGGTTTTGTCCAATGTGAGAATGTGGGTGAGAGTTGTGGCATCGATTTTGCCATCCGCCGGAACAGGCGCCTGCGAAGCTTCAAGCAGCCGCAGCCAACGTCCTGCGCTTGCTTCCGGGGACTGGTCCAGGCGCAACTGAAAGTCCACATCCATCAGACGGGCGGTGTGTACAGCCCGCTCCAGGTAGCGGCTCATCCAATACAAACTGTCCGCGACTCGGGAGAGCATGGTGGTTTCCAGGCGTTGGTTCATGCGCGCAGCACCCAGGTATCTTTGCTGCCTCCGCCTTGTGAGGAGTTAACCACGAGCGAGCCTCGACGCAACGCCACCCGCGTGAGTCCTCCCGGGACCAGGGTGACGTTCTCGCCACAGAGGATGTAGGGACGCAGATCGACATGGCGGGCTTGTGCTTCTCCATCGAGGAAACACGGCGCCCGCGAAAGACTCAACGTCGGCTGCGCGATGTAGTTCCGTGGCTCGGCTTGGATCCTCTGGCGGAACTCTGCTCTCTGCTCAGCCGTGCTTTGCGGGCCGATCAGCATCCCGTAGCCGCCGGACTCACCTACCGCTTTCACCACCAGTTCGTCGAGATGTTCCAGCACGTGCTCGCGTTGCGCGCGATCCGTGAGCAAATAAGTCTGCACACTGGCCAGGATGGGCTCTTCTCCAAGGTAGTAGCGGATGATGGCGGGCACGTATGCGTAAAGCGCCTTGTCGTCAGCGATGCCGGTGCCGATGGCGTTGGCCAGCATCACATTGCCGGCGCGATAGGCATTGAACAATCCAGGCACGCCCAGACTGGAGTCTCGCCGGAAGCAGAGCGGATCCAGGAAATCGTCATCCACGCGCCGATAGATTACGTCCACGCGCCTCAGGCCGGCCGTGGTGCGCATATAGACGACGTTATCGTGCACCAGCAGGTCCCGGCCTTCGACCAACTCAATGCCCATCTGCTGTGCCAGGAAGGTGTGTTCAAAGTACGCTGAATTGAATACCCCGGGTGTCAGCAGCACCACCGTCGGCTCGTGCCGGCTGGAGGAATTCGGCGGACTCAGCGCGCGGAGGGTTCCGAGCAGCGCTTGAGCGTAGTGATCGACCGGGCAAACACCGTAGTCGCGAAACAGTGTGGGGAACACCTTCTTCAGAACTTTGCGATTCGCCAACATGTAGGAGACGCCGCTCGGTACCCGAAGATTGTCTTCCAGCACGGCAAAACTCCCGTCTGGAAGCCGCACTAAGTCTGTGCCGCAAACGCTGACGTAAATTCCCCGAGGCACCGTCATGCCGCGCATTTCACGTCGGAAGTGCCGGCAACTGTAGACGAGTTCCCTCGGCACGACGCCGTCCGTCAGGATTCTTCCGCGGTGGTAGACGTCCTCCAAGAACAGGTTCAATGCCGCGATTCTCTGGGTGAGCCCATTTTCGATTTTGCGCCACTCGTGGTTGGGGATGATCCGCGGCAAGAGGTCATTGGGAAAGACGCGCTCGGTACCCTCCTCGCTCCCGTATACAGTGAATGTGATCCCCTGGTGCAGGAACGACAGGTCTGCTGCTTGCTGGCTCTTGCGCATTTCCTCGGGAGGCAGTTCCAGAAGCGTTTGGAAAAGGGCCTGATAGTGCGGACGCGGGATGCCCGGCCCCTCAAACATCTCATCGTAGGCCCCGTCCAACTGATAATTCCGGAATGGCGGCCGGAACAGCGCTCGCGCAGACTCCTGCACCGGCAGGGGTCTCAAGAAACCGCGCGTTCGAGTCCGGGTATGTGGCACTCAACAGACTCTAGGTGGCGTCCGCGCCCAAGTCCAATCGAAATGTTTTATCGTTGCAATTCAGTTTTCAGCGATTCCACCATCCGCCGCGTCGATCATTCGCAGCGAACCGCTCCGTGCTGGCGATGAGAGGTGATACAGGGCTTCGTGCTATGTGGGGGGCGGGGTTCTTGCAGACCCCCCTTATTACGTAGGATTGCGGCGGTTTTCGGCTCTGGCAGGAGCATGTCGAACTCAATTGCGGGCCACAAACGGGCTTCCGCATCCTCCAGTGATCTCCTCGAAGAAGACTTCTGGCCCGGAATGACTGTCGCGGTAGTCGGAAGTTAATCGTGAGGGATGTGCTTGGCGAGCACGGCGTGAACACACCTGGGACGATATGGCAAAATCGTCCGACACGTTCGATTTCGGGGCTGAACCTATAAGATCTGATGCTCTTCCATGGCATCAATAAGAGCATCAATCAGCGACATCAAGATTTCTGGACGATGCCGAGCTTCTTCCACGAGATGTTTTGAACAAATCGCTTGGCCCTCCCAGTCAGGGAGTTCGTCTGAGCCGATCGCCGCGTACAGTTGATAGCGGCCAGGATTTGGACATTTGGCGATGTGACACGGATGTGGGTACTCTTTCTGTTCTTTGTGGTTAATAGTGACAGAATTTATCATCGAGCGTACTCGCCTCTTTTCGCGAGAATAGTCGGAGTGACCGTCTGAAATTGATTCTACCGCGCGTCCGCAACTTCATGCCTGGCTTCGTGGCGTCCTGAAAAGGTTTGCCAGTTCCGTCACCTGCAGTGACGATTTCAGGCTTACGCAGCGACGGCGAATTTCGGGAAGCATTTCTGAGGCTTCCTTCCGGCTCACAAGAATCCCTTGCCGCGCCAGGGCATTAACCACCGCTTCAGAACCCGAATGTTTTCCGATAACGAAGTCCGACTGCGGCCGTCCTACCTCGCCGGCATGGAAAAGTTCATAAGCCTTCCTGTCCTTTAACATTCCGCTGCAATGGATCCCGGATTCGTGGAGGAAAGCTGCTTGGCCAGTGATGGGCTTGTTGCTGGGGATGGTGCGGCCTGAGGCCTTCGCCACCAGGGCGCACAAGCCGTCAAGAAGTTCTGTTCTCAGCGGCAGATCCAGCCGGAGAGAGTGGCGTAGGGCCATCGCCACCTCTTCCAGCGCGGCATTGCCGGCGCGCTCTCCCAATCCGTTCACCGTGACACTGACGCAATCGGCTCCCCCTTGGACAGCGCTGATCGTGTTCGCCGTGGCCATTCCAAGGTCATTATGGCCATGAAACTCCAGGCAAGTGTCACCGGCAACAGCGCGAAGATTTTGGAACGCCTCATGGGTCTCAATCGGATTCCATCTGCCCACCGTGTCCGCTATACGCACCCGATTGACGCCACTTCCGCGGGCAAGAGCGACAAACTCGCGCAGGTAGTTCAGTTCCGTCCGCGAGGCATCCTGGGCGCCGACGGATACGTGATCGAAACGGGCACGCGCTTTTCGTACAATGCGGGGCAACTCTTCCGCGATCCAATCGCGCGTCTTGCCGATGGTCCACAGTTGGGTATGCGAGACAGGAAATGCGATATGCACGGAACGTAGTTCGCAGGCACGAGCGCTCTCGACGTCATGCGCCGTTGCCCGGCACCAGCCGGTGAATCGGATGGGCAAGCCCAGCGCCAGCAAAGCGCGGATGTCTTCCCGTTCGCTCTCTCCGATGGCTGGAATGCCACATTCCAGTTCAAGGATGCCGAGTTGGCAGAGAGCGTTCGCGATCGCAAGCTTCTCGTCGCGCGAGAAAACCACGCCGGCGGCCTGTTCGCCGTCGCGTAGCGTGGTGTCGATGATCCACGGAGCCTGTCCGCTGCTGACTTTCATCTTCCCCTCGATATTCCGACGCTGCCCTAGGCGAGCGCTCCTTCTGCGACTCGACCCTCGCCAATCGCGTCGAGAATTTCGTCAATCTTTTCTTCGTTCACCTCGCCATACCACTGGCCTTCGGGATAAACGATCATCACCGGTCCGTGCTCGCATTGCTTCAGGCATCCGGTGCTCGAAACCCTTGCGTCCAGATTGCGGTCGATGATTTCCGTCTCGACATATTGCAGCAACGAGACGGATTCCTTACGGTGGCAGACGCCTTTGGCCTCGCCCGCCACCCGAAAGCTGGCACAAACAAGAATGTGATGCTCTGGTTTTTCCATGCTGGATCTCCTTTCAAACCCTTATGAACAACCCATGCCCGAACCTTCGCACTCCGACCCGCATGCGCGGAACGGTTTGCGCATCGAGGCCGGCACCTCTCCAGATTCATACAGAGTGGAAACCGCCTGGGAAATCAAGCCGGACATTTCGATCACCTTCAGGCCCGCTTGCTCCATTGCCCAGCGCGGCTTTCGGCCCACTCCGCTGACGATCACTGCGCGGCAGTCGTGGATCGTTTGTGCCAGTTCGCGCCAGCGTCCCATGCCGTCCCCAGGCTCAGGAGTAGCGCGAGTTTCGATGAGGCGCGGATCGGGATCGCCCGGGCCGAAGATCCACAATCGTGCGGCCTCGCCAAGATGTTGATTGACCAGGAAACCCTCCAGGCTGGCGACCGCCACATAGGGACGGCCTGGGTCGGCGTCGACGAGTTGGCCGTCGAGCGGCCCGTCGGCGCAGGCGCGCATGAGCGTGACCAGATCGTCACGCTGCGGTTCTCCTAACAATCCCACCGCATCGGCCCGGCAACGCGTGCAATGTTCCATTTGCGGGACGTATGCCTGCACCGCCTTCCGCAACCGCCGCATGGGTTCGGACCCCAGCTGCTCGCGATCTTCAAACAGCGTGTCCTTGACCGGATAGAGCGGAATGCAATTCATGATGTCGACCCCGAGCGCGCGCATCTCAATGGCCACATCTTCGGTGTGCGTGTCGTTGATTCCGGGCACGACAATGGTATTTACCTTCACAATGACGCCATGGTTCTTGAGCGCCCCGATCGCACGTTTCTGACGCTCCCACAGCAAACTCGCGGCAGCTCCGTTGCGATAGATCGCGCGTCCGTCGCGCACCCAGGCATAGATCTGCGTTCCAATGGCGGGATCAACGGCGTTCACCGTGAAGGTGACGTGGCTTACCTGCAGCTGCGCTAGCTCAGCGACATAGGGTTCGGCGTTCAAACCGTTGGTGGCCACGCAAAGCAGCATCTCCGGATACTTTTCGCGAACCTGGCGCAGGGTTTCCATCGTTTCTCCCGGGTTGGCAAACGGGTCGCCTGGTCCAGCGATGCCGACCACCTTGAGGTAGGGCGCTTTTTCGACAGCGCGATCAAGATAGGCCATCGCCTGGTTGGGCGAGAGCACGCTGCTGGTCACGCCCGGCCGGCTCTCGTTCGCGCAGTCGAACTTGCGGTCGCAATAGTTGCACTGGATGTTGCACTGGGGCGCGACCGGCAGATGGATCCGACCGGTGCGATGGCGCACGTCCGAGTTGAAACATGGGTGTTGCGTTAAGTCCAGTGCCATCGCGACCTCTTCATAAATAGCTGTAGCCAACCTCGGCTGTTTGTTGCTTGTGTTCAAGCAGCGCGTTGACGATGCGATCGAAAAGCTGTTGCGTCCCGCGATAACCGAGATGCAGAATGCGTTGTCCTCCGATTCGGTCGTGAATTGGGAATCCCACGCGCACCAGCGGGATACCAAGATCGCGCGCGATTCCATACCCTTTGCTGTTGCCGATCAGCAGATCTGGTTTGAGCAGCTTTGCTTTCTCGCCGATGGACATGAAATCGGTGTCATCACAGACTTCCGTCACACCGGGCGAGCTCGGCGCAATTTCTGTAATGGCTTGTCGGAGCGCTCCACTTTTTCCACCGGACGCGCACAAAACCGGGATGATTCCAATCTCGGCCAAGAGCGCAGCCAAGCCCACGACCAGATCTTCCTCGCCGTAAACAATGGCGCGCTTGCCAAAAACGTATTTGTGGCCGTCAACGTAGGAGTCGATAAGCCGTCCTCGTTCCATTTCGTGTTGGCGGGGTACCGGCCGGTCCGCAATATCTTTCAACGTCGAGAAGAACCGGTCGGTCTCGTTGATGCCAATGGGCAGACCCAGACGATGTGCTCGGACGCCGAATGTGCTTTCCAGAAATGCCGCCGCCGTGTCGCGCTGACGGATGCTTCGTCCGAACTCGATGGAGGCGCGCGCTCCGGCTGCCGAGCGAATCCCTTGAATTGGCGTTCCGCCGGCAGGAATTCTCTCGTAGGCGTCGAGCGCGGGGCCATCGAGCGTTTCCGAGTAGTCCGGCAACACGATTGATGAGAGCTCGAAGTCCTCTGCAATCTCCTTGAGATAACGAATATCTGCCGTCGAAACCATCCCCGGAAACAGGTTGACATGATGCGACGGCTCGGGTTCCGGTGTGGCGAGCGTCGCAACCACGGAGCGAACGGCTGCATGGAAACCATCGACGTGAGTGCCAATGTAGCTTGGCGTGGACACGTGGACCAGTTGCGGCGTCGGGAGGTCGATTTGCGCCTCCTGATATTCGCGAACCATCGCAGCAACGTCTTCGCCGATGGTTTCACAAAGGCAGGTAGTCGCAATGCCGATCATGCTGGGCTTGTACTGCACGCTTACGTTCTGCAAGCCGCGGCGGAGATTCTCTCCACCCCCGAAGATGGCGCTGGACTCGCTGAAGCCCGAAGCCGCAATATCCATGGGCTCCCGGAAATGGCTGATGATGTAGCGGCGCATGTAGGTTGCACAGCCCTGCGAGCCATGCAGAAACGGCACCGCCCCTTCAATTCCGCGAAACACCAGGCTGGCGCCCAATGGCGCGCACAGTTTGCACGCATTCCGGGTAGAGACATAGCTGGGCGGCGCCGCCGGCTTCTGAAGGATGTTCAGGCTGGCGGTCATATTCGTAAGGGCGCTCGTATCGGCGCTCATACCGCCATCTCCTTCCGCCTGCGCGACGTGAATTGCCAGACCGGGCTCATCACGGTGGAATGCACTTCGCGCGCAAAATTGACCATGCCGGCAAATCCCGCCAAGGCTTCTTTGCGCTCGTGATTGTGGTCGCAGAACCCAACGCCGAGTTTGTAGGCGATGGGCCGCTCCTTCACGCCGCCGATGAACAGATCGACTTCCTTCTCCTGGAGAAATCCCGCGAGTTCCAGCGGATTCGAATCGTCGACGATGATCGTGCCTTCATCGCACAATTCGCGCAGTTGGTCGTAGTCTTCACGACTGCCGGTTTGCGAACCTACGAGCACGGTTTTCATGTCGAGCAGCCGTAGGGCGCGCACCAGGGAAAATGCCTTGAATGCCCCGCCGACGTAGATACCGGCCTTCTTGCCTTGCACGTCCCGCCGGTACTGGTTGATCTGCGGCATAACCTTGTCAATTTCCTGGTGCACCAGTTCCTGTGTGCGTCGCATGATTTCTGGGTCCTTGAAGAAACGGGCAGTGTCGTATAACGCCTGCGCCATGTCTTCTATCCCGAAGTAGGAGACACGCAAGAACGGGGTTCCCCACCGCTCCTTCATGCTCTTTGCCAGATACATCATGGAACCGGAACACTGCACCAGGTTCAGCGCGGCTCCATGCGCGCGTCGTATGTCGTTCACGCGGCCATCGCCAGTGATGCAGGCGACCACCTGGATGCCCATACGTTCAAAGTATTCGCGGATCATCCAAATCTCACCGGCCAGATTGAAGTCGCCCAGGATATTGACGCTGGTGGGGACGATGCCTTCCGGGGAAGCAGTTCCAATCAACTGAAACAGGGCTTCGCACGCGGCGCGATAGCCGTCTTTCTTGGTCCCTTTGAATCCCTCGGAATGAACCGGGAGTACGGGAATGCCTTTCGCCTCGCTGGCCTGTTTGCAGATCGCGTTTACGTCGTCGCCGATAATGCCGGCGATACAGGTGGCATAGACAAATGCCGCTTTGGGATGATGAGCATCGATCAACTCGCAGAGCGCGGCGAACAGTTTTTTTTCTCCTCCCCGTATTACGTCCATTTCCTGCAAGTCGGTCGAGAAGCTCAGGCGATGCAATTGCGGACCGGAAGAACGGGCGCCGCGGATATCCCAGGTGTACGAAGCGCATCCGATTGGCCCGTGGACAACGTGAAGAGCATCGGCAATGGGATAGAGCACAACCCGCGAGCCACAGAAAACGCAAGCGCGCTGGCTGACCGAGCCAGCCGCGCTCTGTTTCTCGCAGTCGATCTGGAAGGGCTCTGCACCCTTTCGATACACCTGCCGCTCGCGTTCGTGCAGAATATCCGTCATCCAGTTCTCCCGCCTCATTCATTGCCATTACATCGTTAGTTCGAATTTCTCTTCCAATGCTTCGTGATCCTGGCGATCCATGAACGCGTTCAGGATCTTTTCGAGCAGATACATTCCGCCCCGATAGCCGACGGTTGGGAAATAGGCGTGCCCGACGCGATCGAGAATCGGGAAGCCATGGCGAACAAATGGAATGCTTTCGTCGCGCGCAATGTATTTCCCGTATGTATTGCCGATCAGCAGATCCACCGATTCGTGTTTGATCCACTGGTGCATCAGGAACATGTCCGCCCCTGATCCCTTGCGAATCTTCACGTCGGGAACGGAGTCGCCCAACACCGCTCGTACGCGTTTCTCGAAACGCGTCGAGGGAGTGCCGGTAACGATATACACCGGTTTCATATCCAGGCACACCAGGAAATCGCAGAGCGAGACCAGTTGATCGGGGTCGCCCCACAACGCAACCCGCTTGTCGTGGACGTACTGGTGCATGTCGACGATCATGTCGACCAGGCGTCCGCGTTCGTCAGTGATAATGTCAGGCACCTTCACTCCGGCCATGACTCGCATCGCCTCGATGAAGCGATCCGTTGCCTGCAGGCCGATCGGCAACTCCAGCATCTCGTTGGCTACTTCGCACTTCTCTTCCAGTGCGCTGGCGGCACGCGTCGAGGCGGAATGTCCGAGCCCGATGGTCCCAATGCTGTCGCCAGCGCTGCGAATCTGAGCCACGGTCGCGCCGCCTTTGGGATAGAGCTCGTGCTTGCCCGTCTGCGGCGCATCAAGAACATCGGAGGTGTCCGGAAACATGACCACATCGACGCCCATCCGGTGCGCCAGGCATTTCAGTTCCCGCATATCGGGCGGTTCCACCCATCCCGGAAGAAGGTTGATCTGCTTCTTGTCCTCTCCCGTACCTTCAGCGAAGTTCGTCACCAGCGACTTGGCCATGTTCGCAAAACCGGTGATGTGCGAACCCACGTAGCTGGGCGTGTTGGCATGAATGGCGTGTTTGCCTTCGGGAATTTTCCCGTCCGCCTTGGCTTTGCTGATGATTTGGGAAATATCGTCGCCAATCGTCTCCGAAAGACAAGTGGTGTGGACCGCGACAATATCCGGGTTATAGACGGTAAAGATCGTCTCGAAGGCTTGCAGCAGATTTGCCTGGCCGCCGAAGACCGACGAGCCTTCCGTGAATGAACTCGTGGCCGCCATCACCGGTTCCTTATAGTGACGGGTGAGCGTGCTGCGGTGATAGGAGCAGCAGCCCTGCGAACCATGACTGTGCGGCAAGCAGCCATGGACGCCGAGAGCAGCGTACATGGCGCCAATCGGCTGGCAGGTCTTGGCCGGGTTGATGGTCAGGGCCGTGCGTTCGGTAACCTCAGCGGTCGTGTGTCGTAAGAGCATAGAACTCCCTTCTCGTGAAAAGACGCATTGCTTCGGTGGTGATCGACTGCTAGTCGGCTGCCACGGGCGCAGGTTCCGGTTGCGGCTCGAACGTTTGCCAGGGGGCCTTCACCAATGACCAGACCTTCATGTTGACCATGCGATCGATCTCCCGGTAGAAGTTGATTGCGCCTTCAAAGCCGGCATAGGGTCCGCCGTAGTCATAGCTGTGCAATTGCTTGCAGGGGATTCCCATCTTCTGCACCACGTATTTCTCCTTGATGCCAGCGCAGAAGATTGCGGGCTTATAGAGCTCGATCAAACGCTCGGTCTCGTGGTGGCTGATGTCGTCGATCACGAGCGCGCCATCCTCCATCTCCGGCATCATGCCCACGTAATCCTGAAATTCGAGTTCGGGATTGGTGAGTTGCGCTTTGCGGTCCTGGCTCAGGCGCGGCATGTAACGCGTTTCGTCCGGTCGCACTTCCACTTCTTCTATGTTCTTGCTGTCCGCATCGACTTTGATCGTCGGCAGCACTTTCCGCCCTTCGTAGTCGTCGCGATGTCCAAACTCGTAGCCGGCGGCAACGATCTCCATCCCCATCTCGTTGAACAGCACCTGGTAGTGATGAGCACGCGAGCCGCCGACGAACAGCATCGCGGTTTTTCCCTGGCAGCGAGACTTCACATCTTTCTGCGCCACGTCAACCTTCGGCATCTCCTCGGTGATCACCGTTTCCACCTTGGCCTTGAGCTCCGCATCATCGAAATACTCCGCAATTTTTCGCAGCGATTTCGCGGTGGCGGCAGCGCCAATAAAATTGATCTTGAGCCATGGGATGCCGAATTTCTTCTCCATCATTTCGGCCACATAGTTGATGGAGCGGTGGCACATCACCAGGTTCAGATCGGCCGTGTGAGAATTCGCCATGCTGTCATAATCCGAGTTGCCGCTGAAGGTGGCGATAAGCTTGATGCCGCACCGGCGGAACAGATCCTCGATAACAAAAGCGTCGCCTCCGATGTTGTACTCGCCCAGCAGGTTGATCTTGAACTTGTCTTCGTGAGCCAATTCGTTCAAACCGATTACGTGCTTGAAGAGCTGGTTGTTCGCGATATGGTGCCCGGCAGACTGACTGACGCCGCGATAACCTTCGCAGCTAAACGCAAAAACATTGATGCCGAGTTCCTCCTTCATCTGCCGAGCAACAGCGTGCACGTCGTCTCCAATCAGCCCGACCGGACACGTCGAAAACACGGCAATCGCCTTTGGGTGAAAGACGTCATAGGCTTCCTTGATTGCTGCCTTGAGTTTCTTCTCGCCCCCGAAGACGATCTCTTGTTCCGTCATATCCGTGGAGAGACAATAAGTTATAAAGTTGGGATCCGAATCAGATGGCGGACGCGTCTGGTTCCGCCGAGTCAACCAGGCGTAGAACGAGCAGCCAATCGGGCCATGCACAATGCTTAGAATGTCGCGACTGGGGCCGATCACGACGCCTTTGCAACCGGCATAGGCGCATCCGCGTTGCGTAATGATTCCCGGGCTGGAACGAACGTTGGCCTTGATTTCGGGAACCGAACCATCGGCGCCCAGCTCCGTAACTACGATCTGCTCGGCCCGCTTTTTCCCCAGCTTCTTCGGATAAATCGCCACCATCTCTTTTTTTGCTTCGTGGGCATCGTGCGCCATGATTCTCTCCTCGGGATGAACACCGGCTGCGTCGTTCGTCTCTCGTCCGTCTCTCGGCTCGCGTGGTGGCCTAATCGCAGGCCAGCGTGTTTGCGGGCGTGGCTGCGGCCAGATCAATCTCCGCTGGCGTCGCATCGGCGTCTGGTCCTAACTCCTCCGCCAATCCGAAATCCATGAGCAGCTTCTCGAGCGCCGACATTTCCAGCGGTTTAGGGATAACAAACATCCTGTTCGCATCCATGGCTTTGGCTAGGTTTCGATATTCGTCTGCTTGCGGGCATGTCGGCTTCCAATGGATGACCGTCTTGCGATTGATTTCCGCGCGCTGGACATCGTTATCGCGCGGCACGAAGTGAATCATTTGGGTGCCGAGTTGGCGAGCAAGTTCTTCGATCATCTCCCGTTCGTTGTCGACCTTGCGGCTGTTGCAGATGATGCCGCCCAGGCGTACTCCACCGGCATTGGCGAACTTCACGATGCCCTTGCAGATATTGTTAGCCGCATACATCGCCATCATCTCGCCTGAACAGACGATATAAATCTCCTGCGCCTTGCCTTCGCGGATCGGCATGGCAAACCCGCCGCACACCACATCGCCGAGCACGTCGTAAAAAACGTAGTCCAAGCCGATGGATTCCTTGTAGGCGCCGAGCTGCTCCAGCAGGTTGATCGAGGTGATGATGCCACGCCCGGCGCAGCCCACTCCCGGTTCCGGTCCGCCGGACTCGGTACAATAGGTGTTTCCGAATCCGATACGGCGAATGTCGTCCAGGTCCACTTCTTCGCCCTCATCGCGTAACGTGTCCAGCACCGTCCGCTGCGCGAGGCCACCCAACAACAGGCGCGTTGAATCCGCCTTGGGATCGCAACCCACCACCATCACCTTTTTGCCCATCTCCGCCAAGGCTGCCACTGTGTTCTGTGTGGTTGTCGATTTGCCAATGCCGCCCTTACCGTAAATAGCTACCTTCCTCATAATCCATCTCCTTTATGAATCGCATTTCTTAAGAAATCAGGCGTCTGGGTCGAGGCGTGGTGCTCCTCAATAAAGGATCGCCGGATCAATCTGATACAGATCGACTTCGTTCCTTAATGGGCGAATGAGAAGGTCTGCGATAGACGCTCGTCGACCAGCTCTAGCACAGGATCTTCTGCGTTACATGTGGACTATTGCTCGGATCAAGGAGCAGGTGACTGAAGCACTTTCCATGCTTCCTGTGAAAGGCGGGTGTGGCCCTGTCGCTGTGACAACCGTGGTCTCCGAATACAACAACAGCGACAATCCTTAGAGGATGATCGCAGCATAAAGGGAACGTGTTTGCAAGTCCAACTCATTGTTTCGATGTTAACTACCATCAAAACAAATAGGTTCGAACCCACGTGCGGCTGGGCAAGGACTTACATCAAAGTAACGCTGCGGTTTTTGCGTGATGCGCCTGATAGAAACTGTTGATTGGACGCTCGCCGTCTTTTCCCCATAGACTGCTAGTAAGGTTGGCGCTTTGGGTCCGATCAATGCAGTTGTGAGCGGGAAAGTTGTTGTAGTTTATGGAAAGATCAAGAGAGACCCGCGCGGAATCGTGGCAGCTCGCGATCCTGCACCGCACGAGCAGGGTTGTCAGCTCCGGATTGAGCATCGACGAGATGCTGCGTGAGCTGATCGCAATAACCATCGAAATCACGGCGAGTGACGCATGTCTGGTTTATCTTCCGGACGACAGCACCCGTGACGTAGTGTTGCGCGCCTCTCAGTTGCCCCACGACGCAGAAATTGGGCAGGTACGACTCCGCATGGGTGAAGGAGTAACGGGCTGGGTCGCCGAGCACAAGTCTGTCGTCGCCCTCTCCAGCAAAGCGTTTTCCGACCCTCGTTTCAAAACGTTTTCCGCTCTGGTAGAAGACACTTACGAGGCTCTGCTCTCGGTTCCGCTCGTTTCTGGCGGCGAAGTGATCGGAGTCCTCAATGTTCATCATCGCGACCCCCACGTGCACACACCCGACGAGATCGCGCTGCTGAGTTTCGTGGGAGAGCAGATGGGCATCGCTTTGGCGCGTTCGCATTTGGCGGATGCGCACGTGCTTCTTCAGGAAGAGGCGAGCCAGATTCGACAACAGCTCGAAGATCGCAAACTGCTGGAACGCGCAAAAGGTTTCTTGCAGCAGCGGTTCACGCTGACAGAGCGTGAGGCGTATCGGCGGATGCGCGATGAGAGCCGGCGCTTGCGACGTCCGATTCGGGAAATCGCGCAAGCCGTCCTCCTAGTCGAGACGCTCGTTCAGGAACGGCCGAGCCTTCTAGCCCAGGAGGTCAAGGACCCAGATTGAGCCCTGCATCTAGGGTGCTAGCGCGGGCTGCGCAAGCGCCAAGTTCAAATCAAACAACTCCAGCAGCTGTCCTCTTCCCGGATCGTCGGCTAACCCAGTTATCCAGAAACGGATTTCGCGGAACTCACGGCTGAGTCGGCATTCGCCGGCACTGCGTTTCCCCCAAGCTGACTTCTGGCCCGCGTCGTTGAGAGTCTGTCCCGGGCATAACTTTCGATTTGCTCGTGATCCGCCCAGAATCGACGTTTGGCTAGCATTCATGGAAGCGGCTTCTTGCGGCACCGCCCTGAAGGGTATAGGCGCGGGCAGGGCCAAGACAGGATGGACGAATCCGTAAAAAGTCACAAGGCAGAGGGGAATCTTGCAGTCTGACGACCACCAACTGGAGCACCTTCCGAAAGGCGCAATTGGGGGAAGGATCCTGTAACTTTTCACGGTGCTTCACATCCCATGTGTGCGCCCAATCCCTCGGCGTCAATTCGAACGTGAATAGGAGAAGAGTTCATGAACAAGATGATTCGCAGGTTGATGGCAATGTGTCTTCTGGCTGTTTCCTTTGCGGCATTTGCGCAGTCCAGCGACACCACGAAGCAGGACAGCATGAAGCACGATGACATGAAACAAGACCAGATGAAGAACGATCAGATGAAGAAGGATGACACGAAGAAGGACGCGAAGTCCAAGAAAACCAAGCAGGACAAGACGAAGAAGGACGATATGAAGAAAGACGATAACATGAAACACGACGACAGCATGAAGCAGAACTAGCCCCGCCTGCGGTTCTCAAGTTCGAGTTCAGGGTAGCTAGTGCAGGCAATGTCACCGGCTACCTTGAAACTCCCGCCTCAGCCCCAGCCCAGAAAATCCGCCTCCTTATATAGGCTAGTCTTCCCGAGCGGAGACTCGACGATTGGCATCAGCACAAGCTGAGATCAGGCGGTCAGATACTTCTTCATACAGCGCACGCAGGGCGCGTACCCCTGTCGCAGCGCTTCCCGGGCCTGGATGGTCCGAATGTGTGCTTTGTCGTGGATGAAGGGACACCCAGCTGCGTGAAACGCTTTCCCATCCGCCGAAACCACCACCATCATATCCGGGGGCACTCCAGTACCAGGCTGTGCATGTTCGGAACGCAGTTCAGGACGGCTGAAGACGGAAGATCTGGCCACCTCAAAGCTGCCGGCGACCAGGACTGCCGCTGCGGCTGCTACCATCCATCCAAGAAAGGTTCGCCTGTTGCCGGGCATATTCTCTTCCAGTCTCCGGCGCAGACGGTGGCTGAACCCTAGCGGCACTTCGAACATCCTTTCGTCGCCGTACAGCTGAACCACATTGCGCGTACCGTCAAGTACAGCTGTGCAGTGCTTGCAGCCGCGGAGATGCTCTTCTATGGCAGCGCGCAAGCTTGCATCGACTTCACCATCGAGATAGTTCGAAATCTCCCGCCACACTTCTTCGCAGCTGACTACCATGGCTTCGTCCCCTTTGCAAAAAACGGCTTACTGCTCCAGCTACCCCCGAACCCCGGCGCCAGCAGATCGCGCAGCATCAGCCGTGCCCGTAGCAGGCGCGTCTTGACCGATGCGGTTGAAATCCCGAGGGCCTTGGCGGTCTCTTCGATGCTCAAGTGCTGCATATCGCGCAGGACAAAAATTTCGCGGTACTTCTCTCCCAGCGCGGCCAGCGCTTCGGCCAGCTTCTCCCGGACCTCCTTGCGTTCCAGGGTCTCCAAGGGGATCTCGCGCCAGTCGGCAAAATCGCGGGGAGTATAGTTGCCTTCCTCGTCCTGACGATCAACGATAGGCTCCATAATGTTGGCGTGTTCTTTCCTTCTCCACATACGCGCCTCGTTGATGGTGATCTGGGTCAGCCACGTGCTGAACCGCGCCTCGGCACGGAACTGCCGGATGTGCTTAAAAGCCTTCAGCACCGCCTCCTGCGCCACGTCTTCGGCATCCGCCTCATTGCGCAAAATGGCAAAGGCCGTAGCGTACACGCGCCTTTCGTAAGGCCGGATCAGCTCGTAGAAAAGATCGTGTTCGCCGTTCCGGATACGTTGGATCAGCATCTCTTCGTTGAATGGTTTCGCCGGATGTTCCAGCGAAGTCACTTCTTCCGGCATCGTTCCCCACCGTGAACGCACTGCAGTTGCCAACCGTCACTATTCTGATCGGTATTCCGGGTCCTTCTTCCATCCTGTCAACATGGAGACGAAGTTATTCCAGCCATGGAGCACTACCATCACAAGATGCC
Source organism: uncultured Acidobacteriaceae bacterium (assembly GCA_963779995.1). GTDB lineage: Bacteria > Acidobacteriota > Terriglobia > Terriglobales > Acidobacteriaceae > Acidiflorens. The sequence continues at coordinate 54,303 of CAVZZY010000014.1, read as the reverse complement.
CGAACACGAACGCCAGCATCGCCCACATGATCAGGAAATGCCACAGCCGTGCCCAGTGGAAGCCGCCCATCATCCACACTAGCCACGAGAGCTGCACCGGTTTCCATACCGCGAAACCCGTCAACATCGACAGCACGCCCAACCCAGTCGCAGAGGTATACGCATGTTTCTGTAGCGGGTTGTAGGCCTCCCTGGTCGGCGGCTTGGGGCCAAAAAAGAAGTAGTGACGCACCATCGGCCACACGCCCGGGAGATCACGTCGTACAAAGAGCACCTGCTTGTAGTTTCCGCTGAAGATCTGGTAGCCGACATACACCAGTCCGGTCGCAATGTAGATCCACATGAAGGTGAGGTGCCACTGCAGCGCGCCTCCCAGCCATCCGCCGAGCGCGAAAGCTTTGGGCCAGTTGAGAAGATCCTTTTGTGGGATCTTTGCGCCGAAGCTCGGGAAGGCGCGAAAGATCTGAAATCCGCTGCCTATCATCACGAACAGCGCTACGGCGTTCACCCAATGGCAGAGGCGAACCACAAACGGGTGTTCGTACACCGCTTCTGTCACTTCGCCCGTCTTCACGTTTTCGATTGCTATTGCGCGGGTGGCCATAGTCGTCTCTCCAGGCTACAGACCATAGAATTCCGAATAGCCTTGATCTTCCCAATAGCCGGCCTTTTCCAGTACGTGGCTCACTTTGAGGTCGGTAAGGTACTTTGCCTGCTTGTAGCCAATCTTCGTGGGAATGCTCAGACGCAGCGGAGCGCCGTGTTCGCGGGTCAAGGGCCTGCCGTACATTTCGTAGCAGAGCAAAGACTGCGGATGTACGGCGGTAGCCATGTCGAGCGACTCATAATAGTCGTCCGCGCATTGGACGGTCACGAAACGGGCGGTCGGGTCGGCGCCAATCATCTTGAGGAAGTCGGAGAGGAGCACCCCGCCGAACTGGCCAATCACGTCCCATCCCTCGACGCAAACATGCCGTGTGTTTTGCGTGTACTTGGGCAAAGCCTGAATCTGCGCGAGCGTGTAATCTCCCGGTTTCTGTACCGCGCCTGTCACGGTGAGAGTCCACTTGTCGAAATCCACTTGAGGATCATCGACGTCGTAATCGTTAATCGGGAACTTATCGAAAGGGGTCAGGTCGGATTCGGAAAATGTGGGCGCCAAATGGCCGGAGCGGAACAACCTTGCCGAAGCCCAATCGCTGAAACCGAGGCCGCCCTTAAGGAGTGGCTTCTGCAGTTGCGGGATGGCAAAAGCGCCCAGCGCTACCACCGGTGCGAGTTTCAACAACTCACGCCGGCTGATGGTTTTGAACTTGCGGCTATCGGTTCGTGAGTACATAATTGCGCTCCGTTGCAGACGCCAAGAGATAGAGATTATATGTGATTTGCGAATCAGCAAGAAGTTACAAGGCAACCGGGTAGTGGTTCAGTTTGAAATCCACAGGGGGGTAGCAATCAATCACGGTCTGTGTGAAACTGTCCCGCATGGCATCGACTAGGCGCAAGCTTCTATTCCACAAAAGTGCTGAGTTTACGGGATGGTCCTGTACCGCGTGCGGGTGGGTAGTAGAATCCCAGGGGAATCTGCCAAGGGATATTGAAACGGACTTCGCCAATCACGATTGCGCCAAATACCCACGCAAGCATGAGGATTTCAGCCAAGCCGCGGCACGGATAGTGAGAGAGGGGACGGATAATCACTAGCCGTTCCCCTCGTCTACTTCTGGGAACGGTAACGGCAATGTGTCGCCCTCGCACCCCATCAGGTATGCTTCATGAAGCGCAGCGACTCAGAATTCATGCAGTAGCGAAGGTGCGTGGGCTCGGGGCCGTCGTCGAAGGCGTGGCCTAGGTGGGCATCGCATTCGTTACAGGAAACCGCGGTGCGAACCATGCCATAGGTTGTATCGCGGATCTCGCGGACGTTCTCGGCGGCAATGGGCGCCCAGAAACTGGGCCAGCCGGTGCCGGAGTCGAATTTAGTGGCCGAGTCGAACAGCGCATTGTCACAGCAGATGCAGCGGTAGATTCCTTTGTCGTGCAGGTTCCAGTACTTGCCGGAGAAGGCGATTTCGGTATCAGCGTTGCGCGTGATGTCGAAGACTCCGGAAGAGAGTTGTTTGCGCCATTCGGCTGCGGTCTTAATGACCCTGGCGACGCTGACTTTGTTCAAGCGCTGCCCGGAGTCAGAGAAGAGAACGATCGTGACTTCTTTGGGCTCGGCGGTGGCAGCCGCAGCTTCCAGAGCGTGCGGCTTTCTCCACTGCCAGAACACCAAGCCGCCTATGGCTGCGGCGGCGCTGGTCAAGAAGACACGGCGACGAACGTTTGTGGCGCCTTCGCGGTCGAGATCGGAGTTGAACATAGCTCTCCCCTACTTTCCTGTGTAGAGATCAGGGAACTCCTGGCGAAGATGCTCGACTTTGGGAGCATCGTTGTACATGATGTAGGGCTGGCTGGGATGCAGGGCAGCGTAGTTCTGGTGATAGGCTTCGGCTGGGTAGAAGGCTTGCACTGGCACCACCTTGGTCACCAGTGGACGGGGAAAGACCCTGGCCTTGTCGAGTTGGGCGATGTAAGCCTCGGCAATGCGCCTCTGTTCATCGTTGGCATAGAAAATTGAAGAGCGGTATTGCGTTCCTTCGTCGGGACCCTGGCGGTTCAATTGCGTGGGGTCATGGGCCACGGAGAAGAAGATCCGTAACAACTCGCCGTAGGTGATCCGCGAAGGGTCGTACACGATCTCGACCGACTCGGCGTGACCGGTTTCGCCGGTACTGACGATCTCATATTCGGCGGTCTTGGCGGAGCCCCCGGAGTAGCCGGAGGTCGCGCGGATCACGCCCTTCACGTGCTGAAAGACCGCCTGGATTCCCCAGAAGCATCCGCCGGCGACGACCGCGGTCTGTTGACCGGATGCGGCGACTCGCGGGGCATCCAGAACGGGCGCGGGAAGCGGGGCGGCGTTGCAGGCCGTGGTGGCAAGAAGCGATCCCAAGAGAACCAGAGCAGTGCGGATCGAAGAATATGCAGTCATCTCGTTTCCCCTCACTTGGACGGACTACCGTGGGCTGCCAGATTGGAGTGTCGAGATGAGTAAAAGTTTCAACTTCGAGGGTGGAGTTGCAGGGGGAATTTCAAAACGAGGGTCTGTCTAGTCTTTCTTTAGTCTCAGCGTGCCTTTGGCGGCCTATTATCTCACTCCCATGGGACCTATTCCATTGCTGCCGCCTGCTCGTGCACCACCTCTACGCTGGAGGTGATCTGAAACGCCGGTCTCAGCGAGCGGTACACGGGACAACCTTCAGCGTACACGCTGTGAACGCGATCCACAGTTTCGCGGACTTCGTCGGGATTCGCGGCGCGCAGGTGAAACGTCACGTGCACCCGGCGGATGATCAGGACCTTGTTTTCTTCTTCGACTTCACCGCGCACGTCAGCAGTGAGGCGACCTTCCTTGGCATTGATCTTGCGCGCATCCAGCGCGCCGGCAAAGGTGCCGAGCATTCAACCGCCTAGTCCGGCGACGACGTAGTCGATCGTGGCCGCGTGCGACTCGCCGAAACGCGACATGTCCAGACCGTAGTGCTTCGCGATCTCGCTGTGTACGCTGAAATAGACAGGCTGAGCCTCGCCGGGCAAGCGCGCGACGCGCAATGGTCCCTTGATGCGCTCGATGTGAATGTTAGAGACGTAGGCAACGTCGGCCATAAGAAACCTCCGCGACAGTGTAGTGCGGGCCCCGACTGGGGGGCAATGGAGCCATTGTAACGGGCTTTCCGCTGCTACCCAAGTAATTCGATCCTACTGAAACGGCGACACAACTATTCCTCCAGATTGGTCCCGATAAACGTTAGATCCCTATCGGAACTACCCCGATGACAGAACGGCAGGCATCTAGAGAACTGGGGGCAGTTTCGAGAGGGTCGTTTGAAGGGAGCCGCTAGCGTTGGCGGCGGATGCGGGCTGCCCTATGGGATTTTCATCGATTTTCGCCTGGAAAGGCTTGCCAGAAGCTGGTTTTGCCAAAAAAGCAGTTATTGATGCTTCTCGATCTTTCGGAAACAAACGTGACACGTTCCACAAAGGGCTCCTGAGGAACTAGCTGTCATTCTCCTGTTACTGGGATGGGCAAGAGTTGGAAGCCGAGTCGAGCTGCTTGTTTGCGGAGGCGCATTTCAGCTCTCTGCTGTGCCTGTTCATCGCAACGGTGGAAGACGGTTTCTGTGTACGGTTCCTTGGTCAATAAAACGTGATACAGAATCCGCGCGATTTTATGTGCGGTGGCAGTAATCGCCTGGGCAGTGCCGAGCTTGGCCCGCATGCGCCGAAAGAACTCGCCGAAGTAACCTTTCGCGCGGCACAGAGAGTTTGCGCCCATTCGGAGCGCAGTCGCAGCGCGATGCTTTACCTGGCGTGTTTTACAGGACAGCACCTTGCCGCCGCTGATTCGTTTTTCCGGGCAGAGGCCAAGCCAGGAGGCGAAGGCAGAGGCATGGCGAAACCGGCTGACATCGGTGCCGATCTCTGTCAGTACAACTTGCGCAGTGGCTGCGCTAACTCCTGGAATGTCGGTGAGATCGACGCCCGCGATGCGGTACAGCTCACTTCGCAGATCAAACTGAGGATCGTTGCCCTTGCGATGATAGGCGGTAGGCTTGGTGCGTGGTGGTATGGGATCCTCGGTCGCACTGGGAAGAGCCTGCATCAGACGTGCCGTCTCCTGATCCAATTCCAAGATCAGCTTCTGGTAGTAGCGGTATCCCGCCAGCGACTGCTTCAGGGTGAATAGATGTTCCGGCCGGTAGTCTCCCACCAACGCCTGCGCCACCTTGTCCCGCGGGCTCTGTACCCGACGATGACAAAGTTGCGCCAGTGCGACGGGATCGCGCTGGCCCGAGAGGATGGCATCGAGAATCGCTTGGCCACTGGTTCCGGTGATGTCGCTGAGCACATGGTGGAGCTGCAGGTTCATCTGGCTGAGCGCCTTCTGCATGTGCAGAATGTGCTCAGCCGCCATCTCCAGCAGGCTGCCACGGTGCCGCCACAGAGTACGAAGGGCACAGATCGCCTCGGGTGGCCGAAAACTGGCCCGCAGTAGTCCTACCGAGTGCAGATACTGGATCCACTGGCAGTCGGATACGTCGCTCTTGCGTCCGGGCACGCTCTTCAGATAGTGCGCGTTGACTAAATACACTTTGAACCCGCGCTCCTCCAGGATCTGAAACAGGGGGATCCAGTACACTCCGGTCGACTCCATCGCCACGCTCTGAATCCGACACTGGCCGAGCCAATCGGCAACCTTCGCAACACTGCGACTATATTGGCTGTGCTGGTTGCGACCAGAAGTCCCAAGCCGATCTGAATAAAGCAGAAAGTCTGCCCAGAGCAAGATTGTTGGAGATTGGAACTGGTCAAGGTCAGGCGTGGTTGCGCTTCATCAGCGGCTCAATCTCGTGATTGATTTCAAATCTCACGGGCGTGCCACAGGACTGGCAAGGCGTTTCGTGTAACCCACCGTTCAGACTCATCGCTTCCAGTCTGTTGGGCCGCAGGCATTTGGGACACGAGATCATTAGATACCCCGCACTGTCTCTCGGCACGAACAGTGGAGCTATCTCACTCTTCTTTCTTTCCGAGCGGATCGGAGAAGCAGCCAGAAGCTTCGCCACCTCGCCGCAAAGCTCCTTGAGGGTGTAGTGGCCTTTTTGAAAGAAAGCGTCCGCCACAATCCCGGATAGATTTCCGCTTGTGATGTACTCTCCGCTCACAGCGATTGTTGCAATGTGGGGAAATCGCTCTCGTACTATCGCCAAAAATTCAAATCCTGACATCCGAGGCATATTCAAATCGGAAATGATTAAATCAGGCAGCGACTTGCTGAGCGCGTGTAAGCCATCCAGCCCGTCCGCCGCCGTGAGAACCTCATAACCCTCACTTTCCAAAATCTGCCGCGCGGTTTCGCGTATTAGGAATTGATCGTCTACCACTAAGATACGAAAGCGGAATTGAGCCGCAGCCTTTGCTTCTATAGCCGGGATGCTTTCAGTCGAATGAGCTGCGGTTTCGGCGGCGAGAGTTCGTTGTGATTTGTTCTGAACGTCTACATCCGGTGAGACGGCCTTATCCCAATGCTCTTCCCGGCTAGTGGGCACTGGCTCCGCCTCCGCGTGAAAGTTCGACGTAGCCGAACAATACCTGGTGCGAAACAAACTCGTCTGATCAATATTGACCAGTCCGCGTAAGGACACTGGTACCTAAGCAGCGACGCCGGGTTGACGGATTCGCCTTGGACGACTGGTTCCGAGCGGAGACCGAGATACTGGGAGCGCAGAAGCAACAAAAAGTCAAAGCAGAAAAGGGATCAAAGTGGCTAGAGGAACCATGGAAGGAAAGATCGGGATATACGCCGCATAACATTCGGAGAAAAGAGCATTCTTGACCGTAAGCGTCTGACCAACACACCTGTTCGACAGGCGGGGTTTGTGTTGAAGTGTTCGGATGACCGCAAAAACAGAGTTGTCAGCGCCCAAGCGACGTACCCGTGCGGAAGTTCAGCAGTTGGTGGCTGAGTTTGTGAGCAGCGGTATGCGACGGAGCGAGTTTTGCCAGAGTCGAGGTTTGAGCTTCAGCACTCTGGATCGCCATTTAAAGAAACTGCGTTGGAAGAGAAGGCGTAAGCCAATTTCCTCGGCCGGTCGTTTGGTGCCGGTCGAGTTGGCGGCCAGGAAGTCGCCGAAGCAGCACGAACCGAGTTGTGGGCTGGTCGTGGTACTGCCGGGCGGACGCCGGATCGAGGTACATCCTGATTTTGATACGAATACGTTCGAGCACCTGGTCAGTGCCCTGGAGCGGGTGTAAGCCGTGTTTGGATTGGGTCCAGCCACACGGATCTATTTGGCCGCCGGGGTCACCGACATGCGCAAGGGGTTCGAGGGGCTGTACGGTCTGGTCCGGGATCGATTGTCGTGCGAGCCTCTGAGTGGGCACCTGTTCTTGTTCTGCAACGCCCAACGCAATCGTTTGAAGGTGCTCGTCTGGGATGGCAGCGGACTCTGGGTCTGTGCCAAGAGGTTGGAGAAAGGGCGTTTTACCTGGCCGCAATCCGGGGATGCTCAGGGCAAGGTCGTCCTGAGTCACGAAGAGCTCTCGCTGTTGTTGTGTGGGATCGATCTGGCCAAAACCAAGCACAAGCGGTGGTACCGGAAGGCTTCCCCCGAGGGACACGCTGCCGCATAAGTTGCATGGTTGTTTGATCGTTTCGAGCGACTCTGATAAATCATTAACCCATTGTGAGTGTAGCTCCCATTCCTTCATTGCCAGCCGATCTGGAACTCATCGCACAACTGAAGAGCAAGCTGCAGTACGCCGAGCTGCGGATTCGGGTGCTGGAAGAGCGTCTGCGGCTGCTGCGGATCGAGAAGTATGGAGCAGGCGGAGAGAAGCTTTCGCAGGCGCAAATGCAGTTGTTCGAGCTTGAGCCTGTCATCAGTGAAATGACCGAGCAGCCGGAGAGTGAGCACGCGCCAGCGCATCGCCCGACTAAGAAGTCGGCCAAGCATGCGGGCCGCCTGGAGTTGCCCCCGAATCTTCCTCGTGTTGAGCGGATTCTGCTCTGCGCATTAGATCAGCGTGTATGCAAACGCTGCGGAAAAGAAACAGTGGTGATCGGCTACGAGGAGAGTTCCCAGTTGGATGTGGAGCCGGCGAAGTATTTTGTCCTGGTTACGAAACGGGAGAAACGGGCTTGCCGGTCGTGCGAAGAGCTTGGAGTAGTATCAGCGCCCCTGCCGCCTCGGATCATCGAGAAATGCCTGGCGAGTAACCGCATCGTTATCGACACGGTCGTCAGCAAGTATTGCAACCACACGCCGCTGCATCGGCAGAGTGTGATCCTGGAAAGAGACCTCGCCTTGGAAATCAGTCGAGCGACGCTGGACGGCTGGGTCCTGAAAGTCGGCGAATTGCTGATCCCGATGGTCGCTGCGATGAGGCGAGAGTTGATCAGCGGAACTTACATACAGGCCGATGAAACCCCAGTCGATGTGCAGACACGCGAGGGCCGCGGTAAGAACCACCAAGCGTACCTCTGGCAATACAGTTGCCCCGGAGGAAGTGCGGTGTTCGATTTCCGCTTGGGGCGTGGACGAGATGGACCGAGGCGGTTCCTGGGACAGTTCGAAGGCATTCTCCAAACGGACGGCTACGCGGCGTATGACCAAATCGGTGGGCCGAGAATGGTACATGCGGCTTGTTGGTCTCATGCAAGGAGGCAGTTTTTCGAGGCGGTGCAGCTAAATCCCCGAGACCCAGTTGCAACTCCGATTGTGGCGCGGATGGACGAACTGTTCGCCGTCGACGCAGAAGCTCGCCGCAAAACGCTGACTATTGCGGCCCGCCATTTCCGGCGTCAGGAAACAGCCAAGCCTCTTCTCGATGATATCCGCAGCAAGATCGAGGCAGCGCAGTCCGCTGCACTGCCCTCCAGCGCACTTAGCAAGGCCTGCCAGTACGCGCTCACGCTTTGGAGGAAACTTACACGATTTCTGGAATATCCGGAACTCGAGTTGAGCAATAACCTGGCGGAGAACTCCATGCGTCCGGTAGCTCTTGGTCGAAAGAATTGGTTGCACATCGGCAGCCCACTAGCAGGACCGAAGGTTGCAGCGATTCTCTCGATCGTGGAAAGCTGCCGTCGGCTGAAAGTCCCGGTGCGTGATTACTTTTCCACGATTCTCCCCGGGCTCGCCGATCTCCCGGTCCGGTGCCTTTCAGACCTTACTCCTGCTGTGTGGGTTACCCAGCGTTAATAGACTGAAGCGACCTGGGTATTAGCGTGAAAGGGTTTTGCGAAGAATAGCTCCGCTTTGAAATTGCTGGCTGTTGCTGTGATGGCATGCTGCTCTCCTTCCGTTCTGGCGCTGGACCCGCCGCACGAGATTTACGAATGGAACACAGCCTTACCGGTTGTAGCTGAAACGTATCACGCAGGGTGCGGTCGGTAGTCGTGCTGATTGCAGGGTGAGGAGTGATTGGCAATCGTTTCTTTTATCATCTCCGAGTGAGCAGGATCACGATCTGTTGGTCGTTTTTGGGGTACACTACGCCCATCGAAACGGGTAGCATTACTGTCTAATGCTGTTCGGATGCGAAGGTGGGGAAAATGGCTTCTCGCCGACGGTTTCTGCTTCGGGTTAGCTGCCCCCCGCACGACGATTGCGACCGCATTGGCCTGTCATCTCACTTGCATATGGTTGCTGGCGGGCAAGGTTCACGCGCTCGATCCGAACAAACGTCTCATCCAGTACGAAACGAAGGTCGAGCTATGAGTGTCGCACCCAACTGGATGCCAAGGATTCTGGGTCGCCGGTTTTTTCGGCTGGTTCTGGTCGTGCTGGTTGTGGCCTGCGCCTGGCAGTGGGCAATGGCGCAAACAGCAGTGCCCGAAGGTCAGCGGATAGTCCACCAGTCCTGGGCCTTCAAAGATGGCGCGCCGGAGGGAGTCGAGGCTCTGGCGCAGACGGCTGACGGCTATCTGTGGCTAGGAACTCAGTTCGGACTGTTTCGTTTTGACGGGGTACACTTCGAGGCTTTCCGCTCGGCTTTTGGCGATCAGCTCATGTCTACCGGCGTTTCTGCCCTATTCTCGGATCCTACAGGCGGACTTTGGGTGGGCTACCTCTTTGGAGGCTTCAGTTTTCTAAAGAATGGGAAAGTCACGAACTTCGTCGAATCGGTTGCCTCAACACAAACGGTTTTGGGTTTCGCTCAGGACCGGAATGGGATCGTGTGGTCCGCGACCGGGGCTGGTCTATGGCGATTTGATGGCTCGGCTTGGCAGCTGATCACAAACGCATGGAATGCTCCATCTGGACTTATCTACCAGGTGGGGTTTGACAGGGAGGGCATACTTTGGGTCTTGGGCGGGTGGTCCGATGTGGGCAGGGAGTTATTTTATCTTTTGCCGAACAGCAGACACTTTCAAAAGGCCGGAGATAATTTGGCCGCTGTATTGAGTTGGGATGCAGATCACACCGTTCTGACCACCCACGAACATAGACCGAGCGAACCCGGTTCCGGTATTAATCTGGACGATTCACTTCCTGCTTATCCAATTCTTCGGAAGGGTTCTGGTCAATTCCTTGACCGCGCGGATGGCATTTGGATCATGCTCATTGCTTACCCGTACGTGATGCGACATCGCGCAGGCGAGTCGCTCAACGAAACCCTCCGCAAAGTCTCAGCTAGCAATTCAGAAGTCTACAAAGTGAATCCAAACCACTTCGCATTTCTGGTGGACCGCGAGGGCGCGGTCTGGTTTGGAGATTCTAAAGGGATTCACCGGTTTTCCTACAGTCCCCTGATGAATCAGGAGTTCCCGAAAGAAGAGCCGATCTTTGCGCTGACGGCTGATGAGGGCGGGGCGGTATGGGTCGTTGGTGGTGACTACAATTCAACCACGCTTTATCGGGTGGCAGATGGTAAAGCCACAGAGAAATCGCAGCAGAACTTACAGAATTTCGCATATCGAGCACCCGATCGGAGTCTGTGGTTCGGCGGCAAAGGGGGTCTTTGGCGTGTGGTCAATGGCGGCCTTAACCGAATTGAGCTCCCGCCGGAAGTGGCTCACAATGCTATTGGACCCCGAGCAATTACACAGGACCGATCAGGGGGAATGTGGGTGTCATTCCCGGGCGCTGTCCTGTATCGATATGCTGATGGAATTTGGACGCTCAATGGGGGCCGTAATGACTTTCCCAAGCAGTTGATCATGATCGAGTTTACGGACAGTGTTGGGCGCGTCTGGTTTGGCAGCTCCAGGAGTCGACTGACTGTGCTCGACGGGGATAGGCTTCTGACATTTGGTCCGAGTGACGGTCTTCGGGTAGGTAACATCACCGCGATGTACGGGCGGGGATCGGAGATTTGGATCGGCGGGGAATTCGGCCTGCAGCAATTCGATCACGGACGATTCCATACGATCCAGTCGGTCGATAAGGAATCCCTTCGGGGGATTTCCGGAATCGTGGAGACCGCAAACGGGGACCTTTGGCTGAATGCCATAGGGGGAATTTTTCATGTCCGCAGGGCAGAACTCCTGGAGGCGTTGAAAAATCCCGAGTATCAGGTCATCGGCGAGCGCTTTGGTAGGCGGGAGGGACTCCCGGGCCTCCCATTACAAATTTGGCCAATCCCCACGGCTATCGAGGGCACTGATGGACGGTTGTGGTTCACGGTGAACAACGGTGTCGTGTGGCTCGATCCAGCTCGAGCCTCAAACAAGATCCCGCCACCTCCGGTTTCGCTTCAGTCCATGTCTGCCGATGATAAAGGCTACGGACTCGATCAACCGCTGAGATTTCCAGCGCGTACTTCCAACGTACGGATCAGCTATGCCGCCGTAAGTCTGTTGAATCCGGAGGCGATTCATTTTCGCTACAAGCTGCGAGAAACGGACAAGGACTGGCACGACGCAGGGACGTCTACCTCTGTCAGTTATCGAAATCTTTCCCCCGGTTCGTATCACTTCATCGTGACTGCTAGCGACAGCAACGGGGTATGGTCAAACAATGATGCAATCGCGGAGTTCACTGTCTTACCTGCCTTCTACCAGACGAATTGGTTTCGCACTCTCTGCGGGGCCCTATTTTTGGCGTTGCTGTGGGCGGCTTATCAGTGGCGCGTCCGGCAATTGCGTCAGCAGTTCGCCATGACGCTGGAGGCGCGCGTCGGTGAGAGAACACGGATTGCGCGTGACCTGCACGACACACTTCTGCAGAGTTTCCACGGGCTGGCGTTCCGTTTCCAGGCGGCTCGCAACATGCTTCCGAATCGCCCCGAGCAAGCAGCTCAGGTTCTGGATACCGCATTAATTCGGACCGAGCAGGCACTGGACGAAAGCCGGAACTCGATTCAGGGGTTGCGTCTCAGCCTGTCCGCTGAAAACGACCTCGATCAAATGTTGATAACAACCGGTCAGGAACTAGCTTCTTCCAACCACGCCGAGGACGGCTCACCCCGCTTCGAGGTGATCGTGGAAGGCGAACGCCGCGGCCTGCCTCCGCTGATCAAGGATGAAATCGGTCGAATCGCGCGAGAACTGCTCCGCAATGCCTTCCGGCACGCACGCGCGCATGAGATCGAGGTCGAGATACGTTATGAGAGCGACGTTTTCCGCCTGCTGGTGCGGGATGATGGAAAGGGCATCGATCCAAAGATACTAAAAGATGGTGGGCGTGCCGGGCACTGGGGGCTGCCTGGTGTTCAGGAACGCGCCCGTGGAATTGGAGCTCGATTGGAATTTTTGAGCGAAGCTGGAGCGGGTACAGAAATTCGATTGACGCTCCCCGCGGCTAGCGCGTATGAAAGGCCGCGGAATGGCGATCGATTTAGTCTGTTCCGCAAACGGAGGATTCATGAGCACCAGTCCTAATTTGATTCGAGTCCTCACCGTTGATGATCACGCCCTCCTGCGCGAAGGGATCGCGGCCCTGGTCAATGCGGAGCCAGACATGGAGCTGGTAGCAGAGGCCTCCGACGGAGAGGAAGCCATTAAACAATTTCGACAGCACCGTCCGGACGTGACTCTGATGGATCTTCAAATGCCGAATTTGAACGGTATCGAGGCCATCAGCCGCATCAGGAACGAATTCCCGAACGCCAAGATCATAGTCCTATCGACTTATTCCGGGGATGTTCAGGTCCTGCGCGCCATCAAAGCGGGTGCTCGGGGATACATCGTGAAGGGACACGTGGGCAGAGAACTGTTGGAGGCGATCCGGAGTGTCCATGCCGGGCACAAGAGAATACCACCCGAAATTGCGGCGGAACTTGCTGAGCACGCTGCCGAGGATGAGCTGACTTCGCGTGAAATAGATGTGCTTCGCTTGATCGCCGCTGGCAATGCCAATAAACAAATTGCAGACAAGCTCTCCATTGAGGAAACGACCGTCAAGAGCCACATCAGCAGCATTCTCTCGAAGCTGGGCGCCAACGATCGGACCCATGCTGTAACCATTGGACTACAGCGCGGGATCATCGAACTGGACATCTCTCAAAAGTATGGCTCGTAAGTCCTCCTTTCTACCGTTTCGCACGTTCCAACATTTACTAGCATGGAACGTACTACGGAGAACGCTCCTGCAACGTCTGTTTTACTACAAACCTGATCCTTCCCACGCTACCAGCTTCAAACACGGAGTCAAGGGTGTACGTCACACAGAGGGATGACCAGGGAAAAGATCAATTTCATGTCGCGGGGCCCGGCGGAAGGAAGGGTGAAGCGCCGAGATGTCGCAGAAAGCTGACAATCCTAGCGTTTTTGAAGACTGGTGAAGCTAGGTACGCCGAAACTCCCGACGACTTCGTCGCGTTCGGCCGCAGACTGGCCCTCAAGTTCCTGCCCGACGATGTAGCCAAAGACATGTCGCGCCGACAGGCACAACGTGCTGGGTTTTCCTCGTCGGTCGGGTCGACCAGGTGGTCTGGCACAAGTCCCAAATCGACATGGAAACGACTTCCGCACAGAAGGCTTGGGATTGCCCCCAAATAACTCGCGGAAAACTTAAGCCTTACGTTTTGCACTCCCACGAACTCGAAAGCGCTCGCCGTATCACTCCCGTCGCCATTTCCTTCGGTCAGTCTGGGCTAGGTGACCGTGAAGGTCAACGCTTGGCTGTCGCCGCCGCTGTCGCAACCGAGGTCTCCAGAAAGGTTGGCAGGCGTGTGCACGACAATCTGGGCAGTACCGGGAGAGGAGATTTGGGTCGTGGTAATCATGGCCTGCAACTGAGTCGTACTTATGACGGTAGCCCTCAGTGATCACTTCAAAAGCGGCCAACGATTATCACTTCAAAAGCGGCCAACGAGAGTAACGTCCGGGACTGAGAATGTTCTATCCTGCCGCCTCCTGTGGTGGCAAGTCGGTTTTGGTGCGCCAGCTTCGCGGGCCGCACTTGAGCACGTGACCGTGGTGCAGTAAACGGTCGAGCATGGCGCTCACGGCGGCCGCGTCTCCCAGCAGTTTGCCCCAGTCTTCCACTGGGCGGTTTGAGGTCAGCATGGTGCTGGCCCGCTCGTAGCGGCGCATGATGATTTCCAGCAGTTCTTCGGCGGCGGTGAGCGGCAGCTTGCGCATGCCGAGATCGTCGAGGATGAGCAGGGGCACGGTGACCAGGAACTCCATGTGCTCTTTGCGGGTGCCGTCGAGCGTGGCTTCGGCGAGATCATCGAGCAAGGCGTGGGTCTCGCGATAGAGCACGCGGTATCCCTGTTGGATGGCGGCTTGGCCGATGGCTTGTGCCAGGTGACTCTTGCCGGTGCCGGGTGGGCCGAGAAACAGGGCATCTTCGTGGCGCGAGATGAAGGTGCCGGTGGAGAGGTCGAAGACCAGGCTGCGATTCATCTTCTTGTTGAAAGCGAAGTCGAAGTTGTCGAGAGTCTTCTGGGAGTCGCGGAACTGAGCTTGCTTTTTCCGCCGCTCCAGCAGGCGCTCACCACGCAAGGCGAGTTCGTCGGAGACCAGGCACGACAGCAGGTCGATGGGGGCGAGCGGTTCGGTTTGGGCCTGGCGCAGACGGGCCTCCAGCACGGCGGCCATTCCACCCAGGCGAAGTTGTTTGAGCGCACGATCGAGTTCGATCAGATTCATTCTTCTATCTCCTTGGTTCTGTAGTTAATAAAATCGCGGTACTGGACTAACTCGCGGATCAGGGGATCGACTTGCTGCAAACTGAGTGGGGCTTGGGGGCAGCGTTCCAGATAGCGGCGGACGAAGCGGTATTCCTGCACTCCCATGTCGAGCGCAGCGGCGCAGGCTTCATCGACCGCCGCGGTGCCGTACTTCTTGGCTAGGGAGAGAACGCCGAGAATGCGGCGCACACCGACCTCGCCTTGCTGGTGGTGGATGGCATCGCAGAGCGCACCGATGTGCGACCCAGCACGACCGGCTCGCCACAGCAGTTGCGAAGTGCGCAGTGGGGTTCGCTTGGGGTGGTCCTCTTCTTTAATGCGATACCAACCGCGCTTCTGGCGCACGTGTTCGCGCAGCAGTTGCCCGGTTTTAGGATCGAGCAGACGAACATACAGCTCATCCCATTGCACGCGCAGCACCCGCCCGATCCAGCCTGGCGGAGCGCCGTAGTAGGCGGCTTCGACTTCGACGCAACCATCGAGATGCACGATGCGCTCGCCGTACTGGTAATAGCGGAACGGCTCCAGCGGCAGCGGTAACAATGTGGGTTTCTCTTCGGCAAACATGGCGGCGACCTGCCGTTTGGTGGTGCCGTGGATGCGCGTGTCGGCCCAGCGTTGCTCCCAGTGATCGAGATGAGCTTGGGCTTCTTCCAGAGTCTCGAAGCGCAAGCCTTTCAGCGGTGTTTTCTGGGCGTGCCCGACGCCGGATTCGACTTTGCCTTTGCGGTCAGGATCTTGAATGCGGCAAGGCATGGCGACTGCGCCGTAGTGCGCCAGCACGTCGCGATAAAGAGGATTGAGAGTGGGATCGTAAATGTCGGGGACGAGCACGCCCTCGCGTAGATTGTCGAGCACGACGATGCGCGTGGCGCCGCCCAGCCGGCGAAAGGCTCGTTCGTGCAACTCGGCCCAGATGCGCGAACTGGAGCGGAAGGTCAGCAGGCGAACGGATTTGCGGCTGCAGCCCAGCGTCATCACGAACAGCCGAGTGCGCCGGTACTTACGGCTCTCGGGATCACGCACCATGGGGCCAGTGCCGTAATCAACTTGTGCCTCCTGGCCGGGCGCGGTGACAATCACGACGCGGGCTTCGGGGGTTTGCGTTCCGCGCCGCTTGCGCACGAAGCGTTGCACGCTTTGGTAGCTGCTGGCGAAGCCGTACTCGGAAACTAAGTCCTGCCAGATGGCCATGGCATTGCGGCCGCGGCTGAGCCCCAAGTCGATGGCTTCCCGGTAGGGCTCGCAGGCGCTGGGGCCGGTGACCACTTCAGAGTCGGTGATCACCTGGTTCTCGTGGGCCGGTTTTGAAGTTGTTTTTGATCTTCCCTTAGGGGAAGGGTTTTCGGGGTTGGGGCTGGGGTTGCAGGCATCGGGAATCACCGCAATGGCCGGTTTTGCCGCACCAAAGTCGGTGATCACTTCGTTGGCCGGTTTTGGTTCGCACCGCCCCCAGCCACTGGGCAGACGCACCGCAATCCCCGCCGCTTTCAGGTAGGCGCTGGCGGTTTCGCGGCGGATCTTAGTCGCTTGCTGGATGCGCCGCAGCGACCAGCCCAGCCGTCCCAGAGCTAAAACTTGTTGTTTCTTCTCTTCGTTCAAGACATTGGCCATGCCCACGGAGCCTACAAGCCTCCGCGGGATTCAATGTCCCGGACGTTACTCTCGTTGGCCGGTTTTCAGGTGATAATCACTGGCCGGTTTTGGGTGATCGCTGAGGGGGCAATGCCGTTCCGTTCCATAGGACGATCGAATTAGAATAAAAGTGACCCCCAGCGACGGTGAGCAGTAAGCCCTGCTCTACTTGGGTAAGGGTCGCGGGGTTCGGTGCGAGCGAACTCAGCAGGGGCGTCGGCCGGGCACTCCCGCAGAACGGGTTGAGTTCGCCACAACCGGCGAGGAGCAGAGTGGCGAGCAGCAAAGCAAACAGCGATTTCTGGATGTTCTGCCGGGCAATGACCTCTAATTTGATTGTTTTTCCTTTTCTTCCGTCAGGCGGGCCGTGCTTGCGCCCCACACCTAGAGTACCTCGTCGTTCTGCATTTGCGTCACGACGAGCTTGACTAATTTCCTGATTGCTTTGTGGACGTCGGAGGGGTTGAAGGTGTCGGTGATTGCGGTCCAAACCAGCTGTCCATCCGGGGCAGGGGTGACATAATAGAGATTGGTCTCAACGCGCACTTTCTTCTCCTTTTGTAGGTAGCCGGGCGAGTAGACCACCGGGTACAGTGTTCCGTAGTAACTATAGAAAGTGTTGTAGTAAGGAAAGGGCACGGCGTACGCTGTGCCCGGGATGTAGGAAACGGTATCGTCAACCTTGATCAGTCGTGAGACCACCACTGCCTCGATCTGGTTTGCACGGACTTGTTCTTTCAAGGTGTTGAGGTCGAGCTGCGTGCCCGGTGGGCGAAGCAGAATGGTATTCCCCGGAACCGCATCCAACCCCTTGCTGGAGAGCTCTGCCGCCAGTGCATCCTCAAAATCCGCACGGACCTCGGTCTTGTTGCTCAGACCCAATGTCGGCACGCGATGAAATTTCTTCGTCTGGGAGTGGCTCGGATTCCTCCAGCTTAACACCAACTTGGTGGATTTCCCGACGACCAAAATCGCGGAGATGCGACGTTTCAAAGTATGACATCCGGGGTGCGACCGGTTAGCAGATAGGCCGCAATAAGAAATTCAAGTGGTAGAGTCGCGCTGGCTGCCGGATTCAGTCTGTCAACCGTGTGCTTGCTCTGACACTTACTCTTGACCAAGCTACAGAATTTGCCGTTGATATCTAGGTTGTCATCGGGAGGCTCAATCTATGAACGAGGTTAGGGTATACACCGTTGAACGAGATGCCCTACTGCAAACTGTCCTGTGCTCGCGTTGACTGGGTTCACACTCGCGGAGCGGTCAGGCTTGGAGATTGCAGCCTCCTTAACGGGTTGGCTCGTTTGGAAGGGGACCGAACACAGAGAGGATCGTCCGCTATTTCGCCCGCTTCACCGCGTCTACCAGGCCTGGATATGGATTAACGGCCTTCCCCTTCCACCACAGCCTTTCTGGCCCCAACTCGAAGATCGCAAAATGCAAGTGCGGCGTGCGCGCATCCGCATTTCCCGTCGAGCCCACAAAACCGATGACGTCCCCACGCTCGACCCGCATTCCCTCCCGCAGCCCTTCCACGTACCGGTCCAAGTGCGCGTAGTAATACGCTATACACTCACATTTCATCGAACTGGTAGATTGTGCTGCCGCCCCGGTTGCTGAGGAACAGCTTGCGGATGGTTCCGGATACCACCGCAAGCACGGGTGTCCCTGTCGGCTCGAGAATGTCGATCGCCTCATGCCGATGTCCGTTGTGAACTTCTTCGAACGTATCCCGCAGATCCGCGAGGGCGAGTCTGCTGATGGGCGGAGTCATGTCGAGAATCGAAGAAGAAACGAAACCCAGAGCACCCACGACAAGCCCCGCCGACCCACCAACCGCTCTTGAGGACTGCCGGAAGCTATGCCGTTGCTGCGTTCGCCTGCGTGCCCTTTATCTCGCACTCGGCCTGAAGCCAGTCGTCCAACTCGTGACCGTCTGTCCTTCCGCGTTGCTCGTAAAGTTCGTAGGCGCGTTGCTGAATCTGCTGCTCAATCGGGATCAGGACGGTCAGCTCGTCCGACTTAGGTACGAGTGTTGATGGCTTTTTCTCGATCTCGTCTGGATGGCGATCTACCCTTTTTTCCAGTTGTTCAGTTTTGCCGCCGTGATCTGTCGGCTTTGGTGCGTTTCTCTGCCATACGTCCCTCCGATGCGCCAATTAATAACCGGGTCAGGTGACCCCAGAGGGTTTTCAGAGACAAACAACCCGCATTAAAACCTGCCCAGATACGACCAGAAGCAATCGTGCGAAGCCCATGCGAAGGTAATCACGGAACTGTTCGGGACAGACCGCCATGCAGTCCCTGCGCTGCAAGAGTCGCGGATCTTTTGGTTTCGCGACTCCCGGCTCCGTCACAACTTATCCCGCTACTCTATATTGACTTGGAAGGTTAAAGAAGGGTTACCGTATGCAACTGCATACCATAGCCCATCCGCTCCCATAATGAAGTACACGTCCTGCTCATAAAACCACGGCGGATATGCTCCTGCATAGAACCAATAGCCGCCGTAAGAGTACTCCCGGCGTCCGTTGTATTCGCGGCCACCACTTGCCTCAAAGCGGGCATGATGGTTGGGGCCAAAGTGACTTTCGTTGTATTCGTGTCCGTACCTAGGACTCACATCATGTGCTCGCGAATGAGCACTGGAGGTTGACATGCTTTGGACCATTTTTGTTGTTCTCGTAATTTTGTGGCTTCTGGGTTTCAGTCTGCATATCGGCGGAACCTTCATCCACCTGCTTCTGGTTGTGGGGCTGGTGATCTTGGTCATTAACCTGCTGAGCGGACGTCGAACTGCGGTTTGAGGAAGAACGAGTTCCGCCGCCCGGAGGCTCGGGTGTAGCCTCTGGCGCCTCAATCTTGTGTTCGTCCTCCTCCCACCGAACCTTACCGTTAAGGAGCCTGCAATGTCCGAGCGCAACCGCTCCGTGATTCTAAGACCGAACACCCTGATGCCCAGCCAAGCGAGTCCTCTCGCATTCGAAAAGAAACCTGCATCATCTGTACAAGGGATCCCAAAGCACTTGCGTCCATTACGGCTACCACTCAGCCGCCATCGCGAATGCGACGATTGGACTTTTGGACAACGATGCGGCCCGCGAGGCGATGCGTAAACGTGCTTACCTCTATGCACGGCACATGGTCTGGGCCCGGGTAGCGCAGTCTTATATGGGGGTCTTCGCGCGAGTTTGCGCTAATCGCATGCAACCCACTCGTGTGGCGCTTCCCATTCAGGCCGCCGACGCTGCAGGCCAACTCATGAGCGTCTGAACTTGTTACCGGACCTGAAATAGGGGCGATGCGTACACCCCTGGCCCGGCCATTCGGTTCGCTCTGTGAGTAGCAATTGCATCAGAGACACTGGCAGGAGCCACAGCAGTTGCAGTAGCGACATCATCCGTCCGACGAATCATTCACTGAACGGGTTCTCATCGCAGGAGCGCTTAACAGGAAGTGATCCTTTCTGCTCAGTATTTCGAAAGGGGTTGAACGAATCTTAAGAAGGATCATATAGAAGGGTTCGCACTTCGGGCTCCGGCGCTTTGACTGTTCGTTAGGTAGCTGTTTCGCGAAAACACGAATTGTTCGGAGTTACCAACCAAAGCAATGCAGGCCATTAGGAGATTCAAGAACATGAAGACTTTAGGAAGTGCTGTCGGGTTCTCACGGCTGCGATGTAGGAAAGAGGGCTTAGCTTTCTTGTTGTCGATCGCGGTGTTGTGTGCGATTGGGACTTCCAAACTCTCGGTCGCGCAGGACACACCTCCCGCAGCGCAGGCGGCTCAAGCGCCGGCCTACGCGCCGCAGACTCCGGAGCAGTTGCAGCGGTTGGTCGCTCCGATTGCGCTCTATCCGGATTCGTTGGTGGCGCAAATCCTGGCGGCGTCTACATTTCCCGAGCAGGTTGTCGAAGCCGACAGATGGGTGCAGGCGAATCCTGATTTGAAGGGTGAGGCTCTGGGTCATGCTGTGGACCAGCAACCCTGGGATCCGAGTGTCAAAGCGCTGGCTGCATTTCCATCCGTCCTTGGAAATATGGACAAGAACCTCTCCTGGGCGTCATCACTAGGGGACGCTTATTTCAATCAGCAAGCGGACGTGATGGATGCAGTGCAGGTGATGCGGCGTCGAGCGCAAGCAGCCGGCGATCTCAAGACCACGACGCAGCAAACCGTGACGATGCAAGGTTCGACGGTCGTGGTTGATCCTGTCAGCCCGGATACGGTTTACGTCCCCGCGTATAACCCGTGGCTGGTATACGGATCTCCGATCATGGCCTGGCCAGGGTGGTACCCATATCCGGGAATTTGGTTTGGCGGCCCGTACCTCAGTTTTGGAATGGGCTTTGGAATCGGCTGGTACGGCGGTTATGGATGGGGCTGGGGTCATTGGGGATTTAATTGGCATGGCGGATACGCGATGTACGGCGGCGGTCGGTACTACTCCCATAGCAATACGTTTTACAACCGAAGCAGTTTCTACCGAGCGGGGAGCGCGCACGGAACTGAAGGCAACCGCGGCGGAGTTGGTGCTCGGACCAACGGGGGAAACACGCCTGCCGGCGGGCGCGGCGAAGTGAACAATCGTGCGGGCGCAACCGCCAAAGGCTTCAACGGAAATACCAAGGCGGCCCGAGGATACGCTGAACCCCACGGACAGAGCGGCATACGCACAAGCGCTTACAGCGGCTACGGGAAAGGCGGTCCGGCGAAAAGCGCTTCGTCACGCGGAAGCGCAAGCATGGGCGGCGGATCGCATGGCGGTGGCGGAGGTTCTCATGGCGGCGGAGGCGGGGGATCTCACGGCGGAGGCGGCGGACATCACTAATCGACGGGGCGTTACGTTCCCCGGTAGCTGGTAAAACTTGCAAATGGAGAAAAGATATATGCAGTGCACAGACGTGAATTCCAGCACATTTCACTGGGCAAATCTTCATCGATTCGCGGTCGCCGCTATCTTCCTGACCGCATGTTTTTCCATCCGTTCTATGGCTCAGCAACCGGGTCAGAAAACTTTCTTGTCGGCGGAAGAGGCGAGCAACGCGTTGGTTGCAGCCACGAAGAACAACGACGAAAAAGCAATGATCGAGATTTTGGGACGAGACGGAAAGCAAATCGTCTCTTCGGGAGACGAAGCCGAGGACGCGCAGAGCCGCGCTAACTTCGTAGAGCGGTATCAGCAAATGCACCGTCTGGTGACTGAACCGGATCGAACCACAACCTTATATATCGGTGCGGAAAACTGGCCCACGCCCATTCCGCTCGTAAACAAAGGTAATTCGTGGTATTTCGACACCGATGCGGGCAAGGAAGAGATTTTATTCCGGCGAATTGGCCAGAATGAAGCGGCGGCGATCAGTGTTTGCCA
Source organism: uncultured Acidobacteriaceae bacterium (assembly GCA_963779995.1). GTDB lineage: Bacteria > Acidobacteriota > Terriglobia > Terriglobales > Acidobacteriaceae > Acidiflorens. Next base: position 32,607 of record CAVZZY010000014.1, on the reverse strand, counting down.
GGAGTTGGTTGCGGCGCAAAAGGAATACCACGGCATACACGACAACGAGTATGCCCAGAAGTTCTTGAGCGATGAAGGGCAGCACAACGGCCTTTATTGGAAAGCTGCGGACGGCGAAGCCGAAAGTCCCATCGGTCCACTTGTAGCATCGGCCGTTGCCGATGACAATGGCGGAAGTCAAGCCGGCTCCTCGACTCCTTACCGCGGTTACTACTTCCGCATCCTGGCGCGCCGAAAGAAAACCACTTCAAGCGGCGCGAAAAGTTACGTCTTAAATGGCAAGATGACCGAGGGCTTTGCGTTCGTGGCCTTTCCTGCAGAATACAGATCGTCCGGTGTGATGACATTCATCGTCAACGAGGATGGAGTTGTTTACGAAAAAGATCTCGGCAAGAAGACCGACGTTCTTGCCCGAGCGATGAAGGAATACAACCCCAGTTCCAACTGGCAAGAGGCTGATGACCAGCGTCAAGAAACTGCCGATGCTCAGAAAACTAAATAACGGTATCCTGGCGCAACTGGCTTTCGCCAGACAGGGTGCAAAAGAAGACGAAAACTTGGGCAAAACTTGGGCAAAGAATCGACCCCGAATATGGTCAAAACCAGGTGTTGAGGGGTGTAAGAGTCGTCGAATCAACAACAAGTTAGATTGACCGCCTGGGCTCATAACCCAACGACCTGCCACAGCACCGCTGGGTACATTGAATGAGTCAGGATACTGAGACCCTTATACACCGATTTCGACACTGGATTCCAGGACTCCGGGCATAAGTCTGACTCGAGGAACCAGGTCGACAGCGTCACGGCATTGTATGGATGAGTTGTCCGCGATTTTTGGTTGGATATGGACAGGAGAGACAACTGATTGCCGAGGAATGAGCGAAGTGGATTGTCGAGGCCATTCACTAATGTGACACTCAGCAGCGCCTTACTTAACCTCAAGTTTTGCTCGGTATTTTGAGGCAGTGGCGCTTGCCCAAAAACTCGGCTTCTTGCCCAAAAAACTAAGGCATTTACCCCAGTTATTAGGCAAAGCCACTCCGGCCGCCCTCAGGAAGTAGCGGGCCAAATCGCAGCGGCAGGTTACCGGCCCGATCCTTGCCATATCCGATGCTGATGATGATTGCGTCGCGTTCGTCGCCTTGAACCCGCTCTAGATTTTTCACGAAAAACCGTTCACCTTTGTTTGGATCAAAAAAAACGCCGAGATCCGTGTGCTTCTCCAACGCGTGGTCGAGGGCGGCCTGAACCCGATTCATGTGACGAATGCCCATCGTAATTACGCCCAAGGTCTGATCTGGACTACTTCGAGCATGTTCGATCACGAGCGCTACCACCCTCTGCACTTCCTGCGAAGAGCTTTCTTCTTGGCCATCCAAACCAAACTCTTGTTTAACCAAGACGTGGCTGATTGCGGGTGTTCCGCCTGATCCCGGAAACGTCACCAAGCGATTCTGGTAGATGTGGTGGTTTGAGAAGTTAATTAGGCTTTCGTCTCTGCTCCTGTAATGCCAATCGAGATAGGATCCGTTCAAGAATGCATTCATCGCGTCGAGTAGACTTTCGTATCCTTCGGTTGCGACCGCGTCCTCATCGGAGGCGTATTCTTCTTCGTCGGCAGCGGCAAAGAAGGTTGTTGGTGGCAATTGCTTGCTGTCGCCTGCGACGACGAGTTTGTTCCCGCGGAGGATCGACGGTATCGCATCCTCTGGCAAGACTTGACTGGCTTCGTCAAAAATAACGAAGTCAAAATACCTCGTGCCCCAGAAGGTGTTTCGGGATGACTCCCACCGCCTCCCCGCCCGCCTTTAGCACGGCATCCGCGAGCACTCCCATCAAGCCCACATTGCCGCCGCCGTACACCAATCCAATGTTGCGTCGTGCCAGTTCCGTTCCAAGTTCCTCGGTGGCGGTGCGGTACTCTGGGCGCTTCCCGGCACTCGAACCGCAGAAAACGCAGATTCGTCTCATGCAGACATTCTAAGTCTCGCTTCCCCGACAGTCCTCGTCCGGTTGCCGCCCATCGCAGGGGCGATAAACACCCAGAGCGCAGTCAATGAGTTATTACGTCAAAGTTCCTTTTCAAACAGCGTTCCACGCGCCCCGATCCGCGTGCGGAATCACATTACAGCGAACAGTGCTGCCTGCCTATTGCAAAGATTAGCCAAAGGAGTAACCTTTATTGCGACTAACCGTCCGCCTCTCCGAAGAGCAGTTCCCGCCCGTTGAGACACAACACTCCCTGAGGCGAATGACCCCGGATTCTCGGGAAACGCATTTCCATGTGATGGACAAGGAGATGTGCTTATGAAACTGAAGCTGGCAACGCGAACGAAGGATGGAATTCTCGTGGTGGATTGCAGTGGCCGGATTGTGTTTGGCGACGAGTCTTCGCTATTGCGGGATACCGTCAAGAAGGCCGTATCGAAGAACAATCGGATCGTGCTCAATCTGGGCGATGTGGATTACGTCGATTCGGGCGGTCTGGGCACGCTCGTGGAGCTTCGCACAACCGCGCAACACGCGGGCGGCACGATCAAATTGGTGAGCTTGACAAAGCGCGTGGGCGATTTGTTGCAGGTCACCAAGTTGCTCACGGTCTTCGACGTATACAACTCAGAGGCGGAAGCCGTCGAATCTTTCCGCAAGGCGGCTTAGCCCGGCTCGATGATTGACATCGGGAGGTTTCGACCGCTATTCGTGTGGAGCATTTCAGGTTGAGGGGCCAAGTGCTACATTTTCGGTCGAATTGGAAATTCCGACCTAAAGCGGCGCAAGGAGGATAGGCATGGGATTCATCACTTGGATTGTGGTTGGACTGATTGCAGGTTGGCTTGCTGGATATATGAAGGGCGGTGGCTACGGCACACTCGCGGACATCATTCTCGGAATCCTCGGCGGCATTGTGGGTGGTTGGGTCTTCGGACTTTTGGGAGTCTGGCCGGGCGGCGGAATGATAGGTGCCATCATTGTCGCTTTTGTGGGCGCTGTGATTTTGGTCGGGATTTCCCGCCTGCTGAAAAAAGCCTGAAGGATTATTGCGATTTGTTCCCTTGGGATGGGCAGGTTTTGTAGCGATCTAGGGCTGATCCTCACGGTACGTATGGCTCAGATCAAGGCTGATCTGAGTCGTTATGGTGAATGCGTGGGGTAGATAGACGACGGTCGCGACGATGGAGGATAATCTGACGATGGAGGATAAATGAATGAACGGATTTAAGATTCTTGCGTTAGCTGCTGTTGCCGGAATCTGCTTCGCGGTGACTACTCCCACAATACAGGCTCAGGTAGCCGTCGAGATCGGAGTTGCGCCTGTGTGTCCCTATGGGTACTACGATGTCCCGCCGTATGAGTGCGCCCCCTATGGGTACTATGGCCCGGAATGGTTTGTAGGCGGCGTCTTCATTGGGGCAGGCCCGTGGTTTCACGGCCCAGCCAATTTCCATGGCCACGTAAATAACCGTTTCCATCCTGAGCACGGCTATACCGGCCCAAGGCCAGCCCGTGGCGCTCAGCCCGAGCCGGGAAAGCGTCTCGATAAGGTTGCCCACTTCAAAGCAAACGAAGTGCGCGATGGACGCGGCCACGTCGTCGGCAAAAAATAATTGATACCAGTCGGGTGCCCACTCGTTCGTCCTTTGCCAACGAGTGGGTGCTGATTGCTCCACGCTCCCAATCACCAATTACAATTCTTCGGCCTTTTCATTCTCGCTGCCCACGTTCTTTCACGCGCAGGACGCAGAAGCCGCTGTCATCGCGGTGGAAAAGCGTTCCGGTTGCGCCCAACACCCGCTAACGTTCATACTCCGACCATGACACTCAAAAATGCGGCGCTGCTGGCGCTGGTGGGGACGGTTCTGATGACGGCTCTTTTGGTGTGGAATTTCGTCTTCACCTTTCTGAATGTCCTGCGGGACTTGGTTCCTGCGGTCTCACTGTTCTCGTCACTGATATATGCGTTTGGCGCATTCAGCGTGATGGTGTTCTTTTTCGTGTTCCACAGAGCGCAGAAGGCGTGATTGGCGGGGACGGCTCTAGACGCCAGTTCGACCGAGTGGAGTGCGGATTCGACTACGTTCTTGCCGGACTTCTACCCGAGGAATTTTGCCTAGCTAATGACTAGAACCAGCGTGGCAGAATTCCCGCTGATAGGACATCCCGAACCCTGAGAACCCACCGAAATTTGCACTCTACTCCCCGCTGAGCCGCCGAAGTCGGCAAAGGTCGCCTGAGTAATCGTGGTCTGAAGGTGGTGTGAGTCGAGGAACGTGGTTTCCAATGTGCTTCCGTTCCACATGATTTGCGATTGGGGAGTAAAACCGCTTCCCTCCACTATCAGTGGAACTGAATTCGCATCGTTTGGAATGTTGCTCGGCGAGAGTGAGTTGATTTGGGCTTGGGATACACCTTGACAACTCTCAAACATCCCACTACAGGTCCAGCCAGACGACAACAACGTCAGGACCGCAATGAGGGCAATCGAAGGGAAAGGCTTACAGTGGTTCACAAGGGAAGAACGCATACCAGCCTCCCTTTTACGAGCGGTCATTATTTTACACCTGAACATGCGGCGAAAAAACCTGAAGGATTGTTGCGATTTTTCCCCGCGAAGGGCTCCGTGGGTTCGAGCCAGAGTTGCGGCTGACACCCGCTAACGTTCATACTCCGACCATGACACTCAAAAATGCGGCGCTGCTGGCGCTGGTGGGGACGGTTCTGATGACGGCTCTATTGGCGTGGAATTTCGTCTCCAACGTCCTTAATGTTCTCCGTGGCGCTGAGGCTCCGATAGTGCTCTTCGCGTCGTTCATCTATGCGTTCGGTTGCTTAACCGTGATGGTGTTCTTTTTCGTGTTCCACAGAGCACAGTCGTAATTTTGGCGGAACGTCATTTTTTCCCACGGACGGCTGTGACTTGGGTGACCTCTCAGGGAGCCGATTTGCGACCATTTGGCTGCCCAGAGGGGGTTTGGGTCGGGATTGTGTCTTCCATAGGCTTCTGGGCTTTTGTGGCCAAGCTGGCGACGGTATAGGCGAACCATGACGACCGTGCATTGCGACTCGATAGGCTACTGGCGGGAGGCTCTCTTCATCGCTTCCGCTACCCACGGTGAAATTCCGTGCGCCGCAAAAGGCTGGTAGACGGATGGAATACCCGCTTCGTTTCCCCTCACGCTCGCCGTGGGCATCTGTACGCCATGACACCTCTTGTATTTCCTGCCGCTTCCGCAGGGGCACGGTGCGTTTCTAACAACGATTTTCATGGTTCCCCCCTATATGGCTCTATGGTCGCCAGCCAAGTTTTTGCAGAAACAGGAATCGCGTTTGGCTATGCGCATCGGCGAGCATCGAGTGTCCGTAGCTCTAAGCACTTTCGGCAAGAACACGCGAAATGCTCATTACTGGGGATTTCCGAGTGCCCGCACTTGTTGCAGACGAATCTGCCGTCCGACCGGGCTATCATCTGCCTGAACTCGTCATTCGAGACGCAGTAAGGGCAACGGACTACGGTCGCAGCCATGGCCATATTCACCCCACACAATTTGTTTTGGGCCGAAGTCCCGATTGCCGTGGATTCTACCCGGTGACGATTAAAGGAATGTGAAAATTTGCAGGTGCGGTTAGTCCGGCCTGTGGTCGCCACCGCTGGGCAGCGTCGGGGATCGATCCCACGAATGTATGGTGCGCTAGCGGACAGACATTCGGCTTGGGTGCTGTCAGACTGCGACGATTGGCGACCAGAGATGGTGGAGAAAAAGCAAGTGAAGCTGTTTCTTCAATAACCTTTGCATGCCCGGATTCAAAGTCGATGATGAACTCTGCAATGCCAGTCACCAATCTTACGCCTCCCTCTCATACCGTCACCATAATGATGACCGCTGCGGGTCGCTTTCTGACGTGCGAAGAGTGCAGGTTGTCCCTTAAATTTCCTGCCGGGACAAGCTATGAAACAGTTGCAAGACAATTTCCATGTTGTTTTGTGAACCCGCCGAAAGATGTGACAGGGACAACCTGAAACTAGGCATTCGTAGCCTTTTGGCGGGCATCCTTGTGCATGTGGACCTTGCGGAAATGCTCACGGAACAGGCTTTCTAATCTGCTGTGCTGCTCCTGTGCTGTGCCAATATCATCCCCGGTCGTAAAGAGTACTTCTTTGCAAGCGGAGCAGCCGCCTTTGATCGGTATTCTGCCCACTTCCACGAGGATCACTAGATGCGGTTTGTTTACGGGGTAAGGCTGGCACTCAAACGACTCCAACTCAGTCTCGGCATCCTCTCGGTTGCTATGGTCGGAGGTTAGGCCGCACCTCACGCACAACCATTCTTGAAGCTCTGGATTCCAGCGAAGCTCAGAATGTTTCATTTGGCTCAGCCCCCACTGCCACTGAACCATTAGCGTGCGCTTACTGATCTCAGATTCCGGGTTTTCAGGAAAAGATTCAAGTTTGCTAGAAGAATAATTTCCTCAAGCGACGAGACGTGATCCGACAGTCCAGCGGCCATGCTGGTTGTGAGCATCGGCGGCAGCAGGAGGTAACTGCGGCGGCAGGTTCCACGACAGTGCAGTGGGTGGAGCGTATCATGGCATCCTGCCATTGCATCACGGAGTACCCGACATGACCTTGGATGATTTTCGCCAATCACTCACCGCGAACCGGCCGCCAGCAGGACTCACATTCGCCCTCGCCGGACTGTGGTGGGACTCCAAGGGCAACTGGACGCGGGCGCACGAATCCGCGCAGCAGGACGAAGGCACCGACGGTTCGTGGGTACACGCCTACTTGCATCGCAAAGAAGGCGATCAGGGCAACGCGGCGTACTGGTACAGTCGAGCAGGCAAGCCCGTTTGCCGAGAGCCACTGGATGCGGAACGGCTCAGCATCGTGAGAGATTTGCTGGGATAGATTGACCTTAAGTTTTGTTCGCCGGCACGGTGCTCAGCCACTCTAAGTCAGTGAGTTGATGCAATCCGAATTAAATCGAGGCGTTCATTGTCGTCCAACAAACATGGAGTTCTGTCGGAGCACTGTTTGCACGCCTCAACAAAGTGTCGCCCGCAGAGTGCCACTCCTCGTGGCTTACCTTGTGTCGATTCGATCACTATAACTCGGTACGGCACGTCGCTACATTGGCCGCAGTGATCATAGGCTTGCAAGGGGATATGGAGTTTACCTAACCACGGGTTAACGCATCCCCGGATACTTTCGCCGGTGCTCGGCGTCCAATCGCCTCCATTTTCGGTTATTGCGTTCACAAGGACAATGCTAAATACTCGGCGACGGCTTAACCGTGATGAGCGTCACACCGCCGTGGCTCCGGGGGTACATGCACCGCTGAGGAGATAGCGCTCGCCGCCCGCCTCTCACGCCGGTTCGCCTAAACCTCAAGTAGACGCCACCGCCCACGAGGATCACTAGATGCGGAGCAAACCACCGTAGCTGGGTGGGGAACGACGAGAGTCAGAACAGACACCACGGAATCATTCCGATTAGCCATTCTCCCCTAGCAGGCTGCGGAAAAATGGACTCCGCGACTTAGATTCTCTCCAGTCTTAGTGATTTTGTGATTCGGGAAGGGTTCTGGCTGCATCCGCTGGTGTCCCGCGGATTTATTTTCGGGCCTGCGAGCACAGTGCGACCTCGGCTTACGTCGCTTGAATCGCCAGATTCCTCATACGGACTAAGTTGTAGGCCGCGGCCGCGAAGGTGAAGACCCATCCCACCTTGAAGATTCCACGATGCCGAACTTTCCGCAACAGCGCGATCGTCTTCAGCCATCCGAAGCACTCTTCGATACGCTTCCTCTTCCTCTGACTGATGGCATATCCAGGGTGCTGCGTCGTGCGAGCATCAATCGCACTTCCACCGGGTCGCTCCAGATTTTGAGCCACGTGCGGCGTGACCTTGAGGTTGCGGCATTCGGCCACGAAATCTGCCGTGTCATAGGCCTTGTCGCCGCCCACGGTTACTTGTTTCGTGCCCGGAATCTGTTCCAGCATCACCAGCGCGGCATCGCGCTCCGCCGTTCCGTTGGCCTCGAACACCTGGCTGTTCACGATCAGTCCGTGGCGGTTCTCCACCAGCAGATTCCCGTTGTAACTCAGCTTCGCTTCTTTGCCCTTGCCTTTGCGTGCCATCTTCGCATCCGGGTCCGTCTTCGATTGATGCGTCTCGTTGGACCGCTTCTCCCCGTGGAAGTCCACTGTCGCATTGCCAGGATCGTCCGGCGGGACGGTGTTCTTCGCATCCTTGCGCTGATAACTCTTCACACTCGCCCACGCTTCCAGTAGCGTTCCATCCACCGTGAAGTGTTCGTCCGAGAGCAGACTCCGCTCGCGTGCCTGCTGGAGCACAGCTTGGAAGAAGGCTTCGGCAATGTCCCCATCGAGCAACCGCTCGCGGTTCTTGGTGAATACGGTCACATCCCAAATGGCGTCGTCCATGTTCAAGCCCACGAACCAACGGAACAGCAGGTTATAGTCGAGCTGTTCCATCAACAGCCGCTCGCTGCGCACCGAGTACAGCGCTTGCAGCAGGAGCGCTCGCAACAACTTCTCCGGCGCGATCGACGGCCGCCCGGTTTTCGCATACAGCTTGTGGAATCGTGGTTGCAGTTCTCTTAATGCCTCATCGGTCATGACACGAAGAGGACGCAAGGGGTGGTCTTGGGGCACTCGCTGCTCTGGGCTTACGTAGCTAAACACGTCCAACTGTTGCTCGTCTTTTCCGCGCATGCCTTCTTCTTATCAGGTTGTGCTGTGGAAACAAGAGAGTTTCGTGGTACTGCGTCCGCTTCACATCGAGTTTTTCCGCAACCTGCTAGACATCCGGTTGGGGTGGAAGAATTCGCCCGACGCTCCCGTCAAATCAATTGGCTGCTACCGCCTGAATCTCCCAGCTTTGTTGTCGGGAGGATACGTCCGACAAGAAGGACCCGCCACGATCCGGCTCCAATTTGTCCACCAAGGCGACGGCATTTACATCAGAGTGCGAGAAGAGAGCCCGCGCCTTTGTGTGGGCGACTTTGGCGATGGAAGCCCTGTGTGATCCTGCCCGGGAGGGGGATGGCGTAATCACGGGTGACCGCGCATTGCGACTCGATAGGCGCTGGGCAATCGGCTGGGAAATCGTGCAGTTAATTAGTTTTTTTGACGGGACGTGCCCTCGGCGACGGGCTTGGCAACCTTTGCAGGCTTGCAGTCAACCGTCTCGCGGCAATTCGGGCACACAACCTTGGCATTCTTGTCGGCCATCTGGTGCAGGAAGGTGGAAAACGTCTGGCCGCAGTGGTTGCATAAAAGTTCAATGGAGTCACTGCTCATATTTGGGCTCGTCACAGGCTACCTCATGATTTGTTGAGCCCTGCCGCGGCGGGCTTATCGGCTCGATTTTCCTATCTATCCATTTTAGCTGACATTCATCTTCTCCAAGCGGTGGCGACATCCGAAGCAGAAATTTGCAATGTTGAGTCAGCGGAAATAGTCGTGCGTGGAAAGCTGCAAGAATTGCGGAAACCGAACTCGGCGTGTGAGCATCTTTCTAACAAGAGGTTCGGATATGAACGCCGGAGCCCACACCGAAGGAGGCTTGAGCGCGGTTTCCCTCCTCAACGCCGTGTTCTGTGCTGATTGTGAAACCATCAGCAACAGCCCGCATGATGCATGTTCTGTTTGCGGCAGCCGTTCGCTGATCAACCTTTTTCGGATGTTGGAAGGGAATCTGAGGAGCCAGAAGCCAGAGTCCGCCGAAGACCACGCCAAACCCGCGACGTACAATCTGGAACTCACGGTCAACGTGCATGGAATCCCGGCGCACGAGTTAAACCGTGTCATCGAGTCGATAAGCCGCTTGGCTGAGGTGTCCGGCGATCTGGAATCCCTCCACATCAACGTGGAACCTGTTTTCGACACCCATGCTGTGCTCAGAGCAGCTTGAATCCACTGTCGCAAACGTGATCACCAGACTCGTGACAAGCTCCGCTGCCTCTTACTTCTTCCCCGCCCTGATCTTCGCTATCGTGAGACGATCCCAGCCGAGGACAAGATGTTGAATCGAAAGCCCACATATTTTGATAATCCATGCCGAGTCGGAATGCAGCAACAAACCGCGAGTTCCTTCGAGCAAGTCGTACAGTCCTTGCGGTTGACCCCAGACCAATACGCCGCATCACTCGAACTAAAAGCGTGGGTCAGCCGAAACAAGAGCTTTAAGTATGTTCCTCCCGATCTTCTCGCAACATTTGGATTCAAGGCAGGCGCAGAGGTTTAACGGCTAGCGGAGCTTTTCAAAAAGCCGCTGCGACACATTGCAGCCATCTGAAGAACTAATGAGTTTGACGACACGATACCAAGGAACTACGCTCCAGCTAGCCGCTACTTTTGCGATTCCTCATAAGAAGAAAGGCTCCTCCCCATGTCACTAGGAACAATGTTCGCATCGATAAAAGAGCGCCGTCGTCGCTCAGCCCAGCAATCTCTTGAAGAAGGGGCTCAGATTATGAGGCGGCTGCAAGAGTTGCTTGCCGTTCCCTGCCCGCCGCAAGAGGTCGCAGCGCCCTTCACCAACGCCCGTATTGAAACCGACCCGACAGGCTACCGCGAAGTCGCCTAGACGACATCTCCGAAGATAACGTCGCGTACAGTCACCGCCGTCACGAAGATCGCGGGCAGCGCAAAGTAGAGTGTGATGAGTTGCGTCATGGTGTTCTCCTTACTTGATTAATGGAGGCTCTGTCGGACACCGGATGCGGTTCTGACAGGTCTTCGTCTGAACAGGGACGCCCGCAGGTCAGGCATTCCGTTTCTGTCTGTACCTTCGCTTCGGCACGGCCAGAGCTTCGGCACGGGCCAGAACTCGGTGGCGTGATCTGTTCTGAGAGTGGCGAGTGAATCGATTTGACTACCACGCGAGCACACTTTCAAATTACGGGAGTGCATGCCGGGTACAAGTTACCGCGTACCTGACGGACTATTGCAACTTCGCGTACTCCGCCTTGGCTTCTTTCAGGATGGGGATGTCGGGGTCGGCGTCTTTCCAGAGGGTGAGGAAATCTTTGTAGGCGGCGAGCGCCCGGACGCGGGCAGCGTCGGCATCCGCTCCCTGCGAGGTTCTCGACTGCAAGGCGTTCGCCCGAGCCACTCCCAGATGCGCCAACGCTCCCGTCCAACAATTCCAGACGATGCCGCTGTGGTCGAGAATCTTCTGGAACTCGGCGGCGGCAGCACTACCTTGTCCGGCTGCCAAGTATGCCTCTCCACGAATGTATGTGTGATAGAGGCAGGAGCTCGCGTTGCCGAACGCCACGCTACCCAGTTCGATAGAAGAAGCGGCTTGCAGATCGGTGAAGGCGTCAGTCGGATTCTTACGATTCAGCGCCAGTTGTGCCTGGATCGCAGGCAGCCAGAGAGACTGCATCTGCATATCCAGCGGGAAATGTTTGTTTAGGTCTTGCGCCAGTGACTCCGCTCTTGCTGCATCACCCGCCATAGCAAATGCGAGAGCCGCTTCCACCTCTACACCTTGACTCGCGGGATAAAGTTTCAACCCGTCTGCCGCCTGCTGCTTCGCTTCCGCAGGATTACCGAACACGGCTTCCCGCTGGGCGGCAATTTCCTGCCATATTGCTCCAGTCTCCTTGCTGTCAGCGCGGATGGCGGAATCTATCGACTGTTTGGTAAGTTCTCGTGCCTTGCGCAGGTGACCTGCATAGGCTTCTGTGTCAGATGCGAGCGCAAGCCCGTCGTTCTCTTCCGGCTTGCCCATGAACCGCCGTTGCTGTTCTGCCATCGCTTGCGAATCTGTCCGAAGAAATGCCAGCGCGTAGAGGGCATTGTGTATTAGGTAATTATCCAGCTTTCGCGCTTGCGCCTGCTGAACTGTCTGCTGCGCTTCGTCAAACCGCTGCAAGGCGAGCAGGCTGTTGGCGAGATTAACGTATGGGGCGACGTTGTCCGGGGCGAGGCGAAGGCTTTGGCTATAGGTGTCCCTCGCCTTCTCATACTGACCTAACGAAAGGTACTGATTACCCAGATCGAGATGTGCTCTGTAATCTCGCGGGTAGGCTTCGATTTCCTCCTGATAGGTCTGTACCGCTTTATTCAGTTCCCCAGCCACGTTCGCGTAGTATCCAGCGATGATGTCTAGCTTTTCCCGCTCGCTGGCATGTTCGCGCAACTGAAACGCCTTCGTGAAATATTCGCTGGCGCGTCCTATCTCACCCAAAGTGGAGTAATCCTTGCCCAATTCCTCATAGCCCATGGCAAAGTTTGGATCGAGTTCGACAGCTCGTTGGTGGTAAGGCAGCGCGGTGGATATGCCTTTCTCGCGATGGGCGTTTTCGCCAAGGGTGTACGCTTTCAACGCTTCAAGCGAAGAGGTGGTAGCCTCGGACAGCGGAACATCGAACTTCTGCACCGTAGCCAGCGACTCGCCCAGTTCACCGCGCAGCTTGGATGCCGCCTCGCCCAAGGCGTCGAGGACCTTCTCCTTGGACGCCGCCGTCACCTGCTCCTGCGCCAGCGTGTCTCCGCTCTGGCAATTGACCGCCTTCAACCCCAGCACATATTCGCTGCCCAGGCTGCCAATCGACTCGGCAATGTAAGCCTTGCTGCCCGCCCGCTGGCAAAGCTCGCGGGCGACCTCGGGAGTGAGTTTCGTGCTGGCGGGACGGGTCATCTCTTGCAAAGTCTTCGCCACTTCGCTGTCGGAGAATACATTCAGGAAAGGCGATTGCCGCAGGGAAAGGTTGAGCGCGGTCTTCAGAGTGTCGTCGAAGACCGCATCGCCCGTGCTGTTGGCAAAATCGGAAAGAACGATGGTGTCTTTTTCGGTCAGGAGCTTGCTTCGCTGATGCGAACGATAGTAAAACCCACCTGCCACGAGCAAGACCACGAGCAGGACTGGAACCGCAATTTTCCAGAGCTTCGCAACCCGAGCCGCAGGAGATTCGGCCAACGACACGCTGCCCGAGCCTGCCGTAAAGCCGTGTCCGCTCTCGGAGTCCCGCTTCAGCCGTTGCAATTCCACTCGCATGTCCGATGCATGCTGATAGCGGAGGTTCCGATCCTTCTCTAGCGCACGATTGATGATCCGTTCCAGATCGGGCGGCATGTCGGGGTTCAGTCGCAAGGCAGGCAGCGGAGCCCGGTTCAGGATAGAGTCGAAGATCAGCCCTGAGGTGTCGCCGCGAAAGGGCAGCGTACCCGTCGCCATTTCGTATAGCACGACTCCGAACGAGAACAAATCCGAGCGGACATCCACTTCCTTACCTCGAACTTGCTCCGGTGACATATAGGCGACGGTGCCAAGCGCACTTCCGGGGCTCGTGAGATGTTCCTCGGCGTCGATAGTCGAGGCGCTCATGGCAATGCTTTCCGGCTTGAGAGAGACCTTCGCCAAACCGAAGTCGAGAATCTTGGCATGCCCACGCTTGGTGACAAAGATATTTGCGGGCTTGATGTCCCTATGAACAATGCCAGCGGAGTGCGCGGCATCGAGAGCGTCGGCAATCTCGATGCCTAGCGACAGTAATTCCTCAACATCCATCGGCTTGCCACCGATGCGATGCTTCAGCGTCATGCCGTCCAAGAACTCCATGACAATGAAGGATCGACCTTCGTGCTTGCCGATTTCATGGATCGTGCAAATGTTGGGATGGTTTAATGCTGATGCGGCACGGGCTTCGCGGCGGAACCGCTCTAACGCCTGCGAGTCTTGGGCTAGGTCTTCAGGCAGAAACTTGAGAGCCACGAAGCGCCCAAGCTCGGTGTCCTCGGCTTTGTAGACAACACCCATCCCGCCACCACCAAGCTTCTCGATGATGCGGTAGTGCGAGATGGTCTGGCCGATCATGGTGGGCGCAGGAAGCTGGATTGCAATATTAGGGATGAGAGGAAGCCGAGTCAACGACGGGCGCACCGATGGACGCTGGGAAGGGCAAATCTCAGCGATTTCGGGCTTTCCCAAGCCCTTGCCTACCCGGTGGTACGGAAGGGGTCGAATTTTGAGCCCATTTTATGCGGCCTTTCGCCGCCTGTTTCGCCTCGGCGGAAGATGGTCAGCCAGTATACCTTGCTGACCACGGGCGGCTGTACCGAAAACCCCGTTTCCACCCGCTCCCACCCGCGCTGAAAACACGCTGCTTCATGCCGGCGGCGCAGAAACGGCTAACGCAATATGGGCCTAACGAGATTGAAGGAAAGAAGACCAATCCGTTCCTCAAATTCCTCACCTATTTCTGGGGCCCCATCCCGTGGATGATCGAAGCGGCGGTGATTCTGTCAGGCGTGGTCCGGCACTGGTTAGATTTTTTATGGCTCAGAGATGTGAAAATCTTTACTCAGTAGTTAATACGAGTATTTTCTGCGCAAAATGGTCGCTTTCTGACGTTCTACCCGCAGGCAGGGGGAACGCACTTTGGTACCGGTCTGGCTCGCAAAGTCCGGACCAAATCCCTTTGCAGAAAAGGAGACTCCGAATTATGACGACTATGAAGACTTTCAGAACTCTTAGCGTGATCATGTGTGTGACGGGCCTGTCGGCTCTCGCTCTTGCCCAGAACGCGACCCCACCGCGCATAACCGCCTCCGATGCCAGCAAACACCACGGCGAGGCGGCGACCGTATGCGGAAAGGTTGTAGACATCGCAGTAGACAAGTATGGAATCGCAGGCCACGGAAAGCCGGTAAAATTCTATCTCGATCAGGCTGAACCGCATGTGTTCTTCTTCGTGACATTCGGGACGAAGGATGGGGGACCCGAAGAGGCAATTGCCGCCTACCAGCAGGGCAAGCGCGTATGCGTGACCGGCAAGATCGGGATGATGGACGTGCCATACATTATGGCGGCTGATCGCTCCCAGATTAAGCCTCAAGCGGAAAATAAGTAGCGGGATGGCTCATGCCCGCAAGTGCAGAACCATTTGTCTTCCTTGCGGGGCGACCAGCCGCAGAGCGGGCAGCGGATGCGCGAACCTGAAGAGCCACGACTCTTCTCTTCGTCAAGTTCGCGATCCAAAACAACTGACGATTTGGCAGCGTCATTCAAGAGAGTCTGTACCGACCGCGTGGAGACTGTGGCGGATTGGCTAAACGCGGGCGAAACTAGCAACAGCCACAGGTCTTCCCGCGCATGGCGTCTCGACCCTCCCAAACGATGAGCGGCAGAATCACTAAAGCCGCAATCGGGTCTGCCCACTTTATGTGCCATATCGAGTTGAGCGCTAGTCCCGCCAAGGCAATCAGCGACAAGTAAGCGCACAGTGCCGACTGTGCGGCGTCCGCCCTCAATGCTGCGCTGCCTGTAACTCCTGACAGCCGCCGCTTCTCTTTCGCCAGCCACGGCATGACGACGGCGGCTGCGACCAAAATTGCTATCCCCAGAAGTGTGGGCTTGGGTTCGCTATAGCCCAGCAGACTTGTGACGGAAGTGACTGCGACATAGGCAGCCAGCGCGAACAACAAGGCTCCCGCTACGCGGGCAGCCCGCCTTTCCTCGTCCCCGCGTGCGGCACTGGCACGAAATCTCCACAGCACAACCACCGCCGAGAAGAGTTCGATGGCGCTGTCTCCACCGAAGGCAAGCAGTGCGGGACTCCGTGCCCGCCACGCTGCGAAGAGCGATACCACAGCCTCCACGCTCATCCATGCGATTGTGACTGTTTGCACCGGTTGGATTCGCCTGAAGGTTTCTGGAGTACCGATTTGCGGCACCGATACCATTCGGGTGAGTATTATCCCACGGCGAACGCTCACGCCTGAGATCGCCAAAGGTGTTGCGGCTCATGAAGTCGCAAGCAAGGTGTTTGAGGAAAGTCTCGAATCCACGGTCAAGCCCGACTTTCACCGATGGGTCGCGGCCCCGTGTATCACCGGAATGAGCGTATACCTGCTCACTGACGTGCTCTAGCCGCCGTGCTATGGTTCGCCTTCAGGCCCAGACAAGTCTGGCTTGGAGGAAACTATGCTCGGCGGTCTGCTCTTCGTGGTGTGCGTCATCCTGCAATTTCATTATCATGACCCGATTCCGTGGTACATCTGGGTGCTTGCACTGATCGCACAGTTGGTTGCGTTCGGCGAGCCAGCGATGAGGTCTGCTGCTTCGAAAAAGAACTGAATGTGCGAAGGGCTGGCACTGTTCGGATCACGCTATCAAGGCGTTGAAATGGGAACTCCCGCGTCCAAAATCGCTGTCATCGGACTCCTCTTTCTCGTCACGCTCCTGTCCGGCGTTTGGTTGAGTCGAAATCTCAGGCGAAACGATCCGAGGCCTTCGGGGAAGCCACTCGCGGGTGCGGATACCGCTGTCCATAAACTCGTCGCGCTTGCGATGGGGATTATCGCAGGGGTGACCATTCGCAACCTGCACAGAGGTATCGAGTTCAGAAGAATCGAATTAACTGGCGTTATCGTCGCCGGATTGCTTTTTCTGCTCATGGTTGTTTCTGGCAGTTTGTTGAGCCTCGGCAAAGCAAGAAACGACGAAATACTGACCCTTCATAAGGTAGGGTCGCTTCTTACATTCATTATCACATCTTGGGCTATGTACCTTCTGACACGTGGCAGGTGGTGAGGGACGCGGCGGGCGGTTCGTCGATTCATGCAGCCTGTGATCTTCCAGCTTTTCTATTCTTGAAAACAAATGTGGCGTAGACTGCGCCCCCCAGAATGAACATTCCGAACTCCAATGCCGTGGCTTCGACTGCGCTGATGGAGTTGTACAAGCCGAGTCCCACTTTCGGCGAGCTACCGAAAAGAAGTGGGAGGTCGGGTGCTAGGGGATGTCCATAGCTCCATTGCCACGAACGCCAAGAAAAGCTGGAAAAGGGGATGGGGTGGGAAATGAAGTCCAGCACACAATGGCTGAACACCAAAAGCCCAACGACCAAGCCAGCACGGTATTCGCGATAAACGCGGACAGCCAAGAGAGCGGCGGCCACAGACCAGATAACTGACATGAAGAGACCGTGAGACCAAGGGATTCCTGTCTTGACACTCTCGATGCCTACGAAGGCGAAAGCGATGGCTAGAACATCCAGTAGCCACAGTGGCTAAGAACAAAACGCCAAGGGGGACTTTCGGAGCCACAGGTTTGGCTGCTAGTCCCACCGCGAAGTGTCCAATCGGACCCATCGAGTCCTCTCATGGGGTGTGCGCACCACCCGGAACGCGAATCTTAGCAGCACCACCTTTCGCGAAGCTCTCGGTCGCTAGACACTCGGCTTGGCAAACTGATTGTAGAGCCAAGCAAAAACTGCTCCACCGATGAGACCATCGACTGCTCCGTAGAGAGTCCCGACGATGACCTCCGCGATGCTGCGAGTCGCATGATAGCCGGGGTAGACCGACGCCACTGTCTGGAGAAATTGCTGACCGTAGCCGCTCCAGATCAAGTTCGCCAGACCCATGCCCAGCATCGCCAATCCCCATAGGAATCCAGATGCCAGTGCCAGACCTTTTACGCTGAATTTCATGGCTTGCTCCTTTCCTTCATTCTAGGTCGCGCAGCTTCATCCAGTCCTCGACTTGTTTGCGGAGAATTCGCCCGTCATCCCTGTAACGGAAGAACGTGATTGTCATCACTTTCTCGTTCGTTGCGCAAGACAGGCAATTTTACTCAGAACCGGGTCAAGGAGTGATATCGGGATATTTCGTCAACAATGGGGCAGTGGGCTACTTTGAACCTTGGTCACCCTTTGTTTTTGGGGCGCGGTCTTGACGAATCTTTTCAATTCGCTTTTTGATCTCAATTGCCAGATGACCCAAATCCGGCCTTGTTTCCAAGTCTGGCAAGAGCTTCTCTAGAAAGGCCAACTCGTCTTCCAATATTGGTAGCCGACTCATAGGATCAGAACACCTCCGTGGGGACGGTGACAACGCGAAAACCAAACCGTGACGGAACCCAGTTACTGAGTGTAAATGCGATATTTCAACAGTTACGCTGTTGTTGGTGAAATGGGGAGTTACGTCAACAATCCAAAAGGCAAGCCCTTGCCGCATCCGAGTCACTGTTGGCTCTTGGAGTGCTCACCGCATACATGGGATGTAAACTCCTTGTCGCGCTGCAACTCGAAGTTGCGCATCATCTCATCGAATGATGCGCTAGTGGGCCGACCAGTGGGTTTGAACCGCCAGCCACATTCGGAACAACCAAAACCCACAAAACGCTGTTGCTCAATCCACACCAATTCCCGGCTCATGGCCGCCCTTGTCGCTGCGCCGCAACGTTGTCGGACCGCGTGCCCAGCATCCTCTTGCCGTTAGGGGACAATATCCTGAGCGTGTCAGCCGCCCAGACCGCCAACATGCTAGCGCAGCCCAAATCATACGGGTGAACTTTTAGCAGTTCTTAGCGCAACGCAGGCAGTGTAAGTGCTTGATAATATGACTCTTAACGTACATATACCCAGGGAATCGCGGCTGTAGTTTGGGCTGGCATAGATTTTTAGTTGCAGCATACGATTCTTTGCGCTACGATTTCTTGCGCACGGGTACGATTTCTAGGGAAAGGAGCGCCGCCGAATGGGACGAAACGGAAACAACATGCACTATGAGTCGGTGGATCGGACGGATGTTCCGGAGGGCCGTAAAGGAAAACATCGCAAGGCGGTGGCGGACATTCTGGCCGACCTCTCAAAGCTGAAAGCCCAGCAAGCGGTCAAGGTTCCGCTGAGCAGCCTGAACGGGGAGAAGATGCAGAATCTCCGCTCTGCTCTGAACCGCGTAACGCGCGAGAAGAACATCTCCGTGGTAACGTCGAGCGACGAGGAATACCTGTACGTTTGGCGCGCCGACCCGCCCAACAATACGGGAGCGAACGAGTAGTAGGAAGCTACTTTAGTGTTTAGTAAGTGATCAGACGATAAGCTCTTATTTGAGTGCATGTTAGGCGGCTTTGTCTTTCTCTTGTGACGTGGGTGTTTCGAACTGCTCGATGCCCTTGCAGTTTGCGATCTTCAAACGCGCACCTTCCCGAAGCTCGCGGACATATGGTATGTAGAAATCCTCCACTGTTTTGATGGTATCTCCCAAGAGTGCCGCAACGTAAGCGACGTTATCGGTGCGCAGAAGCATGTCTACCGCAAACGTATCACGGAAGCGGTGCGGGTGAGCATTGCGAACGCCAGCACGTTTTCCAAGAGCCACGATACGATCATAGAGCTTAGTGCTACGGTTGTTGGAGCGGAGGTGAGGCTTATCAAAAGGTTTGCCCGTGGCAGAGTTCAGCAACACAGGTTCGTTCGGCTGCGGCTTGCGACGGTCACGTTCTGTTTTGAGTGCCGTAAGAAGCTCACCGTACACCGGAAAACATAAGTTGGCCCCTGCGCCCTGGTCCTTGGAGCCCGCCGCATCCGTGGCATTCTGGGCATAGCCACCGAAGGAGCCACGCTCAGCGCGCCCGTCGAACTCAATTCAACCGCATAGCGCGGATTGAACACGTGCGGCGTCACAGTCGCGCCCTGCATCCGGTCCACACGGTAAGAACGATGTTCACCCGAATCGCTGCGGATGGCGTGGAGCACGAAATACCCTTCCGCCGTCTGCCTTAAAGAATACGGCTCTATGCGCCGCACGCTGTGGTCGTAGGTAAGGTCGACGCACAGGTGGTTCGCTGCTGCGAACCGGATGATTTCCAGAGTCGAGCGGGAAGGAAGAGGGACTGCCATCGGCAGCACGCGCGTCCGGACCGCCACTTCGCCGGCGCCGTGCTGGATGATTGCGCGCTGCGGGATTGGCGCCCCGCTCGTCACCCAAGTGAAGATTTCCGGAAGCGTGTCCCAGAAATCGTTGAGCGGTGGAAGAACAGGCAGCTGGTGCTTGAGCATGTCCGACCACATCACCTCAAGCGCCTGGCGATAGGGCTGCAGGGAGGCGAATGTGGGTACCGGGATTGCCTTGTGATCGCATTTCTGCCGGAGCACGTCGAGCAGGACCGTGGGCATTGGCCGGCTGTCCGTGTGCCGGTAGAGGTTCACGACGTCGTAGAGATCGCGCGGGCGCGTCCGCTCTCCAAGCGCCCGCAGCTTTTCACCAAAGGCTTCTTCGTAGGCATAACAATTGGCCCAGATTCCGAATTCAGGCTTGTCGCTGTAAGGATGAAAAACTTCGCGGCGCACGGAAGGAAGCACGAGCCTTTCATCCGCCGTGAGATCGAGCTTTATCTTGGGCCAGCCGCCCGATGTCGGCGAAACCGGCCCGCGATATGCAATCTTGCCCTGACAGTTCGGTTTGCCGCGCGGGTTGTCGTAGATCTCGAACTCAAGCTGGTCGGCGGGAATGTTCAATCCCGATTGTTCCGTCACCCAGGTAACGACTTCCCCGAATACCGGCTTCAGGAATTCCTCATCAAGATGAGTTTCATCGCGTAGAGTGAAATCCAAATCCTCCGAGAAGCGGTAAGTCTCGAAGTAGCACTTCTTGAGACAGGTGCCGCCCTTGAAGACCCAGCTTTCCGCAAGCTCTTCATGCGCGTTGATGCCGGCAAGTATCCAGCCCAGGACGTAGTCTTTCTCGACAATGTTGGGCAACAGTGAAAACGACGACGCGGCTTCGAGGATCTCGCGCTTGTCGATCATGAGGCTGTGACCTTCTGGGCCTCCGGTACCCAGAGCCGCCAGGCGGTGATCAGCTTTCTGGTGCGAAGCGACGAATCGAGTTTGGCATAACCGTACGTCAACCGCGCACGGCAGTCGTCCGCGAGTTTCTTGTCATGAAGCCGTGTGTCTGCGAGGAATCCGAGGCGCTTGAAGACGGCGCCGTTGTCGAACCGCTCTGCGTGACGGATGAGCAGCTCCCGATCGGCGCTTTTGCCCGCAAGATAATTACTCAGACAATCCGCCACGTGATCGATACCGCCCCCAGCTTCCGGTGCCGCGATCATATCGACCAACGTGCGCGCGGGGTCCGAGATCGAGACTTTGGCTGAGCCGCGCCAAAGAGTTTTTAATCCGAAGAAGCGTTTGGATTTTATGTTGTGCAGCAGGAATGCAGCGCCTTGCGCGGTCACATGCTTTACGGAGACACGGCGCGTCGTAAAGACGAAGGTTTCATTGAAGAGCTGCTCGGTGAGTTCCCAATGATGAGCGGCCGTCCAGCCGCCGATGTAGCACTGACCAAAGAGCGTGGGAACAAGCACCCAGGGATCTGCGATGACCTGTTCGCTGCCGGCCAGGTCCAAAGGCACAGGAACATAGAGCCCATGCCCGATCCTTCGGAGCCAGCCCTGCTCTCGCCAACGTGACAGAAGCTTCGCGGCTTCGCGGCGCTCGATCCCAAGTGTCTTTGTCGCAACATCAATAGAAACGACCTCTTTGGAGGCGCGGAGCACGGAAGCGAGCCGCGCGCGGGAAGCCGGCAAAAGGTCTATTCCGGGTTTCACAGCTATATAATAACACGCAAAGTTCGCACTTTATAGGAACTTTACGCATAATGATGTAGCCCCACAAGATTCTGGCCTCGGCGAGACTCCGATATATGCCTCCGTGCGGCGCGATGACGCCCGCAGCGTCGCACCGCGTCTCCGACCGAACCCGGGGAGGTTTGCATTTTCCTTTTCGTGAGCGGCAAGCTCCGCGAAATTCGCGGATCTGTCCGCCATAAATACTAGTTTCACCTGTCGATCCTTTCCGTCGTCTCGTTTTTCTCCCCAATGAAGATTTGCTTGCTAGCTTGCTGACTGACATGCCATCAGTCAAAACGGGGTCAAAAGTATTGGGAAAACAAGGTATTGGCTGCCAGTGATGTGCCGAACTCCCCTGAATGGATTGGAGCCAAGCCAAAAAACTCATGCTCCTCTCTTACAGTCGTCTACCGTCGCGCAATCTGCCCGTGTGGACCTGTACCCTAGATTAGGCTGATTCCGGAAACCTGCGCTTCGTACGAGAAAACACTCGCCCTGGCACGGAAGGAACGGGACCGACGTTTTCTCGCGAGACGGCTGAGGAATTGAAATAAAACTCGTCAGAAGAAATCGTGGGTTAATGCCGGGTGGTGAACGTTCCCTCTGTCCCAGCTTTTCTTATCATCACAATGGTTGAACCGCAACCGCGCGGAGGTATATTCAGGAGGTTACCCAGCAGGCTTTATGTCTACCGCAACAATCGAAGTTCGTTGCAATGCGCGTCCGACCCGCCTCGCCTTTGTTGTTCCCGGACCCGACCGAGATTTACTCCTGTCTGTGATCGCGAGAGCTACGAGCCTGTGGGGCGGCGTTTTCAATCCCATCGTCATTCTCGATGGCTCGACACGCGAGGTGCGCGGCCGCCAAGAACAAATAACCTCACCCGCGCAGTACCTTGAAGGTCAGACTGACATTCTGAAGGCCTTCGATCCCGACTTTCTCCCCAACTTCTCCGCCGATCCTCTCCCCCAAGAACTGAAAGAATTTCAGCACCGCGCGTTCGCCGCAGAGAGATTGGACTGGAAACCCTGGGGGCCTATGCGGAACGAAGTAACTTCGTACTTCGCTGATGTGTGGCCGATCCTCGACGAACTGTGGGAAAAAGAGTTCAAGTCCAGTGCGAAACCTGCACTCAAGTTCCGTTATCTCGAAAAGGACGATGCGAGGAAATCGTTGCTACTCGCGGCTAAATATGGGCTTTACTCGAATGACGACAGTTACGAATTCCTAAAGAAAAACTTCGGAGCGGAGGCCATAGTCTACGATGCCCAGTTCAAGGCCTCTCTCAAGCCGCGGACCTTCCACGCTCCGCTCTCCCTGACGGCATACAGGTGTTCCCAAAGGCGGCAACACGTTCACTCCCACGCCTATTTTCTATTGAATCCCGAGAACCCGTTCGATGTCGTGGACTACTGGAATCTTCGTGCGGCTGGCATGATCCTCTTTCCCCTCACATTGCAGGACTACAAGGAATTCGAGCAACCCATCCGCGATTTTGGCGCGCTTGCTGCGTATCCGATCAACGAAAGGATTACCAATCACGTGGTCCTTGTAAAGGCGCGCAGCATCTCGGAAGAGGAGTTGGCGACCGTTGCCGATTGGATACGGTCGCTCGGGTTTCTCAAAGACTTTTCCACCATGGCGTGGGTGCCTCGTTACAACATGAATTACTACATGATCGGAAACGAGGTCGATATCGAACCGATCAGAGCATACGACTCATCCCCGGTGGGCATTTTAGACAACGGATATGGCTTCATAGAGGGCCCGACTCCGGGGTTCTTACGCACTGAGCACTTCGACCAACATTGGTCAATGGATCTGTCATTCTCCACTATCCGCGCTGCCGACGCGTGTTATCGGCTGCCGTGGCTGAATTCGGGTTGCGACGCCCTCGTTCAGCGAAAGATAGGGGGTGGCTTCGACATTGATGCGGCACACGTCTCTCAAAGCGGCATCGTGACACAGCATGCAGGAACAAGCGGACGTGTGCGGATGTCACCGATTACGCCTGTTGAAGCGGTACGGGCGTTTCTCCTGGGGAAAGATATCGAATACCTGAAAACAAGCGCGCCAGGACTCGCGCTCGAGCGCATCATTGAAATGTTGAAGGGACTGGGCGACTCCAAACTTTTCCAGAACGCCGCCATCCGCGACTTGCTGGATGAATTGGCTTCCGGTGGCTGGCGCTTGGCGAGTGAAGTCAGGGGCGCGATCTATAAGTCCCTTAAAGGGCTCAAGCACTTTGACCAGCCGGCCACGAAAGACCAGATCACGCAGAGGGTCGACGCCATCTTGGACCAGGCCGTCGAAGCCAAGGTGTTTCGCATTGGCCTCGTTTTCCAGTGTTCTCGCTGCAAGCGGCACAACTGGTATGCGGTGACTGAATTCGACGACGCTTTCAATTGCAAGTCCTGCTTCGCTCGCGAGCTCACGCCGCGATTGGATGCGACGCAGTGGTACTACGCTTCGGACGGCTTCTTCCGGACTTCAAACAAACTCGACGGGAACATCACGATCTTGCTGACACTCAACTTTTTTAACCATTGCTTCGAGCACTGCATCCAGTTCGCACCATCGTTCGATTACCGGATCGGTACAGAGGCGCACGAGATGGATTTTGCAGTTATCAGCAGCGGAGGAATGCTAAGTAGTGAAGCGGTCGATATGGTCTTCGGGGAATCGAAGTCAGGAGCAGCTCTCAAGGAGGACGAGCGCCTGAAGCTGAAATCCTTCGCTGAAAAGACGGGATCTTATATCTGCTTCTGCGCGATGGCCGATGATTTCGACGAGACCGACAAGACATTTTTTCGCGATTTGGTCGATGCTGATGTCAAAATCATCATGCTGACGCGGTTCTTTCTGGAAATGGATTACTTCGAGGTAATGAAGTACCGTACGGAGAATAACCCCGGGCGGAGCTGGACAAAGACCGATTGGCTGATGCGAGCGACGATCTTGCGTACGCTCGGCAAAGAGTTCGCGCGCACAAAAACAATATCTGGCTGTAGTATCCGGGCTTCATTCCCCCGAAGAGAGTCTCGGCCAAGCCGGGCCAGACGGATGGAGTGCACCCGCCCGGCCTTCCCGAGCTTATCTAGGCCGTCGATGCTCACAATACCCTTGGTCCAGTGATTAGCGTTACGGGTATACGTCCAAACCATCTATCAACCAATCGGTCTATGGTATTTGGTCCGAGATACTTTGTAGGCCAGGTAATGGTGTCTTGTTGGATGGGCCAGATCTGCTGACTCGCCGGATCCCAATGGTGATCTTGTTCCGGCAGTTCGACCCAGCGACCACGATTCAAAATGCTATTGAATCGGCTCGAAAGCACCTGGAAGACGAGATGGCCGATGACATAGGTATGCGTGAAAACGTCGAGATCGTTCAGGGGAGGGGGATCGTTTGTTGATTTCGCGTAACGGGGATTCGATCTACCGGAGTCACGAGATTGTCCTTGAAATGAAGAAATCCAAATACGAACGTTGGTCGGGAGAGCAAGAGATGTCCTAAACCGTTCGCGTTGTGCTCGGGTTGAAATAGGTTCTCCAAGAATCCGAAGTGTCTGATAGTTCGCAACAACCGATTTTTCGAAAGCATAAGCGGCCAGAAACTTGAGGTCGTCGCCCGCAAAGCTTGTTTGTTTCCCATCGAATGATGACATCGGTGAGCAAAGTTTTGGCTCGACCCTCAAGGTCACTGCATCCACGTTTCGTTACACGTTTTACGCACCACATTGGCTGTTTGATCCGATTTTTGTGGTGGTCCATATGTTCCTTGCCTCGCCGTCTTCAAGTTTCGTTCCTGTAACGAGTTTTTGGCAGGAGCCTGGTCAGCCAGGCGGGCCAAATATGCTCCCCAGTGAGATTCGATGCGGCAGGACAAAACGCGCAGATAGGCACCATGCAAGCGTATCAAACGATTTCTTATCCAGGAAAACAGACCGACCGTTCCCCGCATTTTCGACGACTGAAAACCGGGAACAGACGGAACGTCTCCCAGCTTTTCGAACGAATGGCGATTGGTGAAGGTCCTGCCTGTCCCCAGTTCTTCCACATTCGACCCCGTGCTCGGCTTCATCACCAGAACGACCGCACACAAAACGCACACAGGAAATGGCTTTCGTGTCCTCCCTGTCCTTAGTGTCCATCGTGGAATCAGCAAGTTGCTGATAACAGGCCGCGCGAAATCGTTCAACTCCGTCCCTGGCCACCATATCTTTCAATGGTTTAGCAGATCAGCCAAAATTTCACACCTGTGATTTCACACCTGTGGTCTCTCATGGCCCCAAGCTAACGACTTTCGAACTGGCGAGTCGTTAACTTCCGCACTGCTGACTACCTGGACGTGTTCTCCTCCAGAGTCGGTGCGAAGCCAGATTCGTCGCGAACGAGCCGCACAAAGCAACGCTGGTGGGTAATGATCGACCGCAGTGCGCAAACCTCAGTGATCACTTCAAAAGCGGCCAACGATTATCACTTCAAAACCGGCCAACGGGATTGGCCGTCCAGGACTGAGAATGTTCTATCCTGCCGCCTCCTGTGGTGGCAAGTCGGTTTTGGTGCGCCAGCTTCGCGGGCCGCACTTGAGCACGTGACCGTGGTGCAGTAAACGGTCGAGCATGGCGCTCACGGCGGCCGCGTCTCCCAGCAGTTTGCCCCAGTCTTCCACTGGGCGGTTTGAGGTCAGCATGGTGCTGGCCCGCTCGTAGCGGCGCATGATGATTTCCAGCAGTTCTTCGGCGGCGGTGAGCGGCAGCTTGCGCATGCCGAGATCGTCGAGGATGAGCAGGGGCACGGTGACCAGGAACTCCATGTGCTCTTTGCGGGTGCCGTCGAGCGTGGCTTCGGCGAGATCATCGAGCAAGGCGTGGGTCTCGCGATAGAGCACGCGGTATCCCTGTTGGATGGCGGCTTGGCCGATGGCTTGTGCCAGGTGACTCTTGCCGGTGCCGGGTGGGCCGAGAAACAGGGCATCTTCGTGGCGCGAGATGAAGGTGCCGGTGGAGAGGTCGAAGACCAGGCTGCGATTCATCTTCTTGTTGAAAGCGAAGTCGAAGTTGTCGAGAGTCTTCTGGGAGTCGCGGAACTGAGCTTGCTTTTTCCGCCGCTCCAGCAGGCGCTCACCACGCAAGGCGAGTTCGTCGGAGACCAGGCACGACAGCAGGTCGATGGGGGCGAGCGGTTCGGTTTGGGCCTGGCGCAGACGGGCCTCCAGCACGGCGGCCATTCCACCCAGGCGAAGTTGTTTGAGCGCACGATCGAGTTCGATCAGATTCATTCTTCTATCTCCTTGGTTCTGTAGTTAATAAAATCGCGGTACTGGACTAACTCGCGGATCAGGGGATCGACTTGCTGCAAACTGAGTGGGGCTTGGGGGCAGCGTTCCAGATAGCGGCGGACGAAGCGGTATTCCTGCACTCCCATGTCGAGCGCAGCGGCGCAGGCTTCATCGACCGCCGCGGTGCCGTACTTCTTGGCTAGGGAGAGAACGCCGAGAATGCGGCGCACACCGACCTCGCCTTGCTGGTGGTGGATGGCATCGCAGAGCGCACCGATGTGCGACCCAGCACGACCGGCTCGCCACAGCAGTTGCGAAGTGCGCAGTGGGGTTCGCTTGGGGTGGTCCTCTTCTTTAATGCGATACCAACCGCGCTTCTGGCGCACGTGTTCGCGCAGCAGTTGCCCGGTTTTAGGATCGAGCAGACGAACATACAGCTCATCCCATTGCACGCGCAGCACCCGCCCGATCCAGCCTGGCGGAGCGCCGTAGTAGGCGGCTTCGACTTCGACGCAACCATCGAGATGCACGATGCGCTCGCCGTACTGGTAATAGCGGAACGGCTCCAGCGGCAGCGGTAACAATGTGGGTTTCTCTTCGGCAAACATGGCGGCGACCTGCCGTTTGGTGGTGCCGTGGATGCGCGTGTCGGCCCAGCGTTGCTCCCAGTGATCGAGATGAGCTTGGGCTTCTTCCAGAGTCTCGAAGCGCAAGCCTTTCAGCGGTGTTTTCTGGGCGTGCCCGACGCCGGATTCGACTTTGCCTTTGCGGTCAGGATCTTGAATGCGGCAAGGCATGGCGACTGCGCCGTAGTGCGCCAGCACGTCGCGATAAAGAGGATTGAGAGTGGGATCGTAAATGTCGGGGACGAGCACGCCCTCGCGTAGATTGTCGAGCACGACGATGCGCGTGGCGCCGCCCAGCCGGCGAAAGGCTCGTTCGTGCAACTCGGCCCAGATGCGCGAACTGGAGCGGAAGGTCAGCAGGCGAACGGATTTGCGGCTGCAGCCCAGCGTCATCACGAACAGCCGAGTGCGCCGGTACTTACGGCTCTCGGGATCACGCACCATGGGGCCAGTGCCGTAATCAACTTGTGCCTCCTGGCCGGGCGCGGTGACAATCACGACGCGGGCTTCGGGGGTTTGCGTTCCGCGCCGCTTGCGCACGAAGCGTTGCACGCTTTGGTAGCTGCTGGCGAAGCCGTACTCGGAAACTAAGTCCTGCCAGATGGCCATGGCATTGCGGCCGCGGCTGAGCCCCAAGTCGATGGCTTCCCGGTAGGGCTCGCAGGCGCTGGGGCCGGTGACCACTTCAGAGTCGGTGATCACCTGGTTCTCGTGGGCCGGTTTTGAAGTTGTTTTTGATCTTCCCTTAGGGGAAGGGTTTTCGGGGTTGGGGCTGGGGCTGGGGTTGCAGGCATCGGGAATCACCGCAATGGCCGGTTTTGCCGCACCAAAGTCGGTGATCACTTCGTTGGCCGGTTTTGGTTCGCACCGCCCCCAGCCACTGGGCAGACGCACCGCAATCCCCGCCGCTTTCAGGTAGGCGCTGGCGGTTTCGCGGCGGATCTTAGTCGCTTGCTGGATGCGCCGCAGCGACCAGCCCAGCCGTCCCAGAGCTAAAACTTGTTGTTTCTTCTCTTCGTTCAAGACATTGGCCATGCCCACGGAGCCTACAAGCCTCCGCGGGATTCAATGTCCCGGACGTTACTCTCGTTGGCCGGTTTTCAGGTGATAATCACTGGCCGGTTTTGGGTGATCGCTGAGGCAAAGACCGCTGATCATGGGTTACTATCAGCAGTCTGCCTAGCACCCAGCGATGCCGCCCAAATTATGAAGATCACGTGCTTCTTGAAGGAAGAGGCGCCGCCGAACAATATTAATGCCTTCGGACGCAGCCGATAGCCGTAGCATGGATGTAAATTCCGATTGCGACACGCTGACTCGCACTGGGACACTGCACGTACGGTACGATTCCTTTGCCGTGGGCAATTTGGTCTTCCCCGCGCGAAGCGTCTGGACAGATGGAGCTTCCAGTTTGCTCACGGGGCAGCCGACCTGCGAGAGCGCAACGGCGACACCAATTTGCATGCCGGAACGGGAAGCACGGGCAGTTCGCGCTTCCCGGTTGTCTGACTCGGAGCAAATTCACACGACCGGCCACCAGTTCTCGTCCGGGTTGTATTCCTGAATGGAGGCAGCGATCTTGACCGTCTCGGGCCCCAAATCCCGCTCGTAAACCACGCCATCGCCGCCGGTCATGAAGGTCATGATGCCGGTTTCTGCGTACTTCACAGGCGTTGCCAGGATGGCGAAGCCGCCGTTCATCTTGCCATTCACGATGTAGCTCTTGGCCCCGCCGGGGGCGTCGTCGCCTTGAGCAGTCAGGATGCGCAGCGTGTAGCCATCGATGACCAGAGGTTCATCCGGAGAGAGCTTCGCGAGCGACGACTTGGGGAGTTCGCTGAGGCTCGCGAGAGGACTCGAAACCTGCTTCTCCGACGCGGGCCAATACAGGCCGTCCTGTTTGCCCAAAGTGCTGATGATGCGCTGGGCGAATTCAGCCGAGTCGCCACCGTTGGCAGAATAAACCTTTTCAGCGCCGGCGAGCGCATAGCAAGCGTCGATGGTTAACAGCTCGTTGCGTCCAATGTCGCGCGCCCGGATTTCCTGAGCGCCGGCGACCGCATCGAAGTACCACTGGCCCGAGGCATTTTTCGCCAGGGGCACGGGGAAAGCAAAGTTGTCGGCTCCGATGTAGAGCACGCGACTGCCGTCGGTCATGTCGACCCAACGATTCATCTTCTCGTACTTTGAGGCAAACGCCTCTAACGCGGCCTTGTCTGCTTCTTTGTCTCCCGTGCTCAGGAGGACCTTGGTGTCAACCCCCAGGATGTTTGCGAGAGCAGGGTCATCGCCGCTCTTCGCCGCCTTGGCCAGCGCTGCGCCGGCCTCGGCTGGGGACGGAAACGTTGCCTGGGCTGACGCCGAATTTCTTGTCTTGAGTTGTACAGCCACGATGGCAAAGGCGGCGAGCGCCAGCACTCCGATTACAACCCACTTCCACTTCTTCGTCGTATTGTTTGCATTCGATTCCATGTTCAATCTCCTGTGAAGTCTGATCTGCTTTTTTCCTTTATTGAATGACCGTGTTTTTCGGGCCCCTTACCGACGGCGTCCGCCGCCGCCGCCGGAGTGGTGTTCAGCGGGTGCGTGGACTCTTGCCATACGTGGCTGGCTGCGCCGTCCCGCCATACTTCCGCGGCCCCGATTGCTTTCCATGCGGTTAGACCGACCGTCTCCGCTCATGCGAGAGCTGTTCAGATTGCCATTGTTCGAACGATCGGCGTTTCTGCTCTGCTGGTCCTGGGCACCGCCGTTACCGCCGATCAGACCGTGGTTGCCGTTGTTTCCACCGTTAGGGGTATTGCCCGGACTCGTGCCTTTGTCAGGATGAAGGCCGCCGTCAGGACCGTAATAGCTGTTCGGGTGATAACCGCCGTTCGGGCCATAGTGCGTGTCTTCGCCCGGCTTGTAGCCAGGATCGGGATGAAAGTTGCCGTTATTGCCGTAATAGCCACGACCGCCATTCATAGCCGCGCCGCCGTTGGAGCCGGCATCCGCGCGCTCTACGCCGCCGTTGCCGCCGATCAGCCCGTGATTGCCGTTGTTGCCGCCGTTTGGCAAGTTCTGACCGGCGTTCTTGTCGGGGTGCCAGCCGCCGTCAGGACCGTAATACCCATTCGGGTGATAACCGCCATTCGGGCCATAGTGCGTGTCTTCGCCCGGCTTGTAGTTACCGTCTGGGTGAAAGGTGCCGTTGGCGCCATACCAGGCATGATTTTGCGATCCGGCCGCTCCACCTCCCCAGGGGTGATAGCCGTTGTAGTTCGTGTTGTTCCAGGTGTGGTTGTTGATATAGGTGTTGTGGTTGTAGATGATGGTCGAACCGCCGCCACCGCCCCAGCCGCCGCCCCAGTTGACATTCCAGGCGTGCCAGCCCCAGCCGAAGCCTCCACCCCAACCGCCGCCGCCGAACGTGGCGCCAATCGTGATACCAGTTCCAAAGTAGAGGCCGAAGGAAGCCACCGGCAGCGGCGGAGGCACGTAGAACGGCACCACCACGGACGCGCCGTAAACCACAGCCGGGTTGTATTGCGGAACGTAGACGACCTGCGGGTTTGCCGGTTGAATCACGATCGTATTGGCCGCTGGCTGAGTGACCGTGATCTGCGAACTGGATTGCAGCGTCCCTGCGGCTTGCGCCCTGGCGCGCATCGTCTGCACTGCGGCCATCACATCGGCCTGCTGATTCGCGAACGCCTGCCCGAGGCTCGACGTCCACGAGAGGTTATGGGCCAGGTTATCCAACACAGAAGGAAACTGCGTCAAAGCCTTGACGCTGGGATCCCAGGACTGCTGGTCTACGGCCTGCGCGAGCGCCGCGCCCGTCAGGTTTCTGTTTTGTGCCAACCAGTCATCTGCGTACGCGATCTGGTCCGGATTCGCAGCCGCTGCGAGCACCTGGGCCACCAGCGCATCGGGGTACAGCGCAATGGGCGCCACCAGAGAGTTGAGTTGATCCGATGACAGTTGCGCCGCGGTTGGCGCAGAGCTGCCTTCCGGATAGTAACCCGTCGCCGGCTGCGCCGCAGGTTGAGGCGCGGGAGCCGGTGCTGGAGTCTGATAGGCGTTCTGGGTCACCGGAGGAGCTAATACCGGCTGAGATTGATAGACCGCCCCGGTACTTGGGGGAACCGGCGCCACAACCGTTGCCGGACGCACGGCCTGCCAAGGAGCATGCCTGCCGCGAATTCCAAATTCGCCCGACATGCTATCGCCAAAGATCTCTCCTCGAAAGTGAATGACGGTTCGGGTTACGGTATTGAATCTAACGTGGTGTCCATTCACCTCTCCTTGAATCGGACCCGACTGGTCAGGGCCCTCGAAATATCCAGTGAGACTGTTGCCGTATTGTGCGATTTGGACGTGTTTCACGACGGTCTCGCCGTTCTCGAGGCTGGTGGAGTAAATCGTCCAGTTGCCCTGCACGTTGTCGGGCGGCTCGTCCGCTGACGCCGTCTTAGCAACAGTCAGCGACAGCAGAGCAAGAACTGCCAGGCTCAGCGCTACGTTCATTTTTTTCTTTTTCATACATCCTCCTGATTTCATTCCGCGACCGTTTGCCGCCTGCGTCGCACATATTACGACAATGCAACCCGCAGACCAAAACTAACTTCCTGTTTTTGCTGGACTTGTGGGATCTTTGACTCTCGAAGGGTTCGGGAATTCACGAAATCTCGCGAAAGACGGCGAGGAGAATCAGTCTGGAAGGGATTCTCTGGCTGCCTGGACTGCGCCAATCCATCCCCGAATATAGGCAGGACAATTCCGCAAGCTGGCTCCGCCAGCTTCGCAATGCGCGAGGAAACTAACGGCGTCCTGATCCACCAGTCTTACGTCTTGCAAATCAAGGATCAGGCTCTGAATGGCTGTTTCCGCTGCCAACACCTCTTCCAGTTCGCTCAACTGCTCACCCTCCAAGTGACCACTGAGGCTCAGAACAATTCGGTCTCCGTCTTCCACTCGTCTAACTTTCCACATAGATGCTCCGCACCTTTTTGCTTTCTCTTTGGTCTCGAACGTACTCGCGAATATGCAACTGCGATGCCAATGTGGTGCAGTGGAAAGAAACGACTTCCGCCGGGCGGGAGGGCAAGAGCATCGCAGATCCGCGATTCTTCGTGAAACGGACAGAATCTCTCGGAGAACTTGCCGTGAAAAGATTCGAGACAGCATGCGTGCGAGTTCGCGGCGGTGACTCGAAAAGAATGGCCCTCCGGAAGTTGTCCGGAGGGCCATGGTTAAGCATCGACTTTAAGTGCCGAAGCTGGTTGTCAGCCTACGGGCCAACACAGCTGCTTTTGTTGG
>CAVZZY010000013.1:0-225271 GCA_963779995.1 uncultured Acidobacteriaceae bacterium | reverse complement strand
ACGCTCATTTCGCGGAATTGTATTGTGCCTGGCCATCGTCCCTCCCCCGGTACAGTGCAGGGGCACCTTTCCGGTGCGCCCTGATGAAGTGCACAATATCTCTTAGCAGCCCGTGTGTCAGTTTCACGGGGAGGGAACGAAATGAAACATTCTTGGGAGGAAAAGCTCGGCCAACAAGGGCTGATGTTTGTGGAGCTTAACGCCAAACTCCGTCGTATACGACAGCCTTCGACCTTGGGTCAGAGCGAGCTAGAACGATGGATCAAGGAACAGAAGAGTGTGCTTTCGGCCTATCCGGAGTTGGACGCAAGAAGAAAGGTCAACCTAAGTCGCGCAATTCCTTCGTCTTCTATTGCGCGCGAATCCAGACATCGAATTGACCGAAGAGGAATGGTTGGGAATGTTTGAACGTGAAGAGCTCCCGATGCTTCGTGCTGACGAATTGGAATTACAGCAACGCATCTTTCTGTATCTTGAATCCGATCAAAATACGCGATTTAAAATTTATGGCACTGTTGCTTCTGTGATTATTTTGCTGAGGACCTTCTTCTCGGGAGGATTGAAACGGCAACTTGGCACGAAAAAACCCGGTTTGTTCAAGATGTTTACCGCGCTTGCATATAAACGTAAAACTTCTTGAATGGTTCGGAGCTGCTCTCCGAGGAGACTTAAAGTCTCCCCCGGCAGAGTGAACGTCGAATTGGCAGGTTTGGTGGACGCGATAATGAAATACCAGAAGGAGCCGTTGACTCAAGTGGAACTTTACGACGCGCTCAAAGCCGCCGGTGCGGAGCTCCCCGAAGACCCCGAAGCCTTTCGACTGTGGCTCCATCGCGCCAGAAAACAGGGACTAGTCAAGAATTTCCGTTCCAGCCGAACGGATGCTGATTCATTGGAAGACGGTAGCAAAGCGTAGAAGCAACAGTCACTAAAATATCTTGTATATCATTGATATGCAATGAGATAATAGAAGCGGGCCTGACGGCTGTTACTAGCAGCCGACAAGCCCTGACCACCAACGGAGGTACACTCCAATGGCAGCTTCGCACACCCTACCGCACTCGCACGCCATCCGCAAATCCGGCGTTCTCGTCTTGAACGGTTACGGCATCCGCGTCCAAGTCAGCGCGGGCCATCTGACATTGCACGATGGAATCGCGGATCAGCGCCGCACTATCCGCCTGCCTCGCGTGAATCATGGCCTAAAGAGGCTGGTTATCATTGGGAGCGATGGCTTCATTACGCTTGAGGCCCTCCGCACGATTTCTGACATGGGCGCAGCGTTCGTGATGCTCGACCGCAGAGGCAATGTGCTCGCTGTCACTGGCCCGTCCGCTCTCAGATGCGCGACTTAGACGGGCTCAGGCTCTCGCAGGACGGTCGGGCATCGGTATTGAGATTGCACGGGAGCTCATCGACAAGAAGCTCGCGGGTCAAGAACAAGTCGCACGTCAAAAATTGCTCTAGATGGGACCGCCGACGCAATCTGTCATTATCGGGCAGAATTGCCCCAGCTGACAGCTAGAGACAATTCGGCTGATTGAATCGCAAGCCGCCCGGCCTACTGGTCAACATGGCGCAATCTGCCTATCAGCTTCCCGAAGAAAGATTGCCCGAGTCCCGGATCACTGGCGTGTTTTTGGAACCCGGTTTCTCCGCTCACGGGATCTCCTAGACTCGCCGTGAATCCGCCGAACGCCATTCTGAACTACTTTACGCTCCTTACTGGAGTCCCGTCTAGCCGCCGCCGCTATCGGCCTTGATCCAGGGCTGGGTGTTCTGCACCTTGATACTCCGGCTCGTGACAGTCTCGCTTGCGATCTCATGGAACCGGTGCGACCACAGGTCGATGCCTCTTTCTTGGACTGGATCACTCATGATTTGCTCAAGCGCGAGTGGTTCTTGGAGCAGAGGGATGGGAATTGTCGTCTGATTGCGTCTCTTGCTGTTCGCCTATCGGAGACAGCCTCTTTGTGGGGCCGTGCAGTCGCGCCAGCGGCAGAATGGCTGGCGCAAACACTGTGGAGCTCCCCGCGCAGGAATTCTGTTGGAAATCAGATTCTTCCGACGCGGCTCACTCAGCGTCGGAAAAAATGTGCTCAAGGCGGTGCGGCACAATCCGTCACAACACAACCACATCACAGAGAGAATATTTGTCGGGAATGTGGAAAAACGATTCAGTATGGGAACACTCGTTGTGGAAATTGCAGAATTGAGACCGCCACCGGACGTATGGTGGATGTCGCACGGGTTGGACGCCTGACAGCACACGGCTCTCAAGCACAAGCAAAGCGGAGCAATACTCAACGTCGCAATGCAATCTCGTGGCATTCTTGGAAAGCATCGAGCCAACCGGCATGGCTCACAGACCAGCTATATTCGGAGAGGATTCAGCCACTGCTCGAACAGATGTCGGGCACCGCCATTGCAAGAGCGATTGGAGTGACATGCGCGTACGGAAGCCGCATTCGCCAGGGGAGCCGGCCACATCCGAGGCACTGGCAGGCACTGGCCCAACTAGTCGGCATTCACGATTGCGGCGACATCAAGAAGTAATACATGCAAAACATCCTGCAAGGAGTCTTAATGCTTCTTGGGCCGTAGTTCATCGATTTCGCGCTGAAGGGTATCGATCCTCCTCTCTACATCCTTCCGTATTTCGGAGTCTCTCTTCACATCGTCGACATCCTTTCTTAGCTGAGAAGCGGCGTCGCTGACTCGGATCAGGTCAGCGTTAACTCCTTGGACGCCCTGTACTGCATCACCAGGAGGCCACCTGTAAGTGCGAGTCCAACCACTATCTCTGAACCACATCAAGCCAGGGCTACGCGCGAGGGAAGATCTCGCCAAATAGAACGACCTTAACGCGAACCACAGAGCAATTCCTGCAATCAGAGCCGAAGAGCTCCAAAATGACGTTTCGGGTGAGCGGGATAATGCAAGACCCAATGCTGCGAGAGGACCGCAATTATCGTGAACGTTAAGATTGTGTAGTTATCGACCCTTGTCTGAACACTGTTCAGTTGGTTCGCGACGTCCCCCTGCACCTGTTGTAGCCGCGAACGGGCTTCCCTGACCTGGTTTTCAATGTCCTTCGTTGTCTGCTCGAATTGCTTAATTTTGTTACTTGCCTCTGTGACAAGCGCGCTTTCAAGTTGGTCTTTTTCATAGTCCGAAAAAACCATTCTGGTTCTAGAGGCCCAGGGGTACCTCATGGAATTCGGGGATACTGGCGTGGTCATCTCAAAGTCGATAGCAGCGATGGGTTGACCGTGTTGAATCGAGCGGGGTTGATTCGAGAGATTGTAGAGAGGAAAACACAGAAAGCCCCTAAATCCGGGATCGACCTGAGGTGCGCCAACCCACAGCAACCCCTTGTAGACCCATGCTATTCGAAGGTTCCAGCGCGCGATCAAGAATCTAGGTAGATTTAATGTTTCAAGAGTCTGGATAATTGCAACCTCGAATGGATCTAGTGTGAAATTCTTGCCCGGCTCCAGTCTGAACGACCTACCTCTCATGCCGTACCAATCACCCACACTGAGTTCATAAGATGCGGCCTTAAGTTTATCGGGGGTGAAAGGATAGATCATCTTGTATTTATGGTAAAAACGTGCGATTCGCTCGCTGAGCAGTACTCCCGGCGCTTCGTCTTCTAGATCTGGTTGGTCGGGGATATCAGGGAACGCCGACAGCCGATCAATTTCGACATCCCTGTCTGATTTGGGACCTAGGTTTTCTACAAGCTGGAGATTGGGTTCTGCCATAGGCGGGCCTCTTCGGATTAAGCAGGAATGAATTCACTTGCCGCACATACTAAGTCCCCAAGCCATGGCCCTGTTCCTCCGTACGCAATGGGAACATTTACTCTATCCTGAAGATCTTTCGTAAACAAAACAGCCTTAGGTGTGAGAAGCGAACCATCGTGTACACCAAAGCTGCGATAGTCGAGATAGTCCAGCCCATTTATTGCGATCTTGGTGGGTCTGTTCACTCGCACAGCTGCGACGGCCAACTCCCAATCGAAGCGCCCAATCCTGCGCAGTTTCTTGCTTACCGTAGTCATCTCACGAATCGGATGTGGGCAGCCACTCTCTTTTTGAAGAATTTCCCATGTGATCTCATCTTTCAATGGACCGGCCTGCTCGCCAGCGACACGAATTGGAAATGTTCGGAATACGAGCACGATTTCAGTCACCAGCAACGGACTCAACCCGATTTCGCTCAGAAACCCCGCCGCCGTTGTGTCGCGTGATGTTGCCTTAGGATAGCTGTCGGAGTGATAAAGCGATAGCCCGAATCCTTGAGTTCCCTCAACCAAAACGTTTT
Organism: uncultured Acidobacteriaceae bacterium; assembly: GCA_963779995.1. GTDB lineage: Bacteria > Acidobacteriota > Terriglobia > Terriglobales > Acidobacteriaceae > Acidiflorens. The sequence continues at coordinate 220,942 of CAVZZY010000013.1, read as the reverse complement.
TCCCTTTATCCAGGGAAGAATTGGTCTCGTCGCTAACGTTCGTAATCAATTCTCCCAGCCACGAAACGGCTTTGCTCACAATCTCGGCTGTCCTAACGTCAGCTCCGCGAAGAGCGCGGCGGGCTACAGCCGAGCCGACGCCGCAAAGCGTCGAACTCAGGCGTTCACGCAACTGGAGCCCGCGCTCGCGTTCCTTATCGCTCTCCTCGATAATCATCGCGTTACGGTCCACGCCCACCCGTTTGGGATCTATCCGCATGAATCGAGCTCGTACTTCAATACTTCGAGGTCAACGAGGCCCCGCGGGAATCAGCAATCGTCGTTCGCGGCCTGATGTAACCAGTCGGCAGCTGCCGAGAACACTGTCTTGACCCGTCATCGTTAACAAATGTGTGGCCGGAATTCGGTCCACCGCACCGAACGCAAACGTCGATTTCCTCATCTCTTGTGATGACGGCCGAGATCTTGCCTTTGCCTTCTCCGCCAAACTGGCCGCCTACTACTACCCAGAGACTCACCTTGGACCTCCTGAGCGGATCTTCTCCAACACAGCATCAACCTTTGAATAAAAGCTCTGCAACGAACTGTGGTTTTCGAGCACGGCAAACGCCTTGTCGAGCAGAGAATCAATCTGTTGTTCGACGGGATGCGAATCCGCCCGACCAAAATCCTCCAGATCGGGATAGCGGGATTGCAAGCGCCGCCAACGCAATTCCGGAGAGCTACTAACGTAGAGCAAATAGAAGCCGGGACTGAAGGCTGTTTTGAGGCTGTCGTAGTCTAACGAGTGACGCAACCCATCGACGGCGCAATCGGATTGCGCTGGGAGCTGAGAAATCAAGCGAGCATTCAGTTCTGCTTGCATGCCACCTGCCATCACTTTCCATCCAACTACTTGGAGGTGGGCCTTGCTCTCCGGATCATCCTTTGCAAGCCAATCGGAAAGCACTTGACTGTATCGCGTGTAGTAAAACCCATATGCCGAATTGAGATACTTCCCAACCGAAGTCTTGCCCGCCCCAATGCGGCCCGTGATCCCGATGACCAGTGGCCTATCCTGCCGCTGCTGAGAGTTCTGGTCGGGCATTGATCGGGCAATTCTACCCCATCAACGCCACTCATCGGAATCTCGTCCAGTCCTGTCGCCGCAAGGATGTCCCCAAGCTTCCTGTAGTTGATTCGCAAAGACCTTGGCACGATTAAATAATCTTCAGCAGCATTGCCGAGCGCGATGTAATCGTCTGCCAGATAGAACAACCCGACAAGCGCCGATGTGATGGCGTCCACCTCATCATGCGTAACTTTGCCATGCAAATAAGGTCCGTTGATGCCCGCGCGCGCAAGGCCCCATTTCAGTTCTTCAAGACTTGATCCCTTGCGAGGAATCCCGAGCAGGTCTTGCGCGGCCCCGGGATAGCTCTCGATCACCTTTAATCCAGCAGCGCGGAACCTCTGGGTCAGTCGCATGCCACGAGTCGTTAGGCCTTTCATAGTCGGGAGCAAGCACCAAAAAACCGAAATGCCCATCCGCTTCAATGCGAGCTCGCACTTGCGATAAATAGGCCGACCGCAAGGCGTGTCGGGGTCCTTCCAACCCTCGGGCAATGAAAGAGGAGAGTCTATCGAGACAAGATCCGGACGAGCAGCTACGGTCTCGTTGAATAGCTCATCGTCCGTGCTCAAGCTCTTGGTTACCGTTTCCGCACCTTCCATCAACGCCCAGCCAGTCGCTCGCTTTTCACTGCCTGTCAGGTCAATCCCGACCACGCGAGGGAGCTGTACTCATGTCTGGGGCACTTTTCCAGCAGACGCGCAACGAGGCCGCTGGATTACTTGCCGGAGCTGTTCGCTTGCCATGCCTTCTCGCCTTCGGGAGCTCTGAGACACCGCTGAAAACAGATTTCGCCGAATGTTTCAGAAACTCAGCTGTTTGCATCGACAGTCTGTCGTAGGCGACTTCCATTATCGCCTTTAGGTGCACCACGTCTTCTGTGTTGTATTGGATGAGCGACTGCAATGCATGCTTGTCCCCGCGCAAGTACTTGGCCCAAAGGACCGTAGCGTCGTACCCGGTTAAGTCTTCGACCTCAGAGGGACGCCGAAGCCCAAGTGCTGCTTCGATCGACTTGAGGCCACCCTTCATGCCCAGCTTACGCATGGCCCATCGGAGGTCGATGTGAATCGGCGGCAGAGCCATGTCCGGAAACATCAACTTCAAAAACCGCAGATCAAAGCCAGAGCCGTTGAATGTGACAACTAGAGAGTACTTCTGCAGATGCTTTGGCAACTCATGCAGATTCTCTCCATCGACGAAGAGTTGGTATTTTCGCCCATCGTACAACCCGACCATCGTGATGGTGTCGAAGACACTCGAAAGCCCGGTGGTCTCAATATCGAGGTAAACGCAATCCTGAGCAAATTCGGGAAATAGTCTCCAGGCTTCCCCAAGCGCAGAAAGACGCGCGAAGAAGGCCGCATCCTTCTGCTTTACGGCTTCCCGCGAACGCGGAATGTAGTCGTCGAGTTTTCGTTGCAGACGAGTCGAAATGTGGCCGAACCGCTTCTCGAAACTATCCGCATCATCCCAACTCTGAATGCCACTGGCCCAAAGCTCGCGCTCTGTCTGTCGGCCAACCCCAGGGATGTGAATGAAGGTTTGTTCCAGCATTATTCCCTCACTATCGGCTAGGGATTCTTCCAATGGGCCATTTGTTTTCTTAAACCCCGGCGCGCTAGCAATTTGGGCACAAAATCTTGTGGTGCCCGGTTCCTAGAGCCCATATTTTGTTGCGCTAATGATAACACAAAATATGTGATCATCACACAATAAGTGTGATCATTGAAATTTTCAAGCACAATTCGAGCCAAGCTAAGGGCGCGGAAATGGACGTTAAAGAGGTTCGCTGATGAGATTGGGCGAAGTCCTGAACATGCACGCAAACTTCGCAATGGAACCGCATTCCCATCGGACGATCTAGTCCCAATTATTGCCGCCAAACTTGAATTGGATAACGCCAAATTTCAGAGCCAAATTGACGCCGAGAGATGGGAAAAGAAGCGTGGCAAGAAACCCCCGATGCGCGAATACCCAGATTTCGGTGCTCTCGAAGAACTCTGGCCAGAGTTAAATGATGAACAACGAGAATCTGTCATTTGCCTCGCAAAATGCATCGTGGCATCGAGTCTGAATAAACATCGCATTCAGTGATCCGGCGCTCCCTTTTGTTAACGAATGACTAATGGGGTTAAGGAGTTCGTATACTGACTGCCTCATGATTACCCGTTTCCCCCGCGCGTTCCCACCCCTCGCGCTCTCGCCCCACTCGCTAGCGCGCGAGCCCCGGCCCCTGGGGTCCAAATTCCATGGGAATGGGGGGTGTAGCCTTTTTCCCGTCGCCACATCCTACCCGGCAAACGCCCAAGCTCGCTACAATGACCCTGACCAAGATCCACCGGCCACTTCTTTCCAATGAATCTCGACGACACCATAGTCGCCATCGCCACCCCGCCCGGCCGCGGTGGCATCGGCGTGGTTCGTCTGGCCGGACCGGACGCGCGAGCCATTGCCGCGCCCATGCTGCGCTTAAAGCGTGAGGTGGAAGCGGGCCGAGCGATGCGCTGCGATTTGATCGAACCCTCCACAACTGCCGCCCGCATCGATGAGGTTGTCGTGACCTACTTCGCCAAGCCTCACTCCTACACCACTGACGATATCGTTGAAATCTCGGCACACGGGTCTCCGGTCGTGCTGCGCCACATCGTTGAACTCTGTCTGGCTGGCGGCGCCCGTCTTGCCGAGCCGGGTGAATTCACTATGCGCGCTTTTCTCAACGGACGCCTCGACCTGACCCAAGCGGAAGCGGTCCGCGACCTGATCGAATCGCAAACCCTGTTGCAAGCCAAGGTCGCCGCGCAGCAACTCGACGGCGCTCTCTCCAATCGCCTCAAGCCTATCAAGCAGAAGTTAGTTGACCTGATCGCCCTGCTCGAGGCTGGCATCGACTTTGCCGAGGACGATGTTTCTGTTGCCCCGGACGCCACCATCCTCGATCGCATCGCTCAGGTAAAGAGCCCGCTGCTGCAACTTGCCTCGAGTTTTACCTACGGTAAGATCGTCCACCAGGGACTGACGCTCGCCATCGTGGGCCGACCTAACGTGGGCAAGTCGAGCCTGTTTAATCGGCTGGTCGAACGGGAGCGCGCTATCGTCACCGCCCAGCCCGGCACCACGCGCGACCTAGTGAGCGAAACCGTTGCCATTGGTGGAATTCCTGTGGAACTGGTGGACACGGCCGGCATCCGCCGCGCGCTCGACGAAGCCGAAAGCATCGGGATCAAGAAGTCGATGGAGGCGCTGGCCGACGCCGACTTAGTTCTGGTCGTAATGGACAGAACCCAGGCGGTCTCCGAAGAGGACTGCGAGTTACTAAGGCAGGTAGAAGGGCGGCCGGCAATCGTCGTGGAAAACAAGTCCGACCTGCCGAGTTCGCGTGGGGACGGACGTCTTGGCCGCCCAGACCGGGGAGAGCGCTACAGGGTGTTGCCGCAGCGCATCCCCACTTCCGCGCTCACCGGTGAAGGCATTGCGGTGCTGCGCGCCGCCATTCTGCAACACGTTGCCGGAGACGCCAGCAACCAACTGGACAGCGGCTTTCTCACCAGCGTCCGCCATCAGAAGCTGGTTACCGACTCGCTGACCTCGCTCGAAGCGGCTAGCACTGCCGTCGCAGCTCGAGTGCCTCACGAGATGCTCCTGCTCGATTTGTACGCGGCGCTGCGGCCGCTCGACGAAATCACCGGCGCCACCACCACCGGCGACATCCTCAACCTGATCTTCGGCACCTTCTGCATCGGAAAGTAGAGTGGTGTCCAGTGGGGTTCCATGAGATGGACAAGATGAAGCACCAACCCACTCTTATGATGATCTTGTACAGAGGTCATCGCTCATTAAGTCAGCTTCTTCTTTTGAAGGGCGGAAGGGTTCCGAGGAACTGCCGGATTCGCTCGAGATCCGGTTCGGAAATCCGGTTGAACATAACGCCAGTTCCGAGTCCCGCTGCGCTGTAGGCGACCTCGCAATCTGCCCAGCACTTGGTTTCCCCAATCCAGATACCCACTTTCAGCTTGGTTCCCGGCGGCAATGGGATCGACATTTCAACGTAACATCCGCTGACGCTGAGATCTGAAATCGTCGCCCAAAAGGAGGCTCCGTCTTGGGTATGAACCTCCACCGAATTATGGCACTTGAACCGGGGGTGCTTCCGGTGCTCAGCGACTTGTGGCTGGTGATTGTCGGGTGCAGGAGAGGGTAGTGGAAAATCCCAGAGAGGCTTTTCCGGGGAAGTGTTGGGCAAGCCCACGTGACCCGCTTTTGGTGTGCCGGGTTCACCCACCCACTTGACGCGAACTTGCACTCGGTTCTTGCCATAGGACAAACCGATGATCTCGTCGAGGTTGAGCTTGGCTTGAACACCGCTCAACTCTATTCCCTGCTGGCTAATGTTGACCGTAACCGCTTTCTCGGAGAAGACTTGGCCACTGCTGTCGGTGCCGAAGACGCGCACTGGCGCCTGGATCTCTTTGCGCGGCTCGCGGCGCCTACCCATCCCTGGCAACCCCCGTCGTTCAAGGTAAGAGTAATAGTGAAACGAACAACGGCCTAAGAGCAAGCTCGGTAATCCGTAAGCGGAATTCTGAACACTCTAACGGGAAATCGCAAGGCGCCCTTCGATTCTCTGCGAGACAGAGCTTCGAAGCCAGGAGGGAATAGTCGGACTTCTCCGCGTGCTGTGCGCGCACACGTGTGATGATGGGAGCTGGGTGCGAGCATTATCACCATGGGCTAATCGCCTTGGAATCGGGATCGCGCCTTTGACCGATGGTGGCGTCTGATCCCAAGTCTCACAGCAGCCGGGAGTGCGGCTGCCGCCCAGATCGAGAACAGAAGCAGGTGCACATCTTGCAGGGAAACACCGATCTTCTCAAGGGCCCAGCGAACCGCGAACGCACCCGTGAGTCCGAGGAGAATGTCGGCCCCGATCCCGAATCCGTCGTCCCCTGCGATCTTGCCACCGGCCCAACCGGCCAACGCTGCGGCAAGTAACCAAATGGAATAGAACATCCCCAGCCTCGATAAACCTGGTCACGCTAAGTCGCGGAGAACAACATTAAGCAGCGAGTCTATGGGCTGGCAGCCCGCCATTGTAGTGAATCGAGCCGCCGCACGGGGACCCATCTTCCCCGGCAGCACTAATATCACATGCCAATGTTGATGGTCTGTTCGGCATCGCACACAGCAGCGGTGGAGCCAATGCAGGATGCGCTACAGGAGCGCGCTCGGAGAGCCTATTGATCCCGCACAGGCAGGAGAACGGGAGTTGTGCTCGGCTTGGACGGGGCGGAGCCCGGTCCTCACAGGAGCATCTTCGCCTAAACCTCCTTTCGTGATAGCGCCAACTCCACGGCTTTCGTTGACTTGCCCGTTTCGCCGACGTAAGATTTTGCGCGAGTGAACAGGCAAATCATTTCCCATTACCGCATTGTCGAGAAACTTGGCGGCGGCGGTATGGGCGTCGTCTACAAGGCCGAGGATACTCGGTTACATCGCTTCGTCGCGCTGAAGTTTCTGCCGGATGAAGTTGCCGCCGACCCGCAAGCTCTAAGCCGCTTCCAGCGTGAAGCCGAAGCCGCCTCGGCCCTCAATCATCCCAACATCTGCACGGTTTATGACATTGGCGAAGAGGGCGGCCGAGCCTTCATTGTCCTGGAGTACCTCGACGGCCATACGCTGAAGCACGCCATCGGCAATCGGCCGATGGACATCCACACCATTCTCAATTTGGCGATCGAAGTAGCCGACGCGCTCGATGCCGCTCACGCCAAGGGCATTGTGCACCGCGACATCAAACCTGCGAACATCTTTGTTACCGACCGCGGCCACGCCAAGGTCCTCGATTTCGGGCTTGCCAAACTGGCCCCGGGGAGCGCTAGCAGCGCGCTACTGGATGCCACGCAAACGGGCGGCGCCATTGAACATCTCACTAGTCCGGGTTCCACGGTTGGCACGGTCGCCTATATGTCTCCGGAACAGGCGCGCGGCAAGCCGCTCGACGCCCGCACCGACCTGTTTTCTCTCGGCACCGTTCTCTATGAAATGGCCACGGGCACGCTGCCGTTCCGAGGGGAAGCGACGGCGGTGGTGTTTGAGGCAATTCTGCAGAAAGATCCGACGCCTCCGATTCGGCTGAATCCCGACCTTCCGCCCAAGCTCGAGGACATCATCACGCGCTCGCTGGAAAAAGATCGCGACCTTCGCTATCAGCATGCTTCCGATATGCGTGCGGAACTGCAGCGCTTGAAGCGCGACCTCGAATCGAAACGATCGGGCGCGCCGGCGTCGGGTACGGCAGCGGCCAGCCACGAGGATTCGGCATCATCGGCTTCCACTTCCACCTCGCGGCCGGGATCAACTCCTTCCAACGCCGCCGTCTCACAATCATCGGGCCGGATGGTTGCGACTGGAGTTTCTGCGCAGGGAGTTTCGGTAAGCAGCGTCGCCGCAACGACCGGCGGGAGACGCTGGAAGTTTGCCGTGCTTGCAGTCGTCGCCGTGCTGGCGCTGGCTGGGGCGGGCCTTTACTACTACCGCTCGCGTCCCGTTGTGACCGCCCCGCTCACCGAGAAAGACTCCATTGTGCTGACCGATTTCGAAAACACCACTGGAGACCCGGTTTTCGACGATGCGCTCAAACAGGCGCTGGCCGTTGATCTCGGTCAATCTCCATTCCTCAACATCCTGTCGGACCGGCGGGTGGGTGAGACGTTGCAGCTGATGGGCCGCGCCGCGAACGATAAAGTTACGCCCGACATGGCGCGCGAGATTTGCGTTCGCACCGGCACGAAAGCGGTACTCAAAGGGTCGATCTCGCGACTGGGCACGCAGTATGTCATTGGGTTGGAGGCAGTGAATTGCAACACTGGAGACACGCTGGCCAAAGAACAGGCTGAGGCTCCCGCCAAAGAGAGCGTTTTGAAAACATTGGACCAGGTGGCGGCGTTGATGCGCACACGACTCGGTGAATCGCTGGCCTCGGTGCAGAAGTTCGATGTCCCGATTGAGGCAACCACTTCTTCCCTGGAGGCGCTGAAGGCGTTCAGCATGGGCGTGCGCGTGGCCCGGGAGAAAGGCCCAGCCGAAGGAATCTCATTTTTCAGGCGCGCCATTGAACTCGATCCGAACTTCGCCATGGCGTACGCGCTGCTGGGGCTCGACTATGCCAACCTTCTTCAACCCAGCCGTGCCGCCGAGAATCTTAAGAAGGCATACGATCTGCGGGACCGGGTAAGCGAGCGCGAGAAACTAAGAATTTCCGCAAACTATTACTACATCGTTACGGGAGAACTGGAGAAGGAAGCGCAAACCTACCAGCTCTGGGTGCAAAGCTATCCGCGAGACTCGGTGCCCCACGGGAACCTGGGCGCCAACTATTCTTCTTTGGGCCAGTATGATCAGGCGCTACCCGAGGTGCAGGAGGCCGTCCGCCTCGATCCTTCAGTGGTCACCGGCTACACCAACCTGGCCGGGATCCAACTGGCCTTCAACCGCATCGACGCTGCCCAGGCTGCTATCGACGAAGCTGCAGCTCGAAAACTGGACGGCGAAACCATTCACCTGGTCCGCTACTTCATCGCCTTCCTGAAGAACGACGACGCGCTGATGGCACAACAGCTCGCCTGGGGCGCGGGCAAGCCTGGCGAAGAAGACCCGCTGCTTTCCGCCCAGTCTGATACGGAAGGCTATTACGGACGCCTTGCTGCGGCGCGAGACTTTGCGCGCCGCGCGGTGGACTCAGCGGTGCGCGCGGATTCCAAAGAGACGGCCGGCTTATGGCAGGCGGATGGTGCGTTGCGGGAGGCGGAGTTCGGCAATTCCGCAGAGGCGTTGCGTGAAGCCGCGGCGGCGTTGGCGCTGGCTCCGGGGCGGGACGTGAAAGTGCAGGCGGCTCTCGCCATGGCGCGAGCCGGCGATTTGAAGCGCGCTCAGGCGATCGCAGAAGGATTGGAGAAAGACTATCCCACCAATACGACGCTGAAGCTGTATTGGTTTCCAACCCTGCGCGCTGCCATTGATCTGGCCGATCACAAACCGGCCGAGGCAGCGGTGGCACTCGAAGCCGTTGCTCCCTATGAACTCGGTGAGCCTCCCCCGTACCAGGTCGGCACGATCTACCCGGCGTATTTGCGAGGAGAGGCCTACCTCGCCGCACACGATGGCAACGCGGCCGCTCGCGAATTCCGGAAACTGCTCGAGCACCGGGGAATTGTTCTGAATTATCCTCTCGGCTCGCTCGCGCATCTCGGCCTCGGTCGCGCGTACGCGCTTGCCGGCGACACCGCCAAAGCCAAGACTGCCTATCAGGAATTCCTCAGCCTCTGGAAAAACGCCGACCCCGACATCCCCATCCTGAAGGAAGCCAAAGCGGAGTACGCAAAGCTGCAATAGCTGCCCGTTGCCGGGAACGGGATGGTTGGTGAAATCGCGAGCCAGCAACTTTTCCAAAACAGTTGGGTTTGCAAGTATTTGTTTCGGTTCTTCTTCCGGGAGGTTCCCCATGATCGGTATGACGGAGAACGGATTCGAGCCGCGCTTGCAGCCTTCGCGGACAATCCAGGCGGAACGCGGTGAAGTGAGCCTAGAGGAGCGTTTCGAACGGGCGACCCAGATTAAGGAGCAGCTTGATAGCGTGCGCAGTTGGTGCGGACGGCCATTGCCTAAGTTTCGTCGCGCGTGTTCTGCTGGGCAGTTGCTCTTTCAGGTTGTCGGGGCCGCCGGTTACGCTGGCTACTTCGCTTCCATGCACACGTTAATGCGCGTGCTTTCCGGCGCCTTGATGGCAGGCACATGGTACGCGATTTACAGAATTAAAGGAGTTCAGCCGTAGTCGGCTTTAAGGGTGCCATTCTTAGGCCAATTCTGACTGAGAATCGACGCGTTCAGTTTCCGGGATCAACAGAACCTCTGGCGGCGTTCGCCCCCATTGCATTACTTTTTAGGACCTGAAACGCAGATATTGGAGTGGCCCGGCGGGCACGGTATCAATCACGACCGTCGCTTGTTCGGAGCGCAGATGTACCTGTTCTCGCGGTGACCCTCCGCAGGGTCAGCAGCGTGATCTCTGGCGGGACGCCGATGCGCACCGGGAAGCCGAGGGTTCCGAGGCCGCGATTCACATAAAGCGCTGCTTTCTGTTGACCGTTGCTCGCGGGCGCGCCAGAGACATGCATTGGCAGGTGATAGAGTCCGGCGACGAACGGCGTGATCAAGCGAGCCGGACTGACGCTGTGATCCACGATCTCAAACTTAACCTGGCCCCCGTGAGTGTGACCGGCCAGGCTGAGTTCGATGCCGAGTTCGGCCGCGCGGTGAAACGAATTCGGATTGTGCGAAAGCAACACGTTGGGCATATCACGCCGGATCAAAGGCTCGATTTCCTGCAACATGGGCCCGGGAGGATCGCCCTCGCTGCGCGTCATGTGATCGCGCTGGTAATCGACACCCAGAAGATTGAAGCGGGCTCCGTTATGCTCGACGACCGCGCTCGCGGCGCGGAGCAGCCGCATTCTTTTTTCCCGGAAGAGCCGTTCCGCGTCCTCTTCCACTCCCGCATAAATCTCGTGATTGCCATTGCATCCCCAGACACCGAGCGGAGCGCGCAGCCGGCTCAACTCGGTGATGCAAACGTCCAGTGGATCGCCAACGCCCGAGATGAAGTCTCCCGTAACAAAAGAAATGTCAGGGTGCAGGCCGTTCGCCATATCGACGGCGCGCGCGATTTCGCGAGGCGGCATGTAGTCGCCAATGTGGATGTCGCTAAGCTGAGCAATGCGCAGCCCATCCAGCGCGGGCGGAAGGTTGGCCACGGGCACGTCGACGCGCTCGATGGTGTAACGCAATCGGCCGGCGGCAAATCCGTAGGTGGCAGCAAGAAACGGAAAGCCGCCAGCGAAAGCGGCGGCATATTGAAAAAAGGTTCGGCGCGAGGGACTGAAGCCATCGGCGACCGCTCCGGGACGAAGCCGGGCCGCGGCATTGGTGACCCACTCGATCACTCCCACCGATTCGACTGCCAGGAATCCAAAGAACGAAGCAGCCAGCCACAGGCGGGCAAAAGTGGAAAGTGCTTTGCCGAGGTGGAAGCTGCCCAAGCTGAGCCGGGAGACGCCGTGACCGAGCAGCGGATCGAGAAGCGTAGCCAGCAGGACTGCGGCCAGAGCGATCAGCGCAGCATGAAGCCCGAAGCGCCAGTTGCCGTTCGAGAACGAGCCAATCGACGTCCACGCGCGCAGAAACCAGAATCGCTGGACGGCGTAGACAGCTAAGAGAAACAGCGCGAAGAAAAGAACTCGGGTAAGAATCAGGGTCACGACTCCGTTACGAAACTCTTTTGGTGGTTAGATGCATTGCGGGCAGAAGAAGGATCGGATGCATAGGTGAAAACGCCTCACAATAAAGAAAGCAGAGGATTTCTCCTCTGCTTTTCTCCGGCTTGTACCCTCCCCCAGGTACTTTGCCAAATGCAAACTTATTTACTGCAGCGGGGTCTCGGTTCCGGCGCAGGTGCTGACCACGGTGCCGGGAATTTCGCGCACCACTGCATCCGAGACTGAGCAGAAGGAGTTCACGCCCGTAGTGTTTATAGTCAACGGGCTTGCCCAGGCAGCATAGCCGCTGGACGTGCCGGCCGCATTGAAGGTGTAACCGCTCTTGGTGCCCGCTGCCAGCGTCGTATCGATCAAGCAAGCGTTAGTCGAAGTGGGCAATACGCTGCCGGTGCAGGTGCCCGTCAGAGTGGTCAGGTTGGCCGCAAAGCCCACCGACGGGTAGCTGGAGTTGTAGGAGATCATGGCCGTGTTGATGGTGCGAAGCGACGCCACTGCGGACGACTCATTCGACGCTATACGCGCGCGCAGCAGGTTCGGGATAGCAATCGCGGCGATGATCAAGATGATCGCGACCACGATCAGCAGTTCGATCAGTGAGAAGCCCCTTTGTTTCCGCATCTAAGAATGTCCTCGTCTCCGTTTGGCTGTCTTGGTTGGATGACCAACACACTTGTACTATGGCACTCTGGGGGCCAGAGACCAAGTTACGGAGGCCAGATGCCTTTGGATGAAATTTCAGTCTATTCTAATCGCGATGGCTTCGCTTTTCATTCCCCCAGGAGATCGCGATGCATAGAGTCATAAGCCTTTCGGGTGGCTGGTGATAGCTAGCGGGCGGCGAGCGGCTCTTGCGTGCGCAGCGATGCGGCGCGGTCACGGGCGTTCTGGAGGGCGCGCTTGACGTGACGAGGCGCAGTGCCTCCGGGTATGTCGTGCAGTCCGAGCACCTCAGTGAGTCCAAGGCAGGAGTGGAAACCTGCGTCAAAGCTGGAGTGGATGGCTTGCAAGTCGGCGAGGGGCAGTTTTTGCAAATCGCATCCGCGCTCCACGGCCAACTGCACGGCCTTGCCGACCGCTTCGTGGGCGAGGCGCGAGGGCACTCCGCGTTCGACGAGGTATGCGGCTGCGGCCCAGGCGTTCATATAACCTGAAACTGCGGCCTGATTCATCCTGGCTTCGTTGAATTCCACGGTGTTCATAAATCCGGTCACGAGGGGCAACATGCCGATGACCGTGTCGGCGGCGTCGAACAGAGGTTCCTGCGTTTCCTGCAAGTCTTTGTTGTAGGCGAGGGGCAGGCCCTTCACTAAAGCTTGCAGCGCGGCGGCGCAACCCATGACGCGCGCCGCTTTGCCTCGCACCAGTTCGAGCAAGTCGGGATTTTTTTTCTGGGGCATGGCGCTGCTGCCGGTGGAGTAGGGCTCGGGTAACTCTACAAATCCGTACGCGGACGTGGAGAACAAGATCATCTCTTCAGCCCAGCGGCTAAGGTGGAGAGCGAGCAGGGAAAGCGCGTCGACGAATTCGATGGCGAAGTCGCGGTCGCTGGTGGCGTCCATGCTGTTCGCTGTCGGGCCATCAAAACCCAGCTCCGCGGCCATGGCTTGACGATTGAGGGTGAGCGTGGCTCCGGCCACGGCGCCCGATCCGAGTGGACAAAGGTTGGCGCGCTTGCGGCAGTCCGCGAGGCGGGAGGCGTCGCGGAGAAACATTTCTATGTAGGCCAGTAACCAATGCGCTACCAAGACGGGCTCCGCCGGCTGCAGGTGGGTGTACGCTGGCATGGCTGCGCTGCCCGCAGCTTCGGCGCGCGTGAGGATCGCCTCGATCCAATCGGCGATCAAGGTTCGCAGAGTATCGATGTTTTGGCGTACGAAGAGGCGGAGATCGGTTGCGATCTGTTCGTTGCGGCTGCGGCCGGTGTGCAACTTGTAGCCGGTGGCGCCGATCAGCGCGGCAAGTTGCTTTTCTACGAAGTGGTGAACGTCTTCGGCTTCCGGATCGTTGAGAAACTCGGGAGACGATTCGGCGCGCTGGCCGATTTCTTCGAGCGCCTTCACGATTTCGGAAAGCTCTTCGGAAGAAAGCACTCCGGCGTGTTCGAGAGCGTTGGCGTGGGCGCGGCTGGCCGCGAGTTCGAAGGGCAACAGCCGCTGATCGTAGGGGAACGAGCGCTGCCATTTTTCAAATTCGGGGTCAAGCGGCTGCCAGAAGCGGCCGGACCACATCTTCACGGCGCGACCTCAGGGGCTAAAGCCCCGGTTAAATCGATGCCTCTATCGCAGCGCTGAAGCGCTGCGCCACCCAAAAGCACGCCGCCCACAAGCAGCACGGCGCCCCCAAGCGAGTCGGTCACAAGCAGCACGGCGCCCAAAAGCCGCATGTTCATTGCGCGACCTCTGCCTTTGCTTTCGCCTGCGTCTGGGCGCGGCAACGCGAGGGCAATCCGAGGATGCGGATGAAGCCTTCGGCGTCCTTCTGATCATAGCCGTCGCCCATGGTGAATGAGGAGAGGTCGGTGCGGTAGAGCGAGTAATCGGACTTGCGGCTGACCAGGTTGACGTTGCCTTTGTAGAGCGAGAACGTGACCGAGCCCGTCAGATTCTGTTGCGTGGTTTCTACGAAGGCGTCGAGCGCTTCGCGCAGCGGGGTGAACCACAGGCCGAAATAAACGAGTTCGGCATACTTGAGCGCGACGTGCTGCTTGAAGTGGAGCAGGTCGCGATCGAGGCAGAGGGCTTCGAGTTGGCCGTGGGCTTCGAGTAGCAGCGTGCCTCCGGGAGTTTCATAGCAGCCTCGCGACTTGATGCCTACGAAGCGGTTCTCTACCAAGTCGATGCGGCCTACGGCGTTGCGTCCTCCGATTTCGTTCAGCAGTTCGACTAGCGATACGGGATCGAGAGCCTGGCCGCCAACGGAGACGGGCACGCCTTTTTCGAATCCGATTTCAACCTGCTCTTCTTTATTGGGAGCCTCTTGTGGGGATTTTGTCCATTGCCAGGTGCTTGGAAACGGCGGGTTGGCGGCGTCTTCGAGTTCTCCGCCCTCGTGACTGACGTGCCAGAGATTGCGATCGCGGCTGTGGATCTTCTCGCGGCTGGCGGCCACGGAAATACCGCGCTTCTCGGCGTAGTCGAGACAATCTTCGCGTGATTTCAGGTCCCACTCGCGCCACGGCACAATAACTTTCAGCTCGGGAGCGAGGGCCTGGTAGGCCATCTCGAAGCGGACCTGGTCATTGCCTTTGCCGGTGCTTCCGTGGCTGAGGGCCGAGGCGCCTTCGCGCTGCGCGACTTCAACCTGATGTTTCGCGATCACGGGGCGAGCGAGTGAGGTGCCGAGCAGATACTTGTTTTCGTATACCGCGCCCGCTTTCAGCGCTGGCCAGACGTAATCCGTCAGGAACTCTTCGCGCAGATCTTCGACCACTACCTTGCTGGCTCCGGTTTTGTAGGCCTTCTTCACCACCGCTTCCAGGTCGTCGCCCTGGCCTATGTCGGCGACCATGGCGATCACTTCGTAGGCATAATTTTCCTTGAGCCAGGGAATGATGATCGAGGTATCGAGCCCACCGGAGTAGGCGAGAACAATTTTTTCAGGCATGCGCGCTCCTAGCGGGGAAGCGGCCCACGCCGCCGCCCAATAGCCATACGAGAATGGCTTTCTGAATGTGCAAACGATTTTCCGCCTGATCGAAGACGACCGAGTTGACTGAGTCGATGACTTGGTCGGTCACCTCACAGCCGCGATGCGCGGGCAGACAGTGCATGAATAGCGCATTGGGCTTGGCGAGTTGCATGAGCGCCGCATTCACCTGGTACGGCGCGAAAATGGCCGCGCGTTCTTCCGCTTCGTGTTCATGTCCCATGCTGGCCCAGGCATCGGTGTAGACGGCATCGGCTCCGGCAACGGCTTTGCGCGGATCGGTCAGGATGCGGAGGGAAGCCTTGGTCTCGTCGGCAATGGCCTTCGCCATGGTGACAATGACGGGATTGAGGCCGTAGCGCTGCGGCGTGGCAATGGAAACTTTCGCGCCGACGGAGGCGCCCGCCAGAAGAAGGGAGTGCGCCATGTTGTTGCCATCGCCAACGTAAGCGAAATGAATTTTCGAGAGATCTCCGAAATGTTCCTGCAGGGTGAAGAAGTCGGCGAGCGCCTGGCAGGGATGTTCGAGCTCGCTGAGGGCGTTGATGACCGGAACGTCAGCGTAGGTGGCCATCTCTTCGACGACCGCATGGCTGAAGGTGCGCAGCACGATGAGGTCGATCCAGCGTTCGAGGTTGTGGGCGATGTCGTAGAGAGACTCGCGGGCATTGAGGCGGCTGGCCGTCTGGTCGACGAAGAAGGTGCTGCCGCCCAAGCTGTCCATGCCGGCTTCGAAGGTGAGGCGGGTGCGCAGGGAGGGCTTCTCGAAGAACATGACCATCTGCTTGCCGGCGAGCACGCCGCGGAAGTCCGCGGGACGCTGCTTGAGCATGGAGGTGAGGCTGAAGAGCGTGAGAATTTCGGCGGGGGTGAGGTCTTGGATGGAGACGAGATCGCGGGGCGCGGCTGGTTCGGGCAGCAGGCCGGACGGGTGCGTCTTCGTTGAGTTCACTTTCGGCAGGTTCATCAGTGCCATGGGATCGGTTCTCATCTGCGTTTCGAAACACTCCATTTCCGGAAAAATCTGGCGCGGTTCGCGGGGTTGTCCCCGGCAAACCGCTTACGACAGCTCGCGAATACGTCGGGCGAGGGCTTGCGCTTGCCTTTTGTCGGTAGCGATGACGAGCACGGTGTCGTCGCCGGCGATGGTGCCGACGATGCCAGGCCAGCGCGAGGCGTCGAGGGCGGCGGCGACGGGCTGCGCGCTGCCCACTGTGGTCTTCACCACCAGCAGGTTCTGGGCCTGGCGGATTTCGACCACAAACTGGCGCGCGAGATGCATGACCGAGGGCAGAACGCCTTCGGCGCCCGAGCTCGCGTCAATGCGGCGATAGCCCTCGGGACCTTTGACGAGTTTCAGTTCGTGGATATCGCGGGAGAGGGTGGCCTGGCCGACGTCGAAGCCCTTGCGCTCAAGCCGATGCTGGAGAGAGTCCTGGCTTTCGACAGACCCTTCGTCGAGCAGATCGAGGATGGCTTTGTGGCGCGCTGTTTTCGACATGAATAAAAATGCAACCGAATGAATAAGTATCCATAAATCGGGAGGGTCGTGTCAAGCGGGAAATCGAAAGGCGATTACCACCGGGGGCACAGGGGAAGTCGGGGTTGCGCTGGTGTTCCTTCTTGTCTGCTGCGTCCCCTAGTTATGCCGCGGTGAGTGGTTCGCGGGAAGCGATCCGGCGCAATTCGAGCATGCGGTGGCGAACGTAGCCATCCTCGGTCAAATGGGCGGAAGCAATGGCTTTGCGGCTGCTGGCCACCATCTGGTCGAGCGGGTGGCGTTGGGGGAACTGCGGGTCGAGCTCCCGGCAGAATTCACAAGGCCGGCTGGAGCGGGTGTCGGAGCGATGAATGACGGCTGGGTCGATGTGTTCCACGGAAGGCGGCTCCTGGAAAAGGCGAGAACGGATTCGCCCGCTTGGTGGGGCAGAGCGACAACATACTCCGCCCCGGCTGATTTATGGATTGTTAACCGACGTCTTAGCTGGTACAAGCCTTTCTACTACAAGGGATGGGACCCGCACAAGCCGTTCGTGGCGGGTATTGGGCTACTTCGAACAGACTAGCCCGCTACGGTGGCGGACGAAACTTTCCTGTTCCTTTTTCTCTCGCGCTCACGGGGATGGCTCAGACGCAAAAAGCGCGTAACGTCAGGTAGCGGCTGAATTTGGACAGCCACTACCGAGATTTTGGCGTTGGCACGCGGCGACGTTGGCCACGATTTCTGGCATGATAGGGCCGCTGTTTTTTCTCAAGATCATCACTCTGGAGATCGTGTGAATCGCGCCGATGCCAACCCGAGCACCGTGTTCTTCTTCGACGTGGACAATACTGTGCTCGACAACGATCGCGTGGCAGAGGATCTGAAGCGGTACCTGACGAATAAAGTGGGCAAGGCCAGCGAGCAGCGCTATTGGGAAATCTTCGAGCAGTTGCGCACGGAACTCGGATACGCCGACTATCTGGGGGCGCTGCAGCGTTATCGCATCGAGCAGCCGCGAGAACAGAAGCTGCTGGCGGTGTCGCACTTCATGGTGAATTATCCCTTTGCGGACCGGCTGTTTCCGGAGTCGCTCGAGGCGGTGGGGCACGCGCGGCGGATGGGGCGGCCAGTGATCCTGAGCGACGGCGATGTGGTTTTCCAGCCGCTCAAGGTCGATCGCTCGGGCCTGTATGAGATTTTCGAAGGGCACGTCTTGATCTATATCCATAAGGAACAGGAACTGGACGATGTGGAGGCCAAGTATCCGGCGACGCACTACGTGATGGTGGACGACAAGGTGCGTATTCTGGCCGCGATCAAGAAATATTGGGGCGCACGGGTCACGACGGTGTTTCCGCGCCAGGGACACTACGCGCTGGATGCGGCGCTGGTGGCCGAGTATCCGAAGCCGGATATCACGCTGGAGCGGATTGGGGAGTTGCGGAAGTACTCGCTGGAAGAGATTTTGGCAGCAGCGGGAAATTGAGATGGCTGCGAGCTGCGTGCTAACCCCAAAATCCGTTTGGCTCGTCGCCCGTCGCTCTCAGCTCGCGGCAGTTTTCTGGGCTACTCGCTCTCTTCGTCTTCCTTGGGCGCGCCGGCTCGGACTAAATTTGCCAATTCCCGGTTCAGGCTGGCGCGGCTGGCCTCGGGCAGATCCAAAAAGCGGAAAGGCTGTTGGCATCCTTGGGTGGCCCACATGGGGAACAACATGTGCGCGCGGCAACGGATGCTGGTGCAGCCGAGGTGAAACAGGACCGTCACCAGAATGCCTTCGTCGAGCGGGTGTTCGAGTGAGAGCAGCCCGCCGTTGACGGAGAGCTGACTCATGCGGCCGCGGATCTGACGCCCGTTTTCGAGCACGACCAGGGAAAGAATAGAGCCGAGGAGCTTAACGCGCGGGCCCCGTTGTCCTTTTTGCGCACTGGCTAAGGAGGACATTCTCATCAATTTTGCATCAGGCGGTGACACTGGGGCAGGTTACGAAAGTCAGGCGTGGGCTTGGGCCGCGTTTCCGAGCGGGAAGCAGTGGGAAGAAAATAGAAATGTACGTGACAAAAGTCACATCCTTCCGGTAACAGGGCGTCTAGGCTGAAAGAGTAAGGACGGACGTCCTCATGGCGGCGCAAGCTCTTAACGAAACTCAAAGCGAAATTCATTCGGCGATTCCCCCGATAGAGATTTCGTCAATTCCGCTTCCTACGCCGAGTGAGCCGGGGCCGAAACCGGCTGCCCAAGCAAGAAAGAAACTTGTCCGCCGCGCCGATCGCGACCGCTCGCAGATCATGCGCCGCAGCTTCCAGGCCGGGTTCCTGCTGCTGAACCTCTGGATCGGCGGCATCTTCTACCTCTGGGTTCGTCAATTTGAGCCGGGCGGTGCACCAACCTCCTTGCAGCGCCCGGCTGGGGTCGAGGGCTGGCTGCCGATCGCCGGCCTGATGAACCTCAGGTACTTCGCGCTAACTCATCATGTTCCGGCGCTGCATCCGGCGGGCATGTTTCTGCTGATTGCGTTTCTGGCCATGTCGTTTCTGTTGCGCAAGGCATTCTGCAGCTGGCTGTGCCCGGTGGGAACGCTCTCGGAATACTTGTGGCGCGCGGGGCAAAAACTCTTGCGGCGCAGCTTTTTCCTGCCACGCTGGATCGATATCGGGCTGCGTGGGCTGAAGTATCTGCTGCTTGGCTTCTTCGTGTGGGCTGTCACTTCGATGGCGGCGGATGAACTCGGCGCTTTTATGAACAGTCCTTACGGCGTGATCGCCGACGTAAAAATGCTGAACTTGTTCCGACACATTGGTCAAACGGGAGCGATCACGCTGGGCGTGCTGGCGGTGGCGTCGCTGTTTATTCAGAATTTCTGGTGCCGCTACCTGTGCCCGTACGGAGCGCTGCTGGGGATCGCTTCGTTCTTGAGCCCGGCGCGCATTCGGCGCAATCCGGAGACTTGCATTGATTGCGCGAAATGCTTCAAGGCATGTCCTTCGGCACTGCCCGTCGACAAGCTGGTGACGATCAAATCGGCGGAATGCACGGGGTGCCTCGAATGTGTCGCGGTGTGTCCGGCAAAAGATACGCTCTGGCTGTCGCTGCCCAGCCTGACCCTGCCCAGCTTGCCCCTGCCGAAGATTCGCGCGCTCGCGCCCCGGCCCGCGACGCTGCCGGCATGGGCCATGGCGGCGGGGATTGCGGTGCTGTTCTTCGGCGTGGTTGGATTTGCGAAGACCGCGGGCTACTGGGATTCGCACGTGCCGAGGGCTACCTATGAGCAACTGGTGCCACATGCGGATGAAGCGGTGCATCCTATGGCGGGGGAAAACTGAGGCTGCCTGCTCGGACACTAGCCAAGGCAAAACTTCCCGAACACATCGCGGTATGCCCGATAACCTTGACTGAGATTTGCTGAACCACAGTTGGTATTGGGGATTAGAATTCTTGTGTCACTGGCAGTGGCTGTGCTATTCGAACGATTGGTGTGGGGCCTTCTTGCGTTTTGCACCGAAGCAGATCCCTAAACTCAACCTAGATGAGCGATGCCGGAAAACAACCAGGCAGAGCCGCTTTCGAAATCAAGAAAGGTACTCGCCAAGTGATGACTCTCAGCGAGGCGGAGGTGGAGAAGTATCTCGACCCGAAAGAACTTCTGGCTGGACTCGAAGATGGCTTTCGCGGGCTCGAGTTACTCTACAAAAATCGCAGTGCCAAGTGAGAGCAAAATGAGATCGGCAGACGTTGTTGTCATCGGAGGCGGTGTGATGGGGTGCAGTATTGCCTACCATCTTGCCAAACAGAAAGTGCATGTCCTACTGCTCGAACGAGAACCGCGGCTGGCGAGCGGCTCAACCGGCCGTTGCAGCGGTGGCATCCGGCATCAATTCTCGAATCCGTTAAACGTGCAATTATCGATTGCCAGTATTCTTAAGATGAAGGCCTTTGCCGACGAACTGGACTGCGAGATTAACCTGCATCAAGATGGGTATCTATTCCTCATCACGAAGGAAGAATCGCTACGGGACTTTCGGGAGAGCGCGGCGGTCCAAAACGCGCTGGGTGTGCCCACCGAAATACTGGCAGGTGCAGCTCTCGCCGGGTTAGTGTCACACGTCAATCTTGACGATGTGCTCGCGGGTTCCTATTGCCGCGAAGACGGGGTCGCCGATCCTCACGGCGTCACCTTGGGCTATGCCCGCAAAGCACGGGAGTTGGGCGCGCAAATTGAGTTGCAAACCGAAGTAGTCGAGATCAAAAAAGAAGGTTCGGGCATCACCGCCGTTTGTACTCCCATCGAGCAAATTGCAACGTCCATGGTCGTCAATGCGGCTGGACCGTGGTCGGCAGCCATCGGCGAAATGGCCGGTGTTCCGGTGCCTGTCCGCCCATATCGAAGACACGTATTCATCACACATGGGTTTCCAGAAGTTCCGCAGAACCGGCTCATGGTGATCGATTTCGACACTTCGTTTTACTTCCACCGCGAAGGCGAGGGCGTGCTGATGGGGATGGGCGATCCCGACGAGCCGTCTTCGTTCCGTGATGCGGTAGATTGGGGGTTCCTGGACCGAGTCACGGACGTGGGGGTTCGGCGATATCCGCCGCTGGCCAAGGCGTCCATTCGGCGCGCTTGGGCGGGTCTCTACGAGGTCACGCCGGATGCGAATCCGATTCTTGGTGAAGCTCCCCAGCTACCGGGATTCTTTCTAGCCACCGGCTTCAGCGGCCACGGGTTCATGCACGGGCCAGTGGTCGGAGAACTGCTCGCCGACGCTATCCTCCGGCGAGAGCCGCAGATCGACATTTCAGGGTTCTCGCTAGATCGCTTCACTCGGAGTATGACCCGCCCAGAAACGAACACCGTGTAGCGCAGGCGGCTGCCGCAGCGCATTTACTCCGGCTCATTTCTTTTTGGCGGTGGGAGAGGACGGCAGTGTGAGCAGGATAAACTGTCGCTACCAGCCAGTTGTCATGCGTCACTCCTCACTCTCACTTCTTCGGTCCATGGTGGATACCCTCGTCGTACATTGCGCCATAGTTCACGTACTGCGCGGCGGGGTCGTCCCAATAATGAATCTCGACCTTGTCCACTTCCCCATTCTTGCCAAAGCTGGCCGTCAGGTGAGAATTGATGCCGGCAAAATATGTCGGCAGATTTAGTTTCTGATAACGCGCGAGCACCTGATCGCGCAGCGCAGGATCGAAGTGGACTCCGTATTTGCCAACCAGCGCCTTGATGGCGCCGTAGTCGCCCTCCGCCTTGATGCGCATGAGTTCGGCGAGAAGCATGCCAACCCCCTGGCGCATCTTTTGATAATCGGCCACACGAACGTAGGTCTTGCCGCCGTGCGTGAACTGTTCGATCGAGCCGGGAACCTTGTCGGCGATGTAGTGGGCGATCAGCTGCCGGTCGCGCGCGTGGTCTTCTTCAATCGTGTCGCCGCGGGGAATGCGACGCAGTTGGGTCAAGGCAACAAGAGCCGCGCTGTCATACATGGCCTTGGCCACTTCTTCCTGGTTTGAGATGAGGCCCAGTTCTTTCAGTTTGGGATCCCAGGCGTTCCACAGCGCCATCAGATCGGCGCGGCCTTCTTCGAGCGTGGAGAAATATTCTTTCAGGAAGGGTTGAGCTCCGCCGCTGACGCGTTCGCTCAGCTTGCCCGAGCCGTGGCCGATGACCTCGTGCAATGCTGTCATCAAGTCCTCAGCTTCCGTGCCGTACTTTGCGTTGCGCTCGATCTCGGCGGGGCCGGCGGCGAACTCTGCGATCGCCGACTTGCCGGTCGCTTCGTCCAGGGCGCGTTTGCTCCCCGTGAAAAGAAAATTCTTCGAGCCGTACTTCTCGTGGATTTCGTTTTCGTCCGGCAGATTGTCGCCAATCGTGGTTACAGCGAAATCGCCAGATTCGATCAGGGTTTCGACTGCTTTCACTACCGGAAGTTTGAACGAGGTGAGCTTGTACTTCGCTTCCCAGGGAGCCTGCTGTTCGAAATAGGCGGCATCTTCCGCCAGTTCTTTCATGGCGGTGGTGACGGGCTTGTCGGTGACGGTGACAAAACTCTGCGAGCTTCCTTTGGCGCCGCGCGCGTCGCGATAGATCTCGATGAAGCCGTTGTCAAAGTCCACGGTGGCATCGTTCTGCACCCAGGCGGTGCCGAACGCCACCCAGTCCGCGTATTCGCCGGTCTGGTAGAAGCGGATGAGATGGCCAATCGCTTCGGCCTGCCCGGGCTCAGCGTAGCCGCGCGCTTTCTGGAAGCATGCGACGGCCTTCTTCAGGAATGTTGCATAGAGGCCGGGAGGGATCTTGCCGTCGGGCGTGCCGGCGCGGTAGACGAGTTCGGTAAGTTTGCCGTCCGCGGCTTTAGCCACCCGCGAGTTCAGCGGGTACTTTTCTTGAAATCCCTTCAGATCGTCCAGGCGCAAGCCCGGATAAAAAGTGTTCGAACTGGCCTGGATCGTGTCTTTTCCTCCCACCGGACTCTTGGCAGTGATCATGGGCTCAAACGCGGGGTCAAAAAGCGAAGCTCGCAATGACTCCAGCTCACGCGTCAGGTCGGCTGATTTAGTCAACGGCGGGAGATCGGCGTAGGGCGCCCGAAAGGCTCCATTTTGCTGCGCGATCAGGGCGGCCTTTTCCAACTGCTCAAAAGTAAAGGAGGGTAAAAATTTCTGCGACGTCGTCTCGTTGTGATTGCCGCGGTTGGCCCAGAAAAGTTTCGCAAATTCGGCGATCTTCGCCATCACGGCCGGGTCGATGCCCTTGGGACGCGTCATGATTTCCTCGAGCAGACGTTTCTGTTGCAGACCGTAGGCGGATAACTGATCGTAAATAATAGGGTCGATGGCAATCGAAGCTTGCGTCAGCCAGTACGCCAAAGCCTGCTCCCGGGGCGAAAGGGCCTGGAAGCTAGGCGCGCGCAGTTGAACAAATGCAGTATCACCGACGCGCTCGACGACGATGTTTGTGGCGTTGTGCGGCTGGCACCGTGCGGGAGTGGCGAGGGTAAACATCATGAACATGAGGAAAAGGAAAAGGGCAAAAATGTTCAGCTTCAAAGCTGGCCTCCGTGCGGTTCTTTGCGATCCGGACCAAACTTCGCAGGCTACCATAAAGCACCGCCGGCGGGGTTGTGGGATGGCGAGGCTCGCCCCGCCGGGACGGGGCTGAGCCGCGGCCCCACACATGCTAAAATCATTTCTGTGACTCATCGAACCGATGCTTCCTGACATCGACAAATTACTCGAGCTGCAGATTGCGGATAAGGAAATCCGGCGCCTGCAGGACGAAGTCGCGGCGCTGCCGAAACGCACGGCAGTGATTGAGCAAAAGCTGGCTGGAACCAAGGCCCACCTGGAAAAGGTTCGGGTTGCAGCCAAGGGCGACGAGGCCAACCGCAAGAAGTTCGAAGCCAATATCAAGGATCTGCAAGGCAAGATTTCCAAGTATCGCGACCAGTCCCTCGACGTTAAAACCAACGACCAGTACAAAGCGCTGCTGCACGAGATCCAGTTTGCCGAGGAGGAGATCCGGCTCAACGAGGACCGCATCCTGGAGGTGATGGTCAGCGTCGACACGCGCGAAAAAGAAGTCAAAGCGGCGGAAGCCGAGCTCAAAGCAGAGACGGCCGAAATCGAAAAAGAAAAGGAAGAGGCGCGAAAAGTCACGGCGGAAGACCAGAAGAAGCTGGGCGATTGGAACGCCAAGCGCGACGTCCTGCGCCAGGCGACTTCCGAAGATCTGCTTCGCCACTATGAACGGGTGATGAAGTTCCGCGGCAGCGGGCTGGCGGAAGTCCGCGACCAGAAATGCATGGGCTGCCAGGTGATGCTGCGGCCGCAGATCTACAACGAAGTCAGGATTGGCGAGAAGATCGTGATCTGCGATTCCTGCCAGAGAATTTATTACTACATTCCCGCGAACGAAGTGAAGCCGGAGCAGGAGGTGGTGACGGTTACCGGGAGAAAACGGGCGCGCCCCAAAGCGGATGCGCCGCAGGCATGGTTTTACCGTCCAGATTACGCCGAGGAAGGCGAAGTGCTGCTGGTGTTTATCAACAACGGCGGCAGTTCGACTCGCCGCATCTATGAAATGCACACTGGGCGCCAGGTGGGCGGTGTGCTGTTGCGCGAAGGCAATTACCGCCTGGCGTTTCCCGAGGACCTGACCGACGCCGCCCTCCGGCTCAACGGCCATTGGGAAGAAAAAGAAATCGACGATTGGGGTTCTGAGATACCCTCAAATGCGCTCGATCTTCTGCATAAAGATCTGCTGGCCATCCGGCGCGAACACAAGGCCAGCCACAAGCATGCCGCCTCTCCGGCGGAACAACCGGCTGCCAGCTAATTTCGCGCTGAGCCGCAGCCAACCTACGTCGAGACCGGTATAGTCAGGGGAAATCTAGGTTGCGGAAATCTGGATTGCGGAGGGTACTTTTGTAAGCGGGACCGTTGTTTCGTTCATGCTATCGTCTCGTCATTGTTATTGCCGTTAGCCAAGGTGCAATGAGGTTCATGGATTCCACGGAGCAGAAGTCCGGCCAACCCCTAACTGAAGCGTACCTTTTCCGATCCCCCCAAAAGCGGAGAGTGATCTTTTGTCTGCTGCTTGCTTTGGCGACGATTGCACTCTATAACCCGGTCACTCGCGCTCCCTTCCTGAATTTCGACGACCAGGTTTACGTTACTGACAATCCCCAGGTTCGGGCCGGACTCACCTGGAACACCGCCCTTTGGGCTTTTCGCACCCCTAAAGCTTTCGACTGGCACCCGCTCACCTGGCTCTCGTATGCTCTCGATTGCCAGATGTTCGGCTTGAACCCGGAGGGTTACCACACCACCAATGTGCTTCTCCATGCGGCTAACGCGGTGCTCCTGTTTTTGATTCTGGAGAGTGCTACGGGCTTGGCTTGGCGCAGCCTGGGGGTCGCCGCGCTTTTCGCTCTGCACCCGATCAATGTGGAGTCGGTGGCGTGGATCTCGGAACGCAAAACCGTCCTCAGCATGTTTTTCTTTCTCCTCGCGCTGGCTGCCTATGGCTGGTACACTCGCCGGCCGGGTGTCGGACGATACCTGGCCGTCACTCTTGCCTATGCGTTGGGCCTGATGTGCAAGGCGCAAGTGATTACGTTTCCGTTTGCTCTTTTGCTGTTGGATTACTGGCCCTTGCGTCGTCTCGCGCAGCCGCACGAAGTTGGAGGCGAGCCGGTCGTCGAACCCGCTTATGCTCCCTCTTTCTGGAAACTGATTTGGGAGAAGGTGCCTTGGTTTGCTCTCTCGGCTGCGAGCGCGCTCATCACCATGAGGACGGGAGGGGCGGCGTTCAACTATATGGTGGAGACGGAGGTAACCCGAGCGAAGTTCCCGCTCTGGATACGTCTGGCAACGGCGGCGATCGCGTATGTCAAATATGTCGGGAAAGCTTTTTGGCCGGTCAATCTGGCGCTCGTGTATCCGCATCCAGGGTTTGCGACTAGCATCCCCGCCGCCGTGCTGTCGGTACTTGCAATCGTGGCCGTCTCCACGCTGGTCGTGATCTTTCGGCAGCGCGCTTTTCTCTTTGTGGGTTGGTTTTGGTTCCTGGGAACGCTGGTACCGATGACCGGATTGGTTCCGATTGGCGTTCAGGCCATGGCGGACCGCTACGCCTATATTCCACTGCTGGGAATTTTCGTAATCGTCTGCTGGGGCGCGGCAGATCTCATCGAGCGTTGGCACATTCCGACGGCAGTGGCGGCGGCCGGGACTGCCTCCATCCTGCTGACACTGGGAATTGCGCTTCATCGGCAGGTGAGTTTTTGGAGCGACAACGTCACCTTGTGGGCCCACACGCTCCAAATCACCGACGCAAACTTTACGGCCGAAGATAACCTGGCTACTGCGTTGATCACCGAAGGCAGGGTTGAGGAAGCCCTGCCGCACCTTCTGCGGGCACGCTGGTTGCGGCCCGACGACCCGCTGTCCGCGCTCAATCTTGCAACTTACCTGCAAATGCACGGGAAGTATCAGGCGGCTCTCGATGGCTATGCGACAGTTGTTAAACTCACCAAGGCCCCTTCCTTGCTGGCCACAGCGCGAGCCAATAGCGGATATGCGCACTATTCACTGAAACAGTATGGCAGCGCGCAACAAGACTTCGAGGCCGCTCTGAAGGAGCAGCCGGCGAACTCGTCAGCCTATCGCGGGCTCGGCTTGCTGGCGCAGAGGGCCGGCGACATCGCGCAGGCTACGAGGGATTACGAACGGTCGGCCGAGCTGCTGCCCTCGCCGGTGGGCTATCTGCTTCTGGCGCAGGCCCTCGAGCTCGGCGGACAGGCCGAGGCGGCCCGTGCGGCGCAGTCCCAAGCCGCGCGCATGAGTCAAGATCTCAACGACGACGTCGCTGTCGTGAGGCAGTTACTGGCAAATTAGTGAATCTCACCTCTCGGGCGGACAACCGGCCGCTGGCTAGATCGAGGGGCGCATTTTGCGTCGTCCGGTCGCAATTTGCGGGTCATAATTTGCCGTCGAATCCGAGGCCGATTCTGCGGTAAGATTGCGCCCACGAGGTGAATGATGGCTCACCGTCTCGACCTTCCTTCCGCATCCCGACGCTCGTTTCTCAGCCTGTCTGCCGCCGCCTCGGCCGCTCTGGCATTGCGCATCGTCACCGAGCCGATGCTCGCGCAGGCCGCGCGCGCGAGCTTGCCGATGGATGGGGTCAGGATTGACGCCAACGAAAACCCGCTCGGGCCGGCTGCTTCGGCGCGCGAGGCGCTGGCCGCCATCCTCCCGCAGGGCGGGCGCTATTCGTTCTGGCTGAAGGACGAGCTGGTGAAGACGCTGGCGGAAATTGAAGGGCTCAAGCCGGAACAGCTTCGCGTCTATCCCGGATCGAGCGAGCCTCTGCATCACGCGGTCGCCGTTTTCACCTCGCCGCAGCGCAGCTATGTGACGGCCGATCCCGGATACGAAGCTGGAATGATCGCCGCCCACGCCGGCGGTGCGAAGGTGGTGAAAGTTCCGCTGACGAAAAGCTACGCGCACGATGTGAAAGCGATGTTGGCCGCGGCTCCCGATGCGGGCGTGTTTTACGTCTGCACACCCAACAATCCCACCGGCACGCTCACTGGCCATTCCGATATCCGATATCGGAAACCTCTGTAGTTTATGAAATCGCTGTCGTGGGTGGACGATTCGCAGTGAGCGGCATCGACGAGGGCGATGGAACGAAACTTGCGATCTCAAATGTCAAGTGGGATGGTTCTGCACTGTATTTTACGAGTGTGTATCCCCGCACGGGACACTGCGTAGAACATGAGTTGAGGGCGTTCAAGCCGGGCTTGGTAAAACACTACGTCACTTCGACCAATCTTGAATTGTGGAGGAAGCGGTCGAAGACGAAGAAACGCAAGCCAACCTAAGTTTTGGCAGACCCCACACATCCGAAATGCGAAGGCTTCGGTATAGCATTTGTCCATGCCGAAGAAACTTACCGTCTCCGCCAAGCGCGAGGAGCCTTCTGTAAAACTCTCCGTCCGGGGAGTCGCCCGCCTGCAAGCGCGGCACCCTTGGGTCTATCGCTCGGATCTTACCGAAGAAAAGGATGTGCTTCCGGGCGCCGTGGTGCGCGTGCTCGATTCGCGGGGGAAATTCCTCGGAACTGCGCTCTACAGTTCTTCGTCGCAGATCGCGATCCGCATGATCTCTCATGGTTCGGTGGCCGATCTGCCTGCTTTGGTCGCGGAGCGCATTCGCGCCGCCATCGCCTACCGGAAAGGACTGGTGCGAAATACCGACGCCTACCGGATCGTCTTCAGCGAAGCCGATTTTCTGCCCGGCCTCATCGTCGATCGCTATAACGACGTGGTCACACTGCAAATCCTGACCC
Organism: uncultured Acidobacteriaceae bacterium; assembly: GCA_963779995.1. Classification (GTDB taxonomy): domain Bacteria; phylum Acidobacteriota; class Terriglobia; order Terriglobales; family Acidobacteriaceae; genus Acidiflorens. The sequence continues at coordinate 192,515 of CAVZZY010000013.1, read as the reverse complement.
AGGCCATGGACGCGGCACCGGTACGCGAAGCCGTCCTGCAAACGCTGCGCGAAGAACTGCAACCGGCGGGGATTGTGGAGCGCGTCGATGGACGCATTCGAGAACTTGAGCAATTGCCGGCGCTCTCGTCCCGGCTGCTTTGGGGGGAGAAGAGCTCGACCGTCATTCACATGAACGGCGGGCACATGAACGGCGGGAATATGAACGGCGCGACGATGAACGGCGGGATGACGAGCGGCGAGGAAAGCGCCGCCGTTCGCTTCCACTACGACGGCTTCGAGGGCCAGAAGACCGGCGGCTTTCTCGATCAGCGGGAAAACTATGCGGCGGCGGCCGAATACGCGCACGGAGAGGCGCTCGACGCCTTTTGCTATCAGGGCGGATTTGCGCTGCATCTGGCAGCGAAGTGTGGGAGCGTCACCGGCGTCGACAGTTCGCGTCCGGCGCTCGAGATGGCGGAAAAGAACGCGCTTCTGAACTGCCGCGAGTTGGAGTGGATCGAGGGAAACGCCTTCGACCTCTTAAGGGAATACGCCGCGGCGAACCGGCGCTATGACACCATCGTGCTCGATCCGCCGGCGTTTGCCAAGACCAAGCACGACCTGGAAAAAGCCCTGGGTGGCTACAAAGAGCTCAATCTGCGAGCCATGAAAATGCTGCGGGTGGGAGGGATTCTGGTCACCTGCTCCTGCTCGTTCCACGTCGGCGCTTCGGAGTTCCTGGGGGTGGTGGCGGACGCGGCGCGAGACGCCCATAAATCCCTGCGCCTGGTGGAGAACCGGGGAGCCTCGAAGGATCATCCAATGCTGCTGAATGTGCCTGAGACGAGCTACCTCCAGTGCCTGATATTGAGCGTAAGCAATTGAAAAATAAAACTGATAATGCACTTGACAATAACAGGCTAAGATTTTATGATTTGATTACACTAATTAACAACCCGGGAGCTTCCGAAAGCTCCCCGAATGAACTTCAAGTAGGAGGAGTTAAGCTATGACCATGATTACCCGTTGGGATCCGTTCCGTGAGTTCGCAACCCTGCAGGACCGCATGAACCGTTTGTTCCCCCGTGGGCCGGAAGGGCAGGATGAATCTCTGACCTCGACCGCATTTGCTCCGCCGGTGGATGTCTATGAAGACGAGCACAACGTCACCTTGAAGATTGAAGTGCCCGGAATTGACGAGAAGGACATCGACGTCCGCATCGAAAACAACACGCTGACCGTGCACGGCGAGCGCAAGTTCGAGAAGGAAGAGAAAGAAGAGAACTATCGCCGCGTGGAGCGCCAGTATGGCAGCTTCACCCGCACCTTCACTCTCCCCAACACAGTCAACCAGGACAGCGTTCAGGCCGACTATGACAAGGGCGTGCTGAAGATCAAGCTGGCCAAGAAGGCCGAAGCCAAGCCGAAGCAGATCAAGGTAAACGTTGGCGGTGAGAAGCCCGGCAGCCAGAAGACGCTCGAAGGCAAAGAGCCGAAGGGCGTCAAAGCGGCATAAGCGATGCTCGTAGCTGTAAACTCAGCGGGAGGCGAGAACGAACGCCTCCCGTTTCATTTGTGATTGGCAATCATTGGCAATTTGAAAATCGAAAACCGCATCACAAATTCTAGAGCTCGGGATTAGAGCTCGGGAGCGAACCCCATGGCCATCCGTTGGGATAAATTCACCGTAAAAGCGCAAGAAGCCATCCAGCGCGCGAACGAACTCGCGTCCGAGCACGGCAATCCGGAACTTGCTCCGCTCCATCTGCTCGCCGCGTTAGTCGAAGATAAAGAAGGCATCGTTGCGCCGGTGCTCGAAAAAATCGGCATCGGGCCCCAGGCGGTGCTGAGCGACGTCTACAAAGAAATTGAGAAGCTGCCGAAAGTTTCGGGCAGCGGCGGCGCGCAGCAACCGGCCATGTCGTCGCAGGTTACCCAGTTGCTGGAGAAGTCTTTCAAGGAAGCCGACACCTTCAAGGACGAATACGTTTCGACTGAGCACATGCTGCTGGCGCTGACCAGTCTGAAGCGCGATGCGGCGCAGGAGTTGCTGGCGCGTCACGGCGCAACGCACGACGCGATCCTGAAGGCGCTCACCGCCGTTCGAGGATCGCAGCGCATCACTGATCAGAATCCGGAAGCCAAATATCAGGCGCTTGAGCGCTATGCGCGGGACCTGAACGAGCAGGCGCGACGCGGCAAACTCGATCCCGTGATCGGCCGCGACGAAGAAATTCGCCGGGTCGTGCAGGTGCTTTCGCGGCGCACGAAAAATAATCCGGTGCTGATCGGCGAGCCGGGCGTGGGCAAGACCGCCATCGTCGAAGGCCTGGCGCAGCGCATCATTTCGGGCGACGTGCCGGAAGCGCTCAAGAACAAGCGCGTCGTGGCGCTCGATTTGGGAGCAATGCTCGCCGGCGCGAAGTATCGCGGCGAATTCGAAGACCGCCTCAAGGCTGTGCTGAAGGAAATCGAAGACTCGCAGGGCAAGATCATCCTTTTCATCGACGAGTTGCACACGCTGGTCGGGGCCGGCGCCGCCGAGGGCGCGATCGACGCCTCGAACATGCTGAAGCCGGCGCTGGCTCGCGGAGAGCTGCGCGCGATCGGCGCGACCACGCTCAACGAATATCGCAAGTACATCGAGAAAGACGCCGCGCTCGAACGCCGCTTCCAGATCGTGTTCGTGGGCGAGCCGAATGTCGAAGACACGATTGCGATCTTGCGCGGGCTGAAGGAAAAGTACGAAGTGCATCACGGCGTGCGCATCAAAGACTCGGCCATTGTGGCGGCGGCGACGCTCTCGCATCGCTATATTTCCGACCGCTTCCTGCCCGACAAAGCGATTGACCTGATCGACGAGGCGGCCAGTTCGCTGCGCATCCAGATCGACTCCATGCCCACGGAAATCGATCAGCTCGAACGGCGGGCCACGCAACTCGAAATCGAAAAGCAGGCGCTGAAGAAAGAAGATGACGCTAACTCGAAAGAGCGCCTTGCCCACGTCGAGAAAGAACTGGCGGGCATTCGCGAACAATCCAATGCTCTTAAAGCCAAGTGGAAACAGGAAAAGGATGTCATTGCGAGAGCCCGCTCCCTGAAAGAGAAACTGGAGCAGCTCAAGATCGAAGAAGCGGCCGAGGAGCGCAAAGGAAATCTGGAGCGCGTGGCGCAGATCCGCTACGGGCTTATCCGCAACACTGAAGAAGAACTGAAGAAAGTCACCACGCAGATCGACGGCAAGGCCGGGCATCGCATGTTGAAAGAAGAAGTCGATGAGGAAGACGTTGCCCGCATTGTCTCCAAGTGGACTGGGATTCCGGTTTCCAAAATGCTCGAGGGCGAGGTGAAGAAGCTCATCAACATGGAAGACCGGCTGCGGCTGCGCGTTATCGGACAGGATGCAGCGCTCGAACGTGTGGCCAACGCCATCCGCCGTTCGCGCGCCGGGTTGAGCGATCCCAAGCGACCGATCGGGTCTTTTATTTTCCTGGGGCCGACCGGCGTCGGCAAAACTGAACTGGCGCGCGCGCTGGCTGAGTTTCTTTTTGACGACGAGCGCGCCATGGTGCGCATCGACATGTCCGAATACATGGAGAAGCATGCCGTGTCGCGTCTGATCGGCGCGCCTCCGGGATACGTTGGCTACGAAGAGGGCGGACAGCTCACGGAGCAGGTGCGGCGGCATCCTTACGCGGTCGTGCTCTTCGACGAAATCGAAAAAGCGCACCCCGACGTGTTCAACATCCTGCTGCAGATCATGGATGACGGGCGCCTTACCGACGGCAAGGGGCGCCATGTGGACTTCAAGAATACGGTCATCATCATGACCTCGAACCTGGGCTCGGCGTACCTCCACCCCACCGCGCCAAAAGCAGGCGCGGCGGGGGCCCCGGAGATGAGTTCTGAGGAGTTCGAAGACGCCTCGAAGCAGGTGATGGAGGCGCTGCACGGGCATTTCAAGCCCGAGTTTCTGAATCGCGTGGACGACATTATCATCTTCCATCCGCTCGGCAAGGAACAGTTGGTCAAGATCGTCGAGCTGCGGCTGGAAGATTTGCGCCGACTGCTTGCCGACCGCAAGATTTCTCTGGAGCTGACCGACGCCGCCAAGGAGTTGCTCTTCACCGAAGGCTACGATCCGAACTTTGGAGCGCGCCCGCTGAAGCGGGCGATTCAGAAGCTGGTGCAGGATCCGCTGGCGCTGAAGATTCTGGACGGCGAGGTGCTGCATGGGGACCATGTGGTCGTGGACGCTGATAAGAAGGCGGGCAAGATGACTTTCAAGGTTAGCGAGCGGGTGGGGGAGAAAGTGGCGCGGGCGAAGAAGTAATGCTTGTGTGGTGAGGCGGCGGAAACCTTGCCGAGCTTTGCTCGGCTGGACGGCCGAGGGCGGCCGTCCCTACGTGATTGTTTCCTGACGCAAGAATCTCTCTCGGGTACGATTAGCTACGGGCAAATCTGCCCGGAGGGACGACTGCATTGGCTGAGGACACGAAGCTGCATGATTTTCTGGCGGAATTGCTCCGGCGCGGGGGCAGTGACCTGCTGCTGGTTCACGGAGTTGCGGCTTCGATTCGCAAGAACGGAGAGGTCGAGAAGATTGGAGACGATCCGCTGGATGGCTTGGAAATCGAATCTCTGGTCCAGCCGACTCTGACGCCGGTCGCGGCCGGACAGTATGGCGCCGTGCAGATCGCCGATTCTTCTTATCGAATTGCCGGCCTGGGACGATTCCGCATTAACTTGCATCGCGAGCGCGGCCACGCCGCGGCCACGATCCGCGCGCTGCCGATGAAGGTTCCATCGCTCGGCGAACTGGGACTTCCCGTCGAGGTCGGCAATCTGGCGGGGCTGCGACGCGGGCTGGTGTTGATCGGAGGTGCGGCGGGCGCAGGGAAATCCACTACCCTGGCAGCGTTGGTCAACGAGATCAACCAGCGCGATGCGCGCCACATCGTGACCATCGAAGATCCTGTCGAATACGAGCATGCGCACATGCGTAGCGTGATCGAGCAAGTCGAGGTCGGAAGCGACGCGCCCGACTTTCCCACGGCTCTGCGGGCGGCACTGCGGCAGGCGCCGGACGTGCTCGTGGTCGGCGAGATGCGCGATCCGGAGAGCATGGCTATTGCGGTTTCGGCTGCCGAGACTGGGCATCTGGTGCTCTCCACGTTGCACACTACCGACGTGGCATCTGCTGTCTCGCGCATCTCCGATTCGTTCCCGGTGGAACGGCAGAGCACGATTCGACAGGAACTGGCGATGGCGATCTCCGCGGTCTTGACGCAGATACTGTTGCCGAGCCGCAAGGGCGGGCGCGTTCCGGCGGTTGAGCTGCTGATGATTGGATACGGGTCGCGGCAGCACATCCGCCACAACGCGCTGCAACACCTGAACCAGGAAATCACGATGACCAAGGGGAAGGGATCGATCACCCTGGAGGAGTCGCTGGCACGGCTTGTGAAAGGCGGGCACCTGGAGCGGGAGGAAGCCATCGAATTTGCGGTGCATCCGGACGAACTGAAGAGCCGGCTGAGAGGGCTGGGGTAATTGTTCGAGGGCGGTATTACAGAATTGCTGAAAAACCTCTGGTGCGCGCCACCCTCAGCGGCTAAAGCCGTCGCTGAGAATAAGCCAGTAACGCAGCGGTGAACCGCTGCGCCACCCAAAAACAAGAACAAAAATCTATGAAGCCACCCCCTTTAAAACCAAGAACGAGTTTTCTCCGCGGCCTATTTATGCGGAGCGGCGAAACGCGTCCGCCACTTCTCCGCGCGATAAATACCACGCCACTATCACTCGCACAATAATTCCCAGCCCGCCGAAGGCTAGCGCTTTGGGCTGAGCGATGACGGTTGCGGCTGACACTGACGGGAGGAGCATTACGATTCCTGTGATGGCGATCAGCGTCGCTGCGTGGCGGACGATGTTATTGAGTTCCATGAGGCCCCACGCGACTCCGGCTCCTGCGACGGCCACGAGTAGGAACATGTACGGCCCTGCTAATTCCAGCCCAAATAACAACGGCGCGCCTGCCGACATCGATACCGTTCCTGGACGAACCAGCATCAGACTGCCGGTGACAGCTAGATAAAGCGCGCAGAGAGCGAACAGGGCGGCTATGGCTCGCACTCCATTCGGGATCGGGTTGGCTGGGTTATCCGGCATGGGCGCTAGAGCGAATCATGGGTTTGCGACCACTGGGCAGCTGCCGAGCTGCGCTCGGCTGGCGGACAAGAGTGTCCGCCCGACACGAGCATCGCGGCTCGTAGAATACAAGTCGTGGGCGCGCCTTCACAAACAAAACTGATCGTTCTGAACCTTAAGGCGGGGATGCCGACGGTCGAGCAGGCGAAGCGGCGATTGCTGGAGTCGTTGTATGCGCCGCGCGGCGCGAGTGGGCCGGTGGTGAAGATGATTCACGGCTATGGATCCTCGGGGAAGGGTGGGGCCATTCGCACTGCGATCCGCGAACAGTTGGCCGCGTGGCAGCGTGAAGGGAAAGTGCTCAAAGTGGTGCCGGGCGAAAACTGGAGCATCTTCGACACGGACTCGCAGGATCTGCGGCAGCGCTATGCATTTCTCGGCAAGGATGAAGATCTCGATCGCGGGAATGCGGGCATGACGATGGTCGAGTTTCCCGCCGATACTTCGCGCATCTTTCGTGAGCAATCACGTTAGGGAAACTCTGATTGAGTGCCGGCAAAAGGCATTAACCACAGGGTACACAGGGGTGCACGGACGACACCGGGGGACTTAATCAGAACTTCCCTACGAATCTCGCTAGAAAATGAGCGATGGGGGTCCGGGCTAGCGCGCGCTCTTTTTCGCGGCCTTCATGGATGCCTTCGCACGCCGGGCCCCCGGCACCTTTCCGATTCGAGGATCCCCTGCGAGAACGAGTTCGCAGGCCCGCAACGCAGCTACCTCGAAATCCTCCGCATCGGACGGGAGGACCTGCCAGCCCGTCACTTTCTTTCCCAGCACTTTGATCGATCGCATGCTGGGGAAGTCTCGCCGCGGACTTTGGTGGTGCTCCTCGGTGGTGGCGAGCCACACCCCGTTATCCGTGGTCTGGTCAAGTTTGTCTTTGTTCCTTTTGTCTTTCTCCCTGAGGATGAGAACAATCTTGTCTTCCACATAGATCGCGAGGCAGCCGAACATGGGGCGCGTCCGGGGTGAGAAGGGCGCGAGCGCGTCGAGCACGAATTCATGCGGGACCGGCTTCCGCTGTTTGACGGCAAAGAGAGTGTCGTCTGGTGGGAAGGTCGTTTTGCGACGGGGCTTCGGCATGTGAGGTTTCGACGTAGGAATTTACCACAGAGGACACAGAGGAAAGCCATTACGACGGAGAACGCGGATGATCGCAAAGCAGATCGCAAGGGAGATCGAAAGAGGATTTACGACAATCTTCCGTTAGAATCGCCCCGTGTCTGTTCACCTGCAGATTGAAGCTACCCGCGGCTCTGCCCGCGCCGGCAAGCTCATTACTCCTCACGGAGAGGTGGAGACGCCTGTGTTCATGCCGGTCGGAACCCTGGCTTCGGTCAAGGGCGTCTCGCAGGATGTGCTTGAGGAACTTGACGTCCAGATTCTGCTCGGCAATACCTATCATCTTTATTTGCGCCCTGGTGTTGAAACGATTCGCCAGATGGGCGGGCTGCACCGGTTCATGTCGTGGGATCGAGCTATCCTCACGGACTCGGGTGGCTTCCAGGTTTTCAGCCTGAACGATCTCCGCAAGGTCAACGAAGAGGGTGTCGCGTTCCGCTCGCACCTGGACGGTTCCCCGCATTTTCTGAGTCCCGAGAAGGCGATGGAGGCGCAGATCGGCCTGGGGGCCGACATCATCATGGCTTTCGACGAATGCACCGAGTATCCGGCGGACGCCCAGCGGGTGCGCGCGTCGATGGAGTTGACGCTGCGCTGGGCTAGGCGCTGCAAGAATTATTTCGAAGAGCATAAGCACGAGGTGCCTTGGGAGGGCAGCCGTCAGCCATCAGCCTTCAGCCGTCAGGAGGGGCCAGTGGGCAGTGGGCAGCGGGCAGGGGGCAGTCGCCAATCGCTCTTCGGCATCGTGCAGGGCGGAATGGAGCCTGAGCTGCGTCGCGAGTCGGCTGGCCGGACTATCGACATCGGGTTCCCTGGATATGCTATCGGCGGCCTCAGCGTGGGCGAACCTCGCGAGCTTACTCGCGACGTCGTCTTATCCACGCTTGAGCATCTTCCCTGCGACCAGCCGCGCTATCTGATGGGGGTGGGCACTCCGGAAGAGATCGCCCAGTACGCGCAGTCGGGCGTCGACATGATGGATTGCGTGCTTCCTACCCGGGCCGCCCGCCATGGATTGCTGTTTACTTCCGAAGGCAAAGTTTCGATCAAGCAGGCCCGGTACGCGCAGGACGAAAGCGTGCTGGATGCCGCCTGCGATTGCCGCGTCTGCCGGCGTTATTCACGGGCCTACTTGCGCCATCTTTATGCCGCGAATGAGCTGCTGGCGCAGGTTCTGAATACGGTCCACAACCTGCACTATTACCTGGCCACCATGCGAACCGTGCGGGCGTGGATTCGGGCAGGCCGGCTGCCCACCAGCGGTGTGGCGCACATGTAAATTCGGCGTCGTGTCCTTGACACGTTGCGAGCCGTCCGGCATTCTATTTAACTTAGGGATAAGGTACGTTTGTTTCTGTGCCGTATCGATCGAAACCGGGGCGCGGCATCGCCGGTTCTAGCCTGCAAGCTGTAGGATCCTCCGGCAAAAGAAGAAAAGAATTCCCGAAGCCACGCAGGGGAAGGTTCAGCGGCGAAAGAAGCAAACTTTTGCCGAGTTGTGCTCGGCTGGCCCGACGAGGGCGGGTCGGGCTGCTGTGCGGTTTTAATCAGGTATTTCGTCACATATTTCGTTACACAGGATCGACTTGGCGTTGGAAATCATTTTGTCTGGGATGTCGTCTGGTATGAGTGGCGGATTGGCGTTTTGGTTGCAGCTACCCGGGGGCACGAGTCTGCTCGGACTGGCGCCGCTGCTGTTCATCTTTGCCATTTTTTACTTCCTGCTGATTCTGCCGCAGCAGCGGAAGCAGAAAAAGTGGCAGGCTATGCTGAGCGAGTTGAAAAACGGGGACAGAATCGTCACCAGCGGAGGGTTGCGCGGGACGATCATCAGCCTCAAGGACGACGCGCTGGTTTTGCGCGTGCCGCCCGACAATCTGAAGCTGGAAATCAGCCGCGCATCGGTGGTGTCGGTGACGACGGCGGAAGAAGGAAAATAGTCGTTGGTGGTTGGTCGCTCGCGAAGCGACTCTGGTTTGGAGCAACGACTGACGACGATCGACTGGTTTTCATGAATAAGAACCTCAGCTGGAAAGTGGTAGTCATTTTCGGGCTCCTGATCTTCTTCCTGTTCGGCGTCCTCGGCATTCCGAAGGATTGGTCGGGCAGGGGGTTGCTGGCATCAATCACCGACCGCATTCATTTGGGCCTTGACCTGCGAGGGGGGACGCACCTGATCCTGCAGGTGCAGGTGAACGACGCGGTCAACGTCGATTCCGACAACGCGATAGCGCGCCTCAAGGAAGACTTGCGGACGCACAAAATCAGTTACGCCGACATCACCAAGCCCGATCCGGTGAACCATCCGGAAATGATCGTCGTCAAGGGCGTTCCTCCGGACCAGACCAGCGATTTCAAGAACATTATCGCCGACCGGCTGCCTGATTACGACGCCAGCTCGGGCGCGGAAAATTCCTGGACGGTTTCGATGAAGGGACAAAACCTCGCCGACTTAAAGAACCGCGCGGTCGCCCAGGCCATCGAGACCATCCGTAACCGCATTGACCAACTCGGCGTAAGCGAGCCGGTGATCCAGGAGCACGGCCTCGGCCAGTACCAGATTCTTGTCCAACTTCCGGGTGTGGATGATCCGGCGCGGGTCAAGGAAATCATGCAGTCCACGGCGATGCTCGAAATCAAGCAATCGCTGGGCGGGCCGTATTCGAGCGAGCAGTCGGCCTTACAGGAGCACGGCGGCGTGCTGCCTCCGGACGCTGTTCTGATGCAAGGCAAGAGCATCGGCTCGCGCAACAGCGAGGGCGGGGAGCAGTGGTACCTGATCTCGCGCGCCTCGGCCGTGACTGGCCGCGATCTTCGGACGGCGGAACCGTCCAACGACGAAAATGGGCAGCCGGCGGTTCGTTTTATCCTTACCGCTGAGGGCGGGCGCAAGTTCTACTCCTTCACTTCGGCTCATGTCGGCGATTACCTGGCGGTCGTGCTCGACAACAAGGTGCAGGAAGTGGCCGTGATCAAAGAAGCCATTCATGACACCGGCGTCATCAACGGGCGGTTCACCCCGCAAGAGACGCAGGATCTTTCGATGACTTTGCGTTCCGGCGCTCTGCCAGCCGGCATCAAGTACCTGGAAGAGCGCACGGTGGGGCCGTCGCTAGGCGCCGATTCGATTCGATCCGGCGTTCGGGCGGCCATGGTCGGCATGCTTGCCGTTCTCATTTTCATGCTGATTTACTATCGCTGGGCGGGTGTGAATGCCGATATTGCGCTGATTTTGAACCTGGTGATTCTGCTCGGGTTCATGGGCTACTTCGGAGCGGTGCTGACGCTGCCGGGCATTGCCGGTGTCATCCTGACGGTGGGCATGGGCGTGGATTCGAACGTCCTGATTTTTGAGCGCATCCGGGAAGAGCTGAGGAACGGCAAGACGCCGCCCTCGGCGGTGGAGCAGGGATTCAGCCACGCCTGGATCACCATCGTCGATACCCACGTCACCACCATTGTCTCGGCCGCGATTCTGTTCATCTTCGGTACCGGGCCGGTCAAGGGTTTTGCCACGACGCTGGTCTTCGGTCTGGCCGCAAACCTGTTTACGGCGGTGTTTGTATCGCGCGTGATTTTTGATTGGGTGCTGAGCCGGAAACAACGCGGCGAAGCGCTGAGCATTTAGGAACTGTACCTCAGGGGCTAAAGCCCCCGTGTTATTGGCTCGGGACGGCACGGCTGAAGCCGTGCCCTACCCAAGAAACGATTTTGAAGGGATCGTACGCAGCGTGGAATTCTTTAGAGACACGAACATCGATTTCCTCGGGAAGAAGTGGTACTTCCTGACCTTCTCGCTGATCTTCAGCGTGGCCGGAGTGCTTTCCATGGCGTTCTGGCATGGCATCCCGCTAGGGGTCGACTTCCGCGGCGGCACGCTGGTCTATGTGAAGTATGCGCATACTCCCGATCCATCCGCTATTCACTCGGAGATTGAGCGCGCCGGCTTGAAGAACGCGCGCGTTCAGAGGTACGGCCAGCCCTCCAATAACGAAGTGCTGATCGCCCTCGATATTCAGGAGACCAGCGAACAGGCTCTCGACAAGGGTAAGATCCAGATCCTGCAGGCGCTCGAAAGCCACGCTACCCCGGGCAAGCAGGACCTCAACAACTCCAGTTCCTTGACGGTCGCGAATTATCTTCTGGAGAAGGACCCGCTCCACCTGGGATCGGGTGCCGACGCCAACCCGCGGTACACGGCGATAGCGCAGGCGATTGTCGACTATCGCGACAAGACGAAAAGCGGCGTGCTCGGTTCCATCGATGAGCTGAAGGGTGTGGCTGATCCCGCCGTTGTCGCTGCGCTCCAGGACGACTTCTACGTCTCGGACTTTGGCATCCGAAACGTTGAGATCGTCGGCCCGCAAGTGGGACAGCAACTGCGCAAGCAAGCTATCCTAGCCACCCTTTATTCGCTGGGCGGGAATGCTGATCTACCTGGGGTTCCGCTTCGAATGGATCTATGGGGTCGCGGCCGTGTTGACGGTTTTCCATGACACTCTGATTACGGTGGGCGCCTTCTCGCTTTTGAACTGGGAAATTTCGCTGACCGTGATCGCCGCCATCCTGACCCTGATCGGATACTCCAATAACGACACCATCGTGGTGTTTGACCGAATACGAGAGAACATCAAGCTGCTGCGCCGGGAAAAGCTGGCGGACATTGTCAACAAAAGTATCAATCAGACTTTAAGCCGAACGATCTTGACAGCGGGCCTTACTTTCCTTACCGTGCTTGCGCTGTTCCTTTTCGGCGGCGAGGTGCTGCATGGGTTCAGCTTCGCCCTGGTCATTGGAATCCTGATCGGGACTTATTCCTCGATTGCGATTGCCGCCCCGATTCTGGTGGCCTACCAGGATTGGCGGGGCGGGCGGGGCAAGAAGCCGATTGCCATGCCGCTGCGGTCGGGGAGCGGCCCGTCGCAGCCGAAGGAAAAAGTTAAGGTCTGAATTTCGAGTGGTTTGGCGTAGAATCTTCACTTGCCCGCAGAGGCAAGAGTTTAGAGAGCTGAAGGCTCGAAACAGCGGGAGCAAAGAGGATGCGGCCGGTGTCTAAACTTTGGTACGGGTCTCGTGCAGGAGAAGCCTATGTTTGAAGACAGCCTCATTGAGTCGGGGAATAGGTTCAAGGCGAAGCGGCGTTTGAGCACCACCATCTTGTCTTTCGTGCTGCAGTGTCATGCTGATCGGGATCCTGATCCTGATCCCGCTGATCTATACCGACGCGTTGCCCAAGACGCAGCTGATGACCTTCCTGGTGGCGCCCCCACCGCCGCCCCCGCCCCCACCACCGCCGGCGGCTGCTCCAGTTAAAGTGGTGAAGATGCAGAGCGAAGTCATCAACGGCCAGTTGCGTACCCCGACCAAGATTCCAGAAAAAATTCAGATGATCAAAGAAGAGGAAGCGCCCCCGGATCTGGGTAGCGGCGGCGTACCGGGTGGTGTGCCGGGTGGCATTCCCGGCGGCTCGGCAGGAGGCGTGATCGGAGGCATCATTAGTTCGACGGCGGTTGCTGTCCCGAAAATCGCAACTCCGCAGCGCGTCCGCGTTTCGTCGGGCGTGTCGACCGGTCTTTTGATCAAGAAGGTGACGCCCAATTATCCGGCGCTGGCAAAACAGGCCCGCATTCAGGGGCATGTGCTGTTGCAGGCGGAAATCAGCAAGGACGGCACGATTCAGAACCTGCAGTTGATTAGCGGGCACCCCATGCTGGCGCCGGCAGCGATCGAGGCCGTTAAGCAGTGGCGATATAAGCCATATCTGCTCAATGGCGAGCCGGTGGCGGTGGAGACCCAGGTGGATGTGGTCTTTAGCTTGTCCGGAGGCTAGATTCGGGCCGGCCGATGGCGGTGTGAAGGTTTAGTTTGTGGCGGTTTAGAGCCCTCCCGGTCCCACCTTTTCGCGAGACGGGAAGCCGTGGTGCGGTTGGCACCGGCGGGCCGTTCCGCCCTTGGATTTTCTTGCATCAAACGAATCTGATCACGCTGCGAACCGCTTGCTGGCGCCAGTGGTTGGTAACAGGGGCCCGGGATCGCTGTATAGTGGAATGGCTTGCTGAGAAGAGTTAGACGCGAGTTCCAAACAGTTCTGAGGAGGAGAAGCAACTCATGGTAGTGAACCTGGCAGCAGTCGCACTCTGTAATTTTCATCTTTTCGCCGCCTGGCTCTTTGACGAGGGCTCGGTCGGTTGGGACCCGATTTCGCTCTGGAAGCAGATGGGCATTCTGGCGAAAGTCGTGGTTATCATTCTGTTCATCATGTCGGGGTGGTCGATCGGCGTGATGATTGACCGCTGGATGGCTTTCAACGCCGCGCGCAATCAGTCCCGCTCGTTCGCTCCCGCGGTTGCCGGAGCGCTGCGCGAAGGCAAGATTGACGAAGCGATCAAAGTCGCCGAGCGCAATAAGAAGAGTCACCTGGCCAAAGTGGTCACCGCGGGCCTGATGGAATTCAAGGCCCACCAGGATAGCCCGGGTGAAATTCCCGGCGAGACCATTGAAGCTTCCAAGCGCGCACTGGAGCGCACCGAAGCGATCGTCCACGCCGAACTCAAGCGGGGCTTGGGCGGATTGGCGACCATCGGTTCGACGGCTCCGTTCGTGGGGCTCTTCGGAACCGTGGTTGGCATTCTGAACGCCTTCAACGGTATCGCGAGGGAAAAAGCAACCGGATTGGCAGCGGTGGCGGGCGGCATTTCCGAGGCGCTCGTAACCACCGCCGTCGGCCTTTTCGTGGCGATTCCGGCGGTCATGATGTTCAACTATCTGACCGGGCGCGTGGAAGCGTTCGACGTGGAGATGGATAACTCCTCGAGCGAACTGATCGATTACTTCCTGAAGCGCCGGAGCATGCGCCGGTCCTAAGGAAGCCAGGTCGCAGGTCGCAGGTGTCAGGTCTCAGGACCTGGACCTTCGGCCTCCGATCTACTGGCTTGTTGCTACCCATGAGTTGCTGATGGAGGCCGGGCGGGGACGCCCGGCACTCCATTTATCAAATTTCGGGCGTGCAACAGGGCAAGCGCAGGCAGGAGACAGAATTCCATGGCATTAGCAAAGCGAAACGAAGCGGCCAACGTCACCTCCGACATCAACGTGACGCCGATGGTGGACGTGATGCTGGTACTGCTCATCATCTTTATGGTGGTCACGCCCATGTTGCAACATGGCGTCCCAGTGGACATGGCGAAAGTTAATAATCCGACGGATATGCACGACGCCGACAAGGAAGACGCGCTGCAGATTGCCATCACTCGCGATGACAAGGTCTTCTTCGGGACCGATCTCATCAAGCCCGAGGATCTGACCCAGAAGATTAAGGACAAGTTGACGAACCGGACCGACAAGCGGGTCTTTCTGAAGGCCGACATGCGGGCGAAGTTCGGCTGGGTGGTCGAAGTAGTCGACAATGTGCGCGCCGCGGGGGTTGACCAACTCGGCCTTTTGACGGATCAGAGAAAGTCCGGGAACCTTACCCCGCCGCCAGGCGCCACTTCGCCGACGGGCGGGCAATAGCACGCAATCATAAATAGAGGAGATCGGTTTATGAGTATGGCAGTCGGCCCCAAAGGGGGCCAGAACGCGAACATGAACGTCACGCCGCTGATTGACGTTTTGCTGGTGCTGCTGATCATTTTCATGGTGATCACGCCGCTGACGCCCAAAGGTTTGGAGGCGTTGGTGCCCCAGCCTCCGCCGCCCAATCAGAAACAACAGGCCACGCCCGATCGCACGATCGTGGTGCAGTTGATTGACCACGGCGCCGGCAATCCTCCCGGTCTCAAGATTAATCAGGACGAGGCTACCTGGGAGAATCTGCAGGGCCGCCTGGAAGATATTTTCAAAACCCGTGCCGAGAAGGTCATGTTCGTGAAGGGCGATGACAATGTGCCCTTCGCCGACGTCGCCAGCGTCATTGATATCGCGCATTCGGCCGGGGTCGACAAAGTCGGCTTGATCACAGCCAGAATCGAAGCGGGCGGCTAGGGATCGGGTCATCGGGCGATCGGGTCATCGAGTGATCTGAGAACCCTAGCGCATCGCGCTGGCCGGGCGGGGACGCCCGGCGCTCCATCTCAGGTTTTTCCTACAACTCCGCAGCAAGGGAGATTCATAAAGCAATGAAAACTACGCAAAGACTCCTGGTGGTATTCGCCGCCGCATTGATGCTGCTCTCCGGCACCGGCTGCAGCAAGCTTAAGGCGCGTGACCACCTCAACAAGGGTGTGCAGGCTTACAAGAATTCGAAGTTCGAGCAGGCGATCGACCACTTCCAGCAAGCCGTCGCGCTGGACCCGTCTCTTATCAATGCCCGGCTTTATCTGGCCACAGCTTTTGCCCAGCAGTACATTCCCGGCGCCGATACTCCCGACAACAATCGCTATGCCGAACAAGCCATCGACCAGTACAAGCAAGTGCTGCAGGTCGATCCCAAGAACATCAACAGCATCAAGGGCATCGCGTATCTCTACCTGCAGATGAAGAAATTCGACCTGGCCAAGGAGTACTACAAGAAAGCTTCCCAGGTCGATCCCAACGATCCCGAACCTTATTACTCGGTCGCGGTCATCGACTGGACGCAAACCTACGTGCCGCGTCAAGAAGAGCGCGCCAAGCT
The DNA here is from genome assembly GCA_963779995.1 of uncultured Acidobacteriaceae bacterium. GTDB lineage: Bacteria > Acidobacteriota > Terriglobia > Terriglobales > Acidobacteriaceae > Acidiflorens. Next base: position 176,585 of record CAVZZY010000013.1, on the reverse strand, counting down.
CGGCATGAAGCCCGATGACTCTCTGCCGGCCAAGGACAAGAAAGTCTGTGCCACGATGAAGGAAACAAATACCGCCAACGTTCAGGAAGGTATCGATAACCTGAACAAGGCGCTACAGCTTCGTCCCGATTATGACGACGCCATGGCTTATATGAACCTGATGTACCGGGAACGCGCCGATATCCAGTGCGATGACCCCGCCGCCCGCGCTGCCGATCTGAAGACCGCCGACGAGTGGGTCGACAAAACCATGGCCACCAAGAAAGCCAAGGCAGAGAAACAGCCGGGCGCAGGCGGCATTGTCATGGATCAAAACAAGTGACCAGAACAAGAAGAGGCGCTGGTGTGGGAGCGGGATTCCTCGCGAGCCTGGCCTAAGCGAAAGCAACGCGGCAGTGATTTGCGGCATACACAGTGCGCGCTTCCAAAGGTAGAAGCGTTGCGGCACGGCGCGTTCAAGCGGACGTGTACAACCTTAAGATGTTCAAGAAGATTCTGATCGCCAATCGCGGAGAGATCGCGGTGCGTGTCATGCGCGCCTGCCGCGAAATGGGTATCGCCACCGTCGTCGTTTATTCTGACGTCGACCGCGCTGCACTCCATGTCCGTAAGTCCGACGAGGCCTACCACATCGGTCCGGCTCCTGCCTCCGAGTCTTATCTGCGGATGGACAAGATTCTTGACGTCGCGAAACGCTCGGGTGCCGAGGCCATCCATCCCGGATACGGCTTCCTCTCGGAAAACGCGAAGTTCGCGCAGGCATGCGCCGATGCGGGCGTGAAGTTTATCGGGCCCACTCCACACTCTATGAGAATGATGGGCTCGAAAACCAGCGCCCGTCAGGAGATGGAAAAGGCCGGCGTACCGTTTGTTCCGGGAACTTCGCGCGGCCTCACCTCTCCGGAGGAAGGCGAACAAGTGGCCGAGCGCGTCGGCTACCCCGTGATGCTGAAAGCCGCGGCCGGCGGCGGCGGCAAAGGCATGCGCCTGGTGCAGACTCGCCAGGAACTTCGTTCCGCGCTCGAATCGGCGCAGAGCGAAGCGCAGCGTTCTTTCGGCGACAGCGAAGTCTATATCGAAAAGGCGATCGTCAATCCCCGCCACATCGAGATGCAGATACTGGCGGACGAGCACGGCAATACCGTCTGGCTGGGCGAGCGCGAGTGTTCCATCCAGCGCCGCCACCAGAAGGTTCTCGAGGAGGCGCCTTCGCCGATTGTCGATCCCGATATGCGCCGCCGCATGGGCGAAGTGGCCGTCAAAGCCGCGCAGTCGGCCAAATACACCAATGCCGGCACCATCGAATTCCTGGTCGATCAGCAAAAAAACTTCTACTTCCTCGAAATGAACACGCGCCTGCAGGTGGAACATCCGGTCACCGAGTTGACCACCGGACTCGATCTCGTGCACCTGCAGATCCATATCGCGGCCGGCGAGAAGCTGCCCTTCACGCAGTCCGACCTGGCGATTCGCGGGCACGCCATCGAGTGCCGCATCTACGCTGAAGACCCCGACAACAATTATTTTCCCAGCCCGGGCAAGATCACGGTGCTGCTGCAGCCCTCGGGACCGGGAATCCGCCGCGACAGCGGCATGTACGAAGGCTGGAATGTTCCCATGGATTACGATCCGCTGCTCGCCAAACTGATTGGCTACGGAAGCGACCGGGAGCAGGCCATCATGCGGCTGGAGCGGGCGCTCTACGAGTATTTCGTGGCCGGCATCAAGACCAACATTTCGCTATTCCAGCGCATTCTCGGCGAGGCCGATTTTCGGGCCGGAAAACTCGATACCGGCTACCTCGATCGCCTGCTCGCGAAGAACGCCCAGGCCGCCGCGGCGCGCGCAGCGGAGCCCCAAATCGAAGCGCTCGAGACGATCGCCGCCATTGCCGCCGGCATGTTCGCCGTGCTCGATCCCGCTTCGCCCGCCAGCAAGAATGGGAACACCGGCGGGCTGGCTTCGGTTCCATCCAACTGGAAACAGAAGGGACGCTCGGAAGCGCTGCGCTGATCATATGATTTATGAAATCATGGTGGGCGGCAAATCGCACCGGCTTGAGCTGGAAAAAGCCGCCGGCGGATGGGAGTGCCGCTTGGATGGTCAGGCGGTTCCCATCGACGCGTTAATCCCACGCCGCGACGTGTTGTCCCTCCTGATCGACGGCCACGCTTACGAAATCAAACGCGAGCAGACTGCCACCGATCTCCACATGTGGGTGGGCAGTTCGCGCTTCGTCGTTGAGTTGCGCGATCCGCGCTCTCTGCGGTCGCGCCAGAAAGCGGGCGGAGACGAAAAGGGCCCGAGAAAAATTCTCGCTCCCATGCCCGGCCGCGTGGTGCGCCTGCTGGTCGCGGAAAATTCCGAGGTCGAAGCCGGCCAGGGTATTGTCGTAGTCGAAGCGATGAAGATGCAAAACGAAATCAAGTCGCCAAAAAAGGGAGTCGTGAAAAAAATATCGGCGACCCCAGGCGCTTCGGTGAACCCGGGCGACGTCTTAGCCATCGTGGAATGAAGCGGGGCATCCCACTCATCGCAAAGAACGCGATGAATGGGGCACCCGGCTGTTTTCTTGCGAGGGGGGGTGCGCACCGTTCACATCTTTCTCGGGGCGATGGCCGTGACCTCAGCGGCTAAAGCCTAATTCGAAGCGAGGCGTTTACCGCAGCGGTGAACCGCTGCGCCACCCAAAATCAAATGCAAGCTAATTTTTCGGTAAACTCTGAGACCAAAACCGTCCCGCAGCCTCAGCACTTACGTCATCTCTAACCACCGTTGCGCCGCGCGTACCATGGAAGGCAGCGACAGATAGAACCGCAAGCGCGGGAGGTCTCATCGTGAAGCTGCAGCGCATCATCAGTTTCGCAACCCTGGCAATCTCGATTCTTACGCTTGTCCTCGTACTAAAACGGCCCGCGCCGGTTGCGCCCGCCGCGGCGCCGGCTACGGCTGCCGCTAATGCACAGTCCTTTCAGGAGAAGGTAAACCAACTGGCGCAACCCCGGGTGCAGGGAGAAGGCGAAAGCGAAGTCCGTATGAATTCGGGAGAATTATCGGCTGCGCTCGCCCAAGCTGCCGGAGTGCTGCCCGTAACGGTTGCGCCCGCGAATAGTTCCACCAGCGCTCCCTCCAGCCCTTCCGCGGCGGGCCCGGCAACGGAGTTCCCCGGCGCGGTTCCGAATATCAAGGATTACCAGATCTCCATGGATGGAGACGTCGTTCGTGGTCAATTTCTGACCCAGATCGCGGGCAAGGATGTCTACCTCACCCTGGCCGGACATCTCGGCGCCAAAGATGGTTACGCCACCTTTGATGCCACCGAGGTGAAGGTCGGCGATCTCTCCGTGCCCGTATCGCTCGTCAACGAGGTCTTGCAGAAAAAACTTGCGGAACAGCGCGATCAGCTCAAGCTGCCCAATAATGTGAAAGACCTCAAAGTCGAAAACGGCGAACTGGTGTTCGTCGAGAAATAAGCTTCCGTCTGTCCTCTTTGCTTGGTTGAGAAGTCCGAGAATTGATTACCACACGGGACACGGAAGAGCACAGGGGGTTGGTTGGAATTGCCCCGGCAGAAATTGCCCCGACACCTACGAAATCGTCGGCTTGTAAAGCAAAAATTGCCCCTCGCGCTACACCATGGTTTCCTTCCAACAGAGTCTTCTAATCTCCGTCTAATCGCTTTCTAACCGCATCCGTTTCAAATCGACGGTATGACGAGTTGCCCGAGCCCACCCAACTATCCTGACAACATCTTGGTGGCCAGTCCCAGTACCGTCGTGCGCCAGCGCGTCCTCGAAAGTCTGCGATCCCCTGTCCGCCGCTTCGAGCAGGCCAGCGGCGGAGCCGAAGCTCTGGTCCATTTGGAGAGCGGGAGTTGGCATCGCCGCCTGCCCGACCTCGACGCCGAGGAACTGAGCCAGACCGTGCGACGGCGATATCCCGGAATCGAAGTTGTGCTGCTCGATCCGGAGTTCGATTCAGAGTTCAATTCAGAGTTCAATCCAAAGAGCGCTGCCGAACCTGGGCCCAAAGAGAAAGCGGACCCGCTTCAGGAAATGTGGCCCGCCGCGTCCCATGATATTGAGAATGACAACCAGCACAAGGAAAACGACCAGGACGATGCCAAAGGCGAGGTCGTGCCCGCTGCCAGCGCCGCCGGGTCGATTCTCGAAGCTCCCTTGCCTGGAATGATCGGCAACTCACGCGTCATGCAACCCGTGTATCGTCTGGCGCGCCTGCTGGCGCCGCGCAACACCACCGTGCTCGTCACCGGCCCGACCGGCTGCGGCAAAGAAGTCGTCGCCCGCGCCATTCATCAGTTGAGCCCGCGCGCCGGACGCGCCTTCGCGGTCGTCAATTGCGCCGCTATTCCCGAAACCATGCTCGAAGCCGAACTCTTCGGATACGCCCGCGGCGCGTTCACCGGAGACATGCAATCCTATGCAGGAAGAATCCAGACGGCGCAGGGAGGCACGCTCTTCCTCGACGAAATCGGCGAGATGCCGTTGAGCCTCCAGCCCAAGCTGTTGCGTTTTCTGGAGCAGAAGGAACTGCAGCGCCTGGGCAGCGCCGAGGTCGTGCGCGTCGATGCCCGCGTCATCTCCGCCACCAACGCACACCTGCTGTCTCTCGTCCGCGAGGGAAAGTTCCGCGAAGACTTGTACTATCGTCTTGGCGTCTTTCCGGTTGAAATTCCGCCGTTGCGCGACCGGTCCGAAGATATTGCGCCACTGGCCACGCACTTTCTCGCAAAATATGCCTCGCGCCTGCCTGCGCCGCAATTGTCCGCCCCTACGCTGCAACTGCTGAAAATGCAGCCTTGGGCCGGGAACATTCGCGAACTGCAGAACGTGATCGAACGCGCGCTGATCCTTTCTGAAGACCAGGCGGTGATTCGCCCCGAGCATTTGTTGCTCGCCGACTCAAGCTTTCGCAGCGCGCGCTAAGGCGAATCCAGTGTTGTTGTGGCCATAGGCGGCTGCCGAACTGCTCCACTCCGTCAAGCCAACACCGGGCTTGACGGGGGGCCCCGGTGCGGTCGGCTTGGACGGGCGAGGGGGCCCGTTCCCGCACGAGCGGGATACAGCAATGTAGATCCGCGCTAGACGGATGCCGCTTTAGGGGATGGGCAGCGCGCCCGAGTTTTTCCGTAACCTGCTGGATTGAGCAGTAGGTCGTCTTCATCCGCACTCCGCATGAGAGCGATCTAAGGCAATTTATGCCGGGCTGGCAGGGCTCTTGCAGGGCGATCTTCATGTCCACGACTTTTCCGGCACCACGTGATCCTGTGAGCGACCCCGAGCATCCGCTGGCCCGCGCCTTTGCGTCGTTCACCGAGGCGGCGGGTTCGCTCGAGCGCACCTACGGACAACTACAAGGGCAGGTAGCTCATCTTCGCCAGGAACTGGAAGTCACGAACCGCGACCTCGCGACCAGTCTTGAAGAGAACCACCGCATCCGCGAACGCCTGCGCCGCATTCTCGAAGGCTTGCCGTGCGGTGTTCTGGTGATCGAAGCCGGAGGCCGGATTTCGACTCTCAATCCCGAGGCAGCCCGCCTGCTGGGCGCGAGCTTCGAATCGGCCGACGGGTTGCCCGCCGTACTTTCCTCCGCACTCTCCGCCGCACTCGAGCGGGCTCGCCAGACCGGCGAAGAGTCCGAATTGGCGCTTTCTTTGCCGCCTTCGGGTTTGGTTTTGTCTTTGTTAGAGCAGTCCACTTCGAGCCAGTATTTTTCGGGTCAGGCCAATCCCGCCTGGGTCGCCATCCGCCACGCGTGGCTCGAGCAAGGTCCGGCCCACGCCACTTCGGTGTTTATCCTGCGCGATGTCAGCGAGGCGAAGAGGCTGGAACAGGATCGTGAGCATCTTCGCAGGCAGCAGGCGCTGGTCGAAATGTCTGCCCTGCTCGCGCACGAAATCCGCAATCCCCTGGGCAGCCTTGAACTGTTCGCCGGACTCTTAGCCGAGGCTAATCTCGAAGGCGAAAGCCGCCGCTGGATCGAACATGTACAGGCCGGTCTGCGCACGCTTTCCGCCACCGTCAACAACGTGCTTCACCTGCACAACACACCCCAGCCCGAACTCGCACCCACCGACGCGGGCCAACTCCTCGACTGGGCCTACGACTTTCTCCTGCCGCTGGCAAAGCAGGCGCGGGTGGAAATGCAGATCATCAACGGCCTGCATGGCGTCGCCATTCATGCCGACCGGCACCGCCTGGAGCAGGTGCTGCTCAACCTGGCGATCAACGCGTTGCGCGTTATGCCCGGCGGCGGATGGCTCTCGATCCGCGGCATGGAATGCGCCCCGCGCGAAGACGAAGACATGGAGGGCGGAGGCGTGGACATCGAGGTGCGCGATACCGGGCCGGGCATCGCCCGGGAGGACCTGCCGCGCATTTTTGATGCGGGATTCAGCACCCGGGCCGGCAGTTCCGGACTCGGACTCGCTGTCTGCCGGCGCATTCTCGAACAGCACGGCGGCTCGATCGCGGTCGAGAGCCGCCCCGGTTATGGCGCCACGTTCCGCCTCCGCCTTCCGCGCCACGCAATGCCGGGAACGCCGGAGGAGCATTCTTCCGAATCCGCATCCGCGTCTGGAGCGGGGCTATGAAGCGCCTCCTGATCGCCGACGACGACGCCGGCATGCGCGCTGCTCTCGAAGCCCGCTTCCGCCGGCGCGGATGGCTGGTCGATGTCGCGGTCAATGGCACGGAAGCACTGCAGAAGTTTCGCGCCGGCTTGCATTCGCTGGTCATCACCGACGTGCGCATGCCGGGCCGCGACGGCTTCGAGTTGATGCGCGAAGTGCAATCTTCCTCCGCCCGCACGGCGGTCATCCTGCTGACCGCATACGGTTGCGTGCCGGACGCCGTCGAAGCCATGCGCAATGGGGCGTGCGATTACCTAGTCAAGCCGGTCTCGTTCGAGAAACTCGAGCTTGCCGTCGAGCAGGTCTTGCGCCGCGCCGGGGAATCGGGCAAAGACACGGAAACGCTCATCGGCCACTCCCCGGCATGGGAACAGGCGCTCGCTCGTGCGCGGCAGGCGGCCTCGACCGACGCTGACGTCCTGATCGAGGCCGAAAGCGGCACCGGCAAAGAGCTGATCGCGCGCCTCATCCACCGCCTCAGCCAGCGCAAGCCGGGCCCGTTCGTGGCGCTGAACTGCACCGCGTTTCCCGAAACCCTGCTGGAGAGCGAATTGTTCGGCCATGCCCGCGGCGCCTTCACCGGAGCGGTGGGCGCGCGGCCCGGCAAGTTCGAGACGGCGAACGGCGGCACCTTGCTGCTCGATGAAGTCGGCGAAATGCCGCTCGCGCTGCAGCCGAAACTGCTGCGCGCGCTGCAGGAGCGCGAGTTCGACCGCCTGGGATCGAACCAGTCCGTGCACGTCGATATCCGGGTGATTGCGACCAGCAACCGTCCGCTCGAAGCCGCGGTTGCCGAAGGCCGCTTCCGCGCCGATCTTTTTTATCGCCTGAACGTGATTCCGATTTCTCTGCCGCCGCTGCGCGACCGCGCCGGCGATATTCGCGAGCTGGCGGAATATTTCGCCGGGCTCTATGCCGCGCCCGGGACCCAGGCCCGCTTGTCCCGCGAACTGGTGGCGCGCCTCGAAGCGCACGTCTGGCCGGGCAATGTGCGCGAACTCGGAAACTTCGTGCGGCGGGCGGTAGCGTTGTCCCGCGGCGGCGAGATTGGGGTCGAAGCCCTCGAGCACGGGCCAAGCCAGCAGGGAAAAATGTTGACTTGCCAGCAGCGCTCCCCGGAATGGAAACCGGGCCTCTCGCTCGGCGAAATGGAGCGCCAGCTTTTTGCCATGACCCTCGAATCCACGGGCGGCAACCGGGCGCGGGCGGCCGAGTTGCTGGGCGTGAGCCTGCGCACGGTGCGCAACAAGGTCCGTGAGTTTGGGTTGCCGCCGCGGAACAACTATCGCAGCGATATTCTGAATGCAGAACCGCACAGCCAAGATCTCCGCGGGAACGATCTTCGGAATAACGATCTTCGAAACGACGATCTCCAGAATAACGATCTCCGAAGCAACAAGGAGCAGCCATGTCCATGACCGATACCCCGCTGATGCGCGGCCTGGAGCGGGTGCTCGACCTGAGCGCGTTCCGGCATCAGGTGATTGCCACGAACCTTGCCAATGTCGATACCCCGGGATACCGCACGCGCGACGTGCGTGAGTTCGCCGGTGAAATCGAGCAAGCCATGGCCGGTGTGGAGGAGCCGTCGCTCGCCGGGCAATCGTCGACCGGGCCGTCGTTCGCAACCCCATCGTTCACCCCGGTCGCGCATGAAATCCGCGGTTTGCTCGAGCGCCCCGACGGAAACAATGTCTCGGTCGAGCGCGAATCGCTGCTGCTGGCTCAGAACCAGTTGCGCTTTCAGGTAGCCGTGCAGTTCCTGAAAGCGGAGTTTCACCGGCTGTCCAGCGCCATCAACGGAGGGGGTACATCGTGAACCTGTTCGGCCTGCTGGAACTCAGTGGCTCGGCGCTTGGGGCCGAGCGGCAACGCGCGGAGGTGGTGGCCAGCAACATGGCCCACGCCCAAACCACGCGCACCCCGGCGGGTGGCCCGTATCGCCGCCAGTTGGTGGTATTTCAAGCGCAGCGGGTTCCCCGCTTTGCGCTCGCGCTCGCCGGCTTCGAGCGCGAACACTCTTCGGCGGTGCGTGTGGCGGCAGTGGTTCCGGATCAGCGGCCGCCGGTCATGCGCTTCGAGCCAGGACATCCGGACGCGAACGCCGAAGGCTACGTGGCCTACCTGCGCATCGTTTTCGACTGCAGCCTGGTTTCCGCCGAGCATCTCACCTTCCTCGAGTTCATCCAGCGCATCCCCGAAAAAGCCTACCTAGCCTCCATCGATCTCGCTCCGGTCGGCGCCACGGCCGTGCTCCAACTCGATCTCACCATCGCTTTCCCCATCATCGACGTCATGCTCGGCGGGGAAGGCAAGAGCGGCGAAATCACCCGCGCCATCACCGAGATCGAGGAAGAGGTTCTCGAAGGCATCGTCCGCATCATGTGCCGCGAGCTGCAAACCGCCTGGCAGACGATTGCCCTCGAATTCAACTTCGGCGTACGCCAGCAACTCTTGCAAACCCAGCGCCTCATGCCTCCCGAAGAAAAAAGTCTTTGCCTCAGCTTCGAAATCAAAATGTCGGAAACCCGCGGTACCCTCAACCTCGCCATCCCGGCTGTGGTGTCCAACGCGCTGCTCAGAAAAATCTCCGCCGACTTCAGCTTTCAGCGCCGCCGCGGTCCGATCGAAGGCCGCCTCCAGATTCAAAAAAAACTGCTCAACTGTTTCTTCTCCGTCGAACTCTCCATGCGCGGTCTGCAAGTGCCTTTAGAGAACATCACCGCACTCGCTCCCGGCGACCTCCTCACTTTTTCCCGGAACGCCTCCGCCCCAGCCGTGATGCTGGTCGATGGAGTTCCTCTATGCTCGGCTGCCCCGGTGCGCGTCAACAACCGCCGCGCCGCGAGCGTCCTCTCTCTCGAAACCCCGCTGCCACCCAAAGATGAGCTATGACCGACGTTCCCGACGCACCGGCCAATAACCCGGCCCCCGCACCTCAGACTGAACCTCACGCTGAACTCCACGCCGAACTCCGCACTGAACTCCGCAATTGGTGCGAAGCCTGGAAAACCTGTCTCCAGAACGTGCTCTCGCAGATTTCCGGTGTTTCCGGACAACCCACCGTCTTCGAAATTTCTTCCCAGCCCCTGCCACCCACCGATTCCGACCTCTGGTATACGGTCATCGCCGGAGGTGCCGTCCATGGCGAGATGACCTTGCGTCTGCCTGTCGCCTCGGGCATCCGCCTCGCCCAGAAGTTCGTCGGCGAAACCGAACCCGCGCCTGAAGGCATTACTCCCGACCACAAAGAAGCGCTTGAGGAACTGTTGCGCCAGATCGCCGGGCTCGCTGCGACCGCCTTGGCCGCGACCGCCGGCGGCGAAGTTCAGTTCCATCTCTCTCCCTCTGCCGCGCCCTCCTGGTCCTCCGACGCCATCGTCTGCCTCCGAACCAGGAACGAAGACGAAGGCGGTACCTCCATCACCATCGAAATTCAAATCAGCCCTGCCCTCGCCGCCGAGCTCCAGCCGCGGGTGCAGCCCGCGCCAACATCGGTGCAAACATCAGCGCCACCATCGTCCACCCTACGCCGCCTCATGGATGTCGGCCTCGACGTCAAACTCCGCTTTGGAACCCGCCGCATGCTGCTGTGCGACGTGCTCGCCCTCAGTCCCGGCGTGGTCGTCGAACTCGATAGCACTATCCATTCACCCGTAGATCTGCTGCTCGACGACGGACGCCTCATCGCCCATGGCGAAGTCGTCGTCGTCGACGGAAAATATGGATTGCGGGTCACCGACGTCGTCGATCCGGCACCGTCCGGATCTCCCGGCTGATTTTCGCTTTTCTTTCTGGAGGTTGCTGAAAAGACTCTTGGCTACTAGCTGTCATCCTCATCTCGAGTCAATCAAGTCGAGAGCTAGAAGCTAAGAGCCGAATTGCGGTGAATGCAATGATTTTTTGGTACGGAGGATCGCCTCATGTCAAACTTTCTCAAGCCGCTAACCTGGTCTGCCAACTGGATCAAGCGCCAAAAAGTGGAATCCTCAGAGCCCCCTTGCGCGCTCGCCTCCTGCACGCGCCGGCATTCGCTCTGGCACCGCCTCCGTCACCGCCCGACCGGGACACTCCTCCAGGGCGCCTTCTATTGCCAGCCCCAATGCCTGGATACTGCCCTCATCGGCCAGCTCTCCCGCCTGCGCGTGACGACTCCATCGCCGCAAGCCCCCAACCGGATTCCTCTTGGCCTCCTCATGGTCGCCCGCGGCAAGCTCACCCACATCGAGGTTCGCGCCGCCCTCGAAGCCCAGCGCCGCGCCCGCTACGGAAAAATCGGCGAGTGGATCGAAAAACTTGGTTTTGCCACCGAACAGGAAGTCACGACCGCCTTAGCTCTGCAATGGGGGTGTCCCGTCGCTTCTTCCTTCGATCCGTCCGCCATCCAGTCTCCGGGCAGCATTCCGCTTCCCATCCTCGAAGCCTTTCAGATGGTGCCCCTCAACTACGCTGCCGCCACCAACACCCTCTGCCTTGCCTTCGGAGAGCGCGTCGACCACGCCGCTCTCTACGCCATCGAGAAAATTCTCGATTGCCGCACCCAGCCCTGCGTTGCCGGACGCAAAAGTATCGCCCGCCAACTCGACTCCATGCGCCAACTGCCCCGCCCCTGTGAAGTGGAATTCGGACCCATGAACGACCTCGCCGAAATGGCCCGCATCGCCTCCAGTTACACGGCCAGACTGAGTCCCGAACAAGTCCGCCTCAGCCGCGTCGGCCGTTTCATCTGGCTGCGCCTGGATGTCAATCGCGATGTTCGATCCAACGCTCGTGCCAACGCTCGTTCCAAAACGCGTTCCAACACCACCAGCCTCGTCTTCCGTCTGCCGGCCGATTCCGCCAGCCCAATCAAATTCACCCGCCCCGAGCGAGACTTGGCAGCGCGACGAATTCCGTAAGGACCGATACACGTGAAAAAAATTGATGCACGTGACAATAATTATGGAGTTGTCATCCTGAGCGGAGACTTCACGAAGTGAAGTCCCTGCGCAGTCGAAGGACCCCCTACCCTCACCGCAAACCCATGGGGAAGAGCAGAAGCTAATCCCAGTGATTGTGAAAGTAACTTAGGGATTGTCATCTGAGCGGGTCGCGGTCCCCAGCGTGGTTGAAGCGCAGAAAGCCCAGCGTCCCTCCCGATCCGGGGTCAATGAGTGTAATCGCGATTCGGAAGTATGTACCGTAAAGTACATACTTCCGTCGCGATTTTACGCCAATTATCTGTGAATGAAGCGGAGCGTGATCAAAGCGGCTACGGAGTAGGCTGTTAGACACACGAAGGGACCTGCGAACAGAAGCATATATAGGTACTCACTGTCGCCGCAACTACCGGGCAGGCCGAATAGCTGAGACAGAACATAATCGCTGTGCGTTTGATGCGACCATGTAGGACTCCAACCACGCCACAATTCCTGCGTTCCGATGAATAGCGCGGCCAATCCTAACAAGCCGACCCAAGGAGCAGAACGGCTGAACCATCGCGATGTCGTGAACAAAGCCAGTAGCGCGCTCGAAACAACGAAAGGGAGGAACTCCACCAAAGCTTGTGCATCTCTGGGTGCTCCGCGCGATAGTGTCTGGGCTCCAATGCCAATCACAATGCCCAACACAAAACCGCCGAATAAGGCGACCGCCGCATGGAACACTACTCCCCCGAGAGCTTTCGCCGCCCCTCCTTCATTAGCTGTCGAGTTCATAGCGGACTGAGTATAACGTCTCGAAACGATGAATCGCATGCATTGCTTGACGCTATCGGGCGATAGATAGGATGAGAAGGTCGATCCCCGATCACGGATGGCGTTAAGCTACCGGTGATCAACGCACTCAAAGGTGCAATCACAGTGGATAAGGAGATCGACCTTGAAGAAGCATAGCAATTCTCCCAAGAAGAATGAACCGACATCGAAGCGGGCGAAGTCGCGGGGCCCGGTGCAGCGGAATCCGAAGGAAGTGCTGGCGGAGTTGTTGGGGAAACTGAGGGAAAAGCTGGATTCGAAAGTGGTGGCAGCAAGCGCAGGAGAAGAGGATCAACGAAGGGAGCTTCGCCCCAACTTGGACCGTCTGACGGTAGGCGTGGATCTTGGGGACCAATGGAGCCATTACTGCATTTTAGGTTTGGAGGGAGGAACGCTGGCGGAGGGACAGTTGCGGACGACGCAGCAGGACATTGCAGACTTCTTTGAAGGATTGAATGCGGCGCGGGTGGTGGTCGAAGTGGGGACACACTCCGCCTGGGTGCGGGAAGTGATTTGCAGTTACGGGCACGAAGTGGTAGTAGCCAATCCCCGGTTGATGGAGGGATCCAAGCGTCGCAAGCGGAAGAATGATCGGATCGATGCGAACAAGTTGGCCCGGTTGGGACGCGTGGATCCGCAGTCGTTGCACCCGATGCAGCACCGGAGTTCAGAAGTGCGGCAGGACCTGGTGATTCTACGAGCCCGCGATGCGTTGGTGGCGGCGCGGACCGAGCTCATCAACGCCACGCGAGGACTGGTGAAGAGTATGGGGGCCCGGCTTCCTAAGTGTTCCAGCCCGAGCTTTGCACAAAAGGTAGAGGAGGCAGTTCCGGCCGAGATACAGGAAGCGCTGCTACCGCTGGTGCGCATGACGGCGGCGCTGAGCGATAGCATCCAGGGGTATGACGAGAAGATTGAAAAGCTGGGCCGCGAGAAGTATGGGCATACGGCGTTACTGCGGCAGGTGAAAGGGGTGGGGCCGATCACGGCGCTGGCCTATGTATTGACCTTGGAGAATCCAGAGCGATTCGCGAAGAGTCGAGATGTGGGACCGTATCTGGGATTGGTACCGAAGCAGGAGGACTCCGGGGAAAGCCAGCCGCAATTAGGAATCAGCAAAGCCGGGGACACGATGGTGCGCAGACTGCTGGTGGGGAGCGCGCAGTATATCTTGGGGCCGTTCGGACCCGACACGGACCTACGACGGTATGGGCTGCGGCTCTGCGAGCGCGGTGGGAAGAATGCGAAGAAGCGAGCGGCGGTAGCGGTGGCACGGAAGCTGGCGGTGTTACTGCACCGGCTGTGGGTGACGGGAGAGGTGTATGAACCGCTGCGCCATGCCATGTCGGTGCCGATAGCCGCGGCAGCGTAGCCGGCCAGGAGAAAGGGGAACACTCCGAAAGCGAAAAGACGATTCCAAGCGATTGTTTCTGAAGGCAGGATCAGAGAGCAGACAGGAGTTGATGACGCGGGAACCAAAGGCTATTCAGTAGGTTTGGCCGACAACGATATCCACCGCCTTGTTCGGGTGACTGCGTAATGAGTGCTGGTCTATTAAGATCGCGCGATAGATGGCAGCCCCAACAATCCCAGGTCTGTCACGGCAGTGATGGACCTGGGTTAGATCGGACCCCAACTTGCACCGGGCCCAGAAGCGGCCCACTCAGAGTGCGGATAGAAGCACGGCAACGGTGGATGGCGTCGACCAGAGTTCCTAGCGGCCTGTCGCAGTGAATTCGTTAGCGGGCCCTCGTAAACGGCCGAAAGTGGCCATGCGCAACGCGTGCTTTTCGTGTGGCGACTCAGTAACGCTTTCAACGCGACAGGCCACTAGTACTTGGTTAGTTCGGAAAATATTAAGGACGGCCGCCACGTCGGCCTTGACTTTTATGACCTTCTCATAGAAGCACTCATTGACCCTGTGACGGGGGTGAAATCGGCTCTCAAGAGCTTCCTCGCAAATTGCATGTAAGTCATTATTGCTCAATACTTTAGCAAATTTTTTTGGGGAGGGGAAGGGGGTACCGAGTTTACTCCACACCCGCGAGGCGCCCAACGAACGACCAACGACGAACGACCAACGACTGCTCTACAGCGTCCGCTTAAACAACGGCACCGCCAGCCCCAGCGTCACCACCGCAAAAATCCCCAGATAAATCATATCCGGAGCAATCGCCGCCAGCCCCGTTTCCTTCAGCAGGAGCGACTTGAATCCATGCACCGCATAGGTAAACGGATCCACTCTCGTAATCGCTCGCAGCCACGCCGGAAATGCTTGCACCGGATAGATCGCTCCGCTGGGAAAAAACAACAGCGTATTTAGAATCCCAAACATCGCCCGTGGTACCAGCGGGTCCTCAATCCGCACCATCAACAAAAACATCATCGAATTGAACGCTAGCGAGGTCAGCACGATCATCACCAGCAACCCCAGTATCGTTTCCGCATGGAATATCGTCCCCACTCCCGCCAGCAGCGACCCGATCACCGTAGTCACGACTCCGGTCATCACTGCCTTGATCGCCCCCGCTCCATTCAGCCCAAACACGAGCTCCGCTTTGGTGATCGGAGTCACCAGGTATCCCTCATGAACACCGCGCGCCTTATCGTCGATATACAGCATCCCGCCGCCGATCATCACCGACACGAACATCGCCAGCGTGATCGACCCCGGCAGCAGGAACTTCATGTACTCGATATACGGATAGAGTTCCACTGTTTCCAGAGCCGTCTGCTGCAACAGTCGCGGCGACACGTCTGGCTGGTTCAACGCGTCGGTCACTGCATTCATCTCGTCTTCGAGGGTAGAACTCATGAAGTTGTCGCTGTTGTCGACTATCAGCGCAATCCGCGGATGATTCTTTTCGTACACCAGCTTCGAATACTGCGGCGGAATAATCACCGCGCCCTGAATTTTACCGTTGCGCACGTCCTCCCGCGCCTGCACTTCGTTGTCATACGGGATCGTGACAAACGTCCGCATATTCGCCCGCACTGCGTCAAATGCTTCCTTGATCCGGATCGCCTGCGTACCATGATCCTCATCGACGACCCCCATCTTCGCGTCGCGGATCTTTCCTCCGAAGGCATTTCCCAGCACGATCAGCTGTACCAGCGGCATCACCATCGACACCATCATCAGCGTCGGCGACCGGAAATACTTGCGCATCTCGCGCTCGATAATCGCCATCATCCGGTTCATGGCCGCAACCCCGGGCTCTCCGGCATCGTGAAGCCATGCGCTTTCACCAACTCATCGCGCAACTGCCGACCCGTATAGTGGACAAACACATCGTCCAGCGTCGTGTTCTGCACCGTAAGCGTCTTCAGTGCCGCCCCCACCACGACCGCCATCTCTACCATATCCGTCGTCGTGCCCGACCCATTCGACGTCAGCACCCGGAACATCCCCCCGCTTTCGTTCTGCACCGACGTCACTCCGGGCAATGCCCGCAGCCGCTCTTCCCAATCGGCCGGAGGATGCTCGAAGTGCGCCTCAATCACGTTCGACCCGGGCACGCTTGCCTTCAACGCCTCCGGGGTATCCAGCGCTACCAGTTTCCCGTGATCCACAATCGCAATCCGGTTACACAGCCGGTCCGCTTCGTCCATGTAGTGCGTGGTGATCAGGATGGTCAGCTTGCGCTTCGCCTTGATGTTTGTCAGCATTTCCCACACCGCCACGCGCGACACCGGATCGAGGCCGGTGGTCGGTTCGTCCAGGAAGAAAATTTTCGGACTGTGCACCAACCCCCGCGCAATCTCCAACCGCCGCCGCATCCCGCCGGATAGCGTTTTCGTCTGCGCTCCCCGCCACTTCGTCAGATCGACGGTATCCAGTAACTCTTCAATTGCCTCCTTGCGTTGCTTCGTCGGGACGTCGTACAGCTTCGCGTAAATACTCAGATTCTCTTCCACCGTCAGATCCAGATCGCTGGTCAGAGCCTGTGGAATCACGCCAATCGCCCGCCGCACCGCCTCCGGATCCTCCGCCACATTATGGCCCGCCACTCGCGCCGCTCCTGTCGTGATCGTAATCAGCGTCGTCATCATCCGGATCAACGTCGATTTCCCAGCCCCATTCGGCCCCAGCAACCCGAAAATCTCGCCTTCCTTTACCGCAAACGAAACGTCGTCCACCGCCGTGAATTCGCCATATCGTTTCACGATGTGTTCCACTTCAATCGCATTCGGAGCGTCCGCCGCAACGTTGCCACGCAGGCTCATTTCCGACGCCGCAACACTCATGCCGTTCATGGTGTTGCCGTTAGCTTTGTTCATGTCTTCACTCATGGTGTGCACCTTGAAAGTTTGAGTAATCAGGTTTCAAGGTCTCAATGAAAAACCCAAACCCGTTGCGTGTTGCACGAATCCTTTAAACCCTGAAACTTGCACTATCCTCCCTTCAACTGCTGCGGACTCACTAACACCTCCGCCGTCATCCCCGGTACATACGCGCCCTTCGGATTGTCCAGCCTCACCTTCAAGGCAATCGTCCGAATATCCCGCTTTCGACGCCCCACATCCCGCTGCGTGGCGAAATCCGCTTCTGCCGCCTTATAAAAAACTTTCCCCGGAACCACCGTGCCTCCCGGTAGCCGCACCCGCAGCGTGTCTCCCAATCCAATGTGATCGGCGTCCGTCTCGGGAATCGAGGCCAACACCCACGTGTCGCTGAAATCCACTACCGTCACGATCGCCTGCCCCGCGTTCACCACTTCGCCTTCGCGCGCCGCGCGGACCAGCACCGTTCCCGTTACCGGCGAATAAATCTTGGTGTATCCCAGCCGCACTTCTCCTTCTTTCAACTGCGCCACTGCGTTTTGCACCTGCGCCCGCGTCGATGCCACCGTACTCTGCGCTGCCGTCGCCTGATTCGTGCGCGCCATCGCCGAGTTCAAATCCGCCTGCGCCGCGGTCACCTGGTCCTTCAGCGACTGCACGCTCGCTTCTTGCGCCTTCAAATTCATCTCTGCCTGCACCCTCTCCTGATCCGAGGCCACGCCTGCCTGCGCTAATCCAATGGTCCGCCGGCTGTCGCTCTCTACCCGCGTCAGAGTCGCTTCCGCCTGCGCCAGTTGGGCGCGCGCCGATTGCAGTTTCGCCTGCGCATTCGACACGTCGCTGGATGTCGATCCCTTCGTCGACTTCCGCGTGTATTCGTTCGCGCTCACCTGCGACCGGAAACTGGCAATCGTTGCCGCCGCCGCCCGCTCCTCCGCCTCCAACTCCGACGGATCCAGCAACGCGATCAGATCCCCCTGCTTTACCTGAGTTCCTTCCTCCACCAGGAGCTTCAGAATCCGTCCCTGAATCTGCGGACTCACCACGATCTGGTTCGCATCGACCGTCCCCACCAAAACCAGATCATTGCCCCGGGGCGTGGAAAAAAAGTAGTACCCCGAAGCGATCACGAGAATGACCCCCAACAAAATCAAAACTTTATTCCGAACACTCATCGAGAATCTCCTAGCAGGCTAGCTGTCAGCTCTCAGCTGTCAGTTTTCAGCTTGTCGTCTTCGGCTGCCCGCCGAGCAAAAGGAGTGAAGAGCCAAAAGCCAAGAAAACTAAGAGCTGACGGCTGACAACTAAGACACAAACAGCGCCGCCGAAATAAAATCCATAACAAACTCCCGCCGCTCCCGAATCCGCTTCTCCGACAATGGCTCTACCTTCATCAGCGTCTTCATCAGCGGCGCCGCGCTGAAATAAAAAATAATTACCCCCACCACCGACGGGACAAAGTCCATCGCATTCACCGCCCGGAATTCCCCCGCCTCGATTCCCTCCCGCAACACCCCGGCTAGTCGCTCGAAGATCGGACGGAAATATTTCTTCGCAACCCGCTGCATCCGCGCGTTGCCCTTCGCACCCGACCGCATCCATTCCCCTTGCACCACCCGCGGAAACCGCGGATTGGCCGCTATGTAATCGAAGTACGCCCCCAGATACTCGAGCATCTTCCGCCGCGGCGGCAGTTTGCTTTCGAGCACCGGCATCACCCGCGCCCGCATCCCGCTGAACACATGGTCGAGGACTGCTTCGTATAATGCATCCTTGTCCTCGAAATAGTAATAAAGCAGCGCCTTGTTGACGTGTGCCGCGCGCGCGATCGCGTCCGTCCGAGCGCCGGCAATTCCATGCTCGGCAAATTCGGCCACCGCCGCCTTAAGGATCGCTGCCCGGCTCTCTTCCGGGCGACCGCGAGTTCCCAATCGCGGAGCGAGCCTTCTATCGTCAGAAGGGCCGCTGGAACGATGCGACCGAAGAATAGCGCCCGATGCCTTCATATAATTAACCAGTTAGTTAGATTATAGCACAGCTGAATCTACCTGATGTGAACCGGGGCTGGACGCGGGGCGAACCAAGAGGGTGACAGTCAGAACCTGGTCAGATAGTGCGATGGGGGTTGTTCCACCAGTTGATGAAACGCCGAGGCGTCTCCCACTGATGGTTGTCGCAGGCGGCTATAATATCCAGCTGAGACACCCTCCGGTTTGATTGCTTGCCATGGCAGACATAGGTTCTGAACGAGAACTGGTCACGATCCAGAGCTTCCGCGAGCTTGCAGAAGCCATGCTTGCCAAGGGGATGCTTAATTCGGTCGGCATCGAATGCTTCCTGGTGGACGATAACACAGGCCGTATGCTTGGGATTATTTCAAACGTGATTGGCGGTATCAGGATGAAGGTGAATAGGGTTGACGCCGAGGCGGCCATGACACTCCTAGAGGAGCCAATTCCGAGGGGTGTTGCAGATGAAGGAAACGATGAGCCCCCTCGCTGTCCAAAGTGCTACTCCGTGGATATCACTTTCCGCGAACTCGACAAGCCTATGTCTACTGGCGCCTGGCTCAGCGTGCCTCTTTCTGTTCACGAGAAAGTATGTAAATGCAAGTCGTGCGGTTATCAATGGGACGACGAGGACAATGCATTAGACGATTATTGAAACCAAGGCGATTGCACTAACCGAGAATTTCAGGCTCTGCGAGTGGGCGGGCAACTATGTCTACTGCGATCCGCCCGCGATCGAAGGCACCAGCAGTACCTCGTCGCCGTCCTGAAACGAATAGGACGCGCCCCCCAGGAAGCGAATATCTTCCTCATTTACGTAAATATTCAGGAACCGCCGCGTCTCCCCCGCTTCATCCCGCAAATGGGGCTTCAAGTCGGGGAACTGCCGGTCGAGCTCCGAGAACAGCTCGCTGAGGTTAGCCGCCGAGCAGACAACTCGCGGCGTCCCAGCCGCAAGCCGCCGCAAAGCCGTAGGAATTTGAACGGTGATGCTCATAGAAAGCCTCCGGGGCCAAGAGCCCGAGTGAAAATGCGATAGTCGTTGGCCGTCGGTCGTTTGTCGTTAGCAAGCCCGCCTCACGTGAAGCGGGCGCAAGCGTTTACGAACAGCGAACGACCAACGACCGGTGTCCGTCTAACGCCCAGCGACCACAGCCACCGACGCCGTCTCTTTGAACTCCACCGGCAAACTCGCCGACTTCGTCGCCAGGTAAGCTTCGAACTCGACGAGCTTCGGAGCGATTGGCGCTTCCTCCTCGTAGGCGTTCGCCAGCACGTCGGTGGTCTTTAGGCCGTTGCCCGTGATGCAGAGCACGGTGGTTTCATCCGGGAGGATTCGATCCTGATGAATCAGCTTGCGCGCTGTGCCCACGGTGACGCCGCCGGCGGTCTCGGTGAAGATGCCCTCGCTCTCCGCCAGCAACTGGATGGCATTGACAACTTCGGGATCGGAAATGTCTTCCGACCATCCCCCGCTTTGGGTGATGGCCTTCAATGCGTAATGTCCATCGGCCGGATTGCCGATGGCCAGCGACCGCGCAATCGTCTTGGGACGCTGCGGTTCGATCTCGTTGCTGTACTGCTTGATCGCGGTGGAAATCGGCGAGCACCCCGTCGCTTGCGCGCCAAAGAACTTTACCAGTTTGGGATCGACCAGTTTTAGAAGAATCAGCTCATCAAACGCCTTCTTGATCTTCGTAATCAGCGACCCACCCGCCATCGGAACCACGATGTTATCGGGCAATCGCCAGCCCAGTTGCTCGGCGATCTCGTAGCCAACCGTCTTCGAGCCTTCGGCGTAGTAAGGACGAAGATTGACGTTGACGAATCCCCAGCGATGTTCTTCGGCGATCTGCGAGCACAGGCGATTGACATGGTCGTAGCTGCCGTTGATGCGCACTACCTCCGCGCCAAACACCTGTGTGCCCAGAATCTTGGCGGGCTCGAGATCCGAAGGAATAAAAATCCATGCCTTCAAACCTTCGCGAGCCGATTGCGCCGCTACCGCATTCGCCAGATTGCCGGTCGATGAGCAAGCCACGGTATCGAATCCGAAGCTGCGCGCATTCGCCAGCGCGACCGCAACCACGCGATCTTTGAAGCTCAAGGTGGGGAGGCAGACCGCATCATTCTTGACGAAGAGCTGCCGCGATCCGATCTTTTCGCCGAGCCGCGGAGCGCTCACGAGCGGTGTGTATCCGACCGGCAGCGATGGCTGAAATGCCGCCGGCAACGGCAGCAGTTCGCGATAGCGCCACATGTTTGGCGCGCGCGAGCCGAACAGTTCGCGCGAAAGGCGCGAGCGGAGGGAATCGTAATCGTAGGTGATTTCGAGCGGCGAGAAACAGTCTTCGCAGTAACTGCGGGGCTGGTTGCCCCAGGTCTTGTCGCATTCGCGGCAGCGGAGCTGGTGGGTGCTCGTCTCCATTTTGCAACTTCTTTCCGTGACTGCGGGACGAGCCGGGGAAAATTCCCCATTTACGACAAAACCCCTTTTCCGGATTGGAAAAGAGGCTCGGGAGATGCGAACAACCAATCGCTTCCACCCCGAATCTCATGGTCCCCGTTACCGGGCGAGAGTTGGCACCTGACAGTCTGGATTTATGATCCCGATCCGGTTGCCGTGGCGTCCCAGGGCTCGTCCCTCAGCCACTCTGCATGAAATTCCCATTTGCTCAAAAATGAGCAAACTTGGGACCAAATGCTACTAGCGACCAATCGGTCTGTCAAGCGAGATTTTCAACGCGGAAAATGCCGAGAATCATTGTTTCGCCTTTGAGCGAAGACTTCAGTAGCAATAAACGCAGCGACAAGCAACGACCGCCAAGAGCGCTTCTTTAGTCAGCCGCTCCCGCGCTACGAAGGCGAGCCTCGATCGTTTCCAGCAATGCAGTGCCGGCTTCACCGGCCTCGCGGGTGGAAAACTCGCTGCCCAGTTCGATCACTGGAAGTCTGGCACACGCATCGTGGAAGGATTGCGGCGAGGCTGCGGAAGCGGCCCGGTCGGGACCTACCAGCAGGAGATCAAAAGGCGTGACGCGCATCAAGAGAAGAGCGTCACTTACGCGGCAAGTGCTCTGGGCGTCGTATCCGGCACGGCGCAGCAGTTCGCGCAAATAGGCGAGCACGTCGACGTTGGAGTCGAGGCACAGAACCCTGCGGCCGGTGAGAACGGGCGCCTCGACAGAGACTCCGGGGCGGTAGAAAGCGGCGACCGCCTTCTCCTCCGATTCGTGGGCGTCGAACACCGTCGTCAGGCGCGTCATATCGAGAACTTTGCGCACCTGTTCCGGTACGTCGCAGAGCTTCAGGTCTCCGCGCGCCTGGCGGGTGCTGGCGTGGACGCGGACCATGGCGCCGAGGCCGCTGCTGTCAATGAATCCGACCTCGCCCAGATTAAGGACGATGGAGCTGCGGGTATGCAGCAACCAGGCAACATGCGCGAGCAGGGATTCGCTGGCGCTGCCCGCAACAATCCTTCCCTTGCACCGCACTATGGTGACGCGTCCAACCTCACGAGTGTCGAGCGATAGCAGCAATGGGCCTCCGATGGGGCTGGGATCAAGCTAAATCGTTACATTATATGCCCGAGGGGCGGGGTCTGGGACTAAGGTCTAGCACCCAGGTCCTGATTTCGAGCTCAAGGTTCGACCCACAAAAGAGATATTAGTATTGTGATTGGGAGCCAACCTCGGTACATTATCTGAATGGTCGTGCCTCATCCCAACCTCAGCGACGAGGTGAATCGGAATATCATCCAGTCCGAAATCGAGGGAGGCGTATTCCTGGAAGGCTTGCCGCGGGACACTGTGTTGCAGATTCGCACTCAGCATCACTTCTACACGGCACTACTTCTGGGCGAAGGTGCGGCGCTGATCTCGGGACATCCGCAATACTGTCCCGAACCAGTTCAGGTGACCATAGCCGGCTCGACTTGGGGCGGTTCCATGCTCAAGCTGCGCTTCATCGGCCGCGGTATGCACCTGGAGTTTCATCATCCGGCATACAGCACACCGATTGTCACGTCTCCGATTCAGGAAATCCACGAGCCCGTTGCGTCGGTTAGGGATGAGGCGAGCGTCGCAAGCTGACGCAGGCGTTTGCCCGCGCTGTCGTTTCTGCACAGAGCAAATCGAAGTTGGTAAGCAGAAGACGGGCGCTCCGCATACACTTCAGCGGCTGTACTGATTCCGCTTCTTGTCTTCGTGACGCTCGATCCCGAGGCGGATCAGGCGGTCAATCAACTCGGGATACGATACGCCCGATGCCACCCACATCTTCGGGTACATGCTGATCGCGGTGAAGCCGGGCATGGTGTTGATCTCGTTGACGAAAATCTTGCGCGACTTGCGGTCCATGAGAAAATCGACGCGCGCCAGGCCCGTGCAATCAACCGCTTGAAACGCCGCGATCGCGAGCCTCTGCACGGTTTTCATTTCCGCTTTCGTGAGCTTCGCGGGGATCACCGCTTCGGAGCCTTCGACCAGATACTTTGCATCGTAGTCATAGAATTCTTTACAGGGGACGATTTCTCCCGCAACCGACGCTTGGGGATCGTCGTTGCCGAGCACCGCGCACTCGATCTCACGCGCCTTGTTCTTTTTTCCGCCGACGCCTTCCTCAATCACGATCTTGCGATCGAACTTCGCGGCTTCCGCGATGGCAGGCCCGAGTTCCTTGCGATCGTGCGCCTTCGAGATTCCCACCGACGACCCCAGGTTCGCCGGCTTCACGAACACGGGGTACTTCAGCTTGCCCTCGACGAGTTGCTGCACTTTCCTAGGTTCGCGCTCGAATTGGCCGCGCAACATGGTCACGTGCTTCACGATCGGCAATCCGGCTGCGCGAAACAAAGACTTCATGATGTCTTTATCCATGCCCGCGGAAGAGCCGAGCACACCGGCACCGACGTAGGCGATGTCGGCCAGTTCGAGCAGGCCCTGAATGGTGCCATCCTCCCCGAAGGTTCCGTGCAGCACGGGGAAGATGACATCGACGTTAATGGCGCGGTCGGAGGCACGACGAAGGGTCGCAGCATCGGTCTGGAACGGCGCGATCCCAGCTTCGCGGCGCGCCGGTTCCGGAAGAACCACCACGGACTCGCCCGTGGCCAGCACCGCTGCCCCCGGAGTCGCTTCCGGATCGCCCGCCCGCAAATGCTTCTCCGGCGTGGGGAGGACACTAGCTTGTTTTTCGCCCCGCAACAGTCTCTCGGCATGTTCTGCGGTGAGCCAGCGGCCGTCTTTCGTAATGCCGATGGGAACCACTTCGTATTTCGTCTTATCGATTGCATTCAGAACGGACGCCGCTGACAGCAACGACACTTCATGCTCGCCGCTGCGCCCGCCAAAAAGGATGCCAACCCGAAGCTTTGCCATATCATTTCAGTCCCCGGCAACTAGTCCTTCACCAACCAGTCCATTGCCTCGTCCCGCGTCTTGAAGATCACAATCTCGCGTTGGGAAAAATTCTGGAAGTTTTCCATGAACGCGTGTGGGATGCTCTCGGTGCCGACCCACGCCGTTTTGTTCACAAATGGCCGGTCGAGCGTCAGCACTTCCTTAAGCTTGGTAGCGACCGCGTGATCCACTGTGGCGCCGGTGTAGTCGGCGAGCGTGACCAGCGACTCGCGAGCGTGCCGCGCGACCGTGATCCGCACCTGCTCGAGCAGAAGTTGCATCTCATGTGCATTGGCTTGCGAAAAGTCCAGCAGCAGAATTAGCTTGCCCTGGTGCTTGATGAACTGGATACGATCATCCATTGCGGACCCCGAATGGTTTTTGTTCCTCGGAGCTGCCCTGAGCGAAGCACAGAGGAAATCTACCCTAACAGCGACTCCACGACACTGTAAGCCTCACTCAGCGCCGCGTCCAGCGCTGCTGCGTCTTTTCCGCCCGCCTCGGCCAAATCCGGCCGCCCGCCGCCCTTGCCGCCGACTTTCTGCGCCACCGGGCCGATGATCTTTCCCGCCTGAATGCGGCTGGTGAGGTCTTTGGTTACGCCGACGATGAGCGAGACGGTGCCATTCGAGGCCGAGCCCAGCACGACTACGGCGGAGCCGAGCTTGTCGCGAAGCTGATCGACCAAGGTGCGCATCTGCGCGCGCCCCAGATTGTCCACGCGGTGGGTCAGGACTTTGATGCCGCGAACTTCTTTGACTTTGTCGCCGATGTTGGCCGTGCTCGACGATGCCGACTTCATCCGCGCCTGATCGAGTTCGCGCGCCAGGCGCTTGATTTCGGCGTCTTTCTTTTCGAGTTCTAGCTTCAGGGCTTCGGCTGGAGAGGTGGACTCCGAGTGCGTGGTCAGCGCGGCTACGACGTTCTCCAGTTCGTGATCTTCGCGGAAGTGGCGCAGCGAGCCTTCGCCGGTCACGGCTTCGATGCGCCGGACGCCTGAGGAGACGCTGCCTTCTTTCAAAATCTTTATCAGGCCGATCTCGCCGGTAGCGCCGGTGTGCGTGCCGCCGCAGAGTTCGGTCGAGAAATCGCCGATCTTGATGACGCGCACCTTGTCGCCGTATTTCTCGCCGAAGAGCGCCATCGCGTGATATTCGTTGACGGCCACGTCGATCGGGACATTTTCGACGATCTCTACTTTTTCGTTGCGCAGAACTTCTTTGTTGATGATGTCTTCTATGTCCTGCAGTTCTTCGTCTTCGACGCCGGCGAAGTGCGAGAAATCGAAGCGCAGATGATTGGGGGCGACGAGCGATCCCGCCTGCTTCACATGCTTGCCCAGCACTTCTCGCAGGCCCGCGTGGAGCAAGTGGGTAGCCGTGTGATTGCGCATGGTGGCCTCGCGAATCGCGGTGTCGACGACGGCGTCTACTTTGTCGCCAATGCGGATTGCCTGCTTGGCCACAACCTGATGCGCGCGGACTCCCTGTACGGGGTAGTAGCAGCCGGTCACTTCGGCGACTACTGTGTTGTGATCGTCTGAGTAGAGCCATCCGCGGTCGCCGACTTGTCCGCCGGATTCGGCGTAGAAGGGCGTGTGGTCGAGGATGATCTCGCCGGAGTCACCGGGCTTGAGTTCCTGCGCGCCTTGGCTGCCTTTGATTATGGCGAGGACTCCGCAGTTGTCCGAGCGCGTCTGACGATAGCCCTCGAAGTCGGATCTCGGGAGCTGCTGATAGGCAGGATTGGCCGTCTGCTTGGCTGCGCCTTTCCAGGAATCGCGGGCGCGCTCGCGCTGCTCCTGCATGGCGCGATCGAAACCTTCTTGGTCGAAGAAAAGTCCGGAGTCCCTTAGAGAATCCTCTATAAAGTCCCTAGGCAAGCCATAGGTGTCGTATAGCTTGAACGCCTGTTCCCCGCTGAGACTAATCCATTTGCCGATGGGGTTGTCTCTCAGTCTCTCTTCTTCACGCAGGATCTTAACGTGTCTGTCCTTTATGGTTTGTCCCTCTTTGGTTGCGAGAGCTCCATGAAAAGCGAGCGACAACTCGTCTTGAAGCTTCTTCAACCCCACGTCCATTGTGTGGGCAAATCTGTTCTCTTCTGCAATCACCGCCTTCGAAACGCGGTCAGCCGTTTCCTCCAACTCAGGATATGCATCCTGCATCAGATCACGCACTGCGAAGACCATCTTATGTAAAAACGGCTTCGTCTGGCCGAGCAAGCGCCCGTGGGTGATGGCGCGGCGGATGATTTTGCGCAGGACGTATCCGCGGCCTTCGTTTGAAGGGATTACGCCGTCGGAGATCAGGAACGTTGCGGCGCGGGAGTGGTCGGCAATCACCCGCAGAGAAGCTGCTGACTTCGTATGAGCTTCTTTGCCGAGCTCCTTCTTGAGCGAAGCTCCTGTCAACTCCGCCGCGCGCTTGATCAGCGGCGTAAATAAATCTGTTTCGTAATTCGAAATCACGCCCTGCAACACCGCCGCCGTGCGCTCCAGCCCCATGCCTGTATCAATGGATGGCTTCGGCAGTGGATTTAGTTTGCCGCTCGCATCGCGGTCGAACTGCATGAACACCAGGTTCCAAAGTTCGACGTAGCGCCCGCAATCGCAGCCAAATTTGCAGTCTGCGTGACCTTGATCGCTGGCTGCCACGCCCATGTCGTAGTGGATCTCGCTGCACGGGCCGCAGGGGCCGGTGTCTCCCATCTGCCAGAAATTGTCTTTTGCGCCAAACTCGAAGATGCGATCTTTCGGCACACCCTGTCCGAGCCACAAGTCGTAGGCTTCGGCATCGCGCGGGACTTCGTTTTCGCCTTTGAAGATCGTGGCGTACAGCTTCTGTTTATCAATCCCGAACCAGTCCGGCGACGTAATGAGCTCCCAGGCGTAGGCGATGGCGTCTTTCTTGAAGTAGTCGCCAAAGGAGAAATTTCCCAGCATCTCGAAAAACGTGTGGTGACGATTGGTGAAGCCTACGTTTTCAAGATCGTTGTGCTTGCCGCCCGCTCGTACGCACTTCTGAGAGGTCGCCGCCCGCGCGTAGTCCCGCTTCTCTAGACCTAGGAAAACGTCCTTGAACTGGTTCATGCCGGCGTTGGTGAAGAGTAACGTCGGGTCGTTGGCCGGGACGAGCGACGAGGAGTGGACCTCGCGGTGTCCCTTCTGAATGAAGAAGTCCAGAAATTTGCGGCGAATCTCGGAGCCTGTGAACATGGAAACTTAATTCTAAATGAAAGGCAAACCTTCACCACAGGGGGCACAGGGGAACACAGGGATTCAATCCGAAGTCAGCCGGCGAGCGGAAAGCAGAATTGGCGACGTCGAAGACCTACTGCGCACACTGCTCGCAGCCGGTACTTGGACGCCGTCGTGGGAAACTGATTTACTTCACCGTATCTGCCGTTTTGTCGGCGCCCTTCTTCACTCCGTGGCCGACCACCTTGGCGCCTTTTGTCACGCCTTTCCCGGTATCCTTAGCAGCGGTCTTGGTGGCATCGCCAGTTTTTTCGGCGCCTTTTTCCGTGGCTTTGCCGGTATCTTTGGCAGCGGTTCCGGTGGCCTTGCCGGTTTTGTCGGCGGCCTTTTCAGTCGCTTTGCCGGTATCCTTGGCGGCGGTTCCAGTGGCATCGCCGGTCTTCACGGCTGCCGTCTTGGTGGCGTGCGCCGTTTTCTTCGCCGCTGTGTCGGTCGCTTTGCCAGTGTCGTCGGCCGCTTTTTTCACGTCGGTCCCGGCCTGGCCATAGGAGAATGCAGTCAAAGCCAGCAGCGCAGCAGCGATGATTAAAGCGAACTTCAAAGAGAACTTCGTTTGCATAGTTCCTCCAGAAAAATTTAAAGACTTCTAGCTGCAGAGTTGTATCAGACTGTGGGGATGGGCGCAACCAGGGCAAGAAGCCTTGAAACCTCGACTTACGTTTCGGAAGTCTCGGTCTCGAGTTCGGCGAGAGTTTCTTCGTCCACATCCCATTTTTTCAGGATCGTGAAGATGGTTTTTGATCCAAATCCGGCGCGCATCAACTGGCGGAAGATGCGGGACGCTTGTTTTTGATCTTTATCCTTGGGTTTCTGCAGGCGTTTGCGGCGAAGATAGTCGCGCGCGAGATTTTCTTCTTTCACGTCGTCATAGACGGAAGCAACCGCTTTCTCGATAACGTCGCCGTGCACTCCCTTCGCCTTCAGGTCGTTGACGACGCGCATGCGCCCGAATCTGTCATTGTCGCGGCGGTACGACGAAAAGGCCGCAGCGTACTTGGAGTCGTTCAGATAGCCCTGGTCTTTCAAGCGAACGACAATCAGTTCCACTAGCGTCTTGCCGAATTCCGTATCGGCTTCCACACGGTTCCGCAGCAGGCGCTTCAGCTCCGCGACCGAGCGCATGCGGCGCGCCAGAGCGCCTATTGCGTATTCGTAAAGCTCCGCTTCGGTGAAGAGTTTTCTGGGACGGCCAAACGCCATGCCTACACGATAGCGCGAGACGGGGCGTGATGGTTAGCGCTTACGGGCTTGGCTTGACGCGGAGGACGAATTCCCTTAGCTTCCGCAACCGGCTTATTTTGATGGCGGCGGGGAACTCGGCACGGAACTAGGAGCGACCGGTGCGCCGGTCGCGGGCGGTACGCTCGTCGCCGGCGCGCTCGCCCCGATGGGCGCGACCAGCGCGCCTTTTGCCGAGTCTGGCAGTTTGTCGGCATTGGCCAGCAGGAGCGCCAATTGCCACATCTGCGTTTCAGAAAGCGACTTGCTGAAGCCGGGCATGCCAGTCATGCGAATGCCGTTGAAGATTTTCCAGTAGCTTTCGCCCGGCTCGTCGTCGGTCACTCCTTTTCCTTCGAACAGCAGTGGCGGCCGCGGATACATTCCCTTTGCAATCGTCGTCTTCGGCGACAGCGGCAAGCCGTGGCAAACGGCGCAATGCTGCTTGTAAAGCTCGGCGCCGGCCAAGTAGTTGGCCTCGGTCCCCTGGATCGGGACATTCTTCGGCATGTCTTTTGCGATGCGCGCATTCAAAGTCTTGTGGGCGAAGAAATTTTCGAAAGGCACGTCGGAGTCGGTGGTGGCAACGGGAGCACTGCCGCTGGTGAAATACAGATAAACCACGGCGGGCACGAGGATGAGACCGAGCAGCAATCCGGCGATGAATTTCACGGTTAGTCCTGTTTTTACCAAGTTTTTACAAATTTAACTTTACCATCCGCATCCAAATTCTCTTGATCGGCATACAATTTCTGATACCCCGGGGGCGAAATCGCCAAGTCCTCCGGGATGGGAACAACCATGCGAATTGTTAGCGCTGCGAGCGCGTTTCCCCAGCATTACTACTCCCAGGAGATGTTGCTGGCCGCGCTGCAGGAATACTGGGGCGATCAGATCGAAAACCCGCACGTGCTGCGGCGCTTGCATCGTCACGTGGGCGTCGACGGGCGATTCCTCTCGCTGCCGAAAGAGGAATATCTGCGTATGAGAACCTGGGGCGAAGCCAACCAGCACTGGATTCGCACGGCCAAGGAGTTGGGTGAGATGGCGGTTACAGGCGCGCTGGCGGAGGCGGGCTTGCATGGCCGCAATCTGGGCGCGTTCTTTTTTGCCTCGGTGACCGGCATCAGCAGTCCATCGATCGATGCACTGCTGATCAACCGGATGGGATTGTGCAGCAACATCCGCCGCGTTCCGATTTTCGGGTTGGGCTGTGTGGCGGGCGCGGCGGCCATTTCGCGGGCGGCTGACTATGTGCGCGCTTATCCGGACCAGGTCGCGGCAGTGCTGTCGGTAGAACTTTGCTCGCTCACGCTGCAGCGCGAGGATATCTCGATGGCCAACCTGATTTCGTCCGGGCTGTTTGGCGACGGCGCGGCCGCGGTGATTGTCGCGGGCGCCGATTGCGGACTTTCCGGACCCAGCATCCTCGCGACCCGCTCCGTGTTCTATCCCAACACCGAAGAAATGATGGGCTGGGACGTATCAGAAAAGGGCTTTCGCATTGTTCTCTCTCGCGAGATTCCGAACCTAGTTCGAAAAAACCTGGCGCGCGATCTCGACGATTTTCTTGCCGAGCGCGGATTGACTCGCGCCGACATCGGCAACTGGGTGCTGCATACCGGCGGGCCGAAGATTCTGGAAGCGACCGCCGAGGCGCTCGGGTTGAAGAATGGTGAACTCGACGTTTCCTGGCAATGCTTGCGGCGGACTGGCAATCTGTCGTCGGCTTCCGTGCTGGTGGTGCTCGAAGAAGTCATGAAAAATCGCCGCCCGGAACCGGGCACGCTTGGCTTGCTGGCCGCGATGGGTCCGGGGTTCTGCTCGGAATTCGTTCTGCTGGAATGGTAGGAGAGACGGATGCTCCTAGCTCCTGGCCGTTGGCCGTTGGCCGTTGGCCTTTAGCCAAGAGCCAGGAGTGCTTTTCTCCACAAGAAAGAAGATTTTTGGTGAACCGTTTTCCAAGTCCGGTGGATGTATTCGTGGTCGGCGGCGGACCTGCCGGCCTAGCGACCGCCATCGCGGCGCGGCGCCACGGTTTGAGCGTGGTGCTGGCGGATGGCGCGGTTCCGCCGATTGACAAGCCGTGCGGTGAGGGGCTTATGCCGGACGGAGTGGAGGCTTTGCGCGATCTCGGCGTCACGATTCCCGAAGGCGAAGCATATTCATTCCGCGGCATTCGTTTTGTGACCGATGGCATTAGAGCCGAGGCTGAATTCCCTCGCGGAACGGCGTACGGAATCCGGCGTACGCATCTGCATCGCGTCCTGGTGGACCACGCGGCGGCGTGCGGCGTGCGCTTGCTGTGGCAGGCGGCGGTCACCGCGCTTCATCCGGAGGGCGCGCTGGTTGCTGGAGAATTGGTGCGAGCGCGCTGGGTGGTGGGTGCTGACGGAGCTAGCTCGCGCGTCCGCGGCTGGGCCAAGCTGGATCAACACGAACTGGATGCACCCCAGAAAAAGAATCAGCGCTTCGGTTTCCGGCGCCACTACCGCGTCGCGCCTTGGACCGACTTCATGGAACTGCACTGGGGGCGTCACTGCCAAATTTATGTCACGCCCGTTGGCCGCGAAGAAGTTTGTTTGGCTCTGGTCTTGTCCAGCGCGAAGTTGCGGCTGCGAATTGACGACGCGCTCGGGGAATTTCCGGAACTTTCGGCGCGCCTCGAAGATGCGGAACCGGCTTCCAGAGAACGGGGCGCGATCACCGTCACCCGCAGATTGCGGCGCGTGTATCGTGGCCGAACGGTGTTGGTGGGCGACGCCTCGGGCGGAGTGGACGCCATTACCGGAGAAGGTATTTGCCTCGGCTTTCGGCAAGCCACGCTGCTGGGCGATTGCCTGGCGAGCGGAGACCTCGCTCGCTATCAAAAGGGTCATCGCAAGTTGCTCCGCCGCCCCGTCCTGATGGCTCGCATGATGCTGTTCATGGCCAAACACAGCCATCTGCGGCAGCGCACGATGCAGGTATTCCAGTCGAGCCCCCTGTCTTTTGCTGGAATGTTAGCCATGCACGTGGGCGAAGGCTCGACGCGAGACCACATCTCGAACGGAATGACGTTGGGGTGGGAACTGCTGAAGGCCTGACCTATTGCGGACCTATCAGAAGCTACGTCGACTGCGCTCAGAATTCCACATGAGCCCGGAGGCTAGGCACCACCACCGGCCCCCGGTCGCGGTTGTAGCCGGGATCGACGACGTACTGTATTCCGGGAGCGACATAGATTCCACGCCAAACGTGTGCCGTGTAATACGACTCGACGATGTTCTCCCGACCGTAGTTCAACCTTCCGTCGCCCAGCAGAAAACCTAGCCCGCCATCTGCCAGGTATACCTGGTGATCTTTCTTGATGCCGTTCGACACGAAGGCAATGCCGGCACGGTCTTGCTTGCGATGCCATTTCGCGCCATTCACCCCAACGCCTTCGACGAAGGTCAAATCGATTTCGGTGTAGGCGAATGACTCGGTTTTTCCGTTGTCCCATCCCCAGCGGGCAAAGGCCGTGACGTTTCGCGTGAGATTCTGTTCCAGGTTTACGCCGAAGCCATATTTGCGGGTGATGTGCCAGGGGTGGTTAGTGATTTCCGGGATCGTCTCCGGCTCCGGGGCCGAGTGATCTAAGAACTCAGTAACCGCATCGCGGTAAATGCCCATGTTAGCGTAGTTCGTGTATGCGAGCAGACGCACGATGCCCGCTTTTTTCGGTATTACGCCGTGACGCAGCTCGTATTCCCAATTTTCCGCGTGAACTTGCCACGGCCGCCACACCAGATCGATTCCGTTCGCAACCTTCGGCATGAGCCCTTCGGCGAAGCGGAAACCCCAGTTGCGGTCCTCGTAGTCCGCCACCACGCCCACGGTGTAGCCGCGCGTATCGGCGGCGTAATCCCATGCGCCGTTGTTGTCCACCGACCAGTTGTCGAATTGAAAGTGCGTGTCGGAGCCTACCGAGTTCATGTCAAAGAAATCTGGCAGGCTGAACTTGCCGAAGCGAATTTCCAGCCGTCGCCGCGGCAACTCATCGAACAGCGACAGAAAACTACGCTGGTTCTCGATCTTATCCTTGCTAAACGCGAACACTTTGTGGATCATGCCGCGCCCCAGGTAGGGCGCTTTGCTCAGCAGCGGATTGCGCACGATGTCCAGATCCGTATTTCCCGCCAAGCCCAGGCCGGTGCTGAGCGCCGTGCCGCCAGCTTCTTCGATGTCAACCAGAAGCTCGGTGGAATTGTTGAGCCGCACGCCAGTGTAGAGCGTCATGACTCGCGACGTGGCTTTGTCATAATGTGGACTGAGGCTGTGCAGCCCGCTGTAGTCGGCGTGAAAGCCGGGATGAGCTTGGAAGATGAAGTTCGTCTGCCCGGAGAGCCAGACCCGCGAGTTCTTGAAATGCGGGAACATCGCTTCGGTATCGGCATTGGCCTCAGTGGGCGGGCTGGGCGGATCATCCACTGCCGGGGTGGCGGATTGTGTGGAATCGGAGGCGACTTGCGACTGCGCCCAACAGGCGGGCGCGACGGCGCCCAGCACGAAAGCGAGTGCCAGGGCCAGGGACAAACCCGGCACAGTGGCGCGGCTCCGGCCGGCTCTGAGGTTCATAATGAAAATGAATTTCAATTTCAATATCATGAGAGCAAACTAATTGTCTGGAGGCGCGCTCGGCAACGCCTCCAGTCACCCCTGTATGTGATTACAATCACGCCTAGCGCGCACAGTCCGCTAGTATGCGCCTTCCCGGTTAATAGAAAGTTACAGTTAGGGCCCGCGTTGAGCGTCAGATCTCCACGGCTGGCTCCCATTGGATTTGGAGCTGCCGCCTGCCGGTGTTGTCGGTGACCACGACCCAGCTCATGCGCGGAGACTCGCGTTCCGCGTTGCTCTCCAATTGCCGGGAAGCGGCATATTCGTATCGGATAACGCGCGTGAGTTGCGTCGTCGGCATCGCCATCGCTTCTGCGAATGCAGTCATGCAGTTCATTTTCCTATCCTCCTTTCTGTAAGATTCAGCCTGCCACCTGGACCTCACGCCGCTGTGCGATCGAACGGATTTCTTACGCGCGATCCACGCCCTACGCGATGATTAACGGTAGCATATCATAAATAGTTAGCTATAGTTAATATCGAGTGGCTGCGCACGCTCGTGACCGGCCCGCGCGCCGCCCGGCTTGTGACTGGAGTACAATTCCCGCCGGCAACGACGCGGCATGGCCGCATTCTGGTCTCAGCTTTTGGGGATAGAAGAAGCAGATGTGAACCGATAGGAAAGGAGTAAAGTGCTATCGTCTCACGTCTACTGCTGCCATCCAGCGGGCCGCCAATTCGGAGGCTCGTCGATCCTGTGTCGCATATACCTCGTTTGCATCGGCACGAATGCGGATGTTATTTTCAAGCCGCGCGGACGGCGTGCTGCGCATCCCCACCGCGCTGCCTAGTTTTCGTATACCATAGGGGGGTATACTACAGTCAAGGAAAAAAATGCACACCGTCGAAAAACCCCCCAAGCTCATTCTTCGGATCAAAAGAATCAAAGGCCAGATCGCCGCCATCGAGCGCGCCCTGGAAGCAGATGAAGATTGCTCCGATGTGCTGCAGTTGATCACGGCCGCGCGCGGCGCCATGAACGGATTGATGGCCGAATTGCTGGAAGGCCACATCCGCTTTCACGTCATCAACTCCAAGCAGCTCAGCTCCGAGCAGGCGCTCGCGACCGACGAACTGATTGAGATCGTGCGCTCGTACCTCAAGTGATTGGCCGCTCGCAGTATGCTTATTGAGTATTGCATAATATAGTTACAAAGGAAACAGTTCTGCCTGGCGCCAGAAGGCGGCCACCAGGGTGGGGCGCTTGCGCATTCGACGCAGGGCCTTGCGCGCATAAGAGCTCAACTGCCCGAAGTTCTGTGGGCAGAAGTTGGGCAACTCATGCTGCTTCCAGTGCGACCACAGATACTCGACCGGGTTCAGATCCGGCGCATAGCCGGGAAGAAACTCCACCCACAATCGCCCGCGCCGCTCGCGGATAAACTGCCATGTCGCGCGGCTGCGATGACCCGGCAGCCCGTCCCAGACGATCAGTAGCTTGCCGGGAATATGGCGTAGCAGGTGCGCGAGAAACTCGATGATCTGCGGGCTGCGGATCGCACCCGGAAACAAGCGGAAGTAAAAATTCCACCACGTTATCCCCGCCATGGCCGACAACATCTTCCAATTGAAGTGATATTGCAACACTGGCGTTTGTCCCCGTGGCGCCCAAGTGCGGCAGCGGTGCGGGCGCTCACTCAGTCCGCTTTCGTCGATGAAGACGATGGTACGGCCTTCTTCCCGGGCTTTTTTTTAATCTCTGGCCAGCGCTGCTGTTTCCACCGCCGGATCTTGTCTTCGTCGCGCTCCAGCGCCCGTCCCACCGGACGCTGGCAACTCCATCCCAGCTGCCGCAGAATCCGCCAGGCTTGCGAGGGGTGATACTTCACCCCGCATTCCTGCTCGATCAGGTGGGCCACGCGCCACGAAGTCCACAAGCTGGTTTCGTAGCCCAGGGCCTGCGGCCCACGTTTTAACCCACGCTCGATTCGCCGTAAATCTTCCGGACGTAAACGCGCTTTGCGCCCGGCGTGTCCGGCCTGTTTCAAAGCCCGTACGCCGCCCTGCTTCAGTTGTTCGGCCCAGCGACTGACCGACTGCCGATGCACTCCCACCTGTCGCGCCACTTCGGCCGGATGTACTCCTTGGCGTAACAGCCGCGCCCCTAACAGCCGCCGTTCTTCCAACTTCTGAAAATCGCGCCTTACTCCCGCCGGGTTTCCCATGACCGCAGCGTAGCACGAATCTCTAGGAATGTCACTATATTATGCAATGCTCAATAGAAGAGAACGGCAGTGCACGCGACAGGGGTCTCACGATACCTTAGGCGAATCTCCAAAACTAAAAAAGGACAGCCCGGAGCCCCCCAAGGCCGTCCTGATAAACCCTCCCGGTTAGAAGGGCAACTGTAATTACGATAGCTGCGAGAGATTGCAGGACTATTGCAAATCTGTGAAAGTCCGATGAATTCCATAGCCTCTGCCTGAAATGCAGCGCGCAATGATCCGCTCGGCAGCGCGAATACTTGCGATACTGTAACGTGGAATCACTCGACAGCGTGGAAAGCCAAGCCCCTTTACTCGATCTGCGGAACGTCCGCGTAATGCGGGGAGAGAAGATCGTGCTCGACGACTTCAGCCTTCGCGTGCATGTCGACGAACATGTGGCCGTGCTGGGGCCGAACGGTTGCGGCAAGTCCACCCTGATCAAGACCATCACCCGCGAATGTTATCCGATGGTGCGCGAAGGATCGAGCATGACCATCCTCGGCCAAAAGAGCTGGAACGTTTTTGAGCTGCGCTCTCTGCTGGGCATCGTGTCCAACGACCTGATGTCTTCGTGTACCGGTGACGCCAGCGGCCTGGACGTGGTGCTGTCGGGCTTTTTCAGCAGCACGCGCATCTTCCCGAATCACGCCATCGATCCCAAACACAGAGAACTGGCCGAGGCCGCTTTGGCCCAGCTCGGCGTCTCGCATTTGGCGGAGCGTGCCGTGCAGGAAATGTCGTCGGGGGAGGCCAAGCGCGTCTTGATCGCCCGGGCGCTGGTCCACAAGCCACGCGCGCTGTTGTTCGACGAACCCTGCAATTCTTTGGATATTTTAGCGCAGCACGGCCTCCGAGAAACGATGCGCTCCCTGGCCAGCTCCGGAATCGGAATCATTCTCGTCACTCATGAAATCCCCGACGTCGTTCCCGAGATCGAACGCGTGGTGCTCATGTCGAACGGCCGGATCGTAGCCGATGGACGCAAGGAAGAAATCCTGCAAGCCAAGAGCTTGGGCAAGCTATTCGGGCTGAAAGTCGAACTTGGCCGCCGCGAAGGTTATTACCACATTTGGTGAAGCGACAGAACAGGTCAGAGGTGAGAGGTCAGATTGCAGAGGTAAGAACCTTGCAGTGGCGTTATCGGTCGCAGTAGGTCTTCACTTCTGCAATCTGACCTCTCACCTCCGACCTCCCTTTGTGCCCGCCGCTGCTATATTGATCGGAGCGCGGGAGAGAAGCTTCCAAGGCTCCCCGACGACGGCTACCCTGGAGGAACGATGGCCCGCAAGACAGAGCAATCGCGCAAGCT
This sequence comes from uncultured Acidobacteriaceae bacterium, assembly GCA_963779995.1. Lineage (GTDB taxonomy): Bacteria > Acidobacteriota > Terriglobia > Terriglobales > Acidobacteriaceae > Acidiflorens. The sequence goes on along the minus strand of CAVZZY010000013.1, from coordinate 139,872 downwards.
GCAGAAACGCGCCGAACAGTTGATTCCCGGAGGGGTGAACTCCCCGGTGCGCGCCTTTCGCGCGGTGGGCTGCGACCCGCTGTATATCGTGCGCGGCCAGGGTTCGCACATTTGGGATGCGGACGGCAACGAGTATGTGGATTACATCGGCTCCTGGGGTCCGCTCATCCTGGGGCACGCGGCACCCACGGTCATCGAGGCCGTGATCTCGGCGGCTCGCAATGGCACCAGCTTCGGAGCTTCCACTCCCTCCGAAGCGGATCTCGCCGAGCTAGTGATTTCCGCTTTTCCGCACGTGCAAAAGGTCCGCTTCGTCAGTTCGGGAACTGAGGCGACCATGTCTGCCATCCGCCTGGCGCGCGCATATACGAAGCGTAAATATATTGTGAAGTTTGAAGGCTGCTATCACGGGCACGCCGACGCTCTGCTGGTGAAAGCAGGATCGGGCGTGGCCACGCTGGGCATTCCGGGTTCGGCGGGCGTTCCGGAAGAATTCACGCAGTTCACGCTTGCGCTTCCGTACAACGACATCGGCGCGCTCGACGCTGCTTTCGAAAAATTCAAGCACCAGATTGCCTGCGTGATCGTGGAGCCCGTCGTCGGCAACATGGGATGCGTGCCTCCAGCTCGCGGATACCTTGAAGCGCTGCGTGGCATCGCCTCGGGTGATAAGGCACTGCTGATTTTCGATGAGGTCATGACCGGATTCCGCCTGGCCTATGGCGGAGCGCAGGAACTCTATTCGATCCAGCCCGATCTCACCACGATGGGCAAAATCATCGGTGGAGGTTTGCCTGTGGGCGCCTATGGCGGACCGAGCGAAATCATGGATCTGGTTGCGCCGCTCGGCCCGGTGTACCAGGCCGGGACGCTCTCGGGAAATCCTTTGGCAATGGCCGCCGGTTATGCCACGCTGCGCTATTTGCGAGAGCACAAGGACGTTTACTCCAAGCTCGACACGCTTGCCGGCGAAGTGGTTGCCGGAGTTGCTGCCGCAGCCAAAGATGCCGGTGTGACCATGTGCCACAACCGGGTCGGCTCGATGTTTACCTGGTTCTTCGCGGCGGGACCGGTTACTGACTGGACTTCCGCCGCCAAATGCGACACCGCAGCCTTCGGGCGTTTCTTTCGAGTGATGCTGGAAAACGGCATCTATCTGCCGCCGTCGCAGTTCGAAGCGGCGTTCCTGGGCGCGGCGCATAGCGAACGCGACGTGCAGCAAACCATTGCGGCAGCGAAGCAGGCGTTCGCGACGGTGCATGCGTAGGAGAAGCTCTCGGTTCTCAGCTGTCAGCTCTCAGCCATGTGGAGCGGGATCGCACTAACTGATAGGTGATCGCTGACGGCTGACAGCCAGCATTTCTTCTACCGTCACGAACTCGTAGCCCTCATCCTTGTAACGCTGGATTAGATTGTCTGTCGCAATCACGGTCTGCGCGCGGTCTGCGCCCAGGGCGCGATGTCCGCCATCGTGCAGCAGGATCACGTCGCCACCGCGCATCTGGCGCGCGACTTTCTTCTCGATTACCGCCGCGGGCGGTGCGTTCCAGTCGTAGCCGGTCACATTCCACATCACCGTTTGCAGGCCGAGTTCACGGGCGATCCTGATGGTCGCGGGCCGTCTTCCGCCAAACGGCGGACGAAACAAATTCGAATGTTTGCCGATCGCGTCGTCCAACGCCTGACGGCAGTCGACGAGCTCGGTGCGCGTCTGCGCTCCCGATTTGAAGATGAGCAACGGATGCGTGAAGGTGTGGTTGCCGATGACGTGTCCTGCCTGCACCACCGCTCGCGCAATATCAGGGCGCTGCTGCACGTAGCGTCCGATCATGAAGAACGTCGCTTGCACGCAATGCTTCGCCAGTACATCGAGCAACTTCAGCGTGTGCGGATCGTTGGGGCCGTCATCATAGGTCAGGGCGATTTGCTTGCTTCCCCGGATTCCGCTGGCAAACGTCTGCCCGTACCACTGCCCCGTCGGCGCCATGGACTGGTACGCCGCGGCGGAAGCGGCGGCGGCTGCCGTCGTCGTTAGTCCAATCAGAGCGGAGGGCATGACCGAATTGTAAATGCAGGTTAAGGAGGTCGGAGGTTAGAGGTCAGATTGCAGAGGTGAAACCAACGGCTTTTAGTTCTGCAATCTGACCTCTAACCTCTGACCTCCGCAATCCACAATTGCGTCTGGACGCGAAGCAATATATTCTGCTCACGACAATCCATGGCCAAGCTTTTCGAGCTTCCCCGTTACATTGCGGTCGAAGGTCCGATACGAGTTGGGAAGAGCACGCTGGCGCGGGTTCTCGGAGAGCGCCTGGCGGCGCAGCGCGTCATCGAGCCGGAAGACAACCCGTTTCTTAAGGCGTTCTACGAAGGCGAGCGCGGTGCAGCCTTCCAGGCACAGTTGGCGTTTCTGATTCGCCGCTTCGAGCAACTGCGCGGGCTCGATCTAGGGCCGCAGTCGAATAAGACCGTGGTGTCCGATTACATTCTTGAAAAAGACAAGCTCTTTGCCTGCCTCAACCTCAACGACCAGGAACTCGATACCTACAATCGCTACTTCAATTATTTCCGCGATCAACTTCCCACGCCCGACCTCGTCATCTATCTGCAGGCCACTCCGGAAGTGCTTAAGAAACGGCTGAAGAAAAAGAACGTGGCCGGCGAGAAGGCCATCAGCGAGGATTACCTGATGGAAGTGGTGAAGGCCTACGAACACTTCTTCTTTCACTACACCCAGTCCGACCTGCTGATCGTGAACACCTCGGAGATCGACTTTGTCGACCGCAACGAAGACTTGCAGGAGCTGTTGAAAAAAGTGTCCGCGCCGATCAAGGGCACGCAGTACTTTCTGCCGCTGGGGAGCACGGAAGCGGCCAATGCGTGAGAGAAGGTCTCAGGTCTTAGGCGTCAGGTCTCAGGAAAATCCAGAGTCAACCATCTGATCCCCGCCCCTTTTTTCATCACAAATCGCCTGTGTGCACCACCTGCTCCGCTCAGGATGACAACTTTGGATAGGGTGGTCTCGGGCGAACGATCAACGACTATCGACGAGCGGCCTTTTTGCAGCTATAATCGCTTTGGCGTCATCTAAAGACGCGTACAGGCTCTATCCGCGCGGTTTGCGGAGGGGCACTGGAGGTTATTGTGAGTCTCACTCCTATCGGCGGGCATTGTCCCAGCCACAAGATCACCACCGCTACTCTCCGGGAAAAGAAGTTTCAGCGCGATCCCATCACCTGCCTTACGGCCTACGACTACCCGACCGCGCGCCTTGTCGATGAGGCTGGCATCGACATTGCTCTGGTTGGCGATTCGCTGGCCATGACCATGCTGGGCTATGAGAACACGCTCTCGGTCACGGTTGACGAGATGCTGCACCACGTCAAGGCCGTCCGGCGCGGCGTGAAAGACGCGCTGCTCATTGCCGACATGCCCTACGGGTCTTATCAGGTTGACCCTAACGACGCTATTCGCAACGCGGCCCGCTTTGTGAAGGAAGGCGGCGCCGAGGCGGTCAAGATGGAGGGCGGCGAAAGGCGCGTGGACGTGATCCGCCGCGTGATTGACGCCGAGATTCCGGTCGCCGGGCACATTGGTCTTACTCCGCAATCGGTCAACGTGATGGGCGGCTACAAAGTTCAGGGCAAAACGCTTAGCTCCATCGAACAGCTTATGCGCGATGCGGTTGCGCTCGACCGCGCCGGCGTGGCTTGCATTTATCTGGAAGGGATTCCGCGGGAAGTCGCGGCCATGATCACGCTTGAGGTCGAAACGCCTACGATCGGCATCGGCGCCGGGCCGGATTGCGATGGGCAAGTGCTGGTTTTTCACGACCTGGTCAACCTGACGTTTGGGCATGCGGCGAAATTCGTTCGGCGCTACGGCGACGCCGCTGCGCTGATTACGGAATCCATACTGGCCTTCAAGGCCGACGTGGTTTCGCATCAGTTCCCGAACGACGCTGAGAGCTACCACCTGCCGAAGGAAACGCAGGGCGCACTCGAAACGGTACTCCACCGCAAACACGCCATGCAGCGATAATGGCGGGTGGAGAGAAACGTCGTGCGTGAAATTGTGCGGGACGTGGTAGGGAATATTGTTCGCGGCACGGTGCGGGACATTCTGCAAGTGACTGTGACGTTGGTGCTGTTGGGGGCATTGCTGGGGTGCTCCAAGCCGCAAACGTCAACCGTGGAAGTGCGACAGGCGACCGGTCTTGAGTCCATCCCGGCACCGGATCCCTCGAAATACCCGCCATTGAGCAAGATGGGCAGTTGGAAGAATCCTTATTTCGTGGTGCGCGAGGATGGAATCGGTTTCGTCGATCTTTCCAATCGCGAGATACACATGCTGTCGGCGGAGCAAATACCGGCGGAGCTGGTTGCGCTGCCACCGAGCGCATGGCCTTACGGCCGCGTGGTGCTGGTCGCGCAAGCCGCTCCCAAGAATCCAACCAAGGAGACGAAGGCAGACCTGCGCAAGAACCGCGCCCTGCTCCTGGGAACGCTCCAGCAATTAGACGTTCAAGTTCGCGAGGCGCCGTGAGCGGGCAATCGACAGCAGGCTGGGCACCCCTCAAGGGGCGGTAAAAACTGGATGGATGTTGGCATCGCTGAGCGATGCCCTGATACGAAGCTTGATTTTCCGCAGCCTGTCGTTCACGGCCCGAGCTATGAAGATATGCTGCACCATTGCGGAAGCTCGCGCCGCCTGCCTTGATGCCCGCGCGGGCCGCAGACGCCTTGGCCTCGTTCCTACTATGGGCGCTCTGCATGAAGGGCACTTGTCGCTGGTGCGCGCGGCGAAAGCGCAGTGCGCGGCCGTTGCCGTTTCCATCTTCGTGAACCCTACGCAATTTGGACCGACGGAGGATCTGTCGAAGTATCCGCGGCAGTTTGATCGCGACTGCCGGCTGCTGGAAAAAGAAGGTGTGGATATCCTATTCGCGCCGCCGGTCGAAGAGGTCTATCCCAATGGCGGAGTCACCTGGGTGCTGGTCGAAAGCCTGAGCGAAAAACTTGACGGACGCTCGCGCCCCGGCCATTTCCGCGGCGTGACCACTGTCGTCGCCAAGCTGTTTCACATCATCGAGCCCGAGGCCGCGTTCTTCGGACAGAAAGACGCCGCACAGCTGGCCGTGATCCGGTGCATGGTGCGCGACTTGAATTTCCCGGTGGAAATTGTCGCCTGCCCGATCGTGCGCGAACCCGATGGGCTGGCCATGAGTTCGCGCAACGCTTATCTGAATCGAGAAGAGCGCAGCCGCGCGCTCGTGTTGCAGCGGTCTTTACAGAAAGCCCGGTGGCTTTTTGGCGATGGGGAAAGAAGTGTCGCCAAGCTGATCTCCGCCGCCAAGGAAGTGTTCGCCGGCGAGCCGCAAGTCGTGCTGGACTATTTCGAGATCGTCGATCCGGACACGCTCGATCCCGTGGAGCGGATATCGCGAAGGACGCTGGTGGCGGTGGCCGCCCGCGCGGGATCCACGCGGCTGATCGACAATATTCTTCTAGAACCCTGAAACGGAACCGCGAACGAATCAGGCGGCGGCTCAGAACAAATTCAGCCGGTGCGCGATCTGCCGTATGGGGGCGTATTTCTGGTCATTGGCTATGACAAATTGTTTGGCGCGGAGAATCTTCAGTACGGAATCGTCTTTGCCTTCCTTCAGGGCGAGGAGGGCGCGGGTAAATCTTTCTCGCTCGGTCTCGGGCACATCCTTGCGAGCCACGAACACATAACCAACAAAGGGCTTGGAGGTGTAAAAAACGCGGACTTTCTGGCTGTTTAGTTTTCCGTCACGGATCAGGGAGTTGAAAATCGTTTCGTCTAAAGCTCCGGCGTCGACCACTCCGGTCTCGACTAGTACTGCGGTTGCCGGATTGCTTCCGCTAAAGCGAACCTTGAGATCGGTTTCGGGATTGATTCCCGCCCGCATGAGTTCGCGATACGGTATCAGATGAGTGCTGGCCCCGCTGATATCTCCAAATGCGAACAGCCTTCCCTTCAGGTCGCTGAGCGAATGGATCGACGAGCCGGCGCCGGTGATGAAGACCGAGTGCAGATACAAGTCAGAGGTACGCTGGACGAGAGGGATGACTCCGAACTGAGCATGAGACCGGATATACGTCAACGCACCCAAGCAGGCGAAATCGTAAGATCCATTTGTCATGCGGTCAACCGTCTCGCTGTAAAGGTCGGCGGCCTCAAGATGCACAGCTCGACCCATCGCCTTCGTGAGATAGGCCCGCAGAGGTTCCCTGTCCTCCGGAGTCGCCCCATCGTAGACCAAGCCGATGGTGATCGGCTTGTCGGCGCCGTAAAGCGCAGCGCCGACCAGAACACAAATTGCCGCCAACACTGTGTTCCGAGCTAGTAAAAGCACCGAGTACCTCTTCGGACGCGGAATCCAACCGGGGGGCTTCTAGGCTGCGTCCAGCAACCGCTCTGAGGGAGACATCGCTTGACGGCCTCAGTTGGTCCTCGTCTAGCAACCAATACATGATTTGGATCAGGCGGTGGTAGTCACGATTGGACGTATTACAGCCTGCGTCCCGAGACGAAGGGATTTCCGGCGATGAAATAACGCAACGGCTGCTCGGCGGACTTCACGATCCCGATGCGCGTTGTTATCGTCACTTTTCGCACGCGATAAGCGTCATCGAGAATCTGGAGGTCAGAGCGCGCGCTTACCAGGCTTTTTCCGTTGTCGCGCTGGCGGGTGACTTCCAGGGCTTCGGACAGGCGTCCTGGGCCTGAAGAAATCTTCTTAAGTAAAGAAATCTTCTTGAGGTCGGATTCTTTCGCGGGCACGATCCCTCGTGCTTCTGCCATCTGCTCGATGCCCGCCAGCGGCTCCAGGGCGCGAAAGAGCACGCCGCCAGGAACTCCGTCGGGCAGGCAGGAAACATTCAGGCAGTAGTGATTACCGTAGATGAAGTAGACGTAGGCGTGACCGGGAGGACCGAAGAGAACGGAATTGCGCGGTGTCCGGCCCGCGGCCGAGTGCGCCGCGGCATCGCCTTGGCCGAGATAGGCTTCGGTTTCGACAACTCGTCCCGCCAGAGTTCCACGCGGCGTTTTCCGGATCAGCAATTTTCCGAGCAGCGCCCGGGCCACTCGGCGGGGATCGCGATTGAAGAAGTTCGTTTTCAGCAAAGTAACGCGGGCGGGCGCTTTCATGTCTAATTCGTCAGACTTTTCCATCCCGAGCAAGCGAGTTATCCGCAGTTCCGCCGCACGATGCAGATCCCTCGCTTCGCTCGGGATGACAATTCCGATGCAGATCCCTCGCTTCGCTCGGGATGACAATTCCTTAGAGGGTGCGCTCGGCTGGACGGGGCAAAGCCCCGTCACCACACGAGCTGTCCCTACACGAGCCCTCAGGCTGCGCCTTTCAAATAGGCCAGGACTTCTTCCGCGTGGCCTTCCGCTTTCACGTTGTTGAAAATGTGCTTTATTTTGCCTTCGGGGTCAATGACGAAAGTCGTCCGGGCGATGCCGTGCACTTTCTTACCGTACATTTGCCGCTCTTTGACCACGCCGAACAGATTCGCGATCTTCTTTTCGGCATCGGCCAGCAGGGGGAAAGGCAAACTGAACTTGTCCTGAAACTTTTTCTGCGCGGATGCCGTGTCCGCTGAAATGCCGAGCAGCACGACGCCTGTCTTCTTGATCTCTTTGTAGGCATCGCGAAAGCCGCATGCTTCCTTGGTGCATCCCGGCGTATCGGCCTTGGGATAGAAATAAAGCACCAAGGTCTTGCCGCGAAAATCTTTCAGGGCAACCTCTTTGCCGTTCTCGTCCGTCGTACTGAAGTCCGGGGATTTATCATTAACCTGCATATGGAATTTTCTCCTCGCCGGTCGTCATTACACCGCAAGTTATATCGCAACCGGATGCTCGCCGTCACCTTGGCTGCCTCGACCTGGCTTGCCAGTTCATGGCTGATGGCCCAAGTCTCAATACCGCAGTATGGGCACAAGCCGGCGTCCACCAAGGGACCGCGCGCCCTGGGACTGATCCAGCTTTCGCCCGACGGCAAGAAGGGCCGCATCATTCCCATTGCCATCATGATGGACGGAAAATTTTACGATGCAGGCTCGTATAAAGCTGCGCCCGTTCCCATGGCTCTTGACTTCGGGATCGTCTATGAAGGTTTTCGCAGCGGTGTATCGCAGGGCTTCTTCACTATCACGCAGCCTGGACAACTCAACCACGTGTGGATCGCCGAAGGCACGTGGCTTCCGGCGGGGTCGAAGGCTTTGGAGAGACACAGGAAGTACTCGACGCCCGTGATCGCAGACGAAGACAAGAACGGGCCACCGATACTGCATCGCCGCGCCGAGAAGACAGATTCGGATAGCAAGGACAACGACAAAGACAAGAACGATAAGGATCAGCAAAAGCCTGCTGCTGCTCCCACGCCTCCTGCCAGCGCGTCGAGTTCGTCAGACAGTACCAAGGCTGCGACGCCGCCGGACGCCGCGAAAGCGCCGGCGCCGCCGGAGACCGCTCTGGCATCTGCGCCAGCTTCCTCGTCTACTGCGCCAGACGAGCCGGTCGAAGATCCGAATCGGCCGCGTCTGCGACGCGGAATGCCGGACTCAAGTGTGCGCCGCGATACTTATCCGACGTTCGAGGCTTTGGCGGTCGCAACTCCGGGCGCTGCCGCCGCAGGCACAGCGAAGCCCGATGCGAAGGCGGCAAAGGTTTCCGCCGCGGCTTCGCCGCAGACCACCTTTATCTTCATCCCTGCAATTTCCGATGCCGGCGGCCCCGATCCGCGTCCCTACACCTATGATGTGAAGCCGGCGGAAGAAACCAGCTACCGCAACAAGATGCTTGATCTGGCAGCGACGCAAATTCGCGCCCAGGCGAACGCGGCGACGAAAGATGCTGCCGCCACGCCCAAGAAATCATTGGCCGCGAAATCGGCCGCCAAATCGGGCGGCAAGTTGTCCGCGCCGGTCTTCGACGATGTGAGCTTGCGCATCTTTGATCTTTCCAATTCGAACGAGCCGGTGCTCGTGCTCTCGGCGAAAACTCACCCGGTTGCTGTAACTGGCAGCGCGACTGGAAGCGTCGAAGAACGAAAGGAGATCACCCTGATTGCCCGCACTAACCTTGAAGGCGAGCTCCGGAAACTCTTTTTCTCGGAGACGGATTCTCGGCATCTCGACGTCACACCACGCATGGAGCTAATCGATGCGGTCGATGCCGACGGCGATGGCCGCGGCGAATTGCTGTTCCGGCGAACCTTCGACGATGGCAGCGCCTACGCCATCTACCGCGTTACCGCGGATCGGCTGTGGCCGCTGTTTGAGCCGACGCCGTAGTTCGATCGGGTGATCGGGTCATCCGGCTATCGGGTGATCGAAATTCAAAAGCCTGGCCTTTACATCACCCGATGATCCGATCACCCGATGACCCGATTGATTCGTTCCATTTACAATGTCTTCCTCGCAGGGGGTGAGACTTATGCGCACTACTTCTCGTATTGCGATTCTCGCTTGTCTTACGGCGGGCTTCTGTTTTGCTCAGGATCAGGACTTCAGCAAAGTTCAAATCAAAGTTTCTAAAGTTGCCGGCAGCGTTTACATGCTGGAGGGCGCCGGGGGAAACATTGGCGCCTCGGTTGGCGATGACGGCATTGTTATCGTTGACGATCAGTACGCTCCGCTGGCGGAAAAAATACAGGAGGCGCTGAAAGGTATTACCGACAAGCCGGTGCGCTTCATCATCAACACGCATTACCACGGGGACCACACGGGCGGGAACGAATTCTTTCAGAAGCAGGCGCCCATCATCGCGCAGAACAACGTCCGGAAGCGACTGGAAGAGGGCGGCCAGGCGGGCAACGGCGGGTCGGTGTATTTCGAAGCCAAGCCGCAGCCGAAAGGCGCGCTGCCGATTGTCACGTTTGATCACGACATCACCGTGCACTTGAACGGGGAAGACATCCGCGCGCTGCACTTCCCGGCCGGACACACCGACGGCGATTCGGTCATCTATTTTCCGAAGTCGAACGTGGTGCACATGGGCGACGATTTCGTGACCTACGGCTTTCCCTTCATCGACGTGGACAGCGGCGGCAGCATCGACGGCATGATCAGCGGGGTCGAGGGAGCCATCGCCCAGCTTCCGCCTGACGTGAAGATCATCCACGGCCACGGTGGGGTTTCGAACCTCGATGACGTGCGCGCCTATGTGAAGATGCTGAAAGAAACGCGGGCGGCGGTGCAGGATGCGCTCGCCAAGAAGATGACACTGGAGCAGATGAAGGAGAAGAAGATTCTCGATCCCTGGAAAAAGTATGCCGGAGAATTCGTCACCGCAGATGTGTTTCTGGAGACGCTGTACAACTCGCTGACCGGACAGAAAAACGGCAAGTTCATCAAGCATAATTAGCGGCGGAGCGTCTAAAGCGCGCATTTTATTCAGGAAAACATCTTCGGCGGGAACGCAAGGAATTTCCACTTGCCAAGTAGTACCGTTCTGGTTACTATGCACGCATCTTTTTTTTTGGTTTTGAGTTAGTCGCATACCTATGAATATCGGCGAGACCATCCGCAATTTCCGGCTCCAGCGCAGCATGTCACAGGGCGACATCGAAAAGCGCACTGGCCTGTTGCGCTGCTACCTGTCGCGGGTGGAGAACGGCCATACCATCCCTTCGCTGGATACTTTGGCCAAGATCGCCGGGGCGATGGATCTGGCCTTGTCGCAATTCTTTGCCGAAGGCCACAGCAACGGCCACAGCCACAAGGGGTTGCCGCAGCTCTCCGAAGATGAGGTCCGCTTCCTGAGCCAGATGCGCCGGTATTCGGCGAATCTGAACGACAGTGACCGGAAGCTGGTGCTGGCCATGGTGAAGAAAATGGCGTCGAGCACGAAGTAAGGCAGCTGCCCGCTGCCCTTAGGTACTTTCGTTCCATCCCCATCGTGCTCCGAGGGAACCTCGCCAAGCCCTGCCACCGACGCTAAAGTAGGTGCTGGGGAATCCTTGTGACTCAAGACGAAGAACTGGGTGTGCTCGAGCAGCAACTGCGCCGCCTGAAGATCGAGTACGAGATTTTCTTCAATGGTTCGACAAAACGGCCTCCCACCGACATCGAGTGGAAAGTGATGTCGTTACTTCGCAAGTTCAGCGATAGCTCGCGCTTAAGTTTTTCGCAGCGCTTTAGGTACAACGAAATGGCGCAGCGCTACGCGATTCAAAGCGACCTGTGGCGCAAGAAAATGCGGATTCGGGAAGAGGGCTATCGCAAGCCCTACGAAGCGATGCTTTCAGTGCAGGGCGTGCGTCCCGGCCGGGAGCGCGAAGCGAAGCCGGTGTATGGCCTCAGCCGCGGCGTCGAAAGCGGGAGCGCCGAGACGGCGGGGAGCGATCGGCCTTTCTCGGTACAGTGCTCGGGCGAGCTGACGGAGCGGGACCAAGTTGAATCGCTCTACAAGGCTCTTACCGCAGCCAAGGAAAAGTCGGGGGAAAAGGTTTCCGGCGACCTGCAATCCTTCGCGACGTTCGTCAGGAAAAAAACCAGCGAGATTCGCAAGGAGCACGGCTGCGAGGCGGTGGTGTACTCGGTCGAAGTTCAGGATGGACAGGTTAGGCTTAAGGCTAAGGCGAAAGCCTAGGGACAGCTCTCAGTTCTCAACCCCTTGTGATTGGCGGCATTCTTATTGGTTGGCTGCTTCTGCTTTTTCTTCTGGGGCCGCCCGAGCTGCTAGAATCTCCCTTCGCTTTCGAGGGTCTTATGTCTAAAATCCAGCGCGCCATTCTTAGCGTTACCGACAAATCCGGACTGGTTGATTTCGCCCGCAAACTTGCCGAGTTCGGCGTCGAACTGGTTTCTACTGGCGGCACGGCCAAGCTGCTGCGCGAATCCGGCGTTGCCGTCAAAGACATTTCCGAGCTTACCGGGTTCCCGGAAATGCTGGATGGGCGCGTCAAGACTCTGCATCCGAAGGTGCACGGGGGCATCCTGCATCGGCGGGAAGACAGCTCCCATCGCGCGGCGGTTGCCGAGCATGGCATCCCTGCCATCGATATGGTGGTGGTCAACCTGTACGCCTTTGAAAAGACCGCCGCCAAGCCGGGCGTGCACTTCGAGGAGTTGATTGAAAACATCGATATCGGCGGGCCTTCGATGATTCGGTCGGCGGCGAAGAACTTTCAGGATGTCGCGGTCGTTACTTCACCCTCCGATTACGGCGCGATTGCCGAGGAGATGGCAGGATCGGGCGGAACGCCGTCGCTCTCCATGGAAACGAAGTGGCGGCTGGCGCAGAAGGCGTTCGCGACGACTGCGGCCTATGATTCGGCCATCGCTTCGACCCTGGAGCGTGTGGGCGGTAACTTCGAACTGCACCCATTTGAGTTAAAACCAGCACAAGGCTTTCCGCAAAATCTGCGGCTGTCATTTCGGAAGGTGATGGACCTGCGCTATGGAGAGAATCCCCATCAGAAAGCCGCGATGTACGCGGACGAGTCGGGCGCGGGGGTGGCGAATGCGCGTCAGTTGCAGGGCAAAGAGCTTTCCTACAACAACATTGTCGACCTGCAAGCCGCCTGGGATCTGGCGCAGGAGTTTGAGGAGCCGGTTTGCGCCATTATCAAACATACGAATCCTTGCGGAACCGCTACCGGCAAGACGCTCGCCGAGGCTTACGTGCGGGCGCTGGAATGCGATCCGGTCTCGGCGTTTGGCGGAGTGATTGGAGTGAACCGGGTGGTGGATGCGGCGGCCGCTCGCGAAATGGCCAAGCTTTTTCTGGAAGTTATTGCCGCTCCCGCTATCGATGAAGGCGCTAAGGCAGCGTTTGCTTCGAAGAAGAATCTGCGGCTGGTCGAGGTTCCCGCCGGGCAGCAAAACTGGGTTTTGAAAAACATCTCTGGAGGCATACTTGTCCAGGATGCCGATCTTCACACGCTGGCCGAAGGCGATCTGAAAGTGGTTACCAAGCGGGCGCCTACGCCGGAAGAAAAACGGGCGCTGCTGTTCGCATGGAAGGTTTGCAAGCACGTGAAGTCGAACGCCATTCTCTACGCCCGCGATGGGCAAACGGTGGGCGTCGGCGCTGGACAAATGAGCCGCGTCGATTCCTGCAAACTGGGCGCGATGAGGGCGCAGTTGCCGCTGAAGGGTACGGTGGCCGCCTCCGATGCCTTTTTTCCGTTTCCGGATGGGGTCGAGGAAATCGCCAAAGCGGGGGCTACCGCGATTATCCAGCCGGGAGGCTCGGTACGCGACCAGGAGGCTATCGATGCTGCGGACCGGCTCGGTTTGGCTATGGTCTTCACCGGGGTGCGGCATTTCAGGCATTAAGCGCCTCAGGTTTGCTGGTGAGCCGGTGTCCAGGACGGGCTGGACGGGCGAGGACGCCCGTCCCTCTACAAGACACTGTACCTCCGGCTTTTGGCCCCGCCTGTGCTTTCTCCCCGCAGAAAGGCTCGCCGAGGGTAGAATAAGAAAATCCGGACTGCCGCGGATCAGCATCCAAAAGAGTGAGGTTGTATTCAGGGGCTGCAGGATTGTTCATGAAAAAACAGCTTTGGATTTTCAGTGTTGTTACGGGGACCTTTTTGCTGGCCCAGTGTTTACTGGCTCAGGGCTTACCAGCTCAGGATCAGCCCGCTCGCGTGCCGGATTCCGCGGCTGCCACCGGCGCGCAGTCCGCCACCAAGGGCAAGACGCCCGACCGCGCCGCCGCCTACTATCACTTCGCCCTGGCGCACATGTACGAGGAACAAGTGGCCACGTACGGCCGCAGCGAATTGGCGAATAAAGCGATTGAAGAATACCGCGCCGCCATTGATGCGGACCCTACCTCCGCGTACCTGACCTCGGGTCTCGCCGAGCTCTATGCCAAGACCGGGCGCATTCGCGACGCCGTGGTCGAGGCGCAGGACATCATCAAGCGCAATCCCAACAATCTTGAGGCCCGCCGACTGCTCGGACGGATTTATCTGCGCTCGCTCGGCGACATGCAGGCGGGCAGCGGTTCGGAGAGCATTCTCAAACTGGCGATCGAGCAGTATGAGCAGATCGTTCGCCTGCAACCCGAGAGCATGGACGACCACCTGCTTCTCGGACGCCTGTACCGCCTGAACAACGATCTGCAAAAGGCGGAGGGCGAATTCAAGACCGCTGTAAAGCTGCAACCGGATTCCGAAGAGGCGGTCACTACCCTGGCCTATCTCTATAACGAACTGGGGGACACGGCTCGCGCCGCTCAGGTGCTCAGTTCGGTACCGAACCCGGAACGCTCGGCCAAGCTCTATTCCGCGCTGGGCTACACCTACGAGCAGCAAAAGCAATACAAGGGTGCCATCGAGGCGTATCGACACGCGATTGAACTGGACCGCGACAACTTGGACGCAATTCGCGGCTTGGCGGAGAACCTGCTGAACGATGGCCAGGCCGATGCCGCCCTCGAACAGTACAAAGTGATCGCGGACGCGAATCCGGAAGATGCGCAAACCTACGTGCGCATTGCGGAAATCTACCGCAAGCAGGGCAAGTTCGACCTCGCGCTCGACAATCTGAAAAAAGCCGAGTCCATGGTGCAGGACTCGGTCGAAGTTCCATACAACATTGCCGCCATCTACCAAGCGCAGGGCCGTTACGACGAAGCCGTTCCGATCATGCGCGACCTGCTGAAGAAATCGGAGAAACCCGAGGGCAAGTACTCGAACGGCGAGAAGAGTAATCGGGCGGTGTTTCTGGAGAGGCTGGGCACGATCTACCGCGACCAGGGGAACAATCAGGCCGCCAATGAGACTTTCCGCCAGATCATTGCCCTGGGGGGCGATGAAAACATCGAGCGTGGTTATCAGCAGGTCATCGATACCTGGCGCGACGCCAAGGAATGGCAGAAGGCTACCGACGCTGCCAAAGAGGCGGTGCAGAAGCTGCCCACGAGCCGCGATCTGAAGATGGTGCTGGCGGCGCAGCAAGCCGATATGGGCGAGGCCGACCAGGCGCTCAAGGACGTCCGGGCCATGTTGAAGGGCGGCACTAACCCCGATGACCGGCAGGTTTATATCACCCTGGCGCAGATGTACACACGGCTGCGCCGATTCAGCGAAGCCGAGCAGGCGCTCGACAAAGCCGAGCAGCTATCGAGCAAGTCGGAAGACAAGGAGTATGTGTGGTTTCTGCGCGGCGCGAATTTTGAGCGTGAGAAGCACTACCCCGAAGCGGAAGAACAGTTCAAGAAGGTGCTGGCCAGCGATCCGGAGCATGCTTCGGCGCTGAATTATCTGGGCTACATGCTGGCCGACCAGAACATGAAGCTGGAAGAAGCGCTCGGGTACATCAAGCGCGCCGTGGATCTCGATCCCGCGAACGGCGCCTACCTTGATTCCCTGGGCTGGGCTTACTTCCGCCTGGGAAAATATGAAATGGCGGAAGACAACCTGCTGAAGGCATCGCAGAAAATCAATACCGATCCGACCGTCCTCGACCACCTCGGCGATCTGTATCAGAAAACCGGACGCCTGAAGCTGGCTGCGACCAACTGGGAGCGGGCGCTCAATGAGTGGAACCGCACCCTTGCCGCGGACGTCGATCCGGCAGACCAGGCGCGGGTGCAGAAGAAGCTCGATTCGGCGAAGATGAAGCTGGCCAGAGAAGAGGGCGCGAAGCAGTAGTGGGGATGCAGCTCCTCAAAGGGGCACCTGGTTCCGAAGGCGTTACGGCATCGCTGAAGCGATGCCATGATACGAAACCTAAACGCTGCTAGACTCTTTTCATGCTGGCCGACTATGCGGTCCGCGTAGAAAACTCTCGCGGACGCCGCCATCCCGAGCCGCCGCATCCCTACCGCAACGACTTTCAACGCGACCGCGACCGTGTTGTCCATGCGCGCGCCTTTCGCCGGCTGGAAGCGAAGACACAGGTTTTCACCCGCCGTTACTCCGACCACTTCCGCAACCGGTTGACGCATACCATCGAGGTGGCACAGATCTCGCGGACCATCGCCCGGCAACTTGGGCTGAACACCGATCTGGTGGAGGCGCTCGCCCTGGCGCACGACCTCGGCCATCCTCCGTTCGGCCACTCCGGAGAAAAAGCGCTTGACACGGCCATGCGGCAGCACGGACTTTCCTTCGATCACAATTTGCACGCGCTCCGCATTGTGGAAGACTTCGAACTTCGTTACGCCTCGTTCCGCGGGCTGAATCTGACCTTCGAGGTCCGCGAGGGCATCATCAAGCACTCGCACGATTATGGCTCCGATCAACATCCGGAACTCGCCGAGTATCTGCTCGATCAGCGGCCGCCGCTCGAAGCGCAGCTCATCGACCTGACCGACGAGATTGCCTACAACACCGCCGACCTCGACGATGGTTACGAAGCGCGGCTGCTCACGGTCGAGCAGATTGCCGACAGCGTGGATCTTTTTACGCGCCATTACGGGGAGGCAAGAAACCGGTACCCGAATGTTGCCGAGAAGCTGGTGTTTAACGAGGCGTTGAAAAGCATCTTTGACGGCTTTGTCGGAGACCTGATTACGAACACGGCGAAACGCGTGGAAGCGGCGGGGGCGCATTCTCTGGAAGATATTCGCCGCCATAGCGAGCGGCTTGCCGCCTTCAGCCCGCCGGTCGAAGAGGAGCGCCGCCGGTTGAAAGACTTCCTGTACGAAAATCTTTACTACAGCCCGGCGCTGGCGGCAGAGAAAGAAGACGCCGAGCGCATCACGGGAGAGCTCTTCGCGCACTGGATGGAGGAGCCCGACGATCTGCCGCGCAACTACCGCGAGAAAGCTGCTGCGGAGCCGCTGGCGCGCGTCATTTGCGACTACATTGCCGGGATGACCGACCCGTTCATCTATCAGCAGTATGAGAAGTATTGCGGGGGGTAGAGGCGTGAGGCCCAGTTCCAGAATGCTAAAATCGGCGGAAACTGCTGCTTCGCGAGGCAAGAGGGTTATGGCAAATACATTTGGCACAGATATTTTGATTCAAGCTGAAGATCCGCTGAAGGCCGCTGACTTCTATGTCAAGGAACTCGGTTTTGAGATTACGGATCGGGAGTCCAATATGGTCAACCTGCACGGAAAAAATATCAATTTCTTCATTGAGAAAGGTCCTCCGCTGGGACCAGTTCTGGAAGTTACCGTCAAGAGCGTTAAAGATGCCAAAGCGCGGCTCAAGAAAAAGGGCTGCAAGGTAGTTAAGGACGAGCCTGATTTTCCCAGATGTTACGTCAAGGATCCACACGGGCTGATCTATAACTTAACGGAGTGATGGAGCGCCGGGCGTCCCCTCCCGGCTGGACGGGCGAGACGCCCGTCCCTCTACCGCACGAGTTAAGCTACTTACCGTACGTGATCCGGTAAATAATGCCCCCGGCGTCATCGCTCAGGTACATCGTCCCTTCCCTGTCGAATACAATCCCCACCGGACGCCCCATCCACCGGCCTTTTTGCCTTTCGCCGGGAGCCAGCCACCCGGTGATGAAGTCTTCCGCGGGCTGGCCTTTGTCGTCGAGTTTCACGCGGACCACTTTGTATCCGGTTGGAACGCTGCGATTCCACGATCCGTGAAACGCTACGAAGATGTTGTTCCGGTACTCGGCGGGGAACTGCGTCCCTTCATAAAACGCCAGTCCCAGCGGAGCGGAGTGCGCCTGCATCTGGACCTTGGGCTCGACCACATTCTGGCAGCGATTGTCTCCCGGCTTGGTGAAGTTGGAATCGGGCACGCGGTCGCCGTAGCAATAGGGCCAGCCAAAATCGCCGCCGTCTTTGCCGAGATCGACGATCACTTCCGGCGGCAGATCGTCGCCCAGCCAATCGCGCCCGTTCACCGTTGCCCAAACTGTGCCGGTCTTCGGATTCACCGCCAGGCCCACGGCATTGCGCAGCCCTTTCGCGAAGATCTTCTGGCCGCTGCCATCGGGACTGAATTCCATCACAGCGGCTCGCCGCGGATCTTTTTCGATGCAGACGTTGCAACTCGATCCGGCCGAGACGTACATCTTGCCGCCGTGAAACAAGAGGCTGCGGGTCGAGTGCCCGCCGCCGGTCGGCAGGTCGGCGAGCGATTTCGGATTGGACGCGCGCAGATTCGCCTCGTCCCAGTCATAGCGGCGCACCTTGTCGTTCTCGGCGACGTACAGCTTGCCTTCGTAAAACGCCAGGCCGTGCGGCTCATTGAGCCCACTAAGGACATTCACTGTGCGCTCGGCCTTGCCCCCATGTTTGGAGTCGGGAAGCGCGACCACCTTGCCCTCACCCGATTCGCTGACCAGGAGTACGCCGCCTGGGCTGAAGACCAGCATGCGCGCGCCGACAATATTTTCGGCAAAAACTGAGATGTGGAATCCCGGCGGCGTTTTCAGTTGCTTGAGATCGAAAGGAGTTTGCTCGGCAGCAAAATCGGCACGAGCAAGTGCGAGCAAAACAAGAAGCAGAAACAATGATCGTGGCAGGTTTAGTGGTCGCATTTTTGGTGAGATGACTCCTTGGGGAGCTTGGTTCATTATCTGCACTGATTGCGGAGGAAAACCCGTACACGCAGTTTTTATATCAGTTCGCGCCAAAATTACCGTTAGGCGGGGTGCGCCGCACTGGTAGATGGGGTACAATATGTATGAAAAGAAAGCACTTGCATTCCACGCCTGGTACCTTGGCATTTGGCACGCAAACTGTTTATAGAAATGCAGGCCGCTGACACGGCCGGCTTTTCGAAACAAGCTTTTCGAGGCATGTGTGGCGTCGGCGCTTGCCTTTAGAAGGTAATAGAGCAGTTAATGACGCAATCAAAATCGCGCCGGAAGGCACCCGGAGTGGCTCCCCCACTCCCCGAATTTTGGAGGAAATTTAAATGAAAAATCGCACCATCTTCGCTATGCTGCTGGCCGTAATCCTGGCTGTGCCAGTTTTCGCGCAAAACAATTCCACCCCCCCTCAGAGTCAGCCTGCGACTAGTCAGGCTTCATCTAGTCAGACGGCCACCAAGGCCGACAGCGCCACCGGCAAAGAACCCTTGCAGCCGGAGACTCGCGAAGGCTTCTGGGGTCACGTGAACCCGTTCGCTCGCAAGAAATACGTTGCGCGGCAGACCCAGCCGATTCGCGACCGCGTGAACGAACTCGATGAGCTGACCGCCGCCAACACCAAGGCGATCAGGGATACCGACGCGCGCGCGCAACAGGGAATCCTGCTCGCTTCGGCCAAGGCGAACGAGGCTGATCAGCATGCCATTGACGCCGGCAACAAGGCGCAGGCCGCGCAGCAGACCGCGCAACAAGCGAACACCCGCCTGAACACGGTCGAGCAGGTGGTCACCAACATCGATCAGTACCAGCCCACAACTCAAGCCGAAATTCTTTTCAAGTCGGGACAGACGGTGCTGAGCAAGAACGCCAAGATCGCGCTCGATGAAATGGCCACCCCGCTGAAGAATCAGCGCGGCTATGTCGTCGAAGTCCAGGGTTTTGCCTCTGGTCGCGGACAGGCGGCGATCGCGAGTTCGCAGAAGATGGCGGAATCGGTCGTGCGCTATCTGGTTTTGAACCACGACATTCCGGTCTACCGGATTTACCTCGTGGGCATGGGCAATGCACCGACCGCGGCTTCGACCTCGACAGGTGAAGCGAAGCCCAAGCGCATTACCGGCGGCCGGGTTGAAGTCAGCCTCCTGAAAAACAATCTGGAGCAGCTTGCTTCGACCGGCACGACGTCGCCTCAGGATCAACAGCAGCAGAAGTAGCGACATTCTCTCCCCCTAGCCTCCCGTGAAAGCGGGAGGCTTTTTTTGTGGTGTGGGGACGACGCTGGAGACAAACATCGTGCTATCCTCCACCACGTCATGGAAACTCTGTTCTGCTGGCGCGCGTCTTCGCCCGTCGGCCCACTCTTTCTCGCTGCTTCCAGCAAAGGCTTGGTGCGACTCGAATTCGAAGCTCGGGTGCAGAAGGTGAATCCGAGTACGATTCAGATTAAGGAATCGAGGAAAGCGCTCGCTCCTTACCTTGACCAGCTCGACGAATATTTCGCAGGCCACCGTCGCGAGTTTTCGTTCCCGCTCGATCTTCGCGGAACCGGGTTCCAGCTCGCGTGCTGGCATGCGCTGCTCGAAATTCCGTACGGCGAAACCCGCAGCTACCGCGAGATCGCTGAAGCCATTGGCCACCCGCATGCCTACCGTGCCGTCGGCATGTCGAACAACCGGAACCCAGTCGCCATCGTCGTCCCCTGCCACCGGGTGATCGCATCGAGCGGCTCGCTTTGCGGTTACGGCGGCGGCCTCGACATCAAACGCAAGTTGCTCGACATGGAGCAAGCCAGTCTTCATTCTTGTCTTCCGCTAGGAATCGGCGCATAGACGCCGGGCAGGCGACTGCGCTCGCTTTTCGATGAGGCCCGAATAAATTCTGCTCATAACCTGTAGAATCTCTTCGGCCTGTCGAGGATCCCGTGCGTCCCACGATTCAGCAACTCAGTCGGCAAATTCGCGACCGTTCCGTCTCACCGGTTGAACTCACTCGCGAATGCCTGGCGCGCATCGACCAGCTCAACCCCGCGCTCAACGCCTTCATCACGGTCACGGCCGACTCCGCTCTCGACGAAGCCCGGCGCGCCGAGCAAGAAATCCTCCGCGGAGAATGGCGCGGCCCGCTTCACGGCATCCCCATCGGACTCAAAGACATTCTCGATACCGGCGGAGTTCGCACCACCGCTGCCAGCGCACTCTACAAAGATCGCATTCCGACCGAAGACGCCGAAGTTGTGCGCCGACTGCGAGCCGCGGGCGCCATCATTCTCGGCAAGCAGAACCTGCACGAATTCGCCTATGGCGGCAGCTCGATGATCAGCTTGTTCGGCGAGGTGCACAATCCATGGGACATTACGCGCGTGACTGGAGGATCCTCGGGAGGCTCGGCGGCCGGCGTCGCTGCTGGTCTCGGCTTTGCCGCCGTCGGGACGGACACCGCTGGTTCCGTCCGCTTGCCTGCCGCCTATTGCGGGGTCGTCGGGCTCAAGCCAACATATGGCCGCGTGAGCGCCCGCGGAGTCGTTCCATTGTCATGGTCCTACGATCACGTCGGACCCATCGTGAACTCAGTGTATGACGCGGCGTCGATGCTGCAAGTGCTGGCCGGCTACGACGCAGGCGATCCTGCCAGCATTGATGCAGCTGTCCCGGATTTCGTCGCCGCTATCGCTCAACTTGTCGCTCACCTTATCGCTCACCCCTCGCCGAAGCTGCGCATCGGCGTGCCGCGGGCATTTTTCTTCGATGACCTCCACCCCGAGGTCGCCGGCGCCATCGAAAAAGCAATCGAGATTTTTCGCGAACTTCATGCTGAGATTCACGAGGTCAAACTCGAAGTCTCCACCGACCGCAAGCTCGCGGGCGCCGAAGCCTATGCCTATCACGAGTCATTCGTGGCCCAGTCACCGGAGCTCTACCAACCCTCGACGCTCGCGCGCATTCAATCCGGAACCAAAATTTCGGCATCCGATGCTCTTCGTGCCAGCCGCGATCTCCAGGCTAGCCGTCACGCCATCCGAAAAATATTTGACGACGTGGACGTGCTGCTGACGCCCACCGTTCCAATCCCTCCGCCCGTGATCGCCGATCTCCGGGAACATCCCGACAACCTGCGTCCGCAAGAAATGATCATGCTGCGCAACACGCGGCCTTTCAATGTTTGGGGGATTCCCGCGATTTCGGTTCCCTGCGGATTCACAAATGATGGCCTGCCGATCGGTTTGCAACTGGCCGCCGCTCCCTGGCGGGAGGACGTGGTGCTGCAGGCCGCACACGCCTACGAGCAAGCGACGGACTGGCACAAGAGGATACCGGAGCTGGCGAACTTCTAAGAACCGTCATCCGAGCGGAGTTGAGGGGCCCCCGCCACCCAGACGCCGTCTGTGTTGCCACAGGGAATTCTCACGAAGAGATCAAAAGCCAAAGGCCCTCGTACGTTCTTATTGCGGAGGGTCCGGAACAACGAGTCGTATTTTTTTCATGTGCCGACCCAAACGAATGACAGCGTATAGGTTGGCGGGCATTTGTACGAATAGCTCTTCCTGACCGACGTTTTCACCATTAATGCCGACCGCCCCGCTCTTGATCTTCGTGGCTGCTTCTCGGTTCGAGCTAGCGAGTCCGGCTTCACGGACAAGTTTGTCGAGCCGTACCATATGGGTAAACCCGTCGCCGATCCTACGGGCTGCGCCACCGCCCCGGCCCTCGTAGACAACATCCGCCAAGTCAATATCAACGCACTCCAAATTCTCGGGTGCCCCGCCCTTCTGAAACTGTTTCGCCCAGTCCTCCCCGGCCTTCGCCGCGTCCTCTGCCGAGTGGAAATCCGCCACAATTCCCCTCGCTAGTTCTTTCTTCAGCGCCATCGGATGCTCCTTTCCGCTTGCAGTATCCGCTTTCATCGACGCAATCTGCTCCATCCGCACATCGGTCAGCAGCTCGTAAAAGCGCCACATCATGTCGTCGGAAATCGACATCACTTTGCCGTACATCTCGAGTGGCGGCTCGTGAATTCCTATCGCATTGCCGAGCGATTTTGACATCTTATTTACGCCGTCGAGGCCTTCGAGGACCGGCGTGGTCAGCACCACTTGCGACTCCTGGCCATACGCTCGCTGCAACTCACGCCCCACCAGCAGATTGAACCTCTGGTCGGTGCCGCCTAATTCCACGTCGGCTTCGAGTGCAACCGAATCATATCCTTGCGCCAGCGGATACAGCAGCTCGTGCATGGAGATCGGCTTTTCTTCATGGAAGCGCTTGTGGAACTCCTCGCGCTCGAGCATCTGCGAGACCGTGTACTTTGCCGTCAAACGTATGAAATCCTCGGCCGAAAATTTCGAGAACCACCGACTATTGAAGTCGACCACCGTCTTTTCCGGACTGAGAATCCTGAAGACTTGCGTCTTGTAGGTCTCGGCATTCTCCGCAATCTGCCCTGGGGACAGAGGCGGCCGCGTTGCCGAGCGGCCTGTTGGATCGCCGATCATTCCGGTGAAATCTCCGATGAGGAAGATGACCGTGTGGCCGAGATCCTGAAAATGTTTGAGCTTGCGCAGCAGCACCGTGTGGCCGAGGTGGAGATCGGGCGCGGTTGGATCGAAGCCCGCCTTTACCCGCAGCGGCTTGCCCGATGCCCGCGAGCGTTCGAGCTTGGCGCGCAGTTCGGATTCTTTTACGATCTCGGCCGCGCCCTTCTTGATGTAGGCCAGTTGTTCGTCAACCGGTGGAAAGTTAGCCATGCGTAGTGATTATAGCGATCCGGCCCGCAGTTCACCGCCGCCGATAGAAGCTTAGCGCCGCGTCCCCTTGCACCAACTTTCTATATCGGCGCAATTCCCCGAACACTTCTCCCGGATCAAACTTTTTCGCATGCTCTGCGATCACCACTCTTCGCTCGCTTAGCAATTTTGATTGCGCCAGAGCCGCCAGCGTCTTTGCGTACTCGTCCGGCATCGAGTAGGGCGGATCGAGGAACACAAAATCGGCGACGCGCTCCGCCGCCTCCAATTGCCGCAAGGCTTTCCCGGCCTCGACCTTCACGATCTGGAATCCATCCTCAATCGCCAACGATTTCAGGTTCGCCGCAATCAATTCCGCCGCTTGTTTGGATGACTCGACGAAGTACACCATCCGCGCGCCGCGGCTCAGTGCCTCAATGCCCACCGCACCCGTCCCCGCATACAAATCGAGCCACGTCGACTCCGCCAAGGCAGCCGGATCGCCCGCGCATAACACGTTGAAGAGCGTCTCGCGCAGTCGGTCCGCTGTGGGACGGATTTCGAGGCCGGGCAACGACCGCAGCGTTCGTCGCCGGTATTCGCCAGCAATCACTCTCATAGGTTTGTGCTCGTCATTTCATGTTTCTTCCGGTCATGTTTCTTCCGACCCAGCCCTTCCGAGATGCCTTTTCGCATCTCCGCGGCGTCAATCGGTGTCTAAGCAGATAGAATACTTCTAGGCCTGTCGATGCGCAGTTGGTCCATCCCGCTCGGACGTATTTTCGGAATCGAAATTCGCGTTCACCTTACGTTCCTGTTTCTACTGGTTTTCGTCTGGAGCACCGAAGCCGCAACCCAGGATGCCACCGCCGCGCTGCGCGGGCTTGCTCTGGTCGGGGTCGTTTTCGGCAGCGTCGTGCTGCACGAATTGGGTCATGCGCTGGTGGCTCGCGGGTCGGGCATTCCGGCGAAGGGCATCATCCTGCTGCCGATCGGTGGAATCACGATTCTCGATGAGGCGCATGCGATTCCCGACCCGATCAACGCCTGGAAGCGTGACATCCGGATCGCGGTTGCCGGGCCGCTGGTTAATCTTTTCATCGCCGGCTTATCCGCGCTCATTTTGCTTGCGGCTATGCCAGGCATTTCGCTTACCGCGAAGCCGCTGCTTCATTCGAGCGCCTTGTTGCGGAGCATCGTCTGGGCGAACCTCTACCTCGGCTTGTTCAACCTGTTGCCGGCGTATCCCATGGATGGCGGGCGCGTTTTGCGCGCTCTGTTTGCGCGGCGCGGCGATTTGGTCCTGGCCACGCAGCGCGCCGTCCGCATCGGCCACGTCTTTTCCATTTTGTTCATGATGGTCGGAATCCTCATGGGCAACTGGTGGCTGGTGATGATCGGATTCTTCCTCTTCGTGGGCGCACAACTCGAAGAGCGCTCGGCGGTATTTCAATCGGTGCTGCAAAGTGTTCGCCTGGAAGAAGTCATGCTCACCGACTTCGCAACGCTCTCGCCCGCCGACACGCTGGAAGACGCGCTCGAAAAGGCGGTGCACACGCTGCAGGACGATTTTCCGGTGGTGCGCGGCAGCGACATGGTGGGCGTGGTCTCGCGGCAAAAAATTCTTGAGGCGCTGCGCGCCGAAGGGAACGGCTACGTGCAAGCTGTGATGAACCGCATCTTCGACGTCGCCGCCAAGCAGGAGTCGCTCGCCTCCGCCTTCCGCAAGCTCTCTGCCCACAACCTCAGCATCATCCCCATCGTCGACGAACAGCAACTGGTGGGCATCGTTACGCTGCAGAACCTAATGCACTCCATGTCGCTCCTGGCTGAAAGCCGCAAATTGCGCCGGGCAGCGCTGGACTCGTAGGAAGGTCTTACCTGACCTTGGCGTAAACTTCCTGCGCCGCTTGCACCGCGCATCCAAATTCGACCGCCTTCCCCGTGGTTTCGGCGATCACGTGCTCTAGGGCGGCCAACACTCCCACCGTGTCCAGATAATCGTAGTAACCAATGTGCGCGATGCGGAAAAGCTGTCCCTTCAACTCTGCATTCCCGTTGGCCACGACCGCGCCAAACTGTTCGCGGAAGCGTTTGCAAATGGCGGTGGAATCGGCGCCGGCCGGAGCCGCTACGGCAGTCAGCGCGGCCGCCGGAGAACTGGGTGCGAATAACTTCAGTCCCAGCGCTTCGACGCCGGCTCGCGTCATCGCCGCGCACAGTTCCGCGTTCGCGATCAGCGCGTCGCGCCCCGCCGCTAGATTCCCGTCTCCCATTTGACGCACATAGTCGAACGCCGCGGCCATCCCGGCAAACAGGGCGGTGGCGGGTGTGGCAGCCGATTCCGCCTTGGCCGCCGCTTTCCGTTCCTTCCGCAGATCGAAGTAATAGCGGGGAGTCTTCGCCCGCTCCATGCGCTGCCACGCCCGCTCGCTGATGGCGCCATAGGCCAAGCCGGGTGGGATCATCAGCGCCTTTTGCGAGCCGCCCAGGATGATGTCGATTCCCCAGGCGTCTGGGTCGAGACGGGTTGTGCCCAGTCCGGTGATCGCATCGACGATGAGCAGAGTGTCGGGCAAAGCATCCGAAGAAGCCCGTACCAGCTTCGCGATGGCCTCGACATCATGGCGCGCACCGGTGGAACTTTCGGTCGCTTGCACATAAACGCAGCGGGTCTCGGGCGTCAGCTTGCGGCGCACTTCCTCAAGCGAAAAGGTTTCGCCATAGGGAGCGGACACGGTTTCGACGTCGCAGCCATATGCCTTGACCAGCGCGGTCCAGCGTTCGGCGAACTTGCCCGCGGTCAACACCAAGACGCGGTCGCCGGGAGAAGTCAGGTTCGAGACTGAAGCTTCCATGAAACCCGTGCCTGACGAAGTCAGCACGAGCACATCGTTCTTCGTGCCGATGAACTCCTTCACATCGGCCAGAACGCGAGTGAACAGCGCGCGGAACTCGGCGGTGCGATGGTGCGCGCCATAGGAAGCCATTGCCATCTGCGCTTGCGGCAGCAGTGGCGTTGGTCCGGGAGTGAAGAGCCGGTTTTTCTTGATCATGGGAATCGAGGCCGGGACTACTCAACAGAATATTCGAAAGGGAATGAATTCGGAAAGCGCGGATTGCACAAAGAGGCTGCGGGCTTCGAGCTGCGCGCTTCGGGCAATCTGTTCGCTTCGAGCCCGAAGCCCGAAGCTCGTGGCTCGAAGCATTCTATAATCCCTCCATGCCCCTCATCGACCAGATCCAGAAAGACATGGTTGCGGCCATGAAGGCCCGCGAAGAGCAGCGGCTCTCCACCCTGCGCATGGTCAAGACCGCGCTCAAGAATCGCGAGATCGACAAGATGGCGCCGCTTGACGACAAGGAATCGCAGCAAGTGCTCTCCACGCTGATCAAACAGCGCAAAGACTCGGTCGAGCAGTTCACCAAGGGCGGACGCCAGGAGATGGCCGACAAGGAAGCCGCCGAAATCAAGCTGATCGAAACCTACCTGCCCAAGGCCGCGGGCGAGGAAGAAATCGTGGCCGGAGTCCGCGCGGTGACTGCCGAGATGACTCCCGCTCCTGCTATGAAAGATATGGGAACGGTAATGAAGGCCGCCATGGCCCGCTTCGCGGCGGCGGGAATGCGCGTGGATGGGAAGGTGGTTAGCGAGGCGGTGAAGAAGGAATTGGCGGGGAAGTAGCGATCACTTTCCCCGCTGCCACTCGCGATACGCTTCGCTCTTGCCCATGCCGCGCTCTTTCGCCACTTTCTTCAGCGCGGCTTTTTCGTCTACCTTCTCTTTGGCCATGATTTCGCGGACGCGCTGGGCCACGCTTAGGTTGGAGGACTCAAGTTTCAGGTCTTGGGCCTCGGGCTTCGCGATCAGGAGCGTGATTTCGCCTTTGACTTCTCCTCGCGACTTCAGCTGGTCGAGTACTTCTGTGGCTCGTCCGCGGAGGAATTCTTCGTGGATCTTGGTCACCTCGCGAGCTACTACTATGTGGCGGTTGTTACCCAGAACCTCGACCACATCGGCCAGCGTCTGCAGCAACCGGTGGGGAGCTTCGTAGAACACCTGCGTGCGCGGAGCGTCTTTCACGCTTTCCAGCAGCTTGCGGCGTTGCCCTGACTTGGACGGGAGGAACCCGCCGAAGCGGAAGGAATCGGTGGGCAGGCCGCTGGCGACGAGCGCCGCCAGGAACGCCGATGCACCAGGAATCGGTATCACCGGCACGTGATGACGGATGGCGAGCGCGATCAGGTGGAATCCGGGATCGGAGATGCCGGGCATGCCGGCGTCGGTGACGAGAGCGATCTTGGCGCCGCCCTCGAGGTCGACGACCAGCTCGGCGGCCTTGGTCATCTCGTTGTGCTCGTGATAGCTGACCAAGCGCGTCTTGATGCCGTAATGGCTGAGGAGCTTGAGAGTCTGGCGCGTGTCCTCGCAGGCGATCAGGTCGACTTCTTTGAGCACGCGCAGAGCGCGCAGGGTGATGTCTTCGAGATTGCCGATGGGCGTGGCGACGAGATAGAGCGATGGGCCGCCAACGGCTGTGTCGCGTTCGGAGTTGGTGCCACTCGGGGCGTCTTTGTCTTTGCGCATGCCGAAAGTCTAGCAAGGAACCGGCAGTCTTTGCTTGAGCTGGGCTGAGCTGGCCCACGAACCACGTCGATCAACTCCGCGCTTCGCCTTTTATTCGCTTCGTGCTAAACTGACCAAAACGGATGTGACAGCCAACACTTCCCGCTCCAGCCCGCGGGTGTAGGCTAACCGGGATTCGTACCCCCGGATTCCAGAATCAGAAATCAGGAGCAGCCATTATGGCCGAAGAGCGTAGCCGAGCAGACGAGCGCAGCAATGAGCGCAATATTGATCGCAACAATGATCGCAACAACGAGCGGGTGAAGGCAATTGATCTGGCATTCGCCCAGATTGAAAAGCAGTTTGGCAAAGGGTCGATTATGCGGCTGGGGTCGAAGGAAGCCATCGTCCCGATCGCGGTCATTTCTACGGGCGCGATTTCGTTCGATGCCGCGCTGGGCGTGGGTGGCGTGCCGCGCGGGCGCGTGGTTGAGATCTTTGGCCCGGAGTCATCCGGCAAGACGACCATCGCCCTGCAGGTGATTGCCGAGGCGCAGAAGGCGGGCGGCATGGCGGCGTTTGTCGATGCCGAACATGCGCTCGATCCGGGGTATGCCAAGAAGCTGGGGGTGGACGTCGACAACCTGCTGGTCTCGCAACCCGACTATGGCGAACAGGCGCTGGAAATTACGGAAGCGCTGGTGCGCTCGAACGCGATTGACGTGCTGGTGGTGGACTCGGTGGCGGCGCTGGTGCCGAAGGCGGAACTCGATGGCGAGATGGGCGACAGCCACATGGGTTTGCAGGCACGGCTGATGTCACAAGCGCTGCGCAAGCTGACGGGGACGGTGGCCAAGTCGCGCACCTGCCTGATTTTCATCAACCAGATCCGCGAAAAAATTGGCGTGATGTTCGGCAATCCTGAGACGACGACGGGCGGACGCGCGCTGAAGTTCTATTCGTCGGTGCGCATAGACATCCGGCGCATTGCGGCGATTAAAGAAGGAGATGTGGTCACGGGCTCGCGCACGCGGGTCAAGATCGTGAAGAACAAAGTCGCAGCGCCGTTTCGCGAAGCCGAGTTCGACATTCTTTATGGGGAAGGGATTTCGCGCGAAGGCGACCTGCTTGATCTGGCAGTGGCGCAAAATATCCTGGAGAAGTCGGGATCGTGGTTCAGCTACAAAGGGGAGCGCATCGGGCAGGGACGCGAGAATGCGCGTGCCTTCCTGAAGGAAAACAAAGACACGATGGCCAAGCTCGATGCCGAAGTGCGCAAAGCGCTGGGACTGACTGCGGCCGCGGCGTCGCCGGCTGCGGTTCCGGCGCAAGCTACCGGTACGCAGGGACGGGTCACGACGATGCCGACGGCCGCGGAAGCGGGGAAGGCGCCGGCGGCCAGACGGTAATCCTCGAAGCGCAACTTATTAGTTGATTTAGTTGAGGGGAGAGACGGGGGTCTCGCCCGTCGGCCGGGCGGGGACGCCCGGCTCTCCATATTTCACTTCAATCACCCGACCCCGTCACCTTCCGATTGCCATCCCCGCTTCCGCCCGCATACAATCTTGTTTCTTCGATTGAGGGCCCCGTGAAGCGCATCAAAGCCATCTATCCCGGATCGTTCGATCCTCCTACCAACGGACATCTTGACCTGATCGAGCGCGGCAGCAAGATCTTCGATGAACTGGTGGTCGCTATTCTTCGCAATCCCGAGAAAGACCCGCTGTTCAGTGTCGCCGACCGGCGCAAGATGCTGGAGGCGATGACTGCGGGCTTTGACAACGTCTCGGTGGACACCTTCGACGGCCTCACCGTGGACTACGCGTTGCGCGTCGAGGCCCACGCCATTGTGCGCGGCATTCGCGCCATCAGCGACTACGAGTATGAACTCCAGATGGCGCTGATGAATCGCAAACTCCAGCCCGGTGTGGAGACGGTGTTCATGTTGCCCGCGGAACAGTATTCGTACTTGAGTTCGCGTCTGGTGCGCGAAGTCGCGCAGCTCGGCGGATCCATAAAATGCCTGGTGCCTGAACTCGTCGAGCAGAAGCTTCGTGAGAAAATAGACGTGGCTCACAAATTCGCGAACAGCGAGCAGCCCGAGGGCAAGACGCCATCCGAGGGCAAGAACAAATCCAGGAAAAAGAAAGCTTGACCAGAGTAAACATGAGCACAGTAATGAGCCCTGCCACTCACCCCGTCCGGCTGACGGAACGCATCAATCGCATTGAGCCCTCCGCGACCTTGGTGGTGGTGGGCGAGGCCGAGAAACTGCGCCAGCAGGGTATTGATGTTGTGGATTTCGGCGCCGGCGAGCCCCACTTCTCCACGCCGCAGCACATCAAGGATGCCGCCATTGCCGCGATCCAGTCGAATTTTTCGAAGTACACCGCGGTCGGCGGCACCACCGAGCTGAAGGACGCCATTGTGCACCGTCATGCCGTGGACTTCGATTCGGATTACCGGCGTGAAGAAGCGGCAGCGTCGGTGGGCGGCAAGCACGCGCTGTTCAACGTCATTTCCGTGCTCGTCGATCATGGTGACGAGGTCATTCTTCCCGTTCCCTACTGGGTGTCGTTCAAGGACATGGTGCGCTACGCCGGCGGCAACTGCGTGCTCCTGCAGAGTGACGAAGCGCAGGGCTTTCGCGTCACTGCTGACATGGTGGCGCAACTGGTGACGCCGAAGACCAAGCTCATCATCCTGAACTCGCCCTCCAACCCTTCGGGAGCGGTGATGAGCGCGGAAGACATGACCGAAGTCGTGCGACTGGCCCACCAGCGCGGCATCTGGGTAATTTCCGATGAGTGCTACGTCTATCTGAACTACACCGGCAAGCGCTTCTCGGTGGGTTCGTTGCGCGAGTATCGCGACCGCTTCCTGGTAGTGGGATCGCTGTCAAAGACCTACGCCATGACCGGCTGGCGTCTGGGATTCACGCTGGGCCCGGCGGCCATCATCACCGCCGTGCAGAAACTGCAGAGCCAGTCCACTTCGAATCCGACCTCGATTGTGCAGAAGGCGGCGGTGGTAGCGCTCAAAGGCCCACAGCAATGCGTGGAAGACATGCGGACGGAGTACGTCAAGCTGCGCGATCACGTGGTGAAAGGACTGCGCTCCATACCGGGCATGAAATGCACACTGCCGGAAGGCGCGTTTTATGCTTACCCCAATGTTTCGGAATTTTTCGGGCGTAGCGGGATAAACTCAGCCTCGGAGATCGCCGGCAAACTCCTGCGCGAGGTGCACGTCGCCACTGTTCCCGGAGAAGGCTTCGGCTCGAAAGACAACATCCGCGTCTCCTATGCCACCTCGGTGGCCGAACTCAACCGTGGCCTGGAGCGCATGCGGAAGTTCCTTGGGTCGCTGTAGAATCGCGTGCCGCAAAATCCGCGCTCGGCAAAATTCTTATGCCCGCACCCATCAGCACCATCGCACAAATCGGCGGCCACGAAGGCCAGTCGGTCACCATCCGCGGATGGCTCTACAATCTCCGCGAAAGCGGCAAACTGCTCTTCCCGCAGTTTCGCGATGGCTCCGGCATCATTCAGGGAGTAGTGCCGAAAAACGCCGTGCCGCCTGAAGTCTTCGACACCATCAAAGGCCTCACCCAGGAATCGAGCGTGATCGTCGAAGGAAAAGTGCGTGCCGATAAGCGCGCGCCCGGCGGCTATGAACTCGACGTCGCGAACGTGCAAGTCCTGCAGCGCGTTCCAGAAACCGATCCCTACCCCATCACTCCCAAAGAACACGGCGTCGAATTCTTGATGGACCACCGCCATCTTTGGCTGCGCTCCCAGCGGCAAGCCGCCATCCTGCGCGTGCGTGCCGAAATCATTCGCGCCGCCCGCGATTTTTTTGACAGCAACGGTTTCACCCTCACCGACCCTCCCATTCTCACGCCCGCCGCCTGTGAAGGAACCTCTACGCTCTTCCCGGTGGATTACTTCGAAGAGCAGGCCTACCTCACGCAGTCTGGCCAGCTTTACATTGAAGCTACGGCCATGGCGCTCGGCAAGGTCTATTCGTTCGGTCCCACCTTCCGCGCGGAAAAATCGAAGACGCGCCGCCACTTGACCGAATTCTGGATGGTCGAACCGGAAGTCGCCTACGGCACGCTCGACGACCTGATGGAACTCGCCGAAGGCTTGCTGACTTTCTTAGTAAAACGCTGCCTGGAGCGTCGCCGCCCTGACCTCGGAACCATCGGCCGCGACCTTGCGAAGCTCGAGAAGATCAAAGCGCCCTTCCCGCGCATCAGCTACGACGAAGCCGTCACAAAATTGCAGGAAGGCCACGCGCAGGGCGCGCTCGAAAATAAGTTCGAGTGGGGCGGAGACCTCGGCTCGCCCGACGAAACCTATCTCTCTTCGCTGTACGACCGGCCCGTCATGGTCCATCGCTATCCGGCCAGTGTGAAAGCGTTCTACATGGAACCTGATCCCCAGCGGCCCGAACTCGCCCTCTGCGTGGACGTGCTGGCTCCTGAAGGGTATGGCGAAATCATCGGCGGATCGCAGCGCATGGCCTCGCACGACTTGCTTCTGCAGCGCATTCACGAGCACAATCTGCCGGAAGAAGCTTTCAAGTGGTATCTTGATCTCCGCAAATACGGCAGCGTCCCCCACTCCGGCTTCGGCATGGGCATTGAGCGAGCCGTAGCCTGGGTCTGCGGATTGGAGCACGTGCGCGAGACGATTCCCTTCCCGCGTATGCTGCATCGGCTCTACCCGTAGTTTCAGTTTTCAGTTCGCGGTTCTCAGTTCTCAGCAAGACAATGCGAACTGGGGTTAACTGAGAACTGAGAACCTGGAACTGAGAACTTGTTCTATGGCCCAACGCAGCACGACTTACAGCAGCGTCACCCCGCGCCACATCCGCGTGATTGGCGTTCCTCTCGACCTCGGCCAATCCCGGCGCGGGGGTTGACATGGGTCCTTCGGCCGTTCGGGTTGCGGGCCTGGAAGCGCGCCTTGAAGCCATCGGACACGTTGTCGAGGATGCCGGCAACATTGCCGTCGCCATCCCCGAGCAGAAAAAAGCAGGCGCGGCTAATTTCAAATACCTCAAGGAGATCACCGCTACCTGCACCAAGAGCGCCGATATGGTATTGAAGACGCTCGAAGCCGGGAAGGTTCCGCTCATTCTTGGAGGCGATCACTCCGTTGCGGTGGGCACGGTTTCAGGAGTCGCCGAGTTTTACCGCCGCAAGAACCAGAAAATCGGACTGCTCTGGATCGACGCTCACACCGACATGAATACTCCCGACTCTTCCCCGAGCGGCAACGTCCACGGCATGCCGCTCGCCGCGCTCATGGGACTTCCTCCCTTCGAACTCGGCAAGATCTACGACTTCTCGCCCAAAGTGCGGCCGGAGAATTGCGTGCTCGTCGGCATCCGCGACGTCGACAACTTTGAAAAAGAAAACATCCGCAAAATCCGGAGTCGAGGTCCTCACCATGCGCGACATCGACGAGCGCGGCATGCGCGCCGTGATGGAGGAAGCGCTCCGCATGGCCGGACACGGCACTGCCGGCTATCACGTCTCACTCGACATGGATTGGATCGATCCCGAGGACGCGCCCGGAGTCGGCACTCCGGTCTGGGGCGGCGCGACGTATCGCGAAGCGCATCTCGCCATGGAGATCATCGCTGACGATGGACGCATGCTGAGCTTCGAAATCGTGGAAGTGAATCCGGTCATCGACGAGCACAACCAGACTGCCGATTTAGCGGTCGAGCTGGCACTGTCGGCGTTTGGGAAGAAAATACTGTAGCAGGCTGCCGAAAAAGTCTGACGTGGCGTCCCAGCCACTAAAGGGGCGTCGGATTGCGAAGGACTAAGGCATCGCTAAAGCGATGCCCTGAAACGAAACGTCAATTTTTCCGCAGCCTGCTAGAGCCTGCTAACAACCTTTGTGAATTGTCGTCCCGAGCGGAGCGAGGGATCTGCATCTCGCGGCGAACTACAGATCCCTCGCTTCGCTCGGGATGACAATTCATGGAAGGTCTAATCTAACCGGCTTACTGCACGTCGGAAACTTTGCCGTTGATAAACGTGACCTTAATGTCTTTGTAGACGTAAATCTGCTTAGCGCCAAGATTGACGATCTTATCCGGATTGCCGATCGCGGCTTTCACTTGATCGGGGGTTTGGCCTTTTTCAATTTGCGCAGGTTCCGGCGGAGGCGCCTGCTGCTGCGCTTGTCCTTGCGCTGCACCCTGATCGCCGCCCTGCTGGTTGCCTTGCTGATCGTTTCCAGCCTGCCCGCCACCCTGCTGCGCATCGTCACTGCTGATCGATAGAAGCTGCCCGATGACGTCTTCCACCTGACCCGCGCTCGCGTTTGCCAGAGTCCCCTTGGGGAACTGGAAAACCACCTGCGCCTTGTTGTAGGTGGGCGGATCGGTCTTGTTGCACGTGTCGCAAGCGACGATTCCCATGGAAACCTTGTCGCTGGCCACATTGACTTCGATCTTGGTGGGATAGACCTTGTCTCCCACGGCAAACAGGTGGGTGGTCTGTCCCTGCGACTGCGTCTGCGAAAAATGTCCCAGAAGGGATTTCTTTCCTTGCACCATCAAGCTGTTGGGAGAGTGCACCGTTCCGTTTTCATACTTGGTGGAGAGAACGCTCTGGTCGGAATAAGGCACACCTAGGATTCCGCCTTTTTGGACGGCCAGCAGCGTGCCCGCCTCCACCACGGAATATCCGCCTGTGTCCGACCCCATCTTCACCAGCTTGTATTGCGCGGCTAGTTGTTCCTGTAGAGAAACCGCTTGCGCATTGGCCAGCGACATTGGAAAGAGCGTGGCAGCCAGAAGCACAATCCCAGCAATCAGAGCGTGGAATTTCTGCGACATCGTAAAACCCTCCGGTTCAGTTTTTCCCCAAACTTCCACTCCGAGCGGTGCGCGGAAGAATGAGCGCAGAGTCAGGGAACGTCTCGCCACTTTCATTGCAGAGGGAGCGTCGTCGTCCGACGCTCCCTGTGGTTGATTGATCGGTGAAACCGCCGTTTTACAAGCGGTCGTTCTACAGGCCGCCGGACGATCCGGCGGCTTCCTGCTTGACCTGAGAGTCGGCCTGGTCGGCCGCCTGCTGTTGGTCCTGCAGCGTCTTCTCCGCCGTGGTATCTGGCGCTGGAGGCGGTACATCCGAGGCCGTGGTGCCCGTGTCTGGCGCTTTCGGAATACCACCCGTACCCTGCTTCTTCGCCAGTTCGCCCAAGCCGTTATTGAGTTGTTCCGCGAAGTGGTTTTGCATCTCCTGCAAGTCGTCCACTTTAACGGCGATGGTTTGCCCGGCCGCGCATTCCGATTTCTTGCTTGCCGAAACGCTGGCGTTCACCATATTGTCTGCATCGGGAGTGTCGGTGAGCCGCATGATTACGTCACCCGCGCTCAGCGCACATTCCTGCCCGTTCGCCACTACGGTGAGATCGCCGGCCACGACAAAAGTGCGCCTGGCCGGATCCAGCGCCGGCGGAACTTCGTTGCTGGCATTCGCCGGTGCTGGTGCTTGACCTGTTGGAGCGGCGGGCGCGCTACTTTGCGCCGCTTGTGCCTGCTGGGCGGCCAATTGCGCCTTTACTTCTTCGGCGATGGCCTGCTTGACTTCGGGAGTCATTACCACCTGGCCCGACGCCGCTGCCGGAGCAGGACCACCTCCACCACCGCCTCCGTCGCCGGCATCGGCGTCCGCGCCTGCGTCCGCCTGTGCCGCATAGGCCGCCTGCAAGTTCGCGGCAATCAGGTAATCCGTCAGCCAGAACGCGGGTGAAGCATAGACAGGATAAGGCGTGAACCACCCGCCGTAGAAGCCAAACCACGGAGCTCCTCCCCAACCCCACGCCCCTACGCCCCAGACCACCGGCGCGGCCCAGGGATTGTAGGCCCACCCGTAGAAACCGGGATGGTAGTAGAACCCAGGATAGTAGCCATAGTAGTTACGGCCGCCGTAGAAGTAGCCGCGATACACGCCGGTCCGGTAGTGGCCGTGGTCATAGTAGGTGCGCGAATAATAGGAGTGGCCGCCGCGGTTGACGTAGCTGCGCTGCACGTATCCGCCGTGCCGTCCCGTGTTCACGACGCGCGCTCCATTGTGTTCACCCACAACCGTGCGCCCGCCGCGGACTCCATGCTCAATGTGCATTCCGCCGCGATCGATCGAACGAACTTGGCCATTGGGACGGATGCTCGCCTTTCCTCCACCCTTCAGGGAGACATTCCTGCCCGGAGGAGTACGGCTGCCCGCGCTAGGTCGGCCGGCGTTCGCTGGACCACCCCTGTTGCCGCCCGCTGGACCGCCCTTACCGGCGTTCGCCGGTCCGCCCTTGTTGGCGCCACCCGCGGGAGCACCCTTACCGGCATTTGCTGGAGCGCCTTTGCCGGCGTTCGCCGGACCACCCTTGTTGCCGCCCGCTGGACTAGGTCTGTTAGTGTTCGCTCCGCTGGGTCCGCGGTTGGCGCCGCCGCCGGTCGTGCCAGTTCTATTCGCGCCCGCCTGCCCACCTCTGTTGGTGTTCGCTCCGCTGGCCCCGCGATTGGCCGCGCCGCCGGGCTTGGCACCGCCGGCCGCTCCGCCAGTCTTGGCACCGCCGCCCTGGGCGGCCTTCGGCGCGCTCGCCGGCTTGCTCGGTGCAGGCGCGCTCTTCGGCTTGTCCTTTTGAGCCGAAGCCACTGCGGTTACCGCGAGAAGAACCAGCAATAAGGACCATTTCGGCAGGATGTTCTTTCCTCGGTTGCTCGAATTCATTGGCCACTCCTGTGAGATGTGAAGCTCTAAATCCACTGGCAGGGAAAATGCGGGGCCAGAGAAATTTCCAGCCTGCAATCCCGCTCGCGGGTTTCTTCGACGAGAGCTTCCGGGTCCAAGTGCCACAGGGAAGGATCGGCACCGGCCTTGAAGACTCGATAATTTCACACCCGTTTCAATACAGTGTCAAGCGAGCGCAGCGAGCCGTCGCCGAGTGATAACCGGACTGCGACTTCCGTTTGACCGATTTCCACAGCGCACGATAGACTGAATGAGTTTGCCTGTACTTGCGGACCCGTTCTGGGGCCGCGCCGCGTTTCCGGTCAGAAGCCGCAGCGGGAAAACAGCAAGCACAAGATTGTATCTGCCGAGTGCGCTCGGCTTGGACGGGGCAAAGCCCCGTCCCTACACGAGGATGAAGGAGAGTCTATGTACGCGGTGATCCGCGCAGGTGGAAAGCAGTATCGAGTGGCCCCGGGCGATGTGATCCGGGTGGAAACACAAGAAGACAAGGACGGAAAGGTCGAGTTCGGCGACGTGCTGGCGGTTTCCGCCGAGGCGGGCAGCGTGGTGCCTGCGGGAACGGGGGCGCTCGTGACCGGCGAGGTGGTCGAACAGGGACGCGGCAACAAGATCCTGGTCTTCCATTACAAGCGCAAGAAGCAATACAAGAAGCTGCGTGGACACCGGCAGGACTATACGGCGGTCCGCATCACTGAGATTGCTTTTGATGGTCAGTCGTTCAAAGCGCCCGAGCTTCCCAAGAAAGAGAAGAAGGCGAAGCCGGAACATGAGGGCGGCGAAGAAGTGAAAACTTCGAAGCGGCCGGGGAAAAAGGCGGCGGAGCATGTAGCGCACGCGCATGGGAAGAAATCGGCGCCGAAGAAAGCGGCGGCGAAGAAAAAAAGATAGCCAGATCCTTCGCTTCGCTCAGGATGACAATGTGGTTCTGCACGGCAACAGATTGGAAACTACTGGCAACTGGCCACTGGGAACTGATTTATGGCGCATAAAAAAGGACAGGGCACTTCACGAAACGGGCGCGACTCGAACGCACAGCGGCTTGGGTTTAAGGCTTTCGGCGGGCAACTGGTACCCGGCGGCACGATCATCGTGCGGCAGCGGGGGACGCGGGTTAAGCCTGGGCTGAACGTTGGACGCGGCAAAGACGACACTCTGTTCGCCAAGATCACGGGGCGCATCAAGTTTGTCGATAAGGGATCGATGGGGAAGTTTGTGCTGGTCGAGCCCGAGGCTATCGAAGCGAAGTAGGGCGCGGACCGCTGCAGCAAAGGTTGGATTGGCAGCTCGCCGTCGCTTGGTATCAGGGCATTGCTTCAGCGATGTCGTAGTTTGTTGAAATTAAATGCCCCTTTAAGGGGCTGCGGCGTTGGGCCTCGGCTTCGAGTCGAGGCTTTTTCGTTGCGGCGAAATTGCGGAGCTTCGCTCCGCTGGGACGAACGAGGGCGTCCGCCCCTACGTGATAGTCATGCGGTGGAGGGACGGGCGTCTCGCCGCTCCAGCACTCTTTGCGGGGCCAACATGTTCATCGATGAAGCGAAAATTCGAGTGAAGGCTGGGGATGGCGGCAACGGCTGCATGGCGTTCCGGCGGGAGAAGTTCGTGCCGCGGGGCGGGCCATCGGGAGGAGATGGCGGGCGCGGCGGCGACATCTGGATGGAATCGAGCGAGCAGCACAATACGCTGATACATTTCCGGTTTAATCCGGAATACACGGCGGAGCGGGGACGGCACGGCGAGGGATCGAAAAAGACCGGGCGCGATGGCGGAGGGATTGTCCTAAAGGTGCCGGTGGGGACGATCGTTTACGACGAGGACACAGGCGAGAAAGTTTACGATTTTTCGCGCCCCGATGAACGCGTCATAATCGCGCGCGGCGGACGCGGAGGACGCGGCAACGCGCAGTTTGCCACTTCGACGCATCAGGCGCCGCGCGAGCACGAAGAAGGACGCCCGGGCGAAGAACGCAACTTCCGCCTGGAATTGAAGCTGCTCGCCGATGTTGGGCTGGTGGGATATCCGAATGTGGGCAAGTCGACGCTGATCTCGCGCATCTCGGCGGCGCGGCCGAAGGTGGCGGATTATCCTTTTACGACGCTCGAACCGAATCTGGGCGTGGTGCTGGCGGGTGAGAAGGGCAAGGAAGAGAGTTTCGTGGTCGCCGACATTCCGGGCTTGATCGAAGGCGCGCACAGCGGATCGGGCCTCGGTACACAGTTTTTGCGCCACATCGAGCGCACGCGTTTGCTGGTGCATATGGTGGATGTCTCCGACGGCAGCGGACGGGACGACGTGCTGAAAGACGTTGAGGTGATTCGGGGCGAGTTGGCTAGTTTCGGAGCGGGGTTGGAGACGAAACCGACACTGATGGTCGCTTCCAAGATCGACGTGGCGAATCCGGAGAAGCTTAAGAAACTGAAGCAGTGGGCTACGCGCAAGAAGCTGAAGCTTTATCCGATTTCGGCGGTTACCGGCGAGGGGATCGAGAGGCTGAAGTTTGCTATGGCGGAGGGAGTGGGGAAGGTGAGAAAAGTGCTGGCGGCCTCTGAGGAAACGCGCTTTTCGAAATCGAGCGCCTGATTGCGAGCAAGCAACCGCCGAACTGCGCTCGGCATGGACGGGCGGGGGCGTCCGTCCCCGAACGAACGGAGATGGGCGCTGCCCTCACCGTGCTAGAATTTCCACAGCTTCTGACCCTATACCCTGGACCCTTGTTTTGATCGGGCATTTAATCGAACTCGCACCCTCGATACTTTCGGCGGATTTCGCCCACCTGGCGGAGCAGGTGGAGCGGGCGACGGCGGGCGGCGGCAGCGTCGTCCACGTGGATATCATGGACGGGCACTTTGTGCCCAATCTGACGATCGGGCCGCCGGTGGTGAAATCTCTGCGCCGGGCAACTCGGCTTCCGCTGGACTGCCATCTGATGATAGAAAACCCCGACCAGTACATTGCGGATTTTGCGGAAGCGGGAGCGGACTGGATTTCGGTGCATCAGGAGGCGTGCCGGCATTTGAACCGGACGCTGCACCTTATCAAGCAGCATGAATGCCTGGCGGGAGTGGTGATCAATCCGGCGACGCCGGTGGAGACGCTCAGCGAAGTGCTCGAGATTGTGGATTATGTGCTGGTGATGAGCGTGAATCCAGGGTTTGGGGGGCAGAAGTTTATCCCGGGAACGCTGCACAAAATGAGGAAGTTGGCGGAGATTCGCGCGGCGCGGGGATACCAATACCGCATCGAAGTAGATGGCGGCGTCGGGATGGACACAGTGGCGGAAGTGGTGCGAGCCGGGGCAGAAATTCTGGTGGCGGGGAATGCAGTGTTCGGCAAGGGCGATGCCAAGGTCAACGCGCAGGCGCTGCTGGAAGCGGCGCGGAGCGCGAGTTTGCAGAGAGTGTAGGGATTGCAGAGGTCAAAGGTCAGATTGCAGAGGTTGAGATCGGATTGCAAAGGTCAGGTCTTTTATGCGTCGTAGTTCTATTTTCGTAGTTCTTGCGTTGCTGCTGGCGTTGACGGCGGCATGCACCAACAAGAAAGCAGTGAATCCGCTGGCCAACGTGGGATCGAAACAGCCCGACAAAGTGCTGTTTGACCGGGCCATGGACGCCATGAAACACAACCACTTCGACGTGGCGCGGATGACGCTACAGACGTTGATCAACACGTATCCGGATTCGGAGTATGTGGCGCGGGCGAAGCTGGCGGTGGCGGATTCGTGGTACGCCGAGGGCGGCACGACGGCGTTGCAGCAGGCCGAGATCCAGTACAAGGATTTCCGGACGTTCTTTCCCAATATGCCGGAGGCGGCCGAGGCGCAACTGAAGGTGGCAAACATCCACTATCAGGAGATGGAAAAGCCGGACCGAGACTACACGCACGCGATGCGGGCGGAGGAGGAATACCGGGCGCTGATCACGGAGTATCCGGACAGCAAACTGGTGCCGCAGGCGAAACAGCGGTTGCGGGAAGTGCAGGAGGTACTGGCGGACCGGGAGTTCGGGATCGGACGGTTCTATTATCTGCGGATGGCGTATCCGGCGGCGATTGCGCGGCTGAAAACGCTGGTGGACCGCTATCCGTTATACAGCGGTGCGGACGAGGCGCTGTATCTGCTAGGGCAATCATACGAAGGCGAGATCAATGCGGTGCGGAAGAATGCGCGCTTGAACGAAGTGGCCAAGACCAGGATGATCGAGGAACTGACGAAGGACGCGGCGGAGGCGTACGCGAGGATCATCAAGCGGTATCCGGCAATGGACCGGGCGGTGGATGCCAAGTCGCGGCTGGAG
The DNA here is from genome assembly GCA_963779995.1 of uncultured Acidobacteriaceae bacterium. GTDB lineage: Bacteria > Acidobacteriota > Terriglobia > Terriglobales > Acidobacteriaceae > Acidiflorens. The sequence goes on along the minus strand of CAVZZY010000013.1, from coordinate 99,005 downwards.
GCGCTGCATCAACCGGTGCCGCGGCCGACGCGGGCGGCGCTCGATAATAACAAGAAGGAAGAGGCGAGCCGGCTACAAACGGGCATGCTGTCGAAGGGGCTGGGGAACTTCGAGAAGGCTCCCGACATGTCCAGGGCCGCACGCGTGGGCGAACCGACGATGGTGGATCCGGAGCCGGTGACGGCAACGGGCGTGGTGAAAGAGCTGAGCAGTGCGATGGGCGGCGGGAACAGCAAGCTGAAGGTGGAGACGGTAAGCGGGACTCCGCCGCCGAACCAGGAGGCGCCGCGTTCGGATGCTCCGGTCGCAAATGCGGTCCCTCCGGCGGCAGCGGTTCCGGCTGCGGCAGCCGAGTTGAAGCCAACTGCGGCGGATCCGAATGAATTGAGGCCGAACGTCGAGCCCGATCCGAATGCGCTTCCCCCACTACAGCAGAGCAATCAACTCGACAGTGGTAGCGGAGCAACGAGCGCGGCTTCCTCGAGTGCGACGACGAAAAACGAAGAGATGGCGGATATTTCTTCGAGCAAGAAGAAAAAGAAGAAGAAGGGACTGGCAAAGCTGAACCCGTTCTAGAGAGGTCAGAGTTAAGAGGGCAGATTGCAGAGGTTTCTACCGGTTTTGTGAGCCGACGCATTATAAAAGGGTGCCCCTTTGAGGTAGGTTTTGGGTGTGAAGCAAAACTCTACCGAAAGGAGCACCCTGATGAACATTAAGTATATCGGCATGGACGTTCACAAAGAAACGATTTCGATTGCGGTGATGAACGGCGAGGGAAAGGTAGTGATGGAGTCGATCATCGAAACCAAAGCGAGCACCATCCTGCAGTGTATCCAGGGAATACACGGTGACTTGCATGTGACCTTGGAAGAGGGGACCTGGGCGGCTTGGCTGTATGACCTACTGAAACCACACGTCACGGAGCTAGTCGTGTGCGACCCACGGAAAAACGCGCTGATGAAGGAGGGTAACAAGAGCGACAAGATTGACGCGCGCAAGCTCGCCGATCTGCTGCGTGGGGGATATCTGCGCTCGGTCTACCATGGCGAGAACGGCCTACGAACATTGAAGGAGCTGGCCCGCAGTTATCTGACGATCAGCAAAGATCTCACTCGGGTAATGAATCGAGTGAAGGCTCTGTATCGCAGTTGGGGAATTTTGTGTGTGGGGCAGCAAGTCTACGCCCTGCGTCATCGCACAGAGTGGTTGAACAAGATTGGAGAAGCGGGCGTCCGCCGGCGGGCTGAGTTTTTCTACCAACAGCTCGATGCTCTGCGAGAGTTGCGCCAAGCGGTGCGGAAGGATCTATTGGCGGAAAGCCGGAAACAGAGCGCGACCAAATTACTGCGCCAGGTTCCTTCGATCGGCCCGATCCGAGCCGCGCTGCTAATCGCGCTGATCCAAACCCCTCATCGTTTTCGCACCAAGCGGCAACTATGGACCTATAGCGGTCTCGCGATTGAGACGCGCGACAGCGCGCAATACCGTTACGTGGCCGGACAGCTGCAACGTTCCAAGAAACCCCAGCAACTGCGTGGGCTCAATCAAAATCATAATCACGATATGAAAACCATCTTCAAGAGTGCGGCGAGTATGGCCAGCAGCCGCGAAGGAGCGTTCCACGATTTCTACCAAGGCTTGCTCACGAAAGGTATGAAGCCAGCGATGGCTCGCCTCACCTTGGCGCGAAAGATTGCGGCGATCACTCTAATCCTATGGAAGAAGGGAGCACATTTCGACGCTAAACAACTGAAACCGCAAGCAGCTTGAGCGTCTCGGACCAAGAGCCCGTTCCATCCCTTGGGGATCATCCTTGGCGGTGGCAGTCGGGTTTCTTCTTGAGACGCTCGGGTCGAGGGAGAGTATCTAGCCAGAAGTTAGGCGATTTGTGTGCTTCGGCACCAAGTCTCCAAGCCGACCCTATGCCCCCTCGCATGACCCAACAAAGCTGTAGGCCACGAGTCTCAGATAGGACCATGGTTGGCAACTGTGCAACCAGGTTAGCTTGTGAGTTTCAGAGAACCGAACGGCGCCGTCATGACGAACATGAAACCCCCACAGGAGGGAAGAAACACGGGGGCCCCGTCGCTCCGCGGCTTACAGGGCCGCTCCGCGACAGGGCTCAACGGTCAAGCAGCTAAAGACGAGGTGTCAGCAGTGTGGCGGGGGCTGGATGCCGGAAAATATTTCTGGCGTTCCGGCAGGGAAAAGTGTTTTTTACTTGACATCCCCTTTAATAGGACTTCTGGAATCCGCCCCTCAACTCTTCAAGTCTTGCCTCCCGCTTCCTCAATCTGATCTCGTGACTCTGACCCCTTCCACCCCTCCCCAACAGACTAGGAACGGTCGTAACCTGTTACTCGTGCGGGAATCGTTGACTTAGGTTAAGGGACAGGATACTTTCGCGTTATCTCTCCTTTTTTGCGAAGGATGACGCTTGGCGCGGAAAATACTGCTTGCCGATGATAGTGTGACAGCCCAGAACATGGGCCGAAAAATCCTGGCAGATGCCGGGTATGACGTGGTCACGGTCAATAACGGATCGGCCGCCCTGAAGAAAATCACCGAACTGAAGCCCGATTTGATCGTGCTCGATGTGTACATGCCTGGTTACAGCGGGCTGGAGGTCTGCCAGCGGCTGAAGGATTCGGAGGAGACGGCGCACATTCCCGTGCTGCTGACGGTGGGCAAGCTGGAACCTTTCAAGGCGGATGAAGCGCGCCGGGTCAAGGCCGACGCTCACATCGTGAAGCCATTTGAAGCCAGCGAGTTGCTGACTGCGATCACGCGACTCGAAGACCGCATGATGCCGCAGGCTTCCGCGGGCGGGCGCTTTAGCACGTCGGTTTCGGGCATGGAGAGGTTCGGCGGCGAGGAAAGCGACGGGAGAACGGGAAAAAACACAATGGCCGATGCCGGATGGAAGAGCCGGCTGGATTTTCCGTCGAAGAAGAAGAAAGAAGAACCAGAATCAGAGGATGCTGCGGGAGCGACCTTCCGGGATTTCCGGAAGGGGAAGGGAAAGACGGGCGCGGGCGCGGTGTTCGCGGTTAAGGCGGCGGCGCCGCCGGGACAGGAGCCAGGGTTGGTCCCGGATATTCCGCGCGACATCACGCCGGATGAGTTGGACGCCCTCAGTGAGTTGGCCGCGAAGCTCGATGGACCGATTCCGGAGGCTGAGGATATTGCGCCGCTGGCGGAAAAGATGGGCCTGGTTGAGGCTCCAGTGGATACGTTGGCGGCGGCGCAGACGGAAGTGGAAGAACCTGCTGCTGCTGCGGCGGAATCGACTAAAGAAGTGGAGAATCCGGCGCCGGTCGTTGCGCCCGCGGAGACAGGTGTTGAGGCCGCGGAGGCAGGCGTTGAGGCTCCGGCGCCAGGCTTCGAAGGAAAGGCCGAAGCAAAGAGTGAAGTCGAAATTGCGGTCGAGCACTTGGAGGCGGTGAGCGAAGGCGCTGCGGTAGTTGCCGAAAGCCATCCCGAAGCGGCGGCAGAGTTGGCTGCTGTCGTGGTGAATACCGCCCAGTTTGCGCAGGAGCCCGCGCCTGTGGACGGAACCGACGAGCCGATGTTTGCGTCGGCTGCGGGCGCGATAGGGCAGGCCGTGGAAGAAAAGGCGGCGGAAGACAAGGGCGAACAAGAGATTGAAGCGAAGCCGGCCGAGGCCGTCGCCAATAGCGAGGGGGCGGCGGCGAACGCGCTGGCGGAAGCGGGGGATGCGAAGGGCCCGGAATCACAGCCCGAAGAATCGAAGACCCAGGAGTTGAAGGGCCACGAGTTGCCGGCGGAAGAGTTGCCGGCGGAGAAGATTGAGCCACCGGTCCCGGTTGCGGCGAGTGTGCCAGAGACGGCGGAGGCGGAAGAGCCGATGCCGAGCGATGCGGAACTGGCCGAAGCGTTGCGCTGGCTGACACCCGCTACTGGTTCCGCGGAGGTCCCGACGGCTCCGTCGCACGAAACCTTGGCGGCGGCCGGCCAGGTGCTGGCGGAAGAAGCGGCACGCATTGCGGCATCCGGTCCGAGGTGGGTAGCGGAACCACTGACGCTGACTCCGGAGGAAGCGGCGATTTCGCTGGAGGCGGAAATGTTCGGCACTTTTAGCGCAATGCCGGCCGCAGCGCCCGGCGGCGAAAGTGCACCGGTACGGATTCCCAGAGTTTCAGCGATTGCGGCTGCGGTGGAGAACAGACTGGCGGAAGCAGGGTTGGCGGCCGCTACGAACAGTTGGGCAGAACGAGGGGCCGAGCGCTGTTCATCTGAGCATGGTTTAGAGACCACAGCTACTGAAACATCGGCCGGGGAAGCACCGGCGGAGATGACGGCGGCCTCGAAGGCCGAGAGTTCTTCGATGGACGGGAGCGCACCAGAGGTCGCACCACAGATCGGACATGAGGTCGAACCGGAGAAGATCGAAGCGGAGCGGAAAGATTCCACGGCTGAGGAAGCACCTGCGGAAGAAGTCGCGGCAGCGACCTTCGCGGATGCGGTGGGCACGGGCGAGATCGAGGTTGCGGGGGGACAGGATAGGGAGCCCGTCAGCGGGACGGGGACTGCGGTCGCGACGCCTGTGACGGCGGAAGAGAATCAGGATTCGAGTTCAGATGCTGGGGGTCGGGAAGCCATGGGCAAGGCCGTGAAAGCGAAATCGGGGAAATCGAAGTGGCATCAGATCCGCACCGCGCCGACCAGCGAAGCCGCGAACAGTGACGTGGTGGAGGCTGCAAAACAGGCCGAAGAGGCTCCGAAGGCCATGGCAGCAGCAGCGGCGGCAAAGGGCTCTGCGGCTTCGTCTACGGCGACGTCTGTACCGGACGCCAGCACGATTGCCAGTATCGTGGACAGCGTAATGGCCGATCTTCGCCCGAAGATCGTGGAAGAGATCGCGAGGAAGCTGGCGGGGAAGTAGGGCAGCCTTCAGCCCTGAGCCCTCAGGTTGTGCCGCCCGACCGCCCCTCATTGTACGTACAGTGTTCCACGTGGAACAGTTCTGTCACAAATAACGAGTCTGCCACTAACCGATGAGGTGCTGCGGTGACCGATGAACGTGGTTTTGTGGTGAAAACCTCTTGACTGAACGACTGACTCGAGGCTCGTGACTGCAGGCTTGCCGTTTGACCCTTCTTTTCTTGCGCCTGTAAGATCAAAGATTCCCTCCTTCTGCCGGGAAATCTCCGAGCTTTGCTCGGTTTGGACGGCCGGGACGGGGCGGGGCCCCGTCACCACACTATTAGGAACACGATGCCGCACGAATTGCCGAAAGCTTACGAACCGGGCGCGATTGAAACGCGCTGGGCCGAGTATTGGGTCCGGGAAAAACTGTTTCACGTGGAGACTCCGGTGCCGGGAGATTCGCGTCCGGTGTTTACGCTGCTCTTGCCGCCTCCGAACGTGACGGGTCGGTTGCACATGGGGCACATGCTGAACCAGACGCAGATGGATATTCTCGTGCGCTGGCATCGCATGCGCGGGTTTATCACGCTTTGGCTGCCGGGCACGGATCATGCCGGCATCGCGACGCAGATGATGGTCGAGCGCCAACTGGCCAGCGAAGGCAAGAAACGGCGCGAGCTGGGGCGCGAGAAGTTTATCGAGCGGGTGTGGGAATGGAAGCGACACTATGGCGGCGCGATCCTTGAGCAGATGAAGCGGCTGGGCGCTTCAGTGGATTGGGGGCGCGAGTACTTCACCATGGACGAGAAGCTTTCGCGCGCGGTGCGCGAGGTGTTCGTCCGGCTGTATGAGGAGGGATTGATTTATCGCGGGAAATACATCGTGAACTGGTGTCCGCGATGCGAGACGGCGATTTCGGATCTTGAGGTGAAGCACGAAGACGTGGCGGGGAAGCTTTGGGAGATACGGTATCCCGTGGTTGGAACCAACGAATTTATCACCGTTGCGACTACGCGTCCGGAGACTATGTTGGGGGACACAGCGGTTGCGGTGAATGCGGCCGATGAGCGTTACACGCACCTGCACGGGAAGAAAGCGCTGCTGCCGCTGATGAAGCGGGAGATTCCTATCATCCTAGATGAGATTGCCAAGCCGGAGTTTGGCACGGGCGCGGTGAAGATTACTCCGGCGCATGATCCGAATGATTTTGAGGCGGGGAAGCGGCACGGCTTGCCGCAGATCGACGTGATGGATCTGCACGCGCGCATGAATGAGAACGCGGGACCTTATAAGGGGCTGGATCGTTACGAGGCGCGCGCGGCGGTGCTGGCGGATTTGAAGGAACAGGGCTTCCTGGTCGCCGAGAAGGATTACACGGTGCCGCTGGGGAGGTGCGACCGGTGCGGCACGGTGGTGGAACCTCGTCTGTCGGAGCAGTGGTTCGTGAAGATTGCGCCGCTGGCGAAGAAGGCGATCGCGGCGGTGGAATCGGGCGAAATCACGATTACTCCGGAGAATTACAAGCAGATTTATTTGAACTGGATGTACAACATCCACGACTGGTGCGTCTCGCGGCAGTTGTGGTGGGGACATCGGATTCCGGCGTGGACCTGCGGCAGTTGCGGAGAGGTGACGGTGGCGCGGGATACGCCGGCGCAATGCCCGAAATGCGGCGGCTTGAAGCTGGAACAGATTACGGACGTGCTCGACACCTGGTTCTCGTCGGGCCTGCTGCCGTTCACGACGCTGGGCTGGCCGGAGAAGACGCGCGATGCGCAGGTTTTCTATCCGACTACGCTGCTGATTACGGCTTACGAAATCTTGTTTTTCTGGGTAGCGCGCATGATCATGTTTGGCTGCCACTTCATGGAGGGGCACGAGCAGGACGCGGCGATCAAGAAGGCGAGCGGCTGGGCGGAGAAGAAGAACGACAGCGTTCCGTTCCGCAATGTCTATATTCATGCGCTGGTGCGCGATGCCGAGCGGCAGAAAATGTCTAAGACGAAAGGGAACGTGATTGACCCGCTGGAGATTATCGACCGTTTTGGGACGGACGCTACGCGGTTCACGCTGGCGGCGATGGCGGCTCCGGGGACGGATATTGCGTTCAGCGAGAGCCGCACGGCAGGCTATCGGAATTTTGCCAACAAGATATGGAATGCGGCGCGGTTCATGTTCATGAATGTGGATCGGATTGACGCGGGCCTGCGGCCGGGGGACCCTTCGGCTTCGCTCAGGGCAGGCTCGCGGGACGGCCGTCTCTTCACCAGCGGCGTGGGCGTTGCCGGGTTCGCGGTTGCCTCGCTTGAGGATCGGTGGATTCTTTCTCGCTTCAATCGGGCTACCCGGGACGTGAATGACGCGATCGAGACTTACCGGTTTCATGAAGCGGCGAACCGGATCTACGATTTTTTCTGGGGCGAGTTTTGCGATTGGTACATTGAGCTGATCAAGCCTCGGCTGGCAGAGAGTGCCGACGCCGAGACGGCGCGGGCGGCTTGCGCGAATCTGGTGAATCTGTTTGAGGCTTCTCTGCGACTGCTGCATCCCGTGATGCCGTTCATCACGGAGGAAATCTGGCATGCGATGTACGACGGCACGCCTCCGCTGAAGTCGATTGCGCTGGCGGCGTATCCGGCGGCTGATGAGAAGCAGATCGATCTGGGCGCGGAAACGGAGATGGCAATTCTGCAGGACCTGATCGTCAGCGTGCGCAATCTGCGGGCGGAATTGAAAGTCGAGCCCAAGGTCAAAGTGCCGATCGAGGTGTTTGCCCACGAACCGGGGATTCGCGCGATGCTGGAAAAGAATCTGAGCGCGGTTCTGCTCGATCGTCCGGCGAATGTGGAGAAGATCACGTTTGTGGAAAGCTCGCTGGCGAATTTTCCAGGCGCGCGCAGCACGTCGCGCTTTGATGTGCATGCGATTTATGAAAAAAAGATGGATGTTGCCGCCGAGCGCGAGCGTCTGACAAAAGAACTGGAGAAGATCGAGAAAGAGCAGATGAACGGGCAGCGGCAGCTTTCCAACGAGCAGTTTCTGGCGAAGGCTCCGGCGAAGGTGGTGGAGGGGCTGAAGACGCGAGCGGAGGAATTGAAGGTGCTGCGGGAGAAGACTCTGGCGAAGTTGAAAGAGCTGGCGTAGGGGCGGCGAGATAGTTTGGATTGCCGGCGGAACGCCGGCGCTACCCATGGACTGGAATTCACGACGCATTACTGCGATTCTTGAGAACGCGCTGAACGAAGATCGGGCGACGCGCGACGCGACCAGCTATGCCTGCATCGATCCCAACCAGCGCGCTTCGGCGACGATTATCGCCAGGCAGGAGTGCATTCTCGCCGGGCTTGGATGTGTGCCGCGGATTCTTGACGTCTATGCGGCGCTGGACGGGGCGGTCACTTCGCATTACGAGGTGACTAGCCATCCTTCGATTTTTGATGGGATCCGCGTGAACCCGGGGCAGCAGATCGCGGTGATCCGGCATAACGCGCGGGTGATTCTGTCGTGCGAGCGGGTGATTTTGAATTTTCTGCAGCGCATGGCCGGAATCGCGACCACGACGCGCAAGTTTGTCGATGCGGTGGAGGGTACCCGGGTTCAGATTCTCGATACCCGCAAGACGGCGCCGGGATTGCGCGTGATTGACAAGTATGCGGTGCGCTGTGGTGGCGGACAGAATCACCGGCTCGATCTCTCCGACGGCGTGTTAATCAAAAGCAAGCACATTGCGCTGGCCGGGGGCGCGGTTCCGGCGCTGGAGCACGCGATTCGCAACCGGCGCGGGCGGCAACCGATCGAGATTGAAGTGCGGTCGCTCGAAGAACTGCAGCAGGCGCTGGACCACGGGGCGGAGGCGATCCTGCTGGATCATGTGAGCGTTGAGAATGTGCGCCAGGCGGTCGAGATCTGTTCACACCATTCGCGGCGTATTCCTCTCGAGTGCGCCGGAGGCATCACGCTGGAGAACGTGCGGTCGTACGCGGAGACGGGCGTGGATTTTATCTCAGTGGGGGCGCTGACCACTTCATCGACAGCGGTGGATATGAGTTTGCGGGTCACTCCGGCGTAGGGCGCAGTGGTTGGTCGTTGGTCGTCAGTCGTTCGGGGTTTGGCACGCCGTCGGGACTTCTTCATTTTCCCGGATTCGATTTGCGAACGACCGACGACTAACGACTAACGACTAACGACTCGCTATAATTCCCTCCATCTCCACTTCCACGAAAACTCGCAGCTTGCCGTCCGTGCACAGGGCGACAGACGTTCGCCTGGGCCGCATCGTGCGGCTGCTCATGAGCCACGCCACCGTTGTGGTCAGCGGCACGAAGATTGCGGAAGACATCGGGACGAGCCGGTCGGAAGTTTGGCGGCTGATTCAGCAACTACGCGCCTTGGGTGTGGATGTCGCTGGACATCCGGCGACGGGCTATCAGCTGCGCGTGGTTCCAGACTTGCTGCTGCCGGAGATGCTGGCGCCGTCGTTGAAGGGGACGGTTTTCGGCGGGGCGAGAGCTGGATCCATGAGTGCTTTTCCGCTGGGAGGGCGCTTCCCTCAGGGGCTAAAGCCCGCATTCCTCCAGACCGAAGGCGGCACGGCTGAAGCCGTGCCCTACCCAAAACCGCGTCATGAAGCCGTGCCCTACCCGAAACCGCGTCACGAAGACGGCACGGCTGAAGCCGTGGCCTACCCAAAGCCGAGTCATGAAGCCGGCGCCAAGATCCATCACTATTACAAAATCGCCTCGACCAATTCGGAGGCCATGCGATGCGCGGAGGAGGGCGCGCCCGAAGGCAGCGTATTTCTTGCCGAAGAACAGCTGGCCGGGCGGGGACGTGGCGCGCACAACTGGCATTCGGCGCGGTCGGCGGGCATCTACTGCTCGGTAATTCTGCGTCCGGCGATGCCGCCTTCGGATGCGCTGATTTTTTCGCTGGCGGCGGGGCTGGCGATTCGCGTAGCGGTTATGGAGATTGCGCCGCAGCTTCGGGTCGATCTGAAATGGCCGAACGACCTGCTACTTGGCGGCAAGAAGTTCTGTGGTGTCCTCACGGAGATGAATGCCGAGGCGACGCGGGTGCGCCATCTGGTGGTGGGGATCGGGATCAACGTGAACCAGGCGAAATTTCCGGCTGAGCTGCGGGAAATTGCGACTTCATTGAAGATCGAAACCGGCACGGAGTGGTCGCGCGTCGAGCTCTGCGCCGCTTTGCTAAAATCGCTCGACCGGGAGTATCGCAGCTTTGTTGAGGAGGCGGGAGCGCGCGATGCGATCCTGCGCCGGTTCGAGGGGAGCTCTTCTTCGGTACGCGGCAGAAAAGTTAGCATCGAGGAGAACGGCGGCCTGACGGGCGTTACCGAGGGATTGGATGAGCGCGGGTTCTTGCGGGTGAGAACAGCGGAGGGGTTGCGGGCGGTGGTGAGTGGAACGGTGAGGGTCATTGGTAATTTGTGATTTGTAATTGGTAATTGGAAAAGCTGGTGCTTTCAAATTACCAATTACAAATTACCAATATGCTTCTCGTGATTGATGTCGGCAATACGCATACGGTGCTGGGCGTTTTTGAGCGGGCGGCGCATCCTCCAGGCGAGGATGTGACCGGGACGGAAGCGGCGCGTTACGATCGGCTGGTTGCGAACTGGCGCGTTGGTTCGCATCTGACTCGCACGGTCGACGAGTACGGGGTGATCTTCCGCAACCTCTTCTCGATGGACAATCTGGAAGTTTCAGCCGTGGATGGGATCGTGATTTCATCGGTGGTGCCTCCGCTCGATTCGGTGTTGCGGCAGGTGTGCGAGCGCTATTTCAACACCAAGCCGCTGTTCATAGAGCCGGGCGTGAAGACGGGCATGCAGGTGCTTTATGACAACCCGGCGGAAGTGGGCGCGGACCGAATCGTGAACGCGGTGGCGGCGTTTGAGAAATATGGCGGGCCGTGCGTGATTGTGGACTTTGGCACGGCAACGACGTTCGACTGCGTTTCCAAAAAGGGCGAGTACATGGGCGGCGTGATTTGTCCGGGGATTGGGATTTCGGCGGACGCGCTGTTTCAGCGCACGGCGCGGCTGCCGCGAGTGGAGATTCGCAAGCCGACGCGGGTGATCGGATCGAATACGGTGGGCAGTTTGCAGTCGGGGCTTTACTACGGCTATCTCGGGCTGGTCGACGGCATCCTGGAGCGACTGGTGGATGAGATGGGTGCGGAGACGCGCGTGATTGCGACGGGCGGATTGGGATCGCTGATTGGCACGGCTTCGCACTTCATTAAGGATGTGGACGAATTTCTCACCCTGGAGGGGCTGCGCATCATCTGGGATCGGAACCAGTCGTCCTCCCTCCGCCGCGAGGGCGCGGCGAAATCTGCGAAGAAGCCGGCGGCGGCTAAAACGAGGTGAGAGGTCAGAGGTCAGGTTGCAGAGTTTAGGCAGGGCTCACCTCTGCAATCTGACGTCTGACCTTTGGCCCCTCCAGACCTGTCGTGGAAAATTACTTCAATTACTTCACGGAAATCGAAGAACACTATTTGCGGCGGCGGGGGACTCATCTGCTGCTTTCGACGCTTGATTGGGCTTTGATTGAGACTTGGAAAAGCGCGGGCGTGCCGCTGGAGGCCGTGCTTCGCGGGGTGGATGACGCGTTTGACAAGTACGATCAGCGTCCGTCGAAATCGAAGAAGGTGAATAGCCTGGCGTACTGCTCGCAGGCCGTGCTGGCGGCGGCGGAAGATATGAAAGAAGCGGCGGTCGGCGCGGCCAGCGAAGGGAAAGCTCAGCGGGAGCCCGGATTCGAAGCGGCGCAGATTGCGGCGTTCTTGCGGGAGAATGCCGAGCGGCTGGAAAAAGCGAAACTGCCGGAGCGCGCGGGATTTGCGACTGGGATACTGGCGCGAGAAGAAGCCGGTTCGCTGCGTGAGATGGCGGAGGGTATCGAACGTTCTGGCAAGCTGCCGCGGCTGGAGGATCTGGAGCGGCGGCTGACCGTGCTGGAGGAAAAGCTGTTCGCGGTGCTGATGGCGGCGACTCCGGATGACGATCTGGTGAATGTTCGCGCGGAGGCGGATCGGGACATTGCTCCTTACCGGCGGAACATGACGGCCGCGCAGATTGAACAGCTGCACAAGCAATATGTGCACAAACGGCTGCTGGAGCGGTGCGGCGTGCCGCGGCTGAGTTTGTTTTATATGCACTGAGATGGTGTGGGGCGGACACTCCTGTTCGCCTTGCGGTGTCGGAGAAGGCTTGTCGGGAACTCGCGGGCAGGAGTGCCCGCGCTACACTTACGGCTTGCTTCTTTCCATCGAAAAACTGATTTACGGCGGTGACGGGCTGGCGCGGACAGCGGCTGGCGCGGACGGGCGCAGCATGGCCGTGTTTGTGCCGTTTGTGCTGCCGGGGGAGCGGGTTGAGGCCGAGATCCGGCAAGAGAAGCCGGGGTTCGCGCGCGGCTCGGTTATGCAGTTGATCGAAGCGTCGCCAGATCGCGTCGAAGCCCGCTGTCCGTACTTCCGGCAATGCGGCGGGTGCCATTACCAGCACATTCCTTACGAGCGGCAACTGGAGTTCAAGGCTGTAATTCTGCGCGAGACGCTGCAGCGGATTGCGAAAATTGAGCTAAAATCTGAGATTCGCCTGCATGCTTCTCCTCCGTGGAACTACCGCAACCGGACGCGGCTGCAGGTGCAGACTGCGGCGGAATTCCCACCCCAGACCGGCAAAACCAGCCGTTCTGGGGACCCCGGATTCGCGCTGGGGTACTTCCGGTTGGGCTCGCACGAATTTCTTCCGGTCGGCGAATGTCCGATCAGCTCGCCGCTGATCAATCGGGTGATGGGGCGACTGGCTGAGCTCGGCGGATTGAACTGCCCGGCGGCAGTTGAGGAGATTGAGCTGTTTGCAGACGCGGCGGATGAACGCTTGCTGGCCTGGGCATTCTGCGGGCGCGAGGCTGACACTGGAAATCTGTTGCGCTGGGCGGAGACGCTGGAGCGCGAGTTGCCGGAAATCAGCGGGGTGACGTTTTTCGCTTCGCGGCGGCGATCTTCTCAGGGCCGGGCTTCGGGGCGCGAATCTTCGCAGCGCCGATCTTCGGAGGAGGGAATAGAAGATGAAGCGCTGATCGATCCGAAAGCGCTGGCGCAATCGGGCGCGAAGGCAATTCGCTATCGAACCAAGAAGCACGAATATCAGGTCAGCGCGGGGGCGTTCTTCCAGGTGAATCGTTATCTGGTGGACGAACTGGTTTCGGTCGTGACCGGCAATGCGCGCGGAGACGTCGCGCTCGACCTGTATGCCGGAGTGGGGTTGTTTTCGGCGGCTTTGGCTCCGAGTTTTCATCACATTTTTGGTGTAGAGGCATCACAGACATCGCATGCCGACTTTGTGGAGAATGTGCCTGCGAACGTGAAAGCGGTCGGCGCGCGAACCGAGGATTACTTGAGGAACGACTACCTGAGAAGCCGGCCGGTGCGAAAGAGAACTGACTTGGTCGTACTGGACCCTCCCCGCACCGGCGCCGGCAAGGCGGTCATTCGATCGTTGGTGGACCTTGGAGCGCCTCGCGTCCGATATGTTTCGTGCGATCCGGCGACGCTGGCTCGGGACCTGGTTCCCCTCCTGGCGGCCGGCTACCACATCGAGGAAGCACACTTATTCGATCTGTTCCCGGAGACGTTTCACATCGAATCGGTGATGCTGCTGGCGCGCTGACCGCTTTTACGTGTCGCCCAAGTTCCTCCTGGAAGACGGGTGGTTTTGGCCGATGGCCCTGGCACAGGCAATGCACGCGCCGGGGCCCCGCTCGTCTTAGCCCGGTGGTCAGCGAGCACATCGAGCTAGAGAATGACACGCGATCAGAAGCCGCCACGGCAGCCGTTGTTCTGGGCGGCGTTGGCATTTTCGCTTGGTCTGTGGATGGGCGTACGCGCCTGGCGGCCGCCGTCGTGGTGGGTGATCGCGGTAGTGGCCTTCGTTTTCGCGGCGTCTTGGTTTCTTGCGAGGCGGGCTTGGCTGGCCAAGGCGCTCTCTTTGGGCACGTGGGTTCTGCTGGGCGCTTTTCTGATTCAGATTCGCGGTCAGCCGCCGCACGAACTTCAGCGGGATGACGGTCGGATTCTTGCCCTGGCAGATGGACCCGCCGTCACGCTCACGGCGCGCGTGATGCGAGAGGGATATGCACGTGACGCGGGGCCGCGATCGATTCGGGAATCCATTGACGTGGAGACGGAAGAGATCGCGAGCCAGGGCGAGAGCTGGCCGGTGCGGGCTGGGGTGCGGCTGACGATTTACGAGAAGGTGGAGGATCCCGGAGCGGTGGAGAGCCAGGCGTCCCTTCGGCAAGCTCAGGACAGACTCTCGCCCGGCTTTGATTCTGCCGAAGCTGAAAGCGGGACGGGGCAGAGCCCCGTCCCCACACCTGCCTTGCCTACTCTGACTTATGGCACGCGGCTTCGCATTCCTGCGAAGTTGCATCCGGCTCGCAATTACCGCAATCCTGGAGCCTTCGATTATGAAGGCTATCTGCGCGACAACGGGATCAGCGTGCTGGGGTCGGCGGAGGCAACGGATATTGAGCGGCTTCCCGGGTTTTCGGGCAGCCGGATTGAATTCTGGCGGATGCGGGTTCACGCCAGCATCATTGCCAAAATTCACCAGCTTTGGCCCGCGCCGCAGGCCTCGCTTATGGATGCCATGGTTCTTGGCGAAGAATCGTTTCTGCGCAATGCGACCCGCACCGAGTACCAGCGCTCGGGCACCTATCACGTGCTGGTTGTTTCCGGAATGAACCTGAGCATACTGGCGTTTGCCGTTTTTTGGGTGCTGCGCCAGTTTCACGTGGATCCCGCGGTGGCGGCCATCACCACGGTCGTGGTCTCGTTCGCGTATGCGTTTGTGGTGGGGGTCGGTCCACCGGTGTGGCGCGCCTCGCTGATGCTGGCGACTTATTTAGGCGCGCGCCTGCTGTATCGCGAACGCAATATGATGAACGCGATTGGCGCGGCGGCGCTGGGAGTTCTGATCGTCGATCCCCGTGCCCTGTTTGGCGCCAGCTTTCAGCTGACGTTTCTTGCGGTCTTTATTATCGCGGGCATCGGCTCGCCGATTCTGGAACGGACAACTTTGCCCTACGCGCGCGGTTGTCGTCTGTTACGAGCTGCCAGCTACGATTTGCATGTTGCGCCCGAAGTCGCGCAGTTCCGTCTCGATCTGCGGCTGATCGGATCGCGGTTGAAGCGATTCATCGGCGACCGCTTCGGCCTGGCACTGCCCGCTATCTTTATGCGCGTCGTGATCGGAGTGGGCGGATTGATTTTCATCTCGGCGCTGATGCAGGCGGGACTGGCGCTGCTCATGGCGTACCACTTTCATCGCGCGACCACCATGGGGATGCCGGCCAACCTGGCGGTGATTCCGCTTACCCAGGTGCTGATGCCCGCTGCCGCCGCCGCCGTTGGCTTGGGATACATCTCGACCGCGCTGGCCAAGCCCGCGGTTTGGATTTCCGGGCTCGCGCTCGAGGGTATCGCTGGGACGGTGCACTGGCTGGGCGGCGCGCAGGGCGTAGGGATGAAGGGCGTCGGAATGAAGATCGGGGGAACATCAATCGCCGACCTGCGGGTGGCTATGCCTACGGTCGCGATGATCCTGGTCTCGATCGCCGCGCTGGCGCTTGCCATGCTGGCGGCAAGGCTCCGTCGCACGCGCCTGGCCGCTTTCGCTTCCGTGGGGTTGCTCTTCGGCGTTGCGGGCTGGATTGCCTTTGTCCCCTCTCGCCCTCATCTTCGCGCCGGCGCGATGGAGATGACTACCATCGACGTCGGACAAGGCGATTCCATTCTGCTGGTCACGCCCGAGGGCCGCGCCGTGCTCATTGATGCCGGAGGCCTTCCGCTGTGGATGCATTCGGACTTTGATCTTGGCGAACAGGTGGTCTCTTCTTATCTTTGGAATCGAGGCATCGATCGTCTTGACGTAGTCGTGATTACGCATCCTCACGCTGACCACCTTGGCGGAATGCCCGCCGTGATTGCAAACTTTCATCCGCGAGAACTCTGGCTGAGTATCGACAAGCCGGTGGGCCAATTGGCGCCGATCGTCGCGCAGGCGGAGAGAGCGGGGATGAAAGTCTCGGTCAAGAAAGAAGGCGATGAATTCGATTATGGGGGAGCGCATTTCCACATGCTTGCTCCGGGACGGGACCAGATCACCGGGTTGATGCGGCCGAACGACGATTGCCTGGTGTTTACGGCCACTTATGGCGGGACGACTGCTTTGCTTGAGGGAGACGCGGAACGTCCGGCGGAACGGCGCGTGGTGGAAGAGCATCCGGAGGCGATGCTGCTGAAGGTGGCGCATCATGGGAGCGCGAGCGGAACTTCTGCCGATCTGCTCTCGACAGTTCATCCGCGCTATGCGGTCATTTCTGTCGGCGCGCGGAATGTTTACGGACATCCCCGGCGCGAGGTGCTGGAGCGACTACAACACGCCGGTGTGAAAACCTACCGCACGGATGAGGAGGGCGCGGTCAGCTTTTTCCTGGACGGCAAGACGGTGACTCCGGACGTCGCGATCATCCACTGATGCTCATCTGGCTGCGGGAAACTCACGACGGCCTTCGCCTGCAACTTGACCCGACGCGCGGCTCAGATCGCCTGAACCGCAAGCTCAGGCTGATTTCGAAGAGCTTACGGCATCGCTAAACAACTTGCGGAAAAAGTCCGGCTTCGCGCCCCGGCCCTAAAGGGGCGTCTGATTGCGAAAAACTTACGGCATCGCTAAAGCGATGCCCTGATGCGAAACCCGAGTTTCTGATGCGAAAACCCGAGTTTTTCCGCAAGTCGTGAAGCGATGCGGTGATACGAATCGGCAAGACTGCGGATTCTTCGTCGCGTCCCCCCGTCGCCTTCCGGGCCTCGTCGTTTTCTCCCCAGAGAAGCTATAATCCTCCCTTTGCCGTGCGCATCCTTCTTCTAAGCGATATTCACAGTAACCTCGAAGCGCTGGACGCCTGTCTGGCCGCCGCTCCCGCCTATGACCTTGTCGTCAATCTCGGAGACACCGTCGGCTACGGCGGCAATCCCAACGAGGTCATTGCCAAAGCACAATCTCTGGGACACGTTTTCGTCCGCGGCAATCACGACCGAGCCGTCTGCGGCCTGATGAAGCTCGACGACTTCAACCCCATTGCCGGACTCGCTACTCTCTGGACGCGTGACCAGCTCACCCCCGAAAATCTCGAATGGCTCCGGTCGCTGCCGCAGGGTCCCGTCCATATCGACGAACTTCCCGGCATCCAGTTCGTCCACGGCTCGTCGCTCGACGAAGATGAATATACGGTCAGCGCCAGCGACGCCATCGAACCCCTTATCACCAGTCCCTCCCCCATCACGTTTTTCGGACACACTCACCTGCAGGGCGGCTTCGTGCTTTCGGGCTCGGTCAGCGAAGCCTACCGTCCCGGCTATCGCACCGTGGGCCAACCCGAGTCCTCGGACTGGCCGCTCCGCAAAAATCGCCGCTATCTCATCAATCCCGGCTCCGTTGGCCAGCCCCGCGATGGCGACTGGCGCGCGGCCTTCGCCGTGTTCGATTCCGACTCCTGGATCGTGAGTTTCTATCGCGTGCCCTACAACCTCCGAATGGCCCAGGAAAAAATCATCGCCGCCAACCTGCCGCAGCGCCTAGCCACCAGGCTCGCCACCGGGAGATAAGACGGATTTGTTTGGGCGGGTAGAGGGACGGACGGCCGACAAATGATGAGCCTGCATGACAACCGGGCGAAAGTCGCGACCGCCAGAGTGGCGTTGCTGTTTTGCATTTTCTTCCTGATCGCTTGCGGCCTGGGCTACCCGGTCCTCAACCGATTCGATCCGCGGCAGACGGCGGGGCTCTCCGACGTCAAAACCTACGCATCCATCGTGACCGGAACGGCTATCGTCGACGCCGGAGACATGCGGTACCGGCGCTTCCGCGTGCTGGTTCCGTGGCTTGCCAGACCTTTCTACTGGCTCGCGCGCGGACGAGTCGGAACGTGGGACCCGGCCATGTTCGGGCTTCTCGTTGCCAACTCTTTCTTCGCTGCCGGAACCGGCGTGCTCATCGTCATTCTTGGGAACCGTGCGCTGGGCAGCTCCGACGCTGGGCTGGTTGGCGCTTTGCTCTATCTGGTCAATTTTGCCGTTCCGAATCTTCGCCTGGTTGGGCTGGTGGACGCCGGCGAAGGCTTCTTCCTTGTGGCACTGCTCTGGAGTTTGTCGGAGTTTGAACTGTGGGTCCTGCCCGTGATCGCCGTGCTGGAAGCGCTGACGAAAGAATCGTTCATCCCCTTCAGCATCGTGTTTACATCCGCCTGGTGGCTCGCAACCTGGCCCGATCGCAAGGATGATCGAAAGCGCTTCCCGGCCGCGGCCTGGATCCTGAGCAGTTGGGTGCTAGGTTTTGCTGTGATGGTCGGCCTGCAATGGTCGATTACCGGAAGGTATGTGAGCCCGCTGCAGTTTGGTTTCGCTCTTCATCGCGGCGGCGGCTACCACTTCGATGTTTCGCTGCATGATCGAAATCTGTGGTACATCTTTCTGTGGCTATTGCCCACCGCAATTCCGAACCTGAAACGCTTTCCAAAATCGTGGCTCATTCCGGTCGGCGCGACTTGCGCCATGGCATTTGTGCTGGATGCGTATTTTGGGAGCTCGCCGGCAGCCGGGTCAGCCTGGGGCCGAGCGCTCTTCAGCATCGCGGGTCCGGTGCTTAGCCTGTCATCTGCTTTATTTCTACAGCGGACGGCGGCCGAAACCGCTTACCGATCATAGTTCGTGAGTGGCTAGTTCGTGAGTGCCTGCGATAGCGGCGCACTTCCGCCAACTCTATACTTCCACCAACGCCAGTTCCTGGCGCGTGGCCCACAGCGGCGCAAGAATACTCGATTGCAGAACTTCCGACTCGGCTCTCACCCAGTCTTCAAGCGCTTGGCCTTCGACCTGTCCGCGCTCATCGTAAAGCTGGCGTGCGCGCAGCCTTATTTTTCTCTCCAGCAATTCCATCATCAGTTTCTGCCGTTCGCGAGTTCTGGTTACACCTTCCACTGCTGACACCCCACAATTTATTTGTCTATAAATATTGTAAACAGCGAACTGTTAAAGGGTCATGAAGAGGGAGGTTACTAAAGGGGTGTTACAGTGTCCGTGCCTTGCCGCACCAATTCCTTGTGCTCTCCACAACTGTGCAAAGAATTGCCCCTACCCCTGGCCAAGCCGCGTAAACCGCCGTTTCACACCGGCAAAGTTTGGTAGCGGGCTTGCTCTTATCCTGGGTGGAGGAGCCCACATCCGCAGCCTCGATCGCGGATGATCCCTCGCTTTCTCCGCAATCGGGAGACAGTGCCATGAAAAAGATACTGCTCGTACTCTGCCTGCTTTCCACCGCCGCGGCATTTGCGCAGAACAACATTAACGGGGGCAGTCTCAACACGCAACCAATGGTCTACCAGTTTCAGAACCATCCGGGACACGCAGATTATGCGCCGATGTCTCAGGAACGGAGCGTCCTCTCCTCTGCGAGTTACACTTCCGCCCAGGGAGAGCGTCCGCCTTCGGATTTCCCGCAGGCAGAGGCCGTTTCTCTTGGCGCCTTCGCGCGCGAATTCAGGAAGCAGCACGCCGCAGTGAAAAAAGCCCGCATCGTTTGGATAAACCAGTAGGAGGTGGCGCGGAGCCCCTTGTCCGCGCGATCTCGAACTACAATCTCACGGTGTAGAGGCCGCCGTTTTCCGCTCCGGTTGGGCGCGGCGCAGACAAACTTCGCGCCCCGCTTCCCGCGAAACATCAACTCCACGAAGTGCAAACCTGCATATAAACTCCGTCCTTCGCCAGCAGTTGCGCTCCGATGCTATTCAAAAAAAGAAATGTTAACCTATGAACCTGTTCAGCGCCTGAGGGCGCGTTGATGCCAATGTCCTTGCGGCAGGCCTAATAAGAGGCTGCGGAATAAGTCAGATGTCGAAGGCCAGCCCCTAAAGGGGCGTCTGATTCGGAAGAACCTGCGGTATCGCTGAAACGATACCCTGATACGAAACGTGAGTTTTTGCGAGACCTGTAAAAGGCGTGTCCTGATGCGAATCTTTAGATACGAATCTTACTTACACCGTGGGCTGCTAAGAGAATTTCAATGACCATCCTGGAATTCACCGCCGTGGTCGCGATCGTCTCCTTTGTTGCGGGACTTCTTGGATCGCTCACCGGCCTCGGCGGCGGCGTGGTGCTCGTGCCCTTGCTCACCATCCTGTTCCACGTGGATATCCGCTATGCCATCGGGGCCTCGCTGGTCTCGGTGATCGCGACCTCCTCCGGTGCCGCGGCGGCGTATGTGAAAGAAGGATTCTCCAACATTCGCATCGGCATGTTTCTGGAAATCGCTACCACCTTCGGCGCGTTGATAGGAGCCTTCCTGGCTACCCGGATCCCGACAAGCGCCCTGGCCATCATCTTCGGCGCGGTCCTGATCTACTCGGCGTATCTTTCCCGCAAGCCGCGCCCGTTGGACCAGCGCAACCTGCCACCGGATCCGCTCGCCACTCGTCTGCGGTTGAATGGCAGTTTCCCCGACCTGGAAGGGCCGCGCAGTTACAACGTCCAACACGTCCCCACCGGCTTCAGCCTCATGTTCGGCGCGGGCGCGCTCTCCGGATTGCTCGGCATCGGCTCCGGAGCCGTCAAAGTACTCGCCATGGATCAGGCCATGCGGGTCCCTTTCAAGGTTTCCACCACCACCAGCAACTTCATGATCGGTGTAACGGCCGCCGCCAGCGCCGGCATTTACCTCAGCCGCGGATACGTCGATCCCGGCCTCGCTATGCCTGTCATGCTAGGGGTGCTGGGCGGGTCCTTGCTCGGTACCCGCATCCTGGTTAAAGCTGAAACCAAATCGCTCCGCCTCGTCTTCAGCGTGGTGATTCTGGTTCTAGGCCTGCAAATGCTCTACAAGGGATTCTGGGGAAAAATCTGATGCCCACTTCCGATGCGCCCGCTCCACAGCCGCACCCGCAGCAACCCCAGCCGCCATCGTGGGACGATCACCGTATCGAAGTCATCCTCGGCAACCTGCTCCGCTCGGGCGTCCTGCTCTCGGCGGCCGTCGTTTTCCTGGGAGCGTGTGTCTACCTTGCCCATCATGGGCACGAGCCCGCCGATTACCGCATCTTTCGCGGCGAGCCCTCGGAATTCCGCACCATTGCCGGAGTCGTCCACAGCGCCTTCCATGGGCGGGGCCGAGGATTAATCCAACTTGGATTGCTGCTCCTCATCGCCACCCCCATCGCCCGCGTCGCCTTCTCTATCGTGGGATTTGGCATCGAACGCGACCGCATGTACGTTGCTTTCACTCTGATTGTGCTCGCCATTTTGCTCTTCAGCCTGCTCGGCTCCGGCCTCGGGGTGTAGGCTCGCGCCAACTTCCCACCGAGACCCTGACGTCCTGGCCCAAAACACGGCGGCCGGGACGGGTAAGGGAGGAGCGCGTGACTTTAATCACTGATTGGGGTGAGAATGGTCACAGCGACACTTCCCGGAACAGCGGAAAATGCCCACGGCACGCTTGAGACATCTGCAGTTCATGGTAATCGGGAGGGCTTGGGTTTTACGCCCTGCTCAGCTTCCCGCGATTGACCCCAAGGGCAACGCATCTAGGAGGATTCACAAATGGCATCAAACACGCTCACCATCACCGATAATCGCAACGCCAAAAGCTATGAGCTGCCGATTGAAAACGGCACGATCAGAGCCATGGATCTGCGGAAGATCAAGACCGGGCCTGAGGATTTCGGGCTCATGACGTACGATCCCGCGTTCATGAATACCGCGTCCTGCCGCAGCAGCATCACCTTTATTGACGGCGACAAGGGCATTCTTCGCTACCGAGGCTACCCCATCGAAGTGCTGGCGGAACACTGCACCTACCTGGAGGTTGCCTACCTGCTGCTGTTCGGCGACCTGCCCAGTCCAGCGGATCTGAAAAACTGGGTCAACGAGATTACCCATCACACCATGCTGCACGAAAACACGAAACAGTTCATGGAGGGTTTTCGCCACGATGCCCATCCCATGGCGATGCTGGTGAGCACGGTAGCAGCTTTGTCGGCCAGCTATCCCGAGGCCAGGCAGATTCAAGATCCCGCCAACCGGCTGCACCAGATCAAACGGCTGATTGGCAAGATGCCGTCCATCGCGGCCATGTCGTATCGGCACAGTCTCGGTTATCCGTATGTGTATCCGGACAACGATCTCAACTATCCGGAAAATTTCATGAACATGTTGTGGAAGATGGTGGAGCCGAAGTACGTGGCCAATCCTGTGTTGGCCCGCGCGTTGGACATTCTTTTCATTCTGCATGCCGACCACGAGCAGAACTGCAGCACCAACGCCATGCGGGCGGTGGGCAGCGCCCAGACCGATCCGTACCTGTCAACCGCAGCCGCGGCGGCGGCCTTGGCCGGACCGCTGCACGGCGGCGCCAACGAAGCCGTTCTCCTTATGCTCGATGAAATCGGCTCCAAGGCGAATGTCCCCGCCTATATCAAGAAGATCAAGGAAGGGAAGGGCAAGCTGATGGGCTTTGGCCACCGCGTCTATAAGAACTACGATCCGCGCGCCAAAATCATCAAGTGGACGGCGGAGAAAGTGTTCGCAGTCACCGGCGGAAATCCCAAACTTGACATTGCGCTGGAACTGGAGCGAATCGCTCTTGAGGATGAGTATTTCGTCACGCGCAAACTGTATCCCAACGTGGACTTTTACTCGGGGATCATCTATCAGGCCATGGGCTTCAGACCGGAGATGTTTACGGTGCTGTTTGCCATCCCGCGCACCTCAGGCTGGCTGGCGCAATGGCAGGAGCTGGTCGTCGATCCGGAGCAGAAGATCGCGCGCCCACGGCAGGTCTATACAGGACACGACGTACGGCAGTTTGTGCCTCCGGAGAAGCGCGCTTCGGTACTGGCCGCAACGCGGTAGAGCGTGACGCCTGGGGTGGCTGGCAGACTTCGGTCTGGCAGACTGCGGTCACCGGCGTTCCCGGGCTTCGCGTCCATCCTGACTCTGACGAGTGCCCCGCCCCGAGCTTGGGCGGGGCGCCCGTTGTTCACTGAGTAGCTGGCCTTCAGGTGAGGATGGAGTCGTCGAGCCGTTTACGGCGAAAGTCGGCGACTTGCTGCACGAAGGCCATGATCAGCGGATGCGGGTTGTCCTCGCGCGACGAAAGTTGCGGTTGGAATAACGTCGCGATGAAAAACAAGTGCGCGGGCGATTCGATGGCGCGGCATTCTTCCTTGGAGCCGCGGGCCACGACCGGGAAGCCCGCTTCCATAGCCATCCATTCAAACTCAGGGTTCAGTTCGTAGTTGCAGAAGAATTCTTCCTCAATGATTTCTTTTCCGTAGTACGCCGCGAGATAGGAGCCGGGACGCAGGCGGATCTGGTTCACTTTCCCGGAGAGCTTGGGCGCGTTCGGTTCGCGGTTTGGAACGGCGCAGGCGACGGGATAGATGACGATGTTCTTAGCGTGCGGATCTTCTTCGGCAGTGGTGGCGTCGTGAATGCCGAGCACGTTGCGGGCGCACTCGATGAGCGCGTACTGAAAGCCTCCGCAGGTGCCGAGAAATGGCCGGTCGTGGACGCGGGCGAACTCGATGCCTTTGAGCATGCCGTCGAAACTTTTGTAGGGGCTGCCCGGCGAGGCCCACAGACCATCGAAGGAATCTAGAGTGGAGGCGGCTCCGGGCTCGAGGAGCGACGGCGTCGGAAGCCAGGCTGATTCCACTTTGAGCTGGAGTTTCCGAGCCGCGTGCTGGAGCGAATCGTTGGTCGCGTGATGGGAGCGGAATTCGGGATTGAAGTCGCCGAGAATCCCGATCCGGAGGGGTTCGCTCACATGGGACATTCTAAATTAGCGGTTCCTACCCGGCGTTGAGCAGTTAGCTACTGGCTTCGCCGAGCGCAAGAAAGACATTCGCTTTCGTGATGGATCGCGAAAAAAATTGGGGGCGAGCGGGGCTCGCCCCCGGGTTGGGTCAGGCGGCGGTTCTTTTGGATCTGCCAGACCGCGCGGATGCGGTTGCCGATGCAGCGGGCTTTCCGGTTAGCGCTGCCTCTAACGGGACTCCATCGGGACTGCCAAGTCCGGTGCATGGATCCCATCCTTTGGCCGCGCTAAAGGCGCCGTTGTTGCCTTGGGCTATGTCGTGGAATCCCGATGCTTCTATGGCTTGCGCGTAGATTAACGGGTTCACGAAACCGATCGGTTTGCCGATCTTTTGATTGATTCGGGCTACCAGCGCGGCCCATAAAGGAGCAACCGCACTGGTGCCACCGACGACTTCATTCTCGCCATCGACGAGAATGTTGTAGCCGGTGTTGGGGTCAGCATCGCCGGAGACGTCTGGTACGCCTCGTCCGCCACCCTGAACTGTGGGTGCCGGAACATCGAAGCCATTTTGCCAGGCCGGAAGCGGGAACACGTCGCTCACGCCACCGCCAGTCGCTCCCCCATTCGGCTGGTCGTTCCACACTGTTTCGTTGACAATTTGATCGTTCGAAGCTTGCAGTGTGGTGCCGCCGCAACCCAGTGCGAACGGACTGGAAGCCGGGAAATCAACGTGGTTTTTGCCGTCGTTGACTCCGTCGGAAGAACCATTGTCACCGGAGGCGACGCAGACGGTCACGCCCATGGCCGCGGCCGATTGGAAGGCGTCGTTGAAGTTGGTGAGTGCCTGAGTAGTCCATTGCGACTCGGCCGAGCCCCAGCTTATGGAAATGACCGAGGGCTGATTGGTGCTGTCGTGTACGGCGGTGGTGATGGCGTCCAGAAAACCCTGATCTGTGTTCGGGGTGAAATAGACGACGATCTTCGCACCCGGAGCAATCGCGCCCGCGACTTCAATGTCGAGCATCACTTCGGCGTCAGCACTGTTCGGATTGGTTGGACTATTGGCGCCTCCATCGACGGATACGGAGATGACTTGCGGCTCTTTGATATTGAGCGAGGTGAAATAGTTGCTCAGGTCATCGAGCTGAAAGCCTCCACCCAATTCAATGATCCCGATACACTGGCCGGTTCCGTCGCCGGGCGGGTAGTCATAGATTTGCGCTACTTCATTGGGATCATACGTATTGGTAGAGACTTTGGTCCCGAGCCCGCCGGTCGACGGCAGGCGCCTGAAATGCGGTTCTGCCTGGGGCCGGTTGTCGAGCCCAAACACTCCCGTGATGATGTCCGCATACTCGGCGGGCACGCTGATGGCGCCGACACGGCCGCGGAAATTTCCCTTGGGGCGGCTGTACTCTTTCAGTTCCACGTGGAAGGCCTTTTCGAGACTGCTTACGGCTCCTGACACCATCACTGTCCGGCGCGCGAGTTCCGTGCCGGTCTCGTGAACCTTCAGGCCGAATTCCTGAGCGAACTTCTTAATCTGGTTGAGATCGGCGGGATCGGCGCCATAGGCATTCTCGAACTCGACGCGCGACATGTGCTTGAAGCCGGGTTTTTCGAGGGCGCTTCTTAATTCTTTATGCTTGGCCTCCGATTTCGGGCGAAGCCGTATGGAGACTTCAATCGTTTGGTCGGCATGCGAATTGTGGATGAGGCGGGCACCACGGACGGGCTGGCGTTCACTGCCTGAAAGAATGGTGAATTTTCGAGTGGAAGTCACAGATGCTCCTTCGTTCGGGGGAACAGAGCGGCCAGGAACTAATTGCGACAGGAAGTCGCACGGATAGGGAAGTTGAGGGGTCGTCCCGCCGCCCAGATGGGACCCGAAACTCGATCAGAATATCAGAAGGATGAGAGGTATCAATGCAGAATCGGTCAAATAACTCGGGATGGCAGGTGGGATTTTTCCCAATTCGGCACTTATCGGGCGATCCTTTGGCCGAAGGATGATGCCAGCTTTCTCGAACAACCGCCGCGAAAGACCGGAGAGCGCGCCGAACGCATGACTTTAGTAATCGCGCAGCGGGGTAGCGCGTTGCCGGTGCGGAGGGTGAATCCTAAAATCAAGGCGGGACTCTCTGTCCTCAGAACCGTGTCCTAAGACCGCTCATGCCGGAAAATCCTAATCGTGCCGAAGTAGCCCGCCGCGTAGAAAAGGCCGAGAAGCTTTTACAGAAGGGGAAAACGGCCGACGCGCTGGCGGAATACCTGCAAATCCTGGAAAGCGATCCGCAAAACGACAATGTGCGGCAAGTGGCGGCGGACCTTTGTCTCTCTCTAAATAGAGGGGCGCAGGCGGTACGGCTGCTGGGAGAGTTGTTTGAGCGGCAGGTGGCGTCCAAGGATGCGACGCGAGCGAGCCTGACCTATAAGAAGCTGGCGCGGTATGCCAACCCGACGTGGGAACAGAAAGTGCACTTTGGACAACTGCTGGAGCATTCCAACAAAAAGCTGGCGATCGGGACGTATGAAAATGCGCTGGAGGATTTGCAGCGGCAGGGACGAAAAGAAGAGGGGTTGCTGGTTTTGCGGCGGATTGTGAGCCTGGAGCCATCGCAGCAAAACCATTTGCGGGTGGCGGAATGGGCGGCAGAACTGGGCGAGCACGTGCTGGCGTCGCAGTCATTTCTGCAATTGGCGCAACTGATGGAAACTTCGGGTGGAAACGCGAGTCCCTGGTTCGAGCGGGCCTACACGGAGAATCCGACGGATTCAAAGATCGCATTGGCCTATGGCAAGAGCCTGCTGTCGCGGGGCGAGGCGGGGGCAGCGATTTTCATTTTCGAGCCGCTGGTGCATTCCGGAGATGCAGCGCTTGACCTGCGCGACCTGTATGCGCAAGCGCTGCTATCCGCGGACCGGTGCGTGGAGAGCGAACCGCTGATCTGGCAGATGTTCGAGCAGAACCCGGCGCGAATGCACCAGGTGGTCGGCCTGATCGGAAAGATGATTGATTCCGAACTGGATGCGGAGGCGGTGGCGCTGGCGCGGAAGCTGGAAGCTTTCCAGCGGCGGCGTGGGGAACGACGATCGTTCATCACGACCATGCAGGAACTACTGGCATCGCACCGCCCGTCGGCGGAAATGCTGGAGTTTCTGGCGGAGCTGTTCAATGCGTCGAACCGTGAAACCGACTACGCCCATGCGCTGCTTAAGCTGTTTGATCTGTATTGCGCGAAGCACGATTACCAGAAAGCGGGAGAGTGTCTGGACCGGGCGGCGGAAGTGGATCCGTACGAGCCGGGACATCAGAAGCGGCTGGAGGCGTTGCGGGGCAAGATCGACGATCAGCGCTTCAAGGTGATTGCATCGCGGTTTACCCCGGTGAAGAAGGAAGAAAGGGAAGTTGAAGTCAGGGTTCAAGAGCCGACGTTGGGAGCGGCCGCGCTGCAGGATCTGATGCTGCAAGCCGAGATCCTGGTGCAGTACGGGATGCGCTCGAAGGCTATGGAACGCTTGCAGCGCATTCAGGAACTGTTTCCGCGCGAGGAAGAGCGCAACCAGGAGCTGCAGAAGTTATACATTGCGGCCGGCATTGAACCCCAGTACGCGAAATCAGCAACGACGACGGTGCCGGCCGCACCGGCACCGGCGAGCGGCGAGCAGGCTGGGCCGGCGGCTGCGACAGCGGCGGCGGCGAGCGAGGCGGCCGACGTCAGCAGTCTGGCGAAAGTGGCGGAAATCACGCGCACGCTCTATCGCCAGGGAAATGCGGAAGGAGTTTTGAAAACGGCGGCGCACGAAATCGGCGCGAACTGGCGGACGGCGCGTTGCATTGCGGCTTTGCGCAAACCGGGTCTGCCACCTTCGAGCGTGCAGGAATACCACGTGGAGGGGCTGATTCCGGCGAGCGCGGCGGCGCTGGTGAGCCTGGTGGAAACGCTGCAGGATCTGGCGGTGGCGCGAGGCACGGTGATGATCGGCGATGCGACCAACGCTCCCGAGTTAATGGACGTGCGCACCGCGGTCGAAGAGTTGCAGATTGAATCGCTGTTGGCTCTGCCGCTGACCGAAGGCAATAGCAATGACAATAACAAAGACCAGATCGGAGTGTTGATCCTGACTCAGAACGCCGGCCGCGTGTGGCAGCCTACGGAGGTGCTGGTGATCCGGACGTTGAGCGACCAGGTGTTGATCGCGCTCAATAACGCCGGGTTGCGGCGGCTGGTGAAAAATCTTTCCGTGACGGACGAGAAGTCGGGGCTGCTGAAACGGGCTTCGTATCTGGATCTTCTGCAGGCGGAAACCCGGCGCGGGTTGCAACAGGGGACGGCGGTGACGGTGTTGCTGATGCAGTTTGGACGGCGCAGCGCGCTGATCAAGGAGTATGGCGAGCCGGCGGTGACGGCGGTGATGGAGCAGATCGGGCAGCGGATTTCGGCGAACATCCGGACCAACGATTTGGCGTTCCGCTATGAAGCGACGACGGTCGCGCTGGCGCTCGGCGACACGGGCGAGAAAGAAGCGCTGCTGGCGGTGGAGAAATTGCGGCGGCTGCTGGTGGAAGTACGGTTCCCGGGTAAGAACCAGGGAGTCGAATTCAACGCCGGTCTGGCGCAGGCGGTGATGCGGCAGCATTTCGATCCGGTGGACATTGTGACCGAAGTGGCCAACCGCGCCGATCACGCGCTGGAACTGGCGATAGCGCAGGGCGCGGGCAAGATTGTGAGTCAGGCGCCACAGTTTGCTGCGTCGGCGGCGGTGGCGTAGGCTTCACTGCCGAGACGCCGAGAAAATGCAAACCTTTAACGCTGAGGACGCAGAATCCTACGCCGAGTTCGCGGAGAATATCTTGGCGATTCTTCTTGCGTTCCGAAACTTCTTCGAAGCGATGAAACCCCAACTTCTCAGCTAACAGGTCGCCGCGTGAAACTTAGGCTACAGCTTAGAGCTGATAGCTGAGAGCTGCTCTGTTAAACTCACAAGTTGGCTTTCGGTCAGCGCACTCTTCTATATAAGTTGGTACTCATGTTGAAGCCTGGGGACATTGCTATTGTCAGTGGGGCGCGCACGCCCTTTGGACGCTATTGCGGGAAGATCAAAGATTACACGGCGCAGGAACTGGGCGCGGTGGCCGCGAAGGCGGCGATCGAGCGGGCGGGGATCGATGTGAAAGAGTTTGATCATGCCGTGTTTGGCAACGCGCAGCAAACTTCGGGCGACGCGCTGTATGGAGCGCGGCACGCGGCGTTGCGGGCGGGTTTGCCGATTGAGACTCCGGCGCTGACGGTGAACCGGCTGTGCGGGTCAGGAATGCAGGCGATCGTCAGCGCGGCGCAGATGATTCAGACCGATGAAGCGAAGATGGTGCTGGCGGGCGGGATGGAATCGATGTCGCAGGCGCCGTTTTCGATCCGGGGACGCGATGGATTCACGTTGGCTGCGGGCGGAAAGCTCGAAGATTCGCTCATGGTGGCGCTGCTCGATACCTATTGCGGGCTCTACATGGCGAATACGGCGGAGCTGTACGCCGAGCAGCAGGGCATCACGCGGCAGGCGCAGGACGAATTCGCGCTGCGCTCACAGCAGGCCGCCGATGCGGCTTACAAGGCGGGGCGCTTGCAGGAAGAGCTGACGCCAGTGCCGCTGCGGAATTCGAAGGGCGAGGCGACGGGGGAGATGCTGACCGAGGACGATCACCGGCGTCCGCAGACTACGCTCGAGGGGCTGGCTAAACTACGGGCTGCGTTTGGTAAGAACGGGACGGTGACGGCGGGGAATGCGAGCGGCATTGTGGATGGTGGGGCGGCGGTGGTGGTGATGTCGCTGGAGCAGGCGCAGAAACGGAATCTGAGTCCGCTGGGACGGATTGTTAATTGGGGGATTGCGGGCGTCGATCCGAAGATCATGGGGAGCGGTCCAGTTCCGGCTACGAAGATTGCGTTGCAGAGGGCGGGGCTGACTTTGGATTACATCGATCTGATTGAAGTGAACGAGGCGTTTGCGGCACAGTATCTGGCGGTGGAAAAAGAATTGGGACTCGATCGCGAAAAAGTGAACGTGAATGGCGGAGCGATTGCGCTGGGGCATCCGCTGGGAGCGACGGGGACGCGACTGGTGATCACGCTGCTCTACGAGTTGCGGCGGCGGAAGAAGAAGTACGGGCTGGCTACGGCGTGCATTGGAGGGGGACAGGGGATTGCTATGGTGGTGGAGAGCTTCCACTGAGGCCCCTTCGCTGTGCGGAGAAAGAGCTTAACCACGGAGGTCACAGAGGAACACAGAGAAAGGCTTGGTTTACCCCGTGTTCCTCTGTGCCCCCTGTGGAAAAAAAAGGACTCGTATGGAAATCAAAAAAGTCGGCGTTCTAGGTTGTGGCTTGATGGGGTCCGGCATCGCGCAGGTCTGCGCCACTGCTGGGTTTGACGTTACCGTGCTTGAAGTCGAGCAGAAGTATCTTGACAAGGGGTTTGCCGGGATTGAGAAGTCGCTGGCTAAGTTTGCCGAGCGCGGTCCCGAGAAAGGCGGTATCACTCCGCAGCAGAAGGACGAGATTCGGGCGCGGCTCAAAGGCACGACTAACAAAGCGGACCTGGCGGATTGCGACATCGTCATTGAGGCCATCATCGAGAACGTTGAGGAGAAGAAGAAGATGTATGCGTCGCTCGATGGCATCGTAAAAAAAGACGCGATCTTTGCCTCGAATACTTCTTCGATTTCCGTCACTGAGCTTTTGACGGCGGTTAAGCGCCCGGAAAGACTTATCGGGATGCATTTTTTTAATCCTGTGCCGCTGATGAAGCTGGTGGAGGTGGCGAAGACGATTGTCACCGCTCCGGCGGTGTACGACGCGGCCTACACATTCGCGCAGAAGCTGGGCAAGGTTCCGGTGCGCACTTCGGACAAGACGGGGTTCATCGTGAACCGGCTGCTGGTGCCGTATATGCTGGATGCGATCCGGGCTTATGAAGAGGGCGTGGGGTCGATCGAAGACATCGATAACGCGATGAAGCTGGGCTGCGGGTATCCGATGGGGCCGTTTACTTTGCTCGATTTCGTCGGGCTCGATACGACCTATTACATTACGCTTGTGATGTATGACGAGTTCAAGGAGCGGCGGTTCGCATCGCCTCCGCTGCTGAAGCGGCTGGTGATGGCGGGGTGGTATGGGCGGAAGACGGGGCGCGGGTTTTATGATTACTCGGATGCGAATAAGCCGGTGGCGGGGAAGTTCTAGGAGCTCACCACGGGGGCACGGAGACACGGAGAAAAGCCAAGTTCATATGGGAACAAGAGATTGAGTCTATGACCTACGAAAACATACTTCTCGAAAAGAAAAACTCCATCGCTTACGTCACCGTCAACCGGCCGAAGGTGCTTAACGCACTCAACATGGCCACCATGGAAGAGCTGCGGGCGGCGTTCACCGACATTAAATCTGACGCCTCAATCCGGGTGGCGATCTTAACCGGAGCGGGCGAGAAGGCTTTCGTCGCTGGCGCCG
Organism: uncultured Acidobacteriaceae bacterium; assembly: GCA_963779995.1. Classification (GTDB taxonomy): domain Bacteria; phylum Acidobacteriota; class Terriglobia; order Terriglobales; family Acidobacteriaceae; genus Acidiflorens. Next base: position 67,704 of record CAVZZY010000013.1, on the reverse strand, counting down.
ACGTTGGCGAACTGGCAAAACTGAATACGGTCTCCGCCAAGGAGTATGCGCACAGGGGGCAGGCGGTGCTCGACCTGATCGAGAACCTGGGGAAGCCGGTGATTGTTTGCGTTAATGGATTTGCGCTGGGCGGCGGATGCGAACTGGCTCTGGCTTGCACCATGCGTCTGGCGAGCGAGAACGCGAAGCTGGGGCAGCCTGAGGTGCACCTGGGGATGGTTCCGGGATATGGCGGGACGCAGCGGTTGCCGCGGCTGGTGGGCAAGGGCCTGGCGATGCAGATGGTGCTGGGCGGGGAGATGATCACGGCGCAGGAAGCGCATCGGATTGGTTTGGTGAATGAAGTGACGGCGGCGGCGCAACTGATTCCGCGCGCGGAGGCGATTGCTGCAAAGATCATCGCGAACGCTCCGCTGGCCGTGCAGTACGCCATCGAAGCAGTCAACAAGGGCATGGAGATGACTTTGGCCGAGGGACTGTATCTGGAGGCGACGCTCTTCGGGGTCTGCTGCGCCACCGAGGACAGAAAAGAAGGCACGACGGCGTTTCTGGAAAAACGTCCGGCGCAGTTCAAGGGAAGGTGAGGGCTGAAATGTTGAAATCTCTTCATATCGGGCGGTATGTGGGCGACCCGAACGACCTGCGGGTACTCGCGGAGTTTCTGCATGCAATTGGATTCGACGCGGTTGACGGCGAAGATGGGCGGTCGGTGATCCTGTCGGCGCCGCTCGCGCTGCTCAGCCTGAACTCGCTGGCGAAGGAATATCCCGCCGAGGTGCGCGAGCGCTTGAAAGATGTGAACCGGATGCTGGTGATCGAGGTCACGAATCCGGACGAGGTGTTTGAGATTGCGGAGAAGCGGAAGTTCAGGTTGCTGGCCGATGTGAGCACTTCTACGGCGCTTAAGTCCCCTGAGCGCACCTTTTCGCTGGAGTTGCCGGGGGAAATCGTGCTCACGATTCATGGCAGGCCCGAGGAGGTTGGGGCCACGATCGAAGGGCAACTGAACGCGGCGGGAAAGCGCTTTGCCATCGTGGTCTCGCGCTTCAACTCCTTCATCACCGAACGGCTGCTGCAGGGAGCGCTCGATGGCCTGCGGCGCGCTGGCGCGGAGAACGACGACATCGCGCTGGTCCGCGTTCCTGGATCGTTTGAAATTCCTTCCGCTGCCCGGACGCTCGCCGAAACCAAGAGGTACGATGCGATCATCTGCATTGGCTGCCTGCTGCGCGGCGACACGCCGCATTACGACGTGCTTGTGAACGAGGTGACTCGGGGGATCGGCCAGTCGGCGCAGGAGACTGGAGTGCCGCATGCGTTTGGAGTGCTGACGTGCGAGACGCTGGAGCAGGCGATTGATCGCGCCGGGTTGAAGATGGGCAACAAGGGATTGGAGGCGGCGCTGGCGGCGGTGGAGATGGCTAATCTGAAGAAAGCTGTCAGCCATCAGCCGTCAGCCTTCAGGAAAACCGGCTCCAGATCGAAGGTCACGGGTGGCAGCAAAGGCAAGGCAATTCCTGGTTCCAAGAAACGAAAACGCCGCTCCTGACCTCCAATCTTCCGCTACGCAACTGTCCTGTAAACTGGTTTCAGCCTCAACCGTTTCATGGTTTTCCTGATGACTGACGGCTGATGGCTGATGGCTCAAATGGGCACTCGACGCAAATCCCGGGAACTGGTTCTGCAGATGCTGTTTCAGGCGGACATGGGGAAGCAGACGCCGGAGTTGGTCCGGAAGACATTCTGGGCCGAGCGCACAAACGTGGAGGACGAGGTACGCGGGTTTGCCGACGACCTGTTTCGCGTGGCCAGTGACCGGCTGGTCGAGATCGACGGGCTGATTGGGAAGCACACGCAGCACTGGCGCATGGACCGGATGGCGACGGTGGACCGGAATGTGCTGCGGGGAGCGGTAGCCGAGTTTCTGGGGTATCCGGCGACGCCGCACGCGGTGGTGATCAATGAGGCGCTCGAAATTGCGCGCAAGTTTTCGACACCGGAGTCGGTGCAGTTTATCAATGGAGTGCTGGATAGTGTGGGGAAAGATGTAGGGCCGAAGGAGACCGCGGTCAGCTGACAGCTAAAGCCGTTTAGTTTCGTTTTGCGCCACTTCCTGGCGCATACGAGCCAGCCAAAATCCAAAGACGAAAATATCAGGGGTACGCGGTTGCGCGCGCGGCGCTGGTTGTGAATGGCGGCGGCGTTCAAGGCGCAGGCGAGCTGCGCTCGGCTTGGACGGACGAGGGCGCCCCTCCCCACACTAGCCCGGTCCCACACCAGCTCGGTCTGATCACTGTGGCTTGATGGCAATTAAATTGGGGAGGCAGAGCGGGGCATTGCTCCCCTGGCTGTTGCACATGTTGGGGTTGTTGTTGTCGTTGATGTTGGCGTAGGGGACTTGCAGGAAGTCGCCCTGACCTTTGCTGCAGGCACTGGTGCAAACGATGTGCACGGAGCCGGCGGCGCAGGTTGTTCCGTCATACTGATCGCAGGCGGCGACGTAAACCTGGCTTCCGTCGGTGGAAGCGGAGGCGGAGAGCGGGGTGCTGCCGCCGACGAGCGGGACGGAAGTCGTGGTCCCACTACCCACGTTGAAAACAAGTACAGCGGGAATGTTGTTGGCGACGAGAATAACCGCGGCGCCGTCGGCTACGAGCTGCGCATAGATAGGGGTGAAATTGCCCTGGCCAAGGTTGTGGGACTGCACTGCGCCGAAAGTCACGGACGGATCATTACACGTGAACTGACCATCCGGCAGAGGAATCTGCGTGTCGGAGGCCGTGAAAATGTCAATGTTCGGCGAATCGATCGCGATTATGTGCTGGGCATCGGGCGACGGGAAAATCTGAGTCGGGACGCCGGGCGTGGTCACAAAGCCCAGGTTGCCCTGGGGAAGTTGAGGGTTGCAGGTCGCGAAGCCGGAAATCGAAGTTCCCGGCGCGGGTATTCCCGCAATGTAGGCGAAGCTGCCATCCGCGGAGAATTTGACGTCGGTTGCTGAGGTGGCGATCGGAACCGAGGTTAGAGCGTCCACCGTGGAGTAGACGTACATATTGCCGGTGTTGGTAAGGATGAAGAGTTTCAGCTGATCGGGAGAGAAGGCGGCAGCGGTAGCGGTTTCGCCCGGGATGATGAGGTCCACGGGGACGGCGCCGGTGGTGCTGCCGTTGTAGATGTAGACCTGGCTGGGGGTGGAAACGGTGTCGGAAACGACCACCAGTTTGCCATCGTTGGAGATGGTGAGCACTCGGCCGCACAAGGCAACGTTGCAGGGTGTCGAGACGCTGGAGACCTCAGAAACGGTCGAGCCGCCCTTGGTGGCGACATCCGTATACATCAGACCCTGATCGCTTCCGAGGTAGAGGCGCGACGAGGCCAGATGGTTAAACATGATGGAATTGGGAGTGCGGGGCACGCTTGCGATGGAGGTGATGGAGGTGGACGGAGTGGTTCCTGGGGTCACCGAGAACAAAGCGCTGGTGCAACCGAGGGCGTTCCCGCAGTCGGTGGTCGCCGCCCAGGCGGTGTAGGTGGGCACTTTGGATGCGGAAGTCACGTTAACGGAGATCGTGCGATAAGCGTTCGTCACGTTCGGCGGCTGGCATTTGGGAGGGTCGGCGACGTTGTAGTCGCTGGCGTAAATGGGGAGACCCGGCAGAACTCCGATATTGCAAGACGGAGGCGTGCAGGAAGCAAAGAGGGTAGTACCGCCGAGATTGTTGCGCGCGGTGGCATTGTTAGTCACCGCGCTGCTGGCGGTGGCGCTGAAGGCCGCGGCTTCAGGATTGGTCGTGCTCCAGGTGAGGGGCGCGGCAGTCAGGGGGGTGTTATTGGCGATGCCGCACAACGTATCGACCGCGATGGCCGTGATGGGTATGCTGGCGCCATTGTTTACGGTGATCGAGTTTCCTGCCTGGTTCTGACCTCCGATCTGGAGGTGGATGGCTTGGATCAGGCAGGTCGTGAAGGGATAAGGGTTGCTGCTGACCCCGGAGGCGCTGGCAACAAGATTAGTGATGCCGGGGGATTTGGCAGTGACCGCAACCTGGTTGAGCACGTTGGGCTGGCCTGTGGACGCGATGGGAGTTGTGGTGACTACACCGGTATTGCTCGACGACCAGGTCATGGGGCCGACGGTGCTGGTGATGTCCCCAGAGATAGTGTTGTAGGCGGTGGCCGCGTAGACCCAGGTTTGACCCTGCGAGAAGCAGTCATACTGAGGCGGTTGGGTGTTGGCGTTCTTAATCTCAATGCTATTGATGGGCTGGTGGACGTAGACGGTAGTGGTCGGGCTGTAGACGCCGTTGATGACGGCGTTTACCGTGGCGATTCCAGGATTACCGCCACTGCACTGGCTACCGGTCTGGTCCCAGGTGCCGGCGCAAGCGTTCCCATTGACATTGATGCTGAGAGGCGGGGGGGTGATCGTACCGGGCGGAACTCCAACAACATATTGGATGTTGAGGCTGAGAACGGGCTTGCCGGAGGCGTCCTTGCCGCTGGCGCTAAAGACTTGAGTGCCGCCCACAACAAGGGAGAAGATGTTGGCGGGGCTCAGCGTAACGCTTTGCACGCCTCCGTTGCCGAGGTTGGTGCTGCCCTTGCCGAGGCAGCCGGTGAGGGCGACGAGGAAGGCGATGGCCAACGTAAGTAGAAAACCGGAACCGCAACGATGCATGAACCCTCCTCGCGTCCGTTTGCCAGGCGCGAGCATAATAATGTGGTCAGGCGGAAAACTGTCAGTTTAGAAGGTATAGTGCCAGGTTTCAAGGTTTCAGGGTTTCAAAGTTTCAAGGACAAAGGCGCTCGGGCGTCTGAGACCTTGATCCAATGGAGCGACTCGCCCGTTCAGCCGGGCGGGGACGCCCGGCTCTCCATCAGCGACCCTGAGACCTTCAAACCTTGAAACCTTGAAACTCTGAAACCTGCTCTCCTCTTCGATGCCTCGAAGAGTGGTTGACGATGTGCAAGGTAGTTGTTATTATCATACGGTTCCGCGAGTTAAGTCTGGCTTGCCTGTGTACGGCTGTCCTGTCGGATGCGCAACCTGCGCTGGCGACCGGCTCCGGGAAAATCTTGGCTGAGCTTTGAAGAAATACGTACCCGGTTGGAGTTGGGATCGGGGACGCCCTCGCTGAAACGCCCTGCGAAAACCTTTGCGCCCGGTATGGGTCACGCGAGGCTATGCAGGGAGGAAAGCAGACGAAACGGAACGCCTCCGAACCTGGTCGGGTGAAGCTGGTCGGGTGAGGCGTGGCGTCACCGTCGTCGGCGATTTAGCCTGAGCGGGAACTGAACGAATTCTCTTCGGCAATGGTAATGCTGCGCGGGGAGAGTATGGCTGGGCGCGATGCCCGTGCCAGACTGGAGACGGGGGCAGTTTGCGTCTCTTGTGCGCCTCCAGGGTGAGAGAAATATGCGGAGGCGGGGCAAGCCCCGTCTCTACGGGATTGTGGGTTACGAAAAGTGTGCGGGAGAGACGCGGCGTGCCGCGTCCGGGAGTGGCAAGAGTGCCTACTTTTAATCAGCTGGTGAAATTTGGCCGCGAGCGGACCCGGTATAAGACGGCGAGTCCGGCTCTGCAATCGTGTCCGCAGAAGCGCGGCGTGTGCACGCGCGTGTATACCCAGACGCCAAAAAAGCCGAACTCGGCGCTGCGCAAAGTGGCGCGCGTTCGCCTGACCAATGGAATTGAAGTGACGACGTATATCCCGGGCGTCGGCCATAACCTGCAGGAGCACTCGATTGTGCTGATCCGCGGGGGTCGTGTGAAGGATCTGCCGGGCGTTCGTTATCACGTGGTGCGCGGAACGCTGGACGCAACCGGCGTCGCGGGCCGTAACCAGGGGCGCTCGAAGTACGGCACGAAACGCGCGAAGAAAGCGTAAATCGGTTGCCAGTGGCCAGTGAAGCACTGCGAATGAAAGCTGAGAGCTGAAAAGCATGCCAAGAAAAGGACACACCCCAAAGCGGAAGACCGAGGCGGATCCGGTGTATGGATCGGACCTGGTGACGAAGTTCATCAACTCGATGATGTGGCAGGGAAAGAAGTCGACTGCCGAGGGCATTTTTTATAAGTCGCTCGAGAAACTGAAGGAAAAGGGCGGCGATGAACCCCTGAAGCTGTTCACGAAGGCGGTCGAAAACGCCAAGCCGTTGCTGGAAGTGAAGACGCGGCGCGTGGGCGGCGCGAACTATCAGGTGCCGATCGAAGTAGGTCCGGACCGCAGGACGTCGCTGGCGATCCGTTGGATCGTGAGCTATGCGCGCGGCCGCGGCGAAAAAGGAATGATCGAGAAGTTGACGAACGAGTTGCTCGACGCCTCGAACGGCAAAGGCGCTGCCATCAAGAAGAAAGAAGATGTGCATCGCATGGCGGAAGCGAACAAGGCGTTCGCGCATTACAGGTGGTAAGACAGCCGTTAGCCTTTAGCTCTTGGCTCTTAGCTTTACGGAGCCAGGTTTTGCTAAAGGCCAAGAGCTAAGAGCTGATTTCGGAGCCCCAGAAAGAGTTAATGTCGTGCCCAGAACAGTCCCATTAGAGCGTTGCAGGAACATCGGCATCATGGCCCACATCGATGCCGGTAAGACCACGACGACGGAGCGCATCCTGTTTTATACGGGAAAGACGCACCGTATCGGCGAGGTGCATGAAGGCACGGCCATTATGGACTGGATGGAGCAGGAGCAGGAGCGCGGCATCACGATTACATCGGCGGCGACGACCTGCACCTGGCGCGACATCCGTATCAACATTATCGATACGCCGGGCCACGTCGACTTTACGGCCGAGGTGGAGCGCTCGTTGCGCGTGCTCGACGGCGCCGTCGCCGTGTTTGACGCGGTGCACGGGGTGCAGCCGCAGTCGGAAAAAGTCTGGCGGCAGGCGGACAAGTACGGCGTTCCGCGGATTTGTTTCATTAACAAGATCGACAAGATGGGGGCGGATTTCGAGCGCGCCATCGACACTCTGCGCAAGCGCCTCAATGCCAAGCCGGTGGCGATTCAAATTCCCATTGGACAAGAAGACAAGTTTCGCGGCGTGGTGGACGTGGTCGCCATGAAGGCCGTCATCTGGGCAGACGAGACCATAGGCGCGGAGTATGAGACCACCGACATTCCCGCGGACCTGCGGAAAAAAGCGGAGGCGTTTCATACGCAACTGGTCGAAACCGTCGCCGAGAACGATGACGAGATTCTGCACAAGTTTCTGGAAGGCGAAGCGATTTCGGTGGACGAGCTGAAGCAATCGCTGCGCAAGTCTACGATCGGGCTGAAGTTGTTTCCGGTGGTGGTGGGGACGGCGTTCAAGAATAAAGGCGTACAGCCGTTGCTTGATGCAGTGGTGGATTACCTGCCCTCGCCGCTCGATACGAAAGAGACGCATGGCCTCGATCCCGACACCGGGAAGACGATCACGCGGAAAGCCGACGACAACGAGCCTTTCTCAGCGCTCGCATTCAAGATCATGGCCGACCCGTATGTCGGCCAGTTGACATTTATCCGGGTTTATTCGGGACAGTTGAAGTCCGGCGAGTCGGTGCTGAACTCACGCACCCAGAAGCATGAGCGAATTGGGCGGCTGCTCAAGATGCACGCCAATAAGCGGGAAGATATTCAGGAAATTCTCGCCGGGGACATCTGCGCCGTGGTGGGCCTGAGAAACGTCAGTACGGGCGACACGATCTGCAACGAGAAGCACCCGATCACGCTCGAGTCGATCGTGTTTGCAGTGCCGGTAATTTCGGTGGCAGTCGAACCGAAGACCAAGGCCGATCAGGAAAAGATGGGCATGGCGCTGGCGCGATTGGCGCAGGAAGATCCGACATTTAAAGTTCACACCGATCCCGACAGCGGACAGACGATCATCAGCGGCATGGGCGAGTTGCATCTGGAGATCATCGTCGACCGCATGATGCGCGAGTACAAGGTCGAGGCCAACGTCGGCAAGCCGCAGGTGGCGTATCGCGAGACCATTCGCAAGCACGCGGAAGCGGAAGGCAAGTACATCCGGCAGACCGGCGGCCGCGGCCAGTACGGACACGCGAAGATATACCTCGATCCGAACGAGCCGGGCAAGGGCTACGAATTCATCAACGAAATCGTGGGCGGCACGGTGCCAAAGGAATATATCAAGCCGATCGACCAGGGCATGCAGGAGGCCATGGAAGGCGGCGTTCTCGCCGGCTATCCGATGGTCGACATCAAGGCCACGCTCTACGACGGCAGTTACCACGATGTCGATTCGAACGAAATGGCGTTCAAGATCGCAGGCTCGATGGCATTTAAGGAAGCGGCGCGCAAGGCGAGCCCGGTGATTTTGGAGCCGGTGATGGCGGTCGAAGTGGTGACGCCGGAAGATTACGCGGGAACCATCATGGGCGACCTGAGCTCGCGTCGCGGGCGGATCGAGGGCATGGAGCATCGCGCCGGTTCGCAGGTTATCAAAGCCATTGTTCCACTGGCGGAGATGTTCGGGTACGCGACGCATATGCGGTCATCGACCCAGGGACGCGCCGAATACTCAATGCATTTTGCGCGTTATGAGGAGGCCCCGCGTCACGTGGCGGAAGAGATCATCGCCAAGACGCAGGGGAAAACGGCGCCTAGGTGACTACTCGACCAGCGGTTCGTCATCGATCGCAGGTTTTTGGGTGGCGGACGGCAGGCGGGCGGACTTTGAAGCAGTTTTCGGTATAGGTGGAACTTGGACAAAGTTGTTATACGAGGCGGAAGGGTACCTCTTGACCGATGCCCGGTGCGAGTCTCCTGAGTCCCGGCAGTATCGAGTGAGAGATTTCTGGGCCTGGCACCGAAGTTTCGAGAATTTTCGCTCGCGATTTAAGTCGGAATACGAGCGCTTCGGAAGTTGGATTCTTTCCGATGGATTGATTGAAAAAGAGCAGTTTTTGGGTGCGTACTACGAAAAGATTGGCGGCGAAGAGGACGATTCTGTAGTGATTTGAGATCGTGGCCGGCGAGACGCCGGCGCTACAAAGGAAAAAAGCAATGGCAAAGGAAAAATTTGAACGGACAAAGCCGCACTGCAACGTGGGGACGATTGGTCACATTGACCATGGCAAGACGACGTTGACGGCGGCCATCACCAAGGTGTTGCAGAAGCACAACCCGAAGATCGTGTTCCGGTCGTTCGATTCGATCGACAACGCTCCGGAAGAGAAGGCGCGCGGCATCACCATTGCCACGGCGCACGTGGAGTACGAGACGGCGAACCGGCACTACGCGCACGTCGATTGCCCCGGGCACGCCGACTACATCAAGAACATGATCACGGGCGCGGCGCAGATGGATGGGGCGATTCTGGTGGTGGCGGCGACGGACGGTCCCATGCCGCAGACGCGCGAGCATGTGCTCCTGGCGCGCCAGGTGGGCGTTCCCTACATTGTTGTTGCGCTGAACAAGTGCGATGCGGTGGACGATCCCGAGTTACTCGACTTGGTGGAGCTCGAAGTGCGCGAGTTACTCAAGAGCTATCAGTTTCCGGGAGACGATGTGCCGGTAGTTCGTCTCTCCGCGCTGCTCGCCTTGAACGGCGACGAGAAGTGGGAGAAGCAGATCGACGCTTTGATGGAAGCGGTGGACAAGAGCGTACCGCAACCGGCGCGCGAGTTGGAAAAGCCGTTCCTGATGCCGATCGAAGATATTTTTTCGATTCAGGGGCGGGGCACGGTGGTGACGGGCCGGATCGAGCGCGGCAAGGTGAAGGTGGGCGAGGAAGTGGAAATCGTCGGCTTCCGCGAGACGCGCAAGACGGTGGTGACGGGCGTCGAAATGTTCAAGAAGCAACTGGACGAAGGCATGGCGGGCGACAACGCCGGCCTGTTGCTGCGCGGCATCGGGAAAGAAGATGTGGAGCGCGGGATGGTGCTGGCGAAGCCGGGCTCGATTACTCCGCACACGAAGTTCAAGGCGGAGGTGTACATCCTGACGAAGGAAGAAGGCGGGCGGCACACGCCATTCTTCAAGGGATACCGTCCGCAGTTTTATTTGCGCACGACGGACGTGACGGGAGTGGCGGAGCTGCCGGCGGGGACGGAGATGGTGATGCCGGGAGACAACGTCAGCCTGGTGATCGAGCTGATCACGCCGGTGGCGATGGAAAAGGGCTTGCGCTTCGCCATCCGCGAAGGCGGCCATACGGTGGGCGCAGGCACGATCGCCGAGATTATTCAGTAAGGCAGGTCGGAAGTAAGAAGTCAGGTTGCAGAAGTAAAACCAACAAAGCGGCTTGTTTCCTGCCGCCAGATCTTTCCTTCCGGGTGAGCCGGGAGGGGTAAAGAGAGAAAAACAGTGACTGGAAAAGAAAGAATTCGCATCCGGTTGAAAGCTTACGACTACCGCATTCTGGATCAGTCGACGGGCGAGATCGTGGAGACAGCCAAACGCACCGGCGCGCAGATCGCGGGGCCGATTCCGCTGCCCACGATGAAGAACAAATACTGCGTGCTGCGGTCGCCGCACGTGGATAAGAAATCGCGGGAGCAGTTTGAAATCCGCACCCACAAGCGGCTGCTGGATATTCTGGAGCCGACGCAGCAGACGGTCGATGCGCTGATGAAGCTCGATCTGCCGGCGGGAGTGGATGTGGAGATCAAGGCGTTCGGCAAGGAACATAAATAGCTGTCAGCCATCAGCCATCAGCCGTCAGTTAAGGCGGCCGGTTCGAAGCTTGAAACAGCCCCAGCCAATAGCCGTCGTCGAATGATCGACGAGCCATGCTGGGAACGGAGAAGGAAATGGCGAGAGTCACGGGAATTCTGGGCAAGAAGGTCGGCATGACGCAGCTCTTCGATTCGAAGGGCGATGTGCGGCCGGCGACGGTGTTGCAGGCGGGGCCGTGCGTGATCACGCAGCACAAGATCCAGACTAAAGACGGTTACGAGTCGGCGCAGATTGGGCTGGTCGAATTTGTGAAAGAAAAGAAGCTGACCAAGCCCATGCGAGGACACTTCGCCAAGCACAACCTTCCGCCGGTGAAGTTTCTGCGCGAGGTTAACGTGGAAGTCGACGCTCCGGGCGAGACGACCGAGGGAGTGATCAAGGTTGGCGACCGGGTGCTGGTGGATATTTTCGAAGGCGAGCGCTTTGTCGACATCGTTGGAGTGAGCAAGGGCCGCGGTTTTCAGGGTGTGGTGAAGCGGCATCATTTTGGCGGCGGTCCGAAGTCGCACGGTTCGATGTTTCAGATTACGGGTTCGATTGGCTCGTCGGCATTTCCATCGCGAGTGTTCAAGGGAATGCGGATGTCGGGCCACATGGGGGATGTCCGGGTCACGACGCGAAACCTTCGGATCCTGGGCGTGGATAAGGAAGAGAACCTGCTGGTGGTTGAGGGCAGCGTTCCGGGTGCGAATGGTGGTTACATCGTGATTAACAAGGCGAAGAAGCCGCCACGAGAGCGCCGTGGATTTGCGGGTGCGGCGACGGTGGACCCGTTAAAGGCGGCGAAACGCGCTTCGAAGAAGGTGTAAGTGCAGTTGCCAGTAACCAGTTGCCAGTTGCCAGTAATTCGGCGCCGGCCTGATTGGAGCAAGACTGGCTTGGCACAAGGGTTCAGCAAGAAGACGAGAGAGATATGGCAACTATTGATATTTACAATCTGAGCGGAGCCAAGGCCGGGACGATGGAACTGGCCGAAGAAGTTTTCGGCGCGGTCAACGAAGACTTGCTCTGGGAGGCGATCACGCACTATCGCGCCGCCGCGCGTGCGGGCACGCATGCGACCAAGAACCGCTGGCGGGTTTCCGGATCGGGCAAGAAGCTGTGGAAGCAGAAGGGCACAGGGCGGGCGCGTATCGGCTCCATCCGTTCGCCGCTTTGGCGCCATGGCGGCACGGTGCACGGACCGCAGCCGCGCTCCTACGACTACGCCTTTCCGAAGAAGAAGCTGCTTGGCGCGCTGCGCTCGGCGCTGGCCTCGAAGTTTGCCGATGGGAAGCTGATGGTGGTGACGTCATTCGAGGTGAAAGAGCCGAAGACGAAGCTGTTTCGCGAGGCGCTCGACAAGCTGAAAGTCGATGGCACGACGCTGCTGGTGGATATTTCGACGGCGGAGAACAAGAACCTGGAGTTGAGTTCGCGCAACATTGACGGACTGGAGCTGGTAAAGGCGAACGAAGTGCATCCTTATCACATCATGCGTTATACCCATGTGGTGTTTGCGCAGCCGGCGCTTGAGAAGTTGCAAGACTCGCTGAAGAAGACATCGAAACGTTCGCATGACGTGGAAGCTGAACCGGATGCGAAAAAGAAACCGGCCCGTCGTTCGCGTAAAGCGAAGGCAGAGGTGGCCTGATGAAATCCGCGTATCAGATTATTCAGAAGCCGGTGATCACCGAAAAAGGCTTGGGGATTAAAGAGACCCAGAATACGCTGGTCTTCCAGGTGGCGCCGAAGGCGACGAAGACCGAGATCAAGGAAGCGGTGCAGGCGATCTTCAAGGTGAAGGTGGCTTCGGTGCGCACCGCGAATTATCCCGGGAAAGAACGGCGGCGGGGCAAGTTCACGGGCTATCGTCCGGACTGGAAGAAGGCGTACGTGCGCTTGAAAAGCGGCGAGAAGATGCCGGAGTACGCGCAGAATCTGTAAAGAAGCTCTCGGCTCTCAGCTCTCAGCTATCAGGAAGTGCGATAGCGGGGTTGCTGAGAGCTGAGAGCTGAAAGCTGAGAGCTCTATGGCGATTAAAACCTACAGACCGACAACGCAGACGCTGCGCTATCGCACCACGCTCGTGACCGACGACATCACGTCGAAGAAGCCGCACAAGCCGCTGGTTGAGGGCAAGTTGCGGACGGGCGGGCGGCGCAATTCCGGCGACACGACTATGCGGTTCCGGGGCGGAGGCAACAAGCGCAAGCTGCGCACGATTGACTTTAAGCGCGACAAGCACGGGATTCCGGCGACGGTCGAGACGATTGAATACGATCCCGGCCGTTCGGCGCGAATTGCCCTGCTGAGCTATGCCGATGGCGAAAAGCGTTACATTGTGCAGCCCGATGGACTGAAGGTTGGACAGAAGATCTTGAGCGGACCCGAGGCGGACATTCTGGTGGGAAACGCCTTGCCGCTGCGGAATATTCCGCCGGGCACGACGATTCACAACGTGGAACTGCGTCCGGGCAAGGGCGCGCAGATGGTGCGCTCGGCGGGCGGTGCGGCACAGTTGATCGCCAAGGAAGATGACTATGGGCTGGTGAAGTTGCCTTCGGGCGAGACCCGCAAGGTGCTGCTCGACTGTTTAGCGACGATTGGGCAGGTGGGGAACACGGACCACGAAAACGTGACGTGGGGCAAGGCGGGACGCACGCAGGTGGGTGGGAAAGCGTCCGCATAACCGCGGCGTTTCGATGAACCCGGTGGACCATCCGCACGGCGGTGGCGAAGGCAAAACCTCCGGCGGACGCCATCCGGTGACCCCGTGGGGCCAGCCGACGCGTGGACTACAAGACGCGGAACAATAAGCGGACTGATACGTTTATCGTGAACCGCCGCAAGAAGGGTTAAGGTTTTGTAGAGGCGCGGCTTGCCGCGTCTCCGGTACTCGGCAAGCGAGACGCGGCAAGCCGCGTCTCTACAGAGGGATTATGGCTCGATCGACAAAAAAAGGACCGTTCGTGGACGCGCACCTGGCGACGAAAGTGGAAGCCATGAATGCGCGTAACGAGAAGAAGGTGCTGCGGACGTGGTCGCGGCGCTCGACGATTATTCCGGAGATGGTGGGACACACGATCGCCGTGCACAACGGACGGAAATTTATTCCGGTATATGTGACCGAGAACATGGTGGGGCACAAGCTGGGCGAATTCAGCTTTACCCGTCAGTTCAAAGGGCACTCGATGAAAGCGGCGACCGAAGTCGCGGCGAAACCGGCGGGCGTGCCCGGCGGACCTGGAGCCATAGTGCCGTCGGCGCCGTCGGCACCGAAGGCCTAAGAACAGCTTCGAGCCACGAGCTTCGGGCTGCGAGCTAAAGGCAAAGAGATTATGGAATTTCGAGCGGAAGCAAGATACATGCGCGTCTCGCCGCAGAAGGTGCGGCTGGTGCTGAATCTGATCAAGGGACGGCGCGTGGAAGAGGCGCGGAACACGCTGGCCTTCACCAAGAAGCGCGTGGCGGCGACGGTCGGGAAGCTGTTGCAGTCGGCGATCGATAACGCGAACTTCCTGAGCACGGAAAAGGGCCTGGATGTCGATCTCGATAACTTGTACGTGAAGCAGGCGGTAGCGAACGATGGACCGCGCATGAAGCGCATTCGTCCGGCGCCGATGGGGCGCGCCTACCATTACGTGCGGCGCATTGCGCATATTGAAATTGTTTTGGCGGAGAAAAACAGGAACGGTGCGTCGATAGGTACGCCGGCGGCAGGCGAGAAGGCGGCTAAGCCAGCGGCTCGGCCAAAGCCGAAGGCGAAAGTGAAGGCGAAGGCGCCGGCGAAGAAGAAGAAGGCGGTTGGCAAGAAGGCGACCGCGAAGAAATAGGAGAAGTCGTTGGTCGATAGTCGTTAGTCGCTCGGGAAGCGGTTTGCTAACGACCAGCGACTAACGACCAACGACTGAGAGAGATCTAGGAGTTGCACACGATGGGACAAAAAGTTCATCCTTACGGATTCCGGCTCGGCTACACCAAGCCGTGGAAGTCGCGCTGGTTTGTCGAGCGGGACTACGACAAGTTGCTGCTCGAAGACTACAAGCTCAAGACCGAACTGAAGGAGAAGCTCAAGTCGGCGGGTGTGAGCTCGGTCGAGATCGAACGTCCGGGCAATAAGCTGCGGATCATCATCAAGACGGCGCGCCCGGGAATCATTATCGGGCGCAAGGGCGCGGAAATCGACAAGCTGAAACAGGATCTGCAGAAGAAAACAACGCGCGAGGTGCATGTCGATATCCAGGAAGTGCACAAGCCGGAACTCGATGCGCAGCTGGTGTCGGAATCGATTGCGCTGCAACTGGAAAAACGCGTGGGTTTCCGACGGGCGATGCGCAAGTCGGTGGATTCGGCGCTGCGCTTCGGTTGCAAGGGCATCAAGGTGCGGGTGAGCGGACGGCTGAACGGCAATGAAATCGCGCGTTCGGAGTGGTATCTGCAGGGGCGGTTGCCGCTGCACACGCTGCGGGCCGATATCGACTACGGCTTTACCGAGGCGCGCACGACTTATGGCGTGATTGGCGTGAAGTGCTGGGTTTATAAAGGCGAGATTCTGCCGGCCAAGAAGCGCGAAGCGACGCCGGCGCGCGAAGTGAGCAGCACGGGAGCATTCTAGAAGGTAAGAGGTCAGAGGTCAGATTGCAGAAGTGAAAAGCGGGGGATGCAAAGCTTTTCCTGAGAACTGACAGCTGAGAACTGAGAACCGATTTTATGTTGATGCCGAAAAAAGTTAAGTACCGCAAGCAGCAGCGCGGGCGCATGACGGGGAAGGCCTGGCGCGGGGGCACGCTGGCTTTCGGTCAGTATGGATTGAAGGTGCTCGAGCCGGGATGGATCACTGACCGGCAGATCGAAGCGAGCCGGGTGGCGATGACGCGTTTTGTGAAGCGCGGCGGCAAGATCTGGATCCGGCTGTTTCCGGATAAGCCGGTGACGAAGAAGCCGGCCGAAACCCGCATGGGCAAAGGCAAAGGGGCTCCGGACCACTGGGTCGCGGTGGTGCGGCCGGGGAAGATTCTGTTTGAGATGGAAGGCGTTACGATCACCGACGCGAAAGAAGCCATGCGGCTGGCGTCGCACAAGCTTCCGCTGCGGACAACGTTCGTAAAACGGGAAGTGATCTAGGAATTGCAGGGGTTAGAGGTCAGATTGCAGAGGCGAAAAGCGAGTTCGTAAGTAAGAGAGCTTTTCCTGACACGTGACACCTGAGAACTGAGACCTGATTTATGAAGGCAGAAAAGATTCGCAACTTAACCGATGTCGAGCTCAAGCACCAGGAGCGGGACTTGGCGGACCAGCTGTTCAAGCTGAAGTTCCAGATGAATATGGGACAGACCGAGAGCCTGAAAAAGATTCGCGGGCTGCGCCGGGATATTGCGCGCGTCCAGACAGTGCTGCGCGAGCAGGAACTGGCCGGGCAGAAGACGCAGACCGAGACGGAGAAGAAATAATGGCGGAAATCACGAGCCTACCGGAAAAAGTGCAAGCCGAAAAACACTCGGGCCGCAAGATACTGATCGGCACCGTCGTCTCGAACAAGATGCAGAAGACGATCGTGGTCGAGGTGACGCGGAAGAAAGCGCATCCGATGTACAAGCGGGTGATCTCGATCCGGAAGAAATTCTACGCGCACGACGAGAAGAACGAAGCGCATCCCGGCGACACGGTGCGCATTGAAGAGTCGCGGCCGTTGTCGAAGCTGAAGCGCTGGACGCTGAAAGAGATTGTGCGGAAGACGGCGCTGGTGCCGGAAGTTGACATCGACGCCGGCACGGGCCTTGGGCGATAAGAACGCCCGCTAGGGTCCGCTAAGAAAGAAGAAGCGGTAGAGGAGACGAACATGGCCGTAATGATGAGATCCATGCTCGAGGTCGCCGATAACTCCGGCGCGCGCAAGCTGCAGATGATCCTGCCGCTGGGCGGTTCGACCGGTCTGCGCGCGGGCCTGGGCGACGTGATCACGGCGAGCGTGAAGGAAGCGGCGCCCGACGGTCAGGTGCAGAAGGGCAAAGTGGTGAAGGCGGTCATCGTGCGGACGCGGAAAGAGCATCGGCGGCGGGACGGGACTTACATCCGTTTTGATCAGAACGCGGCCGTGCTGATCAACGAAACCGGCGAACCGGTGGGCACACGCGTGTTCGGTCCGGTGGCGCGCGAACTGCGCGAGAAAAAGTTTTTGAAAATTGTGTCGCTGGCGCCGGAAGTACTTTAAAAACGCCACGTCTTGGGATAGCGAGAAGCAGGTCCTTCGCTTCGCTCAGGATGACAAGTTGGAAAGAAGGTTTTGGATATGGGAACTGCAACTACAGCCGAGCATAAGCGAGTGGATATCCGGCGGAATGACACCGTGAAGGTGATGACCGGGAAGGATACGGGGAAAGAAGGGCGCGTGCTGCGCGTGTTTCCCGACGAGGGCAAGGTGCTGGTGGAGCACGTGATGACGGTGAAGAAGCACGTGCGGCCGAATCCGCAGCGCAACATCAAGGGTGGAATTGCCGAGCAGGAGCGGGCGATTCCTCTGTCGAACGTGGCCCTGGTGTGTACGACGTGCGGTCCGGTGCGGATCGGACATGAAGTGCGCGGCGAGCGCAAGGTAAGAGTCTGTAAGAAGTGCGGGACGACGCTGGACAAGTAGTTCTTAGCCATTAGCTTTAGGCCTTTGGCGGAGTGCGGACTGCAGTTGCGGAAAATTTGAGGATCACGAACCGGTACACGTCGAGCCAAAGAGCTAACAGCCAAGAGCCGACACTCCGAAACCGTGAAAGAAGGTAGAAAGACAATGGCAGACGAGCAGAAAAAAGGCGAGCAGCAACAGAAAAAAGCGAAGCCGGGCAAGGGCGAGCAAAAGGGACATGCGCCGGTCGAGGCGAAAGCTGGTCCGGAGGCTCCGCGGCATGCGGCAAAAGAGAGGCCGCGGCTGCGGGCGCGGTTTGAGAAGGAAGTTTCCGTGGCCCTGATGAAGGAACTCGAACTCAAGAACCCGATGGCCGTACCGCGACTGAATAAGATCGTCGTGAACATGGGCGTGGGCGAAGCCACCCAGAACGCTAAACTTATCGACCCGGCAGTGAATGAACTGGGACAGATTACGGGACAGAAGCCGGTGGTCACGAAGGCGAAGAAGTCGATCGCGGCGTTCAAGGTGCGCGAGGGTATGCCGATTGGGGCGATGGTAACGCTGCGCGGCGACCGCATGTACGAATTTTTTGACCGACTGGTGAGCATCGTGCTTCCGCGAGTGCGTGACTTCCGCGGGGTTTCGACCAAGTCGTTCGATGGGCGCGGCAATTACACGCTGGGCCTGCACGATCAGCTGATTTTTCCGGAGATTGACTACGCGAAGGTGGACAAGCTGAAGGGCATGAACGTGACCATTGTGACGACGGCGAGATCCGATGACCAGGCGCGATCGCTGTTGAAGCATCTGGGGATGCCGTTCAGGGCATAAGTCAGAGGTAAGAGGTCAGATTGCAGAAGTAAGACCAGGAAATTTGCGACAAATGGGTTGCTAGAAGTAGCAGCCAGGAGCTAGAAGCTAAGTGGCCACTACAGCAAAACGAGTG
The DNA here is from genome assembly GCA_963779995.1 of uncultured Acidobacteriaceae bacterium. Taxonomy (GTDB): domain Bacteria; phylum Acidobacteriota; class Terriglobia; order Terriglobales; family Acidobacteriaceae; genus Acidiflorens. Next base: position 49,477 of record CAVZZY010000013.1, on the reverse strand, counting down.
AAGGACGGCGCGGAGAGCAAGACTAAGCCGCAAAACAGGAAAACGCCGAAGTTTTCGACGCGCAAGCATAACCGCTGCAAGATTTGCGGACGTCCGCGGGCCTATTTAAGGAAGTTTGGCCTGTGCCGTCTGTGTTTCCGGCAACTGGCGCTGCGGGGCGAGATCCCCGGAGTCTCGAAGTCGTCCTGGTAAGAATCAGTCGTTAGTCGTCAGTCGGTAGTCGTTCGCTAACACTTACGACCAGCGATTAGCGACTGACTACCGACAGAAGCAAGCTGCTGACAGGTTCTCCGCTGAACGCGGAGCGAACGGGTGGCTCGAGGAGAAACAAACGATGAGGTTGACCGATCCGGTCGCAGACATGCTGGCGCGCATCCGTAACGCGATCCGCGCCCGGCACCAGAAAGTGGACGTTCCAGCTTCCAAGCTGAAGACGGAGATTGCCCGCATCCTGAAGGAAGAGGGCTATATCGCGAACTTCAAGCCGGCGGAAGAAGAGGGCCATAAGGTCCTGCGCGTTTATCTGAAGTACGGCAACAACAACGAGGCGGTGATTACGAACTTGGCGCGGGTATCGCGTCCGGGTTGCCGCGTCTATGTGCGCCGCACCGAGATTCCGCGGGTACTGGGCGGGATGGGTATCAACATCCTGACCACGCCGAAGGGCGTGATGACGGGACGCCAGGCGCGGCGGCAAGGCCTGGGCGGCGAATTGCTTTGCGAGATTTGGTAGAAAAGCGCTTTTAGCTATCAGCTCTCAGCTTTCAGTTGGACCGCTGAGATGTGATGGCTGATAGCTGAGAGCTAACAAGCTATGTCACGAATTGGAAAAAAGCCGATCGCCATCCCGAAGGGCGTGACGGTCAAGATCGAAGGCAATACGGTGATGGTCCAGGGGCCGAAAGGCAAGCTGGACACATCTCTTCCGTCCGGCATCAAGATGGAGCAGAAGGACGGCAACCTGGTGGCGATCCGCGAGAACGATTCGCAATCGGCGGTGCACGGACTGGCGCGCGCTCTGGTTAATAACGCCGTCGATGGCGTGACAAAGGGCTGGACGAGGGAACTGGAAATCGTCGGCATCGGCTACCGCGCGGAAATGAAAGGCAAGGGAACGGTGGTATTCAGCCTCGGCTATTCGCACCCCATCGAGTATCCGCTGCCAAGCGGCGTGGATTGCGCGGTGGATGCGAAGCTGACGAAGTTGACGCTGAACGGCATCGACCGGCAGAAAGTCGGCCAGGTGGCGGCGGAGATGCGGTCGCTGCGTCCGCCTGATCCTTATAAGAACAAGGGAGTGCGCTACGCCGGCGAGCGCTTGAAGAAGAAGGTCGGCAAGACGGGGGCAAAATAGCTCTCAGCCGTCAGCCATCAGCCATCAGTAACTTCTCATGAAGTCTGACGGCTGGTCGGGTTTAACTGACGGCTGACGGCTGATAGCTGAGGGCTAACAGATGCTGAGAATCACTTCAAAGAATCAGACGCGGCAGCGGGTGCATGATCGTATCCGGAAGAAGGTAATGGGTACTCAGGAGCGTCCACGGCTGAATGTGTACCGGTCGCTGAACCACATTTACGTGCAGTTGATTGACGACCTGAAGGGCGTCACGCTGGCGGCGGCTTCGACCGCGGACGACCGCAAAGGCGCGCGCGTGACGGGCGGCAACGTGGCCTCGGCGAAGATGGTTGGGAAAAAGATTGCCGAACTGGCCAAACAGAAAGGCTTCACCAAGGTGGTATTCGATCGTGGCGGCTACATCTACCATGGCCGGGTCAAAGCGGTGGCCGATGCGGCGCGCGAAGCGGGATTGCAGTTTTAGAAAACAGTTCTCAGTTCTCAGTTCTCGGTTCTCAGTAAGAGCTGAAAACCGGTAGCCTGATCGCTGACGACTAGAGAGTTATAGGATTCAGAATGGCTAGAGTAACTAAGAAACTCGATGCGGGTTCGTTCCAGTTAAAAGACCAGGTGGTCTCGATTAACCGGGTGACGAAGGTAGTTAAGGGCGGCAAGAACATGTCGTTCGCGGCGCTCGTAGTCGTCGGCGATCCCTCGGCGGCGGTGGTTGGTTTCGGATCGGGCAAGGCGAAGGAAGTACCGCAGGCCATCCGCAAGGGGATCGAGGCGGCGAAGAAGAACCTGATGAGGATCAACCTGACGCAGACGACAGTGCCGCATACGGTGCTGGGACGTTTTGGCTCGGGCATGGTGCTGCTGAAGCCGGCTCCCGAAGGCACGGGAGTGATTGCGGGCGGAGCGGTGCGGGCGGTGATGACGTCAGCGGGCGTTCAGAATGTGCTGACAAAGTCGATTGGCACGACTAATCCGCATAACGTGATCAAGGCGACTTTCGACGCGCTGAAGAAGCTCAAGAACCGTGAACACGTCGCCGAACTGCGGGGCAAATCGGTACAGGAGTTGTAAATGACAACCAAGACATCGAAGGCGGCGGCGAGCGGCAAGATCCAGTTGAAGTGGGTGCGGTCGGCGATTTGTACTCCGGTAAAGCACAAGGAAGTTGTGAAGGGGCTGGGGTTCACCCGGCTGTACCAGGTGATTGAGCGGCCGGACACAGCTGCGATCCGCGGCATGGTCAAGAAGGTTCCGCATTTGATCGAGATTGTGAAGGCGTAAAACGCAGCGCATGACCGTCCTGAAAAGAAAAGCAGGTCCTTCGCTTCGCGAAGGATGACAAAGGGTTAGAGAGAAGTTTTATGAACTTATCGACAATACGGGCACCGAAGAAGTCATCGGAAAAGCGGAAGCGAGTCGGACGCGGCATGGGGTCCGGCATGGGCAAGACTTCTACGCGCGGTCATAAGGGGCAGTGGTCACGATCGGGTGCGCGGCTGATACGCGGGTTTGAAGGCGGCCAGATGCCGCTGCACCGGCGAGTACCGAAGCGCGGCTTCACGAATATTTTCCGCGAGGAATACGACGTCGTGAACCTAGATCGCCTGGCGGCGCTTGGCGCAGCCGAAATCACGCCCGAGGTGCTGAAGAAGGCGGGCGTGGTGAATGGCAGGCAGCCGGTCAAGGTCCTGGGCAACGGAGAACTGACGACGGCGATTACCGTGCATGCGCACAAGTTTTCGAAGTCAGCGCAGGAAAAAATCACCAAAGCGGGCGGCAAGTGTGAGGTCTTGCAGTAATGCTGGATAAGCTGGCGAACATCTTCCGGGTTCCCGACCTGCGCAAGCGCGTGCTGTTCACGCTCGGCCTGCTGGCGGTGTATCGCATCGGCGGCCACATCCCGACGCCCGGGATTAACGGCGACCGACTGGCGGCGTTCTTCGAGCAGAACCGAGGCTCGGTGTTGGGCTTTGTCGATCTGTTCAGTGGCGGCAACCTGCGGCGGCTCACAATTTTCGCCCTGGGCATCATGCCGTACATTACGGCGTCGATCATTCTGCAGTTGCTGACGGTGGTGTATGAGCCGCTGGCCAAGCTGCAAAAAGAAGGCGAGATGGGCCGCAAGAAAATCACCCAGTGGACGCGTTATCTCACCTTGATTTTGAGCGCGGTGCAGTCGTTCGGCATCGCCATCAGCCTCGAGAAAGCGGGCGATTTCGTCAACACTCCCGGGCCGGGCTTCATCTTGATGACCATGCTGACGCTGACCACGGGCAGCGTATTCGTCATGTGGCTGGGTGAGCAGATCACCGAACGCGGCATCGGTAACGGCATGTCGCTCTTGATTTTTGCGGGCATTGTGGTCGGTCTGCCGCGCGGCGTCATCGATCTTTACCAGAAGGCGAGCACTTCGGCTTGGGGAGTATTCACGGCCCCGGCCATCCTGATGCTGCTGGTGCTGATGATCGCCGTGGTCGCCTTTATCGTATTCGTCGAGCGCAGCGAGCGGCGTATTCCGGTGCAGTATGCCAAGCGCGTGGTCGGACGAAAGGTGATGGGCGGGCAATCCACACACCTGCCGCTGCGGGTGAATGCCGGTGGCGTAATGCCGGTGATTTTTGCGTCTTCGATTCTCGCTTTGCCACAAATGCTGGGCGCGGCGTTCCACAATAACCGGGTGGTAGGCCCTGTTCTGGACGCGATGAGATGGGGCGAACCGCTGTACACGTTGCTCTATGCCACCGGGATCGTTTTCTTTGCCTACTTTTATATCTCGATCGTGTTCAATCCGAACGAGGTCGCGGACAACATGCGGAAGTGGGGAGGTTTTATTCCCGGCATCCGGCCTGGGAAGCGGACTTCGGACTTCATCAACGATGTTCTAACCCGGATCACGCTGGTCGGCGCGGCCTACCTGATCTTGATTTCGCTGATTCCGGAGTGGATGATTGCGGGTATCAAGCTGAATCACCTTCCGCTGCTGGGGCGAATGTTTGAGAACCTGCCCACCTGGATTACGAACGGCCTGGGAGTGAATTTTTATTTTGGCGGAACGTCGTTGCTGATCGTGGTCGGGGTTGCGATGGACACGGTTACGCAAATTGAGGCGCAGCTGATCATGCGGCACTACGATGGATTCACGCCGCGCAGCGGACGGATACGCGGTCGCCGGGTCTGGTGATAAGGAAAGGTTCTCAGTTCCCGGTTCTCGGTTCTCAGTAAGAGGTGCGGAACCTTGGGTTGTTTTGAGAACTGGGGAACTGGGAACTGATTGTGTGAGCGCGCAACATGGCGCTGTATCGGCAAGGGGAAATACGAGTAAAAGGGATCATTTTGATGGCCAATGAGACCGCGCGAAATATTGGACCTGTGATTGTTCTGGGGCCTCCCGGAGCCGGGAAGGGCACCCAGGCCAAACGGATCGTCGACCGTTACGGTATCCCGCAGATATCGACGGGTGATCTTTTACGGGATAACGTGGGGCGTGGCACCAAGCTCGGCCTGGAAGCCAAGGCGATCATGGCGCGAGGCGAACTGGTTCCGGACGAGTTGATCTACGGCATTGTGTCCAGCCGACTGCGGGAGGCCGATTGTCAACGGGGATTTGTGCTGGATGGCTTTCCCCGGACAGCCGCCCAGGCACGGTGGCTGGACGCTGCCTTGGAAAAAGAGATCTTGGATAAATCGCAGAGCGGCAAATCGGAGAAGTGCCCGCCGATTGTGATCCAGTTGCTCGTAGACTATAATCAACTACTGCTACGGCTCACCGGGCGGCGTTCGTGTCCTACCTGTGGACGGCTCTATAACATTCACTTTCAGCCCCCTCGCGTCGACGAGTTGTGCGATGTAGACGGATCCAAGTTGTTGACCCGCAGCGACGATCGCGAAGACGTTATTTCGGAGCGATTGGCTGCCTATGAGAGCCAGACCAAGCCGGTGGCGGATTACTACCGGGCGCAGCGGCGGCTGGTAGTGGTCAATGCGGATCGGACGATGGACGAGATTGCGGCGCAGATTTTTGGCGTGATTGACAGGCATGGACAGGGCGCCGGTGGCGGAAACGCGCAGTTAGAGTCAGCGAGCTAGGGTCGACGAAGTTCGAATCGAAGTTAGCGTCGGCGAAGCTAGAATGAATTATGAGTTTTGGAGAAGACCGGATCATCCGCAAGTCGCCGGAAGAGATCGAAAAGATGAGGCGGAGCGGGAAGATGGTCCACCAGGTTCTGAACCACCTGAAAACGCTGGTGGCAGCCGGCGTTACCACGATGGACTTGGAGAAAGCCGCCGAGAAACTGATCGCGGAACTCGGAGCGGTGCCGGCGTTCAAGGGGTATTACGGTTATCCCTGCGTGCTGTGCACTTCGATCAATGAAGAGATCGTGCACGGCATCCCGTCGGAAAAGCGGGTGCTGAAAACGGGCGACATCGTTTCCATCGATTGCGGTGTGGTCTGCGATGGGTATTACGGAGACGCTGCCATCACCGTGCCGGTGGGCGAGGAGCTGACCGCGGAACTGAAGAAGCTGCTCGAAGTGACCGAGGCTTCGCTGTACAAGGGCATCGAGCAGGTAAAGATCGGCAACACCGTCGGACACGTGGGCTCGGCGATCCAGAAGTACGTGGAAGCGAACGGGTTCAGCGTGGTACGGGAATTTGTGGGGCATGGCATCGGGACGAAGCTGCATGAAGCGCCGCAGATTCCGAACTTTGGCAAGAAGGGTCAGGGCGCGGAGTTGACCGAAGGCATGGTGCTGGCGATTGAGCCGATGGTGAACTCGGGCGGTCCCGAGACCAAGGTTTTGAGCGATAAGTGGACGGCCGTAACGGCGGACGGCAGTTACAGCGCGCACTTTGAACATTGCGTGGCGGTAACCAGAAAAGGGCCGATGATTTTGACGCAATAGAGGCTCTTAGCTTTTAGCTCTTGGCTTCTAGCGAAGGGCCAAGAGCTAACAGCTAAACAGCTTTTCAAGGAGTCAATGAGTAAAGAAGACGCGATTGAAGTGATGGCAACGGTGGTCGAACCGCTGCCCAATGCCATGTTCAAGGTGGAGCTCGAAAACAAACACCAGGTACTGGCGCACGTTTCCGGCAAGATGCGGAAGAACTTCATACGGATACTGCCGGGAGACAAAGTCGCGGTCGAACTTTCTCCCTACGATCTGAATCGCGGGCGAATTGTGTACCGCTATAAGTGATGCGGTTGGAAGCGGCGGGCGAGACGCCCTCCGGGCAGCCGGCGAGGACACCGGCGCTACATGTGAAGATGGGACATGAATTTATGAAGGTAAGAGCATCGGTTAAGAAAATTTGCGACAAGTGCAAGGTCATCCACCGCAAGGGAGTAGTGCGGGTGATCTGCGAGAACTCGAAACACAAGCAGCGTCAAGGCTAAATAAACATGGGTTGCAGTTACCGAAAGCTGAGAGCTGAGAGCTAACTTAAGAGAGGGATCATGGCTCGTATTGCAGGCGTCGATCTTCCGCGCAACAAGCATGCGAATATCGCGCTCACTTACATCTACGGCATCGGCAATTCACGCGCGGCGCGCATTCTGGACGCGGCGAAAGTGGACCCGATGAAGAAAGTGTCGGACCTCGCGGAAGACGAGGTCAATCGCATCCGCCAGGTCATCGAGGCGGAAGGCTCGGTGGAAGGCGATCTGCGCAAAGACGTTTCGATGAACATCAAGCGGCTCATCGAAATCGGATCGTATCGCGGATTTCGTCATCGCAGGAACCTGCCGGTTCGCGGGCAGCGCACGCACACCAACGCTCGTACCCGCAAGGGCCCGCGCAAAGGCACGGTGGCGCAGAAGAAGAAGACGGCGTAAAGACGTAAAAACAAGGTGTCAGTTCTCAGTTCCCAGTTCTCAGCTGTTGCGGAGAACGGATTGACTGAGAACTGAGAACTGAGAACTTCAAAAAATGGCAAAACCAGCAGCAGCAGCAGGCGGCGCCGCGGCGCCCGAGAAAAAAGGCAAGAAGAAGACGTTCAAGAAGAAAGAGCGCAAGCACGTTCCGCACGGACTGGTGCATGTACAAGCCTCTTTCAATAACACCATCGTGACCATTTCGGATATGACCGGCAATGTGCTGGCGTGGAAGAGTTCGGGCTCGCTGGGTTTTCGCGGGTCCCGCAAAGGGACTCCGTTTGCGGCCCAGCAGGCAGCGGCAAACGCCGCCAGCATGGCACGCGATCACGGAGTGCGCACGGTGGATGTGCGGGTGAGCGGTCCGGGATCGGGCCGGGAATCGGCGGTGCGCGCGCTGGCCTCGGCGGGAATCGAAGTGCGGTCGATCAAGGACACGACGCCGATTCCGCATAACGGTTGCCGGCCGCCGAAACGGCGACGAGTCTAAGAACTGAATTTCGTCCGGGATGAAGGGTGAAGCCAAACCTGTAAACCGGTCATCTAACAAAGGAGAATAACTTGGCACGTTATACCGATGCAGTGTGTCGTCTTTGTCGCCGGGAAGGGATCAAGCTCTTCCTCAAAGGCACGAAGTGCTTCAGCGACAAATGTCCCATTGAGAAACGCAACTTCGCTCCCGGACAACACGGGAAAGACAAGAAGACCAAGGTCGTAGGCTACGGTCTGCAGTTGCGCGAAAAACAGAAAGCCAAACGCATCTACTTCACCCAGGAAGGCCAATTCCGGAATTATTTCGAGAAGGCAGTCCGGTTCAAGGGTGTGACGGGCGCGAAGCTGCTGGAGCAACTCGAGCGGCGTTTGGACAACGTGGTCTACCGCATGGGCTTCGGCATTTCCCGCCGCCAGGCGCGCCAGTTGGTGCGTCACGGGCACGTGCAGGTGAATGGCAAGAAGGTAAACATTCCCTCGTACGAGGTCACCGTGGGCGAAGAAATTGCGATTCGCGAGGGCAGCCGCAAGGTGCCGATTCTCGAAGTCGCGAGGGATTTTGCCAGTCATCAGCCGGCGCCGGTGTGGTTGGAGATCGATCGCGAGAACTACAAGGGGCGCGTGATTGCCCTGCCGAAGCGCGAAGATATCCAGTTGCCGGTGAATGAGCAGTTGATAGTTGAGTTGTACAGTAAGTAGTAAGTAGTCGGCGGTCGTCAGTCGTTAGTCGTTGGCAATACCGGCGAACGACCATCGACTGACGACCAACGACTGATTTTTCGGCCTACTATTTCGAGCCAGATCAGCCCGCAGTGGCGTTCAATTTGAACCTGGGCCGGTTTAAAGAGCCACCGCGGAGCCACATGGCCGAGAGGAGAAACACACGATGTTATGGAGAGGGTTTCAAAAACCGAAGCGGCTGGCAAGTGATACCACTTCGCTTACTGACAAATACGGGATGTTCTGGGCGCAGCCGTTTGAGCGCGGATTCGGCACCACCATCGGCAACGCGCTGCGGCGCGTGCTGCTGAGTTCGATCGAAGGCGCGGCCGTTACCGCGGTGAAGATCGAAGGCGTGCTGCATGAGTTCCAGTCGATCCCGGGCGTGGTCGAGGATGCGACCGACATCATCCTCAACCTGAAACAGGTCCCGTTCAAACTTGCGGGAGACGGTCCGAAGGCGATTTACCTGCGCGCCGATCAGCCGGGAGTGGTCACGAGCGGCATGATCGAAGCCGATGGCGATGTCGAAGTGCTCGACAAGGAAATCTACATCGCGACGGTGAGCGAGGGCGGCAAACTCGAAATGGAAATGCGCCTGAAGCGCGGCCGCGGTTACGTTTCCGCGGACAGGAATTTCGAAGACGATCTGGGCATTGGATTCATTCCCATCGATTCCGTGCACACGCCGGTGCGCAAGTGCAACTACACCGTCGAACCGGCGCGTTTGGGACAGATCACCGATTACGACAAGCTGACGGTCGAGGTCTGGACGAACGGTTCGATCACTCCCGGCGATGCGCTCGGCCTCTCCGCGAAGCTGCTGAAGGATCACATGAATATCTTCATCAACTTCGAAGAGGAAATCGAAACGGCGGCGGCGAGCGAAGAGCGCAGGCCCGAGATCAAGAACGAGAACCTGAACCGTTCGGTCGAGGAACTCGAACTCTCCGTGCGCAGTTATAACTGCCTGAAGAACGCCAACATTCAATCCATCGGCGAACTGGTGCAGAAGACCGAAGCCGAGATGCTGAAGACGAAGAATTTTGGACGGAAGTCGCTGAACGAGATCAAGGAGATCCTCAACTCGATGGGTTTGAGCCTTGGCATGAAGATCGACGAGCACGGAAACGCCGTGCCCGGGCCGACTTCGAACCAGGTGCTGCCCGCGTCGGCGTACGGTGACAACGATCTGTAGAAAAGCAGTGGCCAGTGGTCAGTTGCCAGTAAAACCTCTGACCCAACGAGCCACTGGCCGCTGACTAACAAGCCACTGGCAACTGGCCGCTGGCAACTGACAACTGGGGTTCAGACATGCGTCACAAAGTCGCAGGATACAAGTTAGGACGAACCACTTCGCATCGGCGCGCCATGCTGCGCAACATGGTCACGTCGATCATCATGGAAGAACGCATTGAGACGACCGTGATCAAGGCGAAGGCGGTGCGTCCGCAGGTGGAGAAGATGATCACCCTGGGCAAGAAGGGCGATCTGGCGGCGCGGCGGCAGGCGGCGTCCTATTTGATGACGGATGAAGCCGTCCGCAAACTGTTCGATACCGTGGCTCCGCGCTTCGGCGACCGCAAGGGCGGCTATCTGCGGATCGTTCGCACCGCCTGGCGCAAGGGCGACGGCGCCGAAAAGGCGTTCATCGAATTGCTGGGCAGCGAGCAGGTGATCGACGAAAAGCGCCAGAAGCGAGCCGAAATCCGCGCCAAACGCGCCGAAGAAAACCGCAAGGCGATGGAACATGCCGACGAAGAGGCGCAGGTGCAGAAGGACATGGCCGCGAATGAGGCTGAGGGTAAAACTGAGGGTGGCGATAAGAAAGAGTAGTTGCCGCGGTCTCAGATTTAGCGAAGGAATATTTTCAGAAAAACAATAGGGCGTCCGGTCTGGACGCCCTTTCTTTTATAGTGATCAAATAGAAGTCGAAACATTCGTGGGACATGATGACGATATTCGACACAGAAAGTCCGCTCAGCGATGACGAAATCGTAGGGGTCAGGCACTATGCGAGGGAACGGATTGCCGTCTGGCTAAGGCGCGCTCTCTACTCCACCGTTGCGCTCCTCCTGAGTTGCGCTTCAGTAATTCCGTTCTCTAAGGGGCACTCTCTTCACGCTTACGCTGAGCCATTCGGAAGACTGCTGGTTTATCTGTCGATGGCGCTATTGGTCGTGTTCGTCTACTGCACCGGCTTGTTCTGGAGCGCATGGCAAGCTCTTCGCGATGTGGAGAAGGGGCAAGAATAGTCTCGGAAACAGACAGACTGCATTTGCTTCACGTGTGCCCCCTCCCTACAATAGAAGTTTCATCCAAAACCCTATGATCCATTTTCCCGTACCCGAAGCCCTCACATTCGACGACGTATTACTGCTGCCGGCGCATTCCGGCGTCGTGCCCGCCAACACCAACACGCAGACGCAGCTCTCGCGCAACATTCGGCTGAACATCCCCATCATCAGCGCCGCCATGGACACGGTGACGGAGTCGCACATGGCGATTGCCATGGCGCAGCAGGGAGGCCTCGGCATTATTCATCGCAACCTGACCATCGACCAGCAGGCCAATGAAGTGGACAAGGTGAAACGGTCGGAGAGTGGCATGATCGTCGATCCGGTCACCATGTCGCCGGACGCCAAGGTTTCCGATGCGCTCGAAGTCATGCAGAAGTTCAAGATTTCAGGTGTGCCGATCACGCTGAACGATGGGAAACTGGTCGGCATTCTGACCAATCGCGATCTGCGCTTCGAGACGCGTTTCGACATTCCGATCAGCAAGGTGATGACCAAGGAGAATCTGATCACCGTCCCCGTCGGAACGACGCTCGAGCAGGCGGAGGAGATCCTGCACGAGCACCGCGTCGAAAAGCTGCTGGTCGTCGACGACAAGTACAACCTGAAGGGCCTGATCACGGTTAAGGATATTCAGAAGAAGCTGAAGTATCCGGGAGCCGCCAAAGACACGCACGGACGCTTGCGCGTCAGCGCTGCCATTGGCGCCACCGGCGACTTCCTGGAACGCGCCCAGGAACTGGCGAAGGCGAAAGTCGACGTGCTGGCCATTGACAGCGCGCATGGGCATTCCGCGCTCGTTCTCGCAGCGGTCAAGAAGGTAAAGGCGATGCTGCCGGAAGTGGAACTGATTGCCGGGAACGTAGGGACCTTCGACGGCGCCTGCGACCTGGTGCGCGCGGGCGCGGACGGGATTAAAGTCGGCATTGGGCCGGGCTCGATCTGCACCACGCGCATCGTAACCGGCGTGGGCGTTCCGCAGATCACGGCGATTGCGGAGGCGGCGCGGGCCACGCGCGACGCGGGCGTTCCGGTGATCGCCGACGGCGGCATCAAGTATTCCGGGGATATCAGCAAGGCGCTGGCAGCGGGCGCTTCCGCGGTAATGATCGGATCGATGTTTGCAGGGACGGATGAAAGCCCGGGCGAACAGATTCTGTACCAGGGGCGCACTTTCAAGGCGTATCGCGGCATGGGGTCGCTCGGAGCGATGGCGGCGGGCTCGAGCGAGCGCTATTTCCAGAACTCGGATGGAGATGCATCGACCGCAGGTCCAATGCTGGGCGAAGAGTCGAACCGGCTCGCTAAGCTGGTGCCGGAGGGAATTGAAGGCCGCGTGCCGTATCGCGGTTCGGTGGCGATGATCGTGCACCAGATGGTGGGCGGGCTGAAGTCGGGCATGGGTTATTGCGGATGCCAGACGGTGGCGGAACTGCAGCAGAAGGCGCGATTCGTGCGCATCAGCGCCGCTGGCCTGCGCGAAAGCCACGTGCACGACGTCATGATCACGCGCGAAGCTCCGAATTACGCGGCGGAGTGAGGGAATAGTTCCATTTGACAATCGATTTGACCGCCGATTTGACTGACTCTCGTCCCAATCTTGTGCGCGCCTGGTGGCCAGCGGTCGTCTGGATCGGTCTCATTGCGTTTGAGTCCACCGATTTTTTCTCGTCCGAGCACACCGGCAGCCTGCTGTATGCGTTGTTGACGCGCCTGTTCGGTCAGATCAATTTCTACGACTTCCTCATCTTTCATCACTATCTGCGCAAGACCGGACACGTCGTCGGGTACGGCATGTTGAGCCTTCTGCTGCTGCGAGGCTGGCGGGCAACGTTTGGTCAAACTCAAGCATTATTGTGGCGCACGTCACTGCTGTCATGGCTGGGGACGGCTTTCGTCGCGTCGATAGATGAATGGCACCAGAGCTACATTCCATCGCGTACCGGCACGTGGCGGGATGCCGTGCTCGATAGCGTGGCGGGTTTCGTTTTCCTGCTGGTGGCATATTTCTGGTTGCGCCGGTCGGATGGGGCGGAGCAGACGGCCTGAACAGGTTGCGGGAAACTCGGAAACGCCGTAGCAAGCCAGGGTCACCCGCCGCGCAACCGCCCTGCCGGCGGAGCCCCTATCATTAAGGCAGGGCATCCAGCACAGGCATGCCCGCAGCATGTGCCGGTTGCGGAACTACACATAAGTAGTACTTCTGAAGCTTTACTGCTCCCGGCTAACCCACGTGGGCACTTGTAAAACACTCGCCGGAGGTTGAGAGTACCAAAAGCGCCCGAGTTGGCCCTCCCCCAGCCCCCAGGGTCATCGGCGGCAGAAGAAGCCCTGTCCGCCAGGAGCAAGATCCGCTAGGACGAGCTCTGCCTGCTGAAGCGGCTCAGGTTTTAACGGGCCGCGCGGGCGAACGGTGGGCGAGCAGGGCGAATGCCGATACGGTCGCGATCCCCGCGGAAAAATAAAACGGGACCGCCGGGCCATATACCTTCCAAAGCGCACCGGTAATGACGCTTGAGAGCAGCGTGGTTACGCTGGTGAGAAACGAATAAATCCCAAGAGCTCGGCCACGGACATCGGCGCCCACGCTTTCGACGACCAGAGCCTTGAGCACGGGATTGGTCAGCGCATAGAAGAGTCCGTAGAAGGCCATGGTGAGCCAGATCGCCAGTTGAGAAGGTGCGAGCGCGAAAACAAAATAGACCATGGCGAAAACGAAATATCCGGCGGCGGCGATGGCCGAACGCGAGAAGCGATCGCTGAACTTGCCCGCCGGCCAGGACAGCAACGTGAACATGATGTTGAAGACCAGTCCCAGCAGCGGCGCCCGAGACGCCGGAATGCCGATATTTCCGGCGCGCAGAACCAGGAACATATCACTGGAATTTCCCAGCGAAAACAGGGTGACCACTGCCAGTACGTAGTAGAATCCGGCGGGCAATTTCGGCAGCCACTTGGATTCGCTCGTGGAGGGACGGGCGTCCCCGCCCGTCCGCGCAGGGGCAGCCGCTTGCCGCCCGAGCAGTTCTGGATTCGTTCCAGTTTCCGTGAGCGGGTTACCGCCGCGATGAACCTCGCGGATTCCGAGCCAGACGACGATTACGCAGAGCGCTCCCGGAATGGCGGCGGACGCGAACACGGCACGCATGCCGAAGCGTCCGATAATTCCGAGCGCCAGCAGCGGGCCGGCGATGGCGCCGGCAGAATCCATGCCTTGAATCAGGCCATAGGCTGAGCCGAGCATTGACTTGTCGACCGACTCGGCCACCATCACGTCGCGAGCGGTGCCCCGGACGCCTTTCGAAAAGCGATCGAAAAAACGAATTGCCAGAATCTGCCACCACGACGAAACCAGCGCCAGCAGCGGCTTCACCGCGTTGGCCACGAAGTATCCGCCGACCACGATAGGCTTGCGGTGCGCCACCTTGTCGGCCAGGTAGCCCGAGAAAAACTTGGCAAAAGAAGCCACACTCTCGGCGATGCCCTCGATAATCCCAAGTTGCGCCGGTCCGGCGCCGAGCGATGCGAGAAAGGCGGGCAGGATCCAGTACGCCATTTCGCTGGCCGTGTCGTTGAGGAACGAGGTCAGGCCGAAAACGTATACATTCCGGGGGATATTTCGGGGGACATTCCCGGCGATAGCCTGGGAAAGTGGTCTGGGCGGCGCGTCCATGTCTGTCCATGAAAATAGCATGGGCAAGAAGGCAAACGGCGCGGGGCGGACGAGCATCCAACACCTTTTGCATCGCCTTTACCAGCTGTATTGCCGTTACCAGGTCCTTACGCGGGCTGCGGAGAAGTCTGGTAACATTTTGCAAACAACATTTCACTTCGGAGCATCAATGTTTAAGGCGGGTGAGAACTGTAAGGAATCTGCGGATTCAAGGTCACTGGGCATGAATCCTGGGGAGCTTCGACTTCTGGAGGGTGCCAAACCCGGCCCAGCCGGCGTTCGCTCTCGAACGCTCTTGCGGATGGTAGCGACGGCGCTGGCGATCCGGCTAATCGTCATGGCATTCATGTATCCACAACATCTGGTGCCCTTTCACGATCACTTCCACTTTGGATTTGAAGCCGGAAGAATTGCACGATCGATTGCACAAGGCGAGGGCTTTAGCAGTCCGTTGTATGAGAAGACCGGGCCGACAGCGTGGATGACGCCGGTCTATCCCTATATTCTGGCGGGATTCTTCAAGCTTTTCGGGGTCTACACCAAGGCTGCGGTGCTTGCGATCCTCTCTTTTAACTGCCTGACATCGGCGGTGACGTGCGTTCCGATCTTTTTCTTCGCGCGCCAGAGCTTCGGTACACGTGTGGCCAAGTGGGCAGGATGGACGTGGGCTTTCTTCCCTTATGCCATCTATTTTCCCATTGACCGAATTTGGGAAACCTGGCTCGCCACGCTGCTGTTCGCCCTGCTCTTTATGATTACGCTGAAGCTGGACCGCACCGATCGAATTTCAGCATGGGCGGGCACGGGCGCGCTCTGGGGCCTGGCCGCGCTAACCAGCGCCGTTGTACTTTCCGTGCTCCCGTTCCTGCAGCTGCGAATTTCCTATCTGCGGTATAAGCAGGGGCGCCGCTGGTTGGTGCCGAATATAGTGCTCGGGCTGGCGCTCGTGGTGGCGGTGTGTCCCTGGTTTGTGCGAAACTGGCGCACTTTCCATGCTTTCATTCCCTTCCGGGACAACATGGGGCTGGTGCTGCGCATGGGCGTTAAAGGCCCTACCAGTTATTGGCAGCGCAATGTCGACTATTGGCAGCCGACTGAACTCGGACCCTGGAATAACGCTGCTGAGGTGCAGGAGTTCCAACGCGATGGCGAACTGAAATATATGGCCACGAAGAAACAGCAAGCAGTGGCCTTCATCAAGACTCATAAGCGTTGGTACCTGTGGACATCGTTGCGACGGGTGGTTTTCCTTTGGACCGGATACTGGAGTCTGTCGCACGCATACTTGCAAATAGAGCCGTGGGATCCGGCGAACATAGCGTTTTGCTCGGCCTTCACGATTTTGGCGTTCGCCGGCCTGCGCAAAGCCTGGAAAAGACGAGCGGGCGCGGCGATCTTTTACACTATCGTTCTGCTGGTGTTTCCTCTGATGTACTACATCACCAGTCCGGAGTTTTACTATCGCCGTCCGCTGGACCCGATCATGGTTGTTCTTGCCGTCTATGCGCTGACGCCGTCTCGTCGACTGGATGAGCCGCCATCGGCTGACACGATCGAAAAGGATCGGCTGCGGGCGTGTGAGGATGACCAACTCGAATCCGAGTTAGCCGAGCCGGTGTAAAGATCCGTGCCTCGATTCTGCCACTGGCGTGCTTCAGCGGAGCGATCTTAGCCGCTCCCGCCCCGATGCGTTATTTGTATCGCGTCCGGCGCTTTGTTATTCTTTGTAAATGTACTTAGACAGCATAAGTATGCAGGCGTCTTGCCGCGCAAGGGGAGAGTTTGTCTAAACAGACATCGGCAGCAGTGGCGCGGTCCTCCCCTATCCAATATGCAGGCTGGTTCTGCCGCCCGCGGCTTATCGCGTTGTTTTGCCTGGGAGCGGCCATTGCGCTGGTGGTAATGGCTTCGGTCGGCTCGGTTGGATGGGATGCTCAGGGTTACGGGAAGGCCGTCCAAGCTGTTCACCACGATTCCGATCCGTATGCTGAAGATCTGGTGGCGCTGCAGGCGTTTCACACCCGCTTGGCATCCAACCCGGCCGAGCGCCCGCCCTTCGTCTACGTCTACTCTCCGATGACGCTGCTTTTGCTGCGGCTGCTGGCAGTGTTTCGACGCTGGCTCCTGGGCCTGCTTTATTGGGCTGCGGTTGCAGCCGGAGCCCTGCTTCAGCTCTGGGCGGGATTCCAGATGGCTGATCAACGCGAACGCCGCTGGCTGGCGCTGATGCTGCCGGCCATAATCTTTTTCCCCGGACTCATCACCGACGATGCGATTCTGAGCGGCAACGTGGCCTACCCGCTTTATGGCGTGATCCTGGCCGCTGCTACCGCCGGGTGGAAACATGGCCGGTGGTCCTGGTATTACATCGCCGTTCTGGCTGCTTCAGTTTTCAAGACGCCATTTCTCGTGTTCCTCGCGTTTCCCGTTCTGGTGGAGAGTGGCAGGGACAGTGAAAGTGACCGCGGCAGGCGGCAATGGGTTCCGTCCGCCATGACGGCAATTATTGGAGTGCTGATCTTTGCTGCCCAGGTCCGGCTCTGGCCCGGTTTATTCCGCGAGTACCTGTCGAGCCTGCGACTAGTGTTTGACTACCTGCATGATTTTGGATATGGCCCGGCGGGCACGGTGGGCAGGGCTCTCTGGATGAGGGGACTGCCGTCTTCTCTCGCAACCACGATTCTGCACCTGCTCGTTGTCTGCGTGCTTGGAATTGTCCTGCTGTTTCTTGCCCGTCGCGTCCGCGAATGGAATCTTCCGCGGGAGGCATGGATCCCTGTCGCACTGGTCGGTACCGCCCTGTTGAACCCGCGCATCATGAAATATGATCTCGCCGCCATTACCATTCCGATGCTGCTGATCGGCGGGCGAGCGCTGCGATTCGCTTTAGGGCGCTCAGCCGGTGAAAGCCAGCCCGCCAATTCACCCGCCATGGGGCAGAAGCGTTTCGATCGTATGCTGATTCTGGTTGCATCGGGATGTTTCCTGATCCCCAATGTCATAACTGTGGCCGGGCCATTCTGGTTTCCGGTGGAAGCCGTGGTCTTGCTTGCCATCTTCGCGATGGGAGTCTGGTTGCTTGATCAGAGTTCTCAGGTCTCGGTTCTCAGAAAAACCCGTAGAACTGTCGAACTCGGGTTTGCGGAGAACTGGGAACTGGAAGCTGAGAACTGATTTTCGCCCAGGCTGTAGAATAGGAACACATGTCCGACCGCACCTTTACCCTCGATGAAGCGCAGATGCTCCTGCCGATTCTGGAATCGCTGCTGCGGCAGGCGATCAACGGCAAGAAACTGATTGAAGACGTGGACGCCGAGTTGCAAGAGACGGCGCACCGGGTTTTTCTCAGCGGCGGCACGCTGCTGAATGTCGTCCATCTGGCGCGGCGCAAGGCGGAGCGCGAAAAGTCGATTCGGCGCATCAAGGATGCTCTCGCCGAAATTGACTCGACCGGCGTGCAGGTGAAAGACCTCGACATCGGATTGCTCGATTTCCCCTGCAAGGTAGAGGGCGAGATCCTCCTGCTGTGCTGGAAGCTGGGCGAGCCCACGATCGCGAACTGGCACGGAACGAGCGAAGGCTACGCAGCAAGGAAGCCGATTGACCAGCGGATCGCGAACGCGGGCAAGAAGCGGCCGAAGTAAGGGAGAGCTCTCGGCTGTTAGCTCTCAGTCTTCGGCGTTGTCATTCTGTCAATCGCTGTCATCCTGGGCGAAGCGAAGGACCTGTGCACTCTTACGGAGCCTTCGACCAGCTCAGGGGGCAAAATGACCGCGTGGCTTGATGCCATAAATTCGCGGGACAAGACACCAGAAAACACCGCAAGTTCAGCCTCGCGCCCCGTTCCTTTACTGCAGAGCGCTCCGAGCCGGCCGGGCGGAGGTATGTTCCCAGACATGCACTACCGGCAGTCGAGCAAGCGCCGCGTATTCTGCTAAAATTATTTGAGGGCGATTACTTATGAGCACTAGACGCAGGTTTACCGGGAAAAGACTGCCCTTGACGCTGGCTTTTGGCGTGCTGGTCGCAGCGGCGATTGGAGCCGCCTGCAATGGCTTTTTCCAACCCAACACTCTCAGTTCGATTGCGATTCAGCCTCCGAGTCCGCAGGTCCAAGTTGGTCAAACTTATGGCTTACAGGCTTATGGAACTTATTCGGACAACTCCAAGAGCCTGCTTACTAGCGGTGTTGCATGGACAAGCACTGGACAAGACGTCAGCGTGAACATCACAAGTACCGGGCAAATCTCGGGAGTGGACTCCGGTGGCACAGCCACGATCACCGCTTCTGCGCAGGGCGTAAGCGCGACCGCGACCGCGACTGCATATCTTGGCAACGTCACTGGTCTTACGGTGTGCACGGGTACGTTTAACACTGGAGTCTGTCCCGCTAGCACCTGGACCATAAGCGGCTCGACCAGCGGAAACCAGAGTTACTACGCAAAGGCTACCTCCGCCAGCACAACAGTGGACGTTACAGTTGTGGCGACCTGGACCGTTACGCCGACTCCGAGCACTGGATCGATCGTGTGCTCAAACAGCGGTGTTTCCCCGGAGACCTGCGTTCTGACGCCGCCTGTGGCCCCAACGGGTCCTTATGTCATTACCGTGACGTATCCCGGCACTATCCCGGCCACGGCGAACATAACGGTGGATTAACCCTGAAAGTTTGAATCGGGCTGCCGAGTGCCCCACGTCTCGCGGTTTTCGAGACGTGCGATGCCGCGGTCGTTTTCATTTCTCTCTCACGCCCTGACTTTTTTCATCACAAACCATCTGTGCACCATCAAATTAAGGAACAACGACCGGAGCAGCACGCCAAACCGTAGTCGGAGTCACCGAATGAGTGCCGGCGGAAGCGGGCTCGCGCTATATTGGTAGCGAGCCCGTGAAACTTTCCTTCCATCGTTTCTTGCCCCATCGTTTTTTACCGCTGCTTCCGGTTCTTTGTTTCGTGTTGCTTTCCGCGTGCAATCGCGGCCGCGGGCGCGTGCTGGAGATTGCCTACATTTCCGGAGTTCAGGCCATCCTGCGCGACCGTGTGGCGGCGGTGTACGAAAAAGCCGGAGTGGTGAAGAACGGCGAGCGCGTGGAAGTGCTTGACCATGACCGCCGCTTCGTCAAAGTGCGCACCGCAGCGGGCGTGACGGGATGGGTGGAGCAGCGCTACCTGGTCGGTCAGGAGGTCTTCGATCGGATCCAGAAGCTGACCGCGGACAACCGGAACGATCCCGTGCAGGCGCAAGGCGCGGCGCGCAACGACACGAATCTGCACGTCGAACCGGGGCGGGATACCGAACATCTCTATCAGATCTCCTCCGGCGAAAAGCTATCGCTGTTGAAGCGAGGCACGGCCGAGAAGCCGGGCGCGATTGTGCCGCCATCGCGCTCCGCCACGCCGGGCGGCAATCCGCAAGACAACAAGCCCCTGCCGGTGATCGAGGATTGGTGGCTGGCGCGCGACTCCCACGACCGTGTCGGCTGGGTGCTGGCGCGCATGATTGATCTCGACGTGCCGCTCGACGTCGCGCAATACGCGGAAGGCCAGCGCATCGTCGCATACTTCGTGCTGAACCAGGTTCCGGATGGAGACAAGAAAGTCGCGCAGTACCTGACCGTCGTCACCGAACCCAAGGACGGCCTGCCGTTTGACTTCAACCAGATTCGCGTCTTCACCTGGAACGTGAAGCGCCATCGCTATGAGACGGCCTATCGCGAGCGCATGGAAGGCGTCCTGCCGGTGACCGTTTCGCAAGAAAATTTCGACAAGGAAGGCGTGTTGCCCGTGTTCACCCTTCGCGTGCAGGACGACAACGGCAACGTCACCGAGCGCAAATACAAGCTCAACACGCCAATTGTGCGCCGCGTTTATGCGCCGGGTGAAGAGCCGGTACGGGCCGCGCGGACATTACCGAAGCGCGCGGGGCGCCGGCGGAAGCGATAACTGTCACCGCCGAGACGCCGAGAATTGCCCATTCTCTTTCTCCGAAGGATTTTTTTCTGAAAAAGGCTTTCTCGGCGAATTCGGCGTCTCGGCGGTGAAGCGCCTCTTAGGAATAGAACTCGGCGATGCTCTCAACCACCGACTGGATCTCGGCCTCGGTTAACTCCGGGAACATCGGCAACGCCAGTACTTCCCGCGCGGCCTGTTCGGCGACGGGCAAGTCTCCGGCCTTTAGCCCGAGATAGGAAAATACCGGCTGCAGGTGCAGCGGCAGTGGATAGTAGATTTCCGACCCAATTTTTCGATCCGCCAGGAACTTGCGCAGTTCGTCGCGGCGCTGGGCGCGAATCACGTACTGATGAAACACATGTTTGGCTTGCGGACTTCGCGCCAGCAAGCGCACCGGCGCGCTGCTTGGGTTGGAAGTTTGGCCGGAAGTCTGATCGGAAGCCTGGCGGGAAGTCAGCCCGGACGTTAGTCCGGACTCAGCAAACAGCCGGTCGTAGGTCGCGGCGTGCTGCTGACGGCTCCGGTTCCAGTCCGCGATGTGTCCGAGCTTCACGCGCAGCACCGCTGCCTGAATGGCGTCCATGCGTCCGTTCCAGCCAAATTCGTGATGGTAGTAGCGCCGCGGACTGCCATGGTTGCGGAGTTGCCGCATGTGCTCGGCTATCTCCGGTCGGTTGGTGGTGACGATGCCCGCGTCTCCGTAGGCGCTGAGGTTCTTGGTGGGATAGAAACTGAAGGCGGCGGTTACACCGAGCGAGCCCGCGCCGCGTCCGCTCCACGCAGCGCCAATCGCCTGGGCTGCGTCCTCGACAATGGCGACTCCGAATTCGTGAGCATCTTCATGAACATCTTCATGAACTATGCGGTCGAATGCGTCGATGTCGGCGCACTGGCCGTAGAGATGGACGGGAAGAATAGCGCGGACATTCTTGGATTGCGTTGGAGCGGCCTGCCGGTCGCGGAGTCGCCGATCTTGCAGTTGGGAACGGACCAGCGCCGCATCGAGATTCAAGGTGCCGGGATCGATGTCCACGAAAACCGGCGTTGCGCCTGCCCGCACAATTGCGCTGGCCGAGGCGAAGAAGCTGAATGGGGTGGTGATGACCGAGTCCCCGGGCTTTACGCCGGCGGCGACGAGCGCCAGCCAGAGCGCCTCCGTTCCCGACGCACAACCCACGGCGCAGGCTGCTCCCGTCAGCGCGGCAATCTCGCGCTCGAGCGCTTCGACCTCCGGACCAAGGATGAAGCTTTGCGAATCGCAGACGCGAGTGATGGCGGCCAGCACCTCGGTGCGGAGGCCATCGTACTGGCGGCGCAAGTCGAGAAGAGGAACGGCGAGAGGAAGGGCGCGAGGAACAGTGAGTGGAACGGACTCGGGCGCGGCGTTTTGCGGCGTTTTGCGTGGCGACGTGCGTGAGAGACCGGACTTCACAAGAACAAGATTCTAACAGGCGCGGTCATTCAAGGGAGATCAGCCGCGCAGCACGATCTTCGGCAGGGCTGGAGCAGTGTGGCGGCGAACTTCCCTCCCGCCCAAGTTCTTTTTCTCATCCGCGCTCTCGGCATCGTCCAGATACTTGCGCCAGGTCATTAGCTCAGCGCGCAAGCGGTCGAAATCGATCTCGGGAAAAGAACTGTCCGCGCCGTTGAGATTGCGCAGGGCGCGCTCCAGAACCGAACGCGCACCCACATGGTTGCCGGTGGACTCGTGATGGAAAGCGACTGCCAACTGAACCAGACCTTGGACGTGGAGACGGAGATGGCGACGCGAGGGCCGGTCACGAGGCAGGAAGCGCCAGACGTCTTCGAGAGCTTCATGAGCGTCGAAAAAATGGGCGCGGTTGAAGAGATCGAGGCCGGTGGTGAAGTCGTCGTGGTCAGGCGACATGGTCATAAGGGACAAGCTCCATCGGACTGCGTTATCCTGTTTGACAATCTACATGTTTTCATAGGTTAATCGATGGCATGCCTCCAATGAATTGTAGAGATTTCTGGGTTCGGAATGTATGTCACTGAAGAAGTATGATGTATTCGGTTCCCCCTCTTGGAATGCTGATTGCGTTAAGATTGGTTACTTTCCGACATCTGGCCGGTGCTGTGTGCCGGCCGTCGGCCTTGGGGTAGCTTTCGCGCCAATCGGAGTCGGCGAGTTAACCGGTCTGACTACATGAGGATGGTGGCGGAATAAGGAGGAAGCGATGACGATCCGAATGGACAACGGTTTAGTGCGTGTTGTGGCGTCACTTGCGCTGCTGTGTGCGCTGTCGGCGGTTCCAATGGTCGCCCAGGTTGTGACGGGGTCTCTTAGCGGTACAGTCGTGGACCCCTCGGGTGCTGTCGTACCGGGCGCGGCACTGACGCTGACCAGCCAAGCCACCAACGCGAAGCAACAGGCGACGACTTCCGACACCGGTGCCTTTCGCTTCACCTTGCTTCTGGTTGGCCCATATGACCTGGAAGTCAGCAAAGCCGGCTTTCGGAAGCTTAAGCTGACGGGCGCCGCGGTGGATGCCAACGTCGAGCATGCCCTTGGAACACTACAGTTGGAGGTGGGGGAGGCCAGCGCGTCGATTGAGGTGACAGCCGCGCCCCCGCTGGTTGAATCGGCGCAGGCTCAGGTGACGACCTCAATCAGAGGCCCGGCGCTTGAAACCTTTGCTGGAGTCAGCGAGGGCGAGGGCATGGATTTCATTGCCCTGACTCTGCCCGGGGTGGTCGCCAGCCGCGACAACAATTTCGCGAATACGAACGGCGTGGGCTTCAGCGTGAACGGCATTCGCGGCCGGAACAATGACCAGCAGATTGATGGACAGAACAATAACGACAACTCGGTCTCCGGTCCGCAAATTTTTGTGTTCGACACCGATTGGGTTAACGAGTATCAGGCCACCACCAACAACTTCGGGCCGGAGTACGGCCGCAACTCGGGCTCGGTGATCAACATTGTGACCAAGAGCGGCACGAACCGCTGGCACGGGACGGTGTTCGGAGAGGAAACCAACTCGGTTCTGACCGCCATGACCAACATTGAGGAGGGTACAGGACCGGGTGAGGAGGGCCTCACCAAACCCCCTCGCTTCAACGAGGAACTTACGGGTGGAAGCATCGGCGGACCACTCCTGAAGAACAAGGTGTTTATCTTCGGTGGTTTTGACAATCAAATTGAATCCTCCACCGCGCCTTTCAGCAGCGGCGGTATCTTGACGCCAACGCCAGCCGGGATCGGACAATTGGACGCGTGTTTCCCGGGAAGCACGAGTTTGCAAGCATTGACGGCATATGGTCCCTTCGGGGTAGGAGGGGGTTCGCCGATTATTGCGCCGGGGACACTCACAACTCAATACTTTGATAATGCGCCGGTCAATAACGGCACGGATCCGGTTACTGGGGCGCCGGCGTGTGGATATCAACTGAGCGGCGTCCAGCGCACTCTTCCTGACGGTTTTCACTCCTACAATTGGATTGCGAAGCTTGACGTGCATCTCACAGACTCCGACTCGTTCTACACGCGTTACCTCTACCAGAAGGAGAATTTCGTCAACGCTTTCGAATTCCCCTACCAAGCCGCAGGATATCCGGTCAGCGTTCCATCGTTAGGACAATCGGGGCTGATCGATTGGACCCATATTTTTAACAACCACATGCTGAACGAAGTGCGAATTGGCTATCAGCGAAGCAGCGTCCAGTTTGGCACCAACTCGCTGGGTACGGTTCCAAGCCAGGAAGCGGTCGGCACCGCGTTGACGAACGTGGTCTTCACCAGTTCGTCATTGCTAGGATTCGGGCCGCCGAGTGCCTTTCCACAGGGCCGAATTGTTAACACCTACCAGCTCCAGGACAACTTTGAGTACACCCGCGGAGAGCACCAACTGAAGTGGGGCGCCAACATCACCAACCAGCGGTCGCCCAACGTCTTTCTGCCGAATTACAACGGATTTTACGTGTACTCGGACTGGGGCTCCTTTGCAGCCAACGGCCAGTTCCCGGACGTGACGACAGCGGGCGCGTCGGCGGTAAGTATCACCGACGGGAATCCGAAGTTCGGGTTCAAGGAGTGGGATACTTTCTTCTATGTTGGCGACGATTGGAAGATCAAGAGCAATTTGACCTTAAACCTGGGGTTGACGTGGAGCTATCTGGGTCAGCCTGCCAACATATTCAACCAGGAAACCGTGGCGCAGCAAAACGGCCCGAATCCGTTCTGGCTTAAAACCTTGCCGCAATCGGCCACTACGAGCCCGAAGGTCGGGTCGGTCCACGACCTCTTCGGTCCAAGCATTGGATTCGCCTGGTCGCCGAATGGACCGCTCACGGGTAATGGAAAGACGGTTGTGCGCGGAGGCTTTCGCCTGACCTACGACCCCTCGTATTACAACACTTTTCTGTTGAATGCGATCTCGGCTCCCGTCGTTTTGGCGCAGACGTTAGAACCTACGGCGACGGTTCCGTTAAATGGACTTCCGGCAGCGCCTTTTGGTCCGGCGATTCGGGCTGAATACGCAAGCAGCCTGACCCCCGGGGTTTTCGATCCACGAAATTTCGATCGCACGATAACTCCACCCACGTTCCGTCCGGATAAGGTCTACGAGTGGTCGTTCGGTGTTCAGCGCGAAGTCACGAAGAATTCGGCGGCGGAGGTTCGATACGTCGGCAACCACGGTACCGACCTGTTCCAGTCCATCAACGTGAATCCGTATATTGCAGGGTTGGCAGCATCCTATCCGAATCAGGTTCCGGGCGGGCTCACTCCCTGCACAACGCCGCTTTCGACGGTGCCGAATGCCTTGGGCCGGATTAATTGCGATGTGGGAATCACCGACGCGACCGCGAACACCGGCTACTCGAACTACGACGCCTTGCAGGCGGAATTCCGCACTACGAACATTTTCCGTCAGTTAACTCTGCGAACCAGCTATACGTGGAGCAAGACGCTGGATAACGTCAGCGAAATCTTCGGCACCGGCGCCGCGGGGAATACGAGCGCCTATTCCCAAAACGTCCTGAACTACACGGGGCAGGAATACGGACTTTCCGGGCTTAACTTCCCGCAGACCTGGACCGTTTCCTTCCTCGAAGATATCCCCGTCATGCGTACACAGCACGGCGTCCTCGGACATATCATCGGGGGCTGGGCGGCATCGGGGACCTACATTCTCCAGTCCGGGCAGGGGTATACGCCATCGCAGATAGCCATTAACGAAGCCTCCGGGGGCGTAGCTAACGATGCCGGGTTCGATCTTGCCAACAATGGCCCATACGGGGGCGAGACTTCACGGCCGTTTGTGGGAAGTTTGAGCGCTCCGGCAACCCAGGTGGGAATTTTTGCGGGAGACGCCTGCAATGTTTACGGAGCAGGTTGCAGTCTGGGTGCGAATACATTGCTCAGCCTCAACGGCATCAACAATGGGGCGGTTACGACCGTTAGCAAAAGCCAGGTCCGCTTCATTGCGAACGGCGCGGAAGCTGACAGCATCTTCGGCACTCCTTTTGGCAACGTAGGACGAAACAGCGTTCGCGACTTCCATACGAACATAGCTAACTTCACGCTGTTCAAGAACATCAAGTTCTGGGAGCGTGCGACGCTGCAATGGCACATGACCATGGATAACGTGTTCAACCATCCGAATTACGGCAACACGATTCCCGGCATTGTCCCGTATATTGAGGAAGCCGGAGTACCGGGAGCCTTCACGACGTTTGGTGACCCGAAGGTGACGTCGACGGCTGACCTAGCCTGTCCGGCTGGGTCACGCTGCATTTACTTCGGGCTGAAGGTCATTTACTGAGGGAGTCGGCAGAACGGCGTTTGAAAGAAGGGCCGGCTGCGAGGCCGGCCTTTTTTCTGACTGCCAAACATTATTTGCCGAACGTTATCTCCAAAACATTATTTCCCAAACATGGGATAGTGGCTTGCGGTGCCCATCAGGAACAGCATGGGGAACGAGAGCACGAAGTTCGCGCGCGACGTAAGGAAGGCTTGGCGGGCCAGGTATTTTGCTTTGTCTGGCATGGGTGTGCCATGGGCTGCGTTGTCGGCGGTCCAGCGGATGATTTTCTTCTGTGCGCGCCAGATTACGCCCCAGACGTTGAGCATCATCACCCAACCCATCCCGCCGCCGATGCCGATGGCGAGGAGGCGATTGCTCTCCCAGCCATGATCGTTGAAGCGCAAGAACAGCCACGATGCGACGACCACGATGGCGGTGTAGATCGCGGCGAGCAGCGGACCTTTGTCGAGCGCGCCTTTACCGGGGATGGTGCAGGCATACATTAGCGCCCAGACGACCGTCCAGATCACAAAGAAGGTTGCCATTGGAACACCGGAAGATGCGCTGCCGTTTCTGGCGTCGGAGCCTACGACGCTGCCCCAGTATGCCAGGCCCATCAGCACGGTGAGAACCGACGACGAACGAAACCACCACAGGGCGCGCGACATCAGGCTGGGCAGGACTTTGCCTTTGGTGGCGGGATCGAGTCCCTTCATGAAGGGAACATTGACCAGATTGAAGAAATACAGCAGGCCGAGCCAGGTCACGCCGCCGATAAAATGCAGCCAACGAAACAGCATCAGAAGGTTAGTGTTAAAGTCGGTGGGGAGGTTGATGTTGGTCAAGGTCAGCGCCTCCTGTTGTGCAGGTCTCGTGTGCAAGTCTCGTCCGGAAGTGACGATTGTAGATCGCTGGCGAGGGAAATGGAACCCGGGCGACTTTCTGGTGGGTCAGTTTGAAAGACACATTCCCCCGGCGGCTAAAGCCGTGCCCTTTCAAAACCGATTCAAACTGGGGCCACTCGTACGGAGACGCCTTCGGAGAATATTTGTTGGGCGGAAGTTGAAAAGCGCGAGACAAGGCCGTATTGTAGGAGCCGACAGGAACGAGCTGCCGCCAATTGCCCTTCCCAAAGCTCGTGGCGCAGCATCGAATCCGCAAAAAGGAGATCGGCAAATGGAAGCCAAGCCGGCACAACAGAACATTCAGGATTCCTTCCTCAACACGGCACGAAAGGAACGGCACAATATTACGATCTATCTGGTCAGCGGGGTGAAGCTGACGGGTCGTATCCGATCGTTCGACAAATACTCGGTGGTCCTCGAAACCAGCAACCAGGAGCAGCTCATCTTCAAGCATGCGATTTCGACTGTCGTCATTTCGCGTGGAGCCCATATCCACACGGAAGCGAAGTCCGCGGCGGTGGGGTCGCAGGGGGAGGCGGCGACCGCGAGTTCCGCTTCCGGCACCACCGAAGGATGAAGTGAGTTTGCTTGCGCCGAGACGACTCCAGACTGAGCAGCCGCGATAGTTCGCGCGATAGTTCGCGCAATAGTTCGCGGAATGAGCCCAAGGCGCTGCTGAATCCTTCGGAACGGCGCGAACGGGCGTTCCTGGTGGGGGTTGAGTTCCGCAGCAAGGGCCGCGCTGGCGGCGCAGGAAAGACAAGTTCCGCAACCATCACTCCGGGAGCGCAGGCGGCTCGCGATCATGCCACGAGCGTGGGCGCGTCGTCGTCCTCATTCCTGGCGGCGGATTCGCCGGATTTCAGCTCCGAGGAATCGCTTGACGAATTGCGGGCGCTGGCTACGAGCGCGGGCGCCGAGATCGCCGGCGAATTCATGCAGCGCCGCGACCGGCCGGAACCTGCCACGCTGATCGGCAAGGGCAAGCTGGAGGAAATTGCGGGCGCGTCAGCCTCGGTTTCCGCGGATGTGATTCTGTTCGATCACGACCTATCGCCTTCGCAACAGCGCAATATTGAGCGCGCGGTCGACACGCGCGTCATCGATCGCACGCAACTGATTCTGGATATTTTTGCGCGCCACGCCCGCACTCGTGAAGGCCAGTTGCAGGTGGAACTGGCCCAGCTCGAATACATGCTGCCGCGGCTGGCGGGGCGCGGCGTGGAAATGTCGCAACTGGGCGGCGGCATCGGCACTCGCGGACCGGGCGAAACTCAGCTGGAGACCGACCGGCGAAAGATTTTCCGCCGGGTGCGGCACGTCAAGCAGCAGATCGAAAATGTGCGCCGCATACGGGCGCAGCAGCGGCAACGGCGCGAATCGGTTCCGGTGGCTACGGTGGCGCTGGTGGGGTATACGAACGCGGGGAAGTCAACGTTGTTCAATGCCCTCACCAAATCGAATGTGGCGGCGTCGGCGCGAATGTTTGCCACGCTCGATCCGACCATCCGCGGGGCTGAGCTGCCCTCAAAGCGCACAGTTCTGTTCTCCGATACGGTGGGTTTCATCCGGCATCTTCCACACACGCTGGTTTCGGCGTTCCGCGCCACGCTCGAAGAAGTGCAGCGCGCCACGCTGATCATGCAGGTTTCGGATGCCAGCAGTCCGGTCTCTGCCGAGCAGGACGCGCAAGTTGAAAGTGTGCTCAAGGAACTCGACGCCGACAAAAAGCCGCGGCTGCGCGTGATGAACAAGATCGATCTGCTGCTTCCGAAGCAGCGCGAGTCTTTGCGGGTCAATCGGCGGGATGACGAGCAGACGGTTCACGTCTCGGCGGCGAAAGGGATCGGATTGAGCACGCTGCTCGATCGCGTCGATGCCCTGCTTGAAGAAGACCGGCCCCGCCGGGTTCGGCTGCGCATCCCGCAAAAAGAGGGCAAGATGCTGGCTCAGTTGCAGGCCCGTGCCCGCATCTATTCGCGCCAGTATCAGGACGGGCTGGTGGTACTGGAAGCGGATGCGCCCGTGTCGCTGCTGCGGCGACTGCGGGAGTGGGTGGTGGAGTGAGGATTTTGTAATTTGGCAATCGGGTAATTTGGTAATTTCCGTTGCGCGGACTTTAGGAAATTGAAGAATGCTCCGATTAGAAGACTAGATCTCCTACCACGTAATTTCGTGCGTTGAGGTTCGGGCAATCCCAGGTCTCAAAATCGAGACCTGGGGCACCCATCTTTGTACATGATCAAGCGGTCAGACGTTGAGGTTCGGGCAATCCCAAGTCTCAAAATCCTGGGGCACCCATCTTTTCGGAGGAACAATGGGCAATTATGCGGTGACGGGGGGGCGGATGGTCGCGCATAACATGGTGACCACGCAGTTTGAGCTTGATGGCTTTCGCGTTGTGCGCACGCTGGGCGTGGTGCGCGGAATTACGGTGCGCTCGCGGTCGATCTTTGGAACCATTGGTGCTGGGCTTCAGACGCTGGTCGGCGGCAACATTACTCTGCTGACCAATCTCTGCGAGAGGACGCGCGCCGAGGCGTTCGACCTGATGCTGCAACACGCCGCGGACATAGGAGGCAACGCCGTCGTCGGCGCCCGCTACGACGCGACGGAAGTGATGCAGGGCGTCACGGAAGTTCTGGCCTATGGGACTGCCGTTGTCGTGGAGGCGGCACCGAAGGCTTAGAGGCGAATCCAGGGTTGCTGTGGCTGCGGGCAGCTGCCGAGCTTTGCTCGGCTTGGACGGGGCAGAGCCCCGTCCCCACACGGGCACCTCAAAAGGCCATCACCACACAGGCCGTCATCAACAGGCTGGCCCCCCACAGTTCACGATCAGGCTGAAAAAATAAATATAGCCGTTCTTTCGAATCATTGGGTTGGGCGGGCGGAAATTCCTGCAAAATAATTGATTTTAAAGGACTTATTCGTAAAATATTCTGGAATAAGGGATTAGCGACAATTCTCTTGGTTTCTGCGTTTTCGATACTCGGACATCGGAGGGCACCCCCCGAGGCGGCGCTTCAGCGTCGGGCTCGGGCCTCACTTCGGGGCTGGGCTTGTCCAGGAAGTTTGGATCGCGGGCTACACAGAGGCGCAGTCGCATCAATTCCGACATGCAGTATTTGCCGTGTTTGTCTTCCTCATGAAAATGGGGGGCTTGACAAGATTTACGACGGGCGGTGGCGCACTCAAGACCCCTGCCAATGAGCGGCAAGAAGTGAAAGGTTCTGGAGCAGGTGATAGCAATTTTCTATGCGGCATCCCGTTCGGGGAAGCAAAGCGAGGGCTGCAGGTCGAGTTTGTCTGCTGCCGGCTTCACATTGATGTGGAATGACGCTCGGTCTCGTGCGAGCTTCGGGCCAATCACAGTGGTTAATCTCTCAACGGTGGTGCTCACGTCTTTGGGGTGCATCTGCTGCAACTCAATCGTAATGGCGATGTCGAATAACCCACTTTCCCATGCTTGAAAGTGTTGCGCCTGGTGCGCGAGCAAACTACCCCCGAGCATCCGAGCCAAGCTGACCAGGGACCGGCCTTTGCAGGCGACGCATTGCTCCCCTCGACTGCTGCTGATGACCTCGCAATCGAGGCAGAAGACTGCATTCCAGAGAGGGAGAACTTCCGCGTCCAGATGTTTCCTTGTTGCGGTGAACATATACACCAACCCTGTGGCTGAGATGGGGGCAGCTATCGTCAACAAGAATACAGCGTCATGCTCGAATCTGTAAGCTGTCAAAATTCTCGCTCTCACTCCGAACTCGGGCCTCATCGGATGATCCACGATGATTGCCGGGCCGTCAGTAAGAGCTTTGACGGAATGGCATACAGCAGCCGGTACGAATCGTCAGTCTCTGCCTTTCAACTTTTTCGATTTTATGTGGGGCTAGGGTGCTACTCTTCTTCATTGCCGGTCTCCTTAATCTCTTGCGCTGGAAAGCGCGTATAACTTGGGAATCCGGGCCCAATCGCTGAGGATAAATCGCGATGAGCAGAGCAATAGAAAACCTACAAGCTGCCCAGAACCGGGCCATGGCCGGGAGACCGAAGGTTGGGGGGTTCCCGTATCTGGCCGAAACCCTGCGCCGCGCCGGTGTGACGCGAAATCTCTGGTATCTCCCCGCCGGGGAGAGCCTATATCTGACCAAAGATGGGCCGGCCGTGTCGCTAGGCACACCACTGTCTTCTGGCGCCGTCGATGTGCCTCCATTCGACAAAGAGGCGCTCGTCGCGGCGTTGCGCACCGACCAAGCCGGGAAAAGCACATTCCCGGAGTTTTTGGCGGCCTCATGGCGTGCTGGTGTTGTGCGCTACGATGTCGATCTAGTGGCGCGCAAGGTCGCCTACTACGGCTGTAACGGGGAGGAGCATGTCGAAAGCTATCCCGCGGTCGAGGTAGAGTGATGTCGTGACGCTCAAGGTTTAGGAAGCTGCGGAAAAAGTCGTCGAGGGCGCGTGAGGCACACCTCAGGCGCTAAAGCGCGGACACATTTTCAACGACGTAAGGGCACGAGTAAACTCGTGCCCTTCCCATGCATTGAGCCGGACCGGCCAAATCTCGAATGAGTGCTAACGTGTTCTCGCTAACAACTGGCATCTCGATTCATATTGCGATAGATTCCACGCCGTAACGTACACGGAACAATGGAAGCTTCCCTTCCACGGCCCGGACTCGCACCCATGCCCAATAGTAGGAGAAGGATTTACAAACTGTTGACAACCCCCTGACACTTCGGAGTCGCGACTCGACGTACGATCACGGGCCAAGCAGGTCAGAGAAGGTTCTGTGTTCGTTACTCGTACCGATGGTTCGACCCTCCTCTGCCGCTGATTTCGCTAAGGAGAGACTACTATGCAGGTTTGCAGGACAGCAGTCGTCGCATGCTTCGGCCTGGTCCTTTTCATGGTTTCGTCCCCGGCCGATGCACAATATCGCATCACAAACTTAGTTTCGAATCAAGTCCACCAAGCCCCGACCATCGATCCACTGCTGGCCAACGCCTGGGGATTAGCTCGGAGCGCCACATCGCCTTGGTGGATCAGTGATAACGACACCGGCTGGTCGACTCTCTATCAGGCAAACGGAACGCAAGTGCCACTCCGGGTTTTGATTCCGACCGCCGGAAACGGGCCCGGCTCGCCGACCGGCCTAAACGGCCCTGGCACGCCGACTGGAGTCGTTTTCAACGGATCGTCGACCGATTTCCAGATTCAGGGCATGGCATCAGCCTTCATTTTCGCGACGCTGGATGGGACTATCAGCGCCTGGGCGCCAGGAGTAAACAAAAACCAAGCGATCATCGCGGTGGACAACTCGGCGAACAAAGCGATGTACACGGGCTTGGCCATCACCAGCAACCCCTCGGGAAATTTCCTCTACACGGCGGATAACACGAACAATCACATAGATATGTTCGACGGCAACTTCAACCTCCTGAAGTCGTTTGGTGATCCGGCGATTCCATCCAACTTCTCCGTGTTCGGTATCCAGGATATAAATGGCGTGGTTTATGTCGCGTATGCTGTACCGAACGTCGGAGCCGGCGGTTTCATCGACCTCTTCACGGAGGACGGTACTTTCGTGAAGACACTGATCCAAGGATTGGCACTCAACCAGGCCTGGGGCATCGCCGCGGCTCCCGCCAATTTTGGACCGCTGAGCAACACTCTGCTGGTTTCAAACAACTCCGTTAACGGCACCATCAACGGGTTTGACCCGATTACCGGGAAATTCGTGGGTACGATCAAGGACCAGAATGGAAAGCCGATCATCCTCAATAACTTATGGGGAATCGCCTTCGGAGGCGGGAACAAGACCAATGGAGCAACAAACGAGCTGTTCGTCACCGTGGGTCAGGGAATTGGCCCCGCCGAATTGGCCGGCACCTTTGCATCCATCGTCTACAAGCCATAACCGACGAAAAGGGGTAAAGCCGAAGACGTAACGAGGGCCGCCTGAAACAGGCGGCCTTTCTGCTTGGGGAGTCGGCTGCAAAATTGGAGCGACGTGCTCCTGATGGCAGCTGCTGGTCAAGAGCTTCGCGACACTCCCTGCGTCCAACTGATGCCTGCCTGTGCTGAATCATTGACGTAACCTCTGATAACGTCAACCAATTGGAAAATAGCTGCACTGCGGAGTAAACTGCCACCGTGAAAGGGAACACTCATCGGGAGAGTTGACTCGCGTGTATTCTGTGCGCTGACAGGCATTTTGAAGATTCTTAGCGATAAATCCGATTACAGTCATTGACCCTGTCCCTGAATCCGTGAGTGATAAAGTGTTCTCTTTTCCTACGAAACGTGGCCGGCAAGGCGACTGGGCCGAGGCTACAGTTCGCGCAGGGCGACGGCCACAGGCCGCCAGGCGGCACGCATCGCCGGAGGCAAGCCTCCGAGCAAACCCATCAGAAGCGCGAAGACAATGCCGGCCAGCAATAGAGCGGGAGTAATTCGGAAAGCAAAGGCCAGTTGCGAAAAAGTCTGCCAGTTCATGGTGCCGGTGGTCAGGCCATTCAAGGGCAGGACGGCGATGCAGCCGATGGCGCCGCCTACGAAGGAAATCAGCAGCGCCTCGACCATGAAGGAGAAGACGACGGCTCCGCCACCAAAGCCCAGGGCGCGCATGGTGGCGATTTCGCGACCGCGCTCGGCGACCGCGGAATACATGGTGTTGAGCGCACCAAAAACCGCGCCAATGGCCATGACGAAGGCCACCAGTCCTCCGAGAATGGTGATCAGTTGGGTCATGCGCGTCGATTGCTTGGCGTAGTAGTCGATTTCGCGGGTTACGTCGAAGTTGAGGCGGCGGTCGGAAGTGACCGCATCCTTGAACTGCTCAAAGGCGCCTGGCGAACTCAGGTGGACGGTGGCGGACTGAAAAATATTGCTGGGCCGCTTGTACACGTCGTCGAGCACGCGTGCATCGCACCACACTTCCGAATCAAAAGCGCTGCCGCCGGCGTCGAAGATTCCCACGACCTGCCAATGACCGCCTCCAAAATTAACCATGTTGCCGAGGGTCAAACCCGAATAGCTGCTGCTGGCGTTTTTCCCCACGATCAACTCGGCGAGGCCCGGTTGGAACATTCGACCCTGAACGATCTTAACGTTTTTGCGAACGGTCAAAACGTTGGCGGAGACGCCGCGAATTTGAGCGTTGGCATCGGTCCCGGTAGCGCGCAGGGGAAAGGGTGCAACCACCACTACTTCCGAGGTCACCAGAGGGGCATCCGAGGAGCGGGCCACACCGGGAGCATCCTGGAGAATTTTGATGTCTTCGAGTTTAATTCCGCTCATCATCTCCGAGGTGGCGCCGGCGCGCAGGACGATAGCGTTGTCATCGGAGCCGGAGGCGACCAAGGTAGCCCTGAAGCCGCGCGCCAGCGAAAGCATGGCCACAAAAACGCCGACGGTTCCGGCGATACCCAGGACAGCGACGATGGACGACGTCCAGCGAGCCTTGACGCTGCGAAAGTTGTAGATGATCGGGATAGCCATCTAAACCCTCCCGAGCGCATTGACAACCCGCATGCGCATGGCGCCGATTCCCGGTAGCAGTCCGCTGACGACTCCAACCAGCAGAGCGGTGGCCAGCCCGAGAGAAAGAATCGCAGGTGACAAGATGAGTTCCGGCAGCAGGCCGTTCAGGGCCGCGCCCAGAGCCGGGATTGCCAAGAGGGCAAGCCCAAGGCCCAGAAGGCCTCCGACAGCCGCAATCGTAAGAGATTCGGCAAGCACCAAGAAAAGGACCCAGCGATCGCTGAAGCCGATGGCTTTGAGAACCGCAAGCTCAGCGCTGCGCTCGCGCACGGAGATGGCCATGGTATTGCCGGTGACCAGGAGGAGAGTGAAGAACACTACGGTGCCGATGGTCAAGATGAGGAATTGGATGTTACCGAATTGCTTGACCCAACCGGCGGCGAAGGCGGATTCCGTTTCTGTCTTCGTTTCGAACGAAGAGTTGGCGGTCATGTTGTCAATAGCGTTCGCGACGCTAACCGCATTATCGGGACTGTCGAGTTTCACCACATACCAGCCGGTGTTGCCCTTGAAGGTTGGCGGCACACGCTCTTCGAAATAGTCCCACTGGAACCAGAACTGGGTCTCGTCGCCGCCCGCGTGCTCGCCGTGATAAATGCCGTCCAGGTTGAACTCCCAGGTGCCGGTAGCGCCATAGCCGATATTCTTGATGGGGATGCGGTCACCGATTTTCCAGCCAAACCGTTGGGCGGTTTTCGCGCCGGAGATGGCGCCCTGGCGGTCTTTTACGAAGTTCTGCCATTGCTCATCGGGAACAACGAGTTCGGGGATGACCTGGCGCTGATTTTCGACGTCGATCACGTACTGCGGGAAGAAGTTTTTTTCTTCCTGATAAACGCCGCCGAACCAATTGTTGTGGGTGACCGCCTTGACCCCGGGGATGCGCTGAATTTTGTCGCGGTCGGCAAGCGGCAGCGGCTGAATGATGGAAACGCGATTGATCACCACCAGGCGATCGGCGCCCGCGATATCGGCGCCGCGATTGAAGGCTCCCCTGACCACGGCGAGGAACGCAAAAAGAAATAGTGCAACGGCGAACGACCCGATGGTGAGGATCAAGCGAAGTTTCTTGCGAAAGAGATTGGCGAAAATGAGCCCACGGAATTTCATGCCGCGCCTCCGGCCGGGACTTCTTGCGAATGGCGGGACTCGACCAGAACGCCTTTCTCGAGGTGCATAGTGAGATCGGCGCGCTGTGCGACCACCGGGTCGTGGGTCACCATGAGCACGGTCTTGCCGTGCTCCTTCACGAGACGATGAATCAAATCCATGATTTCATCTGCGCTCCTGCGGTCGAGGTCGCCGGTGGGCTCGTCGCAAAGCAGGAAAGTGGCATCGGCAACAATGGCGCGCGCAATGGCCACCCGCTGCTCCTGTCCGCCCGAGAGTTGACGCGGATAATGGCTCATCCTATCCGTCAGTCCGACGATGCCGAGCGCAGTCTCCACATGTTTGCGGCGCTCGGCTTTGGAGAGGCTGGTGAGGAGCAACGGGAGCTCAACGTTCTGAAACGCCGTAAGCACCGGGATGAGGTTGTACATCTGAAAAATGAAGCCGACGTGCCGGGCTCGCCACGAGGTCAGCTTGCTACCGGACATGTGCGTGATTTCGTCGCCGTCGACGGTGATGCTTCCCCGCGTCGGAATGTCGAGTCCGCCGAGCAAGTTCAGCAGTGTGGTCTTGCCGGAACCGCTTGGTCCCATAAAGGCGACGAAATCGCCCTTGTCGACGTCGAGATTCAACCCTTGGAGTACGTGGATTTCTTCGCCGCCCCGGCGGTACGTCTTATCCAGCCCGCGCACCTGAATCTGGCTGTTCGTTTTGCCAGTGCCATCCAGTTGAACCATGCCATTACTCCCTTATTATTTGTTTGATCTTCATTTTTGGGTCTTTATTCTAAGATCTTTATTTCTTGATCCGGACGCTCTCGCCATCGTGGAGATTTGCCGGTCCATTTACAACCACGATGTCGCCAACAGCTAAACCCGCGATCACTTCCATGTCGGTACCGTGATTTCCGCCCAGGGTGACCGCGCGGCGCTCTATTTTGTCGGCCCTGATCAGAAAAACGACCTTCTTGCCGTCGTCGTCGCGCACGGCACTCCGAGGTATGAGAATTGCGGGCGCGGCTGCGACATTCTTCTCAGATGGTTCATCCCCGAGGAAAGTCACTTTAATTCCCATGTCAGGCAGGATGCGCGGGTCAAGCTTCAGGAAGGAAATCCGCACTTTGACGGTCGCTTTTTGGCGGTCCGCGCTGGGAATGATGGTGCGCACACGGCTGGGAATCTCCCAGTCGGGATAAGCGTCAAGAATCGCAGTGACCTGCTGGCCGGGCTTGACGCGAGTGATGTAGGCTTCATTTACATCGACCTCGATTTCATTCGAGTTCATGTCAACAATTGTGGCGATACCTGTGCGGGTGAAGCCACCGCCTGCCGAGATGGGGGAGACCATCTCGCCGACTTGTGCGTCCTTCGAGACAACGATGCCGTCGAAGGGCGCGCGAATCGTGCAATTATCGACCGCTTGTTGCGCCTCGGCGATGCGGGCTTCCGCCGCAATCGCTTGCGCCTTGGCCAGATCGATTTTGGCCTGGAGACTTTCCGCAGCGGTGCGCGCATTGTCCAGCTGCTCCTGGGGCTCTACCCCAGCTTCTTGGAGTTCCTCGGTGCGGTGCAGCAAAATTCGAGCATTCTTTAGTTGTACTTCATAGTCTGCGATGGCGGCTTTGGCGGAATCGCGGTCGGCCTTGGCGGTTTCCAGAGCTCTCCTGGCGTCGGCATCGTCGAGAGTGGCCAATAATTGGCCTTGGTGCACGTGCGTGCCTTCGTCGAAGAAAACGCCAGTCACGCGGCCCGTTATTTTGGCAGCGATGGTGGCTCGCTGGCGCGGGGTGACGTATCCGGTGGCGTTCAGCAGCGCCTCGCGGCTTCCTCGGCCCCCGGCCTTCCTCGCCACTGCTACTTCTACGGCCGGTTTCGATCCTAATAGGGCGTAAACGCCCGCTCCAACACCGGAGAGGATAATCAGCAGCCCAAAGAAAATGGCGAGGCCCTTCCCCACTTTGCCGCCTTTGCGCTGTCCTTCGTGGATGCGCAAAGAGCCCAGGTCGTGTGCGGGTGCGTCTCCTCGCGTCACCATATTATTACTGTTGTCCTTTCCAGGGAGGAATGATCCATGATAAATCCCATCCTCAAACAAGCCAAAGCCGAGCCCGCGAGCCCTTTGCAGGCGACCGAAGGGAGCGTCTCGCGGGTGCCCGGGAACTCACTGGGCGACGAGTCGGCAAAGAGTAGATGTGGTCCTCCCTTTCGACCTTCTGGGGTCCGCACAATCAGGGTGTAATCTGCGGCCCCCCTTGCCTCATCGCATGGAAGCGAACGGTGACACAGCGTTGAATGCGGTAATCGCCGGTCCCAACTTCAGCAAAGCGCAACTGCTTTTTGCCACCACTACAGATACCTTCCTGCTGGCCCCGCCAACACGGGCATTTCCCAGCAATTTCTTGCCTGCGCCGCTCGTCGGTGGTCCCAAGGGACCGGCCGGATATTTTCCTGGCAGCAACCCGTGCGGAACCACGCCGCCGATTTCGGCGCTGAAATGCGCGGAGATTTCGGAAACTGGTTTGCCGAGCGCCCAGTACCATCAGTTTCTCGCCGGCGGCGGCACGGGTCTGGAGAGTAAAACTCCCGATACACGCATCACCAATGTTCAGAATCCGCCAGCCGGACCATTTCAGATCACAAACGGCAGCACGTTCCCTTACGACGCTTATGCCGCGAGCCCTGTCCATCGCTTCTATCAGATGTGGCAACAGTTGAATTGCAATCTGGAAAATGCGACCTCGAGCAATCCTTCTGGTTGTAATGGCGCATTGTTTTCCTACGTTGGAGCGACCGTCGGGGCGGGCACGAATGGCGCTACCCAGCCGCCACTCTGCTCCTCCAATGGCAATACTCTTTCTTGCTTCACCTACAACTATTTGAACAGCGTTCCTGGCGCACAAACCACCGGTGCAGGGTCTACTGCTCTCGCTTTCTATAATGTGCAGCAGATGACGCTCCCTACTTCAAGAGTCTCGCAGACCAGTACACGATGAGCGATAACTTCCACGAGTCCGTCAATGGAGGCACCGGCGCCAACCACATCATGCTCGGACATGCCGACGCCATCTTTTCGGTGATGGCACGCGCATCCCGCTGCTCATCGTTTCACAATACTCGACGGGTGGTCACGTCACGCACGGCTACGCGGACCATGTCTCTATCGACAAATTCATCGAGAGAAACTGGAAGATCGGCACCATCAGTTACCGCAGCCGTGACAATTTCGCGAATCCAATCACGGCGCCAAGTAACCCGTACGTTCCGCTCAACGGACCGGCAATTACGGACCTCTTTGACGCGTTTAATTTCTCTAACTGATCGGTTGTAATCGGGTCGCATTCACCGGCCAGGAAAAGCCTCCTGGCCGGATTTTTTGTGTCCTCCTCCCTGGGGATGCCTGGCCTGCCAGGTCTTCCCCACAGGTTTTCGTCGTCCTTTGCAGAACCGACTTATTGTCTCTCGACGTTCTCGCTCGCTACTCTCCGATAACACGTATCCAGCCGCCGGTAGCGGCCAGAACCGCTGACACGACTGGTCTTGATGGGGGTGAGATCTGTGGTTTGTTCGGATTTCGTAACAACGATGGAGAAGAGCAAGAAGTTACAACTCGTGTCCTGTACAACTTGGGCTGCTGAGCAAATCCTGGGGAGCCGTAGCCGCAGGCGATGGTTATGACGATGTGATCAGCGTCACATATCGGGATTACCCAGCAAGCTTATGCTTACTCGAGTTTAAGGAGGTTGTTTAGAGGGTACAGCGGCTCCACGGGAGTTATCGTTACCTCGGGTTCATACAGTCTTTCTGCAGGTCCATCGAAGGGCTTCGGAATTCGGGGGAGGCGAAATCTGCTATCGCCGCGGAGAAACGCTGGTTGCCCCCCCGGGTGTTCGTGGTTTCCCCTTTTCGATATCTCTGTTGAACCTGCAACTTACTTTAGGAGAGAAGACATGTTCCGGTTAGCCAAGTGGGCGACGGTAGGGCTTGCAGCGTGTTTGTTGACAGCGGTGCCCGCGAAGGCCGGTGTGGGATTTCAGCCGGTTTCGCAAGATGAGCTCAAAATGACCAGCGAGCCGCGGGCGCCGGGAGCACCCGCGATCATTTTGTACCTGCAGGTGGACCGGGATGACAATAGCCGCACTCCCCACGAAGACAATTACTTTCGCATAAAGATCCTGACCGAAGAGGGGCGGAAGCATGCTGATATCGAAATTCCATTTGCCAAGGGACGCGAGGAGGTGGTGAACGTAAGGGCCCGGACCATCAAGCCAGATGGCTCGATCGTAAACTTCGACGGTAAGGTTTTCGAAAAGGAATTGGTCAAGGGGAGGGGATTGAAGGTTCTGGCGAAGACTCTTACTCTTCCGGACGTGCAGGTTGGGGACATCATCGAGTACTTCTATACGATCGATTTGCAGGAGGGTTACCTTTTCGAGTCCCATTGGATTCTGAGCAATGAGCTGTTCACCAAGAAAGCGCAATTCTCGCTGAAACGCTACCTGGGCACCTACAGTAGGTGGGCCCTGCGCTGGAGTTGGCAGAGCCTGCCGGCAGACGCCGTCCCACCTAAATTGGGGCCCGACGAGATCGTCCGCATGGAAGCGAGCAACATACCGGCGTTCCAGACGGAAGACTACATGCCTCCTCCGAACGAGTTGAAGTCGCGCGTGGATTTTATCTATGAGCAGGGCCTCCCCGAGAAAGACCAGGACCGTTTCTGGAAGCAGGTTGGGAAGGAGCGGAACGGGCAATTGGAGAGCTTCGTCGGCAAGCGGAAGGCCATGGAGCAGGCGGTAGAGCAAATTGTCTCGCCAGCCGACTCGCAGGACGTAAAACTGCGAAAGATCTATGACCGGGTGCAGCAGATCCGGAACAAAACGTACGAGCTGCGGAAAACCGAGCAGGAAGAAAAGCGCGCAAAAGAAAAGCCGGCCGAAAACGTGGAGGAACTTTGGAAGCGAGGCTATGGCAACGGCGTGCAGCTGACATGGTTGTTCCTTGGACTGGTGAGAGCGGCGGGTTTTGAAGCCTAGTGGATGCTGGGTATCGGGTCGTAGCGAATATTTTTTCACTCCGGTGACGATGCAAAGCACGAAATTGAACGCCAACGTTGTGCTGGTGAAGCTGAATGGGAAAGACCTCTATTTTGATCCCGGAGGCGCCTTCACGCCGTTTGGGTTACTGGAATGGTCGGAAACCGGGGTGCCGGGGTTGCGGCTGGATAAGGATGGCGGAAGCTGGATTCGGACTACGCTTCCGGAACCCTCGGAGTCGCGGATCGAGCGGACGGGGAAGCTGAAACTAACGGAAACGGGGGATTTGGAGGGGAAGATAACCGTCACTTACACGGGGCTGGAGGCCATGCACCACCGGGTGGAGGAGCGAAACGCGGACGAAGTGGCGCGCAAGAAATTTCTGGAGGAGCGGGTGACGTCACAAATCGCGGTGGCCGCCGAGGCGGAACTAACCAACAAGCCGGACTGGACCAGTTCGGAAACGCCGCTGGTTGCAGAATTTAGCCTGAAGATTCCGGGCTGGGCATCGAGTGCGGGCCGGCGTGTGGTGATTCCTGCCGCCATATTTACCGCCAGCGAAAAAGGGCTCTTCGAACATGCCAACCGGGTGCAACCGATCTATTTTGAGTATCCGCATGAGAAGGCGGATGACGTGACCATCGAACTTCCGCCGGGATGGGAGGTGAGCAGTGTGCCACCGCCGCAGGATCTCAATGGGAAAGTAATCGTTTACAGCGCGAAAGTTGAACGGAGTCCGGGAACACTGCGGCTGACGAGGAAATTAACCATCGACATTTTGCTGTTGGAGCAGAAGTACTACGCATCGTTGCGGAATTTCTTTCAGACGGTCAGGACCAGCGATGGAGAGCAGATTGTTGTGCAACCGGGGGAAATCCATGCGAGTAACTAAGCGAGTAACTGGCCAGCGGGCGCAGCCTGCTCCTTCAGATCGTGGTCAGAGCGCTTTTTGCGGGCGGACTCTGCTGCTTGTCTTCTGGGCCGCGATATGGGTTATGGCCATCGTGCCGCGGGCCTCGGCCAGCGGGAACGCTCCACCGTGGATGCGAGTGCTCGTTGGGGTCACGTTGCCTTCCTATGACGAGAAGACTGACGCGGTGTTGCTGTATTCCGAAACGAACGTGACCGTTCTCTCCGCCGATAAAGTCAGAAAGCATGTGCGCGGGGCGTACAAGATTGTGAGGCCCGAAGGGCGGGAACATGGCACGGTAGATGTCTCTTTCAATCCGCAGAGGAAAATCATAAGCCTGCGTGGCTGGTGCATCCCGGCGCAAGGCAAGGACTACGAGGTAAAGGATGGGGACGCAACGGATTTTGCGGCGCCGGCCGAAGGCGGTTATCTGATCGCGGACACCAAGTACAGAGTCCTACATATTCCGGCGCCTGATCCGGGCAACATCATTGGTTACGAGTATGAAGTGGAAGAGCAGCCTTTCTGGTTGCAAGACAGTTGGGACTTCCAGGGAACTGATCCCGTGCGGGAGAGCCATTACTCTCTGCAACTTCCTCCCGGCTGGGAGTACAAGGCGTCGTGGCTTTTCTATCCCGAGATGAAGCCAACCGAAGGGGGCGGCAATGTGGCGGAATGGGTGGTCAGCGACGTGAAAGGGATCAGGCATGAGGCGGACATGCCGCCGCTGAGTGGTGTGGCAGGCCAGATGATCGTGTCATTCTTACCAGCGGGTGGGACGTCGCGGAAGAACGAGATCGCGAACTGGCACAGCATGGGGAGTTGGTACGGAAGTCTGATCAGCGAACGGATGGACGCGTCGGAACCGATGAAACAACAGGTAAACGTTTTGACGGCGGGGAAGACGACGCCGCTACAGAAGATGCAAGCCATCGCCGGGTTCGTGCAACACGACATTCGCTATGTGGCGATCGAACTGGGCATCGGGGGCTGGCAACCGCATGCCGCTCCGGAGGTTTTCTCGCACCGGTACGGAGATTGCAAAGATAAAACGACGCTGATGCGCACGATGCTGCGCCAGATTGGCGTGGACTCCTACCATGTGGTGATCAACACGCAACGGGGCTCGGTTACGCGTGAGACACCGGCTCACAACGGGTTTAATCACGTGATTGTTGCGATCAAGTTGCCGGATGAGTTAAAGGATCCGTCGCTGATCGCGGTGATGCAGCATCCCAAGTTGGGCAGGATTCTGTTCTTCGATCCGACCAACGAGTTGATCCCCTTTGGTGAGATTGGGGGCTACCTGCAGGCGAATTACGGTTTGCTGGTAACGCCGGAAGGCGGCGAACTGGTGGAGTTGCCACAACAGCCATCGGCGATGAACAGTATCCAGCGCGTGGGCAAGCTGACGCTCGACGGCAAGGGAATGTTGAAGGGCGACGTCGAGGAAGTGCGGCTTGGGGATCGAGCTTCGTCGGAACGCTGGCGATTGCGCACGGTCGCGAAGAACGAGGACCGGATCAAACCAATCGAAAACCTCCTGGCGGGATCGCTTGCCAGCTTTCAGATTGTGCGGGCCAGCGTGATCAACGTCGACCGCACGGACCAGCCCTTCGGCTTCAACTACACTTTCGAGTCTGACAACTACGCGAGGAGTGCGGGGAATCTGCTGCTGGTGCGGCCGCGGGTGCTGGGAAGCAAGTCATGGGGCGTGCTGGAGACGAAGGAGCCGCGAAGGTTCCCGATCGAATTCGAAGGGCCGTTGCGGGATACCGACAGCTTCGATATTTCGCTGCCGCCGGGCTATGAAGTGGACGAGTTACCGCCTCCGACGGATGCGGACTACAGCTTTGGCAGTTATCACAGTAAGACCGAAGCGAGCGGGCAAATGTTGCACTATACGCGTAGCATGGAAATCAAAGAGCTGAGTGTTCCCGTCAGCAAAATGGACGACTTGAAAAAGTTCTATCGAATGATCGCTGCGGACGAGCGGAATACGGTGGTGCTGAAACCGGCTGGGGCGGCGAAGTAGCGGGAATCGAGTGGTGGGTGTGGGGTGAAATTTCTGCGACAAATTCCTTCGATCGGTCCCACACAAGAAAGCCTTGAAGCTGGCAAAGATTCGCCCATTCGAGGTTTACTCAATCCGGCATATGTTCCTCACCCGGCTTGGAGAGAGCGGCTGTGACGCGTGGACTCTTGCGCGAATCGCGAGACACTCGAATATCAGCATCTCTCAACGGTACGTTCATCCTTCCGAGGATGCAGTGCTGAATGCGCTTTCACGTTTAAGTGGGCACAATTCTGGGCACAGCGCCGAAACCGCGATTCCTGCAGGGTCTGGAGAATTGCTGCTAAGCACCGCTAACCAAGAGGGTTAGATGGTGAGCGCGGTAGGAATCGAACCTACAACCTACTGATTAAGAGTAGGCGAGCCTGATAGGACCTTCCACGTCTTACTACTTTTAAGAATCAATGACTTACCGACAATCAAGCCCGCACGGGAGCAATTTGGTTTGGTATTGAAAAGAAGCAAGTTAGCGCATATGGGATCGAATGGTACGGCACACTTATGGCACACCTGAATGGGGTTAACCCTGCGTTGAGATCCGCGCCAGTAGCCGCTCGTGTCGCGCACATGAAATCCGGCCTCCTCGTAGAACCGATGCGCAGCTTCAGGCCGGCGCATATCGCTTGATCGAGATGCTCCGTGCTTGCACTCGCGT
Source organism: uncultured Acidobacteriaceae bacterium (assembly GCA_963779995.1). Taxonomy (GTDB): domain Bacteria; phylum Acidobacteriota; class Terriglobia; order Terriglobales; family Acidobacteriaceae; genus Acidiflorens. The sequence goes on along the minus strand of CAVZZY010000013.1, from coordinate 5,129 downwards.
TTTCGCCACGTCATAGGCGAGCTGCATCCGGAGAAGGTGATCCATGTCCGGGCCGAACGCCTTTTCGATGCGGAGGGCCATTTCCGGCGTCAGCGCGGCCTTGCCGTGCAGAAGATCGGAGAGCGTAGCGCGGCGCACTTTCAAAATCTCCGCCGCCTTCGACACGGTGAGGCCGAGAGCTTCGATGATTTCGGTTCTTATCAGGTCGCCCGGATGGGGCGGGTTCTTCATAGGCATTTCGGCCTCCTAGTGGTAGTCGATCAGGTCAATATCGCTGGCGGTGTTTGTCTGTTCGTCATAGTGGAAAACTAACCGCCAGTTTCCCGTGACAGTCAGGCTCCATGAGCCTTTCAGGTCGCCTTTAAGAGGATGCAGCTTCCAGCCAGGGAACCGACCGAGCTGCTCCAACATCTCGGCGGTTTCGAGGGCGAACAGAAGCTTGCGCAGCTTGTCGGCCATCGCGGACGGCACCCCCTTGGCGTTTCCGTCCTCATGGAGCTGCCTTAGCCCTTTGTGCCGAAAGCGGACAAGTTGCATGTTATCCCTTCACTATTCCAGTATGTACGGTTATGCCGTACACGTCAAGCGGTTTATTGTGGAAGGGAAAACCCGCACAGAATCTCCGCAATTGACTACAGGCAGCCGGCCTGCAAGTACAAGGGGGATAACCACGCGAACGCGCAGAAATGTCGGATTCGATCTCGGGATCGGGGCACCGAAGGCTGCTCGGATAGCCGGACATAAAGGACGTTATGTCCTGCTATCAGGAGAAGATTCCGACCTGCGAGCGCCTCTTTCGGAGAGTGGGTCACGCCAGATGATGAAATGAGCCGTACCCTTGCGTTTTGATGAGCACTCTCGCGGCTTGGGATAGTCAGTCTGCTTTCCCCATTGGCAACAACCTTATGTACTTCGGCTAAGAATTCCTGAGCGAGTCTGTGCATTTTCTGGAGTCGCAGTCGCGATTCCCTCTCTGATTCGTTTTCCGGATTCCAGTTCGCGCGCCTCGTCGTCATTTAATGATACTAATCCCCTCCGGTGCTTTATCATTCACTTCGGACGTCTGCACCTTCCGAGCACCTTCGCCGATTCAGGGAGAACGGTTCAGTCGGTCGGCCGCTACAAGGGTTCAGTTCTCCAGTGAAGAACTTTCTGAGACCGACTGCAGTTCGCGAAAAATGTCCGCGTGGTGCTGGCCAAGGTAGCGGGCAACACGGGCATTGCCGAGCAACTTCGCGAGGTAGCCGCGCGCTAGGACCAAATTAAGGACCTGATTTCCATGAGATTCCTCAATCAGCCCTAAATCGCGCTGCAAGACTTCCATCTCTTTTTCCATCTTCGCGACCTGTTCCGGGGTCAGGCCCTCGACTACTTTGTGTTTGTCAGGATCGACAAGCATGTCGGAGCGGGTAGCTGCCAGCAGAGCCTTTGTATAGGGCACCGAGAAGTTCCCCGTCGCCACCAACAGGTCGGCTACCTCAATCTGGCGCATTGGTTTTAGCTTTCGTAGAAAGGAGAATGCTCCTAGCGACACATGTTTATTCTTGAGGATCTCGATGGCCTCCTTGCAGATACCATTCAACAGGTCTCGCTTCTGTCGGATAATAGCCACATCCACTTTCAGCACCTTGGCGATCCGTTCTTCCGAGACGCCGTGCCGAATCGCTTTCAGGATCATATTGTGTTCCTGAATTGTGGCCATCCGGTTTACACGCCGATTGTATGTGTAGGTTTCATCGTCAGTCGCGATTAGGCAGCGCGCATGAGTTTCGCCGATCTGCCTCAGGACCTCAAGCCGCACGTGGCCATCCAGCAATAAATACGTGTCTGACTGGCCGTTGTGTGGGAACACGATCAGGGGCTCAATGATGCCGACTTCGCGCACGGAAGAAAGGACTTGCTGGTACTTTTGGCTGGACCGCATGACAGGGTTTACTTGCTTGAGCGGCAAGATGTTTGTGATCGGCACCACCACCCCCTGGGGATTAAACGCGATGGAAACCTGCTTAGTCATATTCAAGCCCTTTCGGCGATCTGAATCCTTTCTGCAAGGTGAGCGGGTAGCGACTCCAGTCCTTCAGCACGCAACAACGTGATGAAGTTCTCATCACGGAAGAGATTTCTTAGCGCGGATACGATGAACAGCAACCGGTGCTCCGTCAGCTGCGACTTCTTCACCAGGAGCTTTTGTCGGTCGGCTTCTTGACGATAAACACGAACCAGCGACTCTGCTGACTGCAAGCCGTTATTTCTACGTCGGACACCTGGGGTCGCACGTTTGCCGTTAGCTTTGCGCAGTTCTATGATGCGGCGAACGGTGAGCAGTTTGCGGCCCCGTAGAGTCTGATCTTCGTAGGCCTGGCAGAGGGCTCGCTGAATGCCGTCCTCGTCCGCATTCGCGATCTGCATCGCCACCGACAACGGTATCCGGCCTTTGTCGACGGCATGAAGAAGACGTTCTTCGCCGTTTTTCAACAGATGTGCGATTCCCACAACATAGCTCTTCGCCACATCGATTTTTTTGGCAATCTCAGTTGTGTTGTAACCTCGCGACTTCAGGCTGTCGATCTCCCGGAGCAACTCCAGTGGACGGATTTGGCGCCTAGCAATGTTTTCTACCAGGCTCATTAAGAAACATTCCTCCCTCGATGCTTCCTTCACAATTGCGGGAATCTCAACTTGGCCGAGGGCCATGAAGGCCTCAAGGCGACCTTGGCCGCACACCAGATCGTATGGTTTACCATCTATGGGCTCGATCCGACGAGCGACGGTAATGGGCCTCTTGAGACCGAGGCTAGAAATATTGGCCACGATGCCTTGGAAAGCCACCTTGTTCCGGCTTCGCGGATTGAGGACATTTATTTGATCTATGGGGATCATCTGAACGGTCGGAGCGGTATCGTTCATGCGGCCCCCGGTATCTGTGCGCGCTCGGCCATGCCGAAAAAGAAATCGAGGGTGACAAAACGATATGTATCCAAACTTACCGCGTTGTCTTCGGCGAGCAATAGCTTTTCAAAGGTCATGTCGAGACTTGGCAGGAGATAGTAGTCGAGCGGGCTCTGGTTGTCGGCGGCCATTCGGACTGCAACGGTGATGTCTGGGTTCAAACCGGCATCGATGCGAATTAACCATCGAAACGCTCCTGAGTCTCTTTGGCGGCATCGGGCGATAACGACAGCTGCGGTGAATTCATCATTCACCACCAACAAATCACTGGTGGGGTCACTACTCACAGCGCCTCCGAGTTGGCGAATATTGTCAATGACATCAGCAATGATCTTCGGATACATCAGGCGCAGTTGACGGTTTGTTTCGATGAACTCGTAGTCGCGTTCGGGAGCGTACCCGATCAACCCGTATGCCCGGATCAGGCTGCTAAACCGGCTGCGATAGACCGTACTGGACGCCATGCCGTCAGTCTCGTCGATCAGAAGACCAGAGAGACGGCCCGTGCGCTCCAGCAACCTGCGAAGTTGGTCCAGTAGTTCGTCATTGGTGTATTTGCGACTGCGTTCGCGAATGATGGTCTGCGCCCTTGTGAACAGGTCTGCTGGAACAATGGACTCGAATGCCGCATCGCTACGAATCCACATCTCAGGCGGGTTTAGAACGCGCTTTTTCTTCAGCTTGAAGGACATTCTGTTGTAGATGTTGTTGCCAACGTACTTCTCGTTCGTCAAGATCTGGTGAATCGTGCCTTGAGTCCAGGCCCGCCCCAAATCTGTGGTTATGCCACGTTCGTTCAACATCTTGGCGAGTCTCGATTCGAGCATTCTTTCTTCCACGAACATGCGGTACATCCAACGAACGATCTCCACTTCCTCGGGCGGCCCTGGAACGAGAATGACGCGGTCTGTCTGTATGCTCTTTTGCTCTCCCCGGTTGAGCACTCCCTTGTGTTGGCCGCTCACGTCACGCAGCATCCGCCGAAACCCAAACCCTGGCGAGCCACCCTGGCGAAATCCGAGTTCGATAAGGCGACATTGCCCGATAAAAACCTTGGCGGAAAGCTCGCGGCTGTACTCACCAGCCATGGCCCGCTTCACGCCCTTAACGATTGTTGAAATGGGGCTGCCGTCATTCTCAAATTGCTCAGCGCAATAGTGCACATCGATCTTTGCGCGTCGGCAAATGTACTCGTAATAGGCGCTCTCGTCCGCATCCTGGAAGCGTCCCCAACGGCTGACATCGTAGACAAGAATTGCGTTGAAGTCAGCTTGGCCATTCTCTACATCATGGATCAACTTTTTCAGAGCATCTCGACCGTCAATTCGAAGGCCGCTCTTGCCGGCATCTGTGTAGGTCCGCGCGATGGTCATGCCTCGGCCCTCAGCGTATTGCTGGATGACTTTCCTTTGGTTGTCGGTAGAGTACTGTTGGTGTTCTGTCGACATGCGGACGTATTCCACGACGCGGGTCGCGCCAGTACCGGATTGACATGATGAAGCCTGCTGTCGTCCCGTTTCTTCCATTGCTGGCAGTCGTCTGAAGTGCGGATTTCACGCGATGGGAACCGGGGCGACCCTAAGAGTCACTGCCGCTCTTGCGGACCGCTGGCCGGCTTGGTCACCTTGCAGGGGACCGCCTTAACGCCCAATGCTGGATTCTCCAGACATTAGTAGTTATATGACGAACGGCAAACCAGGTTCAAAGAGATGTTCTTTACTGCCTGACCCTAGGCTGAGGAGCACGGAATCCCAAGCACGATAATGATTTTGGCGGAAGCAAGGTTGTTCTTTTCATATAACCCATCTGGAGAGACAAGCCAAATACTTGCATCCAGCGACCGAAGATCGACAGCCGAGTTGTTCTTTGCCAATTTCAAGAGCTGGTTCAGTTCAGATGTTAAGTGCAATTTCTTAGCATTAAGACGGTCACCGGCTCGCCGGTCTGCCCAATAGCGCTTCATATAGTGAGGGTTTTTCTCGCGCCACTTTTGCTGACTGTCGCGGCATTGCTCTCGATAAACGGGATCTTCAACGAGCTTTTTCCGATGGTAGTCTGTGCGGCGGCGACGCTGACAATCTCCTGAGCTGCAGACTTTTTGATCCGGGTGGTACCTAGAAGGTCGGAATTTATGGATGCAGTACCTACACACTTTTTCTTCCATGCTAACTGTGTAAATC
>CAVZZY010000012.1:0-53250 GCA_963779995.1 uncultured Acidobacteriaceae bacterium | reverse complement strand
CCTCAGCGATCACCCAAAACCGGCCAGTGATTATCACCTGAAAACCGGCCAACGAGAGTAACGTCCGGGACATTGAATCCCGCGGAGGCTTGTAGGCTCCGTGGGCATGGCCAATGTCTTGAACGAAGAGAAGAAACAACAAGTTTTAGCTCTGGGACGGCTGGGCTGGTCGCTGCGGCGCATCCAGCAAGCGACTAAGATCCGCCGCGAAACCGCCAGCGCCTACCTGAAAGCGGCGGGGATTGCGGTGCGTCTGCCCAGTGGCTGGGGGCGGTGCGAACCAAAACCGGCCAACGAAGTGATCACCGACTTTGGTGCGGCAAAACCGGCCATTGCGGTGATTCCCGATGCCTGCAACCCCAGCCCCAACCCCGAAAACCCTTCCCCTAAGGGAAGATCAAAAACAACTTCAAAACCGGCCAACGAGAACCAGGTGATCACCGACTCTGAAGTGGTCACCGGCCCCAGCGCCTGCGAGCCCTACCGGGAAGCCATCGACTTGGGGCTCAGCCGCGGCCGCAATGCCATGGCCATCTGGCAGGACTTAGTTTCCGAGTACGGCTTCGCCAGCAGCTACCAAAGCGTGCAACGCTTCGTGCGCAAGCGGCGCGGAACGCAAACCCCCGAAGCCCGCGTCGTGATTGTCACCGCGCCCGGCCAGGAGGCACAAGTTGATTACGGCACTGGCCCCATGGTGCGTGATCCCGAGAGCCGTAAGTACCGGCGCACTCGGCTGTTCGTGATGACGCTGGGCTGCAGCCGCAAATCCGTTCGCCTGCTGACCTTCCGCTCCAGTTCGCGCATCTGGGCCGAGTTGCACGAACGAGCCTTTCGCCGGCTGGGCGGCGCCACGCGCATCGTCGTGCTCGACAATCTACGCGAGGGCGTGCTCGTCCCCGACATTTACGATCCCACTCTCAATCCTCTTTATCGCGACGTGCTGGCGCACTACGGCGCAGTCGCCATGCCTTGCCGCATTCAAGATCCTGACCGCAAAGGCAAAGTCGAATCCGGCGTCGGGCACGCCCAGAAAACACCGCTGAAAGGCTTGCGCTTCGAGACTCTGGAAGAAGCCCAAGCTCATCTCGATCACTGGGAGCAACGCTGGGCCGACACGCGCATCCACGGCACCACCAAACGGCAGGTCGCCGCCATGTTTGCCGAAGAGAAACCCACATTGTTACCGCTGCCGCTGGAGCCGTTCCGCTATTACCAGTACGGCGAGCGCATCGTGCATCTCGATGGTTGCGTCGAAGTCGAAGCCGCCTACTACGGCGCTCCGCCAGGCTGGATCGGGCGGGTGCTGCGCGTGCAATGGGATGAGCTGTATGTTCGTCTGCTCGATCCTAAAACCGGGCAACTGCTGCGCGAACACGTGCGCCAGAAGCGCGGTTGGTATCGCATTAAAGAAGAGGACCACCCCAAGCGAACCCCACTGCGCACTTCGCAACTGCTGTGGCGAGCCGGTCGTGCTGGGTCGCACATCGGTGCGCTCTGCGATGCCATCCACCACCAGCAAGGCGAGGTCGGTGTGCGCCGCATTCTCGGCGTTCTCTCCCTAGCCAAGAAGTACGGCACCGCGGCGGTCGATGAAGCCTGCGCCGCTGCGCTCGACATGGGAGTGCAGGAATACCGCTTCGTCCGCCGCTATCTGGAACGCTGCCCCCAAGCCCCACTCAGTTTGCAGCAAGTCGATCCCCTGATCCGCGAGTTAGTCCAGTACCGCGATTTTATTAACTACAGAACCAAGGAGATAGAAGAATGAATCTGATCGAACTCGATCGTGCGCTCAAACAACTTCGCCTGGGTGGAATGGCCGCCGTGCTGGAGGCCCGTCTGCGCCAGGCCCAAACCGAACCGCTCGCCCCCATCGACCTGCTGTCGTGCCTGGTCTCCGACGAACTCGCCTTGCGTGGTGAGCGCCTGCTGGAGCGGCGGAAAAAGCAAGCTCAGTTCCGCGACTCCCAGAAGACTCTCGACAACTTCGACTTCGCTTTCAACAAGAAGATGAATCGCAGCCTGGTCTTCGACCTCTCCACCGGCACCTTCATCTCGCGCCACGAAGATGCCCTGTTTCTCGGCCCACCCGGCACCGGCAAGAGTCACCTGGCACAAGCCATCGGCCAAGCCGCCATCCAACAGGGATACCGCGTGCTCTATCGCGAGACCCACGCCTTGCTCGATGATCTCGCCGAAGCCACGCTCGACGGCACCCGCAAAGAGCACATGGACTTCCTGGTCACCGTGCCCCTGCTCATCCTCGACGATCTCGGCATGCGCAAGCTGCCGCTCACCGCCGCCGAAGAACTGCTGGAAATCATCATGCGCCGCTACGAGCGGGCCAGCACCATGCTGACCTCAAACCGCCCAGTGGAAGACTGGGGCAAACTGCTGGGAGACGCGGCCGCCGTGAGCGCCATGCTCGACCGTTTACTGCACCACGGTCACGTGCTCAAGTGCGGCCCGCGAAGCTGGCGCACCAAAACCGACTTGCCACCACAGGAGGCGGCAGGATAGAACATTCTCAGTCCTGGACGGCCAATCCCGTTGGCCGGTTTTGAAGTGATAATCGTTGGCCGCTTTTGAAGTGATCACTGAGGCCTAGGGAGCTTTCTTGCATTTTACCATTTTCCGGAACAGCGTACATATCCGAAAACCACAGCCGGCCATGGCAGATTCGCATTCACAAAGAAGTTTGCGCACTCCTGCGGGAAATTGTAAGGAACCCTGGCGGATTCGACGAACCTGCCGCTTGCTAATTATCGAAAGTGAGCAATATTGAACATTGCCCAGCTGTGCAGCGCTGCATCATAAGGTTGTGAAGACCAGGGATCTTACACTCAAGCAGATACAATCCGTGCCTTGTCCAACTTGTGGTGCAGCGATCGAGGAAGCTTGCGAACTGAACTCGGGTGCCTTGCGCACCGAGCCACACCGAGATCGGAAGCTTTCCGCAGCCGAGGCCCTGGAAACAAAGCCCGGTAAACGATAGCGGCGTCAGGCGGAGGCGGCGCTCTTTTACGCGGGGAGATTAGCCCGCGCTAAGTCTCAGCTACAGAATGCCCTTTACTTGGGTTTCTGCTCGCTGGCAGTCTCTTGCTGCTGCTCTTCAGCCTTCTTCCAAGTGGGATTGGGGTTGTATTCCGTCAAGGCCTTGGCAACAACTTCGGTCTTCTTGCCGAGATCCTTCTCATAGACGACCCCATCCTGGTCAACAATAAATGTCATCACACCGGACGACCGGTATTCCGCGGGATAAGCTACGAAAGCGAAGCCCTCGGTCATCTTGCCATTCACGATGTAGCTCTTCGCGCCGCCTGGGCCATTCTTTCCCTGACGCACGAGGATGTGAAAATAGTAGCCGCGATAAGGAGTCGGAGGGCCCTCTAAGCTTTTGCTAAAACCCTTGGCAACGGCCGCTGCCACCAGCGGTCCGATGGGGCTCTGCGGTTCGCCCGCCGCCGCTTTCCAATAGAGGCCATCATGCTGCCCTTCATCACTGAAGATTTTCTGGGCGTACTCCTTGTGCTGCGCGGAGTATTCCTTTTGCGCCGCCACCAGTTCCTGGCAAACGCGGATCGCCGATAGTTCATTCCGGCCAATTCGCCGGTACAAAATTTCTTTTTTGCCCGCCTCGGTGTCGAAATACCACGAATGGCCCTTGTTCACGAGCGGTATGGGTGTGGGCCAATTATGCGGGCCGATATACAAGGTAACGGTTCCATCCGGTTCTTTCACCAGACGGTGCATTTGCTCATATCTCTTTACGAAATTAGCGCGGTTGTTGGTGTCCTCAGTTTCGTCTCCCGACGAGACGATTTGCTTTCCGTCTGGTCCGAGGATTTCGAGCAAGACCTTTTCGTCGTTACTCTGCATTGCCGTGACCAGTGCGTGGCTCGCCTCTTCCGCCGATGAAAACGTCTTCTGGCCCGGTTGCTGCGCCGTGGAACGGGCGGGAAAACACACCGCCAAAAGAATAGCGACCACGGCTACTTTCGGAAGATTGGCCCAATGAAATTTGTCGAAGTTCACCTTCATTCGCCGCATATGGCTTCTCTCCAAATTTTCAAACTACCTGGAACATAACGAAACTTCGATTACCGATGCCCGCCTCCGCCGCCATGCCCGCCTCCGCCGCCGTGAAACCCGCCGCCCCCACGCGCTCCCCCGCCACCGAAGCTGGCGCTACCGCGTGACGAGAAGCTCCTCGCCTGTCCGCCCTGCCCATAGCCACTGAAGGCGCCTGAGCGTGTCCCGCTCTGGCCGTGGGGTTGAGCGTAGCCTCGAGCCGCTTGCCGGTTTCCGTTGAAAGGCCGGGCAGCTGCGACCCCGCCGCGCGCACCAACAGCTCCACCGCGCGCACCATACGCTCCGCCGCGTACGCCTCCGCCGCGTACGCCTCCGCCGCGGTAAAAGGCGTTTCGGTTATAAAACGTTCTGCTCCCGGAGAAGTACCTGCCGCCGCCAAACATGGCGTATCGGCCGCCCCAATTGAATCCCCAATGACCCCAGCCCCAGCCAAAACCTCCGAACCAACCGATTCCGAAGCCGAGCCCGAACGAAAGATACGGGCCGCCAAACCAGATTCCGGGATACGGATACCAACCGGGCCATGCGTCTATGGGATATCCGTAAATCAGCCACGGATCGTACGCCGGGACATAAACCACATCCGGGTCGGCAGGCTCAATATCAATATCCGGGCCTTCCTCCTTAATGACTTCGTGCTGCGGGTTCTTGAGAGCGCCGGCTTGCTGCGCTTTATGGCGCATCACCTGTACCGCGTCCATGACATCGGGTTGCTGATTGTAATAAGCGTCGCCAAGAGTTGACGTCCAGGAGAGGTTCTTATCCATATTTCCCAGCACGGATGGAAATGCCGTGAGCGCCTTGACGCTCGGGTCCCAGGGTTGCTCGTCCACCGCTTTACCCAAAGCCTCGCCCTTCAAATCGGGATGCTCCTGCACCCATCGGTCGGCTTCGACCACTTCCTCGGGAAATGTGGACGCCGCCAGGATCTGCGCCACCAGCGAGTCCGGATACAGCGCAATCGGCGCGACCAACCGCTGCAACTCCTCGGGAGTCTGTTGCGCGTAGGGCGGCGCCGGCGCCTGCGCCTGCGTGTCCGGTGCTGGCGCGTCTTGAGCCGACAGGCTCTGAGGCATAGTCGCGAATAATAGCGCCAACGACAACAGGGAAGCCAAAATCTGTCGGCCTGATCGAAACCTTGAGAACCCTGCGGCACGTCCGAAAATGTTCATATTCTTGAACCTCCTGTGCACTTTCATCGCCCGAGCCCCTACTAGAATGATAGATGACATAGACGCGATTTAGGATTCCTGCGCGCGAGATTTCTTGCCTGCCGAATTAATCTGCAGCGCTGGGAGCCGGCCCAGCCCCTTGGAGAATGATGTCATGTTCTCTTCCCTGCATCCTTAGCCGCAGGCGGTCGAACGCCAAATAGACGACCGGGGTGGTATAGAGCGTGAGCAACTGGCTCAAGATCAGCCCACCCACAATCGTGATGCCCAGGGGCCGGCGGAGCTCATATCCAGTGCCCGTCCCCAGCGCCAACGGCAGCGCGCCCAATAATGCAGCCATGGTCGTCATCAGGATGGGGCGGAAGCGCAACATACACGCTTCAAAAATTGCGTCGGTCGTGTTCTTCCCCTCCTGGCGCTCTGCCTGGAGAGCGAAATCGATCATCATGATGGCGTTCTTTTTTACGATTCCGATCAGCAGCACAATGCCAATGATGGAGATGACGTTCAGATCCTGTCCAAAGAGCAGCAATGCGAGCATCGCGCCTACGCTGGCCGATGGCAGCGTGGAGATGATCGTCAGGGGATGGACCAGGCTTTCATACAAAATGCCGAGGACGATGTACACCGCCAAAAACGCCGTCAGAATCAGCAGGGGTTCGGTGCCGAGAGACTGCTGATAGGCCAAGAGCATACCGGCAAAAAAGCCTTGAATCGTGGACGGTGTGCCGAGCCGCTTTTGCATCTGGGTGATGGCCAACGTGGCATCGCTCAAAGACTTATTCGACGCCAGGTTAAAGGACACGGTGACCGAGGGGAATAAACCGGTATGGTTGATGGCCAGTGGGGTGGTGTTGGCTTGGCCCTTGGCCACCGCGAGCAGCGGAATATTGCCGCCCGAAGACTGAAGATAGATGTCTTTCAGTCCCTCCGGGCTTTGCCAATACCCTGGAGCGACTTCCAGCACCACGTAATACTGATTTAACTCGGTGTAAATGATGGAGACCTGGGATTGGCCGAATGCGCTGTATAACTCCGAGTCCAGCGACTGCGCGGTAAGGCCGAGCTTGGCCGCGGTGACGCGATCATAGTTCATCAGCTCTTCAAGGCCGCCATTCTGCTGGTCTGAGTTCACGTCCTGCAGGCCGGGCAGGTGCTTCATCTCATTCAGCAGGACCGGTCCCCACTTCGAAAGGTCCTGTACGTTGTCAGATTGGAGAGTGTACTGATACATCGCATTACTGGAGCGTCCGCCGATACGCAAATCTTGCGCGGCCTGGAGGAACGCGGAAGCCACCGGCAGCCGGTTCAATTGGGGGCGCAGGCGGTTGATGATCTGAGCGGCACTGACCTTGCGTTCCGCAAGCGGCTTGAGAGCAATGTAAATGGAGCCGCTATTGGTCGCGCTATTGCCGCCAGTGAACCCAATCACGTTCGCGACCGCAGGGTCATTCTTGATCACTCCGATGATCTGTTGAATGGAATCATTCATGGCAGCGAAGGACGAATCCTGTGGCCCTTGTACTCCGCCGGAAATCGCGCCCGTGTCCTGCTGCGGGAAAAAGCCCTTGGGTATCTCGACGATCAGCACCACATTGAGCGCTATGGTGATGAAAAGCACGATCAGCGTCAGGGTGGGATGGTCGAGCACCCAATGCAGGCTGACGCGATACACGGACAGCACGCCGTCAAAAAACTTTTCGGTCGCCATGTAGATGCGGCCATGCTTTTCCGCGCGCTCGTTTTTCAACAGGTAGGCGCACATCATCGGCGTTGTGGTCAGAGAGATGACCATGGACACGAAAACAGCGGTCGAAAGAGTGACGGCAAACTCGCGGAAGAGGCGGCCAACGATTCCGCCCATCATGAGCAGGGGGATAAACACGGCAATCAGCGAAATGCTGATGGTGAAAACGGTGAAGCCGATTTCTTGCGCGCCCTTCAACGCCGCGGCAAAGGGCTCCATGCCGTTTTCCAGATGGCGCGCGATATTTTCCATCACCACGATGGCATCATCGACCACAAATCCAGTGGCAATCGTCATGGCCATCAGCGAGAGGTTATCCAGGCTATATCCGAACAGATACATCACAGCGAAGGTACCAACCAGCGAGACCGGCACCGCGACCGCGGGAATGAGCGTGGCGCGGCCGTTGCGCAGGAAGACAAACACCACGAGAATGACCAGGCCGATGGAAATGAGCAGCGTCCTCTCCACGTCACTGACCGAGGCGCGGATGGTGGTGGTGCGGTCCAGCACGATGGTGGTATCGATACCGAGCGGGATGGTTGCCTGGATAGACGGTAGTTGCGCGCGGATGCGATCGACTGTGTTAATGATGTTGGCGCCGGGCTGGCGGAAGATGATGATCGTAACCGCGCGCTTGCCGTTCAGATAGCCCGCAGCGCGGACGTTAGCCACAGAGTCCGTCACCTCCGCGACATCGGACAGGCGGACTGCTGCGCCGTTCTTATAACCGACGATTAGCGGCTTGTAGTCTTCCGCGTGCGAGATCTGGTCGTTGGCCAGGATGTCCGCGGTCACCACGCCATCGGTGATTTGGCCTTTGGCCAAGTCGGCGTTCTGCAGGCTCAGCACGGACTGCAAATTCGCGAGGGTAAGTCCGTAGCCGGCCAATTGTGTGGGATTTGCGTCCACCCGCACCGACGGCAACGCGCCACCTCCAACACTCACCTGCCCTACGCCCTGTATCTGCGACAACTTCTGCTGTATGACGGTGGAGGCTTCGTCATACAACTTATCGGGACCGTATTTGTCAGATGTAAGGCCGAGGATCAGGATCGGCGAATCGGCGGGATTGACCTTGCGATAAGTCGGATTGCCCGGCAGGTTGGAAGGCAGATAGGTTCGCGCGGCATTGATGGCGGCCTCCACGTCGCGCGCCGCGCCGTCAATGTCGCGGCTGAGGTCAAACTGAATGGTGATCGATGTGCTGCCGAGCGAACTGGCGGAGGTCATCTCCGTCACCCCTGCAATATGGCCGAACTGCCGCTCCAAAGGAGTGGCGACGGACGACGCCATAATGCTGGCGCTGGCTCCCGGCAAGCTGCCACTGACTGAAATAGTCGGGAAGTCGACTTGCGGCAGCGGCGACACGGGCAGCACCTCAAACGCAATCGCCCCGGCAAGGGCAACCGCCACCGTGAGCAGCGTCGTCGCTACTGGACGCTGAATGAAGGGTGCAGAGATGTTCATGCCGGCCCTGCCAGTTCTCCGCCTCCGGTCTCCGGCGGTTTCGATGGCTGGCTCGATTTTTTCGCAAAGCGCTGCGCCAGATTGTCAAAAAAGATGTAGATGACGGGCGTGGTGTAAAGCGTGAGCGCCTGGCTTAGCAGTAGTCCGCCGACCATGGCGATGCCCAGCGGCCGGCGCAACTCGGAACCGAAACCAGTGCCGAGCGCCAGCGGCAGGCCCGCCAGCAGCGCGGCCATCGTGGTCATCATAATGGGGCGGAAGCGGAGCAGACAGGCCTCGTAAATTGCATCCGTCGCGTTCTTTCCGTGCTTGCGCTCGCCTTCGAGCGCGAAGTCGACCATCATAATGCCGTTCTTTTTCACGATGCCAATCAGCAGCACGATGCCGATGATCGCGACCACGCTCAAATCCTGGCGAAAGAGAATCAGCGCGAGGAAAGCGCCCACGCCCGCTGACGGCAGCGTGGACAGAATCGTAATCGGGTGGATGAAGCTCTCGTACAGAACTCCCAGCACGATGTACACCGTGACCAGCGCGGCCAGAATGAGCAACGGCTCATTGGATAGTGAATTCGTGAATGATGCCGCCGTACCTTGAAAGCCGGCCTGCAGGCTGGGAGGCATGTGCATGTCCTTCTGCACTTTGTCGACTGCTGTAATGGCCTCGCCGAGAGCGGCATTCGGCGCGAGATTGAACGATACGGTGATGGCCGGGAATTGGCCCTGGTGGTTAATGGAGAGCGCCTCGGTCGTCTTCTCGAAGTGCGCGAAAGCGCTCAGCGGCACGGCATTGCTGGTGGCCGAACTGGTGGCGCCGGCGGAGTTTGCTCCGGTGTTCGACGCCGAGGAGGCGCTCGGAGAAAGCGCGTTCAGAGGAGGAGCAAGGGTATTGGCCGCTGGAGTGTACCGTGCTGAAGCCGTCTGCGCATTCGACCCCGCGGAGGATGACCCGGACGAAGCGAATGAGGAAGCGGCTCCGGCACCGCTTGCTCCGGCAGACGCATTCGACTGGATGTAGATATGGTTCAGCTTGTCGGGGTCCAGCTGAAACTGCGGCTGACTCTCGAGAACAACATGGTACTGATTCACCTGCGTATACATGGTGCTGATCTGCCGCTGACCGAAGGCGTCATAGAGCGTGTTATCGATGGTCGTGGGCGCGATACCCAGTCGCGAGGCGGTGACCCGGTCGATCACCAGAGATACAGCCAGCCCTCCCGTTTGCTGGTCGGTGGCGACATCCTCCAGTTCCGGCAGCTGCTTGAGGCGGTCGACGAAACGATTGGTCCAGTCACTGAGTTCGTTCGCATCGGGGTCTTCGAGCGTGTACTGGTATTGCGTGCGGCTGACCCGGTCATCCACGGTAATGTTCTGCACCGGTTCCATAAACAGCTGGATTCCCTGAACCCGGTTCACTCTGGAGTTGAGCCTGCGGATCAGGTCTGACGCACTGATCTTGCGCTGGTCGAGCGGCTTCAGATTGATCGACATCCTGCCGCTATTGGTCGTCGTATTCGTACCATCGGCGCCGATAAACGACGACAGGCTTTCCACCGCCGGGTCATCCAGAACCGCCTTTGCTAGTTCCAGTTGCTTCTTTGCCATGGCCTTTGAGCCAATCGTCTGCGGCGCCTGCGATATGCCCTGGATGACCCCCGTGTCCTGCACCGGGAAAAATCCCTTGGGGATGATGATGTAAAGGAAAACCGTGAGCAGCAGTGTGGCCACCGCGACCAACAGCGTCGTCGTTTGGTAGCCAAGAACAAACTTCAGCGTCCGGCCATAGAACGCGATCATTCCCTCGAAAGCACGCTCTGTCGCTTGATAGATGCGCCCCTGCTGCTCCTGTGGCCTGTGCCGCAAGATTCTCGCACTCATCATGGGGGTGAGCGTAAGGGAAACCACCGCCGAAACGATGATGGTGACGGCCAGGGTCACGGCGAACTCGCGGAACAGCCGCCCCACCACGTCACCCATGAATAAGAGTGGAATCAGCACCGCAATGAGGGACACGGTCAGCGAGAGAATGGTGAAGCCAATTTGCTCCGCACCCTTGAGCGCTGCTTCCATGGGTGGATCGCCCGCCTCGATGTAGCGCGCGATGTTTTCGATCATCACGATGGCATCGTCCACCACGAAGCCGGTGGAGATGGTCAGTGCCATCAGCGATAAGTTATCGAGGCTGTAACCCAGGATGTACATGGCCGCGAAAGTGCCGATCAGTGACAGCGGCACAGCCACGCTCGGGATAATGGTGGCGTAGAGACTGCGCAGAAAGAGGAAGATGACGAGCACAACCAGTCCGACCGTCAACAGCAACTCGAACTCAACGTCGGAAACCGATGCCTCGATGGCGGTGGTGAGATCGGTAAGCGTGGTTACCTGAATTCCCGTGGGCAGGTTGGCCTCAAGTTGCGGCATGAGTTGCTTGATGCTCTTGACCACGCTGATGGTGTTCGCCCCAGGCTGGCGTTGCACGTTCACGATGACCGCAGGGGTCTGGTTCATCCACGCCGACAGATTATTGTTCTCTACGCCATTCACGATGCCGGCTACATCGGGCAGCATCACCGGCGCTCCGTTGCGGTACGCGACTACAACTTTCCGATAGTCGTCGCTGGTGACCAGTTGATCGTTGGCGTCGATCTGGTAATTCTGGCGCGGCCCGTCGAAGTTCCCTTTGGCCGCGTTCACGCTGGCTTGGGCCAGTGCAGCGCGCAGGTCCTCGAGGTCGATGCCATAGGATGACAGAGCCGTAGGGTTGGCTTGAATGCGAACAGCGGGCTTTTGGCCGCCGCTGATGGTCACAAGTCCGACCCCGCTGAGCTGCGAGATCTTAGGCGCAAGGCGCGTATCAACCAGGTCCTCTACCTGAGAAAGCGGCATGGAGCTTGACGTAATGGCCAGGGTGAGCACGGGGGCATCGGCTGGATTCGTTTTGCTGTAGGTCGGCGGCGCGGGCAGAATGGACGGCAAAAGACTCTGCGACGCGTTGATGGCAGACTGCACCTCTTCCTCTGCTACATCAATATTCAGAGTGAGGTTGAACTGCAGCACAATGACGGAACATCCGCCGGAACTGCTGGAGGTCATCTGGCTCAAACCCTGCAGTTCGCCGAATTGGCGCTCCAGTGGCGCCGTCACTGTGGTCGCCATCACCGTCGGGCTTGCTCCCGGATAAAACGTGAGCACCTGAATAGTCGGATAATCCACTTCCGGCAATGCGGAGACCGGCAGTTGGGTATAGCCAACAAGACCAACCAGGAGGATTGCGGCCATCAGCAAAGAGGTCGCAACCGGCCGCAAGATAAACGGGCGAGATGGACTCACGGGGCGCTGCTCCCAGTCGTGGCGGCTGCGGCGGGCTTATTCGAAACTTTGTTCGAAATGACGACCGCGGTGTTGTTCTGCAACTTGTCGAAGCTGCTGTTGGCGACAACGTCTCCAGGATTGATGCCGTCAACCTGCGTCATACCGCCGTCTGTAACTCCCGGCTTTATGCTGCGCATCTGCGCGATATCGTTTTGAATCACATACACAAACGATGCTTGGCCATTTTGTTGAATGGCGGATGCTGGAATCAGCGTCACCCCCTGCAACGTATTCACCAGCAGCCGCGTGTTAACAAACTGGTTGGGGAAAAGCGCATCATTCTTATTGTCGAAGATGGCTCGTCCCTTGACCGTCCCCGTCGTAGTGTCAATCTGGTTGTCGAGCGTCAGCAGCACCCCGCTTGCGATTTTCGTTTGCGCAGCGCGATCGAAGGCATCGACGGTGAGCTTAGCCTTCTTTTTCAGTTGAGCCTGCACTGGGCCTAGACTGTCTTCCGGTAATGTGAAAATGACGGTGATGGGCGACACCTGCGTGATGACGGCCAAGGTTACGGTTCCCGCCGACTGCACCACGTTGCCTGGATCCACCAGCCGCAAGCCCACGCGGCCTGTAATGGGCGCGGTGATATGGCAGAACTCGACCTGCACCTGGTCATATTGCACCGTTCCCTGGTCGTTTTTTACCGTGCCCTCATCCTGCAGGACAAGCTTTTCCTGGTCATCCAGAATTTGCTTTGCAATCGCATTGCGCGCCCACGCGTCACGGTAGCGCTCCAGGTCCATGCGGGCTTGGGCCAGCACGTTCTCGTCTCGCTCGAGCGCGCCTTGCGCCTGCAAAAGATTCGCGCGGTAGGGACGCGCGTCGATGTCAATCAGCGGATCGCCCTTGCTTACCAGCTGCCCCTCCGTATAGTGCACGGCGACGACCAAGCCATTCACCTGGCTGGTAATCGAATCGGTATAGACCGGAGTGACCGTACCGATGGCGTCCAGGTAAACGCCGATGCTACCTGTTTTAGCCGTCGCGGTAGTGATCGTGATCTTCGGCGGCGCGGGCTTGGGTTTTTTCGCGGCCTCGTAGTGGTGCCATACCAGCACGGCTGCAATCACTACAACGAGCAACAACAGAATCCATATGATGATCCACATCACTCTGCGTCGGTGAGATTCCGAACCGTGAGCCGGGAGTTGATGGTCACGATCGATGAAGGGATGCTCATTCGTGTCAACAGTCAAAAGGAATCTCCTTTTTCAGCGGCGAATCCCCACCTTTTCTTGCACCAAGCAAAAAGTTAGTGTAGCGCCGAAGGCGGAGTTTGTCCGCCGCCGCTGCGTTCTGATGTATTTTGGGGAGGGCACGGCCGCCGTGCCGCGCAGAGACTGGAAAACCGCGGACTAACGAAGGATAGAACCCAGTGCGGAGGCGGCGATCACGAAACCTCAGCCCGCGGAGTTACAATGAAGCACGATGCCCGGATGGCGGAATTGGCAGACGCGCACGGCTTAGGACCGTGTTCCGCAAGGAGTGCAGGTTCAAGTCCTGTTCCGGGCACCAGCCTCCTGGAACTAGTCCGAATCGTCCCGCCACTTCTCTAACTGCCGCTGCATGATTCCGTAGCACTCGCAGGACGCTTCTTCCAGCCTTGGCCGGTTGATGATCTCCACATCACCACGGCTATGCGTGATCAAGCCCGCTTTTTCCAACATTCCAGCCGCCACGGTCACACTGGAGCGACGAGTTCCCAGCATCTGGGCCAGAAATTCTTGCGTCAGGGGCACCGAATTTGATCCAATGCGGTCGGCGCTCATCAACAACCATCTCGCCAATCTCTCGTTCACTTCATGGAGCCGGTTGCAAGCTGCAACCTGTGTCACCTGCATTGCCGAGACTTGCGAAAACTGCTGCAACTGCCGCTCCAGTTTGGGGCACTGATGGAGGATTACCATCAGAGTTTCGCCATCCACGCGGAAGGCCGTAGCTTCAATTTGTGCGATCGCCCGAGTAGAAGCGGTGCGAAAGCCAGCAACCAACGGCAAACCGACGAAGCCTTCCTTGCCCACCAGTCCTACTTCCACACTCTTTCCATCTGGGAAAACGCTCAGAATCGAAACCAGGCCGGTGTCGCAGAAATATGCGGATTTCAAAGTGTCGCCGGGTTCATGCAATACGTGGTGAGTCTTCAACCGTACAAATTCCAATTTTGAGAACAGCATTTCGCGTTCTTGGCGTGGCATGCCGAGCAGGATCTCATTGTGAATTTGGTTTCCGTCACCGTCAGTGTAAGGTGGATTTTGAGATGACCGTGCAGACGACCGCGCTTTGCTGGCCATAATGGCTCCTTGCGCAACGAAGCGCGTCTGATTTCGCAAGGAACCGTCACCCTAGGGCGCGGCGGAGGAATGCTAGAGGAGACACTTCGATGCTACTCCTTCTTGCCCGGTTCTGTTGGAAATGACGTTTCCTCCCTTCAACTCTTCATCTTGAACTCCATTTGCTGGTGGTCCTGATGGCTTCGCTCAGATTCCCTTTCTCGCTACCAATTCCGCCGTCGCCTTCCCCGCCACCTCTTCGCGGTAATGCAATACGCGCAACCCGTCCGCCAGTTGCAAGAGTTCGCCCGGCTCCAGCAAGTGCGCCGGATCCTTCGGGCCGTCCGGCAGTTTCAACTGCGCCAACGTGAGCGTCTTGTAGACGAGCAGTCCGCCCGGCCGCACCGCCTTCACTATCTCCGAAAAGATCGCTCGCTCCAGATAGAAAAACGCCATCACCACTTCGAACCTTGCATCGAACTTGGTTTGCGAAGCCTTGAAGTGAGTGAGATCATCTACTACAAAATGAACGTGGGACGCGAGCCGTCCGGCATTCTGCCGTGCCTGTTCGACTCCGGTTTCGGAGATATCAATGAGCGTAACTTCCCAACCCTGTTTCGCCAGCCAGATCGTGTGCCGTCCCGCTCCTCCCGCGAGGTCGAGCGCGCTTCCTCCATGCGGAAACAGCGGCAGGATATGTTCGGAAAACGCCCGCTCGAGGAAGGGATCGGGGACCGTCCATGTCTCTGTGCCGGACGCTTCCCGATATTTCTGGTTCCAGCGCTCGCGTTCGTTATCACAAGAGGACGACATGCTCTGCGATTCTAACTCCGGTCGGCGAAGCGAGCGTTGGACATGCCGCGACTGACGCCCTTTTCGACGCGTCCCTCCGGCCACAACGGCCCGCCGCACACCGGCGGAGGTGACGACGGCCGCGGGCGCGACGGCGACGACAGCATGCCTGACCTTATTCCTAATTATGGCGAGCGCTTGCGCCGGGCGCGGATGGGACTGGCCGTCGCCATGACGCCCATCGTCATGCTCTTCATTTCTTTCACGGCTGTCTACCTTATCCGGCGTGGATTCCTGAGTCTTGATCTCAGCAACGCGAGTTACATCCAGACCTGGGTTCCGGTCCGATTGCCCTGGACGTTGTTGTTGGCCAACACTGCCGTCCTTGTCGTCAGCAGCATCACGATCGAGCTGGCGCGGCGTGAAATCACGCGCGAAGCCGCGCTCGCCCCGGTGCAATCGATTCCAGGCATCTCGCTGGGCGACGAGCGGCGCTTCCCCTGGCTCGCCCTGACCACCGTGCTTGGTCTATTGTTTCTTGCCGGGCAACTTTTCGTTTGGAGCAAGCTTTCCGCCGCCGGTTTTCACCTCGCCGGCGGCACCAGCAGTTCCTTCGTTTACATTCTCACTGCGATGCACGGCCTTCATCTGGCCGGTGGAATACTTGCCCTTATGTTCGCCAATGTCGCGTCTGTGCTGCATCGTCCGGTTGAAACCCGCCGCATCGTCGTCGACATTACGTCATGGTATTGGCATTGCATGACGGGCTTGTGGATCTACATCCTTATATTGTTCTCGTTCGCGGCGCAGTGAGCCGCTCCCGTCTGGATAGTTCGGGCCTCGGAGCGCTGGTTGGCCTCAAGGTGTCCGCCATCAACCAGGGCCTATGCATCCTTGAATTCGCCAACATGACCCCGCGCGTGATGGAACTGCTGCGCATCACTCGTCTGACGCAGATGTTCTCGTCGTAAGGCCGACGCAATCTTTGACTTCCGCGATGATCGGTGCAATCCTTCCAGCGGAGAAAACGAGCCGTGTGCTTTTCAGCAACAGCGAACTTTGTTGGCAGCGGAGTTCTGGGCGCTGTGGGCGTCGTTACCCTGACGAAGGTGAAGCACAGGCGCGAACTGCTTTTCACAACTGCCCACGCTATTCGCCATTCATCAGTTCATCGAGGGATTCGTCTGGCTGGGATTGGATGGGATTCTCTCGCCTGCGGTCGCACACGACATGGGCGCGGCGTTCATGCTTTATGCGCAGGGGCTTCTCCCTTTTCTGCTGCCGCTGAGCGTGCTGCTCTTCGAGCCAACCGCGAAGAGCCGCAGGCGGATGCTGCCGTTCCTGGTGCTCGGCGGAGCAACCACGCTATATATTTTGTGGGCGTTGACGGCGTACCCGCTGCAGCTGTACGTCAAGGGAAACAGTATCGTGTACATCAATCAAGCGACGAACAATACAGTCGTTGCGTTCCTCTATGTGATTGCAACGTGTGGCTCGCTGTTTTTCTCGAAGATCAGGATGATGGTAATCTTCGGCGCGGCGAACCTGGCGATTCTGCTGGTTGTAATGGAGATCAAGCGCTACGCGTTCACCTCGCTGTGGTGCGCGTACGCCGCGATCGCAAGTGTGATCATCCTTGCCTACTTCTGGAGAACCAGCGGAAGCCGGCCGTTCCTCTACGCGTAGCCAGGCCAATCTGAGTCTCTCCAGCGGCCGCCGGGCGGGGCGCCCGGCTCTCCACCAGCCAGCATGCCTTCCGGCCCATTCCGCTTTATAAACCACTCTTATAATCGCGGCTGTGAGCCGAGTCTGCTACGCTTCTCACATGGGCAAGTGTATTTTTTGTTCACACGAAGCCAAACTTACCGGGGAGCACATCTGGAGTGTCAAATCCCGAAGACTTTGGCTAGTAGCGGCCCTGCTTGGGTTTGTATTTCTGGTATTCGTGCCAACCCTGCGTTACTCGCTAGTCTATGACGACACCGAACAAATCGTCCGCAATCCGCGTCTAGCAGCCTGGAGCTATGTTCCAGAATATTTTACGACTGGCCTCTGGTCCCATTTGTCAAGCAAAGACCAGAGCCTCTACTACCGTCCTGCATTTCTGATTTGGTTACGATTGGCTTACGCGATGATGGGGCCTCCGAGCAACATCTGGCATTTGGCATCGATTCTGGCACACTTGGGGGCGACTCTCTCCGTTTTCATGTTAATTCGGCGCCTCACCGGCGAGTTCCAAGGTGCCATATTGGGGGCCGGACTTTTTGCAATACACCCCGTGCAAGCCGAGGCAGTCGCTTGGGTTTCATCTGTTTCCGAACCGCTGCTCACAGTTTTTGTAGTGCTTAGCGTCTATTTCTACGCAGGACGCAAAGGACCTGTCAGCATCGTCTCATGCCTCTTTGCGGCCTTGGCTATGTTGACCAAGGAGACGGGAATGGTCGCGCCAGCGCTCATATTCGCTTACGAATGGACGAGGTCGAGCTTCAAGGGCGCAGTGACTGGGGCTGCGCCCTACCTGCTTCCTGCGCTGCTCTGTATCGCATTGCGCGTAAATGCCGTCGGGCAGCTAGGCAACGGAATGCCTCCCAGTATGAGTATGGGCGACATGATTTTGACTTGGCCGCGCGTGCTCGCAGTCTACTGCCTTCATCTGCTCTGGCCCGTACATCTGAGTGCATCCTACGAGTTCCCATAGAAACAGCGGTTTGGCCGCTGTTATTGCTGATTGTTGCGGCTGGGAGTCTAACTTGGGCCATTCGCCGTTTCTCTGGAAATACCCGTCTGGGGGCAGCTTGGTTCGCAATCGCGCTCGCCCCGGCACTTGCCTTTCGGAGTCTGTTTCCGTTGGACATTGCTCAGGATCGCTATTTGTATCTTCCGTCAGTCGGCTTGGCGCTAATGGCAGCAGTATGGCTTTCTAGAGTCGAATTTACTCTCCCTGTTGTCATTGCAGTTCCAGCGCTTGCATTAGCTCTTTGGGCAGGAACCGAATCGAATCTGCGCATTTGGCAGGACGATATTTCGCTGTTTCGCCGCGCAGTTGAAACGGCTCCCGAGAATCCCATTATGAAGGACAACCTTGCTACTGCTTATCTGAATCAAGGTCGTCCAGCCGACGCATTGCCTCTGCTAAGGCAGGTAGTTGCGATGCTCCCGATTTACGGACACGGATACTACAATTTGGGCCGTTGCTACCACCAAATGGGAAACGATGCCGAAGCGGAACGATACTTCTCCATTGCGGATCAGATCCTCAGTGTAAACCGCGCATTTTACAAAGAACAGGTGCAGGGTAAGTTTCGATGATAAGTTTCGGGCTGGTGACCCACGGCCAGCGGCCCGAGTACGCGTCATCGTTCGTCGTAAAACTCGAAAAACGTCGGATGGACAACAAGGTTGCCGATGGCGAGAAAAGAACCGCATAGCGGCCCTTTTTCGGCCAGGCGAGAAGGCCGTTTTCGAGCCCCTCTCTAAGCCATACCTAAAATGGTGGAAAGTTACGAATTTCGCGTTTCTGGCAATTCGTGGAATCAGCAAGTTACTGAATTCGCTTTGGCGTCAGACGTTATAATAGAAAGATTCGGTTGCGCGTTTTGATCCGTCTGTAGTGCCAGGGGAAGATGTCGACAGATAGCATTGTGGTTCGCGGGGCCCGGGTTCATAACCTCAAGAACATTGATTTTGAGATTGAGCACAACACTCTGACTGTCGTTACCGGCGTCTCCGGTTCCGGCAAATCGTCGCTTGCCTTCGATACCATCTACGCCGAGGGCCAGCGCCGTTATGTCGAGTCGCTGTCCGCATACGCTCGCCAGTTTCTGGAGCGGATTGAGAAGCCCGACGTCGATCTGATCGACGGTATCGCGCCCGCGGTGGCCATCAAGCAGAAGAATTCCACTCGCAATCCGCGCTCCACCGTCGCCACTGCCACCGAGATCTTCGATTACCTGCGCCTGCTCTTCGCCCGCATCGGACGCACGTACTGCCTGCAATGCGGCCAGGAAGTGAAAAAAGATACGGTGGACGAAGTCGCGGACCGCCTGCTCGCTCTGGGCGAGGGCACGCGGTTGAATGTGTTCTTTCCGATTCAGCCCTACATTCCTGAGCGGCCTGGGGGGCCTGCGGCGCCGACTGCGGAAGACAAGGGCTCCAGGAAGTCTCGCGGGAAGAAAAAGCCGGACGGGTCGAATCTGCCCTCCGACGCAATTTCCGACGCGATCAAGACGCGCCTTTTCGATCTGCGCAAACGCGGCTTCAACCGGCTTTTTCAAAACGGCCACGTCTTCGAGTTCTCGACCCCGGAATCGCTGCTCGACGTTGACTTTTCCGAACCCGTCTTTGGCTTAGTGGATCGTCTCGTCGTCTCCGCCGACCAGCGCTCCCGCATTGTCGATGCCATCGAGATCGGTTATCGCGAAGCGGGCGAGGTTATCTTCGAAACCGCGCGTCGGAGTGGGAATGGCAGTGGGAGTGGGGATGGCGACGGTGAAGGCGAAACTCCTCAGCGGCTGCGCTTTTCTCAGCGCTTCGAGTGCAAGAACGACGGCAGCCGCTACGAAGAGCCTGAGCCGCGCCTGTTTTCCTTCAACAACCCTTATGGCGCCTGTCCACGTTGTCAGGGCTTCGGCAACACCATCGACATCGATCTCGACCTTGTCATCCCCGACAAGAGCAAGACCTTGAACGAGGGTGCAATCGAGCCCTGGACGAAACCTAAGTACAGGCCGCTGTTCACCGAGTTCAAACGCTTCGCGCGCCAGGCAGAAATTCCGCTGGACGTGCCCTGGCATGAACTCGACGCCGAGCACCAGAAACTGGTGGTTGAAGGTGGCCGCGGTTTTGCCGGCGTCCGTGGCTTCTTTCAGCATCTCGAGCGCAAGAAGTACAAGCTGCACGTCCGCGTTTTTCTCAGTCGCTATCGCGGATACTCGCTTTGCTCCGCTTGCGGCGGCACTCGCCTGCGCGCGGAAGCGCGCCAGGTAAAAATCGATGGCAAGAATATCTGCCAGGTGTGCAGTATGACGGTTGAAGAAGCAGCCCGCTTCTTCGGTCAACTTGCGCTCTCCACTCAGCAAGCTGCGATTGCCGACAAGCTGCTGATCGAACTTCGGGAACGCCTGCGTTTTCTCAACGAAGTCGGCCTCGAATACCTGACGCTTGACCGTCTCGCGTCCACGCTGTCGGGCGGTGAGGCGCAGCGCATTCAGCTCGCGACTTCTCTCGGTTCGCGTCTGGTCGGCACTCTGTACGTGCTCGACGAGCCTTCCATCGGCCTGCACAGCCGCGATACGCACCGGCTCATCAAGATCCTGCATGACCTGCGCGACCTGGGAAACACGATTCTCGTGGTCGAGCACGACCCCGACATCATGCGCGCCGCCGACCGCATTCTCGACCTCGGCCCGGGCGCCGGAGAAAATGGCGGGAAAGTCGTCGGTGCGGGCACTTACAGCGAGATCATCAAGATGCCGCACTCGCTCACCGGCCGTTACCTCGCCAACGAACTTCGCATCCAGATTCCGCCGCGACGACGCCAACCGGGGTCGCATAAACTCCGCATCACCGGCGCCCGCGCGCACAACCTGAAACACATTGATCTTGAAATTCCGCTTGGCATGCTGGTGGCGATTACCGGTGTCTCAGGCTCGGGAAAGTCTTCGTTGCTCCATGACGTTCTCTATCAGGCGTTGGCCGTGGCCAAGCGGCAGAGCAATGGCAGCGGCGCCATTTTGTGCGACAGCATTGAAGGTGACGAGTTTCTCGACGAGGTCGTCCTGGTCGATCAATCGCCCATCGGCCGCACTCCGCGCTCGAACCCGGTCACTTATATCAAGGCTTTCGACATCATCCGCGAACTATTCGCTTCGCTGCCGGAAGCCAGGAAGCGCGGCTTCCCTGCCGGGAATTTTTCTTTTAATGTGCCCGGCGGCCGCTGCGAAAACTGCCAGGGTGACGGCACCGTCACTGTCGAGATGCAGTTTCTGGCTGACGTCGAGCTGATCTGCGACGAATGTAAGGGCACGCGCTACAAGCCGCAGGTGCTCGAAATTCACTACAAAGGCAAGAACATTCACGAAGTTTTGAACCTGACCATTCGCGAAGCTCTCAAGTTTTTCGCCGACGTTCCCCGGCTTACGGAAAAATTGCGCGTGCTCGACGAAGTCGGCCTCGGCTACCTTCGTCTCGGGCAGTCGGCCACCACGCTCTCCGGAGGCGAAGCGCAGCGGATGAAACTGGCCGCGCACCTTCAACCCGGAACTCGCCCGGTAAGCCGCCTCGCGGAGGGCGGTGACGGGCGCAAACGCAAGCGCCGTATGCTTTACATTTTCGACGAGCCCACCACCGGCCTGCACTTCGACGACGTCAGCAAACTACTCTCCGCTTTTCGCCGTCTGATCGATGCGGGAGGCTCCATTGTCGTAATCGAGCACAATCTCGAAGTCATCAAAACCGCCGACTGGGTCATCGATCTCGGTCCCGAAGGCGGAGATCGCGGTGGGAAGCTAGTCGGGTCGGGCCCGCCCGAAGCGATCGCTGAGCTCGAGAACTCTTACACCGGACAGTACCTGAAGCAAATCTTGAACGGCAACGGCGCGCGCCAAGGAGGGAACGATGCAATTGAATCCGCATCTGGCATTCAACGGGGAATGCGAGGCGGCCTTTAAGTTCTACGAGAACTGCCTGGGCGGCAAAATCGTCACGATGATGACGTACGGGGATTCGCCAATGGCAGAACAAATGCCGCCCGCCTGGCGCGGGAAGATCATTCATGCTGCGTTCGCCCTGAGCGACCACCAATTGACGGGCGCCGATGTGCCACCGGAGAGTTATCTGAAACCGCAGGGCTTCTACGTGTTGCTCCACATCGGCGCTGAGGCGGAAGCGGATCGCATTTTCAAGGCTCTGGCAGAGAACGGTGCAGTGCGAATGCCGGTCCAGGAAACCTTCTGGGCGCGGCGTTTCGGCATGCTCGTTGACCAGTTCGGCACGCCGTGGATGATCAATTGCGGAAAGCCGGCCTGACCACACATGAGCCGCATGCTCACCAACGCGATTCTGTTCATCGTCCTAACCGCCGTCGCGCTCGCCCAGACCCACACCACCGTCCGCCATTACAAAGAGCGCATCGATGACACACCCCCGGAAATCGCGCAGGCCGAAGATGCCATCCAGAAAAACGATTTTGCGGGCGCGGAAACACTGCTGAAAAAGGCGCTCGACAAAGATCCCAATAATTATCAGGCATGGTTTGATCTCGGATTCGTTCTCAACCGCCTTGGTCGCGCCGACGAATCCATTGCCGCGTATCGCAAGTCGGTCGCCGCCAAGCCCGACGTTTTTGAATCCAATCTGAACCTTGGCCTGATGCTCGCGCGCGCCAATAATCCCGAGGCCGAGCAATTCCTGCGCGCCGCCACAACGCTCAAACCCACCGATCATTCTGCAGGAGACCACACGGAAGAAGGCCAAGCCCGCGCCTGGCTCGCGCTCGCCCATCTGCAGGAAAATAAGAAGCCGGACGACGCTCTCCAGGCTTACCACAAAGCTTCCGAGCTCACGCCGAAAGATCCCGAACCCCATCTCTCTGCCGGTCTGCTGCACGAGCGGCAAAAAGAATTTTCGGACGCCGAAGCCGAATACAAACAAGTGCTGGCGCTCGATGCGCGCTCCACGGATCCTCACAACCACGCTCCGCACAACCATGATCCACAGACCACGGAAGCCGCCATCGGCCTCACCAACATCTATATGAAGTCGGGCCGGCTCGGCGAAGCCGAGCCCCTGCTGCGCCGGCTGGCCGCCGAGCGCCCCGATGACGCCGGCATTCATCTCCAACTGGGGCGCGTACTCGCCGCGCAGGGCAAGAAAGACGACGCCATCGCGGAAATCCAGACCGCGCTGAAACTCGCCCCGGCGGACTCCGACGCGCAGCATGATCTCGCCGACCTTTATGCAAGTGCCGGAAAGAACGATCTCGCGGAAAGCGCCTATCGCGCTCTGGTCGCGGCCCAGCCGAAAGACGCGGAATTGCATCGCGGGCTGGGAAGGGCTCTGCTCCTTCAGAAGAAATTCCCGGAAGCGCAACAGGAGTTTCTGGCAGCGGTCCGGCTGAAGCGCGATTGGCCCGAGGTCTATGTCGACCTGGCCTTCGCCGCCAACGAGAACAAGAACTACGACCTCACGATCCGAGCTCTCAATGGTCGCAACATGTTAAATGCGGAGATGCCGCCACTCTGTTTTTTTCTTCGGGCCTCCGCGTATGACCACTTGCGCGACTACAAACACGCCGCCGTCGATTATCATCACTTTCTGGATGTTGCCAACGGGAAGTATCCTGATCAGGAGTGGCAGGCCACCCATCGCCTGATCGCTATTGAACCGAAGAAGCGTTGACCGCCATGCGCCGCGCTGCCTTTTATGTGCTTGCCGTTATCGCCATTCTTGCCCTCGCCTGCTCCTACGGCGCGGCCAAGGACGAAACCGCCGACGAACTCAAAGCACGCTTCGCAAGCGCGCGGCCCGCGGACCGCGCCGATCTCGCCATCCGCATCGCACAGTATCAGCTCCGCATTGCCGACAAGCTCTACAGCGATGGCCGGGCCGACCAGGCCCGCGCCGCCGTTGACGACATCGTGACCTACTCCGAGAAAGCTCGCGACACCGTCACGCAAACCAGGAAGCGCCTCAAGGATGTCGAGATCAATGTTCGAAAAATGGCGGCTAAGCTGCGTGACATCAAACGCACTCTCGCCTTCGAAGACCAGCCCCCGGTCCAACAGGCCATCGATCGCCTCGAAGACATCCGCACCACCCTGCTCAAGGAAATGTTCGCCAAAGAAGAGAAGGAGGAACAGAAGAAATGAGGCCGGGCTTCCATTCGCATTCGCACGGGCAGTGGCGCCGGCGCACCGCACTCAGCCTGGCGCTGCTGTTCGCGCTCGGCTCGCTCGTCGGCTCGCCGCTTTGGGCCCAGCGCCGTCGCGACCCGCTCAATCCGCTGGAGATCGACCAACTCCGCGACACCATGCTCTACCCCGAAGAGCGCTTAAAGCTTTACGTGACGTTTTCCCGGGATCGCATGACCAAGCTTGAGCAAATGCGCAGCGATCCTAAGACCACCGAGCGCGCCCGCAAAACCCACGACATGCTCGAAGATTTCCTCGCCGTCTACGACGAACTCAACGACAACATCGACATGTACGTCGGCCGCAAGGATGACATACGCAGGCCACTGAAAGTCATCATCGAAGCCGACACCGAATTTCAGTCTAAGTTACGTGCCCTCAAGAACACCGCGAACACCGATGCCGCCGAAGCAAAACAGTACGAATTCCTGCTGACCGACGCCCTCGATACCGTAGACTCCAGCACCGACGACCATCGCAAAACCGTTGCCGAAGTTGAGGAATACATGAAGCACAAAAAGAAGAAATAGGACGAAACTCCATGTGGACCGCGAAAAGCGCCACCCTGTTGTTTACTGACGGCTGATGGCTGACGGCTGATGGCTGATAGCTGACGGCTGACGGCTGCCTCTGCTACTCTTCCCTCAACGTGTCCCCAAAGCTCGCCGAAATTTTTCATGAGGCCTATTGCGAACTCCGGCCCCGCACGCCCGCGCCGCCCATGCCGCCTATGGATGTTCGTTTCTATCCTTTCGTCGCCATCAACAACACCATTCGACTCCGCCAGGGAAGGCTTTATATCCGCCTCTCCGACCTGCTCGAAGGCGCTCCCGAAGCCGTGCTGCATTCGATCGCCCACATCCTGCTGGCCAAGCTCTATCGCCAGCCGGTCGATCGCATCCACAGCTCCCGTTATCGCCGCTATGTCGCCGGCCACGATGTTGCCGCCAAAGCGCGGCTCGTCCGCCAGATGCGCGGACGCAAGCACATCCACTCGGCCCGTGGCCATTGCTATCATCTGGAAGAAATCTTCGACGATCTCAACCGCCGCTTCTTCCACGGACTCATGGGACGCCCGCAACTCACCTGGAGCCGGAACCACGCCCGCAGCAGCCTCGGCCACTACGACCCGGCGCACAACGCCATAGTCATCAGCCGCGTCTTCGACCACCCACGCGTGCCCCGCTACGCCGTCGAATACATCCTGTTCCACGAGATGCTGCACCTGAAGCACCCGGTCAAACTGCGCGGCAGCCGGAGATGCGTGCACTCGCGGGAATTTCTGGCGGAGGAGAAATTGTTTCCGGAACTGGAGCAGGCACGCAAGTTTCTGCGCATTATTTGAGCTCTCAGCTCTCGGCTCTCGGCTCTCAGCTCTCAGCTCTCAGCTCTCAGCTCTCAGCTCTCAGCTCTCAGCTCTCAAGAGAGGAAAACCGACCAAAACTCTGGGTGACAAGTGTCACTGCAGGAACTACTCCAAAGGGATCACAGTCGTCGCTGAGGAATGGCATGGCAGACGGTTACAGAGACCTGATCGCGTGGCGTAAAGCGACGGATCTGGCACTTGAGATCTATAGAGCTACCCATAAGTTTCCAAAGGATGAGATTTATGGCCTGACCTCTCAAATGCGACGAGCAGCCGTATCGGTCGCCAGCAACATCGCCGAAGGCAAAGGACCGCTACTCGCGCAAAGAATTTGCACAGTTTCTTTATCGCGCTCGGGGTTCCCTGCTAGAACTCGAAACCCAATTGTTCATAGCACAAGAACTGCACTATCTCGAACCCATCGTATTCCGAAGAATGGAAGAGAGAACGAAAGAGCTGGGGCGAATCCTGAATGGCCTGACAAAGAGCGTTCTAGAGGGAGCTAAAGTCGCCTCCTGAGAGCTGAGAGCCGAGAGCTGAGAGCTTGTTTCCCCTGTGACGCAAATCACAGCAATAGGTGATTCACTGCGTTGACCGACTCCCGCGCGACACCGTATCCTATTGATATTGAAATTGAAATTCATTTTCAACTAGGAACGGTCCCTAAACTATGCTCCAGGCATTCATCATCACCCTCCGCGAAGGCGTCGAAGCCGCTCTCATCGTGGGCATTACCCTGGCCTATCTGGCCAAGATCGGCCGCAATGATCTGCGCAAATCGGTCTATGCCGCCCTCGCCGCCGCCTTTGCCGGATCGATCGGCGTGGCTATCGTGGTTTCCCACTTCAAGCTGAATGAGGACATCTTCGAAGGCTGGGTCATGCTGGTCGCTGCCGTCTTCGTCGTCACCATGATCGTGTTCATGATGAAGACCGGTCGCAGGCTCAAAGGCCAGATCGAAACGAAGGTCGGCTTGTTCGCCCGTGGCGACGCATGGATCGGCCTTTTCCTCTTCGTCTTTCTCATGGTCATGCGCGAGGGCGTCGAAACCGTTCTGATCCTCTCCGCTGTCACCCTGAACTCAAGCGAGCTGATGAGCTTCATCGGCACCGTCCTGGGAATTGTCGTCGCCATTCTGTTCGGCGTGATGTTCGTCAAAGGCAGCGTCAAGATCAATCTGCAGAAATTCTTCAAGGTCACCACCGCGATTCTTTTCCTGGTGGCCGGGCAACTGGTGATCTCCGGCCTGCACGAGCTTTCCGAGAACGGAGTACTTCCCTCTTCCCGCCAGGAAATGGCCATCATCGGCCCCATCGTTCGCAACGATTTCTTCTTCTTCATCACCATTCTGGCGCTGGCCGCGCTGATGGTGCTGTTTGAAATGAAGAGCCGCCAAACGGTGGAGTTGCCGCCGCCCGGCGCCGCCCGCCGCAAAGCCCTGTGGACCGTGCGCCGCGAACGTCTCTGGATGGCCTCGGTTTACGTCTTCTCGTTCGCCTTCATCGTGATGGTCACCGCCAGCTTCATCTACGAGAAGAGCGCCAGCGCGCTCTCGCCCGCCGCTGAAGTGACCTTTGTCAACGGCAAAGTGTCCATTCCGGTGAAGGAGGTTTCCGACGGCGAACTGCACCGCTTCGAAGCGAAGGAAGGCGGCGTCGAAGTCCGTTTCTGGCTTTACCAGAAGCCCGATGGAAAAGTCGCCACGCTTTTCGACGCCTGCGAAATCTGCGGCCCGGTCGGCTTCTACAAGAACAAACAGGGAGTGATCTGCAAGAACTGCGCCGCCCAAATGAACCCGCAGTCGATTGGCCTGCCCGGCGGCTGCAATCCGATTCCGTTGAAGGCGCAGGTCACCGACGACGCGGTCATTGTCTCGGAAGCCGACGTCGCGGCGGGCAGACACTACTTCGAGCCGAAATAATGTTCCCTCGTATCGTCTACGAATCGTTTCGCCGTCAAGCGCGACGCAAGCTGCTCGCGGGCATCGCGATCACGCTCGGCGTAGCGGTGGCGACCGCGATGATCGCCGTAGCCACCGACATCGGCGACAAAATCAACCGCGAACTGCGCAGCTACGGCGCGAACTTAGTCGTGACTCCGCAGGAAGACACACTCGACGTGGAAGTCGGCGGCGTCAACCTGAAACCCCCAAGCGACGGCGCATTCCTTAACGAAGCGGACCTCCCGAAAATTCGCGGCACCTTCTGGCACCACAACATTGTCGGCTTCTCACCCATGTTGCCTGTCACCGTGAAAGTCGGAAGCTCTCAGCTCTCAGCTCGCAGCTCTCAGGATGTCACCCTGGTCGGCACCTACTTCAACAAGGCGCTCCGCTTCGGGAAAGACGACTTCACCACCGGCGTGAAGATCACGAACCCCTGGTGGAAAGTAGAAGGCGAAAGCAAGTGTGGGGACGGGCGCCTCGCCCGTCCAGGGCGAGTCGAAGACTCGCCAGCGGCTTGCGGCTGGCCGGATGACAACTCTCAAGACATCCTGGTAGGCGAACGCCTGGCAGCAAAGCTCGCCAAGAAACCCGGCGACACACTGGAAGTCGACGGCCGCCCACTCACCATCTCCGGCATCCTCTCGACCGGCGGCGCCGAAGACGACCAGATCGTCGCGCCGCTCGCCCTGGCGCAGCAAATTCTCGGCAAACCCGGCGCCGTGCGCCGCGTCTACGTCAGCGCTCTGACCAAGCCCCCGGATGCGCTCTCCGCGCGCGACCCCAAGACGATGACTCCCGAGGTCTACGACCGCTGGTATTGCTCGCCTTACGTGGAGTCGATTGCCTACCAGTTACAGGAAGTCATTCCGCATTCACACGCGGAGCAGATCCGCCAGGTTGCGCAAAACGAAGGCACGGTGCTCTCGCGCATCAAAGGACTCATGCTGCTGATTACGCTCGCCGCTCTTTTCGCATCCGCGCTCGCTGTTTCTGCTGCCATGGCCACCGCCATCTACGAGCGCCGCGTCGAAGTCGGCCTGATGAAAGCCCTCGGCGCGGGCAATCTCGCCGTCTCTGCGATCTTCTTTGCGGAAGCGCTGCTGCTCGCGCTCGGCGGCGGCATTGCAGGATTTTCTGCCGGGGCGCTGCTCGCCCGCCAGATCGGCCGGTCGATTTTCAACTCGCAGATTTCTATTGAGCCCGTGCTCTTCCCGATCATCATGACTATCGCCGTCTTTGTGACCTTCGCCGGCAGCGCCGCCGCCATCCGCCGCGCCGTCAAGTTCGATCCCGTGTTCGCCCTGCGAGGTGAAGGATAAAGATGCGAGGTGAAGGATAAAGATGACGACGAGCAACACTCCCGGCACGCTCCTGACTCCTCAGCAAGTCGCCGATCGCCGTGCGCACGCGCCGCATACCTCCATGTTCGCGCGCATGCTTCTCCGCGCCGCCGTCCTCCGTCGCAGACGCGCCGCCTCCGCGCTACTGGCGATGATCGTGGCCGCCGCCGTGGCCACCGCGATGATGAACCTCTACGTCGACGTGCAAGCCAAGCTCCGCACCGAGTTCCGAAATTATGGCGCCAATGTAGTCATAGTTGCTAAAGATGTTGCGAAAGATGGTCAGTCGTCCCTGCCCGCCGACGCACTGGCCAAAGTCGAATCTGTTCTTGGCTTAAAAACGCTGGCGGTTCCTTTCGCGTATGCCGTCGCCCGCACCACCGCCGGACAATCCGTAGTCGTCGTCGGCACCGACTTTGCCCGCGCCCGCCAGTTGAACCACTGGTGGAAGGTGAGCCATTGGCCCAACGCGCCAAACGAAGCCCTCGTCGGCATGCGTGCCGCCACCGTACTTAGCCCTAAGATCGGCCCCAATCGCCAGCCCTTCGAACTCACTTTTCAGGGCAAAGCGATCCAACTCGCTCCCGCCGGAATGCTTCAGACCGGCGCCGGCGAAGACAGCCGCATCTATCTCGATCAATCCGAATTTCAGAGCTGGACCGGCGTCACGCCCTCCACCATCGAAGTCGCCGCCACCGGAACCGCCTCCGAAGTTGAAGCGTCGATTCGCCAGCTCACGCAGCTTCTGCCCACCGCCGACATTCGCCCCGTCCGCCAGATCATGGAAGGCGAAGCCAACGTGCTGAACAAAACGCGCGCCACGCTCTACGCTTCCGCCACCCTGGTCGTGCTTACTTCCGCGCTCTGCGTCCTCGCCACTCTGATTGGATGGGTCTTCGACCGCCGCCGCGACTTCGCCATCATGAAAGCCCTGGGCGCTTCCGAACGTTTGATCAACGGATTCTTCGCCGCTGAAGCCGCGGCCCTGGGCGTAGTCGGCGCGATTCTCGGCTTCTTCATCGGCATCGGCGTAGCCGCCTGGATCGGACGCGTCAATTTCCACGCGCCCGTCGTGCCGCGTTTCAGCGTTTTCCCGTACGTGCTCGCCGGCAGCGTTGCCGTAGCCCTTATCTCGGCGATCCTGCCCATCGAACTGCTGCGTCGCGTGCAACCCGCTATTATTTTGAGGGGAGAGTAGAAGCTGGAGAAAATAGCATGATCCAACTCAAGAACGTAACCAAGAGTTATCCCGCCAGAGCGGAAGAAAATAATGGCGGCCTCAGCCTCATTAAAGCGCTCGACAACATCTCTCTCTCGATCGAGCCCGGCGAGTGGGTCGCCATGATGGGCCCCTCCGGCTCCGGCAAGAGCACCATGGTCAATCTCATCGGATGCCTCGACCGCCCCACCAGCGGCGAAATCTGGCTTGACGGACAAAACGTCGCCAACCTCAGCGCCTCCGACCTCAACCATGTCCGAGCGGAGACCATCGGCTTCGTCTTCCAGCAATTCCACATGATTCCGTATCTCACCGCGATCGAGAACGTCATGCTCGCCCAGTACTTCCACAGCATGACCGACGAAAAGGAAGCGCTCGAAGCCCTTGAACGCGTCGGCCTGGGGGACCGCGCCGGCCACCTGCCCTCGCAGCTTTCCGGAGGCGAGCAGCAGCGCGTCTGCATCGCCCGCGCCCTCATCAACGATCCCAAGATCGTGCTCGCCGACGAGCCCACCGGCAACCTCGACGCGGTCAACGAAGAAATCGTTCTGCGCCTGCTCCGCGAGCTCCACCAGCAGGGACGCACCATCGTCATGGTGACGCACGATCCCGTGGTCGCGCGTCTAGCTGATCGCCGTATCGAATTGCATCACGGAAAAATCGCCGCCCAGGAAGTTTTTGCCATGGCCGACGAGGAGCAGTTCGACGAAGTGCTGGAAGAATTATTTGCCCTGGAAGAGAACGGCCAAATCGCCGAGATTGGCCGGATGGAAGTCCACGGCGCTCTGCCCGTATCCCTCGCCGTGGAAAAAATGGCCGCCATAGATCTGGTGACCACGCGCCCGCACCCACCTGAAGCACACGATCACAAGCCCTTCGTCAATCCCTGCCACGACGCACTGAAGCCTGCCGGCTTTTCCATCGGCGACGGATCCTTAATCGTCGAACTCACGCCGCGAGGACACCAGCGCGCCGCCGACATCATCCGCCGCCATCGCCTGGCCGAGCGCCTCTTCACCGATTCCCTCGCCATGGACAGCGAAACTGAAATCGAACAACAGGCCTGCAAGTTCGAGCACATACTCTCGCCCGAAGCGACCGACAAGATCTGCACTTTCCTCAACCACCCGCGCACCTGCCCCCACGGCGCCGCCATTCCGCCCGGCCCCTGCTGCGGACGACGGGCCGAACCCAGGCGCGCGTCGTCAGTGCTTTCTCGTCAGCAGTAACTCGTTCTTAGGATTTTCATCTTGATTAAGATTGTCATCTTCTTAGGATTGTCATCCTGAGCGCAGTGGGAACTTCACGAAGTGAGGTTCCCACGAAGTCGAAGGACCCCTACCACCTTCCGATCAGCAGGGACGAGTCCAGGAATTCTGTCCGGCCCGCCGAGAGCATCGTGAAAATACACCTCTGCCCGCACCCGCTACTTCTTCCCAAAGAACTTCCCAAACCCCAATCGTACCTGCACCGTATTGATTCCCGGATTCGGCACGGTCAGCCCGGCATTCGAAATGTGCATGTACCGGACGTCCACCGACCACGCATGCTTCCCAAAGAAATACAGCCCCAACACCGCGCCCGACGTGAAGTTTATCGTCGAAGTTCCCGCCGGCACTTCACGCGTCGTAAACAGCGTGCCTCCGCTCAACTCGAGGTAGGGAGCAAGGTGTCCGCGCGTGGCGAAAATCCATTTCAAGCCCACCGGATTCACTCCTCCCCCGTACACGGTGTTTGCCGGCTGGAATATAACAAACGCCGGCACCGCGTCCACCGCAAGCTCGAATCGTCCGCTGAGAAATCCCGGCCCGTGCGGGGCCGTCAGGATCCACCCATAGCTAACTCCCGCGTTCCACACGCTCGTATCCTTGGTCCCGCCCGGAACCGAGCGCCCGCCGCCAGTCCAGACCTGGAGCTCATGACCGCCATCCTCCGGGCGATCTTGCGCGACTGCCCGAGTAACCGTCAGAAACATTGTCAGGAAGAGAGTCAGCAGGAGTGTCAGGAAAAGGGAGCCCGCACCCCGAATGGATCGTGTCATAAAGTATGGTCAAGGTCGAAACAGAACGATACCCGAAAACGCAAGATACGCGAAGCGGCCCATTCGCAAAAACGAACGATACGTGAATACGAGATGCGCGAACCCGTGCCAGGAAACAAATCCCGCCCTACAGTCCCAACCCGCCATCCACCGCCAACACCTGCCCGGTAATAAACTGCGGGGCCGCGGCAAAAAACATTACTGCCGCGACAATGTCCGCCGCCGTCCCGTTCCGCCGCATGGGCGTCTGCTTCACCATCTTCCTCATGAACGCCGCCGCTGATTTCTCCCCCAAATCAATCATCCCCGGAGCCACCGCATTCACCGCGATCTCCGGCGCCAGCGCCAGCGCCATCACTTTGGTCAGCATGTGTACCGCCGCTTTCGACGAGCAATAGTGGGCATGCGTCGCCCAGGGCCGCAGCCCGCCCAGAGAACCCATATTGACGATCCGACCTCGGCGCTTTCTCAAATACGGCAGCGCCTCTCGTGACACCAGAAACGGTCCGCGCGTGTTGGAAGCAAAAATCGCATCCCACTGCGCTACCGTGATCTTCTCAAACTCTACGGTTTCGTAATTCGCGGCGTTATTCACCAGCACGTCGATCCCGCCCAGTTCGCTCGCTACTTCCTTCACCATTTCCCGGACGCTCTTCTCATCCGTGACATCGCAGCGCACCGCCAGCGCCTCCACGCCATGCTGCGCCAGCTGTCCCACCACCGCATGCGCCTCGCGCGCCGACTCGCGAAAAGTAATCGCCACGTCCGCGCCGTTTTCAGCCGCGGCCAAAGCAATCGCCCGCCCCAGTCGTTTCGCCGCTCCCGTTACCAGGACGGTTTTTCCAGAAAGCGGCTTTCGTTTAATCGTCGTCACGCGCTTCGTCATCTGGAAATTCTACGCCCCTCCGTGTCTTGGAACCCTCCCACCGGGACTGGTAAACTCCTCGAATGACGAAGCCTCGCGAAGTCGTGGTTTATTCCCGCAAGGGATGTCATCTCTGCGAAATCGTCAAGGAGAGCCTCGACAAGCTGCACAAGCATGGCGGCTTCACCTGGCGGGAAGTCGACGTTGACTCCGACGCCGAAATCCGTCGCCGCTATACCGACGAGGTCCCCGTAGTCTTCATCAACGGCCGCAAAGAGTTCAAGTATCACATGGACGAGCAGGAGTTCCTGCGCAAATTAAGCGCTTGAGCAAGATCCTGCGCCGCCAACTGCGTCATTCCGTTTGGCCCCCTTCAAAGTGCTAAACTCGCTTCGCATGCGGACGGACATCCTGCCCCTTTGCGACCAGCACTACCGCACCATGGAGCCCGCAATCGCTCCCTACAACGCCGACTTTTCCATTGAATTCTTTCGCTGCACCGACAAGTTCTGCCACCGCTGCTTCGGCGAGCGCCTCGGCTACACCACGCCCAAGCGCGGAAACCCGCCCGCGCTCACTCCCAACCAGCCCACCTGCGAGCGCCACGGACGCCCCATGTTTATCGTCAGCCTAGACCGCCAGCGCAATCACGTAACCTACGCCTGCCCCGAATCCGATTGCCCCGAGCGGGTGGTCCGGACGTAAGCAGTGGTGTTTGTGTGGGGACGGGCGCCCTCGCCCGTCCAAGCCGAGCAAAGCTCGGCAGGGTTTCGCTAGTACCACGTGACCGCCATTCCCGGGACTGCTTACTCCCCCACCAGCCACGCATACTGCGCCGCCGTCAGCGGCACCACGCTCAATCGTCCCTGCCTCACCAGCGGAGACTCCGCAAACCCGGCCCGCGCCTTGATTTCCGCGAGCGTCCTCGGCTTCGCGATCGCCTTCCCAGCCTTGATCTTCACCTGCGGATTCCTGGCATCGCTCGCATCCACCGACACCACCGACGCCGTCCCCACTGCGCTCTTTTCGTCTCCGGTGTGGTAGATCACCAGCCGCTCTCCCGGCTTCATCTCGCGCAAATGCTTCACCGCCGCCGGATTCGTCACCCCATCCCAAATCGTCGTCTTCTCCCGCTCCAGATCCGCGAAGGAGTATACAGTCGGCTCAGTTTTCAGAAGGTAGTCCATGGGCAGGTATTGTAAACAGAAAACAAATTACACGAGAACGAAAAAACGACGGCGGCAAGGACTTATGCGTGATAGCCAAGACTTGACCTTGCACGCCACCCTGTCGGATGGGGTCGCTACTGTCAGGCTGTAACAAGTTTTTTGAGCGTAATGGCTGAAGGGCCAACAGACGGCGTAAGCTCGTGCTAACTGATAACGTCACCTTAGTAAAAACAGATCGCTCAGGGCTGCGTTGATCGTTGCCTCAGAAGCCAAGCCGCCGCAGTCGCGATTGCACAAAGCGTGGCCCAGATGCCAACGACGAGCCAGTCCGTCCGATCGATTTTGCCATCAAGAGCTAATTCAAGGAACACAAAGCCCATATAAAGCAGAACACTTGATGCAACGAGAGAGAAGCCAAGTGTCAATCGCTTGCCAAAGAGCAGGAGGACGAGTCCAATCATCAGGAGAGATGGGAGGACAAATAAGCCCCACCCAACCTTCGCTTCCCAAGCTGGGAACCTGCGGGAATTATCGAGCGCCGTTGCAAGAGCTGAGTACGTTTCAAAGATTGCAAACACGGTCAAGCATAGGACGCAGGTGACATTTCGGATTTGGATCAGCGGCCCGACCTTCTGAGCTTCCATGGCTGTGGGGAAGGGTAAACTTTTGTCGCGTGTCGGGCAAGACTGCTGACTACTTGTCTATGCTGGGCGGCTGGTTGATTACTCGGGAAACTAGCGGGGCTCTCAAGGTCAATTGGCGGTAAATCCCGTCTCTAACAATGTCGGCGCTGTCAAACACTTTTTGAGCATACTGCTCCGTGCACTCTGAAGAGCGCGCCATTCCGCTCTCGTTTGAAGCTCTTGCTTTTGCTCTACCAACCAAGGCTCGCTCGTGGTCGATTCAGGTCAGGAAAACTCGGTCCGACCCATCCATCTCTTCGGTCACACTTTCGATCATGATTACTACTTCGAACTCCCCCGTGAAGGGGAGCGGGATGCCCAATCAATTACTCGGTGCTGGACTGCACACCATCGGGATTTCCGGGCTCTCCCGCGTGCGAACCGAACTTTGTCAACTGCTGGTAATCCCATCCCTTGCGCCACATCCAGTACAGACGAACCGCCAGTCTCCGTGCCATCGCGACCTTGGCAATCTTCCGTCCTCGTCGCAGCACGAGGTGAAAATACCGGTGGCGCCATTCTTGATCGCTGCGCACCGTAACTTGCGCCGCCTCCACCAGCAGAAAACGCAACAGCGAGTTGCCTTGTTTCGTGATGTGTCCCAACCGCCGCCGCTGTCCGCTGGACTCTTCCGACGGCACCAAACCGAGGTAGCTCGCGATCTGCTTGCCACACTCAAACCGATCCGCTCGGCCCAGGATCAGCACGAAGGCCAGCGCGGTCAGTGCCCCCACTCCAGGATGTGTCCGCAAGCGTTGCGCCGCCGGACACTTCTCCGCCTCCTGCTCGATGGCCTGCGTCAACTCGGCAATCGTCGGCGTCAGCCGGTCCAGCAACTCCAGCAGATCGTGCCGTCGCCGGCTCGCCCAGGGCGCTAAGCGAAACGACTCCAGTTGCTCTCGTCCCGCGTCCCGCCACAACTTCTTTTTGCAGCGCAGCCCTTCGTTCAGCGCTACCGCTTGCAGTTGGTTCATGATCCGCGTGCGCGCCTGCACCATGCGGTGACGATGCCAGAGCAGTTGCCGTAGATCGCGATTCTCCCAGCTTGGGACCC
Organism: uncultured Acidobacteriaceae bacterium; assembly: GCA_963779995.1. Taxonomy (GTDB): domain Bacteria; phylum Acidobacteriota; class Terriglobia; order Terriglobales; family Acidobacteriaceae; genus Acidiflorens. The sequence continues at coordinate 17,748 of CAVZZY010000012.1, read as the reverse complement.
ACACCTGGGGAAAGCGATCTTCCAGCAACAAGCGCAGGATCAGTTGCGCGTCCTGGCGATCCGTCTTCTGCTTCCGCACCCGCTTGGTGCGGATCTCGGCCGCATCCCCAATCCACAACTCAAACTGCAACTCCGCCAGCAGTCGTTCAAACCAGCGAGCGTGCCCGCTCGCTTCCATCCCTACACGCACTTTGAGTTCCTGCGCGGCCAGATCTCGATAGAACTTTTCCGCGCCCTCGCGATGCTCCAGTCGCCGTTCTTGCAGCTCACCCGTGTCGGTATCGACAAACGCAATTTGTTGGAAGCCCGGATGGTAATCCGCTCCTATAATGATCATCGTTCGGCTCCTTTCTCCCGGGCCTTGGTTGGTTGGCACCACCAAAGTCTACTCGGGCGTTGGAGCCGACATTGTTATGGAATCAATTACACTCAAATTCCGATTCGGATACCGGTCTGTGTCCGATACGTGGAGCCTTGCCAATCCTGTCCGCAAGGTCGAGTTCGAACTATTACAACTTATGCGCACTTGTTCCGTGACTAAATTTCTCCGACCAACTACCATGTCGGCTCAGTGAGCCCCGACAACAAAACATCGCGGACGAAGCGCGGCCTTCATTGGCTTGGCGTCGGCTTCGTCTGGTTGTTGCTTGCCGGCATGACATTCTGGGCTGCAGCTGCACTGTACTTTGATCTTTCGTTCGCGCACCTGCCGCTCTTGACTCCTATCCTTTATCTGGTTGTCATCGCGGCGGCCGTATATGCGGCAAGAACACGTCCGCGCAGAATGGTGATTTCGCTCGCTGGCTTTCTCATCGTGCTGACTTTCTGGCTCTCGCTCAAGCCCTCCAACAATCACCAATGGCAGCCCAACGTTTCTCAAACGCCCTGGGCGGAAATCGATGGCGACCGCGTTACCATCCACAACTTCCGCAACTGCTACTATCGCCAGGATGTCGAATTCACGTGCGAGTGGCTCACCAAGGCCGTCTTCCTGTCTCAGCTTCGCGGCCTCGACCTGTTCGTAGATTACTGGGGTTCGCCCTGGATCGAGCATCCCATCGTCAGCTTCCAGTTCGGCAACAACGCCGCCGATGCCGATTATGTGGCGGCATCGATCGAGGCGCGTTATCAAGTCGGCCAAAGCTACTCGCCCATTCGCTCCTTCTTTCGCCAGTTCACCATTGTTTACGTGCTGGCGAATGAACGCGATCTCATCCGCCTCCGCACCAACTATCGATCGGGCGAGGATGTTTACCTCTACCACATGGTTGCCAGCCCGGAATGGTCACGCCTGGTCTTTCTCCAGTATCTGCAACGGGCGAATCGCCTGCGCGACCACCCCCGTTGGTTCAACGCTGTCACCGACAACTGCACGACCAACGTCTTCGCGCAAATGGCAGCAACAGGCCATCTCCCACCGGGAAGCTCGCGCTATGCCTGGTGGACTCTTTTGAATGGTCGGGCTCCCGAAATGCTCTACCGTGGCGGAAACTTCGCCGGCAATCTGCCTTTCCCCGAACTTAAGAAACAGGCGCTCATTAATCCCGTCGCCAACACGCTCGATGATGCACCTGACTTTTCACGGCGTATCCGGCTGCACCGCCCCGGCTTCGGCTTTCTGGGCAGTGATGAAGATGAAAGGAAATCGCAGCCCCCATCAAACTGAGTCGCCCATTCATCCGGTTACCGCTGACACTTCCCTTCCGCGCCGGTTTCGCCAACAATAGAAGCTTCTCGTGACTGACCACTCCAACCCGCGCAGGGTTACCTTGGCGACGACTACCATAGCGACGACTACCCTGCCAACAATCACCATGGCCCACGCCATCGAGCGCTACTTCAATGTGGCGCTTTATCTGCTCGTGCTCACCGGCTTCGGCGCTCTGGCTTCGACCGGCGGCCTCGATCTGCCGGCGGTGGTTGGGGTGGGCCTGGCGCTGGCCCTCCGCGGATACCAACTTCTGACGCGGCGCGAGTTTGCCATCCCGGAACGCTGGACCAATATCCTGACGCTGATCTACGTCTTCATTTACCTCGCCGACTACTTCTTTCTTTCGCGCAGCTTTCTGGGAGCCAACGTTCACCTTGTGCTCTTCTTAATCGTCGTCAGACTATTCTCGTTGCGGCGGACGCGCGACCACTACATGCTTGCGGCGCTTTCGTTTTTGATGGTACTGGCCGCCGCTGTGCTTACTGTCGGCAGTGTCTTTCTGCTTTCTTTCGCGGGCTTCCTGCTGGTTGCGGTCGTCACTTTCGTGCTGATGGAAATGCGGCACTCGGTTGCCGCCGAGCCTACCCACGCACAGGATCCACGCGCTGCCTCTCCCGCGCAGCCCATGGCCTACGCGCTGCTGGCGATCGCCCCGGCGCTCATGCTGATGATTCTGGCCGGCAGTTTCCTGATTTTCTTCTTTCTTCCCCGCGTTTCTTCACGCTATCTGAGCGCCTACACGCCCACCAGCGATGTCTCCACCGGCTTCACCGATCGTGTGCAACTGGGCCGCATCGGCCAGATTCAGCAGTCCAGTGCGGTCGTCATGCACATCGAGATCCAGAACGATCTGCAGGGCGCTTACGATTTGAAGTGGCGTGGGGTTGCGCTCAGCGCTTTTGACGGCAGAGTCTGGTCAAATTCGTCTGAGCAGACCCAACTGCGACCGGCGGGCGATGGAAGCTATCGGCTGGCGCCTTTGGTGGATGAGCGCGAAGCAGCGGCGGTCGCTGGGGCGACCCATTCGTTATCGCGTTCTGATGGAGCCGCTGGGAACCAACGTCTTTTTCCTGGCCGAGCGCCCGCAGAGCCTCAAGGGAAATTTCCGGCTGGTGAGTACGGACGCCGGGGGAGCGGTCTACAATCTCGATGCCGAAAACCCGATCAATCGGTACGAAGCCGAGTCGCAATTGATCGAGATCGACAGCGACGACCTTCGTCTGGCGCCGAACACCCCGCCCGCTGGCATGGACGAGTACCTGAAACTGCCGCCGCTCGATGTTCGTATTGCGCAGTTGGCCGAGAAAATCACCGCGGCGGCTCCCAGTAATTATGAAAAGGCAATCGCATTGGAACACTATCTGTCAACCCACTTCGGCTACACGCTGCAGCTGCCCAGCAGCGTGCCGCAGGACCCGCTGGCCAATTTCCTGTTCGAGAGGAAGCACGGTCACTGCGAGTATTTCGCCAGTTCGATGGCGGTGATGCTGCGCTCTTTGCGCATCCCGTCGCGCATGGTGACCGGGTTCCGCGGGGGTGAATTCAATGACCTCACCGGCCAGTATGTGGTGCGAGCCAGCGACGCCCATTCGTGGGTCGAGGCTTACTTCCCCGGATACGGTTGGATCAGCTTTGATCCGACTCCTGCGGGAAGCCTGCCGACGCGCACCGGCTGGTCGCGGATGCAGCTCTATGTGGATGCGGCCGCATCTTTTTGGCGGGAATGGATTATCAACTACGATATCGGCCACCAACGCACTTTGGGAAAGGATGCGGCTACCAGCAGCCGGCAGTTCTTTGACGAAGCTCGCCTGTGGATTGAGCGTCAGCATCGCGCCCTGCTGCGGTCGGCTCGGCGCGCGCACGACCACTTCACCAATTTTCCGGTGCAATGGTTGGGCGGCAGCATCGCATTCGCGGCCGTCCTGATCACAGTGCTCAATCTCAGGCGTTTGGTCAGCGGGTTGCATAACCGCAATCTGCGGGCGCATCCGGAGCGAGCCCCGCGCGAATCCGCTGCCCTCTGGTATGAACGGATGGTGGGCCGCATGGCACAGCTGGGCTGGCGCAAGTCGCCGTCGGAAACACCGCTGGATTTTGTCGCGGCCATTCAGGAAGCGGCACTGCAGAAGAAGGTCGCGCGGTTTACGCGCGCTTACGAATCCGCACGTTTCGGCAAGTCGGCGGACGATGCCCAAAGCTTGCCCGCGCTTTTCCGCGAGATCACCGCCTCTGTGGCGGCGGACTCAAGGAAAAACACGAACCGTGCAGCCCTGGGCTAGGCGGGGTTCAGAGGCACCGTGGGCACATGGGGGCCCGCTTCCACACAGTCCTAGAAGCGGTGGACAACGCCGATACCTACGTAGTAGTTGTGCTGACGGCTTCTCCCGGTATCCACGTTCAGGTCGGGAGCTCCGGAGTAGAAATCGCGCGCTTCGATCCGTCCACCCCAGCTGTGCCACGGCCACACATCCAATCCAGCTCCGAACTGGACTACGCCGGTATTGGTGCCACTTGGCCCAGGGTTCGTTCCGCCAAAAACAAGACTCGAGGAGTTCCAGAATCGCCCGTAGCCGCCGCCCGCGCTAACCCACGGGGTGACGCCCTGGCCCGAAAAAAAGTTCACGCGCAGGGATGGAGTCATGAACAGCGCCGAGATGTCCTGGGGAATCTTGTTCTCGTAGGTGTTCAGGTCCATATGATAGAAGATCCCTACGGGCAATTCCGCATAGAATCCGAAAATCTTCTGGCTCTTGAGCAGGCGTGCGTAATTCACATCGAAGCTCACCCGGTTTCCGAAATGAATGTTGGGATTGGGGTCGTCCGGAATCGGATTCTGGATCGTCTGGGTGCTGACGAAAGTTCGCCCCGCCGTGACGGAAACCTCATTTACGGGTGTCCCACGACTGAAGTCTTGCGCCCAAACGCTGCCAACGAGAACCAAGACTGGCACACAAGAACTGCGAGGCCTTTAGCCGCCATCTCTCCTCCGGAGTATTGAGGGATGCTTTGTGTCCATAAGATTAGCACGGGCCGCCCGATGGCGGAATACGGTATGCTCCGAGGTGCTCCGGTGCGAACATGGCAATGCAGGATGCTAGAATTGCTTAGATTCATTTCCTGCTGATCGTTATCGTCAATCATCGTCAATCGTCCCAGTGCCCGTGAAGAAAACCATATCCGCGACTTCGGAGCCGACTGCCCCGGCAAAGGTAGGATTTGTCAGCCTCGGCTGCCCCAAGAACCTCGTCGATAGCGAGGTGATGATGGGCATGCTCGCCCAGGCTGGCGCCGAGCTAACTCCCAACGCTGAGGAAGCCGACGTCATCGTGGTCAATACCTGCTCGTTTATCGGCAGCGCGCAACAGGAATCCATCGATACGATCCTCGAAATGGCCCGCCACAAAATGAAGTTGGGCGGCAAAAAGACGGGCGGCAAGGCGAAGCGCCTGGTGGTTGCCGGCTGCCTGGTCGAGCGTTTTCGCGATGAGATCCGAAAGAACATTCCGGAAGTGGACGCGGTCGTTGGTACCGGCGAATTGGAGAAAATTCTGGCCGCTGCCGGAGTGGCGGAAACACCGCGCACGCCCGGCCCGTTCAACATTCTAAATCCAACCACGCCGACTTCGGACATCGCGACCTCGCGCCCCGAGGGCGATCATCGCCGCGGACAGGGGCGCTTCGCGCGCGATTCCTGGGACGGCGCCGTCGCCGACCTCCCTAACTACCTTTACGACGACCACACGCCCCGCGTGCTCACCACGCCCGGATATTCGGCCTATATCAAAATCGCCGAAGGCTGCGATCATCCCTGCAGCTTCTGCATCATTCCCCAGCTGCGGGGACAATTCCGCTCGCGGCGTTTCGAATCCGTCATTGCCGAAGCCGAGCGGCTGGCGCAATCCGGCGTGCGCGAAATCACGCTCATCGGACAGGACACCACCTGCTACGGCGAGGATCTCGGACTGAAAGACGGCCTCGCCCTCCTGCTGGAAAAACTCGCGAACATTGCCGGCCTGCAGTGGATTCGCTTCCTCTACGCATATCCCAACAAAATCACGGGGCGACTGCTGGCGACGATCGCCGCCCATGACAACATTTGTTCGTACATTGATGTGCCGCTGCAGCACGCTTCGGCGACCGTTCTGAAGCGCATGAAGCGTGGAGGCGGCGCCGACTTGTTCTTGCGCTCCATCGAGAAAATGCGCCGCGTCATTCCCGGTGTCACGTTGCGGACTTCGTTCATAGTCGGCTTCCCCGGCGAAACCGAAGAAGAATTCGAGGAGCTTTGCGCCTTCGTGAAAGACGCGGCCTTCGACTGGATGGGCGCCTTCGGCTACTCCGACCAGGAAGGCGCGAGCGCCTTCGATCAGGACCAGAAGCTTTCCACGCGCGAGATCGAGAGCCGCCGTAAGTCGCTGATGTCGATTCAGAAGAAGATCAGCCGGGCAAAAAAGAAATCTCTGATCGGGCGCGAATTCGATCTGCTGCTGGAAGGCGCTTCGACGGAGTCCGACCTGCTGCTCGAAGGCCGCACCGCAATGCACGCGCCGGAGATTGACGGCAAAGTCTTCGTGAACGATTATCCCGAGGGAAACGAGCCGAAAGCAGGAGAGTTTCACCGTTGCCGCATCACGGCTGCACACGATTACGATTTAGTGGCAGAAATCGTTTAAGGTCAGAGGTGAGATTGCAGAGGTCAAAATCACCCAGAGCAGAAATGTTCTCATCTCTGCAACCGGACCTCTGACTTCTGCAATCCGACTATGCCCCGCAAGCGCGCCATCAAGCTCCGTTGCCCGATCTGCAAGAAGCCGGTAAAGTCTGCCGACGCGGACTTCCCTTTTTGCAGCGAGCGCTGCCGCCTGATCGATCTCGGCAAGTGGGCCAGCGGAGCGTACGTGATTTCGTCGCCGGTTGCCGACGCCGACGAAGCGATCCGGGAAGACAGCCTCGACGACGAGGATAAGGAAGACGCGCCGTGAAACCCAAGCCCACGCCAGCGCCCAGCGACCGTAGCGCCGGCGTCCCGCCGGCTGTCGCGGGGGCGTCTCGCCCCCGCTTTGGCGAGGTCAAAATCCGCGATCGCGGCAGGCTTCCCCACTGGGAAAAAGACTATGCCACCTACTTCATAACGTTCCGGCTAGCCGATTCGCTTCCCAAGTCAGTTCTTGATCGCATCGAATCCGAGCGACAGGCGATCGTCAAGACTGCCATCGGTCTTCGACGTGACCTCAGCGCCGATGAACGCGCGAGAATCCAGCGCCTCTCGACTCCAGCGATTGAGCGCTTCCTCGACAGCGGCGCGGGCGCTTGTCACTTGCAGAACCCCGCCATCGCCGACGAAGTGGCCAACACCTTGCGGTACTTTGATGAGCAACGCTATCGGCTCTTTGCATGGTGCATCATGCCGAACCATGTGCACGTCGCGACCCGGCTCTTTCCCGGACAAACCCTGGCGACAGTAGTACATTCCTGGAAATCGTTCAGCGCGAAACACGCGAATAGGATATTAGGGACCCACGGCGTCTTCTGGCAAAGAGAGTATTATGACCACCTCATTCGAAGCGAGGAGGAGTTCGAGCGGGCGATTCGCTATGTGAGCGAGAATCCTGCGAAGGCACAACTGAAAGATTGGAAGTGGGTTTGGGTGGGCGGGCGGGACGCCCGCCCGACAGCCGCCGAGGACGGCGGCGCTACCCTCCCCTGAATGTTTATGGATTCCTCCAAATCTGTTCCGTATTCAGATGCCGCACCCGACCGTAGCGCCGGCATCCCGCCGGCTGTCGCGGGGGCGCCTCGCCCCCGCCCGCCGCTCTGGGCCACGCTGGTCGCAACCTTCTTCGGTGCGGGACGCCTCAAACCCGGCCCCGGCACGTGGGGATCGTTAGCCACGGCCATTTTGTGGGCGCTAGTCAGTTCGCAGATCCCGGTCGCGAGCCGCACCTCGGCAACCATCGTCGCGGCGGCGGCTGTGACCCTCATCGGAATCCCCGCCGCCACCCGGGTGGCGCGCGCTTCCGGCTTGAAAGACCCGCAATTCGTCGTCATCGATGAAGTTGCGGGGCAGTTGGTTACACTTATCGCCGTCCCGCTGGCTTGGAAAACTTTTCTCGCCGGCTTTATACTCTTCCGTGTCTTTGATATTTGGAAACCGTTTCCGATTCGGCGGCTGGAGCGGCTGCCCGAGGGCACGGGCATTGTGGTAGACGACCTGGGAGCGGGACTTTATGCGCTCGCCGTCATGCATCTTCTGTTGCACTTTGGCCTTCTAACGAAGTAGCGCTGGGGTGGGGTGGGATGGCTCCCGCCGGAACATTCTCATGAGCATCTCTGACCGTTTGCTGGGAAAAAAGAACGTCAACGGCAAGCCGCACATCGAAGCGGTTGCGCCGAGTTTCGCTTTGCCTGGAGGCGAGGTTCGTATCATCGGAAAAAGTCTGCGTCCGCAAGAATTGCGCTGCCCGAGCGTGCTCTTCGGAGAGATCGAAGGCTCCGTGTTAATCAGTTCCGACGATTTCCTGGTGGCCCGCGTGCCCGAGGGAGCGGCCTCGGGGCCGGTTACAGTAAGCACCAATGGGGCGGGCGCCAACGGGCACGTCAGCAATCCACATTCGATTGAGGTTGCCGTTCCAGTGGCCGACAATCTTCATCCCGTTACCAATCCCGCGCTCGATCGCGAAGGCAACCTCTATGTGACCTTCTCCGGATCGCGCGGGCAAAAAGTTCCGGTGTCAATTTTCAAGATCGACACCAACTACAACACGAAGCCGTTTCTCAGCGACATGATGAACGCCACCGCAATTGCCTTCGACCGCGAAGGCCAGATGTACGTTTCTTCGCGGCATGACGAGGCCGTGTACAAGGTGGCGCCGAACGGCACGGTTTCGACCTACGCCGAAGGCATGGGAGTCGCCACCGGGATTGCCTTCGATGCCGCGGAGAACCTCTACGTCGGCGACCGCAGCGGAACTATCTTCAAGATCGCTCGCGACCGCCAGATTTTTGTCTTCGCAACGCTGGAGCCGAGCGTTTCCGCCTATCACATCGCCTTCGGTCTCCACGGCGATATGTTCGTCACCGGCCCCAGCACTTCCAGCTTCGACTGCGTTTATAAAGTCGATCCTCACGGAACCGTGTCCGTGTTCTACCGCGGTCTCGGACGTCCGCAAGGACTCGCGCTGGATGTCGAAGGCAATATTTATGTCGCCGCTTCGCTCGGCGGCAAACGCGGCATCGTGAAGATCAATCCTCAAGCGAAGGCCAACCTCGAAGTCTCCGGCCAGGGCTTGGTCGGACTGGCGTTCGCTCCAGGGAAGTCAGCCATCCTCGCCACCAACAGCGCCGTCCACCACATTTCCTGGAATATCCAGGGACTGCCGCTGCTGCCGGAGTGACAGGAGTTGAGTTCTGATTCGTCAGTCGTTGCCAACCTTGGCCCCAGACACGTAGGGATACGGGAACAGGGTTTCTTCGTGCTGGCGCAGTTCCTCTATCCAGTTCTGAATTCCATGTTGCGCGATCAGAGACAAAGGGTAGAACTCAAATCCGGACCGGGCATCGCTGCTGTGCCGGACGGACGCCAGCATTTCGATGTCGGCGCCTGGCAACGACAGGGTGATCACAACCGTTTCGCCTACGCGAGGCGCGCCACAGACCAGCGCCGACATTCCTTGCATGCTGATATCGAGCGTCACTCCGCGAGTGATGATGGCTCCGAAGCGCAAGAAGCGCTGCAGCGTGACGGGGATGCTCGAAACATAGCGCGCTTCCCTCCGGCGGGCGTTGTAGGTTTGGGAACCAGCCAGCGCCGCCCGACTGTCTACATACATAAGCTCTCCTTCCGTCCCCTGGAAAGAGTCATCGGCCCAGCCCCAACGAGCTTGAGGCACTAAAGGCTGCGGAAAAACTCAGGCTTCTCAATGAAAAGGAAGGGCTGAGTTCCACCCGTCCCGCTAAGCCGTTAAGAATGTGTCCGCTTCAGCGCCTGAGGGACGCTTTCTTCACTTTGAAAGACTTTTTCCGCAGCCTTCTAAAGGCAAAGCATAGCGCGCAAAAGAACTCATTAACCTCGGGACGGGGGGTTCGAATGTAATCGCCGATAACGTCAGTTACGCAACCATCGGGCTGCAGCATCGGCACTGTTCTCGGGCAGCGTATTGAACGCAATCGTCGCGCGTGGGGCAGCCTTATGGATAGCGTTGATGACGGCTTCGAATATTGCAATGCGCTTGGGCGGCAGGCGCACGCCAGCTCCGATTACCACACAATCGTAGCTCGTCGAACCTAACTGACGCTCCACTGTCGGCCCAGCGGTTTCATCAGGTCGGATGAAACAAACGTCGGCCTCCCATCCGTGTTCAGCGAACCCCTTCATCGCAACCGCGATGCCGGCGTGCACCTTCTCAGCGGTCATACCTGGCGGCAAAGCAGGGTCAGAAAAATCCACAGTCTCCGGATCGTAGCCTAAAAACAGAATCCGCGTCATGAGTCTCTCCCTTGTTTGTAGGCGCTCGCGGTAGATTATAGGGCTTCCTGACGCGATTTTATTTTTGCTGATTTTCAGAGAAGGAGCTTTTCAACAGCCACGCCTGGTTGCCCCAATCATCAAGAGTTCGGCCGTGAAAATCGGAATTATCACCCTTCACAACCAGGTGGCGCATCTGGAATCATTTTTCCAATCGTAACATCTACTTAAGTATGAACCGCGAGTTTAAGGTCGGAGACGTTGTTCGATTGAAGACCGGCGGCCCCGACATGATTATCGAAAGCATCGGTCCACACGGGCATGGTTTCACGAATGGTGCGTGGTGCGTGTGGGGGTGGGAGACCAGAAGAAAAAGGGAGTTCTTCGAGTTTGTGACGCTCTGCCATGTCGACACTAAGACCGCTGGGGCAAAGGCAGAGTAAGGCAGTAGAGGGAGCGCCGCGACAGGAGTAACACTCCCTCAATCACTGGGTAACCGCCAGCACCCCGCACGCTTTCCGGCTTCTGTGATTCTCGAAAAATCCCATTACACTCATCTTCCCGGCGACGGGGCACTTGAGTGTAAACGCCTTCCATGAGAAGGCCGGTCGGAGTCAAGTGGGTTCTTTTGTTTTTTCGTTGGACAATGTTTTTTCTCCCCGCCGAGTTACTACTGTCGCCACCCTTCCATCCGCACTCTTTGTTGAGCGGTTTGCGCTCGGTGCAAGTTGGGTGTTCTCGTTTCAGCCGGTGCTGCCACCTGATTGTCGACCTCTGTTTCCTCTTCCGAGGAAAGTCGGGCCAGGCGTTAGACGCAGTCACCGGAACTCGGCCTTTGGGCTTTTGCTCTTCCTTTCTTAAGCGTGTTTTTGACTTACGCTGCTGCCGGCATCATCATCTGGCTGCTGTTGCGCAGCGGTTCGTACACCTCTCCGCTCACCCACAGGCGATGCAGCAGCACTGCCAACTTTCGCGCTACCGCAATCACCGCTCGTTTCTTTCCATTCTTTCCTCCACGCTCGGCGAGTTTCAGTCCCCAGCGTCGCAGATCGCTGTCCGCGCCAAACGGTCCCAGAATGTGGTGCGCTCCCTGTACCAGCAGCGTTCGCAGATACGGATCACCTTCCTTGCTGATGTGCAACTGCGGTTCGCTTTGTCCCGAGTTGCGCCGTCCCGGTTGCAATCCCACATAGCAGCCCACGTCGCGGCTCTTGCGAAAGCGCTGCGGATCCTCCAAGGTCAGCAGGTAGGTCAGCGCGATCAGTGTGCCCACTCCCTTGACCTGTTCCAGTCGCGCCACTTGCGGATAACTCTGCTGTGCTAACTGTTCGATTCGTTCGTTATATTCGCCGATGCGCTCGCTCAGCGCTTCGACAGCCGCCAGCAGCGGAGCTAACGCGGCCTGCAGTTCCGGACTCAGCTCTTGCGCTTTCTCGGGGTTCACATTCCGCGGATTACAGCCGCGCAGCCGCTCCCCGTAGGACTTGACCAGTCCCCGCGCCGTGTTGATCAGCGCCGTTCGTGACCGCACCAGTCCGGCTCGTGCCCGGATTACGGTCAGATCCGCTTGCGCTTTGGCGCTGCGATGCTTCACCGGCGCCAGCAGTTGCGGATCGATCCGCGCCAACCGGGCCAGGCTTCGCGCATCCATGCGGTCGTCTTTCTTACGGCTCTCTCCGATCAAACGCACGTTGCGCGCATGCGCCACGATCACTTCGTGTCCCAACTCGCCGAGCAGTCGGCTCACCCACGGCGAATGCATTCCGGTTTCCAGCGCAATCCGGCAACGCGGCATGCCTCCGAACACCTCGCGCATGGCTTTCGGAGTCGTGCTCAGCCGTTGTTCCAGCAGCACGCTGCCCGTCTCGTCCAACACGCAATACCAACTCGAACGATCACCGAGGTCCAAACCGATGGTCAGGTTGTGATCGTGAAAACTCTTCGTCTGTTTCGCCGCTGCGGTGCTAATCTTCTTCATTGCCGGTCTCCTTTATCTCTTGCGCTTCAAAGCGCGTCGATAACTTGGGAGCGTACAGCATCCCGTCGGAGACCGGCCTTCTCATCCCATCTGATAGCGTCAGTTGGGCAAAATGGGGCGGTTTTTCTTACTTTAGTGCGCTGACCCTTGTTCTCCACAGGGATGCAACTACCTCGAATCCCTCAAGAACGAAGGCCACGAAGGCGAGAAGCAGCAAAATAGAGGGGAATGCAGCGACAACGCAAAGAGCAGGCAAGACGATGCCCCCGTGTGCGACGGTCGAACGCAACAAGAACACGAAGCCAGCTAGCGGTACGGCTATCAAGATGAGCACTCCCACAATCTGCCGAAGCCGTAGGCGTTTCTCCCAATCACTCAAGCTGTCCCATTCGACGGTGCCTGAAAGATACTTCTGACCGCAACGGCATGTGTAGCGCGATGGGCCTAGCGGTCTCCAAACATGTGCTAGACCACGATGCAGATGCTCGGTTACGTCCGTCCCGCATTTGTCGCAAACATACACGTCGGCAGGTTCTGGAAACCTGCTCGCGGGAAGCTGCGTCTTGCTTAGACTGAGCGTCTCCATGGCTAATTGCCGGAATGCTGAACACATTGTAGGGTATTGGCGATGGTTGGCGTAACATCGCGGTTACACTCATTGACCCGCTTTTGGTGCAAAAACATCCCCTTGGGAACGTCAATGAGTGAAATTGATTCCATAACAATGTCGGCTCCCACGCCCGGGTAGACTTTGGTAGTACCAACCAACCAAGGCCCGGGAGAAAGGAGCCGAACGATGATCATTATAGGATGCGATTATCACCCGGGCTTCCAGCAAATTGCGTTTGTGGATACCGAGACGGGAGATTACGGAGAGCGACGATTAGAGCACAGTGAGGGAGCAGAAAAGTTTTATCGTGACCTCGCTGCCCAGGGCAAGAAGGTGCGAGTGGGAATGGAAGCCAGTGGGCATGCCCGCTGGTTCGAACGTCTGCTGACGGAGCTGACCTTCGAATTGTGGATTGGCGACGCCAGCGAGATTCGCGCCAAGCGGGTACGCAAGCAGAAAACGGATCGGCAGGATGCGCAGCATATTCTGCAGTTGCTGATGGAGAATCGTTTTCCCAAGATCTGGGTACCGAGTGGGGAGAATCGGGATCTGCGGCAACTGCTGTGGCATCGGCATCGCATGGTGCAGATGCGGACTCGGATCATGAATCAACTGCAAGCGGTGGCTCTGAACGAGGGGCTACGCTGCAAAAAGAGGTTGTGGCGGCAGCATGGACGAGAGCAACTGGAGTCGTTTCGCTTAGCCCCCTGGGCGAGCCGGCGACGGGAAGATCTGCTGCAGCTGCTGGATCGGCTGAACCCGACCATTACCGATCTGACGCAAGTGATCGAGCAGGAAGTAGAGAAATGTGCGGAGGCACGGCGCTTGCGGACGCATCCTGGAGTGGGTGCACTGACGGCCTTAGCCTTCGTATTAATCATCGGAAGGGCGGAGCGATTTCAGTGCGGGAAGCAGATCGCAAGCTATCTGGGATTAGTGCCCTTGGAGGACTCAAGCGGAAATCGGCGACGACTTGGCCATATCACTAAGCAAGGGAGTTCGATGTTGCGCTTCTTGCTGGTGGAAGCGGCCCAAGTTACAGCACGCAGCATCCCGGAATGGCGCAGTAAGTACTTCCACCTAGCGATGCGACGAGGACGGAAGATCGCCAAGGTGGCGATGGCGCGGAGACTGGCTATTGCTCTCTACTGGATGTGGCGCAAGGGATGGAATTACGAGCAGTCAAGGAAGTTCGGTTCGCACGCGGGCCAGCTCGGAACAGGCGATGGTGTGCAGTAGAACACCGAGAAATTGATTGAGCAGCCCGCTCCTCTTCACGGGGGAGTTCGAAGTAGTAATCATGATCGAAAGTGTGACCGAAGAGATGCATGGGTCGGACCGAGTTCCTGACCTGGAACCGATTACGAGGCGAGCCTTGGTTGGTAGAGCAAAAGCAAAACCTTCCACGAGAGCGAAATGGCGCTCTTCGGAGTGCACGGCCTGGTGCGCCTCAAAAGTGCTTGACAGCGCCGACATTGTTAGAGACGCCTGTTAACGGCAACTGAGCACGAGGAAGGAACTTCTTACGTCCATTTACCGAAGTCTTGGAAAACACAGCACTGCACAATGTTTGTGGCATTGACTGGTCCACTCCGCCCGGCATAGATTTGAACTGGGAAACCCGGAACCTCGGAACCCATCCCTAGCGCTAGGGAGAAAAACAAATGGCGCACAACCACGGTAGTGAATATCAGGTCAAAATTGTCCACCAGGACGGAACCGAGGAACTAAGCGGGTGGCTGAGCAGCGCGGAGCAGGTCGCCCAGGCAATCGCTGCGAGCCACAGACCACAAGCCAAAGCTTACTGGCTTCTGCAACGAAACGTTCTCTGTCCCAGCTGCCTAGACAGGGAACAGAGGGTCATGGAATATCCCCTTACAGGTGTCCCGTCTCCACGATGCAACCCACACGACTCCCGTTATCTGGTGGAAGTAGGGTCGAAGAACGGGTACGAACTTGAGGTAGTCATCTGGAACAGACATCGAGCTGCTTGAGGTAGTCACCCCCACAACCGCCTGTGTGCCGGATGCCGCAATTTCCGCCACACCTTCTTTTCAATCTGGCGAATCGACTCCCGCAATAGGCTTAGCGATTGACCAACCTCCGCGAGCGTATGCCGACTGCCGTCTTCCAAACCGTAGCGCATCCTCATCACTTTTGCCTCACGTGGCGTGAGCACACTCAAGAGTTGAGGTGTCAATGCGTCCTTAACATACGGGTCTGCCTCGCGTCTGCTCTTGCCGACTGGGTACTTGGCATTCAGTTCAGCCCAGCGCTTTCTCAGGTCTTCCAAATTCACGCCCCAATTTTACTCCGGGCGCGTCAACAGGCTTCGGCCCGAGCGTTGCCAAATGGCTGAACGGGAAACGCGTGTGTGTGGCTTGGCAACGTCCGCAGAACTCTCCGCGCTAGAGATCACACCCCTACTCGGACCGGCCCGATTCTCAATGAGGTGAAGCAGTCAGTGCGCAGATCGCATTCCGGTGAGATGTGATGTGTATCACTGACTGCAGCCATCGCCGGTTCGATACTCGAAGACCGTACTCAGGAGGTCTGTCCGTGAATAGTTTCTGTGCGCGCATGTTCGGTCTCACCCTGTTCGTTTTTCTCGTTTTGGCTATTGCCGTCCAACCTGCCATTGCTCAGCAGGATCAAGCCAAGCATATTTTCCATCGGCTGATTCCAGCCGGGGATAGCTGTTCCAGCTGCCACAAGGTGATTTATGACCAATGGAAAGCCAGCCCGCATGGCGCCAACGGTGTCGAATGCACCGTGTGCCATGGCGAGACAAAATCACCGGACTTCGCGGGCACGCCGGCGTTAAGCACATGCGACACCTGTCACACCGATCAGGTGGCACAACTGAAGTCTGATCCATTCATGAAAGGCAAGACGTGTGTGAGCTGTCATCAAGCACACACCTTCGTGGAGCACAAGAAGGCGCCCCCGGCAGGCAAGTGATAACAATTTCCAGGCGTGGCATTCTCGAACTGCTGGCCGGTGCATCCGCGCGGCAAACCGGAAGCAATCCGAACCAACCACACTAAGCGAGTCTCCTCAATTGTTGATCGGAGTAGGGATCGTGATGACTCACGACCCCCTCCTCGGACCCGGACGAGCGCTCGTTAGCGCATCCGGTTCTTATCGCAGATGAATGGCGGCAAAGCGTGCATCTGGAAAGGGATGAAGCGTGCTCGGTTGTGGAAGCCAGCGCTGAGCCAAGGCAAGAGTACGCGTCCACGAGATCCGGTGTTTCTGGCTCCGGCGGCGGAGAGTACGCCACCATAGCGCCAGCACCCGGTCACGGAACGCCCCCAGACTTGCGAGGTTTCCCGGTACCGCGTAGTAGTTGAAGTGGCCTTGGACGACCGACTGCAGCCATCTTCCGGTTTGGGACAGCGGATCGTGCATGCGCATCCGAAGCTGCTGCTTGACCTTTCGCAACTTGCCTCGTATGCGTTTGCGGATCGTGTTGCGCCGTACCATGAAGCGCCCGAGACTGTTCTTCCCGCTGATATGCGTGAAGCCCAGAAAGTCGAACGTCTCCGGCTTCCCTTCTCCTCTACGTTTCCGGTTCTCTTCGGCAAACCTGCCGAATTCAATCCGGCGCGTCTTGTCTGGGTGTAACTCCAGTCCAAACTTGGCCAATCGTTCTCCCAAGTTTTCTAGAAAGCGATCCGCGTCCGTCTGATACTGAAATCCCAGAATCGTGTCATCGGCATATCTGATGACCACGACCTCGCCTTGCGCCCACTTCTGGCGCCAGACGTTTACCCAGAGATCGAAACTGTAGTGCAGGTACACGTTGGCGAGCAACGGTGAAACCACCGAGCCCTGCGGCGTACCCGTCTGCGGTTCCGACCATTGGCCTTCCTCCATCACTCCAGCCTTCAACCATTTTCGAATGAGCCGCAGTATGCGAGGATCGGCCACGCGATGCTCCATGAACTGGATCATCCAGCTTTTGTCGAGGTTATCGAAAAAGCCGCGGATGTCCGCGTCCAGTATGTAGTTCACCTTCTTCTTCAGCAGCGCATACGACAGCGCATCCAGCGCATCATGCTGGCTACGCCCCGGGCGAAACCCATACGAGAATCCCAGAAAGTCTTCCTCGTAAATCTGGTTGAGGATGGTGACCACGGCCTGTTGGACGATCTTGTCTTCCAGGGCCGCAACCCCCAATGGACGTTGCCGCCCATCTTCTTTCTGTAGGTACACTCTCCTCGAGGGCAGCGCTCGATACGCTCCACGATGAACCCGTCCGTGAAGGTCGACGAGCCGATCCTCCAGGCCGGACTCATACTCCTGCCACGTGACTCCGTCCACTCCCGGTGCCGCTTTCCTCTTCAACGAGTAAAAGCTTTCCCGGAGTAGATCGACAGTCAAGTGGTGCAGCAAGGCGGTAAACTTCATCTCCTTGTGTTCCCGTGCTGCTTTCCGCACGCCTGCCAACCCTTGGGACACGCCCTTCCCGCTCTGCGTCGGGTACGTGTTAGATTGACCGGCGTTCTCCTTGATCAGCGGCCTTCCCTCCCCACTCTCCGCCGACAATCTCGTGTCTTTGTTCGAATGGTTCATCGGTAGTACGCCACTGTGTGACTCCTCGCAGACGTACACGCGGGCCGTGCGGCCTGAGCCTTCACCCGCCGACCTGCCGTCTGGTTTGCCAGCAGGTGTCTCCGAGGTCTCCCGGTTCTCGTGCATGAAGTTTCTAGGCGTGCCGTGGGGTCTTCGACCACGCCGGACCGACCGAGAACTCGCGCTAACGTTCCCGTCCATGTTGCCTTCCGCGCATATTTACCGCGTCGGCGTCCGGGTTGTATCTTTTCGCGGCTCAATGGCCACCCCGCCTATCCTCTATCTACGCTTCACTGCGTCCCTCGCGGTAGCAGCGCAAGACTCGAGGCCAAGTGGATCGCTACTCCTTTCTTGTAAGGCTCTTTCATCCTCTACTTCATGCCGGTTTATCCCGGCGCACAAAC
>CAVZZY010000011.1:0-128208 GCA_963779995.1 uncultured Acidobacteriaceae bacterium | reverse complement strand
CGAACGGAACTCAGCACGCTTCGGTCTTTGGTGAGTTCATCGGCGGCGAGATCGAGCGCCAACGGCGGCACGTCAGGGTTCAGTTTTTCGAGAGCAACCTTGAGCCGCCATTCCAGCACGACCTGTTCGGTTGTCTCCCGGCCCAGCGTGGGGTTCTCTCCACAAATCTCGTGGTAGCAGTTGGCAAATTCCCATCCGAGTGATTCGAAGAGTCGAATGGTGTTCGCTTCCAGTGCTCCTTCGGAATCGGGATTGATGGTCATACGCCTTGAGCGACAGCCTCGGCTCCAATCTGTTCGACATTGACTTCGCCGGAGATCAGCTTCGGAATGAGAAGATCACGAGTTTGGCGAAGGTTGTCGGCCTGAGTCCGCAGGTTAATAATCAGCGTAAGGAGTGGAGCGAAGATATCGTGAAACTGACTGTTGATTTTTTCGTCAGGGACAACGCAGCGGAGCCGTCGCAGCACATTCTGAGTCAATAGGGGCTGTGCAGAACCACCAGCATATCGGCGAAGGTTCATGCTCTGGAGCAGAAAATAGACGAACTCGACACAGAGATTCTTTCCTCGTGCAGGATACGCAACTATGGTGTTATCAGATGCCCAAAAGCTGCCGCCGCAGTACATAGTCGAACCACAGTACGCCCCTACTCGCCCGATGATAACGGCGTTCTGGTACTTAGCGACTGTGCTTCTTCCAATCACTCCGTTGGAGCCATAAAGAGGGAACGGCCCTTGCTTGCCAATCTCGCTAGCCTTTCCATTCTCAAAACCCACTACATTACCCATATCCTCGACACAGAAATCCTCCGGGATCAATCCCACTTCCGATTCCACCATCTTGACTTTTTCATGACCGGGAAACCGAAAGTTTATTAACCATTCCCGGTAGATCATCTGCGCCATCTCTTCAAGTACCTTGATCCGGCGAGTGTTGTTTTCGATCAGGTCGTTGTAGGCGGAGAGGATTGCTGCGATTCGTTTTTTGCACCGACAGCGGTGGAAGTTCAACGGGTATCTATAAAAAGCCTCTCGGCTCGTGGATGGTATTGCTGAGCCACTATCCAGTTGATTGATGTCAAAGTCACGTAGTTGGTAATAGGCCCACCGAAGGTTGACCGCCTTCGAGTTCTTCAGCTTCAGATAAAAAGCTGTATCGATGACGAAAAACGCTCCATCTGAGTAATGCACACCCCTGTATGCACCTTTTCTTCCAATGATTATTCCTGCATGGTGACATAGAGCTTCGTTGTGATATCCGATTCTTCCCATTTGTTCCAAAGACGGGAAATCCTTCCTTGCGATCATGGTAATTACGCAAAGCCCTGCCATACTCTAGCGTTGCGAGTTCACCCCATTTTGTCGAATGCCAGCCGTTCACAGGATGCGTCCAGACCACAAAAGTGAGGCAACGTTTCCAGCCACTGTAGCCTCCAGTTCTCGTGCCTCGCAGATTGAGAATTTCCAGTTCTTCGTTGAGTTCTTCCAGCCGCACCGCGAACTCGAAGTCATCGGCTGCCCTCTCGGCCACGCCCACGTAACGCCCCGGATTAAGGCTCCAACCCTGCGCCTCAATCTCGGCGAGCGTGGCGACCTTGCACAGCCCAGCACGTCGGCGTACTTGCCCTTCGGGAACTTTCTCTGCTTCGTCCAATCCTGGTGCCTTCTCCGCCTCGGCAACTCCGTCTTCTCGCCTCGATACAGCCGGACGATGTTGGCGATGAACTCAATCTGTTCTGGCGTGAACTCCCGGTGTGCCCGGTCAATCTGCGTGAAGATGTGGCGGGCGTCGATGAAGAGCACCTTGTCCTTGCGCTTCGTCTTCGACTTGCCCCGGTCGAGGAACCAGAGCGTGCAGGGCAGCGTGACGGTGTAGAAGAAGTTCGGCCCGACGGAGACCATCACGTCCACGGCCCCGGCTTCAGCAGCTCGCTGGCGAATCTCCAGCTCCGAACCTCGGGCATCCCCAGCAGAGTTCGCCATGACGAACCCGGCCCGTCCGGTCTCGTTCAGCGAGCTGAGTAGAACAACTGAATCCAGAGATAGTTGGCGTTGTCGGCCTTGGGCATGCCGAACGGGTAGCGCGGGTCGTCCTTGATCCGCTCCTTGTCCACCTTGTCCACGTTGAACGGCGGATTTGCCATCACGAAGTCGAACTTGCCGACGCTCTTGTGCGGGTCTTCGTAGTAGGTGACCGCCTGCCGGATGTCGCCAGAGAGGCCGTGGACGGCGAGGTTCATCTTGCAGAGGCGGATGGTCTCGGCAACCTTCTCCTGCCCGTAGACCGAAATTTCGTTGACGCTCTTCCTGTGGTGCTCGACGAATGCCGCCGACTGGACGAACATGCCGCCCGACCCGCACGCCGGGTCGAAGATGCGCCCGTGGTAGGGCTCGATGATTTCCACGATCAGCTTGACGATGCTGGTGGGCGTGAAGAACTCGCCGCCCTTCTGCCCCTCCGACATGGCGAAATTGCCGAGGAAGTATTCGTAAATCTTGCCGAACGCATCGCCCTCGATGGTCATCGGGATGGCGGAAAAGTTCTTCAGCAGCGAGACCAGGAGGTTCTTTTCCAGAGCGTTGTAGGTCTTGGGCAGAACGTCCTTGAGGTCTTCGTTCTCGGTCTCGATCGCCTTCATCGCCTCGTTGATGGCCTTGCCGATGTCGGCGCCCTCCGGCAGATTCAGCAGGTACGCGAACCGGGCCTTCTCGGGGAGGTACAGGACGCCCTGCGCCTGATAGTCGGTCTTGCCGATCTTGCGGCGACCGCTGGCCTTGCTGAGCGCATCTTCTTCTCGGCCACGGCGAACTTGTGGTCGGCGTAGCGGAGGAAGATCAGCCCCAGAACCGGGACCGAGTACTCGGACGACTTCAGCTTGGAGTTCGCCCGGAGTTCGTCGGCGGCGTCCCACAGACGCTTTTCCAGATCAGAATGATTTGCTGGCATGGCAGTAGTTCTAAACTGCTGATATTAGCAGGCTTGGAGGGCCGGATTGAAAGATGAGCTTTTTCGATGGCATGATCGACCTTTTTCTCGTCCTGAAGGCAAATCAATTTGACCCACGCAGAACCCCACCTCCAACGGATGGTCAGCCGAATAGTTGTTCAAATGTCGCAGCATCGTAGTGTTTTAGGCGATCTGCGAATTCGTTCACGTAGAACATATCTGGGGAGAATCGTTGAGCACGGACACGAATTAAAAAGTGTGGAGCGTCTTTGTTCAGATCGAACAACACCAGTCCAACCCCGAAGAGCATACATAGTGACTCCAATCGGCTCTGGTCCTCCTCCGTCAGTGTTGTCGGCATTGCAATGTAGGTTTTGGTCGAAAACAGCCGATACGCCACGGCCTGACCGAATGCCACTACGGGTGCTTGAGGATCAATCTTGATCTCCGCTGAAACGATCTCGATGGGAAACTTAATGAGGTTACTCGCCAGCGGCTTGTAAATGCCAACCACATCTGGTGTCCCCCATTTCGACCGCAAGCCAGAACCACCGAGCGATGCAACTTCAGTGACCTCATCCAGATCGTTCTTCAGCCATTCGGCAAACGGCTCATAAAACTCCGACTCCTTGATCTTGATCCCCGTGGGGGCAATCTGCTCCGTACTCCCGACATCAGCACTTTCATTCCCAGTCTTCGCAAGTGGCGTGAAAAGACCTCGGCTTGGTTTAGCGATCTCATTAGGAAAAAGAGCATCTAGATTCCACACTGCATGTTCGATTGTCTTCTTTGGCGTTTCCGATGCCTGCTGCGAAATCTTCCCGATCAGAGCACTGTATCGAATACCCCCCGGGTTCTCCGCAACAATGGTTCGGGCTAGGTCTTTAATTTGCTGGACTGAGAATTTTGCCATGCAGGAATGATACGCTGCACGTACCCCACTCGTCGGTGTTTGAAGAACTGGACGATTCGCTAACCCGGAAACACGTTGTCGATCTTCCGCATGATCCGCTCTGCCCACTGAATCGAAGCGTCAATGAGTTTGTCCGTCCGTGGGCTTCCTTGCGGAGTTCCGAATAGATCGTCGGCTGTTTGCATGTGCAGACTCGCAAGAATCGCTGCCATGATCCCGATCACCCGTTTACGTCCTTCGTCCACGTCCAAGAGTGTAGCGTGTTCGCTCGTTGTTCGCCATTGAAATTGTGATACTCTACCTGCATGGAAAACTAAGATGTGGATGTGGACAGCAATTGCCGCTCAAGCTTTACTTTTGCGATTGCAATAGGATTTTTGTGGAAAGACTGGAAGGAACTGGCTGACCGACACCGACTTTTGCCAGTAGGTCTGCTAGTGGCGACGTTGATAGCTACAGGACTTTCCATAGCACTGGTGGCTAAGGGCGTTCGTGACGCCGACCGTCAAGAGGTTGACGCTCAACGTCGAGAATCCCTACACAAAGGCGAAACACAGCAGTTTCAATCAACATTGAGCACGCTTTTGGACCGCATGGCAGCGGTACAAAAGCAAGTCAACACCGAACCACTGTTGCAGCAAAACCAGAAGCTGCAACAGGACGTAACGGACACAAAGAAGTTGATTCAATCCACGAAAGACCAACTTGGCAAGCCCGCACCCAAAGCCGCACTTGAGGCAATGTTTGCAACAACGATGGAGGATGTAGCGAAAAAGAATAAGGAAATTACTGTCTCCCCACAGCAAGACGGCTCTGTGGAATTCACGATTTTAGTAGCGAATACCTCAATCGAGCAGGCAAAGAATGGCTCGGTTTATGTGAGGGCGTGTCAGGGTTGTACTTTTGCGAAAGAGCCAGAACGTTGCACGAAGCCCGTAGGGGCACCAGACTTTGACCGTGAGAGAATGTTCGACGCACTCGGTGCTGGCATCAGTTTGGCAATACCCTTGAAGATAATGCCTCCGCAACAGACGAGCAGACTTGCAATAGATGTCACGGTGAGATGCGAGAATTGCGAGGTTAGACCGAAAGACAGTTTGTTCGTTAACTTCTGAGGCTTCATGTCGTAGAGTGAACTCGAATCCCGGCTGCTGTTGGAAGAGGCGACAGCTAAGCCGCCCTCTGCAACTGCCGTTCTATAACGCTCCTTGTGCCAATCCGATCCAGTTCTTGGCAAAGCGTACCGATCATCTCACAGCGGTGGTGGAATTCATGGAGTTGAGAAGATGTTAAGGGTGTTGGTTGTCCGAATGTCTCGATTTGAACGTCAATCAGCAGGCGGACTTCATCCTTGATGGCACTGGCTGGGGTGGTCATCGTGGACCTCTAACGAAATTTTTCGATGCTGCGTTGAGTTTCTGCCCCAGTGAGCTTGGCACCCGTGAGGCGACTGACCTTCCCAGATCAGCAGCAGGACTCAGACGCAGCCGCCTTTAAGGGTAGCAGGCGAACGTGACAGGAAGATTAAAATCACGGTCTGGTAGTGTTTAAGACACTACCCACGGTCTGGTAGTGTTTAAGACACTACCCACGGTCTGGTAGTGGCTGAATTTGAATGGCGGGCTACCTTGAATCCGGGCACGCAATGGTTATTGAAGAAACATGCACCGGAACGTCCAACGCCTGACCATCTCTGGGCACGGACACAAGCGTCACTTCTCCCCCGCATTTAACGCACTTAAAGTGGCGTTTGGGTGCTCTCCGATCAGAAGTGCCGAATGGGCATTTGCCTACGTTCTGGTGTTGCTGCCCACAGGCCGAGCAGATCATGGACGATGATCGTATTCTCTTCTCGCTCGAAAACAATGGCTCTATCGGGGGTGCAGGATGACGGCTCTATCCGCCTGCCGAGCGTTGCGAGCACGAGAATAAAAATCGAAGTGACCGTATCCGTGACCGTATCCCAAAGCCAATTTCAGGCAGACTTTTATTGCATTCTCATTGCATCGTCAGGTTCCAAACGTGCCTAATCTGCCTACTTTATGCGATTTTACCGCCCGTAAGGCACTGAAAACAAAGGTGCCAACTGGAATCAACCGATAGCAGAACCGTGGCCCGATGGACGCGCACCTTCGGTAGAACCGACAGCCTTCAGTGATCTGGGTACTCGCAACCAGCCTCCGTACTCTTGAGACTGAAGCTTTGATGCAGTGGGGTCGATGGTTGTTCGACTGCATGAGGAGGCCCAATGGGCGCATTTGAGTGGACGGAAACGTACGCTGTAAAGGTCACAGGATTTGACCGCCAGCACCGGACTTTGTTCCGTACGGTGAACGAACTGAATGAAGCACTGCGTGCGGGTCACGGCAAGGACGTTGTGGGCAAGGTTTTACAGCGGCTGATTGAGTACACGGCGAGCCATTTTGCGGCGGAAGAAGAGGCCATGGACAGGAACGGGTACCCGGAGTTCGCGGCGCACAAGGCTGAGCACAAAGCGCTGGTCGAGCAGGTGCTCAAGTTTCAGAAGGAGTTTCAGGCGGGCAAACCAGGCGTAACCACGTCGCTGATGCCGTTTCTGCAGCGGTGGCTGTGCAACCACATTTTGCAGACGGACAAGAAATACGGTCCGTTTCTGAACGAAAAGGGGATCCACTAAGGCGCTGCAGGACGAAACTGGCGGAGTGCGGAGGGCGTGGGAAAAAAGACGGAACGCGGAACGAGCGGGTGAGGTTCAGGGACGCGCCGAAAAGCAGTTGGGTGCGAAAGGCAAAGCAGGGAAAAAACCTTCGGCAAAAGGATGCCGTTCGGCTTCAGGGGGAAGCCCCATGGACGTATTTCAGTGGGAGGAAATGTACTCTGTGCAAGTCTCAAGTTTCGACCGCCAGCACCGGGGCTTATTCCGCACGGCGCACGAACTGAATGAAGCACTGCGTGCTGGCTGCGGCAAGGACGTTGCAGGCCAGATCTTGCAGCGGCTGATCGACTACACGACTTCCCATTTTGCGGCGGAAGAAGTGGCGATGGATATGACCGAGTACCCGGAACTCGGGGCGCACAAAGCTGAGCACCAAGCGCTGGTCGAGCAAGTGCTCGAGTTTCAGAAGGATTTTGAGGCGGGCAAACCAGGCGTGGCCGTAGCGCTGATGCAGTTTCTGCAGAAGTGGCTGTGCCATCACATCATGGAGACGGACAAGAAATACGGACCATTTCTGAACGAAAAGGGAATCCACTAACACGCTGCAGGACAAAGCTGGCGGAGTGCGGAGAGCATGGGAAAAGACGGAACGCGGACCCAGCGGATGGGTTTTGGGCCGGCGGCGGAACAACAGTTGGTTGTGGAAACAGGCAGAGAAAACCTTCGTGGAAGGATGCGTCGCTGGTGTTGTTGGGTTCCCAATCGCCGTCACCTCTGATATGATTTTTCTGTAAGATCGGCACGCAGCAGCGTACCCCCACTCCTCAGTAGCTCAATGGCAGAGCATCCGGCTGTTAACCGGAGGGTTGTAGGTTCGAGTCCTACCTGAGGAGCCAATTTTTCAATGGCTTACCGCTGCTGAAATCAGTTTGGAATCAGGATTCAACGCAGGGCCGCAACTTTCGAACTGTCCCGCTCCATCTCATCCGTGACTATGCCGCCGTAAATGTTGAGGGTTGTTTGGACGTCACTGTGCCTCATTAACCGGTCACGGTAGCCGCTACTGCGGTTTCGATGTTGCGGTCGCCGAAGTCTGAACCGGTTGGTCTGAGGCTGTTTTGGATAGGATGCCGGCCTGCGTTTGTTTCCTAGGTGGAATTTCGGTTCCAGCTGGATAGATGAAGATCTGGACCGTTCCCCAGTTGGCATCCGAACTCGCATCCGTCTGCTTGCCCATTCCCAGAGTTTTGAGCTGACTATCGTCAAATCCGAAGTTCTCGACTAAATACTCGCGCACCACCATGGCTCGGGCTTCGGTTAGCACCAAGTCCTTCTGGGTATCGCCTTCCATGCCCGCGGATACCACGATCACCGCGAACCCAAACTGGTTATTTGCCAGGAAATCGCCGCCGGCGTTTAGAGATTTCTGGTTTTTCAGTTTGGCCGAATCCTGCTTGTCGAAAAGTTGCTTCGCTGAGTATGTAAACTCCTTTATTGTTGTGCCTTGCGGCAGGCGTTCGATCTCATTTTGTGCCAGATCAGCGGAATTTTCGTAGCCGCGGTTCTTGAAATACCCGCGCAAGAAGAAGTTGTGCTTCAGCGCCTCCATATTTTCCTGGAAGTCGGTTACGCCGGCTTGCGCCTGGACCATCGTGTCACGCATGGCGTTCGTCGTCTGTTCGAGGTTGCTATAGAGCTGTTTGTCGTTAACCAGCGCTCCTGCGGTTCCCTGCCCCGAATCGATCTTGGCGCTGATCGAGTCTAGATTGGCCGTCGCCCGAGTCGTGTTCTGGATGGCTTGCTGGCTGCTATCCAGAATGTCGCTCGTCTTCTTAAGCAGGTCTGCCATTTCGAGTGGCGGTTCGCTCGCGATGGTATCGCCATTCCGTACGTCGGCCTTCCCCGCGGATCCAAATGAGATCGCCAGATATTGGTTGCCCAACAGCCCCTCAGTTTCGATGCTGGCTACGGAGTCCTGCTTGATAATCTCGTGCGTCGACTTGCCGAGATCCATAACCACCATGACCTTTTCGCCCGGTTTGTGGGGCAACACGATGCTGCTCACAGTTCCACTGTGAACGCCGCCCACCCGCACATCCGCTCCCGCATCCAGGCCCACGACATTGTCGAATTGCGCCTTCAATTGGTATGTGGAGCTGAAGAGATACTGCTTGCTCCCGATGATGAAGACACCGGCCACCAGAATTGCGAGTGTCGCAACGATAAAAGCTCCCAACCGCGCCGCCCTCGACATATACCCTCCTACGAATGCCCTAGAAATTCCCGAACAAATTCGATGTCACTTCTTTGAAGTTCTTCAAAGCTGCCTTCGATCACCACATTTCCCTCATTGAGCAGGGCCAGACGGTCGGCAATCGTTCCCGCGCTGTGCAGATCGTGAGTCACCACGACGGACGCCATGTGATGTTCCGCCTGAAGCTTGAGCACTAAATCGTCGATCTCCCCGGCGCTGATGGGGTCGAGACCAGCGGTGGGCTCGTCGAGCAGCAGAATATCCGGCTCCAAAGCCAGAGCACGCGCCAGCCCTACTCGTTTCTGCATGCCTCCCGAGATATCCGAAGGCATCTTCTCCAGGTGGCCCTCCATGCCCACTTCCGCCAGCAGTTGCGTGACCCGGTCACCCCGCTCGGACTTGGACATCGTTTTTCTATGGTGCCGCAGCGGAAAAGCTACGTTCTGCTCGACGGTTAGCGAATCGTAAAGCGCGGCGTGCTGAAACAGAAAACCCATTTTCATTCTTATTTCGCCGAGTTGGTCGAGACCGAGGCCGGTGATGTCTTGACCGTGGATGCGAACCGATCCCGAGTCAGGCTTCTCCAGGCCGACGATGAGCCTCAACAAGACGCTCTTACCTGTCCCACTGCGCCCCAACACCGCCAGAGTCTCGCCGCGACTCACGGTCAGGCTAATCTTGTTCAAAACCTCTTGATTTCCGAAGGACTTGTGCAAATCCTCGACAGCGATAGCTGGCGCAGTGCCGTCTTTCGCGGCTTCTTCCGGCTTCATCGCGATTTGATCGATCGTGTCCATACTTGTTTCGCGAACTGCTTAACCATTTAGTCAATGGTCACGGGAAAAATATGATAATGAGTTTCACCAGCACGACATCGGCCAGGATCACGAACAACGAGGACAAGACGACCGAACTTGTGGCCGCACGGCCCACGCCAGCAGCGCCTCCCCGTGTCCGCATACCCTGAAAACACGCGACCAGCCCAATGATTAGACCAAACACCATGGTCTTAAACGTGGGTGGCAGGAGATCGTTGAAGTCGGCGCCCTTGAAACCGCTATCAATGAACTGGTGTAACGAGAGCGGCTCAACCAGGGCCTGGGCAACCCAGCCCATCAACAGGCCGCATAAGTCGGCAGCGAGCGTGAGGAGGGGCAGCATGAGGATGCAGGCCAGGATGCGGGGCGCCGCCAGCAGCCTGTAAGGGTTCACCGCAGATGCCTCGATGGCATCGATCTGCTCGGTAACCTTCATCGACGCTAACTCCGCGCCAATGCCAGCGCCCACTCGACCACTTACTACCAGGCCCGTGATGATCGGGCCGGTTTCGTGAATAACGGAGAACACGATCGCGGCGGGAAGCAGCGACTTAGCCCCGAAACGAGTCAGGCTGTAACGGGCTTCCAAGGAGAGAACAACTCCGGTGGCGGCGCCGGCTAAAGCGACCAGCGGCAGGGACATAGATCCAATCTCGTCGAGCTGCCGAAATAATTCGCGGAATTCAAACGGCGGCGTCACGGCGGCCCGCAGAACCCGCCAGAAAAATATCCCCAGATCGCCGAACCACTCGAGAAACTTGTTGATCAGGCCGAAAGAGTTGCTCACCGTGGGGAACATGGATGAGGCCCGCGGCCCCGGAAGTGGAGGTTCCACGCCTGCGACCGCGTTGAATTTCCGGTCGATCATGGACTTGAACCCGGATTTGGCGCTTCGTGCGTATCGTTGAGGTGCATGCGAGTAAGCAAAGAGTGTGGTCCGCTATAGAGAAATTCAAGGGAGATGTTTGCGCCTACATACCCCAGCAAGCTGTAGTTGCCCATTCGGAATGCATCCTTGTAATCGTATCGGCCGGGATACCAGCCATAAACGGCCGTCATGGTGCCGGCATAGGGAGAAACCAGATCAGGAAAAGAAAAGACGCGATGGCCATCGACGCCGCGGCGTGCTGTAAAGGTCGAAATCACGGCATGTCTCAGCCGCGGAAACACGCCTTTGCACTCACAGCGGTAATACAACGTGTCTTCGTGTAAGGCCTCCGAGAGCGCATAGCGCGTCGTCGTAGTTACCGCCGCGATGCTGAAGTCGGACCCGAATCGCTTGCTGTAGCCATCCACTCCTTGCTTCCATTCCGGCGGAGTGTTCTGCACTTGATTAATGCCAGCAAAGAATCCAGCGCCAACGACGGGATAGGGGCCGAACGCGTCAAAAAGATAGTTGTGGAACATCGTTGCTTCGGTCGGGTGTATGTATGTCAGATCCGGTGGCGGGTTTGCCATACTGGCTGACAAGTCGACAGTGCTGCTGGAGGAGTCTCCCACATCGACCAGTGCCTGCGCCTTTACCAGCACGGGTAGGACTGCGAGGTTAGCGATTACCAACAGCAAGAGCCTAGTTCGGTGCATCCTCATATCAAATTCTCCATGGTCAATCTAAGACTCAGCGTGCGCACCAATAGGGCTACTGTTCTTCAGACTGTCAGTGGGCATGTTCCATGGTCGCATTGGCACGCAATCTCAACTTCTTTGGATCCCGCTTCGTGACAGGCTTGACCGCAGTATTTGTCGCCAGGTGGCACCACGCACTGGCATGGCAGGTGGGCACATTTCTTCTGCTCAATCGTCGTCATCATTGTTCTCCTTGTTCAAACCTTGTCTAAAAGTAAAGTATTGTTGCGGGACACCATGCCCGTCTGATCCGAACCAAAATCCTGTCGTCCCGTCGGAGGCCGATTCTACCTCTTGCCCGGCTCCCGGCTCGCTGGCTGCATTCTCTGCTGCAACTGCTGCGTCTGCTGTTGGTGTTTTTGCTGCAATTGCTGCGTCTGTTGAGAGTGCTTCTGCTCTACCTGCTGCTTTTGCGCGTCATTCGCCTTCTGTTTATCCAGGTTCATGTGCTCCTGGTCCTGCTTCTGCTGGAGTTTGTCTCGTTCCTGTTGCTGCTTCGCAATTTGCTTTTCCTGCTGCTGCTGGTACTTCTTGTCCAGCTTCGGGTTGCCCGTATTTGGTGTGCTCTTTGCCAAGGGCGGAAGGTCGCGAGGATGAACGGCCGTGCTGGCCCCAGCGCCGTTGTTCTCTGAACGCACCTGATTTCCGCCACGATTGGCTGGTGTATAAGGCGCTCCTGCCTCTTTGGCCGGTATAGCGCCACGGTCATTAAAATCTCCGGGCCGAGGTGTGGCTGCGATGCCTGGCTTGCCCATGTTCACCGACGCGCGTTCCTGCGGGTTGGCTCGGGCCGCCTGCGCATGTTGAGTTTGAGCCGCTACCGGCGGGATATGTCTCTCACGCGCCGCAGACTCTTCTTCAGCTGTCGGACGCGCGTTAATTCCACCATTGCCACCGTTGTAACTGACGTGGCTCTCGTTGCTATTCCTCACGGGGGTGTCGTAAACATTGTGAATGTTGGCGATGTTCACGTTGTTCACGGAACGGTTGTAGAAAAAGTGTCCGCCGTCCCAACGCCCGCCTTCAAAACCCACACCGAAATAGCCGAAGCCGTAATTGATCCCGCCGTAGAAGCCCACGTGCGGCCCCCAATAGCCGTCATAGAAGACAAAACCGTCGCCGCCCCAACCCCAATAGGCAGGAGTCCACAGGAAACCGACTTCCGGCGCCATCACCCATGTGCCCGGCACCCAGTAGTAATCGCTGACGTCGTAGTCGTAGGACCAGTAGCCAGGGGTCCAGAGATAACCGTCACCCGGACAAAGAGGCTGCTCATAGATGGGCAGCGCGGGTGGCCCGATCCTAATGGCCACGCCAACTTGCGCAAACGATGCTGCCGAGATCGACAGCACGACAAGTGCGAACAACAGAGTACGAATGAAACGAATATGCATTGTCATTCCTCTGGTTATCATCCCTCGCTTGCCCGGTGATGCTCTGCTGACGCGGGTTGCGTGGACTGAAAGCCAATTTTCGGACGAAACCTACCGCAGACTCCGTCTCGCTCGCAAACGATTCTCACGGAAAGCTTCGCATTTCGGCGTTGTCGCAGTCTGTTCAATAAGGCTCACTTCCGACCATACGTCCCAACGTTCCCGGTAGTGAGAAGAGGATGAATCAGGAAGATTGAGACAGATCGCCAGCAGCACAGCTTGTCTTTGTTGTGAGTGTGACGATCTTCCTCCCAATCGGCGCTGGGGGAGCGGAAGCTAGTCGTGAAGAACAATGTTGAGAAGTGAACTGTGAACCTGCAACCCACTCCCGCCGTTATACTCGACGAAACCTAACTTTCTGAATCTGTTCATGAAAAAACTGACTCGCGACCGGGTTGTGCCTATCATATCGGCAAGGGTCTCCTGACTGATCTTGGGGATTACCGTTTCGGGCACGCCTTCCTTGCCGAAATGAGCGAGCAGGAGCAGAATGCGAGCCAGTCTCTTTTCGCTGGAATTGAAGAGCTGGTCAACCAGATCTTCTTCGTAGCGGATGTTCCGTGCCAGCAAATAGGCCACGAACATGTCAGAAAATTCGTGTTCCCGATGCAGCGCTTCCATCATGGCTTTCTTCTCGATGCGCAGAAGTTCGCAGTCCGTCATGGCGGTGGCGGACCCCATGCGTAGAGCCTGTCCGGCCAGGCTACCCTCTCCAAAAAACTCTCCCTCGCTCAATATACCCAGGGTTGCTTCCTTGCCATTCTTGGATACGACAGTGAGTCGAACCTTGCCTTCCTGGATGTAGAAGATGGAGTCCGCCGCATCTCCCTGCGCGAAGACTGCTTGGTTCTTGGGAAAAACCACGACCTTCCTCCCCCCGCCGATAGTAGCAAGGAAAGTCTTTGGGTCGAGGTCGCGCCCCTTTTTAACCAATGCGATTGAGGTTGTCATCAACGGTCTCCCTCGGAGTGAAACACACTCCCAGAAAGCTTGCCATATTGAAACCGGTAAAGATGGTCACTTTTGCACACAATTCGCAAAACGAGGCGCAAACCCTGCCGCTTGGCTGATGGATTTCTGAGTGAGCAATATTGAGCATCTTCCAGTTGTGGAGCGTTGCATTATGCGATTGTGAAGACCAAAGATCTCACCGCAAAGCAAATGGTGTCTGTGCCTTGCACCACCTGTGGCGCAGCAATCGGGGAAGCTTGTGAACTGCACTCGGGAGGCCTGCGCACCGAGCCGCACCGGGATCGGAAACTTTTCGCAGCCGAAGCTGTGGAAAAAAGAAATCGGCAAACGATAACGTCCGTGAAGCTGCCCGGTAGTATCTAAAGACCCTGCGTTGACGGCCCCGTGCAACGTGCCGACTGTAGTGGTGGCGCTTTGGCAGGACTGTCAAGAACTCTATCCAAAGGATGATGCAATTTTATGGATGCACAGCACATGAGTAAAGAGCAGTTGATAGATTTGGCCAGTGAATCCGCACGAAGTCTCGAAAAGTCCAAGAGTCAAACCACATCACTCGAAGCGGATCAGCGGAAGCTCGTTTCTCTGCTCTTGCGTTTGACCAAAATAACCGGCAGCCTACGGAACCGGTTATTTGAACTTTCTATAGACAACAAAGCTCTGACTGAATCTCTTGAAAAACGCGCTCCCGATGTACATGCGCTATTCTCTGATTTGCGTAGTAATTCTAAAACTCCACCCTCTTTGACTGATTTTCCAAGCGTTCGAGAGTTAGAGGAATCGATTGAAGCCATTCTTGGACCGATATGTTAGCACTTTACTCTTTACCTCTCTTCCGCGAATGTTCTCATTGGATCGGTTAGACGATTTTTCTCGGGGTCGCCTGTCTGGTTTTCTCGGGGTGGCCTGCTGGCGCCGACAAAAAAGCGGCGCGCGCCCAAGAACTGGACCCGCGCCGAGCAGTTAGAGCTGGTTGCGCCCTTAGGCGCCGCCAAACGAGCCGGCTACAGTGTGAAGCTAAGTACCAGGTTAACGCCAGGAAACGATGCGTTGCACAGGTAATACACGCCGTTTATTTCGATAACATAAACGTTTTGCGTGTAGAGCCAGTTGCTGGGCCACGGGTCAACGAATCCGAACGAATAGCCACCGTATTGGAAGCGGTGATTGCTGTAGTCGGCTTGGGTGACACGAAACGAGTGTTGCTGTCCAAAATTGGCCTTGAATTTGTCTGCGGGAATCTGGCCACCAGGGTTACCAGCGGCGTGTTGTTCCGGCGCGTTTTTCTCCGCCGGCTTGGCGTTCTCTTGCTTTGCGTTTTTCTCTGCCGGCTTGGCGTTCTTGTCCTCTTGCTTGGCGTTGTTTTCTGCCGGATTGGTGTTCTTCTGCTCTTGCGCCGCTGGTTTTTCCTCTGGCTTAGCGGATTTCGCTGGTTGCGCCTGTTTCTCGTCCTGGGCGGGCTTGGCTTTCTGTTCTTCCTGCTGGTCGTGTTGCTCCTGCAGGGCGAACGCCGGAACCGCGGCTCCGAGTGCTAAAGACAGAACTGCTGTGCTGATAACTCCAACTAGTTTCATAGGTGTTGCCTCCATTATTGATTTGTTGCGCAGCTTGCCCTTAGCTCTTCCTGCAAGCTTACTGTTGTAGCGTTGACCGGGCTGCTGACGGCCTCGCCGGACACAAAAAAAGTCGACTCTCGGCTCTGCTGCTATCCCGCAAAATGTTGGTTGTTCCCTGGCCTGTTGTGCTTTACGTACCAACGTGAAGCCGGGAAAGCGAATTAAAGAGTCCAAAGACGTTCAGGAGCCACAGAACCACGGCAATGACCACGACGCCGTTCAAAATCGACTTGATGGATGACTGCATCGGGATGAAGCGATTCACCAGCCACAGGAGGACACCCACCACGATCAGAACTTCCAGCAGTTGAATTAAAGGCATGATTGTTGACCTTCCTTTTTTCCGGGCTGACGCCTCTCATCCGCCTAGAGGTGTTGCCCTGACTTCGACGTGCGGGACTTTTCAGGGTCGAATTCGCGCCTCGCCGCAAGATTTCGCGGCGCACACACGGATAAAGAATGCCGATTGTCTGGATGTGGTCGCCTCACTGTGACTTATTCATGAACCCGCTCACAGCGACCCAGGAATCAAAGCTACGAATCAGCGCTCGCGGCTCCGTCTGCACACTCAGTAAACTGAGAATGACAGGTATCGACTTTCGCGTCTGAGCAAGATAGCTCACATGTGGAGATTAAGATGACGTGAATGTGCCGAAACGATGCCATAGGGCAGGCTCAGAAAACGCTTGGCGACGAGTCCGGTCACTTCCAGACCGTTGAAGCGCTGCCAACTCACATTGCCCCAGAATCCGCATGCGTGCTGGCACCTGTTGCCGGTGGTTGGGCAATCTGGTGAGCGGCCGGCGTATTGCGTAAGGTCGTCGCTTGGACTTTCGAGGAACCAAATGAAAGAGTGGTACCTGCATCTCTCATGAATCAGACCGCCGGCCACGTGCGGATAAATCGCGGAATCGCGGAACCGTGTTGTGCTGAGAAACAGCCGTTTGATCCCCCTTTCTTTGCAGGAGGGACATCCATCACATCGCACTCACTCACTTTCGTTCATAAGCACTTGCACCGTCGGTTTGGCCTGCGTTTTCACGATTTCGTCGATGAGAAACAAGTCTGTAAGCAGGGCGCGGAGATGGATGGAAGCGTTCAGATTGTCAATCAGCTGGGAACTGATGGCGGGTTGGGCTAGAACAAGTTCGATGGCGGCGAGAGAATCGCGAGCGTCGCGATCGAGAACCGCAAAGAACGCCGCGTATTTGCCGGCGGGCTCAAGGCCTTCATTTTTGAATGCGATTGCGCAAGTTTGCGCCAGTCCGGTCAGGGCCGCGACGGCGCGATGCAGAAGATCACGGAGCTGCAACCCAGATTTGTTTCCCTGGTCACTGGATAGTCCCTGCGCCGCGTAGGCCAGCATTAACTCGTAGCACTCTTCGACAGCGTTACAACGATTCGAGATCTCATCGAGCATCGGTTAGTCCTGGCGTTCTACGCGGTTGGATGTGTCGATGGCGAAGAAGGCATGTCGACCAGCCAGCGCTCGGGATCGTGCTCTTGCAGATAAAAGTCGCGGTCCATCCAGCCGAAGATCATAGACTTTGTGATGTCGCGTTTTTCCGGGCGAAGTCCGAAGTAGACGTGCATCATTACGAGTGCGATCAGTCCTAGACCCGCCAGTCCGTGTAGGACATACATCAGGCCCCATGCCATATCGCTGAACAGATATGGATTGCGGGGAAAGAATATTGTACGCACGCGAAACATCATGAAAACGCCGGTAAAAATCACGGCTAAACCGCTCAGCATGATAGCGCCATGGTAAAGCTTGTTCTCCAGCGGATACTTGGCGAATTTTCGAGGAGGTGGCGCGGGCATCCCGAGAAACCGGCGCACTCTTTTCCCTGCGTCTTGCACATCCGTTTTATCGGGCCAGATCGACCAGAAGTCCAGCCAGAATGAAGCATGGATCACGTGAAACAGAATGGACGCCACCAGCACCACGCCGGCGATCCAATGATAGGTCACCCAATTAAATCTCACGCCCACCTTCGGGAGGAAAGCGGTAAACAGGAGCGTGAACATGGACGCAGCCATGATCCAATGAAACAAGCGAGCCACCAGCGAATGGCGGGGCACGCGCCTGGGGATTCTCGCAACGGCCTCCGGGGAAGCCTCGCTTACAAATTGTTTTTCCCTGGCGAAATATTTCAACCAAGTGGCATGAACAATCAGGAAGAGCAAGCCGGCGATCACGGCAACCCAGATCAAGAACCAGGCAATATGGATCGGGACAACCTGTCCCCACGGATTCGTCGCCCACTCTAAGAAGTCCATGCCGCCTCCTCGACATTCGATCCAGCTCCGACGATGGCGCGCTTTACCAGATTTCTCATCAACGGGATCTTGTAGGCGTTGAACTGCAACGGGACTGCCCCCTGGACGGCGAGTTTTCCCGCCATCTCACCCGTTGCCGCGTTACGCGGCTTGCCGCGAACTGCATCTTCGACTGCCTTCAACCGTAGCGGACGCGCGGCAGCGGCGTTCACTGCGATGCGGATGCGGTCGATATTGTCTCCCGACGTCACCATGGCTGAGGCTACGTTCATCAGCGGAAAGTCCCAAACATTCCGGTCTCGTATCTTCTCAAAGTAGAATTGCGCGCCTGCCCACGTGGACGGAATTCGAATGGCCGTCAACAGATCGCCGGGCTCCAGGATGTGCAGGCGAGTGATGTCGATATCCGGGCCGATGAAGTAATCCTCTGCATCCACGACTCGCTCCCCGTTTCGGGTGCGGATGACGAACTTGGCGTCCAGCGCGATCAGGGCTGGCGCCGAATCGGAGGGATCCACGGCAACGCAACGCTCGGCGTGCAGAATCGCATGCTCGCGATTGCGCCCTTCAGGCGTATCGGCGTAACAAATGTTCCCGCCGGCGCGGTAGCACGGCCAACCTCCGCGGTAATACCAGCAGCGCGTGTCCTGCGAAACATTGCCGCCGATGGTCCCTTGATTGCGAATTTGCGGCGACGCCACGACCTCCGCAGCCTGCGCCAGCAGGTTATACTTCTGCTTGACGATCGGATGGTTGACGATTTCGGTAAGCGTGGTCATCGCCCCGATCTCGATGCCGTCGCTGCCGTCAATGCCAGACGCGCGAATTCCGCGGAGTTCCGCAATGCCACTCAGATCAACGACGGCCTTCGGCTTTCGGATTCGATCCTTGAGCCAGTCGAAGCTGTCGAGCCCTCCGGCCAGTACCCAGGCATCCGGCCCGTGCTGATCGAGAAGTTTCTGCGCGTCGGCGACGGAAGTGGGCTGATACAGCTCGAAAGCAGCCATTACGTCTCGTATGACAGCCATAGCTCTCCTCAAGTCTTGCTAAAAATCAAACGTGCGCCATCAGGGGATTTTGCATCGGCCGGCCCGCTTCGAGAGACGTCAGAATCGTGTCGGCGTTGACCGGCGCGCGCTGAAAAACCTTATCCCCCAACGCATCGGAGAGCGCATTCAAAACCGAAGCACACCCGCCTGCAACCGGGGGCTCGCCCACGCCGCGAGCGCCCACCGGCGTCTCCGGGTCCGGAATATCGAGTGCCGTCCATTGCATGTCTACGGGGACATCGAGTATCGTCGGCGGTTTGCTGTGATGGAATCGCTTGGAAACCATCTGGCCGTAATGCGGATCGAACACCCACTTCTGGCCGATGGCATGGCCGATGCCCAGCGTCGACCGGCCGAGCATCTGCCCGCCCAAGGCACGAGGATGAATTACTGTCCCGACGTCGCCGGAGGCAAGGAAATCCACAATGTAGTACTTGCCGGTCTCGACATCCACTTCAATCTCGGCAAAACTGGCAACGTAGGAGAACGTGGAGCCATCGCGCGGATAGTTGTCCTTGGCTGCCGCTACCAAGCCCTGACCGGCTAATGCCGCAACCGATGCCTTCGTCAGTTTGTGAACATCAGCCGGCGCCTCGTGGCCATCGTAGATGCCACCCAGTTCAATCGCATATATCGCGGCCTGCGCCATCGTCATTCCGGCACCGCCGCCCTTGCGAAAAACGCGCTCGTTCGCGACCTCATACTGCTCGGGTTTACCGCCCAATTTCCTGGCTGCGATTTCCTGAAGTTTTTTCTTCGCGTCCATGGCCGCAGCGTGTGCCGCGCGCGTCATCGCATGAGTGGTCTGGCTGCCGCCGGACACACATGTGAAAGGGAGATCCTTGGTCGTGTTGCCCCACACGACTGCGCATTTTTCCCAGGGGACACCGAGAACTTCAGCGCCCGCGCGGTGAACGTCGATCACCGATTCGGTCCCTAGATTTCCGATTCCAGAATGGAAGGTAATGCGGCCATCCGGTCTAATGACTAGAAGACCATCGAATCCGATGGTGCCGCCCACGTAACAGCTCAGCGACACGCCGACACCGCGAACTTTCGTTCCTATTTTTTTCGGAGTGCGCGCAACC
Source organism: uncultured Acidobacteriaceae bacterium (assembly GCA_963779995.1). Lineage (GTDB taxonomy): Bacteria > Acidobacteriota > Terriglobia > Terriglobales > Acidobacteriaceae > Acidiflorens. The sequence goes on along the minus strand of CAVZZY010000011.1, from coordinate 108,576 downwards.
CGCTCGCTCCATTTGAATTGCTTCGCGCCGCTGTCGAGCGCCTGCTTAAGGAATGCACTGGTGGCATACAGCCGCTTGCCCTGCACTGCGGGGCCGAACGGCGCCTTGCCCTCGGGACAATTGACGCGACGGATCGCCACCTGATCAACTCCGAGCCGGCGCGCAGCTTTGGCAATAATGGGTTCGATAATGACAATCCCCTGGAGCCCGCCCGGAGAACTCTGCGCACTGCGCGGCGGCGTATTCGTCATTACCGTCACCCCACGCCAGCGCATGGCCTGCGGCTGGTACAACAGAGAAACGATGCGGCCCGAGGATGGAGCATCGCCCACCGGTTCGTAGGGCCCGTTGTCGCAAATCACGAACATGTCGAGAGCCGTAATGCGCCCTTCCTTCGAGAAGCCGACCTTCATCCGTCCCTGAAAACCGGGACGCGCCCGTCCGATGAAGGTTTCTTCCTCGCGGCTGATGCGCATCATCACCGGGGCATTCGTCTTCTTAGCCAGAAGCGCGGGGATAATCATCGAGACGCCGCCGGTGATCTTGCTGCCGAATCCGCCTCCGGTGTATTCACTGATGAAAACAACGTTATCGGGGTTGATGTTCAACCAGCGCGCGATGGCAGGCAGAGTTTGCGCCGTGCTTTGCGTGCCGGTGTGAATATAGACTTTGCCGTTTTGCCAGTAAGCCAGCGCGCTGCGGGTTTCTAGGGTCTGATGGCTGGTGTCGGGAGTCACGAAAGTCTCGTCCAGAACCAGCGCCGCGTTCTTGAAGCCGGAATCCAGATCGCCATACGACCACTCGTCGGGAACTTTGCCCATGGGCAAGCGGCCGTGCTTTTCTTCGGCGAAGTCCGCTTCAGTCCATTTGAGTTCGCTGACCGCGGGCGGACCCGGGTTCGGTCCCCCAGGCCGGGTCCAGACATTGCCATCGGTACGCGGGTTGGGACCGCCCGGCCGCAGCGTATCGAGCGGATCGATCACGAACGGAAGCTGCTCAAAATCAATTTGAATGGTCTCGATGGCTTCCGCGGCGGTGAGTTCATCGACGGCAGCAACGGCAAGAACGGGTTCGCCCTGATACACAGGTTCGTTGGTGAGCCCACGTTCGCCCCACTTGCTGGCCTTGATCACGGCGCCGTTGTCGGTAAGCGTATCGGCCGGAGCGGGAAGATGGTTGGCAAGGAGAATGGCCTTGACGCCGGGCATGGCCAGCGCCGCATCGGCATGAATGTGCTTGACCCGCGCATGGGGCATGGGGCTGAGCAGCAACTTGCAGAACAACATGCCGTCGGCGCGAAAGTCCTCGGCATATTTCGCCTGGCCTGTGACCTTCGCATATAAATCTGGCGTGGGATAGTTTTTGCCGATCAGTTTGTAGCCGGCTCCGTATTGGCGTTCGCCAGGTTTGTCAGCCGCAACGGCACTCTCGTTATCCAAGTTTTTGTTATCCAAGCTTCTGTTATCCAATCTGGGACCTCCGCAAATTCTCAGCGCCGCGCATCAGGGCGGTGAGAATCTTGTCGTAATCCTGGCATCGGCAGAGGCATCCGGAGATGCCGTGCGCCAACTGCTGGCGCGTAGGAGCGGGCTTGGTTTTCAGATACCCCACGGTGGTCATGATGAAGCCGGGCATACAGAAGGCGCACTGGAAGCCCTGTTCGTCGATGACGCCCTGCTGCACCGGATGCAACGTGCCGTCCGCGCCGGCTAGTCCTTCGATGGTCAGAACCTTCCGGCTGCGCACGGTGTGCGTGAGCACAGAACAGGAATAGTATGGTATGTCGTCAATCAGGACGGTGCACGATCCGCATTCCGCACGGTCGCATCCGAGCTTGGTACCAGTGAGGCCCAGCTTGTATCGCAACGTCGAAGCTAAGGTTTCTTGCTTCATCGCATCGACACGACGCTGTTGCCCGTTGACGTTGAGGGTAATCAGTCGCTCGCCTACGCCGGTAACCGCTTGTTGGCCATGGAGAAGAGATGAGGCGCGAAACAGGTAGCTCGCGGAGGAGACCGCCACGCCGCCGCTGATGACCCCTTTAATGAAGTTGCGCCTTGAAACCGATTTCGGCACGTCTTCGAACGGGTTGGACGCTGCCTTGTCCGTCATGATCGATCACCTCGTTATCGCGTGCAATCGTTGGCAACACTACCAGGACGAAGTGCATGTGAAACCCTACGTTTCCTCGTTTTCGATTCCTGGATGGAATGCCCGGATTCGGAAATTTTCTTTGCCATACACATCCACAAGACCCAGCCACACGATTGTTGGCGCACACTCGGCGCGGCTAGGGTGCGCTCCAACTCTTCGAGGTCCGCAAGCCTCACCGAGTTCGCAATTCACGAATCGCCAAGCGTACCTGTGGCGGGGAACTCAGAGCTGATTCACGGAATCGCGCCCAGCAAATCCGCTGTCGGAGCGTTGTCCCCGAAAGTCTGGTTGACGTGCATGTATACGTCGACATTGCCGGGACCGAAAACGAAGCTTCCCCCGAGCTGAAACGGATTCTTGCCCAGTTTGTGCTGTCGGTGTCCGGCGGTACGGGCTCGGTTCCGCGCCAATGAATTATCTCGGCGGAAGATATGAAAGAGTGAGCCGTGCAGCAGACCTGCAGCACGATATGCCTGCCGCTCGGCATCAACCAGAAGTGGGAACATGATTCCAGTCTCCTCGCGAAAGACTTGGGCGTAGTGTGCGTCGCCCAAGCCGATGGCGGCCAGCCGAGCGCCTTTATCGCGGAATGCCTGTTCGTGGTCGCGCAACTGCGCGATGTGCTCGCGGCAGAAGATTCATCCGTAGTGGCGAAGGAAGGCGATCACTGTGGGGTGTTGGTCCAGAGCGAGCCGAGTCTGACAGGATGTCCTCCAGAGTCGGGCAAGACTATTCCCGCGAGCTTCTCACTCATTGACTGCGGCACGACTTCATTCTCAAGTGACTCTTCAGGGCTGTCAAGCAAAGCAGGCGTCTTAGGCCAATGACGAAGTTGTTAGTCGCTCTGCGATTGGTCCAAGCCGGGCCCCTGACCTGATTCCACCGCATTATCTAGGAGAAGAATGTTTCGCGCAGTAAATTCTCGTCTGTTTTCTGCTTCCACACCTTCAGCTGTTCGACTTGTACGGTTCATTTGGCTGGCGCGTAGAAATAGTAGTCCGCTGTGTACGGGCTTTTTATTTCGGTGTCATGGTGGGACTCGTCGCATCCCTGGGCGGGCGGCTTACCGCCGTGAGTGTGAACGCGCTGAATGGTCGTCACCTTCGCGAGCAGGCCAACGCCGGAGTGAGTCACGACATCCACCAGCAACCATGGAATGGAATTGGGATCCTCGGAGTCCACGTGGGCGGAGGCTTTACCCGTAACTTCGCTGCCGTCTTTCAGTTTCCAGGTGGGACCGGCGAAATGGCTTCCGATGACGTTGCCTTGTTGATCTTTCAGCTCGGCCTCGGGCGCTTTCAAGGTCCAACCGAAATTAACCGCGCCGGCGCGGCAGGTATAGATCTGCGATCCGGAGGCATGGGCGAGTAAGACAACTTCTTCACCGGGGCGTGCCTGAATTGCATCCGGGACGTTGGGTGGAGACACGCTCTGTGCATGGGCGACGGCGAGACCGAGGAACGATCCGAACATGACGAAGCTCATGGTCGCCGTGCGGGTTCTGATAGATGCTCGCATGGCGCGATTGTAGCAGGCGAAAAATGGCGCGTGCCAGTGCGGGTCGGTGCTCCGTCAAGTTGCTTTTGGCGGGTAGGAATTGGGCAATTTGTAGGGGTCCCCCTTCCCCCCTAAAATGAGTTAAGTTGACGATAGTAAGGTAGTTAGAGGCAAGGTATTCAAAACATGGGACTTACCTCTTAATTTTGCTGTTTGGCGTGCACTTGCGGGTGTGCTGACTGGGGCCATATGTCGGAACATTTGTTGTCAAAGAGCACGTAAAAAGTTTGCGCCGGAAATGCGTTCGTCTCTGGAGACTGGCGCAGTTCTCGATGGTGCACTGTCGAGGTATCTTCGCATCGATTGAGGTGCGGGTCTGTGATGACGGTACGAGAAGAATGTGATGAAAAAAGGACAGAAAAGTACTCAGTACCCGGTACCCAGATTTCGAGCCCGGGCGGCGGGAGCATAGTGGGCAACCAACGAGGAGAATTCTCCCGACGTTAATTTTCCGTTAAATTCGTCCTCTCCAATTGACCGGGCTGCGGGGTGGCATTAATCTCCTCTGGCTATGAGCAAAGCCGATCTTGATCAATTGCGCCTTGTCTACAAAAAGGCTGTCGATGAATGGGTTGACGCCATTCGCACTGAGGAAGCGCTAGCCACTCCTGACCATTCGATGATTGCCATGGAGGCGTGGGATGACGCCCACTTCAGGGAGCACGACGCACACACCAAAGCCACGGAAGCGCGCGAAGCCTACCAGGACGCACTTCGCGGCGCGAACTATGGCATCTAGTTGCGATCATCAGTTTTGCATCGCACTCAACCAAATCAGGCGGCAGCGGTTTCTACGCGAGGATTTAACCGTGGTTTAACAATTCTCCCGTATAGTTCGCCTTCATCTGGGGTGGGTACCCGGGTACTTGAATCCTGAAACTACTTGTGAGCAGAGGAGACTTTCGATATGGCCACCGCCGCGCCGGCGATTCATGAAAAGCTGAATAGAAGTCCGGGAATGATCGGGATGGTGGGCTTCGGGATTGTCATTGTCGTCGGGGTCGTTTACTCTGCGTTCCATTTGCTCACGGATCTCTCCACCGTGCATAGCGGATCGATCCTGCCTTACGTCTTGTTGGGTATCGCACTGCTGGTGGCTCTGGGATTCGAGTTTGTGAACGGCTTTCACGACACGGCGAATGCGGTGGCTACCGTGATCTACACGCACTCGCTGGAGCCGCATATTGCGGTGGTGTGGTCCGGGTTCTGGAACTTCCTGGGGGTGTTGACTTCAAGTGGATTGGTCGCTTTCGGGATCGTCTCTTTGTTGCCCGTCGAACTGATTCTGCAGGTGGGGAGCAAGGCTGGGTTCGCCATGGTTTTTGCGTTGCTGGTCGCGGCCATTATCTGGAACCTGGGGACATGGTATTTCGGCTTGCCTGCTTCCAGTTCGCACACCATGATCGGGTCGATCATCGGAGTGGGCATCGCGAATCAGCTGATGTCTCCGAAAACGGGCACCAGCGGCGTGGATTGGGGGCAAGCCACCAACATCGGGAAGTCGCTGCTGTTGTCACCCATCGTGGGCTTTGTGGGTGCGTTTCTGCTGTTGTGGCTGATGAAGGCAGTGATCAAGAACAAGGCGCTATACGAGGCTCCGGTAGGAACGGAACCGCCGCCGTTCTGGATTCGGGCCCTGCTGGTGCTGACCTGTACGGGAGTAAGTTTCGCGCATGGTTCGAATGATGGACAGAAGGGCATGGGGCTGATCATGCTGATCCTGGTGGGGACGGTGCCTACGGCCTACGCCTTGAACCACGCGATCACTCACAAAGACTCGGATGACTTCATTGCCGTTTCTCAACAGGCGGCTGGGGTATTGTCTAAGTATGTCAGCCCAAGCGCAGTCATCAGCGATGAACGGGACGAGCTTACCGATTACATTCGCACCAAGGAATTCACTCCCAACACCATGCTGGCCTTGCGTCAGATGGTGAGTGACATCGGGAACGAAACGGCGTTGTTTGGAGAATTGGCAAAGATTCCGAACGACCGGGTGCGGAACTTCCGCAACGATATGTACGTCGCCAGCGAAGCCCTGCGCCTGATGAAGAAGAGCGGGCAACCGGCGATCAGCGCGGGCGATTGGGAAGTGTTGAACAACTACAAGAAGCACGTGGACGCGTCGACCCGATTCATCCCGACCTGGGTAAAGGTTGCGGTGGCGATAGCTCTTGGATTGGGCACGATGATCGGATGGAAGCGGATCGTGGTTACGGTCGGGGAGAAGATCGGCAAGGACCACCTCACCTATGGTCAGGGAGCGTCGGCAGAGATCGTTGCCATGGTCACAATCGGCCTGGCGGACTGGTTCGGAATGCCGGTAAGTACGACGCACGTGCTGTCCTCAGGCGTCGCCGGCACAATGGCGGCCAACCATTCCGGGCTGCAATGGTCGACGGTACGAAATTTGGCGATGGCTTGGGTGCTGACGCTTCCGGCTTCGATGATGCTGTCGGGTTTCCTGTTCTGGGCGTTCCGAAAGTTTTGAGTTCCGAGCCGGCTTGCTCTGCAGTCGGTTCTCGATGCAGGTCGCACTTGCCGCCCCTGGCGCAGACCGTGGCGAGTGCTCCCGATAAAAATCATTTCACGATGTCGCGAACAGCAAGATCGGTGTAGTATGATTTGTGGTTTTAGCATTCACGGAAAGACGCGTTACGGGTGGGCGCGACTCAGCGTTTACGCGCCAAGAAATCCGTGAGTAGACGGCCTTATCGTCACGTAACCTCAGGCAACCGAGAACCCGTTGCTCAGGGTTCTCCCGCGCGAGATTCCTCATGCCATTTACCGACACAATTGAATTGCTGTTAAAGCAGAAGCCGAACAATAGAGTCCTGTCCGTAACGCCGGACCAGTCTGTCTATGAAGCCATCGAGAAGATGGCTGAGCAGGGTATAGGTGCGTTGCTGGTGATATCCAATAACAAGCTGGTGGGCATCCTGTCGGAGCGCGACTATGCCCGCAAAGTCACCCTTAAAGGCCGATCCTCGAAAGAGACACTGGTCCAGGAAATCATGACCAGCCCAGTGGTCTTCGTGATTGGGCGAAACACAGTGGACGAGTGCATGGGCATCATGACCAAGCACCGTTTTCGTCATCTGCCTGTCCTGGAGGGGGACACAGTAGTGGGTGTGGTGTCGCTGGGCGATCTGGTGAAATGGATCATCTCGGGTCAGGCGCAAACGATTCAGGAACTGGAGGGCTACATTACCGGGAGGTATCCCCGCTAGAACGGGTACGCCAATGCCAGAACGGACCGGCTTTAAATTCCCATGCTGAGGGCAGTGTTCATAGCGCTGTCGGAAAGCCGGTCGCTGCGCGCCGTTGCCGAACACTCCCGCTTTGGCCAGCGCATTTCCGCCCGCTTCGTCGCCGGCAAAGAAGTTGCGGACGCAATTCGCGCCACCACCGCCGTTAATCAATTTGGCGCCAGCGTCTCCATCGACAATCTGGGCGAGAATGTCACCAACGCTGAGGAAGCCCGCGCCAGCGCCCAGCTTTATCACCATCTGCTCGACGAAATCGCCGCCGCCAAGCTGAACGCGAATGTGAGCGTCAAACTGACCCACATGGGCCTGGACGTGGACGAGAACCTGGCCTACGACATCGTCCGCGGGTTGGTCGCCAAGGCTGCCCACATGTCGCCCAGGAATTTTATTCGCGTCGATATGGAAGGATCGGCACACACGCAGCGCACGCTCGACTTCGTTCACGAGCTTCACCGGGTTCCGGGGAACGAGGACAGCGTGGGGGCGGTGATCCAGTCGTACATGCGGCGCGCCGAGGCCGACATCGAGAAGCTGCTCTCCGAACGCATCCGCATACGGCTCTGCAAAGGCGCGTACAAAGAGCCCGCAGAGGTCGCCTTTCAGAAGAAATCCGAGGTTGACGCCAGCTACGTGAAGCTGATGAAGATCCTGATGAAGAGCGGCGTCTATCATGGGCTAGCGACCCACGACGAGGCCATTATCAAAGAAGCCAAGGCCTTTGCCACCCGTGAGAACATTCCGCGCAACGCTTTTGAATTTCAAATGCTGCACGGCATCCGGCGCGACCTGCAGCAGAGCCTGGTCAAAAATGGCTGGGGCGTGCGCGTCTACATCCCGTTCGGCACCGAGTGGTATCCCTACTTCATGCGGCGGCTGGCCGAGCGCCCAGCGAACGTGCTGTTCATCGCCAAGAACCTTCTGCGCCGGTAACTCCGGGTTGCTGCCGAGCCTCGCTCGGCCTGGACGGGCGAAGGCTCCCGTCCCTACACGAGCGTTTCAGGCGTTTTTATCCCTGTCGGTTTGACCGCAAATTGACCAGTTCGTACACTACTTCTAGCGCATCCGTCTATGGCTGATATCCGAAGGAACTTCCTGGGACAACCCGCACGACTGACGCTTGCTCTGAGCTTGGCGGTCGTGCTGGTCGCGGCGTCGGGCGTTGCGCAGAACCGGCCGCTGGTGTCTTTGGAGACCAGCGAGACGCTGTTCACGGTGCTGACCGCCATCAACACGTGCGGCTATGACCAGGAATTGAGTGTTTCTGACCCACTGCGGGCGCAGATCCGGTCGGAAGTTGGCAAGGCAGTGGAAGATGCTGCCGTAGCTCAGAACGTGGTCGGTCCGATGTGCTTGTTCTACCGGCAGCACCAGGCGGCGGAGCCTGCTCACGACCTGTCCCATTATGTATCGCTGGCGCTTTATCTGGACGAGCCGCCGGCCTTCGCACTGAAAGTGCCGCAGACGGAGTTACCGCCCGATGCGGAAGTGGTGGCGGATATAGTGCCGCTGATGCAGGCCTTCTACCAGAAGATTGGGCTGCACGCCATCTGGGAGCGCCACCGCGAGCGCTACCGGGAATTGACCGTGATCTATCACGATCCGCTGGCGAAGATGACGTTCGACACCGAGATCTATCTGAAGATACCATCGGCGGGTTACTTGGGACGCCAGTTCATCGTCTATCTGGATGCCATGGGCGCGCCGGGGCAGACTAATGCGCGCAACTATGCTTCGGATTACTACGTCGTGATTTCACCGACCTCGGGGACGGCGATCAAGCTACAGCAGATTCGGCACACGTATCTGCATTATCTTCTGGATCCGCTGGCGTTAAAATACGGCGGCGCCTTCGAGCGTCTCGACCCGTTGCTCGGCGCCGTGCAGGACGCTCCGATGGATGAGGCGTTCAAGAGCAACATTTCGCTGCTGGTAACCGAATGCCTGATCCGAGCGATTGAAGAGCGCTTGGCCAAGATTCCGGAGGCCGAGCGAGCCCAGGGGATTGAGCAAGCCGGCAAGGAAGGGTACGTCCTGACTCGCTATTTCTACGATACGCTGGGCAGGTTCGAACATGATCCCGAGGGGTTGCGCGACGCGTATCCTGACCTGCTGCGCTCGATTGATGTCGGCAAAGAAATGAAGCGGGCGTCCCAAATCCAGTTCGCGAGCAACGCGGCGCCTGAACTTTTGCACCTGGCGCGTCCCCAGAACAACAACCTGCTGCTGAACGCGGAGCGGCGACTGGCGGCGGGCGATCTGGAAACGGCGAAGAAACTGGCGCAAAAGGCGCTCGATGAGCAGAAGGAGGATTCGGGACGCGCGTTGTTCATCTTGGCGGAAGTCGCCACCGCGAATCGGGACATGGAAGGGGCTCTCACCTATTTTGAACGAGCTTTGCAGACGGCCCATGAACCCAAGGTGATCGCCTGGTCCCATATTTATCTTGGCCGCATTTTTGATTTGAAGGAGAATCGGGACGCGGCCTTGGACCAGTATCGGGCGGCCCTGAACGCGGCGGGAGGAGCGCTTCCGGAAGCGAAGCTAGCGGCGCAGCGGGGTCTGGAACAGCCCTATGAGCCTCCAGTGGCCAAGCAACCGGAGTAGATTTTTTTGTAGAGACGCGGCTTGCTGCGTCTCCGGAAACGGGGCAATCCCCTTTTCCACAGGCGTGAGCAGATCTTAAGTTTGAATTTCGCATTAGGGGAGAGATCATGAAGCGAGCAGCAGTCATTCTAGGAATACTGAGCATAGCGGTTTGGGCGGAGGCCCGGAACAGTGGACCGACGGCGCAGCAGAACCCACCGGCGGCGGGTCAGGCGGCGCCAGCGCAGGGTGCGACGGCACCACCGACAAAGCGTCCGCCGCAAGCCAAAACCCAACCGGAGTTCGACGCCTACAAAGCGGCGATGGCCAATACCGATGCTGCCGCAATGGAGAAAGCGGCCACCGATTTCGCCACCAAGTTTCCCGACAGCGAAATTCGCCTGCTGCTCTATCAGAACGCGATGCGACTCTACCAGACTGCGAACAACGCCGAGAAGACCGAAGCCATGGGCCGCAAAGTGATCAGCCTTGACGGGGACAATCCCGAGGCTCTGGTAATCGTCGCTGAGGTGATTGCCGAGAGAACGCGCGACGCCGATATCGACAAAGATCAGCGTTTCGCCGAAGCGATCTCGATGGCGCAGAAGGCGACGCAGACGGTGGACACCGACCTGACCATGCAAACCGGCACGCCGCAGGCGAAGATCGACGCCGCCAAGGGATATCTGCGCTCGCAGGCGTATTCGATTATCGGAACCATTGAGTACAAGAAGGAGAATTATGCGGTAGCGCAGGAGAATCTGCAGAAGTCTATCGACGCGTACCCGAGCGACCCGGATCCGGTGGTTGTTCTGCGCTTGGCCCTGGCGCTCGATAAGCAGCAGAAATATGCGGAGGCGCTCAAGGTGGCCACACGCGCCGTGGAAATGTCGCAGGACAACACCGTTATTGGAACCACGGCGCGGCGCGAACGCGACCGCTTGCAACAGCTCACAGGCGCGGCCCCGTCCCAACCGCAGAGTCCACCAAAGAACTAACCGCCGTTTCTGTAGATGCGAGGCTTGCCTGGTCTCGGACCCGGCAAGTCGCGTCTCTACCAAAATTCGGGCCGCACGATCGTCGATCATTGAGTGATGATCATTGACATTGACATTGACATTGACCTTTGACCGTTGATCATCGAACGGCCCCGCTTTGTGATGAAGTCACGTGAAATCATGGCGCTGGAGGAAAGCCTGGGTCACCACTTCCAGCGCCGCGAACTGCTCGATCAGGCGCTTACACACAGCTCGCAAGCGCGCGAGGTAGAGGCGCTGGGCGCGGGAAGTGGTTCCTCTGCCAGCGGATCGTCTAGCAGATCGTCCGGTGGTGATAACGAAAATCTCGAGTTCTTGGGCGACGCCGTGCTCGGACTCGTCACCAGCGAGGCGCTGTTTCATCGCTTTCCTGAATTCCAGGAAGGGCACCTTTCCAAGCTGCGTGCTCATCTGGTGGGGCAGCGGCATCTGCTGCGCGTGGCCGAACAGCTTGAGATTGGTCGTTACATGCGACTGGGCCGCGGCGAGGAAAAAAGCGGAGGCCGCAACAAGGCAAGCCTGCTGGTGGACGCGCTGGAAGCGATTCTGGCCGCGCTCTATCTCGACGGTGGGTGGCCGGCGGCGCGAGACTTTATCGTGCGCGTGATCGTGGAGCCGGAATTGGCCCACATGAAACTGGAGACCAGCGCCATCCCGGTGATGGATTTCAAGTCCGCATTGCAGGAAGCGCTGCAGGCCAGAGGAGGACCGCAGCCGGTTTACGCGCTGGTCAAGGAGGAAGGCCCGGAACACAAGAAGACCTTTACGGTCGAGGTGAGACTGCCGGAGCCTGCCATGGGGCAATTCGTGGGGCGCGCCCAAGGCGCGACCAAGAAACGGGCCGAACAGGAAGCGGCGCGCCAGGTGCTGGAGCATTTGGCCACGTTGCCCGGCGCGCATCCAAATACTGGGAAGGACGGGGGCACAGCGTAGTGTGGCGTCCCACAAGCGCGCTGCGTAAATCCAGTCGGATTTGCGAATTTACGTTATGTCGTGGAGTGAGAAGATTTCCGCCGGTGATTGGCCCGCGACCGTTCAGTCGGTTGCGGGAACGATCGTGATTGCCGTGTTCGTGGTCACATTTCTGGTACAGGCGTTCACCATCCCTTCGGAATCCATGGAGCAAACGCTGCTCATCGGCGACTACCTGCTGGTGGATAAATTTTGCTACGGCGGCACCGGGTGGAACCGTCTGGTGCCTTACCGCGATGTCCGGCGCGGTGACATCATCGTCTTCCATTACCCGGTGAATCCCGCGCAGGACTTCGTGAAGAGAGTCGTGGCGTTGCCCGGAGACCGCCTGCGCCTCATCAACAAGCGCGTTTTTATCAACGGCGCTCCGCTGCAGGAACCTTACGCGCAGTACATCACCACGTTGCGTAATGTTTATCGCGACGACTTTCCGCGCACCGACTCTCCCGACTACGGAGTGGATGCGAAATGGTGGAAAGAAATGCCGAAACTGGTGGAAGACCACCAGTTGATCATCCCCGAGGGCCACTATTTTGTTCTCGGTGATAATCGCGATGATAGCCAGGACAGCCGTTACTGGGGATTCGTACCCCGCGAAAATATCGTCGGACGCCCGCTCTTGATTTACTGGTCATCGGGCAGTTTGAACAATGATCTTCCCGGATCGCCAACCGTGGGTGATAGACTTTATCACCTTGCCTACGCGGTGACCCATTTGTTCCAGATCACGCGCTGGGAACGGACTTTCAGGCTGGTGCGGTGAGAACTTATGCTGATGAAGATACGCTGGGAAAGAAATCCTCGGAAACGGATGCCAAACGTGCCTAAGAAAGAAGAAGAAGTCATCGTAGACGAAAAGCCGCGGGAGACGACAGTAGAATTCCTCGCCTCGCTGGCGGGAGTGCTGGTCACCGGCCTGTTCATTATCACATTTATTCTGCAGGCGTTTGAGATTCCCTCCAGTTCCATGGAGAACACGCTGCTCATCGGCGACCACGTCTTCGTGAACCGCGAGCAGTTCGCGCCGCCGACGCGTTGGGTGGGGCCACTGATGCCCTATCGCGACGTCCACCGCAATGACATTGTGGTGTTCCTGTCGCCGGAGGAACAAGGTCTGTTCGTGGTGAAACGCATCATCGGCGTCCCCGGCGACCACATACATTTGCGCGATGGCGTCGTCTATCGCAATGGCGAAAAACTCGTCGAACCGTATGCCCAGCACAAACTGGCGGACTACAACCCTTACCGCGACAACTTCCCTGCCGTGCCGCCTTCGGAAATGTACGGGGTACGTAACGAAAAATGGACAGAGGAACTGCCTTCGCATATCGAAGGTGATGACATCGTCGTGCCCCCGGACAGCTACTTCGCCATGGGCGACAACCGCGACGTGAGTTATGACAGCCGTTACTGGGGCTTCATTCCGCGGAAGAACGTGATCGGCCGTCCCATGTTCATTTACTGGTCGTTTGTAACTCCACCCGACCAGTACCAGATGCGCAGTGTGGGCGACCGGCTGGGATTCATCGCGCACATCATCATTCACTTCTTTGATGAAACGCGCTGGTCGCGTACCCTCAGGATCGTGCGGTGAAGTTTCTCCGGTCCAGACGCGGGGTGGCGGCGATCGCGGCTCTCCTGCTGATCCTGTTTCTGTTCCGGCCGGGCGTGTACCGGTTGCGGAACCGGATTGCCATTACCATCGGCAGCGGCCTCGGCCGCAGAGTCGCACTCGACAGCGTCCGCTTGCGTCTTCTGCCGCGGCCGGGCTTCGATCTTGAGGGACTCGTCATCTACGACGATCCCGCGTTTAGCGCGGAGCCGATGATCCGCGCGCAGGAAGTTTCCGCCGCCATCCGGTTTCGTTCTCTGCTTCGCGGGCGACTCGAGATCGCCACCCTGAGCGCAACCGAGCCCAGCATCAACCTGGTGCGCAATGATCAGGGCCGGTGGAACCTGGCGAGCCTGATCGAGCGCAACGCGCAAATTCCCGCGGCTCCGACCGGAAAACCCGCCTCCGAGCGGCGCCCGGCATTCCCCTATCTCGAAGCCGGCCATGCTCGCGTCAATTTCAAGATTGGGCAGACGAAGAAATCCTACGCTCTTATGGATGCCGATGTGGCGCTCTGGCAGGACTCCGAGAATTCATGGGCCGCGCGCATCAAGGCCGAGCCTGTGCGCACCGATTTTAATCTCACCGATACCGGGCTCGTCCAGATTAACGCCACGTGGCAGCGCGCTCAGAGTTTACGTTTGACCCCGGTGCAACTCACCGTGCAATGGCAGAATGGGCAACTGGGACAGATCACGAAGTTGCTAAGCGGAAGAGACCGGGGATGGCGCGGCGGCGTAAGTTTCACGGCGAAGTTATCGGGCACTCCGGAGGCTCTGCGGATCGAGAGCGAGACTGCAATCGAAGGTTTCCATCGCTACGACATTGTTGGCAGCGAAAATGTGCGACTGGCAACCGGTTGCTCGGGACAGTACAACGCGACCACCAGTGCACTTGCCGACCTGCTCTGCGAATCGCCAGTGAGCGACGGGATGCTCCGCCTCCGCGGAGCGTTGTCGCTGGTGGCCCAAGTGCCCAATTACGATCTGACGCTAGAGGCCGAGAAGGTACCGCTGACTTCCGTAGTGCGATTGCTGCGCCAGGCGAAAAAGCAAATCCCCGGCGATCTTACGGCGAGTGGATTGCTGAATGCGGAGTTCCACGCCACGCGCAGCGTTCCCGGGGCGGCAGGGCCCGGCTCATTGCAGCAATGGACCGGAAACGGCTCGGCGACTAACGTACACCTGTTGTCGAACGCCGGGAACGCGGGGGAGGATGAGATCGCCCTCGGCACGATTCCACTGGCTCTGGTTTCACGGACCATTTCGCAGGCGGCCAAGCACGGCCACCCGAGGACAAAGGAAGAAAAAGACCAGGAGCCCACTGAAACTCACCTGTGGATTGGGCCGGTCGCGCTTTCCATGAACGCCTCCGCTCCGGTGAAGGCCGGTGGGTGGGTGTCCGCTACCGGTTATCGCTTTTTTCTGCTTGGCGACATGGAACTGAAAGACCTGTTCCGTCTGGAGGGCGTGCTGGCCTTGCCGGTGATGCGCCCGCCGGCGGAAGGTTCGGCCAAGTTAGATGTGAGCGTCTCCGGACCGTGGCAGGGATTTGCCGCCCCCGCCACCATGGGGACCGCTCAATTGCGCAACGTGCGCGCCGAGATGCGCGGCCTGAACACGCCGATTGAGATTAGCTCAGCGGCCATAACTCTCGCGCCGGACGCAGTGTTGATGCAAAAGATTTCCGCCCGCACAGGCAGCACTCATTGGAACGGCAGGCTTACAGCGCCCCGGCATTGCGCCCCGACAGGCATAGTTCCAGGCCCAGTCCCAGGCTCCGCTTTGAACTGTGTCTTTCAGTTCGACCTCACGGCCGACCAGCTTTCGGTTGGAGATCTCGCCGCATGGTTCACGCCGCATCCCGCCAAACGTCCCTGGTACCGCCTCTTGAATTCCAATCAGCCGCTGGGCCCTTCGCCACTGCTCGCAATTCAGGCGCAAGGAAACCTGCACGTTGGCGAGTTCGGATTGAAGAAGGTACCGGTTACCCAGGTTGCGACACAAGTGAACCTGGATCGAGGCAAGATCACACTAACCGCTCTGCGCGCACAACTGCTGCAGGGCACGCATCAGGGGAATTGGACCATTGATCTTTCGAAGCATGATCTGTCGAATCATGATGTGTCGAATCATGACATGTCGACTTCTGATGCATCCACCGACGACGCGTCCGCGCCGAGCGTCCGGTACCGCGGCGCCGGCACGTTGAACGACATTTCGCTGGCGCGGGTGGCCATGTTGATGAACGATGCGTGGATTGCCGGAACGGTCGACGGGAATTTCGATGTCGAAGGATCCGGAGACAGCTTTCGTGAGCTATCGGCGCAGTCTCACGGCAAGCTGCAGTTCGTAATGAGGAACGGGAGCCTGCCGCATATTGAAATTCCGGGCTCGCCCGTGCCTCTGCCGGTTCACCGGTTTACGGGAGAACTCCATCTGAAGAAAGGTGTCTGGGAGCTCTCCGCCGGCAGACTGGAATCGCGCGACGGCATTTATCAGGTCAGTGGGACCGATTCCCCGGGCAGCGGTTTCGACTTTGTTTTGGCCCGTGGTGACGAGCAATCGTGGACGCTCACCGGGACACTCGCCAAACCGCGCATTACGGCGGGCAGTCGCATCGTAGCCAAGCGTACCGACGCAAACGTAAACGTAAAGACCATCAAACCGTAAATTAAATAAGGCCTCAGCGTTTTCCGCCGGCAGCACCTTGTCAGCCGCGCGGGTGGCCAATCCGTGGGCGCCCAACGATCGTGCCCAGAATAATCCAGAGCCCAAGCGCGAGCCATTCCCAACCGGAGAAGCTTCCCGGCACAAAGGGCACAAACTTCATCAGTACCATCGTTAAACCGACCAACGCCCCCAGCAGAGCGATCAAGCGGTCGGCGATTCGGGGCCTCATGCAAAGGTAGGCGGCGCACACCGCAAACCATCCAGTCGCCGAAGCGACCGATCCGACCTCGGAGATCGGAACCAGAATCGCGCTGCCGAGAAACATGCACAAAGCCGTGGCGACGCCAACCCAAACGACAGCCGCGGCCGGTGTCTGATTTTGTGGATGCACGCTGGCCAGTCGTGCATCCACCAATCCGCGGCGTCCCATGGCGAACACCAAGCGGCTGGCGGCGATGAAATTACCGTTGAATACCTTGAACAGCGAAAGCAGTGCGGCACTCAGAATGATGCTCACGATCCAGCGCGAGCCGACAGCATGCTCGAACGCGACCGCGGTCATGAATGGTTCGCCGGTCAGAGAACGCCACGGCGCCACGAAGCCCACTGCGGCGATCACGATGATGTAAAAGACGGCGCCGACGACGATCGCCGCAAAGATGGCGCGAGAGAATCCCTGGGCGCGAAATTGTGGATTGGCTTCCTCGGCGGCCTTGGTCACCGATTCATATCCCGTCATGTAATAAGGGACGATCTGCAGAACCAGCAAAATGGAAACAAACGGAGTGTGCGTGAACAAAGGCGGAAAATTCGCGGGCGATCCGCGCGTGACGCCGATAGCAACGAAGAGCACGAAAAGCCCAAGCGTGCCGAACGTGGTCCACTTTTGAAACGTGGCGCTCAGCCGGATGCCACGATAGTTCACCATTGTGACCAGCGCCGTGAGCGCGAGCCCAATGGACAGGTGCGGCAGGTAAACCGGCTTTCCCGCCACGCGGTATAACTCGATGGAATCGAGCGCGGGGAAAATATAACCGGCGATGCGGCCGACGGCCACGGCCTCCCACGGACAGACAATGAAGTAGGCGAGCATCATCATCCATCCGGTATAGAAGCTGACCGGCCGCGGGAAAACTTTCGCGGTATAGGCCACCTCGCCCGCCGCGTCGGGCATAGCCATCACCAGCTTGCCGTACACATAGCCGATGGGCAGCAGAAGAATGCTGCCAATCGCGAAGCCCAGAATACCGCCGAGCGGGCCTCCGCGTAGCAGCCAATCGTCCATGACCACCAGCCAGCCAACGCCAACCATCGTTCCCCAGCCGAGGGAGAAGTAATCGGTGACGCGCAATTTGCGGGCTAGTTGGGTCATCGGGAGCGGCTAGAGCCTGCCGAGCTGCGCTCGGCTGGACAGCCGAGGGCGGCTGTCCCTACGTGTGGGGTGGGAAGGCGGACTCATCTTTATTGGCGCGAATTATATCGCATCGCACCCTTGTGGCTGGCTGGCTCAGGCGACCGCGTAGCGCTGCGGGAATTCGTTTGCGCGCAGGATGCAGATTGCTTCTTTCAGGGAAGAGATCTCAAACATCGGCGCGAGATGCGTGGCCTCTAACAGCCGGCGGAAGAAAAACGGCGGATTCACCAGTTTCACGCTCGCCGACCTCTGCGTCGCCCAACGGCGCACCAGCAGCAAAGTTCCCAAGCCGGCCGCATCCAGTTGCTCGACTTCCGAAACATCCAGCGCCAGCACGCGGACAGGTTGGAGTTGCTCGAACAGCTGTTCAATCCGGCGCCGGAACTGGTCGAGCGCTGCCCCACGCACCATGCGTCCCGAGCATCTCACGGCCGCCAAATCCTGCAAGCATTCGACTTGAATTTTCAGTTCCATATGTGTGTTCATACGAACCCGCCTTGATGTCTATTAGTACGAAGCAGCTCTGGAAAAAGTTCCCCAATCTGTTGTCTTTGAATTGGACGTGGAAAAAAGGGAAAGGTCATCAACGGAAGACAACTTTAGCGGATAACAAATTCTTGATTGTTACGAATTTGTAAACAGTTTTTAAAATTACAACCCCGCCTCAATCCTGGATCTTGGATCCAGAAGGTCACGCATTGCGTCGCCGATAAAATTGAAGGCGAGGACTGCGAGCATCACCGTCACCGCCGGGAAGAGCACCAGATGAGGAGCGTCGAAGAGGTGCGAGCGGGCGTCGTTCAGCATCGATCCCCAACTCGCGGTGGGCGGCGGCACACCGAGGCCGAGGAAACTCATGGTGGCTTCGGCCAGAACCGCGCCCGCCATGCCGATGGCCGCCTGCACAATCACGGGCTGAATAATGTTGGGCAGGATGTGCCTGACCACGATGTGGAGATCTCCGGCGCCGAGCGCGCGCGCCGCTTCGACAAATTCGCGTTCGCGCACGGCCAGCACCTGCGCTCGCACCAGGCGGGCGTAACCTACCCATCCTCCTAGCGACAGGGCAAGAACGAGATTGAAAACGCCGGGGCCGCGAAAGGCCACGAAAGCGATCGCGATGAGAATGCCGGGAAATGAAAGAAACGCATTCATCAGCACGACGTTGACGAAGCGGTCGATGCCTCCGCCGTAGTATCCGGCAAGGCTGCCGATGATGAGGCCGAGCAGAAGCGAACACGCCACCACGCTGCTGCCGACGAAGAGCGATATGCGCGCGCCCCAGATCAGGCGGGAGAGGATGTCGCGTCCGAGTTCATCGGTTCCGCACCAATGCTGCGTTGAGGGCGGTTGCAGGCGATTCGGCAGATCGATATGCGCGGGATCTTGCGGAGCAATCCAGGGCGCGAAGATCGCGGAGAAGGCGAAGATGGTTACCAGCAGGACTCCGATGGCCGCTAATGGATTGTGGCGGGCTATGCGGGGGAGCGAGATGGCTAGGGTGGACATCGAATACGACTTGGCTTCACTTATATAGAAAATGCTCGGGCGGAGCAATGTGGCGCTAGTCGGTTGTTCCCTAGCCTCTGCCAGTTACCAGTAAGATATTAATCCGGGTTTACTACCACCCCCCACCCCCTTGGTAGTGGAATCATGGGGTTAGGGGGATTCTTCCCGCCAAAATCTAGAACGCCAAGGACTTATTTTCAAAATATTCCGGAATAAGGAGTTAGCTCGATTTCTCCCTGAATTCTCTTAAAAATCATAGTTTCGGCGGCTTTTGAGGCTCGGTGACCGCTTCAAGAATCAGTCATCTAGTTATCACA
This sequence comes from uncultured Acidobacteriaceae bacterium, assembly GCA_963779995.1. Classification (GTDB taxonomy): domain Bacteria; phylum Acidobacteriota; class Terriglobia; order Terriglobales; family Acidobacteriaceae; genus Acidiflorens. The sequence continues at coordinate 89,480 of CAVZZY010000011.1, read as the reverse complement.
AGAGTAACTGCCAAACCTATGGACACAGCTCTTCGCTGCTCCTAATGAGATTCATTGTCGCGCAGTTCGCGTTGGGGGTCTGTGATGGGACACAACAGCTTGTTTGTGATGAAAAAAGGTCGAGCGTCGAATTCCAGAAAGGAGACGCTCGCGGCATCCCACGTCTCGAAAACCGCGAGACGTGGGGCACCCGGCCCTTTACCGCAGCGCTGAAGCGCTGCGCCACCCAAAATCACTTGCAACACAAATCCGATGCGCGACGCTTCCGTTGAATCCCACCCTTGCGCACAGAACGCGCAAGCATGGGGCACCCGCGGGCGTTTTTGGTTCGAAAAAATCAAGGTCAAAGGCGGCGGACAGGAGTGTCCGCCCCACACACATCGGATTATTGTCTGATCCGCGGGTTCACCGCTGAGTACAGTAAGTCGGTTAGAAAGTTCACGGCTACATAGGTCAGCCCAATCGCCAGAATGCATCCCTGCACCAGATAGTAATCGCGGTTGGCTATGGCTTGGATGGTTAGGCGTCCTATGCCGGGCCAACTAAAAATTGTTTCGGTTACTATGGCTCCGGCTAATAGGGCCCCGAATTGTAAGCCTAGTACGGTCAGGATTGGGATCATGGCGTTGCGCAGGGCGTGACGATAGACTACGGTGCGCTCGGGCAGTCCTTTGGCGCGGGCGGTGCGAATGTAGTCTTGGCCTAACTCTTCGAGCATTGAGGTTCGCACCATGCGGCTCAGAATTGCGGCTAGCGCTCCGCCCATGGTGATGGCGGGTAACACTAGATGGGCTATGCTGCCGGAACCGGAGACGGGGAGCCATCCCAGCTCTACCGCGAAGAACAGGATCAGCACCGGGCCTAGCGCGAAGTTTGGGAAGGACAGGCCGAAGAGGCTGACTACGCTTAGCACGCGGTCATCCCATTGATTACGACGCTGGGCCGAGCGCACTCCTGCTGGAATGGCCAGGACGATGGCTACGAACAAACTCGCCAGGGTTAGTTGCAAGGTGAAGGGATAGCGCTGTGCTATCAGGCTTGTAACTCCCTGGTTGAAACGCAGCGACTGGCCTAGATCTCCGTGGAGAACGCCTCGCCAGTAATTCAGGTATTGCTGGCCTAGCGGGACGTCTAGTCCGTAGGCGTGTCTTGCGGCTTGGATGTCTCCGGCGGCGGCACCTTCTCCTAGCATTTGCTGGATGGGGTCGCCGGGGACGAAGTGGATCAGCAGGAAGACGGTGGAGACGACGAGCCAGATGACCGGCAAGGTGTAGAGGACGCGGGAGATGATGTAGCGCGGCATCGGGAACTAATATAGCTGTCTCATAGATAATTCTTAGGCCGCGATGTCCGGCCCTCAGGGGCCAAAGAGTGTACGCGAGAACTGGGTCGTCCCTCCGGGACTTGAGTCTCTTCTTCCACTTTTCCCAGCGCTGAAGCGCTGGGCTAAGCTGGTTCGCCCCTGCGGGGCTGGATTCACTTGTACCACGGGCTGCTAGTCTCCGGCCCGCTGCACAGGGGTTGCCGGCACCGCTGCCGACACAGCCGGGGGCGCGGGCACTGGTTCGATCCTCACGGTGGCGATGCGATGGCCTTCCATTTTCTCTACTACGAAACGCCGGCCTTCATAGTCAAACGCTTCGCCTCCGGCTGGCATTTTCTGCAAGCGTGAGAGCAGGAAGCCGGCGAGAGTCTCGTAGCCTTCGTCCTGCGGAAGTTTCAGCTCGTATTGGGTTTCCAGGTCGCGAATGTTGATTGCTCCGTCTAACACGAGGGGCGCATTGGCATCGATGACTACGGGCTGCGTGGAAGCGACGTCGAATTCGTCTTCCAGTTCGCCGACCAGTTGCTCGAGCACGTCTTCCACACTGATGACTCCCGCGGTGGAGCCGAATTCATCGACCACCACCGCCAAGTGCCGCTTGCGCAGCTGGAATTCACCGAGCAGGTCGAGCAATGACTTGGTTTCGGGCACCACCAGCACATCGTGCATGATCTGGCCGATCTTCATCTGGGCAATGCGCATGGCAGCGGGAGGAGCGGCGATGTGGCCTAAGCGCAGCCGCGTCCAACGCATCAAGTCCTTGGCGTAAAGCACGCCGATAATATGTTCGGGCCCGCGCTGCGGATCATACACCGGGACGCGCGAGTGTTGTTCGTCGACCACGCGCGACAGGGCTTCGTCCGTGGTGAGGTCGGAGGGCAAGGAAAAAATTCTGGTGCGCGGCACCATCACTTGACGCGCGGTGATGTTGTCCAGGGCGAGCGCATTCAGCAGCATCTCTTCCTGGGCGGAAGAGAGCTGTCCGGAGGTTCGCGCCGCGGTTACGATGAGCTTGAGTTCGTCGGGAGAGTGAACCGAACCGTGCCGGACCTCGCGGGTCCCGAAGACGCGCAGGACAAAACCAGCCGCGCGGCTCATGCCAATCGTCAGGGGGGCGGTGACGGTCAGGAAAACGTCCATGGGCGCCGCGACCGCCAGTGCGACGCGCTCGGCTCGTTGCAAGGCGAGCGACTTGGGAACGAGTTCGCCCAGGATCACGTGCAGGCTGGTGATCAGCACAAAGGCCACCGCGACGGCGATGGTATGAGAGTAGATCACCGCATGCGGGATGCTGCCGATCCAGGTCTCGAATAGCCGGGCCAGAGCCGGCTCGCCGAGCCAGCCCAGGGTCAGGCTGGCGACGGTGATTCCGAGTTGCACTCCGTTTACGACGCGGCCGAGTTGCTGGTGAAGTTTGAGGACGGTGCGGGCGCCGACGCGGTGGGCCTCGATCAACTGCTGGATGCGGGTTTCGCGCACGCTCACCAGCGCGAACTCGGCCGCGGCGAAGAAGGCATTGGCCGCCACCAGGAGCAGGATGACAAACACCCGCAGCAGCACGTATGCAACCATGGAACTCTAATTCTAACATTCCAAAGGGATAATCGTTCGGCGGAGCAGAATTCATGGAGACGATCAGCGGCTGCGCGAACTTGCTGGCGGTACAATCAAAAGGAACCATTAACTGCTGGCGCAAACTGGATAGCTTTCTTTTTCGTTCCCCGGCGGTCTAAGTATGCGTGGGCCGCGGAGCGCGCATCTGACTTCCCGCAGAGCAGAGCTTGCCGCGTCTCTACGGGCGAAAGAACTCTGACATTTCGAGGAACTATTCCAATCTTTCTCCCGTACCAACAGGTGAATGGCAGTTCTCAGGTTTGACAACAAAGCAGGAGGCGGTCGTGGAAGGCAATGGCAACGGCAACGCGAAGAGAAAACGGCGCAGACGGATCATCTGGGGCTCGATAGCGGCCGTTCTGGTTCTGGTAGTTGCCGGCGTTTTGATCGCAGCCACGAGCGGCGGCACCAAGATCGACCCTTCGAAGCTCGCCAAGGTTGAGAAGGGCGACTTGGCGAAAAGCGTGGTGGCGACCGGCAAGATTGAGCCCATCACCAAGGTCGAAATCAAGTCCAAGGCCAGCGGCATCGTGAAAAAGCTCTACGTCGATTACGGCGACAAAGTGAAGAAGGGGCAAGTGCTCGCCGAACTCGACCGCGACGAGATTCAGGCTCGGGTCGATCAGGCGCGGGCGCAATTGGAGGGATCGAGCGCCAGCTTGAACGGCACGCGCGCCGACCTGGAGCGCGCCAAGGTCGACGCCGAGGGCCCCGACGTTCCGCTGCTGAAACGCGCGTATGAGCGCGCCCAAGGCATGGCGAAGGACGGCGTAGTTTCCGCTTCCGCGCTTGACGACGCGGAGAAGAATTACGAGATGTCGCTGAACAAGCAGAATGTGGCCAAGGCGCAGTTACAGGTTTTGCAGGCCAAGATTGGTCAGGCCCAGGGACAGTTGTCGCAGGACCGCGCCAACCTGAAACAACTGGAAGAACAGCTGGGTTACACCACGATTGAGTCGCCGATTGACGGAATCGTCCTTTCGCGGGACGTGGAAATCGGCGACGCGGTCAGCTCCATCCTGGTCTTGGGCTCGACGGCCACGCTCGTCATGACGCTCGGCGACACGAGCGAGGTTTACGTTAAAGGCAAAGTGGACGAGAGCGATATCGGCAAGGTTTATCTGGGGCAACCTGCCCGGATTAAGGTTGAGTCGTTCAAGGACAAGACCTTCACCGGCAAAGTGACCAAGATTTCTCCCATGGGCGTCGAAAAAGACAACGTCACGACCTTCGAGGTGCGGGTCTCCATCAACAATCCTGAGGGCGTCCTCAAGGCGATGATGACGGCCAACGCCGAGATCATTCTTGAAGAGCACAAGGGCGTCCTCCAGATTCCGGAAGGCTCGATCATTTACGACAAGGATAAGAAGGCGTCGGTCGAGATACCGGATCCGAAAGCCAAAGAAGGCAAGCGGAAAGTCGCCGTCAACATCGGCATATCAAATGGCGCCAAGACCGAGTTACTGCAAGGATTGAAGGAAGGCGACCAGGTCGTGCTGCAGTAAGAGAGCGGCTTTTGGCTTTTGGCTTTTAGCTGTTAGCTCTTGGCTCTTGGGGACAATGCGCTGACTTGACCCTTGACTTACTTATGGAGTTGGCCTTCTATGACTAACACTTTTCATATTGGAAATCGCGCTGTCCGCATAGTGATCTTTATTTTGGCTAGCTCGCTGGCTGGCTTCGCCTCCGTCGCTGGAACCTTTGACCGTTCGTTCCAGGTTAACGGGCCCGTCGACCTCGAAGTGCTGACTCGCTCCGGCGATATCACGGTGCGGAACGGGACTGCGGGCACGGTCTCGATTCATGCCAAGATCCACTCGGGCGTTTCCTGGTTGGGCGGCGACCACAAGGCCGAGGTGCAGGAACTGCAGAACAATCCTCCGATTCGCCAGAACGGCAACAGCATCCGCATTGATTACGTCCACTTCAACAATATTTCGGTCGACTACGAAATCACCGTCCCAGAGAACACCGCAGTTCGTACTCATACCGGCAGCGGCGATCAAACCGTCGAAGGACTGAAGGGCAATATCGATCTCGAGAGTGGATCGGGCGACTTGAAGCTGGCGCGCCTCAGCGGTGAAATGCGTTTCCAGACGGGCTCGGGAAACGTGCGCGGGCGTGAGCTTTCTGGTCCGGCGAAGGCCAAAGCGGGCAGCGGTGATATCGAAATCGAGGAGATTGGCGCGGGCGACGTTGACATCCGCACGGGCTCGGGTAACATCACCGTAAACGGCATCAATGGTGGATTTCGTGCGGAGGCGGGCAGCGGCGACATTCACGGCACGGGCTTGCCCAAGAACATGTGGAGCGTCCGCACGGGCTCGGGCAACGTGACCCTGTATGTGCCCTCCGACGCCGCCTTTGACGTCGACATCTCCTCGAATTCCGGAAACGTCACGCTGGGCCATCCGGTGACTACCACCATCGAGGGCCGCGTTCGCGAGTCGAGGAAGAGCGTGGTTGGCAAAGTACGCGGCGGTGGTCCCATGGTTTCCGTGCACACCAGTTCCGGCAACGTGCAGGTCGACTAAACCGTAAGACTCGTCGCCGTCAGACAAGACCGTTGGGTGGGGTTTTGAGTGCTAATGCCTGTGTGTGTTGAAAAAGTCCCCTCGCCACCGCAGTTTTCCTTCGGTATTTTCCTCTATGTTTTTCTAGTTGTTTAGTTCTTTGGTGACTTCCGATTCACGCGGTTGCGGTTTGGAGTTCACGCCTACGGGTGAGGAACCGCACCAGCCGTTTCAGGTTCTGCACCGTTGCCGCCAGGTAGAATTGCTCACGAACAAAGCGCATCCGGCGCAGCCTCAGCCGGCGTAGACCGATGTAATTCTTCAGTTCTGCGAACAATGCTTCCACCTTCCGCCGAGCTCGTTGCGAGATCGCGAACGCTGGTGTCCGGGCCAGGGCGTGGGCACGCTGCCGCGCTGGCTCACAAGTATGGATGGCAAGGGTCCGATACTTGCCTCGCGTGCAGCGGCTCTTCTGCGAGCACTCGCGACAGCGCTTCACCGTCGAATAATAAAGGTGGGTGCGATTGCGCGCATTGATTCCGACGTACTTCAGGAGTTTGCCTTCCGGGCAGATATAGCCGTTCTCCTCGGGTACGTAGGTGAACTTGTCGATGCCATAGAGGTCACTCGGCCCGTTGGGATTTTCTTTCACTCGAATGTAGGCAGCGATACCACGTTCATCAAGCCATTGCAGTAGTTCGCCGTTGCCGTAGGTGGTGTCCGCCCCCAGAGTTTGTGGCAGATAGCCGTAACGTTCGCGATAGCGTTCGATCATGTCTCGGGCCGCAACGCTCTCCTGACTCAGTCGCGCCGGCGTAGCTTGCACCCCCACGATGACGCAACTGGCGTTATCCACCAGATAGTTGTCGTAATACCCGAGCCGCGCTGGACCGCCTTTGGTCGCGTAGGTCGAATCCGGGTCCGTGGTCGAGACTTTCTCTTGCTGGGGAACGGGAGGTTCGACCGGATTCTCCCGCTCCAGTTCGACTAGATACTCGCGCACCGTGTGGTTCACCTTAGCTATCTCTGGTAGTTGCTCGGGGGATACGCGGCTGTGATGGTCGGCATTGGCCTGGATGAAACTGCCGTCCACCGACATGTGCTCGCCCCTCACCAATCCGGCCTCTACGCAGCGGGCGACGATCTCCTCAAAAATCGCCTGAAACAGATTCGATTCCTGGAATCGTCCATGCCGGTTCTTGGAAAACGTAGAGTGATGCGGAATCTCCTGATCGAACCCCAGTCCCGTGAACCATCGCCACGCCAGATGCATGCGCAGCTCTTCCACTAGTTTCCTTTCGCTCGTGACGCCGTAGAGATAGCCGACCAGCAGCAGGCGCAGCAACAGTTCGGGATCGATGGATGGCCTTCCCGTGTCGCTGTAGGAGTCCTTCAACTTGGCTCGAATAAAGTCGAAGTTGACGTGGCGATCGATCAGGCGCAGCAGATGATTTTCAGGAACTTGATCTTCCAGGCGGAAGTAGTAGAACAGCGACTCCGAGCGGGATTGGTGTCCCATCATGGGCAGCAGGCCTCCAAAGGGAATGGTGAAAAGCGGCATCGAGAACTCTGGCCTGCTTATAACGTGAACGCTGCACCGCCGCAAGCATCAACTGAGGGACTTTTTCAACAGACACGCCTGTTCTCAACAGTTGTCCGCCGATCAAGTTGTATTCAATTGGCACCCAAAGGGCTTTGTCTTCTACTATGAACGGATGAGGCAGTTACTCGGACTGATATTCGCGCTGTTGATTGGCACATTTCCACTATTCGCCCAAACGCAGAAGCCTTCAGCGGATGCCATCCCACAGCCACGTGAAGTCACATATTGTGAACTGTCAAGAGAACCTGCTGCCCACAATCACGAACTGGTGCGATTGACGGCCTTCGTGACGCACGGATTCGAAGATTTCCATATCGCCGACCCGACGTGCCATACGCTGGGTTTTTCAGTGTGGGTTATGTATGGCGGCAAAGCCCAATCGGGTACAGCTTATTGCTGCCCGGGAGAAACGGGTGATAAAACGCGGTCTGAGCCGCTGACGGTTGAAGGTGTGCAAATCCCTCTCGTTGACGATTCGGTCTTTGGACAGTTCACGAACCTCTTGGCAAAGGAGCCGGACACAACGGCACGGGTAACCGTAGTGGGAAGATTCTTTTCTGGAGAAAAGCGAACTATAAACGGCGCAACATCATGGGGAGGAGCCGGACACATGGGCTGCTGTAGCCTCTTTGTCATCCAGCGGGTGGAATCTTTTGAGCAGCACACAAGAAATGATTTGGACTATACGTCTGAAGCGGGCTGGTATGAGAAAGAAGGCTGCAAGTACGGGCAACTCCAGTATCGGAGGCACGTTTCTCTCCAGTACATGGACGGCGTAGGGGAACAGGTCATCGCGGAGCAGAAGAAAGCAGACAGTGGGGAAGCAGCTTGGGCCTTCACTGACCCTCAACGAGTCGCTGCAGATTCGTTGAAGCCTTTTTTTCCCGGTCAGGTTCCAGTCTTGCGGAGCGTGAAGAAGACTCCCGCACGACAAGTGTTTCGTTGGAAGAACGGCAATAATCAAGTCGTCGTCGTCGTAACCCGACCTTACTGGCTTTCATTTTATGCCGCCTCGCACCCTGTAGTGTGGGTGAGCACGATGATTAAGGAAGCTGGGTGCGACTAAACGCATCGGAGTGAGGCTGATTGTTGGCGATAAATCTCGATTACACTCAAGATCCCCCATTCGGCCCGGTTCAACAACAGCAATCAGCATTCAGCACCTGGCGTTCCGCCCGGACGGAGCCGGGACTGGTTTGGCAAAAGGCCCATTGCTAATTGCTGGCTGCGCCTTGACGCGCCATCGTGCGCCGTTTGATACTGCGTGAGTTCCTGAAAGGTTTCCTGAAAATTTCAGGCTCGACGAGGTAACGAATGGCCCGCACTGCGATTGTCACTCTTACCACTGATTTCGGACTCAACGATCATTTTGTCGGCGCCATGAAGGGGGTCATCCTGGAGATTGCCCCCGAGGCGCAGATCATTGACATCAGCCATGCGGTGCAGCCCTTCGACATTCTGGATGGCGCGCTGACCATTTCGCAGGCTTACTCCTACTACCCTTCCGGCACCGTGCACATGGTGATCGTCGATCCCGGCGTGGGGACGGCGCGGCGGCCCGTGATTCTGAACAGCGACCGGCACCTGTTTGTCGCTCCCGACAACGGCGTGCTTTCTCTGATCTATGACCGCGAAGAGCGCATCTCCGTCCGCCACGTCACCGCCGAGCATTATTTTTTGCAGCCCCGCAGCAATACCTTCCACGGGCGCGATATCTTCTCGCCAGTCGCCGCTTATCTCGCCAAGGGGGTCGAGCCCGATCGCTTCGGCGACGAGATCACCGACTATGTTCGCTTTAGCGCGCCGCGGGCCAAGCCGGTGGATGAGCGGACCTTGCAAGGAGTGGTGCTGAAAGTCGATCGTTTTGGCAATCTCGTCACCAACATCACTCCGGAGGATGCGCCCCAACTTTTCGGGGCCACGCCGCCCGCCTTCAAGATCGCGATTGGAACGAAGGCGCAGGCGACGCGCATGTGCGCGAACTATGCCGAAGGCGCTCCCGGCGAAGTCTTTGGAATCCTGGGCAGTATGGGTTTTCTGGAGGTCGCTACCAACCGGGGTTCAGCCTCCCAAATGCTGGGCGCGGGCAAAGGCAGCGAAGTCAACGTGGTGATGGAAGGTTGATGACGAGCGTGCGGAGCGGTGCGCGTGACACCTCTAACCCATTGTCATCCTGAGCGGAGCGAGGGATCTGCAGTTCGCGGCGAGTTGCAGATCCCTCGCTTCGCTCGGGATGACAAAATTTAGAGAGAGTGGCTGCAAAGTTTGGATAGGGCTGCAAAATCTAGACAGCGGCTGCTACAGGTTCTTCGCCCCGGGGTGGACGTGGCCATCCATCTCCGCCGTCCACTTCAGGAAGCGCCACAGGTTGCTTCGCTCCGTCCACAAAAATTCCCAAAATTCCAGGAACCCGATCTGGGTCATTTTGACGCCGGTGTAGGTCTCGATGCGCCACAGAAGATACGGACTGCGCCAGGGGGCAATCCGGTGGCCACGGGTGGCGTTCCAAAGAAAGCGCAGCATCGGCCGCATCGGGTTCCAGTATAACGCCGGCGAGACGGGGCAGGCCCCGTCTCTACTTCGTAATCTCGACGCTGGCGCGGGTGTTTTCCCACTCCATGCTCATCGTGCATTTGCTGCCTGCGGAGTCGAACGCGATGGTGAAGTTCTCGACCGGTGCCGGCGTTTTCGAGACGTGCATGTCAACCCGGCCCAACTCGTCGGCTTCGTACTTGTACGGAATGCCCCACTCGGCAGTCTTCTTGTTGATAATGAGGGTCCATTTGTCAGCCTTGGGGATGGTGAAGATGGTGTAGCTGCCTGCGGGTATGGACTTGCCGCCCACGGTCACGTTCGCATCGGTAACGAATTTGGTCGCTTCATTTGCGCCAGTGCGCCAGATCTCGCCATAAGGCACCAGCGCCTTGTCGCTGGCTTCGCCGAAAATCTTTCGCCCTTTGGCGCGCGGACTGGAATAGTCCACCTTAATGGTTGTGCCATCGGAAAATTTGCACTCCGCACTGGCCGGCGGACTGAGCCGCTTCGATTTATCCTGGGCCATTTGCGCCGAAGCGAGAGTGGCTACCGCAAAGAGTGACGCTGCAATTAAGGCAAATTTCTTCATGACTTGTTTCCTCCTGAAAGAGCTATTAGCTCTCAGCTCTCAGCTCTCAGCTCTCAGCTCTCAGCTCTCAGCTCTCAGCCATTAGCTGTTAGCCCAAAACACTTCGTATGTTGCCTCGGGGTTTCCGAGCGCGGCCCATTCGCCTGGGACACGGCTGGTTTAAGCTAAAGGCTAAGAGCTAAAGGCCGACGCCAAGAATTATACCCACATCCCCGTTACAATCTGTGGATGGCCGTCTTCAACGAAAAGCGGGAAGAACTCGAACACTACGAAATTCGCATGGGCGTGCCCCGCGGACGCCTCGCCGTTACCATGGACCTGGTTACCGACGCCATGGCCCTGGTCGGGCAGCATGGCGTCTATTGCCAGAGCCAGCGCTGGCCGGGCAAGCCGGTCATGGACGTGCAGCTCATCATGAAAAATCTCACTGATGCCAAAGAGTTGATTCAGAGTGTGATGGAAGAACTCAAGCCCAAGACCTGATCGTAGAGACTCGGGCTTGCCGCGTTTCCCGCCGCGTCCAGAGGAGACGGGGCAAGCCCCGTCTCTACAGGCGGCTGTCCGCATGCGTAACCGAAGTTTGTTTGCAGGCCTGTAGCCGGGATCGCGGGCGGCGGAAAAGACCTACAATCCAGAATATGGAGCGCAAGATCTTCTGGATCTCGTTCACCGTGCTCGGGCTCGCTGCCGATTTCGTTCTGCCGCTCTGGTGGGCGCTGGGCGCGACCATTCCCATCGTATGCATCTCCTGGTGGGTGGCTTACCGCAGCGGCTGGTTCGAGTGACCAGAATGCCTTCTCCTGCAACCTGCCGCGTAGTCGGTTGGCGCTTTTGCGGGCCGTCATTATAATTGCCCTACCGCATTTCCAATCTCACAGGGGCAACGAATGGAAATCCAATCGGAGTTCCCAGCAGTGCTGTGTCTCGTCCTCACGCTTGCGCTGGCGAGCGTCGCTCAAACCACCGCGGCTCCGGCATCAACGACTTTGACGGCCGAAGAGCGTGAAGCTGCGCTGCGAAGTCTCGCAGCCACTGAAGATGCATTCCTGCAATCCATCGCCGGATTGTCGGATAAGCAATGGAGATTCAAGCCCGGCCCGGACCGCTGGTCGATCGCCGAGGTATCGGAGCATATTGCCATCTCCGAGTCCGCGTCTTTGGCATGGTTGAGAGCAAGATAATGACTTCGCCGGCTGCGCCCGAAAAGCGTACCGAGGTTGCTGGAAAAGACGAGATGGCCCTGAAGATGGTCCCCGACCGCAGCCACAAGGCGCAGGCGCCGGAGTTTCTCAAACCAACCAATCGCTGGGCCACGCAGGCGGAGCTGACCAAGGCCTTCGAGGACAGCCGCAAAGCGACGATGGATTACATCCGAACCACCAACGACGATCTGCGCGACCATTTTGGCCCGCACCCGTTGCTGGGGTCGCTCGATGCGTATGAGTGGGTTTTGCTGATCTCGGCGCACTCCGAGCGCCACACCAAGCAGATTGAAGAAGTGAAAGCGGATCCGAACTTCCCGAAGGAGTAGGATCCTCCGCAGGCTAACCAGGTCCAGGACTTGCTGGTGGAGAGCCGGGCGTTCCCGCCCGGCTGGACGGGTGAGACGCCAGTCTCTCCACCGTTTAGCGCACAGCGTTCCCGTCTACGCCAGCGTGTACTTGCCTGCCTCGATCGTCTTCTGCGCAATCTGCTGGCGCAGCGCAATCGTGTTGAACGGCTCATGCTTGGACAACCGCCGCACAATCGCCAACTGCGTCCGCAACATGTCGCCTTCGGCCACGTCGGCAATGACTTTCTTTGCCGCCGCCTCGACTTTTTCCAGCGCCTGCGTCAGATAGACTCGCGTCATTGCGATCGGCAGCGCGGCCGAGGCTTCGCCCTGCTTTGACGAAGAAACGCCCTCGACCATCTTCTGCGCGCGCAGCACGGCCGATTCCATGGCGTAAATCTCGATCGTCATATCGGCGATCGCGCCCATTACCTCTTGCTTGTCCTGAATCGCCTGCATGTATTTCTGCGTGGCCGCCCCGGAGACGAACAGGCCAAGCTTCTTCGCCTGTGCGACCAGCTTGCGTTCTTCCGCCATCGGTCCTTCGATTTCCTCGCCGGCAGTCGGGCCGCTGAGCACTTCGTCCATCAACTTCTTGATCGCCGGCAGCAGAGGCAACTGGCCGCTCATCGCCCGTTTCAGCAGGAATCCGGTGATGATCAGCCGGTTGATTTCGTTCGTGCCTTCGAAAATACGATTGATGCGAGCATCGCGGTAGGCGCGCTCCGCCGGATACTCTTCGACGAAGCCGTAGCCGGCATAGATCTGCAGCGTCTCGTCGACCGCGTAATCGATCATCTCCGAGCCCCAGACCTTGAGGATCGAGCACTCCACCGCGTATTCCTCGATCGCCTTGCGCTGCTGTTTCGCGGCGTCGGGGCTGGCGGAGTCGACTTCCGAGAGCAGCGCGTCCAGCATTCCGACCGTGCGATAGACCATCGACTCGCCGGCATAGATCAGCGTCGCCATGTTCGCGATTTTTTCCCGCACCAGCCCAAACTCGCTGATCGTCTTGCCGAACGCCTTGCGCTGCTTGGCATAGGCAACGGCGCTCTCGATCGAAACCCGGGCCCCACCTACACACATGGCGCCGAGTTTGAACCGTCCAATGTTCAGAATGTTGAAGGCGATGATGTGCCCTTTGCCAATCTCGCCCAGGAGATTCTCGACCGGCACCTGGCAATCATTGAGGATGATGGGGCAAGTTGAAGAGCCGCGAATGCCCATTTTGTGCTCTTCGGCGCCGACGGAAAATCCCGGAAAAGTTCTTTCCACCAGGAACGCCGAAAACTTGTCGCCGTCAAGTTTTGCGAACACCGTGAACAGGTCGGCGAAGCCCGCGTTGGTGATCCACATCTTCTCGCCGTTCAGGATGTAGTGCTTGCCGTCGGGTGAAAGCACGGCACGGGCGCGGCAATTGAGCGCGTCGGAGCCGGAAGTCGCTTCCGACAAAGCGTACGCGCCAACCCATGTTCCGGTGGCCAGCCGCGGCAAATATTTTTTCTTCTGCTCTTCGGTGCCGAAGTAAACCAGAGGCAACAGGCCAATGCCGCTGTGCGCGCCCCAAGTGGTGGCGAAACCAGCGTACTTGGCGATGTTGTCGGCGATGATGGCGGCGGTGACTTTGTCCATTTCAAGGCCGCCGTAGGCCTCGGGAATCTCAACCCCGCTGAGGCCGAGGTCGCCGGCTTTTTTCAGCAGATCGCGCGAGATCGAGTAATCCTTGTGTTCGATCTTTTCTGCCTGGGGCAGAATCTCGTTGACCGCAAACTCTTCGGTCGTCTGCCCGATCATCTGTTGCTGTTCGGAAAAATCTTCTGGAGTGAAGACATCGGCAGTCTGCCGCTCTTCCAGCAGAAAACTGCCGCCGGAAATTTTGGTTCTTGGGATTGCTGTGGTTGCCATATCAAGCCCCTTTGTGTGGAATCCGGCAATAGGCCGAGTAGGTTAGTATCGATGATTATAGGTTAGGATCGGACCATTAGAATTTTATGAGAAGTCGGAGCAGGCGTCCACTCAGTTTCAGCCAAGGGCCCGCCTCCAGCACCTACGGCCCTGCAACAGGAATGCAGTTAATGACCGCCGCAATTAGAGGACCGGAGCAAACATGACCGCTATGAACGCGAGTTTTCGCTGGACCGAAAAGTACAGCGTCAACATCGCTGCCCTCGATAATGAACACAAGCGTTTGTTCGTGATTATCAATGAACTCAACCAGGCACTCGCCAACGGCGAAGGCAAAGCAGTCGCTGACCCGGTTCTGCGGAAACTGGCTGACTACGCCAAGGCGCACTTCGCCGCCGAAGAAGCGCTGCTGGCCGAATATAAATTCCCCGAAACCCCCACCCACCGTGCGGAGCACGATAGCTTCACCCAATCGATTGCAAAGTTTCGGGAAGACTACCGCGCCGGCAAGCCGGGAGTTCCCGTCTCCCTCATGCTGTTCCTGCAGGCGTGGTTAAAGGAGCATATCCTGATCAACGACAAGGCCTACTCTAGTTTTCTTAATGCCCGGGGAGTGCGTTGACGCGCGCAGCAGTCGATTTCCCTCCAGGCAAATAGTCGATGGTCGTTAGTCGTTGGTCGTTAGCTTCACTCTACAGACGTTGCCAACGACTAACGACCATCGACTGTCTCAATTCAGGTTTTCGAAAATCCCCGCCGCGCCCATGCCGCCGCCGACGCACATGGTTACCATGCCGTAGCGTCCCTTGCGACGCTTCAGCTCACGAATCACGCTGGCCGTTAGCTTCGCTCCCGTGCATCCCAGCGGATGCCCCAGCGCAATCGCGCCTCCATTCGGATTCACGCGCTCCGGATCCAGTCCGGCTTCCTGGATCACCGCCAGCGATTGCGCCGCAAACGCTTCGTTCAGTTCGATCACGTCGATATCCGAAAGCTTCAGCCCCGCCAGTTTCAGCGCTTTTGGAATCGCAAACACCGGCCCCAGGCCCATCTCCTCCGGCTTGTAGCCGGCGGTGGCGAACGCAACATAGCGCGCCAGCGGAGCGATGCCCAGAGCCTTCGCCCGCTCGGCCGACATCACTATTGCCGCCGCGGCGCCATCCGACATCTGCGAAGAATTTCCCGCCGTGGTCACGCCCTTCACGTGAAATGCGGCCTTGAGCGCTCCCAGAGCCTCGATCGAAGTATCGGCGCGCGGGCCCTCGTCCACTTTGAAAGAAATGTGGTGCTGCTTCGGCTTCGATCCATTCGGAGTCGTAAAGCTAACCGGCACGGCCACAATCTCATCCTCAAACCTGCCCGCCGCAATCGCCGCCAGCGCCTTCTGATGGCTGCGCAATGAAAACTGATCGCACTGTTCGCGCGTGATGCCGAAACGCGCTGCAACCCGCTCGGCCGTCAGGCCCATCGAAAGATACGCATCCGGATAATGATCCACCAGCCAGGGATTCGGCGAAATCTTGTTCCCGCCCATGGGGATCATAGACATTGACTCGGTCCCGCCCGCCACCATCACCTCGGCGCCGCCGCTCAGGATACGCTCGGCCGCCATGGCAATGGCCTGCAAGCCGGACGAGCAGAAGCGATTGATGGTCACCGCCGACACCTCAACCGGCAACCCCGCGCGCAGCGACGCGATGCGAGCCACGTTCATCCCCTGCTCAGCCTCGGGCATGGCGCAGCCTAGGATGACGTCTTCAATTTCCTTGGCATCAAGCTGCGGCACGCGATCGAGCGCGCCCTTGATCGCAACGGCAGCCAGTTCATCAGGACGCGTAGCCCGCAGGGTACCCTTAAACGCGCGGCCCACCGGAGTGCGGACGGAAGAAACTACTACGACTTCTCGCATGGGGTAATTTTACCGCAGAGGGCGCAGAGTGCGCGGAGAAGAACCTCACTGTTCCACCTTGGAGGACTTCAGGTTGACCGCCTGGGTTGTGCTGGGGTCGACACTGACGTGCTCGCCGATATCGGCATGGCGCTCGGGAAAATCGACGGCAAAATAGCTGTGGTCCGCGCTGGGTGGGACGGCAAAGAGCAGGTAATCTCCGGGAATCACCCCTGTGATTTTGTATTGTCCGACGACATCCGTATTGGCGGTAAGGGTATAGCGCGGGATCCTGCGAAGTTCCTGTGACTCAGGAACCAACACGACGACTACCCCGCGCGCGGGGTTATCGCCGTCTGTAACTTTTCCGTGAAGTGTGCCGATGTCGTTGGCCAGAGTGACATCGCAGTCGAGGGAGGTCCCAACCCCCAGCGTCAACTCGCGGGACGCGTAATCCCGGCTGTTACAGATCGCCTTCTTGACGTAAGCGGATTCTTCCCCCTGGGCATCTGAAACAGTAAAGAGGAATTCGCCGGGCGGTATGTTGGTGATGGCGAATCGTCCGCTAGGATCGATGCCCGGAGCTTGATACAGGAGATAAAAGCCCGACCCAAAAGTCTCGAGCGTAATGCGTTTCCGGGTCAGCGAAAGGCCCTGGGGCGCTTCGACACTCCCACGAACCTCCGCGGCGCGGCCGACTTCGATGTTGGCGTGCACATTAGAATCCACGATGCGAACTGATGCAAAGCCCAGATCTTTTTCGACGCCCGTGTTGACCGTCTTCACCCGGAGCGTGTAGTCACCAGGAGCGAGCGGCGAAAGCTTGAAGGAATGATCCGATTCCATCTGGACGGTCTGCCCTGTGGCTTCTGAAAATGTGTATCCCGCTGCATCCGTTCTCTCGCAGCTCACCTCGGCGTCTTTGAGCGTTGCTGGCCCCGGTCCGGAAAGAACCTTGCCCGTGATCGCGTAGGTTCCCTCTGTCGGAACGGTAAATCGGACGTCGTTGGTGGTCAACTCGGGGCCGACCTTCAATACTTGCGCTTCGTCCAGCGACGGTGTTCCGGGATAGAACGTACTGCGATACTGCACGCCGCCTGCCGGACTCTGCTTGAGTCCCATGGTCCCCATCGGATGCTCGATCAAACCGCCCGCGCTCACGTAGTAAGAACCGGGCGAAAGATTCGGCATGCGGAAGTTGCCCAGATCGTCGGTGACGGTTCGACCCGATGCGGAAATCTGTTTTCGCCCACCCGGCTGAAAGGTGATGCGCAGAGCGAAGACCCCAAGGCCCTGCACTGCTTCCCCGTCCTCGTCGGAGATTCGCCCAGCGATCACTCCTGTCGGGTGCAGGCGCAGTGACAGACCCTCCAGCTTTTGTCCCGGCTGGAGGGTTACCGAATGACCGTGCTCATCCTCTTGCTCTTGCCGTGAGTATTCCGAAAATCCGTTGCGCCAAACCGAAACTCCGTAGGTGCCGGCGGGAAGATCGGGAAATGTAAACGTACCGTCTTGGCCGGTGCGCACGATGCGCTCAGGACCGGCGACCTTCGCCGTGTCGGAATCCGAGGGATAGAGTTCGACTTGTGCCTTGGGGACGGGTTCGCCGGTGTCAGAGCGGCAGACGTGTCCCGAAATTTGCCCCAGCATTGACATTGACTTGGAGGGTTGGGGATTGTCGTTCGTTTGGGCTGCCGTAACTACGGCTAGGGTCAGTAACAGAGGTGTGGCGATGCAAAATGCAAAACGCGCGGATCGGCGATCAAGCTGCGAGATCATCTCCGTCACATGCAACGGTTCAGTTTCCGCCCTTCTTCAACTGCAACTTCCACCCCAGCACTCGCGCCTTGTTTCCTTCCGCCTCGGCCTCGGGAACCATTCCCTTCTTCTGATAGAGGATCGAGAGGCTGGTGTGCGCCAGAATGTCGTCGGGATCGATAGCCGAGATTTGTTGGGCAACTGCGATGGCTTCGTCGAAGCGGTTGAGGTCCTGCAGCGCCCGGCTCAGTCCATGCAGTGCGTCGGTGAACCTGGGATCGGCCTCGACTGCCTGACGGTACTCTTCGACCGCTTGCTCGTGGCGGCCTTCGAGAACCAGATCGAGCGCGGCGTAGTAGTGGTCTTCGGCTAATTGACGGGCCAGTTGGCGGGCCTCTGCGGAGCTGGCCGGATCGTCGGGCATAGAGGTAGGCTCAGGTGATTCTAGCAAGACGCATGCAGGCACGTGCGCCCCTTCAAATTTCAGATTTTGTCATCCCGAACGGAGTGAGGAATCTGCAGTTCCGCTGATTTTGAGACAATATCAACGGCTTTGTCATACCGGGAGGCCTGATCGCATGTGCCGCAACATCAAAACCCTGTTCAACTTCGATCCGCCCGTCACTGACGAAGAAGTTCGGGCCGCTTCGCTCCAGTTTGTGAGAAAAATCACAGGGTTCAACAAACCTTCAAAGGCGAACGAAGCCGCATTCACGGATGCGATTGATGAAATCGCAGCGATTTCCGGCCGTCTTCTCCGCTCGCTCGACACCAATGCTCCGCCCAAGAATCGCGAAGAGGAGGCAGCTAAGGCGAAGGCTCGCGCAGCGGAAAGATTCGGCGATTGAGGTCAGCTAGCGTTCTCCGGCTTCCAGCGCAGCACCGGCTTGCGGGCAGCCGCGGTGTCGTCCAGACGGGCAATGCGTGTATTGTGGGGCGCGTCGAGCACGAACTGCGGATCTTCCTCCACTTCTTCCGCAATCGACTTCATCGCCTCGATGAAGAGATCCAGTTCTTCTTTCGGCTCGCTCTCGGTTGGCTCGATCATCAGCGCGCCGTGCACGATCAGCGGGAACGCCGTGGTGTAGGGATGGAATCCGTAATCGATCAGGCGTTTGGCCAAGTCGATGGTCTTCACGCCCTTCCTCGCCTGCACCTTGTCGCTGAACACCACTTCATGCATTGAGGGCGTCGAGTACGGCAGGTCGTAAACACCTTCGAGTCCCTTGCGAATGTAATTGGCGTTGAGCACCGCGTCTTCGGTTGTCTGCCGCAGGCCGTCGGGGCCGTTCGCGAAAATGTAGGCCAGCGCGCGAATGAACATTCCGAAATTTCCGTAGAACGCGCGCACGCGCCCCACCGACTGCGGACGGTTGTATTCGAAGCCCAGCGTGCCATCCGGCTTCGTGATGACAACCGGCGTCGGCAGGAACGGCTCGAGAATTTTCTTCACCGCCACCGGCCCCGACCCCGGACCGCCTCCGCCATGCGGCGTCGAAAACGTCTTGTGCAGATTCATGTGCATGACATCGACGCCAAAGTCCCCGGGCCGGGTTTTCGCGACCAGCGCGTTCATGTTGGCGCCGTCCATGTAGAGCAGGCCGCCCTTGGCGTGCATGAGTTCGGCTATCTTGTGAATCTCCTGTTCGAAAACGCCGAGCGTATTTGGATTGGTCACCATCAGCGCGGCGACGTCTTCATTCATCTGCGCCGCCAGCGCCGCTACGTCGACCATGCCGCTCGTCGTTCGATTTCAAATTTTCGACCGCGTAACCCGCCGTGGCCGCCGTCGCCGGATTGGTTCCATGCGCCGAGTCGGGAATCAGAATTTTCTTGCGCGCGTTGCCTTTGGACTGGTGATAGGCGCGCACCAGAAGCAATCCCGTCAGTTCGCCGTGCGCGCCCGCGGCTGGTTGCAGGGTGATCGCGTCCATCCCGGTGATTTCGAGCAGGCAATCGCTCAGTGTCTTCATGATGCGCATCGCGCCCTGCGAAATCCTCTCCGCTTGATACGGATGCCCATTGGCAAGGCCCTCGATGCGTGAGACAAACTCATTCACCCGCGGGTTGTACTTCATGGTGCAAGAGCCCAGCGGATACATGCCGAGATCAATGGCGTAATTCCACGTCGAGAGGCGGGTGAAGTGACGGATGATTTCTATCTCGCTGACCTCCGGCATATTGCCGAGATCCTTGCGCTCGGCCTTGCCCAGCAACTTCGCCGTATCCACTTCCGGGACATCGAGCGGCGGCAACTTCCATGCCGCTTTGCCGGGCGACGACTTCTCGAAAATCAATCCTTCGTTCTGACTGATGTGACGCGTCGCTTTGCGAGTTATGTGCTTCATAAGTTATTTATCCAAGAGTCCAAGATCTGAGAGCCCCAGATCGATAATTTCTGGCGGCGGCACCATCCATGCGCCTGTTCCGTTACAAGCCGGGCAAACGCCAGTCCCCGAGCAGTTGCGACACTTCGGCTGATCCTCATTGCGGTGGGCGTCGATGCCAGAACCGTCGCATTGGGCGCACCTTCCGTTGCCGAAGCAAGAGGTGCAGGTATTTCTGGATCCCATCATCGTTCCAATCATCGGAGTTCCAATCACCGGAGCGCCTCCGCGGGCTCGGCATCCTTACTCAAGACTCCCCGTTCGCTCTCGGCGACGAGGCCGACCGCTGTGTCGATCATGGGCCTTGTCGTCAATTCGGTGCAGCACCAAAGAGCCGCGTTGCCGAATTCGGGATAGAACTTCTTCAGGGGAAATCCGCCAACGATTTTGTGTTCCAGCAACCGCGAGTTGATGGCGTAAGGATCTTCGCTGGTCTGGACCACGAACTCGTTGAATCGTGGCGCGCCCGCGAACAGCACTTTGGCATGTTTCGCGAACTGGCTGGCTGCGTACGCTGTCTTCGCCAGGTTCTGCTTCGCCAGTTCCCGCAAGCCGATCTTGCCGTACACGGTCATGAAGATGTTCACCATCAGAGCGACCAGCGCCTGGTTGGTGCAAATATTCGAAGTCGCTTTCTCGCGCCGGATGTGCTGCTCGCGCGTCGCCAGAGTCAGCACGAAGCCGCGCTTGCCATTCTTGTCGACGGTCTGACCCGCCAGGCGTCCGGGCATTTGCCGGACGAATTTGTCTTTCGTGGCGAGCACTCCGCAATAGGGACCGCCGAATCCGAGCGGCACTCCGAACGACTGCGCCTCCATGGCCACGATGTCGGCGGGGCGCGGCGGTTCCACAATGCCGAGCGATACCGCTTCGGCGATCGACACTATCAACAGCGCTCCGCGTTTGTGTGCGATCTCGGCAATCGCTTCGACGTCTTCGATCGTCCCAAAGAAATTCGGCGACTGAATCAGGACGCAGGCGGTATCGTCGCCCACTGCCTTTTCGAGTTCCTCCAGATCGATCGTTCCCGCGCCTGTGAACGAGAGTGTCTTCAGCGGAATCGCCTGGTGGGTCGCGTAGGTGCTCAGCACCTCGCGATATTCGGGATGCACGCTGCGCGCGATCACCGCCGAGCGGTGCCCCGTTATGCGAACCGCCATCATCACGGCCTCAGCCGCGCCGGTCGAACCGTCGTACATCGAGGCATTCGCCAGGTCCATGCCGGTGAGTTCCGAGATCATCGTCTGGAACTCGAAGATGGCTTGTAGTGTGCCCTGCGCAAACTCCGCCTGGTAGGGCGTGTAGGAAGTCAGAAATTCGCCGCGTTGCACCAGCGCGTCAATGACCACGGGCCGGTAGTGGAAGTAGGCCCCGGCGCCCAGAAAACTCGCGTAACCTTCGCCGTTTTCTTTCGCCCGTTGCTTAAACCAGTCCACGATTTCCGACTCCGCCATTTGCCGCGGGACAGCGAGATCGCGCTTCAGACGGAACTCGGCCGGAATCGGCGAGAACAGTTCGTCCACGGAGCGGATCCCGATCGCCTTCATCATGGCTGCGCGATCCGCGGGAGATTTAGGCAGATATCTCATAGGAACCTTTAATTGGATGTGAATAGCGGCTGAAACGATTGCAGAGGTTAGAGGTCAGATTGCAGAGGTGAAAGGCTTGGCCTTCAGCAGTCATCGATGGGGGCAAGGTTTTCAACTTCTGCAATCTGACCTCTGACCTTTGCAATCGTCCTTTAATGTGCCACTTCTTCGCTCACGAATTTTTCGTAGTCCGCCGCCGAAAGCAGCGCATTCATCTCCGCCGGATCTTTCACCTTGATCTTGACCATCCAGGCGCCGTGCGCATCTTTGTTCACTTTTTCCGGGGACGTGGCCAGATCTTCATTCACGCCGGTGACGGTCCCCGAAACCGGAGCGAACACGTCGGACACGGCCTTTACCGACTCCACCGTGCCCAAAGTCTTCCCCGTGGTGACCTCCGTCCCCACCTTGGGCAGTTCGACGAACACGATATCGCCCAGCGACTCCTGGGCGTGGTCGGTGATGCCCATCGTGCCATCGGCAGTGATCCACTCATGTTCTTTTGTATATTTGCGGTCGGTTGGATAAGGCATTCGGCTTCTGGCTCCTGGCTTTTAGCTTTTTTTCGGACGCTTATAAAAAGGAATCGGCACCACCTGCGCTTTCACGCCCTGTCCTCGGATTTCGACTTTTACTGTGTTTCCAATCGCGGCCTGCGAGGGCGGAACGTAGGCCAAGGCAATATTTTTCTTCAGGAACGGCGCCGGAGAACCGCTGGTCACGTAGCCGATCTCGCGCCCGCCCTCGTCCAGAACCTTGTATCCGTCGCGGGCGATGCCGCGGTCTACCATCTCGAGACCGACCAGCGTTTTCTTCAAGCCCTCGGGCTTCGCCTTCTCGAGTGCCGCGCGCCCAATAAATTCCGGCTTTTCCATCTTGCAGAAACGATCCAGCCCCGCTTCCCACACATTGATGGTGTCCGTGATTTCGTGTCCGTAGAGGGGCAGTTTGCCTTCGAGGCGCAGCGTGTTGCGCGCACCCAAGCCGCAGGGGACGACGCCAAACTCTTTGCCCGCTTCCAGAATCTCGTACCAGACGCGCGCGCTGGTCGCCTCGTCCGCCGGAACGTAAATCTCGAATCCGTCTTCGGCAGTATAACCGGTGCGGCCCATCAGGACGTTCTCCAGGCCGCATACCGTCCCGCGCGTGACCCAGTAGAACTTCACCGCGCTCAGGTCCGCATCGGTCAGCTTTTGCAGCACGTCCACGCCCTTCGGACCCTGGATCGCGATCTGCGTGAAATCGTCCGACAGGTTCTCAACCGCGCAGTCAAATTGCCGGGTATTGTCGCGCACCCAACTGAAATCCTTTTCCCGCGTGCCCGCGTTAATCACGAGCAGGTACTCGTCCTCGCCCAGGCGGTGAACGATAACATCGTCAACGAAGGTGCCTTGCGGATAGAGCAACGCCGAATACTGGGCCTGCCCCAGCGCCAGTCGCGACGCGTCATTCATCGAGATATGCTGAACGGCGGCCAGCGCTTCTCGCCCGGCCAGGCGGATGTCGCCCATGTGGCTGACATCAAAAATGCCGACGCCGGTGCGCACCGCCATGTGCTCGGCGACAATGCCGCACCCGATCGACGAAGGGTATTCGACCGGCATGTCCCAGCCGTTAAACTCCACCATCTTCGCGCCCATCTGGCGATGGACGGCGTTCAAGGCAGTCTTGCGGACTGGGACGATAGGCGGAGTGGCTTCGGCAACGGACAAGAAGCACCTCGGTCAAGCTTCGGTCGGACAATCGCTCTCACACTGGCTGGGCCGCCGGAGTCTGGAACTGACTAAGTTAACACCTGGGCGGGAAGGGCGCAATTGGGCAGAGGCAGGTCTCAGGTCTCAGGTGTTAGGTGTTAGGAAAATCAAACCGGACGCACGATCGGTTTCCCGGAGACCTGACACCTAAGACCTGGGACCTACTTTCTCGGTGACTTCCGTTATGTTCCTTCCAAGGCCTCTGCTGAACTAAACTCCTGCCATGTCCTCTAAACCGGGCCTACGCCGAATCGTCTGCGCCCAATGCGAACAGGCGGAAGAGCGTTGCTGGTGCGAGAAATTCTGCGTCTTGTGTCAGTCTCAACTCGACGTGCACCTGTGCACCGATGGCCTGCTGTACTGCGAAGCGTGCCGCACCGCCTGCGACTACAAGCTGGCAAACTGAGACGTGGCCAGAGCCAGCGACGCGGGATTGACGTCTAACGACTAACGGCTCCTCAAATCACCATCACTTCCTTGTACTCGCCGTACACCTTGCGCATCGCGTCTGAGATTTCGCCTACCGTGGCATTCGCCTCTACTGCCGCCAGTATTCGCGGCATTAGATTGTCGCCCGAGCGCGCCGTGTCTTCGACGGAGCGGATCGCGGCTTGCCAGGTCTCGACGTTGCGCTTGGCGCGCACCGCTCGCAGGCGCTCCACCTGTCTCGGTTCCAGCGCCGGGTCAATCCGCTGGATCGGCACCGCCTTCTCTTCTCCTATCTGGAAGCGGTTCACGCCGACGACGACTGCCTCCTGCCGATCGACCGCCTGCTGATATTCGTAGGCCGCGTTCTGGATTTCCTGTTGCACATATCCGCGTTCGATCGCCTTGAGCATGCCGCCCATGGCTTCGATTTTGTCCAGATAATCTATGGCTCGCTTCTCGATTTCGCTGGTCAGCGATTCGACGTAATACGAACCGGCCAGCGGATCGACCGTCTGCGGCGCGCCCGATTCAAACGCGATCACCTGCTGCGTGCGCAATGCGATTCGCGCGGACGCCTCGGTTGGCAGCGCCAGCGCCTCATCATAGGAATTGGTGTGCAGAGACTGCGTCCCGCCGAGAACCGCGGCCATGGCCTGGATCGCCGTGCGCACAATGTTGTTTTCCGGTTGCTGCGCCGTCAGCGTGGAACCGGCCGTCTGCGCGTGGAAGCGCAGCATCCACGACTTTGGACTCTTCGCCTGGAAGCGATCGCGCATAATCTTCGCCCACATGCGGCGCGCGGCGCGGAACTTCGCGACCTCCTCGAGAAAATTGCTGTGGGCGTTGAAGAAGAAGGAAAGCCGCGGCGCGAACTTGTCCACATCGAGACCGGCGCGGATGGCCGCTTCCACATAGGCAATGCCGTTGCCCAGCGTGAAGGCGACTTCCTGCACCGCCGTCGATCCCGCCTCACGCATGTGGTAGCCCGAGATCGAGATCGTGTTCCACTCCGGCACGTTCTCATTCGTCCAGGCAAAAACGTCGGTGATGATGCGCATCGCCTGCTGCGGCGGATAAATATAGGTTCCGCGGGCGATGTATTCCTTGAGCACATCGTTCTGCACCGTGCCCGAAAGCTTACGAATATCCCTTCCCTGCCGCCGCGCCACGGCCACGTATAGCGCGAGGAGGATTGACGCCGTGGCATTGATGGTCATCGATGTTGAAATCGCGGTCAGGTCAATGCCCTCGAACAGCCGTTGCATGTCTTCGATCGAATCGATGGCCACTCCGACTTTGCCAACTTCTCCCACGGCCAGCGGATTGTCGGAATCGAGGCCAATCTGCGTCGGCAAATCAAAGGCCACTGAAAGCCCAGTCGTCCCATTGGCGAGCAGATACTTGTAGCGCTTGTTCGACTCCTCGGCATCTCCCATGCCCGCGTACTGCCGCATCGTCCACAGGCGGCCGCGGTACATCGTGGCCTGCACACCGCGCGTGTAGGGAAAATCTCCGGGATATCCCAGATCGCGGTCGTAATCCCACGCCGCAAGATCCGTGGGCGTGTAGAGGGGGCTTACGACGATATGAGAAGAGGTCTCTTGGATCGGGAGGCTACCTTCCCGCTTGGTTGCGGACTCGGCCG
The DNA here is from genome assembly GCA_963779995.1 of uncultured Acidobacteriaceae bacterium. Classification (GTDB taxonomy): domain Bacteria; phylum Acidobacteriota; class Terriglobia; order Terriglobales; family Acidobacteriaceae; genus Acidiflorens. The sequence goes on along the minus strand of CAVZZY010000011.1, from coordinate 64,395 downwards.
TCTTGAGTTCAGTCATGTAGTCCTGCCCTTCTTGGCTCTTGGCTCTTGGCTCTTGGCTCTTGGCTCTTGGCTCTCAGCTCTTAGCTTTAGCTTTTCTCTTTACTCGCCAGAACGAACTCAGCCCGAACCAGGCGAATGACACCGTGAAGCATACCGCGAGCAGCAGCCGGCCTGGTCCAGTCGCGCGGCCAGACTGGTACTTGCCATACTCACGGATGCCGGCCATGGCCCCGACGCCAGCCATCGCCAGGAACGTGAATCCGGTCACTTCCAGCCAGAGTTGGTGCAGGATCCGGCCAAAAGAGCGTGCGGTCGCCCGAATCCCGGCAGCGAGCGCCCGGCCCGTGCGGCTGCGCTCCACCATATTGGCGGCCACACGGAAAGCCACCTTGATTTTTCGCAGCGCCTGGCCGTCGATCATTACTTGATCACCACAGTTGATCACCACGGTCGATTTTAGCAGCGACCGGGCGTACAATGACGATGGGCGGGGTCACAAAGCAAGTGTGATGTCCCCCATCAGCGGCGTCCGATTCCAGGGGGATTCGTGGATCAGCAACTGAAACAACTCATGAAAGAACTCGGCGAAGCGATCAACGAGTCTCTTTCCGATTCCGAATCGATCGCCGAAGTCGTGGCCCGCATCAAGGAAGGCGGCTACGACATTTTCCTGGTTCTCGAAGCCACCATCGGCGTCAGCAAGCAAGGGGAACAGACCACCGACAAGACTTCCCTGGTCTCCGCACGCTCGCTGAGCAGCAATGCCGAACTCAAGATCAGCGATCAGGATCTGAAGTTTCTCAAGTCCCTCCGCATCAAGATCGAAGAAGAAGGAGAAGAAGACTAGCAGGCTGCGGAAAAATGGACTCCGCGACTTAGATTCTCTCCAGTCTTAGTGATTTTGTGATTCGGGAAGGGTTCTGGCTGCATCCGCTGGTGCCCCGCGGATTTATTTTCGGGCCTGCGAGCACGGTGCGACCTCGGCTTACGTCGCTTGAATCGCCAGATTCCTCATACGGACTAAGTTGTAGGCCGCGGCCGCGAAGGTGAAGACCCATCCCACCTTGAAGATTCCACGATGCCGAACTTTCCGCAACAGCGCGATCGTCTTCAGCCATCCGAAGCACTCTTCGATACGCTTCCTCTTCCTCTGACTGATGGCATATCCAGGGTGCTGCGTCGTGCGAGCATCAATCGCACTTCCACCGGGTCGCTCCAGATTTTGAGCCACGTGCGGCGTGACCTTGAGGTTGCGGCATTCGGCCACGAAATCTGCCGTGTCATAGGCCTTGTCGCCGCCCACGGTTACTTGTTTCGTGCCCGGAATCTGTTCCAGCATCACCAGCGCGGCATCGCGCTCCGCCGTTCCGTTGGCCTCGAACACCTGGCTGTTCACGATCAGTCCGTGGCGGTTCTCCACCAGCAGATTCCCGTTGTAACTCAGCTTCGCTTCTTTGCCCTTGCCTTTGCGTGCCATCTTCGCATCCGGGTCCGTCTTCGATTGATGCGTCTCGTTGGACCGCTTCTCCCCGTGGAAGTCCACTGTCGCATTGCCAGGATCGTCCGGCGGGACGGTGTTCTTCGCATCCTTGCGCTGATAACTCTTCACACTCGCCCACGCTTCCAGTAGCGTTCCATCCACCGTGAAGTGTTCGTCCGAGAGCAGACTCCGCTCGCGTGCCTGCTGGAGCACAGCTTGGAAGAAGGCTTCGGCAATGTCCCCATCGAGCAACCGCTCGCGGTTCTTGGTGAATACGGTCACATCCCAAATGGCGTCGTCCATGTTCAAGCCCACGAACCAACGGAACAGCAGGTTATAGTCGAGCTGTTCCATCAACAGCCGCTCGCTGCGCACCGAGTACAGCGCTTGCAGCAGGAGCGCTCGCAACAACTTCTCCGGCGCGATCGACGGCCGCCCGGTTTTCGCATACAGCTTGTGGAATCGTGGTTGCAGTTCTCTTAATGCCTCATCGGTCATGACACGAAGAGGACGCAAGGGGTGGTCTTGGGGCACTCGCTGCTCTGGGCTTACGTAGCTAAACACGTCCAACTGTTGCTCGTCTTTTCCGCGCATGCCTTCTTCTTATCAGGTTGTGCTGTGGAAACAAGAGAGTTTCGTGGTACTGCGTCCGCTTCACATCGAGTTTTTCCGCAACCTGCTAGGGGTGTGGTGCGGACACGGTTTTCCGCCGGGCTACGCCATCGGACCTGCCGCCGTTCGGGGTAAAATCTTCCAATCCCCCACCAAGTTTTCCCCGGTCCAAAACGGGAAAAGAGTTACAGGTGGAGTCGGGTCTGTTAGAATAAAATCTCCCCCATGTAAGTGGCCGCTTAGCAGCATGTTAAGGGTGGACAGGTTTCGTCGAAAGTGGCCTTTGGCGTGCACTTCGGGATTGAGAAGTGTCGTCCTTTGGCCCGTCTCCCGCGGTCTTAAAATGCTGGTTTGCAGGATCGACCACTTCTTTTTTTTGGCAAGCGCTAAGGAAGTAGCTACATGAGGTGCTGTACATGGTTTCCCAGGCTTCGCAATTGACCCTAGGCCTTCTTCCCGAGCCAGGCACCCGCTGGGGAAGGTTCGTTCTCAGTTATGGCATCCAGTCTCTGGTGATGGCGTTGTTCGTGATTATGGCCGTCGCGTACCCGGAAGTTATGGTGATGCCGGTGCACGACTACCACTTTGTCAGCCTGGTTAGCACTCCGCCCCCGATTCCGCAGGCTCCAGCACCGGTCAAGCATTTCCCTGTTCCTGTTCCAAAGATCACCGAACCGGTAACGCCGCGGCCCGAAGCTCTGCGCGTTCCGTCAGATATCCCGCGGAAAAAGTCTCCAGTTCCCGAGGACCAGGCGCCTAAGGTCACGCTGGCTGCCAGCAAAGAAACTCTACCGGACATGAAACCGCAGATTCCCCGGCCGCCGGTGAAAACGAATGTGTTCTCCACGGGAAGCTCGGCTACGCCAACCATGGCGGCCGCGCCGCAGAAAGTACAAACCGGCGGTTTCGGCGATCCCAACGGGGTGCCCGCATCGGATAATCACGGCCGCCCGGTTACGATCGCGCAAGCGGGCTCGTTTGATCTGCCCTCCGGCCCAGGCTATGGCAACGGCACCGGCGGATCGCATGGCGCCCGCGGCGTGGTCGCGAGCACCGGTTTTGGCAGCGGCGTCGCTACCGGCAACAGTTCCGGCCCGGTTTCTGCCTCGCGCGCGGAGGTTCGCCAAGGCTCGTTCGGAGACACCGATGTCGTAACCGCTCAGCCCAAAGCCAAGGCCGCCGAACCCGTGGTGAAAACCTTACCTGCCGAGATCACCTTCAAGCCCCGTCCGGCTTACACTGATGAAGGGCGACACCTTAAGATTGAGGGCGAGGTCCTGCTCGATGTCGTCTTTTCAGCGACCGGGCAGATTCGCGTGGTGAGAGTGGTACGCGGTCTGGGCCATGGGCTGGACGAATCTGCGGTTCACGCCGCAGAACAAATCCAGTTCAAGCCCGCGTTGAGAGACGGCCATCCCACTGATTCCGAGGCGGTATTACACATCGTGTTCCAACTCGCATCATAGGTAACTCGCATCAAAGATGAAGTGAAACAAATGAAAATGTTGCGTTCCCTATTCGCACTGTTTGCGCTCTCTCTGGTCTGCTGCGCCCCGTCCCTAGTCGTCCAGACTTCGTTCGCCCAGACTACGCCGCAACCCCAGCTCTCCACCCGCGACGCGACCGCCGAACAGGCTGCCGCCGCCAGCGGCAACTTTGACCAGGTTATCGACCGGGCGGTGGAGCGCGAACATTTCTTCATGGCCGAGATGAAGCATCTGCACCCCTTGGTCGAAACCTATCTGCAGAATATGAAGGAAGACAAAGAGATCGACGCTCCCGTCCCCACTAGCGACGTGTACTTCCTGGGCCGGTTGGACATGAGCGACGGTACCGATGACCGCGCTTTCTATGCGCCCACCACGGCCGGCCTTGGCAAGCGCATGATCAGCAAACTGAGCAATGTGTATTCCATGAAGTTCCTGCCCCTGGGATTTGCCCAGATGGTGGTCCTCGATCAGGACTTTCAGCGCAAGTATTACGACTTCACGTTCGTCCGCCGCGAGTTTCTCGGCGAGGTGCGCTGCATCGTGGTCGACGTTGCCCCCAAAAAAGACGCCGGCAAGGGCCGTTTCCTCGGCCGCATCTGGATCGAAGACGAGGGCTACAACATCGTCCGCTTCAACGGCACTTACTATCCTCATCCGCGGGCTAGTTATTACCTGCACTTTGACAGTTGGCGTCAGAACATCCGCCCCGGCGGCGTCTGGCTGCCTTCGCTGATTTATTCCGAAGAATCCGACCTCAAATATCGCCTGGGGCAGACGCTTGATTACAAAGCGCAGACGCGGCTCTGGGGCTACAACCTGAAGGATCTCCGCCGCAACTCCGAGTTCACCGAGATCACCGTCGACGCCCCGCAGTCGGTGCAGGACCAGAGTCAGAAAGCCCAGGACGCAACCCCCATCGAAGCTCAGCGCGCCTGGGAACGACAGGCGGAAATCAACGTAATTGACCGCCTGCAGCAGATTGGCCTGATCGCACCGGAAGGCGAAATTGACAAAGTGCTACAGACCGTGGTCAACAACGTGATGGTCACTAATAACCTCGACATTCAGCCCGACATACGCTGCCGCGTACTAATGACCACGCCGCTCGAGTCCTTCGCCATTGGCCATACTATCGTCGTGAGCCGCGGCATGATCGACGTGCTGCCCGACGAAGCGTCGCTGGCCATGATTCTGACCCACGAACTGGCGCACATCGTGCTCGGCCATCACCTCGACACCAAACTCGCCTTTAACGACCGCATGTTCTTTCCCGATGAGCGCACCTTCCAGCGCCTGGATTTCGCTCGTGATCGCGCCGAAGAAGAAGCCGCCGACAAGAAAGCCATGGAACTGCTCAATAACTCGCCCTACAAAGACAAACTCAGCAACGCCGGCTTGTTCCTCAAAGCCGTTCAGGCCTATGCTCCGCTGTTGAAGAACCTGATCCGTCCGCATCTGGGCGACGGCCTGCTGAACGGCGACGCCACCAAAATGTCGGCTTTGATGACCGCCTCGCCGCAATTCGATCCGAAGAAGGCCGACCAGGTCGCGGCGCTTCCGCTCGGCGGCCGGGTGAAAGTTGATCCGTGGAACAATCAACTCGAATTGATCAAGACCAAGCCGGTCGCCATCACCACCGCAGCCGAGAAGATGCCGTTTGAAGTCACGCCCTTCTTCCCGTTCCTCAGCAGGTTTGGCACCGCCGCTCCGGAAAAAGCGGCTCCGGTCCCGGACAAAACGGCCGCAACTCCCTCGGGACAGTGAGGCAGCTTTTAGCTTTTGGCTGTCAACTGCAAGGGATAGATCGCGGTGCCCCCGGCACGCGCTTCTGGCGTTCCTCAAACAATCGGTCGCCACCAAGAGCTAACAGCCAAAAGCTATGAGCCTCGATCATTGCGCGCGGGTAATCCGGGACGGGAGAGAAGCGGCAGAAACAACCAAGGGAAGCCCGCTGCCAGACGCAGCGGGGCTGGTCGTGCAGGTTATTGTACCAAGCTGCTGCCGACTTGCGAAAACACGTTGTTGGCGTTGCCGCCGATTAGCCGGACCGTGCCAATCACGATCACCAAGATTACGGCAAGCATCACCGCGTATTCGGCGACGTCTTGACCGTGCTCCTCAGCCCACAGATGACGTAATGCGTTGATCACTATTTGCCCCCGATCGACGACGCGCCCAAACCTTCATTCATCCCTCAGGACAGTGGTTCGCCGCCGTGTAATTATTAAAGTATAGTGAACTGATTTTCTCGCCAATAGCACACGAGTGACCTTTTATAGCACTATTGTGCCACAACTGTGCACAATTGTGCCATAATTCAATTCCCCTGGACCTGGCCAACCTACTGATTACAAAATAGTTTTCAGGGGAAGTCCCTGATTTACCGCGAACAGCGCCAGTTCCAGGCGGGTGGACACCCCCAGTTTGTCGAAGATATTGCTGAGGTGGTGCTTTACTGTATCCTCGCTGATTTTGAAGTACTCGGCGATTTCCCGGTTGGCATAACCCGCGACCACCGCGGAGACGATCTCCAGTTCCCGCGGCGTCAGCCCGAATTTCTTCTGTTTCGTTTCCTCGTTCGTACTCTGCATGAGGTTGCGCAGGTACTGCACCAGATTCGAGACGCTGTCCCGCCCGACCCAGTACTCCCCGGACATCACCGCATGAATGCTCTTGAGCAATAGTTGGGTGGCGGAATCCTTCAGCACCACGCCGCGCGCCCCCAACTGCAACGCCTCGACCACCTGCTTCTTTTCGACCGCCGCGGTCAGCAGGATGATGCGCACCGGCCCCGCCCCGCCCGCGCGGGTGCTCAGGTCGCGCAACGCTTCCAGCCCGGTGTGGTGCGGCATGGCCAGATCGAGCAGAAGAATGTCGGGCTTGATGTCGGTAGCCAGCTTCACCGCCTCGAAGCCATCGCAAGCTTCACCCACTACTTTCATATCCTGTTCCGATTCCAGCAGACGCCGCAGCCCGTCGCGGAAAATGGGGTGGTCGTCGGCAATCACAATGCGAATGGGATGAGTTCTTTTGTCCACTGCCGGCCTATCCATCGTTGGCTTATCCATCGTCGGCTTATCCATGATTGGCCTTTCTCGCCGGCGGAATTCGGACTTCCAGCCGTGCGCCGTGTCCCGGAGTCGATTCTATCGTGAGTTCGGCCTCCAGCAGGCGTACTCTTTCGCGAATCACCGCCGGCCCTTTGCCAGACGTCTCCAGTTCCGCATCCGACCGCCTTCCGGAAAAGGAAAATCCCTTACCGTCGTCCTCCACCGTCAACTGCAGATTACCTGCCCGCTGCGCCAACCGTACCAGCACATGGTGCGCTCCACTGTGCTTGCGCACGTTGACCAGACTCTCCTGCACGATGCGCGCCAGCTCCCGGCATACTCTCTGCGCCAGATCCACCCGCTCCACTTCGCTGACGAACTCGGCTGCGATTCCCGTCTCCCGCCGGAAGCGCTCCACCGTATCGGAAATGAAACCCAGAAGCCGGTCCGCATTCACTTCGAACGACTTCATCGCCTGCATCAGTTCGCGCAACTTCAGAACTTCTTCGCGCAGCAGTTTCTGGATCCGCCCCAGCTCCGTATTCACCACCGGCGCCTGGGTTCCGGACTGGCGCCGCAGTACGTCCAACTGCATTTCCACTGCGATCAGCGATTGAATCGCTCCATCATGAAGTTCGCGCGCGAACCGAGCCCGCTCCAGCGCCCCCGCCCGCTCCCGCAGTCGCCGCATCAGGTACACGTTGTAGATCGCCGGAGCCACCTGCTGCGTGTACTCCTGCAGAAACCGCAATTCCTCTTCCGCCGCTCCCATCATCTCGGGATCGAACAGGAACACCCGGCCCGACCACTCGGTCCCGAAGACCAACGCCACTGAAACTATGGCGTCAAACTTTTCCACTCGCGCCAGCGCATCCAGAAATTCCGTGCTTCCATCGCGCAGCCGCCCTCCGTCACGATCGAGCAGCACCGCACGAAAACCCTTGTCAGTGCGCGACGCATAAACCGCGTCCGCCGGCGAGTCGAAGAGGTACGCCTTTTCGCTATCCGGCGCAGCCTCGCGCCAGTGCAACGCCTCGCCGCCCTCGGCGCCACGCTTTATCTCGGCCAGAAATACCCGGTAACTGTGCCTCTCCTGCGAGGCGCTGAGCACCCGGGACGCGCCGTAGATGTTCATCACTTCCCCCAGCATCTGCTGCATGGTCCCGGTCAGTCCCGCCTCGACTCGCGTCGAACTGAGAACGCGCATGATCACGGCGCGTTCCGCCCGAACTTTCTTCTGGTTCTCGGACATGTAGCCTAGCAAAAATCCGAGCACAATCAGATACACCGAGCTCATGAACAGTTGTTGCGGATCCAGTTCCCGCACGCTCACACCCAGCCGCGGCAGATGCACCACTCGCAGCCAGTGATCCGCCGCCGTTTCCAGTCCAGCTCGCACCGTGAACGCCTCCACCTCCAGCAGCGCTACCGCAGCGGTCGCCGTGCCCACGGTCTCCCACAAACCCCAGCGATAGGCCGCCGCCGCCATCACGAACACGAAGAACAGAAAGAATGGCCCCGCTGTGCTGTCGCGAACAAGGAAATCAGCACCGGCCAGAGGATATCCACCGCGTGCACGACCAGACGAAAAGCGTTTGTCGACTGCGGCCGGAAGCGCACCAGTAACATCACCACCACCGCATGCACGAAGTAAACCAGTCAGCAGCCAGTACAGCCAGGGCGAATAGACCAAGCCGCGTACTGGCTCCATCCAAAGGGTAAGCACCGCCACAATCGTCAGTGCCACCCGGGCCGTCGCCAACCAGCGCTCCGTACGCCGGATTTCGCCCGTACTGAGCGGCACCCGGAAGCGCCATAGATCACGGTATCGAGGGATCATCCAGGACACGGGAATCTCTAAAGTTAAGCGCCTAATTCTAAAGGCAATCTCAGCTAAACTCCATGAGCTTCTTACTGTAGAGACGGGGCTTGCCCCGTTTCTACGGGGAAATCGGACTTCTTAGTCCGCATCTTGGTCCGCATCGAATCTAGACCTTTCTGCATCCTGCCAGTGGTTACTCTAGTAACCTCACTAACTTCACAGCAACCTCTAGAATAAACTTCGGAGAAGTCTGCCTTTGGCCGCACGCACTAAACTCTGGGTCGCTCTGCTGATCGCGCTGGTTCTCGCGCAGACGGCGGCGTCTGTGTTTATGCCCCGAAGCGGCGCCCTTACCATTGCCAGCGACCTCATCCAGGGCACTCTCCTGCTGGTTGCCACGGCCGCCTTCCTGCCCAATATCTGGCGCTCGCTGCGCACTCCCCACGCCCGGCTCTTCTGGCTCCTCATGAGTGCGGGCATGCTCTTCTGGCTTACTTACCAGGGAATGTGGAATTACTTTGAAGTCTTCAAGCGTCAGGACGTGCCCGACCCTTTCCTGGGTGACATTGTTCTGTTCCTGCATCTGGTACCCATGATCGCCGCGCTCGCGGTGCTTCCTCATCTTCGGGAAGATGAGCGGGATGAACGCATCCGCATGCTCGACTTTACCCTCCTGCTCATCTGGTGGGTCTTCATCTATGTATACACCGTCATCCCATGGCAAACGGTGCAGGTCGATGAAGCCACTTACAGCGCCAATTTCAACTTCGCGTATCTGACCGAAAAACTCGTGCTCCTGGGCGTCGCTTGCCATCCTCGCCTACACCGCTGACGGCGGCTGGCGGCAGCTTTACGGACAGTTGCTCGGCGCCAGCGCACTCTATGCCTCCAGTTCCTATGTCGCCAACTGGGCCATCGGCCACAAGCTTTACTACAGCGGCAGCATCTACGACATCCCGCTCACCGTTTCCATAGCCTGGATGGCGGTGGCTCCCTTGCTCGCCCTCCGCCTGAATCTGTCCGACTCCAAGCCGTCGCGGCCTTTGCTCGGCGTCTGGATCACTCGCCTGAGCATGCTCGCTCTGTTCAGCCTCCTCTGGGCCGCCTTGCACTGCGAACTGGACCCGGCGCTTCCGCCTTCGGTCAAGGCCTTCCGCATTACCGTGAGTCTTCTGACCATGGTGGTGATGGGCATCGTGGTTTTCTGGCGGCAGCGCCTGCTCCGAGACGAGCTGTCGCGGTTTCTCGAGAGGTCCCGCCGTTCTTTCGACGACCTCAAGGATTTGCAGGAAAAGCTCATTCAATCGGAGAAGCTGGCCTCGCTCGGCCAGTTGGTGGGCGGAGCCGCCCACGAGATCAACAACCCGCTCACCGCCATGCTGGGATACTCCGACCTGCTCAGCGCGTCCAGCTTGCCGCCGCTGGAACAATCGCAAGCCGCGCAAATCGGCGAGCAGGTCCGCCGCACCACCACGCTGGTTGCCAGCCTGCTCACTTTTGCCCGCCAGGCTCCGGCCAAGCTTACCGCCCGTCGACATCAACTCCGTGCTGCAAACCGCCGTGCGCCTGCTCGGTCCCCAACTGGAAGCGGAGGCCGCTTCCATCCACCTCGAACTCGCTCCTACGCTTCCGCCCGTGCTTGCCGATTCCAACCAGATTCTCCACGTTTGCCTGCACCTGGCCGGACAGATCAGCGCCCAACTCAATCGCGAGATAAGCTCCACCCTGTTCGTTCGCACGCACCACCAGGGCAAGTTCGTCCTGGTTGACTTCTCCACTTATGATCCCTCGTCGCAGCCACTCTCGTTCCCGTCGGTGTTCAACTTCCAGGAAGGCGGGAACGGGCCTACTACCCTTTCGCTGAGCGCCTGCTGCCGTATCCTGGAAGAACATCGCGGCCGTCTCTTGCAGCCTTCGACTCCCGGCAACCCCGCTTTCCGAATAGAACTGCGGGTCGCGACAAACTCTGCAAACCTCTCCTCGTTTGGCGTGCCCAGCTGGGCCGCAGCCCGCAGTAGTTCGTAAACGTTCTTCGTAATAAAGTGCATTGTCATCCTGAGCGAAGCGAAGGACCTGCTGTCTCCTGCGCCGGGAAAAAGCAGGTCCTTCGCTTCGCTCAGGATGACACAGTGAATTTGGATTCCTCCCCAGAGGCCACATCCACCGTCCTCTTCAACTGTCCGCAAGCCGCAAAAATATCCCGCCCTCGCGGACGCCGCACGAATGTCGGAATTCCCGCTGCCACCAGAATCCGCTGGAAAGCGAGCACCCGTTCTTGTTCGGGCGTGCGGTACGGTAACTCCGTCCCCGGATTCAGCGCAATCAAATTAATTTTGGCCCTTGTGCCCCGCACCAACTCCACCACCTCGCGTGCCTGCTCCGGAGCGTCATTCACGCCCGCCAGCAGCACATACTCAAACGTGAGCCGCTCGCGCACGCGCAGCGGAAACTCCCGCGCCGCTTTCATCAGTTCCTCAAGGTTCCACTTCCGGTTCAGCGGCATCACTTCGCTGCGCAACGCATCGTTCGATCCATTCAGAGATATGGCCAGTTTCGGACGCACCGTCTCCTGCGCGAAATCATAAATTCGCGGAACGATCCCGGCCGTTGACACCGTCATCCTCGACTCCGGAATTCCCACGCCCTCCACCAGCAGCCGCACCGAAGTCATGAAGTTGTCGTAGTTCAAAAAGGGTTCGCCCATGCCCATGAACACGATGTTGACGCGCTGCAGCGGAGGCTCAACTCTCTGCTCCCGGAGCACCGCCGTTATCTGCCCGACGATTTCCCCCGCCTCCAGATTTCGCTTGACCCCAAGCAACGCCGTGAAGCAGAACTTGCAATTCACCGCACATCCCACCTGGCTCGATACGCAAATCGTAGCCCGGCGCCCGCTCACGTGTGGTGACGGGGCTCGGCCCCGTCCTGCGGGGCGAAGCCCCGCCACCACACGTTCCGCATCGATGCTACCCTCAAGCTCGTCGCCCGCTTCGCTGCCGTCGCCGATCTCTCCGCCATCTCCTTCCGGCATCCAGACCGTCTCCACCGTCTCCCCGTCGGCCAGTTCCACCAGATAGCGCACGGTGCCATCGCTCGAAACAAACCTGCGAGCAATTGCTGGAAGCCCCATCCCCCAGCCTTCCTCCACGAGACGAGCACGATATTCGAGCGGCAGCGTCGAAACCTGATCCAGCCGCTCAATCTTTTGCCGATAGATCGCATCAAACAGTTGCTGACCCCGGTAGGCAGGCTGCCCCGACCCAAGCGCAAGATTCGTGAGTTCCTGCAAGCTAAGTCCTAACAGCGATTTGGATTGGCTGGGCACTGTGCTGGTGGAGCGACGGGCGTCCCTTCGGCAAGGTCAGGGCAGGCTCGCGCCCTCTCTGAGTGTAATTCGTAAAACACAGTAATGGGGTTGTAGAGACTCAACCGCTCAACTTTCGAACGGAGAAGGTTATCAAGCGTGTCCTTAGCTTTCCATGTCTTTCGGGGCGGGAGCGAACCGACGTAAGAGCGTAATGGAAAATACCAAAATAAGGATCAGCAGACCCAACAAGCCAAGCTCGGTCATGCTAGCTCGGAATATGCTCGCACCCTCGGCCGACCACGATCCACCTTTTGTGAGGGTGGCCGCTTCCAGGGTGATCACCAGGACGCGCCGAATCGAGGCAATCAGCCCCACCACAAGAAATGGTTCGGTAACCAAAAAATGCGAGTGGACGGAAATGCGCACCGTATGCAGAATCTCCACCAGCATCAAAACCACCAGCAGTTGGTCCAATACCAGCAGTGTGTCGGCGGCAATCGTCCAGTGGACGAGGCCTTCCCAGAGCATTCTGCCGGCATTGGCAATCGTCGCTAGCGCCGTTATGAAAAGCAACACGGCAAGGACGGAATAGATAACCACTTCGGCTTTGCCCAGATAGTCGCCAAAGTGGACGCGGAGCTTCTGTTCGGCCATTCGGGGTCACTCGTAGAATCGCTGGTTCGCGCTTCTTCGTTCGCGCCTCTTCACTCAGGGAGAGTATGGAAAGTATAACGAAAGTCGGCGTATCGCAAAGTGAGAACGTGGATGCGTTGCCCTTTACTTAGAACTGCGTGCAATAGCGAAATCACGATGCTGGGGAAGCGCCGGTATGTTAAACAAAAGAAAAGATGATCTTCGATCGCCGTCGCCTAGCCTCGGATTGTGGGAGAATACTAAAAGCAACCCGCCCGGAATTTCATACGTCGGATACGAACGTCATACTAGGAAATCATGGTAAGCAACTAATGGTAAAAGAGATCCGCAGCATTCGTCGTCAGATCCTGCCCAACGGCCTGACCGTTATCACCGAGAAGATGCCGCACATCCGCTCGGTCGCGATCGGCATCTGGCTCAAGTCCGGCTCGCGCGACGAAGATTCAGAATGGAATGGCATCTCCCACTTCATCGAGCACATGGTGTTCAAGGGCACGGAGACGCGCTCCGCCGAGGATATCGCCCGCCAGGTCGACTCGATCGGCGGCAACATGGACGCTTTCACGGCGAAGGAATGCATCTGCTTCAACATCAAAGTCCTCGATGAGCATCTTCCGCGGGCCATGGATGTCCTCACCGATCTCGTTCTTCATCCCGTGTTCGATGCCGGCGATATCGCGAAGGAGCGCGGCGTCATCCTCGAAGAAATAAAAATGGATCAGGACAATCCCGACTACCTCGTGCACGAAATCTTCACTCAAAGTTTCTGGAAGAACCACGCTCTCGGGCTGCCGATCCTGGGCACGCGCGACACGGTAAGAAAATTCGAGCGCCCGGTGGTCTCCCGCTTCTATGGACACCACTTCGCTCCCGGCAATCTCATCGTCAGCGCTGCCGGCAACCTCGAGCACAAGCACTTTGTCGACCTCGTCGCGAAATATTTCGAACACGTGAAAGCGGCGAAAAACGGCTTGCACTCGCCCCGACCCGAGACTTTTTCCCGTATCAACTTGCGCAACAAGAAATCGCTCGAGCAGGTCCAGATCTGCATCGGCGTCCCCTCGCATCCCATGGCCCACGAGCGCCGCTACGCTTCCTACATCCTGAATACGCTGCTCGGAGGCGGCATGAGCTCTCGCCTGTTCCAGAACATTCGCGAGCGTCAGGGGCTCGCCTACTCCATCTATAGCGACCTCAACCCCTATCGCGATACCGGCTCCCTGTGCGTCTACGCGGGCACCTCGCGCGAGTCGGCCATCAAAGTTGTCGAGTGCGTTGTCGGGGAATTCCGCAACTTGAAAACCACCCCCGTCCCCGAAGAAGAACTGCGCCGCTCCAAGGACCAGCTCAAGGGCAGCCTCATGCTGTCGCTCGAATCCTCGACCGCGCGCATGTCGAACCTGGCCCGCCAGGATATGTACTACGACCATTTCTACGGCCTCGACGAACTCATCGAGCGCATCGAAGCCGTCACGGTGGAAGACCTGCAACAAACCGCCGAAGAATTTTTCCGCACTGAGCAGATCGCCGTAACCATCCTAGGTAACCTGGCCGGCATGAAACTAACCCGCGACCAGCTGGTCTGTTGAGATCTGGTGGAGGGACGGGCGTCCCCGCCTGTCTGGCCGTGCGCAGCACGGCTCGCGCACCCTCGACCGCCGCCTAACCCCCGCGTGCTATTCTGATCGGCACTTTCCTAAACGGATTCCCCATGTCGCTGCGCATCCTGGGCTTCATCCTGGCGGCCGCGCTCCTGCTCGGCTACCGTCTCATCAAGCCGCGCACCCATGCCCCTGATCTGCCTGATCGCTGGAATCTTTCCACCCTGTTTCTGGCGAGTGCGCTCACTCTCTTCGCGGAACTCGCGCTCATCCGCTGGGTCGCCACCGAAGTCCGCGTGTTTGCTTATGTCAAGAACCTGGCGCTGCTGCTCTGTTTTCTCGGCTTCGGACTGGGTTGCGCTCCGGCTCGACAACGTCCGCGCTGGCAAACCGCCGCCACCGCTCTCATAGGATTGATTGCCATAGTTCGTTTGCCCTGGCGCGGCCCGCAGGTCATGGAGTCCCTCTCGCAATACCTCGGCGCCGCCCAGGACGTCGAGATCTGGGCCACCCACGCCGTGCATGACACCTCGGGCTTTCTTCTAGCCGTGGCGGTCACCGCCATCCTGCTCTTACTCATCACTTACATCTTCATACCCATCGGACAAACCGTAAGCCGGCAGATTGAACTGGCCCCACGCACGCTTTACGGCTACTCCTGGAATCTGGCCGGTAGTCTGGCCGGCATCCTCGCATTCTTTGCCGTGTCCTGGTTGGCTCTGCCACCCGCGATCTGGTTCACCATGGTTCTGGCGGGCATGGCGTTGCTCGAATCCAACCGGAGCAATACCATCTGGCTCGCCGCTGCCGTCTTGCCCGTAGCGCTTCTGCTCTTCGATCCTTCCACGCCGCACCACTTCAACCTTTGGACTCCCTACCAGCAGATCGAAGTCGAGGACCAGTATCTTCCGGATGGCGAAGTTCGCGACACTCAGATTCGCGTCAACCACACCGGCTACCAGATCACTGTGGATCTCTCTCCCGACTTTCTGGCTCGCCACCCCAATTTGTTGACCGAGGTGCCGGACGAGAATCCCTACAACTTACCCTTCCGTTTCACATCGCCGAACCCGCGCGTCCTGGTTGTCGGTTCGGGCACGGGCAATGACGTGGCCGCTGCTCTGCGCCATCAGGCCCGCGCCGTCGATGCCGTGGAAATCGACCCCAAAATCTTCGCCCTCGGGCGCCGCCACCCCGAGCATCCCTACGACGATCCGCGGGTCTCTCCTCACCTCACCGACGCCCGCGCCTTCATGAAACGCACCACCGAGCGTTACGACCTCATCCTGTTCGGATTGCTCGATTCCCACACTCAGCTCTCCGACTATTCCAACATGCGCCTCGACAACTTCGTCTACACCGAAGAGTCTTTCCGGGAAGCGCGAGCGCTGCTCGCGCCCGGCGGCGTTCTGTTCCTCAAGTTCCAGATCAATCATTCTTTTGTGGGGCAACGTCTGGCCGAAATGCTGACCCGCACCTTCGGGAAACCTCCAGTGGTTTTCCTCGCGCCTTCCAGTTACACCGCGGGCGCCACCTGCTTTGCTATCTCGCCCACAGGACAGGTCGAAGCCAGCGTGGCCGCCGATCCTCGATTGCGTCAGTTTGTCTTTGACCGGCGTCCAGCGTTTCTCGCCTTGCCCGAAGTCGCCGTCACCACCGACGATTGGCCGTATCTCTACCACCAGGGACACTGGATCCCGGGCATCTTCTACCTGCTCAGCGCGCTCGTTATTTTGCTCGCGGTCGTTCTTTATTTTCAGATTCCCGAAGCCCGCAGCCGAGTTCCTTCGCTGTTCTTCTTCAGCATGGGCGCCGGATTCCTTCTCCTCGAAACGCAAGTCGTCAGCCGGCTGGCTCTGTATTTTGGGACCACCTGGCAAGTCAACGGCATCGTGATCGCCGCCATTCTCTCGGCGCTTCTCCTCGCCAACTTCGTAATCGAGAAACAACCGCGCGCGTGGCCGCGCGCTCGCACTCTGATCGGGATCCTCGCCGGCATCGCCTGCGCCTACTTCGTCCCTTTCAACCGCATTCCGGGCTCGGCGGCCTTGGTCGGCTCCTTCGCTGCCTTGATCTTCGCCATCCCGGTCTTCTTTGCCGGCTTGTTGTTCGCCGCCGAATTCCGCTCGGCCGACTCTCCCGCCGCTGCCCTCGGCGCCAACATGCTCGGGGCCGTGGTAGGTGGCCTGCTGGAAAACCTGTCGCTGATCATCGGAATGAAGGCGCTCCTCGTGGTAGCCGCTCTCCTCTATTCCCTGGCCGCTCTGGGCTTCCGCGGTCTGCCCTTACCCCGGTCCGCCGTCTCGATCCCCCCGGAACCGCAGCCGTAGGTACGCGGCTCGCCGATTCGAGCGTCTGAGCTAATGGGGAATCCAGGGTTGCGACTGAGGCAAGGCAAGCCTCGTCTCTACGGGGAAATGTTCCAAGAACAGCCGGCCTGGCCGGTCAAATCCACTAAGCAGGTAAATCTCGTCACCAGCGCAGGCCGACCGTGATGGGCATAACGATGGTCTTGCCGTCGGCCTGATAAGCGCGATGATAGCGCCATTCGCCGTAGAGCTTGACACGGTGGCGATGGGACAGAGGATAGGTCAATCCGCCGCCATAGTTGAAGCCGCCCGCGACCTTGGTGTACGAGGACAGGTATTGCTGGCCCTGAAGAACGCCGTTGTAGCAGTCAATCCCCCACCAGCGACTCCATGTGGGTTCGCAAGCTATAGGGGGGGTGAGCAATTGTCGGTTCGCCGAAGCGGCGCGCGCATAGAAACCTACGCCGAAAATTCCGTAGGCGCCGAGTTTACCGAAATGGGGCGGCACCTTGACGATGCCGTCCAGACTTATCGACTGCATATGTGCGCTGGCGTTGTTCAAGCTCTGACTCTGGCTAACGGTGGATTTTAAGTTGAGGTCGTAGTACATGTATTCGGCATCCGCACCGAACAAGCGGCTGAAGTTCACGCCGCCTCCGACCACTGCCTGGAAAGAGTTCCCGACAAAATCGGCAACCTCGCCGCGGCCCAGGCCAACCCCGGCGCCCGCGGTAAAGTTGAAACGATTGAAATCTGATTGTGCCGAAGCCGATGCGATGAACCCGCAAAAGGCAAGTAAGAAGAGTATCCGATTCCTCAATCTCGATCTCCTGTTTCCTGGACCCAGAGTCGTAAAGCCAAAGGTCGTAGAGCCACGCTGGCCAAGTCATAGTTCAGCCACGATCGCTTTGACACGATCGCTCGGCCACGATAGTTTCCACCATGATCGCTGTTCTTCACTTAGATGCGCACGCAGAAACGAAAACCAGCTTTTTTCCGACCGTCAGTTGCCCCCTGCGGCCGGCCGGGGCGCGTGGCTGATCTTCGCCAACAAAACCGGCCAATACTCGCGGAGCATGTTTCCGCCCGCGCGGCTTGCCAAATCCAGACCATAACGAAACAAGGTATCTCCAACGGTGCGGTTCTGGTCCGGCCAGTACACGTTCGCCAGTCCCTCGGCCATCAGCGGCCCGCCCAGCCTCGACCAGGCGACGACCTTACGACCATCGTCGTTGCGCATGACGAAGACCTGCTGCAACGAATACTTCACGGCGTGAAAAAACTTTGGATGAATCTCCGCATAGAAACGCGGATCCTCGTGCAGCGTCGAAGCCAGCAAAAACGTCCCGAAGAATTCGCCGGACGCCTGCCGGGCCATATCCGACCCGAATCGTTTGCCATATGCACCCCACTCCTGTCCGAAGCCGGTTGGCGAATCCGCCGCCTGTCCGACCGCCGAACCGAGCAATGCCCAGGTGAACGAGTCCACGGAAACGCTGTTGTCCACGGACAGCTTAAGTTTTTGCCCCGCCGAAAGCCGCTCCGTACTGTAAGCGATGTCGGGGAAAACGATGGACTTCTTCTGCAGCAGATTGTACAAGGCCACGGCCTTCGGCGGCACCGGAGCACTCGGAGCCTGATCGGCAGGAGGTAGCGCGGCCGGGGAAGGGCTGGGCTGCGTCTGCGGCTGCGCCGGTTCTTGAGCGGATGCCACTGTGATCGAGCCGAACGCGGTCAACCCGAAGATAATCAACGCGCACAGCACCGGTTGCAAGAAGAACGCCCGGTTGGACGGCGCGACGGGCATCCTTCGAGAGATGCTGATTTCCGGGCGAGAAAGCACCGCTAGAGATTACCCAATCACAAGGCCGGCGGCAAACGCTTAAAAAACCTGGGGGAGCGACGAACGTCTCGCCCGTCAGGCGGGCGAGGACGCCGGGCTCTCCACCAGCCGGCTCCACTTCAGGCAACTTCTCCGGCGCGAGCCACCAGGTACTCCAGCAGTTCGCCAACGGTCAGGCCCGCATCTAGCAACTCAATCATCTCATCCGCGGTGACCCCGGTTTGCTCGCCCAACGCGACCATCTTGACCACGGCACGCTGCAGCACTCCTTTCTGCGCGGGGGTGAGCGACTCGTCCTGATCATGGCTTATGGCTGCGGTCAGATGCAGTTCTGTCGTCATTTCGAGTACTCCACGGTCTTGCACGACGATGGTTTGAGTTCCATGCCGTCACAACGTTCCGGACCAGAATCCGGCCCCGTATTACCCACTTGGCACCGGAGTATGGCACCAACTTATGGAGTCATGATCCGACAATCCAGCCGATCCGCGCTGTGATCCAGCTTACTCATATTTGTGACGAACTGGCCGGGCCCGCGCTCCCCATAGTCTCGAGGCTTTCGTCTGTGGGGAAGGGGCTCTGCCGCGTCCAAGCGGGGCGCAGCCCCGCTTCCACACGGTCGTCGAAGAAGAAATGTAGCTGCGTTCTCAATATGCCTGCCGAGGCAGACATGAGATGCTCAACTCGAGATACAGGAAATTAGCGTCATGAAGATTCAGGAAAACGTTCCGCTGGCGCCATTGACCACCTTGCAGGTGGGGGGGCGGCACGCTACTTTGCGGAGTTGCGGAGAGAAGACGAGGTGCGGGAGGCCGCGCAGTTCGCGAAAACGCGATCACTCCCGCTGTTCGTGCTGGGCGGAGGAAGCAACCTGGTGGTCGCCGACTCGGGTTGGCCGGGGCTGGTGCTGAGAATCGCGATCGGCGGCATCACCAGTCCAACTACAACCAGCCCAGGCGCAACCGGCGCCACGAGTAACGCCGTGCTCTTCAGCGTGGGCGCAGGCGTCAACTGGGATGACTTTGTCGCCCAGGCGGTCGCGCAGAATTGCGCGGGAGTCGAGTGCCTGAGCGGCATTCCGGGCAGCGTTGGCGGAACGCCCGTGCAAAACGTTGGCGCATATGGGCAGGAGGTTGCCGACACGATCGAATCGGTGCGCGCCCTCGATTTAAAAGAAGACCGCATTGTGGTTTTGCCCAAGCCAGCCTGCGGATTCCGTTATCGCGCCAGCATCTTTAACAGCACCGAACGTGGGCGGTGCATCATCTTGGGGGTGAATTACAGGTTGCAGCGGGGAGGGGCTCCGAGTCTGAAGTATGCCGATTTGCAAAAACATTTCGCCGAAAAGAAGACGCCTCCGTCGCTCGCCGAAACCCGCGCGGCGGTGCGCGAAATACGGCGAAGCAAAGGCATGCTGATTGTTCCCGGAGACGACGATTGCCGCAGCGCCGGATCGTTCTTCAAGAATCCCGTACTCAGCGCAGCACAATTCAAAGAACTGGCCGCGCGCGCCGCATCGAAAGCGCTCGAGATTCCGAGCTATCCCGCTCTCGATGCGCAACACAAAGTTTCGGCGGCCTGGCTGGTGGAACACGCAGGGTTCTCCAAGGGATATGCCGCCGGAGCGGCCGGGATCTCACGCAAGCATGCGCTGGCGCTGATCAACCGCGGAAACGCGAAAGCGAGTGATATTGTCGGGCTGAAAGATGCGATTCAGCGCGGTGTAGAGGAAGCGTGGGGCATTCTGCTGGAGCCGGAGCCGGTCTTCGTCGGATTCTGAAGTGGCACCTGTTTTCCTGTGGAGACGCGGCTTGCCGCGTCTCACGCTGACCGCAAGACTTGGGGCGTGGCGCGCGAAAGACGGGGCAACCCCCGTCTCTATAGGTAAAGTAAGGGCGGCACATCCCGTAGCATCGGGGCCCCCATGCCGGCCCAGAGGTATCCGTCACCGCGGAATCCGCCCGCTTCATTCATCGGCCAGTTCGCGCGCTCGCGTGAAAATCTTTCGGAACATCTCTTTGGTCAGCTTCCCCGTCTGCGTGTTCTGGTTGGAGGGGTGATAGGAGGCTAAAAGGACACGCCCATCGGGCAGCGCGTATTCGCCGCCGTGGCGGAATTCAAACTCCCGCTTACCCGCGATCAGCTTTCTTCGCTTCAGGTAGTTGAGATAGGCGTCGAATCCGATTCTGCCCAGGGCAACGATGACGCGCAGATCTTTAAGCCCCTCGATTTCGCGCTCCAGAAACGGAGCGCAGTTGGCCAGTTCCTCAGGCAGAGGCTTGTTGTCTGGCGGCGCGCAGCGGGCGGCGGCGGTGATGTAGAGACCGGTCAATACGAGCCCATCGTGCCGGTCGGTCGCCGTCGGCTGATTGGCGAATCCAGTTTCATAGAGCACCGGGTACATGAATTTGCCGGAGGCGTCTCCGGTGAACGGGCGACCCGTGCGATTAGAGCCGTGGGCGCCGGGAGCGAGTCCGAGCACCAGGACACGGGCATGTCGATCGCCGAAGCCGGGAACAGGCTTGCCCCAGTATTCGCAGTCCCGGTAGGCACGGCGCTTCTCGCGGGCAATGCGCTCGCGATATTCGACGAGGCGAGGACAGCGCGTGCAGGCGATGACTTCGGCGTTCAGAACTTTGAGCCAGATGGGGACGGGCATTTTGTAATTTGCGATTTGTAGTTTGTAATTGGTAATCTGAAGCCAGTTGGGTTCAAATCACAAGTTACCAAATTACAAATTCTTCTGAGGCCAGCGCAACTCTTGGATCGTCGGCGATTTCTCGGTCAGGTTCTATTCGGGGCGGTGGGGCTGGGCGCCGTCGCCGCAGTGGATGGTTTCCTGATCGAACCGCATGCTCCTGTCGTTGACGAGATCAGCATTCACCTGCGACGTTTGCCGGAAGCATTCCATGGATTTCGCATTGTCGTGATGGGCGACATGCACTTTGGACCGTACGTAGGGAAGCCACTGGTGGAACGCGCCGTTCGACTTGCCCTCTCGCTAAAACCGGATCTCACCATTCTTACCGGCGATTTCGTTTCGCACCCGCTTGCTATGCCCAATGGACCGGAGGGCGCGCACCACGCCGAGCCCTGCGCGGAAGTCCTTCAGCAAATGACCGGGACTTTAACAGGAACTTTGCCAGGGGCTTTGCCAGGACCTCGTGTGGTCTCGATTCTTGGTAACCATGATCATTGGAACGGTCCCGAAATCGTCGCCGATGCGCTCGATAGCCATCGACTTAATGTTTTGCGCAATCAATCCATGCCGCTGGAACGCGACGGGCAGCGCATCTGGATCGTGGGCGTAGACGACGTTTATGAGCACGCGAATGACCTGGATAAAAGCGCTGCAGGGAGTCCCGCCAACCGAGACCACGATTGTCGCCGTGCATGAACCCGATTTTGCGGATCGCACCGCTAAACATCCTGTCGATCTTCAGGTATCCGGGCACTCCCATGGCGGGCAGGTTCGCATTCCCGGTTACGGCGCTCCCATCCTGCCGCATCTCGGGAGGAAGTACCCCTTCGGTCTGAACCGGGTGCGCGACCTTCAGGTTTACACGAACCGCGGAATTGGCGTTGTGTTTCCTCCGGTGCGTCTGAACTGCCCTCCCGAAGTCACACTGATTACTTTGGTGGGTAGCATATAACGCACCCCCGTTTGACGTTGCTCTTCGGGAGTCTTTACACTCAAGCTTACGGCACAAGGCGTCGCCGCGGAGCCCCTTCCCTCCCGACTCTGCCGCCGCACGGGAAAGGTAATTGTGAGCCCTGCTGAGATCAAAGACGGCACCACCAAGGAAAGCTCGGCCAAGGAAAGCCCGGCCCCGGAAAGTACGACCAAAGCCAGCGCCACCAAGCGCGAGATCACGGTTGAGATTCCGGTCGAAGATGTTAACCGGCAGACCGATGCGCTGATCCAGAAATATCAGAAGGTGGCGCGCATTCCCGGCTTCCGGCGCGGCCATGTTCCGGCTTCGATTATTCGCCAGCGTTTTTCAGAAGAGATCAAGACCGACATGGTCGAGGCTCTCGTCCCGCGGTTCTTCCGGTTGGAGGCCGAGAGGCTGAGCCTGCATCCGGTATCGCAGCCGCGGGTGACGGACCTGTCCCTGCACGAGGGCGAACCGCTGCGCTTCAAAGCCGCCTTTGAGGTGCTGCCGGAAATCAAGCTCGAAGGCTACAAAGAGCTGCGCGCCGATAAGCCGGAGATCGCGGTTTCCGAGGCCGATGTGGAGCAGGCGCTCGCCGATCTGCGCGAGCGTCATGCCAGCTTCAATCCGGTGGAGGGCCGCGCCCTCGCCGATGGCGATTTCGCTCAGGTCTCGCTCGACGGCAATCCCAAGGCCGAAGCAAAGTCTGGCGAAGCAAAGTCCGGCGAAGGCCAGCCCGTTCACATGGATGAAGTGCTGGTCGAAATCGCCGGCAAGAACACCATGCCGGAATTCACCGAACACCTGCGTGGATCGATCGCCGGAGATGAGCGGACCTTCGACGTGAACTATCCGGAAGATACCGCGGACAAGCGCCTGGCGGGGAAGACATTCAGCTACACGGTGAAGGTGCAGTCGATCAAACAGAAGAGTCTGCCGGAGCTGAACGACGAGTTCGCCAAGCAACTGGGCGAATTCCAGACGATGGACGATGTGCGGAAGACGGTCCGGGAGCAAATGGAATCCGAGCGCAAGCATGAAGCCGAACATGCGGCCAAGGACAAGCTGGTCGCAGAGCTGATTCAGCGCAACGATTTTGAGGTTCCCGATTCGCTGATCGAACAACAGATTGAGATACGGCTGGAACGGGGACTGCGCGCGCTGGCGGCGCAGGGCCTGACCGCCGAGCAGATGAAGAAAATGGATTTGCCGCGTCTGCGCGCGGGACAACGCGAGCAGGCGGTTCACGATGTAAAAGCTGCGCTGCTGCTGGAAAGAGTGGCCGAGGAAGAAAATATCCAGGTCAGCGATGAAGAGTTCGATCGCGAACTCGAAGCGCTGGCCAAACAATCAAAACAGACGTCTGAAGCAGTACGCGCTCGTTTGACACGGGATGGGGGCCTCGATAGGATACGAACCAGAATCCGCAACGAAAAGACCCTCGATTTTCTGTATCATCAGTCCGCGTAAAAGCGCGGACCATTTCGATCCTCCCCAGAGCCGCCGCGAGACCGACTTCCGGGCTGGAGTGTGGAAAGGGTGAACGTGAACACGAAGGACCCACAAATGATGCTGGTACCGATGGTGATCGAGTCAACGGGGCGGGGCGAACGCGCCTATGACATTTATTCCCGGCTGCTCCGCGACAACATCATCTTTATTGGCACGCCGATTGACGACAATATCGCCAACCTGGTGATCGCCCAAATGCTGTTCCTGGCGCAGGAGGACCCGGAGAAAGACATCCAGCTCTACATCAACTCGCCGGGCGGGTCGATCACGGCGGGCATGGCGATCTACGACACCATGCAGTATGTAAAGAACGACGTAACCACGATCTGCATCGGTCAGGCCGCTTCCATGGCGGCGTTGCTGCTTTCGGCGGGCGAAGCCAAAAAGCGGCTGGCGCTGCCCAATTCGCGCATCCTCATCCACCAGCCCTCGATGGGCGGGCTCTCCGGGCAGGCGACCGACATTGACATTCACGCCCGCGAAATTCTCCGCATGCGGGAGATTACTAATCAGTTACTGGCCAAGCACTCCGGCCAGAAACTGGATAAAGTGGAGAAGGACGTGGAGCGCGACTTCATAATGAATTCGCAGCAGGCTAAGGAATATGGAATCATTGACGATATCATCTATAAGACGAGATAGAGCGCGCGTCTCTATATATGGTCGGCAGTTCGCGAAGCAGTGTAGAGCCGCGGCTGGCCGCGGCTCAGCCTGGAGCAGGAAGCCAGCAACCGCCAGGCCGCCAGAAAAGGAGTAAGGCCGAGTGAAAACCAGATCGGGTTCGGATGAGATGTTGCGCTGTTCGTTCTGCCACAAGGCGCAGGACGCAGTCGCGAAGCTGATCTCGTCGCCGAGCGACTATCCCCGGGCATACATCTGCGACGAGTGTGTAGCCGTCTGCAACTCGATCCTCGAAGACGACCGCACCGCGACTCCTGCCGCTGCCGTCCCGAATCAACTGCCCAAGCCGCAGGAAGTGAAGACGTTCCTCGACGAGTACGTTATCGGACAAGAGCAGACCAAGAAGAAGCTGGCCGTCGCCGTCTATAACCACTACAAGCGCATCTACATGAACCGCCAGCGCACCGGCGACGGAGTGGAACTGACCAAGTCGAACATTCTGCTGATCGGGCCGACCGGAACGGGCAAGACCCTGCTGGCGCAAACCCTCGCCCGCATGCTCGATGTGCCCTTCGCGATCGTGGACGCGACCACGCTGACCGAGGCCGGTTACGTGGGCGAGGACGTCGAGAACATCATTCTTAAACTGCTGCAGTCGGCCGAAGGCGACGTGAGCCGCACCCAGACCGGCATCATCTATATCGACGAAATCGACAAGATCGGGCGCAAGGACGAAAACCCCTCGATCACGCGCGACGTATCCGGTGAAGGCGTGCAACAGGCGTTACTGAAGATTCTGGAAGGTACGATCGCGAACGTGCCGCCGCAGGGTGGGCGCAAGCATCCGCACCAGGAATTCACGCCCGTCGATACCACGAACATCCTCTTCATTTGCGGCGGCGCCTTCGTTGGCCTGGAAAAAATCATTGGCCGGCGCATCGGCAAGAAAGCCCTCGGCTTCCGCATGGGTGAGGATACGGAGACCGAGGCGGGGTTGGCCGCGCTGCGCAGCTTTGAACTGGTCTCGGAAGCGCAGCCCGAGGATCTGATCAAGTTCGGGCTGATCCCCGAGTTTGTCGGGCGCCTGCCGGTGATGGGAGTGCTGCAGCAACTGGATGAAAACGCACTGGTCGAAATTCTGACGCGCCCAAAGAACGCGATTGTGAAACAATATCAACGCCTGTTCGAGTTTGAGAATGTGCGGCTGAAGTTCAGCGATGACGCGAACCGGGCGATAGCGCGTCAGGCAATGGCGCGCAAAGTTGGAGCTCGCGGCTTGCGCATGATTCTCGAAGAGCTCATGCTGGAGCTGATGTATAGCCTGCCCAGCCAGAAGAAGGTTAAGGAATTTGAAGTGACGCGCGAGATGGTGGAGAAGCGGAATGTCTCGCTGGCGATGATCGAGAAAGCGGCAAGTTAGCGCCCACCCTAGAGTCGCAAAAAGCGCGACTCTAGGATGGGGCACCCACTAAACCAGATTAAGTAAGACCTGACCAGAGACGGGAGACTGCGTTGCCGAACCCGAAGGAAAAGTTTGAGAGCAAGAAACTGCCCATGATGCCCATTCGGGACGTGGTCATCTTCCCGTACATGATGACTCCGTTCGTGGTGGGCCGGGAGTCGAGCGTGCGCGCGCTCGAAGAAGCTCTGGCCAGCGACAAGAAGATCTTTCTCGCCACCCAGCACGATGCCTCGATCGACGAACCCAAGGCCGGAGACATCTTTCAGGTCGGCACCATCGTCAACATCGTACAGAGCCTGAAACTGCCCGACGGCAACATCAAGGTGCTGGTCGAAGGCATCGAGCGCGGCAAGATCCTCCAGGTCGTCGAAACCGAAGGCTATCTGCAGGCTACCGTGCGGGTCGCGCGTTATGCCACCGAAACGACGGCTCAGATTGAAGCGGGCATGCAGCGCGTCACCGGCATGTTCGAGCAATATGTAAAGCTTTGCCAGTCGCTGAACTACGAAACCATGATCGCAGCCGTGCGCATGGAAGATCCGGCGAAGCTGACCGACACCATCGCCGCCAACCTGCAGCTCTCGATCGAAGAAAAGCAGGGATTGCTCGAAATCTTCGATCCCGCCGAAAGATTGAACCGCATCGGCGACGTGCTCGACGTGGAAATCGAAAAGCTCAACATGGACCGCACCATCCAGTCGCGCGTAAAGCGGCAGATGGAAAAGGCGCAGAAAGAGTACTACCTCAACGAGAAAATCAAGGCCATCCAGAAAGAACTGGGGCGAGGCGAAAAGAGCGAATTCGACGAACTGAAGAAGAAGGTCGACGCCGCGGGCATGCCCAAGGACGTTCGCGACAAGGCGATCCAGGAACTGAAAAAACTGGAAGCGATGCCACCCATGTCGGCGGAGTCCACCGTCTCCCGCAATTATCTCGACTGGCTGCTGGCGGTGCCGTGGAAGAAGCGTTCGAAGGAAATCCGCAACATCACGCGGGCTGAGAAAACTCTGAACGAAGATCATTACGGCCTGGAGAAAATCAAGGAGCGCATCCTCGAATTTCTCGCCGTCCGCCAGTTGGTAAAAAATCCCAAAGGCTCGATTCTGTGCTTCGTCGGACCTCCCGGGCGTGGGCAAAACCTCGCTCGGAATGTCGATCGCCAAAGCCACCGGCCGCAAGTTCGTCCGCATGTCGCTCGGCGGCGTGCGCGATGAGGCGGAAATCCGCGGACATCGCCGCACCTACATCGGCGCCCTGCCCGGCCAGATCATTCAGATGATGAAAAAAGCCGGCACCAAAAACCCGGTGTTCATGCTGGACGAGGTCGACAAAATGTCGATGGACTTCCGCGGCGACCCCTCGGCGGCGCTGCTCGAAGTGCTCGATCCCGAACAGAATTTCATGTTCGTCGATCATTACCTCGACGTCGAGTACGACCTCTCGCAGGTCTTTTTTATCGCCACCGCGAACGTAATCCACACCGTTCCGCCCGCGCTGCAGGATCGCATGGAAGTGCTGCGCCTGCACGGCTACACCGAACCGGAAAAGGTCGAGATCGCGAAACAATTCCTGGTCAAGAAGCAGATGGCGCAGGCGGGCTTGACGGAGAAGAACGTGCAGTTCTCCGACGACGCCATCCGGCAGATCATTCGCGGCTTCACCCGCGAGGCCGGAGTGCGAAACCTGGAGCGGGAAATTGGCAACATCTGCCGCAAAATTGCGCGCAAGGTAGTGAAAGAAGGCGCGGACTTCACGGCCGCGATCCAGCCAGAAAAGGTTGGCGACTGGCTCGGTGTTCTGAAGTTCCGCGACACGCTGGCCCACGAGAAGAGCGAAATCGGCCTGGTGACGGGCCTGGCCTGGACCGAGGTGGGCGGGTCGATTCTGAGCACCGAAGCTGCGGTGGTGGACGGCAAAGGCAAGCTCACTTTAACCGGCCAATTGGGCGACGTGATGCAGGAATCGGCGCAGGCAGCCATGTCGTACATTCGCTCGCGAGCGGCGCGGCTCGGACTGCCCCGCGATTTCTACCGCAACCAAGATATTCATGTGCACGTGCCCGAAGGAGCGATTCCGAAAGATGGCCCCTCCGCCGGCATCACCATCGCAACCGCTCTCGCCAGTGCGCTGAGCCGGATCCCGGTGCGCCGCGATATCGCCATGACCGGAGAGATCACGCTGCGCGGCAAGGTCCTGCCCATCGGCGGATTGAAAGAAAAACTTCTGGCCGCCCATCGCGCCGGATTGTTCGAAGTAATCTTGCCGCAGGAGAACGAAAAAGATGTAGCCGAGGTCCCGGAGAACCTGCGCAACGCGATGAAATTGCACTTCGTAGACAACATGGACCAGGTGCTGGCCGTCGCGCTCGAGGGTCCACTGCCGCAGATGCCCTCGGAGGCCGAAACGACGATGGCTCCCATCGCAACCCCGCCCACGCCGGAGATTCCTACGGCGAGGCAGTAGGCGGAAACTGGTTTCGTTCCTAAGGAGCATGGGAATATTCCGCTGTAGCCTGATTCGCTATTGAACCTGATTCAAGAATGTGGCAAGCTAGTTTTATTGTTAGCGAACAAAAAGCGAACAACGAAGCTGTTTGAATGACGAACGAGACCGCACAGCCGAGCGACGACAATTTGGTTTGTCCAGAGGTCGGCAGCTGGACGGAGGACAAGCACAGGGTCGTATCGCTATACACAACCATGTTTTCGAAGGGAATGAAGGCCAAGTGGGGCAAGCGTGCATATGTGGAGCTTTATGCTGGCGCCGGCTATAGCCGGATCCGGGGCACGCAACAAATCATACTGGGTTCCCCGCTTCAAGCCCTTGCCGTCGAGCATCCGTTCGACAAGTACATTTTCTGCGAAGCAATCTCTGAGAATCTTGAAGCCCTAAAAGTACGCGTAATGCGTCACTTCCCTGCGGCAAATGTTGCATATGTCGGAGGAGACTGCGATCTCCGAGCTTCTGACATCCTCGCCGAAATCCCTCTAGGATCGAAAGACAACACCGTTCTAACGCTGTGCTTCGCTGATCCTTTTGACATCGGCCTTAAGTTCGGCACGATCAAGACATTGTCCTCCCGCTTCGTAGATTTCATCGTGTTATTGGCCGTCTATTCAGATGCGAACCGGGCCTACAAGCGGTATGTCATGGAAGATGCCGTCAAAGTCGACCAATTCCTTGGTTCAAGCACCTGGAGGGATCGATGGAGAATTGCTGAGGCGGACGCCATATTGTTCCCCAAGTTCTTAGCATCGGAGTTTGCTGCCAGTATGGAGACGTTGGGATACTTGCCAACACCGATTCATAAGATGAAGCGAGTGCGTTCGGACGAAAAGAATCTTCCCTTGTACTATATCGCTCTCTTCTCGCGAAATAAGCTCGCGCTCGATTTCTGGGACGACGCATTGAAGTACGGGACAGATCAAACTGCATTCAGCTGGGATTAAATACTTGTCACTCAACTCTCACATCGAATGGACCGACGCCACTTGGAATCCCGTCCGCGGCTGCGTCAAGATCAGTCCTGGCTGCAAGCACTGCTATGCCGAGACGTTTGCTGAGCGGTTTCGCGGGGTCAAGGGGCATCCCTACGAACAGGGGTTCGATCTGCGTCTGGTGCCGGAGAAGCTGACGGAGCCATTTTCTTGGCGCTCGCCCAAGCTGGTGTTCGTGAACTCGATGAGTGACCTCTTCCAAGCGGGAGTGCCGGACGACTACACGGAGGCCGTCTCACGCGTGATGGCAACGGCGGATTGGCACACCTATCAGGTTCTGACGAAGAGGTCGGAGAGGCTGCTGCAGTTGCTCAAGGGCAAGCTACGTTATGCGGCGGAGCACGAAAACATCTGGTGGGGCGTCAGCGTTGAAGACCGGAAACATGGTTTGCCCCGAGTGGACCATCTACGGCAGGCTCCTGCGAAGGTTCGCTTCCTGTCGATTGAGCCGCTGCTGGAAGACCTCGGCGAAATCGACTTGTCAGGCATTACCTGGGTGATTGTCGGCGGCGAGAGCGGCCCGGGCGCGCGTCCGATGAAACGGGAGTGGGTGCTTTCTGTCCGGAAACAGTGCCGGGTGCAGGGCGTGCCTTTTTTCTTCAAGCAATGGGGCGGCGTGAGGAAAGCGAAAAACGGAAGATTGCTCGATGGCCGCACCTACGACGAGTATCCGCAGCGCGTCGTTGGCGAGGTTCCCGATCGGGTCAACTGCATGAAATTTGCCGCGGATTTTCTCGAGTCGTTCGGAGCCGGTTCCCAGGGACCCTTGGTGCAGCTCACCGCATAGGGGCGGGCGGCCCGGCCTTTCGCAATCATTTGAAATCCGGAGGGTGTTGATCGCCGTGAGCCCTGAAGGCGGCGCTAGAATGAACTCATGGAACCCGAATCTGGCAGCCGCTATAGATTCAGTCTGAAGGGATCGGCGGGTCTTATCGTCGCGGTTCTTGTCGTAGCGGTTCTGCTGATCGCGCTGCCGGCTTATCGCTGGTTCTTTCTGATCAGCGTTCTCATCGGACTGGTCATCGCGGGCGGGCTCGCGCTCTGGCACAAAATGCATCCGATCAAGGAGCAGGATGTGCATCCCAAACGGCCGCTCGGGCTGTAGCATGGGCACGAGAAAAGGACCGTCCCTCCGGGACTTGAATCATTGCGTCCACTTTTCCCAGCGCTGAAGCGCTGGCTAAGCTGGATCGCCCCTCCGGGGCTGGAGTCCGGATTCTCTCTATTCCCAACTGGTCCGAGGTCAGTCCTCACACCTTAGCAAGCCGACCTTAGCGAATTTATTTTTCTGTCGCGCTTGCTATGCGCAACCCAAACACTGGAAACTGTCTGTATGCGGCTTCTGGCTCGATTTATGCTGTCGGCGAGTGACTTGACGCACTTCCCTGCCCCCGGCGTGCCCGAGATCGCCTTTCTGGGACGGTCCAACGTCGGCAAATCGAGCCTGATCAATTCGCTCGTGGGCAAGAAGCTGGCCCGCACCAGCAATACTCCGGGGCGCACGCGAAGCATTAACTTTTTTGAGGTTCGCAGGGCGGGACAACCCGGGCCTGAGTTGCTTTTCGCCGACCTTCCGGGATACGGCTACGCTAAAGTCTCCCGCGAAACCTCCGAAGACTGGGCCCGGTTTGTGGATCCGTACCTTCACCAACGCCCGAGCCTGGCACTGTGCCTGGTGCTGGTGGATTCGAACATCCCCCCCCAGGAAAGCGACGGCCAGTTGCTGGAATTCCTGACGTCCAAAGGACGGCCGCATGTCATTGTGGCCACCAAGTGTGACCGGTTGTCTGGCAACGAATTGCGGCAGGCGATGCGCACGCTCGGGCAAGCCTATGCCGGGGTGCCTATCGTGGCCTTTTCGACCAAAACCGGAGCCGGCAAAGAGGAACTGTGGCGCCAGATTCAAGCTGCTTTGCCCAAGTTCCCTGCGGTCTAAAGTTTTCCCGCAATCTTCCGATCCAACTTAAGAGCAGCACAACTACCGCGGTTGTGCTACACCGCCAAACGGGTTCGCCGGCCTGAATCCTGACCTCCAGGGGTTGCAGCGACGGGCGACCGTTTGGCGGACTCGGGAACCAAAAGTTACCCTGGTGACGGCGCTGCTCTCGGCGCCGGACGAGTTCATCCGTTATCATCAACAAAGCATATGGCTAAATATCTTGTGACCGGCGCTGCCGGTTTCATCGGGTCCTCGCTGGTGCGCGCTTTGTTGGAACGTGGCGAGCAGGTCCGGGGCATCGATAACTTTTCCACTGGCAGACGCGAGAACCTTTCCGAGGTGCTGCACCGGATCGACTTCCGCGAAGCTGACATTCTCGATCTGGATGCCATGCACCAGGCGTGCTCGGGCGTCGATTACGTGCTGCACGAGGCCGCCATTCCATCTGTCCCGAAATCGGTGCTCGACCCTCTCGCCAGCAATCGCGCCAATGTCGACGGCACGGTCAATGTTCTGGTCGCAGCGCGCGACGCGAAAGTGAAGCGCGTGGTGTATGCCGCCTCATCTTCAGCCTATGGCGATACGCCGACGCTTCCGAAGCATGAAGCCATGCCCCCTAACCCGATCTCGCCCTACGCCGTGGCCAAGCTGGCCAGCGAGCTTTACATGGTGTCGTTCTACCGTTGCTATGGCCTCGAAACCGTCAGCCTGCGCTACTTCAACATCTTCGGGCCACGGCAGGATCCTTCTTCGCCATACTCCGGCGTGCTCGCCAAGTTCAGTATGCAGATGCTGCGCGGAGAACAGCCCACGATTTTTGGCGATGGCGAAACCAGCCGTGATTTCACCTACATCGACAACGCAGTTTCGGCCAATCTGCTGGCCTGCACGGCCCCGGCGGCGGAGTGTGCCGGACGCGTTTTTAACTGCGCCACGGGCGCGCGGAGCACGCTGAATCAAACTTTCGATGCTTTGAAACAACTGACGGGTTACAAGGGCAGCGTCAATTACGCTCCGGAGCGTGGCGGGGACATCAAGCATTCGCTGGCGGACATCACGCAGGCGCAAGAGTATTTGGGATACAAGGTTCTGGTGAACTTTGCGGACGGCCTGCGCCGTACGGTGGAGTGGTGCAAGAACCAGGGCCGGCCGGTCGGAGCCTGAGCAGAGCAGGTTTCAGAGTTTCAAGGTTTCAGAGTTTCTCGTGGATTTTTCCCACGCGATGAGTTCGTCCACGTCATAGCGGAACGGGCCGTACGCGTTGAAGGTTTTTTCGTCGAACAGCCGCATGGCGCCGCAGCCCAGACAAACCTGGTACGAATATCCCTGCACGCCAACCGGCCAGCTCATCTTGCGGTGCCAGCAGCCCCGGAACGCCACCACGGCCATGCCAGCCAGGCTGGTGGCCAAGACTCCCGCGGGCCACCACCAGTTGGATTTTTTGAGTTTTTCTGGTTTTCCCTGCTCGACTGCGTCGGTCATCCCATCTCCGGGGCTCTTATGGCTGCTTTCTAACCATAGGACGAATAGCAGCGGAGAGCAAAATCTGAAGGGTCGTAGCTCGCGCATCCGGCGGCGTGCGGGTTGCGGTGCCAATGCGCAGTTGGACGTGTACCGCGGGACATTGCGGTACACAGTCGGGAATATTACGCTGGAAATTGGAGTTGTGGCTTTCGTTCGCGGGTAAGACCGCCCGTGAAGACTGCCGGTGAAAAAGGTGGTGGTCGCCGGTTGAACGTGTGCCCGTGGCTTGGCCGGCTGACCCATTAGTGGTGTTGAGCCTTCCGACCAGCCCGGATACGATGAGACGGGGTTTTTGTGGTCCTGACCGCGTAAGTATGAATGCCAATCCAACCCGAGTTGCATGGGAAGCGGCGGCGACGAGCGACCCTGGCTTTCCGCTGCAGGAGGGCAACCGTGTCCTCGAATCGCTGGCGCGTCAGGAAGCCCTGCCCGCCCTCTTGGCCTTTTCGGGACTCCACGAGCAGATACGGAACCGGCGCGACGACGCCGGATGCGCCGGCGATCGCGACTTGTTCGAGACTGAACGCTTCATCCTGGACGAAGTACTGCAATTGATCTGCGATCGTGCCCGGGCCATCACTCAGGCCGACGGCATCGTGGTCGCGCTCGCGGCAGGATTGCAGGCGGAAGGATCGAAGGTAGAAGGACCGAAGGCGGAAGGATCGGGGGCGGAAAGACCGGAGATGGTGTGCCGCGCCGGCGCCGGACCGCTCGTCGTCCCGCGCGGCGTTCAACTGATCAGCGCGTCCGAGTTTCTGCAGGACTGCCTGGAGTCGGGGCGCATTCTCCGTTGCGACGATTGTGAAGTCGACGCTCGCGTCGAATTGGATTTCGCACGCGCGCTGGAAGCTCGCTCCACCGTGCTGGTTCCGTTGCGTGGCCGCCACGAGCAACTGGGCGTGCTGCAGGCGTTTTCGAAAA
This sequence comes from uncultured Acidobacteriaceae bacterium, assembly GCA_963779995.1. GTDB lineage: Bacteria > Acidobacteriota > Terriglobia > Terriglobales > Acidobacteriaceae > Acidiflorens. The sequence goes on along the minus strand of CAVZZY010000011.1, from coordinate 31,095 downwards.
CTGCTCGCGCTTTCACCGATCACCACATTCGCTGTTTCGATATGTTCGCGGAGCTGGTTCTCTCGGCGCTCAAACCCGCCGATCAGGATCGGCGTATCCACTGGCTGTCGGATGTGGCTACCGAGGTCCTGCAGGCGAAGCCGGCTGCGGAAGCGCCGGTTGTTGCCGAAGCGGCGGCCATAGGGATTCCTGAAATCGAGCCCGGCTCAACCGTAGAGACAGAGCCGGCCCCGTCTCCCGTTCCCGCGATGCGGCAAGTTTCAAATGCAGCGCCTCCATTTCCAGAAGCAGTTCCAGGCCTGGCCGTGCTGATGCAGCCGGTTGTCATTCCCGCGGCCCTGATTGAGTTGGCTGAACCCGTGATCGAGTTGCCTGAGCCCGGCATCGTCGATGAACTAACCGGGATCGAAGAGCCGACCTCGTTCACCCCGCCGCCAGGCTTCTTACCATTCTTGCACCGCCTTTCTCTTCCCGGCAGTTCGCGGCCGGGATTGAGTGTGGTGATGGGTCTGGTGGCCGTGGCCGCGTTATTTTCGGCCGGAGCGTGGTGGGGGATGCAGGTTCATGGGAAGACGGCGGTCACCAGGGTCTCGGCCGCAAATACCGCAATTCGGCCACACTCGGCGACGACATCGTCAGCGCCCGGAGATGTTCTATCTCCCGCGTTCACCGACAATCTGATGAATCCGGAGAATGTCGGCTCCGATGCGGCACCGCTCACCGCCGTGTCCGAAGATAAGTTGGCGGTGTTGCCCAAAGTCACGGGCGTGCGTCACTGGTCTTCGGACATGGGAAGCACGGTGGTCATCGACATGGAAGACCAGGCTCCCTACGAGGTGCATCGTTTGATGTCACCAGAGCGGATCTATTTCGATCTGCACGACACGGTTCTGCCCCCCGAATTGACGGGAAAGACGATGGACGTCGGCGACGTTTCGTTGACTCGTGTGCGGATCGCTCAGCCCGTCGCCGGCGTAACCCGAATCGTGCTCGACACCAAGGGCGGCTCGAACTTCTCCGTCAGCATGGAGTCGAACCCCTATCGCCTGGTGGTTGAGTTGCGTGGCAGCGAGAAAGCTTTGGCTGCTAATCAATTCGCTCCACAAGGCACAACTCCGAAATTGCCGTCCGCCTCCGTGGACCGAGCGCCGTCCCCGCTGAACTCAGCGCCTGTGGCCACATTGGCGGCGAAGCCCGCCGCCAAGCTTTTGCCGGCCAAGGCCGGAAAATTTCGCATCGTGCTCGACGCCGGACACGGCGGCTGGGACCTGGGCACGGTTGGGCGCCAAGGATTGACGGAAAAGGATCTGGTGCTTGACGTGACCCGGCGCCTGGGCAGGCTGCTACAAACGCGATTGGGATCGGAAGTCCTGTTCACGCGAACCGGCGATACCTATCTGCCCCTCGATCAGCGCGCTGACATTGCTAACCAGGCACAGGCCGATCTGTTCGTCTCCATTCACGCCAACTACAGCAACTCGACGGCGGCGCGCGGCGTTGAAACTTACTACAGCAATCTGTTTTCGGCTCCGGGGTCGCGCGAAGCCGAAAAGCATGAGGATGGAACCTTCGCCAGGTTGACTCCGGTATCGCTATCGATCGAAGAGTTGCACGAAAAAATCGAGGAGTCGCGCCGTCTCGCGGAAAACGTCCAGCGCTCTCTCTACGCCACGCTGGCCGTGAACAGCCCAGACATCCGCAACCGCGGCATCAAGGACTCCGCTTTTGTCGTGCTGACCGGCACCACCATGCCCGCCATTCTTACCGAAATTTCTTTTGTGAGCAGTCCCGACGACGAGCGCAACCTGCAGAGCTCGACTTACCGCCAGCAGATCGCAGAAGCGCTTTACAAGGGTATCGCCCGCTACCAGGAAACTTCCTCAAGCGCAAAAGTCGCCCACCTGCAGACGGCCGGCGCGCGCCGGTAAAGGGCACCGGCCCAAGCTAGGCCTCACCCGCAATGCTTTTCTGGCTGCGCCTGTAGCCCGGCCACTTTCACGCGAGCTCCAACATGCGATCGATAGCACGACGCGCCTTGCGCGCGATTTCTTCCGGTACCGTCACCCGGGGCGACATCGTCTCCAGTGACCGCAAGACTCGGTCGAGCGTGATGGTCTTCATGAAGGCACAGACCGCGTCGGGATTCACCGGATAAAACTTCTTCTCCGGAAAGCTTTTCTTTAACTGATGCAAAATGCCAAGTTCCGTTCCCACGGCAAACTCGCTCGCCGGCGAATCGCCAATGTGACGCAGCATCCCTCCGGTGGAAAGGAAGAAGGTGCGCTCTTGCGGCAGCGTGCCGTCGGCGGCTTTCGCCATGCACGAACTCACACATCCGCACTCGGGATGCAGAAGAAGCTCGGCATCGGGATGGTCTTTGAGGATTTTGACGACGTCGTCGGGCCGAATGGTTTTATGCACGTGGCAATAGCCCGGATACGCGATGATATTGCTGCGCTGTGTTTGCCGCGCCACCACGTAAGCCAGAAACTTATCGGGCAGAAAAAGAACGGGCCGGTCCGCGGGGATGGCGCGAACGACTTTTGCGGCGTTGGCCGAGGTGCAACAGTAGTCGCTCTCCGCTTTTACGGCAGCGGACGTATTGATGTAAGCGACCACGACCGCGTCCGGCAATTTTGCCTTCCACGCCCGCAGTTCTTCCACCGTGATCGAAGCCGCGAGCGAGCATCCCGCGCGCAGGTCGGGCAAGAGCACGGTCTTCTCCGGACACAGGATCGCCGCCGTTTCCGCCATGAAGTGCACGCCGCAGAAAACGATCACGTCGGCATTGGTCTTCGCCGCCGCCTGCGAAAGCTTAAGGGAGTCCGCAACCGCGTCCGCGACTTCCTGCACTTCCGGGCGCTGATAGTGATGGGCGAGCAAAATCGCATTGTGCTGGGCGCAGAGCTCACGCACGCGCCGCTGTTTCTTGCGGATTTCGTCCGGCCCGTCGTGGATCATTTCCACCGCCGGAATTGCGTAGCGCGTCTCGAACGACGGCAAAGCTTCTGTGTCCAACATTTCTGTATCCAGCACTTCCGTATCCCGCATCGGATCACCTCTCGCTACTTCCGCTATGCAATCCTTTGGCAAAGGTCAAGCGCGCGCGCCGAGTGAGTGAGGGCTCCCATGGAAATCGCGTCCACGCCGCTGTCCGCGTAAGCCTCCACATTTTGCTCTGAAATCCCGCCGCTCGCCTCCGTGAGTATGTAGTCCCAAAGAGCTTTTTTCCGAAGGCCGTCGAGAATGGAGCGAATCTCTTTCGGCATCATGTTATCCAGCATCAGTAGGCACGGATATCGTTCTGACGACTCTTCCTGCATCCGGCGAAAAGTCTCTGCCGCGGCCAGTGCCGCCGCTTCGCCTGTCACCTCCACCTCGATGAAGGCCGCATCTTTGCGGAAGTTCCATGCCCGCTCGATTCCGAGCGGCGCCGCTTCTTCCTCGCGGCTCGCCAGCAACGCGAGATGATTGTTCTTGATGAGAATCGCGTCACTCAAGCCAATTCGATGCGTCCCACCGCCCCCAAGATGCACTGCGCGCTTGTCGAGCAGGCCCCATAAAGTCTTGCGCGTGGCGACCACGCGAGTCGAGGGCGAGCGGCCGCGAACCCGCTCTCCAAGGCAGCGGGTCAGGGTCGCGATCCCGCTCATTCGCTGCACAATGTTGAGTCCCACTCGCTCCAGCGACAGCAAATTGTTCCGCTCCCCTTCCAGCCGCAGCAGCGTGTCCCCGCGCTCGAAAACGTCGCCATCCTTTTTCGCGGCGCGCACTGAAACGCCGGCAGACTCAAGCCAAAGCCCCAATTCCGCAACTCCGGCAGCCACACCCGGCTCTCGCGCCACTATGATCGCCGACCCCGGCTCGCTCTTGATTCCGAGCGCCTCTAGCGTCAAATCCTTTGGCCCGAGATCGATCCGAAAAAGCGCATCGGTGAGTGTGCGGACCTCCCGCACGTAATCGCGATTCTGCAGCGTGAGCCCACCACCCCGAAACAGGGCTTTCTCGAGTTGTTCCACCCGTGCAACAGCCGTGTCCATCCCCTTTAATCTTACTTCAGGAGGCACCCCCCGCGCCCTGAGTTCGCCGTTGGTTTGCCATAAATGCCGCAGAACCAATCGGTGGGCTGCGGAAAGAGTGCGGTTTGGCAACGTCGGTTGCCTCCTCAGGCACTGAGAGTAACCGCAAGTAACCTGCTGGGACCGTACAGTTACTCTTACCAAAGGGTCTTCACTAACACGATACGGGCCATGTACTAACGTGTTCTTCTGAGTTACTCTCATCTTAAATAACCACTAATAACAAGAAACACGGGGACCAGATGAAATACCTCCTCTCGCTTTTTTTGCTGAGTATCGCCATGCAGGCGCAGAGTTTCATGGCGAGCAGCTCAGCGCTTCCCGATGCGCCCAGCCAACAGCCGTTCTTGACGGTCGAGAACAAATTGAACTTCAGCATCTTAGCCGGATTGGTCGCCGCCGACGCCATCACCACTCAGCGCGGCCTGAACCAGGGCCTTCACGAAATCAATCCGGTCATGCGCCCCTTCGTGACCCGTGGTGCCGCCGGAGAAGCTGCCGGGTCAGCGTTGGGTTTTGGCGCGGGAGTTGGCGTTGTATACCTGTTGCATCGAAGCCACCACTACAAAGCAGAGCGCATCACGATGCGAATGATGGTCGCCGGTGAAGGTGGGTTCGTCGCCAACAATATCCTTGCGATTCGCTAACCGTCCGCGTCGCCAGTGGGATTCGATTGGCTCTTGTCGAATCTGGCCGATTTTTACTGCCCAGCCCCTAAAAGAGGCGCTTGATTTCGGAGCTTGCGGCATCGCTAAAGCGATGCCCTGATACGAAGACGGGCTGTTAGGCCCGATTTCGTTGGCCAAGCCCGCTTCCACGTTATAATTCCATTCTGGAAGAACTTTCGTCTACGAGTCGGACATTCTCCGGCCGCTTCCGCGAATTTTTGCACCGAAGGAGCCTGCATGGCGATTGAGAAGACAGAGAAAATCTGGCACAACGGCAAGTTCATTGCCTGGGACGACGCCACGATCCACGTAATGTCGCACGTGGTGCACTACGGCTCTTCGGTCTTTGAAGGCATTCGCTGCTACGCGCTGCCCAGCGGCCCCGCGATTTTTCGCGCCCCCGAACACATGCAGCGCCTAATCAACTCCGCCCGCATCTACCGCGCCGACATCCCCTTCACGCGAGATGAACTCGTACGCGCCATGGTCGAGCTCGTGGGACACAACGCCGTGTGGCCCTGCTATATCCGCCCCATCGTTCTCCGCGGATACGGCGAAGCCGGAGTCAACCCCTTGAATTCCCCCATCGAGGTCTATATCGCGAATTATCCGTGGGGGAAGTATTTGGGGTCGGATGCCAGCGAAGGCGTGGATGTTTGCGTTTCTTCCTGGACGCGGATCGCGCCCAACACTCTACCCGTCATGGCCAAGGCTGGCGCTAACTACATGAACTCGCAGCTCATCAAGATGGAAGCGATCGTCAACGGCTATGCCGAAGGCATCGCGCTCGATGTGAACGGCTACGTCAGCGAAGGCTCGGGCGAGAATCTGTTCGTCGTCCGCAACGGCGCTCTGCACACGGCCCCGCTCGGCAACTCCGTGCTTCCGGGTGTCACGCGCGACTCGGTGTTACACATTGCCCGCGACCTCGGCATCAAGATCGTGGAGCAGCAGATTCCGCGTGAGTCGCTGTACATTGCCGACGAAGTTTTCTTCACCGGCACCGCCGCTGAAATCACGCCCATTCGCTCCGTCGACAAAATTACCGTGGGCAAGGGCAAGCTCGGCCCCATGACCAAATCTCTGCAAGCGGAGTTTTACGGCATCGTTCGCGGCGAGAAAGCGGACCGGTACAACTGGCTCACGCCAGTTCCGGTGGGCGCGAAGCAGCCGGTCAGTGTGTAACCGGCGTGGGACAAACTCGACATCCGGTTCGTATCAGGGCATCGCTTCAGCGACGCCGAACACGTCTAGAAACCAACCCACTTTAGGGCTGAGCACCGGCTCGGTCAGGGGTGTCCCTTGCGGCGGAGGGCGTCCGTCCCCCACACCAACTAGACCGACGACGGCAGCCCCGACCTAATGGTGCTGTTACTTCCGTCATCTCGTGCGCGGCGTCGGAACGAGTCATGATAGGCACTGTAGCTGGAGTCCTGCCTGCATGAATATCGACGACTTGCTCCGCATCGCCATGGAGCGCCGCGCTTCCGACTTGCATTTGAAGGTCGGGAACTATCCGCACCTGCGCATTGATGGCGATCTGGTGCCGCTGACCGACCAGCCGCGGGTGTCCGCCGAAGACATGTTGAACATGGCCTTCAGCATGATGTCGGCGCGGCAAAAGCAGAAATTCAAAGAGACCACGGAAATCGATATGGCATACGGCGTTGCGGGCCTGGGACGCTTCCGTGTGAACGTGTTTCAGCAGCGCGGCAATGTAGGGCTGGTGCTGCGCGTGATTCCGACGAAGATCCGCGCACTCGACGAACTGTTTTTGCCGAAGGTCGTGGAGCAGATCTGCGACATGCCGCGCGGTCTGGTGCTGGTTACCGGGGTGACGGGGTCGGGCAAATCGACGACGCTGGCTGCCATGGTCGACCGCATTAACTCGACGCGCGCCGAGCACATCATCACCATCGAAGACCCCATCGAATTTCTGCACCGCGACAAAAAAGGCTACGTGAACCAGCGCGAGGTCGAAGTCGATACCCCATCGTTTTCGGCGGCGCTGCGCTCTTCTTTGCGCCAGGATCCGGACGTGATTCTGGTCGGCGAAATGCGCGATCTGGAGACGATCGGGACGGCGCTGCACGCGGCCGAAACCGGTCACATGGTTTTCTCCACCCTGCACACGCTGGATGCGGTGGAAAGCATCAACCGCATCATTGCCATTTTCCCGCCGCCGGAGCAAAAACAGATCCGCCTGCAGTTGGCGGCGGTGTTGCGCGCCATTGTCAGCCAGCGTCTGGTGCGCCGGTCGGACGCCGAGGGCCGTGTCCCCGCGGTCGAAGTAATGGTGACGACGTCTTACATCCGGGAATGCATTCTGGTGCCCGAGAAGACGCGCGCCATCCGCGAAGCGATTTCCGCCGGCACCTCGCAGTACGGCATGCAGACCTTCGACCAGTCGCTCTGGGATTTGTTCCAGGCGGGGCTGGTGAATTACGAGACGGCCCTGGAGAGCGCCTCGAACGCGGATGAGTTCAAGCTGCGGATGCAGGGTATTGCGTCGACATCGGACATTTCGCGGCAGGCGATGCAGTCGGCTGGTTTTGGTCGCTGAGATTGCCGCGGAGATTGAGTTTGTCCTGCTGAACGTTGTTGCTTGTGAAGTTGTTTCCTCCTGTGACTTGGGCGCGCTTCGGCGCGCCCGTTTTTTTTTGTGGGGCGGAGAGGCTCTACAGCGGCTTCGACATTTGCACCAAGTGGACGGGGATTTTGACGACTTGATCCGCCGGGAAGGGTAAGGTGCCGTTCTCGACATATCCAAAACGCTGGTAGAAAGCGGGCAGTTCCTGGCGCACATTTACGAACGTGAGATCCATGAAGCGGCATCCGGCGGAACGGCACTGCTGTTCGGCGGCGGCGATCAGGCGCGCGCCGATCCCCGAGCGCTGCCGCTGCGGTTCGACCGCCAGTAATCCGAAGTAACCGCGCGCGCCGCGAATCTCGGTGTAAACGCAGCCGGCCAGCACTCCATCTTCGAACAGCAGGAGGAATTTTCCTTCTTGAAGAAGAACCGCAACCTTCCCGGGATCTGTCCGGTCGGCATCAATAAAGAAGCGCTCGGGGCGAAAGGCATCGTTCACCAGGCGCGCGATGGCGGGCGCGTCGACAGCTTCGGCGGCGCGGATCTGTGAAGGATTCGTCAACGGATGGATTTTACTGCAGGAGCGGGGCCTGTAGATGGCCGGCCTACGGTAAAGACCGGCGCCGCTCTTCGGTTATGGGGATCCAGTTGACGCCGGGTTGCGCTCGGTCTGGACGGGGCAAAGCGCCCGTCCCCACACAGCCCTAGTTGGGCTTGCGGAACTTACTATCGGCTATATAGCGGAGCATAATGGAGTCCGTGGCGTTCTGGAACTGCTGCTCCATTTCGGGGGCTCGCGGAGGAGCGTCCTGGCGCAGGGTCTGGCGGAATTTCTCGCCCATTTCGGAGTCGCTGGCCACGACCTGCATGTAGAACCAAAGGAAGTGACGCATCTGATCGAGAGCGGACTTGAGGACCTGAATGGATTCCATCTCGGGCGGATCGGCGAGGGCTTCCATCAGTTCGGGGTCGGTGGGGGCCTGCATGGCGGCACAGTTGAGTTCGCGCTGAATCATGCGCAGGTCTTCGGTAACGCGCAAAATGCGGAGATGAATCTCTTCCATGCTTTCCCGGTTCTCGCGGTCCATAAGGTCCTTTCCGTCCCAACCAAGCTTTCCTGAGCAATGCGTTCTACTCAAGATCGCATCCCGGAGCAGAAGCGAAAAGATTCCCCGTGTGCATGAGCTTCGGTAATTGAAGTTACTTTCGGTCGGAAGCCGCTCGGGACAAGCCGTTTCAGGCGGTCATCCCGGCGGTCTTGCGGGGCACCACACGGGATGCAGCCCGTGAAGAACTTTAGTCCAAGGAAGAGGCTGGGTGTGATACAAACGTTCGCGATGACATCACCGCGAACTGGCCTGGTGCGGGCCATTGGCCGTTGGAGCCTGGCCGCACTGGCGGTGAATTCGATAATCGGCAGTGGCATTTTTGGATTGCCGGCCACGGTGGCCGGGCTTCTCGGCAAACGCAGCGTAATCGCGGTGTTGATTGCGGGGGCTGCGATGGGCGTGATTATGGCCTGCTTTGCCGAGGTGGCCTCGCAGTTTTCCGAGGCGGGCGGACCTTACCTGTATGCGCGCACGGCGTTCGGGCGTCTGACGGGAATTCTGGTCGGGTGGATGCTCTACCTGGCGCAGACGGCGGCTCCGGCGGCCAATGCTAACTTATTTGTCATTTATCTGGCGGAATTCTGGCCGGCGGCAAAAGAACCCTGGCCGCGCTTTGTGACCCTGACGTTACTGGTGGGAGTGCTGGCGCTTATAAACGTTCGCGGGGCACGGCAGGGTACGGCGGTGAGCAACGTGTTCACAGTGGCGAAGATTCTACCCTTGCTGATGGTGGTGCTGGCGGGAGCTGCGGTTACCATCATCCACCCCGCGCCATGGGGTTCGTCCGCTCCGATGCCGGCAAGTACGTGGATGAAAGCAATGGTTCTGCTGTTCTTCGCTTACGGTGGATTTGAATCGGCGCTAGCGCCCATGAGCGAAGTCAAGAATCCGGCGCGCGACGCCGGTTTCGCTCTGTTTGTGGCCCTGATCGCCTGCACCGTGATCTATGCCTTGGTGCAATGGGTGGTGGTCGGAGTGTTGGGGCCCGGGGCGACTACGGATCGTCCGCTGGCCGAGGTGGCGCGCATCACCATGGGCAATCGCGGAGCGGCGCTGGTTGCGATCGGCGCGCTGGTTTCGGTATACGGTTACTTGAGCGCCAAGCTGCTGGGAATGCCGCGCCTCACCTTCGCGCTCGCCGAAGGTGGCGATCTGCCACGGGTGTTTGCCGCAGTCAGCCCCAGATTTCACACGCCTTGGTTTTCGATTCTGTTCTATGCGGTGGCCGTTTGGGGGTTGGCGATGGCGGGGAGTTTTGTCTGGAATGTGACGCTGTCGGTGATCGCACGGCTGTTTTACTATGCCGTGGTTTGTGCCGCCGTGATCCCTTTGCGCCGAAAGCAGCCGCTGGCCGCAGGTTTCCGGCTGCCTGGGGGGCAGGTGCTGGCCGTGCTGGGGGTGGGGATCGCCGTGGTGCTGGCGACGCAGACGGATTTGAGTAAGTCGTTGATCCTGGCGGCGACGGTCGGAGCGGCTGTGCTGAATTGGCTGTGGGCGCGAAAGGCGCGGGTGGTGGAATAACGGATTGCCGCGTCGTTGAAGGCGCGACCAGGAAGGCGCGACCGATTGCCGGACGCGTAGCGAATTCGCCAATGCCGCCCATCGTACAATCGTCGGCAGTCTTCCAGAGCGGCGGCAAGCCGATCCGCCTCGACGCCTACTTGCCGACGGCAACTGACGGCCCCCTTCCTGCCGTCATTGCACTCTACGGCGCCGGGGGCAGTGTCTCCGGCATGGAGCGCTACGCCGGCATGCTCGCGGCCCAGGGGTTCGCAGTTTACCTGCTTCATTATTTTGACCGCACCGGCACTGCATCTGCCGACAAGCCGGCCATCATGCGCAACTTTCCGCTGTGGATGAAAACTCTCTGGGATGCAACCAGTTTTGTCGAAACCCAGCCGCCAGTCGATGGCAAGCGCATCGCTCTCCTGGGCTTTTCGCTCGGATCTTACCTCTCGCTCGCCAATTCCGCCATCGACCATCGCGTGGAAGCGGTCGTCGAGTTCTTCGGGGGCATGCCCAAAGAAATGAACCTTTTCATGAGACGCCTCTGCCCGGTGCTAATCCTGCACGGCGAGGCCGACTCGACCGTCCCCGTCGAAGAGGCCTACCAATTGCAAAAGTTGCTGGAGAAAAAGGGAGTCCCCTACGAAATCAAAATCTATCCCGGCGCCGGCCACGGCTTCGAGGACCAAACCATCTGGCGCGACGCAGGTCTGAGGAGCCTGCAATTTCTGCAGAAATACCTAGCCAAGCCGGAGCCCTGACAAGATCAGGGGGACGGGCGACCTCGTGCGCGCAGCCGGGCGAAGTCCGGCGGGGCTTCAGATTCGCGAAAGACGAAACGGTGCGCTAAGCAAGCGCGCGGGAAGCATCACTGCGGCCCAGACCAGGGCGAGTGCTCCGTGGACGGCGATTCCGACCAGGCGGAAGGGCAGCAACAGCAGCCACACGATGGGATAGAGGATTAGCGCCAACAGCGCCACGGGCCAGCACAGCACGAAGAGAAAACACCAAAGCAGGAAGGCGATCATGGGGACACCTCCTCCTGAGTATGATACGCAGGCGGAGGAAAAAAGTTCGAGAGAAAGCAATGCCCTCATGCGAATCGCGCGTTTTTCCGCAGCCCGCTCTCGCTGCCGGCTACTGATTCAATCTTTCCAGATGTCGAAATCCGCTGGTGGCCGCGAACATCGCTGCGGCGATGGTTCCGTTGTAGGCCATGTGCACCAGGAAACCTGCACCGACTGAATCTGTTCTGGCCCGCACCACGCCGAGAACCATGCCCACCAGAAATATTAAGAGCACCGATGCCCAGGAGTATCCATATTGGGAGGCGTGCATCAGGCCGAATCCCAAGGCGGTCACGGAAATTCCTGTGCCCACTCCGAAACGCCGCGCCAGCACAGGGTAGAGGAATCCGCGGAAAAACAATTCTTCCATGAGAGGTCCAAGAGTCACGGCAAAAACCGCAACGAGAACAATCGTCGCGTGGCGCTGCAGCAGCTCATCAAAAGGAGTCTCTTTGGGAAACGGAAGAAAGTGTGCCAGGAACAGAAAAACGATTTGCATTGCGAGGCCCACCCCCAGGAACGGCCAGATGTTCGCGGGCCAATTCCAGTGAAGGGCTTTCCAGAAGCGCGGGCTGCCCCTCTCCTTCGTAACCAGGATGTACATGTAGCCAAGCAGCAACAGGTAGGCCAGCATCTGGGCGACGATGAAAAGTTCAGGAAGCGCACTGAGGCGGAGAACTCGCGCTTTGGCGGTTGCTCCGGGCACGACGGCGAGCATGCCGAGACCACAGGCGACCATGGCGACGATCGCCATGATCACCAGACGGAAAACATCCAAACCGTTCCACGGCGGATCGAGCGGCGCGGCGGGGACGAGTTCTCCCCCTTGAACGTCACAAGGGAGATCGCCGGAAGTAAGACCATCGGCGGAAACCGGGGCCGGATCAGTGGCCAGCGGCGCCGGCGCTGGACTCTCGGGGAGATCGTCGGAAGAAAAGTTCATGCGAGTTCCCCTGTGCCAGTGGGCGCGAACACGCTGTTCGCCGATCCGTTCTTCGCCGGCCCATTCTTCGCCGATCCATTTCTTGCCGACCCATTTTTTTCTGACCCTGTGAAATACGCGCTCAGCGCCTGGCCAGTGTAGGACTTCTTCACCCGCGCAACTTGTTCAGGCGTGCCCTGGGCCACGATGCGTCCGCCTTCTTCTCCGCCTTCGGGGCCGAGATCGACGATCCAGTCGGCGTTGCGGATGACGTCCAGGTTGTGTTCGATGATGATGACCGTATTTCCGAGATCGGCGAGACGGTGGAGCACGTCGAGCAACTTGCGCACATCGTCGAAGTGCAATCCCGTGGTCGGTTCATCCAGCAGGTAAAGAGTTTTTCCGGTCTGGCGCTTGCCGAGTTCGCGGGCGAGCTTGATGCGCTGGGCTTCTCCGCCGGAGAGCGTGACGGCAGATTGACCGAGGTGAATGTATCCGAGGCCAACGTCAACCAGCGTTTGCAGCTTTTGCCTAACCTGCGGAATGTTTTCCAGAATCTGGAGCACGTCCGACACCGGCGTTTCCAGCAGGTCGGCAATGGAAGAACCGTTGTAGTGAACCGACAGCGTCTCGTGGTTGTAGCGGCGTCCGCCGCAGACTTCGCACCGCACGTAGACGTCGGGCAGGAAGTTCATCTCGATGCGGCGCTGCCCTTCGCCCTGGCAAGCCTCGCAGCGTCCGCCCGAAACGTTGAAGGAGAAGCGTCCGGGTTTGTATCCGCGCTCGCGCGATTCGGGCAGCATGGCGTAGAGGTCGCGAACCGCCGAGAAGATGCCGGTATAGGTTGCGGGATTGGAGCGCGGAGTGCGTCCGATGGGAGACTGGTCGATGCGAATGACCTTGTCGATCAACTCGGCTCCGGTGATGGCCTTGTGCGTGCCGGGTTCCTCGCGCGAACGATAGAGCTGCCGCGCCAGCGCGCGGTACAGGATGTCATTGACCAGGGTTGATTTGCCGGAGCCGGAAACCCCGGTGACAACCGTCATCACGCCAAGCGGAAAGACTACGTCGAGATTCTTGAGGTTGTTCTCGCGCGCGCCAAGTATGGCGATGGCTTTCCCATTCGGGCTGCGGCGCTCGGAAAGCATGGCAATCTGCTGGCGTCCGGAGATGTAGGCGCCAGTGAGCGAGGCGGGTGAGTTCATGATTTCGGCAGGCGTTCCGCTCGCCACCAACTCGCCGCCATGACGGCCGGCGCCAGGGCCGAGGTCGATGACATAGTCGGCGCGGCGGATGGTTTCTTCATCGTGCTCGACCACGAGGACGGTGTTGCCGAGGTCGCGCAAGTTTTCGAGCGCGGCGAGAAGACGTCCGTTGTCGCGATGGTGCAGGCCTATGGAAGGTTCGTCGAGCACGTAGAGAACGCCGCGCAACTTCGATCCGATCTGCGTGGCAAGGCGAATGCGCTGGCCTTCGCCACCGGAAAGTGTGGCGGCGGAGCGGCCGAGCGACAGGTAACCGAGTCCGACGTTGTGCAGAAATTCGAGGCGTTCGGTGATTTCGTACGCGATACGTCCCGCAATGGTCAGTTCCCTGCCGGTCAGTTTGATATTGCGCGCAGCTTCGAGAGCACGCGCAATCGGAAGGCCAGTGAAATCGGCAATCGACATGCCATTTACTTTGACGGCGAGGCTCTCCGGACGCAAACGCTTGCCGTGACACACTGAACACTCGGTGGCTGACATGAAATCGAGCAGATAATCGCGGTAGGTTTCGGAAGTAGAGGATTCGAGATTCTGCCTGAGGTGACCGAGAACCCCCAGAAAACCTGTCTTATTTCCGCGCTGGCCCCCGCGCTGCGGCTCGCCGTACAGCAGCAGGTTCTGAATCTTGTCGGGAAATTTCTCGAAGGGCGTCGCCAAGTCGAGGCGATAGGCTTGGGCAACCAACTGCAGGCCGTGAATCAGGTTCTGCGATGACGAACCGGGACCCAGCCCGCCATCGAGCAGCGGCTTCGACCAATCGACAATCACCTTGCCAGGATCCAAATCGTAGCGGCTTCCGAGGCCGTGGCACTCGGGACAGGCCCCGTAGGAACTGTTGAACGAAAATGATCGTGGCTCCAGCTGCGGAACGCTGATACCGCAGTCGGGGCACGCCAGGCGCGCGGAGTAGAGCGTCTCGTCTCCGTTAACGACAGCGACCTGGACGAGACCGCCGCCAAGTTTCATAGCCAAGCCGACCGAAAGTTCAAGACGGTGCTCGATTCCCGGCTTCACCAGCAGGCGATCCACAACCACTTCGATGGTGTGGTTCTTGCGCTTATCGAGCGCGAGGTCGTCCTCCAGGTTCACCAGTTCTCCATCCACGCGGGCGCGGGAGAAACCGTGCTGGACAAGCTTCTCCATTTCTTTTTTGAATTCGCCTTTGCGGCCCCGCACGATGGGCGCCATGATCATGACGCGATCGTCGGGCGTAAGCGACATGACGCGCTGCACGATCTGCTCGGCGGACTGGCGGCTGATGGGCTTGCCGCAATTCGGGCAATGGGGCACACCGATCGAAGAGTAGAGCAGCCGCAGGTAATCGTAGATCTCGGTAATGGTGCCGACCGTGGAACGCGGACTGCGGCTGGTGGTTTTCTGCTCGATGGAAATCGCTGGACTGAGGCCGTCGATCGAGTCGACGTCGGGCCGTTCCATCTGGTCGAGAAACTGGCGGGCATAGGCGGACAGCGTTTCCACGTAGCGCCGCTGGCCTTCGGCGTAAATCGTATCGAACGCGAGCGAGGATTTGCCCGAGCCGCTCAGACCGGTAATGACCGTCAAAGTGTTGCGAGGGATCTCGACGTCAATATTCTTCAGGTTGTGCTGGCGCGCACCGCGCACCGAAATCCGGGTGATGGCCATTTACGCAGTACTTTGTGGACTTCCGTAACGTGGACGGGTCCTAAGAATTGTTGGAGAGTAGAGATACGCAGTTCGATTCCCGTATCTTAGTTGTTAACAGCGGCGGGGGTCAAATGCGGATAAAGTAAAAATTACTTGCAGCCGCGTGCTTCACCGGTGGCTGCCAGCAAGGGCCGGTAACGTGAACGCAGTCATCGTAGGTTTTTTAATCAGCAGCACTGCAATCCTAAGCGTGATTTTGGGTGTATTCGGAGCGTATTGTGCGATTTGCGGCGTGTTGGCCGCCGTCAACCCCTCCCGATCATCCAATGCCCTTCCGGCGTTGGTACCCCATCAAAGCCACGTGAGCGGCGACTAAGCGCACCGCCGCAACCTTTATCCATGAAATAGTGTCTCCCGAGGGTGGCCGGAGATAACAGGCTACTCCTGCGGCGGCTGCGGTGGCGCCTGCTGTTGCGGATTAGGATTAACCATGGCTCCGCCGGGCCGCTGCTGTTGTTTGCGGAGCTCCTCCAGAATCTGCTCCGGCGTCTTCGGCCCCGCGTTGGGTTGACCTTGCTCCGGTTGCTGCTGATCCTGGGCACTGGGCTGCACAGGTTGTACGGGCTGGGGTTGGGTTTGATTGTCGGCGTTGTCTTCGGCGTTATCCTCATCGTCTTTATCGTCGTCTTGGGCATTCGCCGTTTGTGCACTCACGGGTCCGCGCCCCGCTAGCGGCCGGTTGAGCGGCTGGGCCGGGGGAACTCCATTCGCCGTCGCACCCTGATTACTGCTCGCGGCGAGTTCTGCCGCCGATGGCTTTAGCATAAGGATCACGCTCGAAACCGCCTTGGGATCCGAGTTTGACCCCAGCATCACGTAATTGAACGAGGTGCCGTTGAGTAACAGCGCCAGCACATCCCGTGGCGCTCCCGGGCCCAGGTCCGCGACCACGCGCTCGCTTGCGCCCTGAGGAATTTCAATCGAAGCCCCAGTCAGCTTGCGCACATCGCGCAGGATTTCGCTTAAAGTCGAATTATGGGCCGAGATCGCCAGCAACCCGCCTTCATAGCTGACTTTCGCGGGTGTTGCCGGAATCTGGTCCATCGGCACCTGAGTCAGCGGACCGCCCTGTAACGGCGGGAGCACGAGTGGCTTCACCGGCTGGGTCTTGGCTTTATGGGGCTTGTGCAGCGGGGTCGGGGTTGAAGTCGGTGCCGCAGTCGGGGATGAAGTCGGTGCCGCGGTGGGGGTTGAGGTGGGCGCGGTGGCAGGCGCCGGCGTCGGCGCGGCGACCGGGGCCGATGTCTGCGCAAGAAGGGCCGGAGTCACCAGCAAGAACCCCAAAGCAATCCATCTGCGTGTACACGGCATCAGAATCTCCCCGTTTTTGCGAGCGGCTCGTGGTTGCGCAGCCACTCCACCTTCGCTGATTCTATCACCGCTAGAACGCCGGACGGCCTTATTTCTTGCGCGGGATGACCTAAGTCCCGTTGCACAGGTATAGCCCTTGCAAGCATTTAGACTGCCTTCATCTTTAACTGCGCGTAAAATGCCAGCGGAGGCTTTTCCTTTGGTTATTGCTCCAGAACCCACGCTTCGGCATCGACGGCGCAGCCGGCTAGGGCGATGGTTGTGCCTGCTGCTGCTCGGAGCATCGGCCCACGCCCAGACCTGCCAGAGCGCCGCGGACATGCCTGCCCCGGTGCGCACGGCCCTCGAAACCGCGGCCCTGCGCTATTTCGAAATGTCGGCGCGTGGCGATGTGGCTGCCTTGCAGCAGAACTCCATCGCCACCGTGGCTGCCAGCTTTGCCGGAATCGAAGCCGCAGTCAAGGAGAACCAGGCCGCTTTCACCGGGGCAAAAGCAACGGTTCGGCCGCCCTTTTTGCTGACCGCCGATGGCCCGGGACCGCTCGCACGCGCTGAATTTCTGTGCGGGGTATTCGGGCCCTCGGGTCAGACGAAAGACAGCGCCGTATTTGTCCTGAATAATCTGCCGCCCGGCAAGTACGCAGTAACCATTCTCGACGTGAACGGCGGCCAGTATCCGGGGACGCTGGCCTTCGTCCTGCAGCAGGCAGGCGCCGACTGGAAACTGGCTGGTTTTTACGCCAAAGCCTCGCTGGCGTCCGGACACGATGCCGCTTGGTTCACGCAAAAAGCCCGCGATTTCAAGGCTAAAGGACAGATTCACAACGCCTGGTTGTATTACCGTGAGGCGAGCGCCCTGTCCGCTCCCGTGGACTTCATGAGCACGCTCGCCACCGACAAACTTTACGACGAGGCCCAGGCAGCGCAACCCGCCGATGTGCCCGCGGAGGGAAGGCCTCTCGATATGAGCGCCGGCGGCAAGGTCTATCATCTCACCGATATGTTTCCGCTGGCTGTCGGCAACGATCTTGACGTGGTAGTAAAGTATCAAGCCGCCGAGGTATCGAATACCGCGCTCACGTTTCAGGAAAATACGGCCGTGATCAAGGCACTGGTGGCGAAGTTTACCGAATTTCGCGAAGCCTTTGCCGGAGCAGTAGCGCGAGCCGTCGACCCCTCCGGCCGCGACTACGGTACGCTCCTGGAGATGAAGGACATCAAGTAGGAATCGGGTGATCGGGCCATCGGCGATCTAAAATTCAAAAGCCTTTGATCTTCGATCACCAGATGGCCCGATCGCCCGATCTCGGTATTGCTCTTCTTGCCTTCCCTATCCCGCGGGATTACTATTTCTCAAGCTCAGTTCGCCGCAACGTCACCTCTCACTCAATTTCGTCCTAAGGAGGATGTATGGGCATCGCAGTTTCCCCGATTCAGATTGATTCCCGCGTCAGCGACTTCATTGAGAAGCCGCGCAAAATGCTGATCGATGGCAGGTGGGTGAATGCCACGTCGGGCAAGACTTTCCCAACCTACAACCCTGCTACCGGAGAAGTCCTGGCGCAGGTCGCGGAAGGCGATCGGCAGGACATTGATGCGGCCGTGAAGGCCGCGCGCCAAGCGTTCGACAGCGGTCCCTGGTCGCGCCTGACGGCCTCCGACCGCGGCAAGCTGGTGTGGAAACTGGCCGACCTGCTCGAAGAGCACATCGAAGAATTCGCCACGTTAGAAACACTTGACAACGGCAAGCCGCTCACCGTGGCCCGGGCCGCCGATGTTCCGCTCGCCGTCGATATGTTCCGCTACATGGCGGGATGGGCGACCAAGCTCGAAGGCACAACCATTCCGCTCTCGGTGATGTACACACCCGGCGTAAACTATCACGCCTACACGCTCCGCGAGCCGGTCGGCGTGGTGGGCCAGATTATCCCGTGGAATTTCCCTCTGCTGATGGCGGCGTGGAAGCTGGCGCCGGCGCTGGCCTCGGGATGCACGGTAGTGTTGAAACCGGCCGAGCAGACGCCGCTCTCCGCGCTCCGTCTGGGCGAGCTGATTATGGAAGCCGGATTCCCCGATGGCGTGGTCAACATCGTTCCCGGATACGGCGAGACGGCGGGCGCGGCTCTGGCAGCGCACGATCTGGTCGATAAAATTGCCTTTACCGGATCGACCGAAGTGGGCAAGCTGATCGTGCACGCGGCCACGGGAAATCTGAAAAAGGTCTCGCTTGAATTAGGCGGCAAGTCGCCGAACGTCGTGTTCCAGGACGCCGATTTGGATACTGCAATCGGCGGCGCCGCGAGCGCCATTTTCTTCAATCATGGCCAATGCTGCTGCGCCGGGTCGCGTCTGTTCGTCGAGCGCCCGGTGTTTGATCGCGTGGTGGAAGGCGTGGCGGCGAAGGCCAAGAAGATTCGGGTTGGCTCGGGCCTGGCGCCGGACACGGCGATGGGACCTCTCGTCTCCGAGGAGCAGTTGCAGCGGGTGTGCAACTACCTGGAGATTGGCTTGTCGGAAGGCGCGACTGCGGTGACCGGCGGAAAGAAGCTCGGCGACAAAGGATATTTTGTCGAGCCGACCGTGCTCGTGAACACGAAAGACAACATGCGGGTGGTGCAGGAAGAGATTTTCGGCCCGGTGGTGACGGCGATTCCCTTCGACAATCCGGAAGAACTAATGCCGCGCGCCAACGGCACGGTGTATGGCCTGGCGGCGGGCGTCTGGACGAAGGACATTTCGAAGGCGCACCGGCTCGCGTCCGCACTGCGCGCCGGAACCGTCTGGATCAACTGCTACAACATTTTTGACGCCGCCCTGCCCTTCGGCGGCTACAAACAGTCCGGTTGGGGACGCGAGATGGGGAAAGACGTCCTTAACCTTTACACTCAGACCAAGGCGGTATGCGCGAGGCTGTAGGCAGGCTTTGACCATAATCCCATCCGGCCGCACGAGATGTAGCGGCCGGATGGGATTTTTTGTGAACTGAAGGCTGATGGCTGAGAGCTGATGGCTGGATTTTGGAGGCGCGGGTGAGAATCGAACTCACGATAGAGGTTTTGCAGACCTCGGCCTTACCACTTGGCTACCGCGCCCGATAGTTCTCTAAATAATTCTAGAACGAACCGCTGAAACGAAAAGCCCTCGCAGGTGCAGGGCTCCAAGAAACACTGGAGCGGGAGACGGGATTTGAACCCGCGACTTCGACCTTGGCAAGGTCGCACTCTACCACTGAGTTACTCCCGCTCGTCGTCATATTTTACAGCACTGGCGCATTTGGTGCCAATTTCTGCCCCGGTAGCCGTTGACCTGCGGCACCACAGGTACTTGACATCTTAAGCTCGCCGCCGCAAAATATCGCAAATTCGGCAAAAACGCACATTCCTCTCGAGAGTTGAACAGTCGACACGTTTATGACGCCCAGCCAGCCCTCGCCATCCTCCCAGAAGAAAGTCAGTCCCGAACAGTGCAAGCATCCGCAGGTGCAGATCGTCTCCCGCGACGAAGACTCCGAATATGTGGAATGCCAGGAATGCGGCGACGTTTTCGAGTCCAGTGAATTGAAGGACATGGCGATCGAGGAAAAGAAAGCACCCGACGAAGAGTGACGCGCTCCCCGGAAACACTTTTTCCGCAAGCTCAGTAGCCGCGCTGCCCGTGCCCAAAACATAACCGCATCCCGGCCTCGGCTGCCGTATTCTGAAGCAGTGAACGGGAGAACGTGGAAGGCGTGGCTGGTGCCCGGCGGCTTGCTCTTGGCGCTGGCGGCGGCGCTCGTCAACAGCTCTCTCTTCCTCCAGGTCGCGCCCTCGCTGGCCTTCTACTACGTCGGAGCGTTCGCGGCCGGATTGTTCCTAGCCTGGCGTTTCAATTCCAGCCGCGTTCTGTTCTCCCTGCTGGTTCTGCTGGTCGCGCATCGCGCGGTCAACTTCTTCGCCGCTGGCCAGAGCAACGCTGGATCCGTTCTCGCTGCATCTGTCAACACCGGACCCGGGCGCACCGCCGTAGCCCTCGCCGCCCTGCTCGTCCCGCTGAACTTCATTGTGTTCGCCAGAATGCGCGAGCGCGGCCTGATCATCGCCGGAATCGCTCCGCGCTTCGGATTGCTCTTCCTCGAGTCGGTAGTCTTCGCCGTGCTCTGCCGGCCGGAGAATAGCCCCGCCAATCCACATCATCCCGGCGCAGGCGCCATCCCTCTCTGGATTCTGTTGAGCTTCGTAGCGGCCATCGCCGTCTTCGTCCGGCGTTTTTTTCAAACGCGCAAGCCGGTCGAGCCCGGCTTTGTGTGGTCGGTGGCAGCCGTTTTCCTATGGCTCCAATTCGCCCCAGTCGGCAAGGCGTCGGACGCCTACGTAGCCACCGCCGCTCTGATCCTGGCTGCCTCGCTGATCGAGACCTCCTACGTGCTCGCCTACCACGACGAACTAACCGGCATCCGCGGACGCCGCGCCTTCAACGAGTCCCTGCTTTCGCTCGACCAGCAATACGCCATAGCCATAGTCGATATCGACCATTTTAAAAAGTTCAACGACACCTACGGACACGACGTAGGCGACCAAGTGCTGTGCATGGTGGCCAAGCGCCTATCGCAGGTCGCTGGCGACGGACAGGCCTTCCGCTGCGGAGGCGAAGAGTTCGCCATAGTCTTCCGCAACACCTCCGCCAAAGAAGCCTTCGAGCATCTCGACACGTTGCGCCAGATCATCGAGAAATCCACGTTCCAGGTGCGCGGGGCCGACAGAAGAGCCGAGAGAGCTGCCGAAAGAAGCACCGAGAGAAGAAGCGATCTTCGGGCGGGAAAGTCGGATCGCAGAAAGCCCGCAAAAAAGAAAACCGTCGCCGCGCTTCCAGCCCAGTCGCCCGATCGTTTATCCGATCACCTGTCAGTGACGGTCAGCATCGGCGTCGCCGAGCCAAGCACCCGCTACCGCCAACCCGAGCAGATAATCCAGGCGGCAGACCAGGCTCTCTACCGCGCCAAGAATAAAGGAAGGAACCGCGTGGAACTGGCGTCAACAGCCCCGCTTCGACTCGCCGAAAGCAAGCGAGTGAAAGCATCGCGGCTCTGACAGCTTGCGGAAGAACTCTAATTTCATTTGATTTTGGGTGGTGCAGCGGTTTACCGCTGCACCACCAAACTCAACAGCCGCGGGCGAGGGCGCCCGCGCCACACGAAATCACACAACCTCACCACTCAAAAAGGTGGATGAGAAACAGGGTCACCGTAGCTGCCAGCGGAAGCAGCAACCCAGCGCGCAGACTCCCCGTGGCATGAGAGATCACGCCCACCATCCAGGGAATCACGGCCGGCCCCACCGCCGCGAGCGAGAACATGACCGAGCCAATGCTGCGAGCGGCAACTCCGAAGCGCTCGGAGAGCCGGGCCACAGTGATCGGATACAACGTCGAGAAACTCAGTCCCGTAATCAGCGCCCCGGCAATCACTCCCGCGAGCGCCGGAGCCCAGAGCATCAGCCCGATGCCGGCCGCTCCCGCGGCACAGCCTGCGCGCAAAACGCGGCGCTCCGAAAAGTGATGTAGAAATGCGGTTCCGAATGCCCGGCCCACCGTCAGCGCCGACCAGAAAAACGCCGGCATGATGGAGGACATCGCCGCCCCGCGCGATCCCAGCCGCGAAACAAAGGAGCCGATCCATCCTCCCACCGCCGTTTCCGCTCCCGGATAGAGAAAGAAGACGGCGGCGAAAAGCCAAATCGCCGGGCTCTTCGCCATCTCTCGCCAGGAAGAGGAGGCCGAATATTCCTTGGGTTTTGCCGCCGCGAATTTTGCCTCCAACGATTTCGCCGCCGCCGGAAACGACAGATTGCGCATGGCCAACGCCAGCAATACAAGGAACAGCGCCACCGCACCGAGGAAAAATGGCAGTAGTCGATGGGCCGCCGTCCACGCCACCATCAGCGAGCAGAACACCGCGCCGACGCCCCAGAAAAAATTCAGCAGGCTCACCGCGCTTGCTCGCGAACCTGGTCTGGAACTATCACGCGAACTATCATTCGAACCATCATGCGAATTGAGGCCCGAGCCTGAACTGGACCCTATCTCTGCGATCAGCAGATTGTCAGTCGGGATAATCAGCCCCAGTCCCAAACCGTAAGCGGCCACAGAGGCCAGCCCCAGCCAGAGCGATCCCACATAGAGAGTCGCCACACCGCAGGCCATCAACAGCAGCCCTAACAGAAACGCGGGACGGAATCCCCAGCGCGCCAGCAGAGCTCCCGAGAGTTGTACGCCCACGAGCGACGCCAGGAATTGCACCAGGAACAAATTGCCGGCCTGAGTGTCGTTCATCGCCCAACGCGCGATCAGAATCGGCAACATGGGACCGAGCAGCGTCGTGAGAATGCCTGTGGGCAAGAAGGCAATCTGGCCGGCCAGGACCAGTTTCCGGTTCGATGATGACGAGGAGAACTCGGCTTCAGGGCTAGCCATGCGAAAGCGAATGTCCCGGTGTCAGGAAATGTTCAGCATAACGCAACGGCCGAAGCTTCGTGATAACGGGAAGCGAAATTCGCGCGCGGGTACAGCAACCGCGGCAACGTGCACCAAACCGGAAGCCTCAGCAGTGGTAAAATGTAATTCCACAACGCCGGAGAGGTGGCCGAGAGGCTGAAGGCGGCGGTTTGCTAAACCGTTATACGGGCTAACACCTGTATCGAGGGTTCGAATCCCTCCCTCTCCGCCAGTACTTTAGTTATCTAGCACTTGCAAGCCGGTGATACCTATACTGATTCCGATATCAGCGAGGGTGGTCACCGATGAATCGCGAAGTCAATCTCACTAAAAGAGTCCAAACACCGCATGGATGGCGGTATTGCACCGTAGTCCTGTCTGCGAATGGCCGCGTCAAGCCAGACCTGGTTCTCGTCAACGGCGAGCAGGAAACCCACAAGGAAGGTGCATATTACCTCGAATGGCGCGAGGGCTCGAAGCGCATACGCCTGTCGGTCGGCAAAGACCCAGCCGACGCCAGCGCCCGACGCCAGCGCAAGGAAGCCGAACTGAACGCGGTCAACAACGGCGTCTCCGTCGTGCCTGATGGCCAGAACGGGAACCGGTCAGTAGCTGCAGCCGTCGCAGAGTTCCTTGACGAAACCAAGCTCACGAAGAAACCGAAGACGCTAGCCGCGTACTCGACGGCCCTGGCGTACTTCGTAGAATCCTGCCACAAACTCAATCTCGAAGAGATCGATCGAAAGGACCTGCTGAAATTCTCAGCGTTCCTGCGTGACGAGAAGGACCAGGCACCACGCAGCGTGTACAACAAGTTCGAGAACGTGATGGCGTTCCTGAAGGCGCATGGGATTCGTGGGCTAGTGGGCAAGAATGATTGGCCGCGGTTCACGGAGGAAGAACCGGAGATTTACGAACAAGAAGAATTGAACAAACTGTTTGCAAAGTGTGGCGCAGAGGAACGGCTTTGGTATGAGTTTTTCCTGATGACAGGGATGCGTGAGCAGGAAGTCATGTACACGTACTGGTCAGACGTTAACTTCACTGCATCCACGGTTCGCGTCAGTCACAAGCCAGATAGAGGCTGGACACCGAAGGCGTACAAGGAACGCGAGATTCCTATTCCCTCGAAGCTGGTGAGAAGCCTCAAGGCGTGGAAGGCGAAGTCCGTAAAGACCTGTAGTCTGGTCTTCCCGACCGCTGGGTGCAATCCCAAGCTCGATTTTCTCGACGGTCTGAAAGCTGTGGCCGAGCGTGCGAAGCTAGATAAAGAGAACTTTTGGCTCCACAAATTCAGGGCGACATTTGCGACGTGGTCACTATGGGCTGGGGTTGACCTACGCACAGTTCAGCAGTGGCTCGGTCACTCTGACATGGAGAGCACGATGCGTTACCTGAAGCCGTCGCGCAGCCAGCATGTGCGGGATAAGGTGAACGAGATATTCGCTTAAGCGCATAGTGGTTTGTCAGTGCTACTCGGGCGTCGGTGGGGTGGCAACCCTTACCTTGGGGTTATGTCAGGGTTGTCCGTGATACGACCGCAATAGATCAATACGGGCGAGGGAACCGTCCGTTTCGTGCAGAACCAATTTGCCCGATTTCCGACCGGTTCAGAGCAAGTGCGGCAGCACTGCGTGCATTACTTGCGGTAACGTTGGGTCAACTGCTGAAAGGGTGGATCCGTGCGCAGCGCAGAGAAGTACGGGCTGGCATCGAGGGCGGAAAAATCGTGAAATCCCGCGTCGAATGCTTTTTGCAGCGTGGCGAGGGCTTTCTCTCTATCGCCGCGTGCCGCAAAAGCCGCAGCGAGCCAGAAATAGTCGATACCCGTCGGGCGAACGTTCTTTGATAGGGCGGCCACAGCTTTGTCGTAGTCTCCTTGCGCCAGATAGACCTGCCCCAGGCCCAGGTCCAAGTACGAGGACGTGGGGTTTAATTCCCGCGCGTGCTCGAAGGCGGCAATTGCCTCCGCGTAGCGCTGCTGGAGGAAAAGAGCGCGGCCAAGGTGATAGTAGGCGACGTAGAGCGAGGGTTGCAGACGCAGGGATTCCCGTGCAGCCTTCTCGGCCGCGGCGGCTTCCGGCGGTTGTTCGTACCCCAGTGCCCAGGAAAGCAGGTCCCAAGCGTAGGCATTGTCCGGATCCAAATCGGTAGCCGTGCGGAACTCGCGCGCTGCACCCGCATAGTCATACTTATCCGCAGTGACCGTTCCCAGTGCCAAGTGGGTCTCGGACAATCGCGGGTCGATGGCCAGGGCACGCTGGGCGAATTGCTCGGCACGCTGTAGATGAGAAGGATTCGAGTCGATATTGCGATAGATTTGCCCTTCGACCCATGCCAGCCCGGCGAGGGCTGGAGCGTAATCTGGGTCCGACTGGAGCGCGTCCTCAAAGCGTCGACGTGCCGCTTCCAATTTTTCGAGCTGGTCGGGGTTCTCGACTAATGCCTTACCCCGCAAGTAGGCGTCGTAGGCCTGAGGATTCTGCGTATCACGATGCTGAATGGCCTGCTGTTCCTGAGGAGTGAGCTTGAGATTGAGCGATCCCGCGATCTTCAGGGCAGTTTGTTCTTGCAGTGAAAAAACGTCCTTCATCTCTCCGACGAAGTCATCGGCCCACACCTGGAACCCGGTGTTTGAGTCGATCAGATGCACGTTAATCCGCACCTGATTGCCCGCCTTCCGTACACTTCCCTCGAGCAGATAGCGAACGCCGAGCGACTTCCCCATCTCGGCGGCGCTCTTGTCAGATCCTTTCAGCGCAGCGACCGAAGAATGCGAAGCTACATCGATTCCCTGAATTTTCGAAAGCTTGGTCGTGATTTCATCGGTCATTCCGTCACTGAAATAGGCGCTGTCCGGCTCCGCGCTCAGGTTTTGCAGCGGAAGGACAGCAACGGACGGCTTGGTGGCTACGGCCCCGGTGGGCGCCGGAGAATGTCTCTCATACCACGCGATCCCTCCCATCGCGACCAGCAAGACCAGCAGAGCGAGGCCAGCGAATACGATCCCGCGCTTCGATCTCGGACCGGCCTGCGTCTGTATGTCCACGGAAGATGTTCGCCCCGAGTCCGAGGCCCGCTGGATGCGTTTTAAATCCGCGCGCAGCTCGGCCGCGGATTGGTAGCGTAATTCCCGGTCCTTTTCCAGCGCCTTGTTGATGATCCGTTCTAGTTCGGCTGGCAAGTCAGGATTCAGCCGCACCGCGGGGACCGGTTCACGATCCAGAATCTCGCGGAAGATGACCGCGGAACTCTCGCCCCGGAAGGGCAACTGGGCGGTGGCCATCTCATAGAGCACAGCTCCAAACGAAAACAGATCCGTACGGGCATCCAACTCTTTCGCTCGCGCCTGCTCCGGGGACATGTAGGCAACGGTGCCGAGCGTAGAACCAGGGCTGGTAAGGTGCGCGTCGACCGCCTCGGTTCGCGTGGCTTCATTCTGCCCGCCGGCACCCGCACCCGATGCCGTGACCTTCGCCAGCCCGAAGTCCAGAACCTTGGCGTGTCCGCGCTTGGTCACGAAGATGTTCGCGGGCTTGATGTCCCTGTGGACTATTCCTTCTGAGTGCGCTGCGTCGAGCGCATCGGCAATCTCGATGGCGAGCGACAGCAGGGTGTCTAGTTCTAGCGGCCGAACCCCGATCATGTGCTTCAGCGTCTGCCCATCTAGAAATTCCATGGCGATGAAACGTTTGCCCTCGTGCTCGCCAATTTCGTGGATGGTGCAGATGTTAGGATGGTTCAGTGCCGAGGCGGCACGAGCCTCGCGACGGAAGCGCTCCAGAGTCTGAGGATCCTGGGAAACATTGTCGGGCAGGAACTTCAGAGCGACAAAGCGTCCAAGGGAAGTGTCTTCGGCCTTGTAGACGACGCCCATCCCGCCACCACCCAGCTTCTCGATAATGCGGTAGTGCGAGACGGTCTGGCCGAGCATCAGGGGCAAATCTTACGTGGGTGAAACAGGCAAGTCAATGAAAGCCGTGGAGTTGGCGGTATCTCAAGAGGGTTGTTGGTGAAAAATCGCGACATCAACAACTCTCCCTCACCAGCCTGCCTGTTGGCCGCTGCGATGGATTGGCGGGACAATTGGACGGCGTCAAGGAGGCTGCAAAGTGACGGTCCGGCTTTTGGTCGAGGCCATAATAATCGTGCTTGTGATCTACGTGGCAGTTCGCTTTTTTAGGAAAAGGGGAGAGCCCACTCGGTGAGCATGTGGGTGGGGTTGACGTGACCGTCGAATTCTGTACCAGGGGAATGCTAGAGAAAACCTGGTAAGAGGAGCTGGAGTCGTACGAAAGAAGCACAACCTGCCGGCCTGGCCCGCCCCAAGCAGATTGAATAGTCTTTCGGCACTGAGATACACAAGCTAACCCTTCTTTTGCGCCTTCCGCCATTTTGCCCAGCGCGCTTTCTGAGCTGCAACAATCCTCTTACGGGCGGTTGGTGGACATCTTGCGTCCTTTGCGGACACTCATTGAAGCCTTTTGCCCCTTGATCTTTGCCCACCGTGCCCGTTGAGCGGCTGCAATTCTTTTTCGTCCCGCAGCCGAAATGGTTCGCCTTTTGCGAGTTGCAGCCGCTTTCGGTTGGCTCCCATGCATGTAGACGTTCCCGAAGGCGACCAGGGCGTTTGTTATGCGGTGCAGTTCATCCTCAAGTCGCGTGCGTTCCTTCTGGAGTTGGCTGACTACAGACTGCATCAGTGTTTTTGGCATGAAGCAATCCTATCACTCGCAGATTGGACCCAAGACGGTTCCTGCGGAAGGTCCTCGTCTACGTCGCACTTTCCGTATTACCTTTAGGGAAATTGGCAAGGAGGCTGAGTGCGGATATGCTGGCAGGCATGAAGTTTGGCGGCTCCGAACTCGTCGGTCTCATCGTGGCGGTGAGCTTCGCTGCGGGGCTCAATGTGTATGCGACGGTAGCCACCCTCGGACTCCTCGCCAACGCCGGCCTGGTCGATCTACCAACCGGCCTTCATCTGATAACAAGTTGGTGGGTGATCGCCGCCTCCGGCATACTTTTTGCCATCGAGTTTTTCGCCGACAAGATCCCCGCTTTCGATTTGTTCTGGAATGCCCTGCACACCTTCGTGCGTATTCCCGTGGCGGCTTTAATCGCCTACGGTGCAACGGCGCAGCTTTCGCCGGAAAAGCAATTGCTGGCAACGCTGGCTGGCGGCGCGATTGCCCTGGCCGCCCACGGAGGGAAGACGGCCGCGCGTGTAGCCGTCACACCATCCCCAGAGCCAGCGTCGAATTTCGTCCTCAGCGCGGGTGAAGACACGCTCGCTGTATTTCTTACATGGCTTGCAACGCGGCACCCGATTGCAGCAGGCACGATCGTCGTGGTGTTTCTGCTCGTTATAGTAGTTGTGATGCGATGGGTGGTACGCGCTATGAAGAACCTGTTTCGTGGTGCGGAGAATGAACTGGCGCCGTCGAAGCGCCGAAGTTGAACTTTTTTTATCACATTAGAGGCGTGGGAAACGCACGATTCACGGGGAAGTTCAGATTGTCCCGCCCGCACATTGACAGCCGCAGTGGAGTGCCGTGCTCGGCGTCACCATCTTTGCCAAAGTCGAGTCCCTGCAAAACTATGCCTCCCGTTTTCATGACCAGGGGTGAGCGCGAAGCGCGATCATCGACGTTTTATCCCGGCGCACTGAAATCGGGATTCTGCAACAGTCTCCAAGTCAATGTGGACGCACTCTAAGAAACATGACTCCACCGAGGGGCTGTGAATCGTAGATTGGCTTCAGCACTTCTGGCACTCCGTACCACATAAACTGAGCACCGATGGCCGTCGACAGATGCCGAATGTGACCGACTTCGCGGTCGTACCCAACCGTGTAAGCCTGAACGCGGGTGAAGTATCGTTCCGTGAAGCCGGGCGGCAGTGGATTCTCACCCACCAAGAGTTCATTCGTGCGGTCAACATTCTCGATGCGAGTCCATGCATAGTTCCTGTGCAAGAATTGGAGCGTGGACTCCAACAAATAGCCGTTCCCGATGTTTCCGTCCGACAAGCTTTGATTCCGGCCCCATAGAAGCATCGACGTCCAGTTACCGTTGCGTATCGGTCGGTTGTACATCAGTGATGCCGTCATGCGTCGAACGTCTTCGTTCGGGAACAGCACTTCCGGGCTGTGAAGTTGGGCAATCGAATACTGAAAGCTCCAATTCAGACCCGCATTCACCGTTATGCGGGTTGACCAAGAATCAATCGGGCCGGATTGGATGCTCCAGCGAGATTCATTCGGCTCGCGTCCGTGAAACCCCGATGCTTCTAACCGAACGCTCCCGTGTGTTATCCCAACCGTGATTACATCGTCGGCGATGTGTGTCGAATCTTGAAGATGGTGTCCAAGCGGTGCGATGGGGTCTTCTGCTGAAGATACCCTGTGAGGATACGCGACCGGCCCCATAGCAGGGTCGCCCACAGGGGCACCATAGAAGGACAGCATTGTCTTTTTGCCCAGCTTGTAGTCGTACAAAGCGGCAAGTTCCATAAAGAAATCATGCGGGTGTTGGCCGTCTACAATAGGAAGACTGTACGCGGTTTCACCCTGCTGGAACAGTTCCGGATACCGTCTTTGGGAGATCGTTGCTGGTTCTAAACTCAGCATAGCTCGCAGGGTGAAGGTTCCATTGCCAAGCCTCCGTTGTGCCATCGGCATGAGCCAACTTGTGGAGAACAGTTTATCCCTACCACGCTGGCCGGACTGCTGAATGTCATTGAGAAATGCGACGCCGTGGAACATGAACGTCCAACTACCCTTCGTCGTCATGAGCATTTCAAAGGGCGAGGAGTTCGGCTCCGCATCTGTGCCAGCAGTCGCGTGCTTTTGCAGAAGTTCAATGAGAGAATGGGACTGCATGCTCATCGTCTGATCTTTGCTCCCGCTCATGTTCGGCATCGTTTGATTCGGCTTCTCTTGTGCCGACATGTCCATCTCTTGGTGAGTATCCTGTCCAGCCGATAGCCCGACCGAAAAAAAAAAAGCCAACAAAATATTTCGCATCGAACGCATCCGTCACCCCTAAGTGTGATTGAAACTATTTCGAAACGGTGCCTCGGCGTGCAGATTCCTCCGAACGCAAAGACAAAACTGTTGTTGTGGTTTCTCGTTTCTAGACGCGAAGCAGGGTCGTAATCGGAGAGCTTGAAGAAAACGACGGGGTAAAAAACACCGTTCGTGTGAGCTATGCCTTCACCAGGTTCAGTCCCAACATACGATGAGAAGTTGTGCAGGCTTTGGGCGGGTGAGTACGTTTCAACAATCGAAGGGTTGTGACTGACCACGCAACACTGATGACTTGTTGGTGTGCGGGCAGGTTGGCCATGATTGTGGCACGGGGCTGGGATCGCCGATGCCCCAGTCGTCGATGGCAAAAACATTGGCTGCCCAACAGCACTGCTGAGCACGCAGACAGACTGCGACGAGTTTTGAGTCGAACCGAGTCACTACCCCGATATGATGCAGGAAAAATTCGCGAGTCGCAATCATCCGAGCGTGAAAATTGGTTGTCGTTAACAGGCGTGGCTGTTGAAAAACTCCTTCTCTCAAAATCGACAAAAATAAAGTCGCGTCAGGAAGCCCTACGATCGATTTTCTCGGGTCGCCTAGACATTTTCTATCCCCACAATTTTAGCTAATTGGGACGAAAAGCGAGTTTTCAACAGCCACAGAACGTTTACACTGAAAACCCCTTCCAGCGGGGTCAATGAGCGACAATTAGAATTTATCGCTAATTGCCTTGCAGATGCGCAGCCAAATCCCCGCCTTGCATTGACGGGCCCGCCCCATCCACGTTACATTCAGCACCAATGATCGGCAAAACCATCTCCCATTACCGCATTGTCGAAGAACTCGGCGGAGGAGGCATGGGCGTGGTTTACAAGGCCGAGGACCTTTCGCTGCGCCCGATTTGTGGCACTGAAGTTTCTGCCCGAGCAAGTTGCCAACGACGCACAAGCGCTGAGCCGCTTTCAGCGGGAGGCGCAGGCGGCGTCCGCGCTCAACCATCCCAATATCTGCACGATTTACGAGATCGGCGAAAGCGACGGCATTCGCTTCATCGCCATGGAATACCTGGAGGGCATGACGCTCAAGCATCACATCGGCGGGCGGCCGCTGGATCTGGAGATTGTGCTGCCGCTGGCGATCGAAATTGCCGACGCGCTCGACGCCGCGCATTCGGAAGGCATCATCCACCGAGACATCAAGCCCGGAAATATTTTTGTTACCAAGCGCGGGCACGCCGAGATTCTCGATTTTGGACTGGCGAAGGTCAGCCTGACGGGAAACTCATCGAGCCAGATTGCGGCTTTGAATACTCAGACCGGCTCGGTCGGCGAGAAGGATTTGACCAGCCGGGCACGATGGTGGGAACAGTCGCGTATATGTCGCCCGAGCAGGTG
>CAVZZY010000010.1:0-386845 GCA_963779995.1 uncultured Acidobacteriaceae bacterium | reverse complement strand
GGTTCGTTGTCGCCTGACTCTGCGCGACGTTGCGCCAAATCTTCCCGCGCCCTCGACGGTTCGGTCTGGTTCAAGGTTAAGGTGATTACGCTGCTGCCCCGCTACGCTGGCAAAGTTCGTTAGATCGCAGTGCGAGCCTCTGCGATTGCGTCACTCGTTCGATGATCCGCACCAGCCCTTCCGGCGGTTCGCTCTTCATCACGTACTCATCCACCAACCACAGGATTCGCTCTGGCAACTCGGAGTACGCGGAAAGCAGGATGATCGGCAGGCTGGGAAACCGTTGCTTGATGTGGCAGGCTACGGCCTCCGCGTCCATGCCTTCCTGTCTGTACTCCAGTAGAACCGCAGCCACCGACGTTTCCTCCAACATTTTCACCGCGGTGTAGCCGCTCGACGCGATCTTGACGCAATAACCACGAGATTCTAGCGTCGTCTTGCGAAGCTCCAGCACTTGTGGACGGTCGTCGATGCACAACACGGTGGGGGATTCCATTGCCACATCTCCTCGGGATAGTGACAAGCTGCACTTGGCTGGAGGAAGCTTTTCGAAGACTGAGCCCTGCGCGAATACTGGTTCTATGCGGCGACTGTCTTTGCCTTCTCTTGAGTCACCTCCGACTCTGCTTGCAGCCAATCGTCTAGTTCGTGTCCATCTTCTCTCCCGCGTTGCTCGTAAAGTTCGTAGGCACGACAACGGATTTGCTCTTGAAGATCGCTGGTAGATTCGGTTGTTCGTCTGGTTGTCCTTAGCGGAGGGGGCGTTGTGGTCGTAGGCTTCATTGTGATGTCACTCCTTTGCAGGTAATCATTGACGGTCTCTGTTGACGTTTCCTTGCCACCCGGCTATGCGGCTTGAACCTTCGCCAATAGCCAATTCTTGGGCACCGACTGAAAAATTAGTTCATCTTCAGGAACGGTAAAGTCGATTCCGCAGCGCGGGCACGCGAACTCCCATGGCTCGGAATGGTCACGTTCCACGCCGTCCGTTGACCTGTAGGCAACCGCCAACTCACCGCAGTCGGCCATCGGACAACTCGACCCTGCCGCAATATCATCTTGCTCGTCCCAGTCATCTGGCACGGTGTCCGTCTTTCAACCGCGTGCATCATGGGCTAATCGCTTTGGAGTCGGGATCGCGCTTTTGACCGATTGTGGCGTCTGATCCCAAGCCTCAAAGCAGTAATATCACACGCCGATTTTGATGGCTGTTGGGCATCCCACCTACATGGAAGAGTTTTGTTCGTGCGCAGGCCCGATTTCGGCCCCTCGTTTGAAGTAGCGGAATCGCTTTAGCTGTTGGTCACGTTTGGTGCGTCTTGAAGCGGTCAGTATTGCTCAGTATCAGGGTCATGCCCAGCATAGTCTTGATAGTTCTTCGAGAGGGGATTCACGATGCCCGATCAGACTTCCTGTCTAGTGTTCCAAAACCGACGAGTTCATTCCCAGCCTTGCGAGCGGACGAATACCGAAGGCAAACCAGTCAGCAACCTAATACTTCTATCGATCTCCGATAGCGACTACCGCTCACTTCGTCCTCATCTCGAATACCTCAGCTTGCCCACCCACCTCGTGCTTCATGAGGCCGGCGGAAAGCTAGAATTTGCGTTTTTCCCGAATCGAGGTTTGATTTCTCTTGTAGTCGAAATGAAAGATGGAAGAACGGCCGAAGCTGGCATAGTTGGAAATGAGGGCTTTACAGGAACACCGGCCGCTGTTGGCCTGGGAGGGAGCACGCTTCAAGCGGTGGTACAAATCACGGGGGATGGGTTTCGGGTCGAGGTCGGAGCGTTGCAAAATACTTTGGAATCCGCTCCACGCCTTCAATTGAAGTTGTTCCGATATGCAGTAGTTCGGAGTATTCAGGTTGCACAAACAGCGGCGTGTAATCGGCTGCACGATATTGAGCAGCGCCTTGCGCGGTGGTTGCTAATGACTCAGGATAGAGTGGATTCAGGGCCGCTGCCCATCACTCATGATTTTCTCGCAACGATGCTAGGGACAGATAGATCTACTGTGAGCTTGGCAGCTGGTGTTTTGCAGAAGAAGAAGCTCATCGAGTACACCCGTGGCGCAGTGAAGATTGTGAACCGCAAGAAACTTGAATACTCCGCCTGCGAGTGCTACGGGGTTGTCCGACAGTACGAGATGGCGAGTTGGGCATGAAGTAAGTCCGCGAGTGAAGACTCTCCCTGTTTTTATTGCCGACTCGAAACACCAAGGAGAGCAGCGCGATAGCTAGCTAGTTCTTATGTGTAGTCGGGCCCGCATCCTGCCCTGTCACGGCGCGGCCAGTGTGAGCAATATTGAACAGACTTGAATTTCGGAGTAGATTCAGCGTGCTCGGTGTGAGAGTGGGTGCCTGCCCTTAGCGAATATTTGGTTGTTAGACATGGTGTAGCCAAACTCCACAATCGCCCCCTCCCTCTTCCCCGTCCACTTATCCTGCCAGATTTGCAACATGTTCCTTGAAAGTGGTCGCCTTCGGATGGAGAACGAGGATGGTGGCCAGGCGTGACAGGCTCTGAACTACTCGTACAGGGCAATATCGAACTGAACGCGTCTCACGCGAATGCTGTTGTGCTGTTGTGGACCTCACTGCTAATGATTTTTGCGGGAATGGCAAGGCACACGTTACACGCCGCCTTCTTCGCAAGGCTTAAGAGTTCGATCCGAGCATTTGCCCGGACCGCAAGGACGACGTGTGGGTTTGCAGACTAGCGTCCCGTGATCCCTCCCAAAGTTGCAGCTGTGCCAACGCGGCATCCACCAGATGCGTGAGAGCAGCCTCCACGGCAGGAGATAAAGACGTGCCCCAATCCGTGTTGGCGGGCTGCACGCCGAGCACAACAATATCTTGAGACCTGGTCGACGCCAAAGCCAGAGCGGCAATCAGATCGGCAACGCCCAATTGATGAACACTCCATCCGCTCGACGTGTCGAGCAAATCTCTCGCCGTCATCCGAGTGAGTGTTCCGGGAGCTTCACCTGAGTTCACCGCATCGAGGAGCAGCAGGCGAGATGCGTCCGAAGCATACGGAAGTAGCTCGAGGCCGATCGTGCCACCGTCGAGAATTGTCACACTCGCGGGCACTCTCGGGTCACCCTGCAGCAGTCGTGCAGCATGCACACCGACGCCGTCATCCGAAAGGATGGCGTTGCCAACTCCTATTACCATCGTGTCTGAAGAAAGTAGATCGCGCATTTCAAGTCCTTTGTTGCGAATCTTTCACATTGACATGGACAGGGTGTCAGCCTCTTCCATTTCTTTGGTGTCCACGCTGCCTTCCAGCTGCCGCCCTGCGCTCAGGCCTCTACACGAGCGTGGGTCCGCCCGTGAAGGTCAACCACGTGGACGGCGCAAGCCAAACACGGGTCGAAGGAGTGGATCGTACGCAGAACTTCAAGTGGGCGCTCTGGATCCGCGACCGGCGTCTTGATGAGCGCGGCTTCGTACGCGCCGCGCTGACCTTGGGCGTCTCGCGGGCCTGCATTCCACGTGGAGGGCACCACCGCTTGGTAATTCTTGATCGCCTGGTTTTCGATCTCCACCCAGTGCCCCAGCGAGCCGCGCGGGGCCTCAAAGAAACCAAATCCTCGGGCCGTTTGGGGCCAAGACTTCGGGTCCCAGTATTGCCCGTTGTGAATCTGCAGGTTTCCGGTCGCCAGATTGTTTCCCAGCTCTTCGATCCATCCAACCAGACGATTGGCGAGAAGCTGCGTTTCGAGTGCGCGCGCCGCGAGACGGCCAAGGGTCGAAAACAGAGCACTCGGCGGAGCCTTGAGCTTTGCCAGCGCGAAATCGACCAGTGTCTTAACTTCTGGCTGGCCCGAGGCGTAGGCCACCAGGAGCCGGGCCAGCGGGCCTACCTCCATAGCTTTGTCTAGATAGCGGGGCGCCTTCAACCAGGAATACTTTTGGTCGATCTCGAGATATTCATATGGCGGTTTGGGACCGGTGTATTTCGGGTTCGTTTCGCCCTCGTAAGGGTGTTTCGCAATCTGGTCTCCCTCCACATACTCGTACCACGAATGAGCAACATACTCGGTGATGTTCCCTGTATCCACCGGGTGGACTTGGGTAAGATCGCGATTCAGGATGATGCCTCGAGGAAGGAAGAAATCCGCAGGGTCTTTAATGCTACCCTGCGGATAGGCACCGTAGGACATGAAATTTCCGAGTCCCTCGCCGCGTTCGAACCAATCGCGGTAGAAGCCCGCAATCGCCAGCACGTCCGGGATTAACACTTGACTTACAAATGGCTGCGCGGACTTCGCCACCTCCAACAAGAAATCTATTCGCTCCGGGTTCACGGTTGCGTTCGGTTCGTTCGGGTCGAGCGATGTGGCCATGCCGCCGACTAGAAACGTCTGCAAATGAGGGTTCTTGCCGCCGAGCACCGCGTGAATTCGGATAAACTCTTTCTGAAAGTGGAGCGCTTCTAAGTAATGCGCAACGGCCATGAGGTTGGCTTCAGGTGGAAGATGGTAGGCGGGGTGTCCCCAATAACCTGCGCCAAAAAGACTCAGTTGCTTGCTCGCAACCAAGGCACTGACGCGGTCTTGAACGCCTTTGAAATACTTCGCGCTCGACTTGGTCCAGTCGGAGATCGATTGCGCCAACTGTGCCGTCTTCGCCGGGTCCGCCTTCAAGGACGAGACTATGTCCACCCAATCCAATGCGTGCAGATGATAGAAGTGAATCACGTGATCCTGAATGGTCTGCGTTGCAGCAATAATGTTTCGGATCAGGCGCGCATTGTCGGGAACTTCGATGCCCAGTGCGTCCTCCACCGCACTGACCGAGGCTAGAGCGTGGACCATCGTGCACACCCCACAGATCCGCTGCGCCCAGATCCAGGCCTCTCGCGGATCTCGGCCCCGAAGGATCAACTCAATTCCCCGGAACATCGTCCCCGAACTCCAGGCATCCGTTATGAAGCCGCCGTCCACCTGGGCCTCAATGCGGAGGTGCCCTTCAATACGCGTCACTGGATCGACCACAATCCGCGCCATGCTGTCCTCCCTACGCCTCGCTGCTGTCCAGCGACTTGCTTGTCTCGATCGGCATCGTTTTTAGCCCGATCTTGTCGCGCACGATGCTTCCGGCCGCTTGAGCAACCACCATGCCGCACCGCTTCCACCGCTGCCCATACGATCTCGCCCGCCGTGACACCCACCCCCGAACCGCGGCACGAATGGCCGCCGCCGGCAAGAGGGTGGCTTCGTATCCCCGGAGCGATGCTAATTCTCTTTGTCATCACCTTCACCAGCGGTCGAATCCGGCGGTGCAGGCGGTTCACTTTTGATCACAAAGTTGTCAATTAGCACAAGAATTCCGAAGATGACGAATCCCCATGCCGGGTGGCTGAGGATACCGACGCCGACCGAGATCGACATGAAAGCAATAACCCTCAACGCTCGATTTCCACTCATAATGAACCCCCTAAGCTGCTCTGTTCCTAAAGTCTGTGTTCGGTGCCGCCATCACTGACATAAGCCACGGGTCCGATGCGCGGTTCGCTCCGCAAGGGCGCGCTGCGCAGGCCGATCCGTCATCCGGCAAAACAAGATCTCCGACGCGTACAGCGCAATAGCTTGATGCGAATGGGATGCGCGGAGCCTGTGGATTCCGCAGGATGAATTCATCACAGCGATCCTCCCGTGTGGCAGGAGCTGCACGGCTGTTCCGCCCAGGCACCGCCGATGTCGACGGGGTGTTTAAAAGGTAGCCCTTTCGGCCCCGTAGCAAATTGCACGCTCCCAGCCTTGCCCTGTCCCAGAATCGTGTGGCAGGTGCCACAATCGGAGGGAATGACGCTTCCGTCCACACTCTTATGCCGGCCGTCGTGGCAGCGGAAGCACCCTAAAGAATAGAAGTGGGTGTCGTTGGTGAAATATGTGTCCCACCGCACTTTCATCGACGGGAAGAAGTAGTGGTCGTAGGTGCTTTGCAGGCTTGTGATAGCGGCCTCGATCGCTTGCTGCTTTCCCGAGTAAATCTGAGGAAAGGATTTCCGATAATAGCCAAGCAGCGTGTTTTCGATGCCCCGCATTGCTTGCTCTCGGTTTGCGTAAGTTGCCGTAAGCGCGGCTACTCCCTCCTGCTTGATAAACGGAAGAGAGGGATCAATAGCGCCATCGGCGAGGGTCACGTCCATACTCCGGTCCGGCGCCCGAAAAATATGGCTCGGCCGGTTATGACAATCCACGCAATCCATGGTTCGGATCTCGCCGGCGGGTGATGTGGTGAATGCTTGTGGCTGGGTGGTATACACCTTCGCTATGCCCGTCTTCGGATCGACATCCCGCACCCATGTAATGTTCTGGCGCCCAGCATCGCTTGCGACATACTCCACTTCGCTTGCAACATGCCAGTGGATTCCCGGTCGCGACCTGTCCGCGAGCGCTCCACCGCCCCCGACCTGGACCAACATGTCGATCTCCCAGCGCGTGTTATGCTCGTCGGCAAGAAAGTACACGCGATGTACTTCGCGCGTGCCGATGAAATGAGTCGGCCAATGACACTTTTCGCAATTGCCCCGTATCGGACGCAGCGCCTCCACGGGGACTGGAATCGGCCTCGGGTAGTCATTTTGGACGGTCTCCACGAGTTCTATCATGCCGCGCATCTTTGAAACCACATATCCTGTATTGCCCGGTCCGACGTGGCATTGCGCACAAGCGACGCGCGCATGCGGCGACCGCTGATAGGTCATGAACTCTGGAGTCATGGAGTGGCAAGACGCGCCGCAGAATGACACTGCGTCGGTGTAGACATACGCCTGTTGCCCCCCATAAATCGCGGGAATCGAGAGGATTGCCGCTCCGATCGCAACTCCCAAAAGTGCCTTTCTTTCGGCGGCCAGGTTCAGGTCCCATTTGGGGTAGCGCGCGAACGACAGCGGCTTGTGCATTCGCCACCGGATCCACTGAACGTACATGCCAATCAGCACGATTACGACGCCGACAATCACGAACATCGGCGGGACGAAAAAGATGACGAGGTCTCCATAAGGCTCGGCAAGCGCCCCGCCTCCGATCGTGTGATATGCAGTGAGGATCGCAAACACGAGGACCCCGACAGCGGCAACACCGGTTCCGGCATAACTGATCCAGTTACGATAGAGCGCCACTGGGCCGGGACCGGGCCGGGACTTCGGTATCTTTCCCGCACGCTCCTCCTCCAGCGTGCCGCTGGGCAGCAACTCGTGGCGCTTGGCGAAGCTCCGGGCCTCCGGGATGTTCGTAATCTCGTGGCGCAACGCGCCAGCGGGCATGAATTTCCATCCGGAAAAAATGCTGTCCAGCAGTCCGTTCTCTTCCTCTAGCGAAACAAGAACTGAAGCATAGACGTGAAAGATGACGAAGGCGAAGAACACGAACATCAGTGAGTAATGAACCAGGCGAAGGTACGGAAGCTCGATAAGCAGTGGCAGCCAACCGATGAACTGGTGTAGGACAGGATTATGCAAAACTTGGTCAAACAGAGCGAGGCCAGTCAGAATCTCGACCAGGATCAGCAGGTAGATGATGAAGTACGACAGTGCGGCCAGAGGATTGTGGCCCACGCGGCGGCCAGGATCGAATCGCATGAAGGAGTAAAACTCGAGCATTTCTCCCATGCCCCGCCATTGCTCGCGATGGATAGGAACGTACGCAGACCATCTTGACCAGAAATTCCCCTTGAAAAACCAATAGACCCGTAACGCGAACGCTGCGATCAGCAGGAATCCTGAGACCACGTGAACGAATCGCATGGTGGCCATCAGGAAAGCTGCCCGACCCGAAGGGATTAGAAACGGGCGGTGGATATACAGGCCAGTGAACGAAAGCGACACGAACGCAAAGAAAATCAGCCAGTGAGCGATGCGAACCGGCTTCTCCCAGACGTAGGTACGGACCAGCTCCGTTTTCGGAAGCCGTGCCAAGGCCGATGCTGGTGGCTTAGTTCTCCGCACTGCGGTTTCCTATCTCGTCCCAGCGCGTTCACCAAACGCGGGAGCAAGCTCCGTCATGATTTTTCCGGCGGGCCTTCGCGCTCCACCAGGCCGTCTTTCCGGCCGATCTCGGTTGGGCCACCACGCGGCTCCTCTCCGTGTGGGCGAATCTGCGCTCGGCCTATGCTGGCGATCCCGTGCAAGCCCACAGCTGTCGCCATGCCGGCCGTCAAGTAAAGGCCAAGCTTCCCCGCATCGACGTCCACGCCGAATCCCGGCACCGATGGCAGCCGCTTGTAAAAGGGTGACTTCGTATCCCAGAAACGATGCGAAGCGCAGGCGATGCATCCGTGGCCCGATTTTACGGGCCAACTGGTCCCATCGTTCCAGCGAACGGTTGGGCAGTTGTATGTTGCTTCGGGGCCCTTGCAGCCCATCTTGTAAAGGCAATAACCTTTGCGGTGACCTTCATCGCCCCACTCTTCAACAAAACGACCCGCATCATAGTGAGCACGCCGCTCGCATTGGTCGTGAATGATATTGCCGTAAGCGAACAGCGGGCGGTTGTACTGGTCGAGGGCGGGAAATTCGTGGAACGTCAAATAGTGGACAAGGACTGCCGCAGTATTGGCCGGATTGTGCGGGCAGCCACCCAGATTGACAACCTTCACGCCGGGCACCGCCTCCTGCAACCCCAAGGCGCCAGTCGGATTTGGGTTCGCTCGAACCAAGCCTCCATCCCACGCGCAAGCACCGACCGCAATGTTAGCTGCCGAATTGGTGCAAACATGCCTCGCAATGTCGAGAGCGGTCTTACCGCCAATCGTGCAGTACACACCATCATCCGCCGTTGGGATCGCACCTTCCACGACAGCGATGTATGCGCCCTTGTGCTCCCGAACCACTCGTTCGAGAGCTGCTTCGGCTTGTTTGCCCGCGCCCGCCATGATCAGTTCGTGGTATTCCCAGGAGAGAAGATCAAGCACGAATTCAGTAACGGTTGGGTTGCTGGTGCGCAGCATCGATTCCGAATTGCCAGCGCAATCTTGAAATTCGAGCCAAACCAGGACCGGACGCGTCGTCTGACTGAGAGCTTTTTCGACGGCGGATAGATACCGCGGTGGGAGCGCCAGCGTGGCGACCATCAAGTTGCAAAACTTCACAAATTCGCGGCGCGAGACGCCGCGAGACCGCAGAGCTTGAGGCAGTGAGTTGCGCAGTGTTCCCATATTCGCACCTCTCCAGGGACTGAGATCACGCCCCGCCATCTCTGGCCCAGTTTTCCACGACAATGTAGAAGTCTGTCTGTGTCCTGTCTGTGACTGTGATCACAAGACCCTGTGGCCGCGCTCGGCTAGTGACGTCGGCGGCCTCATTCACCTGCTACTGCTTGTTGCCTCGCTCAAAGGCCACCGCTCGCTGACCGACCCGCCCGTCGCGAGAGTCTCAATCATTGGATCACTGCGGCGGATTAGGCTGTCGGCGTAAAAATGCGGCTTGTTCTTGCACGAACATTCAGAGGTCATCTATGTGACTGTCCGGTTTTTGTTCAACCACTTTCTGCCCTTCGATTAAACCGTCTTGATTATTCAGTTCTCATGTCGTTGGGATCGATGGTGATTTCTTTCGCTATGAGCACTCACTAATCCGGAACGTCTCATTACCGATGAAGCCCAAATCAAGAACCGATGTGCATACTGTTCACAATTGACCAGATTCCGTGTCGCATTTCACCGATAGTTCAGTTTGAACATCAGTATTGCCCGATTTAGCTGGCGCCCCCGCCGCAGTCCTTAAATCAAACAACGCGGCTACGTTGTTTGGGTGGCGTCCCGGACGGAAAGCAGCCAAATCTAAACCGTCAGCCGGTTTGCTTTGTGAAGGAGAGGAGATCCTGAATGGCAAACGAAAAGAAGTGTGGCTACGCGCAATGCCATTGCGCGGTTCCGGAACATGAGCAGTACTGTAGCGATTACTGCAAGGATGCACCGGGAGAGGATGAACGCGCAATCCAGTGCGACTGTAAGCATGAGTTCTGTGCGCTCAACTACGAACTGGCACAAGGATCTATGCCGACTTAGGTCAGGGCTCCGGCTACGTGGAAGGCACCGGGCGACCGTACGCCCACAATCGCCCTGCAGCTTCGGGAGAGACCAAGACAATGAAAGCTGCCATCTTTTCCTCAGCGCACACGGCGCCCGAGCATTCCTTCATGTCGAAAATGTTCCACGTCCACAACTGAAAGCAGGGCACATCTTGCTTCGGGTCGTCGCTTGCGGAGTGTGTAGCACAGACCTGCACATCGGTGAAGAGGAGCTGCCGCCGATTCGACCGCAACTCATTCCTGGCCATAAAATCGTGGGGGAAGTGGTCGAAGGCGCAGCAGCAGAGTTGCCACTGGGAATACGTGTCGGTGTTTCCTGGATAGGCAGTGTAGATACGGAAGGTGGGCATGGAATCGACTGGAAGTGGTCAGCCCGACGCGGCGCAACAGCAACTTATGATCGAGCGGCAATTAGCGCTCGATTTCTTCGATCCCTCCCTTGAGTGGCGACGCCTCTTCGCGGAGACCTGGGGCACTTTCCTGCTGGTGCTGGTCGCTGCCGGCGGCGGCGTGGTCGCGGCGATGAGCGGCGGCAGGGTCACTCTGGGCATGATGGTGGTGGCGCCTGGAATCATGGTGATGGCGATCATCTACTTTATGGGTGCGGTGAGCGGGGCGCATTTGAATCCGGCCGTCACGCTGGCATTCGCACTGCGCCGCGACTTCCCTTGGAAGAGAGTCCCGGGCTACATGCTGGCACAAGTGATCGGAGGCATCAGTGCGGCTGTGTTTCTTCGGGCCATGTTTGGGACGGTTGGCGCACTTGGCGCGACGCTGCCAGGCGGTGGTGTGACCGACGGGAAAGCGCTGGCGATGGAAATGGTTCTGACGGCCGGGCTGGTGAATACTATCCTGGGCACGGCGTTTGGTGCGCGGAACACCGGCACGAACGGCGCCATCGCCGTGGGCGGGTACATTGCTCTGGCAGGTCTTTGGGCAGCACCGGTGAGCGGAGCCTCTATGAATCCGGTGCGTTCGCTGGCACCGGATGTGGTGCGTGGCAACTTCCACACGACTTGGATCTACCTCGTCGGGCCCTTGGTGGGCGCCCTGATCGGTGTGGCGTTCGAGTGGATTCTCAAAGGGAAGGCCTCGGCCGCCGGCAAGATCGCGGCGCAGGGCAGGATCCGTGTCGACGATCCATCCGGGTCGGATACTTGAGTGCGACGAAGCCGCTACTCTACGGCAGCCACTCTGTGACCCAAATGAAATGTGTTCGTTATTGAACAGAAATGCCTTTTCTTAGTGTCTTAGGATGCCATTGTGGATGACTAGCCATTGAGCCGAAGCGAGAAGAAAAGAAATGGCGGGTGCGCAAGCCGAGAAGATTGTGAAATCCCGCTTGTTCGTGCGCGCAGCTCCGGCGGGGGAGATTAAGTTGGTGGAGGCCAATATGGCAAGCACGGCGGCTGGTCTGTTTGAGAATCCAGCTTCGACCGATGATCTCGTTCGTGATCTCGAAGACAGCGGTTACCCCGTGGATGGCTCAAGAGAGCAATTTATCCGGCAACCAGACGGTCTATCGGCGGCGACAGGCGGACTTGCAGCCGCTCCGGTGGAACTCGACAAGCGCAGCGCGCAGAGAACTTGCGCCACCGCAGGCGACGACAGAGGGACGACCGGTGGCGACGTATCGAAACAAGGCAATGCTGCAGAGGTTGCCGAAGCTAGTTAACGAATTCGGTGCTGCAAATGAAATCGGTGGAGGCCAATATGGCAAGAACGGCAGTTGGTTTGTTTGAGAATCCAGGCTCGGTCGAGGAGGTTGTTCGCGAGCTCAAAGCCAGCGGTATCCCTCAGAAGGACGTCCGTGTTTTACGCGAGCCGCGGGAGATGGCGGGTGGCGGAGTCATGAGTACCCCACACACGGATTTTGAAGTGGATTTGATTCGGGACCTTAGGGCGATTGGGGCCGCCGAAGCGGACGCGGAAGCTTACGTTCGAGGACTACGGCGTGGAGGAGTCATGGTTTTCGCAACCGGTTCGGCCGAGAAGGCGGACGCGGCTGCTGAGATCATGAACCACAATTCCGCTGTGGAGATCGAAGAACTCAGCGCCTCGGTACCGCACCTCCCCAGCACGGTCGGCGATGACGTGGCTCCCGCTCGCGATAGCTCTGTCCAAGCTGGTAGGGTCCGCTCACCCGGCGGCGGCGCTCGCCTGTTCGTATGGTAGCGCTTTCACGAAAGACAAACGTGCTGGGAGTCGCGGCTAGACTTGCAATGCCCTGCGCGGGGTACGAGTCATGATCGCCTCCTTCCCGAGAAAGTGGTCGATGCGGAAGATCGAGTCTTCCCGGAACACCGAGTGCGCGACGCGGTTGAGCTCCTGCGCGGATGCCAGGTCACGTCCGAACGGTTTTTCGACAATGACGCGCGCATGCTCGGCCAGGTTCGCGGCTCCGAGTCCCATGTCGTCATCTTCGACGCCCTGATGAGCGGAGAAAACTTATGGATGAGCCGGGCACGCACACCCCCAACTTTGTTCGCCGCGATGGACGCACCCACGCCGCTGCCACATAGCGCCACTCCGCGTTCAACCTCCCCCGCGGCCACGGCCCTGGCCATAGGGATGATGAAGTCGGGGTAGTCATCTGCGGGGTTCAATTGGTGTGCGCCGAAGTCCACGACCTCGTACCCAGAGCCACGGAGCAACTCCACTAACTGCCCTTTTAATGCGAACCCTCCATGGTCCGCGGCAATTCCCACGCGCATCATGGTTTCTCCTTGACCTGGCGAAGCAAGTTATGCGCCTGCTAGCAGATATCTTCTACGGTCAAACCGAGCGAGGAACCCGCTTGTGACTCCCAAAGTTAGCTGGTCTTGAAATAATGGGCGACCTTGCGGTCTGCCTCTTCCGAGTAGTACACGATTGCGTGGGCGGACTTTTTCGCTGCGTCCTCTGTTTCTTTCCCGGCATCTTCGGTTGCATGCTCGGTTAACCGGTAGGTCTCCTCGGTTCCATCGGCAATTTTGATCGTCATCGTCCGGGCGGCGCGGTCAAACTTGGTAATGGTGCCCTCGCTCGTCTTCAGCCCATCCTTGCCGATCTGATCGATCTCCTCAGCGGTCTCGTCTGCGCCCTGTTTTGTATAGTGCACCACGACCTTGGACCCTTCCTGAAGATTGCGTGCGGCCTCCTCAGCTCCCTTGTGGGTCTCCTTCCCGCCATGCACCACGGTTCGTCCCACGAGATGCATTGTGTGTTCGGTTCCGTCATAGGCCTTTACCATCACGGTTTTCGTGGCACGATCAACTTTTGTGACAAGGCCTTCGACCGAGGCGGTCTTTTCTGTTGCACTGAGGATGCCAGCAAAACAAAAAAGTGAAATGCCAACAACAGCAACTGTTAAGACGCGACGGGATGTTCCTGAATTCATGATTG
This sequence comes from uncultured Acidobacteriaceae bacterium, assembly GCA_963779995.1. Taxonomy (GTDB): domain Bacteria; phylum Acidobacteriota; class Terriglobia; order Terriglobales; family Acidobacteriaceae; genus Acidiflorens. Next base: position 373,417 of record CAVZZY010000010.1, on the reverse strand, counting down.
GCGCTCCTTCATTTTGTCGCTTAAGCCGGAATTTCCGATTTAGATCCAATATGGCATTGTCAGCACGATTCCGGCAAAATACACATCAAATGGTCCCAACCGAATATGACAGCGCTCTAATAGAAAAACTGTTCCCTATTGCACAGGTGTCGCTGGGGAATCCACGCTCGCTCCTGAGGGCTCACCTGAAAAAGTGCCTGTCTGGCTCGCAGAGAGCCTCTCCGGGCGTGGCGTCGTCTTGGGCATGGCCGCGCCGCCGATTGCCGCCGCGAGTCCTTTCAGCCACAGCTCGACGCTATGAATCGCCATCGGGCACTCCTCAGAAATTCGAGTGTAGGTGTTCAAAATGGTACAGACTCCTCTTTCTTGCCGTTACATGATGAACACGGAACTGCCTTCTGGCCGCTCATCGATCTCTCTTTGACGGCGCCGGTGATTTCCCGTAGGGCCTCCATGTCAAATCTGACTCAGAACGAACTACAGCCTAATCATAGGGGCTGAAAAGCTGACATGTGAACGCCGCGTGGGAGGAGCGATACAGTTTGAACGTTTGAACGGCGACACGGGTAATGACGGATCATAAGAATGGCGGTCCCATGGCAGGCACCTGACCGGGCGGAGACGCAACTCTGATGACAACTGATTTGAATAAGACCCCTGCAGAAGGGAAACCATCCTGGTTCGGAATTGGAAAGTTCCTGTTTATAGTCGTCTTAGCAGTGATCTTTATTCTGCTTGCCCAAAGCATGGTGCATCATCGCTTCTTTAGAGGCGGCTGGGTCAACCGGAACGGCTCTCTCCGACCATAGCAAACCCCTGAAAAAGGCTTGGTTGCGGCTCCGAATCCCTCCAGGGTTATGACGTCCGCACCGGGGTTTTGAGTCGTAGTTTCCACATCCATGTGGGACCCCTTTCCCGAGCTAGCCTCGTGTATCTACGATTGAACTGTGGGAGGCCAGGAACGCTCAACGTTCTCGTTGAGTTCAGGCTTTTGTACAACACTGGCTCCTCGCCTAACATAGCATTCAAACAATCCCCGGAGAACGATCCGCTCCTTTTGAGCGCTCTCTGGCTCGCAAAGTGGTGCTTTCTATGATCCACCCTGTACCTGTTGTAAGAGTTGTTCATCGATCTGCTGCAGCGACGCCGGAATCTTTGCATAATGCAACTGCTCCGCAGGGTCCTGCCCGCCCGTGATGATGTACTGGACGAAGCCCTTAACCTCCCCTGCCTTGTTGAGGTCTTTTGCTTGTTTTGGCACAAGCAAGAAGGTGAGGCCACTGATGGGATAAGCATCCTGCGCTGACGCCGGAGCATTCACGATTGGTGTGCGCACGTCTTTCGATAGCTCGCCGGAAAACGCATCGATAGCAGCGCTCGTTCCCGCAGCCGTCGGGCTCACGTATTTGCCCGCCAAGTTCTGGACCAGCGCGACGGGAAGCTTGTTCTCTTGGGCATAGGTCAGCTCCACATACCCGATTGCGCCGGGGCTCTGCTTAACCACTCCGGTCACGCCCTCGCTCCCCTTACCCCCTATTCCGATTGGCCAGCTTACGGAGAGGCCTTGGCCGACCTGGCCTTTCCATTTGGGGCTGACGACGGCAAGATAAGTAGTGAAGATGTTCGTAGTGCCGCTGCCGTCGGTACGATACACCACGACGATGTTCTGCTTGGGAAGATTTGCTCCGGGATTGTCCTTCTTGATGGCGGCATCCTGCCAATTCTTAATGGTGCCTAGATAAATACCCGAGAGTGTCTTTGCGCTCAGCTTCAGGGGCTCTTTGATCTGTTCCAGGTTGTAGGTTATGCATACCGGCCCTGCGCTCTCCGGGATCTGCACGAGAGCAGGCATCTCCTTCAGCTTTTCGTCATCGAGCGCGGCGTCGGACGCGCCAAAATCCACCATCCCGTTCTTGAGCTGCTCAATGCCTCCGCCGCTGCCAATCGATTGATAATTGATCTGTAATCCCTGATGATCCTTTCCATAGGCTTGGACCCATTGCATCATGACGGGATAAACGAACGAACTGCCAGCGGCGGTAAGCTGAGCGCTATTGCGTGCGGCTACAGTCGTCGGCGTCCCGGAGTTACAGCCAGTTAGAATGATCGTGGCGAAGAACGGAACGGAGAGAAGATTAAGCTTCATAATGCGCCTCTGTCAGTGCGGGAGCGGGTCGCGACCGAGCCGGTCGAGTTCCTTGGATTAAGAGCTCCAGCGCATCACTCTCTCATCCTCAATTCCGTCGGTCTGAGCAATAGTGGACAGTTGCGCACGAACTGAAAGAGAATTAATCCCCCTTTAACAATCGTGCTTTATATTTGCGCTCGACATCGCTGCCAGGCCGCTCTGGTGTGACAGGCCGTCTGTTTCATCTCAGGCTCAACGGGTGGGCTTAATCGGTATACTCTAACGATTCCGATGTCCGCCGAGCACACTCCCGCCACCAAGACCAAGCACCGGGTTTCGCGACCGGCCGGCAAACCACGGCAAGAAGAATCCGACCGAACGGGCTCTCGCGACGGTTCTTCTCTGGACGATTCAAAACTCTACGTTAACCGGGAACTCAGCCTGCTCGCGTTCCAGAGACGAGTACTCGAGGAGGCCCAAGACCAGCACAATCCTTTGCTTGAGCGAGTGAAATTTCTCTCCATTGTGGGATCAAACCTGGATGAGTTCTTTATGGTGCGGGTAGCCGGTCTTAAGCGGCAAGTGGAGAGCGGTGTACTCGAATGCGATCCAGATGGTATGACGCCCAAACAACAGTTGGGCGCGATCCGTGAAAAGGCTTCGGATCTGTTCAAAGCCGCACACGAGTGTTTGCGCCGGCAACTCTTCCCGGCCCTTAAGAAGGCTGGTTTGTGCGTCGTGGATTATTCTCAGCTGACATCGGTACAGCGGACGAACGTTAACAAGTATTTTTCCGAAACAGTCTTTCCTACGCTAACTCCCTTGGCATTCGATCCTGGCAGACCTTTTCCGCACATCTCAAACCTCAGCTTGAACCTGGCCGTGCTGATCCGCGATCAGCAGGACGTTGAACATTTCGCCCGGGTCAAAGTGCCCGATATCCTGCCGCAGCTCGTACCGATAACTCCGGTAGCCAAAGAAGGCGTGACTAAGAAAAAGAAAGCGCCTGCGCCACAGAACCTGGTGTGGTTGGAGCAGGTCATCGTGGCCAATCTGCAAAACCTGTTTCCAGGAATGCAAATCATTGAAGCCCATCCTTTCCACGTAACTCGGGATGCGGACAGCGCCATCCAGGAACTTGAGGCCGGCGATCTTCTGGAGTCGGTTGAAGAGGGTGTCTGGCAGCGGCGTTTTGCGGACGTGATCCGGCTGGAAGTGAACGATGACATGCCACCGGCCGTTCTGGAAATCCTGCAGAAGAACCTCGAAGTCGATCCCGATGATGTTTACCAAGTGGGGCGGCCTATTGCCTTGTCGCGCCTGAGACATCTTTCGGCGGTCGAGCGTCCTGAGTTGAGGGATAAGCCTTTCCTCCCGGCGGTCCCGGCTGCACTGCAGCCTGAGGAAGACGGCGAAGACATGTTTGCCGCCATCCGGCGCCAAGACGTTCTTCTGCACCACCCGTTCGATTCCTTTCAACCGGTGGTGACGTTTCTCCAGCAAGCGGCCCGTGACCCGGCGGTTTTGGCCATCAAAGTTACCCTCTACCGCGTGGGCCGTAACTCTCCGGTGGTAGAGGCACTGCTGGATGCCGCCGGCGAGGGGAAGCAGGTTGCCGCGTTGGTGGAACTCAAGGCTCGTTTTGACGAAGAGAGCAATATTGAGTGGGCCCGCGCTCTGGAGCGCGACGGAGTGCATGTTGTCTACGGTCTGCCGGGCCTGAAAGTGCACTGTAAAACCGCTTTGGTAGTGCGGCGCGAGGGCGATGCCATCCGCCGCTATGTGCATCTTTCCACCGGCAACTACAACAGCGTTACCGCTCAGCTCTATACCGATATTGGAATGTTCACCTGTGATGAAGCGATCGGTGCGGACTGTACCGATTTGTTTAATTACTTAACGGGTTATTCCGCCAAGGTCGACTATCGGAAGTTGCTGGTAGCCCCGGTGGACATGAGGCAAAACTTTGAGCGGCTCATCCGCCGCGAGATCGAGCATCAGCGCAACGGCGAGCGAGGCCGGCTTATCTTCAAGATGAACGCCCTGGTAGATAAGCCGATGATTCGACTCTTTTACGAGGCCTCACAAGCCGGCGTCCAGGTGGATCTTCTGGTGCGCGGGATCTGTTGTTTGCGTCCCGGGATAGCTGGTATCAGCGAAAACATCAGGGTCACAAGTATCGTGGGACGATTCCTTGAGCACAGCCGCATTTTCTATTTCCGCAACGCTGGACAAGAGGAGATTTACCTGGGCAGCGCCGACATGATGCCGCGCAACCTTAATCGCAGGGTGGAAGTTGACTTTCCGGTGCGCGACCCCAAGCTGGTGCGGTTCCTCCATGATGAGGTGCTCGCCATCTACCTTGCCGACGTGGTCAAAGCCCGCCATATGAAACCCGACGGAACCTATGATCGGCCTTCCAATCGCGACAATGCCCGCAGCGTGAACAGTCAGGAATGGTTCATCAAGAAAGTCGCAGTCAGTTCTGGCAGCAACGGAAAAGCGGTCGGGTAATTCCATGGCTTGAAAGATCCCCCGTAAGCCGATTCAGGAAACGATGACAACACCGAATGCGGATAATGCGACAGGAGCTTTGGTCGCCGCTGGAACGGCAGATTCTAAGCTTGCACCGCCCTCTGCCAGCCCGAACGAGCGCCCGATCCTAACGAAGACGAAGAGCCAGAATATTCGTGTTTCGCCCGCTGTCCTCGATGCCGCCCGTAAGGACGGCGAAGAGTTGCTCCGGGACTTGCGAACGTCTCTCAATGGTCTGACGCAAGCTGAGGCCGAGGAACGGGCACGCACGACGGGTCCAAATGAGATCGCACAAGAGCGGAAGCAAGGCTGGCCCATCCGCGTTCTGAAAATCATCCGCAACCCACTGGTAATCCTGCTTTCGACTCTGTCGGCAATTTCGTTTCTTACGGGCGACGCACGCGCCGGCTCTGTGATGTTGGGTATGGTAGCGCTGAGTGTGGGACTCCGTTTCTGGCAGGAAGCCCGGGCGGACTCCGCCGCAGAGAAACTGAAGGCCATGATCCATGTGACCGCGACGGTGGTTCGGGACGGCGTGGCGAGGGAGATACCACTCCGGGACCTGGTGCCGGGTGACATCGTCAGACTGGCAGCCGGCGATATGATTCCCGGCGACGTGCGGCTGCTGTCCTCGAAAGACGTCTTTGTGAGCCAAGGCAGCCTCACAGGTGAGTCGCTGCCGGTCGAGAAGTTCCACGATCCCGAAACCGAAAAAGGAACCTCACCCACTGAACTCAAGAACACATGCTTTATGGGGACGAGCGTGGAGAGCGGCACGGCAACAGCAGTCGTGGTGACGACGGGCGTACAAACCTACCTGGGCAGTATGGCCAGTTCGATCACCGGGGAACGAGCGCTGACGAGCTTCGATCAGGGTCTCAACCGCTTCACATGGCTCATGATGCAATTCATGGCTGTGATGGTGCCTCTGGTTTTCTTCATCAACGGTTTCACCAAGCACGATTGGAAGGGAGCCTTCTTCTTCGCACTGGCCGTAGCCGTAGGGCTCACTCCCGAGATGCTGCCGATGATCGTTTCCGTCTGCCTCTCCAATGGCGCGCTCGCCATGAGCCGCAAGAAGGTAATCGTCAAGCGGCTTAACTCCATCCAGAACTTCGGGGCGATGGACGTGTTGTGCACCGATAAGACGGGTACGCTCACCGAGGACCGCGTCGTCCTCATGCGGCATTGCAACGTCGCTGGGCGCGAAACCGAGGACGTGCTCCTGGCCGGATACCTGATCAGCTACTTCCAGACAGGCCTCAGGAACCTGCTCGACCGGGCGATTCTGGATAGCGCCGACTTCCACGGGAAAGCGGTGGTCGAGAAGTATAAGAAGCTGGATGAGCTCCCGTTCGACTTCACGCGACGCATGATGTCGGTCCTAGTGGCGGACGCCGAAGGCAAGGCGATCCTGCTCACCAAGGGGGCTCCAGAGGACGTCTTTCACCGCTGCTCGCAGTTTGAACTCGATGGCAAGTTGTCCGCAATGGAACCCGATCTGATGGTCGGGCTGAAAGCAGAGTACGACAGCCTCAGCAACGACGGCTTCCGCGTGCTGGCAGTTGCCTCAAAGGAACTCCCCGGGAAGCAAATCTGCGCGAAGGCAGACGAGAGCGAACTCGTACTGAGAGGCTACGTCGCGTTCCTGGACCCACCCAAGGACACCGCCGCCCGCGCCCTCGCGGCCCTGGCCAAGCATGGTGTGGCCGTAAAAATCCTCACCGGCGACAACCACCTTATCAGCCGCAAGGTGTGCAAGGACGTTGGCCTCTTAGCCGACCCCATGCTGCTCGGCGACGACGTGGAGAAAATGTCCGACGCCGAACTGGCCGAGGCCGCGGCGAAGGCGACGCTGTTCGCCCGCCTTTCTCCCGCGGATAAAGAGCGGGTCATCCGTGTCCTCCGGGGCAAGGGTCACGTTGTCGGATTCTTGGGCGACGGAATCAACGACGCCCCCGCCTTGCGAGCGGCCGACGTCGGCATCTCGGTTGACACCGCGACGGACATCGCCAAGGAGTCCGCTGATTTGATCTTGCTTGAGAAGGACCTCATCGTGCTGGAAGGAGGCGTGATTGAAGGCCGCAAGGTCTTCGCGAACATCGTTAAGTACATTCGGATGGGAGCGAGTTCCAACTTCGGGAACATGTTCAGCGTGCTGGGAGCGAGCGCCTTCCTTCCTTTCCTGCCGATGGCACCGATTCAGGTGTTGACGAACAACTTACTCTATGACTTCTCGCAGGTGCCGATTCCAGCGGACGCCGTGGACGAAGAGCAAGTAGCTAGTCCGCGGCCCTGGAACATCGGGGAAATCAAACGGTTCATTCTCTTTATCGGCCCTATCAGCTCGATTTTCGACTATACGACCTTCTTCGTCATGCTCTACCTCTTCAACTGCTGGGATCCATCCCGAGCGTCGCTCTTTCAGACCGGTTGGTTCGTCGAGTCCTTGATGACGCAGACGCTCATCATCCACGTCATTCGCACAAATAAGATTCCGTTCCTGCAGAGCCGAGCGAGTTGGGCGCTAATAGCTACAACACTATCAATCATGGCTTTTGGCGTGTGGCTGCCGTATTCCCCTTTGGCCTCTGCCCTGGGCTTCACGCACCTGCCGCGGCTGTACTGGCCAATCCTTATGCTCACGCTGCTCAGCTACATGGGCCTTACACAGATCATCAAAGTGTGGCTGCTGCGAAAGCAATGGATCTAAACCGGCATGTCCGGCGAACCGTCTGCGCGGTGTTAACTTTAAGCTGGTTTGAGAGACTTGGCACATTCTAGGATTCTAGGCAAGATGTCTGTGTAGCGTGACGTGGGTCGGGGAGCCGTGACGGCATAGTCTGGCACCGCAAGCACTCCTCTCGCGGACGTGTCAGCTTGCGGGTCGCCCCAATCAAAAAGCAAAGGAGATTCATCATGTTTGGCCGCATCGTTGAATTTACTCCGAAGCCAGAAATGAAAGACGACATCGTGAACGTTCTCCGCAGGGAGGTTCTGCCGATCCTGAAGAAGCAGCAGGGATTTATGGAGTTCCTACTCTTTGCGCCGGAGGCCCAGACGGAAAAGTGGATCGCCGTCACTCTCTGGGCCAAGAAGCGGGATGTAGAGCGCTGGGAGCGCGAAGGGTATCCCAAGGTGGAAGGAATTCTCAAACTCTATCTGGTCGCCTCGGCCCTCTGCAATCACTACCAGGTGGAAACCTCCCTTTGCCAGCACTTCGTAGAATCCCTGACGACGGGCCAATGAGTGCAATTACGCTGTAGCCCGTGGCGACCTCCGCGCATCGAAATTTCAAATGAAACGACGCCCGCATCGTGTGGCATAATGCTTCTCGCCTCTTTGAAGAGCAGTTCCCGCCACTTGAGGCTGCTGCCGCACGCTTTGAGGCGATTGACCCGAATTCTGAGGTGGGTCGTGAACCAGCTAGGTTGGAAGTGCTACCTGTTGTCCCTCGTGAAACTCCACAGCCCAGACTGCGAATGTAGTAATGCTCGTGAAACGTCTGGGGTGGAGATGCGAAAGCGGCTGGAAGAGTTGAACTGGCGGACGCAGCCATCCTCGCCTAACAATGGGAGCTTCGATTCCAAGCCCGGAGAAGTTGTAGCAAGTGCGCCTGTTTCGCTGGCGCAGCAGAAGAAGATTGCCTGAAGCCATCGGGGACTGCTGCGCTTTTCTCGGCGCACCCTGCGGGGCGACTAAAAAATGGCTCTCACTCAGAGCCGACCCCCGCTCAGATTGCCCTTGCAATTGGCCAATAAAGCCCGCAACTCCTACAAACCATCGGGCTCGATGAACGCCCCAGCCGACCCTGAACCCGCTCTGGGCAGACAAATGGTCGCATATCTCCCTGACGGTTCACCCAAGGCACAGCCGTCCGTGGGAAAAAATGACGTCCGCCAAAATCACGCCTTCTGCGCTCTGTGGAACACGAAAAAGAACACCATTACGCTGAATGCGCCAAACGCATAAATGAGCGACGAGAACAGCGAGACCGCAGGAACCAAGTCCCGCAGGACGTTCAGAAAGGTGAAGACGAAATTCCACACCAAAAAAACCGTCATCAATATCGTCCCGACCAAAGCCAGCAGCGCCGCATTTTTGAGTGTCATGGTCGGAGTATGAACGCTAGCGGGTGTCAGCCGCAACCGGAGCGCTTTTCCACCGCGATGACAGCGGCTTCTGCGTATGCTCGTAAGAATAATAAGGGGCACCCTGAGGCATTGTGGACGAGCGCGTTGGGCGGCTTCGCACCGTTGCGAAATCGTGCTACGCTGCTCCGTCCACCCCTAGTGCTTCATCTCATGTTCTTTTTCCTGCGCTCAGCCATCGTCGCCGCCCTAATGCTCTTCTTGCAACCCATAGTATCTGGTGACGACACCAAGGCTCCAGCTATCCGCCCAGAACTTGCGGCTGCTGACCAGCTTTATCGAGCGGGCAAGTTCGCGGAAGCCGAGGCGAGCTATCGGGCACTACTCAACACCGACTCGAAGTTGGTGCCTGCCCAAGTTGGGCTCGTTCGGGCGATGTTACGGCAGCAGAAGATTGATGAAGCGTTGGACGCGGTGAACACCGCATTGACCGCGCAGTCCAATTCGGCGGCGTTGCTGGCGGCGAAGGGCGATGTCCAGTTTCGTCGCGCTGAGATGTCAGATGCCGAGTTGTCTTACCTCGCGGCAAAGAAGCTCGACCGAAAGGAAGTGCATGCTTATCTCGGACTGGCACGGTTATACCGCTCCTACTCCATGTACCGCACAGCCTATGGCGAGTTGCAGATCGCGCACGAAAGCGCCCCTAATGATATCGAGGTACAAAGGGCGTGGCTGGGCATGCTTCCGCGAAAAGAAAGACTGGCGGCATTGGAAGCGTATCTCGCTGGCTCCCATCCCGATGATGAAGAAGAAACAAAGCGGATGACCGAGTATTTGGAGTTCCTGAGGGCGACAGCCGACAAACCCGTTCATGCGTGCAGGCTGGTCAGCAAGGTGGAGCAAACCGAGACGAAGCTGGAGACCGTGTATGCAGAGGACGGACGGCGCATACGTGGCATAGGCCTGTCGGTAAAGCTCAATGACCGGAATGTCCACCTCCTGCTTGACACGGGAGCAGGTGGGATCATGGTGAGCCGCAAGGTCGCGGAAAAGGCGGGCTTGACTCGCGTTTCCGCCGTGCACTACGGAGGCATCGGCGACAAGGGGCTGCAAGGCGGTTACACGGCGGTAGTGGAGCACATCCGAATCGGCGAACTGGAGTTCCAAGACTGCGTGGTCGCCGTAAGTGATCAGCGCTCGTTGACAGATGAAGAGGGGTTGATCGGTGCCGACGTGTTTGGGGGTTATCTTATTGACCTCGACCTTCCGGGAGAGCGGCTCAAACTGTCTCCGCTGCCGAAGCGCCCGGAAGACACAGTGGCTCCGAAATCGCTGAACAGCGAAGGGGAGGAGCAAGCGAATGCGGAGCAGAAGGAAGACAGCGCGACCGAACCGACTTCAAAGGAGCAGAAATCCTCCGCGCCCGGTTCCGAGACCCCTCGTCGTCTGCCTAGAGATCGTTACGTTGCACCTGAGATGGTCAACTGGACGAAAGTCTTCCGCTTTGGTCATGCCATCTTGGTGCCGACAAGCGTCAACGATTCTAAACCCATGCTGTTCGGGCTCGACACGGGTGCGTTCAGCAATATTCTCTCGCTGCGTGCTGGGCGGGTGGTCGGCAACGTAAGTTCCGACTACCGCGACCGTGTGAGTGGACTGAACGGCGAGGTGAGTAAGGTCTATAGTGCGAAGAAGGCGACTTTGAGTTTCGGGCATTATCGTCAGTCGAACCAAGGCATCATCACGCTAGACCTCTCCACCGTGAGCCGCCACACGGGGACGGAGGTTTCTGGTTTTCTGGGATTTGCAATGCTCAGGCTGCTTGAGTTGAAGTTGGACTACCGCGATGGTCTTGTAGATTTCGAGTACGACCCTAAGCGCGTGAACCGTTTCGAGAGATAGCTGCCTTGATGTGCCCCTTCGGGTTGAATGCATCTTTTTAGGGCATCACGCGGGGCAAGCGGCTGCTCGTCTAGTCGGGTAGAAGAAGGCACTGGGCATCGCCGTCCATAATGACCGACCGCAGAGGCTACATTCGGGCTGCTTGCCAGCCTGCGATGCTCATGAGCGACACCGTGATTTCATCAAATAACGGGGGGGCGGAACTGCAACCACCCAAACGATCAGAGTCTTTGCGATCCATTCTCTGGCTGGTAGCGCTGAATCAAAATCGCGAACGCTTTCAGTGCATCGGAGTATTGGGCTCCCCCTACGAACGCCACGTCGTTGTGATTCGCCCCTTCCACCCAAAGGGCTTGTTTCGGTTCGTTCGCGGCGGCAAAGAGTTCCCTTCCGTGAACAACATTGATCACTGAGTCTTGTGTTCCATGGATGACTAATATCGGACAATGTATTTTCTTGATCTTCTGCAAATTGTCGAATCTGTCGAAAGGGAAGACTGAGACTCTGGTCATCACCCGGAAGGCGCTTGTAAATGCGCTTTCAAGAATCAGTCCTGCAACCGGGCGGCGGGAGGCCAAGTCGGCTGCCGGACCGCTCCCCACCGAGCGTCCAAATGCAATGATCTTGGTCGGCTGGATATGCATGGTTTGCACCAGAAAGTTGTAAGCCGCATCTTCATCGTCGTAAGCGTGGCGTTCGGTGGGCTTACCCTCACTCGTGCCGTAGCCCTGATAGTCATACGCCAAGACCGCAAATCCAGCGGCCCTTATTCGTTCCAAAAGAGGCTCATCGTCACCGATGTCTTCGGCATTTCCGTGGCTAAAGAGAACCGTAAACGTTGCGTCTGGATTCGGCAGGTATGTTGCCGATATCTTCGCTCCATCCGAACTCGTGAGTTTCAGGATCGCAGCGTTATCCCGATATCCAGCCTGTTGTGGCTGAAAAATCAGTGGTTCGGAGAAAAAGACCGCCACGAGTAGCGCAATTAGGTAGATACCAATCACGACGAGGGGCACTCCGCGCAAGAAGACCATCAGCATTCCGTCTCTCCACCGTTGTCATTGTACGGTGCTGTTCGGGTAAGATCGCCACGTCACTCACTAACTGGGCTCGGCCCTAATGAATCGCAACCGGACGAGTGCTGTCTTCTGCTCGCGAGAGCGAATGCCGCGTAGAATGCTCGCGGAAACAAAAGCTGCCTCCTGCGGATGGTTTCCCATGAAGATGTTCACCCAAAACGAGCCGCTGACGGACGCCGAACTCGACCGCCTCGGCGACTTCCTCAAAAGCTGCAAGGGCGGCAGGGCGATGAACGTCGAGGCACTCGACGGGTTCTTCGCCGCGCTCATCGCAGGCCCGGAAACCGTGATGCCGAGCGAATACAACCGGGAGGTCTTCGGCGGCGAGATGTCGGATGCTTGCGAGTTCGCCAGCCTCGATGAGGCGAACGAAATCTTGCTGCCATCTTTCAACAGCGCGTCCTAATCGGCAGCTATGCCCAGTCCGTAGAAGAAGGAAAAGGGAGACCGCACCACGACTTCGGGAATAGACGTTTTCATTCGTCACAAACGGTCACGGCGTGACACTTCTGCTCTCAAAACTACAAGCACTTTCGTAATGTGGCGCGCTCATCTGGACGTGCCAAACCGGACCTGATCCTCGATAGTAGTATGTGGCACTTGCGTAAGGTGGATCAGTCGATCCCCTATTCTTGCACAGACGCACTTGCGAAGAGATCTGTTCGGTTCTTCATGACCCGAATGGTCCGGGCTACGCGGAGAACCCGTAAGCCGCGATGTGGGAGTCCAGTGGCACGTCCGAAATTGGCCTTTGTATTTGGTTTTCTCGCGACGGCCATCGCCGTCTTGGCGGCTCTCTCTTGGTATCAAAGAAATCAGGTCGACGAAGCCCGCTCTGGCCACATAGTTCTCAATCAAATTGCCGTTCTTACGCGAGAGATCAACAATCTCACCTGGACAGCCTTGCAAGAGCAGAACCTGACCCCCGAAGCGGACACCGAGATGCGGGCGGCAAAACAGGCACTAACTAAAGCAGTGCTGGCGGCACGCCTTCATGCTTATCACACCTCTGCCCTAGAGAAAGTCTGGCCCGCGTTAGACAACTACACTATGTCGGCCGGCCGGCAATGGATCCTGATGCAAGTTGGGGACTTTGACCAGGCCAAGCAGGTCGATTTCCAGGAGGTCAGCCCACAGTTCGACTTGATGCAGCAGCAAGTGCAGATGGCCATTGAAGCCGAAGACAAATGGACCCAAGGTGTTGCGTTGAGAGCGAGAAACGAATTGCTAGCGGCCGCAATATTGGCGGCGACCGCCATTTTGATACTTTTTCTCCGGCTCAAAAGACAAGAGCACCTCGCTCAGTTGCAAGAAACCGAACGTCACGCCCTCCGCGAGAGCGAAGAGCGCTTCCGCGCTCTCACCGAGCAGTCCACCGACATCATTCTTATCGCCGATCCCTCCGGCCAAATCAAGTACGCTAGTCCTTCCGTTCATACAGTTCTAGCGGTGCATGGAGATAGTCTCGTGGGAACGAACATGATCGACCTGGTACATCCGGACGATTCCGCGAAGACCATGAGCAAGGGGCCACAATCGGTAGCGTATCACCAGAATCCGATCGTTGAGTTCCGGCTAAGACATGCCGAAGGAAGCTGGCTCTATTTCGAGTGTGTGGTTCGGAACTTGATTCAGTACAAAAATATCGGCGGCATTGTCTACAATGCCCGAGAGATAACCGAACGGAAACATGCTCAGGAAGAATTGCTTTTCAGCGCTACTCACGATGTGCTCACCGGCCTTCCAAACCGGGCCTTGTTTTTGGGACGTTTAGAAAGCGTCGTGGATCGGATAAAAAGACATCCACAGCAGGCCGTAGCCGTCCTTTTCATTGATATCGATGACTTTAAGGTCGTGAATGACTGTTATGGCCACGCAACCGGGGATGCTCTAATCAAAGAAGTAAGCGACCGACTGCGGGCATGTATGCGCAGCGACTGCACAATCGCCAGGATGGGCGGGGATGAGTTTACGGTTCTAGTGGAGGACGTGACCGACCCGAGCGATGCCATCCGTGTAGCCGAGAGAATCCAGTCTTCATTTACGCAACCGTTCCTACTGGAGGGACTTGAGGTCTTCAAGAGCGCGTCAATTGGCATCGCGTTGACTACACCAGAGACACGTGCGGAGGCGGTGCTTCAGAATGCCGATATCGCTATGTATCGTGCGAAAAGCCAAGGCAAGGCTTGCATTGAGCTCTTTGACCGCACGATGCATGAGCAAGTCATGAGTCGACTTCTTCTCGAAGCCAAGCTGAGATACGCTCTCGAGAATGAAGAACTGACACTTCACTACCAGCCAATCGTTGCGGTAGATACCGGGGCATTACAGGGCTTCGAGGCACTCTTGCGGTGGCAGCCCTCGGGATCGAATTCGATACCACCGAGCACTTTTGTCCCGGTAGCAGAACAGTGCGGCCTGATTGTTCCTATTAGCGTCTGGGTTTTAAAGAAGGCGTGTTTAGAGGCGGCGAGTTGGCGACGGCGCTATCCGGCTGACCCGGCGTTCTATGTCAGCATCAACATCAGTTCCAAGCATTTCTCGCACGCCGGTCTGGTTGGGCACGTCAAAGATGCACTGGAAGAAAGTGCAATTGATCCGCAGTGCTTGACCCTCGAGCTCACTGAGAGCTTGGCCATGAACGACGTTGCGGCGACCTTGCAAACAATGTCGCAGCTACGCGCTTTAGGTGTGAAGCTGAGTATCGACGATTTTGGTACAGGATATTCCTCTCTGAGCTATCTCCGTCGTTTTCCAGTCGACACCCTGAAAATCGATCAGTCGTTCGTTAAGACGATGGATGCCGAAAACTATGCCATCGTTAAGACAATCGTCGGGCTGGCGCATAATCTAGAACTTAAAGTGGTCGCAGAAGGGGTGGAAACAACTAACCAACGCAAACTGTTGGTGTCGGCCGGTTGCGGGTCGGCCCAGGGATACTTGTTTGCGGAACCCATGCCTGCAGAGAGTGTAGGCGTCTTCATCGAGTCCAACCGGCGAAACTCCAGACAAACTAAACAGAGAGGCTTGGCGCGCTCGACGACAGCGGGAGTTTGATCCTTCAGGGAGACGATTCCCTCGAGCGCTTTCCACTTGACCTGCCCCGCGCCTCAGAGAGGCAGTTGTCACCCTCTGGAAAGACGCCGGCCCCGACATCCCCTTGGGCTCGCCTTTGGAGACACCCAACATCACGCGATTACAACCCTCTTTCATGCGCTGGGCACCCCCTTCGAAGAGCATCACAAACGCTACACCGAACAATGGGATCGCACTTCCGCACACCAGATGCTGTTAGAGAAGGTTTCGAGCGACAACGGCAACCTTTATCACAGCAGTTTCAGTTTGATGCTCGCTCACGAGGACAAATCCTATCCTGGCGCCTTGATCGCCTCTCTCTCAGTCGGCTGGCGCTAAGTGGAGTATCTGAATCTGAGGGCATCCACATTCCATTGGGAAGGGAAACTTCAAATTTAGGACAATACCCGGCTGCCGAACTCATGGTGTCGCCATCTCGCCGGTAATATTCGCCCGGCATCACGATCTCCGATCCCGCGAAGAGGGCGGCGAAGAAAACCATCGAGTTGTTTGATGTTCATCGCCCTGCCGCCCTTGCAGCCATTAAGATTGAAGTTCTCTAGGCTTCTATACATTCTGCTTTTGCCATCATGACGTTCTAAGCGCAGAAGGTGTAGCGCCGCCGCGCGCGAAGTTTCGAGGCGATGGCGAGTGGCTAGCTGTTTTTTTTCGCATCCGCTATGATCTCAGCCTTGCTCAAGGACATGAAACCGTCAACTCTCTTGGTTGTGTTGTCGTTGTTGCTCTCCGTTTTCGCTCTATCGTTGTCGAGCGCATCGGACGACAGCATCCGGCCCCCCGGCACCAGTCAGGCTGAGTTCTCTGCCGACGACTTCGACTGGCGCGAGACGGTTCCCTATCTTTTCGTGGCCGCCGCTCTGACCGGAGAGCAAGGCATCAAGGCGGTGCTGGAAAACTCTAGGGTGCTTCGCGCCTATGTCGCGAACGAGGTTCGGGCGGAATGCAAGCCGGACAAGAACCCGTGCACCGCAAAGGGCGACGGCTTTATGCTGGAGGAGGAAGTGAGCAAAAGGATTGACGAGATCGTACAGGAAGGGATTTTCCGTCAGCACAAGACGGCAATCGTCGACTACCCACTGGCGCACCAGCCTTTTCCTTTCTCCGAAGTTGCGGCTCTCAAAAGCGAGAAGCACGGAGACGTCTACCTCATCCTTGAGTTTGCCGACCACATCTACACCGCTGCGCAGGTGCAGGCCAAGTACGGTACCCCGTATGACACCAACATTTCTCAGCGGTATAGCGTTTTCACATACCGAGTGGACAGCACACGCTACACCAGCAAGGCAGTGTTCGAGATTGATCCTGTGGATGGCGCAGTGATAAAGGTAGCGATCAGCTTGAAACCCAGGAACCATCACTAGCCCTCAGGCTTGAGCCCAACCCGGTTAAGAGCAGCTTTCCCGGCGTCACGGTCTTATTCCCACTGTTGGACTTTGAAGAGTTGTAATTGACCGCATGTGGTTTGTTGTTGTGGATCGTTGCCTCGGGTAGGAGGAGTAGCTGTTATGTTGTGTTGAGTGTTGCTGCGAGTGGTCGTTTTGTTGACCACTTGCGCCGCGCCCACACCGACGAATGTCAGAATGAGCGTTGCTGATGTCAGCCTTTGAAGAGCAACAGGTTACGGACGACGATGGCGACTTCGGCAAACGGAACCCGCTGGTTAGGAATATTGGAGGACGATGGAGTGTGGCCGCTGTTGTTGACTGCGAGTTCGCGGTTAGTGGTCCCCCCCCTGTCGACCTTGGACACCTCCTGCGTTACGAACAGGCTTTGCGCCCCACCGCCGAGCCCCCGCTTCTCTGCGGGTTATTCGAACGCTGGCGGCTCACTCCCCGAGAACTGGCGCAAACTCGCACGGGTGGTCGATCTCGTCGCCTTGTGCGAGAGCCTGACTCATGACCAACTCCCCGATAAGGTTGTCGCAGAACTTCTCGAACTCGTCTGTGCCACTGTCGAGAACCGCGATCCGCGACTCTGAGTGTGCACCGCACGCCAACCAGAGCCGATCTTGATTTAGGACGCAACACCGTTTGCGTGAGAAGTTGAAAGCTGCATGTAATCATTCGCACCAATGACCCCGAGGACTATACGCACGAAAAGCGGGAATCGTCGCCGAGTGGGGTCATGGACGATGGTTGGTGCGGAAAGTAAGTACCGCACGTGGCGAGTCTCAAGCTTGCACCCCCCAGCGGCTAGCACATTCTTGACCCAATCGCTATCGCGTCCGCAGGTGAGCGCAATCAGGAATCCCTCCGGCGCTCGAAAAACATTCACTGGCGTCCAGTAGAGCCTGCCTGACTTTCGACCTACGTGTGTAAGGATGCCGAAGCCCGGACAGTTGAGGTCGGAGAGGGCAATCGTCAGCCATGTAGGTGCAGAGGCGCTCTGCATCGGAGTGTCGGAATCATTTTTGCTACCATGAGTGCGCCTGCACAAAGGCGGCTGCGAACAACATGGTTCATCTTTCGCCGACGACAGTTTTCGACGTCCAAACTCTGGCCGCCTACGCCATCTTTCTGGCGAGTTATCTGGTCTTTGCGCTGGGAAAATTTCCCGGACTCAAAATCGACCGTGCGGGCGCGGCGATTATCGGCGCTGTGGGCATGGTGGCGTTCCGGGTTGTGCAGCCGGCCGACGCGCTGCGTTTTGTCGATTTCCCCACGCTGGTGCTGTTGTTCTCGATGATGCTGATTGTTGGCAATCTTCATCTGGTGGGATTCTTCGAGTGGAATGCGGAGATGGTGCTGCGGCGACTGAAGCCGTCGCGGCTGTTGCCTGCGGTTGTCTTTACGTCGGGAGTGCTTTCCGCATTTTTCGTAAACGATATTGTTTGCCTGGTGATGGTGCCGTTCGTGCTGAGCATCACGCGCAGGCTGCGACTGGAACCAGTGCCGTATCTGTTGGCGGTGGCGACGGCATCGAATATTGGCAGCGTGACGAGTATCACGGGGAATCCGCAGAACATGCTGATCGGGTCTTTTTCCCACATCTCGTATCGTGACTTCCTCCTGCATCTTGGTCCGGTGGCGGTGGTGGGCTTGTTCCTGGATTGGATGGTGCTGCACTGGATGCTTATGCGGAAGGTGAAGCATGCGGAACTGGTGAACGACGGGATTCCGCTGCCGCCGCTCGATCTTTCGCGGCTCACGAAACCGGCGATGGTGGTAACCGCAGTCGTCATCGCGTTTTTTGTAGGTGTGCCTCCAGCGATGGCGGCGGCTTTGGGCGCGGCGGTGCTGCTGATTACCCGAACGATCGAGCCGCGAAAGCTCTACGAGGAAGTGGACTGGGGTCTTCTGGTGTTCTTTGTCGGGCTGTTTTTGATTGTGGGCGGAGCGCAAAATGCCGGAATAATCGGGGAGTTTCTGATGGTCGCAGAGCATTGGAATCTTCACAATCTGGGGGTCTTCACGGTTGCCGTGTCGTTGCTGAGCAATATTGTGAGCAATGTACCGGCGGTGATGCTCTTGAAATCGCTGGCACCGAACTTTGCGAATCCGCATACGGCGTGGCTGATACTGGCGATGGCTTCGACGCTGGCGGGGAATCTGACGATTACGGGGAGCGTGGCGAACATCATTGTGGTCGAGAGCGCCAAGCCAGGGGTGAAGATCGGGTTCTGGGATTATTTCCGCGTTGGGCTGCCGATTACGGTGATGACGTTGATCGTGGGATGGGCGTGGCTGGTGTGGGTTAAATAGATCGTTGATTCTTCCGCAAGGCGAGAACAAAAAGGAGATTCCTGATTACGAGAGCGCCCGAGCCTGACGCCTCCATCGAGACCAACACGTCCCCTTCGCGGCGAACACTGCTTGGCCCCGATTGGCTCAATTTCCTCCTCGCCGACGTGCAGACGGGAGTGGGGCCGGTCCTCGCGATTTACCTGTACAAGGTTGTGTAGAGCGCGAGTTGACCTTGTGCGTACAAAGGCCGCTGCTCGGCAGCAGCGGCCCTAACGATTCGAACTTAGTGCCTCTTTGCGAATTTTCTTTCGGGCACGCTGTTGCGCCAAAGCTTGCTTTACCCTCCGCTTAGCTCCCGGCTTCAGGTAGTAGGAGTGGCGCTTCACTTCCTTAATAATGTCTTCCGTCTGAACCTTTCGCTTAAAGCGACGGAGGGCGTTTTCTATTGACTCGCCTTCTTGCAGCCGAACTTCTGCCAAACTCATCACCCCCAATCCGATCTATGAACCGGAGAAGCACTGCCCAGAGCAAGATAGTCGGTAGAGTGGAACCGCTCCTCGCTCAGG
The DNA here is from genome assembly GCA_963779995.1 of uncultured Acidobacteriaceae bacterium. Taxonomy (GTDB): domain Bacteria; phylum Acidobacteriota; class Terriglobia; order Terriglobales; family Acidobacteriaceae; genus Acidiflorens. Next base: position 354,337 of record CAVZZY010000010.1, on the reverse strand, counting down.
CGTGGTTACGCCTCATCAGCGGCTCAATCTCGTGATTGATTTCAAATTTCACAGGCGTGCCGCAGGACGGGCACGTTGTTTCGTGCAACCCACCGTTCAGACTCATCGCTTCCAGTCTACTGGCCCGCAAGCATTTGGGACACACAATTATCAGACATCCGGCGTTGTCTCTCGGCACGAAGAGTGGGGCAATCTCACTCTTCTTACTTTCCGAGCGGATCGGAGAAACAGCCAGAAGCTTCGCGACTTCGCCGCAAAGCTCCTTGGGAGTGTAGTGTCCTTTTTGAAAGAAAGCGTCTGCAACAACTCCGGATGGATTTCCGTTTGTAATGTACTCTCCGCTCAGAGCGATGGTAGCGATGTGGGGAAATCGCTCTCGTATTACCGCCAGAAATTCAAATCCTGACATCCGAGGCATATTCAAATCGGAAATAATTAAATCAGGGAGCGACTGGCTGAGCGCGTGTAAGCCATCCAGCCCGTCCGCCGCCGTGAGAACCTCATAACCCCCACTTTCCAAAATCTGCCGCGCCGTTTCGCGTATTGAATATTGATCGTCTACCACTAAGATGCGAAAGCGGAATTGATCCGCAGCTTTTGCTTCTGTCGCCGGGATGCTTTCAGTCCACTGCGCTGCTGTCTCGGCGACAGAACGGTGTGGTTTGTCCTGAATGCCGGGTTCCGGTGAGACGACCTTATCCCACGATTCTTCTTGATTAGTAGGCATGGACGCCCCCGCTCGAAAGTCCGACTTTAGCCGAAATAATACTCGGTGCGAAGCAAACCCGTCTGGTCAATATTGACCAGTTTGCGCAACTGCATTGACGGTCTCGGTGCCGGCGCTTGGAGGCACACTTGGATCACCAGAGCAGCAGCAGAGGTAAACTAGCATTATGCGAAAGCGCCCAATCACGCCGAATCCGCGAAACGTTCCGGCTCTCGACGAAGGTTGGCTAAACCTCGACCGTGAGGCCGTGGTCGAGGTCACATCGGAAGAGAAGGATTATCCGGTGGAGTCTGCGCTGGTCGCAGGAGAAATGCGGGGCTGGCGTGCTGCCGCTTCTGGTACTCAAACCATCCGGCTAATCTTCGACGAGCCGCAAAGACTCAAACGCATCTCGCTCGTCTTCGAAGAAACTGAGATAGAACGTACCCAAGAGTTCGTCTTACGATGGTCCGGGGATGGGGGGCGCTCATTCCGAGAAATGGTGCGACAGCAGTGGAATTTCACTCCCCCTAACGCAATCCGCGAGGTCGAGGACTATCAGGTTGAACTGTCGGGGGTCACCGTTCTTGAATTGATCATTGTGCCCGACATAAGTCGAGCAACGGCTCGCGCCTCGCTCCGGAGTCTGCGCTTATCTTAGACCGCTGCCTGCTGCCAAATTCGTCTCAGGACCGAGCAGTTTGGATCAGCGGAGCCATGCTTCTCAAGCCTATGCTCTGCTTAACGAGCAAATGAACACGCGAAGGCAAGCCTCTGGGGTAATGCAATATGAGCCGTATCAACGAACTGACGCCCAAACTGCGCAAAGCTCCGCAACCGCCTCTCTCGCATGCTGGAGCACCCGCTGATTCAGACCGAGCCAAGAGACCACCGCTCGTCCAGCCCTCTGCTCCCGACTCGGAACTGAATCCCGGTGATCGAGTGGAGGGTTTGGGTAATTTTGGAAAGCCGACCGGAGAATTCGGAACAGTTGAGCAAACGAATGAAGACGAAGCGCTTGTAAAGTGGGATGGCGATGGACGTATGAGACTGCGCCAGCCTTGGCTCGAGAAGGTCAGCAACAAAGCTCATCCCCTTGCCAAGCCAGCCAGTGCGTCGTTGCCGAAGGATACTGCGCGATCCTGACTACGAAAAGAGCCGATCCTGAATCTGTGCGAGTTCCACAGGCGCAGAGCCTTCAGGGTCGTCGTTAGCCACATGGTTGACCCGAGTGCTGATCGGATAGCACCGCCTCCGCCGGGTCAAGCGACCAGGTTCTGAATTTGGCTAATCCTGCCACCGTCTCCGTCGATGATATTCGCCGCCACTAAGGCCGCCGAGATCAACCACGACGGTGACAATCAGAATCAGTAAATTAATGCCAGCTATAGGCTGACGTGTATTTGCCATCCACGCATATGCTAGCGTGGTTAGGGGTAAAAACAAAAATCCGAGCAAGGGCAATATCAGACCGTGGTACGCTCGTTCTAAATAATTCGAGAACAGGAACAACAATGCGAGTGCAATTCGAGGAAAGGCGAGAAAAACAATTAGCAGGAGGCAACCCACGAAATTCTCCTCGCGCATCGTACACTTTTCCTGCACGCGACACAACGAAGTTGCGCGCGGGCGAAAGTGATGCAGGAGCGGACGCTCCCGTCCCTAGCATTTCTGTGCTTATCAAAGGCCACGCACAGCTCGACCGCAAGGAGAGCATAAAGGTTATCGAAACGCTTGCACCTGAACACTACCGCGAAACCCATATTCCCGGAGCCTTGAACATCCCACCTGAAAAGATCAAAGAAACCGGCACCCCAGTTGTTGCCCATCAAGGATGCGGAAATCGTCACCAACTGCGCGAGCACGCATTGACACGCCAGCGAATATGCCCGTGAACGGGCCTCGCTGAGCTACACGAACGTGGCGCATTATCCCGAAGGAAAGCAGGGCTGGATGGAAGCCGGGTTCCCGGTGGAGAAAGGCTGCGTAGAGATCGGTGCGAGCGTCAGCCCCGCGAGGATTAAGCAACCTCTTGAGCCGAAAGGGCTGCTGTCTTGCCAATCGGCAGCGTTGCGGTAATCGTCGTTCCCATGCTATCGGATCGAACGTCCAAATTACCGCCTAGCTGGTGGACACGCTCCCGCATTCCCCGAAAGCCAACCCCCAGTTGTCCCTTTGAACTGAGAGCCAGTTGCTTTCCTAACGGAATGCCTTTGCCTGCGTCCTTTATTTCCAATTGAACGTGCCCGTCTTCCCGAGCCAAACGCAAGGCTGCACTACGGCTACCTGAATGGCGATGGACATTCGTCAGACACTCCTGCACGACTCGAAAAATCGCAATTTCCATATCATTGCCCAGACGTTCAATGTCGTCCGCAATGTCAACGTCTACCGCGATCTTGCTCCGCTCTGAGAAACCGTCTACATACCAACGTAGAGCGGAGGGGAGCCCAATCTCGTCCAGCAACGGAGGATGGAGCAAGTGCGACATGGTGCGAATTTCCGAAATGACTTGATCTATTAGGATCGCATTGTCTGTGGCAGCCTTTGCGACCGGAGAATCCCTTTGCACAGATTGAAATACAGCGGAGTTCATCTTGATAGATGCAAGCAGTTGTCCCACGCTGTCGTGAAGTTCCCGTGCCAGCCGCCTGCGCTCTTCGTCCTGCGACTGAAGCAGTTGGGCTGACAGTTGCCGAAGACTTTGATAGGCACTGTTCAGTTCGGCGGTTCGTTCCTGTACTCGACTCTCAAGCTGCGCCTGTGTTCTGCGTAACTCGTCTTCGATTTGCTTGCGCTCGGCAACTTCCCGTTCGGATCGTGCCTTGGATCGACGGTTTGCTTCTCCGAGGGCAATGATGAAACTTGAAAAAACCATGAAACCGATGATCCCGGAAATTTCCACTTCAGGATTTTTGAGCGCGAACGAATGGAAGGGTGGAAGAAAGAAATACCAGACCCCAACGACGCTCAGCAGCGTGCCGACAATAGACGGACCCACGCCGCAATACCAAGCCGAGAAGACGACAGCCAACCAGACTGTGTGGTAGGGGTTATGATCTCGGAAGAACGGTGAAAGCATCTCCCGCACGACAAGCGCGACGAGGGCGGCGAGAATCGCTACCACATAGCGCCGGGCATCTGGGATTAACCTGCGCATGACGACACCCCAAATCCTGAAAATGACGGCCAAGACTATCGCTGCACATCTCGCTTGACGCCGGGCATGACAGCACCCTGACGGGTCTGACTATCGCCAGCGTTCAACTAAGCGAATCGTCCCAACCATCACTACTAAGGATGAAGGCCAGCATCCCTGCGTACCCACGACAGTTTTGGCCTTTTCCCCCACCAGAACGTAACTTGGGTACGAATTCTATCCTTCGACTTCGCAACCCGTCGGTACGCTAGCGAACATACTGGGCGCGCGGAAGAACCTTAAGGCACCTCCTTTTTGCGCACAGGGCCTTTGGACTTGACTCCGCCGTCTGGAGCACGATAAGGCTTCAGAGAATTGTCTCATTGCAGCAATTCGGATCGGGCGATGCGGTTTTGATGTAGTGATTCTGCGTCGTTGCTACTGTGCTATGCCGCAGAATGCGCTGGATCACTGAATCATCCACGCCGGAACGGGAAGCACGGGCCGTTGTAGTTCGTGTTGTTCCAGGCGTGGTTGTTGATATAGGTGTTGTGGTTGTAGATGATGGTCGAACTGCCGCCACCACCCCAACCGCCGCCACCGAACGTGGCGCCAACGGTGATACCAGTTCCAAAGTAGAGGCCGAAGGAAGCTACGGGAAGCGGCGGACGCACGTAGAACGGCACCACCACGGACGCGCAAGATCGGATTGCCAGCTTCGACGCTGGATTCTAAGATCAGAGCGCTGCGAATCGACAAGCGTCGCTTTTATTGCAACTAATGGATGTTTTCGAGATAGCTTGCAATACACGCAGGGTGGATGCTCGTCATGACGAATAACACGCATCAAACTCGAAGGCCTATTCTTGACGCGCAGATGAGCGAATTCTGGTCTGGCGACCTCGGGCTCACTCTGATAACCATCTCCCTGGCTGTTCTCCTCCTGGTAATAACACCCCTGCGCGAGGCAGGCCTTCCCGGCCGACTTTTCTTCGAGCTGGTTACGGCCACGTTGATGGTCTTCGGCGCTCTGAGCACAGAGCAGAGCCAGCTTGCTAAAGCTTTCGTGATCGTCATCGTCCTGGTTTGCGGGGCGGTGTTGGCGGTTGGTCGTCTCCATCCGACGCTCTTGCTTCATGAGTTGGGAGGCTTTCTCGTCACCGTCACACTGCTTCTCTACGTCCGCATAGTTTTGCTTGTCATGTTTCGTGCGGGCCCCGTGACCTGGAGCCGCATCCAGGGAGGGCTATGCGCGTATGTTCTTCTCGGCCTGGCTTGGGCTTCCGTCTTTCAGTTGGTTGAGCAACTTATCCCCGGCGCCTTCGACTTTGTAACCGCGCCGGCGGACCTGGATCAACTCACGTCGAAACTTACATATTTCAGTTTCGGCACGCTTACCACGGTCGGCAGCAGTATTACACCGGTGCATCCGTTCGCGCGCGCGCTGACCATCGTTGAAGCCATCGTCGGCCAGCTCTTTCCCGCCACCCTTGTCGGCGCCCTCGTATCCACGGCCATGGAGTCTCGCCGCAAGTCCTGACGCGTGCCCAGCATTCCTTTGCTGTAGGGGTTCTGTGGACGGCATAGGTGTAGGAATGGCGGCTTCTTGGCTTTTTGAACCCGCTGCTCGCGGTTTTCATTCCCGTTAGTTCGGAAATGACATTCATTCTCAATTGCACGAGATTGTTGCCGCGGGCTCAGCGCCGTCGATCGAAAACGATCAGAGCGTGCAGAGCGTCAAAACTGCCCAGGGGCGCCGCCGGCGATCCGAAGAACCTTGTCCCTTGAGCCAAAGATGTGGCCATACATCAGCTGGCGTGCTCGTTGGGGGTCGCGGTTGTTGATTGCGTTCAGAATTTCGCAGTGCTCGCGAACCGGCAGTTCTCCGTAGTACCCGATGTCAATTGCGGCATACATGATCCGTTCCATTTGGCAGCGAACCGTTTCGACCGCCCGCAGCAGGAACTGGTTTCGCGCCAATTGTGCGATGCCGACGTGAAAGGCCGTGTCTGCCGTAATGAAACGAATGTAGCTTTCCCGGTCGTCGATCTTGTATTCCGTATGGGCCGATTTCTCCAACCCATCCATCAGTTCGGGATTCATACCCTTTGCCGCGGCCAGCTCCGCGCAAGCACACTCCACCGCCGTCCGGTACTCGTACAGCTGAGTCAGATCCTGTACCGAAATCTTGGTGACGAAGTAACCACGATTGGGGACCACTCTTAGCAGGTTGTCCTGTTGGAGCCGGACCGCGGCCTCGCGCACCGGCGTGCGGCTGCTGTTGTATCTCCGGGCAAGATCCTTCTCACTCAGAGCTTCGCCCGGCGGGTGTAGCCCAGTGACGATGTCCCGCTTTAACGACTGATACACCTGCTCACTTAGTGAGTCCTCGGGAGGCTTGGCCATTCCATGCCGCAGCGTGCTTGCCCGAGGTGCGCTGACAGGCTGCTGTCGCGAGGTTTGCACGTGCCTTACTTTCCTGAGCTTGGTCATCCATCCTCCTCTCTTCATCATTCTTTCTCACTTCATTATGCGGGCGACGTACGGTAGCAGCATATCGCAGAATTTGCCCGCTTCCCGTATTGCATATCAATTGTATACCACAAGATTTTCCTTGACATGTCACACTTCTCTGTGTAAAACTTTGGGGCCAGCGGATACTTGGCAGGGTGACTCCAGTCGCGAACTCACAGCAGAGTTCGGAGGAGAGCTCTGCCGGGCAGAGCCAATCATCGTCTCTATGGGGGCGTCTATGTTTCGTGTGCGCTTAATCCTCTTCATGTCGCTTGCTCTTTGTTTGGTCCTTGTTTTTGGGGGAAGTTCGCGCGCCCAGATATTTCCCGGCCGCGTCACCGGCACCGTGCTCGACAGCTCGGGCGGAGCCGTCGAGGGTGCTCAGGTGGTGCTTTCCGCGACCGAGATCGGCCTCGAACGTTCCGTGAAAACCGACAGCAACGGCGTGTTTCGCTTCCAGGAGTTGCCGCTGGCAACCTTCAGACTGACCGTTACGAAAGACGGTTTCAAGTCCTACATCCAGACCAACATCATCACGAATTTGAACCAGGTAAACGAAATCCCCGTGACGCTCGTCCCCGGAAGGGTCGAGGTCCGGGTCGAGGTGAGTGCAGCAGCGCCGATCCTCGAAACTCAGACTGATACCGTCGGCGGCAACATCACGGCGCAGGAGGTAACCGAATTGCCCATGGGCAACAACGACTACACTCGCTTCGCGTTTCTCCTGCCGGGCACCTCCACCAACACGGCCTACACCTTTACCCAGATCGCGATCAATGGTGCGCCCAGCCGCTCCGTGAGCTTCAATATCGACGGCTCGCAAAACATGGATGCCTACCGGCAATTGCCGGCCATGAACCAGGGCGGAAATTCCTACACCGCGGCCACGCGGGTGCCACCCGACGGGATTCAGGAAATGAGCGTCGTCACTGAAGGTGCTGCGGATACGGAAGCAGGCGCGGGTGCGATCAATATCGTCCTCAAAAGTGGAACCAACGCGTTTCACGGTTCGCTCTATGAATTCCATCGCGATGCTTCGCTTACCGCGCACAACTATTTCGAGAATCTCCTCGGGGCTCCGAAGGCGCATTTCATTTGGAATGAATATGGCGGCAGCTTGGGAGGCCCGATCATCAAGAACAAGACGTTCTTCTTTGTTGCCTACGATGGCAGCCGCAGCCGTTTGGGGAGTTCGGGTATTGCTTTCGCGCCCAGCACCACACAGATCGGGCAGGCGGAGACCGCTTTGGCCGGGGCCGGCCAGACACCGAATGCTCTCGGTTTGACGATTCTGCATCTGTATCAACCCTATTCCGGCCAGTTCGCCGTCAGCGGCGTAGGCAGCCAGACACCAGACAACTTTTCCGTCAAGGTCGATCAACGGTTGGGGACTAGCGATCAGTTGGCAGGCCGCTATCTGTTTGGCAACGGCAAAGACAACTTTCCGCAGGGCTCCGATTCACCTGGCGGAGGCTCGCAGCTGCGGCAATACTACGGAGAAACGCCGATCCGGCCGCAGAATTTCGCCATCAGCGAATCGCATACTTTCTCACCCAAGCTGATCAACGTCTTCCGCCTCTCTTACAACCACGTTCATCTCGGGTTCGAACCGGCTGACAGCAGCTTTAATCCGGCTTCCATCGGGCTGGATACCGGCGTAGGTCCTGAAGACTACGGCCTTCCCGAAATCGATGTGGGCTCGGCGGTTTTCGAGAATCTAGGCATCAACCCGAGTTGGCCGCGAGCGCGGACCAGCGAGACGTTCCAATGGAACGACGACGCGGCGTTCAGCCGCGGCAAGCATAGCCTTCAGTTCGGTGCGAATTGGGAACTGAACAAAGTGTTTGGCTTCAACGACGACAACTTCCGTGGATTGTTCAGCTTTGATGGCACGTATGCGCAAACTCCGATAACGAATGGTGGACTCGGTCTCACCGGCCTAACACCTCAGGTCGCGGATCTGGTCGACCTGTTGGCTGGGCGTCCTGACCCGAATTCGACAAACATATCGCGCGGCAGCACGCGTTTCGACATTCATCAGAATGTCGTCGGCCTCTACGCCAACGATACCTACCAGTTGACGCACAATCTCACCCTCATTGCCGGCCTGCGCTGGGATTTCTTCGGGGTTCCGCAGGAAGACCGTGGGCGCTTCTCGAATTTCTTCCCGAGCCAGGGACTGGTCCCGGTACACGGCGATATCTACCAGAACGTGTATAAGAATTTCTCCCCGCGGGTCGCGTTTGCGTATTCACCTTTTACCTTCCACGGCCTCCACACCGTAGTCCGAGCCGGCTACGGAATCTACTATGTGGATAGCCCGCTGGACGTGCTGGTCGGCCAGTCGTATAACTTCACCAACAGCAATCCGGGTCTTGCCACAAATCCGATCAACGGTCTGGGCAGTTATTCGAACGGTCTTGTGAACATCGCGGCGCCGGGCATCGCAGCGCCGATCCAGCCCAACGTTCCCATCTTCGGGACGAGCACGAGCGTGACGCCGGGGGGGGCGCCTCTGAACCTGATCGCGGTAAATCCAAACCTCAAGTCTCCGTACGTACAGAGCTGGAACCTGAACGTGGAGCAAGAACTGATGGCGGCCATGGTTTTGCAGATCGGCTATGTCGGTTCCAAAGGCACCCACATCTACAGTTTGCCGGACGTGAACATGCCTCCCCCAGGCAGCTTCGCGAACGAACAAGTGAACCGTCCCTACTACAGCCAATACCCGCAGTTCGGACAGATCAACACCATCAACTCGACCAACAACTCGAGTTACAACTCGCTGCAAGTTCAGCTGAAGACTAAGAACTTTCACGGTTTGACGACCGAGTTCGCCTACACCTGGGCGCACGCGATCGACGACGCCTCCGAAACCATGGACTTCTTCGGCACCAGTGGATTTGTGCCGAAAGATTCCCAGAATCCAGGGCTCAATCGAGCCAACTCCGAATTTGACGTGCCGCAAGCTATCTCTGCCTCTTACGTTTACCAATTCCCGTCGTTCACGCACAGCAAAGGGATGGGGTACCTCGTGAATCAGTGGCAGTTGTCAGGCGTTGTCAGTTGGCACGATTCCATGTACCTGCCGGTTCTGACGTATGACGACGTCAGCGGTACGGGTGAACTGCACGACGTGCCGAATTGCGTGGGTCCTTTGGTGACGCAACTCAAGAACTTCAAAATACCTTACGTCGTGAGCGGGTATGCCGAACCAAATCCTGGAACTTTCGGGAATTGCGCGCGCAACAGTCTTCCGGCGCCGTGGCTTACGCAGTGGGATTTCTCGGTCGCAAAGTGGTTTCCGATCAGCGAGCGGGTGAAGCTGCAATTCCGGGCCGACGGTTTCAACTTCCTCAATCACGCCAATTTTGGCAATCCTGCGTCGGTTTACGGAGCTGAGTTCGTTGGTGGCACGGCCGACGTTGTGAATAACGACTCGCACTTCGGTGAGGGCGCCCAGCGCGAGTTTCAGCTCAATATGAAATTGATTTTTTGAAGCACTACGCAATCCTCCCCCGGAGCAGGAGTAGCGCAACCTTCCGTGGCGCGCTGCTCCTGCCGTCGGAATTCCGCCTGACAGGAAGAACGCGATGCTAAGCAGCCCCGAGGTACAAGCGATTCGATCGCGATTCCCCCTCCTCCGGAACAAGATCTATCTGAACAGTTGCTCGCAAGGAGCGCTGTCGGACGCCGTGGAGGACGGTCTTCGTGAGTACCTGGCCAGCTGGCATGAGTATGGTTCACCGTGGGATATTTGGGTCGAAAGATATGAGGCAGCACGGTCGCAGTTCGCCGGTTTTATCGGCGCCACCGCCGATGAAGTTGCCATCGTCCCCTGTGCATCGGCTGGCATGAACTCGATTGCCAGCGCTTTGACGTTTGATCGCCGGAAGAAAGTGGTGATGGGCGAATTCGAGTTTCCCACCATGGGCCATGTTTGGCTGGCCCAGCGGAAGCGCGGAGCACAAGTCGAATTTGTCAACGCCGTGGGCAATTCGATTCCGACGGAGAATTACGAGCGCGCAATCGACCGTCAAACTCTCATCGTTCCCCTGACCGGAGTTTGCTTCATGAATGGCTTCCGGTCGGCAGTCCGTGAAGTTGTTCCGCTTGCGCACGCCAATGGCGCGCTGGTCATGCTGGATGATTACCAGGACTGTGGCACTCGGCCGGTGAACGTTCGAGCTGCAGATGTCGACTTCTATGTAACCGGAACTCTGAAGTACCTTTTGGGACCACCCGGCTTGGCATTTTTGTATGTCCGCAAGGAGTTGATCGCATCTCTCCAGCCCACGATTACAGGCTGGTTTGCGCAAAGCAATCCTTTCGCCTTCGACGTGAAATGTTTCGATCCTGCTGCTTCGGCGCGCAGGTTTGAAGCCGGATCTCCTGCCGTGCCCAATATCTATGCTGCCATGCGGGGCATTGAGTTATTGCAGGAAATCGGACTAGACAACGTATCCTGGCAAATCCACGAACTGACAAGCGCACTCTTAAACGGGGCGCAGCAATTGGGCCTGAGTGCTAAAACACCAACCAGCAGCGTGGGGCCTCTGGTCGTTTTGCAATGCAAGGACGCCGCCCGGTTGGTCGAAAAACTAGCGGCCAGCGGGATCGTGTGTTCCTGTCGCCACGACGGGCTACGCCTTTCTTTCCATGTCTACAATACTCTCGAGGATGTACGGGCAGTGCTCCAAGTGTTAGAACATAATCTCGACCTGCTGGTCACCGGCACGGCCACTGTGAGCGGCGACTGAAATGGATTTTGAGAGCGTTCGCGAACAATTTCCCGCGCTTCTACACAAGACGTTTTTGGATGCCGCGTGCGTAAGCCTTGCCCCTCGTGTGGCCACCGACGCGATCCGAAATTTTCTCGACATGACGCTGCTTTGCCCGGCGCGGTCGTCCACTCTGCATCACATTTCGATGGATGAAATGCGCGCTCTTGCCCGGCCGGAAGCCGCGCGGCTGATCAATGCAGGCGAAGATGAGATCGCCTTGGTGGAAAGCACCAGTCACGGGCTCAGCATCGCTGCCCAATCGATTCCCCTTTCGCCTGGCGACCGCGTGCTTATCTCTGATTTGGAGTTTCTGGAAGTAGCCGTGCCCTGGATCCAACTGGCGACGCGGGGCATTGGCATCGATGTTGTCCGCAACCAGGGCGGGGAAGTGAGAGTGGAGAACATTGCGGAGCGATTGTCACCGAACACAAGAGTCGTCTGCATGAGTACGGTGCAGTGGAGTAATGGCTTCCGATGCGATCTCGAGAAACTCAGTTCTCTTTGCGCTGACAAGGGAGTATGGCTTGTCGTGGATGCCATCCAGCAGCTCGGCGCAATTCCACTCGATGTGCAAAAGACGCCGGTGGACTTTCTTGCCTGCGGCGGGCATAAGTGGCTCAATTCTCCGTTTGGCACGGGCTTTTTGTACATCCGGCGGGAGGCGTTGCGAAAACTGCTACCGCCTCTTACTGGTTACATGAACGTGGAGCCGCCGCAAGGTGGATGGGGAGCCCATTTCCAGACACCATCGATCCGGCCGGTCATGGATTATGAATTCACGAAAGGCGCGCGAGTTTACGAGGTTGGGGGGACGGCAAATTACGCCGGAGGTGTCGGATTAGCGGCTGCGCTGAAAATGATTCACTCTCTCGGCCAGGACCGCATCGCCGAGCACACCTACGCCTTGACCGATCACCTCATCGAAGGACTACAAGCCCTCGACATTGAGATCGTGACGCCGGTCGCGCGCCAGCATCGTTCCGGGATCGTGACCTTCAGCATTGGCTCTGCGGCAGAAAACATCCGACTGATGGACAAGCTCCTCGAGCTGAAGATCTTAGTTTCGGTGCGCTATACATCGAATGTAGGCGGGGTACGAGTCTCCTGTCATTTTTTCAACAATATCGCCGACATCGACCGGGTGCTCGAAGCCGTCGAATCGGCTGTACCGCGCAAGAGCAACGGACCGGTTGCCGCGAAGGCGAATAGGCAGAATTAAAATGCGCGCGGAATTCTCTGTTGAGGTGATCTATGCGTGAAAGAGCGGCCAACCTGGCGGAGTTCCCCGTAGATCGTGTGCGACAGATGTTTCCTGCGTTGAATCGGCCCGGGAGTTCCATGTTCTTCGATAATGCCGCGGGAGCCCAAATCCCCCAGAAAGCACTGGACGCGGTTGCCGACCACCTGCTCACGCGAAGCGTGCAGCGCGGCGGTTGCTACCGGGAAAGCCAGGAAGTGGATGCCACGATCGCCCAAGCCCGGAAATCAGTGGCAGTTTTTCTGAACGCGGCCGATCCCGATGAGATTGCATTCGGTATGAATGCCACGTCGTTCATGCGCTTGGTAAGCCTCGCAATGGGGCAGACTCTGGCGGAGCGGCGCGAAATCATCGTGACGGATCTCGATCATGAGGCCAACGTCGCAACCTGGCTGGCCCTGGAGCGTGAAGGTGCGGTCATGCGGTGGTGGAAGGTAGCTGACGACGGCACTCTGCGTCTGGCTGACCTGGAGCCACTGCTCTCTTCCCGGACGCGGCTGGTAGCCTGTACGGTAGCGTCGAATGCTTTAGGAACGATGATAGACGTGGCCGAGGTGGCGAGGAGAGCCCATGCCGCGGGTGCCGAGGTCTTCCTCGATGCGGTGCAGTACGCGCCCCACGGCTCCATCGACGTCAGGGCCTGGGGATGCGATTATCTGGTCTGCTCCGGCTACAAGATCTTCGCTCCACACATGGGCTTCTTGTGGGGCCGGCGCGCGGCTCTGGAGGCTCTGCCAACCTTCCGCGAAGAATTCATCCCCAATACTCCGCCCTCAAAAATCGAGGTGGGAACGTTTGTTTACGAGAATGTTGCAGGTATGAACGCAGCGATTGAATACTTGGCGGAACTCGGACAACTGTGTGACGGAGACGGAAACGATGGCTCGAGTTCGCGTCAACGCCTGGTGAGTGCGATGGAGGCCATACGCCATTACGAACGTGGCCTGTCCGGCGCGCTGCTGGCGGGTATCGGCGCAATCAAGGGAGCAACGGTGTACGGCATACAAGACCCGCAAGCTATTGCGCAACGGCTGCCGACGTTCTTGTTCAATCTTGCGGGCGTTCCACCCGCTACCGTAGCAGCCAAGCTGGCCGACAAGGGGATTGCAGTGCGGGATGGCAATATGTATTCGCCGAGGCTGATGAAACGGCTAGGATTGAGCGAGGGCGGCGCGGTGCGAGCCTCGCTCGTGCACTACAACACGCAGGATGAGATCCGCAGGTTCGTCGACGCGTTGGCGGAGATCGCTGGCAATTAGTTTGCATAACATGTCATGTCTGCCGCGTCTGGCGAGAATGCAAGCAGGCGGAAAGTCATAATGACAAACGCGGAGCCTGCCGGCGAGCAAGCATTCAACTCGACGCACTCGTCGCAGAACTTGCAGCGTCGATTGACCGAGCGCCAGATCTCGATGATTGCCATTGGCGGCGCCATTGGGGTCGGTCTCTTCCTGGGCAGTAGCGTAACCATTGACCTTGCCGGTCCGGCAGTCATTCTTAATTATCTTCTTGGGGCAATTCTGGCCCTGATCGTAGCCTACTCAGTGGCTGAGATGGCCGTGGTCCATCCCGTGGCCGGGGCGTTTGGTATCTATGCCGAGCGCTACCTGAGTCCGTGGTTTGGCTTCACCGTGCGTGCGACTTACGGACTGGTTCAGATGGTGGCCATTGGCGCCGAGGTTACAGCAGTAGCCATCTATTTTCGGTATTGGTTTCCTGGAACGCCACAGTGGCTTTGGGTTGCAGTAGTTTCCCTTGCACTTGTGGCCATCAATGCCGTACAGGTTGGTAATTTTGGTGAATTCGAGTATTGGTTCGCCTTTGTGAAAGTGGTCGCGATCATCGTTTTCATCTTGATTGGGATCGCGCTAATCACTGGCTTGTCCCCCCGTCCAGCCGTGGGATTCCGAAATCTGGTTGCCTATGGCGGCTTCCTGCCGCATGGGTATCGTGGCATGTGGCTGGCCTTTACTCTCACCATTTCGAGTTACATGGGGGTTGAGGTGATTGCGGTCACGGCCGGCGAGACAGAGCGGCCGGAAAAAGCGATTCCACGCGCCATGCGTACGATGGTCTTCCGTCTAATCCTGTTCTACGTTCTGGCGATGACCGTGATGGTCACCGTGTCTCCCTGGAACCGGATCGGTGACGGAACCATCAGTGGCAGTCCATTCGTACGCGTCTTCGCGGCCATTGGCGTTCCCTACGCGGCCGCGATCATGAATCTGGTTGTGATCACGGCGGCGCTTTCCAGCGCGAACACCGACCTCTACCTCACCACCAGGATGCTGTTTTCTCTCGCGCGGGGACACTATGCGCCTGCGCCCTTGGGGCGTTTGGGCCGGAACGGGGTGCCGCATCGGGCGCTAGCGGTTTCGAGTTTAGGAATGATCGTCGCGATTTTACTGGCGATTTACGTCCCCAAAGGCGCGTTTCTCCTCATGTACGGTTCGGCAGTCGCAGGCATGTACTTTGTTTGGATCGTCATCCTCCTGGCCCACCTGCGGTTTCGCCGTTCCATCGGTACGAAGGTAAACGATTTGCCGTTGCGCCTCCGGCTGTTTCCGGTCTCCAGCATCATGGGTATTTTATTTCTCGTTGCCGTCGGGTGCAGCACCTTCTATGTGGAGGGCCTGCGCTATTCAGTTCCGATTTTTGCGGCGCTCCTGGCAGGAATGAGCCTTGTGTATTGGAAGGTTCAGCATCACTAGAGCGAATTCAGAGTCGGGAAGTGCATGGGATTGGGGGATAGAGAATCCCTGAAGTATTTTGCTGGATTGGAGAGCGTGATTCGAATCCGCGCAAATGGCAAGTCATAGCCGTCGAACCTCTTGTCCCGCCGGGGTTCCGGCCCTGGGATTCCCAAACTAGAATAGGGGCGTCAGATCCCGCGGGCGCTGTACGCGAGCGCAGTCTGCCGCGGGAACAAACCCGACTTCAGCAAGACCATCACCAGAGTAAAATCGCCGGTTAGTTCACAGGCGGCAATGAGTAAAACGAGCCCGGTCGCTTGCACGTGACTCTGAACCACCGAGAGCAGCAGAGTAGCCAGTAGTCCGACCAGCAGAACCAATCCGAAGAACACGCGTGCATACGGCCCGCTCAACCACTGGCGCAGAGTCTCGCGCGCGGCGGGTAATGAGCGGTTCATGCGCGCCAGGTACACTGCAAGGACGACAAAATTGACCACCAGCAATCCGTGTTCGAGGTTGGGAAGAAAGCCTGGAATTGCCTCTCCGCGGAGTTCGCGAATCGTCAGCGACAACGTGGTTCCGCCCAGGGTCGCATACATCAGGAGCAGCAGCGGGAGCAGGCGCGTCCGCCAGAAAGCAACACCCGGGGAAGAGTTCATGACGAATCCATCGTAGAACATGATGACGACCGCGGACAGAACCGCGATTGCAGTGGCCGCGCCGTTCAGCCAGCCGGACAGTTGCCATGCGGGCCCCAGGACGCGAGGTAAGAGCAGAATCAGGCCACTCACCGCAAACAATCCCATGGCCCAGATGCCACGCGCAATCCATGAGCGATCGGGACGCATCGCCGCCCGCCAGAAACGCTCCGGCCGGCCGAGAAAAAGCAAGTGCGCGGTGTTCTTGCCGACGACTACGATCAGGTACCCGACCAGCATCCCGGCCGTGTGATCTGTGAGCAACGCCAGGACAAACAATCCCGCGCCCAGACCGCCGAGGAAGAAAGCGGTGCCGATCAGCCAGTTCCAAAACGTTTGGCGGTAGTACCCAAACGCGAAACGGTGGTTCGCGATTCCAACACTTTGTGTGGTCACTGTCTCTCCCTGCTTCCTGCGCCGGATTTCACTATTCGTCCAGGTACCACACGTTGGGATTTGTGTTGTACTCGGGCGACAAGGTCCAACCCTTCCGATCTTTGACTAGCAACTGCAGCTTGCCGTTTGGATCCTCCACCTCGCCAAAGATGCGAGCATCCGTTGGGCAAGTTATGACGCACGCTGGTTCCAGACCCTGGTCCACGCGAGGCGCGCACAGCGTGCACTTGATATTGGTGCCTTCTTCAAAATCCAGGAACTTGATCGCTTCATACGGCGTTAGACCGTCCGTGCCGTAGCCCATGAGCAGGCCTTTCGCGACGAAGTGACGGTTCATGTATGGACAGGCCACGTTGCAGGCGCGGCAGCCGATGCACTTTTCCTTGTCCACCAACACAATTCCATCCGCACGGATGTAGGTGGCGCCGGTGGGACAGGCTTCCGCACAAGGCGCGTCCGAGCAATGATTGCAAAGCACCGGCAGGAAGGTTCGCTTGGTTGCGGGGTAAGTCCCCACTTCGCGCGTCACTACTCGGGCAAAGTGCACGCCCTCGGGTGTACCGTTTTCCTGCTTGCAGGCGAGGGTGCACGAATTGCAGCCGATGCACCGCTTCAGGTCGATCACCATTCCGTATCTAGCCATGGGCGCTCCGTCAGCCGCCGTGCAGGTGTCGCAAGATCGCCATGGTGACGACCTCCTCGCCTCCCTGCAGGCGCCTGTTCAACTGATCCGCTTTCAAACTCAGACCATCTACCACCACCGCGAAATCGCCGCGCAAACGTCCGTCGCAAACCAGGTTGTCATAGAGGGTGCGTCCGTCCAGCGTCGGCAACTGGCGCAGGACATCGGCGATCGTGGCATTGTCAATCTCGACTTCCACCGTCCGCCGGCTGAATCCCAGCATCTTGCGCGTCGTCCCCAGTGCCGCAAGCTTTGCGCTCGTCATGACGCCCCCTAGGCTCGAACCCGTTCCACTCGCACCCGCGCCGTCGATTCCAATCCACCCGTGGCGCTGTCGGTATATCGCATCGATCCCGTCAGCAGCCGGTTGAAGTGCGTACCGCGTTCCTTCGCCCGGTCGTTGGTCACGACGTACCGCGTCAGGGTGTTGCTGACTCCGAACACCTGCGGATGGATGCCTTCGATCACCTGCGCGAAGCCCTCAATGCTTCCGGCCGGCGAAGTCAGGCGGATCCGGTCTCCGGTTTTCAATCCCAGCTTTCTCGCGGTCAGCGAGTTGATCAAAACGCCGCCATGGACGGAGTCTTTCTCGCTCACCTCGGAGAGCCAGGGCATCACCACCGTGTCGGCGAAAGTGTGCAGGCCCTCCTTGAAGGTAATCGCGAAGTATTCGTAGCCCGCCTTCTCGTCCTCGATCACCTGCGAGTTTTTCCAGAACGGCAAGGGCTGGTAGTTATCGAGCGGCCAGTCTTTCAATCCCACCTCGGTAAAGTTGCGCCGCATGTCCTCTCCCGTTCGCAGGATGAACTCAAAATAAAACGGGACGCGCAGATCGCCATAGGGCATGTAGGTTTCTTCCGGAGTGCGGTAGCGCACCGCGTGCCCGTGCTCCTTGAACCAGTCCAGTCCTTTGTCATCCCCGTAGACGCTGCGCGCGTACTGGTCCCAAAACTCCTCGACGCTGTAACGCTTTTCCGAATCGAGGAGATACTTCGGCTGTGCGGTATAACCGCAGACCATGTTCAGGACGTCATTCCAGTCATCCCGGAAGCCCATCCGCTCCGCCAGTTCGGTGAGGATGTCATAGGCGTCGCGCGTATCTCCTACCGGTTCGACGACCGGCTGCCGCAGGGAATGACCGGTGACCGCGGGCGGCTCGAGGCAATTGAGCAAATAAGACTCAAGAAAAGTGTGGGCCGGCAGGAATACATCTGCCCACTGCGTCGATTCCGTGTGCTGAATGTCAATGGCGACGACAAACTTCATTTTCGCCATGATCTTCTCGACCTTGTCAGTTTCCGGCAGGTTCCACAAGGGATTGGAGTGGTAGAGCAGTACGGCTTCGGGCTCGTAATTCAGGCCGAACTTCTTCGGGTCGAGGAGGGTCTCGGTATTGAGTTGCCCGGCGTCGAACCCTATGGGAAACCACTCCATCAGGTGGGTCGAGTCGGGCGGATATTTGAACGGCGGCGCGGGATGCAACTGGTGCGGCTCCGGCTTCAACATGCCATCGTCGCCGGGATGCACGAAGAAGCCGCGATGATCCAGCGGCACGCCGAGATGGCCGCCGGGCACGTCGATGTTGCCGACCAGCATATTGATCATCTTGAACGTCAGGTTGTCGAACAAGCCGTTGGCATGCGACTGCGAGCCGCGGTAGTAATTCAGGGCGGCTGGGCGGAACGGATAAGTCTTTCCCTGGATTTCGATGGTGGCGCCGATCTGTGCCGCATCCACGAATTCCTTCGCGATACGGCGGATCGTGCCGGCTGGAACCGTGCTCACTTCGGACATCCGCTCCGGCGTGTGATCGGCCAAAAGATCCGTCCACACCTGGAAGCCAGTGCGGACGCGGGCGCCGTCCACAGTGAATGTTCCCTCCAGCGCCATATCTTCCGCTGCGACTTCATCCCACGGGCGTGCGGCCCCCAGCTTCAGGTCCCATGCCATCGCCTTACCGTCTGCAGAGCGCAGATGGTGGCCGTCATTCTTTACCAGATACGGAGCGTTCGTCCGATCGCGCAGAAATTCCCGGTCGTAACGTTTCAGTTCATGGATCAGCACGTGGGCCATGCCGAGCACAAAAGCCCGATCCGTGCCCGGCAGCGCGGGAATCCACTCGTCGGCCTTCGCCGACGCGATGGAGCAGCGCGGGTCGAGACTCACGACCCTCATGCCGCGCATGCGCGCGTCGGCCATCCGCTTGGCACTGCCTGCAAGGTGCAGGTGCGAGGAAAATCCGTCGCCAGAGCCAATCTGGATCCAGTAGTTGCACAGATCATAGTCGTTGATGGCGGCGAACGAGCCATCGACGCTGCCATTCACCGGATGGTAAGAACCACCACAGTAATTCCCCAGAGATGTGAAGAAGTTCGGCGAACCGAACGCTGCCGGCCAACCCCACAGAAGAATCCTCTGGAAGTCGCCGATCGCGCACAGCAGCTTGCGTGGATCATCGGCCCGCACCTTGCCCAGTTCGCGTGCGACTATTCCGTAAGCTTCGTCCCACGAGATCTCCACCCATTTCGGATCGATGCCGGGTCCCTTTTGCGGATTCGTCCGCTTCATGGGCTTGAGCACTCGCGTGGGATCGTACAAGCGCGACAGCCCAGCATTGCCCTTGGGACACAGCTTGCCTAGATTGTCGGGGTTAGACGGATCGCCTTCGATCTTGAGCGCGACTCCATCACGAACCTGTACCAGGATTCCGCAGCCATGCAGACACATGCCGCAGGTGCTTGGTATCCAGTTGGATTCGACCGGCACCGATTGTGGCACTCCCATACGGACCTCCACGCTGATCCTAGAATCCTCGGACACTCCCATCGGTGATGTTGATCACACATCCTTGTGATTTGCGCCGGAGCGTCCTAATTTCTGGCCAGATCACAGACCCCGATTTCAGCCAATGTGCATGGCCGCCAGAATCTGCCGAAACTGGTCATTGCTTACCAACCCGCATTTGCCGGCCGCAGCCTGATTGACCGCGGCCAGCTTCACCGCAGCCAGGACCGGACCCCGCTGCTCGGCCAAGACCGTAATGCCGAGTTCCTTGCATTTCAGGTCGATGCTGTCGAGCCCGCTTTTTTTACCGAGAACGATCCGGCGCTCCGCGTGCACAATTTCCGCTGAGTAGGGCTCGATTGCCTCCGGGAGATGAAACTGGCTGGCTACCGCGCCGCTTTCGCGCATGAACAAGTTTTCGCCGACCAGCGGCTTCCACGCCTCCAGCGTGTATCCCGCAGCCCGCTGCACCACCTCGGAAATCTCGCGCACCTTTTCGAGATTCAGTACTACCGGTACGTCATAGAGGCAGCGCAGCGCGAGCGCAATCTCGGCGATATCGGCATTGCCCGCGCGTTCTCCCATGCCGTTGATCGTGCCCTGGATCCAGGTCGCTCCGCCGCGGACGGCCGCCACCGCGCACGCTGTCGCCATGCCGAAATCGTTGTGCCCGTGGAAATGCACGGGCACGCCTTTGCCGGCCCACTGGCATACTTGTCGTGTCAGATATTCCGCCGCCTCCGGCCCGCAGGCCCCGATCGTGTCGACGACGACCAGTTCCTTCGCTCCAGCATCGAGCGCCGACAGGTAAACGGTTTTCAGAAATTCCAGCTCGGTGCGCGTTCCATCGACAGCGAAGAATGCTACCGTAATACCGGCCTCGCGCGACGCCGAGACAGCATCGCGGATTCGGCGCAGCACTTCTTCCCGCGAAAGGCCGTAGGCTTTCAGCTTGATCTCGCTGACGGGCGCTTCAATCACGGTATAGCGAAGGTTCAGCCGCACCAGCTCTGCGACGTCGGCTTTGACCGCGCGCGAAAATCCCCAGAGCTCCGCCTTGATGCCGGCCTTCTGCATGAGCTGAATGGCTTCCGCGTCTTCCACCGAGACCCGCGGAAATCCGGCCTCAATGCGGCTCACTCCAAGCTCATCCAGCTTGTGCGCGATTTCCAGCTTCTGCTGCGGCGAGAGTACGACCCCAACCGTCTGCTCACCGTCGCGCAGCGTCGTATCGTAAAACCGGATGGGCGTTTCCGAAAACGAGGCCCGTACCTCCGGCCGAGCGTTGAGCTTGCTCACCCAGATTTTAGAACTTGCAGTCATGATCCCTCCTCGAAACCCGCCTACTTCACGGTTTCCTGCGTCGCCAGCGCTGCGGGTTTCTTGCCATAGGCCTTTTCCCACGAGATCACCGGATTTCGCAGCACGCCGATCTTTTCGATCTCGCATTCCATCACGTCGCCCGGCTTCAGGTACCACGCCTTCGGATCCCCCGAAAACGCCGCCACGCCCGAGACCGTTCCGGTCGAGACCACATCGCCCGCGCTGTATCCCATCGGCGAGTAATGCGAAAGGATCTCGGGGATCTTGACCGACATTTTGCTCGAATGCGAGCGCTGCCGCGACTCGCCGTTCACGCGCAGTTCCATGGCCAGGTTATGCGCGTCGGGAATCTCGTCGGCGGTCACGATCCACGGCCCCAGGGGGCAGAAAGTGTCGATACCTTTGCAGAAGCTGAACACGCCTGATTTCATTTCCCGGCGCTGAATGTCGCGCGCCGTAATGTCGTTGAAAATCACGTAGCCGCCGATGTAGCTGGACGCCTCTTCCGGCGTAAAGTGCTTCCCAGCTTTCTTTAGAACGACCGCCAGTTCCAGTTCATAATCCAGTTCCTGGGTCAGGTGCTCGGGGTAGATCACCGGCTCCTCGTGTCCTATGATCGCGTCGGTGTTCTGAAAAAAAACGATCCACGGCATGACCGGATGCGAAAAACCGGCTTTGGTCGCTTCTTCGTGGTGCTCCCGAAAGTTGCCCGCGGTGTGAAAAAACTTCTTCGGAATGATGGGTGCCTTGAGCTGTATGTCGCGGAGCGAGTAGAGCACGCTTTCGCCGCGCGGACCGACGATACCGGTAACGCCGGCCGCAAGGTGGACGACATAGTCGAGAGCTTTGCGCGCGGCTTCCAGGCTCGTGTCTCCGCCACGGAACAAGGCTCGCATGTCAGGCGGAACCAAGGCATCAGCCATGCGGTAGAAAATGGCTTCGCTCTCGACATCGCGCAGGTAAAGCGCGCACGCCGTGTGCAGGTCAACAATGTGCAGATCGGCAACCTGCCGATCAGCAGTAGGATGGTCTCCCACTAGCGCGCCAATGCGGGATTGGCGCGCAGCGTTCTCAAAGGTCACAAGTTTCATCGACGTTTGCCCGTGGGCTGAAGCAGCCTCAGATTTTATTGAGGGAACAGACGTTGTCCATTACGCTGACCACGCCTGCAACCCAGTTTCTTTACTTTCTCAGATGCGGTAATACCGCGTCGCCAAACAACTTCGCCTGGCCCGTGCGATCGTCGCCCCAGATTTCGAGCATGATGTGGGTACATCCAGCGGCGCGGTATTCTTCGATCTTCTGAATGCACTCGTCGGGCGTCCCCGCGATGGGACAGACTTTGCGCAGAAGTTCATCGCTGACGGCCTGCGCCGCGGCTTTGCGTCCGCCTTTTTCCATGGCGTCCGCAACCGGCTGCAGCTCTTCGAAAGTGATGCCGGCGGATTCGAGCAACACATCGGCTGAGCCTTTGATGTTCTGCACTTTGTTGGCAAGATACATGGCGGCCTGCTCGCGCGCGCCTTCTTTTCCTCTTTTCGAATCGCGCCCGATGCTGCCGACGATCACGCAGCCGAGAACCAGTTTGGAAGCATCCTTGCCCACTTTCGCTGCGCCTTCTTCCATGTTCCTTTTCGAATAACGTGCGAACGCGGGCGTGGTAATCGAGGCGGTGAGCAACCCGTCGCCCAGCGATCCGCCGAGCTTCTGCATCACCGGGCCGGTGCCGGCGACATAGAACGGCGGGATCTTGCGCGAAGCGTGCGCGTCGCTCTTCAACGGCGGAACGCTGGCCGCGAACACTTTGCCCTGATATTCGAATTTGTCGCCCTTGAGTACGCCGCGGATGATCTCGATGCTTTCACGCATTACGGTGGCGGGACCGACTTTCTCGCCTTCGCCCTCGCCGATTTCTTTCATGAAAATCTTCGACGCGCCCAGGCCGAGAAGAAAGCGGTCGCCGGCGAGATCCTGCATTACACGCGCTTCCATCGCAATCTGCACCGGGTGACGGGTGTAAGGCGAAATGATTCCCCAGCCGAGCTGAATGCGCTTGGTCTGGCTGGCGATTACGGCAAGAATCGCGGTGGAGGAGCGGGCTTCGAAGGAATGTTTCCGCCACCAGGGATAAGCTTCCGCGATCCAGAAGGTGTCGAAGCCCGCATCCTCGCACGCCTTGGCCATGGCCACGGTTTCTTGGACGGGCTCCATGCTGAGTTGCAGGACTCCGATGTTGAATGGGATGGGCATAATCGCTTTCTCTTTTTCTTCTTTCGTGTTCCGGGATTTAATGCTGCGCAATGAAATCTCTAATCTGGGTCGCTCCAGGCGTGCTCCAGGCCTTTGATCAGCTCCCATACGGCTTTATTTAGGGGCGTCGTAACGCCGGTCTTCTCGCCCCATTTCGCGATTGCGCCGTTCATGAAATCGACTTCGGTCTGGCGTTTGGCGAGTACGTCCTGCAGCATCGACGCCCGGTGTTTTCCGGGAGCGCTCGCACCCTTCTGCACCAGCGCTCGAGGATCCCCGTGCAGTTCGATGCCGAGCGCCTTCGCTACCGCCTCACCCTCCGCGATTAAGTCATTGAATAGCTGTGCAGTCGCCGGAAATCGGGTGGCGGCGCCGTGATGCAGCAGGGTCAGCCCCCCCACCGGATTGGTGGACGCATTGAAGATCAGCTTCGTCCACTGAGCGCCGCGTGCATCCTTGAGCGCGATCACGTTCATGCCTGAGCGCGTAACCAGCCCGGCTAGTTCTTGAACCTTTGACATCGGAGTGTTCGTCGGTTCGAAGGGACCTATCCAAGTGTCGCCCTTGATGTCGAAGCCGATATGGCCGGGAGCGATGGGATGCCCGGCGGGGAAAGTCGTGCCCCGAATGACGTACTTGACGTGTTCCGCGATGATCTCTTCATTGCCAACGCCGTTTTGAACGGAACAGACAGCGCTATTTTCGCCGAAGGCGCGGGCAACCTGCGCGATCGCGCCTCGGGTGTGGATGGCTTTGGTGGCAACGATGCCATAGTCACAGCGCGGAAGTTCCTGGGGATCGCTGGTGGCATTCAGTGTCGCAGTGAAATCGGCGGCTCCGGAAATGCGCAGACCGTTATTGCGGATGGCTTCGACGTGGTCTTTCCAGACGTCGTAGGCCCAGATTTCGGCCTCGCCTTTCTTAGCCAGATGCGCAGCAAACAAGCTGCCCACCGCACCACAGCCGATGATGCAGATCTTTAGCAAGACTTCGCTCCTAATATCCGAAGGTCAGAGGTCAGATTGCAGATTCGACAGGCCGTTCACCCCTGCAATCTGACGTCTGCCCTCCCAGCGCGCTTCCCCGCGTCTCCTCACCCGTGAAGAACTTCCACGGCACGTTGGCCAAACACTCGCCTTCGGTCTTGCCGATGCGGTACGTGTCCTGCGTGTAGAGGCAAACCTTTCCGTTCTGATCCACGACCTGCGGATGCAGAGAGAAGATCATGTTCTCTTCCAGCCGAACCTCGCTTGTCGCACCGATGGCGGGATACTCAAGCATCGTCATCCCGATGCTGTGGCCGGAAAGATGTCCGAGGGTGAAACCGTGCTTGTCAAATATGTCGGCAAGCGTGCGATGCACCGTGGAAGCGAGTTCGCCGTGATGCATCAATCTGCGAGCTGATTCCATCGCGTGCGGATAAATGTCGGCCATCTTCTGCGTTGTGGCGCTCGGCCTTCCCTGGATCAGCGCCCGGGAAAATTCCACCCAATAACCACCCGCTCCGGTAACTTCGAGCGAATAAAGAAGAAGATCGTCGCCCGAGACTTTGCGATGACCGGGAACTTTGAAGTACGCGTTCGCCTCCCCGTGTTCACCCGAGAGCAAAATGTTCATCATGCGCGGGCCGGCGCCGCGAGCGAAGAAGCGCTCCACCGCGGGCGCCATGATTTCAGCTTCGGTCTTGCCCGGCTTGTAGCCCGCGATCAGCGCCCAGAAGCCATCGACGACGATGTCCATGGCGTCGCGAACCTCGACGAGTTCTTCTTCACTTTTCACGGCGCGTGCCATGTCGAATTCCTGGTCAAAAGGCACGAGTTCGAACGAACCTTGCGCCAGTTCGCGATAGTCGCGAACGGCCATGACGAAGCTCATCCCAAACGTGCCAATGCGCTTCCATTTACGTTCGACCGCACGGTCGCGCAGCCATCGGCCGGGAACATCGGGCCAGACCTGATCCTTCACCCAGGGCTTGTTTTTGTCGCCGATCCAGCGAGCTTCGCGCGGAAAGACGAGCGTGGGTTCGCCTTGGAGCGGGATGACGACGTAAACGTAACGATGGACAATCTCGAATCCGGACGTGTAGAGGACCGCGCCTTCGAATCCAGCGTATTGATTGCCGCAGACAATCAGAGCGTCCAGTCCGGCGGCTTGCATGCGGGAGCGGATGTTCTTGTAACGGCGATCGATTTCTTTCGGACTTGGCAAAAAGGACCCCTGATGCCCAGCCTTAAAGGGGCATCTGATTTCAAAGCACTTTCGGCATCGCTAAAGCGATGCCCCGATACGAACCGCATCTACCCGCTCACTCCGCACAATTCGGCGGCGGTGAGCGCATAAATTCTTGTGATGTCCACTAATGTTTGAATGCGAACTTTTTCTCCCTCTTTGTCTCGCGGGCCGCTGGAGGGACCGTAGTTCACGGTCTCCACTCCGAACCGGCTAAGCACGCTCGCATCGGAGCACCAGGTGACCACTTCCCTCTCCGGCGTTTTTCCGGTGATGCGTTTGTGATTGCGGTCAATAGCGCGGATCATCTCGTGCTCTTCGCTGATGCGTGCGCCCGGGACTGAGACGTAGGTTTCGAATTCCAAACCCCAGTCGGCGTGCGCCCTCTCAAGTTCGAAGAAGAGGCCCTGCACGTCGCGACGCGCTTCGGCCATGGGGATCGTGGGCGGAACGCGCACGTCGAGGAACAAGTCCGTTTTTTCTGGAGTGCGGCTGGCGCGCCAAGCATGTCCGCCGCGGATGCCGCCGAGATTCACTATGGCCTTCCTGCCACCGTAGCTTGCCTTCTTCTCCCATCCTTCAATCCACTTCAGGATGGGCGGCATGAGCTCAACCATGCGGCGGATGGAATTCATTTCTTCACGGCCCTCGCAGAAGGCGGTGTGCACATAAATTCCCGTGCATGAGATGCGCACCCACATGGAGCCGAAGTGTTCGAGAACCACATGCATGTCGGTGGGCTCACCGAGAATGCACATGTCGGGCAGCACTCCATGGTTTACCAGGTAGTGCGTGCCGTATCCGTAGCCGCGGTACTGCTTGCCCTTGAATTCACCCCACTGCGTTTTTTCAATTTCACCGGCGACGGCGGCAATGATGACATCCCCTTTCAGCCGCACGCCCGCACGCTGGAGCGCTTTCACGGCGTTGGTGTAGCAGACCAGTGCGCCTTTCATGTTGTAGATGCCGAGGCCGTAGATGAAGCCGTCTTTGACCACGGCGTGCGGTTTATAACCGAGACCGGTCAGAAATTCTTCCTGGCCAGTGTTGGAGGTATCCATGTGGCCGTTGAACATCAGGTTCCTGCCGCCGCCCGAGCCTTTCCAACGGCCGACCACGTTGGCGCGCGCTTCCTCAACTTCCTGCCAGGTGATGTCGAGACCCAGCTTCTGCAGCGCTGATTGCATGTACTGCGCCATCTGCAGTTCTTCGCCGGTCGGGCTGGGGATGTTGATCACGTCGCTGGACATGGAGACGATTTCGTCTTCGCGAACTTCGGCAAGGATACGCTCGACGAGTTTGGGGTCGAGGGCGTGCTTCGAGTTTGTGCTTGCGCTGGACACTTTTAAGTTCTCAGTTCCCAGATCTCAGCTCTCAGTTATGTTTTGCCAGACGGAAATCGTCTGGGTCGGTGCATAGTTTTTCGTTGCCGTTTTCTGTGATCAGAAAATTGTCTTCCAAACGCAGACCTCCGCCGCCCGGCCAGTAAATGCCGGGCTCGATTGCCAGCACCATTCCCTTTCTTATTGTGCCGGTGCCGGCCTGGTGCGCATAAGGCCATTCGTGGGCGCGGGCGCCGACGCCGTGGCAGATGGGGTGGGAGGGCTGTCCGGCGTATCCACCTTCGGCGATGCGCGCGCGAATGAGTTTGTCGAGTTCAGGGAAGCTGGCACCGTGGCGCGCGAAGGAAACGCCGTCGTTGAAAACCTTAAGCAGAAGGTCGAGCAGCTTGTGATACTCAGGCTTCAATTCACCGGGACAGGCATTCTTGGTGAGATCGGTCCAATAGCCGTCCGCACAGACCCAGATTTCGAAGAGCGTTGGCTCGTCTTTCTGAATCGGGCGGTCGCCGGTTGCGGTGAACGTGGCGATTCCCTTGCCCGACCACACCAGCGTGAAGGCGCGGGCCATCTCGACTTTGCCTTGGTAGCCCACGCCCGTTCCGTGCACGAAGCCTTCATACATGGCGCCGACTTCGCTTTCTTTCATGCCCGGGCGCATGTGCTCGCGGGTGTAATCCATTGCGAGGGCCGCAAGTTCGTTGGCTAAACGCATGCGCTCGACTTCCTGACCGGTCTTGATCGAGCGGGCTTCGTTGAGGAGCGGCGTCGCGTCCACGACCTCGCCGCAAAACTTCTTGAACGATTCGAAATAGGACATCATGAAGGTGGTCGGTTCGCCCACCATGCGGTCGGAGGACTGTGTGCCCATGTTGAGTTCGACGGCAACTTTGTCGGTCAGGCCGCGCTGCTTCAGGACTTCGTAGGCGCGGTCCCAGGCGCGGAACTGCGGTGGGCGCGGATCGCGCTCGTCGTAGCCTTTGAAGTAGAGAATTTCTTTTGTCCACGAGTTACGCTCGGCGTCGGCCTGCTGCGGCGCGAGGGCAATCAATGTGGGCTCGCCATCGCGCGGAAAGATGACGGCGTCATAGCCCTTCATGCACCAGTAGTTGGTGAGGTAGAGAACATTGTCAGGCGCACGGCAGACCAAGGCGGAGAGATCCTGCTCTTTCATCAGGACGCGGACGCGATCGAGTTTTGTTTTGTCTACGGGCCAGGCCATATCAGTCTCACAACGCAATCTCAATCCACGGTTACGGGTTTATTTTCGTCCTGAAAATCCCAAGCTGCTTCTTTGCCTTTGATGAGCCGGTAGACCGCGCTATGCAGCGGCGCGGGTATACCGACGCGCTCGGCTTCGCGAGCAATGGCGCCGGAGAGAAAATCGATTTCGGTGGTCAACCGATGGCGGACGTCGTGCAGCATGGAGGGCGGGTGATTGGTCATGGCCCCGATCCGATTCATCTCCCAGGGATCCTGGTGCAGGCGAACGCCGGCGGCCTCGGCCACTCTCTTGCCCTCATCGATCAACGCGTGGAGCAGATGGCCGAGGTCGGAGAATTCTGCTTCGTCGGAGAAGTGCGGCGAGTGCGGCAGGCCCGTCAAAGCGGACACACTATTCACCGAGGAATTAAAAATCAGCTTGGACCACTGCGCGGGACGCGCGTCTTCGAGCGCCTCGGCTTTGAGGCCGCCGGCGACGATAAGATCCGCTGCTTCTTTGACTACGGAGAATGGTGTGCCGGTTGGCTCATAGGGTCCCATCCAGGTTGGAGTATCGAGTTCATACTGCACGTGCGTGTCACTGTGGCGCGTGCCGCTCATGAAAGTGGTGGCCCGGAGGACGTAACCGCGCGTGAAGGCAGCGATAATTTCTTCGCTGCCGACTCCGTTCTGGGCGGAGAGAACGGCGCCTCGATCGAAGCGGCGACCCACCAGGCAAAATGATTCTTTGACCTGCGTGGCCTTCGTGGCGACGATCCCCAGATCGCAGTCCGGCAAGTCCCCTGGGTTGGTAGTGGCTTTTAACGGAACAAAGAAGTTGTGGGTCCCGGTAACGCGGAGACCGCTGCGGTTGAGTTCAGCAGCGTGATCTTCGCGGCGAACAAGGGCCCAGACTTCGGCGACGCGCGCCAGGTGCGCCGCGTAGAGGCTGCCGATCGCACCGCAACCGATGATGCAAACTTTCTTCATCCCTTCACTAAACCCGCTTCTCCAACGTCACTGACTGAGCGAGCTGTCCGCCCTCCCGATACTTGAGCGAGCGGAAGATGCTGTCGGCGTTGTTAAAGGATTCGTTGATAAAGATGCCTTGCCCAAACAACGCGTCCTGCAATGTCGCTGAAATCGTGTGGATCGGACCTGCGCCGCCCTCGCCCATGCCCTTTGCGCCACTGTAGGTGAAGGGCGAAGGTGTCGAAATGTGTCCATACTTAATGTTGGGAATATTCATGGATGTTATCGGCGTGTAGTCGCTGAACGTACTGGTCAGCATGTTGCCGACCGCATCGTAGACGCAGTTCTCCATCAGCGCGGCGCCAATGGCGTGAGCCGTCGCGCCATAGACCTGCCCTTCCACGATCCGCGGATTGATGGCAACCCCGCAATCTTCCACCGCAACGTAGTCGAGAATCTTGGGCACAAAGGTATCGCGATCCACCTCGATCACTGCGATGTGCAATTGTGAGGAATAGGTTAGGGTGAGGTTACCATACTTCCGTTCTTTATCTGGCACCTTGAAGTTGGCGCGCCAGATGTAGCGGCAGTTGAGCGTGACGTCTTGCAGTTCCGGAGAGAGCACGGCGCTATTCACGTTTACAATGTTCGCCAGACCCCAGTAGTTGATCGACTTGCCGGTGCTCTTGGCCTTGACTTCCGGCCCCATCTCACCGGTTCCGAATTCCAGATCGTCTTCATTGGTTTTGAGCACAAACGCGGCCAGGCGCTTCATCTCGGCCTTAAGCTTCTGGGCGGCGCCGTGAACCGCCGACAGTCCTGAAACGACAAACTGGCTCGCGTAGGTTCCTGACATGCCGGTATGCACGTTGCGTTCGGTATCGAAGCCGGTGCGGACGGTGATCATGTCCGGGGAGATGTTGAGCACATCGGCGACGACTTGCGCCGCGACCGTCTCATGTCCCTGGCCCTGCGGGCAGGAGCCCACGGCAACCACGACTTCGCCATAAATATCCAGTTTGCAGTTCGCACCCTGCGAGTTGCCGGAAAAGGGCGCGTTGGGGTCGACGATCTGTGACTGCCCGAAATTGTTCGTTCCGGAATCGAGCGTGGTGCCGATGCCAATCCCGAACATGCGGCCTTCTCGCCGCGCCTCGGCCCGCTTCTTCTGCCAGGCGTCCCAACCGATCAGGTCTTTTGCAACTTCGAGCATTTTCGGATAGTTGCCGGAGTCGTACACGCAGCCGTTGGGCGTGGTGTACGGGAACTCTTCCGGGCGAATGTAGTTGCGCAGGCGCATTTCGTCAGGCGCGATACCGATTTCGTGTGCGCATATGTCCACGATGCGCTCCAAGAACCACAGGTGCTGCATGCGCGAGTAGCCGCGATTGGGGCCGACTGGGCACTTGTTGCTGACGGTCTGTGTGAACTCGATACGAGCGTTCTTGAAGCGGTACGTGCCGCAGAACACCTGGGAGTAAATCACACAGCCCAGGGGTTCGTAGCGAGGATAAGCGCCGCAATCGTCAATATGCCGTGAAGCGATCGCGGTGATCTCTCCGTTTTTGTCGAGGGCGACCCGCGTGTCGCGGAAGGTACGCTCGTTTCCGTGCGCGCTTGCAGTCATGTGCTCGGAGCGCGTTTCCACCCACTTCACCGGACGTCCGCCGGCTTTCTTTGAAGCCAGCGCGCACACCGCCATCTGCGGATAGCTCGTGATCTTGATGCCGAAGCTCCCCCCGATATCAGAGGTCTGCGCCCGGATGCGATCGATATGGACCATGAGGTGGGCAGCAATAAATTGGATGGCAAACGAGGGAAACGAGTTATTACACCAGTATTGAATGCGATCTTCTTTCGGCTCCCACTGGCCGATCACGACGTTGGTCTCGAGCGGCGTCGAAGAGAAACGATGGAAGTGCATGCGGTCGATCTTCACCACATAGGCCGCCTCCTGAAACGCCTTCTCCACCTCGCCGAACTCCCAGATGCCAGTCCAGACCTGGTTTGTTCCCGCTTCTTCGTGAAGAATGCTTTTATCCAGCAGCGCCTGCTCCGAGTCGATCACGGGCTCGAGCGGTTCGTACTCGACCTGCACCAGTTCGGCGGCATCATCGGCCAGGCTCGCAGACTCGGCAATTACCGCGGCTACTGGTTCCCCCTGGTAGCGGACCTTTTCGACAGCCAAGGGGTAGTCGCGAATCTTCTGCCCTTGGCCCGGCGCCATCTCGATGAAAGGCTGCGTCTGGGCGGCCACTTCCTTGCCGGTGATCGTGCACACCACTCCAGGCAACGCTTCCGCAGCCGAGGTATCCACGCTGAGGACCCGGGCATGCGCATACGGGGAGCGCACGAAGCGGAGATACGTCATTTCCCGCAACTTGATATCGTCCACAAACTTGCCCCGGCCGCGCAGCAGCCGATCTTCCTCTTTCCGAGGCAGCGAAGTACCTACCCAGCTCGGTCCGTCCTTTATCGCTTCCGTCACGCTATTAGTACCTCCACCTTCGGCGGCAGAAATGCCTGCCCCACACGTTTACACCAAAGCCGCCTGTAATCCATCGATTAGTTTTTGAATCGACTTCTTGCCCAGCGGCTCAATCAGCCCGCCGGCTACCGAAGTCAGCCGGCCGAAAAGCTGGGCTTCGCCCTGCCATTTCACTTTGGTGCCGAGTACGGTTACGAGCGCGGTTCCGTCCACGGTTCCTTGTGCGCTTCCGTCCGCGATCGGAGACAGGTCGAACCCGGCGACCATCGTAACGTTTCCACCGGCGACGGATCCCTGTCCTTTATATTGCGCGCGCCGAGGATGATCGCTCTCGGACAGTTCCAACTTCACGTGCGCAGTACCTTTAATATAGGAAATGCCCACCTTCACCATCACCGTAAAGTGCGTTGCGTCTTCCACCGAGACGCCCTGAAAATCCGGCAGCAGCGGCGCAAACCGGTTCGGATCTGTCAGGAACGCATAAACCTCCTCAGGCTTTTTCTTGACTTCGAACTCACCGGAGAACTTAATCGCCATCTCAAACTCCCTTCATGTTAAGGCCCGCTTGCCGAATGGCCTTGAAAACGTTCATGTACCCGGTGCAACGGCAGGTGTTGCCGCCGATCGCTTTGCGGATTTCCTTTTCGCTTGGCTCGGGGTTCTGGGCGAGCAACTGATGGGTGGACAGCAACAAACCGGGCGTGCAGTAGCCACACTGCAGGCCGTACGAATCGCCGAAAGCTCTTTGAATCGGATCGAGCTTGCCATCTTTTTCCAGGCCCTCAACGGTCGTAATCTCCGACCCGTCAGCTTGCACTGCAAACACCGTGCAGGACTTTATCGCCAGTCCGTTCATCAGCACGGTGCAAGCGCCGCAGTATGTCGTGTCGCAACCGACGTGCGTACCGGTGAGGTCGCATGTCTCCCGCAGAAACTCGACCAGCAGCATGCGCGGCTCGATCTGACGCGGGTAGGGCTTGCCGTTCACCTTGATATTGACGGCGAATTTTTCCACGGTTGCTGTTTCAGGCATAGAGATGGACCCCTTCCACGTGTTCTCCTCGAGCGCGGCGTGCGGCAATCTGAATGGCACGCTTTGCCAGAGCTACGATGAGTTGGCGCTTGTATTCCACCGATCCTCGCATGTCAGACTGCGGATCGGCGGCAGAACGCGCGGCTTCGGCGGCAGTGGCCACTGTTTTGTCGTTGAGGATTTGTCCGCGAAGCGCCGTCTCGCCCTCGGTGGCGCGGATGGCGGTCAGACCGACGCAGCCAAGAGCAATCGCGGCATCCTGACAGACATCGCCCGCTAGGATGAGTTGCACAGCCACACTGGCGCTCGGATACACGGGAGCGGACCGCTTAAAGGCAAGATAGGCTCCGCCGCTGCCCTTTGGCGGAATCTTGACTTCAACTTCGGTCACAAGTTCGTCGTGAGTGAGCGCGGTGGTGTAGGCGTCTGTGATGAAATCGCTCAGAGGGATGGTACGGGTGCCGCTTGCACCCAGGCAGTGAACGGTGGTGTCCAACGTGATCAAGGCATTGGCCCAATCGCCGCTTGGATCAGCTTCCGCGAGCGATCCGCCGATGGTGCCCTGGTTTCGCACTTGCACATCGGCAATCCCGGCGGCGCAGTCGTGCAGGACCGGAATCCTTCTCGCCAGCGCGGAGTGCTCGATCTCGGCGTGACGGGTCATCAATCCGAAATGAATCGCTCCCGAGTCCTCTCTAATAAAGGAGGTGCCCGGGATGAAGTTCAAGTCCACCAGGTGCTCGGGGTTGGCGAAGCGGAACTTGAGCAACGGAATCAGACTCTGCCCACCGGCAAGAAACTTTGCGTTCTCGCCGAGCTGACCGAGCATGGAGATCGCTTCTTTCAGTGATCCCGCCCTGTGATAGTGAAATGATCGCGGATACATTGTGATTCGTCTTTCCCATCTAAACGATTTCGGCTGCACCGCCCCTAGGGGCGTCTGATGTCCAGAATTTACGGCATCGCTAAAGCGATGCCCCGACACGAATCTAACTTACACCTCGAACTGTTAACCCGCCGTACCCGGCCGGGCAAATCCCCAGGCCGTCACCGCCAACGCAGCGATGACCAACCCGGAGCCGACCACAGCCAGAGCCTTCCACGCTAATGCTCCATGATGATACGTCTGAAGAATGATCGCCAACGGGAATAGCGCGCTACCCGCCAACAGAGAAAATGCAACCAACTGCCGAATTCCTTCGCTGAAGTTCACCCGCTCAAAAATTACGCCCAGCACGATCATGAGCGTGGCGAGTCCAGTCCAGTGGGAGTGGGCATCCACCTGGCGAACATAATCGTACTTGGTTTCGCCATACTGTTCGAGCGCTGCCTGAGACTCCCCAGCATTGCGGCTGGCCGCTGCGGCAAAAGACTGCGAGAGTGACCCTCCCATGTGATCGAGCGTCTGGTGCTCCACCAAGAGCGCATATTGCAGCCCGTAGAGCATGCCCAGGGCCGCGAAAGCCATCCCCCCGAAAATCAGAAGTTTGCGCGATCCCGTCATCATGCACCCTCCGCGGCATCGGCCTCTGCAACAACGGTCTCTGCCACATCAAGGCCGCCGGAATAACGCAAGATGCCGACCAGCATTCCAACCAGGCTAACCATGACCATCAGGCCGCCAATGTCGGCGATACCTCCGGCAAGCATTCCGAGTTTCAGCTCCAGGAGCACGAACACGGGTAGAATCACCGAGCCCCCCAGCAGCAACTTCACCCACCGCCGTTTCCATTTTTCTGAGAGGAACACCAAGGGCTGGACGAACGAAAGCAGCATCGCCAGCAAACCAAATTCGATAATGTGCGCGTGCGCAGCAATGTTCACGGCTCGTGCGCCGGCAAGATTGCCGAAATTATTGATCTCCGCTGTGGCGGCGTCAAGGTTGCCCACGGTGGCAGCGCTGATCAAACGTTGCAGGATCGTGGTCTCCATCCGCTCGTGCTCGTACAGCAGAGCGCCAGAGTAATACGCGCCATGCAGAAGTCCGAGCAAGATCAGAATCGTCCCGCCGGTCAGGAGCGCGCGATGCGACACGCTGTCTTCGTCAGGAAGTTCGGGCTCGCTCAGTTGGCGGCTGCGAACGTACTTCCAGAAACCCCACGCTTGCAGGATGAGAACAAGGATCAGCAAGGCTCCGGCAGAATCGGCCAGCAAGCTTGCCCAGCCGATTGCCGAAAACGGGCTGCCACGGAGGCCGATGTAGTGAATCAGAAAAATGCCAACCGGCAAAAGCACTCCGCCCGCGATGAAGAGAGCCGCCAAGGATTTTTTCGTTTGTCGTGAGAGCGCGATGTACGGCTGCACGAGCGCCAATAGCAGCGCCAGGTAGCCGGCGCCAATGATGTGAACGTGGGCGTCGACCTTGGTGCCACGATCCTCCAGCACGTTCCCGAGATGACTGAACCGTTCATTCACCGCTGCGGCATTTCCCGCAACGATGGCGCGAGAGGCTGCGCTGAGCGCTTCGCCTTGCCGGGCGGCGTTCTGGTGGAGGATGAAAACGGCAAAGATGTCGCCAAACAGAAGTCCGCCGGCAATTAGCGCGATACCACCGAAAATGTAGAGCCGGCGTGCGCTTAGTGGCGCAAAGCCAGACGCAAAGGTGGGCGCGAAGCTGTCACTGTCCGGAACGGGTCTGGGAATCGCTGGCATTAGTGTCTCATTCGTTCTATCTTGCGGTACTGGCTCCAGAAATACGGCAACGCCTCCCCATCCCGCACCGGACGAACCACGATGACAGCCCGTCCGGCAAAATGACACGCTACCACGTCAGACGCAGCGCAAGCTGAATCTGGCGCGGGTTGAACACTGCGCTGGGCGTTCCGTAGGTTGGATTGGGCGAACCCTCACGATAGAACGCTGGCGCTCCGGCACAACCTGGCGCACCCGGATCCGGCCCGCAGAAGTCCGCCGCTCCATAACTTGTGTTGGAGTAGCGAACGTTAACCGTGTTCAGCAAGTTGAAGGCTTCCGCCATGAATTGGAGATGCATCCTCTCATAAATTGGGAAGGTGCGCTCCAGGCGCACGTCGACGGTCTGCAGTGTATCTCCCTTGAAGGTGTTGCGCGGATCGCTGCCGACCCGGTCATTGTTTCCGAAGACGTCGCCATTGGCGTCAAAACCGGCATATTTGGTGAAGTACTGCGGCGACTGCAGGGTAACGATCGTGCTGAAACTGAAATCGCGCAGGAACGCGTTCCAGGTCTTGGGGCTGGAGAAGATGGCATTGCCGACGAAGCGATTCCGGACATCGTCCGCGGAACTAGCACGCTCCGCGCCGAATCTGCCGTTGTTACTGTCCTGCGGAATCAGGACGAAGCTGGGGTTCGGACCGTCATCGATCGAATGCGACCAGCTATAGCTGATGTTAAACGAAAAATTGTGCGTCATCCGCTTGCTCATATTGATGAGCAGACCATCGTATACGGAATCCCAACCTGACTTGGCTTCGAAGAAGACGCTGTATTGGTTATCGCGGAAGCCCGGAATTGCGTTGATGTGGGGCACGTTCGGAATGACGAACTGCGCAGGGTACGGCGTACAGCTGGTCGGTGCAACACCGGACTCAGCGAAGTCGAAATAGACGTTCTTGCAGCTCGCCCGCCCCCTGGAGTCGTAGACGTGCACCGTCCCGCTGGGGTCGGGCTGATTCACGTTGTAAAAGCTGCCGAGATGCACGCCGCGCAGGTGGACTCCGGTGATGCTCAACTGCGCGTCCTTGAAAGGCTGGAACTCGAGCGAGGCGCTGGTCTGAATGCCATACGGGTTCTGGCTATTTTGATCGAACCGTACGATGGTCGCGTCTTGCAGGAATCCGCAGCCCGCCAGCGTGCCCGCGGGGGCCAGAGGGCCACCGGATGGGCAGTCAAAAGGCGTTCCGTTCGGGTAAGTGGCTTGCGTGAGCAAGGCGTTGAGGCCGTAATTCATAATGAATGGGGAGCTGGCAAAACTAAAAAGTCCAGTGTTCGCGTTCAAACTGTTTTCAAAGGGACGCCCCGGATAACTGGATTGTCCGCCGCAGGAAGGCGCCTGGCACATGAGCAGGGGTGATGGAAT
Organism: uncultured Acidobacteriaceae bacterium; assembly: GCA_963779995.1. Lineage (GTDB taxonomy): Bacteria > Acidobacteriota > Terriglobia > Terriglobales > Acidobacteriaceae > Acidiflorens. The sequence continues at coordinate 317,788 of CAVZZY010000010.1, read as the reverse complement.
AATCCCGTGGAATAGCCCGAAACCGGCACGGAACATGACGTTGCGTGACGTTCCGAGGCCATAGGCGAGGCCCACGCGCGGGTCAACGTTCTTCCACTGCGTACTGAGAACTCCGGAAGGCCACGTCTCAAATTCCCACCGCACTCCGCCATTTAATGTCAGGTTCGCAGAGGCGCGCCACTTATCCTGGAGGTAGAAGCCGTTGTAAGTGTGGTCGAGCGTGTCCGACGCTTGGTCACGGATAGCCTGAGAAATCGGGCCGCCATGATACACCGCTGTTCCTCCCGCCAGAGATGTCTCGTCGAAGAGCGGGGCCGTCGTAGTGCTGAAGCGTTCGAAGAAGATCACGAACGGATCGGGGCATGAAACTCCCGCCGGGCATCCTGCGGCGCCATCCGTGCCAAGAAAAGCAGCCAAGTTCGAAAAGTCTGCCTCGAACGGATAAAACAGCGGGAAGGATTCGTAAGTGCCGACGCGATCAAAGTTACCGCCAAAGCCGATGGTGTGGTTCGACACGTCATGCGTCATGTTGTCGACCAACTCAAAGCGCGACTCGCGGTAAATGTCCGGGTTGCCCCGGTTGACGCCGACGGCAAACGTATTGGCGACTTCCAGGTGCGGCTGGGTGGAAACCACCGGGAAATCGAAGGTGCGGTGCGCATACTGCATACGCAGGTCGTTCACCCACGTTGCGGAAAACACCGTCGTCAAGCCGCCGGCGAGCGACTGGTCCGTGATGTTGTTGTTCTTGAATGCTGACGGCAGGTCGAAGCCATTGTTCAGAGGCGACTGGTTGGTCAAGCGGTCGTCATTGATGAAATAACGGACAAAGAGGTTACTGCGGCCGAAATTCTGATCCAGCCTGACCAGACCGTTGTCCGTGTTTCCGTTGCGCAGTACAAACAGGTCTTCGGGCGCCAGGCCGAATATCGTCGTCTTGACGCTGTTAATCGCCGCAATGTTGTTCAGCACCACCGAATTGTAGGTGGGCGATTCGGTGCGTCTCTGCCCTTCGTAATTGGCAAATATGAATGTCTTGTCTTTTCGTACAGGTCCGCCAATGGCGGCCCCAAACTGATTTTGCCGCAGCACATTGAAGCCGGGCACCGCGAGAATGCTGGTGGCATCCATTGCGTTATTCCGCAGATAGTCATAAGCCGAACCGTGCATGTCATTGGTGCCGCTCTTGGTGATGATGTTTACGATGCCGGCAGTGGCTCGTCCAAATTCCGTGGTGTAGTCGGTGTTGATGACGCGAAACTCCTGCACCGACTCTTGTGGCGGCGTGCCACGCTGAATGCCCGAGGCGGTCGAGATGTCATCGGCGCCGTCTACGGCGATGAAATTGAAGTGAATATTCTGGCCAGCGAAGGAGAGTTTGGTGACCGGTTCGACGATCACGTCGGTGCTGCCGGAAGTCGTGTTTCCGATGGTTATGCCGGGCGCAAGCAACGCGAAATCGATGAACTCCCGTCCGTTGACCGGAAGGCCCTCGATTTGTTGCTGACCAATGACCTCGCTCACCATGCTTCGAGTGGGCTCAGCAACTTCGCCAACGTCCTGCACCTCGACCTGGGTTTGAACCTGGCCGGGAGCCAGCGCGAAATCCACAGTGCCTGACGCACCCAGATCCAGGTGAATCTTCTTGGCGGATTTTTGAAAACCCTGCCTTTCGACATCGACGGTGTAATCGCCAGCGGGAAGCCCGCCGATCTGATACTCGCCCACCGCATTGGCCGTGACCGAGCGCTTCAAACCGGTGGCCGCATTTAGCGCAGTGACCGTTGCTTCTGGAATCACCGCGCCGGTGGTGTCGGCGACGCGTCCCTGGAGAGTGCTGTTAATGGCTTGGCCTCCCAGCCAACTCGACACGGTCAAAAACAGCAGAAGGCTGATGACCGCTCCCCAGCGACAGAGATGGAACAACGAGGACTGAACGGAGCCGGGCGTTCCGGCATCGGATTCCACAACGTATTGACCGACCATCGAATTCCCCCTCGCAAATTTGTTGTTATTCCTCAGGCAGCTACTGAGCCGTCCCCACCCCTCGTGCCGCATGCGCATGCAGGATCTGAGTCAGCCTGGATTCGGAGTCCTCGAGATGCTGCTCCAGTACAGCAGCACACTGCTTAAGCTTTCCCGTAGTAAGCAATTGACATATCTCCAGATGGACAGGAATCAGTGCGCTGGGATTGTCATGGCTCCGGTCCACCAACACCATGCCGACACGCAGTTCGCCAAGCATGTTCTTGTAAAACGAATCCAGCCGCGTGTTGCCGTGGAAGCGGACCAGCAAGCCGTGAAAATGCAAGTCGTGACTGACAGCGCGGGACCAGTTCCGGTCGCGCGCGGCCAGTTCGTATTCTTCTACCGCGTTGCAAATTTCCTGCAACAAACCTGGGTCTGGACGGCGCGCCGCGAGCACCGCGGGCAACTCCAGCATCCGGCGCAACTGGTAGATCTCCTGCACATCGGGCAATGAGAGTTGCGAGACCGCAGCGCCCCGATGCAGGCTGCGTCGCAACAGACCCTCGAGTGACAAGATCCGGATTGCTTCCCGCATGGTGTTGCGGGAAACGCCCAGGGACGAAGCCAAGGGCAATTCTTGAAGCTGGGTGCCCGGACGGAACTCGCCCTCGAGAATACGCTGGCGGAGGAGAGTGGCTACCTGATCCGCTACACTTTCACGATTGATGCGAGTACGATCCATGCGGAGAAATTGTCGTCCGGGTAACGGGCGGAATTCTCCTCCTAATTGTTCACGTTGTCAAGTGTTGAAATGTTTTGTTGAAATGTTCACCACTTTGCGGTATGGTGCAGAATCGGAAGTGGACCATAAGGTCTGTTTCCGGGGCGCGGCGTGGATTACACTCCGACCATCATGCGCAAAAATGAAGATAGAATCGCGCCGGCAAAGAGCGTCCTGCAGGCGGCGATGCAAACTCCGTCGGCTCAGGCTGCGGTGGAGCGGCCATGATTCTGGTTCCTGTAAAAAACCTGGTCGACGCCAAGCAGCGGCTCTCTCCTATTCTGAGTCCGCAAGAGCGCTTTGCGCTGGCTCAGGCCATGTGCGAGGACGTGCTGCAGGCGCTGGCGCGCTGGCAAAGCCGGCCCGCTGTTGCGGTGGTCACCAATGATTCGTTTGCGCGCGACTTGGCGGCGCGTTTCAATTTTGAGGTCGTTGCCGACGACAACTCCGGAGAGACCAGCGCCATCGAGATGGCCACGGCGGTGTGCAGAAAGCGCGGAGCCGACAGCACCCTGGTGGTTCCGGCAGATATTCCTTTGATCGATAGTTCGGAACTGCAGAAGATCGTGGACAGCGCCCCGCCCGGTGGCGCGGTGCTGGTGCCGGACGCGGCGGGGCGCGGCACGAATGCCGCCTGGCGAGCTCCGGGTGATTTGTTTCCGCTTCGCTTCGGCAACGACAGCTTCCTGCCACACCTGGCCGCGGCAAAGGCAACGGGCCTGCCTTGTGTTGTGCTCGAACTGCCGGGGATCGCGCGAGATGTCGATCGTCCCGAAGATCTCCGCGAACTGGCGGCAGCCAGCGGAGAGAGACGATCGCAGAAGCTGGTGCGGAGCTGGAACCTCGGCGGGCGGATTCAGTCCTGACATGGCCAGATCTAGCATGGGATCCGGAGTCGCGAAGCACGCGGGTAAATGTGCGGCTGACGAAGTTCGCATTCTTCCGGTCGCCGTCAGTGGAGAAATCCGCGCCGGAGAATCGCTGTGCGCGCGGTTGTTGGCGGCGGCGCGCCGCCTGGGGCTGCGCTTCCAGGATGGCGACATCCTGGTGGTGAAGCACAAAGTTGTGTCGAAGGCGGAAGGCGCGCTGGTCGCGCTGGATGAGATACGGCCCTCGGCGGCTTCGCGGGTTTGGGCTCGGCGCTACGGGCTCGATGCACGCGTCTGTGAATTAGCGCTGCATGAGAGTCGTCGAATCGTGCGGCGCAAGCACGGTGTGCTGATCACCGAAACCAAGCACGGCTTCGTTTGCGCGAACAGTGGCGTGGATGTATCGAACGTAGATGGTGGGCGGCGCGCGGCGTTGCTGCCGGTGAATCCGGATCGTTCCGCGGCGAGGTTGCGGCGGGAGTTGAAGAAGCAGCTTGGAATCGAGATCGCGGTCATCGTCAGCGACAGTTTCGGGCGTCCGTGGCGGGAAGGCTTGACGGAAGTGGCGATTGGCGTCGCCGGAATACGGCCTCTCATCGACTACCGCGGACGTCGCGATCCGCACGGCTACTCGCTGCATGCGACGGTGGACGCGGTGGCGGACGAACTGGCTTGCGCGGCGGGACTGGTCTGCGGCAAGCTAGCAGGCACGCCTGCGTGCATCATTCGCGGTTATGCTTACTACCGCGATAACCGCCGAGGAAGCGATGGGGCACGGGAATTGATCCGGCCCGCGCGGAAGGATCTTTTTCGATAGGAGCTTTTGCTGATTAGGAGAACGTTATGGCCTGGCAGGCTTTAGAACTCGAGCAATTCCCAACTCTGACCTGGGACGAGGTTGCGCCGCGCACCTCAGCCGCGATGCGCAGCGCGTTGGAACGAGTGCTCGAAACGCAAGACGGAGCGTGCCTGACCGTCGAAGAGCGCTATGCCCTGGCGAACTGCGATGGGCCCAACTGTGACGGCGCAGATTTATTCGCATTGCTTGTCGCCGCAGATACGCTGCGGTGCGACTTGGTCGGCAACATTGTCAGCTACGTGGTCAACCGCAATATCAATTTCACCAACATCTGTTTCGTGGGTTGCAAGTTTTGCGCGTTCAGCCGCGGGCCGCGCGAGGCCGACTCGTATTTTCATTCGCTCGAAGACATGGCACGCAAAAGTAAAGAGGCCTGGGAGCTTGGCGCCACCGAAGTCTGCATTCAAGGAGGACTGCCGCACGGACTGCCCCCGTTTTATTATCGCGACATTCTGCGTGCTGTGAAGAACGCCGTGCCAGACATGCACATCCACGCGTTTTCTCCCATGGAAATTGTCTACGGCGTGGAGCTGACCGGCATGAAGCTTGCCGACTATCTCATGATGCTGCGCGACAACGGATTGGACACTTTGCCCGGAACCGCCGCCGAAATTCTCGACGACGAAATTCGTCAGGTACTGTCGCGCAACAAACTTTCGTCCGCACAATGGCAAGAGGTGATCCGCACCGCGCACGCCTGTGGCATTCCCAGCACGTCGACGCTGATGTACGGACATAGGGAATCTCCTGACCACTGGGTGCGGCAGTTGAATCTGTTCCGTCAGATTCAATCCGAAACTGGCGGCTTCACTGAGTTCGTGCCTCTCGGCTTTGTGCATCAGAACACGCTCCTATTCCAGCAGGGACTGGCGCGCACCGGGCCGACACTCGCCGAACATCTCAAAATTCACGCGCTGGCCCGAATACTGCTCGCCGGCTCGATTCACAACATCCAGGTCTCGTGGGTGAAGCTGAACCGGAAACTTTCGCAGCTTTGCCTGCACGCCGGCGCCAACGACTACGGCGGAACGCTGATGGAAGAAAACATCTCGCGTGAGGCCGGAGCAAGCGCGGGCCAGTACACCAGTCCGGAAGATTTTCAGGCGTTGATTCTCGAAATCGGGCGCATTCCGGCAGAGCGCAACACAAAATATTCGCGCATGAAAATCAAGCTGCCCGTCGAAGCGCTTTCTTCGGAGGCCTCCTTCGAGCACGCGCTGGTTGCGGAGTTCGCATGAAAGACCGCATGAACTCCGGCATGAGCCGCGCCATCGCCATCATCGGCGGCACGGGCCCGGCTGGTACGGGCCTCGCGCTGCGCTGGGCGTGCGCGGAAGAGACCGTCATCATCGGCTCGCGCGATGCGGCGCGGGCCCAGCAAACGGCAGAAGCAATCCGCAAGCGCGTCGGACCAAACGCTCAAGTTTCCGGAATGGAAAATTCGGCCGCCTGCGCCGCCAGCGATCTGCTGGTGCTCACCGTTCCCTTCGAAGGGCAGGCGGCGCTGCTGAAGCAGTTGAAGCCTGCGATTCGACCGGGCAGCATTCTGATTGATGCCACCGTTCCGCTGGCTGCGAGCGTGGGCGGACGCGCCAGCCGCACCATCGGTGTGTGGCAAGGTTCGGCGGCGCAACAGACGGCGGAACTTGTTCCGAAGGGCGTTTCCGTCGCGGCGGCATTCCAGAACGTTTCGGCGGAAGTGCTCAACACAGACGATGACGTTGATTGCGACGTAATCGTATGTAGCGATGATCCCAACGCCACGCAGGTTGCGATGGAACTCGCGGCGAAGATCGCGCGCGTGCGTGCGATTGACGGCGGCAAACTGGAGAACGGGCGCATTGTCGAGCAGATCACCGCGCTGCTGATCGGGCTCAACATCCGGCACAAGGGGCACGGTGGAATACGGATCACGGGGTTGCCGGATGGCGCTTATAAGACGGCGCCGTTTCCACGGTAGTGTGCGTTCCGCGTCAGCGAAAATGGGACCGTGTCATACCGGCATATATCGTTTCACGGTGCCGCGAACCAGCCAGACGGGTGTACTATGGTGCCATTTTCGAGACCAAGAAAGAGATTCCAGCTCATTATAAGGAGAAAATGCGATGTCCATTAAGAAGCTGATCTTGATGTTTGCTGCCCTGTTCGTATTCACCTGCACGGTCGCCGCGCAGGACCAAACGCAAGGCCAACCAGAGAAAACCATAAAGCATGTTCCTATCCAGCCCACGTCGCCTGTATCCGGCAAGGAGATGTACACGGCATACTGTGCCGCTTGCCATGGAACGGACGGCAAAGGCGGAGGTCCTGCGAGCGGTGCGCTGAAGATTCCTCCCACCGACCTGACCCTGCTGAGCAAGAACAACGGAGGAAAATTTCCCTCGATGAAAGTCTCGTCCTCCATCCGCAACGAATCCGCAGTTCCCGCGCACGGATCCAGGGAGATGCCGGTGTGGGGAGCGCTGTTTTGGAGCGTGAGTGGTGGACACGAGAGTGAGGTGCAGCAACGCGTGGTCAACCTCACCAAGTACATCGAATCGCTGCAAGCGAAGTAGGCGGCCTACTGAGCATCTGTGGATCCGGCGCTGAGCCTGTGAGGGCACAAGCGCCGGCTACTACCTGTTGCTCGTCGGTCGCAGAAGTGACCTTGCACAGGAAAACGTTAAACACCAGAGCTGCGGAGGAATAGAGCGCCAGAAACTTGTCTTCCAGTTCTTTTACCTGCTGACTTTGTGGGGTGAGACGTAATGCCGGCCATCAAATTCCGTGGTGTGGACTTCATCGACTTCGACACGTTGCTGGACGACGACGAGCGCCTGGTGCGCGACACGGCGCGCAAGTTTATCGAAGACAATCTCGTGCCGATCATTGAGGAGTGCAACCGCGCCGGCCGCTTCCCTCGCGAACTGGTGAAGCCAATGGCCGATCTGGGATTCTTCGGAGCCTCGCTCAACGGCTACGGCTGCGCCGGCATGTCGAATGTCGAATACGGACTGGTCACTCAGGAACTGGAACGCGGCGATTCCGGCGTGCGCTCGTTCGTCAGCGTGCAGTCGGCGCTGGTGATGTTTCCAATTTATACCTTCGGCAGCGACGAGCAGAAAAACACTTGGTTGCCCGCGATGCAGAAAGGCGAAAAGATTGGCTGCTTCGGATTGACCGAACCGGACTTCGGATCGAATCCGGGAGGCATGCGGACGCGCGCGCGCAAAGTTGGAAAAGAATATGTGCTGAACGGCGAAAAGATGTGGATTACCTCGGGCACCATCGCCGACATCGCGGTGATCTGGGCCAAGGTCGAAGATGAGGGCGACAAGGTACGCGGATTTCTGGTCGAGACCGACCGTCCGGGATTCAAAGCTGACGATATTCATGGAAAGTGGTCGCTGCGCGCTTCGGTGACTTCAGGCTTGTCGCTGCAGGATGTGCGCATCCCGGAGGCGAACCTGTTGCCGGGATCGGGCGGATTGAAATCCCCGCTGATGTGCCTGAACCAGGCGCGCTATGGAATCGCGTGGGGCGCGATCGGGGCGGCGATGGCGTGTTACGACTGCGCGCTGCAGTATTCGTTGTTGCGGAAACAGTTCCGTGATCAGCCCATCGCGTCGCATCAACTGGTGCAGGAGAAACTTGCCTGGATGATCAGCGAGATCACCAAGGCGCAGTTACTCGTGCTGCAAGTTGGCCGCTTGAAAGACGCCGGAAAAGTGCAGCATCAGCACATCTCCATGGCGAAGAGAAATAACGTCTGGATGGCTCTCGAGTGCGCCCGACTGTCGCGAGATATTCTGGGGGCGAACGGCGTGGCCGACGACTACCCCATTATGCGCCACCTGATGAATCTGGAGTCGGTGAAGACCTACGAGGGCACGCATGATATCCACACGCTCATCATCGGGGCTAGCGTGACGGGAATTGACGCGTTCTAAAGGAATCGGTTCCCCCAGTTCTCGGCAAATACGGTGTGCTGCATGGCGAACCGTCCGGCAAAGCGCTTGTCTTCTCCTTTGCGATGGCCGATGGCCAGTAGTGCCACAACCCGAACGTGCGCTGGAATGCCCAGCGTCGCTTTGATCTGGTCTTCGTAAAAGCCTTCCATGGGCGCGGTGTCGTAGCCGAGCACTTCGGCCATCCACATCATGGTTGTGAACGCGATCATGGTCTGCCGGTTCGCCCACACCGCGAAATCGGGCGCCAATCCGGCGACGGTGCCAGGAGTCGCGCCGAAGAAACCGGCAATGTTTCTGCGCATGCTGGCGTAGCGAGCCTCATCCCCATAGTCGTGTTGCTGGGCAAGACGGATGATTTCGTCGAGATCCCCGTGGCGCCAGCCTTCCGGATCGGCGCAGGCCACGACCACCACTGGAGCCTCTTCCACCTTGGGCTGCTTCATGGCCGCCTGCCGCAAGCGCGCGCGCTGTTCAGCGTCGCGCACCACCAAGAATCGCCAGGGCTGGAGATTATAGGCACTGGGAGCAGACAGTCCCGCCTCAAGAATTTTCTTGAGGTCATTCTCCGGCACCGCATCGGGCAAAAAACTAGGCGTGGCTCTGCGCTCCTTGATGGCCTGGGAGAGTGTCTTCTCGGGGCTGGCGCCGGATGCTTGCGTCATGTTTTTATTTCCAATCTCAGTCTCTCTGTCCCCGGAGTGTTCAGATCTCTCTCAGTCCGCACCCGGTTGACCTAGGAATTTCTCGCGCAGACCTTTTCGTTCCAAACGTGGAATAACCTCATCGCGAAAATAAGGAAACTCCTTTACGTAGTCGACAAAACTCAGGGTGGTACCGGCAAACCCGGAGGCGGTAATCTTTTCCATTTCTTTCACGATGGTGTCGGGGTCGCCGACCAACGGATAGGTGCCGTGTCCGGCAGCGAAGCGATCGCGCAGCATTTGCAGCGCCTCGGCCGGGAACGATTGCGCGTGCATGCCTTGAAGGCGCATCAGGTTGTCGACCGCTCCCCAGTCGGCGTTGTCATGGGCATAGTAATGGTAGTACTCTTCGGCCTCTTTCTTGGTTGGGCGGCAAACCGCGTGACACAAAGTGAACACGCCGGTACTTCGCCCCAATTTGGCAGAGTTCTCTTTGATCGCATCAACCTCGGTTTTTGATTTCTCCAGATCAACGGAGATGGCGAACAGAAAGTCGGCATTGCGCGCCGCAAATTCGCGGCCCTCGCCCGATCCGGCCGCGTTCATGATGGGTGGAACCCCGTCATAGGGACGGGGGAATCCGTACACGCCCTTCAGGTGGTAAAACTTGCCGTTCCAGTCGGACGGACCGTTGTGGTTCCAGATGGCTTTGACCACGTCGAACCACTCTTGCGCGAGGGCGTAGCGGTCGCTGTGCTTCTCCGGCAAATCGATGCCGAAGGCATCGTACTCGGGCTTGTTCCACCCGGCGACGATGTTCAGACCGAGGCGCCCGTGGCCGAGTTGGTCGGCGGTGGCGAGTTGCTTGGCGGCGACCACGGGATGAACGAACGCCGTGTGCACGGTTGCGAAGACATTGATCCGTTTCGTGTTCGCCAGCAGCCCGGTCGCCCATGTAAGCGTCTCCAGTACGCTGCCGTGGAAGTCGGTTTCACCGCCGTAACCGATCCAGCGCGCGATCGGCAGCAGGAATTCGATACCGGCTTCGTCGGCCAGTTGCGCCAGGCGGATGTTGTTGTCCCAGGAATTGACCCAGCGCTCGGGAACTTTTGTGACCGACATACCACCCGAGCAATTCGGAGAGAAGAAACCCAATTTCAACTTGTTGCTGTTCAGGATAGGAGACTGTTTTCCGCCCATGAAACCCCAAGCGACCCCGTGCCAGGATTTTACGCAATTGATAACTGCGCATTATGCCTGAAAAACAGAATTGTTCAAGGCTTCATATCGGGCCCTGCTAAGCGTAACCCCAAATGAGGCCGTCGAGACACGCAAGCAAACTGCTAAAATTAGAAAATCTAGGCTACCCACCTTACCGTTCGGCACACCTACCCCGTCTCTCAGGACGGTCGCGTTGCGGCGGAGTTGACAACTGAATCTGGGCGGATCACGATTCGCAATAGATTGGGTGCTATGGCGCAAACTGCAAAACCGGTGCAGTTGAAGCCTCAAACCGTGGCGGCTTTTGATGAATATATTCGTGAGGCCGAAGCGGAGATGGAGCGGACGCTGCACGGGAGAAGTCCATTCCTCTGGTCGGAAGTCAGTTCGGAGAGGGCCCAACTGGTCCGCGGAGGACAGGTTGTGGCGCAATTCTGGGCCGGTCAAGGACCGGTCAAAGTGCCCAATGGTTTGATCCATGACTGGATCGCCGCCGTATTCATTCCTGCTACGAACCTCAAAAAGACCTTGACGCTGATCCAGCACTACGATAACCACAAGAACATCTACAAGCCCGACGTGATTGCCTCAAGGTTAATAAGCCATCAAAGCAACGATTTTAAAATTTACTTACGACTTCTCAAGAAGAAAATCATGACGGTAGTTCTTGATACCGATCATGACGTCCATTATCGTTCCCTCGATCGAACCCGCTGGACTTGTTGCTCGCACACAACGCGTATCGCTGAAGTGGAGAAGGCCGGAACGCCGACCGAGACAGTGCTGCCGCCCGATACAGGTTACGGGTTCCTATGGCGCCTGTATTCCTACTGGAGATTCCAGGAACGGGAGGGCGGCGTGTGCGTCGAGTGTCGAGCCATTTCGCTGACGCGAGACGTGCCCTTCGGGCTGGGATGGGTCATCGAACCGATCGTCCAGAAACTCCCTCGGGAGTCGCTGATTAACACTCTTGAGGCTACACGCCAAGCGCTGCATGCCGAAGCGAAATAGTTCCTGTTCCCCGACACCGGCTTCGTTACGCGAGATCGAACTTCAGCTCTCCCAGCTTTTCCAGGCTGCAGGCAATCTTGTCGCCGGCTTTGAGCCAAACGTACTTCTCCTTGGCAACGGCAAGCCCGCCGACAACTCCGCCGAAGATCACTCCTCCCGGCGTGCCGGTGAAGATGATGTCTCCGGGCCGGAGGGAAATGCGGGCCGAGGTATAGCTGATGATCTGGCTGCAGTTGTAGATCAGGTCGTTGGTGTTCGACGACTGGCGGGTTTCGCCATTGACCCGGCATTCTAAGTTCAGATTGTCGGGATCAACCTGCTCGGCGGTCACGAAATACGGACCCAGGGGGGCAAAGCCGTCCGAAGACTTGCCACACATCCACTGGCCGCCGGTTTCGAACTGGAGGTCGCGTGCACTGAAATCGTTACCGGTCGCGTATCCGGCGACGTAGGAAAGCGCGTCCTTCTCGCTGACGTCGCGCGCCTCCTTGCCCATTACGATGACCAATTCGATCTCATAGTCGAACTTGGTAGCCACGGCAGAGGGCAACTTGATAGTGCCGCCGTGCCGTAGCAACGAGTTGTTGTACTTGTTGAAGAGCACAGGTTGTTTGGGGATGGGCATCTTGATTTCCGCCGCGTGCTTGCGATAGTTCAACCCCACACACACGATCTTCTCCGGACGGGTAACCAGCGGCCCATATTCGATGTTCTCTTCCTGGAGGAACAGCTTCTGCGTGGCATGCGATTTCAGGGCGGCTTCAACCACCGATTGCACGCTGGCGCCCTCCTCGCGCTGCAGCATGTCATCGAGCGTGACGGGAGAATACAGCGTCAGAAGGTCTGCTGCCTCCTTAACGTCGAGAATGCCCTTGCTGGTCTTGGCTCCGAGGCGGTATTCGCCGCTGCGGCGCATGGTCAGCAAGGTCAGACCGCGCGCCAGGCCTTTTTTCTCCTGGCCTGCCGGCTTGGTCTGCTTGGTTTCCGCGCTTGCTGTGTTCAACCCGCCCAGTGTGGCCACGGCGCCGATCGTGCCTGCTCGTTTCAAAAAATTTCTCCGGTTCGAATGCATAGACTCACCCGTTCATCATAAGCTGCAATTTTCTTTTTGATCTCAAGGACGGCGGCTATTGTACCCCAATCCCCAAGCATCCCGGCAACGCACCTGTTCGATGCGGAGAGTCCTGTGATCCGATTGGATGGAGGAACGAAGAAAAACAGACGGCTGCACGGAGGTGATGCGCCGGGCGAGGGTTCGAGCGTTTGTGCAACGGCCGGACGAAGCTGAACTAGCTCAATGGTACTACGTCGAGGTACACGTATGTCCCGGTTTATAAACTGACGCAGGGTGGTCCAAGGGACTACGACCACGGAGAGTAACAGCTACGACGGCGTGGCCAATAGACTGGGTTCGAAGGATCGCGCATGGACTCAACTAACTCGTGCTTCAGAAATAAACTCAGTTCCGGGGGACTGAATTCGTCAGGACAGGATCTTTGCGCGCTGGTCCTCATTCTGATTTTGTTTGCCTGTGTCGGACTGGCGGGTTGCGGCGCAACCTCGTCGAACTCGCCCTCTGGAAAAGGCTCGGCGCCGACGATTACCTCCTTTACGGCGGATCCGACAAGCATAAACTCCGGTACAAGCAGCACACTGAGTTGGACGGCAGCGGGGGCGACCAGTATTGCCATCACGCCGGGGACATTCACCTCCACATCCACAAGCGGTTCAACGAGCATGAGCCCAACGGCGACAACCACCTACACGCTGACCGCAACTAATGCCGCTGGCTCGGCCACGTCAACCCTAACCGTTACCGTAAACATGCCAAGCAAACCAACCATCAACTCCTTCACGGCTAGCCCCACAACTATCACTTCCGGTTCCAACAGCGCGCTGAGTTGGGCGACGACCGGGGCGACCAGTCTCGCCATCACGCCGGGGACATTCGCCTCCACATCCGCGAGTGGTTCGACGAACGTTAGCCCAACGGCGACAACCACCTACACGCTGACTGCGACCAATGCCTCTGGCTCGACCACATCCACGGCAAAGGTCACTGTAACAGCGCCCGGTGGTCCATTGGCGATAGCAACCACTTCGTGCCCAGACGGAACACAGGGCTCGGCGTATGCGGGCTGCACAATCACTGCAAGTGGTGGCTCCCCACCTTACACTTATTCCGTGAACCCGAACTCCAACTTTTCTCCGCTACCTGAGGGGATATCCCTGAATGCGACCACTGGAGTCATCAGTAGCTCATTGATCGACGGGCAAGGCACTTACACGCCCGAATTTGTCGTTACCGATTCGGCCAGTGCGCAGGCGACTCAGAGCATCAACATCTCACTCAATGGCAACAACGCGTTTCTGGCAAACATTTTTCCATCAACATCTATCTTTCACCATCGGGTGGACGCAGCTACGACAAACTTGCCCGTCGATACCTCTCCCGCGGCGCCCATCTACAGTGGCTATTTGTCGGCGACAGTGAAGCCATTTTTTGGAAACAGTTCATACGCTACCTTTCCGAATGGAATACCAGCCATTGAAGTTCCTTACAACCAGGCGGACGTATCGGTTACAACTACCGTATATCAATCGTACTTTTCCTCTGGTCCAATTCCAGCAAATGCTCCGGTGGAAGGCACCAGCAACTCGACGGGAGATCGACACGTTCTGGTCTATCTGGAGGCAGGCGGCGGAAACGACCCCGCCCTTTACGAGATGTGGCAGGGAACCTACGAAGGCGGTCCCTGGACCGATTCCTCGAACGCGCTTTGGCCCGATGTAACTACGAATAACCTGACACCGCAAGGCAATGGGACATCCGATGCCGCAGGACTTCCGGTAGGGCCGCTGCTCGCCAATGCCGACGAGGTAATCGGCGCCGGCACACCCAGCGCACCGACCGGCACCATTCAGCATCCCATCCGATTCACACTCAACCATATGTTGAACTACTGGGTCTGGCCTGCTACCGAAACAGCGGGTGTGGGGAGTTGCACGGCTGCGGGAGGGGGTTCGATTCCCGTGGAATCCGAAATTTCGCAATCTTCTCCTCCCGCAAGCTGCACCACCATGACTGGACCGGCTGGCGAGATCTATCGACTAAAAGCTTCCGCCGCGACTCCTTCTTGTGCCTCCACCAGTCCACAGGCGGCCATTATCATCACCGCATTCCGAAACTATGGAATCATCCTGGCTGACAACGGAGACAGCGGGGGGCTAATCGGCACACCCGATGCTCGCTGGAACGATAGCGATCTGGCGTGCCTTAGAAGTCTCACCTTATCGGACTTCGAGCCTGTGAACGTCTCGAGCCTCATGGTCAGCAATGACAGCGGGGCCACCAGCCATTAGCTAATCTTCTCGGCCGCTCGCGGAAGCCTCGAATTGGTAGCGCCCGACAATCCGGAAACGCCTAGGGCCTGCTGCGACCAAGCTAGTTTATTACAACAACGATCAATTGCACTGCGGAATTGACTTGAGGACGTCTCGGCGAGCGCTGAAGGAAGCAGCATCGATCCAGTCCACCACACCCCCACTGATCAATGTAGATGCGATGTCGCCGACGGCCAGACTTGTCGTCATTCCAAAACCACCGAGGCCCGAAACGTGGAACAACCCGTCGATGTCTGGATCCCATCCGATGATGGGTCGCCGGTCAGGCGCAAAGGTCCGAAGGCACGCCCAACTGCGCCGCAAGCTGATGTCCGCAAGTCCCGGAGCATGCTTCAAGAGTTTATCGACAAGCAGATCCTCGGCCTCGGGGCTAACCTCAGGCATGCCAGGCGGATGCTCGGTCTCATCACAGGGACAAAGAAGGAGGCCTGCTCCTTCCGGCCTCACGTAATATCCGGCATCGAGATCCCATACCAGCGGAGCAGTATGAGGAAGGAGTTCCGAGTCGCCGGAGACGAACAGGTGTCGACGAAGGCGTCTCAGCGGGAGTGGAGCGGATTCGCGGCCTAAGCACCCCGCCCATGCGCCTGCGGCATCGACGACGATGCGAGCACTGACTTCGCCACGTATTGTTCGGACACCGCGCACCACCGATCTGCGCGCCAACGATCCGCGCATCATCGATCCTTCGAGAATCAAGGATTCACAAGCGCAGTCGGTGATGATTTCAAAGCCAGTGTGCCTGGCCTCCGCCAGCAGATCACTCAGCAGAGCATGGATATCAACGATTCCGTCGGTAGGGCAGAAGAGCGCGTAGTCAAACTCAAACCTGTTCAGAAACGGAAAGCGTTGCCGGGCTCTGGCAACAGGTAGCAGTTCGGAAGGCACGCATTGTTCGTGCAGTTGTGCGCACCATTCGGCGGCTCGGTGTGGCTCTCCGTGAGTCAAGTACAGGCCCCCACTCTGGCAGAGTACCGGAGATCCGGCAACAGTCTTGCCACGAAGCCGCTGCACGCCTTCAATGGAGAGCTTCCGAAGGACAGGATCTGCCTCCACTTGGCGTGCGATCGCCGCGTTGCGCCCCGAGGCGTGGCTTCCGGGTAGCAGTTCCCGTTCGAGAATCACTCCGCGCGTGACACCCGCCCGCGTCAACGCAGCGGCCACTGAGGCGCCCGCAAAGCCGGCGCCGATAACGACCACGTCGACTTGAGATGGGAGACGGCCGGGGACTGCCATAAGCATCATTATATTCGGGGCGCACCGTCAACTCCGGAAGTGATCTGCGACACTGGGGTCTGAATCCGACTGAAGACTGGCAAGCATGACCGGCTTCTCTTTCTGCCCTTTTGCGATCACACTCCCATAAACTCCGGGCGGTAATCCTTCCAGATCCCGGTTGCTGGCGAGATTATCCTGACGGGGGCATCTTCAGCGTGTTTCGCGGTCCTCGCCCATTGCCACGCGTGTTGGATTTCGGAGGATTCGAAGTAACGCGTCTCGGATTGCAGAATGGCGGCTCCCGCGGTGAGAATGTCCACAACCTCCTCCCAACGATGTGCTCCGACAACCGCCATCCGGGCGATCTGGTTCGTGTGCTTTTGGAGAAACCGAAGGTCCTCCCAACGTGCCTTCCATTGGCTCCCCGCATGTCTGCAAGGTCCGCGAGGATGCCGATCGGGTGCTTCTTATGTTGTGCGATGAAGAATTCAAGTTGCGGCTCAAATGCTTTGAAGTCTTCCTCCGACAGCGTTCCTGCCACCTTAAAACCGAACGCGGCCCCTCCAGTTTCCTTAAGTCGTTCAATCACCGGCGCACCTCTTTTGATTGGAAGCCTTGGCCCACATTTCCCTTTTGAATCTCGCGTATGTCATCTTATCGCGAATGATCGGATCCATTAAACCTAAATGGAGCTTCACGGCCCTAACGTTAAAAGGGCTCTTCCGTGAAGCCGTTTCCCTTTTTTTTGTGTACGCGCGCGTCTGCCCCACTACACTTAGACAGATATAGCCATGAAGAAAAGCCTGCCGTTGGTGCTTCGCCACGCCATGTATAACCTGCGTGGCGGCTTCTTGATCCGCCCGCTCACTATCGCGGTCGCGCTGGGATGCGCGGGCGCGTTCCTGTCGTGGTTGGAAGAGGAGTTTCCGGCCGCCAGCGCCTGGGTGCCCACCGTCCTGTTCCCCTCGCACGCCGACCCGCAAGTCGCCCAAGTCATTCTGGCGGGCATCGCCGCCTCCATCATGACGGTGGTGTCGATCGTGTTTGCCATCCTGTTGATGACGCTCACCCTGGCATCGATGCAGTTCTCTCCGCGCATCATCGTCAGCTTTTCCAGAGACCGCGTGACGCAATGGACGCTCGGCATCTTCCTCGGCACTTTCTTGTACTGCCTGGCAGCGCTTCCGGCGGCGCGCTCGCTCCCTTACCCCTTTGCGCCGGTGGCCACCGTCCTGGGCGCGATGGTGCTGGCAATCGTCTGCGTCGGCTTGCTGCTCTTTTTCATTCACCATATCTCCCAGGCCATCAGCGTGAATCACATCGTCGACAGAATCGCGGAGGAAACCGAAGCCGTGATCGATGAGATTATGCCTTGGCCGCACTTGCTGGACCACCATGTGAAGGATGCTGAACCGCTCCGGCCCAACCCGAGCGAGGTGGCCGTTATAAGCCATGACTCCGGCTACATCCGTTTCGCCGATACACGGCGCCTGGTTGCCCTGGCGAAGCACTATCACGTCACTATCCGCGTGCTACGCCGGGTCGGCCATTTCGTTCCGGCGGGAATCCCGCTGATGATGGTCTCAAAGGGCAACCGTCTGCCCTCCGAAGGAACCGCCGAACTGCTGGCCGCATTCGACTTCGGCCCAACCAGAACGTTGCAGCAGGACGTGGAGTTTGGCGTACTGCAGATTGTCGATGTTGCTTTGAAGGCGATCTCGCCCGCCGTAAATGACCCCACCACCGCCATCAACTGCGTCGATCAGTTGAGCCGCATCTTGATCCGCTTCGCGTCCCGGGAGCCGCCGGAGGATCTGCTCTACGATCCGCCGGGCGTCGTTCGCGCCAGCATTGGATGGATCCACTTCGAGCGCCTGATCGAGGCAGCCTTTGAGCAGATCCGCATGTATTCGAAGACGGACGTGGCGGTCAGCTTGCGGTTGCTGCGAGCCCTCAGTGACATCGCCGCCTCGACGCCCGATGCGGAGTTCCGCCGGATACTCGTCGAGCAGGGAATGCGAACCGTGGCAGGCTGCGCCGAAAAGCTCGGCGAAGAGGAACTGAAAGAGTTGCGCGCTCGCCAGGCCTCGCTGGAGAGCTTCACCGCGATCTCGCAGCCATAGCCCGTGAGGGGCGCGCTTTCTAAGCCGCAAGGCATTTAACACACAACACGCTCTAGACTATCTTCCGAAAAGCAATCGTTCCAATAGAGGACCAACCGCCAAAGCCGGAAGATAGCTCAGGGCCACCATCGTTATTAGACAGGTAGTGAGCAGGACGCCGAACGAAAAAGAATGGGTTGGAAGAGTTCCCGACGAAGAAGGGGTACTTCTCTGGCGGCTAAATAGATCTGCCAATGCCAATGCAGGAATCGCCAAGCCGAACCTGCCCACCATCATCGCTAATGCTGTAGTGAGGTTGTAAAAAAGAGTGTTCGCATTCAGACTGGCAAAGCTTTGGCCGTTGTTGGCGAAGCCGGAAGTATAAGCAAACAGAATCCCCGTGAAACCGTGCGGGCCGCCGTTGACCGTCAACCCGGACAGTCCCGCCCGGGTGCTCACGGCAATGGCGGTGAGTGGCAGGACGACCAGCGGAGCGGCCAAAGCATACAGCATGATCATTTTGTTCTCGCACGGCCCTATCTTCTTTCCCAGGTATTCAGGCGTGCGGCCAACCATCAGTCCGGCTAGAAACACAGCGATCGCTGCGGCCATGACCATGCTGTAAAGACCAGTTCCCAGACCTCCGAATACGAGCTCTCCCAGCAGCATGTTGACCAGCAAAACCATGCCCCCGATCGAGGTGTAACTGTCGTGCGTTGAGTTATAGGATCCGGTGGCTGTGTTTGAGGTAACAACGGCCGTGAGGGTCGAAGCGCCGATGCCGAAGCGCACTTCCTTCCCTTCCATGTTCCCACCAGATTGGACGCGACTACTTCGGAAATCGACGTCCCCGAGGCGCGGATCCCCCCGCCGTTCAGAATAATGCACAAAGAACAGTCCGCATCCGAAGAGAAGCAGCATCACGTAGTACAAAAGCCATCCTTGTCGAGGCTGGCCAACCATCCTGCCGAAGGTGTTTGTCAATGCCGCGGGCAGGAGCACGATCGCCAGCATTTCGAGAAAGTTGGTAAGCGGCGTGGGGTTCTCATAGGGGTGCGCTCCATTCGCGTTAAAGAAGCCGCCGCCATTCGTGCCGAGATTCTTGATGATCTCCAGTGCGGCTACTGGACCTTGCGGTATGACCTGCTGGGCGCCCTCGACGGTGGTGGCAACCGCATAGTGGTGGAAGTTCATCGGAACGCCCTGCCAGACGAGCAGCACCGCGCCCAGCAACGCTCCCGGCAATAGGATCCAGAGTAGGGATCGGGTCAGATCAACCCAAAAGTTGCCGAGCGTGCCGGAGAGTTGCCGGGCAAGACCGCGGATAAAGGCAACTCCGACCGCCAACCCTGCAGCGCCAGCCAGGAAGTTCTGTGCGCAGAGTCCCACCATCTGGCTGCAATAGCTCATCGTGTTCTCGCCAGCATAGGCCTGCCAGGTCGTGGTCGTCGAGAAGCTGATCGCCGTATTCAGAGCCAGGTCTGGGGACAGCGGCGTCGTCTGGTACTGCGGGAAAAACCAAGGAAGAAACTGCTGCATTCTGAGAATGGCATACAACAGGAGCGTGCCGGTAAGGCCAAAGAGCACGAAACACGTTGCATACTCTTTGCCGGACATCTCCACACCGGGATCAACCGCATTAATGCGATAGATGAACCGCTCAACCGGAAGACATAAACGATCAAGTGCGGTCTGCTCCCTCGAAAATACCCGTTCCATGTACCCGCCCAAAGGCTTCACCAGGAGGGTGACAATGGCCACAAACAACAAGTATTGGATTGCACTGTAGAAATCCGCCAACCTCACCCCCAGTCCCACTCAGAAGAGCCCGGCCAAGGAGGCGTCGTCAGAGCGCAAAACCTGTTTGCCCCGGAACGCTCTTAGGATCCCTATTGCTCTGCCCAACCATTCTAGTGCCGCGTCTCTGTGAAAGAAAACAAGTTTGGCGGGAGGCCCTCACTAGCGCCGGATTGCCTGAATGCGGAACGAATACCCGATTCCGATGAGATGATCCACCGCGGCTGACGATAGGCCCACGCCCACATGGAAGTCAATCTGCTGCTGCCTGGTAATCTTTAGAGCTGTCCCAAAATGAAGTAAGTGCTGCGGCCCGCCGAATTCTGGAAAATCGCCCGCGTACTCGACAAACGCATCCCAGGGTCTCGTCAATTGCCGATCTAGCAGGAACGCAGACTCGCCGGTCACATTTCGCGTGCGGCCCTGGGTCGGCCAATACACCGAGAACATTCCGGCCGCCGTCCAGTCGGCGAAGAGCGCGCGCGACCAGGGCACCTGCAATCCCGGATCGTACCCGCCGCTCGACACCGTGTTGGCGCCGGTTGGGAAACTGAGGAACAGAATCACGGATACATCGAACTTGCCTGGTGTGGGGCCAAGCTGTTCTTTTACTCCGAGGGCAAAGTCGCCAAATCCCGAGCTGCCGCCGGCGCCGGTTGTCAGGTCGTAGAAATAGTCCGGCACCGTGAAACGCAACTCCGTCCTCTTCGCAACACCAAAACGTACCAAGCTCTCCGGCCCGTCTACGACGCTCTGTCCCTGGCTGCTGGATTCAAGGAAGCCGTTCTCCGCCTGCAGGCTGCCGCGCGGGACGACAACGCTGGAGGCCGTGACTGCCGGCCGATCGGTTGCGATCAGTCCCGCAGAGTCAACACTCGGTGACTGATCTTGACCATGTAATGGCAGCGTTCCGGCCAAAATGAATGCCGGTAGAGCAGCGGAAATTCGAGCGAGCATTGACCACGCGGGCATTCCCGTGTTGTTGTCCTGGCCAGCACAGTAGCACATAGCAATGCCCGCGGTTCAACGATGCAGCCCAGACGATCAAAGCAATGACTGCGGCGGGCCAGTTGTACAGTCGGGTTCGGTCCAAGGTACATTGCAGTTCTGACAAATGGGCAGTCTGGCGCGTGTACGCTCGCACATTTTGGAAGCGCACTCCCGAGAGAGGCATCGGCCATCACATCGCGGTACTTTAATACAGAGGCTCGAAGAACTGGCCGCTGCCCAAGCCTCGCCAAGCAGAGGATCAATATGCCCGCTCCCAACGGTCACTCCGTAATACGTCGTAGCTCAAGAGTACCCATCCAAGTTCCCGTTCTCGTCACCAGCATGGAGCCCAATACCCAGTTCTCCGAGATCTGTGAGACGCTGGTGGTCAGCGCCCATGGGTGTGCGCTCCGCCTCCCCCTGAAATTGAACACTGGAAGCGCCCTGCGCCTGCACGGCCAAGGAGGCCAGCAGGCCACGGCCTACGTGGTTTTCTGCCAGCCCGACGGACAAGGTTTCCGGCTGGGCGCACAGCTCGACCGGCCGGAAAACTTTTGGGGATTAGAATCCTGTCCCGATGATTGGAGGGTACTCGAAATGCCCGCGCCCGCTGCTCAACAAGCTCCCAAAAAACTGGTGGCCAAGTCCTCTCTCCTGCACCAACCGCAAACTCCCTCGCGCATCCCGCGAGACGTTCTCGATACGGTCAAGGAGCAACTCTCCGAGGACCGCTTGCGAGGCATCCTGGCGAAATTCGTTCAGCCTTTGCAAACGGAAGTCACCGAACTCCGCGAGAGGCTGGCCGCAAATGCCAAGCGCAACCGCTTCGAGGTGTCCCTGGGGTATATTCCGCCTGAGTTGGAGGAGAAGCTATGGGAGCGCCTGCGGCATGAGCTTGGGACGCGCGTCCTGGAGCAGACGCGACAACAGTCCGCCGAGATGCTGGGATCGGCGAAAACGGCCATGGAGGAAAAGATCGGTGCAGCCCTGACCGAGTTTCGGCACCGTCTTGCGGGTGAACTGCACGCCGTCGAACAACGGGCGCAGCTATTGTCAAAGGAACTCACCACCACGACGCAACAGCATGTCCGCGTTGGAATCGAGAAACTGCAGCGGCAGGCTTTGGAGGCGGGAGCAAATCTCGACGCACAAGGCGAAAAACTCTTGTGTTCTTTGCAGGAGCAACTTGCGGAATCACACGAGGTTCATCGCCGTAAGATCGAGCAGGCCCAGGCCGATGCCGCCGCGAAAGCATTCCAGCTTCAGTCGGAAGTGTCGGACCTTGGCCGGAGGATGGCAGCGCTGAACGAGTCCGTGCGCCGGCTTGAGTCGGATCTTGACGCGCACCTGGAGCGCATCGCAGCCGAAATCATCTCCGGCGCGGAAGGGCAGATCGAGAGCGCAGGGGCTCTGGCACTCAAGAACCTGCAAGCACGCGGCTCGAATGAAATCGAAACCAGGCTCAGCGAGATGTGCGGCCACCTGAGAACCATCCAGAACCGTATTGAAGACTCCTTCTCTGCCTCGGTGACAGCCCGGGGCGAGGACGTTGTGCTGTTGACCGCGCAACAATTCGAGGAACTCGCACAGCAATCCACGGAAAAGTGGCGCCTCGCCCTCGCCAAGGACTTGAATTCGGTCGCGAACGTTCTGGGCCAGCAACTTCGTCAGGAACTCGAACCCGGGGCCGGCCAAAGTTAGATTGCAACCACTCGACAGCCGGCCGAGCGCGAGCCAGACACGGATACCGTCATCGCCCGGACGAATATGCGTCGCTGGAAGAAATCGCCCGCGGAAATGCTGGCACCTGCCAAAGGTCTGGCGGCGCTTTCCCGGTAACAGTTATGGCTGCGAATGAGTCGCCGGATTCGCGGACTTGCAAACCTTGGCATAACCGGGCTTGATGATCGAGTAAATCAAATCACAGCGCTGTTGATAAGGCAGGAAAGCGCTCTTCATCGCGTTGATGGTGATCTTCTCGAAATCATCCAACGATAGACCAAAGGTCTCTGCCGCTGCTTCAAACTCTTGCGTCATGCTGGTGCTGCTCATCAGTCGGTTATCGGTGTTGAGAGTGACTCGGAATTTCTCCTGGTAAAGAATTTTGAAAGGGTGTTCGGCCAAGCTGGGAGCCGCGCCGGTATGAACGTTGCTGAGAAGGCAAATTTCCAGCGGGATCCTTTTATCGAGCACGTACTGGGCAAGATCGCCTAATTTTACCGCCTTGCCATCCTTGACCGCGATGTCGTCGATCAGGCGCGTTCCATGCCCGATCCGGTGGGCCCCGCAGTACTGAATCGCCTGCCAAATCGATTCCTTTCCATAACCTTCCCCAGCATGAACCGTAATGTTGAAATTCTCCCGCTGAATGTAATGAAAGGCTTCCATATGTTTTTTAGGAGGGTAACCGCCTTCTTCTCCGGCAAGATCGAAGCCGACGACCCCACGTGCGCGAAAATCGACGGCCAGTTCCGCCATCTCGAGCGATACGTCCATATTGCGCATTGCGCAGATGAGCAAGCCCGACGCGACACCAAAACTCTTCCGGCCTCGCTCCAGTCCCTTCAAGACAGCCGACACTACCTGCTGATGGGTCAGTCCTCGCTGCCTGTGAAAGATTGGCGCGAAGCGGGTTTCGAAGTAAACCACCCCATCTTTGCTTAGATCCTCGGCTTGTTCATAGGCAACGCGCTCCAGAGCCTCCTCGGTCTGCATGACCGCGATCGTGTGGGTAAAGCCCTCCAGGTATTTGGCGAGGCTCCCCTGGTTCGCGCCTCGATGAAACCATTCCGCCAATGCCCGGGGATCGGATGTCGGAAGTCCGGCGTAACCAACATCTCTCGCCAACTCAATCACGGTTTGTGGTCGCAGCACACCATCCAAATGCTCGTGCAGAAGGACTTTGGGAAGACTCTGCAATAATTGCTTTTCAAGTTTCATC
This sequence comes from uncultured Acidobacteriaceae bacterium, assembly GCA_963779995.1. Taxonomy (GTDB): domain Bacteria; phylum Acidobacteriota; class Terriglobia; order Terriglobales; family Acidobacteriaceae; genus Acidiflorens. The sequence continues at coordinate 294,035 of CAVZZY010000010.1, read as the reverse complement.
GAATGTTCGCCTTTTCATCGCGGCAGTTTGCCTCGAACGACGCCGGTAAAACGTTGCCAGATGATACACCGCTTCTCCGACCATGCAAATTAACGGCCCCGAAATCACCGCCGATTGCTGAATTGCAAGCCCTTTATCCCCGGTACGAATCGACCCTGGTGGCCAACCATGCACCGAGGAGATGATCCCGCGAATCTCGTCAGGGTCATAAAAATTTTCAATCGGGGCCAAAAAAAAATTCTGCTAAACTGGGGCCTTTCTTTCCGCTCTCAACTCGCGTAGATTCGTTCGTTCATCCGTTATGTACAGACGCCAGCTAGCCAGTTTTGCCGCGAACATCGTTTTCACACAATGCAAGAGTTGAATGACCGTTCGCAGCGGCGCTGCTTGGCTGCACCAAACAGTTCTACGAGGCCATCATGATCAAGAAAGTTGGGTTGGTCGTTTTCCTCGCCGTATTTTCCTTGGGGGTTTCGTTTGTTTTGGCACCCTTCGCCCACGCGCAGCAGACCCTCGGTGGCATCACGGGCTCGGTCGCCGACAAGACGGGCAGTGTTCTGCCGGATACGGTTGTGACAATCGTCGGTGATCAGACAAGACTTACGCGCACCCAGAAGACCAACGCGAATGGCATCTACGACTTCGTGGACCTGCCCATCGGCACCTTCACGCTCACCTTCACTCACGACGGCTTCGAAACGCAGAAGATACCCTCCATTACGGTGCAGGCGAATCGCACCGCTACCGTCAACGTGGTATTGCCCGTCGGGCAGGTGGGAACGGTGGTCGAGGTGCGAGCAGAACCGCTGATGAACGCCGTCGATACGACCAACGGTTACGTGCTGGACGACCAGCAGATTCGGGCCGTCCCACTGCCCACTGGCAGCTTCACCGGACTCGCCATTCTTTCTCCCGGAGTAAGTGCGGAACTTCCCGGCGGCACCGGCGCCAACAGCGGCCTGGGCAACCAGCCGATCTGGGCCAACGGCCAGCGCGATACCAGCAACAGTTTTCTGCTTAACGGAGTCGACGCCAGCAATCTGTTTAACGGCAAGAGCACAAGCCAGGTCGCCTCTTCCCGCATCGTGAACAATACCGGTGTGGCCGGAGTCGCCAGTACGAACGCCGCCCCCGTCCAAAGCACCGCATCTGTCTATTTGGCGATTGGCCAGGCGTTGCCGACTCCGGCTCCTGAGACGGTTCAGGAGGTGCGCGTCAACACTTCCATGTACGACGCGCAACAGGGCTCGACCAGCGGGGCGCACATTGACATGAGCACCGCGTCAGGGACCAACACAATGCACGGCGAGGCCTACTGGCACCGCGGAACCGACTGGCTGAATGCCGCGCCGTTCTTCAACAAGCAGGATCCTAATATCCCCGCCGACCAGGCTGTCCCGGAGTTGCATCGCGAAATCGTGGGCGGCAAATTGGGTGGCGCACTCGTCAAGAACAAACTCTTCGGATTCGTCGGCTACCAGCACCTGCACACCTCCGACCAGGACATCGGCCTCTCGCGGCTGATGGTACCCATCGATTTCAACCCGACCTACTGTGGTACCTCCAGCCGCCAGGGCGCGGCGTTTTCTAATTGCCTGCTCAATATCGCTAACAACGATTTCCTCATCCCAAACAATTATCCCGCCATGACACCCGCGCAGATCAATTCGGTCGCGCTTGCTCTCTTTCAATACCAGTTCGCCAATGGCCAGTACCTGGTTCCATGGTCCAATTACGGCGTCATGCCATCCCCGGATTTTCCGGAAAACGCCACCATACCCGGTACAGCCTTCTTCAGATCCGACCAAGCGGTGGCGAATCTTGACTGGGACAAGAGCTCCAAGGATACCGTCTCGGCAAAATACTATTACCAGCACGACCCCACTTCCGCTCCTTACGCCTACTCCAACGTTGCCGGCTTCACGCAACATCTCGACGCCGGCAGCCAGGTTGCGTCGCTCACCAATACGCAAGCCCTGCGGCCCAATTTGAGCGTCGTCGAAGTCCTCGGCATTCTTCGCGAGAAGGTCTACAGCACCATCGGTCAACCATTCACGCCGCAACAGATGAACATCAACACCTTCGGCTCGACTTTTTTTCCCGGAATCAGCATCGTGAATATTCTTACTGGCTTCTCCCCTGTGCCCAACGACTTTCTGCAGTTCGGCCAGGGTGCAGCTTCCCAGGCGGCCTTTACGGGAGTATTTCAGAATCGCATCATGCCTTCCGCCAACGCCATCTGGATGCGCGGCAAGCACACCCTCACCTTTGGCGGCAGCTATGCCTATACCCAGCTTAACGCCCGTGACGAGAGAACGAACCAGGGCATTATTGCTTCCGCGGACTTTGCGCAGTTCCTGCAAGGCAACGTCACCACGAACGACGATTACACCACGACCAAATTCCTCCAGGGCAACGCCAACCGCTACTACCGGGCCGGGCAATCGGGCGCTTATCTCCAGGACAAATTTCAGTTCCGCCCCAACCTCAGCCTGACTGCCGGATTGCGTTGGGACTGGGACGGAGGTCTCACCGAAAAATACGGCCGCATTTACAATTTCGATCCATCCCTTTATTCCTACGACGACGCGACCGATACACTCACCTCCAACGGCTTAATCATTGCCGGTAACAACAATCTGTTTCCCACCAAAGGGGTCAGCAAGACCACGCTCACCGGACGGCAATGGGGATTCGCGCCGCGTCTGGGTGTTGCCTGGAGTCCGAAACACTTCAACGACAAGGTCGTCGTCCGCGCGGGGACCGGGATGTACTACGACCGCGGTGAACTCTTCTCCTATCTTTCACCAGGCTTCGCAGAGGGCGTGATTCAAGGTGGACCGTTCGGCGTTAACCAAACGCCTCCCTTCGTCAACGCGCAGGTGTGCCCGGGTGCATCGAACAATCTGTATCTGGGATTCGTACCTACCTGTCCTTCACCTTACTCGCTCTCCAGTCCGTGGGGTCCCACACTCGGTCCTGCTCCCACTGGCAACCCTAAGGACGTCGATAATTACCTGCCCAATACCGGAGTGCCCGGAGTCGGAATAGAGCAAGGAATCTATGAAGGGCAGCAGCTCTTTTCCTTTGCCACCTATAACCGCGCCAACAAGCTGCCTTACACCATCAACTACACGCTCGACATTCAATGGCAACCGCGCCATGACCTGGCCATCGACGTCGGCTACGTCGGCAACTTGGGCCGGCACGAAGTGATTCCCATTCCCTTCAACCAGCCCGGCGTCGCCTCGCCGACTCATATCCTCCACCCTAATGCTCTGTACCCGCAGCAATATACGTACGGCTATACAGTGCAGCAAGCATCGGGCTGCTCTCCGAATTGCCCAATCCCTTTGCCCAACGGGCAGCCCATGCAGGTCACCTACGAAGGCGGTAATGTGGATCTGCGCGTCCCCTATATTGGCTATTCGGCGGAAACGGAGAGCTATACGGCTGCCGGCGTCTCGCAATACAACGCGCTGCAGACTCACGTCGAGAAGCGCATGAGCCACGGTCTGCAGGTGGGCTTCTCCTACACTTATTCCCACGCCTTGGACGAGCAGAGCGGCATGGGCCTGTTCTTCAACGGCAACAATCCGCTGAACCTGCGCTCGGCTTACGGGTCGTCTGACTTTGACCGCACCCACGTTTTCAACTTCAGCTACAACTACGAATTGCCCAAGTTCTATGCCGCGTCCACGCTGAAAGGTAAAATGGCGAACGGATGGAGCCTTCACGGGAGCGCCGTTTTACAGAGTGGACAGCCCTACAGCGTCATCGACTACAGCGGCGCGGTGGGCAGCATCTTTTATAGCGTTTACGATGGCATCACCAATCCCATCGTGCCGCTGCGAGCGGGCTGCACGCCAAAGAGCGCGCGCACCGGTTATTCCGGCGCCAACGCCTACTACAATATCAACCAGACCGCGCTCAATCCCAATTGCTTCACCCTGCCTCTGCTCAACCCCGGTGATCTCGGAGGCGCAATTCCTGCCAACGACACTTTCGAGACTAACTTCACCAACGGCCTGCGCAACGTCTTCCGGCAAACCTGGCAAAGGGTCGCCAACATTTCGTTCGTAAAGCTAACGTCACTTACGGAACGCTACTCGCTGAGTTACAGCTTGGAGATCTTCAACCTGACCAATACGGCCAGCTTTGATGTGCCCATCGATGACGTCACGCAGAACCAGTACTACGACCAATTCCCGGTAGTGGGGACGACGCCCTTGCCCACTGGTTGCCCTACTCAAAGTACGACGTCTTTCTACAACTGTCCCAACTCCCTGGGAGCCGTCAATAAAACCATCGGCAGCCCCCGCCAAATTCAGATGACCCTGCGGTTCATTTTCTAGAGTCGTGAGTCGGGACTTACTTGCAAGGCGGACGAAAATTGAGCAACGCTTTGGGATCAAAACGGCGACTTTACTCTTTTCCGATGTCCTCGTTCCACACCGCGGGGTTCCTTCGGATGTAGTCGCTCAACAATGAGGCGCACTCCGAAGAATCGAGGTCAAAGACTCGTATGCCCAGCGAGCGAAGCCACTCTAAGCCACCCTGAAAATTGCGGCTCTCTCCGACGACCAGCGAACCGAAGCCAAACTGCCGGACCAGTCCACTGCAGTACCAGCACGGCGCAAGCGTGGTAACCATGGTCAGGCTTCGATAGCTGCGCTGGCGTTTCGCATTGCGGAAGGCATCTGTCTCCCCATGCAGGGAAGGGTCATTGTTCTGCACTCGACGGTTATGACCAGAGCCGACGAGTTCGCCCGTGGCATCAAAGATCGCAGCTCCGATCGGGATGCCTCCTTCGGCCAGCCCCTTATGAGCTTCCGCCAACGCCACCGCCAACATAGCAAAATGGTCGAGCGCAGGCATGATCTTGATTATATTCTGACGGTCATTTGGGCGCGTGCGAGACGGTTGGCGGTCAGATCCTGCCGGCAGGTTGCCTTACAGGGCAAGCAGCGCCCGCACGTCCTGCCTTTCGGCCATTGCCGCCATCGTACCTTCCAGGCGCAGTTCGCCGCTCTCGAGCACGTACACGCGGTCGGCCAGCGGGGTGATGAAGCGCAGGTTCTGCTCCGCCAGCAGCACGGCAATGCCGCTGGACTTCAATTCCTTGATCAGATCGCTCACTAGGCGCACGAAATGCGGCGCCAGGCCTTCCGTGGGTTCGTCCAGCAGCAGCACCTCGGGATTGCCCATCATGGTGCGGGCAATGGTGAGCATCTGCTGTTCGCCGCCGGAGAGGAATCCGCCGCGCCGCCGTTCGATCTCTTTCAGCCAGGGCATGAGCTGGTAAATTCGATCGATGGTCCAGCCGGAAACCTTCTTCGTCCCGCGCTTCATCCCCACCTCCAGGTTCTCGCGCACAGTGAGTTCGGGAAAGATGCGACGGTCGTCGGGTACGTAGCCCATGCCCAGCATTGCGCGCCGATGTGTCGCCAACCGCGTAACCTCGTGTCCGCGATACAGCACTCGCCCGGAAAACACGCGCACCATCCCCAGCGCGGCTTTGAGCGTGGTGGTCTTGCCGGCGCCGTTGCGCCCGAGAAGCGCCACCGCCTCGCCCTCATCCACGGAGAGGCTCACGTCGCGCACTACGCGGATCGGTCCGTAGCCAGCGACCAGTTGCTCCAGCGCCAGCACGCTCATGCTTCCCGTCCCAGGAAGGCTTCCTGCACCTGTGGGTGGCTGCGGATCTCGTCGGGTGTGCCCTCGGCCAGGACCGAGCCGCGGTGCATCACCATGATGCGCCCCGCCAGTTGCAGTACGGCTTCGGTGTCGTGCTCGGTGAAGAGCAGCGTGGTGCCGAGCGACCGCAGCAGTTCGCGAATGAAGCCGACCATCTGCGCCCGTTCGGTGCGCGAGAGCCCAGCCAGCGGCTCGTCCAGAAGCAACAGCCGCGGCTTGCTGGCCAGCGCGAGGGCAATATCCACACGCTTCAGGTCTCCCTGGGACAGGGACGCGGCGAGCTGACGCTTCAAGTCATTCAGGCCGACCCAGGAGATGATCTCTTGGGCGCGCCTGGCGGCATCGCCGTAGGAGAGCAACGGGCGGGCGAAATTGCGGGTCTTCCTATCCAGTGCCAGCACCGCCAGGGTGACGTTTTCGAGCACGGTCATGCTGGGGAAGGGGATGGCGCGCTGGAACGAGATCCCGATGCCGTGATGAATGATGCGATGCGTGGGCGTGTGCGAGATGTCTTGTCCGGCGAACACCACGCGGCCCGCGTCCAGCTTGTAACGGCCGGTGATGAGGTTGAAGAGCGTGGTCTTTCCCGCGCCGTTCGGACCGATGAGCGCGTATAAGCTGCCCTCTTCCACCATCAGGCTGACGTCGTTGAGCGCGCGGAAGCCCTCGAAGGATTTCGACACGCGGCAAACTTCAAGCAGCGGCACGAGGAGCCTCCTGGCGTTGGCGGCGCTGGAACAGGCTGACCACGCCGCTGGGGAAGAACAGCACCATGGCCAGCAGAACCACGCCCAGCGCCAGCGGCCAGTACTGGGTGTGCGAGCGCACCACCGCCTCCAGCACCACCAGCACCGCGGCGCCGATGGCCGGGCCGAAGAACTGCGCGCTGCCGCCCAGGATCACGGCGATGATCACCTCGGCCGACGTCGTCCAGTAGAACAGGTCGGGGAAGACCGAGTGCTGCCACGCCACTTGCAGGAATCCGGCCAGTCCGGAGAGCGTGCCGGAGAGCACGAAGGCGGCAACCATATATTGGAAGGCGCTGATGCCGATGGCTTGGGCGCGCGCGGGGTTGTCGCGCACCGCGCGCAGCGTGTATCCGGCGGGCGAGCGCCGCACCATGTGGATGACCGCGCACACCACCGCCAGCGCCATCAGACTCGCGTAGTAGAGCCCCTTGGGATTCCCCAGCGGCCCCGGCGGCCGCAGGCCGGTGATGCCGTTATCGCCGCCGGTGAAGCCGTACCATTTGTGCGCCAGCGCCCACAGCATCTGCGCGAACGCGAGGGTCAGCATGGTGAAGTAGATCTTGGTGAGGCGCACGCTGAAGAAGCCGATCACCAGCGCCACCAGCGCCGCGGCGGTGAGCGCGAGCGGCAAGGTCGCGGCGAAATTCCATCTCAGGTTGCTGACCAGGAGCGCGGTGGTGTAGGCGGCGGAGCCGAAACAGGCGGCGTGTCCGAAACTCAGCAGCCCGGTGTTGCGGAACAGGAGATTGAAACTCATGGCGAAGACGCCGAGCACCAGCGCCTGAATGGCGACCTGCAATCCGTAGTCGTGCAGGAGCCACGGGAGCAGCGCCAGCACCACTGCACACAGGGCGAGCTTCGTCCTCATGTGCGCACCGTTGGCGGCCGGCCCAGCAGTCCCCAAGGACGAAACAGGAGCACAGCCGCCATCAGAACGTAGGCGAAGACGATGGAGAATTCCGGCAGCACCAGTGCACCGAAGGCCTGGATCTCGCCGATGAGAATCGCGGCCAGCAGCGTTCCCCATAGGCTGCCCAGTCCGCCCACGACCACCACGATGAAGGCGCTGATCACCGCGTCCATCGCGACGCCGGTCGAGATCGATTGCAGCGGCAGGCTGACCGCGCCTCCAAAGCCGGCGAGGCCAATGCCCACGGCGAAGATCACCGTGAACAGCAGGGGAACGTTGACGCCCAGGGCTTCCAGCATCTCGCGGTCCTGGGTAACCGCGCGCACCAGGGTTCCATAGCGCGTCCGATGCAGAAACAGCCACAGCAGCAGCGCGGCCGCGGCCGCCAGTCCGACCAGACCGAGGTAATAAGAAGGAAAGGGAATGCCCAGCACGAACACTGGCATCTCGAATCCCTTGGGCATGCCGATGGACTTGTAGTCGGCGCCGAAACAGATCTTGGAGACGTCTTCGATGATCAGCAGCAGAGCGTAAGTCAGCAGAATCTGGTAGTGCTCGGCGCGGTTGAGCACGCGGCGGATGAACACGCGCTCGACCACGGCCCCGACCACCAAGCTGGCCGCCACCGCCAGCGGCAAGTAGTGCCAGAAACCGGTGGCTTCGCCGTGCGTCAGGGCGAAGAGAAAATACGCGCCCAGGGCGAAGAATGACCCGTGGGCGAAATTCACGATGCCCAGCGCGCCAAAGATCAATGACAGTCCCACCGCCAGCAGGAACAGCGAGGCCGCCGACGCCAACCCGGTCATGAACTCAAGGAAGAAGAACGGAAGCGTCACCCGAGCTCCGGTATTTTCTCATTGCTCAGATTGCAGAGCTGAAGCCCTGCTCCACTCACCACTTCTCAAAAACAATTTCTACTTACATTTCGTCGGATACACCGTGTCACTCTCCGGGACCATCGTAATGTCCTTGAGAACGACGAATGGATAGTCGTTCGAAGGCGTGGTGTAGCCCCACACCAGCGCTTCGAACACCTGGTGGTCCGCCGGGCGCATCCATTTTTTTCCTTCGGGGGCTTCGTAGGTCAAGCCGCCGTCGGCTTCGAAGGCTTTCTTGATAGCGTCGGCATCGAGCGAATTGGCTTTCCTGACCGCGGCTGCCAGCATCTGCACTCCGGCGTAGTGTTCTTCGGCGTTGTAGCTGGGCCATTCGCCCCATTTGCTGTGATAGGCGTCCACGAATTTCTTGTTGGTTGGGGATTGCGACTGCAGGAACCAGTAGCGGGTGGAGAAGAGTTCTCCGAGGGGAGCTTCCTTGCCCAGCGGCCCGATGGATTCGAGGGCCGCGCCTATCGGGTCCACGAACAGCTTGATCTGCTTGAAGAATCCGAAAGCGTTGGCTTGGCGGACGAAGGTGACCAGGTCGCCGGCCCAGAGCGCCGAGAACACCGCTTCCGGTCGCTGCTGCACCAGGGCCGTGATGTACGGCGTGTAATTGCTCTCGCCGCCCTTCGGCCACTGTTCGCCCACCACCTCCACGTCCGGACGCTTCTCCTTCAAGCGCGCGATAAAGTCGTTCCATGACGAGTGCCCATATTCGTAGTCTGGCCCGATGTTCGCCCAGCGCTTGTAGGGCAGCTTGGCGGCCAAATCGGCGGCCGCGTTGGCGTCCATGCGGGCGTTGTTCGAGGTGCGGAACACGTAGGGATTGCACTGCTCGGTGAGCGCGGGCGTGGCGCCGTGCATCACTACCAGCGGGATCTTGTATTCGTTGGTCAGCGGAGCGACCGCCAGCGCGACCGAACTGGAGTCGATGCCGATGAGGAAATTAACCTTTTCATCGAGGATCAGCCTCTTTGCTTCCTGCACGCCCGCGTCAGGCTTGGCTTGGTCGTCCACCTGGATGAGCTCCAGCTTGCGTCCCAGCAAGCCTCCGGAAGCGTTGATCTCGTCGATGGCCAATTGCGCGCCCTGCTTCCCCGATTTTCCATAGGCGGCGAAGCTGCCGCTCAGGACATTGAGCTCACCAATCTTGATGGGCGGCTGTTGCGCCAGGGCCAATTCCGCGGCCACCACCAATAACAACATGAGTCCGAAATAACGATTGAATGTACGGTTCATAGGTCTGCCTCCCTTCACCGCTCCCGAAGTTCGGGCGACCATTAAAGGATGGGGGAGCGATTGCACTCGCCATCCTACGGCAGCAGCTTTCGTAATGCAAACGCCGCGGCGCGTTTGAATTCCGCTTGGATCGCGAGTTTGACTGGCGCAACGTTCGGTTTAGGAAGGCCCGCTCTTGCGAAAAATAGGTTCCCACTCCGAGAACATATTTCCCCCACCCGCTGCCTTTCTGCCTGGAGCCCAAACCCGGCCTGCCGCATCCAATTTGAAATGGAGGTCAATATGTACGTTGTTCTTGGAGCAAGCGGCAACACTGGACACGTAGTGGCGAAGAACCTTCTTGCCCGCGGGCAGAAGGTTCGTGTCGTCGGAAGAAACGGGGCTCATTTGCAACCTCTCGCGGCAGAAGGCGCGGAGATATTCATCGGCGATGTCAGCGACGCGTCAGTCCTGACCAAAGCCCTTAACCACGCAGACTCAGCCTACGTCATGATTCCACCCAACAATGCCAGCAAAGATCTCCGCGCTTTTCAGGACCGCGCCAGCGACGCGATCGCGGCGGCAGTAAAAAACGCGGGAGTCAAGAATGTTGTTGCGCTCAGCAGTATCGGAGCCGACAAACCCAGCGGAACCGGCCCCGTGGTCGGCCTCTACAATCTCGAACAGAAACTCAACCAGATCGACGGTGCGAACGTACTTCACCTGCGGGCCGGCTATTTCATGGAGAACACGCTGCCGCAAGCGGGCGCCATTCGTATGCTTGGCAGTACGATCGGACCCCTTAGTACGAATCTAAAGGTTCCCATGATCGCCAGTCGCGACATCGGAGCGGCAGCAGCGGACGCTCTCGTGGGTCTTGGCTTCCGCGGCAAACAGACGCAGGAGTTGCAGGGACAGCGCGATCTCGATTATGTCGAAGCCACCACTATCATCGGCAGGGCCGTCGGCAAACCAGATCTTGGATACATCCAGGCGCCCGACAATCAGGTTCGAGCCGCAATGGTCCAGATGGGGATGTCCGAAAATGTCGCCGACCTGATCCTGGAAATGGCCGCCGCCCTCAACACAGGACAGATGCGCGCCCTGGAACCTCGCACCGCCAGCAACACAACGCCGACGAAGTTCGAAACCTTCGTAGCCGATTCGTTCGTCCCGGCCTATCAACAACAAGCAGCAGCGTAAGCGCCGAGGGCGCGCACAACACAAAAGAAAAAGGCCACGCTGATTTCGCGTCGTGGCCTTTGTTTCCATAGATTCGGGCTCCAGTTCACTCCCCAGTTGTTTGCTTTTTCTGCTAGCCTGTTGCTTTCATCCACCGCGGGCAAGTTTCGCCTGTCCGGAGTTTTCGTATGAACGGAGATGTCGCTTCAACTTTGCGGCTGCTCGATGAAGCGCTGGCGCGCTATGTTCGGCCGGACACTTTTCCCCTGGCCATCCGCATGCTCAAGCCGGGGGAAGCGGTTCCCGACGGTGTGAAGGTCCCCAGCAAGACAATGGGCGAGCAATGGATCGTGTGCCAGTCGTTCGGGGTCGCTCGACGCTACGGCTGGGGCATTGCCGTGGGTAAAGACGACGTCATCTGCCCCCTGGCGGCCATCGCCTTTGGGTTCCGCAAGCCTAACGATGAGTATCTGAAAGGGTTCGCCTCTGTCGGGATGTACTGCAAGGACGAGCCCGCCGCTCGGAATCTGGAAGCCAGCGCCTGGAAATTCGAGCCTGGCACTTACGACTACGTTTGTGTGGCGCCGCTGAACCGGGCCAACTTCGAACCGCACGTCGTGGCCGTCTACGCCAACAGCGCACAGGTGCTGCGGCTGGTCCATGCCTCGCTCTACAAGCGCGGCGGGCGCGTGATCTCGACCAGCGGCGGGCGCCTGGATTGCTCCGAGATCGTCATCCAGACGCTGACCACCAACGAGCCCAAGGTGATCCTCCCTTGCACCGGCGATCGCGTGTTCGGCATGGCCCAGGACAACGAAATGGCCTTCGCCTTCCCCTGGGCGTATGCGCAGGAGATCATCGAAGGGCTGGAAGGTACGCACAAAGGCGGAACGCGTTACCCAATCACCGTCGCCATGCGCGATACGGTGACCATGCCCAAGTCTTATCAGGACCTCATGAAGATGTTGGTAGACCGCGAGGGCTGACTCGGCTTCCTCACATCCCATGAAATGGATGCAAAGAAAAACGACCCGGAGCAGGTTCTCTCTGGGTCGTCTTCCTCACACTAAGTTCAATACCAGCGTTCCATGATCTGAGGCTTAGGATTCCCTATTGGCTGTTTGCCGTGCTCGTTGCGTACATGCTTCAGCATGGCAGTTGCGGCCTGCGTACGACGGCTACCGAGTCTGTCATCGAACTCGTTGACGCGCTCGGAGTGTGGGCAGTCAAGGCAGACGAGGATCACGCCGTTCGGGTCTCTGTTGATCGTGTACATGACGCCGAGCATAGCCGCTGTCTTTTCTGCCGGGTGTGATCGTAATCACTTTCCGGTTACCTTCGTTTGAGGGGGCGTACCGAACGGTTCCTGGCAGTTATGGCATAAGTGCGGACAAACTTCTCCGCTGTCCGATGCAAGGTAACCGGCGTAGCTTCCTAGCTGGCTCTAGGAGCAATGGATACGGCCGTCGCGGTAGCCTGTCGGGTCGCTTTCACAAGCGTTGGTGGAGCGGGGTTCGACCTGCGTTGGGCCGGGAGCCGCCAGCAACTCTTGCAGCCGTTTCCTAAGCTGAGCCCCTTCTTCATAAGGTTGCTGGGCCGGGCGACGGCGGCGCTCTCTTATCGATGCAAGCAATTTTCCTAGTGACATGGGGGAGGGCTTTCCTGGTTCTGATTTTACATCGCAGGAACACTGCGATAGGGCTCATGCTGACACGAGCAGGTATCCTCGTCCGTGATGACCATCACCGGAAACCGTGATGCGAAGCGAACAGCGTCTGCGGCGGCCCGTCGCCCCGGTGGGGGAAACAAGGATCGCCCCAAACGATCGCCCCAAACGATAGGCCCGCGCACTTCCTTCATGGTTTGGAACTCCGCCCAAACCGATAGGTTAGGTTCACGCTCGCATATGAGGGGAGCCGCACGCCCACTACCTCACTTACAGGATTCGCGGGAACCAATCCATCAGACCCAAGACCCACTTTCCCGGGTCCGTATACAGAGGCTCCGGCGAAGTTCTCCGTGGTCTGCCCCGTCCAGCCGCTGGCAATCATCATGTTCACCCCGACGTTGATCCGTCCTTCCATGAAGGGCCGCGCTACCGCCAAGCGGAACTCCTTGTTCGGCACGCCTAGGCAGTAGCCAGTCCCGCCGGTGAGGGGTTGGCTGGCATCGCACGAGGTCCCAACCACCTTCCTGCCCACGTACTCGAATTCGCCCTTCGCTTGCAAGTGAAAGGGCAGCTTCTGATACGTCCCGGTGAGATCGCCGATCAATCGCGGAGCCTCGGGGGTGATCGATGATGTGGCCACGTCGAGAAGGCGCGCATCCGCCTGCTCGAAGGTCGCCTGCAGCGATCCGTGCGGGATGCTCTGGCGAAGGGTAAGCGCGAGGAAGCGGATGCGGCCCGGACCCAGGTCGAATTGCAATCCCTGGTCCGGATCGATCTTTCCGTACTCGGCGGTTTGCGTCTCATGGCCCAACGTCAGCTTAACGTCAGTCTTGTTGAAGGTCTTACTTGCGACCAACTGATATGACCGCGCCGTTTCCACCGGGTCAACGATTTTCGGGCCGTTCAAGGGCGTTCCCTCTCTCGGATCTTCCGTGAAGAACGACTTGCCAAAGCTGAACGCGATCAGCGGAACATACCACGATTCCTCGGGAACAATCGTGAGTGTGGCCTTCGGCGAATTCACCCCCACCCACTTGCTCCAGGAATTCCCGGGCGTGATCAGGTCCTGGTTGTCTATGCTGATCTCGTCGCGCCGCCAGCCCAGATAATAGTGAACATACTTGCTCAGCTCACCCTGCCCGGCAACATACGCAGCTACCGGGGCAATGGTCACATTGTTACCGTCGATCTTAACGAAGGGTCCGTAGTAATACGGAGCGGCGGGATTGAAGAAGTTGTAATGGTCCAGATCGTCGCGCCGCGGCGCTTCGCGCTCGTAATCGGTTCCGGCCAGCAGGGTAAAGGTTTTCGTGATTTTGTTTAGATACGCTACACTGCCACCGGCCACGGTGCGGAACTCGCTCTGCCGGATCAGCCCGAGCCCGAAGTCGGAGAAGAGCGCGAGGTTGTAAGTGCGGAAGAAGCCGGAGAGTTGCAACTCCTGCCGATCGTCCAGCTTCCACACATCGTTCAACGCCACGAGCGCCGTGTGCGTCTGATCCTTTTGTCTCGGATCGATCGTATCCGGATACTCCACCCAGCCGGCGGCGGCATCGATGGAGTTGAATCCATACATCGGCCTCAGTCCCGCCACGAAGCCGTAGCCGAGGTATGCGATTCCAAACAGCGTCAGCGTATGATCTTGCGCGTGGAAGACCCGCCCGCCGTTGAACTTGAACTGCTTGCGGTGTTCCAGACGGTCCAGGAACCCGTTGCCGAACGAGCCCTCCATCGCGACCCATGAATTCGCTGAAGGGCTCATCCCTGCCGTGGCCGTAATGTCCCGGTAGTCTCCGGTCAGCGTGAGGAACGGATCGAGGTGCGAGCGCAGCCCATAGATGGCCGCGAGGTTCAGCGCGTGATTGCCCTCGCGCACGTTGTACGCTCCGCCATCCACCTGAACGCTCTCGATCACATTCGCAATATAAATATTCGGATCGGAGTAGCCGTTGCCGTGCGCATTCGCCGAAAGATTGTTCGGCACCAGATAGCTGCCCACCTGGATGTACTGCGCAATCGGCTCGCCGTGGTCTCCCGCCACACCCGGCGCAAAGTACTGTGGAGCCTTGATGCCGCTCGACGCCGTCTCAATCGGGTAGCCCGGAATCGAAATGGGCGCGCCCGGACGGCCCGGGTTGGCATCCAGCAAATCCTCCGAAGCGAAGACCTTCATCGCCGGATCGGGTGACTGCACGTCGAGGTCATTCACGTCGGCGGTAACCGAAACACTCTCCGTCTGGATCGAGAGTTGGGCCATTTTCACCGTGATTTCCGAGTTTCCGCTCAAGGCGACGCTGATGGGCTGTTCTACCGGGCGAAACCCGGACGCCTCGACCTTGACTACGAATTGTCCCGCAGAGGACAGCTTCATCTGAAACAGGCCATCGACACCGGATGTGGCTCGCCCGAGAACGCGGTCATGGTCGAGCAATTGCACGGATGCCTTCGGCAAATTATTCCCCTGAGGATCGGTGACGCGGCCCTTCAAAAGAATTTCCTGCGCGGGCAAAGGAAAAGACAGTCCCATGATCAGCAAGCATAGCAAGACGAGGATTCTTGCCCCCGCCATACTGCTAAGGAAGTTCACGTGGCGCGCGTGAGGGTTGAGCTTCGCGCTGGTGGTCCCATACATCGGCCTGTTTTTCCTTCTGATTTCCTATTCCGAAGTGCGCCTTATACTGAAGGGCATCCCGCGTTCTATCTTTCAAGCGATGACACGAATCTTAGATTTGTGCTACTAACGGCAGCAGTGACGGGGGTCACAGAGCTGCGTGACCAACGCCGGCGGGGACATCACTTACTTCCCGTGACTTCATCTACCCTGCCGTGCTGTCCCACGGCAACGCACGAATTATGCACTTATGCTACAGACAAATGTGGTTTTGTGAAGGCGAGTACTGATCCAGGATCGGTACCAAAGGGGGAATCCGCGTAACTCGTCAATGATGATGTGGTCCTGGATGCCGCGACACGGTCTCCGGAGAGCTCATCACGAGGCGCCCATGCTGCACGCCCTTCGTACTGATGAGCCGGTCTGCCAGTTTTTGGACATCTCTCGACTTACCGCGAAGTACGACTACTTCCAGGCAATTCTCGTGGTCGAGATGCGCGTGCAGGGTGGAAATGACGATTGCGTGATACTCGTGCTGAAGATCGGTAAGCTTCTCCGGCAGCAGGCGTGTGTGATGATCGTAGATCAGGGTGACCGTGCCGACGACAAGCGCATTTGAAGGGATTACCGCCGAGCCCACGAGCCGTTCGCGAATCAAATCGCGAAATGCCTCCGAGCGATTATCGTAGCCTTTGTCCGCTATGAACGAATCAAACCGCTGCAGCAGTTCTGAATCTATCGACACTCCGATACGGCTGAGGTCTGCCATGAAGCACCCTTTTACGCCTAAGTAAGCAGCGATTAGCGTAGCATATTTGCCGACGGATGTAGCAACTGCCGGAGTCCGCGCCGCATTCGTTGACGGACCCGAGCCGCATCCGTAAGATGAAGCGATTGGAAAGTTGGGCATCTCCTCAATGATCGGCCAGATCTAGTCATCGGACAGACCTAATGATCGGACAGACCATCTCGCACTACCGCGTCATCGAGAAACTTGGGGGCGGCGGTATGGGCGTCGTCTTCAAGGCAGAAGACACCCGACTGCACCGTTTTGTCGCACTGAAGTTCCTGCCCGATGAGGTTGCCCGCGATCCTCAGGCCCTGAGCCGATTCCAGCGTGAAGCGCAGGCGGCGTCCGCCCTGAATCACCCCAACATTTGCACCATTTATGACATTGGCGAACAGGACGGGCAGGCGTTCATCGCCATGGAGTATCTGGAGGGTGCAACGCTGAAGCATCGGATTGGCGGCCACCCGATGGAACCGGAGACGCTGCTGTCGCTAGCCATCGAGATCGCGGATGCGCTCGATGCCGCCCACGCGAAGAACATCGTGCACCGTGATATCAAGCCCGCGAACATTTTTGTCACCGAGCGCGGCCACGCCAAGGTCCTGGATTTCGGCCTTGCCAAACTTACGCCCGCGACCACTTCTTCCAGTGTGATCGCGGGCGCCGCCACGCAGGACGGTAATTTCGACGCGCAACATCTCACCAGTCCCGGCGTGGCGGTAGGTACCGTCGCCTACATGTCGCCGGAACAAGCGAAGGGGAAGGAACTGGATGGGCGCACGGACCTGTTTTCCTTTGGAGGCGTGCTGTACGAGATGGCAACCGGGATGCTGCCGTTTCGGGGGGATACGTCCGCTGCGATCTTTAACGCCATTTTAGAGCGCGCTCCGATCTCTCCGGTGCGTCTCAACCCCGATGTTCCGCCGAAGCTGGAAGACATCATCAACAAGGCATTGGAGAAGGATCGCAATCTGCGCTACCAACATGCCGCCGATTTGCGCGCCGATCTCCAGAGGCTGAGGCGCGATACGGAATCGGGGAGAAGCGCGGCCGTCGTGGCCGAGCCGCATCCCGGCCCGCTGGGCGCACCCTCAGCGCAGGAGGTATCCGCGCATGCGGCATCTTCACCAAGGGTGGGCGGTTCTTCCTCCGCCGCGGCGGCGGCTCTTCCAGCGCAAATTTCTTCGACTGCGTCCCCGACCCCGTTTCTCTCGAAGCGCGCGAAACTGGTTTTCTCCGCTGTGGCAATCCTGCTCGTGGTGGTGGCGGCAGTTTTCTGGTTCCTGCGCGGCCGAAATAACGTCTCTGTGGGCAGCCGGCCGCACAAGGCCATCGCGGTGCTGTACTTCAACAATCTCTCGCAGGACCAGTCCCTCAATTGGCTCGACAATGGTCTCACCGACATGCTTACCACGAATCTGGCCCAGGTAAAAGGTCTGGATGTGCTCTCCACCGAGCGCGTGATGGGGGCGGTGCAGCGTGCGAGCAAGGACGGCAGATCGCTCGATCCTGCCCAGGCGCAGGGAGTGGCGCGCGATGCCGGCGCCGACGCCTACATTACCGGCGCCTTGTTGAAGATCGGACCCACGCAACTGCGCCTCGACGTTCGCGCGCAGGATACCAGTACGGGCCAGATCCTGTTCTCGGAGAAGCTGGAAGGGCAGGACGTGCAGAGCATCTTCGGCATGGTGGATCGGCTTACCGCGAGCCTCGCCAGCAGCTTTCTTCCCGCCTCGGAGCTGCCGCAAAAAGCGCCGGAGATCGAGCAGGCTTCCACCTCCAACGTGGAGGCCTACCACCATTATCAGTTGGGCATTGACTACGGCCGTCGCTTTTTGACGAACGATGCTATCCGCGAATTGGAAGAGGCGGTCCGTTTGGACCCGCAGTTTGCCCTCGCCTACATGCGCCTGGCCGACCAGTATGGCCAACAGGGCGATCTGCGCCGCAGCAATGAGCTTGCAGTCAAGGTCGATCAGTTGCAGTCGCGCCTGCCTCGCTACGAGCAATTGTCGTTGCAGGTGCTCAAAACGCGCCGCTCCCGCGACGTCGAGGCCGAGGTCGCCCTGCGCCAGAAATTGGTATCGGAATTCCCCCGCGAGACTATGGACCGCGGTATCCTGGCCGTCACCCTATCCATTCTAGGCAAGCAGGAGCAAGGGCTTGAGCTGCTCAAACAGGGACTCGCGTTGGATCCGAAGAATGAAGATCTGCTCAACTTTCAATCCTACACACTGGCAAAGTGGGGTGATTTCAATGGGGCGCTGGCGGCAGATGACGCCTATATGGCGGTTCGGCCTGGCGATCCCAATCCGCTGGACACCCGCGGCGACATTCTCTTCATGGCCGGCCGGGATGACGACGCGGTTGCCGCCTACCACAAAGTGCTCGAACTGAAGCCCGACTTCACTGATTACGGAGAGTACCTCAAGCTGGCCATCGTTTACACCGATCAGAAGAAGCCCGACATGGCCAACGCCGCTTTCCAGCAGTTTGCGCAACGCGCGTCTCCCCTCTCGCGCCTTTACGTTCCGGGCTTCGAGGCACAGTTCAAACAAACGCGAGGCGACTTCGAAGGCGCTCTGGCCAGTTATCGGGAGGCAGTGCTGCAACTCGGGCACGCCAAACAGAGCGAGGCTGCCGAGACGTTCTTGCGGTCATTCGCCGCTCTGTCCGTCATGTTGGGGAAGGGTTCCTCCGCTCTCTCTTTTGCTCAACAACAGAAGCTCGATGACGAGCAACTGCAAACCGTCGCATTCCTCGAAACCCAGGCAGGAAACTCTTCCGCCGCACAGCAGAGTTGGCAGCGATTCGCCGCCAGCCATCCCTCGCTCGCGCATCGGGCAATTGAGGTCGACCAAGCCATCGCTGACGTGAGCGCAGCAGTGGAGCGCGGGGATGGGCAAACGGCGTTGAGTCGTGCCGCCAGCATCCCCGATTTCCAGGACCCCTACTTGCAATTCCTTAAGGCCCGCAGTCACTTGCTCATCAATGATTATTCGGCGGCCGAAGCCGAGTTTCGCACGGTATTGCGACTCCAGCACGACATGGAGAACTACAACGTCTTGACGGAGCGATTTCCGGTACCTGGAATGCTCTCCCATTACTATCTAGGCCAACTCTACGAGCGCACTGGCAAACGTGATCAAGCGATCAACGAATATCAGGAATTTCTTTCTTACTTCCCGAGTTCGCAAGCCCCCCTCTCGCAGGTCGGCGATGCCCGGACCGCCCTCAAGCGACTGATGCAATAACGAACTTGATTCTTTGCGTCACACCTTCCGGCGGAAAGTGGGTGTGCAAATCGTTAGGCACTGGGTGCTTAACTTGGGGTCGGCATGCAAATGGACGGCAAAGATCGAGATCGTGAATTGGGTATGGGGCGCGAGATCACCCGTCGCGATTTCCTGAATGGGATAAGCATCGCCGTTGGAGCGTCTCTGGTTGCAGCGAATTTCACCTGGCTACAAGCCTTTGGCGTGCCACAATCCACGTTCGCTCTCCCCTTCGCTCCGGAGAAAGATCCTGGTTATTACCCTCCGGCCAAGACCGGCCTTCGCGGCAGTCACGATGGTTCCTGGGAAGTTGCGCATGACTTGCGGGATGGCAGGGACAAAGCCTGGGCTGAGTCCGTAGATGAGGGTGAGGCATACGATCTGGTCGTGGTCGGCGCTGGCATCAGCGGCCTGACGGCAGCCTACTTCTACCGCAAGTTTGCTGGACAACAAGCCAAGATTCTAATCCTCGACAATCACGATGATTTCGGCGGGCACGCCACGCGCAATGAATTCCAGGCAGGGAAACGGTTGCTGCTCGGATACGGTGGGACCCAGTCGATCGAGGCGCCGGGCAATTACAGCAAGGAAGCGATTGGGCTTCTGCGAGAATTGGGAATCGACGTGCGGCGCTTCTTCAAGTACTACGACCAAAAATTGTTTGACTCGATGCATCTGCAAGAAGCCGTCTTCTTCGATAAAGAGACATTTGACACTGACCGACTGGTGTCCCAGAAGGGCCTCCACTATTTCGGCATCGACTTTACAATGGAGAATGTCTCCCAGATTCCAATCGCAGAAGCCGCCCGCAAGGATCTTCTCCGTCTGCAGCACGCCCGCGTCGATTACATGCCGGGGCTTACTCCGAAGCAGAAAAAAAACACGCTGATCAAGACCAGCTACAAGGATTTCCTGCTGCGATCGGTCAAGGTCCATCCCGATGTGGTCAAAGTGTTCCAGAGCTCGACCCACGATATATATGCCGTCGGAATTGACGCCGTTTCGGCGTATGACTGCGCGGGTGAAGGATTTCCAGGCTTCAAGGGAATGAATCTCCCCAAGCGCGGTGAAGAAAATCCCGAGCTCGATGAGCCTTATATCTTCCATTTTCCAGACGGCAACGCTTCCATTGCCAGAATGCTGGTGCGCTCCCTTGTGCCCGGCGCGCTTCCCGGCCACACCATGGAAGACATCGTCACTGCCCGGGCAAACTATGCGCGCCTGGATGATGCCTCCTCCACGGTTCGCATTCGCCTGAACAGTACCGTAGTAAGAGCCAAGCACATCGGGGATCCAGATCCCGATCCAAAGACCGCAAAGGAAGTCGAAGTAACCTACGTTCGCGGCGGACAGGCTCACCGCGTCCGCGGCGCGGACTGCGTGCTCGCTTGTTACAACGCGGTCATCCCCTATTTGTGCCCAGAGATGTCAGACAAACAAAAGGAAGCTCTCGCTTACTGTGTGAAGGCTCCTCTGGTCTATACGAACGTGCAAATCAGCAACTGGAAAGCGTTCCAGAAGCTCGGCATTAGCGCGATCTACGCCCCGGGAGCGTACTTCAGCAACGTTACATTGGATTTCCCGGTTTCCATGGGCGACTACCACTACCCCAGTTCGCCAGATGAATCCTGCCTGCTTCACCTTCTTCGCACTCCCTGCGAGCCTGGCCTGAATTGCAAGGACCAGTACCGGGCAGGAAGGTGGGAACTGGTCAACACGAAGTTCGAAACCTTCGAGCGTCAGGTACGAGATCAACTTGGCCGCATACTCTCAGCCGGCGGTTTCGATCCGGCTCGCGACATTCAGGCGATCACGGTCAACCGCTGGCCTCACGGATATGCCTACGAGTACAACGAATTGTTCGAGCCTCTCGATCGGCCAGCGTCCGAACGTCCGTGTGTGATTGGTCGGCAGCCCTTCGGGAGAATCAAGATCGCGAACTCGGACGCTGACGGTCACGCCTACACCAATACCGCCATCGATCAGGGTTATCGCGCCGTGCGAGAGATCGTCGGAGCATGACCTAATTGCGCTGTGGCTGGCATCCGTTCACCGCCGCAGCCGCTCCGCTGTTAAGGGCATTTTGCTGGGCACAGGCCAGCCATAGCCCGAGAAAGTCGCGGAGTTCATCCGGGGGCTGGAGCCACAATTGCGCCGCCGTCTCCCGCCAGGTGGGACGCACCAGGATGGTGAGGCCGCGGCCCTGCATGGCCTGAAACGCGGACTCGTCGGTGGCGTCGTCGCCCAGATAAGCCACCGGCGTTTCGGGATTGATTTCACTGAGGAACGCACGAACTGCAACACCCTTGTCGGCTTCGGATGGGCGAATTTCCACCCCACCGTCGAAATTCAGCAGATCGAGCCCACTGTTTTCCGCAATGGGGCGCCAGCCCAACAAAACCCGGGACCGAATATCCTCCGCGTCGTTTTCGCTGAGCCCACGCCAATGAACGGCAATGCTTCCGGCTTTGAATTCCGCGACGTGGCGCAGTTGCAGGTCGCCGAGGCAACGATCGGCATCCGACAAACCATTGAGGGTTCGATCGTCGAGGCGAGGCATCTCTATACTTCCATCTGTCTTCAGGCGCTGCAGCCCATGGATTCCCCAGACTTCGGGACCCGGATGAATGTTGAGAAGCGGCAGAACTTCGTTCGCATCACGCCCGGAGACGATAACCACTCGCGTCCGGCAGTTGCGTACGATCTCTTGCAAGAGGCGCGCAACTCCGGGATATGGATATGCCTGATCGCGCTCGGCATGGAATGGCGCCAGCGTTCCGTCGTAATCGACCAGCAATACCGCCTGCGAAGCCTGGGCGAGGGTTTGCAGAAACGGCGTGAGCTGCGATTCCACTTCTGGCCTCAACGGGCTGCTCCTTTTCTTCTTCTTGACGGCTCGCGAACCTCGAAATCAGAATGCATTCGACTTGGCGCGAAATTTCTCCTGCGTGTCCTCGGGCGCATCCAAGCGGACCTCGCAAAGTTCCGTGATCAAGTTCCCGGCCCAGCGGTAAATATTGCGCTCCTTAATGAGCTTGCGCATGCGGTGCATGCGCAACTGTTTGTCTTCCGGCTCCATCTCTAAAGCAGCGCGGATGGCGTCGGCGGTCTGATCGATGTCGTAAGGATTCACCAGCAAGGCGTCGCGCAGTTCGCGGGCCGCTCCGGTGAACTGGCTGAGGATGAGAACGCCGCGTTCATCCCGGCGCGCGGCGAGAAATTCCTTGGCTACGAGGTTCATTCCATCGTGCAGCGAAGTCACCAGGCAAAGATCGGCGGCGCGGTAATAGGGCTCGATTTCCTGATGGCTGTGCTGGCGCTTCAGGAACACGATGGGCTTCCACTTGCCGCTCTGGAAGCGCCAATTGATGCGGTCCGCCTCGGCTTCCACTTCGGCTAACAAATCGTGATAGCGCTTGATGTGCGTACGGCTGGGCGCTCCGATCTGCACGAAGGTGAATTTTCCCTGATAGCTTGGATACTTCTCGAGGAACCGCTCAATCGCGAGGAACCGCTCCAGAATTCCCTTGGTGTAGTCGACGCGATCCACACCGATCCCCATGAAGATTGCTTCCACGCCCAGACCACGCAGGAGAGCCGAACGTTCGAGATAGCTCGAGCCATCATGGTTGTTTGCGGCAGCATCATTGTCGGTGAAGGCAACACTGATGGGAAAAGGCCGGACCATGGTGCGGTGGTCCTGGCGGAGCACGGAAAAGTGCTCCCAGTCCACACGCGACTCGACCACGCGGTCGACGGTTTCGAGAAAGTTGTTGCAATGCGACTGAATGTGAAATCCGATCAGGTCGGCGCCGAGCAAGCCATCCACCAACTGGCGCTGCCAGGGGCAAATACCAAATGCTTCCGGATTCGGCCACGGAATATGCCAGAAGATGGCCACGCGGGCATCCGGCCGCTTGTCCTTGATCAGCCGGGGCAGCAACGCGAAGTGATAGTCCTGAACGAGCACCACAGGTTTCGCGACATTCTTGATTTCCTCGAAAACCGCGTCCGCGAATTTGCGGTTGACATCCTGGTAGTACTGCCAATCGTCAGCCCGAAAAAGCGGGCGCGTATGTGCGATATGGCAAAGCGGCCAGAGCCCTTCGTTGGCAAAGCCGTAGTAGTAACCTTCTTCTTCCTGTTTGGTTAACCAGACGCGACGCAAACTGTAACGGGGGTCCTCCGGAGGAACGCGCAGCCGGCCGGCAGCGTCCACGACTTCGGCGTCGGCATTGCCGCTGCCGTGGGCGATCCAGGTGCCATCGCAGGCGTTAAGCACGGGTTCGAGCGCGGTAACCAAGCCGCTCGGCGGAACCACCACTTCCACCGTCTTCCCGTTTCGCTGATGCATGTAAGGCTCGCGATTCGAGACCACGAACATGTGGCCGCCGTCCAGACGGGTGCGGAGTTGTACCGAGAGACGATCCGCTGTCCACATGGATTCGCCCGCTTCACGCAGGCGAGCCTCATTTTCGGCGGCATTGCGGGCATGGCTGAGGCTCTCAGCCATGGTCGCAACTTCGCGCACCAGCGGCCGGAACATGTCGAGGTCCGGCACTTCCTGGCGGAAGGAAATCTTGCCCGTGCGGAGCGCGCGCATCCACAGCGCCGCCCGTGCAATCGGGCCGGCGATGCTCCAGCGGACAATCAGCAGGGTAATAAGAACGATGATGAAGACCTGAGCCAGCACACGGAAAAAAGTTTGGCGCCAGACGAGAAGGATTTGCGCACGGATGTAGCTCACGTCGTGCACCACCGCCAAGCCGCCCACCACTTCATCCCGAGGGCGAATCGGCAGCGCGAGAATGTGCACCGGCACGCTTCCCAGCCGGACGAACGAGCTCTCTTCGCGACCATGCGTGATAGCCTGCATGACCGGCGGCGGACTCCCGCTTAGCAACTTCACGAGTTCCGGAGTTGCGTTTACCAGTACGCCCTGCCGGTCGTAGATGCCGACGCCTAGCAGGTGCTCCCGGTTTCCGAACTGCTGCACCAGGCGCTGCAGTTCGTCGTTCGGAACTATGGTAGGAACTGTGTTCGGGACCGTGCCCGGGCCTGTATTGTCCGAGCCTGCATTCCACGAACGCTCGACGTTGCCGACAAGACTTTCACCTAGCACCTCGTCGCGACGCTCCACATCGCTGCGCAGAGCGCGCTTCCTGCCCAGCACTTCGTAGTAGGAAAAACCAGCCGAAACCAGCGTAATGCCGAGAATAAGAGAAACAATGAGACGAAAACTAAACAATCGCATGCATGGTCCTCCTGCCGGGATCTTGACCGTGAAGCAAGCGGGACAAAGCGACGGCGCTCAGCTATATCGTTCGCCAAGCGCAAGTGTTGAAAGCATACGAGTCCTAATCGCTTAAGTCCATGGCGAGAACCTCGGGGCTGCGTGCATGATCCGGCCGTAGCGGTTCAGACGCTAAAACCATCGAAACCGGTTGGGACCAAACTGAACTATTGCTGATCTTCGTTGTACTTTTGATGGCGCTTGTTCCCCGAGCTTCCAGCGCTTTGGCTTGAGACAGCACGTTGCGTGCCAGGCCCGGGAAGTCCCTTTTCTTGCTGCAACATAACTGGCTTGGGAGTCGCGAGGCGGCGGCTCGCCACTACCCCGGGATGTAAATTTTATGTAGCTGGAAAAGGAAGGTGGAGAGCCGGGCGTCATCGCCCGGCTGGACGGGCGAGGCACCCGTCCCTCCACCAGAACGACATATCAGAACATATACTTCAACGAGAATTGAACCAGCCGCGGTGTACCGTTGGTTTGGGTGATCTCGCCAATTTGAGGACCGTCAGCAACGTTAGCAGTCCCAGTAAATTGTGGATTTTGGAACGACGGATGGTTAAACAGGTTGAAGAACTCGGTGCGGAAATGCAGGCTCTGCCGTTCGCCGAACTTAAACGCCTTGCCGAGCGTAAAGTCGACGTTCACCTGCTTCGGGCCGATGATGCAATTGCGCGGAGAGTCCCCAAAATCGGTGGAGCCGTCCGGGGAATTCGGAACAGGGCCGTCAGGCACATAGGCCTTGGGGTTGACCCAGTTTGCGACTTTGGCGGCGAGGCCACCCGAATTCAAAGCGTTGCCGCACCCGAAGCCGGGAGCGAAATCGGCCGTAGCCACCGGATAACTGGCCAGATTATAGTCCACCCCGCCATTCCCATCCGCAATCGTGATGGGCGACCCCGACTGCGCCACGATCACACTGTTGACCTCCCAACCGCCCAGCACGTATCCCATGGCATCGCGGCGGTTGGCCAGGAAAGGCAGGGAGTAGTTGAAACTCGTGACAAAGCGCTGGCGATGATCGAAGTCCGATAGACCCCGCGAGGCGGCCGCGCTGTTCTGATCGTTGACGCGCGTGAGGAAGGCTACGCTGGCGGTGGAGACGTCGTCGATCGACTTGGAGTACGTGTACGCGCTTTGAAAGTACAGTCCTTTCGAGAAGTGGTGCGAAACCGTGGCTTGCAAACCGTTGTAGTTGGAATCGGAGTTGGGATAGAACGCCTCAAACGCCGCGGGATCAATTCCCAAGAAGGGCGCTCGCGCAGCAGAATTGGCATACGTGTTTGTTTTGATCGTGTACTGGGTCCCAGTGGGTGCAGTCAAGCAGGGGTTGGCGGCATTGCCGCAGGTCAAGGTGATGGGGGCGAGTTGGCCAGGGCCGCCAGGGCCAGCGAGCGCCGGTTGGTCAGGATCGAAGGTAGAGCGCAGACGCGTGCCTTTGGTGCCCACGTATCCTAGCTCGAGGACCCAATTTCCAGCCAGCTGGCGTTGCACCGTAAAATTCCACTGCTGCGTGGTGGGCACAACCCAGTGCAGGGGAACGGAAAGATTGATGAAGTTGAAGGCGCTGGCGGCGCCTCCGGAGAATATTGGAGCCTGGTTCGTGTCGCCACCCGGGAAACCTTGAAAAATAGCCGGCGCTGGCAAGAAGGCCGCGCTGACCTGACCCAGGGGCGGTGCCCCCGCAAAGATGCCGGCCATGCCTGTTCCTGGACCGGAATATGGCGCGTTGCCGGTCACGAGCACCGGATAGATCGGAGCCGTGAACGACAGGTTATCTACGGCTCCAATATCTTCACGGACGCTGTAGATGCCGTACCCGGCTCGAATCACCGTGCTGTGTTTGCCGCCCACGTCGTAGGCAAAGCCGATCCGCGGCTCGGGCACCCTGGCGTACTCATTATTCAGGGCGGCACTGTTCAGCGTACCGGTGAAGCCGGCAATACCGAACTTACTCACACAACTCGGGAACACGAAGGCATCGCCGGTCAGATTGGCGTTGTTCGGAATGGTGTTGCCCAAATGGCAGAGATTGTCGTAGGCCGCACCTACCCACTCCATGCGCAGCCCCAGGTTCAGCGTCAAAGTTGGCGTGATCCGCCAATCGTCCTGCGCGAAACCGGCATAGGCGGGAATGTGGTAATCGTGATTGGCAGCGCCGCCTCCCCCTTCACCAAACGTTTCCGCGCCCAACAGGAAGTTCTGCCAATAATCGAGGCCGGTGACGCTCCCAGGTTCGAAGTACAACAGACCATTGTCGAGCACGGGGAGGTTGCGGCGAATCGAAGTGCGGTCGATTTCAACGCCGAAACGCAACGAGTGGTGCCCCTTGGTCCAACTGACCGTATCGAGCCAGACAAGGGCGTCCGATAAAGCCGATTGCAGTTGGTTGGGGAACGGTCCAATTTGCAGGCCGCTGCTGAACTGGAACCTGTACATGTCAGGCGCACCTGATCCGTTGTCAATGCCCAGCGCGCTCGGCGAGGCATTGGGGACGGGAACGTTTTGGAGGGAGTCGCTAATGACGTTCACGCCAAAACGAAACTCGTTGATCAGAGCATTGCTGAAGGAGTGGGTTTCCGCGATGCTGCCGAAGCGTCCCCGCAGCGGGATGTCGAGGGGGAAATTCAGGTTGCTGGCAAGAGCCGGATAGCCGGTCTGGACCTGTAAGTTATCGGCGCCGAATGGTTCGTAGGTTTCGGAATCCGACCAGAAGAACCGCTCGGAGAGACGATCCTTGCCGTGGTTGAAATCGCGGTCCCAGTTGGCCGTGAACTGATTATCGGTATAGCGCCCCGGGACGCTGAGAGTCACCGTGCCAGTGTTGATCACGTACTGGCCGGTGGAAGGATTCAGGGTATAACCGGGCGTCCCAGCGACGCTGGGAATTAGCCAGCCACCCCCTATGCCCGGCCCGAACTGAGTGCCCGGGGCCTGCAGCAGCGCCAGCGCGACTGGATCGATGGCCGCAGCTGTAGCTCCGTTACAGGCCACACCGCAAAAGAAGGTATTGAGCAGAGTGGTCTGATCGCGCGCCGTCGGCAGCACCGGAACTTCAGCGTTGCTGATATAAGTTCCCAGCGAATCGCCGCTACGCTGGCGCGTGCCCTGGTAGTTCACGTAGAAGTACCCTAGCTTGGCCTTCGGACCAACCGGACCGCCGAAATCGCCACCGAAAATATTCTGCTTAAGATCAAAGGGCCCCAGGAAGAAGTCGTCGGCATTCAGCACGGAGTTGCGGAAATACTCCCAAGCATCTCCGTGGAAGCTGGAAGTGCCGCTTTTCAGGATAGCGTTGATGTTGCCGCCACCATTGCGGCCCTGGGTAGCGTCATAGAGGCTGGTGCCGACTTTGAACTCCTGGATCGAGTCGGGGTTAGGAACCGGTGTGTACGTGAGTTCCCCGAACGAGTAGTCGGAGGCCGAAACGCCCTCGATCAGGTAGTTGTTGTTATCTTCTCGTCCACCGTTGACGTCGATACGCACATCGCCACGGCCCAGGGCGGCAGCGTTGTTCAAGTTGGAAGAGGCGCCTGCCGACAGGTCGAGCAACTGCTGGAAATTGCGCGTGGCCAGTGGGAGCGTATTAAGGGTTGTGGAACTGATGGATTCTCCCGTGGTGGCGTCCGTCGTATTGACTGTCTCCGCTTGGGCCTGGACTTCCACAACTTCCTTCACCGCGCTCAACTTAAGAGTCGCGGTTATGCGCGTCGTTTCCGTGATCCGCACCACCACGCCGGGGAACTTGGTGACGGGAAAGCCCGCCGCGCTCACTTCCACCGTATATGTGCCTACGGGCAACAGCGTGGCTGTGAAAAACCCTGATGTCTCGGTCTTTGTTTGGCGTAGGACCGCACCCGTAGCTTCGTTGGTGACGGTCACCGTGGCGTTCCCGATCACGGCTCCCGATGCGTCCTGCACCACGCCGCTAATGGCGCCCGTGGCTCCGCCTTGCCCGAAGGCTAGCGAACCGAAGCTCAGCGACAACAGCAACAGCACAGCCAACTTTCCCTTCATCGACATAAGGTCCTCCCAACGGATGGCGTGGACTGCTAAGAAAGAAACGGTATTCTTTTGAAGACCGAAATTAAATACGCCAGAACGACCACTGTCAAGAAAGATTTGCTTCTGGGCAGGACGGGCGCATCTGAATTTCAGGTCCCACGCATTTAAATCTCAGTTCAGACTCAGTTCACCTCACCCCCAACCCCCTTCCCACCAATCGCCTGCCCGGCTGAGCCTTCGGTAGCCACTTTGAAAACTGGCCTAGCGCCCCGTGCGAGCGAGCCCCCGCACCCATGCTGGCGTTTCCTTTGCGGGGCCGGTTGCCATCTGTCCCAAAGTGCCGGCAAATTCCGTGCAAACAGGGAAAAATACAGGGAATCCTCCATCTTGCGGGTCTAGAAACGCCGCGTCACCCTTCATATAGCACTGATTCCGCTGGATTTGCTGGCGCAACGACCTTTGAACAAACAGGGAGTTATCAGTAGATATCAGGGAATACGATTCCCTGATACGGTCGGAACGACAGGGGCTTCAGATTATCTGTCTGTTTGTTAATTGCCGTAGGTACAGTGGTGGGAACCCATCGGGTGTGGTGAGCCGAGAGCAGGAGCGATGAGTCCGACGAAGCCCACGATTACTCATCGGCGCAACCATTTGGCTTTGTTTTGCCAATCCTAGCCACGGGCTAATTGAAACTAAAGGGCTTCTTGGCTTTGTTTCGCAAAAATGTCCCTCTCCTTCTACCCATCCTTCTACCCAGATTGATGTTGAGAGAGGCGGCGGCACGTTTTCTCCTTGGCGCTTCCTCTGCAGACGGTCCAGTTGGTCGATCGCACGATAAAGGTTGCCCTTCTGATTGGCGGACCAGCGCTGCATGAAAAATAATGTGGATGAACCCCATTCACCGCGGGATCGGGACCAGTCGTGCTGCTCCGATCGCAGGAGTCAAGGCCTCCCCTAGGAGAAACACTCTTTAACATTGCCTGGGATCTTTCCCGGGAAAAGAACACTAAAAAGGTTGGGACACGCCGTCCGGTTCTTTGGCGATCCAGATATCCACGAGGGCGTCTCAGTTCAATCTTGGGGGGGAAATCTAACGGCGATCAGGTTTGGTCTTGCCGGTCCTTCTGGGCTTTCTCCCTGGTTTTGGCCCCGCCTGGAGAAAAAGGCGAGAATCGGATTCTCTTTACCAACGTGCTCTTCCAACCCAAGCGGTGGAAGGAATGGAGAGCGGCGTCTATCCCGCCCAGATCATGGGTGTTTGACCCTGGCCTTCTGCTTGGCGACCAGGCGCTGCATGAACTTGGGCCCTTCCTTCCTGGAGCCCTCAACACCTTCGTATAGGAACATCTCGCAGACCTGAGACAGAGCCCTCTGCTCGTCGTCCGCTAGGCGCTGAAGCTCGCGCTTGAGTTCCGGAGCAACCCGAAAAGCTATGAATTCGGTCTTGGCCACACCCGAAATATAGCTGTTGGCGTGATCGCCGAGCAATACCATTTGACAAAGTTAACAATGTGCTATACGTTATCAATCGATCACACAGGAGGCTTAATGGAACGTCCCATAGGTAAATCGGACACCAAACCGGTGCCAAACTTTAAGAAATTGCTTCGAGAAAATGTTCGGATCGCCAAGGGAACTGAGCCTTTCTCAGCCCGCGCCATTGATCTTCTAGCCTCCCTCACGAAAGACTTCCAGTTTTCCTTTAAGGCGGGCGAACTCCAGATCATTAACGGCACCTGTTACGTAACACACACGGGACTACTGCGGCTGGCGCGCCGCAAGAGGTGCAGCGGCATCCATGTTGAAGCCGTCGATTCGCTGTGCGATTCCGGGGCGAATCGGTTCGTCCTCAAGGCAACGGTCTTTCCCTCCAAGGGCTCATCGGGCTTTGTCGGCTACGGCGACGCGGATCCGTCCAATGTTTCCTCTCTCGTCCGCGGGGCGGAGATGCGCGTGGCCGAAACCCGTGCCGTCAATCGCGCTCTGCGGAAGGCCTACGGCATCGGCATCTGATCGGTCGAGGAAATCGGCTCGCTTTCGAATGGGATTGAAAAGCTTCCTCCCCAAAACGCGAACGGCAATGGGAATGGCAGCGGACCCAAGGTTCGCGACCGTCTCTGCCAGATCATCCGCCAGCACAAACTCGACCCCGAACTCGTAAAGGCCTACGCCGTCGACTTCTGCGGCACGAAGACGCTCAGAGATGCCACCCGCGACCAGGTTGAGAACTTCGTCCAGCAACTGGCCGACTGGGCCGAGAAGGACCGCAACGCTCTGCTCTGCCAGCTCAATAGCTACACGCGACCGGCTCAGGAGGTAGTCGCATGAACCGCAAAGTCCCTGGACTCGCCGAAACTGCCCGCGACTCTCGTCCGGAGATTCCCGAAGGGATATTCCTCGTGCGAGTCGATGGCGCCCAGTTCCGCTGGCACGCCCACAAGCCGTTCTACGTCCTCCGACTCTTCATCCTTGAACCCAGTGCCTCTGCCGGACAATCCATCGTCGGTCGTCTCTACTGCACCCAGAAGGCGATGTGGAAGCTGGGCTGGTTTCTGCGGGATTTTCTCTATGACCCGGAACTTCTGGCCCACGAACAGGTCGACGAAAAGGCTTTGCCCGGACTCCGTGGCGTCGTCAAGATCAGTCACACCGTCGTCAAGGGCATTTCGCTTACCAACCTCGACGGCTTCGCCCCGGCCAGCCAGTGGGAAGAACTGTCCGCAGTTCCGATTTCGAGTGCTTCTCGCTCCAACCCAGCAGAGGCAACCCGATGACATACTCCTACACCCAGATCAGCCAATACCTTAGCTGCCCGCGCCGTTACCGGCACCGCTACCTCGATGGTTGGCAGGAGAAAGACACGCGCGCCGCCATGCTCTTCGGCCGAGCCTTCGAACAGGCCGTCGCCGCCCTTTTTCGCCGTGAAGACCCGGCCGCTGTGCTGTTCGAGCAGTGGGGCCTGTGCAAGGACATGGGCCTGACCTACTCGGGCAACGACACCTGGGACCGAATGCTGCAACAAGGCATCCAGTTGCTGGAGCGCTTCGCCCAGGACGACCGTGTTCGCATTCGGCGGCCTCGTTCCACCCAACAGATTCAGTTCAATCGGACTCTTGCTTCCGGCAACAGTTTTGTCGCTTACGTCGACGCCATTGGTGAAGTGGACGGCACACCCTGTCTGCTGGAATGGAAGACCACCTCTACCCGATATCCGGAAGAGCCGGCCGGCATTTCTGCACTAGATCCGCAACTCGTCTGCTATTCGTGGATGACGGGCATCGACGAAGTCGCCCAGGTTGTTTTCGTGCGCAAGCGGCTGGTGGAGGTTCAGTATCTCCGGGCCACGATTTCTGACGAGCAGCGGCAGGAGTTCGAAACTCTGGTCGAAGACACAGTGCGACGGATCGAATCCGGGCTGTTCCTGCCGCATAGCGGCATCCGCTTTCCACAGAATCCGTGCACGACCTGCCCCTTCATCGGGCTCTGCCTCGATAAGCGTGACTTGGTCGAGGCCGCCCTCGTGCGCAAGCCAGGAGTTGATCTTGGTCTGTTTGACGAACTTTCGTTTTAGGCCGATGCCGATGCTTCCGAAGCTCAATCGCAAGCGCGCTCTCTTCGTTCTGACCAAGATCGACGAGATCCTGGCGTGGGAACGGCAGAAAGAGGCGGAGCGCGACACCCGTTTCGTCGAACTTGGCAGGTATCTTTGCGAGGTGCGGGCGGGACAGTACTGGAGGCTGGAGAACCTGAAGTCGTTTGACGAGTTCCTGGCGCGGCGGTTCCCGGAATCGAGACGGAAGGCCTATTACCTGATGTCCATCCACGAGCACCTGCCGCCGCAGGCGAGACGTGAACTGAAAGAAGTGGGATGGACGAAGGGGCTGGAACTGGCGAAGGTCGCGCGGCGGGACGGGCAGGACTTCGATTGTGCAACCTGGTTGCACAAAGCTCGTGCCCTGCCGAAGGAGGACTTCAGGCGGGCAGTGGAGAAGGAACTGACGGGAAAGGAAGAGGAGCCGTCCGAACTGATCTACTTCAAGGTCTACAAGAGCCAGATCCCGGTCATCGAGCAGGCGATCGAGACGGCCGCTCTGATGCTGGGCACGGACAAATCGCGCGGTTACTGTCTGGAGATGATCTGCGCCGACTTCTTGGCGGGCGCGCACTTGGACAATGGCGACCCGGAGATACTGCTCAACTCGATCTCGCGCTACTACCGTTTCTTGCCTGGCGAACAAAAGCAAAGATTTCTGGCACACGCGAACCAGAAGGCCTCATGACCTCAATCCAGCCTAAAGGTCTCGTTGTACGGCTCGACCCAGATTCGTACTCCCAGCTTTGTCTAGAAGTCTTGCGTCGGGATCGATGGCAGTGCCAGTGCTGCGGCAGTCTTGAAAACCTCCAGATTCATCACAAACAGTTTCGCAGCCGATCCGGCGCCGACTCCGAAGACAACCTGATCACGTTGTGTGCCAAGTGTCATGGCTCACTTCATGGAGGTTAGCCCCACGTCTCCCGCAACTCACCATGCATAGGCGCTGCGGCGTGCAGGCTGGCGAGTGGGGAAGGGTCGCGTGCGATACGAAGCCCGCGAGATGACAGCATGCACTATGCCTTGGCGAGTTGTTCCGCAACCTCTGGAAGTCCGGCGGCATGCCACGCGTCGAAGCCTCCCGCCACATTGATCACATTGCGATAGCCCGCGCGCTCGAGCAGACTGCAGCCAATCATGCTGCGATATCCGCTCTTGCAGTGAACGGCAACCGGACGCTCTCGATCGATTTTGGGCAGTTCTCGCGGAAAGGCATCGAGCGCCCGACATTGCACTTGCGGAATATGCCCAGCTTGCCATTCGACTTCGCGGCGCACGTCGAGGACTTCGATCGCGCGCAAGCTTCCGTCGCGCAGTTTCTGGTTCAGCTCCTGAGGGGAAATCTGCGCCGTCTTCAGTACGGGCAAGCCAGCCTTTTGCCAAGCCGCCAAGCCACCAGTTAGATAACCACGCAAATCTTCGATGCCGACACGAGCCAGACGCAGATGAGCTTCCTCGATCTGTGCCTCCGTGTCGCCGATCAGAACCGGCTGTGAGTGGATACCTAGAATCCCGCCTGCCCACGATGCGAATTGTCCCGAGAGCGCAATGTTGATCGACCCCGGCACGTGTCCTGCCGCAAACTCGTCGCTCGGACGAACGTCCAGGACGTTGACATTGGTATTCTGCTGCAACAGCGCCTGCACTTCGGCCGCACAAAGTGCCGGAAGCGGTGGCAGGTCCGTCAACGCCGCCGCCCCCGAACGATTGATCTCGGCATCCTCAAGAAAATAGTCGGGACGAGCCGGAAGGTTGGTGGTCAACTGCGCGATGAATTCTTCCCGGCTCGCAATCTGCAGCGCATAGTTTGTAAGGCGCTCCGCTCCAATCGTGGACGAGCGTTCTGCTCGCATGGCTCGTCCGCAGAGCGAGCCCGCACCGTGCGCGGGATACACCATCACCGCATCCGGAAGCGCCAGCAATTTCTGGTGCAGACTGTCGTAAAGCAACCCCGCAAGTTGCTGCGGCGTGTGCGTGCGCGAAAGATCCGGGCGTCCGACATCGCCAATAAACAGCGTGTCGCCCGTCAGCACCGCGCAGGGCTGCGCTGATTTGCCTTCGGACGATTTACTTTCAGGCGATTTGTTTTCATCGGTGACCACCAGGCAGACACTCTCGGGCGTATGGCCTGGCGTCTCCAACGCGCGAATCCGCACCGCTCCCATCCTGACTTCAAAACCGTCGGTCAGCGGCACATGCTGGAATCCGGCCCTGGCTTGCGCTCCGATGTAAATCCTGGCGCCCGTGCGTGCCGCGAGTTCTTTGTGTCCCGAAACAAAGTCGGCGTGCAGATGAGTTTCGAATATGTGGCGGATTTTGAGATTCTGCTCGTCGGCCGCCTTCAGATAAATGTCGACATCGCGTTGCGGATCCACCACCGCCGCTTCGCCCTCCGATCCGATCATGTACGAAGCATGAGCTAGACACGTGAGATAAAACTGTTCAAAATACATATCGCGACTCCGGACGGATACAGCTTTTCCGCGGTTTTCAGATTGTCGTTTTGCAGCTTATCACTGTCGCCTGCCGGGGTCGATACCGCAGCAGCATTCAAGACTACAGGTCAGTAGGGGGTGCAGAAGTTTTTGCACGAAGTGCCCGCAACTGGGAAAAAAGTATCCTGGGAGTGTTTTCCAACCTATTGACCGGCCTATGGTTAAACGGTGCACCGTGTGCGTACTCCTTTTGTAACTTGGACTTGCACCCGATCACGGCCTACAGTCAATGGAGCCGCGCTTTTTGAGTTTTCGGTCCCCGGCGTGCATCGAAGTATTTGAAGGTTCCGAGATTCACTGGGCTCCGAACTTGGATTTACTAACCAGGCGAAGGAATGACGAAGCGCATCCAATTCGGATTGGCACCAGGCGGATCGGCACTCATCGTGGTATTCGCGATCGCCGCAGTTCTCATTATGCCCGTATCGGGATGCGCCCAAAGCAGTCCCTACGTCATCGCCGCTTCCAGCACCGCCACGGCGCCGCCCGCCACCACCAGCGACGCAGCGGACGAACCTATCCTCACCATCAAGAAACGCGTCGATGAAGTCAACGTGCTGTTCATCGCGACCGATCGCCACGGCAAGTTCGTCCGCAATTTGAGCCAGAACGATTTCTCTATTTTCGACGACCACAAGCCCGTGCAGTCCATCCTCAACTTCCGCCGCGAGACCGATTTGCCCATCGAATTGGGCCTGCTCATGGACGTGAGCGGCTCCGTGCAGGGCCGCTTTGGATTTGAGAAGGAAGCATCCACCGGATTTCTGCAGCACATCATCCGTCCCGGCTACGACCGAGCGTTCGTCGTAGGCTTCAATAAAGAGAGCCGCATCACCCAGGATTTTACCGACCAAGTACCGCTACTAGCCGCCGGAGTTCAGCGCCTGAAGAATGGCGGCGGCACCGCGCTCTATGACGCAATTTACAAGGCGTGCAAGGAAAAGCTGCTGCGCGAACAGTCCGATCGTCCCATTCGCAAAGCCATCGTCATCCTCAGCGACGGCGAGGACAATCAGAGCGAACATACGGCCGCCCAAGCCATTGAAATGGCGCAGCGCGCCGAAGTTATCATTTATGCCATCTCTACCGACGACAGCGGCCTGATTCTGCGCGGCGACAAAGTTCTCGAGGAGCTCGCTTCCGCCACTGGCGGCCGCGCTTTCTTCCCCTACAAGATGAAAGACATCACGCGCTCGTTCGCCGCCATTGAAGACGAACTGCGCAGCCAGTACGCCGTTTCCTACAAGCCATCCGACTTCGACGCCGACGGACGTTACCACTCAATCGAGATCACTGCCCTGAAAAAAGATCTGCAAGTACGCGCCCGCCGCGGATACTTCGCTCCCAAGCAATAAGCTAAAGTCAAGGTTGCAAAGTTTCAGGGTTGCTCCGAGTCTTTTGCAACCTTGAAACTCTGAAACCTTGCTTCTTTGAAACTTTACTGCTAACGTCCCTTTAAATCCGTGTCGAGGAGACTGTAGATGGTCTTAGCGTTCCTAGCTGTTGTAGTTCTCTCGGGCGTCTTCCTGATCGGGATGTACAACAGCCTGGTGCAGTTGCGCGTGCGCTCGGAATCGGCGTGGTCCGACATCGATGTTCAGCTCAAACGCCGCCACGACCTGATTCCAAATCTGGTTGAAACCGTGAAGGGCTACGCCACCCACGAAAAGGATACCTTCGAGAACATCGCCAAATTCCGCTCCATGGCCATGCAGGCCACCGGCCCAGTCGACAAGGCTGCCGCCGAGAATCAGTTGACCGGAGCGCTCAAAAGCCTGTTTGCGGTGGCCGAAAATTATCCCCAGCTCCAGGCCTCGCAGGAATTCACGCAGCTGCAAAATTCTCTCAGCCAGATCGAGGACGCAATTCAAAACGCCCGCCGCTACTACAACGCCGTGGTACGCGACCTGAACACCAAGATTCAATCTTTCCCGACCAACATTCTGGCCGGGATGTTCGGCTTCCAGCAGAAGCAGTTCTTCGAAGCGGCCGCCGCCGATCGCGAACCAGTAGCGGTAAAGTTCTGAAGCTTGTGTGGGGACGGGCGCCCTCGCCGGTCCAAGCCGAGCGAAGCTCGGCAGTCGCCAGTAGCCAAAGCAACTCCGGATTCGCTGTAAGGATAAAGTCCCAAAAATGTTCCGCGGAGCCTATACGAAACGCCGACTGCTAGTTCTATCCTTACTTCTGGCGCTCGCTGCCACCGCCCCAGCCCAGACTTATAACTGGCGCGTCGCCGACTTCAAGGACACCATTTCCATCGCCGCCGATGGCACGGCCCTGGTCAGCGAAAAAATCACCCTGGTTTTCGTGGGCCAGTGGCACGGCATTCACCGCACCATTCCAGTCGAGTATCCCGGAGCGCAAGGGACCAACTACACGCTCTTTCTCAATGTCCTGAGCGTCACCGACGAAAACGGAAATAAGCTGAAGTACGATTCCAGCAAGTCGGGAGCGTACCGCGATCTCAAGATCTACGTTCCGGGCGCGGTGGATACGACGCGCGTCGTCAACATCGATTACTCCGTGCGCAATGGTGTACGCTTTCTTGATAGTTCCGGGGAAAGTTACGCCGAGTTCTACTGGAACGTGACCGGTAACGATTGGCCCGTTCCCATCGACCATGCTTCGGCCTTCGTGACCCTGCCCGAAAATGCCGCCGGAGGATTGCGCGCTCAGGCCTTCACCGGCGCTTACGGTTCCAGGCAAAGCGCAGCGACCGCGGAAGTTAAGGGCGCCGATGTCCTTTTCGAAACCACTAACCCGCTTCCCATGCGCGGCGGCGTCACCATCGACATCTACATTCCGCAGGGAGTGCTCCAACCTCCCTCCGCGCTCACCAGGTTTGGCTGGTTTCTAAGCAGCAATCCCATCGTATTTCTGCCGTTGCTAACTCTGGCCGTGATGTTCGCCCTCTGGTATTCCGTGGGCCGCGATCCCGATCCCGGAGTCTCCGTCGCTCCGCAGTACGAACCGCCCAAAGGCTTGTGTCCCGCCGAAGCCGGAACGTTACTCGACGACACCATCCATCCCCGCGACATCACCAGCACCATCGTCGATCTCGCCGTGCGCGGCTACATCAAGCTCGAAGAAAAAGTCGACACCTTCCTGCTCTTTCACCACAAAGATTATCTATTCCATTTGTTAAAGCCACGCGAGCAGTGGGGCACAGACATTACACCGCACGAACGCGTGATGCTGGATAACATTTTTCTGAGCGGGACCGGAGTACGCCTTTCCGATCTCAAGAATCGTTTTTACACCGTGATTCCCATCGTGCGCGAAGACATCATGTCCTCGCTGAAGAGCAAAGGCATCTATACTCTTGACCCGGAATCCGCCAATGGCTACAGCATCGTCGCCGGCGTTGCCATCGCGATCCTCGTGGTCGCCGTGCAGGTCATGGGTTGGATGAACCTGTTCTATTCCGTTCCGCTGGCGATCGGGAGCGTGCTAATTTCCGCGCTGATCTGGTGGCTCTTCGCGCGCCAAATGACGGCGAAAACTGTGGCCGGTGCGCGCATCAGAATCGCCGTCCTCGGATTCCAGGAGTTCTTGAACCGCGTCGACGCCGACCGCATCAAGAGCATGTCGCCCGACACGTTCGAAAAATTTCTTCCCTACGCCATGGCGCTCGGCGTCGAGCACAACTGGGCGCAAGCGTTCGACGGAATCGTGAAGGATCCGCCGAACTGGTACGCTTCGCCGAACGGCTACGTCGGCTTCAGTCCGCTTTTCTTTTCCAGTTCCATGCATAGCATGGCGTCAGACATGCACCAGGTCTTCGTCTCCGCTCCCAGGGCCAGGTCCAGCGGATCCGGCTTCGGCAGAGGAGGCGGATTCTCAGGCGGAGGCTTCTCCGGAGGCGGATTCGGTGGCGGAGGCGGCGGCGCCTTCTAGCGTCAGTACGTATCTTATCTAATGGAGCGACGGGCGTCCTCGCCCGTCCGGCCGGACGCTCGGCTCTACACCCGCAAGCCTCCAAGCTTAGCTCGCCACCGCTTCCTCCAGCCTGCACTCTTCCGCGGACTTATCAGCTCTGAGTCCCATGAATACAGGCGCTCGCAGCTTCACGCCGCCCTCCGCAGTTTCATGAGTCCACTCGGCAAACTTGATTTCGGCGACAAGTTCCGGACGCACGAAGTGAACTTTCCGCAATCCGCCAATCTCGCCGTAAAACGGATTCTGTTTCGTCTTGAGCGGCTGCAAGAGCGCGAAGACTTGTTTGAGCGCTTTCTGATCGAAGCCCGTGCCCACCTGCCCGACGTGAATGAGGCGGCCGTGCGAGTCATACAACCCAAGCACGAGCGCGCCGAAATATTCGCGGCTGCCTTCGGGAGGAGTGTAGCCCCCGATGACGCACTCCTGGCGCTGCGTGATTTTTATTTTGAGCCAGTTGCGCGAACGCTTTTCTTCGTAGGAGCCGCTACGCTTCTTGGCGACAATGCCTTCCAGTTCGCGCCGCCGCGCCGCTTCGAAAAGCTCAAGACCTTTTTCAGCATAGTGGTCGGAAAAATGAATGACTTCGCTGTTTTCAATTTGGTCTTGCAGCAGCTGCTTGCGTTGTTCAAGCGCGACGTGACGCAGGTCCACGCCATCGAGGTACAACAGATCGAACGCATAGTAAACAACCCGGACGCCCTCGCGCCGCGCCAATCGCCGTTTACCCGGCTGGAACCCGGTCCGCTGCTGCATCAGACTAAAAGAAGGGCGCCCCTCTTCATCGAGCGCGACGATCTCGCCGTCAAGGATGGCGCGTTGGGCCTTCACGAATTGCGGCAGGCTCCCGAGCTCGGGAAACTGTAGTGTGAGGTCATTCCGGTTGCGCGACACCAAGCGCACGCGCCCGTCTTCAATGAAGGCGACGGCGCGGTAGCCGTCCCACTTGATTTCGAACAGCCAGTCAGGATCGTCGAAGGCCTTTCCGGCGGGAGTAGCCAGCATCGGATGGATGACGGTGGGCATGGGCTTCTCCTCAGCTCCGGCCAGAGCTCTAACCGCAGAGGATGCCGAGTTAGCAGAGGATTTCTTGCTTCGTGGTTTGGATGCGGAATTTTTAGCTCCGGCTTCCTTGGACGCCGTATCCGAAGTATTCGCGTGAGTAGCACGTCGCGGCGCTTGTCGAGGGCTTCTACCATCATTCTTCTTTGCGTCCTCCGCGTTCTCCGCGGTTGGAACTTTTTTCTCCCCGGCCTCTGCGTTCAAAGCCTTTCGCTTTGAGTCGGCGCGTGCGATTGCGTCCGCCAGCCACGCCGCCTTCACCCTCCCGCGCGACGCCGGAGGGCTGCTCTTCCATTCCGCCGATCCTTCATCGCCGGCGATCTGCGCCATAGTGCGTCCGCTAAGAATGGAGGTGTCATACGCAACTTGATTGATGTCGAATCCCGCGACCGCGCGATCATCTTTCTTCTTGATCAGCAGCCATTCGTTTCCTTTGCTTCCGGCGCGGCCTTTGATGTGCACGAGCGCGAAATCGCCGTTGAGCCGCTTCCCTTTCAGACGAAACTTCAGGTCGCCCTTCACCAGCATGGCGGCAGCTTCTCTTTCTGTTCCCGGAACGTACTCGCCGTTGACCGGCACCGGCGATAGTGGTACCCAGGTCCCTTCGTCCCAAACCATCACAGTACCGCCGCCGTAGTTGCCTTTGGGAATGGTGCCTTCGAAATCGAAGTACGAAACGGGATGATCCTCGACCCGCATGGCCAGGCGCTTGTCGGCAGGGTCGAGCGACGGGCCTTTGGGAACCGCCCACGATTTGAGCACGCCTTCCATCTCCAGTCGGAAATCGTAGTGCAGCCGCGACGCATGATGACGCTGGACCACAAAGCGATGCTGCGATTGTTTTTCGAGCTTGGGCGGAGGCTCAGGCGTTTCCTCAAAGCGCCGCTTTCGTTTGTATTCGTCGAGCGACATGGTGGTTATTGTAATTCCAGTTAGTGTGGGGACGGGCGCCCTGGCCCGTCCAAACCGAGCGCACCGGGGCCCCCGTCAAGCCCGGTGTTGGCTTGACAGGGTGGAGCAGCTCGGCAGTTGCCTGTGAACACGGCAACTCTCGATTCGCGATAGCGGGCCGTCGCCAGTCAGAATGTTTACCCAAGGCCGTATACTGTTCCGGTTTCTGAGGAGTGCGCGAATCGGCTGCCTCGACCAGGAAAACCTGTCGCATGAAACGTGAGTACCCGGAGTCTCCGCTGGTGGGTGTGGGTGCCGTCATCGTCGCTAATCATCCCGACGATCATCGCGTCCTGCTGATTCGTCGCGGACAGCCGCCGCTGCTGGGCGAGTGGTCGTTGCCGGGTGGCGTCCTCGAATGCGGCGAATCTCTGCGCGAAGCGGCGGTCCGTGAAGCCCACGAAGAAACGGGATTGCTGGTCGAGACAGGTGAACTGCTGGGCGTTTATGAGCGTGTGATCCGAGGCGACGACGGGCGGGTGCGGTATCACTATGTGTTGATTGATTTCTTGTGTCGCCCGGTCGGCGGTGATTTGAAAGCGGGCAGCGATGCGGCGGATGTCCGCTGGTTCACGCGTGACGAACTACCCGCGCTCAAACTGGCCTATGACGCTAATGACGTCGTGCTCAAGGGATTGTCGCGGCACTGAGTTTCGGCACGCCTATCAGTCGGCCATCTTAGTCGGCCATCTTGGCCACATGCAGTGCGAAACCCGTCTTCGGCAGTAGCGATGTTAACTCGAACACCTTGAAGCCGTCGCCGGTAATTTCGGCCTGGCGATAAATGCCGGGCTCGGTTTCGGCCGTTTCGTGGCGGCCCTGCAGATCGTCGAGAAACTTCTGTGCGTCTTTGAGGCTGGTTTCCCCGCCTTTGGCACGCGTCACCACAGCCTCGGTGGCGTAGGAGCGCAAAAGTTTCGGCCAATACTTTTGCAGTAGCTGGGTGCTCGCGAAAATGTCTGCCCAAACAATTTCTCCGTTCACGGCAACCACGACGCCCACCGCATTTTTGTCGCGCAGTTGACGGATGACGCTTTCGTAGTTGCGCTGCACCGGCGCGGCGACGGCATCAACCTGTTTTTGCACTTCCTTATTGTCCATAACGCGCGCATAAGAGGTGGTCGCATTCACTGCGGGAGCCGCGCCTGCTGCTTCCACGGTCACTGCCATGGCGCTCTGCGAAGTGCGGACGCTGTCCCACACTTGCTGC
The DNA here is from genome assembly GCA_963779995.1 of uncultured Acidobacteriaceae bacterium. Classification (GTDB taxonomy): domain Bacteria; phylum Acidobacteriota; class Terriglobia; order Terriglobales; family Acidobacteriaceae; genus Acidiflorens. Next base: position 252,509 of record CAVZZY010000010.1, on the reverse strand, counting down.
TGGTCTTTCGCGGCCATCGCCTTGCCCCGCACGACGGGAGAGGCGACAAGACCGCCAATACCGCCCCCGCTGCCGAACTCGTTCTTACCGTTCGCTGCCACCCAACGACCGGGCTCGACGCAGAAAACACTGAGGTCGACCGGTTCGCTCTCCGCGGGCACAATGCGATCCTTGCCGATGACGCGATCCTGCTTGCCGCCAGTAACTACCTCGCCAGCGAGGAGTAACAAAGGTCGTTTCGAGTTATTGACCAGAACTAGCCTATTCACCTCCGCGTTGCGCACGGGATGGACGACTGCCGCTTCGCCGGGGCGGTGACGGATGAGGCCGCGCGCCTGGCCAGCTTCAGTCACGACAACGTCGCCGCTGCGCAGGCCTTCATCGAGGGTGAGAAACTCTGCCGTGTCGTATGACTTGCTGGCGACTACGGGAAAGACGGTCAGATTGCCGCTGCGAATCGGGCTAAGCAGAGAATAACCAGACGCTGGCGCCACTTCTCCCGCTTGCACCGTGCAAGGAACCACAACCGGCGCCACTACTATCACCATCACAGCGATTCCAGCCACTACAGAGCCAATAGCGAACCGCATAATCGGCCTCCTCGTAGTAAAGACACCGCTGATAACTTTTCGTATCAGGGCATCGCTTTAGCGATGCCGTAAGTCCTTCGCAATCCGACGCCCCTTTAGGGTGGGGCGCGAAGTCAGACCTTTGCCGCAGCTTTTGAAGCCATGCCCTTCCCAAAACCTACCAGAATCAGTTATGAAACCAATTCCAGCGAAGACACCAATCCTCCCGCGTGCACGCGATCCTCTGTGCCGCCGACCCACGCCCCGGCACACCTAAGATAGAGCGTGCCGGGGGACTCAACCGCGAGTCTTCCAGGAGTGTCTTTCTCTGCTCGCTGATCGAAGAACGCACGATTTATTCGTCCTTGCGTCTAAAAGTTGCTAGCATCATCTTGAACTCGCCAGAGTGATAAGCCAGGGGGTAGATGCCAAAGTCCGCTCAGTCCGGCCACCAAACAAACGCCGCTCCGGCTCTCTACGAGCGCAGCGGAGCTGCGGCTTACGGCGTGAGCGTTGAGCAGTTCGCGGCAATCCTCGACGATATTCTGCGCAAGTATCTTTCCCACGATTCGGCCCCAGATTCGGCCCGCGCTTCAGCAGAACAGAAGGCGGAATTCTGCGCCGGGCTGCGTCTGGAAGAACTGACGCTGGCGCGCGCATGTGCCGCGGGAAACGAGCGGGCGTGGCAGGACTTCATCGCCCGTTACCGGCAGAAGCTGCACGGCATGGCGCTACACATTACGCGCGACGGCGCACATGCCGCCGAGTTGGCCGATTCGCTGTTTGCTGATCTCTACGGCGTGAACACACGCGATGGAATACGCAGTTCGAAACTTGTGTTCTACACCGGCCGTGGTTCACTCGAAGGCTGGCTGCGCACGGTGATGGCGCAGGAGTTCATCAATCGCTATCGCAAGCAGAAACGCACGGTCAGTCTGGAAGAGCAGATGGAAGAAGGTGTACAGTTTCGGGCGGCGGTCCCCGAGCCCGCATACGCTTCAGATCGCACCTCGGACCAACCGCTGGCAGCAGCCACCGATGAGGCGCTGGGGGAACTTTCGTCCGAGGACCGGTTTACTCTGGCGTCTTATTATCTGGATGGGCGGACGCTGGCCGAAATTGCGCGCACGCTGGGGCTGCACGAATCGAGTGTGAGCCGGCGGCTCGATCGGCTCGCGACCGGGCTCCGGAAACGTATTCTGGCGGGTCTGCGAATGCGGGGAATGAGCCATGCCCAGGCGACGGAAGCGCTGGAAACCGATGTGCGGGACATAGAACTGAATTTGCGCTCGCGTTTGACGCAAGATTCCGGGCCGAAAACGTTCCCTGAGGGAAAGGTTCCGGCACCAGACGCAGGCAAAGGAAGTAATGGCTGAAGTACCCAAAATCGTGTATGACCGCCTGCGGGCTGCTCGGCCCGTGCCGGACCGACCTTTGGCGGAGCCAGGCGCGCCCGAGCAATCGCATCCGGATGCGGATCTGCTGACGGCTTTTGCCGAGCAGGCGCTTTCGGCGACCGAGCGCGACGGCGTACTCGAGCACCTGGCGCTCTGCGGAGACTGCCGCGAGGTGATCGCTCTAGCGCTTCCGGCGGAGGACATTCTGGCCGCTCCGATTGCGACCGACACTGAAGCGGTTCGGGCAACGCTGATTCCGGCGAAGTCCGAGAGAAACTTCCTGGCCGCATTTGCCTGGCCAAGTCTGCGTTGGGCCGCGCTGGCAGCGGGCATTGCAGTGGTGGCCTCGGTACTTCTGATGCATCCGGGAAAGCTGAACCAGGCGACGCCGCCTTCCGTAAGCCGGCAGGTTGCAACCACTGCGCCGCCAGTTGCCGCCCAGCAGATCGCATCGTCGTCGGTCCCAGCATCGCCAGTCCCACCGTCGCCAATGGACCAATCGGCAATCTCGGCTAGAACCAATCAAGCACGACTGAATTCGGAAATGCGGCTGTCCAAGAAACTCAACGCTAGAGAGGCAGTAACGCCGCATCAGGCGGAGCAAGGAATGCTGCTTGCGGAGAACAAGCAGGGTTCAGGCCAGGCAGACAAGCTTCAGGCAGCGCCATCGGCCGCTGGAGCCGTGGCGTTCGATGCACCAACCAGTCGACAGGCGACTGAAACCGTCGAGGTTTCTGGAGCCGCCGCTGCGGTAGAGGTTGCACCCTCCGCCGACAACACCCTGATGGCACGGAACGAGACGCCAGCGATTGAAAAAGCAAAGCCAGCGCTGCAAGAGCCCGCGCCGCAAAAGAAAGATATGGAAGTGAATGAACAGCAGAAAGCCCAGGCAGCCGCTGTCCCCGGGCTAGCCAGGTCACAGGCCGGGGCGATGGTGTCATCCGCGAAACTGGCATCCCCTGTGAGCCAGCCCTTGGCGCACCGTGCCACCTGGGCGATTACCGGGGGCGTCCTGCAACGATCGCGGGACAACGGCCAGAGCTGGCAAGACGCTTTGCACGCAGATCATCCATTGCTTTGCTACACAAGTCAGGGCGAGAATGTATGGGCTGGCGGCCAGGCGGGTACACTTTTCCACTCCGCCAACAGCGGAGTAACTTGGGTGCAGGTGCAACCTTCCGTCAAAGCACAGCAACTTAGCTCCGATATAACTCACATTGATGTGCGTGGCGATATCCACGGCGATGTCCCCGGCCCCTCGGAGATTGTGCTTTCCACCAGTAATAACGAAATCTGGAACAGCGCGGACGGCGGAAAAACCTGGGAAAAGAAGTGATCCAGTTGCATCTGACGTTCTGTCTTGTGGTTTTTCTTCCCTCCAGTTTTTGGAAGCATCTCGCAGAACTCTTGACAGGTTATCCCCTTTCTTTCAAACAGAAGCACCTATCAACTCCGCAAAGTAACATTACCTCCGCGCAGGACTCGCGGTACTCATTTGCAAGCTTGGTATTACGGAAGTGATATTTACAGCAGGGTCAAACGAACATAGGATGGGCACGTGGTTTGGCGGTCCGGGGGGAGGGCTGCCGAAGACGCCCTGAGCTTAGACGCTCAGGGCGCTTTTTTATTGCCCTTAACATTCCCAGTCTTCCAATCGATTGTCTTACACAGAGTAGGAGACATCGTCACTTGCGGCGCCTTGCGCCATACTTTCCGTCGTCGAAGCAGCGTCGGCAGACTTGCTGCCACGTCGCATGGCAACGATGCCGGTACGCACCATCTCCAATACACCGTATGGACGCAGCACTTCGAGCAGTCCATCGATTTTGTCTTCTCCACCAGTGATTTCGATGGTCAGCGATTCGGTAGCGACATCAACCACACGCGCACGAAACACGCTGGCGAGTTCCAGCACGTGGGAGCGCGCATCGTGAGTGGCCGCCACCCGGATCATGGCCAAGTCCCGGACGATGGCCGGTTGATTGGTGATGTTCTCGACCAGCAGCACGTTCACCAGTTTGTACAGATTGGCTTCTATGCGGCGGGCCTGGTCGCGGTCGGCGTCGACGGTAATGGTCATGCGCGACACCTCTGGTTTTTCAGTCCGCCCGACCGTCAGCGAATCGATATTGAAGGCCCGGCGGCGAAACAGCGAAGCCACGCGGGTAAGCACACCCGGTTTGTTTTCGACATACACCATGAATGTATTCAGCATATTGTTTTCGTTTCAGCTCTTAGCTAGTGCCAGCCGCCAGTGGCGGGTTCATTAGTCCTCGGCCGTCTCGACAATCGGGCTCGGCCGCCGGATCATGTCGTGCAACGCCGCCCCGGCCGCGACCATCGGATAGACCGTGTCTTCCTGTTCCACCCTAAAATTGATCAGCATCGGCCCCTCGTGCTGCCGCGCCGCTTCGACCGCCGGCACCACCTCGGAACGCCTCGAGACCGTCGCGCTCCGTATGCCATAAGCCTCCGCCAACTTCGCGAAATCCGGATTGAGCAACGGCGTCGCCGCATAGTTGCGATCGTAGAAAAATTCCTGCCACTGCCGCACCATGCCGAGAAAGCCGTTGTTGATGATGGCGATATGGATCTTCAGCTTTTCCTGCACCAAAGTCGCCAGCTCGCACATAGTCATCTGAAATCCGCCATCACCCACCACCGCCCAGACCTCGGCCTCCGGGCACGCGACTTTGGCGCCGATGGCGGCCGGCAGCGCAAAGCCCATCGTGCCCAGTCCGCCGGAAGTAATGAGCGAGCGTGGACGCTCATGCTTGTAGTACTGCGCCTCCCACATCTGGTGCTGTCCGACGTCGGTGACCACGATGGTGTTGCCCTCGCGCGTCTGGTGCCACAAATCATTAATGACATGGGCGGCATAAAGATGGCCGCTGTCGGGCAGGTTCTGGATGTCGCGCACCGCAGAGTCGCCCTTCAGCCGGTCGATGGAATCCAGCCACTCGCTGCGATCAATGGATTCGATGTGCGGCAACAACTCCAGCAAAACTTCCCGCAAGTCGCCAACCAGCGGAACGTCGACCTTGACGTTCTTGTTGATCTCCGCGGGATCGATCTCGATGTGGATCTTCTTGGCATTGGGCGCGTAGGTTTTCAGCGTGCCGGTGACGCGGTCATCGAAGCGCATGCCGAAGGCCAGCAGCAGATCCGCTTCTTGAATTGTATGGTTCACCCAGGCTTCCCCGTGCATGCCCATCATGCCCAGATTGAGCGGGTGCGATGCCGGAAACGCACCCAGGCCAAGCAATGTGAGCGCGACCGGAATCCCCGCGCGCTCAGCAAAATCGCGCACCTCGCGCATGGCTCCAGAAATGATGATACCGTGACCGGCAAGGATCACCGGCCGCTTCGAATTGTGGATCAACTCCAGCGCCTGTTCATACTCCTTCGGAGCGGGCGAAAGGTCAGGCCGGTAACCCGGCAGTTGCGGCTTGGCCGCTTCCCAGTCGAACTCGCACGTACCCTGCTGCGCATCTTTCGTGATATCGACCAGCACCGGACCAGGCCGCCCCGACTGCGCCACATAAAAAGCTTCGCGGATCGTCCGCGCCACTTCGCTCGCGTGCGTAACCAGATAGTTGTGCTTGGTGATCGGAAGGGTCACGCCGGTGATGTCGGTTTCCTGAAACGCGTCCGACCCGATCAGCTTGCTGCCCACCTGCCCGGTGATGCAGACGATCGGCGAGGAATCGAGCATGGCGGTGGCGATTCCGGTGACCATGTTGGTGGCTCCCGGCCCCGAGGTTGCAACCGCAACTCCCACCTCTCCGCTGGCGCGCGCGAAGCCGTCGGCCATGTGGGTTGCGCCTTGTTCGTGGCGCACCAGCACGTGATGAATCTTGCTGTGCTTCAGCGCGTCATAGGCGGGCAGAATGGCGCCGCCGGGATAGCCAAAGACGTGCTTCACGCCTTTACGTTCCAGACATTCCCAGAGAATACTGGCCCCGGTCATGGTCTTGCCCTTGCTGGTGGTTGGCGTGGTGTTCGTATCCGTCATAAGACCTCAGACCTCGCTGGCATTCCGTGGAAAAACTCGGGTTTCGTATCAGGGTATTGCTTTAGCGATACCGTAAATCCTTCGAAATCAGATGCCCCTTTAGGGGCTGAACACCGAAAAGCCGCTCCTCGCAAAAAAACAAAACCCACCTTGCCAGCGTCTCTGGCGGGTGGGATTCGGGAGCACTTACGATTTCTAATCTCTCAGCTCACTCTTCCCCCCGCACCGCGACCGGCAGGCATACTCGTACTCCAGGAATTCTAAAACTAAGTCGTCGGAGGCTCCGTCCATTCGTCACGGTCGCACCAAAGAGTTGACGTGATAGTACCGAAGCTCCCGCCTGCCTGCAAGTGGAAAGTCAGGGTAACGACAGGCGGGTTTTCGAGTGGGGCCCGAGAGACGCCGCGGATCGCCTAGCCCTATGATTCCAATAGATAGGGAGATACCGGCACTACCAGTGAAGTGCTGTTGGTTACGATGCCAACTAGTAAATAGTCGCGAAAGTCCGATTGCGTTCACTTGCCCTGCGTGTTCTCAGCCGCTTTCACTGTCTCCTGGCAAGCGCCCGCGGCGGTCAGCACTTTGTCAAACGCTGTATCTGTGCGAAGTTTTGCCAGCAAAGGATCATAAAGCAGATTCTCGTGCGCGCAATAGTTCTGATCGACCGCGCTCTGGAGCAGATGTAGAGCCGCTTGTTTCTTGCCGCAGTACGCGAAGAGCGCTCCCTGGTAATACCATGTCTCCGGGTCGGGCTCGGTGGGCTGGCTGGTTTCCGCCTCCTGCGCCATCCGGTCCAGATCGGCGGCTGGCCGCAACTGCAGACAAGCCTCCAGCAAATCGCGGCGATAGCGCGGCGCGGTCGGCATGCGCTTCACCGCCTCGCGCGCTTCCGCAATCTTCCCCTCGCGCAGAAGAATGGACGGCATCATATACGCGGCCCATTCCGAACCGGCATCCAGACGGACAAAATCCGTAGCCCGTTCGGTCTTGCCCAACTCCATGAACGCCCAGGCACAAGAACGAAAAGCATAGTTGCCAGGGTCGAGCGCCAGCGCAGTATTGCATTCATTTGTCGATCGCCCCAGCATCCCGGCATAACGATAGACATAGCCCATCACAAAATGCGCATGGGCACTCTCCGGACGACGCTTGACCATGGCCTGCGCCGCCTGGTATGCCTTGCCGAGTTCGCCTCGCATAACCCGGTTCTCGATCAGCTGACTAGCGGCAAGCATCCGATTCGGATCAAGCTGTACGGCGCGTTCGCAGGCTTGATTGGAGCGCTGGAACATCGGCTCGCCACCATTCGAATAGGCCTCGTCATAGTAGCAACGCACGCCGAGCTGTTCCCATGCCGGCGCATAGGTTGGGTCCACTTCGACCACATGCTCGAGAACCGCGATGGCATCCTTGTTCGGCCCGGCATCGTGGGGCAGCGCCAGGCTGTGCAGGTAGAGATCGTAGGCCTCCGCGTTCTTCGGGCGCGTGCCGGTATCGAGAAAACCACCGGCCGCGCCGAGCGCCGGCAACAAACCTTGCCGTATCTGGGCAGCCATCTGCGCTTGCAATGCGATCAGGTCCTGAGCGGGCGCGGTCACGTTGGTCTGCCACAAAAGCCGGTTGCCGTCCACCTGGATCGCTTCGAGCGTAATCAGAAGGCGGTCGCCTTGCTTCAGGAAGTATCCGGTCACGACGGTGGCCACGTGCACGGCGCGGCCCGCCTGCTGCGGATCCACGTCATTGCTCACAAACTTTCGCGTGATCGCAGATGGCCGAACGTCTAGCGTCCGGGTATAGGTGAGCGTGTTGGCAATCTCATCGGCCAGCGCGAAACGAAGAAAATCCACGCTGATGTCGCCATTCATGTTTTGCAAGGGCAGAACCGCGATCGTGTTCTTCGGCGCACCACCGCTCGCCATCTGACGCTCTCTGAACCACCACGCTCCGACCGCGACCAGAACCGTGAGCAGCAGCGCGCTGACTCCCAGCAGCAGATACGTGGGAAACTTGCTCGAGGCCTGAAACGTCGTCGTGGCGATACGATACGGCAAGGCTGGCCGCCGCGCCCCGCTCTTGGTCAACCCCGATTCCGTCTCCTTCCTCAACGACTGGAGATCGCCCTTCATCGCCAGCGCGTTTGGGTAGCGGTGTCCCCGGTCTTTCTCCATGGCCCGGCCAATGATGCCTTCGAGATCCGGCGGGAGCGCGGGGTTGAGCTGAAGAGGAGAGACCGGCTTTTGATTCAGGACCGCGTCCAGCGTGGTAATTACGTTGCCGGTGGCGAAAGGCTTCTTGCGCGTCGCCATTTCGTAGAGCACGACTCCGAGTGAGAACAAATCGCTCCTCGGATCCAATTCTTCGCCGCGCGCCTGCTCCGGAGACATGTAAACCGCTGTTCCCGGAATCACGCCCACCGCCGTCAGCGAGTCCTCCATCGCTGCCTCGGCCGATCCCGGTTCGCGCGCCGACTTGGCCAATCCGAAATCGAGGATCTTGGTTTGACCGCTCTGCGCCACAAAAATATTGGCCGGCTTGATGTCGCGATGAATGATCCCTTTGGCGTGCGATGCCGCCAAAGCATCCGCCACCTGGATGCCGATGTCCAGAATCTCGTCGACCTCCATCGGCTTCCCACGTAACCGCTCCTTCAAGCTGATCCCCTCCAGCTTCTCCATGACTATGAAGGGATGGCCCTCGTTGTCGTCGATATCGTGGATGGTACAGATGCCGGGATGGTTCAACTGCGAAGCGGCGCGGGCTTCGCGCACGAAGCGGTCGAGCGACTTGCGGTCGTGCACCATCTCCGCGGGTATGAACTTGAGAGCGACGTGACGGGACAGGCGCGTGTCTTCCGCCTCATACACCACGCCCATGCCTCCACCACCAAGCTTTCCAACGATGTGATAGTGGGAGACTGTCTGGCCTATCATTCCGAGGGCCTCAGTGCCGTCGGCGGTATGTTAGGCCGCTGGAGAAGCTCAGGTCAACCCTCAGGCGAGAAACCGCAAGCGAGATCGAAGTCGCAGCGTTGCCTTCGGCGCTTGACACTGGGCTTCTAAGCCCGGCCCAAGCCTGCTTAACTAAAGCATCTGGCTCGGTTCGCCGATTCTCCAAGACGTATCTCTGTTTACACGGGCCAGCCCTTTGCCAGCCCTCTTCAAGCACCTCTTGGTCTTATGATGGTGAGGTCGGGTACTCATCTGCCAAGGGGGATGAATGGGCGGCGGTTCGTGGTTTGGCGCAGCGGAGGTCGGAGGTTCAAGACTGATGCAAGCCTTGGTGGTCGATGATTCCGCTGTCTACCGCAAATTGATCGGCGATCATTTGCGAAGCTGGGGTTTTGGCGTCACCCTGGCGGAGAGCGGCTCCGAGGCTTGGCGAATCCTGGAGCAGCCGAACGCTCCTAAGCTCGTTCTTCTCGATTGGGTGCTGCCCGATCTGGATGGAATTGAGCTTTGCCAGCGCATCCGCCAAGCCGGATCGTCCAGTCCCTACATTTACGTCATCTTGCTGACCAGCAATGAGGGCCGCCAGAACATGCTCCAGGCCATGCGAGCCGGGGCCGACGACTATCTGGTCAAGCCCTTTGACGAACTGGAATTGCAGGCGCGCCTGCTGGTCGGTAAGCGGATACTTGACCTGCAGGAGGAACTGGTTTCCGCCCGAGAGTCCATGCGCCACGCCGCCACCCACGACAGTCTCACCGGGTTGACGAATCGCGGAGAAATTCTCGCCATGCTGGAGCGGGAATTGGAACGAGCGCGCCGCGAGCGCAAGCCGGTGGCCGTGATTCTTTGCGACATTGACCATTTCAAGAACGTGAACGACACTCTCGGCCATCTTTTTGGCGATGAGGCGCTCCGGGAAATCGGCAAGCGCCTGCGCGCGCAACTGCGCGTCTACGACGGCGTTGGCCGCTATGGCGGAGAAGAATTCCTTATGGTTCTGCCCAGCTGCGATCTGCCCAACGCCCTGCTGCGCGCCAATGAACTGCGCGAGATCATTGCCAATACGCCTGTGGTTTGCTCCGGCGAGGAGAAACTCATCACCATGAGTATGGGAGTCGCCGTCTCTGTCTGCGAGGGGAAAAACGAAGTTGAAATGTTGCTCAATCAGGCTGATGCCGGCCTTTATCAAGCCAAGGAGAAGGGCCGGAACCGGATCGAGCACTTCACCGCTGTCGCCAAGAAAGCCGCGCATGGCCGCGTCCCCAAAAGCTAGAAAATCAGCCCTCAGCCTGCCAGATTAAAGCGCTGAAAGTGGTAGCCTTTTCTGGAGGATATGAGTTCCACCCAGCGGCCGAACTGGCCGCGAGTGACTCCCCACTTGCTTTCCGACCTTCCAACCCGCATCAAGCGGTGCGCGCGCGCGGCCGGATTCGATCTCTGCGGCATTGCGCCGGTCCGCGACTTCGGCGAGTTGCGCGTCTTTCCCGCCTGGATCGCGGATGGGAAGCACGGCGAAATGAAGTACATGGAAGCGCATGATGACGCCGGGGAACTCAAGCGCGCGTCACTGGCCCGAGTCGCTCCCTGGGCGCGCAGCGTGGTCGTGTGCGCCATCAACTACAACACCGCGCATCCCTACTCGACGCAGATGCATATCGAAGATGCCAGCCGAGGCTGGATTTCGCGCTACGCCTGGTCTCGCGAGGATTACCACGACGCCGTAATGCGCCGCCTGAAGCAGGTTGAAGACGGTTTGCGCAGACTACTCGACCCCACTGGCAACTTGCACTTCCGTTCCTATGTGGACACCGGCCCGCTCATCGAGCGGGTGTATGCCAAGTATGCCGGCGTCGGATGGATAGGCAAGAATACTTGCATCATCAACCAACAACTGGGATCGTGGCTGTTTCTGGGCGTAATCCTTACCTCGCTTGATTTCACGAAAAACGATCTCGCGAAAAATGAGCTCAAGCCCGACCTGCCCGCGCCCGATCGTTGCGGGACTTGCACACGGTGCATAACAGCCTGTCCAACGCAGGCGATTGTTGCGCCCGGCGAATTGGACGCCCGGCTGTGCATTTCCTACCTGACCATCGAGAAGCGGGGCGAGGTTCCAGACGAGCTGCGTTCGGGGATGGGACGGCACGTTTTCGGTTGCGACATCTGTCAGGACGTTTGCCCGTGGAACCGCAAGGCGCCGGTGACTTCCGCGGCGGAGTTCGAGGCGCGCGAGGGTCTGGTCAATCCCGCACTCGATTGGCTGGCCGAAATGCAGCAGGAAGAGTTCCGGGTTGTGTTTCGAGGATCTCCGGTGCGGCGCGCAAAGCTTTCCGGCCTGCGCCGGAATGCGGTGATTGCGATGGGAAACAGCGGCGACAAGAAATTTGTGCCGACGCTAAAGAAACTCTGCGAGGATTCGGACGCGGTGGTGGCGGAACATGCGCGCTGGGCACTGGCGAGACTGGGTTGAGAATCTGGGAACCAGCGAGTGCCACTGCTCTGTTCGTGGAGAGCCGGGCGTCCCCGCCCAGCCGCGACGCTATGGACAGGCGAGACACCGTCGCTCCACTAGCAGATTTGTCCATTTACAATCATCGGTTCATTTCAGGAAGGACGGCCACCAATGTTCCAGAAAGATCTACTTCAGGGCAAGCGCATTCTTATTACCGGCGGCGGCACCGGTTTGGGCAAGGCTACAACGCAACGGTTTCTGGAGCTGGGCGCCGAAGTCTACATCTGCGGGCGACGGCAGGAAGTCCTCGCGGCGACCGAGCAGGAGTTACGCGAGCGCGCGGGCGGTAAGATTCACTCCCGTCCCTGCGACGTGCGCGACCCGTCGGCGGTCGAAGAGATGCTCGGAATTGTCTGGGCCGAAGGTCCGCTCGATGTGCTCATGAACAATGCGGCAGGAAATTTTCTCGCGCGCACGGAAGAACTTTCGTTGGGCGCGTTTCAATCGGTGATTGGCATCGTCCTGATGGGCACGCTGCATACGACGATGGCTTGCGGGCGGCGGTGGCTGGCGGCGGGGCGCGGAGGTGTGGTCCTCAACGTCACCACCACCTACACCACGACGGGCTCGGCGTATGTGGTGCCATCGGCGGTGGCGAAGGCAGGCGTGCAGGCGCTGACGCGGAGCCTGGCAGTCGAGTGGGGCGATCGCGGGATTCGGATGAACGCCATCGCACCTGGGCCGATTCCGACCGAAGGCGCGTTCTCGCGTCTGCTGCCGCGTCCGGAACTGGCGGAGGCGGCAAAGAAACGAAATCCTCTGGGGCGGTTTGGGACGACCGAGGAGTTTGCCAACCTGGCCGCATTTCTAGTGAGCGATGGCGCAGGGTATGTAAATGGAGAAGTCGTGACCATGGATGGCGGGGAGTGGCTGCAGGGGGCGGGTGAGTTCACGGCGCTGGGACGGGAGCTGACAGCGATGGAATGGGAAATGATGAAACCAAAACCAAGAAGACCAAAGAATGACGAGCGCGCCGAAAACATGAAGTAAGAGCAATGATTGTGCCGCGCACCCGCAGGACGTCGTCAAAGAGCCGCAAAAAACGAAAGCGCCCCGACTCAATTGAGTCCCGGGACGCCCGTTTGAACAGCCCTCCCCCGAAGTCTGCTCACGACCACTCTACGTTGTGATCACCGCCAGGGGAATGGCACGAACGGGTGACTCCCAACTTATGGGTCAAATCGCGCTTTAGAGTCTGGTAGGCCCGGCAGGAATCAACCTGCACCCTCGGATTAGAAAACGGCTCCAGCGATTGATACCAGCATATCCCCTTTATTTTCAGCTGCACAGAGGTACTTATCCTTTCGCCTGGCGATGATCTCAATGGCGATGGAATCGACAGCGAAGGCTGCCAAGCTGACGCTATCAAAATGGATTCGGAGAACGATTCATGCCACACTTCAACGATAAGAATTTCAAATTAGGACACTACAAAGGGGCCTGATGAAAACACGGCTGAGATGGAGCTTCACACTCACCATATTCACGCTGCTCATGGTAGACATCGCACTACCTCAGGAGACACCGAAACCGGAGAGTGGCGCAACTGTAACGATCGTCACGGCGGGTGATATCTCGATCACCAGAGCGGCGAATGGCAAAGCCGCAGTCACAATCAACTTCGTTCCCGGCAAAGCGAAATCAGGCGACACGCGAATTACGATTTCAGGCCCGTATTCCTTGGATGTGAACGGAGGCGTGCTGGAGGTGAAAGGTCCCCAGGGGGGCGAGCTTCACGTGCTGAGTCATGAAGAATTGCGATTCGAAGCTCCGGAAATCGGTTTGTGGGAACAGTCCCACAAATTTGCCCAATACTCTGCATGCAGCAAGATCCCCAAGTACCCCGGATGTGGCAATCCAGTTTGTGACCAATACGGCCATCCGGGGGATCAGTGCCGGTATAACAGTGTTTCCGGCTGCTCGTGCGTGGCCCCTGGCGGCGATCCATGCTCGGAGACGGCGAACCCCCCGCATGAGAGGAATTGAACCAGGACTGAGCGTTATCGCGAAACAAGCGGAACGCGTTTGAGCTCCCGAGGGCTGCCGGGAGACAAACCAATGCGCTTATTGTGAAAGAGGCTTCCTGCTTCCCTGTGTTCAGAACGCCCATGCTGAATTCTGACAGCAATTCTTATTGACAGGCGGCGCCGTTCGAGTGCAAGATTCTTCGACTGGGGTTGCAGGGGTGTTGGACGACGAGGCGTTGGGATGCAGATGCGAGCTTGGGTTTCGGCTCGTGCCAAGACTTTTGTCAACTCAGGTTTCCCCCTCCCCGGTCCCAGATTCTTGTTTCGAGCCAATCGGAAAATCGTCGATCACGGCACACTGGTCGAAGTCACCGGGGTCGTCACCAACGGTTCGTCGAGCACACCGGTAAGCCCCAAGGAGTGAGACAGAGGGCCGTCGAATCTGGGGAAGCAGCAGTGGAACCTAACAGGCAGTGGAACTTAAAAGGAGATTCGGTTATGCACAGCACCATACGCAAGCATGTCGCCCTGCTGATGGAAAAATGGCGCTCCGCGCGACTTTCGTGCTCCCCTTTGCTGCTTGCTGGTTTGGCATGCGCCACAATTCTGAGCGTCGCATCCTTCGCACAATCGACTCCTCCGCTCAACTTCGGCAACAATTTTTTTGTTACCGGCGACTACCTCGTCGCCGGCGCGTATGGGATGAATACGAACTTCACGAAGATAAGCGGGGCCAGTTATACCACCGGGGTGATTTCAGTGCCGGATCCGAATCCCGGTATCACCGGGGCAAATCAGGTTCCCAAGGGCGCACAGATTGTTGCTGCGTTGCTGTACTGGCAAACGATCGAAAAGGCGGGTGTTGCGGGCGGTGCCACAGGATCGGGCCAAAATGGGTATATCAGACCGCTGTTGTATTCCACGACTGGGGGCCCGGCGGCACCGGGTTACGCGTTTTCGGGAACGAACGTCAGCCCCACTAGCAATCTTTCCTGGGGTCCTGGCGGCTGCTCCGGCACTTCCACAGCAGGGGAGGTGCGGCAGACCTACCGTGCCGACGTCGCCGGCTCCTTGCCTCTGGATGCCAACGGCAATCCAACAGCGAACGGCAGCTTCACAGTCAGCTTGCCGAGCGCGGCTTTGTCACCCCCATTTACTTTGGGTGCAACTCTTATCGTTATTTATCGCATTCTTTCCGGCGCCGGCGGACCAAACATTCCGCTGAACGCGATTGTCCTTTATGACGGCGACTATGCCTCGGCAACATCCAAACTGACCATGACGCAACCGCTGCAGGGGTTCTATGACGCTGCGAACTCACCGGTATCCCGGCTGACTCACATCGTTGGCAACGGCAACCTCCTGAATCGCCAAACTGTTTACTTGAACAGCACAGCACTTCCATCTCTCTATAGCTCCTTATTGCCCCCATTCCCCGGATACTACGTAAACTGGGACAATCCGACTTGGACATTCAGTAATTCGGCTACGAATCCAATAAAGGCGGGCAGCAGCAACGCGCAGACAGAGGTAATTCCGTCCAGCAGCAATCAGGCGTGCGTCTCGTGGGGCGCAGTTATCGTCAGCACTACGGTCCAAAACAGCGATAACGATGGCATTCTGGACTCGTGGAAAGAGAGCAATCCTCCGGGCTATTGTGATGCCGCTCTCGAAAATGGAGCGTGCACCATAGGGGATTCACTAGATCCGGGTTGGGTGCCCCTCCCCGGCGCAACGCATGGCGAACAGGATGTATTCCTGCAATACGACTACATGTGCAGTTCCATAAGCAGCGGCTCGTGTGTCACAGGAGGAAGTAATTATTCCTTCGATCCGCGCTTGGCAGTGGACACACAGGATGGCTTAATTCCGCATGCTACTTCTGTTGATAAGGTCGTTGCGGCTTACGAGAAACACAACATTCATTTGCATGCGATACCCGGCAACATTATCGAGGAAACTCAGCCCCCCAACATATCCTGCCTTTCTTTGGATAATACCTGCCCATTTCCCAATGAGCCCGGCACAGTTGGATTCAGGGAAGGCCTCGCATACATAAAAAATCAGACTACTGACACACAAACCGGCCTGCTTGGTTGCACCCCCGGCACGGATCCAACCTGCATTCCCGTCTTCCAGCACGGAAAAAAGGACAGCTATCACTACATATTATTCTCCCATGGAGTGGGCCTGCCAAATTGGTATTTATCAGATGGATCGCTTGCAAGCGTGGTGCAAAACGGCAACACGGTGACATTTACGACGAAGTTGCCCCATGGCATTAGCCAGATACTCGCATCGCCGACACTCGCTGTTGCGACCGACACCCTGTGCACGAACGGCCGAGTTACAGTCGTGTTCGCGATTACCAACTCCAACTTGAATGGTACTTTCTGCGTTCTATCGAGCCCCGCGCCCACAGCGACCACATTCGCCATAACCGTACCCGGCAGCGCAACTAAGTTCACCTACACTTCCAAGACCGATCCCAATCTGGCGCTTGCGAACGGGCAGGTTGCCAGCATGTCCGGATATTCTGACGTGGGTGGTCAGAACTCGGTTATCTCGCTGGGCTACGGGGGTTGGGGTCCGCCAAACAACCCCGCGGCCGACGGTAACAAATGGCAAATGAAGGCGGGCACGTTGATGCACGAGTTAGGGCACACGATGGCCCTGACGCATGGCGGAATCTTTCTCAACAACCTGGCGAAAAATCCAAACGACTACACGCCCACCTACGAAGCGAACTGCAAGCCTAACGTCCAAACCAGTATGAGTTACCTTTTTCAGTTTGACCTTCTGCAGGTGCCCGGTCAACTTAATGGAGCCGGTACCGGGCCTCTGGTGGTGGTGGACTATTCCGAGGATCCGTCGCTGCTATCTCCCGAGCTCATCCCCACGCTCACGAAGAGCTCGCCGGAAGGGCCGGGGATTTTAAACAACTTGTCTTACGGGACAACCGCTGCGTTCCAACTTACAAGCTATGCCGGGGGTAGCTCGACGTCGCCGCATTGTGACGGTACGCCCCTGCTTTCAACTGATAAGCCAGTGACCTACGTCCCATTTTCACCATCCGCCTTTTTCTGGTCGAAGGCCACCGGCGAGGACATCAATTTCGACGGCAACACCACAGATGTCTTGCATCCGCACAATGAATGGGAAGGCACGCCGGCACAGAATGGAGTAGGCCCGGCGATTGGTCTTAATCTGCAGCAGGTCAGCGCGGTCGGCACTATCAGTACGATCGGGCCCGGTGGTGAGGCAGGCGGTCTCAAGCCCGCAGGTGGCGGAGGCGGTCTCAAGCCCGCAGGTGGCGGAGGCGGATTGCAGCCGGCAGGTGGCGGAGGCGGTCTGAAACCGGCGGGTGGCGGAGGCGGTCTGAAGCCCGCGGGTGGCGGAGGTCTCAGCGCAGAGATTACTCACCAAGACGCCAATTCTTACGCGCGACCTCCACAGGCTTTGACCATAGCGGAGGGAGTGTCACCGAGGTTGATAAGTCTGAGTTGGTTCGCCCCAAGCTTCGGCACGGTTGTGAATTACAACGTTTACCAGTCGATTGGGACAGGGGCGTTTAGTCTTCGTGCCAGCGTTTCCGGTTCTCTGACCACGTACACGGACACGGTAACGTGCAATGCGTCAGGCTATAGCTACAGAGTCACCGCGGTTACCAACAATGACGTGGGGCAGCCCCAGGAGAGCGTGCCTTCGAACACCGTGTCTACATCTGGCCAGACCGGGGAGAAACTGACGGGCTGCTACACGAACGCAGCAGCGGGCTCGGTGGCTTTGACCAACTTAGCTTTCACCGATTTGTCCTCTGCGAACACGCCCGTACAAGGGGACAATATTCAGATAGCATGGTCGCTAAACGACGACGATACCGGCACAAGCGTCACAAGGGCAGCTGCAAGCTCGGCGCTTGTCGCCATTGGACCTATTCCAGCTGATCCAACGTGCTCGTCGCTTGCAAAGCCACCGGAATATCTAGGCTACAGTGGGACCTACCCGTATCCAGTCACGACTCTGTCTACTTCAGGGAGCGGAATTACGGGTGCGGGCGCCCCCTTCGCTTTTACTTGGAACACAACGACCGCCAACGCGGGTTGCTATTTCTTCGAGCTGGATTTGGATAGCCACCAGTATGAGCAGAGCACTGCGTTGGAGCTGCTGATTTACGTATCAGACAGCAACCCACATGTCACCACCACGGCTCTGCCCCCTGGAGTCGTTGGGAACGCCTATAGCAATACAATCTACGAGTCGGGTGGCGTCTCACCATTCACGTGGACCTACACCGGTTCCCTCCCGTCGGGCATTACGCTGGGTGGGAGCACCGGCACAGTCTCCGGGACGACGTGCGTAGCTGGCAACTACAGCTTCACAACAAAGGTGACTGACAAGAACTCGAACTATGGTACGCAAGGTCTGACGCTGCAAATAAATCAGGCTTCGACTACTACGTCAGTCGCGTCCTCTCTGAACGCGTCCACCTACGGGCAGGTGGTCACCTTCACCGCAACGGTGGCGCCACAATATAGTTGCACGCCGACGGGAACGGTGACGTTCTACGATGGGACCACGGCGATCAGCGGCGCGATCAATCTGTCCAGCGCCACCGCCAGGTTCACCACCGCCGCCTTGCAATTGATCGCCGGGACGCATTCCATCACCGCGCGGTACAGCGGTGATTCCAACTTCTACGCCACTGGCGCTGGCGGGAGCACGGCGACTGTGCTGTCCCAGGTGGTCAACCAGGCCACTACGACCACTTCCGTCACGTCCAACCTGAACCCGTCCACCTACGGGCAGACGGTCACCTTCACCGCGGCGGTGGCGCCCGAGTATGCCGGGACGCCGACGGGAACGGTGACGTTCTACGATGGGGCCACGGCGATCAGCGGCGCGATCAATCTATCAAACGCGACCGCTAGCTACACAACCACCCCTTTGCAGTTGGCGGCCGGGACGAACTCAATCACCGCGGTGTACAGCGGTGATCCCAATTTCTACGCCACTCGCGTTGGCGGGAGCACGGCGACTGTGCTGTCCCAGACGGTCAAACCTGCGATGACGGCGACTTCGGTCAGTTCCTCGCTCAACCCCTCGACCTATGGGGATTTGGTGACCTTCACGGCGATTGTGTCGAACGCTTCGAGTACACCCGCAACGCCAACCGGCTCGGTGCAGTTCGTGATCTCCAGCTACAGCGGTAGCCCGGTAACCGGCACACCGATCACGTGCCCCGGGAGCGCACCTGTGTACAGTTTGTGTGCGACTACAAGCACCTCTTCGCTGACAGTGAGCGGATCGCCGCACACGGTGCAAGCGAACTACATCAACACGGATGGGGATTTCCTGACAAGTTATGGGACGCTGACCCAGATGGTGAACCCCGGGCAGGCGGTGCAGAAGGCGGATACGACGGCGACGCTGGCGGTATCTTCCGGTTCATCAACCCTCGGCGACATGGTCTCCTTAACGGCTACGGTGATCGACGCCTCCGGCGGTAGCACGGGCACGCCGACGGGCTTGGTTACCTTCCTGGATGGCACCACGCCCATCGGAACGGGCGCGCTGAGCGGCGGCGCGTCCGACCAAGCCACGTTCACCACTTCGTTGCTTTCGGTGGGGACGCACAACCTCACAGTGCAATACGACGGGGACGCGAACTTCAACGCCACCGGGGCGGATGCGGGCAGCACCGCCACGGGAGCAAGCGAGACGGTGGCGCTACGCGGGACGACAACCGGGGTGGTGCTCAACCCGACGGTGGTAGTGGGTCAAGCGAGCACAACGACCATAACGGTAACGGACAACGGGAGCACCAACCCGGTGGGCACGGCCGACAGCTGGATAGCGGCCTCCGGCACGCCGACCGTGGGGACGACCGGCTCGACGGCGACGCTGTTCGCCGACGGAATGGTGTTGGTGGCTGGCGGAACGAACGCGAGCGGAACAGTAGTGGCGAGCGCCTACATCTATAACGCCGTGAGCAAAACGTTCACGGCTACTACAGGAAGCCTGAACACCGCCCGCACCGGCGCGACGGCGACCTTGCTCGCGAACGGCGAGATCCTGATCGCGGGCGGGTCGAGCGACGGCACGGCGGCCAAAGCGCTCAACACGGCGGAACTCTATAATTCAGTGACCGGCGCGTTTACGGTGGCGGGCAGCGGGTCCGGAAGCGTCATGACGGCGGCGCGGTTTGGCGCGACGGCGACGCTGCTGACGAATGGCCAGGTGCTGATCGCAGGCGGAGAGAACTCCGGCGGCGCACTCAGCTCTGCGGAACTCTACAACCCTGCGAACGACACGTTTACCGCGACAGGCAACTTGGGGACGGCACGATACGACGCGGCAGCGATGCTGTTGGCGAACGGCAGCGTGCTGATCGCAGGCGGCACGGGCGTGAGCGGAACCCTGAATAGCGCGGAACTGTACTCAGCGTGGACGTTTGCCTCAGCCGGGACCATGACTGCGCCGCGGACCGGCGCAACAGCCACGCTGCTGCTGAACGGCAACGTGCTGATCGCGGGCGGTTCGACCGACACGGCAGAGATCTACAATCCGACTACCCCGGCGTTCACGGCCATTAGCTCGACGCTGAGCTACGCACCCGTTAACGGCACGGCAACGCTGCTGCCCAATGGGATGGTGTTGTTGGCCGGAGGGACCAGCAGTCAGACGACGGAACTCTACGATCCCGACAGCGATAAATTCGATGCCACCGGCAACCTGCTGAACACAGATCAGCCGAGCCTCACGGCCACGCTGCTGAACAAGGACCACGTGCTGATCACCGGGCTGACTTCGGGCGGTTCTCCCGTGGCCGATGCCGAACTCTACACGCCGTCATTCAACCCGCTGGGGACGGTGGCGCTCAGTTCCTCGGAGCCGACCGACGGCTTCGGTGGGACCTGCGTATTGACGCCCAGCAGTGGGAGTCCGGCGGCTTCGACGTGCACCACGACGGTGACGCCGTTGAACGTGGCGACCAGCCCGCACACGATCACCGGCACGTATCCGGCGGATGCCGTGCATTCGGGAAGCGACAACACCGCCTCGCTCACCGTGCATAAGGCGGATACGCTGACCACGGTGAGCTCGGCGACCAGCCCATCGATCTACGGCCAGCAGGTGACGTTCAGCGCGACGGTCAGCGTCGTCTCTCCCGGCGCGTGTTCCCCAACCGGATCGGTGCAGTTCGTTGTCGACGGCAGCAACTACGGCTCCCCGGTCTCGCTGACGGGCGAGAGCGCCAGCATCACCGACTCGGCGTTAACAGCGCCCTCACACAGCATCACCGCGGCCTACAGCGGCGATCCCAACTTCAACGCCACGGGCAGCGACGCCGGCAGCACCGCCACGACTGCAACCCAGACGGTCACCCCTGCGATGACGGCGACTTCGGTGAGTTCCTCGCTGAACCCCTCGACCTATGGGGGTTTGGTGACCTTCACGGCGATTGTGTCGAACAATTCGAGTACAGCCGCAACGCCAACGGGCTCGGTGCAGTTCGTAATCGACAGCGGCAGCCCGGTATCCGGCACACCGATCACGTGCACGGGCGCGCCTCCGTACAGTCTGTGCGCGACTACGAGCACCTCTTCGCTGACAGTGAGCGGATCGCCGCACTCGGTGCAGGCGAACTACATCAACGCGGATGGGGATTTCACGACAAGCAGTGGGGCGCTGAGCCCTGGGCAGACGGTCAACCCTGCCCCCGTTCCGGCGATCAGCACCACGGCGCTGCCGAATGGCCAGTTCAACTCGCCCTATGCACCATTGACCCTGTCCGCAACCGGCGGTACGCCGCCGTACACGTTTTCCCTGGGAGCAGGCGGGGTTCTGCCGGTTCACATGACGATTGATGCTTCTGGATCGACCTGCGGAACGCCTAACACGATCTGTGGAACGCCCGCCCAGGCAGGCCAGTGGTCCGTGCCGATCACAGTGACAGATTCTGCCTCGTCCACTCAGACCGTAACCCTGCCGCTGACCATCAATCTTGCGTCGGGCTATGCCGGGGCAAGCAATTGCTCCATGCCCTATCCCGCTACCCCGCTCTATTATTCCGGCGTCACCCAGTTCGGGATAGCAAGCGCGTCCTTGGCCTCGACGATAAGCGACACTCCGAACGCCGCGTCGTCCAGCATAATCGCTTCGGAAATGAATGTTATCCCAACAAACAACGTGTTAACGGGCTGCCTCACTGGCAACGGAAGCGGTGCCGTTACCAGTGGTGTATACACGCTCACCCTCAGCCTCAATGGCGGTCCGTCCACGCTCCCGCTGACGCTGACGGTGGTTGGTCAGGACAAGCAGGATAACGGCACAGTCAACGTCAACTCTGGCGGCACTGGGTCTGATGTGCCCCCGAACGGGAATCAGGAGGGCGTGGTCGCCACTGGGTCGACTTTCACCTACCTTCCTGCTTCCTACGCTTTGGATAGCGGCGGCGAGATCCTGTTCGGATTAAGCGGCGTCGCTCCGCAGATCTGTGACACTCCCACTAACATAATCACTGATGGTCCGCTTACCGCACCAACGCAGGCTGGGCGATACGATATCCTGTTCGACGGCGCTTCAAGCTGCCCCGCAGCGGCATTCCCAACAAGTCCCGCGCCGATCGTATTCGAGTCGGTGGACGCAATAGGCACCACGGTAACGTACCCGGCGCCGGGGAACGGACCGACGATCACGAACGTTGTGCTCAGCGGTTCGGGCGGGACGTCGGTGGCTAGCAACGTCCTGGAGTTCGAGAGCGGCAGCTCGGCGACGATTCCAGTGACGGTGAGCTTTAACTACTCGATCGTGCAGGACCCGTCATGCCCGGGCTGCGACGATCAGATCGCGGTTGGACTGAATAGCGACCCCGGGCCGCAAGCCTGCCCATACTCCGGCTACCCCGCGCCAACAGCCGGAAGCGCAAGTTTCACGATCAATGTCCCCAACAGTCCCGGCAGATACTATATTGGGTTCGATCGCACTGAGGAGTTCACGTGCGTAACGACGTGGCCGAACGGCCCGCCCGGGCCCTCGCAATACATCGGCGTCGTCGACGTCTGGCCGAACAACGCGTGCACTTCGAATTGCGCGGTTGGTGTAGCCTGTACCAGCGATGCCAATTGCGCGAGCAACGCCTGCGACGGCATAACGTCCAAATGCGATGCTAATCAGTGCCAGGACAATAGAAAAGACGGCAATGAAACCGACATCGACTGCGGCGGTGGCACTTGTTCGGCCTGCGCCGTCGGCCTGGGTTGCCAACTCGATAGAGATTGCGCGAGCAACGCCTGCGACGGTATATCGTTCACATGCGACGCTAATCAGTGCGCCGACAATAGACAAGACGGCGCTGAAACCGACGTCGACTGCGGTGGCGGCACTTGTTCGGCTTGCGCCCTCGGGAAGAAGTGTCTCGTCAATAGCGATTGCGCGAGCAACGACTGCGACGCTGGATCCTTCACTTGCGTGCCTCATCCGTGAGCCGACCATAGACAAGACGGCTCCGAAACCGACGTCGACTACGGCGGCCCCGTTTGTTCGGCTTGCGCCGTGGGGCAGAAGTATCGAATGTTCGTCAGTAACAGGGCGAGAAACAGCGGTGGGCGCGACGGCGAAAACGCCATCGCGCCTGCGAACGTCATAATCAATGGGTCATGAGGAGAGTATGCGTAGCTTCGTCTTAGCGGCACTGTTGTGCGGTGCCGTAGCGTTGGCACAGACTGCTTCACCTTCAGGAAACCAGGCGCCGTCCAATCAGGATTCGGCGACGGCCAAAGCTGCGCCTTCCAAACCTGCGCCGTCGTCCAGACCTGCCAAGGCCGACACCGTGAAGAGCGAGTCCGTCAAGGCGGAGTCGGTCACCATCAACATGCCCGAGGGCATGACCCGCGACCAGGCCGACGCCATCCTCAATGAACTGAAATCGATCCATCAGTTGCTGCTGAACCCGCCTGCCACGCGGGCCGCCGCGGCCGCTCCTGCGTCAGTGGCGCCCAATGAGAAGGTAAGGATGAGCGTGGGCGCAGGCTGGTACTCCATGGGCCGCGAAGACGCCCCCGTCACCATGGTCGAGTTCACGGACTATCAGTGCCCCTTCTGCCGCCGCTTCGAGACGGGCATCTTCGCACAGTTAAAGAAGGAGTACATTGACACCGGCAAGGTTCGCTTTGTAAGCCGCGACCTGCCGCTGGAATTCCATCCCAACGCCCCCGGCGCCGCCGTGGCTGCGCGCTGTGCCGGGGAGCAGAACAAGTTCTGGGAAATGCGCGATGCCATGATGCTCGACACCGCCACCGACCTTGGTCCGGAATCGATTCTGAAGTATGGTCGGAAAACGAACCTCGACATGACCGCGTTCAGCGCCTGTCTCAAAGACAAGAAGTTCACGGAAGCGATCAAGAAAGACGCTGCCGATGCCGGCAGCCTCGGCATCAGCGGAACCCCCAGCTTTGTCATCGGAAAAACGGCCAAAGATGAAATCGCGGGGGTGCGCATCGTCGGCGCCGTGCCCTTCGCCGTGTTCGATTCCACCATTAAAGAGATGCTTACCGCCAAGTAAGCCTGCACTTGAGCGCGACGAAAACGTCCGTTCAGTGTCCTCGGCCTTGTACACCACACCCGACCCGCCACGCCCCGCTTTTCGAGAATGCCGGGTGCCCCACTCATTCGCGTTCTTTGCGAGTGAGTGGGCGTTGATGTCGCAATCTCGAAGAACCCCGAAAAGACCTCATCTGTTTTTCATCACAAACGCCAAATCAACAGCCACGGGCGAGGCGCCCGCGCCACACGAAATCACGCAACCTCACCACTCAAAAAGTTCGCGAACCTTGAGGTAATTGCGGTAGGCCTCCGCAGCGCGAGGGCTCTGCAAGCCTTCGCGCGCGCCCGAGGTAATTCTGGCAACGCTCGCTCTTGATCGATTCCTATTGCGCCAGTCGCCGGTGGATTTCAGGAACCAGAGGATCTTCGCCCGACTGCCCGCGGATGCTCAGATAATTGCGGTAAGATTCTGCGAAGGCGGGAGTCTTAAGGCCTTGCCGCACGCGTCCCTGATAGTAGTAGACGTAGGGAAAATAGCCGTAAGTAACCACGTTGTCCATAAACAGCTCTATCGCTTCGCCGCGGCGTGTGATGCAACGATCAAACTCTGAATCCGCTTCGGGAAACTGGCCGGCTTCGAGGTAGGCGCGGCCAAGCTCGAATCTACCGATCCACGTGTCCAGCAGGTTGTTAGCGTCAGTGATGTCTTTGATAGCCAGACGGCTGTCCCCCTGCTTGAGCGCGAGCTTTCCTTCCACGATCTTGCCATATGCTTCAGCTTCCGCTTGCGTCTGTTTCGAAAGGCTGTCGGCCATTTTTTTCGCCTGTGCCGTTTCTCCGGCTTCCGCGAAAACACGCCCTGCGAGGAACCGCACCTGTAGCGTTTGTCCATTTGCCAGAGCCTTCTCGGCTGTCGCAACTGCCGCGCGGCTCTCGCCTCGCATTAGCTCTGCATAGGCCAGAGCAGCAAACTTGTTGGCCGCATCCTCTGGCGTCTTCGCTTTCAGGTCAGTATTGGCGCCTTGCTCGAGGAGCCGCACCTGCTCCGAGAAGCGGCCCTGGTACATGGCCAGATCGGCCAAAGCCGATGTGGCCAGAGATGTGCCCCTGGAACCGAATTTCTCGAGGCTGTGAAAGCTTTCGGAAGCGTCGGAAAGCTTGCCCCCGCCGAGTTGAGCCTCGCCAAGATTGATCTGTGCGACCTCCGAGGGACTAATGTCCAAGGCGGTCCGCGCCTCCCGCTCGCCGGTTTGAAAATCTCCAGTGAACGAGCTGAAGAACGCCAGATTCAAGTGTTCCAACGCTCCCTTGGGCGCAATCTCTTCCGCCTTGCGCGCGGCTTCAACTGCTTTAGGAAAGTTACGTAAGTAGGCGTAGCACCAAGCCAGGTCCGATAGCCCGACCCGGTCGGCCGGGTAATGGCCGACAAGTGTGCTGAATTCCTCGACGCACTTCGGATAATTGCCGATGACTAGGTAGTAAAAACCGCGAGTGTGGTACCTTTCGCGCTCGGTCATGCGGTCGAGGTGTTCCATCGCCAACTTGATGTACTTCTCTCCGTCCGCTTGCCGCCCCAGATCGTTTGCTGTTCCAGACATGCCAGCATAAGCGCGGGCGAAATTGGGATCGAGCTCAACGGCCTTGGAAAAACTCTGAAAAGCCTCCGCGGTTTTACCCGCAAACTGCTGTTGCATGGCGATGCTGTATTGATGCACGACTTCCAGCGATGCGGCGGTGAACGGTCCTGAGACGGCGAGCTGCGCCGACACCGGTGTAGTGTCACCCAGCGCCTTACGGATGGGTGCTGCCAGCTTGGGAATGTCGAGCAACAGTTCGTCTTTGTTGGGCGCCGTGATTTCCGCGCTTGCGATGCTGTTGCCAGTCCTGGCATCGAGTGCTTCGACCGAAAGCTTGTAAGCATCGCCGCGGAGCGTGAGAGAGCCGGTTACGACCGCAGCCAGCCCTTGGCTCACACCGATGAGCCGAGCCGACTCCTCGTCCAGTTTGTCCGAAGGATGTGGAAGCTGTTTCGCCAGGTCGCGGGCTGTTCCGCGGTTGTAAGCGTTGATAAAACTGGCACCTTCCAGCGCGACATTGAACATCGGCTCCAACGTGCCATCAAAAACCGGATCGCCGGTGTGATTGGTGAAGTCGGACACTAACACCGACACGGCGGATGGGGCTCGGGCAGGGGTGGGTTTGAACAACTTGTCTCGGAACAGGAAACCGGTTACCGCCAGCACCAGTACGCTCACAATCCCAGTAATGAGGGGCCACGGAATAGTCCGCCCCAACGGTTTGACGGCTGCATCGAACTTAATTGTGCCGGCGGCTCTCTTGTCTTTCCACGTGTTCAGGTCCGCAAGAATGGCCGAGACATTCTGGTATCTCTGGTCCAAATCACGTTCCAGACACTTGCTCACTATCCCGCTCAACGCCCCGGGAATCTGCGCGTCAATATCCGACACGGGAGTCGCACGCTCCTGAGTCCGTTTGATGAGGCTGGCGAGAGCGCTCTCGGCGGCAAAGGGTTGTTTGCCCGTCAGCATTTCGTACAAGATCAGTCCGAGAGCGAAGATGTCGGAACGTTGATCGAGATCTTTGCCCAGCGACTGCTCGGGCGACATGTACTCCATGGTGCCGACAATCGCACCCGTTTGGGTCATCCCGTCGCCTTCCAGGGTGCGGGCCAAGCCGAAATCCATCACCAGCATTCGGCCCGTGCCGTCCTGCATGATGTTTTGCGGTTTGAGGTCCCGGTGAATCACCCCGACGCTGTGCGCTGCGTCCAGGGCCTGGCACACCTGTTGAATAACCTCCACCGCTTCTTCGGGAGCGAACTTGTTCTTCTCGCGGATGATGGAGCGTAGATCTCTACCCTCGATGAACTCCATCGTGATGAACTTCACACCCTCAGCTTCACCAAGGTCGTAAATGCGGATTACGTTGCGGTGCGTGACCTGGTGTGCGAGCAGCAACTCTTGCTTGAAACGGGCCAGGATCGAGGGGTTCGAAGCCAGCTCAGGCCGAATCACTTTCAAGGCGACGAACCGGTCGAGCTCGCGGTCGGTGGCCTTGTAAACCGCGCCCATACCGCCCTCGCCCAGCAGTTGGAGAATTTCATAACGCCCGCCCAGCACGTCGCCGATCTCGAATACGGCGGCGCTGGCAGACAAACCGGAGATCCGGCTGCGTGGCGGCGTTGGCGTCCGGCGATACGGAGTTCCCGGCGCGATCGTAGCGTCGGCGTCTACCAGTGTGGCGTCAGGATCGCTCGCTTTCGGGAGAGCATCGACGAGTGTGGTTTCGTCCTGCGGGAGAGGATGGGGTGTGGAACTCCGCTTTGCCGGCGTTGGCCTCCGGGGAAACGAAGTTCCCGGCGCAATCGTCGCGTCGGCGTCTACCAATGTGGTTTCAGGGTCCAATCGCGGCCCAGCATCGACGATCGTGGCGTCGGGATCGTGTCGGGACGGCCCGGCATCCACGTGCGTGGCTTCGTCCTGAGGAGGAACCGGGACATTGCTGCCGGAACTCTCCCCGGCAAACGGAGTCCTGACACCGGGAGCCGCGGGCTTTTTAGAGACAGACTTTGCGTCCGGCCGTGAGCTGGAATCATCCATGATGCAAGTAAGGAACGGCCCGAGGCTGACGAAACCAAGACCCCATCGATTACGCCCGAGCGCGCGCCTGTGCGTACTTCGTAGTGCAGGCAGTATATACGAGAGCGGGCAATTCCACGATTCCCGCTTTTATGCGTCTGACCAATTAGTTTTGTATTCAACCGGTTGAGTGGTAGGCCCGGCAGGAATCGAACCTGCAACCCTCGGATTAGAAATCCGATGCTCTATCCGCTTGAGCTACGGGCCCTCGGATGAGGACAGTATAATCCAACCCATTCACTAGAAAGCTAGTTAGGCAAAACAGCAGCTTGGCGCTGCATCTGCGCGGTTGACTCAGTTTTGGTGCAATTTGCCGCAATCGTGCCCAAATCCTACCCAAAGGTCTGCGTAAGTTCCACTGCCGCAGCGTTTTGCTTCGTGTCGAGTCTGCTGGCAGCGTCGGCGAGATCGGCTCCGTCAACGATGTTGTAGCGCTCGAATACGCTGTGCGTCTTGTGGCCGCTGATTCGCATGGCCACGCTCTCTTGAACGCCAAGCCTGCGAAGGTTGCGGACTCCTGACCGGCGCAGATCGTGAAAGAGCAAGCCCGGAACACCCGCGCTGGTACAAACCTTGTCCCAGATTTTTCGGAATCCCTTCACAGGTCTGCCCTTCACAAACGTGCCGTCCTTGCGTTTCTTGTCCGATCGCGTGAACACGAAGTCATCCGACTGCTTGCCGATGATGCACGCGGTCAGCAGAGTTGCGACTTCGCGCGTCATCCTGATCGTGCCTGTGCTCAAGTCGATTTGCCTGACGCGCATCGACAGCAGTTCGCCCTTGCGGAAGGCGAAGCTGTAGGCCGTAGTCAGCAAGGCGCGGAGCCAAAGCCCGACCTTGCTGCATTCCATCGCCAGGGGCGTGTACTGCGCATCTTCGAGAAAGCCTGTGCGCGGTGCGCTTTCCTTGTACATCGGAATGACCGGACACGCTCTGACTTTCGGTGGTGTGCGTTTCATCCCGAGATGAAAAGCCCGCTTGAGAATGGCCAGCTCTCGATTGATTGACGCGCCGCTCGCTTTTGCGAGCAACGCGACATCATCCCGCACGGATTGCGGCAGAACAGCCCAACTACGCACTTGCTGGCTTGGCAAAGGGATGAGCTTTCTTGCTGACCTTCTTGAGCCAAGGTTGGTGCAGTCTCATTCGACCGTCATAATCCCACTTTACAAGTGCATCGTCTTCGTTGGTTTGCTCAACTGTTCCGAATTCTCCAGTCGGCTTTCCGAAGTTGCCCAAGCCCTCAACGCGATCTCCGGGTTTAAGTTCCTCACCCGTGGCAGAAGGCTCAACTAGGCGTGGTTTCTTGGCACGGTCTGAGTCAGCCGTTGCACCGGGATGTGACAGCGGAGGTTGTGGAGGTTTGCGCAGTTTCGCTGTCAGTCTATTGATAGGGCTCATATTCAATCTCCCCAGCGGCTTTCCTTACTGTCATTGGTTCGTTAGTTCGAGAATAGGCTTGGAAAGCATGGCTCCGCTGATCCAAACTGCTCAGTCCTGAAACGAATTTTGGCAGCTGGCAGCGGTCTAAGATAAGCGCAGACTCTGGAGCGAGGTGCGCGGTGCTATACTCGAATTGAGGTGGTTAGCACCTTCTCCTCTTTCAGGTTCCCTGAACTAAGTCAGTCCATCTGAAGTTTCCCCTTCTTAGGCTTTCAAAGAAAGCCGCGTGCCCCATGCATTCAAATGCGATCCTGCACGAAGTTCAGCAACTCTACAACGTGAGTGACCGTCTTGACACGCTGGCAGAGCAACATCCTCTCGTCTCAGAAGCGCTCATCACTATTGCAGGAAGCGTTCGTAGCACGGCAACTGTGTTGGAGGTGCTGGTTGCGACGAAGATAGCGCCGCTCGCCGGATTAGACCCAGCAAGTGCCTGATTTGCTCATTGCTGTCTGGCAGCTTTGTTTGTGGGATCGGAGCCGGACGCTAGTCGTGGAGCACGACGTTGAGAAGTGAACTGTGAACCTGTAGTTCATCACCAGCGTGATAGTCAATGAATCCCAATTTCCTAAACCTATTCATGAAAAAGCTCACCCGCGAACGGGTCGTACCCACCATCTCTGCCAGCGTTTCCTGACTGATCTTCGGGATCACAGATTCGGGCTTTCCGTCCTTGCCGAAATGAGCCAGCAATAGCAACATCCGAGCCAGTCTTTTTTCACTGGAATTGAAAAGCTGGTCAACCAAATCCTCTTCATATCGGATGTTTCGTGTCAGCAAATAGGCCACGAACATATCGGAAAAAGCGTGCTCCCGGTGAAGCACTTCCATCATGTACGCCTTATCGATTCGCATCACAGAGCAATCGGTCATTGCGGTTGCGGAGCACATGCGGAGAGCCTGCCCCGTAAGGCAACCTTCTCCGAAGAAATCGCCCTTGTTCAGAATGCCGATTGTGGCTTCCTTCCCGATCTTCGACACAACGGTGAGTTTTACCTTTCCTTCCTTTATATAAAAAACAGCATCGGACGAGTCGCCCTGAACAAAGATCGTCTGCCTTCTGGGAAAAGCTGCGATCTTCCTACCGCCGTCCATGGCCGAAAGGAATGCCGTGGCATTGAATTTGCTGAGTTTGTTGACTGCTACCACGGGTGTCATGCTCTGCCCTCTCTAGTTCCGGTTGTGCAGAAATGCAACTTCCTATGATGAAGGATGAATAAATGCGCAAAAGGGAGGCGGGAACAACGTCAATTTGCGGGCAACGCTGCTCCGCACTCGACAGAATAATGATTTCACCCTTGGTGTCGAAAGTCAATCCGTCCCATCTTGCCGACTTCGCTGCCCATCGCGCCTGTTTTGTGGTGGAAGCCGCTCCTGCGGC
Organism: uncultured Acidobacteriaceae bacterium; assembly: GCA_963779995.1. Classification (GTDB taxonomy): domain Bacteria; phylum Acidobacteriota; class Terriglobia; order Terriglobales; family Acidobacteriaceae; genus Acidiflorens. The sequence goes on along the minus strand of CAVZZY010000010.1, from coordinate 222,070 downwards.
TCTAACAGTTGCTCCGTTCTGCACGGAAAGTGTGCAATCTTGAACAGACACTAGTTCATCCCCGTTGCTAGGTTTGATCGCTGGAAGTCTCGATGTTCGCACAGAAAAACGCCGCATACGGCGACAAAGGAGAAGAACAGTGAATAAGGATCAGGTTTCTGGCAAGGTTGAGCAGGCTTTAGGAAAAGTAAAGCAAAGCGTTGGAGAAACTGTCGGCAACGAAAAACTAGCCAATCAGGGAGTCGTGGATCAAGCCAAAGGTGCGGCAAAGGAGACTTGGGGCAACGCTAAAGACGCTGCCAAAGAGGTGCAACAGTCGCACAAGGACGCCGCAACCGACAAGGCGCACGAGACCCGAGACAAGATGAGTCAGTCGGTACAAAATGCCCGGAAGAAGGTCAACGAGAAGATCGACAAATTCAAGGCGCGTCATTCAGCCTGAACCGGGATACGATTTCATCCCTAAACGGGGGCTTCAGCATGAAGAACGTTGGCATCATCGGTGTCTTGTTGCTGGTACTCGGATTGTTGGCTTTCGTTGTGCCCGTACCGCACAGCGAGAGTCATAGTGTGAAGATTGGAGATACCAAGATCGGTGTCCAGACCCAGAGTAGAGAGAAACTGCCCCCGGCCGTAGGTATTGTTCTGGTGGCTGGAGGCATCCTCGCGTTGGTCCTCGGGATTCGCAAGACCTAACGGCCCTTTTACGAAATCGGCATCGGACGAACGTTACAACGTTCTTCAGGTCAAAAAGGAGATTCCGAATGAAGAGCAGCAAGATTTTCGCCGGTGTGGTTTTCAAGTGTGCCGTTTTGTCCTCGGCATACGTCACCGTCTTGCCGAACCGTTGCCGGCGCAGAAAAAAGCGGCGCGAGTCCAGGGAACGGACCCGCACCGATGACAGTCAAGCTGGTTGCGCCCTCAGGCGACCGCCGGACGAACTGTGGCTAGAGTGTGAAGCTGAGCGCAAGGTTCACGCCAGGGAACGATGCGTTGCACAGGTAATACACCCCGTTTATCTCAATCACATAAACGTTTTGCGTGTAGAGCCAGTTGCTGGGCCACGGGTCAACGAATCCGAAAGAATAGCCACCGTATTGGAAGCGGTGATTGCTGTAGTCGGCTTGGGTGACACGGAACGAGTGTTGCTGTCCAAAATTGGCCTTGAATTTGTCTGCCGGAATGCGCCCGCCACCGTTACCAGCGGCATGCTGCTGCTCATTCTTCGCGGCCGGCTTGCTGTTTTGTTCTTGCTTGGCGTTCTTTTCTTCCGGCTTCGCGTTCTTCTCTTGCTGGGCCGCGGGTTTTTCTTCTTGCTTTGCTGACTTCTCTGGCTGCGCTTTTTTCTCTTCCTGCGCGGCCGGTTTGGCTTTCTGATCTTCCTGCTCGTGCTGCTCCTGTGCAAACACCGGAGCGGCGACGCCGAGGATCAAAGACAGAACTGCGGTGCTAATAACTCCAAGTAGTTTCATAGGTGTTGCCTCCATTATTGATTCGTTGCTAAGCGTTGGCTTAGCCCTACTGCAAGCTTCCTGTAGTCACGTTCACGGCGATGCCGATAGCTTCACCGGATACGAGAAGTTCAACTCTCCGATTCTGCTGGCGTCCGAAGGCGTTATCGTTTGAAGCTACAGGCAAAGTGTTGCCGAAACCTGTGGCTGAAACCGAATTCGTCGCGACGCCTTCTTGCACCAGGTAATCGCGAACCGATCCAGCACGATTCTCAGACAATGTTTGATTCATCGCGTCGCCGCCCACATTGTCGGTATAGCCTCCGACTGCAATGTCGAGTCCAGGGTAAGCGAGTAGAATGCCGGCGACTTTCGCCAGCTTCTCGCGTGCCCCCGGCTTCAACGAGTATTTTCCGGTGTCAAATAGAACATCGGACATGCTGACTATGAGGCCACGCGCCGTATCGCGAGTCTCAAGGATGGCATTTAACTGCTCGGACAACTTCGTGCGCAGCGCCGCTTTATCGCTTTCCGCCTGTTGTGCAGTTAGACGAGACTGGTCCGCATCCGCCTGGGCGGCGGAAACTGCAGCCGCTGACCTAGCCTCGCTGGTCGCCATATCCGCCTTAGCCTGCGCGGTTTCAGTTTGTGCAGCGGCAGCGTCGCCCCGGGCCTTGGAGGCATCCGAATCCGCCTGAGCCTTGGCCGCTAATGCGATCGCCGCGTCAGACTGGGCCTGGTCTTTCTGCCGAATCGCATTGTCGGCTTGTCCCTGCGATACCGCCAGAGTATCGGCTGAAGCCTGACGTTCGCTGGCCAGGCGCATCTCGTCCAGTTTTTTGACTGCGATTTCGCGGGAATCCTCAGCCGCCTCAACGGCACTACGGGAAACCGCGATCAATCCCTTTTCGTCGAGGTGTCTACTGGTGGCAAATTCATCCGCATCGTTGGTCAACTGGACCGCACGTTGATAGCTGTCGCTGGCATACTGCTCGGCGCCTTCGGATTGAGCGATGCGCAGCGCATTCCGCGCCTCGAAGAATTCGAGCGGCAATCTGGCATTCAGAACCACCGGGTCAAACCGGTAGCCCGTGGGGATGTATCCGCCGCGCTCCATGAGTTCGTACTTTGCATTGACGGATTCGGTGGATCCCTTGGTGGACTCGCGAACCACGTTCTCAAGCACGACTGCATTGCTCGGCTGACGGACAGCATAATAAGGTTCCGCGGTAACGATCAAAGCGAAAGCCTGAAGGTCGGTGGTTACGCGAAGCTTACTGCGATGGTTGTCGCCGACTAACACTTCGCCCAGGTTCACTGCCCGGCCTTCAGGAGAAATCGCCCACAAAACATAGGTTAGGTACTCATTGCCGAAAGTCGTCGGTTCCCGCAGGTCGCCAAATTCAGCGTCAACCTCAATGGATCCTCGCCGGCTATTCACCTTGGCTACACCGTTGGCTGAAGGCATCAAGTCGGTGCCGGTGAAATCGAGCTTAGAGGCTCCGCTGCGATGCTCGTAGTTGACTGCCTGGACGTTGCGACTGACGACCGTCACTCGAAATATCGGCGTCGGACTCGTGGGCTCGACGGCTATGGTGGTTGGGCGATTCGATTGAGCAAATGCGCTCACACTAAGTGCGATTCCGATTGGTACAAGAAACTTAACCTTCACAGTAATCTCCTTATGGCAAAAATCTGCCAAGTTACGTTATTTCTTGCGTTGGCCGCCTGGCATTCGCGGCTCCGTGTACACACTCAGGAGAATCAACAATGACAGGTGTGAACTTTAGCGTCTGAGCAAGATAGCTCACTTATGTTAAGACTAAATTCACCATGCCCGTGCCGCGACCGGATCAAATCAGCGGCGCTTCATTTTTTCTGACATTGTTCGACAGAAGCGGCCCGCTCACTGCCGCCTCCGCCCGGCAAGGCTTACAAATTGCGGAAGGCTGCGCGCTTGCTGCAGTGATCGTTGACTACCACATGCCGGAAATGAATGGGCATGAGCTAGCGACCGCAATAAAGCGCCTCCGGCCACGACTTCCAATCATCATGGTTTCGAGTGACAACGCGATTCCAGAACATGCATTAAGTGTAGTGGATGTCTTTGGTTCCAAGGACGAAGCATCCAGCCGCTTGCTGCCGGTGATCACTCAAATCTGTGGTAGTAATACTCCGGTTTCCGTTAGACCTAGATCACGGGCCGCGATTTCCCAGTGCTTTCCTCTCCTTCTTAGACTGAGCAATTTTGAACAGAATTGTGGGAAGCTTGCATATATACGTAAACCGCATGGCTATCAAAAGCACTCTACTGTGCATCCATCGCGATCCAGCTCAACTGAGTTTGTTGACGGAACACGGTTACGAATTGGCAACCGCTACTACTGGTTCCGATGGCTTGCGGCTTTTCATGTCGCGGGCTGTGGATGCGGTTGTCCTCGAGTACCATCTGAGCCTTGTGGATGGCGCACCCCTCGCCCATGAGATCAAGCGAGTCCGGCCAGAGCTGCCCATTGTCATGGTGGTCGACTACGTTGAACTACCCGGCGATGCTCTAAAGTCCGTGGATGCGCTCGTGGTCAAGTCTGATGGGCCTCATTTTCTATTGGCGACTGTTCACTTCCTACTCCACGTGAAGCCGGCCCAGCGTAAGAAAAACAGGCCTGAAACTCCGGCGCATCTACGATGTTCAGGGAGGTCACAAGAAGTGGCGCCGGACCGTGGTCAGGCGAATACACCTCAATCCGCAACTGAAGGAAACGACGCTCCCTTTTCGCGAGAAGTCTGGCGAAGTATTCGGGATGGCAACATAAAATTCTGACCCGACATTAACAATCGTCGAGCTTCGGCGTTATCCAGATAGCAGTTCTTTTGCACATGTCGGGGGTGCGCCGAGATGATGGAATACGGCAGACCCAGAAAAGTCTTGGTAACAATTCCAGTCACTTCGACGGCGTTATAGTGTTGCGCGACCACCTCACGATTCGATTCACTGCGTGCACGATTTTCATCGGCCCAGGCGCGCCAAGAAGCATCACTTTCACTTTCGACGCAATGAAAAAGAAATTCCAGCCCGGCGCACGAATCTTGCGATCCAGCGCGAAGCCATCGAGGCCCTTGACCGCGCTCCACTGTCCCGAGTAGGGATCACTCTCCAACCCAAGGATTTGCGGCCATTCCGACATCAGAATTGTGCCCACTTGCAATTCTTGCGCATGAAAGACTCCTAGCGCGAATTCACCTTGTCGTGGCGAGGTCTCGGCGGAGGAGGAGGTGCAGGCCGCCTGGTTTGACTGACCCTCCGCTCCTCACTGCCTCCATGATCTTGGGCTGCCGATTACCGTGATGACGTTGATCGTGGGATGGGCGTGGCTGGTGTGGGTTAAATAGATCGAGCGCTCCTCGCAATCGAAACCGACAAATCGTTGCTGGTTCCGGGGCGCTGGATTCGAGTGTTTGTGCCTGTCGGCACGCCTCTCAAAGACAATCCAATCCTCGCGATCCGCGCATCAGAGCCTCAAAGATGAACACGAAAAATCAAACCGCGAGTGGCGTGCCATTGACCTGCCCCTCCCGAAAAATAGACCAGCGAAAATGTGACTTCTCCCTGTAGTGAGCGGTCCCCTTTTTCTGCATCACCATCCATAGCTTCCGCACGACTTGGTATATCAGGATATTCAAGCTGGCCTGAAAATCGCCGCCCAGAAGCTGCAAGCTGGGAAGGATGCCATGGTGGAACGTAACTATCGCCGTCTCGGATTCGGAATCTCCGTCATTGCCATCGGGATAGTGTTGGCTGGGCTTCGGCTGTACATCAAGAAGATAGAGAGTTAGGCCCACGCATGCGACCAACTCTGCAGGCGCACGCTGCATATGGCATCGGGCTTGGAAATAGAGCGCGGAATCAACAGAACGGCAGATTGAGAAGCTGAAGCCCTATCAATCGGGTTCTCGCAAGGCAGGAGGCCGATCTCAGTATCCAGCAATGGAATTACCTGACATGCGATGCGCATGAACTCTGGGTCGCTGAGAGATTCGTAAGTCTTCTGGCGCGCGTCACAATAATGTGTGACCTGCATCCTTGACTGGTCCGTAATAGGGGCAAATACTTCCTTCGAGGAACTAACCTACTGATCTGGCAACGCGCCGTGGATCGAGGGTTGTAGTTTCCGTCTGCAGTGTCGCTGCCTATAGCAAACCAACTTCCTATCCGCTGATTTCGAGCACCATCATAAGGAGCTGCGATGGAACGAGCAATCTCATTCACTCTCAATGGCAAGCCGGCGCGGGTGACGGTCGATGATGAGCGCATGCTGCTGTGGGTGCTGCGCTCCGATCTTGGCCTCACCGGCACCAAGTTCGGCTGCGGCGCTGCGCTGTGCGGCGTTTGCACCGTGATTGTAAACAAAGAAGCCGTCCGGTCTTGCACAGTCCCCGTCAAGGACATTGCCGGCAAGCACCTGCTGACGATTGAGGGCCTAAGCAAGGATGAACACCTGCACCCCATCCAGGAGGCGTTCATCAACCACAATGCCTTTCAGTGCGGCTTCTGCACACCGGGAATGATTATGTCGGCATATGCATTTCTGCTTAAGAAGCGGCAGCCAACACGCGCAGAAATCATTCGTTATATGGATGACAACCTGTGCCGTTGCGGCAATCAGAATCGCATCGTAGACGCCATCCAGGAAGCTGCGGCGGCGATGAAAGGAAAGGCGGCGGCATGAAAACACTCCAGTTAGAAGACGATGTGAATGCAACGGCGAATGGCGACCTCAGCCGTCGCACCTTTCTCAAATTCACAGGAACCGGACTGGTGGTGTTCTTCTGCACCGGTCCGCTGGAAGCGTGGCAAGCCGCTGCCCAAGGCGTGCCACCGACAGTGCCACCAACCTACACCGAGCCCCCGAAGAACACGGTACCGACCGACTTCAACGCGTTTCTGCAAATCGGGGCGGACGGTCGGGTTACCTGTCTGGTGGGCAGGGTCGAACTGGGACAGGGCCCCAAGACTTCGTTTGCGCAATTCGTTGCAGACGAACTCGCGGTCGCGTTCGACTCGGTCGATGTAATCGCGGGTGGTGACACCGATGTGTGCCCCTGGGACGTGGGCACGTTTGGATCACAATCGATGAGGATACTGGGACCGATCGTGCGCGGAGCCGCTGCCGAAGCGCGAGCGGTCCTCTTGCAAATGGCGGCGGAGCAGTTCAAGGCTCCCGTCGAGAGGTTGCAGGTGAGCGAAGGCGTCATCACCGATGCGGCGCAGGGAAAACGCGTCACCTATGGAGAGTTGGTCCAGGGAAAGCGCATTGAGCGCCACCTAGCCAATGTGCCGTTGAAATCTGCAGCGGATTTCAAAGTGATCGGTAAGTCTTCCCAGCGCAAGGACGCGTTTGAAAAGGTTACCGGTAAGGCCAAATATACCGGCGATATCAGGGTTCCGGGGATGGTGTACGCACGGATTCTGAGGCCACCGGCACATGGCGCAACCCGGAAAGATGTCGACACGACTGCCGCGGAGAAGGTACCCGGCGCGCAGGTGGTGAAGGACGGCGACCTGATCGCCGTGATCCACGAGCGGCCAGACATGGCTGAAAAAGCGCTGGGGCTGATTAAGGCGCAGTACGAGCGTAAGGAGACGGGGCTGAACGATAAGACCATTTTCGACCACCTCGTCAAGAATGCGACGCCACCCCAGGTGATGAAAGAGAGCGGCAGCCTCGCCGAGGCGGAAAAACTCGCGGAACCGTTTGAGCTAACCTACTTCCACAGTTACGGCGCTCACGCGGCAATGGAAACCCAGTCGGCGCTCGCCACGATAGAAAATGGCAAGGCCACGGTGTGGGCGGCAACCCAGATTCCATTCATACTCAGAGACAAAATGGCACAGGCACTGGGCTTTCCCAAGCAAAACGTGCGCATCATTACCCCGTATGTAGGCGGTGCCTTTGGGGGAAAGACGAACGGGCAGAATTGCGCCGAAGCGGTGCGTTTGGCGAAACTTGTCGGCAAGCCCGTCCAACTGGTATGGAATCGTGCCGAGGATTTCCAATACGAGAGATTCCGGCCGGCGGCAGTGGTGAAGATCCGGTCGGGCATGACCGCCGACGGCAAAATCGTCTCCTGGGATTTCACGGTGTATGCGGCCGGCGATTGGGGTTCGGTGACCTTCTATGACATTCCGAACCAGCGGACGACCGCGGTGCCGGTAACGGGAATCGCCTGGCAAAAAATGGACACAGCTGGCGGTCTGCATCCCTTCAATGTCGGACCGTTTCGGATGCCAGCGGTCAGTACAAGCACCTTCGCTCGCGAGTCGCATATGGATGTGCTGGCAAGCAAGGCCGGCGTCGATCCGGTTGAATTCCGCATGCGGCATTTGACCGACAAACGCATGCGGCGTGCGCTCGAGACTGCGGTGAAGCAGTCTGGCTGGAAACCAGCTCGGGCGCCGAGTAACCAGGGCATAGGTGTCGCGTGCGGCACCTGGTACAAAACCTATGTGGCCACGGTGGTGCAGGTGAAGGTCGACAAGAGTACCGGCAAGGTGCAGGTCGAGCGCGTTGCCACCGCGGTGGACGCGGGCATCATTGTTAATCCGGAAATCACTCACCAGCAGATCGAAGGCTGCGTCAGCATGGGCATTGGCTATGCGCTCAGCGAGGAGGTACGTTTCAGCAATGGGGAGGTTCTCAACAAGAACTTTGACACCTACGAGATCCCACGTTTCTCGACGATGCCGAAGATCGAGGCCGTTCTGATCGACAACCCGGAGTTGGCTCCGGATGGAATTGCCGAACCGCCGATCATAACCATGGGAGCGGCCATTGCGAATGCGATCCACGACGCGACAGGGGCGAGGCTGTTCCAGTTGCCCATGACGCCGGATCGCGTGAAAGCGGCGCTCAAGTAGAGCTAAGAACGGGGCCTCGCGGTAGGTTCATCAACTGGTGCTGATTTGAGCAGGTCCGGGCACGCTGATTGTGACTACCCAGGTCGAATCGGAAAGGTTGAAAGCGAGGCTCCGTTCGTCATTCGGTAGTTATGGGACGAGAATCGAGAATGGCTACCAAGACACCTCAGATCGTCGCGGAAACGCAAGTGCCAAGCGCGATGATTCAAGCCGAGCCCGCGACCAGGATGCGAGTTTGGCTGGCGGCTATTCTATCCTTCACCGTTTTCGTAGCCTATCTGGATCGAGTGAACGTTTCGATTCTGATTGCGTTCCCACCTTTCCTCCAAGAAATGGGACTCAGGAACAACCCTGTCGGACAGGGATTACTAATGACGTTCTTCCTTGCCGCTTATGGGCTGGGAAATGTGCTGCTTGGCCCAGTTGGTGATCGATTGGGACCGCGTAAAGCGATGTCGATTGCCTTGATCTCGTGGACTGTACCACTTCTGTTAGCTGCAAATGCAAGGGCGGTGACGCTGCTCTATGCTGCAATGTTCATCTTAGGAGCCGGAGAAGGCCTGCACTATCCAATGCTGAGTGCGTTTGTGAAGAACTGGTTTCCTCGGGAAGAAAGAGGAAAGGCGAACTCGGCTTGGCTGGTTGGTCAGATGGTCGGGCCTGCTGTGGGCATGGCGGTCTTCGCCGCAATCATCGCCATCTGCGGCTGGCGGACTATTTATTGGTTGTGTGCCGTACTCAGCATGGTTAGCATTCCCTTGATCTGGCTTTTCACCACCGATCGACCGCAACAAAATAGGTGGATAAATAAGGCCGAACTCGAACACATAACCAGGAATGAGACGCCCTGTGCTGGAACCGAAAGCGGCGTCAAGACAGGGACGGCCTGGCGAAACTTCATCTTGCTCATCAAGAACCCCGATTTTTGTTGCTGCGCGTTTTCTTTTTGGGCTTCGGTCAGCATATGGTGGGGCATCATGTCCTGGCTGCCCCAGTATCTGAGAGTCGCTCGAGGCTTTTCCTGGGCGAAAATGGGATTTTTCTCTTCGCTGCCGTACTGCTTCGGTCTTTTGGGTTTGATTAGCGCCGGCTTGATTGCTGATTGGTTGAAGAAAGCAGCTGTCATCAATTGTGTTGGCCTCGCCGGGTGCGCCTTCTTCATATTCTTGGCAGCTATGGTTCACAGCAGTTACTTGAGCGCAGGCCTTCTTTGTGTTGCGCTTTTCTTCAAAGGTGTTTCCATACCGATGGCATGGACCCTGCTTCAAACATTCATACCTGCCCACATGATCGGTCAGGCGGCCGGGCTGCAAAATGGATCCTCCCAACTGGTGGGTGCGCTGTCACCAATGATCGTCGGCTTCTTGATTGGGGTTACGGGTACATATACAGCGGGTCTCATGTACTTGGTGGTATTCGGATTGATTGGCGCTGCATCGGGATTCTTCCTTGTCCTAAAGAACTACTAGAGGTCTTTTTCATGGATGCCTCAGGGTGATTATCAAACAAGCTAGAAAAGAAAACAGCTAAATGCCGAATCTTACCGACAACTTCGGGCGCTCGATCCGCCATCTGCGGATATCGATCACGGACCGCTGTAATTACAAGTGCATCTACTGCCGCACGGGGACTAACGGCGTGGCGTATGCGGAACTTCCTTTCGAGGAATATCTGCGGATCGCGCGGATAATGGTTGGGCTTGGGATCACAAAGATTCGCCTGACGGGGGGCGAGCCACTGCTGCGCAAAGGCATTGTGGAGTTCGTACGGGACCTCGCGAAGCTACGTACCTCTGAAGACAAGAAGCCTGAAATTGCGCTGACGACGAACGGCCACGAGCTGACAGAGGTCGCACGGCCACTGAAAGACGCGGGACTCGACCGCGTGACGGTCAGCCTGGACACAGTGGATCCGAAGCGATTTGCCCGAATCACGCGCGTGCCGAATGGATATGAGAGCGTGCTGGCGGGAGTGCGAGCCTCGCGGCGAGCGGGGCTTGATCCGGTGAAAATCAATTGCGTATTGCTGCGCGGCTTCAATGAAGATCAGATCATTCCCTTGGGGATGTTGGCGCGGGAAGAGCAGGTGGTGGTGTGCTTCATCGAATTCATGCCGCTCGAAGAGGATCGAGTCTGGACACCGGGAATTGTGGTTACGCTCGATGAGATCGTCTTCCGCATGTCGGAGTATCTGCCTCTGGAAGAGATCGCGCACGAGCGTGGTAAAACGACGCGGCGGTATCGCTTCTCGGATGGTGTGGGCGAGATAGGGATTATTGCGCCGGTGTCGCATCCGTTTTGCGAACACTGCAGCCGGATTCGCATCACATCGGACGGCAAACTGCGTACGTGTTTATTTTCCGTTTGGGATCACGACCTGCATGAGTTGATGCGTCGTGGCACGACGGACGAGGAGCTTGCGGAGTTCATTGTGAAGGTGGTGGAGCAGAAAGAAGAGTGGCACCACATCGGCGAGCCGGGATTTGTGCCGGCGTCGAGAACGATGGTGCATATTGGAGGGTAGGCTTGCTCCTCGGTTCGCTGTCATCCATGACTGTCGGTTTCTGATCGGCCACAGGCATGTAGCTGGTGGGCTTCGGATTCATTGACGGGGAGCGCGGTTTTTTCTAGTTCGAGGAATTTATTAGCTCGTCCTCATGTTTGCCAGAGATAGGGAAGGCATCTAGCAATGAGCACGGTGGCAAGAAAAAGCAAAGTGACAGTGGTACGAGCGATGGCGGAAGTCCTCCGGCGGGCGGGGACGCCTTACGTTTTCGGACTGCCGGGCGGCGAAGTGGTCGAACTCATGAATGCGCTGAAAGAGGCGGGCATCCACTTTCTACTAACCAAGCATGAGAACACGGCGGCATTTGCCGCCGGCGTGACCGGCGAAATCCTGGGCATTCCAGGAGTCTCGGTCGCGACCATCGGCCCCGGCGCCACCAACATGGCCACCGGCGTTGCCAATGCGTGGATGGACCGTGATCCGGTCATCGCGATTACGGGACAGATCGCGGCACCTCGATACAACATGGCCACCCACCAAGTGCTGGACTCCGTGGCTTTCTACAGACCCATCACCAAATGGAGTACGTGGGTACATCCGGGCTCGGCAGCGGAGACGCTGCATAAAGCAATTCGGATCGCCACGAGTGAACGGCCCGGTCCGGTTCATCTCACGCTCTCCAGCGATCTGGCCAAGACGGAAGCCGGTGGAAGATTTCCGACGACTTCTCCCGTGCGCACTTACTCTGGTATGGGCGCGTCCAGCAAGGAATCGTTATCCAAAGCGAAGGCAATGATTGCCGCCGCTGAGCGGCCAATCATTTTTGCCGGTTTGGGTGTTCTGCGTGCCAATGCGAGCGACGGCCTGGCCGGTTTGGCGGAAAAACTGAGCGCGCCGGTCATCGTAACGCCCAAAGCCAAAGGTGTGATCCCCGAAAACCATCCGCTCTTTGCCGGCGTTTTTGAAATGCTGGGAGATCAGCTTGTCCTTCAACTGGGGGAGAGAGCAGATCTCATCGTCGCTTGCGGACTGGACGTTGTGGAGTTCGACAAGCCCTGGAATTTTCAAGCACCGGTCATTCACCTTGACGCATTGGCCAACAGGGACGAGTTTTATCCAGCGGAAGTGGAACTGATCGGTCATCCTGCTACCGCGCTTCCTGCTCTCGCGGAACAATTGCCGTCTCGTCGCGCGTGGACCCCCCATGAACTCAGTTCTCACCGCCGGGACTTGTTGAAGCTCATCACCCGTGCCGGTACGGGGATGGCGTCTCACGAGGTGGTCGCAGCAGCAAGAAAGATACTGCCCAAGGAGACCGTCGCTACCTGCGATGTCGGCGCCCACAAGTTCCTGGTGGGCCAGATGTGGACAACCTACTCAGCCAAGTCTTTCTTTATGTCGAACGGTTTGTCATCGATGGGATACGGATTCCCAGCGGCGATGGCGGCCAAACTGGCATGGCCGGACAGACCTGTTGTCGCTTTCCTGGGCGATGGAGGATTCGCCATGTACATGGCGGAACTGGAAACCGCCCGGCGTCTAAAATTGCCGCTTATCGTTGTTGTGCTGTGCGACGGCGCCCTCTCGCTTATCGCCATGTCGCAGGAACGGCGAGGATTGCCTCCCTACGCCGTGGACTTCACGAATCCAGACATTGCAAAGGTTGCGGAGGCGTTTGGCGTGGACGGCAAGGTGTGCGAAACCGCTTCCGAAGTGGAAACGGCAATAACGTCGGCTTGGACCAAGCGCAGGCTCACGGTTATTCAAGCCATCGTCGACCCCGGTCCGTACAGAGTCTGACTCCCCGCCGCCCGCGGAAAGAGAGGTGGGAACTAATGGATGTCTACGATGAAATTGTTCGCTTACCGATTGATCAGGATGATTGGGCGAGGTGGGCGCCGGGGTCTACGCCAACAGCGCAACCATCGCAGAACTGACAGTGCTGAGCAGTGGGAAGTAGCCCTTGGGCTGCTCTCACGCATCACGTCGCAAATACCAAGCCGCCTGCGGGCGGCTTTTCTCTGAATCACGCTGAATGGTTGCGCGGTAACTTCTGTTATCAGGCGTCTCTAACAATGTCGGCGCTGTCAAGCACTTTTGAGGCGCATCTCTAACAATGTCGGCGCTGTCAAGCACTTTTGAGGCGCACCAGGCCGTGCACTCCGAAGAGCGCCATTTCGCTCTCGTGGAAGGTTTTGCTTTTGCTCTACCAACCAAGGCTCGCCTCGTAATCGGTTCCAGGTCAGGAACTCGGTCCGACCCATGCATCTCTTCGGTCACACTTTCGATCATGATTACTACTTCGAACTCCCCCGTGAAGAGGAGCGGGCTGCTCAATCAATTTCTCGGTGTTCTACTGCACACCATCGCCTGTTCCGAGCTGGCCCGCGTGCGAACCGAACTTCCTTGACTGCTCGTAATTCCATCCCTTGCGCCACATCCAGTAGAGAGCAATAGCCAGTCTCCGCGCCATCGCCACCTTGGCGATCTTCCGTCCTCGTCGCATCGCTAGGTGGAAGTACTTACTGCGCCATTCCGGGATGCTGCGTGCTGTAACTTGGGCCGCTTCCACCAGCAAGAAGCGCAACATCGAACTCCCTTGCTTAGTGATATGGCCAAGTCGTCGCCGATTTCCGCTTGAGTCCTCCAAGGGCACTAATCCCAGATAGCTTGCGATCTGCTTCCCGCACTGAAATCGCTCCGCCCTTCCGATGATTAATACGAAGGCTAAGGCCGTCAGTGCACCCACTCCAGGATGCGTCCGCAAGCGCCGTGCCTCCGCACATTTCTCTACTTCCTGCTCGATCACTTGCGTCAGATCGGTAATGGTCGGGTTCAGCCGATCCAGCAGCTGCAGCAGATCTTCCCGTCGCCGGCTCGCCCAGGGGGCTAAGCGAAACGACTCCAGTTGCTCTCGTCCATGCTGCCGCCACAACCTCTTTTTGCAGCGTAGCCCCTCGTTCAGAGCCACCGCTTGCAGTTGATTCATGATCCGAGTCCGCATCTGCACCATGCGATGCCGATGCCACAGCAGTTGCCGCAGATCCCGATTCTCCCCACTCGGTACCCAGATCTTGGGAAAACGATTCTCCATCAGCAACTGCAGAATATGCTGCGCATCCTGCCGATCCGTTTTCTGCTTGCGTACCCGCTTGGCGCGAATCTCGCTGGCGTCGCCAATCCACAATTCGAAGGTCAGCTCCGTCAGCAGACGTTCGAACCAGCGGGCATGCCCACTGGCTTCCATTCCCACTCGCACCTTCTTGCCCTGGGCAGCGAGGTCACGATAAAACTTTTCTGCTCCCTCACTGTGCTCTAATCGTCGCTCTCCGTAATCTCCCGTCTCGGTATCCACAAACGCAATTTGCTGGAAGCCCGGGTGATAATCGCATCCTATAATGATCATCGTTCGGCTCCTTTCTCCCGGGCCTTGGTTGGTTGGTACTACCAAAGTCTACCCGGGCGTGGGAGCCGACATTGTTATGGAATCAATTTCACTCATTGACGTTCCCAAGGGGATGTTTTTGCACCAAAAGCCGGTCAATGAGTGTCCAACGGCACTCGGATCGCTTCTGGCAGCATGGTGTCCGATTCCGCCCAAGCGTTGGGGTTGCGCACGTCAATCACCGTGAAGTCTTCTCCCGCTTCGATTCGCCTTTGCAGTTCTTCGACTGTGATTCGCAAAGCGTCACCCATTAGAGAACCTCCATAGAGAACCTCCTTGGCGGCTTCCCGATTCGTTGCGATTGCGTCAAGCGAACAAATGGAATGACGCTTGTTCTGGCGACCCGCGTCTAACGCCTCAACCAACTTCTGAACCAGAAATTTGAGCTCGTTAGAGTCCGTCTCGTTCACCACAGCAGTACAGAGTTCGCGCCAATCCTTTTGGTTGCGTTCAACCATTCTGCGCCTCCAAGAGGGAGAGCACTTTTTATTTCAAACAGCATGTCCCTTGCCAAAGTGCTAAGTCTTTGTGGCGGCGGAAGGTGGTGAGAGGCTTGCCTGTAATTTTGTCCGCTTTCCTTGGGAAGGAACGCACGACTCTTGCGGCGTACAGGATTCCGTGTATTGCTCCTTGCTGGACCGTCCGCCAAACTCCGGGGTTGGCAATTCAAGCAGGTCCCACCACCGTCCGCTACTGACGAAGAAAAGCGAAGCGCCCCGCTGGGTTCGACGGTTTACCGTGTCTTGACCGCCATCCTGTATGTCGGAGCAGTGCGCCCGAATGACCCCGCGATGGGTGTGTCCTACCTTTTCAGAAGGGGCTAACGATGACCGATATGCACATCACGAAAATTGCCCTGAACTTGGGGCCGATCCAGCTGCAGCATCCGAGTCGATCCGCTGGTGAATTGCGAATCTAAAACTTTTAAGGGATTTCCAGCGATGGAGAACACGTCCATCGAATCCCGCCCGCCGTAGGAGGATAATAGTTGCCTTACAAGGAGTTCTGAAATGAGCACCCAAGCCCTCCTGCAGTCATTGAAGGAAAGCATTCTCAGCCAAGCGAGCGTGAAAGCCATCTACGGCGAACCCATCTCGGCCCACGGAAAGACGGTCATCCCAGTAGCAAGAATAATGTATGGCTACGGTGCCGGGGCGGGCGCTGGCGGTGTGGGCGATTCCAGTGCTCGGGGCGAAGGAGGGGGTGGGGGTGGAGGAGTACGAGCTATTCCCGTGGGCGTTATAGAGATCAGTGACCAGCAAGAGACCCGTTTCGTTCCGATTACCGACCGCAAGAAGCTGACCGGAGCGATTCTCGTGGGCATCGGGCTCGGCATGTGGCTGGGTTGGCGCAGACGGCGATGAAGCTACGTCGGCGTGACGCCGCCGATGGACGGATTTCCGGGTACCAGCCGCGTCGTCATCAAGCGGGGCGTGCACTTAAGACGCCGTGGACGATGTTCAACAGCGCGGTGCGGGTAAAAGGTTTTTCTAGAAGAGTGAATCCGAGCTTCAGCATTTCGTGTTGCGTGATTAGCTCTCCGGTGTAGCCCGACATGTATACAACCTTTTTAGAAGAAGAAGAATGGGTGTGCTTTATGAATCCGATGCAAACCCACGTGAATTGGCCACAACTCTATCGGGCTGTTGTCTTGGAGCCAGACAACGAGAAGGTGCTTGATCGGATCGGGCCTGCCGAGAACGCTATTCCGGGGAGGCTGCGAGAATTGGCAGGGGATAGCAGCGGCTCAGGGGAAGAGAAACGGAAAATTGAACGCTCACTGGCGATCTTGCATTTGTTGCTCAAACACGAGTTCAGCGCGGGGTACAAGAAAGCACGCGCCGCAGTGAGTTGACGGGCGCAAGATCAAAGGTCAGGCTATGCTTCTGAAGAAGGGGACCGAACAAGGGCCGGAGGGTGACTTCCTAACTTCCGCCATGCACGCAAGTTCACTCCGCTCATCACCATGCAGAAAACATTCGCAGGAATGAAGCCTAACTGATCTGTTCTGAGCGCAATAACGCACACAATTACACTATTGAGGGCAGCCAGCGCCCAGCCTTCCCAGCATCGCCGCCCAACCAGAATTGTAGACACGATGGTTAACACACAAGACACATAATCAAGCCGCAACACAAAATGAAATACCTCCAAGAGCATTGTGCGGGAAAGGTGTGGCTCTTGAATGTGATCAAGCCCCTTTTGCCAGATAACCGAGGTCACTTGATCGGGATCGGATTCCTTTGTCATACTCGCTGATTAAGCGGGTGCTGCTGCCTTGTTCGACCCACCTGACGGACTGAGGCTCTGACACGAACCGCCGGAATTCGCCGCTTGTCTTGATCGCGACCAATGGCGCGAGGATTCGTTTGGTTCCCCGATCTTCGAGATTTCAGGCAGCGCCTATCGAGTCGCGATACTCAATTCTCGCCGCGTTCCCCAGACACTCAGCCGAATCTCCCGCATGATCCGCTCCGCGATCTCCCGCGCATCGAAATTTAAAACCAACTTTATTGAAAATCACACCTCCGTCGTGTGGCATAATAGGTCGCCGCTTCAAAGATCAGTTCCCGCCGTGGGACGCAATATCCCGTGGTGCGAGTGGACTGAATCTCCCTTCGAGGTGGGTCGTGAATTTGAAGTGCTACC
Source organism: uncultured Acidobacteriaceae bacterium (assembly GCA_963779995.1). Lineage (GTDB taxonomy): Bacteria > Acidobacteriota > Terriglobia > Terriglobales > Acidobacteriaceae > Acidiflorens. Next base: position 205,104 of record CAVZZY010000010.1, on the reverse strand, counting down.
TGTTGTCCCTCCTGAGAATCCAGCATCCCGACTGTGCTCGTTGCAATGCTCGCCAAACGTACGGAGAGGCGATGCGAAAGCGGTTGGAGGAATTGAACTGGCGGACGCAACCGCGTTCGCTCAACAATGGGTTCAATTCCGAGCCCGGCGAGGTTATAGGTGCGCCTGTTTCGCTGAAGGCGCAGCAGGAGAAGAAGACTGCTTAGAGCCAGCGGAACCTGCCGACTCGCTCCTTGAAGGCGTCAAGTATCGTTTCCTTTGCGCTTAGTCCGTTCCGAAAACGTTCGCGGTAGACTGGGGTACGCTGCCACAGCATCAAGACTGAGAAGATCACATTCCCTGAGAGGCGTTACTGCATTTCCCTGAGCCTTGTCACCAATTCCGCTCGCTGATGAATGGCACAGAGGAGTCTGTACCTGCGCATTCTATCGACCTCGCAGTTCGACTGATATACAGCCGCGAAAGAAGCAAAGTTGCGAAGCTAGAAGGTGAATTTGGCGGCCAGCTGAATGCCGCGCGGTCCTCCACCGCCAAGGAATGGATTGCCGATGCCAACGTCGCCGGTGGCGGTAATGTGGTACCCAGGATTCGCGGGGACATTTAAGGCCGGGAAGGCGGGCTGGCCGCCAACTTCGTGATTCCCCACCACCTGGAAACCACACCCGCAGGGGCCGAGGTTCGACGCCGGGTCCGCAATGAAATTCGGGAGCAGCGGACTGGAGAAATTGGGATGGTTCAGAATGTTGAAGAATTCCGCCCGCAGTTGCATCTTCACGCGTTCCGTGATGGCCGTGTCCTTGTAAAGCGCGAAATCCCACTGTTTGTAGGTTGGACCGACCAGCGAGTTGCGCCCGAGGTCGCCGTAGTGCCGCGTGCCGGGCACGCAATCGGAGGCAAAGCCGCTGGGGTTTGCCAGCGCCAACGCCGTTATTGTGCAAGGCATGGCAAAAGACGTGAGGTCGATGTAGTCCGCGGGATTGCGTTTGTGGTAGACGATGGGGCCGACCACGTCCGGTCGGTCATAGCCTTCGCCGCCCCCGCTGTAATCATCCTCGGCATTGTAATTCAGGGTGAAGGGCTGGCCGCTTTGCAGCGACACTGTACTGTCGAAGCCCCAGCCGTTCTTGAGCTGCCGCATGCTCCCGCCCCGGTTCGGTAGCTCGTAACTAAACACCCAGGTCAGGCGCTGGGGAATGTTGAAGTTTGACGGTCCGTATTCTCTTTGCGGGTTGTTGCTATCTTGCGGCTGCGCCGCGTTAACAACGAAGTCTTCGAGGTCGCTCGAATTATCGAGGGACTTCGAATACACATAGTTGAGCGCTGAAGTGATGCCGCGCCAGCCGTTGACCCTGAAGCTGACCTGGAGTGAGTTGTAATTCGACTGCCCGGTGGATTTTTCCTGAAAGATATAAAAAGCACCTACGCCAGCGGCGCCATATGGACGCGGCACAGCGAAGTCCTGAATCGTTCCTGCGGGACACGGCTGAAAGCCAATGCCAATCGTCGAACTGGCGCAATCGCTTCTCCAGATCGCATCCTGGTTCGGCTGATTGATGTCGTAGAAGCGGAAGAGCCGGTGGCCCTGCGACCCAACATAGCCCACCTGCAGCGTGGTCTTGTTGGTGATCTGCTGTTGGATGTTGATGTTGTAGTTCTCCATGTAGGGCGTCTTGATGTGCTGATCGACCGCGAAAATGTCGCACTCGACGATAACGCAATTGGAGGAAGCGGGCGTGTAAACGGGGGTTAAAACACCGCCAGGGTTGATCGCGCCGGTAGGGTTACTCGGCGTAATGTTGAGTCCCGCCGAGGTTATCGGATCCGCGCCAAAGTTTGCATATGCCGGACCCGGGGCGTAATAGGCCGGGTAAGGCAGGTGACCCAGGAAGATATCCTGCGAGAAGGCGTCATAGAAGAGACCCCATCCGGCGCGAGCCACGGTTCGGCCTTTCCCTGTCACATCCCAGGCAATACTGGCGCGGGGCGAGAAATTCTTGTAATCGGGCTGGTAGAGACCGCTCAGTCCGGGAGAGCCTACTTGGGCCAGCGCGCCGCTACCGGTATCCAAAACCGGATCAAAGCTGCTCACCAGGAAGTTATAGAACAGGTTGTTTTTCTCCTGCACCACGCCGTAGTAGTCCCACCGCAACCCATAGTTCACTGTGATACGTGGTTTCAGACGAAAGCTGTCCTGCAGGTAAAGGCCGTAGCCGTTTTCGAACGTATGTCGTCTGGAATTCCCCGAGTATTGGAGGCTGCCAAATGCACCACCCTCCGGATCGCCTTCGAGAAACGCGCTCAAGTTCGAAAATTTGAGTCTCCCCCGGAAATACTTGTCGAAGTATTGTTCGATGCTGGTGCGGCGGAACTCAAAACCCATCTTGATGTCGTGCTTGGCGATTTTCCACGCGAAACTCTCGATGAACTGATTGTTGGTATCGACGCGTTGCCGAGGATCGCCGGAGGTAGAGCCGGGCTGGGCGAAGAAACTGCTGGCTCCACTCGGCGTCACCGAGACGAGTGTAATCGGCAGGCCGGAATCGTGCGGACCGGAGCCCTGGCATTCCGCCAGTGAACTTGCGGCGCAAAGCCCGATCGAACTGGGGTGAAAACTCTGGTCTTGGGAAAAAAATCCTTCCGCGAACCGGTTCCATCCATAGCGCAGTTCATTCACCTTATTGGTGCCGATCGTGTGCACGTACGAGAGAGAGACCAACTGGACGCGGGTCGGCGTAATGGTGTTGTAGCCTGGGAGCTGGCCGCCGGAAGCCGTCAGGGCTAGCGGGAAGGCCTGGGTGCTGTCGCCAAAGAAATAGCGGCCGGTCAAAATGTTGTTCTGGTTGAAATTGTGGTCGATCTTTCCGATCACGCTGCTGAGGTTGTTGTACGAAGGCGTGATCAACGAGGCGTTGGGACCGGCGGGGCACCCGGTATCTTCCCCAAGTCCAGGTGCACTGGGGTTTCCGAACGTGCCCGGAATATTCGGTGCCGGCCAGAATTTCAGCATAGCCGCAGTCACAGGGTTCGCGGCCCCGTTCGCTGCTTCGTCAGCTGCGATCTGAGCCGGATCCGGCACGCAGGCGAGCGTCACCGTTCCCACCCTCTCGCGCTGACCTTCGTAGTTCGCATAGAAGAAGGTTTTGCTCTTCACGATCGGACCGCCGAGCGAGCCGCCAAATTGGTTGTTGTGGAAGGGCGCCCGCAGGGCTGTCGTGTTGAAGTAATTGCGCGCATCAAGTGCGTCATTACGGAAATACTCGAACAGTTCTCCATGCAGAGCGTTCGTGCCGCTCTTGGTCACGATGTTGACCACGGCGCCGGCGTTGCGTCCATACTCGGGCTGGAAGTTGGAAAGCACCTTCATCTCGGCGACAGCGCCGATGGGAAGAATGGCGGACGGAACGGCGAACACACCGCCCTGGTTGATGGCGGGGTCGTTGCGGTACCCGTCGTTCATGTCGGTGCCATCGAGCAGGTAATTGTTAGAGCGTCCGCGCGCACCGTTCATCGAAAACTCGCCAAACGATCCCGGCGAGTCCGTGATCTGATCGGGCGAACCTGCGACACCGGGATTCAAGTAGATCAACTTCGTGTAGTCGCGGCCGTTGATGGGCATATCTTCAACGCCCTTGCTCGTCAGCACACCTCCCAGCTCATTGGTCTGGGTTTCAATCTGGGGAAGGTCTCCGCCGGAGACCTCAACCGTCTGCGTCACTTGGCCGGTTTTCAACTGCGCGTCCACGCGCCGCTCGGTGGCCACGTCCACTGCGACGTTGTTGGTGACTGCGGTTTGGAAGCCAGTCAGCGAGACGGTGACAGAATATGTGCCGATGGGCAACTCAGAGACGACGTAACTGCCGTCCCCACTGGTTACGGTCGTGCGCTCCAGCCCAGTGGACTCGCTGCGCACTTTGACTGTCGCTCCGGCTACGAATGCTCCGGAGGGGTCGGTCACGGAGCCCAGGATTGTGCCACGAAACGTTTGGCCCACGAGCATCGCCGTTGAAAGCAGAACGAACAGAACCAATAAATGCAGTTTCATCCCGATCCTCCTTAGTCGCGGCACTGGAACGGAGCCACGCTCCGCGAGCAGCAAATACAGCTCCGCTTTGAGAACCCGGCATTATAGACCAGTTTGCCCCCAAGATCGGTGTCGAACCTCACAAAAGGAAGTTCGGGGCCAGCCACATGCTGCCTCATAGCGTCGCATGATGGTCTCCTGCAGTTCTTCGGGCGGCAGCCAGGGGCAGCTTGCGCATCCCGGGATCATCGCGATGATGAGCAACGGCGCCGTTCCCATGAACTCAAATCATTCGCGAACGCTCCACCTTTCCGATAAGAATTGTGCAAACAGATGGCACCGCGTTGACAACCTGCCTGACGCCACGGAACTAGCATTCGGTTGCGCGCCGGATCGGAGAAAGTCTCGTTCAAGCGTCGTGCGCTCCGCGACTCGCTTGCTCTAGCGTTGCTGCTCGTAAACAGAGTTGTTGGGGGTAGGCTCGTCGTACTCGCGTCCATACTTGTTCTTATGCGCAATGCGCTGCCCAGTGGCTTCCGGAACTCGAATCACTCCCAAAGACGAAGCATTCTCCGCGACCGTGATTTCCCGCGCAAGCGGCTGCGCATTTTCAGGCCCAATGCCCTCGCTCCAGATATGCAGCGTGTAACGCCCGTAGGGAACGCCCGCCAGGCTGAGTTGCCCGTCCGCATTTGAAACGGCATACAGCGGCGTCGCCAGCGTAATGACCACCGCACTCATCTCGGGGTGAATATTACAGAAAATGTAACTGATCCCGGGCCGGTCGAATCGCACCATCCGCGAGGTACCCGCCTCGTACAGACCGAGATCGAAGCGCTTGCCTTCGAAAAGTGAAAAGACGTTGTGGAAGAAAGGATCGCGATTGGGGAACTCCACCAGCGCCCCCGCCGGAACCACCAGGATGTGCGGCTCGAAGCTCTTGTTCTTCTGCACCAGGCGTGGGTTTTGCGCCGGACTTGCCGACGGACCGGCGGAGGAATTTGGAGCAGCAGCGGCTTCGCCTGCCGCTCCCGTCGTCACTGGCGTCAGCCACACTACTGTCCCGGGAATCGTTCCACGCCGCCTCTTGCCCGCGCCGCCTCGACCGATGACCTCGACGCGCCCGCGCACGGTCGTTGTTGTTATCTGCGTCGTGATCTGCATCGGGGGCTGCGCGTGCAATCCGGCCACGCTGGCCCACAACATCGCGACCCAGATAAGGATTTTTCTATGGCTCATCGTTGCCGGCCTATCTTAAAGTTCTTTAGTGCGTTCTCTACTGCGACTTCTTACCGTGTCAGCTTCCATCCATCCGCTCAAAAAAGAACTCCCATCATCAAATTGAGATGCCCTGCGCTGTTCCCGCCGTCGGCAAGCGAATACGTCGTCAGGTGTCGATACTCAGCGGAAAACAACAGGTCTGATCGGGGACGGTAAATCATGTTCACAAAGCTCCCCTGATTTCTCGCCAGCGTCGGATCCCCGTAGGACTGCGGATACTCGAAGTATTTCAGATCGCTGGCATACGGATTATCCATCCCAAACGCCGCATTGAACTCCCACTTATTCGCGGGACGGTACTTCAATTGCGCCCAGCCACCAATCGAGTCCAACGCTTGCACTTCCGTGCTGGCCAACGTCGGATCGCCGCTGAACAACACACTGCGTCCAATGCCGCCATACAGTCCGCCAAGGGCCCTTCCGCGATAAAACTTTCCGCTCAGAGAAAACTGGCGATTAAGCGGCAGGTCAAAGTCTGTCATTCCGGCCCAGCCGTCAACGTTCCGATTGAAGCCATAATCCTGCCGGGTGTAGTACCCGCCGACGCCCACCCGCAACGGTTGTCCGAAAACATTCCGCGTCCATGCGATCCGTGTACCGTATGCTGGTTGGCGCGATGCTTCCCCAGGCCCCGCCTGCCGGTAATAGGTTGTGCCTGGCGCTTCGCCCGGTGCTTCCCCGCTCACCGGATCGAGAATCCCTCCCTGGAATATCAGGCTCGACTTTTCCCCCAGCACCACCCTATGTTCCACTCTTATCTGTGGCACCCAGCTCCACAAATTCCCCGCATAGGTCAGCGCTGGAATCGCCAGCGTAGCAAATGATGTCGGCGAGTTCGGTGAGAAGAAAATCGCATCTTGGCCGGCCACAACCGACGTATTTGTCCAATCCATTCGCAGCGTGGCCGTCCGCAAGCGCACGAGTCCGGAGTTGATTCCATTGGGAACCGACGGGAACCCACCCGCCAGATCGATTTGCAGGTCCGCCGTCGTCTTCGCACCCGCCACGGTCGGCCCGAAGGCCTCAAGCCCGATCTCCGATTGTCGCAGCGTCGCACCGAAACTTCCTCCTGAGCCCCCTGGCGGCTGCGCATACGCCAAGGTGGGGAGATCAACGCTATCCACTACACCCTGATTGCTCACCAGATTCATCAAAACAATACCCGACAGCCGCACCCGGTACTTCGATGCGCTTTCCACTTTCGTCTGATACTGATCGTCCACTTTTCCGCTCAACAGTTGGTATTCCTCTTCCAGACTGGCTGCACGCTCGGTTTTTTTCTGATCTCCTTTCTGTTCTTCAGCTCTTTGATCTTTCGGCACGCCTTTCTGCAATACGCTCGGCAGGAGTCCCGTGGCCGCCGCGGAGTTGTCAGGCTCCGGCCTCGCCACCGCGTCTCTTAACACCGCATTCCGCAGTCCCGTTCCAGCGCGTACTTCCTCGAGTTCCCGGCGTAGTTCCGCGGTTTCCGTGCGCGCTCGCTGCCAATCGGAGCGCATCCCAGCAACCGCCGCCTGCAACTCGCGAACCTGCTCCCGCAACTCGCGAACCGAGTCACTCACCGACTCATGTGACATTTCCGGAGAAGGCGGCTGCGTCCGATTCGCAGGTTCCTGCGCGGCGCCGAGCGCAGCCGACGCCATTAGACTGGTCAGCATCCCCCATCGCAACCATTCGAAACAGCGCATCTTGCTCATAGTCATGCCGCCTCCCGCGACTTCCGCACTTCATTCTGAATTTCAAAGGTGCACTTCAAGTGTCGATTCCGGATCTGCTTTCAGGGAGTTCGCAACCGAACCATACCCTATCCGGCATGCCGTCTAGTTAACATGCCGGGCCGCCACAGCATTTTCCGCCGAGGGATTCAGCGGAATATTTACGCGGAATGTCGTTCCCGAAGCCGAAGTCTGCTCCACCGTAACGTCGCCGCCGTGGTCCTGCAGAATCTTCTGCACCACCGTCAATCCCATCCCGGTGCCATTTTCCTTGCCATGGCTCACGAACGGTTCGAACAGCCGGTCGCGCACCGCCTCCGCGATTCCCGGACCGTTGTCCTCGATGCGAATTTCCACACTCTCGCCCTTGCGTTTCAACTCGACATCGATTTTCCCGGATTCCGCCGGCACCACTTCACACGCGTTCAGCAGTAAGTTGAGCAAGGCGCGCTCCAGTTTCTTGAAATCGAACCAGCCCTCGGTTGGCCCTTCCGCGGAAATCCGGATCCGTATGCGCTGGAATTCCGGATGCGCCTTCACCCCCTGCACCGCCCGATCCACCGCCGAACGGACGTCGCCGTACGTGGGACGCAGCGACTCTCGTGTACGCGAGAATTCCAGCAGTGACTCGATCAACTCCGTCATCTGGTTGACCGCAACCCGTATCTCGGCGTAAAGATCTTCGCGCTGCCCCGGTGTCAGGTTGCTCTCGCAAAGAAATTCCGCATTCGCTATGACCGCCGCCAACGAATGCCGCAAATCATGCGAGATCGAACTCGCCATCCGTCCGATCGTCGCCAGCCGTTCTGCATCCAGCAACTCGCGCTGCGTTTTCTGCAGATTCTTCCTCATCCGGTCGAACGCTCCCGTGACCTCGGCGACTTCGTCTCCGCCATGCGCCTGCAGCGGGTACGTATAATCCCCCTGCTCCAGCGCCCGCACGCCCGCCACCAGATTCTCCAGTGGACGCGTGAAGGTATGCGAGATCAGAAAGACCAGCAGGCTCCCCGCCAGCACCGCCGCCAGGCCGAGCGCCAGCAGCAATTCGTTCAGGCTGCTCAAAAATGCGGTTGCCTGGTCGAACGACTTCAACACCCACAGATTCAGCGCTGGTGAGCCCGGCGTAGGCAAGTCTACTGACGTTGCCAGGAATCGTTCCCCGCCCAGCCAGATCTGATCCTCTTGCGGCGGGCCTCCCGCGATCGTTCTCGGCGCCACGCGCAGCAACTCCGATTCCTGGGCAGGCTTCAGAGTGCTGCGTACAATCACTTCTCCGTAACGAAACGCCACTTCGCTCGCGGCCACGCGGCTTAGATCGCGGGCAACCCGATCGTCAATTTCGTAACCCAGCAACAGGTATCCCAGAATCTGACGCCCGCTCGCGGGACCAAAATAGATATCCTGGAGAAAAACTTCGTAGAGGTGGCCTTCGACATACCACCAGTGTCGCGTCTCTACGCGCGACACCACCTGCGGAAAGTAGTCCTGCGCCTCATGAACCGTGATCTCCGGCGGAGCCGCCTGCAGCGCCATCACCTTGCCGGAAGAATCGGCCAGCAGCAGCAAATCGCTGCCCGCCAGTTGCCACAAATCCCGCGATGCGTCCTGAATGGTTGCCGGATCGTGCGTGGTCATCAGCGCCCGCACATTTGGCAGGTCGGCGAGCAGCGCCGCCGAGCGCTCCAGCGTCACTTCCCTCTGCTGCTGAAAATTGTGGAACGCGGAAACGGAATTCTCGAGGTCGCGCTGGATTCCGAGGCGCACCTCCTGCTGCACCGTGTGCCGCACCACCAGCAGCGTCGTGAAGGTCAGCGCCGCCGATACCGCGACCATCGAAAGCAGGAACTTGGTCCGCAACCGAATTCCGCCCATGGTCAAACCTCGAAGGGGTTACAGGATATATAGGTTACAAAAAAGTCAGAGGTGAGCGGTCAGATTGCAGAGGTAAAAGCCGTTGTGATCCTCCCCTCTGTAATCTGACCTCTTACCTCTGACCTCGTTTCGCTACGGCACAAACTTGTATCCCGAACTGTGCACGGTGCGGAAGTGCAAGGGGTTCGCGGGATCCTTTTCCAGTTTCTGCCGCAGTCGCAGGATGTGATTATCGACCGTCCGTGTACTCGGATAATTCCGGTAACCCCAAACCTGGTTCAGTAGCTCCTCACGCGATAACACCCGCTCCGCATTCTGGATCATGAACTTCAGCACTTTGAACTCTTGCGAAGTCAGCTGCACCAGATTCCCTTCCCGCCACAATTCCATCTTCGTGAAATCAACTTTCACGTCGTCAAAGGTAAAAGCCTCGGTCAGCGGAGTCCGTAGCGACTGCGACCGCCGCATCGCCGTTCGTACCCGCGCCAGCAGTTCCCGCGGACTGAAGGGCTTCGTCACATAGTCATGCGCGCCCAACTCCAGCAGCAGCACCTTGTCCATCACTTCGGTTCGCGCGCTGAGGACGATGATCGGCAACGAGGGAGCTGCCTGGCTGATCTCCCGGCATACGTCCTGCCCCGGCGTCCCTGGCAAACTCAAGTCCAGCACCAGCACGGACGGCGCCGCCGCCCGAAACATCTCCAGACCCGCTGCGCCGTTCCCTGCAATCTCCACCGCAAAGCCTTCAGCTTCAAACAATCGCTTTAGCGCTCTTTGCACGGCAGGATCGTCTTCGATCACCAGTATCCGCTCCGAACCAGGCGGAACCGCGTCCATCGTCGTCGTCGCTGAAAATGCGTTCTTGGTCACGACCGCCCCCGCGCCGCAATCGCTATGAATCATATCCCTAAACTCTAGCGTGACATCGGCTTAATGGCACGTTTTGGGGAAGAAAGTGACATCAATTTGACAATTTGTTGACAAGCGAATCGTGGCCTCGAATCTCGGGCTGGACCGCCAATTATCCATGAAACACCGGCGGCAAGAACATCGGTTTCAGCCTTGACGGCGCACCAATCCAATGACCCCGCTCATCATCTGCTATCGGCAGAAGAGCCAAAGAACTCAAGCCTAATGAGTACGGTCAAATACCGCGTGGCGACGAAGTTGGGTCATGTAAAACGGCTCCCTGCCGATAAGTAGGGTGTAAGTCTTATTGCCCTCGCGCCTCGACCGCGTGCGTAATCCGCTCCACAATCCGCTAATGCCCGCTAATGTCCGAGTCACCCGCCAAGTCTGAAATCCTTGCAATGCCCTCTCCGCCCGGAGCTATTTCCCAGAACGTCACTTTGATCTTTGTTGTGCGATCCATTGGTCGGTGCGTGCGTCGAGGAGATCGAGGGGGAGGGTTCCGCCGTCGAGCATCTGGTCGTGAAACGTGCGGATGTCAAACTTGGGGCCCAATTCTTTCCGGGCGCGCGCGCGGAGTTCGCGGAGCTTGAGCTGCCCGAGCTTGTAGCTGAGGGCTTGTGCGGGCCACGCGATGTAGCGGTCGGTCTCGGACTGTATGGTGGGCTCGTCGACAGCGCCGGACTTGCGCATAAAGTCCACGACTTGATCGCGCGTCCATCCTTTGGAGTGGATTCCGGTGTCGACGACCAGACGTACGGCGCGGAAGAGTTCGGAGGAGAGGCGGCCGTAGTCCGAAACCGGATCCTGGTAGAAACCCACCTCTTTGCCGAGTTCCTCCGCGTACAGGGCCCAGCCTTCGCTGTACGCGTTGAAGCTGAGACCATGGAGGCGAAACTTGGGCAACCCGGTGAGTTGCTGCTGTACGGAGCGCTGCATGTGATGTCCAGGGATGCCCTCGTGGTAAGCGATTGCCTCGTCGTTGATGAGCGAGCGGTGCGCGAAGTCGGAGGTGGCCACGACGACGCGGCCGGGGCGCTTGCCGTCCGGCGTGCCGGTAACATAGTGGGTCGCAGCGGCCGACTGGAAGGCGGGTATGGCTTCGACGGTGACCGGCGACTTCGGAAGGAGGGTGAAGAGCTCAGGGAGTTTGCGCTCCATCTGGGCGATGTAACGGCGGAAATCGTCGAGGATCTGTTCCGCGGAAGTTGGAATGTACTTGATTCGTTTTGAGAGATGCGCGGAAAGAGGCAAGATCGTCGAAACCCTCCTGTTTGGCGATCACCAACATCGCCGCCTGGATGCGGTCGATCTCGCGGAAACCGAGTTGGTGTATCTCGTCCGGCGTCATGCGGGTGGTGGTCCGCGCGTAGATGTCGTTTTCGTAGCGCTTCTGGCCATCTGGCAGAGACGTGACCGAGAGGATGGTACGCCCTGCAGGGGCGTACACCGTGCGCAGGAAATCAGCGAAGCTCTTGTAGGCCGGGATGACGTCGAGGTTGATCGCGTCAGTGATCTGTTGGGTCAAGCGCTTCTGGTCTTCGGGGGAGATGCTCGCGGGATACTTTGTTGTCGGGACCAGAAAAGGGTCGGCGTCGATGATGCCCTGACACTGGACGGGAAGCTTCTCCAGGATGAATCGAACGGGCATGAGCTTGTCCTTCATACCAGCGCGAAGGACTTCGGTGGTCTGGCTGAGGACGCGGGGGATCTGGTGAAGTCGGGCGATGTAGTCCTCGTAGTGCTTGACGGAGTCGAGGGGAACGGACAGCGGTAGATCCGCGAGGCTGGTATGGATGCCATTCTGCTGGTTGATTGGCATCTCGTACTCCTTGAGGTCGAAGTCGGCGATGCGCTGCTGAAGAACACGCACCAGGAGGTCGCGGGAGAGCTCGTCCTGGCCGGAGAAGCCCGTATGCGGGATGGCTTCAAGTCGGCTGAGGAAGGCCTCGTCGGTACTGTTACGCTGAACGATGGCTGCGAGTGAGTACTCGGCGAGCTTGTCGTTGTAGCGGTAGTCGCCGAAGGCGGTAGCGCGCTCGGGAAAGTTGCGGAGATCCAACTCGTACTGCTCTTCGAAAAGCGCGTTCTGGGCGGCGAGGCGGTCGGCCACTGGTTTGACATCTTGGGCAAAGACACAACCGGCTATAGCGATTACGAAAAACAGGCTATGGTAAAGGCGCATAGGTGTATGCAGGGTACCAGAGGGACAGAGTTGTTGCGCCAACAAACAGGCCCGCTGGCTCTGGCATACTGGATTGAAACGGCTGACCACAGATGCGCAGGTTGCAAACAATCCGTACCGCTACGCTAGCCAGCCATGATCAAACTCTAAGCTTGTCGTATTGGATTAGAGCGAACGGGATCACTCCGTGGTCTCTAACGCGCGGCCTCGAAGCTCACGAAGCGAAACCGGATTGGGAAGGGGATAAAGATGAACGAGCAATTACAGCAGACAAGCAATAAGACCTACCAGATTTCTCTTTCGGGATATGGCCTGATCAATTCTCCGCGTCTCAATAAGGGAACGGCCTTCACGGATCACGAACGCGATGTATTTGGCCTGCACGGTTTATTGCCACCACATGTGGGGAGTCTTGATGAACAGATTGATCGACGGATTAAAGCATTCCGGGAGCAGCCGAACGCCTTCCATAAATACAGCTTCCTCCGCGACCTGCAGAATACGAACGAGACGCTGTTCTATGCGCTCCTGCTGCGCAATATCGAAGAGATGCTCCCCGTGGTGTATACGCCAACGGTGGGTGAGGGTTGCCAGCGCTTCAGTGAGATATGGAGAAAGCCGCGAGGTTTGTTCCTCAGCTATCCGAATAAGCATCGTATCGATCAGATCCTGAGTCATTCCCGTTACGACGGTGTGAAATGTATCGTGGTCAGCGATGGTGAACGAATTCTGGGACTCGGCGATCAAGGTGCCGGAGGCATGGGGATCCCCATCGGGAAGATGGCCCTTTACACTGCTCTCGGCGGCATCCATCCGGAGCATTGTCTTCCGATTTTGCTCGATGTGGGAACGGACAATGAGGACAGGTTAAAGAGTCCAATCTACATCGGATGGACGCATCATCGGGTTCGCGGCGAAGAGTACGACGCTTTCGTAGATGTTTTTGTAAACAGCGTGAAGAAGCGCTGGCCGCACGTTCTTTTGCAATGGGAGGACTTTTCCGGTTCGAATGCCGCTCGACTTCTGGCTCGCTACAAAGACCAGCTATGTACTTTTAACGACGATATTCAAGGCACCGCGGCGGTAGCGGCCGCGACGCTACTCTCCGCCATCAACGTTACGGGCGTGCCCCTGGAGCAACAGAAGATCGCTGTATTTGGCTTCGGAACTGCGGGCATAGGCATTACCAACCTGTTAGAACAGTTCATGCACGATAAGGGCCTCTCGGTAGAGGAAGCTCGCAATCACTTCTACGCTATCGACCGCTACGGTCTTATTACAGAAAAAGGCAAAGATGTGCGGCCTGAGCAGATGCCCTACGCCCGCAAAGAGGAGGAGGTGCGGGGTTGGAGACAACCGAATGGAGAAATCAACCTGCTGGATGTGATCCGCCATGCCAAGCCCTCGGTCCTCATCGGAGTCTCTGGTCAAGCGGGAGCCTTCACCGAGGGCGTAGTGCGCGAAATGGCCAGGAACACAGTTCGACCCGTCATCTTCCCGCTTTCCAACCCCACCGCGCGCAGCGAAGCGACTCCTCAGGACTTGGTGGATTGGACCGAAGGACGGGCGCTGATCGGTACCGGGAGTCCATTCGAACCGGTGAGTATTTGGGGGAGAAAGGTTCGCATCGACCAGACCAATAACTCGTACATATTTCCCGGGCTTGCTCTAGGGATTGTTGCCTCCCGAGCCAAACGCGTCACGGATACAATGGTCATGGCTGCGGCCAAGGAATTGGCACGTCTCGTCCCCACACAAAAGGATAAGAAGGCAAATCTTCTGCCGTCACTTTCGGAGTCACGTCAGCTTAGTCTCTCGATCGCGCAGGCCGTGGGTAGGCAGACGATTCAAGATGGCCAGGCGCAGGTTGCCGGCGAAGATAGCCTGAACCGCGAACTCCAGGCGAATATCTGGGAACCAGTATACGTACCGTACGAACGCAAGGCAGGGACGCCCTGAGGTGGCGATCAGCCGGACCGGGAACCGCAAAGTAGTTACTTTTCTTCCAGGCACTGTACAATTGCCGTTTCTTGGATCTCCGATCATGGAAATGCTGGCAAGAGCGGAGTGGAGCAATGCCTGAGTCCATTGACTGGCCGCCGACGCACAAGCCGCGCCGTCGCGGACGCCTCCTCCTCATTCTCGCCGTCCTTGCCGCCATCCTCTTCGGCGGTCGGACCGCCTTGTCGTATTACGTGGACGTACTCTGGTTCGGGTCGCTAGGCTACGGGGACGTCTTCTGGAAAACCCTGGGCCTGCAGTGGGTAATTTTCGCGGCTTTTACAGCCGCCACATTTCTCATTCTGTATGGATCGTTCCTGGCTCTGAAGCGGGCGCATCTCCCCGACTTGCCGAGCGGCCACACGATTACCATCGGCACACAGCAGGTGAAGCTGCCGGTTGAGCCTGTCCTCCGCCTCATCGCGCTCGGTGTTTCGCTCGTGATCGCCGTTGCCACCGGCGCCAGCATGATGGTGGAGTGGCCAACGCTCGCCCTCTTCTGGTACGCACCTCGCGCCACTGGTGGTGTCAGCGTCTTCGATCCGATTTTTGGCAAGCCGCTGAACTTCTTTCTGTTCACCCTGCCCGCGTGGCAACTCATTGCCGGTTGGCTGCTGACGCTAGCCATCCTCACCTGTGTGCTCGCCGCCTTCTTCGTCCTCATCACGGGTGGAACCCGCGTGCTCGCCGGCCGTCTCAGCCGTTCCGTCACATTGCCTTGGCGCGGGTTCTCCATCACGTTTGCGTTCCTGCTGCTGATCGTCGCGATGCGTGTATACATCAGCCGGTTCGAGTTATTGCTCGATGATCATACGATCTTCGGGGGAGTGACCTACACGGACGCGCACGTCACGCTCGCGGGGTTGCTCGTCGTCTGCGCGGCGCTCGTTCTCGGCGCGGCGATCGCAGCCGTCAACGCCGTGCGGATGCCGCGCGGACGCTGGCTGGTCGCGGCTGTCCTTCCGGCCGTAGTCTGTTATGTCGCCCTGCAAGGAGTTGCCTGGTACGTCAGCAGCTTTATCGTCAAACCGAACGAACTGGTCCGCGAGAAGCCCTACATTGTCCACAACACCGAATTGACGCGGCAGGCCTACGGATTGAACCGGGTCGCGCAGCGCGAGTTTCCCGCGGAGACGACCATCGAGGCGGCCGACCCGGAGAACAATCAGGCTACGCTGCAGAATATCCGGTTGTGGGACTGGCGCGCACTCCAGGACACGCTGCGTCAGATTCAGGAAATCCGCACCTACTACGACTTCCCCGACATCGACATTGATCGTTATGAAATCGACGGCACGACTCGCGAGGTGATGCTCGCCACGCGTGAACTGAACGTCGACAAGCTCCCGGAGAGCAGCCGCAACTGGATTAACGACAAGCTGATCTACACCCACGGCTACGGCATCACCATGAACCCGGTCAATGGGTTCACGCCGGAAGGGCTGCCCACGCTGATCCTCAGCAACATGCCGGTCCAGAGCACGGTGCGTAGTCTAACGGTGACGCGCCCAGAGATCTATTTCGGCGAGTTGACCAATACTGACGTCTATGTAAAGACCCGGCAGAAGGAATTCAACTACCCGCAAGGCGCTAGCAACAGCCTCACGTCATATGAGGGCAACGGCGGCATCGTTCTCGGCAATTTCTTGCGGCGCATCATGATTGCCTTCGACCGCGACGACCTCGCGAAGCTGCCGTTCAGCGATGACGTGACCCCGGAGAGCCGGCTGCTGATGCGCCGCAACCTGCACGATCGCGTATCGGCATTGGCGCCGTTCCTCACCTACGAGCCGGATCCGTACATCGTGCTCGGCGACGATGGCCGTCTGTCGTGGATCATGGATGCGTTCACGCTTTCAGACAGCTATCCGTACTCGACCCATTATCGTCTCGGCAACAATTTCATTAATTACATGCGGAACAGCGTCAAGGTAGTCATCGACGCCTACGATGGCACGACCACATTTTACGTATTCGACACCGAGGATCCGATCATCGCAGCTTACCGCCGCATCTTTCCGAGTCTTTTCAAGGATGCGGCCATGATGCCGCCCGGGCTGCGCAAGCATGTGCGCTACCCCGAGTTGCTTCTAAAACTGCAGGCGGAAGTGTACGGCCTCTATCACATGACGGATGCGGAAGCGTTCTACAACCGCGAAGATCTGTGGACGGTTGCCACCGAAGTCGGCATGGGCTCGGCAGGTGAGCAAACGACGCAGGCGATGCAGCCAAACTTCGTGTTGATGAAACTGCCGGGCGAAACCGGCGTCGAGTTCGTGGAGATTCTGCCCTTCACGCCCGCCAACCGGAATAATCTGATTGGCTGGATTGCCGGACGCAGCGACGGCGCACATTACGGTACGTCGGTGGTTTACAACTTTCCCAAAACCAAGCTGGTCGACGGACCGCTGCAAATCGAGGCGCGAATCGATCAGAACGCGCAGCTTTCCGGACAATTGACGCTGTGGAATCAGCAAGGCTCGCACGTGCGGCGCGGGGCCCTGCTGGTGATTCCGTCGGGGCGCGCGCTCCTGTATGCGGAACCGATTTACCTGCAGGCGGAGCGCAGTCCGATGCCGGAGTTGCGTCTGGTCGTGCTCGCGCTGCAAGATAAGCTCGCGTACGGCCCCACCTTCGAGTCGGCGATGGCGGCCCTTTTTGGCGGAGCGGCCTCATCGCTGAGTGCACCATCGACGAGTGCGACGACGACGACCGCCGCGGCAGTCCCCGCTGAGCCGGTGCGAGGCGCGCCGGCATCCGCCGCGTCGCGTCAGTCGTCTCCCCAATCGGCAGCGGATCTTAACGCGCTCATTGCGGAAGCTGCCAAAGATCTTGCCGACTATCAGCGCCTGACGGCGGAAGGCAAGCTCGGCGAGGCTGGACAGAAGCTTGAAGAGTTGAAGCGCGCACTCGACAAGCTGAACGCCCGCCAAAGATAATCTCGCTGCGCTTAGCTCTTCCTCGATATAGTTGCCCGGGTCATTAAACTAGGCTGGGAACGTCCAATGGGAGACGTTCAGGGGCATTTTGATTTTCCGTCTGGTACGCGATGCTGAGTATTAAGAAGATTCTTCTGCCGGTTGATTTCCCGAACGCCTCGCTGCGTGTGGTTCATCAGGCTGCGACATTGGCCCGCAATTTCCATTCTGAGATCGTGATGCTGCACGTCGTGACCGCGCGGAGCCATGCCGCCGGCGTGCCCGAGGACGGTCCCGAGCTCGCTCGCTGGGATTTGCTCGCTGAGCTGGTTCGAGGAGCGCAGAAAAACCTGGACCTGACTCTCGGGCCCGAGCTTGAGGGCCTTGCCATCCGAAGCGTGCTGCTCAAAGGCGACCCGGCCAAGGCAATTGTGCAGACGGCTCAGGTGGAAAACGCCGACCTGATCATGATGCCGTCCCATGGTTTCACGTTCAACCAGTTCCTGCTGGGCTCCGTGACCGCGAAAGTGCTGCACGGAACCGAGTGCCCGGTTTGGACCGGAGCCCACGTGGAAGAATCGCCAGGGCAGGAGTTTGCCATCCGCAACGTCCTGTGCGCGGTCGATTTCGGCCCCCGCAGTCACAAAACTGTGTCGTGGGCCGCACAAATGGGCGCCGAATTCGGCGCCCATCTTACGCTCGCCCACGTCACTCCTTCGGTGGAGCTTTGGGGACCCGGCGGCAGTTACGTCGTTCCGCAGTGGAAAGAGTCGCTTGTCGGCGATGCTTCTCGGCATCTTGCAGAGCTTCAGCAAGACATGGGCATCAAGGCGGACGTATTCATCGGCAGTGGTGACGTGCCGAAGGTGCTGAGCCAAGCTGCGAAGCAGACGAAGGCGGATTTGCTCGTGACCGTGTGCTACCCCTATGGGGGTAACCTGCGCATCCACGGCTACGCCATCATTTGCGCGGTGCCAATTCCAGTTCTGAGCGTGTGAAGACTCTGACTCGCTGCGCGCATAACCCCCGGTTTATCAGCTACACGGAAGTTCGGATTCCACTAATGATGCAACGTACTTCCTTGGGGCTGGGGTTGTGCCAACAGCCGTCTGGAGCGATGAGCGCGTCTGCCTCTTTCGGCCCCCAACTGCCGCGCCTGTAGGGGCGAACCCGGTGGTGGTTCTTAAGAACTGGATCGACCACCGCCCAGGCGGCCTCAACTGCGTCCTCACGGGTAAAGAGCGCTCCATCGCCGCTCATGGCGTCGCCCAAAAGACGCTCGTAGGGCGATTCTTGTCCCTGCTGTTCTTCTGATAGGTAGAGCTCTCGCTGCTCGCCGACGAACTCCTTCCCCGCGAGCTTGACGCGAGCAGCGATGGCGATGGCCGAATTGGGAGAGTGCCGGAAGCGCACGTAATTGGCCGGCCCGGTCTTTGGAGTTGGCGCGGAGTCGGCGAAAAGCCTCTGCGGCGGCGGCTTCAGCTCCACCATGACCTCACTGGCGGTATCGGCCAGGTATTTGCCGGAACGCAGGTACCACGGCACCCCCTCCCACCGCCATGAGTCGATGAAAAGCCGCAGGGCGCAGAAAGTCTCGACGTCGGAGTTCTTCGCCACGTCTGGCTCCTTCCGGTAGCCAGCGTACTGGCCGCGCACCAAGTCGGCTGGCGTCAGAGGGCGCATGGCTTGAAAGACTCTAGCCTTCTCGCTGTGCACGGCTTCAAAGTGCCTGCCGGACGGCGGCTCCATGGCAAGTAGCGCGACGATTTGGAAGAGATGGTTCTCGACCACGTCGCGCAGACAGCCGGCAGTTTCGTAAAATGCGCCGCGCTTCCCGACGCCGAAATCCTCGGACAGGGTTATCTGGACGCTGGCCACGTAGTTGCGGTTCCAGATCGGCTCCAGGAAAGAGTTGGCGAAGCGGAAATAAATGATATTCATGATCGCCTCCTTCCCGAGGAAGTGGTCGATGCGGAAGATCGAGTTTTCCGGGAACACTGAGTGCGCGACGTGGTTGAGTTCCCGCGCCGAGGCCAAGTCACGTCCAAACGGCTTCTCGACAATGACGCGCGCATGCTCGGCCAAGTTCGCGGCACCGAGTCCTTTGATCACCGTCTCGAAGAATGAGGGCGGGATAGCGAGATAGTGCGCGGGGCGCCGAGCCCTACCCAACGCCCGTTTTATCGCCGCGAACGTCCCCTGGTCCCTATAATCCCCACTCACATACGTGAGCAGGGACAGAAGATGGTCCAGGGCACGCCGGTTATCGATCCCGCCGGATCGCTTTATGCTGTCGGTCACGCGTTTGCGCAGACGCTCCAGACTCCACTTCGGGAAGGCAACGCCGATCAGGGGGACCTTGAGGGCGCCTCGTTTCGCCATCGCATAGAGTGCCGGGAAGATCATCTTGTGTGCGAGATCTCCCGTCACACCGAAGAGCACGAGCGCGTCTGAACGGGATGCAGTCATCAGGAGCCTTCCATAATAAGGGATTTCCCTACGGACATCACACCGCCGAGCGCGCCTGCCGTACCATCTCCACCAGAACCTCTCTGGTTTCCGCCGGGTTGCTCACTTCTCGCAAGAATGCAATGCGAGCACCCTTTATACCATCCTGGGTTTTCAAGCGCGCATGAAACCCGAGGCGATCGACCGCGGTCATCGTTGCTTCCTGCGCCTCAATGCGTGCAGACACGCGGGCGAGCAGAATGAGCGCATCCTTGTGGTCGGCATTCATGTGCTGAATGATTTCGGACATCGAGTCCGCGAGAGGGTCGGGCCGAGCACGGTCATATTCAGCGGCAGATACCCAGCCCATCACTCCGAAGCCGCCCACGTAGTAAACGTCGACCGCGTCCAGGCGATAAAAAGAAAAGTCTTCATAATCCACCCAATACTTGCTATTGGCGTAGCGTGCCAAGTAGAGCTTGCGAGCCTCGGCCACTTCCGGCTCCGGTAGCGGCAGAACATTTCCTACCAGCGTTACCCTGGATGCTCCGAGCGGCTCACCGCCGACATCATTCTGGGTCACCAGCAAGCTGGCGCGAGGGTCCGCCTGCAGGTTCTGGGTATGCATGGCCATGGTGCTGATAAGGAAGAGAGGGCGCCCGTGATCGTCCAACCCGTAGGGCATCACGGATCCGAAAGGAAACCCCGGCTGTTTGCGCGAAACGGTCGAGAGACTTCCGATGCGGGCCAAGTACACCAGAGTGCGTGCGCGCTCGGCGAACGAAGGCTCGGGGACCGCGGGCTGATCACTCGCCGCGCCAGCGCCCGCGTGTTTTCTGCTGGACGAGGAAGTCATCGAATCAGTTCACCCGCTGTTTTTCCATCGAAAGGGAATCTCTGATTGTAAACGATGCGCCTCACGTCGGAACGGCTGGCAATTCCTGGGCAATGTCCTAAACCTGCGTTGAATCAAGCTGCGGTTGGTTCCTGCGGTTTCTGCGGTTGCAACAAAGAGCTGGTATAGCACTCCTCATGGACCGCTTGTCCGTCTTCATTGGTGCGGGCGGCTGAGAGTTTAACGGGCTTGTTGCAGAGAGGGCAAATTGGATAGCGCTCACGGAGAGCCATCAATAACCTCGTGGAGGAGAAAGCAAATATATTTGCAGTGACGGGCCTTGTCTGTACGCTATCGTACAAATTCGGCTTGAGGCATCAGCAATTCTTTCAACGTCCAGATGTGATCGGTCAATCCTGCCTATTAACTCCAAAGAGATTGGCGGTTTGAATGTCTGTGATGGTCCCCAGAGATGGCTGTGATAAAAAAAGTTAGGGTGGGATTGCTCTCTTTGCGCAGTATGCTCTTATTCAGATGGAGCGCATCTCGACAGGGGTGACGATGGCCCTGCGCCACGACGCGCCCCTCAGGAGAAGCAAGGAACAAAACTATGAACTACGTCAATCTGGGCAAGACCGGCCTCAAGGTTTCCCGCATCTGTCTCGGCTGCATGAGCTATGGAGCGCCTGCTACCGGTGAACTTAAGCCCGGCAGCCATGCCTGGGCTCTGAACGAACGAGAGAGCGAACCCTTCTTTCGTCAGGCGCTTGATCTCGGGATCAACTTTTTTGACACGGCTAACGTTTACTCCGGCGGAGCCAGCGAGGAGGTGCTGGGGCGGTTCTTGAAGGCCAATGTCCGCCGCGAAGAGGTCGTCATTGCCACCAAGGTCCACGGCGTCATGCGCGACGAACCCAACGGCCGTGGTCTTTCCCGCAAGGCCATCTTTTACGAACTCGAGCAGAGCCTCCGCCGTCTGCAGACCGACTATGTCGACCTCTACCAGATTCACCGCTGGGATTACGAAACACCGATCGAGGAAACTCTGGAGGCGCTCGACGACGTGGTGAAATCCGGCAAGGTACGTTATATCGGCGCCTCGTCCATGTACGCATGGCAATTCACCAAGGCTCTCTATCTCGCCGGCCTTCACGGCTGGACCCGTTTCGTTTCCATGCAGAATCATTACAACCTGCTTTATCGCGAAGAGGAGCGCGAGATGATTCCCCTTTGCCAGTCCGAGGGTATCGGCGTCATTCCCTGGAGCCCTCTGGCGCGTGGCCGCCTGGCCCGACCGTGGCAAAGCGAACACACCAAGCGCTACGAAACGGACCAGTTCGGGAAGAAGATGTACTCGCAGAGCGAGGAAGCTGATCGCAAGGTTGTGGACCGCCTGGGTCAGGTCGCAGAACAACGTCACGTTCCCCGCGCGCAGCTTGCTCTCGCCTGGCTGCTCAGCAAGCCGATCATCACCTCGCCCATTGTTGGCGCAACCAAGGCACATCATCTTCAGGACGCCGTGGCAGCCTTGTCGCTCCGCCTGACCTCGGAAGAAGTTGCGTCCCTCGACGAGCCGTACGCGCCGCATCTTGTCCTGGGCTTTAGTTAAAGTCCCTGCGATTCGAACGCCGCGTTGTACACCACCGTGCTGCACACTTCGCCCAGAGTTACCTCACTTTTGCTGGACGATGTGAAGAATGTCGTTCAGTCTTTCAAGTCGTTGTGCGATGCCTACGTGTTCAAACCAATCGATACCGGGAAGTTGGACGCCCACCTTAGAGAATTCGACCTCGTGTAGCGGCTTCTTGCAGATTACTTTGCCGCGCCGAAAGTCGTCCAAGCATGCGCGTTCATGTCCCGCTGCAAATCTTTCTGCCAGGCGAACTCCGGGTGCGCGCGCACATGTTCAGCCGCCTTGAAGTCCATGCCACAGGCATGACCGGCGGCGGCGCTAAAACTCATTTCTGCCGCCAGGCTGGCGTCGGCAACCTTGTTCTGGACTGCCCCAGCCATTCCGAAGGGTGGCTGCCAAGGCTCATCACCTCGCGGCGAAAGGTCGATATGCCCGTCCAGCGTGCGTTCGTCCGCATCTTCTTTGTTCTCGTACGTGTCGTAATGGTCGGCCAGAAAGCGCTGCGCCGCCGCCAGGTCGATTTTGCCCTTGTTCTCCGCCATTAGCTGCTCCCAGCGCACGTGGCGGGCGTTGGCGCTCTCGCTCATATCATGGGGGTTGAAGTCAGTCTCCTCGCGGATGAGTTTCTCGTTAATCGGGAAGTTCGAGCCCACAAAATACCCGTCCTTTTTCCGCTCCAGCGTCACGTTCTTTAACCCTAATTCGAGCTGGCCGATTTCGTTCTTTCCGATGTCGGCGATCAGCCAGGTATTGGCATAGCCGCCGTTATTGCCTTCCTTCATGATGCGAGCAAAATCATCAATGGAAGCCGAATACTGCGCCGCCTTGCGCGCCCGCACGAATTCCGGAATCCCAGCCGGGTCGTATCCGGAGAAGTGGCCAATCGTCGTTTCCGTAATGATGATTCCCGCCGAGTTCACCACGAAATCGTCGGCACTGTGGATGACGCCGGGCAGGCCGTCCATGAGCATGCGGCTGCCCTTGGCCGGAACAATATCGAAAATGATTGTCCAGCGCTCGCCGTCCAGGTAATTTGTCCAATTATTGTGAGCAATCACCACCTTGCCGTCTTTCGTATAGCTGCCCGTAGCCACAAACGCACTGCAATGCTCGGGAACCCCCAGCGAAGCCGTGGCCTTGATCCCATGTGCCCGGTCGTATTCCTTGACGTAGTACTCCCATTCCTCGGCGGCATTCAAAGCCACCACATCCCACAGATCGATCTTCATTCCGACGCCGTGGGCATTGACGCCATCGCTGATTCCTTGCAACTCCTCCCGGTACTCGGCCTCAATGTGCGGCCACATCATGTTTTGCGCGGCATCCCGGAAGAACTGCCAGTCTTTCTTACTGTCGTGTGTCTGTTCGAGTATCGTGACTTTTAGCGTGTCTGCAATCTCCGGCGCCAGCAGGTAGCCGTTCTGAAAACCGATTTCGTGCGGTGTACCTTGCAGATGCACGAATGTCCACCCGTGATTCTCGGATCGCCGAAAAGCACCCTTCAACTCAGTCTCCGGTGTGCCCGCGCGAGGTGAAGACGCAGATGAGATCGACAAAGCAGTTCCCATCAACAAAAGTCCAGCTAAAATTACGAACCATCGGCTCATGCGCGACCCCTCGGACTTCGAATTCAGAAAATTCTAGCAGAGTTTGACGGAAACGCCGCCCGTTATACAGGGCGGCATTGCCCTCCCGCCGATATCGCCGCAATAGATAACGGTGTGGTGATGGGTGTAAACTTAGTGCCGTTTTCGCGGCAAAGAGGAGATTCGTGCCCATGGATACGCGGAATTCATACGAAATCGCACTCGATAAGAACGACGCGAATTACGCGCCGCTGTCGCCGCTATCTTTCATCCGGCGTACGGCCACAGTGTTTCCCGAGCGCACCGCGGTGATTCACGGCGCCATCCGGCGCAGCTGGCGCGAAACCTTCGATCGCTGCATTCGGCTGGCGACAGCCTTGAAGGGGCGTGGCATCGGCGTGGGCGACACCGTTTGCCTAATGGCGCCTAATATACCCGAACTGCTGGAGGCACATTTCGGCGCGCCCATGGCCGGCGCGGTGCTCAATGCGCTCAACATCCGGCTGGACGCCGAGACGATCGCTTTCATCCTCCAGCATAGCGATTGCAAGGTGCTCATCACAGACCGCGAGTATTCGGGCGTGATCGCGAAGGCGCTCGATCGAGTTGGCAACAAGCCGCTGGTCATTGATATCGACGACCAATATGCCCAAAGCGGCAAACTCTTGGGCGAGCTGACGTACGAGCAGTTTCTGGCGGGGGGCGACTCTGCTCTCGCCTGGGAACTGCCGCGCGACGAATGGCAGGCGATCTCTCTCAATTACACCTCGGGCACCACGGGCAATCCCAAAGGAGTGGTGTATCACCACCGCGGCGCTTACCTGAACGCCCTCGGCAACGCCGTGACTTGGGCGATGCCACACCACCCCGTCTATTTGTGGACACTGCCCATGTTTCACTGCAATGGCTGGTGCTTCCCCTGGACCATCACAGCCATGGCAGGCACACATGTCTGCCTGCGGCAAGTCACGGCCAAGGGAATGTACGATGCCTTCGCCGATCTCGGCGTCACGCATCTGTGCGGCGCACCGATTGTCCTCGGAACTATAGTCAACGCGCCAGCCGCGCAGAAGCGCGATATCCGGCGAGGCATCCGGGTGATGACCGCGGGCGCAGCCCCACCGCCGGCGATCCTGGAGAAGATGCAGGGTCTCGGATTCGATGTAACGCATGTTTACGGGTTGACGGAAGTGTACGGTCCGGTGACGGTTTGCGCCTGGCACGAGGAGTGGGACACCCTGCCGGTCTCCGAGCAGGCGACTTACAAGGCGCGGCAAGGCGTCTGTTACGAAACCCTCGAGGGGCTGATGGTCGCCGACGCCGCGACCCTGAAGCCCGTGCCTAGCGACGGCGCCACCATGGGCGAGATCTTCCTGCGCGGCAACACCGTTATGCGCGGCTATCTGAAGAATCCTAAGGCCACTGAGGATGCCTTCGCGGGCGGCTGGTTCCACACCGGAGACCTCGGGGTCATGCATCCGAACGGGTATATTGAATTGAAGGATCGTTCCAAGGACATCATCATTTCCGGGGGCGAAAACATTTCCACCATTGAAGTTGAAGCGGTGCTCTATCGCCATCCCTCGGTGCTGGAGGCTGGAGTCGTCGCGCGACCCAACGAAAAATGGGGCGAGACACCCTGCGCCTTCGTTACGCTGAAGGAGGGAGCCTCGGCCACCGAGCAGGAGATCATCGATTTCTGCCGCGAACATTTGGCGCACTTCAAAGCGCCGAAGACCGTCATCTTCGGCCCCTTGCCGAAGACTTCTACGGGAAAACTACAAAAATTCCGGCTGCGCGAGAGTGCCCGCGAACTAGCCCGCCCGGCCCCCGCGAAAAAGCCCTGATCGCCTTCGATTGCGGCGTCAGAGCCGGCTGTCGCGCTTGGCTAGAGACAGCTCATGCTATCAAGCTTCCTGTTCTCCGGGTAGTGGTTCAGTTTGACTTCCACAGGGGTGTGCGCCACACTTCGAGCGGCGTAGCTTATGAAGGTAATCCTTTCAGTACTGTCGGCTTGCGCAGTTGCTGCTCTGTGGCTGTGGCTTAAATACTGGCAAGCCAAAAAACTCTATACGCGAGATTTGGGAGACGGTGGAGTCCAAACTCTCTTCAAGAAAGATGCAAAGTAGCCCACTGACAAAAAAAAAGCGAATCGACCAGATGAACTCTTTCAAACTTGACTCACTACCGTTCTCCGGGTCGTTGCTGGGCCCACCGATTTACTCCTCAGATTTCAAACTCCAGTCTCACCGTGTTGCGGCAAATTTCCTTCCAGCAAGTCGTGCAGCCGGTTCGCCGGACACCGCAATCCGATATAGAAGCTTCCGAACAGCGCATAAACCGCACTGACGTGGTCGAAGCGCATCTCGTAGATCAGCTTCTTGAAAACCAGGGGATCGTCGGCGAACAGGTCAACGCCCCACTCCCAGTCATCAAACCCGATGGAGCCGGTGATGATCTGTTTCACCTCTCCGGCATAGCGGCGCCCAACCAGCCCGTGTTCATTCATCTGGCGCTGGCGTTCTTCCATGGGAAGCGTGTACCAGTTCTTGTCTTCACCGCGTCGCCGGTCCATCGGATAAAAGCAGATGTAGCGGTTCGGCGGTATCGCTGGAAAAAGTCGCGGCTTCATCGCTTCTTTCTGGCGCGCGATCGTTTCCTCAATCGACTTTTTCCATTCCTCCGAGTGTGGTTCCACACCGCGTTCGGCGAGCGCCTTGTAGGTCTTCAACGACGATTCATACAGCCCCAGCTCAATCACCGACAAATAGGAAGTCGTAGGCTCCATGAAGTCATTGAGTCGAAGCCGCGCCAAGTCGAGCTCCGCCTGATTGAGTTGGTCGAAGCTCTGGCGGAAGTGGACCAGCATCAGATCCCCTTTGTGTCCCAGCATCGAGAACAGCGCGGACTGCCCATCGGCCTTGGCTTCCATCTCGGCCAGCAGCTTCGCGGCTTCGGCAGCGATCTCGCGACGGGCGTTGTCGGGAGTGGTGCGCCATGCGGTCCAGCGGAAGCGCATCATCTGGTGCAAGGTGGCGTAGCCTTCAAGCGTAAGCGGCACCGCAGGCAGCTGCGAGGCCGCCACCGGGAGAGTTGGCGGATGCGTTGGATTCATGGACTTATTGTATCGGGTGATCGGGCGATCGGGTCATCGGGCGATCTAAGGTCAGATGCCTTTGACTTTCGATGGCCCGATCGCCCGATCACCCGATGCCTCCTCAGGTACCCCGGCCGCCACGGTACGCGGATTGCTCCAGTGTGTGTCGGTGTGCTAAAAGCAGCTATATGCGCAAATGGATGAGCGAGCGCTTGAAGCGCCGCAAGAAGGCCGGAGACGGCTCCACCAAGGAAGCAACCAAAGCACCCGAACCCTTGCAACCCAGGTTCTACGATAACGAGCCGGCCGCGCCTCCCGAAGTTCCCGCCGAGGCTCCAGTAGTCGAGTCGCGTCGCCCGTCTAGACCAGAGCCGGAGCCCGCACCGGAGCCCGTCTCGGCCCCAGCCGAAACATCGGCGGCAGGTGAGTCGAAACCACGAACGTCCCGCCGTCGCCGCAGCCGCGGAGGTCGTGGCGGTTCTCGTCCACGCCCGGTAGCCGCTGCGCCCGCAGTGGTAGCAGAACCGTCCGCCACAGAACCATCGGCCCCGGAACCGGCGGTTGTTGGAACGTTGCCGGCGGAATCGTTGTCAGTTGAAGCTGCGCCGGTTCAAGCGGTGCCGGCCAAAGCTGCGCCCGCTCCTGCCCGCGCCAGCAAAGGAACGGTGGTCCTGGCCATCGGGTTGCCGGGTTCGGGCAAGAGTTCGTGGTTCAAGCGGCACAATATTCATCCGCTCTCGAGCGATCTGCTGCGCGAACTTCTTTTCGATGACGCGCAGGAGCAGCGCTTTCAGGATCTGGTGTTTTCCAACCTGCGATCAATGCTGAAAGCAAGACTGATTGCCCGCCGTCCCATGAACTACGTGGACGCAACGAACCTTACGCCCCACGACCGTCATAGCTGGATCAAGCTGGCCAAGGATTACGGCTACGATGTGCAGGGCGTGTTCTTCGATGTCCCGCTGGAGGTTTGCCTGGAACGCCACCAGCGCCGTGGCCGCGCGGTCCCCGAAGATATCATGCGCAAAATGGCGGGCAAATTGAAGCCTCCGACCTTCGAGGAGGGCTTCTCGAAAATCACGGTTGTCCGGGTGAAGCAGAAAGAAAGCGCCACGTAGGGACAGCCGCCCCCGGCTGTCCAGGCGAGCGAAGCTCGCCTCGGGTTCGGTTTATTCATGCTTGCGGTCAAGAGCACTGCGGGGCTTCGCCCCGCTGGGACAGCCGAGGGCGGCTGTCCCTACGTTAATCACCCCTTCAAATACGGCAGTAGTTCTCGAAACGCGGGCGCGCCCGACGAGCGCAGCAGTTCGTAGATCATCATTTCGGTCGAGGACAGAATGGCTCCGGCCGCGCGCATGCGGTCCAGCCCGATTTTCCAGTTTAATTCTGTCCGCGAGCTGACTGCATCCGAAGCTACATGCACGAGATAGCCTTCCCGCAGCGCCCCCATCGCAGTCTGCATCACGCAGATGTGGGTTTCCATGCCGCACAGCAGTACGGTCGTCCGCTGGCCCGGTAAGCGTTTCAGCAATGAGCAGAACGCCTCGCTGCCGAAGCAGGAGAACATCAGCTTGTCGATGGGCGGGCTGTCCGGCAACAAGGATGCAATCTCCGGCACGGTGTTACCCAAGCCCTTCGCGTATTGTGTCGTCACCAGCGCCGGCATCTTCAAAATTCCAGCCAGGCGAATCAGCAGCTGGATATTCCGCACCAGCCGTTCTTTTTCCCAGATCGGCGGCAGCAATTTCTCCTGCATGTCAACGACGATCAGAGCGCACTGCTCGACCTCAAGTGGGCGACGCGCCATCTCGTCGTAGTCGGTTTCAACAGAAAGGATGCTGGGCATAGCGACTCCTCGCAGGGCTGCCAAAGATTCTAACGCGGGCCTCGTATCCGCCCGTCCAACGGCAAGAGTACACCGTTTTGCGGTGGCAGCAAAATGGTTTAGAATCGCAGCGTAGCCTCGTCGTTCAACGGTAGGACATCTGCCTCTGGAGCAGAGTATCGGGGTTCGAATCCCTGCGAGGCTGCCACTCTTTTCAGCGCGAGAGCTCGCTCCGCTCTAGTGGGCGCCGGTAAGAGCAGCGTCATGGGCGTTCTTTCGCGGTCTAATCCCGGTGCCGATTCCGCTGCTTTCTGCAATTCTCAAGTCGTAGTCGTTCTGAAGATTGAGCCAAAACTGTGCCGGCAAGCCGAAATACTTCCCCAAGCGAATGGCCGTGTCGGCACTGATGGCTCGGTCGCCGCGGACGACTTCATAGATGCCGGGAAAACGGAGTGCCTTCGCCAGTTCATAAGCGCTCACGCCCATTGGCTCCATGAACTCAGTCTTGAGAATTTCTCCCGGATGGATTGCAAAAATCTTCTTGGATCTGGCCATGGCTACTCCGGTTCCAGCCGTCTCCGTTTGACGCCGTGGCCCACGGCCACCAGCAGAGTAGCGCTCTTGCCTTCGGCGTGCGGCGAGAAGAAACCGGTCACGTCATCGTCGTAGAAGGTGAGCCCGGTGGCGCCCAGCCGCTGGGCGTAGGCCGCAAGATAGAGTTTGCCGGCGAGGATGCCGGCTTCAAGCTGCACCGCCCGATAA
This sequence comes from uncultured Acidobacteriaceae bacterium, assembly GCA_963779995.1. Classification (GTDB taxonomy): domain Bacteria; phylum Acidobacteriota; class Terriglobia; order Terriglobales; family Acidobacteriaceae; genus Acidiflorens. The sequence continues at coordinate 176,016 of CAVZZY010000010.1, read as the reverse complement.
CCCCGATTTCCAAAGCGATCGAATATCGCCCGTAAGTCTGCCAGAAGAAAAATGTCCACGGCGGCGTCGGCGGGCAACTGCTGCTCTAATCCGAGATACCCAGCCTGGTCGCGAAAATTTCCATGCTTTAGACACTCGAGCACTCCACGATCGCGATGGAAGACGTAAGCTCCGGAATCGAGACCCTCGACGGCATGCACAATCAAGTAGAGGTGGTTGAGTTGAGATCCCATCGGATCGAGGAAGTCAGCCGGTACGCCGCGCGTAGCTCGGTCCAGCAAGGTGGAAAGCTCCGCCAGGCTGATCGGAGTGCGCGCGAACCGGCGGCTGGAGCCCCGGCGCAGAATGACCTGCTCGATCGGATCACGAGGCATTTCCGCGTCGGATAGCGGTTGGAGCCGAACCACGGGTCCCGCGGGCGGCGGAAAATCAGCTATTTCCGTATTCCCCAGCCGAGCACGCCCGCGCCATGCCGCAACTTCTTCCGCTGAATCGAGCGCAGAGGCAGCGTGCATTTCGCGCATGAGCGGATAGTCAACCTCGTCCCGAGAGAGCGGGACAGTTTCGAATCCGAGCGGGGAGATCTCCGCCAGCGTTCGGGAAATGGTTGGCGAAGGCGGAGCGGTTGGCGCGACAAGCCCGGAGTCATGACCGACCGCGACCAGCGAGAAGGCCACCTCGCGCTGGGAATCGACATCCAGCAGGCGGTTCACGGTCGTGTCCACAAAGCCGCATACTACCTTGGCCGGCAGACCCAGGGCGGTGGCGACGGCCAGCAGGTTGGCGAGCATCGTGCCGTTGTCCCAGCCAAAATGGCGGTAGGTGCGCGCCTGATACTTCCACGCATTGCGCCAGTACGTGCAGGTACAGACGATAGTCAGCGGCGCGTGAGCGATGGCGGGTTCGCTGCCGGTGGCCTCGACCAAAACACTGCGATTGTCTCCGGCGCGCAGCCGGCGCAGGCCGAACTCGGCAGGGGCGAAGTGATAGACGCCAGCCTCAAGGTTGGCGAGTTCGCGGCAAACCAGATAGAGCTCGACTTCGTAGAGGGCTCCCGTGCACGCGGCCGCGCGAAAATAGATTTCGCCGCCCGAATATTTTCTCTGCCGGGTAATGCCTGCGGAAAGGTACAGGAGTTGGGCAACCGCCTCTAAGTCCGGCGCCGCGTTTGTCTCGGCGGGGACGCTGCCGGCGATCGCAGAAAGGGCAGCCACTCCAGTCTGGCGCATCTCGGTCGGCATGCGCGATGGCTCCAGCGCGGGGTAGATTTTGAACGGCAACGGCTGGTTCCGAAAGTCCAGAAAATGCGGATTAGTGCGAACGCTGGTGGAGGAATGCTTGGTAACTTCGTGGTAGTTCCAGGCAGCTTCAGCATTGGCGTTTGTGGGCATGGCGGATGCGAAAGCTTGACAATGATAGCGCACGAGCCTAACATCAAAATTGAGCCGGTACCTTTTCTTATTCGTACTCTTTTCTGGTCCTCTGACCAAGTTAGCCTAACTGAAAACGACCTCCTCTACGATTGCTCTTGAGGAGAAAACTGAGTCACGATTACGGATCGGCTGGGATCGTTTGCCAACGAGAAATCCGGGAGCCCATTGAGAACCAGTGCTTGTCCTCGGTTGCCAATGGCAAGTGGGAAAACAGGGAGCCGGCTTACCTATGGCCTACCTTCTGTTTGTAGTCTCTTTTTTGTCAGATCGACGGAAAACAGAAAGGAACCATGAAAAACATCAAGTTTGTCGTGAAAGTGAACCGGGGCGGCGCTCACGCCCCTCAATACGTGTTGCGCATTGATCGGCTTCCCATCCAGACAACAACCGACCGCAAGCTGGCCCTGGTGATGGGGAGATTTACAGCCGAAGACGCGGTCAAATCCATGCAAACTTCCCACTGTAACCCGGAGTTAGTATCCGTGCGGGTCGGCGTTTAGCGTTTTCCGTCTCCGGCCTCGCCGAAGCAGCAGCATCGAATAGGAAGCACGACAATTCCCGCGATTAAGCCGGGCAGGCGCGAAGGGTACGCGCCGCTCGACCGGTGGACTATGCAAAAACGTGAATGTTCGGAGTGCGGTGGGGAGTTGGTTCTGGCAGTGCGCGCGAACCAACCCCCTCCGAGTAATGGTGGGTCAAGCCTCATGACCAGCGCATTCACCAGCTGGAGATGCGGCACCTGCGGCTGCGCCTTTACCGCAGCGCAACTTCGCGAAGACAAGCGAACTCACAAAGCCACCGAACACGCATAAGTCCTAAGCTGAAATTCCTCGTACTAATCCCCCGAAGGCATCAGTTCGTCAGATGCTTCCCAGCAAGGAGCCATCAGCGACGGATCGGTGAACAATGGATCGCCCATTGCCATCGGATTCGTGATGCCATGGCCATTTCCCGGCACCGCAAGCAGATCATCGATGACGTCGCTGAACTGGGCCTTTTCAGTTGAGCCTTCCAGCGCCATGGTGGATGTGATGCCGCCGGTGATGACCTGCTGCACGGCATCGAAGTATCCCGTTCCAACGAAGCGCTGGTGCTTGACCGCTTCATAACCGACCTGCTGCTCGCGGAGGAATTCCTTTTCCTGCAATCGAGAGTAAGCGGTCATGCCAGCCTGCTTATAGCCGCGGGCGAGTTCGAACATGGCGAGGTTGAGAGCGTGGAACCCTGCCAGCGTGACAAACTGGAACTTGTAGCCCATGCCGGCAAGCTCGTGTTGGAAGCTGGCGATGGTCGCGTCGTCCAGATTCTTCTTCCAGTTGAACGAGGGCGAGCAGTTATAGGCCAGCAACTTGCCGGGATAGACCTCGTGCACGCAGGCGGCGAATTCGCGTGCTTCCTCGAGATCGGGCTTGGAGGTTTCGCACCAGAGAATATCCGCATACGGCGCATAAGCAATGGCGCGGGCGATGGCAACCTCTAAGCCGCCCTCAATGTAGAAGAAGCCTTCGGGGGTACGCTCGCCGGTGATGAATTCGCGGTCGCGCGGGTCGACGTCGCTGGTCAGAAGATTGGCGCTGTCGGCGTCGGTGCGGGCCATGATCAGCGTGGGCACGCCCATTACATCGGCGGCGAGCCGGGCCGCGACCAGTTTCTGGATCGCCTCGCTGGTCGGCACCAGCACTTTGCCGCCCATGTGGCCGCACTTCTTGGCCGATGAAAGCTGGTCTTCAAAGTGAACGCAGGCGGCGCCCGCCTCAATCATGGCCTTCATGAGTTCGAAAGCATTGAGGTTGCCGCCGAATCCCGCTTCGGCGTCGGCAATGAGCGGAGCAAACCAGTTCGTGCCGTTGTGACCCTCGGCGTGATGGATCTGGTCGGCCCGCATCAGGGCCTGATTGATGCGGCGGCACAGATTCGGCACGCTGTCGGCGGGATAAAGGCTTTGGTCGGGGTACATCTGGCCGGCATTGTTGGCGTCGGCGGCGACCTGCCAGCCGCTTACATAAATGGCCTTCAACCCAGCCTTAACTTGCTGGACAGCCTGGTTGCCGGTCATGGCGCCGAGCGCCGGAACGAAAGACTCTGCATTGTCCTGCAGCATGTTCCACAGCCGCTCCGCGCCGTGGCGCGCGAGGGTGTGTTCGATCTGGAACGAGCCCCGCAGGCGGTTGACATCGTTTTGGGTGTACGGACGTGTGATACCGCGCCACCGAGGGCTGGTCTGCCAGTTGCTGGTTTGCCGATTGCCGCTTTGCCCGAAATTCGTCATGTGTCTCTCCCCACGCAAAAGTCTTGCGTCTTTTATGCAGTAGACCCCCGCTTGCCCTTTCAGACAAACCGCGCTGTCCGCCCGGTCCCACTGGTCCGAAATGACCTAGTGGGGTCGTTTTGAGGCAGGCTGACCTTGGCGCATCGGCGTGGGATTACAGTACCTGCATTGCTGGCTGCAGGGGTCTGGCCGTGTTCCGATTTACAACCTGACGGAGGAGTTTTTGACGCTTGCCAGTTATGATTTATTGGACTAGAACGTCAATTAATGATGATGGGCGCACGCCGGAGTACTCCCGCAAACCTGCCGATTGACGCAGGCTTCCTCTCGCAGTTACAGCAACATGTTGCGGCGCGTGAGATCGAACGCGGGATGGCGTGTCTTCGATCGCACCAGGACCTGATCTCCAATCTCAATCCCTGCCAGGGAAATGCCGCTCTCCTGATGGCGCATCTTGCGATATGGACGGATATCGGATTCAGCGGGCCGCCACTCCGGGAGCTTCTGAAACGCTTTGAACACTTTGAACCAGGATTGCGGTCGCAGCTCTCGATCGCCGAGTACATCTGCCTGCGCCTGACCGAGGGCATGGCGGCGATGGCAGAAGAAGCGGAAGAAACCGCGAGCGGTCATTTTGACTTCGTCCTGAGCCTGGGAGAAGAGCTGCACGACCGGTTTCTGCTGGCCATCGCTTATTTCTGGAAGGGTCGCTGCCTGCGGAGAAGAGGCGACTACGACGAAGCCCTGATCTACACCGGCAAAGGAAGAGACCTGGCGCTGGCGTTAGGCCATCTGCGAATGGCGGCGGTGATGCAGGTGCTCGAGAGCTGGCTATTGTTTCAGCAGGGCAAATGGAAAGAAGCCATGCGCATATCTCACGCGGCGGAAAGCGCGCTGCGCCAGACCGACGACTATGTGACGCTCGGCAACATTCAATCATTCTACGGGCGAATGGCGCGCCGGGAAGGCCGTTTCGATAAAGCGATCGAGTTCTTCGAGTGTGCCATTCGCTACTACGGCAAGCGCGATCCACGCCATCCGAACCTGGCGCGATCGCTGGCCAACATGGCGCTCGCCAAACGCGGGATCGCTCTGCAGTTGCAGAAAAGAATCGACCGCGACGCCCAGCGGCGTCGGAAGGCCTCAGCAGACCGCCAAGCTAAGCCCGGCGCAACCGGCCCCGCTTCTCGAAATAAAGATTCTCGAAATCGGGATTCGCGCGATCAGGATTCGCGCCAGCATGACTATCGCGGCCGCCTGGCTCATCTGCGCCGCGAAGCGCTTGAGCACCTGGAGGCCGCCCGGGCCATCTACCGGCAGCACCCGAGCCATCACGGAGTCGGCACGGTTCACCTCAATGCCGCCTACATCCATCTCGATAGCGGAGACTTTCAGCGCGCCGAGGAGGAAACCGCCTCGGCATACGACGTGGCCGAGGAGAAGCAGGACTACATTCTGATGGGCCGGGCACGTATTCTGCAGTGCATGATTGAGAATGCGAAGGTGGAGGAAGAGATCGGTGGGGGCGCCGATCCGGGAAGCCACGCGCGCCGCGCCCTCGAGTTCAGTCAGGAGGCGATTGACCTGGCGAAGCATACCCAGCATCATCTGCTGCTCGCCAACGCGCATCTGTGGCAAGGATTGACACGGTGCAATTCGTTTTTCGATAATCCGGAAGCGGCGCGCGAGTCTTATGACCTGGCGCGAGCATCCTGCGGGGCGAATCAACCCGACAACAACATGTGGCAGGATCTGCAGACCTTGGGCGCGAAAATTCTGCGCAAGGCGAGTGTCCATCCGGCGCTGAAGGCGTGGTCACAGGGCGCGGTGGGCGAGAAGACGTTCCGGCAAATCAGCGAAGAATTTGCGGAGATTGTGATCGCACAGGTCTGGGAGCACGAAGGCCGTAAAGTATCTCGAGTGGCGGCTCGGCTCTCGATTTCTCCCAAAAAAGTGCGCCGCATCCTGGCGCGGGTGGGACGGCGAAAGCCGCGTCAACGTTAGTGCTGGCAAGAGCCGCGGTTGCTCACCACCCCGGGTGATTTGCTCACTGTTCTATAGACTATTAAAGTAGTAGAGTTAATAGTGTTAAACGGCGGCTCACTTCCCGATCCGCCGATTCCAGGATGGAGAAAGTGCAATAGAAGTAAAATCGAAAATCTATGAAAATCGCAAACGATGTAACGGAACTGATTGGCCACACGCCGCTGGTGCGTCTGAACCGGGTTACGAAGGGAGCGGTTGCCGACGTGGTGGCAAAATTGGAAAGCCAGAATCCCCTGGCCAGCGTAAAAGACCGCATCGGTGTCAGCATGATTGCCGATGCCGAGCGTGCCGGACGAATTCAGCCCGGGAAAACCGTTCTGATCGAGCCGACCAGCGGCAACACCGGAATTGCGCTCGCCTTTGTAGCCGCGGTAAAAGGCTACAAGCTCATCCTCACCATGCCCGAGACCATGAGCCTGGAGCGGCGTGTGCTGCTGCTGGCTTTGGGCGCCGAGATCGTCCTCACACCGGGCCCCCGCGGAATGAAGGGAGCGATTCTTAAAGCCGAGGAACTGATTGCCAGCACTCCAAATTCCTACATGCTCCAGCAATTCGACAACCCGGCCAATCCGAAGATTCACTTCGAAACCACCGGTCCCGAGATTTGGGAAGACACGGACGGGCGCGTCGATTTTCTGATCTCCGGCGTCGGCACCGGCGGAACCATCACCGGCGTCTCCGAATACATCAAGCCGAAGAAGCCGTCGTTCAAGGCCGTGGCCGTGGAGCCGACCGACAGCCCGATTCTTTCCGGTGGCAAGCCCGGCCCGCACAAGATTCAGGGAATCGGCGCCGGTTTTGTTCCGAGCATCTTGCGCAAAGATCTGGTTGATGAGGTGATCACCGTCAGCAACGAGGACTCGATCAACATGGCGCGGCGTCTTCCGCTGGAAGAAGGTCTGCTGGTCGGAATCTCGTCGGGAGCAGCGGTGGTCGCGGCTTTGCAGGTGGCGAACCGCCCGGAAAATGCCGGAAAATTGATCGTTGTGGTTCTGCCGTCGTTCGGCGAGCGCTACCTAAGTAGTATTCTCTTCGAAGGACTCCGGAACCAGGCGTTGCAGATTCCGACGACGCAAGTTCCGGGCTGATCTTTAATCTGGCGCCCATGCCGCATCTGCTGTCGCACATCCGCGAAGATATTGCCACGGTGCTCGACCGCGACCCGGCTGCCCGGTCGCGTCTGGAGGTTTTTCTCTGCTACTCCGGCCTGCATGCGGTGTGGTTCCATCGCGTCAATCATTCGCTCTGGAACCATCGTTTCTTCTTGATGGCGCGCCTCTTGTCGCAGGTTTCGCGCTTCCTGACCGGGACTGAAATTCATCCGGGCGCAAGACTGGGCCGCCGATTCTTCATTGATCACGCCCTGTCTGTGGTGATCGGTGAGACGGCGGTCGTCGGCGACGATGTAACCCTCTACCAGGGAGTGACGCTTGGCGGCACTGGTAAGGAACACGGCAAGCGCCATCCCACGCTCCTCGACAATGTCGTCGTGGGCAGTGGCGCCAAGATATTGGGCAATATCACCGTTGGCCACAATTGCCGGATTGGCGCTGGATCGGTCGTGCTGCGCAATGTGCCCGACAATTCCACCGTCGTCGGGGTCCCCGGACACATCATTCTTCGCGAGGGCAAACGCGTCGTTATCACCGACCCCAAACTGATCAACGACCCTCTCTCCGAGGCCTTGTCCGCAGTCGCGTCTGAGGTGAACAGGTTAGCGGAACGAGTGCATGAACTGGAAGGCATAGGCGGAAGTGAGCCGCTTTCCGCATCCCTGCAACGGATCATCGAAGATGTCGATTACCAGATCTAGCCCTTCCATGCTCTTGTCATCCTGAGCGCAGCGAAGGACCAGCTCTTTTCAGTGCGAGAGTCAGCAGGTCCTTCGCTTCGCTCAGGATGACAATTTATCTCAGGATGACTTCACGTTGTAAAATGGCAGAATGCCGTTACAACCAGGAAGTCCCACGTTTAACAAGAAGCGCACACCGCCTCCGGACGAGACGTTTGAAGAAGCGGCCTATCTGAAGTCGCTGGGGGAAAAGCAGAGGGTCGTGAGCCTGAAGCTGGCCGACGGCGAGGTCGTCCGCGGCTGGATTGAATACTACGACAAGAATATGGTGCGCGTGACACGCGAGGATGGTCCGAATCTGTTCATCTTCAAGCACGAGATCGTTTATATCGCGGAAGACGGGAAGAAGAAGTAGCTTGGATCAGATCTCCGTTCCCGGTTCTCAGTTCTCAGCACCGACATTCAATCCTGAAATTGAAGGTCTAGATTTCGCATGACATCCAATGAATCCCATCGGTCTCTCGACCTGATTTCTCCAATGCAGGCGATCGCCCGTGAAGCGGGCATCCTGCTGATGGACTATTTTCAGCAGCACGTGAAGATTGAATATAAGGGCGACGTGGATCTGGTCACGGTGGCCGATCGCAAATCGGAAGCGCTGATTCTGGAAAGGATTCGCCGCCAGTTTCCCACTCATGACGTGATGGGTGAAGAGGGATCGCGCGTCGAAATCGGGGGCGAGTACAAGTGGTACGTCGATCCGCTCGATGGCACGACGAACTTTGCGCACGGTTATCCGGTGTTTTGCGTTTCGCTCGCGGTGGAACGCCGGGGACAACGGATCGCGGGAGTGATTTACGATCCGACACGCGACGAGATGTTCGCCGCCGAACTGGGCAGTGGCGCGCGGTTGAACGGCAAGGCGATCCACGTGTCGATCACGTCGAACTTGGGGGAGTGCCTGGTCGCCACCGGTTTCCCCAGCCACAAGCGGCATAAGAACCCGAATATTTATTTCTATCACCAGATTACGTTGCGCACCCACGGGGTGAGGCGGGCGGGGTCGGCCGCGCTTGATTTGTGCAATGTCGCGTCAGGCAGGTTTGACGGTTTCTGGGAATTTAATCTTAATCCATGGGATACGGCGGCGGGCGTGCTGATCGTCGAAGAGGCTGGCGGGAAGGTCACGGACTTTTCGGGCGGCGCGTTCCAGATCGCAAGCCGCGAGACGCTGGCGTCGAACGGATTGGTGCACGACGCGCTCTTGCACGAGTTTCAGGAGATCCTCGCAGGCCGGGGCATGGAGCCGTTGCCCAGTCCGGTCACCTACTCCAACGATCGAAAATTCTAATGGAGAGCCGGGCGTCCCCGCCCGGCCGCTTGACTGCCCAAGGACGGGCGAGGACGCCCGTCGCTCCACCGTCTCTTTGCCGGCGGTACAATTAGCTACGTGGGTTCGTCTCTTCTTGAACGCCAGATCGAAAAGCGTCCCGACAAGGTGCGGCTAAAGGGGCGCATTCTGTTTCTCACCGAAGACCCGGAGTTGATCAAGAAACAGCTGGCGGGTTGGGATCTGCCATGGGACATGAAGAACCCCGCCAAACATCCCAAACTCCGCGACGACATTTCGACGGACGAGCTTACTCCCGCGCACTACTGTTTCTACTTCGATCGGACGCTCGGCGAGATCCCCTACGTTGGCTTGAGGTGCGGCGAAACGCTGCCGATTGGGCGCGGCGATGTGAAGAAAGGCGGCTTCGTCTGTTCGGTGAGCGGCAAGCGCCGCGGCAAGGGATCGAGTCGCGAGCAGTCGCCTTATGCCGAGATGTGCGCCGGAATTCAAATTGCGATTGGCGAGAATATTGAGCGCATCTACAAGCAGAACTGCCAGAACCTCGGTTTGCTGACTTCGACCGACTTTTCTTTGATCGACCGGATTCGCGCCGGAGAAGAAATCGCGCTCAGTGAATTCACCGCCGGAGAAGACGAGATCACGAAACAGGTGATCGAGTATGGCGGCTTGTTTCCCTTCAACGTTGCCCGCTTGCAGAAGAAAGTTTTTCTGCCGCCGACCGCGGGCAAGAATGTCCCACCCGCGCACCCGATGACTCTGGCGGAGAAGATTTTTGCCAGGCATATGGTCACGCCCGAGGGCAAGGTCGGCGTTGCAGCCGTCAAGCCGGGCGACGCCGGCTTCACTCACGTCGATTTGCGCTTCAGTCATGAGTACGTCACGCCGATGGCGTCCATTTTCTACGAGCAATACGTCGGCAAGGATGTTCCGGTGAACGATGCTTCGAGCATCCGCTTCTTCCGCGACCATCTCACCTTCCTCGACGAAGTGATCTCGGAAGAAAAGAAAAAAATGGGGCTGCTCGACTTGGCCACGCAGCTCAAGCTGAAGCAGGAGGATTTCGCAAAGCAACAGGGCATCAAGCTGCACGGCGAACTCACCGACCGCAAGGGTTCGGAGGGCATCTGCCACTCGGTGATGCTGGAGACTTATGCGCTGCCGGGGCAGGTGAACGTTGGCTCCGATTCGCACACGCCGCACGTAGGCGCCATCGGATGCATCGCCTTCGGCATTGGCACGACGGATCTATTCAACTCCTGGATTACGAAAGACGTTCGCGTCAAGGTGCCGGAGTCGGTCAAGATCGTGATTCGGGGCAAGCGCCATGCGAATGTCACCGCGAAAGATTTCATCCTGAAAATTCTTTCGCTCGATTACGTACGTAGCGGCAAGGCGCTGGCGAAGGTGATGGAGTATGCAGGCGAAGCGGTCGAAGCGCTGTCGGTGGACGAGCGCGCCACCATGACGAATATGGCGGCCGAAATCGGAGGTTTTACCGGCATCGTGGCTCCGGATGAAAAGGTGGTCGCGTTTCTGATGGAACGCCGGGGCATGAAGCGCGCCGAAATCGAGAAGATGATCGCAGGCCTCGAGAGCGATCGGAACGCCGAATACGCCCATGTGATCGAACTTGACGCGGCTGAGATCACGCCCATGGTCGCGACGCCGGGCGATCCGGGCAACGGCAAGTACATTCGCGAACTCAACACTCCCGTGCCGATTGAAATCGCATACGGCGGCACCTGTACGGCGGGGAAGAACGAAGATATGGATATGTACGCGTCCGTTCTCGCCGACGCTTTGAAGCAAGGGAAACGAGTTTCGAAAAATGTCGAGTTTTGGATCCAATTCGGTTCCCAGGAAACGCGCGAGTACTCGAAGCGTAAAGGCTATCTTCAAATCTTCGAGCAGGCGGGCGCGCACGTGATCGAGCCCAGTTGTGGCGCGTGCATCAATGCGGGGCCGGGTGTATCGACGCGTCCCGATCAGGTCGTCATCAGCGCGCAGAACCGAAACTTCCCCGGACGCAGCGGGCCGGGGCAGTTGTATCTGGCGTCGCCGCTGACCGTCGCAGCGAGTGCGGTGGCTGGGTACATCGTCGAGTACGAACCCTCGAACGCAAAAATACTATCTACCTCCCTGCCGTCGATCTGAGTCGGTTCCACCCTGAATGTCTCAATGACCTCCCTCCGTTGCATTTAGCAGGCCTCGATGCCGACGGCCATGAAATGTGGGTGCAAGGATCAAGGATCAAGGATCAAAGATCGGCTTCCTTATAATGAAGTACAGGGGAGAAGAATGATCCGTCCGGACTACAAAGAGTTCGTCCGATTGTCGCGCGGCGCCACGCTCGTTCCGGTGGCGAAGTCCATCTCTGCCGACCTGCTGACGCCCGTTTCCGCCTTTCTCGCCGTGGCTGAGGGAGAGCCTGATGCCTTCTTGCTGGAGTCGGTCGAAGGTGGAGAAAAGATTGGACGGTATACGTTTCTCGGAGTGCGCCCGTTTCTGCGGCTGCAATCGCGCGGCAATGAGATCACGATCGAACGTGACCGCATTAAGAAGGTCGAGCGGCGCACGGGAAATGTTTTCGCAGTGATCAAGGAATTGCTGCAGCAGCATCGTCCAGCGGCAATGGAAGACTTGCCGCCGTTCACCGCCGGCGCCGTCGGTTATTGCGCGTATGACATTGTACGGCGGCTGGAGAACATCGGGGAGCACGCTACGGATGACCTGGACGTTCCTGACTGTGTGCTGATGTTTTTCGACCGCGTGCTCGCCTTCGACCATTTGCGGCACCAGATCCATATTGTGGCGTCGGCGGATGTGACGGAAGCCGCGACGCGGGAAGCGCTCCGAGTTGCCTACGAGCGCGCCGTGAAGGACATCGCGCGCATCGAAAAAAAACTCGCCGCGGGCTGGAAGCCGGCGCACTGGCGCAAAGCAGCCACCAAGTCAAAGCTGCCGACGCGGGCGGGAACTCCGAAGCCACGCACTTCCAAGCCAAGGTTTCTGGAAAGCGTGCGCCGAGCCAAGGAGTATATCGCTGCCGGGGACATCTTCCAGGTCGTGCTTTCGCAGCGCTGGGATTTCGATCCGGGAGTCCCCCCGCTCGATCTCTACCGCGCGCTGCGCACGGTGAATCCGTCGCCATATATGTATTTCTTGCGCTTCGGCGGCGGAAGGAAGGATGGCAGGCGAAAAGATTCCGGAGGAATGCACGTGCTCGGTTCGTCTCCCGAAATGCTGGTCCGTGCCGCGGGAGGAGGACGAAAGCTCGAATACCGCCCGATTGCCGGGACGCATCCGCGTGGACGCGACGAAGCGGAAGACGCGGCGCTCGAAAAGAAAATGCTCGCGGACGAGAAAGAACGTGCTGAACACGTGATGCTGGTGGATCTTGGCCGCAATGATCTGGGCCGAGTCAGCGAGTATGGGTCGGTAAAGGTTCGCGCCCTGATGTATGTAGAGCGCTACTCGCACGTGATGCACCTGGTTTCGGCGCTCGAGGGGCGACTGCGTCCCGAACTGGACGCGATGGACGCTTTTGCCGCGTGCTTTCCCGCGGGAACGCTCAGCGGCGCGCCGAAGGTTCGCGCCATGCAGATCATCGAGGAACTGGAGCCGACGCGGCGCGGAGTGTACGGCGGTTCCGTGCTCTACGCCGATTTCGCGGGCAATCTGGATTCGTGCATCGCGATTCGCACTCTGCTCATGAAAGGCAAGAAGGCGTACTTGCAAGCAGGCGCGGGAATCGTAGCCGATTCCGATCCGCAGCGTGAGTTTGAAGAGACGGAGAACAAGGCGCGCGCCGTGCTGCGGGCAGTAGAGATGGCAAGGGGCAACGAGGCAACGACTGGAACTGGATCTCGACCAACCACAACCACCAGCCAACTTCAGTCTCACCGGTCATCCCCGGCCACGAAGCGATAACCCACCCAGGGATCGGTCACAATGTAGCGCGGGGAATTGGGCGAGGGTTCCAGCTTCTTGCGGAGTTGTGCAACGAACACGCGCAGATATTCGACTTGTTCTGTGCTTTCACCACCCCAGACCGCGCCCAGCAAGGCGCGATGCGTTACCACTTTGCCGGCGTGACGGGCCAGATACGCGAGTAAGTCAAATTCTTTCGGCGTGAGGTGGACCGCGCGGTCCTTCACAAAAACGCTGCGCGCTCCGGGATCGATCTTGAAGTCGCCCGTTTCTATCGGCTCCAGTTCCGACTCTTCCTTCCGCGTGCGACGAAGATTGGCGCGGACGCGCGCCAGCAGTTCCTCCATACCGAACGGCTTGGTCACGTAGTCATCCGCGCCCGCATCCAGAGCCTTCACCTTGGTCCGCTCCTCCCCGCGCACCGAGAGCACGATGATCGGAATTTGCGTCTTCGCCCGCAGTTGCCGGCACAACTCCAGTCCGTCCATGTTGGGCATCGTCAGGTCGGTGATGACCAGATCCGGCGACCAGTCTTTCATGATCTCCAGCGCAGTCTCGCCGTCGTTGGCCACGCGGATGTCATATCCGTGACTGGAAAGAGACGTCCGCAGCACCCGCGTGATCTGGGCCTCGTCGTCCACGACCAGAATGTGTTTATGCTCCAACGCTATGCTCCAACCTGCCCGATCAGCCCGGCTCCTGCGTCACGATGTGTACGTCCACCGCCGGGGCGTCGCGCAAAAATTGATGGATCGCCGAAAGATAGAAATATCGTTTCCAGCCCCGCGTCGCGGAGCGTCCGAAAACAACTTGCGTGATGTGTCTCTCGTTGACGAATTCCGCGACCGCCTCCGCCACGCTCTTTCCCTTCAGCCGCACCACCGATGCTCCAACGTTTTCTGCGAAGCGCACGTTGGCGGCCAAGGTTCGCTGATTCGCTTCGCTGGTATCCTGCCCCAGGTCGGTATAGACCACAAAGAGCTCGGCATTCATAGCCTGCGCCATGCGCGCCCCGCGGGCCACCAGATACTGCGCCGCCGGGTTCGAACTTATACATACCGCAATACGTTCCCGGATGGCGACCGCTGCTCGATCTTCCTGTTCCTCTCCGCGGTGCTGTTCCAGGCTTAGATCCACCTGTTGAGCCACCTGGCGCAATGCCAGCTCCCGCAAAGCGATCAAGTTCGTCTCGCGGAAAAAATTCTCCAGCGCCCGCCCCACGCGCTCCTGCGGATAAACGTCGCCGCGTCGCATCCGGTTCTGCAGCGCCTCCGGAGTCAGGTCGATCATCACCACTTCGTTGACTCTTTGCAGCACCCAGTCCGGAACCGTTTCCCGCACCTGGATCCCGGTGACTCCCTGCACTGTCGGGGTCACGCTCTCCAGATGCTGGATGTTCATGGTGGAGAGAACGTCGATCCCCGCATCCAGCAGTTCCAGCACGTCTTCATAGCGCTTGCGATGCTTGCTGCCCTCAATATTGGTGTGCGCCAGTTCGTCCACCAGCGCGACACAAGGCTTGCGCGCGAGAATGGCGTCCACGTCCATCTCTTCGAAAATCGCGCCTTTGTACTCGATCGCCTTGCGCGGCACCACTTCCAGATTCGTGACCAGTTCCGCCACTGCTTTCCGTCCGTGGGTTTCCACAACTCCGATCACCACATCTTCGCCGCGGCTGTGCCGCCGGATCGCCTCGGTCAGCATGGTGTGGGTCTTGCCCACGCCGGGGGCATATCCAAGAAAGAGCTTGAACCTGCCTCCCTGCTTCTTCGTCGGCGAACATTCCTCCAGCCATTGGTCGGGGGTCTTGGGCATCGCGATTATTGTCGTTGAGACATCGGACTTTGTCGATGAGGGAAAGAAGCAAGGCTTCAACCTTGCCTTTCGATTACAATCGCCTCGTGAACGCTGCGAGCAGATCCGGAACCGGATACCTGATCGCGACACTGTCTGTAGCCGGAATTACTCTCGTCGGCTACCGCTGGCTCCATCTGAATCCGACCACAGTGGCGCTGGCCTTCGTTCTTAGCGTTCTCGGGATCTCCGCTTCCTGGGGCTTGCGGCAAGCCGTTTTCATGTCGGTGATCGCCGCCGTCGCTTTTGATTACTTTTTCCTGCCTCCCATCGGCACCTTTACCATTGCCGACCCGCAGAACTGGATCGCACTGGTCGCCTTCCTGGTCACCGCGGGAGCGGTCAGCGAACTGTCGGCCCGCGCCCGCCGCGGGGCGCGCTCTGCCGTCGAGCGCCGGCTGGAACTCGAACGCCTCTACGCCTTCAGCCAGTTGCTGCTTTCGAGCGACAATCCGGCCGAGTTGTTGAACCTGATTCCCCGCTACATCGCGGAGTCCTTCGGTATCCGGTCAGCCGCGATTTCGTTGTCCAGCCGCAGCGACGTTTACCGCTCCGGCGCCACCATCGACGGATTGGAAGCGCAAGATCTCCAGTTGATCTGCGTGCGCGGCGAACCGCGGATCGATGCCGTGCATCAAGTGGCTTTTATGCCGCTCCGCATGGGCATGCGCGTGGTGGGCTGCATGGGCGTCTCCGGTTCGGTGCTTTCGCGGCAAACGCTGGAGGCCATCGGCAGCCTGGTGGCAATTGCCATTGAGCGCGCCGGCGCCATCGAAAAACTGAGCCGCGCTGAGGCCTCACGCGAAAGCGAGCAATTGCGCGCCGTCCTGCTCGATTCCGTCACTCACGAGTTTCGGTCTCCACTCACCGCCATCAAGGCGTCGGTGACCTCGCTTCTCGGCAGCCCGAATCATTCGCCGGAGGAGAGACAGGAACTGCTGACCATCATCAACGAGGAAAGTGATCGACTCAACCGGCTGATCGGAGAGGCCGCCGAGATGGCGCAGTTGGATGCCAGCAAAGTGGAATTTCGCTTCGTGTCCGCGCCCATCGGACCTGTGGTCGAGGAAGCGCTCGACGCCATGAAGCAACTCCTGCTCCAGCACCCCGTCGAAGTCCGAATCCCCGCCGGCCTTCCCAACGCGCGCATGGACCCCGCTCACATCAAGGAAGTTCTGGTCCACCTGATCGAGAACGCCGCCAAGTATTCACCCGCCGGCGCCCCGATCCGCATCACCGCGGAAGCCAAGGACAACGACCAGATGCTCACCATCAACATCGCCGATCGCGGTCCCGGCATCGATGATTTCGAGCAAGCGCTCGTCTTCGAAAAATTTTACCGCGGACGAAACCAGCGCGTGCAAGTCCATGGCACCGGCATGGGTCTGGCGATCTGCAAAGCCATAGTAGAAGCCCACGGCGGCCGTCTCGGCCTCACCAGCCAGTTAGGGCACGGGTCGGTTTTTTACTTCAGTTTGCCGCGGGGGTGATGCCCTGATGTTATGACTGATTGGCCAACTGTCTGACAGTTGGTGGGCCCGCCTGGATTCGAACCAGGAACCAACAGATTATGAGTCTGCTGCTCTAACCGTTGAGCTACGGGCCCTGAGTTTTCGCGCCAGTCCCAAAAGGGACCCTTTACGAGACACGCTCGAGGCCAACTCTACCGCTGCCGCGCGTCCTAGGGTTCGTCAATGCGCTGGCCCGTGACCTCATAGCCACCACCTGGCCAGGCCCACGCGCCGGTGTACGATTGCCCATCGTCGCTAAAGGTACCGACGAACCGATTGTCGGAATTCTTCCTCATGAACCAGATTGTCAGTTCTTTACCACGCAATTCGTACACGTAATCGAGCGTCAGCCCGTCGAGAAAGCTATAAAAACGCGTCCACACGTCTTCGGACGGTTGCTCGCCCACGCGATGCAGGTTCCCGATTACCTCGATTCCCTTGATCTGCCGACCGAAAGCCTTCAAGCCGACGTGTTGGACGAGGAACCGTCCTCCTTCCATCCACTCGTAGCGAATTACGCCTTCGGCACCACCGCTCAATTTCCACGTGCCTACGAGGGCGTCACCGATACCTTTGAGGGCGGCAGATGGCGCGGCATCACGCGCGTTCGTCTCGCTCATACGCCGCCCTAGTGTGTGATCGGTGGCACGGGCGGCGCAGGCGCTGCAGCCGGAGCAGCTTCCACCGCCGCACTGCTGTTCACCAGATCTTTCAATTCTTTGCTGGGCTTGAAGAACGGGATCTTCTTGGCCGGAACTTCCACCCGGTCGCCCGTTTTCGGGTTGCGGCCCACGCGCGGCTTGCGCTGGCGCGTCCGGAAGCTGCCAAACCCGCGTATTTCGATTTTGTCGCCCACCCGCAGTGACCGCACCACGCTGTCAAAGATCGTATCCACAATCACTTCGCTATCTTTGCGAGTTAATTCCGCCAGCCGGGAAACTTCTTCGATCAGGTCAGCCTTTGTCATATACCTCTATGCTCCCTTGGGGGCCGGCTTCCTTGAACGGTTCCGTGCCCGGGGGCTCTGCCACCCCCGGCGCTGCACTGCGCCCGCCTATAACCTTCTCAAATTTAAGGGCTTCTGTGCAAGTAGGGAAGCGGACACCTGGAAAGAATTTCTCAGTTCCCGGTTCTCAGTTCTCAGAAAAACCCAAACTCGGCAGCTCTTACTGAGAACTGGCAACCGGCAACTGCTATTTCCAAAGATAGTAAAAGCCGACCTGCTGCTCCAACAGCTTCTCCCGCGTGGGCAAATAATCGGAAACATCGCCAAACAGCAGATCCAGCCCCGACCGCCTCTCTTTCGGAGGCCAGACCAGCGTCGGCTCTCCGGAGATATTCACCGCCTGCGCCGTATCCTTTACCGCCCCTTCGAAGTCTGCAATCTGGTCGACCAGTTTCAGCGAAGCCGCCTGCTCTCCGGTCCAGACTTTTCCATCCGCAATCGCGCGGATATCTTCTTCCTTCGCATGCCTCCCCTCGGCCACCGCCTGAATGAACTGCGTATGCATGTTGTCAATCAAGCCCTGCATATATGCGCGCTCCGCGGGCGTCATTTCGCGCGTCGGGCTGCCCGTGTCCTTGAATTCCCCTGCCTTCATCGTGATCGGGTTCAGTTTGGCCCAGCGCAGAAGATCTCCGTAGTTCACCCACTGGGCAATCACTCCGATCGAACCCACGATGCTGCCCTTGTCCGCATAGATCTTGTTGGTCGCCGACGCCACGTAATACGCGCCGCTCGCGCCCAACGTCTCAATCGAAGCCACAATGCGTTTTTTCTTTTCGTCACGGATCCGCTTCACTTCGCGGTAGATCTCCTCCGATGCGGCCACGCCGCCGCCGGGAGAATTCACATGAATGATGATGGCCTTGATGGAATCGTCATCGGCAAACTTCTTGAGCTGGGGAACAGTCTGCTTGGCAGACAAAATTATGCCATCGAGTTCGACGACGGCAATCTTGGGCCCGAATCCGGAAAACGCTTCTTCGTCCTGCCCTCCAAAACTGAAGTAGACCAGCGTAAACACTCCGGCCACGAACAGCGCAAACAGTCCGCCGCCCACCAGCAACCATACCCAAATCCGCGAACGCCCTTCAGCCATAATCAGACGAGTGTAGCACCGGAGGTCAGAGGTAAGAGGCTTTGCGTTTGAAGTTTTTCTCTGCGCTCTCCGCGCTCAAGAGCCTTTTTCGCTAGAATTCAAGCTGCAGGCTTTCAGGGATTAAACCACGATGAGATTCTTGCGTACTCTTTTCTTCGCAATTCTTCTAGCGTCCGCCTTCTTCTACTTCACCACCTACCGCAACGGGCGTCTCCATCCCGCCAACTGGATCAGCCATCCGCAGCACGTCGAAATCACCGAAGCCGCCGGCAGCGAAGCGCTCGACGCTGAAGAGCAAAACAACATTAACGTCTACAAAAAGAACATCGCCTCGGTAGTCAACATCACCTCGCGCGTCATGACCTTCGACTTCTTCTATGGCTTGGTGCCGCAGGAAGGCCAGGGCTCCGGTTTCGTCATCGATAAAGACGGACACATCCTAACCAACTATCACGTCATCGCTGACGCGCGCCAGGTCGAAGTCACGCTCCACAACCGCAAGAAATATAAGGCCACCATCGTAGGCACCGACAAGTCTCACGACCTGGCCATCGTCCAGATCAAAGCTCCCGATCTGCAGCCGATGACCCTCGGCGACTCCTCCAATCTGCAAGTCGGCCAGAGGGTCTATGCCATCGGCAATCCCTTCGGCCTCGCCGGAACCCTCACGCTCGGCATCGTCAGTTCCATCCGCCAGGTGCAGGAGCCCGACGGCCTGGTCATCGACGAAGCCATCCAGACCGACGCCGCCATCAACCCCGGCAACTCCGGTGGCCCGCTGCTCAACTGGCACGGCCAGGTCATCGGCATCAACACCATGATCGCCTCCAGCGTTGGACAAAGCGCCGGCATCGGCTTCGCCATCCCCATCAACACCGCCAAAGCCGTAGTCAACGACCTGGTCACGCTCGGACGCGTGCGCCGTCCCGCACTCGGCGTTCGCACCATCCCCATCGATTCGGAAATTGCTGAGGAACTGGGCCTCGCCGCCAACTACGGGCTCCTCATCGTGCAAGCCGTTCCCGGAGGCTCCGCCGACCGCGCCGGATTGCGCGGCGGCTCCGAGCGCGCCTACCTCGGCAACATTCCCATCATGATCGGTGGCGATTTAATCGTCGCCATAGACGGAGAAAAAATCGAAAGCCAGCAAACCCTCGCGCAAATCATGAACAAACACCGCGCCGGCGACACCGTGAAGGTAACCATCTTTCGGGGTAAGAAGCAGGTGGAAGTAAGCGTGGTCCTAGGCGAAGCCAGAGACCAGGTGTAGTCGCTCGTGTGGCGCGGGCGCCCCCGCCCGCGTGCACTTGCTTGTTTTCGATGGGAGCATCCTCCGCGCTATCATTTCCCCATGCCCGACGTCGAATGGATCCGCAAGCTCTGTCTCTCCTTCCCCGACACGTCCGAAAACATCCAGTGGGCCGAAGACCTCTGCTTCAAGGTGCGAGGCAAACTCTTCACCATCGTCGACCTCTCTCAAGGCAACCTCGCGCCCGTTTGCCTTAAATGCACCCCGGAAAAATTCGACGAACTCCTTGAAGTCGAAGGCATCTCCCAAGCCCCCTACGTCGGCCGCTACAAATGGATACTTCTCGGAAACTCCAACATCCTGTCCGCCACGGAACTCGAAGCCCTGATTCGCCAGTCCTACGATTTGGTCGTAGCAAAGGCGCCAAAGACTAATGCCGCGCGCAAGAAGGCGCCAGGCAAACGCGGCAAGAAGTAAGCGGTTTCCTCCGTGCCCCTCCGTGCACCCTGTGGTAAAGCTCCTCTCGGCGTCCTCCGCGTCTCGGCGGTGAACTCGGTTTGACTCCCTGCAACCCCGTGGGCTAGCCTCGTACGTTCGCCCAATCCATGCGCATTCAACGTAGTTTCTTGATTCTCTGTACTCTGTGCGCTCTTCCAGCCTCGATCGCAGCGGCCGCGCCTATGCGGCCCACGCACGCTTCGCACGCCATCGTCGCCAGCGTCCACGAACTCGCCTCGCGCGCCGGCGTCGAAATGCTGCGCTCCGGGGGCAACGCCGTCGATGCCGCCGTCGCCACCGGCTTCGCGCTCGCTGTCGTCCATCCCCAAGCCGGAAATCTCGGCGGTGGCGGATTCCTGCTTCTGCGCAACGCCACCGGGGAGACTCGCTTCATCGACTTCCGCGAAAAAGCGCCGGCCGCTGCCACCGCAAACATGTATCTCGACGCCCACGGCAACGTCATCCCGGAGTCCAGCAAAGACTCCAGCGTCGTCGGATACAAATCCATTGGCGTCCCCGGCACCGTCGCCGGCCTCGTCTACGCGGAAAAACAATACGGCAAGCTATCGATAGAAAAAGTAATGGCTCCCGCCATCAAGTTCGCCCGCGATGGCTTTCCCCTCGCCTACGAGGACACGCAAGATCTGAAAGACGATGAGTACCTCGCCCAGTTTCCCGAATCCAAACGCATTTTTCTGCGCGACGGAAACTACTACCAGCCTGGCGAACTGTTCAAGCAGCCCGAACTCGCCCGCACCCTGGAACGCATCGCCAAGGATCCCGATGAGTTCTATCACGGCGCCATGGCCCGCGAGCTGGCCGCGGCCATCCACAAAGGCGGAGGCCTGGTCACCGCCGAAGACCTGGCCGCTTACGAAGTGAAAGAACGCGAGCCCATTCGCGGCTCCTATCGCGGCTACGACATCATCAGCGCTCCGCCACCTTCTTCCGGCGGAGTAGCACTCGTTGAAATCCTCAATATTCTTGAAGGCTACGACCTCGCGAAATCCGGCAACCGTTCCGCCGACGCCATCCACCTCGAGGCCGAAGCCTTCCGTCGCGCCTTCTATGATCGCGCCGATTTCATGGGTGATCCCGACTTCACCAAAGTTCCCGTCGCGCAGCTCATCGACAAAAAGTACGCCGCCGCATGGCGCGACTCTATCGACCCCAACCGCGCCAGCCTGAGCACAGACCTGAAACGCCCGTCGTTCAGTGAATTGGAGCGCGTAGCCCAGTCGCGCTCCCGACCCCTAGCCATTCGCGAACCGGAGAACACCACCCACTATTCCGTAGTCGATGCCAAAGGCAACGCCGTTTCCGTAACCACGACGCTCAATGACGACTTCGGTTCCCGCGTCACCGCCGAAGGTATGGGCTTCCTGCTCAACGACGAAATGGACGACTTCGCCGTCAAACAAGGTGTCCCCAACATCTACGGGCTCATCCAGGGCCCCGCCAATGCCATCGGCCCAGGCAAGCGCCCGCTCTCCGCCATGACGCCGACCATCGTTGTCAAAGACGGCAAGCTTTTCCTCGTTCTCGGATCGCCCGGCGGCCCCACCATCATCACCACTGTCGCCAACATCCTCATCGGCGTTGTGGATTTCTCCCTCGATATCGAGGAAGCGGTCAACGCGCCCAGGTTTCATCATCAGTGGCTCCCCGATCAGATTCTCGTCGAAGACCGCCTTTCTCCCGATACAATGAATCTTCTACGTTCCAAAGGACACAAGCTGAACGTCGAGCATT
Source organism: uncultured Acidobacteriaceae bacterium (assembly GCA_963779995.1). GTDB lineage: Bacteria > Acidobacteriota > Terriglobia > Terriglobales > Acidobacteriaceae > Acidiflorens. Next base: position 154,226 of record CAVZZY010000010.1, on the reverse strand, counting down.
TTTGGGGAGATGGCGAGTGCATAATGATTGACCCCAAAACCGGCGAGCGCCTCGGCGCGAGCGACGGACGCAACAACGGGAAGGCGGTAGGTTACTGATGCAGAAGGCGGTATCGACGTACGTCTATGTGAAGGAACGGCTCCATCCGGGCTTGCTCGACGAACTGGTCAAGGCGGGAGCCCAGTCGATCGAAATCTTCGCCGCCCGCCAGCACTTCGATTACGCCAATCGCAAGCAGCATGTCCGCGAAATTGCCGACTGGTTCCGCTCCACCGGCATTCCGCTCAATTCCGTCCACGCGCCTTTGTACTCCGACTACGATTGGGGACGCACCGGTTCGCCTCCCGTCAACATCGCCTCCACCGACCGCGCCCACCGCATCGATGCCATGGACGAAATCAAACGCTCCCTCGAAATCGCCGAGCATATCCCGTTCCGCTTTCTCATCCAGCACATCGGCAATCCCAACGAAGCCTTCGAGGAAAAGAAATTCGAAGCCGCCATGACCTGCGTCGAGCACCTGCGCGCCTTCGCCAAGCCGCTCGGCGTAAGAGTGCTCGTGGAGAATATTCCCAACGAGCTTTCCACGCCCGACCGCCTCGTCGAGTTCATCAAAACCATGCATTTCGACGACATCGGCGTCTGCTTCGATTGCGGTCACGCCCACATGATGAATGGCATTCCCGAGGCTTTCGCCATTCTGAAGAACCACATCTGCTCGACCCACGTGCACGACAACAACAAAGATAAAGACTCGCATCTCTGGCCGGGCAACGGATCGATCGATTGGAAAGAAACCATGGAATTGCTGCGCACCGCCCCGCAAAAACCGCCCCTGTTGCTGGAAATTGACGGCGAAGCAAAGAAAAACCCCGGCGACGAAGTTCGCGCAACCTTCCAAAAGCTGGAAGATTCGTAGAATCTACAGCCGGGAACAATTTGTCATCCTGAGCGAAGCGAAGGACCCCTGCATTGCTCGGCGGCTACAACTCGCTCGCCATGACCCAACTCTACCCATTCCTGATGTCGCCCGCCTTCGACCCGCGCCCGTGGGGCACGCTCGACCTTTCCGCGATCTATCCCAATCACAAATTCAACGAAAGAATCGGCGAAGCCTGGCTCACCGGCGACAACTGCGTGGTTACAAATGGTCCGCTGGCGAAACGATCGCTCCGAGACCTGAGCAAAGAATTCCGCTCTGAACTCGTGGGCACCGCCGCGCCCGACCCCCAGCGCTTTCCGTTGCTTCTGAAGTTTCTGTTTCCCGAGGAAAAGCTCTCTGTCCAGGTGCACCCCGACGACGAAGCCGCGCAACGCTGCGGCGAGCCCTGGGGCAAAACCGAATGCTGGTACATAGCCCACGCCAAGCCCGGATCGCAGATCGCCCTGGGCTTGAAGCCCGGCGTTACTGCGGCTCAATTCGAGCAAGCCATCCATGACAAGCGCGCGGAAGAGTTGCTCAACTGGATCAATGTTTATCAGGGCGAGATGATTTACGTGGCCGGTGGCACGGTGCATACCCTGGGACCAGGCTCCGTCATAGTGGAGACGCAGCAGCAGTCAGACACCACCTATCGACTCTACGACTACGGGCGCCCGCGCCCGCTGCACCTGGAGCAAGGCCTGGACGCGGTCAAAGAACGTACTGCCTCCGGCAAAGTGATCCGCCCCGCGCCCGTTGCCATTAACGGCGGCAAAAACCGGCGCTCTTCCATGATCGCCGCGCCGTACTTCGCGGTGGACTTGTTCGAATTGAAAGCGCCGCACGATTTCTCGACCATCGCGTCCGAACACGTGGCGTCCGAAAACGATGAGTTCGGGAAAACTAAGACTGATGCGTCCGGGAAAACTTCCGTGCAGATCCTGGTCGCGCTAGAAGGCTGCGGCGTCGTAGAGGCGCAGGGCCGCGACCCGGTGACGCTCGCCAAGGGCGACGCAGTCGTGATTCCCGCAGCCCTGCAAGGTTTCACGGTGCGCCCGCAGTGGACGATCGAGTTCTTGAAAGCCTACGTGCCGGGTGCGGCGGTGCCTGAACCCGCGACACGGCGCTAACCTAAAACCGCGACCACCGGGGCAGAAGTTCACAGCGAAGATCAAATTCTTCACCCACTTTTCCCCTGTGATCCCCTGTGCCCCCTGTGGTGAAGCCTTTCGCCGCGCCCCACGTAAATGTTAGGCTTGCAGCGACCGTGAAGACGAACCCGCATTTCTATCCAGTAATCCTCGCGGGCGGCCGAGGCACGCGCTTCTGGCCGCTAAGCCGCAAGCGTCGCGCCAAGCAGTTGCTAGCGCTCGATGGCAAGCAGACCATGCTCCAGCAGACCGTAGCGCGCCTCGCGCCCATAGCCGCGCCGGGCCGTTTCTGGATCATCACCAACAACGACCTGCGTCCCGCCATCCTGCGTCAGCTTCCGAAACTTCCACCGCAGCAGATCGTCGCCGAGCCCGCCGGCCGCAACACAGCTCCCGCGATCGGTTTAGCGGCATTTCTCTTGCTTCGTCACGATCCCGATGCAGTGCTCGGCCTGTTTCCCTCCGACCACGTCATCGCCGACCCTGCCGAGTATCGCGCGACTCTCAACCGGGGAATCGAGATCGCCGCCGCGGGAGACAACATCGTTGTGCTCGGCATCCGCCCGACTCGCCCCGAAACCGGCTACGGCTATATCGAGGCCGGCGCTCCCGAGTCTGGCGTGCCCCATCAACCAAACTCGCTGCGCGTGCGCCGCTTCACCGAAAAGCCGGATATCCCCAAAGCCCGGCAGTTTCTCGAGGCGGGCAACTACTTCTGGAACAGCGGCATGTTTCTCTGGCGCGCCGACACGCTCGCTAACGCGCTGCGCGAGCATCTTCCGAATACCGCCGCGCTCCTCGAAAAGATTGCCGCCGCCTATAGCACGCGCAAGTTCGCGGACACTTTTCGCAAGCTCTACCCGAAGTGTGAAAACATCAGCATCGACTATGCGGTGCTGGAGCCGCGGTCGGCTAAGGGGGAAAGCCAGTCGCGCATCTTCTGTTTGCCCTCCGACTTCGGATGGAACGACCTCGGCTCCTGGACCGCGCTGCACGAGCACCACGCGGCGGAGGCGAAACCGGGCGACGGAAGCCTGGTCTCGGCGTCGGGCAGTTTTGCCCTGAATGCGAAGAATAATTACGTTCACGCTCCCGGGAAGTTTGTCGCTCTGGTCGGAGTGAGCAACCTGGTGATTGTCGAGACCGAAGACGCCCTGCTCGTAACCACGCTCGACCAGTCCCAGGATGTAGGTAAAGTGGTGAAGCATCTGGATGAGAAGAAACTGCGAAAATTGGTGTGAAAAGGAAGTCGTTGGTCGTCAGTCGTCGGTCGTTAGTCGTTCGCAACGTTCTTTTGAATTGTCATCCCGAACGAAGTGAGGGATCTGCATTTGCGAACGACGAACAGCGAACGGCCAAAGACGGCCCCTGCCGACGACCAACGACTAGCGACCAACGACTGACCATGACCCAAATCAAATTCGGTACCGACGGCTGGCGTGGTCTCATCGCCGACGACTTCACCTTCGACAACGTGCGCCGCGTGGCGGGCGCAATCGCCAGCTACGTCCTCAAGCACGAAGATCCCGCTCGCGGTGTCATTATCGGCTATGACACGCGCTTCCTGTCGGACCGTGTCGCTCGCGCCGTCGCTCAAGTGATCGCCGGCGCAGGCATCCCCGTGCTGCTGGCCAACGACTACGTGCCTACGCCTGCGGTTTCCTACACCGTCAAAAAGTCGGGCGCGGCGGGCGGCGTCATGGTCACCTCCAGCCACAATCCGTGGAACTGGAATGGCGTGAAGTTCAAAGGCAAGTTTGGAGGCTCGGCCACGCCCGCGATCATGAAGTCCATCGAAGACGAACTAGCAGCCGGAGCGATGCCCAGCGGCCGCGCGGCAAAAATCGAAGAAGTGGACCTGAAGCCTGCGTACGTCGAAGCCATTTCGCAGTTCGCCGATCTCGACCTTATCCGCCGCGCGAATTTCAAGTTTGCCATCGACTCCATGTACGGCTCCGGCCGCGGAGTTCTTCCGAAAATATTTGACGCGCACGGTATCCGCTACGTAGCCATCCGTCAGGAAGTGAACCCGCTATTCCCGGGCATCAATCCCGAACCGATCCTGCCGCACGTGGCGCTGCTGCAGGAAACCGCAGTGAAAGAAAAATGCCACGCCGGTCTGGTAACCGACGGCGATGCCGACCGCATCGGTGCTGTGGCAGAAGATGGCAGCTTCGTCGATTCGCACAAGTGCTTTGCCGTTCTGCTGAACTGGTTGCTGGTATACAAGAAGTGGCCGGGGGATGTGGTGCGCGCTTTCAACACCAGCGGCATGATCGACCGCATCGCTGCCAGGTTTGGTCGCAAGCTGCGCGAGTGCTCGATCGGTTTCAAGTACATTGCCGACCTCATGATGGAGCATGAAATTCTGATCGGCGGAGAAGAATCGGGCGGCATCGGATACGGCCGCTTTCTCCCGGAACGCGATGGCATTCTCAACTCGCTCCTGCTCGCAAATGTAATGGCGGAAGAAAGGAAGCCGCTCGGCGAGTTGGTCGCCGACCTGCAGCGTGAATTCGGCGCGCACTACTTCGGCCGGCGCGATCTGCACATTTCCGACGAACTCAAGGCGAGCGCCATCCGCCGCGCCGCCGATCCGCAAACCACGAAGCTCGGCGCATATTCCATCCAGCGCAAGGAGGATCGCGACGGCGTGAAGTTTTTCCTCGACGCTCCCAAGCACGGCAACGGCGCCGACGCCTGGGTACTGTTTCGGGCCTCCGGTACCGAGAATATGCTGCGTTGCTATGTTGAAGCGGCCACGCCCGAATTGGTCGAAGAAATTCTTGAATCCGGCGAGCGCTTCGTAAGGCTTGCGTAGGGACAGCCGCCTTCGGCTGTCCAGCCGAGCGAAGCTCGGCTCCGTTGCGCGCAGCCGGAACGTCAAATTCGCCGAGGACAGCCCGGGGTCGGCTGTCCCCACGCGAGCAGACGAGCCGCCGAACACGATAGGATAGTGACAACACCTCAGCATGATCGACGCCAAAAAAACTACAACGGTTCTCGCCGATTCTCCGGAATCGCGCCGCTACAACCGCACCAAGCGGTGGTTGGGCGTCGCCGATTTCGCGATCGGCTTGGGGCTGCTCATTGTGCTCCTGGCCACCGGCTGGACCGGGACGCTCCGCGATCTGGCGGAACGTGGCGCTTCGCAGAATTACTCGCTCGCCGTTTTCCTTTATGTCCTGATGCTGCTGCTGATCAGCAAACTGCTCGGAACTCCGCTCGACTACTACGGTTTCCGGCTCGAGCACCGCTATAACCTTTCCAACCAGAGATTCCGCTCCTGGCTCTGGGACGAATGCAAGAGCTTTCTGATCGGCCTGGTCATGGCCACGATCGTGGTCGAACTGCTCTACACGCTGATGCGCCAGACCCCGCAGCACTGGTGGGTGATCGCGTGGGTTGTTTTCCTCGGACTCTTTGTCCTGCTCGCGCAACTCGCGCCGGTTGTGCTTTTTCCAATTTTTTACAAATTCGAGCCGCTGCAAAACGAGGAACTCAAGCGCCGCCTGATTGTTCTGAGCGAGCGCGCCGGTACCCGCGTGCGTGGCGTCTATAAGTGGCATCTTTCCGAGAAAAGCAAGAAGGCCAACGCCGCGCTGACCGGACTCGGCGCGACCCGCCGCATCATTCTCGCCGACACTTTACTCGACCACTATTCCGACGACGAAATTGAAGCCGTGCTCGCGCACGAACTCGGCCACCACGTCCACCGCCACATTCTGAAAAGTATTTTCGTGCAGGCGGGAATCACATTCTTCGGCTTCTGGCTGGCCAATGAAGTTCTGCGTTACGCCGTGGAGCGCCGCAACATGTTCGAGACCATGCACGATTTCGCCAATCTGCCGTTACTGATCCTGGTCTCGACCGTACTCTCGTTCTTGTTGATGCCCGCGCTCAACGCCTACTCCCGCTTCAACGAGCGGCAGGCCGACCGCTATTGCTTCGAGTCTGTGGCTAGCGTCGAGCCCTTCATTTCATCGATGAATAAGTTGGCCGAGCAGAATCTCGCCGAAAAAACTCCCGCCCGCTGGGTCGAGTGGTTGCTCCACTCGCATCCTGCGATCACCAAGCGAGTCGCCGCCGCCGAAGCCTGGGCGAAGGCGCAGAGAAGTTGTGCTTGATTTTGGGTGGCGCAGCGCTTCGTAACTTGCGGGAAAAACCGGCGCTGCCCTTGCTTTTGGGTGGCGCAGCGGTTTACCGCTGCGGTAACCGCCTTGTTTTGAATTCGGCTTTAGCCGCTGGGGTCGCGGCGTCCACTCCGCAGAATCTCCTCCACTCTCCGAACATCCTCTTCTGTGTCCACGCCTACGGTGTCGAACGGCGTCTCCGCCACGTAAATCGGAACCCCGTTCTCCAAAAAGCGCAACTGCTCCAGTCGCTCGCTGCGCTCCAGCAACGACTCCGGCCAGCGCACAAACTTATCCAGCGCGTCTTTGCGATAGCCATAGAACCCAAGATGTTTGTAGTATCGCGGGCGCACGCCATCGCGATCATGCGGAATTGTAGCCCGCGAAAAATACAGCGCCCGCCTGGTCGCGTCCGTCACCACCTTCACCGCGCTCGGATTGTCGATGTCAACCTCCGCCGCCGGCGTCTTCAGCGTCCCCACCTCGACCCCCGCTCCTTGCATCACCGCGATCAAGCTCTCGATATGCTCCGGCCGAGTCAACGGCTCGTCGCCCTGAACGTTTAGATAAACATCCGCAGAAATCGCGTTTGCGATTTCATGGACGCGCTCCGTGCCCGACCGATGCGCCGCCGAAGTCATGCGCGCGACAAAGCCTTGCTCTTCGCAGAACCGCATGATTTCATCCGAATCCGTCGCGACAATAACCTGATCAACCGACGAACACCGCCGCACTCCCCGATACACCCGGGCCAGCAACGGAACGCCAGCGATCTCGCGCAGCATCTTGCGGGGAAGGCGCGTCGAAGCCAGCCGCGCCGGAATCACAGCGATGACATTCATGCGCCCAGTTTCGCATGGAGCCATGCGGTTTGACACTCCATTCCATCGCCCTCTGTCCACTGCGTACTTAGTGCTGAGCTCTGGGCGCTATCTTTTTCGTTCTTTCTCATGCAATGCTTCTTACGCGTGTCCGGATTTTCCCGAACTCATAGGTTCCTAAGCCGCGCTGGGACGCCATTTTCAAATAGGGCAGAGAGGAAACTTCCAGATTCCAGTAGGCCTTCGCCACGAAAGCGTCGAGCGCCACCGGATCAGTTCCAGCCACCAGCGTCTTCTTGAGCAGGACATCGTCAAGATTGCCGCCAGTCGGGCCGTTCCGGATGAGCACGCGATAGCAATCGATGAGGGTAAGAGTCGGACGAATAAAATCGGCGAGGTCGACCAGGCTTTCGTTGATCTTCTGGTGCAACTGATGGCGGGGCCCACCCAGAATGCCGTACCAGTTCTTCATCCCCAGAGTCGTGCCGGTCAGGCTGTGGTGTTTGGCGATCGGGACGTTTATGATCTTGTCGGCATTCAGGAAGGGATCGAAAACCGGCCAGTCCCGCAGAATTTCCCCCTGCAGGTCTACATCCTTGAATCTCGCGGGATCGGGCAGGATCACTTCGGCGCCTTCGTGCCGCGCTGCCTCGGCAATGCCCGACCTCTGAAAACACCGGCGCGGGTCATTACAGCTAACGTCCGTCACGATGACCCGCTTCGCCCCTGCGTTCCAGCACTGCCGCACGATCTCGGCGACGATCTTAGGATTCGTGTTAGCCGCCTGTTCTGGGGTGCGGTCCCAGCCGATGTTCGGCTTCACCAACACCACGTCAGCGCGGGAGACGAAGCGATGCATGCCGCCCAGTTCTTCGAGCGCAGTCCGCACCAGTTCTTCCGGATCACTTCCCTGTATGACCGCCATCTCGGGCAAAGCCGCATCAAGCGCTACAGTATGCCTGCGCTTCAAATCGACGGCCAACTCTGGTTCGGGGCGCCGGCTCTGTTCCCTCAGCCAGAATCCGAGGCCCGCGGTTCCGGCAGCGACTCCTCCCAGGCGGAGCAGTTTGATCAACGCTTCACGACGGTTGAGTATGCTGTCCTCAGTCAACGGCATATTGCTTTGAGCTCTTTGCTTTTGCGCAACTAAATTCTAATCTCGTTCTGGTGGCAGCACCTATGCAGCCCGTCACAATTCCGTGTGCGGAACAACCGGCTTCTGCCGTAAGGGCGGCGCTGGCGTTGATCGGATTCAGCGCGGTCATCGGCCAGATCGTTCTCATGCGGGAGCTCATCGTCGTCTTCAACGGCAACGAGATTTCGCTGGGAATTATGTTGGCTACCTGGCTTTTCTGGACCGCCGCCGGCAGCGGTTTGACCAGCCGTTTGCTAAGCCGTTTCGCACTGGGAAGGAACAACGCTCGCCCGGCGGTCGCCGCGCTCGAATGCCTGCTCGGCCTCAGCCTGCTGCCGACAATCTGGGCATTGCGCGCCTCCAGATCTTTTTTTCAGACCGTGCCGGGCGAACTAGTGGGTCCGCTGCCGATGCTGCTTACTTCCCTGACATGTCTGAGCCTGTTTTGCGTGGTCGCGGGGACGCTTTTTGTGGTTGCGACCCGAATGTACGAACAGGAGTGCGGCGTCTCCGCGCGCGTCGCTACCAGCTCGGCTTACTTGCTGGAGGCCGCTGGTGCCGGCTTCGGAGGCATCCTGGCCAGCATTGTGTTGCTGCGCTTCCTTGAGTCCTTCCAGATCGCGATGGTCGTCGTCCTCCTGAACCTCTGCATGGCAACAGTCTTGTTGTTCCGGATGAACCGCAAGCAGCTTGGGGCCGTGACGGTGGCCGCCGCGCTTCTCGCCATCGTTCTTCTGACAATCCCTCTCCTTGTATATGTTGCGCCGTCGTTGGACAGGTCCGCGCAGGCGCGCCTGTGGCGGGGATTCCGCCTGGTAGGATCGCGCGACTCGATTTACGGCAATCTCGCGGTCATCGAGACTGGCCATGAGACTGGAAATCAAACCGGCAATGAAACCGGCCATAGGGAAACCGGCAACATTCGCAGCATTTATGACAACGGCGTGATCCTCGCCAGCGCGCCGGACGAGAACGCCGCCGAAGAGGCAGTCCACTACGCGCTGCTGGAGCACCCGGCGCCGAGGCAGCTTCTAATGATCGGCGGCGGCGTGAACGGCAGCATTGCCCAGGCGCTGAAGCATCCCACCGTCGAGCGGATCGACTACGTTGAACTGGATCCCGCGCTCATCGACGTGGCGCGGCAGTTCTTCCCCGCGCAGTCCGCTCCTGTTGTCTCGGATCCCCGGGTGCACGTGCACTACGCGGATGGCCGCTACTTTCTGCGGAACTATCTCCGGCACGATCTCAAGACCGCTGGCAACACATTCGACGTGATCATTCTCAATGTGCCCGACCCGCAGACCGCGCAGTTGAACCGGTTCTACACGGCCGAGTTCTTTCGTTCCGCTCGCGATCGCCTCGCGCCCGGCGGACTGCTCGCCTTGCAACTGCGCTCGTCGGAGGATTACATCAGCCTCGACCTCGCGGAATTCCTGCGCTGCATTCACCACACCCTGCGGACAGTCTTCCCTTACGTTGTAGCTATCCCAGGCGAAACCATCCACTTCTTCGCCGCTACGCAACCCGATGTTCTGACGGACAATCCGCAAACGCTGATGGCAAGGTTGCAAGAGCGGAATCTGAAAACACAGTACGTTCGCGAATACTTCATCCCCTTCCGCATGATGCCCGATCGCATGGAGCAGGTTCGCGAACAACTTCGGCCGCTGCCCTCGACGCCAGTCAATCGCGATTTCGAGCCAATCGCCTATTACTTCGACGTTGTGCTGTGGAGCACGCAGTTCAAGTTGGGCTATTCCCGCTGGTTCCGCGCCGCCGCGCACATCGCCTTCACCACTGTCATCGATGCGGTCCTTGTCATCACATTGTTTGTAGCGGTTCTTCTGGCGTTTGTGCCCGCTCGCGAGAGACGCGCCCCTTCTGCCGCGGCAAGCTGCATGGCTGCGACCGGATTCACGCTGATGGCGCTGCAGATCTTCCTGCTGCTCGCATTCCAGTCCATCTACGGCTACGTTTACCACCAGCTCACGATCCTCATCGCCATGTGTATGGCAGGCATTGCCTTCGGAAGTTGGCTGGGCATCCGCCGCACTCGTTCCAGCAATAGTTCCAACGCTAGTCCACCCGGCCGCACCATGGCAACCACCCAGCTCCTGCTCGCCCTTTCAAGTCCTGCGCTGATATTTGTGGTCAGCCTGCTGTCGAAGATTTCTGGGCTTGCGGCAACCTGGTTGGCCGCGCAGTTTGTCTTCCCTGCGTTAGCTGCTCTCTGCGGAATGCTGGGCGGCTATCAATTTCCTATCGCGACCGAGATCTACCTTTATGACAGCAACGGTAGATCAAGGCTAGGTGCACTCTATGCCATCGATCTCCTGGGCGGATGCGCGGGCGCACTTTTGTTGAGCGGCTACCTCATCCCGGTGTTTGGTTTTTGGAAGACGGCATGGCTCAGTGCGGCGGTGAACCTGGCGCCGGCGCTCCTGGCCGCGCGGGTAAGCCTGGAGGCGAAGATGCATCGGGCATGAGCGTCTGCGTTTGCGGCTGCTTCTCGCCGAATACCACCGCTGTAAACATGAAGATGTCCGTGTTCTCATCCTTCCAGCAGCCCGAGTGCATACCGGCTTTGGCGCAGGTTTCTTCCAGAAACTTCTGCCGATCCCACTTCTCTTCCACCGGCACCTGCGGAAGCAAAAGGCCCTCGTAAGCGCCGTTCTTCATCAGCAAACCGTGCTGCCCAACCTTGATCTCGCGAACGTCCAGCACTCGCCGCAGCGGTGAGAGCACCGAGATTTCATATTCGAGCTGCGGCAACTCCGAAGCGGACACCGGCTGGAATCGAGGATCGCGGAGGGCGGCCAGCGTGGCCGTGTCCCGCACGGTCATATAGAGCGGTTTCTCCGCGGAGGTGTAGCCGATGCAACCCCGCAGTTCTCCCGACTTGCGCAAGGTCACGAACGCACCGCGCTCCTGATTCAACACTTCGCTTGCGCTCGCGGTTGGTTCATACGCCTTTTTCTCGTGCACCGCGTACTCCACCGACTTGCGAGCCAGCGCGAGCAGATCGTTCTTTTCCTGGCCATTCAGCGAGAATTGCGGCTCCACCGTCTTTCCGCCTTGGGTTTTCAAGAAAACGTCTGCACTGTATCCGACCACGCGCGAGTGATCGCCTGCGGTGTCGCCTGAATTCGCGTACTTGAGCACCAAGGCTCGGTTCGCTCCCATGCGCTCGGCAGCAATCATTGCGGCTACGATGGGAGCGCCGCCACAGGCCTCCCAGACCCGTGCCTCGAAGTTCCGCGACATGCTGAAGTAGTCCCACACCTGCAGTGCGTTCAGCGTTTTATGGTCGATCTTCACAGCGTCGTCGTAGGGGTGATAGTGCGACAGATCGGAACTGGCCACGATCAGCGTGTCGCTGCTGCCATGGATCAACTTTGCCAGCGCCACCCCCAACGCGCGGCTGCTTTCATAACTCTGGTCTCCCATGACGATCGGCACGAGTTCGAAATCGCCCAGCACCCGCTGCAACCACGGCAACTCCACCTCGAGCGCATGCTCAGCGCCCTCCTTGGTGGGAGTATGTCCCTGGCTGGAGAATTTGATGGTTGGACTCATCTGCACGAGTTGCTTGGCAAACGCCTTGTCTATCGGGACTACACCAAGCGGCGTCGCATAAGCGTCGCCCTCGTAAACGGAGGTGAAATCAAAGGCCACGTAGTGCGACGGCGCAATCACGACCACGCGCGAAAACTTGCGCCCTTTCAGCGCCGCGTACGTGTAGGCAGCGACAGGGCCGGAGTACTGATAACCCGCGTGCGGCGCAACCACAGCGAGGATCGGATCGCTGATAGGCGACTGAGACGAAGCGGCATGCGCCAACATGTCATCCATCATCGCCGTAAGCGTCTTCGGGTCGGCGGGATAGAAGCCGCCGGCAACAGCGGCTTCGCGCACGTTTTGCGGAGTGGCAGCACGGACGTGCCGCAGTCCCGTGATCGCCAGGATCGCGACGAGCAGAGCCGCCAGCCAATAGATTTGCGAACGAATCTTGATCTTCATGCGAAAACTCCTCTCGCACTCTCATGCGTGCCAAATGCCGGGGATCGGCTGCTGACAGAACGGGCAATTGCCCTTGCGGATCAGCATCTGGCTCGCCGTGAACCCCACGCGTTCCACCAGCATGCGGCGGCACTTCGGGCAATAAGTATTTTGCGCAGGATGTCCCGGCACATTGCCGATATACACGTAGCGCAGCCCCTCGGCGTCGGCGATCGCCTTGGCACGCTCCAGAGTGGGCACCGGCGTGATGGGCAGGTTCTTCAACAGGTATTCCGGATGAAATTGCGTGAAATGGATCGGCACATCCACGCCCAGGTTGGTCTTGATCCAGCGCGCCAGGCCCTGGAATTCCGCTTCGCTGTCGTTCAGCGTCGGCACCACGAGGTACACGATCTCGGTCCACTTGTTCATCTTCCGCAACGTAACCAGCGAGGCCAATACCGGCTTTAACTCGGCCACGACTACATCTTTGTAGTAGGACTCGGTGAACGCTTTCAGATCGATCTTCACCGCGTCCATCTTTCCGTACGCTTTCTTCAGCGACTCTTCCTGCATGTAGCCATTCGACACGGCCACGCTGCGGACGCCCGCTTCGTGTCCGGCATCGGCTGCATCCATCAGGTACTCGCTGAAGATCACCGGCTCGCTGTAGGTGTAGGCAATGGTCGGACAGTTGCGCTGTTTGGCCAGTTCGGCGACTAATTTCGGGGGCGCGTAGTCGGCGGGAACCTGCTCCGGACGCACCTGGGAGATGTCCCAGTTCTGGCAAAATTTGCAGTTGACGTTGCAGCCCGCCGTGGCCAACGAGAAAGCGAGCGTCCCCGGCAGGTAGTGGAAAAGAGGCTTCTTCTCGACGGGATCAATGTGCGCGGCGCACACCCGCGAGTGCACCAGCGTGTAGTAGGTTCCGCTGCGATTCTCCCGCACGCCGCAATAGCCGCGTTCCCGATCTCCCACCGTGCATTCGCGCGGACACAGCTTGCACTTGATCTTCTTGTTGTTGGGAAGTTTCTCGTAGAACTTTGCTTCGACGGTGAATCGCGAATCGTCCTGCTTTTCGAAACCGGCCCACGCGGGAGTCGCGATGAGGAGCTGGGTAATTTCGCCGACGCCCAGAGCCGCTCCTGACGCCAGAGCGCACCTCAAGAACGACCGGCGGTTGAACTCATGCGACATGTTGAACCCTCATCACGCACTCCTACACCTCGACAACCGCGATTCTCCTGGGATCATTCGTGCCCAGTCGATGCTGGGCATCGGCGGCGGTCGCGATGTAGTGTGGCGCTCTCTTATCTCCTTCCAGCGTCTTCAATCCCTTCTCGGCCCGCTTGCGCTCGATGATTTGCCAGCCCGTGTAGTCGAGCGCCACGGGATCCTGCGAAACCATCAAGCCATTGTTCTTCCAACTGTATCCCGGCTTGTATCCGGGGCCGCCTTCGAAGCAGGCCGTGGTCGCGTCGCAGATGGTCAATCGCATCTTGGTTCTGATTTCCGGCAGCATGTTCAAGTCTGCGATATACGGATTGCAGCCGTTGGGGTGGTACTTGTTCGGGTTATGAATGACGCCATACATGTTTTTCAGGGCGATGCTGACGCCGGCGCCGTCATGGTCTTTCAGCACCGGGACATTGATCAGGACGTCGCAGCGTTGCGTCAGAATCTTCGACAACCGGCTGCCCACACTGCCATGCATGACCAGTTCTTGCTCATAATCGACTCGATCGGTGCCGAAGCATTGCACCTGGTTTCCGCCCGTCGCTATATGGAATCCAACGTGTTCCAGTTCGTCGCTGTCGCGGTCCCAGACCACAATATCGCTCGCCTCGATTCCGGCCTCCTGCAAGCGCTCGCAAATGGCTTCCACGAGTTGAAGGTTGCTTGAGAGTCCGCGCCCTCCCAGTGCATTCACTTTCAGCCCCACCGTTTCACCCGGGCGGACCAGCTTCTTCCATGTCTCGTGCGGATTATCGCGGTCGAAAAAAACCTGCATGGCACGATCCAGAAGCGTCAGCATCCGGCGCGAATCCACCGTAGCGCCCGTGCCCCGCAGCATGGCATCGCGCGCGATCACGACCCTGGATTTCGCGAACGCCGCTCCTTCTTCTGCTGCCGCAAGCACTCCCATCCTGCCGCCGGCGCCGAGAACCGCAGCGCCTGTGACGCACTTCTTCAAAAAATCCCGCCGACTGGCGCTGCGCATTGTGCGCATAACGGTTCTCCGGTGAACCCACGACCAACTCCGAGCTTACTCAAGCCACCTATACCGCAATCCGCCTGACTTTTCAGTGACCAACAGCACTTTGGCGATCATCGCCTGGCAAGCCGTAGTTCGACACCTTGCCCTAGTTGCAAAAGTGCCTGCTGTGTTTCCGGCGATTCCTCAAAGGCAACGATTCGCACCAGGTAAGCTCCCTTGCAGAAGACCAGGCTCTGGCTGGACAAGCGTGCCTCGTCTCCTAGTTGGGTCGGTCTCACATCGACAGACGGCTCCGTTTTGAAAATCTTCTCGGCGCCCGGCGCGTTCCCCATGGTGTAGATGTCTACTACCGCGTCGACCTTGTTCTCGAACTTGTAGTCAGTCGTAGACACTCTCTGCACACCAGCCTTCAAGTACCGTTCCGCCTCGCCGTCGATGTACTTCCACAGGTCCGCAGCCTCGAAGGTCCGGATATCTCCAGTCTTCGCCCAGCCCGCAACCTGATTGGATACAGGAAATAATGATTGCTCAGTACCCGCTTGACGTTTGCAACTGGCGTCCAGGAGCAGCGCCACACCGAGAATGACCAGCAGCACTCCACGGGCTTTCACCTCGGCCTCTCCTTGCCTCGCGTCAGCAGGACTTGGTTGGTTCGCGATCGGCTCTCGCCGATGCTGGTCACGTAAACTGCCGGGCGATCCTGAACCGGGCAGGCGTATTCGCACGCCCCACAGCCCACGCAAAGATGAGGATCAACCAACGGTTGTTTTACCTGCTGCAGATGGCCTTCCGCATCCGCAACTTCGGCGGGCTGCAAGTAGATCGCCTTGGGCGAGGTCAGGCACCACTCCTCGCAGACAATGCACGGCGTTGCCATCGCCCAAGGCAAACAGCGCCCGCGATCTAAAAACGCGGTCCCAAGACTGATGGGCTTTGCGTCGCTCGTGACCCGCGCCTCCCAGCCCTTTTCTTTTGCCGTAATCTCCCAGATTGCGCCGGTAGGACAAACCTCCGAGCACAGCACGCAACTCGACTCGCAGTAGCCAATCCGCGGCACCATGACCGGTGTCCAGAGACCTTCCAAACCCGCTTCGGTCAACGCGGGCTGCAGCGCGTTGTTGGGGCAGACCTTCATGCATTCGCCGCACCGTATGCAGCGCGACAGGAAGTACCCTTCGTCTAGTGCGCCCGGAGGACGCAGCAACCGCTCATGCCGCTCAACCGCGAATCCGGGCGTGCTTCGCAATAGAGGAACCACGGCTGCCCCCGCCGCCAATCCGGTCAGCACCTTGCGCCTCTGCAGGCTCACACCGATGGTCTTTTGGGCGGGAAAAAACTTGAACTGCAGGCCGTGCTCCGGACACTCATCAATACAGTTCAAACAGAGATGACACTCCGGTTGACGCCACGGAACTCCGCCGATCGGATCGTCGCCGCCCTGGCAGCG
The DNA here is from genome assembly GCA_963779995.1 of uncultured Acidobacteriaceae bacterium. Classification (GTDB taxonomy): domain Bacteria; phylum Acidobacteriota; class Terriglobia; order Terriglobales; family Acidobacteriaceae; genus Acidiflorens. The sequence goes on along the minus strand of CAVZZY010000010.1, from coordinate 138,400 downwards.
CAGCAGGCAGCGATTGCAGTCCTCGCAGCTCTCCGGGGTCTTGACCAGTCCAAGAATCGACCAGCGCGATGCGACCCCGAGCAGAGCGCCCAGTGGGCAAAGTGCCCGGCACCAGAAGCGGGTCACGCGAAAATTCAGCGCCAGAAAAAAGATGAAGACGAGGCCGAGCCAAACCCCTTGCCGAAAGTATGGCTGTTTGAAACTGAGCAGCAGCCAGCCGAAGACGAAATGCAACCCGCTGCCCGCCCCCTGCACCGGTGCAGATCTGCTGTGTTCCATCGCGTGCAGCACGGCGTTCAGGGCATAGTTCGTTCCCGGCAAAATGGATAGGCCGACCGAGCGCACCAGAAACGAGAAAGGGTCCAGCCATCCGACGATCCCTGTGCCCAGTACCGCGGCGATTAAGGCCGCAATTAAGAGATAGTACTTCGTCGTCTGCCAGCGCTTGTACCGGTTCGATTCAACCAGTTGTTTCCCACGTTTGCGCTCGGATCTCAGGCTGCTGAAGAACTGGTGGATTGAGCCCAGAGGACAAATCCATCCGCAAAAGAAGCGTCCGAGCAACATCGTCGGAATCAGAACTACCAAACTCCACAACAGGCCGTGGTACAGGGCGCGACTGGAGAGCGCATTCGACAGCATCACCAGCGGATCAACTTGAAAAACCAACTGCACTGGATAAGGTAGCCGGATCTCACTCCCGCCAGCGTGCAGCGATCCGCGGAACTCCGTGCCTAGCAGAAGGAACAGGAACAGTGAGAAGAAGATAATCTGCGAAAGCCAGCGCAACCGTGTCGGCTTGAGACGCACCTCGTACTCCCTGCCTCTCCGCGCAGCGGATTGGCGCAGCGCACACTAAGCCGTTCGCACTTTTCTGAGCGTCCGACGCCGCAATCTCAATGTTCTGCTATGCGACCTCCGTTTTCTGTGACCAGGATCACTTGTTTTGGCCCGCACCTGCCGGGCTCAATCAGCGCGCCCCCCGTGCATGGAATCCACAACACCCGCGGGGAAGTTCCGCATTTGGCTCTGGGGGCACTGGTTTGCGGCCGTCGGCTAAAGAGAATCCTGCCCATGACTCGAATTTCAAGTTATTATTTCAGACAGGCTGGCGCTGGTACCGCCGATTGTGAACACGGAACATGAAAAGCAAGGGGGGAAGGATGGCCATCAACTTTGTACAGACACGTGACGGAAGCGACGACTCCATACGCTTGCAACCCATGGAGCGCCTGAAAATATATTTGTTCGGGGTGACTGTATTGTTCGCAGCGTTTGGGATGGGTGAGGCGGTCTATCGACTGTTATTTTCAGAGTTTGACGGCGCCACCGATCGCATTCCGGTTGAGGTGCTGTTTGGCTTGATTTTTGCCTGGCTGGCCACTAAGTTCGTGAGCGGCGTTTACAAGAATCGCAAGGAGAGAAGCGCAAGACTCAACTTCATTTGGGCGCGGAATCACCAAATACGAGGCGCTGTGGAAGGAATCACTACGGTGGCGCACCCCTTGAAGAACCAACAATCGATCCGAGTGATCCGCGAAGAAGTCGATAGGATCGAGTGGGCGCTTAAGGAGATCCTGCCGGGCTAAGTTTCTCGGGCAAGCGAGCCCCAGCGCTTCGTTGAAAACCGTCCAACCGGACCTCACTCAGGCTCACGGCGTAGATTTCTCCGAGTACAGCTTCGGATCCTCAGCGCGCAGCCGGCGCGCCACACGCGCCTGGCTTGTCCGTCACGCGACTCGGTTTGATAGAATCAAACGTGAACGCCCCAAGAATGTGACCGGTCTGATAGCGACTCATGCGACCTCCGACAGGTCTGCGCTATCGTACTATGCGATGAGGATGCACTGGCGCGACGGTCACATCCTAGTAAGTTGTCGTAAACACACCGTGGCGGTGTAGCTCAGGTGGTTAGAGCGACGGTCTCATAATCCGTAGGTCGTTGGTTCGAGTCCAACCGCCGCCACCACATTCAAACGACGCGCAGCCGCCTCCGCCTGGTTTTTCCAGAAATGGCCCGGCAACCGGATCGAAGATCACCATCTCAAAGGATCGGACGGCCCCAACGTTATAATTACAGCCGCTCATGGCCCTCGCTCCCGGTGCAAAGCTCGGACCGTATGAAATCCAGTCGCCGTTGGGCGCGGGTGGCATGGGCGAAGTCTATCGCGCCACCGACACGAAACTCGGTCGCGACATAGCCCTCAAGGTGCTGCCCCCCGAAATGGCGCACGATCCCGAGAGACTCGCGCGCTTTCGTCGTGAGGCCAAAGCTCTCGCCCAACTCGACCATCCCAACATCGTCACCATCCACTCGGTGGAGGAATCTGACGGCGTCCACTTCCTGACCATGCAGTTGGTCGAAGGGCAGCCACTCGACCGCCTGATCCCCGCTAGTGGCCTTCCCCTCGAGCAGATCGTCGAAATTGCCAGCGCGCTCGCCGACGCGCTCGCGGCCGCCCATGAGAAAGGCATCGTACATCGCGACTTGAAGCCCGCCAATGTCATGGTCTCGAACGAAGGCCGCGTCAAAGTGCTGGACTTTGGATTGGCAAAAGATGTTCGCGCAGCCAATCCCGGCGATGCCACGCTGACCTCGGCCAGCCAAACCCAAGTGGGCGTGGTCATGGGGACTCCAGCCTACATGTCTCCCGAACAGACTTCGGGTCGCCCCCTCGACCATCGCACCGACATTTTCTCCCTGGGCATCGTGCTCCACGAGATGGCGACGGGGCGACGGCCCTTCGAGGGCAGTTCTTCCGCCGAGTTGGTCTCCGCAATTCTGCGGGATACTCCACCGTCCGTCACCGACCTTCGCCCCGATCTGCCCAGCGATCTGGCGCGCATCATCCGCCGCTGTCTGGAGAAGGATCCGCGACACCGGGTGCAGACGGCGCGCGACGTCAGCAACGAGTTTCGCGATCTGGCACGACAGGCGTCTCAGAAGTTGGCTCCGGCAACGCCCCCGGTATCGCGCGCCGCGCCCACTGCTGACTCGGGAGCAGTTCGCGCTGGCGAAGGTTTCTGGGTCGCCGTGCTGCCGTTCAGGGGGGCGAGCGGCGATGCGGACCTCGAAGCTCTGGCCGACGGCCTGGCCGAAGAGGTCACCACAGGGCTTTCGCGATTTCCGTATCTTCAAGTCATCGCCCACAATTCGGCGATGGCTTACAAAGGGCGCGCAGCTGACATCCGCACGGTGGGCCGTGAACTAGGCGCGCGCTATGTGATCGAGGGGAGCATACGCAAAAGAGGCCGCGCCATTCGCCTCAGCGCGCAACTGATGGACGCCGTGAGCGGCACGCAGCTTTGGGCGGAAGCGTATGACCGCGAAATCAGCGACGCGGGCACATTCCAGGTTCAGGACGACCTCACCGACCACATCGTGACCACCGTCGCGGATGGGTATGGAGTTCTGGTTCGCTCCATGGCCGCCCCCACGCGAGATCGAAAGGTGGAGGAACTCAGCGCGTCCGAACTTGTCTTGCGCTACTACGCCTTCATGCAGCAAATCAGTCCCCAGGAGCATGCCGTGCTCCGCGCCGGCTTGGAACGGGCGCTGGAACGCGAGCCCAACCACGCCACGGCCTGGGCCTGTCTTTCTAACCTGTACCAATTGGAGTATTTCGATCGGTTCAATCCACGGGAGAAACCGTTGGAGCGCGCGCGTGAGGCTGCCTGGCGGGCCCTTAAGATGGATCCGGCCTGCCAGATGGGCTGGAAAGAACTCGCGGCTGTGCACTTCTTTAGTCGCGATTTCACGGCCTTTCGCGAGACTGCGGAGCGCGCCATGTCGCTCAACCCGCGGGACGGCACCACGCTGGCTTTTATGGCGCTCATGATTGCGTTCTCCGGCGATTGGGAGCGCGGCGTGGCTCTGGCGCAAAGAGCGATTGAACTCAATCAACATCATCCCGGCTGGTATCACAACATCTTATTTCACCATCACTATCGCAAACGCGAATATGAAGCAGCCTTGCAAGCCGCCAAGAAGATCAACATGCCGGAGTTCCATTGGATGCACCTGATGACTGCCGCCGCGTGCGGCATGCTGGGGCGCCTTGAGGAGGCTCGCACGGCCATTGAGTCTCTGCGCAAATACAGCCCAACTTTTCTCATCCTTGAAAATGTCCGTGAGGATATTGGGATGTGGGATCCGGACAAAGATGAGGTGGAACAGTTCTTGCAGGGATTGCAGAAGGCCGGCCTGAAGTATGGCTCGGCGGATTCTGCGGCGACGGAGATCGAGCCCAAACTGAGAAGCGACCCTACTGCTCTGCCAGGTGAAGCAACAGATTCCAGCAGCATGCGAGTTGATCACAAAGACTCGGGCGCGGTTCGCGCCGAGGAAGGATTTTGGGTGGCCGTGCTGCCCTTCAAATACAGCGGCGGGAACGCTGAGCTCACCGCGTTGGCCGACGGACTGTCTGAAGACGTCGTGACTGGCTTGTCGCGCTTCTCTTATCTGCGGGTGATTGCACGCGGCTCGACGCTGCACTATGCCAATCAGGCGGTTGATGTGCGTACCGCGGGCAAGGAACTGGGCGCTCGCTATGTGATCGAAGGCAGCCTGCGCCAGGCAGGAACCAAGTTGCGGCTTGCAGTGCAACTCGTGGACACAGTCTCCGGCGCTCATCTGTGGGCTGAGAACTACGAACGAACTTTCAGCCCGGAGGCGGTTTTCGAATTGCTGGATGACCTCGTCCCCCGCATCGTCTCGACCGTCGCCGACATGCACGGTGTTCTGCCGCGCAGCATGAGCGAAGTGGTTCGGAGCAAAGCCTCGGACCAGCTGAGCCCCTATGAGGCGTTTCTGCGTAGCATTGATTTCTTGTACCGCGTAACTCCCGAAGAGCATGCCGCGGCGCGGACCTGCATCGAGCGGGCCGTTCAACAGGCGCCGGGTTATGCCGATGGCTGGGCCATGCTGTCGGGTCTGTATGCGGAAGAGTACGGCATGGAATACAACGTGCTCCCCGATTCTGTTGGGCGCGCACTCCAAGCCGCGCAGCGAGCGGTCGACGCCGCACCTTTAAATGCCCTTGCGCACCAAGCCCTGGCCAGGGCTCTGTTCTTCCGCAAGGAATTTCAGGCCTTCCGAACTGCGGCGGAACTGGCCATCGAACTAAACCCTATGAGCGCAACCACTCTCTGTGCCATGGGCACCTTGATAGCATACGTGGGCGACTGGGACCACGGCTGCGCCCTGGTGGAGCGGGCCATGCAACTCAATCCGCGCCATCCCGGATGGTACTTGTTTCCTCTCTTCCACAAGGCGTACCGCAATGGCGACTACCGCGGCGCGGTGAGCGTCGGACTCAAATTCAATATTCCGGATTTTTTCGCCACCCATTTGTTCATGGCGGCTGCCTACGCGCAGCTCGGGGAACGTGACGCGGCGGGCAAAGAGCTGCGGGATCTGCTAAGGGTGCGGCCGGGCATATCCGCATGGGCCCGCGAAGGTCTCCGGAGGTACCACGATCCGGAACTCGTCGAGCATTATATCGATGGCCTCCGCAAAGCGGGACTGGAGATTCCCAGCGAGCCATCGTCGGCGCCCACCAAGCCCGCAGCCCCGACAGAATAGTAAGACGCTTCAACCAGAAGCGCGGCGCGCGGAATTCACGATGACGTTTGCGCTATAAAGATCACTGAACTCCTCGCCCCAACCTTTTCTATCAGGCTGCGGAAGAACTCCCGCAATCGGAACGGTTCTTCATGCGTGTGCGTCGCCCTTCGCCAAAAGTCACTGCACGGTGACGGTGAAGCTGCCCGTCCGCGTGATTCCCGTCGAGGTTGCGGTCACAGTTACCGTGTAAGTTCCGGCGGGCGTTCCGGGGTCGATTTGTGGAGGCGGAGTACTACTACTACTGCTCCCACCGCCACAACTGGCGATCAAGGCAACACAGCCGAGGAGAAACAGCGCGAGAGGCAGCCTCCGGCGCCGGATTCCGGACTTCGAAACCGGCATCGTGCACAGGAAAACGCCAGCCAGCATCCCGAAGCCTAGCAGCCCCATGCTGGCGCGCCGGGCCGCTCCGACTTGATGGGGAGCGGTGGTGGTGATGGTGAGTGGTGCCGTGACGCTACTGCCATTGAGATTCGCGGTCGCCGCTGGGCATGTAGCTTCCGTCATGGCAGTGGGCAGCGCGCAAGTAACGTTGATAGGGCCAAAGAAGTTATCGGTCCCGACCAACGTGACGGTTGCCGTGCCGGATTGTCCGGGCGCGGTGATGGTTACGTTCGCTATCGGCGTGGAAATATTGAATGTCGTGTCGACGACCATGACGGGGATCGAGTACGTGCTCTGCGTTCCCACGTAGTAGGCATCTCCACTGTAGGACGCGGTGAAGGTGTAATTCCCCGGCGTGTCGATGGTAAGAGGAGGGGGGTAACCAGCAAGATAGGCCCATTCAAAGATGCCGGTGGAGTAGTTTCCGCTTATGCTTCCGTTCCTCGGAGTGTACGAAATCGTACCGGATAACGGATTGCCGTTTTCGAGAATGGTAATGGCTCCAGTGGGAGCCTGGAGAATGCTCCACGCGTATACGACCGCGCCGATATTGAACGACTGACCCGAGTCGGCGACATAAACCACAGTGGTCCCGTTATAGATCTGGCTAAGGTTGGAAATGTTGATCTCAGTGTCAGTCACTCCCTGCGTCACCGTCGCGTTCAATGTGGTTGTGTTCGAGTTGTAGCTGTTGTCGCCGCTGTACTGTGCCTGAAGGGTGTAACTTCCCAATGCCGTGAACTCCGGGGCAAGCGTCTGGTCTTCGGTATAACCCTGGCTGTTGAGAGCGTAGCTTCCGGCATCCAGAGTCTTTCCGTTATTGGTAAAACTCACGCTCCCCGTGGGACAGCCAACCTGCGTCTGTTGCGGATTGGGCGCGCAGGGAGTGCCCGCCGCGTTGCTCACGTCGCCGCGCAGGAAGAATATCGTGCCGTACGGTATGGTGCTGCCGATCGGCTGGAATGAATAAGTTGTGGGGTTCAACGCTGTCAGCGTCTCCTTCGTCAGGCTGTTTTCCTTTCCGACGGTTACCTGAATCGCCGCCGAGTCGCTGGCGCCGAAGGTAGGATCGCCGGCGTAGTGCGCCGTCACTTTGTAAGTCCCGCCAGGAAGCAAAGTGGTCGTGCCGCTGGCAATGCCGTTGTTAAGAGGAAAAACGCCAACCCCGAGATTCTTGCCGGTCGGCGTAGCCTGGAGCGCAACCGCTCCCGTCGGCGTGCCCGTTCCAGACTGCGGAGCCACCGTCGCACTGATGCTGACCGGCTGCCCATGCGTAGCGCTGGTCGGAGAGAGATTGGTTAGCATAGTCGTGCTGGGCGTGAAGCTGACACTGCTCCACCGGTTGACCAGATTGTCGGCGTTCACCGATCCCAAGCCCGTCGCCATGTCATACCCCGTGGTCGTGATCCACGCAGGGTTACCGGGATTGTTGGGATCGACCAGGATTCCATAGCCGCCGCCCGCGGGAGCCGGGCCGCAATTCGGCGTGTTGGCATCGCATGGCACCGAATTGTTGCCCTGCGTGATGTCGTAAAAAATGCAGGAATTCCCGGTCAGCGCCACCGTCGAAGAATTGCAACTCGCACCGTTCTGTGCCGCGAGCTTGTAGAGAACGTAATTGGCGTTGCCTTGGCGCGGGCTCGATCCCTGCGTTGCCATCTTCTGATTGACCAGCGCCATGATGCCCGCGAACGTCGGAGCCGAGGCCGAGGTTCCACCCACCCCTACAAAGGTGTCGGTCGAAAGGCTGCAAGTTTCTTGCGTACCAAAGAAGCCCGCATCGGCCTCGCAAACGATGTAGAAGCTGCCGTTGAAGCCGTTACTGGCGAACAGAGAGACATCCGGCAAATCGCGCACTCCGTCGTTGGGCACGCCGGCGCCGGTTTGCCACGAGGGCTTGCCGTAACCCGAGCACGCGCCGGCATTGTAGTCAACTGAGGAGCAACTGCTGGGGCCGCCACTGCCGCTGACGATGTCGAGGAAGTTACTGTTCTCGGCACACTGGCCAACGCCAAAGCCGGCGCAGGAATCGTTCCATGTCGTTTCCGGAATATAAGACTTGGCCGATGCTCCGGTGGTGGGGTCGTTGGTCGCGTTCCAGTAATTAGGGGCAGTCGCCGGAGTCTGGTTGAAATCGGTGCCGCCTAACGCAACGTTATAAGGAGTGGAAGCGAATCCGCTGACTGCTAGTCCGTCCGCCGCCACCAATTCGGTGTCGAAGTCGTCGCAACCGGCGGAGCCGCCGTCGCCCGCCGAGATCACCACCGTGATGCCTTGCGCCGCCGCCTGCTGCCAGAGCGCGTTGTAGAAGGCGTTGCCGGCATTGCCCAGGTTGGCTTCGCACTCGCCGTAGCTCTCGCTCATGACCGGCGCAACGTTGTTGTCCACAATGTAGAGCGCGGAAAGATCGACGCCAAGCGACGTCTCTGTCGACGCGGAAACGACCAGGTCGATGGTGGCATTCTTGGCCACTGCGCCCGACCAGGAGACGTCGAGCAACGCTTCCGTCTCATCTCCGTCCACTCCCGGGTCGGGGCCGTTCAGGATGATCTGAGGATCGTTCGCAGGCAAGCCGAAGAGGCTCCGGAAGTCCTCTATGTCCGTGAGATGGATGTTCGTCTCGCCTACGATGGCGATGGTTTGTCCCGTGCCGTCGATACCGGCGTTCCACAGCGGGAGCACGTTGTAAATCGTCGCAAAGTCCGTGGGACCGAGACCGTAGTAAGTGTTCTCCTGCTGCGTGAAGGTGAACAGGGGCAAGGGCGCGGTTTGGCGTGGCTTGGCGCGCATCGGCGTCCCCAGTATCGTGGAGTAAGAGCGCCTGGGGAAGTTATGCAGGGAGAGCACGCCCTTCACTACCGGCGCGAGTGCGGCCGGAATCGAGGGATCGTTGGCATTGGCCCAGTGTTCTTCGCCGTTGACTGCGTATTTGTGGATCGCAGTGTGAAACGCCTGCTGCACCTGGCCGGCGGAACCGGAAAACTCGACCACGGTTCGCCCTTTCGAGAGAGCAGCGACTTGGAACCCGCACGACTGCAGCCACGCCGTGACCGCCTGCACGTCGCTCTCGGCGGGCCCGAACTGCTTGCCAAACTCCTCGGGAGTAATCCACTTGTGGTAGTTGGGAGACGCCTTGTCCTGCTGGCTGTCGAGCAGCGCGCGAAGAGCGGATTCCTGTTCGGGACTGCGCTTCAGCACCAATAACATGCGTTGCATCGGCAGGCTGGCGGGCGCTGTGCCTTGGTCGAACTCCGCGCGCGCCAAAGGATGCGTGTTGCCATTGAGAACCGTGAGCCGTGCCCCATCGACCGGCTGCGTGATGAGTCGCCGCGGCGCCGCTGGATCGGAAGAAACTGCGCCGCCATCCTTTGCCACGGCAGAGCAGCAGGCAACAACCAACAAAGTTAGAAGGGCAATAACAAGCGAGTACTTCGGAAAAGAAGTGGAGCAGATTCGCATCACCGGAACACCTTTTCTCGGAGTAGGTCTATATCCAACGAATCACAGTATCTTGGCGGATGACGGATTGCAACCGCAGCCTCCTGGTGAACACCCCGGGCCTGCTACACTGTTGAACCTTGCGCTGTGGGTGACTAGGATAGGACAATCTCAAGACTTCTATCTGCTCTTAAACGCGGAGGGGAAATGATCCGCTTCAAAGTGAACGGCACGGAAACGACCTACGACGGCGATCCCGAAATGCCCTTGCTGTGGTACTTGCGCGATATCGCCGGTTTCACCGGCGCCAAGTTTGGCTGCGGTATCTCTCTCTGCGGAGCCTGCACCGTGCACCAGAATGGTAATGCAGTGCGTTCCTGCTCGGTCGCGATGAAAGAGGTGAACGGCGCGAGCATCACCACCATCGAAGGCATCTCCGATAAAGGACTGCACCCCGTGCAAAAGGCTTGGATGGAAATCAAGGTCCCGCAATGCGGATATTGCCAGACCGGACAGATCATGCAGGCCATCGCTTTTCTGAACCAGAATCACAATCCCAGCGACCCGGAGATCGACCAGGCAATGTCCGGCAATCTCTGCCGCTGCGGAACCTACCAGCGCATTCGGGCGGCGATTCACCAGGCTGCGAAGGAGTTGGCATGATCAACATCCAAAACTTCAGCCGTCGCAAATTTCTAAAGCGTGCTTTCGCTGCTGGGACTTTTGTGCTCGGCGCACGCCTTCTCCCCGAACCGCTTTGGGCCGACGCGTCCAGTGCGGGCACGGTCGTTTTTCAACCGGATATCTTCCTCGGTATCGCGAGTAACGGCACCATCACCATCGTTGCGCATCGCTCCGAGATGGGTTGCGGCAGCCGCACGGCGCTGCCTCTGGTCGTCGCCGACGAACTCGACGCCGATTGGTCGAAGGTGAAGATTGATCAGGCCATCGGCGATCCCAGGTACGGCGAGCAGGATACCGACGGCTCGCACTCCGTTCGCAGCTTCTTCGACCAGATGCGCCAGATCGGCGCCACCGCTCGCGTCATGCTGATCACTGCGGCCGCCAGACAGTGGGGGGTCTCTGAAAAAGAGTGCAGCACTGAACCGGGCTTCGTCGTGCACACTGCGAGCGCCCGCAAGCTCGGCTACGGTGAACTCGCCGCTGCCGCCGCCAGACTCCCGGTTCCCAGGAAGGAGGACGTCCCGCTCAAGAACCGCTCTCAGTGGCGCTACATTGGCAAGGACAACGCCCTCTTCGATCTCCCGGACATCGTCACCGGTCAGGCCACTTTCGGCATGGATGCCAAAATGCCCGGCATGCTGTATGCCTCCATCGAGCATCCGCCTGTCCTCGGACAGAAAATCAAGTCCTACGACGACAAGCAAGCCCTCAAGGTACGCGGCGTGAAGCAGACGCTTACCATCAACCCCTTCAAACCACCACACCAGTTTCAACCGCTCGGCGGGGTCGCCGTCATTGCCGACAACACTTGGGCTGCCTTCCAGGGGCGCAAGGCTCTGAAGATCGACTGGGACGCGAGTCCTAACTCCGTCTACAACTCCGGTCAATTCCGCAAGACCCTCGAATCCACGGCTCGGCAGCCGGGCAAAGTTGTGCGCAATGTTGGCGATGTCGACGCGGAATTTGCCAAGGGCGGCAAGATCGTCGAAGCTGGGTACTACACTCCGCATCTCGCCCATGCCTCGATGGAGCCGCCAGTCGCCGTCGCGGAATACCGCGATGGAAAAGTTCTCGCCTGGGCGCCTACCCAGAACCCGCAAGCTGTGCAAGAAACGATTGCTGGTGTACTCGGCATTAAGAAAGAGGACGTTACCTGTCACGTCACCCTCCTCGGCGGCGGCTTCGGCCGGAAATCCAAACCCGACCAGGTGGCGGAAGCAGCGGTTCTCTCGAAACAGCTCGGCAAGCCCGTGAAGGTTGTCTGGTCGCGTGAAGACGACATCCAATTCGACTTCTTCCACTCCGTCGCCGCCATGTATCTGAAGGCGGCGATTGGGCCGGACGGCAAGCCGACGGCCTGGCTACAGCGCACCGTATACCCGCCCATCGGCTCCACCTTCGACGTGAACGCCAAGTACGCCGATGATGAAATGGGCCTGGGCTGGAACAACCTTCCCTTCGACATCCCCAACCACCGCGCCGAGAACGGACCCGCCGACGCCCATGTGCGCATCGGATGGTTTCGCAGTGTTGCCAATATCTATCACGCGTTTGCCATTCACTCCTTCGCAGACGAACTCGCCAACGCCGCCAACCAGGACTCGGTTCAGTACTTGCTGGAGTTGATTGGCCCGCCGCGTATAGTCCCACTCGAATACACGCCCGAAGAGCAGGATGAGGCGAAGCGCTATCCGCTCGATACCGCTCGGCTGCGTCACGTAGTCGAGACCGTGGCGGAAAAATCAGGGTGGGGAAAGCATCCCCGCGGTAAAGGACACGGCTTCGGCATCGCGGCACACCGCAGCTTCCTGACCTACGTAGCTACGGTTGTTGAAGTCGAGGTGGACGGCAAAGGACAAGTGCAAATCCCCAACGTCTGGACGGCTGTCGACGCCGGAACTATCGTCGCGCCCGACAACGTCCGCAACCAGTTCGAAGGAGCGGCGAGCTTCGGCGCAAGCCTCGCTCTTCTCAGCGAGATCACCGTCACAAACGGGGTGGTGAACCAGAGCAACTTCAGCGACTATGAGCTCGTCCGCATGGGAAGCGCTCCCAAACATACAAGCGTGTACGTCGTTGAGAGCGACGCTCCTCCCGCTGGTGTTGGAGAGCCCGGTGTTCCACCTTTTGCTCCGGCTCTTTACAACGCCATTCATGCCGCAACCGGTAAACGCATCCGCGAGATGCCGCTCTCCAAAACCAAGCTGCTCTAACCACCGTGAGAGAGCTCCGCTGAGCAAGTACCCAGAAGCAGAAAGCAAAGAACGAAGAGCGAAGAACGAAGAACGAAGAGCGAAGATTCAAAGTGCTATCCGTCGTAGCGTACGACTTAGAACGTTCTCGGGAATGACTTCTTCAGCGACACACCCTTGAAATTGCTGTCGCACGAGGGATCCTGGTAGCACTTGCGGAATGCCGGTACCACCAGCGCCTGCTCCACTGTCGGATCATTGAAGTTAGCTAGCGTTTCGTTGGTGCGGTGGGCTTCGGAACTGTCCCCGGTCTTTTCGTAAGCTTCGGCCAGCAGTTGCAACGAAAATGGATTGTTGGTGTCTTCTTCCAGATGCGCGATGGCATCCGCGTACTTGTGGTCGGAAAACAATACCGCGCCCGCGGCCCCGTGGTAAGCGGATTCGATAATCTTGTCGCTTGAATTCCGCGACATCCGCGCCAACTGCGCCAGCGTGGAGGCCTTCATTTCTTTGTTGCCCGTGTCAACCGCGACTTCAACACGGGCGCGCAGGATCTGTGCCAATTCTTGCTGAATTGCGGCCGCCATCGCATTCTTGCCTTGTTGCACGGCCGCCTGGGCTTTCGCCAGCAGCGCGATCGCTTGCTTCGGGCGCGGCTGGTACATCGCCATTTGGCGCCAGGCGTCAGCTTCCGGTTGGCTCATGTGCTTGGCATGCGCGTCGTCGGCAATGGCCTGGAAAAGGCGGTCGGCTGCGGCATAGTCGCCGTCGCGGACAAAGGTGATGGCCTCTCGCGTCTGCCATTGAACACGGAGCAGTTCAGGCAGAGAAAATTTCTTGAAGCCAATTTCGTACTCCTGGCGCGCCCGCACCTGGTCTCCCATCAGCGAGTAGGTGTCCGCGATTCCAAATTGTGACGAATAGAAGCCAGAATCGAGGGCCAGCGCGGCGCGGTAGTGCTCGATCGCCTGATCGAACCGTCCCGCTAGGCGCAGAATTTCAGCGTAGGAATCCTGCGGGTTCGGATCCTTGGGCAGCGCCGCGGCGTACTTGTCCATCAGCGCAAATGATTTCTCGAACTGCCGCGTGTAGGCGTAAGTGTAAGCAACGTTGTTCATCAGGCCGGGAGAGTCAAGCCCCGAATTCTCAAAGACCGCAATCGCCCGGTCATACTGCGTTTGCTGCGTCAACCACCAGTTCGCCAGAAAGACAACCCATTTGTCGTGGGGATACCGGCTGAGCACATCGTTCATTTTGGTGATGGCCGGAATCAGCTTGTGGTCGGAGGCGTCCTGCAGCCATTCGACGATCAATCGCTCGGCGACACTGGCGTGACCGCGGGTAGCAAATGCTTTCTGCTGCTCGCGCACCTGCTCCGCAGGGTCCAGGCTGATCTGCGCCAAAAGCTCGTGTCCCATGGCGAAATTGGGGTCGATCTTGAGCGCTTTCCGCAACACCTCAATCGCCTGTTCCTGCTGAACCTGGTCAAGGTCGAGGTCCCAGGCTTTCTCCACCAGGCGCCGAACCTCTTCCGACTTGGTCGTCAGCGGCAGTACGTCCGCTCGCTGGCTGGTTTGTGCAGCCGCAGTTCCGGCGGAAAGCAACAAAATGAAGGCGAACAGCATCTGGATCATTCCGGAAATCGTCGCTCCTCGAATCATGACTAGTTTCCCCTCAGTAAGTAGCCCTGCTCGACAGGTAACTTGCCGTCAATTTTCACCACCCGCACATCCTTGGTCAGCGAGTAGAGATCCACCACCCCAATTGCTCCTCGAGTGTTGGCGACAAAACGTTGGATGGCATCATCAGAATCTGCCACCACAATGATCCCCGCGTGTGTGTGAATGAATGTGCGCGCCTCGTCAGCGGTCATATTGAAGACCCGCCTCAAGATGAGCTGCATGTCCGCGGACGACGGATCGCGCAGCACGATTGTGATGGGCTTCCCGTCCGGCCAGACGCGAGTGTGCGCGTTGAAGATCTTCACCAGTTCGGCACTCGTGAGATTGGTGGTGGAGTTTGCGCTATCCGCCACGATCGCAAACTGTTTCGCGTGGGCGGTCCCCGAGGCCGCGGCCATCCACACCAACGCCAGCATCAGACACCAAAGTCTCATGGGACTTTATTCTCGGCTGCTTGAGGTCACAGCAACAGGTAACCGAGGTAATAGACCCATCTTTGATTTCTGAACGAGCTGTGTTACTTCAGCCGTTGACCCGTCGCCGGGTCGAAGACGGCGTTGCGCAGGAATTGCTCCGTGGACCAGGGTGGCGCATCTCCTCCGAGATACTGATGAAACCATTCGAGGTGCGCGGTGTAGTACAGAGCCATTTCATACCAACTGGGCCAGTGCCCAGCGTCGGAATAAACGATCAGCCTGGAAGGAACATTCATTTTTTGCAGCGAAGTGAACATCTGCAGTGACTGCGTGTAGGGGACGCGATAGTCACGCTCGCCGGAGATCACGAGGCAGGGCGTCTTGAAATTTTTCACGAAGTAGGAAGGGGAGAACTTTTCGTATTGGTCCGAGTTCCACGGCTGGCCTTTGAGGTCCCACTCGGGAAACCACAACTCTTCGGTTGCGCCGTAAAAAGAACGCAGGTCGAACAGCCCCATCATTGACGCGATAGCCTTGAAGCGGGTGGTGTGGCCCTCGAACCAGTCCATCATGTAGCCGCCGAAGGACCAGCCCATGGCGCCCGTGCGTGCGGGGTCGACATAGGGAAGCTTGATCAATTCGTCGGTGACCCTCATCAGGTCTTCAAAAACCTTGCCCCCATAGTCACCGGAAATCTCCGCCGTAAAATCCTGCCCATAGCCCGTGGATCCATGCGGATTGGCAAAAGCGACGATGTAGCCGGAGCCGGGATAAACCTGCCAGTCTCCGCGAAAAGAATCCTGCCACTGCGACTGCGGCCCACCGTGCACGTTGAGGATGAGCGGATACTTCTTCGACGGATCGAAGTCGTGGGGCTTGACAATGAAAACTTCGATCTTCGCTCCGCCGGCCCCCGTTACCCACATGCGCTCGGCCGGTCGCAGATCCACCTCATTGGCGACTGCGTCGTTGAAGTGAGACAGCCGTTGCGGCGTCGACGATTTCCCGCCAGCCAGGTCCACCGCAAACAATTCGACCGGGTCGCCGACGGCACGCCGGATGTAGATGATGCGGCTGTCGCCATCTGGGATCTCGAAGGAGTCGATGGTCCGGTCCACTAACACTTGTTGAATGGAGCTGGAGTCGAGGCTCACCCGGAAGATGGGATTGTCGCCTTCGACCGGAGCGCTGAAGTAGAGAGATTTCGAGTCTGAGGCCCATTGAAAGGCGTCAACCCAGTTCCGGAAGGACTCGGTCAGCACACGGGATGCGCCGGTGGAGCGATCGTAGATGGCCAGGCGAAAGAGGTCGGATTCATAGCCGGGTTGCTTTTGCAGTTGATAGGCGATGTATTTTCCGTCCGGCGAGTATTTCGGATGACCGTCGAAGGCAGGGTTCGCAGCCGTGATGTTGCGCGGCGGCTGACTGCCGCCGAGCGAGACGATCCACACGTCACTGTTGGTGGACGAAGCGAGGTCGCGGTCATGATTCGAGTCGAACGCGAGTTCCGTGCTGTCCGGGGAGAAATCGTAGCGCAAGGCTCCCTCGAGTTGGAAGGGAGGCGAATCGAGGTCACCCGGCGTCAGATCGCGCACCGCTCCATTGGCAACGTCGGCCAGCAGGACGTGGGTGCGCTTACCGTCTTTCCATTGCGTCCAGTGGCGATAGAGCAGCGCATCGGCCAGGTGGGCATGCAGCGGGCCCTTGCTCCAGCGCTCGCTGATCTTCTTGTTGCAGGCATCGTCGGCGCCGCATTCCGGATAGACGTCGCTCGAAAACGCAATCCATTTCCCGTCCGGCGACCAGAGCGGGTCGGAGGCACCAGTGGAAATGTTGCTGAGTCGCCGGGCTTCGCCACCGCTGGCCGAGATGACGTAGAGATTGTTATCGCCGTCCCGCGAACTGATGAAGGCGATCCACTTGCCGTCAGGCGAGAAGGCGGGCGACGACTCACCCTTTTCTCCAAACGTAAACTGGCGCGCGTTCTTGCCGTCGGCGTCCATAAGCCAGATGTGCTTGATGCTCGTGGCCTTCGCCAAGTCGCTCGTTTTCAAGGTGAACAGGACGGTTTTGCCGTCGGGAGATACGTGCAAGTCTTCGATTCCGCGAATGCGGTAAAGGTCTTCGATGGTAAAGGCGCGTTTGGCGGCCGCGCTCGACATATTCAGCAGCAGAAAGCAGATTAAGCAAGAAAGCAGTCTCCTGTGCATGAAGCCCCTCGTCTTAAAGTGAATTGTGTGGATGACTCGCGAAATTTAAGCACAATCCGCCCGTTTCGCGCCAGCCTTCCTGGCGTACACGTTCCTGGAAACGAACTTTCAGGGACGAAGCAAGTAGTTCGAAGCAACGTCGCGAAACGCAGCCAACTGTTTCGCCCGGGTAACCTCGTCCCACCCCAGTTCTGAAGCCATCAAGTCGGCGACGGCGGGCGCCATGGCGAGCGCTGCGCGTGCATTCAAGAACAGCGCGCGGGTGCGCCTGGCGAGCACGTCTTCCACGGTGCGGGCCATTTCGTGTCGCGCCGCCCAGATGACCTCCGCCTTCACATAGGGTAGCGCCGCATGCAGCGGTTCGCCGAGCCGGGCGTCCGTTTCGATGAGTTTGCGAATCTCGCAGGCGTCCGACCCGTAGACAGCCAGCGATCCCAGCTGTTTCGCCGCGTCTTCTTTGGCAGGGTCGTTCTTCGCAACATCAGTGAAGCCGTGGATGTGCAGATGCTGCGTCGCGCACGGTTTTTCCGGCAACTGCGCGAGCGTTGCCGCCTGATCGACGCAATCCTCAGCCATATGCCGGTAGGTCGTCCATTTTCCACCGCAGACAGTGACCAGGCCCGAGCGGTCGATGTTGATAAGGTGATCGCGTGACAGGGCCGCAGTCCTGACCACCCCGCTGGCGGCGCCCGTACCACTCACCAGCGGCCGGATGCCCGCGAATACGCTCAACACATCGTCGCGCGTCGGTGCTTTCGTCAGGTATTGCCCGGCGGTCGCCAGGATAAATTCGATTTCCTGCTCCGTGGCGACGGGCTCGAGCGTGGCTGCGGCAATGGGCGTGTCGGTGGTTCCGACCAGCGTGTGACCGTGCCACGGAATCGCGAATAACACGCGGCCATCGCTGGTGTGCGGAACCATGACCGCGCTCTCACCCTGCAGAAAACTCGAATCGAACACCAGATGAATGCCCTGGCTGGGCGCGATCATGGGCGCAGCCGAAGGCTCTGCCCGGAGCCGAAGCAGGTCGCTGAAAGCGCCGGTCGCGTTGACCACAACCTTCGCGGTCGCGCGAAATTCATTGCCCGTTTCGACATCGCGGGCGCTGACACCATCGACAAATCCCTGAGCGTCTTTCGTCACTCCCGTGACCGCAACGTAGTTCAGCAACGTGGCGCCCTGCTCGAAAGCGGTGACCACCATGTGGATGAGCAGCCGGGCGTCGTCGAATTGCCCGTCGTAGTAAACGGCGCCGCCGCGCAGGCCTTCCGTCTTCAGTGTTGGCAGATGTTCGAGCGTCTCTTCTCTGGAGAGAATGCGTGAAGTACCAAAACCGTATTTACCGGCCAGCAGTTGATACAGCTTCAAGCCGAGACCGTAGAATGGAGCCTCCCACCAATCGTAGTTCGGCACGACGAAAGCCAGATCGTGCACGATATGGGGCGCGTTCTGCAGAAGCAGCCCGCGCTCCTTGAGCGCTTCCATGACCAGCCCGATATTGCCCTGCTCCAGGTAGCGCACGCCGCCATGCGCCAGCTTGGTGCTGCGACTGGAGGTGCCTTTGCCGAAGTCGCTCTGCTCCAGGAGCAGCACATCGTAGCCGCGCGTCGCCGCATCGATAGCAACACCAACGCCAGTGGCGCCGCCGCCAACGACAATCATGTCCCAGGCTTGGGGATGGCCTTCGATACGGCGCCACATGTCGGTTCGATTCATAGCTGCACTCTTCGCAAGGAAACCATGCAGTGAAACCATGGTTGCCCCTGTGTTCCTCAGTGTCCCTCTGTGTCCCCCGTGGTAAAGATTCTGCTCTAAGTCGATTCCACCCAGTCGAACGAGCGCGTCACTGCCTTTTTCCAAAAGCGATAAAGCCGCTCACGAGATTCTTCATCCATCTTCGGCTCCCACCGCTGATCGACTGCCCAATTGGCGACCAGTTCATCGGTATCCTGAAAAAAGCCGACCGCCAGTCCTGCCGCATAGGCGGCGCCGAGAGCTGTTGTCTCCTTCACCATCGGACGCACGACCGGCTTCGCCAGAATGTCGGACTGGAATTGCATCAGCAGATCGTTCACGACCATTCCGCCGTCGGCACGCAACACATCAAGCGTAATACCGGAGTCCTTCGCCATGGCATCGACCACCTCGCGTACCTGGAACGCTGTCGCCTCCAGCACGGCGCGGGCGATGTGGCCCTTGTTCACGAAGCGGGTCAACCCGGCAATCACGCCGCGCGCGTCGTCCTTCCAATACGGCGCATACAAGCCGGAGAAGGCGGGAACGAAGTAAACACCCCCGTTGTCATTTACAGTGCGGGCAAGCGCCTCAATGTCGGAACTCTCTTCAATGAGTCCGAGGTTGTCGCGCAGCCATTGCACCAGTGCGCCGGTAATTGCGATGCTCCCTTCGAGCGCATAACATGCCGGCTTCGTGCCGAACTTGTACGCCAGCGTAGTCAGCAGGCCGAAGTTCGAAAACACTTCCCTTTCCCCCGTATTCATCAGCATAAAGCAGCCGGTGCCGTAGGTATTCTTCGCTTCTCCCGGCTTGAAACAGGCTTGGCCAACCAGAGCGGCTTGCTGATCGCCGAGATCGCCGGCGATGGGAACTCCCGCAACGGCCGGCAGTTTCGCAGTGCCGTACACTTCGCTGCTCGAAACAACCTTCGGCAACATCTGGATCGGAATGCCGAAGTCTCTCAATATATCCCGATCCCACTGCAGCGTGCGGAGGTTCATCAGTTGGGTGCGGCTGGCATTGGTCACGTCGGTCACGTGCACGCCGCCCTGCGCTCCACCGGTGAGATGCCAGATCAGAAAAGTATCGATATTGCCAAACAGCAGATCGCCGGCTTCAGCCTGTGCGCGCGCGCCTGCAACACTTTCGAGAATCCAGCGAATCTTGAGGCCACTGAAATAGGTAGCGAGCGGAAGGCCGGTCTGGGCGCGATAGCGATCCTGTCCGCCGCGCGCAGCAAACTCGGCGACCGCGGGAGCCACCCGTGTGTCTTGCCACACAATCGCGTTGTAAACCGGCTTTCCACTTTTCCTGTGCCATACCACAGTAGTCTCGCGCTGGTTGGTGATCCCGATCGCGGCCAGATCTTCCGGCCGCAGCCCGCGAGCTTCCATGGCCTCCCGGATAACACCCTGCGTGCGGCGCCAAATTTCTTCCGGGTCATGTTCGACCCATCCCGGTTTGGGATAGATCTGCTCGTGCTCGCTTTGAGCTGTGCTCACGATGCGTCCGGACCGATCGAACACCATGAAGCGCGAGCTTGTCGTTCCCTGATCAATGGCGCCAATGTAGCTTGCCGTCGTTGGGTTTCCTCCTTCGTTGCGCACCCGCTCACTTCCTTACGCACCCGCTAAGCTTTCTTCGTCGCCCGCGAGTCTGGATTCTATCGCCCGCGCTCGCTTGCCAGCACATCAATATAGGGCGAGCCCAGACACCCGCTGCAGGACCCATGTGTCCCGTCGGGCAGGAGAACCAGTCCTTCTCCGGGCCACCCAGGACGGCAAATGATGAGGATTAAAGGAGTTAGCAATAGTCGTGCGGGCGGTCACATCTTTCGGTAACACAGTCCGGTAACATAGTGCTGATCCTCTTTGTAACTACCGGTGGCACTAACGTGGACTGTGACCCGCAACCAGTTCGTGGCATCTTACATCAACAATGATGTGGGGTTTGCGGCTCCCGGCAAACCAGGAAACTGGGGGATGTGATGAAGAGTCTGGGGAAGGTTATACGGTCTGTACAAGCCTTTGGCCGCGAACTGTCTCGCCGGTCGAATGCGGCTGAAGCGAAGCGCATGCCGGCCATTGGTGTCGCCTTGGGCGGAGGCTTTGCCCGCGGCCTCGCGCACATTGGCGTGCTCAAGGTCCTCGAAGAAGAAGGCATCCCGGTTCGCATGATTGCGGGCACCAGTGTAGGCGCAATCATGGGCGCCACATATTGCAGCGGGCTCACCATTGAGGAACTGGAAGAAATCGCCCACAAAGTTCGCTTCACCTCCTTCGCGCGCTGGACGCTCTCGCGCTACGGCTTCGCCACCAACGACCGCATGACCTCGTTTCTCGCGCGTACCTTGAAGGTGCAGACATTTGAAGAGTTACGCATCCCTCTGAGCGTGGTTGCAACCGACTTCAACACTGGCAAAGGAGCGGTCTTTTCCTCCGGCTCGATCGTCGACCCGGTGCGAGCGAGTTGCGCTTATCCGGGAATGTTTCTGCCGGTAGAGATTCAAGGGCGCTGGCTGGTGGATGGCATGCTCTCCCATCCCGTGCCGACGCGTCCTCTGCGCGAAATGGGCGCGGAGCGCGTCCTGGCCGTGCACCTGAAAGGGCAGTGGTCGAAGACGAGCGCGCCCCGGCATTTCTTTGACGTCATCGGGCAGTCGTTCGCGATCGCGCAGGACATGACGAGTTCGCTATGGAGAAACGCGGCCGACGTCGTAATCGAGCCCGATGTCGCGGGTTTTGACTATGACGACTTCAAACGCGCTGACGAATTAATCCGCGTAGGCGAACTTGCGATGCGCCGCGCCCTGCCTCAAGTGCGCAAGTGGCTAGAGGTTCCGGCGGAAACCGCCGCCCCTGTAAAAGTGCCTGCGCTCGCAGCAGGACCGGCGCCCATGCCGGCCGACTGAAGGCACAGCTTCACAAGCGCGGAGAAACTCGCGTTTCGTATCAGGGCATCGCAGGCTTCGTATCAGGGTATCGCTTTAGCGATACCGTAAGTCCTTCGAAATCGGACGCCCCTTTAGGGGCTGCCTGCCTGTCCGCGCCCAGGGCGATGTGCGGCGGATCACAGTCTTCCGACTCCCAGCCGGAGTAAAATTCCGTTCTTGACCGGCTCGATCCCAAGGCCGATCTCGGCGGGAGGCTCTGTGTCGGATCCATTCTTCGGGGCGATGCGCCAAAGCATCATCGACGGCGCGCCTGATACGGCGACTGCACTGGCGCAGCAGGCGCTGGCCAACGGCATCGATCCGCTCGCAGCGGTGAACCAGGGATTTGCAGCGGGGATCAAGTTCGCCGGCGATCAATTCGGCTGCGGCGAGATGTTTCTTCCCGATCTGCTCGCGTCAGCCGAAGCGATGAAGGCAGCCATCAAAATCCTTGAACCGGAGATGCTGAAGCGCGGCTCCGAGTGTAAAGTTCTGGGCAAGATCGTCCTCGGCACCGCCCGAGGCGATATTCACGACATTGGCAAGAATCTGGTCGCCACCATTCTCTCCGCCAGCGGATTTCAGATCTTCGATCTGGGTACCAGCGTGACCCCCGAGCAGTTTGTCGCCAAGGCCAAAGAAGTCGATGCCGACATCGTCGGCGTCTCCGCTTTGCTGACGACCACCATGGCCGGCCAGAAAGCCGTAATCGAAGCACTCGATCGGAATGGTTTGCGGCCACGGGTAAAAGCAATCATTGGCGGCGCCGCCGTCACCTCGAAGTGGGCTGCCGAGATCGGCGCAGACGGCTACTCTCGCAATGCCATCGATGCCCTCGAACTGGCGAAGAATCTGATGGGCAGAGTCGACAACAAAGATGTGAACAAGAGAACAGCCCTGGCATGAGACCGAGAATTCAATTGCTCAGTCCCGAACTTATCAACCGCATTCTGCGCGAAGCGTTCGAACTGCTCATGAACCCCGGAGTTCGCGTGGGCTCGGCAGCGGTCGAGTTGCTGCATTCGGCGGGAGTTGAAATCGGAGTTGAAATTAACGACGGAGTAGCTCATATCCCCGAGGCCCTGGTGCGGCAGTGCCTGGCATCGGCTCCACACGACTTCTACCTGTACAAACGCCAGGGAGAGAAAGCCGTTCACTACGGCGGCGACGACGTGCATTTCGATCCCGGCTCCTGCTGCGTGCAGATGCTCGATCCCGACACGCTGGAAGCGCGGCCGTCCGAGACCCGCGACTTGGTGCGCATCGTCCAGGTCACGGAGACGTTGCCGCAGTTCGCCGCGCAATCCACCGCTGTCGTTTGCAACGATGCATGCAACGATGCGTGTAACGATGCGTGCCGTGATAGTCGCGCGCCCAGCGCGATCGGCGATCTCTACCGCCTTCTCATAGTCCTGCAGCATTCCGATAAGCCCGTCGTGACCGGATCCTTCTCCGCCGCCGGCCTGCAAGGCATGATCGACCTGCTCGCCGCCGACAGCGGCGGTCCAGACAAGTTGCGCCAGCAACCGCGGGCGGTTTTTGATGTATGTCCCTCCCCGCCCTTGAACTGGTCGGAGTTCGGATCGCACAATTTGATCGACCTGGCCCGCGCCGGCGTCCCCGCGGAAATCGTCTCCATGCCACTGGCCGGCGGCACCGCTCCCGTGACGCTGGCCGGTTCGGTGACCCAGCATGCTGCCGAAACGCTGGCCGGCATCACTCTGCATCAACTCGCGGCGCCTGGCGCACCCATAGTCTGGGGAGGTGCTCCGGCCATCTTCGACATGCGTACCGGAGGCGCGCCCATGGGCGCGGTGGAAACCGCCATGCTGAACATGGCCTGCGCCGAAGTCGGCAAGCATCTGGGCCTCCCGACCCACGGTTACCTGGTCGCGACCGATTCCAAGTTGGTGGATGCCCAGGCTGGCGCGGAAAGTGCCCGCTCCGCGATGCTGGGAGCGCTCGCCGGCATCAACATGATCTCGGGAGCAGGTATGCTCGAATCTCTCGCCTGTTTCAGCGTCGAAAAGCTTGTCATTGATGCCGAGTCGATTGCCTCGGCGTACCGGCTGGCGCGAGGCATTGAAGTTCGTAGTAACGAAGTCCGTAGTGACGAAGTACACAGCGACGTTCACGACGAGAAAGCTCGCGGCGAGAAAACTGCCCGTGAAACCCTGGCCACCGCCATGTTCGCGCAAATCGGGCTCTCCGGAGAATTTCTCAAGCTGAAGGAAACGCGCGCGCGCTTTCGGCAAGAGCAGCATCTCCCCTCGCCGGTCATTGATCGCAGCGCGCGCGGCTCGGAACCAGCGACCGACGTCTTCACGCGAGCTCGCACCCGAGTCGACGAACTGGTCGGCAAGTATCGGAAGCCAGCTCTTTCTGAAGACGTGCTGAGAAAGTTTCAGGCAATCGTCGATCGTGAAGCAGTCAGAGCAGGCGTTGAGGGTACCGAGTCGGGGAAGAACATCGGGGTGGCCCCAGCCACAAAGTGACAACTTGGCCGTCCCTCAGGAACTTGACTCATTGCTTCCACGTTTCCCAGCGCTGAACAACTTGCGGAAAAACTCGATGCTGCGCTTGATTTTGGGTGGCGCAGCGGTTCACCGCTGCGATAACTGCGTTTTTGGGTGGCGCAGCGGTTCACCGCTGCGATCAATGGCCTGTTTTCATCAACGGCTTTAGCCGCCGAGGGGAGCCGCGGCCCGCAACCAGAGTCTTTTCGCAGACTTCTGGGGCCATAAAAACAAATGCGGCCTGGGCCAGCCACCCGGGCCGCATTGTTATCGCGGACGTTCTGACTGCCGTCTTTCGCTGGGGCGAAAGACCATCGCGCAACTGCACTCCTAAGAATGCTATGCATCGACGCCCACCTGAGGCTTGCGCCTCAGGGTTACGATTCAGCGTTTCCATCCTCCTCGGAAGAAGGATTTCTTAGGAGGCCGCGAAGCCCGGGCACCGGCACACTGGATTTGCGCCGAATTTCCCCCGGTGATTCACTCTCGGCAAGTCACCGGCAACGCTGAACCCTTGTCGGAACAGATTCAAAACATCTCACGCTTTTAACTGCAAGCACTTTGCGGCAGTGAAAAAATTAACGCAACGGAAAACTGCGCCTCCACTGTGTAAAAACTGTGAAGGGGCGAAATTTCCTGTGGAAAGGAAAGGAAAAAATGGATTCTTATTCGCACCGCGTCAGTCTCAGGAGAAGTGTGGTGCCGTCTCAGGAAAAGCCCGTGTGGCGCGGACACTCCTGTCCGCGTGCCAATCCCACCCGCCAGCTCAAGGTTCGCAAAATCGACGTAAATCTCGTCTTGCTTTATCCGGAAGGCGTCTCATTCCCAGGACGACCAAGTCCACGACGGTTTTAGTGGAAGAGCCGGCCTTTAGGCCGGCGTTTGGCGGCAATCAGGAGGTGGAAGAGCCGGCCTTTAGGCCGGCGTTTGGCGGCAATCAGGAGAGGGCTTTAGCCCCCGTGGCATGGGATCGAGCGCGAATTGTCCGGTTGACGACGAATGCGGATAGTCCTCTTGTTTCCGCGCCAGACCAGCGCGCACCGGATTCATTCGAATGTATTCGCGAGTCTTACCGGCCCCATTCCATTCCAGCTCAGGCGGTACGTGACGCCGTCTCGGGAAAAGCCCGTGTGGCGCGGACACTCCTGTCCGCGTGCCAATCCCACCCGCCAGCTCAAGGTTCGCAAAGGCCCAACCGGGACAGAGACGCGGAGTTCCAGCTTTCGACAGCCGCGGGAGGCGGAGCACAGGGCCGTTTATTTGATTTCTTTGAAGTCTTTGTGCTTCTTCTTGATCTGTTTTGCTAAATCGCGATAGAAATCTTTCCATCCTTGCGATCCGACGTAGCTTTTGCTTAACGCCGCATAATCCCAGCTCCTTGATTTGAGGGGGCTCAAGTATTTTTTCACCGTGCCTGTGGTGATTTTCTCTTTGTGAGTTAGTGGAAGAGCCGGCCTTTAGGCCGGCGTTTGATGGCAATCAAGAGAGGGCTTTAGCCCCCGTGGCATGGGATCGAGCGCGAATTGTCCGGTTGCCGACGAATGCGGATAGTCCTCTTGTTTCCGCACCAGACCAGCGCGCACCGGATTCATTCGAATGTATTCGCGATGCCGCACAAAATCCTCATCGTCCCGAATTCGATGATTCGTAAAACTCGCCTGCCAGGCTGGCAGACTCGACTTCAATCGAAACGAGAATCCTCCCTTGATCCTCAGTGATCACTTCAAAAGCGGCCAACGATTATCACTTCAAAACCGGCCAACGGGATTGGCCGTCCAGGACTGAGAATGTTCTATCCTGCCGCCTCCTGTGGTGGCAAGTCGGTTTTGGTGCGCCAGCTTCGCGGGCCGCACTTGAGCACGTGACCGTGGTGCAGTAAACGGTCGAGCATGGCGCTCACGGCGGCCGCGTCTCCCAGCAGTTTGCCCCAGTCTTCCACTGGGCGGTTTGAGGTCAGCATGGTGCTGGCCCGCTCGTAGCGGCGCATGATGATTTCCAGCAGTTCTTCGGCGGCGGTGAGCGGCAGCTTGCGCATGCCGAGATCGTCGAGGATGAGCAGGGGCACGGTGACCAGGAACTCCATGTGCTCTTTGCGGGTGCCGTCGAGCGTGGCTTCGGCGAGATCATCGAGCAAGGCGTGGGTCTCGCGATAGAGCACGCGGTATCCCTGTTGGATGGCGGCTTGGCCGATGGCTTGTGCCAGGTGACTCTTGCCGGTGCCGGGTGGGCCGAGAAACAGGGCATCTTCGTGGCGCGAGATGAAGGTGCCGGTGGAGAGGTCGAAGACCAGGCTGCGATTCATCTTCTTGTTGAAAGCGAAGTCGAAGTTGTCGAGAGTCTTCTGGGAGTCGCGGAACTGAGCTTGCTTTTTCCGCCGCTCCAGCAGGCGCTCACCACGCAAGGCGAGTTCGTCGGAGACCAGGCACGACAGCAGGTCGATGGGGGCGAGCGGTTCGGTTTGGGCCTGGCGCAGACGGGCCTCCAGCACGGCGGCCATTCCACCCAGGCGAAGTTGTTTGAGCGCACGATCGAGTTCGATCAGATTCATTCTTCTATCTCCTTGGTTCTGTAGTTAATAAAATCGCGGTACTGGACTAACTCGCGGATCAGGGGATCGACTTGCTGCAAACTGAGTGGGGCTTGGGGGCAGCGTTCCAGATAGCGGCGGACGAAGCGGTATTCCTGCACTCCCATGTCGAGCGCAGCGGCGCAGGCTTCATCGACCGCCGCGGTGCCGTACTTCTTGGCTAGGGAGAGAACGCCGAGAATGCGGCGCACACCGACCTCGCCTTGCTGGTGGTGGATGGCATCGCAGAGCGCACCGATGTGCGACCCAGCACGACCGGCTCGCCACAGCAGTTGCGAAGTGCGCAGTGGGGTTCGCTTGGGGTGGTCCTCTTCTTTAATGCGATACCAACCGCGCTTCTGGCGCACGTGTTCGCGCAGCAGTTGCCCGGTTTTAGGATCGAGCAGACGAACATACAGCTCATCCCATTGCACGCGCAGCGCCCGCCCGATCCAGCCTGGCGGAGCGCCGTAGTAGGCGGCTTCGACTTCGACGCAACCATCGAGATGCACGATGCGCTCGCCGTACTGGTAATAGCGGAACGGCTCCAGCGGCAGCGGTAACAATGTGGGTTTCTCTTCGGCAAACATGGCGGCGACCTGCCGTTTGGTGGTGCCGTGGATGCGCGTGTCGGCCCAGCGTTGCTCCCAGTGATCGAGATGAGCTTGGGCTTCTTCCAGAGTCTCGAAGCGCAAGCCTTTCAGCGGTGTTTTCTGGGCGTGCCCGACGCCGGATTCGACTTTGCCTTTGCGGTCAGGATCTTGAATGCGGCAAGGCATGGCGACTGCGCCGTAGTGCGCCAGCACGTCGCGATAAAGAGGATTGAGAGTGGGATCGTAAATGTCGGGGACGAGCACGCCCTCGCGTAGATTGTCGAGCACGACGATGCGCGTGGCGCCGCCCAGCCGGCGAAAGGCTCGTTCGTGCAACTCGGCCCAGATGCGCGAACTGGAGCGGAAGGTCAGCAGGCGAACGGATTTGCGGCTGCAGCCCAGCGTCATCACGAACAGCCGAGTGCGCCGGTACTTACGGCTCTCGGGATCACGCACCATGGGGCCAGTGCCGTAATCAACTTGTGCCTCCTGGCCGGGCGCGGTGACAATCACGACGCGGGCTTCGGGGGTTTGCGTTCCGCGCCGCTTGCGCACGAAGCGTTGCACGCTTTGGTAGCTGCTGGCGAAGCCGTACTCGGAAACTAAGTCCTGCCAGATGGCCATGGCATTGCGGCCGCGGCTGAGCCCCAAGTCGATGGCTTCCCGGTAGGGCTCGCAGGCGCTGGGGCCGGTGACCACTTCAGAGTCGGTGATCACCTGGTTCTCGTGGGCCGGTTTTGAAGTTGTTTTTGATCTTCCCTTAGGGGAAGGGTTTTCGGGGTTGGGGCTGGGGCTGGGGTTGCAGGCATCGGGAATCACCGCAATGGCCGGTTTTGCCGCACCAAAGTCGGTGATCACTTCGTTGGCCGGTTTTGGTTCGCACCGCCCCCAGCCACTGGGCAGACGCACCGCAATCCCCGCCGCTTTCAGGTAGGCGCTGGCGGTTTCGCGGCGGATCTTAGTCGCTTGCTGGATGCGCCGCAGCGACCAGCCCAGCCGTCCCAGAGCTAAAACTTGTTGTTTCTTCTCTTCGTTCAAGACATTGGCCATGCCCACGGAGCCTACAAGCCTCCGCGGGATTCAATGTCCCGGACGTTACTCTCGTTGGCCGGTTTTCAGGTGATAATCACTGGCCGGTTTTGGGTGATCGCTGAGGTTGATGAATTGGACCGCCCGCTCCAGCGATATCTCGGGCGCAGGCGTAATCAGCGCATGGAAGTGTTCGGGCATGATCGCGAAGTCATGAAGCAGATACTTTCCCATTTCGCGGTAGCCGAGAAAGACATCGACGAGCAAGTCGGCGGCGGCGGTGCGCTGGAATAGTGCTCTCCGTTGCGCGGTGACCGAAGTGATGAAAAACGTGCGGTCCATTCGCGGAGCGTAGTCGTTTCGTGACGATGAAAGATGTGAGCGGAGTCACCTCAAAATTGTGCAATTAATGGGAATTATATTGATGGCCGCTCTTCTTCCTTTTCCTGCGACGTGGAAACGTTCCTCCTGGCCTCGTCAAGAAGTTCGAGCAACTGGGAGCGTCTCCCATGTCGATCATGTTGGCTAGAGCGCTAGCCGCATCATGCGATCACCAGTTTGTCGGCGGCTGCGCTTGCAAGAACACAAGGTCCAGAAACACACCATGCCGCCGGACTCCAACATCGGAGGGAACACCCTCCCGCAGTCACCCACCAAGAAATAATGGGCTGCGTAATACTTACCGTGTAATAACTACCTTACTGTGGCTATTTAGCCACAACCGCCCCTTAGCATTATCAATGACTTACAACCACCCCAACAGCGATAATTGCGACTGTGGGTCACATCCGGTCCCCACTGTACGTACATTATTACCTGCATAACGTTCCACGTGGAACATTGCATGTACACCCGCCGCGGAAATTGTCCTCAGCTGCACCCGCTGGTGCTCCCGCAGTTCATACACTTATAGCAACTGCCGTTGCGGACCATGATGGAGCCGCAGAACGAGCAACTGGGAGCGTCTCCCATGTCGATCATGCCGGCGAGCGCGTCAGCCGCGTGGATGGAACCAGGTCTCAGCTCTCGGGTCTCAGGTGTCAGGGAACCCCCAGAACCCGCACCAGAAGAGCCGTTCAGGTCGCCGACATCCTCCGCTGCGGGCCAGGACTTGGGTCGCAGGTTGTCGAAGAGCATCTGCTGCTGTCCCGTCAGAAAGCGCAGGTGCAGCCAGCGGAAGATGTAATCCACGATTGACTTGGCGTAGCCGATCTCCGGATGGCTCGACCAGCCGCTGGGCTCAAAGCGCGTGTGCGCGAACTTCTCGCAGAGCAGCTTCAGCGGAACACCGTGCTGCAGCGCGATGGATGTGGTCAGCGAGAAGCTGTCCATCAAGCCGGAGACGGTTGAGCCTTCCTTGGCCATCTTGACGAAGAGCTCGCCCGGCTCGCCGTCGGGATAGAGGCCGACGATGACGTAACCCTCGTGGCCTCCGATGTTGAATTTGTGGGTCACCGACATGCGCTCTTCTTTCAGCTTGTGCCGCACGGCGCGGGGCGGAGCTTCCAGGTTGTCCTCGGCGGCGAGCGCCACGGCGGCTGCGTTCCGGGCGGCGTCGTCCTTGGTTGAGTTCGCCGTTTTGGTTCCGGCGGCGGAAAGCGGCTGCGACTGCTTGCATCCATCGCGATAAACCGCAACCGCCTTCAGTCCCAACTTCCACGCCTGGATGAAGGCCTCGGAAATATCGTCCACCGTCGCGGCATTCGGCAGGTTCACCGTCTTCGAGATTGCTCCTGAAATAAAAGGCTGCGCCGCCGCCATCATCTTCAGATGTCCCAGGTAGTGAATAGAGCGAGTCCCCTTCGCCGGCTTGAAGGAACAATCGAACACGGCCAGATGTTCATCCTTAACATTGGGAGCGCCTTCGATGGTTCCGGTGGCGTCGATGTAGGAAACGATGGCATCCGTCTGTTCATGCGTGTAGCCCAGCTTGAACAGGGCTCCCGGCACACTGTTGTTGACGATCTTGATCATCCCGCCGCCAACCAGTTTCTTGTACTTGATAAGCGCCAAATCGGGCTCAATCCCCGTCGTATCACAGTCCATCATGAAGCCGATGGTGCCGGTTGGAGCTAGGACGGTTACTTGGGAGTTGCGGTAGCCGTGTTTTTCTCCGTGGGCTAGAGCTTCGTCCCAGCAGGCTTTCGAGGCCTCGTACAGAGAAGCGGGGACATTAGATTTATTTATGTTGTTGACGCTGGCGCGGTGCATTCTTATTACGTCCAGGAAGGGTTCGCGATTGATGTACCAGCCGGGACAGGCTGCTCCGGGCATGTTTTCGGCGGTGGTTACTCCCAAGCGTGTTTGGACTGTGTCGGTGATGGGGGCCAAGGGTTCGCAGAGTTCGGCTATGCGTGACGATTGCAGATAGGCCTCGCCGCACATGATGGCGGTCACGCAAGCGGCGTAGTCGCGGCCGGCGTCGGAATCGTAGGGAAGTCCGGCGGCCATCAAGAGCGCTCCTAAGTTGGCATAGCCTAGACCTAGCGGGCGATAGTCGTGCGAGTTCTTGCCTATGATTTCGGTGGGGTATCCGGCGTTGTCTACCAGAATTTCCTGCGCGGTGATGACCACGTCCACGGCGTGACGATACGCTTCCACGTCGAACGTGCCGTTGGGCGCAAACTTCAGCAGATTCAGGCTGGCGAGGTTGCAGGCGGAGTCATCGAGGAACATGTACTCGCTGCAGGGATTACTCGCGTTGATGCGGGCTGTATTTTTCGAAGTGTGCCAGCGGTTGACGGTGGAATCGTATTGCATTCCGGGATCGCCGCAGTGCCAGGTGGCTTCGGAAATTTTCTGCAGCAGATCTTTGGCTTTGTAGGTGTTGACAACGCGGCCGTCAACAATGGCTCGCGTGGAAAAATCGGTGTCGCGCATAACGGCTACCATGAAATCGTCGGTTACGCGGACGGAGTTGTTGGCGTTCTGGAAGAAGATGGAGCTGTAGGCGTCGGAATCGGGATGCGATCCGTCGTAACCCTGCGCTACCAGCGCGTGCGCCTTCGCCTCTTCTTTCGATTTGCATTCAATGAAGTCGACGATATCGGGATGGTCGATGTTCAGGATGACCATCTTGGCGGCGCGGCGGGTTTTGCCTCCGGACTTGATTACGCCGGCGAAGGCGTCGAAACCTTTCATGAAGCTTAGCGGGCCGCTGGCGGTGCCGCCTCCGCTTAGAGTTTCGGTGGAGGAACGCAGCGGAGAAAGATTGGTGCCGGTGCCCGATCCCCACTTGAAGAGCATGCCTTCAGTCTTCGCCAGGGTGAGGATGGAATCAAGCGAATCCTTTACCGAATTGATGAAGCAGGCCGAGCACTGCGGCCGCGTGTATCCGGTGACGCCGAATTCCACTTGCTGGGTGGTCGAGTTCCAGTGCCAATTGCTGGCGTCGGATTTCGGCTCTACGCGTTCGCAGCCTACGTTGAACCAGACAGGCGAGTTGAAGGCCACGTGCTGGCGGATGAGCAGGTGTACGAGTTCGTCGTGGAAGGTGGCGGCGTCTTCATTGGTGCGGAAGTATCCATCTTTCATGCCCCAGTCGCGAATGGTTTCGGCTACGCGGGCCACCAGTTGA
The DNA here is from genome assembly GCA_963779995.1 of uncultured Acidobacteriaceae bacterium. GTDB lineage: Bacteria > Acidobacteriota > Terriglobia > Terriglobales > Acidobacteriaceae > Acidiflorens. The sequence continues at coordinate 106,818 of CAVZZY010000010.1, read as the reverse complement.
CGGACGCCGGTTTCGCGCTCCTCGGTGCCGATCTGTCCGTGGAGATATTTCGAGGCGACAATGTTGGTCGCGGTCATGGACCAGTCTTTGGGGACCTCGACATTTTTCTGCTCGAAGATCACGCCTGCCTGCGAGTCGGTGATCTGGGCGTCGCGGAGTTCCCACTCTACCTCGGAGTAAGGGGAAACTCCGGGCTTGGTGAAAAAGCGGCGGAAGGTTAGGCCGAGGGCCTTCTTCTTGTTAGGGCTGCTGGCGGCGGTTTGAGTTTTGATTTGGTCGCGCACTTCGGGCATTTCCTTCTCCTAATTAGATGATGACAAAAAGCGGTCGAATCTGAGTAATATGCTCACGGTTTCATGCGGTGCGGCGTCTAGCCCTTAAAGGGGCATCTGATTTCTAAGAGCTCACGGCGCGGGTAAAGCGCGCCTGTTCCAAGCAAAGTCAAAACCTAATTTTTGGATGAATTCCCCCGGAGGGGACGCCTGGCACGGCCGGACCGGGGGGGGAGTCACCGCTGATTTCCATCCACTCAGGAGGGATGGTTTCCCGTAAAAGGGGAAGACGCGCATCGCTTAGAGTCTCGCCCCTGTTTCTTTGCGGTCATGGCCCCCTTAACTGAATGGGGGTCTGCAAAAAGTTCTCTGGGATGCTTAACGTACTCCCGTATATGGTGTCTGTCAAGAGGGAAACGCAACATCTTGTGGCCCGAAAGTGGTAAGGGTATTGAGTTGGGAAAGAGGCCAGGTTTCAAGGCTTCAGCTTCAAAGTCTGAAGACCCCGGGGGCGTGCCAGGGAACCGTAAGACTCTGAAGCTCTTAAACCTTGAAACTTCGCCTTGTTCAGGCGCTGGCGCGAATGCGATCTTCGGGCGAGGCACGGGCTATGGCTCGGGCGAGTCCGCGCGGCGCTCCATCGCCTGGGACGCCAGTTTGAACTCTTGGGGCTGGGGGGCGAAACTGGGTGGGTGCGAGAGGCACGTAGATGTCTTCGAAAAGAACCTGGCTGGTGATCCGTCTCATGCCGTCAGAGGACTCGACGAGGTAATCGCCGGGGCGGCCGGATTGTTCGCGGCCGAGAGCGTCGGTAAAGACGAGCGGTTCAGTGAGTTGACGAGCGCGCACCAGGAAACGGGTGCGGTAGACAGTCCATTGGCTTTCGAGATTCATAAATGCTTTCTTTCACCGCTCGGCTGGGCCGGGGTTCGTTTCTGGCTTTCTGGTTTCAGGTTTCGTCCGAGCACCGATGCCGCTCGGCGAACTCTTGTCTCAAGCGGAGCGACTGTACGCGCAGAAAGAGAGCGGGTCAATTACATAAGAATTGTGCAACGGTGGAATTCCGGGTTGCGTATTGGATGGGATGAATCCGGATCACGCTTTGATCGCAGGCAATTGCGCTTGGCGCACGAGCGGCGGGGTTTGAGCGGAGCGCGGAAAATTGTTTTGGACGCTGCCCTGCACGGCGACTGGGATTTGCACATCGAGTGCACAGGTTTTACTAAAAGCAAGGTTGCAAAGTTTCAGGGATTCAAGGTTTCAAAAATTCTGATCGCCTGTGCTATTGATGCTTCGTTGAAACCTCACAACTTTGAAACCTTGCTTGATCAGAAAGGCGAAGAACTGCGAAAAGTATGTTCAGGACTAGATTCAAACGCGATGTGGTGACTGAATTCCTGGCTCCGACCCGACCTGGGAAAACGCAACGGGCGATTATCTTGTGCGACGGGATGCCTTCGATTCCGCGCAAACAGCCGTTGGCTGAATTTCTCTCTGGGAAAGGATTCTGGGTGTTCTATCCGCGCTATCGGGGAGCGTGGGAGAGTGGCGGGGAGTTTCTGGCACGATCTCCGCACCTGGACATTCTCGACGTGGTTGGCGGGCTGGCGACGGAGTTTCGGGAGCTGGCGTTTGGGCGGCGGTTTCGTCTGGCGGTGAATGAAGTGTTTGTGATTGGCGGGAGTTTCGGCGGTGCGGCGGCGATTCTTGCTTCGCTTGATTCTCGCGTTAAGAAAGTGGTTGCCAATTGTCCGGTGGTGGATTGGGCCATTCTTCCGCGCGAGGAGAAAAAAGAGACTTCGAATCCGAGTTACGCTGCGTATATTCGCGAGGCGTTTGGGAATGGGTACCGCTATCGGATCGGAATTGGAAGAAGCTGAGCGGTGGGGAGTTTTATAACCCCGCTTATCACGCGGCGGAAGTTACTTCGTCTAAGGTGATGATGTTTCATGCGCACGACGATCCTTACATTCCTTATCGGTCGGTTCAGAAATTTGCGCGGGCTACGGGCGTGAAATTGAAATTGTTGCGGCGGGGCGGGCATTTGAGCACGGATCTTATTGTTCGGAAGTATTGGAAGGAGATCAGGGATTTTTTTGAGAGTTGAGTCGTCACCGGCAGGGAGCTGCGCCCGGGTGGGACGGGCGGGGACGCCCATCCCTCCACGAGCCAGCGCTTACTTCTTTAGCGACGACTGGTAACGCTTGTTGATTTCTTCCCAGTTGACTACGTTCCACCAGGCTTGCAGGTATTCGGGGCGGCGGTTGTTGTATTTGAGGTAGTAGGCGTGCTCCCAGACGTCGTTGCCGAAAATGGGATGGAGGCCTTGGGAGATTGGATTGTCCTGATTGGGGGTGGAGAGGATTTTCATTTCGCCTTTTGCGTCTCCCGCCAGCCACACCCATCCGCTGCCGAACTGGCCTACGCCGGCGGCGTTGAATTTTTCCTGAAATGTTTTGAAGTCGCCGAAGGTCTTCTTGATTACTTCGGCGATGGGACCGGTGGGATCGCCTCCGCCCTTGGGCTTCATGATCTTCCAGAACATGGTGTGGTTGACGTGGCCACCGCCGTTGTTGCGGACGGCGCCGCGGATGTCTTCGGGGATGGCGTTCAGGTCGCGGATCAGATCTTCCGCGCTTTTCTTGTGCAGTTCAGGATGCTTGTCCAGGGCCGCGTTCAGGTTCTTGACGTAGGCGGCGTGATGCATGTCGTGATGCAGATGCATCGTCTTTTCGTCGATGGTGGGTTCGAGCGCCGTGTAGTCGTACGGCAGGGGGGGCAGTTCGTGCGCCATTTTCCTTTCCTCCAAAGCAGTAGCCATTTTCGTTTTCCTCCGATGCACTAAAGATGACCGGGCAGAGCAGAAAGATTCAGCGCTCACGCATGCCCGTTTCAGCCCTTATAGTTTTACCACTTGCGGAGAATTCGGGGGGGGGGGATTCGATCATGGACACAGAGGAATCCCGGGCTCTGACTCGGGCTCTGACCCGGGCTCTGACTAAAGACCGTAACGCCCGCGCTACTCGGATTGTCTCTATAATTCAGAAGCGATAATTCAAGCTTACTTTGACCGAGTTCCGGGAGGATCTTTGAAGGTTTTATTGCTGGAGAATATCAGTGGGGTGGCGGCTTCGCAGTTTGAAGAAGCGGGGTTCGAGGTGGAGTCGCTGAAGCGGGCGCTCGACGAGCATGAACTGATCGAGAAGGTGCGCGGGACGTCAATTCTGGGAGTGCGTTCGAAGACGCGCATCACGGCGGCGGTCTTGGATGCGGTGCCTGAGCTGGTATCGGTGGGGGCGTTCTGCATTGGTGTGGACAAGATCGACCGCGCGGCCTCGAGCGAACGCGGGATTGGGGTGTTTAACGACCCGCATTCGAACAGCCGGTCGGTGGCCGAGTTGGCGATGGGGGAGATCATCCTGCTGATGCGGCGGACGTTTGAGGCGAGCACGCGACTGCATGGCGGGGTGTGGAACAAGTCGTCGGCGGGATCGCACGAAGTGCGCGGGCTGACGCTGGGGATTGTAGGCTACGGGAAGATTGGGTCGCAAGTATCGGATCTGGCGGAGGCGCTGGGCATGCGCGTGGTGTTTCATGATGTCGCGCACGTGCTGGCGCGAGGAAATGCCCGCGCGGTGAGCTTCCGCGAGTTGCTGGAGATTTCGGATGTGATCACGCTGCACGTCGATGGCAAGCCGCAGAATCAGAATTTGTTTGACGAAGATGAGATCAGCCTGATGAAAGATGGCGCGTGCCTGATGAATTTGAGCCGCGGGTTTGTGGTGGACCATGAGGGGCTCGCGCGGCATTTAAAAAGCGGGAAGCTGGCCGGAGCGGCGGTGGATGTGTTTCCCCATGAACCGGAGAGTGGCGGCGCCTTTTCCAGCCCGCTGCAAGGGCTGCCGAATGTGATTTTGACTCCGCATATCGGCGGGAGCACGGAGGAGGCGCAGCAGAATATCGGCCAGTTTGTTTCCGCGCGGATGATCGATTATTTCAGGAGCGGCAATTCGCAGCTGAGCGTGAACCTGCCGCAATGCCATCTGGAACATGCGCCGGGATCGCACCGGCTGACCCACATGCACCACAATGTGCCGGGAATCTTGCGGGCGATAAACGACATTCTGGCGGATCGCGGGATCAATATCGATCGGCAAGTGCTGGATACTCGCGGACCGCTTGGCTATGCGATTTACGACATCAATCAGGATTGCGATGAGCAGTTGCTGGCAAAGCTACGCGCCGTTCCGCACACGATACGGGTACGGGTACCGGGCGAAGTCAGAGGTTAGAGGTCAGCGGAATCAACGAAAAGGGATCGCCGTCTGCCTTGCGCTGGGCACAGATCGTCGGGGCGGTCAATCTGCCACCCCAACGTTATTCAATGTAGCAACTTAGATCATCTTGATCTGAGGAATATCGAACACATAAGGGGCGCGGCCTGGGATCTGGGGTCGTCGGTGCGGCCTTGTAGGAGCGCGCCGTGTGACCTTGCTGGTGGAGAGCCGGGCGTCGCCGCCCGGCCAGAGGGATGCCGCCCGGCGGGACGGGCGAGACGCCCGTCGCTCTATTGAGACGCCCGTCGCTCCATTGGATGATGCCGATCCGTGGAGTTTACTTGCGCAGCAAGGCTCCGTGCGCCCGGACGGCTGGGTGCACGATTGCCATATGTGACTGCGCCACTCCTGCGGAGGCGTTTGAACTCTGCGCCTCGAATGTCCCCACCGCGACCTGACTGCTGTCGACCTCGATAAAGAGCATGGTTGAGCCGTCGACCGCGTAGTACTGCAGGGTTAATCCGCCGATGAGCGTTCCGGGGGTCAAGGCGGAGATCGAGCCGCGGCCGTCCGGAGTTGAATCCGGAACGTAGACACCGCCCAAGCCACCGCCGAAATTCAACTGACAGGAAAGGTCATTTTCGTCCACTATGCCGTTCATGTTCACGGAGCCGGTGGAACTGGTGTCGGGAGTGCCGGCATGGAACTGGGCAATGGTGTCGACCTCGGCCGCGGAATTATTGAAACAGGGGCTGACATTTACGCCGGAAAGATTCAGCCCATAGCCGGTTGAGGCAGCGAATGACGTCTCGGTTTGGGCGAAAGCCGCACCCTGCGTTAGTCCGTGACCATCGATCTCCAGCAACTGGACTCCGCCGCTGGATGGGTAAGCGGCAAACTGGAAATCCTGTGTGGTGCCGTTGCTGAAGGTGGGCAAGTTTAGTTGGCACCGTCCCGCAACAAAGGTAAGGCAGCTCCCGCTAAGGTTTTGCAATGTGTTGGGGGTGCCCGCGTCGTTGTAATCTTCAAGGAGGTTGCTGAGGTTGCCCTGGGCGTCCGTGGTTGCGTAGCCACCGGCGGCAACGGGATCCACAAGGCTAGAGTCGACACCAAGAATTGTGTAGACCAACTGACCGCCGGTAAAGGAGGTCAGTTGTGTAAAGGCATCGCCCGAGAGAGCATATCCCGAACTGGCAGGATCGGTCTCGATGAGTTTCAGGTGGCTTGAGTCGATCACCCAGACGTGAAAGCCAAGCGAGCCAAAAATGCTGGACGTGGTAAGCACAGCCGTTCCAAATGTACCTGAGCTCAAAACCACCGACCCAGTGAGGGGAGTGCCTGTAGATCCTGACACTGTGGAAACGCCGTTGTCGTTGAAATCCTGAGTGCCGGAGGTAATGGCCCCGGAGGAATTCAGCGTAAACGCGCCTACCGTGCCAAGGGGATTTCCAATCGTGTCAGAACCAGCAAGAGAGAAGGCAAGAGACCCCAGCGAGCTTTGGGAGGCGCTGCCCTGCAGGTCAAGGGTGCCGCTGCCGCTCCCGAATTGGTCGAAACGGGTGATCAGCCCGTGAGTGCTTGAGGTCAGAACAAAATCAAGGCCAAAATTTCCCTCCGCAGTCGGAAGGTGCGCGGTGCCACGACCGTCTGAACTGACTGAGTATGTGGTCTTGAGGACGGGTTGTGCGAGAAACACGCCAGTGCCACCGAGGTTGGCGTCGTTGATGTCAACCGTGCCTCCCGTGATATTGCCGTTGCCATCGGCCGTTATGGTTCCCACGAATGAAAAAAAAGACCCTGTGTTCGAACTGGGGTGGAAGTCCGTACCCGATATGGATAAAACGTAGGTGCCTTTCAGATTGCTGTTGTTGAAGCCTTCGCCGTTGGGCGCGGGCGCACTGCTGCCGCTGGAGCCGCAGCTGGCTAGCAAAAGAATGCTTGCGATCGCCGTCAGAGCCATGAGCAGGCGTCCGGCACACTTGGTGGAGGCAAAGGGATTCATAGACTCTCCTGTCTTTAATGCTTAGGATGCGGTAACCCGGATTCTAAAATAAAGTTTCGGTAAAGAAAATGGCTGAGGGCTGCCTCAGCGGGAGCGGAAAGCGTCGGAGAGCGCGGCCCAGCCCCTAAAAGGGGCGTTTGATTTCGAAGGACTACTGGCATCGCTAAGGCGATGCCCTGATACGAAACCCGAGTTTTTCCGCGAACTGCAAAGCGATGCCCTGATACAAGACCTTAGTTTTCAGGAGCCTGCGGAGACGCGGCAAGCCGCGTCTCTACTCGACTTCCACCCGCCTTCGGGCCGGGGCTGGAAGGGCGGGCGGCTTGCTCTTTTCGAACGCCCAGACTCCCACGCGGTAGGCGAGCAGGACGCCGAGCACGATGCCGTACTCGATGGGCTTGCGGCGATCGGCCTTCACCAGCCAGGTGTAATGCACCACCCCCAGAATTGCCGTGAGATAGATGAGGCGGTGCAAGCGCTGCCAGTTCTTTCCGCCCAAGCGGCGAATCGACCATGATGTCGAGGTCAGGGCCAGGGGAATCATGAGGACGAAGGCGGAGAAGCCTACGGTGATGAAGCGGCGCTTGGCGATGTCTTTCAACATTTCATGGACATCGAAAAACTTATCGAGCCAGATGTAGGTCAGAAAGTGCAGGGTTCCGTAGAAGAAGGCGAATAGTCCGATCATGCGGCGGAGGCCGATCAGCCAGTATTGGCGGGTGATGCGGCGGAGGGGCGTGATCGAGAGGGTGGTGAGAACGAGGATCAGCGTCCAGTCGCCGGTAGAGTGGGTGATGACCTCGATGGGATTGGCGCCCAGGCCGTCATGAAACCCCTTCCAGGCGAGGCGAGCTAGCGGGATGAGGGCGGCCAGGAAGAGCGCGATTTTGGTGAGGCGCAATTTCATTCTTAATTCTGCACTCGAGTCAATGCGTAATCTATCGCAAACGGGATTTGCCTTGGCTGCGGGCAACTGCCGAGCTGCGCTCGGCTGGACGGACGAATGCGTCCGTCCCTACGCGAGCAATGCTAGAAGTCTTTCTTCAGGTCCATGCCGGAATACAGGCTTGCCACCTGGTCGTAACCGTTGAACATCAGGGTCGGCCGCTTGAAGAATTCACCGAGGCGGCGTTCCTTGGCTTGGCTCCAACGAGGATGGTCGACGTTGGGATTCACGTTCGAATAGAAACCGTATTCGTGGGAATTGGCCAGCTGCCAGCTGTTCAAGGGCTGGCTTCCGGTGAAACGGAAGCGGACGATCGACTTGGCGCTTTTGAATCCGTACTTCCATGGAATCACGACGCGGAGCGGGGCGCCGTCTTGATTCGGGAGTTCCTCGCCGTACATGCCGAAACAGAGCAGGGCGAGGGGATGCATGGCCTCGTCCATGCGAAGACCTTCGACGTACGGCCACTGCAACACGTTGGTGCGCTGGCCCGGCATTTGTTTGGGATCGTACAAGGTGGTGAACTCGACATACTTTGCTTTGGGCAAGGGGTCGGCACGCTTGATCAATTCGCTCAGGGAAAATCCAACCCAGGGGACGACGATGGACCAGCCCTCGACACAGCGATGACGATAGATGCGCTCTTCGGGAGCAGCCATCTTGATGATGGTGTCGACGTCGAGCACCTGTTTTTTCTTGACGTCGCCGTCGATGGTCACCGTCCAAGGACGGGTCTTGAAATTCTTTGCCAGGCCGGCAGGCTCGTATTTGTCGGTGGAGAATTCGTAGAAATTGTTGTAGTTGGTGACATCCTTATAGGGCGTTTCCTTTTCCGTCGTGCTGAAGGGGCTTTTCTGGAGGCCATCAATCTTGGCGCTGGCGTGTGCGGTGAGCGGTGGGTCGACAAGATCGGCAAGATCACGGAAGGCGACGCCGGTGACAGCAGCCGCGCCGGCGAGCGCTGCGCCCGCGAGGAAATTGCGCCGGTTCAGATAGGCCGCTTTGGGTGTAATTTCAGAAGACGGAATCGCAGAAGGTTTCCCGATCAGCATGGTTCACCACACATGATTCACCCCGATTAAGGTTCAGCCCGATTGAAGTACGCACGGGCAGACAGGTCCGATGCCGAAAGCCCACACTTCATTACCCAGCTACGTATAGGACGCTGGGACGCGGAAAAAGTTGCAAGCGCTGGAACGAGGGCTAGACAGATTGCTGAAAAACTCGGTTTTCGGCGCACAGCCCCTAAAGGAGCATCTCAATTCAAAGAACTTACGGCATCGTCAAACAACTTGCTGAAAAAGTAATTCCTGATCGGGAGCCGTGCCCTCAGCGGCAAAGCCGAATTCAAGACAAGGCAGTTACCCCAGCGGTAAACCGCTGCGCCACCCAAAAGCAAGGGCAGCGCCGGTTTTTTCCGCAAGCTGTTAAAGCGATGCCCTGATACGAACTTGAGTTTGTCGGCAATCTGTAGAGCCGTAACCGGCAGCGAGGTCAGAGCCGTAACCGGCAGCGAAGTTAGTTCGACGCCGATTTCGCGATTGACTTTTGAGTGGACTTGGGTGCGGATCGGGAGCGCAGGACCTCGCGGACTTTCTCGGCCAGACTCTGCAGGGTGAAGGGTTTCTGCAGAAACGCGGTGCCCGGACCGAGCGCGCCATGGGTGATGACGGTATCTTCTGTGTAGCCCGAAAGATAGAGCACGCTGATGCCGGGACGCAGTGCGAGCAGCTTCTTTGCCAGTTCACGCCCGCCGATACCGGGCATGACGACGTCGGTGATGAGGATATCGATGGGTTCTTTGCAGGTCTCGGCGATGCGCAGACCGCCCTCGCCATTTTCGGCTTCGAGGACTTTGTAGCCGCGAGAGGCGAGGGTTAGACGCACGAGTTCGCGCACGGACTCCTCGTCTTCGACCAGCAAGACGGTTTCGCAGCCGCCGGCTTCGTTCTGCTGGGACTTGGCCGGGCTCACCTCTTCGGCGGGATCTTCCACGCGCGGCAAGTAAACGTGGAAAGTTGTGCCGGTTCCGAGCTCGCTTTGGGCGAACACGTATCCATTGCTTTGCTTGACGATGCCGTAGACGGTGGAAAGGCCGAGGCCGGTGCCTTTTCCTTTTTCCTTGGTGGTAAAAAACGGCTCAAAGATGCGGGACTGGGTTTCCTTGTCCATGCCCTGGCCGGTATCGGTAACCGAGATCACGGCATAGCGTCCGGGCTGGATAAAACGTTGTTCGCTGAAGTTGGCGCGCACGGTAACGTCGGAACTCTGCAAAGTGAGCTTGCCGCCTTCGGGCATGGCATCTTTGGCATTGACGACCAGATTCATGAGGACCTGCTCGAGCTGGCTGGTATCGGCGCGCGTGTGTCCGGTTTGGGTGGAGAGGCGGGTCACCAATTCGATGTTTTCGCCGATCAAGGGGCGCAGCAGGCGCTCCATGTCAGCGATGACGGTGTTGACGTCGATCACCTTGAGTTCGAGGAGCTGCTTGCGGCTGAAGGCCAGCAACTGGCGGGTGAGGGTGGCGGCGCGGTCGGCGGCCTGCTGGATGGACTGAACCTTCTGGTGCATGGCGCTGCCCTTTTCCAACTGCTCGAGCAACACCTCGGTGTATCCGTTAATGACCATCAGAAGGTTGTTGAAGTCGTGGGCGACGCCGCCGGCGAGGCGGCCGACGGCATCCATTTTTTGGGCCTGGCGGAGCTGCTCTTCGAGCTGACGGCGGTCGGTGATATCTTCGGCGATCAACTCCAGTACTTCCTCGGGTTCATCGCTGATGGTGGCGGCGCAGCCGCTGAGGCGCACGACGATGACGCGCCCGTCTTTGCGTTTCCACTGCACTTCCACCCCATTCCGGCTTCCGGTGGTGCGATAGTCCTCGGCGAGCCGGTCCAACTCCTCGGGATTGACGAAGACTTCGCGGCGCGCATTGAGCTGCAGAAGATCTTCGACCGATTCATGCCCGAGCATGGTGATGAGCGCCGGATTCACGTCGAGGAATCTGCCGCCGAGTGTGCAGCGGCAAATGCCGAAGGCCGCACTCAAGATCAGAGAACGGGAACGGGCCTCGGAGCGGCGGAGCGCTTCTTCATAGCGCTTGTGCTCGATGGCCGCAGCCAGTTGCTGGGAAACAAATTTCAGAATCTCACGGTCGCGCTCTCCGAAGCGGACGTTCTCGCTGTAGTTCTGGACGACCAGGGCGCCAAAGCAGGTGGTGCCACTCTTCAGGGGAACACCCAGCCAGTCCACCGACGGAGCACCGATCAATTCCGCTTCGCCGCACCGTACCAGTTCCTCGAAGACTTCCGGTGTCGCGAGGAGGGGTTCGCCGGTTCGCAGGACGTACTCGGTCAGGCCGCGACCCAGAGGCTTGGGGGCGGGGATCTCGTCTTGTTCGTCGACGAAGTAGGGAAAGCTCAACAACTGAGACTGGGGATCGTAGAGCGCGATGTAAAGGTTGCGCGCATTCATCAACTGGCCGACGATATTGTGCATGCGCGGCGAAAAATTGTTGCAGATCCTCGGCTGACTGGCTGCGCGCCGCGATGGCGTACAGGGCCGCGTTCAAGTCCTCGGTGCGCTTTTGCTCGGTGATGTCGCGGTAGGAGGCGTAGGATCCAACTCTTACGCCGTCCACGGTCACGGGCGAGGTGGAGAGCAGCACCTCGACCAAGGAGCCGTCTTTTCGCTGGCGGCGAGTCTCCAGGGAGAGTTTATTTTGAGTCTTGATGGTCTCTGTGATCCACGCGGTTTCGGCATAGCGATCGGGCGGCACGATGAGCAGGTCGAGCCGTCTTCCTGCAGCCTCGGCTGCGGTAAAGCCGAACAGGCGGGTGAACTCCGCGTTGACGCGCAAAATGTTCAGTTCCTGGTTGACAATGCTGATCGCTTCCGGCGCGGTCTCGATAATCTGTTCGTAGTAAGCTCTCTCCACTGTGGATGGGACTTCGGCGGCATTGCTGTTCGTGGGCGAATTGGCCGGGACTGGAGCGGGGGTTAGGGTGGAGATCGGCGGCGCACTGTGCTCAAGAACATCGTCCAGCGCCTTCACCACCGGCAGCTTGGTCGAAGCTTCTGCCGGGACGATTTTCTCACCCATACAGTCCTTTCCCAGTATGCACGGGGGATAGTGAGATGGTATGCGGGCTGGGCTATTTGCTGATAGTTACGCCAGTAATGGAGGTTAATGGGCCAACGCAGAAAGACTCAGGAGGCGTTAGCCAACACGACGCAGACCTGGCGCAGCATCAGCTTCTGCTCCTCGGTAACGACCAGAAACTCGAAGCCGCAGTGTAGTCCTTCGCTATAACGCACCGCGGCTCGCACCTTCATGACGTGAGGCGCGCTGGGGATGGGAAACTCCAGGGAAACAACTTCGCCGACCCGCAACGCGGCGCAAAGAGTCGCCCCGATGCCGTCCTCGCCGAGTTCGCTGGTTCGGCCCCAACAAGTGGTCATCCGGCCTTCGCGAAACACCGACACCTGGACGCGCGCGTCGAAGCGATAACGGGAGAAACGCCGCAGCTGCCGGTGAGCTTTGGCGGCCGCTGGTGCGTCGGTGCTCAAGCCAGTCTCTCCATTGCGGATCCCTCTCGAAATCCTGCTTTTTGGATTGTGCTTCAGTGCGGACCTGTCCTCAACGGCATCAAAGTGCATGTACTAAGGGTAGTGAGGGTTCGGGTGATGGGAGCGGCCGCCGCGTCGTTGCATTGCGCATCTTTTTCCAGTAAAGACAAGTCAGACGCCCGGCAACTAGGGGCTGGGCTATCGAAGATAGCGCTGCCGAGCCCCTCTGGGGTATCCTAAACTCTCATGTCTTACCGCTCAAATGCCGCTGAAGCCTGGGAGCCGGACCCGCAGTCGACAGCGGCACAGCTGGAGATTCCACTGGATTTGCTGCCGCCGCCGAGCCTGACGCAGCCGCTCTGGAGGTCGCTGGTTGGCAATCTTCGCGATACGTTCGCGCCGGCGAAATTACCCCCTCTCGCACTCACTTCACGCCCTTTGGACGTCGGCCTGCTGCTCGGGGAGCGTCTACGCCTGCCTTGGTTTCGCACCGTGTTCACCAACATTGGAGACGTGATTTCGCCCGAAACCCTGCCGGCGCTCGAACTTGAATCGCGGCCCGTCGATGTCGGTGAACTCATCACCGATCAACTCAGCCACTTCTGGTGGGGCTCGCTGCTGCGGAATTTGGCCGATCGCGTGGCGCCGGAAACGCAGCCGGCCCTCCATCTGACTGCCAAACCGATTCTGGATATCATTCCGAAATCCTGGATCCTGCTGCCGTTGTGGTCGGAAGTGGTGGACACGCCGAAGGTGTTTTATCCCGACAAGCCGAAGCCGGCCGATGCGGTGAGACCAGTCAATCTGCAACCGGTGGCATTGCCGGTGGAAAAGCTGGAGGCTCTGGCCATCGCACCCACTGCCGGCGATCTGCTGCGCGACATACGGCGCTCGCGCATTCGTCAGCGAATCTGGATCGGGCTGGCGGCGGCACAAGTTCTTTACATGGTCGCAATGGCGTTAGGGAAAGTCTGAAGGATCGGGTCACCGGGTCATCGGGCGATCGAAAAACCGCTGGCTCTCACTGTCTTAGCCCCATCCAGCCTTCTGAAATCACCATGGAATTTCCCGGATTGCGGGAATCGTACTTGACTGAGGTCGGCAGGCCGAGCCGGCAGGAATGTAGATTGATCCACTGCCGCAGATAGGTGACATCCTGGGAGGCCTCATAGGAAACGCCGGCTACGTCATACTGGTAAATCAGCATGGTGGCCGGGCGGTCCGCGACCGTCGTGATTTCCTGGACGTCAATGACCGTGCCATCGGTGATGCGCCCGACCGTATTCAGCCAGGTGCGGCGTTCGAGTTCGACCTCGTTCGCGGATTTGGGTTTGCGGCGGAGCAGGGCATAGCTTGCGGCGGCCAGGCCAATCGTGGCCAGCGCCAGCATGTAGAGGCGAAGCGAAATCATTGGCAAACGAAACCTGAGCCTTTCGAATCTACTTTCAGCATAAGCGCGAACCTCGCTTGTCGCCAAGGGGCACGAACGGGGGGACGAACCAGCTTAGCCCTGCGCTTCACAACTTGCGGGAAAAAGTTCCTCCTATACCACAGTCGGACCTCAGCGGCTAAAGCCGATACTGAAAATATGACAGCTATCGCAGCGGTAAACCGCTGCGCCACCCAAAATCAAGTACAACGCCGAGTTTTTCCGCAGCCTCTGAAAGCCGTGCCCCTTCAAAGCAAAATCAAAACCGGAGTTTTTCCGCAGCCTGCTGGGACTTTTATCGTGAAGTACGCCGCCAACCTGCCGTTGTAAACTCGATCCATGCCTGCGCGCTCTCCCGGCTCCAGCAATCTTTTCCCCGCGCCGAAATCCGCGCCTGCCGCGCACACGGCGCACGTTGATGGCGGAGCCCGCGGCAATCCCGGCCCTGCTGGTTATGGAGTCGCCATTCAGGACGCCTCCGGCCACACGGTTGCCGAGCTCAGCGAATACCTTGGCCTCCACACCAATAACTACGCCGAATATCAGGGACTCCTCGCCGCTCTCCGCTACGCCGCCGAAAACCAAATCACAGCGCTCAAGGTCATCAGCGATTCCGAGCTGATGGTGCGGCAGATGAAAGGCATCTACAAGGTGCGTCATCCCGAACTGCGCAAGCTGTACGATCAGGCGCAGCAACTGGTCCGCCGGCTCGAGCACTTCGAAATCCGCCACGCCCTCCGCGAACACAACCAGACCGCCGACCGGCTGGCCAACCAGGCCATGGATCGCGGGCGGTGAAGACAGATTTGAAGGTCTCAGAGTTTCAAGGTCTCGACAGCACGGGCAGGGGGCGGAGTGAAGAAAGAAGACGGAATCGAGCAGGGAACTCAGCGAGGAGCGATCGGCAATCATTTTACTTGCCGGAAGCCAGAAGCCGAGCGCTAGCCAAGAGGCAAAGCCCGGAGGCTGAAAGCTGACAGCGTCCTACGCCGGGCTCTTTTTCGTCGCCGCAGCTACCTTTACCTTTACTTTTACCGTCTCCCACGGCCGCTTCGGACGCTCGACCACGGGCTCGTCGCGGTCCTTGATGCGATCGTAGTGATACGAATCGCTGACGGTTCCGAGCGACTCGTTGTAAAGGCTGGGCAGCGCCAGCGCTTCTTTCATTTCTTCGGAGAATTGCTGCAGCGCTTTCAGGTGGTCGGCCGTGGCCGGCACTTCGGTCTTCGTCGTCTTCATAAACTGCTGATAGCCGCGATTGACCAGCTTCGAAATTTCGCTGCCGATCATGTATCCCGGATAGGCAAAAATTTTCACGCCGCCGTCGTCCGTCTTCTGGATCGCCGCCGAGCAGTTGTACTTCTTCAGGAACACGCGGATTTGCGCGCCCGGAGCTTCAATCAGGTCAAAGCCATGATCGCGCAGCCAGCTGACTGCGTTTTCGTAGGTTCGTTGTTCGACTTTCGCTGCCATTATGAACTCAATTCTCGTCTTGTCAGATTAGATGCGGCTTGCACGGTTTCGATGGAACCAAAACTGCTCGCGGCAAATCTAATGACGTAGTGAATCCAACAACGTTAGTATAGATATACCTTTTTAAGATTGCGGGCACATTACTCTAGTCACAAGGGCCACTACACGCAATGAAACCAGCTCCTTCGGGCTCCACGCCATCGCCGTCGCAGGGTAACGCCGCGTCTGGCCTCAAAGGAGAGGCTGTGCTCGCGGGCATCGGCAACACGCCGCTGTTGCCGCTGGACGCGCTTGTGCGCGATCTTTACTGCGTACAGGCGGCGAATGGACATCCAGCGAGAGTACAGCTTTTAGGCAAAGCCGAATGGTACAACCCCGGCGGATCGGTCAAAGATCGGGCTGCCGCCAGCATTGTGACCGAAGCGCGCCGCTCGGGCAAACTCGCTCCTGGAAAAACTCTGCTCGATTCCACCAGCGGTAACACCGGCATCGCTTACGCCATGCTGGGCGCCGCTCTCGGATTCCCCGTCACCCTCTGCGTGCCGGAGAATGCTTCTCCCGAGCGAAAACGAATTCTACAGGCATACGGCGCAAATATCATCTACACCGACCCCGCCGAGGGCTCCGACGGCGCCCTCAAGATGGCGCGCCAGCTCGCCGAGCGCCATCCCGATCTTTACTTCTACGCCGATCAGTATTCCAACGACGCCAATTGGCGCGCGCATTACCAGACCACCGCGAACGAAATCTGGCAGCAAACCGAAGGACGTATCACGCACTTTGTCGCCATGCTCGGCACCACCGGAACCTTCGTCGGCACCACGCGTCGATTGAAAGAGTTAAACCCAAAGATCCGCTGCATCTCGCTGCAACCCGACTCCGCGTTCCATGGCATCGAAGGCGCGAAGCACCTGCCCTCGGCGATCGTGCCGCGGATTTACGATCCGTCGCTCGCCGACCAGAATCTGGAGATCGCGACCGAAGACGCGCACGCCATGGCCCGCCGTTTGGCGCGTGAACTAGGACTGCTCGTCGGAGTCTCCGCCGCGGCGGCCGTGGTGGGCAGCCTGCAAGTTGCCGAGCGCCTGAAAACAGATCAGCGCGCCACCATCGTCACCATCCTCTGCGACTCTGGCGAAAAATATCTGAGCGAGCGCTTCTGGCATGAAGGCTAGGATTGAGTCATTGAGCGATTGAATCACTGATGTAATGACTAAGTGATTCAATGACTCAATGATTCGGCTCTCTCAATCTGCCTACGCCTCCCTTCGTCAGCACGGAGAGGAAACCTATCCCCACGAGTGCTGCGGTGTGCTGCTCGGGCACTTCGACGGCGATGGTTCCAAGACCGTCTCGCGCGTTGCCCGCTGCGGCAATACGCGCGCGGACTCGCCACACAACCGCTACAATATCGATCCCAGGGATCTCGTTCGCATCCAGCGCGAAGGCCGCGAGCGCGATGAGGAGATCGTCGGCTTTTATCACTCCCATCCCGACCACCCCGCGCAATGGTCGCCCACCGACCTGGCGGAAGCCCACTGGTTCGGCTGTTCCTACGTGATCACGAGCGTCGAGAAGGGCAAGGCGACGATTACGAATTCGTTCGAGCTGGTGGGGACGGACGAGGACGACAAGAAATTCGTGGACGAGAAGACCGAAGTGTCATGACCATGGGCTAGCAGGCTGCGGAAAAAGTACTTCCCACGTCTCAGTCTCACCGCAGCGGCTAAAGCCGACTCTGAAAACAAGCAGTTATCGCAGCGGTGAACCGCTGCGCCACCCAAAATCAAGTGCGAGATCGACTTTTTCCGCAGCCCGCTAGGGCAGCACTTTCAGCACGATCGCCGTAATATCGTCGAGCGGCGGGCTGCCATCGGAGAAGGCCAGCAGGCGGTCGAAAGCGAAGTCCAGCGATTCGCTTGCCGATTTGTGCTGGCATTGTGCCCAGATTTCCTCCATTTGGGCAGTGTAGAGCTCGACTCCCTCCCCGTTGTGCAATTCATGAAGACCGTCGGTGGCAAACAGAACGCAGTCTCCCGGGCTCAGTTGTACGACATGCCGTCCGTAAATGGAGCTCGGAAACATTCCCGAGGGTAATCCGCCCTCGCCCAATTGCCGGCACGCGGCTCCGGAGGCGAGCAGGGGCAATGGCATCCCGGCATTAGAGAAGATGAGTTCCCGCGTGGCAGGGTTGAAAAGGGCGTACAAGGTGCAGCAGAAGCGGTCATTGATGGAGCGCTGCATCAGGCGCTCGTTCAACCGGGCAAGAACCTGCGCGGTGTCCGTTCCGGTCTTGTGAATCCCGCGCAGGGTTCCAATCACGAGCGCGCCGTACATGGCCGCCGGCAGGCCCTTGCCGACCACGTCTCCGAGGTAGATGCCGATGCAGCCGTCCGGCAAGCGGAAGACGTCGGCAAAGTCGCCCCCCACGTCGGACAACGGAATGAAGCGGAACGCGAACTCGACGGACTCGTCGCAGAGCAGGGTCGTGGGCAGCAGTGAGGACTGAATGAGTTTCGCCTCCTGCATTTGCTCGTCGCAAATGCGACAGCGGGCGAAAGCTACCTTCACGGAATCCAATTCCACCCCGCGAACCAGTTCAGACATCCGAGACACCGTCCTAGTGGTCAGATCGGCAGAACGGCGGTGCTGCATTAGTGCCCTTCGACTTGCATCTTTCGCCCGTACCATAGCATCTTGTTTCTATGCCCCAGATCCAAATTCCGTCTCCACTTCGCCAATACTCGGGGAAACAGGCCTCGGTCCATGTCCCCGGAAAGACCGTGGGCGAGGCCCTTGCCGGCCTGGTCGAGCAGCATCCCGACCTGAAGCGCCACCTCTACACAGAGGATGGCAAACTGCGCGCGTTCGTCAACGTCTACGTCAACGATGAAGACATGCGCTACCTGCAAAAAGAAGCAACCGTGCTGAAAGACGGTGATACCATTTCCATTGTGCCGTCGATTGCGGGCGGCGGTTGCCCTCCGCTCCGCGCGCTGTCGCCGCTGTCTCTATTTCGCGATCTAGCTCGCCGTCAAACGGATTGAAATTTTAAAAGGACGTTATGGCCACCCTGGCAGAAGCCAAACCCGAAGCCGTTTTAAGCAACGACGAAATCCTGCGCTACTCGCGCCATCTGATCATGCCCGAGGTGGGCATGGACGGGCAGCAGAAGCTGAAGGCCGCGAAAGTCCTGTGCATTGGAGCGGGCGGACTCGGTTCGCCGCTCGCACTTTATCTCGGGGCCGCGGGCGTCGGCACGCTCGGCATTGTGGACTTCGACGTCGTGGACTACACCAACCTGCAACGCCAGATCATTCACACCACCAACGACGTTGGCCGCAAGAAGCTCGACTCCGCCGCCGACAAACTGAAGGCGCTCAATCCGTTCCTGAACCTGCGGATGTTCGAGACGAAACTGACCAGCGCCAACGCGCTGGAGTTATTTCGCGAGTTCGACATCGTCGCCGACGGTACCGACAATTTTCCCACGCGCTACCTGGTCAACGACGCTTGCGTGCTCACGGGCAAGCCCAATGTGTACGGTTCCATTTTTCGTTTTGAGGGCCAGGCTAGTGTGTTCGCGACCGAAGACGGACCATGTTATCGCTGTCTCTATCCCGAGCCGCCGCCGCCCGGCCTGGTGCCTTCGTGCGCCGAAGGCGGAGTGCTCGGCATTCTGCCCGGGCTGATCGGCGTGATCCAAGCGACCGAGACCATCAAGCTGATTCTCGGGCAAGGCGATTCGCTCGCCGGACGATTGCTGCTGGTCGATGCGCTCGGCATGAAGTTCCGCGAACTGAAGCTGCGCAAGAATCCGGATTGCCCGGTCTGCGGCACCCACCGGACGATCACCGAACTGATTGACTATGATCAGTTCTGCGGCATCCGCGGTCAGGAAGAGCCCGCTGGAAACGACGTGCCGGCAATTTCGGTGGAGGCGTTGAAGAAGAAGTTAGACGCGAAGGCCGACGTGTTCATTCTCGATGTGCGTGAGCCGCACGAATACCAGATCTGCAACCTGAAGGGATATCTCATTCCGCTGGGCGACTTAGCGAAGCGCGTGAACGAACTCGATACCAGCCGCGAGATCGTGGCCCATTGTAAGATGGGCGGACGCAGCGCGAAGGCGGTTAGCTTCCTGCGGCGCGCGGGATTTACCAAGGTTTATAACTTGACCGGCGGAATTTTGGCTTGGGCGGACCGGATTGATCCGAAGATGCCTAAGTACTGATGGCAGCGGTTGAGATAGAGTTATTAGGAGGGAGCACGAAATCCTCTCGTGGTATTTCGTCGCTAAAGGCATTCTGCACCTTTCCTTGACAAACTCTCGCCCCAGTCCGACAATGGCATGAGCCCCTTAAAGAAAGATCTTCCTCGTATTCAGGCTCGCATCCCGGGCTCTGTTCGATCCGTTCAAAGTTTGATGAATGTTTGCAGAAGGCGCGCGGCAAGCGCTCGCCCTCGGTGACCCACGAAAGGACGCAATGCCATGAGGCTATCAAGTGTAGTACTTCTCTTACTCCTTCTGAGTTTTTCGCTGGCGCTCGCGTTCGGCCAAGATGCGCCTGCCGCAGTAGCGCCTGCCGCGCCAGTTGCAGCTGCCGCGCCAGTTGCAGCTGCCGCGCCAGTTGCGCCAGCCGTGCCAGATGTGCCTGCCGTCAAGTTGATTCTGAAGGAAGGCACCGACGTTAAGCTCAAATTCGCCGACGATTTGAGTTCGAAAACCGCCGCCGAAGGCGACCCGGTCAATTTGATCCTTGACGAAGACCTGAAAGTGGGCGATGTGGTGGTGGTTAAGGCTGGAGCGAAAGCGACGGGAACGGTTACCAACGCCAAGAAAGCCGGAATGATGGGAAAGGCCGGTGAACTGAACATGCGCCTGGAACACCTGAAGGCCGGCGACGAGCGAGTGAGACTTCGCGGAAGCAAGGGCAAGGAAGGCGAGGGAAAAGAAGGCACGACGGTTGCTTTGACGGTGCTATTCGGACCGATTGGACTCATCAAGCACGGGAAGAACGTTGACATCAAGGCTGGAACTCCGCTGATCGCCTATGTGGACCAAGACACTCCGATTGGGCCGACGAAATGACGGTACCGGTAATAGTTAGAACGAGAAACCAAAGGGAGCACCGGAGTGCTCCCTTGCGTTTTTCCGGGAGTTAGTCAGTTACTTGCTGGAGCCTACATTCATTTCGGCTTTGTCGGTTGCGCCGATGGCTAGGGCGTACTTCTTACCGGCGAAGCGCAATTCGGAAACCGTTGTCTTGCCGCTGGCGTGGTCCAGGACTGCCGCGTCGTAGTCGTAGGCTTTGGAGAGGGCGACGACTTTCGCCGTAGTCTTCGCCACTTCCTTCTTGCCCTGCATGATGCTGACCTCGACGTTCGATCCGGTTCCGTCCCAGCGCAGTTGATAGCTGCCGGGGGCAAGTTGCTGGCCGTTGATTTCGATCGCCTCCCGCACCTGCAGCGAACCCTTGTCACTCGCGAAAGCGCTCGATGCGAGCAGCACCGCCAGCCCGAGCACCACAGTCTTTGCCACGTGATTCAGCGCCAGATGATTCAGTTTCATTTGCTCCTCCACTTTCTACCCGGTTCCTGGCCGGGAGGTTAGGGGCGGCTGGTGGTGGTGTGACCGAGGGCTTGCCTTTTTCCAGGAAAGTCCTACAATGCGCCTGTCAGGGTGACGCAAAAAGACGCGGGCCTCAAACTCGTTCTCTTTGCCGGACTGTGCTCACGCAGGGCCGCCAAAACCACGCGTGAGCCAGTCCCGTCACCCTGA
Source organism: uncultured Acidobacteriaceae bacterium (assembly GCA_963779995.1). GTDB lineage: Bacteria > Acidobacteriota > Terriglobia > Terriglobales > Acidobacteriaceae > Acidiflorens. The sequence goes on along the minus strand of CAVZZY010000010.1, from coordinate 86,071 downwards.
AAATTCTTTTAAATGGATCGAACTTTGTTTTCGTCCACGCCACGTTGGTTCGCTACAGGATACGAAACTCCGTTTGAGTAAGTTCCCGATTTTATTTTTTCTTTGCTAACCGTTTTTTGCGAATATGCGTATTGGACGTGCGGACGCTGGCCCGGTTAGCAGAGTCGTGCAGGTCGCGGGCTAACAGGGTGTAGATGTTTTGTCTTGACTTCGGGTTATGTAGAGGAGTTGCGGATCCCTCGCTCCCTCGGGATGACAAATCTATAGAGGCCATTCAGTCGTTGCTAACTGATCTTCAAAACAATCTTGCCGTAGTTCTTGCCTTGCTGCATGAGCGTGTAGGCCTCACGCGCCTGCTCCAGCGGGAAAACTTTTCCGATCACAGGATGAAGTTTTCCGGCCGCCAGCCATTCGGAAAGCTGCTTCCATGCGGATGCCATGAGCGGGCGGTTCGCGCTGAGATACGACAACCAGAGTCCGTGGACGCTTGCGCCTTTCGCGTAGAGCAAGCGGGTGTCGAGTTGCGGAGTTTCGCCGGTGGCGGCGCCGTAGACGATGACGCGTCCGAAGTCGCGCACGCATTTGACGCTTTTGGCGACATGCTCGCCGCCGAGCATCTCGAAAACCGCGTCGACGCCTACGCCGCCCGTCAGATCTTTGATCGCCTCGACATAATCGCGCTGTTTGTAGTTGATGCCGTGTTGCAGCCCGAGTTCGCGCACTCGCGCCAGCTTGTCGTCAGAAGAAGACGTTCCGTACATTTCGATGCCGAGAAGTTTTCCGATTTGTACGGCCGCGGTGCCGACTCCGCCGGCGACGGCATGAATCAGGACGCGCGCGCCAGGCTGGACGTTGGGCTGGGCGCTGGGCTGGACTAGCAAACCGGCCTTCCAGTAGGCGAAGTAGGCGGTAAAGAAATTTACGGGGAAAGCGGCTCCCTGTTCGGCGGTCCAATTTTCCGGGACGGGCCAGAGCAAGTTGCGCTGGGCCACGGTTTTTTCTGCGAAGGCGGCCCACTGCGTGTAGCCCATGACACGGCGTCCGCTCGGTTCTTCGATGCCCGCGAATTCGCGGCCGGCGGTGAGCGGCGGCTTGGGAGTGCCGGCGTATCCGCCGCGCGCGGTGAGCAGATCGGCAAAGTTCAGGCCGCCCGCTTCCACTTTCACCAGTAACTGCTCCGGCGCGGGGTGCGCGTCGGGAACCTGCTGCAATTCGAGAACCTCGGGACCGCCGAAACGAGTGATGACGAGTGCTTGCATGCGGAAAGTTTAGCAGGCCGTAGGGGGAGTTGCCCGGTCGTCAGTCGTCAGTTGTTAGGAAAGGCGCTTTACTTCCGAGATGCAAAGTGTGCCGACGGGTTCCAAGACTAAGTCAGTAAAGCGCGTCGTACTTCGTGACCGTCCAGCCGGGATCTTTTTTTTCTTCGGTTACTGAGAACAGATCCTTGTAAGTTGCGTCCCGGCTGGGGCTGCTGTAACGCTGGCCCTTGTAGTGCAGAATCACGAGCGGCGGCACGTCTTCCCATTCCACCAGGTTCCAGGAAATCAGCGGATGCTGGACTTCGGAGTTACAAAGGAAGTCGGCGCGCTTCTTGCGGTAATCCTTTTCCCATGGGGCTAGAAGTTTGCGGCAATTGCCGTCGCGCATCTCGGAGATAAAGCGATTGGCGGTGCGTTCGATAGTGCGATCGCGAAAGGGATTCATGGTGATGCTGACCGGCATCTGGGTGAGCGGGTCGCGTTCCTCGGAGCGCGCCAGAACCGGCGGCTGGTTGCTCAGCCAGTACAGATAGCCGAGGAACGCCAGCACGATCAGGCCAGCGGAGCCCACTGCGATGGCGAGATGGGCGCGGGAAAAGTGCATCAAAGGAAGTTTGCGCGATGAGCAAGGTGACGGCAAGGTTACTTCAGATACTTCCGTAACTGTGGAGCCTGGTAGGCGAGGCAGGATTCTGGCGGACTGTGTGCTGCCCATACATACTGGTTAGCGAGCTTCTCCCCCGGTTCGCTCGGCTCGAATGGTGGGACGCCTGTCTCTACACGGGCCCCGCACTGGTTTGTGTTTTCCATGCTGGCGGCGTATAGTTAGGGACGAATACTGTTGTGTCGTAGTGTCAGGATTGTCGAAGCACACCAGTGGGCGAAAGCCCACTTTTTAGTTGGGGCCTGCTTTGGCTCGGCGATTTGGACACAACTTGCTGAAAACATGGCTCTTGATCTGGACAAGATCCGGCAGATTGCCGAGCGAGTGGCAGGCTCGAGCGGGCTGGAAGTGGTCGAAGTGGAGGTCTGCGGAGCGGGTAAGCACCGCATGCTTCGCGTGTTCATCGACCGTCCGGGAGCGGTGCCAGCGGCGGATCGTCCGTATGAAGATCGTCCCGACGGCGTGACGCACGAGGATTGCTCGAAGTTCAGCCGCGAGTTTGGGACGATCGTCGACGTTGAAGATGCGGTGCCGGGCGGATCGTATGTGCTGGAGGTTTCCTCTCCGGGACTGGATCGCAAGCTGACCAAGGCGGCAGACTTTGAGCGCTTCCGCGGACAGCGCGTGAAGCTGACGACGCGGGAGCCGGTGAACAATAACCGGCACTTTGAAGGAAAGCTGGAAAGCTTCGAGAACGGACGGCTGCTGCTCGATCTGGGCGCGGCGCGGAAGAAGAAGATGCGTCCGAAAGAGGGCGAAGCGCCGAAAGTTGAGATTGAGTTAGGGAACATAGAGAAAGCGAATCTGGTACCGGAAATCTAGTTCTCAGTTCTCAGGTCTCAGGAAGAGCGAATCCTGGCAACTGAGAACTGAGAACTGGGAACCGAGAACTGACTTTTATGGCTAGTGAGCTCTACAACATCATCGAAGGGGTCAGCCGGGAAAAAGGCATTGATCCGCAGATTGTGGTGAGCGCGGTCGAGGACGCCATTGTGGTGGCCACGCGCAAATACTACAAGACGCAGGAGAACTTGCGCGCCGTGCTCGACAAGGACAGCGGCAAGATCAACGCCTATGCGGTGAAGTCGATCGTCGAGACGCCGGAGCAGGTGGAAGATCCGAATCTGCAGGTCACGGTGGAGCAGGCGCGGAAGCTGGATCCGACGGCGGAAGCAGGCGGAGAGCTGCTGATTCCGAAAGTGACGGAAGGAATTCTGGGGCGGATTGCGGCGCAACTGGCGAAGCAAGTCATATTTCAGAAAGTGCGCGAGGCGGAACGCGACACGGTTTACAACGAATACATCGGACATGTGAACGAGATCGTGAATGCGACCGTGAAGCGGCTCGAAGGTCCGGACGTGATTCTCGACATCGGCAAGGCCGAAGCGCGCATGGGACGCAAGGAGCAGTCGCGGCTGGAATCGTTCGCGGTAGGCGAACGGATTCGGGTCGTGATCGTGCGCGTGGAAAAAGCGGTGAAAGGTCCGGGCGTGGTCGCTTCGCGCTCCGCTCCGGAATTAGTGCAGCATCTGTTTCAGACCGAAGTGCCGGAAATTTATGACGGCACAGTGGTGATTCGTGCGATCGCGCGGGAAGCGGGCGAGCGCACCAAGATCGCGGTGATGTCGAAGGACAAGGACGTGGACGCGGTCGGAGCCTGCGTGGGCATGAAGGGGATGCGGGTGCAGTCGATCATTCGCGAATTGCGCGGAGAAAAGATCGACATCATCGAGTATCACGAGGATCCGGTTACGTTCGCGGAGAAAGCGCTGCAGCCGGCGAAAGTAAGCCGGGTCACGATTGTGGACGCGGCGGACAAGCATCTGGAAGTGGTGGTAGACGATACGCAGCTCTCGCTGGCGATCGGGAAAAAGGGACAGAACGTGCGGCTGGCGGCCAAGCTGCTGGGCTGGAAGATCGACATCAAGAGCGAAGAAGAAAAGCGTCAGGAAGTGGAACAGCAGATGTCGGCGCTGGTCACGCAGACCGTAACTCCGCTCGAACTGGTTACGGGACTGGGCGAGGGGCTAGTCGAGAAACTGAAGGCGGCGGGCGTGAATACGGTGGAGTCGCTAGCCGATATGACACCGGAGCAACTGGAAGCGATTGAAGGCATTGGCCCGAAAACGGTGGAAAAAATCAGTATTGCGGTCAATAATTACTTTGCCAGTCTGGATGGCGGCGAAGCCGTAGCCGCTGAAGCGGAAAGCACGGGAGAAGCCGCCACGGAAGCGGCAGTCAGCGAAGTTTCCGAAACGAAAGTCGGTGAGGAATCGCTGGCCGAAGGTTCGGTGGAAGCGGATGCATTGGCCGCGGAGCCGGAAAACACCGGAGAAGCCGAATCGCCCGCAGACGGCGAGTTAGAGGCGGCGAGGTTGGCCGCGGAAGCGGAACCCGCCGAGACGGCGCCAGCAGAAGAAGACGCCGAAGCCGCGACGGAAGAAGCCCCGGAAGACAAGCAGGACTGAAACTGGGAGCGTGGCGAGTTCGGAGCTACGTCCGAACCGATAGCGCGGGCTTCGCCAGGAGAGGTTAGAGGTTCGACACACGCGGTTCGAAATACGAGGTTAGACATGCGAGTCTAGATACGCGAGATCAGCGGGACAAGAAGAGGAAACGAGAGCGGATGAGTAAGATTCGAATCAACGATCTGGCCCGTGAGTTGGAAGTCAAGAGCAAGGAGATTCTTGACGTGCTGACCACGGTGGGTGTTACGGAGAAGAAAACGCACTCCAGTTCTCTAGAAGATCACGAAGCCGAACTGGTGCGGAGACATCTCCGCGGCCGCTCCGACGCAGCGCCCAGTTCGGCGAGGACTTCGCGTGCCGCGCACGGCGAAGAAGAGATCAAGACCAAGATCGACCTCTCGCATATCTCGCGCCCTGGAGATGTACTGCGCGCCATCACGCAGCTGAAGGAAACAGCCGAACATCCTGCGGCGCGTCGGGTAGTCAAAACGCCGGCTGCCCCGCCGGCGGCAGAAGCGAAGGTAGAAACTGCGGCCGCTCCAGTGACGCCGCCCAAGGCAGCGCCGCCGAAGCCCGCAATCGAAGTTCCTGCGCCGCCAGCACCGAGAATGGTGACACCGGCATCGGTAGCGGCCACGTACCGCCCGCCGTCGGTGGTCGTGATTCCGCCCAAAGTTCCCGTGACACCACCCGCCGCGACCACACCGGCTGCCTCCGCCAGTACAGCACCGCCTGCGATCGCCGTTCCGCCGCGGGTGGCTACTCCTGCCGCGCCGGCCGGAAGTGCTCCGCCAGCGGCGCAGCCTCCGGCAAGTAATAACGTTGCCCAGATGCAAAGCGCGGCACCCGCGAAGCTCGCGGCTCCAAGCGCGCCACTGCCGCGAATGATCATGCCGCAGACCGGCCCGCGCCCGGTATACAAGGCGCCGCTGCCTCCGCCGGGAGCACCTGCGGCGAACGCAGCTTCGCGGCCAGCGCCGGGACGACCAGTGCCGGGACAGCCAATTTTTCAGCGCACGGCACGGCCGCAAGCGCCGGGAGCGCCGCGTCCGCCGCTTCGTCCGGGTGAACGGCGGCCGATGCATCCGACGCGCGTGGCGCCCGCAGGGTCGCGTCCGCTGGGTGTAGGTCCGGGAGCGGGGATCGGCGCACCGCCGGGACCATCGCGACCGGGAGCGCGGCCGGGAGCTCCATCGCGACGGCCAGGACAAAGATATGTGCCGCGAGGCGTGAAGGAAGGCCCGATGAAGGGCTACACGCCGCCGCCGCGCATGACCATCAGCAACGAACCGGCGCCGATCACGCGCAACATCACAATTACCGAAGGAATCTCGGTAAAAGATCTCGCCGAGAAACTGGGCATTCGCGCCAAGGACGTGATTGCGCGGCTGGTGGTGCGCGGCGTGTTCGCCACCATCAATCAAACACTCGACGCCGAACTGGCCAGTGAAATGGCGCGCTTCTTCGGAGCGGATACGGAAGTGATCACTTTCGAGGAACAGGCCGCGAAAGACACGACCGAAGCCACCGAGAGCAGCGAGGAAGGCGCGGAAGCGGTGCCGCGTCCGCCGGTCGTCACCATTATGGGCCATGTGGACCACGGCAAGACGACGCTGCTCGATTCGATCCGCTCGACCAATGTGGCTGGAGGCGAGGCGGGCGGCATTACGCAGCATATCGGCGCCTACAAGGTTGCGATTACGGACACGGCCTCTCCGGCCTACGGGCGCGAGATCGTGTTCCTGGATACGCCTGGTCACGAAGCGTTCACGCGCATGCGTTCGCGCGGCGCGAAAGCGACCGACATTGTGGTGCTGGTGACCGCGGCCGACGACGGCGTTATGCCGCAGACGATTGAAGCCATCGACCACGCGCACGCCGCCGAAGTTCCCATCATTGTCGCGGTCAACAAAATCGATAAGCCGGGCGCGCTGCCCGAGCGGGTCAAGAAGCAACTGGCGGATCGCGGGCTGGTTCCGGAAGAGTGGGGCGGCAAGACAGTGTTCGTCGACGTTTCCGCCAAGCAGAAAACGAATCTGAATCTGCTGATGGAAATGATTTTGCTGACGGCCGACTTGCAGGAACTGAAAGCGACTCCGGGACGGGCGGCGAGCGGGTTGGTGCTCGAAGCGAAACTGGATCGCGGACGCGGTCCGGTGGGGACGATCCTGGTGCAGAACGGCACGCTCCACGCCGGCGACAACTTCGTGGTGGGGAACGTCTACGGAAAAGTCCGAGCGATGTTTGACGATCGCGGAAAACCGCTGAAGGAAGCCCCGCCTTCGACTCCGGTCGAGATCATCGGGTTGGAAGGGTTGCCGCAGGCGGGCGATCAGTTCGTGGTGGTCACCGACCGCGAGAAGGCGCGCGACATCTCGGAATACCGCGAGCAGAAAGCCCGCGAAGCCCAGCTCGCCAAGAGTTCGCGAGTTTCGCTCGAAGGCCTGGCCGAGCAGTTGAAGACGGCGGGCATGAAGGAACTGAACATCATTCTGAAGGCCGACGTGCAGGGGTCTGTAGAAGTGCTGGGCGATTTGCTGGGCCGGTTGTCGAACGACAAAGTGCGGCTGAAGTTGCTGCGCTCGGGCATTGGGGCGATTACGGAGACGGATGTGCTGCTGGCCTCGGCGTCAAATGCCATAATCATCGGGTTCAGCGTGCGTCCGGAGCGCAAGGCGCAAGAGCTGGCCGATCAGGAAAAAGTCGACATCCGCCTGCACTCGATCATTTACGAATTGCAGGACGAGATCAAGCGCGCCATGACCGGGCTGCTCGAACCGACCATCAAGGAAACCTACCAGGGTCGCGCCGATGTGCTGGAGACGTTCCGCATTCCGAAGGTGGGGACGATTGCCGGTTGCCGCGTGAGCGATGGACTGATCAAGCGCGATTCCGAAGTGCGGCTGCTGCGCGATAACGTGGTCGTGTTCAAAGGAAAAGTCGGTTCGCTGCGGCGCTTCAAAGACGATGCGTCGCAGGTGACGAGTGGGATGGAGTGCGGCATCTCCATCTCCAACTACGGGGACATCAAGGCTGGCGACGTGATCGAGGCGTTTGTTACGGAACGGATTGCGGCGGAAGCGATTAAGTAGCGTAACCGCTTGAACTCGGCCTTGCGGACAGCCTCGGCAAGGCTACATGTCTCGGACAGAGGCAATATTTTTCCCCTACCTCCAGGACCCCGCTTCCACCCTGAGTACCCTGCAAGCTGCTTCACCTATCGAGTTGGGGCAAATTCAGTTCGTCGCCAACATTTCCTGCCTCTATCCGGTGTATGTACGCGGCGAGGCATACTTGGCAGCCGGACAGGGCAGCGCCGCCGCTGCCGAGTTCCAGAAGATTCTTGACCACAGCGGGATCGCCTGGAACTGCTGGACGGGAGCTTTGGCGCATCTGGGCGTGGCTCGTGCGAATGGCTTGCAGTCGAGAACCTCGCAGGGAGCCGATGCCGATGTCGCCCGCGTCCGGGCGCTCGCCGCCTACAAAGATTTCCTTACGCTCTGGAAAGACGCCGACCCCGACATCCCCATCCTGAAGGAAGCTAAGGCGGAGTACACGAAGCTGCGATAGCAGGAGAAAGTCCTGCCTGCGGGCTCACTGTCTAGCGATAGTTGTTGAAACCAGGCGGCAGGAGAAAAGACCGCGTGCATATCCCTCCAGCGGGAAGAAAAAACCCGCTATAGCGCCTGAGGCTCGGACTTGGTTAGACTGCTCTTTCTCACCAACAGGAGCAAGCCATGTCCAAGTTGATCGTACGTTTCCTCGCCATCTTAGGCGCCCTGAGCCTGATCGGAATGGTCATCGTGACGGTGGCGGTGATCGGCGTGAAGGGAAAAGTTCCATCCAAGACCATTCTCGAAGCCAATTTCGAGCAGACGTACCTGGAGGACGTGCCGAACACGCCATCGGCGCAGCTGATGCTAATGGATCGCCAGACGCTGCGCGATGTGGTGGACGCGATTGATCGCGGAGCGAGCGACGATCGCGTCGTCGGCATGATTGCCAGGATCGGCGCGGCGCGCATGGGAATGGCACAGACGCAGGAAATTCGCGATGCCGTGCTGAGATTTCGCGCGCACAAGAAATTTGCCGTCGCCTACTCGGAAACTTTTGGTGAGTTTGGTCCGGGCAACGGCGCTTACTACCTGGCGACGGCGTTCGACCACATCTACCTGCAGCCCTCGGGCGACGTCGGACTGACGGGCATCATCCTGGAGTCGCCGTTCATCAAGGGGACGCTCTCCAAGCTGGGCATGACCTTTCACGGCGATCACCGTTACGAATACAAGAATGCGCTGAACTACTACACCGACACCAAGTACTCGGGACCATACAAAGAAGCGATGACCGCGATCATGACTTCATGGTTCAACCAGATGAAGGACGGCATCTGCCAGGCGCGGCAGATCGCGCCAGAGAAATTCCAGGCCCTGGTGGATGCGGGACCTTATCTGGGCAAAGAAGCAGTTACGGCGCGACTGGTGGACGCGGTTGCCTATCGCGACGAGGTCTACAACGATGTAAAGAGCAAGGCGGGCGACGGAGCGGAACTGCTCTATTTGGATAAGTATTTGGACCGCGCCGGGCGTCCGCACGATCGTGGGAAGACGGTGGCGCTGGTGTTCCGCGTGGGCGACGTCACCCGCGGCAAGAGCGATTACGATCCCGTCGAAGGCAGCCAGAATATGGGTTCGGATACGGTGGCGGGCGCGATTCGAGCGGCGGCGGAAGACAGCAGCGTAAAGGCGATCCTATTTCGTGTTGATAGTCCCGGAGGTTCGTATGTCGCCTCGGACGCGATCTGGCGGGAAGTGGTGCGGGCGCGCCAGGCGGGCAAACCGGTAATAGTTTCGATGGGAAATCTGGCAGGGTCGGGCGGATACTTCGTGGCCATGGCGGCCGACAAAATCGTCGCGGAGCCGGGAACCATCACGGCCTCGATCGGGGTGCTGGGCGGGAAGATGCTGACCAGCGGGCTGTGGGATAAAGTTGGCCTTTCCTGGGACGAAGTGCACCAGGGCGAGAACGCCACCATCTTCACCGGAACCCACGATTACACACCCGCCGAATGGGGACGATTCCAGGCGTGGCTGGACCGCGTGTATGTGGACTTCACGAGTAAGGTTGCCGATGGGCGCAAGCTGCCGAAGGAAAAGGTGCTGGAGATTGCGAAGGGGCGGATCTGGACGGGCCAGGATGCGAAGAACCTGGGCTTGGTGGATGAGCTCGGCGGCTACGATACGGCGCTGAAACTGGCGAAGAATGCGGCCGGCGTTCCTGAAGGCGAGGACATCAAGATCGTGGTCTATCCGCGGCCGAAGACTTTTTTCGAGAGTGCGATTGAGCGCCGGGGCCCAGATAACAGCGATAAGGAAGCCGTAGGGCAAACGCTAGCGAAGATTCTAGAGGAGGTACAGCCAGTGGCGCGTGAACTGGGTACGGTAGGGATCAAGGGGAAGGATGCGGCTCAGGACGATGTACTGCGGATGAACCCAGTAGCCAGTAGCCAGTAGTCAGTAGCCGATAGCAGTTCTCAGTTATCAGTTGTCAGTAAAATCCCTTGGGGGTCACTGAGAACTGGGAACTGAGCACCGAGAACTACACTCCCAGGTTCTTTACTTCATCGTTGTAATACTTGCGGTAGAGGATCGACCATTCCTCCGAGCCTTCGATGATGGTACGACGCTGGCTTTCGATTTTCTGACGGGCGGCCTGATCGATGCGGGCTTCCTGCATGAAGAGCTCTTCAAGAATCTTGCGGACTTCGAGGCGGATGGTGTTGCGATCCTCGATGAAGTCGACCTCGTCCATTTCGGCAACGGCGTCGGTGATAACGTGGGCGAGTTTGTTGACTTTGTCGCGGCTCAATCGCACGGCGGGGGCTCCAGGGCGTCCTCCAGTTCCCACACTAAAGAACAGCCTTGTATTTTTTCACCAGCTCGGTCTTCACCTTGCGGAACATTTCCTGGTAATTGGCACCGCTCTTCTGCATTTCTTCGGAATACGCTTCGAGGATGACGCGCACCTCGTCGTTAATGCGGTCCTCGAGCGCGAGTTCTTCGAGCAGTGCGGCGTGCACTTTCTCGGTAAGTGCAGGCACCGCTTTGGTCTCGATGAGACCGCCTGCCACCAGTTTCTTGGAAACTTCGCGGGCCAGATAGCCCACATATTCTTTGGAAAAGAGCATGATAAAAGCGCTTTTTTGTGAACAGGAAGTTTAACACAAGCGAGCCAGTCGCTGGTCGTCAGTCGTTAGTCGTTCGCCAGTCGCCTCAACTCGCATCGACAGGGCGAAAGCAACACTTCGCAGAAAGGGTTTGCCAACGACCAACGACTAGCGACCAACGACCGTCCTCGGCCGGGCAGTGGCGGTGAGTGGGGCCAAGCCTTACAATGATCACACTCCCATGTCTCCACACCCAGACGACCTGACGGGCATGAAAGAAGATATGACGGCCTTCATTGAAGGTCTGGGCATGCGCCGCTTCTTTGGCTATGTCGAGTGCGAAGAGATTCCCAGCGTGCTGTGGGACTCGGGACAGAATCCGGATGGCTGGAAGGATTTCGTGGAGCTGGCCAAGTCAACGGGGGCGCCCTTCCTGACCATGCATTCCTGGGCGCTCAACCGTGAAGAGTTGGACCGCTTGTCCCAGCAGCTCGCCGACAGCGATTACAAAAGCGAAGAAGATATGGAAGAAAGCCGCTGGCTGAAGAGCTACGTCGGGAAAACCGGATTCGTGCAGCTGGGATGGGCGTACCAGGGATGCGTCTTCGTCTATGAAGCGGGTACGGAATGGTACGAGCGTTATCAGCAGCTGCGCGAACTGGCGGATGATACCGGCGGATTCATGATCGACGAACCGGACCAGGACGAGGAGCGGTAGGGCTGGTCTCAGGTCTTGGCCTCAGAAAACCTTCTACGATCCATCCCCAGTTTTCCTAAGACCTAAGACGTGACACCTTACACCTGAAAGATGCGATGGATCGCCAATCCGCTGAATTCTCCAAAAGCCAGGGTCCTCGATGCTGCGCTGCATGATTCCAATCTGAAAATCCCTCCGTCTGCTTTGCCCGTGCTTGCCGATCTTCTCGTCGGCCGTGGGATTGAAGAGCCGGAGGCCGCTTTCCGTTTTCTCTCGCCTGAACTTGGCGACCTCCATGACCCGCTGCGGATGAGCGGGATGAGAGCGGCGCTTGGTCGGCTGGAAGCGGCGTTGGAGCGCAAAGAAAAAGTCCTGATTTACGGCGACTACGACGTTGACGGCACAACGGCCATCGTCATTCTCAAGACGGCGATCGAGCTTTGCGGCGGGGCGGCTGACTTTCACGTGCCGCACCGCATCCGCGAAGGCTATGGCATGCGCGACGAGGTGATCGAGCGCGCCGCCGCCGAGGGTGTGCGGCTGATCATCAGCGTGGACACTGGCATCCGCGCGTTCGACGCCGCCGAAACTGCGCGGCGCACCGGAGTGGACCTGATCGTTACCGATCATCACCTGCCGGGGATGGACGGCGTTCCGCAAGCGCTTGTCGTTGTTAATCCAAACCAAGAGGGATGCGATTATCCCTGCAAGCATCTGTGCGGCGCAGGCGTGGCGTTCAAATTGGCCCAGGGATTGATGCAGCGGCGGCTGGATGCCAAGGATCAGTCGCGCCTGCTGATGTCGTTCATGAAAGTTGTGGCCATCGCGACTATCGCCGATGCCGTCCCACTACTGGGCGAGAATCGCGTGTTCGCGAAGCTGGGGCTGCAGGGCCTGCGTCGCCCGGTGAACATCGGGCTGAAGGCGCTGCTGGAAGTTGCGAAGCTCGGCGACGGGCGGGCGCTGACTGCGACCGAAGTGGCCTTCCGCATCGCGCCTCGCCTGAACGCTGCCGGACGCATGGACGTGGCTCGCGACGTGGTGGAGCTTTTCAACGAGAAAGACCTGGAGCGCGCGCGGAAGATTGCCGGCCGGCTTGACCAGCTGAACGCCGAGCGGCAGGAAGAAGAACGGCGCATCATGGAGAGCATCGAGCGCCGGCTGGAAGAAGAGCCCGCGTTGCGCGAAGCGTATTGCGTGGTGCTGGATGGCGAAGGCTGGCATCGCGGCGTGATTGGCATCACGGCGTCACGAGTGGTGGAACGGCACGGGCGGCCAACGCTCGTCATCTCGCGTGAGGGCGACGAGGCGCACGGGTCGGGACGATCGATCCCGGCGTTTCATCTGCTGCATGCGATTGAATCGTGCCACGAGCTATTTTCCCGCTATGGCGGGCACGCGCACGCGGTGGGCTTTGCGCTGCCCAGCGCCAACGTGGAGAAACTGCGCGAGCATCTGGATGGCTACGCGCGCGCCCGGCTCACTCCGGCCGATTTCGAACGGCAGCTGGAGTTCGATCGAGATCTGCCGCTGGGAGAAGTTACTCCGGAACTTCACCAAGCGCTGCTTTTGCTGGAACCTTTTGGGATGGAGAATCGGGAGCCCATTTTCGCGGCGCGAGCGGTGCGGCTGATGGCGCCTCCGCAGGCGGTGAAAGACAAGCATGTTCGGCTGCGAGTGGCGCCCGCCATCAATGGCGCGCTTGCGGGCACGGCGGCGACGGCAACGGCGGTGCGAGACTTCACTCCCCGTTGCGATCCCGATAGTGTGGTGACGGGGCTCCGCCCCGTCCCGGCGGGGCCCTTCGACTCCGCTCAGGACAGGCTCCGCCGCGCCACCACACAATCTACATCTTCTTCCTGGCGCGACAACATTGCGTTCAAAGCGATGGGCTGGGGGCTGAAGGAATCCTGCGACCGGTTGCAGTTGTTGGCCGGGGACCGCCTGGACATCGCCTACTCGCTCGGCATGAACGACCATCCTGAATTCGGCGGGTTGGAGCTGACTTTGCGCGACGTCGTGCGCGCCCGGTGAGTACACTTGCTTCGATGACGAGGGGGAGTGAGCTACTTTGACTATGAAAGTAGCCTACTATCAATGCTTGAGGTCCTACGGGTCTCGTTGCGAAATCGGCTAAGCTCCGGCATAATAATGGTTTGTCTTTATCTCGCCGGACTCTTCCGGGAAAAGGATACCGAAGTCTGTGTTAATGATTCGACTGGCGCGCTTTGGCGCGCGCAAACAACCGTATTACCGAGTGGTGGTAATTGAGAAGGAACATGCTCGCAATGGCCGCCCGGTAGAAGTGGTGGGCACGTATAATCCGCGCACCAATCCGGCCACTTTCGACCTGAAACGGGAGCGCATCGAGTACTGGGTTGGAAAGGGCGCGCAGCTTTCGGACCGGGTCAGAAAACTGCTTGCTCTCCCCGCGCCGGCTGCCGCCGCTTCGGTCGCCTAATGTCGTGACCTGAGGATGAGTCAGACGGTGGAGAGATGGACGCCTCGCGAGCCTGCCCTGAGCGAAACCGAAGGGTCCAGCTGGGCGGGGACGCCCGGCGCTCCACCAGCAAGACAGGAGTAATGTCAATGATCGAGCCCAGCGTCAGCCCACGCGTCATGATTGAGTACATCGCCAAGGCGATCGTCGACGCCAAGGGCGAGGTTTTTATTGAAGAGTACGAAGACGGGGACGAAACCGTCATCGAACTCGAAGTGGCCGAGGCCGACTTGGGCAAAGTCATTGGACGCTCCGGCCGCGTGGCGCGCGCGTTGCGCAATGTGCTGACGGCGGCGGGCTCGAAACTGAACAAGCGCTACGCGCTCGAGATCATCGAATAGAAGAGCAACAAACAGGAGACCGTCGAATCGCGGCACCCGACGCAAGCGGCGAGTGGATTACCCTGGCGGTTGTCATCAAAACGCAGGGACGCCGCGGAGAAGTAGCGGTCGAATTGCACACCGATGTTCCGGACCGCTTCCGGCGAAGACATGCGGCTGCGGGCGCTCGCGAAAGACGGCCAGCGCCGCGAAGTAACGGTTGAAGATCTTTGGCCGCATAAGAGTTTTCTGGTACTGAAGTTTCAGGGCATTGAGACGATTTCCGATGCCGAGCCGCTGGTGGGCGCCGAACTTCAGCTTCCGCGCAGTGAACGCGCCGAGTTGGAGCCGGGCTGGACGTACCTGAGCGACCTGATCGGTTGCACAGTGTTCGATGGCCAGCGCGAGATCGGCGAGATTGAAAACGTGCAGTTCGGGGCGGGAGAAGCGCCGCTGCTGGTGGTTCGGGGCAAAGAACAAAAGTCGGGAGCGAAGTTGCCGTACGAGATTCCCTTCGCCGAGGCGTACCTGGAGAAGCTGGATGTGGAGCACAGGCAAGTGCGGATGAAGTTGCCGGAAGGCTTGCTGGAAGTGAACGCGCCGAAGAGCGATTGAGTTATTAAATCATTGAGGTATTGAATCATTGGCTCACATCGCAATGATTCAATACCTGAATGACTCAATGACTAAATGCCGGGTCGACATTCTCACGATCTTTCCCGACTTCTTTCGCGGACCTCTGGATTATGGAATCTTGCGCCGGGCGCGGGAAACGGGCCTGGTGGAAATCAACATTCACGATCTGCGAGCTTTCACGAAAGACAAGCACCGCACCGTGGATGACCGCCCGTTTGGCGGCGGCGAGGGCATGGTCCTTAAGCCGGAACCGATCTTTGAATGTTTGGAGTCGTTCGGCGACGTGGCGTCGCGTGAACTCCGCTTGAGCCCGGGAGGGAAGCAGTCGGTGGTTCTGCTTTCCGCACAGGGTCGCAGGTTCGATCAGTCGCTGGCGGCGGAACTTTCGGCGCTCGACCGGATCGTCCTCATCTGCGGGCGCTACGAAGGCGTCGACGAACGCATCAGCGAGCACCTGGCGGATCGCGAAGTTTCGATTGGCGACTATGTGCTGAGCGGCGGCGAACTGGGCGCGGCGGTAATTCTGGACACGGTCACGCGGCTGATCCCGGGCGCGGTGGGCAACCAGGCTTCGACGCGGCAGGAATCGTTCACGGAGAGGCGCCCGAGTCGTTCACTGTAGGGGCGGAACTGGCTGGCGCCGGCCCGAGTTCCACCTGCGTTTCGGGCGGATTGCTCGATTATCCGCATTACACGCGGCCCGCGGATTTTCGCGGCATGGCAGTGCCGGAAGTGCTGGTGAACGGCAACCACGACCAGATTCGCAGCTGGCGACGTAAAACGGCTTTGGCAAAAACGTTGCGCAACCGTCCCGACTTATTGGAACGGGTTGTGCTGACGGCGGAAGACAAGGAATTGCTGGCCCAGATCAAGCGGGACCAGATTAAGCTGGACAAGGGCGCACTGACAGAGACGGGGCCAGCCCCGTCTCTACAGAAGAGTAAGGACAAGAGTTAGGAAGGAAACGTTATGCGCAATCCGATTATCGAAAAACTATTGGCGAAATCGCGCCGCACCGACATCCCAAAGTTTGGTCCCGGCGATACCATCAAGGTGCAGGTCAAGATCAGAGAAGGCGAAAAAGAGCGCCTGCAGGCGTTTGAAGGCGTCGTCATTTCCCGAACGCGAGGCGCGCAACCGAGCTTTACGGTCCGCAAAATCAGTTTCGGCCAGGGCGTGGAGCGTATTTTCCCCATCGACTCCAAGGTGATCGACAAGATTGACGTGGTGCGTTCCGCCAAAGTTCGCCGCGCCAAGCTTTACTACCTGCGCGCGCTCAAGGGCAAGGCCGCGCGACTGAAGGAAGTCGAGCAACAACAATAAGCGGCGCTTAGTCTTCTTTCGGCCGGCGTTTGTGTGGGGACGGGGCATTGCCCCGTCCAATCGGGGCGAAGCACTGCTTCCACACAGAATCTGCCCTTGCTTCCCACCTCTTCTTCGGCGAAGATGCTGATCAGCTTCCGTGTCGAACTCCGCGCGTTCATCGAAGGCTTCAAACGCAGATAAGATTTCTGCCTCCGCCGCCAAGTTGCGCCTGCTGAAAAGACTGCGTTGCACTCTTAATTTTGAAAGGCGGGCTTGGGCCGCCGGCGCGGAACGCGTTGCCGGAGTCGATGAAGTCGGCCGCGGATCACTGTTCGGCCCGGTCGTGGCTGCCGCCGTTATCCTCTATCAGAACGACGACCCTGCACACCGCATTCGCGGCCTGCGCGATTCCAAACTGCTCCCGGCCGAGCGCCGTGAGGAACTCGCGCTGCTGATTCGCAGGCATTCCATTGCCTGGGCCGTTGCCGCTGTGGATTCGGCCCGCATCGATCAAATCAATATCTACCAGGCTTCGCGGCTTGCGATGCTTCATGCCGTGCAGCAACTGGCTCCGGCGGCGGGCTATCTTCTGGTCGATGCCGTCCGACTCGATTGCGAACTTCCCCAGCAACCGATCATTCACGGCGACGCGCTCTCTGCCTCCATCGCCGCCGCTTCCATCCTCGCGAAGGTTGAACGGGACCGCATGATCTCCGCCTGGGACCCGGTCTTTCCCATGTATGGCCTGGCCTCGAACAAGGGATACTGCACGCCGCACCACCTCGCAGCCCTGCGCGAGCACGGCCCGTCGCCGCTGCATCGGCAGTCGTTTTCGCCGGTGTGGAGCGCGCCGATTCCGCAGGAAGTCTTGGGATTTATGCTGGACGAGTCCGCTCCCGAAGTTGTTTCGGGTGACGAAGAACAGGTCGAAGCGATTGCGGAGAGATCTAGAACGCAGGACCCCTCTTATTTCGCCCGATAAATTTCCGTCAGCAGATCCGGCTTCGACTCGTCCCGCACCAGGTGCGGATATTTCTCGCCACCGTGATAATCCAGTTTCACGACCCGGAAGTAATCCGTGTTTTCCACGATGAGCTCAATCGGCGACGGGCTGGTCTTTGCTGCCCGAATGGCGTCGTGCCAGGCATCCGGCGAAAATCTGCGGCCGTTTACGGCGACAATCTTCATCCCCGGGCCGATCCCGGCTTTGGCGGCAAGCATGCCCTCGACCGTATCCCGAACCATGCCATCGCCCCCGTCCAACAGTCCCACCGAGTAATGCGCATGGATCGCCTTTCCGTCGCGATCCTGGGCGCGATCCAGTTCCGAAGGGAACTCGTCGTACACCAGCTTCCATCCGCTTGCTTCGAGTCCGCCAAGCGGGGCGCCCGGGCCATGGTTGGACAGGCGCTCCGTCCAGAATCCGCGCCAGTCATTGGGAGGGGTCTGGGGAGCGACCTGGTTCAGGGCGTTCACCACATCGTCGAAGGTGTAGGTCTTCACCATGGGCGGACCGCTGGGCGCGCCATAGAACAGTTTGCAGAAATCGTCCAAAGATTTCGCGCCCTTCGTTTGCTGCCGGATGATCACATCCGCCCACAGCCAGTTGAGCACGTCTTCGTCGTAATAATCGAGCGGGCGGCGATAATCTTCCCAGGCGCGGGGAGCGTTCTGCATGCTGGGAACGCCGTCGGCCGTATCCTGCAAATTGCGCCACACCCGGCCCGAACGATGATCCAGATCCGCCGCCATCTGCGCCAGCGCATCACGGGCCAAAGCGGGCGTGCGCTCGCCGCTGCGCGCCGCGAGCATATCTCCCAGATAGGACGTCAGGCCCTCATACACCCACAGCAAGTCGGTCTGCATCGGCTGTTCGAAATCGGGCGTCGTCAGATCGGCCGGACGCCGGTACTTCCCGTTCCACGAATGCACATACTCGTGGGGCAGAAGTCCCGCGGTCAGTTTCCGGCCGTCTTCTTCCACCAGCGACCGCTCATCGACGCGGCTGTCATTCGATTCGTGGTGCTCCAATCCGAAATGCGCCACGTGATCGCTCAGGGTCAGCAGGAAGTGGTAATCGTTGTAGTGGCGCGCGCCAAACAGAATTCCCGCTTGCTTCACCAAGTTGCGGTAATGTTCCCAGACTTCTTCCGGAGCATCGAGCGCGGCGGGGCTATCGGCCGCGACATCGAGTTCCGCGGGAGGCTCTTCGGCGGGCGGCGTCAGCGGGACGACTTTCAAATATTCGCCGGTGATAACCGGACCATCCACCAGCATGGTCAAGGAAACGGGCGCAAAATGAATGTCGCTACCCACCTGATTGGAGACATGCAGCGACGTCCCAAACTTCCATCCCGCGGGCAGCCGCACGCTTGCGCTATACGTAAGTTGATCGGAACCATACCCTGCGGGATAGAGCAACAGCGTGCTCCAGTTGACGATGTACAACTTTTCGGTCGCGGACATTCCGGCGCTGTATCCGGGCTCATACGACGCGGGCGAAGCGTAGTCGAGATTCGCGATGACTTCGTTCTCGCCCGCGGGAACTTCCACGTGAAAAGTAAAACCGTCGAGCAGATCGCGCCGCCATTTCAGCGTCTTTCCGCTCGCCGCAAACTTCAGGCCGGTCAAATCCGTGATCGGACCGGTCGGCCCGTGCTCGCCGGGAATCCATTTCGGATAGTAGAGCGTGAGCGTCCCTGGCTTGGCCGGAATGCGCAATTGCGCGTGGAAGATCTTGCGCGGTGCTTCCGACGCGTCCACCGAGAGCGCGACTGTCGGACCATTTGTCCCAAGAACTGAGAACGATGACAACAGAACAATTGCGAGACAGAAAAAGTTCCTCACCCCACAACATGAGCGCATTTCCCCTCCGGATTTTCGATTCGCCCCACAGCGACGCAAATAGAACCGTACGCTAATATATCAGTCCGGCAGGCTGGTTCGCGCCCAGCACTCGTATTGCACCGCCTGTTCACCACCGGTCACCGCTGGCTGCCATCGCCTGCTATCATCCCGACGTGCCCACGCACGGAAAATTTATTACCTTCGAGGGTCTCGACGGCAGTGGCAAGAGCACCCAGACCGAGAAGCTGGCACGGTCCCTGCGCGCCCATGGCCTCTCTGTCACCATCACCCGCGAACCGGGAGGCACCGCCGCGGGCGAGAAGATTCGCGAGGTGCTGCTGCACTCGGCCACCTCGGGACTTTCTCCGCTCACGGAAATGGCGCTCATGTTCGCTTCCCGCGCCCAGCACGTTCACGAGGTCATTCTGCCCGCGCTCGCCGAAGGACGCATCGTGCTCTGCGATCGCTTCACCGATTCGACCGAGGCTTACCAGGGTGGAGGCCGCAAGCTGGGATCGAAGACTGTGCTCGAGATGCACGAAATCCTCTGCGGCGATTTGCAACCCGACCTCACTATCCTGTTGGATAACGACGTGGCTTTCAGCGTTGAGCGCGCGCGGCGTCGCAATCGAAAACACAAAGGTGCGCGGTCGGAAAGGGGCTCGGAAAGAGACGAGAACCGTTTTGAGCAGGAAAACCGGGCGTTTTTCGGACGCGTGCGCCACGCGTACCTGGCCATCGCGGCCCGCGAACCGCAGCGAGTGCACGTCGTAAACGCCCGAGGCACGCCCAGCGAAACGCATGCGGTTATCATGGAGTTGGTGCGAAAGAAATTGAAGATCTGATTCACTGCGGAGAACCCGCTCTTGGCTCTGGCTCTTAGCTCTTAGCCTTTGGCCCTTAGCTAAGAGCCAAGAGCTAATAGCTAATAGCTAACAGCGATCCTCTATGCCCTTTTCTGATTTCGCCGGCAACCCGGAAACTATCCATCGCTTGCGCGAGATGCTGGCGCGCAACCGCTTTCCGCACGCCGTCATTCTTTCTGGTGCGCACGGATCGGGCAAGTACACGCTGGCTCTTATGCTCGCCCGCGCGATGAACTGCCTGGAGCAGCCGTTCACCGATGGCACCGGAGGGACCGACGGCTTGCCCGATTTCTGCGGACACTGCTCGAACTGCACGCGCATCGCTCAGTCGGAAGACCTCGACGCCCGCTTCGCCGAAGCCGTCGAAGCTCGCGAAAATCTGCGCGACGCGGACAAGAAAGAAACCCGGCTCTTCGTCCAGACTCACCCCGACGTGCTCATCGTTCCGCCCGATCCGCCGCAAATGATGATCAAGGTCGATCAGGTTCGGCACGTGATTGAGACCATCTACTATCGGCCCGCGGAAGCCCGCGAGCGCGTTTATATCTTCACCAGCTCGGCCTTTATGAAAGAGGCCGCCAACTCGCTGCTTAAAGTTCTGGAAGAGCCGCCCGAGTTCGCCAGCATTTTTCTGCTGACCGAAAACTCCGGCGAATTGCTGCCCACGATTCGGTCCCGCTCCATGACCTTCAACCTGGGCGCGCTCGCTGCCACAGAGATCGAGAGCCGGCTTGCCCAGCTTCGTCCCGATTGGAATGCCCGGCAGCGCGCGCTGGTCGCGCGCCTTAGCGAAGGCGCCGTCGGACGCGCCTTATCCTTCGATCTGGAAGGCTACATCGCGGCCCGCAACCATGCCCTCATCATGCTGAAATCGGCGCTCGGCGCGGGCGACCACACCGAGTTGTTCAAGACTACCGAGACGTACCGATCCGGCGCCGAAGGCCGCGAGAAAATCGAAAACCTTCTCCGCACCCTCTACTCGTTGCTCGAAGACCTGATGATCCTGCAATCGGGCGCGGCGCAACTGGTCCGTAATACGGACATTCTGGGCGAACTCAAGAAGATGTCCGAATCCGCCGACTTCGCCTGGGTGCAACGCGCCGCGGACGGTCTCGGCGAAGTCGAACGCGGGTTGCGCCGCAACCTGCTGCGCTCGCTCTCGCTCGATGCTTTCGCGACCGCGCTGGAGCGCGCTTCGTAAACTGACCTTTTCTACTGTAGAGACGCGGCTGGCCAGGTGGGTGCACCAAAGTCACTGCACAAGAGATTGTCATCCCCTCCCCGCTGTGATAACGTAACCCTCAGTTCACACCTCTGGACCCACAATCACAGGCTTGAGTGTTGTGGCATATTCTGCCCGCCCGGCGCGCAGCTGGTGCGATTTTGCAGGTGGTGCGATTGTGAAAGATACGCTCGACTCCATACCAGCCGAACCATCCGCGGATCAGGAAAGCTTCGCCAATCGCAAGCTGATCCGCCCGACCCTCAATCGCGCCGACCACGCGCACAACAACCACGGCCCCAACCACGCGCCCGCCGAACGCAGGGATAGAGACCGTGACCGTGACCGATCCGCTGCTCCGGCCAAGAAGGCCGCGCCCAGCGAGCAGACCAACGCCGAAAATTATTATTATCAGAAGCAGATGCAGTCGAAGACTCCCATGGTCATCGTGTTGCGCGACGGCGAGGAAGTCCACGGCTATATCGAGTGGTACGACAAGAATTGCATCAAGCTGAACCGCAGCGGCGCCGCCAACCTGATGATCTACAAGCCCGCCATCAAGTACATGTTCAAGGAAGGCGAGAACGGAAGGAAGTAGGCTCCGGGCGTCGCTTCTGACACAGGGTTCTGGACGTCACGTCAGCGCTTTCTCAACGTTCCCCAATCTGACCTGCGTGTCCCCGAGGTTGGGCGCCATCTTCAGGGCTGCTCGATAGGCCTTGGCGGCGGAGAGTTGTCGCTTATTGCCCCGCGCTGCCTTCACAGCTTCGGCAGCACAATCCCCTTCTGCGCCTGGTATTTTCCTTTGCGATCTTTGTAGCTCGTCTCGCAAACTTCGTCGGACTGGAAGAAGAGAATCTGGCACAGGCCTTCATTGGCGTAGATCTTCGCCGGGAGGGGCGTGGTGTTTGAGATCTCGAGCGTCACGAAGCCTTCCCACTCCGGCTCGAACGGCGTCACGTTCACGATGATGCCGCAGCGCGCGTAGGTCGATTTGCCGACGCAGATGGTCAGCACATCGCGCGGAATCTTGAAGTACTCCACCGAGCGCGCCAGCGCAAACGAATTCGGCGGGATGATGGCCACGTCGGCGTTAACGCTCACAAACGAGCGCTCGTCGAAATGCTTCGGGTCGACGATCGTACTGTTGACGTTGGTAAAGATCCTGAACTCGTCGGCTACGCGCAAGTCGTATCCGTAACTCGACACGCCGTAGGAAATCACTCCCGCGCTTACCTGCTTTTCAGAATACGGATTGATCATGTCGTGCTCTTGCGCCATGCGCCGGATCCAGCGGTCACTCTTGATCATGAAGCTCCTTGGGATTTGAAATTGGGTAATTGGTAATTTTACTGTGGGATCGAAATCCGGATGGGCACGGTTTTCAATCACCAATTACAAATCACCAGTTACAAATTCGATCGGCTGGTGCTGCCATATTACGAGATTGATCACCCGGTTGACAATCTCGCTTATCTCCCTTAGCATCAATAACTTGAGGCGTACCAATCCTGGGGAGACGGGGGACAGCCGTGATTAAACTCGACATCATCAATGAAGTGGTCAACCGCACCGGGATCACCAAGACCAAGGCGGAGCTCGCCGTCGAAACCGTCTTCGAGAGCATGAAGAAGGCGCTCGCCACCGGCGACCGCATTGAACTGCGTGGTTTCGGCGTGTTCAACGTGCGTCCGCGCAAGACTGGCATCGGACGGAATCCGCGTACCGGCGCCGAAGTTTCCATTCCGCCGGGCAAAGCCGTCCGCTTTAAGCCGGGCAAGGAACTGCAGTCGATTGACTAGAGCGGATTGCCGAGGTCAGAAGTTGGATTGCAGAAGTAACCCGCACCTCTGCAATCTAACTTCTGACCTCTGATCTCACTCATGTCCGAACCCACATCCCCTTTTCCGGCCACCCTCGACTGGGAACAACAGCCTCAACCCCAGGTCTGGGTCGTACGGCCGCCGCGTCCGCGCTGGTGGGTGCATGTCCTGCTTTTGTCCGCAACCTTCCTGAGCACATTGGTCGTGGGTGCTCGTATCTACGCCAATTTCGCGCTTCACCAGCCGGCCTTTTCGTTCAACGATGAGAACATTCCTCTGTTTCCGGTGGAGTGGATGTGGCAGGCGCCGGCAAGACTGATGCATGGGCTCTCCTTTTCACTCACGCTGATGTTCATACTGCTCGCGCACGAAATGGGACACTACCTCTACGCCAGGCATTATCGCGTGTATGCGACGCCACCATTCTTTATTCCCTTTCCGAGCTTGATCGGCACGCTCGGAGCTTTCATCCGCATTAAGGGTCCGATCCCCACTCGCACGGCATTGTTCGATATCGGGATTGCGGGTCCGATTGCGGGCTTTATCCCCTCATGCGCGGCCGTCCTGATGGGACTTTCGTTGTCCCATCCGCTCATGTTCGGTAGCACGCCCCTCGACAATGAACCCGGATTCCCCCTCGCTTTTCAGCTTGCAGCCCGCCTCCTGCACCTGGGCGTGCCTCTGACATCCCTGTCATTGCATCCGGTCGCGGTCGCCGGGTGGGTGGGAATGTTCGCAACGGCGCTGAACCTGTTGCCCGGCGGTCAACTCGATGGCGGACACATTCTGTTTTCGGTGTTTCCAAAATTGCACAAATGGGTTTCGCTGGCGGTTGTGGTTGCGCTTGTCCCACTTGCGAAATACTGCTGGATCGGCTGGGTGATTTGGGCAGTAGTACTGTGGCTAACCAGCCACCATCCGCCGATTTCGAGTCGTCCGGAAATTTCCGCACCACGAAAGTGGTTGGCTGTCTTGGCGATTGCAATGTTAGGGCTGGCCTTCACGCCGACGCCCATCACCGGCGATTCGGGACGGGATTTTGTCCGCGAGAAATGGCCGGAAATTCGCGACGCGTTGCATGATCTGCGCAACGACGTTCGCCACCTGATCCATCGCAAATAGTTGCTTTCATCCCGAAGTTTTGTTTGCTCGGACGGCAGTGACAACAGCGCCCCTACATCAGCCACACCGCATCCACATCCACAATCACTTGTGTGCGCGGAATCTTCCGTGCCGCCGCTTCTGCCAGCATGGCCCGCAAAAGTGCATTCATCTTCTCGCGGCTGGGAGACTTCAGAATGAAGTGATAGCGGTAATCGCACTTCAATCGCGTGATTGGTGCCGCCGCTGGCCCAAGCACGCGAATGCCCTCATGCCGCGTTTTCTCGAACCAGCGCCCAAGCTCGCCCGACCACGTCAGCGCGTCGTCTAACTTTTCAGAGCGGATCAGGACATTCGCAATCGCACTGTACGGCGGATAATGCATCCAGGCGCGGAATTGCAGCTCTTTCTCGTAGAAACCGGCAAAGTCGTGGCGCGCCGCAAACTGCACCGCGTAGTGATCCTGAAAATAAGTTTGCAGCACAACTTTCCCCGGAGACTGTCCGCGTCCGGCGCGTCCCGCCACTTGCGTCAGCAATTGGAAGGTTCTTTCGGCCGCGCGGAAATCCGGCAGCCCCAGCGCCATGTCCGCCCCGACTACGCCGACCAGCGTCACGCCATGGATGTCGTGGCCTTTCGCAATCATCTGCGTGCCGACCAGCATGTCGAGTGCGCCTTCATTCAGCGCGTTCAGCGCATGCTCGAAGTCTTCCCGACCGCGCACCGTGTCCCGATCCAACCGCCCGATCCGCGCCTGCGGAAACATGCTATGCAGCACCTCCTCCAGCTTCTCCGATCCCGTGCCGACAAAATAAACGTACTCGCTGCCGCAATGCACGCACTTGTCGGGGATGCGCTCGATGTGCCCGCAATAGTGGCATTCCATCTTGCGTTCGCGTTTGTGGTGGGTCATGGAGACGGCGCAGTTCTTGCACTGCAACGTCTTGCCGCACGCGCGGCACAACACCACCGGTGAATATCCGCGCCGGTTGAGCAGCACCATGACCTGCTCTTTTTTCTCCAGCCGCTCGCGGATTTCTTCCGCCAGCTTGCGCGAGATTACTTGCTCTTGTCCCGTCTCCTGAAACTCCTGCCGCATGTCGACAATCTCGACTTCCGGCAGCGGACGCATCTCCACCCGGTCGGGCAACTCCACGAGCGCGTACTTGTTTTTCTTCGCGTTGTAATACGACTCAAGCGAAGGCGTCGCTGAGCCGAGCACCACAACCGCGCCCGCCATCTTCGCTCGCATCACCGCGACATCGCGAGCGTGATAGCGCGGCGTTTCTTCCTGCTTGTAAGACGAATCCTGCTCCTCGTCGACAATGACGAGAGCCAGATCGCTCACCGGCGCGAACACCGCCGAGCGCGTTCCCGCCACCACCCGCGCCTCGCCGCGCCGTATGCGATGCCACTGCTCCGCCCGCTCCGCGTCCGACAGCCCGGAATGCAAGATGGCAACTTCATCGCCGAACACCTGGTGCAGGTCCGCCGCCACCGCCGGAGTCAGGCCAATTTCGGGAACCAGCAATATCGCCGACCGCCCCTGCTCCAACACCTGGCGCATGCAGGCCAGATACACCGCCGTCTTTCCTGAGCCGGTGATGCCGTGCAGCAGCAGACCGGCGAACTTGCGCGAACCGACAGCTTCGCCAATCTTCGCGAGCGCTTCTTTCTGCGCCGCGCTGAACTCGAACTCAAACGGGGATTGCCGAGGCTTGAGCTTTGAAAGCTCGCCTCTTGAAACCGTGAAATCCTGCGGCTCATCCACCAACTCAATCAACCCGCGGCGGACCAGCGTGCCGAGCGTAGTGCGCGGGACATCCAGTCCGCGCAGAGTCTCGACGAGCAAGCGCCCGCCGGAAGCAGCCAGCGTCTCAATTAGAGTCCGCTGGTTCGAATTGAGTTTCTTCGCGCCCGTGGCGGCTGCGGTTGTTTGGGGACGGGCCTCTGGCCCGTCCGGCGAAGGCGAAGCCTCCGCCCACTCCTCGCCCCCCCGCAGCACCGCGACCTTCACCACCCGCGCCGCATCACGCGCCGCCGACACATCCTCGCGCGCGATCCACTTCTTCCGCGCCATGCCCGCGAGCAGCGCCTTTGCCACCCGCGTCGCCCCGCGCAAACTCTCTTCGCGCACGCCCTCTCGCTCCGCCAGATAATCGAGCACCCGAAACTCGACCAACTGCTGTTCCGGCGTCCGCTTCGACCGCGCCGGAGACCCCGACATTCCCGCCAGATGCAGCGCCAGCCGCCCCTCATCGGTAATTCGGTAAGTGATCGCGCGCTTGAACTCCGCCGACAGCGGCAGCATGGTGCGAAACACTTCGCCCAGCGGCGCGAGATAGTAATCGGCAATCCACTTCCCAAGTTTCAGCAGTTGTTCATCGAGAACCGGCGAGAGATCGAGCGCTTCGATAACCTTCTTGGTTTTGACCTGCGGCGGACGGTCATGCAATTCAACTACGACGCCCGAAAGGCGTTGCTGCCGGAACGGCACCAGCACCCGGCCGCCAACGACCGGTTCCATGCCCGGAGGGACGGCGTAGGTAAACACCATGTCAAGCGGCACAGCGAGGGCGACGTCGCAGAAGAGGGGCATGGTAGGAGGTAGTGCCGACAATTCAATTGAGTTTCTGAATGAGCCTTTAGGCGTCTTGTTTCCCCGGCGCCTTCATCCGCAACTCCTTCATCACCATCTGCAGATCCTTCCACGCTTCGCCCTTTTGCCGCGGATCGCGCAGCAGAAATGCCGGATGGTAGGTCACTGCCAGCTTGCATCCATCCCAGCGGGGATCGTTACTGCGTACCCCCGCCGGCCGGAAGTCGTAAAAGCGACCGCGCAACTGCATCATCGATGCGTTCATCGCCAGCAGTGTCTTCGCCGCCACCGCTCCGAGCGCGACCACCACCTTCGGCTTGATCACCGCGATCTGCCGCATCAGAAACGGAGCGCAGGTCGCGCACTCCTCGCGCTCCGGCGTACGATTGCCGGGCGGGCGGCACTTCACGATGTTCGCGATGTAGACCTGCTCGCGCGCAATCCCCATCGCTTTGATCATGTTGTTGAGCAGTTGTCCGGCGCGCCCCACGAAGGGCTCGCCTTGCGCGTCTTCATCGGCGCCCGGCCCCTCGCCGACGAACATCAACTCGGCGGTTGGATTCCCCACGCCAAACACAATCTGCTTCCGCCCCTGCTTATGAAGCGCGCAGCGCGTGCAGTCGCCCAGGTCTTCGCGGATGATCTTCAGCGCCTTCACCGGATCGCTCACACTCTGCTCGGGCTTCAGCGCGATTACCTCAAATATATTCTCTTCAACGACAGGCATCGCGACCGCAGCGCTCTTTCGTGGACCCATTTCTTCTCCCGATTCTGCCTGATTTGCCGAAACCGCAATTTCTGTTTCGTCCACTCCTGTCGCCGCTGCAATTTCCTCGGCGCGGCCCGAAAGAGGGCGCCGGTAAAAATCGTAGATCCCCATTTCGTTGTAGAAGCGGATGCGCGCCGCAAGCGCGCGTCGAAGTTCAGGATCAAGAGTGCGGGGCATTGCGATTAAGGATAGCAAACTACAGGCAGGAAGACTTTCTCACCACAGAGACACAAAGTCACGGAGAGGTCAGAAAAAAAAGCTTTGCTTTTCTCCGTGGCTCTGTGCCTCCGTGGTGAAGAACATTTCGAGGGAGTTCTGTCACTGGAATGGCACGCCGGTGCGCTTCCGCAGCTTCACTACCTGGTCCAGCACGCGGTGCGCAACTTCCCATTTCGAGGTCTCGGGAACCTCGACCACTTCGCTCTGGGAGATGATCGTGGCCGCGTTACGGTCGGAATCAAAACCAACGCCTTCGCGTGAAACATCGTTCACTACGATCGCATCGAGCGATTTCGACGCCAGTTTCTTACGCGCGTTTTCCAGCACGTTCTCCGTCTCAGCGGCAAATCCGACGATAATCTGGGAAGTCTTGCGGCGCGCCACCTCCGCCAGAATATCCGCGGTCGGTTCCAGTTCGAGCGTCATCTCGCCCTTGCGCTTGATCTTCTGCCCCGCCGCCGCTTTCGGCCGGAAATCCGCGACGGCCGCGGTCTTGATGACCACCGTGCTTTCGGACAGTAATTTCAAAACCGCCGCCAGCATCTCCTCCGCTGTCTCCACCCGCGTCAGTTCCGCCGCGCCCGGAGCCTCAATCGCCGTCGGCCCGCTCACCAGCAGCACGCGTGCTCCGCGCCTGAGCGCCGCTTCCGCAATAGCATATCCCATGCGCCCGCTCGAGCGGTTCGTCAGATACCGTACCGGATCGATCTTCTCCCGCGTCGGTCCCGCTGTCACCAGAACCGTTTCGCCCGCCAGATCCTGCGAGACGCCAAGCGCTTCCATCACCGCCGCAACAATCGTTTCATTTTCCGCCAGTCGCCCTGCCCCGGTCATCCCGCAGGCGAGATAGCCCTGACCGGGCTCCACGATGCGAACGCCCCGTTTGCGCAGGATTTCCAGATTTGCCTGTGTGGCCGCGTGATTCCACATGTTGACGTTCATCGCCGGAGCGACCACCACCGGAGCGGTGGTCGCGAGATAAAGAGTGCTCAGGAAGTCGTTCGCAATCCCCTGCGCGAACCGGGCCAGCACATCGACCGTCGCCGGAGCCACCAGCAGGGCATCAATTGCCTGCGCAATCGCAATGTGTTCGATCGCCGACTCAACGTTGGCCTCGTCTCCGGAGTCAGACCCAAACATGCTGGTGATCACTTTTTCTCCGGAGAGCGCTGCGAAGGTCAGCGGACGGACGAACTCCTGGGCTGCAGCCGTCATCACCACTTGCACACGAATGTCGCGGTCTTGCAAAAGGCGCACGATTTCCGCTGCCTTATAAGCTGCAATGCCACCGGATACGCCCAGCGCAATTTTCATAGCAGGAGGACGGCGGCCCCGGCTTCAAAACCCAGCCCCGCCTACAGAATTGATGCCGCAACCTGGCGCGAGATGCAGACCGCGGGTTAGCGACTGGTCTTCACCTGCCGCTAAAACCCCGCGGAGACGGGGCAAGCCCCGTCTCTACACGAAATCGGTGCGTGCGATGTCTACGCGTCTTCCGCGAACACCTTGTCCAGAGTCTCGGTGGCAGCCACCACCGGCAATTTGGGAACCTCCGGAATCAACCATTTCACCTTGCCGGCCTTGATTTCATCCTGCGCGATGCGGCAGGGTTTGCGCGATCCGGTATCGATCACCGGCGGTGCGCCGCCTTGCAGTTGCCGTGCCCGCCGCGCCGCTACCAGAATGTAGCGGTAGTTGCTGTCGAACCCTTCAACCAGCTTCATACTTTCTCCCCTGAAACTTCAAAATGCCGTTTACCGCCAGCGGAAAGAATCCAGAATCGGCTGCACCTGCTCTCGCGCCTTTTCCAACCGGCAAGCCTGCGCGGTCTCGATCAACCGCTCTTCTTCTTCAGAAAGTTCTGCCCTGCTTTTTTTTTCAACCGCTCCGCCAGTACTATGTCCTTAAGTTGGTCGGCGGATTGTTCAACCACCCTATTTACTAATATATAGTCGTATTTGGAGTAGTTCTCAATCTCACGTCGGGCCGTGTCCAGCCGGCGACGGATTACTTCCTCCGAATCCTCCCCCCGGTTCCGCAGCCGCCATTCCAGATTCTCCCGGTCTGGCGGTAGAATGAAGATGCTTACCGCTCCCGGAATCTTCTCTTTGATTTTACTCGCTCCCTGCACATCGATGTCCAGCAGGAGGTCGTTACCTCGGTTTTCCGCTTCATGCAAAAACCGACGCGCCGTGCCGTAATACTCGCCGCGCACTTTTTCATCTCCAAAAACCTCCGCGTACTCCAGAAACTCTTTGGCGTCGATCATGGCTTTAAATTCTTCCCTGGAGACGAAGAAATATTCCTTGCCGTTCTGTTCGCTGCCCCGCGGCGGGCGCGTGGTGTAAGAAATCGAGAAGTCCAGGTTACGAACCATCTTGAACAGTTCATTCACCAGCGTGGATTTGCCCGAACCCGAGGGCGCGGAAACAATGTAGACGATGCTCATTCCAGATTCTGCACCTGCTCCCGCGATTTCTCGATCTCCGACTTCATCAGCAGACCCATCTCGGTAATCTTCAACGCCTCGCCCGCCAGGCCCGAGGTTTTCGAGAGCAGCGTGTTGGCCTCGCGGTTCATCTCCTGCAGCAGGAAGTCCATCTTCTTGCCCACTTCGCCGCCCTGGTCGAGCAAACCGAGGAAATGCTTCACGTGAGCATTCAGCCGGACGAGTTCTTCCTGTATGTCGCTGCGATCGACCAACACCGCGACTTCCTGCAGGATCCGTTCTTTGTCCACCTGTGCGCCGAGCACCTCCAGCATGCGCGACTGCAGCCGTTCCGAGTAACTGCGCAGAATGGTGCTGCGATGGGCTTCCACCCCCGCCGCTGCTTTTTCCAGATTCGCCATGCGAGCGCGCAACTCCGTGCCGATGCTCCGGCCTTCTTCTTCGCGCATCTCATTCAGCCGGGAAAGCGCTTCTTCCACTCGCGCCATCACCGCGTTCTCGAGTTCGTCCCCCGATTTCTCGGCTCCCGAATCCATTGCGCCCGGCATCCTCAGAACCACGTTCAGATCGGGCTCGCCCTCAACCCCGAATTCATCGGCCGCCGCGCGAAATGCCTGCACGTAGCCGGCGATCAGTTGCCGGTTGAGCGCGACCCCGTTCGGGCCGGAGCGATCCAGGTTGAGGATCACTTCCACGTGGCCGCGCGCCAGTTTCTCTTTCAGAATCCGGCGCAGCTTCATCTCCAGCGAGTCGGTATCGGACGGCAGGCGGAAGTGAAGATCCAGAAAGCGGTGATTCACCGATTTCAGCGACAGCGCAAACGCCAGCTGAGCGTTGACCTGCCCTCTGATCTGCGCGAATCCCGTCATGGAGCGAAGGGGCATAAGTTAATTCTCGAATCTATTAGGGACACCCGCCCTCGGCCTGTTCCTACGTGGGCATTTCCGCAAACTGCAATTCGTAGAGCCGCCGGTACGTGCCCAGCTTTTGCATCAGCTCTTCATGCGCGCCGATGTCAGCGATCGTTCCGTTTTCGAGCACTACAATACGACTCGCGCGCCGCACTGTCGAGAGCCGGTGCGCGATCACAAACACAGTACGCCCGCTCATCAGATTTTGCAGCGCCGATTGCACCAGCGATTCCTGCTCGCTGTCCAGCGCCGACGTGGCCTCATCCAGAATAAGAATCGGGGCGTTCTTCAGGATCGCCCGCGCAATCGCGATGCGCTGCCGTTCGCCACCCGACAGCCGCACCCCGCGCTCCCCAATCATGGTGTTGAACCCTTCAGGCAGCCCGCGGATGAATTCATGCGCTCGTGCCGCCCGCGCCGCTTCTTCCACCTTCTTCTGCGATACATGCGGCTGGCCGTAGGCGATATTGTTTCTCACCGTATCGTTGAACAACAATGTATCCTGCGTGACAATCCCGATCTGCGAGCGCAGCGACTCCAGCGTCACATCGCGCACATCGTTGTCGTCAATCAGAATCCGCCCGCCGCTGACGTCAAAGAAGCGCGGGATCAGGTGCACCAGCGTGCTCTTGCCCGCGCCGCTCGATCCCACCACCGCCAGCACCTCGCCTGGCTTCACCTCCAGATTGATGGCGCGCAGCACCAGCGGCGAATCCTCGGCGTCTTCACCGGAATAGGAAAAAGACACGTCCACAAACCGGATGGCCCGCGCGAATTTCCCCATGCGCTTCGCTCCCGGCTTCTCCCGCACTCCGTCCTCCATATCCATGAAACGGAAAATTTCCGACGAGGCTCCCACGGCCTGCTGGAAATTGTTGTTGAACATTGCGAACTTGCGCACCGGGTCGTAGAGCTTGAAAACGGCAAAAATAAACGCGCAGTAAGCGCCTTCTGTTAACAAGTGCTTGTTGATCTGGTCGCGGCCCAGCAGTAGCAGAAGCGCAACAGCGATCGAGCCGAGAATGTCCATCAGCGGAGAGCTGATCGCAAACGCCGCCACCAGCCGGAGGTTTGCCCGGAACAACCGTCGTGCGGCGGCGCGGAATCGCTCGATTTCCCAATTCTCCATGCTGAACGCCTTGACGATCCGGTTTCCGGTGATGGTTTCATGCAGAATGTTCTGGATCTCGGCCAGCTTGTCCTGGCCGCCCCGCGTCGTGGTGCGCACTCGCCGGCCGATTTTTTTCGACGAATATAAAATCGCGGGGACGAACAGCAGTAACACCCACGCCAGTTTGCCACCTTGCGAAACCACTACCATCGCTACAAAAATCAAAGTGAAAAACTGTTGCAGGAATTCCGCCAGCACGGACGACATCGCGTATTGCACCTTCTCGATATCGTTGACCATCGTGGAGAGCAGCGTGCCCGTCGTGTGTTTTGTGAAGAACGCCGCCGAACTCCGCAGGATTGCGTTATACAGATCATCCCGCAGGTCCGTGATCATTCCAAAACCCGCGTAGTTCACCAGGTAGGTTCCGGCGTAGTCGAAGACCCCCTTTAATGCCGTGGCTGCCACCAGCGCAAAGGCCACGACCGTCCATGGATTATGAAAATGGGACGGAACCAGTTGTTGGAGATCAAGAAAGCGTTCGGTTCCTGGCAGCTTGAACAACGGGATGGTCTTGTCCTGGGAGCCGGGGTTCCACACGCGATCGACAATCGGGCGGATGAGCAGCAACCGGCCTGCATCCAGCAGCCCCACCATGGCCATCAGCGCCACAGAAACCAGAAACTGCCACCAGTAGGGCAACACGTAACGCAACAGGCGGGCGATGGGACGAGGGGGACGCGGCTTTGCCGGTGTTCCTTCGCTCTTCGCGTCCGCCACTGTGGAGGTTGCCATTCGAGTAAGGCTCAATTCTACCTGTGATTTCCCGTAGGGACGCGGCTTGGCGCGTCTCCTGACGCAGAGTAAGACGGGGCAAGACCCGTCTCTACCGACGGAAGAATGCCCAGCCGGCCACCTACTTCGGGCTGTCCCGATGCACGACCTTCACTTTGTATCCCGCTTTCCGCAGCCGCTTGTTTACATCTTCGGCGATCATCACCGAGCGGTGCTGTCCGCCGGTGCATCCGAAGCTGATGGTCAGATAGCTCTTGCCCTCGCGAATGTAGTGCGGCAACAGGTAGATCAGCAGTTCGGAGATGCGGTTAATGAACTCCTGGGTCTGCGGAAACGACCGGATGTATTTCGCGACCCGAGGATCGCGTCCCGTCAGCCCACGAAACTCCGGCACGAAATGAGGATTGGGCAGAAAGCGCACATCAAACACCAGGTCGGCATCGTCCGGTACGCCGTGCTTGTATCCGAAACTCACGCACGAGACCAGAATCGTCTGCTGGCTTCCCGACTGCTGTTTGAAGCGGTCGGTCAAGTGCGCCCGCAGCTCATGAACATTGAATTTGGAGGTGTCGATGACCAGATCGGCCAGCGCGCGAATCGCCCGCAGATGCCGCCGTTCGGTGCGGAGCGATGCCCGCACCGTCGTGCCCGTCCCCAGCGGATGCGGCCGCCGCGTCTCGCTGAAGCGCCGCAGCAACGCGGCATCGCTGGCTTCCAAATAAATCACCCGTGTCGGGATTGTCCGCTTCACCGACTTCAGGATCGCGGGCAGCTTCTCCAGTTGTGAACCCTCGCGCACATCCACTACCAGCGCCGTGCGCGGAATCTCTCCCGACTGCAGCGCCAGCTCGGCAAAGCGCGGAATCAGCTCCACCGGCAGATTGTCGACGCAGTAGTAGCCAAGATCTTCGAAGGCCTTCAGCGCCGAAGCCTTCCCCGACCCGCTCATGCCCGTAATGATGACCAGCTCCGCCGCGGTATGCGGCTCGCCCTTGCGCCCGCGAACGAGCTTTCTCGACGGGTGGACGACTCGCTTGAGTTTGCTGCGCAAGGGCATGCCGGAAATCTTAGCATCAGGAAGCTGCATGTAGCTGCCTCGGCGCTAAGATCCACAGCCAGGCCACAAACCCCGGAGAGGCGGCACGCCCCGGACAAAGATAGTGATGCTCTAGTGTGGAGATGAAGAGCCTATGGCTCACATGGCAGAGTGATCTCTGCCACAGACAAGCGTAATGCTTTCGGGCTAGTTTGCCGAATGGACCCCGTCAAGGAAGAACCGCATCTCGTCATCCTCGTGGAAGTCGGCAGAATACCAATCAAAGGCGGTTGCTCCTCTTGCAAGGACGTGTTCTTTACTACGGGGGATGATATTGGCCCAGCCCAACAGCAGCACAGCAAACTGGAAAGCCTATTCCGTGAGCATTTCCGCAAGGTCCACATGCACGAGGACGCTAGCCAAAAAGCTACGAACGCCTAGTTTCAGGCTGTCACTGTCACATCTTTCGGCGGGTTTACAAAACAACATGGAAACTGTCTTGCAACCGTGTCATAGCTTATCCCGGCAGGGAATCTAAAGGACAGCCGGCACTCTTCACACGTCAGAAAGCGACCTGCAGCGGTCATCATTATGGTGAGGATATGAGGGGAAGGCGCAAGATTGGTGGCTGACATTGCATAATCCAACTCTCCTAGTACAGGGTGGATCATACGCCTTTTGTGCGGAGAGGGTTGCTGATCCAAACAAAATTCCACTGGGTCTCTCAAGTGGATAATTCAGTCAATCTGGTTGGCGTGGCGCTGAGGGACGATTTTCGAACTTTCCTGCTAGTCAAAAGGCCGGAAAGGCACCTCTGGGCGGCCTGATTGCTGGTTTGTATTTGCGGGTCCGGACTGCCAGATCAAGTTCCTACATCTGCGGGAGGTGCGGAGTCAGCACCGGATGGTTCACCGCTCTTGCCGCGCAGAAGCTGTCGAACCTTGAGAACTAGTTCATCGGGCAAGAACGGTTTCTCGAGGAAGTTCGTATCTGTCCGCAGAATAGCGGGATCTTCGACAACGTCCTCGGCGTAGCCGGAGATGAGCAAGAATTTTACCGTGGGGCGCAAACCTGCGACGATCTCCTTCAGTTGAAGACCGTTCAGTTTGGGCATCGCCAGGTCGCTTACCACAATGTCGATCGGTTCCGCCCAGCTCTTACAAATCTCTACCGCATGCTCACCATCCTTCGCTTCCACGACCTTTAAGCCTGCCCCATCCAACACTTTCATCATGAGCTTGCGCAGCGCGCTATCATCCTCCACGACCAATACAGTTTGTCTTCGTGGCCGATTAGATTGCGCCTGCGAGGCCTCCTGGATGATGCCGCCGGAATCCGACAGCTTGGGCAGATAGATGCGGAACGTAGAACCTCTTCCTGGAACACTGGCCACGGTGAGGTGGCCGCCACTTTGCTTCACAATTCCGTAAGTGGTTGATAACCCCAACCCGGTTCCCTTGCCTTCCTCCTTGGTGGTGAAAAAGGGTTCGAAGATGTGGGAGAGAGTTTCCTTGTCCATTCCGATGCCTGTGTCCGTCACCGAGAGCATTACGTATCGGCCCGGCTGGACTTCAAGCTGGCGGTTGGCGTACTCCGGATCCAACTCTACCTCCGCCGTCTCGATCACAATCTGGCCGCCCTCGGGCAATGAGTCTCTAGCATTGATTACCAAATTGATGAGAATCTGCTGAATCTGAGCCGGATCGGCTTTCACCTTGCCCAAGTCACCCTGCAGTTTCGGGATTAGGTCAATCGTCGCCGGAATCAATCGGCGCAGCAGCTTGTGGGTTTCCCACACCGTCGAGTTGAGATCGACTTCCTTGGGCTCGATGACCTGCTTCCGGCTGAAGGCCAGCAGTTGCCTGGTCAGCGAAACCACTTTTTGGCTCGCGCCTTTGATCTCCGAGAGGCTCAGTCGCAGGGAGTCGTTACCAGCCGTCTCGCGTTCCAGCAGTTCGGTGTACCCCATGATGATGGCGAGGTAGTTGTTGAATTCATGGGCGATGCCCCCGGCCAAGTGCCCGACCGCTTCCATCTTCTGGGTCTGACGCAGTTGATCCTCGGTGCGCTTGCGCACGCTGATGTCCCGCAGGATCACGGTGTAGAGTTTCTCGGTAGAGGTCTTTACCTGTGAGATCGTAGCTTCGATCGGAAATTCCTCGCCATTTGACCGTAGGGCGACAAGTGTTCCCGGCCTGCACATGGAACGGTTGCTCACGCCGGTTTGTCCGAAGCCGCGGATATGCCGTTGATGAATCGCACGAAGACTCGCCGGCAATAAACGATCGATGGATTTTCCGATCACGTCCGCGGCTGTACAACGAAAAATTTCCTCGGCCGCTTTGTTGAACACGATGATCTGTTGCTTCTCGTCGATGGTAATGATCGCATCCATCGCCGATGCGATAATGCCGAGCAGCTGTTCCTGGCTGTCGCGAACGGCATCTTCGGCGCGTTTATGAGCCGAGATGTCCACCATCGTGCCCTCGATGAGCGTCACACCGCCCTGCTCATCTCGGGTCGCGACCACGTTCTCGACGACCCAGATCGAGCTTCCATCCTTCCGTCGAAGGCACAGCTCCAAGTTGACCAGACTCCCTTCCCGTTGCAGATTCTTGAGGAACTGGGCGCGCTCCTCAGCCGAGAAATAGAACTGCTCTGCCTGGCAGCCGAGCACCTCTTCCTGGGAGGCATATCCCAGCATCCGCGCAAATGTATTATTGCAGCCCAGCACTCGACCGTCGGGAGTGGAGCGGTAAAAACCTGCCACGTTGTGGTCAAACAGGAGTTGGTAGCGGCTATCGGGACTGGAGGTTGCCGGGTTGAAAGATGCGCGCCTCAAATCCAAATGAGCCGCTATCGCGTTGGCAAGTGTCTGTAAAATCCTCCGATGACCGCTAGGAAGTGATCGGGGCAAACGATCCAGCACGCTAACAGCGCCCAGAGCGTAGCCCTCTTTTGTAACCACAGGGACAGCGGCATAGAAGCGGATTCCCGATTGCGTCACCCAGGGATGGAAGCGAAATCTTCTGTCGGCGGCAGTGTCCTCCACGATGAGAGCATGGGGATTGCCGAGTACAAGCGCATTGAACGATTGTTCGCGCGGGATCTCCGCGACCTCCCAGCCTACCTTGGCTTTGAGCCATTCGCGCTGGGAATCAATGAAACTGATGAACCCGATGGAAGTGCCGCAAAGATAGGCTGCCTGGTTGGCGATATCGTCGAACAACTCCTCTGGCGGGCTGTCGACGATTCGGCACTCAGCGAGCGCCTTTAACCGCGACACTTCTCCCTCTGCTGATAACTGCATACGCCACCACCGGGCTGTGCAGGACCCTGTTCCTCACAGGTTACTTGCTTGCCCGCCAGTGTCTAGTTCCAAAGTGGGTGCTTTGAACTGCGCCACGGACGGCGTAAGTCTCTGGCTCGCTTACCGGAAGCCCTTCGGTATGATCTTTCAGCGGGCAAGAAATGAAGATGGTGGGCGCTGTAGGATTTGAACCTACGACTTCCACCGTGTGAGTCTGGGTTTACTAGGGTTGTCAACGACTTACAAGACCGCGGGGACTGCCAAAATTTGCGGAAGTCGTACAAGACATCGCATTGTGTGGGTTGGGTTGTGGGTTGGCTTTCCCCAACGACAGGACTGTCCCTAACGAAAATTCTGCGGAGCCGATGGCGAATGTTGACCTGACCGGCGAAATTTGTACCAGGTGGAATGAGAGAGAATCCACTTGGAGGAAAAGCGGGTCATGCCAATCAAGAGGTACAAGCCAGAGCAGATCGTGACGATGCTGCGACAGATTGAAGTGAGCATCGCGAACGGAAAAACCACCCCACAAGCCTGCAAGGAAGCCGAGATCACAATGCAGACGTTCTACCGCTGGCGAAAGGGTGGGACAATCCGAATGTTTGCGAGATTTGTACTCTCAATCAGACCGTGTCGGAGGTAAAGAAACGCCAGGAGGTCGGGCGCGGAATGCGACTGGTCGTGAATCAGAAGGGTGAGAGAAACCTTGACGACAAGATCAATATTCTGACCGTGGTCGCCAACGAAAGCTACGAACAGTTTGTGTCCACGCTGCAGGCGGAGATGGTCGAGGCCTTCGGCGAGGCCGGCGCCGCTCCCAAACCTGTTAACGCGAGAGAAAAGCACATAGCGAAGCGCAAGCCGCTGGATAAACTGCCTGAAGAATTTGCGATTCTATGGGAAAAGATCAAGCCCAAAACGCGTTACCAGGTTACCGTGAACACAGAAAAACTGATCACGGACGTGGTGGAACGGCTTGACCGCCTGAAGATTGACCCGCCCCGCATTGTCGCCTCAAAGGCGGAAGTGACCGTCGACAAGGATAACGACGAGCTGGACTACCGGCTGTTCGGCCACGGCGTCCTTGCGACCGTGGCGGCCCGGCAGGGCGCGCCGAATATTGTGGAGATGATCGAGGACTTGATCGGCCATATTACGCCACCGATAAAACTGACGCGGAAAACCTTGTTGGCTCTGGTTGTCCGAACCAAGAATCGCAAAGCGGCGCTGGACAACCCGCAAGAGTTTGCTTTTCAAGCGGCCAAGATTATTCGCGAAAAGGCGATTGAGCAATTGGTCGACGGCATCCAGTATTTCAAGGATGGTACTTGGTACGACATGACCGAATGGGTCGAGGAGGAAGAAACGGTTTCCAACAGGCTCATTCCGGTCGACAACTCCATCTACGACCACATTGTCGTCCAATCCGACACGGAAAAGCGCTTCGTCGAAAAGCTGAAAAAACGAACCGACGTGTGCCTGTTCGTGAAATTGCCGGCATGGTTCAAGGTGGCGACGCCGGTAGGCCAGTACAATCCTGACTGGGGCTTGGTCATGGAGAAAGTCGATGCCTTCGGAGACGGCGGGCCGTTGCTTTATCTCGTTCGGGAGACGAAAAGCACGACCGTCGCAAGTGAGTTACGAGGTACAGAGACACAAAAGAACCACTGCGGAGAAAGACATTTTGTCGGCGCGCTCGATGTCGACTATCGCGTAATTACATCAGCTGACGACCTTCCATAGGGGAAGGATGTCGTTCTTTCGACACGCGACAAATCCAGTTATCAGGTCTCGGGGTGGTTTCCGGATTGAGGGGGATAAAGAACGCGCGCCGTCGGTCATGGCGCGCGCCTTTATTTTTGCGATCTCTTACAGCACGGGTACATCAAGACTGTCAGAATGCCCCAAATTCATGATAATTCGCTTATCTGTTGTACCTAATCTCTGGACAACTTACCAGATATGGTATATTGTAACAGTATAAATTCGCATAATACAGGAATTTATACGGATGAGACATACCACGACCTCAGAGACGGCCCGGTTTTCCTCCCGTGGGAGGGCACGGCTTGCTGCGGTACTTCAGACCGCCAAGGATCTCGTGACCATCGAGGACGCCGCCAAGGCCCTGGCGGTTGACCGGAGTTCGGCTGCAAAAACTCTCGCACGATGGCAAGAGCAGGGCTGGCTAAAGCGCGTCGGTCCTGGTCTCTATGCCGCTGTCCCGCTCGATGCGTTGACGACGGAGCAGGTTCTCAAGGACCCCTGGGTCCTCGTTCCCGCTTTATTCGCGCCGGCCTACATCGGCGGCTGGACGGCCGCCGAGCACTGGAATTTCACGGAACAACTTTTCCGGGGCATCTTTGTATTTACTGCCCGCCCGTTCCGAATCAAGGAGCAGACGGTGCAGGGGGTATCGTTCACCCTGAAAAGAATTCCCGAGGACGCAATTTTTGGAACAAAAAATATTTGGCGCGGCCAGGCGCCGGTTCCCATTGCCGACAAACATCGAACGATCATCGATATGCTGGCGGACCCCGCAACAGGCGGGGGCATTCGCCATGTCGCGCGTTGCCTGCAGAACTATTTGCGGGACCCGGAAGCCGACACCGATACTCTCATCCGCTATGCCGACAAGCTGGGCAACGGCGCCGTTTTCAAACGACTCGGTTTTCTGATTTCGGAAAAGCCGGGGAATGAACATCTAGCCGATTCCTGTCGTCAGCGTCTGACGCAGGGCAACGCGAAACTCGACCCGGCAGTGCCCTCGCGGCGTCTGGTCAAGACCTGGCGTCTGTGGATTCCAAAGACGTGGAAGGCGGAGCCCGAGCATGATTGATCGCCGGGAGCTTCTCGCCGCCGCCGCCAACCTCGGACTTCTCCCAAACGTTGTCGAAAAAGACTACGTCCTGGGCTGGGTTCTTGCCGGCATCTTCAATCATCCGGTGCTGGCGCAGCACTGGGTTTTCAAGGGAGGAACCTGCCTCAAAAAGTGCTACTTCGAAACCTACCGGTTCTCCGAGGATCTCGACTTCACGTTGACCGATGAATCCCATCTCAACGTTGATTTTCTGCTCGGCATATTTCGTGAAGTTTCCAGTTGGGTCTACGAACAAACCGGAATCGAGCTCCCGCCGGACAAGCTGCATTTCGAAGTCTTTCAGAACCGTCGCGGTCGTCCCGCGGGCCAGGGACGAATTTCATATCGCGGTCCGATTGCTCCCACGTCCGGCGACTTGCCAAGAATAAAGCTCGATTTGACGGTCGACGAAGTACTTGTATTGCCGCCAGTAGATCGCCCTGTCTCGCACCCATACTCTGACGCCCCGGAGGGCGGGATTGTGGCGGGATGCTACAGCTATGAGGAAGTCTTCGCCGAGAAAATGCGCGCGCTTGCCGAGCGGGCGCGCCCCCGCGACCTCTATGACGTGATCAATCTCTTCAGACACGACGAGTTCCATCCAGCTGCGCCCGTCATCCATGATGTGTTGACGAAGAAATGCACGTTCAAGGGAATTGCTTTCCCGACGGTTGCGGCACTGTCGCTGGTACGAGAAGAACTTGTGGGAGACTGGTCCGTCATGCTCACCCACCAGCTCCCAGCACTTCCTCCCGTGGATGCTTTCTGGAGCGAACTTCCGGCGCTGTTCGCCTGGATTGAGGGAGGTCGGCCGCTGGTGGTCCCCACGCCGTACCCGCTGGCGCCGGGCGATGTCGTCATTCGTCCTCCTGCCGGCTCGGTTTCGATTCGAGGCATGGCGAGCACAGCACCACTGGAAGTTATCCGCTTCTCGGCGTCCAATCGGCTGTGCGTCGAGCTTGACTATGTCGACGAGCAGGGGAGACGCGGCGTTCGGATTATCGAGCCCTACTCTTTGCGGCGCACACAGGCCGGGGATATCGTCCTTCAGGCTGTTCGTGCCGACAACCGGGCACCCCGCAGTTATCGTGTGGATCGCATTCGTGGAGCCCGCACCACGCAGCAAACTTTCACGCCACACTATGCAATTGAATTGACGCCGACAGGACCGATTTCTGCGCCGATGGCGACTTATGGGCCACGCATGACGGCATCGAGGAGTTCGCGCTCAGGGCCGGTTTACGTCTACCAATGCAGCCGGTGTAACAAGCGGTTTGAACACTCCAAACGCGATAGCAAACTGCGCAAGCACAAAGACAGCAACGGCTGGCCTTGTTCCGGGCGCCATGGCATCTGGGTTGATACGAAATGATAGGCGAGGGAGAAGAATAGGAATTGCGCAAAGTCTATGCCAGTTGAGACGAAAGGACACGATATGCCGCCAAAACAGGAGAAGTTCGACCTCTACACCTTCGTCGCCGGGGCTGCATTACAGGCCGGCAAGCCTTTCCAGCTGGAGTGCAACTGTAGCGGCATCGTGAC
This sequence comes from uncultured Acidobacteriaceae bacterium, assembly GCA_963779995.1. Lineage (GTDB taxonomy): Bacteria > Acidobacteriota > Terriglobia > Terriglobales > Acidobacteriaceae > Acidiflorens. Next base: position 44,596 of record CAVZZY010000010.1, on the reverse strand, counting down.
CATCATGCCGCCGTTTCAGGACGAATATGTAGTCTGTCCTCGCTGTGAGTCCAGAATAAAGATGATCGTGATCGAAGGCGATCCTGGTTACATCATCGGTGCAGACCCGGACGGGACACCGAAGCTCCTTCCGGTCGTTGCAAGCGGTGGCGCTGAACGAAGGCCTCCGTTGCAAAAAGAAGTTGTGGCGGGACGCCGGACGGGAACAACTGGAGGCATTCAAGTTAGCCCCGTGGGCCAGCCAGCGACGGGGCGATCTGCTGGAGTTGCTGGAGCGACTGAACCCGACGATCGGCAAGCTGACGCAGGCGATCGATTGGGAAGTGGAGAAGTGTCCCGCGGCGCGACGCCTGAAGACGCATCCTGGGGTGGGTTCACTGACGGCGTTGGCCTTCGTGCTCATCATCGGGAAAGCGGATCGGTTTCAGTGCGGCAAGCAGATCGCGAGTTATCTGGGACTGGTGCCGCTGGAGAAGTCGAGCGGAAACCAGCGCCGGCTGGGCCATATCACGAAACAAGGCAACTCACTGTTGCGCTTCCTGTTAGTGGAAGCAGCGCAAGTGACCGTGCGTAGCCTCCCGGAATGGCGGAGTAAGTATGTCCACCTGACGATGCGGCGAGGACGGAAAATCGCCAAGGTGGCCATGGCGCGCAAACTGGCGGTTCGCCTTTACTGGATGATGCGCAAGGAATGGGATTATGAGCAGTTGAACAAGTTCGGTTCGCACGCGGGACAGCCCGGACATCGCGATGGTGTGAAGTAAAACATCGAGTAATTGATTGGGCGTCCCGCTCCCCTTCACGGGGGAGTTCGAATTAATAATCATGATCGAAAGTGTGACCGAAGAGATGCATGGGTCGAACTGAGTTTCTGACCTGAAACTGATTACGAGCGGGCCTTGGTTGGTATGGCAAAGCAACATCTTCAACGAGAGCGAAATGGCGCGCTCTTCGGAGTGCACGGGTTAGTACGCTCAAAAAGTGCTTGACAGCGCCGACATTGTCAGAGACGCGATGTTTCGCCAACTGGCCAGCCAACTTCCGCCGAAGCACCCCGCGATAGCTTACCGAGGGCCTGCCAGGATAGCCGAGTTGGCAACTGCCGTTATGATCCTTTGCTGCTTCTTTTCGCGGAGAGCAGAAGGCAGCTTCAGCTGAATCTGATATAGCGCCCCTCCCTGTTCCCACAAGAGGTTCGCTGGGGCGCACGATCCGCCGCAACTGACTGGCCTGAAAAAGCCGACGATGCCACCAGCTAACTTCACCTCGCTAACGTTCCCCAGTTCCTGCTGGTTGCGGCATGACCCAGTGAGTTGGATTGCTGTAGTAGCCGGTCGCGATGAAGGGCACCTGACCGTCTGGATAGGACTGCGCATCGGCTTGTGCGGGGCTAATCCCCATCGCAAAAAGTTGACCTTGACTTTGACTTTGACCTGCACCGCAAGACAATGCCAAACACGCAGCCAGAAGCAGCGCAAGAAACGAAAGTGCGAAGCGAAGCTTTTCCATAACTTCGCTCGTTCAAAGTAATTGGTTGGTCACACGGCCTGACCGTGGTCGAGGACAAAGGTGCGAAGGGCAAAGTTTCGCTGGAAGCGGCAGTCCGCGAGTACCTCGAAGAAGTGAAACTCAACCGAGCGCACAAGACGCACCTTGCCTATAAGCGTGCGCTGGGGATGCTGGTTTCCGCCAATCCCGGCTGCGACTTCGTGCAAGACTTGGAGCGCAGGAACCTGATGGTCAACTTCATCCGCGCGATGAAGGAAGCTGGACTGGGCGACCGGACGCAGAACAACCTGTTCGGAGCCATCGTGACCTTCCTCCACGCGCAGGACCATCCGGTCGTAACGCGCAAGGATGCACCGGACTACACCGAGACGGAAATCGAAACCTACTCCACCGAGGAATTGGGTGAACTGTTCGGAGTCTGCTCGCCTGCCCAACGTCTGGTATTCCAGTTCTTCCTGGGCACTGGCGGCCGGGAACGGGAAGTGATGTTCGCCACTTGGAAGGACGTTGACCTGACGGCTGGCACTTTCACGGTGAAGGCGAAACCGGCGATGGGCTTCAAGCCAAAGGATTCGGAGGAGCGCACCATCCCGATTCCTTCGAGCCTCGTGCGCGATCTGAAGGCGTGGAAGGCGATGCACCCGAAGTCACTCCTGATCTTCCCCAACAAGCAGGATCGGCCCAACGGTCACCTGCTCCGGGATCTCAAGAACATTGCGCTGCGCGGCGAGCTGAATTGCGGACACTGCGATTCGGAGCACTTCGGGAAGCCAGTCACCTGCAAGGACCACGCGGTTTGCGAGCAGTTCTACCTCCACAAGTTCCGCCACACCTTCGCTTGTATGCATCTGCTGGCTGGCGTTGACGTGCGGACGGTGCAACTGTGGCTGGGGCACTCGGATTTGGAGACGACCAGTTGCTACTTGAAGGCCATCAGCGGGAAGCAGAAGGGCGTGCGCGAGAAGGTGGACGCGACGTTCGCTGAGATCACAGTGCAACCGATGCGCCAGGGCCACGAAGCGACGATCCAGTAGTCGTACAAAGCAGCAGACGTGAAATCCTCGTTGGTGATAAAGTTGACGCCAACCGTGGAAGCTGAGCAGAAGAAACCCGAACCTCAACTGACCTATCCTGAAGCGGAACTTGTCTTAGGACTCGTTTATCCGGCTGGAACCGATTACACCGGTATCCAACTCACCCTAGAGAACTACATAAAGAGATTCAACTACAGGCCGAATCCAATCCGTATAAGCGACTTCATTGAGGCGATCCTGAAGAAGATCAACGTTGGTGTTTCACTGGACGACAGCAATGAAGCTGCTCGCATCAACTCGCGCATGACTGCTGGAAACAAGTTGTGCGAGAAGGCTGTTGATAAGGCTTTCCTGGTTTCGACAGCTATATCGGACATCAGCCGTCAGCGTAAGCTCGCCGTTCCACCGACCACCCAAGAACCACTTCCCAAGACTGCGCACATTTTGCTTTCGTTGAAACGGCCTGAGGAAGTTCAGCTTTTGCGAGCTGTCTATGGGTCGGGATTCTACCTGATCGGGGTCTTTGCTTCGGAAAATGATCGTCTACAGTACCTTACATGCGACAAGAACATTCCTCGGAAAGATGCGTGGCGGTTGATGGAACGGGATCAGGATGAAGACATCCCCTACGGACAACGCTCACGCAAAACTTTTGAACTTGCGGATGTGTTCATTCAATTAAAAGGCGATGAATACAAGTTGCGCCTCGAAAGATTCTTGGATTTGCTCTTCGGCCACCCTTACCTGACACCGGAACCGGACGAACACGCAATGTTTCTGGCATTCTCCGCAGGTCTACGTTCCGGCCAACTCGCTAGGCAGGTTGGTGCCTCAATCAGGTCTGCGGGGGGAGATATTGTTGCATTGGGCTGTAATGACGTGCCAGCTGCCGGGGGTGGTTTGTATTGGCCGGGACCCAGGGATGGTCGAGATCACGTGCTTGGATTCGATTCAAACGATCTGGAACAAAGCAAGATAGTGAAGGATTTATTGAAGCGGCTCCCGCTAACTTTGGACATCAATACTGCCCTTAAGCGACTCGAAAACAGCCGACTGATGGACATCAGTGAATACGGACGAGCAGTCCATGCGGAGATGGATGCACTACTCACCTGTGCTCGAACCGGGGTCAGCACCGTGGGGGGCACTGTGTTTACCACAACGTTCCCTTGCCACAATTGCACGCGCCACATTATCGCTTCTGGAATCAAAAGAGTGGTATATATTGAACCGTATCCAAAGAGCATGGCATCCAAGCTGCACAAGGATGCGATTGAACTTCCGGGCACTCGGGCCTTTAAGAACCGTGATGGAAGGAACCGTATTCCGTTCGAACCTTTCGTCGGAGTCGGGCCTCGCCGATTCTACGATCTGTTCTCTATGAAAATGAGCAGCGGTTACCCTGTAAAGAGAAAACTGGAAGATGGTAGTACCGTCCAATGGAGACGCGATCAAAGCCAGCCACGCATCCAAATGCTGCCGACGTCGTACATTCAGCGCGAGAAACTGTCGGCGGCGAATTTCATGTCAACAGTTGAAAGATTAGAGGAGGAACAACGTGGCATCCGACGATTGTCGTTCACCGAAAGCTAAGGAATTTTGGACCTACCTAGAAGACAACTACAAGGAAGTTTCCTCTTGGCCCAAGTGGATGCGAGGCGAAACCGCTTCGTGCGATTCGGATAAAGCCGCCACTCCGGTGGAAGAGCCTGAACGCAAACCCGCAGCTTAGCTGGGCTTCTGCTCTTGTGCCAATTGCAGGTCAAGTCCGCGGACAGAATCGCTGGTTGCGGCTGCGGTTCAGGGGGCGGAGCGGATCATGCGAAAGATTGATGCGAATTTCTAGAATATGGGGAAGATCAGCAAGTGGAGGATACCGTGCTCGTCGCTCCCGGTAACCGATGGTCCAGCAAGGGGTACCTGTCCAGGAAACGCTGAGTTCTTGGTTGATCATGTGCGCGTTGAAGCCATCAGCTGCCTGCATAGTCAGGGTGTCCAATGTTCAGTCGACTGCCAGAACGGGCTTGCTCTTCGAGCCCATCGATTTGCTTGACTTGTTTGCGCCATGAGGGTTCGTCCCGTACGCTTGGGTCATTCTCGATGGACTGCCGCGCCTTAGCGTACATGGCGATAGCGTTTGAGCAATCTCCGTCGGCGTGACTGGAAATACCACGTGCAAAGAAGATTTCCCAGTTGGAATCGTCCTTGAACTGCTCAAGGATCCTCGCGAGAAGACGACGAAACTCGTCACCTTCTATTGTCACGTGCCCTTCTTGCGTCAAAAAAAGGATTGCATAAGCCGCGGTCCTGCGCAATTGACGCTGGATCTCATCTTTAAACTTGAGCACGGGTACTGCTGGGCTGTATTGGACATACTGGGGCGTTTGCGTCGGAGAGTGTGCGATAACACCCTTCGAGACTTGAAGCCTTGCTGTCGTTTCTGGAACTACGCGCATCAGAAACTGCTGCACCAGACTTCGCTGACCAACCGGCCAGCGATAGTCGGACCAGAGGGTGACAGTATTTTGTGTGGAGGGAAAACTATTCAAGACACTCTCAGTGGTGATGTCGACGATATAGATGTCGGGTTCGCGCGGAACCGGCCACTCCGCGGGGACCAGCGCGGCAAAAACTGGCACCGGCTGCCGAGCCCAGTAATTGAGATGCTCGATCTCAAAGCTGCACGAAGCCCTCTCTGCCCCTGCGTCGAGTCTGCATTGATCGCCGGCCTTGACCTGAAGCCAAAAGTGAAGGAAGGGGCGGTTCTCCGCAACGGTTTCGCAGTAGAGGTCGACACCCACATCTGTGTCGGCGGCGACAGGTCTGACGAGACATTCGCTGCTCAGTCTGCTCATAACTAGGGCGGTGCCATAGTTTCCCTTCAGCCGATTCTCCGTAACGAGGGGCATCTCTTTACTCCTTCACGACTTTTCCCTCTTGCACGCACGGAAACGCTTCTAGCAAGGCGGTTACGATCAGTACGCCCGCTTGTATATGAAGACGGGCAGGATTATCGTCTAAACTCTTTTTGACCACCCCGACGCAGCACGTCCAGATTGTCGCCGTAGTACAGCTTGTTGTCTGCCATTGCCCGTGATTTTACGCCACACCGGTACAGGGGCGGTCCGATGTTCCAGAATCGGAACCCGATTCACAAATGCGTCGCGGTAGAAACCCTGCGACTCCCCTCAAAACTGAGGCTCCAGAATGTTGATGTCAAAGCGTCCGCTGCCGGGACAAGATCGCTCGCTCCCCATGGAGTTCAAATCGATCCACAGGAGAACGGCGATGAAGAAACAAGGAACGACAGATACAAAGCGGGCTGCAGCAAACGACCGACCGGAAGCGAACGGTGTGATTCAGGGCAGCGCGGAGTTGGTATCCGAGGCTGAGGTTCCGACCACGAGCCGAGCACAGAAAGGTGTCTTCCTCGAAACACCAGAATGGAAGTCTGGCGTTGCAAAGATCGCGGCTGGCATCCCGGCTGGCAAGGCAGTGCGCATCGTAATGTCGAGCGAGACGCAACAGTCGATCAAGAACGCACGCATCGGCTTCAAGCGGGCATTGATGGGTTTCCTCAAACGAGGAAAGCTGAACTACGAAGTCCAGCTTCGAGGAGCGGAACTCTTCGTCAAGAATGTGGCGAAGAAATGAAGTTCGAGCCTGGACAGATCGTCGCGACTCCCGGTGCACTGGAAGCATTCGAGGCATCGGGAGAATCGCCGCTCGCGTTTCTACAGCGACACCTGGCTGGCGACTGGGGCGAACTCTCACCGGAGGACATCCGTGAAAACGAATTCAGTCTCCAGCACGGCTGGCGTCTGCTTTCCGCGTATAGGCTCAGCACGGGTGTGAAAGTCTGGGTGATTACCGAGGCGGACCGTAGCGTGACGACGTTGCTGTTGCCAGACGAATTGTCCCTAACGAAAACTTTGTGCACGCTGATACGGATGTCATTCCCCCAGGCAAACCGGGAAGCTCAAGCAGTTCGCGGACCTGCTTGAGGCTGGGGAACGAAATTCGCGGATGCACGGATGCACGTGTGTGCGAGGGAACATAGTTCGGCGACAGATTTCAAACGGCCAGGAGACGCAGTTCGTAGCACGGTAGATTCGGGATCTTTCAGGCAGCCCGTCGTTCGTAGCGGTGGTGCAGTCCGCCGACTTGCGATACCGCTACGACTCGTCCTAGGGCGTGTTAACACTATCGCAGAGCCTCGACAATTAAGGCGAAGTTGAGAAATCCAAGAAAGAGGGCGTCGAGTTTGTCGAAGCGGGAGAAGATGCGACGGAAGCCCTTAAGTCGGCGAAACAGCCGTTCCACTTCGTTACGCTTGCGGTAAAGGGCTTTGTCATACTGCCACGGTTCCAAGCGATTGCTCTTGGGAGGGACCACCGGGATAAAGCCGAAATCCAGCGCCAGTTGCCGGGTTTCGTTGTCCTCGTAGGCGCGGTCCATGATGAGATGCAGGGGCGCGGGCAACGGTCCGATGCCGCCCAGCAACAGGCGGCCCTGCTTCGCGTCGGAGGCTTGGCCGGGAGACAGCGCGAAGGTTATGGCCGTTCGAGCATTCGCGGCAACCATATGAATCTTGGTGCTCCATCCACCGCGGGACTTGCCGATGGCCTGGGGGCCGTTTTTTTAACGCGCCGGTGCCATCGGGATGCACTTTGACGATGGTGGAGTCCAGTTTGACGGCCGTGATCTGGATGCGCACGATCTGCTCGCGCTGCAGTCGCTCAAAGATGCGGTCCAATACGCCGTTCTTGGACCAGCGGTTCATGCGGGTGTAAATGGTGTGCCAGTTGCCGAAACGCCTGGGAAGTCCGCGCCATTTGCAGCCCTGCTCGGCCACATACAGAATCGCATTTAGCACCGCGAGGTTCGTCAGCCTCACGTTGCCGCGCTGCCGCGGAAGGCTGGACTCGATGCGACCGTATTGCGCCTCGGTAATCTCCATGAAGAGGAGAATACCACCAAATTCTATTTAGTGTTAACACGCCCTAGTTCCGGCGGCTGAACCGGTCGTGGCTCGGGCGAGTCCTTCCCCAACGAGAGATGCGTTCTCGATCGGTGATAGTAATCGAAATACGAATTGAGGGTTCGACGTAACGAGGCTTCATGGAACACGATCACATGATCGAGGCACTCGCGTCGAATGGAACCAATCACCCGCTCCACATACGCTCGCTGCCAAGGCGATCGCGGCGTGGACAGCACTTCCTGGATGCCCAGGTCTCGCACCTGTTGTCGGAAGTCCAAGCCGAAGATTGCATCGCGGTCACGAAGCAGGTAACGCGGGAGCTGGTCAAAGGGAAATGCCTCCCGCAGTTGCTGCCCCGTCCACTCGGCGGTCGGGTGAGCGGTTACATTGAAGTGAAGAATGCGACGACGATCATGGGCCAACACCAGAAACACGTAAAGCACGTGCAACCGAATGGTGGGGACAGTGAAGAAGTCGATGGAGACCAACTGCGTGAGGTGGTTGTCTAGGAACGTGCGCCAGGTCTGAGACGGCGGCTTGCGGCAGCGCACCATGTACTTGCTGACGCTGCTCTCCGCGACGTCGATGCCGATTTTGAGCAGCTCACCGTGGATGCGAGGTGCACCCCAACCGGGATTCTCCCGGCACATCTTGCGGATCAGATCTCGGACCTCGCGCGCAATGGTAGGTCGTCCGGGTTGGCCGCGCCGCACCTTCCAGGTCCAGAACAGCCGAAAACCGGCACGATGCCAGGCCACGACCGTTTCGGGCCTGACGATGGCTAGTGCCGAGCGCCAGTCGCCCCAGATCCGGGACAGCCAGACCCACAAAAGGCGGTCCACTGGGGTTAACCGGGGCCGTTTTCTGGCGGAGCGCTGCAGCACGCCGATTTGGTGGCGCAGAGCCAAGTTCTCGAGTTCGAGGGCAACGCGCGAGCGGAAGAGCGAACATAGAGTGGCGAAGAGAATCGTCAGAGAAATGAGCATCGTCGGAGAGAATTGTGAAAGAAGTATAATTCTCTTCCGCTCAGACACTTCGAGGTTTTCGGGAGGCACAATTGGCGCAACTCCGGTTTCATCACCAAGGTAACGCCACGGGCTAATCGTTTGCATTCATAGGAGAGATCTGGATGGGGTCATTATCTGATTCCGGTGGCCGCCCGCTGGTCCTGCTGACTGGAGCCACAGGCTATATCGGAGGACGTCTCCTCAAGGGTCTTGAGAAGGCCGGTTGGCCGGTTCGTTGTTTGACCAGACACCCTGAATTTCTACAGCCGCGTGTCGCTCCCAGCACCGAGGTTGTGAAGGGCGATTGCCTCGACCAGGCTTCACTCCCACAGGTCATGGTCGGAGTGCACACAGCCTATTACCTGGTTCACTCGATGGGCTCCCCGGGTAAGTTCGAAGAAGAGGACCGTCAAGCGGCCCGTAATTTCGCTGCATCCGCGCGCCAAGCAGGTGTGCGCCGCATCATCTATTTAGGTGGGCTCGGTGCAGAGGGGCAATCGCTGTCTGCCCATTTGCGGAGTCGTCAGGAAGTGGCGGACATTCTGCGTTCCTCTGAAGTCCCAACCATTGAGTTTCGCGCCTCGATTGTGATCGGCTCGGGGAGCCTCTCCTTTGAAATGATTCGCGCTCTGGTTCAGCGCTTGCCGGTAATGATTTGCCCACGCTGGGTCGCCGTGAAGGCTCAGCCGATCGCAGTAGAAGATGTAATCGCTTACCTCTTGCAGGCGCTTGAGCTGCCGGTTGGGGAAGCAGCCGTCTTCGAGATTGGCGGCGCCGACCAGGTGAGCTATGGCGAAATAATGCAAGAGTACGCGCGGCAATGCGGCCTCCGCCGATGGATGATTCCGGTTCCAGTCTTAACGCCTCGCCTCTCGAGTTTGTGGTTGGGCCTGGTCACTCCTATTTATGCTCGCATAGGACGCAAGCTTGTCGATAGCATGCGCAACCCCACGCTAGTCCGAAACCCGTCAGCGCTGAAGGTGTTCGATATCAGGCCGAAAGGTTTGAAGGATGCGATCGAAAGAGCCTTACACAACGAGAACCTTACGTTCGCGGAGACGTCTTGGTCGGACGCCCTTTCCTCTGCCGGAAAGACCCGGTCATGGGGCGGTGTGCGCTTCGGAACCCGGCTCGTAGACTCGCGTAATCGACGCGTCTCCGTAACACCGGCGGCGGCCTTTGCCCCCATCCGACGGATTGGAGGAGCGAACGGTTGGTACTTTGCTGGTGTTCTGTGGTGGTTACGCGGTTTTCTGGATCTTCTAGTAGGCGGCGTCGGAATGCGCCGGGGGCGACGCAACGCTCAGACTCTGGCGGTGGGGGATGCGCTGGATTTCTGGCGAGTGGAAGCGTTCGAGCCCGATCGTCGTCTGAGCCTGGTGGCCGAAATGAAAGTGCCCGGACGCGCGTGGCTCCAATTCGAGGTTGAGCCGATCGGTGTGCAGCCAAATTCCCAGGGATCAAATATCCGCCAGACCGCCATTTTCGACCCTGCGGGCCTGGGCGGTCTTATCTACTGGTACGCGCTCTATCCCGTCCATCGCTGGGTTTTTGCGGGAATGCTCCGTGCGATCGCTGTTCGGGCAGAGCTAGAAGCTCGCACAACTCACAAGTGACTTCCTGCGCAACCGTTATGTGGCGCTGCCCGCTTCGGCAGTTTGATCTGCACCAGCAGCATCATCGTCGCTGACTTTGCAGCGATGGCGTGAGGCAGCAGAGGAGGCATGTACGCAAATGATCCTGTTTTGGCCTGATGCACATCATCTCCGAGCGTGACGTCAGCCTCACCGTTCAGGAAGTAAAGTACTGCCGGAGTAGGTGCCGAGTGTGTCGAAAGTTCCTGTCCTGGCGAAAATCCAAACAGCGTGATATTCACATGTTCGTCCTTCTGTAGCACTCGGCTAAGAATCCCCTCAGTTGGTACATTGACGTCTTCGAGCAAGTCGGCAATGAACTTGTAATCCATGGGTATGCGTTCCTTTTCCTATTTCCGGAACTATGCAGCAGTTCTGCAGACTTTCTTCAACTGCTTTGGTCTTCGGCGATTCTTCGCAATCGAACTCGCCCGCAACGACTGGTGCCGCCATATAGTTCCTTTCTGCAAAGAACTCGGTTCGGACAACCTGATTCAGGAGTGCCAACTCGGTGGGTCGCTCGCTGGAAAGCTGTCGGCAAGGGTCTTGTCCATCGATCTCTCTTTGCTCTGAGCCTCGCTGCACTCGTCTATCCCGCGTTCTTCCGAGTGAAGAAGTAATTCTCCCGACTCGCGATTGGCAGCACGGCGGCTTGCCGATGCCGAGTCGGCGATATTCAGCTTCGTAGTCATAGCCAACCTCATTTCCCTGACTCTACTTGGTCGCCTCGATTCCCTCCGGTCAAAACGGCTCACTTGAGAAGCAAAACTGTGTCTTTTTGACCGGTCATTAGCTGGCATATTGTCGACAATTCCGAAAGATGCTTCTTGATTATCCATTGTGGCTGCGGGCGACGCATTTCTTCAACTTTCTTCTTCTCTCGCTTCTGGTCCGGAGCGGTTTGGAGATCTTGAGCGCACATCCGAGACTTTACTGGAACGATCACTGCGCGCCGGGAAGCGAATGGCTCAAGCTCACGAAGAAGAAGAGGCCTGACGACCGGCTCTGGACGGCTAGCGACGAGGAAACCTCGTTCCCATCTGGGATTGCCCTGCCCGGCCACGAAAACCTTGGTCTGGGGCGGCACTGGCACTTCCTCGCGGATTTTTCGTGGCTGCTGACAGGTTTGATATACGTCGCAATGCTCTTCATCACGCCAGAATGGCGACGGCTGATTCCGACGTCCTGGCAGATTGTTCCGGACGCATGGCACGCAATGCTTAGCTATCTAAGCTTCCATGTTGTCGAAACGCCGGGAGGATATAACGGATTACAACAATTAAGCTACGCAGCGATCATATTCCTGCTCGCGCCGTTCAGCATTGCGACGGGAATAGCGATGTCCCCAGCCGTTGCCGCTCGTTTCCCGTGGTATATCAAGATCTTTCACGGACGGCAGGGCGCACGGAGCCTGCATTTTCTGGCGCTGTGCACGTTCATCATGTTCTTCATCGGCCACGTCACGATCGTTGCGGTTCACGGCTTCCGAAAAGGTTTGGCGCTGATTGTCCTGGGGGAAACGCACGATCCGGATCTGAGTCGGGCGCTGACGATCTGGCTCGCCGGTCTGGCCGGGGTAGTGGCCATGCATGTCGTAGTGACAATTTATTCGCGCCGGCGTCCGCGCTTGGTGCAGAGAGCGACTGAGGCGATCACCGATCCACTGCGCAGACTGCTGTTCGGCCATGAAGTCTCCGCTCAGCACTACTCATCTGAGGACATCTCGCCTTACTTCTGGGTGAACGGTCGGCCGCCAACAGAGGACAGTTATATGGCGATGGCCCACGACCAATTTGCAAACTACAACCTGACGGTCAGCGGATTGGTGGATAGGCCGCTATCTCTAACATTGGCTAACCTCCGCGCAATGCCGAAACAAACCCAGATTACAAAGCATTGCTGCATCCAGGGCTGGTCAGGCATTGCGGAGTGGGGCGGTGTATCTCTGCGTCACATCGTCGACCTTTGCCATCCGCGCCCCAGTGCCCGCTACATCGTTTTCTACGCGTTCGATAATAAATCCACATCGGAACCCCACGCCCAAGGACCGGGCTACTTCTACAGCACGATCCGCATGGAGTTGGCGGAAGATCCGCAGACGATGCTCGCCTATGAAATGAACGGACAGCCGCTACCGATTTTGCACGGAGCACCGCTCCGACTGCGAGTCGAAACGCAGCTTGGATTCACCATGGTGAAGTACATCCGCGCCATCGAGTTTATCGAGGACTATACAACCATTGGTCAGGGCCAAGGCGGCTGGCGAGAGGATTATCAGTATTTCAGCCAGGAGGCGGGGATCTGATGCAAAACGTGTGTACCTCCACTGTCTTGACGATTGGGCATTCCACGCGCACGTGGAAAGTCTTTCTCGATCTTCTGCGAACGCACCGAGTAGAGCGTGTCATAGATGTGCGCAGTATCCCGCGTTCACGGCACAACCCGCAGTTTGACCAGGAGACCGTGCGCACAAAGCTGCGGGCCGCGAGAATCGGCTATGTGCACTTGCGGAAGCTCGGAGGCTTGCGCCATGCGCGACGCGATTCTTCGAACATGGGGTGGCGTAATAGCTCGTTTCGTGGATTTGCCGACTACATGCAGACCTCGGAATTCGACGCCGGGTTACAGAGGCTGATCAAGTTGGCCCGGCAAAAACGGAGCGCATTGATGTGCGCGGAAGCGGTGCCTTGGCGTTGCCACCGTTCCCTCATCGCGGATGCGCTTACTGTGCTGGGAATCCGTGTTGAGGACATCATGAGCAAAAACCGTTCCCAGGTGCACTCACTGACTTCTTTTGGGCGGGTGCGACGCAGTCGTATCACATACCCTGTCAGCAAGCCGCGGGATTAGACCCAGCAAGTGCCTGATTTGCTCATTGCTGTCTGGCAGCTTTGTTTGTGGGATCGGAGCCGGACGCTAGTCGTGTAGCACGACTTGGAGAAGCGAACTGTGAACCTGCAATGCATCGCCCGCCTGGTAATCAATGAACCCCAATTTCCTGAACCTGTTCATGAAAAAGCTCACCCGCGACCGAGTTGTACCCACCATCTCTGCTAGAGTTTCTTGACTGATCTTGGGGATCACAGATTTGGGCTTTCCCTATGCCTCAGGCCGTCAGGGCTTATACGAAGTGCCTGCAAAGGGAGGTTTCCAAGTTGTAGTAATTGCAGATGGCTCGGGCGGCCAGATAGAGCTTGAGGATTCCGTCCACCTTGGGATACCCTTCGCGCTCCCAGCGATCTGCATCCCGCTTCTCGGCCCAGAGAGTAACGGTGATCCACTTTTCCGTCTTGATTTCTGGCACGAAGGGCAGGAACTCCATCTATCTGGATAATGAAAAGGAACCAGCGGCGGTTCCGTATCGGCTGCAACGAGTGGCTCTCTTGGGAAGAGACCCAGACCCACTACGTGCTGAGACATGCGTCGGGATTTCAGTTCTTGCACATCCCCAAATGGGCACTGCGGCTATCTCCAACAAGTTGGGCACTCTGGGGTGACGTTCGGTGGAATGCGTCGGAGCGGGTGTTCAGTTATTTCGCTGTTTGAAACTTCCATCTGCAAAAGATGCGCTTGCTGAATTCTGGAATAAAGGAGTTACTGAGTTACCATTCCAGATTGGCTAACAGAAGATTCCCCCGGATCAGATATGCCTTGAGCGAGTCAGGCAATCTCGCCTAGGGCCTTGCGGACCATACCGCTTCCATGCCATGGAACGGCAAAAACCGTAACTTGCTGACGGCAAAGGCGTTAATAGTCGGACGAGTCGGCAAAAACCGCTAAAATCGGCGCATTTTGCTACCAAAATGCTACCAAAATGTTTGCTACCAATTTGCTACCAAACTGATTCGGGCCGAGGGCTGACCGCGGGGGATCAGCCCTTTTTACCCTATGATTGTGTAGCTGAAATCAACAGTGACCTATCGCCGCACTAGTTGCGATGTTTAGATCTCCTCGTCTTCTTTTGATTCTCTCGGCGGCGTCACCCTCTGCCTATTGTCCTCCATCGAAGCCGGATCGGCTGGACGCCGAGGTTTTACGTCGGTAAGACTGCGAAGCAGATCGTCTCCGTCTCTACTGATGACCTCGTCATGAGGGTTCACGTGGTCTATCGTCAGTTGCGGATCATCGGATGTTGTCTGCTCTTCTTCCTTTTGTTTCCGATCCATAGCCTTCTCCAGATAAGCGAAATATGCAGATCAAACTCAATGTTTCACAGGAGTAGCAGGTGCGGCCTGTACGGTTGCATTTGGCTGGGTACGCCGCGCCGCTAGACCTTAGGCTTAAATAGTTCCGGGCGCGTCGCTCTGATCCACCTTTCCACGTCCGCGCGGAGGCCGGTCGCGAGTTTGAGCATCTCGTCCGCTTCTTTGTCCGATACGGCCCCGGCAACATCGTAGCTGCTTACGTTGCGCTTCTTGCGAAAGCCATCAAAAGTGGCAATGAGTTTCGCACCCGGCGCTGTGGTGAACTCTAACGACTGGATAACGCGATAGTGATGATTGTCCCGCGCGGCTCTGTAGCCTGCAGCGGCTAGGGCAGCGGTTGCAGCCTGGAGAGCCGCATTGTACGCGATGGTAAAGCGCCAGTCGCCGGGCAACTGTTTCACTTGGCAAGCCGAGAGATCCCGATCCGAAATCGCCAAGAGGTTCTTGATCTCTTCAGGGCTTGTTGTGTGCTGAACCAGCCAACTGTTTTGAAGCCAACTTTGTAAGGTCATTCTCGGTTCCCAACACGAAGAGTCTCTTCTCTTTCATTACACTGCGCAAGAAATGATTCCGGGCTGCCAGTTTTGATCGGAATTCGGACACTGGGAAAACGGTAGGGTTGATCTCCCTGCCGAGCGCTTTCTGTGCTGGACCTAGGGCGGAAACAACCTCGCTGAAAGATGCATCTCCCAAAATCATCAGATCCACGTCACTATTCGCTCGCTCCTTTTGACGTGCCACCGAGCCGTAAACAAAGGCAATCTGGATTTCTGGCCCCAGAGACGCCAAAGCCGAACGGATGACATCGTGGATACCTACAGTCTTCGTGATTAGACCCTTGATTTCGGAAAAAATCGGGCTTTGCGAGTTCGCCTGATACAGGACTTGGTTGCCCTGGGTTCTTCGCAGAACTAGTCCCATCTCCGTCAGGTATTTCAGTTCCCTCTGAAGAGCACCGTGGCCGGCACCAATGGCCCGGACGAGCTGCCGTACATAGAATGATTGGTCCGCATGGCCATAGAGCATGGCCAGCAGTGCGCTACGTGTGTGCCCGAATAGGCTCCGGCCCGCGAACTGGGCGTGCGTAGTACTCATAATGGGTACGAGTGTACCCTATTTGGGAACACTGTGCAAGTCCGTCAAAGAAAACTGGCGGGAGAGTGCGATTCGAATCCACCAGTAAACGGAATTTCAGAGAGTTGCGCGAAATGATGACCATCCCAAGGCACTCAAAGAAACCCATCGGAATTGTTATTGCCCCCTGAATGCCCTCTGGAAGTGGCAGAGGTCCGTTTCGCCCAAAGGAATCGCAACCGCGGACCTGCCGAATTCCATTTTCTCCGTAGGGCCAGAGTTCCGTTTCTACCTTATACCCACGACCAAACAGATTAAGCCCAGCACAAAAGTTGCCGCTAGTTGTTTGATCTATCGGCATGAGGGCCTCCCGGCGTTTTGGCCCTTCAGTTTATCCCATCTCTCCCCCAGTTTGGTCTGACGGGTAATCCTGATTTTCGAAGCAACGCGGAGACTGGCTCGTTTCGCACCGGATTTTGGATCAGCGGAAAACTGGAGGTTCGAGGCGAAGACGGCCCGCCGGGTTGTGGATTCGGTCTTCCGGATTTTGCAAAGATGGGGCAAGCACCCCAAGGGTTAGCCCAAATCCATTTCCTGTTCATGAATGTGGTGGCCTTAGTAAATCAGCGTCTGATTTTGCTGGATCCCACAGACTTTACTCAGCGCGGCGCGTACTAGGGGCTTGGAGTGCTTGCTCACCTTTACCGTTCCTTTTGATGCATGCCAGCGCAGTTCCTCTCCCTCACAGGCGAACTCGACATGATACTTCCCTTCCACTAGGCGTAGCTCCCGACAGCAGAATGCCGGAACCCGACAGGGGTTTTCCTTGTCCCACCGTTTTAGGTATTTGTATCTCTTTTCCGAGACGAATAAGTGTGTCCTAGCCTCTTTATCAATCGTAGCGAGTGGGCCTTTCTTGTGCTGCTGCCGAAGTCGGCCTGTCTGCTTTGTGGCGCGGTTCCTGAAATAGAGCGTTTCCTCCCTGCCCTCCGCCTTCGTACTGAAGAGATAATTGCCCGGTGTGAAGAGCTTTCTCCCGTCCGGAGATTTTACCGTCTCCTGGTTGTTACGAAATCTTGAAGCGTTCTTCATTTCTTGGCTAGTGCAGGAGACCTTCATATTTACCGCATAAAGGCAGTGGGCATAGCAAAGTACTTCCAAAGTCACGACACGAGAGCAGCGCTGAGCAGCCAAGATTACCGGTGTCACTAGGGCACTGCCTTCTCCGATACAATTCTCTCATCGACGTGGAGAGTGGGCAAAATGCCTCACATAAGAAAACTAGAAGTTGGAACCCCGGCCGACAACCCGAATGAGATGGTAATCTCCGTTACGATTCCGCGTGCGGCGACTGACCTCTACTCCATCGATAATTCATTGCGGGAACTGGAACAGGAACTCGCTGAACGTTACCCCGTAAAGCGCATCCGACGTTCCCGCCGAATGCGAAATCCGTCTGACCAAACGCATTGGGAACTCAACTTCATTGTCGAACTTGCCAAGCCACTTATCACTGTAATAGGAGCGGCAATGGCGAATGAGGCTCTCCGGTGGTTTCGGAAGAGATTTCCCGGCAGTAAGGAGCGCTCAAAACAACACACGACGCGAACGATTCGACCTACGACCGAGCACAAGATCGGCTTGATGATGGTAGAGAACAGGGCTTTCGTCGAGCGGATTGCATGGTACTCCGTGGGCATTGTTAATCTACTGGCCGTCGTAAACTATAAGGAAAAGAGGGCTGCTGATGAGTTCGGGACTGGAACCGCTTGCACGTGGAAAGGTCATAGGCTGATTCTGACGGCCGAGCACGTGATAGCCAAAGCCGAACCCTGTGATCTCGCTTTTCTTCTGCGGGTTGATGATGCCATCAACTGGGAAGGAACGGGCAAGCCAGAGAAAGTAGTGGAGAGAGTATCTCTGCCGATTGAAAGGATCATCCGAAACAAAGAGCACGATTTGGCGGCTATCGTTCTTCGGACCAACGATCTGACTGGCGTCAGCATGCAGTTCTGTGAACTTCCAAAGCACCTGTCAAAAAGAAGAACAGCCAAGCGTAAAGGCTCTCTCATTCTTCTCGGCTATCCGAAAGACCAAATATTTACTGTCTCAACGATGAAGACCGCGAATGCAGAGGCTCACTACCATGCGGCCAGGCCGACTATACTCGCCGGGACAATCGCAAAGCCATCGAAGAATTTGTCATCCCGTTACCGCCCGAAGCGCGACGTGTTAGTTCACTTCACGCCGTCGGATCCAAAAATGGAGCCTTTCGGTTTCAGTGGCGCGGCTGCTTGGAGTGAGCGAGCAGAGCGCCCCGAGCCTTTGTGGACTGCCGAACCGACGGTATTTGGTGTGCTGACTCGCGCGTACATGGCTTCCAAACTCCTGCTTCTTGTAGGAGGGCCCACGATCAAGAAATTCTTGGAAGAATCGTTCCCTTCACCTTGACGCTGGCCAGCGTTCATCAATTGCCTTCAGCAGTTCCTCTGCCCAGCGCACCGCGTCAGCAATCGCCGCAACTGTTGCAGGGACTCCTTTCTAAGCAAGAGCACTATCTGATGTTAAAATCCCGAGCAGAAGGTAATGCAGCAATGAAGCGGCTCAGCAAAGTGTTGGAAAGAAAGATGGCGAAAAAGGCGAGACGCTGATGTTAGGCAACGTGTTAGACAGGCAATCACGCAGAACGCGACCAAAGCCGCATAAACACTAGTCAAAGCAGACGTAGCTCAGTTGGTAGAGCAGCCGATTCGTAATTTGCAAATCCTCCCACATTATCAACAGCTTACACTCGTGGAGGCGCGTCAAATGCGTGTTTCAGCCCCAGTAGTCGTGCGGGCCGCCGCTGAGTCGTGAACTAACACGAGAAAAACACGAGAGACTTTTCATCGCCGTGGCGCCTTCTGCTGGAGCAGCTTCAGAAGCAGATTCCTTTTGCCGACTTCCCACAAGCCCGTTTATGGATAACTTCCGGTTGGCCGACAAGGACTAAGCCGCTGGCGCGGCGGACGCTACCGCGTGGGTGAACCGCGAAAGTTCAGAACGAGTTGACATAGTGTGGGTCATAGGGAAAGGAGATTCCTGTGACCCGTTTACGCAAAATGATGCTGGAGGAACTCCAGCGGCGCAACTATTCTGCCATCACCACGCGCAATTACCTGCGGGTGGTGACCGAGTTCGCCAAGTATTTTGGTAAGTCCCCCGACAAACTCGGCCCCAACGAACTTCGAACCTATCAAGCCTACCTGCTGACAGAGCGCAAGCTGACACCCGGCACCGTAGTCAACCGGGTAGCGGCGCTGCGCTTCTTTTTCGTCAAGACGCTCAAGCGCCATCAGTTCCGTGATTTCTTGCCCTACCCCCAGGACGGGCGTCGGCTGCCAACAGTGCTGAGCCGGGAAGAAGTTGCGCGCCTGATTGATGCGGCGGGGACACTGTTTCGACGGACGTTGCTGATAACGCTGTACGCCACCGGCAGGCGACGCAGCGAACTCGCCCATCTCAAGGTCAGCGACATCGATAGCCAGCGGATGATCATCCGAGTGGTGGAAGGCAAGGGCGGCAAGGATCGCGATCTGCCGCTGAGTCCAACTCTGTTGGAAACCCTGCGCGAGTACTGGGCTGGCGCAAGCCCAGGCTCTATCTGTTCCCCACCCGCAGCTGTCGCCACAATGACTCGGCCCACCTTCGAGGTGGCCGACATGCTACGCGTGCAGGGCGATCGCTTCCTGGATCGGTATCGATCGAGCTTCAGCTTTCAACAGCTCAAAGTCTTTCGCGCCATTCAGCGCTGTCGCACCGCTGCGCTGGGCGGTCATCGTGATGCCTGCCCCAGCTGCGGGCATCAGGCCATCTCATATAACTCGTGCAGAAATCGGCACTGCCCCAAGTGCCAGACGCAGGCGCGCCAGCGCTGGCTGACGGCCCGCGAACGAGAACTCCTGACCACCAGCTATTTCCACGTCGTGTTCACGGTGCCTCACGAACTCAATGTGCTGGTCTTGGAGAACCCGCGTTTGTTCTACGACCTGTTGTTCACCGCCAGCGCTCAAACCTTGCTCGAGATCGCCATCGATGGCAAACACCTGGGCGACGTTTATCAGGGCGGCTCGACTGTCAATCGAACCGCCCTGAGCCCTCTATTTCACCAACCTAAAGCCGCAGCCTAAGCCGACTTTTTCTGCTCTTGCGGACCTTTGGGCTGTACGCTGGGGGCCGGCTGTTTCTGTTGCACTGGTTGATTCGGCTGGATTATCGGTTTCTGCTCCGGAGCGGGCTTCTTCGGATCGGTATGTTGCGGGTTGCGATTTTCTTGATCTGACATTTTATTTCTCCTTTGCTGGTCTTTCTGCTGTTGGTAATTGGTGAGTTGTTGCAATCGTGTTGACGCTGATTCAGCCGTTTACCGGGGACAGCCGCGCGGGTTCGGGCGACGAAGTGGTTGGTTCGTGGGGCTGATATGTGTGGCCCGCTTCAATACAGAACTCCGAGCGCCAAGCTGACAGTCCGCCGGGTCTCTGCAGTACTGAGCGGAAAACGGCGGTGCATCAGTTGTCCCGAACGCAGCGTGCTCCGGACAGAGGCCGCCTAATTTACTTCTCGAATACTTTTTCGATCTGCCCGACCTTTTTTTCAACTTTGCCGGCGGTGTGTTCGGCTTTGCCTTCAGCCTTTAAGTCAGGATTGTTCGTGACTTGGCCTGCCTTCTCTTTGACTTTGCCTTTCACTTCATGAAAAGTGCCTTTAATCTTATCCTTCGTACTCGGCTTCATCTGTTTTCTCCTTATCGTTGAATCTTGCCTAATGATGGAGCGGGACTTCCGTTACCCGCCCCGACAGAACGAGTCAGTCGTTGACGGAGTGGCGGAGCTGCTATTGACATGCCAAGTCCCGCTCCAAGAAACGGCTATTCTCTCGTTCCAGAACGTGTCGTTAACCGCGCCCCCGCCAGTACCAACCGCCTCCACCAAGCAAGAACACAATCAGGACGATAATCAAAATCGTTTCTAGGCTCATTTTGAAGTCCTCCGAGGGCTGACTGATAGGTTGGCGGCAGCCAGTCTTTGAAAAGTTTGACAGGTCGGGACTTGAGCAGTCTGTTCAAAAGAGAACACTTAAATTTAACGGTTGCATCAAGCAGATTCAATTGAAGTCAAGGCAGTTGCCGCTCCTGAAAGCGGCCGGGGGGAACCGCGAGAAGACACTTCAAGCTGAGAGCGAAAACCACCCACAGTAGTTTGAGTTCTGGCGGTCAATTTCGTGTAGCAAGTATGAGCATTGTTGCACAGACCCCTTGAATCCTAATTTGCTAGATTTGCTAGGGTTGGAATCGACCTAATGCACCGTAGTCGGGGGCGTGTGTTCGAGTGGGAGCACAGCCCATTATTTGTTCTCTTGTCACAATCGAGCGAAACAGCTATCTCGCAGACGTTGGATGAGATTCACATTTGCGTGCTCGCAAATGAGCACAGGAGGTTCGTATGCTTTGGACCATTTTCGTTGTGCTTCTGATTTTGTGGCTTCTGGGTTTTAGTCTGCACATCGGCGGAAGTCTGATCCACTTGCTGCTGGTTGTAGGGTTGGTGGTTCTGGTCATCAACTTATTGAGCGGACGCCGAAGCGCGGTTTGAAGTTTGAAGAAAGGCTTACAAGTCCAGCACGGGGTGCCCTTAAGCAGGACCCATCACGGAGCCCACCTGTTCATCGCTCCCCATCACGCTGGCGATGACGACCGCTCGGTAGAGCACTGGCAACCTTCTCCACTTTTTCGATCACGCTTCCGCTTCCTAAATGTCGCCCAGTCCACCAGTCGTCACCGCTTTGCTGCCGCGGCACACGCGAAGCCGGACAGTCATGATGGGAGCTGGATGCGAACATCATGGGCTAATCGCTTTGGAGTCGGGATCGCGCTTTTGACCGATTGCGGCGTCTGATTCCAAGTCTCACAGCAGCTGGCAATGCGGCTGCGCCCCAGATCGAGAACAGAAGCAGGTACACATCGTTCAGGGAAATGCCGATGTTCTCCAGAGACCAACGAACCACGAAAGCGCCCGTGATTCCGAGGAGAATGTCCGCTCCTGTCCCGAATCCGTCGTCCCGAGCGATCTTGCCACCGGCCCAACCAGCCAGCGATGCGGCAAGTAACCAAATGGAATAGAACATCCCCAGCCTTGATAAACCATGTCACGCTAGTCGTGGAGCACAACATTAAGCAGCGAGCTATGGACTTGAAAAGCCCCCGCCATTGTAGTGAATGAAGCCCAATTTCCTGAACCGGTTCATGAAGAAGCTGACGCGCGAGCGGGTTGTGCCGATCATTTCTGCCGACTTTACGCGTTCGCTAGCAGGTGCATCGGTACTGGATCAGTTTGACTATCCACCGGCCACGATTGAGTGGCACGGGCCTTCCCAATAGGCCGAGCCTATTGCGGGAAGTTCATAACGGCGGAGTAGCTGTTGGAAGCGGGGAAAGGAGTTTGATGGATCCCAGCAGCTCATCCAACTCTCGCAGATGATTGCAGCCCGCTGATGAAAATGGGCCGTCCGGTTAAGTCCGGGCGGCCCGATTCTCTACTTAAGCGGCGGTTTTCGTCGCCGTGCTCGTTTTGCCGGACACGTCTTCCCAGTAAGGGGTGTAACCATAGTGTTTATAAATGTTGGTTCCCCACGTCGAATCAGCCATGTTCGGCCAGTTGTCCTTATCGAAGCCCGGAGCATTCTCCAGTTGTTTCTTGTCAAGGTTCAGGACGGCGTGCTTTTCCGCCAAATTGAAGCGGAACGCGTTCCACGGAATGGCAAAATACTTGTCACCCATCCCAAGAAAGCCTCCAAAGGATAAGACCGCGTAAGCGATCCGGCCAGCTCCAGCGTCGATTACGAGGTCTTCGATTTTTCCGAGGTCCTCATTCTGTGCGTTGACGACTTTACTGCCGATCACCGTCTTCTTGGCTGGAACTATATCTGTGTATCTGACTGCTCTCGTTTCTGCGATGGTTTCCATGTCTACGCCTCACTCCTCAAAGGAAGCTGGTTGACTCGCCTACTTCCTCCACCGCATGGTAAAAGAGACGAAAACGGATATCTGTTCACTTCGAGACACATTCGCGTTTTGTTTACATCGTTTGGAAAGACGGAATCGACAAGAAACTTCGCCGGACTTGCCGCCGACTGCGGGCGGATGGAGCGCAACTCCTCCACAATCCGGGGCGCCGTGGTTTTCCTTCTTCCGCATTCCGATGGTCGCGAACAAGAGAGCTTTTCCTGTGATCTCCACACTCATGTTGGTCAGGTCCCAATGGCCTGGGACAACTTCTGCCTGCCTGACCTCAAAGTGGCCTCCCTTGTCCAGGTGCCCTAGCAGGCCGAGGCCGAATTTCACGTCCCGTGTGAGATGGCCATTAAACGCAGCCAGCCGCTGCTGTTTGCAGTCCACCCACATCTCGCCTTCCATGTCGTGGAACACGCGGGCCTCCATCGAAGGCGGGTGGAAATTCGGGTTTGGTCTAAAGCTCAGCCCTGTTCCAAATTGACCTGTAATCCCTTTGCACTCGTGACATCGTGCAAGTATGCATAAGAACGAGCCGAAGCAAAAATCCAACCAAGCGACACTCGCTCGCGTCAAGAAGGAAATGGATGAGCCGCGCATGGCCGAATCCACGCGGGAAGAAGACGTCAACCAGACCACGCGGCAGGAGTTAGAAAAGCTGCCGTAATCCAACGTGGTAAAGAGTCCCGGGCCATTCGTGCGCAGGGGGATGCTCCCGAGGGAGAAAAATAATGGCAAAGCTAACCAAGCCAGCTCGTGATCGGATCTCCGCAACCAAGTTCGCTTTCCCGAAGCAACGCTAAGGAGCCGCTGGAAAATGCCTCTCACGTACGCAACGCTGTTGCGCTCTTCAATCAGGTGAAGGGCGTTACGGAAGCGGAACGTCGTGCGGCGTGGAAGCGGATACAGTCTGCCGCAAAGCGATACGCACCATCGAAAGCCACACCCAGAGCGGCAATCGCACCCTAGACATGCAATCGGTCCAGCGCCGCGGGTCTGACGGACATTTCGAACCTTACCAGGACATCGAAAAGGAAACGGTGCAAGTGGACGCTGCAACCGTGCGAACCATCACGCGCACGTTCGGTCGCGATGCCGATGGGGCGAAAACACTGGTGGAGGTTATCGAAGAGGAAAAGCACACTCTGGCCGGAGGCGACTCGAACGTAGTACGCGCCACTTCGGATCCCGATGCCAACGGCAATCTTCAACTGGTTCAGCGCCGGATTGAGGAGACGAAAAGGACCAGTAAGGATGTGGAGGAGACGAAAACCACCGTGATGCTCCCGAGCGTCGACGGCGGTCTGGTTCCAGCTGTGAAGGTGCAAGAGCGCCGCGAACAAGGCGCGAACGGCACGGTTGAATCTCAACAAACTACGCTGCTCCCTGATGGCGCCGGAAATTGGCAAGTGGGCGAAATACGGCGAACTACCACCCGGCTTCCCGCTAGGCCGCCGAAGCCCTGCAGCCCCTCGCTAGAAAGTTTGCTGCGGCCTTGTTTACGGTGGGAATCGTCGGTGTCCGGATTTCTTGCCATCCCGACGCTGGCGGGATCAGCGGCATACGCCTTCGCGGAAACGCTGGGGTGGCGCCAGGGCCTGGAAAAGAAATTGAAGCAGGCACGCGCGTTTTACGCCCTCATTTTCCTCTCGACTGCGCTGGACGTCGGACTGGATTTCGTAGGCATTACTTCTGTGAAGGCGCTCTACTGGACAGCTGTCATCAATGGATTGTTAGTTCCATTCCTTGTCGTAGCAATCCTGGTCACTGCTTCAGACGACAAGTTGATGCAGGGCCAACCAAGTTGCTCGGTTGACTCGGTATCCAGACTGGGGCGAGAATCAGTGGGACTCGACTGCTTTGCCGATTCCTGTCGGCAACCGAGCAAACTCGCTGGGTGGCTGTGGAGATGACTAGATCGAGATTACGGGGAATAAATGTCAGGCGTGAGCCTGTGATGATGGCAGGGATGCCTGTTAACCGGTTCCACTCGTTTGAACGAATGTTTTTCAAGGACGACATTCCGGTACTCCAAGGCATTACGTTCCCGTTGAAGAAGACATCCTTCGAGAGTGGCAAGATTAGGTTGGACGAAGGGGCGAAAGTGCTGGGTGCTGCGCGTTGTCGCGTAGATGCACGGACCGTCTCTTATGCGTCGGAGTGAGGCATGAATCCAAGAGACTTTGTGGAGATCAAATACGGTCAATGGTGGGAACAGGTTTCGCAAAAAGCCACAAAGAAAAAACATGCCAGGAATATTAGAGCTTGTTTAGGCGCGGTTGATTACCATAACCAAAAGAAGCGTCCTCTGAATGTTCTGCTGATGCATGGTTCTGGGCGATCCAGCTTCAGTTCGGCTGCGCAGGAACTCTCTAATAGTCAAGTGCTGCTTCGATCCGCGGTCGAGCCGTTTCGCGGAAATCCAGCCTACGAGATCACCGAGATTGCGCTCAGGGAATACAACGTCGAACCATGCGAAGGGTGCTATTCGACAAGCAGCGCGCTTTGCGGATTTCCCTGTAACTGCTTCCCTTGGGATCCCATGCAGGAGCTTTATCCTCTGGTTCTCAAGTGCGACGTCATGCTTTGTTCGACGGGCGTCAACCAGTCAGCGATGTCTACCCGTCTGAAAACTTTTCTTGACCGCTTGATCTCCTTGGACGGGGGGTTTTTCGTGGGTGCAAATCAGTATGAACAAAAGGGACCGGAATGGCGGGACAAGTGTATTGCCCTGGCTGCCAGGCTTTCCAGTACAGGTCAGCTGCACTATGATGCCCGAATGTGGGGCCGGGTGGCCGCGTACTTCATCACCAGCAAGGATGAAAAGAATAGCGTCCGGACGGTCGTCAGAAATTTTAAGACGCCGCTCTCCTACATTGAACTCGTTGCCCAGTCTCTGAGAGATGGAAACGCCGATTACGGGTTCTTTCATGCTCCGCGTCACTGGTATGCAGGTGCGTGGGCCGATCCGGATGAAGAGCTTTGCCATGACAAGCAGTATTTTTCCTCCCACCCTAAATTCTTAAAGAGTGCAAAGATTGTAGTGAAGGCTGCAATCCATCTGGCGCAGAAGCTGCGAATCAACCCAATTCCATTCGATGGTGGAGCGCGTAGGAACCGGACATAGTGGCGCTGCGACGACCCCGTGTTCCGATGACTGCGAGCTGCGTAGGCCCTCCGAAGCGCTGCGTGAAAGCTACCGACGAGAACCTGGGCATGGCTTTGGGCAAGCTCTATGTCGATCGCACCTTCGGCGCCGAAGGCCAAGAGCGAACTTTGAAGATGGTGCAGGCGATTGAGAATGCGATGCGTCAGGACATTGGCCAGTTGACCTGGATGTCGGACACGACCAAGAAGAATGCCTATGAGAAGCTCAACACCGTCGTCAACAACATTGGCTATCCCGACACTTGGCGCGATTACAGCAGTGCGGCGATCAAGTCCGACGATTATGCCGGCAACACGGTGCGCGCCGGCGCGTTCGAGGTGCAGCGCGATTACAAGAAGATCGACCGGCCGACGGACCGCAAGGATTGGGGGATGACTCCGCCGACGGTCAACGCGTATTACCGGGCTCCGATGAACGATATCAACTTTCCCGCGGGTATCTTGCAGCCTCCGTTTTACGGCAAGTTGATGGATGACGCCGTGAACTTTGGCGCCATCGGGGTGGTGATCGGACATGAACTCACGCACGGCTTCGATGATCAGGGGCGCAAGTACGATGCGGAGGGGAACCTCCGCGATTGGTGGACGGCGGAGGACGCCAAGGAATTCGAGCAGCGCGTGGATTGCACCGCCAACGAGTATTCGGGCTTTGTCTCCGTGAAGGACGACAAGGGCGAGGTCAAGCTCAATGGCAAATTGACGCTGAGTGAAAATACCGCCGACAACGGAGGGCTGAAGCTGGCATACATGGCGCTGAACTCCATCATCGACGACACGCCGGTGAAGCCTATCGATGGATATACGGCTGCGCAGCGGTACTTTCTTGCGTATGGGCAGATCTGGTGCCAGAACGTGACCGATCAGGAAGCCCGCAAGCGTGTGCTGACCGATTCGCATTCCCCAGGAAGGCCTCCTGCTTTGCCTACCTACATACACAGACTTGATGACACGGTCCTGCTGGGCCGTCGCAAACCGCCCGGGCAACGTTCCCGGCCCTTTATTTTTCGCTTAGTTTTCCTGCCTAAATCGGCAGAATGAGATGCTCGCTAACCGGCGGGCGTCAACAAAACCACCAGAAAAACCGGTGGCCTTACCTTTTCATGGTGCAAGTGTTTAACGCTTCTGATACCGCTTCACACTTGCGGATTCACACTCAAAAAGGGCATGATGATGGCAGCAGCGGCTGTGTCTTGGCCACTTTAGATTTGGAATCGTCTCACGGAAATGCCTTCAAGAAATAAAAATCGAAAGCGGCGGAAGCGGCGAAGACTCTCGCAAAGCAGACATCATCTGGACTATTTTGACGCGTGGGGTCTCGCCATGGTGTTGCATCACATGGACGATTTGCGGGAATTCTCCCTCAAAATGTGCGATTTGGGAAGCCGCGACGAACAGGTGCCGGGAGATGTGATCGAGAGCCGCGTATTGACGCGTCCGACGGTATTTTCTCCGAGGAAGGCTTGGAGGCTGGTGGATCAGCTCACCTTCGCATCGCGCTCGACGCGGACTGCCACGAGCTCGTGACAGTTGCTGCATTCCACGTTCTTCGCCGTGTCGGGGATTCGCAGCCAGTTGCCGCCGACGACCTCGAAGCCAGCTTCGCGCAACTTTGCCATGCACGAATGCAGGTGATCCATCCCAACCACGAACAGCCCTTTGTCGTAGCCAGCCATGAGATCCGTGATGCGTTTCATCATGAACTGTTCGCGCTTTTCTTGAATGTCAAACGGATACTCCCGGAAATAGAGGTAAGTGGGCTGTTGGGGATTGTATTCGTTGTTTATCCAGCCGACGAAGGTGTTGTATTCGGGAGAACTTGGCGTGCCCACATTCTCCCATTTCAAGTGGTCATTCGCTAACGTGCTTCCGATAGCGGTCCCACGGTTCTCATTCCATTCTTCCAGGATGATCTGGATGTCATACGTATTTACGAC
Organism: uncultured Acidobacteriaceae bacterium; assembly: GCA_963779995.1. Lineage (GTDB taxonomy): Bacteria > Acidobacteriota > Terriglobia > Terriglobales > Acidobacteriaceae > Acidiflorens. The sequence goes on along the minus strand of CAVZZY010000010.1, from coordinate 17,002 downwards.
GCTGGTCAGCATTTCACGAAACTGCTGTTCCCACGGGTTGCCGACGTTCTGGAAGTCGTGTGCCGTTCCGACTACGAGAATATTCTTGGTTGGAGTCATCGTTTTTCCAGAAGCTCCGAGGAATCTACTTCATCTGAAGTGTCTGCATTACTGTGCCGCACATCCCGCCGGTTGATCCACCGACTCAGTGCCCTAAGGCTTTGGCTTCATTCCGTGCGTTGTGTTGTGCGCCTGGATTGCCAAGTATAAATCGCATCCATACCGGACCCCCGCGCTGAAGAAAATCTGGCGGGACTGGGAGAAGCTGTTCTCGCCCTTGTTCATCGCCAGAACAGACCAAGCGGTCGGGTGAACCAGCTTCGAGCAAACCCGATTCATGCAGGCAAAATCTTCCTTCATCCCTACAGCATCCGCAAGATCACCAGTGGCCAGAAATCTCTTCGATGTCACCCCTTCAGCAGCCTTTTGAGCTTGCATCCTAGCGAGCGCATCGTCGAGCAGTTTCGTATCAGATTGTGGGTCAATGTGGAGCTCCAGGGTCCTCAGGGATGTGATGATGTCGCATCCATCTATGAGTCGATCGTCAGCGAACCGGCGCGCGTTAGCCTCAGAGAGCAACACGTATTTCGTGAAGATCGCGAGCTCAAGCAAATTGCGGCATGTCCACGCCATTAGTGGAAAGTTGTTCTCGTTGTAACCGATCCTGAGCTGCTGATAATTGGTCAAAGCCGCATCCATCAACTCGAAAACAATCTGAAAGAACCAGCCGTTTTTTTCATCGACTGGCTTGAGGCTGTTTCCAAATTCTCTCAACTTAGCAAAGGCGGCTTCAACCAACCGTAGCTCGACAATCGGCTCGTCGTAACTCATTGGAGGATATTCTTGCACGAAATTCTTGACGGTGTAGATCTTGGACGGCCCGCGCGGAGAGACGGACTACGGTTTGCCTTGGTGCCCTGGCATGGGCTGCGAAGTGGTTCGGCCGGAGAATAATCCAGCATCGGGAGCAGCGAAAACATTCCGTTGACGGGAGCTACCTCACTAAGTTTGAGTATGGCCAAAAGGGGGACGGGACCGGTAAATTCGTTCTGGCCTCCGCGAAATTAAGGCAGCGGGGATTGACCTTTTGGGGCGAGGAGTGTCTCGGCCAACACCGGTGGCAGCTCCACGGAAATGTCGGACGAGATGGGCGCTTGTCAGGCACCTATACCGCTGCATCACATGAGGGCCAGAGCATGGGGGTTTTTCTTTTGAAAAAGCATGGTGAGCAGGGCGACATGGAAGGGGGGTGGCTCGGCTACTACACGCCAAACGCGACGAGTTTTGGCATGGGCAAGTACGCCTTCAAGCGCACGCCCGAGATTGCGATAAACCCCGTAAACCATCGTTACAAACATTGGGCGCACAATCTGGCACTTCAGGTGTCAGGTAACGACCCAGAAATCGCTGCACTCCTTAATGCAAGCAAAGAAGAGGGAACCGTTTCAGCAGTTGCGATCCTGCGTCAGACTTTGGACCTACTGAATTCCTCAACGAATCCCGGTAACACCAAAGTTGGGTTTGTGATTGGTAGACTGCTGGTACGCGCCGAATTGACGAGCGGCAGCCTAAGGAACGGCGCGTCGATTCCAGAGGAAATCAGGGTTCTCGGTGACGACAGCATTGTTGGCCTGCTCCAAACAGTTGTCGTTCACCCGGACTACCAGGGAAGGGGCGTAGGTACCGCGCTCGTCCGTCACGCTAAACAACAAATGGCTCGGCTGGGAGCCGAGATCCTGGTCGCAATTGCCCCGAATGGGGAAGCAGCAGGGTTCTTCACGAACTTGGAGTTCACTCCCTGTTGTGGTGATGGTCCTGCTGTATTTTTCCGGTGCCCGCTGGAAGCTCCACGTAAAGTATGGTTGGATCGAGGTGCCCGGGCTCTCGGAATTCGCACTTGATGTCGCGGATCAAGTTAGGAGCCGGATGGCAATGCCAAATCTACGGCCTCATAAGCTAGCCGATTCTCCAGAGGGGCGTTCGAGGAAGCACAAAAGGAAAAGGAGTCTCCTAAAAGAGTCATCCAACGGCGGCGTGATTGGTGGGATGAGCCGCGGGATGACGATTGGTGGCCCAGTCGGCAAGGGGATATCTACCTCCTGGGGCCGGGCTGCCAGGCTTTGGGATAAGCTTCAAGGTACATTCGGCGACAATTACAGGCGGAAAATTCTTGCTCCTGCGGTTGTGCTAGCAGCGAACCGAATACGCGGCAAGAAGCTCCTTGATGTTGGGTGTGCGAACGGGTGCATGGCCCGAAACTTTGCCCGGGCGGGTGCCATCGTCACTGCTGTTGATAAACATTCCTCCATGCTTAGCTCGGCGCGGAGGTACAGAACCGCTGGAATAGAGTACGCTTGCGTGGATATTGAGGGGAAATTGGTTGCGGTTAAGGGGGGACCGTTCGACGTTATAGTGGCCTCCTTCGTACTGCAAGATTGCGACTCGCTTGAGGAACCGCTCCGTTTTATCCAGCACAATCTAGCATCAGATGGACAGGTGATTGTGATTGCTGAGTCCGACCGCGCATTTTCGGATGGCGCGAAGCACCATGCGACTTCACGCTATTGGATCGATGCGCTTGAATTACGAGGCCGAGGTGGTCGGCAGGTTCTCAGATGGAAGGTCCCGCTGGGAGAAGAGGAGTTCTGCACCGTAACACGGCATTGGTCTGAGAGTTCATATGTTGATGCGGCGCGCAAGGCCGGACTGCGTCTGGTTGCCCGCGGGAGGCAGCGCGAAGTTTCGTCGCATTCGCCTCCGAACTCCGATGAGTCGACTGTCCGTGCTGTTACGTATGTCTTCCGGCACGGCTGACAACCGCGGGTGGATCTATGAGACGCGAGAAAGCGAAGTTCCACAAAGTGGCTAAATGGCAATGCTGAAACGTTATGTGCTGACAGGAGGGCCTGGCTGCGGCAAAACCTCGATCTTGACGGGACTTGAGATGCGCGGCGAACTTGTTGTTCGAGAAGCGGCACGAGACTATTATCTCCTCGAACGAGCAAGGGGAATCGTTGCCCCGACCGAACTGGATAGCTTCGAGGCCGAAATCCTGCGTCTTCACCTGATGCGTGAGCGGGCGATTCCGACAGAGGGTCGGGCGCGAGTCTTCCTGGACCGAGGGGTGTATGACCACTTCGTCTACGGACGACTCGTGGGGAAGCACATACCGAGAAGTTTGGCACGCCAGGCACGGCGCTGCGCGACCTATTCAATTGCGTTTCTTGTGGAACCACTTGGTGGCCAATGGTCCGAGCCAGTCGGCTACACCGGCCTCCGACCTGAGGAACTTCATCAGGCTATTGGAGAAGAATATGCGGCGCTCGGGATCAAGGTCATTCCCATTGCCCCAGCGCCGCTCGACAATCGAGTCGAAGCAGTTCTGGGTCATGTTCATGGCTGAGAGCTAATGACTCAGCTCGGACTTGAACGCGAGGAATCACGTTGGCGCTAATAGCGATAACGATCGGCGACCGAGTCGGTGGCGGACTGACGCTGTCGACGGAAATGAGAGCTAACCCGAAATTCCCTGAAATCACCCACGAGGAAATCCGACCCTCATCGCACTGGGTCGCCGCGGGCCCACCGACTGCGGGGGAATTTGGCCCCGGTTGTGGCCTACGATGTCTCTACTGCAACCAGCGTGAAATCAATACTGGCGAAAGTGGCGGAAAGGAGGGCGGGTATCTGTCCCCACAAGTCGATGCAGGGATTTCGATAAACTCACGCCTCATGATCGGAAAACAAATCGCGAAGTACGTGCCGTTAGATCGCATAGTAGCGGCATTGACTCAGTACCGCTATTACAAGCCGACATCCACTGTACTGCTTGAAAATTTTAACGATCCCGGTGTGGATTGGACGACCACATTGGAGTTAATGAAGCGCCTATTTGGTGGCATTGGGCACACTGGGCCGATGATTCTTATTACCAAGATGGGCATCCCGAAGAAATATGTTCAGGAAATCTATTCGCTACAAGAACGCGGTGCCAAGCCTATGTGCTTTGTTACGTACTCTGGTCTTCCATATTCGATTGAACCAATGGACCCGCATGTGCGCATAACCACGATGAGGCGCTTCCATGACGCAGGCCTTCCAGTTGTCTTGGCCATGCGACCTCTCATTGAAGGCTTGAATGCAACGGAAGGCTGCATCAAGCGGACGCTCGGGCAGGCTGTTCCCTTCATCAGCGCTGTTGCGATTGGTGGGTTGTTCGTCTACCACCCGTACACTATTGAGGCATTTAACCGGGCGGGACACACATTGCCTACATCATACATAGGAGTCGATTACAGCGTCGCGAAGACTCTGCCCGAATCAATACGCGCGCTTGTTAGGTACGTCGCAGCGGCGATGGGCGTGCGCGTTCCGATCCATGATCATACGAGTTGTGCCGTCGCACATGTTATGACCACCGTTTATTCTAGGCCGACCGCCGATCGGCTTGCGCATTGGGCCGGTAGTGAGACCCCGCAGTTTCAAAGTTACTGTGCGGCGTTCTGCGATCAACGGCAGATTGCTGTGTGTATGGCACGGAGCTCGCAGGGCTCCGAGGTGGCAATCGGGCTGGCAAAGGAGGAGCTTCGACGCATCACATATGCGTCGTATGATGTTATCCCATCGGTTACCCAAGCGGGGCTGTTGCTAGTCGTGGGTGCTTCGCTGCTAGCTGATCAACTTTTTTGCCTCGAGGAGGCGTGCGGCTGGGATGTCAACAATTTGCCGAGTTTTGAGGGTTTGGTCCACCGTAGTAGACAGGCGCTGGAAGAGGGCCTTAATGTGCAGTTCGATTCAGTGTTTGTGGATGCATTTCTAGTGGGCCAGGAATTGCATGTTTTTCTCGATGGCGTCGTCGATGGAATGCGGAACGAGTTGGCAGTCAGATGGCTTCGGGGAAAGAACAGGGCGAGAATCCAAGTCGTGGATGCACACAGTTTGTGCGACGACCGCGCTGGGAGGCTAGCTGAGGTTCAGCTCATAGAAAAGTCTCATGGTTTGCAGTCTCCTGAAGCAATCACCTCCTTTTTGCGCCAAGTCGTCGCAACAGTGAGGGAGCGACACAGGAGCGTCAGTACGTACGGAGACACGCCCTTACTTGAAGACTGAGAGGCTCTTCGTCAAATCGAGTAGCTGGTTGTAACTGACTGACGGCCTTCCGGTCCGCCACAGAATGGTGCCACTTGGCCTTAACCATTTCAGTCGCTCTCGGATACGTTGGTTGTCAGCTGGGTCAACAGTCTTGTATAGGTTGATTGGTGCTTGGAGTGTTCTCGACCAATAGAACCGTGCTTCGTCTCGCCTTGAGCCGAACGTACGTGGTGAGCGGCAGCGCGTGCGATGACAGTGGTGAATTACCTTGCTTAGGACTCTGTGCAGTCAAGTTACGGGTGCCTTGTTAGGTCAGAAGGTCGTTCTGGCTGGCTGGCTCGGGGAATGGCGGATCGCTGGCGAGCACGTTCTGATGTGGCTTCGGGACTGGACTGGTACTGTCGAGTTGGTTTTCGACGCTAGTCGCTTGACTGCGGGCGGTGTCAACGCAGCGCAGTTGCGGTTTGAATCGGTCGTAAAAGTTGAGGGAACGGTCATTGAAGATTTCCCGATAGGAGCGGACGACTCCTTCACGAGACCGAGCGACGGGGTCTGCGTAGAGATAGAGAAGCTAGTGATTCTTTCGGTGGCTTCGAAGCTGCCTTACCGTCCTGACCAGCCATGCGTGGACGAAAAGGTTCGTTTGCGACACCGCTGGATTGAACTAAGAGGCCACCGCCTTCAGCGCAACTTACGTCTGAGAGCAAGAATGGTTGGCATTATCAGGCGAAGCTTCGAGGAGGCTGGATTCCTTGAAATTCAAACACCACTCCTTTGGCGGCCGGGCTCAGAAAGCGACCGGGAATTTCTAGTTGCCAGCAGGCTACAACCCGGGAAATTCTTCGCATTGCCTCAGTCGCCCCAGCTTGCGAAGCAACTGTTGGCGATAGGCGGCTTCGAACGCTACTATCAAGTCGCAACCTGTTTCCGCGAAGAGCTGGCAGCGGTGGATCGGAGCGCTGAATTTACTCAATTCGACATTGAAATGACTTTCCCCGATAAGGATTATCTGTTCAGTCTCGTCGAGTCTGCACTCTCCCGCGTATGGAGCGACTGCATTGGGACTCAGCTAACAGTACCATTTTCACGGCTAAAGTATACTGACGCCATTTCGCGCTACGGTTCTGATGTGCCAGATTTGCGAATTCACTTCGAGATTGCAGACCTGACTAACACTGCTCGCACTTTCGGAGTGCTTCTTACTCCAGACGCAGTGATGAAATCTATCACCGTGACAGAGATGGTCTCGACTGGTTTCCGTGAAAGACTTGTGAAAATGACAGAGGCATCAGAGAACCGAACCAACGTGCACACACTCGTCGTGTCCCATACCGGTGAGATACAGGGATCTTTTGCGGGGGAGTTTTGTCGCTGGTTGCTGACAGGCTGTTGGAAACCAGGCCAGACCTTAATTGTCGTCGGTGGAGATCCAAATGGAGTAATGGAGCTGCTGACCAGTGTTCGGAGGGAACTGGCGAGCGAAAGTGCGGCAAGATGCTCGGATGAGTGGTCGTTTGTGTGGATCGATGAGCCGCCATTAGTCGAGTGGAGTCCAGCGGAAAAGCGGTGGTACCCAACGCACCATGGGTTCACGCGTCCCACAACGGAATGGGAGTCGCGATTCTCCGACGAACCGGCCAAGGCCGAAGGTATCTCATACGATCTCGTCTTGAACGGTGTCGAAGTCGGGGGCGGTTCTTTTCGAATCCACGAGCATGACTTACAGGTGCGGCTATTCGATCTTTTGGGTATATCCCGTAAGATGCAAATGGAGAGGTTCGGAATCCTCTTGGATGCGCTGCGAACCGGGGCGCCTCCTCACGGCGGAATGGCATTGGGAATTGATCGTCTGGCAATGATCCTTTGCAACGAGACGAAGCTGGATAATGTCGTTGCGTTCCCAAAGGACCGTGATGGGAATGACGCCATGACGGGCGCTCCCGTTGCTGTGTCTGGAAAGCAATTAAGGAGGCGACGACTCAAGTTAGACTCCAAGAATTACTAACTGGAATTATCTGTTAGAGGAGCGAATTCATGGGCAAGTACAAAAGAGGTGATTACGTCAAAATTAAGGTTGAAGACAAATAGTTCGGAATCCGTCTGTTTTGCAGTGAGGTTCCTACTCGTGCCACGATTGCCTCTCTTAGTTTAGGAAGCGCGCTCTCAGCGGCAGGGATCGCCGCATTCATGCTAGGGCTTCGTTTTCCGACCAGTCTGCCTTGGTCGCCTGATGGAGGATCACGCGCCAGCGATCCCCTTAGGGCTGCGTTCTCAGCGACACCACCGGCACGTAGATGCCCTTCAACTCCCTGTGCCACCACTGGCCGTTACCTTTCCGCTCAGCCGCCGTTGTAAAGCCGTAGTCGTACGCCAAAGCGCGCGCATAGCGGGGTGGCGCTTCCGGGAAGGGGTTGTGCTTCAGCAGTCGCAAAACGTCCGGCGATCCTTCCAGTAGACGTTCCATGAAATGAATAATCCAGGGATCGCTCTCATAGCTTCCCAGCGCTGCAAACCACATCTGCCAGTCAAGCCTTGGCTGATGAGGCTGCACCCAAATCGGCCGCCGCTTCAGATCGCCTGGTTTGTACTTGAATTCATACGCAAACCACGTCAGTCCGTCATTCGATCCCTCAATCACGATCTCCAGTCGTAAGTCGGTCATAACAGCAAAAAGTCCATAGGTGTTGACAATTTCAAATGGCGAGACGGCGTGGATGACTTTTCCCGCCGGGGCCCACCGGAATCCCCAGAACGCGCCCGCTAGTTGAAGGCCGCTCACGATTATCACGGCGACGGCCAGAGTTCTGCACACAGCGCTTCGTAAGACCCGCCCGTTGCTATCCTTCGCCCCGTCCAGTACTCGTTCGGAAATTCTCTTGGGCAGAACTCGGCTGACCAGCACATCGTCCCACAGGAAAATGCACAGCGAGACCGTCAGCAGATTGAAGAACGCATAGTTTCCCGTCAGAAAAATGAGCAGCTGCAGCAAGACAATTGGAACTCCTGCCAACGCGCGCACCCGGCGCGGAGCGAAGACCGGAAAAGGAATAATCAGCTCCACAAGAAACACAAACGACACCGACACCCGATGGAACCACGCCGGCAGTTGATACATGCACCAGGCCAGTGTCGTGTAGCCGGTTCTGGTGCCTGACTGTGAGTTTGACACAGTATGGCTCTCAGTTCGGTAGAGTCTGAGAAGCCAAATCTCCGCATTGGCCCCACGTTGGACATGAATCGCTGACCTTTGGGTTATGAGCCCAGGCGGTCAATCTAACTTGTTGTTGATTCGACGACTCTTACACCCCTCGACACCCGATTTTGACCCTATTCGGGGTCGATTCTTTGCCCAAGTTTTGCCCAAGTTTTTCGCCTTGTTCTTACCGTCCTACCTCGATTCGCTGCTTAGTTGATGTCGAGTTCTGTCAGCTTGTCGACAGGGCGCGCCAGTACAACCTTGTTCTCCCGCACCACAATCGGCCTCTGCAACAGCTCTGGATATTCAGCCATGACCTGAAGCAGTTGATCGTCGCTCAGATTCTTGCCTACCACGTGCTGCCGATACGCGCCTTCGTTCGTCCGCAACGCGTCTTGCGGCCTCAGTCCGGCGCCACGCAATAACTGCGTGATCTCATCTGCCGAGAGCCGCTCTTCCATGTAGTTGATGCTCTCGAAGTCGACGCCTTTCGCAGTCAAGACCCGCTTGATCTCGCGGCACTTGCTTCACGTCGGCTTTTCGTAAACGATGACCTTTGTTGCGTGCTTCATTTCCTGCGTCCGGAGACTACTCCTATGCACTTGCTCATCCGTGACCATCTCCTTCATCATAAGACGCGCGCGGATTGATAAAGGTTGTTAGTTGTGACGCACTACACAGGGACTATAGTTATGATACGAAGTGTTATTGTTGCGGGGCGCAGCCGCCCGGAAAGGTCGTCCTCGGAGTGAATGTCAAACAGCTTTTCGATCTAACTGCCCGCGTCGCCATTGTTTCGGGCGGCTCGATGGGACTGGGTCGCCAGATGGCCGAGGGTCTGGCCGAGATGGGGGCGAATCTGGTGCTCTGCGCCCGCAAGAAGGAGCGCTGCGAGGAAGCGGCGGAAGCCTTGCGCAGCCTGGGCGTGCAGACGCTGGCCTTGGGATGCGATGTCAGAGACCGGGCGGCGATTCAGGAAGTCGTCGATGCGACGCTCGCAAAGTTTGGTCGAGTCGACATTTTGGTCAACAACGCCGGCGTGTCGTGGGGGGCTCCGGTGGAAGAAATGACGCTGGAGCAGTGGGACAAAGTTCTCTCCACCAACTTGACCGGCACGTTCCTGTTTTGTCAGGCGGCGGGCAAAGCTATGGTCGCGCAGGGGTCGGGCAAGATCATCAACATCGCATCAGTGGCGGGTTTGGACGGAGCGTCGGCGGAACTGCAGGCGATCGGGTACCACGCGAGCAAAGCCGGCGTGATCGCGTTCACCAAGGATCTGGCGTGCCAGTGGGCGCCGCACAACATCCAGGTGAATGCCATCGCCCCGGGATGGTTTCCGACGCATATGTCGGAATGGATCATCGAGCACCGTAAAGATTCCCTGCTGGCGAAGATCCCGGCGGGCCGCTTTGGCGGCGATCACGATCTGAAAGGGGCAGCGGTGTTTCTGGCGTCGGACGCTTCGGCGTACGTGACGGGTCACGTGCTGGTCGTCGATGGAGGGCTGTGGGCTGGTAAGAACAAATCTTTGTGAATCTTCCCCTAACGCCGGTGCGATTCTTCCGCTACTCAGAACAGCAGTTTCCCCGCCAAGACGGCGGTGGTGTGTCAGGACCGGCGGTTTCATCAGCTAGATGGGACACCGCAAGCGGCGTGGGTTTCCGATCAAACATCCGAACAGATGCTGATCTCCGCCGCGCCCTACCGCGGAGAACGCTCTCCTCGATCAGCAGCACTTTAAAGTTCGGAGCAGCCACACGCAACCCTCGTGTGGGCTCATCGGCAGGGGCGGCAGGTGGAAAGTAAGTGTCAGAGGAAGCACATGGTTGACAGGTTTGGATGGTTGAGGTCGAAAAATTTTCCTCTCTCTACTCACTTTTCCGCGGGCTTCGCTTGGAGGCAGGTATCAGATGTTCGGCTGATGAAACGGACACCCTCTCCGGCTTCTAGAGAGAAGCTGTCTAGGTCGCCTGCGATGACATCCAGAATCAGCTCCGCCTTCGCCAGATATTCAAATTGCGCAGCCCCCACATAAAAGGGTGTGCCTTCGACCACACCTGAGAGCACATCGCGGGAACCGACGCGAAATTCGTCCCGCCGGAATGGCTCCGGCGCGCAAACTCGGCGCCGAGATCACTATCGACGCCAAGACCCAGGCCCTCCGCGAATGTGGAAAATAGACGTTGCAGGAGCGTTCTCCGTAGTACGTTCCATGCTAGTAAATCTTGGAACGTAGCGAAACGGTAGAAAGGAGGACTTACGAGCCGTACTTTTGAGGGATGTCGAGTTCGATGATCCCGCGCTGTAGTCCAATGGTTACAGCATGGGTCCGATCGTTGGCGCCCAGCTTCGAGAGAATGCTACTGATGTGGCTCTTGACGGTCGTTTCCTCAATGGAGAGCTTGTCCGCAATTTGTTTATTGGCATTGCCAGCGGCGATCAAGCGAAGCACATCAATTTCGCGCGAGCTCAGCTCATCTTCGGCAGCGTGCTCAGCCAGCTCCGCCGCAATTTCGGGTGGTATTCGCTTGTGCCCGGCATGGACACTCCGGATCGCGTCCAACAGTTCTCTGCCCACGTGTCCCTTCAGGATGTATCCCTGAGCACCTGCTTTGATGGCGCGCAGGACCTGAATATCCCCGGAATAAGTCGATAGGACTATGATCTTGGCGTTCGGGAATTCGTTCCTGATGCGGCTGATGGCTTCGATACCATTCAAATTCGGCATTTGAAGATCCATCAGAGTCACGTCCGGACGGTGCCGTCGAAATTGTCGGATGGCTTCCTCTCCGTCGGAGGCCTCTGCTACCAGTTCCATGTCTGGCTCAGCATTGACCAGGACCGCGATCCCTTCGCGCAGGAGAGCGTGATCATCAACGGTGAGGACTCGAATCAAACTAGGACTGGTGCCCATGAATCCTCCGTTTGCGGAACAGATTAAATCGATCGCCATTCTGCGGCCTTTCGTAAGCGATTGCCGCGGGCAGGGTCAATCGAATTTCTGTACCGGCTCCGGCTTCGCTCAAAAATTCCAATCGAGCTCCAATTCCACGTGCGCGTTCCTGAACACCTGGTAGTCCCCAGTGGCCCGGGCGCCCACCATCTTGCAGTATCCTTGGGTCGATGCCCTTTCCATCGTCACGCACAACCAGGCGGAAAACGTCACTGTCATAACGTATCTCAGCTTCAATCTGATGCGCGCGTGCATGCAGGAAGGCATTTCGGAGCAGTTCTCGCGCGATGCGACCGATTTCATCCTTGATCATCGGAGGCAGGCCTCGGCGCTCGCCTTCCACGATCACCTCGAAGCGGGGTGAGCCGTCCTCGGCGTGGTTGGAAGAAGCTAGTTCCTGACCGGTTGTTATCAACATTTGATCGAGGTCGTTTTCAGCGGACAGGCTGGGACGTAACCCCTGAATCGAGTGCCGGCTTTCGTCCAGTGCCTGCTCGGCCCGAATTAATGCGGTATCCAGAGCCTGAGTTGCTTCCTCGGGGCGATTCGGAAGCATGTTGCGAGCCGCTTGGAAACGGAACACCAGCCCGTGGAAACTCTGCAGAAGTGTGTCGTGCAGGTCACGCGCAATCCGTGTTCTCTCGCCGACGCGCGCCTCCAGTGCCATGGCGAATTGCTGATGCAGTTGCCGCACACGCCACTGATAAGCCGCCCAGAGCAATGCCAAAAATACGGTCGCGCAGAGGGCGCGGAACCAGTTCGTCTGGTAGAAGGCAGGTAAGACTGTGAACTCCGCGGTTGCAGTATTGTCTGACCACCGCCCGTTGGCGTCGCTGGCATTCACCAGGAAATGATACGAACCGGGAGGTAGATTGCGGTAGCTCATGGACGTCAACGTCGCGGCTTCCTGCCAGTCCTTGTCCGTTTCTCGCAACTTATAGCGAAAGCGAATCGCTTCCGGGTCCGAAAGGCTTATCGCGGCGTAGCTAATCTGCACGCTGGAGGTGTGTGCGCGAAATTTCAGCGGTCCGTCAAGCCTGTAGCCTCTATCATCCGCAGCCACTGACTGAATCGTGACCGGTGGTGGCGGAATTCTGTTTGAAGCTTGTGCTGGGTCGAGCCACACGACACCATTCGTCACAGTGAACCATAGCCGCCCGTCAGTTCCCTCAATAGCACTGAGAAGCGGACCCACTTGTTGTGGAAGCCCGGGAAGTCCTTCACGTCTGCCGAAGCGCTCGCCACTGACTTGATGAGCGGGATTCTGCAGTGCCTCTTGAAGTTCTGCCCGGCTGATGTGAAAAATCCCTCCAAGGCCGTTCAGCCAGAGGTCGCCATTTGCGGTCTCGACGATTCCTGAGATTCCGCGGAGCCATTCCTTGTCTACAGCCTCAATGTTGTGGAACTTTCCATGATCGAACTGCTGTAACCCAAATTCTCCGCCGATCCAGATTTCCGGCCCTCGCCCATAGATTGCCGTGATATTGCCGACTCGAATGCCATCGCTCGGACCAAATGCCTTTACTAGATCCCCGTCAAGCACAGCCAATCTGCTCTTCGTGTAGCCGAACCAGACGCGCCCAAGTTTGTCCGTAAACTCGATCACGACACCTTTTCGAAGATCACGGCGTCCACCATATGGCGTCCAAACGCCGTCGGCGTAGCGATACAGACTACTGCCCCCAGTTGAAACCCACATTCCCCCCGATCGATCTTGTGTAATCGTTTGAAAGTTTCTAGCGTTGGCAGCCACTTCCGGTGGGAGGCTAATTCTGGTGAGACTGCCATTGACCATATGCCACAGTCCGCCTTCACCGGCGAACCAAAGTGTCTTATCCATTGCCCGGTAGGCGATGTTGTTCACGCCCTCTTGCGACCTCTGCAACTCGGGTTTACGATTAGACACACGGTAAAGGTGGGATAAACCGTTCCCATTTCCAGCGCTAATCCATACTACCCCGCCTTCGTCAGGTGCCAGTGTAAAAAACGGAGCCGCCTCCGCTTTGGGGAACTCCTGCCTTATCAAGGGACTATAAGAAAATCGATGAACACCGCTTTGATTTCCGAGCCAGATACTGCCCTCGCGATCCACGATGTGCGCGTAGCGGTACGGGTCAATATTGTAGGCGTCTGAATTGCTGGGTGAGGCGTTGCTGAGGGTCTCGGACACTGAGGCGTCCACGGGGTGACGCAGGACGAGACCAAATTTCAGCATTAACCAAATGCCGTTGTTACGGTCAAGCATTTGATCAGAATCTTTTTTCAGAAGTGGGTAGGCAGGAAGTGATTCTTCCAAATTGATGCCGGAACTGGGCCCTCCACGCTCATGGGTCGTCAAAACAAGGTTGTGGGCATCCAACGTAAAGCCTTCAACAAAGAGGTTGTTGCCGCCATTTCGAAACTGTGTGCCGCCCGGCGGAAGATAAAACAATCGTTTCCCAACGTCTGACTGGAGAGAGTCGGTTAAAACCCAAAGTGTGCCGTCGTGGTCGAAACGTACCTGGCAAACATTGGTAACTGGAGCATTCCACGCAGCCGTGATGTGCTGCCATGCAGAACCATCGAATCTCCATAGGCCCCCGCCCGTACCGGCCCACACGACCCCGTTTTTGTCCTGAGCGAAACTGTACACGCTTCCTGTATCGTGGGCGAAATTTGTCACTCTACCATTGTTGATAAAGCTGAAACCGCCGAAAGCATAGCCCACCCAAAGTCCGCCAGTCGGAGGCGCGAATAACGCGTAAACATATGTCGAGAGGAGCTGATCGCCAAATGGGGAGCGGAAGGGCTCGAATCGGACGCCGTCGAAACGATGCAGTCCGGCTGGAGCTCCCAACCACAGGAAACCGTCGGCCGTCTGTGCCAGGGCAATAACCCCTTCTGGGGCGCCATCTTTAAAGGTCCAGGATTCGTGGATGATCCGCTGAGCTTGGGGCACTGCCGTTTCCGCCATTCCCCGTTTTGGACCGAGAGCGTGAACCGTGCCTGGCAGAAACAACACGCAGGTGAGGCAGGAGCCCAGGGTGGCCGCAATTGCGGTAGGGGCGCAGCGAAGCAGAAGCGGTCGGCGAGAAGCTATTTTCCCCATGTTCGTAGCCGAGCTGCGTCAGAGATTATGGCACCCGTTCCAATGGCACTCAAAGAATAATGTACCTCAAAACGACCAACAGACCGTGATCCTGCTTACTTCGAGGGGTGAAATAAGAGAAAGGAATTAGCCGGCGGCCAGAGACTCATCTGCGCCTCCTAACCCCGACTCTTTGGCCGTGTAGTTGCCCGCATTCCGGGATTGGACCGCGACGGGCAGAACCGCTCAGCAATTCTGCACGTTATATCAAGAGTCTAGGAATGCCGGGCGACCCACACAGCAGGTATAAGGCCCGGGAGGTGGCGGATCGGGAGATCGGCAAGTCCGGGGAGAATCGAGGAAAAGTAGTCGCGCACCGGGACTTTCAGCCTGCGGCAGCTTTCCACGACCGAGAGAATCGCTGCAATCTTCGGTCCTGCCAGTGGACTGCCGATGTGTATCCAGTTCTTGCGACCCAGAGCTACAGGACGCATTGAATTTTCCGCCAGGTTAGTACTTACCTCTAATGGTGGAAACATGCGGGGCGCACCCGGATTGGGATGTTCATGCCGGATGACTTCCGCCCTGGGCTCCACGCGCGTGCCTGAGCACGGTGCAAACTGAAGCGCAGACAGGACCGCCGATGTTGAAAGTAGCCGCAGCACTCGGGTTCTTCACCTGAACCTCAGCCGGCGCCCTGCCCAGCAGTTGCAGCGCCGCCCAGCCAATCATGGCAACGCCCGTCGCACCCACCGGATGTCCTTTGGCTATCAGTCCGCCTGATGTGTTGATAGCACACTCGCCATCTGCGTTCGCTTTACCCTCCACCCAGTACTCAGCTCCCTTTCCCGGCTCCGCCTTGCCAATCACCTCAGCGCCGATGGCCCCCATGACAGTAAAGCAGTCGTGTACTTCGGCCACGTTTACGTCGGCCGGTCTGACGCCCGCCATCTTGTACGCCGCGTTCATGGCCCGGTACGCGCCCATAGGACGCAGTACGTCGCGAGCTCCTTTTGCTAGGGGATCCGTTCCCTCACCGACCCCGGCGATCTCGACCGTTTCGTGTTTCGGAATACCGAGTTTCGCTAGCCCGTCCTCAGTGGCGAGAATCAGGGCCGCGTAGCCGTCGGTGATTTGTGAACAGTCGTAGGTCTTCAGTGGCAGGCCATCGACGATGTACTTGTTGATGCCCTCGATTTTGAGTGCCTGCTCCAGCGTGATCTGCACTCTGTTCATCTGCGCACAAGGGTTGTATTTGGCATTGGCGTACTCTTGCACCGCGATCTGCGCCAAGTCGGATTCGCTGACGCCCCACGCCTTCATGTAGTCGCGCATAATCTCGGCAAACAGGTGCGGAAACACGTATACCTTGCCCGAACGCTCGCTGGGATGCGAGTAGTATCCCAGGACCTTGCCAATGAGCGCGCCATCCATCTTGCCTTCGGCATCGCGCATTTTTTCGTATCCCACGGCGATGCCAACGCTACCTTCACCGAGTAGTAGCTTTCGAAGGACAGAAAGCACGGCTGTGCCGCCAGAAGCGCAGGCGTTCTCGACAGATTCGATCGACTTGCTTTCGAGACCCGGGACCGACGCCACCAGGCCAGCAAGGAGGCCCTGTTCGTTCAAGGAGACACTACAAGCACCGGCAATCGAGCCCACGTCGATTACCGACGGCGGCACATTAATCTGCCGACAAACGGCATTGACCGCGTTGGCGATGATCTCTGGCACCTTCATGTCCATGAGCTTGCCGAATTTCGATTGGTTATAGGCGGCAATATATATCTGGGTGGTCATAAG
Organism: uncultured Acidobacteriaceae bacterium; assembly: GCA_963779995.1. Taxonomy (GTDB): domain Bacteria; phylum Acidobacteriota; class Terriglobia; order Terriglobales; family Acidobacteriaceae; genus Acidiflorens. The sequence goes on along the minus strand of CAVZZY010000010.1, from coordinate 853 downwards.
AATTCCTTTCTGCGTTTAGACTAGAACTCCATCGTCTTCAGGTTGGGGCTGATGGAAAGCGGGGCTTCCGTGGCTCGCTGGACTTCGTCTACGCTGAGGCCGGGCGCAATTTCCTCCAGCACCAGCCCTTTCCTGGGCACTACCCTTGATATAGGCCATCTCAGTGACGATTGTGTCCACCACTTTTACGCCGGTTAATGGCAGCGTGCATTTTCTTAGGATTTTCGGTTCGCCTTCCTTCGTGGTGTGCTCCATGGCAACGATCACGCGGCGCGCGCTGGCTACCAGGTCCATCGCACCGCCCATGCCCTTGACCATCTTGCCCGGGATCATCCAGTTGGCGAGGTTTCCTTCCTCGTCCACTTCCATAGCGCCAAGCACGCTTAGGTCAATGTGCCCACCACGAATCATGGCGAACGAATCAGCGCTGGAGAAATAAGACGTGCCCGGAATCTCGGTGATGGTTTCTTTGCCCGCGTTGATCAGATCAGGGTCTTCCTGGCCGGCGATCGGATACGGCCCGATGCCCAGCATGCCGTTCTCGCTTTGAAGCACGACTTCCATGCCCTCGGGCATGCAGTTCGCGACCAGGGTCGGCATGCCAATGCCCAGGTTCACATAGAAACCGTCTTGCAGCTCGCGCGCTATGCGCTTGACAATGCGATCACGCTTACTCGTATCCTTCGCGACTTTAGCTTCCGTCGCCATCTCTATCCTCCTTCTTATTGTGGTGATGCCGCGCGCAGTGTACGTCGCTCGATGCGCTTCTCATAGTTGATGCCCTGGAAGATCCGCTTCACGTAAACACTCGGCAAATGAACGTCATCCGGACCGATCTCGCCCACTTCGGCCA
>CAVZZY010000009.1:0-321206 GCA_963779995.1 uncultured Acidobacteriaceae bacterium | reverse complement strand
GTTAACGGCAACTGAGCACGAGGAAGGAACTTCTTACGTCCATTTACCGAAGTCTTGGAAAACACAGCACTGCACAATGTTTGTGGCATTGACTGGTCCACTCCGCCCGGCATAGATTTGAACTGGGAAACCCGGAACCTCGGAACCCATCCCTAGCGCTAGGGAGAAAAACAAATGGCGCACAACCACGGTAGTGAATATCAGGTCAAAATTGTCCACCAGGACGGAACCGAGGAACTAAGCGGGTGGCTGAGCAGCGCGGAGCAGGTCGCCCAGGCAATCGCTGCGAGCCACAGACCACAAGCCAAAGCTTACTGGCTTCTGCAACGAAACGTTCTCTGTCCCAGCTGCCTAGACAGGGAACAGAGGGTCATGGAATATCCCCTTACAGGTGTCCCGTCTCCACGATGCAACCCACACGACTCCCGTTATCTGGTGGAAGTAGGGTCGAAGAACGGGTACGAACTTGAGGTAGTCATCTGGAACAGACATCGAGCTGCTTGAGGTAGTCACCCCCACAACCGCCTGTGTGCCGGATGCCGCAATTTCCGCCACACCTTCTTTTCAATCTGGCGAATCGACTCCCGCAATAGGCTTAGCGATTGACCAACCTCCGCGAGCGTATGCCGACTGCCGTCTTCCAAACCGTAGCGCATCCTCATCACTTTTGCCTCACGTGGCGTGAGCACACTCAAGAGTTGAGGTGTCAATGCGTCCTTAACATACGGGTCTGCCTCGCGTCTGCTCTTGCCGACTGGGTACTTGGCATTCAGTTCAGCCCAGCGCTTTCTCAGGTCTTCCAAATTCACGCCCCAATTTTACTCCGGGCGCGTCAACAGGCTTCGGCCCGAGCGTTGCCAAATGGCTGAACGGGAAACGCGTGTGTGTGGCTTGGCAACGTCCGCAGAACTCTCCGCGCTAGAGATCACACCCCTACTCGGACCGGCCCGATTCTCAATGAGGTGAAGCAGTCAGTGCGCAGATCGCATTCCGGTGAGATGTGATGTGTATCACTGACTGCAGCCATCGCCGGTTCGATACTCGAAGACCGTACTCAGGAGGTCTGTCCGTGAATAGTTTCTGTGCGCGCATGTTCGGTCTCACCCTGTTCGTTTTTCTCGTTTTGGCTATTGCCGTCCAACCTGCCATTGCTCAGCAGGATCAAGCCAAGCATATTTTCCATCGGCTGATTCCAGCCGGGGATAGCTGTTCCAGCTGCCACAAGGTGATTTATGACCAATGGAAAGCCAGCCCGCATGGCGCCAACGGTGTCGAATGCACCGTGTGCCATGGCGAGACAAAATCACCGGACTTCGCGGGCACGCCGGCGTTAAGCACATGCGACACCTGTCACACCGATCAGGTGGCACAACTGAAGTCTGATCCATTCATGAAAGGCAAGACGTGTGTGAGCTGTCATCAAGCACACACCTTCGTGGAGCACAAGAAGGCGCCCCCGGCAGGCAAGTGATAACAATTTCCAGGCGTGGCATTCTCGAACTGCTGGCCGGTGCATCCGCGCGGCAAACCGGAAGCAATCCGAACCAACCACACTAAGCGAGTCTCCTCAATTGTTGAAACATCTCGATTACACTCATTGGGGGTTCTGAGTGTAAACGCCAACAGTTTTAGCCAAGACGCGAATGGAAGAACCCTTTACCTCAAGCACAGCAGCCTTGATCTGATCCCGATACCATCGGGCGAGTCCTCCAGACATGTTCCATCCGCCCGCGATTATGAACTGGCGTGTCGGCGCACACTGGGTGGATACTACGGTCTCACGCCGTTCGGGAAGATCATGAAGCAGCTCGTTTGAGCGTTCCTGGACCATGCAGAAGAAATTCATCATTCTCTTAGCGGCCGGGCACATGTTCTCCGATATCAACCAGGGGGCATTGCCGGCCTTGCTGCCGTTCTTGATCGCAACCCGGCATTTTTCTTACGCCACGGCTGCGAGCTTGGTTTTCATGTCCAATCTGGTGTCGTCTGTGACACAGCCGATTTTTGGCCATGTGGCCGATCGCCGCCGCGTGGCCTGGTTTGTGCCTGCCGGAATCCTCGCCGCCGGTGTGGGCGTCGTGCTGGCCGCGAATCTTCCCACCTACTGGATGATGCTTGCCGCCGTCGGTTTGAGCGGACTGGGGATTGCAGCCTTCCATCCGGAAGCAACCCTGCTCGTGAACCGATTGTCCGGTCCCATGAAGAGTACCGCGATGGGCATGTTCGCGGTTGGAGGAAATCTGGGCTTTGCCCTGGGGCCAGTGCTCACAACGACATTCGTCCTGTGGTTCGGTTTCCACGGGGCATTGCTCCTGGTTGTGCCGGGTGCGCTGGCTGCCGTCCTGTTTCTCGTGCAGATGCCGCGCTTGCAGCTGCATTTGAGCAGTCGCGCGGCGGGCCACGGGGTTAACGCCCCGCGCGCCCAGGATGCCTGGTGGCCCTTCGCCTATTTGACCGCCACCGTAGTTCTGCGCTCCATCGTGTTCTTCGGCCTCAACACATTCCTCGCACTCTATTGGATCAGCGATCTGCATCAATCGAAGGCCAGGGGCAACACGGCGCTGAGCATCCTGTTGCTGTCTGGCGCAGTGGGCACGCTGGTTGGCGGGCGCCTAGCCGACAAATTGGGCAACGAGACGGTGTTGCCCTGGACATTTTTCGCATCGCCGGTTCTGTTGCTGGCTCTGATCGCGGTGCGCCAGACCGGCTTGGCCACGGCGCTGCTCGTGCCCCTTGGACTCGTGCTCTTCGCGCCGTTTGGAGTGATGGTGGTCATGGCGCAGGGATTTCTTCCCAACCATCCCGGCGCGGCTTCGGGGGTCACGCTTGGACTGGCGGCCAGCGTGGGCGGGGTCGTCACGCCCCTGTTTGGCCGGATCGCAGACCGGTACGGTCTGCATACCAGCCTGATGGTTCTCACCTGGGTTGCGTGCGCTGCGTTTCTGCTGGCTCTGGCGACAGTTCGGAGTAGCAAGGCGTGGAAACCGCAGGCCACCGAAGCCACGCCATACCCAGTCAAGGCATGAGCCGATTGCGCGGCTTCAAGCCGTCAAATCATCATGGTGACGGACTGCTAAGTGGCGTAACACCCCCATTACACTCGTTGGTCAGCTTTCAGGCTTAGAATGCCTTATGCGCTGGGTACTGCTGTTTTTCGGGAGCCTTGCCACTGGAGTGTTGACGATTGTGCTGTCGCTGGCCTTACTGCTCGTGTCGCTCTCTATATACGACAGGTATGTTCTGGGAATTGCCTCAGACGGGTCGGTCGGTTGGGACCCTGTTTCGATCTACGGACGATATTGGGTGATTGGCATTCCACTACTCATCTTCGGCCTTGGTTGCAGCGCCGGCTTCTGGTTTCTTAGCAAGCGATTGCATCGCTAGACCAGCGAACCCTAGATTGTAGTTGGCGTAGTATCTCGATTACACTAACTGAGCCGATCCCACCCCGAAGACTCTTTCATCACAAACACGCAGTGAGCGCCATCACATACACCCATCCCGCCCAATGTGACAATATGCACTTGAATTGGGGCAGTGACGGAAAGCGCCGCTCAACCGTAGCGGACATTCCCCGCTGCCCCATTGTCATCTTCACTGTTCTTTGACAATTGATGAACTAAGTCCTTATCCCGCAAGATTTTACATATAACTACCTTAAGAACCAAAGATTTGGACCGTCAAAACCACCTAACCCCATGATTCCAATGGCTCGGGGGGGAGAGGGGGTATATGTACTAATTATTTAATATCTTACTAGGAGGATTATTCACTTGACACAAATACAGTAGAAATGCCATTTTGAGGCTGCCGTGACAGGGTTAGCCTGAAACAATGAAGTCGCTTATGTTCCAACTTTTTCTTGCGGTGGATTGAGGTTGTAGTAGGCATTGTAGGCGTCCCGGAAGGTCTGCGCGGTGAGTTTAAATTTGCCCAGCATTCCAATGATGGCTTCGCTGTCCACAACAGTTCCTTGGTCCCTAGCGCTGATGGGAAACGACAGTGATTCTGGGTCGGAAGGATTGTGGTTTCTTTGGACGATACGAACGTGGGATGGCTGGCGAACCACCATATAGTCTAAGACTGTGCCAAGCTGCTTCGAAATCAGGCCCAAGAAAGCCTGAAAATTCATGTCTGGAATTGCATCAAGCGGCCCGAGAAACTGTAGCCAACTCAACGGGCTGCCAACCTTCGGGGAAGAGGGGGATTCGTTTTGGTCGTTTGCCACGAATTGCATCCTTCCATCGATCCAAGAGATCCTGAGGAATCGCTGTAGAGCTATAGAATGCTCTCATGTTGTTGTGCTCTACAGCGTAAAGATATTCATGCCGCAATATTTCAAACATTTCGTCACGCGCGCCAATAGGCGTCTTGCCGGAAGCGACATACCCGGTTTCCAGACACGTGGCGATCCACACTAATTCCTTTTTTTCTTTGGGCTCAATCAAAACCCTCAGAAAACTATCACGTCTAGACACAACCCCCTCCGCTGAGCAAGCTTGAATACATCCAAGCTTAAACAAGCAGAGAGTCATGGTCAAGGACCAAAGGGTGGACTCTTTTGTAACCAGATTCCTCCTTCAGTCCTTCGAACACGGTAACCATAATTGAGATTACCGTCCGGTGAATGCCAAAAACTCACCAAGCTGCGCTACAATGGCGGAGGGCGGGGGGATCGGACCCCGTTCCAGTAAAGGAACTGCGGCGTATAAGGCCGCTCCTAGTGCCAACTAGTCGCCCTCCGATAGGGCAATGTAGAGTTCCTCATCACGGCTCGTTCCGCCCTTCTCGCCAGAAATCGGAACGGGCCTTCTTTGTTTTTGCCCAACCTCACGATGAGGTATAGCAGCGATGGGGAAGGGCTATAGCTATTCTCATGACGCGGCTTCTTTCTTGACCGGCTGGTCTGCCACCAGACGGCTCTTTTGTTTGGCAGAATCTTTCACAGATGCGGGTTTCTCTTGCAGGGTGAGTTCGCCGATGGGAACGCCCGTATTGCCGCCATCCACAAAAGCGAATGCTCCGTCCTCGGAAAAGCTCGTGATCCGCTTTGGTTCACGGAACTGCAAAATTCCATTTGGTTCCCACTGCACGTAGTCGCCTACTTTGGGAACGTACTCGACGGCGGTGTCGTCCTCAATTTCAGCCGGCTCATTCATCCCCTCAGCACGAACAATTTTTTTAGGCGCTGCCTTTTTGAGAAAGTCTTCGTCATACCAACTACGAAGGCCGAAGCTGCCATTTTTTAAGCGATGAAATTTCACGTTGTTCTTTGCTAGCGAAATCGACAAGGAACGTAGCCTGTCAGTTTCCCTCCACCCCATCACATCGAAATCGAATCCACCCTCAGCGAGACCTTTGAGAATCTCGTCCGGCTGGCAAGCCTGTTTGCGCATTTCTAGGTACTCACTCGCTGCGGTTGCGAACTGTTTACCATAGAACTGGTCGGGTCGAATGATTCCACTGCTCTCGCTTGGGTCGGCAAATGGTTCTGCCTGGCCCATACTCTTGTGCAGCATATTGATCAATTTCTTAGTCTCGCTGACCGCCCGTAGTTGTTCGTCCAGTTTTCTCCGAAGAACCGCAACTGCGGGGGCTAATTCATCGCCCATAGGGCACCTCCCAATTACGTGGATAGTCTACACGAAAAGTATCAAGACCGGTAGATGGAAGGCGGATATTTATCAAGGCCATGTTTTCATGTCCAATAATGGCCGTTTGGACAGGCATTTATAACGCCCAGTGACACGCCGAAATGGGTTGCAGTCATACCTCCCCACATCATGTCGTTCAATTGATAGTCAAGATGGTATTCTTGCGGTGGCTGGACGACCAGACATTGATCGCGATCGTTGAAAAAGATGGCGCGCCAAGTCTGTTTCGTGCTAGTATTCGGGTCAGATTTACCAGAGTTCTGTGGGGGTGCCAGGTTCGGGGCATGGACGGATTCCCACCCGACGGCCCTGGGTTCGAATCCCAGCACCTCCACCAGGTTTGGAATATACCACAGCTAGGCCGCCGCCGGCGCAGTTTTAGCATCCAGCAGGATTACCAATTCTAGGCGTGCTACACTCTGCCCATGAAGGCCGACAAGGGACAGTTCGACGAAGTTCTCCGCCGGATGCTAAACAAGCCTCCACAGAAAGCTTCAGACATACACGCGAAGAAAGAGCCTAAAAAGGAACCGGCTCGGGGTCGGAAGTAAGATCAGCGAAGCGCAGCGGTTTGAATCCGCAGAGACGGCGCACAGTCTCTATGAACACGTCGCCATCGTCGCGGCGATTGAACCGATATTCAAACTCCGTCAAATAGCGCTGCAAGTGCTTCGCTGAGAGCTTGTGGTACTGGCCTATCACGCCACGCTTGAACAGCGAAAACACTGACTCGATTGCATTCGTGGTCACGTCGCCGCGCACATATTCCTTGATTATGTGGTTGACCGTTTCGTGCCGATCCACCAACTCTCCGAGAGCGGCAGGGTAGGCGCGGTGCTGATCGGTCATCACGCGCTCTACATCTTCGCTGACATGCTTCTGGATGAACTCTCGGAAGTTTCCGACTGTTGAACCAGTGACGTGCTCTAGGCGAAGTTTGCCGCCGCGCTGGATCGCGCCCATGACAACCTGCTTTTGCTTGCGAGCGTAGGCTTGCCCTTTGCCACTGATCTTCCCGCCAACGTAGGTTTCGTCAATCTCCACGGTGCCGCCCAGTTTCGGTATTTCGCCTGTTCCCATTGCTTCGCGGATGCGGTGACAGAGATACCACGCCGTTTTGTAACCACCAAGCCCTAGATCACGCTGTAGCTGAGCGGCGCTGAGTCCCTTCTTGGCGTTCAGCATCAGGCCGATTGCGTGAAACCAAGTTATCAGCGGGAGATGCGAGTCAGCGAACAGCGTGCCAGAGGTTGGCGAGAATTGATTGTGGCAAGTCTTTTCGAGGCACAAGTAGAACCATTTGCGGCGATTCTTGGAGTCCGCTTTGCGCTCAACCTTCGTGATCTTGTCATTGCCGCACACGGTGCAGCGTACAACTCCGTCAGGCCAACGCATCTTTTCGACGTACTCAAGACATTGCTCGTCAGTCGAAAACTTTATGAAGATTTCCGCTAGGCTGATAGGCTTGGGATGGATTCGCTTTGTCATGTATTCATATTACACAAATAGCGTATTTGTGTCAAGTGAATAATCCTCCTTACTAGTAACTGATGAAAACTTCATAAATTCATAGACGTTACAGGAGCTCCAAAATGCCTTCCTATCCGCCCACCATTCGTCGCTGTCAGCACATTAAAGTCAACGGAACCCAGTGCGGATCGCCCGCCCTGCGCGATGAGAAATATTGTCACTTCCACACGCAATGGCGCCAGAAGAGTCTGGAAATTAACTTGAGTGCTCAGCGCGAGCGCTGGAATGTCACCTTACCCATGCTCGAAGATGCCGATTCCGTCCAGATGGGCCTGGTCGAGGTCATGCGCCTGATGTTGACACAGCAGATCGATCACCGCACAGCGGCGCTCATGCTCTATGCCCTGCGAACCGCTTCCTCCAATCTGAAACGAACGTCATTTGAGCCGCACATGCCGAACATGGTGGTGATTGATCACGACAGCGTGGAGCGGCGTCCGATTGGCACTACCGCCTGGTCCACCGTGGCAGGGCGCGAGTACGACGAGGTGGAGAACGACGACGAGGAGAAAGATGTATCGGACAAGAAAGACGGACCGTGCGGGACGGAGCTGATGCGGCTGATCGACCTTGTGGTGTTTGATCCGGAACTTCGGCAGAAGCGGGCTAATGACTTCCGAGCTAAACAGGAAGAGAAATTGGCGAGAGCTCAGGAGCTTCTTTGAATCCCGCGAATTCCAGTCATTACTTCTGGTAAACGGTGGGTTGCGGACCCTTCTCGAGCGTCTGGCGGTCCCAGATCATGCCTTCGCGGTTGTAGCTCGCGAGCTCGAAATCCTGGGTGAGTTCGAGCGCATCGACCGGGCAAGCATCTTCGCACAGGCCGCAGAACATGCAGCGGCTCAGGTCATAGGTAAAGTTCGTGAGCTCTTTGCGGCGGGTCTTTTCATTGCGCTCGCTGGTGACCACGATCAGGTTTTCCGGACAAGCCAGAGCGCACAGGTCACACGCAATGCAGAGGGTCTCGTCGGTGTCGGGGTTGACGTTCAACCGCGGCGCGCCCCGGTAACGTTCGGCGACCAGCGGCCGCTCCAGCGGATACTGCTCGGTATAGATTTCTTTGGGATCCTGATAGCGGAACGTCACGCCCATTCCCTTAATCAGGTCCAGCAAGAACACTTTTCGGAAGATGTCGGGGATTTCCATATCCCTGCTAGGATAACACTGACGGGACCGACACGGGTACTTTCTGGCAACCCGCCACTGGTGACGGACAACTGCTCTCCTCCGACAATCCTTCTTCTGACGAACTTTCTTCTGACGAGCTTTCTTCCGACGAGCTTGCCTCCGACGAGCTTTGGATGGAGGAAGCGCTGCGTTGCGCCCAGCGCGCGCTGGAGGCGGGCGAAGTGCCGGTGGGAGCGGTCGTGGTGTGCGCCGGGCAACTGGTTGGGCGAGGATGGAATCGCAACCTCGCCGACTGCGATCCCACCGCGCACGCAGAGATAGTGGCGCTGCGCGAGGCAGGACGAAACCTCGGTAATCACCGGCTCGGCGACTGCCAACTGTTTGCTACAATTGAGCCGTGCGCCATGTGCGCGGGAGCGGCCGTTCATGCCCGCGTCCGCCGTTTGGTGTACGGTGCCGACGACCCCAAGGCAGGCGCCGTCCATTCGATTCTGCAGGTGGTGAATCACCCCAGTCTGAATCATGAGATGGAGATCCGGGGCGGGGTACTGGCCGGACGTGCGGCCGAGATGGTGCAGGAATTCTTTCGCAAGCGCCGTTAGCCGTTGGTCGTTAGTCGTTAGCGACGAAAGCCGTTCGCGACGAACCGCTGTTCAAGAGCTCTCGCTGGCCACTGACAACTGGCCACTGACAACTGATTCTCCGGAGAGGTGCGTGAGTGGTTGAAACGATCCGCCTCGAAAGCGGACATACCTTAACGGGTATCGTGGGTTCAAATCCCACCCTCTCCGCCATATTTTCAATACGTTAACTGGCCTTGCGCTCTGTCTGCGCTCTGTTTAGAGCTAACCCTGCTACCTTGCCACTCGCTACGGCCATTTCATCGGTGACCACATCACCGTAATGGTCCATCGTTGTGGTGATTGAAGCATGACGCATTAGCTTTTGTTGCACTGCTATCGGCGTCCCCACGGAGTCAAGCCAAGCCCGGTGGGTGTGCCGCATCGTGTGCGTGCTCACGTGAGGGATTCCCGCATCTGAGGCCGTCTTGTCAAACAGCTTCAGGATATGCGGGTAGGACCACGGCAGACGGCCTATCTTAGCCGGGGAAGCGAAGATCCAATCCCCTTGCGCGGAAAACTGTGTTGTCTGTTTCCACGCTTTCAGGATTTCAAGCAGTCCAGCGTCCACGCTCATGCGCCGCTGTGACGTTTCGGTTTTCACATCGTCCACGTGCTGCCTAACAATGCCGCGCTCAACGGTGAGATTGCCGTTGAGCCAATCCACATCTGACCATCGCAGTGCAAGGCACTCGCTGATGCGAAGCCCCAGGCACACGCACATTAAAGCAATGGTGCGGAATGGCTCCCGAAGATGCGCGATAAACTTCTGGAACTCTTCCGCCGTCATGCTGTGTGGCTTGCTCATTCGCTTCGATGCCCCTTTGACCGTTACCAGTTCCATCGGGTTGCGCTGCACAGACAGGTCACCGCGCCATGCCGCGAAATCCCAGAGGATGCGGAGCATTCCCCGGATGTGCGCTCGGCTCTTCGGGGTTAGCGCGAGAGATTGCAGCCACAGTTCCACGGGACGTGGTTGCACGCAGGTGATTTCACACGCGCCCCATTTCGGGACGATGTGATTCTTGAACCATGCGTTGTAGCCGCGTTGCGTGCTAAACCGTGATGGCATCTTCTCTGCTCGGTATCGTTCTACCAGCACGGCCACGGTGGGCGCGCTGGAGGGTTGAGGTTTACTTTCTACGGGCGTGACCGCCTTCCACGCAGCCGCTTTGGTTGGGTAGTCTTTCTTTGTGCCGATACGTTGTGATCGGCGCTTGCCGTGGTCATAGAACAGATAGTTCCAGGTTCCACGGCGCCTATCGAAGCGAACGCACCCTACGGCGCGTCTCTGAGCCCTCATAATGCTGCCTCCCGCTCAGCCGGGCCCACGGATGACGCGCCCAGCATAGCATCAAGCTCTGAGCGGCGGAAGCGCCATGTGCAACGCGCCGTCCCGCTCAGCTTGTGGGCGGGAACTTGGCCGCTACGCGCCCAGCGGACAAGCGTGCGAGTGGCAATCTTCAGATGGGCAGCCGCCTCAGCTGCTGTTAGCCATTCGCATTGGGGAAAACTGTTCATCGTAAAGGTGCCGGAAAGGCCCCGGAATGGCGGCTAAAGGCAGCTAAAAGGCGGTCAAGTAAATCACTACTACGTCGATAGACATTACTCATTATCTAAAAACCACTGCACGCGTGAAAAACGACCCCTGGCGCGGGCGTCCGTTCTAAAGCACTTGGGGAATCGCAACCGGATACCCCCTGGGGTATATTCTCCAAACAATGTCAGCCCCTCACTGCCAGAACTCAACGCGAACACATGCCTCATTCCACCACGCTGTTGGGTTGGCGCTGTATTGGAGTCCGTGCCGTGTGGCGTAGACAGGCGCCTGGGCCCGTATGTTTTCCAGTGTCATGTATGGCTCGAATACCAAGCGCCCTTCTAGGCTAATCATCATGTGGTCCATAAACCCGAGCGGGTCACATTGGTGGCTGCAATCGTTATAGAGCACATGCCACGCGCCGTAGTAGTACGTCCCTGCGTCAGGATGCGCCGTGTGCAGCATTCGCCAAACCCAGCGTGGCAGGCTACCGGACCCTTCAGACCTGGGCCGGAGATGCCGCTTGTCGGCGCGATAACGGTCTGAATCCATCAAGTTGTTTAACTGCGTTCCGTCGAACATCGTTTTTCTCTTTTCTGCCCGGGTGGAAGGCCTGGGCGGCTTTAAATCTGTCATCACTGTCATCGTTGTCATCAGGGGGCCTCTATGTGCCGAAATCATACCAATCGTTTATTTTGTTATAGATAGATAGATAGAAAAGGGGGACGAAATGTACAGGTATAGGGGGGTGATGACATGATGACAAAAAGTTCCCCGGGCCTCACTCCTCCACCGCCAGGTAATAGACCCCATCATCTCGCCTCCCGACTGCTCGGTCCTTTATCAGCCCATCGAGCCCCCCAGCCCATGTCATGGTCCCCACTCTACTGGCGTTAGTCCTGCGTTGCAGTTCCCGCTTTTTCGCCGGTCCCTGCATTTTTAGAGAACGCAGAATCTTGTCCTGGACGGCTGCGTAGGGATTGTCAACCGGCTTGGTGAGGTAAAATTCATGTGACGCCAGCTGATATTGACCTAGCAATACCGCATCTTGCGCCGTCTTCTCCGAGATGATTTCTTCCTGTCGTAGCCAAGCCAGACGGAGGGCATTCCGCCAGGCGTGAAGGTTCATCCTCACCGTGCCTTCGGGCAGGCTTTCCGTCCATTCCTTTATCACACGGTCCGCCCCTTCGCTCGGGGGGAGGTGGCAATCTCGGCCTGCCAGGGCCAACACACGGGGGAGAAGCGACTGCTGTAGGGGGCTGAAGTCGGGCCTCTTCATCTTGTAAACAATTTCCATTCCGACTTCGGTGCCAATGAGATTGAGGCGCGACATCAGGCCGCCTCCCACCACGTCACTGCGGCTTAGAATATTGAACCAGTCCTCCTCAGTGACGGCACCCAACAAGGAAAACTGCATCCGGCCATAGACTGCGGACCTTGTGCCCGTGCCCGGTGCAGCGAAACTAACTCGGTCCCACAGAGCGCAGATAATGCCGTCGAGGTTTGAGCCGGTGCCCCCTTGAATGAGCAGAGCAGATAGGAAGGTCTTCAACTCCTCGTGAATAGAAATGACCCTTGGGATCGTGCCTCCCCAAGTAAACTGCACCGGTGTGCCCTTAGGGTCCAGGGTTAGCTTAGCCATCCCCGGCCCCGACGATGCGGAGGCGTGGTAAGCTCCGATTCCTTTTGGCTTCCAGAGGGAATCTATGTTTCCGTGGATTAAGCCGGGCGCGACAGTTGTAAATGCACTGGCCCATGTCTCTGTGAAAAATCGCTCGGCCCGGCTAACCGATGTCCCTTTGCCCTTTCCCTTCGGTGCAATAAGGATTGTGAAGGAACGCGGGATCGCCCCTTCCACAGGGCTACTGATGCGGTCACCTACTATCGCCCCGAGACAGCAAAGGAACGCTTCCACGTAGAATTTTCGAGGGACGTTGTTATCCTCCCCACACAACTGAGCAAATTCACCGGCCGCAGTCCCATCAAAAATTGATATGGGGTAATTGGGCCGCGTGCGCTCGGTCGCCGGTGCTTCCTCGGGCTGCGTCGGAATGCTCGTGACGGCGGCCTTCCCCATAATGATGTTGCCCTCGTTGGTGACGAAAGAGAATTTCCTATCGGGAAAGCGGGATTGCACCTCCGCGCGAAACTCCTTCCATCCCTTCTCTGCGCAGCGATGTTTGCAGTTGTAGCCAAAACCAGCACCTTCGATGTAAAGGATGCAGGTTGACGTGCCTTGGTTGACGTTTTCATGGCTCGCGAGCCACGGGCAAACGATTGGGCGAAACCACTGCTTGCCCTTGTTGAACCAATCGCCCGTGGTCGGCACTTCATAGGTCTCAAGGAACGAATCCAGTAAGGCCGTCTGACGCGCGGTCTCCGCGTCCATCTTGTGCGCCTCGGTCGCTCCTGGGGCCCCGGAAAGCTCACATAGCCGGTTGAGCAATACGTCCGGCATTGCGGGAATGGTTTTCCACTCCACACCGTAAGGCTTGCCTGTCTTCGGGTGTATGCTGCCCGGCGCTACTACATAAACGCGGTGCTGCTTAAACTCGAAGAGGTTATCTTGACCGGGGCGCGTCTTCGTCATGTTGCCGGCCTTGCGGGTGCGCATCGTCTGCCGGAAGATGTAATAGCAGCGATCACTTCTCGCGCTCACGCGGGTTGTGTCCCAAATTTCTGGCGGCAGATCCGCACACGCCGCTTTCAAGTCCGCTTCAGAATCGGTTTCCAGAAAACAGAAATTTTCATCTGGGCTGAGGCCCACGTTTGCGTTCGGTTTTTGCTGCGACCACCGCTCAAGCTGCCCCAGGTCGGTGGTTGCAGCATCAAAGTGGTCCCCTTCTTCCATCTTCAGGGGCATCTTGTTGCGCGGTACCAGCGGGAAACATCTGAAGCCGCGCTCGGCAAGCGGACGAGCGATTTCAAAAAAAGTCATTCCGCACCCTCGAAGCATTGGCAGCCGGCTCCGATGTCGGGTAGCTGCTCAGTCAGCTGCTCTTGGATTAGAAAGGCGTGATCGTAGCGGAGCGCCAGCAAACACGCCCGAGGCGCTGTGGGGTCAGTGAGTACGATTTTCACCGGCTTCCGGCACAGGTCAACGTCCTGTTGATGGTCGCCGGTACGAATAACGAAATTGCATCTCAGGTTTTTCATTGGTTGTCCTTTCAGATTCGTGATGGTCATAAGGCCTCAGCGGATGTCCGCAAGCACTCCCCGGTCATCCGCCGTTGGAACCTCAGGTCGCTTCCATCGACTCAGCATCGCGGAAAGATCAACGCTGCCGTCTGTAAAGTGCGCACGCTCCAAGATGGCGATGAGTTTTTGAAGAATCTCTTTCATGTGTTTTTCCTCGCAGTCCAGAGTGCAATCGGCTGGCCATTACCAACGGTCCCGTTTTATGTACTTGCGACACCGAGGGGACTGCGATGGTGCAATCGTTTGCACTTTAACCACGGTTACTAGATTATGTTCCGTTTATTTTACTTAACCGTGACATGATAAACATGAAATAGAATTAAACGGGGGCTCATGTGAAGACTTCAACTGAAGTGCAAGCATTCGAATTTTGCTGGAAGGTGGACGCTGCTGGATACGAATGGAAAAAGGCTGCTAGCTCAAAGCTGCACCTGTTTGCACGCAACGTCCCAGGCAAAGGGGTATGGAACTATAAGCCGATGAAGCAAAATGCAGGTTTGTTTCGCGACTTTTCTGAGCTGGAAGGTAAAGGGAAGATCCTTGAATTTGCAAACCAATACGGCCTCCTTTTTGATCGCTATTCCGACGAGGACCGCAGAGAGGAGAAAGGCAGCTACCGGTCAGTGGAAGCTGCTTGCGGAATCGCGCTAGCTAAGTGGCAGCATGAGATTGGCGATATGCGAGCTCTCGTTGCCGTCTGGGACTCAATTACAGCCAGCAAGATCGATGATCTTGAACGCATCATTACGTGGAGAAATAGAGATGTCAAATATCAAATCGAAACTCCGAAAGGCTGTACATCTTGTTGGCTAACGCTGCCTGGCGTAATCCATCGTTTCAAGGTAGGGGATGTCTTATTGCCCGCTCAGGAAGCACTTCAACGGGAGATCAACAGACGCTTATCCGGGGAAATCGATAGAGGTTCACTTGAGGCTCGATTCCAACGCATCGAATGTGTTCCGCAGCTGATATGGACGTCTGATGACCATCAGCAACTCACGCTCGCGCCTCCCAATCTACTCGGCGCAATGTGGCTACAATTCGCGTTAGTGGTAACCGGTGCTTACGAGCTCAGACGCTGCGCTGTTTGTGGCAAATACTTGCAGGTCGGGAAGGGCGTGCAAAGACGCGCCGACGCTATCACGTGTAGTGACGCTTGTCGTCAGCGCAAGAGACGAAAGCCCGTTAGCTAAAGCTGTGCTGAGTGTGCCATTGACGTGGCGACAGCGCTGGTTAACGCTGCGAGCCTTAGCCGCGTGGCTGCACGCAGCCCGGAAGCTCCTGCCAAACACGTGGCCTCGCGGCGACGGCACGCACAGGCCTGCTCGGCATGGGACGCATCAACGCAACCAGCCTGACTCACGAGCGAGGTGTTTTCACAGCAAATCCAGCCGCTGCTTGCGGAGATTCCCACATCTGCGATTCGATCACAAATTGGTGTCTCGCGTTGGTACGCGGGAAAAATCCGGCAAGGCTACCGCCCGCATCCGAGGCATTGGCAGCCTTTGGCAGGACTGGTTGGGATTGCACCGAACACATAACAAATCACGGAGCGTCCCACAGATTTTTTTCGGGTTGCTCGCATCATGCTCTCGCCCTCGAGCGCTGCGGATCAGTGAAGGGACCGTCACCCGACCATTCGCTCCCAGGCTTGAGAACTTGACCTTGTGATCTCCATCACAGCTATGCTTGCGTATCTAATCGCCCAGACGGATATTGAGCCCCTTCTTTTCAAGGTTGGCCATCATGTCCAACAGCTTTTGTGGCCGCTCGGCATTTTTCAATTCCTCGCGTCCAGTATTCCGCATGGAGATCGACACGTTTTCGTAGAGTATCGGCCCGTTGGGGTTGCCGTTGATGCACGTCGAAATCTTCTCTTGAACGCCATCACCGATGCAGAGTTGGAAGAAGACACCCGGCACGTAGAACACGTATCGCTTGAAGCCAAGGAGCGGTTCTGCTCGATACGGCTCGTTCATGGCTTGCCAAACAACGGGCGCCGAATCGACCGTGACACAAAGGGCCATCGTCTGGGGTAAATCGGCTGTCCCAAGAAGATAGTGCCGGAGCGCCTCAATTTCGTTGGGTTCCATTTCGATATAGGGCTTCGCTGGCTCGCCATGCCACGGATGGACTGCAGCTTTCAGAAACACTCCGCAGCCAAAGTATGTGATTTTCTGCACATCAATGTCGGGATTCTTGCCGGCAGCGAAGAGCTTTACATCGCCCATTTCCAAGACCGGCGCTTGCTTGAGGAGCCGATCCCGCATTTCAAATGACCCCCCTAGCGTCGCAAACAATGTATGAATCCAGCTCTCTCCCCCACCATTGAATGTTTTCTCGCAATCGCCGCAAAACACATAGTCCTTCACCTGCTCGGACGTTTGGACCATTTTCTCGCGGGAAAAGCGCACAGGGTGGAGATCGCCGGCACGGAAAAGCGGATAGAGGGACCGCGGCATGAAGTGGCTATGGTGCAGGGATACGCCTTTCGAAAGGCACAGGCGGCAGTCACCGATCTCCACGGGCATCCTCCCAGGTGGTAAGCGCTAGAACACACCATTCTATTCCCCGAACCAATCGCCGTTCCCGCGCCTCCGTGTAAGGTACGGAATCCCGCGCCGGACATAACAATTCGGAAGTGATCGGCGTAACTTTTCGCGTTGTGTCCCTGTGGCTTCCGACTCGCCAACCGACTGCAAGTGTCGAAAGCTTGACGATTACGTCACGCCCGGCGAGGATAACATTTGGTCACTGATCTCAATAAGTCCTGATAAGTCGGCTTGTCGGAAGTTATCTCCGCACTTGGCATCGATTTTGGCGGATTACCGGCAAATCGGAGGTAAGGTGTCATCCGGAGCCTCATTTCATTACGCCCGTAATCTTGCCCGGCGAACCGATGGACCGGCACACTGCTGTCGAGGTGGGTGGATGAAGCCGTTGCCGCTCTGCGCTGCTCTTATCTTTCTTCTCCTGTTGCTTGCCTCGTGCACTTCCAGATTTAGTGAAAACGACATAGTAAACACTGAGTCGGCCATCCGAACTGACTTTGAGCACCGAGGTTTTACGGTTGAACAGGTCACTCTGATTAAAGAATCCGACCGGCGATTATCCGGTTTCGTCAGGTTCAAGAAATCCGCGGGATTGCTTCGCCAGGTTCAACTGAAGAATTGCATTGCGACTGCGGACGCGGATTCCTCAAAGTACATTTGGGAATGTAAATAGGCCGCTTTACTCCATACCAAGAAAACTTCTGCGAGCCCCGCAGATGGCAACGCGGAGCATCATCTCCTCACCCGCCCTTCGCGCTCGCTTCCATGGGACCCCGTCGGTTGTCAGTGTAATCCTGCCAACTCCACGGGCTTTCATTGACTTGCCTGTTTCACCCACGTAAGATTTGCCCCTGATGATCGGCCAGACCATCTCGCACTACCGCATCATCGAGAAGCTCGGCGGTGGCGGGATGGGTGTTGTGTATAAAGCTGAGGATACGCGCCTCGACCGCTTCGTCGCTCTCAAATTCCTACCCGAAGACATAGCCCAAGATCACCAAGCTCTGGAGAGGTTTCGGCGCGAAGCCAAGGCTGCCTCTGCGCTGAATCACCCCAATATTTGCACGATTTACGACATCGGTGAGCAGGACGGGCAGGCATTCATCGCCATGGAGTTCTTGGATGGACTGACGCTGAAGCATCGCATTGCGGGCCGACCGATGGAAACCGAACTGATCCTGTCTCTCGCTATCGAGATTGCGGACGCACTGGACGCGGCTCACTCCGAAGGCATCGTCCACCGCGACATCAAACCCGCGAACATATTTGTGACCAAGCGCGGACACGCCAAGATTCTAGATTTTGGGCTGGCGAAGGTCAGTCTGGCAGGCAGTTCTTCGAGCAAGATTGCGTCTCTTAACACGCAGACGGTGGACGCGGAGCATCTGACCAGTCCCGGTTCCGCGCTCGGGACCGTCGCTTACATGTCGCCGGAGCAGGCGCGAGCGAAAGAACTGGATGCGCGGAGCGATCTATTCTCGTTTGGCGCCGTCCTTTATGAGATGGCCACAGGGCAATTGCCCTTCCGTGGCGAGAGTTCTGCGGTCATCTTCCGGGAGATTCTAGATCGTGACCCAGTTCCTGCCGTGCGGCTGAATCCCGATGTACCGCCTGACCTGGAACGCATCATTAACAAGGCGCTGGAAAAAGATAGGGATCTCCGTTATCAGCACGCTTCGGATATGCGCACCGATCTAAAGCGGCTAAGACGGGAAACAGAATCACGGCACGGCCCATCAGCGAGTTCCGGCACGATGGCGGTCGCACAGGAAAGCTCTCACGTTGCAGCGCAGCAGCCGTCGCCAGCATCCGGTTCCTCCCCTGCGCTTGCTCCATCTCCGTCATCGAGCGGGGTGAAGGTCGCCGAAGTTCCTGTAGCGGGCAGGAAACTCTGGAAGGTTCTGGTTCCCGCAGCCTTGATAATTGTCGCGGTTGCAATCGCAGGAGCGTTGTATTTCCGCTCACGCCAGACCACGCACCGCCTGACCGAGAAGGACACCATCGTCCTAGCCGAGTTCACCAATACCACCGGAGATCCGGTCTTCGACGGTGCGCTGCGGCAGGGGCTGTCGGCACAATTGGAGCAGTCGCCGTTTCTGAACTTGCTCTCCGATGAGAGGGTGGCGCAGACGCTGGCTCTGATGGCCCAGCCTAAAGACGCGCGTCTCACGCGCGAGTTAGCCCGCGAGGTCTGCCAGCGCACCGCTAGCGCTGCCAGCCTCGAAGGTTCGATTTCTAGTCTGGGCACGCAATATGTCGTAGGGCTAAGAGCTGTGAACTGCCGCAGCGGCGATGTACTGGCGAACGAGCAGGCCACGGCTGGCGGCAAAGAACAAGTGCTGAAGGCGCTGGGCGAGGCGGCGACGAAAATACGCGAGAAGCTAGGCGAATCGCTGGCCTCGGTGCAGAAGTATGACGAGCCAGCGGAAAACGTTACCACACCATCGCTGGAAGCGCTCCAAGCTTATACCCTCGGCTACCAAACGTTTGTAGTGAAATACGATAACCCTGGCGCCGTTGCATTCTTCCAGCGGGCCATCAGCCTGGATCCCAACTTTGCCATGGCCTACGCGCGGCTGGGGAATAGCTACAGCAACATGGGGCAAACCGCCCGCGGCGCCGAGAATACCCGCAAGGCGTACGAACTGCGCGAACGGGTAGGCGAGCGTGAAAAGCTCTACATCGCCTCGCATTATGAAGCTAACGCCACCGGGAACCTGGAGGCAGCCCGCAAGACCTGTGAGTTGTGGGCGCAGACCTACCCACACGACCCCATTCCGCCCGTCATCCTGAGCGCCATCTACGGCTATCTTGGCGACTTCGATAAAGCCCTCTCTGCGTCGCAGGAGGCGCTGAAGCTCAGCCCCGCAAGTGGGCTCGTCTACGGAAACCTCGTCTCCTCGTACATGCAGGTCAATCGTCTGGATGAAGCCAGAACCACATCGCAGGAGGCGCAAGCCCATGGTCTGGATAGTCCTGCAATTCACTTTGGCCTTTACATCATTGATTTCCTGCAACACGATGCGGCAGGAATGGAGCGTGAGGCGGCAACGCTGATGGGAAAGCCCGGATTCGAGGACTTTATGCTCGCTGCCGAATCGGATACCGCGGCGAACGCCGGCCAGTTTGTCAAAGCGCGGGAACTGACACGGCGCGCGTCCGACTCGGCGCAGCGAGCAGATGAGAAAGAGACGGCGGCTGGCTACGAGGCGGAGTCCGCGCTGCGCGAGGCGCTGGTGGGCAACATGAACCAGGCAAAGCAGGGCGCCAAGGCGGCGCTCGCTCTCTCGACCGGTAGAGACGCTGAGGCTGTATCGGCCATCGCGCTGGCTCTGGCCGGCGATTCCGCCCAAGCCATGCGGATGGCGAGCGATCTGGCGAAGCGGTTCCCGGAAGACACTATCGTGCAGTTCGACTACCTGCCCATGATCCACGCGTCCGTTGCTATTCAAAGCGGCGGCGGCACCAAGGCAATCGAAGCGCTCGCTCCGACTGCTCCGTACGAGCTTGGTTCTCCTGCTCAGTCCGTGGCTATCGCTCTCTATACCGTTTACCTGCGTGGCGAAGCTTATGTGGCGGCGCACCAAGGAGGCGCAGCTGAGTTCCAGAAAATTCTTAATCACCCCGGAGTGGTCGAGAACGAGCCGATCGGCGCATTGGCGCACTTGGGCCTGGGGCGAGCGTACGCCCTCTCTGGTGACGCCGCAAAGGCAAGAAGCGCATATCAAGACTTCCTGGCGCTCTGGAAAGACGCCGACCCCGACATCCCCATCTTGAAGGACGCCAAGGCGGAGTATGCGAAGCTGCAATAGTTGCCGAAATCAAAGCGTTTACACAAACAGGGAAACTGCGTTTCCGTCCCCGTGCCGTTCCCGTGCCGTTCGCAAGGAATTGCACCGAACTAGCCGCGTAAGACGCCATCCGCCGCAGCCTCACGCGCTGTGAGCCATTCGGATTAAAATCAAAGCGGGTAGCACATGTCGAGGGAGTGCTCTGACCTGGGTGGAGAAGAAAGAGATTGGGGAGGAGGCCATGTCTGAGCAATACGATCTTATTGTGGTGGGGGGAGGTCTGGGGGGCTCCACGCTCGCCGGTTCGATGGCGGAACACGGAGCGCGAGTCCTGGTGCTTGAGCGTGAACAGCAGTTTAAGGACCGCGTGCGCGGCGAGTTTGTGTTCCCCTGGGGTGTCGCGGAAGCAAAACGGCTGGGAGTTTTTGAATTGCTTTGCGACCGGTGCGCACACCAGGTTCCGTGGTTTGATTTCTACTTGGGGGGTGTCCTGGCGGTGCATCGCCCCGTGGTGACCACCACGCCCCACCAACTTCCCTGCCTTTCGTTTTACCATCCCGCCATGCAGGAGTTGCTGCTCGGGGCGGCCGCAAGCGCGGGGGCGTGTGTGCGGCGCGGAGTCAGTGTCAAGGAAGTCCGGCCGGGAGCCCCCGCAACCGTCATGGTGGGAGACAACGGTCACAGCGAGGAGATTCGCGCCAGGCTTATCGTCGGCGCCGACGGACGATCTTCCACCGTACGTGCGTCGGTGGGCTTCCAGCTTCGCCGCGATCCCGATGACATGCTGCTGGCCGGCGTTTTGTTGGACAACATCGGGGCGCCGGAAGACATCGGCCAAGCTGTCATTAATTCCAGTTTGGGAGAGATCGCCATATTGCTCCCTCAAGGTGGAGGGCGCGCCCGCACTTACTTCGCCTTTCACACGGGCACCCAGCCGCGCTATCAGGGTAAAGCAGACTTCCCGAGATACCTCGAGGGTTTCAAGAGAGCAGGGATGAATCCCGGGTTTTACGACGGCGCGAAGGCGGCCGGGCCGCTCGCCACGTTCGATGGAGCGGAAGCCTGGGTTGAGCATCCCTACCGGGACGGCGTGGCTCTGCTTGGAGACGCAGCGGCCGCAAGCGACCCGACCTGGGGCCAGGGCTTGTCGTTAACCCTGCGCGACGCCCGCGTGCTGCGCGATCACTTGCTGGCCACGGATGACTGGGAGACCGCTGGTAACGCCTACGCCACGGAGCACGACGCCTACAGTGACGCGAGTCGTATTGTGAACCTTTGGTTCACGGAGTTTTATCTGAAAACGGGGCCGCAGGCGGACGCCCGTCGCGCACGCGCATTGCCTTTGATCGCAGAGGACCCCAGCCGCCAACCGGACGCGGCCTACTCCGGGCCCGACCTACCTGTGAACGAGGCCATTAAGAAACGGTTCTTCGCAGAAGACTGAACGCCGCGGTTCTTTGCGGTTTCGCTTGTCTCGATATTCTTCTCTTCAGGTATCCGTTCTAGCCCCGTGAGGCAATGCGTACGCAGAGAAAAGAAGCCGGTTAACATAATCTCCGTCAAGAGCAAGACTCACCTTGAGCTTGTGTTCTGCAGCAGCCTTAGCCATACTTGTCTCCGCTTTTGGTAGTTATCCGTTGTTTTCCTTGCTTCTTCGTGCGTGTTCTCACTTCCAATTAAACGCCAGACTCTAACCGCACAATCGTGGGATTCGCGGTTAAAAGGTGTCTCAATGCCCCGGGAATGACGGCTAAAAGGCGTCTAATACTTTCTCACCTTCTCACTTTCACTTTCTTCTGTTGTTCGCCTCACTTCTGGAAAGATACTGGGTATCCTTTGCAAAACCGGAACGGCGGTCCGCGGCTTTGTGCTCTCTATAAACACGGACCCCCATACCCATACCCCACCCCTCTGAACTGAAACAATGCCACCCCATCGGACCCGAAGCCATTGCCTCGCCGAACGTGGGACGCGGTGGTGTTGGATCTTCGGAGCGCCCTGTCCTCGCGCTATTCGCTCGGTGCTCTTTTTCTTCTCCGAGCCGTGGGGGATTATGAGTGTAATTGATTTTTCGCCAATTATCGTCACGCAAGTCAGCCACCGATGAAAGCTAAGGCTGCGCAATTCTCAAGAGCCGGCAGCTTTTTGGCTGGCATCTTCGTGCATGTGAACCTTGCGAAAATGCTCACGGAACAGGCTTTCTAATTTGCTGTGCAGCTCCTGTGCTGTGCCAATATCATCCCCGGTCGTAAAGAGTACGTCTTTGCAAGCGGAGCAGCCGCCTTTGATCGGTATTCTGCCCACTTCCACGAGGATCACTAGATGCGGTTTGTTTAAGGGGTTCTTGTAAGGCTGGCACTCAAACGACTCCAACTCGGTCTCGGCATCCTCTCGGCTGCTATGGTCGGAGGTTAGGCCGCACCTCACACACAACCATTCTTGAAGCCCTGGATTCCAGCGAAGCTCAGAATGTTTCATTTGGCTCCACAACAGCTGCTTGCCGCAGGTCTGGCTGACATCTGCCGATACGAGCGTGGTGCCGTCCATGATGTCCAAGGATTTTCCCGTTTGGCCATTATGGTCCTTGCAGAGTGGAACGATGTACCAGCCCTTGTCCTTGAAGCTGTCTTTCTGAACACGGGTGCCAAATTCTAGGTTCTTAGTGCAAACCTTCTCTCTGCAGGACGGCGGAAGAATCCCGCCGCCAAATTTGCTCCAATGTTCCAGCCAACTCCTGCATTTACAGGCATTGTCGCTCGTTCCATTGACATTATTCACTCTCACTACGTTTTCCTTTATCCCGACTCGGGAGGGTGGGGAGGAATACCCGTCTCAAATGCGTTAATTTAACATTGTTAGTTTGACGATGTAAACTATAATCGGCACCATGGACAATGAGTATTTAGTCTCTTTATAATCAGTTGTATAACCAGTCGTTTTGGTGTGAAATCTACTTCGCTATTTCCTCGATTGTGCTTTACAGTGTATAAATATGCTGAACAAGGAGAGGAATTGCAATGCCCCCGATTCCTGACAAGCAGTTGGAGGAGCGCATTTTGACGGCCGCCCGCCATTTGTGGCGGGAGCACGGTGAGAAGGGGCTTACGTTGCGAGAGGTGGCGCGTGCAGCCGGCACGACCACGCCTACTGTTTACAAGCGATTTCGAAACAAAGAAGCAATCCGGCGGGCACTGGCATTGCGCTTCCGGGCCGAACTGAATGCCGAGATATTCGAGTCCACATGCGTAGAGGAAGTGTACCGGCGATATTTGGCGTTTGCCGAGGCAAATCCGCACGAGTACGAGTTGCTCCGTTTGTCGTTGTTAGAGTTGATAGGGCCCGGTCGTCCACGCCCCGGACGTGTTTGGGTGTTGGCGCAACTGGCCGCGCGTTTTGGCGGTCAGCCCGAGGATTACGGCCAGATCTTCGACGCATTATTCGTGCTCTGCCACGGGACCTCCACTATGCTTACAACCGGAGGGGACTCGGTGACCCGCGAAGCGATCCGCGAGAACTGTATCAAGATCTGCGACCGGCTTATCGAGCACGTTGAAGTCTTTCGTTGAGGCGATTAGCGCGGACTAAGGTGGGAGCGGTAACTGTTGCAACCAGATATTACGTCAACTCCCCAAGACCTATATTCCGGTCGGGCTAGATTGCACCTGCGTCGATTCGCCAGCGCGTTTTCCTTCGCGCCAACGATTAGCAGCCTCAGCATGATGGCGAGTTCGGCCAGGAACGCTGGCTGAAACGCGCGGAACAGGACTGTCGTTATAGGCGGGCGCGAGAAAACCGGTCACGGCAGACACAACCCTGCAGATGCCGTCGATGAGTGGGGCACCCGGCTACTCCGCTCGGGATGACGGATTACGAGGCCGATCCAGCTATCCAGTCGGGGTCCACGGCCTACGCTGGCATCGATCCTTGCGCCAGTTGGGCGTTCAGGACTTCTTCTGCGCGGCAGACGACTTGGTCGCCGAGACTCATTTGACCGCCCGGCCCCGCAAAAGGCTTCATTCTTTGGATATTGACTTCCTTCACGCTGATAGCAAGAGGCGTTGGGGCCTTGCCTGGCTTCTCACTGACGGATTTCTCGATCCCCACATTTTCGTATTCGACGTAGCTCATGATGGTTCTCCTTCTCTTGTTTCAATGCTACGAAAGACCTTGACATGAATCAAATGACTTGTTTGTATTAGAACCATAACTGTAGATCATGATTAATCTGGATCGATTGCGAATTTTCCAGGCGGTGGCCGAAACGCGCAGCTTTACCCGCGCCGCGGAAGTGGTGCATCTGACGCAGCCCGGCATCAGCAAACACATCCGGCAGATGGAGGAGTATTACGGAACCCTCTTATTTGACCGGCTGGGCAAGAAGGTCGCTCTGACCCACGCGGGCGAAATTCTGGCTGAAGCTACGCAGGAGATCATGGCTTCGGTCACCGCTGCCGAGCAACGAATCGAGGAACTGAAAGGCTTGCGCGGTGGGCGACTTGTCATCGGAGCAAGCTTTGCCCTGGGCATTTATCTTCTGCCCGGCGTCCTGGCCGCGTTTCGTAAGCGCTACCCCGCGGTGGAAGTGACCGTGGATATCTCGCTCAGCGCGAAAATTATGGCGAAGATTTTAGCCAATAAGCTCGACCTGGGGCTGGTCAACCAGGATACACACGATCCGAGGCTACACGCCCGGCAGTTTATGACAGACGATTTATTTGTCATTATCCCCCGCCATCACCGCTGGGCAAAGAAGAAGCGGATTCGGCCGCAGGAACTTTTGGGGGAGACGTTTATTGTGGCGGCGCGAGGCGCAGGAGTGAGAGCGGTCATCGAAGAGCGGCTGAAAGAGAAAGGTATTGTGCTGACGAATGTGGTCGATTTCGGAAACGTGGAGGGCGTGAAGAGGGCGGTGGAAGCGGGGTTGGGCGTTTCAATCCAGCCGCAGAGTGTGGTGCAGCGGGAGCTTTCGGCCGGATCGCTCACCGGCGTTTTGCTGGCGGGATTGGATGCCAAATTGGGGCGCTTCTACATCTGCCGCAAAGACAAGCATCTTTCCAATGCCGCGAAGGCTTTCCTGGCCCTGCTGCAGACCCCAGGCACGGAAACTGGCGTGACTGCCCAATGAGGGCTTGCGCTCCTTCCATCCTATGCCAACAGATTGCATAGACAACGATGTACGAAAATCGGCAACGACGAGAACAGCGACTACTCCACGAGCAAGCACTTTTTCGGAGCATCGGTCGAGACACTGCCTCCGCATTTCCCCCTCAATATCGACCGACACCGTGAGGTTCTCATATATTCCCGAGTACCCTTGTTGTCAATTGAGGCGATAGCACTCCGTCGAAAGTCGCGCCTAACCCGTTTGGAATCAATGAACCTTAGCAATGCGGCTTTCATGCCTATGGGTGGGCCGCAGGCCCATGTCAAACTCAAAACCCCTTCCGCCGCGTCAGCTCTAGCGTGCTGTGACCGAGCAGTTTATTGTTTGGCCCAGGTCCCCGATAACCAATTTGTTGAGCCTGTCCTGACGGCCCTTAATCCAGGGTCCATAGCTGCGCTCTATTTGCGCTCTGTTTGCGTGTCCAACGGTGCTTTTGAGGCTTAAAGGTGTCATCCGGGGCCCGCTAAGCTGTTGAAGTTACGTTCATGGGCGGATTCAAATCCCACCCTCTCCGCCATTATCTTTGTAAGCTAAAGTATTTACAGGCCGGTCTTGCCGTTGTTCACTTGGCGAATGTACCTTATCGTGATGGAACGCTCAGGCATAGAATGCCAACCAACCGGGTGTCAAGAACGAGGGCCTAGCACTTGCACAAATTCAGACCGCGTTTAGCACGTCCTCTCTGCACGTGTGCTTTTCTGTTGCTAACCATTACGGCGATTGCCCAGTCGGTTCCTCCGGAACTGGTGAATGGGCTCAAATGGCGCCTCATCGGCCCGTTCCGCGGCGGACGCGCAGTGGCCGTGGCCGGCGTGCCGGGCGACTCGACCACCTTTTATTTTGGCTCGGTGAATGGCGGGGTCTGGAAAACAACCGATGCCGGAGTTGTCTGGACGCCGATCTTCGACGGCCAGCCGGTGGCCTCGATCGGCGCACTTGCCGTGGCTCCCTCCGATTCTAAAATCATCTATGCCGGAACCGGCGAAACCGACATTCGCGAGGATCTCTCTTCCGGCAACGGCGTCTACAAATCCAGCGATAGCGGCGCAACGTGGAATCACATCGGCTTAGAGGATACGCGACAGATTAGCCGGATCGTGATCGATCCGCAGGATCCAAACGTCGTTTATGTCGGCGCTCTGGGGCACGCTTATGGTCCGAACGAACAGCGCGGCGTCTACAAATCCGTCGATGGAGGAATGCATTGGGCGCGGATTCTCGACCTGTGGTCTGACATCGGTATTTCAGATCTGGCAATCGCTTCCGACGCCCGGCAGCTCATCTTTGCCGGCGCATGGCATGTGCGGCGTCCTCCGTGGAGTTCGTATGCCCCCATCGATGGACCGGGCGGCGGCCTTTACCGTTCTCGGGATGCCGGCAAAACATGGTCCCGTCTCGACGGCAACGGGCTCCCTGAAGGCGACTGGGGACGCGTCGGCGTCGGCGTTGCGCCGGACGGCAAGCGCGTGTACGCGCTCATCCAGGCGAAAAAATCCGGCCTCTATCGTTCCGACGATGGAGGCAACACTTGGGTGCTCGTGAACGACGATCCCCGTCTTACCAGTCGAGCATGGTACTTCAATCGCATCACCATCGATCCGCGTAATCCCGACGTGATCTACATCCCGAACGTTGCGCTTTACCGATCCGAGGATGGCGGGAAGACAATTTCGGTCGTCCGCGGCGCGCCGGGCGGAGATGATTATCACGAGCTCTGGATCGATCCGAAAAATTCCGCCAGCATGGTCCTCGGAACGGACCAGGGAACCACGATCAGCCTCAATCGCGGCCAAACGTGGAGCAGTTGGTATAACCAGCCGACGGCGCAGTTCTACCATGTGACCACCGACAACCAATTTCCTTACGCCGTATACGGCACGGAGCAGGATAGCGGCAGTGCCGCGGTTCTAAGCCGTACCGACCACGGTCAAATCACCCCGCGGGACTGGTTTCCGGCCGGCCCCAGCGAGAGCGGATACATCGTGGTCGATCCGGTTGATCCCGACATTGTTTATGTGACTGGGACTTACGGTACCGTTGCTCGCTTCAACAAACGAACGGGCTTGAGCCAGGACATTGCTCCCTGGCCCACATTCGCGTGGGACTTGGAGATCCGCGAACGCAAATATCGCGCCCCTTGGACTCCCGTGCTGGTTCTTTCCCCGGTTGACCCAACGACGCTGTATCTCGGAACGCAATATGTGATGAAGACGGCCGACGGCGGTCTGCACTGGGAGACGATCAGTCCTGATCTCACCGGAGCAACCGGGGACGTGCGCGATGCGCAGAGTGATGTGCAAAGTACGGACGGCAAGAAACCGCCGAGTACACCAACTCTGGAGCACGCGAAGCGCTCCGGTTATGGGGTCGTGTACACAATCGCGCCGTCGCCGCTCGACCGCGATCTGATTTGGGCAGGAAGCGACACTGGACTGATTCACCTGACCCGCGATGGCGGAAAGAACTGGAAAGACGTCACTCCGCCCGGGCTGAGCGACTGGAGCAAAATTTCGCTGATCGAGGCTTCGCACTTTGATCCCGCTGTCGCCTACGCCGCCGTCGATCGCGGGCGCCTCGACGATCAGACGCCCTACCTCTATCGCACGCGTGACTACGGAGCCACCTGGCAACTGGTCACGAGCGGCATGACCGCGCCGGCATTCTTGCGCGCGGTTCGCGAAGACCCGCAGAGCAAAGGACTGCTCTTCGCCGGGACCGAATTTGGAGTTTACGTATCGTGGGATGATGGCGACCATGGCAGTCTTTGCAATTGAACCTGCCGGTCACTGGAGTTCGCGATCTTACGATCCACGGCGATGACCTGGTGGCAGCCACGTTCGGACGTTCCTTCTGGATTCTCGATAACATCACGCCGCTCCGCCAGACGCTGGAGGCGAAGAGAGCAAGTGGTCCGTGGCTTTACCGTCCAGCCACAGCGGTTCGGGTGGATAACGACTCCTTTACAGGCACACCGCCTCCGCCCGAGGAACCGACGGCGGAGAATCCTCCCAATGGCGCGATGATGGATTATTTCCTCCCGTCTCCGGCGAGCAGCGTTCGGTTGGAAATCTTCGATGCACAGCAGAACCTCGTCAGAACGTTTTCTTCAGAAAGCCGCTCGTCAGAAGATCATTCTTCACGAGGTCAGGACACCTGGAAGCACCAGCCGCTTCCCGTAGCCGAGCGCTGGTTCCCTAAGCCTGAAGTCCTCGAGAAAACTGCGGGAATGCACCGCTTCGTCTGGAACTTCACCTGGAGCAGTTCCGGCGGCCCGACTGCGGACGAAGACACCGATTACCACAATCCCAGCGGGCCCAAGGCCGTGCCGGGAATCTACCAAGTCCGCCTGACGGTTGATGGAAATGCGCAAAACCAGTCCTTGAAGGTCGTCATGGACCCGCGTTCGCCCGCGACTCCCGAAGTACTCACGCAGCAATTGCAGTGGGGCCAGCGGATCTTTGGCGAAACCATTGAAGCGCGCCGCGCGCTAGCCGAGATCAACTCGGTTCAGAAACAGCTTGCGGACATTCAACAGAAGATGGGGCAACAGAAGTTGGGGCAACAAAAGTTAGAAGCACAAAACGGACAACTCAAGTCGGCCCTTACAGATGCTCAATCCGAAATCGGCAAGATTCTTACGAACAAGGAATATGCAGCCGAGGGGTCCCCTGGGCTGCAGGATGCGTACACGGGACTGGCATCAGCACTGCGAGTAGTCGAAGGCGGAGATCGGGTCGTGCCTTCGCAGGCGATCGCGGTTTACAGGGAGTCAAGCCAACAGGTAAAAGCCCGCATCGCAGGGTGGACCGGATTCAAGCAAACGAAATTGGCGCAACTCAACCAGCAACTGCGTGAGGCCAACTTTGCTCCCATCGCGATCGCTGAAATTGAGCAGCAGGTCGAATTCCTGATGTCGCGCTAGACCGCGCAGGATTGTTCGCGAACGTCGGAATTACTGCAGCCATGGCCCACGAAGCCGGTATTGTACAGGTGGGCGAGGCACGTCACGAGGCTCGATATCCAAATAACTTTCGACATTCCGGTCTCAAAAAATTCTCGAACACGGGAATGTGAAGCCCGCCCTTCTCAAGGACGAATTTGCATGAAATGAGACAGGCGCGCCATTTGAATTCCTCGGTCCCGTGTTTCTTGCCATAAGCGGTGATATCTTCCTGGGAAACGCCAAATACCACCGCTCCTATTTTGGACCAGACGCAGGCACCCGCGCACATAGCACAAGGTTCGTGGGTGGAATACAACACGAAATCCGGCAGATACCGACCGTAGCCCGAGGAAACATATTTCAAGGTTTCAAGCTCCACATGTTTAATGGATGAACCCGAAGTTTTTACCCGGTTGCCGGCAGACGCGATAACCACTTCCTGTTTTCCAATAAGACGCGTGATGACAGCACCGATAGGATAGTCGCCCCGGTCGCGGGCGCGCTTTGCCTCCGCGATCGCAAGCTGCATAAACTTTTTCTTCGGTTTGTAGGTGGGAGGAATCATTTTTTCTCCCCGGGTCCGACGGTCCTAGCCCGCTTTCTTCGCATGGACCGTTGTAAGCGGGGTTCAATGTGATCCAGGACCAAGGGGCTTTGTCCCGAGTGGCCTGAATAGAACGCAACACTCTGTGTTCGCGCTCGCAAGATCATACATCAGCGGTAACCTAGCTCGGGCTATTATTCTGAAATGTGACTGCAATGCCGAACGCACACACCAAGACCTCGCTTCGCAAGGGTTTTCTCCGATCCTTGGTTCGATGGCTTGTCATCGGCGTGGCGCTTCTTTGGTCGCTTGCCGCGCTGATCCTTGTGGCCGCCCGGTGGATCGACCCACCGACAACCGCGGTGCACATCCAGCGCCGCTTGCAGGCCTGGCTTCACCACACGCCGTATCGCGAACGCTACAAATTCATTCCGCTCAGCCAAATCTCGCCCGATCTCGAGCACGCTGTAATCGCCGCCGAGGACGCGCACTTCTACCAGCACCATGGATTCGATTGGCACGAGATCCAAATCGCTGCCGCAGACGATTTGGAAGGCGATCGCACTCGCGGAGCTTCCACCATTACGCAGCAACTCGTAAAAAACCTGTTCTTCGGAACCGGCCGCTCTATCCTCCGCAAGGGCGCAGAGGTCACACTGGTACCGGTGGCCGAATTCGTCCTCGGCAAACAGCGCATCCTGGAGATCTACCTCAACGTGGTTGAATGGGGCCCTGGTATTTATGGTGCAGATTCGGCGTGTCGTCACTATGACGAAACCGCGGCCCGGAGTATCGGCCGGGAACAGGCGGCACGACTCGCTGCAATTCTGCCGGCTCCCCTCAAGCGACGACCCGAGCGCATGAATAACTACAGCGCAATCATCCTTAAGCGGATGGGTCAAATGGGTTGGTAATGGTGGAGCGCTGGAACTGACGCTCTGCTCTCACCTCGGTTGCTCTCGAAATTGCTGCTCCGTTCCTACAAAGAATTCCTCGTATTTTCTCTTGCCCTGCGAGCCAGTCTCCTCACCGTTGATTTTTCCCCAGATCAGACCCCCACCGCCGGCACTGGTAGCAGGCAACATTCGCGTACCCTTTTCGGAGTAGTAGAAGTAGTGGTCCTTGGCCCATCCATATTCTTCTGATGAAGACGTCCTCAATACGCCGGAGGGCGGGAAAGTGAATAGATACTCTCCGCCCTCGACCGGCATTGGGGAAGCACCATTGACCTGGAATTCGACTCGGACCCAGCCTACGTACCCTTCAGGAATGAGAAAGCGCGATGAGTGGCGAATGGAATGCCGGGCACTGATGGTGAGCCATACTGCCCCTCCGAGGAGGACTGCGAGCGTGCAGATGCCAACGGTTATTTGCGCGGATCGTCTTGTGCGGTTTGGAAAGATCCAGGTCGGAGCACTGCCATCCCGCGGTCGCCGGAAGCTAACGACTGCCGAATATGCAGTGACCAGTACCAACAGCGCTGTGGCCAGATATGGCAGCATCATTCGAATTTAGAACCAGCAGGTTCAGAACCAGCCGACCGTGCGGGCAATGGCTGGACCATAAAAGCACCAGATTGCCAGCGAAGCGGGCAGCGCAAGCCTCGCCGCCGCATTTGGTTTGAAAAGGCTTAAATAAGCGGCAACCAATAGACCCAACGAGCCCGCCAGAGAAACGAATT
The DNA here is from genome assembly GCA_963779995.1 of uncultured Acidobacteriaceae bacterium. Taxonomy (GTDB): domain Bacteria; phylum Acidobacteriota; class Terriglobia; order Terriglobales; family Acidobacteriaceae; genus Acidiflorens. Next base: position 289,861 of record CAVZZY010000009.1, on the reverse strand, counting down.
CGAGCAGGTCTACGGGAGCGCCTACAACGGCCAACATCAGCAAAGTGTAAACGTGAAATCCTGTAGCAACTCCTGCAGCGAGATATAAGAAAAATGGGATCACGTCTAAATGTTCTTAACCGGTAAAACCGGAATACAACTTTTGAACAGCTGTTCCCACGGACGCCCTGATTCCGACTACGAGATCCTTCGCCAAACAGACTAGTGATATTCAAATCATACAACCGCTCACTGCAGGTCAGCTTCCACAAGAAAGCAGGCGGACGTTGCTACTGCAGCGACCAACCTAACTTTGCCTGGACGTAATAGACCAAATAAAACACAATAAAAAAAACTACCGAGCATAAAAAGGAGTAGCACTCCTTGGCACGTCGTAAAGGATGATTGTTTCTTCCGTGTCTTCATGAATTGCACCACCTGATTCCCCGCGCGCCGGCGCATCCTCCGTCCAATCGCCTAACGGGGTTCATGGTTTCACTCCAATCTCAAAGTTCAGAGTTGAAAGCGAGAGCCGATACTGGTACTGAGCGTTGACATAGCCAATGGCGGCTCCGGTCTGCTGCAACTGCGCCTGACTGAGTTCGACGATTGAGCCCAAGCCGAGATGATAACGGCTCTGGGCGAGACTCAACCCCAGGTCGGCTTCCTTGGCCAGTTCCGCAGCCACGTCTTCGCGCTGAAAGGCCGTATTCGTTGCTAGCCATGCCGTGCGCACATCGCGCACTACCCGGTCGCGCAGATCCCGGGTGCTCTCGGCTGCAGCTTTCGCCCGGAAATTAGCTTCCGAAGCCTGCGCCGTGAAGAGAAACCCATTAAAGATTGGGATGCTCATATTCACGCCGATCGCGCCGTACCAGCTGGAAATAAAATAGTTGGGGAAGCAGCCGGCGCTGGTGCAGTCCGGACGCACCGGAGTCACTCCCGCTATGCCGAGAGTGTTGATGGTTGGGAACAGCTGATCGCGCTGGGCGCGGCGGAACTTTTCCGCTGCACGTTGATCATAGGTGAGCGCCTGCAGATCGGGACGTTGCTGCAAGGCGGTATTGATGAGCACGTCCACATCCGGCGGCGGTGGCGGCGGTTGCGTATCCTCATCGCTCAACTCGTAGACGACCTGTTTCTCGAAGCCAAGCACTGCCGTGAGCGCGGCAACGGTCGAATCGACGTTGTTCTGGGCATCGAGTTGCAGCAGCTTGGCCTGCGACAGATTCACTTCCGCAAAGGCCAGATCCAGGGTTGATCTCAGCTTGTTCTTCGTCAGTTCGTCGATTTGATGCTCTACTGACCCGCGCGTGGTCACGGTTTGCTGCGCGACTTTGAGCAGAGCTTCGGCCTGCAGCGCGTTGTAAAAGGCCTGATCCGTAGCCAGAACTATATCTTCGGTGGTGGCCAGCGCATTGGCATTTTGGGCTTTCTCCAGAAGCTTTGAAGAGGACACCAAGTTGAGGGTGCGCCCGAAATCGGTGATGAGTTGGCTGAGGGTTACCCCAGCGCCCGCATGTTCCAGCAAGCGCGGGCTATTGAGGAATCCCGCTCCGATGCGGCTGCCTTCATTCGCATCGACTGCCGTCATTGCGCCATTAAAATTCGGGAGTTCTGCCGCCCTGGTCTCGCGATAGACCTGATGTTGTGCCAGAGCCAGCAGGCGCCCCACACTGATCCGTGGATTGTTCTTGATCGCCACCTGCTCTGCCTGGGTGCGGGTCAAACGCATGGGTCCGCCCGGCACTTGACCCGCCTGCTGCGTTTGAGGGTCAGCTGAGGAAGCGGTCTGAGATCCTGCTCCATGCGGGAAGCTGGCGATCAACGCCGCTTGAGTCACCGGAGTCCCCAGGATGGGACTCGGGGTTTGCGCGACTTGCGGCTGCGGGGCGGAAGGTAAGTTTTCGGCTGCCTCCGATTTGCCAGCGCCTTGCGCTATGCCAGGCGGGTCAAGAATCGCACATAGAAATAACAGCAGCGTGCAGAATACGAAAGCATTGGCCCTTGTCATCGGGTTACCTTTCGACCTCATGATGTGCGTTCACTGATGTGCGCTCAACGCAGTGCGGCGTGCGTCCCTAAGCGGCTACAGGAAGCGGGATGTTTCTGCCTCATTCCGCCGGCTCCGGCGCCGGATTCTCCGCTGCCTTCGCGTCGCGCTTGCCGTAGACCAGCACGTACGCCGCCGGCACGATAAAAATAGTCAGCAGAACCGACGAACTGAGGCCGCCGATAATGGCCTTCGCCATCGGTGCATACTGCTCCGCACCTGTGCCCAGCTTCATGGCCATGGGAAGCATGCCAATAATCGTCGCCAGCGAAGTCATCAAGATCGGTCGCAGGCGCACGCGGCAGGCGGTTATGGCTGCGTCCATTGTCGACAGCCCTTGCTTCTCAAGATTGTGAGCGAAATCAACGATCAGAATGCTGTTCGAGTCCGCGATGCCGACCAGCATCAACACTCCCATCAGCGACATTACGTTCAATGTGCTGCCGGTGAGCGGCAGGATAATCAGGACGCCAACAAATCCCATGGGAATTGCGAGCATGATCAAGAAAGGATCGACGAACGACTTAAACTGCGCCGTTAAAATCAGGAAGAGCAAGAGAAACGAAATCAGAAAGCCCAACGCAAAACTCTTGAATGAGGCTTCCATGCCTTGCACCATGCCGCGCAGATTCACGCGGACGTTGCTGGGAATCTTTTCTTTGGCCAGAATACCCTGCACGGCGCTCCTGATGCGCCCCAGATCTTCCCCTTTGGGGGTAATGAAGACGTCGATAGCACGCTGAATCTGATAGTGGTCCACTTCCGTCGGCGTCAGGATTTGTTTGACATTCACAACATTTTTGAGGACCGTGGTCCTGCCTTGTCCACCACACGCCCAAGAAGTGTGGGCGGATCCGGGCCGTGGCGGGCGGGGGCCCGCGGGGCCGCAGCTCATATCCGCTCCGCTTGCCGGATCTCGCAGCGGAATCTGTCCCAGATCGAGCATGTTGTGAATGGCGGCGGCGCCTTGCTCGAAGTACTGCACCGTAAGGTAATAGTCGTTTCCGCTCTTGCGATCGACCCAATAATTGGGGGCGATCATGTAGTTGGAATTGAGCGCAGTGATCACGTTATCCACCACGTCTTTTTGCGTCAGGCCCAACTCGCCGGCGTGGACGCGATCCACGTCGAGCCGCAGAGTCGGGTAGTTCATGTCTTGCGGAATGTAGACTTGGCCGGCGCCAGGCAGTTCGCGAAAGCGCTTGGCCAAGTTCTGCGCGATGCCATAGATCTCGTGCAGATCAGGGCTGCTAACCTGCACGTCAAGGGGGGCTGGCGCGCCCTGATTCAGAATCGCGTCGACCATCGAACCACTGGAAAAGAATGTGCGAATATCGGGAAACTGGCTCTCCATTGCCTTCTGCACCCGGTCCATGTACTCAAAACTGCTCAGCCGGTGCGGTTCGTTGAGCGCCACTTGGACGGTTGCGGTATAGGGCCCAGAGTTAGTGGTGTAGAGCGAGGAAAAGTCCGGGACGACTCCAATGTTGGAGACAATCCGCTTGAAGTCCTTTGGTTCTACCTGCTGCCGGATCAAATCTTCCACCTTCGCGACATATTGGTTCGCGATCTCGATGCGTGTGCCAGTGGGCACCTTGAGGTTGATGGTGAACTGGCCGGCATCGGTCTTGGGGAAAAACGCCAACCCGAGCAGCGGATAAATTGCCAAGCTGGCGAGGAACACCCCGCTCAGCACCAGCACCGTGAGCCCAGGTCGTTGCAGCGCCCGTCGAACCCAGTATTCGTAGTAGTCGAGGACCTTATTAAACATCCGGTTGAAGCGGGCATTGAACCGTTCCATCCAGGAGCGACCGCCTGCCTCCGTGGGTTCGACCTCATACTCATTTTCCTTATCCGGCTTCGGAACGTGAGGCACCGCCTTCAGGAAACGCGAGCAGAATAAAGGAATCACCGTCATCGCCACCACAAACGAAGCCAGCAGCGACAAACAAAAAGCCAGCGCCAGCGCCGAAAAGAGAAACTTGGCAACGCCATATAGAAAAACGACTGGGAAAAAATCGACCACGTCCACCAGGGTGGCGGCCAATATAGCCAGGTTCACTTCCGCCCCGCCGGCCTCGGCGGCGATCATGGGGACGGCCCCCATTTCCAAATGGCGATAAATGTTCTCGAGTGAAATGACGGAATTGTCGATCACGCGCGAGAAAGCCAGCGCCATTCCTCCGAGGATCATCGTATTCACCGTCCCGCCCATCATAGCCAGCACCACAAACGCGGCCAGCGCGGATATAGGGATCGAGAGGAGCACAGCCGAGGTGGCGCGGAAGCTCCCCAGAAAGATGAGGATCATCAAGCTAGTAAGGATCAGCCCCAGAAAGCCCTCGTGCAATACGGTGCGGATGGCTTCTTTCACGTACACCGACTGGTCAAAGACAACGCTGGTCTTCATCTGCTGGGGAATGTCGTAGAGATGCTTGATCAGTTGGCGGACACCGTCCACCACCGCAATGGTGTTGGTATCGCCACCCTGCTTCATGATGGGAATGTAGGCGGATCTTTGGCCATCGATGCGCACGATGTTGTATTGAATCTGGTGAGCGTCCTCCGCTTTGCCTACGTCGTTCACCGTCACCCAGGAGTTTCCCTTGACCTTGAGCGGCACCTTGCCCAGTTGGTCCATGTCGTCAACCAGGCTGTTGGAGTAAACGAAGTAATCGTACGGTCCCATCTTTACGTCGCCCGCAGGCAGGATCAGATTGGAATCGTTGACCGCGCCCACCACGTCCATCACACTCAATTGACGGGACTGCAATTTGTAGGGATCCACGTAGACCATGATTTGGCGGTAGATTCCGCCGAACACGCCTGGAATTTCGGCGCCAGGCACGACCGCGATCTGGTTGCGAATCTGGAACTGGGCGTAGTCGTGAAGCTGAGTTTCGTTCAGTCCCTTGCCTTCCACCGTGACCAGCGCCACCGGCAAGCTGGAGGCATCGAACTTGAGCACCACCGGAGGCAGAGTTCCCGGGGGCAAACGCTTCAAGTCGGCGAGGGCTAAGTTGGAGAGCTCGCTGACGTCGGTATCGGCATTGGTTCCGGGCTGGAAGTAGACGCGAATAATGCTGACGCCCAACATGGAGCGCGATTCCATGTGGTCCACGCCTGAAGCCAGCGTGAAGAGGCGCTCCAGAGGATCGGTAATATCGTATTCAATATCCTCCGGCGGCATGCCCGTGTAAAACGTGGCCACGACGACTTCGGGCAGGTTAATCGGGGGGAATAAATCGACCGGCATCCGCGACAGACTGGTGACGCCGATGACCAGAAGGGTCAAGCAGATCACAATAATGAAATACGGATTACGAATTGAAAATCCTGGCATAAAATTCGTCCTGTCGCAGTCGTAGCTTGGTCAGGCATCCGCGTCGGCGCCGTTTACTGCGCGCTCTGCTCGTGATACTCCATCACGGCTACAACCTGCGGACGAACCTTTTCGCCCGCCTTCAGAGCGCTGCGATCGCTCACCACGACCTGTTCTCCCTCGTTTAGTCCGGAGGTGATTTCGGCATCGCTGGCTGTCTCCAATCCAAGTTGCACGCTGCGGTCCTCCAGTTCTCCATCCTGTTTCACCACAAAGACGGTGGTTTTCTTGCCTTCGTGATTCAAAGCCTGAACCGGCACCGTCGGAACATCCTCTTTTCGATCGAGGGAAAGCTCCGCGTCCGCGTAGAGACCTGGCAGCAGAACTCGGTCCGGATTTGGAACGTCCACTTCCGTGTGCATGGTGCGCGTGTCTTCGCGCACATCCACCGAGAAGCGCGCAACTTTGCCCGGAAAAGTGTGATTGAGAGAAGGCACGCGGACGTCCACGTGATCGCCGACTTTGATGTAGCGAACGTAAGACTCCGGAACCGGAATCACGAGCCGGAAAAGATCATCCTCGGACAGACGGACGATGGGCATCGCTTGCGTGCTCGAACCCGTGCCCCCCTGCACCAGGGTCCCGAGGTTGGCGTAGCGCTCCGTCACTACACCGGAAAACGGAGCCGTGATCTTCGAATAGTCAAACAGGCTCTGATCGTGAGCCAGCTTTGCCTTGACAGCGGAGAGCTGGCTCTGGGTTGCCTCCAGCGCCGCCTGGCCGGCATCTACCTGAGCTGATGCTGCCAGATCCTTCCCCTGCGCATCATCCACTTCCTGCTGCGCGACAATTCCGGGCTGGCTCTCGAAGACTCCGTTCAGACGCGTATATTCGAGGTGCAGCGCATTGTACTGCGCCTGATCCCGGGCCAATTCGTGGTCGGCCCGGCTGACTTGATTCATCGCATTCTTGATTTCCGCCTGATCTTGCTGAAGCTGCGCCTCCAGTTCGGGAATCTCCAGGGTTGCCATTAACTGGCCCGCCTTCACCCGTGTGCCATAGTCGACAAACAGCTTGGTGACGAAACCTGATTCTTTTGCGTACACGTCGATCTCCTCAAAAGGCACTAACTCGGATGACAAAGTGATTTGCCGACCCAGTGACTTGCGCACGACTTTAGCAACGCCAACCGTGATCACCGGTCCGCCCGCCTGAGCGCGGCGACTCCCGCTTCCCGAACAAGCGACGAATTCGACCACCAGAGCCACCAGACTGGTCAGCAAAATTAGCTTTGAACATCTGATTCCTCGCGACGCCATTCCACCGGATCGATTGCTAGTTTCATTCATCGAGTTTTCTATACCAGCTTTCTCTGGCGTTCCCGGCCAGCAATGTCCCATTGGTTACATGACCTGGAACACAAATCTTGTGGTTGCCCCTAACGTGTCGCTTTCATAATTTCGCGCAGCTTGGCGACTGAGAACGCGCTGGATCGGCAAAAGTCGATCACCGTTCGTTCCGCCTGTTGCAACCGGGCCGCAGCGTCCGGAATCTTAATTGCGAATTCCATGGGAACCGTCAGCACACCGTGCTGGTCGGCGTGCAACAAATCTCCGGGGTGGACTTCCATGCCCCCCACCATTACGGTCGCCCCCAAATCGAAGATGTGGGCATAGGCATGAGAAACCGCGACACTGCCGGCAAATAGCTGGAACCTCATGGCACGCACGGCGGGCAACTCACGCACGGCGCCGTTGGTTAGGTAACCGATACACCCCAGCGCTTGAAGGATGGCGGCGTGCATATCGCCCAGGAACGCCCCGCGCCCGGGCGGCTTGTCCATGTCCTCCAAAACCAGGATGCGAGGTTCCGGAATTTCCAGGATGCTGTTCCAGAAGGCGGTACGATCATGGAAGCTACCGCCCACAATTGGCGGTTCCCCGCTTCGAAGACGAGCCGTGGCCGCATAGCCCACCATCGGTGGAGCTTCTGCATCCTGGAACATGCTGCGAATGCTGCCATCGGCAAATCCTGTGTTCCGAAGCCTGGTACCAAATGTCTCGATCGCATTCGAGACCATGCAAGTGTCAAACTGGCGAAGAGCATCGAGATCTTCTTCAGTCAGCAAAGACTTAATGGCCATGCACGTTTCCTTTCGCGGACGAAGCTGACTTGGCTTCGCGATCACGCGGACAATGCGAAACTCAAATTCGCCGGTGCCCGGAACTCTCGCGTACAGGACGTGCTACGCGGGTTAACATCCGATGGCTACCCGGCTCGATATACGAGCTTTGAGCTCAAAGAACGGCGATGAGTTGCAAAAGATTGAGTTTCAGCAGGAATGAAGGAGGAGGCCGGTTGTAAAGCCAGCTCTCGGAACTAAGGTTCCTAGACGGGACGACCACCGAGACAGTAGAAATGGAAGGCTGGGGCGGGTGAAAAAGCGTGAAGCTGGAAATCGGTTCGGTCCACTGGAGTGCGTTTTTAAGAAGGCGCTGCCTCTGGACATCCGGAGACTGGGATTTCACCGCCGCTACTTTCCCGACTTCCGGACCCAGTTCGGTGTAACGAGTCGCCACGCTCGCCGTCAGGGAACAAATGGCTAGAACAATTACGGCGATACGGCACCGAGACGCAGAGCTTGCTCGTGCGCGGGAATGTTCTAGCATAGCTATGTCAGATCCATGCGCGGATCAACTGCCACAAGACTATACACATTTAGCATGGGACAGACAGATCACGCAAGTTACCAATTCGGTTGCTTTGAGACTTGTTGACCGGTTAAGTTGCTTTCCTTCGCGTCACGTACTTTCAAGACCACCTCATAGAGCGCGCGGTGGTCGGATCCGACCCGCCATACAAGAACCACCAATGTTTCTACCTGCCGGTTATGGTGCTCCGGCGGCGACGTACGCTTGTTCCGACGAAACCAGCTCTGCATTCGATACTTCTGTCGTGAGCTTGACTCGCTGCAGCCCGCTCTTTTTCCGCGGCTTGGCGGTAAAGGTCAAGAAGTACTGGCTGGTCAACCGATGCTCCATATTGTCCAGGAAGGGCGTGAAGGACACTGGCGACCCAGTGAAACCGATGTAATACGCTTCACCGCCAGTCTCCTCTGCAACCTGCGCGAGGTAAAGCTGACCCCAATATGTCCGCCAGTAGCTATGGCCATAGTGGCCGACGCCCGGGGTATAGATCACAAAGACGACAACGCCGGCGCGCTGAGCATCTTCGATGGCCGCGGACAGATATGGATCCTGCATATCTCCGCTTCCGTAGTACCGATCAATTCCGTCGGAAACCATGAAAACCTCCCGGCGGGCTGTCGTTTCCGGCCAGTGCTTGATCAGGTCGCTCAGAGAAAAATATGGGCTGCCGTTGATGCCGCGCATTCCCAGGGGAAGGCGCAGGGCTTTTGCAGCGAGAGCATGATCGCTAGTCAGGTTCTGCTCCATTTTCGCGGTGCCGTTCTGCATGTACGCGACCGCAATCTTGGTGGATGCCGGCTGTGCGACGATAAATTGGCGGAGGTCCTCGAGTTGTGTACCGAGACTGATATTGGACCCATCGTCGAGCAGAATAACGAGTTCGAGGGCTGCGTGGTCTCCCTGCGCAGGAACCCAAGCGGTCACTTTGTCGCGATCGTGCCCTTCGTAAACCATCACATCGTCGCGGGTAATGACGGGTACATTGTTGCCATGAACAGCTTCGACAGTGACCAGCATGCGTGCCGGCGTCCCGTTGGTGGCGGGAGCTTCCGCGGCCACAAGGCTGCCTTTGATGGATGCCAACAGAGCCAAAACGAATATTGTGCTAATTGCAATACGGCGGTTGCTCATATTCCTTCCTCCTTGATTTGCATCGGGATAACCTGCTTTCATTTACGGTCGAGAATTTTTCCTGTGTGCGAAAGCGCTTTTCCAAAGCTTGGCGCAGCTCCAGTCGAGCCCGATGCAGGCGAGCCTTGACCGTCGAGACTGGGAGCCTCATGAAACTCGCCGTCGCATTCGTCGAGAGCTTCTGCAAGTAGCGGAGCCAGAAAACTGTCCTTGAGGTCGGCTTAAGCCCTTCGACCATGTCAATCAGAACCTGTTGCAATTCCCGCAAGGAATAAGCCCTTGCCGTATGAGCAACGCACACCCCCATACTGCTTGATGATTGTCAATTAATTTTGGTTGTCAGATGGGCGCGGGAAACTCATAGTCAACGAGCACTTCAGACCGCGGCGTCACCCAACGATGCGGCCGGGGACGTGATTGGAGTTCCCGCGCTCCCCAGTGCTTCAATCGAGCGATGAAGCAAGGAAGGCTGACAAAGGCTGAACTCATTCCTTCGCTGCTGCAAGCAAGATGAGACAAGATAAGAAAGGACGGGCTGCTTCAACAGACTCGGTTCCAAAGAAAAACGGCTGGGAGAAACTCCCAGCCGTTCTAGGAGGACCCGCAACAACCCGATCCCCGACGAAGCCATCACAGCCCCGCCTACCGCCCTACAAGTCGGAAGCCGTTCCTCTCGACTAAAAGTCCCAGTCTTCCTGCGTGCAAGTGCAGACTCCGAAGCCGCTGCCCAAACCGGGTTCGCCTTCGGTGCCTACTATGAAACCACACTCTTCCGGCAACAGCGCTTTTTCGACCGCGCCGAGGTTCGCGTTGTTGGCATTGGTTTCGGTGACGGCCCAGTCGAAGCGACCACCGGGGTCAGTTTCGTCAGCATACTCGTACTTCAGCGACTGAATGTGCGTCGCCGATACCCGTAGTCCGGCGGTCGGCTTGACCGGAGAAACACCGTCATAACCGTTAACATTGGCATCCGAAATGATCTTGATGACGCCACGGTGGTCCACTTTGTTGGTCAGGACGACGTTAATACTCGCGAGTTCTGTATTCACGGATTCCGAGAGCAGACCGTCCTTGGATACGAGGCAGCCGCAGCAAGACTGCAGTTCCTGGCTGTCATCGAGCACGTAGATGTCCGCGTACAGGTTGCCGTCCGTGTTGCCGTCGTTGACGATACGCACGGTTGCATCCGGCGCACCGGGGTAGTTTGCGTTGGAGTAGTAGGTGGTGAAGAATACGCTGTTGTCTTGAGCGAAAGCATTTCCCGCTAGCATCAGCGTAATCGCCAGTATCGGAAGCAGCAACAATCCGAGCTTTTTCATTTCTTGGATCCTCCTGAGTTTTTGTAACGCCTCACGCTGGGGAAGGTCAGCTCTCGGCGTTGACAGAACTTTACCTGTCCCTGATTTCATTACAAGTACCCACGTGGCTTAAGTCAAAAATGCTAACGTCGCGAGGCTACTACTTATGGATTAGTTCCACAGCCCCGGCACATACTCGCAGAGTAATTTTGGGGACGTCCACGCCCGAATGGGTTGATTTGGAATCTTAGAAATGGCAATAAATCGGTCGCCGCAGCTTCACCGCAGAATTCTGATTTCGCCGCAAAACGCTGCTAATAATATAGGCTCACTGGCCATGAACTTGATTCGTTGACGCAGCAGACGCATTCGACAGTGCAACTTTTTTCGTGTTGTCGTCGGGAATGCGGTCGATCAGCAACAGGAAGGGATCTACCCCTGCTTCATCCGGCAGCTCCGCCGTCGTGAAGGTGTAGGTGGACTTACTATTCGCGATGCGCACTCGATCCCGGTAGAGTGTCTTACCGTACTTCCGGCCTTTTTCCGGCTTGGCGAAGGCGCCGATGTCAATCCAATCATCCATCGGCACCTCGGTCTCGTTGCCCTTGGCGTCCGCTTTGTATTTGTGCGTTCCCACGTTGATGGTGACGTCGTACTTGCCATCCGGACGTTTCACCGCCGTGGCATCCAGCGTGCGATTTGAAAACAAAGTGATATCTTCGAACAGATCCTTGATCAAGTATTGCAAATTGGGTGGCGTCTGCTCGCGCAGCGCATCGACTAGCGCATACGACGTGGGATACGGCGGCGCTTTGTAAGCATAGCGCTGGATCACCTGGCGCAGCGCACGATTCACCGCCTCTTCTCCGATCATTTCTCTCAGGTAGTACAGAACTACACTGGCCTTGCGGTAGTGGACGTATCCCTGCTCGGACTCGACCGTCAGCAACGGTTCTTCCTTGTGCCGTTCCCGGCCGCGCGAGCGCAGGTAGTTGTCCATTTCGTACTTCAGGAACTTTCGCATCATGTCGCGGCCGTACTCTTTTTCCATTACCATCAGCGCCGAGTATTGCGCCAGCGACTCCGACAAGAACGTGGCTCCCTGCATGTCGGCGCCTATCACCTGGTGCGCCCACCACTGGTGTCCCATCTCGTGCGCCACGACGTAATAGACCATGTCGATGTCGTCAGGATGGTTCAGGTTGGCGATGAACCCGATGGATTCGGAATAGGGCATGGTGCCGGCGAAGGCCTGCGCGAATTGCGCGACCCGCGGAAATTCGATGATCCGCGCTTCTTCGTGGTAATACGGTCCGAAGTTCTGCGTGTAATAAGCAAGCGAATTTTTCAGCGATTTCATCATCCGCGGCACGTTCCAGGGATGATCCTTGTCGTAATAGACCTCGAGCTTGATGCCATTCCACTCTTCGCGTTGCACCTCGTAACGGGCGGACATGAACGAAAAAAAGTGAAGCGCCGGATGGTCAAGCTTGTAGTCAAAATATCTCCGTCCGTTCTCGCGCCACTCCCGCACCAGCGATCCCGGCGCAATCGCAATCTGGTCGGGAGAGGTGCTGATCACCGTTTCCAGGTCCGTAAAATCCGCATGTCCGCGGCCATAATTGTCCATGCAATCGTCGGTGCAATTGCGCTCCAATGGCCGCATCAGCACCTGCTCGCCTAAGCCGTATTTGCGACGGTCGTTCGGATCAGTCAGTTCGCGCCCGGTGTCGTAACCAATTCCCGGAGCGACTGAGTTATTGAAGAAGGTGCCGTTCTGTGTGATCTCCACATTGCTGACGGAGTCTTCGAATCCGCGATTCTTGCTCTTAACGGTAAAGACGGCAGCGCGCGATTCGCCCGGTTGCAGCGGGGGCGTGAAGCGGTAAATACGATACGACAACCGGGTATCGTTCTCGGCCAGCGTCGTGCCGGGAATCTGGATGTCGGTGTCGTACTGCCGGTCAACCGACAAATGGATCTCAGTCAGCGGCTGCGCATAAGGGTTATAAAGTTCTTCCTGCACGCGCATGGTCATGTTGCGGGTCTGGGGGAAGATATCGACCCAGTACTTGTCGTTGCGGATACGCGGCTGCGGCAGCTTGTCGAATTGCTTGTAATTTTTCTCGTAATCCGCCTGAAGGGCCAACTGATCCTTGGGCCCAAGCAGACGGTTGAGAACTTTAGTGTTGTAGAAAATCCAGCTCCCGGTCGCGGCGAACAACACGAGGCAGACCACTGCCAGCGCCGGCCACGGGCTGGAGAAGCGGAGACGGGCGGTCCGGCAGCGCTCGGCCCAGCGGCTTTGCTTGCCCCGCGGCCAGAACATAACGGTGGCGATGGCAAGCAGTCCGCAGAACAGAATCCAGTACAACGCGAACCAACGCCAGGCCGTGATATACGGTGCATCGCCGAACATATCCGAGTAAGTAACGTCCGGAGTGCCTGCGAATTGAACAAGGTCCGAAGCTACGTTGATCGGCTTCCAGATAAAAAGATTGACGATCAGGAAAGCGACATACGTGAAATAGCCAACATACTTGTTAGGCGAAAGAGTGTGGATAAAGAAGGCCAGGACTCCCAGAAAGAAAAAGAGCGCGAGATCGCGCACAAAGAGCTGGTTGAGATAGAGTCCCAGTTGATAGCGATGGTACCCGTAACTGGTTTGAATAATGACTGCACTTACCAGGGCCAGTAACTGCACTAGCATTACCATCACAGCCACCGCCGTGAAGCGGGCCGCGTACGAGATCCATTCCGGCGCTGGGAGCGAATCCGTAATCTCGTCCATGTGGGCATCGCGATCCTTCCAGATCAGAACACCCGCGTAATACGTGATTAACCCAATCAGGAACAGGTACAGTGTGCCTGCGATCATCTCCAGCAACCAATAGGTGACGGGCAGAGTATGGTTTCCGTATCCCTCCCGCGCACTCATAACCATTGTCGGCACACAATTCAGCAGGCCCGCCAGCAGGACCACGATAAATACGGTGCCTTTAAAGATGCCCACGAGGTGAATCTTGACGGAAGAGAGATAGATATCCCAGGAACTGGCTCTGGACGTAACCGTAGGGAGAACAACCGACGACGGGGTAGATTGCGGAACTTCTTGTGTCTTGCGAGCCTTTTGACGCCTCTCGGCGAAGCTGAACCGGTAACAGGCAAAGATCAGGAAGAGCGCTCCAGCCGCGATCCACAGCAGCCGGTTCCAGAGCATCAACCCGCTCAATCCCATGGAGATTGAGTTCTTCTCGGCTACGGTCCAGTACTTGGTGGCGAGGGCAAAGGTACGAATGGCGAACGGATCGAGCATGGCGGCGATGTGCTCGCGCTCAATGTCGCTCAGCAGGGCAGCCGAAACGCCGTAGCCGGTGAGAAGCAGCAATGCTCCAATAAACGAGACGATTTCATTTCGCGCCAGCACCGCGATGGTGAACAGAATCGCGGCCATGAAGAAGGCGTTAGGCACCGCGAAGACGAGAATCCCTTTCAGATGGGCGCTCCAGATGATGCGTTCCCAGCGCTCCGGTTCCACCCAGGGCATGTATTTCGCAAGCAGGATTCCGATGGAAACCCCGAGCATCGGAATCACGGACACCACCGTCGCTCCGAAGAATCGTCCGAGAAGAAAGTCGCGGCGGCGGAGCGGGGTGGTGAAGATGATCTGATAGGTGTTGTGGCTGAAGTCGCGCGCTGCCGCCGAATTCACAAAGGCCGTTACCATCAGCAGCGTAAGCAGCCCGATGATGGCATAGTAGTTCTCGATTACGTACGGCGCGTTGCGGTAGGTATTGCTGAGCGCCCCGCCGACCTGGATGTGGTCGGAACTGACCGCGCCAAAGATCATGGCGGCAACGATCAGGGTGAAGATCCAGAGCATCCAGGAGCGCAGCCAGTAGCGGATTTCGAACCAGGCGATGTGCAGGAACATGTCGGCTCTCAGTTCCACCCGCGGATACAAGTGAAGAAGACATCCTCAAGGTCGGGGACACTGGGTGCGAACCCGCCCTCCGGCGATTGCGCGCTCAGAACGTGAAGATGAGGGCGTCCGCCGACGAGACGGTTGGAGATCACGCGATAACGCTGCTCGTAGCCGGGCAGGTCGGCTTTAGCGATGGAGCGTTGCCAGACCCGGTCCTTCAGCTGCGCGACCGCGTCGTCGGGCTTGCCCTCATACAGCACCCGCCCCTCGTGAATGATGGCCATCTTGGTGCAGAGGTCGGTTACGTCTTCCACGATGTGGGTGGATAGTATGACGATGACCTGCTCTCCAACCTCGGCCAAGAGGTTGTAGAAGCGGTTGCGCTCGCCTGGATCGAGACCGGCCGTGGGCTCGTCCACGATCAGCAGTTGCGGGTTGCCGATCAGCGCCTGGGCAATTCCGAGGCGCTGGCGCATACCGCCGGAAAAACTGGTGAGAGCTTTCTTGCGGAGGTCGTAAAGATTGCACCGCTTCAGCATGGATTCGACCAGTTCCTTCCGCTGCCTGGAGCCACCGATTCCCTTCAGGAGCGCCAGGTGATCGAGCATGTCCTGCGCCGAAATCCGCGGATATACGCCGAACTCCTGCGGCAGGTAGCCCAGCAGCTTGCGCACCTCATCCTTCTGCTGGAGAACATCGAGATCTCCCAACCGCATGCTCCCGGAATCGGCTTCTTGCAGGGTTGCGATGGTCCGCATCAGTGTGCTCTTGCCCGCCCCGTTCGGGCCCAGCAGTCCGTACATGCCGTGCGGGATGGTGAGCGAAACGCGGTCCAGAGCCTTCACACCGTTGGCATAGGTCTTGGAAAGGCCCTCAATCTTCAGTTCCATACTTGTCCTGGTTGGTACTACGCGATTGCTGCGCGCAAAGTTCCCAGACATTTTGCCAGATATGTCGGAGAAGTGGTGAAATCCCGCATCGCAAGAATGCATGGGAAGGCTGGAGAAAGAAGAAAATGCAGGGTCCACCGCTATCCGTCCAGCGGAAAATCAAGTTTATGCTTGGCTCCAATGGGGAAAGTGTGCTATTCTCCCGGGCCTACGCGGTTACCGGGGGGCTTACATGGAAACTGCAATCGGAGTTTTTACTTCGCGTGATCACGCGGAGAAGGCGGTCAAGGAGTTACGAGAGCGGGGCGTACCGGAAGAATCCATCGTCTTCCTGACTCGATCCGAGGATGAGGCAGCACCAGCGCGTAAGACGCATTTGTGGTTAGCTTCGCTGGGGGGAGCCGCGGGGATGACAAGCGGTGTGGTTTCAACGCTGGTTCTTCCCGGGATCGGGACGATATTCGCGCTAGGGCTCGGCGCGGCGGCACTGCTCGGGCTTGCGGGCGCGGGTGTGGCCGCCGCCTCGGCGGAAAAACACGACCCGGACGCGCCGAAACCGACAGCGGCTGATACGTGCTCTGAGGACGTCGCGTTCTTTCGCGAAGTACTCAAAGAAGGGCGTTCGCTGATCGTGGTTCGCACAGAGTCACAGGAACTTGCGACTTCAGCGTGTGCGATTCTTGACCGGCTGGGACTCGGCATGCAAAACCGGACGCCCGTCAAAATGCAAGCGACCACCCGCCACATTGGAGATGTTGCAATTCTGGATATCCGTGGGAGGATCACTCTGGGCGAGGGCAATGTCATGCTCCGCGAGATCGTGCACGAGCTGGGCGACAAAGGGAACAAGAAGATCGTTCTAAATCTGGGTGAAGTTCACTATATAGATAGCTCAGGAATGGGCGAACTGGTTAGGACCCACACCACCGTTCGGAATCAGGGTGGGCAGCTCAGGCTCATAAACCTGCCCAAGCGCGTAAACGACCTGCTCCAGATGACAAGATTGTCCGCTGTATTTGATATCGAGGCGGACGAGGCCAGCGCAGTCAGGTCACTGGGAGGCGACACAACTTCGCAGGCTGTGGCCTGAGCTTCAAGATATTGTTCGAACGTCTTACGACGCAGATTTCGCCGGACGGCAGCACGCTATCTTCCCGACGACTACCCGCTTGATTATAAGGAACCTCGGCCGCTCCAACGCGTGTTTCCCCGGCGATTCGTTAGCTGCTTAGTTCAGCCTTTATCTGCTACTCTGCTTTGGAACTCTTTCCGAGGGAAGCCGATCCATGCGATTGCATAGCTTTTTCAGAGTTAGATTTGCCTTGTTTCTCTGCCTTGTTTGGCCACTGTCCATATCCGCCGCTGACAAGCCATCGTACGAACTGCCGCAGCCTGCAAAAGAGAATCTAGACTACACGATGTACCAGCGCATTCGCGACGAAGGCTTGACCCATTCGCACGTGATGGACTTCGCCTCCGCTCTGATGGATGGCATCGGCCCGCGCCTTACCGGTTCACCCAACCTGCGCCGGGCCAACGAGTGGACGCGCGATCAATTGGCGGCGATGGGTTGCAGCAACGCCCATCTCGAAGACTGGGGTGAGTTTGGCATGGGCTGGCAGCAGCTCAACACCTGGGTACGGATGACGTCGCCGGATACGGCTGTTTTTATTGCCCAGGCCGCGCCCTGGTCGCCTTCCACCCATGGCCCAGTTAATGGCCAAGCCGTTTGGATTGATATCAAGGACGAGAAAGATTTGGACAAGTACAACGGCAAGCTGGCCGGGAAGATCGTTCTGCTGGGAGCAATGCGCGAGGTGAATCCGGTGGACAAGCCGCTCTTTACTCGCATGGACGACAAGGATCTAGCCAAGACTGCCGAGTTCCCCTTGGAAAGGCAAAAGGCTTACTCAGACAGGATGCAGGAATACACAAAGCGGGCGGCCCTGCTACAAAAGGCCGGGAAGTTTCTGGCCTCGGAGCATGCGCTGGCGGTTATTCTTCCCAGCCGCGACGGCCACGACAACGGCGGCTCCGGGGGTACCATCTTCGACGACGGTGGTCTGGGAAGGTTCGCCTACAAGCGCGATCACGCCAATCCTCTTCCCGTGGTGGTGACCGCGATAGAAAACTACGGACGCGTTTACCGGCTGCTCAAAACCAATGTGCCGGTCAGCATTGAAATGAATGTCGATGTCAAGTACTTCGATGACCATGAGCATGGCTTCGATACTATCGCCGAAATTCCCGGCACCGATCCCAAGCTCAAGGATGAGGTGGTCATGGTGGGTGGCCATCTCGACTCGTGGGCAGCGGCGACAGGCGCAACCGACAATGGCGCCGGCACTGTGGTTGCGATGGAAGTCATGCGGATTTTAAACACGCTGCAAGTCAAGCCGCGGCGCACCATCCGCATTGGTCTCTGGACGGGCGAAGAACAGGGACTTTTTGGTTCGCGCGGCTACGTGACGCAGCATTTCGGATACGTGCCGCGCTCGACCGCTCCCGATCAACTGGAGAAGCCAGAATCGATGCGTAAGCCTACCGGTCCGCTCGTAATCAAACCTGAGCAGCCGGAAGTTTCCGGCTACTTCAACGTGGACAACGGTACAGGAAAAATCCTGGGAATTTATCTGCAGGAAAACACCACGATCGCCCCCATCTTTTTGCAATGGATGGAACCGCTGAAGGATCTCGGCGTCACCACCATCACGGCGCGCAACACCATGGGCACCGACCACCTGTCGTTCGATGCGGTCGGGATCCCCGGCTTCCAGTTCATTCAGGACGGCCTCGACTACGAATCGCGCACGCACCATTCGAACATGGACACCTACGAACGCTTGCAACCCGGGGACTTGGCGCAGGCGGCAACCGTGGAGGCGATCTTCGTATACAACGCCTCCATGCGCGACCAGATGCTGCCGCGCAAGCCACTGCCGCATCCTGAACTCGAAGAGCAGCGCTCGGCTCCACTCAAGGTAATGCCCGGAGCACTGGATCCCGCGGAGGAGTCCAAAAATTAAGAAAATAGGCAGCTGCGCGTCTTTGGAGAAAATGAGGAATCTACTGAAGCTTTTGCGCGGCTGCTACCTGCATCATGGTTGCGATCGCGACCTTACGCAGCATGTAATACAAAGTTGCCAGCCCAGCTACAAAAAGAAGTACGAAAAGCACAATGATGCTCCACTGCGGCGCAACCGGCAGTTGATTGGGACTGAAACGGGGCGCGAGCGCAAGGTTTCGCAGCACATCGCGCATGATGACCATAGCTGCCACGGTCAGCAAGCCGCAACTTATGCCGATTGCCAGTTGCCGAGTGGGAGACTTGTGGGCTTTGGCCATGATGAGATGCGCAACCGCAGCCAGTGGCAGAAGCATTCCAACCCCTAACAATGCGGTCGCGAGTCCATTGCCACCGACAAAGGCCAGACGCACCGGACCGGGCAATTTCACCAGGAACCAGAATCCCACACCAAAATTGAGAAGAGTAGTGCCGGTAAACAGCGAGGATCCTTGTGCGATCAGCCACTGGCGATACCCGTCTTCCCGCTGGCGGAGACCCATCACAAGCAACCCCAGCCCGGAAACCGCCAACGCTCCTAACACGAAATGAAGGTAACGTGGCAGAAGGGAAGGTTCTAACCAGTTCAGGTTCCAGCCGCTGGCATTGCTGTGATAGAGGTCAAGCCAGCGCTCGGGCGCGAGCATCAGGGTGAAGTTATTGCTGTAGACGAAGGCAATGGATGCAAGCAGCAGTACCACCAGAGCCAGAACTACCGTCGTCTTGCCGTTCGGCTCGTGCCCCTTCAGCGAGAAGAAGTAAGAGCCGTAGTACGCGAGAATAACCATCCCAATAATGGCAAGCCAAGGCACCCCGATCAGAATCGAACTGGCGTAAAGAAGGTGCCCGTACATTACCTGGAGGAATAGCAACGGCGCCACTCCGAGAGTGATGGTAAAGGCAAAAACCGAGGGCAGGAGGCGGCCGATATCACCGGCAAGCCGCGCAGAAAATGCCGAACTCTTGCGCCGCATGGTGCAGACCAGAGCGACGGCTGTTCCTCCCAGCAGGCAGTTCATGAACAAGACGTGAAGAAAGAATGTGAGCAGGAGCAGCGTGCGCAAAAGCCAGACTGGCGCCGGCAACGGCATGGGATCGGGATAAGGGATGGGCAAGTTCATGACGATTAATCCTCCCGCTGACTACCACTACTAATGACTACTGGCTCGGACTGCTCAGATATACGGCCAATGCGCGACCTTCCGCGTCAGTACCGGTAAAAGGCGGCATGTCTGGATTGATGTCCCGCAAGGTTCCGATAATTCCGACAATGGCCTCGGGATCGGTTCCCTTCAAGTCCAGCGGACGCCGCTGACCGCCGACACTGTGACACAGGGCGCAGTGGATGGCGAACACCTGCTGCCCAAGTTCTTTTTCGCTCGCGCCGGAGGGTGTTGCCGGCGCCAGCGAGGCAAGATAGCTGCCCAAAGCTGCGCGGTCATGCTCATCCCCGGCGAACGGTGGCATCGTCTCGCGAACTACCGGCAGGTGCAGCAGAATCTCGCTGCCGAATTTCGCATCCCATCCGCGGGTAAATCTTCGCATTGCGCGATACCCGGAGACCGAGTGACAAGAGGCGCACTCGATAACAAAAAGTTGTCGGCCATACGCCTGTGGGTTTTCAGCGCTGGCTTCAACCCACGACGAACTTTTGCCGACACCATTCGCGACGATACCCTCCATCTGCCCTACCCTTACGTCGTTGGCGTAGATGTAGCTGTTGATGACGTAGGGATAGCGGCAGAACTCGCGCAAATATTCGCCGGAGCCCATGACTCCAAACCCGGCAACCAGCAGCACCGCCACCACCACTGGGTTCATCATCTTTGGCCGGAGAAGCGCAAACACCACCGTCAGCAGCAGGGCCACGACGGCACACACGGCCGCTCCGCGCAGGGAATGACGGACTGCTATGTACGCCCCGTTGAAATACGCTCGCGAGTAGGAAGGAAGGTCGTGGAAATACCAGCGGCTCAAAGGAAGCAGAGATGCAATTCCCAGCACCAGCCACCAGCCCGCCCAACGCACAACGCGCTCCCGCAAAGGAGAACGCTCCCACATCGCGGTCACCAGCCCGAACATACCCGCCAGACCCATTGCCATTACGGTACGAATGCACAGCGAGGGCCAGTAAGTGGGGTTGAAAAAGCCGTCCCAGAAGTTCCCGGTTTCGAGCCAGCGCCCGGGCGTGAGCATATAGGTGATAATGCCGTTGATCACCACCAGGCTCGCCCAGGCAGCGACGAAGTAGATCCAGCCAACGATGAGATGAGTTTGCCGGTCCAGAGTGTCCCAGTGGTAGGCGTAGATAAGAGCGGCAGCGATCTCGACGAAAAAGAAAACCCATTCGATCGCCCATCCCCAAACGAATGTGTGAATGAGAGAAGAAGTTGCTTCCGGGCTGACCAACCCGATCGTGAACCAGATCCCCACGCCGGTAACCGCCCCAAGAACCACGGTCAGCAGCACGAAGAACTTGGAATGATGCCGCACGTACCCCAGCATCTCCGAATCGTTGCGTGCATACGCGCGGCGCTCGGTTAAAACCAGGTATGCACCGCCGCCGACTGCGAAGTGAGAGATGAAGACGTGAAGCACAGCAACCGCCGCGATCAGCAGTCCGCCAGGAAATCCAAGTTGCCAAACGGGATAGTTCATTCTGTCCCCCGTGCCATCGTTTCAGTATAGAAATGTTCGTTCGGCGGGGCTGTGACAAGGCTCACCCGAGCACGTGACGCCTCGGGCGGGGACGCTGCAGGCGCAGATGAAGCAAACGCGGATTGCCCGTGATCCGGTTTGTCCTAGAAAAAAAACTTTGCGCCTAGCTGAACCAGGCGGGGCGAATCGGCACTGGCGATTTGGCCGAAGGCGGAACTGCCGATATTGCCATCGACCGATTGTGGTCCGAAAAACTGAGCGTGGTTGAAAATGTTGAAACCTTCGAGCCGAAACTGCAGCGACTTCGATTCCGTCAGACGCACATTCTTGAGCAGCGCCATATCGTAATTGTCCATCCCCGGTCCGTAAAAAAAGCGCCGTTTGGCTGTGCCCGGTGTGCCCAAGGTGTTCTCGCTGAACTGCGCGGTATCGAAATAAGAACGCCCGTTGCGCGGATTGTGATTCAAATCGAGAGCTCCCCCTGAGTAGTCCGGTTCGTCAACACCATAGTTATTGACGCCATTCGGTTCCGACCCGAGCAGAGAGTTGTCGCCATAATTGACGAGAGTCACGGGCAGGCCCGAAGTGAAATGGGTAATACCAGAGATTTCCCATCCTTCCGTCCAGCGGTTCGAAGTGCGGCAGAGTACCTCAAACGGAATTTTGTAGCTATAACTAACGACAAAGTTATGCTTCACGTCAAAAGCGGACAAGGCTTTACTGAGTGCGGGATCGAGCGGATTGACCTCTTCCCCGACGTTCGAAGACTGGTCTTCGGACTTACTATAGGTGTATCCGGCCAGCACACTCAGGCGCTTACTGCTGTGGCGCAAGGTGATCTGCAAAGCGTTGTAATTGGAATTGCCGATAGTGGCCTGGTTGGCGTCGCTGCCAAACTTCGAACCCAGCGGTCCCCGGGTACCGTTGTATACCCTACCCGTGGAAGTGGTGTAAGAGGTACCTTCGCCGAAGGGACCGCACGGGGTTTGTGGTGGCTGTTCCGGTTTGAGGTTAGCGGGATTGCTCAGGAACAAACAGAGCGCTGGATTGCCGGGATTGGCCTCCTCCAGCACCAGCAGTCGATGTCCCTGGGTGCCTACATAATTCAAGCTAAGTACTGTGTGGGCTCCGAACCCGCGCTCCAGCGAGAGCATGTATTCTTCGGTATACGGAATTCGATTAGTAGTGGGGTAGTCTGGAAGACCCGAAATCGGCTCGAACTGCGCCCAGTTGATATCTGAATCAGGGTGACGCGCACTTGAGGTCAACGGAGCGAGCGTAACCGGGAAATACTGTCCCAGATTCTGGCCGTTTGCTGCCGTTATGAACGGTGTAGAGAACAGAGGCGGCGCGGGGCTAGTGTAAGTTGTACCATAGGGCGCGTTGGCACTCATAACTCCAATGGTAAGTTCCTCGATCGCAGTGTAGAACATTCCATAACTCGCTCTTACACTGGTCTTGCCGGAACCTCCGACTATTCGTGCGAGCACCCCCTCGCCCGAGACACTGGGCGAATAGGCCAAGCCGAGGCGCGGAGCAAAGTCGCGATTTCCCGGAGGTGCCAGAGTCCGCGGCACTCCCGGATCGGTGGGATACAAGATGCCGGCGGGGGCTCCGGGAAAAACGACCGACTGCTTACCCGGCTCGAAGGTCGCGATCTGGTTGTACTTCTCATACCAGGGCTCGATCCGATCCCACCGCAAACCATAATTCAGCGTGATGCTGTGGGTCACACGCCAGCTATCCTGCCCATAGATGCCTGTGTATTTGTTCCGGCCGTAAAAGGGCTGAAGCTGGCTCTGGTTGTACTGGCTTGGAACTCCTAACAGGAAGTCTGCGAAGTCAGAGCCGGTCTCGCTGCTAAAGAACAGGAAGCTGCCATTAAACTGAGCGATCGCATTGACATTTACCTGATCGTAGTGGAACTCGCCACCTACCTTGATGGTGTGGGTTCCGATTACTTTAGAAAAGTTGTCGAGCCACTGGAATGTGTTACCAACCTGCTTTAGTTCATTCGTATTGGTTCCAATCGTAAAGCTGTTTAAGTTGACACTTTCAACGCCTTCGGTTTTAGGAGACAGCGGCACGATTCCTGGAGTCCCTTGACCCACCTCGAAGCCCTGGGAGGCCAGGCTGACGCCGACTCCTCCGATTGGTTTGCCGAGGTCATTCGCGTCGCGCAAGTAACTGAAGCGAAATTCATTGACGGCAGTCGGGCTGAGCGTTTTCGTATTGCCGAGGCCAAGTAATTGCGCCCGGCCCGTATAAAGCGCATTGAAACCCGGAACGTTCGCTCCGCCTTGAGCAACCGGATACGGATTGTTCTGCGACCAGTCGTCAAGAAAGTAATAGGCGGACATCAGACCCCAGCGCGTGTTGGCGTCAAGGCGGTAGGCGCCTTTATCGTCTCGCGACGTTTTGTTGAATGCGGAGGTGGAAAATGTGCCATCGGAGTTATTCGGGGTGGGGATATACTTCAGCAGATTGGTTGCAGGCACGGACCATGCGCTTTTCGGAATAACGCCATCCGGAAAAACGGCGGAGTAAGCCTCTTCCGAAGTAACCGTATAGCCAAGCTCCTGGGTCAGTAAGGATGCGAGATAGGCACCACTTACAATTCCGCTGAGGTTGACAAAGTTCCCATTGCGTTCGGCGAGCGAAGGAACTGGAATCTTATTCGTGTCTAGTCCCTGCGTCGATCGCGTCCCCTGATAATCTCCGAAGAAGAAGATCTTGTTCCTTTGGATCGGCCCGCCGAAAGTCCCCCCAAATTGGTTTTGATCGAATACGCCACGTGTGTGAGAAAAGTAGTTGCGCGCATCGAGGTCCGTGTTGCGGAGGAATTCGAAAACATCGCCGTGAAATGCATTCGTTCCCGACTTGGTTACGACGTTGATCTGGCCGCCGCTGAATTCGCCGTATTCGGCATCGAAGTTATTGGTGAGAATCCGAAATTCATCGATGGAATCGAGATTGGGAACGATCGCCGCTCCCATATTGACGTCCTCTTCGACATCGCTTCCGTTGACCAGAAAACTGTTGGCAAATTCTCGTTGGCCGTTGATCGAGATGGTGCCGGGATTCAAGTCTCCGGAGGGAGAGAGCGCGGTCGCGCCCACGTCCTGCACCGTCTCGGACGTGATCGAAGTGGCCGGCGCAACCCCTGGTTGCAGGGAAAGCAGATCCGTAAAACTCCGGCCGTTGAGAGGCACGGCGGTCATCCGCGCACTGGTGATGACCTCGCCCATCTGTGTACTCGTGGTTTCAACCAGGAGCTGGTTCTCGGCGACAGTAACCACATCGGATCTCTCGCCCACCGCCAAAACCGCGTCCACCGTCAACGCGCTGTTGGCGTTGATGGTGACACCGGTCCGCTGGTACGGTTTGAATCCCGTTTTTTGGATCGTAATGTTGTAGTGCCCGATGGGCAGGTCGGCAAAAGAGTAGAATCCCTGACCGTTGGTTGCGGCCTGATGCAGGACTCCGGTTTCGATATTCGTCGCGCTTACACTTGCGTTCGGAACTACGGCATTACTCGTATCCTTAATGGTGCCCGAGACACTCCCGCCAACTCCAGCCCATGAATTCAAACTAAAGAGCATGAGAAATAGGACAGAAAGAAATGCGGGACTGCGCCGGAAGCGCCTTGTCAGCCAGAATGAGCATCCTAAGGCACAACTCTGCCGAACACCAGCCATGCTGCCTTCTCTCGTTTCGAAACCCATGGATTCCCGTACCATCGTCGCGGCCGTCAGCCCAACGGGCGCGCGATTTCGATCCGTTTCTCAGTTGCGACTTAATCGCATATAGGTAGCCAAAAAAAAATGACCGCTCAGCTTGTACCCTTTTGGCATCGTTTGCAAAACCCGCCCACTTCCAGGCGCACTACCCGGATCTGAAAACCGCTCTGCTTGACCATCTCTTCCTTCAGTTTCTCGAAAGACGGACTCGCGTATTCCATGATGGCGCCACATCGGAAACAAGCCATGTGGCAATGATCGCGATTCGTCTTGGCCTCGTAATAGTGCTTCTCGCCCTCGATGTGCATCAGATCCAACTCATCGATCAACCCGCGCTTCTTGAGCAAGGCAATCGTTCGATAGACAGTGGCGCGATCGATATCCGGATCCTGTTTCCTGGCAATCTCGAGCAGCGTGGCCGCGTCCAGATGCCGAGGCGAGTCTTGAATGATGCCGACCAGCAGGCGTCTCTGATCCGTGATGCGTACCCGCCGCGCAGCTAACTCTTTCATGAGGGAAGGCCGGGTGATTGCCGTGGAACGCTTCGATCTCCCTAGATGCGATTCCTTCGCAACAACGGCGCCCACTGCCACCGGACCCTCCTTCACCTAGTTGCGACTGCGTAGCAACTAGCTCTTGATTGGACTTCATTCGCAGCCGTCTGTCAAGGCGCCGACCCGCGAGAAGGCCGCGTAGCCCGAGATGGGCTGTCCGAAAGCACCGATCACTTCCGGGTGGGGGTATATCTGGGTGAAGAGCGGGCGAGGCTCTAGCTCAAGTAGTCCAGGCGATTGATTCCCAGCCGCTGCATCTTGTACTGCAGGGTGGTGCGCTTGAGTCCAAGCCGGGCCGCCGCGCCTGCCGGACCGGACAGCGCCCCCTGGGTCTGGCGAAGAATTTCGATGATGTGTTCGCGTTCTTTGTCGCGCAAAGTACCGTCGGACTCGGAAGGCCGCCGTAAGATTTCGTCGCGCAACTCGTCGAGAGGCGGGCTCAAGCGGTTGCCTTCCGACAGGATCACCGAGCGCTCGACAAAATTCTCCAGCTCGCGGATGTTTCCCGGCCATCTCCAACGCATCATGACCTGGACGGCCTCATCGGGGATAACCTCGATTCGCTTGTGCAGCCGGACCGAACATTTTTCTACGAAATGGTGAATCAGCATGGGGATGTCTTCGCGGCGGTCGCGCAAGGCCGGCAAATGCAGGGGAAACACGTGCAAGCGGTAGAACAAGTCACTGCGGAATTCCTTCTCTTCCACCGCACGAACCAGATCGCGATTGGTGGCGGCGACCAGCCGCACGTCCACTCGGATCGTCTTCGTTCCTCCCAGGCGCTCGAACTCTTGGTCCTGCAGAACGCGCAGCAACTTGGGTTGCAACTCCAGAGGAATCTCTCCCACCTCGTCAAGCAGCAACGTGCCCTTATCCGCCAATTCCAAACGGCCAAGCTTCTGGCTTATCGCTCCGGTGAAGGCTCCCTTCTCGTGGCCGAACAACTCGCTTTCCAGCAGACCGGTGGGGATGGCGGCGCAGTTTACCTTGATGAAGTTGCGGTCCTTGCGCCGGCTCATGCTGTGAATCACGCGGGCGATGCGCTCTTTGCCGGTCCCGGTTTCGCCCGTGATCAGAACGGTGGAATCCGTGTCGGCGACGATGGCAGCGTAGTCCAACACACGTTTCAAGGCTAGACTGGTGCCAACGATATCGTCGGGCTGATTCGCGCTCCGGATTTCGGATTCCAAATAGCGTTTCTCCTGGTTCAGGCGGTCTTTGAGTTGCGCGATCTCACGATAGGCATGCGCATTCTGGAGCGCAGCGGCGATCTGGTTGGCTACTTGCTGCAGATATTCAACCTCCGAACGACCGAAAGCATTCTCCTTCTTGCTACTCGGATTCAGCGCTCCCCAGATCCGACTGCCCGCGATCAAGGGCACACTGCAAACGGACCGAATCCCGAGTTCGTACATGGCTTTCGCCAGCGGCGCCTTTATGTCGCGCAAATCGTCCGCCGTCAAAAGGGCAACTTTTCGCGTCTGGATCGCCCGCTCGGAGAGGGTTTGCTCAATCGGAACCTTAGCGTCGCTGTTGACATAAGGTTCCCACTCCCCAGCATCTCCAAATAGGTACATGTTCTTGCCATCGTCGTCCAACAGGCCCAGAACGGTCCGGTCGTAGCGCGCGATGTTCCGCAGACTGGAAAGAATGACCGGCAACAGCTTTTCCAACTCCAGACTGGAACTCAGTTCACGGCTGATGGCGACCAAGCTCTGCTGTTCCTCAAAGGCGCTGTAGGCTCTGTCCCTCTCCAGAACAAGCGCTCCCATCAGCGCGACACGGGAGAGTAATTCGATGTCATCGTCGTTCGGGGACCCGGGAACGCCCTTGCCCAGACCAAGTGCTCCAAAATGGTTCGTCGGCGTGCTCACGGGAAGGGCGATGTATGACCGGACGCCGTGATTGAGCAGCACCGGTACAAAACCGGGAAAGCGCTGCTCGCGTTCGGTATCGGGAATGGCGATTAGTTCCTGATGTTTCCACACCCACCCGGTCGCGGCTTCTTCCACGGGCAAAACATCGAACTCTCCGCTTTCCTGGTTCCTTTTCCAGTATTGAGTCAGCATGCAATCCCGGCGCGGGTCATGCAGGGAAACATTCAGCAACTCGCCCGCCGTCAAGGCCAGCACCGGAGGGGCGACCTCCTTGAATGCGTCGGGCAGGCTCTTGGCTCGCGCTACCAGGTCGGTGATTTCGAGTAGCCCGCGATACCGCTTGCGTTCCGGCGAGGTATCCTTGTCGAGCGCGCCTCCGCCTTCTGACATGCTGACCTCCTGTACCTGCTGCGTGCAATATGTCGGACAGTAGCCTTGAGCAGGAACTGGCGGTCACCGCAGCTTGCCAAACTGCGGGGACTACAGTTCAACATCGCGGTTAGCCGCAGGCGTCGGTTCCTTTGCGTGGGAACCAATCTCATTCTCCCCGGTTCAGGGGGCCCTTCAGGTTCTGCATCACCGTTTTCCGGGATTACTCCCTTCCCGAAAAGTAATTCTTACCAAATCCCCCGGTCATAAACAAGGCGGCTAGTTTTCTTGTTACGAAAACCGAACAGACTCTCGCTGGACCTAACCCCCTGGGTGCGACCGGTAATGTCTGTCCGAATTCATTTTGAGGAACCTGCACAGTAACCGTGCGGGCTATTCTGTTCCAAAATCAGGAAATCCAGGGCGATTTCGTACTCATTGCGCTATCGGAACCGGTGATAGAATGTCCCCAGAAGAGGTCAGCGGTTGTGGAAATTAATGGTGGGCAGAGGCTGCGGACGCTGAGAGAAGCCCTCGGATATCGGATGAGGGACGTGGAACTGGCGAGTAATCGGATCGCGCAGAGATTTGAGAATGACGAATTCGCGATTCCGCCCAGTCGCTTGTCCGACATCGAGACCAAAGGCATAATCCCGAGCATTTTTCGGCTTTATTCGTTTGCCGCCATTTATCGGCGAGAATATCGGGAGTTACTGTCCTTCTATGGCCTCGAACTTGATGGCATCTCAGCGGACATTAGCTTTGGGCGTCCGCAGAAGTCGCACGTGTCCGAAGCTTTGAGCAACGTCACACAAGTGCGGATGCCGACGCGGCTCGATCCCGGATTCTCACTCCAGAAAACGACGGACTTGGGACGCGCCATCGAGCAATGGGGTATTGTGCCCCTGTCTTATCTGGCGCAGTTTGCGGACGGCCGGTACACCTATGGGTATATTGGATCGGAAGATTTCACGATGTATCCCATTCTTCCGCCGGGCAGTTTCGTGCAAGTGGACGAAACCAGGAACAAGGTAAGCGAAGGAACATGGCGTTCGGAGTTCGAACGTCCTGTTTACTTCGTGGAAATGCGCGACGGATATACCTGTTGCTGGTGCTCGATGAAGCGTGACTCCATCGTCTTGCAACCGCATCCCCTGTCTCCCGCTTCAGTGCGAGTTCTTAGATACCCGCAGGAGGCCGAGATTCTGGGGCAGGTTGTCGGGGTTGCGATGCGCGTCGGAGATTGGCATCATCCCGACTTTCAACTAACGCCGAAAGCGCGCTCAGTACTGACCGCAGATGCGCCAGGGCAGCTGGGGAGAGGGGCTTAGGCGGACAGTGCGCCAGCGAAGCCAGAAACTCCTTTTCCGTTACATGCCAGTTGGAGCATGACGCGGGCACGTCTTTGAGCAGCACAGCCAGGGGTTTCTTCAAGACGTTGGAGAGTAGTGCCCGATGCGACGCACGGATTGCGCATTGTGCGGCATCCTCGCCATACACCTTCGCCAAACCCCAGTGTTCATACCTTCCCTTGCCCGTTGCATCGCCGTCACGCAATCTGCCAACGTAGGAAAGTCTGCCCAACAACCCCGGGACAGCGCCTAGGGTATTCGCTTCAAAGTCCTCGCTAGCGGATTTCAGTCTCATCTAATAATTTACAAATTCCGTAAACCCATCGGAAGTTAACCAAATACAAAAAAACTCTCTTTCGCCAGCAATTTATCACGGTGCGAACTCTTTCGCAAAGGAGAACGACCGTGAAACGATTCCTGCTGGCTTTGGCTGTAATTACCCTGTTTGTCACAACCACGGCGCTTCCAAGTCTGGCCGATCCGCCCGTCCCCATTTGTACCCCCGCCGGCTGCACCCTGCCGGGATAAGAAAGGAACTGCGGCGAGTTTCTCAGTTGAAAAGGAGCAATGCCAGGGCTATAGTGCTTTGAAGTGTTCCCATGAATTGGCACAGGCTGCTGTTTTTTTTCCTGTGGATCTCGCCGCAAGTACTTCTCGGTGTACTTGTGGCCGTTATTTGCAAGCGCCGCTTGTACCGCGAATTCCCCTGCTTTCTCGCCTATGTGTTTTACCGGATCGCCGAGTTCATGGTGCTGTTCACTCTGTATTGCTTCGCTCTGCGTTCGGTCGCAGGCGTGACTGCGTACACATATGCGTATGCGTGGCGCGCCACGATGCCGTTTAACATCGCTCTGCGTTTTGGAGTGATTGATGAGATTTGTAAAGAGTTATTCCGCGAATCCCAGTCTCTGAAGGTGGCAGCGAGGCGATTGCTGCTATGTGTAACAGGTTTGCTGTTGGGAGTAGGTGTTCTGCTCGCGGTCTATGCACCCGGGGACATGAGCGTCAGGTGGTTAGCCGGTATGCTCGACGTGAACCGGGGAGCGGCTATCGTTCAATCTGGCTTGCTCCTTTCCTTGTTGCTCTTTTCCCGCTTTTTGGGTGTGACCTGGCGTCGCCATGCCTTCGGGATCGCCCTGGGTCTCGCGGTCCTGACAAGCACTAATCTTGCCATTTACGCTCTTCGCGCGGAATTCACCAGTACAGCCGCCGCGAACTTCTTGAATTTGCTGTTAATGGGCGCCGACCTCGTTTCTGTTTCGATCTGGATCGGGTATTTGTGGGCGCCCGAACCAGCGCTGCTCACGGGTGGTCCCGATGATACGGGTGGTTCTCATGGTACGGGTGGTCCCCCTGATACGGGTGTTCCCCCTGATGAGGTGGATACTTGGAACACGGAACTTGGACATTTGCTTCGGGATTGATTGCTCCGGGATTGATCGTCGCTTGGACGCTGGTTGCGGTTGCGTTCTTCGCCCTGGCGATCCTGGCCTATGTTGCCATCCGCAACCGGACGCGCCGGGTTGATTTGGAAAAGGCGGTCCAGGCGTTCCGGTCTCTCGACATTGACGCCTTCAGAAACTTGCTCGACCCAGCCGAGGAAGCGTTTCTTCGCGACAATTTATCGCCAAAGAAGTTCCGCGAAATTAAGCGGCAGCGCGCCTGGGCAGCACTCATCTATGTATGGGAAGCAGGAAGGGCCGCGACCGCGCTGGCCAAGATCGGTCAAGCCGCGCAACGGAGTTCCGACTCAAAAATCGTAGCGTCCGGGGTTCAGGTGGCGGAGAGTGCTTTTCGGCTTCGTTTGCAAACCCTCAGGGCTTGCCCCCACCTGCTGACCGAAATCCTATTGCCTGAACGGCAAGGCCGATCCCTTCCGCCCTTGGTGGCTCAATATGAGCGAGCGGCAGAAATCCTCTTTCAACTCGGCCGATTTTCATCGATCGAACGCAGTTCCTGCAATCTTTAACTCTTTCTCCTGATTCACAAACCACGATTCACCCACCACTTTTTTCGGGAGCGGCGCGCTCCCACCGTAATGATGGTCACTGCCGGGTTAGACCGTTCCGGGTTGGACAGTTCCGCTTCGCGCCGGGCCTCGGTTTCCGCAGCCACGTCGCATTCCAGTCACACGGGTGGGTGATTTGAGTCACTGACGCGGCGCGCTGGGAGGACCATAAGTATTGATACATTTGCCCGAGTGGTCCCAGAGATCGAGGAGCAGGTGTGGAACACGCAAGAGACTCGGTCGAAGCCCGTGTCGCACGCGGTAATAACAGATTTTGGGATGAGAACGACGCACTACTAATTCAAGTCCGGTAGGAGGCACAACATGGCAGCTCGACTTGCCGAAGAATGGTTTGCCATATGTGGAGGTTGTGAAGTCACCATCCTCGACATCGGTGAACCACTCATCGACGTACTCAAACAAGTACAAATCGTGCACATGCCAGTCCTGATGGACCACAAGCTTTTTGGTCAGACTGGTGAAAATGCAGAGATGGACATCCCCGCGGCGGACGTCGGGCTTATCTCGGGAGGAATCCGCAACGAAGAACACAAGAAACTGGCGCTGGAGATGCGCAAGAAGTGCAAGATCCTGATCTCTCTGGGTTCTTGCGCCTGCTTTGGCGGTATCCCGGCACTGGCGAATCAGTACAGCAATGAAGATCTGTTGAATAAGGTCTACCGTGACAGTGTGAGCACGGAAAAGAACGGCTTGCCGTGCGAGCAGGTTCCCGCTCTGACCGACCGGGTCTATGCTCTGCACGAAGTGGTGAAGGTCGATGCCTATCTACCCGGATGTCCAACCACACCCGAGATGGTGACCGGAGCGTTGTTAGCTCTGATCGAAGGCAAGCCGCTGCCCGTGTTGCCGGCGAAGAGCGTTTGCGACGAGTGTCCCACCAAGCGTGAAAAGAAGGCGGGCACTGGGGTCGTGAAGCGCCGCTTCGAGAACCCTGTATTTACGCCGGGAGCGCCACTCAGCGAAATGCGCTGCTTGATGGAGCAAGGCATCCTGTGCCTGGGCCCAGCGACGCGTGCAGGCTGCAGCGGCAGTGACGGCACCCCGCGCTGCATCCGCGCCTACCAGCCATGTGAAGGCTGCTTTGGTCCGTTGAACGACAAAGCCAATCCCATGGTGGACATGATGGGAGCGCTATCTTCCATCGGACTCGATCCCAAGCAGATTCCGGATCGGCCCGCAACCTTCAACCGTTTTGCTGGCTCGGGCCGTCTGCGGCCGATGCCCAAGAGGTGATTCCATGGCAAAGACACTAGTCATTCAACCTGTCACGCGCGTCGAGGGCCACGCTAAGGTGACCATTCAACTCAACGACGCGGGCAACGTGGACACCGCCCGGGTCAACGTCATTGAACTGCGCGGGTTCGAGAAGTTCTGCCTCGGACGCCCCGTGGAAGACCTTCCCCGCATCACGCCGCGCATTTGCGGTGTGTGCCCGTGGTCGCATCACCTGGCCTCGGCCAAGGCTTGCGACGCGGTCTTTGGAGTCGAACCGCCCCCGGCAGGAAAGAAGCTGCGTGAGCTGTGCAACAGCGTCGCCTTCATGGAAGAGCACATTCTGCACTTCTATTTCCTGGCGGGAGCCGATTTCCTGCTCGGCCCGGATGCCGATTATTCCGTTCGCAATGTGATCGGAGTGCTGCAGGCAGCCCCGGACATCGCCAGAAAAGTGGTGAAGGTTCGCCACATGTGCGCCCACATGCTGGAAATCCTGGCGGGCAAGGCGATCCATCCCCAGGTCGCGGTTCCCGGCGGATTCAGCAAACCGCTGGCCAAGGCGGAGCGTGACCAGGTGCGCAAAATGGCGGATGAGGCGCTCGAACTCGCCAAGTTCTCCATTGCTTTTGCCAAGGAGAACGTTTTCCCGAAGTACCTCGATGTGGTGAAGTCGCTGGGAGTGATCAAGACCGGCTTCCTCGGCACCGTCAAGGAAAACGGCGCGCTCAGCCTCTACGACGGAAAGCTTCGCCTGATGACGCCCAGTGGCACGCACCAGGATTTTCCGTATGCTAGCTATACGGACTTTCTCTCCGAGCACCTGGAATCATGGAGCTACCTGAAGTTCCCCTACGCCAAACAGTGGGGCGAAGGTTTCTCCATGGACGTCGATAATCCCAAGGGCGTGTATCGCACCAATACGCTGGCGCGCATAAACGTCTGCGACTTTATCGACACGCCGCTGGCGCAAGCCGAACTGGAAGAGTTCCGCGCGAAGTTCGGGCGGCCCGCACAGCTGACGCTGCTCTATCACTGGGCGCGGCTGATCGAACTGCTCCACAACGCCGAAAACGCTATCCGCTTGCTGGACGATCCCGAGATCACCAGCACCGAAACCCGGGTAAAGGTTACGCCGCGGGCAGCGCGAGGCGTAGGATCCACCGAAGCGCCGCGTGGCACGCTCATCCACGACTACACCACCGATGCCGATGGCCTGGTCACCAACGTCAACATGATTGTGGGCACCACCCACAACAACGCTCCCATCAATATGTCGGTCACGCAAGCCGCCAAGAGCTTGATTAAGGACGGCAAGTTCGACCAGGGAGTGCTGAACACAGTAGAGATGGCGATCCGTGCCTACGATCCATGCTTCTCCTGCGCCACCCACCGGTTGGATGGGAAGCTCTCGGTGAAACTGGATATTTTCGACGCGGACGGCAAGTTGGTGGGAACGCTTGCCAACTGAACCACAGCGAAAAGCAGAAAACCTCGGGGAGATCGATCCATCCGATCTCCCCGTTTACTGTCGGACGCCAACCCTGGTGCTCGGCGTTGGGAATATTCTGTTTGGAGACGACGGCTTCGGGTGCGCGGTCGTTGGCTACCTCGAGGCCCACTACCAGGTACCCGAATCGGTCTGTCTGCTGGACGCCGGCACCGGCGTGCGCAGCCTGTTATTCACTCTCTGCTTGAGTCCCGCGCGTCCGAAGCGCTTGCTTATCCTGGACGCGATCGATGCCGGACGCAAGATTGGGGAGATATTCGAGATGAATCCAGCCGACATTCCGCCGGTCAAACTCGACGATTTCTCGATGCACCAGTTACCCACGTCCAACCTCTTGCGCGAGTTACAAGAAACCTGCGGGGTCGAGGTGCGGGTACTGGCCTGCCAAACCGGCCCACTGCCGGAAGAGATCTCCCAGGGCTTGTCGAAAGCAGTCAGTCGCGCCGTGCCGCAAGCGGCAGAGTGGCTGATCCGCGAGTACTTCCCCGGCGGCACCGCGTCGCGACGGGACCCCAGCCAAGCAAGCGCGTAATTCAAGCCCGGCCACGCGCCGGCCGTTATATTCGCCGCGAACTCGCCGGGGCTCAAGGATTTCTCGCTAACTACCGCCGCGGTTCCGCTTGCATCGTCTGCGACCTGGCAAACCGGGCCAGTAACCACATGGAGCGTGCCGAGAATCACGAAGAAGCGTGAGGACGGTCACTGCACAGCCCTTCCCATGGCCGCATTATGAGAAGGCTTTTGGCAGGACCCTGTAGACAGGCTGGTGGCATCGTATGAGCCCGAATCTGGCAATGATCAGCGATGGAAAGAAGTTCCTGTGGGATGGTCAGCCGTACGACAGCAAAGAAGCGGCATCAAGCGCGGCGCAGTCTTACCAGAACGACAACTTTCAGGTCGAGACGGTAGAGGAAGACGGAAAATTCCTGGTGTACACCAGGAGAGTCGTCAAGGAATGGGTCGTCGCTACGCAGTAGCGGGCACCCTAAGCAGAGGTGGCAAATGGCGGCAGGCATATTGCCGGTTCAAAGCGATCCGACGCTGCTGGAAGACATTCGGCGGTATGGGAAGTTCGACACAGAAGGCTGTTATCAGTGCGGCACTTGCACGCTCTCCTGTGATTTGGCCACGGACTTCGCAAACTTTCCTCGCAGAAGCATGCGCTACGCACTTCTTGGGCTGAGGGCACCGCTCCAAGCGAGCCTCGAGCCCTGGATTTGCCACGATTGCGGCGATTGCTCCATCGCCTGCCCGCGCGAAGCCGAGCCCAGGATTTCCATGCACACGCTCCGGCGCTTCCTGTGCGCCCAGTATGAGTGGACGGGCATGGGGGGCAGGCTGCTCCGGTCGCGGGCGTGGCACATCGGCTCGCTGGCCTTCTCTGCCGTGCTCGTCGTGGCGCTGATCTTCTGGTACCACCTGTCCTATGTGGGACTGCCCCTTTCCGGCCTGACCACAGCCATGGGGCTGGAGCACATGTTCCCGCTCATGACGTATTACACGCTCACGGTGATGCTCTTTCCCTTCCTTCTCCTGCTGACCCGCGTCTTCCGGGTGTGGAAGTTCACCATGGGTGGCGAGGACCGGCCATCGATCCCATTCTCTGTCTATGTCGAAGAGGCGTGGACGTATGCGTACCAGTCGGTGACGCACTCTATGATGAAGAAATGTCCGGAGAAAGGGCGCTGGCTGGGGCATTGGCTGATGGCTCTGGGCGTAGTCATGATGCTGACCATCAAGGTCTTCGCTCTGCGGTGGTTTCAAACCGATAATATTTATCCCTTTTACAACCCGCAGCGCTGGCTGGGATACCTCGCGGCCGGCTTCATCTTGTACGGCGTCGGCGACATCCTCGTACAACGGGTGAAGGCGAACAAGGAAATCTATAAGGAAACGCGGCTCGAGGACGTGATCTTTCCTGTCCTGCTCCTGCTGACGGCGGTCAGCGGGATGGGCGCACACATCCTGCGGTATTCAGGCTTGGCGTACGCTGCTCTCATCATGTACGCCGTGCACGTGATTATCGCCACGCCGATGCTGGTGGTAGAAATGCCATTCGGCAGCTGGGCACACATGATCTATCGACCGCTGGCGCTGTATTTCGAGGCGGTCAAAGAGCGGGCCGCGCAGCTAGCGCCCGCTGGGGAGGCTATCGGCCATGTCGTCTAACCTGATCCAGCCCCATCCGGTCGGTGCCGCACTGGTCGTTGGTGGCGGCATCGGCGGCATGCAGGCCGCGCTGGATCTCACTGGTGCGGGCATTAAGGTTTACCTGAGCGATAACGGACCGGCGATCGGTGGGGTCATGTCTCAACTGGACAAGACCTTTCCCACCAATGACTGCGCCATGTGCACCATGGCCCCGCGCTTGGTCGAGGTCGGCCGCCATCGCGACATCGAGGTTCTCACGCTGAGCGAGGTGCAAAGCGTTCGGGGAACTCCCGGGAATTTCAAAGTCACTTTGAACCGGCAGCCGCGCTATGTGGATGAGAAGAAGTGCACAGGTTGCGGGACCTGCGTCTCGAATTGTCCCACTCACAACCATGTACAACCCATGCCCACTCCGCCCGTGGAACTGGAGCCGGCTACCCGCGAAACCCTCTCCGGGATCGTCGCTCGCCACAAGAACCGGCCGGGACCGCTGATGCCCATTCTGCAGGAGGTCAACACCGCCCTCAACTATTTTCCCGAGGGCGCTCTGCGCTACGTCGCGCAGGAGACCGGCTACTCGGTCGCTGACGTTTATCGCATTGCGACTTTTTACAGCTCCTTCAGCGTGGTGCCGCGCGGCAAGTACGTGATCAACGTCTGCATGGGCACGACCTGCTATGTGCAGGGCAGCCAACGGCTGATGGACAAAGTCAGCGAAGTGCTGAAGATCAAGGAAGACGAAACCACGCCCGACATGATGTTCACGCTCAAGGGCGTTCGTTGCATTGGATGCTGCGGCCTTGCCCCCGCCCTCACCATAGGCAGCGAGACTTATGGCAAGCTGACTCGCCAAGACATACCCGACATCGTGCACAAGTGTCAGGAGGTGGCGTAGCCATGGCACTCACACTCCAGGAACTGCACCAGAAAAAAGACGAGGCGATCAAGCAGGTTCAGCTCCGCGGCAAGACCAAGGATCTCATGGTGTGCTGCGGCACGGGCTGTGTCGCCGGCGGCGCCTTCAAACTCAAGGATGCCCTCGACAAGGAAGTTGCCGCAAAGGGCCTCGGGGATCAAGTGCGCGTGGTCGCGACCGGATGTAACGGCTTCTGCGGCCAAGGTCCTCTGGCCGTGGTCATGCCCGACGAGACCTTCTATGGATGGCTCAAGCCCGAGAATGCCTCCACTCTGATCGAGGAACATATCGTCAAGGGCACTCCCGTCAAGAAGTACATGTTTGTCTCGCCCGAAACGAAACAGCCGATTCCCTCGTTGCAGGACATTCCGTTCTTCCATAAACAAATGCCGGTGGTCTTGCGCAACAAAGGGCTGATCGACCCGGAGAAGATCGACGATTATTTTGCCCGGGACGGCTACCAGGGCATGGGGCTGGCGCTCACCTCGATGACCCCCGAGCAGGTGATCGATCAGATCACGCGCGCCGGGCTTCGCGGTCGCGGCGGCGCGGGTTTTCCCACCGGCACCAAGTGGAAGATATGCCGGGCCGAGAAAAAGACGCCAAAGTATCTCATTGGCAATTGCGACGAGGGCGACCCCGGCGCTTACATGGACCGCAGCTTGCTGGAATCCGATCCGCATTCGCTGGTCGAGGGGATGACCATCGCCGCCTATGCCATCGGTGCAGCGCAAGGGTATGTCTATGTTCGCACGGAGTATCCTCTGGCCCGTCAGCGCCTGCAGAAGGCAATCGACGACGCACGAGCCTGTGGCCTGCTGGGGCAGAACATCCTCTCTACCAAGTTTGCTTTCGATCTGGAAATTCGTGAAGGATCGGGCGCTTTCGTGTGCGGAGAAGAAACATCCCTGATCCATTCCATCGAGGGCAATAGCCCCGAACCGACGCAGCGGCCTCCCTTCCCGGCGCAGGTCGGCCTGTGGGGCTGCCCCACCATCATTAACAATGTTGAGACCCTGGCTAACGTGCCCCAGATCATCACCCGGGGTGCGGAGTGGTTTGCCGGCATTGGAACCGCCACCAGCAAGGGCACCAAGATCTTCTCGCTGGTTGGAAAGATCAACAACACCGGCTTGATCGAGGTTCCCATGGGCATCACCCTGCGCGACGTTGTCTACAAGATCGGCGGGGGTATTCCAGACAACAAGCAATTCAAAGCGGTGCAGACGGGCGGCCCTTCGGGCGGTTGCATCCCCAGCAAGTTCATCGATCTCCCGATTGATTACGAGAGCCTGAAAGAAGTGGGCTCGATGATGGGATCGGGCGGGATGATTGTTATGGATGAAGACACCTGCATGGTCGATGTCTCGAAGTTCTTCATCCAGTTCACCAACGACGAGTCCTGCGGCAAATGCAGCGCGTGCCGCGAGGGCAGCGAGGCACTGCTCGAGGTCCTGACCAGAATCTCGGACGGGAACGGACGCGAGGGCGATGTGGAGTTCCTCGAAGAACTCGGGGAGGCAATTAAGGACGCCTCGATGTGCGGGCTCGGACAGACTCTGCCCAACCCGGTGTTGTCGACCATTAAGTACTTCAAAGACGAGTACGTTGCGCATATCGCCGAAAAGAACTGTCCGGCGAAAGTCTGCAAGCCGCTCATCAAGTACTACATCGATCCCGATAAGTGCCCGGGTTGCACGTTGTGTCTCAAGGCTTGTCCAGGCGGGGCGGTGAAGGGATCGAATAAGCACGTTCACGTCATCGATCAAGACACTTGTACCAAATGCGGCGAGTGCCTCGAGGTCTGCCCGCCCAAAGTCGGGGCGATCGTCAAACTCTCCGGGAAAGAAGCCCTCTACTTGCAGTCGCTGGCCGCTCCGGTGCCAGTCAAGGAGTGGAAAGCGCGCCGAGCCGAAGAGAAGAGATCGGGAGTTCAGAACCAGTAAGCGTGAGAAGAAAACATGCCGACGCTCACCATCAATAACGCGCAGATAGAAGTTGAGGAGGGGTCAAAACTCCTCCACGCCGTAGAAAAAGCCGGCGTCAAGCTCCCCACGCTCTGCCACCATAAGGCGCTGACTCCGTATGGCGCCTGCCGCCTCTGTGTCGTTGAGGTCGCGGTTCCAGGGAGGGCGGCCTCAGTTCAGGCTGCCTGCTCGTACCCCGCCTTGGACGGGATCAGTGTCCAAACCCATAGCGAGCGGGTGCTGCGGGCACGGCGCATTGTGGCCGAGCTTTTGCTGGCGCGCAGTCCCGAGTCCGAAGTTGTCAAGCGCATCGCCGCGGAGCTGGGTGTCAAGGAAACCCGGATCGCGAAGAAGAACGACGACTGCATCTACTGCGGTCTGTGCGTGCGCATGTGCGAGGAGCGCATGGGAAGGGCCGCCATCGGCTTCACCGGCAGGGGACCAAAGAAGAAACTGCAGGCACCCTTCGGCAAACACAATTCGGTCTGTTGGACCTGCGGGGCATGCAATTTCATTTGTCCCACCGGCAAACAGGTTTCATCGCTGGCCACAGCGGGTACCTTCGACCCCATTCGCAACATCTTCAACATGGATCTGGACGACAGGTCGGCCACGTACATTCCCTACCCGCAGGCCGTTCCCAACAAGGCCTTGATCGACCGTGAGGCCTGCATTCACATGAAGTACGGGAACTGCGGAATCTGCGAGGCAGTGTGCGAGGCCAAGGCCATCGATTTTGACCAGCAACCGTCCACGGTTGAGCTGAACGTGGGGGCCATCATCCTCTCCCCCGGCTACCGGACCTACGATGCCAAGGGCAGCAAAGATCTGGGTTATGGCAAGTTCCCGAATGTGCTGAATGCCATGGAGTTCGAACGGATTCTGTCGGCGTCGGGACCGTACGAGGGCCACGTGCAGCGGCCGAGCGACAGGCAAACCCCGAAACGGATTGGCTTCATTCAATGCGTCGGGTCGCGCGACAAGGACAGGGATTATTGCTCCTCCGTCTGCTGTATGTACGCCACCAAAGAAGCGCTCATGGCCAAGGAGCACCTGGGAGAGAATCTCCAGTGCGACATCTACTTCATGGACCTGCGCGCCTTCAGCAAAGGATTTGAGCAGTATTACCACCGCGCCGAGGAACAGGGAGTGCAGTACATCCGTTGCCGCGTGCCTAAGATCGAGGAAGTACCTGAGACCAAGAACCTCATCATCAAGTATCTGGCCGAGAACGACAAGAAAGTTTCGCGCGAGTATGACCTGGTCGTCCTGTCTGTGGGCATGCAGCCTCCGAAAGAGGTGAAGGCGTTCGCGGATAAATTCGGCATCGCCCTCAATCCTCACGATTTCTGCCACACCTCTGTGTTCGCGCCGGCGGAAACCTCGCGGGATGCGATCTATGTGGCGGGCCCGTTTGCTGAGCCCAAGGACATCCCGGAAACGGTCATGCAGGCATCGGCAGCAGCCGGGCAAGTGCTTTCGCTGCTAAAGGACGCGCGCGGGACGCAGATGACACCCAAGGTGTATCCCCCAGAAAGAGATGTGACCGGAGAGGAGCCGCGCATCGGCATCTTTGTGTGTCACTGCGGAACCAATATCGGCGGCGTGGTCAATATCCCCTCGGTCATGGAGTATGCGAAGACCCTGCCGAATGTGGTGTATTCCGGGGCCAATCTCTACACCTGCTCCAATGACACCCAGGAAGCGATCAAGGAAAAGATTCACGAACACAATCTGAACCGGGTGATTGTTGCCTCCTGCACGCCCCGTACCCACGAGCCCCTCTTCCGGAACACCATGCGCGAGGCGGGCCTCAATCCTTATCTCTTTGAGATGGCGAACATTCGTGACCAGTGTTCCTGGGTCCACATGCAGGAGCCCGCGAAGGCAACCGAGAAATCCAAGGACTTGGTGAGGATGGCGGTGGCCAAGTCACGGTTGCTGGAGCCGCTCACCCAAAGATCGATCCCAGTCAACAAATCGGGCTTGGTCATTGGTGGCGGGCTCGCGGGCATGACGGCCGCGCTATCGCTCGCACATCAGGGATTCAACGTTCACCTGGTCGAGAGGGAGAACGAACTCGGCGGGAACCTGAAGAACCTCCATTACCTGTTGGGCGGGGAGCAACCGCAAGCCGAACTGAATCGGCTGCGGCTGGAAATCAGCCGCAATGACCTGATCTGTGTCTATACCGGAGCCAAGCTCGAGAAGATCGATGGCTCAATCGGCGACTTTAGCACTACCATAGCCGTCGACGGCCAGACCACCACGGTGAAGCATGGCACGATCATCGTTGCAACCGGAGCGCGCGAGCACCAGCCCACCGAGTACCTCTATGGCCAGGACAAGAGAGTAATAACCCAGCGGGAACTCGAAGAACGTCTGGTGGCTGACGCTGGCTTCCTGAAGCCGAACGGCAAGCCAAAAACGGTGGTGATGATCCAATGCGTCGGTTCACGCGACAAAGAACGGCCATATTGTTCGCGCGTGTGCTGCGCCGAGGCGATCAAGAATGCGCTGAAGATCAAAGAACTCTCGCCGCAAACGCATGTTTATGTGCTCTACCGCGATATCCGCACCTACGGTTTCAAGGAAGAGTACTACACCCGTGCGCGGCAGCTCGGCGTCGCATTCGTACGCTATGAGGAAACTCGCAAACCTGAAGTAACCTCGGATGGACAAGGACTCCAGGTTTCCGTCTACGACCAGACGCTCGGCATGCCCTTTAGCATCGCTGCCGATGCGGTGGTGTTGTCGGCGGGCATTCAGCCGCACGAGAGTAATCACGAGCTCGCGCAGCTGATCAAGGTTCCGTTAAATAGCGAAGGCTTTTTCCTCGAGGCTCACATGAAGCTGCGCCCCGTCGACTTCATGACCGACGGCGCTTTCCTGTGCGGGTTGGCGCATTCTCCCAAGAACATCGAGGAAACCATTTTGCAGGCTCAGGCCGCCGCCGCGCGAGCATCCACCATCCTCAGCCGCGACAGCATCGAACTGGAAGGCATCATATCGCATGTCGTCGACGCCAGCTGCGACGGTTGCGCCTACTGCGTGGACACTTGCCCCTACAAAGCGATCTCCATGATCGAGTACATGTGGCAGGGCGGAATCAAGAAAGTCGTCGAAACCAACGACTCCAGCTGTAAGGGCTGTGGCTGCTGCCAGGCTACGTGTCCAAAGAATGGCATATTCGTTTACGGATTTACCCTCGCTGAAATCGAGGCCCAGATCCACGCTGCCTTGGGAGTGTCGTAATGGGAGTGTCGAATGGAAGATAACTTTGAGCCCCTGATCATCGCCTTGTGTTGCAACTGGTGCTCCTACGCCGGCGCAGACCTGGCGGGCGTTTCCCGGACCCAATACCCGCCCAGCATCCGCATCGTCCGCGTGATGTGCTCCGGAATGGTGCATCCTAACCTCGTAATTGATGCCTTCACCAAGGGGGCGGACGGTGTCCTCATCTGCGGCTGCCACCTGGGCGATTGTCACTACCAGGAAGGCAATTACAAAACCGAAAAGCGCGCGGACGCCATCAAGTTGATGCTCGCCGATTTCGGCATCGAGGAAGACCGCTTTAAATTGGAATGGGTTTCGGCGGCCGAAGGGCCGAGGTTTGGGCAGGTGGTGCGGGATTTCACGGAGCAAGTGAAGAAGCTCGGGGTCAGCCCATATAAGCAGTAAAAGAAGCGACTAGATCTACAGGAAAAACAAGAATCCATTTCAGGGAAGCTGAAGTTCCCGTCGAGACCTCGGCCAGAGGTCTGCCATGAAGTCCTTCACCTAATTAAGGCCACTTCAAAATCAAGTCCACTTCAAAGGCGTCGTGTTCTCGGCGATCCCATCGCCGAGATGGTACGATTCGTATCAGGGTATGCCTTTAGGCACACCGCAGGAGTCGTGTTAGGAATGCGCCTTTAGGCGCCGTCTTAGTTTCGCCAAAGACTCCTGGCACTTACTGAGGAACTCTTGCCGTGAACAGTCCCCTCCAAACCCCGTTTGATAGTGTCGAGAATGCGCACCAATACGTGCGACTGTTGGTCGAGGCCATCACCGAAGCCAAGACCGAGATCGCAGCCGACCTCGGTGCGGCCGCGCAAGCCAAGTCGGAGCGCCGCGTGCAGGCGCTGCAAATCGTGCAGTTCAAGCTAGACAAACTGGAGCAGCACCTGCAGAGCAGCAGCCGGCTGCTCAACGACCTGCGTACCTTGCGACGGCTCCTGTTGGACGAACGGTCCGAACCCACCGTGGGCAGCCCCGACGGAATTGTCCGGAATTCTGAGGAATAGATCCTGGCCAGTATTCGAGCAGGGCTAGACGTTCACGCTCTCAATTTTTCGGCAAACTTCTTTTCCAATTTCGCCAGCTTCGGCGAGATCGTGAACATGCAATAAGGCTGGCGTGAGTTTTCGTTGTAGTAGTTCTGATGGTAGTTTTCGGCCACGTGAAATTCCTCGGCCGGCTCGACTGCGGTTACGATCGGTTCCGGAAACACTTTCGCCGCCGTCATCTCCGCAATCACATCCTCCGCAATCCGCTGTTGCTCTTCATCGCCGTAGAAGATCACGGAGCGATATTGCTCGCCAGCATCGTTTCCCTGCCGATTCAGCGTGGTCGGATCGTGCATCGTGAAAAATACGTCCAGCAGTTCGCGATAATTGATCTGGTCGGGATCGAAAGTCACGCGCACGACTTCCACATGCCCGGTGCCGCCGTTGCACACCTGGCGATAAGTCGCCTGGTCGGCGCGTCCGCCCATGTAGCCGGACTCGACGTGTATGACCCCGGTCAAACGCTGAAAAACGGCTTCCATGCACCAGAAGCACCCGCCGCCAAAAACTGCTGTTTGCTCTTTTGCCATGCCGATTAGATGCGTGCGGGCTCGCGAAGTTACGGTTTTGCTTTGCCGCTTTCCGGCACCGCTTTTACCAACCCCTTTTTACTGGATTCCGAGCGACACCACCTCACCTTCGCCATCCTGACGTTCGTGATAATTGAGGGATACCCTCTCGTTTTCGGCCGCGACACTTTCCGACGCTCGGCTTTCGATTCGCGGCCGGAATGACCTTGAGTGCTCTCTGAAGTCCTCAGCCCGCGCCAACGCTGCGCTGGCGTGGTTTGCCACCTCGGGATCGCCACTACTGGCAAGACTCCGTAACAGTGCGATAGCCTCATCCACCTTGCGATTTGCCATGTAAATATTGGCGAGATTGAATTGATACCATTCATCCCCCGGCGACAATCTCACCGCTGTCTTCATGGTCGTCAGACTTTTTTCGGGCTCACCCGAAACTGCCTGCGCATAGGCCAGCAGCGAATACGCATCGGCTAGCTTCGGATCGAGCGCAATCGCGGTTTCCAGTTCTTTTTTCATCTCATTCGACTTAGCGCCATTCCTGAGGCCCCCGGCGCGGTTCATCAGCAGGGCGTGGTAGTAATGCACGCGAGAGTCCTTGCTGTCGCGCTCGGCAGCCCGCCGGAAATATTCGCCCGCATGTTCATAGTCCTGCCGCAGGAGATAGACGTACCCTGCACCGCGCAGCGCCGCAGCATTATCGGGATCCATCTTCAGCACGTCCTGAAATTCGACGAGCGCCCGATCTTGGTGGTCAGAAGAGTGGGCATCGATATCTGCCAGGAGGGCGCGCGCGTCCGCCAAACTCACGGGCGTCTCGGCAAACTGTGCG
This sequence comes from uncultured Acidobacteriaceae bacterium, assembly GCA_963779995.1. Lineage (GTDB taxonomy): Bacteria > Acidobacteriota > Terriglobia > Terriglobales > Acidobacteriaceae > Acidiflorens. Next base: position 245,472 of record CAVZZY010000009.1, on the reverse strand, counting down.
GCGACAATGTCGGAAGGCGTAGGGATGGCATAGGACTTGAATCGTCCGCTGCTCAAATAGTTTCGGAGCACTTCATCGAACTGCTTCGGTGTCATCCCAAAAGCCAGCTGTATCGCCTGTTCAATGGTTTTCTTCTGGTTCACTGTCGCGTCAAAATAGTCCACCAGCTTGGGCGTCAGCTTGTTGTCATAAAGATAGTGCACCACCAGGCTGGACTCCGCGTAGAACATCGCGCGATGTTTCCCGCTCTCGTTGTAAGTCTTCGAATTCTGCTGCACACGAAACAGATCGGCGACCCGCATCATCCCGCTCCGTTTCAGGATCCGGCGGGTATCCGCGGGCATCTTGCCCACGCGGGCTTCTTTGTCGTCGACTTCGATACTCGAGAAATACTCGGCAAAGCCTTCCCAGAACCAGGGATCGGCACTCCCCGAAAAATTGCCGCTCATCAACTGGTGGGCATACTCGTGAAAGACCACCGTCCAGGGATTATCGACCGACACATCGAGCATAATAAAGGTGCGATCGTCGCCACCCTGGAATCTTCCGGCGATTTCGACCGGCTTCCCGTTAAAGAGCGGCGCCACTTGCGTTATTTCGCTGGTGCTTCGGAACGCTACGATTTGTAGCGGTACCGGCAGATTCACCTCCGCCTTGGTCATCAAGTTGCCGAAGGCGGAACGCATCTGTTCGAAGTGAAATGCGACATCGCGGCCGCGCTGGTCGCCGGCATCCGTGATCAGCGAGAAATTCGGCGAGCGTATTTCCACCCACTGCGTGTCGCCGGCAAAACTCTGGCGCGACCACAGGACGACGCAGGTCAGCCCAAAGCAAATTTTGAGGAAGCGCATGGCTGGCTGCCCCCAGGAGGCAGAGATAGTACCGCACAATGCGACCGAAGCAAACAATTATTTTCAGAAGGGAAACTGCCGGGACCGTATCTCTCGCCGCGTAGTCTGGTAACTCCGGCAAGGCAACTTATACGGATACAGTGAAAGATGTTTCCGTACGTGTCACCGGCCGGTAGAGTGTGTCGCGCTCAATCGGTTCGCGCCCGGCTTCCGTGATCAACCACACCAGATCGTGCCGCCGCAGGCCTTGCGGAGTGGTCGCTCCCGCGTCGTGGTAGATCTTCTCCTCGACCACGGTCCCGTCAATATCGTCGGCTCCGAAGCGGAGCGATATCTGCGCAATCTTCGGGGTCATCATCTGCCAGTAGGACTTGATGTGCGGAAAATTATCGAGCACCAGGCGGCTGACGGCAATCTGCTTGATATCGGTCATGCCCGTGGTCGTAAAAAGATGCTGCAGCGGCGTGTTCGCCGGATGAAAGGCAAGTGGAATAAATGTTTGGAAGCCGCCGGTCTCGTCCTGCAGAGCGCGTAGTTTGAGCAAGTGGTCGACGCGGTCTTCGTCGTCTTCGATGTGGCCGTAGAGCATGGTGGCATTTGATTTCAGCCCGATCTGGTGGGCGAGGCGTGCGGTATCGAGCCATTGATCGCCGTCAATCTTGTGATCGCAAATAATGTGCCGCACCCGATCGGCAAAAATTTCGGCTCCGCCGCCCGGCAGCGAATCGACGCCCGCCTCCTTCATTTTTTCCAGCGTCTCGCGAATCGTCAGCTTAGCCCGCTTAGCTAGGTAAGCGACTTCCACCATGGTAAAAGCCTTCATGTGGACGAGCGGAAAACGCTCTTTCAATCCCGAAACCAGGTCAAGAAAATATTGAAACGGCAAATCAGGATGCAGCCCCCCAACAATGTGAAACTCAGTAACCGCCTCGGTGTAGCCAGAAGCGGCCGTCGCGAAGGCTTCTTCAAGCGCCATGGTGTAAGCGCCAGGAGTATCCTTCTTGCGCCCAAAAGCGCACAACCGGCAAGCCGCCACACACACATTCGTAGGATTGATATGGCGATTGACGTTGAAGTAAGCCTTGTCCCCATGCATCCGTTCCCGAACCCAGTTCGCCAGCCAACCCACGGCAAGAATGTCGCCCGTCCCATAAAGAGCAAGCGCATCGGCCTCGTTGAGCCGTTCGCCCGCGAGGACTTTATCCGTGATCGGAAGCAGGCGCGGATCGTCGGTCTGAAATGGGCGCGCGTTCCGCATCTGTTTAATAATAACCCAGCTCGGTGCCCCAGGTTCGCGCCCGTCCTTTGGGCGCTAACCTGGGTACCGCCGCCGCAGCTCAACCACGCCGCGCCAGTAGATCTCCAGCCACAAAGAAAAAAAATACCACCGAAATCACCCCGTTCATGGTGAAGAACGCGGCATTCAGCTTGCTCAGATCGTCGTGCCGGATCAGGGTGTGTTCGTAGAGCAATAGCGCAGCCACGGCGATCACTCCGGCGACCGCCAGCTTGCCTAGGCCAAAGGTGACGACCAGCGCAACCAGCAGGCCAAGCATCACGATGTGAAATAAACGGGCGATGACGAGCGCGTTCCTGATTCCGAAATAACGCGGCACCGAGTGCAAGCGGTTGCTGCGGTCATGCTCATGATCCTGGCAGGCGTAGATCACGTCGAATCCGCCGACCCAGAACGTCACCGCGGCGGTGAGCAGCAATATCCGCGGATCGAGCGAGCCACGAACCGCAATCCACGCGGCAGCCGGAGCTATGCCGAGGGCAAATCCGAGAAACAGATGCGACCAGCGCGTGAATCGTTTGGTGTAGGAATAAAGAAGTATCACCGCCAGCGCCACCGGCGAAAGCATCAGCGTCAAGCGGTTCAACTGCGAAGCGGCGAGAACAAAAATTCCGCAAGCCACCAGAACGAATGTGCTCACGAACGCCGGCGTCAACTGTCCGACCGGCAAAGCGCGAGTAGCAGTGCGGGGATTGGCGGCGTCAATCGAGGTGTCGGCCAGGCGATTGAAGGCCATCGCTGCGGACCGCGCCGAAACCATAGCCACAACAATCCACGCGAGTTGCCGCCACGCCGGCAAACCTCCGGCAGCCAGCATGGCTCCGCAGAGCGCAAACGGAAGCGCGAAGATCGAGTGCTCCCACTTGATCATCTCCAGTGTAATCTTCAGATTTCGGAAGAAAGCCACGACGCAATTGTAAAGCAGTGGGCGCTAGTGGAGAGCCGGGCGTCCCCGCCCCGCAGGACGGGCGAGACGCCCGTCTCACCATCACTCATCACGCGACCATGATACTAACCACTATTCACTGTTCCTTCCACCAGCGGCACAAACCGGCAACCTTCGAGGATCCTTACCTCGGGCCGTCCGCTGGCTTTGAAGATTAACTGCAATTCCTGGCTGGAGGGCGGGCCAACCGGCACCATCATGCGTCCGCCTTCGCGTAACTGAGCGAACAGGGTTGGCGGCATCTCGGAGGTTGCGGCAGAAACAAGAATGGCGTCGAACGGCGCGTACTCTGCCCAACCCTGGGTGCCGTCGCCGACTCTGATCTTCACGTTGCGATATTCCAATCGATGCAGCGTGGTTTCCGCCAAGACGGCCAGTGGCGCATGGCGCTCGACCGAATACACCTCGGCCGAAAGCAGCGAAAGCAGTGCCGTCACGTAGCCGGAACCGGTGCCGACTTCGAGGACGCGATCGGTGGCTTCAAGAGCGAGATACTCGAGCATCGTGGCCACGATGTAAGGCTGCGAAATAGTTTGTCCTTCGCCGATGGGCAGCGGGTGGTCGCCATAGGCGTCTAGCCGGTAAGGCTCCGGCACAAACTCGTGCCGCGGCACCTTGCGCATAGCATCAAGCACGCGGGGATCGTCAATTCCACGCTCTGCGAGTTGCGTGCGCACCATTTCTTCGCGCTGTCGCTGAAACGAATCGCGTTGAAAGGGGAAGTCCATGGCTCCTGTGTCGCGGACCTATGTCGCGGACAACCTGCCCGGCTCTCGCAGGGCTGTAAGTCCGACCACCCCCAGCCCGCGAAAAGCGCGTAGTCTGTGGACCTCCGCGAGGGCGGCCGTCTCTACGCGATTTCAGTACGGGCCGATGATTCCACCAATGTTGCCGCCAATGTTCCCTGCAGCGGGCGGTTCCGGCCGCGCCTTCTTTTCTTGCGCTTCGATCATCTCGAGATACTTGTAGGCCGAGCCCGTGTTGAAGAGCACCACCGTGTCTTCGGCGCGAAAGAAGCCGCTGGCGCGCAGCTTCCGATAGGCAACGAGTGATGCGGCCCCTTCAGGAGCGGCGAATACGCCCTCCATGCTGGCCCAGTGTCGCGTGGCTGCGAGGATTTCCTCGTCGGTCGCTGCGACCGCGGCGCCCTGGCTTTTCTTGAGTATCTCGAGAATCAGGTAATCGCCATAAGCCTTGGGCACGCGCAGTCCGGCGGCAAAGGTCGCGGCGCCAGCCCACATTTCGGAAGCGTTCTTGCCCTCTTCCCACGCTTTCACGATAGGCGCGCAGCCCGCAGCCTGCACCGTGATCATTTTCGGGCGCTCAGAACCGATCCAGCCCAGTTCCTCCATTTCATCGAAGGCCTTCCACATGCCGATCATGCCCACGCCACCGCCCGTCGGATAGATGATGCCTTGCGGCAGTTTCCAGCCGAGTTGCTCAGCAACCTCGTAGCCCATCGTCTTCTTGCCTTCAACGCGGAATGGCTCTTTGAGGGTCGAGACGTCGAACCATCCTTCTTTGTCCTTGCGTTCGGCAACCATGCGGCCGCAGTCGCTGATCAAGCCATCGACCAGAGTGACGTGCGCGCCGTAGTAATCGCATTCCATGCGATTCGCCATGGGCACATCTTTCGGCATGAAAATGTAGGCTTCGATGCCCGCCGCGGCCGCGTAGGCCGCCAGCGCGCCTCCGGCGTTTCCAGCGGATGGTGCAGCCAGCTTCTTGAGACCGTAATGTCGTGCCATGGTTACAGCAACCGACATACCGCGAGCTTTGAATGAACCGGTTGGATTCAGGCTTTCGTCTTTGATGTAGACACTAGCAAACTCGCGGCTGTGAAGCATGGGCGTGAATCCCTCGCCGAGGGTCACGGGCTTTTCATTTGCGCTAAGTTCCGGGAGAACTTCCGCGTAACGCCAAATGCTGGCGATGCGTCCGGATAAATTTTCCGGGAGCAACTTCCCTTTCAGGCTGGCAAGATCGTAACGAACGTAAAGCACGCCACCATCTTTGGGGCAGACATTCTGCAGACGATCGGCGGAGGGATGCTCTCCGCAGCGGGTGCATTCGAGGTAGGAAATTTGCATCGAGGGAAGGATAGCACTTCGGCTGTTGGCTGTTACCTCTTGGCCGTCGGCCCTCACGCTGGCAATCTTTTCAGCATCTCATTCGCTCTCCGGAACCAAGGCCGCTCCCGCCGCCGCAAGTAGCCGGGCATGGTCGGTTTTTTATCGAGCACCTTCTGCGCCCATTCGCGGGCTTCGGCGTTGCGACCCTCGGAGGCCAGCAGATCCGCGAAGTTCAAGTAAGTCTCTGACAGCGTCGACGTGATCGTTACCTGCCGGAAGAGCGCTTCGGCTTTTTCTTTTTGTCCGGTCTGCGCGTAGGCGTGGGCGAGCAATCCTGCTGCGCGTCCGAAATCGTAATCCGCCTCTTTGCTGACCGTCCGTTCCAGATCAGGTAATGCCGCTGCAGCATCGCCTACCACAATCGCGCAAACGCCTCGCCGGTAAAAGGGATCCAGCGTATCGGCGCGGGCAGCAATGGCTTTGTCGAACGCAGCTCGGGCCTGCGCTAGCTGGCCGTCGTCCATGTAAAGGTCGCCGAGTTCTTCATAGTTTCCGGCCGACGGATTGTCGCGAATCGCAGCTTCCAGTTCGCCAATGCGCCTGCGGCGCGGAAAGACTTTGAAGGACTGGCCGAGCAGTCCAACGTCGGGAAGCGCCTCGACGAAAAGATAGATAATCGCGCCCAGCGGACCGAGAAACAAGATGATGAAAATCCAGTAGGTATCGGGCCGCCGCCGGATAAAGTGGACAATCGCCAGTCCCTCCAGGATGACGCCGATGAGGCCCCAGCGAAACAGAAGGTAAATCAGAAATCCCATGCCGGTATAAGTCCTAGCGTGAGATTACACATTTGTGGAAGATGGAGAAAGTGACGACCGGGTGCCGACGTGGAGTTCCCTGTGCGCCTCTGTGTCCCCTGTGGTAGAGATTTTTCCTGGAACCACAGAGGACACAGAGATACACAGGGAAAGCCAACGTCACTTAGCTTTCGTCGGCGCTTAGCCGATTCTGCCAGTGCGACCAGAGGAACCAGACGATCCCGCCCAACAGCAAGACCCCTATGATCGCGTCGAACTTATGGAAGTACTTGCCGAGCGAGCGCCAGTTCTCGCCGAGTTTCATGCCGAAGTAAGCCAGCACGAAACACCAGGGCCACGATCCAAGGAAGGTATAGATGTGGAACTTGGCGCGCGGCATGCGGGCGATTCCGGCGGGCAGCGCGATAAAGGTGCGGATCACGGGCAGCAGGCGCGCAATGAATACGGCCATGTCTCCCCAGCGCACAAAGAAGCGGTCGGCCCAGTCGAGTTCACGATGGCCCATCAGGATCCAGCGTCCGTAACGCACGACCAGCGGGCGCCCGCCGTAGCAGCCGATCTCGTAGGCGACCAGCGAGCCTAGATTACAGCCGATCGCGCCCGCCGTCGTTGCCCAGACCAGCTTCATCGTGCCGGTATAAACCAGGTACCCAGCGAAAGGCATGATCAGTTCAGAGGGCAGCGGAATGCACGCGGACTCAATCGCCATCAGCAGCGCAATCCCAGCATAGCCGGTCGCCGCCACGATGGAATTAATGAAGACGAAAAGTAAGGTGAGGATTTTTTCGGTCATTAGAATCGGGTCATCGGGAGAATCGAGTCATCGGGCCATCGGATGATCAAGTCATCTGGCTCTGGGTTTCAATCACCCGATGACCCGATGGTCAGATCACCCGATCCATTCAAAACGCCCCTTCCTGCGTGAAGCTAAAGCCGGGCAGGCTTACGCCCTCCGCCGATTTGGCGACCTTCACCTTCACGACGGGCGCATTGGGCGCGGTGACCTCCGCGGGCCGCAGCACCGCGTATTGCGTGAAAACTTCGCTGTACACCTTGGTGACAAGGTGATCCTGGCCGGTTGCATCCTGGCGCCAGACTTGACCGAGTTTGATGCTCTTCACTGCCACAAGTTTTTTCCTTTTATTCTGAGAGTACTCACCCGGCCGCCAAGCCGTCAATTGCAGCGCAGTTACTTTTGTGGGAAGGGCCTGCATCTTGCGGCCTTTCGGTTCTGAGTGCTAACGCCTAGTTACCGTAAATCACCTAACCACTATGGACGAGCGATCATTCCACCAGCCAACGTTCGAGTCATTCACTATACTTTCCCATATGCGGCTACTGCTCATTGTGGCGCTCATATTCGTTCTCTTGCAGCGGCAGCGCGCAGTGGCATATACAAGACTCGAACACCAACGCCGACCTGCGTGGCATTCACTCCATTGGCAATGGCATCGTGTGGGCCAGTGGCACTAACGGCACCGTCCTGCGCACTACTGACGACGGCGACCACTGGCAGCTATGCGCCACGCCGTCTGGCGCTGAGGCCCTTGACTTTCGCGGTATCCAAGGCTTCGACGCAAACGCTGCCATTGTTATGTCCAGTGGCAAAGGCGACCTCTCGCGCCTCTACAAAACCACCGACGCTTGCCACACATGGAAGCTCGTCTTCACCAATCCCGACAAGGACGGATTTTGGGATGCGCTCAGGTTCTCGAGGCTTGGGCCGACGGGACTATCCGAAACTAGTGGAGTCTTGATTGGTGACCCAGTCGGAGGAATTTTTTCTGTCTTCCTAACCTCCGACAGCGGAGAAACTTGGCGCCGGTGGGGAAGAGGCGGACTCGGCTGGAAAGGCAACTGCGGCGAACGCCAGCCAAAAGCTTCGAAGGACGAAGCTCTTTTTGCCGCTAGTAACGAGTCTGTCTTCCATTTTTTCTCAAGTAACTTCCTTTTTGTCACCGGGGGTCGATCAGGGGCTCGTCTCGTGTACTCGGATCTTTACGACTTCGATGGCCCGCCATGTTGGACCACCTTCTCATCCGTCAGACTCCCGCTTGCTCGGGCTAGCTCATCTGCTGGGGCATTCGCCGTAGCTGCTAAAAATAGCACCTATTTCCCTCTCCGACTCATGGTAGTCGGCGGCGACTATACGAAACCAGATGAGTCCTCTGGAAACGCCGCCTTCCTCTCTAGCAAAGATGGTGCGCATCTCCCTTTGTCGTCGTACTTCACCGTAACAACGCCGGTGACCCCGCCGCACGGCTATCGCTCGGGTATCGGTTATGATGCCTCCACCAACTCCTGGGTCACGGTCGGCCCCAACGGCACCGACATTTCCACCGACGATGGCCTCAACTGCCGTGCCCTTAAACCCGCCCCTACTGACGCTCCTGACGCTGACAAAAACTGGAACGCTCTCTCCCTTCCATTCGTTGTTGGCCCCAAAGGCCGTGTTGGCAGACTGTGGACCGAAGTCCTCAAGCCCTAACGAATCCTGCTGTATTTCGACAAACAGCAAGCTATGCGGTCAGTTGGCGAAAAATCGCGATATCGCTCATTGACTTTGTTACCATGAACAACTGCTCCGGAGGAAACCGATGGCTCGCGGAAACATGCCGCGTCAACCCAGTCGCAGCGGACGGCAGGAAGGCGCCCGCCGTCAAAAAGGTCCTGTTCCGAAAATAGTCCGCGGCCGCGCTTCTTCGGGTCGCGTTTTGTCGAGGAGCACGAAACCTCCGGCGCCGAAGGCTCGCACTTCGAAAAATGCTTCACCGGGAAGGACGCGCGCATCTGGGTATGACCCTTTGGCCCCGGAGCGGGTACGTCAGATCATTGCGGGCCTCGACCAAATGTATCCCGAAGTGACCTGTGCCCTCACCCACCGCAGCGCATGGGAATTGCTGGTCGCAACGATTCTTTCCGCGCAGTCTACCGATGTACGGGTGAACATGGTGACGCCGGGGCTGTTTGCGAAGTACCCGACCGTCCAGGATTTCGCCGCGCTCGAGCCCGAACAGTTACAGCCCGACATCTACTCGACCGGCTTCTTTCGCAACAAGTCGAAATCGGTGGTGGGCGCGGCGCGGAAGGTGGTCGCGGATTTTGGCGGCAACGTGCCGCAGACGATGGAGGAGTTGCTGACCCTTCCGGGAGTGGCTCGCAAAACCGCGAACGTCGTGCTCGGAACCTGGTTCAAGAAAAATGAAGGAGTCGTCGTGGATACGCACGTGACGCGCATTTCACGACGTCTGGAACTGACGAAGCAGGAAGACGCAAAGAAGATTGAAGAAGACCTGATGCGAATTATTCCTCGCGAACGGTGGACAGATTTTTCTCACGAAGTGATCTGGCACGGGCGGAAACTTTGCGTGGCGCGGAGTCCGAAGTGCGCCGATTGCGCGCTGGAGACGCTGTGTCACGCGGCGGACAAGACCTGGTCCACGGTGGAGATTCACACGGGCGCTCGGCCTTAGTCGCCTGTCGGTGCTGCAAAAGGATCAGATGAACCATCCGCACCTCAGCAAGATCGCTTCAGTCGGAGTCTGCGTCACATTGTCCATCCCGCGAACGCTAGGACTGGAGAGACTTACGTTCCCGCACGCGCCAGGCTGGTATCTGGCTGCCAAACTATTCTCCCCCGGTCCCGACCTGAACATAGCTCTATTTGGGTACACAGCGATCGGCGTGGATTTTCTTTTGTGCTTCTGTGCGGTTTGGATCTTGTATGTGCTGTTTTTCAGATCTGCGCCCTAGGATCTGCGCCCTAGGATCTGAGCGCAGCGTCGATGAACGCTAGTAGGGTTTAGCTGCCGGTATAGAACATTTCAACTACCGTGCAATCGTCGTTGAGCGGCGTGCCTCCGCAAAAGTCGGCGACGGCGGTGAACACGTCCTCCATCGAAGAGCTCTTCCCGGCCACAACTTCGAGGCGTTCGCTGTCAAACATATCTCCGCGGGCGTTCTCGGCTTCGGTGACGCCGTCGGTCACCAGAATCAGCCGATCCCCCGCCCTCATCTGGCAGCGGTCGCTCGAGTAAGTCGCATCGGCCAGCAGGCCTACGGGCAGGTTGCCGTGGGCTGGCCGGAGCACCTCGTTGCCACAGATCCACACCGGTGGAACGTGTCCGCAGTTGACGTACTCAAGATCGCCGTCGCTGCGCAGGCGCGTAATGATCATAGTCGCGTATTTCTCACCGATATGCTTGTAGGTGAAGAAGTGATTGACCGCCGTGACGATTTCCGTGAGTGGCATGCCCGAAATGAGCTGCGAGTAGACCATGCCCTGGAGAATGGAAGCCAGCAGAGCGGCCGAGACTCCTTTTCCGCTGACGTCGGCGAGAATTACGGCCAAGCCTTCGGGCGTGCTCACCGCTTCGAAAAAATCGCCTCCGATTTCCTTACAAGAGATGTTGCGTCCGTGCACCCGCGCAAAAGGAACCTCGGGGAGGGTCACCGCCAACAGACGCTGCTGAATGGAGGCCGCGATCCCCAATTCCTGCTGGTAACGGCGCCCGGCTTCTTCGGCCTGCACCAGGCGCGCGTTCTCGATCAACTGGGCAGCTTCAGTCGCGATCGCGCGCAAAATATCGTGGCCGACGCTGGTGATATCGCGCGAGGCAAAGCGCGAATCGACGTAGAGCGCCCCCATCACTTCCCCACCGGCCGGCTGTTCGGCACGGGTGGTTTGCACGAGCGGCTTGCGCAGCGGCATGCAGATCACGGTGCGCAGGTCGAAGGCGACGATGCTTTTCCGCTCCTTCGCGTCGAGCATCTGACTGGTGTCGGTGACCAGGTATTCGGAGTTCGAGGTCAAGGCACCTTCTAGCACCGACCGCGAAATTGTCGTGTCGTCGAGCAGCGCCTCGCCCTTCGAGTTGCGCCCGGCAGCCAGCGTCAGGGCTCCGCCGGGTTCGCGCAGGAAGATATAGCCGCGCTCGGCGCGAGTCAGTTTCAGCGTGGCATCAAGCAGCGTAACCAGGATTTCATCGAGCACGCCAATGGTGTTCAGCTTGCGCGCCGCTTCCATGAACAGCGTGAGCTTCTCGAGGTCGCTGGCTTCCGGCGCAATCTGAATGCCAGAGATCTGGCTCAGAAACTCCCGCGCCGTGTTTGAGGTCGTGTGCAGCGGGTGGAAGATCAGATAGGCAATATCGCGCGCGCCAAATTCCAGGCGGTCGTTGCGCTGCAGTTTATGACGGTCAACTTTCTCGCCATTGACGAAGGTGCCGTGTTTGCTGCCCAGGTCAACGACAAAGAACTCGCCGTCTTCTGCCACGATCTGAGCATGCTCGCGGGACACACGCGGGTCGGCGATCACCAGGTCGCGATCCACCTTGCGGCCCACGGTGTAGGGGGTATGATTCAGCGACAGCGTCTGCTGATCACTCCCCTGTACGAAGATCGCGATGGGAAAGACAGTAGATATGCCCGAATGCGACGTGGTCGACATTTATGCTGGACTCTCCTGCCGCCATCATGCCCGCAAACTGGCAGTGGCTCCCAAGCATTCTACGACGAGCCCGGCCCCAGCGGCGCAGCAAAAGTCTTTTGATAGTAATGGACCAGCATCAACGCAGCCACCGCCACGGGCATGTGTGGCACCGTCCAAAGAGGGACTGACCAGGCTCGCTCGACAGTTTCGTGCGGCAAAACAAAGGAAAGCGCTCCGAGCGCTGTGGTCGAGAGCCAAGGCCAAGCCAATAATACAGTAACAATAATCAGGAGGGCACGGCTGATGAAGTTCCCTTCCCAGATCGTTCTTCGATCGCGGGCGAAAAGGAGGATGGCGGGAAGCAGAAACACCTGGTTGTAGAGCGAGAAAGTGGGCACCGCGAGTACGGTCAGCGCCATCACAAGACAGGTGGACGACTGGAACGCGCCGGTATTTTCCGCCTGTTTGCGCCGCTTCCAACAAACCACTGCGGTGGTTCCTGCAAAAAGCACCTCAAGTAGTCTGCCCCACGGGTGGGGGAGGATGGACTCCAGAATCGAGACCGCTTGTGTGTATTGCAGGTAGGCGCCAGCCGCATGCCAGAAGCGCCCGATCCAGTGCGGCAGAAACCACTCCGAAGCGGCGCAGAACACAAACGTTACCGTCAGAAATGATGCAGCCCACCGGTATCGGTGCTTCAGGTCGCCGATGGTCCAAATACCGAGCCACAGCACCAGCGGCAACACAAGCTGCGGCTTGATGGTCGCCAAAGCCAGCAGAATTCCGGCGGGAATCAGGCGTCCTGCGGCCAGCAGCGCCATTGACCCGGCGCACATGGCGGCAACGAACAGACTGAGTTGTTGAAGTTTCAGTCCCTGCAGAACCGCCATGCTGCCCAGGGTCAGGGCCAGCATGGCAGCCTGAACCAAGGGAGCGACCGTCCAACCCAACGCGCGAAGCCAGAGAGGAACGCTGGCCAACGTCATGCCGACCAAAATCCAGAAAAATGCTCTTTGGACGACGCCAAAGCCAAGATGAAGTGCAGGCGCCAAATAAAAAACGACGTATACAGGATAAGCGAATGCTTGCTGGTCTTTCGGGTCTGCGGGACGGGAAGGATCGAGGGGACGGCCATAGTATCCGGCTTGAATTTGGCGCGTGACTTCCGCCCTGTAAGGGTCTCGGCCATACAGGAGAAGTTCCCGAGCCCCGATCCAACGAGGATAGAGGTCGGAAAAATTTCCGCGCGGACTGCCATGCGCCGCTGCGTCGGTGATCTGATGCGGAATCAGCACACGGTCAGCGTAGGTCCACATGCCCATCGCGCAGACCGCAGCCGCGAGAAACAGCCAGAACGATTTATGGAAAATGCCGGACCTCATCGCCGATCTAAGGGCCCCTGGATATTACAACCCTTCGGTGACATTTATCGTCCAATCGAAAATTTCTTTGTTGCGACGGCCTTCTTGGCCTGAGCGACGATTTCGACGATGGCGTTTGCGCCCAGCAAGACCACGAGCGGTTCTATCGGATGCCGGTAAGTGGGAAAGTTGTGGGTAACATAATACACCAGGGGAAAAACCGCCAGCATGAGCAGCCAGACCCATCCATTTCTGTCTTTTCGTATTGCCCACGTTGCTCCGAGCCATCCCAGGATCGAGACTGCAATCCACGGAAAAGGATAAGGAAAGTACCAAAAATTCACCATACGCCGGAGTACGCGCCCGATAAAGGCCACGGGGTCACTCAGGATGAACTTCCTGGATGCGTCAAGTTTTCCATCCATGAAGCGTAGTTCGCCAAGCCGCGCGTAGTTACTGGGATCGGTGTCGGGAAAATCACCGGAAAAGTCGACTGTTCCCTGCATTCCAGGCCGGTTTCCCAGCCAAAGTTCCAAACCAAGATTATCGCGAAGAGGAATGAAGCGCTCGAATGTGACGTAGTTTCTTACCGTCCAAGGGGCCAGTGTCAGTAGAAGTCCGGCCAAGCCGATCAAGATTCGCGGTGAGGACCCTTTCGAAACCGCGAGCCAGCCTCCGTAAACCAAGACCACGGTCAGAAGAGCCGGCTGAAGGAGAACGAGCAGCCCCGAATAGATGCCGAGAACCAACCAGCTGCGGTTCCCTTCGAGTCTTTTCGGAACCCACAAGAATAGAAAGGTCAACCCTGAGGCTGCCAAGTATGCGGGCGTCAGGCTCACGGAGAATGCGTTCGTTTGGTACATCCAGGGCAGCACCCAGAGCCACGCCGCCAAAATGCCACCCGTTTCGCCAAAGTGGAGTCTCCCCACGTGGTAAAGCAACACCGCGGTGACGGCACCAGCTAAAACATTCACTAACACTGCCGTCCATGCCGATGTCGCCGTACAGATTCCGAACAGCTTAAATATGCCAGCCAACATCAAGGGATATAGAGGAGGCTGCTGAGCGGTTGGCGCGGTCGGTGCACCGGCATAGGGTGACGAGAAGCCCAGGCCAGCGGCTAAGGCCGCTGCAATATGCGACGGCTCATTCCCCATAAAGAGCAGTTGAGTCCCGAATCTGTTGGAGAGAATGTAGGTTGCGCTGGCTAGGCGCGTAGCGAGCGCCGCTCCAAAAATAAACACCGGAGAGGCCGCCATTCGTTTGACAGTGGTCATCCTGGCCCGTCCGGTATCGGCGCCCTTCGCTCCGACCCCGTTTCCGCGCCCGCATGGCTCAGCCTGCGCGCCAAGGCAACGCCCACGGACAGCAGTGGTAGCGTCATCAGGCATTCGGCTTGAAGTTGCACTCTTGTGAACCAATACACGGGCGTAAGCAGCAGAAGCAGCATGCCGATTGTTTCCAGATATCGAGTCGCTCCATCTGCTTTGGGAGCGTCATCAGGCCGGGTACGCATCGCGAGCAGGGGGACGATCAGCAAGAGCAGATCGTATTCGTAGGAATAATAGCTGGTGATGATGGCGACAATGGTCGCCAGCCCAAACCCCTCCGCCAATAAGCGATCTCCCGCTTTTCGCCAAAGCAGACCTGCGGCCACAATGGCCGCGAGCGCGACGGGCGCCAACACCCAATGGACACCTCCGGGATAGGGTACGCGACCGACCACAAAAATGAGCAGCCCACGAAGATTCATCTGATTTCCAGGCGTGATCAGTCCCACGCCCGTTGCCTGGTTCAAAGCCAGCAAATAGCTGGGGTACTTTAACAAGCCTTTCCAGCCAACGATGGCAGCGGAAGCGGCAAAGACAGCGCAGGCGGATGTTGCAAAGCCTGGCAAAACTCGTTTGCGGCCGGCGATCGAGAGCGCGACCACAAAAGGTATCACCAAGTGGAATTTGAACAGTGCCAGACCGAGAGTGAAACCCGCGCCCGCATCTCTGTGCTTTGAAAGCTGCCGGAAAGCAATCGCGAACAAGAAGGCAAGGAGTGGCGCATCCTGGCCCATGAGCAGATCCATAAACTCCGGAAATGTACCGAGGACGAGAAGAACCGTCGCCCAACGTGGGAAAGGTTCTTTCCAACATCTGCCGCGCACCACGACAAACGGAATCGCCGAGAGAAGAGCAAGTTTGAGGCCTGTCCAGACGAGCAGAGCTATGGCATAAGGCCAAGTGGCGAACAGCGAAAACAATAAAGCTTCGAACGGCGGCCGAATGTAAGGCAGAGGGCCTCGGCGAATTTCTACACCGGACGCAAATTCCTGCTGTACTTCCCACTGGGCGGCGGGATTGTAGAGTTCGGAACCCAGTCCCCTGCGAACCAGAACACCGGCCGTGTAAAACGAGGAAAAATCGCCGTAGCCCTGGCGTATTGCGACTCGCGTGTTCCATAACATGGCGCCGTTAATAACCGCCATCCACAGAAGTGCTGTTACTAGCAACCAGCTGCGCAGTCTCGGTGTAAGGGGCATGGTTCCAATGGAATGCCTATTCTATCCACATTCTGTTGTCTTCATTCCGCAAAACACATCCGTGCCAGAACCGCGCGCATTCTATAATCGCGAGTCACGATGCGACGAATCCTCCAAGCGCTGGGCAACACGCAGTCCGCATTCGCCGCGATCCTGTTTCTTGGCCTCCTGGCCATGACGGCGCGCAATGCGGTCGATCCCGATCTCTGGTGGCATCTGCGCACCGGCCAGTGGATCGTGGAAACCGGTCACGTCCCGCACTCCGACCCTTTTTCCTTCACTCGCGCTGGGCACGCGTGGGTGTCGCATGAGTGGTTGTCGGACGTCGTGTTTTACGAACTCTGGAAACATCTCGGAGCCACCGCGCTGATTGTCTTCTCCGCGATCGTTACGACGGCTGGCTTTATGCTGCTCTATCTGCGCTGCCCTGGAAAGAAACACTGGGCCGCTGCAGCGACGGTCGTCGGCGCTCTAGCGTCGGCTCCCTCCTGGGGCGTGCGGCCGCAGATGTTCACCTTTACGCTCGCTAGCCTGCTTCTATGGCTGCTCGAAGGTGGCACAAAACTCGAAGCTGGTACAGAAACGAAAAAAGCCCGGCCCCGGCTGCTGCTCTGGATACCGCCGCTATTTCTCCTCTGGCTGAATCTGCACGCCGGATTCGCGCTCGGCCTCGCGTTGTTGTCGGCCTATGGTGTCGGCCTGATCTTGGAGATCTCCGTCGGCAACACGCCTTGGCAGGACGCCCGCCCCATGCTTCTTTGGGTGCTGCTCGTTCTGCTGGCTTGTTTGGCTCTCGTGCCCATCAACCCCAGCGGCGCGCAACTGTATCGTTATCCTTTCGATACCTTACGATCGCCCGCGATGCGGTCGTTTATTGTCGAGTGGTTCTCGCCGGATTTTCATGAATGGCTCTATCGGCCATTTTTACTGGTATGGCTGCTCCTCATGACCGCACTCGCCAGTTCCCGATCGCAGCCTAAAGGGCGTGTGATCGTGCCCCTGCTCCTTACCTCTTTCGCCGCTCTGGACGCTGTCCGCCACATTCCAATTTTCGTTTTGCTGGCGATACCGGTGATCGCCGCATCTCTCCCGGGGGCTTCAGCGCCCCAGGCAGTCGCGCAGCAGCATCCAATCTCCACGCGGTTCCGGCCACTCTTTAACGGGGCTGTTCTCGTGCTGATGGCTGTCCTTGCATTGGTGAAGTGGGTCACTCTTGCCCGCAACCAAGAGGCTCGCGAGGCGGAGCAGTTTCCCGAACAAGCAGTTGCGTTCTTGCGGGGCAGCGACCAACCCCGGAAGATCTTTGTTTACTACGACTGGGGAGGCTATGCGATCTGGAAGCTCTATCCCGAATATCGCGTATTCGTGGATGGCCGAGCGGACCTCTATGGCGCCGATCTCCGGAGCGAAGACCTCCTCCGACAGTTTGAGACCGCCGTCCAGCTCCGGACCGGCTGGCGAGACGTTCTTGACAACTGGAAGGTGGAGGCGGTGCTTGTGCCCCCCTCCTGCGCGCTGGCGCAGGCCCTCCTGCTCGACGCTAATTGGCATGTTGCATTCCGCGACTCCAAGGCGGTCATCCTGGTCCAAACGCCAGTCCGAACGCCAGCCCGAACGCTGGTCCGAACGCACCCCGCCATGGGAAATGCCGATCCTTTCCAGGGGCCAGCAAAACACCCGGCATCAGATAGTTACGAAAGTGAAAAAATGTTTCCCAGAGCCGTCCCGAATCTGCGAAACTAGCGCATGGGGACTGGTCCCACGGTTGTCCCGGATTCGGAGTTCCCGGCAGTAAGCTCGAAGGAGTCTAGAATGACAGATCTGGCTAAGCTCTTGTGGCGCAATGCGGAAGGGCAGGACATCGCAGAATACGCTGTAATGCTAGCCGTAATTTTGGTGATCGTCATCGGCACCGTCCGTCTGATCGGCGGCAATGCCAACAACGTATTTTCGCAGGTAGCCAGCTCAATTAGCCAGTAGGCCGCCACCTCTAGGAGTACGTCTAGGAGTACGTCGCTCGCGGAAATACTTAAGTCCGCCGTGGCGACTAATGAGTCCGGAGTTATCCGGAAGGAGAGGAATGAATCGAAGCCGCTTGTTGATGATCGGGGGCTTGGCGCTCGCGGTCGGCCTGCTCGTCGCCTTTACCGTCTATAACCGGCTGCGAACCTTTGCGGGCTCAGCCAGCAATGCGGGCGCAGTGCCGGTCGTCGTCGCTGCCGACGATATTCAGGTCGGAGCCAAGTTGGAACCTCAAGATGTCAAGGTCGTCACTCTCCCGCCGTCCGCGGTTCCACCCGGGGCTTTCTCCGCGACTTCGAAGGTCCTGGGCCGCGGTGCAGTTCTGCCGGTAAGCAAAGGCGAGTTTATTCTGCCCAGCAAGCTGGCGGCGCTAAACGCTGGAGCCGGCCTGCCCTCGTTGATCCCGCAGGGAATGCGCGCAGTTTCAGTACGTGTCAACGATGTGGTTTCGGTAGCCGGCTTCGTGCAACCGGGCACGCGCGTGGATGTGCTGGCTACGGGTACGCAAGGCAGCGGCAACGAGCGTCAAACCACCACCGTCCTCGAAAACGTCGCCGTCATCGCCGTGGGCAAGAGCCTGGACCGGACCGCTTCCGCAGATGCGCAAGCCGCCCCGGTGATTACGCTGCTGGTTTCTCCGGACGACGCGCAGAAACTGGCGCTGGTTTCGCAGGAAGGACGGATTCAGCTCTCTTTGCGGAATCCACTGGACACGAAAAAGGGAGGCATCGGCGCGACCCGGACAAGTTCGCTGTACCTGGGCGAGAAACCCGCGGCGACCGAGTCCAAGCCCAAAGTCCACAAAGCAGTAGCGAAAAGTGCGGCGCCTCCAGCAGCGCCGGCACCCTATACGGTAGAAATGATCCGCGGCAGCAAACGGGATGAAACCAGCAAGTTTTGAACCCACAATATCGCAACGATTCGCGTCCGCTCATGCTCGTGCATCCTCGCAGAGGTGCGAATTCATGAAAGTTCTTACGCTCGTCGCAGCCGTTGTACTTCTCGGTGCGGCAACCATATTCACAACCAGGGCGCTCGCGCGTACCGTTGCTCCCGACGGCAATCCGCCGGCCGCTCCGGCAACGGCTTCCACTTCTTCTCCGAATCATGATTCTCAGAACCAGGACAATGCGCCAGCCGCGCAATCGGCCACCACAGCCGCGTCTGCACCCGGCCAGGGCGTTACCGCGGGTGCAGCCCCGTTGCGCGTGATGGTGGGTAAGTCCCTCCTGATTAACACGACTGAAAGACTGAAGCGCGTCTCGGTAACCGACCCTTCAGTGGCCGACGCGCTGGTCGTCACGCCCACCCAGGTTCTGGTCAACGGACTCGCTCCGGGCGAGGTTTCACTGCTGATCTGGGACGAACTGGAGCGTTCTCGGAGCTTCGATCTTCGGGTGGATGTCGATATCACCGCGGCTTCGGAAGAAATGCATCGCCTGTTCCCGAATGAGCAGATCAGCGTGACACCCTCACGTAACGCGATTGTTATCTCTGGCCACGTAACCAACGAGGACGTCTCCAAGCATGCGGGCGCACTGGCCTCGGCGTATTCCAAGAATGTCGTGAACGTGCTGACGTTTGGCCCAGTCGGGGCAGAGGAAGTGCTTCTGGAAGTCAAATTTGCTGAAGTGGATCGTTCGGCTCTGACCCAAATAGGCTTCAACCTTCTTACCACCGGCGTGGGAAATACCATCGGCAGCACGACCACCGGCCAGTTCGGAGGAGTCACCACCTCACCCATTACGAGTACGATTGGCGGCCCGACTCCCACCAGTACCATCGGAACGACTGCGACGACCACGGTATCGAACCTGCTCAACATGTTTTTCTTTAACCCTCAGGTCCATCTGGGCGCAGTGATCGAGGCCCTTAAGACACAGAATCTTTTGCAGATTCTGGCCGAGCCCAACCTCATCGCGGTCAATGGCAAGGAAGCCAGTTTCCTGGCCGGAGGAGAATTTCCCTTTCCCGTCGCGCAGCAAAACGCCAGCGGCATTGCAACCGTCACGATTCAGTTTCGCGAGTTTGGCGTTCGCCTCAAGTTCACCCCCGTGATTCAGCCGAACGGCAGCATTCACCTGCACGTCGCTCCCGAGGTGAGTACGCTGGATTTCGCGGACGCCGTCACGGTTGCCGGAACTACCATACCCGCCATCAGCACGCGCAAGGCGGATACAGAATTCGAACTGCAAGATGGCCAGAGCTTCGTCATCGCCGGCCTGATGGATAACCGGGTCACCAATGTTGCCAACAAGATTCCCGGACTGGGCGATATTCCGATCCTCGGAAATTTCTTCAAAAGCAAAAGCGCCCAAAAGAGCAACTCGGAGTTGATGGTTTTGTGCACGGTGCACCGGATTTCGCCCAGTGTCGAAGCGCCGAAGGGTCCGTCGATGCCGGTGCCGAATTTGGACAAGGGCAAGTTCGATGGCAAGAAGTCCGGAGGCAGCAAGTAGAATCGGGTGATCGAATCATCGGGTGATCGGGTTCAGCTGGCCCGATGGTCAGATGACCCGATCGGGGTGGGGAACGAGTCATGCCGGAATTGACAGTAGCCGTGTTCGCCACGGACAATGACCAGCGCGCGGTGCTTCAGGTTTTGGTGGATGGCACCAGCGTAGCCCGTACTGTCTGCAGTAACCCCACTCTGCCTCTGGCCGCCAACGACCCGGTCATCCGCAGAACTCAAGCCTTTGCACCCGACGTGATTCTGGTGGATATCGCCAGCGATGGCGTCACCTCGGCGCTACGAGCCGTGGAGCTGCTGCACCAGGAACTTCCCGATACAGCCATGTTCGTTGTCGGCGCCATGACTCAACCGCAGTTGATTATCAGTGCCATGCGGGCGGGGGTGCGCGAATACATTGAGCGCCCCACCACCACCACCGATTTGCTGGAAGCCTTCGTCCGCCTGACGGCAACCCGCCGCAAGCCCGGGCGCGAAAGTTCGCGGGGAAAGGTGTTCGCGGTCGTGAACGCCAAAGGCGGCAGCGGCGCCACCACGGTCGCCGTCAATCTCGCTCTGGCCTTGCAGTCGCTTCATCACAGCACGGCGCTCATAGACCTGGCGCCGCTGGGTCACTGCGCCCTGCATCTTAATCTCAAGCCTACATTCACCATCTCCGACGCCATCACGAATCTGCATCGCCTGGACTCGTCCCTGCTCGACAGCTTCATGGTTCGTCACGATCACGGCTTGCAGTTGCTGGCCGGCGCCGCGATTCCCACCGCTATCGAGCCCTCCGCTTCCGATTTTGCCCGCCTCTTTGACACCATGGTCGGCGTGTTTCACTACATCGTCGTGGACGCTTCCTCCCGGCTCGACAGCGCCACTCGCCTGGTCTGCAA
The DNA here is from genome assembly GCA_963779995.1 of uncultured Acidobacteriaceae bacterium. Lineage (GTDB taxonomy): Bacteria > Acidobacteriota > Terriglobia > Terriglobales > Acidobacteriaceae > Acidiflorens. The sequence continues at coordinate 224,793 of CAVZZY010000009.1, read as the reverse complement.
CCTGTCCGAGAAAATTCTGCTCGTCGCCCACGCCGATGTCGCGTCCCTATGGGGTGCCGGGCGAGTGGCCCAGTATCTGGGCGAGAGCGGCTCACGCGACCGCTTTGCCTTGGTCTTGAACCGTTATCGCAAGGTCGCGGGCTTCAATGAAGCGGAGACCGAGGCTGCCATCGGGGCGCCGGTGCTCTGGCGAATCCCCAATCAGTACTTCGCGGTCTCGACCGCGATCGATCGCGGCGTTCCCTTGATGCAGCAGGGAACCACTGAAATTGCCCGCTCCATTTCCGGGCTCGCGGAATACTTGACCAAGGACGATTTGGAACTGAAACGCACGGCCTGGTCGTTGTTTAAGACGGTGTAGATTAGCTCTCAGCTCTCAGCTGTCAGCTCTCAGTCTTGGCTCAGTCGCCAAGAACGAATAGCCAATAGTCGAGGACCTGAGAGCTGAGACCTGAGAGCTGAGAGCTAAAATACATGGCCAATCTGCAAGTTTTCGAACGGAGCGAGTATCAGCAGGTCAAGGCGGATTTGCACCGCAAGATCCTCGATCGCCTCGACCTGGAAAAACTCGGTCGCTCGACCGGAGATTCGGCGCGCGAAGAAGTTCTCGTCCTGATTCGCAGTTCAGTGAACAGCGAGGCGGTTCCTCTCAGTTTCGCCGAACGCGAGCAGTTGTCGCGCGAGATCCTCGACGAAATCTTTGGCCTGGGCCCGCTCGAGCCGCTCCTCAAAGATCCCACCATTTCCGATATTCTCGTCAACCGCTTCGACCGCGTGTACATCGAACGCGCCGGCAAGCTTGAAATCACCGGCTTGTCGTTCAAGGACAACCAGCACTTGATGCAGATCATCGACCGCATCGTGTCCCGCATCGGGCGCCGCGTCGATGAGTCCTCGCCCATGGTCGATGCCCGCCTGCAGGATGGCTCGCGCGTCAACGCCATTATTCCGCCCCTGGCGCTCGACGGCGCCTGCCTCTCCATCCGCCGCTTTGGTCGCGACCCGCTCACCGCACGCAACATGATCGACAACAAGACCATGACCGGACCCATGCTGGAACTGCTCTCGGCCATGGTCAAGGGCCGCCTGAACATCATCATTTCGGGGGGAACGGGCGCCGGCAAAACCACCGTCCTCAATGTTCTTTCCGGATACATCCCGAATTCCGAGCGCATCGTAACCATCGAAGACGCAGCCGAATTGCAGCTCAAGCAGGAACACGTGGTCCGTCTCGAAACCCGCCCTCCGAATATCGAAGGCAAGGGCTCGGTCCGCATGCGCCAGCTTGTCATTAACAGCCTGCGTATGCGTCCCGATCGCATTGTGGTAGGCGAGGTGCGCGGCGAAGAAGCCTTCGACATGCTCCAGGCCATGAATACCGGTCACGAGGGTTCGCTCACCACCGTCCACGCCAACTCCCCGCGCGACGCCCTGGCTCGCATCGAAAATATGGTTTCCATGGCCAATCTCAACATTCCCGAGCGTGCGATTCGCCAGCAGATCGCCAACGCTGTCCATGCCGTCGTCCAGGTCGCGCGTCTCTCCGACGGTTCGCGCAAGATAATCACGGTCTCCGAGGTCACGGGAATGGACGGAGAGATGATCACGCTGCAGGACGTTTTCGTTTTTGACCGTAGCGGCATTGACGAGAGCGGAAAGGTGCGCGGCATCTTCCATTCCACCGGCCACCCGCCGCATTTCGCCGAGCGCCTCGCCACTGCCGGTTGCCGCCTGAGTACCGCGCTCTTCGAGTCCCGGATGGAGGTCTAGCGGATGTCGTTCTTTATCGCCTTGCTGGTATTCGTCGTGGTCACGCTGGCGGTCTTTGCCGGCATGTCTTTGTTCGATCAGCGCAAGGCCCAGGCCCGCGTTCTCCGCGATCGCCTCGCCACCGTTCAGAAACCAGCCGAGCAAGCCGCGCCCGAAGTGGCTCTGCTTCGCGACGAAGTGCTCAGCCGCATCCCGGCTTTCGACACCTTTCTGCGCCGCTCGGCACGAGTTTCGCTGCTGCAAAAAATGCTGGCTCAGGGAAGCTTGGATGTTCGCGCCGGAAACTTCCTCATGCTGTGCGCCGTGTCCGCCCTGGGACTCGCCGTCATCGCGTTCATCGCCGGCGGAAACATGATTTTCGGCTGGGTGGGCGCCCTGCTCGGGTTTTTCATCCCCTACGCGTATGCCTCGCATATGCGGACCAAGCGCTTCGCCAAATTTGAGGAGAAGTTTCCCGAGACCATCGATACCCTCGCCCGCGCCGTTCGCGCCGGACACGCATTCACCACCGCCCTAGAAATGATTGCCAACGAAGTTGCCGAACCCGTTGCCGGAGAATTCCGTCAGCTCTACGAAGAACAGAAATTCGGGCTCCCGGTACGCGACGCCCTGCTCAACCTGGCCGACCGTGTTCCCCTGGTCGACGTGAAGTTCTTCGTGACGGCGGTAATGTTGCAACGCGAAACCGGCGGCAACCTCGCTGAGATTCTTGACAACCTCTCTTATGTCATACGCGAACGCTTCAAGATCCTGCGCCAGGTTCGCGTCCACACCGCCCAGGGACGCCTCACCATGGCCTTGCTCATGGCTCTGCCCCCCACGATTGTGGTCCTCATGCTCATGATCAACCCGGGGTTCATTCAACCGCTTTTCACCGACCCGTTGGGGCACGCCTTGATCGTCGGAGGCATTACTCTGCAAACAATGGGCTATTTTGTCATTCGCAGAATTATCAGGATACAGGTCTGAATTCATGGTGCTGGCAGTTACCATTTTCGTGTTTCTCACCATCGTGGTGATCGTGTTCGCATTTGGAGCGGCCGCGGTTGTGCCCTCGTCGGTGCTCGGCTCCCGCCTGCGTGAAATCGGCTGGCAGCGCCCCAAAGCCCAGGTTAAACCCGCCATCCGCGAACGCATGCAGCAGGCTCTCGATCCGCTGAGCCGCGCCTTGCCGTCCTCCTCCGCCAACGTTTCGCAAACCAAGGCCTGGCTGATCCAGGCGGGATATCGCAATCCCCAGCACGTTACCATCTATCGTGGGTTGCGTGTCCTGTTCGCTGCCCTTTCCTTCTTCGCGGTTTTTGCGTTTACCGGATTCGGTTCGCCCCTGCTGCTCTTGGGTGTGACCGCATTCGGCTTTTTTATCCCGCGATTCTTGCTGAAAAAGAAGGTGACGGAAAGGCAGCGCCGCCTCCGCCTCGGCCTTCCCGATGGACTCGATTTGACTGTGATCTGCGTGGAAGCGGGCTTGTCTCTCGATCAGGCGATGATGCGAGTGGGCGAGGATCTGCGCACCGCGCACCCCGAACTGAGCGGCGAATTCCACCTTTTCGATCTCGAAACCCGCGCCGGAAAACCGCGCGTCGAGGCGCTCCGCAATCTCGCCGAGCGCACCGGCGTCGATGACATTCGCTCCCTGGTCGCCACCCTGATTCAAACCGACCGCTTCGGAACCAGCGTGGCTCAGGCCTTGCGCGTGCATTCCGATTCCCTGCGCACCGAGCGCCGCCAGCGCGCCGAAGAACAGGCCGCCAAGACCACCGTCAAAATGATCATTCCCCTCGTGCTCTTTGTCATGCCCTCCCTGATTTTCGTCACCGTCGGCCCGGCTGTAATTCAGTTGTTGCATATTTTCATGCCGGTTGCTGGAAAACGGTGAGTCAATGACTCAATGACTCAATGACTCGGCCCAAGGGATACGCTTTTAACCGTACACGCACCACCTATCTCGCGACCGATCTTCTGATCGCACGCACCCACTGGTCGCGCTTTCGCGGCCTCATGGCCACCGACTCCTCCCGTTTCTCCCGCGGACAGGGACTGTGGATCAACCCCTCCCACGGCATCCACACTTTCGCCATGCGTTTTCCGATCGACGCCGTTTACCTTGACCGGGAACGAATTGTCATCCACATTGAAGAGAGCCTCAAGCCCTGGCGGTTGGCAGCCATTCGCGTCCAGGCCGCGTCGGTGCTTGAGGTTCCTGCGGGCGTTGTCCACGAGTCCCTAACCGCGCTCGGCGACCATGTGGATATTTTTCTCGAAGAGCCTCTTCACACCGAGGCCGCCTGAACCAGGTTCGCGCCCGTTCGTTGGCCGCTAACCTGTGTAGCTCTTCCGCCGAGTCATCCTGAGCGGAGCAGACCGATGCGCGAAGCGAATCGATCTGCGGAGTCGAAGGACCCCTACTCCACCGAAACCGCTGGGTGCGGGGGGAGCAAACTTGATCCCACTTGCTGTTGAAGGATCAGACTTGCCGATTAATTTTGGTTTTGCTCTCTATGACCGCAGCCAGTTCGCGGTGCGTGGGTCTCACGCTCCAGAGGGGGTAACCTACACGGTACGGCTGGTTGGACGACGCGAGATCTTCACCCTGACGAAGCGCAATGGCAAAGTCCTCACTCAAGAATCCCTAAGAGTGAGTAACGATGGAAGAGTCATCACCTACTCCTGGTGGGATCCAGGTCGGCCAACTGACAAAGGTACGCTTGTCTACGAAAAGAAGTAGCGGACCGTACCTAGTACCGATGCAAGGTGCCCCAGGTTCGCGCCCGCTCTTTGGGCGCTAACCTGGGAAGCCTCGCAACTCGGAATTAGTGCACTACCCGAATTTCCCCTAAGTCAATGATTCCAAAAGACCGGTGGGGAGGGGGCGTACCCAAGTTGGCAATCTTCGCCAACCATGCTTTGCCGACTATGGAATTGTGATAATCTCCAAGAAACTACGTTCCAATCCGAGAGAAAAAAGACACCAAAAAACACCGAAGTTACCGCGAAAATCTGTGACTCCTTCTGGCACACTACACTAATAGGAGCTCCCCAGAAATTGACGCAGTCCAAAACTTAATGTCCGAGGTTGACACCATTTCCGAAACTATCACCCAGTGGCCCGAACCGCCGCGCCTGCTGGTGGAATGGTCGTCCCGATGGGAAGAGTTCAAGTCTGCCTTGCATCCGGCGCTCACCCGCCCTCCGAAGCGCTTGGCCGGAGAAGCGCCCGTTGGCATGTTCCCTTATCGTGGCATGCTTGTCAGCTGGCTGCTCGAATTCCTTCTGCTGATCGCGGTCATCGTGCTCCCCGAACGCTTTGCCAGTCTTGAGATGCCGCTTCCTCCAACTCGTCCGCAATGGGACGTCATCTATTACTCCGGTGACGAACTGCCGCAAACCCAAGACCGAGGCGGAGCGCAGTCCGGTAAGTCCGGACGCGCCGGCGGCCACCAAGCCCACCACCGCACGCAAACCCTCCGCGTAGCGCGCGGCGACAAGCCCAGCGAGAAGGTTGTGGATGCTCCCAAGGTAAATCTGCCTCACTCGGATTCCGCAGTCGCCAATCTGCTCGCCTTCAAACCCAATCCCGGACCGCCTCCGGCTGAAGGCCTGCGTTCCAGTCTCACGGCACCAACTCTTCCTGCAATGAGCGTGGCGCCGCCTTCGCCGGAACTAAACTCAGCGGCAAGCCGCAGGTCGGACATGCTGACCCCCAGCATCATCCCACCCGCGCCGAATGTCTCGCGCGACAAAATGCGCATCGCAACCCCGCTCGCGCCCACCGTTATCGCACCGCCTCCGCAGGACGCGCAGCGTGACTTGGCCAGCTCTCGTGTGCCACTGACGCAAACCGTCGACGTGGTTGCTCCGCCAGTTTCCGCGCCCCAGCGCGAGGTCTCGTCCACTCCCAAGCTGCAGTTGCCTGCCCCCGCGGTTGTGGCGCCGCCGCCGTCACAAGTCAGCCGCGATCTCAACAGCTGGGGCAGCTCCGCGACCGGCGACTTGCGCGCCAAGCCCGTTCCACCGCCACCCACTGCATCTGGCGGAGGGTCACTCGCAAGATCTGGCGTTGGTGCCTTTACGCCCCAGGTTGTGCCACCTCCAGCCAGCATCGACAGCCACGGTTCTCAGCAAAGCGGCGGACGCTCCAGTCAGCCCGCAGGCGCGCTCCTCGGCGACGCCAACGTTGTGCCACCTCCGCCGGGCCTGGGCGGCGGCAAAGCTCTCTCTGGCAGCGGACGAGGAAACAAGGGCACTGGTGCCGGCGGTCCGCTCGACCTGGGTTCCTCCGTAGCTCCACCGACTAACACTGGAGGCAACGCTGCCGGCTCCGGCGTCGTCATCTCCAGCGAACCGGGAACCAAAGTTGGAGTACCGAACTCTAGCGGAGCCGGCGCTCTCGCCATGTCGCCCAGCGGTAGAGCGAAAAGCGGTCTTGGCGGAAGCGGCATCGGAACGGGCATCGGCAAAGGCAATGGCCCCGGCAGCGGCTTGGAAGGGGAAGGGTCAGGCGCGGGCAGAGAAGGCACGGGGCGCGGCTCCGATCCCAACGCGCGTGGAGGCATTTCGCCCTATCCCGGCCCTGGTGGCGCGGGAAATGGCACCAACGGCACGCCCGCCTTGCCCGGCGTATCCGTGGAGGGCGGCACAACCACCGTCAACCTGCCCAGTTTCGGATCTCCCGGCGGCGACGCCCCAGGTACGGGCCCCGGACATTCCTCGGTAAATGACCACAAAAGATCCGGAGTTACGGTGATGGCGACGGCGCGCTCGGGTGGAGTGTTGCCCTACTACGATCGGTTAAAGGGCGACAACTATTCCATCTACATCGAAACCTCGCTGGGAACAGCCGTGATGCAATACTCCGATCCGGCTTCCGCCACGCATCCTTCCCGCGTAGCGTTAAGCGAGCCCGAGCCTCTCCGCAAAGACCTTCCCGATGGCCTGCGGCCCGCGTACGTGTTGTTCGCCTGCACCCTTGATCGAACGGGAGTTCTGAAAGACCTGAGAGTGCTGGAACCGGGGGTGCCCGAGTCTACCTCGAAAATCCTGGCTGCATTGTCCAAGTGGAAATTCCGTCCCGCATTTCGCGGGGAGGAGCCGGTTGAAGTAACTGCGGTTATCGGATTTGGGATCGATACGCGGTAACCCATCTTCATTATTTGTCAAAGATGGTAGTGGTGCCGTTTGAGTTCGGTTTTGAAAGGGCACGGCTTCAGCCGCGCCGTAAACGTCGTATTTTCATTGCGGCTTTAGCCGCTGAGGGACGGCGATTCTCAAACTGCACCACCACCGAGCCGGTGCTCCAAGTATCTAAGTCAGTAGCCTTTGTGTTTGTCCACCACCGCCGACAGCGGCTGCCCGGCAAGATACCGCCGGAGATTGTCCGAGAACAGCGCATAATGCCGCTCCCATAACTTGTCGGTCAGCGCCGCCGTGTGTGGAGTGATCAGCAGATTGGGCACGTCCCACAGCGGCGAGTCGGCGGGAAGCGGCTCTTTCGGAAACACATCGAGCGCCGCACCGCCAATTTTCTTCTCACCGAGCGCCGCGGCGAGCGCTGCCTCATCCACCAATGGCCCGCGACCGACGTTGATCAGGCAGGCATCCGCTTTCATGAGCGCCAGGCGTTCGGCGTTCGCAACAGCCTTTGTGCTGTCCGTAACCGGCGCCGCCAGCACGATGTAATCCGCCTGGCGAAACACTTCGTCGATTTGCGCTGGCCCCAACACAGCGTCCGCGCCTTCACTTCCCTTCTCCGGATGCTCGCGCACCGCGATTACCCGCATGCCCAGGCCCTTCGCGCTCTTCGCGACCGCGCGTCCAATGCTGCCAAGGCCTACCATGCCGACGGTTGCGCCCACAACTTCTCGGATTCGAGGCAGTTCGTCCCACAGGATCTGCTGCCCCCAAACGTGCTTCGCCTGCAACCGCACCGAGTCCGGAATTTTCTTGGCCAGCGCAAAGATGAACGCAATGACGTGCTCCGCCACCACCGGCCCATGCACTGCGCGCGCGTTGGTGAGAACAATCTCGCTCTGGACGAGTTCCGGAAACATCAACTGATGAACCGCCGCCGCCGGAGAGTGAATCCATCGCAGTTTCTTTGCCGTCCCGATCTGCTCCGGACGGATCGACCAGGCCACGACTATTTCAGCATCGACGATCTCTTCATCCACCCGCTTGTAATCGGGAAGATGAACAACATTGAGTTGCGGGAAATCCCGCCGCAATCGCTCGGAAAACCACAAGGGAGCGTTCCACTGGTCAAAAGGATGGCGAACGCAAATCAGAAGCTTGCGCATCGTGTGATTGCGGATCGGCCCATCGGTGATCGGGTCATCGGGTGATCGGGTCATCTAAAATCAACTGCGCGCCGTCCTTTGGGACGCGGCGAAGATTGCAAGAAGTTCGTTGGCCTCGGAAAGAAGTCACTTGAAAGCTGTCCCATAAGCGCCCGATGTTGATCTTAGATGGCCCGATCACCCGATCACCCGATTTCTCACCCGCAAGTCTGCACCCGTCATTTCTTTAGGTTCAGTAATCCCCAGGATTCCGAGCATCGTCGGCGAGATGTCTCGCAGCGAACCATTCGGCTTCAGGGTGAACTGCTTCGCGTCTTCCGCCATCAGAATAAACGGCACCGGATTCGTCGTATGCGCTGTATGCGGACCGCCGGTTACGGGGTCGATCATCATTTCAGCATTCCCGTGGTCGGCCGTAATCAGCATGGCTCCGCCTTTGGCGCGCACCGCTTTCTCAATCTCGCCCAGGCAGGCATCGACCGTCTCGACCGCCTTGATGGTCGGCTCAATCTTGCCCGAGTGTCCAACCATATCGGCATTCGCAAAGTTAACGATGATCACGTCGAACGCACCCTCGTTCGTTGCTTTCACAACGGCTGCGGCGACGCCGGCGGCGCTCATCTCCGGCTTCAGGTCGTAGGTGGCAACCTTCGGCGACTGCACCATCACCCGTTCTTCTCCCGGAAAAGGCTGCTCCACGCCGCCGTTAAAAAAGTACGTCACGTGCGCATACTTCTCTGTCTCCGCCACGCGCAGGTTGCGCATGTTCAGGGCGCCCATGACATTGGCCAGGATGTTCGCCATCGACTCCGGCGGAATCACCACCGGCAGGTCGAAGTTCTTGTCGTACCTCGTCATGCAAACGTACTTCAGATTCTTAGGCGCGCGCTCGCGCGGGATAGTTGCATCAAGTTCGGCCGCGCCCGGCAAGTCGCTCCCGCCCTTCTCGTTCAGTCCGCTGTTACGGCACAGCGCGCGCGTGATCTCGCGCACGCGATCCGCGCGAAAGTTGAAGCAGATGCACGAATCGTCGTCGCCGATTGTAGCCAGGCCCTTCTTGGCCAACGCTTCGCCGCGCCCATCCGTGCAAACGAAGGGCACCACAAACTCGTCGGTCACCCCTTTGTTGTAGGACTCTTTCATACCCTGCACCGCATCGACGTAGCTGCCGCCCTCGGCTTTGCCCTCGACCATCGCGCTGTAGGCCTTGGCAATGCGCTCCCAGCGCCGGTCGCGGTCCATGGCGTAATAACGGCCGTTGACGGTCGCGATTTTGCCGGTGTTATATTCGCGCATCTTCTGCTGCAGTTGATCGAGATAGCCGGCGCCGTTGGTGGGCAGCGTGTCGCGGCCATCCATGAAGGCATGCACGAAGACGCGATCGACTCCCTGCTGCTTGGCCATCTTCAGGAGCGCGTACAGATGCTCCTGCCGCGAGTGCACGCCGCCGTCCGACACCAGCCCGAACAGATGCAACTTGCGCCCGCCACCACGAGCATTCTTCATCGCCTCGACGAGCACGGGATGCGAGAGGAATTCGCCGTTCAGGATCATCAGGTCGATGCGTGTGATGTCCATATGCACAATGCGCCCGGCGCCCATATTCAGATGGCCGACTTCGCTATTGCCCATCTGGCCCTCGGGCAGCCCGACAAACGGCCCGCTGGTATGAATCAGCGTGTTCGGATACTCGCGCAGCAGACGGTCGTAGTTCGGCTTGCGCGCGAGGGCGATGGCGTTGGCCTTGGTTTCGGCGCGGTATCCCCAGCCGTCGAGAATGACGAGAACGAGAGGTTTAGGACGGGACATAAAATCGCTTCAGGCTCCTGGCTCTTAGCTCTTGGCTTCCGCAGATAGACTGAATCGCTCCCAGCGGCCGCACATCTCATACTATTGCAGATAACTATTGCGAAAACTATCGTCGAGGATAAACATGCCCATTAATGAACTTCTCCTAACCGAGTTCGATGAAGAAATCAAGAAGACCCGCACGATGCTGGAACGCGTTCCAGAAGACAAGAAGGATTTCACGCCGCATCCCAAATCTATGCCGCTGAACAAGCTCGCGCCTCACGTGGTGCAGTTGGCTGGTTTTGGTCTCACGATCCTTACAACTCCCGAACTTGATTTCGCAAAAAGCAGTATCAAGCCTCTGCCCTTTGAGTCCGCGGCGCAACTGGTCAAAGCTTTCGACGAAGGCGCAGCCCAAGCTCGCACCGCGCTCAAGAACACCCCGGATAATGCCTGGACCGAGAACTGGAAGCTCAGCTTTCAGGGCAAGCCCATCTTCGATGGCTCGCGCTTTCTGGCCTACCGACAAATGTTCCTGAATCACCTGGTGCACCACCGCGCCCAGCTCGGCGTCTATCTGCGCTTGAATGGGAAGCCGGTGCCGGCGACCTACGGGCCTTCGGCGGACGACACGATGGGGTTCTAGCTCTCAGCTGTTAGCTGCCATCGTTCAGAAAACACTTGGCCCCGGACTGAGGCGGATCAGCACGGGGTTTGGGAGCAGCCGCCTATCCCTTATAGTTCAGCGCCTTCACCCCCAAGAACCGCGCCGCCCCGCCCAACTCTTCTTCAATCCGCAGCAACTGGTTGTACTTGGAAATTCTGTCGGTGCGCGAAGCCGACCCCGTCTTGATCTGCCCCACTCCTGTCGCCACCGCAAAGTCCGCAATGAACGTGTCTTCGGTTTCGCCGGAACGATGCGAGATCACTGACGTGTATCCGTTGCGGCGCGCCAGGTCGATCGCGTCGAGCGTCTCGCTGACCGTGCCAATCTGGTTGAGTTTGATCAAGATCGAATTGGCAATTCCCTTCTCGATGCCCTTGGCGAAGATCTCAATGTTGGTGACGAAGATGTCGTCGGCCACAAGCTGAATCTTGCCTCCCAGTTCTTTGGTCAGCAGCGCCCAGCCGTCCCAGTCGTTTTCGGAGAGCCCGTCTTCGAGCGAAACGATGGGATAGTCTTTTACCCATTTTGCATAGATAGCGAACCATGTCTTCAGAACTCTTTGCCGACTTGTCGGATTTCTTGAAGACATATTTTCCGTCCTGATAGAACTCGCTGGCCGCCGGATCGAGCGCAATCGCGATCTCCTCACCCGGCTTGTAGCCCGCCTGCTGAATCGCCTCCAGCACGACTTCAATGGCTTCCACATTCGACTTCACCGACGGAGCAAACCCGCCCTCGTCGCCGACCGACGTGTTGTAGCCGCGCTTTTTCAGCACGCCCTTGAGCGTATGGAAAACTTCCACGCCCCAGCGCAGCGCCTCTGAAAACGACGGCGCTCCCACCGGCATCACCATGAACTCCTGGAAGTCGACGTTGTTATCGGCGTGCGCGCCGCCGTTGAGGATGTTCATCTGCGGCACCGGCAACGTGTTCGCCGCAGCCCCGCCGAGATATCGATAAAGCGGCATTTCGAACGCTCTGGCCGAAGCGCGAGCCGCCGCCATCGAAACCGCCAGGATCGCATTCGCCCCCAGTCGTCCCTTGTTGGGAGTGCCATCAAGATCGATCAGCCTGGCGTCGAGCGTTCGCTGGTCGGCCGCGTCCACCCCGCTGAGCGCTTCCGCAATCTCGCCATTGACGTTCGCAACCGCCTTCAGAACTCCCTTGCCCATGTACTGGCTCTTGTCGCCGTCACGCAATTCCACGGCCTCATGCTCGCCGGTGGACGCGCCACTCGGCACAATGGCCCGCGCGCTGGCGCCGCCATCCAGAAAAACTTCAGCTTCAACGGTCGGATTGCCACGCGAGTCCAGCACCTGGCGTCCGCGGATATCAGCAATACTTGTAAGAGGCATAAGTGCGTCCTTTATTCATCGAATTGATTTAGAAACATTCGTCATTAATCGTAGTCAGCAATCTGAGACGTGATTTGCCGCGTCTCCTGCGTGCAAAGCGAAATTATATCGGACAAGGCACGACCCGGTCTGTGCGCTGGGACATGCCCCAGCGAATCATCCGGTGGTCTATCCCCCGGTACCCCATCCGTTATTGTTCCTGATTTCCACCTCGCTTAGAGTCGAACTCAACATGAAGAACCGCACCGAAACTCTGGAAATCGGATCGCGTGCCCCAGACTTTTCCCTGGGAGCGGCCAACCGTGAGGGCACATTCACTCTCGGCGGCCTGCTTCCACAGAGCGCGCTGATTCTCGAGTTTCTGCGCGGCACTTGGTGACCGAACTGCGTGAAACGCATGACTCAGTTCGAGTCGCGGAGACGGGAAATTGAAGCAGCGGGAGCACAGTTGGCATTCATTGCCGCCGAAAAGCGCGACGGCGTGTGGAAGCCGGGAAAATTTCTGGAGAAGCATCCCATCGCCAGCGTCTTTCTGCTCGATGAGGATCGGGCCGTGACCAAAGCCTACGGGCTCCATCACGCACTCAGCACGGATGCTATTAACATCGCACATCCCGCCACGCTCGTGATTTGTCGCGACGACTGTCGCGACAACGATCGCGGCGGCATCGTGCGCTACATCTATCGCGGCGATAACCAGCTCGATCGTGCGCCGCTCGATGAAGTTTTGGGAGCTTTGAAAGAGATCAATTGAATCTTGGAGGTAAGAGGCAACATGAAGAAAACACTTTCGCTGACATCGCTCATCCTGATCGCAGGTTTCGCGTGGGCGCAAACCGCCCTACCCACCGGCACCGCCGTCAAGATGAAGCTCGAAACTACGCTCGCAACCTTCAGTTCGAAAGCCGGAGATCCGTTCTCGGCCAGAGTCACTGAGCCCCTCGTGATGGACGGAAAAACCGTGATCCCGATCGGCACGACCGTCGAGGGCCGCGTCACGAAAACCAACGAACCGCGGCGCATTGCCGGCAAGCCCACCATCGCCATCTTCCCCGAGAACCTCATCCTTCCGAATGGAGACAGGTTCATGCTGAACGCCACGCTGGTCGACACCAACGCCCGCCACGGCACCGACGTCAACACCGAAGGGCAGTTCAAAGGCGATGGCCACGACGGCAAAGATCTCACCGAAATTGGCCTGGGCACTGGCGGCGGAATGCTTATCGGTGGACTAGCAGGCGGCGGCAAAGGCTTCCTCATTGGCGGAGCCGTCGGCGCCACCGTGACCGTCACCCACTGGCTAGGCAAGCACCGTTCCGCGATGCTCCCCGCGGGCACTGAGCTAGTGATGGAACTGAGCCGTCCGATGACAATGACTGTGGCCGTCGCCAGCAGCGGCCAGTAGCAAGAATTAGATCGCGTGGGGACGGGACGGAGCCTGCCCCTCGGGGAACCGAGGGGCCCCGTCCAAGCGCGGCAAAGCCCTGGGCAAAGCACGCTTCCACACATATCTGAGCAATCAACTATCCACGTGTCTTCACCCGCTCACGGCCGCCAGATCCTCTTCCGTCAGCAACTCCAGCTCGATCCATCCTTCCACCGGCAAGGCGTCGACCGGCAGATGGTTCTGCCACAAACTGAAGCGCAGGCGCAGCCGGACAGTCAGCACATCCGAGCTTTTCGGCCCTCGCACTTTGTCAATTTCCAGCGGAGCCGCGAGCAGCCACGTGAGGGGCAGGCGAAACTCAAAATTCCGGTCGAGCGCCACCCGCGCATCCTTCGCATCCGTCGAATCTGCCACCACCTTTTCGCCCTGCGTCACTTTCCACGACTGCATGCGGCCTCCATCCACCGCCGCACCCAACCGCATTTCGCGCCGGGGCTTGCCTGCGTGGTTGGCCCACGACTCCAGATTCACCACCGCTTCGAAGGCGTCTTCCGGCACTTTGCCGACGAAATCCAACCGCCCATACACATACTTCTCGTCGATCCCGGCAAACACTTCATCCATTAGAAACTGCTTGCCGTGCATGGCGCCCGAGCGCTGGTCAGCCGTGTAGCACGCCGCCCCCATCCACTCGAAGTAGCGCACCCTGTCGCCTGAGACCCTGGGATGGATGTAGGCGCTTTGCGGCGTAAACGAAGGCCGCGCCACCCCCCCGGCGATCGGCTGCGCCAGATAATCCGGCGGGCTCCCGCCCAATGCCTGGTAAACGTTCGACAGGTGTTTGCGATAGAGCTCGTCGAAGTCGCGATCGTTCGCCGAGTGGTGCTCCGGTCCGTACCACCAGTTCCAGTCGCTGCCCTCGGCGATCATGATTTCTTCAAATGCCAGTTTGCGTTGTTCCTCGGTTGCGCCCGGCGCCGCCTGCGCATAGAAATTGCGCGCGTGGTACAGGTAGTCCCAGGCCTTGTTATCCTCGGGCGCTCCAATCCAAACGTTGAAGTTCGCATTGATCCACGACCCCGGCACCAGCGACTTCAGCTGACCGGAGTTCTTGTGGCGCGCAATCGCCTCCGTCACCGTCACCGCTTCGCATCCCCGGATCCTTCTGCAAGGCGTCATAAAATCTCCGCAAGAATTCTCGCCCCGATCGCGGGTAGTATTCCCACGCATTCTCGCCATCCAGAATGATGGGGACCACGGCATCTTGTCCATTGGCAAGGACTGATTTCGCCGATTCCTTAATCTTATGGATGAGATTATTGGCGGCGTCTTGCGGCGGCATTCCCGAATATACGAATCCGATCAGGTCGGAAAGCGTGTGGTCGCGGAAAAGCAGATTCATCCGCGTATCGCCGTTCTCGTAGCGATAAATTGTATACAGTCGGCGCGCCCCCTCCGAATCCAGATAACCATAACCGTCGCGTGAGAAATTCGTTCCCATACTCCGCGCCAGTACGCCCTCGTCGGTCGCCATCCATTGCACTCCAAGCTGCTGTGCAATCGCCAACACCTCTTCAGAAACGCTGCCCTCCGACGGCCACACCCCTTGCGGCCGCATCCAAACACTTTCTGGTGCAGATCCATTCCGCGCACGCAATTGCTCGCGCGCATCCTCAGGATGGCGATAGCGGTTCTGCGGCAAGGGCAGCCCCGGCGACGAAACCGCCCCCATCTGCGTGTCGCACACCAGCGGCAGAATGGGATGATAAAAAGGCGAAGTCGAAATCTCGATCAGGCCTTTCTTTGCCGCCTCCGCATGCACCGGCAGAACCCGGCAGAGCAACTCGCGCTCCCGCGCCATCACCAACCGCTGGTCTTCGAGCGTATAGTTCCGGCCTTTACGGATCAGTTCCGCAACGTCTTTCTCCGCCAGAAAATACTCGTCGAACCACCCAATCTGCGAGAGCACCTGCAAGTCGGTGAAGTCCTGAGCCTGAAAATATTTCTCCGCGCGCTCCGGCGATTCCCCCGCCCCGTGAAATTTCTCCCACAGTTCGCGGTACCGCGGATAGCGCCCGATTACATTCACCGGATTCGCCTGAAACAAATATTCCAGCGCAAACCGCCGCTCCCCTTCTGTCAGGTCTTTCGCGGGCTTCGTCGCAACCTGCAGAAAAGGGTCCTGCGCCTCGCCCGAAACATAATCCTGAATCTGCGTGATCAGCGAGGGCACCAGGTTGAACGTCTGATGCACCTGCGGGAACTCGTCCAGCAACTTCACCATCCCGTAGTAGTCTTTCAAAGCATGGAGGCGCGTCCAGGGCAGACGATACTGCCCCGTCACCAGGTCTTTGTAGAACGGCTGGTGCTGGTGCCACAGGATGACAACTCGCAGTTGGGCCATGACTTCCGATTCCGTCTAATACATCGGCAATTTTTCAGTTTAATTGATCTGGCGCTATTTCCCGCGCGGAATCGCCCACCCGTGAGCTTTAGAATGGGAAGCAGTACAACTATGAACTCGAAACTCAAAGTCATTTTCTTCGACGTGGGCAACACGCTGCTGTTCCCCAATCGCAAGCGCATTCACGCGCCTCTCGCCGAACGCGGCATTGTGCCCGATGGCGAGCACCTGCGCGATCTGGAATGCCGAACCAAGAATCGGTTCGATGGAATCATGACTGGGACGATCACAAAGAACGGCAGCCCCGACCACGGTTTCTGGTGGATGTTCTACTCCCAATTGCTCTCCGAGATCGGACTAAAAGACACTGACGAAGCGGACGCCATCCGCGACCAACTCGTCGCCGCCATCCAGAATTCCGGCAATTGGGACACGATTCGCCCCGGCACCGCCGAACAACTGCACGAGATCGGCGCGCGCTACCGGATCGCAGTGATCTCCAATGCGGATGGCAGAATCGCAGACGTGTTGCAAAAGTGCGGTATCGCCCATTGCTTCCGCACCATCACCGACTCCGGACTCGTCGGCTACGAGAAGCCGCACCGGGAAATTTTTCGCCAGGCTCTAAAGAGCATGGATGCCGCGCCCGAAGAGAGCCTCTATGTCGGCGACGTCTATTCCGTGGACTATCTCGGCGCCACCGGCGCAGGCATGCAAGCCCTGTTGATGGACGTCCCCGGCGCCTACCGCGACAAAGGAGTGCCGCGCGTTGAATCGCTCGCCGAATTGCAGAAGGTCCTGCGCGGAGCCGAAGTCTAGTAGAGACGCAGCTCGCCGCGTTTCTCTCGCGGCGGGAGATGGCGCCAGCCCTATTGCACCGCAATCACCTGATGATCGTGGCAATCGGGACGGATCATCGGATACAGATTCACCAGCAGCTCCGGCCCATACCGCGCCACAAAGCTCACTCCTGCCACCTCGCGCTCCTGCAGCGCCTTATGCGGAAACAGGGCGTGGATCAAGGCATCCGCGTGCCGCGTGATGACCTCATTCCGCAGCAGTTCCGCCCGTGACGCCCGCCGGTGCAGCCGGTTGATTTGATTCCACATGCTCATCCGTGCGCGGTCTGCCGCCCGGATGAGCGTTGCATCCAATTTGCCGATCGCATCGCGAACCGCCGCCATCGACTGTTCCGCACTCGCGTAGGCTTCCGAAAAACGGGCCTGCAAGTCCGAGGGCAGCGAACGAGCGGCAATCGCTTCGCGAACTTTTTCCGTGCCTTGGAGCACTTCGGGCAGGCCAAGTTGGTAGTGCGTCAGAATGCGCTCTGCCTTGGCTTCGAGCAACGTCGCCGAAAATCGCGGCAGGATCGGCGTCACGCGTCCCAGTAGTTTCTCGTAGACGACGGCGGCCTGAGCGAAGTATGCAACTTCGGCCGATCCTCCGGTATAGACGAGCGTCGGCAAGAGGTAATCCTGCACCACGGGACGAAGCAGCACATTCGGGCTGAACCGCTCGGGAGCCTGTTCAATCTGGTCCACCAGTTCCTTGGGCGAGATCCGCTCCTCACCGACCGCGAACTCACTGGCGCCATTATTTCTGCGATGCACTACAGTACGACCGCCATTCTTCACCTCAAAAAGCAACGTGGTCGCCGAAGTCACCTTCACTTGCTGGTGATATCCCGCCGCTTCCAGCGCCTTGCCCCGCCCAAGCAGTGCCTCATCAAGTTCGGAGGCCCGTTCGATCGCCGCGCGAAACAGGGGTTTTCCGAGGTCATGAAAATCCTTTTCGGCCGGATCGAGCAGGATGACGCCCCAATCCGCAAACAGCCGCGCAAACAGCAGAGCAAACGCACTACCCAGAGTTTCCCCAGGACGATACGCCTGACGCAGCCAAGTCGTAACCTCGGAATCCCCCAACAGCGTGGCGGCGCGCTCGACCACCGGCCCAATTTCCGCCCCAAACTTGACGGCGCCCACGGGCGCATCGGAGACCCCTTGGCTTTCGACCACAAATGGTTCCGGAAGCCCGTGCTCAGAAACGAGCGCGACATGGTTGACCTCGGCCAAATCGTGATCCTCAGTCGCCAGCCAAAAGACCGGGACGCAGTCGACTCCGGCCGCCATAGCCTGTTCCGCCAGCTTGACCGCCGTCAGCGCCTTGAAAATCGAAAACAGCGGCCCTCCGAAAAGACCAACTTGCTGCCCCGTAACCGCCGCCAGCGCTCCTCGCCGAAACCGCTCAATATTCGCCAGAGCCTTCGGAGAAGCACCCCAAGCGCGATTCTGCCGCTCGAGAATTTCGCTGACCTTACCGCGACGCGCCGAGTCGTAATCAACGCGCTGGGCTTCTTCCTTAACCCACTCGGAAAAAAGCGGCGACCGCGGATACATCCCGCGAACGGAAGGAGCATAGGAAAGATAGTCGAGGAAGAGACGTGAAGTGTGCGGAATCTGCGCGAACGGCAAACACTGAGGCTTCATCGGCAGCTCTCCGCACATCGGAATATAGTTGCAATCCGCATATGTTCCCAGGTTGCCAGAACCCAACGCGCGGGTGCGCTCAAAGGTAGCACTTCCCAGGCAGCCAGCGCCAAACTCAACTACATCTGATGACGCGGAAGCGCTGAGGTCGCAGAGAAGTGCAGAGGAATTCGGGGCAGGGATAAGGAGGGCCAGAACGATGCGATTTCGGGTCGCTGGTGTAGAGATTTATCGTCAACAAGCCACCGCAGAACACTACTTTCGCTGATGGTGAAAGAAGCTTCACATTGCCGCGACCAGCGATGGCCGCACACGTAGCCGTGATACCTATCACAGACGCGAAGAGGAATTGAGGAGAAAATACTCGCGCTCTCCAGAAATTCTCGGTTGACTGCAAGATCGGGCCCTCGCACGTAATTTCAGTTCTGTCTCCCAGGAGGAGAATTATGCGGCGTTTCCATTTTGCTCTGTTAGCCCTTGCCCTTCTCGTTGCACAACCGCTTGTGGCAGCTACCTACTACGTGGGAAGTTGCCATAGCAAAGCCTTTAGCACCATTAGCGCGGCCGTGGCGGCGGTTCCCGCTGGTTCAATCATCGAAGTGTGCCCGGGAACCTACGCCGAACAGGTCGTCATCGATGAAGCGCTGACGCTGGAAGCGATCCCCAACTCAAACGGGTGGGTCGTGATTTCCGACTCTGGAGTCACGCTAACAACAACGACTAGCATCAGCATTGGACCCGTGGCTCCGCAGGTCTGGGTCACCGCAGGGCCGGTCAAGTTGATCAATATCACCGTCACCCAGCAGACTACGACACCGCCTCCCGCCGAAGTTGGAGTCTTCTACGCCAGTGGTTCGTCAGGTTTAGTGGAGGGCACAGCGATATCCGGTAATTCTAACTATATCGGAATTGTGGCGGAAAACGGGGCTGGGGCCACACAGTCGGTTACGATAGAAAACAACTACCTCAGCGGCCAGCTTTCCGGAGTTTTTGTTGATAGTAATCAGGAAACGTCAAGCCTTACCGCCACGGTCAAGAACAACTACATTTCCATTACGGGAGGCGGCGTCGCCCTTCAGTCCCTTG
Source organism: uncultured Acidobacteriaceae bacterium (assembly GCA_963779995.1). Taxonomy (GTDB): domain Bacteria; phylum Acidobacteriota; class Terriglobia; order Terriglobales; family Acidobacteriaceae; genus Acidiflorens. The sequence continues at coordinate 205,551 of CAVZZY010000009.1, read as the reverse complement.
ACAACGCCCAAGGGAGCATATCGGACAACTTCGTTAGTTTCCTGACGCCGGGTGAGGGGATGGGCGTGTGGGCTGGAGCTCAGCAGGTCTCTATCTCAGGAAATTGGATATCCAACTGCAATATCGGAATCAATAGCGAGGCATCCGGCGCCAGCGTGACCTCGAACCGAATACTCAATTGCATCACCGGTATCTTTATAGGCACTAACGACGCAACCATCAAAACCAATAGCATAGTTGGCACCAGCGGCGCAATCGAGTTCGATTGCACCACAGGCAATACGGTAACCGGTAACATCATCAATAAAACTGGCACAGCACTCGACAGGGTTCCTTCTGGCTTTACCGGCTCCAATACGTTTTACAACATGAACAATAAGATTACCGGCGGCTGCTCTTGACGCGCCTCGTTGCGAAATAGTGCAAGGCCGTGAACTCCGGGCCTCGTGCGTAGCGGGGCCCGTCTACAAACTCAACTGTCGCTATCAGGCGTGTCTGTTGAAAAAGTCCCTCAGTTGATGCTTGTGGCGGGGCAATGTTCGGGTTATAAGCAGGCCAGAGTTCGCGATGCTGCTGTTGAGCGCTACATTCGGAGGCCTGCTGCTCATGATGGGACACCAATCCCGCTCAGAAGCGTTGTTCTATTACTTCCGCCTGGAAGATCAGGTTCCTGAAAATCATCTGCTCCGCCTGATCGATCGCCACGTCAGCCTGGAGTTTATTCGAGCCAAGTTGAAGGGTTGTTACAGCGACACGGGAAGGCCATCGATCGATCCCGAACTACTGTTGCGCATGCTGCTGATCGGCTACCTCTACGGGGTCACGAGCGAAAGGAAACTGGTGGAAGAGTTGCGCATGCATCTGGCGTGGCGATGGTTCACCGGACTGGGCTTCGATCAGGAGATTCCGCATCACTCCACGTTTTCCAAGAACCGGCATGGACGATTCCAGGAATCGAATCTGTTTCAGGAGATCTTTGAGGAGATCGTCGCCCGTTGCGTGGAAGCTGGCTTGGTGAAGGGCGAGCACATGTCGGTGGACGGCAGTTTCATCCAGGCCAACGCCGATCACCACAGCCGTGTTCCCCCGGAGCAACTGGCGGAAGTGGCGAAGGTGAACCACACGGTGCGCGAGTATCTAGTCGAGCTGGAGCGGGAGAACCCGGTCGAACTTCCGGTTGCACAGCAAGAGAAAGTCTCGACCACGGACCCGGATTCGACCTACGCGACCAAAGGCGGTCCGGCGCGGCTCGGCTATTACGACAACTATCTAGTGGATAACGGCAGTTGCATCATCGTGGGGGTACAAGCTACGCCGGCGCGATTGAGTCAGGAGAGCGTGGCGGCCCGAGACATGATCGAACGCTATCGCGCACGTTATGGCCAGCTGCCGCAGACTCTGGCAGCGGATACCACCTACGGCAACGGCGAGATGCTGCAATGGCTCGATGAGCGTGGTATCGCTGCCTATATCCGGGTGAAAGAAAACCCCAATGGACCGACGGATCTCTATGGCATCGACCAGTTCACCTACGTGCCCGAGGAGAACAGCTATCTCTGCCCGGAAGGCAAACTCCTGAAATACGTCGGTATCAATAAGCGCAACCGCACTCACGTCTATTACTCGACGGTGAAGCGTTGTCGCGACTGCTCGCAAAAGAGCTGCTGCACGCGCGGCAAGTATCGGACCCTTGCCATCCACACCTGCGAGCCCGCGCGGCAGCGTGCCTACGCCCTGGCTCAGACACCAGCGTTCGCGATCTCGCAACGGGCACGGCGGAAGGTGGAAGCACTGTTCGCAGAACTGAAGAATTACATCGGACTACGCCGACTGAGGCTGCGCCGGATGCGCTTTGTACGCGAACAGTTCTACCTGGCGGCCACGGCGCAGAACCTGAAACGACTGGTTCGATTCCTCCGCAGTAAGCCAACACCGGAGCTTGCAACTGCATGAACGCGGCTTAAAGAAACTAAAAAAGCGAATCACCAAGCAGGCAGTACGGCGAAGGGCCTGCTGCAACTCCGGACTTTTTCAACAGCCACAGGCGATTGCGCTCACGACCAGAAAGGAATCCGCTACGACGCTATCGCCTAACCTCTAGCGTCTCTCAAACACCACCGCCACCTTATCTTCGTAAGCCACCCGCCAATCCCGCGGCAGCTCGCGAAGCAGGTTGGCCAGCGTTGAGTCGGTAGGCAAAAGCACCGTGCGAATCTGCCAATCTTTCAGCACGCTCTGCCATCCCGGCTCCCCCTGCGTCAAGATCAGATACTGGCGAATCCGGTCCGAGCCATAGAGATCGTGACGGTCATCGACGACGACCTTCCGCTCGGGATACATTCGGTAGATGAGATAGCCTCCCCAGGCATCGGTCGAGAAAACCGGCTCCGCGCTCGGCTGCTTGTCTTTGTTCTTGGAATCTTGGGAGTCTTGGGATTCTTTCTGCAGAAAATTCACCGCCGCCACCGGCAATTTCTTCGCATCAAACTGCGCATGAATCAGCTGTCGCGAGCCCAGCCATCCCCCCTCAAGACAGACCGCGAATGCCAAGGCCACCGAGACAACCGGCCACAGATGCCCGCGAAGCTCCATTTCCTGCGCACCCATGCGATCGGAGAAGTCAGAAATTCGGGCCGCGCCGTTGCGCACCCATTGCCAGGCGCCCGGCTTGTCCGCCAATGAAGCGAAGTTCGCCCACAAGATCGGCCCCGCTACCAGCACCAGCAGCATCGAAGAAACCGGAAGATTGCGCGACGAATAAAATCCCGCATACACCGCCAGCAGCACGACCAGCCAGTGACTAAGCCGTACCTTTCTGCGCTCGCCCGAGAGACGCTCGCCCGAAAAACGCTCGCCCGAAAAACGCCCGCCCGCAAACGCAATCACAATCAGCACCAGGATGACCGCAAACGCGCGCTGCGACCAGCCGTGAAAATCAGGCGAGCGGAACTCGTCGATATGGTTCATCAGGTAACGATCGCCCAGATAGCGATAGATGTGCGCGTGCAGCCGCCAGCCAAACGGATTCACGAGTGTCGCCACCGCTGACACCGCGAAGGCCGAAGCCATGGCCCGGGCCCGATGCGAGGCGCGAATCGCGGCGAATCCATCTGGCGTGCGCAGGCTTTCTACCAACGCCGCGAAGGTGTAGATCCCGAGCAGCGCCATCCCAAAGATCCAGCCGCCATGCAGATTTACCCAAAGCAACATCGAGGCGGGAAAGAACCACGGGATCCATCGCGGCAGGCTTTCGTCTTCGCATCGTTCCCATCGATTCAGCACCGCAAACCAGAGCAGCGAAAAAAGCCAGCTGACAATGTGCGGCCGCGCATAGAGATGAATCGTCGCAGCGGCCTCCGCCAGCAACATCAGCGGGATCGCCAGTAGCAGACCTGTCCCGCCCCGCAGCAGTTGCGAAAGCAGCAGCACGAAAATGGCGGCTGCCAGCAACGCGCACAACCAGACCACTCCGTTCAGTCCGCAAGCCTGGTGCAAAATCCCGAGCACAATGTCGTACAGCCACTCCCAGTCAAACCAGGGCTGACCTTGCATGGTGGAAGAAAACGGATCGGTGCGGGGAAGCGAGTGCGTCGCCAGAATCTGCTCGCCGTTTCGGATATGCCATCCGATATCCGCATCCGCCAGCGGCCGATTCGACAAAGGCCCCGCTAGCAGAGACCAGAAAAGAAAAATGAAAATGATGTCGCGGACCGAAGGCAGGAGAAAACGCAGTGCGAACGAACTGGGCTGCGCCGGAGTCATCAAAGTTTGCGGAAGCACGGTACGACGAAGAAAGTGTGAAGAAGCAGTGTATGCGGAGGACGGGCGATGTAGCCAGTGGAATGGTTAGAAGCCGGCCTGCGCGTGATGCGCCGTCTCCGCTGCCGATATAATCAACTTGTCGTGAAACGCGCCGCTGTCTTCGTCTTTGTGGTTTCGCTGCTTTTCTGCGCGTCGCTGCGCGCCCAGGACAGCACCACCCCAGGTCGAGCGGGAGTCGGCCGCATCGTCGTCGGCCACACCCTGGTCGTGATTCCCTTCGAGAATGCTTCTCCCACGCCGGGTCTGGAATGGCTCGGCGAATCTTTTCCCGAAATCTTCCACCAGCAACTTGATTCTCCCATTCTGTATGTGGCCAGCCGTGAGGAGCGGCTCCGCGCCTACGATCGCCAGGGCATTCCGGCCGGCGTTCATGCTTCGCGCGCAACCCTCTACCGCCTCGCCGAGCAGATGGATGTCGATTACGTAGTCCTTGGCTCCTACAGCTACGACGGCCAGCGCCTGACGGCCAGCGCCCAGTTGCTCGACATGCGTGCTCAGAAACTCTCGCCCGCGGTCACCGAGTCCGCTCCCCTCGCCAATGTTGGCCGGCTGCAATCCGCGCTGGCGTGGGATTTGCTTTCCCTCATCCACACCGATTTTTCCCTGCCCAAGGAGAAGTACATCGCCAGCGTTGCTCCCGTGCGCCTCGACGCCCTGGAAAATTACATACGCGGCATACTTGCCACCACTGCCGAAGAAAAAGTGCAGCACTATCGCGAAGCCGCCCGCCTTAATCCCGATTATGCTCACGCCTGGCTGGAGCTCGGCAAGACCTACTACCTCCAGCGTGCTTACGAACCGGCCATCGCCGCCTTGGGACAGGTTCAGCCTTCTTCCGCAGTCGCTCGCGAGGCCAACTTCTATCTCGGTCTCGCCGCCTACGCTCATGGAGACTTCGCCAAATCCGAAAGCGCGTTCCAGTTCGTGGCCGCGCGCCTGCCTCTGGCCGAGGTCTACAACAACCTAGGAGTGGTCGCCGCCCGCCGTGGCCAGAAAAAGGCCGTCGATTATTTCGAGAGCGCGATTCAGAACGATCCCAGCGACCCTGACTATCACTTCAACCTGGGAGTGACTCTGACCCAGGCTGGCGATCGCGCCGGCGCGGCCCGCGAACTGCGAGCAACCCTCGATCGTCGCCCGAACGACAGCGAAGCGAAAATGCTGCTCGACTATCTGACGCCTCCACCCGGAAGTATCGTGCCGGCCAGCACGACCTCGAAGGCCCCGCTCGAGCGCATCAAGCGCAACTACGAGGAAGACGCCTTCCGCCAGATGACCATGCAAATCGGAAGCTGGGCCGAGCAGCAATTTGTCCGCTCCGATCCCCGCGCCCACGCGCGTTTTCACCTCGAACTCGGCAAAGAACTCCTGGCCCACGGATTCACCACCGAGGCCGAGGCCGAATTCCGCCACGCAGCCGCGGTCGACCCGTCAAGCACCGCGCCGCTCACCGCCCTTGCCGAAGATTACGACGCTCGCGGCGATGCGGTCGAGGCTCGCGCCCAGGCCGAGGCCGCGCTCCGCATTCGTGAGTCGGCGGAGGCCTACCTGTTTCTTGCCCGCCTCGATTTGAAAGAAAATAGAATGGAAGCAGCCGCCCAGAACATCGATCGGGCGCTGCAACTCGAACCCGGCAATCCCGCGGGCCAGGACCTGAAGCGCACCCTGGCAGCCAAGCTCGCGGAGAAAGCGCAGCCGCTGTCACAGCCATGAGTCTCATAAAAACGAAATCAGCTCTCAGCTCTCAGTTCTCAGCTCTCAGTAATAACCTCGCATCGCGTTTTTGGTTCGCCATTCTTGCGTCTGTATTTCTTGCTGTGCCCTGCTCCGCCGACGTCTTGCGGGTCGCAGTGAACGACGCCATCCAGCCCGTCACCGCCGAATACATTGGCCGCGCTCTAGCCGTGGCCGCCGCCAATCACGACCAAGCCGTCCTCATCGAGATCAACACTCCCGGAGGACTGGTTGATTCGACGCGCGAAATTATCGAAAAAATCGTGGCCTCGCCGGTGCCCGTCATCATCTACGTGACGCCCAGCGGCAGCCGCGCCGCATCCGCCGGATTCTTCATCCTCGAATCGGCGGACGTTGCCGCCATGGCTCCCGGAACCAACACCGGCGCAGCGCATCCCGTCATCCTCGGCGGCGACAAAATGGACGACGTGATGAAAATGAAAATGGAGAACGACGCCGCGGCCCTGATGCGCTCCGTCGTCGCCAAGCGCGGCCGCAACGTCGAACTGGCGGAGAGCGCCGTGCGCGAGTCGAAGTCCTTTACCGACCAGGAAGCGCTCGACAAGAAACTGATCGAGTACATCGCTCCGAGCGAGCAGGACCTGTTCCACCAATTGAGCGGGAAGAGCTTCAAGCGTTTTAACGGCACAAACATCACGCTCGACCTGGACAACCAGCCGGTGCGCGACTACCGCATGACGCTCAAGGAGCGCATCCTCTCCTACCTCATGGACCCGAACGTAGCGTTCATCCTGCTAGCCATAGGCGCGCTCGCGCTGTATGCCGAATTCAACCATCCCGGCGCGGTCATTCCCGGAACCGTGGGCGTGGTCTTCATCCTGCTGGCGGCGTTCGCGTTGAACCTGATGCCGGTGCGCTTCGCCGCCATTGCCATGATCATCGGAGCCTTTGCGCTCTTCGCCGCCGAAGCCAAGTTCGCCAGCCACGGCGTCCTCACCACCGGAGGCATTGTCCTGTTGACGCTGGGCGGCCTGTTTCTGGTCGATGCGCCCATCCCCGAAATGCGCGTCCACCTCGTGACCGCGCTAGCCGTCAGCATCCCGCTCGGACTCATCACCGCCTTCCTGATGAGCATCGCCGTGCGCGCCCGCCGCAACAAGATTGTCACCGGCAAACAAGGCCTGATCGGAGAAATCGGCATCGCCCAAACCATGCTCGCGCCGTCCGGAAAAGTGTTCGTGCACGGCGAGCTTTGGGACGCCGTCTCCACCATCCCCATTCCCGCCGGAGAAAAAATCGTCGTGCGCCAGGTCGATGGCCTCACGTTGCGAGTTGATCCCGTAGCGGCGGCGAGAACAGTGATGGCGTAGAGAATATCCGTACACACTTGTCATCCTGAGCGGGGCATGGACTTCACGAAGTGAAGTTCATGCGGAGTCGAAGGCCCCCTGCATTCGGGGGGTGCGCCACTTCTCGCGCCCTTCGAGAAGTGGCCAGCCGAACCGCCGGGTGCCCCACCCTTCGTTTTTTGAAGGGTGGGATTCTGCGCCCACCGCTCGTGATCTTTCGCTGACTCCTGCCGCACCCCTCGACCGTAGAGCGCACCGATGACCCCATCACCCACCGTTTTCGCAAAGTGCGCTAAAAAGACGGTCAGCTAAGCACGCTCCGCGGCGGTCTCACCGGCAGCCGGGGCTGGAGCTGGATTGGGAACACCAAACACGACTGCTCCTGTTCTTCCATCCTGGAGTTGAATCGTTCCAAATACCTTTTCGTACTGCTCCACGTTTTGCAGACAAGTGGCAGCAAACAGTTTGAAATGCAGTGGCGACATGACCACTTTGACGCGCTGCTCAGCTTTGATCTGTGCTCTTACTGGATCGACTTCCATAATCTCCGCGAATGTCATCGCAAAGTCGAAAGCAGTTGATGCGAATAGGGTGTTATTGGCATAAACCGAACGAAAGTCCTTGTCTCGAACGTAACTAAAACTTGGCTGCTCATTTCCTTGATCAGGCATCGTCGCGTTTCCTTTCACTCCAAGGCGTCTGTTGTTGTTGAGCTAGCATGCCAGCGAGCAAGAGCGGGTCGAATGTTGAAGTACTTCTGTGTACAGCCGGCTCCTCGCCAAAGAGATTTCCCTGATTTCGGTCTGTGTCATACTCGAAAAAATATTTAGTGAGGTCTTGCGGATGAGCTTCATTTACCTGACCTAAATGACCACAACAGTTGATTGGCTCAATTGATCGGTAATAATCAATGACACCTGGCATGTCCCTGATCGAAATCTGCATCTCTGGGACTATCGAGGTGGCGGAAATCTCAAGCTGACCTTGTTCCAACTCCTCCTCAAAATTGGGCACAGCAAGTGATTCCGTGGACAAACCATACTCAATAAATGGCGTGCCGCTTACCCACTTTACAAGTTTACTGAAAGGTAGAAAGCGCACGACAAGGGCTACATCGAATGCTTCAGCCAATCTCTTCAAGGTAGTAATCGTGGGATGACCGCGCTCAGAGGACTCAAGCCTAGAAATGGCATTCTGACTCATACCTACTAGAGAGGCTAAATTTTCTTGGCTTAGCTCCTGTCGGTCTCGCAAAGCACGAATCTGATACGAGATCCCTTTGTCCAAATGAGATGCTACAAACTTCGCCCGATCTTTTGGGCCACGCTTAATTCTTCCCATCAAGTGATCTATAGAATTCAAATGCGTGGACGACCGCCTCTCGTCGCTCAACGAGCCGCCTTCGTTTTGTAGCTTCTCGCTTGCCCTCTCTGTCGTTTCCGGTTTTCTTGTCGTGACCGTATAGAAGACTGAAAACCTGTCGTCCGAGGTAGTCAGGCCCGTAGCATCCATATATCCGGTAGGTATGTGTTTCAGTGCCAAAGCGCACCTCGCTCACTTCCTCCCCTCTCAAGGGGTCGAACTTAGGCTTCTTCCACGCTGTGATCGGGGAGTGTTCCAGGTAGCCAAACGTATCACGTGCCTCGTCCTTGGCTTCGACCGGAAGCCCGTCGAACCAATCCTGAACTGGCCTGTTTCCATTTAGCCACTCAAGACCGAAGAACCGCCAATTCCAAAGCTCGTAAATCATGATAGCACAAAAGTTATATAGATCAATAAAATTATATTGGCTCCATTTGCCTGAAGAAAGCAAGGCTAAAAATGACAAGCAATCACCGGCCGCCGCATTTGACCTCCCCACTTTCATCACAAACGCGATGTACGAGCCATCACAGACAATCCAACCGCCCGCCGTCGACAATGGAGATCGACCTGTAGCAGGCCCGAGGTGTGTCCATCACCAGGACGCCCCTCAAACCCGCCCCAGCCCCACTAGTCGGCGCTCTTTGAAAACACGAAGTTGAGGCAGTCAGCTGTCAAGCCCCCTGCCGAAATCATGCGAGTGAGCCCAACAAGCTAACTCCTTATTCCGGAATATTATACGAATAACTCCTTTAAACTCAAAGATTTGAAAGTAATTTCACGCCAACTCTATGATTCTAAAGGAAGGGATGATCAAATTTTTTCTGACGCCGGATAGACAAGCCGCCCCCAAAGTGGGAGAGTCAAGCTAAGTCCTTATTCCGGAATACTTTACATATAAGTCCTTATTCTTGAATACTTTGTGGAGGCTATCCAGCCACAACATTGATTCTAATAGACCTACGTAGGGGGTGGGGGGGGTAGGGGGGGTGGGGGGTCACAAGCGGTGGGCGCAGAATCCCACCCTTCAAAAAACGTAAGGGTGGGGCACCCCGCGGTTTGCTTGCGGAGTCGATCAGATCGCGATGAAGCCGATGCGGATGAGGGCGAGAGACGAGAGCGCCACAATCGCCCACAGCAAGATTCCCTGTAGCAGGGGACGCGCGCCTACTTCTTTCAATGTTGACCTTGAAATCCCTGTGCCGATCAGGTAAAGCGTCACCGTCAACCCAGTCCTTCCCAGGGTGCTGAGTTTGGGATAGAGCGGTCCGAATAAGGGGAGATACGTGGCGGCGACAGCGGCCAATAAGAAAAACAGGATGAACCAGGGCCACTTGATCCGCGTCTTGCTCTTCTTGAAGATGGCCACCGCGAATGCCAGGGGAACGATCCAGAGCGCTCTGGCCAGCTTGATCGTCGTCCCGATCATTAACGCCTGGGAACCGTATTTGGCGGTTGCGCCGACCACCGAACTGGTGTCGTGAATGGCGAGGGCGGACCACAATCCGAATTGAGATTGGGTGAGGTGAAGCGCGTAGCCGGCGAGCGGGAAGAGAAACAAGGCCACCGAATTGAGCACGAAGACGGTCCCGAGCGAGACGGCCATCTCCTCTTCTCCGGCGTTCAGGACGGGGCCAACGGCGGCAATCGCACTTCCTCCACAGATGGCGGTGCCGGTGCTGATCAGGAGCGACGGAATGGGTTGCACCTTGAACAGGCGTCCAATGCCGAGACCTAGGAGCAGCGCAAAACTGATGCTGAGCGCGGTGTAGAGGAATCCGCTGCGGCCCGCGCGCACGACCTCGTGCAGGTTCATGCCAAAGCCTAGCCCGACGATCGATGCCTTCAAGAGGAAGGCGGAGAGTTTCTGGGAGTCTACGTGGTAGGGATGCGGGAACGACAGGCCGTAGATCAGCCCGGCCAGCAACGCCAGGGGAGTCGAAATGAGGCCACTGGCAGCTATGACCAGGCCGATGAAGAAGATGTTCTTGGTGTTCAAAGAATTTATTGTCGCCGCAACGATGCCTGCCTGTCCAATCGCGCCCGGATGGGAGCGGTAGTGGAATCATCCTGAACACTGCGCTGGCCCGTTGCTCACAGCTTGCAACCGCTCGCTTGCGCTACAATCCGCTCATACTCTGAATTACGAGTTGCGTGGAGGCATTTATGGATCTCGGGTTTCCGGTGATCACCGTTGCCGTCGTCATCGTCATCATTTACCTGCTGAGCTCCATCAAGATCCTGGCCGAATACGAGCGCGGCGTCATCTTCCGGCTTGGCCGCCTGCTGGGCACAGCCAAGGGTCCGGGCGTGATTCTGGTCTTCGCCCCGGTCGACCGCATGGTGCGGATTTCGCTGCGGCAGGAGGCGCTCGAAGTTCCTCCGCAGGACATCATCACGCGCGACAACGTCACTTTGAAAGTCAACGCGGTCATTTTCCTGCGCGTGATCGAGCCCAATAAGGCGGTGGTCGAAGTCTCGAATTACGTGTACCAGACTTCGCAGTTTGCGCAGACTACCTTGCGCTCGGTGCTGGGCGAACAGGAACTCGACGAATTGCTGGCGCACCGCGACAAGATTAACCTGCGGCTGCAGAGCATCCTGGATACGCACACCTCGCCTTGGGGCGTGAAGGTCACCAACGTGGAAGTCAAGCAGGTGGATATGCCCGAGTCGATGTTGCGGGCGATGGCCAAGCAGGCCGAGGCGGAACGCGAGAAGCGTTCGAAGATCATCCATGCCGAGGGCGAGTTCTCGGCCGCGCAGCGCCTGGTGGATGCGGCACACTTGCTGTCTTCCGAGCCGGCCAGCATCCAGTTGCGGTATTTGCAGACGCTTACTGAAATCGGCGTCGAGAAAAACACGACCGTCGTGTTTCCCGTGCCGATCGATTTCTATTCCGGATTGCAGAACTTGCTGGCTGGCGCGAAAGCACCGGCCGCGCCGGCTAAAGGCTAGAGATCAACACTACTTCCCATGACCACGGCGCAGCAGGATACGGAGATCACGCTTGGCACCGGCCGCATGCTGGGCCTTTTTTTCGCCTTTGTTTTGGTGTGCGCGGTTTTCTTTGCCGTAGGCTTTTCGCTCGGCCGAAGAACCGCCGGCGCTGGCCGCTTGCCGGGAGCTGCCGCTGGAACTTCGGCGGCTGTCGTTCGACCCTCGGCCGCGAAGAACGACGCTGCCCAGAAAGCTCCTCAGTCTGGCGACTTTAGCTTTTACAAAGCGGTAGGCGAGAAGAATGCTGACTCCGCGCTTGCGCCTCCGGATGCGAAGACGCAACCGGCCGACGCCACCGCGGCGGCGCCTTCAACTCCAAAAACCGCCGCAGATGCGGCCAACGCTGCGCCCGCATCGTCAACGGCAGCATCATCAACCAGCAGCAGTTATTACGTGCAGGTCGCGGCCGTTACCCGGCAGGAAGATGCCGACGCGCTGGTCGAGGCCCTGAAAAAGAAAGAGTATCCCGCCTTCGCGAACAATGCTTCCGTCGACAAGTACTATCGCGTTCAGGTCGGACCCTACGCCGACTTCAAGGATGCCGAGGCCATGCGCGCCCGCCTCGTCAGCGACGGCTATAATCCGATTGTGAAAAAATAGAGGAAATTTTGTAATTTCGTAATCTGATAATTTGGCAATTTGAAATCATGATCACTGCGTTTCAAATTACCAAATTGCAAATTACACAATTACCAAATGTCCTCCTCCGCTCCCACTCTTGATCGCTTCCTGCACGCCATTGCCGACCCCACCCGCCGCCGGATTCTGCTTGCGCTCAAGGAAAAGGGTGGATGCTCCCTGGACAAGGAAACCGGGCTGTGCGCGGGCGATATCGAACAACGGGTGAAGCTGGCGCAACCTACCATTTCGCATCACATGTGCATCCTGGAGAAGGCCGGCCTGGTGGAAGCCAAGCGAGAGGGTCACTGGCGCTGGTACCGGCGCAACGAAAAATTGATTGCGGAAATGACGCGGGGCTCGAAGGGACAGCTTTAGGGAAGCAGCTCTCAGCTGTCAGCTGTCAGGGAATGCACGAAGCTGATAACTGAGAGCTGATAACTGGGAGCTGAGAGCTGACAGCTATCTGCGGCTAGGTTCCTGCGGTTGCCGCGGAGGCTTTTTCTTCGTTGTTCTCTTTTGTCTCGGTCGCTGGTTTCCCTTCTCTCTGGCTTAGAGCGCGCACCTGCGCGATCAAGTCCGCCACTTCGAAGGGCTTGGCCAGCGACGGCACGCCTTTTTCTTGGAGGAAACTTCGGGTCTGCTGGTCGGTCACAGTAGAAAACGTGAGCAGCAATCCTTTTTCCAGACCGGGGCAGTTCCTGGCGATCCACTCGTACATTTCCTCGGCGCTGCATCCGCCGGGCATGCGACCATTCAGCACGATCACGTCAAAGGAGCCATTGCGGAGTTGCTTCTGCGTGTCCTCCACGCTCATGGATGTAGTGACTTCGGCGCCTGCGCCGACCAACACGTCTCGTTCAAATTCCAGCGCCGCTTCTTCGTCTTCAACCAGAAGCACGCGGCCTGCCAGCGGGGACTCTCGCCGCGCGGGCACCGGCGCTTCCGGCAACGCCGGCTTTTCGCTTGCCAGCAAGCGGATTTCAATCGTTGCCCCAATGGTCGCTCCGCCCTCTTCGCGGTTGCGCGCCATGATTTCGCCGCCATGCTCCTTGACGATGCCGTAGCAGATGCTCAAGCCCAGTCCGGTACCCTTGCCCACCGACTTGGTGGTATAGAAGGGATCGAAGATACGGCTGGGATCCTTGATTCCCGGACCGCTGTCGTCGAACTCCACGCACACGAAGGCATCTTTCTTGAAGACGCGCACTTTCAACACGCCGCCGTTGCTGCCCTCGCCGTTGCTCTCGCCGTTGTTCTCCATCATGGCATCGAGCGCGTTGTTGATAATGTTCAGGAAAACCTGCTCCAACTGGTGCGGATCGGCGACCACCGAGGGCAAGTCCTCGAGAATTTCGCGTTCCAGCGAGACGTTGTTGACTTTCAAATCGTATTCGCGCAGCGTGAATGACTCTTCCAGCACCTTGCGCAAGTCCACTTGCTCCTTCTGTGGCTTGCGCTGGCGCGCGAAAGAAAGCAGATTCTGCACCACCCGGTGCGTGCGCTGCGCCTGCTTGAACAGCTTACGCACATAGTCGGCGGAAGTGTGATCAAGGCCCGCGCCTTCCAGCAGTTGCGCGTAACCGAGGATGGCGGTCAGCGGATTATTCAGCTCGTGCGCCACACCGGAAATCAACTGTCCGACGGCCGACATCTTTTCGCTTTGCAGCAGTTGCTCCTGCGTTCGCCGCAAGTCTTCGTACGCCCGGCAACTCTCCTCGTAGAGCTGGACCTTTTCTATTGTGGTTGCCAGTTGCCGGCTGATGGCGACCAGCAGATTCTCATCGTTCGTCGAATAGTGCCGGTCTTCCTTGCTGGCGATGCCCATAATGCCGAGGGGCTTCTCCTTGCTCCAGAGCACAACCCAAATCCAGTAGGGCAGACGGTCTGCGCAAACAAATTCCACCACCGCCGCTGGCAGGTGGGGGAGAAAATCCTGGGTCACCACTTCCGCTCGCGAGCGCATCACCAGGTCGCCCAGACCTTCCGGAAAGACGACTTCAGCCATGCGCACGCGCGCCTCACTGCGCGGGCCCCAACCAGCCCGCCGCCGGTAGGCGCCATCCGGTTCCACGGCCATATAAACCGAGCCGGTCTCCGCTCCAAACAGCGAGATCACCTGACGCAGCGTCAGGTTCAGGATTTCATCCAGATCGAACGACTGGGTCGCGATGACGGCCATGGCGTTGAGTGCGTTTAACTCGCGATTGCGGCGCCGCATCTCGTCTTCCGAGCGTTTCCGCTCCGTGATGTCGAGAACGAAGCCCTGATAGCGCTCAATCCGTCCGTCCGGATCGCGCGTGGCAAAGCAGCTCTGCGCCACCGTCAGCAGCGTGCCATCCTTGCGCCGCACCGTAATTTCAAAGTTGCGCACGTAGTTGTGCGCCTCGATTTCCTTGAGAAAAGCCTCGCGCTCTTCCGCCACCGGTTGCAGCACGCTGCCCATGTCGAGCGCCATCAACTCGTCCCGGCTGCCGTAACCGAGCATGGTGACAAAGGCATCGTTGCAGTCGAGCAAATCGCCGTCCAGCGTCGCTACAAACACGCCTTCCTGCGCCTGCTCGAACAGCATGCGGTATTTTTCTTCCGCCACCTGGCGCGCGGTCGTATCGTGCACCACATGGATGGTGCCCTTCTGCTGGCCTCCCTGCTCGGCATACGATGAGGTCGAAATCACCGACTGCCCGCCGAAACACGGATCCATGCCTTCCGTCAGTCCCGAGCCACGTTCGCAATACGGGCATCCGCTCCAGGCGCGTTTTTGCGGAAGAACCTCTGCGCACAGATTGCCCAACACATCGGCGGGCGCCTTTTCCAGGCGCTGCAGCATGGCCTGATTGGTCTTGAGGATGCGGAAGTCCGCGTCGTGCGCCAGAATCAGATCCTGGATGGAATCGAAGGTGTTCATCCATTGGTGTTGCGAGCGCAGCACCTGCTCCAGCAAACGCAGATTCTCCACCGCAATCCCCAGCTTCTGGGCCGCCGTTTCCAGAAACTCCAGTTCTTCCCCGGTGTGGTGCCGGCTGCCGGAGTAGCCGAGCGACAGCATCCCGATCACAGACTTCTTGCCCAGCAGCGGCAGCAATACTACATGATGAATGGAGTACTTCCCCAGTTGTTCGCGCTCCGGCTCCGACATATCCGAGAGCTGCATTACCACCGCCCGGTTTTCCTGGAGTACGCGGGCCTGGGTTCCATCCATCCCAGTTTGTCCCGCCCGGGTTTGCCCCAGGGCTCGGAGAAATTCCGGCGACAGGCCGACGTGCTGAGTCGGCACCAGATGCTCGCTTTCCATCAACTGGAACCACGCAGCCTTCGCCCCCACTGCGGTTTTCAGTTTTTCCAGAGCAGTCTGCATCATCGGAGCGTGATTCTGGCTGCGCGCGATGGTGACGGTCAATTCGTTCAGGGTCGCCAGCCGGCGCGTGCGCAGCCGCGAGTCATCCAGCACCACGATCAAGATGCTCGAACCGAATAGAACTTCGGCTAGCAAATACCCTTCACTCGGAATATGACTGGTGAACGGAAGCCAGTGAAGATTCAACGTCAGCAGCCCGGCGCCGAACAGGAAAGGCCCCAGCCCAATGCGCCCGGAGCGGTAACGCACCAGTTCCACGACGGCCCCAGCCGCAACGAGCCGGCACGCTACATCCAGCCCGAAAGTTTTCGAATCCACGAAATACAGCGAATCTGGAAAATACAGCGACCGCATTGCCGCAAAAACCATCAGCACCCACGAAAATGCCGCCAACGCCGTCAGCGCTCGCCGCGCCTGCGCCGATAACAGAGCCGCAGCCGCAAACAATCCCATCGCCAGCACAAAGCCGACCTGCGCGAATGCCTCCACCGACTTGGGCGCGGCGTGCAACTCGCCCGAGCCACTTGCCCACAGGAACGCCCCATAGGCAACCCAGCCCGCTGCCCATGCCAGCAGACACCGGTCGCGAAAAACACGGAAGAAAAGCAGACTGACCGCCACCAAAATCAGGGCAGTCGTTTCCCGCGCCGTCAACCAGGGAACGGTCAACAGGCCAACCGAATTCCCGAATAGTGTGGAAGGATCCATAGCTAGGCGCGCGATAGATAGGCGCACGAACACCTAAGCTTTCTAAATATCATGCTGGCGCCCCGTTGTTGCGGATTTCCGTCCTTAGTTGGTTACTTTCGGAATGTGGAATCGCGTCTTAAAATAAGCGATACATTCCATTCAGCGCTATGCCCAATGACCGCATCCTGGTGGTAGACGACGAGGAAACAATCCGCGAGATTGTCTCCTCCATGCTCGGCGGAGCGCATTTTCAGACGCGCCAAGCCGCCAGTGGGATCGAAGCCCTCGCGATTCTGGAATCGGGTGACGAATTCGATCTCGTGCTCTCCGACCTGATGATGGCTGAAATGGATGGGATTGCCCTGCTGGAGCGTGCCAAGGAACGTTATCCGGACATGCCGATTGTCATGGTGACCGCGGTGCACGACATTCAGGTCGCTTTGCAGGCGCTGCGCAATGGAGCGTACGACTACCTGCTCAAGCCGTTCGAGCGGGAGCAACTGCTGGCCACAGTGCGCCGCGCCCTGGAAAATCGCCGCCTCAAGCGCGAAAACGACGCCTACCGCAACAACCTCGAGGCGCGCGTCGTCGAACGTACCCAGCAATTGAACACGGCGCTTTCTAACCTGGAGAAGTCTTACGACATCACGCTCGAAGTCTTGGGCGATGCGCTCGACCTCAAGGACGCCGAGACCCAACACCACTCCCGGCGGGTAACCGCATTCACCATCGCCATGGCGAAAAAAATGGGCCTGCCGAAAGAGAACATCGAGGTGATCGCCCGTGGAGCCTTCCTGCACGACATCGGCAAAATGGCCATTCCCGATGCCATCCTGCACAAGCCCGGCAAGCTCACGGTAGACGAAATGGCCATCATGAAGGAGCACTGCTACCTGGGCTACAAGATCCTCTCCCGCATCCCTTTTCTGGCCGATGCTGCCGAAATCGTTTACGCCCACCAGGAGCACTATGACGGGACCGGGTATCCTCGTGGCCTGAAGGGCGAGGAGATCCCGCTGGGCGCCCGAATTTTCGCCATTGCCGATACGCTGGATGCCATGAGATCGAAGCGTGATTACCGCGATGCCCAGACCATTCAGGCGGTTCGCAAGGAAATCGAAACCTGGTCCGGCCGCCAGTTCGATCCTCAGATCGTCAAGGTTTTTCTCGAAATGCCCGACAATATCTGGGAGGACCTGCGGAAGGACATCCATGGGCAAGACCCGGCTTTGCCGAAGGTGTAACATGGACAGCGCTGCCTGAGGTGGCGTGAGCGTCCGTCTGACTAGTTTTCTGCCCAGCGCCAGGCATCATTTCTCCGTGATCGCCTCATCCAACTGAACAGTGAAGTCAATCCAAACGGCCCCCATCACGGTTGTGTTCGCCGTCCTGGGGTGAATTAAACCGGTTGCCCGCCAGAACGTGCCTGATTCGCATCTGGCGGGCAGACCGGGTTTATTATTGGTGGGCAGAAAATCTGCGAGGTCATCATGAACAAACTCTCATCGGGGATGGGAATGCTCTTTTTGACGGCTGCGATGTCACTTCCGGCCCAGGCAATCGATTCGGCCGGCACGCCCATGGCTCGACCGAACGCTGTCCCGGAAGGCACGACCTTCCTCGTCCGGCTGGAGGACAAACTCGACACCGCCGAACTGCATCGCGGTCAACATTTCAAAGTCAAGCTGGACGAAGATCTCCTTTCCGCCAATGGCAACATGATTCCCCGGGGCAAGAAGATCAAGGGTCATGTCAGTTCGGCGGAGCACGGCCGGCACTCACGCCTGCTGCTCAGCTTTGACGAAATCGAAACCAGGCACGGATGGATCGCGCTGATCGCAACCGTCATTGGAGTGCCCGGCGATCATGGTATCAAAGCGCCCAACTCCGAGGGTGAAATCGAACGCAAGGGACCGGGTGCGAAGCAGACGGTAGAGGACGCGTCCGCAGACGCAGCCGCAGGCGGCACGGGCGCCGGAGGAGGAGCAGGTGCTGGAGCGATGGCCGGCGTGCTTGCCAGTCGCGACCTCCGGCTCGAAAAAGGAGCTACCCTCGAGGTGCGCCTGGATCGCGCGCTGCAGATTCCTTCTCACTGACAATCTCGCGTTGCCGCTCGACTCCCCTGCGAGACGCAAATTGCCGCGTCTCTCGCGGCTGTTTTCTCGCTTCTTTCGACTGCAATTTGGGAAGCTCGTCGCGTTCTGACATCAGAGGTGTATAACAAATCCGTTAGATTCGATTTCCGTAGCCAGCTTCCGGGATGCAGCTTTCAAGATGCAGCTTTCAACGATGCAGGAGAGATCCGATGAAAACTACCCTTGTCACCTTTTGTGCCGTTCTCGTTCTGAGCGCTCTCTCGATCGCGCAGAGTCCCGCGCTCAACCCTCTGCCCAATACCATTTTCGTTGGCGCCGATGGCAAATTTGAAACCGCGCCGGATACCGCGCTCATCCAGTTCAACATCTCGGCCCAAGCCGATAACGCCAAAGACGCCTACGACCAGGCCGCCAAACAGGCCGACGCCACGCGCCAGGTTCTGCGCGCGAACGGCATCGATCCGAAGACTGCGGAGGTCGGCTTCTTCTCGGTGAATCCGCAGTACGACTGGAAAAATCCTAAGCACAGAGTCATCGGCTACCAGGTCACGACCAGCGTCAGTTTGAAGCTCAAGGATTTTTCCAAGATCGGCCCGGTTACCCAACAGCTTGCCGACGCCAGCGTCGGTGAAAGCCAGTCGCTCAGCTACACGCTGGATTCGACCGAAGAGGCCAAGGGCAAGGCCGTCGCCGACGCCTACCGGCGCGCCCGCGCTTCCGCGCAGTCCCTCGCCGATGCCAGCGGACGAACGCTCGGCGAGCTTTCTTATGCCACTGTCGATACCTTTGAGAACATTCACGTGGTCGCACCCATGATGAAGGCTCGCATGCCCATGGCGATGGCTGCGCAAAACGCCGCCCCGACCGAGGAGTTTTCGCCCCAGAACGTGAAGGTCACCGCCCACGTGAACGCTATGTTTGTATTGAAATAGAAGATTGCAGTGGAGAGCCTGGCGTCCCCGCCCGGCTGGACCCTTCGACTACGCTCAGCAGGTTCGCGAGCGCCCATCCCTCCACCGTATGACTCATCACGCGGTCACGGTACTAGTCGTTGCGCACCCTAGTCGTTACGAACAATGACCTCGCGCCTTGCGGAAACGCGGCTCGCATCCACCGTCACTTCTCGCTGGATCTCCATCTCGATCGACGCCCCCGGCTCCAGCCTCACGTCGGCGCCGCGCGAGAGCATTCCGACCGCCAGCCCTGCCACTCCTCCAGCACCCGCTCCGATTCCGGCTCCTTTCCCACCGGCGGTTACTGCACCGATCACGGCTCCCGTAGTTGCCCCGCCCGCAGCTTCCTTGGCCTTTGCCCCGGCGTCGCTATCCTGGCGAATCGTCCCTTCCGAATCTTTCATCGACGTCTTCTCCGCCCCCGGCGTATTTTCGACCGAGCCGCCCAGCATCACCGTATAGCCGCTCGGATAAATCATCGAGGTGAAGTGGATCAACACTTCGGCGCGCCCCTTTACGTGCCCACCGCGCTGCACGCGCTCGATCCTTCCCTGGATGTAGGTCCCCGCCGGAATCACGACCCGTTCATTGACCACAAACGGAAAGGCAATCTCCGCGTATACCGGGTCTCCGTCTTTAGCTGTCTTTGTGGAAATCGCCTGCTTCAGCGATAGTGGAACCCTGGTTCCCGCTGGAATGGTCAGCATGGGCTTCTCAGACTCCACCGCGGGCGCCGCCGGATTCGGGGCCGGCGATATCTGTGCCGCCGCGATCGTTATCCCTATCCCTGCCAGCAGCAAAACGCAAACGGAAGCAGCATGAATCCTCATCGAACACCTACCTCTCCAGGAATAATTTCGCTACACGTTTGCAAAATCAGATGCGCCCACCGGAGTGCCCGTTATCTCCGTCGCCAATCTGCGTACCCGGTGTCATTGTAGCTGAGGAGTCCGGGCGCGAGCCGTGAGCTGCTTCCGACGAACTGCTAAGCATGGTGAAGCTGGGCTGCAGATCTCATGTTGGCGCGTCCGCCGAAAGTCATGCGCCCGCTACTTGTACAACAAATACTTTTCCCGCAGCCGCACGAATCCCTCCAGCCGCTCCTGCCAGTCCTCCGCAATCCGTCTCGGATCCTCTCCCGCTTCGATCGCCTCGAACACCGCCTGATTCACGAGCAGGTCCGCCATCCGCTCCATCTTGAAGTCGTTCGGATACAGCTTATGGAGCGCCGAGGCCAACTCAATCCCCAGCTCTGGCGAGTCCAGCGTATTCCGATCCAGAACCATCAGGTTCACGCCTTCGCATCGTTCACCGGCAAAGTTACTCGATGATGGAGTAAAGACAATGGGCACGAAGCGCACACTCTGAATACCGCGGGCGTTCAAGTAAGCCGCCAATTCCCTGCTCTTGATCCAGGGTGCGCCCACCACTTCGAACGGCGTATCCGTGCCGCGCCCCACCGAGACATTCGTCCCTTCAATCAGCGCCACACCCGGATAAAGCTCCGCCTCGGTTAAATTCCGCAAATTGGGCGAAGGATTCACCCAGGCGAGGCCAGTCGAATCGAACCAGTCCCCCGGCTGCCAACCTTCGATCGCAACTACCGCGAGCCGCGCCCCGATGTGCCGTTCGGCATTAAACATCTTCCCGAGCTCACCCAAAGTCATCCCGTGGCGCACCGGCTCGGGAAAGTAGTTCGTAAAACTTTCCCGACCGTCATTGGAATAGGGATTGAAACCGGAATCTGAATCCGAAACCGGTCCCTGCACAAACGACCCCGTAATCGGATTCGGCCGATCCAGGATGACTACTTCAATTCCCGCCTTCGCGGCTGCTTCCAGAAAATATCCCATCGTAGTTTCGTAGGTGTAAAAGCGCGCGCCCGCATCCGCCAGATCGATCACCACCGCATCCAAACGCTTCAGCACGTCCATCGGCGGACGCCGCGCCGCGTCGCTCGCCCCATACACGCTATACACCGCAACTCCGGTCACCGCATCCTTCGCATTCTTAATCTTAATGTCCGTCGTATCCAGCGTCCCCGTCACTCCATGTTCTGGACTGAAAATCGCGTCCAGCGAAATCCCGGGCACGTTCGCCAGCACGTCAATCGTCCGGCGGCCTTCCGAGTCCACGCCGGTCTGATTCGTCAGCAGTCCAATGCTTCGCGGAGCCCCGCCCCTGGCCGGATGCAGCGCCGCGAACTTCGTCTCCTCGAGCACGTCAATTCCCGTCTTCGCGGTTCCGTTCCGCACCGCCAGTTTGCGCGCCGCGCTCTGCATTTCGTTGTAGCCGGTGATGGTTGCCACCCGCATCTTCTCGGCTTCGGCGGGATCGAGCGCCAGCGCCGCCGCCACCGCCGTCGCGATCTTCGTCCGTAACGCGACTGCGCTTCCCTTCTCTTTCGGCGGCACCACATTCATGTGCACGGCATTGGTCAGCAGCACGATGTAAGTCTTCGTCGCCGGATCAATCCACAGCGAAGTCCCCGTGAATCCCGTATGTCCGTAACCGCCGACCGGCAACAGTTCTCCCCGGTTGGTAGAAAAAGGAGAATCAATGTCCCACCCAAATCCCTGCACTGCCGTGCCATTTACTGGCTGCTGCGGCGCAGTCATCTTCGCGATCGTCGCCGGCGTCAGCACGCCTCGTCCGCCATCCAGCAAAGCCTGCGCAAAAAGCGCCAGGTCATCGGCGGTGGAAAATACTCCCGCATGACCCGCCACGCCACCCATCCGGCGAGCTGTGGGATCATGCACCACGCCGCGCAGCAGGTGATGATTCTCATCGTCTTCGGTGGGCGCAACGCGTTTTAAAGCACCCGGCTCCCACGAATGCGGAGGAGCGAACCGCGTCTCCTTCATGCCGAGCGGCGCAAAAATATGCTTCGCCGCATACTCATCGAGCGACTCGCCTGAGAGCCGCTCTACCAGCGCTCCCAACACTACGAAGTTGATATCGCTATAAACAAACGCCGCACCCGGAGGCCGCTCTGGAGGCGCCTCAAATGCCATCCGATACGCCGTCTCCTTCCCTTCCCACTTCTTTGCCAAACCCAGGTCCGGAGCGAGGCCCGAGTAGTGCACCAGCAACTGCCGGATCGTAATATCCTGCTTCCCATTCTGCCCAAATTCGGGAAGATACTTCGCGACCGGATCGCTCATGCGAAACTTTCCCTGCTCCCACAGCTGCATGATCGCCGTCGCGGTTACGACAACCTTGGTCAGCGACGCACAATCAAACACGGTATCGAGAGTCATCGCCTCCCGCCGAGGTTCAATCGCTCGACTGCCATAAGCCTTGCGATACACCACACGTCCGTCGTGTCCGACGATGAGTACCGCGCCTGGAATCTGGTGCTGGGCGATGGCGTCGTTGATGATGGGATCGAGAACGGCGAGACGGGAATCAAGCGAACTCTGGGAGAATGCGGCGGCAGAAAACAGGTGAGCGGACAGGAGAGCGGAGATCAGCAGATTTTTCGCCGAGTGTTTCACGTCTGTTGTGACTCTACATGACCCCGGAGATGCGGCTCAAGGCTGAACGGTACCAACGATGCTCTCAAGGTAACTCCCTGATTGCCTCTGCTCGCCGCCTTTGCTATAACCCCATCAGTTCACAAAATGCCCTTGAACCTGACACTGCCCGATCGAGAATCCGGCTTTTCCTTCCTGGTGCGCAATTTCTCCGCGCAGGACGACCAGTTTCCGAGCGCCTTCGGCATCCTCGAAACGGCGATCGCCGCCCGCGCCTTCCCCGCCTGCTCGCTCGCGGTCACCTTCCGCGGAGCACTCATTGCCCACAAAGCCCTCGGCCGTTTCACATACGATCCCGCTTCGCCCGCGGTTACAACCGGGAGCCTGTTCGATCTCGCGTCGCTCACGAAGGTCGTCGCCACCACCACCATGGCTATGATTCTTTACGAGCGCGGCTTGCTTGACCTCGAAGCCCCGGTCACAGCAATTGTTCCCGAATTCGCTAATAATGACGCTCGCCGCCGCGAAATCACGCTGCACATGCTGCTCGCACACAGCTCCGGCCTGCCCGCCTACGAAAAACTTTTTCTTCGCGCCAAGACTCGTGAAGACCTTCTGCAAGCCGCCTTCGCCACCCCGCTAGTCGCTGCCCCCGGTGTGCGCGCTAAATACAGCGACATCGGCTTCATCATTCTCAGTATTGTCCTCGAACGCCTCGCCGACGAATCGCTCGACGCGTTCTGCCAGCGCGAAATCTTCGGTCCGCTCGGCATGGCTAACACAACTTTCAATCCTGCGCGCGCCTTGAAGGACTCGATCCCGCCAACCGCCGACGATCGCACCTTCCGCCACCGCATCATTCAAGGCGAGGTGCAGGACGAGAACGCGAGCATCCTCGGCGGCATTGCCCCACACGCCGGTCTGTTTTCCACGGCCGAAAATCTCGCCCTCTTCGCCCACGCCATGCTCAACTCCGGGCACCCCATCCTCCGCCCGGCAACCGTCGAACTCTTTTCGCGCCGGGAATCCGCGCCCGAAGGCACTTCCCGAGCGCTCGGCTGGGACACGCCCTCGGCTCTTTCGCAATCGGGAAAATACTTCTCGCCCCGTTCCTTCGGACATCTCGGTTACACCGGCACATCTTTGTGGATCGACGCGGAGCGCCAACTTTCGATAACTTTGCTAACCAACCGCACCTGGCCTGACTGCCAGAACGAGGCCATCAAACAGGTACGCCCGGCATTTCACGACGCGGTCATTGAAGCCCTGGGGAAGCGCGCTTGAAACGCAAAGCTTCGAATCGCAAAACAAGCAGCATAGAACTCCGCCGCCTCGGCACCGAGAAAACAAACTTCGCCTCCGCCGATCTCGATCGTAAATCGGCGCTCGAAATTGCCCGCATCATCAACCGTGAAGATGCCAAGGTCGCTCGTGCCGTGAAGAGGGCTCTCCGGCAAATCGCGCAAGCGATCGATCTGATCGCCGCCGCGCTCGCCCAACGCGGGCGCCTCATCTACGTCGGCACCGGCACCAGCGGACGCATCGCCGCCCTTGACGCCGTCGAATGCCCGCCCACCTTTGACGTCAACCCGCGCATGGTGCAATTCATCATCGCCGGCGGCCCAAAAGCGCTGGGCACAGCCGTAGAAGCCGACGAAGACTCGCGCGCGAGCGGCCGCAAAGCGCTCGCGCGGAAGAAGCCCACGAGCAAGGATGTCATCGTAGGCATCGCCGCCAGCGGACGCACTCCCTTCACTATCGCCGCCATTGAATATGCGCGCGCGCACGGCGCAAGAACCGTGGCTGTCGTCTGCAACCCGAAATCACCGCTCGGCAATGCTGCGCACGTGGCCATCGTGGCGGACGTTGGTGCGGAAGTTGTCGCGGGCTCCACGCGCATGAAAGCCGGAACCGCGCAGAAGATGATCTTGAACATGCTCTCCACCGGGGCCATGACCCGTCTCGGCTACGTCTACGGCAATCTGATGGTCAACGTCCACCCGAAGAATGAGAAGTTAGTCGAACGCGGAGTGGGCATCCTGGAAAAAGCCGCCGGACTCAACCCCCGAGCCGCACGCAAGCTCCTCGCCGCCGCAGGAGGTCGCGTCCCCGTGGCGTTGGTGATGGCCAAGGCAGGGGTCAGGCGGGCTCGCGCTGCCGCCACCCTGAAGAAGTCCGCCGGCCGAGTCCGCCAAGCCATTGCGACCGCCAGGCACCGGTAGGAGGCGGTTGCTCCCGTCGCCTGGATCTCCTGGCCTGGATTGTTCTCGCCTGGATGTTACAAACGGAACGCCTGCTGATAATTCCACGCCGCACGCCCTCGCATTCCCCGCTAGAATATTCGTAACACCCCGTCTGCAAGAGCTTCATGGCGGGGTATCTCGGGAAATCATCACGACATGGATAAGCTCGTAATCCGCGGTGGCAACCCTCTACTCGGCACCGTCCGAATCAGTGGCGCGAAGAACGCCGCACTCCCTTGCATGGCAGCAGCCTTGCTCACCGACGAACCGGTGATTCTCGAAAACATCCCGCAAGTGCGCGACATCGAGACCACGCGCAAGCTGCTTGCGGCCATGGGCGCAGAAGTCGAACTCGGCTACGGACGCGCCCATCACCGGACGACGATTTGCGCGCGCACGCTTGCCGCTCCCGAAGCTTCTTATGATCTGGTCAAAACCATGCGGTCCTCCACGCTCGTTCTGGGGCCGCTCATTGCCCGGTGTGGCCGCGCCCACGTCTCGCTGCCCGGCGGGTGCGCCATTGGTGCCCGCCCCATCGATCTGCATATCAAAGGTCTGGAGCGGTTGGGCGCGAAGATCACGCAAGAGCACGGCTACGTCGAGGCCGTCGTTGATCCGCGAAAAGGCGACCGCCTCCGTGGCGCTGAGATTGTCTTCGACAGAATTACCGTCACCGGCACCGAAGACCTGCTTATGGCCGCCACGCTTGCCGATGGCGAGACCGTCATGCAGAACTGCGCCCGTGAACCGGAAGTCGTGGACCTCGCCGCGCTGCTCAACGTCATGGGCGCGAAAATCCACGGCGCGGGCACATCCACGATCCGCGTGAAGGGAGTCACCAAGCTGCACGGCGCCAGGCACCGCATCATCCCCGACCGCATTGAAGCTGGAACCTTCATCATCGCCGGAGCCCTGACCGGCGGAGACCTCAACGTCGCCGCATGCGAGCCCACCCACCTCACCGCCATTCTGCAAAAACTGGCAGAAACCGGCGTGAAAACTGCGGTGAAAGCGGACTCCGTGCGCGTCATGGGCGATCAGCCGCACCAGGCCGCCGACCTGAACACCGAAGAATATCCCGGCTTCCCCACCGATATGCAGGCGCAATACATGGCGCTCGCCACGCAGGCCGAAGGCACGTCCGTGATCACGGAAAATATTTTCGAGAACCGCTTCATGCACGCGCAGGAACTTGTGCGCATGGGAGCCAACATCAAAATTGAGGGCCGCCGAGCCATCGTGCGCGGCGGAACTCCACTCAGCGCCGCCGCCGTCCTCGCCTCGGACCTGCGCGCCTCCGCTTCGCTCGTGCTCGCCGCCCTGGTTGCGGATGGTGAGACCATCATCGACCGCGTCTATCACCTGGACCGCGGCTACGAAAACATCGAGGAAAAACTGAAAGCCGTGGGCGCCGAAATCCGCCGCGTCGGCAACATCTTCCCCAAACGAGCGGCAGCCCCGGCACAATCGTGACGAGTAACGATCATCCTCCGGGCGCTGCTCCTTCGGACGCTCGTTTCACTGTTACCGATGGGTGGGGTCTGCGGTGGGCACAACTTCTGGCTCGTGTCCGTAAGCCTTCCTGTAATCACTCCTGAGCGCCGTAAGGGTGAACGAAAGTGAGTCCAGGTAATACTTCCGAACTGGCTCGTCCCTAAGTGGGTCGTGCAGTAGCAAGTTTTGTGCGATGTAACATTCCTTTAGCGCTGAATCCACTTGGGTAGGCGCCAGCAAGACGCATAAGTTAGCGTGAGCGAGCGCGCTCGCCGGCGCCAGTTCGACCGCTCTCTTACCGTGCTCCAGGGCGGCGGGCAACTGTCCGGCGGCAGTCGCGTGCATCGCCAGATTCCTTTCACCTGTGGCGGCATCCAAGCTGGTGTCGAAATCGCCCTCGTAAACCAGCAAGGCGCTGCCGCCGATGTGGTCTTTGGGCGTGGCGTTCTTAAACGCCGCTGCAATCTCACCCTCCGCGAGTCGCACATCTGTAAGCAGAGTGCTGCTAACGATAATGGTACCGTGCACGTGAGGCGGTATCTCGTGAGGCAAGTAGAGACCAAAGGTTCGGCAGGGCACGTTGTAGAATCCCGGGTCCCACTGCCAGCCCGTGATGAACCAACAGTATTCGGTGGGATGCTTTTCAAGGTAAGCTTTTGCTTCCGGATACGCCTGCCCGGTATCGAGCCAGGACTCGTACTTGTACGCCTGCGACGGACCGCCCCACAGGTCACTGGCATAGGAGAGATAGTTGGGATACGCATGAAGCGATGATGCCGCGTGCAGCACTATGAGGCACGGCAGCGCGTAGCTCACCCAGCGCATACGCCTGGCTAACTGCACGCATCCGTCCGCAACCGCGATCAGAAGAAACGGGAACATGGGTAAAAGATAGCGAACACCAACGGAAATGTTAGCGTGGAGGCACACCGCCAGATAAATCACCGCGGGTACCAGCAGGAACAGACGCTCCCGACGTTGCTGCCGAAACGTGATCGCTATGCCGAACGTGGCCACCAGAATCATCGCCAGCATGGCTGTCGTGTTGCGAATCAGAAAATTGAGCGGAGTAGAAAACCACGGTGCGTGCAAATAGATTTTCCCGGCAACAAAACCTATAGAACTCTGATTCGATATCGCCAATGCCGTGGCGAATCCCCCCAAGTACGCCTGCGGCAGCAAGTGGCGATCTTCTAACTCGAGCAGCACACGCCTGCTGGCGGAGGCCGCGATATGTCGTGGCTCTTGGAGTTGCGCTCCTGCGGGGGAGTCGGCGAAACGCATCCCATAGCCCGCCCAAAGAACACCGACCGCGAGGACCGCGATCAGCGCAATGGCCAGCAGGTTGCGAAGCATTAGTTGCCATCTTGGTTGGTCTCCCCTTGGTTCAGTGAGCGCATCCGTAATTGCCAGAGCCCCGAGGATGGGTACGACGACCACTCCCGAATCCTTCGTCAACAGCGTCAGACCCGCAGCCAGAGCGGTCAACAGAAAGAAGAGGATCGTACGATGCCTGACCCACAGGTAAAACCCTAATACCGCGAACAGCAGCATACACGTGACCGGTACGTCGGTCATAACCAATGAGCCGTAGGCTAGAACGTTGGGTTCGAAGATGAGCAGCAAACCTGCCACGACAGCCGTGGTAACGCCGAACATGCGCCGCGCCGTGATCCAGACCAGCAGACATAGCCCCACGGCAAAAACAGAAACCGCCATGCGCGCGTTGGCCAACGCCGCGGGCCAGTTCTGGCTATACAACCAGGTGAGGCCCGCAAACGCCTGCTGGAGGTCGTTCCCCCTGTCCGGCGCGCAGTTTACCGCAAAGTTCATGGCAAGCAACGGAGCCGCGGCGATGACCTTAGCCAAAGGTGGATGCTCAGGACTGACCGTAAGATCGCCACACTTCAAGTAGCGGTAACCGGCGTAAAGGTGCGTGGCTTCATCGGCGGTTTGCGAAAGCTGACGGACACTGATCGGCAACTGCCCCAACATGGCAGCGCAAAGCACTGCCGGAATCAGCCACTCCAGCCACGGGTATTTCTGGAGCGCTTGATTAGCTTGATCGCCCAGACCGGTTGGACGCTCGTTATCGACAACATTTTGCTTTTCGTCCAGCGGCGGCAATGGTCACTCCAATCTTATTCAGGCTAGCGATCTGCTGCGCCGAGCGTGTAGCACTGAAGTGGATTGCCGGCGCTCGGCCCAAATATCACTCTCTCCAAAAAACGTGGAAGATTCCAACCTGGCTGCTATGGGGAAATTTCTGCATGACTTCCGCTCGCACGTCGGGGTTCATCCTGGCGGAGGGGAAGAGCGGCGCTTCATTGATTACTACTAATTTCAGATCGTCGGATTGCAGTGCCTTCAAGACTTCATTTGCCGGTACGCCCCCATCGTCGCGCGTTACGTTCTTCAGCCCGGAGAGAAAATACAGTTCCGGACATTCATTGCCCGCATACATCAATCCGTTTGGCGAATGCTGCTGCAGAAAATGAATCAAGCCCGCGAAATCCGCCGCATGATTGATCCGTAATCCCCCCGCTCGCTCCAGATGCAGTTCATCCATCCGTCCCACTTTGTGGGTGAATTCATAAACGTAATCCGGAACCAGTCTGAACACGCCAAACAGCAGATAAAAGCCCATCACTGCGGCCAGTACGTACGTGCCCGGTTGCTTCCGGGCGGTCGCCACCATTGCCACCGCGGCCAGCAACGTCAGCGGCAACGAATAGGAAAGATAAATCGACGCGGCGAACGGATACTGCACCAGGCTACACACCCCCGCCAGGGAAATCAGTACCATGATCCGCTGCTGTTGGAGTTTCGATGGGCCGCTCCGCTCCCCTGCCGCCAGCACGACGGCCGCCCCCAGCAACACCACCAGCGGAGTCAGCGTCGCAGCTGAATACCACACTCCCAAAATGATTGCACTTGACGTCCCCGCCTTCACGAGCAGCACCGTCAACCCCAGGCCGACAGCAGCACTCACGATTTTCCCCTGAAATTCGCGCAAGTACATCGCCGCCGCAACCAATCCCACTAAGGCCAGCGCGAAGATGCTTTTCTCGACCGACACGGGACGAAGCACTCCCAGCGCGATCGAGCGGCTGAATGCGCTTGACGTAACGCCCGAAAAGAATTGGCCGAGCGCTCCCAAACGCGCATACGGCACCAAGAAAACGATCACCGGGCTTATGAACCCGACGAGAAACGGAATCACCGTCCGAAATATTGTTTTGAATCGTTGCCCGGTTTCCGTCCGGACGCTTCGTTCTCCCCTCAGAATCAGTCCTACCAGCACCGCCGAGGGCAGTACGAACTGGTACAACTCCGCCATCCCCAGCCGCGAGTGGAGCACATAAAGCAACGTCGCCAGAAACAGCAGCAGCGCGCTCACGCTGAACACGCGGTAGGGCCAGCTATTCTGCGAACCCTCATCTGCCGCACCTTTTTCCGAACTCCTTTCCGAACTTTCCCGCGAGTTGTCGCTTTGTTCCAAAAAGGCCAGAGACAGCAGCGCGCCGGCAATGTAGTATGCCCCGATCACCTTGATCAGGATCGACACTCCGCCGCATAGTCCCGCCACAAAAAGCCATCGGCGCGTCCGCGCTTCCAGATAGCGGAGCAGCGCCGCTGCCCCAAACGTCGCGAAGAACAGGTTGTACCAGGAAGGCATTGCCGCCGGATAATTCGGATAACTCCACGCCACCGCCAGCAGCGTGATCCCTCCGGCTGCAATCGCCGAAGTAAAGCGCAGCGCAATATAATAAACCGCCGGAAGCCAGGCCAGAAAAAACAGAAACACACAGATGCGCAGAGCCATCAGATTCACACCGAATGCTCGAAACGCCAGCGCATGAATAAAACTCAGACCCCCGGTGTAGATCTCCGCAAAATCGCAATGCGGAAGTTGCCCCTGCATCACCCGCAGCGCGCTTTGGCTTAGAGCCCCGTCGTCGGACGGCGCCCAGCCCCGGCTAATGTGGAACCCGGCATAGATTCCTGCAATTGCCAGAACCACCGCCAAGACCGTCACCTGATTTAGCCACCATGGCGCGGCGGTCAACACCGCCACTTCACCGTTACTCGTGGCCTCCACCGGTTCCGTGCCCTGTTCGTGAACCCTTATTTCCACGCTCAACGGCGGATCGATTCGCATCCCTGACTTAGCGGAAGCATTTTCCATTTCCTTCTTCACTTCGCCTCCAGCGCCGTCAGCCGTATCTTTGCTTCTTTGCTGTCCTGGTTCAGTTGCAACGCCTGCCGATACTCTGCCCGCGCACCGGTCATATTGCCGCCCTCTTCGAACGACACTGCGAGCCAATAGTGGTAGTCCCAAACCTTCGGATCCATGGCCGCCGCCTGCAGCAGGTAAGGCTGCGCCTCCACGTTCCGTCCACCCTGCAGTAGTGCGCGCCCCAGAAAATGTTTCGGAGCCGCTTGTTCCGGGACTAACTGCACCGCGCGCGACAGCAATTGCTCTGCTTCCCGATATTGACCATCCATCAGGTGAATATTGCCGCAGTTGTAGAGCGCCGAATAAAGATTTGGTTCCTTATCCAGAATTTCCGAACAAAGCGCAAAAGCCCGCTCATAGTCGCCCATTTGTCCGTATAAGCCGGCGAGTCCCGCCATGCCCACTTCCGATTTGGAGTAATCCGGATTTACCCGGCCGAGCCAAACGCGGCCTTCCTCGAACCGACCGGCGTGGATGTACACCTCCGCCAGTGCCAGCGGCCCATAACCATATTCCGGATGGTCCCTTACTACCGACTCCGCCAGTTCAATCGCACGCTCGTGCGCGCCCCGCTGGCTGTACTCTTTCGCCAGCCCCGCCACCGCATACGGATTCCCCGGATACAGAGCTTGCCCGCGCGCCAGCATAAGCAGATCGCTACCCCAGTACACTTGCTGCGCAAGCGATGCACACACATAACCACCACATAGCACGAGTACCGCGCACCCCTGCATTGCCTGCGCGCTCCATCCCTTGAAGGACGGCAGGTGCCGCAGCCCGATTGCCGCCAGAATGGCAAATCCGATCGACGGCAAATACATGTAACGGTCGCGCACAAAATCGCCATCGCTAAAATTTCGCAAATACAGCGCGGGCGCGAGTCCCACCAGCAACCACAACCCCGCAAACGCGACGATAGAATTCCCTTCGCGCCGATTCCAATACCACAATCCAATCAGCGCTGCCCCCAACACCGCTGCCGGCGCCACCACTTGGTTGAGGATTGCACTCGTCACATATGGCGTGTAGTAGAGTCCCGTAATGCCCACCGGAACCAGCAACTGCCGCAGATAAATGGACATCACAAGCGGCAAAGTCCGCGCCACGTCCATCATTCCGTGATTGGGATTGAACTGCCCGGTAGCATGCAGCAGCGCGTGCTTTCGCAGCAGTGCGTAAGCCAGGGTCAGCACGACGTACGGAGCCGCCTCCTTTGCCGCCCCAAGAATTCTCCGCCCCGGCGATGCCCTCGTTTCCGCTGGATCCAGCCACGCGTAGATTCCCACCAGCGCCGAAAACACTACTGCCATTTCCTTCGTTAGCAGCGCGCACGCGAGTAGTGCCAGCGACGCGATCCGCCATGCCACTCTTTTCTCTTGCCTGGTATTTCGCTCGGAGTTGCGCCCGTTAAGAAACGCCGCAAAAGCCAGTGCGGCAAACATCGTTACCATCGTGTCCGAAGCTGCGGAAACCCATGTGACGGGCTCAATGTGAATCGGATGTAGCGCAAAAATCAGCGCCGTCAGCGCCGCCGTCCAGTATTCCAATCCCAGGCGTCGCGCCAGCCAAAACACTGCCGTGACCGCGGCCACATGCAACAAAACCGCTCCCAGATGCCATCCCCACGGCCGCAATCCGAACAATGTGTAATTCAGCATCGACCAGGCCACGAACAGCGGCCGGTAATATACCTGTTGTCGTGCCATGTGGTACCACAGGTCGCTCCCGAACGCCCGCGGCAGATTGCTCCATGTTCGGATGATCGGACTGTTCACTATCTGGGGCCAGTCATCCCATACAAAATCGAAAGACAGTGAACCGCTGTAAAGCACAAAAGTAACCAGCCCAAGCAAGGGCAGCAGAAAGGTCGGCCGTTGCAGATACTTGGCCAGCAATTCCGATGCGCCAGGTTCCCGATGCCCTTGCGTCTTGTCCATGGGGATAGTGTCCAGAGTCGACCACTCCGCTTCAGATCAGCTCATACTAACCTTCCATTCCACCCGGCGCATGTTACTCAGGTTACCTACGTGCGCCACTTATTCCCCTATTTCATCCTTCTGTTTATGCGACGATCATCCCATGGGGTCTGTCACAGGAGCCAAACCCGCCAAAGTGTCGTCCCCAGTCTTGTGCGTCGATCTCGACGGCACCTTGATCAGGGGTAACGTCCTTTGGGAGTGCATCCTCGTCCTCCTCAAAGCCAGCCCCATCGCGCTGCTGCTGCTTCCCTTCTGGTTGCTCTCGGGACGAGCTTCCCTTAAACGCAAACTCGCCGCGCGGGTTGATCTCAACCCCGCTTGTCTTCCCTATCGGCAGCAGGTTCTTGATTTTCTACAGCAGGAGAAAGCCAACGGCCGCCGCATCGCGCTCACAACTGCCGCCGACCGCGAGATTGCCGAAACGATTTCAAGTTATCTCGGCCTTTTCGACGAAGTACATGCCAGCGACGGACACCTGAATCTCAAGGCAGCAAATAAAGCTGCATTTCTAGCCGAGCATTTCGCCCAGACCGGCTTCGACTATGTGGGCGACTCTGCCGCTGATGTAGAAGTCTGGCGTAAGGCTCGCTCAGCTTACGTGGTGGGCACCGAGGCCCGCGCCGGGCAAGCCGCAGCCGTAACTACCCTCAAAGGCACGATCCTCGAACCGCGGGAATCGTTGGGCACGTCGTTCCCAACATCGTTCCGAACATCGTTCTCCACATGGATCAACGCCCTACGCGGCCATCACTGGGCGAAGAATCTTCTGCTCTTTCTGCCCCTAGCCCTGTCGCACAACCTCGCGGTCGTGCCTATTGTCCGCACGTTCGTCGGATTCGCACTCTACGGCTTTTGTGCCTCCGGACTCTATATTCTCAACGACCTCCTCGATCTCCATTCCGATCGCGACCATCCATGGAAAAAAGAGCGCCCATTTGCTACCGGCGCAATCTCAATTCCCGAAGGTCTGCTTGCGTCGTTTATCTTGCTCTCTTCGGCACTTGGCCTGGGATTTTTCCTCGACGTGCAATTCGGCCTCGTCCTGCTCGGATACGCAGCGCTTACCATGTTGTATTCGCTCTATCTGAAGAAGATTGCCCTGATTGACGTCTTCGTCCTTTCGGGTTTTTATAGTTTCCGCATCCTCGCCGGAGCCCTGATTTCTGCCACGCCACTTTCGCAGTGGTTCCTGGCCTTCTCGATGTTTGTCTTTCTCAGTCTCGCGATGGCAAAACGTTACTCTGAGTTACTTCACGCCAGCGACTTAGTTAAGGCGGGTAACTCGGGACGCGGCTATCACACCGGTGATCGCGAACTGCTGCTCTCGCTTGGCGTCGGCAGCAGCTTTTCCGCGGTCGTCATCTTCAGCCTCTACGTTCACAGTCAGGACGTGCGGCTGCTTTACTCCACGCCGGAGTTTCTCTTTCTGCTTTGCCCCATCGTTTTATATTGGCTCAGCCGAACCTGGCTGCTGGCGCATCGGGGAGAATTAAAGGAAGACCCGGTCACGCTCGCTATCCGGGACCCCGTCAGTTACGGGGTGGCCGCGGCCGCGGCGGCCGTTATCACCGCGAGCATGGTGCACGTGCAATGGTAGGGAATAGCCGACTGCCCTGCTTGTGGAAGTTAGTCGATTTGCTTTCGGTACACTAAGTATGTCTGGTCAAACAGCCGCTACCCTGCGCCGCGAATCCGCAGCATTACCGCTTATCAAGCGAGTTCTTTCGTGGGGCCGTTACCCGAAAACCGCGCACCATAAGGTTCATAAGCCGGCGTGGAACGACCAGTTACCGGACATTCTCAGAGATGCCGCGCCCGGCTCGTTGCTGCCCTATGGCCTCGGCCGCAGCTATGGCGACTCTTGTCTCAACGCCGGACGAGAACTGATTGACTGTCGCCGACTCAATCGCATCCTCGGTTTCGACGAATCCACTGGCATGGTCCGCTGCGAAGGCGGCGTCAGTCTCTCCGACATCATCGACGTATTCCTCCCTAAAGGATGGTTCCTTCCCGTCACGCCCGGCACTCGCTTCGTCACCGTCGGCGGAGCCATCGCCAACGACGTTCACGGTAAGAACCACCACTGCGCTGGAACCTTCGGCGCTCACATCCGCCAAATCGGACTGCATCGCTCGAACGACGGTCTGGTAATCTGCAACCTTGAAGAGAATCGCGACATGCTGCGCGCTACCACCGGTGGTCTCGGCCTGACCGGTGTAATCGCCTGGGCAGACATCCGACTCAAACGCGTGGCTGGTCCGTGGATCGACGCCGAGTCCATCCCCTTTCAGTCTCTAAATGCTTTTCTTGATCTCAGCCGCGATAGCAACGACCGTTTCGAATACACCGTGGCCTGGCTCGACTGCTTCGCCGGGAAGAACCCTCGTGGCATCTTCTTTCGCGGAAACCACGCCGCCGATCATGGCAAGGAATTCCATCCCCAGCGCGGCCCCAAACTTCCCTTTGCACTGCCGGCCTGGATGCTCAACCGTTACTCGGTAAGAGCCTTCAACACTGCCTACTACGGGATTCACGCGGCCAAGAAAGGCGCGGCCGTCGTGCCTTACGATTCGTTTTTTTATCCGCTCGATTCTATTCGGCAATGGAACCTGCTCTATGGCAGACAGGGTTTTCTGCAATATCAATGCGTTATCCCGGAAGGGAACCTCGAAGCATTCGAGGAGTTACTCGATCGTATCGCGCGCTCCGGCATGGGCTCATTCTTAGGTGTGCTGAAGCAATTCGGCTCTGCGCCACCGGCCGGCATGCTCTCATTTCCGCGCCCCGGACTTACCATCGCGCTCGACTTCGCCATGCGAGGCGAGCGCACGCTCAAACTCATGCAGTCACTCGATGAGATTGTTCAACAAAGTAGTGGAGCGCTCTACCCGGCCAAAGACGCCCGCATGAGCCCCGCTCTGTTTGAGGCCTCGTTCCCGCGCTGGCGGGACTTTGTTCCCTACATCGACCCGAAGATCTCATCCTCATTCTGGCGACGCGTGACGGGGGCACAATGACACTCACCGCGCACCCCACAACTTCGCTCCCCGCGGCCACGCCCGCAACCGCCATGAAGAAGATCATTATCCTTGGCGCCACCTCCGGCATTGCGCTGGAAGTTCAGCGCCAATTGGCTTACCAGGGTTGCGAGTTACTTCTTGTAGCTCGCTCGCCCCAGCGCCTTGCTGAGCTCCAGGTCGACTTAATGGTCCGGGGCGCACAGCAAGTCCTGACTTACCGTGCTGACTTAGCTGCTATTCAACAGCACGTCGCCGTCTTCGAATTTGCCCGCCACAACTTTCCTGGCTTTGACACCGTGCTCCTCGCTTACGGTTCGATGCGCGACCAGAAAGAATCTGAGGGCTCGGTCGACGTTCTGCTCGAAGAATTGCGCGTCAACTTTGTCAGTGCGACCGCGATCCTAACTCTGTTCGCCGCTGATTTGGAACGCCGGCGCACCGGATGCGTAGCCGCGATCACCTCCGTCGCCGGAGATCGAGGACGCCGCTCCAACTATGTCTACGGTTCCGCCAAGGGCGCGCTTTCCCTATTTCTTCAGGGACTCCGCAGCCGCCTCCATCCTGCAGGCGTCCGTGTCATCACCATCAAGCCCGGACCGGTGCAGACTGCCATGACCGATCACCTGCCTAACTCCGCGCGCTTTGCCGATCCTCAGCAGGTTGCCCGCGACATCGTGGGCGCGCTCGAACGCCGCTCTCCCGACGTACTCTACACTCCAAGAGTCTGGCGCTACATCATGACTGCCGTGCAGCAGATCCCGGAAACCATCTTCAAGCGCTTGCCTTTCTGATAATTGAAAGAAAAAGGGCCGCATCGCCGCGGCCCACTCTTACGTTGTTGGCTCTGGGCGGCACGGCTGAAGCCGTGCCCTACCCGAAGCGATCCTACCGTCTTCCGCGGCCACCACCGCCGCCGGAGTGGCCACCACCGTGACCTCCCTGACCGCCTCCCGGGCCGCGTCCGCGACCGCGCCGCCGGCGATTGCGATCGCGATCACCACCGCCGCCGCTGGGACGTCCCTCCCGTGCACCTTCGGGACGGGCTGCACCCGCCTCGACCGACGCAACTACTCCATCCACACGGTTGAAGTTCGGCTCGTCATCCGCGTCGAACTCGGCACCACCTTCGATCACTGCCGTGGGTGTGCCCTGCGGCACTGCCGGGGCCGGGCCTGAGGATGAAAGGTCCGCTACCGCGTCCGGTTCCGGAGGCGGCGGAGCCCCGCCCATTTTGGCGCGCTGCTCTTTCAGAATTGCCTTGCGCGACAGTTTGATCCGGTTACCTTCGACGGCCAGAACTTTCACCAGCACCTGGTCGCCTTCTTTCAGTTCATCGCGAACATCCTTGATTCTGTGTTCGGCAACTTCGCTGATATGCAACAGGCCATCCAATCCCGGCAGAATCTCGACGAACGCGCCGAAATCCGCCAAGCGGCTGACCCTGCCGAGATATGTCTTCCCCACCTCGGCCGAGGCCGTCAGGTCGCGAATAATCTGCAAAGCCTTGTTCGCCGAAACTTCATCGTTCGAAGCTACGTTGACCTTGCCGGAATCTTCCACGTCGATCTTCACGCCGGTCTGCTCGATGATGCTGCGAATCATCTTGCCACCGGGCCCGATCACGTCGCGAATCTTGTCCACCGGAATCTGCAGGGTGTAGATACGAGGCGCATACGCCGAGACCTTCACGCGCGGCTCGGCCAGGACCTCGTCCATCTTTTCGAGAATGAACAACCGCCCACGCTGCGCCTGGGCCAGCGCCTCGCGCATGATTTGCGAAGTGATTCCCGCAACCTTGATGTCCATTTGCAGCGCGGTAATCCCGTCCTTGGTTCCGGCAACTTTGAAATCCATGTCGCCGTAATGATCTTCCGCGCCCGCGATGTCGGTCAGGATGGCGTACTGCTCGCCTTCTTTTACCAATCCCATCGCAACGCCTGCCACCGGCGCCTTCAAGGGCACGCCCGCATCCATCAGCGAGAGCGATGCGCCGCAAATGGTGGCCATTGACGACGATCCGTTCGACTCCAAAATGTCGGAGACGACGCGCATCGCGTACGGCCAGTTGTCTTCGGTCGGGAGCACCGCGGTAACGGCGCGCTCGGCGAGCGCGCCATGGCCGATCTCGCGGCGTCCGGCACCGCGCATGAAGCCGACTTCGCCCACCGAGAACGGGGGAAAGTTGTAGTGCAGCATGAAGCGCTTCTTGGCTTCGCCTTCAAAGCCCTCGAGACGCTGCATGTCGTCGCTGGTGCCGAGCGTGGTGGTAACCAACGCCTGGGTTTCACCACGTGTGAAAACTGCGCTGCCGTGCGCGCGCGGCAGAACACCGGCTTCGATCCAGATGTCGCGGATCTGGTCGAACGCGCGCCCGTCGGGACGGTGCTTGTGATCGATCACCTGATTGCGGAAGATGCGTTCACGCAGGATCTCGTAGTACTTCTTGAGCTTCGCCTGGCCTGCTTCGTCGTCCTCGGGCACGCCGGCCAGCAGTTCCTTCTCCAGCGTGCGAACCAATTCGTGGCTTTCGGATTTCGGATGTTTCCCGGTATCAAGAGCGTCAGACAATCGCTTGCCGATCTTCGCTTCGAGGCTTTTAAAGTAAGCCTCGTCGAATTCCGGCGGCGTCACCTGGCGCTTCGGCTTGCCGACTTTGCTGCGCAGCTCGTTGATGGCGGCACAGATCTTCTTGATTTCGGTGTGCGCAAATTCGATCGCGTCCACCACCGTCTCTTCCTTTACTTCTTTCGCGCCGGACTCGATCATGACAATCGCATCGGCGGTGCCTACGACCATGATGTTGAGCAGGCCGTCACGCATTTCGGTGTAGGTGGGATTGGCGATGAACCGGCCCTCGACCAGGCCGACACGCACCGCGCCGAGCGGGCCAAGAAACGGAATATCGGAGAGGGTCAGGGCAGCCGAAGCGGCGTTGATGCCGCAGACATCGGGATCGTTTTCCGTGTCGGCGGAGAGGACCAGGGCGATGACCTGGGTCTCGCACCTGAAGCCTTCGGCGAACATGGGACGGACGGGCCGGTCAATCTGGCGGCAGGTGAGAACCTCGCGGTCGCTCATGCGCCCTTCGCGCTTGATAAAGCCGCCGGGGATGCGTCCGCCGGCATAGGTGTACTCGCGATAGTCGACGGTGAGCGGAAAGAAGTCGATGCCCTCGCGGGGTTCGGGATTGGAGGTGGCAGTGGCGAGGACAACGTTTTCGCCGAAGCGCACGACGGCGGCGCCGTGGGCCTGCTTGGCAATTTTTCCAGTTTCGATAGAGAGTTGCTTTCCGCCTGCGATTTCAACGGAAACTTTTGTGGCTTCAGGCTTCATAGATCATCCTTTATTCGGGCAGAAGGGCATGCGGGGGTCCGGAGTCCGCTTGGACGGGCGTATGCCAGGGCTGCGGTTGGGAACGCACTTTACTGAGGCTCTCGTGATCTGGAAACCCAATTCTGGAAAACCAGTCTGGAACCGGCCCCACACAGGGCCGGTCGCGCCGTTACTTGCGGATGCCGAGCTTGGAAATAACGGTTTTGTACCGTTCCGAGTCGTACTTCTTCAGGTAGTCGAGCAGGCCTCGACGCCTGCTCACCATCATGAGAAGTCCGCGGCGCGAGCCGTGGTCTTTCTGGTGCGTTTTGAAGTGTTCCGTCAACTGACCAATGCGCTCGCTCAACAGCGCGATTTGAACTTCCGGACTGCCGGTATCGGTCGGGTGCGTGCGATACGCGTCAACGACGGATTGCTTTTGCTCTCTGGCTAACACTAACCTGTTGCACTCCTGTCTCTTCTCGTTTTCGTAACGAATTCGAGAATAACACAGCTCAGTGCAAACTTGCCAGTAGGCCAGCTTGGACAAAGCTCCCGGTTCTCAGTTCTCAGTTGTCAGTTCTCAGTGGACCATTCTCAGTGCAGCCCGGACAACTCCGGATTTTCCGAGAACTGAGAACTCGAATCGCGGTTATACTAGGATCACACTCGAAAAAAACGAGGTATGCGGCAGTCTTCTGGTTTATTCCAGGGACAAAGCTGGGCCAACCCTACAGGCGCTTCATGTAGCAGGCCATAATAATGAAAATATAAATTACGGGGAGATTGTGTATGCCACGAGGCCGATCGACTTTTTCCAAACGTCAAAAAGAACAAGCGCGCCAACAAAAACAGCGGGACAAGAACGAGCGCAAGACGCAGCGCAAGCAGGAACAGCCGGGAGGCGTAGTGGTCGACGAAGCCGAGGAATTGCGTCAGATGCGTGAGCACGCCGCGGAACAAGCCGCGCTGTTCGGCATCGGCAGCGACGACGAAGAAGAAGCTGATTCTGGCGAACTACTCACACCGCACGGCAAGCAAGCCGATCACTAAATACCTTGGGAGATTCGCCGGAGCGCAAGGCTCCGGCGAACCCGATCCCACTTCTAAACAGATTTCTAAACAGGTTTCTAAACAAAGACCTCACCCGGTAAAGCGGTCAGCGTTCGCGATGCCAGGGTGTTTTCAACAAACCGCTTCGGCCGGTCATTAGCCAAGGCCGACGCATCCACCTGCTTGCGCTCGATGCGCAGCTTCAAGGTGCGTTCGATATTGCGAAGCTCCAAAACCTCCGCGCCTGTGACCAAAGTGGAGGCTCGGCCCTGAGAGCCGGCCCGTCCGGTGCGCCCGACGCGGTGAATGAAGTCTTCCGCCATCTTCGGAATGTCGTAGTTGATCACGTGCGCCACGTCATCGCAGTGCAGGCCACGGGATGCGACATCGGTCGCGACCAGGACCTGGTAGCGGCCTTCCTGAAATCCGCTCAAGGCGCCGTTGCGCTGGGATTGCGTGCGATCGCCATGAATCATGGTGGCCGAAAAGCCATCGCGCTCCAGTTCCTGGGCCAGCCGGTGCGCGCCGCGCTTGGTGCGAGTGAAGATCAGGGTCTGCCCTTTTTCCTCATAGAGCAACTGCCGCAGCACATCCAGTTTTTCGGACGGGCGCACCTCGTAGGCTTCGAGTGACACGCTTTCCGCAGGCTTCAGCACTGAGCCCAGCGCGATCCGCACCGGCTCGCGCGTGTAGTCGTTGACCAGCGCGGCCACCGATTGCTCCATGGTGGCTGAGTAACACAGAGTCTGCCGGCGTTGCGGCAGAATTTGCACGATACGCCGGATGGCCGGGAGAAAACCCATATCCAGCATGCGGTCGGCTTCGTCAAGCACGAGTATCTTCACGTGGCGCAGGTCCGCAAGTTTGCGAGTGATGAAATCCTGCAAGCGTCCCGGAGTAGCGATTACAAACTCGCAGCCGGAGCGAAGACTGTTGATCTGCGCCTTCTCCGCTACGCCGCCGATTACTAGCGCCGCCTTCGGCATATTCTTGTCGCGCAGTTGTTCGTACTGCTCGTGAACTTGCATGGCCAATTCGCGCGTGGGCAACAGGACCAGGGCGGTTACCTGCCTGGCCGATCCATTCCTGGACGATTCAGTCTTCGACGATTCAGCACGCAGCATCTCGATGATCGGAATCAGGAACGCGAGAGTCTTGCCGGTGCCGGTCTGGGCGGTGCCAATCACGTCCTTGCCTTCAAGGGCAGGAGAAATGGCACGCGCCTGGATGGGTGTGAGGGTAATGAATTGAGCTGCCGCCAACTTCTGCTGCAACGCAGCAGACAAGGGCAGTTCCGTAAATGTGGTCATTCGATTGTTTTCTTTCTGGAGGGGCTTAATGTCAATTTCTCAGACAAATGTCGAGACTTCGCATGCCGCTCGCATTGAAATTGGCGCTGGAACCAAACGGCGGGCAGGAAATGCGGAAGTGTATCGGATCCAACAGGATCCCCGCGTGACTAGCAAACCGTAGCAAAAGCGTTAACAGCAGTATAGCAGAAGAACCAGCGGCGTGCGGTTACGTCGGTCATTGGGTAGTGGGTCAGTTTGAAATTGCTTTGAAAGGAGCGGGTGGCCCGGCCCAGCGCAATCACTTGAGCTCACGAGGGTGCCCCGTCTAAGCTCTGCTTGGGCGGGGCCGTTGACCTTTTTCATCACCAACGCGATGTACGAGCCATCACAGACCCGCACCCCAATCGGTGCGAAGATACCTCGACAGTGCACCATCGAGAACTGCGCCAGTCTCCACAGACGAACGCATTTCCGGCCGCAAACTTTTCAGCGCTATTTGGCGACATATGGTCCCGTTCAGCACCCCCGCAAGTGCACGCCAAACAGCAAAATTCAATGCTAAGTCATGCTTTTTGAATATTTTGCCTCTAACTGCTTTACTGTGAACAACTTAACGCAACTTGGGGGGGGGGGGGGGGGGGGGGGGGGGGTTACCCCCCCAAATTTCTTAATTCTTACAATCTGTCGATGCGTCATCCCCGGGAGATAACGCTTTATAACCCCCGGGCGATCCCATAGCATGAACGTCTCCGCGGAAGGCAAAGGGATTTATGAGCAAGAAGATTATTGTGTGCGCGGATGGTACCTGCAATACCCCTCATGGGGTTAGCGCCGCGGTAATTGACACCAATGTGCGCAAGCTCTACTGCGCTCTCGCAGACGACCCCTCACAGCTGCGCTACTACGACAGCGGAGTTGGCACGGACGGAACTCCCATTGATCATCTGTTCGGCGGGGCCATGGGCGAGGGGCTCTTCCAGAAGATTCAGGATGGCTATGAATTCGTCGCTTATGTCTACGATCCAGGAGACGAAGTCTATCTCTTCGGGTTCAGTCGTGGCGCGTACACCGCGCGCAGTCTAGCAGGCATGATCGCCCGCTTTGGCGTTCCCACAAAGAATCTCGACAATATGACCGTCAAATTAATTTTTGACGCGTACCGCGAGCCTGACCCGGCCAAGAAAACGCAACTGCAGGCTGGCCTTGATCGACAGTATGGATTAGCGCCAGTCAACATCAGCATGGTGGGGGTCTGGGACACGGTGGGATCGCTTGGAATTCCGGGCTTGCTCTTTAGCCTCTTCGATCAGAAGAAGTACGGATTCCTCGACACTACTTTGCATCCGAACATCCAAAAGGCCGTTCATGCGGTCTCTATCGACGAGCGCAGGGCGCAGTTCCTGCCCACTTTATGGACGAATCCAGATGGATCGATGCGGGTCAATGACAACGTGGTTCAGCAAGTATGGTTTCCTGGAGGCCACTCCGATGTCGGTGGCGGATATCCACAGTCCCAGTTATCCGATATCACGCTCAGTTGGATGATGCACAAAGCAGAAGAGTACGGCCTGAAGTTCAGCGCGCCAGACGAGGCGCAATACCTGTCACCCGCTGCGGCCAATGCAATCGGGCCCGCGCATGATGAATGGAAGTTGATTCCGTGGGGAATTCCAAAACATCGGACAGTTCCCCAGAATGCTGTTATGTCCAACACCGTTCAGCTCAGCCTCGACGGGCTCCCGCAGTACGCCCCTGAGAATCTCGCGATCTCCAACCGCCAGCTCAGCGGGTACCCAATCGCAAACGTCTTGCCCTACCAACCATGAACCTACCAACCATGACCCTGCGAGCCATGACACCGGGGCCCGAACCTATCGCTCACTTTTTCTTTCCACTCGTTTTCTCGACGATCGCAATAGCGTCATCGAGCATTTTGTCGATGCGGCGGGCTTGAGCGTCCGGAGTCCGGTAGTAGAAAATGCCAAACAGATGTCCGCGCCGGCGCGAGGGCGACATCTCATCCCAGCCTTCACGGGCGTGTGGATGGCGCGCGAAAGCGACCTGCAGGACAGGCGGCAGCTCCCGTTCCGCCTCCATGACATTGAGCAGACGCTCCGCAATTTGTTGCGCGCGACGCATGCGGGCTTCGCCGCTCTTAGGTTCGGTGATCCACTTGTCAATGTCGCTGCGGGTGGAGTAATTCAGTTCGTCATACCAGCGCTGAAGCGAGCGATCTTCTCTGAGAATGTGCTTGAGCTCACCAGGGATTTCTACAGTCCGTTCTTCGCGGTCCAGTTCAATCTGAAAACGGGCGACACTGCCTTCCGCGGCTCGCGCTCCCTTTTGCATGCGCTTGTTGACCAGCAGGATGTGCCGTCCCTCCCTGGTGGGAAACAGCGAAGTGCGGAACCGAAATCCATTGACCTCGCCTTTCACCTTGATCTGGCCACGCAACCCCCAGGCTTTGGCCGCATCGAACGGCA
Organism: uncultured Acidobacteriaceae bacterium; assembly: GCA_963779995.1. Lineage (GTDB taxonomy): Bacteria > Acidobacteriota > Terriglobia > Terriglobales > Acidobacteriaceae > Acidiflorens. Next base: position 162,016 of record CAVZZY010000009.1, on the reverse strand, counting down.
TGTGAATAATGACCCAGTTGAGGCGGGAGCGCATGCGCTCGAGCCTGGCCTCGAAACGCTGCGCGGCGGGCGTGGGCTTGGCTTTAGGAGCTTTCGGCATCGGCGGAAACCGGTCGTTTTGCATTCTAATATGAATGAACGACGCAATGACCTCGCTGGTTGGAGTTAGACTGTAGGGAAAAACATCCGGAGAACCATTGTGATCTGCCCGAAGTGCGGTGAGGACAATTCGGACAATTTCCGTTTTTGCGGAATGTGCGGGACCCCGCTCGAAGCTCGGCGGCCGGCGGGCGCACCAGCGCCGAACCCAGTATCAGCGGCCCCGTCAGCTTTCCAACCTAAGACAACGAACGCGCCCGAACCAGTGCGGCCCGTCGTCGTGGAGAACGCGACTCAGCCAATCAAGCCGTTTCCGCCGATCAGCGGACCCTCGATGCTGGGATTGAACCAACCCAGTCCGAATCAGCCGAGTCCGAATCAGCCGAGCATGGATTCGCTGCGGCAAGAACCTTTCTCCGGCTTGGATTCCTTTCTTGAGCGCGAGTCGCTCGAGCAACCAAAGACCGGCGGCCGGAGGATCCTGCTGCTCGTGTTGCTGCTCGCGGCATTGGGCGGAGCCGGCTGGTGGACGTACACAAACTATCTCGCTGCTATGGGGAATCGAAAGCCGGAGAGTGCGGCTTCGAGCGCCAGTGAATCTCCGGCCCAGAATCCACCCGCCCAGCCGACGGCCCAGAACGCGGCCCCAGCGCCGGATGCAGGGTCGTCGCAAACGGTGGCCCCGTCAGCGGGAGCTCCGCCGGTGGCTCCGTCAGCGGGAGTTCCAGAGAGCCCGTCCGAGAACGCAGGCGCGGAGGCCGAGAGAAAATCTGTGGGCGAATCAAAGCCGGCGGCTCCGGCCAAGATCGCGCCGGTCAAGCCGATCGGCAAGCGCGCGGCAAAACGTGAGTCCAGAGTGACCTCGGCCAAGGCTTCGAAATCGCCCGCGCCCGAGCCCGCTGACACTGGGGATGGGGACTTCCGCAAAGGCGAGGCCTATCTCTACGGGCGAGGCGCACCGAAAAACTGCGACGAGGCAGTGAAATATCTGAAGACCGCTTCGGCCAAATCGAATGCCAAAGCCCGGAGCACTTTCGGAACCATGTATGCCACCGGCCACTGTGTGCCGCGCGATCTGCCGACATCGTATTTGTGGTTTGCGCTGGCTCTGCGCGCGGATCCGAATAATCAGATTCTGGAAAAAGATTTGAGCGCGATTTGGAACCAGATGACGCCGCCAGAACGGCAGTTGGCCACAAGAATGAAGCAGTGAAAAGAGGATCGATCGGGTGATCTGGTCATCCGGTGACCGGGTCATCGAAAATCAAAGGCTTTGGTCTTAGATCACCAGATGACCCGATCACCCGATTTTCCCTACTCGCTGATCGGGACCAGATTCAACGCTTTCTTCATCGTGCCGCGTTCGGTCATGATTTTCTGCTGCAGCAGCGTGATCGCATAAATCAACTGCTCGGGGCGCGGAGGACAGCCGGGGACATAGATATCCACGGGAATGACCTGATTGACGCTCTGCACCAGCGCGTAATTATTGAAGACGCCACCGGAAGTCGCGCACGCCCCCATCGAGATGACCCATTTCGGTTCCGGCATCTGCTCATAGAGCTGGCGAATCACGGGAGCCATTTTTTGCGATACGCGGCCGGCGATAATCATCAGGTCCGACTGCCGCGGCGACGGCCGGAACACTTCGGCTCCGAAGCGCGCGATGTCGAAGCGCGAGGCGCCCATCGACATCATTTCGATCGCGCAGCAGGCAAGCCCGAATGTCATCGGCCAGATCGAACTCTTGCGCATCCAGTTAACGGTCGCGTCAAGCGTGGTCATGACGATACCTTCGGGGACGCCGTCTCCGTAGACCAGTTCCTTGACTACCTTCTTGCCATTTTCGATATCAATGTAGGGGCCGAAATTGAGTTCTTGCGCCATGGGTATATTTTAACCGCAGCGGGCGCCAAGTGCAGAGGGAAACGCAGAATCTGGCATTTCCCGGCGTCCTCCGCGTCTCGGCGTGAATTTGCTACGGATTCAACACGATCTTGCCGAACATCTGGCTTTTCTCCATGTGCTCGTGGGCAGTGCGGATTTCCTTCAAGGGGAACGTCCGGTCGATGACAGGCTTCAGCCGTCCGGCGAATACGTGGCTGAGCACTTCATAGAGTTCACTCATCGTCCCCATGTACGACCCCAGCAATGCGAGCTGGCGCGAGAACAGGAACCGCAGATCGAGTTCGACTTTCGGTCCAGTCGTCGCGCCGCAGGTGACGAGGGTGCCCCCCGCCTTGAGCGACCGCACGCTCTCTTCCCAGGTGGCCAGTCCAACATGCTCGATGACGATGTCGACGCCCTCGGAGTTAGTGATCTTGCGGACTTCCTGGGAAATCTTCTGCTGATAGTGGTTGATGACGAAATCGGCGCCGAGTTCGCGGGCGCGCTCGATTTTGCGCTCGTCGCCCGCGGTCGTGATCACGCGCGCGTGGAACATTTTCGCAATCTGAATGGCGGCAATGCCCACCCCTGAGTTCGCGCCCAGCACCAGCACGGTTTGTCCGGGGCGGATCGCGGCGCGTCCGGTAAGCATGTGCCACGCGGTTAGAAAAACCAGCGGAATGCTGGCGGCCTCATTGAAATCGAGCGAATCGGGGATCGGAATGACGTTCACGGCGGGCACCGCAATCAGCTCACAGTTGCCACCGTCCACGGTATTGCCGAGCACGGTGAACTGGCGGCACTGGTTCTGCAGGCCGGCAACGCACTTCACGCAGTGATTGCAGAAATGCATGGGCGCAAGCAGCACGCGCTGTCCGGGCTTGAGGTCGGTGATGTACTCGCCGACTTCGACAATTTCGCCGGCGATGTCGCTGCCGAGGATGTGCGGCAGGTTCACGCCCGGCAGGCCTTTGCGCACCCAGATGTCAAGATGGTTCAGAGCGCACGCCCGGACGCGGATGAGGACTTGGTCTTTGCGCGGCGTGCGGTCGGGGACGTCTTCGTAGGTCAGAATTTCTGGCCCACCGAACTGATGAATGCGAACGGCTTTCATGGGGCCTCCTGCAACTTCAGGCGGCAAATTTCAACCCTACAAACTAGCACAAACGCATTGGCTCTGCGTAGGGACGGCCGCCCTCCGCCGTCCCGTCGCGCGCAGTTCGACCTTTCGCTGACCGCGGCAATTGACCTTCCCGGCCCCGCGAACCATAATCAATGTATGGACCTCTACGAGGAAATCGTCCGCTTGCGAAAAGACGGACGGCGCGGGGCAGTGGCGACCATTGTCAACGTGCGCGGGTCGATTCCCTCGTTCAAGACCGCCAAGATGCTGGTGCGGGACGATGGCTCGATCGTCGGAACCATCGGCGGCGGCTGTGTTGAAGCTGACGTGTGGCAGGCGGCGCGTGAAGTGATGGAATCGGAGAAGCCGCGGACCCTGACGTTTGACCTGAATCAGGATCCGAAATACGACACCGGCCTCGTCTGCGGCGGAACGCTGGAGATTTTCGTGGAGCCGATTTTGCCTCCCGCAAATCTTTATATTTTCGGCGCCGGCCACGTAGCAGCCAGTCTTTACAAAGTTGCACGCATCGCCGGATTCGACGTCACGGTGGTGGATGATCGCGAAGCCTACGCCAATCGCGAACGCTTCCCCGAGGCGCAGCAGGTGATCGCTGAGGATTTCGACAAGGCCGCGGCGCAGCTCGCGCCCAGCGAGTCTTCGTACATCGTGATCGTCACGCGCGGGCACCGCGACGATATGCGTATGCTGCGTTGGGCGGTGCAGACTCCGGCCCGCTACGTCGGGATGATTGGGTCGAAGCGGAAAACCATCACCATCTTCAAAGAGCTGCAGCAGGAAGGTCTGCCCGCGCATTTATTTGATCGCGTGCACGCGCCAGTCGGACTGGATATTGGGGCAATTACGCCGGAAGAGATTGCCGTATCCATCACGGCGGAACTGATCGCGAAACGGCGAAAAGTGGAGCGCGACCTGCCGCACATGAGCTGGTTCCATCGGCGGGAGCGAGAGTCCGAGGTCGAGCCGAAAGAAAACGTCTAACCGCAGGGTACGCGGAGAGAGGCTTGGCCTTAATTTTCCTGTCGGTCTGCTTTACGAATAGCCCGCAAACTCGACTTTGAAAATCTATTTTACTTACTCTGCGTTCTCCGCGTCCTCTGCGGTTCAAGCTTTTTACGCGCTCGGCGGTTAAGATTCCAGCATGCCGAAAGAAATCGAAATTAAATTTCGGATTGACCACCTGACCGTGCTAACCCGCGCTCTGAAACAAGCGGGCTTCAAACAGCTCACCCGGCCCACCCACGAAATGAATTCCCTTTACGACCTGCCCGGCCAGAAGCTGCGCAGGCGTGGCGAGATGCTGCGGCTGCGCAAGTACGGCAAGACCTGGGTGCTGACGCACAAGGCGAAAAGCAACGCCGGCCGCCACAAAGTACGGGTTGAGCTGGAAACGCGCATCGAGAACGGCGAGCAGATGGATGCCATTCTGCGTACGCTTGGTTTCGCGCCCACCTTTCGCTATGAAAAGTATCGCGCCGAGTGGAGCGACGGCACCGGCCACGTCGTGCTCGATGAAACTCCGATCGGGAATTTCGGCGAGATCGAAGGACTGCCGCGCTGGATCGACCGTACGGCGCGCGCACTCGGGATCGGCCGGAGTGATTACATCACTCAGACCTACGCTCCTATGTTCTTCGCATGGAAGCGGCGCACGCACAGCGAAGCCACGGAGATGACGTTTCGTGCACTCCGCAAGAAATCAAAAAGCGTTTGACCTTGGTTCGTGTAGGAACGCCGTCTCGTGCTCGTGTAGGGACGGGCGTCTCGCCTGTCCAAGCCGAGCACAGCTCGGCAGCCGCCCGCGGCCACAGTAACTCTGGAATTGTCGCCGCCGAAACTTTCCACGGCGCACTCAGGGTCTCGGCAGTGAAAGCTCTACGCACTTGCGCCGCAACACTTCTTATATTTCTTGCCGCTTCCGCACGGACAGGGATCGTTGCGTCCAACTTTCGCCGCCGAACGCACTACCTGCTGGACTTGCATGTCACCGGCCCCCGCCATGCGCGCCTGTTCCAATTCCTTCTTTTTCTTGCGCTGGAAGGTTTCCTCGATTTCGTCCACAGACGTGGCAACCTGGCGCGGCGGGCGTCCGTTGCCGCCTCGGCCGCCGGTGATGATGGAAGGTACGCTTGCTTCTTGCCCTTGCCCGGATGCATCGCTTGCGGCGCCGCCCGGCCTCGCTCCCGAGTCCAGCGGACGCTCCATAATCTGCATCAGGTACAGATAGCGAACCGTTTCTTCCTGAAAGCGCTGCATCATTTCTTCGAACATGTCGAAGGACTCGCGCTTGTACTCGACCAGCGGATCATGCTGGCCATAACCGCGCAGGTTGATGCCCTCTTTCAAGTGGTCCATGGAAAGCAGGTGATCTTTCCACTGCGCGTCGATCACGCTCAGCATGATCATGCGCTCGTGATAGCGCATCGCCTGGGCGCCGATCAGCGCCTCTTTCGCGTCATAACGCTCTTTAAGTTTTTCGAAGATGGCGTCGCCCAGTTCCTGGCGGTTCATCTGCTCCGGCTTGAGACCTGCAGCGTAGACGTCGACGCCGAAGCGGGCGATGATCGCGTCTTTCAGAGCTTTAAGGTCCCAGTCGGCTTCGTGCGCTTTGGGCGGACAGTGCCGTTCGAGGATTTCGGCGAGAATCCCGGAAACGTAGTCTTCAACGATGAGATCTTTCTGATCGAGGCCTTCGAGCAGACGGCGGCGCAGGCCATACACCGCTTCGCGCTGCTTGTTCATCACGTCGTCATACTCCAACAGGTGTTTGCGGGCCTCGAAGTTCTGGCCTTCAACGGCTTTCTGCGCGTTTTCGATTTGGCGCGTGATCATGCGTGATTCGATGGGAACACCTTCCTCCATGCCGAGGCGTTGCAGCAGGTTGGAAACCCAGTCCCTGGCGAAAATCCGCATCAGGTCGTCTTCGAGCGAAAGATAAAAGCGCGACGATCCCGGGTCACCCTGGCGGCCGGCGCGCCCGCGGAGTTGATTATCAATGCGGCGCGCTTCATGGCGTTCGGTACCGAAGATGTGCAGGCCGCCGGCCTCGATCACTTCCTTATGTTCCTGGTCTGTGTCGTTCTTGTAGCGCGTGAAGATCTCGTTCCACTGATCGGTAGGGACCGCGTACTCATTGCCGGCGTAGTACCAAACCGTGCGGTTGGGGTCGTCCACATCGGCCTCGATCTTGCCTTGCGTAGCGCGGATCGGCTGCGCCATCCCTTTCTTCACGCATTCCTGCTTGGCCATGAATTCGGGGTTGCCCCCGAGCAGAATGTCGGTGCCACGGCCCGCCATATTGGTGGCGATAGTGACCCTGCCCTTGCGTCCCGCCTGCGCCACTATTTCCGCTTCGCGCTCGTGAAACTTCGCGTTAAGCACGACGTGGTCCTTCAATCCCTTCTTATTCAGCAGGTCAGAAAGACGCTCGGACTTTTCGATCGAGGTGGTGCCGACCAGCACAGGCTGGCCGCTCTCGTGCAGCCTTTGGATTTCGTCAGCGGCCGCGAAATATTTTTCTCTCTCCGTACGATAGACGATGTCCGGATTCTCTTTGCGCAGCAACACACGATTGGTCGGTATGACAACCACTTCGAGCCGGTAGATCTTGTCGAATTCCGGCGCCTCGGTTTCCGCCGTGCCCGTCATGCCCGCCAGCTTTTTATACATGCGAAAATAATTCTGGAACGTGATGGTGGCGAGCGTTTGATTCTCGCGCTCAATCTTCACATTCTCCTTGGCTTCGATCGCCTGGTGCAGCCCGTCGGACCAGCGGCGCCCCGGCATCAGGCGCCCGGTGAATTCGTCCACGATCAGCACTTCGCCGTCTTTCACTACGTATTCGACGTCTTTCTTGTAGAGCGCGTGCGCTTTGACGGCCGTTTCCACGTGATGTTTTAGTGCCCAGTTTTCCGGGTCCGCGATGTTGCCGATGCCCAGCAGCTTCTCGACTTTTTCCCAGCCTTCGTCACTGACCGTGATGTTGCGGTGCTTTTCGTCGACCACATAGTCCCCGGTCATGATTTTGGGCTCACCCGGCTGCGTATCGATTTCTTCGCCCTTTTCCAGCTTGGGGATGATGCGATTTACCTTGTAGTACTTGTCGGTGGACTCTTCGCTCGCGCCCGAAATGATGAGCGGCGTGCGGGCTTCGTCGATCAGGATGGAATCGACTTCGTCGACGATGGCAAAGTTGTGCACGCGCTGCACGCAATCGTTGAGGTCGAACTTCATGTTGTCGCGCAGATAGTCGAAACCGAATTCGTTGTTGGTGCCGTAGGTCACGTCGGCAGCGTAGGCAGCGCGGCGCTGCTCGTCATCGAGGTCGTGAACAATCACACCCACCGTCAGGCCGAGAAAGCTGTAGAGCTTGCCCATCCATTCGGAGTCGCGCTTGGCCAGGTAGTCATTGACCGTGACCACGTGCACGCCGCGTCCGCTCAGCGCGTTCAGATAAACCGGGAGCGTGGCGACCAGCGTTTTACCCTCGCCGGTTTTCATTTCGGCGATCTTGCCTTCGTGCAGAACCATGCCGCCGATCAACTGCACATCGAAGTGCCGCATGTTGAGCACGCGCCGTCCAGCTTCGCGGACAACGGCAAACACTTCCTCCAGCAACTCGTCGAGAACGCCCTTGAGCACCTCGCTGCGCTCATCTTCGATTTCCTTCTGGCGGTCGATATCAGGAAGATCAGTATCCGCGTCCGGTTCGTCGGCGATGGAGCTGAGCCGCTCCTGGATACGGGCACGAAACTCCGCCGTCTTGCCGCGAAGCTGCTCGTCGGAGAGCTTCTGTATTTCCGGTTCGAGTGCGTTGATAGCCTCGACACGAGGCTGCAAGCGCTTCACCTCGCGCTCGTTCTTCGTCCCGAAAACCTTGCCCAGCAATGTGTTGATCAAAACAGAAATCCTTCGGAGACACGCGTCCCAAGCATCAATAAAAGCCTAGCACATTAGATGCGGCAGGGATGGTATGCGGAGCCTTCCTAGTTTTCCCCACCTGTCTTTAGTATATTCACCTCGGACATGCCCACCTTCTACCAGCGCTTTCAGGAATCGGCCCGGAAGTTCCCCGGCAACATTGCCCTCGAGATTCAACGGCAGCAGACGGTGGAGCGCGTCACCTTTGCGGAACTGACCCGCATGTCAGAGAGCGTGGCGCGCTGGCTCTCGACGCGCGTACCACGGGATGCGCGGGTAGCGATTCTGGCGGCGAACCATCCGCGGTGGGTGGCGGCATATTTGGGGATCATCGCCGCCGGCCGAACGGCGGTTCCGCTTGACACGACTTTCAACCCCGACCAGGTGAAGAAGTTGTTGATCGATAGCGGAGCGTCCCTGTTGTTCTGCGACGTGAAGCATCTTCCGGTGGCAGCGGAGGCGGTCGCGGGACTCGGTATAAGTCTGGTGATGACGTCAGCGGCAGCCGAACAGAACCTCACACCAACTAATGCGAGTGAAACCGGCGTCGCTTCCCTTCTCATCGCCGATCTCGATTCCATCTTCGCCGCCGGCCCCGCTGGCTTTCAGCCCATTGTCCCCGCCGAGGACGACCTGGCGGCGCTGCTCTACACTTCGGGCACCACCGCCGATCCAAAGGGCGTCATGCTCACTCACGCCAACCTGGTCGGCGAGGCGAATTCGGTGCTGGCGGTAGTCAAGATTGGCCCCCAGGATGCGCTGCTGGGAATTCTTCCCATGTTTCATGTGCTCGCGCAGATGGCGAATCTCTTCGTGCCTCTGTTCAATGGCTCGCGCGTCGTGTATCTGGAAACGCTCAACACGACCGAATTGCTACGCGCTTTACAGGAACGCAACATCACCGTGGTTTGCGTTGTACCCCAGTTCTTTTACCTGATTCACGAGCGCATTTTCAAAGAACTGCACAAACGCGGCAGGCTCACGCTGTCGCTGGTGCGCACCCTGATGGCGTTAAACCGCGCGCTGCGCCGAGCCCGAATCAACGCGGGCAAACTTTTCTTTGGAAAGATTCACGCTACTTTCGGCACTCGCATGCGTTATCTGGTCACCGGCGGTTCGCGATTCGATCCGGCCATCGCTCGCGATTTTTATTCATTTGGCATCGACGTTCTAAACGCGTACGGACTGACAGAAACTTCCGGCGGCGCTTTCCTCAATACTCCCGGGCACATCGTGTTTGGCTCGGTCGGACGGCCTTTTCCCGGCGTCGAAGCCAAAATTGTCGAAGAGAAGATTGTCGACGGGAAGACCGTGGACCCGCAACCCGTGGAAGCGGGCGCGGCGCCCGTGGGTGAAATTGCGATCCGCAGCGCAATCGTCATGAAGGGATATTGGAATCGTCCGGAGGCCACAGCGGAGGTGCTGCGCGATGGCTGGTTCTACACCGGCGATCTCGGCTATTTCGATTCCGGCGGCAATCTGTTCATCACCGGGCGGCGCAAGGAAGTCATTGTGCTCGCCAACGCAAAAAATGTGTATCCGGAAGAGATAGAGGCGCACTATCTCCGGGCGCAGTCCGTGAAAGAGCTTTGCGTGATGGCATGGGAGGCGCGCCCGGGTGATCCGACATCGGAGCGGCTGCATGCCGTGGTCGTGCCCAACTTTGAACTGCTGCGCGAACGCAAGATCGTCAACGCAAAAGAGGCGATCCGCCTCGACATTGAAGCGCTCTCCCACAAGATCGCTTCCACCAAACGTCTGGGAAGTTATGACATTTGGCAGGAAGAGCTGCCGCGGACGACGACGCGAAAGTTAAAGCGCTTCCAGATAGAGCAGAGGGTTCGGGAGCTGAAACAAAACGACGGCGGCCCCACGGACGTTCGCGTGGAAAAGCCCCTAACCGACGACGAGCATTTGTGGCTGGAGCGGGAGGGTGTAAAGCGCGCCCTCGCCATCGTGCAGGAGTCTTCGCGCAACCCGCTCGAGGAGATTCGTCCCAGCCACAATCTGGAACTCGATTTGGCGCTTGATTCCATGCAGCGCATTGAATTGCTTACCGCGCTCGAACAGCAGCTTGGCGGCGAAGTGCCCGAGGCGCAACTGGCTGAAATTTACTCGGTGCGCGACCTGATCGATGCCGTTCTTGCCAGCGCGAGCCTCGGCGAGGGCCAGGCCACCATGGAAGCGCCGGCGTGGTCGACGATCCTGAGTGAGCCGGTTACCGATCCCGAGGTCCTGGCCCTGGCGCGCCACAATATTTTCGCTGAAATCTTTTTCTTTCTATTGGGCAAACTGATTTATCTTTTTGCGCTCGACCGCCTTCACTTAAAAACGAGCGGACTCGAAAATGTGCCCGAAAAGGGCCCATTCCTGCTCTGTTCGAATCACGAGAGCTATATCGATCCGATGGTAATGGTCGGCGCACTGCCGTGGCGCCTGTTTCGCGATACCTTTGCGCTGGGTACCAGCGACATTTTCGGTGAAGGATTCTTGCGGCGACTCGCGCGATGGCTGCGCGTGGCGGTCCTCGATCCGGACGCGAACCTGGTGTCAGCCATGCGTGCCGGAGCCTATGGCCTCAGCCAGGGACACATCCTCGTCCTGTATCCCGAGGGCGAGCGCACCAACGACGGCAACCCGAGAGTATTCCGCAAGGGTGCCGCGATCCTTTCGATTCACACGCAAGCTCCGATTGTCCCGATCGCGATCGAGGGCTTTTACGAATTCTGGCCGCGTCACAAAAAGTTCCCGAAGTTCTCCGACTTGCAACTTAGATTCGGCAAGCTGATTCAACCTCCGCCACTGAATGAGGCGAGCGAGGCCGCGTACGAGAAGCTGACTTCCGAGCTGAAAACCAGAGTGGTGGCGATGTGGCAAGAATTGAGGGAAAAGGAATTGCGCGCAAGAAACTCGAGCCGGACGGAATCGGAATCGAAGATTCCGGCGCTGCCCGAAACCGCACCTCGTTAACTTTATCTACCCGTGGTTTTATGCGCCCGCGCTCTTAGCTTGCCCGCCCAAAACCCTGGTGAAGGCGTCGACCACACCCGCGTGGAACTTCTGGCCAGCCCCGGCCACAATCTCCTCTTCGGCCTGGTGCGGCGAGAGAGATTTGCCGGCCGCGCCGCTGATCAATTTTTGGTAGGCATCGGCCACGGCCAGAATGTGCGCCTCGATCGGAACATTGACCGAACGCGCTCCCTGATCCTGCAAAATCTGCTGTGCGACGATGATTGGAATCACCCGCCGCAGCGCATTTCCGACGGCCTGGGTGCGCGCGTCGTTCTTGCCGGGCTTGCGGAAACTGGCAACCACTTCGTCACGGCTCATGTCCGCCGCTTTGTAGAGAATGTCGTTGCTGATGCCGAGCTTGCTCAGATCCCGCAGCAAGACCGCCGAGCGCAGCAACTCGACGCGATCCGAGCCCAGGCCCATCGCCTCGGCCATTCTGGTCGACGCTTGCACCACACGCTGGTTTTCGCCGGTGCCAAGCTTCTCATTGGCCATGACGTGTTGCAGAACCAGCAGCAGACCGCTGAAACTTTCCCGGATGTCGGCGGTCATCGCCTCCTTACGCTCGTAAAGTGTGCCCATCACGTAGCCGACCACCGCCAAAACCCCGGCCCAGATGGCAAAGTTGAACAGCCGCTCCCCGGGCAGCGTCAGCACCCGATGTGCGGGCATCAGGTTGTTCAGAAAGTCCAGCAGAACGACCAGGAATACGCAGGCGAAGGCGGTGAGAGTAGCGTGCCGGCGTCCGAAGTAGTAGGCCGAGTACAAAGTGGGCAGAAAATAAAAGCAGAGCGCCATCGGCAGCGATTCGGCGTAGAACTGCACCGTCGCCGCGATCAGGAACAACGATAGCAGCAGGATACTTTCCTTGGCGATTTTACTCATCTTCATTATCCCGATTCTTGATTATCCCGATTCTGACGTCCGGGTCGTCCAGCCCCGCTCGCGCGAGCAAGAAAGCCCTGATTGACATGCTGAAGCACTCTCGTGTCCGAGGAAAGTTACAGAGGTAATGAACCTTTTGTGTAGTGGCGCGGCGGAAAGTTGCTTCCCAAAGAGGCGGGTACCCGAAGCCCGGTCACTTGGCGCGGGGATGGGTCTGATCGTAGACGTCCATCATGTGCTTGACCGAAAGCTGCGTGTAGCGCTGCGTCGTCGCCAGCCGCTCATGCCCAAGCAGTTCCTGGATGGCGCGCAGGTCCGCTCCCTCTTCGAGCATGTGCGCGCCAAAGGCGTGACGCAGAGTATGCGGATGAACCTCTGGCGACAGTCCTTTGGCGACCGCGATGCGCTTGACGATGCGCCCCACGCTGCGCGTGGTAAGCCGTCCGCCATGCTGGTTCACGAGCAGCGCGGGCGTGCTTTTCGCGGGACTGCCTTTCGCAGAAATTGCGTTCCTCGGTGTGTTTCTCAAATTCGCGAGCAGTTGTTGCCGCCACGGCAGGTAAACGGCCAGCGCCGCCAGCGCCGACCCTCCGAACGGGACGTAGCGTTCCTTCTTCCCTTTGCCGCGAATCAGAATGGCCTCGTTGCTCAGGCTGATGTCATCGAGATTGATGCCCACCAGTTCCGAGTTGCGAACGCCGCAGCCGTAGAGCAGTTCGAACATCAGACGATCGCGCTCGGGAAACGATGCCACCTCCGGCATTTTGCCGTCGAGCACAGAATTCATTTCCTCGATCGTTGGAACGCGCGGCAGTTTTTTCGGCAGCCGTGGCGTCGAAACCAGCTTCGCCGGATTCTGCTCGACCACGCCTTCCTGCGCCAGCCAGCGATAAAGCGACCGCACCGCGGCTAGCGCGCGGGCAACGGAAGTCTTACTTAATCCTTTGTCGTACAGATGCGAGAGGAAGCCGCGGATCGCGATGTGGTCGATCGTCCTCCAAGCGCGCGAGCCGATGTAGGCGGCAAAATTGTCGAGATCTCCGGTGTAAGCCTTGATCGTGTGCGCCGAGGCATTGCGCTCCCGCAAGTGCCGCAGGAAGTCGTCATTGGCGCGTTCGACGATGGTGCGCGAGTTGTTGGGGGCCACGCTCATGAAAAGAAATTGGTAATTTGTAATTGAAAATCAGGTCAAGGCCGAAACGCAAGTATCGCACCGGTTTGGTTTCAAATTACCAATTACAAGTTACCAATCACAAATTGTTCCTCGCTTTCGCCCGCGGATGATGCTTCGCGTACACGCTCTTCAGACGGTCAAGTGCAATGTGCGTATAAATCTGCGTGGTCGAAATGTCGGCGTGGCCGAGGATGGTCTGCACCGTGCGCAGGTCGGCCCCATTCTCCACCATGTGCGTCGCACAGGAGTGGCGCAGCATGTGCGGACTGGCGTGGCGTCCTGAAGCAAGTCCCGAAGCGAGACCGGCTTTTCCTACCAACTGCCAGATGCGCTGACGCGTCAGGCGCCGGCCTCCTGTGCCCAGGAACAAGAGCGGCGAACTTTTTTTCTTGGCGATTACTTCCCTGCCGTTTTTCAGATATTGCTGTAATGCGTGCTGGGCGGGCACTCCGAGCGGCACCATGCGCTCCTTGTCGCCCTTGCCGCGCACCAGGATGTATCCCATTTCAAGCTTCAGGTCTTCGAGACGCGCGTCGGTGACTTCGGAAACGCGCACTCCCCCCGCATAGAGAAGTTCCAGCATGGCGTGATCGCGGAGAGCCAGCGCCTGCCCTTGCGCGGTTTCATTTCGCGGGTTGGTTTCGGCCAGCTTCGTTCCGGCCAGCATGGCTCCGACTTCGTCGCGGCTCAGCGCCTTGGGCAGCACCTTCCACTGCTTCGGCAAGTCGATGTTCAGAGTCGGATCCTTGTCGATCTTTCCATCGAGCAACAAATGCCGGTAAAGATGCCGGATGGCCGAAAGCTTCCGTCCCACCGAACGCCCGTCGAGCGAGTTAGAAAATAATTCCTGAATGTATTCACGCACGTCTTCCCGCCGCGCTCCGCTTAGAACCAGGTGGCGCTTCTCCAGAAACTCCGCGAACTGCGCCAGGTCGCTGGTGTAAGCGGCAATCGTCAACTTCGCCGATCCGCGTTCGACCCGCAGATAGTCGAGAAAGGCAGAGAGCGCCCGAGCGTTGGCATCCGAGGCCATAAGATGAGTATGGGATGTTGGGCGGAACCCGAGAAGTAACGAGGGGGATGCGGGCGGACAGTACGGGTTCTAAGCGCTCGTCCTCTAAAACTTTTATGGATCGGCGGACCGGTTCTACGTCTTCGCCTCGCCCCCAGTTCGCAGCAAATCCACTGCATACAGCGCACCCTCGGGCGTTTCTTCGTGCTTGAAGTAGGCGAAAACATCGCGGCCCGCCGCGAGATGTTCGTGGATGCGGCCGCCCATCGCTTGGCGTTCTTCGGCGGTGTAGGTGGGTTTGCGGTAACGGTAGTAAGCAAAATCGGCGGTGACCACGTCGGGAGTGTCGCGCTCTTCGGTCTCGGCCACGCACAGCGCGATGTTCCGCTCGCGCAGCGTGTCCCACGTGGCATCGACGAACCACGATTCGTGGCGAAACTCGAACGCCGCGTGCACACTTCGCGGCAAGCATTTCAAAAACTCGGAAAGCACCGCCTGGTCTGCTTTGAAATTCGGCGGCAACTGAAAGAGCAACGGGCCGAGGCGGCCGGCGCGCTCCAAGCCCTCCAGCGTTCCGAGAAAGCGCTGCAGGAATTCCTCCGCGTTCTTCAGGCGCTTGATGTGAGTGAGCACCTGGTGCGCCTTGATGGTGAAGCGAAAATGTTCGGGCGTTTCGGCGATCCAGTTCTGAACCGTCGTCTCTTTGACCAACTGGCGAAAGGTGTAGTTGACTTCGACGGCATTCAATTTCGATGCGTAGAAGTTTAGAAATTTTTTCTGCGCGAGTTTTTCCGGATAGAAAGCGGGCTTCCATGTCGGATAAGCCCATCCGGAGGTGCCAACGTAGAGATGCGCCATGTGGTTTGATTGCGCGTGGCTCAGTCAAGCGCAAGCCGGAATTATATCTTGCGACGCTCTGCCGCGGATGGCTTCGCTTTCTTCTTCGGCTTCGCTTTTGTCGTCGTCGTCTTCTCATGGCGCGGCCGCGCTTCGGGCTGGGCCGCGACGCTGATAGCTTCGTCTTCTTCTTTTTCCGATGCGGCAGACACTCCGGCCAACTGCGGCAACTGCTGCTTCAGTTTCAGCACAGGCTCGAAGAGATCGCCCATCTTCCCCACGCGAGCGAGCACGTCTTTCGCCTCGAACACCAGTCGCCCCGCATCTTTTTTCTTCAGCGCCTGCTCGACTTCGTCCCAGGCAACCGGCGTC
This sequence comes from uncultured Acidobacteriaceae bacterium, assembly GCA_963779995.1. Classification (GTDB taxonomy): domain Bacteria; phylum Acidobacteriota; class Terriglobia; order Terriglobales; family Acidobacteriaceae; genus Acidiflorens. The sequence goes on along the minus strand of CAVZZY010000009.1, from coordinate 146,674 downwards.
GACACCGTCGGCCGCTCGCGCGCGCGCAGAGAGTACACGGAGATCGTCGTCTTGTGCTCGTCGTTTTGGCTCCAATCGACGAATACCTTATTAGTGCGCACGGCCTTTTTCATATCCGAGACCACCAGTTCGGGATGCTCCTGCTCAAGCAGACGCGCCACGGCGTGGGCAAACGATTTTGTCTGCTCGTAGCTGGTTTCTGTATGCAGCGGGATATAGATCTGCAATCCCTTCGAGCCGGAGGTTTTTGGAAAGCTCTGCAGCCCGAAGTGATCGAAAATCTCGCGCACCCAGAGGCCGACCTGCGCGCACTGCACAATGTTCGCCGGAGGTCCAGGGTCAAGATCAAAAACAATCGCGGTCGGCGTCCGAATGTCGGCGGCGAGCGAGAGCGACGGGTGCAGTTCAATCGACGCCAGGTTCGCGATCCACACCAGCGTGGGCAAATCGTTGGCGAGGATGAAATGGATGGTGCGGTGGTTGCTCTCGCTCCAGATGGGCGCGGTCTTCACCCAGTCCGGCCGATGCATGGGCGCGTTCTTTTCGAAGAAATATTCCTCGTCCACCCCTTCCGGATAGCGCTTCATGGTGAGCGACCGGCCGGCAAGATGCGGCACCAGCACGGGCGCAATTCGGACGTAGAAATCCACCACCTGCCCCTTGGTGAAATCGGCGGCGGGATAAAGGACCTTGTCCAGATTCGTGAGCTTGAGTTTGCGGCCCTCGACCTCGACGATGGTAGGTGTGGACATGGAGTGCCTACGACTTCAAAACGGCTTCCAGTATAGTTGGCGCGCAACCAAGTGCGCAGGCCGCCGTTTGACAATCTTCCCTGCCTCCACGTAACTTCGAATTTTTGGTGTTCCGTCGATGTTCGGTCGTGGAGGCAGAATGAAATCCCGCTTAACTTCTATACAAACAATTGTTGTGTGTTTCGTGTTGTGCTCAGTCGCGCTCGGCCAGGATCTGGCTTCTTTCGAGAAGCGCACTACCGTGAAGAAGCTGGCCAACGGGCTCACTATCATCATCTGCGAGCGGCCGGAGGCGCCGGTGTTTTCGTTCTTCACGCACGTGGATGCGGGCTCGGTGCAGGATCCTATGGACAAGACAGGCCTCGCGCACATGTTCGAGCACATGGCCTTCAAGGGAACAGACACGATTGGGACGCGCGACTATGCGGACGAGAAAATTGCGCTGGCGAAAGTTGAAGAGGCTTATGCTGCCTACATTGCCGAGCGCGACCAGCCGGTGGACCGCGACGAGAAGAAGCTCAAGCAACTCGAACAAGTCTGGAAGGATGCGATTGCGGCTGCCGACAAGTTCTCCGCGCCTTACAGCAACGAGTTTGGCAAAATCGTCGAAGGCGAAGGCGGGGAGGACATGAACGCCTCCACCGATCTCGACGAAACTGTCTACCACTACTCTTTCCCCATCAACCGGCTGGAGCTGTGGGCCTATCTGGAATCGGAGCGCTTTCTGCATCCCGTGATGCGGCAATTTTACAAAGAGCGCAACGTGGTGATCGAAGAGCGCCGCATGCGGGTGGACAGCGACCCCATGGGGCGGCTGCTCGAGCAATTCACGGAAGAGGCCTTCGCGGCTCATCCTTATCACCGGCCCACCATCGGATGGATCTCGGACTTGAATTCTTTTTCAGCGACCGACGCACAGAAGTTCTTCGATAAGTACTATGTGCCCTCGAACATGGTGGTTGGTGTGGTAGGAGACGTAAGAGCTTCGGAAGCCATGCCGATCATCGAGAAATATTTTTCGCGGATTCCGACGCGCCCCAGGCCCGACACGGCGACGACCACCGAGCCGGCGCAGAATTCCGAGCGTACGGTCGTGCTGCACGAACAGACGCAGCCGATTTATCTGGAAGGCTACCACCGCCCCGATTACCGCAGCCCGGATGACCAGGTCTACGATGCGATCGCCGACCTGATGTCGAATGGACGAACCTCGCGCCTCTACCGGGCGCTGGTCCGTGACAAGCAGATCGCGTCAGACGCGGAGGGATTTACCGGGTATCCCGGAAATAAGTATCCGCAACTGTTCGCGTTTTACGCCACCCCGCTCCCCGGCCACACGCCGCAGGAAGTGGGCGATGCGATTCATGCGGAGATTGAACGGCTGAAGAAAGAAGATATTTCGGATGAAGAGCTGAAAATGATCAAAACGCGAGCCAAAGCTAATCTGATCCGCTCGCTCGGATCGAATGAGGGCCTGGCGTCCGAGCTCGCGCTCTATCAGGCGCGCTATGACGACTGGCGGGAACTGTTCCGCTCGGTCGACCGGATCGAAAAAGTTACCAAGGCGGATATACGGCGGGTTGCGAATCAGACGTTCTCGCCCGGTAACCGGACGGTGGGGATTATCGAGTTTGCCGGCGGGCCGCCGGGAACTGGCGCAGGACCGCAGGGAGGTGGACTGTGAAGCGCGCAAACCTATCCTTCTTTGCCGTCGTCCTCGTCATTGTCATTACTTTCTTGAGCGGCAATTTTGATGTGCAGCTTTGGGCTCAGACACAGACCTGGCAGCAGATACCGATTGCAAAATTGCCGGCCTTTCATCCGCCGCAGCCGAAGCGCATCGTGTTTCCGAATGGCATGGTGGTTTTTCTTCAGGAAGACCACGAGTTGCCAACCGTTGACGGTATCGCTCGCATTCGCGGCGGCGAGCGTTCGGTCCCGGCGAACAAGACGGGGCTGATCGACATTTACGGCGAAGTGTGGCGCACCGGCGGCACCAAGTCCCAGACCGGCGATCAACTCGACGACTATCTGGAGCAGCGCGCCGCCAAGGTCGAGACCGGCGGAGGCATCGACTCAACGAGCGTGAGCTGGTCGTGTCTGAAAGAAGATTTTGACGATGTGTTTCGCGTGTTCGAGGACCTGCTGAAGAATCCGGAGTTTCGCGCCGATAAAATCGAAATTGCGCAGAAGGGGATGTATGACAGCATCTCGCGGCGCAATGACGACCCGGGGCAAATCGCGGCGCGAGAAGCGGCGATACTGGTGTATGGCACGAACAATCCGTATGCGCGAGTCGCCGAATATCGAACGGTGGCGGCGATCACGCGCCAGGATCTGGTCGAGTGGCATGGCCAGTACGTTCACCCGAACAACATCATCCTCGGCGTAGTCGGAGACTTCGACTCGGAGAAGATGGAGGCCCGTCTGCGCGAGGCTTTCGCGTCCTGGCCCAAGGGATCGTGGGCGAAAGATGCGGAGCCCGCGAAACCTGATCCTGCAAAACCAGGCTATTACGAGGTCGACAAGACCGACGTGAATCAGAGCACCATTGAAATGGTAGCGGTGGGCATCACGCGCCGAACTACGGATTATTTCGCGACCTCGGTGCTCAACGAGGCTTTCGGCGGAGGATTTTCGTCCCGGTTGTTTAACGACATTCGAACCACCAAGGGTCTAGCCTACGGAGTCGGCGGCGGAGTAGGCGCGGGCTGGGATCATCCCGGAATGCTGCGGCTGATGGTGATGACGAAGAGCAAGACCACCATCGAATCCATTGAGGCGCTCGATGAGGAGATCGCCGACCTCGCCAAGCGTCCCATCAACGACGAGGAGATCAAGCGCGCCAAGGACGCGATTCTGAATTCTTTTGTCTTCCGTTTCGATTCACCGGCGAAGGTTTTGCGGGAAAAAATGGCGTACGAGTTTTACGGCTATCCGCTGGATTTTCTGGAGAATTTCCAGAAAGGGATCGAAGGAGTTACCAAGGAAGACGTAGCGCATGTAGCGGCGAAATACATCCACCGCGAGCAGATGTCGGTGTTGGTAGTAGGCAACGTGAGCGAATTCGACAAGCCCTTGTCATCGCTAGGGACGGTGACCAAACTGGATATTGCGATTCCTCCACCACCACCGGGGGTGGTGCTGGAACAGGGCGAGCACCCGTAATCCCATAGGGCGTTTGACAAGCTGCCCACACAGGAGGTATCGTAGGCGAACAAATGGCGAATATCGCCGCCGCCTATGGCCTCGCTCCCGCTACTCCCCGATTTCGAGTCCCCGCCGAAGTTGGTCGGCATCGCACGGATTGCGGCAGCCGGCGAATCGCTCCGCGAAGGGCACAACGTCGAGTACTTCACGCTGGGGACGCGATCGCTGCTTAATCGGGTGGTGAGCCGGCGCAATCTTCCGTTTACCTGGGCCATCAACCCCTATCGCGGCTGCGAGTTCGCCTGCAAGTATTGCTATGCGCGCTATACCCACGAGTTCATGAACTGCGGGACGGCGTGGAGTTCGAACGAAAGATTTTCGTCAAGCAGCAAGCGGCGGCACTTCTGCGATCAGAATTCAAAAAGGTCAAGCGTGGGGAGGAGATTGCCATTGGCACGGCAACTGATCCCTATCAGCCGGCGGAGCGGCGCTTTGAGGTAACGCGGGCAATCCTCGAAGAATTGGCGCTGCACTCCGGACTCGAGATCGGAATTGTGACGAAATCGAACCTGGTGACGCGGGACACGGAAATTCTGCGGCGCGTGGGCGAACACAACCGGGTGTTCGTGAATGTAACGGTGACCACGGTGGATGCGGAACTGGCGCGCAAGCTGGAGCCGCGAGCGCCGCGCCCCGATCTGCGGCTGGAGGCAGTTCGTCAGCTGAATTCTGCCGGCGTGGATGCGGGCGTGATCTGTGCTCCGGTGCTGCCGGAAATCACGGACCGGCCGCGCGATCTCGATGTCCTGGTGAAAGCCGCCAGTGAAGCGGGCGCGAGGTATATCTTTGCCAATCCGCTTTTCCTGAAACCGTGTTCGGCGGCGGTGTTTCCTGCCGTTTCTGGAAGAACACTTCCCCGAACTGGTGCAGCTTTACCGGACGCGTTATGCCGATCGAGCATTTCTGCCAAAAGGATACGGTCAGCGGCTATCGCAGTTGATGGCCGCGTTGCGGCGAAAGTACGGAATTGGAGACCAGCACGCACGCAACAGTCGCGGAGTGCATATGGCGGTCGCGCAAATGGAGTTGTTTTGAGGTGGCTTAGCTTTTAGCCGCTGGTGGAGAGCCGGGCGCCCCCGCCCGGCCGCCGAACTGCTGGACTCTGTCGGCTCCACTCAGGGCAGGCTCGCGAGACGCCCGTCGCTCCACAGGCAAAGCCAGCGCCAGCCTATAATGTTACGTCTGCCATGGCGTCCCCCCAACAAACTGTTCCCCCACCACACAGAGTCAAGACCAAGGCCCGGCAGTTCTGGTATCGCGTCAGCGAAGGGCTGGCGGTGAACCAGCTCTGGTCACAGTTTGAAAAAGACGCGCGGTCGAGCTACCGGCTCTATTCCGCGGGGCTGGACAATCTTCCGGAACAGCGATCCCTGTTAAAACGGGGCTGGCACATATCGAAGGCGCTGTTCTGGGCGATCTTGGAAAAGCTGACCCCGGCACGCCGAGTGCTGCTGCTGGTGGCGCTGATTCTGCTGTTCTTTCCTGGCGGCGGGTTTACTTACATCAACGGCGACAAACATATCGAGGTCCAGGGACTGGACTTGCATTTCTGGGGTGGGCTGTTGATGTTCGTCGTCTTGCTGCTGGAGCTGGCGGATCGGGTGGTGATGAAGCGCGATCTGGAGATCGCCAAGGATATTCAGGCGTGGTTGTTGCCGGGTGCGCCGCTGCAGATTCCGGGATACCAGATCGATTATGCGACGCGTCCGGCAAACACAGTGGCGGGCGATTACTACGATGTGATCCTGCGGCCGGGGCGGACGCCTAGCGAAGACCGCATTCTCTTTGTAGTGGCCGATGTGGCGGGAAAAAGTATCCCGGCAGCGATGCTGATGGCAACCTTCCAGGCTAGTCTGCGGACGTTGTCGACCAGCGGGGTCGCGCTGGCCGAACTGGTGGTCGCCCTGAATCGCTATGCCTGCTCGAACAGCGCAGGCGGAAATCGCTTCACCACCGCTTTTCTTGCTGAACTGGATGCGGCGACCGGAGATGTTCTTTATGTCAACGCCGGGCATAACGCTCCCATTCTGCGCAAGAAATCGGGCGCGATTGAGCGACTGGAGGCGGGAGGCATCCCGGTGGGAATTCTTGCGGAATCGACTTACAGGTGGGAACGACTCGCCTCGAGCGCGGCGACTGGCTGGTGATTTTTACCGATGGGGTGGTCGAGGCGGTGAATGGGAAGGATGAGGAATACGGCGAAGCGGCATTGGTACGACTGGTGGATCGCCACTCGGGGTCAACTCCAGCAGAACTGCTGCGTAGCCTGCTGACGGAATTGGATGAGTACGTGGGAAACACTCCGCAGCACGATGACATCACCTGTTTGCTGCTGAAGAGGACGTAGGAGGCAGCTCTCAGCTCTCAGCTCTCAGTTCTCAGTTCTCAGTTCTCAGTTCTCAGCTCTCAGTTCTCAGCTCTCAGTTCTCAGCCCTGAGTTGTCAGTGAAGTCAAGAGCTTTTTCCCGCGCACTCCGCGTTGAAGGTTTTACTGAGAGCTGAGAGCTGCCTTTCTACAATGGCTTCAGGCCGGCGAAGGAAAGGAATTGTCCTGCGGCGATTTGAGCCTGGCCTGGATCCGCGGAAATCTTCTGCACTTGCGCCAAAGCGGAGTCGGCCTCCGCCGCGCGACCGGCCCGGCGCAGAGCTTGCGCGAAGAGAAGTACATTCACATCGTTGGGATCGACTTTCACGGCGTGCTCCAACTGAGCGACCGCCACATCGGACCGCCCCTGACGCAGCGCCAGGACGGCCAAACCGCTCAGCGCCATTGCGTCGTCCGGATTCAGGCGCAGGGCATTCTGGTAGCACTCGGCGGCCAGATCGTAGTCGTGCAACTGCAGATGAGCTTGACCAAGTTCGCTCCACGCCCCGGCCTTAAGTTTCGGATCGGCGGAAGAACCGAGCGCCGTATTGCCTTCCTCGATCGCTTCCCGGGGATGTAGGGCGTGCAATTCGTAATCGCCGAGGGCGAGGAGCTGGTCGGTCGAATAGGTGTGCAATGCCTTGCCGGCGCGGAACTGCGCGATCGCCTCGTCAGGCCGGCCCTCTCTGGCTAAAGCGAGACCGAGATGGTTGTGCGCTACGTAATTCCGCTTAGTGATACCCAGCGTATAGCGCCACAAAGTTTCATTGTCGCGCCAGTAGCCGACTTGGCGATAGGTGAGGCATCCGAGAACGAAGCACACGAGAACGGCGGCAGCGGCCAGCCAGGCACGGCGGATCCGATGCTGGGAGGCCGGCGCGCCCATGGCCCAAGCGTTTAAGGTCCAAACGACCGCGACAAACAAACCGATAAAGGGGATGTACGCGTACCGGTCGGCCATTGCCTGCTCGCCCACCGTGATAATTCCGATCATCGGGACTAAAGTTCCGAGGAACCAGAACCAGCCTACGAGCAAATAGCGGTGGTCACGCCAGCGCACCACGAGCACGGTCACCAGAACCAACAGCGCCGCTGCTCCCAGCACCTGCCAGCCCGGAAACAGATTCTCTGGACGCGGGTACAGGGGAACAAGCCGGGACGGCCAAAACGCTTTGCCCATGTACTGCACATAGCAGACGATGACGTTCTCCAATCGCACCGCCAGCGGAACTTCCGCAAGCGTCCGTACCGAGGCCCCGGCGCGCTGCGCCAGCACGGTGATGACCGCATCCGCCGCGGCAAGAACGAAGAGGGGCAGCTTTTCCCAAACCAGATAGGCGAACGAGCGTGGGGCGGGAGCCGCAGGCAGGCCCACTGCCGCGGGCGGCGCACCCATTCGCTGCAGCGGCCAGTAGTCCCAAAGCAGCAGCACAAACGGCAGGGTGACGATCTGCGGCTTCGCCATGAGGCCCAGCGCAAATAAAACGGTTACTGCCAGGTAAAGATGACGTGCACCCGTGCGCGCGTACCGGTCGTAAGCATGGAGAGCGAGCAGGAAGAACAACATGCTGAGCACATTCTTGCGCTCCGCGGCCCAGGCGACCGACTCTACGTTGACCGGGTCCAGGGCAAACAAGGCACCCACCACCAGACTGGACCACGTGAATCCCGTGGCCCGCTGCAACAGCAGGAACAGCAACACCGCATTAGCCGCGTGGAGCAGGAGATTTGTGTAGTGGTGGCCAATGGGATTGAGGTGAAAGACCTGGCAGTCCAAGGCGTGCGACAACCAGGTCAAGGGATGCCAGTTTCCGTCGCGAAAGGTCGTGAACGACCACTTCACGGTGTCCCAGCTCACACCGGCCAGAACATGGTTATTCTTCTGAATATAAGACAGGTCATCGAAATCAACGAACTGGTTACGGACGACGGGATTGTAGAAAGCAAGAGTGGCAGCGACCAGCAGCAGACAAAAGACGAGGATGCGATTTTCTCGGGACGCTGGCATGTCGATGAGTGGAGGCGACTCCGTTGGCTGAAGGTGGGCCGCTTCCCAAAAAACAATATTCCACCCTGCTGCTGACGATTCTAACGCGATGTTGCGTGGACTACGACGGCCCTCAACCGCCCGCCACCACCCCAAAGTAACAGCTCCGCATCAGGTCGATGCCGGCGCGTTTTTCAGTTAGGAGTTCTGAAGCATCGTAGTGCGCTTGCAATTACTATAGTGCTCATGGGGTGCCAGCCAGTCTTCGTGCACGGCTTCAGCGGCTGATACGCTAGCAGTAAAACAGGTCTCGCACACGAAGCCGCACGATTACGGCCGGTCAAGGGCGGGCGAAATGCCATCCCGTCTGACACACGGCAGAACGCGGAGTTTACGAATGAGCGAGTGCTGGCGGTCGGAAGACGGAAAGCGGCTGGCGCAAGAAAGGCCGAGGCCAGCGTTCCGCCAAATGCGTCCGGGAGTCGCTGGCTTCCTTTTGTCTGCCGTCTCTGCCACGCTGGTTCCGGGAATGTGAATAGTTGAATCCATGAGCTCGTCTTGCACTGCCGCGGTGGCGAAACGCCTCGAACAACCGGGAGTTCCGGCTTCCTCCAAGCTGTTTCAGTCGGCGGCGCAACGCACCTTGCTGTTGTGTCTGCTGTTGACCGCCATGGTGCTGGTGTTCTATAACCCGGTAACTCACAACGGGTTCCTCAATTTTGACGACGATGGATACATCACGGCCAACTCTCATGTGAAGGCGGGCCTGAAGTGGGCGACAGTGAAATGGGCTTTTACCACTTATAATCAGGGGAACTGGCATCCCCTGACCTGGCTTTCCCACGCTCTCGACTGTCAGCTTTTCGGCCTGCATCCTGCCGGACCCCACTACGTGAATGTCTTGCTGCACGCGGTTAACGTTGTCCTTCTTTTTCTGCTGCTGCAGAGCGCCACGAGATGCCGCTGGCGCAGCCTGATGGTTGCCGCTCTGTTTGCGCTTCATCCGATCAACGTCGAGTCGGTGGCATGGGCAGCCGAGCGGAAGAACGTTTTGAGCACGATGTTTTTTCTGCTCGCGCTGTATGCCTACGTCGGGTACGCACGTACGCCTGGTCTGGGAAAATCTGGGCTTGGCAAATCCGCGCTTAGTCGATACGCCGCAGTGGTGTGTTTTTTTGCGCTGGCACTGCTCTCGAAACCACAGGTGATTGCGTTCCCATTTCTGCTCTGGCTGTGGGATTACTGGCCGCTGGGCCGGATTGGAGCTCCGGTTGTGGCCGGCCCGGCGGCGTCAAGTGGAAGCGTGCCCAGATTGTGGAGAGGATGGCTGGTAGTGGAAAAGTTGCCACTCCTGCTGCTCTCCGCCGCGAGCGCGGTGGTGACGATGACGGCGCAGAAAGCCAGTGGCGCCGTCCAGACTTTTTCCCAGTACAGCCTGCTCTTGCGGCTGGAGACTGCCGTGATCTCGTATGTGCGCTATCTGGGGAATTCGTTCTGGCCATCGAAACTCGTGGCTATGTACCCGCACCCCGAGAAGCTCTATCCTGCATGGCAAGTGGGCACGGCCGTATTTTTATTGCTGCTCGTCACGGCTTTGGTTATCCGCGCGCGCGATCGGCGGTATCTTGCCGTCGGATGGTTCTGGTTCCTGGGCAGCTTGGTGCCGATGATTGGGCTGGTGCAGGTGGGCTATCAGGCAATGGCCGATCGCTACGCCTACATCCCGTTCATTGGCTTGTTTCTGATGTTGACCTGGCTGGTTGCCGACTGGGCCCAGGATCACCGACTTTCCGTTCGATGGCTTGCCATTCCCGCGGTTTCTTGTCTGCTGGTGCTGGGAACCCTCACTTACCGCCAGGTTGGCTACTGGCACGACAGTGGGTCGTTCTGGCGGCGCACGGTGGCGCTGACTGAGGACAACTACATCGCACAGAATAATTTGGGAGACTTTCTGCTCAACCAGGGCAAAACCGAGGAGGCTGCCGCGCACTTCCGCGCCGCACTCGCCATCCGTCCCGACGGTCTGGCCGCCAACCTGAATCTTGGCGCCTACGAGGATGGCCGCGGCAATCTGCCGGCGGCCATCGAGCGCTATCAGATGGTGGCTCGTGACGCGGGCGACGTGGGCATGCGCGCTACGGCCTATGGCAGTTTGGGATTTGCCTATCGCGGAATGGGGCAGTCGACGAAGGCCAAGCAGTGTTTCGAGACGGCGCTGCAACTGGAGCCCGATCGCGCCAGGGCAATGGTCGGGCTCGGCTTGATCGCCCAGGAGAAGGGCGACCTGGCGGAGGCCATTCGCCTGTACTCACGTGCATCGGCGGTGCAGCCCACTGATGTTGGGTACTTGTTGCTGGCGCGGGCTTTGCAGTTGGCGGGGCACGCGAACGAGGCCAACGCGATTTCCGAGAGCGTGGCACGCTCCTCGCCGGATTTTCCCAAGGCGCTGAAAACCACGGAGTCGCTCCTCTCCGGGAAATGAGCTGCCAGGCGCTTCTGATCTCAAAGAACCTGCGGCATCGCTAACGCGGGCCTGATACGAATCGACGTGCACCGCCGGCTGCCAGGCCATCGGGAAGGTGCAGGCGAAAGCTGGCGCAAAAACAGCCGAAGCGAGCGTTCTCAGATTGGGAGATGCCGCGTCTGACGGCGGCTTGAAGGTGAAGATGGAGACCAGGGGTAACTGGCAAAATTTGTCAATCCGGATCTCTGAAAGTGTCATACTAGGAGGAATCGAGGGTGCCTGAGAAGGTGACCCTCCCGCAGAAGGTTGCTGAAAACACTGAAGTTTCGCCCAGAAGGACATCTAACTTCCGTCACTTGGGCCTCTGGCCCTCGGAGTGCGATAGTACAAGCGAGTTGGTCATCCAACCAAAACAGTCAAACGGAGACGAGGACAATATAAATGCGGAAACAAAAGGGCTTCTCACTGATCGAACTGCTGATCGTGGTCGCGATCATCTTGATCATCGCCGCGATTGCTATCCCGAACCTTCTGCGTGCGCGTATTGCGGCGAATGAGTCGTCCGCAGTGGCATCGGTTCGCACCATCAACACGGCCATGATTTCGTACAACTCCAGCTACCCGACGGTGGGCTTTGCGGCCAACCTGACGGCTCTGACGGGCACCTGCACCGGCTCCGTCGTTCCCACCTCGACCAGCGCCTGCTTGATCGATACGACGCTGGCATCGGGCACCAAGAGCGGTTACACCTTCAATGCGGCCGGCACGTCCAGTGGCTATGCTGTGTGGGCAACCCCGACGCAAGTGAACACCACGGGCGTACGCGGCTTCTGTTCGGTCGCGGATGCTGTGGTGCGCACCAACACCGCTCCGGTCACAACCTGCGCCGGAACCGAGACCCCGCTGCAGTAACTTTGGATTTGGCAAAGTACCTGGGGGAGGGTACAAGCCGGAGAAAAGCAGAGGAGAAATCCTCTGCTTTTTTTATTTTGGGGCGTTTTCTGGTGGGCCTTAATTGATCACTTGTTCCGCGACCCACAAATCCAGTGACGCAAAATGTCATTTCCGATGCGGGAGGAATGACGGAAGTGGCGAACGAGGGGGTGGGGCTACAAAGTGCGTCGCATTCCCAAGGACTTACGATTCGCGCGGTGGGGCCAAGTCCGGCATGAAAAATGCAACGGTTTGACTGGGACTTGATTGGTAGCGTTCATCCGGGAGATACGATGCGAAGGGCCAAGGGATTTTCTCTTATCGAACTGCTGATTGTAGTGGCCATCATTCTCATCATTGCGGCGATTGGGGTACCCAGTTTTCTGAATTCGCGCATGGCGGCGAATGAGTCAGCCGCAGTGGGGGCGCTTAACGCACTGAACACCGCACAGATTTCATACAACACCACTTATGCGACGGTGGGCTTTGCGTCTACCTTGACTACTCTCTCGGGCACCTGCACCGGCAGTGTTGTACCCTCAGCGACTAGCGCTTGCTTGATCGATTCAGTTCTGGAATCGGGCATCAAGAGCGGCTATTCTTTCACTCTGCAGGGCGTAAGCGGCGCTCCGGCGTCCTCCTATCAAGTCATCGCATCGCCGTTAAATTCGACGACGGGCGTGCACTCCTTCTGCTCGTTCGAAGATGCGGTGATACGCGTCAGCCAGACCGCGATCGCTACCTGCGATGGCACGGTTCCTGAGCAACAGTAGCGTCGAGCACGGCGTACGTTTTGCGGAGGTCGGCGAGACCAACGGCATGGCGCAGCACAGGGGGCGCTACCGAGTACCCTGCAAGGAAGATCACTTACACCGAGCACGCACCGCAGTTCATCAAGGAGTCCCGGTGAAGAACGCCTATCTGATCCTCATTTCGTTCGCCGCCTCATGGGGGTTACTGGCAATCCATCTGGCCAACCACAACGGTCCCGCCGGCCCGGCCGGCATCGTCTTCGACGAATACGGCTATACCCAGGCCGCCAGAGACTTCATCGCGGGCACGCCCACGTTCAACCCGGAACATCCGCCCATGGCGAAGTATTTCATCGCCCTTGGGATCAAAACGCTGGGAGACAACCCGTGGGGCTGGCGTATAGCAAGCACCCTATTCGGGGCCTTGGCAGTCTCAATGATGCTAGCGTGGGTGCTCGAGCTAACCGGAAGCAGAACGGCCGCAATCACGGCGGCCGCCCTGCTCGTTCTCAACAACTTCTGGTTCGTAATGTCCAGATTAGCAATGCTGCCCATCTTCAGCTTCTCGCTCTCCCTCGTAGGCCTCTACTGCTACACAGTGGGTCGTAGAAGGGGAGTAGCATGGTCCGTTGCGTCAGGAGCAGCAATGGGCGCAGCCGTTTGCTGTAGATGGAGCGCGGTGGTTGTTCTCGCCATCATCTGCCTGCTCAACTGCAAGCATGCGAAGCGGTTACTATGCTTCACAGGTGCCGCTATCGCGACCTACAGCCTCGGCTTCCTGCCCCTGATGCTCAGGGACCACAGCCAACGGTCGTTCGTTGGCATGAACCTGTTCATACTGCGCTTCCACGAGCACGCCGCTGGCAATCCGTTCATGGCTCAACCATGGTACAAGTGGGTGTTCCGCACCCAGCCATGGGACGCAATGGATTTCATGGTAGCCAATCCAGTCATCACGTTCTTCGGACTGGTTGCTCTCGTAATCGCTCTGTATTACAGGGAGTATCTACTAGTGGCGCTATACGCCGGGAACCTGGCACTATGGGCTACCGCCGCTCGCCCATTCGAATACTATTACTACTACCTGGAAGCATTCTCGTTCCTAGCGCCCACAATAGCAGTAGCTTTGTGGCGCCTCAACCTGAACAGGAGGCTAGGGTTCAGACCAGAGGTTGCTATCCTTGGTCTCGCACTAACCGGATTCATCTACCACTACGGAGCTATGACGGCACTGCCTGCCAACTGGGACTTTACACTGCTCTTCCAACGATAACTCAAGCCGTAATACCCAAGAGGCCAACGCAGAAGATCCGGGAGGCCAGCCCTGGTCCCGTGCAAAGCGCTTTACTTTCGTAATCGCCCGCAGAGCCAGAAATCCCCAATCACGCCGGGATTGCTTATAATTCTCTTCAGAATTAACAATCTAGATTCCATATTAAATTCCACGCAAGGGGCTTGGTATTTGCGCGCATAGCCATGGCTGCGATTGAGATTCTCGACCTGGAAAAAAGCTACCTCGTTGGATTCTGGCGCAAGCGGCCGAAGCTGGCGCTGCGTCCGCTCCGCCTGACCATCGAAGAGGGAGAGGTTTTCGGCTTCCTCGGTCCGAATGGCGCGGGCAAGACTACCACCCTCAAGCTCCTGATGGGGCTGGTATTCCCGACGGCTGGAAGCGCGCGCATTCTGGGGTCGGATATGGACGATCCGCGAGTGAAATCACAGATTGGATTTCTGCCCGAGCAGCCCTATTTCTACGACCATCTCACCGCCAGAGAACTGCTCAACTATTATGGGCAGCTTTCCGGAGTTCCGGCAAAAGGGCGCGCGGCGCGGGTAGAGCAAATGCTGACGCGGGTAGGGCTGAGCGATTCGGCGGGGATGCAATTGCGGAAGTTCTCGAAGGGCATGTTGCAGCGGCTGGGTCTGGCGCAGGCGATTTTGCATGATCCGAAGCTGGTGTTTCTGGACGAGCCGATGTCGGGACTGGACCCGATGGGGCGGCGCGAGGTCCGGGATATGATCCAGGAACTGCGGCACGAAGGCAAGACGGTTTTCTTTTCGACACACATTCTCTCGGATGCGGAGGCGCTTTGCGACCGGGTGGGCATTATCCACCAGGGTGAACTGCGCGGGGTGGGGGCGGTGGCGGAACTGACTTCGCAGAAACAAGGCAAAGTCGAAATTATTTTTTGCGCACAAGCGGTGCCGGCGGCATTGACGAGCCTCGGAGGCGAGGCGCGTCTCAGCGGCGATATGGTGAACGCGGTATTGCCGGAAGAGCAGCAGGATGCGGCACTCGAAGTGCTGCGGCGCGAGCGCCTCAAACTGATTTCGCTTACTCCGGTGCGCAGTTCGCTGGAGGAATATTACATCCAGAAACTGCGCCCCACGGAAGGCCGGAAAGAAAAAGAAGAAGACCGGAAAGGGGTGGGCGTGTGAATTCCGGTCGTACGAATGCGAATGCAAGGATCGGTTATATCGCCTTCAACACTTTTCGCGAAGCCGTGCGCGACCGGGTTCTCTACAACCTGATCGCGTTTGCGCTGCTGCTTTCCGGGGCGGCCATTCTGGTGGGAGAAATTTCGATCGATGTCGAGCGCTTGGTGGTCGTCAACCTCGGGCTGACGGCCGTGTCGCTGTTCGGGGTGGTCATCGCCATCTTCATCGGGATTGGCCTGGTTTCGAAAGAGATCGACAAACGCACGCTGTACACGGTGCTGTCGCGACCGGTTCGCCGCTGGGAGTTCGTGGTCGGCAAGTTCTTCGGGCTCACTGGAACGCTGGTGGTGAACACGTTCCTCATGGCGGTCGGCGTGTTTCTGGCGCTGCTCTATGTGGCGCACAAATTCGAGAAGATGGACGCGTGGGTATTGGTGGCGCTGTACTTCATCGTTTTGCAGTTTCTGATCGTGTGCGCGCTGGCGCTGTTTTTCTCGTCCTTTTCGACGCCGCTTATGTCGGCGGTCTTCACCTTCGCGCTGTTCGTGATCGGAAGCCTGGCGGAGGATCTGCGCGGCTTTGCCCGAATCACGTCGGGGGTGGGCGGCTGGCTCGCCACCGCCGTAGCCTATCTGGTGCCGAATTTTTCCGCTTTGAACGTGATCAGCCAGGTGGCGCACGGCGATCCTGTATCTGGGCGGCTGATTCTCTACAACAGCGTTTACGCGTTGCTGTACTCGGCGATGGCCATCTCGGGAGCGGTGTTGATCTTCCAGCGCCGGGATCTGAAATGACGGCCACGCGGCGGGCGAACCTGGTGGCGATCGTGGTGCTTTTCTTTTCCATGGCGGGCGCAATAGCGACCCTCCATGCCATCGACCACACCCCTCGGGCAACGGTGGCGCAGGAAGCGCTTTACGTGCGCTCTTCCACGGTACTGCGGCGCATGAGCCTCGGCTACACCGGCCTGCTGGCCGACATTTACTGGACGCGAGCGGTGCAGTATTTCGGGGAACGGCATCACAATGGTTCCAGCGATTTCCGCTTGCTGGCGCCGTTGCTCGAAGTCACGACGGAACTGGACCCGAAGCTGTTGCCAGCGTATCAGTTCGGGGCCAACTTTCTGGCTCCAAAACCACCTAACGGCGCGGGATTGCCCGGGTCCGCGCTCTTCCTGATGAAGTACGGAATCGAGCACAATCCCGACCAGTGGCGGCTCTACTACAACCTGGGATTTCTCTACTACACCGAGTTCAAGGACTACGCCAAGGCGGCGGATGCTTTTGCGCAGGGAGCGAAGCTTCCCGTGACTAGTGAATACATGCCCATCCTGGCGGCGCGGATGGCGCAGCATGCGGGCGAATTCGACACAGCGCGCATGTTGTGGCGCACGACCTACGAGAGCACCAAGGACGCACAGATCCGGGAAAATGCGGCCTTGCATTTGCTCGCTCTACAAGTGGATGAGGACGTGACGCGGCTGGAACAGGTGGTCGAAAAGTACCGTGAACAAACTGGACGATTACCGGCCAGCATGGGCGATCTGGAACGCGCGGGGCTTATTCATGGGACGCCTGCCGATCCGAAGGGACGACCGTACAGCTTGACGCCAGATGGGCGGATCGAAGTGCAGGATTCCGAGAGCCTTTTCTTCATCACCAAGGGCCTTCCGCCGGGCGCAGCTCCGCCGCAACCGCCGTACCAGACCCAGCCAGAATCGAAGTGAGAAGCGCTGTTGGCTGTTGGCTGTTGGCTCATGGCTAAGGGCCAAAAGCTAAGAGCTAAGAGCGGCTTCTCGATTTGTTAGCATCCTTGCGTGTCCTCAGATTTCCCGCAACCATTCTGGAGCGCTTTCCGAAGCCGGTGGCGCGAGCAGGCGCGCGAGAACGGGACCATGAGCGCGGCTTCCCTGCTGATCCGGAACCTGTGGGCCTTTGTGCGCGAATCGACGCCCGAGCGTCGGCGGCAGCGCTATGGCGACATGGAGTACGACTGGGAGCATCGCGTCAACACCACCAGCGGAACGGTCGGCTGGCGGGCGCGGCTGCTGGGATTGTTTCATTCCCCGTATCAGCCGACCGACCCGGCTCTGTTTCGGGAGATGATGGCGAACCTGCCCATCGCGTTCGATCAATTCACCTTCGTCGATCTCGGCTCCGGCAAGGGAAGGACGCTGCTGATGGCATCGGAGTATCCCTTCCGGAGGATTGTGGGTGTGGAGTTGATTGCCGAGCTGCATCGCGCGGCGGAGGAAAATATTCGCGTTTACCATTCCGCAACACAGCAGTGCAAGCAGATCGAGGCGGTGCTTGCGGACGCGCGCGAGTTCGAGCTCCAGGAGGAACCCTTGGCGCTCTACCTTTTCAACCCACTGCCGGAACGCGCATTATCCGAAGTTTTGCAGCGGCTGAAGAAGTCGCTGAAACGAGTTCCGCGCCCAGTGTGGGTGGTCTATCACAATCCCTCGCTGGAAGGAGCGCTCAACGCGTCGGGCTTTTTGGAGAAATCAGGTGGGACGCTGCAGTATTCGGTGTACCGGACGACAGGCCGGCGCTAGCATAGCCAAAAACTCGGTGAACATTCATCGGTGCAACATTCATCTGTGATTAACAGCAGGCAAGAAGGCACCGAAGTAGAATGGGGTAGGGGAAAACCAACGTTGAATTTCAAGTTCTTTTTTTGTTGGCTGCTGTTCGTGGCGATCACCATCTCCGCGCAAGCCGAGGACATCCATCAGCTCGCCCGCGCGGTCGACGACCACTACAACCACCTGCGCAGCCTGCAATCGGACTTCACTGAGATCTACCGGGGAGATGGTCCGGAGCGTGTGGAATCGGGCACCTTGTGGCTCAAAAAGCCGCGCAAGATGCGGTGGGAATACCGTTCCCCGAAAGAGAAGCTGTTCATCAGCGACGGCCAGGCTGTGTGGTTCTACCTGCCGGCGGAACGGCAACTCAGGAAGACGGCGCTGAGGAAGCTGGACGACATGCGGTCACCGGTTGCATTTTTGCTAGGTAAGACCAAGCTGGAGAATGAGTTACAAGGACTTTCCAAAGCTGTGGATCAATCGCCCCTGGAGGCCGGTAACACCCTCTTGCGCGGGGTTCCGCAGGCGATGGCGGGCCAAGTCAGCGAGGTGCAACTCGAGATCACTCCCTCCGACCAGATTGTCCGCATTGTATTGATGGAAGCAGACGGGGCGACGACGGAGTTCCGCTTTGCGGGCTGGAAAGAGAATCTGGAGTTGAGCGACAACCGGTTTCAGTTCAGCCCTCCGCCTGGGGTGGAGACGGTGGAAGGAGAATTGGGACCGTAGGTGTTCCGTAGAGACGCGGCAAGCCCCGTTTCTACGGCGGGTTACTTGCGTACTACACAGATGGACAAGTTGCGGTAAGGGCTTTGGGAGCAGAATGTTACACTTGGTTTGAGACGCTCAACACTGCCGAACCAAGAACTCGGAAACAGACGATAGAGAATGGCACAATTCCTGGTCAAAGTCGCCGACGAACAGGGCCATCTGCGACAGCAGGTGGAGAATGGGTATTCCGAAGCCGAGGTCCACGACCGGTTCACGCAGCAGGGATACCTGGTCTATTGGGTCAAGCCCCGGACCATCCTCAGCACCGGCGGGGGCCAGTTCGGGCGTCGCGCCGGCAAGCTGAAACAGTCTGCGTTTCTGATCTTCAACCAGCAGTTTCTGACGCTGATTAAGGCGGGACTGCCGATCCTGACCTCGCTGGATCTTTTGATCAAGCGGCAGCGGGACAAGAATCTGCTCCGGCTGCTGGGCAACGTACGCGAGCGGGTAAAAGGCGGCGAGTTGCTGTCCGATGCCTTCGCCGCCCAGCAGGTGTTTCCGAAAATGTACACGACCACGCTGATGGCGGGAGAGAAGAGCGGCAACATGGAAGAAGTTCTGAGCCGCTACATCGCTTATCAGCGGATGGTGCAGACTTTCCGTAAGAAGCTTCTGGTGTCACTGGTGTACCCGGCGCTGCTGGTTTCGGTAGTGACGGTGATGCTGATTTTTCTGATCACCTACGTGGTGCCAAAGTTTGCCGACCTGTTCAACAACCTGGGAGCGGAGCTGCCGGCGATCACGGTGTTCATGCTGTCGCTCGGTTTGAACGCGCAGAAATACGGCTGGCTGGTGGCGTTGCTCGGGGCGGTCGGAGTCGTGCTGCTGTTACGGTGGAAGCAGAGCGATCGCGGAGCCGAACGCATTGACCGGTTCTTACTCTCGCTGCCGCTGATCGGAGAAATCCGGCTGAAGTACCAGGTGGCGAATTTCTCGCGCATTCTGGCCACGCTGCTGCAGGGCGGCCTGCCTTTGGTGCCGGCCATGGAAACGGCCGGCGAATCGATGAGCAGCCGGCAGATGGTAAACGGGGTCAACGCAGCGGCGGAGCGGGTGAAAGAAGGACAAAGCCTGGCGCATAGCCTGGAGGCTCAGAAGATGTTTCCCGATCTCGCAGTGGAAATGCTGGAGGTCGGCGAATCGACCGGCGCGCTGCCGGCCATGCTCGCTTCGGTGGCCGAGTTTTACGAAGAGGACGTGCAGACGGCTCTGAGCGCTGCCATGGCGCTGATTGAGCCGCTGATCCTGATCATCATGGCGGTCTTTGTCGGCGGCATCCTGATCTCTTTGTATATGCCGATCTTTACCTTGGGAGCGAATGTGCACTAAGAAAGGCTTTGCAAGCGCTGTAAACTGGAATTGGGCATGGCGGACAAGAAAACAGTAGTGGTAAACGGCGGTGGAATGGCGGGAAGCTGGTGCCGGAACCGGCATCGGTTCCCGACGAACTGGCACGCGCGCGGGACATCGCGCGGCGCTATCGCTGCGAATTCATCGATCTGAGCGATTTCCAACTGCACCACGATCTGTTCGAGAAGATCCCCGTGCATCTCATGTTCCGCTATAAGTTCGTGCCGCTCGATGAGACCTCGGACGGACGCCTGGCGATTGCCATTGCCGATCCCAGCCAGTTGATGATGATTGACGAGATCAGCCTGCTGCTCGGCAAGCGCATCGTCACCAAAGTTTCGACCCTGAAGCAGATCTCCGACATCCTGCAGAAGACCGAGCAGTCCAAGCGCGTGCTGGAAGACGCGAGCGAGGGATTCACGCTCGACGTGATCCGCGAGGATGAAGCCGGCAACGACGAGACCATCTCCATCGACAAGTTGACGGCGACCGCGGGCACCGACATGAGCCCGATCATTCGCCTGGTCGATACCACGATTTTCACGGCGTTGCAGCGGCGGGCGAGTGACATTCACATCGAGACCCGGGACGATTCGGTGGTCATCAAGTTTCGTATCGACGGCGTGCTCACCAACGCCATGCCGCCCATCGGCAAAGAGCATCACTCGACCATCATTTCGCGCATCAAGGTCATGAGCGAGCTCGATATTTCCGAGCGCCGCGTGCCCCAGGACGGCCGCTTCCGCGTGAAATACAGTGGCCGCGCCATCGACTTCCGCGTTTCCATCATGCCCTCGATCCACGGCGAAGACGCCGTGCTCCGCGTGCTCGACAAGGAGTCGATGAGCGAGAAGTTCAAGAAGCTCACGCTCGACGTGGTCGGGTTCGACGAAGACGACCTGCGCCGCTTTCGCCGCTACATCAAGGAACCCTATGGCATGGTGCTGGTCACGGGGCCGACGGGCAGCGGCAAAACCACGACGCTCTACGCCGCTGTCAACGAGATCAAGACCGACGAAGACAAGATCATCACCATTGAAGACCCGGTCGAATATCAAATACGCGGCATTACCCAGATTCCGGTCAACGAAAAAAAGGGTTTGACCTTCGCCCGCGGTCTGCGTTCCATTTTGCGTCACGACCCGGACAAGATCATGGTGGGCGAAATTCGCGACAACGAAACCGCCCAGATCGCCATCCAGTCGGCGCTGACGGGCCACCTCGTGTTCACCACCGTCCACGCCAACAACGTGGTGGACGTGCTCGGGCGCTTCCTGAACATGGGCGTCGAGCCTTACAACTTTGTCTCGGCGCTGAACTGTATTCTGGCGCAGCGACTGGTAAGGGTCATCTGCGATTCCTGCCGTACCGCCGTGCATTATCCGAATGACGTGCTCGAGGCCAGCGGTCTGGACCCGAAAGTAGTGGTCGCAGGTTCCTTTGTACGAGGGGCAGGGCTGCATCGAGTGCGCGGGCACCGGATTCCGCGGCCGGACGGCGATTCATGAACTTCTGGATTTGACCGATCGTATCCGCGAAATGATCTCTGGAGCGGAGACCGACCTCGGAGATAAGAAAAGCTGCCCGCGAAGAGGGCATGCGCTTCCTGCGCGAATCGGCGCTGGACAAGGTACGCGGCGGATTCACCACTCTGAAAGAGATCAACAAGGTCACCTTTATCGAAACCATGCGCTGAGGCTGGATAGCAGAGGCTGATTGCCAAAGACTAGTTATGATCTGCTAGTCTAGTCCCGGCATCCCCAGAGATAACTACTCTCTTCATGAAAGTACGGGATATCATCAAGTTTTGGAGTCGATGGAGGGACGGGCGTCTCGCCCGCCCAGCCCGGCGGGGACGCCCGGCGCTCCACCGTCCGAGGTAATTTCGAGCAGCCCATGACTTCCACGTCCAAACACACTCGCCGTCCGACGCTCGCCTGCGAAATCGCGGCGGACCGCGTCCTGGCGGGCCGCGCCGCGGATGCGGGGCGGATGGTGGAAATGGCGGCGGCGCGGGAACTGGCGCCCGGCGCGGTAGTACCCGATTTGATGGAAGCGAATCTGCGCGATGGCAGCGCGATCCGGCAGGCAATTGAAAGCGCGCTCGGCAGCGTCGGGGCGCGGTCTCGCGACGTGATCGCGATTCTGCCCGATACCTCGGTGCGCGTGGTGCTGCTGGATTTCGAAACGCTCCCCTCGAAACGGGATGAGGCCGAAGCGGTGGTCCGCTTCCGGCTGAAGAAGTCGCTGCCTTTTGATCCCAACGATGCCCGCATCTCCTATCACGCGCAGACCTCGGGTAAAGGTGTGCGGGCGGTGGCGGCGGTGGTGCTGAACACGGTTCTGCAGGAGTATGAGTCGGCGTTTCGCGACGCGGGCTACAACCCGGGGATGGTGATGCCGTCGATGCTGGCGGCGCTGGGAGCCGCGGACGCGGAACGGCCGACGCTCGTGGTCAAGGTTGACGCGCGCACCATCAGCATCGCGATTCTCGATCAGGAGCAACTGCTGCTGTTCCGCACGCTCGAAAATATGCGCGGCGTAACCATCACCGGCGATCAACTGGCGGAGGAAGTCTATCCCTCGGTGGTGTTTTTTCAGGACACTTACAACCTGAACATTGAGCGAGTGTATGTGGCGGGCCTGCCGGAAACGGGTGGCGCCGCGCCGGCGCTGAAGAATCAGTCGGGCGCGCAAGTTGAGGAACTGGTGGCGAGCGTCTCAGATCGGTTCCACCACGGGCACGGTTCCGCGCTGGCGCATGGCGGGAGTGGTGGGAGCTCTAATTTCATAAAGCAGCTCCAAGCTCTCAGCTCTAAGCTCTTGGCGAAAGGCCAAGGGCTGAGAGCCGAGGGCTGAGAGCCGAGGGCTGAGAGCCGAGAGCTGAGAGCTAATATGCGTTTAGATATCAATCTCGCGACCCGGCCGTATGAGGATGCCCGTGAGTTCTGGGCGCGCTGGGGATTGGGAGTGGGGCTGCTTGGCCTGCTGACGGTGCTTCTGTTGGCCCTGGCGGTGCGCGGCTGGATTCACGCCGGAAGAGATCGCCATGAGATCGCGCAACTGCAGGCACAGATCGTGGAACGCGACAACGAACGCGCCAAGGCGCAAGCCTACCTCGATATGGCCACCAACCGCAGCACGCGGGATCAGTCTCAGTTTTTGAATGGACTGATTCAGCGCAAGGCATTCTCGTGGACCCGCGTGTTCGAAGAACTGGAACTGGTCATGCCCTCGAGCCTGCATGTGGTCTCGCTGCATCCGGCATTGAGTGATCAGAATCAGATGGAACTGGAGATGAGAGTGATTTGCGAGACGCGCGCCGCCGCCGTGGAACTGGTCCATCGCATGGAAGGCTCGCGCCATTTCCAGGGAGCGCAACTGGTGGACGAGCGGAGTGGAGAGTCCGGAGCGGGTGTAGTTGCTTCGGTGATTGCAGTTTATGTGCCGGACTCGCCCGAGAGGAGCGCAAAGTAATGCCGGACTTGGGAAAATCGCGGCGCAAGTTGAAATTTGCGATTGGAGCGATGCTGGCTGCCGATGTAATCGCAGTGGCTGTTCTGTTCTCGCCGCTCGTGGGTTCGGTGGAGTCGCGGAGGCTGCAAATCCTCGAACTCAGGGCCGAACTGACCAAGAAGAACCGCGAAGTCGCACCGCTGCGCGGCATGGACAAGAAGATCGTACTGGCGAAGGATCAGATCGGCGGGTTCTACAAGGACCGCTTTGCCGCGACCGATTCCGAGCTGGCCAATGAACTGGGCAAGCTGGCGGCAGAAAATGGGATCCGGATCCAACAGGCGACCTACAAGCAGGAGGATCCGGAAAGCTCCGGCATAATTCCGGTCGAGATTCATGGAGGTTTTTCCGGAGATTACCTGCAATTGGTGCGCTTCATCAATACGCTGGAACGGTCGAAGATGTTTTTTATGGTCGATGGCGTGGAACTGGCGGGCGAGGGCGCGGGACCGGTCAAGCTGGGAATCACGATACACAGTTATCTGCGGTCGGGTGCCTGAGTGAAACTGGGAATCGAAAACCAGAAGCAAGTTATCGCGCTGGCTGTATTGGGCGGGCTGGCGGTGGGGATGCTGGCCTATGAATTCTGGCCCTCGTCGCCATCGGCGGCGCCCGCGACGGTGCAAACCGGAACGGCGCCGGCCAAGCCCGCCACGCGGCGCACGGCTTCAGGAAGAGTGGTGCCTGTGGTTGAACCCCGGCTGGATCCCACGCTTGACCTGAAACTGCTTAGCCAAAGCGAGGAAATCAAGTACGCGGGCAACGGAAGAAATATTTTCGTCGCAGGGTCAGTGCCAAAGATCGAAAGGCCCAAGGCACCCGGGGTCACGGACAAACAGGAGGCCAGCCTTCACATGCCTCCGCCCATTCCGCCGCCGCCGCCGATCAACCTCAAGTTTTTTGGCTTTGCCAACCGGCCCGGGGAGACGAAGAAGGTGTTCTTGTCCCAGGGCGAAGACATTTTTATCGCCGGTGAGGGCGACATTGTGGACCGCCGTTATCGTGTCTTGCACATCTCGGCAACAGCGGTGGACGTGGAAGATATGGTCAATAATAACCGGCAGAGCCTGCCCTTGACGCAAGGAGCTCCAGGATAAAGGCCATAGCTGATTTGTAATTGGCAATTTGCAATTGGTATTTGCAGTTGAAAGGCGAGTGAACGGTTATGCGGCATGGTGGTTTGAAATCACAAATTACAAATCACAAATTACAAATGCCCCAGCGCGGCTACATGCTGATCACGCTGATGCTGGCCCTCGCGCTCATCACGATTGCGATGCTCGCCGTGCTCCCCGAAATTGGCCAGCAGATCAAGCGCGACCGCGAAGAAGAGTTGGTGCATCGGGGAACGGAGTACATGCGCGCGATTCAACATTTCTACAAGAAATTTAACCGGTACCCAAACCGCATCGAGGAACTGGAGAACACCAACAACCTCCGCTTCATTCGCAAGCGCTATACAGATCCGCTTAACATTGACCGGACCACGGGCAAGGAGAAGGACTTCAAATTCCTGCATCAGACCGACATCAACCTGAACGTCGGGCCGGTATTGGGACAAATGCCCGGCCAGACTGGACTCCCGGGACAAAGCGGACTGCAGGGACAAGCCGGACTCGCGGCCCTGCAAGGAGCGTTGGGCGCGATGCAAGGCGGTCTTCAACAAACGGGCGGCGTGCAGAATCTGAATGGTGATTCCGGCAATTCATCTTCGGGCAGTCCGTCGGGTGCGTCGGGGAATTCAACTTCATCGGGATCGTCGTCCTCTGGTTCCAATCCAAATTCCAGTTCCGGCTTAAGCGGGCAGACGTTCGGCGGAGGACCGATCCTGGGAGTCGCCAGCACAAGCAAAGCCAAGACCATCCGCGTGTTCTACGACAAGAACCATTACAACGACTGGCTCTTTGTTTACCTGCCGACGGCCGACCGGGGCGTCACACTGACCGGGCCTGTGAATCCTGGTATGCCCACTCCGAACTTAAACGGCGCCGCTCCCGGACTGCCTGGAGCTACGCCGGGACAAACTGGATTTGGACAAGGTGGATTCGGACAAGGTGGATTCGGACAGGGATTAACGCCAAACAGCGGTCCAAACCAAGGTCTTCAAACGCAAACTCCGCAGACTCCGGCGCCGACGCCCCAGCAGTAGACTTAGCGTTCCCGGCGCCATTCGTCCCGGCAGAAAAGCGGCCATAAAAAAGCCCCGCATCGAAAGCGGGGCTTGTCGTGAAACCATTGATACCTAAGTGTTAAACGAGGAGCCGCAGCCGCAGGTACTCTTCACGTTCGGGTTCTCGAACTTGAACCCGGCGCCTTCCAGGGTCTCGACGTAATCCACACGGGCTCCGCCAAGATACATCAAGGAAGTGGCATCCACGTAAACCTTTAAGCCGTCAAAGTCAAAAACCTTGTCCATCATGCCGGCGCCGTTCTCGAACGCCATGGAGTATTGAAAGCCGGAGCAACCGCCGCCGACTACGGACAGCCGCAATCCCGCCGGAAGCGGTGTCTGCGAAGCCATGATTTCTTTGACCTTGGCCACCGCGGCCGGGGTCAGAACTGGTGCGGTTTTGGGCTGTACATCGGGTGTGGAGGTGGTCGCCATCTGCTTGATCTCCTTAAGAACTCTTATTATAACAAACCTTATAACCGGCTCGGCAAGGCTTTTCGCCAGCCGGCGCGTTTTCCCGGATTTACTCGTTAGATGCTTCGATTAGGCAAGAAGTCGCTGCCTCCTCTTGCCAAGGGGTCTATAATCGTGCGAAGTAGGGGCCTTGTACCCGAACGCCAGCGGATGGCAGGACAGTTCGCGCTGGGGCCCAAGATGGCAACGTCGGGGATGGGCTCGATCTAAGCTCCGAGGTGGCGTATGTCTCCTATGTTTGGGCTGCTAATCGCGTGGGGTATTCTGACCGGGGTCCTCATCATTCTCCTGATCTATAAAAGTACCCTCACCATGCACGAAGACGATTCGATCTTCCTCAATGAGAGCGAATCCCAGATGCATAAGGACCAAGTGGAAGTTCTGGCCAAGATGAGAAAGATCACACCGATCGTCAAGGTGCTCGGCGCCTTGTCGGGAGCCATGATCCTGGTCATTGCGGGATTGTTCATCTATCAGGGACTGACCAGTTCCACGACGCTGCAATAGACGGGCAGCTCGCGGATTCGCGGTGACCCTTGCCCACCCACGACGTAGGGATAGATTCGCGAGAGCGGCGGTGGAATGCGGGCGCCCGCGCTGGCCGGCCTCTTTCCCAAGCCGCAGACTCCGCGGCCGAACATGCACGCGCAAAATCGCCTGAATCGTAGAGACGCGGCTTGCCGCGTCTAAGTCCGCGAAAAAAACGCGCACGCGCCTGATTTTGGGTGTCGGATTTTCGTGTGGCGGATTTTGGGTGGCGCAACGCTCTAGCGTTGCGTCACGGGCTTGTTCCAAGGTCCGGCTTTAGCCGCTGCGGTCAGACTGCCGCGCGGAAAAATCCTCTTTCCGAGCGTCGGCCTTTGAGAGCGCCCATCAGGCCGCCTTTGCCGAAAGACTCCCAATGTCATCGAGCAGTGCTTTCTCGTGGCCTTCAGCGTTCACCTTTTCGTACACCTTGCGGATCACGCCCTTGGGATCAACCACGAAACTGGTTCGCTCCCAAAGCTTCATCCCTTTCCATTCAATCTGGCCGAGGCCGAGGGTCTTCATCAGCTTGGAATCGGTGTCGGAGAGCAACTCGATGGTAAAAGCGAACTTGTTGCAGAAGTTCTTGTGCGAGGCCACGTCGTCGGCGCTCACCCCAATCACTTTGATCCCGGCAGCGTCAAAATCAGCCTTGGTCGCTGTAAACGACTTGCCCTGGATGGTGCAGACGGGCGTGTCGTCTTTCGGATAGAAGTAGACGACGAGCCAGTGTCCGGCAAAGTCGGAGAGCTTGGTGATCTTGCCGTCCTGGTTGGGAAGCGAAAAATCGGGAAACGGATTGCCAGCGGCGAGCATAAGCGTGTCCTTTCTAAGGTTGTGGGCGTGATCTAGCGTGGTAGACGGAGAACGCACACGCAATCGACGGCCTCTCAGCCCTTAAGCCTTCAGTCAAGACTGGCTTCCCTGTGTACCTCTGCGTCCCCTGTGGTTCAAGCTTCTAATTCTCCACCACAGTGGAAACAGAGGTACACAGGGGAAACTGCCCGACATCGGCCTAGCCAAGAGCTAAGAGCCAAGAGCTGCCGTCAGGCGGCCTGCATCGCTTTCTTGACGCGTTCTTCTATTTCTTTCGGGGACAAGTCTTCCTTGTGAGTCGAAACCGACCAGAAATGTCCGAACGGGTCCTGAATGAAGCCGGAGCGATCTCCGTAGAACTGGTCCTCGACCGGCTTCAGGATCTTCGCTCCCTCCGCGACCGCCTTGGCGACGACCTTGTCGCAATCGGGAATGTACACCAGCAGGCTCACCGGAGACGCGCCGATACTCTCGGCGCTGCGGTGCCCCATGGCGGGGTTTTCGTCGGCCAGCATGATGTGCGAGTCGCCTATCTTCAGCTCGGCATGGCCGACCTTGCCGTCGGGACCGGCCATGCGCATGACTTCGGTCGCCCCGAAAACGTTCTTGTAATAATCAATCGCTTTCGCGGCACCCTTGATAATCAGGTACGGCGTAACGTTGTTGTATCCCTTGGGAATGTAGCTGACTTTTTTCATAATTTTCTCCTCGGGTGTTCCGCTCATGGTTTAACGCTCATGGTTTAACGCTCAAAGCTTGAGGTTGAGGGTTGCGGTCTAAAGCGCGCTGACAGGCCCCCACGGGCCGCGTCGTTCCCTAATGAGAACACAAGTTGGCAGGAGGCTCAAGGCCGAACTTTTGCGGCGTTGGCGCCTGAACCACGGCGAGGTAAACCCAACCAAGCGCTCGCCTTATTCCATCCCCAGCTCTTTCGCCAGTGCCTTCCACTTGCCATCCACCAGCGCCCGCGTCTTCGCGTCCATCACGATCTCATCCGGCCAGGGACGCCCGAAGCCCTCGGTCGACCATTTGCGCGTGGCGTCGATGCCCATCTTTGAGCCGTAGTCCGCTAGCCGCGAGGCGTGGTCGAGCGAATCGACTGGGCCCAGCGTGAACTGGATGTCGCGCTCGGGATCGATATGATTGAGCACCTTCAAGGTGACGTCGGCGATATCCTGCACGTCCACGTCTTCGTCTACCACGACGATGCATTTAGTAAACATCGCCTGCCCCAGCGACCAGATGGCGTTCATCACCTTGCGCGCCTGTCCCGGATAGGATTTGCGGATGGAAACGATCATCAGGTTGTGGAACACGCCTTCGATGGGCAGGTTGATGTCCACCAGTTCTGGAATGGTCAGCTTCATGAGCGGCAGGAAAATGCGCTCGACCGCCTTGCCCATCCAGGCGTCTTCTTGCGGCGGCTTGCCGACGACGGTGGCAGCGTAGATCGGGTCTTTGCGGTGCGTGATGCAGGTAACATGAAACACCGGATACTCGTCTTCCAGCGAGTAGAAGCCGGTGTGGTCGCCGAAGGGGCCTTCGGTGCGCAGTTCGTCAAGATTAACGTACCCTTCAAGGATGATCTCGGCAGTGGCCGGAACGTCGAGGTCAACCGTCTCGCATTTCACCAGTTCGACCGGCTTCTGCCGCAGGAATCCGGCGATGATGTACTCCTCAACGTCGGGCGGCGCGGGGACGATGGCGCAGAAAGTCAGCGCCGGTTCCGTGCCGATGGCGACAGCGACGTCCATTCTCCCGGAAGGGCGCTCACCCGCAGCCAGCATCGAACCGCCTGAAGAACGCGCCATGATGTCGACCGCCGCGCGGGCGGGGGCGCCCGTGCCTCCATCGTTCGCAAAGCTTTGCCGCATCCGGTCGCGGTAGTGTTCCGCCGCTACTTTCTGCCGCTGCCAGTGCATTCCGGCGGTGCGCTCGTCATAGATCTGCATGCGGTACATGCCGACGTTGCGCTTCCCGGTCGTCGGATCGCGCGTGATCACGCAGGGCAGCGTGATAAAGCGTCCGCCATCTTTTGGCCAGCATTTGAGGATAGGGAAATCGAGCAAAGAAAAATGGTCGCGCTTGATCACTTCTTTGCATGGGCCGGTGGCGACGGTCTTGGGAAAAAACTTGCCCATCTCGGCAAGCATCGGCAGCATCTTCACTTTGTCGAGGAAGCCTTGCGGAGACTTCACATCCATGAAGCCGCGGATGCGCTCGGCGATTTCGTCGAGCCCATCGACTTCGAGCGCAAGCCGCATGCGTCGGGCGGAACCGAACTGGTTGATAAGAAGTTGCAAGCCGGGGTAGCCCTTAAGGTTCTCGAACAGCAAAGCTTTCCCGCCGATAGTTCCCTGCCGGTCTTTATCTTTCGAAACCCGGTCAGTAATTTCCGTAATCTCCAAAATTGGGTCCGCTTCCATGCGGACACGTTTCAGTTCCCCGGCTCGGTCGAGTGCTTTGATCCAGTCCCGCAGATCGTCGTAGGCCAAAATCCCTCCCGCAATGACGGACGATGAAATGACAGACGATTATATGACGTGCGCTCAGAGAAACCTCGTCAACCACAGAGGGCCCTTCGACTTCGCCTCAGGGCAGGCTCTGGGGATCACAAGGAAGTTCCACAAACCGCACTCCCATCGCCGCTTCCACCCTTCCACAATTCGCACTCTGCGACTAGGATATGGAAATCAATTCTGCAGCATCTGTTTTTGACCGGAGCGTCGCACAGCCCCGGAGGGGTAAACGAAATTAGCCCAGCGCTTCAGCGCTGGGAAAAGCGGGAAGGATGACCTAAGTCCCGGAGGGATGACCCAGTTCTCACACGTACTCTTTAGCGTTGCCGGAAGTAGGGGCCGGCCATCGGGAGGATCGGAAAATCGGCGATGAGAAAATTGCTGGCGCTCCTCCTCCTGCTCGCAGGGTCCCTCGCAACCGCCCAGGAGATCACCGTGGCGGCGGCGGCCGATATGAGCGCTGCCCTCCCGCAACTCGTCGAGGCCTACACGAAAAAGACCGCGCAAAGCGTGAAGCTTTCCTTCGGAGCATCCGGCAATCTGACCAATCAGATTCGAAACGGCGCGCCCTTCGATGTCTTCTTCTCGGCGAATGAAGAGTATCCGCAGCAGTTGATCGCCGAGGGGCTGGCATCCAAAGAAACGCTTTACCGTTATGCCGTCGGCCGTCTGGTGCTGTGGGTCCCCGCCGACTCCCCGCTGGATTTATCGAAGCTCGGCATGAATGCTTTGCTCGACCCATCGGTCAAGAAGATTTCAATCGCGAATCCCGCGACCGCGCCCTATGGGCGAGCGGCGGCGGCGGCGCTGCGGCACTTCGCCATTTACGATCAGGTTTCGAGCCGCCTGGTCGTGGGCGAAAACGTGTCGCAGGCAGCGCAGTTCGTGGAATCAGGCAACGCCCAGGCGGGACTGATCGCGCTCTCCCATGCCCTCACCCCCGCTATGAAAGACAAAGGCCGCTATTGGACGGTTCCGCTCGATGCCTATCCCACGCTGAACCAGGCGGCCGTCGTCCTCTCGAAATCAAAACAGCAGGATGCGGCCCGCAGGTTCCTGGAATTTTTGCGCAGCCCCGAGGCCGCTTCCCTGCTCACCAGTTACGGCTTCAGTCTGCCCGCGGAGAAGCATTGAAACGGAGAAACACTGAATGAACTGGCAGGCGTTCTGGTTGACGGTGCGTCTCGCAGCCATTGTCTCGACGCTGCTGATTGCGATCGGAATTCCCATCGCCTACTGGCTGACGTACTCGCGCTGGCGCTGGAAATTCCTGGTCGAGGCCGCAGTCGCGCTTCCCATCGTCTTGCCGCCGACGGTGCTCGGTTTTTATGTTCTGGTGGCACTCGGTTCGCGGAGCCCGCTCGGCCGCTGGTGGGAGTCGCTCACCGGCCACACCCTGGCTTTCACTTTCGAAGGGCTGGTGATCGGGTCGTTGTTATACAGTCTGCCATTCGCCGTGCAGCCATTCGCCACGTCATTCGGCGCGGTCGACCGCCAACTGCTTCGCGCCTCGGCATCGCTTGGCCATTCGCCGCTGCAAACTTTTCGCCGCATCGTGCTTCCCCTCTCAAAAGCCGGGCTGGTCACGGGATTTGCGCTCAGCTTCGCGCACACGCTGGGCGAGTTTGGAGTTGTGCTCATGGTGGGAGGCAACATTCCGGGTGTGACCCGCACCATCTCGATTGATATTTACGATCAGGTGCAGACAGCAAATTATTCCAGCGCGAACCAGACGGCGCTCGTGCTGCTGATCATCTCGTTCGTCGTATTGTCCGTCGTGTATGGTGCAAACCGGCGTCCATGGGCGGTGGGTCCATGGAGGTAAATCTAAAGACAGCACTCGTGCCGCCAACCGCACTACAAGCAACGCCACAGCCAATCTCTGCCGACCTCGAAGTCCGCATCCGCAAACGCTTTCCGAATCCCGAGGGCAGCTTCAACCTGAATGTTCACTTCCGCGCGCTGGCCGGTTTCACGATTCTCTTCGGCGCGTCGGGCGCGGGAAAGACCACGCTGCTCGATTGCATTGCCGGGCTCAGCGATCCGGACGAAGGACGCATAGCCGTTGGCGGCGAAGACCTTTACGACTCGGAGAAGAAGCGCAACGTCGCAGCCTGGAAACGGCGCATAGGGTACGTACATCAGGACCTCGCGCTCTTCCCTCACCTGACCGCGGAGCAAAACGTCGCATACGGTCTCCGCACCCTGAGCTCGGCCGAGCGACAAACGCGCAGCCGTGAGATGCTTGAGGCGTTTAGCATCGCCCACTTGCGCGACCGGCGACCGGCGCAAATCTCCGGAGGCGAGCGCCAGCGCGTCGCCCTGGCGCGCGCTCTGGTGACTGAACCACGCGCCCTGCTGCTCGATGAGCCACTGGCTGCGCTCGACCGTCCGACGAAGTCGTCTCTCGTCGGCGATCTGCGCCGGTGGAACCAGCATCACCGCGTTCCCATTCTCTTCGTCACCCACAACGGCGAAGAAGTGTTTGCCCTCGGCGACGAGGTCATTGTGCTTGATGCCGGAATAATCGTGGCCCAGGGCCAGCCGCATGAAGTCATGCGCGCTCCGCAACTGGAAACCGTAGCGCACCTCTCAGGATTCGAAAACATCTTCGACGCCACGGTGCTGGAACTGCACGAAGCTCGCGGCACCATGACCTGCCAGTTGGGTAACGGCAAAGTGGAACTGGAAACGCCGCTGGTTCGGGCCGAAGTCGGCTCGCACCTGCGCGTGGGCGTTCGCGCCGGTGATCTGCTGCTGGCAACGGAACATCCACACGGGCTAAGTGCCCGCAACGTTTTGCCGGGAACGATTCGGCGGCTCGAGCAGAGAGACGTGATCGTCGCAGCAATGGTGGATTGCGGCGGCACGGAGTTCGAAGTTCACTTAACGCTGGCGGCGCGCGACGCTCTTCAACTGGGACCAGGCAAAGCCGTCTGGGTCGTGGTCAAGACGCACTCCTGCCACTTGATGGGCATGTGAAGTAGAACATGCGGAAGCGGAGCGGAGCCTGCCCTGAGCCTGGCGCGGGTTCCCCGTCCAAGCTCCGCTTGGGCGGGGTTTTTGCTCACCTCTCCACCGCAATCACCGCGACCCACTGCCCGTTCCGTTCCTTGTGATAGGCAATCGTTCCGCCAAGACGTTGGGCAATATCCTCTGGCGGCAAGTCGCGATGGTAGCCGAAGAATTTTTCCTTGATGCGCTGCCAAGTATCCCAGTTCTCAAGCAGCGGATGCGGCGGCTGGTACTTCGTGGAGAAGACCAGAGCCACGTCAAACCGGTCGCGAGCCCTGGCAGCCAAGTCGATTTGGGGGACTGAGAAATCCTCGATGCGCAAGACGCGGAAAGGCTGATTAATATAGCCAAGCCATGGCCGGGTGAGTTCGTCCGACGCGGGCCATGCGGTCAGAACGCGCTCACCCGAATATCGCATCGCCAGGAACCGGCTGGCTTCCGCATGCATCACGATGTAATCGCGATAAGCCAGATTGTCTTCAAGAGAGAATCCATACGGCGGATTGCTGACGAGACCCGCGACAAATGCAATTGCGACCGCTCCCACAATCAATTT
Source organism: uncultured Acidobacteriaceae bacterium (assembly GCA_963779995.1). Taxonomy (GTDB): domain Bacteria; phylum Acidobacteriota; class Terriglobia; order Terriglobales; family Acidobacteriaceae; genus Acidiflorens. The sequence continues at coordinate 113,474 of CAVZZY010000009.1, read as the reverse complement.
CCAATACCGCGCGCGCCGCCAGAGAGTCGAGACCAGCGCCAGAACCACGAGCGGGACGACCGGCAGCATATAGCGAGCCAGCACCGCTCCGCCCACTACCGACATAAAGGCAAGGTAAGCGAGCACCACGGAAAGGAATGCTGCCTGCATCCAGAATGGAATTCGCGGTCGGGCAATGCCGTTTTCCGTCTTTCCCTCTAACTGCGCCGGACGAAGCAAGGCCAGCAATCCCGCCAGGGTGAGCAGATACAGACCGAAATATCCGAAGAGTTGCCAGAGCCGCATCCCCAGAGCTAGCGGCACGCGCAGAGGATTGAGCGTGGCGGCTACGTTGTAGCGAAAGAATTCAGGATTTCCCAGCAGGAAACCGGTTTTCGCGTAGTGGTAGGCGTACCAGCCCGCCAGCGGCACGACAGGAAGCAGCAGAAAAAACGCGCACGTACGTCTGCCCGCAGGTGGAAAAATTTTGTCCCATCTTGCCTCGCATCCTTCCTCCGAACGACGGCGAATGAAATAACCAAGCACTTCCCAGCCAAACAGCGCCATCGGAGCCAGGATCGCAGTCTCCTTCGCCAACGCCGCCAGCGAGAACCAGACAGCTTGCTTCCACGGACGGTCTTCTATATACGCAGCCAGCGCCCAGAACGTAAATCCAGCGGCCGGCAAGTCCACCTGCGCCATCGAACTCTGCGTGAAGTACACCGGATAAATCGCCACCAACACAGTTGTCGTCCACGCCACCGGAAGATTCGCCGCGATTCGCGAAAGTCGAAACAGTCCACGCAGTGAGAATGCGCTCAGCGCCAGCATGGCTGTGCGCGTGACTAGAGCGGAGCATCCGAAGACGCGCCAGGCCAGCGCCAGCCACGCCATCGCCAGCGGAGGATGCGCGTTCGATAGTGTCGACTGCGGAATGAGCGTGCCGGTCAGAAATAAATCACGCGCGGCCGGAACGTAATAGCCCGCCTCATCCCAGAAATAAGGAAGGCGCAGAAGCGGCGCATGCAGAAGCATCAATCCCGCAAAAAACAGCGCGAACAGAAAAAGCTCCTGCACCCACGCGGAAGATGCCGTCAGCGACCGCTCCATCAGTGAACGGGGCCACCCGGGGCGCGCGGATCAAGCTTGATCTCGCCGAACGCGGCTTCGTAGTTCGTCACGTTTTGTTGCAAGAGCGCCATGAGCGCCTTGGCCTGTTGCGGGCTGAGATAGATCCCCTGAAAGTTTCGCAACTCCACCTGCGTCTCCGAGCTTTGCTGCATCGTCCCGAAAACGAGGAAGAAATCCCAGACATTCACCCGGATCTGCACGCTGTTGGCATAGGTCTCGCGATAATCGGGGGTTTGCACAAACTTCACATTCGGTTGGTTCGCTGTAATCATATTTCGCAGTGTAACGCGTGAGCAGAGTACAGAGCAAAAAGCGCGGGCCGTCCACTCAAGTACGAGCGAATTAACTCTCCTTTAACACTGGCGCAACATTGCTGCAACACGGTCCCTCTACTGTCAGAAGGCGACTACCAAAGCAATGCCTCAGCAGGCTGCAGAAAGGTTCGGTTTCGTATCAGGGCATCGCTTTAGCGCTGCTGCAGGATCTTCGAGATCAGACGCCCCTTTAGGGGCTGCCGACTCTTTCTAAGCCAAGCACTCCGAGAGCGCGTGAGGCTCTCCTTCCGATCATGGATCCATTGCAGGCAATAGACAAACCGCGTCACCCCGATCTGATCTACGTAGTGGAAGACGATCCGGATGTGTCTCGCCTGATCGAACACAACCTGCGAACCGCCGGTTACGAGGTCTCCACATTTTTCTCCGGGGCTCCCGTCGTTCCCCAGGCCGCCATGGCGCAACCGGCGCTGTTTCTTCTCGATATCATGTTGCCCGGAATCAGCGGCTTCGATCTCTGCCGCCAGATCCGCCAGCACCAACAACTAGCCAAGACGCCCGTCATTTTTCTTTCCGCCAGAACTCAGGAACCCGATCGCCTGCAGGCATTCGACGTCGGCGGCGACGGATACATAACCAAACCCTTCAGTCCGCGTGAACTGATCGCGCGCATCCGCAACGTTCTCCGCGTTCCCCCTGAGGCCCACAGTCGCGAGATTATTCAGCTCGGAGACTTGGAAATTGATGTCGCGTCGATGACCGTGCGCGTCGAGGGCAGAGCAGTACTCACCACGGTCCGCGAATTCCGGCTCCTCGAATATCTGGCCCGGCACCAGGGACGCGTCTTCACCCGCGACCAACTCCTTGACGCGGTGTGGAAAGAAGGCGCGTTCGTGACCCCACGCTCCATTGACGTCTTCGTGCGCCGTCTACGGGAGAAGATCGAGCCCGATCCAAAACAGCCCCGCTATCTGAAAACGCTGCGTGGAATCGGCTACCGCTTCGAAGCCGGACGCTGAGAGCGCCAGCTCATTTGCGCTGTTCCAGCTTGACCGAAGCCGTAACCGGCTGCCCATCGCGCAGCACCTTGACCTCCACCACCTCGCCCACTTTGCTGCGGCGCAGGGCGTCCGTGAAGTCGTAAAGATTCTTGATCGCCTTGTCGCCGAACTGCACCAGGATATCCCCCGCCTTCAATCCCGCCTTCGCCGCAGGCGATCCCGGCCTTACATCGGAGAACTTCACGCCGTTTTCCACCTCCCCGAAATCCGGGATCGATCCGAAGTATGGGCCGTAGCCGCTGCCTCCCGGCCCGCCTGCCGGCTTGTCTTCCGCGACCACAATAAAAGCCGGACGCTCCTCCGCATCCGCCAACTGCTCGAGGGTCGCCCCGACCACGTCAAGCAACCGCGTCGCGGCCACCGGATCGATCTTCTCCCACGTATCCGAAGGCTTGTGATAATCCGAGTGCAGCCCCGAGAAGAAAAACAGCACCGGAATTTTCTTCGCCACAAACGACGTATGGTCGCTCGAGGAATATCCCCCTGGCGAATACTCGATCTTGAATCCCGATTTCTCCGAAGCCTGCTCGACCACAGCTTTCAGCGTCGAGCCGGTCCCAACGCCTCCAATGTAGACTTTCTGATCCTTGATGCGCCCGATCATGTCCATGTTCAGCATGGCTACGGCCTTATCCAGCGGACGCGTAGGATCCCTCACCCACGCGGCCGAACCGAGCAACCCGAGTTCTTCGCCGGCAAAGGACGCGAACAAAATTCCCCGCCGCAACTGGCCTTTCTGTGGCGCCAGCAGCCGCGCCAACTCCAGCACCCCCGCCGTGCCCGAAGCGTTGTCATCCGCTCCCGGATGAATCTGCCCGATTTGCGAAGGCGCAAGAGAATCGAAATTGCCTCGTCCCAGGTGATCGTAATGCGCGCCGATAATCACGTATTCGTCCGTCTTGCCCGGAAGATAAGCCAGCACATTGTTCACCGTGGCCCGCGTGGTTTGGATACTGACGGTCAGCGCCGCAGTCTGGTTTTCCGCCAGCGCAAACGATGCCGCCTTGGACGAAGCATTGATCTGCTCCTGCAACTCCACCAGCGATTTGCCCGCCGCCTTGAGCCATCCCCCGGCCACGTCATTCTTGACCTGAACAAAGATGATGCCGGCATTCTCCGGGCCGCTCACGCTGCCGAATCGCGTCAGCAGGTCTTCTTCGCCGTCTCCCAGCTTTCCGTTCACCAGCACCAGCGCCTTGGCGCCGTGGTTCCGGGCGTTGATGGCTTTGCTCACCAACTGGGAATGCTGTGTCATGCCCTGATTGCCGCCCTTCTCGCCGAACGAAGGAGGCTCATAGCGCAGAACCACGACAATCTTGTCCTTGACGTCGATCCCGGCGTAGTCATCGTAGTGAAACTCGTCGGCCGAAATGCCATAGCCGGCGAACACCAGCGGCCCGTGGGCCGATCCCGAAGCGGAAAAACTGAACGGCACAAAATCCTGTTTCGCTTTCAACTCCACCTTCCGGTCTCCGGTCAGCACCGCGAAACTGTTCTTCCCCTTCAACTGCGCGCCGGTGATCACCGTGAAAGGCTGTAAGTACGAGTTTGTACCGGCGGGTTCGAGCCCGAGGCTCTTGTACCGCTTCTCGATCAGGTGCTCGGCCCGTGTCAACCCTTTCGAGCCAGCGCCACGTCCCTCCATGGCAGGCGCGGTCAGCGCCTTGATGTCATCCAGAAAGCGACGCGGATCGGCGTAAGGAATCGCCGGCGCCGCCGCCACCGAAAGAAATGTAAGCGCCAGCAGGGTGAGGAGAATGGCGAATCCCCTCGCGGCGGCACTGTTCGCGTTACGCGCCCAAATTTGACGGCAGTAGTGAGTTCCGGAGTTCTGCATGGTTCCGCAAATCCTAGGTCGCACGAAGACTCGTGTCAAATGCGGGTGCCGAATCCTTAGCGAACACTCCGCAGGCCTTTCGTAGCCGTCCACTTTGCCGAGTAACCTACATCACTCCGCATCCTGCTATCCTAGAGACCTTCGAGTGGAAGCCAGATAGTTTCTTCCGCAGATACGCGGAACCTGTCAAGATTGCACAATGAATTCCCGGAGAGACGGGACTCGCCCCGTCTCCGATCTTAATACGCAGCATCGTCTTTTAGGATGCAGCACCTTCTTAATCGCGAGTGCTTCGTATCAAGACATCGCTTTAGCGATGCCGGTAGTCGGCCGAAATCACCTGCCCCTTTTAGGGGCTAGGCCTCGCATAAGACGCAGCCAGCCGCGTCTCTAAACTGGAGAGAACACTTGAACGACTATCTTCTATCCGTGATCTTAGGAATTGTCGAAGGCCTCACCGAGTTCCTGCCCGTCAGTTCCACCGCTCATCTCCGCATTTCCGAAGTCCTGCTGAACGTGCCGCTCTCCAGCGGCTACTGGAAGATGTACTCGATCGTCATCCAGCTCGGCGCGATCCTGGTTCTGCCAATTTATTTCCGCCAGCACATTGCGAAGCTCATCTCCACTTTTCCCAAAGGCGAAAAAAAAGACTGCGACTACCTGACCCACCCGCTGAGCCTGGTCATGATCGCCTTCGTCGTCACCGCGATCCCGTCTTTTCTGCTGACCAAAGTGATCGGCAAGAACCTCGAGAGTCTCTACGTGATGGGCATTGCCCTGCTCGTTGGCGGCATCGTGATGTGGATCGTCGACGCCATGAAAGCTCCCTGGGAAAAAGCCGGGCCTGGAGCGGCCGGTTCGCCAATTCACACCTGGAAGATGGACGACATCCACGGCGGCCAAGCGGTCTGGATCGGCGCCTGCCAGATTCTCTCCGCCGTCTTCCCCGGCACCTCGCGCTCCATGTCCACCATCGCCGCCGGACAACTGATGGGAATGTCACGCCCCGCCGCGCTCGAATTCTCCTTCTTCCTCTCCATCCCCACCATGACGGTGGCCACGCTGTACACGCTCTTGAAGTCGCTTACCGGCAAAGATGAAAACCCGATCGGCGTCCACGAAATCACCTCGCACCAATGGGTCATCCTCGCCATCGGCTTCGTCGTCTCCTTCATCGTTGCCTACGGAGCCGTCGCCTGGTTCATGGGCTATGTCCGCAAGCGCGGGTTTGCGCCGTTCGCCATGTATCGCATCGTCCTCGGGATTTTGGTGCTGGCATATGCTTTGGGAATGATCGGGCGCTAATCTCCACGACCTCTTTTAGACTGCAAGTCTCAGACAAGACCGAAACGACGGAGGCAGCCGTAACTTCCAGGCTTCCCCGCCCGTACCCAACTCGCCACCCCGCCCCTTTTCCCGCATTGTAGGAGCCGCCGCTTCTTGTCATAATTATTAGGCTCTGGCCATGTAACGGCGCTGCAGGCAAGCTTTCACCCCGGCAACGCCGTCGCTGCCCCATGACATTTTTCTCTAATATTTTTACGCCCACCAGGAACCGCCGTCTGAACGAACTCGTCGGACTCCTGTTGTGCGTCTCCGCACTTCTCCTTTTCCTCGCGCTGGCGTCCTATTCGCCGCTCGATCCCTCGCTGAACAGCGCCTCCATCCTCACCCGATCGCACGCTGCCCGCAACTGGATCGGCATCTTCGGCGCGTACCTTTCCGACCTCATCCTGCAATTCTGGGGAGTCGGATCGTTTCTCCTGCCCATCTTCATGGGCATGCTCGGCCTGCGCTGGTTCCGCTCGCGACCCGTGCAATCTCCGGTCGCAAAGACCCTCGGAGCAATCTGGCTGCTCATGTTCGCCCCCGCGCTGCTCGCCATCCTGCCCGGGCACGTGCGCTGGATGGGGGCCATCCCGATCGAAGGCTTGGCCGGCCGCATCGTCGGCGATGTCCTAATCCGTTACCTCAACCTTGCCGGCGCATACATCGTCTGCACCACTGTTCTAGCCGTCGCGCTCTACCTCACCACCGCCTTCTCGTTCTCGGCGTTTGAACTGTGGGCGCCCACCCGCTTCGCCTTCGTCCTGGCGCTCAGAGATCGTTTCCAGGACTGGCAGCACGAGCGCGAGCGCAAGCGTCAACAAAAAGAACTCGAAAAACGCCGCGCCGAAAAACCAACCGTCACCGCCCAACTCGTACCCGCGCGTCCCATGCCGCCGCGCCAGGAATTTCCGCGCCAAGACGCCCCGCGTAATCCGCAGGACAGCGAAATCGCGCAGGAGATCCCCGGCGTGCAGTCCGCCGCTCTAGCCCCCCGCACCGGCATCGAACGCATGATGTCCGAGGAAAACGCAGACGACGCCCTCACCCCTCCACCCCAGAATCCGCCCGCCGGAATCGCAGTCGAAGTCACCGACCGAGCCGACGCCGAGCATCGGCCAAAAACGATCCTCCCCAAAATCGCGGGCTGTTACAAGCTCCCGCCCTCGAGCCTGCTGCACCGCCCCGACGAGCAGCAATCCATCGACGAAGAAGAGCTCAAAATCGTCGCCCAGGTTCTGACTGCGAAGTACGCGGAATTCGAGGTCTTCGGCCAAGTCACGCAGATCAACCCCGGCCCGGTCGTCACTACCTTCGAATTCAAGCCCGAAGCCGGCATCAAGTACAGCCGCATTGTCAGCCTAACCGACGATCTCTGCCTCGCCCTGCGCGCCGAAAGCATCCTGGTCGAGCGTATGCCCGGCAAGAGCACGGTAGGCATCCAGGTCCCGAACCGCGAGCGCGAAATCATCTGGCTGCGCGAGAACATCGAGTCGCAGGAATTCCTCGGCTCCAAATCCAAGCTCACCATCGGCATGGGCAAAGATATCAACGGACGCATAGCCGCCGCCGACTTGGCCGGCATGCCCCACCTGCTCATAGCCGGCTCCACCGGCACGGGCAAGAGCGTGGCCATCAACGCCATGATCATGTCGATTCTCTACAAATCGACTCCCGAAGAAGTGCGGTTAGTGTTAGTCGACCCCAAGCGTCTCGAGTTAGGCAATTACGAAGGCGTCCCGCATCTCTACACGCCCATCATCACCGAGCCCAAACTCGCCGCCAACGCCTTGCGCAACGCCGTCCGAGAAATGGAGCGCCGCCTCAAACTGCTCGCCGCCCGAGGCGTCCGCAAGATCGACAGCTACAACCGCCTCTTCGACGACACACCCAGCCTCTTCAGTGAGCACTCCAACTCCAGTTCCGACGACGGTCCCCTTCCCTACATAGTCATCATCATCGACGAGTTAGCCGACCTGATGATGCTCGACGGTCACAACGTGGAAGAATCGATAACTCGACTAGCGCAGATGGCCCGAGCCGTAGGCATTCACTTAGTGCTAGCCACGCAGCGCCCGTCGGTCGATGTAATCACCGGGCTAATCAAAGCCAACTTCCCCGCCCGAGTCTCGTTCCGCGTAGCGACCAAAGTAGACTCGCGCACCATCCTCGACGCCAACGGCGCCGAATCCCTCCTCGGACGCGGCGACATGCTCTACCTGCCGTCCGGCTCCGCCCGCGTCCACCGCCTCCATGCGCCCTACGTAACCGAAAAGGAAATCGCAGCCGTCGTGGAATTCTGGAAGGCCCAGGGCGTGGCGCAATACCAGGAGAAATTCCTCGAAGCCCCCAAAGAAGATCCCGACTCGTCACCCGGTGCCAACGACGATTCCGGAGAAATTTCCGCCGGCGACAATGATAACGATCCCCTCTTCAACGATGCCGTTCGCCTCGTGGTCGAGTTCGGCAAAGCCTCCACCAGCCTCCTGCAGCGCCGCCTCCGCATAGGCTACGGCCGCGCTGCCCACCTGATCGACCTGATGGAGCGCGACGGAATAGTAGGGGCCGCCGACGGCCCCAAACCAAGAGAAGTTCTAAAACGCCCCAACTGGATCTCGGAAATCGAAGAGTCCATGCGCTAGTGCTCAGTCACTACCTCAAAAAAATTGTCGTCCCGAGAAGTGGCCTCCGGCGGGTGGCCCGGGCCATCGCGATCATTTGAACTCTCGAGGGTGCCCCGTCCAAGCTTTGCTTGGGCGGGCCCACTAGCGGCAGGACGCTAAACCAGCCCGGCGTGAATCCCGAGCCCTTCTGCGGCTTTGCGGAGTCGCCTATCTCTTGTCCACAAAACCGTGGACGGATTGATAAAGACTGAAGCGATCAGCTGGGCGTCGGTCAGACCGATGCCCAGGCCGTACAAACGGCGAGCCTCAATCATTCGCCGCACTTCGCTCACTTGCGCCACTTGCACCTGGGGCAAAAGGTCCAGCAGTGCAAGCGTCCTGCTGCGCTCCTCCAGAGATCCAAGCGCGAGTTCCGCAATGATGGCGGGATGAATCACGATGTGCCCTTCGTTCAGAAGCTTCCGCATTTCCTTGTTTCGGGAATGAAGGTTTCCCGAGCGAAAGTGGTCGATCCAAATCGACGTATCCGCGAGAATCAATTCGGCTCCGGCCTGCGGCGAGGAGTATTCTTCAGTTTCGGCATCGTGCCCTCCAGGGATGCTAATCGGCGGGCGCTCTCCCGCTCGATGAGAGCTTTGAGCGCCTCACGAATCAGCGCCGATTTTTCCGCCACTCCGGTGAACTCCTGGGCGGTGCGTATGAGATCGTCATCCAGCGCAACCGTGGTCCTCATGGCACTAATTATAGCATCAGATGATGTCATTTGTCGTGGCGGGTGGGCCACATCAACGAGGGGAGGATAACGAGGATGTCTCTCGAATCTCGCCCGAATCAATCAGGGGTGCGCCATTTCTCGCGCTTTTCGAGAAGTGGCTCCGCCGACCCTCGACCGGGACGCCCGGCACCAAATTATGGTTTTGTAATAATTACCGTGTAACAACTACCCGCTTGTGCCTATTTAACCACACCCGACCCCCTGCATTGTCAACGACTTGCAAACCCGCACCAGCGTAACAATGGCCATCCAATTGCGTTATGTATGTACACACGTATACGTACATTATTACCTCTACAAAACGTTCCACGTGGAACATTGTACGTACAATTGAACGCGGCGGGCCGGAAGAGCAGAAACTTTCCCTCCCTGCCAACCCCTCCCCGTGGTAAATGTGGAAGCATGAAATTCCACACCGAGTACCTGACCCTGCACACCAAAACCAAGCGCGCCTACATCCACCTGACCCCGCAAGTCGAGAGCGCCCTGAAGAAGTCCGGGATCAAAGACGGCATGATCCTGGTCTCCGCCATGCACATCACCGCCGGGGTCTACGTCAACGACAACGAGAGCGGCCTCATCCAAGACATCGACCAGTGGCTGGAAACGCTCGCCCCCTTCCGCCAGAACTACCAGCATCACCAGACCGGCGAAGACAACGGAGACGCGCACCTGAAATCGCTGATCATCCACCACGAAGTCATAGTCCCGGTGACCGACGGCAAGCTCGACTTCGGCCCCTGGCAGCAGATCTTCTATGCCGAATTCGACGGCCAGCGCGACAAACGAGTCATCATTAAAGTAATGGGGGAATAAGCCGACTTGGTTTATCCTCATAGCCCATGGAGTTCTCAGTTCCCAGTTCTTAGAAAAGGCACCCACGCCACTGAGAGCTGAGAACCGGGAACTGAGAACTCACCAGGAGCACGACAACATGACCGAAGAACTCACCGAACTGCACGAGAACGCCGAACACGCCCGGGAGCATCCCGATCTCGCCCCCATCACGCTGACCATGGCGGTGCTGGCCGTGCTGGTGGCAACCGTGTCGCTGCTCGGCCATCGTACCCATACAGAAGAAATCATTTTGCAGAACAAGGTCACCGACCAGTGGGCCTACTACCAGGCCAAAAACATCCGCCTTCACACCGACGAGTTATTCGCCGATCTGGCCGGCGTGGTCACCTCCAAGGACGCCGCAGCCGCCGACAAGCTTGAGGGAAAAGTCCGCGCCGAAGCCGACCGCTACAAAGACGAGAAGAAAGAGCTCGAGGCCAAAGCCCGCGAATTCGAGCAGGAATTCGCCCTCACTCACCGCAAAGCCGACCGCTTCGATCTCGGCGAAGTCTTCCTGGAGATCGCCCTGGTGGTCACCTCGATCACCCTGCTCTCCGGCCGCCGAATATTCTGGTACTTCGGCCTGTTGATGGCGATCGCAGGAGTTCTCGTCGCCGCCTCGACCTGGATGGTGCGCTAGCGGCCCACTGACCTGTGATCCCTATCACAGCTGAAATGTTCGCAACCAATGACGGCCATCCGGCGGACGCGACTGCGCTCCGTCGGCGCCGCACGGCGCACCGTGATCCATATCACTTTTCCACAGTCTAACTCACAGTAACCACGGATTAATTACTTCTAATGTGGTAGCCACGTGTTCGGCCTCTCAAGTGCACTGTGCTTAGAGCTCTCTGGCAAGAACTCCACCGAAGAGAAGACTGGACCAGCCATGCTGCATAAGTGCGCCAACCCCACGTGCACGATTCCGTTCCGTTCCCTACGCGAAGGCAAACTCTTCCTGGCGGAAACTTGTCCTACGGACCTCAACTCTGTGTTCAATGGCACCCGCCGGAAACTCCGCCGGCGTGAACATTTCTGGCTCTGCGACACCTGCTCCGCGCATTTCACGCTTCGGTTCGACACCACCTTGGGGATGCTGACGGTCCCCCTCAGCGAGCGCATGGGTCCACGATTCATCACCCGCGCAACTGGCGACGCTTGCTGATTTTCAAAGGGACCCCGATGGATTACGCAATCACAAAACGCTCGTGTTGCTCCGTTTGCGGCATCGACACGTTTCGCCGCACCGGATGGTTCCTGGTGGTCGAGAACCGCTGGCTCGACCGCCTGAAGATCCTCTCCTGGCATTCCTCGCTCGCCTCGCAGAAGGACATGAAAAGCGTTTGCTGTCGGCAGCACCTCAGAGCGCTCATCGCCCACTGGCTAACCCGGGCCAGCCTCCCCCTGCCTCCGGCACACCACCCTCCGCTGCCCATCGGCAGCGACCCAACTCTGGCCGACTTCGATCTCGGCCGCCACGCGGTCGGCCGCCTGATCGGGGAATTAGCGGTTCATCGCGAGTCTTTTTCCCGCGTCTGGTCAGGTTCCGCCGCAGCTCTCGAATGCATCCTCGACGCTCTCATCACCATCGGGGACGAAAACAAAAATCACTCACTGGAGTTCCAACTCTGCGACCTTCCACAAGCATCCTCGCACGGACTTCCTCTCCAATAAAGCGCTGGCAGAGTCTGACTCTGCCAGCGCTCCTTCCACGCTCTCCACTCCTCGGCAGCATACGGTGAACGCTGCCCACGTCATCGAAGAGACTCTGACCCCTGCCTGACCGCCCGATCTCAGCGTTTTCTGGCGCTCAACTCCTCCGCGGTGCGACTCGCGGCGAACCGCAGCGCGTACAGAATCGCATCCTCCGCCGGATCCCGGTAATACCCCCGGCGGCGGCCCACCTCCCGGAAGCCGTGTTTTTCATACAGTCGGCGGGCTGACAGATTCGATTCGCGGACTTCGAGCAGCATGGCCGAAGCAGCCTTACTCTCCGAGCTCTTAATCAACTCGCGCACCAACTCATTGGCGATGCCGCGGCGGAGGAACTCGGCGGCCACCACCACGTTCTCCATTTCCCATTCGCCCGCGACCGCGTGCGCGCAAATAAATCCGCAGAGCTTGCCTGCTTCCTCGGCCACCAGAACGACGCCGCCCTCCACCAACTTGTTGTACTGTTCGGTGGTCCAGTGGGCTGCGCTCGACGCTTGCTGCTCGATGGCGAGAATCGCCGGGACGTCATTCAACGTGGCGGATCGAATGTCCACGGGCATGGAAAGATGTTTCGTATCAGGGTATCGCTTCAGCGATACCGCAAATTCTTCGTCATAACATGCCCCTTCAGGGGCTGCGCAATGAGCGCCGACATAGCTTCTCACACCGCCGGCTTCGAGAAAATCTCAGCGTCGGAATGGCGGATGTAGTTGGCTTCCAGTTCTTCGGGACGAACCGTCTGGCCCCGCTGGAGATGCTCCCAACCCAGCCGGGCAATCGTCCCGCTGTTCGGACAGTCAATCAGTTCAACACGAATTCCGGCAGCGGTTCCCACAGCTCGAATCGTCTCCGCCAACACAGCTTCGGGCGTGACGACCGCCTTCCCTCGAGCGTCGGCGAGAAACTCTTCCCTGCTCAGCAGGCGTTCACTGTGCATGCGGCAGCGGCGCACGTGAGGCTCGAGTTCGTAGTCGCCAGCATACACGTCACCCCGGCCCGCATCCAGCGCTGCAAGAACCCGGCCACGCGCCGCGCCGCTGCACGCGACCGCCTCCAGCAATGAGATTGCGACGATTGGCTTCTGCAGCGCCTCGGCGAGGGCCTTAATGGCAGCCAAACCCACGCGCAGCCCCGTAAACAATCCCGGCCCGCTGGCGACCGCAAAGGCTCCCAGATCGGTCTTACTATATCCGTGTTTTTTCAGCAGCGCGGCAATCTGCGGCACCATTTGCGCCGAAAACGCGCCGCCAGCTAGCGGCACAATTTCAAGCACACTGATTTCGCTCTCGTGCGGACCCGGCATCAGGCGGGCCAGCGCCAGACTGCCGTTCTTCCCGGAAGTGTCCACGGCGAGCAGAAGTTGAGACATTTGTAATTGGTAATTTGTAATTGGTAATTTTGAAACCCGGCGCGTCCGATCCGCGCTTTTCAAATTACAAATTACAAATCGCAAATTACAAATTCAGTGGCCACTCTCCACCAATTCGAGCAACACGCCCCCCGTGCTCTGGGGATGCACGAACATATACCGGTGCCCGCCCGCCCCCGTCTTGATTTCCTCCGATACCAGGCGCACGCCGTCGCCCTTCAGTTTTGCGACCGCCGCCGCCAGGTCCGGAACGCGCATGCAAACATGATGCAACCCCTCGCCGCGCTTGGCGATGAACCTGGCGATCGTCGAATCGTCCGACGTCGCTTCCAATAGCTCGAGCCGGCTTTCGCCCACGGGCACCATGACCAGCCGAACTTTTTCCTGCTCGACGGTTTCTTCCGGAGAAACGCTCAGCCCAAGCTTCTCGTAGATGGACTTCGCCGCCGCCAGCGACTTCACCGCGATCCCAAGATGATCAATGCTGAATTCCATAATTGCCTTCCAGTTGTCGAACAAACTTTGCCAATGGAGCGCCGGGCATCCCCGCCCGGCCCCAGCCCGCGCCGACCCGTGAACGGGCGCGACGCCCGTCCCTCCATCGAAATCTATGAGCGTTCCACCCCGCGCACAATCTCCTCCACCAGCGAATACGGGTCGCGCTTGTGCTCGGCGATCTCGGCCGCATAACGCTCGAGGCTGCCTCCATCCATCTGCGCGCGCGCTTTTTCCAGCATGGCATCGCGCAGCATCTCGACCAGCCGTTCCTGCCAGTTCTCGACGTTCTTCTTCAGGGCCAGGTTCTCTTTCTTAAGGTACGCCTCGTAGCTTGTGATCGCGTCCGCCAACTCTTTGGTTCCCACGCCCTCACTAGCGACGGTCTTCACGATTGGCGGCGTCCAGTGGTCGTGGCGCGTCGAAAGGGACTGCATGGCGCGAATCTCGCGCTCCACCCGCTCCGCTCCCTCGCGGTCGCTTTTGTTGATCACGAAGATGTCGGCGATTTCCATGATCCCGGCTTTGATCGTCTGCACATCGTCGCCCATGCCGGGCACAAGAATCACGATGGTGACATCGGCCAGCCGCACAATATCGACTTCGTCCTGCCCGACGCCAACCGTTTCGATCATGACCAGGTCGCGGCCCGAAGCGTCGAGCACAGTGGCGGCATCGCCCGTGGCACGCGCCAGCCCTCCGAGCGATCCGCGCGTGGCCATGCTGCGGATGAAAATTCCCGGGTCGCTGTAGTGATCCTGCATGCGGATGCGGTCGCCCAGAATCGCTCCGCCTGTGTAAGGACTGGTCGGATCGACGGCGATAATGCCGACGGTTTGATTTTCTTTGCGATAGTGCTTGGCAAGCTGATCGACCAGCGTGCTCTTGCCCGATCCGGGAGCGCCGGTCAGACCGATGACGCGCGCCTTGCCCGTATGCGGAAACAGCGTCTTGAGCAGCTCCGACCAGCCCGCAGCGCGGTTCTCGACCATAGAAATGGCGCGAGCCAGCGCTCGGGGGTCACCCGAGCGGAGTTGGTCCTTCAAGAGCTGAGAGTTTGAATTCAACAACTCAGTGTAAAGCAGGTTCCGCAGGAAAACACGCCACCAGTTTCGATCTAAAACCGGAATGTTCCCTGCTATTGGTACGTGTTGAAACACATCCATCACTTGTCGTGCTGAGCGGAAGGATCTGCTTCGCTTGCGAAGCAGATCCTCGAGTCGAAGCACCCCTACCGTTAACTGGGCCGCAAAGCGACGCGTAGTCACTCGCAACCTGTGCGAAAAGATTAAGAGTAGAGTGATATGGAACCATTCGTTTTGCCCGGTGGAAGGAAACCTGCGTGCCCTCGACCCCGGTTATCTTACTCGCGCTTTTTCTTGCTTACGGTTTGGCGAGCGAATGTGAAGCGAATGGGCAGGAAACTCCTTGCCCGCCGGTTGCACAATCTCAGGTAGGACAATCCTCAGCAGGACAATCGGCCCAGCCCCCAAACGCCGCCAGCGCCGATGGCGAGAACCAAAAAATTCCAGCGCGGAAAGAAACCGTCGCCGTTACGGGAACGTTTATACCGGCGCCGGTCGAGAACATCGACCGTTCTATCACGGTGATCGACACGCGCGAGCAACCGTTGCTCTATACGCACTGGGTCGATTACCTGCAACTGGATCCCTCGATCGATTTGCAGGAACGCGCCCCGGATGGCGTGCAAGCCGACCTTACCGTTCGCGGTTCCACTTTTGAGCAAGCGCTGGTCCTGTTGAATGGTCTACGCATGGATGACGTCCAGACCAGCCACCATGATCTCGACCTGCCCTTGCCCACCGGCGCGCTCGCGCGCATTGAAGTTCTGCCCGGAGCGGGTTCCACGCGCCCTATGGATCGGATGCCATGGCTGGAACCGTCAATTTCATCACCGGGTCGCCGCAGTACTCCGAAGCCCAGGCGGGCGCCGCGATTGGCAATTTCGGAACCAAGCAGGAGACTTTTTCGGCCAGTTTTGTGGCCAGCCGGCTGGACGAAGAACTGGATGTGGCGCGGGATTTTTCCACGGGCTTCATGCCGGACCGCGACTATCGCAGTCTGACAATGTTCTCGAACAGCGGAGCGCAGACCGCCCTGGGCCGCACTCTGATCATGCTTGGCGGAACCAGTCCCCGCTAGTCCCTCAGCAGCTGCCGAGCAATCACCAGCCGCTGAATCTCGCTAGTCCCTTCGCCAATCGTGCACAGTTTCACGTCGCGATAAAACTTCTCCGCCGGATAGTCTTTGATGAACCCGTAGCCGCCGTGGATCTGCACGCCTTCGTTGGCGCATCTCACGGCTACCTCGCTGGCATAGAGCTTGGCCATTGACGATTCGAGCGTGGTCTTCATCCCGGCGTCTTTCATGGCGGCAGCACGCAACGTCAGAAGTTTTGCCGCTTCGATTTCCGTCGCCATGTCGGCCAGCTTCCATTGGATCGCTTGAAATTCCGAGATGGCTTTGCCAAATTGCTGCCGTTCTTTCGAATACTTCAATGCCGCCCCATATGCGCCTTGGGCCATGCCGAGCGAGAGCGCGGCAATCGAGATGCGCCCGCCGTCGAGTATGCGCATGGCATCGATAAATCCGGACCCTTCCCCGCCTAGCAGGTTCTCGGCCGGCACAAAGCAGTCTTCGAAAATCAGCTCAGCCGTATCGCTGGCGCGCAGGCCGAGCTTGTTTTCTTTTTTTCCGGCGCGGAATCCCTGGGTGCCCTTCTCGACAATGAACGCCGAAAGCCCGTGCGTGTGCGCCGCGCGATCGGTCACCGCCAGCACGACTACCAGGTCGGCATAGTGGCCATTGGTGATGAAGGTCTTGGTGCCATTGAGCACCCATCCGCCCTTCGTCCGCCTCGCCGTCATGCGGGCGCTGCCCGCGTCCGACCCTGCCGAGGGTTCGGTCAGCCCCCATGCTCCGATGTACTCGCCGGTGGCGAGCTTTGGGACATACTTCTTTTTCTGCGCCTCGTTTCCCGCCACATAAATGTGGTTCGAACAAAGGGACGTATGCGCCGCTACAATGATCCCCACCGAACCGTCCACGCGCGCGAGTTCCGCAATGGCCGTGACGTACTCCACGTAGCCCATACCCGCGCCGCCGTATTCGGGCGGGAAGATCATGCCCATCAAGCCGAGCTTGCCCAGTTCCTTGATCGTCGCCAGCGGGAATTCGCAGGCTTCATCCCACTTCATGACGTTCGGTGCAATCTCGCGTTCCGCAAACTCGCGCACGCTCTTTCTAAGCTGCAATTGCTCTTCGTTCAACTGGAAGTCCAAAGATCCTCCATCGGATCTTCCCGCCTCCGCTTAAGATTCGTCATGTTAAAGACTTGACATTCCTGTCTAAGATTTGTCATCCCGAGCGGAGCGAGGGATCTGTAGTTCGTCTTGAAATTGTGATTGGATGCCGTGCGGGGATCATGCAAAAACCGGCGCCCAACTTTTCATTTAAGCACGGCAGGCAGTAATCACGAAATTCTCATACCGACCGGTTGGCTTGGGGGCGAAGACATAATTACGGTCGTATGTTAACTGAAACAGCTTGGAGCCTATCGCATTGCGCGACGGCAACAAGAAAACCGGAGCCCGAAGGCCCCGGCTGTCCAGTTGGTTGTGCGCCCGGATAAAGCCAAAAAATTGAACGACTGCGCAAGCGCAGGCCAATGAGACGCCGCGCACGTTGCTTCTCGTCAGCAGCTAGTAGCCCGAAGCCAGTAGCTGGTTACGCGCTCCGTCGCACCCGCACCGTCAAGTCCCGCACCTGCGCCAGAATGCTCGACATCTGCATTCCGTTCAGCTGCGACAGATACGGCAACACTTCGGCCACGAACTGATCTTCCATCAGTTCGCGCACTTCCTCCTGCCGGTTCCGTTCTCCACCGGAGAGCAGATCCGGCACACTGACCTCAAGCGCTCTCGCCAACCGCTCCAGTGAAGACAGCGTCGGCGTCGCCTTCTCGTTTTCGATTTTCGACACGTAAGTCCGCGGCACCGACATGCGCAGCGCCAGTTGCCGCTGGCTCAAGCCGCTGCGCAGCCGCAGTGATCGGATCGATTGCGCCAGCTTCAGATGCCCGCGTCCGTTAGAATCGACGTTCACCGGCAACACTTCTGGCGCTGCCGTCATAGCGGCGATCTCCGCCTCGTCCTCATCCAATGACAGATGGCAACGGCGGCAGAGGCTATTTGATGTGCGGAATTGCACTAAGAGACAATGGTCGCATCGTACAACTTCCCGTGAGTCCACGGGGGTAAGCGTGGTAGCCATTCAGGTTTTGCGAGTGCCAGAGCGGGGGGCTACTCTCAAAGCCAACTAGAGCGTAATCTGCTGGATTGGGCCTGTGGAAGTCAAGACAAAAGTGCGAGAAGCAAATATATTTATGAAACAAACCATGGTTAAGCGGCGGAAATCGCCAGGAAACGCGGAAAAATCATGAATCAACGCGATACCGCATGGTGTTTACTAACTGAGTTCACCTCATCGGAAAGTCTTCGAAAACATGCCCTCGCAGTTGAGGCCTGCATGCGCGCCTACGCCCGCAAAGCCGGAGCCGACGAAGAATTGTGGGGCCTGGTCGGCCTTCTCCATGACTTCGACTACGAGAAATATCCGACCGCCGACGACCACCCCTACAAAGGCTGCGAGATTCTCAAAGAGCGGGGGTATTCCGAAGAAGTGCGCCGCGCCATCATGTCGCACGCCGAGTACAGCGGCGTGGCGCGTGTCTCAGCCATGGAAAAGACCCTCTTCGCCTGCGATGAACTCGCCGGCTTCATCACCGCCTGCGCTCTTGTCAAGCCGGGGAAATCGCTCGCCGAAGTCGAAGCCAAGTCCGTCCGCAAAAAAATGAAGGACAAAGCCTTCGCTCGCAGCGTCCACCGCGAAGACATCATCGCAGGCGCTGCCGATCTCGGAGCGGATCTCGAAGAGCACATCGCTTTCTGCATCGAAGCCATGAAAGCGATTGCCCGCGAACTGGGGTTGGATGGGTCGGCAGCCAAGTCCGCCTAAGCGACCTTTGCCGGATGTGAGAAGATTCTCTATCGCAGCGCTTCGGCCACCTTCCCGCTGGCAATCAACTCCGCGATGCGCGCGAAATCCTGGTACATCACGCGATCCCTGTCCATGGTCGCGCACACCGCCCGGATCGCCGCGTGCGCCTGCTGCAGTGGCTTGGAAGTCTTTAGCGGCGCGAGGAAATCAATCGCCTGTGCCGCCGCCATGGCCTCGATGGCCAGCGTGTTGCGCGTGTTCTCCACCACCTTCTTCAGCTTGTTGGCCGCGATCATTCCCATCGAGACGTAGTCTTCTTTATTCCCAGACGTCGTAATCGAATCAACCGACGCGGGATGCGCCAGCACTTTGTTCTCGCTCACGAGCGCGGCGGCGGTCACTTGCGCCATCATGAAGCCCGAGTTCATTCCCGCACCCGGCGCAAGAAATGGCGGCAGACCTTCGCTGAGCGCGGGGTTGACCATGCGCTCCAGGCGCCGCTCGCTGATGCCGGCCAGAGCGCTCAACGCAATCGCGAGAAAGTCGAGCGCGAACGCGAGCGGCTCGCCGTGAAAGTTTCCGCCGGAGACGACGTCGCCGTCGCCTTCGCCGTCGCCACCCCCTGCCTTCGGATTTTTCACGAACACCAGCGGGTTATCGACGGCCGAGTTCGCCTCGGTCTCGAACACCGTCCGGCAATGGGCAAGCGTGTCACGCACCGCGCCATGCACCTGCGGGATGCAGCGCAACGAATACGAATCCTGCACGCGGCCGCAGTCGCGATGCGAATCGCGGATCTCACTCTGTTCGAGCAGACGGCGCAGGTTCGCAGCGGTCCTGATTTGTCCGGGATGGGGTCGAGCCTTTTGAATGCGCTCGTCGAAAGCGACGTTGGTTCCCTTGAGGGCATCGCACGCCATCGCGCCGATGACGTCGGCCGCGTCGACCAGCGTCTCCGCATCGAGCAGCATGAGGGTGCCGATGGCGAGCATAGCTTGTGTGCCATTGATGAGCGATACCGCTTCTTTCGCTTCGAGCACCAACGCTTTGATTTGTGCGCGCTTCAACGCGTCGGCGCTGGCGATACGCGCACCTTTTTCGTCAAAACATTCGCCCTCACCAATCATTGCCAGGGCCAGGTGTGCCAGCGGCGCAAGATCGCCGCTCGCTCCTACACTGCCCTGCGATGGGACCCTCGGAGTCACACCGCGATTGAGCATCTCGCAAATGGTATCGATGGTGATGGCGCGCACGCCCGAGTTGCCTTTGGAAAGCGAGTTGGCGCGCAGCAGCATCATAGCGCGTGTGTCTGAAATCGAAAGAGGTTCACCCACGCCGACGGCGTGCGAGCGCACGAGGTTAACTTGCAACTCGCGGACCTGATCGCCGGCGATGTGGACATCGCTCAGTTTGCCGACGCCAGTCGTGATGGCATAAGAAATCTTCTTATTGGCGACGAGCGCGTCGACGACGGCGCGGGCGCGGTTGACGGCCTCGCGAGCGTCGGGATCGAGGAGGACGGGTCGGCGGGCGCCGCTGTGCGCCACTTCGCGCACAGCTTCAAGCGTGAGATCGTTTCCGTTGATGTGCAGGGCTTTCAAGTGTTGTTCTGGTTCCTGGTTCCTGGTTCCTGGTTCCTGGTTCCTGGTTCCTGGTTCCTGGTTCCTGGTTCCTGGTTCCTGGTTCCTGGTTCCTGGTTCCTGGTTCCTGGTTCCTGGTTCCTGGTTCCTGGTTCCTGGTTCCTGGTTCCTGGTTCCTGGTTCCTGGTTCCTGGTTTTTTTGGATTCTAGTTTCGAGTTTTTACGTTCCTTGCAAGACCACTCTGAACGGATACAACGTCGCCGTCATCACGCCCTTCTTTACGGCCGGATCGCCGTTCATGATCTGGCGGGCGTCGTCTTCAGATTCGGCGCGGAAGACCGCAAGCCCCATCGCATTTTCGTCTGTATTCAGGGTACGGCCCACGAAAATCATGATGCCTTTCGCGGTGAGGTCCTGGAGATATGCGAAGTGTTCGGCCACTATAGCCTGCTCCAAGGCTGTCGGGCCGGTGCCGAGCATGTCTCCGCGCACCAGTTGCAGTTTGTAGAGGAATTCTTGCATCGGACCTTTCTTTCCTATCTCCCCACTGCGGCGCGGAACGCCTTCATATATTTCTCCGGCAGCGCGCGAGGTTTCATGCTTGCATCGGAGACGATGTGCGTGGTCTCGCCTTCGGCCAGCAACACGCCTGTTTCCGACCTTCGAAGTTCGTATCCGAAACGGATCACTTTCTCCCGGACATGTTTCAAGTACGTGCGCACGATCACCTCGTCATCATAGTGCACGGGAGCCCTGTAGCGGCAGTGGGCATCGACAACGGCGATGAAGCAGCCGTCTTCCTGCTCCATATTTTTATAGCTGAATCCGAATTGGCGGAGGAGTTCGACACGTCCCACCTCAAACCAGATGAAATGATTGGCGTGATAGACGACGCCCATCTGGTCGGTTTCGGCGTAGCGCACGCGGATGCGACTTTCATTCACCGTCGCCGCCCGTTTTGCATTGACAGGCATCGATGTA
The DNA here is from genome assembly GCA_963779995.1 of uncultured Acidobacteriaceae bacterium. GTDB lineage: Bacteria > Acidobacteriota > Terriglobia > Terriglobales > Acidobacteriaceae > Acidiflorens. The sequence goes on along the minus strand of CAVZZY010000009.1, from coordinate 92,471 downwards.
TCAAGTCGGCTCATCGGCCCGTCCACTTTGGCTTGCGCTTTTCCAGAAACGACGTGATTCCTTCGCGGAAATCGGCGCTATCGCGGATGCCGGCATTTTCGCGGATGGCGGCTTCAATCTGCGCATCGAGTTCGGCGCGCGCGTGATCGGTGAGCAGGCGCTTGGTACAGAAAAGCGAGAGTGGACTACCCTCCGCCAACTGCGCGGCGAGTTCGCGGGCCCGGTCGAGCAACTTTTCCGGAGCAACGATTTCATTGATCAGGCCCATCTTCAGGGCTTCCGCCGCGTCAAAGATACGGCCGGTAAGCAGCAAGTCGCGAGCCATTTTCTCGCCGACCTGGCGTAGCAGAAAAGTTGCGACGATGGCGGGCACGAATCCGATCCGGACTTCGGTGTAGCCAAACTTGGCTTCCGGCACAGCGAGCGTGAAATCGCAGAGCAGGGCGAGACCGGTGCCGCCGGCGATGGCTGCGCCGTTGACCGCAGCAATTGTCGGTTTGGGAAATTCATAGAGCGAGCGGAACAGGCTGACGATGGTTCGCGAGTCTTCGAGATTCTGCTCCCGCGTACGGCCGATCAGCGACTTCAGGGTCTCGAGGTCCAGACCGGAGCAGAAAGCCTTCCCTGCCCCGGTCAAGATCAGGATGCCGGCGGAGGAATTTCTCACTTCCTCCAAAGCGCGGATCAGATCGCTAATGAGTTCGTAGCTGATGGCGTTGCGCTTTTCCGGGCGATTGAGAGTGAGGGTGGCAGTGCCAGAGTCGAAGTCGAGTTGGAGCGTCTTGTAACTCATCGTAGTTTTCACCTCTCTCAATCTGCGGCCGTCGATTTCGCGTACCTCGCGCCGATCTCAGCGGTCGCCCTCGACAATGCGTCCAACGACTTGAGCGGTGGCACTTGCGCGCCACGATGGCGCAGGGCTTCGATTACCGTCTCGGTTGGAATATTCCCAACCAATTCATCCTGCGCGAAGGGACATCCGCCCAGACCGCCGATGGCGGAATCGAAGCGGCGACAGCCGGCTTCATAGGCTGCGATGATTTTGGCGGCGGCCTGATCGGCGCGGCTGTGCAAGTGGACTCCTATCTCGAGATAACCATACTCGGCCATCACAGCGGAGACGACCTCCTGAATTTTCTCGGGCGGCGCCACGCCTACGGTATCGGCGAGGGAGATCATGCGAATCTCCTGCAACTCGAGCAAGCCGACAGCTTCGACGACCTCATCTACGTTCCAGTCATCGCCGTAGGGATTGCCGAAGGCCATCGAGATGTAGACGACGGTTTTGAGTCCGGCCTCGTCGGCTTTCTTTTCGATCTTTTCGAGTTCTTCGATAGCGTCTTCCAGAGTCTGCCGTTGATTGTTTTGCAGAAAGGTTGGCGAGATCGAGTACGGGAAGCCCAGCGTGCGTACCGCATCGGTTGCGATCGCTCGCTGCGCGCCTTTTTCGTTGACCACGATGCCGATGATTTCCACGTCGTCGGGCGGGTCGAGTTCTTTCAGAACCGCTTCGGAGTCGGCCATCTGGGGGACGGCGTTGGGCGAGACAAAGCTGACCGCGTCGATGTGCTTGAAGCCAGCTGAGATCAGCGCCTGAAGATAGTTGGTCTTAAGCTCAGCAGGGATCTGGCCCTTGAGGCCTTGCCAGGCATCGCGGGGGCACTCGATCAACTTTACGGATTCGCTCATGCAGCACCTAGAGAATCGGGCTATTAGAGCTTTTCAGATCACCCGATGGCCCGATCAGCCGATCACCCGATTCTACGTTTGTAAGACTCCCACCTTAAACTCCGCCACGTCCGGATTCAGCGACGCCGCTTCCAGCGCTTGGGTTATCGCTTGCCGTGTTTCCATCGGGTCAATGATCTTGTCGATCCAGAGCCGCGCGGCGCCGTAGCGAGGGTCGGTTTGCTCTTCGTAGGTTTTCTTCGTTGAATCCAAAAGTTCTTTTCTTTCTTCTTCGCTCAACTTCTTGCCGCTGCGTTCCAGTTGTTTCACTTTGATTTCTACCAGCGTGCCGGCGGCGGCGTCTCCGCTCATGACCGCGTATTTCGCGGTGGGCCAAGCGAAGACGAAACGGGGATCGAAGGCTTTGCCGCACATGGCATAGTGTCCGGCGCCAAAAGAACCGCCGACGATCACCGCAATTTTCGGCACGACGGAGTTCGACACCGCATTCACCATTTTTGCTCCCGCCTTGATAATGCCGCTCCACTCGGCATCGCGTCCTACCATGAATCCGTTTACGTCGTGGAAAAAGACCAGCGGGATCAAGTCCTGGTTGCAGTCCATGATGAAGCGGGCGGCTTTTTCGGCGGACTCGGTGTAGATCACGCCGCCGAACTCGACGCGCTTGTGGCCTTCATGGTCGGTCTGGTGCGCGTGGAGTTTCTGGTTAGCGACGATACCTACGGCGAAGCCTCCGATGCGAGCGTAGCCGCAGATCAGCGTTTTGCCGTACTCGGACTTGTACTCGTCGAAACGACTTTCATCCACGATGCGCGCGAGAATTTCTTTCATGTCGTAGGGACGCGCGGGCGAGGCATCGTAGGCGCCATAAATTTCTTCGGCCGACATTGCCGGGTCCACGGGTTTTTTGCGATCCCAGAGCGACTGGCGGCGGTATCCCCATTTCTCGATGAGCGAGCGGATGCGGCCGAGGCAGGCTTCGTCGTTGGGTTCGCGGAAGTCGACGGTCCCGCTGATGGCGGAGTGCATGGCGGCGCCGCCTAATTCTTCGGCGGAAACTTTCTGGCCGATGGCGGCTTGCACCAGCGCGGGCCCGGCGAGGAACAGGCCGCTGCCGTCGGTCATGAGAACGTGGTCGCACATCACGGGAAGATAGCCGCCGCCGGCGACGCACATGCCCATGATCGCCGCGATCTGCGGGATGCCCATGGCCGACATGACGGCGTTGTTGCGAAAGACGCGGCCGAAATCGTCGGTGTCGGGGAAAACGTCTTCTTGCAGCGGGAGGAAGACTCCGGCGGAATCGACGAGGTAGATCGTCGGGATGCGATTTTCGATGGCAATGTTTTGCGCGCGGATAACTTTTTTCGAGGTCATGGGAAAGAAGGCGCCGGCCTTGACGGTGGCGTCGTTGACGATGAGCATGACCATGCGAGACTGGATGCGAGCGAGTCCAGTGATAACGCCGGCGGCGGGCGCGCCGCCCCACTCTTCGTACATCTTGTGCGCGGCATAGAGGCCGAGTTCGAAGAAAGAGCCAGGATCGGCGAGGAGGGCGATGCGCTCGCGGGCGGTGAGGCGCGATTTGGCGTGCTGACTTTCGGCGGCTTTAGGGCCTCCGCCTTCGCGGATTTTTTCCTCTTCGTTGCGGACCTGGGCGACCAACTCGGCGAGCGCACGCATGTTGGATTCGAAGCGGAGAGAGCTGGGGTCAACCTTACTGTGGAGGACGTTGTTAATCGTGAGAGCGGTGGAATCGATACGTTCGCGCATGTGGGCAGAGTTCAAAACAAAGTTCGAAACACTTACGAAACAACTTACTATACCAGCGGGACGAAGGGCGGAGCGCGGCGATTAAGAACGCGGCCATCTTGAATGCCGGGCGCGGTAAGAGACGGGCGCTACAATCTAAAAATGCGGCGGAAGCTTGCATTCCGGCCAGACTGGCAGATCGCGGTGATAGTAACCGCGGCGTTGCGCGTGTTTTATACCGCGATGGCAGCAGCATTCATGCCGTTTCTGCATCCGGATCCGGCGCTGATTCACAGCAATGCGCTCACCGAGAATTTGCCGGCGCCGCACGGTCTTCATTACGCATTGCTTGGAATTTGGGAGCGCTTCGATACGCTCTGGTTCTTGCACATCGCGGAGCACGGTTACGACCGGCCCATGGCGGTGATTTATTATCCGTTGTATCCGGCGGCGATTCGGCTCGTGGGTGGGTTGATACCAGCAATGGCGGCGGCGCTTCTGGTCTCCACCGTGGCGACATTCTTTTTTTTCTGGGGCCTGCTGCGCCTGGCGGGAGGCGAATTATCAGAGGTGGGAAGACTCCGCATGCTGCTGCTAGTCAGCGTGTGGCCGACCAGTTTCGTGCTGTTCTCGGGCTACGCCGAATCCTTGACCCTGGCGCTGGTGGTGTGGGCGATCGTCTTTGCGAGGGGATCTGGGCGTGAATCTGGGCGTAAAGTACGGTGGGAAGCGGCGGCCGCTTGCGGGCTTCTTGCAGGATCGGCGCGACCTTCGGGTGTTCTGGTTTTTATTCCGCTCGCGATGATGGCGCTGCGCAGCCGGCAGGTGCGGTCGCTGGTGGTGGCGCTAACGCCTCTCGGATTGCTGAGCTATTGGGGTTGGCTGCGATGGTCGGGACGAATTTCTGTGGTGGAGGCTTACCGGCTCTATCAAGGCATGGCGATGGTTCCGCCGTGGAGGGGGTTGTGGGAGGCTCTGCGGTTGATCGTGACCGAGCACGATCCGCTGCTGGCGATCAAGCTGGGCCTGGTAATCGTGGTTGCCGCGATCAGTCTGCGGCGCCAGGTACAGACCAACTTGCGGATTGAGGACAGAGCCTTCGCGCTGGCGGTAATTCTGCAGATGCTGATGTACACGGGGCGTCCGCTGCTAGGGGCAGTGCGATATGTGCTCATGCTGTATCCCGTGTTTCTGGTTTGGGGAGCTTACGCCGAGCGTTGGAATGGGAAGCAGCTCGGGTTCTATGTCACGGCACTCGGCTTCTTGAACCTGGCGTGGATGTGGGCATTTCTGAGTTGGTCGCTGGTTTTGTAGTGCAGGTTCACGGTTGCTACTGCCGGAAGAAACGTGCCCGGTTGCACGCAGGAGACGCGGCAAGCCGCGTCTCTACGGGTGGTCCACGGAATCCTTTCTAGCTGGATCTGGCTGCGAGTTGATTCATAGCCTCGGCAACAGGATCGTCGGCGATGGCATCGACCATTCCTATTTCGAGGGCTCGGGCAGCGGAGACTTTCTCCGCGGCGACGAAAAGTTCCAGCGCTCTGCTCTTCCCGATCAGGCGCGGCAGGCGCTGCGTGCCTCCCCATCCGGTCATGAGGCCGAGAGCGGCACCGCGATGTGCGAAGACGGCGTGGGGCGCGGCGATCCGGCGATGACAGGCGAGCGCGAGATCAAGACCTCCGCCCATGCAGTGGCCTTCGACGGCGGCGATGACGGGGGCGGAGTAGCTGGCGAGTGCGCTCATGAGTGCTTGCCCCATGACGGAGAACTCGTAGGCTTCGGGACCGGTCAGTACGGCGATTTCGTTAAGGTCGGCGCCGACCGAGAAAAATTGACGGTTGCCCGCGACGATAAGAGGGCGGAGCGGCTCCTTTAGTTCGCCTTTCAGGTCATTTTTCAGTTCGGCGATGGCGACGGTCAGTGCGAGCACGCAGGCGCGGGTGAGGCGGTTGGTGCCGTCGGGCGAAGCGAGGCGGAGGATGCGCACCGGACCGTCGGGATCGACTCGGAAGAAGAGCGAAGACACGAGAACATCTTACGCGAGGCTCGCGTGTGACAGCCGCCCTCGGCTGACCCTACGCAAAACTAAACCGCCGGCACGCCGTGCGGCTTCACGTGCTCGCGGATGAACTTGACGATGTCGTCCATGGGAGTGCCGGGCTGGAAGATGCCGGCCACGCCGATTTTCTTGAGGCCTTCGATATCCTGATCGGGGATGATGCCGCCGACCAGCACCAGCACGTCGTCCATTTTGTTTTGCTTCAGCAGGTCCATTACGCGCGGAACGATCGCATTGTGCGCGCCCGAAAGAATCGAGAGTCCGATGACCTGCACGTCTTCCTGGAGCGAGGCGTTAACGACCATCTCCGGCGTCTGGCGCAGGCCGGTGTAGATGACCTCCATGCCGGCATCGCGGAGGGCGCGGGCGATAACCTTGGCGCCGCGGTCGTGCCCGTCGAGGCCAGGCTTCGCGACGAGGACGCGTATTCTTAGGTCGGAGGGCATAGGATTATTTAACCACAGAGGGCACGGGACAGCACCAGACTTTCATTAGGTGTCGCTCGTGCACGCTCCGGACCCGACTTTCACCACGGGCTCCGAAGACTCGAGAACAAACCCGACTCGATCCCGCGCTCCCGTAGCCCGTGCTCGTACTCTGCAAGCTGCCGTTCGATATCCGCTTCCTTTTCCTTTCGGCGTAACCGGTCTTCCCGGTAACGCTTCAAAAAGTAATCAATGGTTTCGATGCGCAGCTTAATGGTATTGGCCGGCCGGTTCTCGTCGAGATCTTTAAAGGAGAAAAAAGGCGTGCCCGAGCGCTCCACGATTTGCTCGATCACGCTGTAAATGGGCGCGTCGTGGCCGCACTTGAAGCTGGAAATCTCCACCGCCACCAGGTTGGGATGGCGAGCAGTGAACTTGGCAGCCCAGATTTTGTGGTTCGAACTGGCCGAGTTGGCGGTTTTCCACACATCGGAGATGTCAAGCGGGTGGCTGATTACGCCGGCGCGTACTTCCTCGCCGAACAGGCGCTCCAGCAGGTCCTCATCCAGCGGCAAGGTACTCTGCGAGAAGATCGAGTAACCCAGCTTCTGGAACTGCTCCAGGATCTCGTGGTTGATGCCGGGATCGTGGTGGTACGGGCGTCCCAGCATGACGATGCCTAACTTCTGTTCCGCCTCCAGTTGGTCGAGAACTTTGCGAGCACGCCGGCGAATGCTGGATTCAAACTTTCCCAACTCGCGGTAGCCGATCTCGATGGCAGCAATCATTCTCCTCCTCCGAGAGGCCAAGAATCGGCGCCCACGCTTGGAACATCTGCCGCGCAAAGAGCTTGTGGTCTGTAAGATTCACCAGCGGGTGCACGTAGCGAATGCCGTGTTCGGCAAAGAGGTCGGTTTCCTTTGTGTAAGCTGCTTCCACCGTCTCCGGTGTCACCGAAACTGTGGGACAGGCATTGTGCCCCTTGGTGTTCACGAGCGGAGAGGCCAGCACGTCGAACATGGGGAAGAAAATCACCTGCAGCGGCTTGTGCACGTGCTTGTTGAAGATAAGGTTGTGGACGTGCGCGATGGTGATCTTTGAGGGGTAGCATGGGTCGATCGAACCACGACTCGATCCCGCGCGGTACATCTCCCCGCTGGTGAAATCCGAGTAAACGATGTTCTCTGCCGCCACGCCCAGGCTTTCCAGATACGACCTGAACAGCGGCGCGTAGGCATACATGTTCAGGACGCGAGGAATGCCGATGCGTAACCGCCCGCGCTGTTTCATCAGCGCCATGCGCCGGCGGGCGGCGGCCGTCCAGACATGGGCGGGGATCGGATCAGCGACACTTTCCGGGTTGCGCGATCGCCATACTTCGCGTGCGACAATCTCCACCAGGTTTGGGTTCGCGGCCTTGGTGGCGTCGAGATTGGCCTTGATGCCGCGCATGGTTTCGACATCTTCCACCGCGCCTTTTTCACAGGTGGCGATAATCATGCGCTGCTCCCCCGGCTGGAGCGCAACCTTGGTCTGGAAAGAGGTGCGCAAAGACGGTTGCGCCCAGCCTTCCGCGAATCCGGTCTTGCCATTTCCGGCCTGCACATTTCCGGCCTGCACATTTCCAGTTTGCACATCGAGGAAAGTTCGCAGGCAGGCATTTTTGCAGAAGTGGCAGCGCGTGTCTTCGCTGTGCGTAGTGCGGTAGCTGATCTTGCGGACGGCGTCCAGTCCAATGAAGGTGGTGGAGTGCCCATTGCGCCACAGGCGGATGGCTTCGATGCCGGCGCCGATCGCTCCCGATTCGCCGCAGTGCTGGTGGACAAAAATCTCCGGTTCTTTCCCTGTGGAGCGGAAGCTGGCGCGCAGAAAATCCACCTGCGCCTTAACCGCGGCAAGATTGTTCTGCGTACCGCCCTGCAGAATGAACCGCGTGCCCAGCGCAGCGAGGCTTGGCACCTTGGCGACATACAAGAAAACATTCCTGGGCAGCACCGTCGCCAAGCCGGCCAGGATTTCTTCCGGCCGCCAGCCCTGGCGCTGGAAATTGACGATGTCGGACTGCAGGAACACCGCGCAACCGTAGCCGAAGACAGGCATGGCGTTGGCGGCGAAAGCCACGTCCGCATAGTTCTCCACCGGAATGCCAAATCCTTCCGCCGTGGATTGCAGAAAATAGCCGTTGCCCGCGGAGCACTGTGTGTTGAGCTTGAAGTCTTTAACGCGGCCATTCTTGAGGACGATCATCTTGATGTCCTGCCCGCCAACATCGACGATGACGTGCGGATCGTGGTAGAAGCGTACGGCCGACTCGGTGTGCGCCACCGTTTCGACCAAAGCAACGTCGGCCTTCAACACGCGTTGCAGGGTGTCCTTGGCGTAGCCGGTCGTGCCTACGCCGCGAACTTCCAGGATCGCACCCTGGGTTTCCACCTGCTGGCGCAGATTCTCGAAGAGGTCAATGGTGTCCTGTATAGGATTGCCCTTTGAAAGTTGATAGGCTTTCGAGAGAACATCGCCGTGCTCCGACAACAGCACCGCTTTGGTGGAAGTCGAACCGCCGTCGAGGCCGATAAAAGCCTGGACTCGCTCCCCGGGCTGAAAGGTCGCCGGAACGAATTTTGGCCGCCAGTATTTGGCTTTGAACTCTTCCAATTCTTTCTTCGAAGTGCTCAACCCACAGTTGCCGGAATCCGCTTTTCCCTGCCGGCGTCCTTCGTAGATGTAGCGCTCAAGATTCTGTGTCCCGAGATACTGCCCAATCCCCGCGTCTTCCCCTTTGCCGAATTCCACAGCGCCGATGGCCGCAAAATACAGAGCGTTCTCCGGAGTCTTAATCGCGTCTTCGGGAGTAACATCCGGCGGCAGCTTGATCCCGCGCTCTTCCCAAAGAAGCGGGATGTTGTGCTGCCATGCCTCGCGCATGCCGCGAACAAAAGTGTTCGGCCCTCCCAAAAGCAGCACGTGCGGGCGCAGCGTGTGACCGCGCGTGAGGACGGTGAGGTTCTGCAGCACAATGGCGTCGAAAAGCGAGGCCATCAGTTCGTCGGCCGGGATGCCCTGCTTCTGCAGGCCATTGATGTCGGTCTCAGCGAAAACGCCGCACTTGCCTGCGACCGGATGGATCTTGATCCCCTTGTAGCCCTGGTTGCACAGTTCGTCGGGCGGGATCTTCAGCTTGGCGTTGATTTTGTCGATGACCGCGCCGGTGCCGCCCGCGCACTTGTCGTTCATCGAAGGGATCTTCTTCCTGCGGCCGTTTTCGCCATCCTCTTTGAAAATGATGACTTTGGCATCCTGACCGCCCAGTTCGATGACCGAGTTCACCTCCGGATGGAGCTTCTCCACCGCGAGTGCGACAGCGTTCACCTCCTGTACGAACTTCGCGCCGATCAGAGTGCTGAGTGCATTGCCGCCGGAACCGGTGATGAACATGCGGCAGTTACCGGGAGCGATGCCGACTTCGACTTCCATGCTCTGAAGAAATTCCAGGAGCTTCTCGGCTTGGTGTGCGTCATGGCGCTGGTAGTCCTGCCAGAGAATGCGATCGGTCCCCACTTCGCTGGTTCCGACTTCGCTGATGCCGACTTCCATGGTTCCGACTTCCATGACCACGGCCTTAACCGTGGTGGACCCGACGTCCACGCCCACGAGATAGCGGATGCCACCACCGGCGGGTTGTTCGGACGTACCCACAGAATCTCCTGGGCTCTTCAAATCTCACCCGGCAGGTTGCCGAGGCGTGCATTGCCATCCATCAGGTTGCCAACGTGCAAAACAAAGTTGGCCGCAACCCCAGCTATGCCTCGGCGGCGCGGAACCGGATAAAGCGGACTCCGGAGTTGCCGATGCTCGGCGATGTATGCCTTGATCTCATCGAGCTTCTTGCCCGTGGACGCCAGTGCCTGCTCGAACTCCGCCTTGGCCTTGATCTTGGCTTCGCCCAGCGCCATCTGCACCCGGCTGTGCGCGTTGATCTCTCCCTCCCCCGAAGTTTCGATGGGCAGGAAGATCATTTCCCGGAAACGGTTCACCACGGCGGACTGCACGCCATCGGATTGTGAAGAGGGCATACAACCGAATGGCTTCACAGCCAGCACCATGTGACACAGGTGGCGCGTGGTGTAGTAGACGTTCTTCCCAACCTCGAGATGCCCTTCGCCGCCACGGGCAAGCGAGTGGTAAAAGGGATGCGCCACGCGGGCCAGATCGCGCTGTGAAACAAGACGGTGCGTGAGTCCGCCCAGGTGGCGGGCGGTGCGCGCATACTGGCGATTCCAGATGCCTTCGCTCAGCCGCAACAGCAGCCACTTTTTACGGAATTTCCACTCGTTGGCGAGTTGCTGCTTCAATTCCCACCAGCGCGCGTCGGGATAGGGGGCATCGAGCCCTTTTTTCGCGTCCGTGTTGGCCCGAGCCTGATACAGGAGATAGGTGACCCAGCAGCCGATTGGTTCCACCTCCACCTGAGCGCCTTCCTGCTCCAGAAAGGTAAACATGTTGAAGTTCCCGTCGCCTTCGGTGAGTTGTGCCCAAAACTCACCCGTGACCTTGACGATGGGCTTTACCCGTGTGCGGTCCACTTCGACTTGGTTCAGGCGCTCCCGGGCGAGGTGCATAACTTTGAGGAAGTCCTCGGCGTAGAGGTGGTTCAAGACCTTGCCCAGCGTGTTGCAGATATCTTTGAGCTTCTTGTTCCGGGCCAGGCGCCGCGAAATCCATCCCGGCGTGCTCTCCAGGATTTCGTAACGCTTCCGGTTCTCCAGAAAATCGCTGAGCTGATCCACGACTTCTTTGATTGCCTGGCCAGTTGCACCCGGAGCAACCTCGTAAGGCCGGATCTGGTAAACCATGTCGTTGACCACATCGCCCAGGTTCAGCGCATTGAGCTGCCCCATGCCGAGGTCTGCGGAGAACTTCAGCCCAGGGTTGCCCGATGCCGCCTTGACGCCATGGTCCTGCTGGAAAAGCAGGACCCGGAAACCCCCGAAGCCAGCATTGTCAAGCGCCATTCGGTACTCGGACTCGTACATGCCGAAGCGGCAAGGTCCACACGAGCCCGCGGTGAAAAAGACGTAGTTGTCGATGATTTCCTGGCGCGAGAGACCGCGAGCCTCCAATGACCGCAGGAATTCGATGAGGTTGCCGACTGTAAAGTAAGTAGGATTACACTGCCCGTTGTTGCCATACTCCTTGCCCGTCTGGAAGGCGGCCACGTCGGGGTTAGGCAACATCTGGCAGTGATAGCCGCAGCCGCGAAACACGGCCTCGATAAAGCGCTCGTGTTTCCAGGTAAAGCCCCCGAAAAGAATGGTTACCCGGTCGCGTTCTTCTGCGGTGAAGAGCCGTTCCGTGGGGCGGTGAAAGTGCTCGATGGGTTTCTCGGGGAGCCCTGCGGCTCGTACCAGTCGCAACCTTTCGGCGGCCACGCGGCGAGCGATCTCTTCTTCCATTAGCGGAGGAGGCGTAGCGTCGGCAGATTTTATGGCGCTGCTCATTCCTTCAGAGTCTCTCTCTTGACCAGGTCCACGCAGAAGCTCGACCCTGACGGCTATTTGACACCATGGCAAGGGCTTTTACTACTTGGGCAGACAAACAGGGCAACATAATCGGCAGTCACAGAAATGGCAATCAATTGTTGAAGCCAGCCAGGCTCACGCGTTTTGCAACATGATCCTTGATCCAATGGCCATCCCACCACTCCTTGGGATCGATCTGAACACCTTCCAGTTGCATGCTGAAGTGAATGTGGTCGCCCCCCGCCATGCCGGTTTGGCCGCTCTTGCCCATGATCTGGCCGCGTTTCACCATGTCGCCCTCGTGGACCGCAATTTCACTCAAGTGGCCATAGATAGTCTGCAGGCCATAGCCGTGGTCGACCACAATGCAATTGCCGTAGATGCCGAGCGGCGCCGCATACACTACACGACCATCGTTCGACGCCTCCACGCCCACGTGCTGCGTGATGGAAAGATCGTAGCCCAAGTGAACCTGCTGATCGATCTTCTTTCCCTGGTAAATGTAGTTCCGCTCGTCGGCGAAACTGGATTCCACCTTGGAGTTGTGTTGTTGCAAAAAGGGCTGTGACCAGAGGAACCGGCCCTCGGTCTTGAAACGCAGGTCAGCCAAAGTCTTGTTGTTTGCCCGCCGCATTTCGCTGTTGATTTTCACGAAACGCGCAATCGGGTCGCCCGAGCCATTCGGGTCCAGCTCGCCAATGACCTTTTGGACGAAACGATCGTCGAGCTGCAAATCGCGCACCCGATATTTCGGCTGCTCTTTCTTGGGAAACTGGAACGTCATCGGTGCAGTGACTTCGTTGCCCGCCGGGTTGGTTGCGTAGACCAGCGGCACTGTGTCCGGAGGCATGCTCCACGCAAAGGCGAACAATGAAAAGAGCCCAGGCTTGCCGTCAGGCATGGGCCAGCTGCGGAACGTTTCGTCGCCAACCCGCACACCCGCTTCGGTCGAATAACCTGCAACGCTGAACGTCACCAGATCGGCCATGCCCAGATAAAGGTAGTGCTGATCGGAATCGACAGTGAGTACGGGAGGTTGCGTCACCACCGTTACGTCCCGCTCTAACCGCGCCGTTTTGCCAAGAAAGTCGTTGGACACGACTTCGACGATCAGTTGTGCCTTACCGTCTTTGAGTTGCGGCATGGTTTTGGTTCCCGCCACAAAGTTCCAGACACTGTCTGGAACCGCTTGCTGCCAGAAGATGCGTCGTGCCGGCTGTTTGGTTTCCCAGGCGCTGTAACGCTGGCCGTTCTGCTCCACAGACACCACAGCCTCGCGGATCCCGTGCGGATCGCTAACCTGGAGGGTGAGCGGGGTCGCCACGCCTAGGGCGGTCACTTGGGTCTGCAGATGGACAACTGGCGTGGCCGAGAGCGCTAGCAGGAGCACCACCGCCGTTGCCATGACAACACCCAGAATGATAAGAAAAATTTTCACTATAGAACCTCAAGGATAGCACGCGAAGAATCGGCAGGTGCGCTGTCAGGTTTGCACTACGCCCCGAATGCGATTCGATTATATGCTGATGGGATGCGGGTGACCTTCGTGACACTCCCTAAAGGTGCCCCTGCAGGCCGCGCTCGGGCTATAATTTTGCCTCGGAAGAAATGCCCAGTTCACGCTACGCGTTGGTGACCTACGTCCGTAATCCGGTTGGCGAGTTTGTGGAACAACTGCGCCAGGAACTCCACCCGACTCTGGCTCACATGCCGGCCCATCTCACCATTCTTCCTCCGCGGGAACTGGAGGGAACCGAAGCGGCCGCACTGGAATTTCTGGAAGAGGCTTGTGGCCGCGTCGTTCCCTTCAGCGTCGAACTGGGAGACGTGGAAACATTTCTGCCGACGACTCCGACGGTTTTCATCCAGGTAAAGCGAGCTGCTTATCGGATGCGTGAACTGCACGATCAACTCTGCGGCGGAGGATTGCGCTGCGAAGAGAGTTGGCCCTATATTCCGCATCTCACGATTTTGAAGACGGAACAGGATGAGCAGGCGCGTGCGGCATGCGGGCTCGCGCGGGAGCGCTGGGCGGCGTTTCCGGGCAAACGCCAGATCCATCTGGAGGAATTGATGTTCGTCCGCGAGAGTGGCGATTGCTGGCAAGATGTGGCGCTGCTGCCGTTGGGACACGGCCAATTGTCCTCAAAGTCGTAGGCCGGCCGGGATCGCACCATGATCCGCACCAAGGTCCATAGTCCAGTCCGCAACAACCCCTGAAAACCCGCAACTAGCGGCCAGTTTCGCCGATTCGACAGGACATGTACTTTCTGGCCGTTGCCAAGTCCATTGGCGGTATTACCATTGATTCAACGGGCTGCACAGCAAGCGCCGGATCCCAGGCTGCGGGTTTGATCGGAAGAGAGAATATGCAAATTGGGGTTTATGGATCCGGCTATCTCGCAACTGTAATCTCCGCCTGCCTCGCTGACTTCGGCACGCCGGTTTGGTGCTGTCATGCCGACAGCTCGCGCATCATGGAAGTTGCCCGCGGCAACATACCCTTTTTCGAAAAAAATCTTCAGGAAGTGATTCGACGCAACGTGCGTTCGGGACGGCTGGTGTACTCGGCGGACCCGGAAGAACTGGCACGCAAAACGCAGGTAATTTTTCTCGCCGAAGATTCCGCCCATGGACTGGAAGAACTCGTAATCCGCTTGTCGACCGCGGCGGGCCGCTTCCAGGTGCTGTCGATCGTTACGCCCGATCGCGTGGGTGCGACCAGGAAGATTGAAAAAGCTCTGCAAGACAAAGGGCTGAAGAGCCTGCTGGTGTGCCAACCGATGTTCTTCACCAACGGTTGTGCGGTCGAAGACTTCAACTGGCCCGACCGCATCATTCTCGGAACGCCTTCGAGCGAAGCGGTCTCTACCCTGAAGCAGATTTTTCATCCGCTGGTGATGCGCGGGGTTCCCGTGCTGGTCACGAACTACGAAACGGCGGAGTTGGCGCGCGAAGCCACCACGGCGTTTGTGGCGACCAAGATTTCGTTCATCAATGAAATTGCGAGCCTGTGCGAACATGTGAACGCCGATGCCGTCAGCCTGTCACTCGCCCTGGGGCTGGACAAGAAAATTGCGCCGCGCTGCCTGCAACCAGGCGCCGGCATGGGTGGAATTTTTGCCGAGACTGACATGGAGTCGATCACCGGTCTGGCACGAGAGAACCATGTCGACCTGAAAGTGCTGAATGCTGCCCGCCAAGTGAACATGAACCTCGCGGACCGGCTTTTGCAGAAAGTGGCCGCTGCGCTCGACACCGTGCAGAACAAGGACGTCGGCATTCTCGGGCTGGCGTTCAAGCCGAACACCAACTCAGTGGCGGGATCGGCTTCCGTTCAACTGGCGCAGAACTTGCTCGCCGGGGGAGCTCGCGTACGGGCTTACGATCCAGTGGCGATTCCCGATGCGCGCCTGCAACTGAACGGCATGGTGAAATACTGCGAATCCGCCTACGGAGCTTGCGAAGGAGTGGATGCCCTGATCGTCGCCACGGGCTGGCCTGAGTTCCGTACGCTCGATTTCGCCAAAATCCGCCACCTGGTGAGACGGCCGATCATCATCGACACCAAGAACCTGCTCGACTCGTCGCGCCTGCGCGCCATGGGATTCCAGTACATGGGTGTGGGGAGACCGTAAGCGAGCCAGGGTTTCGTAAACTTCACGTCAATGACACGGCGCGAGTCCGGCGCACAGCCCCTGAAGGGGCGGTTTAATCTTGAAGTTTTCGGCATCGCTGAAGCGATGCCCTGATACGAGTTGTTGTGGATGCCCGCAGGACAGCTTCACCTCGCGCCTCGGGCGCTTCCTGGCGCACGATCTCAGAAAAGCTCGGCGTCGGTATCGGCACTCTTTACCAGGCTATCCAGCCGCGTTCAAGAAAGGTCTCTCCGTCCGCTCCTGCAGGTCGTTGATTCCAAGTGGCTGGATTGGGAGGAAAAACTCGTCAGCTAACACCTGATTTTCGAACGCTACCCACTCGGCGAACTCACAATTAGTATAATCGTGTTACGCCAACCATCGAAAAACCTTTTCCGGCTTTGCGGTATAGACTGGCTCGGAGGAGTCCAATCCTCATGGCCGAGGGAGGCGGAAATGTTTGAAACCAGTGGAACCACCGATGTCATGGAAAAAAGCCCGTGGCAGAAATACGTGCTCTGGTTCGCGGCAGGCTGCTTCGTCACGATTCTGATTTTCTACATGCTCCTCATACCCAGTGCGAAGCGTGCTGCGGCTGAGTCCGCTGAAAAAGCGGCGAAACAGAAACTCTCCGCTGAACTGGCAAAGAACCCGGTGCAAGCTCAATTGGAAACCACGAAGGCCGCATTGCAGACTGCAACCGAAGAGCGCGACGAGTGCAAAGCCAAGTTTGATCGCCAGACGATCCTCTACGACAACAGCATCGTCATCGACCCCGACAAAATCTGGATCATCCCCGCCGACGTTGAACCGATCGCCGTCGGCGACCACCCCGTCACTTACACCCACTACGACCCGAAGACGAAGCGAGAGACTGTCCACTTCTATCCTCAGCGGCAATAGCCGACGCGCGCTCACTCAAAACTCCGGGTCGGGGATCAATGAGTGAAATCGGAATGTTACGCCATCCAACGAGGAGCAATATTTGCAATCCAGAATGTCGATTTAACGCACGCGCATGCTGTCGAAGAACTCTTTGTGCTTGGCGACGATCTGGTCGCGCACCTGGTTGTCTACGTCCAGTGGCCAGACCCCTTCATCATGCGTACCGCCCAACACAATTCCATCATGTCGCGAAAACATATACAGGTCTCCGGGAATGACCGAGTACTCAATCTCCGGCTGTGGCAACAGAAAAGTTAGCTGCCCTTTTACCGGAGGCAGTTCCTCGTCCTTAAACAACACCTTCGCGCCCAATCCTGTGCAGTTGAAGACCAATCTCTCTGGTAACCGGCTGAGCTCTGCAGTTTCGTGAACCTCGCGTACCTGAACCTTGCCTCCAGCCATAAGAAAATCCTGCATCAGCGCCGTCAAGTAAATAGGAGGCTCGATAAGCATGGTGTCAAATGTGCGCACGAATCCATAGCCGGCGAAGGGATGCTGTCTCTGGTCCGAGGTCTCGAAACTGCGGCGTCAACCGGCCCACAAGTCCCTGCCGGCTGAAATCACCTGTGTCCGGGAACGCGGAATGCCCAAGGCTCGATGCTGCAGTGAACTTCTTGATCTCTCAGCGTGTGCAGGACCAGTTGAAATTGATTCTGGACCCGAACAACCAGGTCGTCTCGAATCTGGAGTTCCACGATCTGCTGCACGCCGCCTCGGGAAGGCTGGAAGACGGCCGCCATGTTCCGCCGATACGCGATTGTCTCCCCAGTCCGATCAGAAGGTTGCGGTCGAGAAACCTGCGTAGCAACGTCGCGAAAATTCTCGGCAGGCCACTTTCGAAAACAGCCACGATTTCAGCCCTGATTCCGCCTCTAGCTCCCATGTGGAAAGCCGAGGCGATGAAGGCGAGGCTGAACTGAAATGGCAGCAACGAGTTAGATGGTGCCCGGAGACGGAATCGAACCGTCACGTCCTGTTATGGACCCGGGATTTTAAGTCCCGTGCGTCTGCCAGTTTCGCCATCCGGGCAGGGAGTTGTAATGCATGCATTCTACAGCGTCAGGGCACAGCTACATTACTCGCTGTCAGTTGCGCTTTCTGTAGGACTTGCCTCCAATGTGAACTGGTCAACCGCAGCCAGCTTGTTAGACGGCGGGAGATTACACATCAGGCAAGCAGGACTTTGCGTAACCTTGGCATTCTGTGGCGACACACCTTGGTCCCAGCACCTATCTTGAATCATCCTTGTGTCTTACTTGTATCATCGGCGCGCACGGCTTGATCGCGATAATTCTCGAACCAAATGCTGAAAATCCGGGGGCAACTTGCAATCAATCGCGACACTCTCCCCCGAGCGCGGATGGACGAACTGAAGATATGCGGCATGAAGAGCAACTCGATCGATTAGCTGCTCCGACGATTCCGCCCGGTGATACTTTCTATCGCCGATAAGGGGGTGGCCCATCGCCGAAAATTGCGCTCGGATCTGATTCTGCAATCCTGTCACCAGCTCAACCCGGATGAGCGAAGCATCCGCAAAGAGGCGTTCGACGGAGTATCGAAGTTCGGCGCGAGCCGCCCGCGGGTCTCTCGCCGTGCGCAACTGTTGGAACATTCCTTCCCGTCTAAAATAATGCACGAGCGTCCCTGCCTCACTGCCGAGACGGCCGCGCAGTACCGCGAGATATTTCCTTACCGGAGTATGAGCGAGAAACTGTCGCACCAGCGCATCTCGATCCGGAGCGGTCTTGGCAAACAGCAGGGCCCCGGAAGCAAACCGATCGATGCGATGCACGACCAAGGCTCGTTGTCTCTTCAATTTGAGTTTTGCGACAAGCAGAGACAAGGCGGACGGAGTATCGGAGCCCTTAATCGGCACAGCCAGGAGTCCGGCCGGTTTGTCGAGAACGACCACGGCATCGTCTTCGTAAAGCACGGAAAGCTCCCGGGAGAAACGAGGCCGGCGCCGGTCTTCCGTTGCCGACACCCGGTGGGATGAAAGCCGATCCGGTTTTCCCGTGCGGCTGCGAGCCTTTCGCGGAAGTTTCTTCATTGGCTGGGTGCCCGACGATCAGGCCATTATTAAACTCTTCGGCTGAGATCTCAAACTTCGCAAAGCGCCCGATTTCCGCAATCAAGAGTGCGAAGGCGGAGTTGGGGGAAAAGTGCCGCCAACGTCACTGTTGTGGGATGCCGACTTTGCGCACCAACTCGGCGTAACGCCGGAGCGCAGGGAATCGAACGTGAAGTCGACCCGAGAAATGACCAGACTTCGCACCTCAGGCGCTCTCGATGGCGGCACGCACCCTGGCCGGGGTGAAGGGCACCGAGCGCAGCCTCACCCCCACCGCATCGAACACCGCGTTCGAAATGGCGGAGGGCACAACGGCAGCGGACGGCTCGCCCACGCCCCAGGGCTTCTCCGTCGGCCGGTCGATCAGGTCGATGTCCACGTCCGGCATCTCCGGGAAGGTCAAGATCGGGTAGCTTGCCCAGTTGAGGCTGGTCACCCGCGAGCGGTCGAACGTGACCTCCTCCTTCAGTACGCGGCTGACGGTCTGGGTCACGTTGCCTTCGACCTGATTCTTTACGCCGTCGGGGTTGATGATCTGCCCACAATCCTGCACGACGGCAAAATGCTTAACGCGGATTTCGCCGCTCTTGCGGTTCACCTCCACGTCGGCGACCGCCCCTACATAAGTACGAGCAAGCTCATACTTGACGTAGGTAAGGCCGCGGCCGGTGGCGACGTCGCCACCCTTTTGCTTCGGCGACTTGCGGCTCTGCCACTGGGCGAAGCTGGCCAGCCGCTTCAACAAATCGACACCGCGCGGATCGTTCAGGTAACGCAGCCGGAACTCCAGCGGATCGGCGCCGACCGCGGCGGCGAGCTCATCCATGAACGATTCATTGCAGAAAGTGTTCTGCATGCGCCCCGGGGCGCGAATCCAGGAGGGACGGAACGGGGTCTCAGCCAGCCGGTGCGCTACTGTGCGCACGTTGGGGAAAGTGTAAGGTATGGCGGTGTTTTGGATGACGTTGCCGGGAACCATCCCGGTTTCATGCGGCAGACCGGCCAGTTCCGCTGCCACTAGCTTGACGTTGCCGATCGCGCCTTCAGGGACGTAGAGCTGGGAATACCAGGCGATGACGTTGCCGGTCGCGTCGAGTCCAGCCTGCAGGTCCATCAGCGTCGGTGGCCCTTTTGGATCCCAGCCATGCTCGTCCGCGCGCATCCACTGCACGCGCACTGGCCGCTCCACGGCACGCGCGAGTAAGACGGCGTCGGCGGCCGCGTCTTCATGGCCGTTGCGCCCGTAACAGCCGGAGCCTTCGAGGTAGATAGCGCGCACGTCGGTGTCCGGCATGGAGAGCATGGCCGCGAGTTGCTGGCGCAGATCATGCGTCGCCTGGCTGGAGGACCAGCAGCTGAGCTTGCCGTCCTTGATTTCCGCAACGGCACAGGAAGGCCCCATGGAGCCGTGCGTGTGGACGGCGAAATTGTAGGTCGCGTTGAGCCGTTTGGCGGCCTGTTCGAGCGCCGGCTCGGCGTTGCCGACGTTGCTGGTGACATCGTCCTTGCTGACCTTGGTGGCGCGGACATACTCCCACAGTTTGCTTTGCTCCGGCAAGCCCTCCCAGTTGGACCACGTCACCTTAAGTTTCTGCGCCGCGCGGATGGCGCCCCACTCGCTCTCGGCCACCACCCCGAGGAAGTTGCCCTGGCGCACAACCTTGACCAAGCCGGGAACGTCTTTGACCGAGCTCTCATCTACGCCCAGCAAAGTTGAGCCGATGGACGCCGGCCGTACTACGCGGCCGTGCAGCATGCCGGGCACCTTGAAATCCTGCATGTAGGTGAACTGGCCTGTCATCTTTCCTGGGATGTCGAAGCGGGGAACTGGCTGCCCCACGATCTTGTAGCTCGCTGGGTCCTTGAGCGGCGCCTGCTTGTCGAGCTTCAGTGAAAATGTCTTGCCGCCGATCAGTTCGCCATAGCTGACCTGCTTGGCGCCGCTGCGCGACCGCACGGTTCCTTCCTCAACGACGAGATCTTCGGCCGGCACTCCAAGCCGTTTTGCCGCTTCCTGCAGCAAGGCATGCCGTGCGGTGGCAGCAGCCTGGCGGATCTGCATGCCGCCGTTTTGGATCGAGAGGCTGCCCCAGGTCTTGCCCTGCGCGGGGGTCAGGGCAGTGTCCCCCTCAATGACGTGTACCCGCGCCAGCGGCACATCCAGTTCCTCGGCCACAATCTGGGTCAACGCCGTGCCTATGCCGGTGCCCAGATCGACCTTGCCGGAATAAAGCGTCACACCGCCGCTGGGGTCGATCGCCAGGAAGGCATCCACATCATCAAGTGCGACGGTCTTTGTCTTTGTGTTTGCCGGAGGTCCGCTCTGGGCCAAGGTTGTCTTAGATAAAGTGGGCAAGGAGAAGCTAACGAGCAGGATGCCGGTGCCCTTCAAGAAGTCGCGGCGGCTTGGCTTTGCGAACATGGTCGTCCTCCCTTCACCCACCGGCAGCTGCGCGCTTGACGGCGCGCACGATGCGCAGATGGGTACCGCAACGACACAGATTGTGGGTGAGCGCCTGCTTGATCTGAGCATCGCTGGGTCTTTTGTTCGAAGCGAGAAAGGCGGCTGCCTCCATGATCATGCCGTTGATGCAGTATCCGCACTGCGCGGCCTGCTCTTCGATGAAGGCTTTTTGGACGGGATGCAACTTGTCGGGTGTACCCAAGCCTTCCAGGGTCACGATCTTTTTCTTGCCGACTGCTGAGAGCGGCGTCACGCAGGAACGGACCGCCCTG
Organism: uncultured Acidobacteriaceae bacterium; assembly: GCA_963779995.1. Lineage (GTDB taxonomy): Bacteria > Acidobacteriota > Terriglobia > Terriglobales > Acidobacteriaceae > Acidiflorens. The sequence continues at coordinate 71,634 of CAVZZY010000009.1, read as the reverse complement.
CCGTCAAGGTGCACGGTGCAGGAGCCGCACTGCCCGAGGCCACAACCGAAGCGCGGCCCGTGCAGTCCCAGGTTGTCGCGCAGAGCATAGAGCAACGGCATGTCGGGATCATCGACCGTCACCCGTGTTGCCTCACCGTTGACTTGGAGTGGAATCGCTGTAGGCATCGCTAATCCCCCTTCCGCGGGTGGTACGATCCGCATGACCCGACGCCGTGCCCGGCGGCACCGTATCGGCGACTTTACACTCGGGTTGGAGCGATATGCAACCGGTAACTGGCCGCCCGCGGAACGCCCAGTTCCCGTTCAGCCAGTTTTGCGCTAGAAGGTAGAGGTGAGGCGCATGGCCACGCTCCGGGACGGCCCGATGGCGTTGCCGGAGAAAAGACCCCCGAAGTCGATGACGTTAAGAATGTTGGTAAGGTTCTGTCCATCGATCTGGAACCGCATATTCAGACTCTCCGACTTATAGACATCCGCGCCCGCCGAAGCATTGACCTGAAAAGCAGGATAGATGCGGCCTCGAGCAAAGTTGATTCGATCAATCACCTGCTGACCGTATTCGGCAAGCGCCTGTTGTGGGGTGCTGTTGATATCGAAGGGCAGCCCGGTGTCGTATTGAATTCCGCCTGCGATCCAGAAGCGCGGCTTCACCTGGTAGCGAAGACGCCCGCGAAGGCTGTGGCGCTGGTCCTGCGAGTCGGGGAAATGGCCCGTGAGTGTCGTAGCAGCGACGGTGTTTTCCTCGCCGAGTAAAAGACCGCCGGTTACGGGAAACCAGGCATTGCCGACGATGTAGGATTCGCTGAAGAAGCCGGAGAAGCACTTCCAGTGCGGCAGTTCGAGCTTGCCTTCAGCGCCGTAGAGGATGGCTTTTTCGAATGCGATGGGGAAGCTGATGCTGGTGTTAAGAATTTGGTCGTCGTCGGCGTAGTTGTTGTCGGCGCGGCGGAAAACGTTAGCGTCGAAGCGGAATTGGTTGAAAAAGCTTTTGCTGGCGCCGATTTCGAAATAGTTGCCGTGCGAAGGTTGCACTGGCAGCCGCAGAACGGTCGATTCGAAGGATTGCACCTGGGTAGAGCTGGCGAGCAGGATGTTCTCGAACGACGGGGTTTGAAAGATGCGGTCGTAGGAGAAGTGGACCACCAAATTAGCCGTGGGAAAATAATGGGCCAGGGCGAAACGCGGGCTGACGGCGTTTTGATTGAGAAGTAATTGGTAGTGGTCCCAGCGCAGGCCGGCGTTGATGTTCCAGTTGCCGAAGTGGATGAGGTCCTGAATGAAAACGGCTTGTTCGATGCCGGGACGGCTGCCAAGAAAACTTAAGTTGGGAGCGGTGTCGCAGTCGAAAGGGAAACACGTACCGGTAATCGGATTCGGAGTCTGATCGGCGGTGATGATGTCTCTGTAGTTTTCGTGGAGGAAGATATTGTTGGATTCGATGCCAGCTTTCCATTCGTGATGGCCGTGGTGAATGGAGGCAGAGCTCTTGAAATATCCTTCTTTAAAGTCATTGTGCTGGTAGACAATTATGGGCCAGGAGGAGGGGCTGGAATGGAAGTCGTTGGAGTTGTTGCGGACCATGCCGCGGACATCGACGAGAACGTTGGGCGAGAGAATGTGCTGATAGGAGACGCTTCCCATCGTCTCGAAATTGTCTGCGGACTGGAGCTGAGGGGGAGTCCCCGGCGGAGGCGCAGGCTGGCCAATCGTCGGCAGGAGTTGCGGGTTCTCTTGCACTTGCTCATTGGGAATTTCATAACGTGCGAGTTCGTGGCGAACGATGAACCGCAAACGGTCCTTCGTGGTTAAGTCGCGCTCGTAATTCACCGAAAAGTCACCCAGCGTACCCGCATTCGTGAAGTTTTGCGGAACCACGGGATTGAGATAGTGGTCCGTCATGCTGCCGCTGGCGCTGGCGCCAAACGTATTCTTCCCCCAGACGTACTGCCCTTGTGCCGCAGCGGCGGCCGCATCAAAGCTGCCGCCGGAAAGCACTAGCTGGCCGTGGAAACCTGGCTGCGCATCCTGCAGAGTGTTCACCTCGACCACGCCTCCCATTTTTCTGCCGTATTCCGCGGGAATGCCCGCGGTATAGATGCTCAGCGATTGCATGTCGTCCGCGTCAATCGCCGGTCCGAAGCTCGGCGAACGATTGTCGGTCAGCGGGATCCCGTCGACCACAAACTGGGTTTGATATTCCGAGCCGCGCGGATGGAGCACGGCATTTCCCTCGTACAGCCAGCCGGGCTGCGAATTCACCAGATCCTGCAGGGAACGGCCCGGGATCGAGCTGAGCCGGTTTTGGATGACGTCGGAGCCAATCTGATTAACGGCGCCGGCTTGATCGGGATTGATCAAAGTATTGGTCGCACTCACAGTCAGCGCCTGGTTCACCGATGGCAGCTTGAGTTGGACTGTGTATTCGGTCGGAATTGAGGAATGAATGTCAACAGATTCGGATATTCCCGCGAAGCCAGGTTGCTCAATTTCAAGCTGATAGATGCCGTAAGGCAGGCGCTGCACATTCAAGCGACCCTCGTCGCTCGTTGCCAGAGTATTTCGGTAACCATTCGCCTTGCTGCTGATCTGAACTGTCGTTTTCACTGCCAGCCCGACTGGATCGGTCACTTTGAGGCGTAATTCGCCGCTATTACTCTGGCAAAAGAGCGGCATCGCGCAAAAGAACAAAATGGCAGCAAATTTCGTCATTAAGAGTCGGCCTTTGTAGTTTAGCCGTTCTCCAGGGAGGGGTAGGAGGCGCTTCCCTGCTGTGATGGTTACCTTCGGAGGTCCACACGCCGGCTCGCGGACTTTGCGGGGGTGATGGCGGTCACCGTTTTCTTGTGAGATTCGAATTCCCATTCCTGGGTTTGGTGAATGCGGCACTGACGATAGAGACGCTGTCAAGGGTGGGAAGGCTGCTACATTAAGAAGTGCACACCGACGAGCCGGAGGTGCAAATGCAGATTCAAGGAGAAAGCTCGCTATGCGCATCGCAGTGGTCGGTTCCGGATATGTCGGATTGGTAACGGGAGTGTGTTTTGCGGATTTAGGACACGAGGTTGTACTGGTCGATAACGATGAGAAGAAACTCGCCGCGCTGCGGAACGGCGAGGTACCGATTCATGAAAACTTTCTGCCCGAACTGCTGGCGCGGCACCGGGGACAGCACATCAAGTTCTCGGGCGACTTGCAGGCGGCCACGCGGGAGAGCGCGGTCGTGTTCATCGCGGTCGGGACACCGCCGACCGAAAGCGGGGACGCTGATCTTTCCTATGTAGAGTCGGTGGCGCGGGAAATCTCCGGAGGCGTCGACGGGTACAAGGTGGTGGTGGAGAAGAGCACGGTTCCGGTCTATACGAGCCGGTGGATCCGGACCATCATGATGCGGGACGGGGCCGATCCGTCGCACTTCGATGTGGCTTCGAATCCGGAATTTCTGCGAGAGGGGACGGGGGTTACTGATTTTCTCTATCCCGACCGCATCGTGGTGGGAGTGGAGAGCGATCGGGCCGCGGAGGTGATGCGCCAGCTCTACGGGCCGCTGACCAGCGGATGGTATTGCGGGCGCGGGGATGCGATTCCTCGTCCCGATGCGGCCTCAGGCGAAGCGCCGCCACGGCTGATCGTGACCAGCACGCAGAGCGCGGAACTGATCAAGCACGCTTCCAACGCATTTCTGGCGATGAAGATTTCTTTTATCAATGCGGTGGCGTCGATCTGCGAATCGGTGGGGGCGGACGTGCAGCAAGTGTGCGATGGAGTTGGGACGGATTCGCGGATCGGACCGCGATTCCTGAATCCGGGAATCGGATATGGAGGGTCGTGCTTTCCGAAGGATCTGATGGCGTTCCGGGCGGTCGCGAAGGAGAACGGGTACGACTTCCGGCTGCTGGAAGAAGTGATTCGTATTAATGAAGATCAGCGGCACCGGTTCTTGCGCAAGGTGCGGGGCGTGCTGTGGACTTTCCGGGGCAAGCGACTGGGCGTGCTCGGCCTCGCGTTCAAGGGCGGGACTGACGATATTCGGGAGTCTCCGGCGATGCTGCTGGTGCAGGAACTTCTGCGGGAGGGCTGCCGCATTCGCGCCTACGATCCGGCGGCGATGGAGAGGGCGAAAGAAGTATTGAAGTCGGGTGTCGAGTTCGCGTCGGATGCGTATGAGGCGGCGACGGGCGCGGACGCGCTGCTGATTCTGACGGAGTGGGAAGAATTCGCGGCGCTTGATCTGGACCGTCTGCGCACGCTGGTGAAGTATCCGATCGTGCTGGATGGGCGGAACCTGTATGATCCGGCGGTGATGGTGGAGCACGGGTTCTCTTATTACAGTGTGGGGCGTCCGGCGGCCTTGACAGAGGAACTGACGGCCGGGACGCGTCCGAAGAAAAGCGAACGCGCCTGAAATCGTGAATACGCAACTCATGAACACGCGAGCCGTGAACACACAACGAGCGCTGGTCACAGGAGGGGCGGGCTTTTTGGGATCGCATTTGTGCGATGGGCTGCTGGGCGAGGGCTATGCCGTGGTCGCGGCCGACAATCTGTTGACGGGGCGCCTGGCGAACATTGAGCATTTGCGCAACGACTCGCGGTTTGAATTTGTGGAAAAAGATGTTTGCTATCCCGCCGACTGGGGCCGGTTGGATTACGTGTTTCACTTCGCGAGCCCGGCGAGCCCGGTCGATTATGCCGAACACGGGATCGAAACCCTGCGGGTGGGCTCGTATGGAACGTTTGAGGCTTTGGAAGTGGCGCGGAGGTGCGGCTCAAGGTTCATGATGGCATCGACATCGGAGTGCTACGGGGATCCGATGGTGCATCCGCAGACCGAGACGTATTGGGGGAATGTGAATCCGATCGGGCCGCGGTCGGTGTATGACGAAGCGAAGCGGTTTTCCGAAGCGGTGACCATGGCGTATCACCGTTATCACAATGTGGACACACGGATTCTGCGCATCTTCAATACGTATGGGCCGAGGATGCAGGTCAACGACGGGCGGGTGATTCCGAATTTTATGTGGCAGGCGCTGCGGGGAGAAAACCTTACGGTGTATGGCGATGGAAGCCAGACGCGCAGCTTCTGCTACGTGAGCGATGAGGTGGATGGGATTCTCAGGCTGGCGCGATGTTCGGAGTCGGAGCATGGACCGGTGAATATTGGGAATCCGACGGAGTTCACGATTCTGGAGTGTGCGCGGAAAGTGATTGCGACGACGGGGTCGACGAGCCAGATCAAGTTCGAAGCGCTGCCGCAGGATGACCCAAAGCAGCGATGTCCGGATATTTCGAAAGCAAAGAGGCTGCTTGGATGGGAACCGAAAGTGGAGTTGGAAAGCGGGCTGAAGCTTTCACTGGAATATTTTCGGCGGGCCGTGGCGAAGAAGAAGCAACTGGCGTAGTCGGAGCGGCGCCTCGAGCATCTGTCATACTGCAAACCGCAAATCCAGGTGGAATGAAAACTTGCTCTCAGCGGATTTGTTCGTCTAGCGCGGGACCCGAGGAGAGAACCGCTAGCAGGCGCAGAATTTCTTCGCGTTCGCCGGAATCGCGGAACATGAAGCGTACGCCCATGCCAAAGCCGGGATGGGTAGCCAGCACCTGCCCCCTGATTCTCAATTTCGTGTCCGCAGTGCGGACCAGAATCTCTACGCCCGACTGCCCGGAGAGTGGGGACGGCATTTCAACGTAGCAGCCGCCCTCGCTGATATCGGACAGGGTGCAGCGATTGGGGACGCTGGTGCCGAGGCTGTAGACCTCCGCTCCCAGTTTGCAGGCGAAACGTCGCTCTCCGCGACGGTTGCCGGCATTGGAAGGTTGTGTGGAATCTGTTGACTCGGACCTCAGTTCGCGCTCGGAGCGAGACGGGGTTGCGGAGGACTGAGCCCTAGAGGATCGGCCTGCGGGCGGTGGGGCCGGCAATCCGGTTGCCGGGCGGGCAGTATTCTGCTGAAGCCAGGTCTGCATGAGGCGGCGCGAAGCCTGGGGCACGTCCAGGAAACGAATCCCGGTGCGGCCGCTCGAGTCCTGCCAAGCCACCTCACCCGACAAGCGCACCAGTCGTTGCTGACCGGGAAGAGCAAACTCGAAATAAACCTTACTGGCGGACGGAAGGCGATTAGCGGTGTGGAACGAAGTTCCGCCGTCGCTGAGGTCGGTCAAGACGGTGTTCAGTTCGGGCGCTCCGGGATAAGCGATGTTGGCGGTCGCATGGACCGGCGTGCGCGGCGCGCGGCGGCGTTCGCGGCGCATGAGCCCGCGGGCAGCGCGCAAACTGATGCGGGTGCGCTCGGAAGTGAGTGGGCGATAGAGAACAAAGTTGGCGCCGAGCCCGAACACGGGTCGGGCGTTGAACTCGCTATCGACAACGGCAATCAGCATGCTGGCGCGGTTTTTGGCGGACTGACGCAAGCGCGCCAGGAATTCCTCGGAACTCTGATCGGCGCGATAATCGAGGACAATCGCATCGAAGCGCTGGCTGTCGAGCAGTTCTAATCCGCGGAAGATCGAAGGCGTATGCTCGACCACCATCCCCATTTCCGACAGGATGAGCGTGAGCAGGCTGGCTGAGTCCTGATCCGGGCACACCACGAGGGCGCGTAGATCCATAGTAACAGCATGGTAAGAGAGAGCCGGTGTCAACGACAAGTTACCAGTGTCACGGGTGGGGTGCAATTTAGACTTTCCTTCTTAATGGTCTTGTTCTTAGTTCTCTTCTCGCTTTTGCGACTTTAGTCATCTTTCGGTTTCCTTTGGAGGAGCATAAGCTTTGGGGACGTTGGTGAGATTTTCTTTGAGCGCAGGCCTTCATTAGCAGACTCAATTCCGAACTGCGGCGTGGCGCGGCGAAAACGGAGCGTGCTTGTCCAGCGAGCGCCACATGGCACAATGGTAACTCTCCTGGAATTACCTTACTAAAAGACAGTGTACGAAAGGCCGGTGTACCCCGGTACTTTGACGTACTAAGGAACAGTTCCTACCATCGAGTTAGTCAGACCGGTGTCGGTTCTGCGATCCGCAAAGGGTCGCGGAAGATACCGGGCTGACGAATTCCAGTTATACGAGTTTGTTTTGACGACTTTGTTTTACGGAGCGGAGAGCCGCAGGAACGGCAAATGCTTATGAGAAGCCTGGAAACAAATGCGTTGCATCGCAGGCGTCGGGAGAGCGGCTTCAGCTTGCTGGAAATGGTGGTGGTGCTGGCGATTTCCATAATCGTGTCGGTGGTTTCGGTCGTTAGCCTCATGCCGCTGCTGCGTCAGCAGCATGTGACCAATGCGTATAACACGACACTGGCGGCGATGCGCCTGGCGCGCGACAACTCGGTAGCGCAGCGGGCATCGTACTCGGTGACGTTTTCCAACAGCGTCACGCCCAACACGATCACGGTGGCGCCGACGGTGGCCGGATTTCAGGGCGATCAGAATACGGTGATCTATCAATTGCCGTCGGACGTGTCGTTCGTCGCGCAATCCGGGCTTCCCACGGCCTCCACGGCGGTTCCAGACGGCTATGGATCAGGGACGGTGGCCATTGATTTTGGTTGGACGATTAACGGCGTCGGCACCGGAGGAGCTACCACGATTTACTTCTGCCCTGATGGTTCGTCGCAGAGGGCGCCGGGCACGAACGGGGACGGAAGTTGTCCGGGCACTTGGGATGGAGGCGTGGTGTACCTCGCGCGGACAGGAGATCTCATGAGTTCGCGGGCAATCACGCTGTGGGGCGGGACGGGCCGCATTCGTGGATGGCGGCTCTACGGCGTGTCGGGAGGCTATAAATGGCTAAGGCAATGATGGAGCGCGACGTGAAGGCTCGCGCGCGAAAGCAAGCGGAGAGCGGATTCTCGCTGCTCGAAGTCATGATCTCGATGGTCATCCTGACAGTGGGACTGGTGAGTCTGCTGGGTGTGTTCGGGCTGGCCATGGCTTCGACGCAGACCTCGCAGCAGGACATGATCGCCAAGCAACTGGCGAACGAGGCGTACGAGAGCATCGTGACCGCGCGCAACACGTCGCAGATTAGCTGGGACGCAATCCAGAATAATTCGGGCACCCAGTACTGCACCAGCACGCCCTCACCCTGTGGCATCTTCGTGGGCATTGCGACCAGTCCGCAATTTCAACCGATCTACAACGCGGGAGCGGACGGAATCTTTGGGACGGCGGATGACTCGAACGCAGGCGAGGAAACGCTTGAAGAACCGGGACCCGACGGGAACTATGGGGACTCTGACGATGTGAAGATCCCTTTGACTGGGTATCAGCGCGCAATTCAGATTTCGCCGGTGTACGACGTGAACAACAACCTGATAACGTCGCTGCGCAGCGTGACGATCACCATGCAGTACTCGACTTCGACGACGCGCCTACCGAAAACCTACATTCTTAATTCGTTCATTTCGCAGTACCAGTGAAGGGGAGCTATGAGCGAGCGAGCGACAAAGCGCGAGAGTGGATTCAGCCTGCTGGAAATGACGATCGCAGTGGCGCTGGGCACGCTGGTGCTGGGCGCGGCGGTGCAACTTTACACCCAAGCGGTGGGCGCGACCTGGACGGTTTCGCAGCGGGCGGAGTTGCAGCAGGATTTTCGGGCTGCCTCCGACATGCTGACCAAGGACCTGAGCCTGGCCGGCGCGGGCCTGGGCAACGGCGCGGCGATCCCCCTGCCCTCCAAGATCACTCCAGAGTATGGCTGCGATCAGACGTCGGCGTGTTACCTCGGCGGCAGCAACACCAGCCCGGGGACGTATCCCTTGCAGGGTGCAACTCCAACTCTCTACGGGCTGATCCCGGGATACACTCTCGGGCCAACGCTTTCGAGCAACCCAAACGCCACCGATGTGGTCACGGTGGTCTACTCGGACACGACGTTCTACTTGAATTGCTACCAGGCGACCGTGTCAGCTTTGGGGCAGGTGACCTTCGGGCCGGCTACCGCGCCGGTGAACGGGGTCGTCCCGACTTTTCCTCCGACGAATTGCTTGCCGAGCGGCGTGACCACGCCGCAAGCCGTGAACGATACGATGGTGGGGCTGACGCCGGGCGATCTGGTCTTGATGACCTTGAACGGCATCCAGGTCGTGGGTGAAGTCACGGCGGGCACCATTACCACGGGCACAAACGCGGTGGGAACCACTTACATCGTCCCCTTCGCCAACAGCGATGTGCTGAATATGAACCAGACAGGCACCGGCGCCACCGCCGGCCTAAACGGCGCGGCGCTGCACGCTACTGGAGCGAACCCAGTGCGCCTTCTGGTAATCACCTATTACATCGACAAGACGGTCACCCCGGCGCGACTGATGCGGCAGATCAGTGGACACACTCCGATGCCGGTGGCGGACGGCATTGCTTACATGAAGTTCAGCTATGACCTTTACAACGACAACACCAATTTGCCGGCGGTAAACCAGCCCAACCCTGGCTCCGGTGATGCCAACGATTCGGCTTCGAATGGGCTAAACCCCACCGACATCACCAAGATCAACATTCTGCACATGGCGATGAACAGCGCGCTGCACGGCGCGAGCGGTTATCAGGGATTGGATTTGGAAACTTCGGTGAGCGCGCGGGATCTGACGTACAGCAACAAATATCCAATTCTTCCCTAGCAGCCTAGTGATGGAGACGGCGAAGGGGAGTAAGACGAGTGAGAACGAAACGATGGGGAGCGACACCATGGGGAGTTACAGTATGAAGAGCGCGAGGCGGCACACCAAAGGATTCACGCTGATTGCGTCCTTGCTAATGCTGTTGCTGCTGTCGGGGATCGCCATCGGGTTGATGATGATGGTCAACACCGAAGGCAAAGTGGGCGGCAGCGACCTGCAGAATAACGCCTCCTTTCGCAGCGCCGAGGGTGGTATCGAGAAAATGACCTCCGACCTGGCCACCGTGTTCCAGAACGTGCAATCCCCCACCGCCGCTCAAATCTGCGGCGTGGGCGGGCCCGCTTTCGGCGGCTCGGCCACCAACGAACCGGCGATAGCGGGAATCACCTGGAAAGAGTATCAGGTGACGCCAGCGCCTGGTCTGTTGGGGGCGGCTTGCCCGACCCAGGCCCAGTTTACCAGCTCAGTCGCTGAGAACTGGGGGAACGTCTCGTCCGGACCGAACCAGGGTTTGTATGCGCAGATCATCCCCATTAACCTATTGGCGACGGCGGACTTTCCGGGCGGGCAGGAAGTGAGCATGATGCGGAGCGCGCAGGTGGCGCTGATTCCGGTGTTCCAGTTTGGCGTGTTCTCGGAGAGCGATCTCTCCTTTTTCCCTGGCCCCGCGATGGACTTCGCCGGCCCCATACACACCAACGGGGACTTGTACCTTGCAGGCCAGGCAACCGTGACCTTTCACAGCCAGCTGTCGGCATACGGCAACGTGGTTCGAACCGTGCTAGCCAACGGAAATTCCACAGCAAACAACAGCTATACCGGCACCATATACATTCCGACCGCCAATTCCACCAATGCCTGCAGCACAACGACAACGAGTTGTACGGCAATGGATGCCCCCACCGCCTCTTCCTACGGGGATGCCAGCGTGACGGGCGGGGGGAGTACTTCGGCGCAGCCGTTATCGACGTACAACGGCACCAACGCCTGGTACACGTTTTCCAAGAACACCACCAGCCACCAAATCATCAACGGGAACTATGGAAGTACGGCGACTAACGATACGGGGACGGGGGCCGTGCAACTTTCGATGCCCTTTGTCAACGGGACTACCCACCCATACGAAATTATTCGCCGGCCATCGGCAGGCGAGTCCGCCACGTCGGCCCTGGGCGAGTCGCGCGAGTATAACCTGGCGCAGATTCACGTGCTGCTGAGCGACGATCCGGCGGACTTTCCGGGCGGAGCACAAAGCACGGACGTCCGGCTGGCGAATGTAACGCAAGCGATGGTGACCGCGAACTCGGCTTGGACACTGAGCAATCCCTATGGGATTTCGATAGCCACTGCCAACACAACGCTTGGGGCGCCATCATCTGGCAGCTATACCTTGTACTTCGCCGCCGCCTCGAACGCGTTTCCGGATATGACCAACTGCCTCGGGACGTACTGCCCCTCAAATAGTGCGAAAGCTACGCCGCTGTCTTCGGACTGGCCCTACTTTCCCAAGAAATGGACGCCTCCGGCGAGTCAGGCATTGGATTCCAACTGTACCCTGCTCTGTCCGTCCAGCGCAACGACCAGCGCCCCGCTTAGCCCCCTCAGTAGTACCACCAACGGCCCAGTGACGACGATAGTTCCTTGCCCTCCGTACAAGGTCGCTGCGGCGAGCTTGCCGCCAGGTTGTCCCGGCGGAGCGGCGCCGGTATACCCGTATTACACCGTGACCAATGCGGCCGGCACGAGCGGCACGGCAGTCACGAGCAACGCGACCGCGCTGGCCGCCGGAACCACAAGCTGGAACTTGATTGACGGCTGGCTGCGGGTGGAATACCTGAACAATTCCAACCAATGGGTCCCCATAACCAATGAATGGCTGCAACTGGGATTTGCGCGTGGCGTGACACCGCCTACGGCTCCTGGCCCTTCGACTAACGCTGGGAGTAACCCGATCAATCCTAACGCGATTCTGCTGCTGCAAGAACCGGCGGATCGCAACGGAGACAGGACGGTAGACAGTGTCGGCCTTGCGCCGAAATGTACCTCAACGACTGGTTGCTCAACATGGGACAACGCGCTGCCTCCGGAAGTTCAGCCCGACACGACTACCAACAGCCCTTATTTCGGACTAAGCACCGCCACGGCGCAGAGCATCAGCATGTACAACTGGTATCCCATCAACTTTTACGATGCCCGCGAAGGTGAAAATCGGGACAACATCCTGGCGGCGACGGATGACAGTTGCACGACCAACGGGGTGATGAACGCCGTCGAAATCGATGTGGGCAACCTGAAGCGATGGCTGGCGAGCACATCCGGCAGCGGCCCAAGTGTGAATTATCTAAATCAGAATGGCTACGTGCTGTATTTCTCGGATCGCCGGGGCATGTTGTATGACCCGCATCCCCCTCTGGGAGGCACAGCGGCGAAATCTGGCGACTCGGGCCTGGAAGACGTGATCAACGCGGCCAGTGCCAACGGCACACCCGACGGAGCACTGGAAACCCCGGCCGCTAATTCTCCGGAGGACGTCAATCAGAACGGATTTTTGGACAACTTCGGCGCGTTGAACCTGGGATTGGGCTTCTATAACGGCGCTACCAACCTGAATACCGCCATCAACACCCCGGCTAACCCCGATCCCTTCGGGACCGCGGCGGGAAGCGCCCGGATTACGACTTGCAGCAGCACCGCGCGCAAGAACTGGGTCAGCGGGGCGCGGCACGTTTTGCGGCTCGTGGATGGTTCGCTGGGCAACGTACCGCTGCGAACGGACGCGGCTGCGACTCTGGATAGCCCTGGCGGATTCACGGTGGCCTCGGAGAACCCTGTGTACATCCTGGGCGACTACAACAGCAACACGGCCGACTCGGCGGGTTGGGCTGGCGACACCACCGCGTTCGCGGGCGATGTGACAGGACACGCGGCTGCGGCGGTAATTGCCGACGCTGTCACTCTCCTCTCGAACAGCTGGTTGGATGCGGTAAGCATGCAGACGGGCAATGTTACCAATGCGGGGAACCGGAACGCCAACAGCGTTACCTCTTACCGGGTGGCAATTTCAGGCGGGAAGAACAGGACTTTCCCCTATTCGTCGGCATCGACTTGGGCTGTCTATGCGGGGGAACCGGACATCGGCACCGACGGAGGTGTACACAACTTCCTGCGCTTCCTGGAAAACTGGAATGTTGCCGCGAATTACAAGGGCTCGCTGGTGAGCCTGTACTACTCAACCTACAATACGGGGTTTTACAAGTGTTGCAATACCGTATATGATCCGCCCACGCGAAATTACTTTTTTGACTTGGACTTTACCAGTCCGGGAGGCCTGCCACCCGGAACACCATTGTTCCGCGACGTGGAGAGCCTGGGCTACCGGCAGGTATTCACGACACGTACCAGTACCAACTGAACGCACTGGTCGACGGATCTGAATTCGAGTTAGCGCATTCACTTAACCCCGATCCGCAAGGATCGGGGTTTTTGTTGGTTTGAAAGTGCCCCGGATCAGCGGGGCTTGCGGAGAGGCGGGATTGGCTCGCTTACTTTTCGGGCAGCGGGTTCGGGCGGCGGCGCGCTGACCGCTAGATCGGAGGACCAGCAATCGGCGAGAATCTTCCATGTGCCGGCGGGCTGTCGCACCAGGACGACCAGGTACTTTCCGCGCTCTTCGCGGCGCTTGCCCATGGCGACGGGCACGAGCATTTTGCAACGGCCGAGATCGAGAGCAATCTCACCCAGCACTTCGATGCGCAGCGATTCCATCTCAACATCGCCCAATCCGGCTTCAAGCAGCGAAATTAGAAATTCCCGGATCGAAGGCAAGCTGCGAACCGGCGGAAGGTTGGATCGGATGAGAGTAGCGTCGGCGGCATAGAGCTCGAGCAGGTCGTCGATATGCCTGGTGTTGCAGGCCTGCGCCCAGTCCTGCACAACCTGGCGGGCGCTGGCTTCGGCGCGGCCGCCGGTCGACGTGCCCGGGGAACCGGGAGCCCGACCGCGAGGAGCAGCGGGCTCGGATTCGGCAGATGGCGCGCCGGATGCCGTCCCCCGGCTGGGGACAAAATGATGATAGTGGTGGTGAACGTGGTGTTGGCCGGCGCCGGCTTGAGCACTGGCATCGCCGGCGACCGGCTGGCTCGGCATTCCGCAGCCGGCACAAAAGCGAGCGCCCGCCGGGAGCGAACTTCCGCAGGCTGAGCAAGCGCTACCCAGTTCGTCCGCATCACCGTCTGCCGCCAGCTCCTGCGCGGCAGCGCCGCCAAGCGACATGCGCTGAATCGCTTCCACGGCAGCGGCGACCGCCTCCGCATTCGGCTTCGGCCAGCGGAAGTTGCCGGGGAGCCGTTGAAAAAACTCTTCGACCTCCTTGCCTTCGACGGGCTGGTCCTTCTCTGGATTGGGAGGATTCGGCTTGTCTTTGCTCACGGCAACCTCATCGCTGATATTGTAGGAGAATTCGGGCGCTAGCGGATGCGGAATCTTACCTGAGCTTCGGAATCAATGGGAACGCCGTTACAGAGTGCGGGACGATAGCGCCAGAAGCGGACCGCCCGCAGCACAACCTGGTCCTCGCCGGGGCCGCCGCTGTCCAGGACGAAGGCGCTATGCACGTGTCCGTCGGATCCAACTATGAAGCTGACGCGCACGTGCAGATCGTCATCTTGCACGTTCAGCAGCGGGTCGGGGGTGAGCAAAGCTTCGGGCAAGCGGATGTTCCCACATTTCGGCAGGGCCAGCTGCTCCCATAGGGTAGAGAAATCGGAGATGTGCGCGGGCACACGGCGCAAAGTCTTTTCCAATTGCGTGAGCGGGGTCGGATGCGAAATGACGGTCGATGGAGATGGCGACGTTACTGCGCACCAACAGGCAAGAACATCGCTGAGGCCGACTAGCAAAACGACCGCCGCAAGCGCCTTCCTTCTCGCCGTTTTCACTTTCGCGCTCGGCCAGACACACGTCATCAAGAAGGTAGTGGGCAATTCACCTTCCAGCTCTGGCGAAAGGTACGGCCTTTGCCGTCAATAACTTAGCCCCGATTCCCTGCCAAACTTCTTAAGACGGGTGCAATCCGTTGCAAATGAGTCAGACAGAATCGCAACCGGAGGTAGGGGCGTGCAGCTGCAAGTCTTGCGGTCGTAAGTGCATGGCGAAAACATTTCATGCGCGCCGCAGGATTTCGGAAGGAATGGATCGTTCCAATTCTCACAACTACATTGAGTACCCGTTCAGACCCGGATCTCCGATTCTTGACGGCGTGCGGGCTGCGTGCGGAGACGCCCAACCAACCGACGATCTCCTTGCTATCTATTGGACGCAAGGCTGTCCCCGGGTCATCATTTTCGTGTCATTGTCCCTTGTTTCATCATGGTCATGTCATCCCGTCTCCACGTAATTCCACTCTGGATAAATAAATCCTGACAGAAACGGCGAGTTAGTAATACAATGGCCGACGGTAATTACCCGAGGGAGGGTACTTAATGACAAATATTGCTAAGGCAATTGACCGGCTCCGAGAGGAACGCCGGGATGCGCAAAACCAAGTCCAAAAGCTTGGGGAAGCTATTTCGGTTCTCGAAAGGCTAACCCGGGGTACGGGCGCAACGGTGCACGCGGGGATACCACGTCGCGCCAAGCGCGTACTCTCCGCCGCAGGACGCAGGAGAATTTCTCTGGCCCAGAAAGCACGCTGGGCTAAGATCAGGCAGATGAAGAAAGCAGCCTAAACGCCGGGCGGGCCGCAGGCTACGCGAAGATCCTCGCGAAACTGAAGCCCGCCGGATTCTTGCTGGCAACCGGGCCTTACACCTTTTTGTTTCGGTCTTTCCCCCTTTGAGCCGCTTCGACCCGCGGAGAACTCCAAGCCGACTAACCCACCTATCCGTGTCCTCCGCTGAGCTCACGCACGATGCTACCGACAAATGCTTTGGCATCTCCAAACAGCATCAGGGTGTTATCGAGATAGTAGAGCGGGTTATCAATGCCCGCGAAACCGGGATTCATGCTGCGCTTGATGACCATCACGGTATGGGCTTTGTCCACGTCGAGAATGGGCATCCCATAGATCGGGCTGGAAGTATCGGAGCGGGCAGCAGGGTTGGTTACGTCGTTGGCGCCAATTACTAGCGCGACATCGGTCTGAGGAAAGTCGCTGTTGATTTCCTCCATCTCAATCAGGCGGTCGTACGGGATATCGGCCTCGGCCAGCAGCACATTCATGTGACCAGGCATGCGTCCGGCAACGGGGTGAATGGCGAAGCGCACGTCCACACCGCGCTTGGTCAGAGCATCGTAAAGTTCGCGCACTTTGTGCTGCGCCTGGGCCACAGCCATACCGTATCCGGGAACCACGATGACTCGGTTCGCGGCAGAAAGGATGGCGGCGGCTTCTTCCGGGGTAGCGCTGTGGACCGGTCTGGCTTCTTCTCCGGCAGCGGCCGAAGCTTGCACCTGACCAAAGGCTCCGAACAAAACGTTGGTGAAGGAGCGGTTCATGGCCTTCGACATGATGATGGAGAGGATAAGGCCCGACGATCCGTCGAGAGCGCCAGCGATGATGAGCAGTTTGCTATCGAGGACGAAGCCCATGGCCGCCGCCGACAGACCGGCATAGCCGTTCAACAACGAGATGACGGTCGGCATGTCGGCGCCGCCGATGGGGATGATCAACAACACGCCGAACGCCAGCGCGATCAGGATCATGAACGGAAACAGTGACCGGAATTCCGGATGCAGGACCAGAGATATGGCGATCGCCAGAGCGCAGGTGAGCAACACAAAGTTGACAAGGTTCTGGCCTTTGTAAGTCAGCGGCCGCTGCGGAAGGATTTCCTGCAGCTTGCCCGCAGCCATCAAGCTGCCGGTGACGGTCAACCCGCCGAGAATGACCTCGAGGGAGAGCACCGACATCATGAAGCGCGAGATGTCGGGTGAACGCAGGTAAAACTCCGCCGAGCCGACCAGTGTTACGCAGAGTGCGCCAAAGGCGTGACTGAGCGCGGTTCGCTGCGGAACCGCTGTCATCGCCACCCGCCCGAGCGGAACACCGATGATGGTGCCGAGCACCAGCCCAATGGCGATCAGCCGGTAGTCGACAATGCCGTGGCGCAGCAGCGTGCCGCAGATCGCCAGCAGCATGCCAACTTCGCCCGCCCAGATGCCGTGACGGGCCGTGGTTGGCGAGCTCATCCACTTCAGCGAGAGGATGAACAGCACGCTCGCGATGAGATATACAAGCTCGATGACGACCTGGCCTCCTGCGAGTTCGGCTGTCATTATTGGCCCACCGACTTGGCCGCTGGCTTAGCCGCGGGGCGGCTGGATTTAAACATCTTCAACATCCGGTCCGTAATCAGGAAGCCGCCGACGATGTTGCTGGTGGCAGCGACCACGGCGATGAATCCGAAAACCGCGGAGAGCGTGCTCTTGTGCTCGCCCACGAGCACGATCGCACCCACCACCGCGATCGCATCCAAAGCGTTGGTGAGCGACATCAACGGAGTATGCAGCAGGGGAGAGACTCGTCGGATCACTTCAAAGCCGATGAATCCAGCGAGCACAAAAATAAAGAGTGCGTTGATCAGGTTCGAACTACTGTTCATCTTTCCTCCGTAGAATCTCGCTCGATCAGCCTTCTTTGATCAGCCTTGCTTGATCAGCGTGACCAGCGCGGGCAAACTAAAAAACTCGCGAACCCGCGCATTCACAATCTCGCCACCATGGGTCAGCAGCGTCTCGCGAACAATTTCATCGTTGAGGTTCAGATTCAACTTTTGGTCCTTGATCAGGTGCGTCAGGAAGGCAGTGACATTGCGGGCATACATCATGCTCGCGTGATAAGGCACGCCGGAGGCCAGGTTGATCGCTCCTATAATGGTTACACCATGCTTTACTACGGTTTTGCCGCCTTCGGTGATCTCGCAGTTGCCGCCACGTTCTGAGGCCAGATCGACGATCACCGAACCGGGTGCCATTCCCTTCACCATATCTTCGGTTACCAACACCGGCGATTTTTTCCCTGGAATCACCGCCGCCGTAATCACCACATCGCTTTCCTGCACTACTTTCCCCAGCAACTCGCGCTGACGGCGATAAAAGTCTTCATCCTGCGCCCGGGCGTATCCACGAGCGTCCTGCGCGTCTTTTGCCTCGATGGGAAGCTCGACAAAACGTCCGCCGAGACTCTGCACCTGCTCCTTCGCCGCGGGCCTCAGATCGTAGGCCGAAATCACCGCGCCCAGGCGGCGCGCGGTCGCGATTGCCTGCAGTCCAGCAACGCCGCAGCCGATCACGAACACGCGGGCGGGCGTGATGGTTCCAGCCGCGGTGGTAAGCATGGGGAAGATGCGCGGGTGCGAGTCGGCGGCCAGCAATACCGCCTTATAGCCGCCGGCTGTTCCCATCGAGGACAGTGCGTCCATGCTTTGTGCGCGCGTTGTCCGTGGCATCAACTCCACGGCAAAAGCGGTGATGCCAGCGTGCGCGATCTCCTGCACGATGTCCGCCGAACCGAAGGGACGCTGAAATCCGACGAGGATCTGATCGCGGCGAAACAACGGCATATCCTGCTCACCGGTCACGTCGTTGGAACCGTAGCAAAGAATCTGCACGAGGACATCAGCGGCAGCAAACACGGCAGCGCGGTCTGCAATGATCTTCGCGCCCTTGTCGGCATACTGGGAATCGGGATAGCCGGCCTCGATTCCAGCGCCGGACTGTATGTGAACTTCAAAACCAGCTTTGGTCAGCGTCGGGAGGACTACCGGCACGATCGCAACCCGCCGCTCCCCCGGATAACTTTCTTTCGGCACACCGATGATCACGAGGCCCTGCCTATTTAGCAATTTTTGTTGCGACTGAGAAGATCGGAGCCGCCCGGCTCGCATCAATCCTACTCTTGCGGGCAACGTTCTAATTAACGCGAGAATTTTAGTTGAGCTGAGGAACGCGCGCAAATGGCTCAGGGTTCAGGTGTCAGGAGAGTCAAGAACAAGGTCTTCCCGAGAGCTGACACCTGAGACCTAGCTATGATGGCGAGAGGCTCAACTCCAAGCTGCCATCTTCATGGCAGGCGGCGATGTCGCCGCAGTTTTGGACGATCCAATCGGCACCGGCGTCTTCGAGATCACGGCGGATCATGGTTGTGAGGAATGCAATCACTCTGGCGCCAGCCGCCTTTCCCGCACGAATTCCAGCGGGCGCATCTTCGACCACGATGCAATCGGAGGCGGAAAACCCGAGCTTAGCCGCCGCCTTCAGATAAGGCTCGGGATCGGGCTTGCCGATCTTCACGTCGCTCGAAGTGATCATTGTGCTCGGAATGGGTAGGCCCGCGGCCCGCAAACGCACCTCGGCCAGCGGGCGAGTACATGAGGTCGCAATGTTCCAGCGTTCGGGAGGCAGAATGTTCAGGAGTTGCCAAGCACCCGGCAGCAGGACCACACCATCGAGGTCTTCCATCTCCCGGCGTTCGACTTCGCGATCTTCGCGGTCAATATCAATATCAACTTCCGCGTTGGACAGCAGCTCGCAGATGGTGGTTCGACTCGGGCGCCCATGCGCTATGCGAACCACGGTCTCTGGATTGAAGCCATGCTCAACCGCCCACCGATGCCAGACCCGCCCGACCGCAGGAGTGGAATCGATGAGGACACCGTCCAAATCAAACAATATTGCACTGCAGCGGATCGCGATCATTGCATCCAATTTACAACGTGTGGGGGAGATGAGGGTTCGAGGACAGCGCCCGGCTAACTTTGATTCAAACGCCAAGCGGCAATTCGGTGACGGCCGCAACCACGGTAAACTGAGGACCGGTTGCGGCTTTCGGAGACGGTAGGCGAATGCCAGGCCGGGCGCGATATGGTGAGCGCGGCAGGAATCGAACCTGCGACCCACGCCTTAAAAGGGCGTTGCTCTACCAACTGAGCTACGCGCCCACACCATTGAAAACAATCAGTTAACCAACCCCGATACCCCGGCATTCTTTGCAGATTCATTGCCGATTAGCTCAACGCGACCGTCAACCAGGGCGTCCAGCGTGTCCATCGCAGCGATGCTCTGCGCGTCCCTGGTCTTGACGTAGCACTGCTGAGTCACCGAGACGTTGCTATGCCCTAATATGCGCTGAATCGTCAAATCATCCACTCCAAGCGCGTGCAAGTTGGTCGCAAGCCCACGGCGAAAGGCGTGAAAGCCGTGCCACTCGGGACGTGACTTGTCACGGGTGTAATCGTGATCGGCGCCCCCGTGCCCGATCTTCTCCAAACCGCACGCGCAGCGATCGAGCGCAGGCCGGATCTGATCATTTAACAGGTTGTTCATGCTCAGAGGCGTATTGTTTCGGGTCACAAACATTATGCCACAGGTGGGATTCCCCGAGGTGAGCCGGTGCTTATCGCGATCACTGCCACCTACTATCTGAACACGGGAGAACTCGGCAAGGCGGGGCAGGCCTATCAGGAGGAGATCGAGAGCTATCCCAGAATCCAGGGCCCTCATCTTAATCTCGGAGTCGTGTATGCCGAGCAGGGGCAATATGAAAAGTCAGTCGAGATGTCGCAAGACGAACTTCAGTTGAATCCCGACAACGTGGCCCCGTATGACAACCTCGCCGACAGCTTCATCGCATTGCAGCGATTCGATGATGCTCGCAAAATGATTCGCGAGGCCCGGGCAAAAAAGTTAGAAGACTACATCACCCGCATGGCTGAGTATATTCTCTCGTTCTACTCCTCGGACTCTGCCGGCATGGCGGAACAACTGCAATGGTTCAACGGCAAGCCCGAAGAGAACTACGGGTTGGCGCTCGCCGCCGATACCGAGGCCTACCATGGGCGCCTGGGTTCCGCGCGGGAACTGGTAAAACGAGCGGTTGAGTCCGCTGTTCGCGCCGATAGCAAGGAGAATGCGGGGGTGTGGCTGGAAAACATGGCTCTGTATGAAGCCAGTATCGGCGATCGCGAGGAAGCACGTCAAAAGGCAGCCGAGGGACTCAGACTTGCGCCCGGAAGCCAGGGCGTGAAGAGCGAGGCCGCGTTGGCGTTCGCTAGGGCGGCGGAAACCGCGCAGGCTGAAACCTTGGCGAAGGAAATGAATTCGCAGCATCCTTTGGACACTCAAGTACAGTCCCTGTGGCTGCCCGCAGTCCGGGCCGAATTGGACCTGCGATCAGACAAACCGCAGGCTGCCGTCGAAGCTCTCCAAGCCGCCTCCGGCATTGACTTGGGGCAATTCACTTTCGTTAACAACATGTCTTGCCTGTACGACATTTATATTCGCGCTGAGGCCTACCTCGACGCAGGCCAGGCGAGCGCATCGGCCAATGAATTTCAAAAAATTGTTGACCACAACGGTATTGTCTGGAATTGCTGGACCGGAGCGTTGGCGCACTTGGGTGTGGCGCGCGCGAACGCGTTACAGGCCAGGACATCGCACGGTGCGGATGCTGACGCCGCCCGTGTTCGCGCAATTGCTGCATACAAAGATTTTCTCTCGCTCTGGAAAGATGCCGACCCCGACATCCCCATCCTGAAAGAAGCCAAGGCGGAGTATGCAAAACTACGGTAGAGCGGCCATTCTTTTTCGAGCGTCCTTCGCCTCCCTGACATTGCTCGTTTTTACGGGAAAGCTGAGTCTTCGTTCCCGAGAGCAAAGGCCATCCGGGGCTGGACCAAATCATCAGTTTTCTGCCGGGTCGCGTTCGCTCGTACGCCGCAATTGAGGTCAGGGTTTTGATCGAGAGCTCAAGACGCTCTGCCGCGCCGAAGAATCCCTGAGACCGCGTAAAGGAGGTCCAGTGTCGTATTGGTCGTAGAGCGCCGCCGGAGCATTTCCATCGCGGGAGGAACGGTCCTGGATCTTCGTTCCAGCGTCGGAAAAGGACAACGCACACGGAGAATGGCCGCCCCGTCGGCTCGACGAACTACAGGGATTTTGGTGGTGTTCCTAATTTGAAAACTTCTATCAAATCAGGTCCGGCTAATTGTTGTCATCGTCTGCGTAATTGGCGGATTTGGTGATGTTCGCACTCTGTCCGTCTATAAAGAACTCTTCGAAGCTATTTCCGGGACACAACACTAGCATATGCTTGCGTTGATATTCACGGCGCCGGGCGGGCATCACCGCTCATTCCGCTACCGGTCTGGCATAGCGCACCAAAGAGACCAAGAATTTGCCCGGCTCCTCCGTCATCGGTAGATGCGCCGAGTTCTCGAACCATACCAACTCCTTTGATGGTGCTTTTACCTTCGCGAACCATTCGGCTGCGACTTCGGAGTTGACATTGAAATCATAGCGTCCAGCAAAGACGATAAGCGGGCAGTCCAGTTTTCGAATTCCGCTCAGATCTTGGTTGAGAACCTCCGGCAGGAGGTGCTGCTCGGAAAAGTCGTTGCCCTGCCAGATGCGCGAAATCTCCTCGTCCGTGTAATCCGGCGACAGCTGCGCAAGTGCGCTCTCAGCGGAGTTGCCTTGCCGGTGAGCCATGACGCCCCCGTAAAAGTCCAGCCACTTCCGCTGGGTATAGATGTCTTTGAGCGGGGTGCGCTGACCCGGCACAAAGTATGGAGCAATAGCTTCCAATTCGCGCACCGCCTCTGAGTTTCCCGCGCGGCGTGCAGCTTCCAGAGCGAAGGCCCAACCACGGCGTTCGCTCTCAGGCCCGTCGATCAACTGTCCCACACCAATGTAGGCGTACAACCAGTCGGGATGGCGCTCGGCCAGCTCGAGGCCAAGATAACTGCCCCAGGAGTGGCCCATGACAAAGATCTTCTGCTTGCCCAGATTAAGGCGGATCCAACTTGTCATCTCTTCGGCGTCCCCCACCATCCGTTCGAGGGTCAAAGTGGGAGTGATCGATGTTGGGTCATTGAGCAGGTATGTTTTGCCGGCGCCGCGCTGGTCCCACTGCACGACGGTGAAGTATTCTTCCCATCCGCGGCTGAACCACCAGCTCATGGGTATCGAGACATACCCCGGCCCACCGTGGATCAGCAATAGCACTGGGTTGCGCTTGTCAACCCCGCGGATCGACACCCACTGGTCGATCCCGCCGATCCGAACCTTCTCAAGCCGCTCGACCCCACTCGGATTCACGATCCTGCGGGCGTCCGCAATTATCTTGGTCGCCTCGGCCCGGCGAAAGGGCTTCGACGACGGATCAACCTGTGCCGAACCCGCAACAGCGAGCGCGGCGAGCACGGCGGCAAGTTTGCTAATGTTGATGTTAAAGTTGAAGGTCATGCCCCAAATTTAGCGCAGTCTGGGGCCGCTAGCCAAACGGCGGTTGGTCGGCCAACTTTACCTTACCGGACTACTAATGGGATGATCCGCCGCCTCTACCCAGCCAGCAGGTTGGGTATAAGAGGTGAACAAGGAGGCGTCCCTATGCAACTACACACGATCGGCATTCTTGCCATTCAACGCTGTGTCACCGTTCGCTTCCATACGATGAGGCAGGTGGGCCGCAGATTACACCCTGATTGTGCGGCCCGTTCACATAAAGAGGTGCATGTGTGGCCAACCAAAGACCAACCGCAGTCGTAGTATTTTGGACGGTTTCGGGCACGACAGCGGGGGTGTCGTGCGGATACGGGTCTTCGTAATTGTCGACCGACCATTCTGAAGGAATTGCTTGTTGCTCGCTCAGCCGGCTGACAAACGTCCGCGTGTCGCTACTAAAAGTATTGTTGGTGAATTGACGGAAAGTATCTGGCTTGCCTTTGGCATTGGTGGGCCAAGGGTAAGGAGAAAGCAACATGGCAGTGCGCAGGCCGTGTTCATTGCCCCATTGGATGGCCTGCACAATAAATTTCTGGTAGCCGGGGCCGCTTCCGCCAGTCAGAAAGAAATTGGGCGGAACATCGAAGGCGATGGCTTTGCCATAAAGCGCCTCACCGCGCTCAAGCGCATAGTAGGGGTTGGTTGCAAAGACGTGATCTCCTAGTTTTGGTTCGTTCGGATCATTGGGGCCCACGACCGGAGCGACGGTTTCGATACCGACAGTTCTGGCCGCATCCACGTACTCTCGCCAGAGATTTAGGTCCTTTTGCAATTGTCCGGGAGGGGCAGTATCGGATGGCGTGTTCACATTGGCTTCTGAGGGATGAAGACCATTTTGTATGTACACAGCCTGGTAGTAACCGTAGCTTGGGGGAAGCGTGAAGTAATTCGCGCCGACCTGTCCGAGTTCAGCTTGTCCGGGCCCGGTTCCCGTGAACACGCTCTCGATGGCTTGGATGATGCTCGGTGGGCGCTCGGCTGCGACGACGGCATTGGCATGCTCGTAGAGCCCCACGTGGCCGGTTTGGAGGAGCTCGGTAAACTGGTCGCCGTTTTCGAGGCCATCAAAACCGCCCGTCCCGCCGACGAAAATGTATACCCCGAGATTTGCGCAGGCAGTGTTTCCTCCGGAGGCGACGGCCGGCTTGTCCGGCGGGGCGGCAGAGGCGGTCGGGATGGCTAGGGCGATAGCCGCGACCAACGCTAGATGCCAGTATGGGTGCCGCACACAGATCTTGGGCATGGTATTCCCTCCCCACGCAACAAATATTAAACCTCGCATCACGATGCCGTACCGGAATCTACACTTTCAGGCACACACGCATCTAATCTCGTTCCAGCGTTATTCTGGTTGTACGCTAATCGAAGAGCGCTGATCCCTTTACGCCCCAGATCTCGCGCGCGTACTCGGCGACGGTGCGATCACTTGAAAACTTTCCCATCCCCGCCACGTTCAAAATCGCCATCCGTACCCAGCGATCCCGATCACGGAATGTGTTACCTGCCTTTTCCTGCGCTTCGACGTATGGAGTGAAATCTGCCAGGTGGAAATGCTCGTCGTTGGCATCCAGAATGCTGGCAGAGATCCATGCGAAGAGGTCCGGTTCGTGAGGACAGAACAGATTGGATGAAAAGCTATCGACGACTCGCTTCACGTGCGGATTGCGAGCGTAGTACTCCCATGGCCGATAGGACTTCTGTTCACGCATCACCCGAATTTCAGCCACTTTCAGGCCGCAGATGAACACATTGTCCTCGCCCACTTCTTCCAGGATCTCGATATTGGCGCCGTCGAGAGTGCCGATCGTGACCGCCCCGTTCAGCGCCAGCTTCATGTTGCCGGTTCCCGATGCTTCTGTTCCGGCGGTCGAGATCTGCTCGCTCAGATCGGCGGCGGGAATGATCTTCTCCGCCAGCGAGACGCGATAGTCGGGAATGAATGCCACCTTGATCCACTGGCTGGCGCGCGAATCGTTGTTGATCACCCGCCCGACGTTGTGGATCAACTTAATAATTTGCTTCGCGAACCAATAGCCGGGCGCGGCTTTTCCGGCGAAAATATAGGTCCTCGGCACAGTGGGTTGACGGCCATCCTCGACCAGGGACAAGTATTCGTCAATGATGTGCATCACGTTGAGCAATTGCCGCTTGTAGGCGTGGATCCGCTTTACCTGAACATCGAACAAGAAGTCGGGGTCGACTTTCAGCCGGGCGGTATCTTGGATGATTCTCGCCAGTTTCTCCTTATTCAAGCGTTTGACTCTATGGAACTCTGCTTGAAAGCCTGCATTCGCCGCATGGGATTCGAGACCCCGCAATTCATAGAGGTCGGTGAGCCAGCGTTCTCCGATCGCCGAACAGATCAAATTTGCCAACCCGGGATTTGCCTTTAACAACCACTGCCTTCATCGACGCTCTTGGCTATGATATAAATGCCGAATCCGGAGTCGCGCGAGCCATCGAGCGACGGCGGTGGCGCTGTTGAGGGGTCAAAAGCATCTCCGAAGTGATGCAACCGGATCGCAAGGCGGCCTGGGAACGCTTCGGCCTCAAGATGAATCGATTGATCTTCGCGGCCATGATAGGCGTGCTTCATAATGTTGGCGGCCGCCTCGTCAATCGCCAGTTCGAGTGCGGCAACGCTATTCTCGTCCAGCGGTGGACCGGGAAGATTGCGGCAAAAGGCGCGTACGAATTCGCGTGCCTTTCGGAGTTGTTTGAGATCGCTACGAATCTCCAGTTCCTGCCGTGCGATCGGGATCTGTCTTTCTTGCACCCGGATTGCCACGATGGTTAGGTCGTCGGTGGGGCGGAGCGACCCGGTGAAGGTAGCGACGGCTTGGCGAACGGCCTCCACCAGCGACGAAGGCTCCAGTTGGGAGTTGCTCGCAATACATTCCTCCAGGCGCTGCGGCCCAAACAGCTCGCCAGTGAGGCTCCGCGCTTCGGTGACCCCGTCCGAGTAAAAAAGGAACAAGTCTCCGGGCTCGAAAGGAACGGAGATCTGATCGTAGATCTCACCTTCCCGGATTCCCAGGGGCAGGTTGTTTCCGTGCAGTATCTCGTGGAGCCCTGTCTTGCCGTGCAAGTGAACCATCCCTGTGTGCCCGCAATCGACGAGCTCAAGCCTGCGCCGGCCTATGTCCAATCGGGCATAGCACAAGGTCACGAAACTATCCAGATCGACCAGATGCCGCACTAGTTCCGCATGTGCGAGCATCACGATTTCTTTGGGCTCCGGGAGCTTACTGTCCTTGGACAAAACCAACAAGCCGCTGAGGGCTCTGAGGAAGTGGCTCTTGGTAGCGGCCCCCAAGAGCGCCGCGGGCACCCCTTTGCCCATGACATCTCCAACGATCACATCCAGGGACTCATCCGACTGTCGCAGAAAGACGTAGAAATCGCCGTCGATTCGCTGGGAGGGGATTGTCAGCGCGGCGATTCGAAGTCCGGACAAGTCCAAGGGTGGCTGATCGAGCAGCAGGGTCTGCTGGATTCTGAAGCCGATCTCGATCTCCCGTTCCCGGGCTTGTTCCAGATCCTTGTTCGCTGTCTGGAGTTGGGTGGTTCGTGCAATGACGCGCTGCTCCAGGCTGGCGTTGAGGGCTATTATTTCGGCTTCCGCGCGCTTGCGCTCCGTGATGTCCACACGAAGCGCGGCCGCGAAAGCACCGATCAGCACCGATCCCAAAATACTGCCAAGAAGAATGAACACGTTCGCTTGACGGTTGACCTGTTGAGTGGCCCCGTTCCGCTGTCGCAGAAGCTCGATTTCGGCGTTCTCGATATCTTCGAGTGCGGTGCGAGTGTCGCGGAGGCTCGTTCGTACCAAAGTCTGCGGTGGTGTTTTTGCCGGAAGCGGTTCGGCGCCCCGTGAGTTGATTTCGACTTGAAGGGCACTTATCACGCTGTCAACTGAGGGCTCTAGATTGTCAAATCTGCGTTGTTGCGCGGTGTCATCAATGGTTAGCTTGCGCAGTCTCTGACAATGTTCACCGATGCTTCTGGTCGCATGGCTATACGATCCCAAGTAACTGGCATCACCTGTGATCACAAAGCTCTGAGCAGCGGCGTCGGCACGATTCAGGCCGCCTCGGATCGCCTGAAGTTCTAGCAGTACCGTTTGGGTATGGGATGCTTGCCGGCTATCCTCGTTCACTCTGCGTAGTCATCGCTGGAACGAAACGTAGCAACTGCCATTGCTCTGGCGCTGGTCAGCATCGCCGGTCTCGGTGTATTGCAATACCGTACGATACGCTTCATACTGACCGACTCAGTGAGTAAGTGACTGACCCTAGTCATCCAATTTGTGGCTTTTTTTCGGACTTCATCGCTTTCACCCGATGCCTTCCTTCCCCAAAACATGGGTGGTCCACTTGACGCGCTAATCGCCTTATCGTCCGATGGAACCGTTTCGGTGGAACCGACCGCCTTCGAAGAAGCGGTGACGCACCATGCTTTGGCCAAGCAGAAAAAGGATGACCGCCAAGACGACCCCAACCAGGAACTGTCGAATTCCGAACGAGGGTGGCTTTCGTCCTGCACGAGCACTCGTATTCAGAGAAGTTGTCATCAGATCTGACTCTCCGCTAAGTCGGTGGCTGCAATGGAGACCGTCATTCATGGGCTTATTTCACACGCAAAAGGAGCCCGCTGCCGCTTCGCACGTCAAAATTGCTTCTCTCCGAAGCAAGTGTAATTTGTCCAACTGGATGGCTGCGGCCCGCGTGCACAATCGCCAAGTCGGGGAAGCCATAGGTTCCACAGGCAGCGGCAGAAAAGACCCAAAGCGCCTGAGGCTGCTCATTATCGCCGAGGTCGCCGCGGCACTTACTGCCGGGCTTGGACGCGATCCGAACCAACACACCATTGGGGGCAGCTGTTGGCGTCCCCACCACTTGCAATCCGTTGGCTACCGGTCCACCGCCGCGGTAAACAACGTCGCCTCCAATCTGTTCGGTGGTCCAGGCATCTTGCGGAGTTCCGCGGTCTGGGCCGGTCTTCGGAATCTGCGCGTCCTCTACCTCCATCATGGATGCCAACGCTCTCAGGTTCGTGGTGATGGGTATTCTTCGCTTCGAAACTTCAAGTGTGTCGAACTGCAGAGAAAGTTTCGCTCCGCTTCCGTCCTTTGCCTCGACTACGTCGAGTACATGGCCGATTGCTTTGGAGCCAGCCCGGATCCTCTCACCTGATGGTAGCGGCACATCCTGCATGAGGCGTGCGGTTACAAGCTGTCCGGGCTTGCTCTTTGCTGAGTTCAGCGAAGTATCCAATTGCAGTGGCAGTATAGTCCCAGCCGGGATCGCGTTCTGTCCGAACGATCCCGTAGCCAGCGCCAGCAAACCAGCCAACAAACCAACCAGCAACGTGATTTTCATCTTGTGATACTCAAGCTTCCATTCGTACGGCTGAATCTTCGAGTTTTTCATGGTCTTCATCTCCAGTTCCCGCCCCTATGCGTCCAAATCTTCGAAACCCCCTAGTGGTCGTTCCGAGTTCCGAAGATACGAATCAAAAAAACGAAGCAGAAACGGCCGACAAGTCTATCTCGTGGAAGTTGGTCTCCTTTCCCGAAAACCAATTTGGGTCACTAGTCGACGCCGTCACAGCGTCGCAACCGTTGTGCTGTCCAAAGCGCCTGCGCGCTGCTAATCGCAGTTCGGAATGGCCGACGATATGGCATCCGACGAACTGCACAAATGCCTACGCAAGACTTGCTGATGCGACAGGATCCAGATGCCCTCGCTGTTCGCCACATAGATCAGACCGCGTGCAACATCTGGCAAAACACTCGTGACTCCATTGAAGGCCTGAACCGTCCGCGGATGCGCCGGATCGCTTACGTCGAGCACGCGAACCGACTCCGGGACATTACCGCCGCCGGGAGCGCCTTCCGCACCAAAGGCGCGAGAATCACCCACGGCTGCGGAGTTGTTGGGCTTTTCAGCGATTGCCAGCCCGGAACTCACCACGGTTAAGTTCTCCCCCAGCATGTGACTGACTATTTTTGGTTTTGTCGGCTTCGTTACATCGACAACCGTGAGACCTTCCTGGGCAGGCTGCTGCAAGTACAAATACTGCTTCCTGCCAGCTTGTTGCAAAAACATTTGTCGCGGCGATGCGCCGGACAGTGCCAGGTGGGCGATCACCTTCGCGTCTGTATGAGACGGATAGAAATCACCAGGCGATGCGTAAGAGCGAATCGTCAGAAAAAATGTGCCCAGCGCCAAGATCGCGCCGGCAACGCTCGTTGTTCGATTGATAGTTCTCATTGTCATACTCCTTTTCGTGATTCGGTTGAGAGGAAGCGGTCCTCATCCCGTTCTCCTCAAAGTGACTCGCTGATTGGCGAGCTCTCCATCTTCCGCGTCCTCCGCGAATGTTCTGCGGTTACACCTCCAAACCTCCTAAGCCATCTCCAACCCGCTCCGTATTTCGCAAATAGGCGTCAAAGAAGCGCAGCATGAATTTTGTCTGCCTGCCGACTCCGGCAAACAACAGGACGGGGATGTCGGGATGTATCGATTTCAGTTTGGTGCGCAATGTGGTCCCGGTTGCATCCGGCAAATTGTCTTCCAGAAGCACTCCGTCGATCGCTTGCTTGGTAAACAGATCGATCGCCTGCCCTCCGTTGCCTGCAGGCATCACTTCGTAACCAATCCCTTCGAGCGCGGCCGTCAGAATTGCCATGTCCTCGGGTTGGTCTTCGACACATAGTATCTTCATTCCGCTCATTTTCGTTCTCCCGCACTCAGGTTCCCTTCAGACTAAGGGGCTACATGCCACCTGGTTTAAAGACCAACGCCTCTTTCTGCCCACCGAATTCGATCTCCTCAAGGGTCTTAGTGTCGGCGTTCGTCACGATGGCGTCGTTGGTTGCTTCGTTGTTTTTCATTTTCAAGGTCCCTGAAGCTGTAGCCACAGTCTTCCCGTCCAGCAGAAAACTTACCTGTACCAGCGGGCCAGTTCCTTGCCACTCCACCTTGTAGCTGCCAGCCTTCAGCCGCGTGGAGCCGACTTGCACGGCATCAGGAATATCTACCGGGTGTTGGTTCTTGTCCCGTGCCTGTGCACAGAACGGGGATAGCAGCGCCATAACCGAGAGCAGTGCCATGTACTTGAGATGCTTCATTTTGCAATTTCCTCCTTCGGAAGTTGAGCAGCTTCAACCGGAGCTGCTTTATCCGGGTTACCAGAGTTAGCTCAAACATCGAGGCTCAGCGGCCGGCGCTTGTAAACTCCGGAAACTTGGAGAACGCTATTGGATGCTTAGTGAAAGACGGATTAGCTGATCGGAGGCGGGCGATTGTAGTGGAAGCCCTTGGTTTGAAGCGTCGAGAATGGCTGCGGCGTCTGTGTTAAGTGCACCGATTCGGCAGAGGGGGGAATGAATTGAAAGCTGTCGGCAGGGGCTATCCATTTCGAACGGCTGTCGTCAAAGCGAGGTCTCTTGTCGTAGTGAGAGTCGGCGCTGATCGCCGAATGAATATATGGCGCCTTGGAAAAATCGTACGGAGCATTTCGCGCAGCCAGTACAGCAATGACCGCGACGCAAGCAAGGCCGGCCTGAATCAATATCCCATCGTGACGCCCACTCCGGATATGCCGCTCAAGCGACATCTGCCCCACCTTACATCTACTGATGATCGTACAACGATTTTGGTTACTTGATTTTTTGGTGTCTCCCTCCATCTTCCGTCACCGGAAGCCATTGTCAAATACCCGTTTTTTTCCTGACGGTTAGGGTGCCCAGGCGGCGACGTACACTCGCTTTTGCGTCAGTAACATGCCTTCCGTTTGTGCGCCAATAGATATTCTAAACACGAGGATCGGAGAAGTCGTTGCCCTGCCGGATGCGCGAAATCTCCTCGGCGGAGTTGCCTTGCCGGTGAACCATGACACCCCCGTAAAGGTCTAGCCACTTCCGCTGGGTATTTGAAGCGGAAGAGGTTAGAAGGCCTTAAATCTACCAACTGAGCTACGCGCCCCACCGATTTCAATCTAACGCATTTTCTGCACACATTTTCCGGACAGGCGCTTCTCCGAGCCATCGCGTTGAGGATGGAGTCGCACGCCCGCTCGCTCGACACGGGCCCACATTCCGCGCCAGGTGTTCCGTGACGTGCCTGGCGCAAAAGCGATACACTCTGCTTTCATGCTGCGTTCCCGTTTCTTCCGGGCAACACTCGCGTTCCCGGTTTCCGCGATTCTGTTTTGCGCGATTCTGTTGCCGATGCTAAGCCACGCGTCGAAAAAGAGGGAGTTGACCGCCGTGCGCTGGACCGCTGGCGCGCCCGGTTGCTCGTTCGAACGCGGCGATGACGGGCGCTACCGCTGGACGATGACCGGGAAAGACCTCACCGTCACGCTTCTCGTCGATTCTCAGGAACTGACAAAGAGTCGCCGCCGCTTCTATCACCTCCTCGGCGTTTACGTGGCTGTGACTTATACCGGGCAGGACAAATTTGAGTTTCCCGCTGACCTGCGGATTGATTTCGTTCGTCATCACGACGTTCTTGAGGGCTTTCAGGATCCCACAGAACTCTCCAACAAATTGCAGAACGACGTCGATACCGAGATCTTCCAAACCGAACGTCAGATCAAGAAGAATCCCAAGATTGCCGAAGAAAAAACGGCTCGCTTGCGAGAGTACCAGAAGGACGCTGCCGAGTTCATCGAGTTTCTAAGCACGCAAAGCCTCGATCCCAACACGGTGATGCTGACCCCGGGCAATCCTGAAGCCCATGGCTGGGCCTTCTTCGCGACCAGCAACAAATGGATCGGTCCGTGGAAAGAGCGGGAGGATTTTATTCTCGGGGTCTGGATGAAAGACAGAGTATGGCAGTTTCCCTTTTCGCTGCCACCGGCGCAAGGCGACCTGATCCTGCGAAAGCCGCCCGAGTAAGTGGGCGCGGACGCGCCGGACAATTGTGTTACAGTTTCCTGCTCATGGAGATCGACCCGAGAGCAGCGCCAGCCACCAAGAAACCCGCCGTGACATTCTACTGCCCGATCTGCGCCGTAGAAGTCAGCGATCCGTTGACCTGCGGTGATTGCTCGGCCGTCATCTGCCGCCGCTGCGGAACGCCGCTGGAAGCGCCGGATGAGCTCGGCATGGGATGAAGCAGTCTCTGGTCATTGGTCGATCGTCGTTGGCAACACCCACAACGTCTACCGATTGCGAGCTGCGAAGAACGAACGGCTAACGACGGATCGCGAACGACCAGCGACCAACGACCGACGCTTGATCTGCGGATGAATAACTCGCCGACTACTTAATGAACACCGAAGCCGAAACATCCGGTCAGCAGCCGAGTCTCGT
Source organism: uncultured Acidobacteriaceae bacterium (assembly GCA_963779995.1). Taxonomy (GTDB): domain Bacteria; phylum Acidobacteriota; class Terriglobia; order Terriglobales; family Acidobacteriaceae; genus Acidiflorens. Next base: position 39,416 of record CAVZZY010000009.1, on the reverse strand, counting down.
CCGTGGGCTTAGTTTGCTCGACTCCGTACTGCTGCTGGTAAGCGGCATCATCGGCTCTTCTATTTTTCTTACCGCCAAAGATATTGCTGGGCCTTTGCCGAATCCGACATTGTTTTTCCTGGTGTGGGTGCTCGGTGGAGTGATTTCTTTGTGCGCCTGCGTCGCGTTCGCCGAACTTGGCTCCATGTATCCCGACTCTGGCGGACAATACATCTACCTTCGCGAAGCTTACGGCGACCTGGTTGCGTTTCTCTACGGCTGGATGTTGTTCGCGGTCGCGAATGGCGGCACCATCGCCGCACTCTCCGTCGCTTCCGCAGCTTACGCGGGGAACATCATTCCTGCCATTTCGCAGGAGCACGTGATTTTCTCGCTGGCAGGCATTCCGTTCACCCGCGCGCATGCGGTCGGGCTCGCGCTCATCGCCATCCTCACTTATGTCAATGTTTTCGGATTGCGCTGGGGCACACTTCTCCAGAACGTCTCCACCTGGACCAAGTTCGCCGCCATGGCAGCCTTCGTTGTTCTGGGATTCGCCATCGGTAAGGGGCATTGGTCGAACTTCAGTGCGCAGTCGCCGGGCGGGTTAGGCCATAGTTTGAGTGATGGACTGACTATGGGACTGAGCCCGGGGCAATTGATCTCCGCTCTCGGCGTCGGCTTGATCGCCGTGTTCTGGGCCTACGACGGCTGGGTCTACGTCACGTGGGTCGCCGGCGAAGTCAAAGACCCGCGGCGCAATGTGCCGCTGGCCATGGTTTTAGGCGTGCTTGTGGTGGGCGTGGTTTATCTCGCCATGAACATGACCTACGTTTACGCAATGCCGCTGAATGAAATTGCAAAGTACGAAACCATTGCCCACGCTGCCGCAACGAAACTCTTTTCGCCAGGTGCCGCGCTCTGGCTCTCGGCCATGATCGCGATTTCGTGTTTCAGCGCGGCGGCGGCCTGCACGCTGTCTGGCGCGCGCGTCTATCTCGCCATGGCACAGGACGGCGTTTTCTTCCGCCGCATGGCCGTCATCCATCCTAAGTGGCGCACGCCGGCCTTCAGCCTCATCGGCCAAGGCATCTGGGCCGCGGTGCTCACCGTGAGCGGACGCTACGACCAGCTTTACACCTACGTCATCTTTGGTATGGTGCTGTCCTACACTCTGACCGTTATCGGCCTTTTTGTCTTGCGCTGGAAACGGCCCGACGTTCCCCGCCCCTATCGCTGCACCGGATACCCGTGGCTGCCGGCGATCTACGTTCTGGTCGGCGTCGCCTGGACGCTTAACACCATCATCCAGCGGCCAACCGAGGCCTTCTGGGGCGCGGCCATTGTGCTGATTGGGGTGCCGGGATATCTGTATTGGAAGCGCAGGAACCGCGCAACCACTGCGGAGTGAACCATGTTTAGTAAACCATGTTCAGTGAACTATGTTCGACCGGTGCAACGCTAACGTCCGGCGCGTCCCCTGTGGCAAAAAGCTTTTTGAACCGCAGAGGACTGGGGATCGCAGGGGGCGCTGGTAAAATCCGAAGTTAGCTATGCACACCTCCGCTATCCTTCTCATCTCCTGCCCCGACCGCAAAGGGATTGTCGCCGCGGTTGCCGACTTCGTCTATCGCCACAACGGCAACATCCTTTGTGCCGATGAGCACGGAGACGAGGAATCGAATCTCTTCCTCTTGCGGGTCGAGTTCGACCCGGCAGATTTCGCTTTTGACCTGGCCCAGTTTGCCGAGCGCTTTGCTCCCATCGCCCGCGACTTCCAGATGGACTGGCGGCTCGCCCACTCCGCCGACCGGCCCCGCATCGCCATCTTCGTCTCGAAGCAGGACCACTGCCTGCAGGATCTGCTCTACCGCCACCAGAGCGGCGAACTGAGCTGCGAAATCCCGCTGATCATTTCCAACCATCCCGATAACCAGCGGATCGCCGACTTTCACCGGGTCCCTTACTTCGTGGTACCGGTCACGAAAGAAAACAAGCGGGAAGCGGAACAGAAGCAACTCGCGCTGGTTCGCGAACACAAATGCAGTCTCGTCGTCCTCGCGCGCTATATGCAGGTGCTGTCGAAAGAGTTCATTGCAACCCTGGGCTCCGAGCACCTCATCAACATTCACCACTCTTTCCTGCCCGCGTTCGTCGGCGCCAAACCCTACCGCCAGGCCTTCCAGCGCGGGGTGAAGCTGATCGGCGCTACGGCGCACTACGTTACTCAAGTGCTCGATGATGGCCCCATCATCGAACAGGATGTCGTCCGCATCTACCACCGCGACACCGTCGACGACCTGGTCCAGAAGGGCCGCGATCTCGAGAAAGTCGTGCTCTCGCGAGCCGTCCGCTGGCACGCAGAAAACCGCATCCTGCTGTATGGAAACAAAACCGTGGTGTTTCAATAGCCCGGCTTGGGGCGCTTAATCCCCATAGAAACGCCGACTTTGCGTCTCCTGGTACAGAGCAAGACGGTGCAAGCCCCGTCTCTACAGGCGGGTAGTGGGGCAGCCACTTCCGTAACCAGGTAACCAATTGCGCGGCCCTTCCCTTTCGGCTTTACTAAAGGATGGTACCCATTTGAAAGCATGACCGCGCGATCTCGAAGGAGATGACCTTGGTTGAGGATCCCAAATGGGAACTGGCGTTGCTGGCCACGGTCCAGAGCTTTTACCAGCGGCTGCTGAGCGACCAGCTTGGCGGGGAGATGCCCGCGCCCGCCGAACTCGCCCCCGACGTCATCAGTTACGCTGACGACGTGCGTTCTACTCTCGATCAAATGCACCTCTGGATCCAGCTTCTCGATATGGCGATCACTCCCGCCATGCTGCGTCTTGGGATGCAAGACCTTGATCCCGAGGTTGCCGAAGCGTTGCTGCGCTACTTCGCGCGCCACCGCGACGATTCCGCCGCCAATCGCGACAAAACCGATCTGGTCGCAACCTTTCTGTTTCGCCATCCTCGCGTGGCTGGCCAGTGGGAGCAGCGTGGCTACGGGCTCGATGGATCGATTCCTCTGGCTCCGTTTGAAATTGCACTCTTGGAAATTCTGTCCGAGTCCGACGTGCCGGTGCTGTCGGAAGCGGATGTGCAACTGCTGCGCGAATTCAGCCCCTTGCTCGACCAGGCGAATCGCTTCCACGACTTCAGCGCGCTCATGGACTCGGGCATCATCCAGCGGGTTCGCGAACTGAAAGCTGCGCTCGGCGAATCGATTTATCATCCCGGAGTGCTGGCCACGCTCGCGCCTTACAATGCCGCCTTCGGCGACCGTTTCCATATGTTGTTCGCCAGCGCCGCAGAAGAGATCAAGAATTACGCCAACCGCCTTGAAGAACTCGGCGGCAGCATCCTCAGTACGGTGGACGGCGTCGAAGTCACCGTGGAGCATGTCGCTGCCCTGAACCAGGAGACCCTGCTGAAAGCCGACTACAGCGCCGCCCTGGAGAAGTTCCGCCGCGTCTCCCGGCTGAAAAAAGAGTTGGAACGAAGGCCGCCAATAAGGGGCGTTAAGCCAGACCTCACACTTTCCGCCCACGCCGTGCAAGCGAGCGGCGCGGCTGCCGCACCGGCGATCGCTTTCAAGTATGTTCCCGCCGCTATCACACCGCAGGCGCTCTCGGTCGAAGAGGCCAAGTTGCGCAGGGTGGAAGAATCGATCCGCGTCTTCGTGCGGGTCGCCGATCCCAAATTCCGGCAGATCGTGCCCATGCGCTATTTCAACCTGATGCTGAGTCCCGCCGAGATTGAGGCCTACACTGCCGACTATCTCGAACAAGCAGGACCGCGGGCGGATGCTGCGCGAATGCTGCTTCGCGTCGTCGCCGTAATGGCGCGCGTCGCCACCGAGATAGAGGAACTCAAGCGCTCGCGGAATTCCCGCTCCATTTGGAAACTGCACGCCGATTCCCTGGCAGTCCTCATCGACCTCGCCACGCGCCTCGCTGACGCCGTAGACCGCCTCGCCTTGATCATCGGCCAGCATCCGGAGACGCAGGCAAGCAGTGAGACACTTCGCAGCTCACTCGAAAAGCTCCGCGAGCGCACTGCCGAGGCCACAAAGCTCCTCGCCGAGGCGTAACCGCCAATAAAAAGGGCCACGCTGTTCATCCGTCCCTTATTTCCGAACCCAGTTCAACGCGGCCGCTAACACCTATCAGGCTCCGGATAACATCGGACCGCGAGCGTCGGTTCGTTGACAGCCAGTACTGCGAGAGGTTACTTGGGGAGGGTGAAGGTCAGCGTTACATTCGTCTGGAACTGGGAGGGGTGATCGTGGCGGCGGTAGGGTTGGTAGCGCCAGTTGCGGACGGCTTTCGCGGCGGCGGAGGCTAGGAGGGGATCTCCGCTGAGCGTGCGGATGGAAAAGACGGAGCCGTCTTCGGCGACTTCGACTTCGAGGATTACGTTGCCGGAGCGGTGGGCGGCAATGGCCTCGGAAGGATACTCGGGCTCGGTGCGGCTGATGAGGCGGGCGCCGGCTTCCTCGGGGTCTAGCCTGACGCTTTGGGTTGGGTCGATGTTCTTTGCGGCGCTCTTCGTTGCGGCGATCTTCGTCGCAGCGATCCCATTCGTAGACGATGCTTCTACCGTGGAATCGCTGCCTTGCCTGGGGGAACTGGACTTGGTGGAATCGGATTTCATGCGGAAGATGATTTTGCCTTTTTCGTAGACGACTAATTCATCCGCAGCGGGAGCGGGAGCGGCGGTAGATTTTGGTGGCGCTGCTAGCTTTGACTTTGTCTTGGATGATTTTGTCGCGTCGGCTGGTTTTATCGCGTCTTCTGATTTTATTGGCTCGGCCGCGATGGGCTGAGAGATCTTGGCTTGAGATGGGGCCGGGCGGAGCCATCCGATGCGCGAACCCATCAGGAAGCTCACCGCGATGATGGCGAGAATGGCCAGCGCCCCAAGAACGAGAGTCCACGCTTCGTACGGAGGGCGGCGAGCGGGCGCAGGGCTGGCTGCAATGAACTCCGACGGAACGAACGCGAGCGGAACGAGTTCGGGTGGGACGACTGTGGCTGGAGGCCAGGGCGGAACGAGTTCGGGCGGGGCGACTGCGGCGGGTCGGGCCTCACCGAGTTCGATAGCGGCGTCGCGAATGCGGGCGCACTCCTCGGCAAAACTTTCGAGCAGTCTCTGGTCGGAGTGGGAAAAGGCGGCGGGAGAGGGAGAGAAGACTTCGAGGATCCCGGTGAGAACGTTCTTGTCGCTACTGTCGAAGACGGGAACGATGAGGATGGAGCGGATCCCCAGGCGGCGGGAGAGGGCGGGATCGACGCGGGGGTCGAACTCGGTATCAACGGAAAGCTGGGGCTGACGGGTTTCGAGACAGGCACCGGAGAGACCGTCGCGGGTGTTGAGGGTGACGCCGAGATCGGGGGCGAAGGGTCCGGTGGCAGCGCGGCAAACCATTTCGTCACCGTTAACGAGAGCCAGGGCGGCGGAGTTGGCGCGGGTGGCTTCAGCGGCGCGGACTACGAGCGTGTTGAAGACTAAATCGAGAGCGACGTCGGGTGGAAAACCGGCGAGGCGGTGCTGCTCAAGCGAAAGCGTCGGCTCAGGGGGCGAATCGTCAGGGTGGAACTCGGACCTCGACATACGTTGCGGAAGCATTTTTTCTTGTTCCGGCCGCCTGCGGCGATATTAAGGGAAAGCAGGCTCTGAGGCGAGTTTCCCGCGAAACGGGGGGGAAGTCAATTGGCGAAGAGATTCGTTAGCGGGTCACTTTGTAATGTGGACGCGGAGCTATGCGCGCCTTTTTGTTCGGCGATCAGGGCGAAAAGCCTGTATAGAACCGACTGACTAGAAACGACTAACCACAACGGACTCGGCCGAGTTAGATCGGATTGACAGAGTGGAATTGGATTCGGCGCGCACGGTGACGCGGACGGGGTCCCCTCGCGTCCACACTTCCGGCTATTGCACACTTTCGGCGAAGACGGCGGGGTTGACTCCTTTAGCGGTGGAGTTGATGGTGACGGATCCAGCGCTGGCGGCCGGCGCCACCGAGTACTCGACGAAGGTGACGCTCTTAAAACCGGCGGAACTGGCGGTGACAGTAACAGTGGCGACGGCGGCTGGCAACTGTAGAGTAGTACGAGCCAAGCCTTTGGCGTTGGTGACCACGGAAGACGGATTGGGAACGCCACCATTGTTGGCGGTGAAGTTGATGGTGACACCAGGGACGCCGTTCTTGTAAGTGTCTTGGACCTGCGCGACGATAGGGTTGGGGAGGATGGAACCTTCGGTACCGGTCTGCTTCCCTCCGCCGTAGGAAATGATTTTAACGGCCGCCGCGGCAGCCGCGGTAGCGGTGGTGGTGGCAGTACCGAAGCCAGTCCCGGACATCGTCAGCGTGTACGTGCCAGATTTTTGCGGAACGGTATAGGTGATGGAAGCGTTGCCGTTGGCGTTGGTGGTGACGGAGCCGGTGCCAGGACCGGAGGAAGGAGAGAATACGCCGCCTTTGCCACCATCGCTGAAGTTGACGGTGGCGCCGACGTCGGGTTGTCCGTTATATGGACTGGCGACCTGGACCTGGATGGGATTGGGCAGCGCGGTGCCGACGGTAGCAGTCTGGGCGCTGCCTAGGGTAACGGTGACGACGGGAAAGAGTCCATAGGCTTCGAGACTAGTCTGGGTGGCCACGAAGAGCTTGCCGTCGGCGACGGTCTGAGTGACAAAATGGCCCACGGGTGGAAGCGCGTCGCGCTTGTCGGGGGCCTGAATCGTGGAATAGAGCAGTTCGAGGGGAGCGTACTGGTTCTGGCAGGTCCCTGATGGTGCGCTCGCGGTACAAGCGTTGAAGGCGAGAAGTTCACTGCCACTGATCACCCACACAATTCCGTTGGTGTTGCCATTGGCGGAAATGGATGGAGAGTGACTGCCGCTATATTTCTGGGCGGTCATACCGGGAGTGCCGAGCTCTCCGCCGGACACCGGATAAGCCAATACCGGCGAGGCATCGGGTGCGAAGTACACGGTCTCGTTCCAGTAGGCGGCAGAACCGAACTGGACGTTGTAGTCATTTTCCGGATTGGCGCTTTTTTCCAGGAGAGGGAACTCCTGGATGACCTGAGGATCGGTCGGCCCGCCCGGGGCGTACATCCCCAAGGAGTCGCGATCGAGAACGTAGACCCAGCCCTGCTTGCCGCTGGCGACGAGTTCATGCGGGGTGGGACTGTCGTCTTGATCGGGGAGGATGAGAACCCCTGTGGAACTCAAGTCAAGATCGTTGGTGTTGAGGTAGGCCACAGTCCAAGGGGTGAAATAATCGTAAACCGTGAGATCGGGGTAAAGCTTCACCACGCTATTGCAGTAGGTCTGGCCACCGGTTGGGACATCATAGTGGCCCGCGCCCGCGACTTCGGCGGTCTCAAAGAAGATGTTGCCGGCTTCATCTGCGGCAAGACCGGTGCCGGCCTGCCAGATGGAAGTCAATCCCCAGTCGGGCGAAGTGTTGAAGACCGCGAGCGGGGCCAGATACTCAGGACTCCCCATAGCCGCGCTTGCGTTGTAGGAAAGGACCCAGCCGCTGTTGTCGTCGTTGCAACCGTTCGAGCCGAAGCCCAGGTAAAGTACACCGTTGAGCAACAAGAGGCCGGGGCGGTTTTTCTGGTGAAGGCTGTTAAAAACGGTGACGTGTCCCTTATTGCTGGTGGTTTGGATATTGGTGATTTGGACGGGGCTGCCCGGTTGCTCATTGCCACTGGTGATATCGAGAGCGTGAATATGGTGACGGACGGTGCCGTTCAGAGCAGTCTTGGCCACCAGATACATGGTATTGGTGGTGGTATCGATGACGGGAGTTCCAATTATGCCTTCTTCGTCGAATCCGTTTCCGAGACCGCAGGGCAAAGTCTTGTCGCTGACCGTAGCGGGAGTGCCACCGCCGTTGAGCATGCTGGCGTACCAGAGCTGGGCGCCGGTGTCGGCGTCAATGGCGTAGACCGAATCCGCCATGGTGACGACGTAGACGACGTTGTGCAGGGTTCCCTGCCCCAAAATATTCACGTTGGGCATGTAGAGGGGCTGGGCCATCACGTCAGCGTTGGGGGACGCGGCCACGCCAGGGTCGACAGGGAAACTGAAGAGGTGGCCGAAGCTGTTCTTGTTGACGTTCGTGGGGGTGAGCAGAGTTTCGTTGGTATTCGCTCCGTCACGGGCGCTATCAAAGCGGCTGGTGAGAAAAGGCTGCTGCGCGAACGAAGGCGACAGCAAAACAATACAGACGACGAGCAGAGTCGGGCAAAGATTGCGGGCGGCTAATGCACACATCGATTGATGAACGGTCTGGGAAGCCTCGCCGAAACAGATTTTCACACCATGGCGTGACAAGAAACTGCGCATTGCCTTGGTTCCTCCAAATACAACAGCCGGGAGCCGCAGTTTACCCTGGTAGATAGCACTTGGAACACCGGGGAAGGGGCTTATTGCAAAAGCGAGAACTTAACGGAAACGGTAACAATCATCGAGCCTTTTATACAGCTAAAGGCGGTGGAATCACAATCCCGATTTTTAGGAGCAGGTGCAAAGTCTTGCACTTGGCGGTTCCACGCCCGAGTCTACTTTCGTTCTCAGCGGCGCCGTTGTCGCGCAACGAGTAGGGTTGAAGTCGCACCTTTCAACGTTCATAGACGCGCATCGCGTGCGAAACTCTTTGCACCATTCCATACAACTTTTCGGGAGCTTCCGGGTTCAATAGTATGTAGGGGTGTGATTGTCAGGAGGAGATCTTGAAAGTATCGCGCTTGTTTGGTAAGACAATCGGTTTTGGTTTGGCGGCGAGAGCCGTTCTTTTATCCTGTTTGATCGGCGTAGGGGCATGGGCTTGTGCCCAGACTGGTGCCATGACTCCTTATCAGGGCGAATCGGACGGCATCAGCGCCGGCGGAAAATGGTTGGAGTTCCACTCCACCGACAAGATGACGGGCGCGAAAAAAGTGCGCTTTGAAATCCAGTCGGACAATTATTTTCGCGAAGACCCGGAGTACAAGCCCAGAGTGAATCTGTCTTGCAATGACGGCAAGCTCAAGTGGGCGGACTTTAATCCCGGCGTCAGACTGGCTCCGCCGAACCGCCCCGGCTTCTGGGGACAGCCCCAGTTGGAGGTTATGGTGCGCGTCGACGATGCGCACTACTTCAAGGGCTGGAACTGGATGCGCGGCCGCTTCCTTTCCATGGACAAAGGCACGGTTCGGGGCTTGATCGGCGCCAAGGTCTTCAAGGTGGAGCTTCCCACGCGCAGCGGACGGCAGATCGCCGAGTTTTCTCCGGGCGGACTGAATCTGGATCGAGTCAAGCAAGCCTGCGATCTGACCCCCAAGAAGCCGAGCTCGGACTAGCACTATCGTTAAGGACTTCTCAGGAAGGACTTCTCAAGGCCAAGGAGACCCGGCAGAGTGAATAAGACACTTGCACTCGTCGTAATGCTTGGGTTCTTTGCGACCGCACGGCCCATGAAGGCTCAGGAGCAAGCCTCGAAATTTGAGGTCTACGGCGGGTACTACTACGCGCGCTTCAATGTAAATGCCGGTGCCGCCGGCGGCGTACCCTCGGAAACATTCAACTGCAACGGCGGGGGTGGCCAGCTCGAGTACAACGCCAACAACTGGCTCGGAGTGGTGGGAGACCTAGGCGGCTATGGGGCAACCAGCACCACAAACGGCGCATTGGTCGGAGGAGCGTTTACCTATCTTTTTGGGCCCAGAGTGAATCTCCGGCGCGGCAAAGTTACGCCGTTCGCTCAGACCCTCTTCGGAGGCATTTGGACAACCAACGGGATTGGCAATTCAGTGTCCGAAAATAATTTTGCGATGACCGCGGGCGGCGGCATTGATTTCAAAGTGTCCAGACACGTCTCCGTTCGCCCCGTACAGGCCGAGTACTTCATGACCAAAATCCCCGACAATCTCAACAACCGCCAGAACAATTTGCGCCTTGGCGCCGGTGTTGTTGTACGGCTAGGCCGAGACTAGGAGCCCAAAGTCCAGCACAACTCGCCTTCCCCACCTGCATCGCCAGCCCCTCCTGCGAATCCAATGATGATATCGTTGGGTTCGCATCGGGATTCGCATCGGGAGGCGCATGAAGATTGGCATTACCTGTTATCCAACTTACGGCGGCAGCGGAGTTGTCGCTACTGAATTGGGGCTTGAGCTCGCCCGCCGGGGCCACGAGATTCATTTCATCTCCTATTCGCAGCCCATTCGTCTGACCGGGCCGGAGCCAAACATTCATTATCATGAGGTCGAGGTCACGCGCTATCCGCTGTTTGAATATCCTCCGTACGATCTGGCGCTAGCGACGCGCATGGCCGAGGTTTCGCAGCTCTACGAACTCGATCTGTTGCACGTGCACTATGCGATCCCGCATTCAGTGAGTGCGATGCTGGCCAAGCAGATGCTGGCGGCAACTCCACCGCGGCGCCATTTACCATTTGTCACCACCCTGCACGGCACCGACATCACTCTGGTCGGGCTCGACCGTTCGTATCTCCCGATTACCCGTTTTTCCATCGAGCAGAGCGACGGCGTGACGGCCATTTCGCAGTATTTGCGGACCCGCACCCTGAGGGTTTTCGACATCAAGAACCACATCGAAGTTATCCCGAACTTCGTCAACTGCGACGACTACCTGCGCAAACCGGAATGGCTGGAAAAGCGCAGCGAGTATGTCCGGAACGACGAGCGCTTGCTGGTGCACCTTTCCAACTTCCGCCCGGTGAAACGCGTTCTGGATGTGGTCGAAATTTTTGACCGTGTCCGCAAGAAAATTCCTTCCAAGCTGTTACTGATTGGCGACGGGCCCGATCGTTCCCAGGCGGAGTGGCTGGCGGTCCAGAAAGGCATTCATGAGCACGTGCTGTTTCTCGGGAAACAGGATCAGGTCCGCGAGAAACTGGCTATCTCAGACGTGCTGCTGATGCCCAGCGAACTGGAAACGTTCGGGCTCGCAGCACTGGAAGGGATGGCCTGTGAGGTCGTCCCCATTGCCACCCGCTCCGGAGGAGTGCCGGAACTGATCGAGCACGGTGTGACCGGATTCCTGGCCGATGTCGGCGACGTGGAAACCATGGCGCGTTACGCCATCGAGCTGCTGAACGATGAATCCGCGCTGCGCGCCATGGGGAAACGGGCGCGTGCCGCCGCCCAGGAAAAGTTCTGCGCCAGCAAGATCATTCCGCTTTATGAAGACTTTTACCGAAAGGTGCTGGAGCGCTCGTCAAAGTCGTCATCAGCTCTTCCGGATTAGGCAAAATGGGCAGCCGCAACCGGATCAGCGTGCCCCCGCCTTCGCGGTTTTCGATCATCATCTTCGCGGCATCGCCATAGAGCACCTTCAGACGCTCGGCAACGTTGGCCATGCCGATGCCGCCACCGCCAAAACCATCGGGCTGCTCAAGCAATTGCGCTGCCCCCATACCGACACCGTCGTCTTCCACTTCGACCACCAGGCGCGATTTGATCAGCCGGCTGCGCAGCGTGATGCTGCCGCCTTCGACTTTTGGAGAAAGTCCGTGCTTGATGCAGTTTTCCACCAGCGGCTGCAGCAGCATGCTGGGAACCATGACGGCAAGAGATTCCGGATCGAGGTCCTTGACGACTTTGAGCGTGTCCCGTCCAAAGCGCACGACTTCAATGTCCAGATAATTGTCGATGAACTCCACCTCCTCGCGCAGCGGAACGAACGACTCCGCACTGTGCAGCAGGCGGCGAAGAATGGCCGCGAGCTTCAGGATCATCTCCCGCGCCGTGTCGGGATCGAAGCGCACCAGCGACGAAATGGAATTCAGCGTGTTGAACAGGAAGTGCGGGTTGATCTGATTCTGCAACGCCACCATGCGCGCCTGCAGCAGCAACCGCTCCTGCTCTTCGAGTTTTATCTGAATGCGGACGCTGTTGAAGATTTTCAGTTCCGTGCCCACCACCATGACCACGGTCAGGTAGATCGCGCTCTCCACCAAATACCCGTTCAGAGTTCCGCCAGCGCCATTCCCCCACAGGCCAGGGCTTTCCAGGCTGAAAATGGAGTTCGGCCAGAAGCGCCAGATTTCCGTCTGTAGAAAACGCATGCCTACGATGGTCACGAAAAAAGCGATCTGCCAATCGAACACGCGCGGCCGCGGCAGATTCCTGCGAATCATGCGATAGAGCGTGAGGTCGATGAACGGCGAGAACGACCAGATATCTTCCTGTTCGGGCGCAACCCGGCGCAACTGCCCGGCGATAATTCCCGCGAGCACATTCAGCGGCAAGCTGGCCCACTCTCCGTGCACTGCCGCAGGCAGCGACATCAGCGCTCCGCCGAGCCCTCCCGACAAGCGCCCGCCCACCACGCCCAGCAGCAGCGCGGTTTCCAGCGACAGGTCGCCAGCCAGGAAGCTTTTAACGCTGACACGGATCCAGACGCCGAGTGCGATGGGGATCGCCATCCACAACGCCAGATAAATCTTGCGCCGGGTTTCGCGTTGCTCACGGAAGAGCAGACTCTTAAATTCTTTGGAGCGCACCAGCGCGCTCGACACGGCCGCAGCCACGCCCAGCTCGATCAGCAGATTGACGAGTATCAGCCGCGGTTCCGGCATCAAGGTCACTTGCTGGTGGAGAGCCGGGCGTCCCCGCCCGGCCGCGCTGCCGGACGGCCGAGGACGCCGATCGCTCCACCGATGGCTTTCTTCCCGCAAGATGGCGCGTGCGCTGCGGGATCAGCCTACGATTGTACCCGCGGCCTGCTGCAAAAGCTGCTCAACCTTGATCTTCGAGCCCGCCGGAACTCCACCCTGGGCGAAATCGCGGCTTCCGCCGCCGCGCCCTCCAACCGACGACAACACCTGCTTGAGCAACGCATCCATGTCAACCGGCGCGCCGGGCGTTCCGCCGGAACCCTGCGCGAGAGTCAGCGATGGAGTTTGCGCGAAAACGAGCCCCGCGGGATCCACACTGCTCGCCACCAGCGCGATAGCCGGCGTAGCCGCTCTGGTCACTTTCTGGGCAAACAGCTTAGCGAAGCCGATGTCGTGATCCGAAAACGCGCGCACTACTATCTTCCGCCCGTTCGTGACCGGCAAATCCCGAAGCGCGTCCAAAACCATAAGCTCAGCCAGTTGATCGAGCGCATCTTCTCTTTGCTTGCGCACTAGCTTGCTCTCTTCGACGCTCTTGCGGATCTGATCCGGCACATCCCACAGCTGAGACGAGAAAAGTGCGGCCGCCTCGCTGAGCGCACTGTAGTCCCGCCGCGCCATGCGAACTGCGCGACCGCCGCAGACAAACTCCACTCGCGTTCCCTGCCGCACCCTTTCGCTTTTCCGAAGAACGATCGAACCGATCTGCCCGCTCGAGCTCACGTGAGTTCCGCCACACGCCGACACATCGAAATCCGCGACCTCGACCAACCGCAATTCGTCGCGCTCCGCCGGAGGCAGTTTGCGCAGGCCAAGCCTCTCCGCTTCCGCACGGGAAACATAGCGAATCCGCACCGGACGATTCTCAAACACAACCTGATTGGCCCGCTTCTCGGCCCCGGCAATCTGCTCCGAACTTACCGAAGGTGCGGCCAGATCAATCGAGCAATAGTCTTCGCCCATGTGGAACGAAACCGTCGGCATCTGATAAAGCTCGATAAAAGCGGCCGAGAGGACATGCTGTCCAGTATGCTGCTGCATATGGTCGCGGCGGCGTTCGAGATCGATGCTCCCGTGCACTGCAGCGCCCGCTAGCGGCATTTTCGCCGGTGCTTCCAGATAGTGGACGATCCTGCCGTCCTCCGCATCCGCAACTTCGGTTACTCGCAGCCGATCTTCCGCGCGACCACCTCCGTCGATCGTCAGCCACCCAGTGTCATGCACCTGGCCGCCGCTGGTGGGATAGAAAGCGGTTTCCCGCAAGATAACGGCTGGGCGCGATTGCTCGGGGGAAAGTGCTGCGACGTCCTCGACCGCCGAATCGAACTCGAGGATTTCAGAACTGTCGTAATAAAGACGTTTGGTCATGACCTGGGGCTCGGTGCCCCAGGTTCGCGCCCGTCGTTTGGGCGCTAACCTGGGAGCTTCCGCGCGCAAAACAAAAGCCAGGCACCGGCGCTCCACTGCACACGAAAGAGCCCGTTACCGTTGCTTCCTTCCGGACCTGGCGGGATTGGCGGGAAAACGTCGCGCGGAACCGATGCCTGACTCTCCATATTATCAAGAGATCGCTGAAAACAGGAACGGGCTCAGATTCCCCGTAGTGGCTCACTTCGAGTTTGTTTTGAAAGGGCGCGGCTTCAGCCGCGCCGCAAGCATCGAATTTTCATTCCGGCTTTAGCCGCTGAGAAGTTTTTCAATTATCATCGCGTTGTGGTTGAATCAGAATGCACCGCCTACAAACGACTAAAAGATCGTGAGGACCGCGCGCACGCGGCATGGACTTCTTTTCTGTACCGCAACGAGGTTAAGCCGAGGCTTTCGGAGAAGGCCAAGCGGAAGCACCAGAAAGAAGAAATGGAAGCGTATCGGCAAGCTCACAAGGCGCGCCTGGCTCACATGAAAACGTGTCCAACCTGCATGTCCAACTTGTAAACATTGCGGCCGTCACATGGGACAATTCTGAAAGGGCCGTGGCACGATCTGAAATACTACTTGACATGGGCAGTGATAATAGAACTATAGCCCAAAGCGGCCGCAGCCGTAGTTAGCACTAAGTTCTTTGAAATTGATATTCAGCTCGACTTAGTAAGTCGGGAGCCGACTCTAAAGGCCAGGCGTAAGTTAGGTCCACTCCTAACTCCTGTGTTATCTAGATTTTGACTTTAACTCTTTTAAACTCCTAGATTTTGGTCGTTTTAGCCCGTAACCCCATGATTCCAAATAGAGGGGAGGGGGTACCCCGACTAGCGCACCACCAGCACTTCCCGGATGGCATCGCGCGCCAGGAAAAACTTGATCGAAGCAAAATCCCGGAATAGGTTTTCAATGTGCCGGTTGTTGAACACGCGCTGCAGGCGCGGAGATTGTTTTTCAGACGCGGGACGCCCGGGCGGTGCGAACTTCACCTCTTGCATCTCCAGCATGTCGGTGCCGGTCACGTGATAGCGATAGCAGGTCGAGTCCGGGCCCGCTTCGCGCGTGTGGAAAAACGCCAGCAGGTAGCCGCCCGGTTTCATCACCGACCACAAACGGTCGATGGTTGGCTTCACCAGGCTCTCTTCCATGTAATCCGGAAGATTCCAGCACAGCACTATGTCGAAGTGAGCGTTCGCGTACTTCAGGTTCTCATCCAGAAATCTCTTGCTGTCCAGAACCGAGTTTCCTGCGGCGTCCTGAATGCGCAACGCCGGGTCGAGTGACGACCGCAACAAATCTTCACTGTAGTTCTTGTGTCCCTTACCGGTGAAAAAGCGGATGTTGTTGGCGGAGGTCGAGCCCATGTCGAGCACGCACAGCCCCTCCTGCGAATTCAGCAGCCGGGAAACCTCTCCCATGCCGCTCGACCGGCGGGTTAGCTTCTGCGGGACTGCAGGAGCCCGCAGCCTGGTTCGAAGAGCTGCGAAAGAATTTCATTACGTTGTCAGAAACAGATGCCATAGAACATGGTGACCAGTGCGCCCGGCCGCGCGATCAGCCCGCCATCACTTACGAAGACGCGGGCGCCGCCTTTCCGGTCTCTCTCTGAACATCAACCTTCCCTTTCAGGAAGGCGCCCTCTTCAATGGCAATGCGCTGCGTGGTCACGTCGCCAGTTACCACAGCTGACTTTCGCAACTCCACGCGCTCGGAGGCATTCACGCTGCCATCCAGCTTACCCTGAATCACCACCGCTTTGGCGCTGACGTCGGCCTTGACGATTCCGTTGGGCCCGACCGTCAGCCTGTGGTTGCGGAGCTCAATTTTGCCTTCGACGCTGCCATCCACGTACAGGTCTTCGGAGCCCGACAGCTCTCCCTTGATTACCACCGACTTGCCGATGTGGGCGCCCTCTCCGGTCAGCGGAGCATCCATGCTTTGGCCTCCATCTCCTCGCGCTCTGTTCGCCGCGAATGAACCGATTGTAAATCATTCCGCCCTCTTGCGGTCAGTAACGTAGCCGGAAATCATTCTCCATCAGGAACTTACAGCAGCGCATGGAACTGCGGCTTCACTCCGATACAGTCTCCGGTTTGCTACCATGAGGGAAGCAGGTAAGAGATCTGAACGGCGTATACGTGCCCGGTCCCATCATGGCGGTCGTCAACTCGATCTCGCGCAACTCCATGGCTCCGAGTATCGCCCACCGGAGCGCCTGGATTCTGCTGCTCGCCGCGGCCAGTTTTGCCGGGCAGTCAGCGACGGTTTCTTCCTATCGGGATCCCTTGCAACTGGTGCGCACAGCGGTGCAGAACGAGATTAAGGCGTCCAATGACGACACCGCCCGCTTCCTGTTTCGCGGCACCAAGACGACGCCTCAAGGCTCCACCACGAGACTCTATGTCGAAACCAAGGAGGCTACTGCCGGCTTGGTGATCGCCTACAACGGCAAACCTCTGACTCCCGAACAGCGCCAGGCGGAAGAGGCGCGCGTCGAACGTTTCATCCACCATCCCGAAGAACTGAAAAGGAAGCGCGAGCAAGAACGCGAGAGCGACCAGCGCACTATGCGCATCATGCGCGCAATGCCCGATGCCTTCCTGTTCGAGTACGCAGGGGAAGAACAGGGCTCAGCAGGCATTGGCCGGGCCGGCGACCCTCTGGTCAAATTGAAGTTCCGGCCCAATCCCCGCTACGTACCGCCCACGCACGTCGAAGAAGTCCTGCCCGGCATGCAGGGCTACCTGCTGGTGGACGCCGTCCATTACCGCATCGCCAGCATTGACGGCACGCTCTTCAAGCCAGTCGGCTTCGGGTGGGGGATTCTCGGCCACCTCGATCGCGGCGGCCGCTTCATGGTTCAGCAGCAGGAGGTTGGCGACGATCTCTGGGAAATTTCAAGCATGGCCTTGAGCTTCACCGGAAAGATACTGCTGTTTAAGAATCTCAACATCAGCTCGACGGAGGTTTTCAGCGGCTTCAAGCGGGTTCCCTCGGACCTGACGTTCGCCCAGGCGCTGGAACTGCTGAAGAAGGAAGAAGCCACCCTTTCCGCCGACAAACCCGCTGCCAGCAAACTCGCCCATAGGTGAGGCGCTCGTGTGAGGACGGGCGTCTCACCCGTCCGCGTAGGGACAGCTGCCCTCGGCTGTCCAAGCCGAGCACTCGGCAACTGCCTGTGGTCACAGCAACCATAGGTTCGCGCTAAGCATTCCCGGCGCGAAACGTTTCTTCACGCACGGTGAACTTCCGCACCAGGTCTTCGCGCACCTCGTAGCCTGTTCCGGGCGCGTCACTGATGGCAATCATTCCATCGGCGCGGACTTCGACTTCGGGCTCGATGATGTCCTCTTTCCAATAGCGCTTTGATGCCGACACATCTCCCGGCAAGCGGAAATTTTCGAGCGTCGACAACGCGATATTATGCCCGCGGCCCACCCCCGATTCCAGCATCCCGCCGCACCACACCGGAACGTTGTGCCGCACGGTGACATCGTGTATCTTCGTCGCCTCACTGAAGCCGCCCACGCGGCCCACCTTGATATTAATGATCCGGCAGGCGCCGGTCTCGAGCGCGAAATCGGCGTCGCGCGCATTAAGAATCGATTCGTCCAGACAGATCGCCGTCTCGATGGATTTCTGCAGCCGCGCGTGAAGATAGATTTCGTCGTTCCACAACGGCTGCTCGATCATCAGCAGGTTGAAGGCATCGAATTTGCGCAGGTGCTCGACCTGGTCAAGCGTGTAGGCCGAATTCGCATCTACACTGAGAACAATATCCGCCCAGCGCGCGCGGATCTTCTCCAGCACATTCAAATCCCATCCCGGCTTAACCTTGATCTTGATCCGCCGGTATCCCGCCTCCAGCTCAGTTTCGATCTTTCGCAGAAGTTGTTCCGGCGAGTCCTGAATGCCGATTGATACGCCGCAAGCAATCTCGCGCCGTGTTCCTCCCAGCAACTTCCATAGAGGTTGCCGTTTCTGCCGCGCCTCCGCATCCCATACCGCGTTTTCCAGCGCCGCTTTCGCCATGCGGTGTCCGCGAACTCTGGCAAACCGCGCCGCACAATCCCGGCCCGCATCCAACTCGCTCTGCAGCAGAAGGGGCGCCAAGTAATCCTTGATCGTGGGCCACGCAGTTTCCGTCCACTCCGGGCTGTAATAAGGATCTTCTCCAGCAACGCACTCACCCCACCCGCGCACTCCATCGGCCTCGACGCTCACCAGCAGGATGCGGCGGCTGTGAACCCGGCCAAAGCTCGTTTCAAAAAAATGCACGAGCGGCATGTGAATCTCACGCAGAGTCACAGATTCGATTTTCATAATGAGTTGTGGTTCGTATCAGGGCATCGCTGTAGCGACGCCATAAATCCTTCCGCCTGTGAGACGGGGCTTGCCCCGTCTCCTCTGGACGCGGCGGGAGACGAGGCAAGCTGCGTCCCCGGAGAGAATCAGACTCCGCAGCCCGCTAATATTGCCAGCCTTCGTCCCACTTTCCCAGCAGGAACCGCCCATTCCCGCGCTCGCCGCGTTCGTAGCCAAGCACACTCAGTCCTTCGGCAAACGCCCGCTGGAACCGCTCACGATTCCTTTCCTGCACTGCCAGCGCCTGCGCACGCGTCGTCGCCTCGGCCTTCCATTCGTAAACCTCCGCCGGCACTTCGATGCGCGTGCGACATTCGAACGGCGCCATCGGAGCATCCGCCAGTACGGCTTCGACCCTCTTTGACCTCATCCACCACTCCGCCACCAGTCGGTCGGTGGGCAGACCACCCTGCAACGGCGACGATGTAATCCCGTACTGGTTCACGTTGTAGCGCCGCGCGATCGCACCCAGCTTCTCGATATTCAAATACGCGTTCTTGACTTCCAGCGGATCGAACGTCCATTCCATCAGCTCGAAACCCCGCGCCAGAGCATCTTCACGCTGATAGTGCTTCATACGCCGTCCCAGGCCCCCATTGCGATATTGCTGGCGGACGGCCAGCATGTGCGAGTGCAGATAGCAGTGGCCCTCCCGCATTCCCGGAATCGCGAGCGCGAAGCCGATCAGTTCCTTTTCGTCGTCCCGTCCCTCGCTTTCCCTTTCGTCGTTTCTTTGGTCGTTTCTATCAACGAAAGCCCCAATCACCTGGCCGCCGATCTTCGATGCCACAACGAACATCCGCACCGGAACCAGGTCCGCATCCGAGAACTTCCATACTTCTTTCTGGAGCCCAAAGCAGGCCTGCATCTCCGCCAGCGCTTCGCACTTGCGGATGATCACCGCGCCGGTCGTTGATATCTTGGTCGCTCCGGTCACGCTGGTTTTTCCTGCCGCTTCGCCTCTTGCCATAGTGCTTCCAGTTCGTCCATCGAAGCCTGCTGTGGCGCTCGCCCGCTCGCCCGCAGGCGCTCCTCCATCCATTGGAACCGGCGCTTGAACTTGCGATTCGTCTTCCTCAACGCCGACTCCGGATCAAGCGCCAGAAAGCGCGCAATGTTCACCAGAACGAAGAACATGTCTCCAACTTCATCTTCCAGACGCTCGCGCAGCTCTGGCGGAACCCGCGGCTTCCCTGACCCGGCAATTCCCGTCCCCAGCGATCGACCTTTGAGAGGAAGCATGGGCACGGCCTTCAGTTCCTCCCGCAACTCCGCTGTCTCTTCTTCGAGCTTGGCAAAAAGCCCTTCCATCTCCGGCCAGTCAAATCCCACGTGCGCCGCGCGCGAGCTGAGCTTATAAGCCTCCATCAGCGCGGGCATTTTCGACGACACGCCCGCGAGCACTGACTGATCAGCGACGCCATCCGCGTCGTCAGCCTGCTTCGGCTTCTCGCCTGCGCCCGCTGCCAGCCGTTTCTTTTTCTCTTCCGCTTTCAGCGCCTCCCAGTTGCGCAGCACTTCGACAGGAGTGTCCGCCTTTACATCACCAAACACGTGCGGATGCCGATCTACCAATTTGTTGGAGAGCCGGTCCAGCACATCATCCACCGAAAAATGGCCTTCCTCGTTCGCCATCTGCGAATAAAACAGCACCTGCAGCAGAAGGTCGCCCAATTCGCCGGTTAATTCCGGCCAATCACGATTGTCGATCGCTTCGAGGACTTCGTAAGTCTCTTCCAGCGTGTAGGGCTTGATGGTGTCGAAGGTCTGTTCGCGGTCCCACGGGCATCCACCCGGACCCCGCAACCGTGCCATGATCTGAACCGCTCGCTCGAATCGTTCGCCTGTAGTGGGCATCCTGTTCAATGTAAATGAGGTAAATTCCACGAGCAATGGCGGCGATGCTCGTCAAATGTTCCCGCACCTATTGCAGCGACCGAACCATCAATTCCGTCTCATCCGAGATAATCGCATCCACGCCGCGCACCGCGAACTCACGCATGCGCTCGGTGCCATTCACTGTCCAAACCATGATTCTTTTTCCTGCCGCACGAACCAGTTCGACCAATCCCCCATCCGCCAATTTGAATTGCGGAATCACCCACTCCGCCGGCATCTCGCGCCAACATCGAAGTTGATGCCGAGTCTCGCAAAGAAATCCCAGCGGGATCGCCGGATCGAGATCGTGAATTGTCGTGAGCACATCGGGAAGAAACGACGAAACAACGTATCCCTTTTGCGGCGGATGTTTGCGCAATACTGCGACCGTCTGCGGCGCGAGTCCCGCAACCTTCAACTCGATATCGAGAAATGCCCGCTGCGCAAACTGCCCTAGAACATCTTCCAGTGTGGGCAACGCCAGGCTCTTCGACGCCGTCTTCTCAATCTTCATCGCCCCGACGGTCGCGTCGTGGCAGATCACAGCTTGCCCGTCGGCGGAAAGCCGCACGTCGAATTCGAACCCGTCGCAGCCATGCCGTAAGCAAAGCTCGAACGAAGCCAAAGTATTTTCAGCAATTTGCCGAGAAGCCCGAGCCCCGCGATGCCCCAGAAAAAGAGGACGAGTCATTCAAGTATTTGCTTTTTCTCGGCGTGCTCGGCGTCTCGGCGGTGAGAAAGCCGCAACACCTCAGTCCAAATCGAAATCCCGGATCGGCTTTCCCGTGTCCGGCGTTTCTTTGGCTTTCTTCACCGCCTCCTGGAATTTTTTCTCCAGCAGCTCCGAGGCATGCTTTTGCGCTTCCATCGACTGGCGAAAAATCGAGTCGCGCCGGCTGTCCTGTTCCTTCATGGCGCGAGCCGCTTCTTCCATGTCGTTGAAGGTTTTCGGCTTAACGGGCGCAGTATGCGCTATGATGCTGCGCGTCGCCGCGTCGATTTTCATGACCGCGCCGCAGCAAGGACAAGTCACGTCAAAACTAGACTCACGAAAATTGGATTCGCGTTTCACTACACGCGATCATACCGCAATCCGCCTCAGCGCGGCGTGAGGCGAATCGGCAGAATATGGAACAGATACAGCATTTCCCAACCCAGCAGAACGATCGACACCACCACCACCAGAATCGCCAGAATCTCGCCAAAGCTCAGACCCTTGTCCTGTTCGAAACGGCGCGCCCCCAGGCTCAAAATATTCAGCGTGGCGAAGCCAAACACCAGCGCCCAGAGAATGTTGTAAATCTCCTCGCGGGTCGTTCGCAGAAGGAACATTCCGGGCAGAACCCCGACCGCCAGCGCGCGCACAGCACGGCCAGAGAACTCTACCCACCCGTGGACCTGCCCCGTTACAACAAACAGCGGAGAACAGCTCCGGAATAACGATGAGCAACTCCGGAGTGCGGACGGAAGACTCCGGGGTGCAGCTGTGAAAGGCCGAGGCGGTCTCATGCAGAAAGTTGATAGTACCGTGTTTGCGTTCCCCAAGTCAGCCAGCCTACAAAAAAAGATATTCCTTAGGTCACTGCGGTTGATTTTCTCAGGACGGTCACAGAGGATGGTACGCGAGGTAGTACGCAAGAAAGCACGCGATGATCGTCAACTTCGCCGAGCGGGCGCACAACCACAACTGGGAACTGGACCCGGTGACCAGATCCTTGCTTGATACCGATTTCGCAACATTCCCGTGATCGCGTGAATAATTCAATGCCCCAGCCACGTTCACAGTTCCCGATTTTCTCTACGGCACCGCGTGGAAGGAAGATCGCACCCCGGCCCTCACCGAACTCGCGCTGCGCATGGGTTTTCGAGCCATCGACACGGCGAACCAGCGGCGGCATTACTTCGAAGAAGGAGTGGGCCAGGGATTAGCCGCCGCTTATCGCGCCGGCTTGGTCACGCGCGCCGATCTTCTTCTGCAAACGAAATTTACTTATCAACCCGGTCAGGACCACCGCCTGCCTTACGACCCCGCAGCCTCGCTTTCCGTTCAGGTCGCTCAGTCAATGGCCAGTTCGCTCCACCATCTCGCGACCGGCTACGTTGACAGTTACTTGCTGCACGGGCCCTGCTCCAACCAGGACTGGACCGATGCCGACATCGAAGTCTGGGAGGCCATGCGCCAAGAGCGCGATGCCGGCCGCACCCGTTTCCTCGGCGTAAGCAATGTTTCTCTGCGTCACCTACAGGAAATGGCAGCCGGCCGCGCCGAACTTCCCGCATTTGTGCAAAACCGATGCTACGCCCGCCTGGGCTGGGACCGCGCCGTGCGATTGTTCTGCCGGGAACGCAAAATCATTTATCAGGGGTTCTCGCTTCTCACAGCGAACCAGGAGGTGCTACGCCATCCTCTGATCGCCAGGCTAACGAGCGCCAGACTAACGACTGCCAGTCTGGCCGCGAGCGCCAATGTCACGCCGGCCCAGGTCGTGTTCAGCTTCGCCCGCACCCTCGGAATTCTGCCACTGACCGGCACCTCCGACGGAGAGCACATGAAGCAGGATCTGGCCAGCCGCGCCCTCACGCTCCCGCCGGACGCAGTAAATGCAATTGAGTCCTTGGCAGGCTGACCATAGCATTCATGAAACCAGCCCTACGTCCCATGAACTGCCGCGGTTAGCCCACTTCCCTTCAAGCCGTCCCGGTGTTGGCCAGCGCTTCCACCGCCTCCCACGTCGTGCCAAACGTCACGAAAAATTCGTTCACCTTGGTCATTTCCATAATCTTGCGCACTCGCGGCTTCATGCCTGTCAGCACCAGACATCGTCCTGTTTTCTGATGCGATACGTACACCTTCACCAGCGATCCTAATCCCACCGAATCAATGTAAGGGACATCCGTCAAATCCAGAATCATCGTTTCCGCGCTCTCGTGGTGCACCGCTTGCTCGAATCGCGGCGCGGTTTCGATCGTGATCGGCCCACGCAGCAGCAAAATCCGCTGATCGTCCGCCACTCCTGCATAGCGCTCGACGGTGAGTTCCTGCGATCCCATGGCAGCCGATTGTAGGGCACACGGCTCTCCCTGTCACTCCCACAAATGCAATTCCTTCCTCCACTCCGGCGCCTTACTGCGGTTTCTTATCGTCCCCGTGATTCTCGTACACCGAGTACTGCCCGCCCGGACGCTTCAGCTTCACCGTGATCTCCATCTCCGCCTTGTTGATCTCGTAGTCTTCCCCAAAACTCTGGAAATGCGGCGCCAGCACTTGCACCCGCAGCGGACCATACGGAATCCCGTCAACGCTCGTCCGCCCCTCTGCGTCCGTCTTCAGATCCATCTCTCCCTGCGCCTGCTTCCCCTTGCGTTTTACCGGATGCAGTACCACCGCCGCATCCCTCACCGGCTTACCGTCGGAGTCGCGCACCACCACAAACCGCAAACGTGACGTCGGCCCCTCATCATCCTGAGTCCACGCCAACCCAGCGCCGAACCCAAGTACGATAGCCACCACCATCACCATCGAAAAATTTCTTTTCATATGCAATCTCACCCGCACCTCTGTCATCGCGCCTCTGATCACTGCGGTCTCTGCTCCGCCGGTTTCTTGTCGTCATTTTTCTTCGCGTCTCCCTGATTCGGCTGCGACGAGTACTGCGCCCCCGGACGCTTCAGCTTCACCGTAATCTGCAACTCCGGCTTGTTGATCTCGTAGTCTTCCCCAAAAGTCTGGAAACCCGGCGCCAGCACCTGCACCCGCAGCGGACCATACGGAATCCCGTCAATATTCGTGCGCCCATCGTTGTCCGTCTTCAACTCCATCCCGCCGCGCGACTGCTTTCCCTTCCGATCCACCGGATGCAGTACGACTGCGGCATCCCTCACCGGCTTGCCGTTGTAGTCGCGCACGACCACAAACCGCAATGCCGACATCGGCCCCTCATACTCCTGGGCCCACGCCCACCTAACCACGCCAAACCCAAGCGCGATCGCCATCGCACTTACAATCAAATAACGTTTCTGCATGTCAGTCATTCTAGACTCATCTGGTAAACAGTCCACTAATCCCTGTGTAATTGGGGATGCTGCTCCAGTTGAGCATCAGGATTAGATGTCGTAAGGCTTGGCGTCGGCCTGAAGTGAGTGTCATCTGAAGCTGTGGATTATATCGGACTGGCGGGCTCGGTCCGCGGAAAAAGGCCTACCAACCTGGCGGGCTCGGTCCGCGGAAAAAGGCCTACCAACCTGGCAGGCCTTGAGATGCGGACAAGAGTCAGACAGCAGTGGCCCTGATACGCTGCAAACGAGACATTCGGCGCAGTTTATGCACTTTAACCAATGGCTATACTTGCCTTGCTCTCTTTAGCTGCCCTGCCTAGGGCAATGGGTTTACTGAAATGCAGCCGCCAAAGAAGTAATTTGCGAGCGGAGGCCCGGGCCATCCGCTTCGAGTTAATCTAATGATCTTCTGGCGCAGCTTGTTACAGGTTCGCGGCAAGAAACGGAGTGTCGCTTTGCCCTGCCGGCATGAGAACCTCGGGCATGGTCAGCACTCGATCGAGCGCGTCGGCGAGGATAAAGGGAAACTCGGAAGTCAGGAGGTTGACATCCAGTTGAAGAGCACGGTGGCTGTAGATGCGGTAGACGTCGAGTGAGCCGCGCTGCCGGTTCGAAGTTGTCACCAGGTCCAGCGTCAGCTTCCATGAAGGCTCGTTGGAAATTGCCACCATGTGAGGAGATTTGCTCCAGTGAAAGTGGCGGTTGGTTTCGCCGGGCATCGCTTGATCACCGGGAAACGACTTGAGGTGCAATTCGAACGCATCGAAATCGTTGCTCTCGAAGGCGGCAACCAGGACGCTGCGCACCTGATTGAAATCGCCGGCCACTTTGAGTTCCTCGACCGCGCGGCGCACCAAAAGATTGTTGATCACGATCTGCCGCTGGCCAATGGCGCGCTGCGCCACTCGCCGCAGTTCGCCAAACTCGAGGTAGTTCAGGTGCTGGACTCCCAGCCAGATGCCGGTCCCAACGATCGCCAGCACCAGTCCCAGGGTGCTGCCCGTCGGCCAAATCAGGAATATGCTGAGCAGGGCAAATATTGCGGAGACGGCGTAGAGAACGATCACCACCTGGCGATGCGAAAAACCCATCTGCAGCAACTTGTGGTGGATGTGTTCGCGATCGGCGGTGAAAATCGGGCGCCCGCTGATCAGCCGTCGCAGGATGGAGAGCACCGTTTCCAGAATCGGCAATCCAAACGAGACCACCGGGATAGCAACCGCCACGAACGTCGGCGCTTTCTGCGATGCTGCCAGAGCCAGCGCGCTGAGCATGAAACCGATGAACAGGCTGCCCGAGTCACCCAGGAAAATCGTGGCCGGATTGAAGTTGAAGCGCAGGAATCCCAGAATAGCGCCGGCGAGTGTCACGCTCATCAGGGAGCCCAGCCACGAATGATTAATCAGCGTGACGACAAAAAACACCATCGTCGAAAACAAGGCCGATCCGGCGGCCAAACCATCCAGGCCATCGATGAGATTGAAAGCATTGGTAACCGCCACGACCCATAACACCGTGAGTGGCAACCCGACGAACCAGGGCAGTGGGTGGGAGCCGAAGATCACGGGCAGATCGAGAATCGCGCATTCCGCCCGCGAAGAGCATCGCACCGGCGATCGCCTGCACGGCAAACTTTAAATACGGGCCGGCGCCGTGGAGATCATCGTAGATGCCGAGACAAAAAATCAGGCAAGCCGGAACATAAATCCGGAGAAGCATGATGGGCGCGAGTCCATCAACCAGGCGGGGAAATATCAGGGAGAGCCCCAGCCACACGCTCAAGCTGGCCGAGAAAGCCAGGAAAATCGCTACGCCTCCCAGCCGGGGAAGAGGAGATTCATGGATATGGCGACCGTGCTGCGGGAGGGAAACCCATCCTCGGCGCGTGGCCTTGTCTCGCACTTGGCGCGTAGCCACAAATGATACAACCAACGAGAATGCAAACAGCCCAAAGAACAGGAGCGTCAAAATCAGACTTCCCTTTCGGCTAAAACAAACGGCATTTCAGGCCAAGCTCGCAGAATGGATTCTCCGTCTCTTCTTCCAGACGAGGTTTTCTTACAAGCGTAGGAAATTCGTAGTATTTGGTTCCACGAAATATACATCACCCGGCTTGCTGTGGGCAAATGTTTCTGGCAGCGGCATCAAACACACTAACTCTCACAATCCAGAGTTGCAATATTCTTTTTCGATACCCTGTGAAAAAAATGTCAATGGGTGACTCACAACACGACTCGCGCGGTCCCAGCAGCAGCGTATGTCTCCGCCAAGGCTGACGTTCGAACTCATCCTCGTCAATCCGCCGCAGCGGAAACCACTACGGACACAGGAGCCGTGGAAAGAACCTGAGCTGCGATCCATCCAAAGGTCACGGCCAGTCCCTGAGCTCCAACCGGATGGAGGGTTCCAACGCAGTACTTCACGCAAACGAGTATTGTCGCTGTTCCGACCACGCACGCCCTGAGGTCCACTAAGGTTGTGTCGCTTCGTGATCCGTTTGCCAGCGATCCTCGCCACTATGACTTCACCTCCATCAGGTTGTCAAAGGGACTTTCACCCTCAAGCTGTCGAAACATGCTCGGCACACAAAACAGAGGCCGCCCGGCGTGGCGGCGACCCGGCAGCGCTTGCCGCTCTTGGCTTGGGCCTTGCAGTGCGAATCAGGATTACTGGGCGTCATGTGCTTGCTCGCGGCCTACCGGCGAGACTTCACGGTGATTGGCGTGACCAAGACAATCGCGCAGGCAGCGGTACGGATTAAGTGAGAGGTTACACTTCTGCGGATGTAATCCTTGTTGTCCTTCGCACCTGTAGGCCTATACCGGAGCCTCTTTTGGTCTTCACCGTAACGCGATGGCACGGACCACGGAAGCGTTATACTCGTTGCGAAAGGTGACCAATCCGTTTCTTCCCTTTCAGTCCATGTGATGCAATGCTGATTGAACTTCAGACACAGGCTCGCTCCGTGGTCCGAAGGCTTGGACTAGTGCCCTTGCTGGATAGATTTCGCTCGGTCTGGCGGGTGGGATACGAGGATGCCTTTTCACGCTCATTGCTGGGCGAAATCCGGCCCGGTGACTGCGTATGGGACGTCGGTGCGAATGTGGGTTATTACTCGCAAAGAATCGCCTGCCTCGCCTCCCGGGTGGTCGCCTTTGAGCCGGTGCCGGAGACATTCTCCCGTTTGTCGAAACTAGCCCTTCCCAATACGACCTTCGTAAACGCAGCCTTAGGGGACGTGCGAGGAGTGCTGCCAATGAGCTTGGCTAATGAAGCAAGTTCACTTGCTGTGCTCGACGGCAACATCGCGGAAGTTCAAGTTGCTCGTGGAGATGATCTTGATCTTCCGCAGCCCAATGTCGTGAAGATCGATGTCGAGGGTTTTGAATATGAGGTAATCTCCGGGATGCAAACCAGGCTACGCGCACCGGAGTGCAGAGCAGTGTTTTGCGAGTTGCATTTCGAGGTGCTGGAAAAGCGGGGGTTGCGTCAAACCCCAGCCAAGATTGTCAAGCAGTTACGATCCCTGGGTTTCACGAAGATCCGCTGGTTAGACGCGTCCCACATATCGGCACACAAGTCATAATCACCTGGACCTCGTTGTGCTAACCGAGAATTACCAGCAATTCCCTTTCGTCCAGTTTTCGGATCTGGCCTCGCCGCCAGTTTCAGACAATGTTCACCCCTTCTGTTTTCTCGGCTGTATGCAACGTTGCAGCGACACGAGGCGGCTCGCCAGGTCCAACACGACCTCCGCCGGTGGCGATGTTGTTAGGCGGCTGAGGTTGAAACTGAAGTGCTGCGGCTGGTACATCGACAGCAGGACCACGCCGTCGGGATTACTTGCCAAGGCGAAGTCGAGAAGGAATGCGGCGGCCGCCTTTCGCGGCGTGTCGCGGTAGCCAGCGGAGTCCATCAAGCTGCGCTTCCCGACCTCCTTTTCGATCATGGCTGCCAATGCGTCAAGCGAGCCGTCACGGCCGTAGACACTATGGGTGACGAAGCCAACGACTCGATTCGCCGGCAGTTGCTGTTTCGCCAACGCGACGTTGGGCGCGAAAAGATTGTTGGCAAACTGAATGATGCGGAAACGCTCCGACAACGCCACAGCGGCCAGCGCGACAACGAGATCGCCTGCCAAAGAGATGGCGCGAGCGTAACCTTTGCTGATGACATTATCCAGCGCCCGCAAGACATCATCGCGCTGCACATCATCAAGGTTTGCCTCGTGCAGCGCGAGAACGTCTACATAGTCCGTCTGCAACCGCCTCAGGCTCCCCACGATGCTGGATTCTATGAACGGACCGGTCAATTCCACCCGTTGCGCGGGCGGCCGGAAACTGGTGACATGTTTGCGCAATTCCGGCCGCAAAACGATGGCCCACCGAACAACCGGCTTGGCAATGCGCATGGCAAGCGACACGCGGCCCGGCACAATACCGACCTTGGTGCAGATGGTGACCTGTGAGCGCTTGCCCGCGAGAAACTTGCCAAGCAAGACCTCGGCATGGCCATCGCCATAGGATGGTGCAACGTCGAACCATGTGACACCGGCGTCATAGGCTCGGGCCAGCGCTGCCGTCCCCCGTTTGCCGCCGACACGCGAACCGAGCGAGGCGCACCCGAAGCCGATTGCGGATATTCTCCGCTCGAGGGGCGCGAACTCAACACGGCGCATGGTCGTCGATCCTTCCTGTTCGGATCTCGGCAGCGGCCCTCATGTTGAGATGGTTGGCGAGCCGAATGGCAAGCGCCGTCGCGAGAAGAGTTGAATTAGCCTGTCCAGTCGTAGGAAACACACTCGAAGAGGCCACATGGAGGTTGGCAATATTGTGGACCTTCAAGTCCGCGTCAACCACGCTGTCTTTTGGGTCCTGCCCCATTCTAGTGGTGCCCACCTGGTGGAGGCCGTCAGATGCCTGTGCCAAGACACGGTCACGCAGTTGTTCCTGCGGATACCAGTATTCCAGCCGGCCTATGGCATTAGCGCGCAAGGCTGCATCCAGAACTTGGTGGGAGCCGATCACGCTACGCGCATCGCCTTCGGTAAAGCGGAGGTCGATTGCGACCCGCGGGAGCCCAAATCTGTCAGCTTCATCGGTCAAGACGACGCGGCTGTCGAGGTTCGGCTCCTGCTCTGCATGGTAGTGGAGGGCATATCTTCCGTCGCGATTTCGGACCAGGAAGCTGGGCTTGCGCGGGCTGGTCAGGAACCGATCGCGCATGATCTTCAGGAGGTCTAGTGCACCGGCGGGTGCGCCGTGGAGAACGTTCACGATGTGGGCGCCAAAATAGTGCGGCTTAGGACCGACATGGGCAATCCGGATCGCCTCCGCGACTAGACGCCGACCGATCGGCGGTAAAGCCAGCGCCAGAAAGACCGCCGACAGCACGCTGCTGTGATGGCGAGGATCATGGAATGGTGCATTGTCGGGGTAAAAAGCCGTGTTGAGCAGCCCATGTGTCCGCTGCGCCGCCTCGCTAAGCATGAAACGCCGCCGGACATATGCACCACTCGCGTCGAGTTCAAAGTCGAGGTCCGCAATAGCTGCTGGCTCGTTGAGCACGATGTTCGCGACCTTGCCAGAGATGTGACCCATGTAATAGCGGCCGAGCGGGCCGCCTATGCCGCCGAAATGGCCGGGCCAACGGCGTTGCACAGCGAGCAAGAGGCGCGTTGTCTCGACACCGCCACCAGCGAGGATCACGTCGCGCGCCTTGACCCTCGATTTGCCGTCGGGAGTTGCGACCACGACGCTTTCGACCACACGCCCGTCCGCGCCGAGGTCGAGATCGACGACGGTGCAGTTCAGACAGAGCGTGATGCGTTCGGAACGCTCGATCCGTTTGCCGTGAACCAACGCGAGCCGAGATTCGATCGACCACCGCTCCAGGAATGCGACGGAAACATCGGCACCAAGGCTGTGCAGATACCGAGGCGGTGAATAGAACGTGTCATCGCCGCACAGCAAATATTCGGCAGCTCTGGCGTACCAGGGCTTGACGTCATCGTGGACAATGGGCCAACCGGAATGCAGCACATGGGCCCGCGCCCCAAAGTCGACTTCGTCGAAAGCCACGCATCGGCCGCCCCATGTCCAAGACGTGCCGCCGAGGGCACGACACACTGCAATCTCCATCGGCGCATGGCGCTGGAAGTCGACGATTGTCGCGCGGGAGGCCTCGGTCAGTTCAGGGTAGACTCTGTTTCGTCCAGATTCGAGCACGACGACGTCGCGGCCGAGTCGCTCGAATTCGAGAGCCAGTGCCATGCCGACGGGCCCGGAGCCGACGATGCAGAGATCGCACGTATACTCCCGGGTCGGGAGGTGCTCAAGGATCATGACCGAAAGTCCATTTGTGAAGACACTGGCACGCTGGGAGTAGCCGGGACGAAATGTATACTGCTTTTGCGGTTCCACACCGCGTCCGGCTCCGGCTCCCGAACCGTGAAGCCGGCGTGGTCGGTGACATAGAAAGCCAACTCGCGCGGGCTCAGATCAGTCTGCTGGAGCGCGGTTTCCAGGATCACGGTCTGCTCTTCAGGCCGCAGCCGATTGGCCGAGTCGGGTGCGTTAACTATAGCATCATAACGCGATATCCGTATGACCCTGCGCTATGTGCAGATCACACAGCAGGACCTGCAACGCGAATTTCACCGCGCGCGCATAAACACCACCCCCCCACTGCACTCCATTCCTAAACTCCCTCTTCCCGCAACCACCACTCCCGTTCAAGCCGACATCCCCGCCATTCACGACGCCACCGCCGCTACCCAGCATCTTTTCGCAGTTGTTTCGCCGTCAGCTGCACGATGACAAGTCCCGCCGCAAACTTCGACGCCGCTCGCAGCGCCTGCTCAAACTCTGTCACGAACTCGACTCCCTCGCCGATGCCGAAAAATAAGCGCACATTGGCCGGTCAAGTGGCACGATGTCGAATCTTGAGGTGCACCACAGGGAATTCCGCAGCCATTCGGGAGCCGATGCAGAGGAAAATTTGATCACGCTGTGCACGGAATGTCACGCCAGAGTGCATCGCCGCTAACAGCCCGTGGTAGAAGTACTGAAAAATCGGGGGCGGTGACCACGTGTGCGGCAAGGCCACGACGGTTCCCTCCGCGGCCCAGCAGCGGGAGAGCGCAACGGGATCCGCGAAACGGACTTCCTCAGGCCCAGCGGAAAGCGCAAGAATTGCGAAAACACTCGACCAGCACGGTTCACTCTCGCGGCGTGCCCGTGCCCAGCAATTGGCGCAGGATCAGGCTCAGATTGAACGCGCCCACGTGGATCGGCCAGTCCACCCCCTCGATAATTGCGGCATAGACAATATTAATTGGAAATCCAGCCAAACGCGGAGGCCAGATATTTTCCCAGTCGCGTTCGATGGCGTGCGGAATACGTGTTAGAAGATCAGGCGAACTCAAGCAGAAAAGGCGCGTTACTACGCACCCTTCTTAGAAGCCTCACGCAGAATTCGCGATCCAGACTTCACGAACAACATGAGACCACTGACCTGCCCCCTGCTTTCGTTCACGTAAGAATACGACAAACCCTCTAATTTTGCCTTGACGGCATAGTGATAAAATATCGTTATCTAGCTAATTATCGCGGGGTGGTCCGCGTCGCCTCCGATTTGGACGGATCATTGCCCGCGTAGCAAATGCAACGTCAGAGCTGCTGAGCAGCGAGGAGCATATCAAGTCTACTCAAGACAATTTCGCACGTGAATCGCGGTTCGCAAAGTTACTTTACTAAGACTTTTCGGCAGCCGCCCTTCATGCGCTGAAGGGATTGCTCCGAAAACATCGGATTTCTGTAAGGAACGGGGATGTCAAATATTTCGACGGGGCCTGGTATGTCAGCCATTCGAATTCGGTTATCCTAGATATTCCATGAACCGCAAACTGGCTACATCCGAGGAAATTGCGCGACGTTTCGTACGTACAATCGCCCCAACGTCGATCTTTCGCATAGTGGCGAATTCTGTTGACACGGCTTATGGCGCCGCCGAGATGGGCATCGGCCCGTACCTGAAATTCAGATCGCTTTTCCCAAAGTCGTACCCCGATCCCCGCAGTCAGCCGGGCCTCGTGAGGAC
This sequence comes from uncultured Acidobacteriaceae bacterium, assembly GCA_963779995.1. Classification (GTDB taxonomy): domain Bacteria; phylum Acidobacteriota; class Terriglobia; order Terriglobales; family Acidobacteriaceae; genus Acidiflorens. The sequence continues at coordinate 6,985 of CAVZZY010000009.1, read as the reverse complement.
TTTTCACTTTTCGAGCTTGCGGCACCCCATCCTTGCGCGGCCATGGACGACGGACATGTTCGGCATCCAGAGTGTGTGTATAAGGAAGTCGTATGCGGCAAAATTGCCGGAAAGCGATGTGCGGCTGATCATTGACGCTGGAGCCAATATAGGCGACACAACGGTTTGGTATTTGAGCACTTTTCCGAACGCCATCGTGTACGCAGTGGAGCCTAATCCCGAAAATTTCGATCTTCTTGTTAAGAACTGCGAGCCGTACGGGACGCGGGCCAGGGCGATCAAGGCGGCACTCTGGAACAAACATTGCAGGCTCACCCTTGACGACTCCCCGAGAAATGACGCCTTCGTCGTTACCGAGGACCCGTGCGGACCTTGTGATGCCATCTCTCCTTCTGACATTCTGCGCGACTCTGGGCAACGGAGTATCGACGTCTTGAAATGCGACATAGAGGGCTCGGAGGCGCTGCTTTTTGCGGAGAACTACGAGTGGCTGAATACAACGCAGTACATCTGCATCGAAATCCACAATGCCGACTGCATGCGTGCTGTGATGTCCGCCGTTCGCGGTTGTGGGTTTACTGCTCAGCCGACCAAGTTCAGAGAGCTTCATATATTTTGCAAGTGATCGAGCCTCTCAAACTGACCCACTACCCGGCAGCGGTAAACTCTGCCACGCCCGGCAGCTATGCCGGAGTTGATATTCCGTTCGAGCCTTAAGGCTGGCCAGCCTTTCCCGTCTTGCATGCATAGAAACGGCTCCTTTAGGACACCCGTTTCCCTCCCCCCGCAATCGTTTCGAGTGCCGATTTGACCATCACCCACCACAAGGTGCCCCAGCTTCATAGCTCCCTAGCCGCCACAAACATCAGCAAGGATCCACCGAGCCGTCTTCTCTGCAACCACACTGGAATCGGGCTTCCAAAGGGCAAGACCTTTTTTGCACGAAACCTGTGGGCGGCCAAAAGTCGAATGAATTGCTCCATCGAATACTGGTGTTTCGAATAGTCCAGGAACCGAAACCAGCGCTTGCCCACCGAGTGGCCCAATCGGTGAATAGCAGCCTGTCCCTTCCGCGCAACCGACTGGGCGTTCGGAACCGAAACTAGCAACAACCCTCCGGGTCTAAGGACTCGCACGAACTCAGACAAGCACGCATCCGGGTCCTGCACGTACTCCAGCACGCTGGAGCAGAGGACACCATCCAGCGAGCCGCTCGGAACCGGCAAGCTAGCGATGGTTTCGATGCGTTCGAAACTGAGCGTGCCCGGGTAGCTCATACTCAGAGCGATACTCGCCGCGGTCTTCACCATTTCCTGTGCGGCGTCGACACCGCGCACATGGCAACCCTGTTCTGCCAGCCAGCGCGACAGGGTACCAGTACCGCAACCCGCATCCACCCAGAGCTGGGATTTCAAATCACGACCTTCCAGGCATTCCCGAAGAACGTGCAGGCGAGCGACGAAGGACTTCTTGAGATACCGCGTATCCCAATCATGAGCCAGTTCTGCGTGATAGGCAATGGAGTCCCGTGGTGTCTTGCTTTCCATTTGAACACTCATGAGCCCGACTCGGAATCCGCAGCCATCTCTTGACATTCACGCCGGTAAAACACGCAAACGCGGCAGTCGAGGTTAGGTCGCTGGAACTGCCTTTCCAAACCAGCCTCTTCCAGAAGCCGGACGTCACTCGAGCGTGTCACAAAGGATAGATTTCCCGGCATGACCGTTGCAACGGAGACATAACAAGAGGTGCCCATGCGTATGCGGTTTCAGGGCAGTCCCGCCTACACTTCAACCCCACCATCGTAAAGCGATCTTTGCGGACTCTGTTCGTGAATAATAGCAAAGCCCTGAAGTGCGACCGTAACTTTCTTCGAATTTTTCGATGCGCAACTGTGCTAAACTCGCGAGAATTCCGGCGGTTGTTGAGAGAAAGACGGGGATGTTCGGAGCTGCAGTCCCCGGATCCGGCGTGAACTTTAAGTCAAGCTGACCATCGAAATGCCTGCCAGTCCTAGAATCTCGCTGATACAAACGACAAGGCAACAAGGGGCTGTTCCCCATCCCGAATCTCGCTCTGGCTGAGGCACGGGGGAGGTCGTGAGGCTGTGGTGCCAGGATGACGTCATGCGCCCCACTTGCTTTGAGACCGAGCAACGGCTGATGCAGGCGCACCCTGACGTCTCGCTCGCTTATAGTTCCTACGACGTCATCGACCCCGAGGGATACATCAGGTCAGAGCGGCCCGACGTGCGCGGCGCGCATGTGAAGACTTCCGAGCCAATACGGGCGGAGTACATCCTCTTCGTTCCATCCAGCGCCGGGAGAACTGGCGCTTTATGTGGTTCTGAAGCCATCGTTCAAGCCGCAGTTGGTCTATCGATTGTAGCAGCCCCCCGGCCATAGCTTGTAAAGATCAGGCTGCAGTACTTGGCTGCTCTCTGTCGAGAATTCCTTCCAATACGGCGATGTAAGCTTTCGCTGTCTGCTGCCGTGAGAAGTGCTCAACGATGTGCCGTCGCCCGTTGCGGCCTAATGTTTCGCGCAGGATAGGGTTTGCTGCTAATCGCGTGATGACTTGGGCCAGAGCGGCCGCGTTCTCCGGCTCTACGTAAACTCCAGCTCCAGCTTGATCCATGATTTTCCTGGCCTGACCGTCCACGCCCAGGATGACGGGGCGCGCACAAGACATGAATTCCAGCATCTTGGTGGGGATAACAGTTTTGAATAGCTCGGCTTTCTTGAGCAAAACCAGGCATGCATCCGAGATAGAAATGAACTCCGGGACCTTCTCTCTGGGCTGCTGGCCGACGAAACGCATGTTGGTCAAGCCCTGAGAGCGAGCGCGGTTGATGACTCGCTCTTTATCCGAGCCTTCCCCCACCATTAGGAACAGCACGTCGGGTGCTGTTCTTTGCAGCTCAGTTGCGGCCTGCACCAGGGTTTCGAGGCCGTGCGCCATGCCCATCGTTCCGATATAGCCGACTACAAACTTCCCTTCCGCACCGAGTTCCCTTCTCAGGTCAGCATTGTTCACCTTCGGGCTGAACAGATCCGATTCCACCCCGTTCTCGACGACGGAAATCTTTTCGGGTGGAACCCTCCAGTTCTGGATCAAGTACTCCTGAAACGCGGGTGTGACGACCACGATGTGCTCCGAGCGTCTATACAGAAAACCGGCAACCGAACCCAACGAACGGTTCAGCATCGAATCCGGGTTGCCCATTCCCACGGCGGCAAGGGATTCGGGCCACAGATCGCGTACTTCGAATACAAACGGAACGCGCTTGGTGCGCGCCAGCCACCAACCGGAGAGTCCGACCAAAAGCTGGGGTGAAGTGGCAATGAGAACATCCGGACGGGACACGAACATGCCGGTTGTAGAGGCTGAAGCGCAGAACGAACTGTAGTTCAGCATTCGCTCGTACGCCTTGCGATTCGGAAACGGAAATAACCAGGTCCGCACAATGTTCACACCGCATACATCCTCGCGCATGACCAACCGCCGGAATTTGCTGCGATACTCGGCCGACACAACGCCGGTAGGGTGGTTGGGGAATCCAGTCAAGACCGTGACTTCATGGCCGTCTTCTACCCAATAGTGGGCAAGTTCAGCGACCCGCGCGGCAGGCGCTCCCATCTCTGGCGGAAAATACTGCGATACGTAGAGGATTTTCATGTACATCAGTAATAACAGAGCTTGAAGGCACTCTTGTAGCACAAAGCGCGAGTCCGTTTTGCGCGGCTGCGGCCGTAACTCTCCCAACGATCGGCAAAGCACGCAAATTGGTTTTCCCCGGTCAGCCGGTGCATGACCCGTAACTGCACGATGTGCAACTGATGATAGAAGGGGCTGGCCACCATCTTCAGCCGCGTTCCGGACTGCTCGTAAAGCGACCAGAATCCCAAATCGTAGCGCTCCAGATTCTTCAGCAGAGTCTGCACTGCCTGGTGAAAAAGTGTGCTGCGCGGTTGGATCGCCAGTCGCCAAGAAATAGTCGTACACCCCCCAAGCCGCCCACATAAACCCGTTAAGAATGTGAGTTGGTGGCGACACAATGTACTCCTCGAACCAGAGATCACCGTGCTCATCGGTGAAGGTCACACCACCATCCTCAGTTGGCATGAGAAAACTGGTAAAGGCCCTCTCAGCAGCGTGGAAATATTCGGGTTTAGCAGTTTCTCGATGCGCACGTACTAAGAGCGAGATTCCCTGCCCCTGTGCTAGCCCCGAACACCAGGGAGCCTTCAAAGTGTCACGATATTCCCAGTCGAAATGATGGTTCCAGATCCAAACGCCACGGCGATTCTGCTCCAGGTGATTGCAGAGCCAGTCGCTGGCCTTCAGAAATTTCTCTTTGCGCTCGTCGCTACCAGTGCGGTGGAACAGGTCGTGGTTTCCGAGTCCCCACTGCGCAATAGCGATCGGGTTGTACTGCAAGCCGATCTGGCCATGGTAGTCAAGCATGGGAATCCCATGAGAATCGTAATGGCCCGAATAATCGGCCTTAGCCTCGAAGTCCATGTAGTATTCGCCCAACTTGTCCGTGGTTGAGTTTGGGTTCGCTTGCGGCGTCTCGTGCCAGAAGGTCAACTGGCTTCTTCCCGGCACCAGGTAAGCGCTGAAGATGCGCCGGTAATACTGAAGGCGGTTCGCAAACGACATGCTGAGTGGGACCTGCGTGAGTTCGTCAAACTATAGCATGAAGTAGGCGCTGCGAGCCTGGTGCACCAGCCTTCACACTCTTCGAAGCGTGCTTTAGATCATCTTTTTCCGTCGGCCATTCTGCAATTGTTGACTGCAGTAATCCTTTTCCACGGTGGGATCATTCGTTTGTAAGTCGTTGAATTTAAAACCGAGCCAACAAAGGAGGCAACGACTCAGACATCGACCGCCCCAAGGCGATTGAGTCTTGGATGCGCAAAGTGGCAAGCGTAGCACCGACAATCTGGTCGAATGGGATTGGGACCGCTTGACCTGTTCGAATAGCATTGGCAAGAGCCTCGCATTCGCCGCGATGACCTTTGTCCTGACGCCAACGAGCACGCATTGTTTGTTTCTTTCCATGGCGAACAAGTTCGAGGCGGCGGAAATCCTCGAGTACGGCGACTGCGCCGCCGCCAAACACTTCGACGCGCTCCTTCGAAAATGATTTGTCACCGTTGGCCAGATAATCAATCGTGCCCTGCGAGCCGTTGGCGAACCGCAGCGAGACGACCACATTGTCTCCGCTGTACTGGCCTGGATTGGCCAGGCTGCTCGCTTGCACCTCGACCGGAGAGGAGCCAGCCAAAAACATCATGAAATCGACGAAATGGCACACCTCGCCGAGAATGCGCCCACCGCCCTGCTCAGGATCGTGCACCCAGTGGTCCGGCGGAAGGTACCCGGCATTCACCCGGTAGTGCATCGCGAGCGGTTCCTTGACCTCTGATAGGAATGCTTTCATCCGCAGTGCCATGGGCGCAAAGCGCCGGTTAAAGCCAACCATGAGAAAGGATTGTTGAGTTGTCGTTGATCTAGTATAGGAACGAACAACGTCGGCGAGTTCTTTTTCGCTCAAACAGAGCGGCTTCTCACAGAACACGTGTTTTCCCGCGTTCAAAGCTGCCACTGCCTGACGCGCGTGCAGGTGATGACGTGTAGCGATCAGAACTGTGCTGATACGCGCATCATTGAGAATTTCCTTTTCGTCAGTCGTGCAGTACTGGAATCCAAATTTCTCCGCGGCGTGGCGGCCCCGAACTCCCGTGGCGTTGCAGACACCGACAAACTCAACTCCACTCACCTGCTTGATGGCAGGCAATAACATGCTCATGGCAAAACTGCCAGCGCCCAACAACCCAATCGCGACCGGCTTTATAGTGCGACTACCCCTACCCTTTTCCACTAGTTCGAGAATCTGGCTCTGGTCCGGCTGCTCCGGATAAGTAATCAGCACTCCGAGGAACTGCTCTCCCGTCCTTCCCGTGATCAAGTCGTAAGCGCCATGCGCGCGGTCAATCGGGAAGCGGTGTGTGATCAGCGATTTCAGATCGAGCTTGCCGTTAGTCAAGAGCTCGAGGAACTCTTCCATGTTGCGTGTTTCGGTCCAGCGCACATATCCGATGGGATAATCGTGTCCCTTCTGTTCATAGGCAGCATCGTAGCGTCCCGGACCATACGACCGTGAGATACGGAAGTCGAGTTCCTTTTCGTAATAGAGCCTGCGCTCTATGTCCATGCCTACCATACCCACCGCGACCACGATGCCACGGTCACGAGCGATTTCTGCGGCGAGATTGACTGGATCGCTGCTTTGAGTTTCGGCTGTGATCAGCACCGCATCGACCCCTGCACCGCGAGAACGCGCATAGCACAAATCACGGAACTCCGAGGATAAAGCAGCGGTCGCGTCTGCGCCCAACCGTGAGGCGAGTTCGGCGCGATTGGGTACGATGTCCATCCCCAGTACACGGCAGCCGCCAGCTTTCAGAATTTGCACCGTGAGTTGGCCCAGCAAGCCGAGACCGATCACCGCAACAGTGTCGCCGAGCTTCACGTCCGCTGTGCGGATGCCGTGCAAGGCGACGCTGCCCAGGGTCGCGAAGGCAGCTTCGTCGAAGGTAACGGGCGAGGGCTCTGGGAGTTTCGCGACCAGCAAGCGCGGCACGCAGGCTACCTCGGCGTGGACGGCGTAACCGGTGCCCGCACAGGCCACCCGATCGCCTACCCGAATGTCGGTCACGCCTTCCCCAATGCCTACCACTCTGCCTGCGCTGCTGTACCCCAACGCCAACGGTTGGTCCAAACGGCTGCGGACCGCTTGCACGGCAGAGAACATGCCGTCGCGGCGAACCTTGCCGACGACTTCCCGAACCAAATCGGGTCGCGCCTTGGCCTTCTGAAGCAAATTCTTGCTGGCGAATTCGGACGAAGCACGTTCGGTTCCGACAGACACCAAGGACGTAGCAATGCGCACCAGCACGCACCCTGGCACAAGCTG
>CAVZZY010000008.1:0-101608 GCA_963779995.1 uncultured Acidobacteriaceae bacterium | reverse complement strand
TGGTGGGCGGCTTGCTCTTGAGTCAGGTTCTTACGCTCTACACGACTCCGGTCATTTACATCTTCTTCGACCGACTGGCGCATCGTTATTCTTCGCACCGTGCGCCGGAAGGCGGACCTGAGGCGGTCCCCGCGGATTAATGCGGATTGATACTTATGAGTCTCTCTTCTCCATTTATTCGGCGGCCCGTCGCCACAACCCTCCTGACCGCCGCCATTGCGCTGGCGGGTGCCGTGGCCTTTCGGGAGTTGCCGGTCTCGCCCCTTCCGCAGGTCGATTTCCCCACGATTGCGGTGGGCGCCAGTTTGCCGGGAGCAAGTCCGGAAATCATGGCCTCCTCCGTCGCTACTCCCCTGGAGCGCCAATTTGGGAGGATTGCCGGCATTACTGAAATGACGTCGTCCAGTAATCTTGGCACCACCAGCGTCACGCTGCAGTTTGATTTGAACCGGGACATTAATGGAGCCGCGCGCGACGTCCAAGCCGCGATCAATGCCGCGCGCAGTTACCTGCCCGCCAATCTCCCGGGCAATCCCACGTATCGCAAGGTCAACCCGGCGGATTCCCCCATCATGGTCGTGGCGCTTACCTCACCGGTGTACGACCGTGGCACGCTGTACGATGCCGCCTCGACCATCATGCAGCAGCGTCTCTCTCAGATTCAGGGCGTCGGGCAAGTGACCGTTGGCGGCAGTTCGCTGCCGGGAGTTCGGGTGGACGTAAATCCGACCCAACTCAACAACTATGGTCTCGGATTGCAGGACGTTGCGGCCACGCTGAGCCAGCAGAATGCCAACAGTCCCAAGGGCCAAGTCGTCGACAAAACGACCACCGCCGACATCGTAACCAACGACCAGCTTCTCAAGGCGGTTGACTACATGCCATTGGTGGTCGGTTATCACAATGGCGCCGCCGTCAAATTGTCCGATGTCGCGAACGTCCAGGACTCCACGGAAAACATACGCGCGGCCGGCTTCACCAACGGCAAGCCCTCCGTCCTCATCATTATTTACCGCCAGCCGGGCGCCAACATCATCGATACCGTGGACCGCATCCGCGCCGCGCTGCCCTCGCTGAAGGCCTCTGTCCCTTCCGCCATTGACACGGAGATCGTGATCGACCGCACCCAAACCATTCGCGCTTCCGTTCACGACGTCGAGCGCAGCCTAATCATCTCGATTTCCCTGGTCATTTTGGTTGTGTTTCTCTTCCTGCGAAGTGTTCGTGCCACCTTGATTCCTGCCGTTGCGGTCCCCGTTTCCCTGATCGGCACGTTTGGCGTGATGTACCTCTGCCACTACAGCGTCGACAATCTCTCGCTCATGGCGCTTACCATTTCGACCGGCTTTGTGGTGGACGATGCGATTGTGGTCATCGAAAACATCACCCGCTATCTCGAGCAGGGCATGCCGCCCATGCAAGCGGCACTCAAGGGCGCCAAAGAAATAGGCTTTACGGTGCTGTCCATCAGTATTTCTCTGGTTGCCGTGTTCATTCCCATTTTGATGATGGGCGGCATCGTCGGCCGGCTGTTCCGCGAGTTCGCCGTGACCCTCTCGGTTGCCATCCTGGTTTCCCTGGCCATTTCTCTAACCACGACACCGATGATGTGTTCTCGCTTGCTAAAGCATCAGCGGGATGAGGAGCACGGCAAAGTGTTCCGCGCCAGCGAGCGCGCGTTCAATTGGGTCCTTGGCCTCTATGAGCGCAGCTTTGGGCTGGGTCCTGGAACACTCCCGCCTCACACTGGCCGTTCTCGGCCTTACCGTCGCGCTCAACTTCTATCTTTTTTGGATCGTCCCCAAAGGATTCTTTCCCCAGCAAGATAACGGCATCATCTTCGGCGGCATCCAGGGCTCGCAGGACATTTCCTTTCAGGCTATGCAAGCCGCCACCCGGCGCATCGTCGATGTCGTCAAGACCGACCCAGGCATCGCCAACGCCATGGCGTTCACGGGCGGCAGCGGCCCCACCAATAGCGGCTTCATCTTCGTGGGCCTGAAACCTTTTGAACAACGCAGTAAAACCTCCAGCCAGATCATTGACCGTCTGCGGCCTAAACTACTTTCTATCTCGGGTGCAAACACCTTTGTGCAGGCCGCACAGGATCTTCGCATCGGCGGACGGGGAAGCAGCGCGCAATATCAGTACACCATCCAGAGCGACAATTTACAGGATCTGGTGCAGTGGGGCCCGGTCCTGCTCCAGCAGATGCGGAAAATTCGCCTGCTCACCGACGTCAATACCGACCAGCAGAACAGCGGCCTTCAGGCCATGCTTACCTATGATCGCGAAACCGCTTCGCGCCTCGGCATTACCCCGCAGATGCTCGACAACTCTCTCTACGAAGCCTTCGGCCAAGCCCAGGTTTCGACCATGTATACCGCCATCAACCAGTACCACGTCGTGCTGGAAGTCGAACCGAAGTACTGGCAGTCGCCGGTGAACTTGAACGACGTGTATATCCGGGCCGCGCAAGGAAAGGTCGTTCCGCTCAGCGCCGTGGCGCATTACGAGCCCTCCACGGCTCCCCTGTCGGTGAATCACCAGGGTCAATATCCCTCAGTCACCATTTCCTTCAACCTTGCCCCGGGTGTGGCTCTCAGCGACGCTTCCCGTGCCATCCTCGCCATGGAACAGAAAATGGGCATGCCCAATACCATTACCGGCATGTTCTCCGGCACACTTCAGGCCTTTCAGTCTTCCCTGGCGACGCAACCTTTCCTCATTATCACCGCGCTCATGGCCGTCTATATCGTCCTGGGCATTCTCTACGAGAGTTACATCCATCCCCTCACGATTATTTCCACCCTACCGTCCGCGGGAGTCGGCGCCGTCCTTGCCCTCATGATCTTTCACAAGGACCTCAGCATTATCGCTGTGATCGGCGTTATTCTGTTGATCGGTATCGTCAAGAAGAACGCCATTCTGATGATCGACTTTGCGCTGGCCGCCGAACGCATCGATGGCAAAAGCCCTCGGGATGCCATTTTTCAGGCTTGCCTCCTGCGCTTTCGTCCCATTCTAATGACCACCATGGCCGCCCTCTTTGGCGCTTTGCCGTTGGCTCTCGGCCGAGGCACGGGTTCGGAACTCCGCAATCCTCTCGGCATCACCATTATCGGCGGCCTGATTCTGAGCCAGATGCTCACGCTCTACACCACGCCGGTCGTTTATCTCTCGTTAGACCGCTTGCGAGTCAAATGGCTGCGCGCTCACGGAAAGCTCGAAGGGCAAAAACATATCGAGTCCTTCGGATGAAAAGTTCTTGTGCGCCACGCGAACTGGCCGCGCTCAGAAACGGCCGGAGCCGATATGCTGAAGTAAGGAGTCCGAGACACCGATGAAGGCAACGAACAAAATACGCGCTGCGACCGCGCTTCTCTGGGTCGCACTCCTCCTCCAGGGCTGCGTTGTCGGTCCGAAATACCATCGCCCCCCGGTCGACACACCGGGGACGTTTAAAGAGGTTACTCCCGACGATCTCAAGAAAATGGACGGCTGGAAAGTCGCACAACCCCAGGACAGCGCTCTGCATGGCAAATGGTGGGAAATTTTCGGCGACCCGCAACTGAACGCGCTCGAAGAGCAAGTCAGTATTTCCAATCAAAATGTCGCCTCTGCCTTCGCCAACTTCATGGCGGCGCGTGCCTTGGTGCGGGAGGCTCGCGCGCAATATTTCCCCACTGCTAGCGTCGGCCCAAGCATCATTCGCCAGCACCAACCCAGTTCTTCGGGCGTTGCGCCTAGCGCAGTTTCCGGGGCCACCTTCACCGAATACTCTCTACCCTTCGACGCTTCCTGGACGCCCGACCTGTGGGGCCGAGTGCGTAACACCGTGCGCGCCAACGTCGCGAATGCACAAGCCACCGCCGCCGACCTCGAGAATACGCGTCTGACAGCGCAAGCGGAACTGGCGGTCGATTACTTCCAGTTGCGCGGGCAGGACGATCTCAAAGTTCTGCTGGATGCGACCGTGAAGGCTTATGCCGAGTCCCTGGATCTGACCAAGGCACTCTACGAAACAGGTATCGACTCCGACGAAGCCGTCGCGCAAGCCGAAACTCAACTGGAAGCCACCCAGGCGCTAGCCACCAACCTTGGCATTCTGCGGTCTCAGTACGAGCATGCGATTGCACTCCTGGTGGGTAAACCTGCGTCTTCCTTCTCGCTCGCCTTCGAGGCCTTGAAGACTCCCCCGCCTGCCATTCCGTTCGGCGTTCCATCGCAACTCTTGGAGCGCCGCCCAGACGTTGCCGCGAACGAGCGCCTCATGGCTCAGGCTAATGCGCAAATCGGCGTTGCCGTAGCCGCCTATTACCCAACGGTGACGCTTAGCGCTTCTTTCGGGCTGGAAGCCACGAAAGCCTCCAGTTGGTTTACCTGGCCGAGCCGGATCTGGTCCGTCGGTCCCTCCATTGCCGAGACGATCTACGATGGCGGCCTGCGTCGCGCCACCGTTGAACAGTATCGCGCGCAGTATGATGAGACGGTTGCCAACTATCGCAACACGGTCCTGACCGCGTTTCAACAAGTCGAGGATAATCTTTCCGGCCTGCGCATTCTTTCCAAGGAAATTCAGGAACAAGACACGGCGGTCGTGTCCGCCGAGCGCAGCCTGAAGTTGGCCACAGACCGGTACCGCCTGGGCATCGACCCCTACCTCAACGTCATTACGGCTGAGACCGCGCTCTTTAGCAACCAGCAGACCGCCGTGACCCTGCGGATCGCGCAAATCGTGGACAGCGTGCAATTGGTTGAGGCACTCGGCGGAGGCTGGGACGCCTCAACGCTTCCTACTCCGCAGCAGATCATTTCGCGACAGGCCCAGTTCTCACCGACCACCGCGGCCGAACCCCCGCAGAACCCGCCACCAGCCTCATCCACTCCCTGAGCAGCCCGGGCGTGAGGCGTTGAACAGAAGAGGTACGCGGAAGCGGAGCAGGGAACCGTGAGAGTCGCGAAAGCGCTGGAGGAGGAGTCGGCGACGGGTCAGTTGGAGCAGGCGGGACGCTAGGCGGGCGGCACGATCAGGATCATGGAGCGATCGCTTGTTCCTTGGAGCTGGAGTCAGAAACCCCCGGAGTAATCAAGGGCATCGCCTTCGTTCTCAAGTAATCGTCTACACTCGCGGCCGCCTTCCGGCCTTCGGCAATCGCCCACACCACCAGCGACTGGCCTCGCCGCATATCGCCCGCCGCGAAAACTCCAGGCACGGATGACATATAGTTCTGATCCGTGGCCACGTTGCCGCGCGGATCGAGTTGCACCCCCAACCGCTCGAGCATGCTCGTGCCATTCCGAACCGGTCCCAGAAAGCCCATCGCGATCAGCACGAGATCCGCTTCTATCGTAAATTCAGTGCCCGGAATCGGCTCGAACCTCGGCGGTGGCCCAACCCGCACGGCGTGCAGTTGTTGAACGCGACCCGAATCGGAGCCGGTGAATTTTGTGGTTGCCAGGCCCCAGTCGCGAACGCCGCCTTCTTCGTGTGCGCCTTCGCTGCGCAGTTGCATCGGCCAGAGCGGCCAGGGCGTCAGGGGCGAGCGCTCGTCGGGAGGCTTCGCCATGATCTCGAACTGGTGCACGGAAAGAGGTTTTTGCCGATGGCAGGTTCCGAGGCAATCGGCGCCGGTATCGCCGCCTCCGACGATGACCACGCGCTTACCCGTGGCCAAAATCTCCGCTTCAGGGTCGATGGTGTCGCCGAAACAACGGCGGTTCTGCTGCGGCAGGTACTCCATCGCGAAATGGATTCCCTTCAACTCGCGTCCCGGCACGTTCAGATCGCGCGGTTGCTCGGCCCCGCCCGCGAGCACAATCGCATCGAACTCGCCGCGCAAGTCCTCAACCGCGACATTCTTTCCCACCTCCGCGCCGGTAACGAATTTCACGCCCTCAGCGGACATCTGTTCCAGGCGGCGATCGATGATGTTCTTTTCCATCTTGAAGTGCGGGATGCCATAGACCAGCAAGCCACCGAGGCGGTCCGATTTTTCGTAGACCACTACCGAGTGTCCCGCGCGGCATAACTGCTGGGCGGCGGCCAATCCCGCGGGCCCTGAACCGACGATGGCGACTTTCTTCCCAGTGTGGAATTTTGGCGGCTCGGGATGGATCCAGCCTTCCTGAAACCCGCGCTCCACGATATTTTTCTCGATTTGCTTGATCGTGACCGCAGGCTGATTGATCGCCAGCACACAAGACGCTTCGCACGGTGCTGGACAAATCCGGCCGGTAAATTCCGGGAAGTTGTTGGTTGCGTGCAGTTGGCGAACCGCCTCCTTCCAACGCCCGTGATAGACCAGATCGTTCCAGTCGGGAATCAGGTTGTTGACGGGACATCCCGTCTGGCAAAAAGGCACGCCGCAGTCCATGCAGCGCGCGCCCTGGGTGCGAAGCTTCTGCTCGGGAAAATCGAGATAGATCTCGAACCAATCGTTGACGCGCTCCGTGACCGGACGTCGCGGGGCAAGCTCGCGCTCGTATTCCAGGAATCCCGTGTCCTTACCCATGTTGCACCTGCTCGGCCGGGGCCGGCACGGCCGGCGGCGGACTCGGGATATAAGGCTGTCGTCGTCGGCTCACTCCGAGAACTCGCTTGTGTTCGTGAGGAAAGACTTTGATAAACCGTGACAGCGCCTCAGCCCAGTTGTCGAGAAGCCATGCCGCACGCGGGCTGCCGGTCAGTGCCAGATGCCGCGTCACAAGATCTTTGACCAGCTTGGTTTCGGCGAGCTGGGCGCTGCCGATCTGGGCATCCTGCGCATCGAGAACCGGCTCAAGGTCAACCGATCCCAGATTGCAGCGCTTTTCCGTAAAGTCACCACTCTCGTCAAAAACGTAGGCGACGCCGCCATTCATGCCGGCGGCAAAATTTCTCCCACAGGCCCCGAGCACCAGGACCAAGCCCTTGGTCATGTATTCGCAGCCGTGGTCGCCGACTCCCTCGACTACCGCGGTCGCTCCGGAGTTGCGAACCGCAAACCGCTCGCCTGCGACCCCGTTGAAAAATGCTTCGCCGCTGGTGGCGCCGTAGAGCGCGACGTTGCCAATCAGGATGTTCTTTTCGGGGGCGAAACTCGACCGTCGTGGCGGATACACCACCAATCGTCCGCCTGACAGGCCCTTGCCTACGTAATCGTTGGCCTCGCCTTCCAGCGTGAGGGTGACTCCCTTGGCCAGGAATGCGCCCATACTTTGCCCCGCCGATCCGTCGAGGTGAATCCGGATCGTATCGTCGGGCAGGCCCGCGGATCCGTAACGGCTGGCAATCGTTCCGCTCAGCATGGTTCCCACCGAGCGATGAACGTTGCGCACCGGCAGTTTGATCACAACCGGAGCAAGAGTTTCGAGCGCAGCCTGCGATTGGGCAAGAAGCCTGTGATCCAGTGCCTGCTCCAAGCCATGATCCTGCGCTTGCACGCACCGCCGAGCCACACGCGCCGGCATGGACGGATCATGGAGAATGGCCGACAAATCCAGGCCACGCCCTTTCCAGTGATTCACCGCCGGCTGCACGTCGAGCATGTCGACGCGCCCGATCATCTCGTCCATGCGGCGGAAGCCCATCTCTGCCATGTACTGCCGCACCTGCTCCGCCAGAAAGAAGAAGAAGTTGATGACGTGCTCGGGCTGCCCTTGAAACCGCTTGCGCAGCACGGGATCCTGCGTGGCAATGCCCACCGAGCAAGTGTTGAGATGGCACTTGCGCATCATGACGCAGCCCATCGCAATCAGCGGCGTGGTGGCGAAACCGAATTCTTCGGCGCCGAGCAACGCGGCGACCACGACATCGCGGCCGGTCTGCAGCTTGCCGTCAGTCTGCACGCGGATTCGACTGCGCAGATCGTTCAGCAAAAGCACCTGCTGTGTCTCCGCTAAACCAAGCTCCCAGGGAATGCCCGCATACTTAATGGAACTCAGCGGTGACGCTCCCGTACCTCCGCTGTCGCCGCTGATCAGGACAACATCCGCGTGTGCCTTGGCCACGCCCGCCGCCACCGTGCCCACTCCGACTTCCGCCACCAGTTTCACCGCGATGCGGGCTTGCGGATTCACATTCTTCAGGTCGTAGATCAGCTGTGCGAGATCTTCGATCGAATAGATATCGTGGTGAGGTGGTGGCGAAATTAAACCCACGCCGGGGATGGAATGTCGAATGCGCGCAATGACCTCATCGACTTTGTGCCCCGGAAGTTGCCCGCCTTCACCCGGTTTCGCGCCCTGCGCCATCTTGATCTGTAACTCGTCCGCATTGACGAGGTAGTTCGCAGTAACTCCAAAGCGCGCCGACGCGACCTGCTTCACGGCGCTGCGCCGCAGGTCTCCATTCGCATCCGGTTTGAAGCGTTCTTCGTCTTCGCCGCCTTCGCCGGTATTGGACTTCCCCCCGATGCGGTTCATGGCGATGGCCAGAGTCTCGTGCGCTTCTTTGCTGATCGAGCCAAACGACATGGCTCCCGTTGTGAAGCGCTTCACAATCTCCTTGGCGGACTCGACTTCTTCGATCGGAACCGGCTTCGCGCTTTTTTTCAACTTCATCAAACTGCGCAGCGTAGCCAGGTTGCTGCTTTGGTTGTCGATGAGGTCCGTGTATTCCTGAAAGGTCTCGAAGCTATCCTGCCGCACCGCTTGCTGCAGTTTGCTGATGGTCAGCGGGTTCAGCAGATGATACTCGCCGTTGACGCGCTGGTGGTAAGTTCCTCCGACCGCGAGTTCCGTCTCGGACTCGCTCAGGGGACGGAATGCGTGCTCGTGCTTCAATTGCGCTTCGCGGGCGAGCACTTCGAGGCCGATGCCTTCTAAACGCGACGCCGTGCCTGCGAAATAGGAGTCGATCAGTTCCTTATTCAGCCCGATAGCTTCGAAAACCTGCGCTCCCTGGTAGCTCTGCAAGGTCGAAATACCCATCTTGGCAAAGGTCTTCAGCAAACCCTTATTCACTGACTTGATGAAGTGCTTCATGGCAAGTTCGGGAGTCACGCCGTCCGGCAATTCTCCCCGCCGCGCCAGACTTTCAACGCTCTCCAATGCCAGATAAGGATTGATGGCGCTCGCCCCATAGCCACTGAGCAGCGCAAAGTGCATCACCTCGCGAGGTTCGCCCGATTCCGTAATCAGCGCGACCTGGGTTCGCGTCTCCTCCTGGACCAGCAGGTTATGCACGGCCGCCAGCGCCAGCAGGCTGGGGATGGGAGCGTAATCCTTGTTCACGCCACGATCGGAAAGAATCAGCAGCGTATACCCGGCTTTTCCCGCAAGCGACGCTCGCTGGCACAACTCGTCGAGCGCCCGCTTCAGTCCCGCTTCTCCTTCACTGGCACGAAACAGCGCGGGCAGCGTGATCGCCAGCAGATCTCCAGTCGAGACGCGGCGCAGTTTCTCCAGTTCGAGGTTCGTCAGAAGCGGGTGGGCCAGCTTCAGCATGTGGCAGTTCTCGGGCTCTTCCGCAAGAATGTTGCGCTCGGCGCCGATGTAGCTGATGAGCGACATCACGATCTCTTCGCGGATCGGGTCGATGGGAGGATTGGTGACCTGTGCGAAGAGCTGCTTGAAGTAGCTGAACAGCGATTGAGGCTGATCGGAGAGACAAGCGAGGGGCGTATCCGTCCCCATGGAGCCGACCGGCTCTTCGCCTTTCGCGGCCATGGGGCCGAGGATCATGCGCAAGTCCTCATCGCTGTAACCAAACGCACGCTGCCGGCGAAGCAGGGTTTCCGCATCCGGGTGGTGCATGCGCGAGGGCTTGGGTAACTGATCGATCGTGATCTGATTATCTTTGAGCCACTCCGCATACGGCTGTCGCGAAGCCAGCCGGTGTTTGATTTCCTTGTCAGGGACGATGCGGCCCTCGACCGTGTCCACCAGGAACATTTTCCCCGGTTGCAGGCGGCCTTTCATCTTTACGTTTTCCGGTTCGATGTCGAGTACACCGGCTTCGGAGGCCATGACAACGTGCTCGTCGTTCGTGACCACGTAACGCCCAGGCCGCAAGCCGTTGCGGTCGAGGATGGCGCCAATGACTCTGCCGTCGGTGAACGCGATCGCCGCCGGCCCATCCCAGGGTTCCATCAGGCAGGCGTGATATTCGTAAAACGCGCGCTTCTCCGGCTTCATGTGCGAATTTCCAGCCCACGATTCCGGAATCAGCATGGCCATCGCGTGCGGCAGGCTGCGCCCCGCCTGAACCAGAAGTTCGACGGCATTGTCGAAGTTCGCAGAATCGCTGCCATTCGGCGCAATGATGGGATAGAGCTTCTTCAGATCGTCGCCGAACAAGGGAGACTCCAGCAGCGACTGGCGCGCGTGCATCCAGTTGACGTTCCCCTTGAGCGTGTTGATCTCCCCATTGTGCGCGATGTAGCGATACGGATGCGCTCGTTGCCAACTCGGGAAGGTGTTGGTCGAGAAGCGCTGGTGCACCAGACACAACGCGCTGGTCACGTCGGGATCGGAAAGCTCTTTGTAGAAATTGGCGATCTGCGGCGCGAGCAGCAGACCTTTGTAAACAATGGTGCGGCAAGAGAGCGAAGGGATATGGAACGTCTCCGCATCCTCGATGCCAGAGGCTGCGATCTCGCTCTCGGCGCGTTTGCGCATCACATACAGTTTTCGCTCAAAGACGTCTTCATCGGTAAACGCCCCGCAGCCTACAAAAATCTGCTGGATGTAGGGCTGCGAACCTCGCGCCACGCGGCCGATCGCGGCGGCTTTGACAGGCGTATCGCGCCAGCCGAGTACCGTCAATCCCTCTTCCCGCGCAATGCGTTCCAGAACTCCCTCGCATTGCAAGCGCTGATGTTTCTCGACCGGCAAAAATGTCATGCCCACGCCATAAGCGCCGGGCACAGGCAGTTCGAAACCCAACTGGACGCACTTGCGCGCAAAGAATTGGTGTGGAATCTGGAGGAGAATGCCGGCGCCATCGCCGGTCTCTGGATCGCATCCGCACGCCCCGCGGTGGGCCAGGTTAAGCAGCACCTGGATTCCCTTGCTTACGATGTCGTGACTCTTGTGGCCGCGAACGTGGGCCACGAATCCGATCCCGCAAGCGTCGTGTTCTTGCGCAGGATGGTACAGACCTTGGGCGGGCGCAGGAAGATTCGTTTTTGTTCGACGCGTCGTCATCGGCATCTTCTGCGGCATACTCCGCCGTTCGCGGATCAGTTGTTCTTGAGTGGGGACTCTGCCCGCAAAGGCTACGGGGGGCCGTGCGCTTCGGCTCAGGAACACACTACCTCAATTTATTAGTTACTGCTATTTAGGCAAGAAAGTAAAATTCAGAATTTCGATACAAAGAATGCAAATTTCAGAATTTCTGGGGTTTCCGGGCCGAATTAAGCCTAATTTCCCGCGAAAGCGGCCTAATCCATTATAATCCCGGCATAAACTCAATGGATTTCGATCAGCTCATCACGTTTCTGGAAGTGGCCAAACAGGGCAGCTTTTCGCGCGCCGGAGAGAAGGTTTTCCGCTCCCAATCGGCGGTCAGCGCCCAAATCCGCCAGTTGGAGCAGGAGTATGGCGATCGCCTCCTCGACCGCTCGGGCAAGACCGTCAAGCTCACCCCGGCCGGACAAGTGTTCTATGACTATGCCGAGCGGCTGAAACTGCTGCGCGAGGAATCGCTGATGGCGGTAGCGGACCATAGCCGCACCCCCCGCGGCACGCTTCGCGTCGGTGCCAACGAGGCGACCTGCCTCTACGTTTTGCCGGAAGTGTTTGCGGAATATTGCCGGCTCTACCCGCCCGTACAGATCAACATTTACCGGAATTTCAGCTACAAAATTACGGAAAAGCTGGAGAACGGTTCCATCGAAGTGGGCTTTCTGACTTTGCCCATCCAGTCTCGCGAGCCTGGAAATCCAACCCATCTTTCGCGACAAGCTGATGCTGATGGTGAGCCCCAAGAATCCCCTGGCCAAGCAAAAAACGGCGTCCGTCCACGATATCGTCAAACATCCCCTGCTGCTCCCCAAGACAGGCCATACTCGAAGGCTCATGGATAAGCTGTTTCGCCCTTATCGCGACGAGTTGCAAGTTCGCATGGAACTGCCCAGCATCGGCATGATCAAGAGCTTTGTGGCCGCCGACCTCGGAGTGTCTATCATCAGCGCGTCATTCGCCCGCGATGAAGTGGCGTCCGGCCGAGTCAAACTGATTGACCTTGAGGATGCGGAGCTTTTCCGCGAACTGGGACTGGCCTACCGCCGCGACCGGACACTTTCCTGCGCCACCACTGCATTTATCGATGTTTTGCGCCAATTGACGGCCAAGAAAAAGCACGCTCCACTTCAGGCGTGAACTGCCATCTCGTACCGTAGCAACCCGCGGAAAAACTCGGTGTTGCACTTGATTTTGGGTGGCGCAGCGTTCACCGCTGCGATATTTGGCTTTGTTTTCAGAGTCGGCTTTAGCCGCTGAGGTGAGACTGCGACGCGGAGAGTACTTTTTCCGCAGCCTGTCCAGCCGTGCCGTAACTGCCGCAAAATCAACGACGGCTTTAGCCGCCGGGGGAATGGATGTGTCTACCGGCCGGTGCGTCCTATTTGTGATCCAGGGTCATGTTAGTTTGCCGTTCACTCTCCGCAACTTCGCCCTTGCCAACTGCAATCTTCCTGCTATTATTTTCTGCTCGTCACCCGGACACGGTTGGCGAGTGCTGTAGCAGGATTGACGTTTCTGTGCTAGCAGTCGGAAATCGCGCCTTCGTCTTCGCGGCTTCTCCGCATTTCGTCGCAGGCAACTGTTCGACGAGATGCAGGGGAGCCGTTTCTGTTGGTGCGGTATCGCCCGCACGCGGCAACGCCAGCATAAAAATTCTTGCGCCGTTTCGAGGGGATTGCCCGCATCGGGCAAATCGATAAGCGACACAAGAATAATTCTTAGCGATAAGGGGAAAGGAGTTTTTGTGAGAGAGAAGGGTACTGTGAAGTGGTTCAACGGGGCGAAAGGATACGGTTTCATCCAGCGCTCCACGGGCGAGGATGTGTTCGTGCATTTCTCCGCCATCCAGGAGAACGGCTACCGCTCGCTGAACGAAGGCGAGACGGTCGAGTTCGATCTGCTCAAAGGCCCCAAAGGCTTCCAGGCAGGCAACGTCGTGCGCGCGGCATAAATTTCTCCCACCAGTTCGCAAACCCTCTCGGACGGTCGAGAGGGTTTTTTATTGTGGCCGAGAATCGAGCCCCCGAGGGGCGTTCGAGCGTAGCTCAGCGCTTCAGCGCTGGGAAAAGTGGAGGAGTGATTCAAGTCCCGGTTTATCGTTCCCACTCGCCGACGCCGGGTTGTCTGTTCCTCGGGCTTCAGATCGACGATGCTTTTGAGATAGAGTTATTTGAGGATGGTTTCGAGCATTTGGGAAAACAATCCTAACTATAGGAACAAAACGGATTTTGTCTTGGGCATATCCTCCGAAGAATCACGCTCTCGCTTGAGTCCGGACGATCCGGAGGTCTGCCCATATTGCGGCCGCCGGCCTGCCGGCGTCGGGGCGGATGTCTACTCGGATGACCACATTTTCATGGACGCGATCGGCGGAAGGAAAACCGTGCGCGCCTGCAAGCGGTGCAACGACCGTTGCGGGAGGACCTTTGAGGCCCGGAACCTGAAGGAGACGATCACTCGCCTCTCAATATTGCTCGCCGAGGCGGGTGTTCCCATCGCGAAGAAGGGACTGAAGTGGAAGAATGCCGTCTCGACGCCCGACGGGCAGGTCTACAACCTTGTAGTGACGGAGGATGGAGTTCAAACCGAATCGGCGAAGCCTCTCGTGGAGCGCGACCCTGGCGACCCGAAGGTGCTGCGCGTCACCATAAACAACGATTCCGAGAGCCGAAAGCTTCTCAAGCAATTTTCCAATCCCGAGAAGTTTGCATTGCTGGATGAAACTCCCGGCAAGCCGACCCGAACGCAAGAGTCAAGCTTCAACCTGGATCTCAATAAGAAGGTGGGTCTGACGGCTCTCAAGATGGCGTTCGCCGCGGCGACGCTGGCGTTTCCAGATGAGGTTCCAAATTTCGCAAATGCGCGGCTTGATCTCACTGATACGGATGAAAATTCGAGGGTCAGATCGGTCGCCTTCGATCACCGTGTTCACCGTTCCTTGGACGCCTCGCGCGATCCGCTGTGCCACACGATTTACCTCGAAGAACAGGAAGGCATCATCCACGGAATAGTGCAATTCTTCGGGTGCTTCCAAGCATATATCACGCTCTCGGATAAAGCCTCGCGTTCCTACAGAAACGGATTCCTAGCGACGCTCGACCCCACGACCGGCGAAGAGAGATTCCGGGAAGTGCAGCGTCTCGGGATCAACAAATGGACCGGCAACGATACCGCCGATCAGCTATCGCCGATAAAGAAGTTCAACGCCTACGCCCGGCAGCGCGGCGCGAAATCTGATGCGTTGGATGTGAGCAGTGTCAGGAGCGAGGATGGTGTCGAGCACAAAGCAAAATGGTCTATCCCAGGCGTCTCATGGACCGGTGATATTCCGGGACGCAGGAGATGAATCATGGCGGGTGGCCCGGCCTAACGCCCACGTTTAATAACGACAGCGATCTTCACCCCCGAGGCGGGAATTGAAACGCCCCGGGCTGTAGCGCAATGGATCAGGGCGCAGCATTCGCCGCCGCGAAAGTGGACGGACGGACTTCCCGTTCAATGATGCGTGAGAGCTTGTCTTGCGCCACCTCTAGGTCGTAAGAGGACTGAAGATTCAGCCAAAAGCCCGGGCTGGTATTGAGGTACCGAGCCAGCCGCAATGCCGTATCCGGAGTAATGCCGCGGCGCTCGTGGACGATCTCGGCAATGCGCGTCACCGGGACGCGGAGATCGAGCGCCAGCCGATTCATGCTCAGGCCGAGCGGTTCCATGAAGTCCGCGCGCAGAATCTCGCCGGGATGGATGGGAGGAAGAAGTTTCTCGCGCTTAGCCATGCCTGCCCCTTTAGCCCTTGATGCCTCTTTAGCCCTAGATCTCTCAGTGATAGTCTACGATCTCAACTTCGTAAGCATTTCCCTCGCGCCAAACGAAACCAAGGCGCCACTGGTCGTTAATTCGAATACTGTGCTGCCCCTTCCGCTCGCCGTGCAAGGCTTCCAGACGGTTCCCCGGCGGCGCCGCCAGATCGCGCAATTCGGTGGCGCTATCCAATTGCCGAAGCTTGCGTCTCGCGATGCGCTCGATAGCCTGAAAGCGGCGGCTCGGCTGCCGACGGTGAAGTCGCCCGGTTTCCGCGCAGCGGAACGACTTGATCACGCACTTGATCGTATACTGCTCAGCGTTTAACGTCAACCAGAAAGCTATCCGGCGCGCCAGTCCGCCAGGGCGGATGGCCCAGCCCATAGCATCCCTCCGAACTCACGAGGGTGCCCCGTCCAAGCTTCGCTTGGGCGGGCCCGTCCCATCACAACCCTCTGACGTTGACCGAAACAATCGGGGTGGCGTGCCCCCGCTCGCGCTCGTCGAAAAGGGACCATCCCGGGACACGCGAACATAGATCTTCGGGTTCCTTCCTCGCCGTGGAAGCAGTCCGAAGAACTGCCCCCTAGACCCCAAATCGGCATATATGTAATAGTTACAGTGTAAGCATTACTCTGTTGTGCCTGTTTTGCCACAAACTGCCCTAGCATTATCAATCACTTGGAACGCCGCAAGGCCATTTTGAGTGACCAAGAGTCACTTTAAACAGCCGTACGAGCCTCTAACTTTCGCTGTTTATACGCCTAAGCGATCTTCGTATGTACGCCCAAATTTGTCACGTTCCACGTGGAACATTGTACGTACAATCAGGCGCCACGCCTGAGATTATTTTTCGACCGTCTTGATATCCAAACTCCTCCAAAGATACCAGCAGGCAATCGAGCGATAAGGAGCCCAAGGCTTAGCGATCTTCTCCATCACGGCAGGCTTAGGCCACTTACGTTTCTTGTAATGCTTCTTGATGGCAGCCTGCACGCCATAATCGCCAACCGGCAGAATATCCGGACGCCGCAAGGTGAACATCAGGAACATGTGCGCCGTCCAGACGCCAACTCCTTTGACCTGAGTGAGATGCGCGATCACTTCGTCTTCCGGCAATTCGGCCAGGCGCTCGAACTCCAGGAGGCCAGCCGCAGTCTTTTCGGCAAGATCGCGCAGATACGCCGTCTTCTGCCGCGACAGCCCGACGCCGCGCATCTCGGCATCGGTCAGTTTGAGAATGCCCTTCGGAGTCAGCGGATCGCCGGCAAGAGCGGTGAAGCGATTGAAGATGGTCTCGGCTGCCTTGCCATTCAACTGCTGATACAAGATCGACTCCGCCAGCGCGTGAAACGTGGGCTCACCATACTGCATGCGGTAAGGCCCCACCCGCTCGATAATCGCAGCCATCACGGGGTCGGATTTCTTCAGGTGCCTGATCGCCAGATGTTTCACTCGGCGGTGGATAGCTTTGCGCATCGTCGCTGGCTCCTCGCAAGACGGGCAAGTTTACCACAGAGGCGAACAAATAGAGAATAAAAAGAATCGGGCCATCGGGTCATCTGAAAACAACCAGCCTTTTGATGGCCCGATCGCCCGATGTTCTTACGACGGAAAATGGAAGTGCACGTCGTGCCTGGAGGCGACTGGCGTGCCGTCGAGCGTGGCCGGCTGGTAGTGCCAGCGGCGAAGCGTGGCCTCGATCTTTTCGTCGACCCCGTGACCGATCGCCTGCACAATCTTGGTTTCGACGACGTTGCCCTGGGAGTCGATCGTCACCTCGATGACGACGTCGCCCTGCAGGTCCCGGGGAAGCTCGGCGCGCGCCACGGGAGGATCTGGAAACACGACCGGATAGGCGACGTGGACTTCATGGCCGGTGATCGGTCCGTCAATCATGGTGCCGAGCGGAGACCCGGCGTGGGAATTGTGGTCGGCGGCCTCCGCGTTGGCCGTTACCGGCTGAGGCTCGGGCGCAGGTTTTGGCGTCTTTAACCTCGGAAATGGGCGTGGTCGCGGCTTGCTGGCCGGTGTCGGGAACAGCAACTTGGCGGCGTCTGCGGGCGTGTTGTCGTTCGCGCCCGGTGGCAAGTAAATCAGCTTGTAAGTGTGGGCGCCGTCTCCATAAGCAAGCCCGGCCGGGCTCAGGTCGATCACCATGGGATTATGGAACACAATCATGGCCAACACCGCCAGATGCGCGGCCACCGACACTGCTACCGCACGATGGCGCCGGAATCCCGAAGCCATGGGTGGAAGACTCGTTGGCTGAAAACCAGTGAACACGACAATTCGTAGTCTACTGGATTGACGTAAGAAGAGGGAAAAGGTTTCGTGGAGAGCTCAGGCAATGATTCGTATGCCGGCCAGCCTACGCGCCAGCCTGCTGCTCGGCCAAGTCGCCGATCACGGGTAGCTTGAACATCTGTCCCTGGTAGGCCTTGAGCACCAGAATCAGCCAGATCACAAACCCGGCCAGGCTGATCAGTGGCCACACAAAGATGGTTGCCCACCCGAGGAATGGAATGTGGCTAAGGATTGTCAGGATGATCCAGAGAGCGGTCCACGCAATCGCAAAGAAGATGCATTGGAAGGCATGGAAGCGGATGAAGCGCTTCTTGTTGAACGGCTCCAGCACTAGAAACACAATCGCCGGAATGATGGTCACATAGGCCAGCGCGCCGGCCACGTTATCGCTGAGTCCAGCAGCCGCGGGTGCGACCGTGCGCGCGCTTTGGACAGCGCCTCCAGCACACTTCGGGCAGGTCGCTCCGTCCGCGATCTGCGTTCCACAGTTCGCACAGAAAGCCATGGAGCCTCCTTTGAGAGACGAGAGGCAAGTTATCAGAACCGCGCCGGGGTGCAATGGCGTGCAGGGACGGGGACTATCCCGTTCGGGCCGGCGGGAGCGCGAATCCGATCTTGCTGCTGCGGCGGCGGCTGGGCGGCGGGTTCATCAGTCTCTTGATGACCTGGATGATTTCCTGGATTGCGCCGTCGTGCGTCTGCAAGTGTTTTTCCAATTCTTCAATTCTGCCGGCGAGTTCTTGGTTCGCGGACAGCGCCGCACGCAAACGGACAAAGGCGCGCACCACGTAAACGCTCATTTCCACCGCTTGTTCAGAGTTGAGCACCGTCGCGGCCATGATCGCGCCATGTTCGGTGAAGGCGTATGGAAGCGAGCGTCGGCCACCGCGGCCAAGGTTTGAGGTCGCAAATTGCGACCTCAAAGAAAGTCTATGTGACGCTTACCTCCGTATAGGTTCCGTATACCTCGCGCAACGCTTCGCAGATTTCGCCCACGGTGGCGTAGGCGCGGACGGCGTCGACGATGTAGGGCATGGTGTTGACGTTGGAAATATTGCCATTGGTGCCTGCTGTGGGAGTCTTGGCGGCGGCCTGCTTGAGGGCATCGAGGCGGCGGCGGACTTCTTCGTTCGAGCGGCGGGCGCGCAGGGCTTTAAGTTTCTTTTCCTGAGCGCGGGCTACCGATTCGCCGATGTAGAGAATGTTAGGCGACTCTTCTTCGATGACGAAATCGTTCACGCCGACCGTGATCTTTTCGTTGGCTTCAACCGCGCGCTGGTACTGGTAACTGGCCTCGGCAATTTCTTTCTGGGGGTATCCGCGCTCGATGGCTTTGACCATGCCGTCCATCTGATCGAGCTTCTCGAAGTAATCGAAGGCGCCTTGCTCCATGTCGAGAGTTTGCTTCTCGACGAAGTAGCTTCCGCCGAGCGGATCGACAGTTTGGGACACACCCGACTCGAAGGCAATGATCTGCTGCGTGCGCAGTGCGATGCGCGCGGCGGCCTCCGTGGGCAAGGCGAGCGCTTCGTCGTAAGCGTCGGTGTGCAACGACTGCGTGCCGCCGAGCACCGCCGCCAGCGCCTGCAGAGCGACACGGGCGATGTTGTTCATCGGTTGCTGCGCAGGCAGCGAGACGCCGGCGGTTTGGGAGTGGAAGCGCAGCAGGCGAGTGCGATCGTTCCTGGCGCCGAAACGGTCCTTCATCAGTCGATACCAGATCTTGCGCGCGGCGCGGTATTTGGCGATCTCTTCGAAGAAGTCGTTGTGCGCGTTGAAGAAGAAGCTGAGGCGGGGGCCGAAGTCGTCGACGTCGAGGCCGCGGCGGCGCGCCCATTCGACGTATTCGACGCCGTCGTAGATGGTGAACGCGAGTTCTTGCAGCGCGGTTGATCCGGCTTCGCGAATGTGGTAGCCGGAGATGGAGATGGTGTTGAAGCGCGGCGTAAATTTCGACCCGAACTCGAAGGTGTCAATCACCAGGCGCATCGAGGGCGCGGGTGGATAGATGTACTCCTTCTGCGCGATGTATTCCTTGAGAATATCGTTCTGGATGGTGCCGGAGATCTTCTGCCAGTCGGCACCCTGTTTTTCGGCCACGACCAAGTACATGGCCCAGAGCACGCTGGCCGGTGAATTGATGGTCATCGATGTGGTGACGTTTTCGAGGCTGATGCCGTCGAAGAGGATCTCCATATCTTCGAGCGAGTCGATGGCGACGCCGCACTTGCCGACCTCGCCTTCGCTGGCCGGGTGATCGGAATCGTAGCCCATGAGCGTGGGCAGATCGAAGGCGACCGAGAGACCGCCGCCGCCGTGCTCGAGAAGATATTTGTAGCGCTGGTTGGTTTCTTCAGGCGAGGCGAAGCCGGAGAACATGCGCATCGTCCAGAGCTTGCCGCGGTAGCCGGTGGCGTGAATGCCGCGCGTGTAGGGCGGTTGGCCCGGGTAGCCGAGATACTGATCGTAATTCCAGTCGGTGGGGAGATCGGCCTGGGTGTAGAGGCGGCGGATCGGGACGTTCGAGATGGTGCTGAAACGGGCGCGGCCGTGTTCGTCGAGGTTGGTGCCGCTAGGAGCGCCAATCGGTTTTTCGGGAGCCTTGTCGAGCGTGGGCGCGAGCGTTTTCTCTGCCCAATTTTTTTCCGAGGCGGCGGGATGACGGCCTTCAAAGACGTCGGAAATCGGGCTCTCAGCTATGGTCTTGGACACATTGACTTTCGGTTTGTTCTCAGGCATTCCGTTCCCCGCTTCATTTCTCACTATGGCTTTTGATGATAGAGGAGCAGCCGCCAGGCTGCAAAATGGAGAGACCGACCGAGCGGTTGGTCAAAATCAAGTTCAAGCTCTTGACCACGGGGAGACACAGAGGACACAGAGGAAGTCGGAGCGCGTTTGACACCACTTGACGCTTGTTTTCTTTGGCACCTATGCTGGTCTCTTTCGGCGGAGGGATTCTGAAGACGTTTCGGCGGTTGTTGCAGCGCACTCCGGTGTACGGCGCGTACAAAGCGCTCGGCCACTATCCCGACTACTGGTATTGGATAGTGCGTGGGCGGCCGCCGCGATCTCCGCATCTGTTGAAGCAGAAAGTCGTGCGCGAATACGGAGAAAAATTTGGGCTGAAGACTCTGGTCGAGACCGGAACTTACTACGGCGAGATGGTCGCCGCGGTGAAAAACCGCTTCGACCGCATCTATTCCATCGAGTTTGTGCCGGCGCTGGCGGAGCGAGCCACACGCAAATTCGCGCGCGATGAGCACATCCGAATTTTCTGCGGAGACAGCCGCGTGGTCATGCCCGAGGTGCTCGCATTACTGACGGGCCCGGCACTGTTCTGGCTGGACGCCGGTTATTACGGCTGGGTGGGGATGCGAACGGATGACCAGCGCCTCGCGGCGGAGCTGGAGATGATTTTGAACCATCCGTACCAGCACATCATTCTGCTCGACGACGCGCGCGGGTTGACGGGCCGAGACGGGATTCCTTCGGTCGGCGACGTGAAGGCTTATGTGGAATCGAAGTTTCCCGAGCGGTCGGTAGCGGTGGAGTTCGACATCATGCGCATCACGTTGCGCGGATAGTGGTGGCGACGGAGACGCGGCAAGCCGCGTCTCTACGTTGATTCTCTTGAGCGTGAGAGCTCCCAGGCCTTCGCATATTTCCAAGACACGTAGACAGCGTGGTAGAGGTGCAAGAGCAATCCTTCGCGGCCGTCGAGGAATCCTAGCCGAAAAACATAGTTGTAGATGAACGTCGCGAGCGGGCGCAGGACGATGTTGAACACGCTGAAGCCGCGGCGGCCTTTGGCGACCGCCATCTCCGCGCCGAGGGACGAGTAGCGGTTCATGTGGTCGATGTAAGCGGTAAGGGTGGGGTAGGAGTGATGAAGCAGCGCCCCGTTCAAGTGTCCCGCGATGCCCTCAGTGAGCTGAGCATCTTCATGTACAGCCCGATTTTCGAATCGCGCCATACCCCGCTGGAAGAGTCGCATTTTCGGATCGGGCCAAAAACCACCGTACCTGATCCAGCGACCTAGAAACTCGTTCTTGCGAGGAATCCAATAACCAGTAATGGGGATTTCGACGCCGTGGTTTGCCTCTATCGCGCTTGCGAGCAAGCCGCTTTCTTTCGCGAACTTGATCGCCTCGCGGTTGGTTCTTCTTCGGGCAGCGTTCGTGTTTTCTGTATCCTTCGCTAGTGCGAGGGCCTCTTCCCTGGTTTCCGGAAACTCCTTCTTGATCTCCTCGGCCAGCGCCAGCTCAACTTCCTCATCCGCATCCAAACTCAAAATCCAAGCTCCCGCCGCTTTGTTGATCGCCGAATTCTTCTGGGCGGCGTAGCCTTTCCAATCTTCGATGAAGACTTTTGCGCCGAAGGATTTTGCGATTTCGACGGTGCGGTCGGCGGAGCCCGAGTCGACGACGATGATCTCGCCTTTGCCATCGGCAACCAGCGGCTGCACGCTGGCGAGCGTGCGCCCGATGTTGGTCTCTTCGTCGTGCGTGATAATTACGACGGAGAGGATCACGCGGGGCCCCCGCTGCTGCGGATTTTCGGGGTTTGGGATTTTGCGAGCGATGGATGGGATATGCGGGATCGAAATCCGCCAGCAACCCACTCATCGCAAAGAACGCGATGAGTGGGGCACCCGGCCTTTTCCAATCTAGCCTTGTCGATGTCCGAGAGCATCACGGAGAGAGAATACGCGAGAGGCGGCCAAGCGCAAAAGGGAAACGCCGGGCGGGGACGCCCGGCGCTCCATCATAGAATTTTTCGCTACTGTTGAGGGTTCGCCGGGGTTAGCTGGCCGGTGGGCCGCTCCGCCACGTGCGGAATATTCGGCGTGTGCGTCACCTGGCCCCGCTCCGCGTCGGCGAGTAAGATACCGGCGTGATCGAGCAGGAGTCCGATGGCCCGATCCAGTTCGACCTCCGACTTTTCGTACGCGGCTTTGGCGGAAACGAGCGTGACCTCGGCCTGGGTCATGAGCTGCCTGATTCTGCAGCACCAGAGTCGAGGTGGATGCGCCGAGCGCATACTTCTTTTGTTCGGCGTCAAGCGACTGCCGCGCCAGATCCACGGCGGCCTGCGCGGAGGCGACGCTGGCGCGATTCTGCTGCACGCCAAACTGCGCGCTGCGCACTTCGATGCGCACCTGGTTCTCGATCTGCTGGATGCGCAACTGGGCTTGTCGGTATTCGAACTCCGAGCGCACCTGGGTGGCCTGCGCGGCGCGGTTGCGGATGGGGATGTTGAGACTTACGCCCATCCCTTTATCTGGCGCAGTGGAATTGACCAGCTGGTTCAAGGTTGCAGCGTAAGAAACGGAAGCCGGGGCCGCGTAAGGGGGAGGATTGGGAATGGGATTGCAGAATGCCGGTTCTTGAGCGCATATGTAGGTAGGGTTCGAACTGCCGCCCAGTCCAGCGCCGCCGTAGTAGGCAAACAGGTCCAGCGAGGGCAACAGGGCGCTGCGGATTGCTTTATTGCTGATGTCGGTATTGGAAAGGTTGATGCGCGCTTCCGCCAGTTCGGGACGATGACTGAGTGCGTCATTTACGAGATCCTGGGTGGGGACGACCGCCTCCTGCTCGGACAGTTCCATGGTTGAGGTAGGAATCACTTCGGCATCGGCCAGTGCCGGGTCGACGAGCGTGCGGCTAAGCGCATTTTTCATGAGCAGTTGCTGCAACTCAAGATTGGTGAGCGCCAACGTCAGAGTTTGCTGATTGCTTGCGACCGTGCTCTGGGCTCGGACGACCTCGATCGGCGCCAGGGTCCCGATTTCCACCTGCTTTTGGTTGTCAGAGAGGGTCTTCTGAGCGAAAGTCAGTTGCTCCTTCTGGACCCTGACGTTCTCGTAGGCATACACCAAGTCCCAGTACATGTTTTCGATCTGGTCGACGGTGGAGGTGATTTGCAGGCGGAAGGCGACATCTGAAATCTCACGATTGTTCTTTGCGATCCGGATGAAGCGATTGTTGGGCGTGAATCCGAAGCCCTGCAGCAGGTGCTGCGTCAACTTGAACTGGAAACTGGAACTTAGGGCTGGAGTGAAGGCATTGAACTCATTATTGGAAGTTATCCGGGTATTGTTGAAGCCGACCGCCAAATTCGTGCCCCACTGGAACCCCTGGTTGTAGGCAAAATTGCCCGTGGTGGTGTTCTGGCTGCTGCCGCAAAAAGGGTTGGTGCAATTGATCTCCTGGCGGTCGAACTGGAGCGTGCCGGTGAGGATGGGATCGAAGCTGGCGATAACCGGGCCGTTGCCCAGGGTTGATACGACCAGGCCGCCGGCGCCGACGCCGGCGCCACCGGCTGCGACCGAGGTTCCGCCCTGGCCTGAGCCAACCTGTGTGCCGAGCCCGCCTACTCCGCCGCCGGGCGTGTTCTGCACGACACCGCTGTTCACGCCGAGAATGCTGGAGCCAGCTTTGGCGCGCCAGATGTCGGTATCGGCTATGTTCAGGTTGTAGCGGGCGATTGCGATATCGAGATTGTTTTCGAGCGCCAGCATGATGGCGTCGTTCATGGAGATGTAAAGTTTGCCGTCGCGCATGAGTTGGTCGATGCGCGACGTGTTGGCCAGGTTCGGCTGTTCGACGTGGCGCGCGGTGTAAGGAGCGATCGGATCGGGGAAATGCGACCGCGGTTTCGCGTACTCCTGCACATCAAACGGCTGCGACGATGACGGCACCGCGTTTTGGGCCGGCATCCGCGCCGACGGCGCACTGGGCATGGACGAGGCGTTTTGCGCCCACCCGGCGGGTACCATGATTACAACAAGAAGGACGGCGGCAAGGGAAAGGACTGCGGCGGCCTGCTGAAACGCATTCAACACTGTAGAAGGTTGCATTCGCATCATCTCCATTGATCACATCCTATTGATCGCACTCAAGCGACCGCATTCAAGCTTCAGGCTCGAGAAGAACGGACGCAGTGGTGCGCCCTTGTGCTCACACTCTGCTCATACGTAGAACCAAAGGTAAGAGTTCCATGTAATCTTTTTCTAACCGTTGAGAAAGGCAATTCTTTCCATTGATCGTAACGTGATTGATCGTAAGTGAAATAGTATAGCTGACGGGCCGGTGCACTCTCCGACCCGGCGGCGGCAAAACTTTGTGGATGCCAACGATGATGCTCGAGCAGCTTAGGACACGAAAAAGAACGTGCGCAATCTCAGACTGATTCTTTCTTACGACGGCGCCGAGTTCGCCGGCTGGCAGGTGCAGCCCGGCCGGACGACGGTGCAAGGCGCGCTGGCCTCAGCCATTGGACGGTTGAGCGGGGAAAATGTACTGCCCCAAGGTTCCGGCCGGACCGATGCAGGCGTGCACGCACTGGCCCAGGTTGCGAGTTTTCGGACCGCGTCGGCCATTCCAGCCGAAAACTGGATGCGGGCGCTGAATGACATTCTGCCGGCTTCGATCCGGGTGCTGGAAGTGAGCGAAGCCGCGCCCGAGTTTCACGCGCGCACGTCGGCCCGAGCCAAAACTTATCGCTACCGCATTCACCGAGGAGCGATTTGCCCGCCGTTTCTGGCGCGGTATGTGTGGCATTACCCTTATCCGCTGGAGGAATCGGCGATGGTTGAAGCGGCTGGCGTGGTTGTGGGCGAGCACGATTTCACTTCGTTTGCGGCGGTGGATCCGGAGCGGGTGGAACGGATTGCTGCCGGGGAAGATGTTGCGACGGGCAACATTCGGACCACTAATGTCCGGACGATTTTCTCTTCCAGTTGGTCGCGCGAAGGCGAAGAACTGATCTACACGGTACGGGGCAGCGGATTTCTTCATCACATGGTGCGGAACCTGGTCGGCACATTCCTGCTGATGGGGAAGGGAGCGGTGAGCCAGGAAGATTTGCGCCGCATCCTCGACGCTCGGGAGCGCACGGCGGCCGGGCCGACCGCGCCCGCCAGCGGGCTCTATCTGGTCGAGGTGGAATACTAGCGTAGCGCGGACACTCCTGTCCGCGCCAACGGCGGGATTGCTGACGAGCACGCGGACAAGAGTGTCCGCGCTATACGAACAGTCCGGCAATTCACAAGCAGGATAAGACTCTGGCGCGCCGGTTCCGTCCCGAGTACACTTTTTCGCAATGGCCACCGACGTCGAATCCGCCGTTTCTCGCATCGCTTCCGTAAACCCGGCTACGGGTGAAGTTCTGGGGGAATTGGACAGTGCCGGTCCGACCGAAGTGCGCGCGGCGGTAGAGCGCGCACGCACGGCACAGCCGGACTGGAACGCCTGGGGCATCCGCAATCGCATCCGGGTGGTGCGCCGGTTTCAGCAGATTCTTCTCGCGCATAAGAGAGATGTCGCGCGGCGCATCACACAGGAAGCAGGCAAGCCAGCGGTCGAAGCTCTGCTCACCGAAGTTTTGGTCGTGCTCGACGCGGCGCGATTCCTGGTCGACAACGCCTTCGAGATCTTGCGCGAAGAAAAGCTGCCGCACGGAAATCTCGCGGTCAAAACCAAGTCAGGGCGCATTCTGCACGAGCCCTATGGCGTGGTCGGGATTATTTCCCCATGGAATTATCCTTTCTCGATTCCGGCGACTGAGTCCATGGCGGCCCTGGTTGCGGGGAATGCCGTAGTGCTCAAGCCCTCCGAGTTGACGCCGCTGATTGCGCTCGAACTCCAGGCGCTGCTGCGCGAGGCCGGTATTCCCGACGACATTTTCCAGGTTCTTCCCGGCGAAGGCGCGACCGGGGCGGCGCTGGTCGGAAGCGCAATCGACAAACTGGTCTTCACGGGAAGCGTGGCGACGGGCCGGCGAATCGCGCAGATCGCCGCCGAACGCCTGCTGCCGGTGGTGCTGGAACTGGGCGGCAAGGACGCCATGCTGGTGCTCGAAGACGCCGATGTCGATGTGGCCTCGAGCGGCGCCGTTTGGGGAGCTTTCGTGAACGCGGGGCAGACCTGCCTGTCGGTCGAACGCTGCTACGTGCATCAGAGTTTGTATCCGGCCTTCCTCGAGGCTTGCTGCGCGAAGGCGCGCAAGCTGCGCGTCGGCAATGGCATGGATCCGGCAACTGAAATCGGCCCCATGATCCACGAGCGGCAAGTGCGTGTGGTGGAGTCGCAGGTAGAGGATGCGAGGCAGCGCGGTGCCCGCATGCTGGCCGGAGGCACGCGGCTGCGCGAGCTCGGCCCAACATTCTTTGCGCCGACAGTGCTGGCGGACGTCGATCACGACATGCGGGTGATGCAGGAAGAAACCTTCGGCCCGGTGCTGCCGATTGCGCCTTTCGCCGATGTTGCCGAGGCCGTGCGCTTGGCCAACGATTCCGACTACGGACTGGCCGCCAGCGTTTGGACTCGCGATCGCGCCCTCGGCGAACGACTGGCTCGCCAGATCGAAGCGGGCACGGTGATGGTGAACGACGCTGTGTCGTGTTTCAGCATCAGCGAAGCTCCGCATGGAGGCGTGAAGGGCGGCTTGGGCCGCACCCATGGGCGCTGGGGATTGGAAGAAATGGTGCGCGTGAAACACGTCGACACAGACTTGCTGCCGCGCATGAAAAAAATCTGGTGGTTCGGCTATGGGGATGCATTCACGGGCGAGATGGAAGGTTTCCTCGACCTGCTGTACGCTCAACCGCTATATGAAAAGCTCAAAGCCGGCGTGCGTGCGACTGGAGCGCTGTGGCGGAGGAAATTGTAGGCTGAAGTTGTGCCATCCATTAAAAGTTTTGTCATCCCGAGCGAAGCGAGGGATCTGCATTTTGCGGCCGACTGCAGATCCCTCGCTTCGGTCGGGATGACAATGATGTAAAAGTAAATCGAGATGACAAGAAAGTAGAGTAATCATGGCCGACACTCGCGCGTTCTTGCGCCACATCCTAGCTACCATCGCCTATCGCGGAGCGAAAGCGGTCCGCAATGCTGGGCCGAGTTTTGCCGACTATCGCGCGGGAGAAACTTCACGCACGCCGGCGAAAATTCTCGCGCATGTCGGCGACCTGATGGACTGGGGCCTCGCCATGTCCGAAGGCCGCCGCGAATGGCACGATTCCGCTCCGCTCGCGTGGGAAAAAGAATGCGAGCGCTTCTTCACCGCCTTGAAAAAGTTTGACGATTACCTGGCGTCGGAAAAGCCGCTCGAAGTTTCCGCCGAAAAATTGTTTCAGAGCGCACTCGCCGACGCGCTCACTCACATCGGCCAGATTTCGATGCTGCGGCGGATGGCCGGTGTCCCCATAAAGGGCGAAAACTATTACGTAGCCGAAATCACCACCGGGCGCGTCGGTGCGGATCAGGCGGCACCGCGCAAGGAATTTGACTGAAGAGCGTCTGGCATGTTGCGCGACGCTTGTTCGGAATCCGATACTTGGTGAAATCGCCCTAACCTCGTCAATTGACACGTATATTAACGTACTGCCTGAAGCGGGAGTTCTGAGTTATTGGTTCCTGGACGCGTCGCCCTTGGTCTGAGGGCCGTGGCTGAGTAAAATACCAGAAAGCGGCCTTTGCAAAGGCGCACAGGAGACTCAATGGCTTCCGGCGAAACGGCGAGCGCGGTTACGGGTAACTTTCCGCATCTTCCCAACCACAAAATCAAAATCAAGAAGACGGGCCAGCGTGCCTGCAACGAGAAAGATGACAAGGGCAAATTCTGTGGCGGACATCTGAAGCGCTGGTTCTACACCGTCGACGTGGTCGAACAAGAATGCGGCTGCTTGGAGAAAACCTTGGGGGCGGAGGCCGAAGTGTATCGCTGCGAAAATTGTCAGACGCTCTACCTGCCCAGTCCCAAAGATCCGCGTGGGGTGAACGTCGCGGGTCGAGGCCGGCTTTCGGTGTTCGGGCTAACGGTTCCTTCCAAGGAAGACAAAAAGTCATAGCGTCACGGTTGGAATTCGTGGGGTGTGCTAGCCGGAGGGGTGCCGGCGCTCGCTGTGAACATTTCTGAACTCATCTACGACTGGAATGCTCTGTATCCGAAGTCGTTGCATCCGCCGGGACCGGTGCGCCTAACCGATGAAACGCTGCGCGACGGCCTGCAGTCGCCTTCCGTCCGCGATCCTTCCATCGAGCAGAAGATCGAAATCCTGCACCTGATGGAAGCTCTCGGCATCAACTCGCTCGATATCGGGCTTCCCGGAGCGGGTCCGCGCGCGGTCGAGCACGCGACGGCGCTGGCGCGTGAAATCGTCGCCCACAAAATGAAGATCACGGCGTATTGCGCGGCGCGTACCCACGTGAACGACATTCGCCCCATTGCCGAGATTGTCCAGAAAACCGGCCTACCCATCGAGGTGGCTGCGTTTCTTGGAACCAGCCCCATCCGGCGCTATACCGAGGGCTGGAACGGCGACTTCCTTCTTCAAACCACCGAAAAGGCCGTCCAATATGCGGTCTCGCTTGGCCTCGAAGTCATGTACGTCACCGAAGACACCACGCGCTGCGATCCGGAAACGGTAAAGCAGATCAACTCGGCGGCCATCAACTGCGGCGCGCACGCCCTGGTGCTCTGCGACACCGCCGGACACGCCACGCCCATGGGCACGGTTGCGCTGGTCAAGTTCGTTCTCGAACAAGTGGTCAAGCCTTCGGGTAAGAAAATTCGTGTCGATTGGCACGGGCACTGCGACCGGGGATTGGCAACCGCCAACGCCATGGCGGCTCTAGTGGCGGGCGCGGATTGCGTGCATGCGACCGCGCTTGGCCTCGGAGAGCGCGTCGGCAACACGCAGATGGACCAGATGCTGGTCAACCTGAAGCTCATGGGCATCGCGCCGTGGGATCGGCAGGACCTGACCAAACTCAAGCACTACTGCGAGGCCGTTTCAGGCGCTACGGGCGTTCCGATTCCGGCGAACTATCCGGTGGTTGGAGAGGACGCGTTCCGCACCGCGACTGGCGTTCACGCCGCTGCCGTCATCAAGGCCTACAAGAAAAAAGACGTCGAACTCGCGAACACCGTGTACTCCGGAGTGCCCTCTCACTACTTCGGCCTGGAGCAGATCATCGACATCGGCCCGATGAGCGGGAAATCAAATGTTCTTTTCTGGCTGGAGCACCGCGGCCTTCCGGTGAACGATGAGGTGGTCGAGCGCATCTTCAAGTGCGCCAAGTCGAGCGACCACACCCTGAGCGAAGGTGAAATCCTGGAGTGCGTGCAAGCCGCGCGTTGATTGTGTGGAAGCGGGGCTTTGCCCCGCTTGGACTGGGTCCTTCGGCTCCGCTCAGGACAGGCTCCGCCCCGTCCCTCCACACTAGCTTAATCCGCTACTACTGCCTCTTTCCGCGCGCGGGTCAGCACCGCCAGGCCCTTCTCCAGATCGGCGATCAGGTCCTCGACGTGCTCCAGGCCCACGGACAGGCGGATCATCT
This sequence comes from uncultured Acidobacteriaceae bacterium, assembly GCA_963779995.1. Lineage (GTDB taxonomy): Bacteria > Acidobacteriota > Terriglobia > Terriglobales > Acidobacteriaceae > Acidiflorens. The sequence goes on along the minus strand of CAVZZY010000008.1, from coordinate 71,990 downwards.
GCTCGGTCACACCCATCTTTTTCCGCAGCTCCGGAGCGATCATCGTGTGCGAGGTCAGCACCGGAATGGTCACCAGCGAATCCACTCCGCCGAGGCTCGGCGCCAAAGTAAATAGATTCAGCGCCTCGGCCACGCGGCACGCGTCGGCGCCGCTGCCTTCCACCTCGAAGCTCAGGACGCCGCCCGCGCCCGCCATTTGCTTCTTCGCGATGGCGTGGTCCGGATGCTCCTTCAGCAGCGGATAGTGCACCCGCGCCACCTTGGGATGCTGGCTCAGGAACTCGGCAATTCGCAGCGCGCTTGCGTTCTGGCGCTCGACCCGGACGGCCAGCGTCCTGATCCCGCGCAGCAGCAGAAAGGCCGCGTGCGGATCCATGCAGCAGCCGAGCGTGGTGCGCGTGTGATGGATTTGCTCGATCAAATCGCGTCTTCCGGTTGCGATGCCAGCGATCAGGTCGGAATGTCCGCCAAAATATTTCGTCCCCGAATGCAGCACCAAGTCGATGCCCCACTCCGCCGGACGGCAATTGATCGGCGTGGCAAAGGTCGAATCAATGGTCGTGATGAGGCCGCGTTTGCGCGCCAGCGCCGCAATCTTCTCCAGATCGACGACACGCAGGTTTGGGTTCGTCGGCGATTCGATGTGCAGGATCTTTGTGTTGGGCCGGATGGCGCGTTCGTGCTGGTCCATGTCGTTAGTATCGACGAACGTGGTTTCGATCCCCAGTTTCGGCAGCCACTGCGACAAGAACTTGATCACGCCGCCGTAAATATCGCGCTGCGCCACGATATGGTCGCCCGCCTTCACCAACGCCAGAATCGAAGTGGTGATCGCGGCCATGCCGGAGGAGAAGAGCAGCGCCGCATCCGTACCTTCCAGTTCGGCGATGGCATTCTCGGCGACCGTATGCGTAGGATTGCCGTAGCGCGTGTAGAAGCTGTCAGTAGGAATGGCGCGCACCTGCTCCTGCAGGTCTGTGACCTCGAAGGTCGAAGTCTGATAGATCGGCGTGGAGAGCGGACCGTTCTTTTTGGCGAGGCTGGTGCCGCCGCGTACCGCCTCGGTTTCCTGACGGAATTCATGCTTCTTCATATTTTTTCTCCCCTGCCGCAGATGGCCGTTCCAATTCGCGGTTGCGCCTTTTTTTCGGCAACTCAGGCATGGCCGCCTGCGAACCGCTCGATTCGGTCGGCGGCCTCATGGGCTCCGCCAAACTTGCGCATTGATTCGGCGACCCGGCGAGCGGAGCTGAAATAGCCGGGATCGCTGAGCACGCGGTGCACCTTAGCGTTGAATTCGGCCAGATCGATGTGCTTTTCTCCGTCTGCGCCGTCAACGGGCAACACAACCTCGCCCGCGCCCAATGCCGCAAGACGACGAGCGTTGCTCTCGCGCTCCGTTATGGTCGGGATGATCACCGCAGGCGTGCCGGCAGACAATCCTGTCATCACCGAGCTGTGACCACCGTGATGCACCATCAGGTCGCAGCGCTCAGCCATAGCACGACCCGGCAGATAGGCCGCGTGATGAAAGTTTGATGGCAGAGTGCCAAACTCCTCCGGCAAGTCCTGGTAGCCGGTTGTCAGCACGACTTGCACTGGCGCATCACCCAACGCCGTGATTGCCGCGCGAATCACCACGATCGAGTCACACGGAGTCGGAGCGCTGCCGTACCGGGGATTGCCGGAGTAGACCCAGATCACGGGTTTGTCGCGGCCGAGCGCAGCCACCCAGTCGGGCAGAATGGCATTGCCGCGCTGCCAGACAATGGGCCCAATGTAAGCGAGACCTGCGGTTGCGGGCAGCGGATCCGTTTCTGGCGTGCCGACGATCAGGGAAAGGTCGCCCGCCAGCAGATCGACGCAGCGCTCAACGGGTCCGAGTCCGTGTTCCGCCGCAACCTTATTGATCACTGCGACTGCGCTGGGTAATCCAGTTGGGCGGTCTTTCATCCACCAAAGAAATCCATCGCTGACGGGATGAATATTGCCCTGAAGCACGGTTACGAGCGGTACGGCAAGAACGCGCGCGGCCAGGCAAGTAAGAAGCCCGAATGAATCGATGACAACATCAGGATCGTAATCGCGGATCAGGTCCACGTAGACTGCCGTTTCGCCCCGAGTGGATTCGTCGTCAGAATAGATAGCGGCAAACAACTCTTCCACATCCCAGGCGGACCCAACTTGAGCCAAGTCCATCACCGGAGCCGGCATAGGCCGCGAGGGCATGGGGAGGTTTTGCAACCCCGCCTCAGCGATCAGCTTTGAAGGTGCTGGTGCAGGGTTGAACACAGCCACTTCGTGGCCGCGATCGGCGAGCGCTCGCGCGATGGGCACCAGTCGCGTCGGCAGACCGAGGTCGTTCGCCGGCAGCATAGTAAACAGGAACTTGGCCATCGAGCCCCTCCGCGATTTGTCTATGTTTATTCTCAAGGCAGCGATAAGTCAAACCTCGGGGTAGTGGTGCCGTTTGAGTCGGTTTTTGAAAGGGCACGGCTTCAGCCGTGCTGTAAGCCAGGCGTTTGTAATATCCTTTCATTGAGCCACGTTCATGAAAAAGAAGAAGCTGAAACCGCTCGACTTGGAAACACGAGTCCGAAACGCATCTGCGAAGAGGAAAACGAAGATGACGAAAGCAGCTCACCCACCGAGTAAAGTCGCGCTCCAAGCCACGGTTCTGAAAGGCGCGCCACCGAAGGCCGAGCTGCGCCACATTCCCTGGAGTTCCGTCGAAGTCGAAGCTTTGAACCCATTGCTTGGCCGCCACTTCGTGGTCGGGCAGAACGTCATGCTCGCTCGCGTCCTGCTCAAGAAGGGATGCATCGTGCCCGAGCACAGCCATCACAATGAGCAAATCACTTACATCCTGGAAGGCGCGCTGAAATTCTGGATCGATGGCAAAGAGATCGTCGTGAACGCGGGCGAAGTTCTGACCATTCCTCCCAACATGCCGCATCGGGCCGAGGCGCTCGTGGACACCGTCGATCTCGACATCTTTAACCCGCCGCGCGCCGACTGGATCAATAAAACCGACGCATATTTGCGCTAGAACGTGAGTAGATGAGCCCGTGTAGCGCGGACACTCCTGTCCGCGTGTGAGCAGCATCCGTGAATTCAGAGCAGCTGGTGCCGTATTATGTCTAAGGCGAGCAACAGTCATCGCTTTCCACTGGATAACCATTGTCGACTACTCAAATCGCCGCTTCCGTCTCCCGGTTGCGCTGCATTTCCTGCGGATCAACTCCTGATTCCGCCGGCCAGAACTTCCGCTGCGCTGCTTGCGGCGATTTGCTGGAATTCTTTTTCCCCGGATGGACCGCCGACTCACCGGTTTTCGACCCGGCGGCGCTGAAGGCTCTCTGGCTCAAGCGCCGCACCTCACGCGATGCCCTCGACCAAAGCGGAGTCTGGCGCTTCCGCGAACTTCTTCCCTATATTCCTGAAGAGCATGCCATCACGCTGCGCGAAGGCAACACGCCGCTCTACTCCCTGCCGCGGTGCGCCGCGCGCGGCCGGTGTCGAGAATCTTCACGCCAAGCACCAGGGCATGAACCCGACCGCATCGTTCAAAGACACGGGCATGACGTTTGCTGCCTCGTCCGCGCACCAGGGCAAATTTCGCTGGGTTGCCTGCGCCTCCACCGGCAATACTTCGGCTTCCATGGCCGCCTATGCCGCGCGCGGCAACATGCACAGCCTGGTGCTGATCCCGGAAGGCAAAATTTCCTGGGGCAAGCTCTCGCAAGCGCTCGACTACGGAGCCCTCACCTGCCAACTCCGCACCGATTTCGACGGATGCGTCCGCATCCTCAACGACCTCGTCCGCCAGAAGCCGGTCTACCTGCTGAATTCGGTGAATCCTTATCGCATCGAAGGCCAGAAAACCGCCGCCATCGAACTTCTCGAGCAACTCGCGTGGGAGCCGCCGGACCACATCATCGTCCCCGGAGGCAATCTGGGAAACAGTTCCGCGATCGGCAAGGCGCTTGTCGAAATGCGCGAGCTCAAACTGATCTCGCGCCTGCCGAAGCTTTCCATCATCCAGGCGCAGGGCGCGAATCCGTTTTACCGCTGCGTGCGCGAGTTTGGCGGGAAGAAGCTCGAACCCATGACCGCCGACACGCTCGCGACCGCCATTCGCATCGGAAATCCGGCATCGTGGAAGAAAGCCCTGCGCGTGCTGCAGGCGACTGGCGGCGAGGTCGAACAAGTCACGGAAGTCGAAATCGCAGTTGCCAAAGCCGAAATCGGCGCCGATGGCATCGGTTGCGAACCTGCCTCCGCGGTCACGCTGGCAGGGCTCAAGAAGCTGCGCCGGAGCGGATTCGTCAAGCCCGGCGAGTCCGTTGTGCTGATCCTGACCGGTCATGCTCTTAAAGATCCCGACTTCACCATCAAGTTTCATCGCGGAGACTTGTTCGGCGGAACATCCATCGCTGGAACGCCCGACGAAGCCGAGGCTGCCCAGGCAAAACATCTGCAGCGTGCCCCGGTTGTGCTTGATGCCGAACTGGGGGCCGTCATTGCTACCCTCGATGCGGCCGAGAGAAATTCGTAGCAGTTCGCCGCAAACTCGTGTATAAAACTCAGTTCAGCGTCAGTGCCGATGGCAAGGCATTCTGCTTAGGCCGGACCGGGCTAAAGCCTTTTATTCCTGTCGTTTTCGGCCTGTTTCTAGCCGCCCGGTAAGTTCGCGGTTCTCCGTGGAGAACGGGTTCGCTGAGAACTGAGAGTTGAGAACTGAGAACTGTTTTTTAACCTATGCCTTCACGTCCCACGTCTGCAGACCGCTCGTTGCGCCTGGCGCTGCCGGCGACCTCCGCCAATCTGGGCCCAGCTTTTGACGCCGCCGCCCTTGCCCTGGATTTTCATCTCCGCCTGCGCGCCGAGCGCGCGCCCGATTTCTTCGTGACCGCCGAAGGCCGCGACGCGCAGATCTGCGCCCGCATGGAGAACCACCTCATCGTCACCACCTATTGCGAGGTGCTCGAATCGGAGAACCGCAAGATCGCGCCCTTGCGCATCCACATCGCAAACGAGATTCCCATCGGCCGAGGTTGCGGATCGTCCGCTGCCGCCCGCCTGGCTGGGATCGCGCTGGCGGTGCATTTCGGACATCTGCGCTGGAAGAATGACCGCATCGTCGGCGAAGCTTCGATGCGCGAACACCACCCCGACAATGCCTCGGCCTGCTGGATGGGCGCGCTCACGGTGGCGCGCATGGCGAATCAGGTGCAGGCGCAGGTGGTCGAAGTGAAGCCGAAAGGGAAGTGGCCGCTGCTGCTGGCTGTGCCAGACGCGCCGCTCTCGACCGAGCAGGCCCGCCGGGTGCTGCCATTCCAGTACTCGCCCGCCGACGCCATCACCAACATTCAGAACTCGATGCTTCTGCTGGCGGCGTTCACGCAGGACCGTCCTGACCTGCTCTCCTCGGCGCTCGAAGACCGCATCCACCAGCCTTATCGCGCGCCGCTCTGTCCGTTGCTGCCAGCGCTCAAGGAACTCACTGGAGATTCCGGCATCCTCGGCGCCGCCCTCAGCGGAGCGGGCCCGTCGGTGCTGGTGTTCCTCGACCCGAAAGTTTCACCAAAGAAGGCGAAACAGAGAATCGCCGCTCACCTCACCAAACGCCGGCTTACCGCCGAACTCCTCCTCACCCAGATCGCGCTCCACGGCGGACGCGATGGAGCCGACTGGCGCAAGCATCATCCCTCCGCCAAGAAATAAGGCCGTGTGGGGACGGGGCTTCGCGAGCCTGCCCTGGGCGGTGCCGAAGGGTCCAAGCCGAGCGCACCGGGGTGGAGTAGCCCGGCAGCAGCGCGGACAAACCTTGGCCGAGGGTTTTGAGCGCTAACTGATTTCAGCAACTATCGCTGTGCCAACATTAGGTAACCGACGGTGGGACAACCGAAGCATCGTCGCGGTGTCTCGGCAGACCGCAGTTCATGCACTTGTCGCCCATTCCGAACCTCCATCTACATGCTGGACACCGGACTGTAAACATCAAGAAAAACGAGTATCCAATGACGGCTATTGCCCAAGCCAGAGATGCGTTTTACAAATAAATACTTATTCCTGAATACTTTACGAAAAATGGGGGAAGGTTACCCCAACGCACAGGCTAGACTACCGCTCAACATCCAACGCCCCACCGCCAAACGGCCACTCCCGCCGCCGCCAAGCCCGCACACAATAAACCACAATCCCCACCACCAGAATCACCGCCGCATACCGGATCTCCCGCAAAAAGCCCGTGCGCGAAACCAGAATGAAAACAAAGCTCGCTGCCGCCACCAGCGCCGGCACCGGATAAAGCCACATGCGAAACGGGCGCGCCATCTCCGGACGCCGTATGCGCAGCACGATCACGCCTACCGCCTGCACCAAGTACTGCAAGAGAATGCGAATCACCACCAACGCCGCAATCAAATCCGCCAGCCGCAGAAAACAGAACAGCGCCGCCACCCCCGCCAGCGCCAGCAGCGAAACATAAGGAAACCGATGCACTGGATGCACCCGCGCAAAGGCCCGAAAATAATTTCCGTCGAGCGCCGCCGCGTACGGCACGCGCGAATATCCGAGCGTCAGCGAAAACACCGAAGCGAAAGCTGTCCACATGACCAGGACCGAGATGACCGACCCCGCTCCATGTCCGTAAACTCTCTCCATCAGCGTCGAGACCACGTACAGCTTGCTGTTCGCCGCGCCCGAGTGCGCCATCTCCCGCCACGGGATGACGCCGAGAATGCTCACATTCATCACGATATAGAGACACACGACTGCCAGAATGGATAGGAACAGCGCCCGCGGAATATTTTTCGCCGGTTCCTTAACCTCGTCGCCGAGGAAACAGACGTTGTAGTATCCACCGATGTCGTAGGCGGCGATCAGCATTGCCCCGCCGAGTCCATGAAAGAAGTTGCGCGAAAGCGAGAACGCGCCCGGAGGTAAATCGAATGCCCGATGCGCATTGAAATGAGTAAGCCCGGCAACGATGATCCATCCAATCGTTCCCATCACGCCCAGCCAAAGCAGGTTCGTGAGCCGCGAAATCGCCGTGATCCGCCGGTAAAGCAGGAAAGCTGTGAGTGCGCAGACGCCGATGGCCACCAGCGTGGCCGGCATCGCAACCCAAGTTAACTGTAGAGTTCCGATCAGCGGCACGTTGAGGCTGCCGGTGCGGGTCGACCAAACGCGCTCCAAACCCGGCCAGAAAAAAGCCGCATATTGCGAAAGCCCGATGGCGCCCGATGCAATCGACAGCGGAGCGCTGAAAGACAGTTGCCAGATAAAGAGAAAAGATATGAGCCGTCCCAACTTCTGCGGCCCGTAGATTTCTTTCAAATAACGGTAAGATCCGCCCGACCCCGGCATGGCCGCGCCCAGTTCGGCCCACACCAGCCCATCGCAGATGGCGAGCAGCGCGCCCAGTACCCATCCCAGCATCGCCTGCGGGCCGCCCATCGCGGTTATGATCAGCGGAATCGTAATAAATGGGCCCACGCCGATCATGTCAATCATGTTCAGCGCGGTAGCCGAGCCGAGGCCAATGCCGCGGACGAGTTGCGGCTTGGTGTCGGATTCGCCTTGGAGTGGAATTGTCATGAAATAAGTCGTTAGTCGATGGTCGCTTGTCGTTAGTGGGTGGCGAACCTGATCGTCGCTAGTCGTTCGCGATTCTTCGTTCGCAACTGCTCCCCGAACGAGCGCCGATCAACGACTAACGACCGCTGAGCAAATTCACAAATAGCCGCACCGCCCCCGGCACTCCTGCTGGCAGTTGCCGGAAGAACGCATATCCGGTGTAGATATACGTCCCCTTGCCGAAGCGCGCTATCAGCAGCCCGCCCTTTTGCTCGCTCTCTCCTGGATCATGCGATTCCAGCAGCGGAGTGAAGTTCGCATCCCACTGGCGTCATGAAGTACAGCCCGCGCTCCTGCACCCAACCGTCAAAATCTTTCTGGGTAATTTCGTTCGGAAAATGAAATATCGGGTTCGCCGGATCGAGAATCGTAACCGGCGCTTCTTCCACCGAAACGCGCGCCCGGCTGAGCGTTGCCGGATACGGCGTGTATTTGCCCGAATTAAAATCGATCGGCACCCCAAACGATCCCAGCGTGTTGTATTGCACGACCAAGCGCCCACCCTTCTCGACGAAATCGAGCAGCCGCTTGTTGTTGTCCATCACGCCTTTCTGGGTGTCATAAGCGCGGATGCCCAGCACGATCGTCTGGTACTTGCTCAGGTCCTCGCTTGCCAACTTGTCCGCCGGAATCATCGTGACATGCATCCCGATCTCTTCGAGCACCGTCGGAATGTCATCGCCCGCGCCCATGATGTATCCAAGTTTTAAGTCCTTGGGGACCTTTACATCCACGATCGACACGCGCTGCACGGCCGGCTGGTAGTAATAAAATGTGCCGAGATCTTCACGCGTGACCACCGTATATCCCTCGCCGTAGGCTTTTCCCCCGCTCGTGAGCTCCGCTCGAATATGAGTTTGGCTTTCCTCTAACTTGGAAGGGAAGACCTGGAATGAGGCGTCCGTCGACTCATTTTTGGGAATCTCAACGGATTCATGCGCCGGCTCCGCGCGCCATCCGTTCGGCACATTCAAAACAACCTGCGCCTCGGAGCCACTGTGCTGGTCGCGCGCCGTGGTCTTTACGCTCGTGCTACCGCGCTTGTCTGAGGGAATGACTGAGTTCGACGGTGACAACGCAATTGAGAATTCCGGGCCAATCGCCAGCGGATGCTCGCCCTCGCTTCCGTCAGACTGTTTAAACCGCACCATAACGGGAACCTCGATCGATCCGGCGAGCCCTTGATATTGATATTCCATGCGCACGTGAAATGGCGGTGGCGGGAAGGGGAGCGTCTGATATTGCGGTTCGTCAATCGTGTTCAGCGCCTCGCGCTCGGGATCGTGTCGATGCCAATACGGCCGTGTGTAGCCGGCCTTCGCACACGGCGTCATGCGGAAATCGAACTCGGCTACTGAAGGTTTGTCGGCCGACTTTGCTCCTTGCGCGTTCTGTTGGCAACCCGGAGCGTCCAAGATCAACTTTGCCGAGATTACGATCCCGCCCTTGGCAAAGCCCAATGACTTCACGGCGATACTTTCCCCCGGAACGGCCATCGTTGCCGATTCGGGAGAAGACGCCAGTGGGCCGTCGTAAGTTGCCGTCAACTTGACTCCCAGCGCGACGTTCGCTGCCTGCTGGAACTGATTGCTCTTCGTCTCAAGTTCAATGGTCAGCAACTTTTTCGCATCATCCGACAGCGATGATTGTTGAACGCGTTGCAGCAGATCATCCGCTGCCCTTCGTCCGCCCAGGAGAACCCTCGCGCCCGTTGCCGAGTCGCTATCAGGGTTGTGCTCAACTTCGGCAATCTGTTGCTGGATCCGAGAAAGTTGCTCATGCAGCCACGGCACGTTTTTCTTTTCATTCCCGAGCCTCGACGCCAGCCCTGGCAGCGTGGTATCGATGCCATCGAAGAAGTCCTGCTCGTGGCCGTCGCTGTCCTTTGGAGAGTCAACGACCGAATCCACCAGCTTGTAATACGCAAATCGATCGCCCTTGGGAATCGAGACGCCACCGAGCGCTTGTGATTCCTGATGGCGCAATCCCTCCACGGCAAACTGCACATACGACATCCCCAGCAACGGGTCTTCTTTCCCGGTGTTCAGCTTGACGGTGTAATTGGCTGGGTCGCAGGTCGAAGCCCCGAAGCCGCATACGTTTCCGATGTACAGCTTCTTCGGCTGCCAGGGCTGCAATCCTTCTCCGATCTGCTCCGGAAAACGATTAGGGTCGGCCGCCGCACGAAACGCCTCTTTCGTCAATATCGCCGACGCCTGATGGTGCCCGTGCCCATCGCGCTCCGTTCCCGAAAAGCGCGCAATCAGTACATCCGGACGAAACGTGCGGACCACGCGCACGATGTCGGCGAGCGCGATGTCATGCCCTTGCCATTTCTGAAAGGTTTCTTCTGCAGTTTTCGAATACCCGAAATCCGCGACTCGCGAGAACCGTTGCTCCACGCCGTAATAGCGGTCGGCTGCCAGCACCTCCAGAGTCCGCACCACGCCGAGCACGTCGAACAAATTGCTGCCGAGCTTGTTTTGTCCGCCTTCGCCTCGGTTCAGCGTCATCAGCAACGTCGAGACGCCCTTGCCCGCGCGCCTCCAACGTCAACATGCCGCCGTCCTCGTCATCGGGATGCGCATCCACCTGCATCAGCCGCGCCGTCGTCTGCAAGCGTCGTAGCATCAGCTTCAGCCCCGCCGCGCCCGTTTCTTGCGGGAGCGGTTCGTAATAGTGATCGATCTTATTATCGGCCGCGGATTTCTCTGCTGTTTGCGCGGCGGCGGATATCGCGGCCGAAGCTGTTAGAGCGACCAGCAGCATTGCCGTCGCAAGCGTGTTCCACACCAATCCAAGCCCGAACTTCTTCAACATTCGAAACATGAACATCTGATCAATCTTCCCAAAGAAAGGAGCAAATATGTTCCGCCTTGCGCTTACCGAACCATCCCCTGCGCCGCGGCGAACTTCTTCTGGCAATCCGCCGCCGCTTCCACAATCTGGTGGAACTCCGCATCGCCGCGCACGCGCGCCAGCAGCGGATCCGATTGCAACGCCTGGTACGCGCAATAGTTCCCGGCCACGGCGTGGCGCAGAAACACGAATGCAATCTGCTTTTCGCCGCAAGCCGCCAGCAAAGTACCCTGGTGATACTTCATTTCGGGATTCTGTTTCACCAATAATTCGTTTTCTGCCTGCTCTGCCATCCGGTGGATTTCCGTTGCTGGCGCCTTGGCCAGGCATGCCTCTACCAGTCCTCGCATCCACATGGGATTTTCAGTCATCTGCGGCGCGGCTTGTTGGGCTTCCAAGATCTTCCCCTGCCGCATCAGCACTGAAACTCGCACCCCATTCGACCATTCCGAGCCCGTATCCTGTTCAACAAACTGCATGGCACGCACCGCCTTTCCGGCCTCAGCAAAAGCAAGCGCGCACGTTCGCCAGTTATAATTCGCATCGATCGCCAAAGCTTTGTCGCACTCGCTCTGCGCCTCATCCAGTCGCCCCACATAGCGCAGTACATACGCCAGCGAAAAATGCGCGTAGGCTGCATCCGGACGCTTCCGCAGCAGTGCCCGTGCGTCGTCATAAGCCCGGTCGAGGTTTCCGGCCTCGGCTTCCTGCGCCGCCAGCAGTGCCGCTGCGCTGACCCGTCCCGGTTCCAGCGAAAGCGCTCGAGAATAGGCCGCAATCGAACGCTGATATGCCGCCTCGCCTCCGTCCGAGTAGATCGCATCGAAGTAATACCGCCGTCCCAGCACCTCCCACGCCGGCGCGTAATTCGGATCCAGACTCACCACCTTTTCCAGAATCGCGATCGCATCCTTATTAGCTTTGACCTCGCGCGGAATGGCCAGCGTTCGTAGATAAGCCTGATACGCTTCGCGATTCGCCGGAGCGCTGCCCGTTTCCACCGCCTCGCGGGCGATCCCCAAAGCCGGCATCAGTTCCCGCCGCACGTCTCTTGCCATCTGGTTACGCAGCGCGATCAGGTTATCCGTGGGCGCGGTTAGCGTGCCGGTCCAGACCAGCCTATTGTTTTTCACATCCACCGCTTCCAGCGTGACCATCACCATCTTGTCCTGACGCAGAAAGTGTCCTACCACCACCGTGCCCACCCCTAACTCACGCCCGGCTTTTGCCGGCTCGGCTTCGGCGTTGGCATATTTCTGTGTCGAGGCCAAGGGCCGGATCTCCAGCGAATGCGCATAGGTCAGCGCATTCGCAATCTCATCCGCCAGCGCAAAGCGCAGGAACTCGCTCTCCGCATCGTTACTGACATTCTGCAGGGGCAGCACCGCGATCGTGCGGATTCCCGCTTCCACCGTCGGCACCCTGCGTTTAACGAACCATACCAACATCGCCGCTATTGCCGTCAGCAGCAGTGCTGCCAGTCCGGCGATGATCCAGGTTCGCATCGAACTCGACTTCTGGAATGTGTTCGTCGCCACGCTCAGTCCACTCACCTGACGAAGCCCGCTGCGCAGCATCGGGTCCGTCACTTTCTTCAGCTTCACCAGGTCGGCCTTCATCTCCGCCGCGTTCTTGTAGCGCTGGTTGCGGTCCTTCTCCATCGCTTTTCCGATGATGGCTTCGAGTTCCGGCGGCACCGCCGGATTGATCGACCGCGGCGATGCTGGCTTCGAATTGATCACCGCGTGCAGCGTCATCACCACGTTCGTTCCGGTGAACGGCTTCTTGCCCGTGGCCATCTCGAAGAGCACCACGCCAAATGAAAATATGTCGCTGCGCACGTCCAGGTCTTCCGACTGCGCCTGCTCCGGGGACATATAGACCGCCGTCCCCGGAATCACTCCCACCTGGGTCAGCGATTCCTCCAGCGACGAGTCTGTGCTCGTACCCACGCCCTGGTCGTTGGAGTTCGACTTGGCCAGCTTCGCCAGCCCAAAGTCGAGAATCTTCACCTGCCCACTCGGAGTCAGAAAAATGTTTGCCGGTTTGATGTCGCGGTGCACGATGCCCTTGGCATGGGAAGCCGCCAGCGCGTCCGCGACTTGCAGCGCGATGTCCAGCAGATCGTCAAGGTCGAGGGGCTGACCATGGATTCGCTGCTTCAGGCTCTCGCCTTCGAGCTTTTCCATGACGATAAACGGGTGCCCGTTGTTGTCCTCAATGTCGTGGATGGTGCAGATGTTGGGGTGGTTGAGCAGCGATGCGGCGCGCGCCTCTCGCATAAAACGTTCCAGCGAATGCGGATCCTTGGCGAGGTGCTCGGGGATGAATTTCAGCGCGACATGCCGGCCCAGGCGGAGGTCCTGCGCCTCGTAAACAATTCCCATTCCGCCGCCGCCCAGCTTCGACAGCACGCGGTAATGGGACACCGTTTGCCCGACGATCTCCATGGTCGTGTGCGGCGGACACGCCTGTCCGCCGCCTTCACCTTTGATTCTACGGGTAGAGCTGAAAGCTGGCCCGAGCCCGTGAAGGCGTAATGGTAGGCTGTCATCCCGGTCGGGTCAACCAAGTTTGGGGATTAGCTTAATAAGCGGGAAAAGGCGCGACCACGTCCGGGCGCACGGCGAACCAATCACTAACCACTAACCAGCGCCGCCGATGATCCTACCCAGGCCATATTCTTGTTCTGATCCACGCCCATCATCAGACCGCGTCCCATGCGTACGATCGTCAGCACCGGCACTAACTTATCGAGCCACACATACATGAGCCGCAGCTCTACCTTGGTCGCGCCGTGTGGCGTCTCCACGACCGGCGTGAAATTCAATCGCTCCTGCAGAATGTATTCGCTGCGTTTCCCGGCAGGAATCGCGTCAATGTCGGCGCGTGACGGGGCAATCATTACGCCCAGTCCGGCAAACGAGTACAGCGGCTTGAGCACGAAATTCTCCAGATCCGCCGGCACTTCGGGCAGTTGATCCAGAAACCACGTCCGCGGCACCGACGGATGTTTTAAATAAGGAATCGAATACTTGCTAATCCGGAAATACCAGTTCGGATGCCCCGCCCACTCCACATCCAGTTCATCGCGAAAATCGAACGGCAAAGCCACGCCCTTGCGTTCCAGTTCGTCCACGATGGTGCGGTTATAAATCCGCTCAATCGGAACCTGCTTGCCTCGCTCCTCATAAAACAGCCGACGCCCCTGCTTGCGAATCTTCGTGATGCACACCGTCCGCATTCCGAGCAGCTTCTCCGTTAACAGAAAATCCGGACGCGTTTTCTGCACATCGGGATGTACCTCCATCAACACCACATTCGCCGGATCGTGTCCCGCCACAATCGCGTCCTGCAAAAGCCTCTGGTAAGAAGCCGAGTCCAGACCACTCAAGAAGTAGCAAAGTTTTGCGTCGAGCGAGAAGACATCGATGTAAGCCTGCGCCAGCACCGGCTGATACGCGTAAAGGGAAGGGAAGGCCTGTAGCTCGACAAGTTTCGGCTGTAACTTGCCCGCCGAATCCCGCACCAGCCCGAAGTCCACCTGGATAAACATCGGATGCGGCGATTCATTCGGCACGCGAAACTTCGCGGGAATTGAAGCCTCCGAGCGTGCGCGATATTCCGGATTCTCCACCAACTGCCGGATCAGCGCCTTCCCATCCTCTCCCAGGCGCTCGACCAGCGCATTCGGAAAGAAGCAAGGCGTCTCGCAAAGGGCGAATGGAACTTCCATCCCGCATCGCGAAGTCATCTCGCGCCGCAACCGCTCATACTTTTCAGGAGTGAATCGCGAGTTGAAGTCTTGCCGGTAGGAGGGAATCATAGAAGCTCGTGTGGTGACGGGCTCTGCCCCGTCCCAGCGGGGCGAAGCCCCGCCACCACACACTCTACGCCTCAATCAAGAACTGCCCGCGCCGCATGATCTGCTCGCCGTCGACCCAGATATCAAAATTTCGTCCCACGACATCGATGTGAGTCGACGAATACCACTCCGCTCCTGTGTGTGCCCCATACGGATTTCCAAACGCAATGTGGACGCCCGGGTATTTCTCATCCTGCAGGATCTCCCCGATCACATCTTTCAGTTCGATGTTCGTCCCAATCGCAAACTCACCCACCCGGTTGCTGTTCTCATCGGTATGCGTGTAAGCCCAGAAATCGTCTTTCAACTCCTTGTTCGCCGAGTGCGCTTCGACCACGCGATTCCCCGTCACCTGGATGGTCAGCGGATTCGCCTTCAAATCGCCAAATTTCGCGCACAGATAATCGCCCACCACGCCATCAATCACAAACGTGCCGTTCACCTCCCCCGGCGTCGTGAACACTTCACCGCCGGGCAGGTTGCCCCACTTTTCCGTACTGATAATTCCGCTCGTCTTCACCCAGCGGTAATTCGGATTCAAATCCGCCACCAGATCCGTCCCAGAAGGCGTCTTCGCCCGGATCTGTTTCGCCTTGCGCACCGTCTCCATCACCTTCACGCTTAACCGGTCGACCTTCTGGAAGTCCGCACGCATGCCTTCCAGCATGATGCGCTTGTTGATGTTGACCATGTGCGCGTGCCGGATTTTTCGCCGATTCACCACATCCGTCATCTGCATGCGCGACTTCAATTCGTTGGTCTGCGCCTGCACCGCAAAAATGCTGACCTGGCTCGACTCCAGGTCCTCCGCGATCGCCAACGGAAATTCCGTCAGCGGACGCGTCGCCACATCCTCCAGCACCCACGTCTGGTAGCGGCAGCCCATTTCTTCCAGTTCATGCACGATCGCCGCCGCAATCTCCAGGCTCACTTCATCGGTGATGACGGTGACTCTTTCCGAAGGCTGCACGCGCAGGCACACGCGCACCGCATTCAGCGCCCCCGGCGTCAGTTGCGGATCAAAAGCCAGCTTGTTCAGTTGTCGCTTGGATTGTTCCGTCGCATTCGTAAAAGTCTTCATCAAGCTCATCAGACGGCCCGGGCGGTGGGCAAACTGTCCACCTCGTCCACGCCCACCTCAGTCTCCTCAATGATGTAGTCCACCACGGCTTTCATGTCGCCGGTTTGCGATACACGTCCAACTGCCGGTCCGCGCCCGTGCCCATCTTCATAATTTCGTGGATGTACTCCACTTCTTCCCGGCAATCCAGTTCGTCCAGCACGTCATCCACGAATTCCAGATACTCTTCGATCAGTTCGCGCTCCGGAACTTCCAGTCTGCTTGCCGAAGTCGATCAGTTTGCCGTTGATCCCGTAGCGCGCCGCGCGCCATTTGTTCTCCATCAGCAGCGACTTGCGGTACAGCCGGAATCCCTGGTTCTGCGAGTACAGCTTGTACAGTTTTGCCACCGTCGCCTGGATCAGCGCCGCCAACGCGATCGTCTCGTCGACCCGCATCGGAAGATCGCACACCCGGAACTCGAGCGTGTTGAAGAACGGATGCGGCCGCATGTCCCACCAGATTTTCTTCGCGTTATCGATCGAGTTCGTTTTTACCAGCAGCTTGACGTAATTCTCATACTCGCCCCAGCTCGGAAAATAATCCGGCAGGTTCGTCCGCGGAAATTTGTCGAACACCTTGCAGCGGTACGATTTCAGCCCCGTATCCATCCCCAGCCAGAAAGGCGAATTCGAGGACAGGGCCAGCAAGTGCGGTATGAAATACCGCGCATGATTCATCATGTGGATCAGGGTCTCGCGATCCTCGATGCCGACGTGCACGTGCAGCCCGAAAATCAGATTAGCCCGGGCCACCAGTTGCATATCCTCCACAATATTCTTGTAGCGCTCGCCCGGCGTAAGCGCCTGCACTCGCCAGTCGGCAAACGGATGCGTGGCCGCCGAAGCCAGCCGCAACCCATTCTCCCGTGCCAGTCGGATCATGTTGCCGCCGCAGATTCTTCAGTTCTTCCCGGGCTTCCTTGATGTTGGCGCAAACCGACGTCCCCACTTCCACCACCGATTGATGCATCTCCGTCTTGACCCGTTCCTGCAGGATCAATTTGCCCTTCTCGATGATCTCGGCGTGAATATGTGACCGAAGATCCCGAGTCTCGGGATCGACGGTCTGATACTCCTCTTCGATTCCAAGCGTGAAAGTAGGCTTCATCGCGGCATCCAGGGTGCCAGGCAGGGGAAGACTCTGGCAGAAGTCCAATTAGTATACCAATGAGCAGCTTGTGTGGGGACGGGCTTCGCCCCGTCTGGCGGGGCGAAGCCCCGCCACCACATGGTTCATGTCACTCCATTCAAAAACGCCGCCCAGCGCAATTCCTTTACCGGATTTTCCCCGCTCAGCGCCTTCTTCACCGCCATCTGCGCCACCGCGTCCACCACCCACTCGAAATTCTGCTGCCCCACCGATGTAATCTCCGCATCCGGCGCCGGATTCATGAAGTCAATCGCATAAGGCACGCCATCCTCCACCGCAAACTCCACCGTGTTCAGGTCGTAGCCGAGCGCGCGGCACAGCGCCAGCGCATCTTTCTCGATCCGCTCCTTTAACTTCGTTCCCGGCTGCGGATTGCCGTTCACATAGCGCTCATGATGCGGAGCCTTCGGATCGTACTTCATGATGTGCACTTTTTCCTGCCCGACCACGTAACAGCGGTAGTAATCCTCAAACTCCACGCCATGCTGCAGCGTCATGCACAGGTCGCCCGTCTGGTTGTAGTTGTGGAAAAATTCCTCCGGAGAATGAACCTTATATACGTGCTTCCAGCCGCCGCCCGAGTAAGGCTTCAAGAACGCCGGAAACCCAACATAGGCAAACACCTCTTCCCAATTCAGCGGATACATCAAATTCCGCATGGATTTGTCGGTCGTATCCGGCGGATGCGTATGATGCGGCAAAATCACGGTAGGCGGAATCGCCACGCCCATCTTGTGCGCCAGCGCGTAATTGAAAAATTTGTCGTCGGCCGTCCACCAGAACGGATTGTTAATCACCATCGTCCCCTGCAGCATTGCGTTCTTCAAATACGCCCGGTAGAAAGGAATGTCCTGCGAAATCCGGTCAATGATCACGTCGTACTTCTTCGGCTCATCCATCCGGATGCCGCCAATCTTCACAAACTCGGCGGTAACGCCCGCGACCTTCATGGCATTAACCTTCTCGACGAAAGCCGGCGGAAATGTACCTTCCATGCCAAAAAGAATTCCGACTTTCTTAATGCTCATAAGACACTCCTTGTGGTGGAAAACGCTGTTCGCTATTCGTCCCTCGCTGGCCGATGCCAACCGCTCGTTCTCGCCGTGCGGCCGCAGGCGAGCGAACCCCGAACAGCGCCATACCTAAAAATACTTCCCCGCCATCCGCTGCCACAGCGGCCAATCATGCTTGCTGTTGTCCCCGTAGATATCCAGCCAATGCGGAATCCCCTTGCCATGAAGAATTGCCGCCATCTTCACGTTCGCGTCCAGGCACATATCCCAGTCCGCCGATCCCAGCACAATTTTCATCTGCCGGTACCGGCTCAGGAACCACTCATCGCTCATGTTCGATAGGTAATCCGGCGGATTATTGAAGTAGACATTGTCATCGTAGTAGCCGTCGAGGAAGCTCTTGATATCGAACGATCCGCTCATGGTCACACAAGCCGAAACCACATCCGGATGCCGCATAGAAAAATTCAGCGCGTGATAGCCGCCAAAGCTGCATCCCGTCACCGCGATCTGCGGAGCCCAGTTCTTCCACTTCAAATAGGGCAGAAACTCGTTGATCAGGTAGCGCTCGTACTGCACATGCCGCCAGATTCGCGCTCCTGGATGCACTCCCTTGTTGTACCAGCTCTCGCCGTCGACGCTGTCCACGCAAAACACCTGGATCGCGCCCGCCTCCAGCTTCCCCGCCAGTGCGTGGATCATCCCCGCATCCTCATACTCAAAAAAACGTCCCATGGAGGTCGGAAACACGAGGATAGGCTGACCGGAGTGCCCGTACACCAGCGACTCCATGTCGCGCCCTAATTCGTGGCTGTATTGTTTGTTATATTCGCGGTTCATGTGCGCGAGGATTGTAACCGAACCGCCCGCCCTTCGGTATGGTTGGGTCGCGATCGGCTGCTGGTCGGGTTCGTGCCTGCGGCGTCTTTTCTCAGTCCATCCGCGGTGAACTTTTGCCAGGGCGGTCGTGACCGCGGATTAATTCCAAAATGCTTCGGTTTCGATTGCAGCGTTGTCCGCTTCAATCCCAACCGCATAGCTGCCGACCGTAGAGGAGAAACGCATGGATGAAACTCTGGAAGCGACAGAACGCGAGCACATTCTGCGGGCTTTGCGAGCGAGCCACGGGTAGATTGGCGGGCTTAAAAGCTCAGAAACGCTTCATCCTTTCGTGCGCCGAACGTATGCCTCCGCCCTGACAATGTCAAGAACAAGTTCGAAGGGGTTGAGGGCGCACCCTCACCCCCTCAATCCAGATCCGTGGCTAAGTGATTTTGGGTTCGCTGGTCGGCGGGTGTATCGTTTTCTATTCCGGATGACACCGCACAGAGCGGGCATTACACTATAAACGATGGCGAAACCAGTCCCCATCCGGGGCACGCGGAGAAGCGGGTCAAGTTCCAGCACACCCTGACGGCATGGCGAGAGGAAACCTCTGGTGTGGTGTAGGTCGCCGTCACACCTCGGCGTGATATTGCTCACTGACTCAGGAAATAATTGGGGCCAACTTGGGGATTGAACGTGCAATTCCGGGCTATGGACCGGTGAAGGCTAGCCCACTTTCCACTGCGAAGGGCTGCGGCATCGGCTTGTCCAAGGGGTGTGCGATGCTGCTGGCTCCAGCCGGCAATCTCGAGGCGGCCAAGCAGGCGTTTCAAGTGGGCGCGGACGCGGTGTACGTGGGATTAAGGGGTTGGAGCCGGGGCGGCGCGCGGGGCGAATTTGACCGCAAGCAGTTGCGAACGTGCATCGAGCTAGCTCACGCTCTCGGGAAAAAGGTGCAGCTTGCGGCCAACATCATACCCAAGCCGCAGGAGCGCCAAAAGCTGCTGCGTCAACTGGCGGAATTGGCGGACTGGGGGCTGCATGCGGTGATCCTGAACGACGTCGGGTTTCTGCGGGAAGTCAGGCGGAACCTGCCGGGATTGGCCATCACCGCCAGCATCGGGTGCGGTGCGCTGAACACGAACGACGCGCTCTTCTACCAAGACCTGGGCGCGACGGCTGTGGTGCTACCGGGGTATGTTGAGCCGCAGGAAATCGCGGCGGTAAAGGCGGAGGCCTCGATCCAGATCGAGGTCATGCTGCACATGGTGCAGGAGTTCATTCAGCTCGGAAAGTGCTGGATGCCCAGCTACCTGAACTTCGCCGCGGCGGAGCGGGGCGACGGGTCGCAACGTTTAGGTGGCAGCGTCAAACGCGGCGGAGTAGGCAGTTGTTTCCGTATCTGCGAGCAGCCGTGGAGTCTGTTGAAAGATGGCGTGGAGGCTGACCGGCGGCTGTTTCCCAGCCGGCAGATCAGCCCAGTGGCGGAACTCGGAGCTTTCCTTGATGCTGGTGTGGACGTGATCAAGATCCAGGGCCGCAGCCTTCCAGCGGAGATGGTGCGTGCTATCATCGGGACGTACCGTGCGGCTGTGGATGCCTGGAAATGCGGTCAGAAGAGCGATCAGAAGAGCGATCAGAAGGCCGATCAGACATCCAATGGGAACCGGGCTGCGCTGCCGGTGATGTGGACTGTACAAGGACGTTGAATGGGCCCCTTCGAACTTAATACGACGATCTCCAACCTGCGAAATCTCCGCGAATCGGACCTGAGTGCATATGACGCGGTTTACCTGGGCAACATTTACTGCCGCATTTACGAGGACAACTTCCTGGAGCGCCTGGACGACCTCGAAGAAGGCATTGCGCTGGTGAAGGGCCAGGGTCTGCGTGCCTACGTGACGTCGTATGCGGCGCCGCGCAATGACGTGCTGCCCAAGGTGCAGAAAGCTTTGGAGACCGCAGCCGCGGCGGGCGCCGATGCGGTCGAGGTCCATAACCTCGGCGTGCTGCGCATGGTGCATGAGCAGTTTCCCGGCATGCCGGCGCACATCGGCGGATTTGCCAACGTGTACACCGATGCGGGAGCCGAGGTGTTGAAAGAGTACGGTGCGGTCCGCTTTACGCCGAACTACGAAATCAGCCTTGACGAAGTGGGAGCCATAACTAGCGGCGTCGGTATGCCGGCGGAGCTGGTGGTTCACGGCAAAATGCCGCTGGGCGTTTCCGATTACTGCTTCTTACTGGAGTATGAGCAGAAGTGGCCGGAGAAATGTCCGACGCTATGCCAGAAAAACTTGTTCCTCAAGCAGGGCGACTGGGCCATGCGGTCGGTGGGAAAGGGCGTGCTGAGTGGCAAGGACGTGTGCATGCTCGAGCATTTGCCGGCACTCATCGCGGCCGGACACAATGTGTTCCGGATTGAGGCAGCCTATGAGACGCCTGCGTACCGTCTGAATATTGCAAGGATCTATCGCGCGGCGCTGGAGCGCGCCGCCGCCGGCGATCGGACGGAGGACGAGTCCGCGTGGAATACGAT
This sequence comes from uncultured Acidobacteriaceae bacterium, assembly GCA_963779995.1. GTDB lineage: Bacteria > Acidobacteriota > Terriglobia > Terriglobales > Acidobacteriaceae > Acidiflorens. The sequence goes on along the minus strand of CAVZZY010000008.1, from coordinate 50,973 downwards.
TCGCGAGCATACGGCTGTGGGTTTGTGCAACGGTTTTTATTTCGGCCGCACCGGTGCCGAGTATGTCGGCAAACGGACGCAACCGGCTGTGGCCTGCTGAGTGATTTCTCTTTGTCTTTTTAGAGGTGAGCGATGGTTGAGCTATTAGCGCCTGCAGGAAATTTGGAAATGGTAAAGGCGGCCGTGGAAAACGGCGCCAATGCAATCTACGTGGGAGCACGGGGCTGGAGCCGGCGGCGTGACCGCTACGAACTCTCCGACGAGAAATTGCATGAAGCCACGAGGATCGCGCACTCCGGGGGCGCCAAGATACGCGTTGCTATTAACACGAATATGCAGTCGTCGGAAATCCCCTCGCTGCTAAAGAAGATGGAGAAGTTCGTCGGTTGGGGCATCGACGGAGCGATTATGACCGACGTGGGCGCGATCGCGCAGGTGCACCGCCGTTTCCCTGATCTCGTTCTGCACGCCAGCATCGGCGCCAACATCCTGAACAACGAAGACGTGAAGTTCTATCGCTCGATCGGGGTCTCACAAGTAGTGGCCGACACCAAGATCACGCTGCGGGAACTGGCTTCGCGCGAGGCGAATATCGATGTGGGCATCGAAATCCTGATCCATGCTAACCATTGCTACACCTACCTGGGCAAGTGCTGGATGTCGCCGTATATTCGGTTGGAGCGGACCGTCGACGATTTCGGCAAGGATGTGTTCCGCGGCAGCCCCAACCGCGGCGGACTGGATTACCGCGTCTGCCTGGAACAGTGGGAACTGCTCAATGACAAGGCGCTGCTGGAGCCAGTGATCACGCTCAAGAACGACGCCTTCTTTTACCTGGACGATATCCCGGCGCTCATTGACCTGGGTGTTCACTGCCTGAAGATCCAGGGGCGGGAGTATCCCGTGCCCTTAGTGGCAGGCATCGTGCGCTTCTACCGCGAGTTGATTGACACATACGTCGCGAAACCCGCCGAGCAGCCTTTCGATCTTGCGCCGTGGCGCTCGCGCCTGGAAGCCATCCAAGCGGAGCGCGACAGCAAGCGCAGCGGCATGACTTTGACGCTGCTGAACGAAGCGCGCCAACCGGTGCCGCGCGGAGCCTAGCCGATCAGCGAGATTGACCATCCCGCAGCATCGTGAACCTCGCCTGGAGCGGAACGCTCGTCCTGGCGGAGCTCAAGCGGGGACCGGAATTCCAACCGCATGCAGCCGCCGCCCGAGCGCGCTGTGCGCGTATTCGATCATTTCTTCCTGCAAGCGCTGGGGCGTGTAACCTGGCCACGCCGACTCCAGATGCTTTCCGCCGTAGTAAGTCAAGTCTCCCTGCGGAGGCCGCATGATGGTCGAGATCAGGGGACGGAACTCCCGAATTGTGTCCTGGATGAGCGGCACAAAACGACTCGGGTTATCTCTCGCCAAGTCGCGCAGGTAGCGGACGCCGAAGATGACATGGCGTGACTCGTCCCGTGTAGCCGCGGTAAAGCCCTGATAGAAACCCCAGGTGCGGCTCCAACGCCGGGCGCCCTCGAGCTGGTACCGCATCCCCGTTAGGAACATGGCGCCCTCGACGATGAGGTGATAAACGGTGACGAACCGGGCAGTGGCGTCCACATCACTCGGGTGTGAGGCTAGCCATTGCGATTGCTCAGGCAGCCACTCGTAGAATAAGTAACGGTAGGCCGGATTCTCTTGGGCGGTTACGCTGATCTGGTTGACCAGTTCGTGCAGGCTCTGGGCATCGGTGCCCACGACCTCCCGCCAGTAGCGGTCGAACAGGATGGTGTGGCGGACCTCATCTGCCAACTGGCTGGCCACGAATGCCTCCACATCCTTGCTGGGAGCAGCCCAGACAAGTGGCGCCAGCAGGCTGGCGACCCTTTCTTCTCCCGCGAAGAACATGCGCAAGCTCCACATCCGCCGCTTTTTCGTCTCCGGCGACAAAGCTTGCCACTCTTGCCGGTCCTGGGAAAAATCCAGCTCGTCCGGGTCCCACGCTTGGGCTACAGCTTTTCGATACAGATCCAGATACGAAGGGAGTTTCTTAGCCCCCCGCTCCACCACGGCGAGCACATCGTCGATATAAAGACTGCTCATGGAACTGAGCTGCGCTAAGCCAACCTGCTGTTCAACTTCTTCATCATTGATCTGGCGAACTTCGTTGATCTGAGCCACTTCCAACATGGCGACACCCCACTTTTGTTGAATTTTAGACAAACCCCACTGCTGTTGAATTTTGCAACAATCTACCACCGCAGTACTAGGGAGTCAACCGCCGGGAGCAATGTTCACTAGCGTGACCGCGTGGTTGACCGGCAACCGGCTTCGAGATAAAGTTCAGGGTCAACGTTTCCGTCCGCTTCGTTTTCGTTTGATGCGGGTGACTGCCGATCTCGCGGATCGGCTAGACTCTGGCGGCCAATGTAATCCTCAAACATCCGGGGGCGCCGGCGTGGTTACAGAATCCCATTCGCGTAGATTGCGGAAGTGGGAGAGTTCTGTAACTCACTTCCTGGCTATTGAAGGCCGTTGTGTCCGTAAGACTAAATTAGAAATTTCATCTCATTTCGAATCAACATTAAGGAGGGTTTTTGTGCGTAAGAAATTTGTGGCAGGTCTTCTTCTGTTACTCGCGATTCGGGCGCTCGCTGACCAGGTCGTGTTGAAGAACGGAGATCGGCTGACCGGTTCGATTGCGAAGTCCGACGGCAAGGTACTCGTGATCAAGACGGATTACGCCGGCGACGTAACCATGAAGTTCGACGCTATTCAAAGCATAACGTCCGCAGGGGATCTTAACGTCACGCTGGGGGGCAAGACCGTGGTTGGTCCGGTGACGACCAGCGGCGACGATGTGGTCGTTGCCACCAGGACCGCAGGTCCGGTGGAGGCGCCGAAGGCATCTGTCACTTTGGTGCGTAGCCCGGCCGAGCAGGCGGCGTATGAAAAGAGTCTGCATCCGGGATGGAGTGAGGGCTGGGCCGGTGGTCTGAATCTGGGCTTTGCCGTGACCCGCGGCAACAGCGCGACCAAGAACTTGGACATCGCGTTCAATGCCGCACGCACGGGATTCCACGACAAACTGATTCTTTACGCCAACTCGATCTACGCGACCAACGATCTGCCGACGGCATCGCCTCACACCACCGCTAACTCGGCGGGCGGAGGAGCACGCTACGACCACGATTTCTCCCCGCGTATGTTCGGCTTTGGGAGTGGCGATTTTCTTTCCAATTCGCTGCAAGACCTGACTCTACGTTCCACACTCGGCGGAGGTATGGGTGTGCATGCGATCAAGAATGCCGTCACTACCCTCGACCTCCTGGCCGGCCTGAACTATACGCATGAAAAGTACTCGGATGTCCCGATTCTACCCGTGCCGCCGGCCACAAGTGGCACGTTCTACTCTTATTCCAATAGCCTGGCGGGGTTGACGCTGGGTGATGCCTTCACGCACAAGGTCGGGAAGGGCACAGTCATCACGCAAAGCTTCTTCATCTACCCGGACCTAAGCGATACCTCACAATACCGCGGCACATTCAACCTCAGTGCGGTTACCAAGCTCAGCAAGTGGCTGGGATGGCAAAGTTCGTTCGGAGATATTTATGTCAGCAACCCGCCGTCTACGACGAAAAAGAACGACCTGCAGATTACTACCGGTCTAAATGTTTCTTTCAAGCACTAGACTGCTAGCTGGACCATCGACAACAATGGGCGGGCCGGATCTTCCGGTTTACGACAGAGCGAGGCTTGGTTAGGTCATCCGTAAGGTGTAGCGCGTCGGTGTGGTTGACCGGCAGCCGGCTTCGAGATAAAGTTTAGGGTCAAGGGCCTGTTTAGTCCCTCCCCCCTGATTTTCGTTCGGTGGTTTACATGCGCTCCGCTAAACTCGTGCTGTTGCTGTGTGCGCTAGCCAGCCTGGCTTGGGGGGCCGTGCCGCAATTTTCCGGGCAGGTGCGGGTCGGCCTGACGAGCGGCGACCAGTGGGAACCGGCCGTGGCGGCCGATGGTTCGGGAAGGATCTACGTTCTTTATCCGCACTACGGATCAGTACCCGATTGCCAGGACTGTCGCGTGCCCACTATGTTGCTGGTGGCGAGCAACGACAACGGCAGGACTTGGCAGACTCCGCATGTGATGCTCGAATCGGGCTCGGGCCAGTTTGATCCCCAGATTGCTGTTGACCCCGCCGACCGGCATACCGTGTATGCGGCGTGGTTGCAGAACGGTAAGCGCGCGGTCGTGGTCGCCAAGTCGGTGGACTCCGGCGCGACCTGGAGTTTTGCGATTGCGGTTCGCAGCGAAGTCGAACTGGATAAACCGGCCCTGGCAGTGCGCGGCCAAAGCGTTTACGTGGCTTTCAATCATGAAGAAGAGGTGTGGGTGGCGGCCTCGCGGGATGGGGGGCGCAGCTTTATGCCGACACGCGTGAACACTGAAAGCCGTCCGGGATGGTCTCTGCTGGGAGCAGCCACGGTCGATCCCGCAGGCAATGCGTATCTGGCGTGGGCTTCCTACGCAAAAGCGGGAGGAGCGCGCGCCTCGGTGACCACCCTGTATGTGGCGAAGTCGGCGGATGCGGGCAAGACATGGAGTCCGACTCGGCTCGACCTTTCCGCGGCAGCGCCCGGCTGCCAGGACGAGGAATGCGGCGAGGCGTATCTGGGCGCGCAGGTCGCGCTGACTTCTGACAGCGACGGAACTCTTTATGCGCTCTGGAGCGCGGGCAGAGCGCACCTGGGGCCGCAGCGCATTTACTTCTCCTCGTCGACCAACGGCGGCGAAAACTGGCTGCCACGCGCCAGCGTTTCCTCGGCCGAGCCGGGAGTGGAACATGCTTTCCCGGCGATCGTGGCCGGGACCTCGGGCGACATCCGCATAGCGTGGATGGATAAACGCAACTCTTCTAGCAACTCTCCATATTGGAATACTTACTATCGGAGTTCGAGCAACGGCGGAGCGACCTGGGGAGAAGAGATACGGATCTCGGGGTATGTGCCCGGCTATAGTTATATAAGCGAGGAAGGTTTCCGTTTTCCTTTCGGTGACTATTTCGGGCTCGCCATCGATAACCACGGAGATACGCAGGTGGTGTGGGGCGAAGGGCTGAACTATCAGTCGCCGGGATCGATCTGGCACGCCAGCGGACGATAGAAGTTAGTGGAGCGACGGGCGTCTCGCCCGTCCAGCCGGGCGGGGACGCCCGGGGCCCCACCAGCAAAGTCTGGAGCTTCGTTAGTCGGTCAGCAACCCGCCGGTGAGGTCGCTGAGGCGCTCGATGCGATGTTCTCGGCAGAAAGTCGTGAGATTTTCTACCAGCGTTTCAGTGGCCACCGGATCGAAGAAACTCGCGGTTCCCACCTGCACTGCGCTCGCTCCCGCCAGCATGAATTCCACTATGTCTACCGGGGTGGTGATTCCGCCCATGCCGATCACGGGAATTTTCACGGCGTGCGCTGCGTCAAACACCATGCGCAGTGCGATGGGCTTGATGGCTGGGCCGGAGAGGCCGGCGGTGACATTGGCAATTCTTGGGCGGCGCGTTTCCGCATCAATCGCCATGGCTAGAAACGTATTTACCAGCGAAATGGCGTCGGCGCCCGCCTCCTGGGCAACATATGCCATCTGCGCGATCGAGGTGACGTTGGGCGAGAGTTTCACGATGATCGGCCGCGCCGACACCCGCTTCGCTGTCCGCACCACTTCGTCGAGCAAGAGCGGATCGCTGCCGAACTGAATGCCGCCGTGCGCTGTGTTCGGGCAAGATACGTTGATTTCGTACGCCGCAATGCCCTCGCCCTGATTCAGGATCTCAATCGTGAGCTCATAATCGGCGCGGGTGTAGCCGAAGACGTTGGCGAACACAACGACATTTTTTTTCTCGCGCAGCGCCGGGAGTTTTTCGGTGAGAAACGCGGGCGCGCCGATATTCTGCAGTCCGATGGCATTCAGCATTCCGGCAGCGGTCTCAAACAGGCGGGGGGGCGGATTTCCGGTCATCGGTTCTTTGGAGAGACCTTTGACGACCAATCCCCCGAGCCGGTCGAGATGCACGATGTCTTCAAACTCGATGCCGTAGCCGAATGTGCCGGAAGCGGCGATGATCGGATTCTTCAGCTCGATGCCGGCGAAGCTGACACGCAAGTCGGGATTGCCGATAGGCGTCATTGGGTTCCCCCGGCGGGCGGCGTGGCGGTCGGCATGGCGGATGGCGAGGTGGAATGATGCACCGGCGGCGGCAGCGCCTCCGTCAATACTCTTCCCGTGGCTTGCGCGGGTGCATTGATTCCGAGTAATGAAGCTAGCGTCACCGCGAGATCGACCGGTTCGGCGTGCGTCCGGTAGATTCCCGGCTGGAAGGCGAGGCCATAGAAAGCGAGCGGCACATGGGTATCGTACGAGAAAGGCGTCGCGTGATCGGTACCCTTCGTGACTGCGACTTGGAATGGACGGGGGATTCCAATCACATACCATCCGCCTTCGGGCGAGTAGCTGTGGGCGTAACGGCGACCGATTTCGTTGGCCGGAGTTTCTCCACGCGCTAGTTGCGACTTGGTAAAGTATCCGGTGAACCCCGCTTGCTTCATAGCTTCGCCCGCGTCGGCTTCGGCATCGGATTCCTTGCGTTCGGCAGAATGTCCGGCGCCTCCGGGGAACACGTCCTCGTTCAGCCAGGCGATCGGGTAATCGAGATCGACGACGTAGTCGGCTTTCTTAGCGTATTTTTTCGAGAGCAGGGAATTAATTTGTTCGCGCAAAGCTCTCGCGTCGAGATTGGCTGCGGGCAGGCGAAGAGTTTTCGCGAATTCAGGCAGAGGCGCGACGCCGTGATCAGACGAAAGCGCCACCCACACGTTGGCCATCCCGATCTGATGACCGAGGAAGCCGAAGAACTCCGCCAAACTTCGGTCGAGTTCGAGCGCCATGCTGCGCATCTGTGGGGAGTCGGGACCAACCTGGTGGCCGAGGATATCGTTGGCCGAGAGGCTGATCACCAGCAGGTCGGTCGCCGGGCCTGCGCCCAGCTTTTCGTACAACACGAGCTCCTTAGCGAATTCCAGTTGGTAATCGTTGGCGAAGGGAGTGGAGCCAACGACCTCGTAGAAGCTGGCGGGCGTGCCGTCTTCGGCGGTTCGCGGCGCAGTCGAACCGAGGATATTTCTGTCGCCGTCGTTATCTCGCCACTCTCGGTTCCAGAATTTATCCGCGCGATGGCTGCCGTTGAAATTGCGCACCCACTCGGGGAGATCCGGACGATAGTACGTGGAGGTGATCCAGTCGCCGCTCCTGGGATCGATCCAATAGGCGGCATCTCCAGAAAACCCAGCGGGCAGGACGGCCGCACGATCCTTGAGCGAGGTGGCGAATACCCGGGCTTTGCCACCGGTGGCCAGTTTCAATTCGTCCCCGAGTGTGTCGCTTAGGAGGTTGTGTGGCGATGCGCCTACACCAGTTTTGCCAACGCCGACAAGTTTTGTCGTGTCGTCTTCGACCGACGTTACCCGCTTCTTCTTCTGCGGGTCCCACCATTCGTTGGCAACGATGCCGTGTCCGATGGTATAGCTTCCGGTGAAGAGCGTGGCGTGTCCGGGGGCGGTGCTGGCGTTGGCATAGTCGTAGTTGCAGTCGGTGAAATAAGCGCCGCGATCGAGAAACACCCGGAAACCTCCGTCGCCGAACTGGTCGCGATAGCGCTCGAGGTAGTCGCCGCGAAACTGGTCAATCACGATTACGACAATCAGCTTGGGGCGGGCGTTGTAGGCGCTGGCGGAGGCGCAGACAGCACAGGCTAGCACGACTAGCAGAGTGCGCCAAGACTGGGGGAGTCTCATCGCGACTTAGTTTACAGGAGAATCCAGCCCCGGTAGGGGCGAACCAGCTTAGCCCAGCGCTTCAGCGCTGGGAACAGGGGAAGAGCGATTTAAGTCCCGGAGGGAGGACGCAGCTCTTGCGCGCACCTGATTCCCATCCGTGTGCACGGAATCGCATTTTTCAGCTAAAGTTAAAGCAGAATGCTCGATCTGAATTTTGTTCGTGACAACCTTGCGCTGGTGGAAGAAAAGCTGCGCCAGCGCGGCATGAATCCGGCGGAGGTTTTGAAAGACTTTCGTACCATCGACGCCGAGCGCCGGCAGGCCATCACGGCGGCGGAAACCCTGCAGGCGCGCCGCAACCGCGCTTCCGAAGAGATTGCCAAGCTCAAGAAAAGCGGGCAGGATGCTTCGGCGCGGATCCAGGAGACGAAGGAACTGCGTGAGCAGATTCAAGAGTCCGAAAAAAAGGCGGCCGAGCACGAAGCGCGCCTGCGCGAAATTCTGACGTCCATTCCGAATCTTGCTCATGCCAGCGTGCCGGTGGGCTCGAGCGCCGAAGATAACGTGGAAGCGCGTCGCTGGGGCACACCGCCGCCGTTCGATTTCAAGCCCAAGCCGCACTGGGAGCTTGGCGAAGCGCTCGGAGTGCTCGACCTGACGCGCGCCGCCAAGTTGTCGGGCGCTCGCTTCGCTGTGTACTGGGCTCTGGGTGCGCGACTGGAGCGGGCCCTCGCCAACTTCATGCTCGATCTGCACACCCGCGAACACGGATACACTGAGGTGCTTCCGCCGTTTCTGGTGAACTCAGAGTCGATGTATGGCACGGGGCAGCTTCCGAAATTTGCGCAGGATTTGTTTCGCGTGCCGCACGGCGAGAAAGATCTCTGGCTGATTCCGACCGCCGAAGTGCCGGTCACGAATCTCTATCGCGACGAAGTGCTGGACGCAGCGCGCTTGCCGGTTTGCCTGACCGCGTACACTCCCTGTTTTCGCAGCGAAGCTGGATCGTACGGAAAGGATGTGCGCGGAATTATCCGACAGCACCAGTTTCAAAAGGTGGAGTTGGTGAAGTTCTCACGTCCGGAGAGTTCTTACGATGAACTGGAGAAGCTGACCCACGATGCCGAGACTGTCTTGCAAAAACTCGGCCTGCACTATCGCGTGGTCACGCTGTGCACCGCAGACATCGGATTTTCCGCGGCCAAGACTTATGACATAGAAGTCTGGCTGCCGGGACAGAATCTGTTTCGCGAGATTTCTTCGTGCTCGAACTTTGAAAGTTTTCAGGCACGGCGGGCGAATATTCGCTACCGTCCCGAGGGCAAGAGCAAGACGGAATTTCTGCACACGTTGAACGGCAGCGGCTTGGCGGTAGGACGGACGTGGGTTGCCATCGTGGAGAATTATCAGCAGGCCGACGGAAGCGTGCGGATTCCGGAGGCGCTGCAGCGTTATATGGGCACCGATCGCATCACGGCAGGTGTCGCGTAGAGACGCGGCTTGCCGCGTCTCCCGTAGCGCCCGAGATGGTGCGAGCCGAGACGGGGCAAGCCCCGTCTCTACGTTGCGGTAATCGGGGATTTGCCATCATATGAATTCCAACATACACTGGCAGCAACCTGAAGCCTCGACGGCGCTTGAAAGCGCCGTCTCCCCCATGGGCGCGATCTGGCGCACAATCCGCGGATATATTCTTTGGTCGTATGAGCGGGGCAGCCTGCATTACGACATCATGGTTACGCTGATTCTTCTCTTTGTTTTTGTGTCGCCGTACTTCATCAACTTCAAGGACAAACCGGTTGAGCGCAATCCGCATCTTACCGGAGTGATTGTGATTCCTGACGAGAAGGGCGGGTTCATCTATCAGATCCAGGCTTCGGCGGTGAATGCGACGGCGGGTGAAGATGTTAGCCGGCAGTTGGAACAGATCATCGAACCCATCTCCGGAGCGGTCAGCATTACAAAGTACGAGACGCTCAAAGACACCAAGGGGCACACCCTGAGTTACAAAGTCTGGGTTGAAAAAGAATAAGCGAAGGGTGCAAAGTATTATGGTTGCAAGGTTTATGTTTCAACGTGTTATGGTGCATAAGTGAAAGTTTTGCACAAGGCGCTTGCTCTCAGAATCGTAGCTGCCGGCTGTCTGTTGACCGCGGCCGCTTGGGCGCAGATTGTTGGCGAATCTGCTGAACTGGAGCGCGTTCTCGCCCAGATGGACGCTGCCGCCAAGAGCTTCAAGACCACTGAGGCGAGCGTCGTCTGGGACCAATACCAGAAGGTCATCGACGAAACCGAGACGCAGAAGGGCAGGATTTATTTCCGGCGTCAAGGCGGCGAAGTGCAGATGGCTGCCGACTTCGTCGAGCCCGATAAGAAGTACGTCGTCTACAGCGGCGGCAAAGTGCAGGTCTACCAGCCCAAAATCGATCAGGTCAACGAATACGATCCGGGCAAGAATCGCGGCGATGTCGAGAGCTTTCTGGTGCTCGGCTTCGGCGGCGGCGGTCGCGACCTGTTCAAATCTTATGTCCTGAGGTATTTGGGGTCAGAGACCGTCAACGGCGTCAAAGCTGAGAAGCTGGAGTTAATTCCGAAGTCCGCCCGTTGGCGAAACAATATCGCGCGCATCCTGCTCTGGATTGACCCGGCCAAGGGAGTTTCGGTGCAGCAGCAGTTTTTTGAGCCGGACGGCAACTACCGGCTGGCGAAGTATTCCGATATTCAGATCAATCACCCACTTCCGGAAAGCGCGTTTAAGTTGAAGACCACCAAGAGAACCAAGTTCGTTTCGCCGCAAGGATAGGGCTTTTCCGCGCCGCATCCTGCAAAACCCGAACTAATAGAAACAAGCTGAAAAAGACCGGTTGCGGCTATATACTGCGAAGAGAACCTCGGAGAGTTGAGTTCGCATGGCCAGAGTGCTTACCATTCCCGTTCCTCCCGATTTCCGCAAGAAGCGCGAACGCACCGCCGATCCTCGCTACGTGAATGGACAGAAGATGCTCGTGGACGCGATTGAATATCTGACGAAGTCTGATCGAGTGGCTAATCGCGCAGCCATCGAAGTGCTGTCCGAACTCGTCCGCACGCGTTTCCGCATGACCGACTCGCCCTTGAGCTGACAGAGGTGTTGAATCCATTGAGTGATTCAATATCACTCTTTGATTTAATGACTAAATGATCCCATGAGCGCCGCGCCAGCCACGAAGATGCCAGCACAATGATGACGGGATAGCATTCCAGTGTGTAGCGCGGTTCCGGGTTTTCCACCGTTCCGAGAAACGCCGAGCGCAGAAGCAAGAAGCTGACCAGCAATCCGGCCCAGCGAATTCCTGACGGTCTGCGAACGAGCGCCAAGAGCGCTGCCACCACGTAAGCCAGATTCAGCAGTCCGAAGCCTACTGCCATGACCGAATGCTTCGCGTCGTCATTGAATTCCCACCAGCGCGCGTCGGGAGGAAGGATCTCGGTTCGCGGGCGCAGCCACATGTCCGCGACGCGCAGCACGGGCAGCACAACATAGTAGCGAACAGGATGAGCGCGAATGCGGCCGGCAGCTATTTTACCGAAGCGCGCATCCAGTTCGGGCGTCATGTCCTGCGCCTCGTTGTAGTCCGCGATGACGGCCAGCGTTGCGTCCCTTTCGGCCGGGTTGGAGTTATCAATGGCACGCGATGGCAGCTTCTTCGGATCAATCTTATCGCCCGTAACGTTCCAGAAGATCTCTTCTACCGACACGTAGTCGACGATCCAGGTTTTGGCCCAGCGGTTGAAACCTCGGGGAACAAGTTCATCGGCGTCGTTGGCGTAGCGCGGAGCCAGCGGTTGGAAATGATGGAGGGTGCGGAAATTACGAATCGTCCAGGGAACGAGCGGCGCCAGGGCAACGGCTGCGACGATGATTCCAGCGGCCAAGAGATCCGTCACGTTTTTCTTGCCGGCGTGAGCGTTCGACGCCAGGATCTTCCCCGCCAAAACTGCCAGATAAAGACCGATCGCGGCCAGCAGGAGGCCGCCATCGGGACGCAGCAGGATGCAGGCCGCAACCGCCGCGCCGGCCGCAGCCCAGAGCTTGCGGCCAGCCTGGTCGAGAGCCTTCCCTGAGCTTGCCGAAGGGACGCCCACGTCAAAACGGGCCTCATGCATCCGACCCAGCGCAGCGATTGCGCAATCGAGAGCGAGTGCCGTAAAGAAGATCTCCAAAGTTTCGGTGAGCACGGCGGCGGCATAGTTTGCGAGGAAGGGACATAGCGCCGCCAGGACAAAAGCGATTCTTGCCGCACGCTCGGAAACGGCGCGGCGAGCAAGGTCGGCAACAATCAGGCCGGTGGCCAGGCCCACCAGGATCTGCGCTAGCATGACTGCTTTGAAATTTCCGGCTCCAAATAGCCAGAAGGTCCCAGCCAGAAAAGCAGGATATCCTGGCAGGCGCGCATCGGTCGGCAGAATCGGTTTCTCCGGTTGGCCGGCCTGCGTCTGGCCGTAGATGCCGTGTTGCAGCGAGTTGGTGGCGAGGTCGGCGTAGATACGCGAGTCATCCGTGACCGCCGGGAAATAGACGACGAAAAATAGCCGCAATGCCAGGGCGGCCAGTGTGGTTCCGAGAAAAAAGCTGCGGTGTTCGCGGATCAAGCGGAGCACGTTGGGAATATATCGCGAATCGCGCGATTTTCCTCAGCGGCTCACAAGAATGGCTGCTCTGCTGAGAACCGGGTTTGACCACCTGCGGCTCTCACCTTAGGATGAAGGAGCCACTACGAGATGAAGAAACAGGTTTTTTACGATCCCTTGCAAGCGCGCTGGAGGCGGATTCGCCGCGTTGTCGACGCGGCCGCCCTGGCTTTTTCCTTGCTGGTGGTCTTCTTCATTTACAGTGCCCTGCGCAGCGAGCCTCTGCCCGATCTTTCCTGGCTGTCGGAAAAGAAGCCTTATCACGCTCTGAAGGAAAACGAAAAGGCGAAAGCGCGCGAGAAGCGCCGTCTGGCCACTCTGGCCCGCGCCGGGCACCGCCATCAATCGCGCAAGGCTCCTTCGCAACTCAAACTGAACTCCGAGCAAGGGGTTCGGGCCGCATTCTATGTTTCCTGGGACGCGGCCAGCTTCTCTTCCTTGCGCGAGTATGCGCGCCAAATCGATTTGCTCTTCCCCACCTGGCTGCAGGTGCTCGGTGCAGACGGCCATCTGCAAGCCTCGGATCCGGAAACGAACGCGATGTTTGACGTGGTTCAGGGGCAAACGGTTCGACACATCGACGACAAAGTAATGCAGTTTCTGAAGGCGGAAAACACCGACATGGAAGTCTTTCCGGTGGTGCAGAACTTTGACGGCACCGACTTTGTTCCGAGCATCAGTGACTTCTTGAACAATCCGGTAGCTCGCGCCAATTTTCGACGCCAGATCGGGATTTATCTTGCCTCCGATCATTACCGCGGTCTGATGGTCGATTTCGAATCTTTCCCGAAGAAAGGGCAGCCCGGATACGTGGCTCTGCTGAACGAACTCTCGTCTGACCTGCACGCCAAGGGGATGAAGCTGTACGTCAGCGTCCAGGTGCGCAACCAGGATTACGATTACAAGGCCATTGCGTCGGCCGTGGATGGCGTCGTCATCATGAATTACGACGAGCACTTTCCCGGCGGAACTCCTGGCCCGGTCGCCTCGCAGGATTGGTTCACGGACAACCTTGACTCCGCGGTCGAAGAGATTCCGAAAGAGAAGCTCATCTGTGCCATCGGCAACTACGGGTACGACTGGTTCGAGCGGCCAAAAACAAAGAAAGACAAGCTTCCGCCGGGAGAGGCCGACAAATCCGTTTCCGTGCAGGAAGCGTGGATCGGGGCGCGCGATTCCGAAGAAGACGTTGACTTCGATGACGACGCGCTCAATCCGCACTTCAGCTATCGCGACGACGATAACGTCCGCCACGATGTCTGGTTTCTGGACGCGGTAACTGCGCTGAACCAGATGCGCGCCGCGCAGACCCTCGGCATTCAGACCTTCGCCTTGTGGAGACTGGGCGCGGAAGACCGCTCCCTATGGCGGGTGTGGGATATGCCCGGAGAAGCGAATGCGTCGGATCGATTGAAGGATGTTCCTCCGGGCCAGGACGTTGATATGGAGGGCAGCGGCGAAATTCTGCACATTGAGGCGCGGCCTACCGATGGCGAGCGCGAGCTGTCCATAGACAAGCAGACCGGACTCATCGACGGGGAAACCTTCAAGAGCCTGCCGGAGCCGTATCGTGTGGCGCGCTATGGCTCCAGCAAGAACCAGCTGGCCATGACCTTCGACGACGGTCCTGATCCGGAGTGGACCCCGAAGATACTCGATGTCCTCAATCGCGAGCATGTGCCGGGAACATTCTTTCTGATCGGAATCCAGGCGGAGAAATTCAGCAGTTTGACCAAGCGCATTTACCGCGAAGGCCATGAAATCGGGAACCATACCTTCACGCATCCCGACATCAGTTCGATTGGCAGCGGCTACATGAAGGTGGAGCTGAACCTGACCGAGCGCTTGTTTGCCAGCCGCCTGGGGGTTCGCGCCATGTTGTTCCGTCCGCCGTACTCCGTCGATGCGGAGCCAGATACCGAAGACGAGGTGAAACCGCTCGAACTCACGCAAAGCATGGGCTACATCACCATCGGCAACAAGATCGACACCCGGGACTGGAACGACGAACCCGCGCTCTCACCAAAACAAATCGCCGCTCGCGTGCTCGACCACCTGCCACCCTGCCAACCGAACGATACGCAGTGCGGCAACATCATTCTCATGCATGATGGCGGCGGCAATCGGGAAAGAACCGTGCTGGCGCTTCCGCTGATTATCGATGGCGCTCGTGCGCGCGGATTTCAATTTGTCCCCGTGTACCAGTTGATGGGCAAAACGAAAGCGGATGTCATGCCGCCCCTTCCGGCCAACGAGTATTGGTCCGCGCGGCTGAATTGGATCGGCTTCTGGTTTTTCAGTGCGACCATGACCGGCATTACGGTCATTTTTTTCCTGGGTGACATCCTGATGACCGGGCGCCTGATTTCGGTCGGCGTCCTCGCCATCTATGACCGTCTCCACTCGCATGTGTATGGAACGCCCGAGCAGATTGCGGCTTACTGGCCCCAGGTCGCGGTTCTCATCCCCGCTTATAACGAGGAGAAGGTCATCGAACGCACGGTCCAGGGCGCACTCGACTCCGACTATCCCAATCTGCGCGTGATCGTTATCGACGACGGTTCCAAGGATCGTACGTTGGAAATCGCCCGCTGGGCGTTTGCCGCCGAAGAAGCTGCCGGCAGGGTATTGATTCTCACCAAGCCCAACGGCGGCAAGGCCGAGGCACTTAACTTTGGGCTGGAGCACATTCGCGATGCCGAGGTCTTCGTCGGTATCGATGCCGATACTATTGTTGCTCCCGATGCTATCTCGCGGCTCGTACCGCACTTTCTCAATCCCAAAGTTGCAGCCGTGGCGGGCAATGCCAAGGTCGGCAACCGCGTCAACCTGTGGACGCGCTGGCAGGCACTGGAATACATCACCAGCCAGAATTTCGAGCGCCGAGCGCTCAACACCATGGGTGCGGTGAGCGTGGTGCCGGGGGCGATTGGCGCCTGGCGTACGACGGCGGTTCGCGAAGCGGGCGGCTACCATGTGGATACCGTTGCCGAAGACGCCGATCTCACCATGGCGCTGCTGCGCAATGGTTATCGCGTGGAATACGAAGACCGGGCGCTCGCCTTCACCGAGGCCCCGACCAGCGCCAACGCGCTCATGCGGCAGCGCTTCCGCTGGTCGTTCGGAATTCTGCAGGCGATCTTTAAGCACAAGGGCGTTTTTGCGCGCAAAGGCGCTTTGGGATTTGTCGCACTTCCCAACATCCTCATCTTCCAGATTCTGCTTCCCCTGGTCTCGCCCTTCATTGATCTGATGTTTGCGGTCGGCGTGATCTGGTATTTCGTCCAGAAACACTTTCATCCGGACACTACCGATCCGGGCAGCTTCCAGCGGCTGCTGATCTTTTTCGTCGCGTTCCTGGTGATTGATTTCCTCGCTTCGGCGATCGCGTTCGCCTTGGAGCGCCGCCAGCCCGAAGCCCGCGAAGACGCTTGGCTACTCAGTCAAGTGTGGCTGCAGCGCTTCGCCTATCGCCAGGTCTTTTCCCTCGTTCTGTTCCGCACCCTGAAGCGCGCCATCCAGGGGCGACCCTTCGCCTGGGACAAACTGGATCGCACCGCCGCCGTCAAGTACGTCCCCGCTGAGCGCAGAGACGCCGTCAAAGTCCAGTAGCACTCGCCGTCCTGAGCGGAAGTTTTGCCTACATCCCCATCGCGGTGACCAGACCATCTTCGTGTCCGCGTGGCCCGCAGACTTCCAGATATCCTGCCTCTTGTCCGGCGAAGCTCCTTGCGATGCGCTGAACCGAGCACCGGGCACAAAGGGAAATAGGCCGAGCGCCGCTCGCCGCGAGCAGTGTCTGAGTAATACCCATCAGCGGAAGGTTGGCAACAGGACCCGCTTCGAGGGCATTCACCCACAGATAGCGCGCGGGGTTGGCGCAGGAAGAACATTGGTTCTGAAGTCCAGCCAGAAGGGTGTCCAAGTCCGCGCGTGGTTGTTCGTCCCAATCGCTTTTGGGACGAAAAACATAACAAGGCAATTCTGCGACCGGCTGAATGACGACCGCGCGCCCGTCATAAGTGCAGTAGTCTTCGTCCAGTCGCTCCAGAAGGCAGGGGACACACAGCGGTACGATGTCGTCAAGGGCCGCCTCTGCCGTCTTCGAATAACCGTGCATGGCCGGCGCTCCGCAACGCGCACACAGCTTGCTATCGATTTTCTTTCTCCTCAGTCGAAGCACCGCTGCCCCAAGTCCCGCGATGACGGCAGCTAAAAGCAAAATCAACCGAATGTGCATAAAGCTATTCCTGCAACC
Source organism: uncultured Acidobacteriaceae bacterium (assembly GCA_963779995.1). Lineage (GTDB taxonomy): Bacteria > Acidobacteriota > Terriglobia > Terriglobales > Acidobacteriaceae > Acidiflorens. The sequence continues at coordinate 34,233 of CAVZZY010000008.1, read as the reverse complement.
GAGGCCGCTGGAACGGATTTTAGCAGACTAGGATTTTCGCTTCTGCCTGCTTCACGTGTCTCGGCCTTGACATGCCCAAGGCAAACGGTGTGTGGTAAAAAGGAGTAGCCGACATGCCCCGCACCATCATTGAGCCATTCCGCATCAAGAGCGTCGAACCCATTCACTGGACGACGCGTGCCCAGCGCGAGCAACTGCTCCGCGCCGCGTGTTACAACCTCTTTCTCCTGCCCGCGGACGATGTCCTGATCGACCTGCTTACCGATTCCGGCACCGGCGCAATGTCTACTCACCAGTGGGCGGCCATGATGGAAGGCGATGAGAGTTATGCCGGCAGCCGCAGCTTCGAGCGTTTCCGCTCGTCGGTGCAAGATATTTTCGGCTATAGACACGTCATTCCCACCCACCAGGGCCGAGCCGCCGAGCGCATTCTGTTCAGCGTCATGTGCAAGAAAGGCGATGTCGTCCCCAACAACACGCACTTCGACACCACGCGTGCGAACGTGGAGTTTGTCGGCGCCGAGGCGGCGGACTTGGTTATCGCCGAGGGCCGCCAGCCGAGCCTGAAGCATCCCTTCAAGGGCAACATGGACGTCGCGGCGCTCGAAGCTCTTATAGAGAAAATCGGTCGCGAGCGTGTGCCGCTGGTCATGCTGACTGTGACCAACAACTCCGGCGGCGGCCAGCCGGTGTCGATGGAGAACGTCAAAGCCGTTAGTGCGGTTTGCCGGAAGCATCGCATCCCCCTCTACTTCGATGCCTGCCGGTTTGCGGAGAACTCCTATTTCATCAAGATCCGTGAACAAGGATATGAGAAGAAAGCGCCAAAAGAGATCGCGCAGGAGATGTTCAGCTACGGCGACGGTTGCACCATGTCCGCGAAGAAAGACGGCATGGCGAACATTGGCGGATTTCTTTGCACCAATGACGATCTGCTGGCGCAGCAGGAGAAGAACCTGCTGATTCTCACGGAGGGCTATCCCACTTATGGCGGCCTCGCCGGGCGCGATCTGGAAGCCATCGCCGTCGGAGTTCAGGAAGCGCTGCACGAGGACTACCTCGAATACCGCATTGCTTCAACTGCCTACCTCGGCAACCACATTGCCGAGCAGGGCGTGCCGATCGTACAGCCGCCAGGCGGCCACGCCGTCTACATTGACGCGCGGGCCTTTCTGCCGCACATTCCGCCCGATCGCTTTCCCGCGATTGCGCTCGCCAATGAACTCTATCTCGAAGGCGGCATCCGCTCGGTCGAGATCGGCACGCTGATGTTCGGAGCGGCGGCGAATATGGACCTGGTGCGTCTGGCGATTCCCCGGCGCGTGTACACGCAGAGCCACATCGACTACGCGGTGGAAATCATCCTCGGAGTCTGGAAGAAGCGCGACCAGATTCACGGCATGAAGATCACCTACGAAGCGCCATTCCTGCGCCACTTCACCGCCAAGCTTGAGCCGGAGCTGGCGGAAGCGGCAGCCAGCACGCGACGCTGACTTTGGGTGGCGTAGCACGCCCTAAGTGTCGTTTTGTGACTTTGTTTTGGAGGGGCGCTGCTTCAGCCACGCTCAATGAGCGACTCTAATCACTGACATTACGGGCTCATTCGTGTGGCATTGATATGTCTGCTTGCCTCTCCGAAGAGCAGTCCCCGCCCGTTGAGACGCAACACTGCCCCTTGGACACGGTACTTTGTGCGAACACCGCCTACATGCTCTGCTGGATCACTTCAGGCGAAAAACGAAGCTTGTGGTTACCCGAAAATTGTTTTGGGGCTGCACTGCGCCAGCAGAATCAAAAAACGCAGTGCGCAGATAATCTCCGATGACGCGGACTGCAAATGGGCCCGAGACAGAGTGCTCGACGCCTCCCCCCACCGCATATGAGAAACGCCCCAGCCATCCATGGTATTCGGTATCGCTCGCTGGCACTGCGCCGTCAACTATACCCACACCGGCCAGCACGTGAACGAACGTCCGGGTATTTCCGTGGTCAACCGGGTAGAACACGGGACCACCGTAAAAGCCCAACAGATAGCCATCGTGCTTGGTACCAAGGACATTGGGAGTACGGACGTAGTTGGAGTCTACCATCGCCCCCCAGCGCGGTTTGAAGTCGACGCGCCCACTAACATCCAGGCCGTAGAGGTTTACATGCCCTGCGGCGGGAATCGCCATTGTGAGGTAGGTGTAGCCGACACTCACATCGTAGTCTGGGCCAGTGGCTGCTGGTGGCGCTCCTGTTCCCAGCCAACTTTGCGCCAGAGCGGGCGCGACCAGCACGAAGACGAAAAAAGAAACTTTCCCTATGGCCCTTATAGTGTTTCTCATTACGTCCTTTCTGATTGCAGTGCGGGTTTAGAGGAGGGCCCGAGGTTAGTGCGAAACAATAGACGGTATAAGATAACGAGACCGTGCTTCTAGGTCAATGGCTCAACAGTCATACTGCGCGATTACCTGAGTTCCTCAAGGTAACCTGACGGGCTTCAGGCAGTCCGCCACCACGACTTCCGGCTCGGGCTCTTTTGCTAGTAGTGTTGGGCTAAAACTCGATGACCAGCAGGATCAGAAGGACTTGACCAATAAGGCCCACGACTTGTCCGCCCACTGTGCGGAGATGATTCTCTCTCACGTGCAAGGGAAAAGGTTTTCCTATTTACGCAAGTGCTTTCCCCGGCAGTAGTTTTCGCAAAGTGCCATTAGTCGCCCACATCGAAGACATGCACTTATTCCCCTATTGGTTAGCGGCTTGGCTCCCTGCGGGTCCAGGTTGGCTGCGGACGTGCTGTTTCGACGTGTGGCCGGCCGACTCGCGTAGCTTGCAGGCGGTAATTTTCCCCACTGCCGTCGAATCGCGAGTTTGGGAACACATGCGGCCCTGCATATCCCGTGTATAGCTCCCCCAAAATCCGGATTTGCAGGGATGCCACGATGCGGCACATCATTCGGTTCTGAGGAGGAGAAATGAAACGCGCTCTAACACCTATCTTTGGATTAGCCTTGCTATTAGTTCTCACGGTTGGCTCAGCCTTCGCAGGTAACAACCCAGACGCCATGGTAAAAGCAGACGCTGACAAAACAGACGCCATGGCAAAAGCAGACGCCGAGAAAGCAGTTGCCATGGTAAAGACAGACGCCGACAAAACAGGCGCCATCGTGAAACCGGCTGTCCCATCGTCGCCCGACCAACCGGACAAGCTGAACGGAGACGAGCTTGCCATGTCCTGCAGAGCAGACGTCCAGGGTTTTGACGCAGGATACTGCCTGGGAGTTGTCGAAGGGGTCATGGCTTCCTTGAGGGTCTGCAAGCGAGATCACTCTGTTATTACGTTGGGTGAAGCAGCCGACGCCGTGGAAAAATACCTCTCAACCCACCCGGACAAACTGAACCAGCGCGAGGTCGTTCTCGCTCGCAAGGCGCTGTCTAAGGCGTACCCCTGCGGCCGTCAGTAAAACCCGCTGCTTCCGGTTCGTGTGGTTTGCGATGAAAGGACCTGAAGTGGTCAGCCCCGCGTGTGTCGCAGGGAAATCCAAATCTTGACGCGGCGGTAGAATCCTGGTCTCGAAAACCGCGCGACCGGGGGCACCACCGGCCCCCGCACGTTGGAAGTATGTGATAGCGCTCGCTGGTTAATTGTGATGAAAAAAATCCCCTGAAGAATTGGCGGTGCGCACGCCCACACATTCGCAAGAAAAGGCGAATGTGTGGGGCCCCCGGCTCGATGAGCGTTATCGGGGCATTACGTCACATATCTGCAGACGCGACCCAGAAAGTAGTAAAATCCGCCGCGTGAAGGCGTTCCGCAGCGGGCGGGAAGCCAAGGCCTTCTTGATTGCGCAGGTCGTCGGGGAGGCAGAGCACGAAACGTCCTGACGTGACCGGTTTAGAACTGTGGGATTTGAGTACATCTCCGACGGATATTATATTGGGCGAGAGCGCACCGGGGATGAAAGGAATCGTCACGAGCGGCAGCTTAGTGAATTCGTCGGCAGTCATGGCTCTCCTCGCAGTTCCCAGCACGGTGATTTGGTCGTATTTTGTCGGTGGAGTGGTTTTTGCAATCGGCCTGGTCACGATTTTTCATCGCGGCGACTGGCAAAAGGCGCGAGGATTCGACAAGCTGATTGTGTTCGGGCCGCTTTTCTACGCGGCGCCAATCGCGGCCTTCGGCACCGAACATTTCACGCTGACGGAGGCCATCGCGTCGCTCGTACCGGCGTGGATTCCGTGGCATCTGTTTTGGGCGTACTTCGTAGGGGGTTGCTTTATTGCAGCCGCGCTGAGCCTGGTGACGGGCATTCAGGTGCGTCTCTCGGCGAGTTTGCTAGCCTTGAACTTTTTCCTTTTCGTCGTGCTCATGGACGCCCCGGCCTGGGCGCAAAATCCGCGAGATCGCTTTGGGCTGGCGTTAACGCTGCGGGAATTATCCTTCAGCGGCGGCCCTCTGGCGCTGGCAGCCAGCCTCACCGGGGAGGGCCGCGAGCGCAGCACGCACGTCCTTGCGACGATCGCGCGGTACTTCGTTGCCATTCCCGTGTTGTTTTTCAGCTTCGAGCAGTTCCTACACGCCGATCACGTTCCCGGCATTCCGCTGGAACGCATGACTCCCGACTGGATCCCCGTACACGCCCTTTGGACGTACCTGCCGGCCGTGGTTTACGCGGTCGCCGGTGTCCCGTTGCTGCTTGGCAAGAAACCCCGCGCCGCCGCCACGTGGGTGGGCCTAACCGTGTTCTTCGTGGTGTTGGTCGTCTACGTCCCGATCGGAATAGTGGACCGCGCCAGCCTCGACAATGGCCTTAATTATTTGGGGGATACACTGATGTTTTGCGGCACCGTTCTTATGCTCGCGGGCGCCATGCCGCGCGAAGCGTAACGGCGGGAATCGTTGGCTGGATCAGTGGCCCTAGTGATTGACCCTCAATGAGTGAAATCGGGGATGTTTCACCAACACCGAGGCTAAAGGGACGGATCTCTAACTGCAAGTTTGATCAGTCGACGACGCCCGTCAAAGTCCTGGATCCCCCCACAGTCGTATAATCATTCCCATGCTGCGCCCCAGCGGATTGTTAATCTCGCTCCATCTCCTCCTGGGCCTGCCAATCGCACCCCAGGCCCCGGCGCAAGTGACGCCGGTTGAATCCAAAGCCGCTGCCGCCGACGCTCGCCCAGTCCTGATCGAACTCTTCACCTCCGAAGGCTGCTCCAGCTGTCCTCCGGCCGACATTATCCTTCAGAGGCTCGACGACTACCAACCCATCGCCGGCGCCAGGTTGATCGTTCTCAGTGAACACGTCACCTACTGGGACCACGATGGATGGAAAGATCCGAACTCTTCGCCTGCGCTCACCGACCGCCAGAGTTCCTACGAAACGGCTCTCGGGGAGAAGGAGTCCTTCACTCCGCAATTCATCGTGGACGGAATCCACGAAGTCCACATCGAGCGCATGGAGCAGATGGAAGATGTTCTCAAAAAGGCTAAGGACACGCCCAAGGTTCCGGTGCGCATTGCCGATGTGAAAATCGATCCCGCGGATCCAACGATCCTGCGAGCACACATTGAAGCCGACGCCAATTCCGAAAAACACAATGCCGACCTCTATGTCGCCGTCGCTCTCAGCCATGTCGAGTCGCAGGTCTTGAAAGGGGAAAACGGCGGCAAGCATCTCGTGCATGTCGCCGTGGTCCAGCAGCTCACGAAGGTTGGAAAGCTGCCGAAGGGAAAGTCCTTCACCCAGGACATTCAGCTGAAACTCAAGCCCGGCACCGACCTCAAGAACCTTCGACTCGTTGCCTTCCTGCAGGAATCCGGCCCTGGCAAAATACTCGGAGTCGCCCAGACCAAGCCCACGAGTTGAGGACCCGCGAAGTGCTCGGGTGCCCCGCTGTTTAAGCCCAGGACAAGCTCTCTTATAACCACAGGTGACTACAAGCGAAGCACGATGAGCCCTAGAGACGCTTCGGCGCGAGTTTCCAAAACATCGGGACCGAGGACGCGGATTTGTATCCGCAGCCAGCTAGCCACCCCTGCCGGTGTAAAATCAAAGGTCACGAATACCCGCGCTAATGTCCAACGTTCCGTCCTGGAAAGGAATTCTTATGGCTACTGTGGAAGCCCCACCCCGTCTGCAAGTCCGCCTGCACGAAGGTTTGTTCAAGAATGAGTCGTTTGTCGATTTCAGCAAACAAGACAACGTGCGCAAGATGCGCTCCGCCATCGGTAAAGTGCGTGGCCAGCTGGGCCGCGAGTATGACTTGATCGTCGGCGGCAAGCGCTTCAAGACCTCTGACAAGATTCGTTCCATCAATCCCGCCAAGCCGTCGGAGGTGGTCGGGATTCACCAGAGATGTGGCAAGGAGCACGTTGAACCCGCTGTCCAGGCCGCTCTGAGCGCGTTTACCTACTGGAGCCGCACTTCGGCGGAGGGGCGTGCGTCGCTCTTGTTCCGAGTCGCTGACGTGATGCGCGAGCGCAAGCTGGAATTCATGGCCTGGCTGGTGTTTGAAGTCTCGAAGAACTGGTTCGAGGCTGATGCTGATATCTCCGAGACCATCGATTTCTGCGAGTTCTACGGGCGCGAGGCCCTGCGCTTCTCGAAGGCCGAACCGCCCGTGCAACTGCCGGGCGAGCGCGACACTCTGGCCTATATTCCGCTCGGCGTCGGCGCTGTGATTCCGCCGTGGAACTTCGCCAGCGCCATCATGGCCGGCATGACGCTGGCTTCGATCGTCAGCGGCAACACCGTCGTCCTGAAGCCGTCGAGCGATTCGCCGACGATTGCCGCGAAGTTCGTGGAATTGCTCGAAGAATGCGGAATGCCCGATGGCGTCGTGAACTTCTGCCCTGGCGGCGGCGCGAGCTTCGGCGATGCGCTGGTGGCGCATCCGAAGATTCGCTACATCGCATTCACCGGCTCGCGCGAGGTCGGGCTGCACATCAACCAGACCGCTGCACATCAGGAACCGGGCCAGATCTGGATCAAGCGGACGATCCTCGAAATGGGCGGCAAAGACGCCATCATCGTCGATGCCGACGCCGATATCGACTCCGCCGTCGAAGGCGTAGCTTCGTCAGCTTTCGGCTTTCAAGGCCAGAAGTGCTCGGCCTGCTCGCGCGCCATCGTCGACGAGCGCGTCTATGACAAGTTTCTCGAGAGACTGAGATCCCGCGCCGAGCGCATTACCGTCGGCGATCCCACGATGAACCCGAATATGGCTGCGGTCATCAACGAAGGTTCGATGAACGACATTCTGCGCTATATCGAAATCGGCAAAAAGGAAGGGCGACTGATCACCGGCGGCGGGCGCGACAGCAGCGCTGGCGACGGCTACTTCATTCAGCCGACGGTGATTGCCGACATCGCGGCGAAGTCGACGCTGGAGCAGGAAGAGATCTTTGGGCCGGTGCTGGTGGTGATCAAGTCGCGCAACTTCGACCACGCGCTGGACATCGCCAACGACACCGAGTTCGGCCTGACGGGCGCCGTTTACTCGAGTTCGCGCGAGAAACTGGATCGCGCCGTGCGCGAGTTCCACGTGGGCAACCTTTATCTGAACCGCAAGTGCACGGGAGCGATGGTGGGCGCGCACCCCTTCGGCGGCTTTAATATGTCGGGCACCGATTCGAAATCGGGAGGACCGGACTATCTATATCTGTTCACGCAAGCCAAGAGCGTGGGCGAGAAGATCGGGTAGAGCCGGGGGTTGCCCCGTTTCGCTTGGCGGCAGGAGACGCGGCAAGCCGTCGTCTCTACGGGAGTTCCGGTTTCAAATCGTGCTATAGTCTCGGCCATGCCGAAGAAACACGTATTGCCTGTTTGCCTGGCGTGGGCGGCAATGCTGACGGTGTTCGCTTTCGTTGGATCGGCAGCGACTCAAAATCGCGATAACGATGGCGACGACGATCGCGAGACGGCACCTCGTTTCCACGCCAAGACGCTCGACGGCGAACAGTTCACCAACGATTCGACAAAAGGGAAAGTGGTTCTATTCCAGTTCTGGACCACGTGGTGCCCGTACTGTAAAAGCGAGGAATCGCTGGTGAATAACCTCACCACGGAATTTGCCGACAAAGGACTGGTCGTGCTCGCGGTTGACGTAGGGGAGTCCAAGAAGGTTGTGCAGCAATATTTGAAAGGCCATCCCCGCAGATGTCGCATCGTGATGACCGGAGATACCAATCTGGCCGCCATGTATGCCGCCAACCGTTATCCCATTTACGTCGTCGTCGATCGCGAAGGCAAGATTGTCGATACGCAACGTGGAGCGCACGGAGAACGGTCGCTGCGTAGGTCACTGGCCCGCGCGGGCCTCGGGTCAAAAGACAACGAGTAGTTTGCTGACCGCGAGCTGTTGTCGAGCTGCGCTCGGCTTGGATGGGCGCCCGCCCCCACACGAAACGTCGGGGCCCCGAGCACGAAAAGGCCGCCCTAGGGCGGCCTTTTATCATTCCGCTAAACATGCTTTAGTTGCTTATTCCCGCGCTGTGCGACGGTTGCGGCACCGCTGCTGCTGCGGTAGCGGCCGCGGCTTCGTTCAATATGCGGTGGTGAATGGTGAACAGCGCCAGTTCCAACCGGTCGGAGACGCCGATCTTGTCGTAGACGTTGCGCAGGTAGTTCTTGATCACCTGCTCGGTGGTGCCCAGTTGGGTCGCGATTTCCTTGTTCTTGTAGCCCTGGACGATCAGCGCCACGATGCGCAGTTCCTTGGCCGTCAAGCGGTCGCGGACGCGCAGCCCGACCATATCGTTTTCGGTGAGCTCGCTTGGCACCGCCATGTCTTGCACCCAGTTTTCGCCACGGGCGATTTTGCGGACACAGTCGACCAGCGCCGGGCTGGTCACGTTGCGATAGACCACGCCGTGGGCGCCCGCCGCCATGTAGCGCTGCGCGCTCTCGCCGGTGTCGGCGAGGACGACAACGCGGGTCTTGTTCTTGTTGGCAGCCGAGAGGACGGAGTTGAAGTCGGAGTGAAAACCTCCGGCAATGATGAGCACCGCAGCGCGAAACTTGTCGAGCGCCATGAACATCTGCTCGGCAGTTTGGGCCTGGGCCACAATGCGCATTTCGTCTTCTACGGCCAGTACCTTGGCAATGCCAGCGCGGAAAATCGCCTGATTGTCGGCCAGAATAAGTTTCAGCATGGATCCCGCTCCCGGTTAACTGTTGCGAACGAATTCGTAAGAATCGATTACGCAAGCGACGCCCCGGTTGTCCCCGGACTCGGCGCTGGCATTGGGCTCATCGGTCCGCACGACGCGGCCGCGGCACTGAATCACAACATCCTCCTTGCCGCCCGTGACTTCCGGCGGCAGGGTGATCTCAAACTCTACGGGCGAGCCGACCTCGAGCGCAGCATTGGCGCGGATGTACACGCCAGCGGCACTCAGATCGCCCGTCATGCCGGTGTGTGTGTCACCCACAGTATCTTCCCTATGAATCTTGATCGGCAAATGCAGCGGAAACCTTTTTCCGGTACGCGCTTCGGACACGACTCCTCCTCTGCCGTCGCTCTGCGCTCAATCTAAACGCAGAAAACCAAGCCAGAAAACCAAGCCAGAAACCGCGGAATTCCAGCCCAAAGGCTGACGAGCAGCTATCGGCGTTATATCACGGAAAATAGCGCAAAAGAAGCCCAGATTACCGAAGTAATCCCGGTAGGAACTAGGTACCTCCCGTGCCCAGCCGGCGGACTCAGACCCAATCCGGCCCCAACCAGAGTAAAATGCAGCATTTTTGGCTGGCACACGTCTCCGCCGAGCGAGCCGGGAGCGCGTTACTCTTAAGTGTTGGCAGAGAAAAAGTTCGGTCCGTGAACTCTCCTGCCGACCGAAGAGGCACCTAAAGCACTCGCAAATACTAAAGGCGAAAAAACATGAAAGTAATCGTATCCGCTGTAGCTTCCCAAACACAGCCCTCAGTGCCCGATCTGCGGAAGGTCCACACCACAGGCTCGGAGTCCGGCTATCCGCCGTGGCAGTCAGGCCATTGAGATGTTTTTGCGTGGAAGAACCTTGAGTCCTCTGGTCACTGCGAAGTCTCGGGGAGGGCGTCAGTCTTCTTGTTTTTGAGGAGCAAACGGAACGGATATGCGTTGCCGAACTGGTCTTCAATCCAAAGCGTCGCTGGCAGCAATTCTGCAGCTGTCGGGGGTGTGACTTCAGGGAAGGTAGCTAACAGGTATCCGTTGATATCATAGCGCCTGGGGATCGTTCCGGCCGCGTTTGGTCGCTCGCGAGTCGACTTCCGATGGTGAACGACATTTTCAGCATCAAAGTACCGTCCCTTGGGCCAAATAGAACACTCGTGAAAACAATACTTGCCCTTGTGCTCGGAACAGGGTTCGAGCCAAAAGCCTCGCTTGCTGAGCCAGGCGGCTAGTTTATTTCTGCGCAGATTTCCCTATTGCAAAAACCATCAGGTGACAGGTACATCATCCCCGATCGTGAACATCTGCTCTATCGTTTTCATCGGGAGGAAAAGACGGTTGGGATGATCCGGGAGTTCCACGAAACCGTACTTCTTGTAGAAATTCTTGGCCCGCTCATCTTTTGCATCCGTAACCACGGCCGTTGAAGCAATTATCTTGCTTTGATCGAGGGCCTGTTTTAGCGCGTGCATAAGGAGAAGTTCCCCGACACTTTTCCCCTTGAACACGAGGCTTCGTGCCAAGCGCCCAAGTAGAGTTGCTGGAAGTTCTTTATACTTCGGAAGACGAAGCTCCTCCGGTAGACTGCCCGCATCAACCGCATATTGCGAAAGTGTGTAGTATCCGGCGATTGTCTTGCCATCTCGGGTGAGAACAAACACTGCCGCAACGTGCCTCTTAATATCCTGACCAGCTTGTTGCTTGATATATGCGGTGAGAGCTTCGTGTTCGCATGAAAAAGCCGCCCGATCATGCTTCTTCTTATCGAGCGGCTCAATCAGAAACTTAGCTGAAGACACTTCTGACAATCAGCCGACCTCTTGCCTGAATCGCCGCACGGCGGCGATGGCCGCATCGTTCGGTTTAGGAGGGTTTAACAGCGTTTCGACAAAGATCTTCCTGGAACGCTCTGCAAGAGTCAGAACCTCACTCTCGCGGATGATTCGATTGGCAGCATCGGTCACAGTTGTTCGCAAGAAATCCGTAATAGAAACCCCACGAAGACTAGCCGCTGTCTCAATGAGTTCTTTTTCCTTGTGACTCACCCGAGCATCGAGTCTTTCGCTCCTTTTCTCCGCGTATGCTGCTTGAGCCATCTTGATATCTCCTGTCACGTAATGTACAGCGTTTTGCCACACATGTAAAGTGACAAATATTTAAGGCGAATATAACACGAAAGCAATCGTAGTATATTTTAGCATCCCAAAGACGGCCTGTTCAGGTGCCCGGAAAGGATGCCCGGAAAGGTTCACGTCGCAGGCTCGGAGTCCGGGTATCCGCCGCAACAGGCCATTGATGATGGGGTTTCGCGTCGAAGGTCCCGAGAGGCCGCCAGCAAAGGCTCAGATGGCCGATCAGACGACGACCGCCGTCGACGCCCGCTCGGTACGCCCCGATCCACACCGATCACTCGCAGGGAAAGCCAATATTCGCTAGACATAATAAGCTAATAATGGTACAACGTAATAAGCTAATTATTGCACGGCACAAAAAGCTAACCTGAGGAACCTCCGATGGCTACACCGCCAGAAAAACTCGCACAGTCTCTGGAAATTCTGGAGAAGCTCCAGACTTCCAGCGGTGCAGCCGCCATCCGCGCACGGGATTTGTCCCGTACGCACCGGGAGCGCCTCCTGGCCAATGGTTTTCTCCAGGAGGTCATAAAAGGCTGGTATATCCCGAGCCGCCCGGAGGAAGTGAGGGGCGAAAGCACGGCCTGGTATGCCTCGTTCTGGCGCTTTTGCGCTGCCTATCTGGAAGAGCGTTTTGGCACGGAGTGGTGCCTCTCGCCCGAACAGTCCGTGTCTCTGCACGCAGGTAACTGGACGGTGCCTCGACAGCTCATGGTGAGGTCGCCGCGAGCGCGCAACAAAATCACCAAACTCCCGCACGGCACATCCCTGCTGGATCTTCGCGCCGCACTGCCTGCCGCCGGAGACCGCGAGGAAAAAGAGCGGCTGCGTATTTTCTCGTTGGAATCCGCGCTGATCGTGTGCTCTCCTAATTATTTTCCCAGCCATTCGACGGATGTCCGTGCTGTGCTGCCGATGATCCGCGATGCCTCAGGCCTTCTCGCCCGGCTCCTGGAGGGCGGTCACACCGTGATTGCAGGCCGTCTGGCGGGCGCCTTCCGCAACATTGGGCGCGACCGCATAGCGGATGATATTGTGAGGACGATGTCCGCGGCCGGATACGATGTGCGGGAAAACGATCTCTTCACGGACAGACCGTCTCTGGTCATCCGGACCCGCGAAACTTCACCCTATGTGAACAGGATACGGTTGCTGTGGCAGAAGATGCGGGAACCGGTCATTGGGCGTTTCCCGAAAGCGCCGGGTCTGCCGCGCAATATCGAGGCATACATGAAGCGCGTCAACGATGCCTACGTCACGGATGCTTATCATTCCCTGTCGATCGAGGGCTATCGCGTTACGCGCGAGCTGATTGAACGCGTCCGCAGTGGCACATGGAATCCCGAAAGCAATGAAGGCGACCGGGAGCAGCGGAACGCCATGGCGGCGCGCGGCTACTGGCAGGCCTATCAGGCGGTACAGAATAGCGTCCGCAGGGTTCTGCACCGCGAGAATCCGGGTCTCGTCGCAGACGAAGATCACGGGACGTGGTATCGGGAACTGTTTGCGCCGAGTGTCACGGCCGGTCTGCTGAAACCCGCCGACCTCGCCGGTTATCGCAACGCCCAGGTTTATATTCGGAAGTCCATGCATGTGCCGCTGAACCGCGAGGCGGTGCGGGATTCCATGCCGGCCTTTTTCGATCTCTTGCGCGGAGAAACCGATCCGGCCGTGCGCGTGGTGCTCGGGCATTTTGTGTTGGTCTACATCCATCCTTATATGGACGGAAACGGCCGCGTCGGGCGTTTTCTCATGAACGTGATGATGGCGGCGGGCGGATACCCGTGGACCGTCATCCCCGTCGGCGACCGCAATACCTATGTGAACGCCCTCGAAAAAGCGAGCGTTGGAGAAGACATAGGCCCCTTTGCGGACTTTCTAGCGGGCTTGGTCGGGAAACGGCTGGCGGGCGAACCGTTGCCGGCTGTGCCGAAAGCTTCTTCATAATTGGAGTGATAGGAAATCCGTCTGATGCACGCCAGAACCGCGGGTCCAGCTTACCATCTCTGCCATGCCGCACACTTTTCGCACAGGTGGTCGCAAGGCTCGTTGATTTGTCAGTGAGTTAAGACCGGTCACACTGAGGGATTGGGGAGGATTAGCTGCGAGTCTTGAAAGGGTTGAGAATCCGCACATCAAGGTGCCTAAAATCTCGTTCGTTCCCCCTCAGATCGGAACAGCAGGATTTTGTTCACTGGATCGAACTCAAATCGGCCCGCCATTTAGGACTTGGGCCCCGATTGAGATAGCGACGCACTGGCCGCCAGTGTCCCGTGCCCGGGTGCAGACAATGGCGCGCGTTGGGATTTTTCTTCGTACATGTTCCGGTCGGCGAGATCAAGCATCTCGTCAAGCGTCTGGCCGTCGGTAAATTCCGTCATGCCGATACTGAGGCTCACCGTAAAGTCATCAAGATTGCTCGACCGATTCCACTCATTCAGAGAAGCGTGAATCCGGTTTACTACGATCTCAGCGCCGGCTGCGTCGGTATTCGACAGCGCAATCAGGAATTCGTGGCCTCCGTAGCGAATGGCAACGTCCGTACCTCGGATCGAGCCTTTGAGCAAGGTGGCAATCTCGGTAAGGACAAAATCGCCGGTCAGGTGGCCGAATCGAGTATTGACCTGTTTGAAGCGGTCCACGTCAATGAGCACGAAGGTGAGCGGTTTGCCTAGACGTTTTGCCTGGCCGATGAAGCGGCCAGCCAGTTCCTCGAGCGAACGCCGATTGTAGATTTCAGTCAGCGGATCGGTAAAAGACTGGAGGCGAATGAGCTCATTCTGCATCGCAGTCGAGATCATCCTCTGGCGCAATTTCCGGAACTCGATGCGGCGGGAAACGATGTAGGTGTTGGCAAGGGTCAGCAGCACGAGCAGACCGCAGGCCAGTTCCTTCGAAACGGTGATCTCAAAATGCAGACTGCCGGACTTCAGGAAGGCGGCGGGCAACAGAACGGCGAGCAACCCAGCTCCTGCCAGGATCCCGGTGCCAGTCACAATCAGCCACAGTTCCCCGTCGCGCTTCTCCAGCCTTCTGAGTTCCCAATTGACATTGGCCAAAACGTTCTCGGGTTCGTGGCCAGCGTGTGCGGGTTTGGTTGAGTTATCCACGGATTGATTTCGCAAGCGAAGATAGGAGGCGGTCCCGCAAGTTCGTTTCAAGCCGGCGCTTTTCCTGGAACGGGGCCACGAATTTTTCCGCATGACCGGCGCCAGCCGGCACCGCCGACAATTCTTCCAGTCTTTGGCTCAGCGTACGAAAGCCGGTGTTGCGCTTCAGGTTGTTCGCCGTTCGGCATAGCCAAGACCGTAAGCAGGCTTGAGTGTGCTGCGGATTGACTGCGTAGAAAGAGGCCTCTCAAAGACAAACTCCGACCTCTTCCGGAAGGCTGTGCCTTTCGCATCCAGTCTGCAGCGAGCACAAAGGACACCCTCTCACTCACAGCCAGCGCAAAACGACTCCTTTGGAGATCTCAGGTTTGAAGCAGGATGGACTTACTTTGGTCACCTCGCCGGGAGGCACCAACAATCGTGAAACTGTGCCCGGCAAGGTCGGAGAAGGTCAGGGAGCGGGCCGCCAGATCCAGGTATTCCGAGGTTCTCTCGTCCGCCCAAATTGCTGAAACGGAAAAAGCAAGAAAGGGCACGTTAGTTACATTGCCGGTTACCCTCTCCTCAGGCATGATCGGGAAGATGTGGGAAATCGAACAGCTTGTGGGCTTGGACTCGCTGGCCAGCACTCCGGAGTCAATTTGCGCCTGCGTGGCCAAGATCTTTCACGTAAAAGAAACTGAAGTCGCGCTGCTGGCGCTTGATGGAAGGATGCTGAACTTCCTCTACCCCGCTGAGTTGAAAACGGCGGGGGCGATCCCTCTTTCCAGTTCGGCGGTTGCGGCTCGCACGGCGCGGACCAAGCAGGCGGAGCTTTTCAATAGCTTCACGCAAGTAAAACATTTCAGCATTTTTGAACTGGTCAAGCTGGGCGCGAGCGGACTGGACGAGCAGGTAATTCAGAAGCTCATGTCTGCGCCCGTTCTTGCCCGGAACGGAGAAGTAATTGGCGTGATTCAAGTCTCCCGCAAAGCCCCACGCCCCGCCGCAGCGGGGGATTTCACTTCCGACGATCTACAGAAGCTGGTATCGGTTGCTCGCGTCGTGGGAAGGCTGATGGCCAAGGGTAGAGGCATTGCCCTGGCAAGCTCAGGCTAGATGGACTTGCGGATTGTTGACGCAACATCGCCTTTACTCTCATTGACCGAGGGCCGGAGTCGTGGGTGTGACGGGTTGCCTGGACATTTTCTATCCCCAAATTTTTGCTGATTTTGAAGGAAACCGACTTTTTCATCAGCCACTCGCGATTACACTAACAATCATCCAAAGATTGCACAGCGACTGACAACATTTGTCAGAGTGATCCACGAACATTTTGACAAATGTTGTCAATCCAGGCTGCAGCGGGCAAAGGACCTCCTCTCAAGCACAGCCAGCGCAAACGATTCCTTTGGAAATCTCAGATTTGAAGCGGGCTGGAACTTTGGTCACCTCGCCGGAAGGCTGGACGCTCAATTGCATCTAGAAGGGGCTACCTCGGATTCGGATGGGAGGAACCCAAACAAATGCAGAGACAGAAGGGCTTTTCGCTGATCGAGTTGCTGATTGTCGTGGCGATCATCCTGATTATTGCAGCGATTGCTATCCCGAACCTGCTACGGGCGCGCATTGCGGCGAACGAGTCGTCCGCAGTGGCGTCGATTCGCACCATCAACACAGCCATGATTTCATACAACTCCAGCTACCCAACGGTGGGCTTTGCGGCCAACCTGACCGCTCTGACGGGCACCTGTACCGGCTCCGTCGTTCCCAGCTCGGGCGCTGCTTGCTTGATCGACTCGACGTTGGCGGCGGGCGCAAAGAGCGGCTACACCTTCAGTGTGCAGGGCACGTCCGGCGGCTATGCTGCGTGGGCAAACCCGCAGCACGTGAACACTACGGGCGTGCGAGCCTTCTGCTCAGTCGCGGATGCTGTCATACGCACCAACACTGCTGGAATCAGCACCTGCGTTGGAAGCGAGACCCCGCTGCAGTAAGTTTGGATTTGGCAAGGTACGTAGGGGAGGGTACAAGCCGGAAAGAAGCAGAGGAGAAACCCTCTGCTTTTTCTTATTGAGGAGACGTTTTTCTTCCCATCGTCACGACTGGCTTTTATGTGCTCCAATCACTCCACTTTCCACGGATGGAAAGCTCAGATCTCTTACCTATGACACGGCCATCGAGCTGACCTCCAAGACAACCGAACCAGAGACGCTTCCGCTGAAATTGGACGAGACCGCCTGTAAGCGCTCCAGTCTCTCCTCATCCATTCAAGAGCGCTAACGGCCCGAGGCAGAAATAGGTCCTTTGCGCACTCGGACCCGACTCCAAGGCGCGGCGGTACTGTTACAGAATCGCCTCTCTAACAAACTCGTCTGTACCCCGTACTCTTTGCGGTCAGACTGCTTCAAGCCCCGGCGGACACCCCTGTGGTGCTGGTTAATGGTGCCCGGCAAACGGGCAAGGCGCTTACTGAGCGCCCATTCTGTAGAACGTGACTCTCCCCGAGGGATCGAGTCGCTGCTTGGACGCTACTGGCATCGCTGCCTTCCGGGCCCGACCCCCGGCGCGGGGACCACTCTTCTTGTAGCGCTCAAGAATCTTCTCGACTTCATTGTTTACTCGGCGCGAGCATTGCGCTATGTATGAAATTAGTTTATGGAAAAACGACATCACCTCTCGAAGTCGGATGTCATCGAAGAAATTCCACTAGCGTGCTCGGATGAAACCGCCGCTGTAGAGTTCCTCGAAAAGCAGCGCTGGGGAAACACGCCCGCGTGCGTCAACTGTGGCAGTGTCGGCTAAGCGTTTTCTAGTGGGCCAGTTTTAGTTCTCGTTTCCAGTGTGCTGGCGCGAGTAAACTATCCCCATCCAGCTTCTTACAAAACTTTTGCGGCTGACACTGTTTTATTTTGTACATAAGACGTGGTGGTAGTTGTGGGAATCGGGCGTATAAGTGTGGTTACTGTTGCAATGTCCCGGTTTCACCACTGGGCGTGAGACGGGATCAGGTAGTGGCGGATGCAGCGGCGGTCTTGGCTGGAGTTGTGGTTGGAGCAGGCGCGGAGATCACCTCGATGTACGGGCCCGGGGTGGTTACCGGGGAGGCCGGGATTCCGTTGATGTAGACGGTGGGGGCGACGGTTCCGCCGCGCACGGTTTCGCCTGCTGGCAGGAGACCAACCGCCAGATTTCTTCCCGAACCCTTGGCCTGGTAGAGGGCATAGTCGGCTAACACGAGTACCTCCTCGTGAGACACGAGCTTCGGCTCCATTTCCGCCCACGGAAAAACCGCCCAACCGATCGAACAGGTGATGCGCACATCCGCTTTGCTGGCTTCCACGCGGTAGGGCATGGATCCGACCAAATCGAGAACGCGATCGGCGAGAATGTGGGCTTCTTTACGGTCGGTGTAGCGCGCCAGGAGGAGAAATTCCTCGCCGCCCCAGCGGATCACCGCATCGGAAAGGCGGGCGGCGGAGCTAATTCGCTGCACGACCTCGGCTAAGACCTGATCTCCGACCTTGTGTCCGAAAAGGTCGTTGACCCTCTTGAAGTGGTCGATGTCGACCAGATAGAAAACAAGATCACGGTTGCGAAGGTCGGTGCATGGATTACTGACAAACGAGCGCAGCACCTGCTGCACGTCGGTCTCGATCGAATTGGTAAAGAACCGCCGGTTGCGAGCGCCGGTGAGCAGGTCGGTCAGGGAAGCGTCAAGCAACTCATGATTGGCGTTGGCCAGATCCCTTTCGAGGCGGCCCTGTTTCACAATGCCGACAAAAGCGAACATCACAACCGCGGCCAGTGAGAGCACAACGCGGAATTTCCACACCGAGTTTGGCAGACTACGGTCGAGGAACGACCAAGCCGCCAGCAGGGGCAGGATCAGGGTAACAGGAGCGGCCAGACGCGAAGCCCACCGCCAGTAGCGTTCGCTATCGGGATCACCATGGTCCGAGACAGATTCCAGCCCCTGCGCCATCAGCGCAGCAAATGTCATGCCGGCAAGACAGGCCGCAGTCGTCGAATCGTACCAACTGCCGCTAAAGTAAACTCCGGCATCGGCGAGCGTATCCACGACGTATTCCATGACGGTGTCGAAGGCGATGATGCCAGTCAGCAAGACGTAGAAATGCCGCCAGCGCCCGGAACTTTGCCGCCAGCCGAGGGTGACGATCGAAAGCAAGATCACGTCCTGGGCCATCGCAAGAAATTTGTAGGCCACACCGTAGGACAGGGGCTCGGGAGCCAGGTACTGCCAAGGAACGACGAGAAACAGGTACTGGTACAGCCCCGCCAACAACAATAAGAGAAGATCAAGAGTACCCAGGCGCTGATTTTGCGGGGTCGGCTCCACGTGAGGCCGTAGCGCAAAGCCCAGAATGAGGGCGGTCCAGGCGAGAAAGACACAGGCGTCCCCCAGATACATCGAGGGCGTCTGCTTCAGCACCAGCTCCCAGTGCATCCACAAGATCTGGCCGCAGGCTTCGATGGCGTAACCGCCGCCCAGAAGGATCCACACCAGGCGTTGCCGGCGGTTGCTGCTGAATGCGTTTCTGGCAAATGCAGCAGAGGCGGAGACCATCAGTACGAAGCTGATCCAATCGGTGATCGCGGTGAGCCGATAGGATTTCGGGAGGAACATCGATGCGGCCGCTTGCGCGATGACTAGGCAGACAACGGCCAAAGCCCATATCTTCGAGCTCAATCGAAGACGCACTATTCCCCCTAAGTTATGAATTACAGCCTGTTATCAAAGAGGAGCCAAGTGACAGAAGTAACCTCGACGATGCGGTAGTGTGAGATGGGTTCGCCGATCATTTCCCGCAAGTCTTACGTGGGTAAAATCGGCAAGTTAATGAACGCTGTGGAGTTGGCGCTATCTTAAAAATGGGTCGTTGGCAAAACATGTATGGTCCGACGCCTGAATGCAAGAAAAATTGGGTTGGACGAGAAGCAGTCTGCGAAAATGTACCCGACCTCTAGTGGAGAGTGGTCTCCGGGCGCATGATGATGATCCGCGCGTGCCCGTCCTTGATATCGCCGCGGTCATGACAGCGCGGAGGCTGGATGGAATCGCACCGTGGTCCCCACCTGATCCGCTGGCGCGCTAGGTTTCGAGTGGTAGTCCAGATCAACCCAACATCTTCTCGATACAGAACGAGAAGCGCGTGTCCCAGGGTTGGTGGGCGTGCGGAAAGCAGCCAGGGAAAACAATCCCGTGCAACGCTTCGCCGTTATTCATCCGCGATAAGAGCCGTATGCGCTCATGATCGATGGTACAGAGGGTCCGGAAGTAACTCCAACGGCAAGAAGCGAAGCGGGTTGCGTTGAACCCGCTTTAGCGATATAGTCCTCACCGGTTCTCACTGCCCGTCGACCATTACGCTCGACCATCAGGCGCGAATAACTCATATGGAGGAACATCAATGCAACCCACTCGTAGTTGCACGTTCTCTTGTCTGGCTTTGGTCGTGCTTGTCGCACTCAGCGGATACGCCTTTTCCGCAACAGTCGCCGTCGGCACCTGCACGACGCTTGTCCATTTCGCTACCATTCAATTGGCGGTAAATTCTGTTCCCCCCGGAAGCATAATCAAAGTTTGCCCCGGCACTTACCCCGAACAGGTGGTAATCGCCGAGGACCTTACTCTCGAAGGGATTGCAAGCCCGGCTGGCGATGCCGCCGTGATTTTGCCTCCCGCCACAGGCTTGGTCGCGAACACGGTCGATGTGGATACGGGCAAACCCATCGCAGCCCAACTCTTGGTGCAGAATGCCGGCCCGGTCTCGATCAGCAATCTCACGGTTGACGGAACAGGGAACGCGATCACTGGCTGCAGTCCCGATCTGCAGGGCATCCTGTTCCAAAACGCCACCGGCACGGTGAAACACGTCGCCGTGCGCAACCAGATACCAAACGGCATTCCAAATGGTTGTCAGATTGGGGAATCTATCTACGTGCAGACCGCCGCAGGTCACTCTTCCACTGTGACGGTCGAAAATAGTTCCGTTCACAATTACAACAAGAACGGAATCACGGGAAATGATCTCAACACGAACCTAATCCTCACGTTGAATTATGTGCAGGGAGCTGGCGTGGTTCCGGACGGGGGTACGGCTCAGAACGGCATCCAGCTTGGTTATGGAGCCACGGGAACGATCAAGGCCAACACCGTGATCGACAATATCTATGGGGATCCAACGGTCGCGGCTTCAGCCAATATTTTGCTCTATGACACCGCGGAAAATAGCGGAATCACGGTCACCAACAACAGAGTCGGCAACAGCCAGATTCCCATCGCCCTGATCACCTTGGGTGATGATGGCGCGAACCTTGGTGACGGCGTTACCGTTACCGGCAACCACATCTTTGGTACATCGGCCTACGACGCCATCGATGTCTGCACCAACGGCAATACGGTCACGGGCAACACGATCTTCAATAGCGCTGAATCCGGCGTGCATTTGGACGCTTCCTGTGGCATTGCCTTCGGCGGCACCACTGGCAACAACAACATCGCAAGCGGAAACACCATCGTGGAAAGTGCATGCGCCGGCATTCTCGCCGACACCGTTACAACCGGCAACACCACCAGCCCCGACACCTACTTCACGGTGCCATTCCCAGTCACCAGTTCCACCGCCTCGTGCACCATCCCGCCGGGACCCACAGGCGACACCACCCTTGCAGGACTCACACGCGGTAAGACCGCGCGCAAGTTCAGCCCAGCAAGATAGGGCCGAGCAGATAAAACGTCAGCGTAAGAAACAGCGCCGGGGATCGGATGCCAGATTCCCGGCGTTTTCCGTTGTAGCGTCGACTTCCCGACAGCCGTGCTGTCCTGCCTCATTGTCCAGTCTGGGCAGGTTCAGTCGCGGCAGGTCCTCACACCCAGCGAAAAGAGGTAGTGAGCTGTTTGGATTATCCGACGTCGATTCTGTGCAAAAGCAGAAAGCCCCGACTTGGTCAGAGTCGGGGCGATCCCAACGGAGAGAAGATTGCGCTATGTCGATTAGGTGGAAGCGCTCTCTCGAGAAGCTGAGAATAACACTTCGCTTCGGTGAAGTTGTCATTACCATCGACATACCACCGGGCCTGGCCTTATTCCAACGCCCTTTTGCGGCAATTCGCGCGCTCTCGGTGTGTTCCTTTGGCGTCACGTTGCCGCCGGCTGCCCCCGCCTTTCAGACCGCCACGCCTTCCCAGTTCAACAGCTAGCGGGTCTTTTTTCTTGGGCTGAGCGGAAAACTGTGCGCCAGTGGCCTGCTCCACTACTCGGACGGCGTTCTGTGCACCGTCGTATCCACGTGTCCGCTTTAGGCATGCCCATCACGCGACACTTGACAGACCGTACTAGCGATTGACGGAGAAGGGCCTTTCGGATTACTATCACGCCAGGTCATCTCCGAAGGGTGGGTGTTTGCCATGATCAGGGCTCTATACTTGAAGATCCTGAGCTGCATGATGGTCGTGATTTTTCCGGCTGCCTTGTTTGCTGCGGACCAGCCTGCTGCCATGCTCTACAGTCATGGAACCTCATTGCTCAATGGCGACACCATCGCAAGGTCGTCGGCTATCTTTTCGGGCGACTTGGTACAGACCACCGCGGACTCGGCTGCCAACATCAACGCTGCAGGCTCCATCGTCTTGGTTCTGAACGACTCGCTGGTTAAGTATCAAGGCAATGTCGTCGAGTTGGAGCACGGACGCGTAACCATATCGACCTCGAAATTGCTGGCGACTCGCGCTGGCGACGTCACCGTGTCACCGGCCGCTAGCGTTTGGACCGAATTTGAAGTCAGAGACGTGGATGGTACGGTCCAGATCGCGGCGCGAACGGGCGACCTGACCATAAGCGATGACACCGGGACCAGCACACTGGCACAAGGTCAGCAGACCACTCGAGACGAGTCGCAGCCGCAGGACGAAAATCAGAAAAAGAAAAAGAAAAGAGCAGCTGGTGGAGCCGCTGCTCCTGGCGCGGGGGCTGGGGCCCTTAGCTCTCCCGTGGCGATTGCAATTGCCGGGGGCGCTATTGTCGGCGGAGCAGCATATGTGTTAGTCCAGAACTCGCCACCGGTGAGTCCATCGCAGTAGCCCGATAGACCATGGTGGGTCCCTTGAACTCCGAGATGCGGGTTTGTGCGTGTCTTAACTGCGCTGAGAATTTCACCGACCCCAGTACACTTTTCCGTTAAATTCAATGCTTATGTCATTCGAGGAGCGTTATGAGCGTGTGCTGGCGCTTGCCGGTGCGCTCGAAAAACACCATGACGAAGTGGTCGATTGCGCCGTCCGCGACCTGCAATTTACGGTCAAGGACAGCACGCGCGAAGTGGATACCACCATCGATCGGCTCAGAATGTACGCGGACGCGGTATTTTTGCGAGAGCGCTTGCCCATGTGTCCCAGGGCGCGCGTCAATCTGATGCTGTCGTACAACGGCAGCGCATGGCTCAATACTGCGATCACATCGATCTATATCGTTGGCAATCGGCTGACCGTGAAGTTTTCGTCCAAGGGGCGAAACATCATGACTTTGACGAAAGACCTCTACAGGCCGATCTTCGGCGATGCAATCGCGTTTTATGGCGGGACCGGCAAGAGTTTGATTGAGGACTCGCTCACAGATCCGGAGGTGACCGCGGCGGTGGTATTCGGATTCGACGAGAACATCCTCCCCTACGAAGAAGCATTTCGCGCGGCGGGCAAGAAGCTGGTATTTGAGGGGCCGGGGCAGGACCCATTCATCGTATTCGCCGATGCGGACCTGGACTTGGCGCTTGACGACCTAATGGCAGCGAAGTTCATGTACTCGGGCCAGACGTGCACCGCGCCCAAGCGGATCTTTATCCAAGCCAGCATCTATCGCGAGTTCCTGGAGCGGTTTGTGGAACGGGTGCGGTGCTTGGTAGTGGGCGATCCGGCGGACAGGTGGACCGACATCGGGCCGGTCGCGAGCACGGTCGCGGTGCGGCGCCTCCACGAGCAAATGGCCGATGCCTTGGAGAAGGGCGCCCAGGTACTGGTAGGTGGACGCATCGAAGGCAACCTTGTCTATCCCACCGTGGTGAAGGACTGCGCCGATAACATGCTGGGCATGCGCGAGGAGGTCTTCGCACCGGTGGCCTTCACGTCGTGCTTTGAGACCGCCGGCGAGGTGCTGGCACGCGCGAAGAACCACAAGTACGGATTACGTGCGGCGGTGTACGGCGGCAGCGAGGCAGCCGCGGTGGCGAAGGAGCTTTTGGGTTGCGATTACTGCCATACGGTGCCCGCGTATACATTTGGGAGGTTCGGTACGGTCGCGTATAACCAGAGGCGTGCGGAGTCGTGGCGCGGAGCGTTTATAACCAAGCCGGTCGGGGGATACGGCTACTCCGGTTGGATCTGGGAGACGGTTGATGGGCGCTTCCAGATCAAGCAGGGGCCAAAGTTGCTGAGCACGGAAACGTCACAGTAACCTTTTCCCGATTTATACCGGAACACTCATTTCAGAAGTGCCAGACAATGCCGAGGCCGGCGAAAATATTGTGTTGGCGGCTCTTGCCCGTGTTCACGTTGAGTTGCGGCACACCCGACCAGAAGTCTCGACCTTCACCGCGCAGGCTGAATCCATGGAAGATCTTCACATCGAGTCCGAGGCCTGCTTGGATTACGCCGGTGTTTGTCCCTGTTGTGCCCGGGTTATTGCCTCCGAAGAGCAAAGTAGAGCTTGCTGCGAAATGGCCGAACCCGCTACCAAAACTGACCCAAGGAGAAACTCCCTGACCGGGAAAGGCGTTCAACCGTACTGCGGGAGTCACGAAAAAGGATGCATACTTTTCCGGTATTCTGTTGGGTGGCGCGGCGTGCAAATCCTGGTCGGGGTTCACTACGAACGGGACTTCCAGGGTGAGGGACAAGAAGCCTCTGCCCATACCGATGAGGTTCCGGGCATAATTTATTTCGAAGCTCAATCCGTTGCTGAAGCGCAGGTCCGGATCATAAGCGGGGGCACCTAGGATGCTCTGATCGCTGGTGAAGGTACGCCCAATGATCCCCGACAATTCGTTCTCTTGCGCCGCGGCCTGTGCCACGAACGTACAAACTGCCACCAGAGCCCCGATGGCGAGGTGTTTCAGCGACATTTTCTCCTCCTGAAGTCGTTTGTTCGTTGCGCCGCAAGTTTGCGCCTAGTTTAGCACGGCCCTGTTTTTTCCGTCGCGTACTTTCCAACCACGGGTTTGTCCGTTGAACCATCGATACGGCCCAGCTTCACTACAGTCCTTCCAAATACGTTGATGCCGGATTCAATTATGTCGGCCGCGCCAAGGATTCGCCATTGTTAGACCGAGTGCGACCGCTTCCAGTTCCTTCATCCCCGATGGCTCGAGACCGCCTGGGCTTGGATGACTCAGCCAAAGGCCTGGAAGCAGCCAACCCGCAAAGCACATAAAACAGCGCAGCATTCGCCGGGATCTGCAAATTGAAATCCACGAAGCTGTGGAGCAGAATTCCCGTACACCCCAGCACAGCGGCGAGGGAGATCGCCCGATCCCATTGGAATTCCCAGCGGTGAGAGGTCGGTAATCCGTATCGGTACAGGCGCACGAGAAACCACAGCATTAGCCCGAAGCCGAGCAAGCCGGTCTCGACCAGTAGCTGCGCATAGTCGTTATGCGCTTCGTTTACGAACAGGTTCGTATAGAAGCTGCGGTAACTTGGATAGACCGTTGGGAAGGTTCCCAAGCCCCACCCGAACACCGGACGTCTGGAGAACATTTTTAGGCTGTCTTTGGTCATCTCCAGACGCGTGCCAGGGCTCAGATCTCCGAGACGTCCCAGCACCTCCTGCCCTTTGCCTACGAAAATCAGCAAAGCCAGGATAAAAACGCACACTGCCACTGATCCCAGCGCTATGCGGGGGCTTCGCCTCTTCCCGAAAGTCAGTGCTGCGAACAGCACCATTTCGAGAACGAAAGCAAGCATTCCTCCGCGCGAGCCGGAAAGGAAAATCGTGCCGGCCATCAATACGGCGCAAGAGCCGACCAGGACTCGCTTTCCGCCCTTCAGCAGGTGACCCATGCTGAGCACAAAGGGAATCGGTACCAGCATCTCCATCAGGCCGGCATAGTGGTCGTGGTTGACGTAACTTCCATAGATCGAGCCACCGAACTGTGGACTATGGACCCAGAAAATTTTGCCGTTGGAGGTCAGCTCCTGGGCGAGCGCAAAAAAGGCGTAACCGGCCCCGAAAACAATCATTACGAGCGCGAATATTTTGCGAGCACCTTCCTCTTTGACGCATTCCGCTCCAATCAGCAGCACAATCCCATAGGAGACGTATTGCAGTGCTTCGTATTAGTCACGTATCCGTAGGCAGACCTGCGCAGCACGATCTGCGCGAGGATGAGCCCGAAGAAGAGAAGCGCCGGCAGGTAGAGAGGATTCTGCGAGAGCTTCAGTTCCTTGGAAACAAGCTGCTTGTCCCGCCCAAACAAGGAATAGAACTGCCGCACCGGCCTCGAAGGCGAAAGTCGACCACCCATCGACCGCACCGAACGCCAACACCGCGAAAATTAAAAGGGCGCATAGGCCGAGGACAAGCACCCATTGCAGGATCCCTGACGGACGAACGAGCTGGCGCTCCAGATCAATAGAATCAGTCGTATCGACAATCGCATACGATGATATTTTCAGCATTCGGTCCTTATGCTATTTCTCCACCAGCCTGAGATCGTCGATCCAAAGCTTGCCCCGGATCAGGGGGTTCGCAGGCTGGCGGACAATTTTCAACAATACTAGATTGGTGTTCGGGCCGGTTTGGAATCGTGCTTTTTGCAGACGCCAGGGATTGGTGCCCATGACATCGTCGGTGAGAACGTACGAAGTATTGGTGTACGCGTCCATGATCGCAAACCGCGGACCGCTGGCAGTCTCCAGTTCTTCCGTCCTGTATTCCGCACTAAACTCGTAGTCGGTGTTTGGCTTTACTGGGATGAACTGAGAGATTCCCTCTTCCGCAGGCACTTTGCCCGTCGAAGGTGACGGAGAGCGATCGTGTTCCGCTGTGGAACTCACTGGTATCGATGGCCAGGATCACATGGGGTTTCGATTCGTACCACCAGTCAAATCCACCGTTTAGCAAGTCCTCCTCGAATCCCCCGTTTATGATTAGGTTCTCGCGAGAGGGAAGGTAGGGCTGAAGGGACGGATCGAGGACGGCCAGTTGCTGCCAGGCAGTTTGGGCGGCTGCGACTTCCTGCTTTGCGATGAGAAACCGAAAATAGGGAAATGCGAGCTTCGTCGGAAACTCCTGGTTTAATGCGATCAGATGGTTCCAGACGTTTTCCGCGGCGGCTACTTCCTGTTTGGAGATAAGCAAACCTAGAAACGAAAGGTACAGATCCGGTCTTCGCGGCAGCGCCCGATCAAGAATCCGATTCGCGTCTCCGGTTGCACGCCAGCAGAGCTGGAGAGCAGAGTTAACCGCCTCCGGATCGTTTGCGAGAACAACGCGAAAATTACGAAGTGCCCTTTCCTGATCACCCTGAACCAAGAAGAAGTTTGCGGCCTCCCAGGCGACATGCGGTGTCGTTGGGTCGGCTTCCACAGCCTGCTCGACACTCTGTTCCTGCTCGCTGGTGTGGCCAGCCACCTGATAGGCACCCGCTAAATCCAGCCAGTACCGCGCTACATAGGGGTTCAAATGCACCGCTGTCCGATAGCTAGCAATAGCGTCATTGAGATTTGCGCCGGACAATGCCAGACTTCGGCCGAGCAGTTCGCGATATTCAGCGTTCGATGGTTCCAGCCGGATTGCTTCCTGAAGATTCGACAAGTCTGGGATCGCTGCCCAACGAGATGCTCGGTAAGGGCGCAGAGCCAAGTGCAGATAAAGCCCCACCAAAACCAAGCAAACCACTGCAAAAGAGAACTCGCGGAGCTGGGACCGCAATTCAATCCGCATCTGACCTACACAGGACTGCAATGAGTGTGTGGTTCTAAGCCGGCAGCTCGGCTGTCCGCAAATATCCATTATCCATGCTACGAGCCTTTGCCGGCGGCCGAAGTCCCGTTTCGGGGCGAGTCATCTTCTTCGTAATATCTGCCGTAGTGCTTCGAATCATACTGGTAGTAGTAGCTACTGCCGGAGTGAAGATCGAAGGCGTTGACGAGGACCCCCGTGATTCTCGCATTTACATGGGACAGCAAATCCCGAACCCGACGAAGCGCCGCTTTCGTCGTCTGGCCTGACCTGACAACCACGAGTACTGAATCAGCTTCGACCGACAGAAGATACTGCATCTGTCACCGAGAGTGCAGGCGGCGTATCAATGACTATGTGGGCGAATTCCTCGCGCCATCGTGCCAGGTAGTCCTTCATGAGAGTCGAACCCAGCAGCTCGGCGGGCTGTGGAGGCGGAGGACCGGCAGTCAGCACGAATAAGTAGGGAATCTCGGTTGACACGATGGCATCTTCGGAACCGTTGCCACCTGTCATCAAAGTGCTCAGTCCTGAAGTGTTTCGCAATCCAAGTGCCTTGTGAATACCGGGCCGGCGGAGATCCGCGTCCACCAGTAGGACTCGTCCGCCACGCTGCGCAAGTACTATCGCCAAATTGATGCTTGTCGTCGTCTTGCCCTCTTGCGGCAGAGCACTGGTTACCAGAATTACCTTGGGTGGGGAGCCGAGCGAGGAAAGCAGAATGGAAGTCCGCAGCGCACGGTAGGATTCCGCCAATTCGGATCTGGGACGAGCGAAAGCAATCAGTCCTAGGGAATCAGCGGACTCGGACGACCGCGAACTCAACGACAACCGCGGATGACCATTCTTACGGTTCTTTGCGATCAGTTTCTTGCTCAGTGGGATGATCCCCAGTGATGGCAGAGCGGAAATGATCTGCACCTCTTCCGGCGTCCTCACGGTGTTGTCGAGGCTGCTCCAAAACGAAAGCGAGCCCGACCCCTCCAAACAAACCGAGTGCTAAACCGAGTACGATGTTCCGCGGGATGTTCGGAGCCGAAGGTGATGTAGGAACACGGGCTAGGTCCACGATGCGGATATTGCTCGATCTGAGTCCGGCAGAAACGCCCGCCTCCTTGAGCTTCTGAAGCAAACCTTCATATAACTGCCGGTTGGATTCGGCATCGCGCTTCAAAAGGTTGTACTCAATGGCACTCTCGTTGAGCTGGTTGGCTTCTTGCTTCTGGACATCAAGTGCGGTACTTAACAATTTTTCGCGCTGAAGGGCAGAGAGGTACTCATTCTGCACCCTTGAGGCGATACGCTTGTCCTCCGCCTGAATCGATTCTTCCACCTGCTTCAATTGGTTGCCAAGCTGCATCACCTTTGGATACGAAGAACCAAATTGGGTAGTGGCCTCAGCGTACTTCATCCTGAGATCGCTCTCCTGCGTCCTCAGTTGGTTGAGGACAATGCTGGACTCCGCCTTCGCAAAAATCTCAGGATCTCCCGCAGATGCGAACTTGTATGCAGATTCTTTTTGAATTCTGTCGCCTAACGCGTCCGTTAGTTCCTTGTTCAACTCATCGAGCTTGGAAGTGACGATGTTCTGCTTTTCGTCAATTCCGAGAATGTTGTGCTCCTTCTGGTATCGGACAAGTTTTTCCTGGGACGTTTCGACCTTCAGCGCCAAATCGGCAAGCTGCTGCGACAGCCATTCCGAAGTTTGCATTGTGGATTCGAACTTCGTCTTGAAGTTTTGTTCGATATAAGTGCTGATCAGCGTGTTGACTATCTGCGCAGCAAGTCGCGGATCTGGATGCGAGTAATGGATCTCTACGATCCGGGTCCTGGGCACCAGGCTTAGCTTGAGACCACTTCGAAAGCGATCGAGCAACGATGATTCGAAGGGAGCATCCACTTGCAGAGAGTTCAAAGGCGGCTCGGTACGCGGTTTGGCAGCAACTCCTGCAAACGCTGGGTTATTGTTTAGCTTCAGGTTCTTGATCACCTGAAACGCTATGGCGTCGCTCTGCAGGATCCCGACTTGCGTTTCCAGCGCGATGAAATAGTCGTCATAATCTCCCGATGGCACCCTGATCCGAGTCTTTGAAACCCAAATTCAGTGAGTTCTCGCGATTGACAGCAATTCTTCCCGTCGCGTCATAAACCGGCGTCATACGTAGGGTGTGGACAGTGGCCAATGTTGCAATGATTAGCCATGTGGAGATGATCACCCACATTCTCTTTTTCAGAATTCTCCCGTACTCACGGAGAAAAAAACCCTCCGCCGGTAGAGGTGCATAATTTCTGGCAGGAGCTGCTGGATACTGAATCTCGGTCGGTAGTTGTTCGACAGCCGGAATGTCACGACCGCGGCGTATCATCCCTGAATCCATCAGCTATTCCTCATATTCCTCAACCAGTCCGCAGACTACACCACATCTCCCCTTGATGTGTTGAGAAGGGACTGCCGTCCCTGATCGGTCCCCTTTTTCTGTAACACTTTCAAGGTGAGTTTCCGACGGTTTGTGAGCTTGGCAGATCGCCATTCAGAGCGATCTGACAAGCGAACTCACTCGGCGTTCGTTCTCCCAGAGCCCTGTGAGGACGACTCTCATTGTATTCCTGACGCCACGCCTCGATGACCTGTTTCGCCTCGGTCAGCGTTGCGAACCAATGGGCGTCCAAGCACTCCGCTCGAAGCGTCCCGTTGAACGATTCCACGTACGCGTTGTCGGTCGGCTTCCCGGGCCGCGAGAAGTCGATCTGCACGCCGGCCTGATACGCCCAGAGATCCATCGCTTGGCTGGTGAACTCCGATCCGTTGTCACAGAAAAGCATTTTCGGAGTCGCTCGCTTGCAAGCAGATTCGGCTTAGCACGCGCACCACGTCTTCTCCCTTCAAGCTTTGTCCCACTTCGATGGCCAGACTTTCCCGGGTGAATACATCCACGACGGTCAAGGCGCGAAACCTTCGTCCGTCCGCCAGCTGATCCGCCACAAAGTCCAGGCTCCACACCTGATTCGGCGCTGTCGCTTTGCCTCGCTCGCGGCGATTGGTCGCCGCACATCTCCGCCGTTCGCGGCTTGTAGCGCAGCGCAAGTCCCTCTTCTCGATACAGCCGATACACCAGCTTCTTGCCTACGTTCCAGCCCTCACGCTTCAGCAGCACCCGGATCTTCCGGTAGCCGTAACGAACTCGAGCTTGCGCGATCTCCCGAATCCGCAGCCGAAGTGCTGTCCTCGGCTCCTGCGTGCTTTCGTAACGCCAAGTGGAGACCGGAATCCGCGCCACATGGCAGGCACGCCGCTCGCTCACCCGGTACGTGTCGCCGCAGGTAGCTCACCACCGGGCGGCGCCGCGAGGGCTTCACAATTTTTTTGCGAGCACGTCCTGCAGCATCGTCTTGTCCAAACTCAGCTCCGCCACCAATCGCTTCAGCCGCCCATTCTCTTCCTGCAGCTGCTTGAATTGACGGACCTGGTCGGTTTCCAGCCCCTTGTACTGCTTCTTCCACCGATACAAGGTCTGCTCGGTGATTCCTACTTGCCGAATCAATTCCGCCACCGGCACTCCCACCTCGGCCTGCTTCAGCACCGCCACAATCTGCTCCACAGAAAATCGCTTTCTCTTCACGGCAAATCCCCTTCTTCAGGTCAGATTTTGCCGGAAACTAACTCTCAAGTGTGTCAGAAATTGGGGGGCCGATCATCGCCTTGCGGACAAGTGATCCAAATATGTGCAGCTAGAAGTTTTCGCAAATTGTACCACGAACGTCGAGGTCTGAATCAGGAGTTTGAACAGGAGGAAGCCTTCTAAGGCAACTGACACTGAATTTTTGCAACTGACGTTCGCGAGATCTCGGTTTCGCTTGTCAAACCCGGAGAATTCAGCTAGCGTTGGGCAAGTCCCTACAAAACTCTGCTTGGCCGATGAAGATTTTGCTCCTGCTGACTAGTGTCTTTGACTCGATTGGTGGTATCCACACCTGCAACCGCGCATTGATCAAGGCAACGGATGACCTCATGCGGGCGCCCATGCCAGCGCAGTTCTGCATCGCCTCGTAGGCCGGGATCTCCACTTCTTTGCCCACGCCTGTCCCCGCTGGCGTAGCCGTGGCCGCAGCACCTTGAGCTTGCGCTCCTTCAGGTACACCCTGCCCGCCTGCTTCCCATGCCAGACCATCTCCCCGGCGCGCAGTTTGCCTTGCTCCTGCGGCCCCGCTACCAGTGCCGCCGACATCTCCAGCACGGTTTGAATAGTAATGCGGCCCACCACGTCAATCAGTTCCTCGATGGCCAGATGCGATCGCTCGATCAGCTCCACCATGGGCAATAACGGTTGCCTGTTCTTCGTCAGGTAGGCGGCCAGTTGACGTTCGTTCACCTACCCCCGGTTCGCCAGGGTGTGATAGCTTCGCTTCACGGCGGTTCTCTTTTCAGATTTTTCAACTGAACGACCCTCGACTGGAAGTCGAGGGGGGTCACTTGATCTTTGAAAAGATCACTGCCCTGTGTCGTCATCGCCTTAACCATCTCAGCTGTCGTCTGGAAGACGACTGAAAGAGCCACTCGATGAAGCCGCTCGGCTCATGGCCGCAAAACCGGCGGCCATTTCGCCAACCTTTCTTCGCCTGAAGGCGAGGAGTTTCCACCATCCCCGGTGGGGACACTAAATTCGGGACACCCTCTGTCCTGTGTTATCGTTCACATTGCTGGGGAATGCCATCCCGCAGTGATCTCTCACCGATGCTTAAGCGACTCGCCCATACATTTATCGCTATGTCCTTCGGACAGCTACTGGTGATAATAAGCAATCTTCTATTAGTTCCGATCTTCTTGCGGGTTTGGTCGCCGGGAGCGTACGGGGAGTGGTTGACGATGTACGCTCTGGTGGCATACTTGGGGAACTTGGATATGGGCATGCAGAGCTACGTGCTCAATCGTTTAACCCAGGCATTTGCGAGGGGTGATATTGCTGAGTATCGCCGGCAACAGCACTCTGCCATGGCATTCTATCTGACACTGGCGACCTTAGGGACTCTGCTTATTTCTGCCGTAGCGCGTTGGGCGCCGCTGACGCGGTGGTTCAACCTAGTGCACACGTCGCGCGGAGTAGCGGCGTTAGTAATCGTGCTATTGGGAGCGCAGGTGTTGTGGGCGCTTGCCGGAACGGTGGTATTCTCCGTTTATCGCACCACTGGCCAAGTCGCTACTTCTCAGTGGATCACGAATGCTTATCGTCTGGCCAGTATGGTGTTCACTATCGCAGCTCTCCTGATTTGGAAGAGCCCTCCGGGAGTGGCGGCTGCACAACTTGGCGGTTGGCTTCTCTCGCTTCTTGTTGTCTTGTGGGATGTTCATCGGCGTTATCCCGATCTCTTGCCCAGTGTTGCTGGAGCGAGCTTTTCCGTTGTCAAGCAGCAAATGCGGCCGAGCGTGCTCTTTGGGTTGATTACACTCGGTGTGCAGTGGGATTTCAGGGAGCGAATCTTCTCGTAGCTGGGGTCCTAGGCGGTGCGGCGGTAGCGCTCTTTGTCACTACGCGCACGCTCGCCAATTCGATAAAGCAGATCGTTGGGCTATTTAGCAATACAGCATGGACAGATATAACCCGGATGGAAGCGTTAGGAGAGCAGGCGCGACTACGATTGGCGCTGCGATTAACCATCGCGGTCAGTGCCTGCGGATGCATTGCGGTAGCGGCGCCACTCTGGTTCGAGGGAGGTTCGGTAATCTCAGTTTGGACGCGCGGTAAGCTCGTCCCAGATGTTCTCCTGTTGCGGTTTCTGCTCGCATATGTTGTGCTGCAAGCACCGTGGGCGGCGGCGGCGGTGTTTGGAATGTCCACCAACCGGCACAAGAACTTGGCAGGTTCGTACCTCGTCGCAAACTTGGTCGGCCTAGCCGCTGCAGCGCTTTTGATTCGCCGTATTGGGCTGGTGGGGGTACCCGCGGGTTTGATTTGTGGTGAGGCGATCGCGTGTTATCACTTCGTCCTTGCGGACGCATGCAAGATCACGACTGAACCCTACGGACGTTTCGCCGTGCGTGTGTGGCTCGCGATGGGTGTTCTTGCGACCATGAGTTTGTTGGCGACATGGTACGTGCACCAGTTAACAAAGATACCGATGATGGCGCGTTGGGGACTTTCGGGAGCGGTCAGCATCGCAGTCGTCACGGCTGGCACTTGGTTCGGGTGGCTCTTGCCGGGAGACCGAAAGACTCTTAGAGCGAAAGTCAAATTTGGCTGGGAAATACCGCGCTAGGATCGCTTCGGGACGACTGCAGGCCTGAGAAGAAGTTATTGTATGAAATACACTTACGACGAGAGATTCTTCGAGGGGCAGGTAGCCGGCTCACTCCAATCCGCGAGGGCCATAGTACCGCACATAGTGTCGTTGGTGCGACCGCATAGCGTTGTCGACGTGGGTGCGGATTGGGCACTTGGTTTAAGGTATTTCAGGAAAATGGAATTATCGAAATAAGAGGATTTGATGGCGATTACGTCGATCAATCACGATTGATGATCGATCCGACAAACTTCACCAAAGTAGATTTAACTCGACCGTTGAATGTTGATCGCAGTACGACTTGGCAATTTGCGTAGAGGTGGCTGAGCACTTGCCCGAAAGAAGTGCTCGCTATCTTATCCGCGGGTTGACATCTCTTGCGCCCGCTGTGGTGTTCTCAGCGGCAATACCCGGGCAGGGTGGTTTACACCATCTGAACCTGCAATGGCCTCCGTACTGGCAGGGCTTATTCGCGGAACACCAATACGTCCGTTTGGATGCAATCCGGCCGAAGATCTGGCGGGACCAGTACATCAATTGGTGGTATCGTCAAAATATTCTGCTTTATGCATCCCCAGACGCACTTGCCAACTCCCCCGTATTGAGAGAGGAA
>CAVZZY010000007.1:0-75055 GCA_963779995.1 uncultured Acidobacteriaceae bacterium | reverse complement strand
CGTTCGGTCATTCTGTGCGAGACGGAAGAGTTCTCGGTTGATGAGAACTGGCTGCTGCACCAGACCCAGCCGAGCCGGTCTCTTTCGCATGAACTGGTTTCACAAGAAAGAGAAATGATTGAGTCTGCGCTAGAGGAAGGTAAGGCAGAATCTCGGGGCCATCCTGAGCGGCGGCCAAGCTCGGATTGCCAGCTTCGACGCTGGATTCCAAGATCAGGGCGCTGCGGATCGACAAGCGTCGCTTTTATTGCAACTAACTTATGTCTTCGAGTTTCAGGGTACTGCCATCTCTCTGACTTACGATCAAAGATCTGCCACGCCCACGAGAGTTATTCACCGGCGGACGGGGAAGCGCCGCCCGATTGCGTGGGTTTTGCAAAGGGCTAAGAAGGCTGATATCCTCTGTATCCCGCAAAGGTGCGGTGCTAGAATTATTCTTACCGGGGGCCAGACTGTGCAGGCCGAACCGCTACTTTCGCTTGCCGCTGCCGTCTCTGGCGAGCGCGCCACCGCGGATGTTGTGAGTTCCATCGTTCAAGGTCTGACTGCACAGTCAGGAGTGGCGTTGGCGCGGGTCTGGCTGCTCTCGGCCGGCGACATCTGCGATGGTTGCTTTCGCAGAGCCGACTGCGCCAACCAAACGCAATGTCTTCATCTGGTCGCGAGTGCGGGTGCCCCAGTAAGCTCTCCAGGAGAAGACTGGTCCTTTCTGGAGGGTCAATTCCGGAGGATTCCGCTAGGCCATCGGAAAGTCGGGGAGATTGGCAAGACCGGCAAATCAATCCTGATCGCCGATAATGCGGCTGAGTCGGAGTGGATCGGTCGTCCGGAGTGGGTTCGACGTGAGGGCATCCGAGCTTTTGCCGGATACCCGCTCGTCTCGCGCGGGGAGATACTTGGAGTTTTGGCCGTGTTCAGCCGCGAAGCTCTGTGCCAACAGGATTTCGAGTGGCTGCGAATCTTTGCAGACCAGGTCGCGGTGGCGATTACCAATGCCCGCGCCTTTGAAAAGATCCGGCAGTCCGAAGAAGCCCTCATCGAGCGTGAACGTCAACTGCAACAGATTGTCGACATCGTTCCGCAGCATATGGTTCTGTTGGAGACGGATTTCAGTAACTCTTATGGCAATCACACGGCGGGTGAATACTTCGGCCATGTAGAGCGGACATCCCCCGCCGATTTCTTCAAGAAGACGACTCATCCCGAAGACACGGAAAGGTTGCTGGCTTGGCTGCTGCGAACCATGGGGGGCGACCAGGCAGACGAGACCGAGGTGCGGATCCGAAGACGCGATGGCCAGTATCGCTGGTTCCTGCACCAGTTGACGCCCCTGCGGGATGACCGCGGAAGCGTGACGCGATGGTGCTTGACACGGGTTGATATCGACGATCGAAAACAGGCGGCGGAAAGAGCGCAGAGAGAGAACGTGGCGCTGCGTGAAGAAATCGACAAGGTGTCAATGTTCGAATCGATCGTGGGGACTTCGCCCCCTCTGCAAGCGGTGCTGGCCCGTGTTGCCAAAGTCGCGCGAACCGACTCGACGGTGCTGATCACGGGGGAAACCGGCACGGGGAAGGAGCTCATCGCACGTGCGATTCACAAGCGGTCGCCGCGCGCAGCCAGGGCGTTTGTCAGCGTGAACTGCGCGGCCATACCCCGCGACTTGATTGCTTCCGAACTGTTCGGGCATGAGAAAGGCGCATTCACTGGCGCTCTGCAGCGACGCATGGGCCGTTTTGAGTTGGCCGAAGGGGGAAGCATCTTCCTGGATGAGATTGGAGAACTTCCGGCAGAGACCCAGATTGCTCTCTTACGGGTTCTGCAGGAACGGGAGTTTCAGCGGGTTGGCGGCAATCAATCCATACACGCGGATGTGCGCGTGATCGCGGCCACCCATCGCGACTTGCCAGCGGCCATTACCGCGGGCACGTTTCGCAGCGATCTTTTCTACCGGATCAATGTTTTTCCGATTGAGGTTCCTCCCCTGCGCGAACGAAGTGAGGATATCCGGCTGCTGGTCGAGTATTTTATCGACCGCTATGCCAGGGAGGCAGGAAAGCAAATACGGCACATCGAGAAGAAAAGCATGGAGCGACTGCAATCATATTCCTGGCCGGGAAACATTCGCGAGCTGCAGAATGTGATCGAGCGTTCTGTGATTCTCTGTGACACAGAGAACTTCTCGGTAGACGAGAGTTGGCTTTCTCCCGAGGCACATTCCAGCCAGCCGCTGGCTCATGAGATGATTGCCCAAGAGAAACTCTTTATCGAATCGGCTCTTGCCGAATGCAAAGGCCGGGTAGCCGGGCCATCGGGTGCTGCCGCCAGGCTGGGGATGCCCCCGTCCACGCTGGATTCCAAGATTAGAGCGTTGAAGATCGACAAGCGTCGTTTCCAAGCGCCTGAGTCCCGACTGTGACTTTGTTGCTTCCGCTGAACTATTCAGCATCGCCTTCTGCGAAAGCCTGCCGACACTCTATAATCCTGACCCGAACGGAAGCAGCTTGCAATACACGCGGGGAGGATGCTCGTCATGACGAATAACACGTCTCCAACTCGAAGGCCATTTCTTGACATGCAGAAGAGCGAATTCTGGTCGGGCGACCTCGGGCTCACTCTGATAACCATCTCCCTGGCGGTTCTCCTCCTGGTAATAACACCCCTGCGCGAGGCAGGCCTTCCCGGCCGCCTTTTCTTCGAGCTGGTTACGGCCACGTTGATGGTTTTCGGCGCTCTCAGCACCGAGCAGAGCCGGCTTGCTAAAGCTTTTGTGATCGTCGTCGTCCTGGTCTGTGGGTCGTTGTTGGCGGCTGGTCGTCTCCATCCGACGCTTTTTCTTCATGAGTTGGGAAGCTTTCTCGTCACCGTCACACTGCTTCTCTACGTCCGCATAGTTTTGCTCGTCATGTTTCGTGCGGGCCCCGTGACCTGGAGCCGAATCCAGGGAGGGTTATGCGCGTATGTTCTTCTAGGCCTGGTTTGGGCTTCCGCCTTTCAGTTGATTGAGCAGCTTCGCCCCGGCGCCTTCGACTTTGTTACCGCGCCGGCGGACCTGGATCAACTCACGTCGAAACTTACATATTTCAGTTTCGGCACGCTTACCACGGTCGGCAGCAGTATTACACCGGTGCATCCGTTCGCGCGCTCGCTCACCATCGCTGAAGCCATCGTCGGCCAGCTCTTCCCCGCCACCCTTGTCGGCGCCCTCGTAGCCATGGCCATGGAATCCCGCCACAAGTCCTGACCCGCGCCGGCATTCCTTTGCTGTGGGTTGGTTTCCGTTAAGTGAGATCAGTCTGCAATCGCCGCCGACATGCGCCGGGGCGCGAAACCCCATCCTATTTGATTTAACCGGAAAGGATCGTTTCCAATTGGTTGAACGGGTCTCCCTGTTCGAATGTGACCAGTTCTCTCTGACGCACCTTTCGGGATATTTTCGAGCATAAGTGAGCCATTACTGCATCAAACCGAGCTTTCCGAGGGATCAGAGGAACTTCGTGGCTACTTGCGCATTCGCCCCAGCGAATCACCCTTCACCTATGCCAGACAGTGCCTGGAAAACACGTTCGACAAGAGTGGACTCGTCCTGCAAGACATCGTGAATGAATTGGGCCGAAGGCGGCGCGAGCCGTGACATCCGACTTGTCGCCAGCCAGCGCGGAAACGGACACTAGCGCATAACATCAAGACGAATCCCCAAACTACAATTCGCTTCATCACTAAGTTTCCTCCTTTTCGCAAAGCATCGGGATATTATCGGAGCGGTCGCGAAAAAGGCAAAGAAAGTAAGTCGGGCGTGACTATGTGAGCGTTGTTGGTTCCTGCGGAATGAACTCAATGGTCGAGAGAATCGGTGGGTGGCTTGACAGAATCGATCCCGGCGTCCATCGCCGCGTCAAAGGCCTGCGACTGGTAACCGCATACGGCATTGCCGCGATGCGCGTGATCTTGATTGAATAAGGTGAAATTGGGAGCACGGTCCCCAACCTTCAACGCGCGATTTTCAATACCAGAGGCCTCGAGTTCGGCTGTCGCTCGATGCATCTTTTCGATGGCCTCACGTGGCGCGTTGTATGGCGGAGCTCCGGATTCGAATGACTTCTTAAACCCGTCCAGTCGTTCCTGAAGATTTGCCATTGTATTTACCCTCTGTGCGCTTCACGGCCAAACTCAGATTTCACATTCTTGTTTGGATTGCGGTGCACCCCTAACGCGAGGCACGGCTGATTAGATACACACACACGTGCCTCGGTTTCAAGGATATTTGCCTTCTCGACTTGGAGCAGCTCGGCCCGCCAAAGGGGATTCTCGAAGAACCGCCACGGCTGGTGTATTGTTTGTTCGATTCGCTTTTACGGACGATTTGTCGGCAACCCGGAAACTATCCAGAAACGCTAGTGCTGTATCGGACGCGCCCCGCCCGACTCCCGAATTCTAGCTGCCACTTACTACGGGGCGCGTCCGATACAGCTGTTTGAAGGAAGCCGCCGGCGAGGAAGCATTTATGCAAATTCAATGGTGTTTCGGTAATGAGAGAGATTCGGGGAATCGGTGATGGAGCGAATCGGAGCGGGGACCGGACTGGTTCGATTGTAGTTTGCGAACGAAAGCTCGAAGCCAGGAACTTGGTATGGGGCAACCAGGGCGCACCACGCCTGCAGGTGATGGGAGGTACCGAGCGAGCGAGATCGGAATGGGAGTTTCATGCCGCGGCTCCGGCGAACCAGGGGGGAGAACGAAGTTGGAGCTGGGCAGCAGTAAGTCTTTCGAGGACCACCATGGAGCCGCCACATTTGGGACAGCGCCAAAGTGGATTCGGCTGCTTGGCTGGCGACGCTTCTGGTTCGGATTGCGACGGTGGTTCTGCGTCGAGTAGTCGATAGCAAAGTGGCAGCAGAGCAGTGCGCCGGCGGTTGGCGAGGAAGCCGAAGTGGCGGATGCGGACGAAGCCTTTGGGCAGTGTGTGCAACAGGAAGCGGCGCAGGAACTCATCGAGCGCCAGGGTCATTAACTTGCGTTCATTGTGGTGAGCGGAATCGCGCCAGCGGAAGGTGACTTGGTCATCGGACAAGGAGACGAGTCGGTGGTTGGAGATGGCGACGCGGTGGGTGTAGTGGCCTAGATAACAGAGCGCATGCTCGGCGCCTCCGAAGGGGCGTTTGGAGTAAACGTGCCAGTCGTTTCGGAACAGGGTTCTGATCCAGGCGGAGAAGACTTTGGGGTGAGCGAGGGGTTTCAGTTTGCCATGGAAGCCCAGCTTGCCCTGCCGGAAGTTGCGTTTGAGAGCGGCCACAAACTTACCGCGAAAGACGCGGCTGAGCACCTTGACGGGAAGGAAGAAGGGGTAGCGCTGGATCCAGTGGGTGCGATCGAGCGACAATCCGCCGGCGGGCACGACGCAATGCACGTGCGGGTGAAGTTCGAGTTTTTGATTCCAGGTGTGGAGCACACTGAAGAAGCCGATTTCCGCGCCGAGATGTTTGGGATCACGAGCGACTGCGAGGAGGGTTGCAGCACTGGTCTGCAGCAAGAGATGGTACAGCAGTTTCTTGTTCTGCAAGGCGAGTGGCGCCAGTTGATGAGGTAGGGTAAAGACAACATGGACGTAGCGCGTGGGGAGAAGTTCTTGGCGACGCGCTTCGAGCCAACGCTCGCGGGTGTTGGCTTGACACTTCGGGCAGTGCCGGTTGCGGCAGCTGTTGTAAGAGATGGCCGGACGGTAGCCACAGTCGATGCACTCATCGAGATGCCCGCCCAGGGCAGCGGTGCGACAGCGCGCGATGGCTCGCAGCACTTTGACGTGTTGCCAGGTGATCCACCGGCGACTGCGTTCGATGAAGGCGCGTCCCGCGACGCGAACCAGATCGGCCACCTCAAGCGGCGGCCGGTTCATCTACGGGTTCTGCGGTGACTTATCTTTCAGCTTGAGCGAGTCCAGCGGACTGGCGGTGGCGTTGAGATGCCGTCGCGAGAGATGCAGATAGATCGTGGTTTCCTTCAGATCGTGATGTCCAAGGAGCAGTTGAATGGTGCGCAGGTCGGCTCCGTTTTCTAGCAAGTGCGTAGCGAAACAATGTCTCAGCGTGTGGGGATGAACCCGGTTCTGCAGTCCCGCCCGCTGGGCAGCACGTTGGCACGCATACCACACCGCTCGGGGAGTGATGGGACGATTGGAGGTGTGCCGGGATCCGCCCGGAAATAACCACTGGGTGGGTTTGCGCTTCAGGCTACGCCAGTAGTCGCGCAAGGCTTCGAGTAGCCTGGGACTGAGCATGACATCGCGGTCCTGGCGTCCTTTGCCACGGCGGATGTGGATCACCATGCGTCGGCTGTCGATATCGGAAATTTGCAAGCGAGCCAACTCTGCGCGCCGTACTCCCGTGCCATAGAGCGTCATCAATACCATGCGATGAAACCGAGTCTGGGACGAGTCGATGAGGTGGGCTACTTCTTCCGGGCTCAAGATGCTGGGTAAGGGTCGCGTCTTCTTCGGGTACGGTGTATCTGCTACGCTCCAGGCTTTCCTGATCGTCTGCGTGTAGAAGAACCGCAGAGCCGCGAGCCGCTGCGTCACGGTGGATGCAGCCAGCTTTCTCTCGCGGAACAGATACGCTTGGTAAACCGCACGGACGGCGATCTTGCACGGACCCATCGACGTTCACAACTGGGACGCTGCAAAGAGCAGCCGCTCGTTTTAAGGGGGCTTGGCCGAATTTGTTGCGTCGTTGGGCCAATTCTGGGCGACTCAAGCACTCAAGCGCAAACGGGACTTTGGTCCTGCCTCCCCCGCCTGTACCAAAATCCTCGGTTCCACCCGCTCCCGCACGCGCTGAAAACACTCCGCTTAACGCCGCGCAAATCGCGAACTGCGGCTGTGCCGGAATTAATAGATTGTGGGGTTCACCTACGGGATGTCGGCGCAATGCAAGAATCTCATTCGGCACCTGCTTGCATATGACAAATGAAGAGATAACTGCAACTTGTGGGACGCAGGAAAGGGCTAAATTTAGTATTTACAGTTCATTGGCGCTTTCGGCGGCTCTCATTTCCTTCTTACGAACCCGGTAGTCCTTCAGCAGGTGGAATTGTGAACAGTGTGGGACCCGCCACAAGCGGCACGCGAGGTCAGACAACGAAATCTGCCATAATTTCCCAAATGTGCGGCCGTTACAAATTGTCGCGGAGAAAACAAGTCATCGAGGAATATTTCGACTGCGTTTCCGACGAATCAGACTGGAGCCCCCGGTACAACATCGCCCCCACCCAGCCCATCCCCGTCATTTGCCAGCATCCGAAGGAGCCGGTGCGGGAATTGTCGCTGATGCGCTGGGGTCTCATTCCCTCGTGGGCCAAGGACGCCTCCGGTGCCGCACGCATGATCAACGCACGCTCGGAATCGGCGAGCACGAAGCCAGCGTTCCGCGATGCGTTGAAATTTCGCAGGTGCCTCATCCCCGCCGATGGTTTTTACGAGTGGGCGACAACGGCGAAAGCCAAACAGCCTTATTGTTTCGAGGTCGGTGAAGGCGAGTTGTTCGCATTCGCCGGATTATGGGATCGATGGACGGGCGGCAGCGGCAATGCCGTTGAGACGTGCTCGATCCTGACCACGACGCCAAATGCCGTGACCGCAGCCGTCCACGACCGAATGCCAGTGATCCTCGATCCCGATGGCTACGATTTGTGGCTTGATCCGGGGATGAGGAGTGTGGCTGCAGCGTCCGAACTGCTGAAACCCTACGATGCTCGGCTCATGCGGTGCTATCCGGTGAGCAGACGGATCAATTCCGTCGTGGACGACGACGAGGAATGCTCCGCTCGCGTGGAAGTTGGTGAGAGTCAGGATCGGCTCTTTTGATAGATTGTGCGGTGCGACCATCGGAAATAGGATTCTGAGTGGTGACTGCCTCCACGCAAAACCGTTCGCTGATGGACGAATTCCTGCCCAATCACGATTTCAATGCGGCCTACGAAATCTCCATCAACGCGCCAGCTTCGGTGGTGTACGAGTGTCTGCTGCGCTCGGACTTCAGCGAACTGTGGCTGCTGCGCCTGTTGATGAGCATCAGAAGTGGAAAATGGCTGCCGCGCAGCCGCGTGCCCACCGATCTGCGTCAGCGGCTCCAAGGTACGGGCTTCATGATTTTGGCTGAAGTTCCGAACGAGGAAATCGTTATCGGCATTGCGGGGCGATTCTGGCGTCCCGATGGCGGGCGGTGCAAGGAACTTACTGCGAAGGATTTTGCCGGGTTCTGTCGCTCCGGCTTCGCGACGGCAGCGTGGAACTTCAAGCTGCGGGCAGAGTCGCCTCGGAGCACAGTTCTTTCGACGGAGACGAGAATCAAGTGCTATGGTTCGGCGGCGTTTTGGAAGTTTCGCCTCTATTGGACTGTGGTGGCCCCGTTCTCTGGACTCATGCGAAAGGCGATTCTCAAACAAGTGAAGACCGTGGCGGAATCACAAGGGAGGTTCCCATGAAGTCGGAGCCAAATGTCCAGTCACAGGAGCAAGTGACGCGCACAACCATTGACAGCTTCAACGAGGCGTTCAGTCGGCACGACGCTGATGGGTTGGCAGCGTTTTTGACCGAGGATACCGTGTTCGAGGACACGTCGCCCGCTCCGGACGGCCGACGCATCGAGGGAAAGGCCGCCGTAGTCGAATTCTGGCGCGGATGGTTCGTCCGCAATGCCGACGCACGGTTCGAGACCGAGGAAGTGATCGTCAGCGGATGTCGGGCGACCGTGCTCTGGGTCTATCGCAAGCTGCGCAACGGTCAGCCATGGCACCTGCGCGGCGTTGACGTTTTTACCGTTCGAGATGGAAAAGTAGCCGCGAAGCGTGCCTATGTGAAGGGCTGAGGTTCTACTCAGGCTTGCCAGTATAGTGTTCTTCGCTGTGGACATTAGCGTGATCGTCCAGCGATTCCAAGTGCGTGATGACCTCGGCGGGCGTCTTCATCTCCAACGGTAAACGCTCTTCCAAAATCGTGCCAACCGATGCGCTTCCCCCACCGGGGTCAGATGCGGGAACAAAAGATGTACTTCGATGATTTGGCGGTATCCGGTGGTTCGGAAACGCACGCCGTGATATTGGATGCCTAGCTCACGGCACACCACGTCTAATTTCTCTCGAATTTGCCGACCCGCGCTTGGGTCGGAATAGTCCAGTAGCCCTACGGCCGAGCGCCATACTAGGTGACCGCCAGACCACAGGATATTCGCCGCCACCGCAATCGCCACCAGCGGATCGAACGGCTTCCAGCCTGTCAGGAGGACCAGCCCTAGCCCAGCAACTACCCCCAAGCTGGTCCAACTGTCGGTAAGAACGTGCTTCCCGTTGGCTTCGAGGATGAGAGAGTTCGTCCTGCGCGAGTGTCTGCTCGATCCTGATGTCGAGAACGTCCTCGCGATTGTCCGCAGCGCCAGCCTGCCGCAGCATGACAAACTCCGCGAAATCGTACACCAAGATGTTTCTGATCTCTCGGCGATTGAGGACAACCTATCTGGCTACGACGCATGCTTTTTCTGCCTCGGCGTCTCGTCAGTAGGGATGAAGAAGGAAACGTATCGGCGCGTGACATACGATCTGACAGCCTCAGTGGCTAATACCTTAGCCAAGCTCAATCCCACAATGACCTTCATCTACGTGTCTGGCGCAGGAACCGACAGCACGGAGCGCGGCAGATTAATGTGGGCGCGGGTAAAAGGCAGAACGGAAAACGCGCTATTGCAGATGCCGTTCAAGGCCGTGTTCCTGTTTCGCCCCGGCTACGTTCAGCTCCTTCACGGCATTCGCACAAAGACCAGATGGTACGGCGCGGCTTACGCTTTGATGAGACCCCTCTATCCCTTATTGAAAATGCTCTTCCCGAACTACCTGACAACGACTGAATGCGTAGGTCGTGCCATGCTGAGCGTAACTAAGCGAGGTTTTCCCAAACCTGTCCTTGAGAATCGCGACATCAACCGGATGTGTGGATGAAGTTGCGTGGACGCTTAACCTTCAATTCCGCCTAGTCGGAGTGCCGGAGACTCAGGGCAGCAAACGCCATATCTTTGTTGTGCTACAGTACCGGAGTTTGCAATTCCAGAACACGAAAAATGCGAAAAGAATTCAGGGTCGAAGCTGAACGGGGATGAGTTTCGCGACCTCGCCGATCTGCATCGCGGTGGTCTCAGTTTGCAGGCAATAAGTGCAAAGAAGATAGGTAGGAGTTTATGAATAAAGTGTGGTTGGTGACCGGCAGTGCGAGCGGTTTGGGCCGAAACATCGCGGAAGCTGTACTCGAATCCGGCGATCGCCTCGTCGCCACGGCACGCGACACGAAGCGACTTGATGACTTGGTAAAAAAATACGGCGATCGCGTTCGCGCGGTTCCTCTGGACGTGACAGATGAAAGCGCCGCTCAGGCGGCCGTGCAGACGGCGGTT
The DNA here is from genome assembly GCA_963779995.1 of uncultured Acidobacteriaceae bacterium. Lineage (GTDB taxonomy): Bacteria > Acidobacteriota > Terriglobia > Terriglobales > Acidobacteriaceae > Acidiflorens. Next base: position 64,622 of record CAVZZY010000007.1, on the reverse strand, counting down.
GCCGCATTTGGTCGTCTCGACGTTGTCGTGAATAACGCTGGGTACGGCGATATCGCGCCGTTCGAGCAGTTGAGCGCGGAGAGGTTCAAGGCGGTGATGGATACCAACTTCTACGGTGTGGTTAACGTCACCCGCGCGGCCGTACCGCTCATGCGCGAGCAAAGGAGCGGCTGCATCCTCCAGATATCATCGGTCGGCGGCCGCCTGACTCGGCCCGGCAGCACGCCGTACCATGCAGCGAAATGGGCTGTCGGAGGCTTCACGGAATCTCTTGCTCAGGAGGTGTCCCCGTTCGGCCTGAAGGTGTGCGCCCTTGAACCCGGTGGCATGCGGACGAATTGGGGCGCCCGCGCTAATCAGGACACGCCGGAACTGCTCCCGGACTATGAACCCTCCGTCGGGGCCGTTGCCAAGGCCTTGAAATCGTATTGGGGGAAAGAGATCAGTGATCCCGCCAAGGTAGCTCAGGTTGTGCTTCGTCTGGCGTCCAGTGACCATCTTCCGGCGCACCTCTTGATCGGTAGCGACGCGGTTCGCTTCGCCGCCGAAGCCGAGAAAACGCGGGCAGCCGAGGGCGCACAGTGGCGGGACGTGAGCCTTTCGACAGACGTGGCGTCAGCCACGGCATTACCAGCCATGCGCTTCTGAGGGCTTCTGACAGGGGGAACGAACATGGACTTGGGATTGGGGGGCGTTTACGGACACTTTCTAGGAAACGGGCACGGAGGGCATCATGAATCGAGAACGGGCGCTGAAGGTTGTATTGGTGTTGGTGGGGCTGATCTTCTTGTTTGGTGTCTACCCGTTGATGATGTTTCTGTGGTCGAGCGGATGGCGATGGCAGCCGAACCAGCCGGAATACGAGCAGATGATCCTTGGGTAATGGTCAAGTTTGGATTTACACAGTCTCGCTTTAGCATCCCGTCTGTGGCATGATTGGGATGCAATGACCATCGGCAAAGGCAAGCGTCCCCGCGATCCAAACCAACTCGCTGCTTGGACTGTAGCAGTCTCCACGGGCCAGATTCAAGCCCCAGAGCCGGAAGTACCTAAGATCACCGCCCCGCCTGCCAACATCTCCGAATATATGGCCGCTATCGGACGCAAGGGCGGTCAGATCGGCGGGAAGCGCCGTCTCAAGACCATGACCAAGGCGGAACGATCGAAGATCGCTACTAGGGCTGCCAAAGCCCGCTGGAAACGGGCGAAGAGTCAAGCTAAACCGCGCTAGCCGTTCACTTGTTCTGACACTTCCATAGCCATTGGTCTGAGTTCTCTCCCATGGTCGCTTCGCACGCTACCCTCAAGTCTCCGAGTCCAAGCGCTGTCGATTCCTTATCGCGAAGCGAGATTACGGCGAAGCCTTCCAAACGTCTCGCGGACATCTTAATCATGTGGACTTCGACAGTGGTAGAGCCATTAGCAATTTGCTCTCTTTCGACAGCGCTCGGAGAATTCTGCATATGCTGCACAAAGTAATCTTTAATAGTCAACTCAACGGCTTGTATTTGAGCATCGGTAAATCCAGATTGAAATGTTGGCACATGCCCGAGCAGCAGAAGCACGATGACGGCGGCAGTGAGGATCGCCAAGAAAGGGATTAGCAGTTTATTCATGGGACGCTAAGGATGATATGCCCGCCTCTAGCGTTATACTGTGACGGAAATCACTCGCAGACTCAAAGACCCGCCTGCCAGCGGGCCAATAGAGCAACTCTTGCGGATGCCTATTTCCAAGGGTAACGCTGGAGATTTGCCGATGCAAGAGGGATTTTTTGGAAGTGAAAGCATTATATGCCGGAATCTATTCAGGCGGAATCAACCAAGCATGACCGCCATCGCTATCGCTCATGTTAAGACTGGACTTATTATTGCGGCAGATGGGTATGCGCGTTGGTCCAATCCAGACATAGCCGATGAAATAACCCGTAGTATTGAGACAGACACTTGCCAGAAGATTTTTCCCGCAGAATTCAAAGGAAGACCTATCTGTTATGCCATGACTGGCTTGCATTCAACGAAAGACGGAATGTTTAATTTATTTTCTGAAGTCCAAAAAGCAATTAGCTATGGTGATCTTAACAAGCCATTCAGCACCGTAGAATCAAGTTTCAGACTGCTTTCTTCATCCGTCAATTCCGCACTTGAACTGGCAAAAGCGGATGGACGCTTCCAGAGATATCCTGAAGGTTCGGGCTTCGAGTTCGCTCCATCCGGGACAATCGCTCATCTTTTCTCAATCGGCTACTTTCACAAAGGGAACTTGCCATCACTTGTTATCGTTAGGTTTTGCCATAACGAACAGACATTAGCCCCTGCCGAAATAGAAATCGAAACACCGCCTAAATCTCTCCTACGGGCGGGATCGCCAAAGATTTTACAACTACTCGATCAGAATGATCCCAGGTTCAAAGAGTTTTATTGTCCACTAGCGTTCGATTCTCCCCTTGAGAAAGCTTCTGAATGGGCAGAATCCTTCATCAGGGCTTGCTCTTCGGAATCCGCTAGAGAGATTGATCCTGAGATCTGCAAACACATTGGGGGGCATGTCCACGTAGCATCAATTAAGCCTAAAGTGGGTTTTCATTGGATCAAACCGCCAGTTGCCCATTCCTGAAAATACCAGCGCATTTCAGAACACTACCCAATTCCACAGATTCCATGCACCTTCCCACATTATTTTCTTGACATGCTAAAGCGGCTGTAGTATAAGGTAAGTATGAACTGCTTAGACAATACGACCCGCGCAAAGGTCATCGGATGCTTGATTGAAGGTTGTTCCGTTCGCGCCACCGTTCGCATGACCGGGGTATCAAAACCCACAATTCTTAAGCTGTTGGCCGATCTGGGAACGGCGTGCGCTGCTTACCATGACCGCTACGTCCGCAACCTTCGCGTGCGCCGTCTACAGGCCGACGAAATTTGGCAGTTCGTAGGAGCCAAGGCGAAGAACGCCAGCCCAGAAAAGAAGCAAGAGGGCTGGGGTGATGTTTGGACGTGGGTTGGTATCGACGCCGATACCAAGCTAGTCGTCTCGTACCTTGTAGGCGGACGGGATGCGGGATGGGCTTACGATTTCATGCAAGATTGTGCCAGCCGAATCACTGGCCGCGTACAGGTTACCACAGACGGCCACAGGGCTTACCTTGAGGCGGTCGAAGGCGCGTTCGGAATGGATTGCGATTATGCGCAGCTACAGAAAATCTACGGCGCTTCGATGGAGAACGAAACCCGCTATTCACCGGCTCGCTGCATCGGGTGTGACATGAAGGTTGTCAGCGGCAACCCAGACCCCAAGCACGTCAGCACTTCATTTGTTGAACGCCAGAATCTCACGATGCGGATGCACATGCGCCGCTTCACTCGCCTGACGAACGGATTCAGTAAAAAAGTTGAAAACCACACGCACTCCGTTGCTCTGCACTACATGTTCTATAACTTCTGTCGGATTCACCAGACGCTGAAGGTAACCCCGGCGATGGAATCGGGATTAACCGATCACGTTTGGAGTCTTGAGGAACTGTGCGCGATTCTTCCGAAACCGACCGTCAAGGCTTCCACGATTGGAAGCGAGATGGTCCGCAAGGCGCTAGGCGAGAGCGCCTAGCTAGGCCAATCTTATAGGTTGAAAAACGATTTCATTCACTATAGCGTCCGTCACTTTTGGGCTTATGCATTCTTCCCATATTCGCCTAGCAGTTGGAACTAGTTCAGGTGACATTGAGGTCGCTATCGTTCCCGGTCTCTTGATGAATACGAAAGTATGTTTACCCGCCCCGGCTTTCTCTGCCATGAACTTCGCAAACAGGAGATTGACTAGCGTCTTTTCCATTGTGCAAATACGGCTCTGTTCAACCTGAAATAGGAAACTGTCAGCTGCATACTTGCCCGATCCAATCGAGCAAAATCCCGGTTTGTCGTAGGTGCAATCTACACCCGGTTCAAACACTGTGAATATATGCCCTTCTTTGTGGCGATCAAAACCGAATGCGAGAAATTCCCAATCTCCACGGATTTGCTCCATCCGAGTCATAAAATTTTCCGATTCCTTCTCGCTGAATCGTTGCGCCTTGGTGTTCAAGAACACACGCATATCCATGCCGAAACCGCCTAATACGTGGTTTGCCCGCAATTCGGCTAGGTGCTGCTGATATGCACGTGTCATACAGGAACGTGCAACCTGAAGCGTGTTCTCCCTGTTTGTGAAATATTTTTCTGCCCGTTGAGCAATCGGGACGCATTGCGTTATATCGTCGGCTGCCCACATCACATTCCAATCTTGTCCAATCGGCTCCATCTTCACGGTATTCATGTCGGCAGACGACATTAAACCCGTTATCATCGTGTCGGAAACGGTCACAATTTCTTTGCCTAGCGTCAGTGCAGCGATGCAAACGGTCACAGTTTTTGGCCTTCGTATGAGCCGTCTGCCTCCTGGTATTTCCCTGCGACGCGGCAACAATCGCGGGACTGGCTTGTGGAAGAAAGCTGGCGGCTTCGGACTCAGCATCCTAGCACCGCCCCTGTGGAAAACGAAACTTGCCCACTACCGATCCTTGGCGTCTATGCCACGCTGGGAATTTTCCTACTGCTCGCAGCACGTAATCCGTTCGAGAATCGCAGCCTCATCGCCTTCACGGCGTGGTCGAGCCTCGTTCACGCCGCTATTATGGCTGTTCAGGCATTTCAGCATGAGAGCGAACACGGACATCTGCTAGGCGACGTACCCGCGCTGGTCATAGTAGGCGTTGCCCTGATCGTGCTGGCTCCGGCGAAGCAATCGGCGTAGCGGGCATGGGTGCCAGTGTCTAGCAATCAACCCGAACACCATGATTCGCGCCGCTAAGGTTGTGCTGCTTCGGAAGCATGAAATGAGACCACACGCCACTGTCCCGCCTCGCGAACATACGTCTTCGTGAAACGCCAGTCATCAGATATTTCCTGCCCGTTCATTGAGCGCGTTCGCTGCAAACGTCCTGTGACGACAGCAGCATTGTCATACACCCTTACGCGAATGTCCGATGTCCGATATGTGGGGAACTTCATGCGCCCAGAGCGTGCAAACTTGAGCGCGTCGGCTTTTGTCAGCACGGGCATTTTGGGCACGGCGACCTCCATGTCGTCTGCCCACAACTTCTCCAGCACATCTGCGTCACCGTGCTCGTGAGCTTCATTCCAAACCGTTTCTAGCCGTTCAAGCTCGTGAAGATCAGCGTCATGGCTTGTCTCGGCGGAAGTCGTCTTGGGTATTGCCAATGCTACTGAGATGACCATCAAAAGGACTGCACAGGAAAGAGGTTTCATCGGAAATGCCCTCCCGCGTCAGCATAGGCTACCACCGATCTAGTGCAGGAACGCTTGCATCGCACAGTGCGCCATATTGGTGTCAGTTCACAGACAGTCGCCATTAGAATTTGAAGCATGCCATGTCGGGAATGCCATCACTGCAAGCAGTGGATTGAGGACGGAGAAGAGCACGACTGTTGGACAACCACTGAAGCCGTTCTGACGCAGGAACTCTCCGATGATCTGCGAGACGCTTGGGAGCGATCGCGCGAGACCGCTGCATCCTTCGGCGATCAGCGGATTTACGCCTCGCACAAGTCGATCATGTTTTCACGGAAATCCTGCTACTTCTTCGTGCGTCCGAAGAAGAACTTTCTCGAAGTCTGCGTGTTCCTCGGTCGCACCCTGAAGGCTTTTCAGGTGCGACGAAGCGACCGGGCTTCAAAATCGAACGTGTATCACATCATTCACATCAAGCACCGCGATGAAGTGGAGGCAGCGATGACCGAGTGGCTTCAGGAAGCGTATGAACTGTCAGACGCGCTGGTGTCAAAGACGGTCAAGGTTCGCGCCAAATCGAAGCAGAAGCCAAAGACGACCTGTTGATACAGACTACCGTTTGGCTCGCGGCGTGGGCGGACTCAGTTGCGGCTTTAGCGATTGTGCCGCTCGTCCTTAAAGGAGGGTCGCGAATCCCTGCGTGGGAAACCGTGGCTGCTGCCAATCTCGCACCGCAACGCGCAACTGAATCCGGTAGACCTTCTGTGTCAATGTGCTGCTTGGCTGCCTTCAGCGGCCTTGGATGGTACATTGACACGATATCGTTCCTCTTGGTCGCAGGATGGGTGGCCGCGTCATGAGTTTTAATGTCGCCGCTACTTTGAGCGGGTGGCGGATAGAGCCGCGTTCGCTCAGCAATGAGGTCCTCGATTCCAAGCTCGCAGAAGTTGTAGCAAGTCCGCCTATTTCGCTGGCACAGCAGCAGAAGAAGATTGCCTGAAGCCAACGGAGACTGCTGCGAGCCTACTCGCCAATGGAAACGACCGAGGTCACGTATATCTTGGGCGCGGATTCTTAACAGCTCGCGTAGGGACGCTGGCGAACTCGTTTATCACTGCCTCTCGCGCTCTTCCCCTTCCCATCGCCCGCTCCAGCCACCGTTGCCCCAGTCGCCACGGCCCCAGCCCCGGAACTGCGATCCGTCAACGATGCTGCCATCCAGAAACTCGAACATGCGCTCGTGCCCATTCGGACCACGCGCATAAATCCGCAGCGCCTTCTGATGTCCCCGATCGGGGTCCACGCCGAAGGTACCGACCTCCAACCGGAATGTCAGGTCATGACGCGCGAGTTCCTTCAACCGGTTCGTGACATCCACATGGTGATGCTCCGTGCCATACTGCGCGTTCAGAATGAGGAACTCTCCCTCGCCGGCCGCGGCGCCATTCCAGTTGCCGCTCCAGCCCCCGTTGCCCCAGTCGCCACGGCCCCAGCCCCGGAACTGCGCTCCGTCAATGATGCTGCCGTCCAGATACTCGAACATGCGCTCCCGGCCATTCGGACCACGCGCATAAATCCGCAATGCCTTCTGATGTCCCGGATCGGGGTCCACGCCGAACGTGCGGAAGTCCAACCGGAATGTCAGGTCATGACGCGCCAATTCCTTCAGTCGGCCCGTGACGTCCACATGGTGGTACTCCGAGCCATATTGCGCGCTAAGAATCAAGTACTCGCCCTCGCCGCGCGGCCCCTGCGCCACCGCCGTTCCCAGCAGCAAGAGCGACAACGCCATCGTCAAGAAAATCGTGAACCGCACCTTAGCCATAAGAGTCTCTCCAATCAACCGGAATTTCTTTGACCTCGAAAACGACACCATTGTATGCCCATCTCGCTTGATCGCGACATTGCGAAACGATTTTGTGAAGCCTTTGCCGTCAATTCGAGGCGACAGGTCGTTGGCGCCACGCAAGACGACAATTTCAACTATGAGCATGCGTTCTTGTGGGAGCGAGGTTCGATGGCAGATTTGAACGCACTGATCGTACCGCTTGATGGGAACGTAGAGCTCGATGCTGCTGTCGGCCTCAATGAACGTGGGGAAATCGTTGCGCAAGGGACACTGACTAACGGTGACCAGCATGCATACCTGCTCGTCCCTTGCGATGAGAATCACCAAGACGTCGATGGCTGCGATTACAGCTTGTTTGAAGCCAGCGGGGCAACGAATGCCGCTCCTCCAATTCCCGTTGTCCAAGGAGCGAGGGATCAGCACGTTATCACCAGCGACTTGATGCGCTCACTTCTCCGGCATTCGAAACTCTCGTATCACGCCCGTGAAAGGCGGCCCCAAAACTAGCCAGATCCCATGCGGGAGAACCGACCAAAGCTGTGCGCAATCTAGGCAATTCGAGGTATGATGCCACATTTAGTCGTGTCGAGCCCTGCCTGAATCGGATCCAGTTGGGGTGGTTCGATGGGAGTGCGGTCGCAATATCTATTCTCGTTGGTCTTGCTTGCAGTGGTGTTCCCATCCGTGGAGCTCGCGGGTCAAACTGCTATCTCTGGCGGCTTGACCGGCATCGTCACCGATTCGAGCACCGCTGTTCTGCAAAACGCGAACCTCGAGATCAAAGACCACTCCAAAGGAACCGTCCGCTCAACCAAGACGGATCGAGAAGGAGTGTATCGGTTCTTTTTTCTAGCTCCTGACAGATACTCGATAACAGTTACGATGCCTGGCTTTGCAGCCGCCAGTCGGACGGTGACCATTCAGGTAGGTCAGACTGCTTCGGCTGACTTCAGGCTGAAAGTGGGTTCGGCGAATACGACGGTTGATGTTAAAGCGGATGCCGCGGTCCTACAGACGGATAAAGCCGACCTCGCGACTGTTTTCAGCGCAGTTCAACTCGAAGACGTACCGAACCCCGGCAATGATCTAACGGCTGTGGCGCAGACCGCGCCAGGGGCGGTAATGAACACTCAAAAAACAGGGATGAGGGGTGCTGGGAACTTTGCCACTTACGGCCTTCCGGCGACCTCGAACCTGTTTACTCTGGACGGTATGGATCAGAACGATCCGGTTTACAACGTAACCATTACGGGAGCAACGGGTTTAACGTTGGGCCTGAACGAAGTTCAGGAAGCGACGGTGGTCAATAATGGTTATTCTGGCCAGTATGGTCGATTTGCTGGCGCCAATGTGAACTACGTTACGAAGTCTGGTGCAAACGAGTTTCACGGCAACGCACTTTACTGGTGGAATGGACGAATCATCAACGCCAACGACTGGTTCAACAAATTTGTCCAGCCGGGTTGTCGGGAAATTCATGGAAGGGCCGAAAACCGCTGAAAAAGAGAGCCTGCGATCCTGAAACCTGCGTCAGGATCAAGAAGTTGCTGTAAACAGGCGATAGCACAACTTTGCGCCTTCCATTCGCCTTTTACCGGGTCAATGAGTGAAATCGAGATTTTTCGCCAACTATCCTATGGAGGTACTCTCAACTCCATGGCTTTCATTGACTTGCCCGCTTCGCAGACGTAAGATTCGCGCCAGTGATAGGCCAAACCATCTCGCACTCGCATCGTCGAGAGGTTGCGCAGCGGCATGAGTGTCGTCTACAAGGCTGAGGACATCGTCTCCACCGTTTTGTCGCATTGAAGTTTCTGCCCGAGGACGTAGCTCAAGGCCCACAGGCTTTGAAGGAGAACCGTTATGTCCGTTCCCACGTCTGAATTTGTCCTGGGCTATCGCGCCATGATGCTGGATAGCCTTGCCCGAGAAGTCGCAATTACCAAGAGAGTTTTGGCTGCCGTCCCTGACGGAAAAAGGGACTACAAGCCATATCCCCACGCGCGCACGGCCTGGGAACTGGCCTGGCACATCGCAAGCACCGACGTCCATTTCCTGAACAGTATCGCCGATCTGAAACTCGACGTGGCCCGCGGGGCGGAGGCAGACAAACCCAAGACGGTCGCGGAACTGGTGGATTGGTATGACCGCAATATGAAACGCGGCTTGAATCGGGTTCGCGCTCTGTCGGCCACACAGTTGGCGACACCAATCCCGTTTTTCACCTTCAACTTCCCGGCGGCGTTCTACCTGGGAGTCCTGAACAATCACAGCATCCATCATCGTGGCGAGTTGACGACTTATCTGCACCCGATGGGGTCGAAGGTGCCTTCGATTTATCTGGCAATCGCTGTGGCCGCATGGAAATGACACGCTGCCACATCCAGCTTGAAATCCCTGGTGAACTTCCCTCGAGATTCCACGGCTTTCGTTGACTTGCCAGATCAAGAGACGTAACATTTCCCGCCAGTGATCGGCCAAACATCTCGCACTACTGCATCATCGAGAAGCTGGGTGGTGGCGGCATTGGTGTGGTCTACAAGGCTGAGGACACCCGAGCTTGGGCGCTTCGTCACCCAACTTCCGAGAAAGTGCTTTTCGAGGCAGTCTGCTAGAGCTTCTGAATCAGGGAAAGACCACATCTCAAGAATAAGTTCGGCTTGATTCCTAGTGAGATTAAGGCTCCTCCCCATGTTGATGATCGTGCTTGTGATGACAGCGTCGTCCTGACTCACCGTCATGGCCTGCACAAACGAACGATCGATTTTCAATTTGTAGACAGGAAAGTTTCGCAAGTAGCTAAGGTTGGAATATCCGGTCCCGAAATCGTCGATGGACAGCTTCAACCCCCTCTCTTTTAACTCCTGCAACATCGATAGCATTACATCTGAGTTGGAGAGGAGCAGTCCTTCCGTAAGCTCCAGTTCGAGGCATTGTGGGGGGAGACCGGTTTCGTCCAGCACGTTCGTGATGACCTGGAGGAAGCGGTCCTGGCGGAACTGGACCGCTGACACATTCACCGCAACGGGTATTGCGGGAAGGCCCTCGTCTTGCCATTGCCGAGCCTGGGCGCAGGCAGTCCTGAGCACCCATTCGCCGATAGGGGTGATCAGTCCGCTGTTCTCCGCGATCGGTATGAACTTGTTGGGTGGGACCAGACCCAGTTCCGGGTGGCGCCAGCGGAGCAGAGCCTCCGCCCCGATGATCTTTCCCGTCGCAAGGTCCACCTGCGGCATGAATGGTTGATGTTTGGCCCAGCCGAACAGCAGCACAGCAAACTAGAAAGCCTGTTCCGTGAGCATTTCCGCAAAGTCCACATGCACAAGGATGCCAGTCAAGCGGCTGGATCGTCATGACCGTTTACGTCGAAGGCGACTATGGACAAAGGAAAGCAGCCGTTCTCGTGCTTCGGAACGCGGGACTAACCTCCCTTTGCCAGCACTTCGTAGAAGCCGTGACGGCTTGAGGGATAGGCTAGAAAAGAACCGACCAGAGCGGCACTGCTGCTCTGGCTTCTTGCTTTTGCTTTAGGCGAACCGGCGTTAGAGGCGGGCGGCGAGCGCTATCTCCTCAGCGGTGCATGTACCCCCAGAGCCACGGCGGTGTGACGCTCATCACGGTTAAGCCGTCGCCGAGTGTTTAGCATTGTCCCTGTGAACGCAATAACCGAAAATGGAGGCGATTGGACGCCGAGCACCGGCGAAAGTATCCGGGGATGCGTTAACCCGTGGTTAGGTAAACTCCATATCTCCTTGCAAGGCTATGATCATTGCGGCCAATGTTGCGACGTGCCGTACCGAGTAGTAGTGATCGAATCGACACAGGGTAAGCCACGAGGAGTGGCACTGTGCGGGCGACACTTTGTTGAGGTGTGCAAACAGTGCTCCGACAGAACTCCATGTTTGTTGGACGACAATGAACGCCTCGATTTAATTCGGATTGCATCAACTCACTGACTTAGAGTGGCTGAGCACCGTGCCGGCGAACAAAACTTAGAACCCAGCCGTCTAGCGAGAACATATAGGGTCCGAAGGAAAGCGTTGTGTGCACAGCCCCGCACGAAGCGGAATGAAAGTGGCTAACTTAATCGAACACGTGTTCGTCCTCATGCTGGAGAACCGAGCGTTTGATCACATGCTCGGTTTCTCAGGCATTACAGGGCAGGACGCCGCGAACGGCAGTTCAACACAGATCAACGGCCTGACTGGGAGCGAAGCAAACACTTTCAATGGCCGCGTGTACGGCGTAAGTAGAGGCGCCGATGACGTGATGCCGGTCGACCCGGGGCACGAGTTCACAAATGTGCTGGAGCAGCTTTGCGGTCCGGACGCGACATACCCCGCTGGCGGCGCATACCCAGCCATCAACAACACCGGGTTCGTCGCCTCATACGTGGCGAGTGGCGGCGCTGCGGACCCGGGCGAGGTCATGAAGTGTTTTGCTCCCGAGCAGCTGCCAGTACTGGTCGCCTTGGCTCAGGAATTTGCGGTCTGCGACAACTGGCACGCATCCATGCCGGGTCCCACGTGGCCGAACCGCATGTTTGTTCACGCGGCTTCTTCCGGTGGGCTTGACCACAGTCCGAGCACGGAAGAAATCGTGGAATGGGAGACGATTGGAGGGTTCCAGTTCAAGGCGGGAAGCATTTTCGATGCACTGAAAAAGAAGGGGGTATCGCGGCGTCTATACGCGGGCGACGATTTTCCCATGGTCGCCGCCCTGAAGGGCATCAGCCTCTTTGACATCCGGCACTACAGCAATTTCGCTAGCGATCTTGGCCAGCCAACCTATCCGTACAGTTATGTGTTCCTTGAGCCAAGCTACGATGTCACGAACGACTACAAGAACAGCACTTCGCAGCACCCGCTCACCGACATCACGCTGGGCGAGGGATTAATCAAGGAAACCTACGAAGCGATCCGTAACTCTCCGCATTGGAATAGCAGTGTTTTGATCATCACGTGGGATGAACACGGCGGTTTTTACGATCACGCCGTTCCCCCGGGTGCAGTGGCGCCAGGTGATACAACGCCGCAGGATAAACACAGTCAATACGGCTTTACGTTCCAGCAGTATGGGCCTCGTGTCCCAGCCGTTGTCATCTCGCCACTGGTTCCGAAAAATGTGATTGATCATCGCTTGTATGACCATGCTTCGATAACCGCTACGATCGAGGCTTTCTTTGGGATTAACCCTCTGACCCAACGCGATGCCAAGGCTAATCGTCTCGATGCGCTCCTCTCGTTGAATGCGCCGAGGCCCGACACTCCCACAACTCTGGCGTCGCCCGCAACCGTTCAGGCCAGACCGGCAGTGATGAAGATGAGTGTCCCGGATTTGAGTGCGAAGGTTGCCTCCAGACCGGATGAGACTGTCGACCAGGGCACCCTGCCGGTGATTCTCCAATCGGCTCTGCGCCAGGACCTTGAAATGTCGCCAGGGCAACGGACGGTCATTCTGGAGCGGGTGCGTTCAATCAAGACGCGCGAGCAGGCGCGGCAATACCTCGCGGAGGTCCAAAAGAAGATCCGTCAGCTCCGTGCTAGTACAGAGCCGAGACCGGGTCCAATGTAAGACCTGCGGTACCAGCGCTTACTTCACAATCTGAATCCTCGCAGGTTGCCCCGGCGGAAGTTGACGCCTGCTATGGAGCCCTGATTGGCTCGGGGAGGTGTCCCAAAATCCCCGCACAGGGTTCGGGCGCTCCTGGCCCGTCTGCTGCCCTACTTTGCTGGTCGCTATCAGGGCGGGGCTTCCGCATCACTTTGGTGTTAGGGGCAGCGGAACATCGAGCACCTGTGGATGTTCCTGTGGGAAACTGGGAAGAAATTAGTCCCCCATTCATTAAGCAGTAATGATTCAAAGGGTTGCATTTGTGGTCTTTGATCGATGACGGCCAAGCCGATTGCACCGAAAACGGGCGTTGACATTTTTCAAGCAAATCTCTAAGGTTGCTGCCGTCGACGGCTGAAAGGGTTGGCTTAATTAAACTTTTGCCACTCCGAAGTAGGCTGAGTGATCAGCTCAGCGGGGCAACCCGAAGAGCGGCCAGACCTGAAAAAACCGACGGCTCTGCGAGGGGCAGTTGGGGTTTGGGACCGCGAAAGCGGTGATCGCATCAAGGGCTGTGACGGTGCATGTCTCCACGCTGTTGGCTCCCTCGCAAGAGCTGATGGCTAGAGCATAACCAATGTCACAGCCTTTACCTTTTCCCCAAGCGTTCTCCCTCCTCCTAATTACCGTCGCAACGGGCGGTTCCACGGGAAACCGCAGGATTTGGCTGGTCAGTTCTTCGAGACGGTGGAACCAGCGATGAAGAAGATTCCGAATTCGAGTCGTTGTCTGAGCGAGCACATTTTGCGAGCGTTGAACCAAATTAGGAAGCCGAGCACCGCTGGCGAAATCACCGAGTTGCTCAATCGTGACCTGGAGGTTGAGGACCGCCCTTTCCAAGCAAAAGACGTCGAGGAGTGGTTGCGAAACACCGAGGACACAGCGTTGACACTGTATTGGTCAAGGGCTCGTCCCCGAAAATAAGGATCTGCCGCTGGCACCGGCCGCCGCACTCGATGCCGCAACGGAGCTGACCCGCACCGATTAACCGCAGTCAGCCGAAAAGCGCATACAGATCAACATCGCCGGAGGGCAGAGAGTGGGCAGCGTTCACCGCATGCGGCAGCGTGTTTGTAGAATAGACCCAGATGGCTGTCTCAATCGAACTGCACAACACAGGCGATCCTGGCGTCGGAGCTGAAGTCCGCGCGCTGGTCGAGCACGCTCTGAGTGACAGGCCGGGAGACTGGCGGGTGTCGATCGTCGGTTCTCGCGCCGACGACGGTTGGGAAATGAAGATCCTGGGACCAAACGGGTTTGAGCGGTCATACACATTGGTCGGAAGTGCGGGAGAGCATCAGCCCTTGGTGATCGGGAATGTGCTAAGGAGGTTGCTGCCGGCGAGGGTGGCGCCGGGGTGAAAGAGATCTCTACCTAGCGCGTCAGTGAAGGGGCCGATCCCCCACGATTCAGCCCCCGAACCCACTTGCCCAGTTTTTGGTAGCAATTTGGTAGCAAACTGCACGGCTGTGCCGGCTCCTCCGGTTATTAACCATTTTGGGATCAATAACTTGGCAAGATTCACCAATTGATTGGCAAGCGGATTTCGGTGGGCTTAGGGATTGTTACACTGACAACCGTCTTCGAGCGGTTGGCGCATGACGTCAAGAACGTTGCGCGGGAATTCGGGAAATTCGTCGAGAAACAGCACCCCATTGTGAGCCAGCGAAACGTCGCCCGGCCGCGGAATCGCACCGCCGCCGATCAGACCCGCGTCGGAGATGGTATGGTGAGGCGCGCGGAAAGGTCGCAGGCCGACGAGTCCGGCGTGCGCATCGAGCACCCCCGCGACACTGTGAATCTTGGTGGTCTCGAGCGCTTCTTCGAAAGTAAACGGCGGCAGGATCGTCGGCATTCGTTTTGCCAGCATCGTTTTTCCAGATCCTGGAGGCCCAATCATCAGAATGTTGTGACCGCCGGCGCACGCGACTTCAAGGGCGCGCTTGGCGGTCTGCTGGCCGCGGACGTCTTTGAAATCCACCGGGAAGTGCTGCGCTTGGCAGAGCAGTTGATCGGTGTCCACCTGCAAGCGGGAGACGCCGTTGCCGGAATTAATGAGATGAATGACTTCCAGCAATGATTTAACCGGGTACACCTCAACGTCACCGACCATGGCGGCTTCGCGAGCGTTGACTTCGGGAACGACCAGGCGCTTCACTTTCGTTCGACGAGCCTCGATCGCGATCGGCAAAGCGCCACGCACTCCACGCACCCTTCCGTCGAGAGAAAGCTCGCCGACAAACAGCGCGTCAGGCACCTCCTTCTTATTCAGCCCTCCGTATGCGCCAAGGATGCCGAGCGCCATGGGCAGGTCGAAGCCGGAACCTTCCTTGCGAATGTCAGCCGGCGCCAGATTAATGGTGATCTGGGTAGGCGGGATATCATAGCCGCAGTTTTTCAGTGCCGAGCGGACCCGGTCGCGGCTCTCGCGGACGGCAGCATCGGGCAGGCCAACAGTATGAAAGTGGTCTTCGTTCATCTTGACGCCCGAGACATCCACTTCCACTTCGATGATGTTGGCGTCAATGCCGTAAACGGCGGCACTCAGGGTTTTATAGAGCATAGAGGACACCAGTGAGCACACGAAGAGGACAGCGCGGATGGGAGATCCTTACCGCCATCCTAGTCAGTGCCAAACCGGTCCGCTGTGATGGTCATCACCCCTTTACCGTGATGGAACGTGCTCGAACCTTCTGTCGTGCACCGCCGCTTTCGGTGCTAGGCTAGGGGCAATATGGCGGATAACGTTTTTGCGCCAGGGGAGTCCCTCAATGCCCGACGAAGATGCCCCTTCAGCCCGGTCCGGTCCGGCGAACCGACTGGAACACGAGGAGAGCCGGTTGTGGCGGTGGGCGCTTGGCCTGCTCGTTCTGTTTGCGGCGGCAGTAGCAGCGTTGTCGTGGCAACAACTGAAAGACCTTCCTTACCGGCTGTGGGCTATTCCCGCCGGACTCTTCGCGCTCGCCGTCTTGTTTGCCGCCTATGCGTTCGGGCGCAAACGCGAGGTTGTGGAGCTCAAGCAGCTTCTAAACGACTTTCAGAATCGGGCGGGCGTCACACCCTCCGAAGAGCAGCTCGATCAGTTAGGCCAATTGATTATGCGCTCGCAGCGCAACTTCAAGGAGCTGATCGATTCTCTCGATGACGCCGCGCTCGCCATCTCGCTCGATGGAACCCTGCGCACGGTAAACCGGCGAATTACGGAAATTCTCGGCGTTCCTTACTCTCATCTGGTTGGTCACAAACTTGAGGAATTCCTGGGCTCACCGCTGCATGCGCAGGCGACCGGAGGCCTCCCACGGTTTCTGGAAAAGCGGAACTGGTCGGGAGTGGTCGAGGTCTGCCTTAAGAACGATCCCCGGCGGCTTTACTACGACTGCGTGGTCAACGCCATCGTCAAGGGCGGCCAGGTCACCGGGGCCAGTGTGCTGGCGCGCGACGTCACCGCACACCACGAGAAGGAGCAGCGCTTCACGCAGCTCTTCGAATCTCTGCAGGAAGGCGTGTACATCAGCAATTCGAAAGGCAAGCTGCTCGAGGTGAACCCGGCGCTGGTCTCCATCCTGGGATATGACAGCAAAGAAGATTTGTTAAACCTGCCCCCGGAACAGCTGAATGTTGATGCTGGTGGCGATCCGGTTCTGGGACGCGGAGGAAGCCAGAGCGGTCGCACCCGCACTCGCGAGGTTCGACTGCGAAGAAAAGATGGCGGAGTCGCGGTGTGCGTGGATACCTCGAGCGGTGTGATGGAAGCCGGACGGATTGTCCGTTACCAGGGCACTCTGGTAGATGTCACCGAGAAGCGCACGCTGGAACAACAGTTGCGGAGGCAGGAAGAATTCCGCCGGCATCTGCTGGAAAGTTTTCCGGATCTGATTCTGGTGCTCGATTTGAAGGGGCAGTACACGTTCGTGAGCGCGCGTATCGCCGAGCTCCTCGGGTACGGACCGGAACATCTCATGGGCAAGAACGTCGCGGAGACGGAGAATGCTCCACCGGAACTGGCCGAACTCTACCGCACCGTCGCAACCGGCGAGAGTTCACGGACCTCACGTGAATACGGTTCCCGGCACCGCGACGGCAGCTGGCGCACCATGCTGGGCATTGCAAGTCCTCTGCTGGATGCCGAGGGCAAGCCGGCAGGCGTGATCATCTCCCTCCGCGATGTAACGATGGAGAAAAAACTGGAACAGCAGATTATTCAGAGCGAGCGTCAAGCAGCCATGGGTCAGATGATCGGCGGATTCGCCCACGAGCTCAACAACCCCCTGACCGCCATCCTGGGCTATGCCGAACTGCTGCAGGAATCCCAGGCCAGCGAATCCGCGAGCAAGCAGATTAGAGATCTGCACAGGGAGGCGCGGCGCGCCGCCGAAATCGTCCAGAACTTGCAATACTTCGCCCGCCCCCCGGCTCCGGGACGCAGCCAGGCCAATCTCAACGAACTCGTGCAACGCACCGTGCAGATGCAGGCGTATCCGCTGCGCAAGAGCAACATCACGGTGGATTTCCTGCCCGAACCGGCGATCCCCGCGATCATGGCCGATCCCAATCAACTGATGCAGGTCTTCTTGAATCTTCTGCTGAATGCCGAACAGGCGATCCGTGAAAGCCGCGAGAAAGGCACGATCCGCGTGCGCATCGGACGCAAACCCGACTCGGTATGGATTGTGTTTCAGGACGATGGCCCGGGAATCGCGCCCGAAAACCTGGCGCACATTTTCGATCCTTTCTTCACCACCAAGCGCCCCGGTCGCGGCACCGGCCTCGGACTGAGCATCTGCAAGACCGTCCTGCGCGAGCACGGAGGAAACATCGAAGCAGCAACCTCCCCGGATGGAGGCGCGCTGTTCACGATCACGCTGCCGGTGGCAGTGGCAGAATCGGGAACGGCCGCCAAGTAAGGCGGGGCTGCTCCGGCAGTCGTGAGTGTAAACGCATGGTTTCGAAACCCACTTTTCACGCTCGGATGATTGCAACTGGCGAATTTTTCCTGCATCATATCGGGGTAGTGACTCGGTTCGGCTCCAAACTCGTCGCAGTCTTTCTGCTGTGCTCCGCAGCGCTGTTGGGCAGCCAAATGCTTTGGCCATCGACTACTGCGGCATCGGCGATCCCAGCCCCGTGCCACAATCATGGCCAACCTGTCCGCACACCAACAAGTCATCAGTGTTGCGTGGTGAGTCACAACCCTTCGATTGTTGAAACGTACTCACCCGACCAAAGATTGCACGACTTCTCATCGTATGTTGTGACTGAACCTGGTAAAGGCAATCGCTCATACGAACGGCTGTTTTTTACCCCATCGTTTTCTTCAAGCTCTCCCCCGATTACGACCCTCCTTCGCGTCTAGAAACGAGGAACCACAACAACAGTTTTGTCTCTGCGTTCGGAGGAATCCGCACGCCGAGGCACCGTTTCAAATCAGTTTCAATCACGCTTAGGGGTGACGGATGCGTTCGATACGTAATATTTTGTTGGCTTTCTTTTTTTCGGTCGGGCTATCGGTTGGACAGGATATTCACCAAGACATGGACATGCCGACACAAGAGAAGCCGAATCAAACGATGCCGAACATGAGCGGGAGCAAAGATCAGACGATGATCATGGAGTCCCATTCTCTCGTTGAACTTCTGCAAAAGCACGCGACTGCTGGCACAGATGCGGAGCCGAACTCCACGCCCTTTGAAATGCTCATGACGACCAAGGGTAGTTGGACGTTCATGTTCCACGGCGTCGCATTTCTCAATGACATTCAGCAGTCCGGCCCGCGTGGCAGGGACAAACTGTTCTCCACAAGTTGGCTCATGCCGATGGCTCAACGGAGGCTTGGCAATGGCACTTTCACCCCGCGAGCTATGCTGAGTTTAGAACCAGCGACGATCTCCCAAAGACGGTACCCTGAACTGTTCCAGCAGGGTGAAACCGCGTACGGTCTTCCGATTGTGGACGGCCAACACCCGCACGATTTCTTTATGGAACTTGCCGCCTTGTACGACTACAAGCTGGGCGAAAAGACAATGCTGTCCTTCTATGGTGCCCCTGTGGGTGACCCTGCTATGGGGCCAATCGCTTATCCCCACCGAGCGTCCGCAGCAGAAGACCCCATCGCACCACTTGGACACCATCTTCAAGATTCGACACACATCGCCGACGATGTAATCACGGTCGGGATAACACACGGGAGCGTTCGGTTAGAAGCGTCAGGGTTTCACGGACGCGAACCGAATGAATCTCGCTGGAGCATCCAATCCGGCCCGATTGATTCTTGGTCAACCCGCATAACGGTGAATCCGGGTCTAAATTGGAGCTTTCAGTATTCGATTGCCCAACTTCACAGCCCGGAGGTGCTGTTCCCAAACGAAGACGTTCGACGCATGACGGCATCACTGATGTACAACCGACCGATACGCAACGGGAACTGGACGTCGATGCTCCTATGGGGCCGGAATCAAAGCTTGTCGGACGGAAACATCGGGAACGGCTATTTGTTGGAATCCACGCTCCAATTCTTGCACAGGAACTATGCATGGACTCGCATCGAGAATGTTGACCGCACGAATGAACTCTTGGTGGGTGAGAATCCACTGCCGCCCGGCTTCACGGAACGATACTTCACCCGTGTTCAGGCGTACACGGTTGGGTACGACCGCGAAGTCGGTCGCATTCCGCATCTGTCGACGGCCATCGGTGCTCAGTTTATGTGGTACGGAGTGCCAGATGTGCTGAAACCAATCTACGATTCACAGCCCCTCGGTGGAGTCGTGTTTCTTAGAGTGCGTCCACATTGACTTGGAGACTGTTGCAAAATCGCGATTGCACTCAAAACCGGGTTCTAGGCCATCTTGTCGCTCCACCGCCATCGCCACCGCATTCCCCCCGCCCAAACACAGCGAAGCAATCCCGCTGTGCACGTCGCGGCGAATCATTTCATAAATCAAGGTAACAAGCACACGGGCTCTGCTGGCCCTTGCGTCGCTCGAAAATCGTCCCTCCTCATAGAGCGTGACAAGCATCGCGAGGTTCGCGACGCGCCACCGCGCCCGGCGCCCGAACGAAGCGTCCGGCTGAAACGTGCGCGCGGCAGAAACAACGTGAAGGGAGAACAAGTGAGAGCGAGTTGTGATGTCACTCGACTTTTTCTTCGCGCGCGAGTCGCGCTGGTGACTTTGGTACAGCGTTGCACGCACCCGTTTCAATCATTTTTCTCTTGACTTCGTTCTGCATTGACTCTATACATCAATCAGTTGCAACAAAACACCGTTGCGAAATTCCATGAAGAATGGAAAGGGAGAATAGATCCATGGCAACCAAGAAGAAAGCAAAGAAGAAAAGCAGCAAAAAGCACTAAGCACCTGCAACAGGCAACGACAAAGGGGACGCGATGAGCGTCCCCAAAGTTTTTTGCGCCGTTTTCCAGATTCCCAACACGACTCCGCTTGTTCCCGTGCACGACAACCTTCTGCTCAAACCAGGGCTGGTCTCATCAATGGTTTCGGGGAGGGCACGGCTTCAGCCGTGCCGTCCAGAGCCAATAAAGATGCGGGCTTTAGCCCCTGGGGCCGTGGCAGTTTACCCCCTTCGATTCGTGATGAGATGGCCTCTAGTTGACGCAAGACACCGACTTTTTCTGCGGAGCCGCGACCGTCTTCTCGGTCGCGGGACAAAGATTGCGATAGGGACAAAACGCACAGTGATACCCGAGCTTTGCAGCAAACTTCCCCCGCGCGATCCCCTCCGCCACTTCTTGCACGCGCAGCTTCGCCGCTTCCAACTCGGCGTCCGTCCGCGTGGTGTCGACGGCCATGTTGTTTTCGAGATTGTGGAAGATCAAGCGGTCGGCCCGCTTCCCCCACGTTTCCCTGGCCGCGAGCGCATACAGGGAAAGCTGCAGGCTCTCGTCGGCGTCCTCCTGCGACTTCGGCTTGCCCGTCTTGTAGTCCACGATGGCAACCGAGTCCGGGCCCGTGCGATCGATGCGATCCACACGTCCGGCCACCTTCGCCGAGCCCACCTGCAACTCAAATCTGCATTCGGTCTCGATGACTTCGGGCGGCTCGGCGCCGCGAGCCCACTCGAAAAATTGCCGCAACTGCTCCATTCCCTGCCGCAAATACAGCTCATACTGATAGCGGTCGGCGATGCCCGCGGAAGCCAAGTCGGACCGGAACTGTTCAATCAAATCGTCGTCGCCGATCTCCCGTCCGTAGCGTTGCGCATCGTAGAAGCTGTGCAAAATGCGATGCATGGCCGCCCCGTAGTGCAGCGATGCGGGCACATCGCGCGGCAGGTTCCACTCCCGTTCGAGCTTGAAGCGCAGCGGACACTCTTCATAGATTTCGATGGCCGACGCGCTCAGTCCGGTCACGAAGTTCGCCGACGGCGGCATGAGCAGCCATGCGGCAACGTTCGATTGCGGCACCGCGATTCTCTGTTCCTCCTCGGCAAACAAGCTATCCTGCACCGCCGCCGCCGGATGGCTGGACCAGAACTTTCTGTAAGCCGGGTGAACCATGAACTCCCGCAGAAACTTGGTCGGCTTCGGATCCTTCTTGCTTTGCCCCTGGTGCGCGTAGATCGCCAGTGTGTCTTTGGCGCGCGTCATGGCCACATAGAACAGGCGGCGCTCTTCTTCTTCGTGCAGTGTCTTGTCGTCATACACGGCACAAGGCGAAGACGTGGCCGCCCGTCGCAGTTCCGGAGGAAAAGCAATGAGCGGCTCATGGTATGCAGTTGGGAACGAAACGGACGAGCCGCGAATGATGGCCACATGCTGGAACTCAAGTCCCTTGGCAGCGTGGGCGGTCAGAAGCTGCACCGCGTCGTCCTCGCTACGGGGAAGCGGAATCGTACCTCTTGCCTGCACAAAATAATCCAGGTACTCGAGGAATTCGGAAGGGCTACCAGTTTCGGCAATCGCTTTCGTCTGCCATGAATCCACAAACTTCACGAAGGCGTCCATCAAAGCCGACCGCTGCAGATCGAAGTGCCGAATCACAGCGCTCACCGCATCGCCCGCGCGAACTCCGTCCTGCTTCACTTCGCGGTGGATCTTCTCTACGCTTTCCAGCACCGCCGCACCACCAGCGAGCCGTCCCAACACCGTCCGGAGATCAAGTTCCTGCCTCCGCACCGCCCTCATCGCCGCCCGCAATTCCATTGGGTTGATGCCGAACTGGGGCAGCGCCGCCACGCGAAACAAGCTGGCATGATCGTTGGGAGAAACAGCCGCGGTCAGGCAGGCCACCACGTCGCGGACCTCGGGAGTGTCGAGGACGTCCAGACCTTCGATGGAGAATGGAATGCCCCGCTCGGCAAGTTCCTGAACCAGTTCGTCGCGATGGTTGTGCTGGCGATAGAGCACTGCAAAATCGCTCCAGCGGCAGCGCTGGTCTTTATCCTTGTCCTTGCGCTTCCGCTGGATTCGGCGCGCCAGGTCGGCGGCCTCGACTTCCTTATCTCTCCAGGTAACAATTTCGACCAGCGGCGCGGCCGTGATCTCTCCTTTCCGCTTCGCCTCCTCGTCGCGCAGTGACGCAAGGGGCTTCCGCTGGTAGGAAATTGAAATTCCGTTTTGCGAGAACGTTTGTCCAAACGCCTGTCCGAACACGGCCGGGTTCTCGTTCACAATGCCAAAAGCGCAACCGAGGATGGGCGAAAGCGAGCGCCGGTTCTTTTCCAGGGCAACGACTCGGGCCGCGGGAAAGTTCCTCATAAACAAAGTGAAGGCCTCGCTCGAAGCGCCGCGGAACTGGTAGATCGCCTGATCCGCATCGCCCACGGCAAAAACGTTCGCCGCCGGCCCGGCGAGCAGCGACAGGATCTCGACCTGGGCAAAATTCGCGTCCTGGAATTCATCCACCAACAGGAAGCGGGTGCGGCCCCGTTCCTCTTCGAGCCGCGCGGGATCGTTCTTCAGCAACTCATAGGCTTTGGTGATCATGTGGCCGAAGGTGCCCAGGTTTTCTTCCCGGAGCATGTTTTCCACGGTGGCAAACACGCGAGCGATCTCCTGGCAGCGCTCCAGGATCTCCGCCTCTTCCAATTCCGTTTGCTTCTTCGAGCGCGCAACACGGGGAAGCGCAATCTCGCCGCGTTCAAGGCGCTTAACGTAGAGCGCATACTCCGCCGGGCCGACCAGTTCGTCCTGGCAACGACGCATGAAATCGAGCAGGCTATCGAGGAACTGCCCGACGTTCGCAGCACGGACAAAGTGTTTAAGGCGCAGATCGCGAATACGGCGGCGCAAGTACACCCAGAGATCCTTGTCGTCGAGCACGCCAAAACCAGCGCCGCGACGCTGTAGCAGGCCATTGCACCAGGCATGAAATGTGCAGGCCTGCAGGCCGTCGATGACGGTCCCCTTCAATTCCCCTCGTACGCGGGCCAGCATCTCCGCTGCGGAATTGTCGGTATAGGTGAGCGCAACAATTTCGTCAGGGCGGGCGTGCCCTTCGCGGATAAGGTTAGCCACGCGCTGCGTGAGCACAGTGGTCTTCCCCGTGCCGGCGCCGGCGATCACCAGCATCGGGCCATGAACGTGTCCGATGGCTTGCTGCTGGCGTTCATCGGGAACGATCTTTGTCGCAGGTGAAGCAGTCGAAATTACTTGAGATGTCACTAGCCGGAGAATATCAGAGGTCGGTTGTGGAATGCTGTGCACATCAACGCAGTGCATCAAACACGAGTGCGGTAGCGACAATCGCCGCGGTTTCGGCGCGCAGGATTGTGCCGCCGAGCGACGCCGCGGCCCACCCCGTTTCGCGAAACCACGCCAACTCCTCGTCGGCCCATCCGCCTTCGGGCCCCACGGCGAGCGCGACTTCAGTTGGCTGGGATTCTAAAATGTCTCCCAGCTGAGTCTCCTCTTCAGACTCGGCGAGAGCTTCAGCAAGAACGACGCGGGTCAGTGCGCCGCCCGGCAGGACACCGGGGGCAGCAAGATCCCTCACTTTGACCGGGGCTGCAACCTCAGGCGGCGCCGACCGTCGCGACTGTTCGCTCGCCTGACGCACGATGCGCCGCCAGCGCTCCTGGCGTTTCACGGCAGCAGCGGCCAGATGAGCATCGCTCCGGCGCGCAATTACAGGAATGATGCGAGCGACCCCGATCTCGGTGCACTTCTCGATCGCCCACTCCATGCGGTCAAACTTGAAGATGGCAAGAGCCAGCGTGATCTTCGGAGCGTCAAACGCTTTGGGCCTGCGCCCATGGTGTGGCTTCGTATGGTATGGCTTCGTATCGAGCGCAAACTCAACCCGATCATACGCGATCGTGGTGATGGTTCCGCGGCGAACCTCTTCTCCGGTCGCGATGTCGAACTCCTGCCCGACCTCAGCCCGCAGCACGCGAGCAAGATGCGCCGCATGTTCGCCCACCAAAGCAGCGGTGTCTCCTGTAACCTCGTCAGCGATCCAGCGGCGGCGTGCCATAAACCAGTTGTCAGTTGCCAGCTACCAGTTGCCAGTACTCAACCCATGCCGTGCCGCGATCGTCCCAGCGAATCACTGGCAACTGGTAGCTGGCAACTGACAACTGCTCTACGCAAACATGTCCTTCACGCGTCCCAACAACGACCGGTGCTGCGGCTTGTTTTCCACCGGAGACAGTTCTCCCAGTTCGACCAGCAATTCGCGTTGGCGTTTGTTCAGCTTCCCGGGCGTTTGAATTCGCACCTCGACGTAAAGATCGCCTTTGCCGTGCCCATTGAGCACCGGCACGCCTTTGTTCCGTATGCGAAACGATGGTCCCCGACTGCGTGCCTTCGGGGATTTTCAGCTTGTGTTCTCCGTCCAGCGTCGGAACCATAATCTCGATGCCGAGGGCAGCCTGCGCAAACGAGATCGGAACCACGCAGTGCAGGTCGTTCCCCTCGCGCTCAAAAAAGGCGTGCTCCTTCACATGCAGGACAACATACAAGTCGCCCGCCGGCCCGCCGAACGCGCCCGCCTCTCCCAGGCCGGTGAAGCGAATTCGCGTGCCGTCCTCCACCCCCGCCGGCACCTTGGCTTCGACCACGCGCTCGCGCAGCAGGCGGCCTTCGCCTTTGCACTTCGGGCAGGGATCGGTGATTACGCTGCCCGCGCCCTGGCAGGTCGGGCAGGTTCGAGCGATGCTGAAAAAGCCTTGCTGATACCGGACCTGCCCTCGGCCATTGCACGACCGGCAATTGACTGCAGCTTTCCCGGGCGCCGTGCCGGTTCCCGCGGCACCCGTCGCAGGTCTCATGGCGGCGGACATTCACTTGCCTCTCGGCGCCGAAGACCGCTTCATCAAATTCAAGGTGCAAGTCTTCGCGAAGATCGGCTCCGCGCTGGGCGCGGCTGCGACGGCGCCCGCCCTGGCCGAACATATCGCCGAAACCAAAAATGTCGCCGAAGATGTCGCCAAAATCCTGGAAGATGGCGGGATCGAATCCAGCCGCACCTCCGGAGCTGCCGCCCACGCCAGCATGCCCGAAGCGGTCATACAAAGAGCGCTTCTCGCTATCGGCGAGAATCGCGTACGCTTCGGTGATCTCCTTGAATTTATCTTCCGCGTCAGGATTGTTGGGGTTGCGGTCGGGATGATACGTCATCGCAAGCTTGCGGTAAGCGCTTTTGATCTCAACGTCGGTGGCCACACGGGTAACACCGAGCACCTCGTAATAATCGCGTTTTGTGTTGGCGGCCAGAAACTCCCCCCACTGTTCAGTTAAGCAAATCAGTTGAGCAAATCAGCGCAGCAAATCCAAACTGTGCCGCAAATCGTTTTGGGTAGGGCACGGCTTAAGCCGCGCCGCCCAGAACCCGTAAAGACAAGGGCTTTAGCCCCTGAGGGCCCTGTCACCCGCGGCTATTGCGGGCGACCCGCACCATCGCGGGACGCAGCAGGCGGTCTTTGTACTTGTAGCCGCGCTGTAGTTCGTCGAGGACGTGGTGATCCGGCACCTCAGTGGTATCCACCATTTCGATGGCTTCGTGAACCCGCGGATCGAAAGGCCGCCCCATCGAAACGATCGGCTGCACTCCGATTTTCTGCAGCGCATCCTGAAACTGACGGTAGATAAGCTCGATGCCGTTTCGGAAGTCGCTGGAGTCGCCCTCAGCCTTCAATGCCCGCTCGAAACTGTCGAGGATGGGCAGGATGTTCTTGATGAAATCAGCCGCGGCGTATTCCCGGAATTCCTGCTGTTCCCGCACCGCGCGCTTGCGCGCGTTGTCGAATTCCGCCTGCAGACGAGCCAGGCGGTCGAGCAGCGCGTCACGCTCGGCCTTGAGCTTTTCCACTTCCGATGCCGCACTGATCTCCACTGGTTTGGCCGCAGTTGAGACAGGCGCAGCTTCTTCCCCGCCTTCCGCAGCCGGAAGTTCGCGCTCCAAATCGAGCTCCCCGTTGGTTTTTCCGTTTCTCTTCGCCATACTGCTGCATTACTCCGATTCGTTCAAAAGTTTGTCGAAAAGCCGTGCAATGTACGACACGGCCGACATGGTGTGCTGATAATCCAGCCGCGTAGGTCCAATCACGGCCAGCGACCCCATCACCTCGCCGCCCACGCGCGCGGGAGCGCCAATGAGGACAAAATTCTGCAAATTCGAAGCCGGCAAAGCCTCGTCCAGCCCGATCACCACGCGCACCGCTTCCTGCCGCGTGTCCAGATAAGCGCTAAGCAGCTTCACAACTTTTTCTTTTTCCTCAAGCGTCCGCAGCATATCCTGCAACCGCTGCCGATCTTCCTGCCCGGTCATATGGCTCGTAACCAGGTTCGTAACCAGGTTCGCCGCTCCTTCCACGAACACCGCCTGCGTACCCTCGTTCGAAGCCAAAGCGCCCTGCTGGTAGAGCTGCTCGATCGACTTCATCAGCCGGTCATACTCGCTGCGTTCCTGTTCCAGGCGGCGGGCCAGCTCGGCGCGCATGTCGCCCATCGTCCAGCCACGGAAATTTTCATTGATGTAGCGAGCTGCCAAATCCAGATCCGCTTGCGGAATATCAAGCCGCAGCACCCGGTCGCGCACCACCCCCGAGCGCGTGACCACAACCGCCAGCACCTTCTGATCGCCCAGGCGCGAAAAGTAAACGTGCTCCAGCGCGTTGCGAGGTCCAGTTGTAGCCACCGTAACCCCAACGCTGTGTGAGATCAGCGAGAGCACATGCGAAGTGCGCTCCATGAACTCCTCCACGTCGGTAACACCAGTCAAAGTGTCCTGGATGATGCTCTGGTTCTCGTGCGAGAGATGGGCCTCGCCACTAAGTTGCTCGACGTAATAGCGATAAGCCTCAGCCGTAGGAACGCGCCCCGCCGAAGCGTGCGGCTGCTCCAGAAATCCAGCATCGGCCAGGTCAGCCATCACGTTGCGAATCGTAGCCGCACTCAACCCCTCGCGGCTGGAGCGAGCAAGCGTCCGCGATCCCACCGGCTCTCCGCTCGCAATGAATGTCTCGACAATAGCAGTCAGGATTTCCCGTTCCCGTCCGCCCGCTGGCCCTGCTGGCATACCCACCCAAGTCTCGGAGCTGAACCGCTCCTCTAAATTCTTTAGATGCAGTGGCTTAGATAAAGACTCCACCGCGCCTAATGGAATTCTAGGGAGCGCTGGCGAGGGTGTCAAGGAAGAGCGGGGGTTACTATACACCCACTTCCCAGTCTAGGGCGACCCGAGAAAATCGATTGTGGGGCTTCCTGACGCGATTTTATTTTTCCGAATTTCTCGGGTAGCAGTTTTTCAACACCCACGCCTGATAGCGTCAAATTGACAAAAAGACTAACAGTCTATCGGCTCGTGTGGTGTTGATTGTCCGCCCAAAAATAAACGTCTGCCCCAGATTCACCTTCCCCCGATTGAACGGACAGAGTGGCTTCCTTTGAACTTCATCGCCTGGCCCGCAGCGATTCGCCGGTTCCGCTAGCGAGTGTGCGTCATCTGGTACCAGATCGGAATGTAACCGACCAGAACCAACGCCCCGAGAACCGCCAGTCCTGTAAGCATGCGGAGGGTGCTGATCGCCGCCGCCGCGATGGGCCTGGCCCTCAACCGGCCATACGCGATGAACAGGGTGCCCGCTCCCAGCACCAGATTGATGGGCAAGAAAAAGCTGAGCTCGGCACGCACGATGTGAAATGCCGCCGCGAGTATCATGACCAGCGTCAGGCCGATAGCAGCAAATGGCGTGAGTTTCGGTTTGACGCGGGTCATCGCCGGCAAGATCAGACCGGCGCCTCCAAGAAACTCACAGGCACCAATGAAGACGAACAAACCCTGCGGCACGGCCGAGAACCATGCCACCGGTTGATGGAGCGTATGGTTCCACACCTCCTGCCTGTAACACATGATTTTGCCGAAACCAGTGAAGCAAAAGAAGACGCCCCACAGCGCTTGCGCGATCCAAAGCGCAATATCCATGCTCTTAGACTTCGGGGTGGTACTGGCGGCGACAAAGGCCGTTCGCTGCGGGGGTGTCATCACTGAATTGAGGTAAGACATATTTTTCTCCTTTTTTCTCCATTTTTTCCGGGCGCAAATCGTGCTCATCCCACGCTTCAGCGCCCCGGCGCGTTGAGGGTCCAACTGGGACCTCAACCGCCGAACTGCTTGGCGTACTCGGCGTTCAATCGCTGCCAGCCTGGAAACTTCATGGCCTCGGGACCGGCGATGCGGCCTATGGGAGTTCCGCTGAGAAGGTGATCCAGCACATCGAGACAAATGTGCCACCCGGCAGCGCCCATCGAGATGAAGGGGCGAGCGATGTTGGTCCCCAGCGTCAGGCGCGTTCCGCCAGCTGTGGTCTCGAGCTCCCACCGCATATCGAAGGCACCCCAGGTGTACTCAAGCAGTTTGGGAGCGTCGGCTCGCTTCACGGTTGTTTCGGTAACACGCGGCCCGGGTGCACCCACTGTGGTGAGCTTCACCGTGCTTCCAACCGTGCCCAGGTTCCCATCGGCATCGAAGGGCGCCCACTCGCGCAGATGCGCCGGATCGGTTATTGCCTGCCAGACTTTTTCCGGCGAGTGGCGCAGCTCTTTGACCAGAATGAGCGTCCACTTCTCTTCCCCGTTTTGAGCCCGGTCTTTTCGTACTTGCGCCACGTTGGCAGGGCCCGGTGTGTACTGCTCGCGATTGGTCATTTTCTCTTTGTCTTCCTTTTCGCTCCTCTTGATGCATCCATGCGGTCGAGGTGGCGTTCGAGAGCATCTACGTGGGCCAACCAGAACCGGCGGAACTGAGCCAGCCAGGCATCCACCTCCTGAAAAGGTTCAGGCTTCAGTCGATAGAGACGGCGCTGTGCGTCCACCGTGGATTCCACGAAACCGGCCTCTCGCAGCACTCGCAGGTGCTTTGACACGGTCGGCTGCGGCATACGAAGTTGACGCTCGATCTCTCCCACCGACTGTTGTGAAGAGACCAGGAGGCTCAATATCGCGCGGCGGTTCGGCTCCGCAATGATCTCGAATACCGATTCCATGCTCTTCGTATACCACAACGTGCATATACGTGTCAAGGCATATACAAAGAAAAAGAACCCACGATGCGCCGTAAACCAGTACCAGGGGTAGTTGGCGTTAAATCCCGATTTCACTCATTGACACCGAAAAAGGCGAACAGACGGCGCAAGCTTGTGCTAACGCCTTCCATGAGAAGGCCGGTCGGAGTCAAGTGGGTTCTTTTGTTTTTTCGTTGGACAATGTTTTTTCTCCCCGCCGAGTTACTACTGTCGCCACCCTTCCATCCGCACTCTTTGTTGAGCGGTTTGCGCTCGGTGCAAGTTGGGTGTTCTCGTTTCAGCCGGTGCTGCCACCTGATTGTCGACCTCTGTTTCCTCTTCCGAGGAAAGTCGGGCCAGGCGTTAGACGCAGTCACCGGAACTCGGCCTTTGGGCTTTTGCTCTTCCTTTCTTAAGCGTGTTTTTGACTTACGCTGCTGCCGGCATCATCATCTGGCTGCTGTTGCGCAGCGGTTCGTACACCTCTCCGCTCACCCACAGGCGATGCAGCAGCACTGCCAACTTTCGCGCTACCGCAATCACCGCTCGTTTCTTTCCATTCTTTCCTCCACGCTCGGCGAGTTTCAGTCCCCAGCGTCGCAGATCGCTGTCCGCGCCAAACGGTCCCAGAATGTGGTGCGCTCCCTGTACCAGCAGCGTTCGCAGATACGGATCACCTTCCTTGCTGATGTGCAACTGCGGTTCGCTTTGTCCCGAGTTGCGCCGTCCCGGTTGCAATCCCACATAGCAGCCCACGTCGCGGCTCTTGCGAAAGCGCTGCGGATCCTCCAAGGTCAGCAGGTAGGTCAGCGCGATCAGTGTGCCCACTCCCTTGACCTGTTCCAGTCGCGCCACTTGCGGATAACTCTGCTGTGCTAACTGTTCGATTCGTTCGTTATATTCGCCGATGCGCTCGCTCAGCGCTTCGACAGCCGCCAGCAGCGGAGCTAACGCGGCCTGCAGTTCCGGACTCAGCTCTTGCGCTTTCTCGGGGTTCACATTCCGCGGATTACAGCCGCGCAGCCGCTCCCCGTAGGACTTGACCAGTCCCCGCGCCGTGTTGATCAGCGCCGTTCGTGACCGCACCAGTCCGGCTCGTGCCCGGATTACGGTCAGATCCGCTTGCGCTTTGGCGCTGCGATGCTTCACCGGCGCCAGCAGTTGCGGATCGATCCGCGCCAACCGGGCCAGGCTTCGCGCATCCATGCGGTCGTCTTTCTTACGGCTCTCTCCGATCAAACGCACGTTGCGCGCATGCGCCACGATCACTTCGTGTCCCAACTCGCCGAGCAGTCGGCTCACCCACGGCGAATGCATTCCGGTTTCCAGCGCAATCCGGCAACGCGGCATGCCTCCGAACACCTCGCGCATGGCTTTCGGAGTCGTGCTCAGCCGTTGTTCCAGCAGCACGCTGCCCGTCTCGTCCAACACGCAATACCAACTCGAACGATCACCGAGGTCCAAACCGATGGTCAGGTTGTGATCGTGAAAACTCTTCGTCTGTTTCGCCGCTGCGGTGCTAATCTTCTTCATTGCCGGTCTCCTTTATCTCTTGCGCTTCAAAGCGCGTCGATAACTTGGGAGCGTACAGCATCCCGTCGGAGACCGGCCTTCTCATCCCATCTGATTACAACACCTGTAATGGCTGTCGGTGCTGCGAAGTGACATACTGGAACTTACGCGAGTAGAAAAGTTGGACAGTCATCATGCCTTGGTATTCACGCCAAATCGAGTCGCCGTATTATTTCTTGGTATTTGGGGTCATCTTTTTTATCGCGGCTGTGGTTTCGACGTGCACCGGAAAAACATATGGACGGTATGGTCGTGGTTTAGCCTCTCGCGCCAAGGAACCGACTGACTTTTGGTGGACAGTCGCAATATATTACATCAGTGGTGTTTGTTTCATTGGATATTTCTTGTATAAGGTGACGACCTGACCCCTTGCCAACTTCACCGAAGCGGCTTGCTCGTATCGCAGTTCAAGACGGTAGTTGGCGTAACATCCCGATAGCGCTCATTGAGGGGTTTTGAGTGCTAACGCTGATTGCAACAGTTACACTTCTTGGCAACACGTCATGGGCAAACGGTCAATCAGCGGGTTGAAGGTAGAAGAACTCATCCTAGGGACGGGTCCTGAAGCCTTGAAAGGGAAAACCGTAACGGTACAAGCGGTTGGCACGTTGAACAAGGGAGAGATGTTCCTTAGCACATACGCGTACGGCACGCCTTGGAAATTCAAAGCGGGTGGACATAAAGCCTACGCCGGTCTCGCAAAGGGAGTTCTTGGGATGCGGGTGGGGGGGAGCGCCGGATTCGGATCAGTCCCCACTTAGGTTTCCGCGACCAAAGCATGCCAGCGAATGAGCTTTTCAAGATTCCTGTTCCTGCCAACTCCGTCTTAATCTTTGAGATTGACCTTTTGTCGGTCGAGGATTTGTAGATCGTTGTTGTAACATCGCGATTACACTCATTGACCCCGTCGCGAGCGTAAACCCGATCGGTTCGTGTGGAAGTAGCCTGCGAGCGGATTTTGCGATGTTGATCTTGGCAAAGCTCGCAAGCTACTGTGCTTGTCGAGCCTTAAATGTTGACAGGGGAAAAACCGGGGGCGCCCCCGAGACGCAAACTCTTCGCGATGTAGCTTCGACGAAGAGACACTTCCTACTGAATCTGGATCACGCTTTCCGAACTCCCGGCTTTGATCTCCTCCACCCGCGCCGCCACTTTGCGGGCAAATGCGAACAGCGACTTCGCATGCGGCGAGTCCTCTCCCTGGAGCACGGACGGAGAGCCGCCGTCGCCTGATTTGCGAATCTCGGGATCGAGCTCGATGCTTCCGAGGAAGGCGATGTCGAACTGTTTCGCCGTCTTCTCCGCGCCGCCGCGCGAGAAGATGTCGATTTCGTGCTGGCAGTGCGGGCACACGAAGTAACTCATGTTTTCGACCATGCCGACGATGTCCACCTTCATCTGGCGGAACATCTCGATGGCCTTGCGCGCATCCTGCAGCGCGACGTCCGAAGGTGTAGAGACCACGATGGCGCCCGTCAACGGAACAGTCTGAATCAGCGAGAGCGCAACGTCGCCCGTTCCCGGAGGAAGGTCGATGACAAGATAATCAAGCAATCCCCACTGCACCGATCCCAGGAACTGCTTCATGATCGAATGCAGCATAGGGCCGCGCCAAATAAGCGGCTTGTCTCCAGGGTTGAGGAAGCCGACCGAGATAACCTTGAGCCCATGCGAGTTGATGGGCGCGAACTGGTTTTCGCCGATCACCTTGGGTTGCTCGTTGGTGCCGAGCATGAGCGGGACGTTCGGCCCGTAGACATCGCCGTCAAGCAATCCCACTTTGTGGCCCATTTTACTGAGGGCGATTGCCAGATTGACGGAGAGCGTAGTCTTGCCGACTCCGCCTTTGCCGGAACCGACGGCGATGATGGCGTTGACGCCAGGTAAAGGTTGCGGGGTGGGCTGTTGCTGGCCGGGTTGATGGGAGTGAGCGCTCATGGTCCGATTATACGGGAGGGAACGGGAAGCCATCAGCCATCAGCCGTCAGGGAAAGCAAAGCCATCAGCTTTCGGTCCGTCATGATCTGGACGACGGATAAGTCCCCGGTCTTGCTGAGAACTGAGAGCTGACAGCTGAGAACTGGCTCTCAGTAGTGCCCTTCCCCCACTTGCACCTTGCCCCGAAACATGCGGTAAACGAACGCAAAATAGGCCACCGCGAGCACCGCGGCGAACGTCCACCAAACCAGGCCGACGCTCAGTCCGTGACTGCCGGCGGCGGTGTTGTAGATGGTGAGGTTATATTGATGATCGCGGGCAGGCAATACCACGGGATAGAGCGCAAACGCCGCGCCCACCAGCATGCCGGTGATATACAGGCTGGAAGCTACGAACGCAAGTTTCTCTTTGCCCTTGGGATTAGCCCAGAGCATCACCGCCAGGCTGGCGACAACGACGATTGGAACCAGTATCCCGATCGGGTGCGTTTCGTAGTTCGCCATGATATCGGGCCGGATGAAATAAGTCGCAACCAACGCACTGAAGGTCAGAAAAAACTGCACCGGCCAGCACAGCAAGGCGAAACCGCGGGCGCGCCGGCCAAGGTCCTCGTCGGTTTTGAGGGCGACGTAGTAGGAACCGTGCGCGGCCAGGGTCACCAGCCCCATCACGCCGATGAGTATCGTGTACCAATCCAGGATCCCCGTCTGCGCGCCGAGTTTGAAGTTGGTCCAGAGCGGCTCAAAAAAATAGCCGGTTGCATCCAGCGGAACTCCGCGCACCACGTTGCCCAGCGCCGCCCCAAAAAACACAGCCAGCAGAATGCTGGAGACGCTGAAGATCACGTCGAAGAAATCCTGCCAAACGCGGCTTTCGATGTGAGTGCGGAATTCAATTCCGACGCCGCGCAAAATCAGCAGCCAAAGGACAATCGTCAGCGGAAGGTAGAACCCGCTGAAGCTCGACGCGTAGAGTTGAGGAAACGCAAAGTAGAGCGTGCCCCCGGCAGCCAGCAACCAGACTTCGTTGCCATCCCAGACCGGCCCGATGGCGCGCAGCACCCGGCGCCGTTCGTCGTTAGTCTTGGCCGCAATCAGATAAATCGCACCCGCGCCCAGATCGAACCCGTCGAGCACGACATAGGCCGCGATCATTGCTGCGACAATCCAGAACCAAAGGCTCGCCATATTTACCTTGCCTTCGTCACCTTGCCTCCGCCGCCGGATGCAAATTGGACGCGGATTCGGGCCCGCCAAGAGGGCCGTGCTCAATTTCCCGCCGGATCAGGAACAGGAACAGAATGCCAAGCACAGTGTAAATGCCCATGAATCCCAAAAGAGTAAACATGCCGTTACCGGCCGAGACGGCCTTGGAGTAGCCGTTTTCGGTGCGCATCAACCCGTACACCAGCCAGGGCTGGCGGCCGAGTTCGGCGGTCATCCATCCCGCGGTATTGGCGATGTAAGGAAAAGGCGCTGCCAGCATCAGGATCCAGAGCATCCACCGAGCATTAAAGAGTCTGCCACCCCACAGCAGCAACAAAGCGACGGCCATCACGGCGACGAAGAACGTCCCCAGACCAACCATGATGTGGTAGGTGAAGTAAAGCAACGGGATATTATCCGGCCAGTCTTGCCTGGGGAAAGCATCGAGCCCGCGGACGTTGGCATTCCAGCGTTTATAAGTCAGCATGCTCAACATCTTCGGAACTACAATCGGGTTATCGATCTTGCCTTCCTGCTCGTTAGGCTGACCTATGATGACTAATGGTGCTCCGGCCTGGCCCTGAAATAATCCCTCCATCGCCGCCAGAGTCACGGGTTGCAGGTCGGCGACCATTTTGCCTTGTCTGTCGCCGGTCGGAAAAATCTGCAGCACGCTGAACAGGCAGCCGGCGATCACGCCGGCCTTGACGAAGATGCGGGCGTGCGCGGTCCACTTGCCGGAGAGCAGATAGAACGCGCCCACCGACGTCATGATGAACGCGCCCGTGATCGCCGCTCCGCTCATGTTATGCGCGTATTGCCATCCGGCCCAGGGATTGAGCACGAAATCCCAGAAGCTCGCCAGCTGCAAGCTCCCGTCAGAGGCCGTGGAATAGCCCACCGGATGCTGCATGAAAGCGTCCGTGGCAATGATGAAATAACCCGACAACCACGATCCCACAAAGACTGCGACCGCCGACAGCCAGTGCGCTTTCGGGCTCAACCGCTTTTCTCCGTAAAGGAATAATCCCAGGAACGCCGATTCCAGGAAGAAGGCAAACATGCCCTCCATGGCCAGGGTCTGGCCGATAACGCCGCCCGCAAATCGCGAAAAGTGCGACCAGTTGGTGCCGAACTGGAATTCCATCGGAATCCCGGTCACAACACCGAGGACGAAATTGATGCCAAAAATCCGTCCCCAGAAACGGGCCGCCTCGTGGTACACGGGATCGTTGCGCCGCAGTCCAATCGTCTTCAAAACAACAATTAGCAGTGCAAGCCCCATGGTGAGCTGCGGGAAGAGATAGTGAAACGTCGCGGTGAAGGCGAAGTGAAGACGGTGAACGAGAAGTGCGCTGTCCATAAGTGCGGCCTCAGCTATAGGCTCTCAGCTATCAGTTATCACTTATCAAGTCTTACTTCCTCACGTGTCTGCAAACTCGTTTCGTATCTAGGGAAGTTCTGATTAAGTCCCCTGTGTCCTCCGTGCACCTCTGTGTACCCTGTGGTTAATGCCTTTTGCCGGCACTTAACCAGAGTTTCCCTAACTCCGAACCTCTTTTCTACGCGCCGATTCCGCCCGCCGTATCTCGCGGCGGCGCAAGGCACCATCGTAGCGCCGTTTTTCCTCTTCAGTCTCAGGGATGACGGGCGGGACCGGCAACCGGTTCCCGGCAACATCCACAGCCACAAAGGTCAGATAGGCGGAGCTGACGTGACGGCTCTCTTCGGCGCGATAATTCTCCACCCAGACCTTCACTCCCACCTCCATCGAAGTGTGGAAGACGCGATTGACCGAGGAGCGCAGGATCACGAAATCTCCGACCCGAACGGGCACGAGAAAATCCAGATGATCGATGGAAGCCGTCACCACATGCTGGCGCGAATGGCGGTGCGCAGCCATGGCGCCGGCGAGATCGATCCAGTGCATGAGCCGTCCGCCAAGAAGTGCGTTCAGAACATTGGCGTCGTTGGGCAGAACGATCTCGGCCATTTCGGAGGCCGATTCCCGCACCGGCCGGGGACGCATGAACTTAGCTTTGTCATTGTCGTTCATAGAGTGTCAGTGGATCGTCCGCTAGCTGATCGTCCGCTCCTTGATTGTCCGCTCATCGATCGTCCGCCCAATCGGCCGTTCATAAATCGGCTCACGAATCCTTAGATGAGAACAGCGCTCCGCCGTGCGCGATATGTCTGGAGATAGCACGCTGCCAGCCCGAGCACACGCGGGTCCGGATGTGCATCGGAATTGAGCCAAACCTCGCTCGCCAGGTCGAAGGTCAATTTTCCATGTTCGATCGGAGCGTGCGCCAACTCGCAGACAAAGCAGATCGTGACCTGCTCCCGGCTAACCTGGGCCACCGAAAAGCGAATCGCATCCCAGTCGCGGAGCCGCGGAAGATGCGGACAGGAGTTTGCGTAACCAAGGTTGCAGAATTCCCGGATGTGCGTGTCGGATGCCGCCACTTCCTGCCCCGAGGCGCGGCAGTTTCCAGTCCACCCCGCTCCCAGCGGCAGACGCGAAGGATGCGGCCAGGAGCCGTCGTTCACAATTTCAAGCGGCACAAAAAAAGGGCAAGCCAAGTTGGTCCCTCGGCGACCAGCCATTGTAACGCGGGACGTGATATGAATGGAAAGCAGCTCTCAGCTGTCGGCTCTCAGCCTTCAGCCATTGGCGTCGGCTCTAGGCTTTTACTGAGAGCTGACAACTGAGAGCTGAGAGCTTCTTTATGGATCGCATTGGCATGCTGAGCGAAATTCTAGCCGCGAATCCCGAGGATTCGTTTGCGCGCTACGGACTGGCGATGGAGTACTCGAAGGCCGGACAAATCGAGCAGGCGCTGGAGGAATTTAAAGCGCTGATCGCAAAAAATTCCGACTACACGCCCGCATACTTCATGGCAGCCCAGATGCTGGCCGGCGCGAGCCGCGTCGATGAGGCCAAGCGCATGCTGGTGGATGGCATCTCCTCCGCCCGCCGCACCGGCAACGCACACGCCCAATCAGAGATGACGGCCATGCTGGAAGAACTGGAATAAGGCGATTGCAGAGGTGAGGCGACTGCAGAGGTCAGACGTCAGATTGCAGAGGTGGGCGATTGCAGACGTCAGGCGATTGCAGAGGTCAGACGTCAGATTGCAGAAGTAAGAGCTCTAGCAGGCTGCGGAAAAACTCGGTCTCGCGCCTGATTTTGGGTGGCGCAGCGCTTCAGCGCTGCGGTAACCGCTTTGTTTCCACTTCGGCTTTAGCCGCTGAGGTTACACTCTCTGCTCGGAAGCCAGTTTTTCAGCAACCTGCTAGGGCTCATAGGGGCCGTTTGCGCTCGGAGTTCTTCGCCTCCGCAATCTGACCTCTAATCTCTGACCTCCCTCTGACCTCAGTGCTACACTCTCTTGTTCCGCGGAGGCCTTCATGCGCCGTCTTATTTTTCTTTTCGTTCTTCTTTTCTCCCTTCCCGCCTTCTCCCAAGCCAAGCACCCCTTCACGTTCGAAGACATGATGAAGCTGAAGCGCGTCGGCGAACCGGTGCCCTCGCCCGACGGCAAGTGGGTGCTCTTCAGCGCAGTCGACGTGGATCTGGCCGCGAATACAAAAACGCCGCACATCTGGATCGTCCCGCTGGCAGGCGGACCAGAGCGGGAGATCATCCCCGATCAGGACGGCGACCGTCCACGCTGGGCCCCGGACGGCAAGCGCTTCGCGTTCCTCTCGAAAAAAGATGGCGGATCGCAGGTCTGGATCGCGGACTTCGATAGCGGCCCTGGCACCGTCACCGGCATCCACAAGCTGACATCGA
Source organism: uncultured Acidobacteriaceae bacterium (assembly GCA_963779995.1). Lineage (GTDB taxonomy): Bacteria > Acidobacteriota > Terriglobia > Terriglobales > Acidobacteriaceae > Acidiflorens. The sequence goes on along the minus strand of CAVZZY010000007.1, from coordinate 26,903 downwards.
TCTCGACCGGAGCCGGCGGCGAACTCTGGTCGCCGGACGGCAAGAACATTCTTTTCACCTCGGACGTGTATCCCGAGTGTGACGGCGCGCCCAGCGATGAGGCCGTCTGCAACGCGAACAAAGTTGAAGCGGCTGAGAAGTCCCAGGTTAAGGCGCTGACCTTCGACCGCCTGCTCTATCGCCACTGGAACGCCTACAAGGAGGGCAAGCGCACTCACATCTTAGTGATTCCCGCAGATGCCTGCGTAGGGACAGCCGCCCCCGGCTGTCCCGCGGGCGCAGCCCGCGACCTCACCCCCGGCGACTACGATGCGCCCGTATTCTCGCTCGAAGGGCAGGACAACTATGCCTTCTCGCCTGACGGCCGGGAGATTTGCTACACCTCGAACCACGACAAGGTCGAAGCCACATCCACCAACAACGATCTCTGGATCGTTTCGGTGAATGGAGGAGCAGCCAAGAACATCACCGCCGACAATCCCGCCAGCGACTCGACTCCGCTCTATTCTCCCGATGGCAAGTACATCGCCTACCGCGCCCAGCAGCGTCCGGGATACGAGAGCGACCGCTTTCGTCTTATGCTGTACGACCGCAAGACGGGGAGGGCAACCAGCTTGACAGAGAACTTCGACGGTTGGGTCGGCTCGTTCGCTTGGGACAGACACGACATTCTATTCACCGCCGAAGACGAGGGCGAGTCTCCAATCTACATAATCACGCCGGAAGTCTGTCTTGAACGCTGCCATCCGGTAAAACTCGTCGATGGTTTCAACGACGACATTGCGACTAGCGCGACGAAGCCCGAAGGCTACAAAGCAGGCGACGTTTGGGAACCGGTTCTTCTTTTCACCCGAATGTCCGTACAAGCGCCGACCGAGCTCTTTGTCGCTGCGCCCGGCTCTTGGTCAATCGGTTCCGAAAAATTGAAGGCGATGCTCCTTGGAGAGTCCAAGGAACCTCTGCCGCAGCGTGCGACACCACAGTCACGCCCACTCACGCACACGAACGACGCCGTCCTCTCCCAAGTCGCCATGTCCCCGCTGGAGCCCTTCTGGTTCGAAGGAGCCAAGGGCGACAAAGTCGAAGGCTTCCTCGTAAAACCACCGACCTTCGACCCCGCCAAGAAGTACCCCGTGAAGTTCCTAATCCACGGCGGCCCCGAGGGCGCCTGGGGAGACGACTGGAGCTACCGCTGGAATCCTGAACTCTTCGCCGCCAACGGATACGTGGTCATCATGATCAACTTCCACGGCTCGACCGGATACGGGCAGAAGTTCGTTGACGCCATCAACGGCGACTGGGGAGGCGCTCCGTTCGAAGACCTGATGAAGGGCCTCGACTACGCCGAGAAGACTTACCCGTTCATCGATAAAGACCGCGAGTGCGCGCTGGGCGCGAGCTACGGCGGATACATGGCCAACTGGGTGCTTGGCCACACCGACCGCTTCAAGTGCATCGTCTCGCACGACGGCATGTTCAACGCCGAATCCGCCTGGGGCACCACCGAAGAACTCTGGTTCAATAACTGGGAGTTCAAGGGCACTCCCTACACGAACCCCGATATGTACGAGAAGTGGTCTCCGCGCAACGCGGCAAAGAATTTCAAGACGCCGACGCTCGTAATCCACGGACAGCTCGACTACCGCCTCGACGTCAGCGAAGGTTTCCAGCTTTTTACCACACTGCAGACGATGGGCGTACCGTCCAAGATGCTCTACTTCCCCGACGAAGGCCACTGGGTGCTGAAGCCGCAGAATGCGCAGCTTTGGTACAAAACGGTCAACGACTGGGTCGATAGGTGGACGAAGAAATAGCCAAGGGGGCAGGCGCGCGTAGGGACGGGTTCGTGTGGGGACGGGCGTCTCGTCCGTCCCGGTTTGCGTCGGTTCCTTAAGGCGGACTTCCGATCATCGTCCCAAAGAAAGTTCCGACGTCACTCTGCGCAAAACGACAGCTTCTCCTGTCTTCAAGCAGCCTGCTCGCAGCAGGATTGTCAGATGCTGAAGGCGGGTTCGCTGAAGAATCGCTCGACGAGGGAGCGTCCGCTGCAGGAGCTCCACCGGGCTGCCCTGCAGCCCCGCCATCATTATCGCGTTGCGTCGAATCCGCTGGCGGCTTGGCTGGCGGCTCAGTTGACGGCTTAACCGGAAGCCGGGGAGCCTCGACCTTCGGCAATTCGGGAGTGGCCTCACAAGAAACCGCATTGCCATTCCCGAAATTTCCAGTCGCGCCGGAGCTTGCGTCAGTGCTGGAAGCCGTATCCTGACGCGCGCTGGAGCAGCGGCCCGCGCTCGCAACCGGCTCATCCAGCGGAGCAACTTCCGGCACGGCAAACGACACCTCCAGCGCGCCTTGTGGCGCGGGAGTTTGCGAACCAGAGTTCGAACCGAAGTTCGAACCAAAGTTCGAACCAAAGTTCGGAGCGGGCCGCGCACTCGGAGCCTTCGCCGGGCCGTTAGTCGACCCCGTAACGATCGCTGCCAGGCTCTCCATTTGCAGTTGCGCAGTCGATTGCCCCGCGCTCACCGTGATAAACACATCGCACGGGCCGACGTTTCCGGCAGAGGGCACGATGGCAGCGAGGCCATTCTGATCCGTCGCGACCGGCACCTGCGACGATCCGAGGAGAACGGGCATTCCGTTTTCCGAGACCCGAGCCAGCGTGGTCGCAAAGCTGACGTTCACTCCCATCACGGGGTTCGCGGCCGCGGAGCCGTCGGTCACGCGCATGACCAGCGGCTGAAACGCCTGCCCTGTCAGCAGAACCTGCGACGATCCGCTCACCGTCTCCACCGTCCACAGCGAAGGCGGCCAAGCGAACAAAGTAAAGGTCTGGCAGGGCGCATTGTTTGGAGCGACGCACGCACTCACCTGTACATTGGCGCTTAGATTCGTGAGATTTGCAGTAATGGTAGCGAATCCCGAGTTGTTGGTGGTCGCACTGCCCGCCGAAAGCGAAGCTGTACCCCGGACGATTGCAAAATTAACGGTCACATTCGCCATAGGCGCACCCAGGTCCAGCGCTTCGACTGTAAGAGGCAAGACGACGGTAGCGCCTTGGCCAACGTATTGCGTCGGCGCCACTGCGGCCAAGTCAAGCGTGGTTGATGTTCCCACCACCGTCGCCTGTTGCGACTGCGGCGGCGAGTACGACGCTGGCGCCAGAGCGATCGTGATCGTGCTCGGCCCCGTCACCGTGGGAGTCACCCGGCTGGAGGATTCTCCCGCTTCATCGCTCAGCACCGAACAGGAAGAGCCTCCGCCGCACGTCGAGAACTGCAAGCCGTTGGTCGCGGTCGAGGTCCATGCAATCGTCGCCCCACTCACCGGTGTGACGCCATCGGCGGCAACCGCGCGCACGCGGATGGCACTGGCAGCTTGAGACCCCACTGCAGTTGCCGGCTCCGCACCTTGCAGCAGAAGCAAGAGATCCGTGGCCGAAGCGCCATAGGTAAGCGCGCCAATCATTTGGGAAAAAGCGCCGCTAACCGGATCCGTGACCTGAATCGTAGCGGTTCCGTCCGGAGTACCCGAAGGCACAGCTACCTGAATCTGGCTTGCCGACGCAGAAAGCGTAGTGCCGTTGTTGCCGGCCACCGTCACCTGCAGTCCCGGACTAAATCCGATGCCATTGAGCGTGGTCACGCCACCCGCAAGACTAAGGCGCGCCGGCGTCACCGTATCCGAATAAAGGAGGCTGGCCTGGTAGAAGTAGTCCGGACGACCATCGCCTCGGAAATCGGCCACACCCACCCGGTACGCCTCCGACACGCCGAATTGCGCATCCAGTCGCGTCATTGCAAAAGTCATCGAGTTAAACGCCGAGGGCGTTGAAGCCGGCGCTGGATCCTCGCTCTGGTCGCTCAACTCCCAAATCCCGATTACGGGCAACAGTTTGGTCTCGGTCGGCTGGCCCGCTTCATCGAGGGCGGTCACCGCCACTGAGGCCGTCCGGTTCGCCTGCGCTCGGAACTCGAACCAATCGGTGCTGGCGTAACCGGAGATCCACGACCCCCATGCACCGCCCTGCGGCAGCGGCGCCGGATTCGCATAGCTCGACCCGCTGCCGGGATGCGTTTGCGCGATTTCATCCTGCAACATCAGGATGTCCTGCTCCGCGTTTGACCCATTGGATACCGTGACCGCAACCGGAGCGAACGAACCCGAGGGCGCTACCTGTGTGGGAGCGTATGGTTCGACGCCCGTGGACCAGTTCGGGTCCAGCGCTTCCACGCTTAACTGATACTCGGCGACGGTGTTCCCGTTCGGAATCATCAGTTGCCCAAGATCGAAAAAGCCTTCGAGCAAGGGATCATCGGAGCCCCACCGGTTATAGGGAAGCCCAGTTCCGTCGAGATATCCAACGATAATGTTCCCGGCGTTGCCGCAAAAGGAGAATCCAGAAACGGAAGTCACCACATACTGCCGCGAGGGCTGGCCGTTGATCATCAACCGGGCGACCACGTTGACCCCCTGCATGGGTTGCGTCGCATTGCCGGATGCATCGGTGAAGTACACGCTGCCGTAAACTCTGCCCGCCGGTTGCGGGGTACTGCCGGCGGGGTAAAGCCGCGCGAGGGCGTCCATATCGTCCATCGCAGGGACGCCCGGTTCTGGATAGCAGATCGTGACCGGCACGCAGTCAATCGGATCAGCAAAGTGCATTACCGGAAACCCCGCAAAATCGGCGCTGGTTGGAAGCGGGTTCCGCGTCAACACGTTCACGTTGGCCTGCGACCACCCCAAGCCAACCGTGCGCCCCAGCACGCGCACCAAACGGTATTGAACATCCGGCAACTGCGCACTGGTGGCGGCGCAGACTCCGTTGATCACCACCAGCGCGTGCACGATGTTCCCGCTTGTGGAGAAGTTGTCCGGCCCGCCGTAAACGGCGTTGGTAAAGCAATCCTCCAGGTCGCCAGCGCCTTCGCCCAGAATTGCACTTGTGACCGTCCCGTCGTAGTCATACACAATTCCGACCGGAGTACCCGTACTTGAGGCTGTAATGTCGGCGGGCCGGTAACCACTCCGTAGCCGTTGGTTTCGATGTTGCTGCCGTTCACGTCTTCGGCAAGATGTCCGCCCAGCGACGCGGTGAGGGCAACGCCTGGAATGCTGGTCCAGGTGCTGAACGCGGTGGCAACGAGGGCGTCGGCCTGTGCGCCGGTAAGGATCGGGCTCAAATTTCCCTGGTCAGTAAAGTACTGCACGGTTGAAGTCGACCCGTGCCAGTCGCCCAGATCAGCGCTTGGCCTTCGACTCCCGCATTGTAGCCGGAGCCCGCCACGAAAGCCGGGCCTCCGGCAAGGCTTGCAACAGCACTCGAAATCAGAAAAACGGCAACCCCCAGAATTCGCGAGCGCATAGCTCACTCCCCTCGCACGCCGCGGATGGCCCGCGCAAGTTGAACAACGCTGATGTTCGCGCCACCGGGGGACGCACCTGGCTGCGAAGGCGATTCCTTCCGCGGAGCTATGGCCATGGCCGCGGCAAGCTTCGGCGCATCCGGCTCCTCCATATCTTTAGGCACGTTCTGCCCGCTCGCGTCGAGAGCAACCTGGCCCCGCGATCCGCCCACCGGGCTGGTAAGTCCCAAACGACTCAGCGGATACAAAAACATCAGAATGTGTTGGCCCTTGCTCATCGGGCGATGCATGGACCATGCCCCCGCCCACTCGTGAATGGTGAGAACTTGTCCGCGCTCGACCCCGGCAATCGCCTCGTCGACATGAAAACTCAATTGCACTGCCGGAGTCGTCCCCGGCGCCAGCCGATCGGTCGCCGCCGTCTGGCTTATAACCGTCTGGCTTGTAACAGTCTGGTCTGTAACCGCCTGGGCCCCGGCGGTGAGCACCGTGCCCGCGAATATCATCCCGGCCCGGCGCGAGAGTTGTTTCCATCGCGGACCAAGGACGCGCTCGGCGATAACCTGATCCGATGGCTGCGCAGCTGCAAAGCTCGACAGCAAGGCAAGAGCAACGACCAACATGCATCTTGACGCACGCATAGCGATCTCTTTCTGGAGGGAACGGGACCGGGAGAGGTCCTGGAGTGGAATCAGAGTAGCGCGCTATGGATCAGGGGGATGTGCGAGCGGTCACTGTGGATTTGTGATGAATCGGCAGATGTGTCTTGGTCTTCCGCAATCCCGGGCCAGCATCAACGCGGCAGGCTACCTCTTATAGCTGTTCGCCTTCTTGTTCGCCTTCCGTTGCCTCTTCGCGGCTTTCTTCGCTGCTTTCCGCTGCTTCTTGTTTGCCTTGTTTAACATCTTTTGCTGCTTCTTGTTCGCCTTCTTGGATTCGCGCGCATTTGCTTGGGGACTCATGCGTTGGGCTTGAGCCGGTAGTGACCATGCAGCACTCAAGGCGACCAGCAGCAACATGAAAGTAACAATTCGCTTCATAACGTCTCCGAACGGAAGTCTTGCAGCGATCTTACACCGAAGCCGCGCCCATCCTCGCACCCAAGCCGTTACTTCTGTAATGTAACTAGCTGGCGGAGAGCCAGGCGTCCCCGCCCGGCTGGACGTCCGTCCCTCCAGCACGTGGTTACGGCTCTAGTGAATCGTCTTCGTCTTCCGCGACATGTAATCCATCAGCAAATACTGCCCGAGCGTATACGGCGTCGTAAAGTAGGCCTTGCCGCGGCACATCTGAGTCACTTTCTGGACGAACTGCACCAGCCCATAGTCCGACGCCAGCATGAACGTATTGATCAGCACGCCCGCCCGTTTGCACTTCGAAACTTCTTCCAGCGTCTGGCTCACCACCAGCGGATCGAGCCCAAACGCGTTCTTGTAAATGCGCCCGTCTTCGAGCGTCAGTGCCGACGGCTTGCCGTCCGTAATCATGACGATCTGCTTCATGTCCTTGCGCTGCCGCTGCAGTATGCGCTGCGCCATGCGCAAGCCCTCGCGCGTGTTCGTGTAGTACGGACCAACCTTCACCCGCGCCAGTTGCGAAAGCGGCACCTCTTCCGCCGAATCGTGAAACAGCACCAGCGACAGCGAGTCTCCCGGATACTGCGTCCGAATCAGCTGCGACAGCGCCATCGCAACTTTCTTCGCCGGAGTAAAGCGATCTTCCCCATACAGAATCATCGAATGCGAACAGTCCAGCATCAGCACCGTCGCGCACGACGACTGGTACTCGCACTGATGCACCTGCAGGTCGTTGTATTCGAGGTTCAGCGGAAGCCCGAGCCCTTCGCGCTGAATGGCCGACGAGAGCGTCGCGGTGATGTCGAGATTCAGCGTGTCGCCAAACTCATACTGCTTCGAAGCGCCGCTCGCTTCGATGCCGGTCGCCATGTCGCGCGTGTCATGACGTCCAAAACTCGACTTGCCCAGCGACCCCAAAAGATCGCGCAGCGCCTTGAATCCCTAAAAAATCAAGGCTCTTGTCCGTGGTCTCGAACTTCGCCTGCTGCTGAGCGTCGCCGACCTGTCCGCCAACGCTAGATTGCCTCGCCCGGTCATGAGGTTGATCGATTGAAATATAGTCTTCCTGCTGCATGCGCTCGATCAGCTTCTCGATCAACTCCTCAAGTTGGCCCTCCATCTGCATCTGCTGCAACCGGTCGCGCATTTCCTCATCAAACATCTCGCTATTGAGCAGCGCCTGTTCGAGAGCGCGTTTCAATTCGTCGAGCGTCTGCTCGCCCTCCGGCAGTTCGTACCAGAAATTGTCGTTGAATCCGCTCTGCAGAAAATAGTCCGAAAGCGCGCCAAGCAATTCTTCCATGCTCATGTCGCCAGCCGGGTCGGGAACGTATTTAGAGTAGCGAATCCGTTTCATAAACAGCCTTCAGCCGTCAGCCATCAGCTAAAGCCAGTGCCGCTCGCGATCGGCTTATCCCTTCCTCGCGTTTCCTGACGGCTGATGGCTGACGGCTGAGCGCTAATTAAACCCTCTCTTCCGTCCAAACTCCGACTCGTCCCGCTCAAACGGAGGCTTCTCCGCGACCTTGATCGGCTTCTCTCCCGCCGTGAACACGCGCTCCTCGTTGCGTCCGATTTTCTTGTGCGCATGCAGCCCTTCCAGAACAAACTCCGCCGCCGACACCTGCATCTCGCTGCTGTCTTTCGGCCCCACATTCAGCTTAACGAGTTTTTCCATCAGCCCTTGAATCTGGCTCAGGCCTTCGAGCGCTTCCTCAGCTGCAGCACTGTCGCTGAGTTGAATCTCGCCGCCCAGATCGAACCATTGCACCACTTGATTCAAGTTGACCCCGTGCAGATAAGCATCGAACGTCTTCGCAATGGCCGTGCGGATCAACTCGCGGCTCACGTGATCCGCGCCCTTCATTTCGCCTTCGTACTCCAGTTCCAGCTTGCCCGTAATCGCAGGCAGCGCTGCGTAGATATCGCTGATCCGCGGCACCACAAACTTCTCCTGATGCGTCAGCGCGCGCCGTTCGGCATTCGATACCACGTTCTCGATCGCCGAAATCGGCAGCCGCTGGCTCACCCCCGACCGCTTGTCGATCTTTTTGTCGTCGCGCGCCGCGAAAGCAATGCGCTCGATCACTTCCTGCACATACTTCGGGACGTGCAGCCGCGATCCCCCATGGTCAACCTCGCGCTCGATGTAGGCTTCCTGCGCGGTAATCGCGATCCCTTCTTCCACCGTCGCCGGATAGTGCGTCCGAATCTCCGACCCGATGCGATCCTTCAACGGCGTAATGATCTTCCCGCGCGCGGTGTAGTCTTCCGGGTTCGCGCTGAACACCAGCGCGACATCCAGCGGCAGCCGGATCGGATATCCCTTAATCTGCACGTCGCCTTCCTGCATGATGTTGAAAAGTCCAACCTGAATCTTCCCCGCCAGATCGGGCAACTCGTTAATCGCGAAAATTCCGCGATTAGCGCGCGGCAGCAGCCCATAATGCACCGTGAACTCGCTGGATAGTTCGTGCCCGCCGCGCGCCGCCTTGATGGGATCGATATCGCCGATTAGGTCCGCGATCGTGACATCCGGAGTGGCCAGCTTCTCGACGTACCGGTGCTCGGGCGTCAGCCAGTTGATCGGCGTGGCGTCTCCTTCTTTCGCAACCAGTTCGCGGCACCGCCGGCAAATTGGCGCGTAAGGATTATCGTGGATCTCGCAACCCGCAACGTAAGGCATCTGCGGATCCAGCAGCGCCGTCAGCGCCCGCAGAATGCGGCTCTTAGCCTGTCCGCGCAACCCGAGGAGAATGAAATTATGCCGCGAAAGGATTGCGTTTACGATCTGAGGCACAACCGTGTCGTCATAGCCCACGATGCCCGGAAATATCGTAGTCCCCTCGCGCAGCCGCGCCATCAGGTTCTCGCGCAGCTCATCTTTTACCCGCCGCGAAGCCAGCCGCTGTGCAGTAAAAGCACTTTGGCGCAACTCGCCAAGAGTCCGGGCAAAACTCATAGTGGAAACCCCCAAAGGAAACAGCCTTATGCGGATTATACCGCCGAGGAAGCTGTCAGCTCTCAGCCCTCAGGAAAAGCTGGTTTAACTGAGAGCTGAGAGCTGACAGCTGAGAGCTATGTTTCAGTTCCACCGCGCCTGCGCCGCCCGCCGCAGTCCCGGCAGGATCGCTTCAAGATAGCCGACCACCGCCTCCAGACGCTTTCTTTCCGACAAAGTCGAGAGCAGGCTCTGCTTGAAGTCGAGGTCGAGCGGAAGCGATCCCGCGAGTAAGAAGGAAAGATTGCCGTCGTGCTCGTCTGGCCTGGAAGGCTCGGCTCCGGCCAGTTTCGCGATCTCCGCGTGCAACCGCACTGCCTGCGTCACCATCTCGGCGGCCGGCGTGCCGGGTTCGTCGTCGTCATGCACCACCGTAACCTCGGCCTGCAAAAACGCTCGATCTTCGTTCACCTCGATCACCTCAAAGCGCTCCACCCCGCGCGTCAGGATGTCCATGCGCCCATCGTCATATTTCTTGGTGACCGACATGATCTCGGCCGTGCACCCGATGTCGGCAACTCCATCGGAAGACGCCCGCACCACCCCGAACGGCTTTTTCTGTTCCAGGCATTCCGCAATCATCTCCTTGTATCGCGGTTCGAAAATGTGCAGCGGCAGCGGAACCCCCGGCAGCAGCACCAGTTCGAGCGGAAAGATCGGCAACAGCGAACTCAAGGCGCCTCCAGTGCAGACGATTCTACGCCACAAGAGAAGCTCTCAGTCTGTCAGCTCTCAGCTGTCAGTAAGAACCGAACGGCTATTGGGTTTTACTGAGAGCTGAGAGCTGACAGCTGAGAGCTTGGTCGAGTGGGGAACGCCCAAGGCCATGCACAATGCGAAAGTAAAGAAAAGTAAATCCCGCTCTCCTTCCGACCTCAGCCGCATCAAATGAAGTAGGCAGAACTGCAGTCTTCCACCCCCCTCTGAAGGGTCGTATGCACGGCGGCTCTGGGGGTGGGAGCTGCCGTTAAGTTCTTCGTGCTCCCTTTTCGCAGCTCCCTTTTCGTTAGAATAGGGTTTATGAGATTCCCTTCCCGCCCCGCGCTCCCGACGTTCCCCTTGCGATCTCTGTCCGCACTGTTCAGCTTGCTGTTGCCGCTCATCATGTTGTCCCCGGTGGCACAAGCGCAAGAGGGCCCCCTCGACAAATCCCACCCCCAGGGGATCACCGTCGAGGAAATCATCAAGCGCTTCTCCACCAAGGAAAAAGAGTTCAAGGAGGCGCGCGATCAGTACACCTACCGGCAGGACGTCAAAGTCATGACCCTCGACGGCGACACCCCGGACGGCGCCTACCAGCAAGTGTTCGACGTGACCTTCGACGACAAGGGACGCAAGATCAAGAACGTCGTCTTCGCGCCGCAGCCCACACTGCAACGCATCCAGATGACTGAAGAAGACTTCGACGACATCGAGAATCGCCTCCCCTTCGTGCTCACCTCGGATGAAATCGGGGAATACGACATCCTCTACGTAGGCCAGCAAAAACAGGACGAACTCAACACTTACGTCTTCGATATTGCCCCCAAGCAGATCGTCGGCAAGAAGCGCTATTTCCAGGGGCGAATCTGGGTAGACAACCACGATTTCCAGATCGTGGAAACGTATGGCAAGACCGTACCCGACATCCGCAAGAAGAAGGGCCAAGAGAACCTGTTCCCCAAGTTCACCACCTGGCGCGAACAGATTGACGGCCAGTACTGGTTCCCCACCTACACCCGCGCCGAGGATAACCTCGACTTCTCCACGGGCAGCGTAAGGATCCGCGAGATCATCAAGTACACCAACTACCGGCGCTTCGGATCAAAATCAAGGATCACCTACGAAGGCCAGGAAGTGCAGAAAGCCGAGCCGAAGACGGGAGACCAGAAACCGCCCGAGCCGCAAAAGCCGCAGTGAGCCCATGTTTTCAATCGAGAATCCAGCCCCGGAGGGGCGAACGAAATTAGCCCAGCGCTTCAGCGCTGGGAAAAGTGGAGGAAATGATTCAAGTCCCGGAGGGACGACCGAAGCTCTCACACACACTGTTGGGGCTGGCGCCGCAGTTCTTCCACGCGCCCTCCGCGTCCTATCAAAGCCACGGTCGCCAGCCCAATGAACAGCCCGTGTTCGACAATGCCCGGAGTATTGCTAAGTGCAAGCGCCAGCGACGCCGGATCCGCAATCTCCCCAAAGCTGCAATCAAGAATCGGATTGCCGTTGTCCGTAAGGTAAGGACTGCCGTCCGGCTTCGTGCGCAATTTGGGCGACCCACCGAGCGTCGCGATCTTTTTCTCGACCACGGTTCGGGCAAACGAAATCACCTCAACCGGCAAAGGAAATTTCCCGAGCACGGGAACAATCTTTCCCGAGTCCGCAACCACGATCATCTTCCTGGAAGCCGACGCGACGACTTTCTCGCGCAGCAGCGCACCGCCGCCGCCTTTGATCAGGCGCAATTGCGAATCGACCTCATCGGCGCCATCGATGGTGATATCGATCTCCGGATGCTCGTCAAGCGTGGTCAGCGGAATGCCCACTGCGCGCGCCAGATCAGCGGTCTGGACGGAAGTTGGGATCCCGATGATTTTCAGTCCCGCTTTTACGCGCTCGCCCAGAGCGACGACCGCGAAGTAGGCGGTCGAGCCAGTGCCTAATCCAACGACATCGCCGTCACCCACCAGCTTGGCCCCCGCGCGCCCGGCGGCTTCTTTTTCTCCTTCATTTGCCATGACTCACTCGTTTCACGACTTATTGAAAATTTCTATGTAGGCAAGATAGCCCGCCAGCACCAATCCGAAAATAGCAAGAAGATAAGACACGAGGTCGACCACGAATCCGGCGGGCTCGAAAGTGTTCGAATCCAGTTGCATCCTCGTCTTACGATAGCGGCCAAGACCGGCAAGGATAAGCAACACTCCACCGGCCGCGGAAATGATTCCCAGCCATGTAGTGAAGCCAGGAGTAACCGACTTGTATCCCTCAAGCTTCATGAATTCGCGCAGTGCGATGGAGAAGCGTCCGATGGCGAATCCAAAAATGATGGTGGCGACGCCGGTTCGCACCCACGCCAGAAAGGTGCGTTCGTTGGCCAGGTGGTCGCGGGCGCGATTGGGGTTGGGATTCTCAGGCATGCGCTTGAGCAGGCAAGTCCAGCAAGCCCGCTATTATTCCACAGCCTTCTGAAGCAGTGCAGGGATTCCGGCGATGTTTTTCATGAGCTCCGCGGGAAAGCCGTGCCGCTGCTGCAGGTATTCCGGTGAATTGTAGGAGAGCCACACCTTGCCCTGCTCGTCTTGCCACGCCAGTGCTTTCAACGGAAGGTCGATGGCTAGCCGGGGCGCGGCAACCATCAAAGGCGTCCCACCTTTCGGACTGCCGAAGATCAGTAACTGCGTAGGGCGCATTTTGAGGCCGACCTTCTCCGCCTCTCCGCTGTGGTCAATGAGGGCGAAAACCATGATGCCTTTTTCTTTGAGTATGGACTGGAGCCGTGCCAAAGTTTCGGGCACGGAGTAACGACTGGAGACATCAATCATTCCGCTGGCCATGGGGCGCCTCCGGCAATGGAGCAGTGGTAGTTTAGCAGCCTGTTACGAAAGTGGAGAGCCAGGCGTCCCCGCCCGGCCGCACCCGCAAGACGCCCGTCTCCATCGCATGACTTCCTCTGCCTGAATCGGACCCACAAGACCGATCATCCGTATATTCTATAGACATCTTCTATGGCGACTTCGACTCGAAATACCAGCAAGAGCGCGGCCCCTGCAATCATCGAAAACTACGAACGGGAACGTGTCTTTAAGCTGTTCCGGCAATTTGGATATCTGGAAGCCGAACTGAACCCGCTCGGCCTGCTGCCTCCGCAACCGCATCCCGACCTCGAGATTGACAACGAGTGGGCGCGCGAAGCGCGGCGCATTTATTGCGGAAGCGTGGGCGTGGAGTTCATGCACATCGTCGACCCGGAGCGCCGGCGCTGGATTCAGAATCGCATGGAAGCCCGCATCGAGGCCGAATCCGCTGCCATCGAGGTCGACCAAGACCGCGCTCTCGACCTGCTCGTGCGCGCCGAACTGTTTGAGCAAACGCTGCAGCAGCGCTATCTCGGCAACAAACGTTTCTCCCTCGAAGGCAGCACGTCTTTCTTACCGGCGATGGATCAGGTTCTGGACGTGGCCGGCGAGCGCGGTGCGGTGGAACTGGTCATGGGCATGAGTCATCGCGGCCGGTTGAACGCCATTATTCATTTGGCAAACCGCCCGCCGGAGCAGGTCTTTGCCGAATTTGAAGACGTGGATCCTCGCAGCGTCTTAGGCTCGGGCGACGTGAAGTACCACATGGGCGCGACCGGCGAGTACGTCACCCGGAGCGGAAAGAAAATTCATATCCACCTGGCATCGAATCCCAGCCATCTGGAGGCGGTCGATCCGGTAACGGTCGGACGCACCCGCGCCAAGCAGGACCGCGCCGGCGCCGGCGGCAAGGCAATGTATCTGCCGCTGCTGGTGCACGGCGACGCCGCCTTCGCCGGGCAAGGCATCACGGCTGAGACCCTGAATTATGCGGACCTCGCCGGCTACACCGTCGGCGGCACCATCCACGTAATCGTCAACAACCTGATCGGCTTCACCACGAACGCCCGCGACGAGCATTCCTCGCGTTTCTCCGCGCAACTCGCCCGGCGGCAGGCGATTCCCATCTTTCACGTGAATGGTGAAGACGTGGATGCCGTGATGCGCATCGCACACATCGCCACCGAGTACCGCTACCAGTTCGGCACCGACGTGGTCGTGGACATGATCGGCTACCGGCGCCATGGCCACAGCGAGGTCGACGATCCCACCGTCACCCAGCCGCTGATGTATAAGGCGATCAAGCAGCATCCGCCCTTGTATCAGATTTACGCCAAACAACTCGGCATGAATGATGACAAAATCGCGGAGCGAGTGCAGGCGGTCAAAAGTGAGTACGAGGCCGCGCAGAAGAGCGCAACACAAGTCACCAAGAAGCCGCTGATGCGCGATCTGCCCAAGTACTGGGACGACTATTTCGGGGGTCCCTACAAACCGGAGTACGAACAGCCCACCGGCTTAGCGCCCGAGGAACTCGCGGAACTCACCGCGCGTTTGACCACGTATCCGGAGGATTTCCGCATCCATCCGAAAGTGAAGAAACTGCTCGAGCAGCGCCTGGAAATGGGGACGGGCAAGAAGCCCCTCGACTACGGCATGGCGGAGGCGTTGGCTTTTGCCAGTCTGGTCAAACCTAATCTGGGGAAACAGGGGATTCCGGTTCGCCTCAGCGGGCAGGACTCGCGTCGCGCGACCTTCAATCAGCGGCACTCCGTGCTGCTGGATATTGAGGATGAGACGGAATACATTCCTCTGCGCCACATCGCCCTCGGCCAGGCGGCCTGCGACATCTACAACTCGCCGCTTTCGGAGGCGGGCGTAATGGGATTTGAATACGGCTACAGCCGCGATTATCCCGAAGCGCTGGTTCTGTGGGAAGCGCAGTTTGGCGATTTTGCCAACGTGGCGCAGGCCGTGATCGACCAGTTTGTGTGTGCCGGCGAGGAGAAGTGGAAGCTCCTGTCAGGACTGGTGTTGTTGCTGCCCCACGGCTATGAAGGCCAGGGCCCGGAGCATTCGAGCGCGCGCATCGAGCGCTTCTTGCAGCTGGCGGCGCGCGACAATATCCAGATTTGTCAGCCCTCGAATGCGGGACAGTATTTCCACCTGCTGCGCCGGCAGGCGCTGCGCAAGTGGAGGAAGCCGCTGGTGGTCTTCACCCCCAAGAGCATGCTGCGCCATCCGGATGCCCTGTCTCCGCTGGAAGATCTGACGCATCGGCAGTTTCTGCCTGTGATACCGGATACAGAAACGCAGGACGCCAAACGGATTCTCGTCTGCACCGGCAAGATCGGACACGAACTGCGAACGGTCCGGCAGAAGCGCAACGACTCGAGCACCGCCATCGTCTTCCTCGAGCAGATGTACCCGTTCCCCGAGGCGGAACTGGCGGCGGAACTGGAGCGTCACAGTGCCGCGCGAGATATTGTGTGGGTGCAGGAAGAGCCCGCCAACATGGGCGCGCTTTTCTACATGCTGCCTCGCTTAAGGATCATCGCAAACAACCGCCCGGTTGTTTCGGTGAAACGTTCCGCAAGTGCAAGTCCGGCCAGCGGTTCGGCAAAGGCGCACGAGGTCGAGCAGAAGACGCTGCTGGCACTGGCCTTCACGACGCCGGCATGGGAATCTGTGCAGCAGCCAGATCAAACTTAGCAACCTGCCAACCTGCCAGGTTGCGATGGACAGGTTGCGATGGACGGGTTGCGATGGACATTGGGAATCGAGCCCCGGAGGGGCGAACCAGCTTAGCCCAGCGCTTTAGCGATGGGAAAAGCGGCGAGGATCAGCCAAGTCCGGGAGGGACGACCCGGTTCTCACGCGCACACTCGTGAGCGCATCGGTAGCGGGCTTATTTCCCCCGGCTTCAGCCGCCGCGGTCAGACTGCGACGCAGAAGAACTTCCGCACTCTACTACGGCTGGCAGACGCCGTAATCGGTCCGTACTCTAGTTATTTCCCAGCCTGGAGGATTGCCGGCGTCCGCCTTGACCTTCTTGCCCTCTAAGGTCATTCGCTCGCCCGCTTTGACGCCAGCCGTGTCACCGGAAAGTGCGTAAGCCCGTTTGTCTTTTTCGTCGTTCACGGTCATCCCGTTCTGCGTCGGCCTGACGCATCCCGTAATCGTTCTCTTCCCGGACGTTTTGTGAATGACCACGATAAGGACAACTGCCACTACCGCAACCACTCCTACCACCACGCCGACGATTGTCCCGGTGCCGACGCCGCCGACCTTGCCGCTGTCGGCTCTCGCAGGTATGCAGAGAACGCAACTGAGCGCGATAACCAGCACTCCTGAGAGGTATTTTGAGGTCATCCTCACCTATCTATGTGAGTGGTCGTGTTTGATGCTCGACCGGCGCCCACCTGCAGCACAACACAGACGGGCGCGGCAAGCCCCGTCTGCAGCGGCGAATGAATCAGCTTACGGCCAGCGCTTAGCTGCCTCTTCCCAGCCGGCGGCGCGTGCCGGTTGGCTTCCAGCCTGGGCCGCAACCGCCTGCGGAATCCGGACTGGCTGCGGCGGCGCGGTAGTAGTCAAGCTCGGCTTGGGCGCTTCAGCCAGCGACTCTTTTTCTTCCGAAAGCAGCGGGGCGGCGATGCGCAAGGCCTCAACTTCCTTTTCTAGCCTGGTCAGTTCAAGTTCCTTCTGCCGTAAAACTTCATACACATTCTTCATGCTTGGGCACCTGTGTGTTGAAACAGCGATTAAGCGCAGAGTATGGTTCCACCGGCAATTTGTCAAGAAAAACGGCACCCGGCAGTACTTGAGTGGTTATCGAAGCTCGCTCATCGAAAAACGACAATGGCGACCAGAATGCCCAATATCAGGACGACGATCGCCAACAGATTGATGGGGTTCCTCAGCCAGGATTCTTGTGCGGGCGCCGAGTTTGCCAGGAAGGCCGGCACGAATTCCTCCGGAGTCGACGCCGCGGAATCGCCCGCGGAGTCGCCCGCAGAGTAGGACGACGCGCCCCGCTCCTGCGGCTCGCGCTCCTTCGTCTCACAATCCAGGCAGCGCGTCCTCCCCTCGGAAATGGGGAATCCACAGGAAGCACATTTTTGCGCGAGAACCGTGTCCTCGGGCACTGCAGCGGCCGCCGGCGCCGGAATTACGGGCGACTCACCGGGAAGGTCTGTAGGCTCGGCGAACTCAGGGTTGAGAGAAAGGTTAAGGGTAATGTTGAGGGGAACCGCAGGCGCCTCCGCCGCGCTGCTTGCCGTGGAGAGTCCCAGCAAAGGTCCGGGCACGAGTTCCGACGAAAGTTCAGACGAAACTTCGGACAAAAGCTCCCCTCTCTTTTCCGGTTCGCGCCCGGGCCCCGCCGCCGGTGCGGACTTCTGCCGCTGCTCGGCCAGATCGAGCGCCGTCAAAGTGAGCTCGGCCATGCGCTCCAGTGCCACCAGATCGCGCTCTTCGAAAGCATAGGGGTGATCGGAAAACAGTTCGAACAGGCCCCGAACCTCTCCCGTACTCCGCACCAACGGCAAAACCACAATGGAGGCAATGCCCAGCTCCCGGCAAGTTTCCAGATTCACCCGCGGATCGGTTTCCGCGTTGTTACAGCGCAGCAACTGCCGGCGGGCAATGCTTTCGCCGGTCAATCCGGAACGAACCTGCAGCCGCGCCCCGACGGCCGGCGCCGAAGTACCAGCGCTGGCGCGGCAAACCATCTCCTCCCCCCGGGGTAGAGCGAGGGCAGTCCCGGTAGCGCCAGTAATGTACTGCGCGCGTTCCACTAACAACTGCAGTGCGGAGTCCAGTTCCTTTTCCTCGAGCGTGCGGCTCCCATTCGAGTTATCGCCGACTGCGCCTACCGCTCCTGCCACAGACGACCGAGCCGTCCCCGCGATCGTGTCCTCCGCATTCGCTGTCGGGAATGGATCTCCGGGTTGGGCGGATTCGTGCATGGAATTGCTGTCGAGGCCCTCGTTTCGGCAAGCAAGAACAGCCAAGGATTGCACCGAAGGGGCTGAATCGAGTCTCGCCTTGGAGACCTTGGCTGTCAAGAGGCTGGAAGCGATTGCAAGCGCCGCAACCGCGTGATCGTTAGTGCAAGCTTGCTGGTGGAGAGCCGGGCGTCCCCCCGGCTGACTTACTGTGACTTTTCGTCCTTATGCCGCAGCCATTCGATAAACATCTGTTCCTTCGGTTTGTCGTAAGCCATGAGCAGGTGGCGAATGCTGCGTCCGCTGACGAAGTGGCAAACTTCTTCCGCCAGGTTCTTGGCATGGTCGCCCGCCCGTTCAAGCGATTGCGTCATAAAGATCACCTGCAGGCTGGAGTGGTGCGCGACGTTCTCCGGATTCTCGATGTGCCGCAGAAAAATGATATTGCGCAGCCGGTCCATCTCCGCATCGGCGCGGAGCACGTCAATCGCCTTTTTGACGTCGCGCTGCGAAAAAGATTGGCCGACATCGGCCAGCATTTTCTCCAGAACCGTAGCCATGTGCGTCAAGTCGCGAGCATCCTCTGCGTCGATCCGGCCGCCCGCAGCTTGCGCGCTGGTGGCAAAGCTCAAGAGCAGGTCCCCTATGCGCTCCAGTCCAATCATGACTTTCATACACCCCAGCAGTTGCCGGGTTTCGGCTTCCGGGACGCGGGTAATGCACGCGGTCACGCCCGAGTCCACTTCCAGGTCAATGGCATCCAGTTCTTTTTCCCGCTCCCGGATAGCGTTCAGGTGCGACATGGATCCGGTGGCAATGCCCTCGGCCGCGATGGCCGCAGCTTCGCGGGCCAGTTCGCATGCTTCTACGGTTCGCTGCACCAGACCAGAGTGTGAGGGCTCAGGCAAAGGTGTTCTTACGCTGGCTGTACTCATAGTCAAAAACCAAATACCAAAGACCGCTCTACTTCCTTGGATGCCGGATCCGCCCCAGTGGACGCGAGCGGTAACACCCCGGAGTGTGCCACATAACCCAGAAAAAGCATAATTGGCGTGGCTGCAAAGCAGGTTACACCCCGGTGAATTTCTTGTCGTCGAATGAAAAGCTCAGATAACGGCCCAGCGTCCAAGTGGCCCCACGACTCGCCAGGCGACCAGCACGATCCTGGGGTTATGAGTGCTATCGCGATGTTACGCCAACTTCCACCTTGGCCTCATAGTTTGGATAGTGACAATGGCGGGGAATGCGCTACTGTAGACGGATAGCGACCGCAGGAGGAAAGGAGTACACGATTGACTCAGAAACAGTTACCAAATCCGGCACAGAACTTCAGGAAGCGATACCCCGAGGTGTGGACTGCCTTCAACGACTTGGGGGACCGCTGCCACGCGGCAGGCCCTCTCGATGAAAAGACCAGGCGTTTGGTGAAAGTCGCCCTCTCGATGGGTGCCGCCCTGGAAGGAGCTACGCACTCCGCCGTCCGAAATGCGAAGAAAGCCGGAATCACACCGGACGAGATCAATCATGTAGCCGTGCTGGCAGTAAGTACTCTCGGACTGCCTGCGGCCATGCGCGCCTATACCTGGGCCAGCGATCGATATCGTGGCACTAAGTCATAGCTGGAAGCACCAGAAACGCTACACAATCGTAAGCGGTTGTGGACAACTTTTGCGAATCCAGTAAACTCTTCAATCGAACTAACCAAAACGGCCCGGGAAAAAGTCCCGGGCCGTTTCAGGAGGAAGTGCCGCAAGAACACTATCCCGGATGTTTGGATTTGACCCGGGCCGAAGAGCCAGCTACGAAGCTACTTCAGCCATCGTGCGGCCTCAACCGCCCTTCAAGTCGGAAGCCATTCCTTTCCACTAAAAGTCGCTGTCTTCCGGCGTGCAATAGCATTGGCCCCGTCCACTGCCTAGGCCGGCTTCGTCCTCGGTGCCAATTATAAAACCACACTCTTCCGGCAACAACGCTTTTTCGACCGAGCCGAGGTTCGCGTCGTTGGCATTGGTTTCGGTCAGGGCGTAGCCTTCTCCCAGCGACTGTACGTGCGTCGCCGATACCCGTAGTCCCGGCGTCGACTTGACGGCGACGGCATTGAGATTGTCCCAACCGTAAGCATTGGCATCCGAAAAGATCTTGATGACGCCACGTGTGTTCACTTTCCCGGTTAGGGAGTTGGCCGTGAGGTTGCTGTTCACGGATTCTGAGAGCAGACCATCTTTCGATACGAGGCAGCCGCAACATTCTTGTAGTTCCTGGCTGTCATCGAGCACGTAGATGTCTGCGTAAAGGTTACCGTCCGTGTTGCCATCGTTTACGATGCGCACCGTAGCGTCCGGGGCACCAGCGGTGTTTGCGTGGGAGTAGTAGGTGGTGAAAAACACGCTGTTGTCTTGAGCGAAGGCATTCCCCCCAAGCATCAGGGCAGTTGCCAGTAGCGGTAGCAACACCAATCCGAGCTTCTTCATTTTTGAATCCTCCTGGGTTTGCGCCCGGTGCTGGGGGGAGGTCAGGTCGCGGCGCGGCACAAATTTAAACCTTTCGGGAGTTCTTTACAAGTCCCCACATGGACTTGTTCAGTAGGCTAATGCTTATGCATTAGTTCGCCACACTTCGAAATTTTCCGCCATGAACTACAATCCGGGCGAGGTCTTCAACATCCCGTGGTGCCATCAGGGTTTCGGATTTGTGCTGCCAAGGCCATGAACGTCAGAATTTGTGCGACACCGGCCGACGCCAACCACGTCCAAGCGTGCCGCGATGTCTGCTCGTGGTTTTTTGAGGCAATAGCCACCGCCGCAATCAGCAGCACAAAGGCTATGAACATAAGAGGCGCTAGGATGAAGGCAAAGACATTCGGGTGAAGCAGCATGGATGCGCAGATTGCCATTTCCGCGAACGACGGTGCCGATAGCTTCCATGCGGTCGCGCTACGCATAGCGTGAGTATAGCTGTTTTAAACCAGCGTTAGCGCTATTGGGCGATCCAGGACCCTGGTCGATGAAACGGCCCCGGAAACTGCCCATTACGAATCTAAGCGGAATCTGGCTCCGTAGCGGGCAAGGTGAACAAAAACGTCGAGCCGTGATTAAGCTCGCTCTCGGCGCGAATCGTTCCTCCGTGCGCCAGGACAATGTGCTTGGCGATGGCGAGTCCCAGCCCGGTGCCCCCCGATTCCCGCGAGCGCGCTTTATCCACGCGGTAGAAACGCTCGAAAAGACGGGGCAGATGCTCGGAAGAAATGCCGGACCCGAAGTCCCGTACGTAAAATTCGACGCCGCTCTCCGCCGCGCGCGCTCCCAGAATAACTTTCTTTCCGGACGCCGCGTACTTCAACGCATTCTCGATCAGGTTGGAAAAAATCTGGTGGATGGCTTCGCGATTCGCATTCACATTGCCGGCGGTCGCTGAGTTCTCAATCGCCAGCTCGACGCCAAGCTCGACTCCATAAGAACGTGCCACTTCAACGAAACTTTCCCGGGCATCCTGCAGCAGTTCTTCGGCGCTGACCCGCTGGATCTCGAATCTCTGCTCCCCCGATTCGACGCGCGCCAAAGTAAGCAGGTCTTCCGTAAGTCGCGACATGCGCGCCGCGTTCTTGCGGATGATTTCCAGAAACTCGCGCACGTGATTGTCTGCAATCGGGCTGTCGAGCAGCGTCTCCGTGTATCCCTGAATCGAAGTCAGCGGCGTGCGCAGCTCGTGGGAAACGTTGGCGATAAAATCGCGGCGGCTCTTTTCCATGCGCTCGGTCTCCGTAAGATCGCGGAGCACCGCCACCGCGCCGCCCCCGGGCATAGGCGCCGCCGTCACATCGAAGGTGCGCCCGGGAGCGATGGTGTTCGAGCGCGCCGATCTGACGACCTGGTAGTGCGCCGCATCTTGAATGGCGGCGAGAAAGTCCGGGTCGCGGACGCTGTCGATCAACGGCGCATTCAGGCGAAGGGCACGAAGCAGCAGACGGTCCATGCTCCGGTTGGCCCACTGGATGCGTCCCTCGACATCGACCGCGACCACCGCGTCGTGCATGCTGTTGAGAAGAGTTTCCAGCTCGCGCTGGCTGGTTTGAACGCGAGCGTAACTTTCCTCCACCCGGCGCGTCGTCTTATCGAGCGCTAACGCCATCTGCCCGATCTCGTCAGTAGAAGTAGAAGCGATTCGGGCAGTCAGATCCCCGCCCGCCACGCGCTCGGCAAAATTTACGATCCGTTGCAGACGCCGGCCAACATATTGCGAAGCGCCCGCCGCCACTATCACCGCGAAAACAAAAGCGCTGAACGATCCCCAGAACAGCGCCACGCGCAGCGGACGATCGGTAATTTCGATCTCGGGCAACGGATACGCCAGCCGCACCGCTCCTCCGGAAACCGGCGCCGCCACGTACACAAAAGGAACGCCCAGATTCTCGCTCTTGCGCTCATCCACGCCGACTTCCCCGGCGAGAGCGGCAACAAACTCCCGGCGTTGCGCGTGATTCTCCATCGTGCTGGGATCGGTTTCCGAATCGGCCAGCACCTTCCCGGTAGGATCGATGACGGTGGCCCGGGCTCCCGCTGCCTGGCCCTCCTGAGCGGCAATGTCGGCCAGGGAGTGCTGCCGGTCCGCCTCCACGCGATGGGCGAACATCAGGGTCTTCTGTTTGAGATTGCGCTCGATCTGCTCGCGCAGCGTACGTTCCCAGACCTTGTGCACGGCCAACTGCAGCGTGATCGCGGTGACGCCAATCACCAGCAGAAACACAAACATCAATTTAAAGAAGATGCGGCTTCTCAACGCGCGACCTCAAAGCGGTAGCCGGCCCCCCGTACCGTCTTCAAGTAACGCGGGTTCTCCGGATCGGGCTCAATCTTTTCACGGATGCGCCGCACATACACATCCACCGAGCGCGGCGTCACGTACGCCGTATCGCGCCACACCGAGTCGAGCAACTGATCGCGAGTGAAAACCCGTCCCGCGTGCCGCATGAAGTAGTCGAGCAGTCGGAATTCCGTGGCCGTGGTCGGCACCTGTTTCCCGCGAACCATCAATGTCATAGCCCCCGGGTCAATGTGGATTTCGTCGATCTTGGTTGGCACCGGCGGCAAAGGCCGCTCAAAGCGCCGCAGCACAGCTTTGACCCGAGCCACCAGTTCACGCGGGCTGAAAGGCTTGGGAATGTAGTCGTCCGCGCCCAGCTCCAACCCCAGAACGCGATCCGCCTCTCCGCTCTTGGCGGTCAGAAAAATCACCGGAACCGAAGCCAGCGACACCGACTGCCGGATCTGCCGGCAAAGTTCCAGACCGTCTTTTCCCGGCACCATGATGTCCAGCAGAAACAGCGCCGGACGCTGCCGTTCGGCATCAGCCACGACCAGATTGCCGGTCGAGTAAAGTCGCACGTTGAAGCTGGCCCCTTCCAGATGATGGCGAACCAGCCGGGAAATATCCGGATCGTCTTCGACTACATAGATCGTCGGCTTCACGCGAACCATTGTAGCTGGAAAATGTGACGATTCGGTACGAGGAGTGGACCGGATTCCGCCGGTTAACCAGATTTTGGGTGGCGCAGCGGTTTACCGCTGCGATAACAACGTATTTTTCAGTGCCGGCTTTAGCCGCTGCCGTCAAACTGCTCGCGCGAGATGGTTCCGGCGCAGCCAGTTCGGGCAGTTTCGCCACGGGTGGCTAGCGCAGCGCCATCCCCGCATCGGCGCAAAAATCCATAGAAACAAATTCCCGCCGCAGAAATTTCGGAAACGCCGCGGCCGCAATCATGGCCGCGTTGTCGGTAGAAAGCGCGCGCGACGGAAAGAAAACCGGCAGTCCCTCCATCCCCGCTTCGCGCTCAAACGTCGCCCGCAATTCCCGGTTGGCGGCCACCCCGCCGCTAACAAAAAGGGTTCGAACGTCATAAGCGCGCGCCGCCGCCAGCGTCTTAACCACCAGATCGTCGACCATGGTGCGCTGAAAAGAAGCCACCAGGTTCAGGAGTTGCCGGTCCGAGAGCCCGCGGATATCTTCCAGCGTCGGCGTAGAGATGCTCGCAAGCGCCTGTCGGCGAGCCTCAATCGCAGGTTTCAGTTTCTCCGTCTCCACATATCGCAAAACCGCCGTCTTGATTCCGCTATAGGAAAAGTCAAACTGCGGTCCATCCTCCTCTGCCCGATGCTGCGAGTGATCCCCGAGCTTATGATCGCCGAGCATATGATCTCCCCGCTTGTGATCGCGCCGGTCCCGGTGCTTGATCTGCGCCATCTGAAACTTGACCGCGTGCGGATCGCCAAACGCCGCCAGTCGGTCGATGATCGGTCCTCCCGGATACCCCAGTCCCAGCAGCTTCGCGACTTTATCGAACGCCTCGCCGCCGGCGTCATCGCGAGTGTGCCCGATGTTCCGGTAGGTCCAGAGATCTTCCTGCACCTGGGCAAGATAAAGATGCGTGTGCCCGCCCGAGACCACCAGCGCCAGCACCGGAAAATGCAAGTCTGCATTTTCGTTTTGCCGCGCCTCCAGCAATACGGCGTGAATGTGTCCCTCAAGATGGTTCACCGCGATCAGCGGCTTCTCCAAGGCAAAAGCCAGCGCCTTGGCATAGCTGATGCCCACCAGCAGAGCCCCCGCCAGTCCCGGCCCTTGCGTGACCGCGATGGCATCGACCGACTGATAAGTCTGTCCCGCTTCCGCCAGAGCCTGCCGCACCACCGGAACAATCGCGCGCAAGTGCTCGCGCGAGGCCAGTTCCGGAACCACTCCGCCATAAGGCTGATGCATAGCGATCTGCGAGGCAACGATGTTCGACAAAACCCGCTGCCCCGACCGCACCACCGCCGCGCCCGTCTCATCACAGGAGCTTTCAATGCCGAGGATGTAAGCGTCAGGCATAATGAGCTGTCAGCTGTCAGCTGTCAGCCGTCAGCCATCAGGCTATCAGTTTCCAGTTTAGACGACGTGCGGTTGGTGTTGCTCTACCTGATGGCTGACCGCTGATGGCTGAATGCTGAATGCCGAACGCCAAACAACACGCCGCCGAAATCGTCCGCGCTCTGCGCGAGCGCGGCCACCAGGCCTTCTTCGCCGGAGGATGTGTCCGCGACCTCCTTCTCGGCCGCGACCCCGCCGACTACGACGTAGCCACCGACGCAACTCCGCAACAGGTAATGCAAATCTTCCCCCAAACCTTCGCCGTAGGCGAGCAATTCGGAGTAGTGCTAGTGCCAGCAGACCCCAGTGGACCGACGGGCATCCCCGCCCGTCAAGGCGAGCGTAGTAAAGGAGCCGTAGAGGTAGCCACCTTCCGCTCGGACGTAGGCTACTCCGATGGCCGTCATCCCGACGAGGTTCGCTTCACCAAAGACCCGCGTGAAGACGTGCAGCGCCGCGATTTCACCATCAATGGCATGTTGCTCGATCCCCTGATCCTCGATTCGTCGGCCCCCGATTCAACCGCCAACGCAATCCTGGATTTCGTAGGTGGCCGCGAAGATCTGAAGGCCGGAATCGTGCGCGCCATAGGCGACCCCGAGCGCCGTTTTGCCGAGGACAAACTGCGCATGCTCCGAGCCGTGCGCTTCGCGGCCCGCTTCGATTACCAGATCGATCCAGCGACGCTCGCGGCGATACAAAAGTTAGCGCCTCAAATTCGCCAGGTTTCCTGCGAGCGCGTGCGAGAAGAGCTGACCAAGATGCTGGCCGAGGGCCAAGCCCGTCGCGCCTTCGAATTACTGGATACAACCGGCCTCCTGCCAGAGGTCCTGCCGGAAATCGCCAACATGAAGGGAGTGGAGCAACCGCCCGAGTATCATCCCGAAGGTGACGTCTTCGTGCACACGCTGCTTCTCCTGGAAAAGCTGCCGGCCGGCGTCTCCAAGACGCTGGCCTGGGGAGCGCTCCTCCACGACGTAGGCAAGCCGCCGACCTTCCGCATCGCGCCCGACCGCATCCGCTTCGATGGCCACGTAGAAGTAGGAGTGAAGATGGCCGCCGAAATCTGCCGCCGTCTGCGCTTCTCGAACCACGAGACCGATCAGATCCTCGCGCTGGTAGACAATCACATGCGTTTCGCCGACGTGCAGCGCATGAAGCAATCCACCCTGAAAAAGTTTCTCCGCCTGCCCGCCTTCGAAGAGCATCTGGAGCTGCACCGCATAGACTGTCTTTCCAGCCACGGCCAACTCGACGCGTACGAATATTCCCAAGAGCAGTTGCGTTCCCTGCCGCCCGAGGCGATTCGTCCTACTCCGCTAATTACTGGCCGCGACCTGATAGAAGCAGGTTATGAACCCGGTCCAAGATTCAAAGAAATCCTGTCCGCAATCGAAGACGCACAACTGGAGGGTCGCCTCACATCGCGCGAGGCCGCGATGGAGTTTGTGCGGCGCGAGTTTCCCGCCTAGCTTCGAAGGGCGACGGAGACACGATCTCCCAACCTCTACCGTGTCAAGGCAATTGATCCTAGTTCTAAGGGCGGCCACTCTGGCGACGCATTTCACCAACAATTCCCAATGAGTGTAAACGTTACAACACCTATACTTGCAGCAATCATGAAAACGCAACTTTACTTCGACCTTGCAGGAAGACCAACCACCCGAGAATCCATTTTCGCGAATCGAAAGAGGTTGAAGAAATCATGGAGGATTTAAGGAAGGAAAATATAGCTGTTTTCGAGATTGATGGTGCGGCCTTATCCTCGCACGAAGGCTTGTTCAAAGCGTTCGCAATGGCCCTGAGGAAACCAAAGGATTGGTACGGAGGTGAAGAATACCCAAGCAACGTAAACTCTTTCCTAGAATATCTCGACGATGTGCTTGACTGGTTTCCCGCCAAAGGACACGTTGTGTTCGTTCGTGGTTCTGAGCATTTATGGCGCGCTCACGCTCGACTGGCTGGAGAGTTGACCGAATGGTGGCAATTCGCAACTGTCACTAATCAAGCCACTGTTCATCTAGTGTTCATTTGGTGAAGCAGATGACTGTTGAAAC
>CAVZZY010000006.1:0-70361 GCA_963779995.1 uncultured Acidobacteriaceae bacterium | reverse complement strand
GGGGCGGCTGTCAAGGGCCGGAGCGAAGCGGAGCCGGAGGGCGCGGAAGCGAGCACGGCGGCTATTTGGTTTTTCCGCCGCGCGGAGCTGCACAAGCGCCCTTGACGGACCGCCCCGTGAAGCCGCATCTTTTTGCCCATCGAAAGCATGGCTGAAAAACGTGCGGAGCTTCCTCTTATCGGTTTCGAGTCAAGGCTTTCTGGCCGCGATATCAGCTCGGATCACATTCAAGTAGTCGCCGGCGGATTCGAGAGCTTGTTCGGCATCATGGTGAGAAACAAACCCAGTGTCGTCATAGAGGGCCAGATTGCGCTTCCTGCGGAGACGATCAAAGACAACCAGCAGACCGGCATGTTTCTTGTCGATGCGCGGCCGCACAAAATCGATGATGGCGATGTGGTGCCCAGGCTGACTTCTCGCACGGAATCCATGGCTAAACATGAACCCGAGGGAAGCCTTCAGCATTGCTTCGTAGGCTTGCTGAAGGCAAGCCTCCTCGTCAAAAGCGAGAATTTTGTGGGCCGAGGCGAGCTTCTTGCCGGCGCTCGTGAGGAAGCGCTCGATCTGCCCCCAGTCAACGCTCTGCGGTTTTAGCTTCTTCATCTTTTGCGACGAGCGAGACCCGTTTATTGTGCCAGACGTTTTCCAGGAAAGCATCCTTCCTTGCGCGGCGCGTCTTGAATTCCTTCGGCGTGAAAACGGTGTAATTGATTTCCCGCCCGAGTTGCCGCTTAAGTTTGCACGGCCTCCGCCAAGCCGTCCCCTTTAGGCTCGCCGATCACCAGCATGTCTATGTCATCGCGGCGTCCTGCTGGTTCCGCGCGAATGAACCGTACAAATATGCCTCGGCGATTCCCTCAATTCTTTGAAGGATTTCGCGATCAGGGGAGCCGCGCCAATAGTTTTCGCAACGATCTTGCGCACCTCGCCAAACAGCGCATACTCGCGGTTCAATTGAAAATACTTTTGCCGGCCATTCACTTCCGACCGAAACAGCCCCTCGTGCTCCAGCCGCCCGAACTCTTTCGACAGGTTAGACGGGTCAACGCTCAGCCGCTCCGCCAAGTCCCGCAAATGGTGACGGGCCGTCGGGTTCGTGAAGTAATATGCCAGCAGTTGCTGGCGCGCCTTGGAGCGAAGGTCAAGCATGTCGGTTGAGTTACCACACATGTGGTATTAGCTGACGACATTGGACGTGGGGAAGATTTTCCAACCGAGCACTTCTCCAGGAAATTCTGCGCTATTCAAGGATGGGTGCGGGCAGCAACGCCTTCTGTCGTATTAGATCGACAGCATCAAACCTTTCGATAGACGGTCATCTGAGACGATTTTTCTCGTCTTTGAATACTGCCGTGGACGACAGGAAAGCCCCAACCGCAGGGTTCTGCGGAAACACAACAGCCATCGCGTGCGCTCCGCGTATCAGGCGCATGAGGTCACTCCATCCCGTTCTCGTTCTTCTCAGTACAAGAATCGGATAGAACGTGGAGACGTTCCAGAGCATCATAGGTCTCGTCTGCTTTGAGATACATGTCAGCCCATTTCCGCTGCCTCCAATCTCTTTGGTCGCGGTCAGCAACCTGCTTGGCCTGTGATAGCGAGCTTTTCAAGCTGGAACGCGGCGCGGCAACGACACCGAGAGGCTACGGCCACCACCGAGGAGAACGGATTCGTAAGTTATCGCTTGGCGCACGGCCCCCGGATTTTACCACGGTAAACGCGGGACGCGGGGCTGCACGGGCGTTGCCGTTCCGGACTGTCCGACTAGCGGTCCAGGGTAGGCACGGGGAGCGGGACGCGGTGGTGGAGCCGAACGTGGAACCAATCTTCGTGCGGTCAAACGAGGGACTAAACGAGGGACTGCACTGCGTTTTCTTGCAAACTCCCAGGTGCTTAGGTGTCATCCGTGCGCTTGTAAGTTGTTTTGTAATTCCGTTTCCCTTTGGGCTCATAACCCAAAGGTCGGTGGTTCAAATCCACCCCCCGCAACCAACTCCACTGTTTGGTTTCAATGGGTTGAGCCAATCTCAAGAACTGGCTCGGTGACTCTAACCCAACTTCCCAGCCCAAATTTCAAGAATTCTTTACGCACAGTTTTACGCAAGCCCTAGCGGAAGCCCTCATCGCGGGTGTTTTCGTGCCCCCCCGCTTAGCCGTTCACGACAACCGATCCACGCTCGAAACCCAGATCGATCTTCTGTCGTCCAGCCTGAATCCCTGCCTCAATTGCGGCCTCTTGTGTGGGGAATGTGTCGGGCAAGTAGAACTCCGTTTCCATGACTCCTTCGGCATCGTGCTCCTGAATTGACACCTCCGCAGAGAATCCCCCGACCTTTAGCTCGTATGATCGTGCCACGATCACGTAGCCCCTGTAACCGAGCCTGCGCTTCATGCCGAAACCTCGCGCCCCGATTATCGCACTCTGGCGCTGGGGCGCTTCCTCGCAATACCGTCAGCCTGTCGTCGCCCCGCCCCCGATCAGCGAGCCGATTCTGCCGAGCTTCGGCTGCGGCAGGCTGAATGTTCTGGCTTTCTATGGCTATAGCGAACAAAAGGCGAATATGCTAAATTCATATTCGTAACCTCACGCAACGGGTGCGTGGGGAACCAACCTAACCACGGTTTGGTGCGAAGCCCCATGGACGAAGGTCGCAAACGTGTGATCGGAATCATGGCAGCGATTCTTGCGAGCCTGCACATGCAGACGGCGGACGATCTGTTTGGGACTCCACAGGGGAGCCCACGGACGGACAAGCTGATTGAAGCGAGCATCCAGTGGGCCGAGCGGATCATGAAGAAAATTGATAGTGCCTTTTCGGACTGAGGCGGTCGAGCGGCTCTCGCCGGAATCCAGCTTCCACACTTCACTCAGGTCTTCGGGTGGTCTAGTATGGAGAGCCTAGACCGAAAGTAGCTTTTCCAGATGGACAAGCTTCTCGAAGCGAAATACCGCGAAGGCTTAGACTCACGGGAACAGCCTCTTTACACCACCAGAGAAGCCGCATCTTATCTGGGTATCGGCAAGCCCACTCTTGAGACTTGGTTTTTCGGGCGCTCGTATCCGACTAAACTCGATCCGAAGAAACCTTGGCTGCCTGTGTTTAGTCCTGCTGATCCCGATCTGAAGCTATTGTCATTTTTCAATCTCGCCGAAGCGCACGTACTTGCGGCAACCAGATACGATCACAAGGTTCCCTTTTGGGCAGTACGCGACGCAATCACCAACGTGATAGACGCAGTTCCCCATGCGTCGAGACATCCTCTCCTCTCCGACGACTTTTTCACCAACGGAAAACTGCTCTTCGTAAAAAAAATAGAGGAGTACGTAAACGTGTCGAGCCACCAACTCTCACTGGAGATTATGGAACAGTTTCTAGTGCGAGTGATAAAGGATCAGAGTACCAATCCATTTAAGGACAATCAGCCATTCAAGGTATATCCACTGCGACCGGGCGAACCTGACGACAAAGTAATCTCGATTATGGCTGGCGTGTCTGCCTCTAGGCCGATCATTGACGGCACCCGTGTTCCAGTTTTTGCAATCTGGCGACGTGTCAAAGCTGGCGAGGATGAGGAATTTATTGCCAACGATTACGAAATAGAACCAGCAAAGATTAGAAGGGCGATAGATTACGTTGAGCGACGAGCAGCCTAAACCGCAGATCACATTCTTCTTCGAAACGACTCACGGGAAGTACATCCGCGATGCGTTGCAGAGGGTTGGATTGCAGATCAAAACTCATCGCAACATGGGTTGGCTGTGTAACATGCTCGACACGGACATCATAGCTGAATGCGGCAGACAAGGCTGGGTGATGATTTCCGGCGACAAATCAATCGAGAGGGTTCCTGAAGAAAGACAGGCCGTTATAAATGCGAGATGCAAGGTCTTCATGTTCGATGACAGCCACGTGACACGAACAGAAGATTGGGCGGCTTCGCTGCTTGTGGGACGCCACCGTCTCATTGAGATCGCTGAGAAAGCAGATGGCCCCTTGTTTGTGACCATCAGGAAATGCAAGGTGCAAGGACACCTGTCCCAACCTCGGTTCATTGGGCTTGTCGGCGGCGGATGGAAACCTGCAGAACCCGACACGCCCAAAGCAAGTGCTGACGCGCAGCCGGGACCCGAGAAGCCGATGCGGCGTCAGCAGCAAGCTAAACTAGAGTTCCCAGAACCAGCCAAGCTCGATGAAAAATGTGACGCCGTGGATCAAAGCGAGCAGATTATGAGCGATCTTGAAACTCAAGAGATGCAGCGAGAATGGTTAAAGGAACTCAAAGAACATCATCAGAAGGCAGCAAGCTCAACCACAATCGCGAGCGCCAAGTCCCGATCCGCCAAGTAGGAAAGCCTCCCGCGAAGCTGTTGTCGGAAAAGCCAGACGATCCGACTCGCCCCTGAGCAACTGTCCGCGAAGGGCTCCGTCACGAAAACGGGCGACGAGTTCGTTGTCGAAGCCGAGATGGAAGAAGCCGGGAGTTGCGGCTGACACTGGCAACGTTCATACTCCGACCATGACACTCAAAAACGCGGCGTTGCTGGCTTTGGTCGGGACGATATTGATGACGGTTCTTTTGGTGTGGAATTTCGTCTTCAACTTGCTCAATCTGCTGCGTGGCTTGGTTCCTGCGGTCACGCTCTTCTCGTCGTTCATCTACGCGTTTGGTTGTTTTAGCGTGATGGTGTTCTTTTTCGTGTTCCGTAGAACGCAGTCGTGATTTTAGCGAGAGTTCATTTTCCTACGAACGGCTCCGCCTTGCGTGACGCATCAGGAAGCCGATCCTGCGGCGATTTTGGCTGCCCGCCGGGTTTCGGGTCGATCTGGGCGTTTCAGAGGTGCTGGGAGCCTTTGTGACCACCCCAGCGACCTTCTACGGAACCATGATGACCGGGCGCTGCGTGTCGATAGCAGCCGATAGCGTCTCTATTTAGGGCAATAGTTTTACTGGACACCTGAGATGGACTCGAAGGCACGGCCCTTTACGTCTTTTTTCTGAGATATGCGGTCAGGGATTCCGCCCCGGCTCTTTCGAGGAGGGTTCCTAAGGTAGCGTCACTTCGCATGCCTGCGGCGAAATCGTCGCCGTACTCCTGACGAAGAGTGGCGATCAGAGTGTCAGACCGCTTTTTGCGAATGGTGCCGTTCTCATCGCGACAGCGTTCGTCTAATCCCGTGTTGCATTTTTCGTATGCCATGGAGCAGCTCCTACAAAAGTGTGTTCAACTCGCCCGCGAGCAGGTGCTTGAGGATCGTCTGACAGCCCCGCTTACATCGGGGGTCCCTCATCAGGTAGAGGGTTGCCCCAACCGCTAGGAGACCCCAGAATAGTTGCAACTCTTTCTTCGTCATCAATTCTTCTCCCGCTCGTCAGTGACCTACAGCGACTTCTGCTTTCGTTGGAACTGCATAAGGTTTGCCTTCAACCTTGAAACGCAGATCGTTGGGAGAAATCTGATTGTGAGTCCAACCAGTACCCGGTAGAAACAGCCAGATCACGGAGATGTGCCAATCTCCGGGCAGCGCCCCCTCGGGCAGTTTGCCTGTTAAACGAAACTCCGTTTGCTTGTCATCCACAGCTTCGCCGGAGCCGAGGCTGATCTCCTGATCTATGGAAACAGGAGAGATTCGGAAATCGATATGCGCCCCCTTTGGTAGTGGCTCATTCAGTTTCACCTTGAATACGATTTGGCTACCCGGATGGAATGCGCCGGATGTTTCGGTCTGTACTGCTGCCTTGTCTTGCGCGGACGCCAATCCCACCACGCCTAAAACAACTGCGAGCAAAACCACTGCGGACTTCATACTGTTACGGCCTCTTTTCTCCCGGCTACCGGGTTGGTTTTCACGATCCCCACACTGCACTTGTGGCGCGTGTAGGATAAGGCTATCCTGTTACAGGAAGTAGAGCATGTCGCCGGAACGGTGTCAACACCAAAAGGAAGTCGTCATCCTTACAGAGGAACTAGCTTAATGTCTGATATTTACAAGCGCATCGGTGAAAAAATCCGTGATTTACGTATGAGCTTCAAAGGAAAGGGCATCAGCCAAGAAGACCTCGCAAAGGAGATGCAGACTACTGCCAACACCATCTCTCGCTGGGAAACAGCAGCGTACAAACCATCCGTGAGGGACTTGGAGCGCCTAGCCCTATTCTTTAAGGTTCCAATCACGATCTTCTTTCCTCACGCAGAAGTTGCCCCTCGCATCAATGCCTTGCTGAGCGCAACGGGCGATCTAGACGAAGACGATTTCGACGATGTAACCAGATATGCCCAATTCAGGAAGGCGCGTACGGAACTGAAGAAAGCGAAGCCGAAACGCAGAGGTTAACTAGCCTGAAAAATTCGTGAATTCAGAAACACGAAAAGCCTCTTCATGGTAAAAAGCTGTTGTCGACGCAGTTTTTCACCAAACAAGAGGCTTTCGTTTGAGCGAGCATAACACGACACAATGCGTTCTCTTCCCAGGAATTTTTCAGCGTCCGGTCGTGGCCAAGTTTGATCAACGACAAGGCAGTTCCGACGGCGGGGCGATCTTGTTGGGCGCTGCCGATCGACGGTTGGGACTGACTGCCATGCTGTCTCAAGCTCTGGAAGACGATCGGCAATCGAGGAAGATCAAACATGAGTTGAGCGAACTGCTTACCCAGCGCGTCATGGCGATCGCTTGCGGGTATCCAGATACCAACGATGCCGCCCGGCTGAGTTCCGACCCCGTCCACAAATTGTTGGTGGGCCGCGATCCAATCCAGGGCGAAGACCTGGCTTCGCAACCGACCTTGTCGCGCTTTGAAAATAGCCGGGATCGCAAACAGCTGTTTCGGGTGAGCGAAGCGCTGGCCGACTGCGTGATCGAACGACATCGCCGTCGCCTGCAAGGTCGAGCCCGGCGCGTCACGATCGATCTGGATCCGACCGACGATCCCACCCACGGCGCTCAGCAGCTGACCTTCTTTAACCATCACTATGACACCTACTGCTATCTTCCGGTGGTGGGCTTTCTGAGCTTTGACGAGGAACCGGACCAGTATCTGGTCACGGCGGTGTTGCGGCCGGGAAACGCGCACGGTTCGGTGGGAGCGATCGGGATTCTGCGCCGCCTGATCCGGCGAGTGAAGCAAGCTTTTCCGGGGGCGAGAATCCGGGTGCGGCTCGACGGCGGCTTCGCGACCCCGCGGGTTCTGGACTTTCTGGACTGCGAACCGAAAGTGGAATACATCGTCAACATGGCCGCCAATGCGGTCTTGAAGCGCAAGGTCGAGTCGGCAATGAAGCGGGTCCGGTGTGCGTCGAAAATCTCGGGGCAGACCGAACATGTCTATGGCGAATGCCGGTACGCTACCCGCAAGACCTGGCCGTGGAAACGACGGGTCATTTATAAGGCCGAGGTGGTACGAGCAGACAACAAGGAAGCGAAGGACAACCCGCGCTTTGTGGTCACGAACCTGAAGCAAAGTCCGCAGTGGATTTACGAGCAGGTCTACTGTCCGCGGGGCGACGTCGAAAATAGGATCAAGGAACTGCACGACGGCATGCAGATCGGGCGGACCAGTTGCTCCAACTTCTGGGCCAACACCTTCCGGGTCGTGCTGACCGCGGCGGCATATGTGCTGATGCAGGAGATGCGCCTTCACTTGGCCGTGACCCGCCATGCCCGGGCGCAAGTCTCGACCTTGCGCGAACGCTTCCTGAAGCTGGGAGCTCAGGTCGTGGTCTCGGTGCGGCGCATCGTGCTGCACCTGCCGCGCTCTTTTCCGGATCGGGATAGCTTTCATTATCTCGCCTTACGCTTGGCTGCTCCCAGCGGTTAAGCCACCAACCGCCACTGGAGAAATCGGGCTCGTCTCGCGCTTACTCGACGTGTCTTTCCGCACCTCAAAATCTGATCTCGCACCTCGCTAACTACTCCAGAATCAGTCTCCATTCCCAGCCGAGGTCTTCCCCTTGTCGCATATGATCTCGCTCTCTCCGGAAACCTGCACAAACGCTTCGCTGGGTTACCCTTCATGAATAAGGCGGGCTAGGTGTCGCGAAGCCAGTACTACGAGACGATGAAGCTACTTGCTGCGGAGAAGCGGGCAAAGCACGGCATAGCGACTAGTACGCTGGGGCTTCAGAAAGTTCGAAGTGTCTACAAGAGCGAAGGCGTTGAAATTGATCTGCGGGAGACATCTCATCGGATACGTGCTGTCTATATGTGTGATGGTGGTGATCCGTCTGTCCTTGTGAATTCCAATCTGCCTAAGGAGCCGAAACTGTTTGCGATGGTTCACGAACTGAAACACCACTACTGCGACCAGAGTTTGCTGGTGAACGGCGAAATCCGCTGTGGCGATTACAACGCGAACGAACTCATAGAAAAAGCTGCTGAAGTATTCGCCGCTGAGTTCATCTACCCATCGCAAGAATTTCTCGACTGCACGAAATCTCTAGGGTTGAAAATTGGTGAGGTCACCAAAGAACAGGTTGTGGAACTCAAGCGCGGCTGTGGTGCCCCTGTGAGTTATAAATTTCTCCAGAAGCGCCTTGAGTGGTTCGGCTTTATCGAGCCTAACGAATTCGCAAAAGTTCAGTTTCAGAAACTCGAAGACACAATACACGGCCTGCCAATCTTTCGTCAGCCATGGTTCAAAGCTAGACGAAAGCGTCGTGGCTAGGTCTAACCGCATGAGCGCCATGCCCTGAAGGGAACCATCGTGGAATTTCGCGGCTACATTGACGAAAGTTACAGCCCAGATCAGAACTTGTTTGCACTGTCCTGCCTCACTGCGAATGGCAAGGATTGGTCTGAAATGGAGCGTGCTTGGAAACTCCACCTCGCGGCGGTCAACAAGAAGCTAAGAAAGGAAAACAGGCCGCTCATTTCCCGCTACCACGCTTCAGATTGCAGTGGCCGCCGAGGCGAGTTCAAAGGTTGGACTCACACGGAGCGTGACAACTTCGTGCTCGGCCTGTTCGGAATTTTCAAACGTATCCCAGTCCACGTCGTAGCTTATGTTATGGAGTTGGACGATCTCTGCGAAGTATTCCCTGAGTGGGCCAAGGATCGTCTAGAAACGGCCTATGCCATTTTGCCGAAATTCATCATGAACACGCTTGGAGACGACTACCGGAATATGGCTCGTGGTGCCCCGGCTAGGATCACACTGTTCCATGATCGGACTGGCGGGGATGGGAAGTATGACCCCACTATTCTCCGTTCCTTCAACAGTCAGATGACGGACTTGAATTTCCCGTACAAGGACTACTTCACAACCATTGCGCCTCTGTCTTGGGAGCGCGGCGTTGCACTTCAGCCCGCTGACCTAGTTGCGTTTGAGTGCTTCAAGGAGGCTGAAGGTAAGCTCGAAGCCCGTAGATCGAGGAGATCATTTGAGGCGTTGCTCAAGATGGATGCGTTCGGCATCCACGTAAAATCATTCACAAGAAATGCTCTTCAAAAGTTTCGAGAGCAAATCGAACGAAGGAAGAAAACACCTAACTCTGAGAAGCAAGAGAATCCGACATTGGCATAGCGGTTTCAATGGATTTTCGTCGAACCCCCAGTCTGAAAGTCTAGGCACCCCATTATGGACCAGTGGCTCCGTCCGACTCGATCATCAAGCATCGCCGTCTTGGCGTAGCCGACGCATCCCTACGAACTTCGAGTATCATTGACCGTTCAGCCCTAAAGCTCCTTAAACTGTTGTTTCTAAGACAGAAATGTCGAGAGCCTTTGGCCCATCTCAATTGATCGGAACAATATGCTCGATTTAACTTTACGGCAAGAGTTCAAAGGGGAGCGCCTCAAAGGGACGACGATTGATTTCTCCGCCGACAAGCCGACGAGCGCCCTCCAACAATCGACGACCGGATTTCTGAGCATAACCTACCCATCCGTTGACCTCGTGCGCGTCTTCGAGGCAACGCAGCCGGACAAATCGCGCCCCGTTGTGCTGCTCGGCGGGCGGGGTCAGGGCAAATCGCACTTGATGGCCGCGCTCTGGCACGCAATTAAAGACCCGGCTGAGGCGACCAAGTGGCTGGCGGATTGGGCCACGAAATTGAACCGCCCGGAGTTGAAGACACTCAAATTCCGCACCGATTTTTTTGTCATTGCTGAAAGCCTCCACCAGCAACGATTCAAGTTCTTGTGGGACATCCTGTTTGAACGACATCCGCAAGGCCAACTGGTCAAAGGAAAATGGCTCGGTAATCCTCGTCAGCTTCAGCGGCACTGGCGCTACCAGAAGGGCCATTGAACGTGCAAACGTAGCCCGAGTTGGCATCGATTTTCAGGAGCGCCAGCGGGGGCTTCTTGCCCTTCCGAGTCTTGATCGTCTGCATCTCCAACTCATTGCGATCCTTCATGTCGCTATCCGACCAGACCGAAAAGATGTAATCCATGTCATGCTGGTACTCAGAAAAGTTCGAGATAGAGTTAAGGTCGTATCGCGTACCGCTTTCCTCAGCAGCGTTTGCCGCCTTGTTGCCTTGGCGATTGACCTGCATGGGCGAGATCAGCACCAATCCCCGATTCTCATCGAACGAGCGGGTCAGGCTTTGCGCCTTGTGGATGGTGCTTTTGATTTCCTGATCGCGGAACCGTGAATCGCCCGCAACATCAAGCCTCGCGATGTAGTCGATCACCAGCACGTCGTAGCGGTTCAGGTGAAACGGAATTGCTGATTTGAGCCAACAACCGCCCTGTGTTGCGGCCGGTCTTTTGGCCCGGCAAGGCGCCGATATGCAGACGGCTGCTGCCGAGGGTCTCTCCGAGTTGCTGCGGCTTATCAAGAGGAAGAAAAGGCCGCTGCGTTTAAGTGCCAGTGATATTGCCAAGCTAACGGAGGTCGGGACAAAACTCGAGAGATACGCGCGCGGGGAGGATGACGAATTGTACGGAACGTTTGAAATCCGCGTCCATATTGACGATCCGCCCCCGGATAACGCGGACGACCTGGCGGCTGCCAAAGATGCGGTACATGCAGCCTTGAGAGAACGATAATGACGGTCGTGACACCCAATACTTCAGCGAGCAACTCGATTTGCAATCTTGGGCTGAGACGAGCGCAGTTCAAAGTCCTTGCCAGTCCTGCGCGTTTTCGTGTGGTGGTAGCTGGCCGGCGCTTCGGTAAGACTCGCCTCGCGCTTGTCATGCTGATTGTGGTGGCCTTGCGCTATGCGCATACTCGCAACTGGTACGTGGCGCCCACCCGACCCTGGGCCAAAGACGTTGCCTGGGAGGACCTCAAGAACCTGCTCGGCGTGGGCCGGGACGGTCGCGGCAATCCTGCAGTGGCGCAGGTGGTTGAAACCGAGCTCACCATCCGCTTCAAAAACGGTTCGCAGATTCAGTTGAAAGGCGCCTCCGAGCCAGACACACTGCGCGGTCGTAACGTGAAACTGGTTGTGCTCGATGAGTACGCCAACATGGACCCTGAGCTGTGGCCGTTGGTAATCCGCCCACAACTGTCTGATCGAGGCAAGGAAGGCGATGCCTTGTTCATCGGATCGCCAAGAGGGTTCTCGCATTTTAAAGACCTTTATGACCAGGTGCGTGCGGGTGTCAAAGGACCAGAGTGGGAAGCCTGGCATTTCACGTCGCTTGATGGCGAGAACATTACGGCACGGGAAATCCTACAAGCCAAGAATGATCTTTCATTGCGCGACTTCCGCCAGGAATATATGGCCACGTTCGAATCGATTGAAGGCCGCGTCTATCATGCTTTCGTTCGTGATTGGTACTGCCAGAATGGAACGTTTAATCGCGGCAACCTCGACGCCAGCGTCCAGGATCCCGGGCCAGGCTTGCCCATCCTGGTCGGTTTTGATTTCAACGTTAATCCCCTCTGCGTCACCTTGTCCGCAAAACGTAACGTGCAGCGACCGTTCCTGCCGGTGGATCCAGAGACAGGCTGGCCCGGCACGCAATATGAGATGCACACTTGGAAAGAGTACAGCCTAGCCAATGCAGGCACAGCAGACATGATGAAAGTGCTTCGTGAGGATTTCCCTGGTCGCCACTTGTTGGTATTCCCCGACCCCAGCGGGCGAGCTCGCCATACGACGAGCGCCAATGTGGGCGAAACGGATCATTCAATCATCCGGTCGTTCGGCGCTGACATCTACGTGCCGAAATTCCGCACGAATTCGGATAAATACAACACGGTGAACGGCCTCATGTGCAATGCGATGGGCATCCGGCGCAAGCTGATCAATCC
The DNA here is from genome assembly GCA_963779995.1 of uncultured Acidobacteriaceae bacterium. Taxonomy (GTDB): domain Bacteria; phylum Acidobacteriota; class Terriglobia; order Terriglobales; family Acidobacteriaceae; genus Acidiflorens. Next base: position 58,154 of record CAVZZY010000006.1, on the reverse strand, counting down.
GCTGACCTGCCCACAGCTGGTCAAAGGTTACGACGGGCTCACCTATGTTCCAGGCAGCAATCTTGCGGATAAAAGCACAGGTCTTGATCACGTGGTCGATGCTGACGCTTACGCCATCCTGGGTGCGTTTCCAATAATCACGCACACTGCCGAAATCGTCCATGTCTCGCTGTAGTTTCGCCATGCGAAGTGAGAACTGGTCCGCCAAATACTAGTACGGATGCATTGACCCGGTAAGCGATAACGCAGATAAATCTGTTCGGGGACTTTTACACGAAGCTGATTTCGATTGATTGGCAAGGAGACTCACCTATGGAAAAGAAACGACTAGTCGTCCGCAAGAGAGTAGATGGCGAGATCAGGTACAACGACGGAGAGTTCGCAGAGGTGCAGCCCGTTGGAATCGAAGAAATCGAGAAGGATTGTTTGTTAAAGACCATCCCAATCCGCCGCGAGGACACCAGCGATACGCCCGAAGAATTCCAGCGTAGGTTCCCAATTGGCACTCGGGTGAACATTCACACGACTACTGATATCAGCGCATACCCGTCGGCAGACATGGCAAAACCTGTGCCAAATCGGCCCCCAACAAAATATAGACGAAGAACATCTTTGCGGGATGTCGAGGATGTCCGGTTGGAGTTCAACTGCGGGTACCCGGAGGCCAATGATCCACCGCAGACCGAGCACCCCATGACTGCCGTCGGCATTGTTCTGATCTCGGCGATAATTCTTGGAACGACGGACATGAGCGGATTGGTTAAGTTTACGGGCTACAGCGAGAATTTCATCTCTGCAATTGCATTCAACATGACGCAAAACAAGTTATGGGTCGATGGCGGATACGATGAAAGCCAATTCTCAAAGTGGTTCTCGCCCGGTGGGATCATTAGTGATGATGTCAAGTTCTGGGACCACATCGAAATTGATTCCATAACAATGTCGGCTCCCACGCCCGGGTAGACTTTGGTAGTACCAACCAACCAAGGCCCGGGAGAAAGGAGCCGAACGATGATCATTATAGGATGCGATTATCACCCGGGCTTCCAGCAAATTGCGTTTGTGGATACCGAGACGGGAGATTACGGAGAGCGACGATTAGAGCACAGTGAGGGAGCAGAAAAGTTTTATCGTGACCTCGCTGCCCAGGGCAAGAAGGTGCGAGTGGGAATGGAAGCCAGTGGGCATGCCCGCTGGTTCGAACGTCTGCTGACGGAGCTGACCTTCGAATTGTGGATTGGCGACGCCAGCGAGATTCGCGCCAAGCGGGTACGCAAGCAGAAAACGGATCGGCAGGATGCGCAGCATATTCTGCAGTTGCTGATGGAGAATCGTTTTCCCAAGATCTGGGTACCGAGTGGGGAGAATCGGGATCTGCGGCAACTGCTGTGGCATCGGCATCGCATGGTGCAGATGCGGACTCGGATCATGAATCAACTGCAAGCGGTGGCTCTGAACGAGGGGCTACGCTGCAAAAAGAGGTTGTGGCGGCAGCATGGACGAGAGCAACTGGAGTCGTTTCGCTTAGCCCCCTGGGCGAGCCGGCGACGGGAAGATCTGCTGCAGCTGCTGGATCGGCTGAACCCGACCATTACCGATCTGACGCAAGTGATCGAGCAGGAAGTAGAGAAATGTGCGGAGGCACGGCGCTTGCGGACGCATCCTGGAGTGGGTGCACTGACGGCCTTAGCCTTCGTATTAATCATCGGAAGGGCGGAGCGATTTCAGTGCGGGAAGCAGATCGCAAGCTATCTGGGATTAGTGCCCTTGGAGGACTCAAGCGGAAATCGGCGACGACTTGGCCATATCACTAAGCAAGGGAGTTCGATGTTGCGCTTCTTGCTGGTGGAAGCGGCCCAAGTTACAGCACGCAGCATCCCGGAATGGCGCAGTAAGTACTTCCACCTAGCGATGCGACGAGGACGGAAGATCGCCAAGGTGGCGATGGCGCGGAGACTGGCTATTGCTCTCTACTGGATGTGGCGCAAGGGATGGAATTACGAGCAGTCAAGGAAGTTCGGTTCGCACGCGGGCCAGCTCGGAACAGGCGATGGTGTGCAGTAGAACACCGAGAAATTGATTGAGCAGCCCGCTCCTCTTCACGGGGGAGTTCGAAGTAGTAATCATGATCGAAAGTGTGACCGAAGAGATGCATGGGTCGGACCGAGTTCCTGACCTGGAACCGATTACGAGGCGAGCCTTGGTTGGTAGAGCAAAAGCAAAACCTTCCACGAGAGCGAAATGGCGCTCTTCGGAGTGCACGGCCTGGTGCGCCTCAAAAGTGCTTGACAGCGCCGACATTGTTAGAGACGCCTGTGGCCATATGTGGAGGCCGGGAGTCGAAACGGTGTCTCTTGATCCGTGCGAAATCTATTGGGGCGAGCGGGAGCATCCGCACTGGCAGCCGAACTGGCGTCCAAACTAACTGGTCAGGGAGAATGGGATTCGAAATTCGAAGTGTAAATGCAATTGGCATTGAAAGGAATCCTTCGACACAGTTAATGCTCGTTGTTCCTTCCGGTGAGCACTACCTGAGCTTCCTCGGTCTGGCAGGTCATTCGCAACTTCACAAGCCTTCGCGGGCCCTGAACTGGTCGTTGTCCCGATGCATTCCCCCGTTTGCCGTTCGTGTCCACTTAGTGGACGCCGCCACAGGCCCTTTTGGCTGGTATCTCGTTGAGCGCCTGGACTTCGGTCGCCACTGCTGCAGCCGTGGTCGAGCCAATCGCTAGGTACCCATTCCCCGCCGTGAGCTTCCAGCTCGGCGATCACACGCCGGCGTGGGCCGTGAAAAAATTAACCACTGATCACCTTAGTGCCATTGACGCTGGAAGCCGCTGCGGGTAGTCTGTCTATAGCATCAGGACGGCGCGAAAGCGCGACCAACCGACTTGGAGAGCACGGTGGTAAGGGCTCAGGCCCGATGCGGCAGAAATGCAAAGTTCTCCACGACGAAGCCGCCTGATGAGGCGGCATTTCTTTTTTCGGTCACCTGATGCCCATTTGACTCAAAGGAGCCGTGGGCATGAACAGAACTTCGTTGGCAGTTCCTGCAAGAACATTTCTCAACCAGAGACTCAATCCCTATCGCGAGCACGGATATACAACACTACCGCCGGGTAGTGCGTCGGGGAGTGACGCGCTGAACCGGTGGTCGCAGGAGCGGCTCGGCAGTCGTCGCCCGCCCTTGCACACCCGAACAGAACGCGACAGGGCGACGTTCTCGCCGACAGGTGAGACCCGTCGGAACTACTTACTCGCGAAGCGAGCGACGAAGGCAGTTCGCAAGAGAATCGCTATTGAGAACAAGCTCGCAAAGCTCGCAAAACATGGCCGCATGGCACAACTATTTTTTCGCAGAGAGAAATGATAGCCGACGATGAATCTAGCGAGGTGGCGATGGCGAAGAAACCTAAAATGGCTGTGTCCGTCCGGACATCAGCGGATCGAGAGAGGCTGCTCGAAAAACTACGGACAATCCCTGACGACACAGAATTGTCCATTTGGCCTCTCCATTCTGATCAGAACTGCTGGTGCCGTCCGAAGGTGATAACGTCTGCCGAGGGAATCCCTCTATGGGTGCTCCACAAGAATCTCGACAAACGCGAATTCGACACATGATGATGCATGCTTGCGAAAATTGCGGCGATGAAGTGAAGCGGCGGATCCGCTGCCAGAATTGCGGCCTGCTGATCTGTTCCTGGTGCTACAACCATGTTCACGCGGTTGTTACTTTGCGCAGTGAAATTGAGCACAGCAATGTGGAACCGAGGAACCGAGGATCGGGAGGGACGATGCCACACGGCAACGTGAAGTGGTTGGGAAGCATTAGGCAGGTGTCGAAGGGCACCGGCTTCCTCGTCACGGCTGATTAGGCGGTGGAGCTGCCTGTGGGAGGTCCGGTTGCCAGCGCGGCTCCTCGGTATCAAGCTAAACCGCTTTTCGGTGTCCACTAAGTGGACACCGACACCGGGGCGTCCGTGAGACCCAGCGTTCGAAAAACAGTTGTTTACTGAATGGATCTTTCCGTCTATTGCGGGTGCGGTAATTGTTGCACTTAGGTCGTTACCGGCGAGGGGGTTTTTTGAATGAGAGCCGTCCTGTACGCTCGCGTAAGCACGACAGACAAGCAAGATCCGGAAATGCAACTCGCGGAATTGCGTGAATTTGTTGGCCGCCGCGGCTGGGAGCTGTGTCGCACATTCGTGGACCGGACCAGTGGCAGTCGCGAGTCTCGCCCCGCCTTGGACGAAATGATGACTCTGTGCCAGCAGCGTAAAGCTGACGTCGTCGTCGTGTGGAAGCTCGACCGCCTGGGACGCAGCCTCAAACATTTAGTCAATATCTTGGCCGAGTGGGAAACGCTGGGGGTCGCATTTATCAGCTTGCGGGATAACCTAGACCTGACGACGCCGTCAGGAAAGCTGATGTTTCACGTCATCGGGGCCATGGCTGAATTTGAGCGCGCTCTGATTCAGGAACGGGTGAAAGCTGGCCTGGCTCAGGCCAAAAGAGAGGGCCGGCGCGGAGGCCGTCCAAAGCGCGTGTGGCGCCCTAAAACTGAACGGCGAATAAAGCAGCTTCGCAGCGAGGGGAAAAGCTGGCAGCATATCTCACAGGAGACGCGAATTCCAGTGGGGACGCTGCACGCCAGGTTTCGGCAGGGGCATCACGTATAAGCGTCTGACGGCCGATCACTCGCCTTTCCTCCAATCAACTGATGAATCCCAAGTTGGCCAGAAGATCGCACGGGGCGACCGCAGATGGCTCACCCGGATTTATATCGGCCGCGATCACGAAGCGAGTAAGCGCAAGTACCACAATTAAATCGGGTGCCGAGATTGCACTACCTCCAACTGGACAAGAGTGCGGATAGGGAGCAGCGACCTGGCGGATCGATTTGAGGACGTTCGTCGTTGCCAATCCCGAAATCGCAGCCGACTTTTGTATTGTCCGTCGCTCCAGACGAATCTCAGCGATTATGAGCGGCAGATTTCCCAGAAGCGGACTTCGGACCAGCGTCGTTGAAAGTTTGTTCCGTGGCATAACTTCCGGATTGCCCGTGTGCCCGTGATCCGCCCCGATGCACTGGGGCTCAGTCCCAAGCGTCGGCTGGACTTCTAAGCAGGTACAATGGAAGCCATTTTCAAGAGGTGAGCAATGGCGCTTGCTACGGGAGCCAAGCTCGGGCCCTATGAACTTGTGACCTCAATCGGTGCCGGTGGCATGGGTGAGGTATATCGCGCACACGACCAACGACTCGGCCGCGACGTTGCAGTGAAAATAATCCCTGTGTCCTTCGCCAGCGATGCCAATCGCGTGCACCGCTTCGAGCAGGAGGCTCGCGCCGCCGCCGCCCTCAACCACCCCAACATACTAGCTGTGTATGACATCGGCACGCATGACGAATGCCCCTACATTGTCAGCGAACTGCTCGAAGGCCAAACACTGCGCGAACGGTTGCGCGGCGGTCCCCTGCCGATTCGGAAAGTCGTTGATTACGCGCTCCAGATCGCACGCGGCCTTGCGGCTGCTCATGACCTTGGCATCGTGCATCGTGATCTCAAGCCGGATAACATCTTCATCACCAACGACGGACGAGTAAAGATCCTGGACTTCGGCCTTGCCAAGCTGACCCGCCCTGAAACCGAGATCGACGACCAGACCAAAACCGTGCAGAGCGATACGGGCACGGTGCTGGGCACTGTCGGCTATATGTCGCCCGAGCAAGTGCGGGGTAAAGAGACCGACGCGCGCTCGGATCTGTTCAGCTTCGGCGCCGTGCTCTATGAGATGATTTCTGGCAAACGCGCCTTCAAGGGCGACTCGTCGGCGGATGTCCTCAGCGCCATTCTTAAGGAAGAACCGCCTGATGTGACGGAGGCGAATCAAAATGTTTCTCCGGCTCTGGATCGGGTGGTGCGGCACTGCCTGGAGAAGAATCCCGCCGAACGCTTTCAGTCGGCGCACGATCTCGCCTTTAATCTCGAGGCGCTGACCGGGATCAGCAAAGTAGCCAGCGAGGTTCAGATACCCTCGGCAAGGAATCGCGCGTGGCTTTTGCCGGCTATTATTGCCTTCCTTGCCCTCGCGCTCGCCGCCGCATTCTTCTTGGGACGGACAACCCGTGCCCTGTCCAAACCGGAGTTTCACCAGGCCACATTCCGTAGCGGGACGGTTTACCGTGCGCGATTCGCGAATGATGGAAGCTCGATCCTCTACAGCGCTGCCTGGGAGGGCAAGCCGACTGAACTATTCACGTCAAGGTACGGCAGCGTAGAGTCACGCTCTTTGGCAGCCGAGACCCTCGTAGCGGCGATCTCTTCCAAGAATCAGGTTGCCGTTTTGCTCAATTTCAAGTTCTTCGGTGCCGGCAGCATTTGCCTGGCCGAGGGCACGCTGGCCTTGCTTCCGATCGAAGGGGGTGCTCCCCGTCCGCTATTGCAGCACGTTCAGTACGCTGATTGGACACCCGACGGTTCCGAACTCGCTATTATCCGGGCCCCGGAGGACGAGGTTAGGGGATTGCGCACTAACGTGCTGCAGTTTCCAGTCGACAAAACCATCTACACGCCGCCACGTGGTTGGATTAGCCATGTTCGCTTCTCACCCGACGGAAAGTATCTGGCATTCGAGGAGCACGTTCCGTTTGGCGATGACGGAAAACTTGTTGTCATCGACCGTACCGGAAAGAAAATTGCCGAGTCGCCACACTACAGCTCGATTAACAGTCTCGCCTGGTCGCCGAATCAGGAGGTCTGGTTTACGGCTACTCCGGGCGAAGACAGCCGTGCTCTACAAGCTATGAATTTGCGCGGCCAAACGCGCGAGATATACCGTGCGCCTGCTGACCTGACCATTCACGACATCGCTGCCAATGGCCGTGTTCTGCTTACGGCCGATAATAGCCGCCTATTGCTGATGGGCGGGGTGACCGGCTCGCCGGACAAGGATCTTTCCTGGCTCGGCTGGTCTCTGGCCGCCGGCATCTCCGACGATGGCTCGTCCGTCGTTTTCAGCGAGAGCGCGGCGGCCGTGGGAGGGAATGCGGTAACTCTCGTTCGGAAGATGGATCGGAGTCCAGCCGTGGTGTTGGGGGACGGCTTGCCAACCGAACTGTCTCCCGACGGGAGCTGGGTGGCAACGCTGGATAACCACGAGCCCCCGAATATCGTGTTGTTGCCCACGGGCGTAGGCAAGCCGAGGCAACTTACCTCAAACGGGTGGGAATACACCCGCGGGATGCATTGGATGCCCAACAGCTCGGCCCTTCTGGTTAACGCTGTGCAGCCCAGCCAAAAGCGGAGGGTTTTTATACTGGATGTCTCTACCAGTGAGATGCGCCCTGTGCTGCCCGAAGGCATCCGGGGCGGCTTGCCCTCGCCGGATGGCAAGCAGCTGCTTGGCATGGACGGCAACACGCCCAAGACTTACACGATGACCGGAGCGGAGATTGGCGCTCTTCCAAGACTTGGCGGCGACGACGTCATCGACAGATGGGGAGCGGACGGGAAAGACCTTCTCATCTGGAATTATGCCGCCACACCCAGGCTTGATCGCATGGACATTGCCTCCGGAAAGAGAGTGCCTCTTATGACGATCAGCCCGCCCGACAGTACTGGTATCGTCGGCTTCAATGGCTGCCGCACCAGCAAGGACGGTAGAGCCCACATCTATTCCGCATATCGATTGCTGACTGACCTCTTTGTCGTAAACGGACTTCGATAGCTCCCTAAATTCCCAATCAGTTCGACCTGTGCTGTGAACGGATGGTCAGCTACACGGAAACGCTAGTGCTGTATCGGACGCGCCCCGCCCGACTCCCGAATTCTAGCTGCCACTTACTACGGGGCGCGTCCGATACAGCTGTTTGAAGGAAGCCGCCGGCGAGGAAGCATTTATGCAAATTCAATGGTGTTTCGGTAATGAGAGAGATTCGGGGAATCGGTGATGGAGCGAATCGGAGCGGGGACCGGACTGGTTCGATTGTAGTTTGCGAACGAAAGCTCGAAGCCAGGAACTTGGTATGGGGCAACCAGGGCGCACCACGCCTGCAGGTGATGGGAGGTACCGAGCGAGCGAGATCGGAATGGGAGTTTCATGCCGCGGCTCCGGCGAACCAGGGGGGAGAACGAAGTTGGAGCTGGGCAGCAGTAAGTCTTTCGAGGACCACCATGGAGCCGCCACATTTGGGACAGCGCCAAAGTGGATTCGGCTGCTTGGCTGGCGACGCTTCTGGTTCGGATTGCGACGGTGGTTCTGCGTCGAGTAGTCGATAGCAAAGTGGCAGCAGAGCAGTGCGCCGGCGGTTGGCGAGGAAGCCGAAGTGGCGGATGCGGACGAAGCCTTTGGGCAGTGTGTGCAACAGGAAGCGGCGCAGGAACTCATCGAGCGCCAGGGTCATTAACTTGCGTTCATTGTGGTGAGCGGAATCGCGCCAGCGGAAGGTGACTTGGTCATCGGACAAGGAGACGAGTCGGTGGTTGGAGATGGCGACGCGGTGGGTGTAGTGGCCTAGATAACAGAGCGCATGCTCGGCGCCTCCGAAGGGGCGTTTGGAGTAAACGTGCCAGTCGTTTCGGAACAGGGTTCTGATCCAGGCGGAGAAGACTTTGGGGTGAGCGAGGGGTTTCAGTTTGCCATGGAAGCCCAGCTTGCCCTGCCGGAAGTTGCGTTTGAGAGCGGCCACAAACTTACCGCGAAAGACGCGGCTGAGCACCTTGACGGGAAGGAAGAAGGGGTAGCGTGGCTGGATCCAGTGGGTGCGATCGAGCGACAATCCGCCGGCGGGCACGACGCAATGCACGTGCGGGTGAAGTTCGAGTTTTTGATTCCAGGTGTGGAGCACACTGAAGAAGCCGATTTCCGCGCCGAGATGTTTGGGATCACGAGCGACTGCGAGGAGGGTTGCAGCACTGGTCTGCAGCAAGAGATGGTACAGCAGTTTCTTGTTCTGCAAGGCGAGTGGCGCCAGTTGATGAGGTAGGGTAAAGACAACATGGACGTAGCGCGTGGGGAGAAGTTCTTGGCGACGCGCTTCGAGCCAACGCTCGCGGGTGTTGGCTTGACACTTCGGGCAGTGCCGGTTGCGGCAGCTGTTGTAAGAGATGGCCGGACGGTAGCCACAGTCGATGCACTCATCGAGATGCCCGCCCAGGGCAGCGGTGCGACAGCGCGCGATGGCTCGCAGCACTTTGACGTGTTGCCAGGTGATCCACCGGCGACTGCGTTCGATGAAGGCGCGCCCCGCGACGCGAACCAGATCGGCCACCTCAAGCGGCGGCCGGTTCATCTACGGGTTCTGCGGTGACTTATCTTTCAGCTTGAGCGAGTCCAGCGGACTGGCGGTGGCGTTGAGATGCCGTCGCGAGAGATGCAGATAGATCGTGGTTTCCTTCAGATCGTGATGTCCAAGGAGCAGTTGAATGGTGCGCAGGTCGGCTCCGTTTTCTAGCAAGTGCGTAGCGAAACAATGTCTCAGCGTGTGGGGATGAACCCGGTTCTGCAGTCCCGCCCGCTGGGCAGCACGTTGGCACGCATACCACACCGCTCGGGGAGTGATGGGACGATTGGAGGTGTGCCGGGATCCGCCCGGAAATAACCACTGGGTGGGTTTGCGCTTCAGGCTACGCCAGTAGTCGCGCAAGGCTTCGAGTAGCCTGGGACTGAGCATGACATCGCGGTCCTGGCGTCCTTTGCCACGGCGGATGTGGATCACCATGCGTCGGCTGTCGATATCGGAAATTTGCAAGCGAGCCAACTCTGCGCGCCGTACTCCCGTGCCATAGAGCGTCATCAATACCATGCGATGAAACCGAGTCTGGGACGAGTCGATGAGGTGGGCTACTTCTTCCGGGCTCAAGATGCTGGGTAAGGGTCGCGTCTTCTTCGGGTACGGTGTATCTGCTACGCTCCAGGCTTTCCTGATCGTCTGCGTGTAGAAGAACCGCAGAGCCGCGAGCCGCTGCGTCACGGTGGATGCAGCCAGCTTTCTCTCGCGGAACAGATACGCTTGGTACTCGCGAATGTGCTCCGGAGTGAGCTGATCCGGAGGGCGACGAAAGTGACGCGCAAAATCTTCGATCGTCTGGATGTAGCAGTCGATGGTAGTCTGAGCGTAATTACGACGCTCGAGTTCTTCGAGCATCATTTTGCGAAGGTGGGTCATAGGTTAGCTCCTTATGACCCAACCTTATTCGCTCAGAGGCACACTGCCGACACGGACACGCGAAAGCGGCTGCCGCTAAGGCTTCGTTCAAACGGGCTTCTGGGAAGTCTGAGTCGCGCTTCCTCGAAGCAGACTTCGGGACAACGTCGTCGGAGTCCGCCTGAAAACGTGAAAACGTAACTTCCGGTTGGCCCGTTAGACCGCGATTGATTCCTCACCGACTTTGCATCAGCTGACGCTCAGTTATGTAGGTAGCGCCCGTAATTGTCTGAGAGTTTCAGAAGGTTCAGAGCGGATGGTGTAGTCCGCATTCACATCGGCAGTACGAATGATCCCTTGCTTATCGACCACGTACCGTGCAGGTATCGGTAGTCGGTATTCCGACTCATCGTGGAATCTGTCCAACGTGCTACCGAATGACTTGTAAAGCTCGCGAAGGTAATCCGGCAGTGTGAAGACAAGTTGAAACTGCTCGGCAATTTTCAGATGGAGATCCGTCAAGATGTCGAAGGTCAGATTCAGTTTTTTGTGAAGAGCTCGCGTATAACGTTCGAGTTCTGGAGTGACTACAACGATCTCTGCTCCCAACGCTCGCACTTCCGAATGGATTTCCTGTAGAGCCTCCAGCTCCATGTTGCAGTATGGTCACCAATGTCCTCGGAAGAAGCTGACCACCAGCGGGCCTTTCTGCACGAGGTTCGCCGAGGACACCTGCACATGGTCCTGATTGAACAACGCGAAGCTTGGGGCACGATCTCCAACCTTCAACGCGCGATTTTCAATACCAGAGGCCTCGAGTTCGGCTGTCGCTCGATGCATCTTTTCAATGGCCTCGCGTGGCGCGTTGTACGGCGGAGCTCCGGATTCGAATGACTTCTTAAACCCGTCCAGTCGTTCCTGAAGATTTGCCATTGCATTTACCCTCTTTGCGCATCACGGCCAAACTCAGATTTCACATTCTTGTTTGGATTGCGGTGCACCCCTAACGCGAGGCACGGTTGGTTAGATACACACACACGTGCCTCGGTTTCAAGGATATGTGCCTTCTCGGCCTGGACCAGCTCGGCCCGCCAAAGGGGATTCTCGAAGAACCGCCACGGCTGGTGCATTGTTTGTTCGATTCGCTTTTACGGATTTGTCGGCAACCCGGAAACTATCCAGAAACGTTAGATCCCTATCGGAACTGCCCCGAAAGAACGGCATGCATTAATCTGCAGGAGTTGGTGGTCGGGCAGTTTCGATAGGGTCGTTTGAAGGGAGCCGCTAGCGTTTGCGGCGGATGCGGGATTCCCTATGGGATTTCAATCGATTTTCGCTTGGAAAGCCTTGCCAGAAGCGGCTTTTGTCAAAAAGGCAGTTATTGATGCTCATCGATCTAAACATGAATCCATCGCCTCAGGTGGCTTCATCGTACCGCAAGACCGATCCTTCCTCAAGCCTCGCCGGTCTGGAAAGTCTGGAACCTCCCAGATTGTTTCCTTCGAGCACGCGAAAGCGTCCGCCGCGCTAGCGGCTTCGTTCAAACGGGCTTGTGGGAAATCAAGATTGGTGACGGCCACTTGGAGGTTATCTGGGAGGATAACGGTGGCCGGCAACAACTGACTGCGATCTCAGAGTTGACATTTCCAACTGCCAAATGGGATACCTTGCGTGCCTCACGCGGGTGGTTGGCAATTCCCGCGGTCTTCAAGGTTCTTGCAAGACCTTTTCCCCGCGGGCTGTCGCGGCACAGGGATACTCGATGGTGCGACTGACAGACTGACATTCCAACAGCCAGCTGATGAGTCGGACCGCACGTGAAATCTGAATCATTGGAGTTGGCTGTGCGCCAGTTGTGCGCAGGATTGCCACGAAGCGTCCGGTCTTGTGCAGCTGACCTGGAAATTTTCCCTCGTCGGCGCCGGATAGCACCTCTCCTTATCATGTGCACCGACCTTGCTACCTTTGGCTCCGCCGAAGCGCTGGCGAACTGATCCCGAATCAGCAGAGGAAAAAGCGTGGCGCAACCAGCAAAATCAAGTGGCTTGGTGGAAAACGCTCCCCAGTCCGAGAGCCATGTCCGTTCCGTGTCCGGTGGTAGCCCAGTTTCGAGGTTAGATCGGCCAATATGCGCCGGACTCGATCGAGGGGTGTCGCGGCTCATCCATGGGGCGCCCGTGCTCTAGCCGCCACACTTCGATCTGACCGAGCAGCGCGAATGCCGAACGCTTCCGCACGGGATCCGTTTGCGCCATCTCAAATAGGCGTTTTCGGAGGGCGTTTGATCCCCGTGGTGCAAGAGTGTGGACAGACCCGTCGGTCCCGCAAGGGCGTCGTTCCAGAAACGCGTTTTCGATTGACTGGAGCAGCTCAAAGGGAACCTCGGATGTGTCATCTCGCAGCACACAGAGGCCCACTACCAGGTCGTCTTCTCTCTGAAAACGCGAAAATGTTTTCGCTAGCAGCATCCGCTTGGTCGGCGGCAGTTCGCCGTCCGCAAGGCGAAAAAGCTCCGCCTTGAACTCGCTGTCGTGCTCAGCTCGATCCGCGAGCAAACCTGCGAACACGTTGCCGTGCTGGTAGTCGGGCACAAACTCCTTCGTGAAGAGCTTCTGATCGGGGTCTACGAAGGAGAGGAGCACTTCGTTCGAGCGGTTTCCGCCCAGTTGTGCCACGGCTCTGATCCACTCCTCGCCGATCTGCGCCACCGCGCTACCGTCAGGTTTCGCTAGTTCCAGAAGCAAGTCCATCGCGTCGCCACAGCGGCTCGCGCCCAGCGCCGCGACGACACCCCTTGAGTCGTGCGGGTAGAAGAAGCGAACCTGCGCAAGGATTTCCTTGATCTTCGCGATCCCTTCCTCTGGGTCGACAAATGCCAGGATGCTCAAACAGCGATCCAGCAACCAACGGTTCTGGTCGCTGTTGCCGAGGTCACGACGCGCTTGCTCGATTGCGGGACCGAGAACGTTGATCATCTCCGCGAGCGTCATGCGGATTCCGGCAAAGATGAGACTCTGCAACGACTCGACACGATTGTAGGCATCATAACCAGCAGGAAAGGCCATCACCTCTAGAATCAAATTCGCCGACCTACGCGCGTCCAGAGCGGCGAGCGAAGTACCGATCGGCTTGAGGCGATGCTCTGCGTGGCGTTTATCGGTTGCGGCTGCGCGTTCCGCGAGAATTTTCTCGACCAGCGCCCAAAGCGCGTGCGCGTAGCGGGTCCGCCGTTCTTCAACGTATTCTTCCGTTTCTTTTCCTTCTCGGGCCGCCCACACCTTTTCGAAGGCCGGGGGCCTGATTCCAAGTGTCGGTTGCCCTTGGCTTTTCTTCGCTCGCCGAACGAGCTCTTCCGCCACGAACCGCTCGTACTGTTCTTCACTCAGCATTTCCAGCAAAACCTCGTCTCCATGCTCCGGGTCAGCCGTCATCACCGCGTTCATGTAGGGAATCACGTAGCCTACGTTATCACCAGAGCGGTCGCCTTTCCGTCGGGCTGCCTGCATTTCGCGGTATCGAATCGTGTCGGCTGTGATCAACCGGCGAAGGTCGGGAATGTCGCTGGGTCCTCCGACCTGAGCCAGTAAAACGGCGAGATCCGCCCGCCCGCTTGCGCTCACTCCGTGTGGGTCGGCCGCGCGCTCGACCGCGCGCTTCAGGTAGGCGTATAGCTTCCGCCGCGCCTCGTCCGGCAGGGCCGTTCGCGTGTCGGTGCGCGTCGGGCTCAATCTTCCGAGCACATCTGTCAACAGGCCGAGTTCCGTTTCTTCCGGGTCTCTCTCCAGCTTAGGTGATAGCGCATCGAGGATAATCTTCGGAGCGATGGCTTGGAGCAAATCCTGCTGCTGCCGAAAAAAGTTCCACTTTGCCATGTCCCGACTAGGGCCGATCATCAACTCACGACGAATCTCGCAAGCCCTCTCGAATACGCGCGCGGCAACTCCTCCATCGGCGGTCGTGGCGAGAATCGACAACACGCGGTGTTTCTCGTTCGCATCCAGAAATTCGTTCGTGAAGCGCTCCAAGAGACGGTCGCGTTCCCCCGATGGAATCTGGCTGACCATCTCGTTCCATCCTCCAAACCGCGTCGAACCTTCCAGGAATTTTCGGGCAAGCCATTCACTCACCCACTGCGGATCGGATTCTCGCAGTTCATCCAATGCCCACTTGGTTGGTCCAACATTTCCGGCTTCCAACTGCTTCTTGTCGAGCCCGTCGAGTTCAGTCTTCATCCTTTCGGGAGTCTGCTTCACGCCAAGTTTTTGTAGGAACCGGAGGGTTTTTAGACGCTCGAACGCATCGTTGGTTTCGGCGTACTTCGCTTCGGTGACGGTAATCGCACGTTCCCGGAGAGATGGCGGAATTTCGTCCGAATCTAATGAACGCAGCGCCGTGCGGAAATCGTTGTCATCAAGTGGTCCCAGCAGCTTCTCAACTTTTTCCGTAAAGCCGTACCAACTCAGTTGACGTGCCGCGTTCCATTTGATCTGTGGACTCGAATCCGCGAGCGCGAGTTGTTCGACGGAGTCCGCCGACCACGGGTCGTGACCCAGTTGTAGAAGAAAATTGAGGCGAGCGTCCTCCGGCCAGCCTTGCACGATCTCGACCCAGCGCGGCCCGAGACTCGACGGCAGAAGCTCAGCGCGGCTGTGATAAACCGCGAGGCGAACCTGATCGTTCGGGTCCGTCAGCAAAGGCACGACGATGTCCTTGAAATCGTCTGAACCTGTCTCCAGCATCGCTGCCAACGCGCATTGCTTGTGGCGGCCATCGGGCATCTCATACCAGGCGCGGAGTCGCCCGCCCATCTCCTCCCGAACTTCGGTCCAGACGCTCGGCCCGCACCACCGGGAAAGTTCTGCGGCAAAGATCGGATCAACCTCGAGTGCCATGCGCACAAGTTTCGCGCCAACCCCGGCCATCGCCTTCTTCCCGCAAGATGCTCCGATGTCCTCCGCCAGCATCCGCAATGACTCGCCCCACCGCGGTTCGTTCACGTAGGACACGAGGAACTTCCGGTCTTCCTTGGAATCGTTTGCGCGGACGAGGTCGACCAATCGCGCACCTAACCCGCCCGCTGCGAAGAATTCCTGAAACTGTTGGTGCTGGAACCGAAACGAAATTTCGCCGTCCTCGGCGCGCACGAGAACATGGCGCTTGGAGAGTTCGTCCAGTATTTCTCGCGGGTCTGGTGTGTCCCCGATCTGATGTGCGGCCCGTAGTCGCGCGCCCACAGAACTCATCACCGCCAGTGCGTCCGCTTCGACGATCGCGGTTTCGCCGCGGCCCGTCATCTCCATCGAAAGCAAGCGGAGATACTCGCGTGCGTGTCCTCGCAGAGGTCCTTGTCCCAGACTGGTCCGGTGATCCAGGGAATGCTCGATCGCATCCATCACGGCACCAAGCACACCCATCTTCGTTGCCGGGATATCCTTCCCCGCACGATAGAGATCGACAACTTCCGCGAGGAACAGTGGCGTGCGCGTGATCGAGTCCAGTACGCGGCTGTTGTTGAGCTTGACCCGAAGGTCGTGCGCCGATCCTCCCAGCGCCAAACGGAGATATTCGTCGCGCTGGGCGCGCCTAAGAGGATTCAACTCCAGTCGAGAGGAGCCGCGCAGTTGCGGGACGACGCTATGCTTGCGCGTGGCAACGATAACAATCGCGGCGAAAAAACTCCGGTCAAGCTCTCGCAGCGCTGTGTCCGCCGCTTCCGCGCCGGCGACCGGAACTTCATTCCATCCGTTGAGCAGAAAAATTGGCGGCTGGTCGCCGCGCAATTTTGCCAGCAGCGTCGCGTCCACATCCCTCGACGCAAATTGGGGTCGCTCTGCAATGTACGAAAAAATGTCCTTGCCCGAGCGGACCCACTCCGGAAGGTCCACCAGGAACGCCAACCGTCCCTCACCCAAAGCGTGTCGGGCAAGTTGGATGAGCGTCGTAGTCTTGCCGCTGCCCGCCGGCGCTTCGAGGACAATTCGTTGCCCCTCGGACAGAACGGACTTTAGCGACGCGGTCGTTACGGCCTCGATTGGCTCGCCTTTTTCATTCAGCTTGACCGCGTTCAGGCTGATCACGGGCCGATCTACCCTGCGATACGTGCGATCCCAGTTAGCCGCTATTTCACTCGCAGCTTCTAGCGACCTCCCCAGGTCGGGCGCCAACCGCGGGGCCATCGCGGGCTCGATCCCAAATTGCTCTTTGCAGATGTTGGAGTTTGTCGGTTCCTGCAGCCAGGCAATGAACTGTGCGCGCGGAACAACCACAAGCTGCAACCCAAACTTGGCGAGAATCTCAGCAGCCCACAGCCCCTCGGTGTGTTTGGTTACTGCCTCCGGGGTCGCGAAAATGAGGACACGTACATCAGGATAGTTCGCTACGACTTTTGTGGCGTCGCTTTCAATCTTCCCGAGCGTCGCGGTTAGCGAGCAGGCAAGGCCAATACCTTGCCCGTCTGAGGCCAAACATCCGCTCGCGTGTCCGTCGAGCCCTCTATCCCAGTTGGGCTCCGATGCTACAAGCTGCGGCCACTTCTGTTGGGCGAGAATGACCGCAAGGTTCTGAAATTTCAGCCATTCTTGCAGCGAGATGATCTCGTTGAGTGCCCGTTCGATTTCGGTCTGGTATGCCATTTACGGTGTGAGCTTCCCTCGTTTCCACTGCTCGAAGCACGTTAGAAAGTCCGCTTGCCCTGCCGGATTCAGCCTCATGAGGTGCGCGCACTGGACGCGAAGAGCTTCCAGTTGCGCCTTCGTTGCGGCGTCTGTTGGAAATGCGTCGAGGAGCGTCTTTGTAACGACGCACTTCGTTTCTGGCAGGAAGGGTTCAAGTGACAACTTCAGTATGAACTCGCCGAGCATCAAGAGCGCCGTGTTCCGATTCGCCGTGTCCGCGGCCAGAGGTGCGAAAACTTGCATGATCTGGCGCATCGGGAACGCGTCGACCGAGCCGTTAGAAACGCGCAAGGCCGCGACGACCACGCTTCCCCTGAACTGTGTCACCTGGTAATTGAAGCCCATCAGCTTTGCGTAGGCTTCTTCCGCGACCGCTCGGTCGATGAGACCGCGATTCGCGAGATGTTCGACAACGGCTTGAGTCCAGACCCGCTCGACCCCAAGTTCCGACCTCGCAACCTCCGCGAGAACCAGATCGTCGGTCCAAAGGATCCTCCCAGGCGCGAGCGCAGCAAACGCCGCCTCCAGTCCCTCCCATCCGAAGATTTTCTCCAATGACTTACGTCGTTCGGGATCGAGTGCGGCGACCTCGGGAACTGATACGACGGTCGTATTGCTCTCGACGGTCCGCATCCACTCCTCGAACGCGGCCTTCTCCCTCTCGGACTGTTCCGCCGTCGTCTCGCTCATGTAGTGCTGGCCGCCCTCGTAGTACATCTTGCCGTGCGGCCTCGCGAAACGCGCATTGGCGTGAAGTTCCTGCAGTTCCGTGCGCGTCGCTGCGGAAACCACGAAACGGAAGCCTCCACTCGTCAGCACTTGGCGCGTGATGCCGAGCAGTCGCAACGTCGTGAGCGCGACAAGATCGAGAACCACCGTGCTTTTCGTGCCGAGACTCGCTATCGCAGGCGGCAGGGCGTTGGGATAGGCGCATCGTACGAAATCAGTCTCGTCTGTCGCCAGATCGAAAAGGGCGTCGCAGGCCCCGTGCCCCAATTTCTCGCCGAACATGCTGAGCGTGATCGCTGCGGTTTTGTAGATGTCCCGCAGTTGCGTGTGCGCTTCCGACTGCGCCTTGATGTGGTCCAGCATGGGCTGGATGTCAGCGACCGTGAATCTCTCAGGTGGCGGAACGTGCATGGCCCTGATGATCGTCTGATCGGGGAACTTCAACTCCATTCGATCCCCGATCGCTTGGAATCGCCGCGCGTATTTGCTGAAAATCTGTGTGATTTTGCCGACGCGGGTATTTAGGCTGCTCTTCGCCAGCACGAACCTGTCGCCGACCTTCTTCCCCAACAATTCCTTGGCGATCTCGTCTGACGCGGCAATCTCCTCGAACTCGTTGCTCGGCTTGTCAGTATCTTCGATCACAAACCATCCAGCAGGCGCGTCGCTCTTCTCTGAGTATTCGACCGCACTGCCGACCGCGACCTCGTCCATCGTTGCGGGGATGTCGTCAGGTCGAGCGCCGCTCATCAGACTTAACACGTAAGCCTTGTTGGCCTCGACCTCCGAAGTGTGTGTACGCAGCACGCGGTACGCGTAGTCGACGGCGAGCGCGCTCTGGCCTTGCCACTGGAGGACGCGGACGGCCGCCACTGCGTGCCGCATGGGAAGTTCTTCGGGCCGCGGGAGCGTTGCCTCCGAGAGCGGAGGAAGGTCGCTCAACCCGTAGCGCATCGCAACGCGCGCCAGACGCAGCTTGGCGACGCGATGGTCAGGGTTCGCGACGATGAAATCCTGCAACCTACTGATGGCTTTCTGGTGGTCGTAGTCTTCGAGGTACTGTGACGCGAACTCTGTGAATTCCCAATCCCTGAAGCCCCGATTGTGAAGGGCCTGGCATGTGTCCAGGATGATCTTGTCCTTCCCCAGACGTCCGGCACAGTTCAACAACAGCCGACCGTCGAAGTTTGGTGTGTTCGCATCGAAAAGTTCCTGCAGCAGCGGCAACGCTTCCGACGGGCGTCCCGCCTCCAACAGAATCCGTGCGAGAAAATCCGTGGCTGATCGCGTATCGGTCGGTCGGCGCGACGCGATCGCCTCGTCCAGGAGCGGGCCAGTCTGTTTGTGCACTCCCCGTCTGATGGACACGAAAGCATTGATCGCGGCGACCAACATCGGCGACTCCGCGACCTCGGGGCGAGCCACGTAGTTCGGAATCTCCGCGAAGCGTTCCGCGCGCGCCAGGGCTCTGATCGCTCCGATCGTGATCGGGTCCACCAGTTCGCACGGCAACTTCGCGATGCTCGCGGTGCTGAACACCACGAATGCTCGGTTCACATCCTGCGGCGTGCCGCGGTTCAGCAGCGCTTGCCCAAGCATGAAGCTCACGTTGGCAGCCGAGCTCGACTGCGCGCGATCCTCTTCCAGCACGCGGATTCCCTCGTCCACGTTGCCCATGCTGAAAAGTGACTCGGCCATCGCCAAGCGCCCGTTCAAATCCGAGGGGTCCGCACCGAAGGAATCACGCGCAAAACGCGCTGCATCTTCCTTGCGACCCTGGATCAGTGCAATGTCCACCTTGAGCGCGAGTGCCTGCGCCTTTACGTACGGAACGCCCTCAGCCTCGGCGGCGACGATCGCGTCGTCGGCGACGGACAACGACGTGGCGAGCGTCGCATCCCTGTCTTCGACCTTGAGCGGCTTCACCGCAACGACAACTCTCGCGAAGTGCGCCTGCGCGAGAAGCAAGTGAGTTTGCGCCCACTTCGGCTTGTCGGCCACCGCGTCCTTCGCATGTTCGATGCCCTGCTCGTGCTCGCCCGCGGCCATTGCTTTCCTGCAGAGGGCGCACGCAATCTCGGCGTCTTTTCGTAGGTGTACCGGAGTCGCGTCGAGCAACTCTCCGTATGGCCGCTCTGACGGTGCCGACTGAATCCACAGCGAGCGAATGCGCGTGGAGTTGGGGAAGCGTTCGACTGCGACAGCAACTTTGTCGCGGGTCTCTTTGTCCTGAAGGAGGAGATGGTATGCGAGCACCTCGTTCGCGACCGCGAGTTCGTCGTCGGGCCGGAGAGGGGCCGCGTCAAGGAAATGGCGGGCCGCCACCTCGCCCTTGCCCATCATCAGATTGGCAGCGCCGAGGTTTGTGAGGATTCGGAACCGGTGCCAATCCGTGAGCTCGCCGCCCTTCGTCCGCTGCACACGGTTCAGCAGCATGACGGCGATCTGCGCTTCGCCGGGCGTGATCCGCGTTCGGGCTTCATCGATCAGAGCGTCGATCTCGCTCGTCGCGGAAACTGACGAGACCGACTCCGTGAGTGTGGCAATGTAGTCCAGCTTGGCGTTCACGGTCGCCACTTCCTCCGAGCGCAGGCCGCCGTAGAACTGGCGCTCGACCTCCGAGTACTCCCTGATGAGGTCGGTGATCTTCTCCCAGGTGAAGAGTTCCACCGTGAAAAGGCCGGAGGCCCTGTTCTCCTGGTTGATCTTCTGTATCTCCAGCTGCGCTGCGCCGGAGATTTTGCCCGTCGTCAGAAGCGCGTAGTGGTCCAGCTTGGAGGGAAACTTCTTGGCCTTCTCGACCTCGACGCGGATTTTTGCGGCAGTGAGGGACTTCCATTTTTCCTTCAGCTTGCACTGCGCCGCATATAGGGGGCTCTGTCCAAACGTGTCGAAGATGTCTACGCCGAACTGATGCTCGCCCTTCTTTGCGAAGCGCTCAAGGCCCGGACGCGACCAATGCCGCTTCAGCAACTCAAGGCATAGCCCCTCGAAAACAACGTCCGATTCGGGGGGATTAATGGTGTACGGATTCATGACGCCTGGCGATTCCTTCACTGGGCCGATGCGAAGACCCCGCGCGCGACCCCTTATTATAGGAGCTGACCCTTACTAGGTTTCGTTCCACGCTCCGATGTCGATGGACTCGGCCAGCAGGTCCGGCGCGCGGCGCGGATTGGCGCGATAATAATGATGTGATCTTCCCGAAGAGATTGGACCCAAAATGGCAGAAGTCATCAAACCGAAGTTCATCGCCCTCGATTCTAACGTGCTCATCGGTGACTACTGGCTTAGATCACCTTCGTTTGTTCTTCTACGAGAATTTCTGAACAAAACGAAAGCAGACCTTATTGTTCCACAGATCGTCTTCGATGAAGTGGTGAACCATCATAAAGAGGATCTGGAAGAACTTAAGTCAGGTACTCGCAAGCTACTCGGTAATGCAGGTCGGCTGTTGGGTGAGTGTGGTCAGCCCAGCATACCTTCGGACTACCGTCGCACAATTTGAAGGTGAACAGCTATCGCGAGAGATATCGAAAAGCGTCCGCTCCAATCTTTTCAATTGTGGTCTTGGGTAATCCATGGATGAGGTGATTGGGAAGATTCATCAGCCGTTGACGCTCGAAGAAATGCCCCGTGGCTTTATCTTCGCTCAGGCGGAAAAGGTATTGGGTTACATCGCTGGTGGTTCTCGCCTCCAAGGAGCAGGGTTCGTTCCCAAGCCGTGTGGCATCTGATTCAAAAGTGAAATTCATCTGTTTGCCCGGTGCCATAAATTCGATTTGGTTCGAATCTTTCTTAACCATGAAATCGTGGCACTTCAGTTCCAGAACAGCCCTGAGTCGCTCCCATTCTCTCCGCGCTAGAGCCTTTATGTCTTCCATTGAGGGCTGATTTTCCACCGTGGCGTTATCTTCCCCCATTGTACGAATCGTGGGCCGGTCGATGCTCCTCTGCCTTGACGAAATGTTTACGCTTCATCCTTCACCCACTGAAATAAACAAGGGCCCGGTCACTCCGAGTAATCACCTTTCGTAGTTTTGTTCTGCTCACTGCCTTCCTTAGCTTTGCTAGAACCCGAGGTGGGAGTCTTATTCTTTTCCCGCAAGAAGTGGGTGCGCTCAGGTTCACCGTTTGAAAACACAATTAGCCGCGTGGTTTCGCTCAATTTGAACTTATAGGGATTTCCCGGTTGGCAGGGACAAAGCAACCTTTGCCATTCAGGCGCACCGGCAACATTCTCAATGTACGCTCCGTTGCTATAGGTCAGTGCGCCTTTTTTCATGAGGTATTGTGTGTGGCAGTTTGGACATTCGACATATAGGCGTGTTGTGGACATCGGATATGTTGAGCCCCGGCACCTGCGAAATTGTCACTTCAAGCGTACCGTGCCCTGAAAATACTGTATGTTTGGCATCGAACAATTACTGAAACACCAATGGCGCATTGCACACTAAACGGCCTTATCTGTCGTCACAAGCATCTCAAGGACGTGCTCGTTGAGCCAGAAGTGGATTCCCCTCTATCCAAGCTAAGAGGCTTCTGCCTTTTACCTCGGCGGGCTTGTGTCCCACTGAACACATCAGCCTTTCTCTTCGGGCACGCCGATTTTCAGGCTTTCAGGCAGAGGGTTACCAGTCCCGCCCTTTCGGTTGCGAGGTGGGATCACAATTCCACCATGGTACCGTTTCCCGAGGCCACCCCTGCAGATCTTCTCGCCGGACATTCTGAAAGTCACCGTGCTGACGGCGGTGCTGGCCGGGCGCGCGCAGGGCTGCTATTACGCGATCACCACCTGGGCAGACTTATTTCAAGCCAAGCTCGCCATCGTACTGTCGGATAACCCCGTAGCACTCGCAGGCGGAGTCTTCCAGTTTCTTGCGGTTCACGATCTTCACTGCGCCACGGGTGTACTCGATGACCTTCCTCTTCTGCAAAACACCAGCTGCCAAGCTCACGGTAGGTCTATCTGTCCCTAGCATCGTTGCGAGAAAATCGTGAGTGATGAGCAGCGACCCCGAATCCACTCTATCCTGAGTCATTAGCAACCACCGCGCAAGGCGCTGCTCAATATCATGTAGCCGATTACACGCGGCTGTTTGTGCAACCTGCATACCCCGAACTACCGCATAGCGGCTCAATATCAATTGAAGGTGTGGAGCGGATTCCAAAGTGTTTTGCAAAGCTCCGGCCTCGACCCGAAACCCATCCCCCGTGATTTGTACCACCGCCCGCAGCGGGCCCCTGCTCAGGCCGACCGCCACCAGTGTTCCGGTAAAGCCCTCATTTCCAACTATGCCAGCTTCGGCTGTTTTTCCATCTTTCATTACGACCACAAGAGAAATCAAACCTCGATTCAGGAAATATGCGAACCCTAGATTTCCGCCCGCCTCGTGAAGGACTAGATGGTTGGGCAAGCTGACGTATTCGAGATGAGGACGAAGTGTGCTGTAGTCGCTGTCGGAGATCGATAGAAGTATTTTGTTGCTGACTTGTTTCCCTTTCGTATTCGTCCGCTCGCTAGTCTGGGAATGAACTCGTCCGTCATGGGGTGCGAGACAGGAAGTCTGGTCAGGCATCGTGAACCCCCTCTCGAAGACCTACCAACGCTATGCTGGATACGACCCTGATACTGAGCAATACTGACCGCCTCAAGACGCACCAAACGTGACCCACGCTTAAGCGATTCCGCTACTTCATAAGGAGGCCCGAAATCGGGCGTGCGAACGAACAAAACTCTT
The DNA here is from genome assembly GCA_963779995.1 of uncultured Acidobacteriaceae bacterium. Classification (GTDB taxonomy): domain Bacteria; phylum Acidobacteriota; class Terriglobia; order Terriglobales; family Acidobacteriaceae; genus Acidiflorens. Next base: position 34,863 of record CAVZZY010000006.1, on the reverse strand, counting down.
CTGCATATGTGTGATGCCCAACTGACCATCAATATTGGTATGTGATATTACTGCAGCGGGGCAAACTAATGGGTCCCCGTGCGGCGGCTAAGAAAAGACGCGATTTTGATCCCCATGCATTCCTCGCAACCATCGGCGAGGGCAGGAAGTCTGTGCTTTTCCAGAGGAAACAGGGAATCTTTGCACAAGGGGATACCGCGGATGCAGTGTTTCATATCTAGACCGGCAAAGTAAGACTCACGGTCGTGTCCAATGATGGCAAGGAAGCAACCATTGGCATATTAGGGGACGGTGAGTTCTTCGGTGAAGGTGCGCTGGCAGGTCAGGCTCTCCGCATGGGCTCTGCAACCGCAATGACGGATTGCGTTGTTCTGCGAATCGACAAGAAAGCCATGATGGAAGCGCTTCATCGGGAACACGAATTTTCCGACCTGTTCGTGGCCTATTTGTTGGAGCGGAACATCCGTTACGAAGAAGATCTGGTGGATCAGCTTTTCAATTCGAGCGAAAAGAGGCTGGCCCGGATCCTTCTACTGCTCGTCCAGTTTGGCAAGGAAGGCAAACCCGAGACGGTAGTTCCCAAAATCAGCCAGGAGACGCTGGCCGAAATGGTGGGCACAACGCGCTCGCGGGTCAGCTTCTTCATGAACCGGTTCAGGAAATTGGGCTTTATTCACTACAATGGCGGGCTGCAAATCCATAGCTCGCTGCTTAATGTTGTTCTCCACGACTAGCGTGCCATGGTTTATCGAGGCTGGGGATGTTCTATTCCATTTGGTTACTTGCCGCAGCGCTGGCCGGTTGGGCCGGTGGCAAGATCGCAGGGGACGACGGATTCGGGACATTGGCCGACATTCTCCTCGGAATCACGGGCGCTTTCGTGGTTCGTTGGTCTCTGGAGAACATCGGCATTTCCCTGAAAGATGTGTACCTGCTTCTGTTCTCGCTCTGGGGCGCAGCCGCATTGCCAGCTGCTTTGAGGCTTGGGATCAGACGCCACAATCGGTCAAAAGCGCGATCCCGACTCCAAAGCGATTAGCCCATGAAGCTCGCGGTTGAAAGACGGGCACCATGCCAGATGACTGGGACGAGCACGATGATATTGCGGCAGGGTCGAGTTGTCCGATGCCCAACTGCGGTGAGTTGGCGGTTGCATACAGGTCAACGGACGGCGTGGAACGCGACCGTTCCGAGCCATGGGAGTTCACGTGCCCGCGCTGCGGAATCGACTTTACCGTCCCTGAAGATGAACTAATTTTTCAGTCGGTGCCGAGCAAGTGGCTATTGGCGGGGGTTCAAGCCGCGTAGCCCGGTGGCAAGGAATCGTCAACAGAGCCCGTCAACCATTACCTGCAAAGGAGAGACATCACAATGAAGCCTACGACCACAATGCCCCCCCCGCTAAGGACAATCAACCAAACAACCGAATCTACCAGTGATCTTCAAGAGCAAATCCGTCGTCGTGCTCACGAACTATACGAGCAACGCGGGAGAGACGACGGGCACGAACTAGACGATTGGCTGCAAGCAGAGTCGGAGGTCACTCAACAGAAAGCGAAGACAGTCGCCGCCTAGAACCAGCTTTCGTGCAGGGCTCACTTCGGCCCTTACTGTAATGTTGCTGATTCCAAAAAGGCTCGGTTCGGACGACATTTTTCTGAAAGACGGCGGGCCCGTTGGCAGGCCAACGCTCCTCGACACACACGTTCTCTGATCTGTTCGTAGCGTATCTGCTGACACGGAACATCCGATACGAAGAGGATTTAGTCGACCAACTCTTCAATTCCAGCGAAAAGAGACTAGCCCGTTTGTGGTTTTCCTCCAAAAGCCAGATGACAACCTCAAGCAGCTCGATGTCTGTTCCAGACGACCTCAAGCTCGTACCGGCACTTCGACCCTACTTCGACCAAATAACGGGAGTCGTGGGGACTGCATCGTGGAGACGGGATGTCCGCAACGGGATATTCCATGACTCTCTGTCCCCTATCTAGGCAGTTGGGACAGAGAACGTTTCGCTCCAGAAGCCAGTAAGCTTTGTCTTGTGACCTGTGACACGCAGCGATTGCCTGGGAAACCTGCTCCGCGCTGTTCAGCCACCCGCTCAGTTCCTCGGTTCCGTCCCCGCGGACAATTCTGACCTGATATTCACTACCGTGGTTGTGCGCCATCTGTTTTCTCCTAGCGCTCCCCAGCGTTGTGCTTTGTTCATCTTGGACAACTAAAGACAGCAATATTCCGCCAAAGTCGTGATCACGAAAAATGTTCACTTTTGCACACTCGCTGATCGGATATGTTGAGCCCCGGCACCTGCGAAATTGTCATTTCAAGCGTACCCTCCCCTGAAAACACTGTATGTTGGGTATCGAACAATTACTGAAACACCAATGGTGCATTGCACACTAGACGGCCTTATCTGTCGTCACAAACATCTCAAGAACGTGCTCGTTCAGCATCTCGGCGAGCTTCTTGGCATCCTCGACCTGCGTGCCTCGAAGCAGGTCAAATCCAAACGATAATTCCCTCAGCACCGAAATGGTGTCGCGGTAAAGATGTGCGGCAAGGAAAGGCTTTCCATCTTCCGCTTGCTGGACTGTGAAACGGCAGGTGCTACGGTCGGTCTTCATTTCCGCCATATCGCGCAGTATAGAACGCGCCGTTTGCCTGCGCGAAATCGAGGCATGTTCCAACCTCACTCCGAGTAGCGGCGAACCTCTAACTATTGCAGGCTTAGGTTCATCTCGCGGTGCTTATCGAAGTTGATCCGCAGCACGTTTTCCTGCCCGCTGGCAAACTCGCCCTCTACCGTGGCAGACTGATCATAGTTGGCTCCATCAGTAGTTACCTGCACCCGAAGACTGTGTTTCCCGGGTGACACCTGCATGGCATGGAATTCATGGCCCTGGACGTGGTGGAACACGACCAGATGTTTCTTGTCTGTTCCTTCCAACTGGTGCGTATAAGTCAAGCGATCATCCACCCAGATCGACAGATGAGCCGCCGCGAAATTGTGCTCCACCTCGATTTCCAACGTGGCGGGAGAAGTGGCCGGAGAAGCTGCTGGAGAAGTGGCAGGCGAAACTACTGGAGGAACGGTTGGTGAGCTTGCGCGGGCCACTTTCGTTGGGGGAGGATGGGTTCGGCCTGCTGGAGCCGGCTTCGGGAGCTTTCCCTCGATTGGCACCGGCGCTTTCAGGAACGTCATGACGTTCTCGAACTTGTTGTACACGCTGCGTGGTGCCTGGTCCTTCTCATCCCGCAGGAACGCCGAGAACTTCAGCAAATCCTTTCGGTCGATCTCTTCGAGATTGAGTTTGTGGCAGGATTCTACGAAGTACGCCAGGGCCGTTGAGTACGCGGCTAGCGTCTTCGGTTTCTTCGTGAGCTTGGTTTCGTCAAGGAACTCTGCGACGGCTGCAGCTACTGACCGGATCCCGTTGGGGTTTTCTTTCACCCGGATATAGGCAGCGATACCACGCTCATCGAGCCATTGCAGCATCTCGCCGTTGCCGTAGGTGGTATCCGCTGCCAGAGTCTGCGGCAGCTGGCCATAACGTGCGCGATAGCGTTCGATCATGTCTCGGGCCGCCACGCTCTCCTGACTCAATCGCGCCGGCGTAGCTTGTACCCCCACGATGATGCAACTGCCGTTATCCACTAGATAGTTGTCGTAATAGCCGAGCCGCGCCGGACCGCCTTTGGTCGCGTAGGTCGAATCCGGGTCCGTGGTCGAGACTTTCTCTTGCTGTGCAACCGGAAGTTCGACCGGGTTCTCCCGCTCCAGCTCGACTAGATACTCGCGCACCGTGTGGTTCACCTTCGCCACTTCCGCCAGTTGCTCCGGGGGAACACGGCTGTGGTGATCGGCGTTGGCCTGGATGAAACTGCCGTCCACCGACATGTGCTCGCCCTTCACCAAGCCAGCTTCCACGCAACGGGCGACGATCTCCTCAAAGATCTCCTGAAACAGATTCGATTCCTGGAATCGTCCATGCCGGTTCTTGGAAAACGTGGAGTGATGCGGAATCTCCTGATCGAAGCCCAGTCCGGTGAACCATCGCCACGCCAGATGCATGCGCAACTCTTCCACCAGTTTCCTTTCGCTCGTGACCCCGTAGAGGTAGCCGATCAGCAGCATGCGCAACAGTAGTTCGGGATCGATCGATGGCCTTCCCGTGTCGCTGTAACAACCCTTCAACTTGGCTCGAATAAACTCCAGGCTGACGTGGCGATCGATCAGGCGGAGCAGATGATTTTCAGGAACCTGATCTTCCAGGCGGAAGTAATAGAACAACGCTTCTGAGCGGGATTGGTGTCCCATCATGAGCAGCAGGCCTCCGAATGTAGCGCTCAACAGCAGCATCGCGAACTCTGGCCTGCTTATAACCCGAACATTGCCCCGCCACAAGCATCAACTGAGGGACTTTTTCAACAGACACGCCTGTTAGCGTCAGTTGACAATTCTTGTGCAAGCAGGTCAGGCATAGTTGGAAGATCGCCACGCTGCTACTGCAGCTTCGCGTATTCCGGGCTTGCTTCAGGATGGGGATGTCGGGGTCGGCGTTCTTTCCAGAGGGCGAGGAAGTCCTGGTACGCCGCTCAAACGTGAAGACCTGCGAAGCTGCGCATTTCGACGAAAACCAATCCGTTAAGCCAGTCATAAGCAACCCGGATTTCTGTTATAATCCGTTGTTTCTTACCTCTGGCCTTGGTGTTCGGCCCTGCTAGCGGGGAATTCTTCCGACGCGACCTGCGAGGAGACCCCGGAGTCGAGATGACAAGCTGTAGAGTTTTTCATCAGGTTCTTAAATTTTGAAAAACCTCAATTTGCTAAGTGGAGACTCCCCATGAAGAACCTTCTGGTGTGCGTCGTAATGGCCTTCGCAGGATTGCTGGCGGGTTGCAGCAGCGGAAGTTCAGCTCCAGCCCCACCTCCAACCCTCACTTCGATTGCGGTGACACCAGCGACACCTTCGGTCGCGGCGGGCCTGACCCAGCAATTCAAGGCAACCGGCACGTATAGCAACAATACAACTCAGGACCTGACGGCAACGGCGACGTGGTCCTCGTCGAATGCAGCGTATGCGACGATTACCTCGCCGGGCGGATTGGCCACGACATTGAAGCAGGGATCGACGAACATCACGGCGACTGTAGGTAGCGTCTCCGGTTCGACCACACTGACCGTTACGGCAGCGGTGCTGGATTCGATTGCGGTGACGCCGGCGAACGCCGCGGTCCCGCTCGGCACGCTCACGCAAATGACGGCGACGGGCACGTACAGCGATGGGTCGTCGCAAAATCTGACTTCGACGGTCACTTGGAGTTCGTCGAATACCACGACGGCAACGATTACGGCGGCTGGGGTAGTCACGGCGCTCACGCTCAACGGTACGACTACGATCACGGCGACCTCCGGCACGGTCAGCGGGAGTACGGGGCTGACGGTGGTGGCGGCGACGCTGACCTCGATTGTGCTTTCTGGCGCTCCGACCGTCACGATTGCCGACGGCACGAGTTACCAGTTCACCGCCTGGGGCTTTTATGACGACGGAAGCAAGCGCAACCTCACGTTGCAGGTGACGTGGGCCTCGTCGAACACGGCGGCAGCGACGATCGCAACGGGTCCCGGGCGTGCGCAGGCGGTTGGCAACGGGATGACCACCATCACAGCGACCCTAGGTTCGGTGAGCGGGATGGCGACGCTGGTTGTAACTACGGCGACCATCCAATCAATCGTGGTGGCTCCTTCGAGTGTAACGATTGCGCCGCTGACGGCGCAGCCCTTTACGGCTATCGGTACTTTCAGCGATTCCAGCACGCAGAATATCACTCATGATGTCGTGTGGTCGAGCAGCAATACGGCATTCGCGACCATCAGCAATGCGTCTGGGAGCGTCGGTGTTGCCACAGCGGTAGCGATCGGCTCACCGACGATCTCAGCTACCTATGGAGGAGTGAACGGATCGGCGCCACTGAACGTAACTTCGGCGACGCCAACGTCGATTGCGGTGACGCCCGCGAGTGCGGGGTTGGCCCAGGGCTCGACACTTGCATTACAGGCCGTCGCCACTTTCAGCGACGGGACGAAGCAGCATATCGAAACGGTCACGACTTGGACGTCCTCGAACACGAGCGTGGCTTCGGTCAGCGGAAATGTCGTAACGGGAGCATCGACTGGCGGTCCGGTGACGATCACCTGCTCACTGGGTGGGGTGAGTGGCACGGCGAGCCTGACGGTCGAAGGGTTGACTGCGATCACGAATACAACGCCTGCCAGCGGCGGCGTCGCGGAGAACACATCGGTTGGCTTGGTGGCAACCGGGACACTGACGGACGGGACGACGCAAGATATAACGAGTTCGGTGCTGTGGACGTCATCGAATCCGGCGGTCGCGACCATGAGCGACGCGTCGGGATCATTCGGCCAGGCCGCCGGGGTTGCGCCGGGCACCGTGACCGTAATCGCGGCGTTTTCGGGGCAGGTCGGAGTGTCTTCGTTGACGGTAACGGACGCCACGCTGAATTCGATTACGATCAAGCCCGCGAGCGCGACTATCACGTTAGGTAGTCCGCAAGGGTTCTCAGCGACGGGGACGTTCAGTGATGGAACAACCGAGGACCTGGGTAGTCAGGTGACTTGGAGTTCATCGGATATAACGGTTGCGATTATCAACAATACGGGAGCGATTTCGACTACCGGCACCGGAACGACCTCGATTGGGGCTTCGCTGAACGGAGTTTCAGCGACACCGGCGGTGCTGACGGTTAACTGAGGCGCTGCGAGCTGCGCTCGGCTGGGACGGGCGGGGGCGCCCGTCCCCACACGAGCTGTGGGTTGGGGCGGTACACTCACGCGATCTCGAATGATCGGCGGGAAGCCGTAGAGCGCGCTACGCAAGCCTTTCTGCGAAATTGTGCAGATGTTCGGGTGATTGAGAACCGACGCGGCTTGCGCCTCGCGTTGAAAGCGCGCCAATGCTTGAGGGTCTTTTGCTACCTCATCCGGGAGAAATTCAGGGCCACAAAGCGATGCAGCTTTACGTCCTGGGCCTTGTAAACCACACCCATCCCCCCTCCACCGAGTTTCTCGACGATGCGATAGTGCGAAATAGTCTGGTTGATCACGGGCTGCGAATCTTACGTGGGGCGGACAGGCAAGTCAATGAAACACAACGAGGTTGCATCGAATATGAACAGTCAATTGGCGAAAAATCCCGTTATCACTCATTGACCTTTGAAGCGGGTTTTGAGCCCTACCCTGATAGCGTCAGTTGGACCGAAAGCGCCAAACAGCTAGGACACGGCCTATATCGCTTTTGCAGCTACTGCAGCCTCGCGTACTCAGCTTTTGCTTGCTTCAGGATGGGCACATCGGGGTCCGCGTCCTTCCAGAGCGTGAGGAAATCTTTATAGGCGGCGAGTGCACGGACACGGGCGGCGTCGGCATCCGCTCCCTGCGAGGTTCTCGACTGCAAGGCGTTGGCTCTGGCGTCTTTTGCAATGAAAGGCTGTCATGCAACTTCGCGGCGGTTGAACTCCCCGACAGCAGGCTCCGTTGGCTTTAAGCAATCTTCTTCTTCTTCTTCTTCTTCTTCTTCTTCTTCTTCTTCTTCTTCTTCTTCTTCTTCTGGCGCCTTCAGCGAAACAGGCGTACTTATAACTTCGCCGGGCTTGGAATCGAAGACCCCCACTACCTCTCCATGATCCCCATTGTTGGGCGAATGCGGCAGCGTCCGCCAGTTCAACTCTTCCAGCCGCTTTCGCATCTCCTCTCCGCACGTTTCGCGAGCATTGCAATGGTCACAGTCCGGATGCCGGATTCTCAGGAGGGACAGCAGGTAGCACTTCCAACGTAGCTGGTTCACGACTCACCTCGCAGGCTTCAGTCCATTCGCCTCAAGGCCTGCTGCGCGTCAAGTGGCGGGAACTGCGCTCTGGCGAACGCATTCGGCGCGCAGCGAGCGACGACTGTTGTATAATGCAACATGTTCCCCACCCGGAGGGAACAGTGGATTACCACGATAAGATGGCACTAGCTCTTCGGCTGTTGCATTATACAACACGTTCCCCCATCAGCCGGCAAATTAGCCGTGGGCAAGGCCGCAGAGGACTTGATTTAGCAAAATTCAGGAACCGCCCGAACCCAATCTGGAATAAAAGGCCGCACCACTAGAGGCCGACTGACCCGCCTCAAGGGAAAAAAGGAGTTTGCAGGATGGGCACCTTTAACTCCACGTCGCCGCCTCCACCACAGTGGCTGGTAGACACAATGAACATTTTCGTATGGTCCCTTCAGCGAGAAGTCGCAGCAGGCACGTACACGCTGCCCCTGAAAGCGATTGATGATGCGACGAGCGGTCAGGACTTTTCCGTGGATATGAATGCGACGACGGGCTTCCAAATTACTTATAAAAACCTCACGCAAAGCATGTTTCCACTCTCCGTGACGATCTTTAGTGGCGGGAACAAATACCCCGGAAAGATTGCTTAGTGGTGGGAAGCAATATCGGCAAGAATTCAAACGCCCGTGCGCAGGGGAAAAAGGCCCCCGGCCCCTGGGGATAAGGAGGAATGATGAGAATCTTCCATATCGTCAAGATTGGCGAACCCCCCGGAAATCAAGCCTCGGACAGCGAAGGGGCGACGTGCTACGCGTGGTCGCTGATGCAGGGCAAGGATCAACTGGAAGTAGTCGCCACTGATCTGGGCACGGGCGAAGTAGAGCGCAGATACGCCCACGCGGAAGCGGAGAGGATCGCCAGCATCTTCCGTAATCCCAAGATTCGGGATTAGCAGAAAGCGCTGCGCGTGAACAGTCCACAAAAGTGCGATATATGAAATGGGCCACTCCCACCGCCTATTGAGAGGTGATGAGAGCGGCCCTTTTTCACATTCCGCTGCTTTGCTGGCAAACCGGCGGGGCGGCCTCCGCCAGAATCAGAGCCGCCCAGAACAGGTTTCAGTTATTCCGCTGCATCGATTCGATGTGCTTATCTAAGTTGCTGATACGCAACTGTACTTCGGAGGAGTGTCCCTGGCTCATACCCCAGAAGAGTTCGCCCCAACCCGGCATCTCCTTTGAGCCGTCTGTCGGCAAGCGTACATCACCCGCTATCGCGGTTCTAACGCGGTCGTAGGGATAATTGTTTTCGTTCTTTCTGGCAAGAATTGTGAGATCCGGTGGTGGGACTTTTAGCGCCTCAGCAGCCGGACCGTTTCCCTTGCCATCCTTGCCGTGGCAGACGGCACAATATGCGGTGTACATCTCTTGACCCGATGCAGGCGATGTCGCCTTCACCGGCACATACTTGATCTGCCTTTGCTGAGATTCACCAAATGCGGCAAGATAAAGGAAGAGAACAACGAGTGAAAAGACTCTGCGAATGGACATCACCCCCTCCTTTCCCCGCGACCTAAGGAGACACGGTACCTAAGGTTCAACTTCGGGAGTTCTGTGAAGGATCCCCATCCCTCTACATTCATTATCCGCCTTTTTGGGGTGTTTGGCGCAAATTGGTAGTTGCGCATAACTTGTTGCTACAAAAAGGGTTGGCCGTTCAAGAAGGCGCCTTCATTCAGGGACAGCCGAAACCAGGGCATTCTGATGATCCACTCGCCTCTCGGGCAGATTATGCTCCCAACTGTTGCCCAAAAGAGTCGCGTGGGCCTCAGCGATGCTATCGTTTGCTGAGCTTCGTTTCTACTGCGTCGGATGCGGCAAGTTTCCGATCTCGGTGAGGCTCGGTGCGCAGGGCCCCCGTCTGCAGTTCCCAGGCTACAGGGACTTGACAACCCGACCGCCTGAGCCTAGGGTGAGGGTCGAGCGATGTGCATCTTCCGCTCTTTCAGGTCTCCTGATCTAAGTCAACCCATCTGAAGTTCTCCCTCTTAGATTACCTAACCAATCGATGGAGGTCGATCATGTTTGCTCGCAATGTCTCTCTACGCCTGAAACCAAACACGCTGAGCGAGTTCACGCGGATTTTCGAAAAAGAAGTCATTCCCATGCTGCGGAAGCAGAGGGGGTTCCGGGATGAAATCGCATTTGCTGTCCCGGGAGGGCTGGATGTGGTCACAATCAGTCTCTGGGATACCAAGGAGTACGCGGAAGCCTACAAGACTGCAGGCTACCCCGAAGTGCTCAAGATCCTGTCTAAAGTATTAGACGGCACTCCCAAGGTGCAAACCTCGGATGTGATTAGCTCGACTATTCACAAACCGGCCGCCGTGGCCGCCTGAGACGGTGCCTCGTCAATCGCCCGGGGTGGCTACTCGCGCCACCCCTTTTTGGGGTCGCAAGATACGTTCACTCGGGAGAGCCGATGACGCCAAAAGTTCAAGTCGGCACGATTCTGATCGAGGAGTGGTCCCTTGTTCGTCAGCGGCGCTGCTGTGAGAACAATCTTTTTTCCCGAATGGTTGACAACGATGCCGGGCAAGGTAGTCACAACAGATATTGCTTCGGTGCCATTGGCGTAGCACTCAGTCGGGGAATATATGACGCTATTCGTCCTACGGCTACGAAACGGTAATTGCGTTGTGGTTGCTGCGGGAGACGACGCAGCCGCACGGCAGCGAGCAAAGGATTTGGGGGCGGATGTGGAGATTGCTACTGTGAGAGAACTGGAGTGGTTTGCGGCTCAGTTCTTGTTGACCGACGACGGTGAATTGAAGAGCATTCTCCTCGATGAACACACGCTCGCTGATTTGCGCGTGCACGAGTATCCAATCCTTAACTCCGCACGCACTCAATCGTATGCCGATTTCAATTCGTCGGAGACCGACAGCAAGGCTGAACATGTCCTCTACGATGCTCCCGCACAAAAGCATATCGACGCATGGGATGACCGCGACAAGCGCCTGGTTTCTTACGCCGTCCAGCAGGAGCGTGACAGGCTAGCGAAGTAAGATATTTCTTGATCATGAAGACCTCATCGTTGCGGCTAGACCACAACCCTGCGCCTTTGCGATTAAGCTGACTTCCGGCGAACCGGGCAAGGAAGAGGCGTTTATATCTTTCAATTGGCGCAAAATCTCGATAGCACTCTAATGACCAGCGGTCAAGACGTGTAAACGCCTTCCATGAGAAGGCCGGTCGGAGTCAAGTGGGTTCATTTGTTTTTTCGCTGGACAATGTTTTTTCTCCCCGCCGAGTTACCACTGTCGCCACCCTTCCATCCGCACTCTTTGTTGAGCGGTTTGCGCTCGGTGCAAGTTGGGTGTTCTCGTTTCAGCCGGTGCTGCCACCTGATTGTCGACCTCTGTTTCCTCTTCCGAGGAAAGTCGGGCCAGGCGTTAGACGCAGTCACCGGAACTCGGCCTTTGGGCTTTTGCTCTTCCTTTCTTAAGCGTGTTTTTGACTTACGCTGCTGCCGGCATCATCATCTGGCTGCTGTTGCGCAGCGGTTCGTACACCTCTCCGCTCACCCACAGGCGATGCAGCAGCACTGCCAACTTTCGCGCTACCGCAATCACCGCTCGTTTCTTTCCATTCTTTCCTCCACGCTCGGCGAGTTTCAGTCCCCAGCGTCGCAGATCGCTGTCCGCGCCAAACGGTCCCAGAATGTGGTGCGCTCCCTGTACCAGCAGCGTTCGCAGATACGGATCACCTTCCTTGCTGATGTGCAACTGCGGTTCGCTTTGTCCCGAGTTGCGCCGTCCCGGTTGCAATCCCACATAGCAGCCCACGTCGCGGCTCTTGCGAAAGCGCTGCGGATCCTCCAAGGTCAGCAGGTAGGTCAGCGCGATCAGTGTGCCCACTCCCTTGACCTGTTCCAGTCGCGCCACTTGCGGATAACTCTGCTGTGCTAACTGTTCGATTCGTTCGTTATATTCGCCGATGCGCTCGCTCAGCGCTTCGACAGCCGCCAGCAGCGGAGCTAACGCGGCCTGCAGTTCCGGACTCAGCTCTTGCGCTTTCTCGGGGTTCACATTCCGCGGATTACAGCCGCGCAGCCGCTCCCCGTAGGACTTGACCAGTCCCCGCGCCGTGTTGATCAGCGCCGTTCGTGACCGCACCAGTCCGGCTCGTGCCCGGATTACGGTCAGATCCGCTTGCGCTTTGGCGCTGCGATGCTTCACCGGCGCCAGCAGTTGCGGATCGATCCGCGCCAACCGGGCCAGGCTTCGCGCATCCATGCGGTCGTCTTTCTTACGGCTCTCTCCGATCAAACGCACGTTGCGCGCATGCGCCACGATCACTTCGTGTCCCAACTCGCCGAGCAGTCGGCTCACCCACGGCGAATGCATTCCGGTTTCCAGCGCAATCCGGCAACGCGGCATGCCTCCGAACACCTCGCGCATGGCTTTCGGAGTCGTGCTCAGCCGTTGTTCCAGCAGCACGCTGCCCGTCTCGTCCAACACGCAATACCAACTCGAACGATCACCGAGGTCCAAACCGATGGTCAGGTTGTGATCGTGAAAACTCTTCGTCTGTTTCGCCGCTGCGGTGCTAATCTTCTTCATTGCCGGTCTCCTTTATCTCTTGCGCTTCAAAGCGCGTCGATAACTTGGGAGCGTACAGCATCCCGTCGGAGACCGGCCTTCTCATCCCATCTGGTTTCGACAATTATCGGCAAACAGCAAGCGACGAAGAAGGACTTTTTCCTGCTACTGCAGCTTCGCGTACTCCGCCTTCTCGGGCCGCAAGTGAGCATTATTGCTCAGACCTTTCGAATCCTGATTTGCTAATGTCGAATCGGCCTGGTGCGCCCGAATGTCTAACCCGGAATTGTGTGCGACTTGTATACACAGCACCCGGCAAGAGATACGGCGCAGAGGTAACAGAAACGAGGGTGTCCATGAAAAAAGTAATGTTCGTACTTGCGATGTTGAGTCTCGGTACGTTGTGCTGGGCAGGGTCGGCGCGGGAAGATGCCACCGAACGGCTGGACAACGCCACCAGTGTGATGCACGAAATCATGGGGATGCCGGACAAGGGGATCCCGGAAGAAGTGTTGCAGCACGCAAAGTGCGTGGCCGTTATCCCGCACATGGTCAAAGGTGGCTTTATCTTCGGAGCTAAAGAAGGCAAAGGCGTCGCCACCTGCCGCACGTCGGATGGCTGGAGTGCACCGGCATTCATCACGATTTCGGGCGGTAGCTGGGGCCTGCAGATCGGTATAGAAGCGGTGGACGTGGTAATGATCTTTCAGAATGACAAAGCGATGCAGAGGTTGCTCTCGAGTAATTTCCAAATTGGAGGGGACGCTTCCGCGGCAGCGGGTCCAGTTGGACGGCATGCCGAGGCCGGTACGGATTGGAAGTTGGATACAGAGATCCTGACCTACTCCCGTGCCAAGGGTGCGTTCGCTGGGCTCACGTTGGAAGGTGCTTCGCTCCGCCAAGACAGCGATTCCCGGCACGCGATGTACGGAGACGTCACAACTCGTGCTTTGCTGTTGGGCGAAGTGCCAATTCCAGCCGCCGCCCAGCCGTTCGTTGCGGAAATCCGCGGCGCAAAAGCTGAGGCCAAAGCCGACAAATAGTAGAGCTGTTCCGGACTCGTGCTGCCGCTGTTTGTCGTTCAGCCGACTCTGTATGTTTCAAGTGGCAGCACAGTCCCATGCTTTGGACCATTTTCGTTGTTCTTATTATTTTATGGCTTCTGGGTTTCAGTTTGCACATCGGCGGAGGCCAGGTCCACTTTCTGCTGGTTGTGGGATTGGTGGTTCTGAGTCATTAACTTACTGAGCGGGCGACAGAGTGCGGTTTGAACCAAACTCTTGCCCGACCACTCGAAAGCTAAGTATCCTCTCAGGGTGAGTGGAGTAGGTCAGTATCCCGTGCATCCCTTCGAGCACCAAAATGTCCTTCCCATGAGTCCACACTTCGATCAGTTCTCCGCCGTCTGTCTTGTACTTGACCGCGTAGTGCGGTTCGACGAAGGGCAAGTCTAGAAGGTGAACGGACACAACAGTTCCGGGTCCTACGATGAAGACCGTGAGTCGCAAAAAGGCATAGGGTCAACCGTAGGTCTGTCACAGTGGCAGAAAAGCATCGAAGCGCAAATCTCTGAATTCGACCGCAACCTGTGGGCGTTCAACTGCGCCAACGGTACGATCGACTTGTCCAGTGGCGCGTTTCAACCTCACGCGCAGAGCGACATGTGCACGAAGGTATCGCCTGTGTCGTACGATGCTGGCGCGACCTGTCCACTCTGGGTAAGCTTCCTGGAGGACATCGCGGCTGGCGACCAGGAACTAATCGGTTACTTGCAGCGTGCGGTCGGGTACACTCTGACCGGCAGCATCGACGCCCACTGTCTGTTTCTACTGCATGGCGCGGGACGCAACGGCAAGAGCACGTTCATCGAAACCGTCGCTTACCTGATGGGCGACTACTTCACGTCGGCTCACATGAGTACGTTCCTGGTGAGAAAAGGTGAAAGCATTCCGAATGACCTAGCCGCGCTGACATCTGCCAGGATGGTAGCGGCAGTTGAGACCGACGACTCACGCAAGCTGGATGAACCAAAAATCAAGCAGATTACGGGCGGTGACACTATCACTGCGCGCTTTCTGCACAAGGAATTCTTCAACTTCAAACCGCAGTTTAAGATTTGGTTAGCTACGAATGCACTCCCTGTCATCAAGGGCACGGACGAAGGCATCTGGCGTCGTATGAAGCGCGTACCTTTCAAGGTGTACATTCCGGACGGCAAGATGGATGAGAAACTGGGCGACAAGTTACGCAGTGAAGCACCTGGCATTCTCAACTGGGCGCTGGAAGGTCTCAGCGACTACCTTGTAAACGGTCTAGATGAGCCAGAGTGCGTTACAAAAGCAACCACAGAGTACCGCGACAACCAGGACTATCTTGAGCGTTTCGTGCAGGAAGAAACTGAGCAGGATGTGAAGGAATTCATCCCAGCCCGCAAGTTGTATCAGCGCTTCTGTCAATGGGCAGAGCGTACTGGTGAATACTGCATCAAGGAAGTCAAGTTTGCTGAGCTGATGGAAACACATGGTTACCAGAAGGCGCGTCCGACCGTAGGTGGCCAGCGTCTGAGTGGTGCGGCGTACATGGGCATGAAACTCAAGGATTCATTCGCTGATTTCAGTGTGGCGAATATGCAGAATGTGAGTGAACTATGATGAATATGTTTGGCAGTTCAGCGCCTGCGATGTTCAGCAGTGCCGCGATTAATCCACCACATGAGCTGAACTGCCATCTTTGTGGGATAAGGCTGGGACAGTTCAGCGGTGGGCGCTACGGCTACAATCGTAACGTGTGTGTCAGTGATTCCACTCACTGCAAGCGTTTGCGTGAAGTGCGTCAGCGTGATGCGGCGGAACTGGTGGAAGGTCGTAGAAATGGCCGAAGTTGCTCTTCCTATTGAGTGGTCTTGAGTGGTCGTGGGTGGTCTTGAGACTACACCTCTGCAGTGAGTCTATAGAAAGTAGTAATAGTAGTGCTATAGGTAGCCTGCAGTGCTTCAGACTCCGGACCACCCGAGACGACCCACGACTACCTTGCTATTGAGATTCAGGCCTACGGCCTTTTCCGATGACCGCTCACGCCTAGTTGTGATCAAGAAGAAGTCGGCACGCGAGCGGAACCAACGCTAACACTGCCTCCGGCGAGGGGGCAGTACCGAGCGAGGGAGTGCCGAACGACTCCCGTCCGGGCACGATTCTTTAGGGCGGAGTGTTGCGCAGGCCCAGCCTTAGCTCTTCGCACACATGGTTAGAATTTTCAGGCTGCACAAACACACTATATAGAGCACATTTTTTCGTAGGGCCGACGCGCAGCCCTTTTTACATGCCCTCAGAATTCCAAGTTTAGGACTGCCGCGCGGCCTCTCTTGGGGAGGACCCTATGTCACGGCCACGAACCTCGACCGCAATTTTGGAATCGCGCGGAACCTTCGTCCACAATCCCGGACGGAGGGTTGCCCGTGCTAACGAGCCAAGACCGACTGGTGCGATTGATAGCATAAGTTCAGCAGCGCGCAGCAATGGCCTCGCAAATTGGGTATTCCGTTTGAGGTGAACATCGATTCCGGAAGGAAGCCGAACGGCGTTCCGGAGCGAAGGTGAACAGCAGTCGGGGCGAAGCGACGCTGGCATGGAGATTGTGGAGTAAGTGTTCGGAATCGTCAGCGAAATTGTCCGGAGCGAAGCGGAGGCAGGTTGGGGGTGCAGGGGAAAGGGGCGGCAGCCCCTTTGCCCCTGCTTCCTCGCTGTAGAAGAAGGGATTCATGGGGGCGCTCCCAACACAAGCGCTAAAATAAGCTGTTTGGGCTTGAAGTGGCATGCCAACTTCCGAGAAGCCCGTTTGAACGAAGCCGCTAGCGCGGCGGACGCTTTCGCGTGCTCGAAGGAAACAATCTGGGAGGTTCCAGACTTTCCAGACCGGCGAGGCTTGAGGAAGGATCGGTCTTGCGGTACGATGAAGCCACCTGAGGCGATGGATTCATGTTTAGATCGATGAGCATCAATAACTGCCTTTTTGACAAAAGCCGCTTCTGGCAAGGCTTTCCAAGCGAAAATCGATTGAAATCCCATAGGGAATCCCGCATCCGCCGCAAACGCTAGCGGCTCCCTTCAAACGACCCTATCGAAACTGCCCGACCACCAACTCCTGCAGATTAATGCATGCCGTTCTTTCGGGGCAGTTCCGATAGGGATCTAACGTTTCCGAGTTGCCGACAACTCGGAAACAATACGGGTTCGCTGACGAATGACCTTTTAGCCGCTCAGCCTCAGCGATCACCCAAAACCGGCCAGTGATTATCACCTGAAAACCGGCCAACGAGAGTAACGTCCGGGACATTGAATCCCGCGGAGGCTTGTAGGCTCCGTGGGCATGGCCAATGTCTTGAACGAAGAGAAGAAACAACAAGTTTTAGCTCTGGGACGGCTGGGCTGGTCGCTGCGGCGCATCCAGCAAGCGACTAAGATCCGCCGCGAAACCGCCAGCGCCTACCTGAAAGCGGCGGGGATTGCGGTGCGTCTGCCCAGTGGCTGGGGGCGGTGCGAACCAAAACCGGCCAACGAAGTGATCACCGACTTTGGTGCGGCAAAACCGGCCATTGCGGTGATTCCCGATGCCTGCAACCCCAGCCCCAACCCCGAAAACCCTTCCCCTAAGGGAAGATCAAAAACAACTTCAAAACCGGCCAACGAGAACCAGGTGATCACCGACTCTGAAGTGGTCACCGGCCCCAGCGCCTGCGAGCCCTACCGGGAAGCCATCGACTTGGGGCTCAGCCGCGGCCGCAATGCCATGGCCATCTGGCAGGACTTAGTTTCCGAGTACGGCTTCGCCAGCAGCTACCAAAGCGTGCAACGCTTCGTGCGCAAGCGGCGCGGAACGCAAACCCCCGAAGCCCGCGTCGTGATTGTCACCGCGCCCGGCCAGGAGGCACAAGTTGATTACGGCACTGGCCCCATGGTGCGTGATCCCGAGAGCCGTAAGTACCGGCGCACTCGGCTGTTCGTGATGACGCTGGGCTGCAGCCGCAAATCCGTTCGCCTGCTGACCTTCCGCTCCAGTTCGCGCATCTGGGCCGAGTTGCACGAACGAGCCTTTCGCCGGCTGGGCGGCGCCACGCGCATCGTCGTGCTCGACAATCTACGCGAGGGCGTGCTCGTCCCCGACATTTACGATCCCACTCTCAATCCTCTTTATCGCGACGTGCTGGCGCACTACGGCGCAGTCGCCATGCCTTGCCGCATTCAAGATCCTGACCGCAAAGGCAAAGTCGAATCCGGCGTCGGGCACGCCCAGAAAACACCGCTGAAAGGCTTGCGCTTCGAGACTCTGGAAGAAGCCCAAGCTCATCTCGATCACTGGGAGCAACGCTGGGCCGACACGCGCATCCACGGCACCACCAAACGGCAGGTCGCCGCCATGTTTGCCGAAGAGAAACCCACATTGTTACCGCTGCCGCTGGAGCCGTTCCGCTATTACCAGTACGGCGAGCGCATCGTGCATCTCGATGGTTGCGTCGAAGTCGAAGCCGCCTACTACGGCGCTCCGCCAGGCTGGATCGGGCGGGCGCTGCGCGTGCAATGGGATGAGCTGTATGTTCGTCTGCTCGATCCTAAAACCGGGCAACTGCTGCGCGAACACGTGCGCCAGAAGCGCGGTTGGTATCGCATTAAAGAAGAGGACCACCCCAAGCGAACCCCACTGCGCACTTCGCAACTGCTGTGGCGAGCCGGTCGTGCTGGGTCGCACATCGGTGCGCTCTGCGATGCCATCCACCACCAGCAAGGCGAGGTCGGTGTGCGCCGCATTCTCGGCGTTCTCTCCCTAGCCAAGAAGTACGGCACCGCGGCGGTCGATGAAGCCTGCGCCGCTGCGCTCGACATGGGAGTGCAGGAATACCGCTTCGTCCGCCGCTATCTGGAACGCTGCCCCCAAGCCCCACTCAGTTTGCAGCAAGTCGATCCCCTGATCCGCGAGTTAGTCCAGTACCGCGATTTTATTAACTACAGAACCAAGGAGATAGAAGAATGAATCTGATCGAACTCGATCGTGCGCTCAAACAACTTCGCCTGGGTGGAATGGCCGCCGTGCTGGAGGCCCGTCTGCGCCAGGCCCAAACCGAACCGCTCGCCCCCATCGACCTGCTGTCGTGCCTGGTCTCCGACGAACTCGCCTTGCGTGGTGAGCGCCTGCTGGAGCGGCGGAAAAAGCAAGCTCAGTTCCGCGACTCCCAGAAGACTCTCGACAACTTCGACTTCGCTTTCAACAAGAAGATGAATCGCAGCCTGGTCTTCGACCTCTCCACCGGCACCTTCATCTCGCGCCACGAAGATGCCCTGTTTCTCGGCCCACCCGGCACCGGCAAGAGTCACCTGGCACAAGCCATCGGCCAAGCCGCCATCCAACAGGGATACCGCGTGCTCTATCGCGAGACCCACGCCTTGCTCGATGATCTCGCCGAAGCCACGCTCGACGGCACCCGCAAAGAGCACATGGAGTTCCTGGTCACCGTGCCCCTGCTCATCCTCGACGATCTCGGCATGCGCAAGCTGCCGCTCACCGCCGCCGAAGAACTGCTGGAAATCATCATGCGCCGCTACGAGCGGGCCAGCACCATGCTGACCTCAAACCGCCCAGTGGAAGACTGGGGCAAACTGCTGGGAGACGCGGCCGCCGTGAGCGCCATGCTCGACCGTTTACTGCACCACGGTCACGTGCTCAAGTGCGGCCCGCGAAGCTGGCGCACCAAAACCGACTTGCCACCACAGGAGGCGGCAGGATAGAACATTCTCAGTCCCGGACGTTACTCTCGTTGGCCGCTTTTGAAGTGATAATCGTTGGCCGCTTTTGAAGTGATCACTGAGGCTCAGGCCTTTTGAAGCCGCCTGTCGCCGTCTTCCTCTGGCATACTCTGACACACGCAAAAGCCAAACGCAGAACTGTTTCCGAGTCGCGGAGCGTCCAAGTTGCTCACGGTTGTGTACGACCCTATTTCACTGGCGCGAGTATGGTATCCAAAAGATCGGGTGTCGACTCGACTCTCTGTAGGTGCGGATAGCGGAGTCCGCCGTGGTAATCCACGGTCAGGGTAATGAACTCCTTGCCCCGCTTCAGGAGAAGCCTGATGGGCGCTTGATTGTTCTCGGCGGTAACGATGGCTTCGCGGAGGTTGGCAACGCTGAAGGCTTGGTCATTCACGCCTTGCAATTGCATCTCTGGAGTCATCCCTGCCTTGAATGCCGGACCATCCCACCGCACGTCTGTGATACTTCCGGGCTGACCGCTGTCGTTATCATCATCATCGGCACCGCCCTTCACCGAAAACCCAACTGACGTAGCGAAGCTCGTCGGGCGGGACTTGTCCATATGCTTCATCCACTCCGATTCGGTGTCGTTGTAAACCAGCCGATAGCCACCTTGCGTAATACCGTTCTCCGGCACCTGCGGTTCGACCTGGTAAACTCGTGTGCGGAAGAACCCTATCCAATCGTACGGCTGTACCGTATTCAAGACTTTGACGAGATCTTCAAACGTATAGGTGACAGTAACGTAGCTTCCGGTATCGATTCCGAAAAACTGCTTCGCGAAATCGTCGAGGGACTTTTGTCCGTTGCTCAGCTCACGGATTTTCGTGTCGGCGTCAAGCCAGATGAGGTCCGACTCCGGGTAGTAGTCGTACGAACGCTGCCAACTCGGCCAAAACTCCGGCGTGGTACCGTGAGACGAGATGACGGGCTGATTGGTAGTGTCCCCCAACGAACGCCAGGTACGTCCCGGGTTGATTTCGAAAGTCGCAGCGATCTGCGCGAACAAATCGCGCGCCTGCTCCGACGTACGCATTCCGGAACGCGCCGTCAGGACATTGCCGTAGTAATCCGTCAAGCCTTCATATACCCACAGCAAATCGTTCTGCATCGGCACATTGAAGTTCGGCGTCCAGAGGTCGGCAGGGCGGCGAAATTTGCCGTTCCAAGAATGCACGTATTCGTGCGGCAGAAGGGCGCGACCAGGAACGCCTGCGGCCCAATCGGTAAAGTAGTTGGCGCGGGTGCCATCCTCACTCGACTGGTGGTGTTCCAGTCCCTTGCCGCCAACTGAGTCGCTAAGCGACAACAAGAAATCATAGTGATCGTAGTGACGAGAGTTGAAAAGCTTCTGTGCCTGGATCACTAGATTCTTGTGGTACTGCAGTTCTTCCGTCGTGATCTCCAGCTGCTCGGGCTTATCCGCGAAAAGATCGAGGTAAACTGGATTGTCTGGCCCCGTCGACAGGTCCACGCGCTTATAGTTGACGCCCGCATACAACGGCGAATCGATCAACGTATTCAGCGGAACTTGCTTAAAGTGAACCACGTCTCGGTTCTGCGATTTCACATCCAGCGCCGTGGCGAACTTCCAGCCATCTGGCAGCTTCAGTTCGGAAGAAAATTGAATCCGCCGTGCGAAGTATCCCGCCGGGTAGAGAAGCACGCTGTTCCACGTGAGGTCGGCGATTTTGTTCGAAATTCGTCCCTGCTGCGGCTTGACCGGAGCCAGATATTGAAACGTGAGCTCGAGCATGCTCGCACCCTTCGGCACGTCGATGTGGAACACCCACATGTACACGCGATCGCGCACCCACGGAACGCCCTTACCGTTCGCCGTGATGATGAGCCCTGCCAGGTTGACGACCGAATTCGATGGCGAGTGCGTCCCGGGGAGCCACTGCGGATAAAGCAGCGTAATCTCGCCGGGCTTTACAGGAATCGTCTCACGCACATTCAGCACGCGATCGTTTACGTTCGTTAGATCGACGAGCAGCGAAATCGTGCCGGGATAAGGCGTGTCTTCTGGCGCAACAACGGGCGGAGGCAGCTGTACGGGCTGTGGGCCTGGTGAATTCTGCGCATACACCGCGGTGGTGAATGCGATGGAAAAGGTAGCGAAAAGCGCCGTTGCGCTTCGACGACAGAAAAACGGATGTGTCACAAGGATTCTCCAGAACTCCAGAGCATACTGTATACGTTTTGTGGGCCGAATTGTCTGAGCCCGCCTCTGCTCTCAGACGTGCGGAGGCATTGCGCCCGAATCACGGGCTACCCTGAAGTAATCCTAAGGTGGAGTTGCCGACAAACCGGGAACTGGCGCCGACCGGAACGACTGCGCCACGCGTCCGGTGGGAAGATTTGGGGCAACCCAGGCGGTGAACGGAACCACAGGCCGTTTAGTACCTTTTGGAGTTGCACCCGAGTAACGCGGAGTGAAACGGGGGTGGAAGAGTGAGGGCGAACTCTTCAGTACTCTCCGTAACGCCCCTTCACCGAATCCAAGAGCTTCTGTGAGTCGTAGCCGACGCCGTCCTTGAATACAATCTCCACGTTTTCGACATCCGAGATCTGTTTCGACGGATCTCCCTTGATCACCACCAGGTCTGCGTTCTTTCCCGGCGCGAGCGAGCCAATCTGCTTTTCTTTGCCCAGGTAAACCGCCCCGTTCAGAGTGGCGATCTTGATCGCCTCCACCGGAGAGAAGCCCGCCTCCACCAGCAGTTCGATCTCTCGCTGATCCCCGAACCCCGGCAGTACGTCCCCTATCCCTGTGGGATCGGGTCCCGCGATCAACAGCCCTCCAGCGGCGGCAAATGCACGTTCTAGCGCCAGGTCGTGCTTCCACAGAAGCCCCCAGTCCGTCTTGGGCGCTGGCAGGGACGCCGGCCGCTGCCGCAGGAGGAAAAACGACTCCCGTGCGTCTGAACTCATCGCATCCAGCGCCTGCTGCCGAACCGGCGGACGCGCTCCGACCAACGATTCAAACACTGGTAGGGTCGAAGTGACGGCCACATGATGTTTCACCAGCGTGTCAATCAGGTCTTTGGCCTCTGCACTTTCGGCTTCCATGTGCTCCAGCGTGTACTCCCCAGCGCTGTCGCTACAGATATCCGGTTTCTTCCCGGGATCGAGTTGCGTGTTCACAAAAAATCCATGTTCCAGATCGTCAATTCCCAATTCGGCGGCCTCTTTGTACGTGACCGAGCACAGATGCCCTGTAACTTTGATCCCGCGTTTGTGCGCGCTATCAATCGCGGCTTTCAACTCCGCCCGCGTGATGTTCATATATGCTTTGAACGACGTCACCCCGCGATCGGCCCAGTATTCCACCAGTTGCCGCGCGTCATCCGGACTGGTCAGATGGGGCATTTGGATGAAGTAACTCTCAGCCCCTTCCAGATATGGGCCGGTCACGTCGAGGTGCGGTCCGGGGAGTTTGCCCGCATCAATGTCGCGCTTCAGATTCAGGTCCGCATAAGTCTCCACGCTTCCGGTGGTCCGCATGGTCGTTACGCCCCCAGCAAGATACAACCGCGGCGCGGAAAATGTCATCTGCGGCACCAGCAGCGGCGCATCGGACTTCCACTGGCTATTCAGGTTCGGGCGTGCGACGTAGAAGAGATGATTGTGCATGCCCACGATGCCCGGCATCACCGTGTATCCGCGGAGGTCAAGAACCGTGGCGCCTGCGGCCGCCGCAACGTCGACGCCTTTCTGGATCGCTGAAATCTTTCCGTCCTCGATGACTACATTCTGATCTTCCACCGCTGCCGCGCCCGTGCCATCAATCACGCGCACATGCGTCAGCACAACCTTGGCGGCATCCACCCGCACGACCTGTTTCACACTCTTGGAAAGTTCGGCAGTTTGCGCGGTCGCCGGTAGCAAAAAGAAAAACACGGCGAGGACAGACGCAATGATATGTCGCATGCGTACCCCTCCTGAACGTTCAGACATTGTACCGGACTCGTTTTTTTCTGCTATCCGCGCCACGAGGTCACGGCAAACCTTTCCCTATCCGCCCGACAACGAACGGAACGCGACGGCATCTCTGGTGGCCTTATGCTCTGCGACGGCGTGCGGCAGGTGGAAGCCAACATCGAAAGGTGGAGTAGCCGAGGGCCGCTAAGCGACAGCGGGTTGTGCTTGGAGCTGATTGTGGCCGAGTGACGGGCTAAACGGAAGCTATGCCTGCGGACGTGCTCTTAACGACGCGGGCCAGAAGTCCTATTAAAGGGGATGTCAAGTAAAAAACACTTTTCCCTGCCGGAACGCCAGAAATATTTTCCGGCATCCAGCCCCCGCCACACTGCTGACACCTCGTCTTTAGCTGCTTGACCGTTGAGCCCTGTCGCGGAGCGGCCCTGTAAGCCGCGGAGCGACGGGGCCCCCGTGTTTCTTCCCTCCTGTGGGGGTTTCATGTTCGTCATGACGGCGCCGTTCGGTTCTCTGAAACTCACAAGCTAACCTGGTTGCACAGTTGCCAACCATGGTCCTATCTGAGACTCGTGGCCTACAGCTTTGTTGGGTCATGCGAGGGGGCATAGGGTCGGCTTGGAGACTTGGTGCCGAAGCACACAAATCGCCTAACTTCTGGCTAGATACTCTCCCTCGACCCGAGCGTCTCAAGAAGAAACCCGACTGCCACCGCCAAGGATGATCCCCAAGGGATGGAACGGGCTCTTGGTCCGAGACGCTCAAGCTGCTTGCGGTTTCAGTTGTTTAGCGTCGAAATGTGCTCCCTTCTTCCATAGGATTAGAGTGATCGCCGCAATCTTTCGCGCCAAGGTGAGGCGAGCCATCGCTGGCTTCATACCTTTCGTGAGCAAGCCTTGGTAGAAATCGTGGAACGCTCCTTCGCGGCTGCTGGCCATACTCGCCGCACTCTTGAAGATGGTTTTCATATCGTGATTATGATTTTGATTGAGCCCACGCAGTTGCTGGGGTTTCTTGGAACGTTGCAGCTGTCCGGCCACGTAACGGTATTGCGCGCTGTCGCGCGTCTCAATCGCGAGACCGCTATAGGTCCATAGTTGCCGCTTGGTGCGAAAACGATGAGGGGTTTGGATCAGCGCGATTAGCAGCGCGGCTCGGATCGGGCCGATCGAAGGAACCTGGCGCAGTAATTTGGTCGCGCTCTGTTTCCGGCTTTCCGCCAATAGATCCTTCCGCACCGCTTGGCGCAACTCTCGCAGAGCATCGAGCTGTTGGTAGAAAAACTCAGCCCGCCGGCGGACGCCCGCTTCTCCAATCTTGTTCAACCACTCTGTGCGATGACGCAGGGCGTAGACTTGCTGCCCCACACACAAAATTCCCCAACTGCGATACAGAGCCTTCACTCGATTCATTACCCGAGTGAGATCTTTGCTGATCGTCAGATAACTGCGGGCCAGCTCCTTCAATGTTCGTAGGCCGTTCTCGCCATGGTAGACCGAGCGCAGATATCCCCCACGCAGCAGATCGGCGAGCTTGCGCGCGTCAATCTTGTCGCTCTTGTTACCCTCCTTCATCAGCGCGTTTTTCCGTGGGTCGCACACGACTAGCTCCGTGACGTGTGGTTTCAGTAGGTCATACAGCCAAGCCGCCCAGGTCCCCTCTTCCAAGGTCACATGCAAGTCACCGTGTATTCCCTGGATACACTGCAGGATGGTGCTCGCTTTGGTTTCGATGATCGACTCCATCACTACCTTTCCCTCGCCGTTCATCACCGCAATCGAAATCGTTTCTTTGTGAACGTCCATGCCGATATACTTAATGTTCATCAGGGTGCTCCTTTCGGTAGAGTTTTGCTTCACACCCAAAACCTACCTCAAAGGGGCACCCTTTTATAATGCGTCGTCTTCGAGGAGATCGCCATCATCTCCCCCAAGCCCGTTTGTGGACCGCATCACGTTTGTTCCGGCTGGCGACCTTCGGAGCGCACCTTCCCATTCCTGAAAGCCAGCAGGACGTGGGCCGAGCACGAACAGAATGGAGCCGAGCCAGCGGCCCTACTTTTGTGCGTATACCACTCCGGAAGCATGATAGGGAGGGTCAGAGATCAGACGGATGTACGAAATCAGCGCCTCGATCTCTGTCTTGCTCAGGGTGTAACCGTACGGCGGCATCAGTGCGGACTTGTTGAGCGCGGGTCCTCCGTGGCTGATGATGGCTGTCAGATCGGCATCACTCATTTGGTTGAGTGTGTCACCCTCGGTGAACGGGTGCGGCTTGACCTCAAGATTGTCGTAATTGGAAACGCGCTCCGGCGTGGACTCCGGATCGTGGCAACGAGCGCAATATTTAGTGTCGAGCTGAAACCCAAGCTCCTGCTGGTATCCCAACGCAATTTCTTGGATCTTCAGTTCGACTGATTTCTGCGTCTTCGCAAGCGTGTGCGCGGTGAGTTGATATCGACCTGCCATACTGCCGAGATCGACATTCGTGCTGAGCTGTCCGCTGGAATCGGTGAGGCCGCTCGGAGGATCAAAGCTGACGCCCGCGGGCCCGCTGAAATCGACCAGTGCTCCGGTAATGGCGTTCCCTTGTTCGTCGTTGACCTGAACGACCAGGGGCTGAGCGAGAACCGTGCCGGTCGCGCCGATCTGTTTGCCTCCGCTCGACTCCACCAGTGCGGCTCCAAACCCTGTGGGTTTTAGAGCAGAGGCTGGCCCCGGCTTGCGTGCACACCCTGCACTCATGAGAATGAGGAGGGCGACGAAAAGTGTCCGCGAATGTCGGCTCATTATTTCTTCGCCTCCTGCTTGCTGGAGCCCTTCTGCGTCATCAGGAATGCGGTCAGAGCGCGGGCATCTTCGTCGTTCATGTTGCGGTTTGGTTCGATGGCGCCGGGCCGCATGGTTTGCGGGTCCTTCAGCCAGTGGTAAATCCACGCCGCATTCAGGCGCGAGCCTACTTGCGTGAGCGTTGGTCCGACGTAGCCTTTGTCGACCTTGGTATCAACGATGTGGCAACCCTGGCAGGCATACTTGGAATAGAAAAGCTGTCTCCCCTGCTCCACCTGAGCCGGCGGATACCCGCTGGCCGGCATCGAGTCGCGGTCGAATGCCGGAGTCTGATAGACGGTCATGATGTAGTCAGTGAGTTCTTTCGCGTCGTCATCGGAAAGATTGAACCTCGGCATGCGGCGGATCAGGGCCGGACGCAGCGTGCCAGGGCTCTTCAGGAACGCCAGCAACCACTGCCGCTGGACGGAGCTACCTTCCCAGGTCAGGTCGGGAGCCATGTCGCCGCCGCGACCGTTGATGGCGTGGCAACTGAAGCAGGCCAGGTCCGCCATAAGCTGTCCGGCCTTGCCCGCAGGTTCGTAATTCGACGGCGGCTTCGCCGCGACGGTCAGTGCCAGTGGCAAGTCATGGGCCCGCTCTGTGACCGAGAGCAGTGCGGTCGTCAACGCATCAATCTGCGCGGGTGCGAGGCTGAACTGTGGCATCTTCAGTGCCGCTCCAAACGAGCGCGGTTGCCGGATCTTGGCCGCAATGTAATCCGGTATGGCGTGCGCCATTCCGGGCAGAAAAATAATCTGCGTCAGCGGTTTGCTCCCGATGCGGGTCAATTCCGGCGCGAAGTTATCCGGCTTCTTGATGCCGCTGATCTCGTGGCATGAGGCGCAGCCGTATTCGGTGACCAGAAGCTTGCCGTGCGCAATCTGCTCCGGCGTGGCGGCGTCGAGATGCACGTTGGCCAGCAGATCGGAATCCGTCTTGTTCCCAAGGTAAGCAGTAAGCAGGGAAAGCTGCGGATCCGTGAAACGGTAGTGCGGCATGGCCGTTCCCGAATCGTAGACACGCGGATTGCGCAACCATGCCCACAACCATTCCGGCTTCGCCTTATTGCCGATCCGGGTCAGTTCTGGCCCGACGTCGCCGCCCACCACATTTCCGGCAGCGTTCTGCACGGCATGGCAAGAAGCGCAGAATGACTCGCCGTACAAGCTGGCCCCAGCCGCGGGATCTGGCGCCTTCTGGTCTTTATCCTTATTCTTACTGGCTGGGTTGACAGGTGCCGTGTCTCCGGCGATCGGTGTGCTGCTGGCGATCAGGAATGCCGAAATATCGCGCGCGTCCGGATCGCTCAACTTGAAATTCGGCATGGTCGCCGTGACGGCGTAGGCCTGAGGATCCTTCAACCACGCATAAATCCATTCCCGTGTGGTCTTGTCGGCGATGTGCTCAAGTGAAGGCGGATCATCGGTCGGCTTGATCGCGCTGCCATCGGGCAGTTTGATGGTGTGGCAATGCACGCAGCCATATCGCGCCAGCAGATTGCGTCCCAGGTTCAGTTGCGGCGTGCCGGTCAGAGGAGCGCGATGGCATTGCCCGCACGAAGATTGGACGTACCGCGCCGGCAGGATCGGCTGCTCCCATGCCTCCGTGCTGCTGTGGGCTTCCTCGACGGTGGTCGCAGGGCCTTGCCCACGGTGACACATGACGCAGCCGAACTGGTCAAGCGTGTGCGGGATTACCGGATGCCGGCGATACGGCTGGGGCATGTTGGCATCGCCCAGGCTCGCTTCTTTCAATCCGGCGTGACAGGTGGTGCAGCGATCTACCACTCCGAGCTGAGGAATCCATATCTGCTGGATGCCGTCGTGGAAGTGGCGCTGCAGTGTCACCGCTTCTCCCCGGCTCCGAATCAGCGCCGAGTACTGATTCTGGTAGTGACGCCATTCACTGAAGTAATTCTTGGCCGGTGCAATGGCCAGCGAAATCAATAACAGCAGACTGACCACGCCAAAAGCGCGAGCCGGATCGCCGAACCATCTCTGCCACAGAGAAGACAGCGCGTTCTTCAATCAGCTCCTCCAGGGCAGCACCCAGGACCAACCCGGGCCGCGAAAGAAAGTACCAACCGCCGTGAGCACGACCAGTTCGAACAGAAACCAGGTCATGATCCAGTATGAAAGTGGTTTGCCGGCCAGATAACGACGGAAAGCCGAAGTCGACTGCGGAGAGCTTTGCGCCGCCAGCACCATCAACCCGGCGACGATCAGAGTCGGCACCAACGCCACGTACACGTCAAACAACAACAAGAACAAACAGAGCGCAGCCGCAGCCAGATAGAAAATGAGCAGGCGACGCTTGCGATCCTTCAGGAATAAACCTTCGGCTTCGACGTTGATGTTGAAATACGGAATCACAATCAGAGCGATCACGACCAAAGTCGGAACCAACACACCCGCGACCACCGGAGGAAAATAGTGCAGCATTTCCTGCAAGCCAAGGAAGTACCACGGCGCCTTGGCGGGGTTGGGCGTATGCGAAGGATCGGCAATGCCCTCCAGGGGAGCATTGAACAGAAGAGAAACGCAGGCCAACCCAATCGCAAGCACCTCGATGGCGACGATGGCGCGGAAGAGGACTTCCGGATAGGTTTGCACCTGATCTTCGTCGGTAACCTTGACCTGCGCCGAAGTGCGCCGGGTGACGAAGACAACACGCGTCGGCGACTTGCGGGCATTCGACATGCCGGCGATGAAATCTTTCGGATCGGTCGTCTTATCGCTAATCGTCTTATCGCGAATTGGATCGGTCATTGGCTATTGCGCCCCCTTCGCGGCGGCTGGGACGGGTTCAGCCGCGACCCTTCCTGGCTCGCTTTGGTGGGCGTAGAGGCCGCCGTCCTTGCGAATGCGCCAAAAGTGGACTGCGACAAAAAGGATCGCCACCAGGGGCAGAATCATGCAGTGCAGCACGTAAAAGCGCAGCAGGGCGTTGGCGTTCACCACGTTGCCGCCGAGCATGAGGAAGTGAACCTTGTTGCCCATCACGGGGACGGCCGATGCGATATTGGAACCCACCGTGATCGCCCAAAAGGCCAACTGATCCCAAGGCAGCAGATAGCCGGTGTAGCTAAGCAGCAACGTAATCAGCAGCAGGATGACTCCAATAACCCAATTGAACTCGCGCGGCGGCCGGTAGGCTCCGCGGTAAAACACCTTGAAGAGATGCGCGAACACCAGGAAGACCATGGCATGCGCGGACCAGCGGTGCAGATTCCGTAGAAATAATCCGGAGGAAACTACAAACTGTAGATCCTTCGTGTCCGCGTAGGCCTGCGGCACCGAGGGATGGTAATAAAACATCAGGGGAATGCCGGTGGCGACCAGTATGAGAAACGTTCCGAAGGTCAGGGTGCCCAGATACCAGGTCGTGCTGAAGCTGAGCATCCGGGTCCGCACCTTGGTGGAGAAAAGGTGCAGGAATACGTTCTGCTGCACGGCGAGAGCCCGGTGCAGAGTACTCGATCCGGTCCCGCTGCGGAACACCGAACGCCAGACCCGCGTGCCGCGCAACTCCTCGAAATAGTTCGTGATTGTTTTCGCCACGCTCACACCCTCACAAACTGCATAGGACGAATAGTGATGGAACGGTCGACCATCAGATCACCCTCGTCGCTGATCGAGGTCTGCAGCCAGGGCAGCGGCCTCGGGGCCGGGCCTTCAATCTTGACCCCGTAACGCGTGAACTTGCTGCCATGGCAAGGGCAAGCGATGATTCCCAACTCAGGTTTCCATGCGGTCAGGCAGCCAAGATGGGTACAGACGGCACTCAACGCGAAAAAACCTTCTTGCGCATGGATAAGATAAATTCCTGCGTTTACGTCCATCGTCACCGAATCGACCGCATAATTTTCCGGTTTGCCTGCATTGACGATGGGAGAAGGCTCGTACAAGACATTCGGCGAGAGAAACTGGTAGGAGAATGCCGCCGTGCCGGCAGCGGCGATGCTCAGCGATCCCAATCCCAGTTTCACGAAAAAAGCGCGTCGGTCGAACTCGTTGCCCGGTTGCGAGCCAAGCCCCGAGCCACCTTCCGCCGGCGTGTTCTTTTTTTCTTCGGACATTCTTTTACCTCGAACGCTTACTTCGAACCCTTACTTCTGGACTCCAGCCGTAACCGGCGATCTTGGTCTGAAGGGTCCATCGATGGCTTCCACCGAAATCAATCCAGTCGGCTCGGCGGAAACCAAATTGTATGACTCCATGGTGATGGTGCTGACAGGACAGCGCGCGGCGCAGAGCCCGCAGCGAACACAGCGAGTTTCGTCTTTCAGCATGGCCGACCCGGTCACGATGCCGAGTTCGTCGGCCGCGACTTCGTCGAGTTCCACCCCAAACAGTTCCTGGTTCTCTCGAATCTGCTGCACCGCGTCGGGCTCGAACTGGATGCGATCCAGGGACACGAGCGACAGGCAGTTCTCCGGGCACACATCCACGCAACCGCCGCACAGGATGCACATGCTCCCGTCTTCCGGGCTGCCCTCGAAGACCGTGTTTACCCAGCAGTGCAGGCAACGCTGGGCTTCTTCCATCGCCGACGCAGCGTCGTAGCCGACTTCGACTTCAGTCACTCCGGTGCGGCGCTCCAGCGGCAACATGGGTATGGGCGGGCGAACCAGGTCCAACAACTCCAGCGGCATGCTGTGGCGCTTAAAGACCTCGACCTCGACAATGGGATCCGGGTGTCTTTGACCACGCAAGAACTCATCAATGCCGACCGCAGCGCGCTTGCCGTCAGCCACGCTATCGATGATCAGACGCGGGCCGAAAACGCAGTCCCCACCGCCAAAGATTCCGTCCGCCGAGGTCATCAACGTTCGCGGGTTCACCGCGATCAGCCCACGGGGAGACAGTTCCACGCCGTCTGCAGGTTTGAGAAAGTCCAGGTTCGGCGCCTGGCCGACCGCCATGATAATGGTGTCGCACTCCAGTTGCGTTTCACTGCCCTCATAGAACGCAGGATTGAAGCGCTTGTTCTGATCGAAGACCCATTTCGTCTTCAGCGTCTCGAGCGCCACAACCTTGCCATCTTTGCCAATCATGCGCTTGGGACCCAAGCCGGGATGCATAACGATGCCTTCCGTTTCGGCCTCTTCAATCTCTTCCAGCGCCGCCGGCATTTCTTCGCGTTTTTCGAGGCAGACGAGATGTACTTCCTGCGCTCCCAGG
Organism: uncultured Acidobacteriaceae bacterium; assembly: GCA_963779995.1. Lineage (GTDB taxonomy): Bacteria > Acidobacteriota > Terriglobia > Terriglobales > Acidobacteriaceae > Acidiflorens. The sequence goes on along the minus strand of CAVZZY010000006.1, from coordinate 3,669 downwards.
CGAAGAGCAGAAAGTGAAACATCAACCATCTCTTTCGTGGCCACGGCGCTTACACTCTCCAGCGAAGGCTCCAGGTCTTCTACTCCGGCGACGTGCTGCCGCACCACTTCGCGAGCCGCCGAACGCGCCACGTCCATGGCCACGTTGCCGCCGCCGATCACGATAACTTTTTTGCCGATGGTGAACTTGTAGCCGAGATTCACGTTGAGCAGAAAATCAATGCCCTTGTAAACGCCATCCAGGTCAACCCCCGGAATGGTGAGATCGCGGCTGCGATGCGCGCCCACGGCGATCAGCACCGCATCGAAGCCCTGATGGCGCAGGTCGGAAACCATGAAGTCGCGCCCGGCCGCCTGATTGAGCTTGAGAGTGATGTCGCCGGTCGCCAGGATTTCTCGCACCTGCGCTTCCACCACGTCACGAGGCAAGCGGTACTCGGGAATGCCGAGGTAAAGCATTCCGCCGGCCACAGGAGCGGCTTCGAAAATCGTGACCGAGTAGCCCATGAGAGCCAGGTCATGTGCCGCTGATAGTCCGACCGGGCCGCCGCCGACCACGGCGACTTTGAAGGGCAGCTTGTTCTGACCCCGTCCCGCGTTGATGTCAACCGGACGCTTCGATTCAGGGCCGTGCCGCTCCGTCAGAAAGCGTTTGAGCGCCCGTATTGCGATGGGCCGATCGATATCTCCACGGCGACAGGCAGTCTCACAGGGATGCGCACAGACCCGACCGCAGATGCTCGCCAGCGGGTTGGGATCGCGGGCAAACTTGTAAGCTTCCTCAAACCGCCCTTCCGCGATGAGCGCGACATATCGGCCCGCGTTCGTGTGGGCTGGACAAGCCATCATGCAGGGAAAGTTGGTGTTCAACCAATCCCTGTCGACCTTCTTGTCTTTGAATCGCTTCAGCAAGATGGCAATCCCCAGTGCGTTCGTTTGGTGGAGAGCATTCTACCTGAAGTGGCGGGGAGCGGACGTGGCCGCCCGCTCCTTAGTTTTCCTACTTGCTCAGCGTGAAGTCTGCTTTGCTGGCGCCCGCCACAGTGACCGGCTTGGATTGGTTCTTGGCGCCTTCATGCCACACGGTTACGGTGTAGCTGCCGTCGGGAACGTCTTTGATCTTATAACTGCCGCTGTCGTCGGTTTCGGCAAAATAGGGAGTTGGGCTGACAATGATATATCCGGCCATTTCCGGGTGTACATTGCAGAGCAGTGGCACGACTCCAACCTTATCGAATGTAAAGGGACGCTTCTCACCCTTGGGCCACGTCCCGAGATTGTGTCCTGCCTTCTTGTCTCCGGCGATAGCGGTCCAGAAGACGTTGTGTTGCACATTATCGCTATTCAGGAACTCAACGGTCGTGCCTTGTTGTACGGCCATGATGTGCGGCGCAAAGACCAGCCCCTTTTGATCCATGACCGGGTGCTCTTTGGGAGCGGGAAACGTTTTGCCCGCAATGGCGTCGACGTAAACCACCGACTGGCCCTTCATTCCAGTAACTTTTCCCTCGATATCGCCGGCCCACGCTGCCGTGCACAACCCGGCTATCAGTACCGCCAATATGAATCCCTTGTATCTCATTGCGTTGTTCTCCTTTGCATTTGTGATTGGTAAATTGCTCATGTGCGCGTCAGAAAAGGAATTTCGCGTCCAGGTAAACGGTATTGTTGGCGCTCGCGTTACGACCGAAACTATCGTAGTTGGTCGCGCCGCCATTGAAGCGAGTATATGCGGTATATTGGGCGGCGAGTTGCAGATTCTGCCACGGCCAATACGAGACGGTTGCGGAATATCCGGCGCTTCTCGGGTCGCCATTGGCGTTGCCAGTCACCGGAATCATTCCCGGATACAGATTGGTATCGGCCGTGCCCTCGGTAATGAACCAAGCGAAAGTGCCCGACAAGCGATTGCCGTAATGGAATTCGGCGTTGGGCATGAAAGTGTTTAGATGGTGCCCGCCCGGTGAGGCTGCACCCACACTGGCGCTGGCTGCCAAATTGGAATTTTCGCGGATATACGTGCCGCGCAGCGATAGCACGTCCTTCCGAAATAATGTCCGATCATATTGAGTGTCGAAGGCCCACTCCGTGTACCCATCTTCGAGGCCGGTTATATTTTGGGGGGTGGTCTTCATGTGCATTCCATAGCTGCCGATCTCAAACTGCGTCGTCCCGGTCGATTCCTGCCAAGCCACGCGCCAGTATGGCGCAACCCCGCGGATGTTGAAGGGAAAACCAACTCCTGGATTCGGCTGAGGACCGCCTACGTGTTCCGAACGATAAAGCGCTAGGTCCAGATAGAGATGACTATTCCACATCGCATAACCACCGAATCCGGCAACGTCCTGCGCCAAAGGTCCATTAATGATGGCAGCAGCGTTGGGAGTGGGTGCAACATCGCTGGCGACCCACGGGAAACCCCATGCCGGCGTACTGTTCCAGAGGTCCTCTATGGTCGGATTGTTGTTGAGGTCCAAGCCGTAAACCAGTTCCTTGCCACTCAATTTCGTTTTATTCGCGTAGCGGATATCTGTGTTATCCATGCTGAAATGGTCGGCTTGGGTGTCGTAAGTCACTTGAAGGAAGCTGCCGACCTTGCTTGTCCATGCCCCAGCCAGAAAGAGCGAGATATCTTGAGGGAATTCAAAATTGCCATTCTGGGTCGGCGTCAGTGTATACGTCGGTGGTGGCGTTGGATTGGTGGCTACGCTCGGCACCGGTGACTTGGTTGCGGTAAATGAGGTCTCAAGCATTACGGAAAGAGGCAGCGAAGCGAGAAGATCAAGCGCTGCGTGCGTTTTGCTTCCCTCCGATGTCACGGTTTTGGTCTGATCCCCTCTATCCACGTAACCGAGCAGCTTGAACCGTCGTCCGCCAGGGTTGAGTTCCGGAGGCGTGTAATGGCAGCCACTGCACGCCAAGCCCGTTTGCCGCGCATAGCTAGGAACCGCCAACGCGCTGGGCGGATTCAATGCGGCAAGAAACAGCAGAACCGTGATTGGAACGGTCGCAAGAAGAGAGACCGCCGCTTTTTTTGTCTGGAATCTCATTTTTTGTATAGAAAACAGCGCTGATTGTTGCCACATACGCCGTATATCCATTTTGATCGCCTCCCTTGGCGGCCCGAAGGCTAGGTCGTTGGCCCACGTCTTAATTAGGACGCTACTGATTCGTCAGCTAGTCAAACAGTGACTTTCGAGGTTCGCCTGCTGGTCGATGAGCGGACGGCCCGCGGGTTGAAGACACCCGATTTTATGAACCCAAGCCCAAGCAATGGAAAAAAGCCTCGCGCGTGGGAGGCTTTCAATGCCCCCCCAAGAAGCTTGTTCAGTTCACCGTCGCGGTCGCTTGCGCCATCTCATTCGTGGTGTGCTCTTGCGTCATCCTGAGCGCGGTCCCCACGTCGTTCGGTGCGACAATGGCGTAACGCCGGAACATCGAATCGGTCTTGCGCCCGGTGATCTGCATCGCTCTCGCAAGCGGCACGGTATGGGCTTCCGGAGAATAAGAAGAGGCTGGTGAACAGATGTTGCCCACAGGGCATCGTTGAATTGAACCAGACTTTGGGAGGAAGCGGAGGCGGCATATCCGGGTCCGATTTCGATCCTTCCGGCGCGACGTTTTTGCGGGGTGCAATTTGGGTTACGAAGCACGCCGTCCGGCAACTGGG
>CAVZZY010000005.1:0-647286 GCA_963779995.1 uncultured Acidobacteriaceae bacterium | reverse complement strand
TGCGTGGGTTTTGCAAAGGGCTAAGAAGGCTGATATCGTTTGTATCCCGCAAAAGTGCGGTGCTAAAATTGTTCGTTCCGGGGGCCAGACTGTGCAGGCCGAACGGTTACTTTCGCTTACCGCTGCCGTCTCTGGCGAGTGCGCCACCGCGGATGTTGTGAATTCCATCGTTCAAGGTCTGACGGCACAGCCGGGAGTGGCGTTGGCGCGGGCCTGGCTGCTCTCAGCCGGCGACATCTGCGATGTTTGCTTTCGCAGAGCCGACTGCGCCGACCAAGCGCAATGTCTTCATCTGGTCGCGAGTGCGGGTGCGCCACTAGACTCTCCAGGAGAAGACTGGTCGTTTCTGGAGGGTCAATACCGGAGGATTCCGTTAGGCCATCGGAAAGTCGGGGAGATTGGCAAGACCGGCAAATCAATCCTGATCGCCGATAATGCGGCTGAGACGGAGTGGATCGGTCGTCCGGAGTGGGCTCGACGTGAGGGCGTCCGAGCTTTTGCCGGATACCCGCTCGTCTCGCGCGGGGAGATACTTGGAGTTTTGGCCGTGTTCAGCCGCGAAGCTCTGTGCCAACAGGATTTCGTGTGGCTGCGAATCTTTGCAGATCAGGTCGCGGCGGCGATTACCAATGCCCGCGCCTTTGAGAAGATCCGGCACTCCGAAGAAGCCCTTATCGAGCGTGAACGTCAACTGCAACAGATTGTTGACATCGTTCCGCAGCACATGGTTCTGTTGGAGACGGATTTCAGAAACTCTTATGGCAATCACACGGCGGGTGAATACTTCGGCCATGTAGAGCGGACATCCCCCGCCGATTTCTTCAAGAAGACGACTCATCCCGAAGACACGGAAAGGTTGCTGGCCTGGCTGCTGCGGACCATGGGGGGCGACCAGGCGGACGAGACCGAAGTGCGGATCCGAAGACGCGATGGCCAGTATCGCTGGTTCCTGCACCAGTTGACGCCCCTGCGGGATGACCGCGGAAGCGTGACGCGATGGTGCTTGACACGGGTTGATATCGACGATCGAAGACAGGCGGCGGAAAGAACGCAGAGAGAGAACGTGGCGCTGCGTGAAGAAATCGACAAGGTGTCGATGTTCGAATCGATCGTGGGGACTTCGCCTCCTCTGCAAGCGGTGCTGGCCCGGGTTGCGAAAGTCGCGCGAACCGACTCGACGGTGATGATCACGGGGGAAACCGGCACGGGGAAGGAACTCATCGCACGTGCGATTCACAAGCGGTCGCCGCGCGCAGCCAGGGCGTTTGTCAGCGTGAACTGCGCGGCCATACCCCGCGACTTGATTGCTTCCGAACTGTTCGGGCATGAGAAAGGCGCATTCACTGGCGCTCTGCAGCGACGCCTGGGCCGTTTTGAGTTGGCCGAAGGGGGAAGCATCTTCCTGGATGAGATTGGAGAGCTTCCGGCAGAGACGCAGATAGCTCTCTTACGGGTTCTGCAGGAACGGGAGTTTCAGCGGGTTGGCGGCAATCAATCGATACGCGCGGATGTGCGCGTGATCGCAGCTACCCATCGCGACTTGCCAGCGGCCATTACCGCGGGCACGTTTCGCAGCGATCTTTTCTACCGGATCAATGTTTTTCCGATTGAGGTTCCTCCCCTGCGCGAACGAAGTGAGGACATCCGGCTGCTGGTCGAGTATTTTATCGACCGCTATGCCAGGGAGGCAGGAAAGCAAATACGGCACATCGAGAAGAAAAGCATGGAGCGACTGCAATCATATTCCTGGCCGGGAAACATTCGCGAGTTGCAGAATGTTATCGAGCGTTCTGTGATTCTCTGTGACACCGAGAACTTCTCGGTGGACGAGAGTTGGCTTTCTCCCGAGGCACATTCCAGCCGGCCGCTGGCTCACGAGATGATTGCCCAGGAGAAACTCTTCATCGAATCGGCTCTTGCCGAATGCAAAGGCCGGGTGGCCGGGCCGTCGGGTGCTGCCGCCAGGCTGGGGATGCCCCCGTCCACGCTGGATTCCAAGATTAGAGCATTGAAGATCGACAAGCGTCGTTTCCATAGCGAATGAATCCCGACTGTGACTTTGTTGCTTCCGCTGAACTATTCAGCATCGCCTTCTGCGAAAGCCTGAGACACTCTATAATCCTGACCCGAACGGAAGCAGCCTGCAATATACGCGGGGAGGATGCTCGTCATGACGAATAACACGTCTCCAACTCGAAGGCCTATTCTTGACATGCAGAAGAGCGAATTCTGGTCTGGCGACCTCGGGCTCACTCTGATAACCATCTCCCTGGCTGTTCTCCTCCTGGTAATAACACCCCTGCGCGAGGCAGGCCTTCCCGGCCGACTTTTCTTCGAGCTGGTTACGGCCACGTTGATGGTCTTCGGCGCTCTGAGCACAGAGCAGAGCCAGCTTGCTAAAGCTTTCGTGATCGTCATCGTCCTGGTTTGCGGGGCGGTGTTGGCGGTTGGTCGTCTCCATCCGACGCTCTTTCTTCATGAGTTGGGAAGCTTTCTCGTCACCGTGACACTGCTTCTCTACGTCCGCATAGTTTTGCTCGTCATGTTTCGTGCCGGCCCCGTGACCTGGAGCCGCATCCAGGGAGGGCTATGCGCGTATGTTCTTCTCGGCCTGGCTTGGGCTTCCGTCTTTCAGTTGGTTGAGCAACTTATCCCCGGCGCCTTCGACTTTGTAACCGCGCCGGCGGACCTGGATCAACTCGCGTCGAAACTTACATATTTCAGTTTCGGCACGCTTACCACAGTCGGCAGCAGTATTACACCGGTGCATCCGTTCGCGCGCGCGCTGACCATCGTTGAAGCCATCGTCGGCCAGCTCTTCCCCGCGACCCTCGTCGGCGCCCTCGTAGCCATGGCCATGGAGTCCCGCCACAAGTCCTGACCCGCTAAGCTTCCTCCTTTTCGCCAAGCATCGGGATATTATCGGAGTGGTCGCGAAAAGGCAAAGAGAGTAAGTCGGGCGTGCCTACGTGAACGTTGTTGGTTCCTGCGGAATGAACTCAATGGTCGAGAGAATCGGTGAGTGGCTCGACAGAATCGATCCCGGCGTCCATCGCCGCGTCAAAGGCCTGCGACTGGTAGCCGCATACGGCATTGCCGCGATGCTGGGGGCGCTGCTCTACAGCTCGTATCACATCTCGGGCGGCTCCTTCCTCAGTTACCTGGCCGCGGGCTTCGGGCTCTGGGCGAGCGTTTCAGAAGGTCAGGCAACTCGCTGGTTGTCTACTCGCGATCTTGTGATCCTGAATGGCGCCGCGGTGGCGGGCGCAGTAAGCTTGATCGGTCTTGCGCCGATCTTGATGCGCCATGGGCCGCTGGGTCCCGAGTGGATTCTGATCACGGGCGCGTTTCTGGTTGGATATCTCAAGCGATTCGGAATCCTTGGCGCGGGCATCGGGTCCCAGATCTATATCGGCCAGCTTCTCGGCTACGGAACCGGGATCACTCGGGCCGATCTGGGACTGGTGGCGCTGGCAGGATTAGTAGCCACGGTAGCCTCGGTCGTGCCTCGCTGGCTCAGCGGACCCGCGGAACATCCGACGCCTGTGTCGGTTGTGGATGCCTCGATTGGGAGCGGGCAGGGACCACGAGAACTGCGGATGGGGTTACAGGCAGCCGTGGCCGCGTTTGTTATCGTTGGAGTAAGCAGCGTCATCCACCTTCAAGAGTCCGCATGGGCGATCACTGCGAGCACTTATGTGATCGCCGGGTCCGCATCGGGGACTGCGGATCGCGTTCGCCGGCGCATCGTTGGAACGTTGATTGGGGTCCCGCTCGGCATCGCATGCGTGCCGATCGCAATGCACATACCGCCGCTGGCGTGGATACTCGCTGCCATGGCAATGATCATTTACGCCATGGCATTACCGGAGCGCTACGACATTGCCTGTGCGGCCTACGCCTTCACGCTGATGGTAACGTTGGCGATCAGTGGAGAAACGTCGATATCGGTGTTGGGGGCGCGCGCCTGGGAAACGCTGCTCGGCGGGTTATTGGGAGTGGTGGCTGCGAAAGTCATTCTTCCTCTTCCGGGCGATGCGCGAAACGACGATTTGAGAAAACAAGGAGGCAGTGTTTCTCCGCCAACGCTCAACCAGCGTCAATGAGTGAAATCGTGATTTTTCGCCAACCATCCTTTTGAGATAGCGCCGACTCCACGGCTTTCATCGACTTGCCTGGTTCACCCACGTAAGATTTGCCCCTAATGATCGGCCAGACCATCTCGCATTACAGCACTGTGTCGCGCAACGATGCTTCGTTCCTCCGCCCAAGGGCTCCACCATGGCAATGGCCACAAACAATACTATTGAAGTGCACTGTAGAAAAGCCACCAGCGCTCAGAAGCGACCGAGGCGCCGTTTACATGCTCAGAAAATATTCTCTATTGGGCTGTCGCCTTGGTCTTCCCCGCTGTGCAACTCTCAATTTGCCGGACTCTTGTCATCCCGAGCAAAGCCAGGGATGAATTTCTCAAAGGTATCGCTCGTGCATCTCTTCGAACCCGACTTTAAAACGGACTCCTAGTGAAGTCGCCCGTAGCGGGCATCGAGCGCCATATTCAGTTCAAGGACGTTAACGCGGGGCTCGCCGAGGAATCCCCATTGCCGGTTCTCGGAGTTCGCTTCAACCAGGCGGGCGACTTCCGTTTCCGGAATCTTGCGCTCCGCCGCCACGCGCCGAATCTGAAACTGCGCCGCCGCGGGCGAGATGTCCGGATCGAGTCCCGAGCCCGATGTCGTCACCAGATCGACCGGGACCGTTGTACCGGGATTCTCGGCTTGCAACTTGGCAACTTCTCCATTGACGCGAGTAATCAACTGCGCGTTGGTTGGGCCGAAGTTCGAACCGCCGGAGGCAGTAGCGTCGTAGCCGGCGGCGCCCGCGGCCGATGGCCGCGAATGAAAGTAGCCTGGGCCCGAAAACTGCTGCCCGATCAGCCGCGAACCGACCACCAATCCGTCACGCTGGATCAACTGACCGTTAGCCTGTTTGGGGAAAATCAACTGCGCGAGTCCGGTTACCAGCAAGGGATACAGAATTCCCAACAGGACCGTGGTCGCGATCGTCATGAGTACGGCGGTAATCAGATTTTTTTTCATGGCATTTGTAATTTTCTAATTTCAAATTTGTAATTTCAAAACCTGCACATATTGGCTCGATGGTTCCATCCCCGCGTTGTTTAGTTCTTCAATTGCAAATCACAAATCGCAAATTCCTACACCAGTTTGATGCCGGTGATGAACATGTCAATCAGCTTGATGCCGATGAACGGAACCACCAGGCCGCCGAATCCATACACCAGCAGGTTCTGCCGCAGCAGAGATTCGGCGCTCATCGGCTTGTAGGAGACCCCTCGCAGCGCCAGCGGAATCAGGGCAACGATGATGAGCGCGTTAAAGATAACGGCAGAAAGAATGGCTGACTGCGGCGTTTGCAGTCGCATGATGTTGAGCGCATTCAGCACTGGAAAGGTTCCGGCAAACATGGCCGGAATGATGGCGAAATATTTGGCCACGTCGTTCGCAATCGAGAACGTGGTGAGCGCTCCGCGCGTCATCAGCAGCTGTTTGCCGATGGCCACGACCTCGATGAGCTTGGTGGGATTCGAATCCAGGTCCACCATGTTTCCGGCTTCTTTCGCGGCTTGCGTGCCGGTATTCATGGCCACGCCCACATCGGCCTGAGCCAGAGCCGGAGCATCGTTGGTGCCGTCGCCAGTCATGGCGACCAGTTTTCCGTCAGCCTGCTCGCGGCGAATCAGATCCATCTTGTCTTTCGGAGTCGCCTCCGCCAGAAAATCGTCGACGCCCGCTTCGCGCGCGATGGCCGCTGCCGTCAGCGGATTGTCGCCGGTAATCATTACGGTCTTGATCCCCATAGCGCGCAGTTGATTGAAGCGCTCGCGCATTCCGCCTTTCACGATGTCCTTCAGGTAAATGACGCCGAGCGCCCGCTGATTCTCCGCTACCACCAGCGGAGTTCCCCCCGAGCGCGAGATCTGTTCCACGCTCGCCTGAATCTCACGCGGCAGCGAGGTGTCGAACTGTCGCAGATACTTGATGATGGCATCGACCGCTCCTTTGCGAATTTCGCGGCCATCCAGGTTCACGCCCGACATGCGGGTTTGCGCAGTGAAAGGGACGAACACGGCTTCGTGCGAAGCCAGTTCCCGTCCGCGCAGAGCGTACTTTTCTTTGGCCAGCACAACGATCGACCGGCCTTCGGGCGTTTCGTCGGCAAGCGAAGAGAGCTGCGCGGCATCGGCCATCTCGGCCGCGGTAACCCCCGGAGCGGGGATGAATTCCGCTGCCTGTCGGTTGCCGAGCGTGATCGTTCCCGTCTTATCGAGCAGCAGTGTGTTCACGTCGCCGGCCGCTTCTACGGCGCGTCCAGACATGGCGAGAACATTGTGCTGCACCAGGCGGTCCATGCCGGCAATACCGATCGCGGAAAGCAGACCGCCAATGGTGGTCGGAATCAGACAGACAAGGAGAGAGACGAGTACAAATACCGTCTGCGGCGAACCCGAGTAAATCGCGAAGGGCTGCAGCGTAACCACCGCCAGCAGGAAAATGATAGTCAGTCCGGCCAGCAGAATATTGAGTGCGATTTCGTTTGGAGTCTTCTGCCGCTCGGCGCCCTCGACCAATGCAATCATTCTGTCGAGGAATGTTTCGCCTGGATTCGAAGTGATACGAACTTTGATTAGATCAGAAAGTACGCGCGTGCCGCCCGTGACCGCCGAGCGGTCGCCTCCGGCTTCGCGGATCACGGGCGCAGATTCGCCCGTAATCGCAGACTCGTCCACCGAGGCAACGCCTTCGATGACTTCGCCATCGCCCGGAACAAATTCACTCGCGGCTACCATCACGACATCGCCCGAACGCAGGTTCGAACTGGGCACCGTTTCGGTCGTGCCGTCTGGCAGCAGGCGCTTGGCCTCGGTTTCAGAGCGGGCTCGGCGCAGGGTGTCGGCTTGCGCCTTGCCGCGGCCTTCGGCCATGGCTTCGGCGAAATTCGCGAACAGCACCGTGAACCACAGCCAGAGCGTGATCTGCAAGTTGAAGGCGAAGCTCTGTGTCTTCTGGAAGAGCAGCAAGGTCGTCACCACGCTGCCCACCTCGACCACAAACATGACCGGATTCTTCATCATGGTGCGGGGATCGAGTTTGACCACGGAATCGACCAGCGCCCGCCGGATGATTTTTGCGTCCCACAAACTCTTGCTTTTCTTTTCTGCCATCTTGTGCCTCAGAAAGCCAGCCTCGGATCGTTCTGCCTCAGAAAGTTTTGCCTGCCGTCATCAGCAGGTGTTCGAGTACGGGTCCCAGACTGAGAGCCGGGAAAAATGTGAGTGCTCCCACGATCACAATCACCGACACCAGTAGAAGGGAAAACAGAGGTGTGGTCACCGGGAATGTACCTGCCGAAGCGGGCACCGCTTTTTTCTTCGCCAGGTTGCCGGCAATCGCCAGCATGGGAATGATCATGAAGAATCTCCCCACCAGCATCGTCATCGCGCCCGCGGTGTTGTACCAGAGCGTGTTGCCGTTCAAGCCGGCGAACGCGGACCCGTTGTTCCCGGCCATGGACGTGAACGCATAAAGGATCTGGGTCAGGCCGTGTGGACCCGCATTCGTGATGCTCGAGGTGCCGAATCCTTCGACCGATGAAATGCCCGTGAGCACCAAAATGATCAGCGGGAAAACCAGCGTGACCAGCATTGCCATCTTCACGTCATAGGCTTCAATCTTCTTGCCCAGATACTCCGGCGTGCGTCCGACCATAAGCCCGGCAATGAACACCGACAGCACTACGTAGATCAGGATGCCGTACAGGCCCGCGCCCACGCCGCCGAAAACGGTTTCGCTGAGCATGATGTTGACCAGCGGCACCATTCCGCCCAAGGGAGTGTAGGAATCATGCACGCCGTTGATGGCGCCGCAACTCGCGTCCGTGGTGACGGTGGCGAACAGCGCCGAATTGGCAATGCCGAAGCGCACTTCCTTGCCTTCCATGTTGCCGCCCGGTTGCATTGCGGTCGCGTGTTGGTCAACTCCGTGCAGCAGGGGATTGCCTCGGGCTTCAGCCCAGTAAGCCGTCGTAACCCCGCACAGGAACAGGAACGCCATCGCCGCCCAGACCGCCCAGCCGTGACGCTGCGACCCCGTCATTCGGCCCAGCGTGTAAGTAAGACCTGCGGGGATCGCGAAGATGGAAAACATCTGCAGTAAGTTACTGAGTGGTGTGGGATTCTCGAAAGGGTGGGAGCTGTTGGCATTGAAGAATCCGCCTCCGTTCGTGCCCAGCATCTTGATCGCTTCCTGAGAAGCAACTGGCCCTTGCGCGATGGCCTGGTCGGTCACAGTGCCCATGACCGGCTTGCCATCGGCTCCAACCATGGGCTTGCCGTCGGTTCCCATCTTCTGGACCTGTTGCACTTCGATCAGCTTCGCGGTGTCATAGGGCTTGAAATTCTGCACGACTCCCTGCGAAACCAGCAGCAGGGCATAAACGATGCAAGCAGGCAGCAGCACCCATAGGATGGAGCGGGTCATGTCGACCCAGAAATTGCCGATGGTATCTTTCTCTCTGCGGTCGATGCCGCGAATGAAAGCAATGGCCAGCGCGATCCCCACCGCCGCCGACGCGAAGTTATGGTAGGCGAGGCCAGCCATCTGCGTGAGATAGCTCATGGTGGATTCGCCGGAGTAGTTCTGCCAATTGGTGTTGGTAGTGAAGGACGCGGCGGTGTTAAAGGCCAGTGCCTGCCCGACCGCCCCGAACTTCTGCGGATTCCACGGCAGGAACTGTTGCACGCGCTCGATCACATATAGCAGCAGCATGGTGGCGCCGCTGAACAGCAGCATGGTGAAAGCGTATTCCGTCCAGCGCATCTCGTGCTTTTCATCGACGCCGGTCACGCGATAAAGGAACCGCTCGATGGGCCGAGCCACGGGATCGACAAAAGTTCGTTCACCGCTGAACACTTTTGCCATGAACACACCGAGCGGCTTAGTGATCGCCAGAATCAGAGCCAGAAATACGAAGATCTGCATCCAGCCATTGGTTGTCATTTCAGAATTTCTCCGGCCTCAGCAATGCATAGAGCAGGTAGACCATCAACCCGGCGCTTACCAGCAGCATGATGATCGATTCAGCATTCATAATGGATTTGCCTCCGGCGATTTGGTCCTCAGCGAATTCGATCGCAGAACTGCACATAACCGAGCGACAGCAGGAAGAAAGCTATCGCAACCACAACAAAGATCACGTCTTGCATACGATCTCCTCCAAGTGACGATCAAGCACGCACTAACTTTTCGTCACCATCGAAACTTGACCGTCATAGCCAAGTTCAGCCGGTTCTCATCCCTGCGGAGATCCGGCGTCCACGTCCGCTGCAGGGAAGCAGCCCGGCTCCATTAAAATCGGGGCACCATAAAAAGAGAGTAAGGAATTCGTAAGGAAGTCATAAAGAAAAAGAGCGTTTCCGGCTATTTAGTGACTCGGGACACCAGTTCGACGCCGCCGCAGTGGGAGTAAATCGTGTTGACGAATCCTCTCCGTTAGCATAACGGACCAGAACGTTGCAGCAGGACGTGGAGTTTGGCGTGATCGTAAAGATCGGTGGCTCCGGGCTGAAGTTCGTGGCTTCTAACACCGTATACCTGGCGCTACCCGGGGGCGATACCATCCATCTGGCGATCGACAGTCTGAGTTTCGCACACCAGCAAAGGCGTTCGTCGAACCTGGGAGCAGAGCCAGGCGGTTGGCTGTGGAATCGGTTCACCGTGCACTACATCCCAAACACATGGCAGTTGGTTGAACCAGGCGGGAATTGCCATCAGCCTATTCTCCTGGCAATGCTTGGGCCAACGCCGCATTGGCGATCGAGCTTCCCTGCGGAAGGAAACTCGGGCGTGGAACTGTCGCGCGGATCGCGACCCGTGCACGATCCAGTGGAGCTTTACTGGCAAGCTGGCTCGTTACAGATTTGGCTACAAGATTATACGGCCACGGTATTAGTCCACGTGCTCGCCTTCTTCGACGAACCCAATTTCCGCCGGCGGTAGCTGGTCACCCGGCCGCGCCCAGAAGACGTATAGCGAAGGCAACAAGACCACGCTGATGAACAGCTCAACAATTAGGCCGCCGACAATCACGATGGCGAATGGCCGTTGCGAATCAGATCCGATGTCGTGTGACATGGCGGCAGGCAGAAGCCCCAAGGTCGCTACCAGCATGGTCATCATGATTGGTCGCAAGCGGAGAGATGCACCTTCCTTTGCTGCTTCGCGAGGATTCATGCCGCGGGTGCGAAGCTGGTTGATGTACTCGACCATGATCACGCCGATCTCGACTGACACGCCAATCACCGCCAGAAACCCCAGGCCTGACGAAACCGAAAAATGAGTGCGGGTTAGCAAGAGGCTAAAAAACCCACCCAGCGGCGACAGTGATACCACGCCCAGAATCAAGGCGACCCATTTCCACGAATCGAATGCGGAGTAGAGAATGAAAGACATCAGCAGAATCGTGATGGGGACGATGAACGCCAGGCGGCGATTAGCGCGCTGCTGGCTCTCGTACTCACCGGTCCAATCGAGGTAATAGCCTTCGGGCAGTTGGACCTTCTGGCGCACTTCCTCAATTGCCTGTCGAACCGTGCTGCCCAGGTCGCGTCTGCGCACGCTGTACTTGATGGCGATGTATCGCCGATTGCCCTCGCGATAAATCGTCGAGGCACCATCTTCGAGTTTGATCTGGCACAACTGTCCCAACGAAACCCGCGCACCCGATGGAGCGAGTATGCGTATGTTGGCGATATCTTCAACGGTCTTGCGAAAAGACGGCTGGTAGCGAACGGTCAAATCGTATCGCTGCTCCGCGACCAGAATCTGGCTTACCGCCTTGCCGCCGACCGCGGTCTCCACGGCATCCTGCACGTCGCTGACGTTGATTCCGAAGCGATCCGCCGCCGCACGGTCAACTACCAGATTTACGTTGGGCTGTCCGCGTACCTGGAATGTTCCCAGGTCGGCGACTCCGGGAATCTTAGCCATCAGGTCTTGAATCTCGCTGGCCTTTTGTTCCAGCGTCTTCAGGTCAGTACCAAAGAGCTTGACGGCCAGCTCGCCTTTGACGCCGCTCACCGCCTCTTCCACGTTGTCGGAAATCGGCTGCGAGAAATTCCAATCCACGCCCGGGAACTTGTTCAGTTCGCCATCTATGGCGGCGATGAGATCGTCTTTCGTCTTGAATTGTGAGCGCCATTCGGAGTGGGGTAGCAGATCAACGAAAAACTCAGTGTTATAGAAGCCGCTGGCATCGCTGCCGTCGTCGGGCCGTCCCACTTGACTGACCACCTGCTTGACCTCGGGAAAATTGGCCAGCATCAGTCGGGCCTGTTTTGCCAGCGCGATGCTCGAAGAAGGGCCGGTACTCGGCGCCAGCGTGCCGCGAACCCAGATTGCCCCCTCGTCCAGGTGTGGCAAAAACTCGGAACCGATAACGCCGCCAAAAGCTAAGAACAACATCAGCGCCAGCGCGGCCAGGCCCAGGCCCAGTGTGACTTTCAAGTGATCGAAGCACCAGTCAAGCGTGAGGGCATAACGCTCGCGCAAAAATTGGAGCACGGGGTTGCGCCATTCTTTCATGTCGTCCTTGAATAAAAAGGTGCACAGCACCGGCGCAATGAGGAGAGCGAACAGCAACGCACCTAAAAGAGCGAACGCCACCGTCCACGCCATGGGACGGAATAAGCGGCCTTCCACGCGCTGCAAAGTGAAGATCGGAAGGTACGAAACGATGATGATAATTCGCGCGAAGAAAACTGGCTTCTGAACTTCGTGGGCCGCGGTCGCGATCGTCTCGGTGAATGTTTTCTTGCCACGGCCGAGCTCGGTGTGGCGCAAGATGTTTTCCACCATCACGACCGAGCCATCCACGACCATGCCAAAGTCGAGCGCTCCTAGCGAGAGCAGGTTCGCGGGAATGTGATTTAGGTCCAGCAAGATCGCTGCAAGTAACAGCGAAAAGGGAATGGTGACAGTCACAATCAGGGCGCTGCGTACGTTTCCCAGGAAGAGAAACAGGATGAGAGTGACCAGCAGCACTCCATCCGTCAAGTTGCGCAGCACGGTGTGAGTCGTGTAGTGCACCAGATCGCTGCGGTCCAGGTGCGGAACAAACTTCACTCCCTTGGGCAATATGCCATTGTTCAGTTGTGCGATCCTTTGGTGGAGAGCGTCGAGAGTCGCATCCGGCTCGGCGCCTTTACGCAGCAGTACGATACCTTCAACCACGTCGTCATCATTGATTACCGTGCCGTCTTCATGGCGAATGGTCTTGCCCAGTTGTCCCAGCCGCACTTTGGGCGCCTGTACGACTATGCCCAGATCACGAACCCGCACCGGTGTGCCATTGACCGACTTCACTACGGTTGCCCCAATGTCGTCGGTGTTGGTCATTAATCCGACGGCGCGCACGTTAAGGGCTTGCTCTCCCCGCTCGATAAACCCTCCGCCCGCGTTGAGGTTGTTGTTGGCGAGAGCCTGTTCTACCTGGCCGATCGAGAGCCCGAAAGAGACCAACTTGCCGGGATCGAGCTGCACCTGGTATTCGCGAGTAGGACCGCCAAAAATGTTGACGTCCACAACATTAGGCACGGACTTCAACTGGTTCAGCACAAACCAGTCCTGGAGCGTCTTCAGTTCCATCACGTCGTACTTGGGATTGGTGCTGGCGAGCGTGTAGAACATGATCTGCCCGGTCGGACTGTAATCCGGACCGAGCCCCGGGTTTACCCCTTGAGGCATGGTAGCCTGGGCCAATCGATCCAGCACTTCCTGACGTGCTGTAAAGGTCGTGATCTCGTCGTCGTAAATAATCGTGATTACCGACAGCCCAGCCAGCGACACCGAACGCAGATGCGTCATGTGGGGGACGCCGTTCAGTTGTACTTCGAGTGGAACCGTGATCTGCTGTTCGACTTCTTCCGCCGCGTGTCCGGGCCACTGCGAGATGATCTGGGTGTAGGTATCGGCGACGTCAGGGTAGGCCTCGATCGGCAGATTATGAAAAGAAATAATGCCCCAGATAAACAGGACGAGCGCCAGGCTCAGCACCAGGATTCGGTTGTGCAGAGCGAAATCGATGAGAAGCCGAATCATTTCCCTTGCTCCGCTATGCTGCTGGAGAACGCGAGTGCGTTGGCCACGACCTCAGCTCCCGCCTTCAGCGGGCCATCCTGCAATTGTTGGAATCCGTCTTCGGTGACGCCTTGGGTGTGCACTTCGATTTTCCGGACCTGGTTTTGCCCTTCTTTGCGGAACACCCAATCCTTGTCTTGCAATCTCATAATCGCAGCGCTCGGAACCACCAGGCGCGACTGCATTTTCCGCGACCGGAAGGTCGCTACCACGTACATGTTCGGCTTCAAGGCCGCATCTGGATTAGGCAGCACAATTCGTACTTTTGCGGCCCTCAGGTTGGGATCCAGCACTCGCGAGATGTCGGCAACCTTGCCGTGGTAAACCTTGTCAGGGTAGGCATTCAGTCGAATTTCCGCTGAATCGCCCAGCTGAACCTGGCCGAGATCGTTTTCGTAAACATCGCAAACCACCCACACCTGCGTGAGGTCAGCGATGGTGAATAGGTTGGGGCTGTTGTCTAGACTCTTGATTCCTTCAAAGCCCGATATGTTTTGCTCAACGATTGTCCCGGAAACCGGCGCACGTAGCTCAATCAACGAGCTGGGGTGAGCTGGATCACCGCCTAGTATCCGAACGTGCTGCTCTGTGTTCTGCACATCTAATTTGGCTTTTTCTTCAGCGTCCTCGGCCTGCTGTATCTCTTTCTCAGCGAGTGCGCCGTGAGCGTAAAGGAGCTGCGCCCGCTCCAATGACTTCTTGGCTAACCGCTCGTCTGCAACTGCTTTCTGGTAGTCGGAAAATGCTCCTGCCAGATCGGCGCTATAAATCGAAAGCAGATCTTGGCCTTTTTTCACGGAATCGCCAAGCTTCACTCTTAAGTCGACCACCCGGCCAGAACCCTGCGAGGTCACGTGAATGGTGCGGTTCACATCGGGAATGACGCTGCCGTTGGCGCGCAGCACGGTGGGCAGGTCGCGCGCCTCTGCTCGGACCAGCTTGAACAGTTCGGGGTGGTCGATGTTGTACAGGTTGGGATCGAGTGTGACTTCCGCCTTGGTGGGCACCGCTTTAGTGTCATTCGAACAAGAGACGGACAGAATGATCAAGGAAATGATCAGAGAGAAGATTGCAAAGATCGCCGCCGATCGGCCATAAAGCTTGCTTGTCATCCGATACCCCTGTAAACCACTGCAATCGAACGAGTGATACGCCGTCTCTTCATGCCGTTTCCGCCGGGTCGAGCCACCCCGAAGTTGGTCTTGCGCTCGAAGTTGCATGAATACTGGTGTTGGCTCGATCATACGACCACTTCCGTGAACTTCAAAAAGGAAGTATAAGGTAAACAATCGTCGTATTCAGGCCAAGACCCTGCTACACAGGCGTGGTGTAGTTCTCCAAAAGGAAGCACGGAACACAACTCCGTCGTTAGAGAATGCCGCACCAAAAGCGCGCAGAAACGAGCGATCATTACGACAGCTTTCATCTTGACGGGGACAGACTTCAGGGAGGAAGACGCCACCTTCCGAGTGCGGTGATTCTCACTAACTAAGGAGGTATAATCTCAGCGCGATGAACAGAAATGGTACGGCCCAGCGGCCCCAACGATCAACGGAGCGCAGAATAAGCGAATGGTTCCCGAGCCATCTGCCCGCGAAACACCACAGTGCAACAAGTACGGCGCACACAATCAATATCAGCCAGAGGTAAGCTCGGCCGATCACGAACAATGGCACGTAAACGCTGATGTTATCGGCTCCGTTCGACAAAGTCACCAGTGCGATGGATGCGACACTGTAATCGCTGGCCCGCGGCTGCCCCGGTTCAGTTCGCGGCGCCCGCAACAGTTGCTTGATCCCTATTGCGAGCGGCAGAAGACCAAGAAAGCGCACCCATCGATGAGGTATTGCGAGGGCGGCCCAGGCGCCAATCAGACTGACGACAACGATGGCCCCGAAACCGACGTACTGACCTGCTACGATTCGTCGCGCCGGAACCCGCCGGGCAAATAAGAGCGTAAGGAGAAAAGCGTCATCAACATTCGTAGCTGCGAAGGTTGGGACACTCGCGGAAAACACGGTCAGATATCCATTCACAACGGTCCCAATCTTTTCCCTCTGTGAACGTCGCGAGCAGAACGCGGGCCCGCGACCGCCAAGCCGCCTTCGGCGGAATCATCCTAGCTGCCAAGTCGCTGCCCGCGGGCACTGCTGATCGCGTTCGTAAACCGACGCGCCAATTCCGCGATTCGATCCGGTTGCCGGCGCCGGATCGCTTCCCTGGGGATCAACTCTCCGCCAATGCCAAGCGCAACCGCGCCGGCGGCAATGAAGTTGAACGCAGTCCGCTGATTCACGCCTCCGGCAGCAATCAACGGCACGTTGGGGAACATCGCCTTAAGGGCACGGATGTATGTATCGCCGCCGACGTGCCCGCAAGGAACAACCTTCACAAAATCAGAGCCCAGTTTCCAGGCAGCAATGACATCGGTCGGTGTAAGGGTTCCAGGAATGATGACGACGTCTTCTGTCACGGCAAACTTCACGGTCTCGGGATCAAGGCCGTCACTGCTCAGGAAATTCGCGCCGGCATCCAAACAACGGCGCGCTGTCTCCGCGTCCAAGACGCTGCCCGCACCGACAATCATTTCCGGCACGCGTTGCACCACATGCGAGATCACTTTAGTCGCCTCGGGCACGGTCAATGTAACTTCCACGATCGGGATGCCACCGCGCGAGACCGCCTCGGCGGCGAACAGGGCATCATCCGTAGAAGACACACGAATGGACGGAATGATGCCGACTTCCTCGATCCGGCGCCGCACCTCTTGCTTGTTCACAGACCGGGCTCCTTCGGCGATCGTTGCCCGACTCGCCGTTTGCTTTCCAACTTACAGCGGACTTCCTATGACAAGTTACGGCAGACCTCTTACACCGACCGCTTCGCGAAGCTGCTCCAGAGCGAGCAAGTATGAAGCCAGAGATTGCCGGTAGGCAAGCTGGGTAGCCCGATAACTGCGCTCGGCGTCCAGAAAATCGAGCAGGCTTGCCGCGCCGCGCCGGTACGCATATTCGCTGATGTCGCGGTCCTTTTGCGCCACCTCGAGGTAGCCCGAGCGATAGAGCTGAATCACGCGGTCGTTCTCCCGCAAGCCTTCATAGGCGTCGTTCACATCGGTCATGACTTGGCCGCTCGTGGCTTTTTCCTGTTCTTGTGCCTGGGTGATGGCAAAGCGTGTGCGTGCAATCTCGCCCTGGTTGCGATTGAAGATCGCCAGCGGAATGCTGCCCGCAAAGCTGGCAGCACTGATGCCACCGGTATGCGAGTAGTTGGCCTGGACGGTGACGTCTTGTTTGCCGATTGCCTTCTGCAGGTCGTACTGGCTGGTGGCCGCGGTCACGCCTTGGCGCGCGGCACGATAGTCTGGCCGGTTCTGCATGGCCTTGAGTTGGAGGTCTTCAAGATTTCCCTTCACCGGCTGATAGTCGAACGGCCCGGCCACGTCGTAGTCGGCCGAAACGGATTCGTATCCGAGCAATTGCCGCAGGTCGGAGAGCGCCTGCACGCGCGCGAGTTGCGCTTGCTGAAGGTCGGTTTCGAACTGCAGCAATTGCAGCTTGATTTTCAGGTAATCGTCCTCGCTGATGGCACCTGCCTTGAAACTCATCTCGCTGATTTCTACTGTTTTCCCAAAGCTTTTCAGATCCATTTCCGCAAGTTCGAGCGTCGATTCGGCGAGTTGTACGTTCACGAATAGCGATGCAACATTAAAGGTCAGGCCGCGTTCGTTGTCGGCCACGAGCGAGCGCGTCTGCGCGGTAATATCTTTCGCCGCCTGCAACCGATGTTGCCGCTTCTTGCCGCGCTCGATCAGATAACTAAGGCCCAGGTCGGCCTCGGTTGAGTCGCGATAGTAGGTGCTGTTTTCGTTGGAGGGCGAGAAAAGCGGCAGGTATTCCCAGTCGCCAAAGAGTGTCGGGTTAGGACGCAGGTTGGCCGTCGTCTCCTCGGCTTGGCTCTGCAGGATCGTGGTGCGAGCGGCGAGCAAGTTGTGGTTATGCTGCATCGCCATCTGTACGGCTTCGTCGAGCGTGATCCTGACTGGTCCCTGGGCTTGGCCGAATGCGAAGGTTGCGGCAAGGGTGCAGGTGAATATGGTGCGAGCGATCAAACGTGCGCAGCTGTGAGCATCAATCCAACGATTAATTTTCAAGGGATGCCTCCTGCTCCGGAAGCTTGTCGCCATCGCGAGCAATCCAGACATACAAAGTCGGCATCAAGACGATGCTCATGACGAGATCGGAAATCAGTCCCCCCACGATCACAATCGCGAACGGCCTTTGCGAGTCGGACCCGATAGCGTGAGAGAGCGCAGCGGGCAGCAACCCGAGCGTTGCCACGAGCATGGTCATCATGATGGGGCGAAGCCTGAGGACAGCACCTTCGACTGCAGCGTCCGGAATGGTGTAGCCACGTGTTCGGAGTTGATTGATGTATTCGAGCATGATGACCCCGGTTTGCACCGATACGCCGAACAGCGCCAGGAAGCCGACGCCTGAAGACACGCTGAAGTGCGTGCCCGTTACCAAAAGAGCCACGAGCCCCCCGATCCGAGCCATGGCCACGTTGGTGAGGATGAGAAGCGCCCATTTCGCCGACTTGAACATGGTGTAAAGGATGATGTAGATCACGAGGATGGTGAGGGGCACGATCAGTAGCAAACGTGCTTCCGCGCGTTTTTCGCTCTCATACTCGCCCGACGAACCCACGGTATAGCCGGGCGGCAGCTTCACTTTTTCACCGATCTGTTTGATCGCCTCTTCGACCGTGGTTCCGAGATCCCGGCCTCTCACGTTGAAGGTGATTGCCAGGTAACGGCCGTTGCCCTCGCGGTAGATGTCGTAGGCGCCGTCCTTGACCTCAACTTTCGCCAGTTGCGCCAGAGAGACGCGCTCTCCGCTGGGGGAAAGCAGCCGAACCCTTGCGATCGCATCTTGGGTTTTGCGGTAGGGCTCCTGATAGCGCACTACGACGTCGTAGCGTGCCTCACCCTGAAGCACCTGGCTCACAGCGTTCCCGCCCACGGCGGTCTGGACGGCGTCTTGTATGTCGGCGACATTGATTCCAAAACGAGCCGCCTGTCGACGGTCGATGGTGATGTCAAGGTTGGGCTGTCCGAAATCGCGCAAAAGCTTGACGTCATGCATGCCGGGAATGCGCGACATGACCTCGGTGACTTCTTCGCCCTTCTCTTCGAGCGTCTTCAGGTCATCGCCGAAAATCTTGAACGCCAGCGAGCCCTTGGTGCCCGTGAGGGTTTCTCCGACGTTGTCTTCGATCGGCTGCGAGAAGTTCCAGATCGCCCCTGGGCATCTTTTTTCCAGCTCGCGGTCCATGGCGGCGATCAGTTCTTCTTTGTTCTCACGAAATACCGGCCGCCATTGGTCGTGTGGCTTCAGGTCAACGAAATATTCTGTGTTGCCGAATCCCCCGGTGTCGGTTCCGTCATCGGGCCGGCCAACCTGCGATACCACGGTCTTCACCTCTGGAAACGATGCGAACACATAACGAGCGCTGTTGGTGAACCTCTCACCCTCGGTAAGGCTCGTGCTGTTCGCCAGAGTGCCGCGCGCCCAGATGGCACCTTCGTCCAGATGCGGCAAGAACTCTGAGCCAATCACTCCGCTGAACCACAAGAACAGGCTGACCCCCAGCGCCACTAAACCGATGCCAACCGTAAATACACGATGCTCGATGCACCAGCGCACCCGCCTGCGGTAGTGCTCGGTCAGGTAATTCATGACCGGGTTGCGCCACTCTCGAACTCCGCTGCGGAACAATACACTGGCCAAGACCGGTGCAATCAATATCGAGAAGGTCAGAGCGCCCAGCAGTGCGAAGGCGACGGTCAAGGCCATGGGCCTGAATAACCGGCCCTCAACTCGCTGGAGCGTGAAGATCGGCATGTAGGCTGTGATGATGATGGCGATCGCATAAAAAACCGGCCGCTGCACCTCATGGCAGGCCTCGCGGATAGACTGAGGTACTGTCTTAATGGTTGTGGTAATACGCCTGGCTTCAGTCCCGTTGGCTCCAGTTCCAGAAACGCTTTGCCGGCGGCTCAAATGGCGAACGATGTTCTCGACCATGACCACCGCGCCGTCCACGACCATTCCGAAATCGAGCGCGCCGAGCGAGAGAAGATTGGCGGGAATCTTGCTCAAGTCGAGCCATATGGACGCAAAGAGCAAGGAGAACGGAATGGTGAGCGCGACGATGAAGGCCGCCCGCGCATTGCCCAGAAAGAGGAAAAGGACGATGGTTACGAGAATCATCCCTTCCGCCAGGTTGTGCATTACCGTATGCGTCGTAAAGTGAAGCAGATCGCTGCGGTCCAACATGGGAACGACCTTCACGCCGGGAGGCAGAATGCCGTTATTGAGTTGGTCCACTTTCTGGTGGATAGCGTCGAGCGCGGGCTGCTCTTCCGCGCCTTTGCGCATTAGCACCGCGCCTTGAATGACATCGGGCTCATCGATAATGCGCCCGTCCTCCATGTGGTTGGCTCGGGCCATGTGGCCCAGCCGGATTTTTGGGCCCTGGACTACGTCCGCGATGTCCTTTACTCGAAGGGCGGTACCGGTCTGGGTCTTTAAGACGGTCTGCTCGATGTCCTGCACCGTGCTGAAGAGCCCGAGGGCGCGCACATTCATCTGCTGGAGGCCAACTTCCACAAAGCTGCCGCCGGCATTGATGTTGTTGTTAGCCAACTGCTGCTCGACTTGCCCGATGCTCAATCCGTAGGCAACCAGTTTGTTGGGGTCCACCCGCACCTGGTACTCCCGCACCGTACCCCCGAAGTCGGAAACGTCCACCACATTGGGAACGGATTTAAATTGCTTGAGGAGAACCCAATCTTCGATCGACCTCAACTCCATCAGGTCGTAGCGGGGATTTGTGCTTCTAAGCGTGTACCAATAGATCTGGCCGGTGGTGCTCCAGTCGGTGCCGATCTGCGGTTGCAGGTTTTGTCCCGGCGGGAGATTGACCTGGGTGAGCCTTTCGAGCACCTTCTGGCGGTTCCAGTCGTTCACGGAACTGTCGTCGAAGATCATGATCACGAACGACAGCCCGAAAATAGACTCGGAGCGCAGAAAAGTCATGTGCGGCATCCCGGACATTTGTATCTCGATGGGAATGGTGACTTGTTGCTCCACCTCCTCCGCGGAACGCCCCGGCCACTGTGTAATAACCGTCACGTAGTTGTCGGCAATGTCGGGATAGGCCTCTACAGGCAGGTTATGAAACGAGATGACGCCCCAAGCGAGCAACAAGGACCCAATGGCCAACACCACAAACTTGTTGTTCAGGGCGAAATCTACAAGGGCGCGGATCATTTCCGGTTTGCTTCTTCCCTTCTCACATCTCTAACGCTCGTGGAGGGACGGGCGGGGACGCCTGGCTCTCCACTGCTTAGCCGTCACTGCGCAAGCACATGGTCCAAGACCAAGGCGTTCGTAACTACTTGCTGCCCTGGTTTGAGCCCGGATTTAATCTCTTGCAGATTCGTGTTGTCGGGCAAGACATCTCCACTGACCACCGCCAGACGCCGAAACTTCTTGTCGGGCGCGGGCACAAAAACAAAATCGCGATCGTGCATGTGCAGGACCGCAGAGGCCGGGACAACCGTGTGCATCTCTGTGGTTTGGCCGCGGAAGGTTGCCTTCGCGAACATGCCCAGCCGCAGGATTCCTGGATTCTGAACTTCTATCCGAACCTTGGCCGTGCGAATACTCGGATCGAGGATCATGCCAATATTGCTGACCCTCCCTTTGAAGGGACGATCGGGATACGCATTCACGGTGATCTCCGCTGCGTCCCCAAGCCGAACATTGGCCAAGTCATTCTCGTAAACATCGCAGACAATCCAAACCGATGAGACATCTGAAATTGTGAACGGGCTGGGCGATGAGTAGGCCTGCACGGTCGCTGCGTTCGTCACTTGCTGGTCGGTGATCACGCCCGTGGTGGGCGCTACGATGTCTACGATACCCATGGGCTTGTCGGGATCGTTGCCCAGGAGCCGAAGATGCTCGGTCGCGGTTTCAAGGGTGACCTTGGCGTCGGATGCCGTATCTTGCGCAACCTCCAGGTCTTGCTCTGCAATGGCACCGTGTGCAAACAGATCCACGGCTCGATTCAACTGCTTGCGCGCGAGAAGCTCGTCAGCGACGGCCTTGCGATAGGCGTCGAAGCCGCCGGCCACATCGTCACTGCGAATGGTAAGCAGCAACTGGCCCTTGGTCACGGTGTCGCCGAGTCGCGTGTGAATGGCCACGACGCGCCCCGAAGCGAGCGAGACGACCGGAACATTGCGAGAGACATCGGGGGCAACTGTTCCCGTGACGACTAACTCGGACGTCGTGGGATGCGCGGTGGCTTCAACCAGCGGGAAATGCTCCGGGTGGTCAACCGTGAAAAGGTTGAGATCCACGTCGGGGACGATGTTAGCGGGAGGCGGAGCTTCCGCCGCCGCATCGACTTGCCCATTGCATCCGCCCAGCAGCAACGGCAGGAGCATGGAGGCAAGAAAAAGACCGATTTTCACACTTCGACTTTTCATTTGGACTCCCTATCCGTCACTTCGAATGGTCGACACCTGTACGAAATTTCGCAGGACGCGTCCCCACGTTTTGTCGGTGGGCATACGCTCAGTAACCAACTCTCTGCGACGCATCAAAGTTGATCGACGTCCGTTTCTGCCTGGGCGCCTAAGGAACCTGCTGGAAAGGTGTCCCAAAGGACTGCAGGCCGCGCCGTCGCCGGGCGGTGCAGGGGGAGTATCTGCTGAGCAGCGCCGAAGCCGGAAATGGATCCGGAACGCTGCCCCTTTTTTGTTTCGTGCACATCGTTGTCTCCGCACCAGGAAACCCATAGCACTTAAACTCGACCGGGAAACGCGAACGACACCGTCGTAGTCGGGCTATCTGAACTGCTTCAAGTGGTTAATGTATGGTGGAGCGCATAAACAAGTCATAAGGATTTCCATCAAAGTTATGAATCGAGTGCATAAGCATTTTGGATGAGGCGTTCGAGCTCAAGAGCCGCCTTCTCGCGCGAGTCGCGATTCCTTCGCCGTCACTTGCCGACAAATGGACGCATCCGCAACCCGTGACTGGGTTAGTTCTTTAACGTCTAGCTGTCCCTTATGGTCCGTATGGTCCCTACCAACCTGTCGAACTCTGCTTCCATGCACTTCATCCATTCTCCCCCGGAGACCTTGCCGGTTTTGTCCGTGTCCATCGCGAGCAATAGTTGTTTGGCCGCTTCGGTTGCGGCAATGAGTTTCGCTGCTTCTTCAGTTTTTTCAGCCGCGGGCGTTGGAGTCATTACTGTCGTTTTCCCGCCCTGGGTCTCTGCGGCATTCACTACCATAACTCCGGCTAAGAACACCGCTGCGATGATGGCGATAACAATCGGCCAGAGCCTAACATGATTTCATCTCCGTTTGAAGTTGCATGACCACGCGAAGAGAGGCTTCCCCTTGAGGAAGCCCCTCTTCAGCACTAGAACTTGACCATGATCGCGCTCCTTATGCTGGGTTCATCTCTCCGCAGATCGGGACAGAATCCAGCGCTTCCGGGCACGCAGGTGAAGCCGGGCGTGGCGGACAAGAACGGGCCTGGGAGAAACGTTGTGGTGCCGATCACAGATCCCCCGCCCGGGTTTGGAATCGTGCTGGGAAATAAATTGTCGCCCGGTGTTATGCCACCACGACCCGTCCAATACGGAACGTCAGCGTGGCGATACCCAAACTCGGTAACGAAAGTGATGTACTGTCGGGGCATCCAGTTGAATGTGATCGAAGTATCCCAGGCCTTGTAGGGATCGCCAGGGTTCTGCGTGAAGTAGGGCGAGCCGGTGATAGCGTCGGCTCCATTGATGGGCGGGAGCAGTGTGAGGTAGCGTCCTGGATTGGCCATGGCGCCACCACCAATGGTGATGGCGTACAAATCCTTCTTGAACCAGAACCGGTTATAGAGCATCCAGCCAGCGAAGGTCTGCTTGCTGCTCGTCGCCGTATTGTGGTGGCAATTGACATTGTTATTGATTGTTCGACCCTGGGCGCTGACAAAGTTTCCGCTGCCGCCATATTCGCATCCTAGGTCTCCTGTGAGTGAGAACGCCATCTTGTCCAGCATCTTTTCCGGATGGTCGTAATACTTGATTTCCACACTGTCGTCAGTATGAATACGGGAGCGGCCAAATTGACCATTTGCGTTGCCCAAAGTATCTTCACCCATGCCGTAGTTATTGAAGACCATCGAGACCCATGCCTTTGGGCGATACAGGATTTGACCTCCCAGACCGGGCTTGCTGCCTAACCTGCCGTACGATTGCCATCCATTGATGATCCAGGGCTCAATTTTCAGTTTGTCCGTGGGGAACCACTGGATCCGGACTCCATTGAAGAACCAGGGCGTGTTGGACGAGACGTACGAGGGTTGGTAAGCCCAGTTATCAAAATTGTAGTAACTGAACAGACCAATGTAGGAAACAAAGATTCCCGCGTCCACGTTCAGTCCGTGGTTCACGTCGAAGTGGTATCCGCCGTAAGCTTCCGATACGTACTTGTACGCACCACGAAGGTCCCACTGCCCACGTCCAGCGCTGGCATCATTGCGGGGAGTGGTGACGGCGAACATTCCATCCATGGTTAAGATCCGGCCGCGAACGTTCTGCCAATGAAAATCGCCGCCGACGCTGATTTGCTCGACCTGGATTTCATTGGTCCGAAAGATTTCAGTCGAACCGCCAAGAGTATCGTCTCTGGGGTGATTGAAGTCGTAAACGTAATCAGTATCGAACCGGACTTCCGGTGTGAAGAACTTCGAATCCCACACCACATCTTTGTTGCGAGGTGTACCGTTCAGCCATGTCCAGTCGGCATACGCAAAGGGTTCCGTCGGCTTTGGCTTCTCGGGCAAGCCGGTGCGGGCTTCCTGTGACGTTCCACCACTCGCGCTCGCCGACACGGCTGCGGGGCCTGGCGCCCCGACCGATGCCGCGGCCACCGCGGGGCCGGCCACGACTGCCGGCTGAGTCCGGCTCTTCAGTTCCGCTTCGAGCAGTTCGATGCGCACCTTCATGGCGGCCAGCTCTTTGGCGATATCAACCGAGCTCGCGGGATCGGGGGCGGCCGCAGGTCGGGCGGGAGTTACGTCAGGGGCAGCCGCCGGATCGTGCACGGCTGCCACTCTCGTCCAACCATCTGGCGGCACCGGAGTCTGCGCGTAACACCGCGGAGCCTGCCCAAGCGCGAGACTCAAAACAAGCATCGAAGGAAAAGTTGAAACCGCTATGGCTTTGCGCAATAGAGTTCTCGTGATTTTCAAGTTCGCATCCTTTCCGGTCCGAAGTCCGGTTCTGTTGATTCAAATGCGTCCACTCTGACTAAATGGACAAACGCTTTTGTCGTGGTTTAACTCGCTATCACATCCGAAAAGCTGTAAGGGTCGCGTAAAAAGTTCATAAAGAGTACATAAAGACTCTGGGACATGACGGCCTCTTGACGCGGAGCCACTCAAACCCAAGACTCCAAGCCGTCTTGCACTAGGAGATTTATCCTTTACTAACTCACGTGACTTGGAATCGGGGTCAGACGATACACGGACAGTACAAGGTAGGCGTGAATCGAGTCCAATTCATATTTCTTGTTGCGCCCATCAGGCTCTTCAATACTGAATTGCGAGTTGCAGGATGCCGCAATGGTGGTGCTGAACTGTCCCGGCTGAAACCGGCTCCCACCCGTTCCGTTCGACGGTTCCACTGTCAGGGTACAAGGTATCGGCCGTCTCCTTGACCACCTGCCGTGTGGAGTACGGCTGCGGCAGCATGGGATCGGTCATCATCGGGTCCGTGGGTGTTTGGCGTTGGCGAGCTGCCCGTTTCCATCAGTGGCGATCCGGCGGAGCGCGACCGTTTGGTGTGGTTACGACGCTGTTCAAGCAGGCGCGGCTGCAGCCGGCGCGTTCGCTGGCCTTCGCCTGTGGACCCGAAATCATGATGCGCTTTGTCGCCCGCGATCTCGAAACTCGCGGCCTCGCGCGGGAAAATATCTACCTTTCCATGGAACGAAACATGAAATGCGCGGTCGGTTTCTGCGGACACTGTCAGTACAGCCCGCACTTTATTTGCGAGGACGGCCCCATCTTTTCCTACGAACGACGGGAGCGGATCTTGGTTTGGCTGGATATGACTTCGGGCCTGCGCCGCGACGAGCTGGCCGGTCTCCGCTGGGAAGACATTTCCTTCCAAGACCTGGAGATCATGGCGCAGCGCTCCGTGGTCGACCAGGTGGTTGGACCGGTCAAGACCGAAGCGTCAAAACGGCCGATTCCGATCGATCCTGCTATCGCAGAGGATCTACTCGCCTGGTACCGGACCACGAAGTACAACCGACCCGAGGACTATCTCTTTGCAACGGACTCGCCTCGGACCGGCAAGAAACGTGGGAAGCAGCCGGTGTGGCTGTCGAGGATCATGCAGTACTACATTCAACCGGCGGCCAAGAGGGTTGGGATCACGTTTACGCGCAGGCGGTGACACCGGCCAAGCGTAAGGCGCAGGGGAAAGTGGTCGCAATGCTGCGGGACACAAAGGACAAGGCAACGGGCTAGGAAGTTTGTGCCCCCTGTGTGTCCCCGGCGAAAAATGGGGTTTCCAGCAAGTCTTTTATTTTGTTGGCGTCCCCGGCGGGATTTGAACCCGCGTTACCGCCGTGAAAGGGCGATGTCCTAGGCCAGGCTAGACGACGGGGACGTTTCGGGTGAGATGGTTGTTTACCGCCGAACATCATAGTAACAGGGCGTTTTTCCCACGTCAAAAGAAGATGCGCGCACACCAACTTGACCCTCGAACCGAACCCGCCTGCGATTTAGAATACAGCCATGGGCGATTCGATTTATTTGAGCCTGTGGTTTCCCAGCTTCGATGAGTCCGAGATTCTGCCACGAACGGTCAGCGTACTGCGGCAAATTCCGTTTTCTCCGGCGCGGGACGGGGTGACCTACGCGGCGATCCAACCGGTCTCGTGGAGTGAGCCGACGATTCTGGAGCGCCGCTTCCGTCCGGGCGTTTCGCCGGAAGAGGCAGCTTTAGTGGTCGCCGAACTTCTCCACGACGACTATGCCTACATTTTCGAGGCTTATTGGGACTTGTGGACTCCTCCTGAGGGCGCGGAGAAATGGGTGCTGGAGCCGTCGCTGGTGCGCCTGATTGCGCATGGGATGGAATTTGAAGAGCGCGCAGCGGAAGATGCCGGACACATTCAAATTGATTTCGGTTTGGACACGTCCTTCCTGCACGAAGAAATCGAATTTACTTCCGAGGCGGAGCGGAACGTCCGGAGCAACGTACATAAACTGGTCGAGTTTACCGCCAAAGTGGAGAAGAACTCCGGGGCAACGGGGCGGTTGCTGTGGTCCGAGTCGGAGGAGAATCTGGCACAGAAGCTGATCGTGCGGTTGCAGCGGACCAACTGATTAACGCAGAGGTCGCGGAGAAAATCCTCGCGGAGGTCGCCGGGAGAGGCGGAGAAGAGATCATGCGATCTGGGTTTTGATCTCTCAGCATTCTCTGCGGCGGGTCTCCGCGTCCCCTGCGTTGATCATTTTGTTGGCATCAAAATCCATTTACGAGCCGCGTGATGCCATCTTTCAACCTATCAACGTGAAAATTAATCAGCAGGCCCAGCCTTTTCCCTCCGAGCCTTAAGTACGAAAGAAGCTGGGCTTTGTGAACCGGCAGAACGGTTTCGATTGCCTTTAGTTCCACAACAACTTCATTCTCGACGAGAAGATCCAGCCGATATCCGAGGTCGACGCGCACTCCATCGTAGCTGACGGGAAGCGGGAATTGCGTTTCGACACGCAGCCCCCGTTTCCGCAGTTCATGAGCAAAGCAGACCTCGTAGGCACTCTCGAGAAGACCCGGCCCAATTTGCCCGCTGATCGCATTGAGCCTTGCTCTATCTTTCTCGGCGACCTCAGCGCGAGTTGTCCCCGCGGCCTCTGCGTTGATCACTTCGTTCGTCCAGCGTCAATCTGCAGCTTCTCGCTGGCTGCCGCCTGGGCCGCAGCGAGTCGCGCGGTGAGCACGCGGAACGGGGAGCAAGACACATAATCCATTCCCACCCGGTGGCAGAACTCGACCGACGATGGTTCGCCGCCGTGTTCGCCGCAGATGCCCACCTCCAGGTTTGGACGCGTCTTCCGCCCCCGTTCGATCCCGATCCGCACCAGTTCGCCAACACCTTCCTGGTCGATGGCGGCAAACGGATCCTGCTTCAGAATCCCTTCCGCCAGATACGTTGGCAGCACCTTATTGATGTCGTCGCGTGAGAAGCCGAACGTGGTCTGGGTCAGGTCGTTCGTGCCAAACGAGAAGAACTCCGCTTCCTTGGCAATCTCGCCCGCAACCAGGCAGGCGCGGGGCAGCTCAATCATCGTGCCCACCAAGTAGTGCACGTGCCTTCCTTTTTCCTTGAACACTTCTTCCGCCACGCGCCGGACAATCGCCCCCTGGTTCGCCATCTCTTTCACGGTAGCGATCAGCGGGATCATCACCTCCGCGTGGGTCTTGATGCCTTCCTTGTCCACGGCCACAGCCGCTTCAAGAATGGCCCGCGCCTGCATCTCGGTGATCTCCGGATAAGTGATCCCCAACCGGCATCCGCGATGCCCCAGCATGGGATTGAATTCATGTAACTCTTCCACCCGTGCCAGCAGCTCGGGAAGAATTTTCTTCAGGTCGCCGGCCCCTTTCGCGCCGTACTCTTTGTATTCCTCCACCAACTCTTTTTTCTGCTTCGTCGTGGCACTGGGCAGGCCCGCGATGGCAACCATGAGTTGCTCGCGCTTGGGCAGAAATTCATGCAGCGGCGGATCGAGCAGACGGATCGTCACCGGCAACCCTGCCATCGCCTTAAACAGGCCGATGAAATCGGCGCGCTGCATGGGCAGCAACTTCTTCAGCGCCGTGCGCCTGTCTTTCTCGTTGTCGGCGAGAATCATGGCGCGCATATGTGGGATACGGTCATGGGCAAAGAACATGTGCTCGGTGCGGCACAGCCCGATGCCCTCGGCGCCAAAGGCCCGCGCCTGAATCGCATCGCGCGGAATGTCCGCATTCGCGCGCACTCCAATTTTGCGGAACGGCTCCGCCCAGCCCAGCAGTTTCTGCAGGTCCTCATCATCGGCCGACGGCTCCAGCGTGTTCAGCTTCCCCTTGATCACGCGCCCGCTCGTGCCGTCGAGCGAGATCCAGTCTCCCTCTTTGAACACCTGTCCCTTGGCACGCATTTCCCCGGCTCGCTCATCGACTTGAATATCTCCCGCACCTGCCACGCAGCATTTGCCCATGCCGCGTGTGACCACGGCGGCGTGACTGGTCATGCCGCCACGGGAAGTTAAAATGCCGGCGGCAACTTCCATGCCCTGGATGTCTTCGGGAGTCGTTTCGGCGCGCACCAGAATCACCGGATTCTTCTTCGCGCCATGGCCGGTCTTTTTCACCGCTTCCTCTGCGGTGAAAACGATCTGCCCGACCGCCGCGCCCGGTGACGCCGGCAATCCCGTCGCCAGCACTTCCACCTTGGTGCTCTTTTCATCCAGACCCGGCACCAGGAAGTCATAGAGCTGGTTCGGTTCCACACGGAAGATCGCTTCTTCCTTGGTGATCAGTCCTTCTTCCACCATCTGAATCGCCACCCGCACCGCGGCTCGCCCGGTACGCTTGCCGTTGCGGGTCTGCAGCATGTAGAGCTTGCCATCCTGGATGGTGAACTCGAAATCCTGCATATCGCGATAGTGCTTCTCGAGGCGCGTGGTGATTTCGCGGAGCTGGTCGTAGACATCGGGCATGATCTTCTGCAGTTCGAGGATGGGCACCGGCGTACGAACACCCGAGACCACATCTTCGCCCTGCGCGTTCATCAGAAATTCGCCGTAGAACTCTTTTGCGCCGGTGGCGGGATTGCGCGTGAAGCCGACGCCGGTGCCGCTGGTGTCGCCGAGGTTGCCGTATACCATGGCCTGTACGTTGACGGCGGTGCCGAGCATGTCATCGATGTTGTTAATGCGGCGATAATGCTTGGCGCGATCGTTCTGCCAGGAGCGGAAGACGGCGTCCCGCGCCAGGACCAGTTGCTCGTGGGGATCCTGCGGAAAGTCGCGCTTGGCGTGCTTCTTCACAGCTTTCTTGTACTCCGCGATCACGTCTTGCAGCGCCTTGGCGTCGAGGTCGGTGTCGAGCTTGGTTTTCTTCTGCTTCTTCTTGGCGTCGAAAATTTCTTCAAACACCGATTTCTCGATGTCGAGCACGACGCTGCCGAACATCTGAATCAGGCGGCGATAGGAGTCGTAGGCGAAACGCGGGTTGCTGGTGCGGCGGGCGAGGGCTTCGACGCTTTGGTCGTTCAGGCCGAGGTTGAGGATCGTGTCCATCATGCCGGGCATCGAGAACTTCGCGCCCGAACGCACGCTCACCAGCAGAGGGTTGTCGCCTTTGCCGAGCTTTTGGCCCTGAAGGCTTTCGAGCTTGGCGAGCGCTTCTTCGATCTGGCGGTCGGCTGCTTTCGACACTGCATTGAGGCGCATGTATTCGCGACAGGCCTCGGTCTGGATCGTGAAGCCGGGAGGCACCGGCAGGCCGACGTTGGTCATCTCGGCGAGGCCAGAGCCTTTGCCGCCCAGAACGTCCTTCATCTTGCCATTGCCATCGGCTTTGCCACCGCCGAAGAAGTACACATATTTTGTGGTCGTGGGTTTTGCTTCGATGATTTCAGCATCAGGGAGAGTGGTTGTTGCCATATAGGTCCTCTTTTATTTCGTAGATGTTATTTCGTAGATTCCTTGCCTTCGGTCACGATCTCGGAGAAGTCCGCGATCGTGGAGAATTCCTTGACCACGGTCTGCAACAGCGCCAGGCGATTGGCGCGGAGATTGTCGTCGTCAACCATAACCATGACCTTGTCGAAAAACTTGTCGATCGCGGGACGCAGCGTCGCGATTTGGCGCAACGCCTCTTCATAATCGTGCGCTGCGCGCAGCCTTTCGACATTCGCGACGGTCTGCGGGATCAGCGCGGCTAGTTCCTTTTCGGATTCTTCCTGCAGGCCGGCCGGATCGACGCGCAGGGCAATGATTTTCGTCTTTTCGGCCGCCTGGCGCAGGATATTCTTCATGCGCTTGAAGGCGCTCGATATGGATTCGAAATCGGCCGAGTCGCGCACGTTCTTCACAGCTTCGGCGCGGGCGGCGGCGTCCACCACATCGTCGTCGTCGACAGCAAGTACGGCGCTGACCACGTCGTACGTATAGCCACGCGCTTCCTTCAAGTAAAACTCAAGGCGCTCGCGGAAGAAGGCGCGCACCGATTCGGCGCAGGCGGCGTTCGAGAACTTCTTCTCTGCCTCGGAGCCCTTATAGCGGACGCGCGCATCGGCCATGATCTCGGAGAGACGAAGCGGCAGTTTCTTCTCGGCAATCGTCTTTACAATGCCGTTCGCCTGGCGGCGCAGCGCGAACGGATCCTTCGACCCGCTGGGGATGAGTCCGAGCGCGAACATTCCGGCGATGGAGTCGGCCTTATCGGCGATCGAGAGAACCGCTCCCTCGATAGTAGCGGGCGTGCTGTCCTCCATCGACTCGGGCTTGTAGTGATCGTAGATGGCCCGTGAGATCGCCAGCTGCACGTCGGACCTCATGTCCTCATCTAGCTTCTGCACGCGCGCGTAAAGACCGCCGACAATTCCCTGCAGCTCGGTGAACTCCTTTACGAGTTCCGTGGTCAGATCGGTTTTGGCCAGCAGCGTGGCTTTGTGGACTACTCCGGGTCGAATGGCCATGCCGCTCTGTTTCACCGTCTCGGAAAGCCAGCTGGCCATATGTTGCACGCGCAGCATCTTGTCGTAATAGCTGCCGAGATCTTTCTGGAAGGTGACATTGTGCAGCAACTCTACGCGCTGCCGGAGAGTCTGTTTCTGGTCCGTCTGCCAGAAAAAGCGGGCATCGTTGAAGCGGGCGCGCAAAACACGTTCGTTGCCATGGCGGATCAATCCCTCCGAGTCGGCGGCCGTGTTGAGCACCGCTAGGAAGTGCGGCAGCAGTTTTCCATTGGCATCTTCGATGGCGAAATATTTCTGGTGGTCGCGCATCACCGTGACCAGCACCTCTTCGGGCAGATCGAGAAACTCGGGATCGAAATTGCCGAGGATGACGGAGGGAAATTCCGTCAGGTTGACGACGGACGCGACCAGCGGCTTGTCTTCGCGCCAGCGCGCGCCGGGGATGGTTCTGGTCGCAGCGTCGAGAGCTTTGCGAATCACCTGCTCACGCTCGCCGGAGCCCAGAACCTTCGCGCTGCGCAACGCTTCCACATAGGCGCTGGGCTTGGAGACCACGACGGCTTCGCTGCCCGTTTCGCTGCCCGCTTCCTTACCAAAGATGCGGCGTCCGCGGGAGGTCTTGCCGGCTGCGATGCCGAACAATTCCAACGGGACGACCTGCTCATCGAGCATCACCACCAGCCAGCGCACCGGACGAACGAACACTTCCCCGCGCTTTCGCCAGTACATGGCCTTGGGCCAGTAGAGAGTGGAGATTTCTTTGGGAAGCGCCTCGGCGAGAATCTCGGCGGCGGTGCGGCCTTTTCGCGTGACCGTGGCCGCCAGATATTCGCCCTTCGGAGTGCTGACTTTTTCCAACTTGCCGACATCCACGCCGACCTTTTTGGCAAACGCGTGCGCAGCCGGAGTCGGCTGCCCATCTTTATATGCGACCTGCGCGGACGGGCCGTTCACCTGCTCGGTAATGTCCGGCTGGGAGGCGGGAATTCCGGAAGCCAGAACGGCCAGACGGCGCGGCGTGTCGAGATGAGAAATCGCTCCGGCTGGTTCCAGGCGCTCCCGCTGCAACAGCGCGCTCAAGCGATGTCGCAGGTCCAGAGAAGCGGCGTCGATCATCCTCGCCGGAATCTCTTCGCATCCGATTTCGAGTAGAAAGTCAGGCATCAGGCGATCCGTTTATGCTCTCAGAATTACAAAAAACTGAATGTGAGCCGCGTCACAATCGAAGTGTGTCAATCGGCAAGGAAAGAGCTCTTACCACAGGGGGCACAGAGGCCCACAGGGGGATTCTCATCCCACCGGAGCCAGCTTGCCTTTCTTTTCCTTACCCGCTGGCTTTGCAGCCCGGTCGCTATCCGTTTTCTTCTCCGTAGAGTACTGCTGGTCCATCCAAGCCTTGGCGATCCCCACGGCTAACGCCCGCACCCGCGCAATCACGCCGACGCGCTCGGTCACAGAAATCGCGCCCCGGGCATCGAGAATATTGAAGTAATGCGAGCATTTCAGGCACAGATCATAGGCGCCAAGCAAGGGAAACCGCGCCTTCTCGCGGACAACGTCATTGCCATCGCCTTCGCTCTTATCCTTGGCTAAACCGGAATAGCGCTCAATCAGTTTCTTGCACTCGTCTTCGCAGAGTTCGAAATGTTTCCATGTACTCTGCACATCCGCCGCTTCGAAGTTGTAGACCGAGAACTGCTGCTCGTCGGCCAAGCGCACTTCTCCATATTTCACTTCCTTGCCCGTTTCGGGATCGCGCGCCCACACGATGTCATAGATTGAATCCACGTCTTGCAGAAAAGCGCACAGCCGCTCCAGACCGTAGGTAAGCTCGGCGGAGATAGGGTCGAGGTCCACGCCCCCACACTGCTGGAAGTAGGTGAACTGCGTGACCTCGAGGCCGTCAAGCATGACCTGCCACCCGATGCCCCAAGCGCCGAGCGTCGGAGACTCCCAGTTGTCCTCTTCGAACTTGATATCGTGCTGGCGCAGATCGATGCCGATTGCGCCGAGCGATTCGAGGTAGAGATCCTGCACATTCTCCGGTGGCGGCTTCAGGATCACCTGCAACTGCAAATGCTTGAACAACCGGTTGGGGTTCTCGCCGTAGCGCCCGTCGGCTGGACGCCGCGAAGGCTGCACATAGGCTACCTTGTACGGGTTCGGGCCGAGCACGCGGAGGAATGTCTCCGGCGCCATGGTCCCGGCGCCGACTTCGACGTCGTAGGGTTGCTGAATGACTGCTCCGCGCTCGGCGAAGAAAGTCTGCAGCTTCAGGATGAGCTGCTGGAAGGTCGGCGAATTGGATTTGAGTGAGTTCACGTGATGAATCCGGCTCTTAGCCTTTAGCTTTTAGCTCAAAACATCCCGGCACAAGCTAAGAGCTAACAGCTAACTGCCGACTTTCTCCAGCATTCCCGCCGTCACCAGCTTCTTCTCGATGTGCCGCTCCAGAATTTGGACAAGAAACTTGCGCAGATCGGCACACACCGCTTTCGGCCAGTCAATTTCGGCAAACTCGGAAACCCGCGACCGCAGCATCTGCGCCGCAATCTTTCTCGATTCCGGCGACAGTTCCGACGACGCCACACGCTTATCGTCAGCGCAGACCAACCCGTCGGCGAGCGCGTGATAAAACGCCCGGTTGCCGTCGCGGCTGCCATCGAATGACCGTCCGCAGACGGCGCACTCCGCGAACTCCGGCAGAAACCCCATGAGCCGCGTCATCCACAGTTCAAAGTAGGTGAGCGGCATCCACAAAGCCGGGCCACGCAGTTCCTGCAGAACCGCCAGACTCAACCGAAAAACCGCGTCGCTCGCCTCGCGGTCGGGCATCAACTCGTCGAGCAACTCAGCGACGTGTCCCAACGCCACCGCCCGCGAATAACTGACTTCCCCGGCCAGCGGCGATTCGATCACCTCGCAGGAATCAAGCCGTGCCAGTTCCTGCCCTTCGCGGTCGTCGTAAAACGCCCGCACATACGTGAGCGGCTCGAGAGCGCCTCCGAAGCGGCGCCTCGACTTCATGGCCGCGCGCGCCACCCCTTTCACCTTGCCTTCCATGCGGGTAAAGAGCGTAACCAGCAGGTCGGACTCGCGCAGCGGATACGTGCGCAGAACGATCGCTTCCGACTCCTTCAGCGCCATGGAAGGTCAACAGGTCAATCTATGATTGTAATGGAAGAAGCTATCAGCCGTCAGCCGTCAGCCAAAATCAGATGCCGCTGAGAGCTGACAGTTGCGAGCTAAGGCCCAAAGACGCAAGCCGTTATTGGCGTGCGCCTCTGGATTCGATGTCGAATGTCGAGCTAGTTTTTTCCTGACGGCTGACGACTGACAACTACCCTACCGCCCGAAGTACTTCGCATTCCGCTCGGTGTATTCTTTCCACTTTTCCGGCAGGTCGTCGAGCGCGAAGATGGCCGAGACCGGGCACACCGGCACGCAGGCGCCGCAATCGATGCATTCCACGGGATCGATATACAGCATCTCTTCCGTCGCGAACTTGTCGGAGTCCTTCTTGGGATGAATGCAATCCACCGGACAGGAGTCAACACAAGCGGTGTCTTTGGTTCCGATGCAGGGCTCGGCAATTACGTAGGCCATAGAATCTCATGCTCCTCGAGGCACGGGGGGTGACCCAACTTTTTCATTTTAGCAAGAACGCAGCCGTCGGTACAGGCAGCGGGATGACTGCGATGCGAAGTCGGATGCGAGGATCTGATTAGAAAACTCCCAGCCAGCGGACGGGAAAGCGGGTTCCGAGGGCGCTTACCAGGCGCTCGTCGGCGGTGATGAGATATCTACCCGTGGCAGCGGCCATCGCAACGTAGGTGCTGTCGTAAATGGTTCGGTCGAAATCGCAGGCGATCTTGAACGCTTCCGGCAGAAAAACTCGGCTCGGCACAGTGGGGAAGTCGCGGTTGATCATCGCTTCGAGAGCGTGTTGCGCCAACAACTTTGTGATGGCGCCGCGTTTGGCGGCCTTCCAGAGAAAGCTGCCGATCTCGAGCCAGAATAAATCCGGGACAACCACCTGGATCGTTCCCTCAACGTAGGCGCGAAGAAAGCGATGGGCTTGAGCGGCAAAAGGCTCAATGATCTGGGGCGTTGCCCACTTCGCGCCGACGCTCGCGTCCATCACGAACGTCTTCACCGCTCACGGTCCTCTCGGATCATGTCTTCTGCCGAAGTGAACGGCCCTTTACCGGGGGGCTTGTGCGCTTGAATTTCCATCAATTCGTCATAGAAGTGACGGCGTTGTTTTAGTTCGGCTGCGGTGGGCACACTCTCCTTCAGCATCTCGATGACCTCGGCGGCGATGGAGGTGCGGCGCTTGCGGGCGCGGGCGCGCAGGGCTTCGTAGAGGTCCTTGGGCACGTTTTCCACGTATAGGGTTGGCATAGGGATAGTCTAGCATAGCCCTAGGTAACATTCTTGCTGCCGTAAAGAAAAAGGCCCGCGATATGGTTCTGCCGAGGGCCGGCGCATTGGCCCTTCGGATGATCCCAGTGCTAGCCGTGCAGCATGGCCGACTCCACAATTTCCGTTGGACTTTCTACTCTGGTGTATTCCCAGAGGCTAAGTTCGTTACCGTCGGGGTCGC
The DNA here is from genome assembly GCA_963779995.1 of uncultured Acidobacteriaceae bacterium. Classification (GTDB taxonomy): domain Bacteria; phylum Acidobacteriota; class Terriglobia; order Terriglobales; family Acidobacteriaceae; genus Acidiflorens. The sequence goes on along the minus strand of CAVZZY010000005.1, from coordinate 611,618 downwards.
GGAAAAAGGCCAGTCTGCCGTCCCTTTTCTCTTTAATTTTGCTGGTTGGTATCCCGCGGGCCCGTATTTGCTCCAACGTCTCTTCCAAATTCAACACGGAAAAACAGAGGCGGGCATTGCCGTTGCCGGGGACCACGGTTCCGGGCGGTAGCGGCACGAGTTCGATGAGCACGCCATCGAGATCGAAGCGCGCGACGTAGTCCTGCGAGACCAGGGGGAGCCCGAGGGTATCGCGATAGAAAGCGATGGACGCCTCCATGTTGGTGACGTAGTAGAAGACGCTGTCGAAGGAGAGTTTTAGTTTGCTGGAAGAAGATGAGGAATGCATGGGGGAAAGCCTCCTTTTTTCGCTAGGTGGGGAAGCTGTGGATTGGTGTGCTGGCGACACATAAATTCTAAGAGAACGGCGGCAGCCTTGTCAGTGAGGTTTGACACGGGTGGAAGTGACGGTGGAACGGCAAGACTGGAGTGCAATGACGATGCCGGCATCTTCGACGCCGGTCCAGCAAGCGGGGAGCGATTCTTCCTCCGTAAACCGGTGCGCGCAGTTCCCTATTTCTGCGCGTCACATTGCACGGTGCGATCTGTCACTGACTCGCCAGGATCAATGCGGTACGGTGAACAACCTCTTTCGACTGAGGGGAGCCAACCGCAAGCAAGCGACAGCAGAGCGTCGGGCTCGGGATCGAAGGTCCGCCGGGAACGAACTTCGTGTCGTTCGTAAACGCGGTGGTTGTCGATGGCGGTCAGAGTTTGGAGTGGGGGTTGAAACTGCCGCACCGCCGTCCCCTCCGTTGCCCCGGATCGGCGTCAAACACTTTCGCCTCGTGAACCGCGTGGGCAATGAACGCGATTCGGAAGAGGAAACATTCATTATGCCGTTCAAGGATTCACGGTGAACCTGCTCGCTCACCGTGTTTGCAGTACGTCGTTGAACTGATAGACCCCGAGGGACCGCCAGAGAAGTCCGGTCGGAGAATCATAAGGAGGAAATAATGTTGCGTAAAACGATGAAAAGGTTCTTGGTCACGGGCGCAGTGCTGCTCGTGGTTGCCGCAATCACCTCGCTCGCTGCCTTTAGCCAGACGGCGGAACCGGTTCAAATAGCCGCTAACACTGTCGCCCCGATCGCTTCCAAACCGGCCGGGGACGTTACCCCAACCAATGCGCTGCAAGCCCGCATCGACGCGCAGCAGCAAGAGATCAACAAGCTCAGCGTGCTGGTGGAGAGGCTGCAGGCCATGCTGGAGCCTGTGGCTTCGACTCGGCCGATTCTCCCCAACGCCCTCATCGGCTTTATGCCCGAGCCCGGAGGTTCGCCTTCGCCCTCACCATCCCCGGGACCGCCGCCAGCTGCTTCCGCTTACACCGCTCCTCGTGAATTGCTGCCCGACATCGGACAGATCGGCGCCGAACTCGGTTTCTTTGTGGGTGGCGCAACCAATCCGTATAAGGACAACACCGGCTTTGCCTCGGGCGGCTACATCGACCTGCCCTGGAAGAAGGTTCCGGGCGGCAAGCTCTCGTATGAAATCATGGTCGGGTTGCAGCGCTCGGTGACCACGCAAACGTCGACCTCGGGCGTGAATGTGCTGGTCAACACGGCACTCAATAACTACCTGGTCGCAGCCGGGGCGGAACCACTCCCCAGCCTTACCAACTACCTCGCCGGTCCTCTGCCCGCGCTGAGCCAAACCGTGGAGGAGCGGTCGAAAGTCCTGACCGTCGCCCCATTCGAACTGAAATATACCGTGACCAAGCTGGGCAGATTCCGCCCGTATGCGGTGGCAGGCCTGGGCGGGTACGTATGGATCGGTTCGGACAACAACGTCGGCTCCTTCAACGCAAACACGGCGCTCGGATCGTTGGCCAGTTTGCCAGTTGGAACCTCAACCCTTGGAGCCACGCTGAATGCGCTGTTGCAAGGGTCGCAAATTGGCGGCTTGGCTCCGACCGCACCGGAACTTGCTGCCCGCGGCGTTCCTCATGGCCAGGGCAACGTGCTCTTCGGTGGCCAGATCGGCGGCGGGGCGGAGGTTCGCATCACGCCCAAGCTTTCGATGGGATTTGACATCCGCCACAACCAAGTGGAAGGCCACAACGCCAGCTTCAACACGTTTGCCTTCAATCAGGGCCTGCACTGGTAAGCAACCGGTCCGGCTCCGTTGCCGGATGAAACGACAATTCTTGCACTCGCGCCAGGCGACGGTCGCATGCGGTCTGGCGCAGGAGGTTCGACCATGTTGAAATCTATGTTGAAAGACGAGACGGAGAATTCAAAGAAGCAGGTTTCCCGGCGGCAGATGCTAAAGGCTGGCGGAATTTCTGTGGCGGCCGGAGCGCTTGCATCTGCTTTGCCGGCCGCGGCCGAAGTCAGATATGCGGGAGACTTGGCGATTATGAACGTGGCTCTTGGACTGGAGCACCAGGCCATTGCCGCGTATGACGCCGGCGCCAAGAGCAAACTGCTCTCCGCCGATCAGCTCAAGATCGCCGTGAGCTTCCAAACCGACCACAAACGCCATCGCGACACTCTAACCCACTACATCAGGCGTTTTGGGGGCACGCCAGTCGCACCCAAGACGAGTTACGACTTCGGCACGATCACTTCGGCAACCGACATCCTCAAACTGGCCCAAAGCCTGGAAGCCGGTGCCGAGGGCGCATATCTGGCCAATGCCGGTAAACTCGAAAATCGCGAAATTCTCGATGCAGCCGTCCCCATCCTTGAAGACGAAGTGCGGCACAACACCGTCTTCGAACACCTGCTCGGCATGAACGTGACCGAGCGTTTGAAGTACTGAAGGAAAGGAGCAGACCAGTTCATGAAGACAGAAACGAATATGAACGATCAGAAAGACTGGCCGAAGCAAGACTGGCCCAGTCAAGGGACTGCACGTCGAGATTGGATCCGCCTGGCCGGCACAGCCAGCGCGGGTGCGCTCTTTTACCTGCTGACCGGGAACCCGAAACGCCTGTATGCGCAATCTTTGCAAGGCGATCTCGGAATTCTCACGGCAGCGTTGTACCTGGAGAACGAAGCTATCGCCGCTTATCAGGCCGGAGCCGAGAGCAAACTGCTCACCCCCGGCGTGCTCGCAGTGGCGGTCGCGTTTCAGGCCGATCACAAGTACCACCGCGACGGGCTTAGCGGAGTGCTGAAGTCGTTAAGCGTTAAGCCAAGTGGTCCGAAGAAAAAGTACGATTTCGGCCCCTTGCACAACGAGCAGGACATCCTGCGTCTGGCACGTAATCTGGAGCATGGGGCGATGCAGGCCTATGCCACGCTGGCGTCAAACATTCAGACCAAACCGGTCTTGAATTTTGCCGCAAACGTGTTAGTGGACGAAGTCCGGCACTTCACGGTTCTGAACTCTGTACTCAGCGGGAAGAACTACTAGTTTGTCATCATAAGTGGGCCGGAGCTTTCGCTCCGGCCCATTAACCCATGATCGATGAGACCTGAAAGCATACGGCGCCGCCTCTTCTGCCTCCGGTGCCGGACTAATGTGCCTTCCGGTAAGCCCTGCCGGTTCATCCCATTTTCGACCATTCTCGCGATAGACTCTCCTGATGACCACCGGCTCGCAGAACTCCCTCGCTCGCGCTTCTTCTTCCTATCTTCGTTCGGCTATGCATCAGCCTATTCAGTGGCACGAGTTTGGGCAGGAGGCTTTTGCTGCGGCTCGCGCCGCCAACAAGCCTGTGCTTTTGGATATTGGGGCGGTTTGGTGTCACTGGTGTCATGTGATGGATCGCGAGTCTTATGACGACGCCGAGGTGGCGGCGATCGTCAACGAGCATTACATTGCGGTGAAGGTGGATCGGGACGAGCGTCCGGATATTGACAGCCGGTATCAGGCGGCGGTGGGCGCGCTCACAGGACAGGGCGGGTGGCCGCTTACGGCGTTTCTTACTCCCGACGGCAAACCGTTTTACGGGGGGACGTACTTTCCTCCCGCGGACCAGTACGGACGGCCTAGTCTTAAGCGTGTGCTGCTTTCGATTGCTCAGGCTTATCGCGAGAAGCACGGCGAAGTGCTGGAGCAGGCGCAGATGGTCGAGAGCGCGATCTCGCGAGCGGAATCTTTTTCGGCGGGCGGCGGGAAGGTATCTGCGACGGTGGTTGAGGCGATTTTGGAATCGGCGCGGAAGATGTTTGACGAGGTTAACGGCGGATTTGGAAGCGCACCCAAGTTTCCGCATCCGGCGGCTCTCGATCTGGTGATGGATCAGTATGTTCGGACGAAGGACCGTGGCGCCAACGATTCGGATGTTAGCAATGAAGAACTGCGCACGATTTTCGTTACCACGCTGGAGAAAATGGCGCGCGGCGGCGTCTATGACCAGTTGGCGGGCGGCTTCCATCGCTACTCGGTGGACGAACTCTGGATCGTGCCGCACTTCGAGAAGATGAGCTACGACAACTCGGAGTTGCTGAAAAACTATGTGCACGCTTACCAGGCAACGGGTGATGAGTTCTTTGCCGGGGTGGCGCGCGACATCGTTCGCTGGATGGATGAATGGCTGAGCGACCGCGCGCACGGCGGCTTTTACGCTTCGCAGGATGCCGACTATTCGATGGACGATGACGGAGATTATTTCACCTGGACTTTGGCGGAAACGAAAGCGGCGCTCGCCGAGGATGAGGCTGCGGTGGCGGCGTTGTACTACGACATCCAGGAAGTCGGGGACATGCATCACAATCGGGCGAAGAATGTGCTGCGTGTTTCCTATTCAGCTCTAAGCTCGGTGGAGGAGATCGCGCGGCGCCTCAATATTGAGGAAGAGCGGGCGCGCACGTTGCTGGCGACGGCTCAGAAGAAGATGTATGCGGCGCGGCGGCTGCGACCAACACCGTATGTGGACAAGACGATTTACGCGGGCTGGAACGCGATGTGCGTTTCGGCTTATCTGGAAGCGGCCAGAGTGCTGGATCTGGAGGAGGTGCGCCACTTTGCTTTGCGCTCGCTGGATCGCCTGCTTTCCCAGGGATGGAATGCGGAGCACGGGATGAAGCATGTGATTGCGTACTCGGAGGCTTTCTCGGATGCTCGGGCGGAGCCGCGCGACGCCGTTGTTCCTGTTCCTCTTCCTGTACCCGGCGTGCTGGATGACTATGCTTTCGCGGTGATTGCTTGTCTCGACGCTTACGAGGCGACGGCGGACCTGAGCTATTTCCGCTTTGCGCGGTCGATTGCAGATGCGATGGGGGCGGGGTTCTTCGATGCGGTGGCGGGCGCATTTTTTGATAGACGTGGGGAGGCGGACGAACAAACCGCACTCGGTATTCTGGGGACGCGGCGGAAACCGTTTCAGGATTCGCCGACTCCGGCTGGAAATTCGGCGGCGGCGATTGCGCTGCTGCGTCTGCATGGTTACGCCAACGATTCGTCGTATCGCGACAAGGCCGAGCAGACGCTGGAGGTCTACGCCGGGGTCGCGGGGCAGCACGGCATTTTTGCGGCGACTTACGGGCTGGCGGTGGTCCACTTCATCCAGCCGCCCACGCAAGTGGTGGTCGTCGGGAAGGATGCAGCGGCCATGGAGCTATATAGGGCTGCAGTGCGGCCGCTTGGCTTGAGCACGGCGGTGCTGCGCTTGGACGCTGACAAGGTTGTCGCGCAGAACCTGCCACCGGCCTTGGCGGAGACGCTCCCGAATTTACCCCAGTTGGGCGAGGGACGGTCGTTTGACGGGCAATCGTTTGACGGGCGATCATTCGCGGTGCTGTGCTCGGGCTTCGCATGCCAGCCGCCGATTTTCGATGTGCAGGAACTAGCGCGCGCTCTCTCCCACACCAATTGAACAGGGCTGACCAACCACCCCTGGGGCGATCGTCGTGACTTCCGTCACTGCGGAGGGAAGGCACCCGGGTCTATCAATGTAGGTGGACGATGGCTACACCGGGGGTACCCCATGGTGATTGCATCTGAGTTGAAACCGGGAATGTTCCTCCGCATCGAAGGGGGAATCTACAAAGTCCTCGAGGCGGAATCGAAAGCCGGGTCTGCCAAGTTGGGTGGGGTGGTGAAGACGAAATTGTGCAATGTCACAAGTCGTCGGATGTGGGAACCGCATTTTCGGCTACAGGAGCGGCTGGACGACTTGGAAGTTGAGGGACGCATGATGGAGTTTCTGTTTGACGACGCGGAAACTTGTACGTTCATGGATCCCAACACCTTTGAGCAGATTGCAGTCCCACGCGCCATCTTGGGACCGGCATACGCATTCCTCCAATCTGGAATGGAACTGCCGGTGGAGTTTTTTGAAGGCCGGGTCCTCAGTGTGGTATTCCCGGACATAGTCGAGGCCCGAGTGGCCACCACAGCGCCACCGACGCACTCACAACAGGATAGTGCCTGGAAAGACGCAACCCTCGATAATGGCCTTCGCATTCGGGTGCCTTTGTTTATCGCTCCAGGGGAAATCGTGCGTGTGGATGTGAGGGACGGTCGCTATGTAGAGCGCGCTCGGGGCGAACGCAAACGGACTGCGTAGGAAGCCCACCAGCGCGGTTAGAGATCAGATTGCAGGAGCTAACCTCAAATCTGACCTCTGACCTCGACCTACCCCTTCGCCTTCTTCACTTCCTCGATCAGCGGGGGCACGATGTCGAACAAGTTCCCGACGACGGCAACATCCGCAATCTCAAAAATCGGCGCCTCGGAATCTTTGTTGATTGCCACGATGCTCCGGGAACCCTTCATGCCGACAATATGCTGAATCGCCCCCGAAATTCCGAGCGCCAGATACAGCTTCGGGGCGACCGTCTGTCCCGACGATCCGACTTGCCGATCCATGGGCAACCATCCGTTGTCGCAGATCGGACGTGACGCCGCGAGCTCACCTCCGAGCGCATCCGCCAATTGCTTTGCCAGGTCGATGTTCTTCTGTTCCTTGATCCCGCGCCCCACCGAAACAATAATCTCAGCCTGCGTCAAATCGACCGCCTGCTTGGCTTCCCGGAAAACCTCTTGCGGATGGTTGCGCACGACGCCATCCGGAACCTCGACATTTACCGTCTCCACCGGCGCCGGCGCTGCACCCGCTTCGACCTTATCGGCGCGGAACGAGCCGTTCTGAAAGGTTACGAAGCAAGGCCCAGAGCCGGCAAAACTCACGTCGGCCACAAACTTTCCCTGAAACATTTGGCGCGTGAATAGCAGTTTCCCGCCTTCATACCTGGCGCCGATGACGTCGCTGATGGCCGTGGTTTGCAAGGCCGTCGCCAGCTTCGGCACAAAATCACGCACCTGGTAGGTATGCGGCATCAACACCAGCTTCGCCGGATGTTTCTCCAAAAAAACCTGCAATGCATACGCAAACGCGTCTGGAGTGTAAGGCTCGAGCCTGGCCGACTCGACGTCATACACTTTGGCGACCTTCTTCTCCGCTACCTCGCCCGCGATCGCAGCTACGCCCGAGCCTACCACCGCGGCCTCCAGCGTCCATCCAGTCTGAGCGGCAATCGCCTGCCCAGCCGTGATCGTCTCCCACGAGACGCGGTTCAGCTGTCCCTCTCGCTGTTCAACGACTACAAGAATAGTGTCCATAGAGTGAGTTCCCAGTTCCCAGTTCTCAGTTCTCAGAAAAAGCCCACGTTCCCAAGACTGGGAACTGAGAACCGAGAACTGAGAACTGGTTTTTTCAAATTACTCGCAGTTCATTCTTCAGTTTTTCCACCAGCTTCTTCGCCACTTCCGCCGGGGGGCCTTCCAGAAACTCTGTATGCTTCGACTTCTGCGGTGCGTACAGCTTCTCGATCTTCTGCAAATTCGCGCCTATTGCCGACTGCACTTCCCCGAGCGTTACCTTGCGCATGGGCTTCGTCTTCGCCTGCTTGATCCCGATCAACGTCGCATAGCGCAGCTTGTTAATCCCCGACTGGATGGTCAGCACCGCCGGCAAAGGCATATCGACAAACTGAAAGAACCCTGCTTCCAGTTCGCGCTTGACGCGGATGCCACCGGCATTTTTTTCAATGTGCATGATGATGGTCGCGTGCGGCAATCCCAGAATCTGCGCCAGAATCACGCCCGTCTGCGCATATCCGCAATCATCCGATTGCAGGCCGGTAAAGATCAGGTCAAATTTCTCATCCTTGATGGCGGCCGCGATGGCTCGCGCCGTGTTGTAGGCATCGAGCCCGACAAAGGCATCGTCTTCGAGATGGATCGCCCGGTCCGCGCCCTTCGCCAGCGCCTCGCGCAACACCTGCATCGCCCGCGCCGGGCCCGCCGTGACGACCACCACCTCGCCGCTGTGCTTTTCCTTCTGGCGCAACGCCTCTTCGAGCGCGAATGCGTCGGGCTCATTCACTTCGTAGGAAACATCTTCTCGGATCCACGTCCCCGCATCGTTCAGCTTCAGTGGAGCGTCTTTCTGCGGCACCTGCTTCAAGCAAACCAGAATCTTCAAGGATCGACTCCCATCCATTACGGTGTCAACTGGTGCAGATCAAACTGGCTAGTATAAACGAGTGGCTGAGCGCTTGACGGATGTGATTGGTCTTTCGCGATCGTCACCCTCTCGGCGGAGATCATTGGCAGGAGATCAGTGACCGGAGATCAACGGCCCAGCGATTAGCGACCGCCGGCTGGCAGGCCGTCGGCCAGAAACGCGACGCTCTGCACGCCTGTAATCTCAAAACGCTTGCGGCAGCGCATGTTCTTGCACATCATCATGTCGTCGCGCCGCAGCATGTAGGATTGCGCCTTGGCGAACTTGGCGCGGTCGCGATCGTCCGCGCGCGGCGGCAGACTCTTCTTCTTCATGCGCACCAGCCACTGGATTTCATACTCCGCCGACTGATGGCAGTGCGGACAGCTTAAGTTTGCCGGCTTCTTATCAGACCGTTCGTCAAAAAATTCGCGCTCATCCATAAATAGTAGGGCCTCGGCCAACGCGGGGAGCCCCCCGGCCCTTCGCTCTTGCGAAAGGCTGAAGTACCGCGCCAACCTCAGATTATTGCACTTTTACGAGTTGGATGTGCGAAGATGCGGGCATCCGACCATGCCGCGCAAGCGTAAGAAAAAAATCTTCTCCGCCGCCAAGGTCGTCCGCGAAATGGCCCGGGAACGGGTGGGCAGTCCCAAACCCTCGCGCCTGGTGCCGGCGAAGAAGACGAAGCCGGAGAGACACAAGCCCACGCTGGGCAAGTTGCTAACAGAGGAGTAGTGGCAGAGGTGTTCGCGCGCTCAGCTTGTTTGGAACGTCGCTACCAGCCCAACTCCGCCGACTGGGATGGTGACGGTGCAGACGTTCGCACTAGTCGTGGTGCAGCCCGTCCAAGTTAGAAAAGAGTAGCCCGAAGCGGGCGTTGCCGTCAGTGCGACCGAAGCCCCCACCGGGACTACGGCGATGCATGTAACCGACGGGCAGTTGATGCCGTATGTCAAGCTGGTTACCGTCCCACCCACGTTTGGTGTGATCTGCACGCTTACCGTGGCTTCCGTGTTGCCACCCGGGCAAGTCGCAACCTCAGGATTGTCCACGGTCACGGTCGCAAACGCAATCATAACGTTCGACCCACCACCGGTACCCACAGGAACACTTGCCGAAATATTTCCTCCACCGCAGAAGCCCGGCGCCGGAGTGAACAAGCCGCGAGCCGTCATCGTAACCGCTCCGTCATCAATCTTCCAGGTCGCCTGATTGGTGACGTCCATCGTCGCCGGAGGTTGGATGTAGGTGCCGATCGCGGTGTACTGTTCGGTCAGTGCCGTCGGATACGGATTCAGAAAAGTAAATGCCCCGGGTTGAACCTCAAGGCTCACCAGCTTTTGGCTGTGCCCGCAACTCGGCAGACTCAAAGCCGCTCCCACTGCCACCAGCGCGCCCAAGGCGAGCCCGATATAGCTCCGCTTCATACCCATCACTCCTGGAGGCAAGTTTACGGCCTGCCCGCTCGTCAGATCAATGTTCTTCAAACTAAAGGAAACTTGAAATCTAGCGGAACCGCCCCCAAAAAGCAAGAAACGGGGGACGACACAGAGAGGGCAAGTGACCTGCGTACCCGGCGGGGGCAAAACCGCTACGGACCCTGCACCACCTGCAAAGGTTGAGGGGTCTGGAGTCGCCGGCGAAGGATGGCGTTCCGGGCGGGGATTTCGGCAATGGCATCGGCATTGATGACGTAGGCGCCCCGGGGGAGCGTATTGCCAAAGGGAATTTGAAAGTCGGTAGTGCCCGCGTTTAACGGAAAATGCTGATAGCCGATTGCCGTCGCCCGCCCATTTTCGGCGACGGCCACGATGATAATGGTCAGATCGAAGGCTTCGCTGGAACCATTGGAGACCTTGACGACGCCGTCGATCCGGTCGTCGCGGACCTTTGGAGGTTGAAGCCATTCGAGCAACAGAGAAGCGGTTACCACGCCCCGGAACACTTTATTGATGGCGTGCGCGGGATGGCCGGAATCTTCGACTTTTAAGACGAGCGTGAAAGCCCCGGGCTTGGCGGGGCGCCCAGCCAGCAGGCCTTCCGGGCTGAGCGTGATTCCTTCGGGAAGAACGCCACTGGCCACGCTCCAGACGTAGGGCGGAACGCCGCCGCGGGCATGAAGAAGAACGTGGAATTCCACGCCCGCGACCAGTGAGGGCGGAGCTTCGTCCACAACGGCGAGTGGGGGAGCCTGCGCGGCAAGCAGACTGCGGAAACAAATCAGGATCGCAATGAGCCGAACGATCTTGGTGAAATTCATTCCGGTTGGTTTGATTTTACGCTGGGCACGGCGTAAAAGAGCTGCAATATGTCTTATCGCGTGTCGCGCGTTCCCATTGGCTTCTTACTTGTCTGCTCGGTTATCTATTTGATGAGCGCGGACGCACGGGCGCAGGCTTTACCTCCGTCTTCATCCCAGCCGAAAACCAATAACGCTAACTCGGAAGAGGCCGCGGTCTTCGAGCGAATTTTAAACCGTGTCCACTTTGAGAACGACGGAACCGAAGTGAGCGAGACCGAGACCGTGGTTCGGATTCAAAGCCAGGCGGGCGTGGAGGAATTCGGCCAACTGGTTTTTGGATACTCATCGGCGACCGAGAAGCTGGAGGTTGAGTATGTCCGCGTGCGCAAGCCGGATGGGCAGGTGGTGGTGACGCCGGAATCGACGGCGCAGGATTTCGCTCCCGATGTGCTGAAAGAAGCTCCGATGTACAGCGACTACCGACAGCGGCATATTTCCGTGGCTGCGCTGCAGCCCGGCGACACACTGGAATACCGCACGGTGACGCGGGTTGTCACGCCGCTGGCGCCAGGAAACTTCTGGTACGAACACACCTTTCCGAAGGGTGTGGTGGTCAACGAAGACCGGCTGGAGATTGACGTCCCGAAAATGCGGGAAGTGAAGCTCAAAACGCCGACGCGAAAGCCGGAGATTCAGGAGACCGGAGACCGCCGCATTTACACCTGGGTGGTGAAAGACATTAAGCCGGAACGCGATAAAGATAAAGACGAGGCGGACGAGGATGCCCGCCCGGAGGTGCAGCTGACGACTTTCACCGACTGGAAGCAGGTGGCGCAATGGTATGCCAAGCTGCAGGGCGAGCGCATGACAGTGGACGACAGCGTGCGAAAAAAAGCCGAGGAGCTCACCAAAGGAGCGGATACGCCCACGGAAAAGGCGCGACGGCTCTACGATTTCGTGGCGCGCAATGTGCGTTACGTGAGCATCTCGCTCGGAATCGGGCGCTATCAGCCGCACTCAGCCTCGGACGTTCTGCAGAATGGTTATGGCGACTGCAAGGACAAGCACACTTTGTTTTCCGCGATGCTGCGGGCGCAGGGAATTCAGAGTTATCCGGTGCTGATAGACAGCACCCGCAAACTGGATGTGGACGTTCCCTCGCCGGCACAGTTCGATCACGTGATCACGGCGGCTCGACTGGGGACGGGAACCGGGCTGACCTGGCTGGATACGACTCCTGAAGTGACGCCCTTTGGGCTGATTCTTTACCAGTTGCGCAACAAAGAAGCAGTGGTGGCGTCGGAGGATAACGAGGGAGGTTTGCAGCGGACGCCGGCGGATTCGCCGGTCAAGACCTTCATGCGCTTCACGCTCGACGGCAAGTTCAGCGAGTTCGGCGCGCTCGATGCGGCGCTTGAGCTTACCGCCCAGGGAGATCGCGATTGGCCGATGCGTGCAAGCTTCCGGCGATTTCCGCAGGCGCAGTGGAAGGAGTTTGTAAAAGCCCTCTCTGCGAGTTGGGGCTTGCCGGGTGACGTCGATGACGTTCAGCTCGATTCCATCGAGGACACGAGCAAGCCTTTTCATCTGAAATATCACTTGCATCAGGACCGGTATTTTGTGGTGCCATCGGCGAGTGTGGATTTTCGCCCGATCCCCCCGCTGGGAATGCCTGCGATTCAAGCGTCGGAAAAGAGCACGGAGCCGATGAACATCGGTCCCGCGGGTGAAATGGACTACCGGGTCCGCTTGCAGTTCCCCTCCAACTACATGGTGCACACGCCGACCGCGGTGAAAATGACGCGAGATTATGGCGATTATTCATCGACCTATTCGCTGAGCAAGGGAATTCTGGAAGGCGAACGCAGACTTGTCGTGAAGGTGAATGAGCTGGCGGCGGCGCGGCGCGCGGACTACGAATCGTTTCGCAATGCAGCGCGCAGCGATCAAGATCAGGTGTTGTCGTGCACCATCCTGGCGCCGTCGGGGCAAGGGGAGCAGATGGCGGCTTCGAGGATGGAAGGAACCCCCGAGGAACTCCACAAAGCGGGAGTGAAGGCGTTGCAGAGCAAGGATTATCGCACCGCGATTGACTTGCTGAAACGCGCGGCATTGGCGGATGAGGGGCCAAATTCAAGCCTGAAAGACGGCTGGTACGACCTGGGACTGGCTTACGCAGGAACCAACAATCATGCGGAGGCGATCGCGGCGTTTTACCAGCAGCTTTTGCGGGATCCGAATCACAAGCGCGCAAATGGCGAACTTGCGATGGAATTGCAGCAAGCGGGACAGACCAACGAGGCAGTCGCAGCTTATCGCAAGCAGCTCGAAATCACTCCCTACGACAAAGCGGCGCTTAAGAACTTCGGCTTGTTGCTGGCGCAACTGGGACGCGATGCCGATGCGCGCTCGGAACTGGAAGCGGCCGCCGCGATTCCTCCGGATGATCCGGAAACGAAGATGGCGCTGGCCCAGGTGTACGGACGATTGGGAGAATCCGCGCACGCGCAAGAGTTGATGAAGGGACTGACGGGCAGCGCGGGTACAGATGCGGATCAGGATATCTTCGCGGCGGCATTAAAGAACGACATTGATCCGACCGAGACCGAGAACGATGCGCAGCAAGTTCTGTACGACATTGGAGGACAGTTCGACTCGGGCGAGTTGGATCGGCTGGGGCCGTCGGCATTTTCGTCGATGCGGCTGGTGGCGCTGGCGTGGGCGCGGATGGGGTGGGCGAAATTTCATCGCGGCGAAAATCTGGCCGCGATGCAGTTTCTCACGTCGGCGTGGCTCTTAAGCCAGTCGGGGACGGTCGCGGACCGGCTGGGGCAGGTACTCGAAAAGCAAGGGCAGCCGGAGAAGGCGCGTCATATATATGCGCTGGCCGTGGCGGCGGGCGGAAGCGCTGCTGAAATGCAGGATTCGCGGGCGCGCTTGGCGAAGCTGGCGGGCGATCCCGCAGCAGCGGAGAAAGAAATCGCGCTGGCGCCAACCGAGCTGGTGCAGGCACGCACGGTAAAGCTCGGCGCGATTACCAGCAAGCCGGCTTCGGCGCGGTTCAACCTCGTGTTCGACAGTTCGCCTCGTCCCGAGCGCGCCGAGTTTGTTGACGGCGACGAAAGTCTTCGTGCAGCGGGCCAGCAACTGCGGGAGAAGGATTTCCCCGTGAGATTTCCGGATGTGTCGTCGGTGAAAGTCGTTCGCCGCGGCGTGTTGAGCTGCGGCGGCTCGGGATGCAACATTGAGCTGCTGCCGATCGAGAAGGACGCTTCTTCGAACGCCGCAGCGGCAACTTCAAACAAATAAGTTCGATAGTTTCCTCTGTAGAGACGCGGCTTACCGCCTCTCCGTCGTCATCTCCTGATTTTCAGTCCACGCCAGCGGCCCGGCTGCGTGCGGCGTCCCCTCGACGCTCGCACATGGACTCCGATAATCTAATGAGTTCTCTAAGGGAGGTCCTGCGCATGCGGGAGGCCGTCGAACGACTGTGGCCGGAAATTCAGTGGATCAGCGATCCCAAGCTGCGGGAGCAGGTCACACAGGCGTGGATCAAGGCGCTAGAGCGCAGTTTGCTGAAGCCTGATGACCTGAATCAAATTCCTTTTACTCTGCTGGTTCCGAATTGTCCGATCACCTTCATGGAGCACAAGCGCTGCGTGGTGCACATTGCGCGAGACAGCGCCAAAGCGATGACGAACTTCATGGGGCGGGCACTGCCGATCGACACCGATGTGGTGATTGCAGGCGCCATCCTGGCGGACGTTGGCAAGTTGCTGGAGTATGAAATCGGTCCAGACGGGAAGAGCCGGCAAAGTGAGCGTGGAGAAGCATTGCGGCATCCCTTTACCGGAGTCGCGCTGGCGATGGAGTGTGGTGTGCCGGACGCAGTGTGCCACATCATCGCCGCGCATGCAGCCGAAGGCGATCTGGTGAAGCGCACGACGGAAGCGTTCATCGTGCATCACGCCGATTTCATGGCGTTCTTGCCGTTCAAGAATCCGAAGAACGTGAAAGTGAAGTGAGGTCTCAGGTGTCAGGTCTTAAGATTTTCCCGAGAGCTGAGAGCTGACAGCTGCTCCTTAGAGGAGATGTCCTTGTCGACACCACCAGCCACCACCAAAGAAACCATCACTGCGACCATGTCCCGCTGGGCTGCGGGACTTGAATACAAGCACCTCTCGCAAGACGCGGTGTACCAGGCCAAGCGTTTTCTGCTCGATTCGGTGGGCTGCGCGCTGGGCGGATATCGGCAGCATGACGTGATCCTCGCGCTCGAAGTGCTGAAGGAGATTGCCGGGCGCGGGCCGGCGACCGTGATCGGCACCGGCCAAAAGATGGACGCAGTTTCGGCGTCGCTGGCCAATGCCCTGATGATCCGCTGCATGGATTACAACGACATTTACTGGAAGCAGGACCCATCGCATCCCTCCGATATTTTTCCGGCCGCAATAGCGTGTTGCGAGCGCGCCAGAAGCGATGGCCAGGAATTGATTGTTGGATTTGTGTTGGGCCACGAGTTCGAAATGCGCTTGTGCGAGGCGGCTTTTCCTGGCATCCGCGAGCGCGGCTGGCATCATGCGACGCTGACGGCGTTTGTTTCGCCGATCGTGGCGGGACGCGCTTTACATTTGAGTTGGGAGCAGATTCAGCATGCTATCGGCATTTCAGCTTCGCGGCATTGCACCATGGGCGCGGTGACTGCGGGCAAGCTGACGATGATGAAGAACACGGTCGATCCGATGGCGACGCAGAGCGGCGTGCTGGCGGCGCTGCTGGCCGAGCGGGGATACAGCGGTCCCGAGCACGTTATCGACGGCAAGGAAGGATTGGTGCACTGTTTCGGTCCGGAGTGGAAACAGAATTTGCTGACCGACGGACTCGGCGAGTCATGGCGCATCACGAAGTGCGGAATGAAATTTTTCCCGACTGAGGCGTTGACCCTTGCTCCGATTTCGGCGGTGCTTGACCTGGTCAAGGGCAATGACCTGCATCCGGATCAAGTGGAGAAGATTCAGATTCGTTCTCTGGCGCGCGCGGCTGACATTCTATCTGACCCGAGCAAGTACGATCCGCACACGAAGGAGACGGCCGACCATTCGCTGCCCTACGTGATTGCAGCCTCTCTGGTGGACCGGCAGGTGACGCCGGCGCAATTCGAGATGAAGAAGATTATGGATCCGACAATTCGCGCGCAACTGAAAAAAGTTGAAGTTGTAGCGGATCCCGAGGTCGAGAAGGTTTTCCCGGCGCTGCAGCGGGTAATTGTGAATATCACAACCACCGACGGGCTGAAATACTCGAAGCAACTCGATTATCCGAAGGGCGATCCGCGAAATCCGCTGAGCGATGCGGAAATCGAAGAGAAATTCCGGGCGTTGGCGGAGGGCGTACTTTCGGCGAAGGCGCAGGCCAAGCTCATTGACGCGATTTGGAATCTGGAGAAGTGCGCGTCGGTGACGAAACTGATGGCGCTGATGAAGGCGGATGTGAAGAAAAAAACGCAATCGAACGACGCCAAGCCGAAAGTGAAGAGGCGTTGAGGAGTGAAGAATGGCTGATCTAAGAGCAACAATTGCATCAAGCCTGACGGCACGTTACAAGAAACTGGCTGGCGTGGTTCGCGAACTCGCGACGCCGCTGAACGACGAGCAGTTTTGGGCTAAGCCTTTTCCATTTGGAAACAGTTTTGGCCACCTCGTGCTGCATCTCACCGGTAACTTGAACTACTACATCGGAGCGCAGATTGCCGGAACGGGCTATGTGCGGGATCGTCCGTTGGAATTTTCGGAGGCGACGCGGCCATCCAAGACAGAGGTGTTGAAGAAATTTGACGAGGCGATTGAGATGGTGCTCGGCGCGATCAATAGTCAGACGGCGGAAGACTGGTCAAAGGAATACACGGCAGTGGGTGTGGACTCGCGCGACCGGTTCGCCGTGGTGCTGCTATGCGCGACCCATCTGCATCATCACATCGGGCAGATGATGTATCTGGGATTCGAGTTGAAGCGGAGAGGCTGAGTTACTGGGAGTAATCATGGGCCAGACCATCGTTGAGAAAATCGCTCAGAAACACATGACCGAAGGGCCGGCGCGGCCGCTTCGGACGGGGGATTTTCTGTCGATTCGTCCGCACCGCTGCATGACACATGACAACACGTCGGCGGTCATGAGCAAGTTCAAGGGCATCGGCGCGAAGAAGGTGAAGGATCCGCAGCAGCTCACGTTCACACTCGATCATGATATCCAGAATAAAGATGAAGCAAACCTGAAGAAGTATCGCGCGATTGAAGCGTTCGCCAAAGAGCAGGGCGTGGATTTCTATCCTGCCGGGTCGGGCATCGGGCACCAGATCATGGTGGAGCGCGGGTATGTGGTTCCGGGTTCGTTCGTGGTCGCGTCCGATTCGCATTCCAATATGTATGGCGCGCTGGGTGCGATCGGAACGCCGATTGTGCGCACGGATGCGGCCGCGGTGTGGGCCACGGGCGAATTCTGGTGGCAGATTCCGCGGTCAATTCAGGTTGTGCTCGAAGGTAAGTTGCCGGACGGGGTCACGGGCAAGGACGTCATTATCACTTTGTGCGGGCTGTATAACCACGACGAATGCCTGAATGCGGCGGTCGAGTTCACGGGGCCGGGAGTGGCGTCGCTTTCGATGGATGCGCGGCTTTCGATTTCGAATATGACGACGGAGTGGGGTCCGCTGGTGGGTTGGTTTCCGGTGGACGAGGTCACGATCCAGTATTTGAGCGGTGTTCATCAGCGTCTCAAGGCGATGGGTGTGGGTACGAGTGTCGTCCGGTTTTCAGAGAAGGACATTGAGAACTGGGCTAAGAATCCGGCGACGCCGGATGCGGATGCGGTCTATGCAGCGCGGATTACGCTCGATCTCGGGCAAGTGACTCCGCATGTGTCGGGACCCGATACGGTGCAGGCGATGCAGTCGCTGGCTGAAATTGAGAAGAAGAAAGTTGCGATCCAGAAGGCGTATCTGATTTCGTGCGTGAATTCGCGCCTGGAAGATCTGGCGGCGGCGGCGCAGGTGCTCAAAGGTCAGAAAGTTGCTTCGGGCGTGAAGTTTTACTTGAGCGCAGCCAGTAAGTGGGTGCAGGAAGAAGCGGAGAAGCGTGGTATCTGGCAGACGCTGATGGATGCGGGCGCGCAGCCGCTGCCCTCGGGTTGTGGCCCGTGCATTGGGCTGGGCGTGGGACTGCTTGAGGCGGGCGAGGTCGGCATCTCGGCGACGAATCGAAATTTCAAGGGCCGCATGGGATCACGCGATGCGAAGTGCTACCTGGCGAGTCCGGAAGTAGTGGCGGCGTCGGCGATTGCCGGCTATATTCGCGGGCCGCATGAATTCGCGAATCGCGCGCCGCAGCGCAACTACACCGAATTAGCGTCGGCGTCGGCGTCGGGTGCCGCGGAGAAAGTTGAAATCCTGCCAGGCTTTCCGCAGCGCGTTCAGGGGCGACTGGTGTTCATGCCGCAGGATAACGTCAACACCGATGCAATTTATGGCAAGGACTACACCTATCGCGACGACATGACTCCGGAAATGATGGCGAAGGTGGTGATGGAGAATTACGATCCACAGTTCGCCGCGCGCACGAATACGGGCGACGTGATCGTCAGCCAGTTCAACTTTGGCACCGGGTCGAGTCGCGAACAGGCGGTCACGTGCCTGAAGGCGAAAGGCATCCCGCTGGTGATCGCGGCCAGCTTCTCGCAGACCTATCTGCGCAATGCGTTCAACAACGGCTTTTTGTGCATAGAAGTGCCGGAATTTGTGACGCGTGTGCGCGAGCAGTTGGCGAAGGAGATCGCCGCGAAGCAGAAGACGATCGTTCCTGGGGACGAAATTGATATCGACTTCACTTCAAGTACGATCGGTTGGCGCGGAGAGAAATTTACGTTCCCGGCGCTAGGCAGCGTGCCGCAGTCGCTGGTGATTGCCGGCGGAGTAGAGAATCTGGTGGCGAAGCGGTTGGGCGTGGCTTAGATCTGTTCGCCGCCGAGAGGCCGAGCACGCCGGGAAATGCAGAGGTCCTTCGCTTCGCTCAGGATGACAATTTTCTTGGCGCTAGAAAGTCCGAGGAGCAATTATGGCGAAATATACAGTTATTACCATGCCGGGAGACGGCATAGGAAACCAGGTCTTGCCGGAGTCGCTGCGGGTTCTAAAAGC
The DNA here is from genome assembly GCA_963779995.1 of uncultured Acidobacteriaceae bacterium. GTDB lineage: Bacteria > Acidobacteriota > Terriglobia > Terriglobales > Acidobacteriaceae > Acidiflorens. The sequence continues at coordinate 592,743 of CAVZZY010000005.1, read as the reverse complement.
AGTCGGCTTTGACGCCGATTACATTCATGCCGATATCGGATGGGACTGCTGGTGCACGCAGGGTAATGCGCTGCCCGACCGGACCATCGAGTTACTAACCAAGCATAAGTTGGGTTTGTTTGGCGCTATAACTTCGAAGCCAAACACGGCGGCGCAGGCAGAGCTTAAACCCGAGTTACAGAGCAAAGGCTACGTTTATTACTCGCCGATCGTGACCATGCGACAGAAGTTCGATCTCGACATCTGCATGCGGCCTTGCGTTGGGTTCGCGGGCAATCTGCTGAATTACATTCGGAAGAAAGCGGATGGCGGCTACGACGAGCCGAATATCGACACTACCGTGTTCCGGCAGGGTACGGAGGGGATGTACGCAGGCGTGGAGTGGACGAACCCTCCGGAGAACGTGCGCGCCGCCTTGAACAGCCATCCCAGGTTCGAGGCCTTCGCCAGCGTGCCCGGACCGGAGATCGCGGTGAGTTGCCGCATCATCACTCGCAAGGCGGCCCAGCGCATCGTGACCGCGGCTTTCGAATATGCGAAAAGGCGCGGGTTCAAGGGTGTGACGATCTGCGAGAAGCCGAATGTGGTGCGCGAGACTTCGGGCATGATGGAAGAAGTGGCAAAAGAGGTTGCGAAAAATTACCTGGGGGTTGCGCTTTGGTCGACGAACATTGACGCGCAATTGATGTGGCTCAACAAAAATCCGGAAGAGTACAACGTGGTCGTATCCTCGAATCTGTTCGGCGACATTCTTTCGGACGCGTTCGCGGGTCTGGTGGGTGGTCTGGGATTCGCAGCGTCCGGCAACATTGGGGATGACGTGGCCGTGTTCGAGCCGACACATGGGTCCGCGCCGAAGTATGCCGAGCTGAATCCGCCCATCGTGAATCCGATTGCGATGATTCTTTCAGCGGCGATGATGCTCGATCATGTGGGCGAAGGCCAGAAAGCGAATCGCATCCGCCAGGCAATTGCGGATGTGGTGCGTGAAGGAAAAGTACGGACCTACGATATGATGCGCTTTACGGGCGGTCCGAAAGCGATCAGTCAGGGTGCGGCCTCGACGGTGCAGATGACGGATGCGATTTTAGAGAAACTGAAATAGGCGGCCAGTTGGGAATCTTCGAGTTGAGGATCTCGAGTTGAGGAAATTATGAGCAGCGCTGTCGAGACTACGTCCCCGCGTTCTGGCGAGGCAGGCCATTGGGGCCAAGAAGTTCGGTCGGACGTGCACGTCACCTTTGAGGCGCGGGACAGCGGCGGAGTCGAGATCTCACTGGAGTCGCGCGTTGCGCCCTATTACGGCACGGCGATAATGGAGCAGACGCGAGAGGTTCTGGGCGAGCTCGGAGTGAAGCACGCGCGGGTTGCGATTCATGATGAAGGCGCGCTGCCTTTTGTCATCGCGGCTCGCGTCGAAGCCGCAGCGAGGCGCGCAGGGATCGCGCTCGGGAAACGCTCGCTGCCGGAGCAGCACCCGTTGCCAGCACCGTCCCAAAAGGACCGGCTGCGTCGATCGCGTCTGTATCTGCCGGGCTCCGAGCCGAAGTATTACATCAACGCCTCATTGCACGCGGCCGATGCCGTGATTCTCGATTTGGAGGATTCCGTGCATCGCGGAGAGAAAGATGCCGCCCGCATCCTGGTGCGAAATACTTTGCGGGCGGTCGATTTCGGATCGTGCGAGCGCATGGTGCGCATTAACCAGTTGCCGCTGGGCCTCGAAGATCTAGCGGAATTGGTGGGGGAAAGTCCGGACCTGATTCTGATTCCGAAGGTCGAGGAGCCTGAACAGGTGAGAGAAGTGGACCGGATGATCGGCGAGATCAAGGCGCGCCACGGAATCATCCGGCCGATCTGGATCATGCCGATACTGGAGTCGGCGCTGGGAGTCGAGAACGCATTTGCCGTCGCCACGGCGAGTGAAAATGTGGCGGCGCTGACGATTGGGCTCGAAGATTACACCGCCGATCTGGGCGTGGTGAAGACCGCGGAAGGACTAGAGTCGCAATATGCGCGGTCGCGCGTGGTGAATGCGGCGCACGCCGCGGGAGTGCAGGCGATTGACTCGGCCTTCGGCGATATCGGCGACATGGACGGGCTGCGGCGATGGGGAGAAGCCTCGCGGGCAGCAGGATTTGAAGGCATGGGATGCGTTCATCCCGGGCAGATTCGCGTGATCCACGAAGCATTTCAACCCACCGCGGTCGAAATCGAAAAGGCGCAAAAAGTGGTTGCCGCTTTTGAAGAAGCACAAAGCAAAGGATTGGCCGTGGTCAGTCTGGGTTCGAAGATGATCGATCCGCCGGTGGTGCAGCGGGCTCTGAAGCTGGTGGAGCGGGCGAAGGCGATGGGAGTGATTTCGTGCGTGTGAGTGTGAACGCGAAAGAAAGAGTAGAACTGGCGCATAACGCCGCCGGCCGCGCGGTGCCGACAATGGTGAACGGCAAGCCGCAGATTCCGTTTCTGGGCACGGGAAAATATCATCCGCGCGGGCGAAAGGCAGCGCCGGCGATCTGCTCGAATAAAGATTATCCGGATAGTGGCGATAAGCGCGTGGCAGATCTGGAAACGGCGCTGCGCCAGTGCGGACTGCGCGACGGGATGGTGATCTCGAACCATCATCATCTGCGCGACGGCGATAAAGTGGCGCTGATGGCGCTGGAAGCGGCGGCCAGGATCGGCGTCAAAGATCTGATGTGGTTTCCGAGCGCGTCGTTCCCTTCCCAGGAGGGTGCGATCGAATTGATGGAAAAAGGCGTGATCCATCACATCGAAGGCTCGATGAACGGGCCGCTGGGCGACTACTGCACGCAGGGCAAGATGCGCGGCATGGGGGTGCTGCGCTCGCATGGCGGCCGCTACCAGGCGATCCAGGATGGAGACGTTCACATTGACGTCGCGGTGATTGCGGCGCCGACCGCCGATTTTTTCGGAAATGCGGATGGTTCCCACGGCAAGTCGGCCTGCGGGTTGCTCGGCTTTGCGCTGGCGGATTCGATCTACGCTGACCGCGTGATCGTGGTCACCGATAACCTGGTGCCATTCCCGTGTGTGCCCTGGCAGATTCAGGGCAACAACGTGGACTTTGTGGTGGACGTGGAATCGATTGGCGATCCGACGAAGATTGTTTCCGGCACAACGCAGATTACGCGTTCGCCGGACCGGTTGCGGATCGCGGAGCTGGTAGCGCGGTTTCTGCGGGAAGCGGGAATCATGAAGAACGGATTTTCTTTCCAGGCAGGAGCGGGCGGGATCGCGCTGGCGTTCGTCGAGTATCTGAAACAGATGATGAAACAGGATGGAGTGAAAGCGCGCTTCGTTCGCGGCGGGTCGACGAAATTCCTGGTTGAGTTGCTCCAAGAAGGGCTGACGGATTACATCCTGGATGGGCAGACGTTTGATCTCGACGGAGTGAAGTCGATAGCGAACGATCCGCGGCACGTGGCCACTTCGCCGTTCACTTCCTACAACTACCACGGTAAGGGGAACTTTGCTTCGCTGGTCGATGCCGTGGTATTGGGCGCGACGGAAGTTGACGTGAACTTCAACGCCAACGTGGTGACGCACTCCGACGGGCGTTTGCTGCACGGCATTGGCGGATGGCAAAACTGCCTGTTTTCGGGCTGCACCATTCTCGCGCTGCCGTCGTTTCGCGACCGCATTCCCGTGATCGTGGATGAGGTTACGACGATGACGGGGCCGGGCGAGATGATTGACGTGGTCGTGACTGAGCGTGGAATTGCGATCAATCCGCGGCGCACGGACCTGCTCGATGCAGTTACATCGCAGGGATCGAAGCTGCCCATTCGTCCGATTCAGGATATCAAGGCGGAAGTCGAGAAAATTTGCGGCAAGCCGGCGCGGCCGAAGTTGGGCGATCGTCCGTGCGCGGTGGTGAAGTGGGTCGATGGGACGGTGCTGGACACGGTGTGGCAGGTTAGCTGACGTGGCTTCCGGCGCGGCGACCTGGCTGCCGCAGAGGTCGCTCAGTACGCGGAGAAACAGCTTCAGCTCGAAAGGGAAGCTATAATCGGCAGCAATGCTAAAGTTTTTCCGCATGCTGCTTTTGGCTCTGGTTCTGATGACGGTGGCGCTGATCTCGGCGCTCACGGCCATGCAGTTGGCCATCCACGGGCGCGAGGTAGCTATTCCGAAACTGGTGGGCATGAGTCCGCTCGAAGCTGAGCGCGCGGGCGCGGCGTCGGGCCTGCAAGTGGTAGTCGAGCGGCAGTTCTACAGCCCTGACATTCCCGAAGGAAAGATCATGACCCAGATGCCGCCGCCCGGAACGAAGGTGCGGCGAGGGTGGTCGATCCGTGTGGCGCAAAGTCTTGGGCCGCAGCGGGTAGCGATTCCCGACGTGACGGGAGGGAGCGAGCGGATCGCCGAGTTAAACATACGGCGGCGCGGGCTCAGTCTAGGGTCGGTCGCGCACGTCAGTTTGCCGGACGCGCCGCAGGACCAGGTGATCTCGCAAAGCCCGCCGGCGAATGCCAGCGGCGTGGCGGCGCCAAAGATCAGTTTCTTGGTCAGCGACGGCCCCGAACCGCCAACCTATGTAATGCCGAATCTCACCGGACAACCGCTCGGCAGCGCGATGCTGGCGCTACAGGACGCCGGCGTCAAGGTCGGCAGAGTCAGCGTGCTTCGGCCGCCGTTGCCCGACGAGCCGCAAGCCGTGCCAGTTGCGCCGTCTGCGGTCTCCGAGGCCAGTGCGGCGAGCATGATCGTGACCCAGGCACCGGCGCCCGGACAGAAAATCACGGCTGGAAGCGCGGTGAATTTCGAAGTCCGCTAGCGTAGTGTCCCGCAAGTTCGTTGCATATCCCCGCAACCCAAGTTTAGTGTGCGAATTTGCACACCACACTGGCTGCGCGTTCCGCTCGCTCATCTCCGTTCGATCATCGCGGCGAAGAATCCGTCGCAAGGATGCACGCCGGGAACTGTTCTCAGAGAGGGTCCGGCAAGAAGCGACGCGATATCCTTCCAGCACATCTCGCCAGACTGCCGCAGCTGCTCCAGTTCTCTCTTCAAATCGATGACCCGGAATTCCGCCGCGCCCTCGAGGGCAGCTTCCACCACCGCTTCGTTTTCGTCGTGCTCCAGCGAACACGTGGAATAGACGAGCCGCCCGCCAATCGCAAGCTGGGCGAGCGCGGACTTCAGGATCGCCACCTGCCGCGACTGAAGATCGTGCAGATCTCCAACTTTGAGCCGCCACTTGATCTCGGGGTTGCGGGCCAGAGTGCCGGTGCCGGAGCAAGGAACGTCGGCGAGAATGCGGTCGAAGGTGAAGGAGAGAGAAGGGCAAAAGGCGTGCGTCCGCGGCAACGACGTGCACGTTCGGCAAGCGATTGAGGTTCTGCAGCAAGCGCGCGCGGTGAGGATGCAACTCCGTTGCAAACACTTTGGCGCGCGGGTTGCGCCGGGCGAGCAAGGCAGTCTTGCTGCCGGGAGCGGCGCAACAATCAAGGATCTTTTCTCCACGACCAACCAGCAACGCGACCAGTTGCGAGGCTTCATCCTGAATGGAGATACGGCCCTCCCGATAGGCGCGCGTTCTGGTTACGTCGCCCGAAAGAACGCGTCGTGCCGCCGATAACAGCCGACCCGGCGAGAGCTGCACGCCTGCCTCGGCAAGTCCGGCATCAGCTTGATCTTGGTGAGATTGATCACCGTGAATGTGAATTGCCGTGCCGGGCACCGTCTGATCATGTGCGCAGATCTGTCGCGCTGCCTCGAGTCCATAGTGCTCGATCCAGCGAGCTACCAGCCACGGGGGATGAGCAGCGTTCTGAGCGAGCGTCATCGAGTCGGGTGATGAACCGATTTCCGCGAAAATGTCTTCCGCACCGGCCCCGGCAATTTTCCGGAGAACCGCATTGACAAACCTTGCCGCCGAGCGCTTGCGCGCAGCCTTGACGAGTTCCACACTTTCGAAAATCGCCGCCCGCGCCGGGACTCTGGACAGAAACTGCAATTGATACGCACCGAGGCGCAATGCGGTCAAGACTTCGCCGTCCAGCCGATCGAGCTTCTGCGACGATGCGGCGGCGAGTCGCCGATCGAGCAGAGACTGCCAGCGGAGAACTCCCATCACAAGCTCGGTGGCAAGCCCGTGATCACGCGAAGAGAGCTTTGCGAGGCGGGCGGAATGGAGCAGTTCGGCGGCGTAAGATGCTTCGCGTTCGACCCGCAGAAGAATTTCGAAAGCTACGGATCGAGCGGAAGAAACGGCCATTGCAGGCTATTGTCCCAGATGGTCGCCGGATTTGGGCCGGTAGCCGTTAATGAATTCTTGCGCGCTCACGCGGCGCTTGCCCTCGAGTTGAATCTCGATCAGCTCCAGCGCTTTGTCGGTGTCCTTGTCGTTGTTCTTGCCGCAGCCGACGAACAAGCGCATTCCCTCCACTCCGACCTCTCCCGGAGTCAACTTAGCCGCATGTTGCAAGGGTTGAGCGCGGTGCACTTGCAGCGTTTTACCTTTAAAGGTCGTGAACGCCCCAGGCCACGGCTGAAACCCGCGCAGGCGGTTGAACAGATCTCTGGCACTGCGAGCGAAGTCCATGCGACCATCTTCTTTTTTCAGAATCGGAGCGAGCGTGGCATGCGAATGATCTTGCGGAGTCGGGTGAACTTGGCCCGTGTCGAGTCCGCGCACGGTCGCGACCATTAAGTCCGCGCCGATGGACGCCAGCTTCGGGCCCAGTGTTTCAGCCGTATCTTCCGGACCAATCGGAATTTCACGCTGCATGAGTATGTCGCCGGTGTCGAGCCCGGCATCAATCCGCATGGTCGTTACCCCGGTGACGGATTCACCGTTGGCGATCGCCCACTGGATCGGCGCCGCGCCGCGGTACTTTGGCAGCAGAGACGCATGCAAGTTCAGATTTCCCAGCCGGGGAAGATCAATCATCCACTGCGGGATTATGCGGCCATAGCCGACGACTACGATTGCGTCAATGCTCGCGTCCGGACCAGTCGCCGCCAACTGGTCGCGGAATTCAGCATTGTTCTTGATGGTGGCGGGTTGCAGAACGGCAATACCCAGGCGGATTGCCGCATCTTTCACCGGAGAAACCATCATTTCCATTCCGCGCCCGCGAGGCCGGTCGGGTTGCGTCACCACCAGCGGCACGGAATGACCGGCCTCGACCAATCTCTCCAGAGTCGGGACAGCGAATCTAGGAGTGCCACAGAAAACCAGAATCATAGTGTGTAGACGGCTATCAATTCTCACCAGAGTTTGTCATCCCGAGCGAAGCGAGGATCTGCATCTTGCGGCGAACTGCAGATCCCTCGCTTCGCTCGGGATGACAATTCATGAAAAGGAGTCGCTACCACTCTCCCGCCTTTATCATTTTCTTGATCTTGCGCTTGATCAGGTCGCGCTTCAGCGCGCTGATGTGTGAGATGTATAGCTTGCCGTTCAAGTGATCGGTCTCATGCAGGAAGGCCCGCGCCAGCAGTTCTTCTCCGGTGTGCTCGAAAAACTTGCCGCTCAAGTCCTGCGCGCGTATCGTCACAATCTTGGCGCGCGTGACCTCTTCGCGAAATTCGGGAATGCTCAGGCAGCCTTCGCTGCTTCGCTGGCGGCCTTCTTTGCTAACGATAACCGGATTGATCAGGACCAGCTTGGCGCCGGGGTCCTCCTTGAAGGTCACATCCACGACGGCGATTCGTTTCGAAATGCCGATCTGCGGAGCCGCCAGGCCGACGCCGCGAGCCGCGTACATCGACTCAAACATGTCTTCCACCAGCTTCTTGAGCCCGTCGTCAAAGCTGGTCACCTCTGCGGCAGGTTTTTCCAGAACCGGATCGCCAAATTTTACAATTGGATAAATCATTTTGGGATTACTAATCTTCGATTACTAGTTTCGGATCAATAGTTCTTCAGTTGTTCCAGATAGCCTTGAAAATTTCGTTTCGTTTCTTTTATCGAGTCGCCGCCGAATTTCTCGAGCGCGCAGCGCGCCAAAGTAAGCGCGACCATGGCCTCGGCAGCAACGCCGGCGGCCGGTACCACGCACACATCCGAGCGCTCGTATGCCGCCTTCACCGGCTCACGCGTCGTGAAATCCACCGACTGCAACGGACGCCGCAGCGTGGAGATCGGCTTCAAATAACCGCGAACCCGAATCTCCTGCCCATTGGAAACGCCACCCTCCAGACCTCCGGCATTGTTGCGCGTACGCGTGAAGCCCGCGAATCCCGTGTTGCTCCGGTAACCGATTTCATCGTGCACGGTCGACCCTGGCGAATGCGCTGCCTGAATCCCGTTTCCAATTTCGACCGCTTTTACAGCCTGCAACGACATGACCGCCGCGGCCAACAGCGCATCCAGTCGCTCGTCCCATTGCACGTAACTGCCAAGACCGGGCGGAACATTGTGGGCCACCACCTCGAACACTCCACCCACCGAATCGCCCGTGCGCAGAACTTTATCGACTTCTTCTTTCATGCGCTGCTCGGCATCAGCGTCGCCGCAAGCCAGCAGCACCTCGTTCTTACGCGACAGTGGCTCGATTTGCTCCCAGGCAATTTCCCGATCCGCAATCGAAACCGAGCCCACCGCAATCACGTGACTCAGAACCTCCACGCCCAACTCGCGCAGCAGCAGCTTGGCGAGCGCGCCAATCGCAACCCGCGCCGCCGATTCCCGGGCCGAGGCGCGCTCCAGAACATAGCGCGCTTCGGTGAAATCGTACTTCAAAGCTCCCGCAAGATCGGCATGACCCGGGCGCGGCGACGCCACGCGCTTGTGTTTCTCGGGATCACCCGTTTCCACCGGAAGCGATTCTTTCCAATTTTGCCAGTCGCGATTCTCGAGCATCACCGCGATCGGCGAGCCGATCGTCTTGCCGTGATGCACGCCCGAGAGAAAGTGGGCCCGGTCGCTTTCGATTTTCATGCGCCCGCCGCGTCCAAAGCCCTGCTGGCGCCGCCACAGTTCGCGGTCCACAAATGCCTGATCCACCGCCAGCCCGGCCGGCAGCCCGGAAAGGAACGCAACCAGAGCCTCGCCATGGGATTCTCCGGAAGTGAAGTAGCGCAGCATGTCGAAGAGGCATTGTAAATGAATAAGAAAGGTTCAGCTCTGGTTGATTTTCGCCAGCCGTTTTTGCGCCGAGGGCGTCCCGTATGCAGGTACAATGAAAACTGGTGTTTTGTGCCGGTAATTGCCGGACCACCCGGGTTCCATACTCATCGCGCCCACTACGTCTGGGTACGCGAGGATTTTTTTCATGTTGACCACCAAGGCTGCTTCGTTTCATCCGGAAGGTGCTGCACGCATCCGTTGCGTGATCGCTGACGATCACGAAATGCTGCGCTACGGTGTGCGCCGCCTGCTGGAAGACGCTCCCGACTTTGCCGTGGTGGGCGAAGCGGGCGATGCCGCCGAAGCGCTCAAGCTGGTCCTGAAGCACCGCCCCGACCTGGTGCTGCTCGATATCAGCATGCCCGGCATGTCGTCGTTCGAAGCCGGGACACCTCATCGAAGAACACTGCAACGGCACCCGCATCGTGTATCTGACCATGCATGAGGATCAGGAGTATGTGCAGCAAGCTCTGCGCTCGGGCGCCAGCGGGTACCTGCTGAAAGATACTCCTGCGCCGCTTTTGTTGCGCGCGCTACGCGAAGTGCATCGCGGCGAACGGTCATTGAGTCCGCAGATCCAGGCCAGATTGAATGACGATGCGAACCTGCGGAGCCAGACGGTACAGGTACCGCTGCGGAGAAGTACCCTGACGCTGCGCGAGCGCGAAGTGATGAAGTTGCTCGCCGAGGGCAATACCGTAAAGAAAGCGGCGGCGGTTCTCGGAGTCAGCGCCAAGACGGTGGAAGCGCATAAGTTCAACTTGATGCGCAAACTCGACATTCACAACAAGGCACAACTGGTCACGGTCGCCATACAAAAGAAGATTCTTGCGATGCCGATCCCGACGTAAAAGCGTCAGTCTCACGCAGGTTGCAAGACCGCTGAGGCAAGGCCGGCAAGATCGGGAACCTCCAGGTCCGCTCGCTTCTCTGAGTCTGGAGACGCGGAGGCTCGCACGGCGCCAATCCCGGGACGAGCCGACTTCCGGTTCACCCACACCGTCGAGATCCCCAGCGATCGCGCCGGTACCACATCGTGATAGACGCTCTGCGCGGCGTGCAGCAGTCGATCCGGAGATAATCGCAAGCGTGCGTAAGGCCATCCGGAAATTATTGACGGAAGGCTTGTAGCTTCTCGCCTGTTCCGCCGTGATCACGTCATCGAATTCCACGCCGAGACGCTTGCGCGTCTCCGCAAATAGATCGTCGTCAATGTTTGAAATCACGACGAGCCGGTAGCGCTTCTGAAGCTCGCGCAGCGCAGGCACTGTATCCGGAAAAGGCAGCCACGCCCGGACGGATTCGCCCAGCGAGCGGATTTCGGCGGAACTGGCCTCGAAATGGAAGCGATCGGCAAATCGCCCGCACCACCGATTGCAGTACATCCCGGTAGCTTTGGTACGGGCCGCTTTCCTCCTCCGCTTCAAATTCTCCATAGAGTTCAAGAATGTCGACGTCGGGCAGACTTTGGCCATGGTTCCTGAGCACCGTTCGCAAGGTGGGCAAAATCCCAGACTCCCAATCAATCAAAGTACCATAGCAGTCAAAGCTGATGGTGGTGAAGCGTGAGAAATCCATAGGCAACGCAACCAGACGATTCGATGTCACGATTCGACGTCCAGGGACAGACTCCAGGTTTTACGTTTTCTGTTCGCTGAACAGGTCAAGCACTGCCGGTGCGGACGGTGGATGCTCCGGCAGTTCGGGCGTGACCGGCGGGGCGCCGGAATCATCCGCGCTGGTTTTCGCCGTCGCCGCCTTCTCGCCTTGCATAAATTTCCTGGAATCGAACAGCGGGCGCCCCAGCGACGCGTTATAGCTGGTCCACGGCCCTTCGAGTTCAGCCTCGCGCTCGAAGTGAGCGCGCATCGCTTCCATCTTGGAATCGAGATCGTCGAGATAGTGCAGCATGAGCGCCTCGGGAAACATCGGCAGCTTGGGCGATCCGAAATCGTACTGTCCGTGATGGCTGATGATCAGATGTTCGAGCAGAGTTTTCAGTTCCGCGGGAAAGTCAGGCAACTGTGCGAGCTTGGCCTGCAGCATCTCCAGTTCGATGATCATGTGCCCGAGCAACTGGCCGCGTGTGGTGTAGGAAAACGCGCGATTGTAGGTCAGTTCCTGAACCTTGCCGATGTCGTGCAGGAACGCCCCCGTCAACAGCAGGTCGCGATTGACTTGTGGATAGTTCTGGCACATGAGATCGCAGGAGCGGAACAGCGACACGACGTGATCGAGCAATCCGCCGATGTAGGCGTGATGAAGGGTCTTGGCCGCCGGGGCATTGCGGTAACGTTCCGCAATTTCCGCGTCCGCCATGAACAGTTCCACCAGCGACTTGAGGTGCGGATTCTGGAACGTGGCCACAAACTCCGTGAGCGTTCGCCAGAGTTCACCGATGTCCTTGGTGGTCTTGGGCAGGTAGTCGGTGAAGTCGATCTCAGCTTCTTCCATGCGCCGCAGCTTGTGAATGGTGAGCTGAAAACGATTCTTATACTTGTTGATGAGCCCCTTGACCTTGAGAAAGTCGTCCTGCTCGAAGGCGAGGATGAATTCCTCGACGTTGTCCCACATTTTAGCTTCGATCTGGCCGGTGCGATCCGCCAGGGTCAACGCCAGGTAAGGCTCGCCATTTTTCTTGGCCTTCACCTGCTTCGATGCCACCACAAAGCTGGAAGTGATGACCTTGTTTTCCTGTTGGGAACATTCGGAGATAAAAAACTCTTTCATGAGCGAAACCTGAGTCCTTCCGCAGCCTGTTGAAGTCGCGCCCTTCCCAACAACCTGCCCAAAGCCACTTATTAAGACCAGTTCCAGCTTAAAACACGCCGAGCTTCTTCTTCTTTTTCAGATTCTTCGCGCCGGCTTCTTTGTCCGCGGTCTCGACGGGCTTGGTTTGCTTTGTGCTCGCGCCCGTGTCGATATAACCGGATTTGTAGTCAATGTAGGCTTGTTCGCGCAGTGTGGTCAGATAGGCGCGCAGTGCGGGCTGCAGTTTCTGCATATACAACGCATCCTGAATGCGCGGCTCAGCTTCCTTTAGAGTGGGAATGCCCGCCATCTCATGCTCGGCCGCGAGCAGGATCACGTATCCCTGCTTGGTGCGAATCACTTCCGACACTTCACCCGCCTTCAATGCGAAGACCTTGTCGTCCAGTTCTTTCGGCATCGTGCCGCGCTTGAAATAACTGAGGTCGCCGCCATCTTTCGCTGACGGTCCGTCGGAATACTTCTTCGCCAGGTCTTCAAACTTTGCGCCCTTGTGAATCTGATCGAGCAGATCCTCCGCCTTGACCTTGGCGGCGGCCAGCGCTGCCTCCGTCTCAGCATCCGATGGCGGCTCGGGCTTCGCGTCGGGGCCGGCAGCGGGTTTGGCCGGTACTTTGGGCGCAATCAGAATTTCGCTCAGGCGAACCTGCTCCGGGTGCTCCATCTCCGCCCGGTGCTGCTCATAGAACTTCTTCTCGTCGTCCTTGTTCATGGCCAGTTTCGAGCCCACTTCCTGCCCAATCACCCGCTGCGTGATGATCTGGTTGCGCATGGTCTGCTTGAAGTCTTCATACGAAGCTCCCTGCGCCTCTGCCGCCTTCTCCAGGTCTTCCATGGTTTCGAGGTTCATCTGCTTGCGCATTTCATCGAGGCGCTTGATGAGCTCGGTGTCGCCGGTGATGCCGAGATCCTTGCCTTTTTGCAGCAGGAGTTGCTGGTCAATCAGATCGCGCAGAACGTCGCGTTGCTTTTCGGCGAAAATGCGGTCGGCGTTAACCGGGTCCTGCTGCTGAACTTCCTGCTTGAGCTGATCGCGGCTGCGGATGTATTCCGAGCGCGTGATGATTTCGTTGTTTACCCGGGCGACAATCTCTTCGACCACGGTATCGGCCGGCGAAAGGGATGGGAGCAACACCGCAAACCCAACCGCCAACAGCAAGGGAAGTCTGGTCTTCTTCATTAGGGCTCTCTCAAAAATTTCTCTTGAAACCTGGGCAGCACCCGAGGAATTTGTTTTCTATTTTACGCCGCAAGCGGCATGGAGGCCAATGGAGCGGGTCGCTAAGCTGCTCGTGTGAGCGTCAGTGCGGTCACGTCGTTGTGCTTTGGAGCCATGTGCATGAACTCCTGCACGCTCTGCAGGATGCTCTGGGAAAGATCTCTGGCCGAAGAGGGTCCCGCCTGCATCACGCTCTTTACTCCCTCCAGACCGAATTCGGCGTTCTTCGACTCGGCCTCCACCACTCCACGGGAGACTACCGCCAGCAAACCCTTTGGTCCCAGGCCGACGATGCGGGCGTCCGTCGGGGCCAGCGAGAACAACCCAAGTGGCAGGCCCGTCGCGGGCAGTTCGATGACGCTAGCGTCATCGCGCAGCAGGCCGGGAGTGTGGCCCGCATTCACGTAGCAAACCGTGCCCAGTTCCTCGTTGTAGCAGCCGGCGAAGGCTGGGCAACTGCGCACCCCTCCGGCCGCGCGCATAATCTCGAGATTCAGACGGCGCGACAGTTCGATCATCGCGTCCGATTCGTTCAGTTCGGTGGTCGCGAAGAGTTGTTCGCCCGACGAGCGGAAACAAGCCTGCGCGGCTTGCAGCACGGGGCCGCTAGTCGCGCGCTTGCCAGCAACGTCGAGCAATCCGAAAAGAACGCGATGCGTCCCGACCCGGAGGAAATCGTGCAGGTCGCCTCCGGAGCGCGAGGAAAAATACGCGACCGCGAGGTTAGCGCTCTGGAGCGCGGGGGGGTGCGCCTGGACGATTTCGGAAACTCCCGCCGTCTTTGAGCCGAACCCCAGCTTTGAAAGGAGCGACATGAGGTGCGAAATTAGCACAAAGTTTGGGTCGGGGCAATGAGCGGAAAGTGCTAGGCGCGCACTTTTAATCCGAAGTAAGGTCGCGAGAGACCGAACTCACGGCCGCCCGACGAACTCAAAACTTTGCCCATTCGTACGGGAACAATTTTCCGGCTGCTTCCGGATCAAGTTTTCCGCCGACTTTCTCCACCGCGCGGGCCAGTACCGGATCGCGGCCATTGGCGAGGTCTTCGGCCGATGGCAACATAATTTCGTCTGGCACCACGCCGTTGTGTTCGAGGCTCTTACCGTCGGTCATGACGATATCCGCGTCCGTAATCGATGCCCCGTAGAAAACCACGGTATCGATTCCAGCCTTGTAACTGTAGTGCTTCGCTTCCATCACACTTCCGGAGCTAAGGTCTCCCAGAACGGTTCCTCGCTTTTCGATCTGCACCACACGGGCGAAGAGCTCTGCGGCCGAGGCAGACTTGCTGTCCACCAGCACCACGAGCTTGCCAGTGAATGGATGGCCATGGAGCTTGGCGACCATCGGTTTCTGCTCCGATCTGCCGATGCGGTCTCCGATCTTTATTTCCTTTTCGAAGCAGCCGCCGATCAGATACTTAAGGGTTTCGACGCTGCCACCGGGGTTCCCGCGCAGATCGAGGATGAGCGCCTTGTGCTTGCGCGCTTTGCCGACCATGCCGTCGATCTCCGACTCGGTAAAGTCGAATTCCGGAAACTTCAAGATACCGACGTCGTCGCTCAATTCGGCGAATCGGGCACGTCCAAGATGTTGGTCGCTCTCCTCTTGCCGGATCAGGTCCCACATATCATTGCCGTTGTCCATACCGGTCAGATCCATGACGCGCTTCGTTTCTTTTTCGGTGGCGGCAACGTCCAGTCTGCGCTGCTTACCGGCCGGATCGCGCAAGTCCAGTGTCAGGCCATTCTTCGGGCAGCGTGTTATAAACGTATTCCATCTTCCAGAAGTTTCCTCGATTCGGAGTGTAGCCTTCCAGCGCTACCAACTCGTCGCCCGGCTTCATGCCCTTTTTTTCCGCGACGCTGCCTGGCTTAACCCTAACGACAAAGCAGCGGTCCCCGATCACCTGTGCCAGCCAGCCGTAGTCGTGCCGTTTGACGTAGGTCGGTGGGACAAAGAAGGTGTGGGAGTCGTTGAGGGAATCTAGCGCAGCTGCTACTTCCGAGAAGGCCTGAGTCATCGACTCGCTTGCGTTGATTCTCTGCCTCATCTCTTCGACCTTGGCGTCCCAATCCACCCCGTGAAGCTTAGGATCGTAATAATGTTTTTTGATGTCGGAGGATATCTCGCGGAGCATGGTCTGCGCCCTTTCCCGATCAATTTTCGTAATCTTCTGACACCAGCCATTTGCTGTAAGAAGTCCGACGATTACTATCAACGCTGCAGCACGGGTCCGTCCTAACTCGCGATTCATTACTTCCCTCCTGTTGTTACAACTCCGACGGGCATCCAAAAGCGCCGTCTCAAAAGACACGGGCCATTAATCGACCGAGGAGTGTAACTCAAAAGTACCGGTCGAAGCAGTGACGAATGACAGCTGTTTTTCCCGGAAATCTTGGTGAGTCGGAGTTATTAACCGCCCCCGCGGATAGGAGTGTCCGCACCGCACGACTTTATTCGCCGTATCTTCCTTTTAGTTTGCTCGTCATTTCGTCGCGGAGTTGGCGGTAATCGGAGTGAACAGTGGCGCGCAAAGCGGCCTCGGTGGAGCTGCCTTGCGACAGGCGTTCCAGGATGCGCGCGATTTCGCTCATGCCATAGGCGTCGCGAATGTATTCGGTGGCGGCTAAAGACTCGGCGTAGGCAAGGGTGGCTTCGGGAGCGGAGAAGCTCATGAAACTGCCTTCGAGCACATTGAACGGAATCTCATTTCCGGAGGCGAAGAGCCGAGCCAGTTGGCGTCCGCTGGAAGCGGACGACTTACCCTCTTCGATTTGTGCGATGCCTTCGTTCAGCCAGGTGGGGCAGCGGTTGCCGGACATCTGCGAGACGAAAGAGTGAGTCAGTTCATGTTTGAGGACGCGAGCCAGTTCGGGCGTGACGCTCTGGACGCCGCTGATCGGGATTCGCAGCTTGCCATCGTTGATGGCGCCGCTCCAGGAAGGCGCACGGGTAACGTCGAAGAACGCCTGCTGCGTGTAAAGCGTGACGGCGATGTTGTTGCGGGGCGAGTAGCCGAGGTCGCGCACCAGGTCGTCATACTCCGAGTCGAGAGTGGCCAGCAGGTCGCGGCGAAAGGTCTCGGAGGTGTCCTTGCCTTCGAAGTGGAGGTTGAAGTGGCTGCTTTCGCGCTGCAAGAAATCCGATTCGGCCGTCGATTCGCGTTCGGCGCGAGCAAGGTATTGGCTGACGGTGGCGTCGGGACGCAGGGCCAGCGACTTCTTCCAGGAGCGAATGGCATCGGGCGTATGGTCGCTGGCGAATTGAACGAACCCCAGCATGGCAATGGCGTCGGGTGACTCGGGAGCAATGCTGGCGGCGTGTTGCGCGTAGGCGAGAGCTTCCGCGGCATGGCCGGTGCGCATCAGGGTGGCAGCGTAGTAGATCAGCAAAGTGGAGTTGTCCGGCTGGAAGCGCAGCGCGGATTCGTAATAGCGCCGCGCCTGGGGGAAGTTGCCGTGATCGGATTCGTGCTTGCCGGCGAGGAAGTAGGCGGTGGCAGCGAGTTCGGGATTGGATGCTTGTCCCAGGCTCGCGAGTGCATCGGTATCGACTTTGCCGTCGCGAATCACTTTCTCGGCTACGTCGGCTTCGTGGTGAAATGAAGGCGCGGGTGGGGTAATGTCCGGGGCGTCGCTGGGTGCTCCGGCGGATGCTACAGAACCGGCGTGCACAGGAGCAAGGCCTCCCGCCTCTATGCGCTCGACCGAGGATTTCGGGATGGCGTAGGTGTCTTCGCCGAGGTCATACTCGACGCGGTCTTTGGTTTCGCGGACCTGGTCGGCCCAGATAACGCGTCCATTCTTAAGATGGATGACGTCGGCGCCCGCGGGCAGCGCCGCGAGAAGCACTAGAATAAGGACGAGGGCTCGCACTCGGCTGATTCTAGCAACCGAGAGCAGGGTCGGTAAGATGACCAAGGTGCTGGAACCGGGCGGCAACCTCGGGCCGGGCAACGAAGCAATTGAAAGGAGTTGTCAGTTCCCGGTTCTCAGTTCTCAGTGGCACCGGCGGCCCTGGGTTTTTCTAAGAACTGGGAACCATTAATGAGGCCAGATCTGCTTTGGTCGCTGCGCATGATCGGGTTGGCATGGTGCTTCGTGGCGGCGACAGCTTGGCCGCAGGCAGCGGGCCCCGGCTGTCCCCAAACCACCAGCGGGCTCTACGCGAGGATCCGTTCCGTAGGACTCGATCCGCAACGCGTCTACCAGGTTCGGGCCGCCTCGATTGACCGGCCTAATCTCCACCTCGATTTCGACGACGGCACGCTGGCCTTTACGGAAGACATTTGCGGGCGGATCACAGGCGCATTCTTCGAGGGTGAGGGCGAGATAAGGCTGCGGCCACCGAACCCGGTGGAGCGCGGATCGTTGGCGCTGTTTACGGGGATGGCAATTCTTGAAGAGCAGTTCACCTCGGGATATCTGCGCTTCAACGACGACACGGCGGCGCTCTTGCAGCGCTTTCTAACGCCGACGCCCGAGGGCGCGGAATTCATAACACGATGGAGCGACGCCAGCCGCAGTCTGGCGGAGTTTGATGCCCTGCGCTTGCTGCTGGACTTCAGTCATTTTCTTCCCTCCCCCGGTGGGCGCGAGGGTGGGAGCGAATTGGCTCGAAAATTTCCGCCCTTGCTGCACGCGCATTTGCTGGGCAAGAAACTGGGTGACTTCGAAGTGTTCTGGGACGCCGCCAGCCCAGAGCCGTTGTGGGCGGGGCAGCCGCGGGTGAAAGACGGCATCTCGTTTTTCGATATCTGGACTTCATTTGCGCCCGGTAGGGGCAGCCCGACCAGGGTTCCCCCGCCGGTTGATGTCTCGATCACGACTTTCCGGATTCGAGCATCGGTGCTGCCTCCGACTATGTTGCGAGCATCCACGGAGCTGAAGCTTCGAATTCGCGGCGGAGGAGAAAGGACGCTGCTGTTTGAGTTGTCGCGCTATCTGAAGATTGATGCGGTCGAGGCGGATGGGAGAGCAGTGGATTTCATCCAGAACCAGGCGATTGAAGGCTCCGAGTTGCGGCGAAAAGGGAACGATCTGGTGGCGGTCGTATTTCCCGCTCCGCTCTTGCCCGGGCAGGAACTGAGACTGCGCTTTACCTATGCGGGCGAGGTTCTGTCGGAGGCCGGGAACGGATTGCTGTATGTGGGCGAGCGCGGCACCTGGTATCCGAATTTCGGTTTGAGCCCAGCGCAGTTCGAGATGGAGTTTCACTATCCGGCGAACTGGACGCTGGTGGCGACGGGAAAACAGATATCGCCTGCGGGCAGCGACAAAGACGAAGCCGGGCTGGAGAAAGTTTCGCGTTGGACCTCAGAGCGGCCGATTCCGGTGGCGGGGTTCAACCTGGGCAAGTACGTTCGCGCCGAGGCGAAGGCGGGGAACATTCTGGTGGAGGCGTACGGCACCAAGGGGGTTGAGAAATCGTTTCCCAAGGCACCACCGGAGGTGATCGAGCAGCCGGGTGTTCCCGCTGTTTCCCCGGGGAGATCGAGATCGAATGAATCGATCGTGCTGACTCCGGCGCCTCCGTCGCCGGCGCGCAATGTGCAGGCGGTGGCCAATAGAGCGGCGAAGGCAATTGAGAGTTTCTCGCAATGGTTTGGGCCGTATCCCTATGGTTCGCTGGCGCTGACGCAGATGCCGGGCAATTTGAGCCAGGGATGGCCCGGACTGGTGTTTCTGTCGAGCTTTGCGTTTCTCAGTCCGCAGGAGCAGACGGATCTGCGACTGGACCCGGTGACTCGCGAACTCGACAACCAGGTGTTGGTCCACGAGACGGCGCACCAGTGGTGGGGCGATCTGGTGCTGTGGAAGAGCTATCGCGATCAGTGGATATCAGAAGGACTGGCAAACTATTCGGCGCTGATGTTGCTGGAGCAACAGAACCCCACGCAATTCCGGCAGGTTCTGGAAAAGTACCGCCGCGATCTTCTGAGTAAGAACAAAGATGGAGAACGGCTGCGCGACGCCGGACCAGTGACGCTGGGGCCACGGCTGGAGTCGTCGCATTTTCCCGGAGGCTACGAGGCGATCAGTTACGAAAGAGGCACGTGGCTGTTTCACATGCTGCGATCCATGCTACGCGATGCACTGCTACGCGATTCCAGGTTCCGCGATTCCACGCTGCACGATGCCGAAGCGGTATCCCGTTCCCGGAAAGGGCGCGCGAATCCCGCCGCGGATTCAGATGAGCCTTTCTTCCGCGCTCTCCGGAAAATCAGGGAGCGGTATGCGGGAAAGAGCATAAGCACGCGGGAACTGGTGCAGGTTTTCGCAGAGGAACTGCCACGCCCGCTTTGGTACGAGAAACGTCCAAACCTGGACTGGTTCTTGCAGGGTTGGATCGAAGGTACGGCGATACCGGAACTGGAAGCGCGCGAAATTCGCATCACGGAGAAAACTGGCGTGACCACGGTTACTGGCGTGATCGTACAAAAGGACGTACCCGACGATCTGGTCACGGCGGTTCCGGTGTATGGCGAGACGGCGGGCAACGCGCTCGTGTTTCTCGGCGAAGTGCTGGCGGATGGCCGGGAGACGGGGTTCCGGCTGATCGCGCCGAGCGGCGTACGCAAGATTGTGCTCGATCCGAAGCAGACGATTCTTACCGCCCCGAAGTAGATTCCGAACATATTTCGAACCGCAGAGACCTTGGTGCGGAACGCGCCGATTCCCCGAAGACGCCGGGGCTGTGCAATTGCTGAAGAGGAGTTGTAAGCAAAGTGCACTGGAGGTTGCTATGACTCTTCAGCCATTCGCATACACGAACGATCGCCCCAAAAACGATCGGGCCCGGCGGCGCACGATTCTGCTGGTTGAGGACGAACCCTTTGTACGCGAGGCGACTTGCAGCATTCTGGAAAGCGCGGGCTTTGAAGTTCTGCCCGCCGAGGATGCGCAAGATGCGATGAAGGTTTACGCAGAATGCAAGTGCGGAATCGATCTGGTGATCACCGACATGGTGCTTCCGGGAAGGACAGGACAGCAGTTGGGGCAGGATCTGCGCGAGCATTCACCAGAGCTTGCGGTCCTGGTGACATCGGGCTACAGCAACCCGGAGTACGACATGGAAGCCCCCGAATCGCGCACGTATTTTCTGGCGAAGCCATATTCAAGGCGGACGCT
Source organism: uncultured Acidobacteriaceae bacterium (assembly GCA_963779995.1). GTDB lineage: Bacteria > Acidobacteriota > Terriglobia > Terriglobales > Acidobacteriaceae > Acidiflorens. The sequence continues at coordinate 572,519 of CAVZZY010000005.1, read as the reverse complement.
GGTCGAAAGGATTGAAAGGATTCTCGGGGCGTCTCCGCTCGGCCGTGCGGCAAAGCAAGCGGGCTGAGGTTCTGCGGTTATAATCCTCCGTTCTACACATCCGTTCCCAGGTTGGGTTCCTAAGCACAAGGAGCACTCATGAAACTCGAGGGGCGAGTCGCGCTGGTTACGGGAGCGTCGCAGGGAATTGGTCACGCCTGCGCGCTGGCCCTAGCGCGGGAGGGCGCGACGGTTGCCTTGGCGGCGCGCAACCGGCAGAAGCTGGAGGAACTGGCCGCGCAGATCGCCGCTGCTGGAGGCAAGGCTGCGGCTTTCGTTATGGACGTCGCGGACGAAGAGCAGGTTAAGTCCGGGATCAAAGCGGCGCTTGGGCAATTGGGCAAGATCGACATCCTGGTGAACAACGCCGGCATCACTCGCGACCAGCTGGTTATGCGCATGAAGCGCGCGGACTGGGACTCGGTGCTGAATACTAATCTGACTTCCGCTTATCTCTGCATCCAGCAGGTGATTGGTTCGATGCTCAAGCAGCGCTGGGGACGGATTATCAACATCACCAGCGTCTTCGGGCAGATGGGGCAAGCGGGACAGACGAATTACGCGGCTTCAAAAGCCGGACTGATCGGGCTGACTATGGCGATGGCTCGCGAGGTGGCTTCGCGCAACATTACTTGCAACGCGGTCGCTCCGGGATTTATTGAGACCGGGATGACGGCGGTTCTGAGCGACGAATTCAAACAGAATGCGGTGAAGTCGATTCCGCTGGGACGGGTCGGCTTGCCGGAGGACGTTGCCAGCGCGGTGTGCTTTCTGGCTTCCGACGATGCTTCCTACATCACGGGGCATGTGCTCAACGTGAATGGCGGGCTGCTGATGGGATAAGGCCAGCTCTCAGCTCTCAGTTCTCAGCTCTCAGTCAGAGCCATAGAGCTTGGTTTTTCAGTTAGAACTGGGAGCTGAGAACCAAAATCGGCTGCGGGAGACTGCGGATTTTTCCTATTTACTCTCAAGGTAATAACCTACTGGTATGGGTACCCCCCCCTACCCCCCCTACCCCCCTTTTAAACATATTAGGATCATCGGGTTAGCGGGGAGTCTCCGCAAAGTATTCAAGAATAGGGACTTATAGGTAAAGTATTCAGGAATAAGAACTTAGCTTCAATTTTCGGGCTTTGCACATATAAACCTTTCTGCACAACAACTTACCATCCTGCACAAAAACCTTATCCTGTCGGGCATTCAATCTGAAAGCTGCACGAAATCTCTCTGGATTTCATAGTCTCGGACAGCTTCCCTAGTTTCTCCACAAGCAGAACCATACCGCTCCATTCGGTAGTGTCGCGCTTGAATCCGGTCGATGATCCGCACACCACACAGTTGCGCTCCAAGACCGCTCCCAACTCAAGAGCATAAGACAGAGGGACGAGGGTCGCCGTACCACATTTAGTACAGGTTATTCGGATCGCTTTAATATCGGACGGCAAAATGAAGCACGCTTTTTCCACTGTCATATAGGCATTCCCAACGATCAATATGGGGCTGGTTTCCCCCCACAAAGATTTATTGCTCGTATGAGCGCACGGGAAAACCTCTTAGCGGAATCTTCAGAGTCAAAGAACATTTGTTCTTGGGCAATCCAGTACGTCTGTTTTTTCCCGTCGCTCGTCTCGGTTTGCATCTCAATTTTGGCAGACGCATCTGATCGCTCGAACTCCACCGCATAACTTTCTTCGCTCTTGTCTATTTCCAATCGCACAGCATTCGGCGCAAGATCGGACAAGGATAAAGTAACGATTGTCACTGACGGCTGCGCCTCATTTTTCACACTTGAGACACTGATTTCGTCCACAACAACACATTCGCTTTCGGAATGGATAGCGTCATGCCGTACTTGTCCGGTATTGAGCGTTCTGATACCGTGCGCCCAAGTAAAGTTCTCCATCCAAGTGACAGTTTCCTTGAGCGATGAATTCGGGACAGATTTCTTCTGCCCGTGAGACGCTGACGCAAGGCACAGTGCGAACAGGACAAGACAAATAATCGGTTTCATGCCCCCCTCCTGCCGCCATAAAGCCTACCACTTGCCTTGCTAATACTGTCCCGCTCAAGCGGCCACGGCTCTCCCCTCTTCTTCATCTCCTCAAAATACTTCAATGTTTTACGTAAGGCAGATAGCTTCGCTTTGGCATCTTGGATAGCCTCGTCCCATCTGTTCTTCACAGAAAATACCCCCTTGACAGGTATGTACAGACATGTCTATAATTCGTCTCAACATTATGACTGATCCACAATATCGCAAAATACTCGTGAGAGAAATTCAAAGGCTGCGCTCTCTTATCCAGCAACGCGACGATACAGAATTGAATATTTCCAAGACTCGACAGTTTGTGCGTGCGACCGTCAATATGCTGCCCGACGACGAACGCCAAAGAATGGAAAAATTGCTGGCCTACGTGGACAATTCTGATAGCCAGAACCGCGCTGGTTTGGCCGATGCAATCCGTAATGTCTTGGAGCATTCTCCTAAGCGATGGTTTACGGTCGCTCAAGTCCGCGATGCGCTCCGCGATGCTGGATTCGATTTCAGCCGCTATACCTCGAATCCTCTTTCCAGCGTCTCGACTACGCTCAAGAGATTCAAGTCCCCCAATATAGAAAGCACAGAGATAGACGAAGTTACCGCTTATCGCTGCAAGAAGGCACCGAAAAAAATCCGTTCTAAAAATACTGCAATGGAGGCGGTTCTCACTTCTCTGGGTATTCGCGACAGTGCGCCATTCAGCACCGAAGAAATTGATTTCGATGCAGAAGAGAGCGAGAAGGAGGACTAAGTGATTTTTGCAATGCGAGTGGAAGGACGTTATTGAGGCGCATCTCCCACTCGCATCATTTAACGGAAGGGCAATGCTGCTGGCAGCTAGGAGTCTGCAAAACTCCGAACGGCGCTCACACGCCGTGGGTTCGACCCCCTGCCCTTCCGCCAAACCATTATCGCGCTTTGAGTTTATATTTGCGTGGTTTGTTCCAGTACGGCGATTTGCACTTGGGGCAAACTCCCGGTTCGCCGTCTGTGCTCTTTCGGGGTATCCACTCGTGTGAGCAGCGATTGCACCTATACCCCTTTTGTTTGACCGTAACCATCGCCATGACCGAAATAATATACTCGATAATAATATATTGTCAAGGTGCATTTTTCCCTTGACTAATATATACCTATTTAGTAATATATTTCTCGGGTGATGATTATGGACCTGAGACAGATTCGCGGCATGGAACTGGCGGAAACGCGGACCATCCGTAAGCGTGATGGATGGTGGTGGGTTCCTTCGCAAACGGGAAGCAAGTTGTACCGCGTGCAATTGACTAGCAAGTTTGCGACGTGCGAGTGTGCCGATTTTGAACGTCGGGGCCAGGCGTGCAAGCACATTGTTGCGGCGTGCGTTATGCAGATAAAGCAGGAACAAAATGCGGACGGCACTACCACGGTCACAAAGAGCGTGACGTTCGCGGCGGAGGAGAAAACTACCTATCCGCAAAACTGGACCGCTTACAATCAGGCCCAAACTGGCGAGCAGGATAAATTCCTCGCACTGCTTGCCGACCTGTGCTCCGGTCTCCCCGTTTTCCCCGCCAAGAATGGTCGTCCTAGATTGCCGCTCTCGGACGCAGTATTCAACGTCACATTCAAGGTTTACTCCACAATCTCTCAGCGCCGCTTTATGAGCGATCTTCGGGAAGCCCACGTTCGCGGGTACATCTCCAAGGTGCCGCACTTCAATAGTATTTCCAACTACCTTGAGAATCCCGATCTGACTCCGATTCTCCGTGACCTGATTATCCAAAGCAGTCTGCCCCTGCAATCTGTCGAAACTGATTTCGCCGCCGATTCTTCGGGCTTCACAACTTGCCGATTCACTCGCTGGTTTGATGTGAAGTACGGGAAGGAGCGAGTTAAACAGGATTGGGTCAAGGTTCATCTCATGTGCGGAGTCAAGACAAACATTGTGACCGCCGTGGAGATTGAAGGCCAGCACGCCAACGATTCCAGACTGCTTCCCGCGTTGGTATCCGCTACCGCACAGAACTTCACGATGAACGAGGTTTCCGCCGACAAGGGGTATTCGAGTAAGAACAACGTAGAAATCATCACCAAGTTCGGAGCTGTGCCGTTCATCTCCATGAAGGAGACCGACAAGGGGCTTGGCGGTGGAGCATGGGCGCAGATGTATCACTATTTCAATTTCCGCAAACAGGAATTCTTGCAGCACTACCACAAGCGCAGCAACGTGGAATCTACGTTCTCGATGATGAAGCGGAAATTCGGTGACTCGCTCCGCAGCAAGACCGATACCGCGATGGTCAACGAAACGCTTTGTAAAATCCTGTGTCATAACCTTGTCGTTCTCATCCACGAAATGTGTGAACTCGGCATTGATCCTGTTTTCTGGCCGCAATCGAGCGTAAACTAGCGGCCATGCTTGCAATTTCGGTGCTCTGGCTTCTATTACTATCAGCACCTCAAAACCACACCGCCAGCAATCAGACCAGCAGCACCCGCAACACCCAAGGCCCAGTACGCCCACCAGAGCGCGCACAAGAGTCTCCCGACTCTGGCTACTCTGATAACGCGTCCGGTACTCAGTTCACCTACAATTCCCAACAAGAAAGCGGGAATGAAACCGCAAAAGTAATATTCGATGGGCTTCTCGTACTCCTGACAGGCGGATTGGTCGTGGTTGGAATACGACAGGCCCAGATTCTCAAGAAGCAGGCCGATATTCTTGAAAAGCACGAGGGCTGGATGCAGAAGCATGACGCCCATCTCGCTAAGCTCGCCCAAGCGGCAATGGATAACGCCAAGGCGTTGGTTAACAGCAACTGCTCCTTGGTCGAAGTGTTTGTAGAATGGGTACCGGGTTCCAGCCATCTTAAAATTGTTGGGGATAAAACCGAGATATTCGTTAATTTCATTTGCTCGAATCGCGGACATTCCCCCGCTTCGATTGTTGAGCGCATAGTTAAGGCCGAGATATCTGATGGTTTTCGCGGCCCAGATATCAGCGCGGTGAATGATTCGGAAATTGACAGGGAGTTGATACCTCTTGCGAAAACCGACGTCAACGGTTCTCGGAAGGACAGAAACTACAGGCTCTATGCCTCGGGTAGACCGGGGAACAAATTTATCCTGATATATGGCGTGGTTAGATACCGCGACATATTTACACCCAAAGACAAATTGCGAGAGACTTGGTTTGGTTTTTATACAACTGATCAAGACAGCGCGGCGGGCCACAGCCCCACACGTATACAACAACCCGACTATAACCGCCATGAATAACAAAGCTGCACACAAACTCCGAGATCTGCACTTAAATTCCTGATTTAATGGCACTTCTTGTGCAAAGCCCAATTTTCGCTTTTTCAGGGCTTCGGCGGCGGGTTGGCGTCCAATCATCGCCTCAACTTTTGTTTATCTTTGTTTATCAAAGAGCCATTGGCAAACGGGCTTGGGCGGGTTCGCGGTCCGTCTCTGGAGACGGGCACACTTACTCATTGCCCTTTCAGTAAACATTGTCGCATCGGTTGGGCTGGATGTCTGTGATGGGGCTCACTGGTTGGGTGTGATGAAAAAAGTCAAAGGACCCGCCCAAGCGAAGCTTGGACGGGGCACCCATCAGCGCTAGGTGAACGCGAAGTCCGGGCCACCCGCCACAGAAAGGCATCCTCAATGCCTGATTCCTGTGCAGCCAAGTGGGGTTCTTGTGCAAGAACCTGAACCTCTTGTTTCGACCCCCGAAAAGCATATCCTTCATGACATGCTAAGACTTTTCAAGAAATGGCGTTTGGTGCGCCGACTGCGTAAGGAGTGTCTAAGCCATATCGGAAAGCAAGGAGACGGCTTTGTCTCAAGGGAAGGAACGATGTGGGTTTCTAAGGGCGCTTTCGCGCAGCAAACAGTCGAGCATTTGTGGCGAGCACGATTCTGGAGCGAACAGCACAGGATCGAGAAATTACAACAAATTCATTCCCTCTTGGAGTCGTGCATTGCCGAGAAATTTATTGATACTTTTCTGCGGGAAGACGGCAAGAGATTTATTAAGACCAGTCTGGCGGGGGAGGATTTTTGCGGCTTTATGGATTTTATGGAATTTTGTCTATCCAAGTATCGCTCGTTAGCCACGATCATAATTATCCCTATTGTCACCTTCGCGCTGGGATTTTTCGGCCCATCAATCCTCAAGAAATTAACTGAGAAGCCGCCCCAAAAAGCCTACCAATCATCCACGCCTGCTGAGATTGCTCAGATGACCTCACCGCTTACGACGCAGGGCCAGTCATCTAATAGTCGAAATACTGGCGCTAACGGCGCTAGCTCAACGCGCGGAAAAGTGCCACATGAAGCGCCAAACACTCCCCCGCCCGCGATTTTGCAAGATTGCGGGGGCGGGAATTGCGCGGTATCGTCCGGCCAAACAGGGGGAGTAACTGCAGGACAGATTAACGTCGATACTGATCGACACCTAGCACCCAAGCAGATCGCCGACATAGAAGCGGCCAAGGCTGCGTGCGCCGCAATGTCTTTTATTCATGTCACGGCTTCAAGCGATGAAGCCAAACGACACGCCTACGAGTTTATAAATGCTCTTCAGAGTGCAGGATGTGGCGCTAATTTGGATTTACCGATTCCCGGCCTTAGGCCGAATGTATTTGGAGTCTGGGTAGGAGTAAGAGATATGAAGAACCCCGATCCTTCTGCAAGGGCTTTGAGCACAATCCTAGGAAACGCAGACGTTTCAGCACCACTCGCGCCGATGGAATCTAATTTTTTCCCTGATTCGACTTTCGTACTTGTAGTTGGTGCGAAAGGATCGAAGTAATGTGCGCAGCGTTTGTGAGTTCTTTGTATTCGAGGTTTTAGACACTTGCAGTGTTCGGCCAGAACACAGGATCAATGCCAAGTTCGCACATTTCGTGGATGAGAACGACAAGGTTCAGGTCGGGAATTTAACGCTTAGCGGACAGCGCGGATGACGAGAATCATTCCCGGCCGCAAGGCAGCGATATTGCGGTTGTCTTTCTTTAGGGCGGAGACGGTGGTGTTGTAGGAGTTGGCGATGGAATACAGGGTCTCGCCTTGCTTGACCTTGTGATGCTTCACGGGGGCGTGGACGGCTGCGCTGGAAGTTCCTTTGGACGATCGGCTGGCCGCGGCCGTTTGGGTTCCGGCGGGGTGATGCGGTCGGTTGGCTCCGGAGACGGGGCAAGCCCCGTCTCTACAACTCTTTCGGCTTGAACTTTTGCTGGCTACCTGCGTTTCTCTCGCTCTTTCTCCCGGTTGGGGCGCAACGGGCAGGTGAACGTACAAGACCTTTCTTCCGGCCAGGCTGCTGCCTTTCAGGTGGTTCCATCCGCGCAGCATTTTGACGGAGACTCCGAAATTCTCGGCTACAGACTCCGCCGTATCGCCTTTGCGCACCTTGTAACGCAGGGTCGTGTGGGCGTAGGTGCTGGTATCGGTTTGCTTGCCGGGGGCGATGGGGATGATCAGACGGCTTTCGGGCGCGAGCGCTTCATTGTACGAAACCCTATACAAACGCGCATTATACGAACGCGCATTCGAAGCCTCTTCGGAAACTTCTTCTTTCGAGTCTTCTTTCGCAGCTTCTTTCGAACTGGTGCTCAGGTCATTGGCTTCGGCTATGGCGGTTGGGGTGGTGTGATAGGTGCGGGCTAGGGAGGCCAGGGTTTCTCCTTCTTGCACCTTGTGATAACGCCAGGAGACTCGCTTGTCGACTGGGATCGCGGCTACGGCGGTTTGAAACCTGGCGGCGGTTCCGGCGGGGACGTGGAGTTCGAAGCTGCCTTCATTTCCGGGAAATTTCGGGGTGGTCAGGCGGAGCAGGCTGGGGTTGAGGTCGAGGAGGTCGGAGGTGGTGGCATCCACGCACTCGGCGGCGAGGCGGAGATCGATGGGGTAGTCGATCTTGATGGTGTCGTAGGGAACGGGCTTATCCTTTACCACCGAATCCAGTCCGTATTGCTCGGGATTCTTGGCCATGATGGTTACGGCCACTATGATGGGAACGTAGTTGCGGGTTTCCTTGGGCAACACGTTGCGGTGGTAGAGTTCCCAGAAATCGGCGTAGCCGGTGCGCTTGACGGCGTTCTGGACGGTGCCTGGTCCGGAGTTGTAGGCGGCCATGGCCAGGTACCAGTCTCCGAACTCGTTGTAGAGATCTTTTAGATGGTGGGCGGCGGCTCGGGTGGCCTTTTCGGGATCCTGGCGGTCATCTACCCACCAGTTGCGCTCCAGGCCGTAGCCTTTTGCGCGGCTGCCCATGAATTGCCACATGCCTCGGGCGCCGGCTCGGGAAACGGCCAGGGGATGGAAGCCGGATTCCGCCTGCGCCAGATAGATCAGGTCTTGCGGCACTCCCTCTTCTTGCAGGGTGCGGCGGATCATATCCTCGTAGCGGCCGGAGCGCGCTAGAGCTCGTTCCAGGGTGCCTCGTCCACGGGTGGAGAAGTAATTGATGTAGCCGGCTACCTGGTCGGTCATGGCCAGCGGCAGGTCGGATTGGGTGGATTTCAGTTCGGCCTCGGCTTTCGCCTTGACGTTGGCGTCGACCGGGAAGGTGAGTTCGTTGGCCTCGTCGATGGGAGCCGGTTCCGACTTTTGCGCGGCGAAGCCGTCGCCTTGCTCGAGGGCGGCTAGTTCCAGGGTGTTGATGCCGTCCAGAATGCGCTCGAGCTCGCGGGCGAGGCGGTCGTCCCCGTTAGAATCGGAGCGGAGATCGAATCCGCTGCCGAGGAGTTGGTTGAAGGCGGAGTCGAAATTCTGCTTCGCGGCTTCGAGGTGGCCGGCGCGATAGTTGTCCTGGCCTGACTGGTATTCTTTTTCGACGCGGGCGATAAGGTCGCCTATGGGATCGACCTCGAGCGCCTGCGGCACCTGCGGCTTCGATTGGGGATCAGCGGCGGCGGGTCTCTGCTGATGCGGATCAGGCGCGCGGTTGGCCGCCATCAGGGCGGGCGCCTGAGACTGGGCGGGAGGCATGAAGGAAGTTTTCTGGGCACTCTGGCAGGCGAGGGTCGCCGCTAATGGGGCCGAGAGAATGATCGCGAGATACGAGTTCGAAAAAAACCTCATATTTTCAAAAACTTACCGCACCGCTTCCGAGCGCAAATCAGCTTACCTCAGTATTGAGATGGTACTATCACAAAAATCGTTGGGTCAACGATACAGAAGACCCATGAACCCGGTTACTTTCGGGACCGGTCGGCCATGTTACCCGAGGCTGGCAGGGGATGCAATAGTGCAGTAATTCTGGGGCGGAAGCGGCATCGGAGCCTTTCGGGCTCTTGCCGGGGGGTTTGAAGGGGGCGGGTTGCCGGCGGCGAGTCGTTTGCCGTTACGGATTCATCGAAAGGCGCATATGAAAGCTATACAGGTTAAGCAAACGGGTGGTCCGGAAGTGATGGAACTGGTGGATTTGCCGGTTCCGCAAGCGAAATCGAATGAGGCCGTCGTGAAGATACAGGCGGCGGGCGTCAACTTTATCGACGTCTATAACCGCGAGGGGCGTTACAAGGCGGCGCTGCCGTTTGTTCTGGGTCAGGAAGCGGCGGGCGTGGTTTCGGCGGTGGGTTCCGACGTGCGGGAGGTGGCGGTCGGCGATCGGGTGGCTTACACCTCGGTGCTTGGGAGCTATGCCGAGTATGCGGCGGTGGCGGCTGAGCGCCTGGTAAAGATTCCGGCTGGAGTGGGAGAGCGCGAGGCTGCTGCCGCCATGCTGCAGGGGATGACGGCGCATTACCTGGCTCATGATACTTATCCGCTGAAAAAAGGCGAGACGGCGTTGGTTCATGCCGCTGCCGGTGGAGTTGGGTTGCTGCTGGTGCAGATGGCGCACAACCTTGGCGCTCGGGTGATTGCGACGGTTTCGACCGAAGAAAAAGCCAAGCTGGCGCGAGCGGCGGGAGCGGACGAGGTCATTCTTTATACGCAGGCTGATTTTGAGGCGGAGACGAAACGGCTGACCGGGGGCAAAGGCGTGGATGTGGTGTATGACTCGGTGGGCAAGACTACGTTCGACAAGGGTCTGAACCTGCTGCGTCCGCGAGGCATGATGGTGCTGTTTGGAGGGTCGAGCGGGGCGGTCGCGCCGCTTGATCCGCTGGTGCTTACGCAGAAGGGATCGATCTTTTTGACCCGGCCCTCGCTGGCGAATTACATTGCTACTCCGCAGGAGTTGCAGCAGCGTGCGGGAGCGGTCTTTGGCATGATTCGCGATGGCAAACTCAAGATGCGGATTGAATATGTGTATCCGCTGGCGCAGGTGCAGCAGGCGCACAGGGATCTTGAAGGGCGGAAGACTACGGGGAAGTTGCTGCTGCTGCCGTAGAGACGCGGCTCGCCGCGTCTGCCGGACTTCGTCCGGCTGGACAGCCGAGGGCGGCTGTCCCTACGCGCCTGCGGACGCGCGCAGTTCACCAACGAAAATAAGTCGAGATCACATGCCGTTTGTGGAATTGAAAAACTCGCCGCATGCGGCTGGGGTTCGGCCGGTTCAGATTCACTACCGGGATGTAGGCAGCGGAAAGCCGGTGGTGTTCTTACATGGGGGGTGGGGTTATGGGGTGTATCCCATCGATCGCCAAATTGAAGACCGGCAGATCGAGGCATTTGGGGAGCACTTTCGCTTTGTGATTCCGGACCGGTCCGGCTACGGGCGCTCGGTGCGATTGTCGCGGCAGATGCCGACGGACTTTCATCGCCGGGCAGCGGAGGAGACGCTTCGTGTACTGGAGGCGCTGGGGATCGAGCGGGCGGTTCTTTGGGGACACAGCGACGGAGCGGTGATTGCCGCGATGATCGGCCTCGCGGCGCCCGAGCGGTGCGTGCGTCTGATTCTGGAAGCATTTCATTTCTATCGTGACAAGCCGAACTCGCGGAGTTTCTTCACGCGATTTGCTACCCATCCGGAGGAGGTAAGTGAAAAGGTAAAAGAGTTGCTGGTGGCGGATCATGGCGCGGAGCAATGGAAGAAAGTAGTACAGCGGAATTGCGGGGTCTGGTTGAAACTGGCGGCCCAAAGTGAGGAACTGGGCGAGGATCTATATGACGGGCGGCTGAGCGAGCTGAAAGTGCCGGTGACATTTGTGCACGGGAGAGGCGATCCGCGAACGGAGCCGGGAGAGATGGAACGGGCGCACGCGACGATCGCTGGCTCGGAGATGCGGTTTATCGAGGACGGGCGGCATAGTCCGCACAGTGAAAACGCGTCTTGGCGGGAATGCAATGGGATTCTTCGGGAAATACTGGAGAGGAAGTAGTTCTTGGTTTGCCGACGCTCGTCCTGGATGAGCTGGCTGCGGGGTACCCAGCTTTCCCTCGGCGGCTAAAGCCTACTCTGGAAGGGAGCCTTTTATCGCAGCGGTGAACCGCTGCTTTACCCAAAGTCAACCGCGCCATAACCAAGAACAGCCTTCCATTGCAATTACTTAGGACGTGTGGTACGCTGTACATGTAGTTTGCTTTCGTAAACTTATGGCAAAGTTTGGGAAGGATTTGGGAACGGAGAAAAATCATGGAAAACTCACTTACGGTTACCGCAGCCGAAGCGCCAGCGCCAGCAGCAGTCGTCCCACATTTACGGCGCAAGCGCCGTGCCGTGCCGAAGGTCCGAGTCTACTCGCGGCACACCCCCAAATGCAAATACAACCTGACCAAGGACACGCAGACGCGCTGTGATTGCCCAAAATCCTTGGTCTACTACCGGGCTGACAAGCTACACCGCGTGTCCGCTGAAACCTGCGACCGTGACGTAGCAGAAAAAGCAGCCCGCGACCTGATGGCATCTTTTGAAGCTGCCAGCAAAGGCGAGCCGACCTTGCCCGCCACGAGCGGTTCCTACGTCATTGATGACTTGGTTATCCAGTTTGTTCAGAAAAAAAGTGCCGATCCTGTGAAGCGTTCCACGGTGAGACAGTGGAAGTATGAACTGACGAATTTCGCAAAATATCTCGCTGGACGCGGGTTGGTAGATATTGGTGATGTAACCGCCGACGATGTTCAGGCATGGCGGGATGGGCTGGAAGGAGCCGCCGCTGGCCGCCGCAAACGAGTGATGATGGTTATTTCGTTCTTTGATTTCTGCGTTCGCAAGGACAAGATACGGAAAACGCCGTGCGACAAAAAAGACTTGAGAATCAAACGGGATGAGGTTCAGGAGCCGAAAGCATTGGACGATGCCCAGTTCTCAAAATTGCTCGACACTCTTCCGAAACTGAACGGGCGCACCACCGACGAAGATCGAGCGGCCCTGAAGTCGCTGGCGATACTGATGCGAATGACCGGGCTGGCGGAAAAAGATGCGGTGTGCTGCCGCCGTGATGTTTTTGACAAGATGCCAAACGGTACTTTTAGTATGGTGCTGAAACGGGCCAAGACGAGCAAGCCGGTTCACAATTACCTGAGTGCTGAAACGATGGCAGCGGTTCTGAAGGGGGCGAAAAAAACTGGCCCGTTCCTGTTCATTGACAAGCTACCGACCGATGAAAACGCAGTGAAAAACTTGGTCAACGTGTTCCATATGCGGTTTACGAAGCTGGCAGAACTGGCCGACATCCGCGATGAGAACGGCGAAAAAATCAAAGCGGGTTCGCACTGCTTTGGGCGACATTCGTTCGTTCTGATGTGCTTGAACGCTGATATGCCGACGCATGACATTGGAACTTTAATCGGTGACACTGCCCATGTGGTAGAGCAGCACTACAGCCGCTGGGTCGCTGCCCGCGCTGCTCGTCTTGAACAGCGCATGATGACGGTGCTGGCGGCGAATCCATGCAAGTGGTAAGTCCGGAAAATGGACAAGTAACCCCCGCGATAAGTGGGGGTTTTCTTTTATTCGCTTGATTATTTCCGTGTAATGGCGTATAGTAACTTTCAAGATTAAGTCGGGTGACCACAAGAAACATTCGCCCCGTAAAATCTTGGATGGCCGGTAACCCCCGGATCTCCGGTGTGCGGCCTAAGCGGTTCAAGTCTTCCCGCGTATCCCAAAAGCAAACCCTACAGGGATACGTCCAATGCCTTCGCCTAACGATGAACTTACCGTTCCACAAATCAAAGCGCAATATCATCTGCCGTTCTGCCGCCGTACCATTCAAAAACTGATTGAGACTGACCCAGCCGCCCGCATCATGGGACGACGCGAGACTATCCCAGATCACCGCCGCTATCGGACTATGTTCATTGTGCGTAAGGCATGGGAGAAAATCCTGCGCGATATGGCGGTGACCGGCCAGTGACTCAAGGAAAACAAAATGTCAACGCATGATCTCGCCGCCGCGCTGAGTGCGGAGTTACGTGGAACCAAACTCGTGGCCGGGGAAAAATCGGCGGATGGGGAAATCAAAACCGAAACGTTCACGGTGACCAACCAGCAATGGGTTGGAATTCCAGGGGAAGATGCCAAGCTCGTGGAGCCTCACCCAACCCCGCCGAACCTTAACAGTTTGAAGAACAAAGGAGAACAACGATGCCAAATCAAGAGCAGCAAGCAATGATACGGGAAGCGAAACGACTCGCCACTGAGGTGCTAACGCAGATCAAGAAAGCGTGTCCGGAGTACCCCATCGAAATCAGTGAAGCGGGTATTCGTGTGTGGGGAGGGACAATCGGCAAGCGTGAGATCACACCCGACGAAGTGATAGCGGGGTTTACTGAAGCGGTGAGGTTGTACGCGACTTTGGAGGACGAACAACGCAACGCATTCTTGGCTATCTGCTGCGAAGGAGAAACGGACGGCGAAATAATTAAGATCATCGAACTGTCGCCAACGAAGGTGGCCTTTTGGGAAAGGAGCAGTAGCAATGAAACGTGTATTCACTGATGCCGAGCACCAGGCGTGCGCCAGGTCCTTGGGCCTGGCGGAGATGCCGCGAGCTTTCAGTCAGGTCATCTTGGAGCTACGTCACCAGCCTTCGCGGGAGCCGGTGGTGATCATGGAATTTGCGGAGATGGACCCAGAACAATTCAGGGAATGGAAGCGCGAGTCCGGAAAATGGATAATCCCGTAACAGAGCCTGGAGGTGCTGACAAAAGGTAACACCTTATGAACGAGACCAAACCCAAAACAAGTTCAATAACAAAGCTCCAACCGCTTTGGTCGGCAGTTGGTGGTGTCTTTTGTCCGGGTCGGGAGTGCTCAACACTCCCGGCCTGTTTTTACTTGGACACCAACTATGACCACTACCAGCACTAATGCTACCGACACCGCTATCTTCAATAACCTTCCTGGCGAGATGCGCGCCCGCAGAAGTTGGGTTGGCTACAAGTTGGAGCCTGGAAATAAGCCGAACGATCCCGCCAAAGTTCCGTATCAGTTAAATGGCCTGTGGCACGCCAGTTCCACCAACCCTGGTAATTGGGACAGCTTCGAGGCATCCTGCGCGGCTGTGAGTGCTGGCACCGTGGACGGTCCTTCCTACGCTATGCAAGCCGCTGACGGACTTGTCTGCATTGATCTTGATCACGTACGTGATCCCGAAACCGGGGAGGTCCTTCCATCGGCACAGGAGATTCTCCAGCAGACGAACAGCTACAGCGAACTATCACCCAGTCGTACAGGTTTCCACATCTTGGTGCGCGCCACCATACCCAAAAACGCACACCCCGCTGGTAGTTGGGTCGAAATGTACTTTGATAAGAAGATTATGTCCTGCACGGGCCAGGTTGAATTCCTGCACGATTCGATTGAAGCGCGGGATGTCTCGGAACTTTTCAAGCGAGTAGAGGCTGGCGAGTTTGCACCGAAGCCGGCACCGAAATCCAGCAAGCCAAGTACTGGCGATACCAGTGCAGCCGAGTTTGCGCTCGCCTGCAAAATTGCCCGCCAGGTTGGCTGTGATCCAGAAAAAACCAAAGCCGAGTTTTTGAAGCAGGCCCCGCCACGAGATAAGTTGCGACGGGAAGATTACGTTCAGCGCACAGTTGACAAAGCTATTGAAGCGGTGATGGCCGGCCAAAATCACAAGCGGCCCACAGTGGAGATGACAATCATCCCACCGAACAGCGACAGCGATTATGGTTTGACTGACGCTGGCAATGGTGCCCGCTTTGTAGCAAAAAATGGCAGCGACGTGCGTTATTGCAAACAGCGCGACAAATTCGGCTGGTACGTGTGGAATGGCCAGCGGTGGTGTCCAGACAGCCGAGGCACGGCGATGGAACTGGCACGACAAACCGCATTGGACATTATCACTGAGGCTGTGGAGTTGCAGAAGTCAGAAACGGAAGCAGCCGGTAGGATGGTTAAATGGGGTTATGCTTCCCTAGCACATAAGAAGTTATCCGACATGCTCGCGCAAGCTGGCGCAGGCACATCCATCAGCATTGATGGAGCCGATTTTGACCGTCATCCGCATCTGCTCAACCTACAGAATGGGACGATGGATCTACAGACAATGGAGTTTTACCCGGCCCGCAAGGAAGATCTGTTAACGCAAATCGCAAACGTAGCCTATGATCCCAGCGCCGATTACCCACGCTGGATGAAATTCCTGGATGACGTTACCCAAGGCGATGCGGAGATGATGACTTATTTACAGCGGGTCTCTGGCTACCTGCTGACTGGATCACAAAGCGAGCAGTGCTTCTTTTTGTTCTACGGACCTGGAGGTACAGGCAAGAGTACGTACTGGAAAACCCACAAAGGCATGATGGGCGACTATTTTGCAATTGCAGCCGATGGCTTGTTCGTTAAAGGTAACCGCTTCAATCGGCCCACTGGCCACGGAGCAACCCCTGGCTTAACGGCTCTGGTTGGTAAACGTGTGGCGGCTACGGTAGAGATGGAAGAGGGCGACCGTTTCAATACGAAGCTACTCAGGTCCATTACGGGTGGTGATTCCCAGGAAATCCGCCCACTGTATGCGCCACTCTTCAATTATCTAATGCAGTGCAAGCCGGTATTCCTGGTGAACCACATGCCTGGATTAGATGACTTCAGCGGAGCTACTGAAGACCGCGTGAAGATCGTCAAATTCGAGCGTGTGTTCCGTGGAACGTCCGAGGAGATCAAGGACCTCGATAAACTACTGGCCGACGAGTACTCCGGCATCCTGAACTGGTCGCTCGCGGGCCTGGTGGAATATCAGCTTGCTGGTAGCCTAAAGGCACCGGCAAAGGTCTCTGTTGCTGTCCGTGAATATGTAAAGGACGAGAACATTGTTGCACGCTGGCTGGATGACAAAACGGAACCAAAAGCAGCCGCAGATATCACAGCCAGTGCGGCCTATGCTAGCTTCAAAGCATATGCCGAGGCTGCTGGCGAACCTTTCTCCAAGACTCAGCAATGGTTCGGCAAACGGTTGATGCAGCTTAAACATAAATCCACACCAGTGCTACGCAATCATAAAACCATTCGCGTATATGAAGGCATTGTGTTGAAAAAAGAAGCGTCTGGAGTCATGGAGGAAATGTATGCAGAAGCTACAGAATAACAGCACGCAATCAAGAGAATTACACGAATTACAGCAATTTGCCAGTTCCTATAAAGTGTCCTAGAGAGGGGTCTATAGACACTTTATAGGAAGAGACCAATTGCTGTAATTGCCGTAATAAAACCTTACTCCGTTTTCCGAACGGAACCCCAAAGGAGCATTACATGACCACGAACGAGTACCGAAATCCGATCCGTTTCACCATGGCCTTGCCGCCGGATTGCAACCCATCAGACCTGGACTGGGACGACAAACCCCAACCCCTGGTTGCTGCCTTGTCAACTCCGTTTTCCGAACTTAGTCCATTTTCTGAACTGAACCCGTAGCACGGACTTGGAATTATATGGAATCCATTAACAAGAAACGTCGCTCCCATTTCCAAGCACAAGCGCACAAGAGATATCCGCGTATGAAATGGCGTGGTGGCGACGGAGAATATCTCGTGCTCTCAAAATGCACTGCTACTGGCGCGTGATTGAGTCCGGAAACTGAACTGGAAATTTCCGCCGTTGAACCCAAAAGCCCCACACATAGAACCAACCCCCACATTAGAATGCCCAGAGCGAAGCCACGGTAAGCGTGGTGAGCCTGCTGGGTTCTGGCCGGTGCTCTGGCCCCACTCCCGGACCCATCCTGACCATCCCACGCAGAAAGACCATCCCATGCGCTCATTGCGCTCATTGCGCTCACGCAGCAGCGCAGCCGTGGCGCTGGCCGCCGGTCACCATGCGCATCCACTTTCGATACGTGTCGAGCCTGACTCGATACGTCTGCAAGCTGCTGAAAACTCAATGGCTTACACGTCTGCCGCTCCCCGGAACGGTAGACGCGCAACCTGCTGAAAACAAAAGGTGTATCTATCGAGCCCAGACTCGACACATTCGCAACATGTTGACAACAAGGAAGATAATCATGTGGGTAGGCGGTCATAATCGGAAAACGGACATCGAAGAAAATCGTGGGCGAGTCTTTCTTCGTGAAGCCGCGTCGAATGGGTTTCGTTCTGCACACTTTAGACCCGCAACAAAAGCCTTTAGTTCCGAAAATGGACAGTTAAACCGAGTTGGTTACCAGATACGAAGCGATTAGTCGTAACAGATTGCCGCATATATCAGAGAGAGGTGCTTTATGGGTTCAAGTATAAGCGAGGCCGCCGCCGCTCTGGGTAGACTTGGCGGGAAATCCCGCAGCGAAGCGAAGCGTAAAAGCAGCGCACAAAACCTTGCAAAAGCCCGCGCAATGAAACGACCACGAGTTATACAGCCCACCTTAGTGGACAATCCGATTGCCGTGCGAGGAGGAACACACAATGACACTTAGAACGATACGCAAAGCAATTATGTGGCTGCTTGATTCAGACGGCGAGTTACAGGAACTCCGCTCGCGCAAAGCTGCGGATGATCCAACTGCAAAGCGTGATCAATTTTACCAACTGCTAACAGCTAACGGCGGGATCGCCGGGTTCAGTTATCGGTGTATCTGCGGTACATGCTACCGGATGCCTGATGCCAGACTTTGGCTTACGAAGCACACTTGTGGCGGCTGCGGGCATCCGTTCTCACTACAGGAATCGTGTGAGATCCCCCCGGATGCACCACCATCCAGTTGGCCGGATTACTTCTCTGAGTTACCAGCGGAAACAAAGCGGGTTGGCCCTGCGCCATTTCCGCGAGCCGTGGACACTTGGGATAGCAGCCCAGATCCGGATTACGGCAACGAGCCGATGAACACAATTGGTTGGCTGCGGTGAAAGGAAACACAATGTTACTACTGCTCAAGTACTTATTCTGCGGTGCTGGATACAGAAAACAGCGCCGGATGCTTGCACTGACGGCCCGTGTTCAGGCACGGCTGGACGTACTTACTAACCAAGTTCACTCCCGCATCCTTGCCGGGAAACACCCGTAACAGACCTGTGGCTTTTTGGTAATCGCGCAACGCGATTGGAGGATTCATGGACGTAACCGTACTCGCTACCGGCCATCCGTTTTACGAAATCAATTCTCAACTTGGTGCTCTGCTTGTAGACGCTGGAATCTGCTCGAAAATCGAGAAGCCCGCACTGCCAAAACCGAAACCGCTTCCGGAGTGGGGAATTTGCAAAACGGAGACGACAGGAATTTTCTACATTCGCCATTGTGTCGGCGCAAGCACGGAGATTTTTGACGGCCCAGTCGAACGAGCGAAATTTGCAATGCCGTCCTGTCCTGACGAAATTATAGGTGAGTTGCGCACGCTGCGCCGGTTCCGACAATCCACGGTGCCACACGAAATGTATCTGGAGTAAGTGCAACAGTTCTTGGACTAAGAAACGGAGCAATTATATGGCAACTAACAAACTGGAAACACGCGGTACAACTGGGGAAGCTCACGCGGATGGCAGCGGATCTGATCTTACTCTTTCGGGATACACTGCAACATACGGAACCCGCAGCGGCAACTTGGGCGGGTTTTATGAGCAAATCGACCCGCACTGCTTCGACAAGGCTCTTCGGCGCTGTGATTCAGACGATCCCGATTATGACGAAGATCAAGAGGACACAAAGTGCGTGCAAGATCACGACCCATCGCTCTTGCTCGCCCGCTGCTCGAATGGCTCATTAAAATTATCCACGGATGCGCATGGTCTGAGGTTTGTTGCAAAACTGAATCCGAAAATCCAGTTGCATCGTGACGTGCATGAAGCTGTGCGCAGCGGATTGATGCGCTCAATGAGTTTTGCCTTTAACGTCCCTGAAGGTGGCGATAGTTTTGACGAAGACACCGACGAGGACGGCAACCGCTGCGTTTTGCGCACACTCAAAAACGTAGATCTCGCGGAAATCTCAGTACTTGGCTGTTGCCCCGCATATCCGGGGACTTCTGTTGACGCTCGCGCAAATGTCGTCTTAATTACGCCCGCAGAAGTTGCAGACAAGGTGCGAAAAATCCGTGCTGCTGCGATAAGTCAAGAACTTGCCCGCGAAGCACGAGCACAGGAGCAGCGTATACCGACGACGGACGAAGAGCGTAGAAAACTAGCCGAAGAGATAGGGCAGAAACCCTATCAAGAGGAAGTCGCGGCATGGATGCAGCCGCGAAAATATCCGGAGTAACTATGGCTGAATCACAAGACCTTCCCGGTTTGATTTGCGGACCCCAAGCCGAGCCGATTCCCGACTGGCGACACCCCTGAAGTCGTGGTCCGCTATTTGGCGAAGCAGCGAGCTTGGTTCGCGGAAAAACTCCGTCTGTGGCTTGAAAAATCCGATGGTGGCAAGTGGCAAGGTGTTATCAGATGGTGAGGCGGCAGGCTATTTCCGACTTGCTCAAATCAATGCACGCGAGCGAAGGGAAGAGCTTCTGGAGGAAGAAAATGAGTAGCGCCAGCAATCACAATAGAGTTATGACCGTTTGCCGTCAAACTGGTTACGCGAGTTCAACCTTTGCACCGCTTCTAATCGAGGTGCTGAACCGATTGGAAAAACTGGAAACGGACGCGCAAGAAGCCGCCATGCAAGCCGCGCTGCGGGCGAACGGAGAAAAATGATGACTGACAAAAGCAAGGTGACGTGGATTCAAACCACACCGCTGTTAACTCAACTTATGCAGAAGGTGGCCGAGTTGGAAGCACGGATTAGTAACTTGGAAAATCCGGCGCAGCCGAAGGTAAGAAAATGCTAGCTAATGAAAAAGCTGTATCTGTGTGCCGTATCGCTGGGCTGGGTATCCGGTTCATTCCGGCGATTGCCGACGTGTATTCCCAACTGGAACATCTTTCCGCACAAGTCGCATCGCTGGAAAAAGTGCAGGAACAAAACTGCAAACGCATCGCGGATCTGGAAGCAGCCGCACTTAAGCATGAATTAGATAGTGGCACCTTTTCGGAACGTCCGGAAAATGAACTCCCAGTGCCGCATGACCGCTATAAAAAGTTGGCGCTTTGAAGAGATAATGCTCAGGTCCAAGCGCACGGGTAACGGTGGGCCAGCGGGCTATTCACCGACATTAACCGTTACCAGTCGGCGGGCAGTTTCTCCGCTGTCGCACCGGCACCCGGAGCCCGTCCGAGACAACCAACTGGACGGGCTCCGTAACATCTTTCGCGCCTTGTAGGAGTGGAAGAGTCGCGCTGAAAAGCAAAATACTTCCCACGCTTAGTCACTCCCCCTAAGAGTGACGATCTGTTACGAAACCGCAACAAAAATCCGGCACTGCCCGTTAAAAGCAGTGCCGCTTTTCAAAATCCCTGAAGGGGTGTGTCGATGCAGATCCAAAAATGCCCTGCAATGCCTGCCCATGAAACACTTCCCCCAGAGCCACAATTTCACAAGTCAAAAAACCACGTTGTTACACGCGCCAGCTTCAGCCGCGATGGTGTGGTGGCTGGATCACAAGTTAGCTTTGGGGACTTCCAAAGTATGCATGTAAAAGGCGGGGCAAAGTTAAACCACGGTCGGCCCCGGCACAGCGAGCGAAATACTTTTTTCTTCAACGATGCACAACTTCGATTAGTCCTGCTTCGGCAGCTTGAAAAACGCACGGGCAGCCACAAGCCAGCAGATCCCACAATACCGCCACTGCAAAGATTGGCTGCGGTGCGCGTTGCGCTGACCCGCCGTATCCCCCACTTGGAAAAATTGCTGCGTGAAATTTGTGGCCGATATGTAGCGGCGAAGCGCGACGGCGCATCACCTGACACTTTGCGGAGCATGGAAAAAGAAATTGCCGTGCTTGACCGCTGCATTTTGATGGCTAGGCACGGAGAAGCTGCCATCCTTGTCGGTGTGGCGTTTTATTTCATCAGATGCGCCTGTGATTCAGTCGATACAGCAAACCGGCTGGGAATCACGGCGGGCGCAGTGCGTCAGATCGCTCGGAGACTTCGGAATTCTGCCGCAGAAATCGGAATCAATTGACAAAGAAAAACCCGCCCCAGCGGGGATATCACACAAAACATAGCGTGGTGACACGAATCACTGACGGTAGCGCGGAAACGTGTCAGGGTGCAGTCGGAGCAAAAAGAGCCATGAAAACTCTACTTGCAGTGCTGCTTCTATCCGGTCTTTCCTTCGGGCAGAACGACAGCAGCCCAAGATGCTGACGCACTCGAAGCGCAGTACAGCACTTGTTGGATCAAGAGGCGCATTGTCCTTCGCCTTCAACTGCTGGTAGATTTCCGGCGTGCATTTGTCGGCGGGGATGTGATGCTTCTCAGGAGCAGTAAGGCAGCAAGTGGGTGGAACCTTGGACAGGATGGCGCGTGTGCCCGTAACCGGGATGCAGGCGCAGATGATACAGAACGGGATCAACCAGGGCATACAGAATCCGCCGAACTACGATATCGGCGGGGGGGCGCACACATGCGACTGTGCCAGTTGGCCTCAACAAGTCCTTGGCGATGCCGGGATAAACACCGGCCCTCCCACTCAGGTTCCCAAAATCTTGGAGAACCAGCTAAACACTCTCTATCCTCAGCAGCAGTAGGAGCGTATGATGTCGGCCACAATCAGGCGTATTGCGAGAAAGGTTTCTAATCTCAGGTGTCGTGGGAATACTAGCGGCTGCGGCGGTGTATGCATTAGGAAGCATACGTGCCGTGCGGGCCAACGATCTGTTCAATCCCGACATCATGGTTGCGCTCGCACCGGCGACGATCCTGGGGCTGGCAGAACCAAGCTCTCCGGGGGAGATAGCGCTTCTCTTGGCAATCGTGTTTGCAACCAACTTCGTGCTATACGGCATTGTCGGCCTGCTCCTCTGCGGGGCATGGTCTTTGTTTCGCCCTGCTTCCCAATCTCTCAATACCGGAGGCTCTGCCCACCCGAAGTGAGCCAACGGGGTGAGGATCAAAGGCGCGCCGCCTACGGCGTCGGGTGTAGGGGATGTCGCGGTAGGGATACGGCTTTCGCCGTACCCCCCGCACAGATCCGTACGGGCGGATTTCCCGCATACGGCTCTTACCTCAGGTAGTGACGCGCAGACGGCGCGAAGGATAAGGATGGCAGATATGGGCCGGAGGCAGCCAGCGGCGGATGAGCCGTTGCATTCGTTCCCACAGAACGCGACCGTGCTGGCTTCTTCTGCACAGCGTTCGATGCCAGAGGTTGCTCACGGTGAAACGAAAGTGAGCCAGAGCATGTCCGTTGCCCGGTACTCCGAAGTAACGGAAATGCCCACTCACCACGGACTTCAACCACTCGCCAACTTCAGGAACAGGGTCATGCATGCGCCGCCGCAACTCGATTTTCACCTGCTGCAGCTTGGCCTGCATGCGTTTGCGAATCGTTTGCCGAAGCACCAGAAACCGTCCCTTTTTCGTCTTCCCGCAGATGTGCTTGAAGCCGAGAAAATCGAAGGTCTCCGGCCTGCCCAGTCCGAGGCGCTTTCGGTTCGCCGCCGCGTTGCGTCCGAACTCGAAGAGTCGCGTCTTTTCCGGGTGCAGTTCCAGTTGGAATTTCGCCATGCGTTCGGCGAGTTCTTTCCAGAACTGTTCAGCTTCCGTCTTGAACTCGAATCCAACCACGATGTCGTCGGCATAGCGCACGACGATTACATCGCCGTGCGCCCGCTTCTTTCGCCATGCTTGAACCCAAAGATCAAAGACGTAGTGAAGGTAGATATTCGCCAGCAATGGCGATGCACTTCCGCCCTGTGGCGAGCCCGCCTCCACAAACGTTCGCGTACCCTTTTCCAGCACGCCCGCGTTCAGCCATTTCTGGATGAGCCGCACGACGCGCCAGTCCGCTATCCGATGCTGGAGAAACCGGACCAGCCACTCGTGCGACAGCCGATCAAAGAAGCTGCGCACGTCCAGGTCCAGCACCCAGTTCACCCGTCGCTCATGGAGTCCACAGAACAAGGCGTCCAGCGCTTTATGCTGGTTGCGCTTTGGCCGGAACCCATAAGAGAAGCCGAGGAAGTCAGTTTCGTAAATCGCGTTGAGCACTTCCACCGTCGCTCGTTGAACAAGCTTGTCTTCGAGCGCCGGGACGCCGAGCGGTCGCTGCCGCCCATCCGCCTTCGGAATGTATACCCTACGCACCGGCTTGGCTCGGTACGCTCCGCGCTTCAGCCTATGGGCAAGGCTCTGGAGATTCTCCTCAAGTGCCTCGCCGTAGTGCCGCCACGTCTCTCCGTCCACACCGGCTGCGGCGTGCCTCTTCAACTGGAAGTAAGCAAACCGCAGAGTGTCGATCCGGTAGATGTGATGCAGAAGAGCGGTGAACTTTACATCCTTGTTCAATGTTGCCGTTTGTCGTACCTGCGCCAGCTCGCTGGGCGCGTCGACCCGGCTCTGAGTCCGGAACGCGTTTTGCTGGCTCAGGTTCCCCTTGGCCAGACCCCTTCCCTCCATCTCCTCCGCCGCCGTTGTTTTGGTTTTGTTCGGAGACTTCCCCGGTACTATGGGTCTGTCCGACTTCCCGTGTTCGTTCATCATCGGCTCCTGTCCTTGAACTTCCCGATGCGTCCCGAGGGCGCTGGTCGCTTTCGGGAGAACCCGGGATCTCTCAACTTCCGTGCAAGATGCGTCCCTACGTGCCAGGGTCACAGACCGCGCAGGACTCCAACCAAGCTCGCGATGGCGCTTGGCAGGATGTTGCCTTCCGCGTTGTGTCAGGGCGTCGGCGTCCTGAAGTTTGGGGTATTTCGCGGCTCAATAACCTGGCCCGTAGTTCCTCCTGTCTACGCTTCGTATCCGGCCTTACGACCGTGCCCGCAAGACTCGGGGCCGGCGTGGCTGGCTAGGCCTTCGCCGTACGACTCTTTCATTCGCTGCATCTTGCCGGATTCGATGCCGACTGCCCTGCCTGCCCCGCCAGTGTGGTGGTGCAAGCACGCTGCCTACGGCATCGGGTTGACGCTACGACACTCCACCCCTGAAAGGGTGCTGCACGGTAACTTTCGGTTACCGTGTGCGAACTTGTTGAAACGAGAGCAGCTAAGGAAAAATCCCTTCGATCCGGTTGCCGTCCGGCAACCGCAAGTTAACGCAGGCGAACTTGTTGATTCTTAAGCGCGGCTGCTAGTCTCGGCTGTGATGGCGAGAGAGGAAGCCGGGACATGGTGAAGCCGCCGCTGCGCACGAAATCCATAAAAACGGCAACGGTGCTGCAAGCCGTCAAGGACTACCAATCCCGACTCAAGAACCCCGGATAGTATGCAACTCCGAACCGCCTATCTCACCGATGAAGGCGCTGTGTGTTTGGAAATCGGGGCGCAAAACGGCAGGGGCGGCATCAGCGTCTCGCGTGTTGTGTACGTCACGCCGGACTGGAAGGGCGCGAAAAGGTTGAGCGGGCATTGGCTCGATGAGAGCGGATTCGGCGGATCAGCCTCTGCGGACTTCCAACGCGATTTCGGCGGGGGCTTCGAGGTTGACCGCTGGCGCGGCGTATGCCAGAAAGCAAAAGCCTTCTCCGCTTCGGGCGGCGACATGAAGCCCGGAAAAGATGTGACGGACAAAGTCAATGAGGCACTAAAGCGAGCCAAACAATAAAAACTTCCTGCTTCAACGTCATAAAGCTCGTAAGGGGTGAATGCGATGGCGAGTCGGAAAACAATCGTCACAGGGTACGGTGTTCTTAGCGGTGAGGGCTGTAAAAGAAAATGCAGGTTCAGAGTCACCAAAACTAGCTTGCGCGTTAACGAAATGCCAACGCCAGTGGGTTCTGTTTACTCCCATCTTTCGATTACGGATTCTGACGATTTTCCAGATGGAGATTACGAATTGGATTATCTAGGACAAAGAGAACTGCTCACAAAGAAGAACGGTTTTTACTTGGCGCGACAACACGCTTAACTGCATACACGAAACAACGTTGACTTTCCCTTCCCCAGCCGTCCCACCGCCGGTCGCTTTGGGGAAAATCCCAGAGTTTAATTTCACTCTCCGTCAGAAAATCGTTCGATGTTCCGTGGCTCAAATGCTTTTTGGATGTGTGCCAGCCGTGTTGGAAAATCCGTGATCTGCGGTGACTCTTCAATGAAGAAAATCGTCCGGGGAGCCCTGCGGTAGTACCGTCCATGCTTGACGGTAATTTGCCAAGTTCCATCGTCTGAAATGCGAACGAAAATATCCACGCCGCGCTGTTGGGCAAGGTCCGCAATACCAGCTTCCATCTTCTCTTGCATGTAGTCATCCCAGTTCATGCGGCCCCCTGTTTTCATGGTTTCTGTTTGCGACTTAAATCGTCGCCGCATCCGCCTGCTAGGCTGTTTCCACCGTGGCGCTTTGCGCTCGGTTGGCGGGATCAGGGCTAGCCTGACCCGCTCTTGATGCTGTGTAAAGTATAGTTGACTGCCAAAAGCAAGGTCAACGTGGTGGATTACGATTACATGGCCCGTGGCCTACCATTGCCATGTGCGTTGGTAGTTTCACTGTTTGGTGACCGCCGTGCGGAGGACCGGCCAATTCTCAATGAGTGTAATCGCCTGGTTTCGTCACTCTCAGGTATCCTGAAACTACCCACGGCATGAGCAAAGGACACAGACCGGGAGAAAAGACCACAAGGCGGAGCCTGAAGGTTCTTCCCGGTGTGCCTTGTGAAATACGCGATCAACTTCTCACGGCTTACAGAAATTCCGAACCTGAGACTGCAAAGCACCTCCACATATTCACGGCGCTGGATGCTCACGAGAAGAAGCACGGTTGCGGCCCGAAGTTCACTAAACGGGTCAGCGAGTGAAATTGATTCCATAACAATGTCGGCTCCCACGCCCGGGTAGACTTTGGTAGTACCAACCAACCAAGGCCCGGGAGAAAGGAGCCGAACGATGATCATTATAGGATGCGATTATCACCCGGGCTTCCAGCAAATTGCGTTTGTGGATACCGAGACGGGAGATTACGGAGAGCGACGATTAGAGCACAGTGAGGGAGCAGAAAAGTTTTATCGTGACCTCGCTGCCCAGGGCAAGAAGGTGCGAGTGGGAATGGAAGCCAGTGGGCATGCCCGCTGGTTCGAACGTCTGCTGACGGAGCTGACCTTCGAATTGTGGATTGGCGACGCCAGCGAGATTCGCGCCAAGCGGGTACGCAAGCAGAAAACGGATCGGCAGGATGCGCAGCATATTCTGCAGTTGCTGATGGAGAATCGTTTTCCCAAGATCTGGGTACCGAGTGGGGAGAATCGGGATCTGCGGCAACTGCTGTGGCATCGGCATCGCATGGTGCAGATGCGGACTCGGATCATGAATCAACTGCAAGCGGTGGCTCTGAACGAGGGGCTACGCTGCAAAAAGAGGTTGTGGCGGCAGCATGGACGAGAGCAACTGGAGTCGTTTCGCTTAGCCCCCTGGGCGAGCCGGCGACGGGAAGATCTGCTGCAGCTGCTGGATCGGCTGAACCCGACCATTACCGATCTGACGCAAGTGATCGAGCAGGAAGTAGAGAAATGTGCGGAGGCACGGCGCTTGCGGACGCATCCTGGAGTGGGTGCACTGACGGCCTTAGCCTTCGTATTAATCATCGGAAGGGCGGAGCGATTTCAGTGCGGGAAGCAGATCGCAAGCTATCTGGGATTAGTGCCCTTGGAGGACTCAAGCGGAAATCGGCGACGACTTGGCCATATCACTAAGCAAGGGAGTTCGATGTTGCGCTTCTTGCTGGTGGAAGCGGCCCAAGTTACAGCACGCAGCATCCCGGAATGGCGCAGTAAGTACTTCCACCTAGCGATGCGACGAGGACGGAAGATCGCCAAGGTGGCGATGGCGCGGAGACTGGCTATTGCTCTCTACTGGATGTGGCGCAAGGGATGGAATTACGAGCAGTCAAGGAAGTTCGGTTCGCACGCGGGCCAGCTCGGAACAGGCGATGGTGTGCAGTAGAACACCGAGAAATTGATTGAGCAGCCCGCTCCTCTTCACGGGGGAGTTCGAAGTAGTAATCATGATCGAAAGTGTGACCGAAGAGATGCATGGGTCGGACCGAGTTCCTGACCTGGAACCGATTACGAGGCGAGCCTTGGTTGGTAGAGCAAAAGCAAAACCTTCCACGAGAGCGAAATGGCGCTCTTCGGAGTGCACGGCCTGGTGCGCCTCAAAAGTGCTTGACAGCGCCGACATTGTTAGAGACGCCTGTTAACGTCAATCGGCATCACGCAATCGATCAACAATTTGACGGTGAACGTCCAATAGCCGGACGCCCCTTGCAGTTTCGCAGCTCATACTTGCTTGGGGAACCAAATTCTAAAGTATTATGTGTACGACCCACGCCACCGCCAGAAGTGAACTCCGCGTCTAGTTGGAGGAACCAACTCTTGAGTCGAGCGCACGGTGCGAGCTATGGAGTAGGCGGCGAACTGGCGCCTCGGAGGAACTTATCAACCTCTTTCGGATCAAAGGTCGACGGTAACTTCTTTTGCGTATTTTTCCACTCTTTCTCGGTCATCGAAAAACGGATTTTTTTCGCCTCCGCGATCGCGTCTTGATTTCCCAGCCGCACGGCAATAAGGAACCACACGAGTGCCTGGACGCGGTCTGGTTTGGTGCCCTCGCCGTTTTCATACATCCGGGCCAGTGCCTCCATGGAAGCCACATTTTCCCCGCGAGCCCCTTGCTCATACCATCGGAAAGCTTCTTTCGAATTTGCGTCCACACCATAGCCGTGCTGATAAAGATAGCCCAGACAGTAATAGCCTCCGGGAAATTTCTCCTTCGCTGCCGCCTCGCACCAGGGACGCGCCTGTCTATAATCTGAGGCTTTCAGATACAAAGCGGCGAGTCTGGTTGTTGCCTCGATATGGCCCTGTTCGCCTACTCTTCGGTACCATGCGGCAGCCGATTCGAGGTTCTTCGGCAGGTCTTCGCCCTTCTCGTACATCCTGCCTATGGCGAGGCAGGCTTCGTTGAATCCGCTGGGGCCCTGCTCCCCTCGTGAGCGCTTGGCGGCATCCTGACCATTTGAGTTCCCAGCTTCGCTGGATAGCAAGAACCAGGCATAGGCCAGAGTGTCGTTGACGCCGACGCCCTCACCGTTGTAATACGCCGCGCCGAGATTGAACATCGCATTGGCACTACCCTGGCGAGCGGCCTTGCGATACCACCGGATCGCCTCAGCCTTGTCCTTTTCAACGCCATCCCCAAACCAGTAGAGAAGGCCCAGATTGTTTTGCGCCTTCTCGTTTCCTTGTTCGGCTGCCTTGCGGTACCACGTTGCCGCTTGATCCGCGCGCTGTGGAACTCCATTGCCAGACTCGTAGGCCTTTCCCAACGCGAACTGCGCTGCGGCATCTCCGGAGTCAGCTCTCTTCTGAAGGTCAGATATTTCAGCTGGTGAGAACTTGGCGGGGGCATTTCCTGTAACCACTTGAGGTGTTGTCTGCAAGTCGGCTGCAAAAACACCGGGGAGAACAAGAAGGATGGAAACTAGCAATGGAACCAGCATGACAACGCAGATTACGCTGATTCGACGACATATTCCAGAACTGGTTTCACCGTGCGCTTCCTGCGCCATCGGCAATTGAATCGTACAAGGCCGTACTGCCATGGATCATAAACGTGGAGCGTCCTGTGGATTGTTGGCGAAAAATCCGGATTACACTCATTGACCCCGGTCGGCACTGGCAAAATGGGCAGGGCTGCGCCGAAAAAACAGACCGTACACCCGCTGAAACGCTCTGGCCCAGAGCGATCATCACCAAATCGAGCACGTTGCTTGGCTTGGCGAAAATCGGAGCCAGCACTGTGCTAGACAGAAAAAACAGCCCGTCCGCGTCCGTGGGGAAAAAGTGAAAAACGGTACTGCTGGTAAAGTTGCGGTAAAGTTTGGTGGTACTTGTTTGCCTTTCCTTACTTCTGTACCCTGTGTGTTTTCGCACTATTTTCTTCAACTTACAGAAAACATAGCCGGTTGGAAAACGCCTTCGGTCACCCGCTGCGCCACCCAAAATCAAGGGCTACGATTTTTTCTTTCGCGCGTAATTCTTCAGATATGCGGGCAACTCCTGCTGGCAGCGGTCGTCGCGGATGGGCGCGCCAGAATTTATTTCCAGCGGAATCACTCCTGCCCAGGTTGGGAACGAGTAATCCTCTTCATTGTCCAGCGGAGGGCCGACGCGGACTTTCGCTGAGAATTCATTGATTGGAAGGCGCAGGACGGATGTTGCCTTGAGCTCTTTTTCGTTGGGCTGGCGCGAGTCGTCCCAGCGATTTGGCAGGATATGCTCGCTTAGCGCGCGCAGGGCTGCGAGTTTTTCTGCAGGATCTTCAACCAGCGTTGCCGTGCCCAGAATTATCACCGAGCGGTAGTTCATCGAGTGATTGAAGACGGAGCGGGCGAGCACTAATCCATCGACCAGCGTGACCGTGATGCAGACGGGGAGGCCCTGTTCAAGATGGCGCAGCATGCGGCTGGCGGGCGAGCCGTGGATGTAGAGGACGTCTCCGTCGCGTCCGTAGGACATGGGGATTACGAAGGGCTGTCCTTCGACTGCGAAACCCACGTGGCAGAGGAGAGCTTCGTCGAGAATCTGGTTGACGGCGTCGCGGTCGTAGACTGCGCGCTGCGGTTCGCGCACTACGCGGGTGCGGGGAGTGGGATTGGGATTGCTGGACTTCAAACTTGTGGACATGAACTGACTTCCTAGGCAGGCGCCAAGAGTGGTGACGGAGAATCTTAGCAGGTCATAGGTCGCAGGTCGGGCCCGCGGCTACAGTAGTCCGCCGGTTTTTACCGCCAAGGTGCTGAGCGCCATCTCCAGTTTGGTTATGGCTTCGCCGAGTTCGGGATGATTGCCGAGCTTCTGCTGCAGGTCCTTCAGAATCTTATGGGCACTGGCGACGTGCTCGGCCGCCTTGACTGGATCTTGCTTGGGCTTCGGTGCGGTGGGTGTTGGCATGGTCTGCTCCCCGGTACAACTCAATTCTATATGGGATCTGCGACTGTGCTGCAGGGGCATTTCAGTCTTCCGCCGCCATACGATTACTTACGCCGGCTCTTCGCTGACGGCTTTGGCTGCTCTTCCAGCACCGCGAACTGGATTTTCTTTTCGACGGGATCAATCCTGTCCACCAAGACCCGCAGGCGATTGCCCAGGCTGTAGGTTTTGCGCGAGCGCTGGCCGATGATTTGGCGGGTGTCTTCGTGGTAGGTGTAGCGGTCGTCGTCGAGTGTGTTTAGCGGGACCAAGCCTTCGACGAAGAGGTCAGTCAGTTCTACGAAGAAGCCGAACTTGGTCACGCTGATGATTAGGCCGTCGAAGTCTTCGCCGATGCGGCTTTCCATGAATTTTACTTTTTTCCATTCCATCAGGCCGCGTTCGGCTTCGTCGGCGCGGCGTTCGGACTGGCTGGATTCTTCGGCGATGGCGTGGAGCTCTTCGAGCTTGATTGGGCCGCCGATCGGCGCGAGCGCTTCTTGATGGGCGTCGCGGTCGCGGCGCTTGGACCACGGGGATGGCGGCGGGTCGCTGCGGTCGCTGCGGAGGTAGGGGTCCTTCGACTGCGCAAACCGATTCGCTTCGCTCATCGTTCCGCTCCGCTCAGGATGACAGTTTAGTAAGGGTGCGGATGGCGATGCGGCGGAGGCGCCGCGGCCCGGCGAGACGCCCACGGGGACTTCTTCATCTATCTTTTCTGGCGACTTTCGCAGCACCTCTTTCAAGATGCGGTGCACGATGAGGTCGGGATAGCGGCGGATGGGCGAGGTGAAATGGGTGTAGGTGGTGGCGGCTAAGGCGAAGTGTCCGCGATTTTCTTCGGAGTAGCGGGCTTGTTTCAACGAGCGCAGCATCAGGAAACTCAGGATTCTTTCCTCCGGCTTGCCTGCTATCTTCTCGGTTAGTTTTTGATACATGCGCGGGGTGATGTGGACTTCCTTGGGGACTTCGATTTCGCGGACGCGCTTGCCGGTGCCGCGGGCTTCGCGGCGGTCGGCTTTTAGTTGCATGCGCTGAATGGGCAGGGCGCCTACTCCCAGCGAGTATCCGAAGGTGGCGGCGATTACTTCGAAGTCGTAGACGCGCTTGGCGTCGGGTTTCTCGTGGATGCGGTAGAGCGAGGCTATGCGTTTGTTTTCGAGATAATGCGCTACGGACTCGTTGGCCGAGAGCATGAATTCTTCGATGAGGCGGTGGGCGATGTTGCGTTCCGATCTGGTGATGCTTTTCATCATGCCGAGTTCGTCGAACTCTATGACGGGCTCGGGGAGATCGAAATCGATCGAGCCTCGGCGTTTGCGCTTGCGGTTCAGGATCATCGCCAGATCGCGCATGCGTTCGAAGTGTTCGACCTGGGCGGCGTATTCGCTGCGGGCGGCGGCTTCTCCTTCGATTACGGCATTTACGGCGGTGTAGGTCATGCGGTTGGCGCTGCGAATCACTCCTTCGTTGATTTCGTAGCCGACGATCTCGCCTTGGTGGTCGATCTCCATGGTGCAGGAGAGCACTAGACGATCGACGTCGGGGCGCAGGCTGCAAATGTCGGTCGAGAGCTCTAACGGCAGCATGGGGACGGCGCGGTCGGGGAAATAGACGCTGGTGCCGCGGAGACGGGCTTCCTGATCGAGCGGCGAGTTTGGGGCCACGTATTGGGCTACGTCGGCGATGTGGACTTGCAGTTCGTAGTTGCCGTTTTCGAGTTGGCGGACGTGGACGGCGTCGTCGAAATCGCGGGCCGTTTCTCCGTCGATGGTGACTATGGGAAGGTCGCGGTAGTCGCGGCGGTGACGCAATGCTTCGGCGGGAATTTCGGCTTCGTTGCTAGTTTCGAGGGCTTGGGCTTCCTCGATTACTGCGGGCGGGAAGCGGTGGGGGAGGTGAAACTTGCGGATCATGATTTCGACGTCGACTCCGAAGTCATTTTCTTCGCCCAGGATCTCGATCACGCGGCCGCGCGGTTGCTGCGT
Source organism: uncultured Acidobacteriaceae bacterium (assembly GCA_963779995.1). GTDB lineage: Bacteria > Acidobacteriota > Terriglobia > Terriglobales > Acidobacteriaceae > Acidiflorens. The sequence goes on along the minus strand of CAVZZY010000005.1, from coordinate 540,184 downwards.
GGCGCTTGGCCAGTCGGTGATTTCTACGTCTACTACTACGCCTTCCAGATCCCGCCTGTCGGTGTGGACCGCGGCTTCTTTGCCTATGACGCGATCTCGGGATTTTTTTTCGGGGGCGCTCTTTCTTGTCCCCTTTGGCTGCTTTGAAGAGTCAACGTCAAATGCAACCACAGGGGACACAGGGGACTTGGGGTGCTCCATCCCGGGCGGGATTACGATTTCCTGCGTTACCTTTTCGTCGATGGGCTTGACGTAGTTGTGGCGGTGTCCGTAGTGGAAGATGCCGACTACGGTTGGGTGCGCACGCGACAGGGAGCGGACGATGCGGCCGTCGGCGCGGCCGTCGGCGCGGACGGCGGAGACTTCGACGAGAACGCGGTCGCCGTGCATGGAGGAACCGATGGCGTGCGGAGGAATGAAGACATCGCCGGCGAGGCGGGCTTTTAGGCTGGCATCGAGCGACGTGGCTTCGGGAATCACGAAGCCGAAGCCGTCGCGATGCATGGTCAGGCGGCCGACGAGCAAAGTTCGTCCCTTGGGCATCTGTCCCAGTTCTCAGTTCTCGGTTCCCGGTCTTCGGTTCAGTTTACTGAGAACTGAGAACTGGGAACCGAAAACCAAAATCAGCGGAGGTATTTCTCTTCCAGAATTCTACGATGATGCAGTTCGTGTCCGGCGATGATGAAGGCTAGGGCTCGCACTGTCACTTCGTTCTTGTTAGCTACTCCCCGGCGGGTCCAGGCGGGCTCGTCGAGATTGCGGAATAGTGAGACGGTGGCTCGTCTGACAGCGATGTAGTCTTCGATCAGGTCGGCCAGCGGACGGTGCGCGAATGGGGCGTTGCGGACGTAGTCGTCCTGCTCGAAGCCTTCGATGGGAGTTAGGTCGCCGCGCGCAATGCGCAGGGCGCGGTAGCTCATGATGCGCTCGGTATCGTTGATGTGGCCAAGCACCTCCTTCAGGCTCCACTTATCAGGCGCGTAGCGAAGATCGCCGTCGGCCTCGGTGAGTCCGGAGAGAAAGAGAACCATCTGGCGGCGGTGGTCTTCCAGGGCGGCGAGAACGTCGTTGCCCGGGACCAAAGAGATGTAGCAGTCGTGGTAGGGAGAGTATTCTCCGGGTTGGGGCCGGAGGGGGGTGGTCGTCGGAGTTAAAGTTGTCGGAGTTAAAGGCATGGATTTCTCCTCAGGGATGACACACGGTCGGGTTGTGCCCCCACGGTTCCATACTATCGCGGAATTACCGTAGGGAGGGCAGGGCTTACACGATCGAGGCAGGGCCGATCATGCAGTCGCTGGGGGAACCATGAGTGGAACTATGAAAATCAATAAGAACGCTGGATTTCCACAGGGCATGAAGTTGGGTGGGGAGTACAATTTGTTTGGCCCACGAAATGCGGCGGTGATTCAGAATCCGCTAATAAAGGAGGATTTCGACAACAATGTGGAAGCCCACGAATCAACCTGCGACACCTGGCCGGCCGGCTGAGCCGGAGCGTCCGAGCACGTCCACGGCGACGACGGCACCGCTGATGAGCACGAGCGAGCCCGCGGCTGTACCGCGCCCGGCTACGACCACCACTTCGGACCAAGCCACGATTGGCAAGTCGCTGGTGATTAAAGGTGAAGTGACTGGTTCTGAATCTTTATATATTGACGGCCGGGTGGAAGGATCGATCAACCTCTCCGGCAATCGCGTAACGATCGGCCGCAATGGAGTGGTGGCGGCGAATATCAACGCGCGGGAAATCGTGGTGCTCGGCAAGGTGCGGGGCAATTTGACCGCGAGCGACCGGGTGGACATCCGCAGTGACGGTTCGCTGACCGGCGACGTCGTGGCGGCGCGCATCTCGATCGAAGACGGCGCCTTCTTCAAGGGCGGCATCGACATCCGCAAAGCGGGACCAGCGGGAGCTAAGACCGACTCGAAGGCGGAAGAAGTGACGAAGAGTCCTTCGACGGCGTCGTCGGAACCGGCGCTGGCGGCGCGGGCGTGAGCGCGTCGGCGCTGTTCGTCGTTCGCTATTCGCTCTCGTACGACTGAGCGACGATGAACGGCGACAAACAGGTTTAGGAAACGGGCCTCTTTTTGGGGCCCGTTTGTTTTGTCCTCTGCTTAGGAAGTCGCGTAGCTAAGGACGAACAGCGGCCATCGCGAATCCAAAGCTGCTGTGAGCGCAGGCAGCTGCCGAGCTGTGCTCGGCTTGGACGGGCGAAGGCGCCCGTCTCCACACGAGTGGGCTCACGGCTCTTTGCCCGTCGCCATGTTTTCCGCGGCCTGGCTCTCGGCCACACCCGGGAAAGGAGCGGATCTTTTCCTGCGCAGGTCTGCCGGTAATTCCGAACGCAATAACCAGAGCCCTGCGGCGACACCTGCAGCCCAGGTTAAGGAGCCGAGCCCGAGGGCGAGAAGATCGGCGCGGCGGCTGCCATCGAGCGCTATGCTGCGCGTGACTTCGTAACTCAATCCTCCGGAAACGGCGCCCACCAGCGCCGCCTTGCCTAATTCTCTCCAATTCAAGCCGCCAAGCGGAACCATGCCGCGAATATGCAGGAGCAGGGCGATGGCTAGGGCGTTGGCGGTGATGCCGAGGTCGGAGGCGATGGCCAGTCCGGTGACGGATAGTGTCCGAAAAAACAGCGCGTACATGGGCAGAGAAGCGAGGGTGATCAAGCTGCTGGCGATCATCGGGGTCAGCGTATTGCTGGAGGCGTAAAACGCACGCGCGTACAGCGCCTGGCTGGACCACAATGCCAGCGAGAGCGAAAACACGAAAAAGTAGAGGGCGGTGGATTCGGAATCGGCGAAGGTGAAGCGGCCGCGGCGGTAGACGAGATCGATGAGCGGCAGGGCAATGGCCATCATCCAGCCCGTGAGGAGCAGCGAAGCAGCGGTGATGCGATAGACGGAGGCATTCACGGTGGCGGCGAATTCCTCGAACTTTTTTTCTCCGAACAGGCGGGAGAAAAAAGGGAGCGACGCCTGGCCGGCGGCCTGCCCGAGAATCGCGATGGGAACTGCAAAGAGACGTTTGGCGTAGTTCAGGCGGGCGATGTCGCCGATGCCGCTGGAGGCGAAGTAGCGGAGGATCCAGTCGTCAGCGGTGACCAGCGAGACGCCCAGCATCAGCGGGATGGAAAGGCGCACCCACTCGCGGAAGGCAGGATTCTTCACGTCGAACGAAGGGCGGTAGCCGGTGCCGATTTTGGCTGCTCCGATGGCGTTGATCAGAAATGGTCCGGCAATGCTGCCGGCGAGCGCGCCGAAGGCTAGGGAGGCGATGCCCATCTGGCGTCCGGCAATCACTCCACCGCCAATGATGAACACGTTGTAGATCAGCGGTCCGAACGCAGGCAGCAGGAACAGACGGTGTGAGAGCAAGACCGCCGAAACGACTCCTCCGACATAAAAGAAGATCTGTGCGGGCAGGAGGATGCGGGTGAGATGAACGCAGAGTTGCATCTGCTGCGGCGTGAAGCCGTGGAACATCCAACCGGCGAACTGCGGGGTGAAGATCTCGGCGAGGATGGTGCCAGCGATCAGCACCGTGGTCATTACGGTAATGATGATCGAGAAAGTTTTCTGGGCGTCCTGCTCGCGCTTTTCCGCCAGAAACCGGGTGTAGATGGAGATGAATGTGATCGAGGCGGTGCCGCCGGCAACGATGTAGTTGAGCCAGTCTGGGAGGGTGAACGCGGCTACATACGCGTCGGTCTGCTGTCCGGCACCGAAGGCATAGGCGATGTAAGCCTCGCGGATGTATCCGATCACGCGCGAGAGCGTGATGGTCGTCATCAGCAGCAGCGTCGCCGAAAAGGCGGTGTGCTGGTGCGATGGGCGGAAGAAGCGAAGCAGACGCATCCTTCGCAGATTAACGCATCTGGCGGGGGGTGGGAGAGTTATCGGAGGGCTGGAATCGGGAATGGCAAGTGGCGAGAGAGAGCGCGGGCAGCACGCGGACGGGGTCGCCTGCGCCCACAGGCTATAATCCCGGTGTGAGCGAACCTGTCGTGACTGCGCCGCGCGGCGCCAACTTCCGGCAGGCAGCGCGCGTCCACGGAAGTTTCCTAGCTGCCGCCGAGAAGCGGGTTCTCATCTGGATGGCGGAGCGCATGCCGGCGTGGGTGAATTCTGACCATTTGACTCTGCTCGGGTTCGCCGCCCAAATAGCGACCGGCGTCTGCTATGCGCTCGCGGGCCGCGATCGCCGTATGCTGCTGGCGGCGATTGTTTGTCTCGCCGCGAACTGGTTCGGCGACAGCCTCGACGGAACCTTGGCGCGCGTCCGCCAGCAGCAGAGACCGCGCTACGGCTTTTATGTGGACCACATGATCGATTCCATTGGCGCCGTGGCGATGATGGGCGGGCTGGCTCTTTCCGGCTATATGCATCCGGCGATTGCGATTGGGTTGCTGATTGCGTTTCTCCTGCTTTCGGTGCAATCGTATCTGGCGACATATACGCTCGGTGAGTTCCATCTTTCCATGTGGCACTTCGGTCCGACTGAGCTGCGCGTCCTGCTGATAGTTGGCAACCTTGCCCTGTTCCGGTGGGCGTGGGTGATTCACGGGCGCTACCGGCTGTTTGATATTGGCGGCGCGATTGGATTGGCTGGAATGCTGCTGATGCTGGTTGTGGCGACACTGAAGAATACGTTTCGGCTTTACCGCGAAGAGAGAATTCGATGAGGCCGGATGGTTCTCAGCCGCCGGTCCCCGGTGCGCAGACGAAGCGGACCTTTTTTCGCTGGCTGAAGTTCAACACGGTGGGTGGAATCGGCATTGGCGTGCAATTGGCGGCGCTGGCCGTTTTCCGCTCCTGGCTGAAGCTGGATTATCTTCTGGCTACGGGACTGGCGGTTGAGATCGCGGTGATCCACAACTTCGTATGGCACGAGCGCTTCACCTGGGCGGACAGGCCGGCTGCGCGACTGGCTCATTCCTTGATCAGGCTGGCGAAGTTCAACGCCAGCAACGGCGCGGTGTCGATTGTCGGGAATCTCTTGCTGATGCGGCTGTTGGTGGGAAAACTGAAGTTCAACTATGTGGTGTCGAATTGTGTTGCGATCGTCGCTTGTTCGCTGTTGAATTTCCTGCTCGGCGATCGGTTCGTGTTCGAAGAACAGGCAAAGCCGGCAGCGATCTCGACCTAGTAGTTTGCCGTGATTCGCGGTGAGCCGAGGCGACCCTTCAGGGCTTGTCCTTTCGGGGGTTACGCCGCGATCTTGCCCGGGATATAATGTTTATAACCGCTATGCGCTCGAAGGGCTACATTTCGCTTGTTGGGGCGTGCTGGATCGAGGGGCGCGCTTGTCCTCGGCGGTACCTTTCGTTTCTGCCTTCGCACGTGCGCGCCAATCTCTTTGGCTGCGACTAATTTTCTTTCTCTCCGGTTGCTCAGCTAATCGCTTTTAGCCTTTGGCTCTTAGCTTTTGGCTCTTAGGCCAGGCAGCCTATCTCCGTGGTCGCTGCTCGAATCCGGCCCGAAAAACCACTGCGAAACAAGAACCGATTTGGAGGAACTTATGACCACCAAGACTTTGACCGTCGGCCCCAAGCTCATTACTGCGATTCCTGGCCCTAATGCCAAGCGCGTTCTCGCGGGCGATGAGAAATACATTTCACCTTCCTACACGCGCTCCTATCCGATGGTTGCCAAGCGCGGGCGCGGGATTGTGGTTGAAGACGTGGACGGCAATGAATTCTTCGATTTTTCCGCCGGGATTGCTGTGACCTCGACTGGCCATTGCCATCCGGAGGTGGTTGCGGCCATTCGGAAGCAGGCGGGCGAACTGATCCACATGTCGGGCACGGACTTTTATTACGAGGGCATGGTGACGCTGGCCGAGCGGCTTTCGAAGATTGCGCCTATGCCGGGGCCGCACAAGATTCTATTACGGAAACTCCGGAGCCGAAGCCATCGAGTGCGCTTTGAAACTGGCGCGCTATCACACGAAGCGGCAGCAGATGATTGCCTTCTTCGGGGCTTTCCACGGACGGACCATGGGCGCGCTCTCGCTGACGGCCTCGAAGCCGCAGCAGAAGCGGCGCTTCTCTCCGCTCGTGCCCGGAGTTACGCACGTGCGCTATCCGGATGTATATCGCGGCTGTGCGGGCGGTAAACAGGATGCCGAGAAATTCGCGCTCGGCTGCGCACGCTACATCGAAGACAGAGTATTTAAGACCCTCCTCGCGCCGGAAGAAGTCGCGGCCATTTTTGTCGAGCCGATCCAGGGCGAAGGTGGATACGTCATCGCGCCGACGATCTTCATGCAGGAACTGCGACGCATCTGCGACAAGCACGGCATCCTGCTGGTGGTGGACGAAGTGCAGAGCGGCATGGGCCGCACGGGCAAGTGGTTTGCGGTCGAACACACGGGCGTCCATCCTGACATTGTTTGCATCGCTAAGGGCATTGCCTCCGGGATGCCGCTTGGCATCACCATGAGCAAGGCCGGCATCATGGACTGGGTCCCCGGCTCGCACGCGTCGACTTTCGGCGGCAACCCGGTCTGCATTGCCGCGGCGCTGGCCACGCTGGATGTGATCGAGAAAGAAGGGCTGATTAGGAACTCGCGGGAGGTCGGCGATCACATGGTGAAGCGCATGGGGAGCTGGCCGAAGAAGCATAAGATTGTGGGCGACGTCCGCGGACGCGGCTTGATGATCGGCGTCGAGATCGTGAAAGACCAGACGACCCGCGAATACGGCACCAGCGAGCGCGACCGGATCGTGCAGCTGGCGTTCGAGCGCGGCATTCTGTTTCTCGGCTGCGGTCCGAGCACGATTCGCATTGCGCCGCCGCTGATCGTCACCAAGGACGAAGCCGACATTGCCATGGATGCGCTGGAAGAGTCGATCTCGATCGTTGAAACTTAGATCGTGGAAACTTAAATCGTTGAAGCTGAGAAGAACTTGTATCGCCTGAGGTGCGCCCTGCTGAACGGAACTGTGGAATCGATTCACATTGCCTCCTCCGCCGAGGGGCCAATGCAGTCGGTTGCTCAAGCGGCGGCGATTCCAGGCGCGGGGCTTGAGGGTGACCGATACGCGCTGAAGCTGGGCACCTTCTACAAGCCTGAGCCGGATTACGAACTCACGCTGATTGAGGCGGAGGCGATTGAGGCGCTGCGGCGCGACTATCAGGTCGAGCTTGCTCCGGGCGAAGCTCGCCGCAACATCGTGACACGCAACGTGCCCCTGAATCACCTGGTGGGGAGGGAGTTTGCCATCGGCGGCGTGCGCATTCGCGGCATCCGTTTGTGCGAGCCTTGCGATTACCTGGAGAAGATAACCGGGAAGCCGGTGATCAAGGGCCTACGGCACCGCGGGGGATTGCGGGCTCAGGTTCTCACGGCGGGGACGATTCGCGTCGGCGACGAGGTTAGCTTTATCGCGTAGAGACGCGGCTTGCTGCATCTCTGCAGCCTGAGACGGGGCAAGCCCCGTCTCTACACAATAGAAATTCTTCCTGGAAGGAGGCCCCGCGATGCCACGCTTTACGTCCCGCACTTTTGTCGCCCTGGCGTTCGCGCTGGTCATTTGGGCCTCTGCCTTTGCCGGCATTCGCGCCGGCCTGCGCGCTTATTCGCCCGCGAATCTCGCTATCCTGCGCTTTCTGGTCGCGTCTCTGGTGCTCGCCATCTACGCCGGGATTGCACACTTTCGCCGTCCGGAGTTGCGCGACATTCCCGGGCTGGTCCTGACCGGCGCGATTGGGATCACCTTTTACAACCTGGCGCTGAATTACGGAGAGACTCGCGTGACCGCGGGCGCTGCCAGTTTGCTGATTGCTTCGACTCCGGTCTGGACGGCTCTCGGGGCCCGACTATGGCTGCACGAGAAACTGACTGCGATCGGATGGTGTGGAGTGTTTGTGAGCTTCGCGGGAGTTGCGCTGATTTCGATTGGAGAAGGCGGAGGCATCCACTTCTCATTCTCACTGCAAGCGCTTGTCATTCTTGCCGCCGCGGTTGCCAACGCGCTCTATATCATTCTGCAGAAGCACTATTTGGGCAGGTACAGCGCGCTGGAATTTACGGCTTACGCTATGTGGTTCGGTACGGCGCTGATGCTGCCCTTCGGTAATGGTCTGATGCACACCGTGCGAACTGTTCCCGCGCCCGTGACGCTGGCGGTCGTTTATCTCGGCATTTTTCCGGGTGCGCTCGCCTACGTGGCTTGGGCCTATGTGCTTTCGCACGGCGCCGCCGGACGGACTGCGACGTTGCTCTACGTCATTCCTATCGTGGCCATCGGCATTGCATGGATCTGGCTGGGCGAAGTACCGAGGCTGATCTCTCTGGCCGGCGGCGCGGTCGCGCTCGGCGGCGTGGTGCTGGTGAACACCGTTGGAAGGAAGAAGCCGGGCACAGGGAAAACGGTCGATGTAACTGTCTTGCCGGTTTCGGAAGTTGTGAGCTGAAGTCGCGGCAGCCGCACAGTCTTTTATCCCGTTGGCGTGCCTACGGTCAGCGGGCGGCGAATTGTACCGGACGCGGGGTGATGAGGATCACATCACGGGCGGTTGGTCCAAGCTAGGGTGAAATGGGGTTTCCCATGTTCGCCGGACGCCTGACGCAAGCCACAATACGCGCAATGGACTGGCTGGCAGCGAGAACGCTTTCGGCGGAGGACTTGCCCGCGCACCAGCGTACCGGTCGATGCGGTGAGGAAGACGCTTACTTCTATCTTCGCCGGCGGGGCTACACGATGATTGCGCGCAACTATCGCTCTCCGCATCATCGCGGCGAAGTCGATCTCATCGGCTGGGAACTGGATGTGTTGTGTTTCATCGAAGTGAAGACTCGCACGACGCGTGAGGTCAAGCCCGCCGAAGCGGCTGTAGATCGCGATAAACAAAGGGAGTTATCGCTGGTCGCCCGCGATTTTCTGCGCCTTATGCCCGCTTCGTGCCAGTGGCGGTTCGACGTGGTCGCCGTATACTATGAGCGCGGCCACAGCCGGCCCTCATTCGAGTTGTTTCAGAATGCGTTTTCCGTATCGTACAATCGTAGGTTTGGGGACTCCAACTGAAAGGATTTAGTACGTGCCTGAACTGAGAAAAGACCCCATCGTGGGCCGGTGGGTGATTATTTCCACAGATCGCGCCAAGCGGCCTAACGACTTTGTGCGCGAAGCGGTGAAGATCAAGGGCGGATTCTGCCCCTTCTGTTATGGCAATGAGAGCAAGACCCCGCCGGAGATTCTGGCCTATCGGCCAAGCAACAACAGCAATCCTCCGCAGAAAGACAGTCCGGGTTGGACGATCCGCGTGGTTCCGAACAAGTTTCCCGCACTCGGCATTGAAGGCAACTTGAATAAGCAGGCCGAGGGCATGTTTGACAAGATGAATGGCATCGGCGCCCACGAAGTGGTCATCGAAACGCCCGACCACAATGCCACCCTGGCCTCGCTGCCTTCGAAAAAAATCGAAGACGTTCTATGGGCCTTCCGCGATCGCATTCTCGATCTCAAGAAAGATCGGCGCTTCAAATACATTCTGCTTTTCAAGAACCATGGAGAGGCAGCTGGCGCCTCGCTCGAGCACACGCACTCGCAGCTGATCGCGTTGCCGATTGTGCCCATTTACGTGGTGGAGGAACTGCAGGGAGCCAAGCAGTATTACATCTATAAAGAGCGCTGCGTCTTCTGCGACGCCATCCGGCAGGACATCGAAAACGGCACCCGAGTGGTGGCGGAGAACGAAGATTTTCTGACTCTCGCCCCGTATGCTCCGCGGTTTCCCTTTGAAACCTGGATCCTTCCGAAAACGCCACGAGTCTGCCTTCGAGAACTCGTCGTCGCACATGTTCGAAAATCTGGCGAGAGCGCTCAAGTTGCTGCTGATGAAAGCGGACCGCGTGCTCGATAATCCGCCGTACAACCTGGTCGTACACACGTCGCCGGCGCAGGATCCGGCCAACGAGTATTACCACTGGCACATCGAATTCATGCCCAAGTTGACCAAGACGGCGGGATTTGAATGGGGCACTGGTTTCTACATCAATCCCACGCCGCCGGAAGAGGCAGCGAAGTTTTTGCGCGAGGCGAGCGTGGAGGATGCGGCTCCCATCCCAGTGCGGTGACGGTTCGCTGATTGGGTTGCGTGGCCTTGTACCCGGGCACCGCGCCCGGCTGGACGGGCGAGGGCGCCCGTCACTCCACAAGCAATTATCCTTGGGTTCGGTCGAGAACTTCCGCGTGCCACGCCATCTGAATCGCTTCCAGCTTGGCTTCGTTCGAGGTCGCTGGGTCGTCCTTGAAGCCGGGCAGCGCGACGACATATTTGTGCAGGTCGGTGAAACGAACCGCGAGCGGGTCGAGTTGCGGATGAGCTTCAGAGAGCAGAATCCCGATGTCTTCGGCATCGCTCCAGGTAAGTTCTTTTGGCATGAATCAGTGCTCCTGTTTGTGGTCGCGCTTAACCGATCCGGATCGCGGCTTGGCTAAAAGCTAATAGCTAAAGGCGATTTGTTTAATGCTCTTCTGACACGTAATTCCGGTTCCACGCCGGGATTTCCACGACTACCTTGCCGGGTTTCTTGATTACCGTCTGGCATCCAAGGCGCGAGTTTAACTGAAGATCGGCGGCCATGTCGAGCTTGTCGGCTTCGTCGTCGTCCATCTCCGAGATCAGGTCTGCGCCTTCCTTCACCCAGACGTGGCAGGTCGTGCAGGCGCAGTTTCCTCCGCAAGCATGATCGAGATGAATGCCGAAGTTCAAGGCTACGTCGAGCAACGACTCTTCCTTGCCATGGTCTTTATACGGCAGCTTGCCGTGTTCGAAGGTCACCGTCTTGCCTTCGGGAAGAAAAGTGACCTCAACCGTGTTTTCGTTATTTTCAGCGGGGGGAGCATCCATTGTGGTAGTCCCGGTTCCCTGTGTTTTTTCTTCAGACATGTATGAACCCCTATTCAAATTCTGCCTTCGCCACCGGATGGCCCGCCTGCGGGCCTTCTTCGAGATCGGTGTCGTCCATGGCCTTACCCTTGAGCGCGGTCGAGACGGCTGTATCCATCATCAATTCCGCCAAATGCATGGTGGCCTGGTTCAGTGCGTCAATCGCCTCGCGGATCGCATGATAGTCGTCGCCTTCTTTGACTCCAACCAGAGATTTTTCCAGCGTCTCGACTTTGCTGCGTTCTTCGCTCGTGAGATCCTGCCACGCCGGATTCTTCTTTCCTTTCGCGAGCGCGGTCAGGATCGTGTCGGCCTCGCGCCGCGCCTCAATGACCTGGCGCTGGCGGAAATCCTCTTCCGCGTAATCGAACGATTCGAGCAGCATGTTCTCGACCTGTTCGTCGGTGAGGCCGTAACTGGGCTGGACGTCGATTTCAGCCTCTTTTCCGCTGCGCTGCTCGCGCGCCGAGACGCGCAGAATGCCGTTGGCGTCGATCAGAAACCTCACTTCAATGCGCGGCATGCCGGCGGGCATGGGTGGAACGCCCTTCAGATCGAAGCGCGCCAGCGACCGGCAATCGCGCGCCAGTTCGCGTTCGCCTTGCAGCACGTGAATCGCGACGTTCGTCTGGCCATCGACCTGGGTGGTGTAGTACTGCGTTGCCGACGCCGGCACCGTCGAGTTGCGCAGGATGATTTTGTCGGTCACGCCGCCCGCCACTTCGATTCCCAGAGAGAGCGGGGTTACGTCGAGCAACAGCATCTCTTTCGTGATTTCGGAGCCGCCGCCAGAATGTTCGCCTGCACGGCCGCGCCGAGCGCAACCACTTCGTCGGGATTCAAATCCGTGTGCGGCACGCGCCCAAACAGATCCTGCACCAGCCGCCGCACCTTTGGAATGCGCGTCGAACCCCCGACCAGCACGACCTCGTCGATTTGTTCGGGCTTCAGGCCTGCGTCTTTGAGCGCCTGCTTGCAGGGTCCGACGGTGCGGTCAATGATTGGTTGGATCATCTGCTCGAAAGCTTCGAGCGAGATTTCCCGCTGATACTTTTTTCCGCCGGGCAAATCGACATCGAGCTTTGCCGTGGGCTGCGACGAGAGCGCAATCTTGGCTTCAATCACGGCCTGGCGAATGCGCTGAATGGCTTCGCCGCTGTGCCGAGGGTCGCGTCGAAAATCGAGCCCGAGCTCGCCGCGAATGTCGTCGAGCGCGATGGCGATCAGCAGATTGTCGATGTCGTCTCCGCCGAGATGGGTATCGCCGTTGGTGGCGATTACCTCGAATATGCCGTCATGCAGCTTGAGAATCGAAATGTCGAACGTGCCGCCGCCGAGATCGTAAACCACGACGATGCCGTGCTTTTTCTTGTCCAGACCGTAAGCGAGCGATGCTGCCGTCGGTTCGTTCACCAGCCGCAAAACATTCAGCCCGGCGATGCGGCCGGCATCTTTTGTCGCCTGCCGCTGCGCGTCATTGAAGTATGCGGGGACGGTGATGACCGCCTGGGTTACGAGGGGCTCCGAAAAAGCGCTCGGCATTGCGCTTCAGTTGGCGCAGCACCAGCGCCGAAATTTCGGGCGGGGTGTAGGTTCGCTCACCAATCTTGATGCGCAGAACCTCTCCCGCTTGAAGATCATCCGCCAACTGGAACGGAAAGAGCTTCAGTTCGTCCTGTATATCCTCGAGGCCGCGCCCCATCAGACGCTTGATTGAATAGACCGCCCGCTCGGGCGTTTCGATCAGATATCTGCGCGCGGCGTTGCCGACTATGATCTGGTTGTTCTCGTCGAGCGCCACCACGGAGGGCACAAGGTTCAGCCCGTCTTCTCCGGGGATGACGACGGGGGAATCCCCCTGCATGTAGGCCACGAGCGAGTTCGTGGTGCCGAGATCGATTCCGACGATGTGGTCAGTTGCCATTTGGTCGAGAATTGCAGAGGTCAGAGGTCAGATTGCAGAGGTGAAAACCGACCAACTCATGGCTTTACTTCTGCAATCTGACCTCTCACCTCTGACCTAGTTTTCCATTGCCTCATTCACGTCCCGTACCAGGTTCCGGACATAGTTCCTGCGGTTCAGCACATCCAGCATCTTGTCGAGAATCTTCCTCCGGTCGTCTTCGGCTCCGTCGGTGGTTCCTTTGTCCACGAACTTGTCCCACTTGTTCCACTCGGCCTTCAGTTCGTTGAAGAGCGCATCGTACTTTTCTTCGAGGGAAAGTTTGGCCTTGCCGATTTCCTCAAGCAAGGCGGGATCGTCTTCGCCCATTTTTTTCTGGGTGCGCAGTTCTTCCAGATGCATATTGAGTTCGAAGACTTCCTCCAGGAGATCGGCAGGCACGACCTGCTTTTTCAGTTCGCCGGTCGCGCGCGCCTTTTCCGTCGCCTGTTTCGATTGCTCTTCCAGTTCGACGCCTTCGAGGCGCAACAGGTATTCGGTACGCTTGATCGGATCTTTCAGCGTGCGGTAGGCGTCGTTGAGCATGGAACTTTGTTCCAGGCTAAAGGCACGTTCCTCGGGGTTCGCCTGCGCAAACACGTCAGGATGAAGGCGGCGACTCAGCGCGTAGAACTCTTTTTCCAGAGCGGAGTGTCAAGGTTGAGCTTGCGCGGAAATCCAAAGAAAGTGAAATAGTCCACCGGGACCGGCGGCTGCACTTTGCCGCAGGAGCTGCAGAAATGCACCGCGCGCATGGTGCCGCACGACCAGCAACTTGGAGTTGCCTCGCCAGCGCCGTGCCCGGGGATGATTAACGACGATTTGGATTCAATGTTTGCCATACAAAATTTAAGGCGAGCGCACGGCCCGCCCTGTTGGATCCTTCGACTACGCTCAGGACAGGCTCGCGAGGCCCGTCTCTCCACTCCACTTCTATTACGAGAAAGAGCTCCCGCAGCCGCAAGACTTGGTCGAGTTCGGGTTTACGAACACGAATCCTTGCTGCATCAGGGTTTCGTGGTAATCGAGAGTCATCCCGTGCAGATAGATGAAGGACTTCGGGTCCACAAAAACCCGCACATCGCCAAACTGAAACACACGATCGCGCTCGCGCGGTTGCGTATCGAACCGTATGTTGTAAGTCAGGCCCGAGCATCCGCCGCCCTGCACGCCCAAACGAAGGCCACCCTGCTCCGGCGAAACGTTTTCTTTCACCATGGCTAAGCGAATCTTCTTGAGGGCGTTTTCGGTCACCTGGATGCCTTTGGCCGGAGCCGCGGGTGCGGGGGGTTTGACCGCTTGCTCTTTGAGCGCTTCGTCTTTGACTATTTGGTCCATGATTGATTCTAGACGCTTCGAGCTTCGGCCTGCGAGCTAGTTACGTTTGAGACGGGGCAAGCCCCGTCTCTACAGCAACTGAGCTACTGCGCCGACCGCACTTCCACGGGTTTCGCGGACTCCTGCTTCTTTTTCCAGTCGCCGATTGCGGCACGGATGGCATCCTCGGCCAGCACCGAGCAGTGAATCTTCACCGGCGGCAAGGCCAGTTCCTTCACGATCTCGGTGTTTTTGATCTCGAGGGCCTGGTCAACCGTTTTGCCCTTGACCCACTCGGTCGCGAGCGAAGACGACGCAATGGCCGAGCCGCAGCCGAAGGTCTTGAACTTGGCGTCTTCGATGATGTTGGTCTGCGGGTTAACCTTGATCTGCAGCTTCATCACGTCGCCGCACTCGGGGGCGCCGACCAAGCCGGTGCCCACATCGGCATCTTTCTTGTCCATTGAGCCCACGTTGCGCGGATTGTTGTAGTGGTCGATTACTTTATCGCTGTATGACATCTGCAATCTCCTTGGAAAATCTCTTTGCCTTGTTGCCTAAAATCGGTCGTCCCTCCGGGACTTTATTCATTTCGTGCGCTCTTCCCAGCGCTGAAGCGCTGGGCTAAGCTCGCACGCCCCTCCGGGGCTTAATGCGCTTCCGCCGCCCACTTCACACTCTTCAGGTCCACACCTTCTTTCGCCATTTCGTAGAGTGGCGACAGTTCGCGCAGACGCAGTACGGTTTCAACCACGCGATCGGCCACGTAATCGATCTCGGCTTCGGTGTTGAAGCGTCCGATGCCGAAGCGGATCGAGCTGTGCGCCAAATCGTCTCCGGTGCCGAGAGCTTTCAATACATAAGATGGCTCAAGTGTCGCCGAGGTGCATGCCGATCCGCTGGAAACGGCGATATCGTTGATGCCCATCAGCAGCGACTCGCCTTCCACGTAAGCAAAGCTGATGTTCAGATTGCCGGGGAGGCGATGTTCCATGGAGCCATTGATGTATACCTCGTCAAGGCGGCTCATGATGCTGTCTTTCAGACGGTTGCGCAGGCCCGCCATTTTGCAGGATTCCTGCGGCATCTCTTCCTGCGCGATGGCGCACGCCTTGCCGAGGCCGACGATGCCGGGAACATTGAGCGTTCCGGAGCGCATGCCGCGTTCGTGGCCGCCGCCGTCAATCTGCGCGACCAACTGCACTCGCGGATTCTTGCGGCGAACGTACAAGGCGCCAGCGCCTTTGGGACCGTAGAGCTTGTGTCCGGTGATGGACGCGACATCGAGGTTCATCTTGTTCACGTCGATCGGAGTCTTGCCAATTGCCTGCACCGCGTCGGAATGGAAGACCACGCCGCGTTCGCGGCACAGCTTGCCGATCTCGGCTATCGGTTGCAGGATGCCAATCTCGTTGTTGGCTGCCATGATCGTGACCAGAATCGTCTTGTCGTCCATGGCGCGCTTCAGGTCGTCGAGGTCGATCAGTCCATCCTTCTGCACCGGCAGATAGGTCACGCGAAAGCCGAGTTTCTCAAGATGCTTGCAGGTATCGAGCACGGCCTTGTGCTCAGTAACCTCGGTGATGATGTGGTTGCCTTTCTCGCGGTACATCTCGGCCACGCCCTTGATGGCCAGGTTGTCGCTTTCGGTGGCGCCCGAAGTGAAGATGATCTCTTTCGCGGACGCGCCGATCAGCTTGGCAATACGCTCGCGCGACAACTCGACCGCTTCTTCCGCCACCCATCCAAAGGGGTGATTGCGGCTGGCGGCGTTGCCGAACTTCTCGGTGAAGTAGGGCAGCATTTCTTCGAGAACCCGCGGATCCATGGGCGTGGTCGCGTGATTATCCATGTAAATGGGCAGCTTGATCCCAGCGGGAGCAGCATCGTGATTGATTGGGGTCGCCTTGTTGCCATTCGTGCTCATGATTGCCCGTTTCTCCTACCCAGCCCCTGAAGGGGCAATTATTTTTACCGCTTACGGCATCGCTAAAGCGATGCGTTGATACAAACCTGCTCTACTTCCGCACACTGCGGACTACGAAATCGTAACCAACTCTGCCGGCTTCCTGGTTTCCGGCTGCTTGACCTGGATGACTTCCGGGTCTTCCTTCATTTGCGAAATCATGATGTTCTTCAGCACCTGCTCGATGCTTTCATTCACTTTCCGCAGCGGCTCGCGAATTGTGCAGCGATTGCTCTGACCGCATTCGCCGCGGACAGTGACGCACGAGGTAATGAACAGCGGGCCGTCAATGGCCTTGATCACTTCGAACGCGGAAATCATCTTCGGATCCCGGGTCAGTGTGTAACCGCCGTTCATGCCATGCTGGGACCGTATCAAGCCGACCTTCGCCAGCCGTTGCAGGATCTTCGCCAGCGCTTCCTGCGGGATGCCGTAGGCCTCAGCGACGTCCTTGGCGCTGCAAGCGCCCTGGTCGGCGTGCTCGGCCAGATGCTTCATGGCCATGAGGCCGTAGTCCGCTTTCTTGGTCAGTTTCAGCATGGGCGGAATGCCGACCTTTATAGTCGGATTCAATTCCGACTGTTTCGGTCGCACTTTAATTCTAACCTTGGAGGTAGCTCCGCGCAAGCCCAATCAGGCACCGGTCAGATTTGACGATCAAACGGTAAGTTTTAGCAGGTAAACGGCTTAGGGGTTGGGGTCGTTGCATGGTTGTGGTGCAGGTCGCGGCAGAGTCAGCAGCTGTCTAATTTCTGCCGTGCGACCGGGCTTTCAAACCCTTCAGCACCAGCCTGCAAATTTCGTCGGCGAAGCTTTCGTCGAGCTTAACGTGCCGGATCAGAAAGCGCATCAAAATGGGCCCGTAGAGCGAGTCGAGGATAAGGTCAAAGTCGCAGCCACCGGGTAGTTCACCACGGTCAACGCCGCGCTGCAGAGTTTGATAGGCCTGTCTGCGTCTGGGCCACAGAAATCGGTCGCGATAAGCCTCGAGCAACTCCGGATCCGATTGTCCTCCGGCGAGGAGCGCCGCCACGACCTTGCCGCGCTCGGAACGGAAGACGCGAATCAGCCGCCTCATCTGCAGATTCATGTCGCGCTGCACAGAGCCGGTATTCGGGAATTGGAGTTCCTCGTCGGCACTGGCGGAGAAGGCGTCGGCGACCAGGGCAGCCTTGGTCGGCCACCAACGGTAGACAGTGGTTTTGCCCACGTTGGCGTCGGCGGCGATAGCCTCGATACTGAGTTCCGGGAATCCATTTTGCTTAAGCAGTTTCAGGGTGCTGCGCAGGATCGACTGGCGCGATTCCTCACTGCGTGGCCGCCCCGGCGGGCGTTTCCCGTTCGTTCCGTTACTTCCGCTTGCTCCGTTACTTCTGTTCCGGGGCCCGACGTGTGGGATATGGTTTTGAGCCATGGCTAGAGTGTAATATAATTTAAATCCGAAACGTAGTGTTTTGAATCTCAGCTTGCAAGTTTGCTGGCCGGTGGGGCCGCAGCTTCGACGGTACGATTTCCGCTAGTATGGGGTTTCGGCATTACCAGTTTTCGTCAGTCTTATGTGGATTGTTGCATTAGCGCTTCGTCGTCCTTATACGTTCGTGGTGATGGCACTGCTCATCATCATTCTTACGCCCCTCACCATTCTGCGCACCCCGGTCGATATTTTTCCCGAAATTAACATTCCCGTGGTGAGCGTGGTGTGGAGCTTTGACGGCATGTCGCCGAGTGAGATGGCGGACCGGATCATAAGCAACTCCGAGCGCGGATACACGATCACGGTCAACGACATCGAACATCAGGAGTCGCAGTCGCTGTACGGAAAGGCCGTGATCAAGATCTTCTTCCGGCCTGGCGTCAACATTTCCATGGCGGTGACACAGGTGACGGCGATGTCCCAGACCATCCTGCGCGGACTGCCTCCGGGCACGACCCCGCCGCTGGTCATTACCTATTCGGCATCCACGACGCCGATTGTGCAACTGGGCTTGAGCAGCAAGACGCTGCCGGAACAGCAGTTGTTCGATCTGGGGAACAATTTTCTGCGTACGCAGTTGACCACGGTGCAGGGCGCGGCCACTCCGTGGCCTTACGGCGGCAAGCCGCGCCAGGTGCAGGTAGACCTCGATTCCGCCAAACTACAGGCCTATGGTTTGGCTCCGGCCGACATCGTCAATGCAGTGTCGGCGCAGAACCTGATTCTGCCGGCGGGTACGACCAAGATTGGGCCGACCGAATACAGCGTGGAGATGAACGGCGCGCCGGATACCATCGCGCAGCTCAACGATCTCCCGGTGAAGACCTCGAACTCGTCTACGCTATACCTGCGCGATGTAGCCCACGTGCGCGACGGATTTGCGGTGCAAACCAACATCGTGCGCCAGGACGGCGTGCGCGGCACGCTGATGTCGATCTATAAGGTGGGCGGCTCTTCCACGTTGACGGTGGTCGATGGCGTGAAGGCGCTGTTGCGAGACCCGTCGAAGTATCTGCCGCGCGACCTCGCGCCCCAACTCAGCATCAAGGCTCTGTTCGATCAGTCGCTTTTTGTACGCGCGTCGATTCAAGGGGTTGTGCGGGAAGGCATAATTGCCGCCTGTCTTACCGCCGTCATGATCCTGGTTTTCCTGGGCGATTGGCGTCCGACCTTGATCATCGCGGTCTCGATTCCTTTGTCCATTTTTGTCTCCGTGATTCTGCTGAGCGCGCTCGGCGAAACCATCAACATCATGACCCTCGGAGGACTGGCGCTCGCCGTCGGCATCCTGGTGGACGATGCGACGGTGGAGATCGAAAACATCGAGCGCAATCTGGCCATGGGCAAGGAGATGAAGAAGGCCATCCTCGACGGCGCGCAACAGGTCGCGGTGCCCGCTTTCGTATCGACGCTGAGCATCTGCATTGTGTTTGTGCCGATGTTTTTTCTGACCGGAGTTGCGAAGTTTCTTTTCGTGCCGCTGGCGGAAGCGGTGAGCTTTGCCATGCTGGCGTCGTATCTGCTGTCGCGAACCCTGATTCCGACGCTGGTGATGTTTATCATGCGCGGGCATGAACACCGCGCCGCCGAGCCAAAAAGCTTCCTGGGAAAATCGCAGCGCGGATTCGAGCGCTGGTTTGAAAGCTTCCGCGGCAGCTACCGGCAACTGCTGGAAATCACGCTCGACCACCGGAAATTGTTCTCGTTGTGCTTTGTTGCTTTCTGTTTTCTATCGCTGGGGCTGGTGTTTTTTTTGGGGCGGGACTTTTTCCCGCAAGTGGATGCAGGCCTGATTCGGTTGCACGTCCGCGCCCGGCCCGGCCTGCGCGTGGAAGAGACGGCGCGTCTGTGCGATGAAGTGGAGCGCGTGCTGCGCAGCGAGATTCCGACGGAAGAGTTGCAGACGGTGCTGGACAATGTCGGCGTTCCCTATTCGGGCATCAATCTTTCCTACTCCAGTTCGGGAGTGATTGGGACGAGTGATGCGGAGATCCTGATTTCTCTGAATCCGGAACACCATCATCCGACGGCGCAGTACGTGCGTCAGTTGCGCCGCGTCCTGCCGTCGCGTTTTCCGGGTGTGGAGTTCTTCTTTCAGCCCGCCGATATCGTGTCGCAAATTCTCAATTTTGGATTGCCCGCGCCCGTCGATATTCAGGTAGTGGGCGCCGACATACGTGGAAACTACGACATGGCGCAGAGAATCGCAAATCGGCTGCGCCAGATTCCCGGCACCGCCGACGTACATGTGCAACAGCTGATGGGTTTGCCCACGCTCTACCTCGACATGGACCGCACGCGCATCAATCAGGTGGGACTGAATGCCCAAAATGTGGCGCAAAATGTGCTGGTCAGCTTGAGTGGAAGCTTCCAGACGTCCCCTAACTTCTGGCTGAATCGAAGAAACGGTGTGAGCTATAACATCGCCATCCAGACGCCGCAGTATCACATGACATCGTTGCAGGACTTGATGAACACGCCGGTGACGGGCGGGAGTTCGCAGACTGCTCCGCAAGTGCTCGGCAATCTGGCGCAGCTTACGCCGGTGGCGCGCCCCGCCGTGGTCAATCATTACAACGTGCAGCCGGTCATTGATGTGTATGCCAGCACGCAGGGGCGCGATCTGGGCGGGGTCGCGTCCGACATCATGAAGGTGCTCAAACCATTCCAGGAGCATCTGCCGCGCGGAACGCAAATTGTGGTTCGTGGGCAGGTGGAGACGATGCGGTCCTCGTTCTTCGGCCTGGGCGTTGGCTTGATCGGGGCGATTGTGCTCGTTTACTTGCTGATCGTGGTCAACTTTCAGTCGTGGCTCGATCCCTTTATCATTATTACTGCGTTGCCGGGAGCGCTGGCGGGAATCTGCTGGTTCCTGCTGATTACGCGGACGACGCTCAGTGTTCCGTCGCTGACGGGCGCGGTCATGTGCATGGGGGTGGCGACCTCGAATTCGATTCTGCTGGTGTCGTTTTCTCGCGACCGCATGAATGCGGGAGCGCCGGCGCGGCAAGCGGCGCTCGAAGCGGGGCACACACGGATACGGCCGGTGATTATGACGGCTCTCGCTATGATTATCGGCATGGTGCCGATGGCGCTGGGCTTGGGAGAAGGCGGTGAGCAGAACGCACCGCTGGGCCGGGCCGTGATTGGCGGCCTGCTCTTCGCCACCGTAGCCACATTATTTTTCGTGCCCAGTGTGTTTACGATGATTCACGGCCGCCGCGAGGCACGCGAGAAGTTGGAGCGGAAGTAGAGAAGAAGAAGAGAAGCAGAGATTTTTTTGGAGATCGCAATCATGCCAATACAACCGCCGGTAACGGCCGAGCAGAACGAGACGGAGGCCGTGCGCCCAGATGAGTATCAGCCTTCCGATGTGGGACCCAAACCGGCAGGCCGGGCCAAGCTTCTGATTGTCGCCGTGCTGCTCGTTCTGATCACCGCGGGCGCAGTTACGTTTCTGAACCGGAAGAGCGAGACCGACGCGTTGGCCAAAGAAACCGAAGCCGTTTCGATTCCGACCGTCGCCGTGGTGCAACCGCAAGCCGAGCCCGGAAACGATGAACTGGTGTTGCCCGGAAATTTGCAGGCCTTTATAGAGTCCCCCATTTTTGCGCGCACGAACGGCTACCTCTTACGCTGGTACAAGGACATTGGAAGCAAAGTTGAGAAGGGGGAACTGCTGGCGGCGATCGACACGCCGGAAGTTGATCAGGAGCTGTCCCAGGCACGGGCCAGCCGCGAACAGATCAAGGCGGCGCTGGGGCTGGCGAAGATTTCTGCCGACCGTTGGGCGAATCTGCTCAAGTCCGACTCGGTTTCGCAGCAGGAAGCCGACCAGCAAGCGAGCGGCTACCAGCAGGCGCTCGCCAACCTTGCGGCGGCGGACGCGAATGTTCGCCGTCTGGAAGAACTCGAGTCTTTCAAAAACGTATACGCTCCGTTTTCGGGCGTGCTGACCCGGCGCAATGTCGATCCGGGCGCGCTCATCAATTCCGGGGCGCAGGCGGCGGGCAGAGAGCTGTTCGATATATCGCGCGTCGACCCGCTTCGCGTTTACGTGAGTGTTCCGCAAGCGTATGCGCCGAACATCAAGGTTGGGATGAAGGCCAACGTCACCCTGCAGGAATTTCCCGGCCAGAAATTTGTGGGCACGGTGGTTCGCACCGCCGAAGCCATCGATCTCGCGACGCGTACTCTGAACACGGAAGTGGATGTTCCCAACAAAGATGGCAAGCTGCTGCCCGGTTCGTTCGGCCAGGTGCATTTTGCGACCGGGACTTCTGTTCCCAGGATTACGATCCCGGTCAACGCCATGCTGTTCCGTGCCGAGGGTCCGCAGGTCGCGGTCGTCGACAAGGACGGCAAGGTGCATCTGCGCCCGATCAGCATTGGACGCGACTTCGGCGCTACGCTTGAAATTCTGGGCGGGCTCGAGATGAGCGACCAGATCATCATCAATCCGTCGGACTCGCTGGAGGAAGGGCAGAAGGTGCACGTGGCCAAGGCGAGCGCAGGAGATGGCCGCTCGTGAAGCGATTGCCGCCCGTCACCAACATAGGTTTGCTGGCCGCCGCCGCGTTGCTTGCGGGCTGCAGCTTGGTGTGCACTCTGGGTTGCACCGTGGGGCCGAGATATAAGCGCCCCACCGCGCAGGTTCCTGACACGTGGAAAGGCGAAGGGCCGTGGCAGGCGGCGGCTCCGAAGGATGCAATTCCGAAGGGCGCGTGGTGGAAGATATTTCATGATGCGGAACTCGACCGGCTGGAGCAAGAGCTGCTTCAGGCAAACCAGTCGCTGGATGCGGCGCGGGATCGCCTCTTGCAGGCTCGGGCGCAGGCGCGGATCGCTTCCTCGGCGTACTTTCCGGTGCTCAGCACCGATCCCAGCGGGCAGCGAATGCGCTTCTCCGGCAACCGTCCGCTTGAGGGCGCCAAGCCCGCTAATGTTGTACCCGACACTGAGAGCGTTTTTGCCGTCCCGTTTTCGGTCAGCTACGAGCTTGATTTGTTCGGACGCGTGCGCCGCAATCTTGAGGCGGCCAACGCTTCGCTGCAAGGCAGCGCGGCCGACCTGGAAAATGTGCGCCTGGTGTTGACCGCCGAACTCGCCGCTGACTATTTCAACTTGCGCGAGAGTGACCGTGAAGCGGGAGTGGTACGGCAGTCGGTCGAAATCCAGCAAAGAGGATTGGACCTGGTTAACCATCGTCACGAGGGCGGAGTGGCGAATGGGCTGGAAGTCGCGCAGCAGGCCGCGTTACTGGATTCGACTGCGACGCAGCTTCAACTCGTGCTGCAGCAGCGCGCGCAATACGAACACGCCATCGCCGTGGTGACGGGAAAGTCCGCCTCGGTTTTCAGCGTGGCTGAAGCGCCGTTCGATGCCACCCCACCCGCGATTCCCACTGGAGTTCCATCGGAGATCCTGGAACGCCGGCCTGACGTTGCCACCAGCGAGCGCCAGATGGCGTTCGAAAATGCGCAGGTTGGCATAGCGATGACTGCGTTTTATCCGCATATCACGCTGTCGGGGGGCGGCGGTTGGGAAAGCCGCGACATTACCACCCTGGTAAACGCTCCCAGCGCTATGTGGTCGCTGGGTGGCGATCTGCTGCAGCCGATCTTTAATGGCGGACGCAATCGAGCCAACCTGGCGTCCAGCCGAGCGGCCTATGACGAATCCGTCGCCAATTATCGTGAATCCGTGCTGGTTGCATTTCAGCAGGTGGAGGATGGGCTCTCCGGTCTCGCGCTGCTTGCCCAGGCCATGAAGACTCAGCAGGCAGCGGTCGCCGACTCGCGCCGCGCGCTCGACGCTCGCCAATGACCGTTATGTTGGCGGGGTTACGACTTACCTCGATGTTATAACCGCACAATCGACGCTGCTGAGCAACGAACGCCTGGCAACGCAGTTGCTTGGTCAGCAGATGACCACTTCGGTTTACCTGGTGAAGGCTTTGGGCGGCGCGTGGGACGCTTCCGAAATTCAGCAGGAACAGGTAAGGCCGGCGCTGGTTCAGGCTGTACAGCAGTAACTCCGCAGTGGGCAAACTCAGTTCAAGCGGAGGTCGCATTGCGCCCGGCACCAAGCCAGTAGGCACTCTTCGGCGCTCACCCGAATTCAAGCTAGGCCGTGGTGTGGCGTGCCAATCTGCCGTGCCGCGAACGGATCTCGCGCTCCGCAATCAGCCAATCCGTGTTCTCGTCGCCGCCGTTGACGTTGACGTTCTCATTGCCCGCGGTGGCTCTGCGCTGCAGGTAGAGTTCATAGGCGCGGCGGCGAATCTCTTCTTCGAGATTGACTTCGAGATTGACGGGGGCATCGACAAGAACGAGGCTGGCCGGCTTTCCATTCTTCGGAACTTCCGGTGCAACCTGCACGGCGGCAGGCTGAATCGACGCGGCGACTTTCTTGCTGCGACTGGTGGTAGAGCTTCCGGTTGTCTTGCGAGCCATACAGTACTCCTTACAGATGCCCAACTCTAAGAATGGTCTTGCGTAACGAATAAGCGACATTCGCGTACTCCGATTAGCCGCTATCCGACTAGCGAAGAATGACCTACTTAACTATATCGCGACTGCCTGTGGAATTGTGCCGCAAGGCATTGAAAAATTCGTTCCGCCGTATACGAAAAGTCACTCTCTTGGACACGACCAAGATTACGTTGCCGGAAGGCTGCAAAAGTACTCCGGTAACTTGTCGAAGAGTTGCTGGTACCCGCAGGATAGCTAAGGACAGTCTCAAGGGCACAACTATGTCATCGAGTGGCAATCAAGGGTTGGGAACCAAGGCCGCCAAGACCAGCGTCAGCGAATTGGAGAGGATGCTTTCGGAATCTCCAAGTTCAGATCGAGTCTGCCTGAAGCTGGCGCAGGCGCTGCACGTGCGCCGCAGCGAAGTGGCACTGCTCAGGTTAGAAAAGGGAAGTCTGCGATTTATCTTTCCACCGGAACTGCGATCGGCGGGCGTACTGCCGCTGACGGGATCGGCGGTTGCAGCCCGGACTGCAGCGACTCGCGCTCCACTTCTGTCGAATACCTTCATGCGCGTGAAACACGTCAGTCTGTTTGAAGCGGTCAAGCTGGGAGTCGAGGAAGAAGAGCGAGACCAGGAGCAAATGCCGATTCAGAAAATCATGTCCGTTCCTGTGATACGCTCCGGAGGAAATGTGATGGGGGTGGTGCAAGTTTCGCGCAAAGGGCTGGATGCTTCGGTGGCGGGCGCAGACTTCACCGGCGAAGACCTGCAAAAACTGGAGCAGGCGGCGGAAATTCTGGCCCGTATGCCGTTCATGCAGGAAGGCGCGGAGATTTAAAATTTGTGATTTGTGATTGGTAATTGGTAATCGAAAACCAATTGGCCATGGGGTGAAATTACAAATCACCTATCACCAGTTGTCCTATATTGCCTGTCCGGCGCAAAATCCGGATGCCCACGCCCACTGGAAGTTAAAGCCCCCGAGTTGGCCGGTGACGTCGACCACTTCACCGATGAAAAAAAGGCCCGAGACTTTCCGGGATTCCATGGTTTTGGCAGAAAGTTCGCCGGTATCAACGCCGCCCGCGGTGACTTCCGCTTTTCCGTAACCCTCGGTTCCTTGTGGCTTGATTTCCCAGGCATGCAGTTGGCGTTCTGCGTCAGCCCAGGCGCGATCGGAGTTTCCGGCTAGGGGATAGGTTTCGAGCCAGCGATCCGCCAAGCGGCGAGGCAGGATTTCTCTCAGCAGCGACTTCCAAATCGATAGGTCGCGATGGCCGCGGGTTCGCAAATCAGCGGTGAGATTGCGGCCGGGCGCGAGGTCGAGTTGAATGGGTTGCCTGCCGTCCCAGTAAGAAGAGATTTGGAGAATCGCGGGCCCGGTGAGGCCGTGGTGCGTGAAGAGCAGGTTTTCCCTAAACGCCGGTGGCGTCTGTTTCGTGCCGCGAGTGGAGGCAACCACTTCGGTGGAGACTCCCGCCAGATCGCACCAGCGCTTGCGCTCCTGTTCGCTAAAGGTGAGAGGGACGAGGGCGGCGCGTGGGGGCTCGATCTTCAGGCCGAATTGCCGGGCCAGATCGTAACCAAATGAGGTGGCGCCGATTTTCGCGATGGACAACCCTCCGGTGGCGACCACGAGGCGAGGCGCGGCGAAATTAGCATCCTCGGCTTGCACGGTAAACTCGTCGTTGTTGCGCACCTCGTTCTTGTGCACCTCGTTCTTGCTCACCTCGTTCACTTTCGTGCTGCACCGGATTTCTACTCCGGCGTTGCGGCATTCCTGTTCGAGCATCATAGTGATATCGCTTGCCGCTCGATCGCAGAACAACTGGCCAAGCTTTTTCTCGTGGTAGGGGATGCGGTGTTTTTCGACGAGTCCTATGAAGTCGGCCGGAGTGTAGCGGGCGAGCGCCGATTTGGCGAAGTGTGGATTGGCCGAAAGGAAATTCTCCGGGCTGGTGTGCAGGTTGGTGAAGTTGCAGCGGCCGCCGCCGGAGATGAGGATTTTCTTGCCGATTCGATCCGCGCGTTCGAGCACCAGAACACGCCGGCCACGCTTGCCGGCCTCAATGGCACACATCAGGCCGGCCGCACCGGCTCCGAGAATGATGACGTCGTATTTCCGATTCACGCAGGAATGAGCTTAGCAGGGCCGGAAAGACCGGGCATTCGAGTGGCTGGAGAAGGTCTATCAGGAACGGTCAAGCTATCTTCTTTTCATGAGAGGCCATCCGTCTACGGTTCCTCTGCGCTCAGATCGGCGCTTCCAAGACTTGGCGCGCCGCATCGGCCTCCCGCTGTAACCTCAGGATGTGAACAGATCAGGCAGGTCGCTGTATTGCTTGCGGCTGAGGACGCTGTCAAAGCTCTCACCCAAGCGTAAGAAGTGTGCGAGGACGAGGTAGCCGAAATCACTGCAACATCACATCGAAAGGCTTAAAATAAGGTAAAGAATTATAGGTAGTTATTGATAAACGGGTCAGCTGCCTGATCGTCGCAGGAGGTTGATGATGAAGACCCTGACACACTTTAGCGGGTCCGGCGAGAGCCATTTCCGCGCACATCCGTTCCACACCCTATTTTTGCTTGTCGTAAGCTTGGTCTTGGCAATCTTGGCTGTGTTGATATTTACAGTGCCGGCGAAGTAGGGAATGAGGACGAAGCGCGAAAGTATGGTTGTGTTGGTTTAAGCGCGACAAGTATCGAATGGCTCGCCCTCGCCGGTACCGAGTTGCGATCAAAGGCCGAAGCAATGCTCTTTCACTGCAATATCTGAAGGAGGTGGTATGAAGTCTCAGAGGGCATCGAAACCAAAATCCCATCCACCCGCCGTACGTTTGAGCCCATCAAATCCTGCAGATCTCCAACCGAAGATGCAGAAGGTGCAGCTTGCTATTGCTCGTCGAGCGCATGAGTTGTTT
Source organism: uncultured Acidobacteriaceae bacterium (assembly GCA_963779995.1). Taxonomy (GTDB): domain Bacteria; phylum Acidobacteriota; class Terriglobia; order Terriglobales; family Acidobacteriaceae; genus Acidiflorens. The sequence goes on along the minus strand of CAVZZY010000005.1, from coordinate 513,185 downwards.
GAAGCTCGTGGCGGGGAGCATGGGCGCGACTTGGAAGACTGGTTCCGGGCAGAATGTGAGCTGCTGAGTCCGGTTTCGCTTTCCATGTCGGAATCAAGAAACGAGATTAGTGTTCGCGCCAGCGTCGATGGCTTTAATGAGAATGAACTTGAAGTCAGCATCGAACCGCACCGCATCACGATCTTGGGCAACAATGAGACGAGTGGAATGAAAGCCGAGCGCGGAACAATCGAGCAGGCCGGCTCGTATCCCCATCAGATCCTGCAAGTCGTCCACCTTTCGACGGAGGTGATACCGGAGCGCGCAGTCGTCGAATTGCAAGCGGGAGTGCTGAAAATTGAGCTGCCCGCAGCTGCCACGAACGAGTTTGCAACTGCTCCTGCGGCTTGAGCGGAGGGGACAAGCGCCTCGAAGAATATGGATCAGCGCAAGGCAGCTGCGGTGGTGAGATTTTTCAGGAACGCATTTCTCAACCGTTGATCCACTATGCCGTGGGGAGCGTGGATCAACAGGAACACTTGCATAGAGAACTCTGCAAGCACAGCAGCGACGCAGCTCGAGAATCACTGCGGCGAGGAGGAACCCATGGGACTATTGGAGAAGTCTCTATTCGGCGAGACGCCTACCGTGGTCTGTGCCGAGTTCCTAGATGCTCTTCTGGCAGATTACCCGCGGCGTGACTTCCAGGTCCGGTTGTGGGACGGCACCACGTGTGGGACGGAAAGGCAGCCGCGCTTCACGCTCGTTCTCAAGCACCCGGGAGCGCTGCGTGCGATGTTTCTCTCGCCTAGCGAACTGGCGCTGGGAGAAGCCTACGTCGACGACGATTACGACATTGAGGGTGATATCGAAGCTGCCTTCGACTTGGCCGACTATTTACTTGGTCAGGAGCGCAGCCTGTGGCAGAGTCTTGATCTCGCCGCGCGGCTGCGGAGGATGCCTGGGAGTGATCTCCTGCGAACAGGCCTGCATCCCGCTGGACTCCCGGGACCGGTCCACTCCAAGGATCGGGACCGACAGGCTGTCCGCTATCATTACGATCTCCCGGCTGAGTTCTACGCGCTTTGGCTGGATCGGCGCATGGTCTATTCCTGTGCTTACTTCGCCAAGCCGGAAGAGGATCTGGAGACCGCCCAGGTGCGCAAGCTGGATTACATATGCAGGAAGCTGCGGCTACGCCCGGGCGAGCGTCTCCTGGATATCGGCTGCGGTTGGGGCGGATTGATCATGCACGCGGCGGCACACTACGGCGTGGAAGCTTTGGGGATCACACTCAGCGAACCGCAGGCGGAGCTGGCACAAAAGCGCTTGCGCGAATCCGAGCTGAATGATCGCGGCCGCGTGGAGGTCTGCGACTACCGCGACCTCAAACACGACCAGCATTACGACAAAATTGTGAGCGTGGGCATGGTGGAGCACGTCGGTGAAGAGCTCCTGCCAGAGTACTTCCGCCGGGCCTGCAGTTTGTTGCGGCCGGGTGGTGTATTTCTGAACCACGGGATTGCCTACTCCGCTAACTACCAGAGGCGGGGACCATCGTTTACTGATCGTTACGTGTTTCCCGACGGCGAACTGCTACCGATCAGTACAAGCCTTCGAGCGGCGGAGCTGAGCGGCTTCGAAGTTCGGGATGTCGAAAGCCTGCGTGAGCATTACGCCTTGACACTCCACCACTGGGTCCGGCGGCTGGAGGCCAGTGCAGAGGAGGCGCGTCGGATCACTAACGATGCCACCTATCGAATATGGCGCCTGTACATGGCCGGCGCGGCCCATGGATTCCGCACTGCTCGCCTGAACGTGTACCAGACGCTGCTCGCCAGGCCACGGCAAGGCGACAGTGGTTTGCCGCTAACGCGCGAAGATTGGTATCGCGTCTGAGACACAAGCGATCCGACATACGATGCGGAGCCCGCGCGTAGTTCATAAGAACGCGAGGGGGGAGGAGCATTCTCTTATATATTCTCCACGAGGTGGTAAACAATGAGCTCTGACGAGACTGGACGTCTTGTAATTCTTAGCGGGCCTTCCTGCGTCGGTAAGAGTCCGCTCTACAAGTCCCTTGGCAAGTTCTGTCCTGAGCTGCGCACGCAGTTTCATAAACTCGTGCTGGTGAACAGCCGCGCTCCACGTCCCGGCGAACTCGAAGGCGTGGACTATCATTTTCGCACGCGGGCTCAGGTTGAAGCGTTGAGGAAGGACAATCGATACGCGGTGTTGGAGGCTCGTGATGACCTACAAGCACTGGATGTTCAGGAACTCGAGTCTTTACTGCGACTGGGCGATGTCTTCTTCGAGGGGCACCCAAATGTGGCCAGGGCACTGCAGACGCATCCCCGCCTCGCGGGTGTGAACCGACTCAGTATTTTTCTCTCCCCGCTTTCACAGGAAGAGATCGCTTTCCTGAAGGCGCCTGAGCGCAATGTATCGCTTCAGGAACTCCTCACAGATATCATGCGGCGCAAGCTCTTGCGGCGGACTCGGCGCCAGAAAGGAGAGCTATCGGCTAAGGACTTGGAAAATGTGGAGACTCGTGCCTCAAGTGCTTATGGCGAACTGCAAGGGGCGTGGCACTTCCAATATGTGATTCCGAATCACGACGGCGAGGATAGTGATAACTGGGAAGCGTTTTACTACTTGATTGGCGACGCTCGCAAAACATTCGACGCTTTCGTCGCCTTGCTCAAGGGCGTCGTTCGGCCAGGGGTGGAGAAGTGGAAGGAAGACCTTTTGCAGGCACCCATAAAAGGCGGATAATAGATGTAGAGGGATGGGGATCCTTCACAGAACTCCCGAAGTCAAACCTTAAATGCCGTGTCTCGCATAGGCGCGGGGAAAGGAGGGAGCAATGTCCATTCGCAGAGTCTTTTCACTCGTTGTTCTCATCGTTGGTCTTGCCGCATTGGGTGAATCTCAACAAAAGCAGATCAAGTATGTGCCGGTGCAGCCGACGTCGCCTGCGTCCGGCCAAGAGATGTACACCGCATATTGCGCCGTTTGCCACGGCAAGGCAGGCAAGGGAAACGGTCCAGCGGCTGAGGCGCTAAAAGTCCCCCCACCGGATCTCACGATTCTGGCCAGAAAGAACGAAAACAATTATCCCTACGATCGCGTTAGAAGCGCGATAGTGGGCGACGAACGCTTGACGGTACACGGCTCGAAGGACATGCCGGTTTGGGGCGAACTCTTCTGGGGTATGAGCCAGGGACACTCCTCCGAAGTACAGTTGCGTATCAACAACTTGAATAAGTACATCGAATCGATGCAGCGAAATAACTGAAACCTTCTGGGCGGCTCTGAATCCTGGCGGGGCCGTCCGCCCAGGAACGTAACGCCTTTCCGGTAGACTCTATGACGAGTCAACATGATGAAGACAGTTGGAATTGTTGGCGGTCTGGGGCCGGAATCGACGATCGACTACTACCGATCCATCATTTCCCTCTATAGGCGGAAGGTAGCGGACGGAAGTTATCCTTCGATCATCATCGTTAGTCTCGATGTGGACAAGGCGTTGCGCCTAGTCGGTTCCAATGACCTGCAGCAACTGGCAGAGTACTTCGCAGGCGCAATTCGAAAGCTCGCAGATGCTGGCGCGGACTTCGCACTGTTGTCGGCGAACACTCCGCACGTCGTCTTCAACGATGTTCGTCGCCTCTCGCCGCTGCCGCTCATCAGCATTGTGGAGGCGACGTGCGAAGAAGTGGCACGCCGAGGGTTGAAGAGGGTCAGCCTGCTCGGTACGCGATTCACGATGAGCGGCCGATTCTACCCAGAAATTTGCGAGAAACATGGAATAGCCCTGGTGGCGCCTTCACAGGAAGAGCAAGCCTACATTCACGACAAGTACGTGAACGAGCTACTCAATGGGGTCTTCCTGCCTGAAACCCGCGACCGCCTGCAACAGATCATCGCCATCCAGAAGCAACGCGATTGCATTCAAGGCGTGATCCTTGCTGGAACCGAACTGCCATTGATCCTGCGCGCCGAGTCTGTTGAAGGATTACCAATACTCGATACCACTCAGATCCATGTCAACGCTGCGGTTTCGGAAATGCTGTCGAGCCAAGGGAAGTGCGCCGTCTAGATTCATCGCGCTTGGCTGCGGAAATCGGTCTACTCGCGTCGTCCGGGGCGGTTGACGGGCTAGGCGGAAGTTGACCGCAATTCGTCCGACAAGACCAAAATGCGGAAACGTTTCTGCGGTTATCGGAGAAATTCTCGCATTCGGGCTGTGTCGCGGAACGCTTCCGTGCCGCCACAGTCGGTGACGGAAAATGCTCCGCACAGGTTTCCGTGGGCCAGGCAGGTGGAGAGATCCGCCCCCCGGAGAAATTGGTGGAGGAATCCGGCGTCGAAGCTGTCACCTGCGCCAATCGGATCGATGACGGTTACCGGCACGGCAGGTGCGCTGAATCGATGCCCATCCTGAATAGCAACGGCTCCCTTGGCGCCCATCTTGACCACGATGGTTTTCACCGCTTGTGCCAACCGCGAAAGTGCGGTTTCCAAGTCGCCAGCCCGGGACATCTTCATCGCTTCGCGTTCGTTTGGCAGCAGGATGTCCACGTGAGGCAGGATCTCAAGGACGTTGTCCCAGCGATCGTCGGGATCGTCGTTGGTGTCGAGCGAGGTGGTCAGGCCGGCGGACTTCATCCGCCGAAAAAGTTCTGGCACACGCGGCAACAGTTCACGCTGCAAAAACAGCGACGACATATGAAAGTGGCGCGCCGATGCCAGATAATCAAGGTCGAGATCCTCGAAGCGCAACTCGGAGATTGTGCCCAGATACGTGAGGATGTGGCGCTCGGGTCCGTGGGGGAGAATGAGCGTTACGCCGGACTTTGCGCCATGCGCGATGCCGGCCAGGTCTACACCGCGTTCACGCAGTCGTTCCACCGCGAGCGCTCCGAAGGAGTCATCGCCAACCTTGGTGACGAACCCCACGCGGCTGCCAAGAGCGGCGAGATTATGCGCCAGGATGGCCGAAGAACTGCCTAAGGTGATGGCAAAGCCGCTGGCCAGCAGTTCACATTCCGCGGGCATGTGTTCAGGCAAACCGTAGAGGATCAGGTCAAGATTGATCTCTCCGGCGATTGTGATATCAAGCTTTGACATGGAGCAGGCCCGTTGGTTTACTGCCAGTTAGTAACTGCTGGTTCTAGTGGCCGTCCGCGAGTTCGACCACGCGCGTCAGGTTTTTTGGCGAGTCGGGGTTGAGGCCCTTCTTGAGCCCGTAGTAAACCCCATACAGTTGACCCCAGATCGCGAAGGCCGCGGGGCGCGCATACTCGGGCGACTGGAGGCCAAGTTCGATGGCGAAGTCAGAAGCACGCTGAGCCCGGTTATCGACGCGATTCGCAATCACCATGGTAGCCGCTCCGAGAGCTTTCATTTCTTCGAGCAATTCGACTTCCGCGCCGTAAGAGGTTTCCGACATAACGAACGTGATCAGCATCTCGGGACCTGCGATCGATTTCGGACCGTGACGGAACTCCAGCGAGTGAAATACCTGGGCATAGGAGCACGATGATTCGGTCACCTTCAACATGCACTCCGAGGCAATGCCGAACAGTGGACCCTGCGCCAGGAAGACAAAATCCGAAAAACTGCGAGACTCGACAAACAAACGCAGCCGTTGCGGAATTTCTTTCATGAGGGGCTCGACTTGTTGCGGGAGATCGAATAATGCGCGAAGGAAAACTTCATTACCCGAGACCATGGCTGCGAGGTATTGCAGCGCCAGCAGCATCGATGTGAACGATCGCGTCATGACCGTGCTCTGTTCGTCGGCGTCGAGAAGATTCAACGTCACGCTGCATGCCGGCTCCAGCGGTTGGCCATCGGCACAGGTGATGGCGATGGTGCGAAGATTGTGATCTTTCTCCAGCATCTGCGCGGCGCGGACTGCCTCCGAGGTACGGCCGGAGCGTGAAATCACCACCGGTACATAGTCCCGTCCGGTGTGCAGAATCAGTCCAGGAAACATCAGAAGATCCGAAGCGGGGACGGCCCGCGCGGGCAGATTGAGATAGTTGAAGCTCGAGGCAGCGGCCTGCGCAAGATAATAACTCGTTCCACAACCTATAAACACCCACTCCGCTCCAGGCCGCGCCATTTGAACCGCCGCACGAAGTTCCGCGCTGACCGCCAGCTTTGCCAGACACACTCTCCAGCACTCGGGCTGAGAAAAGATCTCGCTCAGCGTGCGCTGGCCTTGCTCCGTTATCGCAGACGGTTTCATTGGTTCTGTCCTGACTCCGCTCACACCAACGTGACTTTTACTCCGGCCTCTTTCAGTGCGTGCAAATCTGATTTCGGGATCTGCTTGTCGGTAATTACTTCATGCACCCCCGTGACCGGCATTATGTTGCACAGGCTGCGACGCCCGAACTTGCTTGAGTCGCAAACCGCGATTGTCCTGCGGGCAATTTCGACCATCGCCCGGTTCACTTCCGACTCCAATAAATTCGGGGTGAAAAGGCCGACCTTAGTGTCGAAGCCATCGACGCCGAGGAACAGGATGTCAGCGCTGAGTTGGCGCAGAGTCCGCTCGGCCAGGGGGCCGACCAGAGAAAACGAGTTCTTGCGCAGCATGCCTCCGGTGAGGATCACCTCGATGTGCGTGCCCGCCAATTCGGCCGCGATGTTGATGGCGTTCGTGATCACGGTGAGCTGCCTCATGTCTTTCAGGGCGCGCGCGATGGCCGTCGTGGTGGTTCCGGAATCGAGGAGCACGGACTGACCTTCTTCGACTAAGCGGGCGGCGGCGCGGGAAATCTGCGCCTTCTGCTGGCGGTGGAGTTTCTCTTTCTCGCGCAGTGTCGGATCGAGCAGCGCGCCGGCCGCTACGGGCAGGGCGCCGCCGTGTGTACGCTGGATGACCCCCTGGCCGTCGAGAAACTCCAGATCTTTGCGGATCGTGATCTGTGAAATACGGAAATGCCGGGCCAGGTCCTTGACGAGCACGCGTCCATCGCGGTGCAGGACGCCAAGGATTTCACGGCGGCGTTCTTCGTTGAGCAAACCGTTTGATCGCATCACTCGACTCGAAAGCGGTTTCAGAAATAGAGCTTCAGCGCAAACTGGATCTGTCGCGGCGCACGCGCTGCCAGCGGGTATCCGAATCCAGTCTGACCAAGCTCCAAGGGCGTGGGCTCGGCGCTGATCGCGCCAAACTGGCCAAACAAAAAATTCACATGGTTGAGCAGGTTGAAGAATTCCGCGCGGAATTCAAGATGCATTTGTTCGCGTATCGGGAACTGTTTGACCAGAGAAGTGTCCCAGGTCTTGTATCCCGGGCCCTCGATGATGTTGCGTCCGGCGTCGCCGAATGTTCCGAGGGGGATAATTCCGGGGATGGTGCTGTCGTCCGCAAATGCGCAGGTGTTAAACAGCGTTCCTGGAATGCAAGGCTTAGCGTTGGGATTGCCGACTCGAGCGGGCCGTGAGCTATAGACGGCGACGTTACCGCCGGGGTCGCTGCCTGAGACATTGGTGATGTCGGTGGCGGTGTAGTAATTGCCGGTAGCGACGGAGAAGACGCCAGCCATTTGCCAGTCGCCGAGAACCTGGTTCACGAAGCCGGAAACATTTTTGGCGAACAGGCGCCCCCGGCCAAACGGCAAGTCATAAACATAGCTGAAGACGAAACGGTGGCGCACGTCGAAGTCGGCATTGCCGTATTCGGCGTTGGGGTAGCGCTGGTCGCGGAAATCGCCGTTGTTCACCGATCCCAGGTCGGCGCTCGAAGCGTTGTCGAGCGCGTGGGCGAAGGTATAAGCGACTTCGTACTGGAGTCCGTGAGAGTAGCGCTTCTCCAGGCGAACCTGCAGCGAATTGTAATTCGACTGTGCATTCGAGCGGAAGGTGGGGATGGCGACATCGAGCGCAGGATTGCAGTTTACTCCTCCGTCCGCCAGCGTACAGGGGCCGGAGGCGCCGGGTGCTTCGTCGTTGGCGGGACGCCGCGGCGCGGTGGGAAGCGAGTCCGTCCCCAGAACAGGAACGGCCTGATTGCCGTTGTAGAAAGCGAAGAGCTTCAAGCCGCGTGAGCCAGCGTAGGAAACTTCGAGAACGGTGTCGGCAGGCAATTGGTACTCGATACCCAAGTGCCACTGCTGGGTGTAGGGCGTGACCAGACGCGGATCGAGTGAGTAGAGCTCGGGTGCGTTCGGGTCGGCGAGCGGGCTTTTGCCGGTGAGAGTATTGTTCGGAAAGCCCGCGCTTAGCTGGTTGAGCGCCAAGCCGCCGTTGTTCGCGGCCGAGATCGAGCAATCCTGTGCCGAGCTTGCGGATGGCGCTTGACAGGGCGCGTTGTATGCCTCCGAAGACAAGAACGGAGGATTGAAGCCGGGGCTCGGGTTGGAGAAGGGACCGTTTTCCTGCCCGCCATAGAAGATGCCGTAGCCGCTGCGGAGGACGATCTTTTCGGACAATTGGTAAGCCAGTCCGATGCGGGGCGCGAAATTATTGCGATCGGGACTGATGAGTCCGCGAGAACCGTTGTTCTGAAGCGTGAGTTCGGTGCCGAGCGTGGGGGTCAATTGCGCGTTCTGTCCGCTGGGAGCGATCAGTGAGAGTGAGCCGTAATTGAAGGTGGCCTGGTTGTTGTTGGCTTCTTTGATGGTCGTGAAGAGTTCGTAGCGGAGGCCCAGGTTCAGTGTGAGCCGCGGAGTTACCTTGAAGTCGTCGAGAGCATAGACCGCGTAAATCTGGCGGCGATAGTCGACGTTGGGGGTCACACTGGTGATGGATCCGTCGTCGGGAATGCCCTGCATGAAAGAGGCGAAGGCTTCACCACCGGTACCGGGGGCGGCGAGATTGTCGTTGATTAGAAAGTTGCCACCGAAGTCCATGTAGCCACGAGGAGCGGCCGGCTCGAGTAACGTGAACTGTTCGAAGCGCAGTTCGCCGCCGAACTTCGCGGCGTGACGCCCGTGGATCCAGTTCAGATTATCGGTGAAGACATAGCTGTGCTGCTTTTCGATGGCGGGCAGGAATTCTGAGGCGCCAATGGCCGCGGTGCCATCCCCGAAGCTAAGAGAAGGCAGACCGCCGATGTACGGTCCGAACGGAACTCCGGGAAAAGTAGTGGGGGCTCCCGGAAAAGTAGGGGGGAGTTGTTGGGAGACGTTGACGTCGTAATTCAGATTGTAGCGATGGGAGTTGAGGTAATTGAAGCCGAAGCGAAATTCGTTGATCAGGTTGTTGCGAAATGTGTGGAGCTCGCTGGCCGCCAGGCCCTGGGCTGTGTTGTTGCTGTAGCCATCCTGAAAGCTGCCGCCGTCGAGCACGTTGTTGAACGGGGAGGGAAGGAAATTGCTGTCGTTGCCGTAACTGTAGCGAGCGAAAAAATTGTCCTTGTTGGTCAGAGTGTCGTCGATGCGAATGTCGAACTTGTTCTCGGTTTCGCTGCGCTTGGGTTCTGACAGGTAGTTGCCAGCGGCCTGCAGAGTGTTAATGTTGACGTTGGGCGCGGGAAACAAATTAGCCAGTTCCTGGCCGAGTGGGTCGATGGCGGTGCCAGTGCCAGTGCCACCAGGGTTGGTGAATTTGTTGGTCGGGGTCCCGGTGTAGTTGGGGCCGGTGGTGCCGATGGGGAGACTACAGGGTCCGCCATTGTATGGCGAACTAGTTTCCGCCTGGGTCGGATCAAATATCTCTCCCTGGTAAGTCGGGTTCCCTTTGCAGTCGACGACGCCGGTGACGGTGTTGGTGAGAAAGGCGGAGAAATCGCCGCCCACCTCGGCTGGCGTGGGAACCGTGGACAGCTGCGGCAGTGCCTGGCGAATACGGAGGCCTTCGTAGTCTCCGAAAAAGAACAATTTGTTCTTGATGATGGGCCCGCCCAGGGTAAAGCCGAACTGGTTCTGCTTGTAGGGCTGTTTACCGAAGATGTCGAAGTAATTGCTAGCATCCACTTTCTCGTTGCGCAGAAACTCCCACAGGTCGCCGTGGAACTGGTTGGTGCCAGACTTGACGACGGCATTCATGATGGCGCCGTTGCCGCGGCCGAATTCGGCGCTGTAGGAATTGGTCTCGACTTTGAATTCGGCGATGGCATCCACGGCAGGCTGGACGACATAGGCGGCGCCGTTGAGGACGTCGCCCAGATTCGCGTTGTTGTCGATGCCGTCGAGCAGGAAATTATTTTGCAGAGAGCGGGCGCCGTTGGCGCTGAAGCCGTAGGTGGTTTCGACGCGCGATCCAGGTTCGGCAGCAGCGATGCCCGTGCCCAGAAGAGCGAGTTGGGCGTAGTTGCGTCCGTTCAAAGGAAGCGCGTTGATGGTCCGGCTGTCCACCACCTGGCCCAGTTCGGAGGTTCCGGTTTCGAGCTGCGGGCGTTGGCCGGTGACCGTGACGACTTCCGTTACCATGCCCGCCTGAAGGGTCAGATCCACGGCGACGCGATCCTGGATGTTCACTTGCACCGGGCCAGCAACGGCCTTCCTGAATCCCTGCTTCTCGACGGTGACACTATAACGGCCGATCCTGAGCGGGCTGGCGACATACTGTCCCTCAGCATTGGTGGAGAAGGTTAACTGAATGCCACGATCGACGTCGGTCACAGTGACCTTGGCGCCCGTGACCACGGCACCGCTCGGGTCACGGACCAGGCCTACAATGGCTCCGGCATCTTTTTGCGCCCATAGCGGCGTGGCCAGCGTCAGGAGTAGGGAAAACAACAGGGCCGAGAGGGTTCGCAGGCGAAGGCAAGGGGTGGGCATGGCGACGCTCCTGGACGCTCACCCGAATGTTCGGAAAGGGCCTGGTTGGGCCCGGCGAAAGTTCGGGTGTCGGGACTACGAGCTTTCGGTGTAATATTACGAACCATTACTTTTACTTTCGTTTTATATCTTTTGTCAACTGCGATTTTTGGGCGGGGGTTCAGAACAACAAAGGAGGAGGTTCCTGATGAGCGCCCGAAGAAACGGGATTGCGCTGCTCTGTATCACGCTCGGGTTCATGTTCCTGCTGACGGTCTGCTCGAAGTTGCCGAAGTCGCCTCTGAGAAGCAAGACGGCCAAGCCAGAACCCACTCAGCCTTCCGCGATCGGCGTGGACGTGAAGTCAGGCGGACCCGTCACGCTGACGACGAGCGCTGCCGAGTTTCAGGTGACGCCGGATGGTTATGTGCAAGCGTTTCTGCTGCCAGATGGGCAGAAAAAGAACGGCAAGAAGCTTTCGTTGGACGAACCCAGCGTCGGCGCTCCCTCGGACAGCGATTTTGTGCGGGTCGCGGGCAACGATGTGCACTTCACGCTCGACTTCCAGCAGGCCGAGGTGCATGAAGCAATCGGGAAGATGGGAGTCGGCAAGCGTGTGGAAATTCCGGCGCGTCCGCTGGGACCATCGGGAACCGACTTGCAGCGGGTTCTGGCGCTCGAAGTCTATGACAAGTTCCCAAACATTTTGTTGAGCACGGTGGAATACAAGAACACTGGCGCGAGCGAAGTTGTCATCGAAAAAAGCGTGAATCAGCGGCGGCGGTTGAACGCACGCCTGGTCGACCCGAAGGCGCGGCCCTGGGAGATGTGGTCGTTTCATGGCGCCAGCTACGATTGGGGAAAAGATGACGTGGTGAAGCTGACGCCGGCTTTTTCCCAGCCCAACATCATGGGAGAGATGGTCAAAGGCGGCTATGGCGGCGGGATCCCGGTGGTAGCGTTCTGGACACGGCAGGTGGGCGAAGCGGTCGGGCACGTGGAGACGATTCCGATATCCACAGCGATCCCGGCAACAGTGGGAACCGATGGACGCGTAAATGTCGAGGTCGACTATGCCGCCAACATCACGCTGAAGCCGGGCGAGACGTACTCCACGCCGCGCAGTTTCGTCTCGGTCTTTGCGGGCGACTTCTATGAGCCACTGCGGATATGGTCGAGCGTGTTGCAGAAAGAAGGATGGGAGCTGCCGAAGCCATCGAGCGAAGCCTACAACGTGAGCTGGTGCGGCTGGGGATACGAAGCCGACGTAACCCCGGCGCAGATGCTGGGCACGGTTCCGAAGCTGAAGGAGATGGGCATCAAGTGGGTTACGCTCGACGATCGCTGGTTCGACGTCTATGGCGACTGGAATCCGCGCCAAGATACTTTTCCCGGAGACTCCATCAAGAAGATGACGGACGCCTTCCACAAGGAAGGCATGCTGGTGCAGTTGTGGTGGCTGCCGCTCGGGGTCGAGGATGGCGAGGGAAAGTACGAGTCGCACAAGTACGCGGTTTCGAAAGTGGTGCAGGAGCATCCGGAGTGGCTGATCCTGGACAAGAACGGCAAGCATGCGCACATGACTCGGGGCCTGGCGGCGTTGTGTCCGGCGCTACCGGAAGTACGGGCGTATCACAAGCAGCTAACGGAAAAATTCATTCGCGACTGGGGATTCGACGGCAGCAAGCTCGACAACATCTACAGCGTTCCGGCCTGCTACAACCCGGCGCATCATCACAAATCGCCACAGGATTCGGTGAATGCGATGGGGGATGTCTACAAGGAAATTTTCCAGACGACGCGCGCCCTCAAGCCGCAGAGCGTGACTCAGAGCTGTCCGTGCGGCACACCGCCATCACTCGCCTGGTTACCGTTCATGGACCAGGCAGTGACAGCGGACCCGGTGGGGGCTGTGCAAGTGCGGCGGCGGATCAAAATGTACAAGGCATTGCTGGGACCGGAATCGGCGGTCTACGGCGATCACGTCGAGCTTTCCGCGATGACAAAGGTGGGCAACGACTGGAGAGAACACGGCGACGATTTTGCTTCCACGATTGGAGCCGGAGGCGTGGTGGGGACGAAGTTCGTCTGGCCCGATCCTGGTCCGAAATTCAAGGACGTCAACCTGACCGCTGCGAAAGAAGAACACTGGAAGAAGTGGATCGGTTTATATAACGAGAAGATGCTTTCGAAGGGTGAGTTCAGGGACCTCTACGTGACCGGCTACGACACTCCCGAGGGATATGCCATCGCGAAAGACAACAAAATGTATTATGCGTTCTTTACCCCGGCAAACTGGGAGGGCGAAGTCGAACTGCGCGGATTGAAGCCCGGGAAGTATCGGGTGAGTGACTACGGCGAGGGAAAAGACCTTGGCACGGTAGACGCGGCGGCCAATGGCGTGGCGAAGCTGGCGGCGGAATTCAAGGATCATCTGCTGCTCGAGGTCAGTTCGCAGCCGTGAGCACAAGGATATGCGATCAATCTTGTGAGGGGTGGGCAGAATCGCGCTGATGGATAACTGCCGGTTGGCCGATCATCCGTCGGGGATCGTTGGATCGGCCACGGCGCCGCTGCTGTGGACTATAATGGCGCCCACGGATGGCGCTCACTCCTGGCACAAAACTCGGCCCCTATGAAATTCAGTCGCCCCTGGGCGCAGGCGGGATGGGCGAAGTCTACCGGGCGCGCGATGCCCGCCTCAGTCGGGACGTCGCCATCAAGATTCTTCCCGCGTCCTTTTCTGTGGACCCTGAACGCTTGCAGCGCTTCGCGCAGGAATCCCGCGCCGCCGCTGCCCTCAACCACCCTAATATTCTTTCGATCTACGACATCGGCGACGACCGTGGTGCCCCATACGTCGTCTCCGAACTGCTGGAGGGTGAGACCCTCCGGGACCGCTTGCGCAACGGTGCCCTCTCCTCGCGCAAGGCCATCGAGTACGCGCAGCAGATCGCGCGCGGCCTGGCTGCGGCACACGAGAAGGGCATCGTCCACCGCGACCTGAAGCCGGAGAACCTTTTCCTCACGAACGACGGGCGCGCCAAAATCCTCGACTTCGGCCTGGCCAAGTTCACCCCTTCGGAACTCGATGCTCCTGACAATGCGCCCACCATGCAAGTGGCGACGGAGGCGGGAACCGTTCTGGGCACCGCGGGCTACATGTCGCCCGAACAGGTTCGCGGCAAAGCCGCCGACCCGCGTTCCGACATCTTCGCTTTTGGGGCGATTCTCTATGAAATGCTCTCCGGCAAACGCGCTTTTCACGGCGATTCCGCTGCCGACACCATGAGCGCGATCCTTAAAGAGGATCCGCCAGAGCTGGCTGAGACCAACCGCAATGTCTCGCCCGCGCTAGAGCGCATTGTCCGCCACTGTCTCGAGAAGAACCCCGCCGAACGTTTTCAATCCGCTCGAGACGTGGCCTTCAACCTCGAAGCGCTCAGCGATGTCTCAATCTCCAGCCGCGGCGCTCTGCCCGCCATCCCGGAAGCGCCGGCTGTTCGTCGATGGTTGTTGCCGTTGCTTGGCGGATTGTTGTTGCTTGCGTCGTGGGTTGGGATCTATCGATTTGCGCATCGCGGCGCCGCTGCCAGCCCGACCTTCCACGAAATCACTTTTCGCAACGGTACGATTTGGGACGCGCGCTTCGCCCCGGACGGCCAGACCATCATCTATGGCGCAGCGTGGGAAGGACGGCCGCAGGAAATTTTCTCGACCCGTTTCGACAGCTCCGACTCCCGCACCATCGGGCTTCCACCCGCTCAAATTCTTGCTATTTCCTCGAAGGGCGAGATGGCGGTCTCCTTGCACCCCGGAAATTCTTCCCCCTTCATGCAGGCGGGCACCTTGGCGCGCGTACCACTCGCCGGGGGAGCTCCGCGCGAGGTGCTCGAGAATATTCTATGGGCTGACTGGACTCCCGACGGCCAGTCTCTGGCCGTGATTCGTCCCGGCGCCACCGGGGCCGGCCAACTGGAATTTCCTGTTGGCAACGTGATCTACGAGCCTAAGGGCTGGGTCAGCCATGTGCGCTTTTCTCCCAGCGGGGATCACCTGGCCATCGGAGATCACATCAGCGGAGGCGATGACGGCCGGGTCGTTATCGTCGACCTTCACGGGAATCGCAAGGCCATTTCTTCCTTTTACTCCAGCGTAGAGGGTCTAGCGTGGGCACCCAACGGCAAGGAAGTCTGGTTCTCTGCCGTTCCCTCAGGAGCCGCTCGGTCGATCTATGCGTTGGACTTTTCCGGCAAGGAGCGCCTGATTTATCGCGCACCCGGAGGGCTGACGATCCACGACATCGGCCGTAGCGGTCTTGTCCTCTTAACCGCAGATAAATCTCGTCTCAGTATCTTTGCGCTTGCACCGGGCGAGACACGCGAACGCAGCCTTTCGTGGTTTGACTGGTCTTTGCTTGGCGACATGTCGGCCGACGGCAAGACCATCTTGTTCTCCGAGAGCGGAGAAGCAGCCGGCGCCAACTCCAGTATTTTTCTGCGCCCAACGGATGGTTCGTCTGCCATCCGGCTCGGAGAAGGTGACTTTGGCAGTCTTTCTCCGGACGGTAAATGGGCGCTCGTCGATGTCGGATCTCCGCGCAATCTCGTGCTCCTTCCGACCGGCGTCGGAGAACCGAGGCAGCTTACCAATGATAAGACCGAACATTACGCCAGCGCCTGGCTGCCGGATAGTAAGTCGATCGTGTTCTCCGCCAACGAGCCCGGCCATGCCCGTCGCACCTACTTACTCGACACTCAGGGCGGAACTCCGCGCGCGATTACTCCCGAAGGCATCGGGGGAAGCCTGATTACCCCCGACGGCAAATTTCTTCTGGCCATGGACAGCAAGCATCAGCGTTGGCTTTACCCGGTTGCGGGTGGGGATCCACAGAAATTCAATGTGATCCCGAATCCTACCGAACGCATCATGGGCTTCTTTGACGGCGGAAAGAGCGTGCTGGTGCGCACTTCCAACGTGCCCGTTGAGGTCACTCGCGTCGATCTCGCGACGAGCCGTCGGGAACCCTGGAAGGAAATCGCCCCGGCCGATCCGGCGGGCGTGCAAAGTATTCCCAGCCTCAGGTTCAGCGCGGACGGGAAATCCTATGCCTACTCTGTCGGACGTATCCTCTCCGACCTCTACGTGGTCGATGGCCTGAAATAGGCCGCAGTCTTTCAGCTACGAATTTCATGGAACCTTGCGGAGATCCCATACACGCCTTAATGGTTCCGTCCGGATGGCGGGCAAACCGGAAGCAAAACACTTTCCGGCGCATCTTGCAATGGACGGATCGCGCACGTCGGGATCGAGAAATGACTCCCCGCTCAGTTGCTGCCGACCGTTCGGGAGCCTCATCGTTGCGAACGATGCGCTCGGCCCAAAAAACCTCTTCCGAAGTTTGGAACTAGTCCAGAAGGATTAGCCCAGCGGGGTTAAGTCCAAGTTAGTACTTGTAAAGAACTAACCGATTGGTTTACATTAACTCGGCGCCGCGACCTGTCCTCCCCCCAGACCAGGCGCTACCAAACCCAGGAGGACCCAAAAATGAAAAAGCTTGGATTGTTGTTGCTTCCGCTACTGGCAACTACCCTGATGCTGGGAGGGAATGCCTTCGCTCAAGACAACAGCGTGTTTTTCACCACCTACTACTCCCACGCAAACACCGCTGGTGCCCCGGACGCTACGGTGCGCATCGTAAACGATGGCAACACAGACGGTAACCTATACGCAGACATCTACGTGCTCGATGACAGCCAAGAACTACAAGAATGTTGCGGCTGCCTCGTATCGAAAGATGGTCTGCTCTCAGAATCCGTGGACAACGACCTCACGGCCAACTCCCTAACCGGGAAGGTGAACACACGTGGCGTCATCAAAATAATGGCTGATGCCTCTCCAACTGGTTGGAATGGCACAACCGCCGTTAGCTCAAAAGCTGGACTACGGGTATCGGCGACGCACGTACAGTCAGTGGTTGAAGGCTACGCCCTAACCGAAACCAATGCCAACGACGCAAACCTTGGATCGGTTGAGAAATCGCTCATACCGGAAGAGTGTGGTTTTGTAACCGGCACCGAAGGCGCAGCCGGTTTGGGCAGCGGCCAAGGGGTTTGCTACTGCACGCCGGAAGACAGCGACTTTTAGTCAAAAGCAATGGCTTCCGACTTGAAGGGCGGTTGCGGCCGCACGATGGCTGAAGTAGCTTCGTAGGGGCTCTTTGGCCGGGTCAAATGCAAACATCCGGGATAGTGCTTGTTGTGGCACTTCCTCCTGAAACGGCCGGGAGTTTTTCCCGGCCGTTTTTGCTTAGTTCGTTTGAAGAGTTTACCGGATTCGCGACTTGGGACATAATTCGCTAGTATGACCTCTCCCTCAGATCGAGAACGACGCCAGCATGAGCGTCACCCGCAGGTGCTTAAAGTGCATGCACGGAGTTTGCTATCGGGTCAGGCGACGAGTGCCCAGCCAACGGAATTTGACGGTCACATTCAGAATCTGAGCAACGGCGGCGCTTGCATCCTTAGTTCGTATCCCCTGCACGCGGACACGTTCCTGTGCTGCGATTTACCTGTGTTCGATGCCCCGGTTTCAATTCCCACGCTCATGCTGGTGCGATGGACTGCGAAGCGCGGAAATAAATCCGCGGGCTACATCAGTGGCCTTCAGTTTGTTGTCTAAGGAAAAACGAGCTACCTGAAGTGATTGGTGGAGCTAGTCGGGCTCGAACCGACGACCTCATCGTTGCGAACGATGCGCTCTCCCAGCTGAGCTATAGCCCCATATGGCGGCGAGTTTACTTGTTGATTTTAACAGCCGTCGCTCGATTTCGCCTATGCACACGTGATTTTGCGGCTGTGCCCGCCGCGCGCAGTGGAACGCTCAAGACATCGATTATCGGGATCTTGAGCAGTCGAAGCGGTGTGTACCTGAAATCGAAGGCTATAATTTAGGGGTGAGTTCTTTAAAGGTAAAACAGGTGGCATCCGCGGACTTCCCGACGCGTTGGGGACACTTCCTGATTCACGGGTTTGCGACCAAGGCGTCGGCATCGGGGGACGGCGCCAGGACCGAAGAGGCCGTGGCGCTGGTGATGGGCGAGGTGCACTCCGGGTCGCCGCTGGTGCGCATCCACTCGCAGTGTCTGACCGGGGATGTGTTTGGCTCGCTGCGCTGCGATTGCCGCCAGCAACTTGAAATGGCGCTCTCGATGATCGCCCAACTGGGGGCAGGCGTCCTTATCTATGAGCAGCAGGAGGGCCGGGGCATTGGGCTGATGGCGAAACTGCAGGCTTATGCGCTGCAGGACAGCGGATTTGACACGGTGGAAGCGAACGAGCGCCTTGGTTTTAAGGCCGACCAGCGCGAGTTCCAGATGCCGGTCGCGATCCTGAAGGCGTTGGACATCAAGCGGGTTCGCTTGCTGTCGAACAATCCTGATAAAGTCGCTGCGCTCGAAAACGCCGGTATCCAAGTGATCGAGCGCGTGCCGTGCGAAGTCGCGCCCACGGAACACACCGAAGAATATTTGAGGACGAAGCAAGAGAAGCTTGGCCATTTGTTCAGCAGTCGCCGGACCCGGCATTAGAGATCACGAGCGCGTGTTGTTGCTGCTGTCGATCCAAGCATGCTGATGGAAATCCGGGCGTGCCGGTCGGGATGGGCGAGACGCCCGTCGCTCCAATGTATGACTCAACGCAGGAGCCGCTGCAATCCGTTCCGGTTCTTCACCGGCAGTCCGCGCAGGGCGGCTCGCGCCAGCGCCACATAAACCTCGCGCGCTCCGGGATGCTGCTTCAGGACCGCCAGGTGTTTCGCCACCGTTTCCGCGTCTCCGCGAACCAGCGGGCCGCTGAACGAGCGCGCCGGACCGAGGCGCGAATAGTTGGCCAAGGTCTGGCGGATGATGGGCAGGCTCTTCTGGCGCGCATCTTTCCGCGTTAGGCCGGCGGCGCGAGCGGCTTCTTCGAGCGTCACCAGGAACGCTAGCAGCAGCGGCGAAGTCATCGTGGCCCATGCGTGGTACGCGGCCTTGCGCGCTGCGGGCAATGAAAAGCTCTCGCCGCCTAAGTCGCGGACGATTCGCCGTGCAACTCGCATGGCCGCGTCATCGCCCTCCATCGCAAAAGGCACACCTGTTAAAGAAGGATGCGCTTCGGCAACGAACGTCATCAGCGGATGCACCGACGCGACTGCGGTGCCTGCTTTGCGCAAAGGCTCAAGCGCGCGGCTGGACAGGGCTCCGCTGGAGTGGAAGGAGTAGCGAACGTTAACTTTCTGCTGAGCCAGTTCGCGAGCAACCAGATGATCCGCCACAACTGAAGCGGCGCCGCGAATCTCGCGATCGGGAACGCAGAACCATAGCAAGTTGGCGTCCAGCGCGGCGGAATTTGCGGTGACGATCTGCGCGCCCACTTTCGCGGCAAGCCTGCGCGCGCGCTGGCGGGACTGAGGCGAATCGCGTGCGACTATCTCGGTAATCGTGAAACCGGCGTCGTTCAATCCCACGGCCAGAAAAGTCGCCAGTCTCCCGGCACCGACGATGGCTATGGAGGGCTTTCCGGTCATTGTTCTTGTTCTTCCGGCCGTCTTTGTTCTTCCGGTCATGTTTTCGGGAATGGGTTTTCGGCTCACGGGCGCAGGATACCTTATATTGTTGTCATGGCGAAATCAGCAGGAACGAAAGCAAAGCGAGCTCGCGTCCTCTCTTCCCGCGTCAGTTTCCAGGGGCCGGTGTTCAGCGTCACGACGGATGAAGTGGAAGAGCCTGGAGGGGTACGCGCCCGCCGCGATGTCATACGGCATTCCGGCTCTATCGTTGTTTTGGCGGTCGATGATGGGGCAAAAGCGGGCCGCAAAGCCGAGCCGCGCATCCTTCTCGAGCGCCAGTATCGCCACGCGGCGCAGTCGATGATGTGGGAGCTGCCCGCCGGACGCATTGACGATGGCGAAACGTCGCTCACCGCCGCCAAGCGCGAGTTACTCGAAGAAACCGGCTACTCCGCCCGCCAGTGGAAGAGAATCCTGCATTTCTACGTAAGCCCCGGTTTTCTCGACGAAACCATGACCATCTACCTGGCACGTGGCCTCCAGGCGGGCGAAGCCCAGCCTGAGCCGGACGAGAAGATCGCAACCCGGTTTTTCGCTTTATCGGAGGCGAAACGGATGGCGCTTAATGGACGCATCCGCGACGCCAAGACCATCTCGGGAGTCTTGTGGCTGGCGCAGACGCTGCGACCAGCTCGCTAGAGAGCCGTCCCGGTGACAACCTCGTCGCTCCCCAGGCCCTTGCCGACAACCAAAGATGTGTGACGCTGAGCCTTGACAGCCCCCCCGGTGAGCAGCACAATTCCTACACATTTTTTTGCGGGCCCTGAAATCGCGCCTTTTCGGGGAAATCCGCAAGAAAGAGGGGCGCACGTGGAACGTTTGAAAGGCACCGTCAAGTGGTTCAACAATGCCAAGGGATACGGCTTCCTCGGCCGAGACGATGGACCGGATGTATTCATTCACTACAGCTCAATCACCACCGAAGGCTACAAGAGCCTGCAGGAGGGCGACAGGGTGGAGTTTGAGATCGTCCAGGGACAGAAAGGGCCGCAAGCGGCCAATGTAACCAAGGTCCCGTGATTTGAGGTTGCTTTGCTCAGGCCGGTTTTGCGGATCAAGCTCTGTGTGCGCTCCACGCCCGGGGTAGCTGTGTCCTTCAGCCCCTGCTAACTCCCTGCTGCGACCCTTTCATCAGCGTTACAATCATTCCCTCGGGTTGACAACTTTGGATGGACAACAAAGCCATCGCCGGAATTCTCTACGAGACTGCCGATCTGCTGGAGATCGACGGGCAGGACTCGTTTCGCGTGCGCTCTTATCGCAACGCAGCGCAGGCCATTGAAGCGCTGCCGCAACAGGTGGCCGACCTGATTCAAGAGCCGAAGAAACTTCTCGAAATACAGGGTATTGGCAAAGGCATGCTGGCCAATCTGCAGATGCTTTTCAAGGATGGCCGCATCGAGGCGCACGCCGAACTTCTGAAAAAATACCGCCCCTCGATGCTCGAACTGCTCAAGATTCAGGGTCTGGGGCCGAAGACGATTGCCTTGATCTGGAGCGCCTACCAGGTCAGCGACCTCGAGGGCGTAGAGAAGTTGGCGCGCGAGGGCAAGATCCGCACGCTGCCGCGGATGGGTGAAAAACATGAAGTAAAGCTGCTTAAGGCGATCGAAGACTACCGCCGCATCGCCGGACGATTCCTGCTTGACACCGCCGAAGAACTGGCCGAGAAACTGGTGGAGCATCTGCTGGCGGCTTCATTGGGCGATCTGGGCATCGAAAAAGTTACGCCCGCCGGATCGCTGCGCCGCGGACGTGAAACCGTCGGTGACCTCGACATCCTGGTCACGGGCAAAGCCTGCATCGAGGCAGAACCGCGGCAGAAGATCATCGAACATCTGCTTCGCTTTCCCGGGCTGATGGACGTGATCGCTCAAGGAGAGAACAAGGTCAGCTTTCGGCACCGCAACGGCATGCAGGTGGACGTGCGCCTGCTGCCGCCGGAGTCTTTTGGGGCGGCCATGCAATATTTCACCGGGTCGAAGGCGCACAACGTGGCCTTGCGCCAGCGCGCGCTCAAGATGGGCTTCACGCTGAACGAATACAGCCTGTCGAAGATCGAGGGCGTCGAAGACGCGAAGCCGGTGGCGCGCAAGACCGAAGAAGAAATCTACGCCAAGCTCAAGCTCGACTTCATTCCTCCCGAACTGCGCGAAAATCTTGGAGAGATCGAAGCCGCCGCCGGACACACGCTGCCCGTGCTGATCCAACTATCCGACATCCGCGGCGACGTGCATATGCATACCGTCGAAACCGACGGCCGCAACACCATTGAAGAGATGGCCGAGGCGGCGCGGGAACGCGGCTACGAGTACATGGCGATCACCGATCACTCGAAGAACCTCGCCTTCGCCAACGGGCTCACCGACAAACGGGCGATGGCGCACATCGAAAGAATACGGGCGGTCGAAAAAGAGATGAAGGGCATACGCATTTTCGCGGGGATTGAAGTGGACATTCTGGGCGATGGCTCGCTCGATCTCTCGGACTCGGTGCTTGAGCAGATGGACATCGTCATCGCCAGCGTACACTCGCAGTTCAACCAGGATCGCGCCACCATGACCGAGCGGCTGCTGAAAGCGATTGCCAATCCCAATACCTCGCTGATCGGGCACCCCACTGGACGGCTGCTGCTGCGCCGCGATGCCTACCAGTTCGATCTCGACGCCGTGCTCAAAGCGGCAGCCAAGCACAAAGTAGCGATGGAACTGAACTCCTATCCCGACCGGCTCGATCTCAGCGACGTTCATCTACGCCTGGCCAAACAGCATGGCGTGAAAATCGTCATCAACACCGATTCCCACCACACCTCGCACATGGAGAAGATGCGCTACGGAATTCTGCAGGCGCGGCGGGCCTGGCTCAGCAAGGAGAATGTGTTGAATACCTTGCCTGTGGCGAAATTTGCCGGGGCCATGAAGCGTGTCTGGTAAGCAGCCGGGGCAAGAAAGGGAAACAAATTACCCACAATTGATGGCCGCTTGCCCCGAGATTTCAGTGACGCTTCCTGCTGGCGGTAAACATCCATTAAAATCAAACAGTTAGGCTGAGGTAGTGGGGCGGTTTTGGACTGCGGTTTGCTGGGCAAGGGGCGGGAGAGGTGTGCATTTTGGACGAGCGGCAACAGCCTCGAGTGAGCGTCGTCATTCCTGCTTATCAGGCGGCGGGGCGTATCCGGGAAACGCTGGATTCCGTGTTCGCGCAGACGTATACGAACTTTGAAGTCTTGCTGGTGAATGACGGCTCGCCGGATACGGAGGCGCTGGAACAGGCGATCCGGAGCTACGGCGCGAGGCTGATCTACATCCGGCAGGAAAACCGCGGACCATCGGGGGCGCGCAACACGGCGATCCGTGCGGCGCGAGGCAAATACATCGCCTGCCTCGATAGCGACGACATCTATTTGCCCGAGCACCTGTCCCGTCTGGTTCCGTTGCTTGAGGAACAGGCGCTGGATCTGGTTTATTGCGATTCCTACTTTATAAGGGATGGAGTGCATGTCGGCCGGTCTTTTGAGCGCCAACCGCAGAGTCCACCGGTGACGTTCGAAAAGCTGCTGACGGAGGAATGTGCGGTGACGACTTCGGCCGTGGTGGCCTCGCGGCAGGCAATGATCGACGCCGGACTGTTCGACGAACACTATCGGCGCTCGGAGGATTTCGACCTCTGGCTGCGCATGTCTTTTCGCGGGGCGAAGATGGATCTCTTGCGGCAGGTGGGGATTGAACACCGACTGCTCCCGGATGGGCTGGCAGCCGACGGCTATCTGCTGAAGCGGGCGCAGATCGAGATCTATAAGAAGGTGCTGGCGACTTTGCCGGTTTCAGCAAAACAGAAGAAGCTGATCCAGGAACTGATTGCGCGGGTCGAGGGGCTCTGCCAAATGGACCTGGTAAAGCGCTATTTGCGGGAGGGTCGTTACCCTGAAGCACGGCTCGCGGCGGCCCAGGCGGCGGTACTGCTGCAGGACCGGAAGAGCCGACGAATAGCACTGGCGGTGCAGATTGCGCCTTGGGCAGCGCGCCGTTTTCTACGCTTGCAGGATGCCCGGTTGGCCCGGAAAGGCAAGCAGAGAGCGGGTTCTAGCGGGCACGGATCAACCGAAGTGGGTCAATCAAGAACGGGAAGCGTTCAGCTATAATGAAAAAGATCCAGGAGTAAGGCAAGATTGAAGTACTAGAACGTCCCAGCCAGCGTGGCTACCCCAGATACAAGCCGCGTCTCCCCCGAAGGTCCCGGGTGGGTAGTCGATCAAGAGAGCGAGAGGTTCGACCTATGATGCAGTGGCTGATCCGCGGAACGCGGCGGGCGCTGGGATTGCACCACCCAGGACGCAATCTGGACGTTTTTCCAGACGATGTTTTTATCGTTTCTTACATAAAGTCGGGCAATACCTGGACCCGGTTTCTGATTGCCAACCTGGTGTATCCGGAAACCCCAGCGGATTTTTCCAACATCAATCGGCTGACGCCGGACCCAGAGGCGCTCTCGAAACGCGAATTGGCAAAAATGCCGCGGCCGCGGGTCCTCAAGAGCCACCAGTATTTCGATCCACGCTACCCACGAATCATCTACATTGTGCGGGACCCGAGGGATGTGCTGCTGTCGGGATACTACTTTCAACGCAAGCGCCGCCAGATCGACGACCAATATCCCTTCGAAAAATACGCGGCCCGGTTCATGGCAGGAGATTTCAACCCCTACGGCTCGTGGGGAGACAATGTAGCATCCTGGCTGGTCACCCGGCACAACCACCCCGGGTTCCTTTTGCTCCGCTATGAGGACATGCTGGCTAATACCGCGCAGGAATTGGCTAAAGTGGCAGTTTTCCTGGGAATCGATCCAGATCCGGAGCGGATCGCAACCGCAGTACGCCGGAGCGACGCCAGCACCATGCGGAAGCTGGAGAAATCGCAGGCCCTGTTGTGGAGTTCGACCCGGGAGACGCGCCAGGACATTCCTTTTGTGCGGGCCGCCAAATCCGGAGGCTGGCGCACCGAGGTGCCGGAATCGGCCATTTTGCAACTGGAAGCTCAATGGGGACACCTGATGACTTATCTGGGATACGAGCTGCATTCTCCTGCGCCAGAGACGCATACCGGTTCGCACCCTGTAAGCGCGCTACTCGGCGAGGCTTATCGGTAGCTAAGAACCGTTTCCGGTATGCTGATGGCGGATTATTCGTAAGATTATTAATCTACTATGCGATGCGAGGGGGAGCAGCGCGGATGACGGAGCCGTTCCGGCTGGCCATTCTGGGCTGCGGAGCCATTACTCGCAGCGAGCACATTCCGGCGGTCAGCGCACATCCTGGCGTGCAACTGGTGGCGCTGGTGGATACCGATTTGCCCCGGGCCAAAGCGCTGATCCGGAATCGCGGGCTGAGTTGTAGGGCAGTCGCGGATTATCGCGAAGTGCTGGGACAGGTGGATGCGGTGGTTAACGCGCTGCCCAACCATCTGCATGTTTCCAGCAATATGGATTGCCTGCGGGCGGGCGTGCATGTGCTGTGCGAGAAGCCGTTGGCAATTACAGCGGCGGAGGCGCGCACCTGCACCGAATTTGCGGAAGAAAAGAAGCTGGTGCTCGCTGTAGGCATGAACCGGCGCTTTGCCGCTAGCCATCCCCTGCTTAAGCTGATCATCGAAGAGGGCCAGCTCGGTTCCATTCAAAACTACGACTTCCAATATGGCGGCGCGTTCGATTGGCGCAGCGCGTCGGGCTTTTATTTTGACCGCGCCAAAGCGGGCGGCGGGGCGCTGCTGGATTTCGGCGTCCACATGCTGGACAGCGTGATCGACTGGTTCGGGCCGGTAAGTGGGTTCGACTATCAGGACGACGATTGGGGCAGCGGCATCGAAACCAATCTGTTTCTCGACCTGAAGCACGCGGGCCGCTTCGGCGAGATTCCCGGACATCTGCAGATAAGCCGCACCTTCGGGCTGAAGAACCGGCTGCTGGTGCGTGGTGCCGCTGCCAGCGCGGAGATCTCCGTGCGCGATCCGGAGGTGGTGGTGATCCATCGCGTGATCGGCGGCGCTCCGGTGAGCCAGACGTTGCAGCTGGAAAACTTTTCGGGTGGGAGTTCGTACTGGCGGCAACTCGACAATTTCGTGCAAAGCATCGCGAACCGTGGAAAGCCGGAGGTGGACGGCTGGCAGGCGGTCCGTGTACTGGAACTGATCGAGAGCTGCTACGCGCACAAGCGGCGAATCGCGGAACCATGGACTGAGATCGGGGCTGAGATCCGGGCCGAGGCGCGAAGATGAACTGGCGTAACGAGACCGTGTTCGTGACCGGCGCTACAGGATTCATCGGCGGGCGGGTATGCGAACGGATGATGCAGGCCGGACTGCCAAAAGTTCGCGCCCTGGTACACGGAATGCATCGCGCGGCGCGAATCGCGCGCCTGCCGATTGAACTCTGCCCGGGGGACTTGCTGGAGCGCGAATCGCTTCGGCAAGCGCTGGGCGAGGCCAAGGTTGTGATCCACTGCGGGCTGGGTCCGGCGAGCGGCATCGTGCGGGGGACGGAAAACATGCTGGCGGTAGCGCATGCAGCCGGGGTGAAGCGATTTATCCATGTCAGCACGGCGGCCATCTACGGGATCACACCACCTCCGGGATCGGAGAGCGAGGACGCTCCGCTGCGCCGGACGGGCGATGCCTACTGCGACAACAAAGCGGCGGCGGAAAAAGTTGTACTCAAGTACGGCGAGCGCGGACTGCCGGTGGTGATCCTGCGGCCTTCGATCGTATGGGGGCCCTACTCGGCGTGGAACACGCGGCTGATGGACGATCTGCGCGAAGGACGCGTGGCCTTAATCGCAGGCGGGCACGGCGCCTGCAATACGACCTACGTCGACAATTTGATTGACGCCATGGCACTCGGACTGGAAAACGACCGCGCGCTGAACCAGGCTTTCTTCATCACCGATGGCGAGCGTGTGAGCTGGGGAGATTTCATACGGGCGCATATGGCGCTGATGGAACCGATGCCGGAAGTGGGGGAGATTTCGCGGGCGGAGATCGAGGCAAGCCGGGGCAGGAGTTCCGGACTACTGCTGGGCTCGGTGAAGGCTGCGGCAAGAGTGGCGCGCAGCAAGGAATTCCGCCAGATGCTGATGCAGGTTCCATTGACAGAAGCGGCGATGAAGAGGGCGTGGAACTGGGTCAGTGCGCTGCCCCCGGAGAAGCGGGAGCGACTGCGGGCGCGCTTCGGCGTGCGACGCGCCGTGGCGAAGTCCGCCAATGCAAAATTCATTCCGGACGCCGTGACGGAAGGAACGCAGAGCACGACGGTGTTCTTCAGCATCGAGAAAGCGCGAAAGGTGCTGGGCTACGAGCCGCGGGTACGGTTTGCCGACGGAATGAAACTGGTCGAGCAGTGGTTGCGCTATGCGGCCTATCTTTAATTAATCTGAAGAGCAGGAACTGGGCGCGAGAAACGGGAACGGACCGGAGCAGATGCGGAAGTACGAAAAAAGACAGATCCTGAAAAACGTCGGCTCAAGCTGGTCGGCGCTGGCCGTGAACGTGTTGGTCGGGATTTTTCTGTCGCCCTTCATTCTGCACCGGCTGGGCGATGTCGCGTTCGGCATCTGGGTCTTGATTTTTTCGGTCACGGGTTACTACGGACTGTTTGATTTAGGAATCCGCTCCTCGATAATTCGCTACGTCTCCAAATACACTGCGACCGGCGAAAGCGGCAAGCTGGCGTGCTTCGTCAATACCAGCTTCTTTACCTACACCGTCATCGGGGTTGTAAGCATGGCCCTGACCACGGTGCTCAGTTCCTACGTGGGAGGACTGTTTCGTATTCCGCCCGAGATGCACAGGCAAGCGCATATTCTTCTGCTGCTGGTCGGGGCAGCGGTCAGCCTGGGATTTCCGTTGGGCGTTTTCGGCGGCATGCTGGAAGGCTTGCAACGGTTTTACATTCTGAATTGGACGAGCATCGGCTCGACCTTGCTGCGGGCGGCGCTGATCGTGCATTTCCTGAATCGCGGCTATGGGCTGATCACGGTCGCACTGATTACTGTAGGCTTGCCCATCCTGTCTTCAATTCTGCGCGGAATCATCGTCTTCCGCTTGTGCCCGGTGCCGATCGGTTTGCGCTACGTAGACAAGGAATCCTTGCGCAACATGGCTACCTATGGCGGAACGACGTTCCTTGTGATCGTGGCCGGACATTTGCGCTTCCGCACCGACGAACTGGTGCTGGGCAGAATGATGTCCGCAGTGGCAATTACGTATTTTTCGATCGGCGCGCGGATCGTGGACTACGCCCAGGAATTCGTCTCGAGCCTGGCGCAGATTTTTGTCCCCATGTCGAGCCAGTCGGAAGCGAAAAACGATCTCGAGCGTTTGCGGAAGGTTTATATCGCGGGAAACCGGGTGTGCGCGCTGCTGATTCTGCCCATCACGGTAATCCTGATTCTGCTGGGGAAACACGTCATACGGATCTGGGTCGGCGCGCGCTACATTCCGCACAGTTACCCGGTATTGGTGGTGCTGATTATTCCTTTCGCGCTGATGCTCATGCAATCGGCTTCCGGACGCGTGCTTTTCGGCATGGGAAAGCATCAATCCATGGCAAAAGTCACCTTGCTGGAGGGGATCGCGAACTTGATCTTAAGTATTGCGCTGGTTCCGCCGTTGGGGGTGGTGGGCGACGCGCTGGGCACGGCAGTTCCGCTCGGTTGCACGTTCCTCCTCTTCATGCCGCGCCATTTAGCGAAACAGATCGGCGTGCCAGTGAGCAGTTTCGTGCGCCAGGCGTATTCGTTGCCTTTTCTGCTGACCTTGCCACTGGTTGGAGTGGTCTGGCTGGCAAACAGGGTCTTTACTCCCAAGAACTTAGTTCAGTTGGTGATGGAAATTGGAACGGCGTTCCTGATTTATGGCATGGGAGTGCTCTGGGCTTATAAGACAGGCCGTGTGCTTCAGGTCGCGGAGTCCAGGGCCTCCGTCCAGCCAGGGGCTCCCGAGGTTGCTGTCACGGAACCTGTGATCTCGGTGGAATACCAGGAGGAATCTTAAGGGGGAACCATAGATTCCAGTTTGAGGATGGAATAGTGCAATATTTTTCACTCTGGCGCAGAATGATGGTCCTCCAAGAGGTTTCCAGTTGTAGCACTCTTTATTCCAAGGGCTTACCTGCTAGGTTGGATCCCCCTAAGGAAGCGGAATTGCTGGGTTTACCTGCTAACATTGATTGCACATGAATGTCGTGAGTTGGAGTGCCGCCTGAAAAGCGGCGGCCCGCAACCTCAGCGGGCCAATGGAACGAAAATCGGGAGTTTGGTCCTTTGCCAAATCAGGGCAACGCACAAGTTTGAAGGACACATACGGGAGGAATACTGCTTTGAACGCAACGACGAGTCATCTTATCTCCCCCCACGGGGGAGAACTTGTTCAGCTGCAAGTGCCAGCCGCGCGCGCCGCGGAATTGAAAGCTCACTCGAAGGATTGGCCTTCATGGGACCTGACGGCCCGGCAGCTTTGCGATCTGGAACTGCTGATGAGTGGCGGCTTCTCGCCGCTGCGCGGATTCATGAACCGCGGCGATTACGAGGGCGTCTGCCACAACATGCGGCTGGCCGATGGCACCCTGTGGCCCATGCCGATCACCCTCGACGTGAGCTGAGGAATTCGCCAAGAAACTGACGGCGGGCAGCAGCAAGATTGCACTGCGCGATCCCGAAGGCGTGATGCTCGCCGTGCTCAGCGTGGAAGATGTCTGGCAGCCCGACCGCAAGGCCGAAGCGCAAGCGGTTTTCAATTCCACCAGCGCCGCGCATCCGGGCGCCGACTACGCCATCAACAAATCGAACCCGTGGTACGTGGGCGGAAGGATTGAAGAATTGCAGGCTCACGCGCACTATGATTTCCGCTCGCTGCGCCTCACTCCCGCCGACCTGCGCGCGCAATTCGGCCGCCTGGGCTGGACCAAGGTCGTGGCCTTCCAGACGCGCAATCCCATGCATCGCGCGCACGTCGAACTGACCATGCGCGCGGCCAAGCAAGTCGCGGCGAATCTTCTGATTCATCCCTCGGTCGGCATGACCAAGCCGGGCGACGTCGATTATTTTGTCCGCACGCGCTGCTACCAATTGCTGCTGTCGAAGTATCCGAAGGGCACGGTCGAGCTCGCCATGCTGCCGCTCGCCATGCGCATGGGCGGACCGCGCGAAGCGGTGTGGCACGGCCTGATTCGCAAGAACCACGGCTGCACTCACTTCATCGTGGGCCGAGATCATGCCGGCCCCGGAAAGGATACGGACGGCAAGCCCTTCTATGGTCCTTACGACGCCCAGGAACTGTTCAAGAAGCATGAAGAGGAAATGGGCGTTAAAATGGTTCCGTTCCAGATGATGGTGTACCTGCAGAACGAGGACCGTTACGTTCCGGCCGATGAAGTGCCGCAGGGGGCCAAGGTGCTCGACATCTCCGGCACGGAATTGCGCCAGCGCCTCAACGAAGGCCGCGACATCCCTTCATGGTTCACTTATCCCGAAGTCGTGCAGGAATTGCGCCGCAGCTATCCGCCGCGGCACAAGCAGGGCGTTACCATTTTCTTCACCGGGCTTTCGGGATCGGGCAAATCCACCATCGCCAATGCTCTGATCACCAAGTTTCTCGAGACGGGTGGACGTCCCGTCACGCTGCTCGATGGCGACCTGGTGCGCAAGAACCTGTCGAGCGAACTGGGATTCTCCAAGGCGCATCGTGACATCAATATCCGCCGCATCGGCTATGTCGCCTCCGAGATCACCAAGAACGGCGGCATCGCCATTTGCGCTCCGATTGCGCCCTATGAAGAGACGCGTAAAGCGGTGCGGCAGATGATCGAACCGTTCGGCGGGTTTATCCTGGTGTACGCAGCTACCCCGCTCGAAGTGTGTGAACAGCGCGACCGCAAAGGCCTATACGCCAAGGCTCGCGCCGGCATCGTCAAGGAATTCACCGGCATCTCGGATCCGTACGAGGCGCCAACCGATGCCGAAGTCGTGATTGACACCGTCAAGCTGAGCCCCGAGGAAGCGGCGCAGACCATCCTTCTGCACCTCGAGCGCGAAGGCTTTGTTGGCGCCAACGGCAACAGCTAGGAAGGCGCTTCCCAGTTCTCAGTTCCTTAACCTGATTTTGCTTTAATGAGAACTGCGAACTACGAAAGCAGCTAATGATGTCAATGAAGTCGATTATTGCAATGGACTTTATGGGATAATATCCTTCTGAAAACGGCTCTCAGTACCGGTTTTAAGTTCTCAGTTGCTTAACCTGATTTTGCTTTACTGGGAACCGAGAACTGACACTCATCGAAAGACGGCATGGATTTCTCGCTGCTCAAAGTGCTGATCGGCTTCATCGTGGGAACGCTGATCGGGTTGACGGGTCTGGGCGGCGGCGTGTTGCTGCTGCCCATGCTCATTTTCGGCCTGCGCGTGCCCGCCATCATTGCCGTCGGCACCGACGCGCTCTTTAACTTTTTCACTAAGATTCCGGCCAGCATCATGCACTTGCGCAAAGGCACGGTGCGGAAGAAAGTCGTGCTGGCGATGGCGGTCGGCAGCGTTCCCGGCTCTTACCTGGGCGTGACTTTTCTGGTGCACCTGCGTCACGTCTACGGCTCGGGGGTCAACGACTTCATCAAGTCCGCCGTGGGACTGCTGCTGGTATTGATTCCGACGCTGCTTCTTTTCCAGGGCCGGATTGAAGAACATCTCGCCAAGCGCGAGCCCACCATGAAATCGTTTGCCGGCATGAGTGTCATCGGCTTGGTCGGCGGCTTTCTGGTCGGCATCACTTCGGTCGGGTCGGGCAGCATCATCATGATGTTGCTTCTTTTGTTTTATTCGTTCGTGCCCAAAGTCATGGTCGGCACCGACATTGCCCATGCCGTGATTCTGACCGGCGTCACCAGCCTGTTGCACTGGCGGGCAGGCAATGTCGATCCCCGCCTGGTCGTTTCCCTGCTGATCGGCTCGATCCCCGGCGGTATACTCGGCTCGCATCTGAGCACGCGGGTTCCGGTCTTGTGGCTGCGCCGAATCCTGTGCACGGTTTTATTGATGACGGGAGCAAGAATGCTGTGGGCTTGAAAGAACCGGTCTCAGGTGTTAGGTCTTAGGTCTCAGACCGAGCACGAGACTTCGAACGGCTGAGATCTTGATTACGGAGTAATCGTGGCCTCATACTCATCGGCGGAGACTCTGGAACGCATTCACGCCGCGCTCGAAGCGGCGCGGGCCGTACTCAACCGCTTTACTCCCGGCGCTATTGAAGCCGAATACAAAGTTGGACACGATCCCGTCACCGAGGCCGACCGCGCCGTCGACGGCGTTCTGCACCAGACCCTTCTCCGGGCTGGCGAAGGCTGGCTCTCAGAAGAGACTGTGGACGACTTCACCCGGCTCGACAAACAGCGGGTCTGGGTGGTCGATCCGCTCGACGGCACGCGCGAGTTTGTGCAAGGCATTCCCGAGTTTTGCGTTTCGATCGCGATGGTTGAGAATGGAATTCCCGTCGCGGGCGGAATTTGCAATCCGGCAACCGACGAACTCATTCTGGGATCGCGCGAAACCGGCGTGACTTATAACGGCAAGCCCGCCCAACCGAGCCAGCGTAAGGCCCTGCACGGCGCGTTGGTGCTCGCCAGCCGCAGCGAAGTGAAGCGCGGCGAGTGGAAGCAGTTCGAGTCCGCCGAGTTCAACATTCGTCCCATGGGATCGGTCGCCTACAAACTAGGACTGGTCGCCGTTGGCCGCGCCGATCTTACCTTCACGCTGGTTCCGAAAAACGAGTGGGACGTTGCCGCCGGCGCGGCGCTGGTCGAAAGCGCCGGAGGCTGGGTGCGGAAACTCGACAATTCTCCGCTGCGCTGCAACCAGAAAAATCCGCTGATCTCTGGCCTGCTGGCGGGCGGCCCGTTTCTACGCGATCCGCTGCTCGCCATGCTCGACCGGCACTCGCAGACGATCAGCAGCGACAAGCAACCCTAACCGCAGAACATCATGGCTGCCTCACGCATTGTGTTCCTTATGTACCACGAGTTGGAACTTGCTGGCCGCAAGTTGTGCCAGTCCAAGCCCGGCTACGTGCGCTACATTTTGCCGCTCGAAACTTTCCGCGGCCAGATGACGTGGATGAAAAGCTCCGGCTGGCGCGGCCTGAACGTCGGTGAAGCTTTACGCTATCCTGCCGAGCCGAGTGTTTGTGTCACCTTTGACGACGGCTGCGAGACCGACCTTATCGCCGCTGCGCCCGTGCTCCGCGAGTTTGGCTTCAACGCAACCTTCTACCTCACCGCTGGATTCCTAGGCACGCCCGGTTATCTCAATTCCAGCCAGGTGCGCGATCTTGACGCGCAGGGTTTCCAGATCGGCTGCCATTCCATGACGCACTTGTATCTCTCCGATCTCCCCGAACCAGACCTGAAGCGCGAAGTCGTGGATGCGAAGCTCCAGATCGAACAAATCGTCGGACACCCAATCGAACACTTTTCCTGTCCCGGGGGACGCTACGATCGGCGTACGCTCCAGATGGCGCGCCACGCCGGATTCCGAACTGTTGCCAACAGCCAGTTTTATGCGAACTCCTCCAGCACCAGCCCTTACGAACTTGGCCGCGTAGCCATGCGGCGTGACCTCACCATCGAGGAGTTCGGCGCGATCTGCCACGGCCGCGGGTTGTGGAAGAAACGCCTTCAGCATCAGGCCCGCCGGAGTGTTCAGAGCGTGCTCGGAAACCGGGCCTACGATCAACTGCGCGCGGTCTTGCTAGGGGAATCCCGCCGGTAACCGCATTGTCGGCGATTTTTCCCTGTTCCCGGCCTCGTTTCCCAGGCCATGCCGCGATCAGCGCATCTCCCTCTCCGCCCAAACGGCCCGTTCCGCAACTGTGTCCATACTTCGCACCCAGCGCACCAAGGGACACTGGGTGCCGCGAATCTGTACATGTCACCCGCAGGTACTAACGCTTTTCCAATGCACTTCCGGTATCTGGGAACCCGTGAGACCTCCCGATAGATTCAGCGAGAGGACCCATATCGACTGGTCCCCCATTCTTAAAGTCGAGGGCTCGCGATGTTTGAAACCGAAGTTGCTTTTCGAAACCGTCATTATTCTCATTCCAGATTTTCCCGAGCGCTCGCACGGCGCCTGCGCATTTCGATACTCCTGCTGACAGTCGCGCTGGCGACCGCCTCCTTTGCCCAGAGCAATTACGATGGTCCCGCGGAACTGCCGAGAATGACCGTTGCCAGTGCGATGGCCGACACGCCCGCACCGGGATCCATCATCAGCGTCAACGCTGGCGGCGATCTGCAATCGGCCTTGGACAACGCCAGCTGCGGCGACGTGATCGAACTTCAGGCGGGCGCAACCTTTACCGGCAAGTTCGTTGTGCCGGCCAAGAACTGCGACATCAACCATTGGATATGGGTCCGAACCAGTGCTCCGGACAGCGCTTTGCCTGCAGAAGGGCAGCGCGCCACGCCCTGCTATGCCGGGGTCGCCTCCCTCGAAGGGCGCCCGCAATACAGCTGCACCAATCCTCAGAATGTGATGGCGAAAGTACAGATTCAAACGCGCGGTGATGGTCCGCTCGAACTCGCCCCGGGCGCGAACTATTACCGCTTCATAGGGCTGGAGGTTACTCGTCCCGCCGGAACCCCTGGGTCGGCGCGGCTGATGTTTGTCAAAGGCACCGCGGATCACCTGGTGGTCGATCGCTCATGGCTGCATGGAGCGCCTCAGGATGAAACTCATGCCGGGGTAAACGTGAACGGTATGACCAACGTGGCCATCGTCGATTCCTACTTCAGCGATTTCCATTGCATTTCCAAGACCGGGGCTTGCGTCGATTCTCATGCGGTTGCCGGAGGCACCAGCGACACCCAGGATGGTCCCTTCAAGATCGAGGACAACTTCCTGGAGGCCGCGGGCGAGGCCATCATGTTCGGCGGCGGAGCAGCCACCTTGACCCCTGCCGACATCGAAATCCTGGACAATCACTTCTGGAAGCCGTGGCAGTGGATGAAAGGCAACCCGAACTTCATCGGGGGACCGGACGGCAATCCCTTCGTGGTAAAGAATCACCTGGAATTGAAGAATGCGGTCCGCGTGCTGGTCGAGGCGAATCTCATGGAGAACACGTGGGGTGGCTTCAGCCAAACCGGTGACGCCATTCTACTCACCCCCAAGAACCAACACACGCCGAGCGGCGCTAACGTTTGCCCGCTATGCCAGGTGACCGACGTCACGATCCGCTATGTACACGTCTCGCATGGCGGGGCCGGAATGCAGATGGCCACCGTCCTCTCCGGGGACGCCAAAGATGGAGCCCCAGCGCTGGCTGGTACTCGCTGGAGCATCCATGATGTGGTTCTCGACGACCTCAGCACCAAGTACAAGGGCGGCGGCACCGTGTTCGAGATCATGAACGGGTGGCCCAAGAACCCGCTCAACACCGTCACCATCAATCACGTCACTGGTTTCCCGGATCCCACCAGCCACATGATGACGATAGGGAACCTAGCCAAAAATGCGCCGATGTATGGATTGGTATACACCAACAACCTGATGGTCACCGGCCGATACCCGGTGTGGAACACGGGAGGCCAATCCAGTTGCGCTTTTAAAGATGTGCCGATCACCAGCATCGCCAAATGTTTCGCCACTTATGTATTCGGCAACAACGCCCTGATTGCGCCTCCACCGGAGTTCCCGCCGTCGACTTGGCCGGCGAGAAACATGTTCGCGCCAACCATCGACAATGTCGGGTTCGTCGACTACAAGAACGGCGATGGCGGGAACTACGAGCTTCAGCCGAACAGCCCTTACAAGAACAAGGGCACGGACGGCAAGGATCTCGGGGCCGACATCGTTGGGCTCAACGCAGCGCTGGCTAACGTCGAATAAGTTACGGCTTCGAAGGATTTTCAGCTTCCACGAAATCGGGGTCCGCGGTTCGCCGCGGACCCTCTTTTTTCGCAGCAATCACGACCTACCAGCAAATTCGAATCGATCCGGAGCGTGCTATCATGCGTTGATCCAGTACACTGGGGCGGGAAGCATCTTCGCGGTGGTTACAGGTGCATGCGCGGGGCGTGCGGCGGATAGAAGGAGAAACGAAACATGGCTCCGCTTCCTTTGCGGTGCTTTCGCTCTGTTCCCGTGGTGAGAAACTTGCCCCCGAAAAGGTTTCATTTCTTCTGTCTGGCTTCCGCCTTTGTCGTCTGGACAACGCTGGCGGCGCTGGCGGTTGCCCCTCCCACCGGTGAAAACGCCTATTGTGGTAAGGGCAATGTCGCGCAGTTTGGCGACAAGGACGGCCCGGCCGAACTTCCCAAAGCCTGTTACTACACCGCGCTCGACGGAACGCCGTCGCCGGGAAAACAGGTTCGCGTCGCCGCCAATTCCGATCTGTCCGCCGCCATCGACGGCGCCAAGTGTGGAGATACGCTGCTGCTGCCCGCCGGAGCTTCGTTCAATGTAAACGAGTTGCCCGCGAAGAAATGCGACGACCAGCACTACATCACGGTGCGAACCGACAC
This sequence comes from uncultured Acidobacteriaceae bacterium, assembly GCA_963779995.1. GTDB lineage: Bacteria > Acidobacteriota > Terriglobia > Terriglobales > Acidobacteriaceae > Acidiflorens. Next base: position 477,315 of record CAVZZY010000005.1, on the reverse strand, counting down.
GCCCGACTCCAAGCTCCCCGCCGAAGGGACGCGCATCTCTCCGGCATGGGCCGGAGTCGCGAGCCTTCCCGGACGGCCGCCCTTTGCGCAGCCCTCCCACGGAGCTGCCAAGCTGCTCGCGACTCTGCTAGTGCGGCGTGCTTCGGGCGCAATCGTGGGAGATCATATCCGCTTCATTGGAATTGAGTGGACAACACCTCCTGACGCCGAGATCGGTCGTATTGTGACCGCCGAACACTCAGACCACGTCATCTTTGATCGCAACTGGGTCCACCCCGCCGATGGCCGCGAAGTGGGCCACGGCATTGGCATCATCCACGGCTCGCACATGATTGCCGTCATCAACTCCTACATTAGCGGCCTGAATTGCATCGCGCGCACCGGAAAATGCACCGATGCGACCGCCGTCGGTGGCGGCAGCGGCGACGATCCCATCTCCACCCTTAAGATTTACAACAATTTCCTCGAATCGGCTGGAGAGAACATTCTGTTCGGCGGCAGCGCCGCTACGCAGGTTCCAACCGACATCGAGATCCGCCGTAATCATCTGTTCCGCCCCATGCTCTGGAAGGAAGGCCAACCCGGCTACACGCCAACCGCCTCGGGGGAGCCTTACATCGTCAAAAACAACTGTGAGCTCAAGAACGCGATTCGCGTTTTGGTGGAGGCCAATCTGCTGGAGAACACCTGGGGCGGGTTCAGCCAGACCGGATATTCCATCCTGATCACGCCCAAGAACCAAGCCAGCGAGTGCCCGATTTGCCGTGTCAACGATGTCACCATTCGTTTTGACCGGATTCGAAATGTTGCCGGAGTCTTGCAGATTGCCAACGCGCTCGCGAAGACCGGCGCGGCTGCCGCCGACGGCGGACGCTACAGCATTCACGATATCTTCGCCGACGACCTGCACGACACGGACTACAAGGGCGGCGGCTCCTTCCTGATTCTGATCTCCGCGCGGCCACCGGTGCATGACATCCAGATTGATCACGTAACCGCGTTTGTCAGCGGCGTTTTGCTCTCGATCCTGAACTCCGGAGCGAAGCTGCCGAATTTCACGCTGACCAACAGCGTGTTTTCCGCCGGAGATCGGCGGCCACCAGTGGCCTCGGCGGGCGGAGGTCCCCAAAGTTGTGCATCCAAGAACCAGGCGCTGGGCTCGGAAGCCGTCCTGCAAGCCTGCTTTGACCCCTATCGATTCGATAGGAACTTGATCATCAGCGGGCGCGGATCCTTTCCCAAAGGAAACATCGTCGTCGGATCCCCTGAAGCGGCCGGCATCCGCGACCTCAAGGACGGCATCGCCAAAGATCCAAGGCTATGTCACGCGAAAGGGCCGGGCTGTTCAAAGGCTTCTCCCGGAGCAGGCGCTGCTTCCGATGGGCGTGACTTGGGGGCGGACATTGACGTGGTTGAAGCGGCCATTGCGGGGGTGGAATAGAACTCGGGCATGGGCGGGGTAAGTGAGCTGAATCACCTCCATGATCCCGGGACATGATTCCGGAACAGTCCCCCTTACCTGGTCCGTTCGAACTCGACGATAACCTTAATAACCATCTCTACACATCCGACGGGAAACTTGCCCACGGCCGTTTCCGCCGCGAGCACAAGGCCATCCACACCGTCGGCCAGCGTGTTGTAAATGTCGTTGATTTCCGCCAGCGTAGGCACTGCCGAGTGGACCATCGACTCAAGCAAATTGGTAGCAACGTAGACCGGTCGACCGATGGCCTTTACGCGCCCGATGATATCTTTCTGCTGTCCAGGAATCTGTTCCAAATCCATCTGCCGTGACAGGTCGCCGCGATCGATTAAGATGGCGTCGGACAACCGGGCGATCTCCACAAGATTCAAAATGCCATGGCGGGATTCAATCTTCGAAATTAGCGTCGCTGCTGGACCGATCAGCTCTCGCATCTCCTGAACATCCTCCGGCCGATTTGCGAAGGAGAGGGCGAAATGGTCGACGCCCATCTCTCGCCCGATCTCGATGGCCTTGCGGTCCTTGACCGTGATTGCAGGCAGCTCGATCTCGCGATGGAGGTTGCAAGCCTTATTGTTGCCGACACGACCGCCTTTGAGGATACGCAGAACAGCTCGGCCGCCTTCAATCTCCATGACTTCGGCGACGACCGCATGAAAGTCAATGGTGATGAGATCGCCGGGTTGTAACAATTCGAGAATGGCCGGGGGCGCGAAATTGAACTTCTGTGCATCGCCGCAAACTGGATACGGGCGAACCTCGATGAGGCTGCCTTTTCTTAGATTGATGGGCGCGGTTGCGAACGTACCGGTCCTGATCTGCGCCCCTTCGCTGTCGAGACAAACCGGTACAGTGGTGTGCTTCTGCAGGAAGGCGACGGCCGGCCGGACCTCCTCAAGCGGCGTGTGAGAAAGGTTGATGCGAAACAGGCTCACGCCGAGCGCCTGAAGACGTCGGATAATTCTGGGCTTAAGCGAAGCCGGGCCGACGGTGCAGATCACTTTTCTATGAACGCTGGGGACCTTGTCCCGTTGAATAGAAGGAGTCATTTTCCTGTCGAGTTCCAATCTTGTCCCCTTGGCGAGCCGGCCCACAAGAGCGCGCTCGGAGAGTTTCTGGACCACGCCAACCACCGTTTTCGATGCCACACCGGCCTTAGATAAGTCAATACCACATAATGGCCCCGAAGGCCTCGCTATTGCCGCGAAAAGGCACGGCCAGCGCCTGGAAAGTGTAAATCATTGCACCTCGTGGCCGGGAAGCAGGGGCGTTCGGCAGGTAAGCCATACATTCACATTCTCGCTGCAGAGCTTGCAAAACGGCACCGGCCTTGCAACGCCATTTCAGAACGCCTATTACTGTTGTAGACTTTGCTTTGCGCACGCTTTGTTCCGCCGTGGAATTCTCCTCCACGACCGAGGTAGCCTCCACCCAGAGTCGACAATGAACGATTTCCAATCCGGATCTGTGAGAACCGCTCGGAGCAAGGCGCCTGTTTTTGTCATCGGCTGCAGCCGGTCAGGCACGACCCTGCTGTACCATATGCTCCTGTCGTCGGGGAATTTTGCGGTTTACCGCACCGAGTCGTTCATCTTCACCCTGCTCGAACCGCGCTTTCGCCCTCTCAGCAGGCCGCGGAACAAGCGCCGGATGCTCGATGCCTGGTACAACACTCGTCTTTATACAAAATCTGGCCTCGAGCCCTCGGAAATTGAGCCAAGGATAATGGCGGAGTGCCAGAACGGCGGCGACTTTCTCCGCATCATCATGGAGGAGATGTGTCGCAAGCAGGGAGTGGAACGATGGGCGGAAACCACCCCGGAGCACCTGTTGTACATACGCCGGATTAAAGAGACCATCCCCGACGCACTGATCGTTCATGTGATCCGTGATGGCCGCGATGTAGCCTTGTCGTGGGAGAGACTTTCCCAAATCCGCCGGTTGCCCTGGGATCGAAAGCGGGCCGCCATGGCGGCGGGGATTTATTGGGAATGGATTGTGGGCAAGGGGCGAGAGGCTGGTCGCAGGCTGGGCGGGGACTATGTCGAGGTCCATTATGAAGACCTGGTGCGCACGCCAGCCGGGGTTCTCAAAAATCTGGAGCCTTTCATTGAGCACGATCTGGACTATGAGCGGATAACCCGGGTGGGAATTGGTTCTGTTAGCGCACGAAATACCGCATTCAAAGACGACCAGCGAAGCCCGATCGGCCGGTGGAAAACCGACCTTTCCCAGCAGGAGCTAGCAACCCTCGAAAGCCTGGTGGGCGGTACGCTGCAACAACTGGGGTATGAGCTCAGCACGAAAGGGTCGCGCCGCTTCGACCTGGCGAGCATGCGCGCCGCCTACAGGCTCTGCTTCGAGAGCAAGCAATACCTGAAAACCAGGACGCCTGCGGGAAAGTTATTGGTGACACGGAATCTGTCCTGGGTCTAGGGGGCTGGTCCGGGCCCTCGGCATTGTCAAACCACCTGGTGACTTCAGTAACACTGTTCTAACCAGGGCCTCACACGGCCCACTCTCCATTGCGTGATAAGATTTTATGGTGCTTACGCCCAGCCCGAGCGATCGCAAGCATGCTCCCGTCTTCGTGATGGGGTGTCACCGCTCTGGGACGAACCTCCTCTATGACATGCTGTTGTCCTCCGGTGGGTTTGCCATCCACCGTGGATATTTGCCGCTGTACAAGAAGCTGATTCCCCGCTTCGGCTCCATGAAGAGCCGCGCCAACCGCGAAAAGATCTTCGAAACCTGGCTGCGCAGCAAGGGTTTCCGGCGCACCGGCCTCGATGTCGAGCAGCTGTCTGCCCCCATCCTGAACGAATGCCGCACCGGGGGAGACTTCATCCGCGTCGTCATGGACTCGGTGGCCCGGAGCCAGCACGTGCAGCGCTGGGCGCTGTACGATCCTGACAATGTGCAGCACGTTGAGCGCGTGAAGCGCGACATTCCTAATGCGCTGTTTGTGCACATCATCCGCGACGGGCGCGACATTGCGCTCTCGCTGAAGAAAATGGGCGGATTCACTGCTCTGCCCTGGGACCGAGGCCCGACCGACAGTCTGGTGGCGACAGCGCTCTATTGGGAATGGATGGTTCGCCGAGGGCGCGCTCATGGCAGCAAGTTCCCGGCCGACTATATCGAGATCCGCTACGAAGACCTGATCACCGACCCGTACGAAACGCTCGGCAAACTCGGTGGCTTCCTCGATCATGATCTGGATTACAACCGGATTCAGCGCGCTGGCCTGGGCCGCTTGTCGGAAACAAATTCTTCGTTTCGCGAAGAAGGCGCGAAAGAAACCATCAATCCGCTCGGCCGCTGGAAAAAACGCCTGGCGCACGCCGATATTTCCGCCATCGAAGCGACCGTGGGCGAGTGCCTGCAGGAAAACGGCTACGAACTTTCGCTGCCCCCCGCCGATCGCCGTCGGAGTTTAAGGCAGTGGTGGATGCGAGGAATGTATCCCGTCTTTCTTGACAGCAAGCTGTGGCTGAAGTTGTATACCCCCCTCGGCCGGTTGGCCAGCATGGCCACGCTCGAACTCGAAGAAAAACCGGTGCAGGTGGCGGAGTCGGTCCGGTCCTGAGGTTCGAGTTGAGGATCGTCATGAATCCGGCAACCCGAGCTCCGGCAAACGAAGTCGCATCCCAAGAAATGGAAAACGCCAACGCGCTCGTCGAAGATCAGCCGGCAGGTCGAGCGGACGCGCGGGGCGCTCGTGGCGCTCGCAGCGTTCGTTCTATGGCTCCAGTGTTTGTGCTGGGCTGCGGGCGCTCCGGAACCAAGCTCCTCTACCACGCGCTGCTTTCGGCCGGAGGGTTCGCCGTCTATCACGCGGAGAGTAACGCCTTCAACCTGCTCGGCCTGCGCTTCGGCAACCTCGCCAGCCGCCGCAACCGCCGTCAACTGCTCGGCGCCTACTTCACCAGCAAGCTGTTTCACCGCACCGGACTCGATCCCAAAGAAATCGAAGAGCGCGTAATGGAAGATTGCCGCAATACCGGCGACTTCCTGCGCATCGTGATGGAAGCCATCGCCCGCAAGCAAGGCGTCGATCGCTGGGCCGAATGCACGCCGCTGCACTTGCTCTATCTTCCGTTGATCAAGCAAGTGATTCCCGATGCGCTTGTCGTCCACATTATTCGCGACGGCCGCGACGTCACCGCCTCGCTGTACCGCGTCGGCTGGATACGGCCGCTGCCTTGGGACCGCGCGCGCGCGTTTGTCGTAGCGGCGATTTATTGGCGATGGGTCGTGAGCAAAGGCCGGCGCTACGGTCGGGCGCTGGGCGCGGATTACATGGAAGTTCATTACGAGGATCTGGTGCAGAATCCACGCGACACGCTGGCGCGCATCGGCAAGTTCATTGAACACGATCTGGACTATGACCGCATTCAGCAGGTCGGGCTGGGATCGGTGCGCAATCCAAATTCCTCGTTTCGCGGCGACGGCAAGGAGACTGAAGCGAACACCATCGGCCGCTGGAAACGCATGTTCACTCCGGCGCAGGTGCAGGACTTGGAGTGTAGCATCGGCAATTTGCTCGTCGACACCGGATACCCACTCGAAACCCCGCCAGCGGAGCGGCATTCGTCGTTGTCTGTGGGTTTCATGAATTTCCTGTATCCGTTATATTTCGACTTCAAGATTTGGCTGAAATCATATACTCCGCTTGCCCGCATCGCCGACAAGGGACGCATGGGCACCGCCGAGTCGGATGTCAAACCGGGTGCGTAGTCGTTCGTATAAGTGCCCCCGAGGCGCGGGTGAGCGACGCTTTTTCAAACCTGGCGAAAAGGGCGATGAGCTTCTGGCGTTGAGCTTCTAATGATGAATGCGATTTCCCTAACCTGGCAGCCCGAAGGCGCGTTTCACCACGTGGGCTTCGTCGTGGCTTCGATTGCGAACTCCGTGCAGGACTTCGCCAGCATGCTGCAGGCGGATTGGGACAAACAGGTTTTTCATGATCCTAACCAGGGAGTTCGCGTCACATTCCTGAAGAGTCGGCGCGCAGGCGATCCGCTCTGGGAACTGGTGGAACCGGCGGATGAGCAATCCCCCGTGCAAGCTTTCGCCGCCAAGGGGGGCGGCTTGCACCACGTTTGTTATGTCGTGGACAACCTGGAACAGGCGCTCTATGGAGCGCGCGCGCTGGGAGCAATTGTCGCGCGGCAGCCTATGCCGGCAGTCGCGTTTGGCGGCCGGCGCATCGCCTGGATCTACACCAGAAACCGTCTGCTGATCGAGTATCTGGAACGCTGATTTGATGTCTGATTCGATGTCCGATTCGACGCCCAATCCGACGCCCGCCGGGCACAATCCGTCAGACCTGCGGGCCGAAATCGACGCGCTGGTTGCCCAAGGTACTTTCGATCTTGCCTGGAGACGTCTGGCCGAACTTTGGCGGCGCGAGCCCGCGCCCGGTACGGCGAGCTTCGTGGCTTCGCGACTCGATGAGTTGCGCGAGAAGTTGCGCGACAATCTTGCCCTTACAAAATTCAAGCTGGCGATTCTGCGCTCGTTCACGGTCGAGCCCATCGTGCCGCTGTTGCGGGCAGAAGCATTGGCGTACGGTATCGATCTGGAAGTTCAGGTCGGGGATTTCAACGCCTACGTGCAGGACATGCTCGACGGCCAGAGTTCGCTCTACCGCTTCGCGCCGAACGCGGCCGTGTTGGCGGTGCGTACCGACCAGGCCGCACCCGAGTTGTGGCGTGACTTCGCCGATCTGGCGCCGGAAGCGGCGCAGCAAGCCGCCGAGCGCGTGGTTCGCGGTTATGAACAGTGGATCGCCGCGTTTCGAAAGCAGAGCCAGGCCGCGCTGATCATTCATTCCCTGGAGCTACCCTCGTCTCCAAGCCTCGGAATTCTCGACGACCAATCCGACGCGGGCCAGTCCGGACTCATCCGGCGGATCAATCGTGAACTGCGGCGCATCGCCGAGGGATTCCACGGGGTGTACAGCCTCGACTACGAGGCGCTGGTGGCGCGACATGGCAGCGAGCACTGGCACGACGAGCGCAAGTGGCTGACGGCGCGGCTTCCCATCGCCGCCGGTTATCTTCTTCAGATGGCACGCGAGTGGATGCGTTTTATCGTGCCGCTCAGCGGCCGCACCGCTAAAGTTCTGGTCGTCGACCTCGACAACACGCTCTGGGGCGGCATCATCGGCGAAGACGGAATGGCGGGCATTAAAGTTGGCCCCGAATATCCGGGAGCGGCTTATCAGGCCTTGCAGCGCGTGCTGCTTGATCTGTCGCGCAAAGGAATTCTGCTCGCTGTGTGCAGTAAGAACAATCTCGACGATGCCATGGAAGCGCTGGAGAAGCATCCGGGAATGCTGGTGCGCGCGAAACATTTCGCGGCGCTGCGTATTAACTGGACCGACAAGGCGCAGAATCTCCGCGAGATCGCACAGGAACTTAACGTCGGCAGCGATGCGCTCGCCTTTCTCGACGACAATCCTTTTGAGCGCGAGCAGGTTCGCGCCGCTCTTCCGGAAGTTACCGTCATCGATTTGCCCAAGAATCCGCTGAAGTATGCCTCCGCCGTCCGGAATTGTGCGGCTTTCGAGCGCCTGACCCTTTCGGCGGAAGATCAGCAGCGCACCGAGATGTATGCTGCGCAAAAACAGCGGGCCGGCGCCGAGCAGAGCTTTCAATCGAAGGAAGATTTCTTTCGCTTCCTCGAGCAGGAGGCTGAACTGGAGCCCGTGTCGGACCTGACGCTGGCACGGGTCGCGCAACTGACGCAGAAAACCAACCAGTTCAACCTGACCACACGGCGCTACACCGAACCGCAGATTGCGGAGATGGCGAAACAGCCGGAGTGGCACATATTTTCGATCCGGGTGCGCGATCGTTTCGGCGACCACGGACTGGTCGGAGTCGCGATCTCGCACGACGAAGGCGAGCAGTGCGAAGTCGATACCCTCCTGCTGAGCTGCCGCGTCATCGGAAGAACGGTCGAAACCGCGCTTCTCGCCCATCTCGCCGAAAGCGCCGCCCGGCGCGGCCGCAGGCGGCTGGTGGGCTGGTTTCTGCCGACGAAGAAAAACGCTCCGGCCCGGGATTTCTACCCGCAGCACGGCTTCGAGCGGCAAGAGACAAATGGCGCGGGCTCGCTGTGGACGATCGATCTGAAGAGTTCCACGCTGCGCTGCCCCGATTGGATTAAGCTGAAGGTGAAATGACAGAAGTTGAGCTTTACTGCGAAGGGGCGGAAGCGAAACCGGGAGGAAGCGATTGACGGCCAGTACGTTTGAGCAGGTGCGCAACGTCGCCAGTGACATTTTCGGGGTTCCAGCCGACAAAATCACGTCGGAATCTTCGCCGGAAACCATCGAGAATTGGGATTCCATGCAGCATCTGAATCTGGTTCTTGCCATCGAAGAAAAGTTTGGAGTGCAGCTCGATCCCGAAGATATCGAACAGATGAAGAACATCGGCGCGGTCGCGACGCTGGTCGAGAAGCTGCAGTCGGCCACGCGATAAGATATTCCGGCAAGCTCGGATCTACCATTCATTCATGGCCATCGCCATCCAGCCTTATCGTTCTGAGCACGAGGCCGCGGTCGCGGAGTTCAATCAGCGCCTTCGGCAAGCGGGCGAGGACGAGAACAGGGTGTTCTATCGCTCGGCGCAGCCGCGCTGGCTGGCGCGCACGGCGGGATCCCCCATTTACAACGAATTTTTCGTCGCCGTTGATGACGGGATCGTGCGCGGCGGCTACGCGCTCAAGACCCAGGAGTTTTTTTCCCCCGACGGACAAAGTCGCTCCATCGGGTACTATCACCATCCGCTGTCCGAGGGCATCGTCAATAAGGCTCACGCCATCGTGGGCACGCTGCTGCTGCGCGACGCGATGCAGCGCGCGCCGCTCCTCTATTGTCTCGGCATGGACGGATACGACCATCCGTTGCCCCAGATGCTGGTTCGTCTGGGCTGGGCGCATTGCCTGGTGCCGTTTTTCTTTCGGGTCGTGAATCCCTCGCGCTTTCTGAGAAATATGCAGACCCTGCGCTCGTCGCCTTCGCGGAAGTTTCTGCTAGACCTCGCAGCCTACAGCGGCGCTGGATGGGCGGGCTCGAAGATGTTCCAAGGGTATCGCGCTTTGGTGGCGCCACGGTCGCCGGCGGTTGAGTGCCGTGAAGTCGCGAGCTTCGAAACCGCGGGCGTCGCCGAGAGCTTGCAGTCCCTCTGGGAACGGGCCCGGCAGACTTGCCCGTTCACGGCGGTGCGGAATGCCGAGGCTTTGCGCATTTTGTATCCTCCGGAGCAAACGCATCTCACGCGCCTGCTCTTGCGGCGCAACGGCTCCGCGATTGGATGGGCCGTGGTCGGCGAACGCCGCAAGGACGCGAAATACGGCAGCATGCGCGTTGGGTCGGTCGTCGACTGCTTCGCGCTTCCGGGAGAATTGTTTTCGGTCGTGCGATGCGCCACGCAGATGCTCGAGCGGCAGGGTTTTGACCTCATCCTCAGCAACCAGAGTCATCGGGCATGGGGCGCGGCGTTCCAGGCTGCGGGCTATCTGCCGGGGCCGTCAAATTTTATTTTTGCCGCGTCGAAAAAACTGGCGGAATTGCTGGCGCCGTTTGAGGAAGTGCGTCCGCGGATGCATTTGACGCGCGCCGACGGAGATGGGCTGCCTGCGAATTTCTAGCGCGGCGATGCTATGCTGTTTGCGCCCGGCATGATTTGTGACCGTGAGCTCGGCCGAGCAATCCTGGAATGATGATTGTCCTAAAATATTTTGCGCTTGGGTTTAGCGCGCTTTTGCCTTTGATCAATCCCCTGGGTTCGGCGCTGGTTTTTCTGGGGTTGGTCGGAGTCGCGCCAGCTGATGTATACCGCAGTCTCGCCCGCAAGATCGCGATCAGCAGGACGCTTTTCCTGCTTGTTGTGGAGCTGGTTGGTGCAGGGTTATTGAATTTCTTTGGTATTTCCCTTCCGGTGGTCCAGGTGTCGGGCGGCTTTGTTCTGGCTGCAATGGGCTGGGGGTTGCTCAACGAGAAAGACAGTACAGCGAGCAGCGATAAAGGAACTGTCGCCCCCGTTGATTTCCATTCATTGGAAGAAAACGTCTTTTATCCCTTCACGTTCCCAGTGACGGCGGGTCCCGGTTGCATTGTGGTTATGCTCACATTGAGCGCACACGCATCGGGGAAGAACGTTCTCAACAACATTCTTGCGCATGTTGGAATCCTGCTGGCAGTGTTTGCGCTGAGTTTTACCGTCTTGATCAGCTATCGGTACGCGCCACGAATCACTCAGAAAATCGCGCCGCAAACTGTCCATGGGATCTTGCGGGTGATTGCGTTTATTCTCTTGTGCATCGGTGTGCAGATTGCGTGGAATGGAATGCAAGCGCTGATACACAGCGTAGCAAAGTAACCGGGCCGCCGGCGCTTATGTCAACTGCACTGATACGCGAGTTTCTCCGGCGTGGCACTACATCTTCACTGGGCTTGCGTGCGTGATTTCCGAGGCTTCTTTTTCCGTTTCGGTGGAGAGCTTATAGCCGAGTTGTTTCATGATTGGGCCCCAGCGGGCTTCCATGTAGGTGACGGTCTTCTCAGGAAGGACGGCTCGCCATCCGCCGGACGACGCTTTGCGGACGAAGGGCTTGTCGGAGCGGGTGTGGAATGTGGCTACCCATTTCTTGCCCTGCGTCTCTTCCATCTTGCGCATGTTGGCGGCGGAACTGCGTTCGATGGCTTGGTTGATGCGCTCTGGGTCGGGATTGAGTCCCATGAAACGGGCCACGCGCGCCAGTTCGCGCTGCGGATTCGCCTGCAGATCTTCGTAGCGCATCAGGAGGAAGCTATCGTGTCCCTGGCGCGTCGCCAGCCAACTGTTGACGTGATCGGCCCAGGAACCGATGCGGCGCCAGAAGTTGCCGTCCATCCAGCGGGGCACGAATTCTTCCATGGGACAGCCCTCGGGAATCGAACGCAGTTTCATCTCCCAGTGATAGTTGGAAATGGCCACATCGCGCGGGTCGCGCACAATGTAGATGACACGGCGGTAGCGGGCGTCGAAGCACTCGTGACTCTTGAGCACGCGCGGGCGGGGACGGCGGCGCAAGACCCAGTCGGCGGTCTTGTACATGTCGGGAACCAGGCGTTCGACATTCAGGAAGGTGACGGGCTCATTGGGGTTGACGAAATTGCCGACCAGGAAGCGCGTCCAGGTGTTGCCGGAACGCGGATAGGACGTGAGGAAAACGTCGTCGTCGAAAATAGTGATTTCGCGCTCGAGCAGGGTGCGCCGAAACAGCACGTCGTGAACCCGCGATAGATGCCGGAATGCTCGGCGAATGAGTAACGCCATCGGTGCTTCCCCTCCGTGATTCTATTCCTCGTTCCACTCTTCGGCCGGGCTGCGGTCAGCGGCGGAACGGTTGCCTTGCAGCCATCCGAGAAATTTTTGCTTGCGCGCAAACATGGTGCGAGCCTCGTTGCGCAACTTGCCCACAATCTGATAACGAGACTTGGTGAACCAGGGCACGCGATGCGGCGTGCATCCGTACTTTTCTTTGTACGTGCCTTCGCCACCCCAGTCGAAGATGGCGGCGCCGCGCTTTTTCCAGTAGCGCATGGCGTACCAGTGGCAGGCTTCGTTGGGGCGCAGGCTCTGATGGGAACGGAAGCTGGCGTTGCCCCAGAACTCGGCGATCTGGTTGAAGCCGGGATAGATTCCGGTGGCGATGCACTTCCCCTCCGGATCGCGCGCTCGGATCAGCAAGATATTGCCTCCCGGCTCAACGTTGCGAACCAGGGCGCGGACGCGCTCGATGGAATAGGTGGGAACAAGGGACTGTTTGGCGAAGACGTCCTTGAGCTGCTCGTAATATTCGTCGGCGAAGGCGAGGTCGTGCGCTTCTTCGATTTTTAGGCCGCTCTTATCCGCTTTGCGAATGCAGCGGCGGCAGGCGCTTTCCATACCGTTGAACAAATCTTCTTCCGAGCGGGTCAGGTCGGTGCGGTAGGAAGCGTAGTATTCGGTTTTGAATCCCGCGGTCTCGCCGTCTTCTAAGGTGAAGTTGGGATCGGAGACTTCCAGATGCAGGCACTTGAGATCGTCCCACGCAAATTTTTCGAGAGCTTCGAGCGCGGAACGGCGCGGGATGCCGGGGTTGAGATTGAAGCCGATGTAAGGAGTCGTCCAGCCGGGAAAAGAGCTGCCCAGGACTTTCATGCCGAATTTCGAGAACGTGAGCCCGGTAAAGTATCCGAGGACTTCGCCCGATTCGCGCAACTCGGCGAGCACGAGCCGCGCGTTCTGCGACTCAGCGACGAATTGCAGCCACTCGCGCGTCTGGAAGACGGTGCGGTCGGCGAACTGGTCGAGGCGCTTCCAGTCGGCGGATCTGATGTCGATGGGATAGAACTTCATTCTTGTTCCAGTTGCGCGACCTCAGCGGCTAAAGTGCGCTCAACACGACCCAAGCGAATTCTCATGGCAATGGAGCATCCGAGGGCCGCTTTGGCGGCACTATGAACTATACCAATCCCCACTTCGACGGTAGCAAGCCACTGTCCATCGGGGGCCTGGAGGCAATCACGCGCAGTCAGTAACGCATTTATTTTCAGCATCTTAAACAGAGTTATTCCTATCCAGCGGAGTCTCGTCCGGCGGTGGGGCAAAAAGTGGACAACTATTTCCACCGGGGTGGAACTGTGAGGGGCCAAATTGCCCAGAAACTCGTTCGTACCGCGGCGCCCAGCCCCGGTCGGAGTTAGGAACTGGCGAGGGTACCAACAGTAACCGGGGTGTTAAGAGCGGCCTTTTCAGCATGTAAGATAGGGGAATCTGTGGCTTCTGGATGGCAAAGCAAGCTGACGCGCGTGTCCCGGATGAACTGGGAAGAGGTGCGGATGCGAGTGGGGCAGGAACTCCACAAGCAGAGCGACCTGCTCATGCACCGGATGGGCGTGCGGAACGGGGCGATTCGGCTAAACGCAGAGTCGGCGGCGCGGCCGGGGCAATTCTTTTTTTCGGCGAGCGAGTTTTCTGGCATTGAAATTTCAGAGCGCGCGGATTTGTTGCGCAAACATCTTCCCGACGAGGCGGCCGAGATTCTGCGCGAGGCCGATGAGATCTGCGGCCATCGGTTTCGTCTGCTTGGCTACGAGAATCTCGAATACGGCAGCGAGATCGACTGGCATCTCGATCTGGTGCATGGTAAGCGCGCGCCGATGGATCCTTGGTTCAAGATTCCTTTTCTTGATTTCGCCGTGGTGGGCGACCACAAGGTTACATGGGAATTGAACCGGCACCAACACTTGGTGACGCTCGCCAAGGCCGGGCTGCTGAGCGGGAATAATAATAATAATAAGTACGTTCGCGAACTCGTGGCGCAGTGGCGCAGCTGGGTCCGGGCGAATCCGTACCCGTTGGGGATTAACTGGGCAAGCGCGCTGGAGGTTGCGTTCCGCAGCTTGTCGTGGATATGGGTGGACCAGTTGCTGGCGGGAGCGGCTGAGTATGCGGAGCTTCATTCGGAAATAGCGTCGGCGCTCGCGTTTCACGGGCGTTATATTGAGCGCTATCTATCTACTTATTTCTCTCCGAACACACATCTGCTGGGGGAAGCAGTTGCGCTGTTCTTTCTGGGCACTCTGTATCCGCAAATGCCAAGCGCCGCTCGCTGGAAGGAATCCGGATGGCGGATTGTGCTGCGCGAGGCGGAACGGCAGGTGCGTCCGGATGGCGTTTACTTCGAGCAATCGCTGTACTACCACGTTTATGCGCTCGACTTTTTCTTATATGCGCGCTTGCTCGCGGCGCGGAATGGAATGGAAATTCCGCTGGCGTATGACGCGGTGCTTGGGCGGATGCTCGATGTAGTGGCGGCGCTGGCGCAGGCCGGACCGGCGGAAGGCTTCGGCGACGATGATGGCGGGCGGGTGTGGAATCCGCGGCGCAACCGCACGGAGCAGATGACGGACCCGCTGGCGCTTGGTGCGGTGATGTACTCGAGGGAAATGTACCCCAGGGAGTTTTCCGCAGCGCGGCTGACGGAGGAAACGATCTGGTTGTTTGGAAATCAAGCCGTCGAAAAACTCTCTACCGCGCACCTGAGCACACAAGCTAGTCCGGCGCCGCGTTCGCTCGCCTTTCCCGACGGCGGGCTCTACGTACTGGCGGATTCGCAACCGTTCGCGCAGGCAATGGTGGTGGATGCCGGTCCGCAGGGCGTGGGCCGCTCGGGGCACGGACACGCCGATGCACTCAGCTTGCAGCTCACCATGAATGGGCGGCGCTGGCTGGTGGACTCCGGGAGCGGCGTCTACATTTCAAAAGATCCGGCGGAACGGAACACGTTTCGCGGGACGGGTGCGCACAACACAATGCGCGTCGATGGAGTGGACCAGGCGGTTGCGGATGAACCCTTTTCATGGACTCACATTCCGGCGACGCAAGCGGAAAGTTGGATTGTGGGGAAGAGCTTTACTTACTTTGTGGGCAGCCACAATGGATATGCGCGGCTGGCGGATCCGGTTGTGCATCGGCGGCACGTGCTGAAGATCGCGGACGATCTCTGGCTAGTGCGCGATGTGGCGCTCGGTCGAACGGAACATGAACTGGAGATACGCTGGCACTTCGCGCCAGATCTCGAAGTTCAAAACGGAGCTCAAAACTCTGGCGCGGGGCGACTGGAAATAAGGACGGCTGGCGCTGCCTCCTGCGAATCAGGGCTGAGCCTGATCGTGCCAGAAGAAACCACCTGGCAAACGGCGACGGAAGTTCCGAGAACTCTGCTCTCGCCCGCCTACGGTGCGTTCCAGCCTGCGCCGTTGGTGCGATGCCAGGCGCGAGTTTTGCTGCCGGCGGAGATCGCGACTGCGCTCGTACCACGCTCTCGCGCGATCCGGCAGGAGGGCGAACCAGAGATGGAACCTCGATTGCTGAGCATGGCGCAGGCGGCCGTGCAGGTTTACGAGCTCAAACGTCATGACGAAAGTCGTGGATTCTTTTTTGCGCTTGGTGACGAGGCGTGGAGTTTCGGTTCGTTGTCTTCGGATGCGCGAGTGCTGTATTGCCACATCGAAAAAGAGAAACTTGCCCACCTGATCGTGATCGGCGGAACGCAAGTTGCTTGGCAAGGACAGCCGCTGCTGAAGCCGGCAGAGCCGTCCCAATTTTTCGAGTGGCGCAGGCGGGATGCAGTGATGAACGCGGCGCCGGGTGAGTTTTCGGTTACGGCGCTGTTCGAAGAGCTGACCGGGGGTTCCTGCTCCTCATCCCTGGGCGTTGATCATGATTCGTCGCGTCATAGTTCGTCACCATACGGTCCGTCACCATACGCGGAGAAACACTAGATGTGCGGGATTGCCGGGATTCTTGAATTCGGACGGGACGCGCGGGCGAACGCCGCGGCGCTGCGCGACATGTGCAGCGTGATCAGCCATCGTGGGCCGGACGACGAAGGCTTTTATACGGATGGCGCAGTCGGCATCGGCATGCGGCGGCTCAGCATTGTCGATGTCGCGGGCGGGCATCAGCCGATTTCGAATGAAGACGGCACGCTCTGGATCGTGTTCAATGGCGAGATCTACAACCATCTCGCCTTGCGCGAGCAGCTCATCGCACGCGGCCACCGCTACAGTACGTATAGCGATACCGAGACCATCATCCACCTCTTCGAAGAGTACGGCGCGGATTGCGTACAGCACCTGCGCGGCATGTTCGCCTTTGTCATCTGGAATCGCAATACGAAAACGCTCTTCATGGCGCGCGACCGGCTGGGCATCAAGCCGCTGTACTACGAATTGACGCCGGAGCGGCTTCTTTTCGGGTCGGAAATCAAAGCGGTGCTGGCGCATGGCGGGATTCGTCCGGAGTTCAATCGGGCGGCGCTGCCGGAATATCTGGCGTTTGGATATTTGTCGGGCGCGGAAAGTTTCTACTCCGGAATCCTCAAGCTGCTGCCGGGACACACGATGACGATTGGCCCGGACGGCAAAGCGGAAATCCGGCAGTACTGGGACCTGGATGCGTCGACGCCACACGAGTCGGGAGTTGATAGTTACGACGAGAGTTACTACGTCCAGAGCTATCGCGAGTTACTGGAAGGCGCCGTCAACAGTCACCTGATGAGCGACGTGCCGCTAGGCGTATTTTTGAGCGGCGGCGTGGATTCGAGCGCCGTAGCTGCGCTGATGACGAAAATACGGCGCGAGCCGGTTGAGACTTTTGCCGTCGGCTACACCGAGCAGACTTACAGCGAACTGTCCTTTGCGCGCACGGTGTCGGAGCACATCCAGTCGCGGCATCATGAAGTGCTGGTCAGCGAGCTGGATTTTTTTGCGGCGCTGCCGCATTTGATCTGGCATGAAGACGAGCCGATCGTATGGCCTTCGAGCGTCTCGCTTTATTTTGTCGCCCGGCTTGCCCGGGAGAGAGTTACGGTCGTGCTCACAGGCGAGGGCGCGGATGAAACCCTGGCGGGCTACACGCGCTATGCCTTCACTTTGAAGAATGTGGCCATGGATCGCGTGTACCGTAGCGTGGTTCCGGGCATGCTGCGGCGCGGATTGCGCCACTCGGTTGCGACCTCTTCCCTTCTGGGAGCCACCCTGCGCCGGAAACTGGAACATACTTTTCTCGCGAAGGATGGAAATTCCTGGGCTTCTTTCTACTTCGATAATTTCTTTTCCGCCTTCGGCGAAGTGGAGCAGAGCGGATTGCTGACCGGCGAATTCGCGCGGGAAGCCTCGCCCAGCATGGCATATAAGAATGTGCTCAAGTACTGGGAGCATTCGGCAGCGGTTCCACCAGGGGGCGAAATGCTGCAACGGCTGCTCTACACCGACATCAAGACTTACCTGGTGGAACTGCTCATGAAGCAGGACAACATGAGCATGGCCGCATCGATCGAAAGCCGGGTTCCGTTTCTCGATCATGTGCTGGTTGAGTTCGCGACGCGAATTCCGCGCGAAGTGCAGATTCAAGGATTAGCCGGCAAACGGATTCTGAAGAAGGCGGTGGAAGATCTGCTGCCGCACTCGATTCTGTACCGGCCGAAGCTGGGATTTCCGACGCCGTGGAGCGGGTGGCTGGCCGGACCGCGGCTGCAAACGATTCGCGAAATGCTGCTGGAGCCGCGCAGCATGAATCGCGGATACTTCAGGCGCGAAGCGATCGAGAAGCTGTTTGACGAGCATCGCGCGAAGTATCGCGACAACTACGATCGCATCTGGCGGTTGCTCAATCTTGAGTTGTGGCATCGCGTCTGCCTGGAAGGCGGAGCGAACGACGAGATTGGCGAGCCGGCGATGAAGATGGCGTCGACGCGGTAGCTTGCAAAGCGGGCGCGAGCGCACTAAAGTACGTCCAAGACGGAACGGTTCACTGCTGGTGCGACGGGCGTGGCGCAAGCGGTGGACAATCACAGAAAGGGGAAGGATACAGGATTGAAGATCTCGCAAAAAGGGCTTTACGCACTGCAAGCGATAATGACCCTTGGCCACCGATACGGAACTGAAACGGTCAAGATCCGCGATATCGCGCTTGATAGCAACCTGCCGGAGAAATTTCTCGAGCTGATTCTGTTGGAGCTCAAGAACGCGCGCATCGTGGAAAGCGTTCGGGGCGCGAAGGGCGGCTACCGGCTGCGGCGCGCACCCGCGGAGATCATGCTCAGCGAGATCATTCGTCTGGTCGACGGTCCACTCGCACCCTTTGGGGATGCGGATCAACTGCGAAGCCTCATTGCCACCGATCCCGACCATCGCGCGCTCTATAGCGTGTTCCTGGAGGTGCGAGATGCCGCGGCCAAGATACTGGAGAGTACCTCGGTCGCTGACATCCTCGATGGTTCTTCCAAATCCCGCAAACGATCGAGCGCGAATAAGAAGGTGAAGAAGGGTCCTGCTCTGTCTATCGTTCACAAGGCCGCGAAGAGCAAGTAACTGGTGGCTTCCAGCCCATCGGCGCGATTTCGTTTCCGCAGATTCATGTTAGCCTTTTCAATTTCAATATTCCTGAAAGCGGAGCGTAATGAACGATTCTCGGGTTTTTTCTGTCGACCTCCAGGCCATGGCGCGGCAGGTCATGCTGGCACGGGGTTTCGAGCCGAATTTTCCGCCAGCGACACAGCAGCAACTGGCGGAGATCAAGGCTCATCCTCCGCAACTGG
Source organism: uncultured Acidobacteriaceae bacterium (assembly GCA_963779995.1). Taxonomy (GTDB): domain Bacteria; phylum Acidobacteriota; class Terriglobia; order Terriglobales; family Acidobacteriaceae; genus Acidiflorens. The sequence continues at coordinate 458,681 of CAVZZY010000005.1, read as the reverse complement.
CCCTTTCCGATAAGGTCCGTGATCTGCGCGGGCTGCTCTGGTCTTCTATCGATAATGACAGCTCGAAGGATCTCGATCAGATCGAGGTCGCTGAACGCTTGCCCAATGGCGACGTCAACGTGATGGTGGGCATCGCCGATGTGGATGCGTTTGTCGCCAAGGATTCTCCCATCGATCAGCATGCGGCCAGGGAGACGACCACTGTCTACACCGGCGTTTGCAATTTCTCCATGTTGCCGGAAGAGCTCTCGACAGGTGCGTCGTCTCTGCTCGAAAACGTGGACAGGCCGGCGGTGGTGATCGAATTCGTGGTCGACATCGATGTCAATAATGGCGGCTCGATCAGCGCCAGCAACGTGTATCGGGCCATCGTTCGTAACAAGGCACAACTCACTTACAGCGCGGTCGGGACCTGGCTGGAAGGCACGGCGGCACCTCCGCCGAAAGTGGCCGCGTCTTCGGAACTACAGGCGCAGCTCAAGCTGCAGGACGAAGTTGCCCAGGCGCTTCGGAAACTGCGCTACGAGCAGGGCGCGCTGAATATTGACACCAGCGAAGTTCATCCGGTGGTGCTCAACGAGCAGGTAGTCGATGTCGTCAAACAAGAGAAGAATCGAGCCACCGAGTTGATCGAAGATTTCATGATTGCGGCCAACGGAGTGGTGGCGCGCTTCCTCGGAAAAGTTTCTTCCCTGCGCCGCATCGTGAAAACTCCCGAGCACTGGGACGGCATCGTGCGGCTGGCGGCGCAGGGTGAAAAGCTGCCCGCACAGGCCGATTCCAGGATGCTCAACGATTTTCTTTTGAAGCGCAAAGCCGCCGATCCCGATCACTTCGCCGACCTCTCGCTGGCGGTCATCAAGCTGATTGGACCGGGCGAGTATGTGCTGGAGCATCCGGGCGATCCCGAGCAGGGACACTTCGGACTCGCCGTGCAGGACTACACGCACTCGACCGCGCCCAATCGGCGTTTTGCGGACATGGTCACGCAGAGGCTGATCAAGGCGTTACTCGATGGAAAACCTGGGCCCTATTCCGACGACGAGCTTGCCGGCATCGCCACGAACTGCACACAGAAGGGCGATGCGGCGCGAAAGGTGGAGCGGGAAATGTCGAAGCGGCTGGCCGCCGTGGCGATGAGCCATCGGGTGGGTGAGACGTTCGACGCCATCGTCACCGGAGTTACTCCGAAGGGAACGTTTGTTCGCGTTCTGCAGCCGCACATCGAGGGATTGCTGGCTCAGGGAACTCAGGGACTGCATGTGGGCGACAAGATTCGCGCAAAGCTGACGCGGACGGATGTGCAGCGCGGGTTTATTGATTTTGTTCGAGCATAGGAGATCAGCCATCGGACGGACGGCGGTCTCTCCATCGGTGGATTTCGTGGCCCTATGGGCCCTTCCTCTCTGGCCGTGTTTCGAGCTGGTCCGTGGAGTATCATGGGCGGAAAATGAAGAACACCGCCGTCTTGCTCCTGAGTACTCCTATGCCCCTCGCTCGCAAAGGTGTGGTGGCGGCCATCTCCGACTTCCTGATTGCGCACAACGGCAGCGTCTTGCACAGCGACGACCACCTGGACAGTGGCCGCGACTTGTTCCTATCAAGGCTGGAGTGGGATCTGGACGGGTTCGATATTCCCATCTCCGATTTTGAGCACCACTTCAAACCGGTGGCTGGACGTTTCCTGATCAACTACCACCTGGCATTGACGGACTACCGCCCCAAGATAGCCATCCTGGTCTCCGCCTATGACCACTGTCTTGCTGACCTGCTGTACCGGCACGGCACCGGCGAACTGGCGTGCGACATCGTCATAATCGTCAGCAATCACCCGAACGCCAAGCCGCTGGCCGACTTTCATCACGTCCCCTTCCATCTGCTGACCAACCCCAAAGACAAGCGCGAGTCCGAGCGGGAGATGCTTGAACTGCTCGGGCAGGACGTGGACCTGATCGTGCTGGCGCGCTACATGCAGATCCTGGGGCCAGATTTTGTCGCCCAGTACCTGTTGCGCATGATCAATATCCACCATTCTTTTCTTCCCGCCTTCATCGGGGCGAAACCCTATCATCAAGCCTTCGAGCGCGGCGTGAAGCTGATCGGGGCTACCAGCCATTACGTTACCTCCACTCTGGACGAAGGACCGATCATCGAGCAAGACGTGGTGCGCGTTTCCCATCGTGACACTGTCGAGGACATGGTGGGCAAAGGCCGCGACTTGGAGAAGGTTGTGCTCTCGCGCGCCGTACGCTGGCATTTGGAAAACCGCGTTCTGGTCTACCAGAACAAAACAGTCGTGTTCGTTTAGAAACTGAACCAAGCTGCAACAGTCGAGATATCACGATTACACCAGGAACGCATTGGCTCGCTGGGGATCTCAGCCGTTCTTTTTTTCCAACTCGGCCCAACGCGCGTAGAGTGCATCGAGCGCCTGCTGCGCTGCGTCAAGCGCCGCCTGCGCACTTACAAGACGTGAAGCATCGGTCGCATTGGCTGGATCTTCGAGTTCTGCACGTTTGGTTTTCACGAAATGTTCGGCTTCTTCCACTCGCTGCTCGATCGCGGCGTACTCTCGCGCTTCGAGATAGGAAAGTTTCTTTTTCGTTGGCGCTGTCGTCGGCGTCGCCCCTCGCGGCGTCTGCGAACTCGTTGTTGCTGCTACTTCTGGCTTGGAGCGTTGCGCTTGCCATGCCTCCCATTGCGCGTAGTCGGCGAAGATGTTGGCGGCGCCCTTTCCGTTCAGGCCGAGCACGATGCTGGATACCCGGTCGAGCATGTAGCGGTCGTGGGTTACGAGCACGAGCGAGCCGGGAAAATCGATCAGGCTCTCTTCCAAGATATCGAGTGTTGGAATGTCGAGGTCGTTGGTCGGCTCATCGAGCAACAAAATGTCGGCGGGCTGAAGCATGAGTTGCGCGATCAGGACGCGCGCTCGTTCGCCTCCGGAGAGGCGCCCGACTGGCTGGCTGAGTTGCTCGCCGGTAAACAGGAATCTTGCCGCCCATCCGGCTACGTGAATTATTCGATCGCGATAGACGACGGAATCGCCTTCCGGCGCTAGCGCGCGGCGCAGAGTTACGTCGGGATCGAGGGTGCGGGTCTGGTCGAAGTAGACGATGCGCAGCCAATCGGCGCGGCGAATTTCACCGTGGGTTGGAGCGAGGTCTCCCTGCAACAGGCGGAGCAGGGTTGTCTTGCCGCTGCCATTCGGGCCGACGAGGCCTACGCGCATTCCGGCGGTGAGGATAAAGTTGAGGCCTTCGAATAATGTTCGAGAACCCAATGCTCCGCTAGCCATGGCGCAGGTGACGTCCTGCAGCTCGATCAGGCGCTTGGTTTTGCGGTCGGTGGCGGAAAAATCGATTTGCGCGGTGGTGCTGCGGGTTCTGGCGTTCAAGTCGGCGAGCTCGCCCATGAGTTCGCCGGCTTTGCTGATGCGGGCTTTGGATTTGCGGGTGCGGGCTTTCGCTCCGCGGCGGAGCCACTCGATTTCTCCGTGGACCAGATTCTCCAGCGCTTCCTGACGGCGGGATTGCGCGTGCAGGAATTCTTCTTTCTTCTCCAAGAACGCGCTGTAGTTGCCGTGGACTCGGAGCGAGCCGTCGGGATAAATGCGATTGAGCTCGACCATGTCGGTGGTGGCATTTTCCAGAAAGTAGCGGTCGTGGCTGACGATTACGCTGGCGAAGGGCGCTGCCTCAAGCAGATCTTCGAGCCAGTTGATCCCGGGCAGATCGAGATGGTTGGTGGGCTCGTCGAGCAAGAGGATATCGGGATGCTGCACCAGGGCTTCGACAATGGAGAGACGCTTCTGCCAGCCTCCGGATAACTCGATGGTGGGAGCTGCGAGGTCCTCAAAACCGGCGCGGCCCAGGGTTTCGGCAAAGCGGGCGCCGCGCTCGGACCCGGAGACGCCGCTGCGATCCAGCGCGCTTTCGATCACCGAGCGCACCGTGGCTCCGGGCTGGAATCGCGAGTCCTGCTCGACAGAGGCGAGACGGGTTCGTTTGCGCAGCGATACTTCGCCGCTATCGGCAGCAACCTCGCCCGCCAGAATTCGGAGAAGCGTGGTTTTACCGGATCCGTTCGGGCCAATCAGGCCGATGCGATCTCCTTCAGAAATGGTGAACGAAACATTCTGGAAGAGCGGGTTGGCTCCGAAGGCCTTCGTAATTTCCTGTGCGTTGACAATGGGCGGCAATGAGGTGCGGTCTCCGGGATTTCGATGTCCTGCTTGAGAGTAACAGTTGCGAGGGTTAGAGCGCTGCGCCTACTGCGCGATGACTTTTTGCCTTAAATCCCGCGCGGCTTGCGCCACATTCTCAGGGTTGCCGAGATCGCGCCAGTAATATTCGTCGGCGCGGAAGGCGAGGATTTTTTCTCCTTGGGCAGCGAGGCGCAAATAGGAAGCGACGATGGAGAACGCGCCCTCTTCGACCATCATGGTCAGAAGACGGGGAGAAATCACGTGGATACCGGAAAAAGCCAGCGCTTGCGCTTGCTTGCGACCGCCAACGAACTCCGGTTGATCGGCGCCGGATCGCCGGCCACAAAGCTGACGGCGATCGTCGAACAACAGGTAGCGAGAGGTCTTGCGGTCCTTCGTCGCCAGAGTCGCCAGAGCCTCGTTTTCAGTATGAAATTGCACCATGCGGCGGAGGTCAATTGTGCTGAGGACATCGACATTGTGCAGGATGAAGGGTTCTGCAGAGTGGCCGGAATCTTTGGCAGAATCCGCTACAAAGAAATGCGCGGCCTTCTTCAGCCCACCGCCAGTGTCGAGCAATGCCTCTTCGCGCGAGACTTCAATGCGCATGCCGAAATTGCCGTTTGTTTCCAGGTACTCCACAATCAGGTCGGCGAAGTGATGAACGTTGATTACTACCTCGCGAACTCCGAAGCTGCGCAAGCGGGAGAGCGTGATCTCGAGCAGCGTGCGGCCGTTGATTTCGACCAGCGCTTTCGGACGATCGTCGGTGAGCGGACGCAAGCGCGTGCCCAGGCCGGCGGCGAGAATCATGGCTTTCACAGAGCTCTCGCCTTCATTGATTCAGTTGCTCCTGCTCGCGATGATGCACCACCACCTCCACTCCATCTTTGCCGCGCAAATGTTTCGCCAATTGCTCCGCCAGATAGACGGATCGGTGCTGGCCGCCGGTACAACCGAACGATACCATCAAGTGCTTGAAGCCGCGGCGCTGATAGGTGCTGACGCTTGCGTCCACTAGCGACTTGACGCTGGCGAGAAACTGATGCACGCTCTCCTGCTGATCGAGATAGTCGATTACCGGCGCGTCTTTGCCGCTGAGGGCTTTGAAGCGCTCTTCGCGCCCGGGATTTGGGAGGCTGCGGCCATCGAAAACGAATCCGCCGCCATTTCCGGTCTCGTCTTGCGGCAGGCCTCGGTGGAATGAAAAACTGAAAACCCGCACCGTTAATCTTTCCGGTTCAGAAGTGAGGCCTTGCAACTTATCCGAGGCCACCATGCTTTTGAAGGCTTCCATCAGAGTAGGCAACGCAATGGGCAACTCCACATTGTGCAGCAGCCAGCGCAGGTTTTTCAGCGCGTAGGGCACGCTTTGCAGGAAATGCTCCTTGCGCTCGTAAAAGCCGCGAAAGCCATACGCGCCCAGGGCCTGCATGATGCGGACATAAACGTAGGCATAGTAAAACTGCATGAACTCGGAGCGATCGAGATCGATGAAACCGGCGAGGCTCGCGAGATAATGATCGAGCAATTGCTGGCGTAGATCCGGAGGCAGGTCGGCCTTGGCATCGTACAAAAGAGAAGCGATATCGTATTGCAGAGCGCCTTTGCGGCCGCCCTGATAGTCGAGAAAAAACGGCTGGTCTTCTTTCGGAACTTCGTTCGGAACTTTGTCCAGAACTTTGTTCAGAACTTTGCGCAACATGATGTTGCGGGATTGGAAATCGCGATAGAGAAAATAATCGCGGTTGGCGATCAGCAGAAATTTCGTCAAGCGGCTGAAATCGTCTTCCAGCGCTTGCTCGTTGAAGGGAATGCCGGCGAGCCGGAGAAAGTAATACTTGAAATAATTCAGATCCCACGCGATGGACTGGCGATCGAAGCTGGCGCGCGGATAGCACACTTTGTAGTTCAAATCGCGGCCCGCTTCGACCTGAAACCGCGGCAACACGGCGACAACTTTACGATAGGCCGCGACGGCCTCGGGAGCGATGGCCGCGCCGTTACGATGGTCCGAGAGAAATTCAAAAAGCGTGGTGCTGCCAAGGTCTTCTTCGAGATAAGCGCCGTGGCTCAAATCTTCGGCATAAATTTCCGGCACCGGCAGACCGTGCCTGCGAAAGTGCCGGGAAAATTCGAGGAAGGCGACATTCTCTTCGCGCACGTCATAGAGAATGCCAATCGCGCTGAGTTTGTCGGTGGAAAGCCGGATGATCTTGCGGCCCGAACCGCCGAGTTGGCCTTGCAGCGGCTGCACTCGCTCGACCGGCGCGTGGAAATACTGCTCAAAAAGTCTTTTGAGAACTTCCATGAAGGTGCTTGCCAGCGATTCGGTTGCGACTTGGCATCGTCGTCACAACCCCCATTAAGATAACATCGGGGCCGCGCCGCCATGGCGCGCAAAGTTCCTGAACGCTTGACTTGCGAGAAAACGCGCGACCGCCTTACACGGTTATCACGGCAGCTCCGTCGATGGAATCCTCTTTTACCGCAATCAAAGCTTCGTTGGCCTGGTCGAGTGGGAATGCAGTTACTTTCGGCCTCAGACCAATCGCGCTCGCGACCTGGAGGAAATCTCGAGCGTCAGCACGAGTCATGTTCGCGACGCTCCGAAGCTGGCGCTCGCCCCACAGCAGGCGATCGTAGTCGAATTGGGGAATCCGGTCCAAATGAATCGCGTTGATGGCAACCACTCCTCCCTTGCGCAGGCTGGCTAGAGCGGCTACTACGACATCGCCACTCGGAGCGAAAGTCACTGCGCAGTCGAGTTTCGCGGGCGGTTTGTCGGTCTCACTTCCAACCCAAACCGCCCCGAGAGAAGCCGCTAGCTGGCGATGAGTCGCTCCTCGCGTGGAGACGTACACCTCGCAATTCCAGGAGCGTAAGACCGCGATTGCCAGATGGGCCGAAGCTCCGAAGCCGAATAGACCGACACGGTCTCCAGGCTTGACGCCGGCCACACGAAGACTGCGAAAACCGATGATGCCTGCGCACAGCAGCGGCGCGGCGTGTAAATCGTCCAGCTGATCGGGCAGAGGGAAAGTGAAATCGGCGCGAACGACTGCATATTCCGCGTAGCCGCCATCCACGGTATAACCGGTGAACGTGGGTGAGTCGCAGAGATTCTCCAGACCAAGCTGGCAATAGCGGCAGGTGCCGTCAGTGCCTCCCATCCAGGAAACGCCCACGCGGGCGCCGATGGGAAGTTCTTCTGTGGCTCCGGCCGGATTTCCGGCCGCATTTCCGGATAGTATTTCGCCGACAATCTGATGTCCGGGGATTACTCCGGGGCGGCGCGGTGGCAACTCTCCTTCGACTATATGTAAATCGGTGCGGCACACTCCACACGCACGCACCCGCAGAAGAACTTGACCTGGCTCCGGCTCCGGGAGTGCAACCTGGCCAATCCGGAGAGGCCGATGCCGAACATCTTGAGGTGAGGTTAGAGTCGCGGCTTTCATCAACTCAGCGAGAGGTGTTCTCCTGACGGAGCAACCGTCGCGCAATTAATATACTCCTTCCATGAGACGGGATTATGACACCCTACCCCGAGAAAAAACCGCAACCTCAGCGGCTAAAACCGTCGATGAAAACAAGCGAGTTATCGCAGCGGTAAACCGCTGCGCCACCCAAAATCAAACGCGAAATCGAGTTTTCCTGCAGCCTGCTAGGATATCCCCATGAGCGTGCGCCGCATTGCCGAGCCCATCATCATGGACGCAGAAGAGCGTTTTGAGCGCTTCGAAACCCTGATGCCGTTCAAGGTGCACAACATTCTTCTGGTCTCAAGCCTCTACGATTCCTTCATCCTCCGCGAAGATGGCCGGCTCAACGAGTTGCTCATCGACGAATCGGTCGAACTCGACCTGCGGCGGGTCCCGGGGATTACGCAGGTCTCCAGCTGCGCGGAAGCGGTAGATCTGGCGCGCTCTCAACAATACAACCTGATCGTGACCAACCTTACGGTCGGCGACATGAACGCGGCGCAGTTGGCGAGCGAGGTGAAGCGGGCCGGGCTGGATGTTCCGGTGGTGGTGCTGGGCTATGACTACCGCGAGATGAAGAATTTCGTGACGCGGAATCCAGTGACCGAGATCGAACGCGTTTTTCTGTGGCAGGGCAATGCCCGCATCCTGATCACGATCGTCAAGTACATCGAGGATAAACGCAACGTGCTGCACGACACGCGGGCCATCGGCGTGCCGGTGCTGCTGGTGGTGGAAGACAACATCCGTTACTACTCGGCGTTTTTGCCCGTGATCTATACCGAACTGATCAAGCAATCGAAGCGGGTGATCCAGGAAGGCATCAACGTGGCGCACAAGCTGGTGCGCATGCAGGCGCGGCCGAAAATTCTGCTGAGCTCGAACTTCGAAGACGCGGCCCGGCTGGTGCAGGAGTATCGCAATTATCTGTTTGGCCTGGTATCGGACGTGGAGTTCCCCTGGGAGGGCAAGCTGAGTCCGGAGGCGGGGTTTGAACTGGCGCACATGGTGAAGAGCCTGGTGCCGGACGTGCCGGTGGTGTTGCAAACCGGCCGTACCGAGTTCCGTCCGCGGGCGCACGCCGCGGGCTATTCGTTTTTGCGCAAACGCTCGCCCACGCTGCTGAAAGATTTGCGCCGGATATTGACCGAGCAATTCGGGTTTGGCGACTTTGTGTTTCGTCTGCCGGATTTGAGCGAAGTCGGGCGGGCGAAAGACATGAACGAACTGGAAGAGCAATTGCAAACGGTTCCGGCGGAAAGCATCGTCTTTCACTCGCAGAGCAACCACTTCTCGCACTGGCTGATGGCACGCACCGAGTTTGCGCTGGCGGCAAAACTTCGGCCGCGAAAAGTTTCGGATTTTGCGAGCCCGGAACATCTGCGGCGCGATCTGATCGAATCGATCAATGACTATCGCCGCGAACAGGGCGAGGTGCTGATCGGCGACTTTCGGGCCGATACGTTCAAGCCTTCGGAATCAAGTTTTCTGCGGATCGGTTCCGGATCGCTGGGGGGCAAGGCTCGCGGTCTCGCCTTTGTGCGTCACCTATTGCGCAAGAACCGCATGAGCCGCCGCTTTCCCGGGGTTCGCATCTCGGTGCCTCCGGCCGTCGTGCTGGCGACGGATGTGTTTGACCAATTCGTAGCCGAGAACAACTTGCTGGACTTTGCCTTGCGTTGTGAAGATGACGCTGAAATTGAGCGGAAGTTTTTGGCCGCATCTCTATCCACCTCCCTCACCGAAGACCTGAAATCGTTCCTGGCCGAGGTCAGCCATCCGTTGGCGGTGCGCTCGTCGAGCTTGCTGGAGGACTCGCAATACCAGCCTTTCACCGGCGTGTATGAAACCTTCATGCTGGGCAATCAGCAAGCCAATGCGGACGACCGGCTGGCGGCGCTGAGCGAGGCCATCCGGCGCGTGTACGCCTCCACTTTCAGCCGCCATGCCAAGGCCTATGTGCGGGCTACGCCCTACCGTCTGGAAGAAGAAAAAATGGCAGTGATTCTGCAGCGGGTTGTGGGCACGCGCCACGGGGAACGCTTTTATCCGGATTTCTCCGGGGTCGTGCGCTCGCACAATTTTTATCCCGTGCCTCCGATGAGCTTCGAGGATGGCATTGCGGCCGTGGCTCTGGGGCTGGGGCGGGCGGTGGTAGATGGCGGGAAGTGTTTGACGTTTTGCCCGCGCTATCCCCGCAACCTGGTGCAGTTTTCCTCGGTCGAAGACATACTGGCCAACTCGCAGTCGGAATTCTGGGCCCTGGAGTTGAATGGTAGCGCGGAAGACCGGCCAGGGCATTGGCAGGAGAGGCGGTTCGGCCTGGACGCCGCCGAGAGCGACGGCACGCTGCAGGCGCTGGCTTCGACTTATTCCAGGGACAACCACGCCGTCTACGATGGAGTGAGCCGGCCGGGATCACGCGTCGTTACCTTTGCTCCCATGCTCAAGCACGGCACCTTTCCGCTGGCTGAGATTCTCGATGACCTGGTTCGGGCCGGTGAGGATGCGCTGGGCAACGCGGTGGAGATCGAGTTTGCCGTGCGGTTGCCGCAGCAGGCTGGGTCGATGGAGGGACAAGCGACTGGACAGGTGGCGGAGTTCGGGTTCCTGCAGATCCGGCCACTGACGCTGGCGCGCGACACCGAGGACTTAGCGCTGGACGATGTGCGGCCGGAGCAGTTGATTTGCCAGAGCAGCAAAGTTCTCGGCAACGGCCGCATCGAGAATCTGCACGATGTCATTGTGGTCGATTCGCAACGCTTCGAGCGCTCGCGCAGCCAGGAAGTGGGCACGGCGGTCGCCCGGTTCAATCGCCTGCTCAGCGAACAGAACCGGCCCTATCTGCTGATCGGGGTGGGACGCTGGGGATCGACTGAACCCTGGCTGGGCATTCCGGTCGAATGGGATGAAATCTCCGGCGCGCGCGTGATTGTGGAGGCGGGATTCCGCGATTTTCGCGTCACTCCATCGCAGGGCAGCCATTTTTTCCAGAATCTCACTGCCTTTCAGATCGGTTACTTCACCGTGAATCCAGACGCGGGTGAAGGCTCAGTCGATTGGCAGTGGTTGACGGAACAAACGGCCGTCGAAGAAGAAGGGTGTGTCCGCCACTTGCGGTTTGCCGAACCGATTCGCGTACTTATGAACAGCCGCACCAGTCAAGGCGTAATCTTCAAGCCGAAGGCCGAAGCGCAGGAGAGCGAAGAAGCGAGCTGGCGCGGTCCTGGTGTTTAATGGGCTGATCAGCGGCTGACATCACATCCCCTACACCGGCACCGGCACGCTCTCCACGATCTCACGCAACACTTGTTCGGCTTGCTCGTACTTTTTCAGAGTGGAAGTGTAGAGCGAATTTACGACTACGCGGTGGGCGAAGACGGAGACGACCAGGGGCTTGAAATCTTCGGGCGTGCAATAGTCGCGGCCTTCGAGAAAGGCCATGGCTTGGGCGGCGCGGTAGAGCATCTGCGAACCTCGGGGAGATACTCCGAGGGAGAGATACTCGGACTCGCGGGTTTTGGCGACGATGTTCAGCAGGTAGGTGATTAGCGATTCATCCACGTGGACTTGGGCTACGGCTTGCTGGATTTCGACCACGTCGGCGGCGCTGAGAACGGGGCGCAGGTTTTCGAGTTGGGCGGCGCCGGCTTCGGCGCGCAGAATCTCGCGCTCGGCGTTGCCTTCGGGATATCCCATGCGAGCGCGCATCAGGAAACGATCGAGTTGCGACTCGGGCAAGGGGTAGGTGCCGTGGTGCTCGATGGGATTCTGCGTGGCGAGAACGAGGAACGGTTGCGGCAGCGGATAAGAATGGGCGTCAATGGTGACTTGGCCTTCGTTCATGGCTTCGAGCAGGGCGGACTGCGTCTTCGGAGTGGTGCGATTGATTTCGTCGGCTAACAGGACGTTGGCGAAGACCGGTCCGCGCTTGAATTCGAATTTCTGCTCGATGGCGGAATAGATCGAGATGCCCAGCACGTCGGAGGGCAACATGTCGCTGGTGAACTGGATGCGCTGGAAAGTGCAGTCAATGGCGCGGGCGAGGGCCTGGCCGAGCGTGGTTTTGCCGACTCCGGGGACGCCTTCGATCAGCAGGTGGCCTTTGGCGAAAATGGAAACCAGGGCGAGACGGAGGACGTCATCTTTGCCGCGGATGACGCGGCGCAGGCTGTTTTCGAGTTCCGCGGCGCGGCGCGCGGTTGCCACGAGAGCTTCGGGAGCCATTATTGGCGATTCTACTATGTGCGCGACGGGGCCGTGGGTTACGGCGGTCACAGAGAAGTTCTCAGTTCCCGGTTCTCAGTTCTCAGTAAAACCGACCATTCTGCGTGGTTGCCGGTCACGGCGCTACAGCCCTGGAGATCCCACAATCTGGACTGGAGGGATTTATGGGGCGCTCTTATCGAGACTTGGTCGCATGGCAGAAGGCCATGAAGTTCGTCAGCGAAATCTACGCGGTGACCCAACGATTTCCGAGCGAGGAGCGTTACGGACTCACCAATCAATTGCGGCGAGCATCGGTTTCGGTACCGAGTAACATCGCAGAAGGGCAAGCCCGTTTTTCCCAAAAAGAGTTTCATCACTTCCTGAGTCAGGCACGTGGTTCTTTAGTAGAAATTGAGACTCAGCTTCTCATTGCCAGAGACCTGCAATACCTCCAACCGGCGAAAGCAGACGCCCTGCTCGCTGGCGCCGACGAACTCGGCAGAGTCCTTAACGGACTCATTGCCTCGATCAAGAGCCGTGCGGCGTAGCCCCGCTGGCTTTACTGAGAACTGAGAACCGGGAACTGAGAACTCATTGCATGAATTCCGCGGGCCTTCCCGTCAACCGCTCGATCCTTTTCGCGGTTGGCGGATGGGTCGAGAACAAGTTGCCGAAACTCATCCCTCCTAAGAACGGCGCGATGATGAAAAGATGGGCGGTCGATGGGCTGGCTATGAGTGGGCGCTGTTTGGAATAGGCGTCGATCTTCGCCAGGGCGCTGGCGAGGGCGTAGGGATTGCCGGTCCAGTGGGCTCCGGTGTCGTCGGCGCCGTACTCGCGGGAGCGCGAGACGGCTAACTGGATGAGCATGGCTGCGAATGGAGCGAGGAAGATCATGGCGATGGCTGCGATGCCGCCGCCTCCGCCGCGATCATCGCGGCTGCCGCGCATGCCGCCAAAAATCATGCCCCATCTGGCGATCGAGGCGAGCCAGGTGATGGCGCCGGCTAAAGTGGCGGCGATTGAACTGATGAGGATGTCGCGATTGCGCACGTGGCCGAGTTCATGGGCGAGCACGCCTTCTAGTTCGTCGTCGTTGAGCAGTCCGAGAATGCCCTGGGTTACGGCTACTGACGCGTGGTTCGGATTGCGTCCGGTGGCGAAGGCGTTGGGTGAGTCGGTCGGGATGAGGTAGACCTTAGGCATCGGCAGGCCGACTTTTTGCGCCAGGCGCTCGACGATGTTGTAGACGCGCGGCAGATCTTCGCGGCTGACGGGCTGGGCGCGGTAGGTGGCGAGCGCGATCTTATCGGAGAAAAAGTAGGCGACGAAATTCATGACGGCGGCGAAGGCGAGCGCCATCAGCATTCCGTTCTGGCCTCCGAAAGCGCGGCCGGCCAGCATGAGCAGCAGCGTCATGACGGTGAGCAGGAGCGTGGTTTTAAATATGTTGCTCATAAAGAGTGCCTAAAATTTGTTTCAGCGAATTAGATGCTGGACGCAAGGATTTAGGCTCCTTGTGTGGAAGCGGGGCTTCGGCCCCGCTTGGACGGGGCGAAGCCCCGTCACCACACGACCCTAGCCCTGCCGCTTTAGCGCCCGGTCTAGCGTTTGGTCGAGGGCTGCTTTGGCTTTTTCGTAATCTGCGGGCGTGATCTTGCCTTGTTTTCGTTCTACTTCGAGTTGGAACAGTTCTTCTTTCAGCGCTTCGAGCAGCATCGACGACTTTGCGGCCGGAGGGCTGGCCGCGGATGTTGCGGGCACGGCGGGTGGACGGACGGCTGCACTATTCACGCTCGACACTGCGCCAGTCTTCGCAGGGGAGGTCGCAACAACCGATGCTCCGGTTTGCCGTTTCGTAACCACCCATCCTCCAACGGCGAGCAGCACGGCGAATCCGAAGAGGATGGGCCAGCGATATTTCTGCAGAGCATCGGGAGCGTCGATGGGAGCGCCGAGTCCGCCGCCGGGCCGATTGTCACTAGAACGATTGTCGCGTCCCTGTGGTTCCTGCTGCTGGGCCGCGCCGGAGGCGGTCTCTCCGGGCGACTCGGTGATGACTCCGTTACCCTTCAGCGTGAAGCCGAGCTGCTGGCCGGGTTTGGTCTGTTGCGCGACTTCTACGTTGCTGTCGCTCTGGGTGGGATCCGGCATGGACTGGAAGCTGGAGGGATCCACGGCTTTGAACTGCATCGTTTTGGGAAGAACGATGACGAGGTGCTGGGCGGAATAGAGCGGCTTGGGATCGATCTTGATCTCGCCGGAGTAGGGCAGAGTGAATTCCACCTGGAATTGGGTTTCTCCGGGACGGAGCGGGAAGGCGATGGCGTAGCGGTTCTTCTCGGACGTTTTTTCGGGATCTGGCACGGCGTCGGCGGGGATGGGCTGGCCGTTCGGGGAGCGGGCCTGGACCTGTTCGACCTTTGCACCGGCGGGCAGATAGAACTCGAAGTTGTGATCGTTCATCTGCGTCTTCGGGGGAGAAGACGTGTTAGTGACGACGAACAGGCGTATGCCCTGCATGGTTCCGCTGTCGGCCTGGAAACGAATGACGTCGGCGGTCACGCTGAGGTCGGCGACTTTTGTGGCGACGTCATAGACCTCGACGTCCGCTGTATTGACGCCGGGAGGCGCCATCTGATGATAGTTAACTCCCTGATGGACGGCGCGGATGAGGTGCGGGCCGGGCACGGTGATTTTGAAGCTGAATTTCCCGTTGCTGTCGGTCTTGGTACTGCCGCCTACATCCATGCCGTTGGCCAGGTTGATGATAATGACTTCGTCGCCGACGGCGGGTTTGCCGGTGGTGCCGTTGGTGACGGTGCCGGTCAGGGTTTGGGCGGCGGCCGTGGCTAGGGCCAACGAGAAGATGGCGGCTAGTAATGCGGATTTTGCGAATTGAGTCAAAGGAACTCCTTGCTGCCGCAGATCGTTTTGCAATAAGCGGTAGCGCTAAGAAATCAGTGCTTCATAGGATTAGTGGTCGCCAATCCAGAACCACAAATACCCATCGGCCCGTTTGATGGCAAGGGCACGATGGTTCAACGTGCTGCGGGCGGAGTCACGCGACCTGCCCCGCAGCCTGCTCCAGCCGCGCAATCTCCGCCATGATCGCAGCCGCTTCCTCTTCGAGCGAGGTGCGCATGGATTGATAGTCCGCGTCGGGCACCTTGCCGGCCTTGTATTCGAAATTCAGATCGCGCAGGTTCTCGTAGACCGCTTCCTTGCGCTCGCGGAGATAGCCGAGGCGCGTTTTTTCCTCTCCGGCATAGACTTCTCCGGGAAAGAAGAAAACGTAATAGAGACAGGCTAGCGTGACGACGGCGCAGACGAAAATGATCATTGGGCGGGCTCCTTTCCCCGGTCCCCATCATTATCATTCGATCGCGGCTTTTCGCGGACAGGAGTGTCCGCGCCACACTTGCCACAACTGATCGTCATAGGTCGGTCTCTTTCCTTGCTTTCCGCCGGAACTCATCCAGTTCGCTGCCTTGCGGGATGGTGATGCCATCGGCTAGGGCTGGCTCGGGCCGATTCTTCCACGAGCGCACGATGTGAACCGCGAAGGCTATGCCGAGCGCCAAGACGACGAAGGGCATGATCCAGGCCACGCGATTGAAGCCGGTAGCGGTGGGCGCGGCGATTACGGTCGGTCCGTATTCCTGCACGAAGCCTTGCAGGATGAGGTCGTCACTATTACCTCCGCCTTTGTCGAGCGCGGCCTGCAGTTGATCGCGCATCTTGTCCGAGGACTGGCAGCCGACGTGGTTGCATTCCAGCAGGACCTGGCCGCATCCGCAGGTGCACATCATGCGGTGGCCCAGATCTTTGAAGCGCGCGGAGTCGTCGCCGGCGCCCATGAAGACGACCACTGCGAGCGCGAGAATAGCGGCCTGCAGCCAGCGGCGAGGGGCGGATGCGGCCTCAGCGGCTAAAGCCGCATTCGAAGAAGTGCCGTAACCGCAGCGCTGAAGCGCTGCGCCACCCAAAATCAACTGCAACATCGAGTTCTTCCGCAGCCTGCTAGGGATCGAGGATTTCATCTTAGTCACCTGCCCCTACCTGCGCCGGGGCTCGAACTGGCGTGGTTGCGGCCACCTGGACGGCGGCGGCATTCGGCACGAGTGCGACGATGGTGCCGAAGACCATGATGATCAGGCCAATCCAAATCCAGGGCACCAGCGGATTCAAGTGCGCCTTAATGATGGGCCGTCCCGTCGTCTCGTTCTTGCCTTCATAGACGAGATAGACGTCGGTCACCAGGAAAAGATCTTCGCGGAAGCTGGGATAAATGCGGGGGAGGGTCTGCGGCTGTTGGCTGGCTTTATAGAAGCGGCGCTCGGGATACATGGTGGTAATCTGCTTGCCGCCGCGGAAGACGTTGATGATGGCCCACTCGTTGGCGTAATTGGGATTGTCGTCCTGCGTGAAGGACTGGCAGACCAGAGTGTAGGGGCCGATGTTGATTTTGTCGCCGAAGCCCATTTCTTTTTCGACTTCTCTGTTGAAAGGCGTTCCGAGGATTCCAATGATGACGAGCGCGACGCCGAAATGAACGATGTAGCCGCCGTAGCGCCGCGTGTTTCTGTGGCACAGGTGAATCATGGCGGAGAGCAAGTTTTGCTGTGTCTTGCCGGCGATGACGCGGCCTCCGCGGACGAACTCGGAGATGACGGTAAAGATGACCAGCGCCGAGAGAATGGCGGCCATGGTGGCGTAGAAGTAAGAGGGATCTTCCCAGGGACGCACGCCGAAAAGGATCATCATGCCGCCGACGGCGACGCGAACCGATCGCGGGGAACAGGAAATTCCGCTTGAGGCTTTCGACGGAAGTTTTGCGCCAGGCAAGCAGCGGTCCGACCGCGGTGAGCAGCAGGAGCAGCAAGGCAACCGGGATAGCTACGCGATTGAAAAACGGCGGCCCGACCGTGACTTTGTGGCCCTGAACGAACTCCGACAGAATCGGGAAAAACGTGCCCCACAGTATGGTGAAGCAGACCACGAGCAAGAGGAGATTGTTGAACAGGAAACTGGATTCGCGCGACACCAGCGATTCCAGCTTGTGCTCGCTCTTGAGGTGCGACCGGTTCGCTATCAGGAAGAAGGTGCAGACCGCCAGAGTCAGCACGATGAAGACCAGGAACCAGGTGCCGATCGAGGACTGCGCAAAAGCGTGCACCGAACTGATCACACCCGAACGCGTGAGGAAGGTCCCGAGCATCGAGAGCAGGAAGGTCGCGAAGATGAGCGACATGTTCCAGACTTTCAGCATGCCGCGTTTTTCCTGCATCATGACGGAATGCAGAAATGCCGTGCCGGTGAGCCAGGGCATGAGCGAAGCATTTTCCACCGGGTCCCATCCCCAGTAACCGCCCCACCCGAGGACAGCGTAAGCCCAGTGCGCGCCGAGGAAAACGCCGACGGTGAGGAAGCACCAGGTCACCATGGTCCAGCGGCGCGTGATCTGAATCCATTTCTCGCCGGGATACTTCATGATGAGCGCGCCCAGCGCGAAGGCGAAGGGAACGGTGAAGCCTACGTATCCCAGGTAAAGCATGGGCGGATGGATGACCATCTCGGGATACTGCAGAAGAGGATTCAATCCGGTGCCATCCGCGGGGAGCGCGCCCTGCATGATGGCGAACGGGTGGGCGGCAAAATTCAGAATCAGCAGAAAGAAAACCTGCACCGAGGCGATGATCACCGAAGCGTAGGCGAACAGCCGCTGATCGGTTTTGTAGCGCAAGCGGAGAACGAACCCGTAGCCGGCCAAGAGCAGCGACCAGAACAGCAGCGAGCCTTCCTGACCGGACCACAGCACGGCGAACTTATAGGCGGCGGGCAAATCGCGGTTGCTGTGATGGAAGATGTAGGCGATAGAGAAGTCGTCGTTGAACGCGGCCACTACGAGGACGATGCCAGCCAGGAGCACGGCGGCGAAAGTAGCGATTCCGGCGCGGCGGGCAGTCTCGCCGAGACGAGCCGACGCGGCATCCCGGCGGAACAACGCCACAAAGCCTGCCAGGAAACAGTACGCACTCAGGCCGAGCGCCAGCATCAGCGCAAAGCTTCCGATTTGAGACATCGCAGAAAACCCCACAGTATCTTATAGGTATTTTTTCAGAGAAGCGGGTGGTATGCAAACCGCCGGACGCTCGGAGGCTCAGTTCGCTCAGGAATGAATATACGCCGGAGGCGCGCGGGGGCTGCTTGCGATCCGCTATTTACCTTTACTTCTCCAGCGGGTAGCGCTTTTGCCGCCAGTCACGAATTCCGCCGTCCATGGAAATGACGTTGGTGTATCCCATTTTTTGCAGGCTGTCGGCGGCCAGCGCGGAACGGAAACCGCCGCCACAATAAAGGACGAGTTCGGTCTGCAGATCGGGATACTTGCCCTCAATGTCGCGCTCGATCACGCCCTTGCCCAGGTGAACGGCTCCGGGCAGGTGGTCGGCTTCGAATTCGCGGTCTTCGCGGACGTCGACGAGAACGAATTTTTCGCCGCGATCAAGCCGCGCTTTGACGGCGTCAACACTGGTTTCGCGAACGCGCTTCTTGGCGTCGTCGACAATCTTCACAAAGCGTGGTGGATGCTGAGCCATAGCGTGAAGGCCTCCGGGTGAGAATATTAGCAGGTTTCGAGAGCAGCTCTCCGCTCTCAGAAAAATCTCGCGGAGTCTGGCGGAGTCCTAAGATCCACGAACTTGAGAGCTGAGAATTGCGAACTGACGTTGGCACTTGCATGATCGGGTGCCTGGTGTGCTAAAGATAAAGAACGTTCTATGACGCTCATTCTTCGCCAGTCTCGCATTCACTCCTACGGTTGCTACACCACGCGGCCGATTCGCAAAGGGACGTTGATCGTGGAATACGTGGGCGAGTGCCTCACCTACGAGCAGGCCGACGATCTTTACGACGACTTTGAGAACACGTATTTATTCGGCCTGGACGGGGGCAAGCGCATTATCGATGGCTACGGCGTGGCTGCCTTCGTCAACCATTCCTGTAAACCGAACTGCGAGACCGATCAGATTCGCGGCAAGATGTGGATCATCGCGCTGCGCGATATTGCGGCGGGAGAAGAATTGACGTACGACTACAACCTCTACGATGGCGAGGATGACGCGCCGTGTTTATGCGGGGCGAGGCGCTGCCGGGGAAGTCTGTATTCGGCGGCGCACTTGCGCAAGCTCGCCAAGAAGCGCGCCAAGGCGGTGGCGGCCTCGGCCTCGTAAGCTCGCCGGTCAGAGAGGGCGCAACATTTTCCGATGTACAATTGTTGCTTCTCTTACTTCCGATTGCTGTTCTGATCTCGTTCGCAACTCTGGAGTCATGTCTTGAACCGTGCTGCCTCGGGCCTCGAAACCATCATCGCCAAAGCTCTACATCGCGCGCCGGCGGGCGAGAGCGCATTGCTGGCGTGGCCCGTCGCATGTGGCAGTGCGGTGGCAGAGCGAACTCGGGCGCTGATTTTTTCCGACGGTGTTCTGCGCGTGGAAGTTGCCGACGCGGGATGGCGCCGGGAGCTCGCTAACCTGGCGCCGCGTTATGTGGCTCTCATCAACAAGTATTCCGCGACTTCGGTCAAGCGGATTGAATTCGTGGTGAAGGCGTAGGCTGTTAAGGTTGTTTGTCATCCCGAGCAAGCGAGGGATCTGCAGTTCTCTGGCAGAATGCAGATCCCTTGCTTTGCTCGGGATGACGAAATATGTGGGGGAGCCTAAAGACTACTTGCGGCCATATGAAAGTTACTGACAAGGACGTCGCCTACGTGGCCGATCTGGCCAACCTCGAGTTGACGGAGGAAGAGCGCGCTCGCATGTTGCGCGATTTGAACTCCATCCTTGAATACATGGAGCGACTCAACGAGCTGGAGACCGACAAGGTTGCGCCCATGGCCCAGGTTTCGGACCGCTACGGCAAGAACAATGACGAGTCGCGCCAGGGAAGCGACCGCTTCGCTTACGCCATCCGCGACGATGTGAAGTGCGGTCTGCGGGAATCGTTGCCGCAGGATGTCGCGGTGAAAAATGCTCCGGACACGGACGGGACGTTCTTCGAAGTTCCGAAGGTGATTGAGAGATAGCGATGAGAAATAACGATGAGAGATAGACGGTGTCGGAATTGACGATTGATGACGTTCGCGCCGCAATCGCCGGGCGGCACACGACTGCGACCGCTCTGGCTCGGGATTTCTACGCGCGCATCCGGCAGGAGGACCCCGGGATTGGCGCGTTTCTGACTCTCTGCGAGGATCGCGCGCTGGCGCAGGCCGGACGTATTGACGCGATGGCCGCGGCGGGCAAGCCTTTGCCACCGCTCGCGGGAGTTCCGGTTGCGATCAAAGATGTCATGGTGACGAACGGAGTGCGCACCACCGCCGGTTCGAAAATTCTCGAGAATTTTATTCCGCCGTATGACTGCACGGCGGTGGCTCGCCTGGAAGCGGCGGGCGCGGTGATTTTGGGCAAGCTCAACTGCGATGAGTTTGCCATGGGCTCATCCAATGAGAACTCGGCGTATCACGCGGTGCACAATCCGCGCGACAAGAGCCGCGTGCCGGGCGGATCGTCGGGTGGTTCGGCGGCGGCGGTGGCTGCGGAGATGGCAGTGGCGACGCTTGGCTCCGATACCGGCGGATCGATTCGCCAGCCCGCGTCGTTTTGTGGCGTGGTCGGTTTGAAGCCGACTTATGGCCGAGTGTCCCGCTATGGGCTGATTGCTTTTGCTTCGTCGCTCGATCACATCGGCCCGTTTGCGAAAACGGTGAAAGAGGTCGCGCTGGTGCTGCGCATAATTGCGGGCCGCGATCCCATGGACTCGACGTCCGCCGAAGTGCCCGTGCCCGACTATGTGGCGGAACTTGAGAAACCCGTCAAGGGTTTGAAGGTCGGTGTGCCCAAGGAATATTTTGGCTCGGGGCTCGATCCCGAGGTCGGCGCGGCGGTTGAGTCTGCGATCCAGGAGCTGGCCGGATTGGGATGCGAGGTTGTGCCAGTGAGTTTGCCGCACACCGAGTATGCGGTTCCCACGTATTACATTGTGGCAACGGCCGAGGCGTCGGCGAATCTGGCGCGCTTTGACGGTGTGCGCTACGGCTACAGGGCCAAGGCGAACACGCTTTCCGAAATGTACCGCCTGACCCGCGACGGGGGGTTCGGCATGGAAGTCAAGCGCCGCATCATGCTCGGCACCTACGTCCTGAGTGCTGGATACTATGACGCCTACTATTTGAAGGCACAGAAAGTGCGTACGCTCTTGACGCGCGACTTCGACGAGGCTTTCAAGAAAGTGGACGTGATCGCTGCGCCGACCTGCCCCACGCCTGCATTCCGCTTAGGTGAGAAAGTGAATGATCCGCTGGCCATGTATCTCGCCGATATCTACACTGTAACTGCGAACCTGGCGGGCATCCCCGGAATCTCAGTTCCATGCGGCGAGAATCATGAGAAGCTCCCGATTGGATTGCAGTTGTTTGCACGGCACTTTGATGAGAGTACGCTGCTGCGAGTGGCGCACGCGTATGAGCAAGTCAGAGGTAGGTTTTAGCTCATCCTCTGAATGCCCTTGTCGGTTATCTTTATTCTCAAAAGCTCCAGCTCGTTCGCTACACCTTCGGCGGCAAACAGCTGCCGCCAAAGCCAACTAGGAACGGCCCCTCCGTCGACACCTAAAACGCAAACTTCACCTGAAGATAGCAGCGCGAGAACACCGCGATTGAACGCCTCGGCGTCTGGATAGAGTGCTCGGATGACCGCCAACGAGAGCTCGCCGCCCAGCAACGAATCAAGCGTTTCGAGTTCTGGCGACATATTAGTCACACGGAATTCTTCGCTACAGGACTTGGTAATAGCGGTCACCCGAGCACGCCCTGCATAGCACCTTCCCATCCCGCACCACTTCGCGCCGGAAATTAATGCCTTCGCCGCACTCGGCACACACGATGCGGTCGCCTTTGTATCCGGGAAATTCTTCCGCGGGGAGTTCGACCTTCACCCACTGTTTCGTGAATAAGTCGTCTTCCGCCATCTCGCGATAGGCCAGCATCTGTTGCTGGTTCCTGCTTTCGATCTCGGGATGCATCGAGTGCGCCAGCGCCTTGGACGATTCCTTCGCGGCGATGCGGATGGCTTTGCCGGTGGTTACGTCGACGAAGGTCGCGGCCATCTTTCCCCAGTCGCGAAATTTCAGGGCGCGCTTTCCGAGACGGCATCCGGTGACCACGCCGATGGCGTCGGTAGCGCAGCGGTCGATTTCAACGAACGTGACCAGGCGCTTGCGATCCTTTCCGCGAGGGTCTTCAATGCCCAGCTTCTCAAGCCCCAACATGGCCAGGCGCACGCCCAGTACCTGCCCCGCGCAGAGATGGCCGTGGGCCTGTTCGGCTTCGCGGAGATATTCGTCGAGAGAAAGCATTTTGCAATTTGGCAATTTTGTAATTTGGTAATTTGAAAACGCGCGATTCCTGGGCCAGCTACGCTTAGGCTTTTGAAATTACACAATTACCAAATTACCAAATTACACAATTACCAAGTCCGCTTTTACTTTCTTCTCCAGCGCACACCGTCTTTTGTGTTCTCCACGATGATGCCAGCGACGGTCAGTTCTCCGCGCAGGGCGTCGGAGGTTTTAAAGTTTCGCCCTTTTCTCGCGGCTTCCATTTCGGCCAGCTTGCGATTGACTTGTTCGTCGGCTAGTTGCGCAGAGCCGGCGATGTCCAGCAATTCGGGGCTGATTTCCTTTTCGCGACCTTCGGCACGGGCCCAGTCGAGGATGGCTTTCATCTTAGGCTGATCGTCATCTTTCAGCACGCCGAATATTTCGTCGAACCTTTCGAGCGCACAGAGCAGCGGCTTCACGTCGTCCTGACGAACTTCCGCGGCATCAAGCGCGGTGTTGGTTTTGCGCAACATGTCGAACATGGTGGCTTGCGCTTCGGCAGTGTTCAGATCGTCATCGAGGGCGCTCTTCATGCGCGCGATGGTTTCCTCCGCCAGTTGTGCCATCGGCGGGGTGCTACCGGCGGGAAAGTGCGCGCTCGTCAGGCGGAAGCGGAAGTTGCGCAGTTTCTCCACCGAACTTGCCGCCGACTTCAAGCCTTCGAAAGTGAAGTTTAACTGATTACGGTAGGGAACCTGCGTCAGCAGCCAGCGGATCGATGACGGTTTGTGGCCGCGTAACACAAGGTCTCGGACGGTGAAAAAATTCCCGAGACTCTTTGACATCTTCTGGCCCTCTACCAGCAGAAAACGCACATGAAACCAAAAGCGCGCAAACTGCTTTCCGGTGAGCGCCTCCGACTGCGCGATTTCGTTCTCGTGGTGCGGAAACACCAAATCTTCGCCGCCAGCATGCAAGTCGAAGCTCGGTCCGAACTGCTCCATCGACATCACCGAGCACTCGATGTGCCAGCCCGGGCGCCCGCGCCCGATCGAGGTTTCCCACGAAGCCTCGCCCGGCTTCGCGGCCTTCCAGAGAGCGAAGTCGCGGGCGCTGTCCTTTTCGTATTCGTCCACGTCGACGCGCGCGCCGTCGGTCATGCCGGCAAAATCTTTTTTTGAAAGCTTGCCGTAGCCGGGGAATTTTGCGATGCGGAAATAGTAAGAACCGTCATCCGTTCGATAAGCGAAGCCCTTCTTCGCCAGTTCGGCAATGAAGTCGGCCATGGCCTCGATGTGCTCGGTCGCTCGCACCAGAATCGGCCGTTCAATGTTCAACGTGGCCGAATCTTCCAGAAAGGCCTGAGCAAATTTCGCGGTGTATTGCTGCACGTTGACGCCGTCGCGCGCGGAGTTGCGAATGATCTTGTCGTCGACGTCGGTGATGTTCATGACGTAGCGGACGTCGTATCCGCTCTGGCGCAGAAAGCGATAGAGAAGATCGACGGCGATGAAGGTGCGGAAATTGCCGACGTGGCCGTAATCGTAGACGGTTGGTCCGCAGGCATACATGCGGACGCGGTTGCCGTCCAGCGGATGGAAATCTTCGATCTTTCCGGAAAGGGTGTTATAGAGACGCAGTGCCATGGACGATGACGAGTTCGCGAGCACAGTGCGAACCTTTCATTCTAGGGTGCCGTTGGAAAAGGATCAAATGGGGTGCGCTGATAGTTACTGCCGGGTGTAATTCAACATTTTCCACACTCGTGCATTCGAGCTGGGCGTTAATCAGCCGGCACACTGCTTCCTTGCGATTGACAATACCGTTTCTGCCTACTAGATTTCGGGACAGTGACTCCTCATTGAAGGGCGACATTCCAAACCAGCTGCTCCGCCGCAAAATGCCCGAATTGGACACGCTCCGCGGCGTGGCGATTCTCGCCGTCGTTTCTTACCACGGGTTTTCGCAATGCGATGCCACGGGCTTGCCAGGGATCGTGCGCGCCTTTTTCGCTGCTACCCGGTTGGGCTGGTTGGGAGTGAACCTTTTCTTTGTACTCTCGGGCTTTCTGATCACGGGCATACTCCTGGACAGCAAGGGAGCGCCGCGGTACTACAAGAGTTTTTACGTTCGACGAGCGTTGCGAATTCTGCCAGCCTACTTAATGCTTCTGCTGCTTCTCTTGCTGCTGCCGCGGGTTGGCATTGTGGACCATCGAATCTCGTGGGGCTTTGTCGGGTTGAGCCTCATTTACTTGTCGAATGTCACCAACTTCTTTGGTGTCGCCATGCAATACGGGCCTTATGGTCATTGGCAGTGGAAGAGCAGTTTTACTTGCTTTGGCCCGCGGCGGTGCGCAACTTTTCCCGGCGAGCGCTGGCGTTCTGTGCCCTCGCTGTCTTTCTCGGCTGCCCTCTTTTAAGGGCCATCGCATTTGCATACGGACACCCGGCGGAAGTCTGGTACGCGTGGATGGTGGCCGATGGGCTGGCGAGCGGGTCGCTGTTGGCGATCTCGAGTCGGACCCTTCTCACAGACCGGCGGTCCATGAAATGGTTTTCTGCTCTTTGCATAACAGCATCGCTCTTGCTGATATCCTTAGGCGCGCGGTTTGGCACTCTTTCGCCCGTCCCTCCAACCACTCTGTTGGGCGCATCGCTTCGCTGGACGCTGTTCAACGTGCTGTTTACCGGAATGTTAGGCACCGCACTTTTGCTGGGGTCGAGCGGCTGGGCGCGGATCGTACGGCGTCCTGTGCTGCAGTTTTTCGGAGAGATCAGTTACGGTCTGTACCTTATCCACACTCTTGTATTTGAAGTGACCGGCCATTTCGTAGTGCCCGTTGTAATGCGTCTCGCGCGGCTCAGAGTTCAGGGTGACGCTCCACTGCCGCTTATACGCTTCCTTGTCGGCGCGATGGCCGCAACTCTGATTGCATTTCTGTCCCGCCGTTATTTTGAAGAACCCTTCCTCAAGTTGAAAGACAAGTGGGCCGCCGCAACGGTAGAGTCCGCTTCCCTGCCGGACAAGGTGCGGATCCAAGCTGCGGTGCCAACCAGCCGGACCGAGCCGCATTGCATCCCTGGGGACTAGAGCTGCTGGATTGCGGGGGGCGGCGCGTGCGCATGCAGCCGGTGCTGCACCAGAAATGCATAGTGCACAGCGGAGACGATGGTGAAAATAAAGGTGGCGCGCAGGAAAGTTGTGCGCGCGATCCAGACCCAACGAACGGGCTCGATGAGCAGCAGCAGCACGAAGAAAATTGCGGCCACTTGCGCGAAGGTGTTGGCTTTGCCGAAGATGCTGGGGCGAAAATCGCGCAAGCCGGCAATCATGAACAGCACGCCGCTGATCAGCAGGATGGAGACGTCGCGGCTGAACACCACGACCGTATATTTCCAGGGAATCAGCCGTTCGATCGAGAGCACAAGAAACATTCCGCTCATCAGCAGCTTGTCGGCGATGGGGTCGAGATACTGGCCGAGCAGGGTTTGCTGATGCAGAGTGCGGGCGAGCAGGCCATCGAGGCCGTCGCTCATTCCGGCGAGAATGAACAGCGCCAGCGCCCATTTGAAATCGTGCTTGACCAGATTGATGACGATGAAGGGCAGGAAAATCATGCGCAGCAGCGTGAGCTGGTTGGGCGCAGTCAGGATCTGCCGGTAGTTCACCGAGCTTTCTCTCCTCCAGCGTGTTCTCCACGGGCATGTCCTCCGGCGTTCTCAAGAAACTCGCTCACCAGAAGCGGGGCGGGATCCTGCCCGGTCTTCTCGGCGAAGCGCTGGGCAAGCGAGAGGAGGTTTCCTTCGGGAAGATCCAGTTCGAGTCGCTCCACGCGGTGCATGGGGAAAAAGATGACGCCCGAGGTGAAGGGTTCGCCGCTCTTAATCTGCGAGGCCAGATCGTCGAAGGATGCGACATCGACACCGCGGATGCTAAGGCCTTCGGCCGCAAGGTGGAGAATCGCTCCCCAGAATTTTTCGCGCGGGTTCGTCAATGTCGCGATCACGAGCGCGCCCTGACGGAAGGGGCTGACGGCTTGCGGTTCCTGATAAAAGCTAGTGCTGGGCACGATGCGATTGTCGTCTGTTGGGGGCAGAAATTGCAAATGGAAGCAGGGGGGCCGCAAATTCGCGACATAATATATGCTTTGTCATCCTGAGCGCAGCGAAGGACCTACGTATTCCGCTGGCGCACGCGAAATGCGTAGGTCCTTCGCTGCGCTCAGGATGACAGCCTATTATGGGCGGATGACAGCTATGGGCGGTCGCCCTCGTTTCGCGTGGCCTTAAGATCAATCCCCACCTGTTCGGCCTTCTTGTAAAGATGCGATCGCTCCAGTCCCAACGCACGCGCCGTGTTCGAGATCTGGTGGTGATTGCGTTTCAACTCCGCCAGAATGGTTTGCTTCTCGAAGGCGCGAACGCGGTCGGCGAGCGGGCCGGTGCGGGCCGATGAGGAATCGGGCGCGGCGCCGGACCCGGGCAGAGCCAACGCCACCGTGTCGGCAGTGACTTCATCCGAAGTTGCGAGCAGCATCAGCCGCTCCACTGCGTTTCTGAGCTCGCGAACATTGCCCGGCCACGGATGCTCTTGGAGCGCGGCCATCGCGTCTGCGGTGAAGCGCATGGGTTTCCATCCGTTGGTGGCGGTTACCTGAACAGCAAAGTGCTCGATCAGCGCCGGGATGTCTTCGCGGCGCTCGCGCAATGGGGGCAGGCGCAGGGGGAAGACGAACACGCGGTGAAATAAATCCTGCCGGAATTTTCCGTCGCGCACCTGCGCTTCGAGATCGCGGTGGGTGGCGACGACGACTCGCACATCCACGGCGATGGCGCGCTCGCCGCCGATGCGCTCGACTTCGCCTTCCTCGAGCACGCGCAACAGCTTGGCTTGCATGGTGAGCGGCATGTCGCCGATTTCGTCGAGAAAAATGGTGCCGTGCTGAGCTTGCTCGAATTTGCCGAGATGGCGACCGGCCGCGCCGGTGAACGATCCTTTTTCGTGGCCGAACAATTCGGATTCGATCAGCTCCGCCGGAACTGCGGCGCAGTTCAACGTGACGAACGGAGCGCCGGCCCGCGGACTGCGCTCATGCAGCGTGCGCGCCACCAGTTCTTTTCCCGTGCCGGTCTCGCCGAAAATGCAGACGCGCGTTTCGCTGGCGGCTACGCGTTCCACTTGTGCCATCACGCGGCGCATGGTCTCGCCTTTCCACACGATCTCGTGTTTGCCGAGGCGGCGCTCCAGGTCGCGATTCTCGCGTTCGAGGCGGCCGAGCTTCAGTGCGTTCTCCACGGTAAGCAGCAGTTTTTCGGTCGAGATCGGTTTTTCCAGGAAGTCGAGCGCGCCGAGGCGCGTGGCACGTACGGCCATCTCGATGTGCGCCTGGCCCGACATCATGACGACGGGAGCCGGCACGCCTTGCGCTTTGAGTTCCTCGAGAAGCGTCAGGCCGTCTTTGCCGGGCATCACGACATCGCTGAGTATCAAGTCGAAAGATTGCGATTTGGCCAGGTCCAGAGCCTTGTTCGCGTTGTCGCAGACGGTGGCTTCATGACCCTCCAGACGAAACGCCCGCGACAGCGAGGCCAGTGTGTTGGCCTCGTCATCTACAATCAGCAGGTGCGCTTTTTGCGCCACGGTTCTCTCCTCTCAAACTTCTTAAATCTGGCCGAATTGCCACGGCTGCGGTTCGTACGGTAACTCGATGCGAAACGTGGTTCCTTTTTCTTTCGTGCTCTCGACGGAAATTTTGCCACCGTGATCGCTTACTACAGACTGCACAATCGCCAGCCCGAGCCCCGTGCCATGCTGCTTCGTCGTGTAATAAGGAGTGAACAGGCGCCCACATTCTTCCTGGGTCAAACCAGAGCCGGTATCGGAGACCGAAAGCTCAATGCGATCGCCCAGATTGCGGGTGCGAATCGCCAGTTCCCCGCCTTGCGGCAGGGCGTCGATTGCGTTGAGCACCAGGTTTTGCAGTGCACGATGCAGCAGCTCGGGATCGGCGGAAATTTCGGGCAAGGCCTCGGCCAACGTGGTTCGTACCGCAATCTGATTCTTCTCCTGCAATTGCGCTTGAAAGACGCGCAGCACCGAGCGCACCACATCGTTCACATGGGTTGGCCGGCGCTGGGGCTGCGGCATCTTGGAGAATTCGCTGAAGCGGCCGATGATAGTTTTCAGATTGTTGATTTCCGCCAACAGGGTCGCAGTCCCCTCGTGAAAAACTTCCTCAAACATCTCGGGCGATTTCTGTTTCGCGCGCACCAGATTCTCGACCGTGACCTGCAAGGGGAAAAGAGGGTTCTTCAATTCATGCGCCAGGCGCCGCGCCAGTTCGCGCCATGCGGCCACGCGCTCGGCTTGCAGAGTACGGTCTTTTTGCTGCACGAGATCTTCCGTCATGCGGTTGAACGCCGCCGCCAGTTCTCCCAGTTCATCGCTCGATTCCACCTCGACCTTGGCGTTGAGATCGCCCGCGGCGACCCGGCGCGCCGCCTCAGCCAGCGAGACGACCGGGCGTGTGACGCGGGCTGCGAACCACAGGCTGGCCAGCACCGCCACGAAAATTCCGGCGCCGCCGACCAGCATGGCGGTGGAGACGATCCGCCTTTGCAATTCGATCAGCGGACGCCGCGAACTGCCGACGAGCAGAACGCCCATCAGTTGCTGATTGACCGGGCTCTGATTCGCGGCCGGGCTTTGATTCAGCGAACCCTGATTTAGCGAACCTTGATTCGTCGCACTGAAGATGGGGCCGGTCAGTGGGATGGCATGAAAAACCTCGGCGTCGGCGGAATCGGACGTCCAATGGATCACGCGCTGAGATTCCTGCAGTGTGTCGCGTACCTGCGCGACCAGCGGAGCGATCTGGTCGACGCCCGCGGCCGGCCCGTTCAAATCAAGCAGAGATTTTGGATTCCATCCTGGGTCGAGGTTTTGATACAGCAGTACACGTGTCCCAGCGGGGATGTCGAGCGTCGCGAGGAAGCCCTGGTCGAGCCGTTCGCCGCCAATCACGTACAGAGGTTGCTCTCCGACGCGGGCCACCCGCACGGCAAACAGGCCGAGGGTTGCGCCATCCGGCAGCTCTTCGCGTTTGAGAAACGCTCCGGCTGGGACGGCAGGCGCGGGAGGCGTAGCTTGAGGAAGCGCGGCTTCCGGATATCCGAATTTCGCCTGCCACTGCGCGGAGGAGAGGATGGCGCCGCGATCGTCGACCAGTTCGAGAAAGTCGAGTTGCTGCTGCCTCGCGAGTGTGTGCGCTTCGCCAACGTACTCGCCTGGGTTGGTGGCGCCGCGGCTCATATCGAGAGCGATATGCTGCACGGTTTCGCTGGCTGCCACCGATTCGACCTTGCGCGCAACCTCCAGCCCTCGTCGCTGGAACTCCGATCGAAACTGGGCGGCGACGGCATTCGCGCGGACCTGATCCGCCTGCTCGAACGTGCGCCGGATGGTGCTGTACACCGACGCTGAAATGACCGCGACGCAGACGAGGACCGTTGCCGCAAACAACAGAAGAAGTTTCTGGCGAAAGGTCATCGCGACCCTGCCTCGGGCCGCGAATCAGACTGCCGAAGATCGGCCACCCGAACATCAGCCAACCACACATCAGCCAGCGAAAGCCCTGACTGATTCCAATCGCCCGGTCGTCCCGGTTCCCAGTCACGCACGCGTGCGCTCACCGCACTCGCCAGCGGCAACTGAAAAAGCGGGATAACGGCGTATCCCGCGAGCAAACCGCGCTCGGCTTGATACAGATCGTCCAAAGAATTGCCAGGTGTCGCCGGGAGTGCGGGCTGCGGCAATCCCAGTTGACGCGCCGCTTCGCCGAGCGAGGTGGCGGGATCGGGACTGGGCAGCGCTACGCGCACCAGGCGGATGTCTTCCGCTCCCGACAACGACACTTGCACGGTGATGCCAACTTCGCGCGCGTTGAGGGCAATGCGCTCGGCGATCAGTTGGGATTGCGGGTCCCTCGGATCGTAGCTTAGATTGAGCGCGGGTTGCCGGGAGCCCGCGAGCAGAGTTCGGGCGCGTTGCGGATTCGCTTGCGCGGAAAAGACGGCGCTGTAGCCGGTCATCCAGTTGGGAAGAATGCTGGCGGCGGGCTCTCCCGCACCCTTCAAGAGCACGGACTGGATGGGTTTGCGATCGATGGCGAGTGCCAATGCTTCTCGCAGGCGAGGGTCTTGCGCCTTTGAGTTTGCGGAGAAAACCAGCGCCAGCAACTCTACGGGCAGCGACAATGAAGACGATGTGCTGTGCCGCTGCGATCCGCTGGCCGCTTGCGGAGCCGCTTCGATCACGTCGGTCTTGTCCAGTTCGAGCGCGATGGCCTGGTCGCGCAGCGATTTGCCGAATTCGATCTCGACCGCGTCCACAAAAGGACGCCCCGCCCAGCTATCTTCATTTGCGGCGAGCCTGAGCCGTTTCCCCGGCTGCCACTCGGCGATGAGGAACGGGCCGGTGCCGATGGGAAGATGATTTGTATTGCGCTTGAGCAAGAGATTGCGCGGCAGCGCGAGTTCGGCGAGCAGCGCCGGCATGGGCGTCTCACTCTCGATCGATACCGAATCCACCGCTGCACGCACATTCCAACTGGAGTGGATTGCGCCCAGAATCTGCGCGATGGCTGCGGGCGACGCGGCGCTGCCGTCGTGGAACTTCACTCCGCGCCGCAACGTGAATTGCCAATGGCGGGCGCTCGGGTCACTCTGCCACGCCACCGCCAGCGCGGGCTGCGGGCGGGCTTGGGCATCCAGTTTTACAAGAGTGTCGCCGATCAGCGAGAGCGTGCGCGCGGCGTCCCAGTAGTCGGCGGGCGTGGCGTTGGCGGGAAGGTCGAGCGCGTCGGGCGCCGATTGCAACATGACGCGGAGGGTTCCTCCGTAGTGCGGACGGGTCGCGGCTGACGTGGTCGTTGACGCAATTAGTGAGATGATCAGGGCCGCGCCCAATAGGCAATGAGAAATCCAAAGCTGCCGTGACCGCCGGCAACTGCCGAGCGTTGCTCGGCTTGGACGGGCGAGGACGCCCGTCCCCACACGAGCTGATTCGGGGCTAGTTGCCGCACGAAATTGATACGCGATACGCCTCATACCATCCTGTGTCTTTTCGTCTTACGATTGCCGTTGCGCCATTGGCGCTGCTTTCCGGCCACAGCGCTACGATTCGCCCATCGAACTCTACCGCCGAACTGACAGCCGCTGGGTCGCGATCGGGGATCTCGAAGGCGCGCAGGCCGTCGCGCTCGGTATCTCCGCTTTCCGAGACCAGCAACTGCGTGCCCGTCCCGCAAGTGGAGTGAACCGCAGCCAGATCGCTGCCCCATTTTGCGCCGCGGATTTCCTGGTCCGTCATCCCATCCACAAGATGCAACGATCCATCCACCGCGGCGAGCACCCATAGCGTGTAACTCGAGCGCGGAAGCGGGGCCGCCGAATAGAACGAAGGAACGTTGGAGACCTTTCCGATACCGGGAGATAGCGCTCCGGTGAAGAAATTGCGCGAGGCCGCATAGAAGGCGCGCACGCTGCCTTCGTCCGGCGTCAGGGGCCAGGGATCGTCCGTATCGTTGCAGATGAGGTTGATCGGCGCGACCGCGCTGGAGTTCGACCGGCAGAGCATTCCGGGCAGGTAAGCGTCGAACAGGTGATCGCGGCGCAAGAGCAGGCGTCCGCGTATGTCGCGGGGAAAAGTACGGGAGTGAGCGATGGGCGACGAGGTTTCGAGTTCCCACGCTCTTGCCGGATTCGGTGCGGCCGGATTCGCTCCCTGATGACGATAGATCGCGACTTTGCCGTCATCGAGCACGATGAGGCGAGATCCTCCCGGCATTTCGACGAGGGAGACATCGAGCATGGGCTGTTCTTGCGCGAATAGAAGAGTGGCTTTCAAGACGATCGGCAACGCGGCGGCGAATGGTGTTCGGGTTAGCGATCGCGGCAACGAGACCATGGCGACCTTCTTCTCGTCGGATCCGATCACAATCTCGGCCGTCCAAACGTATTCGCGCAGGCTCTCGGAAAGTACGACCTCGATTGCTCCCATCGCTTGCTCGGCTTTGGTGGCGTGCACGCCTTCTACTTGCAACTCGGCTTCGAGCGCGCTGCGCACTTCACGCACGGACTTGTCGTCGAGCGACGAACGGTTGGTGACCTCGAGTGCGAAAGCGCCGGGGCCGGCGGCGGCGGCGATCTTGTGGGCCAGTTGGCGGGCGGTGTCTCCCAGGTTCGACGCGCATAAAGAAGATGGAAGAAAAACCGTCGCGAGCAGGAACGAAGTCAGCCAACCTAGCCGCAGACCGCTGGGCGTTCGAGTGGACTCTCGCGCTTGCATGTGTGGAATGCGCTGATTATAGCGCGTGGTTGATAGTGGCTTGTTCATCTCGTTACTCGTCAGCTATCCGTGTGTGGCCCTGTGACCTCTGTGGTAGCAATTTCTTTCAACCACAGGGGGCACGGAGGGCCACGGGGAAAAATCCACAGGGGAAGCTCCTGCACCAACTATTGTTGCGGTCTTCTGTCGGATCCTTCCACGTCTTCCGCCTGGCTCACGTGGTTCGGAGCGCCCATCCCGCGCAGCACATCGTTGGTGAAGAAAAACTTGCCGTCGGCCGGGACCATCATGATCTGCAACTTGTCGGAGAGGCGCTCGGCGACGATTTTATTGATGAGCAGCGGATTCTGCTTCAGGATCGCGCTCTCGCTTGTCATACGCTCGGCGTCGGCGGAGGCAGTCAAGCGGATGCGTTCAGCCTCGGCCTGCGCCAGAAGTTTGCGGCGTTCCATCTCGGCTTTGCTGTCGATAAGCTTGGCCTCGCCGGCAGCCTCGGCATTCTTGACGGTTGCTTCCTTGCGCGCTTCGGCTTCGAGCTTCGATTGCTCAATCTGTTTCTGTTTCAGCGGGAGCGTGTATTGCATGGCATCGGACTCGCCCTTGGCTTGCAGCACGCGGACGGCGGCTTGTCCTTCAGCCTGTTTCACTTCCTGAACCTTGGTGGCTTCGGCGTCGGCTTCGGCGATTTTCACCTGCTTCTGGTGGATCTCGGTTTCAACGCCCATGCGGTCGTTCTCTTGTTCTTTGAGCAGAAGCGACTCGAGGCCCTTGGCGTATTCCTGCGGAAGTTCGATGTCACGCAGCATGACTTCTTTCACCACGATGCCGTCGGCGGCCAGCCTTTTGCGAATCATTTCGGCGGAGCGCTGACGAACTTCTTCGCGCTTGGCGGAGAAAACTTCGCGCACCGTGTAGCCCGGCACCAGTTCGCGCCAGGCGGTGGCGACTACTGGCGGCACGATTTCTTTTTCCAGCGGTTGCGGCAGGTTGGCTTCGATGTAGTCGAGGCGCTTGGGATCAATCTGGTAGCGGACGGTGATGGCCAGGCCCAGGGTGAGTCCTTCTTTTGCCTGGACGTGCAGAGCCTGGACATTCGACCCTTCGCCTTTCGCCGCGCCTTTGGCGAGCGCATCTTCGCTGATGCCGGTGGTGAACAACTGGTCGCGAGTGTTGAACAGTTCGACGCGCTCGACCAGCGGCACCACGAAGTGCACGCCCGGATACAGAGTTCCGGCCAGCGTGCCTTTGGTCTGGCTCACGCGCACGCCAGCCATTCCGCTGGGCACGATCACGATGCCCGCCGAGATCAGGAGCGGCGCCCAGGCCAGCATCACCAGCGCAACCGAGGTGCGCCAGCGGAATTTAGGACTAAGTCCGGGCGGACCCGCCTCCGGATCCAAGTTTGAACGTCTGCGCTGCCAGGCGATCAGCAGGTAAGCGTCGTAGGTGAGAATTCCAGCGGCGATCACGAACATCGCGATTCCCGCGCTCAACAGCAAATACTTTAACCACAGCATGGCAGTGCTCCTTTCAATTCTTTGGCTCGTGTTCTGAAAAATGTTCAGGAGTTTCTGGACGGCGCGCGAACGCGACGCGGACGATTCGTCCGAAGATGAGTTCTTCGATCAGCAGAGACGCGGCTAGCGAGAATGTCAGACCGCCGATGATTACCAGACCTTGCAGCATCGTTTCCATGACTTGCCTCCGTGAGACCTAACCGCCCGGGGACGAGGCCAGCCTCGTCTCTACCATGAAATGTGGCGCGTCCTGTCCGTTGCCCGAGCTCTTTTCCGTCTCGACCTGCGCGATCGTCCCGGTCCTGGTTCCGGATCCCGAGCACCGCTCCGAGAACTTTTTCCTAGCACCCTGAGCGCTTTCCCCGGCCGATTCGCTTTGCCGTTCCCCAGCTTCATCGCACTGCTCCGGTCCGCTGCCAGAACAAAAAGCAAGCAGGAGGCCAGCAGTTAATCGATTGAAAATAAATAAGTTAATATCGTGCGCAGGCGGGATTGCGTGGGTGCATGAACTCGGGCGTGTCCGGCGTGACACGAGGTTCATGTCGAGATGGAGGCCTCGCTAATCGGTGGGTTTCAACTAGCGTGCGCGTGGCATTTCGCCGGCGATAAGCGGATGGCTTGCGGCGAGCGGAATGCAGTTACGGCTCCAGTAGCGAAACTCGAGGAGACAGAAAAAAACCGCCATCAGGTTTGCGCTGATGGCGGCGAGCAAAGGAGTACGAGGAAACTCAACTTGCGAGAACGTGAACAGTAGATCGCGCGCTAGCCGCGCATTAGCCTGCGCCGCATCGCTCCAGCGATCCCGAGCAGGCCCGTCGAGAGCAGCAGCAGGCTACCGGGTTCCGGCGAGGACAGCCCGGTCGATCCTTTATAGGCAAAGTGGTTGCCGGCTTCGAAGCGATAATTGAAGCGCGTCGCACTGACGTCTGTGGTGCTATTGCCAAGCACGAGTTTTCCAGCCATCACGCTAACGTGATTCCAGTCATTCGACGTGCGGATGTTGACCGCGTCATAGTTCATGGGCGTGGCCCTTACACCGCTAATCGAGGAATGGTTGGAATAGGCGAAGGCACCACCATGAATGCTGGTGCCGGAGTGAAGAAACGTTGGATTGACCGGCATGGAATTGGCTAGGGCCAGTGTGGAGAACAGAGCTACAACCAGCAACAAGGGAAAGCTGCGGCGCGACATGGGAGATCCTCCAAAAGAAAATTCAAATTCGAACAGTCGAGTTTCCGGCAAGTGTCCTGGAGAGGAGGACGGGCCTACAAGTGCAATTGCGGGGCCAATAGGAGTACTAGTTTGTGTCCACTGCTGCAAGCACTTACGGACTGTGGGAAAGAGAAAAGTGAAAAACTGTGCAGAGGTTTCTCCGCCTGAATTCACTCGGCACTATGGTAGCGCCGTGATGATCGGCGCCATCACGCTTCGACTCTAGCATTTCCGCAGACGGCGAAAATTGCATTTTTCACGGCAACCTTATTGTTGACTATTCGGTCAGTCATTGATAATATCGCTGTCACACGAGCGTACGAATGTCACCGCGTACTGAACAACAATGGGCGGAAATGCGATTGAACGCCTCCGAGAAAATTATCTCGGCGGCCCTGGATGTTTTCAAGCAAAAAGGCTTCCACCGGGCATCGATGGAAGAGATTGCAAAACAAGCGGAGGTTTCAAAAGGCCTTGCTTACAACTACTTCAGGAGCAAGGAACACTTGCTTGCGGCGGTCATGGAGCGACGCTTCAATGAAGCCGAAGCGTTAATCGAGGGGATCGACCAAATATCGGGGGCCCGCAACCGGCTCGCTACCATTCTGGATCGCCTTTTCGACGCGGTGAAGAAAGACACCATGCTCTATAAGTTCTACCTGACGGTCTTTCTGCAGCCCGACGCTCCGGCAACGATTCGACGCATCGGAAAAACCTCCGAAAAGATTCGGAGCCAGTGGGCAAGAATTTTCGAAGTTCATCGAGCAATCTTCTCCGAACTCGGGGTCACTGATCCGGAGTCGGAAGTGATCTACTTTCGCTCGCTTACTACAGGTATAGTCGCCGAATATGTTATGGAACCCAGGAATTATCCTCTGGAGAAAATGAAAGCGCATGTGCTTCACATGTACGGAATGGAGAAAGGCGGAGGAGACTAAGATGCCGCAGTCGGAATGCATAAAAGTTCGCTTGAAGCCTGGAATGACGAATAAATTCCTGGAATGGGCTAAGCGGGTTCCGAATCGAATGGGGGAAGCTAAACTCTGCATGAGTGAACAGCGAGTCATTGCACAGCACATCTTTCTCGACCGGGCTCCGGACGGAGACTTCATAATTGTTTATTGGAAAGCGGAAGACCTGGCAAAGGCCAGGGAGGTGTTTCAAAGCTCGACGAGAAAGATGGATCTGGAGATGATCGAAATGGTCGGGTTGACCTGGGATCGATCGCAAGTGGCTAAACTAGAGCCGGTCATGGAGCTTTGATCGAATCGCGATTCATCATGCGATTTGGTTCAGTTCGAGAATTACTTGATTCTTAACATAACAGAAGACCACAAAACCAATTTGCAATTGACTTTGTTCCGGTTGCTCATGTCATTATTGCCTGCGGGGGGTTGGGCATGCAGCTTGAAACGCAGCGGGTGGGCCCGGTCAGCCTTTCAGAGCGCATCCTTTTTATCGATGTTCTGCGGGGCATGGCGCTGTTCGGAATTCTGGCCGCGAACATGCGCGCTTTCTTCGCGCCCCTCGATGTTTACGGAAACATAGGGGTCCTCTTTCACGG
The DNA here is from genome assembly GCA_963779995.1 of uncultured Acidobacteriaceae bacterium. Classification (GTDB taxonomy): domain Bacteria; phylum Acidobacteriota; class Terriglobia; order Terriglobales; family Acidobacteriaceae; genus Acidiflorens. Next base: position 421,757 of record CAVZZY010000005.1, on the reverse strand, counting down.
CCATGCCGACGTCGCGGCCCAGTTCTTCATCGATGCCCTGATCCAGGGGAAATTCATCACGATTTTTTCTTTCCTGTTCGGGTTGGGCTTTGCCATGCAGATGAGCCGGGCGGAAGCGCGCGGCGTGCGCTTCCTGGGCTTCTATCCCCGGCGACTTCTAGCGCTGGCGCTGTTTGGCGTGATCCACGGACTTCTGATCTGGGCGGGAGACATCCTGCTGACCTATGCGTTGTCGGGGGCGATTTTGTTGCTCTTCCGCAAACGCCAACAGAAGACATTGCTGTGGTGGGCCGGAAGTTTGTTCGCGCTGCCCATCGTAATCAGCTCAGTTTTTCTGGCCATCTACTTCAGCCGCTTCCGTCGACCTTGGATGGTACCCAAACCGCCGGATATGGCGAAGATTTACGGGATCATTAATATCTACGCGCACGGAACGGTGCGGCAGATCATGGCGCAGAACTGGGTGGAATGGAAGCACCAGCTGCCCTGGGAACTCTTCGCGATCTATGCGGCGGCGCTGTTTCTGCTCGGCATGTGGGTGTGGCGAGCCGGCATCGTACAACGCCTCGATGAATACAGGCCGGTGTTGCAGCGCGTGTGCGCGTGGTGCTTCCCGATAGGCCTGTTGATCAATATTTACACGGCGGGCATGAAAATATTTATTCCTCCCGAAAAGGTTTCCCTGTGGAATTGGTCGGCTGGAGTTCTCTTTCTGCCTGGATCCCATATCTTGAGCGCAGGTTATGTTTCGGGCCTGGCGCTTCTCTTCATGCACGAGGATTGGCGACGCCGCCTGCTCCCATTTGCCGCGGTGGGGCGCATGGCATTGACCGACTACTTGATGCAATCCGTGGTGTGCACCCTGTTCTTCTACCACTACACCACCGGTCTCTATGGACGCGTCGGACCAGCGCTCGGCCTCGTGCCCACGTTCATTCTTTATGGGGCACAGGTTGTGTTCAGCAATTGGTGGTTGAACCGATATCGCTTTGGCCCCATGGAGTGGCTGTGGCGCGGTATGACTTATGGCAGGTTCCCGTCGATGACCAAAGACGAACCTGTGCCGACGATTCAGGCGCCCTCGCTGGTGCCTGCGCTCGGGTCCTCGCCCATCACGCTATCTGCGGTTGAGGGAGAGCACACCGCAACCGCCGCCGCGCTGGACAAGATTGCTGAATAAGCGCTAAACGCTAATCGACCGCGGAAACGGCCACCGCAGCGGCTGCAACTCGCATTCTGTTTCCTTGGTTCACGCACTACTCGGGCAGTCCGAGCCGGCGCATGAGATCGGCGTAGCGCGGGTCGGAGCGAATCGTGTCCAGGGCGGGATAACGAATGACGAGCAGCAGTTCGTTGTCTCCGTCGGAGTAGGCCTTCTCCAGGTATTCGAATGCCTGGTCGCGGTCTCCGCTGATCGCGTACGCTACCGCCGCAGCGGCCGAGCGATCTGTACCCCTGAGAGCCAGAATTAGTTCGCGATAGCTTTTTGCGTCTGCGCTCCAGGAGCCCGGCTTGGAGACAATTTTCTGGATCTCGCTCACCGCCTCCGCGAAGCGGCCAGTCGTAGCGTACAGTTGCGAGAGCTTGTAGTGGGCGGGATGAAAATTGGGATCCCGTTCGAGTACTTTCTGGAACTGAGCGAGCGACTCCGGGTAACGGCGGCCCACCATCAGGGCCGTTGCGTAGTTGGTGTTGACAATCGAAGAAAGAGGATCGAGCGATAAGGCAGTCTGGTATTGTTCGAGCGCGTCATCCAAGCGCTTCATCGGAATGAGGCAGGCGATAGCGTAGAAATAGTGGGCGGCCGCGTTGTTGGGGTTCAAGTCGATGGCGCGTCGAAATTCGGATTCCGCCTCGCTCCACCTTCTCCCATCCGCCAGTGCCATTGCGAGCGCAGCATGGCCCTCGGACAGGGAACCATCCAGTTCAATCGCTTTGCGCGCCGCTTCGTCCGCCAGTAGCTCTCCCTGCTTCGACGTTATCCCAATATCGTAGCTGGGGCCGATGTTATAGGTGTTCGCCAAGCCCGCATAGGCGAGGGCATAACCAGGATCGGCGGCGATCGCCTCCTGAAACAAATCGATACTCTTCCTGAGGCCCTCCGATGTGCGCCCGTACCAAAGTTGGCGTCCTTCCAGGTAGAGGCGGTAAGCTTCCGGGTTGGTGGTGCCGGCTCGCCCCAGGCGCTGCTGTTCGTTTCCGCTGAGCTGGATGCGGAGCTTGCTCGAAATATCGCGCGTAATGTCGCCCTGCACCTGAGTAATGTCCGCCTGGCTGCGATCATAGTGGGAGCCCCAAAGCTCGCTGCCGTCGGCGGTATTGACCAGATCTGCCTCAACCGCTACGTGGTCCCCGTGCTGCGTGATGCGCCCCATCAAAACTGCGCTCACCTGCAGCGCCTGGCCAATTTTCTGCGGATCATCCTCCTTCCCCTTGTAGCGGAACACGGTGCTGCGCGCCATCACCTTAAGGTTGGGCAACTGCGAAAGAGTGCTGATCAGGCTTTCCGTCAAGCCGTCGCTGAGGTACTCGTTGTTGGCGTCAGCGGTCGCGTTGACGAAGGGGAGCACGGCAATGGAGTCGATTCTGCCACCCTGAGATTTTCCGCGCAAAAAGTACGCGCCCCGCCGCCGCGGCTATCAGCACGATTAGAGCGGCGCCAGCGGCCAGGTACGCGCGCCAGCGGCGGGGCTCGACGGCAGCCGGGATGGACGAGGAACTTGCCGGCGCTACAGCGCTCGCGGCGATCGAAGAGCTCGACGAACGCCCGGAGTCGGAGTCCCGTTTCAAACGCGCCAGGTCGGTGCGCAGATCGGCCGCGCTCTGATAGCGCAGGTTGCGATCCTTCTCCAGGGCTTTACCGATGATGCGCTCCAACTCCGCAGGCAGATCGGGATTGAGCCGCAGGGCCGGGGCTGGCGCCGCATCCAGAATCGCTTTGAAGATCTCCGCCGAACTGCCGCCGCGAAACGGAAGCACGCCGGTTGCCATCTCGTAGAGCACCGCGCCGAAGGAAAACAGGTCGCTGCGCGCATCCACCTCCTTGGCCCGCGCCTGCTCCGGAGACATGTAGGCAACTGTGCCCAGCGTAGACCCGGGACTGGTGAGGTGTTGCTCATCGAACGTGGCTGTCATCGCGTTGACCGATGCAGCCGGACTGGAAGAACTGGTGGGCAACGCCTTGGCCAACCCGAAATCCAGAATCTTGGCGTGGCCGCGCTTGGTGACAAAGACGTTGGCGGGCTTGATGTCGCGGTGGACAATGCCCTGGGAATGCGCCGCATCCAATCCGTCGGCCATCTCCATGGCCAGCGAGAGCACAGTCTCGTTATCCAACGGCTTTCCCGCGATCAGATGCCTCAGCGTCACGCCGTCCAGAAACTCCATGGCAATGAAAGTCTGTTCGCCGTGTTTGCCGATTTCGTAGATCGTGCAAATATTGGGATGATTCAGGGCAGACGCGGCGCGAGCCTCGCGGCGAAAGCGCTCCAGCGCTTGCGCGTCCCGCGACAGTTCATCGGGCAGGAATTTCAGGGCCACGAAGCGTCCCAGTTCGATGTCCTCGGCCTTATACACCACACCCATGCCGCCGCCGCCGAGCTTCTCGACGACGCGGTAGTGCGAGATGGTTTGGCCAATCATCGAACGGTCCGCTGTCAGGTCGTTTCATCTTACGGAGCAGCCCATGGCGCGTCAATGGAATGGCCATTTCACCAGCACTGCACCCCGATACGGTGTTTCATTCCCCACCCCGATATGTGACAATCGCTCGGCATATATTTCAAACCGTTGGTATGTTTCGACCAGGTAAGTTCTGATGTCTGATGAAGCAACCGCGAACCACCTGACGCTTGACGTTGACCGTACCGGCAACGCTGCGGTTGTGCGATGCAGCGGCAAGTTGGTTGCGGGTGTCAACGATCTTCTCTACCTTGAGGTCAGCCAACTGATTCCGGGCTCCAAACGAATCGTCCTGGACTTGACGGATCTGACCCACATGGACAGCACGGGCCTCGGTACGGTGGTACGACTGTACGTTTCCGCCAAGTCGGCAGGCCGCAGTTTAGAACTCATCAACCTAGGCAAACGGATTCGGCAGCTTCTGGGCGTGACCAATCTTTTGTCGGTATTCAAGGTCATCGGCGAACATAACGTCAGGATGCACTGATCAACCAGGAACTCTCTGGTATGCAGAACCAATCGCATCGCTGCGTCGTCGGCTAACGGAGGGTAGGTTGCGGGGTCTGAGAATCCCTGGAGTCTAATCGGCATCCAAACACTTTTTGAACTGGAGGCCGGTATGTCCATTCGACCGATTAAGCGCGTGATCAAGTCGAAACCAACTCTTGAGGGAGCGGGCGTGCATCTGCGCCGCGCGTTTGGCTTCGGAGCCACCAAGGACTTCGACCCATTCCTTTTGCTGGATGATTTCCGGAATGATGTTCCCGAGGATTATCTGGCGGGATTTCCCTGGCATCCTCACCGCGGGATCGAGACCGTCACTTATGTGCTTGCGGGAACGGTCGAGCATGGCGACAGCATGGGAAACCGTGGCGCCATCGCCGCCGGCGATGTGCAATGGATGACGGCGGGCAGCGGCATCATCCATCAGGAAATGCCAAAGGGCGACCAATCTGGCCGGATGCATGGGTTTCAGTTGTGGGCGAATCTTCCGGCATCGCTCAAGATGACCGCGCCACGCTATCAGGAAGTGAAAGCGTTGGATATCCCGGAGATCAAAGACGACGACGGCACCCATGTGCGAGTCGTCTGCGGAAGCTTCTGGGGCAAGACTGGCCCCGTGGATGGGATTGCCGCCGAACCGATCTACCTGGATATATCGGTCGCTCCCGGCAAAAGAAAGACCTTGCCGGTGGAGACGACTCGCCACGCTTTCGCATACGTTTTCGCCGGGACGGGGAAGTTCTGCAACGCATCCGGTCCGCTGGCGGTGCCGACGGAAGCGGTAAAATGGTTGGATACGACGCCTCCCGTGGAAGCAGACAATCGCTCACTTGTCCTTTTTGATCGAGGCGACGAGGTCACGGTGCAAGCGGGCAACGACGGAATCCGGTTCCTCCTCGTCTCAGGAAAACCTCTTGAGGAGCCGGTGGCGTGGTACGGGCCGATCGTGATGAACACCCAAGAGCAACTGCAGCGGGCATTCGCGGAACTCCAGGAGGGAACTTTCCTGAAAAAAACGCGAGGCGAGTAACCGGGTGTCCGCGTACTCGACGCGTGGCGTAGTCCTCCCAGGTGTCTTCACTAGGTCGGGGTACGCGCGTGACTCGGTTTTGGGTGCGCTGCCGTACCGGTGGTAGACTGCGCCTATGGCCGCTAAAAAGAAAACCAAGAAGAAGCCCATAAAGTTGAAGAAAACTGCCGCGAAGAAGGGGCGGGTAAAGAAGACGGTCAGAAAGAAACTGGCTAAGAAGACGACGTCCCCGAAGAAAAGAGTAGAGAAGAAAAAGCCCGCTTTGAAAAAGGCGGCGGTGAAAGTGAAAGCCCCCGGAAAGAGGACAGCCGGCGCGAAGGCTGCGGGTGCCCTGGGAAGACGGGCTCCAGGAAAAAGTCAGAACTTGGGTACTGCGGCATTTGGACTCCAGGGATTCCGATCGGAGTCGGCGGGGCAATCGGGAGATCTGCAGGGATTATCCAACGTCGAAGCTGCGGATTCAGAGAGTGTGGACGAGTTAATCGAAGAAGGGAACGCATTCGAAGCCGGCGTTGTAGCTGGCGTGGAGAGCGCTGGGGACGCTGACGAGAAGGAAGTTCGCACGCACGAGGTGCCCGAAGACGACGTGCCCGACGAATACCTGGATAACGAGTAACAAGATTAGCGGCCCGGCAGTGGATGCGGAAGCCGGTCTTTGAGTTCTCCGAATGCGGCCAGGGCATCGTGCAGGCGGTCGAAAAACCGCGCCGGGCCGATGACCTCCGTCAAGAAGTGCCGGTCTACGTCTTCTCTTAGAGAGAGAGGCACGCGTGCGAGCACCAATACGACGCCGCAGTGGACCAGTTCTTGCTGAAGTTGTCGCATCATCCTTGCGGCCGTGTAATCCACATTCGTGATCGCTTCGGCATCGACGACCAGCCAGCGCACGGGAGAAGGAGCGGGCCCAACCAAGCCGCGAATCTCCTCCGCAAACAGGCTGGCATTGGCATAGAAGAGCGCTGCTCCGAAGCGATAGATCACCAACCCCGGCTCCGTTGCCGCGCCGGGAACGGCGGGGACCAAGTGCCAGGCATCACCTTTGCTTATGACCAGGACTCCGGTGTGCGGACGATAGCTGTGCCGCACAATCCGGAGCAGCGACAGCACCATGGCCAGCAGGATACCCTGCTCCACGCCCACCAGCACCACGACGGCCGCAGTAAACAAGGCCAAAGCGTATTCTCCGGGACTCTCGCGCCGAATCTCGCGCAAGCCGCGAACGTCGATTAGACGAACCGCAATGAAAAATACGATGGCGCCCAGCACGCAACGTGGCAGGTATTGCACAGGCTTGGTCAGAAAGAGCAGGACGAAAGCAACCGCTATTGCGGTAGCCACCTGGGCAAGCTGGCTCTGACCGCCGGAGCTTTCGACCATGGCGGTTTGAGTAGGGCTGCCGTCCACCACAAACGTCCCGCTCAACGCTGCCGCGGCGTTGGCCGCAGACAGACCGACCAGGTCTGCGTTTTCGTCAAAGTGCTGATGGTGGCGCCCAGCGTAGAAACGTGCGGTAGCCGCGCTCTGGGCAACGATCATCACCAGGCAGGAGCCGGACACGCCGAGCAGGGGCACGGCGTCCTTCCAGTGCACATCGGGCAATCCTAGATGCGGAAGCCCGCCAACGACAGGCCCGACGATGGCGATGCCGTGCCCTGCCAAATCCCAAGCTGCGCTCGCGGCGATTGCGCCGGCGACCGCGATCAGCGCGCCGGGCACCTTGGGAGCAAACCGTCTGAAGGCAAAGACGCCTGTCACAACTGCTGCCGAGATAATGACGGTCGGAAGGTGGACCTGGGGCAGGCTGCGGAAGACCTCGAGGAGTTGTCCAACCGTCCGGTTGGAGTGCACTTCCAGGCCGACCATCTCGCCCAGCACGGCGATGCCCACCTGAAATCCAACTCCGGTGAGAAACCCTGTCAGCACGGTCTGCGACAAGAAGTCGGCCAGGAAGCCGAGCTTGAGGACTCGGGCCAGCAGCAGAAATCCGGCGGTGAGCAGAGCGACCGTCGATGCCAGCGCCACATATCTGGCGCTTGCGATGGGGGCCATGCCCTCAAGCTTCCCGGCAAGAATGGCAGCAGTCGCCGAATCGGCAGAGACCACCAGGTAGCGCGAGGAACCGAAGACCGCAAACGCCAGCAGCGGAAGCAACACCGTGTAAAACCCCGTGACTACTGGCATGCCGGCAATCTTGGTGTAGCCCAGCGCCTGCGGGACGTTCATCGCCGCCAGTTGGAATCCGGCCAGGGCATCGCGAGCCGCTCCCCCGCGAGTAAGCGGCCTTATGCCTTGAAACAGACGGAGCCAGCCGCCATTCCGCGTCTGCGGTGCGGGTCGGCCTGATTGCAGGTGATCCGGTCCGGGCGGCGGTGTGGGTTGTATGCTCATGGTCACCGCAAACCTCTTACGTGCGCGCAAGGCTGGGTGCTGGGAATGACGCCCGCGGTCGCATTGGATCTACTTCTTTTTCGCGGGCAAATATTTCTTCTCTATAGAGGCCACCACCACGTAGTTTGGATCCACCATTTCGTTGAGATGAATCCTCGCGACTTGCGATAGCAACTCATAAGCATCGAGTTCCGACAAACCGTAGTCCCTGTGGATCCAGTGCACCAATTCGGTGAAAGCGATGCGCACGGCGTCATCCAGCGGACGATAGGCGCCCACGGTCATGATGGCGTCGGCGTTCTCGAACTGGGGCCAGGCGATGGTGCGGCCTTTGATCACGCTCAACTGCACCCGTGCCTTCAGCGGAACCTCGATGGCGGTGCCGGCGACTTCTCCATCGCCCATGGCGGCGTGGCCGTCGCCGATGTAGAACAATCCTCCCTTGACATTCACCGGAAAGTACACGGTGTTGCCGACGCTGGCTTCGGGCGAGTCCATGTTGCCGCCAAATTCCGCGGGGACCACTGAACTGCGCGCCTCACCATTGGCGGGCGCGACTCCGATGCAGCCGAAGAAAGGATGCATGGGAATCTTCACCGAGAAATCAGAATCGAGCGCCTTGAAGGTGGCCGTGTTTGCGGCGTGATCGATGTGATAGAACCAGACGCGCTCGGGAAGCGGCGTATGCAGCATGGGCGTGTAGTTGGTCTCGTTGATGGCGCCAAATCCGGGGGCGAACGCGCCCACCCCAGTGTCGCCATCGACCTGCAGATCAAGAATCTTGACGGCCAGCGTGTCTCCGGGCTCCGCACCCTCGACGAAAAATGGTCCGGCCAGTGGATTATCGCCCTTGGACATGCTGAGCGTGTCGCCGGGCTTCCGGAGCGCGTTCCCGAAGCAGTCGAGGGTGTTGGTATCGAGGATGTCGCCCGACTTCAGACGCGCCACCGGGTCGGCGGTGGCGAACAGATACTTCACGTTGTCGATGGTGGTGGTGTAGTGGACGACGTTACCCGTCTGCCCCTGAACCTTCTGCCCGTGAAACCCTGCCACCAGCATCACGCCCAACAACGCCCAAGCGCCGCTTTTCAGATGCATGCAGTTTGCCCCATTCCCGTTGGTTTGGCCTGCCTCAGAAATAGCACTGGTTTGGAAGGCAACAATTAGATACGGAAGGACGAGCGACTGTCAATGGCAGGCATCGGGTCGGCTCTGTCTTGCAGACGAGTGTTTAAGGCCAGTGGCGTCTAACCCAAGTGTTATATTTTTCGGGCGGGCCGGGGGCAAATCGGAAATGCCGGCCTAAAGCGCGGACAGGAGGATGGGCATGGGATTGATCACCTGGATTGTGGTTGGACTGATCGCAGGTTGGCTTGCTGGCCAGGTCATGAAGGGCGGTGGCTACGGCGTACTCGTGGACATCATTCTCGGAATCCTCGGCGGCGTTGTGGGCGGCTGGGTCTTCGGACTCTTGGGAATCTGGCCCGGAGGCGGCGTGATAGGTTCCATCGTTGTGGCATTTATTGGCGCGGTAATTTTGGTCGGCGTTACGCGCCTGCTGAAAAAAGCCTGACCAGGCAGAAAGTTAGTGAAGTCGATCGGAAGGGCTTCGGAATACCGCAGGTTTGTTCAATGGGCAGGCCATTGCGATTGTTAGCCGCGCGGCCCAACTCTTTCTGCCAGCTCACGAGACATTCCCAATGGCGAACGTCGGGTGCACTTCCGAGTATGCGGTTGGCTCCGCGGCTATGTGAGAATCGAACGAAATTGGTTTCCTTCCGATTTTCACATAAGGGGTGCCAACGTGTTGATCCTTCAAAAACAAATGCATGTATCGCGGATCGTACTGGCGGGGGCCCTCCTGGGTCTGGCGGGTTGCGGCTCGGGCTCGCAGCGAATGAGCTCCGGCAATTTTTCCGGAACCGCTGCCACCCAGAGTGCCCGCGCCACCGGCACGCTTGTCAGCGGTGCCGAAGTGGCCAGCGTAACGCTAAGCCCTGCCCAGTTGGTGGGCGGCGCTCCCACTAAAATCACGGTTAACCTGACTCAGCCTGCTCCCGACGGCGGCATCGCCGTGCAACTGCAAAGTTCTGACGCGAGCGTCATCGCAACTCCCGCGACCGTGAGAATTCCTTCCGGCCAGACCAGCACGACGGTCGCGGCTGCGATATCACCCGTCAAAGCCGCTACCACGGTTGCCATCAGCGCGCTTTACAGGGGGACCTCCGCGGGGACTTCGCTCAGCGTCACGCCCGAGACCACGTCTCCTTTTACGGTCGCGGTACATCCAGCCAGCGTCACGATCACCGCCGGGCAGTCCGGATCGGTCACGGTTAAAACCAAGGTGACGACAGGATACGATCATGCCCTAGAATTGACTGTCTCGAATGTGCCTGCGGGGGTTTCGGTGTTCCTTACTCCTACAGTGATTCCCGCTCCAGGAACCGGGACCTCCACGGCCGAGATCACCGTTCTTAGCAGCGCGGCCCCTGGAACCTACCCTATGGAGGTGACAGCCAGTCATGCCGGCACTTCCCGGAGCGCCAAATTGAAGCTGACGGTGGCCGCCGCCCCGCCACCCTCCTCAGGACCCGGGGCGACGTTCCAAGGATGTTGGCACAAGCAAAGCGGCGCCAGCTACCAGGGAGTTATGATTTCAGTTGCCAACCCGGGCACCTATCCGTTTGACGCCGTCCTGTATTCCGGAACGACTTGCAATCCCAACGATTGGGCTGATGAGATTGGTTTTGGAACTCCCATCGGTTTTGGCGGTTTCGACTGGATTTTCTGGTTTGACGCTTTCGCCAATCAGACTGACATGTCCGCAATTTGGTACGTGGGAAGTGACGCGTCGCAATGCGTGAATTACGCCGTTGCTCCCGATTGCAGCTGACGGGATGAGTCCGCCGCCGGCGCCAACACGCGGCGGTAGTCCCAGGGACCGTTGCCGGTCAAGGTCGAGACATCCCTTACATGAGATTTCTTAGACTGCTGCCGCCTGCCGCAGCTCTATCAGGCGCGCTGCAAGAAATTGACTAGCGGATGCCGCATCCGTAAGATGAAGCGACCCGAAAGCCGGGCAGCTCCCGAATGATCGGCCAGACCATCTCGCACTACCGCATCATCGAGAGGTTGGGCGGCGGCGGCATGGGTGTTGTCTACAAGGCCGAGGACACCTCGCTCGGCCGATTTGTGGCGCTCAAGTTCCTTCCCGAGGATGTCGCGCAAGATCCGCAGGCGCTGGAAAGATTCCGCCGCGAGGCTCGCGCTGCTTCCGCTTTGAACCATCCCAATATCTGCACCATCTACGAAATCGGCGAGCATGAAGGCAAGCGTTTCATTGCCATGGAGTTTCTGGACGGGCTGACGCTGAAGCACCGCATTGCGGGGCGGCCGCTGGAGATTGACACCGCTCTGGCCTTAGCCATTGAAATTGCCGATGCGCTCGATGCCGCCCACAGCGAAGGCATCGTTCATCGCGACATCAAGCCGGCCAATATCTTCGTCACCAAGCGGGGGCACGCCAAGATCCTCGATTTCGGGCTCGCCAAGCTGACGCCGGCGACAGGAAGGGCAGACGCCGCAGCCATTGAAGCAACCGCAGGCGTCAGCCTTGAATACCTCACCAGTCCGGGGACAGCCGTTGGCACCGTGGCGTACATGTCGCCAGAGCAGGCGAAGGGCAAAGAACTCGATGTGCGCACCGACCTGTTTTCCTTCGGCGCTGTGTTGTACGAAATGGTCACCGGCGCTGTGCCCTTTCGGGGTGACACATCGGCCACCATCTTTGACGCCATCCTGAATCGCGCGCCGGTACAGCCTCTTCGTCTTAATCCCGATGTGCCATCGAGGCTGGAGGAGATCATCAATAAGGCTCTCGAGAAGGACCGGGACCTGCGCTACCAGCACGCCTCGGAGATCCGCAGCGACTTGAAGCGGCTGCAGCGGGACAGCGGCTCCGGTCAGCGGATTGCCGCGCCGCCGCAGGAATCGACAGAAAGCCCGGCACCGCAGACTGCGTCGTCATCATCATCATGGTCGCCGCCGCCGGGCGGAACTGGCGCGGTTCCAGTTCAGGCCTCGTCTCCTCAAGTCACTGCCAGTGGTTCGAGCGTGAGCGCGGTGGCGCGACAGCACAAGTTTGGCCTTGTGGCCGTCATTGCGGTGGCTTTGCTCCTGCTCGCCGCGGGCGGCTTCGGAATCTACTCGCTCGTCACCCGCAGCGGTCCAACCCCGTTTCAGAATTTCACCATCACGCAGGTGACGAACACGGGCAAAGCGCAAGAGGCTGCGATATCTCCGGACGGCAAGTACGTTTTGAACGTGCAGAATGATAATGGCCTGCACAGCCTGTGGCTGCGCAACGTGCCGACCGGCAGCGACACGCAGATTGTCCCTCCAGCGGCAGCCGTCTACAGGTCTCTGGCCTTCTCGCCGGACGGGAATTACGTTTATTTTCGAAAAGCCGGAATCGGCACGCAGAGCGAGTGGGATCTTTACCGTACTCCGGTACTGGGCGGCACGCCGCAGAGCATTGTCCGGGACGTTGATAGAGGCGTTACATTCTCACCGGATGGCCGCCGCATGGCGTACGTTCGCGACAATGATCCTGATATCGGCAAGTATCGCTTACTAACGGCCAATCTCGACGGCAGCGAAGAAACCATCCTGCGCATCGCGCCCCTTACCACGGAGGATTCGATTGAATCCCTGAGCTGGTCACCGGATGGGAAGCGAATTGCCTACAGCGTTTACACCCTGGGCGATGCTCTCAGCACGATCAAGATGTTCGATGTTGCCAGCCAGCAAGTCCAGACTTTTGCTTCCTTTAAGAACGAATTGGCGGACAATCTCGCGTGGTTGCCAGGCGGGCAATGGCTTCTTGCCATGTACGAGGAAAAGGGGCCCAGTTATCTACGCTCGCAAATCGGCCTGGTTGGCCGCGCTGGCGGACAAGTCCAGCCCGTCACCCGGGATACAAACAGCTACTCGACGCTGACTCTTTCCGCGGACGGCAAGACTGCCGCCACCGTCCAGGAAAGAGTCACTCGCAGTCTAAATCTGCTTCCCGGCGCGGGGACGCAAACGAATGTTCCCGTCGAACCTATGGCGCAAGCACAGGACGTAGCGTCTGTCGCCTGGACAGCCGATGGAAAGCTGTTCATTTCCGACGGACAAAGTATCCGCAGGATCAACGCCGATGGAGGACAGCCAACCACCGTGCTCAACGATCCGAACTCCTGGATCGTGGACATGGCACGCTGCGGAGATCGCTACCTGGTTCTCGCCTGGGCTTTCCACGGGGGCACAAACCACACGGGGATCTGGCGAGCCAATGCCGACGGCTCCAACCCAACCCAACTCACCAAAGGAACTTTCGACTATCGTCCTGCGTGCTCTCCGGATGGGAAATCGGTTTACTACTATCGCGGGAGAGCGGAGCACCCGTTGATGAGAGTACGTCTGGAAGGTGGCGAACCGGAACCTGTTCCCTCGAGCGATGTTCCGGGCATGTACGGACTGGGGGCGGGCCTGGCCATTTCGCCGGATGGAAAGTGGCTGGCTTTCAACGCGGATATAAACACCCCCGACAACTCACAGGGAGCCGCGAGCAAGCTGGCATTGGTTAGCCTTGACGCAAATTCGCAATCCCCCCGCCTGATTCAGCCCGATCCTCGCCTCGCCATCGGCGGAGGCGGCTTCACCAACGCCCTGACCTTCACTCCCGACGGAAAATCGGTGGCGTACATTATTCGTGATCAGGGCGTGGATAACATTTTTGTACAGCCCCTTGATGGCTCGCCCGGACATCCGATCACGAACTTCACCTCGGAAAATATCGCCCAATTTCAGTGGTCGCCGGATGGGAAAACTCTGGCTGTGGCCCGCACCCATAACATTTCCGACGTGGTCCTGCTCCGGGAAAAATAGACGATGGAAATTGTTGCGGGTCGGATTTCCATCGTTTGATCACCTGGATCCCAGTGCCATTGTCGCCCAGATCACCACGACAGTGACGCAGCCGCATCACTCTCAGGGGTACTTCCCTGGATCGCGCTTTTTGGAGCCTCCAATGGCTTCGAAATAATAATTAACTGTCCTGCAACGGCCCGACGCCACTCGTCATCTAAACAAATCTCTCGTGGCAAAGTCGGGGGTCGGCTTGCCTACAGGGGATCATTCTTCCAATCATCGTGACCAGACCGGGAGCGCCGAATGCTTGCTGCAGAAGAAAGCGTCGTAGTTCCTCATGAGCTCATGAAGCGGATGTCCGATGCTCGCCAGCGAAGCGATGCACTTTTCAGCTTGGTGCGCACCGGCTCGCTCTATGAGCGGCCGATTCCGGAGCGTCACCGCATCATCTTCTATGTGGGACACCTCGAAGCATTTGACTGGAATCTGCTGAACGAACGCGCCTTCGGACTGAAGAGCGAACATCCCGAATATGATCGGCTGTTTGCCTTCGGCATCGATCCAGTTGGCGGCGGACTCCCAACCGATGCGCCCTCTGACTGGCCCTCCGTGGACGCGGTCCGCGATTATGTGGGCAGTGTCCGCAGCGCCTTCAACAAGCATCTTGAGAAGGTAATTCGCGAGCCACACTCCGCGACAGACAGCGGTTTTCCACTGTCCACTTTGCTTAACGTCGCGGTTGAGCATCGACTGATGCACGCCGAAACGCTGGCTTACATGCTGCAACAGTTGCCGCTCGATATGAAAGTACGGGAACGCGAATCATCGAATCTCGCGGGTCCGCCAGTCGCCCACGGGATGGTTTCCGTTCCTGCCGGTGTCGTGACACTGGGTCTCCCGCGGGGCGAAAGCTTTGGCTGGGACAATGAATTTGAGGCTCACCAGGTGGAAGTTCCTGCATTTGAGATCGATCAGTACAAGGTGACAAACCGGCAGTATCTCGAGTTCATGTCGGCCGGCGGCTATGAGACACGGGCCTTCTGGGACGACGATGACTGGGACTGGAAGACGGGTCATGAGATTTCTCATCCGTTGTTCTGGAAGCAACAAGTCAATCACTGGTTTTGCCGCACAATGTTCAACGAAGTGCCGCTGCCGCTGGACTGGCCTGTGTATGTGAGTCGCGCTGAAGCTCTGGCCTATTCCAGATGGGCAGCGGAGTCACTCCCCACGGAAGCGGAGTGGCAGCGTGCCGCCTGCGGCACTCTCAATGGACAGACAAGAGTTTACCCGTGGGGCAATGAGGCGCCCAATTCCAGCCTCGGAAATTTTGATTTTCATCGTTGGAATCCGGTGCCGGTGAATTCGTTTCCACAAGGCCAGAGCGCTTTCGGCGTCCACGATATGTTGGGCAACGGCTGGGAATGGACTTCCACCGTTTTCGGTCCGTTTCCTGGCTTCGAGCCATTTCCGTTTTACCGCGGGTACTCGGCTGATTTCTTTGATGGTAAGCATTTCGTCATGAAGGGTGGTTCGGCGCGTACCGCCGCGTGCATGCTGCGGCCCACGTTCCGAAACTGGTTCCAGGCTCATTACCAATATGTGTACGCGGGTTTCCGCTGCGTACGCCGCTGATTATCGAATCATGATCGAAAGGAGTCCAGGAATGCTGGTTCATGCGATTACGGCCAATGCCGCATACGAATTCGCTGCTGACGTGCGCGCCGGGCTTACGCGGCCGGGGCAGAAAGAACTCCCCTCGAAGTACCTCTACGACGATGTGGGCTCGGCGCTCTTTGAAGTGATCGCTCATCTGCCCGAGTACGGACTCACGCGAGCCGATGAGCGTTTGCTGCGACGACATGCGTGTGAGATCGTCGGCCACCTGGACTCTCCGGTCGCCGTGGCCGAACTAGGCAGTGGCAGTGGCAAGAAGACTCGCTGGATACTCGAGGCGCTCAGCCGACGGGAGCCAACATTCTATTATCCAGTCGAATTATCCCGCTCAGCATTGGCCATGTGCGAGCGCGAACTCAGCGACATTGATTCGATCAGCATCGTGGGATTTGAACGCGAGTATCTTGACGGTTTGCTGGAGGTCGCAGCACGGCGGCAGCGCGGCCGACACCTTTTCGTTCTCTTTCTGGGGAGCACCATCGGGAATTTCGATCGGCCCGCCGGGGTGAAGTTCCTGACGGAGGTTCGCCGTATCCTCGAATCCGGCGATTCGCTTCTTCTGGGAACCGATTTGGAAAAGCCCGGCACACAACTGCTCAAGGCCTACGACGACGACCTGGGAGTGACCGCCGCTTTTGATCTCAACCTGCTGGCCCGCATCAATCGTGAGCTCGATGCCGATTTTGACTTGGGCCAATTCGACCACGTAGCCAGGATCAATCACCACGCCCGGAGCGTCGAAATGCATCTGCGATCAAGGCGGCGGCAGACGGTGCACATCCCCGCAGCGGATCTGCGCGTCGAGTTTTTCGAGGGAGAGACCATCTGGACGGAGAGCAGCCACAAGTACTCGGCGGAAGAAGTCTTCCAAATGGCGCGCGCTTCCGGCTTTGTCTGTCAGGCACAGTGGATTGACGAGCAGTGGCCCTTTGCCGAGAACCTGCTCATCGCGGAATGACTTTATATTGTTTTTTCGCTCGTAAACGAAGGAGGAACCGATGCCCGAAGGATGCACTCACCTTGACCAGATCAAAATACGACAGACCAACAAGCATGTGTGTGAGGACTGCGTTAAGACTGGCGATACTTGGGTCCACCTGCGTATGTGCCTGATCTGCGGACATGCGGCCTGTTGCGACTCGTCCAAGAACAAGCACGCCACCAAGCATTTCCACCACACCAAACATCCGCTTATGCGCTCGATTGAACCGGGAGAAAGTTGGATCTGGTGCTATGTGGACGAGATCGAGGCAGGCGAGCTTGCAGCTTGAATGCGCGCCCAGGATTCAGGTTCTACATCTGGGCTGAGACCGAAACATGCCGAAACCGATCTTGCTGAGTGTCGATGACGACTCCGATGTTTTGCGGGCGATTGAGCGTGACTTGCGCTCCGAGTACGGTGCCGAGTATCGCGTCATAGGGAGCGATTCTCCCGACGGGGCATTGGATCTGTTGAAACAGCTGAAGGTGCGCAATGACAGCGTGGCCTTGATGCTCGCAGACCAGCGCATGCCTCGGATGGACGGAGTCACATTTTTGCAGGAAGCAATGCACATCTATCCCGATGCCAAGCGGGCGTTGCTCACCGCATATGCCGACACAAACGCCGCGATCAGCGCCATCAATCAAGCCAGCATCAACTACTTCTTTTTGAAGCCCTGGGATCCCCCGGCCGAGCATCTGTATCCGCAGCTGAATGACTTGCTCGACGATTGGCAAGCTTCCTGCCGGCCGGCCTTCCAGGGGATCCGGGTTCTCGGCACCCGGTGGTCGCCGAAATCGTATGAGTTGCGGGACTTCCTGGCCCGCAATCGCGTTCCCTATCAGTGGATCGACGTGGAATCTTCCGCCAATGATCCCGAAACCAAGCGTCTCCTGGAGGCTCTGGGTCCGGAAGCCGCCAGTCTCCCGGTCGTGCTCTTCCCCGATGGAACGAAGCTTCTGGAGAGCCTGCCCGCGGATGTGGCGCAAAAAGTCGGTTTGCGGACGCGTGCGCAAACCGACTTCTACGATTTGGCGATTGTTGGTGGTGGACCGGCGGGTCTGGCGGCCGCGGTTTACGGCGCGTCGGAGGGATTGCATACGGTGATGATTGAGCGCGAAGCGCCGGGAGGCCAGGCGGGCATGAGTTCGCGGATTGAAAACTATCTCGGATTTCCGGCGGGGCTCAGTGGTAATGATTTGGCCCGGCGCGCGGTCGTGCAGGCTCAGCGCTTTGGAGTGGAGATTCTGGCTCCGCAGGAAGCGGTCGGCGTGCGCACCGAAGGCTCTTATCGCATCATCAAGCTCGCTGACGGTAACGAGATCTCCTGCCACGCGCTGATGATCGCGAGCGGAGTACAGTGGCGCCGGCTGGAAGCTCCCGGAATCGATCGGCTGCAGGGTGCCGGAGTCTACTACGGCGGCGGCGCAACGGAAGCCCTGTCCTGCAAGGGTGAAGTCATCTACGTCGTGGGTGGTGCAAATTCGGCGGGCCAAGCCGCTATGAACTTCGCCAGATATGCGGAACGCGTCGTCATGCTGGTGCGCGGCAGTTCTCTGGCCGCCACCATGTCGCAGTATCTGATCGATCAGATTAAAGAGACTCCGAACATTCAGGTGTGGGCCCACGCCAGCGTGGCCGAAGCCCATGGTGAAACGCGTCTGGATGAGATTTCGGTGCTATGTTCTGACAACAATACGGTGGAGCGGGTGCCGGCGAGTTCGATGTTCATCTTTATTGGAGCGCTGCCGCGCACGGACTGGCTGGGAGATCTGGTTGAACGGGATGAACGGGGATTCCTCTTGACCGGTCCCGATCTTATCGGCGGCGGACAACGCCCCAAAGGCTGGACCCTCGACCGTGATCCATTCCTGCTCGAGACAAACATTCCGGGCATCTTCGCGGTGGGGGATGTGCGGCATGGTTCGGTGAAGCGGGTCGCGTCGGGTGTCGGCGAAGGCTCAGTGGCGGTGCAGTTCATCCATCAGTATTTGAGCAAAGTATAAATGGTCGAAAATTCAGAGCTCCTTCTCGTCCCAGCGTTCGCGGATTTGCCGGAAGATCAGATCGCCTGGTTCATCACCCAGGCGCAAGAACTCCGCTATAAGGCGGGCGACACCTACTTGCGCCAGGGCACTCCCGCGGATGCAATGTTTGTGATCCTTGAGGGGCAACTTGAGCTCCACGGGGAGATGAGCGGCGAAACTGTAGCTTTTTCTCTGACGGCGGGCGATGTCACTGGAGTGCTTCCGTTTTCAAGGATGAAGCAGTTTACCCTGAATGGTCGGGCAGTCACGGATAGCCGCATCTTGCGATTTCCGGCCGCACTGTTTCCGGATCTCGTGCAGAAGATGCCGGAGTTGGCCAAGCGCCTGGTGGGCCTGATGGCCGACCGGATCCGCGAAACCACTCGGATCGAGCAACAACGAGACCGATTGGCCGCTTTGGGCAAGCTTTCCGCGGGCTTGGCTCACGAACTCAATAACCCTGCTTCCGCCGCGAAACGTGCCGCCGGCCAATTGCGCGACATCCTGAAGAAAATCAAGGACGCGAGTCTTGAACTGGGCAGGCGCGATCTCACTTCTGCGCAGAAAGCAGAAATCGAAAAGCTGGAGACTTCGTTCATCCAGAGCGATCAACCTCCACCTGATGCGCTGACTGCCAGCGATCTGGAAGAACAGGTCGATTCCTTATTGCGCAGCCATGGGCAGAACGACTTATGGCAACTGGCGGCCGATCTGGCAAGGAAGAACATCAAACCGGAAGCGCTGGAATCATTGTTCGCGGCCCTCGATGCCGGCACTGCCCGAGCCGCTCTGGTGAGGATTGCCGCCTCGGTCGAGGTAGCGAACCTGCTGAACGAAATCGAGAGCAGTACCTCGCGAATTTCTGATCTCGTCCGCGCGATTAAGGAATACACCTACATGGACCAGGCTCCGGTACAAAATGTTGATATCGTGAAGAGCCTGGAAACCACACTTACCATCTTGCACCACAAGCTCAAAGGCGGAGTAGTTGTGCAGCGCGACTATCAGCGCATTCCGTTCCTCGTGAATTCATTCGGAAGCGAGCTCAATCAGGTGTGGACTAATCTCATCGATAACGCCATCGATGCGATGGGTGGAAAGGGCGAGCTTCGAGTCCGAACTTATCGCGATGACAGGTGCGTGGTCGTGGAAATCGGCGATAACGGTCCCGGAATTTCGCCTGAGGTCAAACCGCACATCTTTGAACCATTCTTCACAACCAA
Source organism: uncultured Acidobacteriaceae bacterium (assembly GCA_963779995.1). Taxonomy (GTDB): domain Bacteria; phylum Acidobacteriota; class Terriglobia; order Terriglobales; family Acidobacteriaceae; genus Acidiflorens. The sequence goes on along the minus strand of CAVZZY010000005.1, from coordinate 402,332 downwards.
AGGAGTAGGGGAGGGAACGGGGCTGGGCCTCGACACGGTTCAGCGCATTGTGAAGAAACACAGAGGCAATATTCAGGTGACTTCGAAGCCCGGTGACACACGTTTTCAAGTGTGGCTTCCGCTGGCGGAAACCGCCGTGCTGGCAGAGACAAAGCTACACTAAGGATGGCAGGTCGATGGCGATTGGGTTCCATGAGCCTCTCCGAGTTCCGTAAGCATTGCAACGAATTTACCGGAGTCGCGACTGCCAGCTAACCGCGCTTGAAAGGTTGCGTGTGGCTCACCATGAGGAGCACGGTCTGTGCCAGACGCTCCAGAACCGCGAGATCGCCCTCGTCAAAAGCAGAGGACTGCGGCGAGAAAACCTCCAGCACTCCGACGACCTCGCGCTCGTAGCGGATGGGTGCGGCCACTATCGAGCGAATACCGAGTCGCCGGCACATCACGGCTTCGATGCGGGGATCGGTCTCGGCGTCGTCGCAACGCAGGGTTTTTCCTGTACGTATGCACTCCCCGGAAAAACCCGAGTTGACATCTACGCGGGTTCCGAGCGGCGGTCCGCCAGTTCCGACGCTGGCCCGGCACATCATAGGACCGTTGTCGGCGATGGCGATGGCCGCGCCAGCGCCGCGTAAGAGCGTCCGCGCGCGTTCGCCGATCACCCGCAGCGCAGTATTCAGATCCGACCCAAGCGAGTTGAACTCGTACTGAATTGAGGTCGAGACCGGTGGACGGCCAGGGGTCCCTGCAGTGCCGGCTTCGGCTTCCAAACTACCAGCTTCGGCTTCCAAGCTAATGGATCGCGGCTGGTAAGTTCCACTGCCTGGAGATTTGCTGCCCAAGCCTAGCCCAGGCACTCGGTCGAAGGTAAGTTTAGGCGCCTTGCGACTGGGCGCTGTGTCATTGAGTGCCAGCCACTCATCCAAGCGCTGGCGCGCCTCCACGGGGAGCTCGGAGAATCGCACCCCGGCGCGACCCAGAGCATCTGCCCATGCGATATAGCCAGTCGTCTCCAGGTGGGCGTCCAGGTAGGTGTTCGAATCCGGCAGATCGAGGTGGAGTTGAACAAAGTGGTCAGCTTCCAGGGGGACGACCGTTTGCATGGACAGGCCCTGCTCGCTGAGATCCAGAATCATGCCTCCCGTGACCCCATCGAAACTGGCAAAGATGGGCCCATTCACCTTATGCCGCAGGCAACTACGTCGGTCTGTAATCATCTTCCAGCCTCCACCCCGTAGTTTTCTCGCCCCATCGACACACGAGATCATCAGTTCCGAAGGAAACGTCAGTTCGAAAGGAACGATGCGTGCGGGCTTAATCCGCTGGGGTGGAGAGTCTTCGGCGATTGTGCTGCTCCGATGATCGGGGCAAAGACCGGTAAAAGGAAGTGCACGACAGGGTTCCCCGCACTCCCAATGGTGTGGGCCACTCGCCGGTAAGAATTCAGAAATTAGGGGGGGTACCCCCCCCTACCCCAAAATGAGTTAAGTCGATGATAGTAAGGTAGTTATAGGCAACATATTCAAAAGATAGGACTTAGCATTGAATTTTGCTGTTTGGCGTGCACTTGCGGGGGTGCTGACTTCGGCCATATGTTGTCAAATAGCGATGAAAAGTTTGCGGCCGGAAATGCGTTCGTCTCTGGAGACTGGCGCAGTTCTCGATGGTGCACTGTCGAGGTATCTTGGCACCGATTGGGGAGCAGGTCTGTGATGGCTCGTACATCGCGTTTGTGATAAAAAAGGTCAACGCAGGAATTCCCCACTCAAGCCAAAACCAGTGTTCAGTCTCATGACATCCTTTACAAAATGTCTCCGGACATCCTTTACACTCCCGCCCAAGGATGCTCTGCCCTATGTGCTGGGCGAACTAATGCATACGTAGTAGTTTCTTGAGGCTAGTGTTCTTGACTTAGGTCAAAGGGGTAATTGCAAAGAACTCAAGAAAGGTTCAGAGTGCCGCTAGCGCCCAGAGCTGACCCTCCCCCCAGAGTTAGGCGCTACAAAAAAGAAAAAAAACAGGAGGATCAAAAATGAAAAAGCTCGGATTGTTGCTGCTTCCGATTCTGGCAGTCACGCTGATGCTGGGGGGAAATGCGTTCGCTCAAGACAACAGCGTATTTTTCACCACCTACTACTCCAATGCAAATTACCCGGGTGCGCCGGATGCAACCGTGCGTATCGTTAACGACGGCAACACAGACAACAGCCTGTACGCCGACATCTACGTACTCGATGACAGCCAGGAACTGCAAGAGTGCTGCGGCTGCTTCGTATCCAAGGATGGCCTGCTCTCGGAATCCGTGAATACTGAACTCCTGAGCAACTCCCTGACCGGGAAGATCAACCACCGTGGCGTCATCAAGATCTTTTCGGACGCGAACATTAACGGTTGGGACGCTGGCAGCGCCGTCAAGTCGACGGCCGGACTCCGCGTATCGGCGACGCACATTCAGTCGCTGAAGTACGAGTTCCTTGGCGCAAGTGACCCCGGTGGTTCTTTCGACTGGGCCGTTACCGAAACCAATGCCAACGACGCGAACCTCGGAGCGGTCGAGAAAGCGCTGTTGCCGGAAGAGTGCGGTTTCATAGTAGGCACCGAGGACGCCGCTGGCCTGGGCAGCGGATCGGGAGTCTGCGCCTGCACGCCGGAAGACTGGGACTTCTAGTCTTTCCGACTTGAAGGGCGGTAAGGCAGGGCTGAAACGGCTTGTTGGATAAAGCTGTTGCAGCACTACCTCATGAAACGGCTGGGGTTTTCCCCGGCCGTTTTCTTTTTCGCCTCCAATGACAAAAGAAAAGCCGCAACGGAACTGAGGCGTTAGTTGAACCTCGTGCTCGGCTCTGCGCATAATGCATTTATGGCGTTCAGTGCCGGCACAATTGACCGCGTTCTGAGTTGTCTCAGAGACTCCGGGACGCAAAAGTCTCCTCAGCCAAAATCGCGCTCTTCCCGTCAACCCGCTTTCTCCATTGCGATGATGCTCGGCTTGCTCGCCCTCACGTATGCACTCATCGCCGGTTTGCGTACCGTAGCCGACATGGACTTGGGATGGCAGTTGGCTACAGGGCGATGGATCGTGCAGCATCACAGCATCCCGTCTACCGACGTCCTCTCCTACACGGCACGCGGCCAGGAGTGGATTTATCCGGTGCTCTCGCAAGTCCTCTTGTATTGCGCGTATGCCGTGGGTGGCTATTCGCTGCTTTCCTGGCTGGGTGCCGCAGCCTGCGTCGGAACTGTCGCCTTGCTGCTGCGCCGTGGTGGTGCGGTCACAGCGCTTCTGGCGGTGATCGCAGTCCCCCTGATTGCGGCTCGCACCGCGCCCCGTGTCGAGATGTTCACGGAGGTTCTCTTCGCTGCGTTCCTCAGCCTGCTATGGCACTACCATCGGTCCGGGAGGGGTGCGTTGTGGCTGCTTCCGATCCTCATGTGTTTTTGGGCCAACCTGCACTTGGGGTTCATCGCCGGGCTGGGCATCTGTGCCGCTTATGTTGCTTTGGAGCTTGGCGATGCTGCGGTCGCGAGCCTTCGGCCAGACGCTTTCCAGCGCCTGCGGAAGGCAGCTCCGTGGTTACTCGCAACCGCCGTGGCAACCCTGCTGAACCCATGGGGAGCGCGAATCTATGTTGCTGTGGCCAGGCAAGGCGACGTTCTTGGCACTCACAGCAAGTGGATTCGCGAGTGGTCCGGGTTGCGCATCACCACGGGAAAACTGGCGGAGATGCTCGCGTGGCGGGAGCCGATCAGCACCCTGTGGTGGCTGATTCTGGCAGCAATTGTGGCGGCACTTTTCGCGGCGTATATGCGGCGAATCGTTCCAGCCCTGCTGCTTGCGGCTTCTGTCTATGTCGTCATCCAAGCTCTGCGGATGAGGGCGCCCTTTGCCTCCGTAGTCGTTGTGGTTGGCGGATCAATCCTGGCGGACGCGATCGGGCTCGGATGGGCGCGCCGTTTTAGGGCGTCTCAAGGCATTCGGCGCACTCAGGCCCGGGCCGCGACCGCGCTGCTTCTCGCGGCGGTGGTTTCGTTCGTTGCGGTTCGAGTCTCCGATCTTGTTACAAACCGTTACTATCTCAAGACTCCGCAGCTGTTCAATGCATTCGGCCCAGGCGTATCCTCCTGGTACCCGAACGAAGCAGCCGCCTTTCTGTTGCGGCAGCAGCTTCCCGGCAATATTTTTAATGACTACACTGCCGGCGGTTTTGTAGCCTGGGCGCTCTCGCCGTCGTACCCGGACTACATTGATGGCCGCGCCATCCCTTTCGGCAATGCGCTGTTCCTCCGTTCCATTGAGTTGCTCGCCCAGCCGCTTGATTCGCCGGCCTGGCAACTAGAGGCCGAGAGCCGCAATCTCAATACGATTCTTTTCTCCACGGATCATGACCTGACTGGATCGCTGGGCGAATTGGGGACGTTCTGCGCAAGCCGGCAATGGCGCCCCGTGTATCTTGACACCCATGCCGCCATTTTTGTGCGCGTCAAACCGGAGACCGCCGCCTGGCTCAGCCGTCTGCAGATTGATTGCAACAAAATCCGCTTTGATCATCCTCCTGAAATCGGCGGCAATCACGGTCGCGCGGAAGCGTTCCGCTACTACGTGAACGCCGGCTATATTCTTCTTGACCTGGGAAGACCCGCGGAAGCGTTGGATTCCCTGGACCGCGCGGGAAGCATTTTCTCTGACAGTGCGTTCCTGCACCTGGCGCGGGGATTCGTTCTCCAGAACCTTGGCCGATGGGCAGAGGCCGATCGCGAGTTATACACCTCGAGCGAACTCGGCTCCGACGATGCGGCTCTGGCTCTCGCTGCGCGATACGAACAACTCGGACGCTTCGCCGACGAAGCGCGAATTCTCAAGCACGCGGCGGAACGGTCCGACCGGCCCCATTGGCTCTACCTGAGATTGGGCTACGCGCAACTGGCGCTGGACCAGCCGCAAGAGGCGTTGATTTCTTTCGATCGCGCGGATAAGGAAAGCCCGTTTGTCGGGGATGCTGCCGTCCTCGGCGAGGCATTTCGCGCCCAAGTTGCAGAGGGCCGCCATCGTGCCTTGCATTTTTGGAGTGGCCGGCCGACGCCACAGCAGTGATAGGTCCGGGCCATTCATCGCTGACTGCCGAGCCAGCGAGAACGGAAACATTTCACTGTCACTAGTTCAGAACGTCGAGGGTGACCGTAGTCGTTTCGATCACACTTCCGCTCTTACCCGTTATGGTGATCGTGTGGTTTCCAAGCCCGGCGCTCTTACCAACAGTAATTGTCATGGTCGAAGTTCCAGACCCGGCAAATATAGTTGGGCTGAAGCTGACGGTCACACCTGTTGGCTGGCCGGTCGCGGACAAGGTAATGGCCTTATTGAAGCCCCCAGAAACGACCGTGGTGATAGTGGAGGTGCCGGAGCTACCCCTGGCAACGCTAATCGATGCGGGTGCTGCGCTGATGGTGAAGCTGGGAGTCGTCCCGGTCACGGTCAGGGAGACCGTGATCGTTTCGGTGGTGCTGCCCGAGGATCCGGTCGACGTTCCGGTCACCGTAATGCTGTATGTGCCCGTGACTGTGGATGAACCCACCGTCATCGTCATGGTCGAAGTGCCAGCCCCGGTAATTGAAGTTGGACTGAAGTTCACGGTCACGCCCGTTGGCTGGCCCGTCGCAGACAAGGTAACGGCTGAGTTAAAGCCGCCGGTCACCGCACTACTTATGGTGGAGTTTCCCGAGCTGCCCTGCACCACCGAGATCGAAGCGGGTGCCGCGCTGATGGTGAAGCCAGGAGTTGCCCCGGTCACGGTGAGGGAGACCGTGGTCGTTTCGGTGGTGCTGCCCGAGGTTCCAGTCACCGTAATGCTATACGTGCCGGTGACCGTCGATGAAGCCACCGCCATCGTCATGGTCGAAGTTCCAGCCCCGGTAATCGAAGTTGGGCTGAAGGTCACGGTCACGCCCGTGGGCTGGCCGGTTGCAGACAAGGCAATGGCCGAGTTAAAGCCGCCGGCCACCGCACTGCTTATGGTGGAGTTTCCCGAGCTGCCCTGCGCCACCGAGACCGAAGCGGGTGCTGCGCCGATCGTGTAGCTCGGAGGCACGGTCACGGTCAGGGAGACCGTGGTCGTTTCGCTGGTGCTGCCCGAGGTTCCGATCGACGTTCCGGTCACGGTAATGCTGTACGTGCCGATGACTGTGGATGAAGCCACCGCCATCGTCATGGTCGAAGTCCCAGCCCCGGTAATCGAAGTTGGGCTGAAGCTCACGGTCACGCCCGTGGGCTGGCCGGTCGCAGACAAGGTAATGGCCGAGTTAAAGCCGCCGGTCACCGTACTACTTATGGTGGAGTTTCCCGAACTGCCCTGCGCCACCGGAACCGAAGCGGGCGAGCCGGAAAGGCTGAAGCCAGAACTGGGCGGGGGTCCGGCCAGTGCATTGATCAGACCCGGTCCGTTCGGACTGCCCCAGCCCGTCGCCAAGTCGTAGCCGGTGGTTGCTGAATAGCCATTGCTCCCGCTGGTGATGTCGTGGAAATCGCTGTCATAGCTCGAACCCAAGCCAATCGTATAAAGGGCCGGATTGATGAAGCCGATCAGCCCCTTGCCGTTGGCAACCGACTGTTGATTGGCAAGAGCCAGATAGCCGGCCCACATGGGCGCCGCAAAACTGGTTCCGCCCCACTCGTTGGCGCTACAGGGAGTAATTTGGTTGGCACAAACGTAAAAGGTAAAATTCGCGTTTGCCGAAACGTCGGGGCCGTTGCGATAAGTCTTGGAACACTTGGGGCAGCCGCTGGCCGTGGCCGTCTGCCAGGAAGGAATCGCAAACCTGTTCGGCGAAATGCCGCCACCACCGTCGGCCCAAGCGGTTTCCGAACTCCAGGAACCGCCCGCGCTGCCTGTCTGTAAGTCCGTCCCGCCGACCGAGGTGAGGTACACATCGTCCGCCGGGTAAGTGTAATAGTCCCACGCACTACTGTCGCCAGACGCTTGGAACAAGTTCTGGCCCTGCGCCGCGAACTCCTCGAAGTACGGGTTGTCCTTGCTGGGGTCCGCCGGGGACCATATCCACGAAGAGCTCAATTGCGCGTTAAGCGGACTGGCTGTAGCCATTGCGTTAAAAATGGCAGAATCGGTTCCTCCCACATACACGACCAAGCTGGACAGGCCCGGGGCCATGCCGAGCGCCTGAGTCAGGTCCAGGGTTTGTTCGGTGTCATCACAGCTCGGATAGACGCAGCTCGTGCTGCTCCCGTCCGTGGATAAGAGAGTGATCGGGACATTGTTCGTTTGACCGACGTTAGTGTAGTAAGTGTTCAGGTCGGCCAAATCGACACCGTAATACTCCAGCAACCCGAGCGATTGCCCGCTGCCGGTGAGGGCCGTTCCCTCGTAGTAGGCCGCCCTCATGTCGCTGCCGAGAAAAGAAGCATCCGGGCCGGAGCCAGTCGTGGCGTTGGCATTCACGCGGAGATTTGCGTGCCGGGAGAAGAGGGGACGTGGAATCGAATAATTGTCCAGACCCGCAATGTGCCACAGCTGGAACGGCAGGTCCACGGCAGGTTCCCGACTGGGTGCATAGAAGGTGCGGTTTTCGGTGGGGTGCTGGTAGACGCCCATGGTCACATGCAAGGCTTTCTCAATATCCGCCACCGGCGCCTCGACATCTACGTTCAGGCGATTGCGGGAAGTCCCCACCACGGCGAGGCCGTTGGCTTCCGCGAAATGAAGCACGGCGTCATAATCCTCCGGGCTGGGACCAAACCGCGCGGTGAACTCTTGCACCGTGAGGAAGTGCCGGTAGGAGGGGCTTGCGGGATCGTAGAGTTCCTGGAGGAAGTCTTCCAGCTCTGGCTCATGACGCAGCGGCAGAACCACGACGAGGCGCATGACTTGGGTTGCGGGAAGGCGTCCAACGGACGACGCCTGCCCATTGACAGTTACTTCACGCACATGACGCGTCATCAAGGATTGCATCTGCGCCCGACCAACGACACTCGCGATCGACACCATCGCGATCACGGTAAGCAGAGATGCACTTAGCCTTCGAATCATAACTTCTCTTTGTCAAGTGACAACTTCCCGGAAGATACTGCCGGCCCGGAAACATAGCGCCAGAAGCTACTTCTAGGCCATAGCACCGAACTGCCCGGCGAGAAAGTCTCCTGGGCTTTACGCAGCGCTAAGTTTGCACCTAATTCGCTTGCAAGAGGTGCGGCTCAGCCACAGCGTAGGACCTTCCCGCCAAGAGAAGAATGGCACGTACGTGTTAACACGTTGGGTTAAGCGGGCCAATCAAAGCCGTCTTATTCCTTTAGACTAGAAGTCGTTGTCTTCCGGCGTGCAGGTGCAGACTCCCGCTCCGCTGCCCAGGGCGGCTTCGCCCTGCGTGCCTGCTATAAAACCACACTCTTCCGGCAACAGCGCTTTTTCGATCGTCCCGAGGTTCGCATTGTTGGCGTTGGTTTCGGTGACGGCCCAGTCGGCTGCACCACCAGGATCAGTTGCGCCAACAAACTCGTACTTCAGCGACTGCACGTGCGTAGCCGATACCCGTAGTCCGGCCGTCGGCGCAACGGCGCTGCCACCCCCAGCGTCCCAACCGTTAGCGTTCGCATCCGAAATGATCTTGATGGCGCCACGGTGGTTGACCTTCCCGGTCAGGGAGTTAGCCGTGAGTTCAGTATTCACGGATTCCGAGAGCAGACCGTCCTTGGTTACGAGGCAGCCGCAGCACTCTTGCAGCTCTTCGCTGTCATCGAGCACGTAGATATCCGCGTACAGATTGCCGTCTGTGTTGCCGTCGTTGACGATGCGCACGGTTGCATCCGGCACACCCGGGTAGTTTGCATTGGAGTAGTAGGTGGTGAAGAAGACGCGGAGGGGTGGCGTCACGGTGACGTTAGCCGATCCAGTGACACCGTTGTCTTGTGCGAGGATCGTCGTCGAGCCCACGTTGTTGGCAGTCACCAGTCCGCCGCTGTTCACGCTCGCTATGTTTGACTGGGCCGAACTCCACGCCACGGTTCCGGTCATGGTCTGCGTCGTTCCATCGCTCATCGTTGCCATCGCCTGGAGCTGACTGCTGCTTCCGACAACAATGGATAATTTTGCCGGGACGATGTTCAAGGCGACCACCACAGGGGGAGTCACCGTCAGGCTCGCGGTTCCGGTGAAGGATCCGGAGGTCGCGCTGATCGTGGCCGTTCCGACTGCGTTGGCAAGAGCCGCGCCGGCCGAACTCACACTGACGATTGCCGGCGCGGATGAACTCCACGTCGCCGTGCTCGTCAGATTCTGCGTGCTCCCGTCGCTGTACGTTCCCGCGGCCGTGAACTGCTGCGTGTCCCCTGCGGCAATCGAAGGGTTGGCTGGGGTCACGCTGACCGAGGCGAGAACCGGTGAGGTCACCGTCAGCATCGCCGCGCCCTGCACGGTGCCCGAAACAGCCGTGATCGTCGTGCTGCCCACAATTAAGCCGCCGGCCAGGCCCGCCGCATTGATCGTCGCAACCGAAGGCGCCGACGAACTCCACGTCGCCGACGCGGTCAAAGCCTGCGTGCTGCCGTCGCTGTATGTTCCCGTGGCAGAAAACTGCAGCGGCAGGCCGGCCGGAACCGTCCCGCTCGCCGGTGTGACTCCGATGGATACCAGAGCCGCTGGCCCAACTGTGACCGACGTGCTGCCGGTTACCCCTTGATAGACCGCAGACACTTGCGCGACGCCTACGCCCACGCCAGTTACGTCGCCTTGAGTGTTGATGGTGGCCAGGGCTGACTTGCTCGACTGCCAAATCACCGAAGCACCTAGTGCTTGCGTAGTTCCATTTTCGTAATAGCCCGTAGCGCTGAGCTGTAGTGTTGCGCCTTTCGCGATGGTCGGGTTAGCGGGAGTAATCGTGATCTGTGTGAGTTTTGTCGGGTTTCCCCCTTGTGATGTGTTGCCCGAGCCGCGTGGTGTGCCCCCCGACCCGCAACTCAAGAACACTCCAAACGAAATGATCACACTAAGACTACTGGTCGCTCGACCGGTTGGCCAAAGCTTCATGGCGGACTCCTGGCAATTCGGGGGGGAGGCTACGGCAAGAACTAACTAAATGGAACTATATCGACTGACCTAAACCCTGAAAATTCTCAATTCGTACTAACCCATTTGGGTTAGCACATCGGAGTAGGTCGGACAGCAAATCAAAGCCGGCCGTTTTCCGGCAATCGCGATCGCGCAGCTAGACAACAAACTGAAGTCCGCTGATGTTGTAGCTCGCAGACTTGTTTCCGTGCTTGGCAGTCCATCGCACTTGCATGAGCGTGGGAACGGAAATCGGGGCATCGACTACAGGCAAATCGCAGCACAGGAAAGTGGCCGCCTGGAGCGGATATTGGCTGAGGATGCACACGCCGCCGTTGCTCAAATTGTGAATGCGGCCGTCAAATTCCTTGAGCGGGGCACTCGCCGTCTGATCCGATAGCAAAGTCCGTGCATGCACTTCAAGCGCCTGCGGGTAACGCTCATGCTGGCGTCGTTCTCGATCTGAGGGAGAGGTCATAGGAAGGCAATCATGCCCGAAGTTGCGCATCCGGTAAATCCTTCAATCGAACTAATCCGCTGGGCACTTCGAAGGCGCAAAATTAAGCGCTTGGCCTGGATGCCGCAACCTTCCCGGCAATTCCGGAACGGTTTGAAACCTTCATTTTGACCATTACCAGTCGCAGGAACGCTTTTACGGTGTTTACACTGATGTTCATCCGGTTTGCGATCTCTTTGCTGGTAAGTCCTTTTAGAAGTAACTCGACTGTTTCACGTTCACGTTGAGTCAGATTAAACTGTTCAGAGATTTCTGCGAGCCCAGTAGTGCCCGCTGCATTCCGCTCCAGCAGCACAGCGAAAGCCGGCTGAACGGGATAATGTCCGTTACAGTCGACGCGAAAGTTCTTGCAGGTGTAGCGGCGTTTACCCGACTTGAACTCTTTGACGAAAGCCGGACCGTTTTGATTCCCATGGTCGAGGAGGGTGGTGCGGACCCTATCCGCAAGAAGAACCTTGGGTTGCTTGATTTTCTCCCCGTTGGGGAAGCAGAGGATTTGAAGGGCTGGATTGTTCGCTGCAATCAGATTCAATCCACCATCTAGCAGTAAAAAGCCGTTGGTGCTCGGAGCCATCGACACTGTGTTCTCCTCGGTTCGAAAACGGTGGTCCCGTCATGCCCCCGAACCCTCGCGAGGAGTGCTCCTGGGCGTGACCGGACACATCCCGGTCATAACCACCATCGAGCTATCGTTCTTTAATTGAGTCCGGTTCGGGCTTTAGGCGGGGGGAGTGGCAATTGCAGCCACCAATACTATGGCCCGAATACAACTCTAATAGTCTCCAGCACAGAATAGGCTTTGTCAAGCAAGATTAAACGGATCGCCTAGCCCAAACGTGGTATTGCTGCCACGGAGATTCCCATAGTTAACTGGTTATGTTCAGGACAGCGATTCCAAGAAGCTTGAATCCGGGGAGGACGTTCAGTCGTCGGAGCCCGTATGCGTGCTAAGCCATACCGGGTCTGCCGCTGCTCGGTACCAAACCATCAAGATTAAAGACAACATTAAAGACAACGCAACGCAATGCGTGTGCGATCCTGCCCTGAAACCGGATCTGGCGCTGGACCGCGAGTCCCGCAACCGGCGGGAGGTATAATATATATGCAGTTTGCCAGCGCGGCCTTTCCCCCGGCGGTGGCGCAAGCCGCATTCCACGAAGTGCGTTTGCGCGCGACCGTTTGCAGCCGTCGATAGCTGCGAACGGAGGTGAGGGGCGGTTATGCTCAGAGATACACCAGCAATGCGCGTTCGCCGCATAGGCGGTTCGCAAAGACCGCCTATTCTCGAATTGCTCGCTTGCATTCGAGGCGGCATGCGCATCGCGGTCGCAGTCGGCCTGCTGGTTTTTGGATGGGAAGGACTCTGGGCTTCAACCGATCCCGTTCCGAGCGGGCTGACCGTTCATCGCTCAACCCGTGCCGTCCCGCACAAGTACACCGTTCATCCCGATGGAGCCACCGTCCCAGCCAATCAAACCCAGCGCTTCGAAGTTACTGACGCTCAGGGAAAGCCCGTTGCCGTACATTGGAACGTCTCGGGGATCGGCTGTTTCGGCGCGGCCTGCGGGACCATCGACAAACAGGGAGTCTACCGGACGCCGTCTACCCTTCCGCGCCCGCGAGTCGTTACGGTGGAAGCCGTTCTGGTTGCGGACCCCAATTACTCTGTATTGACGCAGGTCCACCTGGAGGATGCCGCCCCTGTGAATCCAGCTTCTCCACCGGTCTCCGGAGGGAACACGCAACAGATCACGGCCCCAGTGGTGGCAAGACAGAACGTTGCGCGCAGCCCCGAACTGCCCCTGCCGTCTGCGGTTGACGTCGCCCCGGTCGTGGGGAGACAGAGCGTCGCCCGCAACCCCGAATTGCCAATGCTGCCGTCTGCGGTTGATGCCGCCCCGGTCGTGGGGAGACAGAGCGTCGCCCGCAACCCCGATTTGCCGCCGCTGCCGTCTGCAGTTGCCGCTGCCCCGGTCGTGGGGAGACAGAGCGTCGCCCGCAACCCCGATTTGCCGCCGCTGCCGTCTGCAGTTGCCGCTGCCCCGGTGGTGGGGAGACAGAGCGTCGCCCGCAACCCCGATTTGTCGCCGCTGCCGTCCGCGGTTGCCGCAGCCCCACCAAAGAAAAAACAGAACGTTGCCCGCAGCACCGAATTGCCGCTGCTGCTGGGTCCGATTTCCGCAGCCCCAGGGATCGGAAAACAGAGCGTCGCCCGCAGTCCCGAAATGCCGCCGGTGCCGTCCGCGGTTGCCGCAGCCCCGGTGGTCAGGAGTCAGAACGCCCACAGCGCCGAACTGCCGCCGCTGCCGTCTGCGGTTGGCGCCGCTCCAGTAGTGGGAACACAAAACGTCGCCCGCAATACCGAATTGCCGCTGCTGCCGAATGCGGTTGCCGCCGTCCCGGTGGTCGGAAGTCAGAGCGCCGTTCGCAGCGCCGAACTGCCGCCGCTGCCGTCTGCGGTTGGCGCCACTCCAGTAGTGGGAACACAAAACGTCGCCCGCAATACCGAATTGCCGCTGCTGCCGAATGCGGTTGCCGCCGCCCCAGTAGTGGGAACACAAAACGTCGCCCGCAATACCGAATTGCCGCTGCTGCCGAATGCGGTTGCCGCCGCCCCAGTAGTGGGAACACAAAACGTCGCCCGCAATACCGAATTGCCGCTGCTGCCGAAAGCGGTTGCCGCCGCCCCAGCGGTCGGAAAACAGAGCGTTCCCCGCAGCGCCGTATTGCCGCCGCTGCCGGATGAGGTTGCTGCGGCCCGCGCTGGAACGGCCGTCGGCACACCACGATCGCCCGTGGTTACCTATCAGAATGGACAACTCACAATTGAGACGGAGACCTCAACCCTGGCCGAGGTGCTGCAACTGGTTGCCGAGAAGACTGGGGCCGAAATCGATGTTCCGCCCGGAACTGGCCTTGACCGCGTTATTGAACACGCGGGGCCGGGACGCGCGGAGGATGTGCTGGCGTCGCTGCTCAATGGTTCCGCTTTCGATTTCGTCATCGTGAGTTCTCCGCAACCCCCGCACGATCCGACGCAGGTATTGTTGTTCCTGCACCGACCAGCGACACCTGCAGCCCTCGATCAGACAGTCAGTGCTTCTGCCCAACCGAAGACACCCAGTTCCCCTCTCTCAGTGAATCCGTCAGCAGCGGTTTCGCCCCTTCCGATCGATCGCGCAAGTTTGCCTCCCAAGGAGGCGCTGTCTCCAGAAGCTCTCGGGCAATTGATGAAAGAAAAAGTTCGACAGCTGCATGATCAAATCCAGCAACAGCAACAATCACAGCAATGACGGCAATCGCCGCACAATGGCTGTGACCGCAAAGCCGCTTTATATTCCAAAGCCTTCGAGTAACCGAGCGATTCCACCCGCAAAGTTGCTCAGCCCTATGTGCTGCTAGAGAACTAATCCGTAAGTAGTAGTCTCCCGAGTTACTGTCTTTGAGTTAAGCCACGTGGGTAATTGTAAAGAACTCAAGAAGGGTTCAGAGTGCCGTTAAGCGCCCAGAGCTGACCCTCCCCAGCGTCCGGCGCCCAAGAAAAACAGGAGGAACAAAAATGAAAAAGCTCGGATTGTTGCTGCTTCCGATTCTGGCAGTCACGCTGATGCTGGGGGGAAATGCTCTCGCTCAAGATAACAGCGTATTTTTCACCACCTACTACTCCAATTCAAACTACCCGGGTGCGCCGGATGCAACCGTGCGTATCGTTAACGACGGCAACACAGACAACAGCCTGTACGCTGACATCTACGTACTGGATGACAGCCAGGAACTGCAAGAGTGCTGCGGCTGCTTCGTATCCAAAGACGGCCTGCTCTCGGAATCCGTGAATACTGAACTCACGGCTAACTCCCTGACCGGGAAGATCAACCACCGTGGCGTCATCAAGATCATTTCGGACGCCAATGTTAACGGTTGGGACGCGGGCAGCGCCGTCAAGACGACGGCCGGACTCCGGGTATCGGCGACGCACATTCAGTCGCTGAAGTACGAGTTTCATGGCCTAAGTGATCCCGGTGGTTCTTTCGACTGGGCCGTTACCGAAACCAATGCCAACGACGCGAACCTCGGAGCGGTCGAGAAAGCGCTGTTGCCGGAAGAGTGTGGCTTTATAGTGGGCACCGAAGACGCCGCCGGCCTGGGCAGCGGATCGGGAGTCTGCAGCTGCACGCCGGAAGACTGGGACTTCTAGTCTTTCCGACTTGAAGGGCGGTAAGGCAGGGCTGAAGTAGTTCTTCGGCCAGGCTAGCATAAAACATCCCGGACGCCGGGGTTACGACCGGCGTCCGGGCCTTTAGATTTGCCCCCATATTTTAATTGCCTCCAGACATGTCTCATGTTCTAATTCTAAAAGACATGTTTTGCTCCCCCGAAACGTGTCTTTAATTCCTAAAAAGAGGGGAAATTCCAGAATGTCAACCAAAAACACTCTGATTGTGCTTGGACTGGGAATAGCTCTATGCGCTTTTTCCATTCCGGGGTTTGGCCAGAAAGACTCGAGCGTAGTAGCCGAGATTGGCGGCCACAAGGTGACCGCAGATGAGCTCGCGGAAAAGGAAGCAGGCAAACTGCTTCAGGCCAAATACAAATACTACCTCGCCGAGAAGGATGCCCTCGAGCAACTCATTGCCGATCAACTATTGGAAATGCAGGCGAAGAAAGAATCTGTGAGCGTTGACGAATTGCTCGAGCGTCATGTTTCCATTCACGTGCAAGAACCGACAGAGGACCAGCTCCGCTTCTACTACGAGGGCGTACAAACCGACGAACCTTACGATACGGCGCGAAGCCACATCATCGATACGGTACGCCAGCTTCGTATGAAAAAAGCGCGGGAGGCGTACATCGCCGAACTGCGAGCGGAATATGGTGTCGTGGTTGAGTTGGACCAGCCCAGCGCTCACGTCGAGGTGGCGAATAATCCGAGGCTTGGTCCTGAGGACGCTCCGGTTCAGATCGTCGAATTCGCGGATTATGAGTGCCCTTACTGCCAAAAGGCGAACGACTATATCGCCCGGGTGCGGGATCAATTCCCCAATCAGGTGTCACTGGTTTATAAGGACTTTCCCCTTCCTATGCACCCGTTTGCTGCAAAAGCCGCCCAAGCCGCGCGCTGTGCGGGCGTCCAAGGTAAATTCTGGGAGTATCATGATTCTTTGTTTCAAACCAAGAGACTGCAGGCGTCCGACCTGAAAAAGCAGGCGCTCGCGCTGAAACTCGACACTGCTTCCTTCGATAAATGCCTCGACGGCGGCGAACAATATGCCCCCGTGAAGAAAGATGCCCAGGAAGCCCAGCGGCTCGGATTACAGGGCACACCGAGCTTCTTCATCAATGGCCATTTCATGAGTGGTGATATCGGATACACGAAATTGCTGGAAACGGTGGTGCAAGAACTGGCCGCCGTGAATACCGCAAAAAAACAGAGCGCTGCATTAGTGCCGTCGACAGATACAGAGAAAAAGTAGAGGTTGCAGCCCTCCCCCTCCCCCATATTCCCGCTGGCGCTCACTGTGTACAAGATCGCGGGGGCTTAGCGGTGTCGCTAACCCCTGCGAGTGTACGCAACTGCTTTAATCCTTGTGGTGACTAAGGTCGTGGGGTGGCAACGGATGCAGCGGTCTTGAAGGCGGCCACGCTCATGCAAAAATTACCCCCAGCCTTCCCGCCAGTCAGCGTTGGTCGATAGGTCCCTGCTGGTCCATCTGCCACGTAAACATAAGCGGTCTTATACGTCCATGCCGCAGGAGTTACTCCGGTTGGACGAGGAACGGTTGAAACATAACGAGCAATAATAAAATCCTTTGCTGTCGTCGTAATACTAGGGCCAACCTCCAGACCTCCGCTCGTCGCAGTCCCGTCGCTTACGTGGGCGCCGCTCCCATCTACTACGGAGGACAGCGCCATGTTTGAAATTTCAATAAAAGCATTAATATTGGCTTTGGCGCGACCTGATAAATGGTATTTCAGCTCGGTTACACCTGGATTGCAATTCTCACAATACCAAATATCCAGAGACTTTTTCGCGCAAGACGAAACGGCACCCGGAATTTGTTTATACGTGTTACCCCCAGCCGGCGCATTGTCGGTAACACTCAAAACCTTAACACCCGGAGCAAGAAGCGCGGGCATGGCGATGAGGACACTCCCCTTGCCTGTCGGCTCCTTAAGATCCATGTCCGAGGTCTCATCCCCGCTGCCAATTGCTACAAACTGTTGAACTATGGTTTGAGCGGATGACGCAACCCCTCCGCACAATAACAACAAAATTAGCAACTTCTTCGTCATATCGGTCCCCTTCGATGATATGTTTTCCATTCCCTACAGACTCGGGGTGCAAGGGCCATGAAGCAGATCGCAGGGCGATCTCAGTGGCGTCGCCAGGCTCATGCCCGCGACTTGAAAAGCGCCGCTCGCAGGGTTCATCCCGCTACTTATTTTCCACTTGAGGCTTAATCAGGGAACGATCAACCACCATGATGTATGGCACGTCAGCCATCATCTTGATCTTGCCGGTCACGCATACACGCTTGCCCTGGTAGACGGCAACTGCCTCTTCGGGTCCCCCATCCTTCGTCCCGAAGGTCACGAAGAAGAACACATGCGGTTCGGCCTGATCGAGATAGAACTTTACCGGCTTTCCGCGGCCTGCAATTCCATACTTGTCCACTTGGATGTCTACAACCTTGCCGCATACGGTTGCCGACTCGCCGGCGTGTTTGCTGGTATCGGAGGCGGCTATGCGCGGTGGGGTCGCGCTCTGGGCAAGAGCGAGAGCCGACAGGCCCGTCACACACATGATCACGATAAGGGTTCTGATAGTCTTCATTGTCGTCATATCCCAGTCCCGCGGTTCGGCTCGAGTTAGAAAGCCAGCCAAACTCAGGAAATCGGCCCGCACTGCAGAGGACCAATGATCCCGACCAACATTTAAGCTCAGATTCCGGCAACGCGTCAATGCCACTTTTGGTTATGCGCCCGAGAGCGATCCAAAATTTCTTAATCCGACGGTCAGCCCAGCCAGCCTCCGTTTGCTTCCCTTCATTTTGGCTCCCATCAGACGGCGAAAGTGACCGCGGACACCCCTTACTGTATCGCGTTTCCGTACGTCGGCACTCCTTGCTGCACGAGGAACAGCAGCGTTTGCGCGCGGGACGACCAGTCGCTTTGCGGATACTTGGAGACTAACTGCTGGGCCAGCGAGATGGCCAGGTCCTTGGATTGGTCCGACTTCTTCGGCTGTTCTTCCGTTTTGTAAATCTCGATCAGGGCGGCTCGGCGAGAAGCGGCGCTGTACAGCGCCTCGGGAGCGGCGGGAGATTCGGGGTGTTCTTTTACATACTTTTCGTAGATGTCGGCTTCCTTGTCGGGGCACTTGGAAGAGCCCTGCCAGTCTCCGCAGAGTTTGTTGTCGAGCAGGTGAAAGGCGGCGAGTTGGGCCCACTTTGTGTCGGGAAACTTTTTCATCACCTGCTTCATCGACCGCTCGTCGATGCCGGCGCGAAGGTAGGCTTCCTTCTCATGCGCCGAGGGGCGGGACTGCATGTCCGCCTTGTCGATCTGCCATTTAATGTCAGCGGCACGGTAGAGCGCTTCGCCGGCAAGAGGGACGCTGGGGAACATATCGTAGACGCGGCGATACAAGCGCAAGGCGTCCTGCGCTGCTCCCCGGCGTCCGTGGCGGCGGCTGGCCTCGTCTTCGGAGTCGACCGCGGCGCCGAACACGATGCGGTCGCCGTTCGGAGTGGACGGCCACACCACGCCGGAATCGAGAACCCAGCCGCTGATGGTCTTACCCTGGTCCTCATCGTCCAAAACGAAGGCGGGGTCGGGAGTTTGCTCTGAGCCCATCAGAGCTTCGACGTGCAGCCAGTTGTGGCTCTTGTCGAGCAGAATCACTTCCCGTCCGCGTTCGGCCTGGCCGAGCTTGCTCGAACTTGCGTCGGGAGACAAGTAGATGACAGCCTCGCGGATGAGCGTGCCACGATCGGCGGCCAGCAACAGAGAGTTTCCCAGCACCATCAGGACGGTCAAGAGCAGAAGCTTGGTCATCGGTTTCACGGCAGTATTCGTCTCCGGTTTCGAGGGTAGCACGGAGAGTGAGATGCGGGGAACGGGCGGAATCCTTGCCCTTTGATTCATATTGACAAAGATGCAACCCGTGCTGTACACGATGGGTTCTTCAGCGCCTCAATTCTGGGCGAAGATTGCCATGGCCGGAAAACGGAACTCGAAGCGCGCAAGGGGCAAGCCATGATGTCCCGCGGCGGCGCGCAACGGATTGAAATTCGCGACCTCAAGAGCATCCACGACCTCAGCCAGTTGATAGCCGTGGAGAAGGCAGTCTGGGGCATGGCGGACGAGGACGCTTTGCCCCTGACTTTAGCCATCGCCTGCAAGGCGGCGGGCAATATTTTCGTAGGGGCCTTTGATAACGACAAGAACAAGCTCGTCGGGTTCGCCTTCGGATTTCTCGGCCGCGCGAACGGACAGACGACAGTCCACTCGCACCTGCTGGCGGTGCTTGACGCCTATCGGCATCTCGATCTTGGCTCCCGGCTGAAGCAGGCGCAGCGCGAGCGGGCTATGGTCATGGGCGTCCGAGAGATGACGTGGACCTACGATCCGCTGCAGAGCCGAAACGCCCACTTCAATTTTTCCAAGCTGGGCGTGGTTTCTGATGCTTATAAGGTGGATTTCTACGGGCCGGAAACTTCCAGCATGCTGCATCGGAACGGAACCGACAGGCTGTGGGTGCGGTGGATGCTGAATTCAAGGCGGGTGCGCGATCGACTGGCGGGTAAAAGTACGACTACGAGTGGGCGCCTGGAGACGCTCGACGCGCTGCGGTTGCTGTCTCCGCTTGTGCGCTTCGATCCCAGCGGGAAACCGGGACGGGCCGATCTGGCGGAATCGCTTGCCCGGCAGCGCGTCAGCATTGAAATCCCGGGCGACATTCTGGAAGTCGAGCATACGGACATGGGATTGGCGCGAGAGTGGCGCGACGCGACGCGCTGGGCGTTCCGCGAGGCCGTAAAAGCGGGATTCTTTGTATCCGAGTACTGCCGCTCAGTTCGCGGGCAGCAGGGACCAGGAGCGTACTTGCTGCAGCGTGGAACGGTGAGCGACCTCATTCCCGAAGTCTAGAACGAAGCCTAAAGAGGTCAGCCATCAGCACCCAGCCCGTAGCTCAACCCCAAGGGCTTTGGCTGAGACCTGATCTGCTCAGCGTGAACGCGATTCAACCGACACGCGCTGTTCGCGCATCTGCTGCAGGAAGGTTTCGACCGGCACCTCAAACTTGCGCCGGAACAGATCGACGAGTGCATCTCCGGTTCCCTTGGTTGCGGAAGCCTGGAACGCATCCACGCTGTCGTCCGGAAATGACGTTTCCAGTCCGTCAGGTTCGACCTGAAGCTCGGGAGATTTATCGGCGCCGGCGCGCAGAGTCTTGATCATGCGTTGCGCCTGTTCGCGTTGCTCGGCCGTGCTCTGCAGGAACTCCATTCCCATTCCGAATTCCGGATGCGCGACCAGTACGACGCCCCCGGCGCGGACTACAAGGCCGGCGGTCTTGATCGAAAGGATGATACGCGTGCCCCTCGGGAAGGGTGAGTTGGTCGTAAGATAGCAGCCGCCGCGGCTGAGGTCGCTGAGCCGGCAGATCACCGGTGGGTCGTCCTGCTCGGGTTCAGAAAGCTGGCTGTTCAGCCACTGGCGAAGAATGCCGCGGTCCTCGTCGGTGGCGTCTTTGAAACGGACACCGGCTTTATCGCCGTCGCCTTCCCACGCCAGATCTCCATGGAGTTCGAGCTTCCCGTTCATGCCCGGCAAATCGAGCGAGAAGCGAAGCGGGCTCTCTTTCGCGACGCGGCCGGAAAACTGAATCGCCATGCCGCCTTCGCAGAGGTCGATGGTCTGGGCTTTGTACCGGCCCGACCCAAAACACTCTACCGGAATTTGCACTGCGACCCGCAACTGCAGCCGCCGTTCCCGCTTCATCAGGGCTCGAACCGCACGAAAGCTGGCTTTGGCGCGCTCCACCGCAAGAGGTTTGTGGAGAACGAAATGAGCCCCCATTTCGAAACCGCCCTTGAGTCCCACGGGAGCCTCCACCAGCACGATCCCGAGGGCTCGCCGGTTGACGGGAGCGGCTTTGGCTCCCTGCAACACGCTGCCAGCTTCCCCCGCATTCGCCCCATCTACGATGATGGCCTCGAAACGCTGGCGGGTGATTCGGTGGATGGCATCGTCGGCGGTGGAGCAATGTTCGACGTCAATTTCAAGGTCGCTGAGAACCCGGCGCAGGACGCGCACCGTCTTCTCATCAGAACTCACTAGTAGTGACTTCAGGTTCATGGTTCGATTCACGATCCAGGTCGTTGGTCTCGCGCCGTCCCGCTTTTGCCCCGGGCCGGATGATGGTAATTGTCTTGCGCCGCGCCTTCCCGCGCGCTTCGGTAGGGGTAGATCGCAACTCCCCAATAGGGCGGATCAAAACTCTCCCCCTCGCAACTCTAAGTCTATGAGACTCCATGGTCAACGCAATGGCCTGCTATTCCGGTTACTGTGGTCACCTCTTGCTCCGGGCACCTCTCCCAGACAATGCCTACGCTAGCAACCCGTGCAGCCCGTACGATTCGTATCAGGGTATGCCTTTAGGCACACCGCAGAGCCTCAGGCGCCGCCCTTGGGCGCTGGAGTTTCATCACAGGCCGCGAGCACAAGTTCGGATGAGTCCCGCAGTTGGTGGGGGAGGTGGTCCGTTGTTAAGCTTCCCGTGCTCCTCGATCCCAGCCGGAAGGTGAACGAAATGTTTATCGTGGAGGGGATTCCGAAGAGTTTTGTCTACGACCGGGAAGGGAAGCTGGTAGCGCAGTCGATCGATATGCGCACGCAGAAGCAGTTTCTGGAGATGCTGGCGAAGGCTGGTCTGGAGTAGAATGCTGCAACTCAGACTTCGTATCACCAGACTTCGTATCACCAGACTTCGTATCACTAGACTTCGTATCACCAGGCTTCGTATCAAACGATCGGAGGGATCACGAAATGAAGAAGCAAATGGTTGGCGCAGTTTTGGCGGTATTGATTCTTGCAGCCCTCGCTTCCGCGCAAGACGCAATGAAGAAAGAAGCGCCGCCCAAGCCGGCGGTAGGGCCGTCGCAGTACCTGCTGGAGAACTGGAACGATATCGGACGCAAGTTGATTGCGATGGCGGAGGATTTTCCCGAAGACAAGTACGACTTCAGGCCGGTGCCGGCACAGCGTACTTTTGCCGAGCAGCTGTTGCACGCGGCCAATGTGAATTACTTTTTCACCAACCCGGCGATGGGGCTGAAACCGCCGGGCGAAGAAAATCCCAAGCGCGAGCAATACAAGACCAAAGCCGCCGTGGTCGAGTTTGTGAAGAAGTCGTTTGCCGACGGCGCCGCCGCGATCAAGCAGAAGGGCGATAAGGGGATGAATGATCTGCTCGTCGATCCGTTCGCCAATCAGCAGACGCGCGTCTCCGATATGGCGTGGGGCCTGATCGAGCACTCCGGGGAGCACTATGGCCAATTGGTCGTGTATTACCGCGTGGCCGGATTAGTGCCGCCAGAGTCGCGGCCAAAGAAGTAGCCTCGGCGCTGATATACCATACCCTAAGTGCGCCCGCTGCTCGATATCCGCAACCTGACCATCGAGTTCCCGCAATCCCGTGCTGGGCAGGCACTCCCGCCCGCCCAGCAGGCAGGGACGAAGACAAGGACGAAGCCTGCCGCACCCGTGGCCGTCAGCAGCCTCTCATTCTCTATCGCCCCCGGCGAAGTCCTCGGCCTGGTCGGTGAATCCGGCTCCGGAAAATCCATCACCGCGCTCGCCATCATGGGCCTGCTCCCGCCCGCCGCCATCGTCAAGGGCGAAATCACTTTTCAGGATGGCGACGCACCCACGCATCTCACCACCCTCCCGCCCGATCAGCTGCGCCAGCTTCGCGGCTCGCGCATTGCCATGATCTTCCAGGAGCCCATGACCGCCCTCAACCCCGTCATGCGCGTCGGCGACCAGATCGCCGAAGCCGTCCTCGCTCATCACCGCGTCTCGAAATCCGAAGCACGGCGGCAAGCCGTCGAAGGCATGCGCGACGTTGCCATACCCGATCCTGAGCAGCGCGCCCGCAGCTATCCGCACCAGCTCTCCGGAGGCATGCGCCAGCGGGTCATGATCGCCATGGCCATCGTCAACCGCCCGCAACTCCTCATCGCCGACGAGCCCACCACCGCCCTCGATGTCACCATCCAGCAGCAAATCCTCGACCTGCTCAACGACCTTCGCCACAAATTCGGATTGGCGATGCTTTTCATCTCGCACGATCTCGCCGTCGTCTCGCACGTAGCCGATCGCGTCGCCGTCATGTACGCCGGCAGCCTGGTCGAACTCGGCGCCAAGTCCGACATTTTCCAAGCCCCCGCTCATCCCTACACTCAGGGACTGCTGCGCGCCATCCCCACTCTCTCGACCAACCGCGCCCTGCCCCTCTCGACCATCGAAGGCACCGTCCCGTCCATCGCCCAACTCCCTCCCGGATGCCCCTTCGAACCCCGCTGCCCATTCCGCGTCGCCGCCTGCGCCGTCCAACTCCCGCCGCTGGTAGAAGTCAGCCCCGCACACTGGGCCCGCTGCCCGGTCGTGAATCCGCCAGGAAGCTGATAAACAATTGGAAATTAACCGGCGCTATCGGCGGTCTCGTCATCGAGGGGCGGCAATTTACGATACGCCGCGATAATCTTCTCCGCTTCGGACGCGTCTTCTTCGCGCACAAGAATGACCGTTCCGCCGACACCGGGAAACGCGTTCTGCACCGCGTCAATGGATTTCAAATCTGATTCGATGCCGGCAGATTCAAGCAACCCCTGCACGACGATGGCTTCGTTTTCCTGCTCGGCGTCGAAAATCTTGACCAGTTTCTCGTTGGGCTCGGGCTGAGGCGAGGCGTGTTTTGACATGCGTCCTCCGCAAGACTGTCTCGTAACAGATTACGGCAGTCACCATGCCTCTGTCTTGCGGATCACAAAGGTGTACGCCCAAGGGAAGCTTGCTTCGCGGGCCGAAGCTGGCACAATGGCGAATGGGGCGCAACACGGGGACCCAGTCAACATCCAATATCCGGCATCTAAAGCCAAACGGGGGCAGCATGGTTCAGGGGGCCGAACAGCCAGGCGGAGAGCACCATGAGCGCAAGGACACTAACAACGAAGAGGCCCGAAGGCTGCGCCGCCTCCAGGTGATGATGAGCATGGTCATGTCGGTGATCAGCCAGGATCCCGATCTGACGCTCGAAGAGGCGGCCGAGATGGCCGCGAACGCCCGCCGCGCCGCCCTAAGCATGTTCCCCGATAAAGAACTCGCCTACGATCTCATCTACCGCCCGCGTCTCCAGCGCCTGATGAACGAACGCTTCCGCCTGCAGTAGAAATTTCGAAGCACGGCCGCCTTCTCGCCGCTCCACCCGTTGTCATCCTGAGCGGAGCAGAGACTTCACGAAGTGAAGTCTCTGCGGAGTCGAAGGACCCCTGCACCTCCTCACGACCTAAGCAGCGGGTTCGTCAGCACACAGAAGAAGCCGGGCGCTGCACTCGACATGAGCTAGAAGCCGGGTGCCCCACACATTCGCGTTTTCTGCGGATGTGTGGGCATGCGCACCGCCACACTCTCCAGGGATTTTTCATCACACCCAACCAGTGAGCGCCATCACAGACCTCCAACCAGCCGTCGGCGACAATGGAGCTTGACCTGTCGGTCGGGGCAGGGGTGTGTCCGTCTACCAAGACCGCCCGTGAAGCTGCCCAGCCCAACTCGCTAGTGGCGCTTTGATAACTATATTCGAGGCAATTTGTGGCAATGAGCGGGCGTCAGCAAGCCGCCGAAACTATGAGTTTTGAGAGAAAAGACAGAAGAATCGAGCTAACTCCTTATTCCGGAATATTTTGAAAATAAGTCCTTTGCGCTCTAGATTTTGGCGCATCGACATCCCCTAACCCCTATGATTCCACTACCGAGGGGGGGGTAAACACGGGGTAATATCTTAATAGTAACTAGGCGGCAACAAGGTCAGGCTGGCGGTCCCAAAGCAGGTTTCACTTTTCGATCCGCTGCAGGCGAAACAGCAGCGTGCCCCATCCCAGCTTGACCCGCATTTGCACCGGAGTGTGACTTGGATCCTCCGAATACCACACCCACACCTTGCCCTTGGACTGCAGCGGGCCGGAAGTGGCCTCCGCCGTTAACATTACGGCCGGGAAAGTTCCGGCCGGAACTCTGATCTGCTCGCGCTTGTCCACGCTGGCATGGACGATCGTCGTCTTCCCGTCGCTGATCGGGAACTCGTAGCTGGCGCCGAGCTGCAACGGCAGCGACTGCAGGTAGTAAAAGCCGGTGATGACGTCGGTGGCGCAGCCGGCAAGGTCGTTTTCGACGTGCTTGGTCTCGCCCGTCTTCAGGTTCTTTTCATCGAGCGTGCTTTTCTTGTTCGCATAATCGAAGTGGATCGAAGTCTCGCGTTTGTGCGAGCCTTCCTCGCTGTGTTTGAAGATCGAGAGCGAGCAGAACGTCCGCGGATCGAAGTGCGATTCGAAGCGGTCGTGCACAGGAAAGATAACGTTGACGGCTCCGGAAGATTCCGCGGACGCGGTAACTTTGCGTTCGTTCCCCGCGGTATCCATCCTAACGACGCCGGTCCCGGCGGTGATCAGATGCCACTCCGCCAAATAGACGTAACTCCGTCCGTCGGGAAACGGATAGTTGGGTCGCGGCGGCGCGATCCGCACCGGAGCGGGGCCGATCGTTGCCGTGGGCGGACCTTGCTGCGCCGTCAACCAGGCCGCGATCAGAAGGATCAGGCAGCAGAGCACCCCAACCAGCGCCGGAACGCCGCAGAAAAAATTTCGTCTCGTATCAGGGCATCGCTTCAGCGATGCCATAAACCGCCCGCCAACGGCCCCTTTAGGGGCCAAAGGGCGTACGAGACTTTTTCCACGGCCTTCCAGGGCAGTCGCCATAAGTAACGGCAGACTACCACACCATCTTGACGACGAGGACGGCCAGTACCACGACGCAGCCAATGCTGGCTTCGTATTCGCGGTGCTTCCAGTAGCGCGCGAAAGAGTACGCACCGTGCCCGCTGCCGTGGGGCGAAAGCCGCGGCCACATGCGCGGCACGTGGCGGACATAGTCGTCGTATTCGGGGAACATCTGACGCAGGTAACGCTCTTCGCCGGCGATGACCGGGACATAAATCACGGCGAACATCAGGAGCATGATCGTGACGATCCACCAACTGCGAGCCGCGATGGCAAAGCCGGCGGCCAGCACCAGCGAGCCCAGGTACAGAGGGTTGCGAGTGTAGGCATAGGGGCCGCTGGTGGTAAGCTGCTTGTCTTTTTGCACGTGGCCGGAAGCCAGTCCGCGCAAGACCAGCCCGGGAAGCAGCACCAGTGCGCCCGCGATGAGCGAAGTTCTGGTTGGCCGCGCCAGCCAGACGTATACAACCGCAAAAATAAATCCCAGGGGCACGCGGATGCGGCGGGCCACGCGCGACCAGGTGTCACCGGTGGTCTCGGAGGGTTGCGCTCCGGATTGTGAAACTTTACTCACCAGATCAACCCCTGCAACAGCTTTCGAGTTGCGGCGACGACCTCGCCGACAGTGATTTCGAGCAAACCTTGCTCCGGCTCCGGGCGCCGGGTGTGGTCGGTCATGCTGCTGACGCTTCGCAGCACAATGGATCGCGTTCCGAAAGGGCCGTTGCGCGCCGGATTTGTCGGACCAAAAATTGCCACCACCGGAATCTTCAAAGCCGCCGCCAGGTGCATCGGCCCGGTATCGCCGCCGATAAAAAGGCGAGCCCGCCGCGTAAGCGCGATCAACTCAGAAATCGAGCAGGAGATTTTTCGCGCCGCCCCTGCGCCCGCGTCTTCCACGGCCACGGCCAGCTCTTCCTCTCCCGGTCCGTAGTTTATGAGCGAACATAATCCATCTTTCGCGAGTTCTTTCGCAACCTGTCCGTAACGCTCGACCGGCCACCGCTTTGCCCCCCAGCCCGCGCCGGGATTGAGAATCGCGAACTCGTTCCGCTCCGCCGTGAAGCCGGCAATTTTGTTCTCCGCATCCCGGTCCACCGGAAACTCCACCCGAGCTTCCGCCGTCTGTGTTGGAATAATCGCACTTGAAACGACCGCACTCGAAACGACCGCTCCCGCCAGCGCCAGCGCCTGTTCGACCACGTGCGTGCCCTGCGTCTGCAAAAGGACTTTTCGTGTGTAAAACATGCTGGCAACATTCTCGCGCGGTTGTGCGCTCCCATACACAATGGGCGCGCCCGACCAGCGGGCCAGCAATGCCGAGCGAACCGCGCCCTGAAAATCAATCGCCGCGTCGTATTGAATTCCGCGCAACTGACTCAAGCCCGCGGCCATCTGCTGCCAGGTGTTGAACGAGAACGGCGCGTGCCGCCATTCTGCCGTGTTCACAGCATGGATGCGGTCGACCAGCGGGCGTTGCGGAGAGCGCCGTCCCGCTCGCGGATGGCGCAGCGTGCACAGCAGTTCCGCCCAGCGCTCTTCGATAAGCCATCCCAGGGTGGCATGAGGAAAAGCCCGGCGCAGCGCGGCCGCCGCAGGCAGAGTGTGAATGATGTCCCCCATGGCGCTGAGGCGCACGACCAGCAGGCTCTCGAATCGCGGCGCGCTGGCTGGAAGAGAAAACGAGCCGGTCATTTAAAGAGCCGCCCATTCTGGTCGCAGCCCCCGCCGCCATCCGCAGCGCCTCACGATTTTCGCGGCCCCAGCCGCGAGCGCGAATGAATGATCTCGCTGGCCGAGTGATCCTTAGGATCACCCACAATGACGACGCGGCCTCCACAGGCTTCGACCTCGTCGCGTTCGGGGACGCTCTCCACGGTGTAGTCCGTGCCCTTGGCATGAAAATCAGGGCGGACTTCGCGAATGATGGCGCGCACGTCCCTTTCTGGAAAGACCACGACGGCGTCCACATCCGCCAGCGCCGCCAGAATTTCCGCGCGTTCTGCGGCCGGCATCACGGGCCGCCCTTCACCTTTTAACGCGCGCACGGACTCATCGGCGTTCACCGCGACAATCAGTTTGCCGCCGAGCTCCCGCGCCGCATGCAGGTAGCGTACATGGCCGACGTGCAGCACATCGAAACATCCGTTGGCCAGCGTGACGCGCTCTCCGGCGCGCCGCCATTTCGCCACGCGTCGCCGCAGCTCGTCCCGCGAAACAATCTTCTGATGGAGTGATGTACTCAATGATGATGCGCTCAATGATCTCAAGCTCTGGGTAGGGCACGGCTTCAGCCGTGCCGCTCCGACCTGCAAAAATCTGCTGCTTTAGCCGCTGACGGCTAATGCTCGCGAGCCACCGGCGGCGTCTTATCCAGCGCCTCCAATAATTCCTGCTGGCTGACCGTGGCGGTGCCGCGCTTCATGACCACGATGCCGCCCGCATAGTTCGCCAGGTGTGCGGCCTCTTCCGCGCTTGCGCCCGCAGCCAGGGCAGCGGTAAAAGTCGCGACGACGGTATCGCCGGCGCCCGTCACGTCGGCGACTTCATCGCTGCCATGGATCGGAATGTCTACCGGCTTGTGGCGGCGCGGGAAAACCACCATCCCATCCTTGCCGCGCGTGATCACGAGCGATTCCAAATCCATCTCGCCCGCGATCTGGTCCCCGGCGGCCAGAAGCCGCTCCCAGTCGTTGTCGTTGCCGCTGCCGATGCGGATGCCGAGAGCTTCTTCCACCTCAGACTCATTGGGCGTTGCCGCCGTAACCCCGGAAAACTCGAGCATGCGATGGCGCGAGTCAAGCGTCACGGGAACCTTGTCGAGTCCGCGCTTTTCCCGAATCGCATTCAGCAGGGATGGCGTTGCGGCGCCATATCCATAGTCGGAAACCAGCAGGGCATCGGAGGCACGCGCGAATTCGCGGGCCGCAAGCACGATTTCGCGGCGCAAATGCGCATTGGGGCCTTCGCTCGGCTCACGGTCAAGGCGCACGACCTGTTGTCCGGCGGTGTGCGCGAATCCGGCCAGGATGCGCGTCTTGGTCACGGTACTGTAGCTCTTGTCTTTGAAAACACCGCTGATCGGGATGCGTTTGTGACGGAAAGCGCGCAGCAGCAGCTTGCCCGGTTCGTCGTCGCCCACCACCCCAACCGGCAGGACGTTCACTCCCAGGTCGGCAAGGTTGTAGATGGCATTGGCGCCGCCGCCCGGAACCACCTTGCGATCGCGGTGCGTCAAAATCAGCACGGGCGCTTCGCGCGAGACGCGAGAAATCTCGCCGAACACGAACTCGTCGGCAACCAGATCTGCGAGCACGGTTACCGTGAGCTTGGGAAAGGATTCGACGATCTTTCTGAGGCGCGGGCGGCCGTTCTCCTTAGTGTGTTTTGTCATCAATATGCTTGATCGCGATATTCTGGTCCATATTCTGGTCCATCGGATGCAACCCAGATTTTCTCACGAGCGGGGCCTCCCATCCCTGATTCTCGCCGATATGACATCCATAACGTCAGTGGGACGGTCGAGCGTCAGCCTGAGCTCGGCGATGGCAAGTGGTTCGAGGCAGCACTGCTCAGGGCCGAGGTTGATCGCGTCTTTCTCAGTTGTCAGGAACCCGCCGGCCTGCAGGTCGCGGCGTGCGCCGATAAGGGCTTGAATGTCGTCCCGGTCGTATGCATGGTGGTCGCGAAAGATGACTTCCGCCGCAGGCGTGATTCCGGCGGCGCGTACTTGCGCAAAGAACTGCTCGGGTCGCGCGATGCCGCAGAAGACAACCGGCGCGGAAGGCAGGCTCGGGAGAACGAGTTCACGCTCGATTCGCCAGATCAGCTTTCGCCGCAGCGCCGGATGATCCACCGCCAAGCCTGCGGGCAACACAATTGCATCGGCGCGTCGCAACGACGACAGCGGCTCGCGCAGTCGTCCCGAGGGTAGCAGCCTGTCGTCGAAGTCGCGTTCTGTCATCAGTACAATGTCGAAGTCGCGAACCAGAGAACGGTGCTGAAAGCCGTCGTCGAGGATGTGCAATTGCGGCTGGAATTTCCGCTCGGCGACCCGCCCCGCCTCATAGCGGCTTTCACCGACAATGACCGGAACGCCCAGCCGCCGGGCAATCAGCAGCGGCTCATCGCCGAAGTCGGCCGCGTTGCCACCGGTCCCGATTATTAGAACTCCGCGAGTCTTACGGCCATATCCCCGTGAGAGCACGTCGAAGGGAATGCCGCGAGCCTTCAGCATTTCCCCGAGCGCAATCACGAACGGCGTCTTGCCCGAACCACCCGCCGACAAATTCCCGACGCTGACCACCGGTCGCTCCAGCCGCCGTGAAGGTAGCACTCCGCGATCGAACAACGTGTTTCGCAGAGCGGTTGCGGCGCCGTAAAGTCCGGTGAGCGGATTCATGCGGAGCCCTCGCCCGAGGCCTGCCCGTTTTTCGATTGAGCTTCAGATGACGAAACGCTCATCAGTTGGAGTAGCGCTGAGACCGTCCTGGCCGTGGCGCCGCGCTGCGATTCGAGCGCTGCCAGCGCGTTCCGGCCGAGCTTAGTTCGCTCGTCGCCGTTTTCGATCAGCTCCATGAAGACCAGCGGCATCTCCGCCAATCCAACTATGCGGACCGCATTGCGGCTGGCAAAGAAATTGACCACGTCGCGAAAATTTTCGTAGTGGTTGCCAGTGACGATGGGAACGCCGTAGAGTGCAGGCTCAAGAATGTTGTGTCCGCCGCGCGGCACGAGACTCCCGCCGACGAAGGCGACGGTAGCCAGCGAATAGAGCGCAGCCAACTCCCCGATGCTATCGACCAGAAACACGCCGCCAACGACCGGTTCGCCGTTCCACAGAGAACGCCGCCACATCCGGAAGCCGAGTTTCTCGACGAGTTCCCCAACCTCCGCAAAGCGCTCGGGATGGCGGGGCGCAAGGATCATCACGGCCTTCGGATGATTCGCCAGAATATTGCGAAACGCCGAAAGCAGAGAGCCTTCTTCGTCCTCGAGCGTGCTGCCACACACCAGAAACGGCCCCGCTCCGGAGTGGCTGAAGCTCTCATGAAGACTCGCAACGATTGCCGGAGATGGTGGCGGCGTCACATCAAATTTCAGGTTGCCAGCAATCGTAACTTTCGATTCGTTCGCTCCAATTTCTATCAGCCTCTGCCGGTCTTCTTCTGTCTGGGCCAAAAAAACATCGACGTTGCCGAGCGTCTTCTTCAGCAATCTGGGAAGCCAGAACCGGAGCCGCTTGTAGCCGGGAAGCGAGCGGTCAGAAATACGGCAGTTGATCACGGCGATGCGCGCCCCGCTGCGCTTGGCAAGCCGGAGGAAATTCGGCCAGAATTCAGTTTCGGCGACGACCACGAGTTCCGGACGCAAAACATCGAGGTACGGCCGGACCGCGAAGGCGAAGTCCAGGGGGAAATAAAACACGTTCTCCGCGCCAAAACGGCGCGCGGCGAGTTTCTGCCCGGTGCTGGTGGTCGTCGAAATCATTACGCGATGGGACGGGAATTTCTGTTGCAGCGCCTTCACGACCGCGCTCGAAGCCACAACCTCGCCCACCGAAACCGCGTGAACCCAGATTGCGCGTCTCTCGCAGCGGCCAGCGAAGGCGGGCGGAACCGCGCCGAACCTCTGGCGCAACCCCGCACGATACTTGCCGTACCGCATCATCTGCAGCAGCCAGTAGGGCAGCGTCAGCACCAGAAAAAAAGCGAGCAGCGCACTGTAGAGCGCGTACATGAAGAGAAGTCCCATTCTAAATGGCGGGCCAAAATCCGATCTTCGATCGGACAGCACCGCTTGCCCTGACTGCATCCTATAGTTCGGCATCCTATAATCCACGTATGCACAATGCAGGTCGGCAAGAATCACTTCGCGCGGCCATGCCGCACGCCCCGCGCTTTGCGGCAGTCTGCGCTCTTGTGCTCCTCTGCTGTCTTGGCGCGCTTGCGGCCAAAGAGTTTGTGATGCCCGCGGCGCGGTCCGCTCGCACCTACCCGGCACACGACGATCACCCCATGGAAAAAGTTGTGGTCGCAGTCGATCCCTATGACCTGGAAGACAAAGCCTCGATCTTCACCGTGAACTACCGTAACTACGGTTACATGCCGATCTTCTTCATCATCACGAATGACGGCGACCAGCCTGTCTCACTCGTCGGCATGAAGGCCCAGTTGAATACTAAAGATCGCAGCAAGCTGTTCCCCGCGACCATGGACGATCTGCTGCGCCGGCTCTCACATCCCTCGCGGAACGACGGGCAAATTACATTGCCGATTCCGCTGCCCAAAAAAGAGGTCAAAGGCGGCGTGAGCCGCAAGACCTGGAACGAAATCGAGCAAGCGCAGTTTGGTGCGAAGGCCGTCGAACCGCACTCCATGGCGTGTGGCTTCCTGTTTTTCGATGTCGCCGACATTTCCAATCCGCTCGCCGGAGCCAACTTCTACCTGACCGGAGTCCAAGACGCGAAAGGCACTGAGCTGATGTATTTCGAGATCCCGATGGAAAAGTACCTAAGCGCGCCGGAAGTGAAGAAACCGTAGTAGTCCTGCGATGGAGCGACGGACGTCCTCGCCCGTCCAGCTATAATCTCCTTGATATGGCGACCACCCCAACTCTTTCCGAGGATCTCCTCGCCAAATACGAACCGGTCATCGGGCTCGAAGTCCACGTACAACTTCTGACCACCTCAAAAATCTTCTGCTCATGTTCCACCCGTTTCGGCGATCCGCCGAACACGAATGTGTGCCCGGTGTGTCTGGGACTTCCCGGAGCCTTGCCGGTGCTGAACCGGAAGGCCGTGGAATTCGCGGTTCTGGCGGCGATGGCCTTGGAGTGCCGCATCAACGAAACTTCCATTTTTGCGCGGAAAAACTATTTCTATCCTGACCTGCCGAAGGGCTATCAGATCTCGCAATATGACAAGCCGCTGGCGGAATTCGGATGCATCGAAATCGACCTGAACGAAAATAGGACGCACGAAAGTAAGACGAACGGCGGCAGGAAAAAAATCGGCATCACCCGCCTGCACCTGGAAGAAGACGCGGGCAAGAGTCTGCACGAGGGCTTCGCTGATGCTGCCTCGAAGACCGCGATCGATCTGAACCGCACGGGCGTGCCCCTCGCCGAGATCGTCAGCGAACCGGACATGCGATCGCCAGCGGAAGCGTACGAGTACCTCACCCGGCTTAAGGAAATCATCCTCTACACCGGCGTCAGCGACTGCAATATGGAAGAAGGTTCGCTGCGCTGCGATGCCAACATTAGCGTGCGGCCCCGCGGCCAGAAAGAATTCGGCACCAAAACCGAAGTCAAGAACGTCAACTCGTTCCGCTTCGTCAAGCAGGCGCTGGAGTACGAGATCGAACGCCACATCGAGATCCTCGAATCCGGCGGCAAGATCACGCAGGAATCGCGCCTCTACAACGCGCACGAAGGCAAGACTAACGGTATGCGCTCGAAAGAGCAGGCGCACGACTACCGCTATTTTCCCGAGCCGGATCTGCTTCCCTTGGTGGTAGATGAGAAGTGGCAGGCCGCAATACGCGCCAGTCTACCCGAGCTTCCCGAGGCGCGCCGCCAGCGCATGATGAAGGAGTACGGCATCACCGCAGGCGACGCTCACACGCTGACGCTTACGCGCGCCTTGGCCGATCAGTTCGAGTCCGCCGCCCGCACGGCAAGAAATCCAAGACGCATAGCCAACCTCGTACAGAGCGAATTGCTTGGACGCCTGAAAGCGCACGGCCTCGAACTCGAGCAGTCGCCAATTTCGATGACTGGGGTTACGGCCTCGGCCGATCTGGTTGAGTCGGGCGCAATCTCGGGCAAAATGCTGAAAGATCTTTACGACCTCTGCTTCGAACGCAGCCACGACTTCCCTGCCGTTTACGAAGAACAGGGGCGCCCCGAGCAGTCCCGCGACACGTCGGCCCTGGAAAAACTAGCCGATGAGTTAATCGCAGACAATCCCAAACAGGTGGAGCAATATCGCGCGGGCAAGAAAACCATGATCGCGTTCTTCGTGGGCCGTGTAATGAAGGCCTCGAAGGGCCAAGCCAATCCCCAGTTGGTGAACGAAGTCTTGAGCAGAAAGCTGGAAGGCCACTGAAAAATCAGGTTTCCAGGGCTTCGTATCAGGGTTTCGCATCAGGGCATCGCTTTAGCGATGCCGAAAGCCGCCTGTTTCAACGGTCCCTTTCGGGGCTGGGGGCATCGAATCGCGGCCCCTACTTGGCGGCTCCCAAATTCTTCAGCACTTCGTCGGCATAGTAATTCGTGACTTTGGCGTCGTCGCGCAGGCTCTCATAGTACGCCGCTTTCAATAACTGCTCCCGCCGATCGCGCAATTGCTGGCGGATGGCCTGCTGCACCCGTGGATCATTCAAGTCCCGCTGGCCCGCCGGCTCCTTCGAAATCAGTTTCACGATCATGTAAGCGAAGGGCTCATGACTGGTCGGATTGACCATGGGAATGACGGGCGTGTACTGCCCCGGCTTGAGCTTCATCACCGCTTCGCGGGTTGCCGGATCGGCATTCTTGAGCGCGGACTCGGGAGCCATTCCCAAATCGCCGCCGTTGTTGCTGGTCTCCGGGTCCTCGGAATAATTCATGGCCAGGGTAGCGAAGTCGTCGCCACTATCGAGGCGATTGGCGATCATCTGGATTTTCTTGCGCGCCTCGGCATCGTTCTGCGCCTTGCTGTTCTGCAGGTTGTGCACCTGGGGGCTCTGCATTCCAGAAACCATGATTTTGGCCAAGTGGTATTGCGCTTCGATGAGGTTGAATTCGGCCTTGTGCTCGTTGTAATAGTTTGTAACGTCCTGGTCGGTGATGTTGATGCGCGAGGTGATTTCCTTGTTCAACACCTTGTCGCGAGTGAGTGAGCGCCGCAGGTCGCGCTTGAAGTCTTCGAGCGTTATTTTCTTGTCCTGCAGCCGTTTGTTGAATTCTTCGGCGGTATAGGGCGATTTGATTTCGTTCAGCTTGCGATCCACTTCTTCGTCCGTCGCCAGCAGCCCCAGCTTCTCCGCGCGCTGCATCAAAATTTCCGTCTCAATCAGCTCATTCAGAATGCTCAGCCGCAGGCTCACGGCCTGCTCGCCCGTCGGCTGCTGATCGGAGCCCGCCGTCTGGTTGGCGTAATACTTGTCGACTTCGCTGCGGTAAATCTTCCGCCCATTGACCGAAGCCATGACGTCGCCGCCGCTGCTGCTCCGGTTGCAAGCCGCTAGTCCAATCAAAAGTGCAAGCAACAGAAACGCGACGGCCAGGCCTGCTCGCCGAAAGCAGTTACGATTTTTCAAGTTCTTCCCTCAAGAAATTTGCCATTGGTAATTGGTAATTGGCAATTTGAATTCGACATCGCCAGGTGTCCAATTACAAATTACAAATCGCAAATTACAAATTCGTTTACTTGTGCTCCGGAGGCGCAACTCCGGCATCCTTCAGCGCCTGGTCGAGCGCCAGTCGCACCGCTTCCGCAGGCACGGCTCCATCCAGTTTCTGTCCATTGACAAACATCGTCGGGGTTGCATCCACGCCGACGGTATCGCCTTCGCGCATCGAAGCGCGCACCGCCTTTTCATCCTGAGCTTTGACGCATGCCTGCAACTTCGGAACGTCGAGGTTATGCTTTTCGGCCTGCAAAGTCGCCAGCTTATCGAGCTCCGCATGCTGGCCGTCATGGCTTTTTACTTCGCCGATCGCGTGCTGATTAGCATGCAGGTAGTCGGCATAATCCCAGTAGGCGTCGCTACTTTGCGCGCCCAGGCAGTTGGCGTTCACCGCCGCGTGCACCGCCCAGGGGTGAATCTCTTCGAGCGGGTAATCCTTGTAGATAAAAAGCACGCGATCGCCGTAGTCCTTGAAAAGCCCGGGGAAAATTGTCGTGTGCATCCGGGAACAGAACGGGCATTCGAAATCGTCATAGTTGACGACCGTCACCTTGGCATCTTTGTTGCCCCGCGTCGGACGCCCGCCGACGTCGATCTTCTTCATGATCTCAGCATACGGATCGTTGGTCAGATCGAACTTGCTTATGCGCAACAACGTCTTGTGATCGCGAGAGAGCAGGAATTCGAAGTCCTGCTTCTTAGTGGGACTGACAAATGTAACCGTCAGCGCATCATAGTTCGCAAACTCACTCGACCGCAGCGCCCCAACAATCACCTTTACGTCGGGTGGCAAGGAATACTGTGCCCGCACGCGCCGTTCGACCGCGCGCACGATGTCCGAAGGAGGGGAAGAAGAAGTCGGTGGCGGGGGGGACTGCGCCGAGCAGCCCAGACAGATCACCAAAAGAACCACAAACGCGCGCCGCAGAATCATTAGTCGAAACCACCTGAACATGAGCAAGAGGCTTGATTATCTCATGGCAGCAAGACTCCACGCGCGATAACGAGCGGGCTCTCGCCTGTAGAGATGGGTGCCCCGTCTTCCGCCCGCGTCTTCGATCCGCGACGGCGGAGACTCGGCAAGCCGCGTCTCTACGGGAAATCACGATGCCATTTTCAGATGCGTCCGCGCAACAGCTCTTCTTTGGTCAACAGTTGATTCATCGACCCGGAGCGGAAACCCTCCAGGTCGAGAGTGACGAACTTGAATCCAAGCCCTTTGAACACGGCAGCGAACTCGCGCGCCATCTCTGCGGTCAAAGCGCGGGGGAATTCCTCGAGCGCAATCTCAACGCGCACGATTTCCCCGTGATGGCGCACGCGGAATTGCCGGAACCCCATGGCCCGCAGTGCGTCTTCGCCCCGCTCGATAACGCTCAGCGCTTCGGGCGTAACCGCGCGTCCATATTCCATGCGCGACGAAAGACACGCGGAGGCCGGCTTATCCCACGCCCGCAACTCCGCCCGCCGCGCCAGTTCCCGGATTTCAGCCTTGTTCAGGCCGGCCTCGAGCAGCGGGGCGAGAACACCATGCTGGCGCGCGGCCTGCTGCCCGGGCCGAAAATCACCAGCGTCGTCGGCGTTGACTCCGTAGGCGATCGCGTCGAATCCGCGCTCCTCGCGGTAGCGTTCGAGGACGGTGAACAATTCGTCCTTACAGTGAAAACAGCGCATGGCATCGTTGCGGGTATATGCGGGATTTTCCAGTTCCTGCGTTTCCACAACCTCAACCGGAATTTCGTGCTCGCGCGCAAAGGCGAGCGCGTCTTCGAGGTGAGTCCGCGCCAGGCTGGCGGAATCGGCAACCACGGCCAGCATCTCGTCGCCGAGGATCTGGTGCGCAGTCCAGGCAAGAAAAGCGGAGTCCACTCCACCCGAGTACGCGACGATCAAGCGACCGCGGCCGGCAAGAATCTGGCGCAGGCGCTCAGCTTTCTGATCGAGCATGGCCACAGTGTTCACAGTGTCTATTATCCACTAAGAAGTTGTCCGTTCCCGGTTCTCAGTTCCCAGCGACCGGCGAGGGATGTTTCTGAGAACTGGGAACTGGGAACTGAGAACTCATAGGCTAGTAAAGCCGCTCCTGCCGTTTGAGGTTGCCGAACGCTCCAATGTTCGCCAGCGTAAACGTAAAACGATATTGATTCTCGTTACGCACCGATCCCAGCGCAAAGCGCCGGTATTCCAGACTCAGGCCGCAGCAGTCCCAGTTGTAACTCGTCTGCGCCGTGGCATACTGCAGAGATCCATTATCCGCGTCAAAACCGACGCTGGTGGCAGCGCTCAAGCCGAGCTTGTTGAGTTGCCCGTAGCCAAACAACAGCCGAAACTGGTTGAATTCGCTCGTCGGCGTCGTTCCCGTTCCAGTGTCGATCACGCGCAAAAAGGCATCGCCTCCGCCCATGATAAAAGCGCCGAAGCGGTAGTTCACCAGCGCCATGCTGGAGTTGATGCGGCCGTCCTTGAGGTCGTAGTCCAAATCCCACTCGGTGTTGGTGCGCGGACTGGTTTCGATGCGCAGGCGCGAAATGAGCGGAGCAAAGCGCCGCTCTGAGTCCAGAAATGCGATGCCCGTGAAATCCGCGGTCGTCGTAAATACGTTCCGCTGCCCGGCCACCAACGCGTTCCCGAAGGTGGGATCGAAGAAATACTTCTGACCGACCTCCCAACTCAAAATCTCGCGCGGACCCGAGGCACAGGCTTGCGCGTCAGGGTTGGGAGGCACTTCCCACGGCACCGCGCCGAACTGCGGAGCGCCGCCGATGGTGAGCGTGCTCATGCCCTGCGCAGCGCAATCTTTGGCGTTCGGATCGAGGCGCTTGGCGTAAAGACGATTCACCAGCGAGTACTCGACTTCATTCGTATTGGTCAGCACGTCGGTCGCGTCGAAACGCAAAATATCGGCAAAGTTATTCACGCCGGTGACGTAGTCGTACTTCAGGCGCGGCTCAATCACGTGCTTCCATTTGCGCCCGAGCCACGGCTGATCGAATACCCGCGACAATGCCGGTGCCCGCACCTCGACCGAAGCCTCCAGCGACTTGCGATTCAGATTGTCGTCGGCAGCGGTTGTGGAATTTGCCGGGTTGCCCTGCTCGGTGTAGAACGTATCCCGCAGCGCAAGTGCAGGACGAAACGACCATCCCTGCCATTGCAGCGGCATCGCAAGCG
The DNA here is from genome assembly GCA_963779995.1 of uncultured Acidobacteriaceae bacterium. Classification (GTDB taxonomy): domain Bacteria; phylum Acidobacteriota; class Terriglobia; order Terriglobales; family Acidobacteriaceae; genus Acidiflorens. The sequence goes on along the minus strand of CAVZZY010000005.1, from coordinate 364,135 downwards.
AAGGCGTCAGATCGAACCTGCCCACCAGCGGACCAGTGTGAAACCCAAGCTGGCCCTGCTGCAAATCTTCGGGCGCCTCGCGCCGCTGCAAACCCTCGGCCGCGCTCTCGAACGACCAGTAGAGCGGCGTGTTTCCCAGCTGCCGCTCCTCGCCAGAAATGAAGAAACTTGGCGTATGCAGGATCCGGACCAGTTCCGTCTGCGTTATCGTGGTGCAGGTCGCATTCAGTTGCGTGCTCGGATTGCAGACTTCGAAATTCTGATAGCGTTCCGCCAGTGCGTTGAAGTGAAATCCGTTGGTCGTATTGGAAAGGAAAATCTGCGACCGCACTTCCGAATCGATCGCCTGCGTGTACACATCGGTGAAGGCAATGCGGAAGACGAACGAACTCAAATAATCGACATTCGCGACGCCGCGGAAGTTCCCAAAAGAGCGCTCGGCAAGAAAATGCGCGTCCTCGCCGCCTTGATTTTGCAGTGGATCCCCGATACCACGATCCACTATCCCCACATAGTTGAAAAACACGAAAGAGCTGTCGCTCGGGCGGGCGCGCAGTTCTGCACGTTGAAACCAACCGCGTTTGGAATAGTATTCCGCGCCCAACGTGGCGTCGGTGCTGCGATTGAAGGCCCAGTACACCGCTTCGCCGGCAATCAATCCCCGGGTGGACGAATTGCCGAAACTCGGGATCAACAACCCGGTGTGGCGCTGCTCTTTCTGAGCCGGAAACTCCACAAACGGAAAATAGAACACCGGCAAGCCCATCAGCCGGAAATCGCTGCTGTAGACTTTGGCGGTGCCGTCCACATCCACCACCATGCGCCCCCCGCTGAATAACCACTTCGGATGCGGCAACTCACAGGTTGTGACCGTTCCGTAGCGCACCAGATAATGATTGGGCCCGTGCTTTTCCACAATTTTTCCGGTAAAGGCAAATGGATTGGACGTGGTTAGCACGTAGCGGGAATACCGCATCTTAAATCCCACCGTTCCGACCGCGCTGTAGAACGTTCCGATTTGCGTGTGGATGTTGTACGTGCTGTGGCTGGCCACAATGTGCTCGTCATAAGGGCCGCCGTCCAGCACGACGTGCCCCTCCTCTTCGCTATCTCCCGTGTCCGCGTTGTAGGTGATTTGATCCGCGTGCAGGATGTAAGTGCGATAATCAATCTCCGCCGCGCCCCGCAGGTGGTAAATGGACCCTTCTTTCTCCTGTTGCACCGCCCGCATCGTGACCGTTTCTTCCGTCTGCCCGACTGGGGCGGTCGGCAGGTCCGGGACCGCGGCGCTCTCCGGGGCTGAGACCGCGGTCGCGGCAGGGGGCAGCGTCTGGCTGGTTACTATCCCGGAAGCGAGAAGCAGATGACAGACCAAGGCGGCCGTGATAAAGATTCGAGAGCGGGTGATCATTAATGGATGGCCATTAGCGGGTGATCTGCCAGCGCGCGTGCGCTCCGCCAGCCGGTCTGCCAACGGGGAACCAACTGACCTTAGCACGCGAACGGCTGGCGAAGCAAAGCTGCGCATTTTTGTAGTCTCCGGTTTATGGTCCCCGGCATTTGTGCCTGGCCTGGCTCTGGCCGCTGGCATTCTTCGTGACTTGCATACAACGACTTGATTTACGACCACCGCGTTGATAAAGGCCCCACTGTGGCGACTGGACTATCGACGACCGGACTAACAACGACCGGACTAACAACGACCGGACTAACAACGACCGGACTAACAACGACCGGATTACCGAACCGTGCGACCGGAGATCGCGCCGCACCGGCGTTGAGCACCGCCGCCGCTACAGAAATTGCGGCCTCGGAACCGACCGTTCATCCGAATGCTGATCCGGGCGTTGCTACGAACCCGGATTCCTGGCGCGTCGAGGTCGCCCATCGCCTCGAACGCTATCGCACGCGGCGCAAGCCGCGGAGTCCGCGCTATCCCTCACTGCTCCTACCTTTTGATGCGCCCGAGAGCTGGTCCCGCCCTGCGCCGCCAACTGGGTCGGCGGAAATTGGGTCGGCGGCGGCGCCCACTGCGCCCGCGCGAGCCGAGCAAGGCTTCACCCGCCAAACAAAGGAAGAACCCGAGGCCGCCGGAGCTCCCAGCTTCGCCGAACTTCGCCCAGCATCGCAGCCAGACCAGGAGCCATCCCCGGAGCCCTCCGCCAAGGTAATCGAGTTCCCACGTTCCGCCGCAATTCCGGTCTTTCAGGTCAGCGACCTGGCCGATCCCGTCTTTGATCGCGATCGTCCGCGCATTGTAGAAGCGCCGGAGATTCTCCCGCCGCCTCCCGCATTGGGTGGAATGCTGATCGAACCCGACCAGCAAGAGGCGGCCGACAGGCGAGGCGATTTCCCCTCCGCATTCCCGTCAGCATCGCCCACCGCATCGATAGCTCAGCGCGCCCTGGCTGCCCTCGTGGATGGCGTTGTCCTGGCAACGGCGCTGGCGGCCTTTGCCGCAATTTTTCTTCGTCTGAACCCCACCCTGAACCCGGTTCGCGGACCGCTCCCTATGCACGCCGGACCAACGCTCGCCGCTGCGCTCACCGTGGTCGCCGTCCTGCTGTGGAAGGCTTACGAATTCTTGTTTGTGGTATATACCGGGTCGACTCCCGGACTTCGCGCCGCCCGGCTGCGCCTGGTAGAGTTTGACGGCTCGCCCCTCAATCGCCGCTTGCGCCGCTGGCGCGTGCTGGCGTCATGTCTCTCCGCGTTTTCCGCTGGGCTCGGCTATCTCTGGTGCGTTCTTGACCAGGACGGTTTGTGCTGGCACGACCGCATCACCCGCACCCACGTCCAGTCGCAGGGCCCCACGAGATAAGAAAAGCCCCGGCCGTCGAGCGACCGGGGCGCTGATTTAACTGGGTGAACTAACTCTCCGATGGTGTGTGCGGATGCCGCTGGCACCCGCCGCCACAGCACCCCATCGCGGTTTTACCACCCTTGGCTTCGCTGCAGCTTTTGCCTTCTGGGCAGCACTTGCCGTCCGCACAGCAGCCGTTCTTCTTGCATTCCTTCATCGCCGCTTTCATGTCTTTACCATCGCAGCAGGACTTGCCATCTTTCATTGCGCACTTGTCTTTGTTGCAACAGGCTGCGGCATCCTTGGCATCGGCCGCGGCGTTATGGCAGCAACCTTTGTCGTCATTCCCGGCCACGTTCTGATGACAACATGCCTGGGCGTGCGGAGCCGGTGTAGAGTTCGGTGCCGCCGGCGTGTCCTGCGCCCAGCCAACCAGCGACAGGGCCAAAATCAAAGCAAACAATCTGAATTTCATAAGATCTCCTTATCAAAGTTATGAGAACCGTTGAGACGCTTGGCCAGCTTGAAGGCCGCGGAAAGAGAGTTGGGAACTTAGGGAAGGAGTTTAGACCCGGAAAACCATATCAAGCAGGCCTGGTGGAGGACCAGGCGCGACCGCAGTCGCCGGAGAAGCGTGCGACTTTGCATCGCTAGACGGGATGAGTCCGGCAATCTCCGCAGGGGTAACGTCTCGCGAAAGTTTGTCTCCGGCACTCGCGGGTGCGGGCACGCTCTGCGGCCCCTGCTGGAAGCAGCAGCGATGCTGATCCTGACACGGCATACTGCTGGCAGCGAACTCGAGCCGAGCCCTATCCGAGGCGGTCTTGCCGAGCCCCGGACAGCACGGATGATGGCCAGCTGGCATAACGTGGTGGTGCGCGGCCATTTGCCGGACGACGGACTCAGCCATTTCCCGCGCTGGATGCACGTGTCCGGCATGCATGGCGAGCATCGGAGCCATAGCCATCTCTGCCCAGGCCACCATGGCCACAAGTAGCGCCGCCGCAATGGACTTCTTCAACATCCGGTTCTTAGTGTCGCAGATCGAAGTATCGCAGATCGACCGAAAACTGGCTGTGACGACCATCACGGGTATGGGCGCCTTTTTGAGTCGGTTTTGAAAGGGCACGGCTTCAGCCGTGCCGTAGCCGTCGGTTTTCATTGCGGCTTTAGCCGCTGAGGGACGGCAATTCTCACGCTGCGCCACTACCTCATCACGGCCCGGCTTGACTCCCGCAGGGCAGGGGCCCCGACCTGCCAGCGCGGGGCTCTATCCCACCAGATTCTCGAGCGCCTGCCGCAACTCGCGGAAACGAAAGGTATACCCGCTCGCCCCAAGTTTGCCGGGCTCAACCCGCTGGCTGGCGAGCAGCAATTCCTCCGCGGCCGTCTTGCCGAAGGCTAGTCGCAGCGCAAACTCCGGCACTGGGAAAAATGCTGGGCGTCCCAAAACCGAGGCCAGCACCTTTGTAAACTCCGCATTGCGCACCGGATTCGGCGCCACCAAGTTCACCGGCCCACTCACCGGCCCTTTCCCCAGGCCACTCACCGGCCCAGCGACCGACTCCGTGCCGATCGCGTGATGAATTCCCCCCATGATGTCGTCCACATGGATCCAGCTCCACCACTGCTGCCCCGATCCAATCCGGCCGCCCAGCCCGAGTTTGAACGGCATCAGCATATTTGCAAGCGCTCCGCCCTTCGCGCTCAGCACCAGCCCAATCCGGATGTTCACCGTGCGGATGCCTGCCTCCGCCGCAATTCGGCTGGCATCCTCCCACTCGCGACAAACCTCGGCCAGAAATCCCTGCCCCGCCGGACTCTCTTCGCGTAGAAGTTCGTCGCCGCGACTCCCGTAGAGCCCAATCGCCGACGCGCACACCAATACGCGCGGCTTCGCCTCACTCTGCGCCAAAGCGGCACTGAGGTGGCGGGTTCCCAGTACCCGGCTGTCGCGAATCGCACTCTTCTTTTCGTTGGTCCACCGTCCCACCACGCTTTCCCCGGCCAAGTGGACCACCGCATCGAACCCCGAAACCGCAGTCGGCGACAACGGCGCCAGAGGATCCCATGAAACCTGCCCCGCATTCTGAGCCCGACCCCGCACCAGGCGCACAATCTGCGTACTCTGGGGCTCGAACGAAGCCAGAAGCGCCGTCCCAATCGGCCCTGAAGCTCCACTGATCAGTACTCTTTGCAAGTCACTCCTCCCGAAGCCCGTGTGGCGCGGGCGCCTCGCCCGCGTTGCCCTTTCCGGACAGCTTAATACCGGGTCAAGGTAGTGCCGTCTCCGTACTTTACCAGCCCAAAGGCCTTTCTCGGCGACCTCGGCATCCCGGCGGTGAAATAGTATTCCGGTGCGCTAAAATCGATCATGGCGACGTTGCGGGAACAGATCGCGACCAATGTGCTCACGGCCACCCGTTTCCGTGAGCTCATGCGGAAGCTGCGCGAGAACCGTCCTCAACGACGATCTCGGCCTCGTCAAGAAAGCCTACGAATTCTCCCAGAAACACCACGCCGGACAACACCGCGCCTCCGGCGAGCCCTACCTCGTGCATCCCCTCGAAGTCAGCAACGTCCTCGCCGACATGAAAATGGATTCCGTCTCCATCGCCGCCGGCCTTCTCCACGACTCCGTCGAAGACACCTCCGTCACCGCCGTTGAAATTCGCCAGGAATTCGGCGAACAGGTCGCCCACATCGTCGAAGGCGTCACCAAGATCAGCAAAATCGATTTCTCTTCCCGGGAAGAAGCGCAAGCCGAGAACCTCCGCAAAATGATGCTCGCCATGGTCGACGATATCCGCGTCGTCCTCATCAAGCTCGCCGACCGCCTGCACAACATGCGCACCCTCGAACATCTCGATCCCGAACGCCAGCAGAAAATCGCCCGAGAGACGCTCGAAATCTACGCTCCTATCGCGCACCGTCTCGGCATGGGCAAGATTCGCGGCGAACTGGAAGACCTCGGTTTCAAATACGTCGATCCCATCGGCTACGAACAGGTCCGCGCCGCCGTCGAGTCGCGCCGCAAAGAGGGCGAAGCCTTCATGGCGCGGGTCGAGGGTGTTCTGCGCGACGGCCTCAAAGAAGCCGGCATTACCGGCCGCGTCGAGAGCCGCATCAAACGCCTCTACAGCGTCCACAAGAAATTGCAGCGCCAGCGCATCAGCGTCGACCAGGTTTACGACCTCTGCGCCATGCGCGTCATCACCAAATCCGTGCAGGATTGCTACGCCGTTCTCGGCATCATCCACAACCTCTGGCGCCCCGTCCCCGGCCGTATCAAGGATTTCATTGCCATGCCGCGGCCCAACCTCTACCAGTCGCTGCACACCTCCGTCATCACTGAGAACGGCGAGACCTTCGAAATTCAGATCCGCACCGAAGAAATGCACAAGATGTGCGAAGAAGGCATCGCCGCCCACTGGAAATACAAAGACGGTCCCGTCTCGGCCGAGGACGAGCAGCGTCTGGCATGGCTCCGGCAGGTCGTAGAGTGGCAGCGCGACGTCTCCGATCCCAACGAATTCCTCTCCACCCTGAAAGTCGACCTCTACCCCGAGGAGGTTTACACTTTCACGCCCAAGGGCAAGGTCCTGGTTCTGCCGCGCGAGTCCACGCCCATCGACTTCGCCTACTCTATCCACACCGAAGTCGGCCACAGTTGCACCGGCGCCAAGGTCAACGGACGCATGGTTCCCCTCCGCCACAAGCTCCATTCCGGCGACATCGTCGAAGTCATCACCCAGCCCGGACACAAACCCAGCCGCGACTGGCTCGCCGTCGTCAAGTCCTCCCGCGCCCGCAACAAAATCAAGCACTGGCTCAACGTTCACCAGCGCGAGCGCGCCATTGAAATCGGAAAGAAGCTGATCGAAAAGGAAGCGCGCAAATACCGCATCTCGCTCAAGGAAATCAAGGAAGCCGACCTGCAAAGAGCGGCCACCGAATACGGACTCGGCCGTCCCGACGACCTGATGGCCGGCATCGGCTACGGCAAGTACTCAGCCCGCCAGGTGCTGGCGAAATTCGCGCCCGCCGGCGCCGAACCGATGTCCGAAACCGAGGAACAGGCTGCATCCCAAGGCATATCGAGCGGCATTTCGAGCGTGGTGCGCCGCGTCTTCGGCGGCGACAGCAACGCCATCGTAGTCCGCGGACAAGGCGACCTCCTCGTCTATCGTGCCCGCTGTTGCAACCCCATTCGCGGCGAGGCCATCGTCGGCTATGTCACCCGCGGCAAAGGCGTTGCCGTCCACTCCATCAACTGCCCCAACGTCACCAATCTTCTCTACGAACCCGACCGCCGCATCGATGTGCTCTGGGCCGGCGACAAAGACGGCCAACCCGTTTCCTATCCCGTCAAAATCACTCTGCTCTGCGACGACCGCTGGGGCATGCTCAAACAAATCACCGCCGTAATCAGCGACACCAAAACCAACATCCGCAACATGGAATCCCGCAGCCAGAACGGCCAAGCCAGCGTAGACGTAGTTCTCGACATCGCCGACCTCAAACACCTCCAGAAAATCATTGACGGAGTCCGCCAGATCCCCGGCGTCCACGACGTCCAGAGATTGCAGAAGATCTAGAGCTGGTTTCACAAATCGGTTTTGGGTAGGGTACGGCTTCAGCCGTGCCGCTCAGGCCCCCGGAAGAATACCTATTCTTTCTCCGCGCTCTCAGCGCCCTCTGCGGTTAAATGCTTTTCCGGCCGCAGCAACGGAAACAGAATCACATCCCGAATCGAATGCGAGTCGGTAAGCAGCATCGCCAACCGGTCCACTCCCAAGCCCACCCCGCCCGCCGGAGGCATGCCATAACTAAGCGCGTTTATATAATTTTCGTCCATCTGGTGGGCTTCTTCGTCGCCGCGTTCGCGTTGTTCTAATTGCGACTCGAATCTTCGCCGCTGATCTTCGGGATCGTTCAGTTCGCTAAACCCGTTGGCGATTTCCATCTTCCCGGCGAATATCTCAAAACGTTCGGTCCAGTCCGGCTCATCCGGCTTCTGCTTTGACAGCGGCGAGACCGCTGTGGGGAATTCGTAGATGACCGTCGGCTGCATCAAGTGCTCCTCCGCCACCGCTTCAAAAAGATTCGCGATGGTCTTGCCCACCGGCTCCGCCGCGTCGTAGCTCAAACTAATCCCCGCGTCGCGCACGCGCCCGACCAGCGCCTCGACCGACCCGTACGCCGCGAAGTCGCTGCGCTCCGGCGTCGCGCCCGCTTTCTCCGGCCAGAAATGTACGATCGCCTCCCGCATCGTCATCCGCCGCCAGTTCGTGTGCGACCAGTCAATCTCATGCTCACCCCACTTCGTCCTCATCCCGCCGGTTACATCTTTCACCGCCTGCTCAATCGCGCCCTGCGTCGTGCCCAGAATGCCGAGATAATCCGTGTACGCCTGGTACGCCTCCAGCATGGTGAACTCAGGATTCCATCTCCACCCCAGCCCCTCGTTGCGGAAGTTGCGGTTGATCTCATACACGCGATCGAATCCGCCCACCGTCAGCCGTTTCAAATAAAGCTCCGGAGCGATCCTCAGAAACAGATCCATATCCAAAGTGTTGTGATGCGTCTTGAACGGACGCGCCACCGCCCCGCCCGCAATCGGATGCATCATCGGCGTCTCGACTTCCATGAACCCCTGCCCATCGAAATACCGCCGCAAAGATTGAACCAGTTTGCTGCGCTTCAAGAACACTTCCCGCACTTCCGGATTCATCACCAGATCCACGTAGCGTTGCCGGTAGCGCAACTCAACGTCAGTAAGCCGGTGAAATTTTTCCGGCAAAGGCAGCAGGTCTTTAGAAAGAAAAGTCAACTCCTCGGCATGAATGCTCAGTTCGCCCGTGCGCGTGCGAAACAAATATCCGCGAACCCCAATGTGATCGCCCAGGTCAAGCAGCTTCCAAAGTTCGAAGCCGGCATCGCCGACCGCGTCTTTCTTGACATAGATCTGCAGCCGCTGACCGTCCTGCTGCAAGTGCGCGAACCCGGCCTTCCCCATCAACCGGATCGCCATAATGCGTCCCGCAACCCGCACCGTCACCCGCGGAGCATCCAGTTCCTCCGTAGTCTGCCCGCCGTACTCGGCCAGAATCTGCGCCACGGTGTGGCTGTAGTTGAACTTCCGCGGATAGGCCGGATGCCCGAGAGCCTCAATCTTCTTCAGCTTCTCGCGCCGGATTTCATAAATGTTTTCGTCGAGTGCCAATGCGTGTCCTTGAGTTGCAGAGTAAGCGTTTCAGAACAAGCGTTCCGAGTAAGCTTCTGATTATAGACAACCCCGGGGGAGATTCCTGTCTCCAGATGCCGTGCCGACCATTGGCGCGACTGCCCAGACGCTGTGACCCAGGTCACAGCCTGCGCTTGTGGGCGAGAGCAGACTAGTTGTGGTCGCCCGGCCCGCTGCAATGCCATTTATGAGCTGCACGTCGACGCGCCTCCGACCAAACGGAAATTCCAGGAGAAACCCATGTCATTCACCAAACAGCAAGCACTCGACTACCATTCTTTGCCGCGCCCGGGAAAAATTGAAGTCACCCCCACAAAACCGTGCCGCACGCAACGGGATCTGAGCCTGGCCTATACGCCGGGTGTGGCTATACCGTGCCTGGCGATTGAGAAGAATCCGCAGGACGCCTTCAAGTACACGGGACGTGGAAATCTAGTCGCCGTGGTCACTAACGGAACCGCCGTTCTCGGCCTGGGCGACATCGGACCCCTCGCTGGCAAGCCCGTCATGGAGGGCAAGGCTGTCCTCTTTAAACGCTTCGCTGACGTGGATGTCTTCGATATCGAGGTCGGCAGCAAAAATCCCGACGATGTCATCAAGTTATGCCAACTTCTGGAGCCGACTTTCGGCGGCATCAACCTCGAAGACATCAAGGCTCCGGAGTGTTTCTACATCGAAGAGACCCTGAAGAAGACGATGAAGATTCCGGTCTTCCACGACGACCAGCACGGCACCGCCATTATTTCCGGCGCCGCGTTATTGAACGCTCTGGAAGTGGTGAACAAGGACATCGCCAAAATAACTCTCGTCGTCAACGGTGCCGGTGCCTCGGCCATAGCCACTGCCGAGCATTACATTCGGCTGGGCATGAAGCGGGAGAACATCATTCTCTGCGACACCACGGGAGTGGTTTACAAGGGCCGCACGAAAGGCATGAATCCATATAAAGAGCGCTTCGCCCAGGACACCAAGCTGCGTACGCTGGCGGAGGCTATGGTGGGCGCCGATATGTTCCTCGGACTTTCCGTCGGTGGCGTGGTCTCGCAGGACATGGTGCGCTCAATGGCGCCCCGTCCAATTGTCATCGCCATGGCGAATCCCGATCCGGAGATTACCTACGAGGACGCCAGAGCCTGCCGCTCCGACGTCATCATGTGCACCGGCCGCTCGGATTATCCCAACATGGTGAATAACGTTCTGGGCTTCCCCTTCATCTTCCGTGGGGCCCTCGACGTGCACGCTACCGCCATCAACGATGAGATGAAGCTGGCCGCAACTCATGCCCTGGCCAGCTTGGCCAAAGAGGACGTACCCGACTCCGTCTGCCGTGCCTATGGAGTGGAGCGGCTGAAGTTCGGTCCCGATTACCTGATTCCTAAGCCGTTCGACCCGCGCGTGCTGATCTGGGAGGCCTCCGCCGTGGCCGAAGCTGCCATGCGCACTGGCGTAGCCCAGCAGCCGGTCGACCTCAAGGAGTACCGCGAACAACTCGAACGTCGTCGCGGGAAGGCCCACGAGATCTCGCGGATAATGATTCGCAAAGCGCAAGCCAAGCCTAAATCTGTGGTCTTTCCGGAAGGAGAGAATGAGAAAATCCTGCGCGCTTGTTACACCCTGATGGAGGAGAAAATTGCTGTCCCCATCCTCTTGGGGAAAGCCGCGGTGATACAAGCTAAGGCACTCGATCTGGGGCTGGATCTGAAGGACGTGCGCGTCATTAATCCACCAGAGTCTCCGCTCCGCGAAGCCTACATTCAGGAACTCTGCCGGCTGCGGCAGCGTCGGGGTGTAACCCTGAGCGAAGCCCACCGGCGGATCAATGACCGCAACGTTTTTGCTTCCATGATGGTGCGCATGGGGGATGCCGACGCGCTGGTCTCCGGCGTCGCGCAGAACTACCCCGACGCGATCCGTCCGGCGCTGCAGATCGTGCGCATGCGCGAAGGGCTGCACACGGTTGCGGGGTGCTATGCCATGATCACACGCAAGGGCGACATTTACTTCATGGCTGACACCACCGTGAATGTCGATCCCACGGCGGAAAATCTGGCGGAAATCGCCCTCTGCGCCGCCGAAACGGCTCGCCGTTTCGACGTCGTACCACGGATTGCGATGCTCTCGTTTTCCAGCTTCGGGAGCACCAAGCACCCGCTTTGCGAGAAAGTTCGCAAAGCTGTCGATCTCCTGCACAAGGCGGACCCAACCCTCGTGGTGGACGGCGAGGTAATGGCCGACATTGCCGTCTCCCCGGAAATGCTGGAGGAGATGTATCCTTTCAGCGCTCTCAAGGGTGGCGCCAACGTGCTCATTTGCCCCGACCTCAATTCCGCCAACATCGCTTACAAGTTGCTGGCCAAGATCGGTGGCGCCGAAGCCATTGGTCCCATTCTCATGGGGATGAGCAAGCCGGTGCATCTGCTGGCGCGAGGCGCAGAGGTGGAAGAGATCGTCAACATGGCCGCAATCGCGGTTATCGATGCGCAGGAATTAGAGCGCTCGGAGTGGCCGGCAACAGAGGTCCGAAAGCCGGTGGCAGTGGCCGACTGAGAGCTGAGAGAGCAGAACGAATTGGCTGTGTTGACAAGTCAACACAGCCAATTTTCTTTCCTGAGCGGGTTCCAAGTCAACGACTACCGGGCCACCGATCCAATGACCACCGCCCGGTACCCGTCAGAAATGTCTCGCCCTGCGTCTTTTTGGCCGTGTTGGGGGCTTGCGCGACCCTTCGCGGTGTATGCCACGCCGTAGTTCGTCGTGGCCCTCCGAGCAAACTACGCTAGGAGGCAGCCCTCACCGATGTCTGCTCCAGGCGAAGCATTTCCTGTCCCTTCTCGTAGGTGCGGATCGCAACCGGTTTCAGCCAGAACAGTGCCAGGAACGCGGCGACCACGTTGCAGGCAATCATGACCCAGAAAATATCCATCCACGAGCCGGTCTTGACACTGGCCATGGCGGCCACCGGTCCGGCGAAGACGGACGCCAAACCTTTGGCCGTGTAGACAATGCCGTAGTTGGTCGTGGCCCATTTCTTGCCATACAGGTCGCCAACGATGGACGGGAAGAGCGAAAAGATCTCGCCCCATCCGAAGAAGCACAGGCCAGTCATCAGGACGAACCACACCGGATGACTGATCAACGCGAGCAGGCCCAGGACGGCCAGGCCCTGGGAGAGGAACGCGATGAACATGGTGTTCTCACGCCCTATGTGATCGGAAACCCAACCCCAGAATGGCCGGCAAAGGCCGTTCAGGATGCGGTCCAGTTCGATGGCCACGACCAGTGCCGACATTCCCCACAAGATGATTACCTTGTCGACGTGGTAGAAAATGGCGATGGGTTTGATCTGGGCAGTGACCACCAGACCACCGAAGGCGACCAGCGTCATCATGATGTAAATGACGTAGAACGATGGTTGCCCCAGCATCTGCCAGTAAGTCATATCGTAGCCGGATGTTCTCACTTTCGCGCTTGCTTGCGTCCATCCCTTAGGCATCCAGCCTTTGGGCGGAGCGACGATCAGCATGGCGGCGGCGAAGCAGATAATGCCCTGTACAATGCCCCAGAAGATGAAAGTGTGCTGGTATCCGGAGACTTTCATCATCTTGGCGATCGGCGCCACGGTCAGTGCAGTTCCCAGGCCGTACGCGCCAGCGGTGAACCCGGCGCACATGCCGCGGTGATCGGGGAACCACTTCAGCGAGTTGCCCATGCAGCCGCCGTACACAGCACCGGCGCCGACGCCACCGAGCGCGTACCAGAAATACAGTGCATGCAGGTTGGCCGCCACCCCCGATCCGATCCAGCTAACGCCGACCAAGATGCCGCCGATACCGATGACCAGACGAGGGCCAAGGCGATCGATGAGGTAGCCCTCGAACGGCACCAGCCAGGTTTCGCAAAGGATAAATGCGGCGAAGGCCACCTGGACGGCAGCCAGGGTTGCGTTCATGCTTTTCGTTAAGGGCGTAGTGAACAAGGTCCAGGCGTATTGAAGATTGGCGATGGCCATCATCGCGATCACGCCTGCGATGAGTTGAACCCAGCGGTTGACGATCTTGGGCTCTGTAGGAACTGCGGAGGTCACGTTCGTGGCCACAGGCATCCTCCTCGGAGATTGTCAGAATTGTTCGCCTCTACTTGCTCAGCACTCCTTATCGGAAAACATCTGCCTAAATGAAAGCCCGCCCTTACAGGGCGGGCGGGGTATCAGTATCAGCCTTCGATTTCTTTCTGGAGCGGAATGATTCCCGGCACCAGCCACTTCTCCCACATCTCGTCGATCTTGTTCTGGAAGTATTCGATATCTTCCTCGATAAAGTGCGCGAACCTTCCCTGCTTGAGCAAGTAATCACGAACCGGAAGACGTTTGAATTTGCCGTTCGCAATATCCTTGGTCTTCCCGTAGAGCGATAGCTTACCACATTCGATCTCATACAGAGGCCAAATGCCGGTGTTCACGGCCAGTTCGCCCAGTTCGAACGAAAGCACGGGATCGAAGTCCCAGCCTTTCGGGCAGGGGTTGAGGCAGTGGATGAAGGTCGGACCGCCGATCGATAGCGCCTTGCGAACGTTGTTCATCGCCTGCAGCGGGTAGGAGGTAGAAATGGTTCCTACATACTTCACTGTGGGATGGCCAGCCATTATCAACGGCGCCATGTTCTTTTTCCAGCGGTGATTCATGATGCGCTTCACTTTTCCTGGCGTGCTGAACGAGGTGTTGACGCCATACGGCGATGTCCCGGAAATCTGGATATCGGTATTGGCATACGACTCGTTGTCATACATCAGGATCAACAGGTTGTAGTCGGGATGGCACATGGTGGCCGAGATGGCGCCCAGTCCCATGTCCGCACCGCCGCCGTCGCCGCAGAAGGCGATGACATTGATGGGTTCGTCCTTCATGACGCCCTTGCGCATCTGGACGCGGAATGCCGCGGCCGCTCCCAGCGCGCTGGAGCCTGAACTGCCCAGTTGCGTGTGCATCCAGGGAACACCCCAGGGCGTAGCGTAGTAAGAAGTGTTAGCCACGTACATGCACCCAGTGCTGCCCAGAACGATCGTTCTGGGTCCCGCGGCCTTCGCCATCAATTTCATGATTTGCGCAGACTCGCAGCCCTGGCAGGTGCGGTGGCCGGATGTGTAGTACTCCTCGGGTGGAACCTTCTTGACTCCTTTGAAGGGTTCCAGGTTTTGCGTCGGTTTTTCGTCTACAAAAGTGCTCATAGTTGTTATCCTTTCCGGCTCTCGGAACGTTGTGTGGAGGCGGGGCTTTGCCCCGCCGGGACGGGGCAGAGCCCCGTCATCACACATTTATCCTCGCAGCCCGATCCATTGCGTCAGGGGTTGCGCTTTACCTTTGGCGGCTTCGAAGGTGATCTCCGTCATCTTCTCCACGTCCGGCACTGTCACTTCACGTCCACCCAGCCCGCAGATGAAATCCAGTACGGGTGGCCGGGTGGCCGCGCTGGTGTACATGGCCGAGCGAAGTTCAGTGGCCACTACGCCGCTAAGATCCGGCGAACCGAACGAAAAGTCGCGGTCGATTACGCCAATGGCCTTGAATCGCTCCAGGCACTTGGCAATTTCCGGACCGGCAAAGGGCCGGAACCAGCGCAAACGCACGAATCCGACTTTCTTGCCTTCCTCGCGCATCTTCCGGACCGCAACTTTCACCGGGGTAGACATCGTTCCCATGCCCAGCAGCACGACGTCCGCATCCTTGGTCATATACTCTTCAAAGAACGGATTGCCGTACTTGCGTCCAAACGTTTTCTCGAAGTCGGTATAGACTTCGCGAATCACATCGCAGGCGATCTCGGTGACTGCGTAGTTCTGCCGTCGAACCTCCATCACCCAGTCCTCGTTGGCCTGGGGGGCCACCGAAATGACGTTGTCGGGGTGGAGCAGCAGATCGCCGCGGTTGTAAGGAGGCAGGAACTTCTTAACCTGCTCCAGCGCCGGGATCTTGACCAACGCTTGCGAGTGCGTGAGGAACGCGCCATCGCAACTAATCGCCAAAGGAACGAACATGCGGCGATCCTCCGCCACGCGATAGGCGATCAAAGCGGTGTCCAACGCTTCCTGCGCGCTATCGACCCAGGTCAACATCCAACCTAGATCGCGTACCGACAGGGCATCGTTGTGTTCCACACCGAAGGCGCCAGGATCGTCGAGCGCCCGATTGCCCACCATGGCAACCATGGGGATGCGCAGAGCGGGAGTTACCGTCAGGCATTCCATGGCATACATCCAGCCGACGCCGCTGGAACCGCAGAACACACGCGCTCCGCAAGCGGAGGCGTGTTTGACGATTTCGAATTGGGAGTGTTCGCCTTCCGCCACGATGTACTCACAGTCCATTTCGCCATCCGCCACTAACTGGCTGATGTACTGCATCACCGTGTCATAAGGCCGGATCGGGTAAGCCGTAACTACGTCGACGTTAGCCAATTTGCAGGCAATCGCAATGGCTTCGGCGCCGGTAATCAGGGCTTCCTGCTCCTGGGTTTTCTTTTTTTCTTCAACCGGTATTGTCAGTGTTGCCATCTTAATCTCCTTGTCTTCAGGTTTGCCGCCGGGCTACTAGCCTTTGTTAGCGATCTCCATAGCTTCGGGGACCTGTTCTTGATATTGACCGCGATAACGGAACCCATGCGACCGATTTTTGATCGGCTCGGCTTTCTTAATTGTCGTCTCCAGCCACTTCAGGTATGCGCCCTTGTCTTTCTCGAACGCCGCCCACTGGCTGTTGTTATCGTGGAACTCGGACTCGTTCACCATGGTGACGCAATTCTTCACCGGGCAAATCTCCTCGCAGATGCCGCAACCAGAGCAGGCTTCGAGGTTGGTGTCGTAAGTGCCCGCGGTCGTGATATCGAACGCCGCATCCGGACAGTTCAGCCAGCACAGCGTGCACTTGGTGCAGGTTGAGAAGTTGATCACCGGCCGTTGCGTGCGCGTCGAGTACTTCTTGAACAGCTCGTTGCGGACTGGCCGGAAGCCCCCGACTTTCCCCGTCACTGGATCGGCGAACGGGGCGCCTTGCCCCTGGCCCTTGATGGATACGCCGCAGCGCATATCCTCCCAGCGGGGCAGCCCGACCTTGACTACCTCTTCGGGATTGCCCTCGCCCGCCTTCACGCCGATCGCGGTAAAGCGCTCGAAAGCAGTGCGAGCCGACGTAACTTTCAGCGTGTTCTTGAGTTTTTCGTTGATGAATTTCTCCACCGACTCCAGGCTCATCACCGCGGGCAGCGCCTTAGCGATGGCGCCCAGGATGCGGACGTCGGTGTGGTCATCCTTATAAACCCACATGCCGGAGAAGCTGGTAACGCCTCTCACGATTCCCAGCTTGTAAGGCTCTTCCCGGCGGTGAATGTTCTTCAGCAGCGCGGGTGCGTCCTCCAGAGAGATTACGATGAGCGTGTGTCCGGGTTTCAGAGCACGGTGTACGGGTTGCAGCCCAGACCACGCCCACGACTCCGCGCCCTTACAGAGCGTGTCGTCGAGAACCACAGTCACGTCGACCTGCTTCGGCTCGTATTGCGCCATTCCCGCTTCGAGCGTCTCCTCGTCGTTGGCGACGATAGCGAAACTCTTCGCTGGAATCCCATTGCGTTCCGGCGCGTCTGAATAACGGCCAAAGGAAATGCCCAGTTTGCCCTCGTTGTGCGCGGCCAAAACAATGCCGCGAGTTATGTTCTTGGCCAGGGTCTTTTGGAAGACCCCTCGGTAGATGACTTCAACCGCAAATAGCTGGCCCATTTTCCAACCTCCATTTCTTTTACAACTTCTTCAGTACTATGCTTTCGACTTCCTGCAGATGCCGGCGCATCGCAGCCTCGGCGGCTGCGGCGTCGCCCCGCTTCAGAGCGGAAAGAATTCGGTGGTGACCGGCGAGCGATTTTTCTTGCCGTCCTTCCACCTGCAACGTGCGTTCCCGCGTCTCGCGCAACAAATCCATCAATACATCCACCACTTTCAAGACCGCGCTGTTGTCGGACGCCAAAGCGATGCTGTAGTGAAACTCGGAGTCCTCTTCGATTCCGACTTCGCCGCGACGCACCTTCACCTCTTGGCGTACAAGAATCTCCTCCATCTCAGCGATCTCATCGCGGGAGATGTGTAGAGCGGCGCGCCCGGCCAAGGGCGGCTCGATCATATTGCGCACGTCCAGCAGGTCCGCAACCATCTTTCGCTTCTCCAGGAGCGCGGCAGCCAGTGGATTGTCCGGGGTAGCAGCAGGACTGCAAACCACCGTGCCGATGCCCTGGCGTGGCTCGAGCAGACCCCTCATTTCCAAGCTGCGGATGGCATCGCGCACCGAGCTGCGGCTCACCCCAAGCATTTGCACAAGATGGCGTTCGGGGGGCAGCAGGTCGCCGGGTTTCAGTTCTTCCGCAATGCGCCGCTCGAGTTGCCTGGCGACCTCCTGGTAGACCTTATTTCTGGAGATCGCCTCGAACCCGATTCTCGTTGGTGATTCAGTGCCCATAATTGCCATTGGTCTGAGGACTGACCACATTTCACGCCTGAACCCCAAATGGCACAAGGAGGTTGATCACGTGTCAATGTGACAATGATCACCTGGGGGTTTGCTCCGGGGGAGAGTCCGTTCACCTTCCCGATTCGAATGTGTCTGTCCTGGGTAAGCCTCCGTGGTAAATTCTACGTTTGCACTTAAGCCAGGCCATCTTCCTGTTTTTCGCTGCAATAATTGGCGGGACGCTGAACGCGGTGGCCGGCGGCGGCACTTTTGTTTCGTTCCCCGCTCTGTTAAATACCGGTGTGCCGGCGGTACAGGCCAACGCGACCAACACGGTCGCGCTGTGGCCTGGGCTCGCAGCCAGTACCGGTGCCTACCTGAAACGGCTGAACGTGCCGCGACGCTTGTTGATTCCATTACTGCTGACGAGCGTTGTCGGTGGCCTGGTTGGCGCTGTGCTGCTGCTCAAGACGCCCCAACATACCTTCCTGCGCCTCGTCCCCTGGCTGCTGCTGGGTGGCACCTTGCTGTTCGCCTTCGGCAACAAGATCCGCGCAAGCGCCGGCAAGACTGTTGCTGTGGATGATCTGCGGAAGATGTCATGGCAGGCGGTCACGGCAACTTCGATGGCTGAGTTACTGGTCGCAATCTATGGCGGGTATTTCGGGGCGGGGATCGGGTTCATGATCCTGGGAATGTTGGCGTCTTTGGGGATGCGTGACATCCATGCCATGGGCGCGATCCGGACATTGCTTGCGGTCGTGATTAATGCTGCGGCGGTGCTGACATTCATTCTGGCGGGCGCCGTGCTATGGCCGCAGTGCATCGTGATGATTGCGGGTGCTTTGTTAGGCGGCTGGTTCGGCGCACACTACGCGCAAAAAGCCGATCCCCGGAAGGTGCGGCTGGTAGTAATCGCCGTCGGAGTGGCGATGACCGCGTACTACTTTGTCACGGTGCGGTAGCGTCAGGCGGAAGCCGCTGCGGGCGAAGAGCGACCCTCGGCCGGCGTTCACTTTGGCTGCTGCTGAACGGCACACTGGGACAACAGCTTGGTGCAGTTGTACACCGTGCGGGTGCAGGTCATGGGAAGCCCTACCCGCTCTCCCAACTCGACGACCGCGCCCACAAGTGCTTCGAGTTCCATCGGGCGCCCCGCTTCGAGATCTTGCAGCATGGAAGTCTTGTGCTCACCAACTTTTTCCGCGCCTGCCATTCGCTGCTCGATCGAAACCGGTAACTCCATGCCTAATTTGAGTGAGACCGCTTCCACTTCCTGCATGATGTCGCGGATCACCGACGAAACTCCCGGATCGCGCACCATCTGCACCAGTGTGGCACGCGTCAGTGCGCTGACCGGGTTGAGGGACGCGTTGCCCAGAACCTTTACCCAAATCTCGTGCCGGATGCGGGTAGTGATAGGGCAGCGCAAGCCGGAGGCGATGAGCGCCTCCGCAATTCGGCGGCAGCGATCGGAGCGCGTGCCGTCCGGTTCGCCGAGAGAAATGCGGTTGCCCTCGATGTGTTGAATCACTCCCGGAGCCAAAATCTCGGTCGAAAAGTAAACGATGGACCCGACCACACGATGCGCTTCGATGGCCGAGGAGATCACGCCGCCGGGATCGACCCGATCGAGAGACAATCCTTCCCAATCGCCGCCGAAACCCTGGAAGTACCACCACGGAATCCCATTCTGAGTGCTGACAACTGTGGTATCCGGCCCCAGCACCGGCCTCAGCTGAGGCGCAAGTTGCGGCAGGCCGTGGGCCTTCACTCCAAGAAAGACAACGTCCACCGGTCCCACTTCTTCGAGGGAACTGGCGATGGTGGGCCGCGCCACAGAATCTCCCTCGCTGCTTCTGACCTGCACGCCGTGCTCCTGCATGGCGCGAAGATGCGGCCCGCGCGCGAAGAGCGTGACCTCGAACCCGGCCTGCGCCATGCGCGCACCGATGTAGGCTCCAATTGCGCCCGCCCCCGCGATCAGGAATCTCATGCTTGCTCATCCGTGAGCACGGCGGCGACGGCGCGACGGCGAATTTTTCCGGTCGCGGTGGTGGGGATACTGTCCACCAGGTAGATCTTCTTTGGACATTTGTATTCTGCCAGAAACTCGCGGGAGTGCTTGATGAGTGCCGCTTCGGTGGCGCCATGGCGTTCGTGCAAGACCACGGCGGCCGCCACTTCTTCGCCCAGTGTGGGATGCGCGCAGCCAAACGTGACCGCTGCCGCGACCGCGGGATGCCGCAGCAGAATCTCATCCACTTCGTGAGGTGCGATGTTTTCGCCTCCGCGGATGATGATGTCTTTGATCCTGCCCGTCAAATGCAAATAGCAGTCTTCGTCAAGCAATCCTTCGTCGCCGGTGCGAAACCATCCATTCACAAAAGCGCGAGCGTTGGCCTCGGGATTATTTGCATATCCACGAAACACGTTGGCTCCCTGGATGGCAACTTCGCCGCGCTGGTTCGTGCCGAGATGATTGCCCTCCTTGTCCATGATGCTGATGCGAAGCCCGATGCCCACGCCCACAGAACCTGGCTTCCGATGGCGCGGGGGTAAGGGATTCGAGGTCATCTGGTGGGCAGCTTCCGTCATTCCGTAGGCTTCGACGAAAGGCACGCCAAAAACGTCTTCCATCTTGTGAATGAGTTCTGGCGACAAGGGCGCGCTGCAGGACCGGATGAAGCGCAGAGAGACAGCTTCTTCGGCCTTGTGGCGGGTACGGGCGAGTACAAGCTGATGCATCGTGGGCACTCCCGAGTACCAGGTCACGCGATGTTCTCGAACCGTCCGCCAGAAAGAAAGCGCGTTGAATTTGAGGGGAACAACCACGCTGCCTCCGGAAAGTAAGGTGGCCATGGTTGACCCAATCAAACCATGAATGTGGAACAGCGGCATGACACACAGCGAAACATCTGCCTCGGAAAGTGCGTATGTGTTCGCGATATTGGCCGAGGATACGGCCAGGTTAAAATGCCGCAACGGAACACGCTTCGGCCGCCCCGTGCTTCCGCTGGTGTGCAGGATCAGGGCAATGTCGTCTGCCGTCGGCTCGGTTGCGGAAACACCGGTGGAAGCACCCACCAGATGAACATTGCCATCCTCGCTCATTTCCACCGAGAAGACCGGAATCTTGCGGTCCGCGGCGGCGCTGCGTACGAATTCCGCGCCTACCGCGGGGCAAAGCAAAACACGGGCATTGGTGTCACCAAGGAAAAAATGAAACTCCTCATAGGGATAAGCCGGGTTCAAAGGGGCTGCGGTGCCGGCGATGGAGGCAGCGAGAAAGCTCACAATCGCAGGCAATCCGTTGGGCAACGCAATCGCGACAGCATCGCCACGGCGAATGCCCGCGCAGGCCAAAGCGTTCGCCATCGCCAGGACCTGCTGCCGGAGCGAATCGTAGGTGACACGGATTCCAAGCTCGGGAACGATAATTGCCGTGTGGCTGTCAGCGAAATGCAAAACGTCAAGAAGGGTGTGGACGGACTTCAGTGTCATTCGCTATTTCCTCTGCCCCCGGGTCCTTGGATGCTTGAGCAATCCTGTCTGCCGTTCGAGAAAACGTTCACGACAACGAAAAGACTATCGCCGCACTCTCCGGCCCTGTCGTCACGCACGCGGGAAAATCCCATGAATCAGATCGCGTAGCCCTCTGCGCTCAGCGTCCTTTTGAATTCTTTCAGAAAAAACTGCACGTTGTCTTCCGTGGCCAACGGGCCCATCACGCCAATGCGGAAGACTTTGCCGGCGAGCGGTCCAAAACCGCCGGCGATTTCAATGCCCGGTTCGTCCAAAAGGCGTTTTCGCACTTTCGCTTCATCAACCCCTTTTGGAACACCCACCGTGTTCAAGGTCGCAATTCGATGCGCCTCGGGAACATGCATGCGTAGACCCATCGCTTCTATGCCCTTGACAAAGGACTTATGGCAACGGCGATGCCGCTCCCAGCGGTTCTCGATTCCTTCCTCGGCAATGACCAGAAGTGCCTCGCGTAAGGCGTAGAACATGGAAATCGGCGCCGTGTGATGATAGCGATGCGATACTGCGGAGTAGTCGTAAATCAGCTTGAGGTCAAAATACCAACTGCGCACCGGAGAAGTGCGAGCGCGCAACCAGTCCATGGCCCGCGATGAAATAGCCATCGGAGACAGGCCCGGCGGGCAGCTCAGCCCTTTTTGCGTGCAACTGTAGGCGACATCGATACCGGTTTTGTCGAACTCCACCGGAACTCCGCCGAGCGAGGTAACGCAATCCGCGATCACCAGAGCGCCCGCATCATGAGCGGCGGCACAAATGGCCTGGCCGGATTGCAAGGCTCCGGTAGATGTCTCGGCTTGAACATAAGCCACAACCTTGGGCTTCTCGCGACGGATGAACTCTCTAGCTTCATCCTCCGTGAACGTCTCACCCCAAGGCTTTTCAAAGCGTACGACGTTGGCGTCGTGGCGCTTCGCCATCTCCGTGAGCCGATCGGAGAAATACCCGTTTGCGAACACCGCGAACTTGGCTCCGGGCTCCACGAAGTTAGCAACGGCAGCTTCCATGCCCGCGCTTCCAGTGCCGGAAATCACCAGCGTGGCGCCGCCGCTGGTTCCGAAGGCGGTTTTGAGCAATTGCTGGACGTCTCCCATCACCTGGATGAAGTAGGGGTCAAGGTGCCCGACAATCGGCTTCGACAGCGCCTCATAGACCCGCGGGTGAACCATGCTGGGTCCAGGCCCGAACAGATAGCGGCGAGGCGGTTCGAGGGCGGAGAAATGAAGTGCGGATTTTTCCTGTGCTTTGTCTTGTTCTATGGTAGTCATAGTCCTCGTTTCTCTTCAGAGATAGTTAGATATTACGGTACGGAGCGGACAATCTCCAGAACCCCACCCGAAATGTGATCCGCTCTCCCCGAGGCTAGGGCCGAATTCTCACCCCAATAAAGCGGAGTAAACGAGAGCAGCGAGCATTCGACTGGCATATCGTGTGGCATTAAGATCCTAACGCCAGTGCCGAGCCAGAGGAGCGAGGTGCTGACAAACAGCCGGTGTTAAGATGCTGAACGTCCGGACTCTCGGTCGCCGCAAATAGCGCTATGCACTCCCATGCCCAGGGATCGCCGGATAGTACCGCCAAAGCCGAGCCGATTTTATGTCGCACCACCTTATGACGCACAATGAGGTTCAAACTCTAGCGCGTGAACTGCTGTCCGCATATGAGACGGGTGAGATGGTCGCTATCCCTCCCTCGCGGCGCCCCGGTTTCGACCTCAACATGGCTTATGAGGTTGAAGCGACCCTCAAGCAGTTTCGCAAAGCTGCTGGACACAGAGCCGTCGGCCGCAAGGTTGGTTACGCCAATAAAGCCATGTGGCGTGTGCTCAAACTTGAAACTCTGGTTTGGGCCCACATGTACGACGACACAGTGCATTACAGTGACCGCAACTCTGCCACGCTAACGCTCCCACATCGCCGTTCGCTCAAGATCGAGCCCGAGATCGTTTTCGGTTTGAAACAACCGATTCCTACTGAGGGTGCTGAGGGCGTCGATGCCGCCACCGCTGCGCTCGCATCCACGGATTGGCTGGCGGTGGGATTCGAAATCATTGATTGCCCCTTCCCGGAATGGCAGTTTCAGCCCAGTGATTTCGTCGCATCCTTTGGACTCCATGCTGCACTCGTGGTCGGAGAGCGGGTCGAGGTGCGATCTGACGTGAGGCCCGACCGCATCGCCACACTGGTGGACGAGCTGTCGCGATTTAAGGTGCGCGTGTCTAAAAAGGGAGAGTTTGTGGAAGAAGGATCCGGCAGGAACTCTCTGAGGAGCCCCGCCTTGTGCCTGGCGGAACTCAGCGCAGCCATCGCGCGGCGGTTCCCAGACGAGCCATTGAGCGCTGGAGAAATCGTCAGTTCCGGCACTCTTACCGCCGGGCATCCGACCGACAGCGGCGATCTCTGGACAGTTGAGGTCGAGGGGCTGTCGTTGCCGCCGCTGACACTGCGCCTGACTTGATCTATTTCGCGAGATGATCGTCCTCCGTCTTCGCTCATAACACGAGCATTTCGGGTAATATTGCTTATCGCCCGATACAGCATTTTGGACGCCGGGTTTGTTCAATTTGGCTTTGAGAACTTCTCAGCCGTGCTTCATGTGAACCGAAGCACGCAACCACATCCGAACGCCAATATCCCTGATGGAGCGAAGAACACCATCATCCCTGGAGGCGGAAAATGTTAGTCGGCACTGAAAGCCAGGAAACGACAATCACGACGACCACGTTCGACCAGCAGGTTGAGGCCGCGAGGCAATGGTTCACCAGCCCCCGGTTCGACGGGATCGTCCGTCTCTACTCCCCGCGCCAGGTGGCCGAACAGCAGGGCACGATTTCCGGCGACTACTCAGTAGCGCGACAAGCAGCAGAAGAGTTCTACCCAAGGTTGCGCGAGCTCTTCGCACAGCGCAAGCAGATCACTACCTTCGGTCCCTATTCACCAGGCCAGGCGGTGATGATGAAGCGTATGGGAATGGAAGGCATTTACCTGGGCGGCTGGGCCGTGTCCGCCAGGGGATCGCTGGCCGAGGATCCGGGTCCGGACCTGGCGAGCTATCCGCTAAGCCAGGTGCCAGACGAGGCCGCCGGACTGGTGCGCGCGCTACTCACCGCCGACAAGAACCAGCACTTCGCGCGCATGAGGATGTCCGAAGAACAGCGCAAGGCGACCCCCGTCATCGACTTTCGGCCCTTCATCATCGCCGACGCCGACACCGGTCACGGCGGCGACGCGCATGTGCGCAATCTGATCCGCCGCATGGTCGAGGCCGGGGTGCCCGGCTACCACATCGAAGACCAGAAGCCGGGAGCGAAGAAGTGCGGCCACCAGGGCGGTAAGGTGGTTGTGGCCGAGGACGAGCAGATCAAGCGCCTCAACGCTGCCCGCCTGCAGCTCGACATCATGCGGGTCCCGGGCATCATTGTGGCCCGAACCGATGCCGAGTCCGCGACCTTCATCGAGAGCCGGAGCGACGAGCGCGACCAGCCCTTCATCCTCGGCGCCACCAGCGTCGGCCTGCCCAGCTACAAAGCTGGTTATCTAGCCATCTTGCGGAAGCTCTTCGAACTGGGCGTCGAAGAAGTCCGCGGTCACATGCTTTTTGCCCTCTCCGAGGCCGAGTACGCGGCGGCCTTCGCTTGGCTCGAGCGCGTCGGTGTCATGTCCATGATCGCTGAGAGTGCTCCGGTTCTCAGGGACGCGCCGGCGGCCGAGCTCGACGCAGCACTCGACAGGCTAGACACGCGCTATGTAGACATCTGGCGCGCGGAAGCCGGCCTGATGACCTTTGGAATGGCGGTCGCCGAGGTGCTGGAGTTCCGCGCGGCCGAGGGCGATCGTTTCGACATGACCGTTGAGCAATGGCTGGCGTTCTCAAAACGCGCGTCCTTCTACGAGGTGCGCGAGCGAGCCAAGGCAATGGGCATCCGCGTCATCTGGGATTGCGAGCTGCCAAAAACTCCCGAAGGCTTCTATCACATCCAGGCCGGGATCGATTACGCCATTGCCAAGTCGCTGGCGGTGGCGCCCTTCGCCGACATACTGTGGATGGAAACCAAGACGGCCGATCTCGAGGAGGCCAGGAAGTTCGCACACGCCATCCACGCGCAGTATCCCGACAAGATGCTGGCGTACAACCTCTCGCCATCGTTCAGCTGGGACACCACGGGGATGAGCGACGAGGAGATGAAGCGCTTCCCCGAGGAACTCGGCAAACTCGGCTACGTCTTCAACTTCATCACCTACGGTGGCCACCAGATCGACGGCTTGGCTGCCGAGGAATTCGCGACCGCTTTGAAGCAGGACGGGATGCTCGCGCTGGCGCGTTTGCAGCGCAAGTTCAGGCTGCTGGAGTCGCCCTATAGAACGCCGCAGACCCTGGTCGGAGGACCACGTCTGGACGCCGCCTTGATGGCGTCGTCGGGACGCACCGCTGCGACCAAGGCGATGGGCAAGGGGTCGACGCAGTTCCAGCACCTGGTTCAGACCGAGGTCCCCACCAAGCTGTTGGAGGACTGGCTCGCGGAGTGGAGGAAGCGCTGCGACTATCCGGCGAAAATTCGCGTCCAGCTACGTCCGCACACGGCTGGTTCCGAACTCTTGGAGCTGTGCCTGTTGGACGAGCCCAGCGGAGAAAAGCTGGCCAACGTAATCTTCGCCAACATCCAGGATCGTCGCGGCCGCAGCATCCTCTCGGTTCGCGACCAGAACACCCTCGAACCGCTCCGCAAGAAGCGGCTGATGACGCTCAGTCAACTGTTCTTGATCCACCGCTACAATGCCAGCTCGGTGCACTACGTCACACCAACCGAGGACAACCAGTTCCAGGCGCAGAAGATGAAGAGCCTGGGGATCTTCTCGAACGTGAGCACCGAGATTGGGCAAATCATCGTCGCGAACGTCTGCAAGGAACGCGTCGCCGGACTGATCACCCCTGACCGGGTACTTCTCCTGGAGCTGATCAGTAAGGCGTCGCCGGCGTTGCAAGTCCAGACTTAGATACCAGCCCAGCGCCTTCATGGAGAAGGGCTGGCGAAGCTGAAATAAGGGTCACATGAAAACTCAAACCCAAGAACTCAGGAGGGCCGAGCCTGTGGTGGCTTTGGTCCGCGACGATATTCTGCAGAAGTTCCCCGGCCTCTTCGGAACCAGGAAGGTGAACGGGCGAGAAATCAATATCCAGGAGACGATCGCCACACTCTCGCGAGAGCTGGATCCGGATATTGCTGCCGCCCTGACCGCACGCCGCGCGCTCCTGCAGTCTGCCGCGCCGGTGCGCGAGAAGTATGCCTGGCCGAAGTGGGACGCAACGTTCGAGGATCCGGCATCGGGAAAGCCCTGGACCTTTCGCCATATCGTCCAAGGCATGATTGACAACTTTCTCGGCAAGGAAAGCGAATGGCGCTGGCGGCTCAACGACGAAGTGCCTATCCCGAAAGACGCGCACCCATTAACCAATCCCGGCCTGGAGCTTACCGGCCCTTGGCATCCGCTGGACATGGCCTTCAACGCGTTGAATAGTCCCGCGCCCATGAACATGCCGGACTTTGAAGATGCCTCGCCGTCGCATTTTCTGCCCGATGGCACGCCGTCCACTCAGTCGGTGGGAATTTTTGCCGCCCTCGAGAACGCCAAAGAAATTCTCGAAGGCAGCTGGACTGACCGTCCCTACGAGGTAGTGAAGAAAAACCACCGCCGCGCGTACAAGATCAATAACCCCGCCGCGAAGTGGCCGACCCGGTTTGCTCGCCCTGCCGGACTGCACGTGCGTTATGACCACATCACCGTCGATGGCCAACCCGCCCCCGGCTTGATTGCCATCACGGTCCTCTGGCTCCTCAACAACTACGAGTCCCTCACCCGCGCGGGCACAGGGGTGTACTACTACATTCCGAAGATTCAGACTCCTCAGGAAGCTCTCATTCTGGAGCAACTCCTGGCAAGGCTGGAAGGCATGATCGGCGTCCCGACGGGCACGATCAAGATCAAAGTGCTTTACGAGGAGGGAAATGCGGGCCGATTCCTGCCGGTCATCGCCTGGGTCTTGCGGCGTCGGCTGCTGGGCACGAACGTAGGCCGCTGGGACTACCTGGGAAGCCTGATTGAAATGTGGAAGGACGACCCGCACGGCGTCTTTCCGGATCCGCAGTCGATCGGCATGGCCTCTCCGAACATGATCGCCTATCAGCGCTACAACGCGCTGATGATGCTCATGGCTGGCATGAAGAACGGCGAGCTAAGCCAAGGTGCGCCCATCGGGGGCATGGCGGCGGTGATGATCTACCAGGCCAACGATCCCTATGGGCGTTCAAGATATAACCCTCTGGCCCTGCGCGCCATGGTTGTCGACAAGCTGCGAGAACGCATGCTGGGGCTCATGTTTATACCGGAGAAGCCCGCAGCCCAGCAACCGACCCTGGAAGACATCCTCGCCGGGCGGGTAAAGGGCAAACTCTATGACGCCTATCGGCAAAGCTGGGTGGCCAGCCCGGAGCCGGCCTACGTGGCTGCCGGCAACAAGCCTCTCCAGGTTCCTGTGACCGAACTCCAAGCCATCCTCGATGCCCCGCGAGAAACTGTGGACGTGAATGGTAAACCGCTGGCAACCGTGGCCAGTGGTCTGCTCGAAGCGGAGCGGCAGTTGCTGCAATCCCGAGGCTTATTGAACCCACAAGGCAAGATCATGCCACGGGTCATTGACAGGGGCACGCTGGACACGCCGGAGAAGATCTTTACGCCAGAACTTTGGCAAGCCATCAACGACGTGCCCAAGGGTGAGATCACCATTGAGCACATCCAGCACGCCTTCTACATGGCGGCGAACTACGGCTTCCAGATCCTCAACGGCAATTTCGCCGCAGCCATCGACGACTACGAGCTCAAGCTGCGCTTTATGAACGACCTCGCCACCTACCGCATTGATGTTTCCTGGTTGTGGAGCCTCGTCCACCACCGAGCCGCTATCACGAAGGACGGCTACCTCAAGCGACCCGCCCTCACCGAGGATGGCGTTGTACCGGCGACGAATGCAACTGAGGTCAAGGCCGGCTCCCCCTTTACCCCGGAGCTGTTCCAGAAATTGTGGGATTGCCACAACCAATGGACCGCAGAGTTTTTTGCCGAGGCAGACCGCCGCGGCGATCCCGGCCGCTTCGACCGCTCGAAAGCGTCCATCATCATGGATCTCTTGCAACGCCAGCTGCTTTCACCGCGCTACATCCAGCACAGCGCCCGCGTGCTCTTCGTGGTGGGGCAAGCGAACCAGCAGGAGCGCGCGCAGATTCTGGAGGCGATCTTCGATCTCTCCCGCGAGGAAATCGTCAAGCGCGTTCAATCCGGCGCCTCGAACAAGATCGCGTTGAACGCCTACGACTATGTCTATGACATCTTCCCGGGTTTAGAACGAGAGCAGCGACGCCCAGCGTGAGGCCCGGGGAAGTCATCCACAAACTGGGGCGCGCAGTCTTAGAGCCGTGGGCGTAAAAACTCCTCTCTGTGCCTGTGAAAACATTTGCACTAGCCCTCCTAACGTGTCGCACCATGACGAATAAAAATTCTGTTATCTTTGAGTTACGATCCGCTCCCGTGGTATCCAATATGCATATCTAGGGTCCGGTCCTGGGGGAGTACCGTGTTTCTGGATAGGCTCCAATCCGGCTTCTTGCTCTTTCAAACACAGCAGGGATTGGTGCGAGTTGAACTTTCTCTCCGGCAACGCATTTATCTGCTCTGGACGTTTCGCAACTTTCGCCAGCTCTCCATTCCACTCCTGAACTCGCGCCAGCGCGCACTGGTCAACGCTCTCTTCCGCAATAACGCGGGTGTTGTGTCGCCTTCGCCCAACCGATTGCTGGCGATCGGTGTGGTTGAAAATTTCGTGCCGCCCCCGGTGCAGATCGATCCTTTGCCGGCCCAGATGCCGGTCCAGATAAAGGAACGGCAAGAAAAAGCGGTAGAGCAGCAAACGGAAATCGTGCCCAAGCCTAACCCGGTTCCCTCCTCTTCGCCCAGATTCGCCTGGTCCAAGCTCACAACGACCAAGCTCGCGACCTCCAAGCTAGCGCCGTCGAAGCTTGCGATGTCCAGGCTCGCAACGACAGGCGGCGCGCTGTGCCTCTGCATCGTTTCCGTGGTCGCATGGCATCGAATCGAGGGAATACCACACTCGCAAGCCCACAATCAGCCTCGCCTTCAGCAGATCAACATGATCGCCCTGCCGGATTCTCCACACTTGGCAAAGCCAGCAGCGGCCATCGCCGAGAGCCTCGCCGCCATCGACCCGCCGGCAGCCCCGCCGCCCCAGTCCCTTGCTGCCACGGAAGCTGCCGTCATACCGGCACCGATCAACGCCGTCGTCCCAGCTTCTATCCGAACTTCCATCCCAACTTCCATCCCAACTCCGAAGCGGGCGATTCGCGTCCGCGATGCGGCTTCAACTCCGAACCTTCCACTCCCCGGCCAAGACAGCGGTATCCAGGCCTCGAGACCGCCTTTGCATTTCGCATATCCGGACTATCCGGATGTCAGCGCTCGCGGGGTAGTCGCTTTGACAGCGCGGGTGGATTCTGATGGCACCGTGCGCACCGTGAGAGTCGTCTCTGGCAACCGGGCGCTCGCTGCGGCCGCAGTCCGCGCCGTTCGCCAATGGCGCTACCGCCCTTACTTCCAGGATGGCCAGCCCGTCGCGACCGAAACCAACATCGTCATTTCATTTATCTCAGACGACGCGATTTCCATGAGCTTCCCACCCAGCATCCCAGCCCCTCGCTAGCCTGCGGATTTCCTATGCGAGGCCTCGCGTTTCAACGTAGTCCTGTGCCTGTCGCAGCACCTTGCGCTCGTTGCTGTAAGCAAGTTGGCTGGCCGCGTCGGCCAGCGGCACCCAGAGAGCGCGCTTGACTTCGATCCGCATGTCGGAAGTGAGGATGTCGATTTCTCCCGACACATAACGCATCAGGTAAAAGCTCACAATCTTGAAAACGCGCGCGCCATCGCCCCAGGTGCGGACGTAGACATACTTGTTATCCGAGAGTTTGGTAACGGGTTCGGCCACGATGCCGGTTTCTTCCTGCACTTCCCGAACGGCGGCAGCTTGCGGTTTTTCGCCCGCATCCACCAAGCCTTTGGGTAGCGCTAACACGGCACGACTGCGCTTGCGCGGCGTCTTTGCAGGCTTAGAAGCAGGTTTGGAGTTTTCCTTCTGTGGCTCAATCAGGGCGACGTGCCAGACTCCAGAAATCTGACGAAGCACGACGCCGCCCGCTGAAATTTCCCGCGCCATTGCCGACAAGATATCAGGGATTTCCCAGCTTCCCAGTCTCTTGCTGGATTCGCTGCCAGGCGCGTTCCACATGACGGGCCTGAGTGTTGGTTTGGCCGACGCAAAACCGAAGCGTGAGTTTGCCATCGAGCTTGGTATGAGTGAGGTAGAGGTCGCCGCTGCCATTCAGCCGGTCCATCAGGAGTTGATTGGCCTGATCTTGATTAGCTTGATCTTGATTAGTATGATCTCCCGCGCACAACCGGAAGCAGACGAGGTTGAGCTGGGCAGGCGCAGCGAGTTCGAAGCGTGAATCGCCGCGCACCCAGGCCGCGAATTGCTGAGCCAGGCGCACGTGCTCGCGAATGTGGTGCTGCAGGCCTTCGATCCCGTAATGCCGGATCACAAACCAAAGCTTGAGCGAGCGAAAGCGGCGTCCGAGCTGGATGTGCCAGTCGCGATAATCAATGACGGCGCCAGATTCCGTCGCCTGGTTGCGCAGGTACTCCGGCAGCACGGAGAGCGTTTGGATCAAGTGCTTGCGGTCGGCGACGTAGAAGACGTTGCAATCGAAATTGGTGAACATCCATTTATGCGGGTTGAAGGTGTAGCTGTCGGCGAATTCCACGCCATCGTTGATGAAGCGGAATTCCGGGCAGAGCGCGGCCGTGCCGCTCATGGCGGAATCGACATGCAGCCAGAGATTGTGGTCGCGGCAGATGCCGCCAATTTCGCGGACGGGGTCGATCGCGTTAGAAGATGTAGTCCCCACGGTGGCGCAGACGAAGCAGGGAATCAGGCCGGCCTTGAGGTCTCGCTCGACGTGGTGTGCCAGTGCTTCTGGGCGCATGGCAAAGTTCTTGTCCACTTCGACGTGGCGCAAATTTTCCGAGCCCAGGCCCGCAATCTTTACCGCTTTTTCAACAGAAGAGTGCGTTTGCGTGGAGCAATAAGCGACCAGGCGTCCATCGCAGCCTTTGCGATTGCTGGCGAACTGCGTTGTACGCTCACGCGCCGCCAGCAGGGCGCAGAGCGAGGCGCTCGACGCGGTGTCCTGAATCACCCCACCTCCTGCGCTGCTGGTCGAAAGAAATTTCTCCGGCAGGCCCAGCATCGGCACCAGCCAATCGAGCACGTGCGTTTCAAGCTCCGTGCAAGCCGGGCTCGTGGACCACAGCATGCCCTGCACGCCCAGTCCGGAGGAAACAAGATCGCCCAGAATGGCCGGCCCCGAGGCGTTCGCCGGAAAGTAGGCATAGAAATTGGGCGACTGCCAGTGCGTGATGCCCGGAAGGATCACGCGCTCGATGTCGCCAAGAATTTGGTCGAAGGCTTCGCCGTGCGCGGGTGCGTTGGGTGGCAGCTTCGAACGAATTTCTCCGGGCTGCACGCGCGACAAAACCGGAAAGCTCTCAACGCGGGAGTGGTAGTCGGCAATCCAGTCGATGACGGCGTGACCCTGGCGGCGAAACTCCTCAGGAGACATGTGGAACGATTTAGGTTCGGACATAGGAATCGGCAATTTGTAATTGGTAATTTGAAACCTGGCGCCCGCAAATTACAAATTACAAATCACCAATCACAAATGTCCGTAATACACGCGCGTGTTGTATTCGAATTCGACCACGTTATCGCTAGCATGGGCGCGGAAGATTCGCTTGAGTTCCTGCATCATCGGCACGTGGCTGGGATGACCCTCAAGCGGCGCGTACGAAGAAGACAAAAGGCGCCCGGCAGTGCCATCGTAGTCGAACCGCTGACGCAGGTCGAATACCCTCTCCTGATACGGAGCGGGCGCAAAAAATTCATGGATGATAGCCGTCGTGCGTTCGTGGCGCACTTCCTTATAGTCGGTGCCGTAGGTCAGCAGAAGTTGCTCGTAGTCGCGCAGGAAAGGCGTGGTTTCGGTGCAGCGCTCATTCCATATCAAAACGCACCATCCCTCCGGCCTAAGAATGCGGGCAAATTCCGCGCGCGCGCGAGGCAGGTCGAACCAGTGCGCCGCCTGGGCGGCGGTCACGAAGTCGACGGAAGCGGAGCCGAGCGTGGTCTCCTCGGCCGTTCCGGCAACGGACACTAGCCGGTTATAGGATTCAAGCTGGCGGACGCCCATTTCGCGCATTTCCGTGTTAGGTTCGACCGCAAAGACGGAATTCCCGTTCTCCAATAGAAGTCGGGTAAACATTCCTGTCCCGGATGCAATGTCAGCGACGATGTGACGCGGCCGCAGTCCGCACTCGACGCGAAGAAGGTCCAGAACTTCAGGCGGATACCCCGGGCGATAGCGGACGTAATCCTCCACCCGATCGGAAAAACGAGCCGTTGGCGGCTTAGTCATCGCTCACTAGTGTAACGCGCTCCAAAGTGTAACGCCCTGCAACGGCGGGTTACTCCGCACGGTACAATCTCTTGGTCTAAAGGGGTCTACAAGGAACTTCATGAAACTTCTCTCGGGTGCAGTGTTGTTGTTGGTGCTGATTGGTTCGAACCTGCAGGCGTTTGATAATGCCGGCAAAGATAAGGATAAAGGCAAAGACAAAGAGCAGCCCGAGAGCTCCGTCATCAGCGGGTTCCGCGATGTTGCCGGCGAGCGGGAACTCGAAAAGAAGTTTATGGCTGTGCCCGATCCCAAGCTGGCGGAAGAGCACCTGCGCATCCTGACGCAAGCGCCGCACATCGCCGGATCTCCCGAGGACAAGACGACCGCCGAGTACGTGGCGAACAAGTTTCGCGAGGCCGGACTGGACACCGAGATTGTCGAATACAAAGTGTGGCTGAACTATCCGGCGGAGATCCGCGTAGACATGACCGAGCCGCCCGGAGTGGAGATGCATGGCCCGCACCGCGAGCACGTCGACGACGATCCCTATCAAGACGATCCGCGCGTCGTAATGCCTTACAACGGCATGTCGCCCTCGGGCGATGCCGAGGCCGAAGTTGTCTACGCGAACTACGGCTCCCCGGCTGACTTTGACAAGCTGAAACAGATGAACGTCGATGTGCGCGGCAAGATCGTCATCGTCCGTTACGGTGAAAATTTTCGCGGCGTGAAAGCCTTCGTGGCGCAGGAACGCGGTGCGGCCGGAGTCATTATCTATTCCGACCCGAAAGATGATGGCTACTACCGCGGCGACGCCTATCCGAAAGGGCCGTGGCGCCCGGCCAGCGGCGTGCAGCGCGGATCGGTCGGATTCATGTTCCAGTTTCCCGGCGACCCGACCACACCGGGAGCAGCATCCACTCCCACTCTGCCGGATTCGAAGCGCGTGTCTCCCGCCGAAAGCGAGCAGTTGCCGAGGATTCCCGTGACCCCGCTTTCCTACGCCGATGCCTCGCCCATTCTCGAGCACCTCGGCGGTCCGCTCTCGCCGCGCGAGTGGCAGGGAGCGCTGCCCTTTACTTACCACGTCGGCCCGGGCCCCGCCAAAGTGAAGATGCACCTGAAGCAAGACTACCAGTTCCGCACCATTTGGGATGTCATCGGCAAAATTCGCGGAGCGTCGTCGCCCGATGAGTGGGTGGTGGCGGGCAATCACCGCGATGCCTGGGTCTATGGAGCGGTGGATCCGAACAGCGGCACCGCAGCCATGCTGGAGGCGGTGCACGGATTGAGTGAGCTTCTGAAGTCGGGATGGAAGCCCAAGCGGACAATTGTCTTCGCCAGTTGGGACGCAGAAGAGGAAGGACTGATCGGTTCCACCGAGTGGGGCGAAGATCATGCGCTGGAACTGGGAAACGCTGACGCTTATTTCAACATGGACGTGGCAGTCGCCGGCAAGAAGTTCGGGGCTTCCGGGGTCCCTAGTTTGAAAGAGTTTATCCGCGAGATCGTGAAGTCGGTGCCTTCGCCGCAAGGCGGAACCGTGTACGACAGATGGAAGAAAACCAGCCAGCCAAGTAATAACAATGACGAGGAAAACTCCCGGCCGCAGGAAACCAGCACCTACCGCCCTCCTCCGGCGGCAATGCAGAGCGATGTGCCCGTGGGCGATCTCGGCGGCGGTTCCGACTACTCTGTGTTCCTGCAGCATCTGGGTGTGCCTTCCACCGACATCAGTTCGACCGGCGATTACGGCGTGTATCACTCCGTGTTCGATAACTTCGCCTGGTTCAAGAAGTTCGGCGATCCCGACTTCCGCTACGAACAGCAGATGGCCCGCATTTACGGTTTGGAGGTCCTGCGCATGTCCAGCGCCGACGTACTTCCCTACGATTACGAGACCTACGGAAAGGAAATTCTGGGTTACCTCGACGCGGCCAGAACCAGGAGCAAAGAGCGCTTCGGAGACAAGGTGGACTTCTCGGCGGCGCTCGAAAGCGCCCGCCAGTTGCGGGATGCAGGCGCAAGGATGCTGCAAAAACAGCGAAAAATGCCTGGAAGACCGGAGCGCATGAATGCTAAACTGCGGGATGCAGAAAGGGCACTCCTGATTCCAGAGGGGCTACCCAATCGTCCCTGGTATCACCATGCCATTTACGCCCCCGGCCAATACACCGGGTACGCAGCTGTGGTGATTCCCGGCGTGAATGAGGCGATTGATCGTGGGGATATCCGGCGGATCGAACAACAAATCGCAGCGCTGGCGGCTGCCTTGAACCGAACCGCTCTGATTCTGGAGCAATACCGCTAATCGCGGCTCAGAGCTTGAAGTCCAATTGCGATACGCATCAGGGCATCGCCTTAGCGATGCCGGACGATCTTCGCAATCAGACGCCTCTTTAGGGGCTGCAGAGTTCCACCTCAACCGTGCGGCAAGGTAAACGCCGAGGCGACACGAGTTATGGCACTGGCAAGAATCATTACGCGCTCTCAGGCATGCTCGCGAGAACTGGCGCTCGATCTGCTTGCCCGCGGTTATGCCGTCGAAATTGTTTCTCCCGACTCGATCCCCGACAATATTGCCGATCTGGAATTGCGGGTCGATACCGTTCTCGGAAATCAACTGATGGCGAGCGTGGAAGCACACCATGGCGGGCGTTCGGCGTCGCTTGATTTTTTGCATCATTTGAAAGCGCCGATGGTGGACTTCATGCGCAGGCCGCCGGAGCCTCCTGAACCGGCTCACTCCCCGGAAGAGCCCGTCAGCTTCAAACCTGGACCGAACATCGAAGCTGTGGTGTTGCCTGCGGAAGCTCCGGAGCCTGCGCCCAAGGCTGCTTCTCCGGTCGCCGACGTTGTGCTCGGTCCCGAACTCGATCGCAAAGAAGACGCGCCCCTGATCGGGCCGCCGCAGCCATTGCCGGTACCCGTAGAACCGCCGCCCAGCTCTTTTGCCGTAGAGCCCTCAACCATCGCCCAGCCAATGACGCCCCAGCCATCGCTGGTCGAGCCCACGACGGTCCAGCCCACGCTGGTCGAGCCCATGCTGGAACCGCAATCGCCCGATCGTCCCGCGGGATGGTTCTGGCGAGCGGCTCTAGCCTTTGCCATTGTGACGCTGCTGGCCCTGGTTCTCGGATTCGGTATGCGCCGGGCCGGTAAAGCTTCTACGCAAAGTTCTGGAGCTGCGCCGGAAGAGAAAGTCGCGGCAACATCAACCGATGTGGGCGTGTCGAGCGGCGCGACTCCCGAAAGAAATCCCCAAAAAGATCCGGGACAAGTCTCGGCCCTGCCCGTGTCGCCGCCAGTCGCTCCAGCCGTTAGATCGGAAGCGAATTCCAACCACGCGCCAGAGGAACCGCCCGTCGCGAAGCCCGCAGCTTCGACCGCCAAAGCTTCGACCGCCAAAACGTCGACTGCCAAACCGCCTACAGCCCAAGCATCGACCCATCAAGCATCGACTGCCCAACCTGCAGCCACGACTTCACATCGCCTCGGTGCCGACTTGATTGCGCGCGACACCGTCACGTATTTCGACGAGCGTGCTTTCAACGAAGCTGCGTCGAGAGCCAAGCCGGCGAAAGGATTCGCCCGGCAGCACCAGCTTTCGGGCAAGCATAACGGCGGCGTGATCGCAGCGAGTACGGTTACCTATTTCGATAAGAAGCCAGCCCCGAAAACAACCAAGTAGGCGCTGGTGTTTCGCTGGGCGGACCTCCCCGAGTGCAACGTACCCGCCTCTCTGGCTGACGGCAGCGCCTCTTTATTCACACATATACCGCCCGACCAGGGCGGCGCAGGACTCGATGAATTTCTGCTCTGCTGTATTGAAGGTGTCCGCAAAGTAGCTCTCGATACAGAGTTCCGCGACCACCCGTTTCTTCGCCTCGCTTTTCTTGACCTCGCTTTTCCCGGCAAAGATCGGCACGACAATATTCGACTTCACCAGATCCGACCCAAGATAGCGGGGATCGGCCCCAACATTGTTGACCACCACGGTCTTCCCGGAAGTGGCCGCCGCCCCGCACAACCCTTTGTCAAGCGGGATACGCAGCGTAGGCGCAAAGCTTCCGACGTAGGGTCCCAGCATCAGAGCGTCGAAAGCGGGGGCTTCCATCAGATAAAAGCCCACCCAGTTGTAGCGCGCCATCCCTTCATGGAGGCGCTCAGTGATCTGCTGCATGAGAAACTTCACCCCGCGGGCGGAGCGGCCATAAGCCTCAAATTCTTGCAGCAGTTCTTCATGCCTGGGCATCGTGACCGGAATCTCCCTCAGCTTTCGAAGCAGCCCGAGTCGCACATACGCTGCGGGGCGCTCGGCGAGTTTGCCTTGGACGGGCGGGACGCCCGTCGCTCCACGGGCAGAGCGGCTATCCCCCTGAGTTACTTGATCGTAACCAGCTTCTCCACCAACTCCGAGTAGTCTTTCTTCTCCAGCCCGTGCACCTGCTTGTTGTACTCGTCCACTTTGCTGGAGTAGTTCATGGAGCAGAACTTCGGGCCGCACATGGAGCAGAAAGCTGCCGTCTTGTATCCCTCTTCGGGCAGAGTTTCGTCGTGCATGGAGCGCGCCGTCTCGGGATCGAGCGAAAGCTCGAACTGTTTCTCCCAATCGAATTTGTAGCGGGCATAGCTTAAGGCGTCATCGCGGTCGCGCACTCCGGGACGCTGGCGCGCCACGTCAGCGGCATGGGCAGCGATCTTGTAGGCGATGATTCCGTCTTTTACATCTTTTTCGTTGGGCAGCCCGAGATGTTCTTTCGGCGTGACGTAGCAGAGCATGGACGCGCCGTACCATCCAATCATCGCCGCTCCTATGGCGGAGGTGATGTGGTCGTAGCCGGGAGCTATGTCGGTAACCAGCGGGCCGAGGGTGTAGAACGGCGCTTCGTCGCACCACTCGTTTTCTTTTTCCACCTGCTCCTTGATCTTGTGCATTGGAATGTGGCCGGGGCCTTCGATCATGACCTGCACGTCGTGCTTCCAGGCGATGCGGGTCAGTTCGCCCAGGGTTTTTAGTTCGGCGAACTGCGCTTCATCGCTCGCGTCGGCGAGGCAGCCGGGACGCAGGCCGTCTCCGAGCGAGAAGCTTACGTCGTACTTCGCGAAAATCTTGCAGATATCTTCGAAGCATTCGTAGAGGAAGTTCTGCTTGTGGTGGTGAGTCATCCATTGGGCAAGAATCGCGCCGCCGCGGCTTACGATACCGGTGATGCGCTTCGAAACCATGGGCACATATTCAATGAGCACGCCGGCGTGAATGGTCATGTAATCCACACCCTGCTGCGCCTGCTCTTCGATCACCTCGAGCATGACGCTGGCCGTGAGATCTTCTACGCGCTTGACGCGCGAGATGGCTTCATAAATCGGAACCGTGCCGATGGGGACGGGCGAATGCCGGATGATGGCTTCGCGAATGGTATGGATATCGCCGCCGGTCGAGAGGTCCATTACCGTGTCGGCGCCGTAGTGAACGGCGGTGTGCAGCTTCTTGAGCTCTTCGTCAACATTCGAGGTGACGGCCGAATTGCCGATATTGGCGTTGATCTTGCACAACGATTCGACGCCGATCGCCATCGGCTCGAGTTCGGGATGGTTGATGTTGGCGGGGATGATCATGCGGCCGCGAGCGACTTCATCGCGCACCAGTTCGGGCGTGATCTTTTCGCGGTGAGCGATGTATTGCATTTCTTCGGTGATTACGCCCTGGCGCGCGTAGTGCATCTGCGAAAAATTGCCGTCCTTGTTTTGGGCGTTTTCGGCCTTGCGCTTCGCCAGCCACTCGGCCCGCGGTTTGAGAACCGCATCCAAACTATTGCCGTTTGCGCCGATTATGGAATTGCCATTGCCTGCTGACATTTTTCTGTACCATCCTTTGCGGAATCTCGTGGTTGAGATTATACCGCGCCTCCGGGACGCGGCCATCTTTGGGGAGGGCACGGCTTACGGCACGGCTGAAGCCGTGCCCTTACAAAGCTGCTTCAAACTGCACCACTACCGAAGACGCAACGGAGTTGCGGCGCCGGGGAAAATGAATCTTGGCGCGAGGAAAGGGAATCGAAGTATACTGTCGTTATAACGACAATTGCGGGAGCAGCGTAAAGGGGCAGTCTCCCGCCAGGAGGAAATATGCTGAAGCGGCTGATGGCTACGAGCGACGACGTGAGCTTTACCATCTTACGGCTGGTTCTGGGAGTGGTGTTCTTCGCGCATGGCGCACAAAAAATGCTGGGCTGGTTTGGAGGCCACGGCTTTCACGCCACCATGGGATTTTTTGCCCACCTGGGAATGCCGGCTCCCGTCGCATTCCTGGTCATCTGCACCGAATTCTTTGGCGGGCTGGGACTGATTGCGGGATTGCTGACGCGCATTGCCGCTCTCGGCATTGGCGGCGAGATGATCGGGGCAATCTTCATGGTTCACCTGCAGAACGGATTCTTCATGAACTGGATGGGCAACCAGAAGGGCGAAGGATACGAATATCATCTGGCGGTGATTGCCATGGCTGCGGCACTGTTGCTGCGAGGAGCCGGCGCGTTCTCGGTGGATCGGGCGCTTTCGAAGTGAGTTGACTTGCCCGACGGAGGTTAAAGGTCCTCGCCGCGAGTCGAGAGTTGCTGTGACCTCAGACAACTGCCGAGCTTCGCCCGGCTGGACTGGGCAAAGCCCCGTCCCCACAAGATCTAATTCCGCAGCGTCTTACCCGTCTTCAGTGTGAACTGGATTCTCTCCTGCGTTTTCTTTTCGCCGCACATGGACTTGAAGGCCTCGCGCTCCAGGTCGAGCAGGTACTGTTCGCTGACCGGCGTGCCGGGCGTGATATTTCCGCCGCAGAGTACCTCGGCGATTTTTGTGCCCAGCTTCAGCTCGTGATCGCTGATGTACTCGCTCTGCCGCATGAGGTGGACGCCCAGTTTAAGAGTGGCGAGGATGTTCTCGCCGGGGGCGGGGATGTTCGTGCGCATCACCGGAGGCTCATAGCCGGCGCGCACCAAATCCAGCGCGCGCGCTTTGGCGTCGGAGAGAACGCGCTCGCGGTTCATAGTGACGCGGTCGGAGCTCGACAGGAACCCTAGTCCGCGGGCTTCCTCCGCCGAGGTGGAGACTTTCGCGGTGGCGATGGTTTCGAAAGCTTTCTTCATCGCCTCCAACAATTCCACCGATTCGCCGGCCATCGGGACGGATGGAAGCCGCGCTGTCGACCGCGCGCAGCAGCATTTCCTTGCAGCCACCGCCTCCGGGAAGCAGACCGACGCCGACCTCGACCAGTCCCATGTAGAGTTCGGCGTGCGGTTGGCGAGCGGGGGCGTGCAGCGAGATTTCGCAACCGCCGCCGAGCGTCAGTCCGAAGGGCGCGGCCACCACCGGCTTGGGCGAAAATTTGATGGCCTGCGTCATGCCCTGAAACTGACGGATGGCGAGGTCAACGTCGTCCCACTCTTCCTCCTGGATCGACATGAGCAGCAGCATCAGGTTGGCGCCGACGGAGAAATTCGGCGCGTCGTTGGTGATGACGAAGGCGTCGAACCCGTCGCCCGGTCCGCCCGGCTTCAGCGTCTGGAGGATCAGCGAAATAATGTCGGCGCCGAGCGCGTTCATTTTAGAGTGGAACTCGATGCAGCCCACGCCTTCGCCCAGGTCCACCAGCGAGGCGCCGGCATTTTTCTTGACCACGCCGTTGGACTTTTTTGCGACTTCAACCGACCAGACTCCCGCCGGCACTTCCACGGGCTTGAGATGCGCGTGGGCCAGATCGAAGTATGCTTTTGGCCGGATGGCGTCTTCAGATCATCCGCATACCAGGACTTGTTTCCGGAGGCGAGCAGTTTCTCTACGTTGGCCGCGACCGGACGCCCTTCTTTTTTCATGCGCGCGACGGTCGCTTCCACGCCCGCCGCATCCCATAGTTCGAAGGGGCCGAGTTCCCAGTTGAAGCCCAGGTGCATGGCGCGATCGATCTCTACCACGGAGTCGGAAATCTCGGGAATGCGATTGGCGGAATACGTCCACAGGTCGGACAGCGCCGCCCAAAGAAATGCGGCTGCTTTGTCGGCCTTCGGCGGCGCGCCGCCGCCGTCGTTGTCCAAGCCGAGCAACATGCGAAGGCGCGCGCCGGTCTCTTCGACGTTTTTCGCCATATCGAGCGCGGCGAATTTTGGCTTATGGCGGGGATGATATTCCAGCGTTTTCCAGTCGAGAGCCATGCGCTCGTCTTCTTTGTGTTTACCATCCGCGTGCGCGCTCTTGAGCTTCTTGTAGAAGCCGCCCTTGGTCTTGTCGCCCAGCCACTTGCGTTCCAGCATCTGGCGAAAGAAAGCGGGAAGCTGCAATTCGCTGCGCTCGTCGTGCACGTTCTGCGGTCATGTTCGCGACCACGTGGCCGAGGATGTCGAGCCCCACCAGATCGATCGTCCGGAACGTGGCCGAGCGCGGCCAGCCCACGGCTTGGCCGGTGAGGGCGTCGATCTCTTCGATGCTCAGGTCCATTTCCTGCATGAGGCGCATCACGTTGAGCACGGAAAATGTACCGATGCGATTGCCGATGAAGTTGGGAGTATCTTTCGCCAGCACGACGCCCTTGCCCAGTTGCGCGTCGCAGAAATGCGTTACCGCCTCGATCAGCGCGGGGTCCGCGTCTGGGGTTGGGATCAGTTCCAGCAGCCGCATGTAGCGCGGCGGATTAAAAAAGTGCGTGCCAAACCACGAACGGCGGAAGTCGTGGGAAAACCCTTCGGCGATCTTCGCGACCGGAAGTCCGCTGGTGTTGGTGGTGACGATGGTGCCGGGCTTGCGGACGGCTTCCACTTTCTTCAGCAGCGAGCGCTTGATTTCGAGGTTCTCGACGACCGCCTCGATAATCCAGTCCACCTCAGCCAACTTTTTGAGGTCGTCGTCGAAATTCCCCACGGTGACGAGCCGCGAAAGCGACGCTTCGAAAAACGCAGCGGGCTTCGATTTTCGGGCGCCGTCGAGTCCGGCAGCTCCGATTTTATTGCGCGCGGGACCGTCCGCGTCCGGAGGAACGTCTGAAGGCACTATGTCGAGCAACAACGAAGGCACTCCCGCGTTAGCGAAATGTGCCGCGATGCGCGCGCCCATTGTGCCCGCGCCGAGGACAGCAACCTTATGGATACGCTTCATAAAGGCGAACTCCTTA
Source organism: uncultured Acidobacteriaceae bacterium (assembly GCA_963779995.1). GTDB lineage: Bacteria > Acidobacteriota > Terriglobia > Terriglobales > Acidobacteriaceae > Acidiflorens. The sequence continues at coordinate 322,325 of CAVZZY010000005.1, read as the reverse complement.
TGATAAGAACGGCTTTCTTCAAATCAAGGTGCAATTGGCGAACAAATGATTAACGAACTATTGATCGACGAGCAAACGATCGACGAATCCTGCACGCTGGGTCAGTTGCCGAGACGACAGTCTCCGACGAAGCGCAAGCGACCGACGACCAACGACTGCTCCCTACGGAAGTTTATCCACCACCCAGTCGTTCTTTCCAGTTTCGACCAGGACTATTTCAGAAAATTTGCGTGTGACATGGGAGGATCCTCGAGGCGTGACCAGCACGACCTGGAAACTGTAGCGGCCCTGATGCCCATGACCGCGCGTGATCTCGAAGGCCCGGTCCTTGCCGCTGGAGAAAAACTGTTCCAGTTTGTCGGCGCTCTTCGAATGGCGGAGACCATCGCTGAGCAGAACCATGCCGTTTTCGACGTCTCCGGTTTGCCATGCGTGGAGGAAATGGTCAGCGGCTGCCAGTGCAAACACGTAACCAGGGTCTAAGGTACTTTCCTCGGCAGAATGGCTGTGCGAGCGGGCCCAGACCGCCGTGGGAAAAACCGTTAGTAAGAGAAGACATGCTGCGAACTGGATCTTCACGCTAAGGCTGTTCGTCATTCCTCGCCAGTGTTCCCCGGCCAATGTTCCTCGCCACTGATGATGTAACTCCTTACTCGACTGGAAAGCAACCGGAACGCCAGTGTCACGTCCGGCAAATTCGCGACATGAAGTTTAAGTTCTCCTTCTTAGCCGAGCGAACGAAGACACCGCTGCCCCAGGCTCGCACCGCGCGCTTGTTCAGCGGTTGCTCGGAGCTCAATAAATCGTGTAGCCGGGCGCCGGATTCCGCACATCGGGCTTTGACGCCATCAGCAGCAGCGCACCGATGCGCTTGAAGGCACGCATATCGTCCAGGCTGTGAAATGAAGTTGTCTGGTAGTTTTCGGGCGTGGGCGTGTCGTCGGGAATCTGCGCATACTCAACGCTTTGGAAAGCATGCTTCTTCAACAGTTCGACGTACTCCGCCGCTGAACGAACATGCACCGGCACTTTCAACTTTGGCACCCACTGCAGCGAATACGGATTATCTTTGTAGAGATTGATCAAAATAAACAGCCGTCCGTGCGGCGCCATGACGCGAAAAAGCTCGGCCAGCGCGCGTTCCTGATCGGGATAGTAATAGAACGACTCCACCGAAAGCACTTTATCGAAAAAGTTTTCTTCCCAGGGAATCTGCGCCGCGGATCCGACGACGAACATCACGTTGTCGAAGTCTTTGGAAGCGGTGCGCGCCTGCCGGATCATCTCGTCGGAGATGTCGACGCCGACCACCTGCCCAAAACCCTGCGGCCCTTCGCCGACCATGCGTGCCAGCAAACGGGTCGCCCACCCCGATCCGCAGCCGAGATCGAGAATACGCTCACCCGGACGAAGATCCATGCGCCGCATGGTTTTCCCGGTAATGTCGAGGTGATGGCGCTCCATCTTTGCGCCCTCGCCGTCATCGGCCCAGCGGTTGAATTCCTGCTGCAGGCGCTCTTCGGGGGATGGGGATTTGTCTGGCGTCATGAACTGGCCTTGGACGATCCTTCGCAAAATCCTTCCGCCCGGATGGGATCGCGACGCGGCAACTCAAGATCAAATCCAACAAACGCTGCGAATCGCCGCGGCACGGTCTCCGCCAGATTGCCATTCACCGATGAGTTAGCACTTCGCAACGAGGGTTCCCCTGTGCCATTACCCCGCGTTCCCCTGTGCCCCCTGTGGTTCGACTTTCTCATCGATTGCAGCTCTCCGGTCAACCGTACTAGACGGCGGTCATTAACTCAGGCTCTGACTACGTTCTCCGCCCCCGGCTCTCAACCAATATATATAGAGAACGCCCGGCCGGAGCTCGTTCAATTTCCCCGGCCATGCACCTGTAAAGGGTACATGGCGTCGAAAGCGCTAACGGCCATGGCCGAAGGGTCACAATTTACTGCACTTTAGAGGCCAGTAGATGCACTTCTGTGTCTGGCTGCCCAAACTATTTTGAGTTACGGTGGTCCTAGAACCTCGGTAATGCGCCGACGGTTCTGGGTAGGTCAATATGCCACTTCGTCAAAGACTCGATATTATCGCCGACCAGATTGAAGCGATTTGCGCCTTCACACGGTCTGTTTCATTCCGGCTGCTCGAAGCGGCTGCTTGGCTCCTACTTCTATACGTCGTGGCGCGGGCACTGGTTCGCGGTTTATGATCCGCGAAACCACTCTAAGAGTTGGCAATACTCCGCAATTCCTCAAAGAACGCCGGATACGACACTCCCGCCGCGTCGGCGCCGCAAATCGTCGTCTCGCCTTCGGCTCGCAACGCGGCCACGGCGAACGCCATGGCAATTCTATGGTCGCCGAACGAATCCAGTTCGGCGCCATGCAGATGCTGGCCGCCAGGAATGCGCATTCCATCGGGCTGCTCTTCAACTTCCGCGCCCATCTTTCGCAGATTGGCGGCGGCGGCGGCAATGCGATCCGACTCTTTCACGCGCAGCTCTTTGGCGTCGCGCACTTCGAGGCCGCCCTCAGAGTACGGCGCAACCGCCGCCAGCACCGGGATCTCGTCGATCAACGCAGCCGTATCGGCGCCGGCGATTACGGCTCCCTTCCATTCCGCTCCTCGCGCCTCAATCGACCCCACCAGCTCGCCCTGATGTTCTTCCAGATGCGCGACCGAAATCTTCAGCCCCATCTGCACCAGGATATCGAGCAGCCGCGCTCGCGTCGGATTCATCAAGATTCCGGGCAAGGTGATCTGGGACCCGGGAAACAGGGCCGCCGCGCAAAGAAAAAACGCGGCACTCGAGAGATCGCCGGGCACGTGCGCCTCAATTGCCCGCAGCCGCTGTCCGCTCACAATTCGCGATGCATTCCCTTTCCGCTCGACTTCCGCGCCAAATGCCCGGAGCGCAATTTCGCCATGATCGCGGGTGCGCATGGGCTCCTCGACCACCGTTTCGCCTGCGGCAAAGAGTCCGGCAAACAGCACACACGATTTCACCTGCGCACTCGCCACTTCCGGTTTGTAATGGATTGCTTTGAGCGGTCCCCCATGAATTTTGAGGGGAGGCCGCCCGCCTTCGTTTGACGAAATCCTCGCGCCCATCTCGGTAAGCGGCTTCATGATACGCGCCATCGGACGCCGCGAGAGCGACTCATCGCCGCGCAACTCGCTGGTAAATGGCTGGCCGGCAAGAATCCCGCTCAGCATCCGCATGGTCGAGCCGGAGTTTCCACAATCGAGGATCTCGGTGGGAGCATTCAGCCGCGGCCCCACGCCATGCACCTCAATCGTTCCGGCGCCGTCTTTGTCTTCGTGTTGCTCGCGCTTCCACTCGCAGCCGAGCTTGCCAACGCAGTCGAGCGTGCTGGCGCAATCGCGCGCCGCTGAAAAATTCTGGAAACGGCTCGTGCCCTCCGCAATGGCCGCCAGCATGGCGTAGCGGTGCGAAATGGACTTGTCCCCTGGAATGCGCACGACTCCGCGCACCGTGCGCGCCGGACGTACGACGGCATTCGAACCATCGGGCATGGATTCACTCGGGTTTTGTCATCCCGAGCAAAGCGAGGGATCTGCATTTTGCGGCGAACGGCAGATCCCTCGCTTCGCTCGGGATGACAATTCACAAAAGGGTGCGGGTGGGCCCGACCTACTGCGCGCGCGCGCGCCCGGCGGCTTCCGCGAGGATCTCCTTCGGAACTTCCCGCAGCGTGACGTGGAATTCGAACATGGGCGTTTCCGTCCCGCGTCCCCACCGGCCGACTCCCCAATGCGCGCGGATAAACTTGATCTCCGGACGCGCCGTCAGGTTGAGCAGCAGCGGGATTTCCTCGCGATAAAACTTCTGCGGAAAAGCCGCGACCGGCTCGGCATCCCACGTGACGCCATCCGCCGACCCGTGGATGCTGACATCGAGCGATTCCTGCTCGATGATGTTGGTGATGGCGAGAGTAAGCAGAAAAATCCGGCCCTTCGCCCCACTGACATCGAGCGCAGGCCCGTCTCCTTTGGCGCTGACTACGGTTTTTTCAGGAACCACGAAAGCTTCCATCATGACGCAGAGATTCTAGCAGAGAGGCAATGCTACAGGCAGTGACTGGCAGGCCCCGACGCGCAGTTTACGGGATGGCAGGGAGGAAATTCCCGGCCAGCGGGGCGCAGTACCCGCAGAACTTCGCATATCATCAAAGCCGCCGGATTATGAAAGTCAGAGTGGGGGTTCGCATCCTCTTGAAAAAGCTCGACAAGACGACCGCGGCAATCATGGTGGCCGGCCTGTGCACGTTTCTCAACATCTACACGACCCAGCCCTTGCTGCCGCTCTTGCGAGAGACATTTCATGCCTCCGAGTTAAAAGTCAGTCTCACCGTGAGTGCGACGATTTTTGCGACCGCTCTCGTCGCACCCTTCATCGGCATGATTGCGGAGCGCCGCGGGCGCAAGAAAGTCATCGTGCCCTCGCTGTTCCTGCTGACCATTCCTACTGCCCTGGCGGCGACTTCCACCAGCCTCGGCGCGCTCATCTTCTGGCGTTTCGCGCAGGGCCTTTTCGTGCCTGGCGTCATCGCCGTCATGCTCGCCTACGTGAATGAGGAATGGGCCGGGCGCGGCGTAGGCCGCGCCATGTCTTCGTATGTGACCGGAACCGTGATCGGCGGATTTCTCGGCCGCTTTATCTCCGGCGTCATCGCCACGCACTGGCAGTGGCGCTTCACCTTCCTGGTGCTGGCCGCGCTCAACTTGATGGGCGCGCTTGTGGTCCGCGCCTGGCTTCCTCTGGCAAAGAATTTTGTGCCCGCCGAGCACCTGTGGCAGGTTCTGGACCATGCCAAGGAACATCTGCGTAATCCGCGGCTGCTGGCCAATTTCGGCATGGGCGCTACCGCGCTCTTCGGGCTGGTAGGATGCTTTACCTACGCCAACTTCTACCTCGCCGCCGCACCCTTCTATCTGAACTCGGCACAACTCGGCAGCATCTTCTTTGTGTATCTGCTCGGAGTCGTCATCACACCGCAGGCAGGCCGGTTCCTTGATCACTTCGGTTTTCGCCACACCACCATCCTCTATTGCGCCATGATGATCGCGGGACTGCTGTTCACGCTGGTCAAATCATTGCCGATGGTCATCGTCGGTTTTGCCATCTTTTCCTCCGGTGTTTTCGTGGCGCAGGCGGCAGCCACGGTGGAAATGGGCGCCATCGCAGGGCGCTCCCGTTCCTCGGCCGCCGGACTCTATGTGGCCGTCTACTATCTGGGAGGAAGCGTGGGCGCCACGCTGACCGGCTTGTTCTGGCGTTGGAAAGGCTGGCCCGGCTGCGTCGTCCTATTGGGAGGAGTTTCGTTGCTGAGCTTGTGGCTGGCTCGCATCTGCAGCCGGCCCCGCGAGCAACTCGACACTGCGGAGATTGAATTGGTCGGCGATTGAAAAGCGGAAGCCCAGAGGAGCGTCGGGCGTCTCCGGCCAACTCGACGGGCGAGACGCCCGTCGCTCCATCGCATAACTACGCGACATCATCCAGAAACTGGCGCAGGATCTTGCCGACCAACTCCGACTGCTCCCACGGCGCATAGTGTCCTGCCTTCGGGATTACCTTCAACTGACTGCCCGCAATATTCTGCCGCATAAGTTCGCCGTCGGCGACGGTTGAGAGCACGTCTTCTTCTCCAATCGCGATGAGCGTGGGCACGTCGATGGTCTTCAGATCGGCGACCGAGTCGGGCCGCTCCGCCATGCCGCGCTGCACTTGGCTGATGTCTTCTGCGGACATTTTGCGCATCATGGCGCGCGCTCCGTCGACTAGATCCGGACGCGCGCCCACCGTGGTGCGCCCCAATAACTTCGGAATCATGGTCTCGATGAACGGTTCGGTTCCCTGCTCCAGGACGGCGTCCGCAGCCTTCAAACGATTTGCGCGGGCCTCGGCGGTATCGGCCTGAGGACGCGTGTCCCAGAGCACGAGCGAAGTCATCCGCGGGCGAAAGCGGCGCCAGAATTCAAACAGGATGTATCCGCCGATGGAACATCCGATGAACGCAACCTTGCCGATGCCGGCTGCATCGAGTACGCGGGCAACATCGCCGGCGTGCTTCCGCATGAGGGCAGGCCCTTCGCCAATCTCCGAATCACCGTGCCCGCGCAGATCGGGGAGAATCAGCCGGTAGCGTGAATCGAGAGCCGCGGCCACCGGATGCCAGAATTCGTGATCAGCAGGAAAAGGATGGAGAAGAACGACCGGCGGGCCCTTCCCACGAATTTCATAGAAGATCTCGGCGTCGTCGCTGCGCAGGCGTTCCATGGGAGGAGATTATATGTCGGACGAGGAGCGGGGTTAGTGGAGAGCCGGGCGGCTGGACGGGCGAGACGCCCGTCCCTCCACCGCAAGAGTTCCGTCCTAGCTCGTTACCGGTTGTTGCGACGCTGCTGCCGGCAAGAGAAGCGGTTCTTCCGGAATGATGATCCACGCGAGCACGTAGGCCACGAGCCCCGGGAAGATTCCGCAGGCGAGCGTGATAAAGAACCAGAGGATGCGTACGAGCGACACGTCGAGCTCGATATAGTGAGCCAGCCCGGAACAAACGCCTGCGATCTTCCTGTCAGAGCGCACGCGCATCAGTTTCTTCGGCGTGGGCGGAATTCCCACCAGGTTGCCGCAGTAGGAGCAAAAGCGGCCGTCCTCAGCGATGGTCTTGCCGCAAGCGTTGCAGTACATGGCTATGTCTCCCTCATTCTAGGATACGACGATTGCGGGGAAAATGTTCCAAAACCCGCTTATCGCTGTTCGCTCTTGGCTAAAAGATAAGAGCGAAAAGCGAACGGCCAAAAGCCGCCTCTACTCCCGGTACGCGTCTTTCATTCTCTTCCGAGCCTTTTCGGCTTCGGCATTGCCCGCATTTGTGGCCACCACGGCCTCGTACTTCTTCACCGCCAGGTCGCGCTTCTGGAGCTGGTCATACATCTCGCCGGCTCCCAGATTCGCTTTCTGCAGCAATTCCGGATCGGCGTCCGTAACCTCACCGACCATCTCATATGCCGCAGCCGCGGACTGATATTTTTTCTCGCTGCGCAGCAGGTCGCCGAGCCCGATCGCCGCAATCTCGTAATGCAGATTGTATTTTCCCTCGCGACCGTTCTGCCACACCCGGCGGTACTGTTCCTCGGCCTCGTCCGTCTTGCCGGACAGGCGGAGCAGGTTCGCCTCCTCAAGCGGCAGAAGATAGTTGCGCGGAAACCGCGGACCGAGCGCGCCCGTGATCTGCAAAGCCTCGCTGTAACGGTGTTCGCGGCGCAGGAAGACCATGAGCACGACGCCGGCGTCCACGCTGGTTTCGCCGTTGGCGTGGTAGGCGTCGTTCAGATACTGAAGTCCCTTTTCTTTGTCTCCGCTCAATCCGACGAGCGCGACGGCGATCTTTACCGCCAGCGGCAGGTTTCCCATGACGTAGTTGTGGGCCCCCACCACCAGCTTGGCGTCGGTGTACTTCGGATCCAACTCGAGGACCCGTTCGTGATCGTGGCGCGCGCCGACCGCATTGCGCAGCGCGGAAAACCAGGCGCGCTCGATGAGCGCGGTGTAAAGCGCGAACTGTCCGCGTGTGACGCCGCGGGCATAGAGCATATCGACGTTGTCCGGATTGCGCGCCAGTTCGGCGTTTTCCAGCTTCTCGGCTTGCTCCACCAGTTGCTTGATGCGTTGCTTCTCGGCGGGATCGGCGGGACGGTGCGCTTGCCCGATGAAGTTGTCGTTCGAGTAATCGCCAGTATTCATCGCGCCCATGCGATACAGCTCCCGCATCTGAATCGCGGAGAGCAGGTGATTCACGGCGAAGGGATCGTTCGGATGACGCGCCAGGATCTTTTCGAAATCCTGAACCGCCGCGTCGGAGTCGAGGTTGTAGTAGTGCTCGAAAGCTGCCTGGTTCAACGGGTCGGGAGGACGGAACGCGGTCGAAACCGCGGGGTCCGCTGCCAGACACGCTTGGGCGAGGACCAGCAGCATGATGGCCGTCAAAGCGGGACGATGCCAGGAGAAAACCACGCATGTCCAGTTTAACTGATTGGAGCTTTCTCGGAGGACTCGTTTGCGGCACAGCCAGTCTGTCAGCTGTCAGCTCTCAGCTGTCAGGGCTCACGCAGGGGGTTACTGATAGTTGCTGACAGCCGTCGGGAACCAAACCAGATACGTCCGCAAAGCCACCAAGTCGTGCAAAATGAAAAATCGGGCTTGGATAACGTAATTCTTGCCCTGCGGAGTGACCACCCTCCCCCTTGGCTCACCCGTAAGTGCCCTCTTTGCAATAACTTGCTTTGGTAATTCGCTTGCGATCCGAAAAGGGTCGGAAGAAGAGCTCCCTTTTATGGCAGAAGCAGCCGATCAGACTCAGCACGAATTTTGGCGGGCGCCCATGCCGGCGTCCACGGCTGTCGCCAACCGGGGAAGAGCCGACGAACGAAGTGCCACCTGCCGTTGCGGAACAGAGTTCATCGTCAGCTCAGTCTACTGTCATGCTTGTGGCGCCAGCCGTCCCGATGCTGGTGTTAGCGTTCCGCGCACCTTCGAAATCCCTGGTCTGGCTGAACTCGCCTCGCTCGGTGAGCGGCTAGGGCTCACGACGCCTGCCACCATCGCTTTTCTGGTTGGCCTGCTCTGTGGGGTGGGAGCGCTGGCTGTGAGCGTGTTCTTCAGCGCTCGGACCGTACTCGACTGGCAGGCAATCCAATTGTGGCGGATCGAGTGGCTGATCGCAGCAGTTGCTGCTTTTGCTGCCGGTTGTTTGCTGAAGAAGTAGCTGAGAGCTTCCAGTTCTCGGTTTGTCTTATCCAACCTTAGCATCAGAAACAGATTCTGGACCAAAACTCACAGACCGCCGTGGAACCGGCCGAATGCGCGGGCAAGCATTAGCGACATGATCAGGATGCCCGCACCGAGGACGACGACGTGCCGGGTCTGGCGCAGATTGAAGCTTCCGACACGGCAGACAAGCAGATAACCGACAGCAAAGTTGAAGAGGCCCCACAGGACATTGACCGTCGAGGACGACAGCCCGACTCCGGGCGGGGTGGCAAACGGGCTCTGGAAGGCATGGCCCGAGATCCCATTGCCGAAATGGGGCAGCGCGTTCGCGAGGAAGGCACCCCCGAAAAAGTATGCTATGTAGTGGTACCAGCGCATAAGTGTCTCCCTTTGGCGTTCCATTTCTTCCGCATCTCCGCCTGAAACTACACTCAACTTCGTGAATGAGCATGCTCTGCTTCGGAGACCACCGTGCTTGTCCGCCGTTGCTGGCCCATGCGGTAGAGGTGATGCAATGGCCCGACTCCGTGGCCCAGCGGATGGGCGTTCGAAATCGCGGCCGAGACATACGCTTTGGAGAGAAGAACCGCCTCGGGCAGTCCGCGGCCATGCGCCAGATGGCACGCCAGCGCGGTGGCAAACGCGCACCCGGTGCCGTGGGTGGAATTTGAACGCTGGCGGTCGGCCTTGAAAACTTCCTGTTGGGCGCCTCGGGCGGTAGTGAAGCTGAGGAGATCGATCGCCTTCTCGCCCTTACTGAGGTCGCCTCCGGTGATCACCACATTCGCCGCGCCCAGCGCGTGCAGGCGAGCGGCCGCGTCGCGCATCTGGTCGAGATTCGTGACCGCCATCCCAGTCAGGACGCTGGCTTCGTCAAGGTTCGGCGTAACTAGCTCCGCCAGTGGAACCAGCCTTTCGATCAATAGCCGGGTCCCGGCTGCATCCAGCAAATCAGCTCCGGAACTCGACTTCAGAATTGGATCGAGTACCACATGCGACGGCGTGGCTTTCCCCGCAAAAGCCTGGGCCAGAAAATCCGCGACCACCGCGACCACACGCTCATTGCCCAGCATGCCGATGTGGATCGCTTCCACGGCGAAGTCTGACACCAGTTCCTGCAGGGTGTCAGCGATGATCTTGGGATTGACGCCCTCGACCCGCCGCACTCCCTGGGTCGACTGGACGGTTAAGGCTGTAATGCAGGAAACGCCGAAGCATTCATGAGCCGCGATAGTCTTGATGTCGGCGGTGATCCCAGCACCCGACGAGGGGTCAAACCCGGCGATCGTCAACACGACAGGTGGGCTGGCAGCCATGCCGTCACTCTAAACCCAAAAGCTCAAACAGGGGAACAGCAACTCTCAATGTTCTTGGTGTTCTCGGTCAGACTCGCTGGGTGAGGGCTCGCGCAAGCGTTTCCCTGCCGTGCATTTGTGCCATTTTGTTTGCGGGTAAGCCGCCGAATATGATTGTATAGTCCTGATTATAATGAAGTTATTGAGATAACCTCGTAAGTGTAACATTCCATGGCAAGTTGCGAGATTCTGCGCAGTTCGTAACTTGCCTAGTTACTGGGCAGTCATCGGCTCGCTTTGACTGGTTTCAATGACATACGAAGATAAATCCACGTTCTTCATGGGCCAAGTTATTGATTAATTACCACTTAGTAATCTATTGGGTATTTTTTCTGATTGACACCCCCCGGTCCGGCGGGTAGCATCGTCGAATCATTTAACGAAAGGAGCGTAAGACCAGAAAACGACTTTCCACAACGGGAGGTAACTGAATGCGACGACGTTTAGCCGAAGGTTTGGCGGTGCTTTTATCGATCGCCAGTCTGGGGGCAGGAGCCGCATCCGGGCCAAGCAGCCTGGAAGCCGCCAAGGTCACACAGCCGCTGGTCATTGAGGCCAGAGGGCATAAAGCACGAAAACCTAGCAGTTCGAAGTCGAAGGCCTATCAGGTAGGCACTGCGTCCTGGTATGGGGAACAGTTCCAGGGCAAGCAGACAGCCAGCGGAGAACCCTTCGACAAGCGCGATTTCACGGCCGCTCACCCCAGCCTACCGCTGGGCACGTTGGTCAAGGTCACCAACCTGAGGAATGGAAAGGCCGTGGTGGTTCGCATCAATGACCGGGGTCCTGTGGTGGACGGCCGGATCATCGATGTTTCCGACAGCGCTGCGCTGGCTCTGGGCTTCAGAGAGCGCGGAGTGCAGAAGGTCAGATTGGACCTCTACCAGCCTGCGAACCGGCCAATAAATTACCGGCCGACCACAGTGGCGCTGCTACAACCCGTAGCCAACCTCGACTAAACCCGATAAACTCGGGAGACGATAGTTGAGAGTATGGATCCGCGCCAGCGTCTCATCGTTGCCCTGGATGTAGCTACGGCTGCGGCCGCCCGGAAGATCGTGGCGGCCGTCGGCGACTCTGCCCACGCCTATAAAGTAGGCATGCAGCTCTACACCGCCTCGGGTCCTTCCATTGTCCGCGAACTGGTGGCTTCGGGCCACCGCGTCTTCCTCGACCTCAAGTATCACGACATTCCGAACACCGAAGGAGCGGCCGTCCGGGAGGCGGCTCAACTGGGCGTGAGCATGCTGACGGTGCACGCCTCCGGGGGCGGCAAGATGTTGCGAGCTGCCGTCGATGCCGCCCAAGCCGCCAACCCCGGAGTACTCGTCCTGGCGGTCACGGTGCTGACCAGCCTGGACGATGACGAACTGGGCAAGATTGGCCTGCGCGGAGGAGTGATCGAGCAAGTCCTGAGGCTAACCGCCCTGGCGCTTTCGAACGGATGCAAGGGCGTGGTGGCTTCGGCGCAGGAGGCCGCCGCTCTAGGCGAGGAGTTTGGCCACGATTTCGCCATTGTGACGCCCGGAGTGCGCCTTGCTGGCACTGGAACCCACGATCAGGCGCGCGTCGTCACTCCCGCGGAAGCGATTGCCGCCGGGGCCTCGCACATCGTGGTAGGGCGCCCGATCACGGAAGCCGCGGACCCGGCGGCCGAAACGCGGGCGATTCTGGGACAAATTGGGTAGGGCAGATCGCAGTTCTCAGTTATCAGAAAAAGCAAGAAGGCGCGACGATCGAGCCGCGCCCTTTCCGTCCTGTGTTCCCGGTTCTTGCTCAGAACTGACTTCACAGCTTTTCAAAAAACTCGCAGGCCGAGCACGAAATATAGATTCCGCCGGGCACGCCGCGCTCGCGATCTTTCATGCGTTTGACGATGCGGGTTTCCTTGCCGCACTTGGGACACGCAGTCGATTTCGTAGTATCCATGACCTTTTTCCGGTCGGCTGTTTTTGCAATTTTCGCCATTCAGTCTCTCCTGACAGGAATGTGCCGCCAGCACGAAAGGCCGCGGTTCTACCTGGTAATTGGGGAGTATCGTCGTTCGATGATCAACGAACGCCGGCCCATCTTGAATCCGCCCGGCGGGATCAACCCGCGCGGAAGCGGTGCACTGTACTCGCCTACAGAATCTTACACGAAATCAGCGCTCAGCTCTTAATTCTCAGTTCTCAGATCCGTTAATATCGGACCGAGCCGCTACTGTCCTCCCGCAAAACCTTTAACACAGGGGCGCGAAGAGCGACGCAGAGCTCGCTAAAAGGAGAAGCCTAAGAACCTCTGCGTAGTTCTCCGCGTCCTCTGCGTTAGAGTTCTTTGGTAGCTCGAAACCGGGGCGTGACCGGGATCACACCCGGGCGTATGATTGTTGGGTTATCCTGTACCGAAAGAGGCCTCATGAGCTGGCTCCAGAATAAATTTGAAAAGAACTTCATGATCACGACGGTGGACTACGTCTTCAACTGGGCGCGCAAGTCGGCGCTCTGGCCGATGACGTTTGGGCTGGCGTGCTGCGCCATCGAGATGATCGCGGCTTCAACCGCGCGCTTCGATATCGCGCGTTTTGGTGCGGAGGTGTTTCGGCCCAGCCCGCGGCAGGCGGATCTGATGATCGTCTCCGGCACGGTCACGCTGAAGATGGCGCCGATCGTGCAGCGAATCTACGCGCAGATGCCCGAGCCGAAGTGGGTGATTTCGATGGGCGCTTGCTCATCGGTGGGCGGACCGTTCAATACCTATGCCGTGCTGCAGGGCGTGGATCGCATTGTGCCGGTGGATGTCTACGTGATCGGATGCCCGCCGCGTCCGGAGAATCTGTTTTACGCGCTGCTCAGGCTGCAGGACAAGATCGACACCATGACGCTCGCCAAGCGCCCCACCGAAGTGCGGCTCGAAGAGCGCATGATGGAGGATTTCAAGCGCCAGGTGATGGTGGCGCAGACGATGCAGCCGAGATAGCTGTCAGCCGTCAGCCATCAGCTGAACCCTATATACTCTTGTCATCCCGAACGGAGCGAGGGATGTGTAGTTATTTGCCTCCGCGAGGCTGCTGAACTTCGGATCAATTTTGCCTGACGGCTAAACGCTATGTTCATCAAGGTCGCTTCGCAATCGGATCTTCCCCTCGACAACGAAGCCAAAGAATTCCCTTGCGGAGACAAGACCATTTGCGTCGCCAACGTGAACGGCGAAATCAGCGCCATGGATAATATCTGCCTGCATCGAGGAGGCCCGCTGGGCCAGGGCGTGATCTCAGGAGGAAAGGTGGTTTGTCCCTGGCATGGCTGGGAGTGGGATCCGAAGACGGGAGAGGCCGGTCCGCCGGGCGCGAAGGTGGCGGTTTATCCGGTGAAGATTGAGGACGGAGATCTGCTGATCGAGTTGTAGAGTGCGCCTATGAGAGTCGTAACGGGCTTGGATGAGCTAACCGCGAGGGCAATCAACGAAATCGAGAGCGTCGGAATTCCTTCGGTGCGACGACCCACTCAATTGGCGATTACCTCCAAGCGCCGCACCATTGAGCGGCCTCGGGACCTTGCTCCCTTCATTGAACACACCCAACTGAGACCCGACGCGACCTACCAGTCCATGATCAAATTGTGCATGGAGGCGACCGAAAACAATTTTCGCGGGGTTTGTCTGAATCCGGCATTTGTGAAGGATGCTAAGGCCCGACTTGTGAGGACAAACTGCTTGCTCGTGACCGTGGTTGGGTTCCCGCTGGGTGCGAATCTCGGCTCAACGAAGGCACAAGAGACGAAGGCTGTCATAGAGGCCGGGGCTGACGAAGTCGATATGGTGATAGCCATTGGCATCTTGAAATCAGGAGACTACAAACGGGCATTCGAGGACATTCAAACTGTGGTAGAGGCCGCCGGACACATTCCAGTGAAGGTAATTTTGGAGATGGCCCTACTCGATGAATACCAAAAGGTGATGGGATGTTTGTTAGCTGAACGCGCCGGTGCCGCATTCATAAAGACGTCCACGGGTTTCGCCGGCGGCGGAGCGACAGTAGAGGATGTGCGGCTAATGAAGGGGCTTGTGGGTGGCAGAATGGCTATTAAAGCTGCGGGTGGGATCCGCGATTTCGAGTCTGCGCGCGCGCTCGTGGAAGCTGGGGCAGATCGCCTCGGCTGCTCATCGTCAGTCGCAATCATCTCGGGATCGGCATAACGAAACCCGAGTTTTGAGGCGAAACCCGAGTTTTTTTTGGGCAGCCTACTAGCGCTTTAATTGCGCCACGTAGTCTTTTCCGCTGTGCGACTTGCGGGCAGTCCCTTCGACGAACCTAAGAAATTCCCGCAGGTGTTCCTTTTCCGACAGTTCCGCCTCGGAGAATTTCACCCGCACGCCGAACGCGGTGCGCGTTGCGACGCCGCTGATGATGACGCCTTTCACCCAGATCTTGCCGCTTGCCACCCACAGCCCGATCTCCAGCGCCTTGCCCCCGGGCACAACGCTGGCGGTCTCGACCAGGCAGCCTCCGCGGCTCACATTCGCCAGATTGCCCCAGACCGGCTCTTCTATGCCCTCAACGCGAATTTCCACCGCCACATAGCACTTGATCCGCTGAAAACGGCGGCGATCCGATTCCGATTGCGATGTGAACAAATCCGGTTCGAACGGGGGCGCTTCATCGACTGGTTCGGGATGGGGAAACACGACGGGTGGTGCCGGCGTGGCAGCAACGGCTACATTCTTATGTGCCTCACGGGCTCTGACGGCCGCATCTTTGATCTCACGCATCGACCGCAGCAGAGCCGCTTCGCGCTGTTCCGGACGTACCTCGCGGTAGGTCTGAAGCAGTTTCCCGAGATGGCTGACCAGGTCGGGATCGGTCAGCAGGCGCGTCCAGTCCGATCCTTTGGGTGACAGCTTCTTGTTTTCGCTCATACGCAGGACTTCCACCGCAGCTTTCCGTCGCAGGGAAGTGCTTGACTCTCATAGACTGAACTTTGGGTCGTAGTCACACAAGATGACCAAGGTCACTGTCACCAGTGGGAGAACGCCTGCAAAAACATTGTCTGGTCGCGCTCCATCGTTCCACCGCGAGGCGTTTCAACAATTTGTACCGGATCTCCACCAAAAAAGAGTCGAAAAGACTATCATTTTCGTTTCGTAGGAGAACCTCAGGTTCCATGGCTTCCGCACACCTTCCCACCCGCCTATTGCGGAGTTATCGTGCATTCTTTTTGCTGGGCGTTTTTCTGATGGTGTCAATCGTCGTCTTCCCACCGGCGCTTTTTGCCCAAAGTTCGACTTACGGTGTAACGGCGAGTTCGACGGGCGGGGCCGTGCCGGTTCCAACCTCGCAAGTTCAAACCTCGACACAGAATCCAGTATTTGGCAGTGTGCCGGAGGCCAAGCCCACCCCCGGCGTCCTGCCGCTGACCTTCAGCGAGGCGATTGAGCGGGCTTTGCGCCAGAACCTGGCTAGTCTTTTATCGGAATACAACACTATCGAGGCCCGGGGACAGAAATGGCAACAACTCAGCGATCTGCTTCCGAACGTCAGCGGGGATGTGCAGGAAGCGGCGGAGAAAACGAGCCTGGAAGCGGAGGGACTTCGCGGCCAGCTGTTTCCTGGTCTTACTCTTCCTCGCGTCATCGGGCCTTTCTCCTATTTTGATGTGCGCGCTTCGGCGACCGAGCGCGTGTTCGACTGGAAGGCAATCCAGAAATACCGTTCTTCCGTGATCGGCGAAAGCGTGGCCCGCTTCAATCTGAAGGATGCGCGCGATCTGGTCGTGCTCGCGACCGGCAACGCCTACCTGCAGGCGATTGCCGGGGCAGCCCGGGTGGAAACCGCGCAAGCCCAGGTGGAGACCGCGAAGGCGCTCTACGACAAAGCGGTCGTGCAACAGCAGGCCGGCGTCGCTCCGGCCATCGACACGCTCCGGGCGCAGGTCGAATACCAGACACGCCAACAGCAACTGATCGCAGCCACGAACGATTTCGCCAAGCAGAAAATTTCGCTGGCACGCGTGGTTGGACTCGCGCCCGGCCAGGAATTCGAATTGGCCGACAAAGCTCCTTACCAAGCTTTTCCCATTCCCGATCTTGAAACCAGCTTGCAGCGCGCGTATTCCCTGCGCTCCGATTACAAAGCGGCGCGGGATCGTCTGGTGGCCGCGCAACTGGAGCGGAGCGCCGCCGCCGCGGGGTATTTTCCGACCATCGATCTGGCGGCGAATTACGGCGAAATCGGCGCAGTTCCCGGCGATGTGCTGCCTACGTACGCTGTCGTCGGTACGTTGAACATTCCGATTTTCCAGGGCGGCAAGGTCCACGGAGATGTTTTGAAGGCCGAAGCCAGCCTGCGCCAGGCGCAGGCGCAGATGGCGGACGTGCGCGGGCAGATTGATCAGGATATCCGCAACGCGCTGCTCGACCTCAAGGCGTCCGCCGATCAGGTGGAAGTCGCCCAGAGTTCGGTGAATCTTGCCGAGCAGGCGCTCGCCCAATCGCGGGACCGTTTCTCCGCCGGAGTCACGGACAATCTCGAGGTGGTGCAGGCGCAGGAAGCGTTGGCGGCGGCGCACGAGAGTTTCATCTCCAGCCTCTACCTTCACAACCTGGCCAAGGTCTCTTTTGCCCGCGCCCTCGGACGCGCCGAAGAGGGCGTTCGCGAATACTTGAAGGGGAAGTAGCCAATGGAAGAAAGCAGCAGCGTTGTAGCCGAGCCCAAACCGCAACCGGAAGCGCGCGCGCCGCAGTCCGCGGCCTCGCTGGACAGCGAAGCCCGATACCAGCGACGAAAAGAGATTTTGAACCATCCGCGCACGAGGTGGGGGTTCATTCTCGCCGGCCTCGTGATTGTGATCGGCGTTTTCTTTCTGTGGCGTTACCTCGCAAGCTACGAATCCACCGACGACGCGCAGATTGACGGGCACGTGAACTCGGTAAGCGCGCGCATCAGCGGCTATGTGCTGAAACTCAATGTGGAAGACAACCAGTACGTGGAAAAAGGAACGGTGCTGGTGGAAATCGACCCTGCCGATCTCGAAGGCGCGGTGGGAGAGGCACGTGCTCAATATGCCGACGCCCAGGCGCAGGCTTCCGCTGCCGGCATCAACGTCCCGATCACCGATGTAAGCACGTCCAGCCAGGTCAGCGGCGCCCAGGGCGGTGTCTCCGGTGCGCAGGCTGGCATCTCGGCTGCCCGCGAGCAGTTTGAAAGAGCCAAGTCGCAGGTCGTGGAAGCGGACGCTAATAACACCAAAGCGCAGAATGATCTTGTCCGCTACAAGCAACTGATCGACAAGCAGGAAATCTCGCAACAGCAGTACGATCAGGCCGTCAGCAGCGCTCAAGCCGCGGCCGCAACCCTGCAAGCGGCGCGCTCCAATGCTGACGCTTACGCGGCACAGCTCAAACAGGCGCAGAGCAGACTGGAGCAGGCCGACGCCGATCTTCGCAACGCCGGCAACAGGACGCACACGATGCGATTCATGCGCGCGCGCGCCGAGTCTGCGCAGGCCATTGCCCAGCAGAAGAAGGTTGCGTTAGAGCAGGCCGAACTGAATCTTTCAGTACACGAAAATCATGGCGCCGGTCAGCGGAGTCGTCAGCAACCGCACCGTAGAGGTCGGGCAAAACGTGCAGCCCGGCCAGGAAATGATGAAGGTCATCCCGCTCGGTGAAGGTGACCTCTGGGTTACGGCGAACTTCAAGGAGACGCAGCTTAGAAAAATGAAGCCCGGTTTGCCGGCTGACATCGCGGTAGATGCGAACGGCAAGACCTACAAGGGGCACGTCGATTCCATCGCAGGCGCCAGCGGAGCACGCTTCAGCCTGTTGCCTCCCGAAAACGCCACCGGCAATTACGTCAAAGTTGTGCAACGCATACCGGTGAAGATCGTCTTCGAACCGGGCGTGATCAAGAGCCATGAACTACGCCCGGGGATGTCGGTGGTGCCGAAGGTCTGGATTAAATAATGGGCGCGGCTGCGATTACCATGAATGACGCCGCGGCATGGCGTCCGGCAGTCAATCCGTGGATCATTGCCCTCACGGTGACGCTGGCCACGTTCATGGAGGTGCTGGATACCAGCATCGCCAACGTGGCGTTGCCGCATATCGCCGGAAGTCTCTCCGCGGGTCAGGACGAGAGCACGTGGGTGCTTACGTCTTATCTCGTCTCTAACGCCATCGTGCTGCCGCTGAGCGGCTGGCTGTCTTCGATCATGGGCCGCAAGCGTTTTTACATGAGCTGTGTCGCGCTCTTCACGATCAGTTCGTTTCTGTGCGGGCTCGCGCCCAATCTCGCGATGCTCATCTTCTTCCGCGTTCTTCAGGGCGTGGGCGGCGGAGGCTTGCAGCCGAGCGAGCAGGCCATTCTCGCCGACACCTTTCCTCCCGCCAAGCGCGGCATGGCATTCGCCGTCTACGGCATCGCAGTGGTGATGGCTCCGGCCATCGGTCCTACGCTCGGCGGTTATATCACCGACAACTTCACCTGGCGCTGGATCTTCTTCATCAATATCCCGGTCGGCATTATTTCGCTTTTGCTGACATCACGGCTCATCCAGGATCCTCCGTACTTCAAGCGCCGCCACTTGAGTGAAACCCGCATTGACTACATCGGACTCGGTTTTGTCGCGCTCGGCCTCGGAACGCTGCAGGTGATCCTCGACAAAGGACAACGCGAAGACTGGTTCGAATCGCACTTCATCGTATGGCTGAGCGTGATCTCAGCCCTGTCGCTGATCTTCGTAGTCTTCTGGGAGTGGAACACCAAAGACCCCATCATCGACCTGCATTTATTTCGCGTGCGCTCCTTCGCCACCGCGAACTTTCTGATGTTCATGCTCGGGTTTGCCCTGCTCGGCACCACGCTGATGTTGCCGCTGTTTATGCAGACGGTGCTGGGCTACACTGCCGAACGATCCGGGCTGGCACTGATGCCGGGCGGTTTCACGATCATAATGATGCTGCCTCTGGTTGGATTTCTGCTTTCGCGGTATAGCCCGCGCTGGCTGCTGCTGTTTGGGTTGACCGTGCTCTCGTTGTCGCTGTTTCATATGACGAGCTTCGACCTGGGCATCGATTTCCGCACCGTGACCATGGCGCGCGTCTACCAGGCGGTGGGACTCTCGTTCCTGTTCGTGCCCATTAACACCGCCGCGTATGCCTTTCTGCCCCGCGACAAGAACAATGCCGCGTCCGGTTTGATGAACCTCGCCAGAAATATTGGCGGCAGCATAGGGATTTCCTTTGTCACCACCATGCTGGCTCGTCGCGCGCAATTTCACCAGGTCCAACTGGTGGAGAAGCTCAACGCCGCCAATCCGCAGTTTCAATCCTGGCTGCACGGGATGACGAGAACTTTTTCGAGTGGAGGCTTCGGGCCCGGTTCCGGAGGTGGTTCCGCGCTCCAGCATGCCTACGCGTTGACGCAGGCGAATGTCATCCGGCAGGCGACCATGCTGGCCTACATTGATAATTTTTGGGTGCTCGCGGTCGTGATTTTTTGTTTAATCCCGTGTGTGTTCCTGATCAAGAAGTCGAAGCCGGGAGCGATCGTGGCTCACTAGTGGAGAGCCGGGCGTCCCCGCCCGGCTGGAGGGGCGAGACGCCCGTCCTCCACCGTATGACCGAAGGAGGTTTGCGATGTTTCGCATCGTTACTCTGGAGCGCGAATTTGGCTGCGGGGGCGGAGGCATTGCCGCCGAATTGGCCCGCCGCTTGGGTTGGAAACTGTGGGACCAGCAACTAACCAGCGAGATTGCCCAGCGCGCGCAGGTGCCGGAATCGGCCGTGGCTTTGTGCGATGAGCGGGTCGACAGCCGCCTCTACCGTTTCGCGAAAGCCTTCTGGCGGGGCAGTTACGAACGCAGCATGCCGCTGGACGCCGCGCAGGCGTTTGATACGGATCGCATGATGGCCATGGTGGGAGAGATCATGAGCACGATTGCCGCAGAAGGCAACGCGGTGATTGTGGGCCGTGGGTCCCCGTTTTTCCTGCGCGAACGCGAGGATACTTTTAGCGTCTTCACCTACGCTCCACACGACGAAAAGATTCGCCGCCTGCTAGCCATGGGCAAGAGCCGGGAAGAGGCCGAGGACCTGGTGGAGAATGTGGACAAGGAGCGGATTGCCTACATCAAACACTACTTCAATAACGAATGGCCGACACGCAGCCTCTATCACCTGATGATCAACACGGTAGCCGGGGACGAGAACGTGATCGCCATCATTCTGAATGGCATGCGGACGCTCGCAGCCCATCCCGCCGAGACCACCCTCCGCGGCGTTCGCTGAAGCGTGGGAGGTCCGAGCGGCTTAGTTCCAAGCTCTTACGTTATAAGATAGGCGCAAAGGATGGAGTCCATTCCGCAAGTGGCAGCTTCTGATTTGTATCCGCCGGTGCAGGAGGAAGTCGCGCGACTCGCCGGCTCGTCGCAGGTGCGCGCCGCCTTCGACCAGTTCCGCTCGCAGGAATCGCAGTTTGCGCTCTGGCAGATGGAAGCGACGAAAGTAGCCGCTCCTCCATTCGGCGAGGCGGCGCGCGGCGCCTGGCTGGCCGACCGTTTTCGCGAACTCGGGCTCATCGACGTGCAGGTGGACGAGGTCGGGAACGTGTTCGGCGTTCGTCCCGGCTGCGGAAACCGCTTCGTGGCGCTCAGCGCGCATATTGATACGGTGTTTCCGGCGGCGACGCCGTTGAACATCCGGCAGCAGGGCAGCCGCTTGTATGGCCCGGGAGTCTCCGACAACGGCGCGGGCATTGCGGCGATGCTGGCCGTGGCCAGTGTATGCGGCAGCGCGCGCCTCTCGCATGCGCTGCCCTTTGTGTTCATTGGGAACGTCGGGGAAGAAGGCGAAGGCGATCTGCGCGGCATGCGGCACGTTTTCGCGACGCCGCGCTGGCGGGACGCGATTGCCTACAGCGTGGTGGTCGATGGCGCCGGATCGGACACGGTGGTGGCGGAGGCCCTGGGCAGCCGCCGTTTTGAGGTGATCGTGCGCGGCCCGGGTGGTCACTCCTGGAGCGACTTCGGCGCACCCAATCCGATCATTGCGCTCTCCCGTGCGATCGAGGTCTTCCGGCAAACGCCCGTGCTGGCCGCGCCGAAAACCACGTTTAATGTCGGCACGATTCGGGGCGGGACTTCGGTGAATTCGATTCCGGAATCCGCCAGCATGCGGGTCGATCTGCGCTCCACGTCGATGGCGGAAATTGACCGGCTGGAGCGAGCGCTGCGCCTCGCACTGGAGCAGGCGATCGCACTGGAAAATCGGGACGCCGCTCAGCACGGAACGCGCCGTCTGGCGGTGGTGCAGAGCGAAGTGCTCGAGATCGGGAATCGTCCGGCGGGCGAACTGGCGCCGGGTGCACGGCTGCTGAAGGTAATCCGCGCCGTGGATGCGCAGTTGGGCAATACGGCGCAGGTGCAACGGGCGTCGACTGACGCCAACATTCCACTTTCACTGTTCCGCGAGGCCATCGCCATCGGGGGCGGCGGTTCCGGAGGCGGCGCGCACACGTTGCAAGAATGGTACGACTGCCATGGACGAGACCTCGGTCTGAGGCGCATCCTGCTCACAATGCTGACCCTGTCGGGAGTAGGAGAATGATGGCGCGAATCGCTCCGATTCTGTTGTTGGCCGTGGCCTCGGGCGTGTCGGCGCAGAGCGTTCTTTCAGCGCACAGCGCTCAGAAGCCGAAAGCGGACCTGATCTTTACCCACGGCAACATCTATACCGGGGTGTTCGATGCGTCGTCCTCGTTTGGAGCGGGCAAGCGCTCTGAGGCGCTGGCAGTCGCTGGCGACCGGATCCTCGCCGTGGGGACGCGCGACGAGATCATGAAGCTGAAAGGTCCAGCGACGAAGATCGTGGATCTGTATGGTCACTTTGTCATGCCCGGCTTCAATGACGCCCACATGCACCTGGCCAGCGCCGGCCTGGAGAAGATGAACGTGAACCTGGTCGGCGCCAAGACGCTCGATGAGTTCCGCGAACGCATCCGCGCCCAGGTCGAAAAAGCGGCGCCCGGAGAGTGGATCGTAGGTGGTGGCTGGGACGAGACCCTCTGGCCGGTCGAAGTTCCGCCCTCGCGCTGGGATTTGGATGAAGTAAGCGGCAATCACCCGGTTTACCTGGAGCGCGTGGACGGCCATATTGGCGTCGCCAACACGCGCGCCTTGCAACTGGCCAGCGTCACCGTCGCCAGTCGTGATCCGGAGGGTGGAAAGATCGATCGCGATGACTCCGGCACGCCCAACGGCATTCTGCGCGAGAAAGCGCAGCTAGTGGTGCAGGCGGTGGTTCCCAAGCCGACGCACGAGAAGCGCCGGCAAGCCATCGAACTGGCCCTTGCGGATCTGGCGAGTCACGGCATCACCTCCGCACAGGATTACTCGCAATGGGAAAACTTCCAGATTTACGAGGAACTCGAGCATGACGGAAAGCTGACGGCGCGGATTTCAGAGTGGCTGGATTTCGATGAATCGATTGCAGACCTGAACGGTAAGCGCAGACTCGCATCCTGCCTCCGACACCATGCTCCACACCGGAATGCTGAAGGCCTTCCTGGATGGATCGCTCGGCTCGAAAACGGCCGCGTTGCTTCAGCCCTACAGCGATGATCCCAAGAACGATACGGTGAAGAACAGCGGCCTGCCGCAATACGAGGCGGACAAGCTGAATGCGATGACGAAGGAGCGGGTGCTGGCGGGATATCAGATCGGCTTCCACGCCATCGGCGACAAAGCGGTGCAGATGGCGCTCGACGCCTTTGCCGAGGCGGAAAAGGCGGCAAAAGAAGGGAAGGTGAAAGCGGCCGACGGTGGCTCCGATTATCGGCTTCGCATTGAGCACGCGCAGGTCACCACGCCGCAGCAGATTTTGCGTTTCAAGGATCTCAAAGTCATCGCCTCCATGCAGCCCAGCCACTTGCTCACGGATATGAATTGGGCCGAGTCGTGTCTGGGCCCGAAGCGCGCCGAGCATTCCTATGCCTGGGCCGACTTCCTTCGCCGCGGAGTGGTGCTGGCCTTTGGTACGGATTATCCGGTCGAACCGGTGACGCCGTTTCGCGGACTCTACGCGGCGCTTACACGCATGAGCGAAGACGGAAAGAAGAGTTATTATCCCGCGCAGAAATTGAACATCGAGCAGGCCATGGCCGCCTATACCACGGGCGCGGCTTTTGCCGAATTCGCCGAAAAGCAAAAAGGCAAGCTGGAGCCCGGCATGCTGGCCGACTTTGTCGTTCTTGATCAGGACATTACGGCAGTCCCACCGCCGAAGATCCTGGAAACGAAAGTTCTGCGTACGGTGGTCGGCGGCAAGACCGTGTATGAAGCCAAATAGCATCGCGTCATCTGGTGATCGGGCCATCGGGTGATCTGATAACCACCATCGAAAAAACTGAGACTCAAGGTTTTTAGATGACCCGATCACCCGATGACCTCACCCGATGGCGAGAGCGGGAACGCGCGTTCCTGATCGGCGCCCCACTGGCGATTGTCCCGGCTTTGGCGTTCCTTCCTGCCGTGATGTTCCTGATCGTCTTTCCTCAGGTGGCGCACGGGCGGGCGATTGGGCTGTTCGTGTTGCCGGCCTGCGCGCTGGCGGGTAGCTTCGGACTGTGGAAGCTGGCGACGGGCGCGGTGCAGAAGCCGTGGGGAATATTCAACGTCCTGAGTTTTGGGGCGCTGCTGGTGTTGCTGGTCATCGCCGGCTATACCGGACTGTTCCTGGCGCTGATGACGCTGAAACTGTAGAGACGGGGCTTGCCCCGTCTCCGCCGCGGGCAAAGACGCCCCTTTAGGGCCGGACACCCACCGTCAACGCGAACCGGGTTTTCTGCGTCTAATGATTTGGCGGCCTTCGACCGATCCCTGCCTGGGGCGAAGGTATAATAAAAAACTGGCAGTCGGCAGTCTTTAGGAGGTAGGAAATGGATTCGCGCGAAAGCGCTTTTTGGGCGCGTCTCAAAGCCAACCGTTGGGCGTACACGTTTACGATTCTGGCGACGCTGGCGGTTGGAATTCTGATTGGGACGATTGTGTCCTATGGAGTGAAAGGCAAGGAAGGACAGAAGTCGTCGGACGCGACCCCGCTGACCATTCCCGCTCCGCAACAGCTCTCGACCGCCTTCTCCCAGATTTCCAAGCAACTGGAGCCGAGCGTGGTGAACATCAATACCGAGTCGACCATTAAGAACCCTCACCACCGGCGCATGCATCCGGATCAGGACCAGCAAGATGAGGGCAACGGCGAGGAAGACTCCCCATTCCAGGATTTCTTTGACAAGTTCTTCGGCGGCCAGGGCGGCCCGGAAGCGGGCACCATCCGTCAACGCTCGCTCGGATCCGGCGTGATTGTGGATGCGAAGGGCTACATCGTCACCAACCGGCACGTGGTCGAAAAGGCCGATCGCATTCGTGTGAAGTTGCAGGATGAAAACCCGGCTTCTCCGGGTCATGACGCGAAGCTGATCGGCATGGACCAGGAGACCGACCTGGCGGTGATCAAGATTGATGTCGATCATCCGCTCCCGGCCGCCAAACTGGGCAACTCCGACGGCATGGAAGTGGGCGACTGGGTGCTCGCCATCGGCAGTCCCTTTGGGCTGCAGGAAACGGTGACGGCGGGCATCGTGTCGGCCAAGGGACGCAACATTGTTCCCAACCGGCAGTTCCAGTCGTTTATTCAAACGGACGCCGCCATCAACCCGGGCAATTCCGGTGGGCCGCTAGTGAATATGGCGGGTGAAGTCGTCGGCATCAATACGGCTATCCTTACGGAGACGAGTTCGTACGCGGGCGTGGGATTTGCCATGCCTTCGAACACGGTGGCTCAGGTCTACAACCAGTTGATCGGTCCGGGACACCGGGTGGCGCGCGGGTCAATTGGCATTGAGTTTTCAGCTCAGCCGAACCCGGCCATCGCCCGCATTTACGGATCGGGTGTGACCGTGTCGAACGTGGTATCCGGCAGCCCGGCCGAAGAGGCGGGCCTGAAGATCGGCGACACGATCACTTCCGTGGATGGCAAGGATGTAAAGAGCGGCGACGATCTGGTGGCTGACATCGCTTCCCGCAAACCGGGCACGAAGGCCAAGCTGACGTTTGTGCGCAACGGCAAGAAGCAAGACACAACGGTGACCATCGCCGATCGCTCGAAACTCTTCGCTGCCCGCTTGGGCGAAGAAGACGAAAACCAGGGCGAGGAAGCGCCCAAGGCGAGCAAGTTCGGGGTCACGGTTCGCAACATCACTCCCGATCTGGCCGATCGTCTGGGCATTCCCGCGGGCAAGGGAGTGGTGGTGCAGGACGTGAAGCAGGGATCGTTCGCCGAGGATCTCGGTCTGAATCGCGGCGACGTGATCCTGGAAGTGAACAAGCAGCCCGTGAACAATCCGGACGACTTTACCAAGATCGAGTCGTCGCTGAAGAGCGGGCAGGATGTCGTGTTCCTGGTGCGTCCGCGAGGCGCAAGGGCCCAGGATGGAACGATTTTCCTGGCAGGTACACTTCCGTAACCGATATATAATCCGGCGAGACTGGCACTCCATCCCCCTTTTCGGGGACCATTGAGGGTGGGCTGGTCTCGCCGGTTTTTTGTTGGAAGGCAGTCGTCAGTCACTGGTCGTCGGTCGTGCGAGGGTTTAAGCCTTTACACATGCACCGTTCTGGTCAAATTCGGCGTTGGCGACGGGTGGGGCTTTGCGGCCTGCTCTGCCTGTCCGTGCAAGGGCTAGCCATCGCGCAAACGTCGACTCCGCCAAAGAAACCGGCGCACGCTTCCGCGGCCGCCACCTCGAAAGCAAAGCATCCCGCCAGCGGGCACGCGACCAGCAAGCGCACTTCAGCCAAGACCTCGTCTCGCACTTCAGGACACACCTCTTCCGCTCACAGCTCGTCTCACACTTCGTCTCACACATCGGCGCAGAGCAAGAACTCCCACGGCAAGAAAGGCTCCAAGCAGGCCGCGAAGAAGCGCGGCCAGCAGGTGATTGATTCCGATCGTGCCCGGGAAATTCAGGAAGCGCTCATCCGCGAGCGCTACATGCAAGGCGAGCCCACAGGAGCCTGGGACGATTCCACGCAGGCCGCGATGCAGCGCTATCAGGCGGATCAGGGATGGCAGTCGAAGACAACTCCAGATGCCCGGGCGCTGATCAAACTCGGATTAGGCCCGAGCCATGATCACCTGCTCAATCCGGAAAGCGCAATGACGACGCCCGCCGCGGGCGATCCAAAGACGGCGGCGAAACCGACTCCAGCGGATAGCAACCTTCCCCCGCAGTAGTCTTGAAAATCCAATTTTCGCTTCAACCTATCTCGGAAATGCCGGCCTGATTCAAGCCACTACCCGCAAGACCGCGCGCCACGTTTGCGAAATCCAGAGCGCCGCTTAAAGGTGTGATAGAAAATTTCGAATTGCTGTGCCGCCTGCCGGTCATATCTGGGTCTCAATACCTCGTAGGTTACTTCGCCTTCGTTCCGAATCACTTCTTGCAACGTGAGAGCGTGAGCATACAACTGCTGGGAAAAGTGCAACACTTTCTCCAAATCTACGGCCTTAGACGGTCGTTTCTTGGCAGCCTGCCCACGAATCCGGCGCGCGGAGGCCTGACCCGTTCGTTTGGAGGACAGTCGTTCGGATTTCATGTATGCCTCCTCTCGTTGACTCCGCCCGGAGTCGTGACGACCTGGCGATGAGTTCAAAGTAGCGGCTCCGCTGGGAGGAGTCCAATGCATAATTTGCATTCCTTCCATCAAAACTATCGTCGAAAGTCCTTCGTCGTGATGCTCGGAAGGTGCGGCGCCCAGTTATTCGCAAGCGCTGGAAATACAAGCTGGAAGATAGAAGATCGCCGGTGGGTTGCGGTCTAATTCTTCGCTAATCCAGCACCGGTCGCGGGCAGTAAGGGATCGCCATCCCATTAACAATCGCACCCGGGTTGCCCTCGACCAGCGCTTCGGCATACTCGGCTCCCACGATTTTTTCCGCCACATCGCGAGCTGCGGAAAGATTCGGGATGCGGCGCTTGGTGTCGTGAGCGTCGGAGGCGAGGATATGCACGGCCGAGCGGTCGAGCAGCCAGCGGGCGATGATTTCAGGGCGCTCTCCCCAGAGCCCGGTCAGCGCCGAGGCCGTGACCTGCATCAGGCAGCCCTGTTCCGCCCACTCCAGTATGCGCTGCGGCGTTTGCTGCAGGATCGGGTTGCGCTCGGGATGAGTCAGGATCGGCGTAAGCCCGCGATCTGCCAGGCGGGTAAAACACTCGGAAAGCCGGGTCGGGACGCTGAAGTTGCTGAGTTCAATCAGCAGATAGTTGGTTTCGCCAATCGTGTAGGTGTGCGGCTGCGCCAGCACGCGTTCCAGGTTTTCGAAGGAAAGATGAAAATCGCAACCCAGACTGAATTGCAATTGCAGCGCGGGACCAACCCTCTCGCGTAACTGGCCGAGAAGTTCGGAAAGGTATTCGCGATCGTAGGCGTAACGATCGTTGGCGTGCGGGGTGGCGACGACGTGGGTAATGCCGTCGGCCGCCGCCATGCGGCACATTTCGACGGCTGTATCCCAGGACTTGGGGCCATCGTCAACCTCAGGCAGAATGTGGCAGTGGATGTCGATCACGACGCAATCTTACTTGGAGCACGGTGATTTTGGGCTACACTGATTTGCAATACCCTGATTAGAACACATCGCGCCGCATCAAATCGATCGGCTCATCGGGTGATCGGGTCATCGAAAAACCAGGGACTTCTGCTGTTCGATCACCCGATGCAGTTGCGCTCTGGCCGCCTTCTCGTGCACGATAGTGGACACGATCTTTTCGTTCTCATCTTTGGATATTGGCTATTGAGGAGCTGTTCGCAAATGAGCTTTCTAACGGCGGCGCGTGCCGCACGGATAGGTCAAAGTGATGGGCCCCGCATCCTGGTGGCCGTATTCGTCGTCCTCGCCGGACTTTCCCTCTCCTGCGGCAATAGCAGCCAACAAAGTACGTTGACATCGAACCGCGATGCTTACGTGACCCTGCCCGCGTGGGGTTCGGTGCTCCTGATGCACTTTAACGGCACAACCGGCGCCTTCGTCACGGGACCGCAGACGCCGCAACAGCAGAACTTTACGCCCACCAGCCTGGCATTCCTCCCGTCGAAAAACATCCTGTACACGCTCAATGCCTTCGAAGCCACGATCTCGATTTTCAACGTCGCCGGCGACGGGACTTTGACGCTCGGCGCCAGTCCGGTTCCGGTCGGTTCCTCTCCGAATGCGATAGTCATCGACCCCTCAGGCAAGTACTTGTTAGTGACCAGTAATTATTCCAACCTGGGCGAGGTTTCCGTTTTCTCCATCGATCCCAACACGGGCGCTTTGTCCCCGTTCGGATCGCCCGTCCCCGCGAATACGAATCCAACTGAGATTCTGTTCACGCATTCCGGCCAGTTTGTTTATGTAACCAATCCGGAGATCGGGATGGTCACCGGCTTTTCGTTTTCGAACGGCGTGCTCAGTCTGGTCCCTGGGACTCCAGTCTCTTCGGGAGAGGGAGGGGGAGCCCTCGGCCTGGCAGTGGATCCGACTGATCAGTTCCTCTACGTTACGAACCCTTCGGCAACCAACCCGCCCCCATACCAGTTCACTACCGGCAATATTTCCGGGTTCAACATCGATCCGACCACCGGTGCGCTGACCCCGATAGTCGGCTCGCCGTTTACCTCCACGGTGGGCGGCGCGGGCCCTACATCGATCACTGTCGATCCTACTGGCTCGTTGGTTTACGCGGTGACTCCGGGATCGAGCCTCTCCATCTGGTGTTTCCAGATCACTTACCCGAGCGGACAACTTGTTCTCGTGACAAACTCGCCGTTCAGCGTGCCTGCAGGTGCACTGTTCGCGCTCTTCGACCCCAGCGGCAGATTTTTCTATATCGGCAACGCACTCGGTCTTGAGGGTTATACCTACAATCCAACGACCGGCGTTCTCACGGCTATCCCGGGCTCGCCTTTTACGACCTTAACCACGCCCGGGAAAATGGTGTTTTCACAATAGAAGCCGACGACCGAGTTGGACTAGCTGTGTAATGTGTAATTTACGGGGTGGCACTTTGGTGGAACCGGCTGGCACCCGCGTGCCATTTTCAGATTTGCCGCTTAGTTTTACATTCCCAATTGAGCAGTTCTGGGGGAGGGCTGCCCGGGCGTCATGGATTCGGAAGAATCCGGACGCCCGTTTAATTTTCAAAGCACTTTGGTAATTTTGTGATCGGACAATTTTGTAATTTGAAACGATATACGCTCTAGATTTTCAAATTGCCAAATTGTCCGATCACAAAATTACCGAATCTTACCGGCCGATCCAGCCCCTGCTCAATTTGTCGAAATGGTGAAGTTCACCGTGATGCGAGCCTGCGTTTCCACGGGCTGCCCGTTTTGAAGGTAGGGCTTGAAGTGCCATTGCTTCACCGCCTCGCGAGCTGCGGTAGCCAGGATGCCCGGGCCACTGAGAATCTGCAACTCCTGGATGCTGCCATCCCGCGAGATGAGCGCCATCAAACTGACTGCGCCCTGCACCTTCATCTGCCGCGCCAGCAAGGGATAATCCGGTGGCACCGAAATGCTCACGCTCTGCGCCGTTAGCGGCGAAAGCTGCACGCGATCACCGGCACTCACCAGCCCATTCGGCGACGAGGCAGGAGCGGCGGATGGGGAAGAGGTCTCGCCCGAGTTCACATCCAGATGGATGGCATTGCTTTTCGCGGGTAGGGAGATGTGGCGGTTTCCGGCCACCACTTCCACCTCCAGAGGTGGCAGCACTGCGCGCTCAGTGGTTGCCGCAAAGGGAGCGTCGGCCGCAGCGGGTGCCGGCGAACTGCCTGCCTTGCGTTCCCGCGTGGGAGCCGCCGGCGCGCGGGGAAGAGGCACCGTCGCCATGCTTTTACTCTTCCTTCGCACCGCAGCTTCCTGGACTTCACCGGCCGGCGGAAACCAGAAATCCCAGTCTTTCAAAACCACCGCCACCAGCGCCACCAGCAGGACCCCCAGCGCAATGAGCATCCGCTTTCGCTGTACTTCCGCAACCTCCGACGAGGGGAACTGGGTTGACCGCTCGAGATGGTTCTCGGGATGGATTTCTTCTTGAAATATGGACACGGAGCCTCCTCGCGATCCTAATCCGGTCGAGGGGGAGTGCTGAGCTAGTATGCCCTGAAACCCGCGCAATGCCAAGCGAATCCCGCCCCGGTTGCACCTTTTGCTATTGGGGGTGGCAGCGTCTTCTGCCCTGTAGGGACGGGGCTCGCCGCGCCTCTGCGGGAGATCAGACGCCCCTAAAAGGGAGGGCATCCAAAGCCACCTTTTTCTGCAGATTGCAAAGGCCCAAATGGCTAAGGGGAAGAGCGCCAGTGCGCCCTTCCCCTTGCTCTAATTCCGCGCCAGTTCAGGAAACTTTCGTAACCTTATAGTCGAGCTTGTCCAGAATCCCGATCGCGGCGTCAAGAATTTCCTGACTCACCTTACGATTGGAAGCGATGGCTTCCAACAGCGGGATGGAAATAATCTTGTTCCCCCGCAGCGCCGCCATTTGCCCGAATTCGCCGCGGTGCACCATGTCGATGGCGCCCAGTCCGTAGCGCGTGGCCAGCACGCGGTCGAAAGCGCTGGGCGTTCCGCCTCGCTGGATGTGGCCAAGCACCACCGACCGCGACTCGAAGCCCGTCCGTTTTTCGATCTCGTACGCCACCGTCTGGCCGATTCCGCCCAAGCGAAGATGCCCGAACTCATCGCGCCCTGGTTGCAGGGAGGAAGCTTCACAGTGTTTCTCGTTACCATCGGCAAACTTCGCGCCTTCGGCCACCACGATGATGCTGAAATATCTTCCGCGGGCCTGGCGCTGGCGAATCAGTTCGGCGACCTGGTCAATATCGAAAGGAACTTCGGGGATCAATATGACGTCGGCGCCGCCGGCAATGCCGCTATAGGCCGCGATCCAGCCCGACTCGCGCCCCATCACTTCCACCACGATCACGCGATTGTGCGCCTCGGCGGTTGTGTGCACGCGGTCGATGGCGCTCGTGGCCACATTCACGGCCGTGTCGAAGCCGAAGGTGAAGTCGGTGCCGGTCAGGTCGTTGTCGATCGTCTTCGGAACGCCCACCACTTTCACTCCGTTGGAAAAAAGTTTCTGCGCTACCGACAGCGTGTCATCGCCGCCAATGGCGATCAATGCTTCACAGCCATGTTTCTTGAGGTTCTCGACGCAGTGCTGCAGGCCGTTGTCATGCTTGGCCGGATTGGTGCGCGAAGTACGCAGGATGGTCCCGCCACGCGGCAGAATACCGCCCACTGACGAGAGGTCGAGTTCCATGGTCTTGTCTTCCAGCAGCCCGCGCCAGCCCTCCATGAATCCCACGAACCCGTCTTCATAGTGAAACGTGCCCTTACGCACCACTGCCCGAATGACCGCATTCAGCCCGGGACAGTCGCCCCCGCCCGTCAGCACTCCAATTCTCATTGCCTGCTCCTCATATGATTTTCGAGCCCGAGTATGAGTTTGCCTTTGGCAACGGATACACTCCGCCCTACCCTTGGTTGCAATGGTCGAATGCAATTAGGTTATCACGCTGAGAACTGATCGCTGATATCTGAGAGCTGAGAGCCGAGAGTCCTCCTGCTACACTTCCCTCATGCGCGTCCTCGGCATCGACTGCGGCACGGAATACACCGGCTATGGCGTGGTCGACTTGCTCTCCGACGGCCGCAACAATAACAATAAGAATGACCGCCTCGTCTGTATCGCCTGCGGCGCCATTAAAGTTTCTCCGCGCGATCCCATGCCCACGCGCCTCTCGCGCATCTCGATCGGCCTGCAGGAACTCATCTCCCAGCACCGTCCCGACCGCGTCGCCATCGAAGACGTTTTCTACGCCGCCAACGTGAAGTCCGCCTTGAAACTCGGCCAGGTGCGCGGAGTCGCCATGCTGGCCGCCGCTTCCGCCGGAATCGAAGTCGCCGAATACTCGCCACTCTCCATCAAATCCGCGGTGGTCGGATACGGTCGGGCCGAAAAACATCAGGTCCAGCAAATGGTGACGCGCCTTCTGAATCTCGATCAGATCCCCGAACCCGCCGACGCCGCCGATGCGCTCGCCATCGCCATCTGCCATCTGCACACCGCCGCCACGCAGGAACGCCAGAGCGCAACCCGCTCTCTGTAGAGACGGGGGATTTCAGGGCGCATCCCCGCTTGACACTCCCCGCCACCATCCCCAATCATTAACCGGCCCATGCTCCGTCCATTTCAGATTGTCTGCCTGCTCATCGTTTCTTCTATCGTCTTTTCTTCGACCCCTGCCTGTTCGCAAGCCGAAGCCCCCGCCGTGGTCAACTTCAGCCTCGATTTCCCAGCCTCCCAGCCGAAGCATTACTCGATCCGCGTTCAATCCGATGGCTCGGCACGCTACCAGTCCAGTGGTAGCCTGCCAGCCGATTCCGACGAGACCAATTCCCGCGACAATGACAACGACAATGGCAACGACAGCTTCGATCTTGACTTCACCTTAGCCGTGGGAACGCGGCAGAAAATCTTCCAACTCGCGGCAAAGGCCGGCTATTTTCAGAAGGACGTCGACTCCCACCACAAGAACCTCGCCTTTACCGGAAAGAAGACGCTCGGATACAAAGACGCGCGGCGCAGCGGAGAGTCTACCTACAACTATTCCACCAACCCGGCCGTACAGGACCTGACCGTTCTGATGCAAAGCCTCTCGTCCACGCTCGAATTCGGACATCGCCTCCAGTACGATCACCACTTTCAAAAGCTGGCGCTCGACGAAGAACTAAAAAATATGGAGGAACTGGCCCGCGCCAATCAACTGACCGGGGTCACTGCCATTCAGCCAATTCTTGATCAGATCATCGCCGATCCCTCCGTGATCAACATAACCCGCGCCCGTGCCCAACGATTGCTGGAGCGAGCAGACATTCGCTGATCCTTCCATCACCCGACCCTGCCGGAATCTACTGTTGAACCGCGTTAGGAGTGCCCTCTGCGGAACCTCCGGAGAGCCCGAAAAGCCAACGTTCGCCCGCCACCGAAGACCCCTAAGCGTGCTATAATTTACTTATAAATCCAGCCCGATAGTGCCTGTAGATGCAAGAACTTAGCGACATTTTCGACGGGAAAAGAGCGGGCAAAGCTGCGCTCCGCTCGGACGGGCTAGACGCCCGTCCCCACACTAAATCACAAGTGCCTTTACTGAGAGCTGACAACTGAGAGCTGAGAGCTAACTTCATGGCTGACGATCAGAATCCTGAGCTTCCCTTAACCCCTCCTCCCGGAGGCGACGGTCAATCTCCCACGGGTCCGGGCGCCCTCAACATACAGCCCGTCAACATTGAAGAGGAGATGAAGCGGTCGTATCTCGACTATTCCTTGTCGGTGATTATCGGCCGCGCGCTGCCTGACGTGCGCGACGGACTGAAGCCGGTGCACCGCCGCATTCTTTACACCATGCAGCAAATGGGCCTGGCTCCGGGACGCGCCACGCGCAAGTGCGCCCGCATCGTCGGCGAAGTCATGGGCAAGTACCATCCGCACGGGAACCTCGCCGTTTACGACGCGTTGGTGCGGCTGGCGCAGCCCTTCGCCATGCGCGCGCCGCTGGTCGACGGTCAAGGAAATTTTGGCTCGGTCGATGGCGATCCTCCGGCGGCGGATCGTTACACCGAAGCGCGCCTGACGCGCGTCTCCACCGCTCTGCTCGAAGACCTGGACAAAGAAGCGGTCGACTTTTATCCGAACTACGACGGCACGGAAACGCAGCCCGCGGTTCTTCCCGCGCGTTTTCCCAACTTGCTGGTCAACGGGTCCGATGGCATCGCGGTTGGCATGGCGACCAAGATTCCGCCGCACAACCTGACCGAGATCGTCGATGCCACGATCACGCTGGTGAATAATCCCGGAGCGCAGCTGCCGGAGATTCTGAAATTTGTGCAAGGACCGGATTTTCCGACGGCGGCCATCATTCACGGTCGCGCCGGAATCTTCGAGGCGTACCGCACTGGCCGCGGCCGTTTCATGATGCGCGCCCGGGCCGCCATCGAAAACATCAACAAGGACAAGCAGGCGATCATCGTCACCGAGATTCCGTACCAGGTGAATAAGGCACGCCTGATCGAGCGCATTGCCGACCTCGTCAACGACAAGACCATCGACGACGTCTCCGACATTCGCGACGAAAGCGATCGCGACGGCATGCGCATTGTGATCGAACTCAAGCGCGGAGCCGAACCGCAGATCGTGCTCAACCAGCTCTTCAAGCACACCTCGATGCAGGAAGGCTTCAGCATGATTCTGCTGGCCGTGGTCAACGGGCAGCCGAAGGAAATGGGGCTGATCCAGGCGATCAAACACTTCATCGACCATCGCGTCGATGTGGTGCGGCGGCGCACTTCGTATTTGCTGGCCAAGGCGCGTGATCGCGAACACATTCTGGAAGGCTACTTAACCGCGCTCGATCACCTCGATAACGTGATCGCGATCATACGCGGCAGCGCCAACCGCGCCGACGCAAGAGAAAATTTAGTTGCATACTTCGGCGGCAAGAAGATCGACATCAACACTACCGGACGCGCTCCAAAGCTCGCCGCCGACAAGCCGTTCACCAGCAAGCAGGCCGACGCCATCCTCGAACTGCAACTGCACCGCTTGACCAAGCTCTCGATCGAAGAAATTGCGAACGAGTTGAAGCAGGTGCGCGAGGCCATCGCCGAATTCGAATCGATTCTTGCTTCTGAGGCGAAGCTGCGCAAAGTAATAATCAAGGAATTGGAAGAGGTCAAGAAACTCTACGGCGACGCGCGGCGGACCGTCATCGAAGACGAAGCCGCGGAAATCATGCTGGAAGACCTGATCGCCGACGAACAGGTCGCGGTCACCGTCAGCCATTCCGGCTACATGAAGCGCACTCCGATCTCGACCTACCGCATGCAGCGGCGCGGCGGCACCGGGCGCACCGGCATGAAGACACGCGACGAGGATTTCGTCGAGCATCTATTCATCGCCTCGACTCACGCCTACATTCTGATCTTCACCAACACCGGGCGCGTGTACTGGCTGAAGGTGTACGAGATTCCCGACATCGCCGCTGCCGGCAAGGGCAAGCACGTGGGCAACCTGGTGGGCCTGCAGCCGGGCGAAACCGTGCGCACCATGCTCGCCGTGCGCGACCTGGAAGAAGAAGGCAGATACGTTTTCTTTGTCACGCACAATGGCACGGTGAAGAAGACCGAGGTAAAGGACTTCTCGCACGTGATGTCGCGCGGCATCATCGCCATCAATATCGAAGAGGGCGACGAGCTGGTCGCGGCCTCGCTGACCGACGGCAACCAGATCGTCTTCGTCGCTTCGCACGACGGACAAGCGATTCGCTTCGACGAGAACGATGTGCGCTCCATGGGACGCAACGCCACCGGCGTGCGCGGCATGAACTTGGCCGAGAAAGATTACATCGTCGGCATGGCCACCACCATCAAGCCGGAGGCGCAAGCGGTGGTGAAAGACGGAGATATCGCTCCCGAAATTGCGGACCTGGTTCCGGAAAAGGGCTCGCTCATTCTTTCCGTCACCGAGAACGGGTACGGCAAGCGCACTCCCGCCGACGAGTATCGCCTGACCAATCGCGGCGGCAAGGGCGTGATCAACGTCAAGACCACGGCGCGCAACGGCAAGGTCGTCGGCATCTCGCAGGTGAGTGAAAAATCCGAGGTGATGCTGATCAGCCAGTACGGCAAGATCATCCGCATCGAATCAAAGTTCATCCGCGAATCGGGGCGGTCGGCGCAGGGTGTGCGGCTGCTCAACGTCGAGCCGGGAGACCGGGTCGCGGCGGCGGTGGTGATTCCTCCGGAAGAACCGAATGGGAATGGGACGCTGCTGCAATAATCTTGCGTAGGGCGGACGCATTCGTCCGCCCCGAGCGTCGATGCTGGGGCCGCATTACCGCAGTCACTCCCAAATCATCCCGCTTTCCATTACTGTTAACCTTAGAGACACTGCCCCTCCCCGTGTGTGCTTGCGCGGTTGCAGACTGTTTGTGAGCGAGCGTTTGTGCATAACATCGACATCGCAAAAACTGAACCGCCCGCGTACCAGGAACTTCTGAGCCGGCCGATTCGCGAGCTGGGGCTTACGCTTGCCGGGTCTCCGGTGGAGCGCTTTGTGGAACAGCTTTATCGCGAACTGGATGCCAAGGGGCTAAGTAAATTTCGTCCGGCTTGTTATTTGACGGATGAGTGGGGATGCCCGTCGGGCGAGCCGATTATCGGGATTCCGTTTTACCTGGCGCATGCGGCGCTGGCGCAACTGGAAAAAGAAACGCGTGACCTCGAAGACGCGAGAGAAATCATGATGTATCTGCGGCATGAAGCGGGACACGCTTTCACTTATGCTTACAAGCTACACAATAAGCCGGAGTGGAAACAGATCTTCGGGCCGTTCCGCCGGCCGTATCGCGACAATTACCGGCCCGCGCCGTTTTCGCGCGACTATGTGCGGCATTTGCCGGGATGGTATGCGCAGAAGCATCCGGATGAGGATTTTGCCGAGACGTTTGCGGTGTGGCTGACTCCGCGCTCGAACTGGCGCAAGCGGTATCGCGGCTGGGGTGCGATGGAAAAGTTGCGTTACCTGAACCGGCTGGCGCGCCAGTTGGGGAAGAGCGACCCTGCGCGTCGGCGCGGGCAGACCGACATCACGGTTGATGAGATGGAGACAACCGTGGCGGAGTTCTATCACAAGGATGGGCACCAGGCTGCGCACGAAGAGGTTGCGGTCACCGAGCTTACACCGGATACGGATTTGCGCGACATCTTTCCCGTATCCAAGCGGCGGAAGTCAGCGCTGCCGGCACGCGAATTTCTGCATCAGCACCGCAAAGCGGTGATCGACAAAGTTGCGCAGTGGACGGGCGCGCAGCGTCCGTTGATCAAGACTTTGATGGACACGATTGAAAAACGCGCCGGCGAACTCGACCTGCGAGCCGACAAAACCCGCAGCGCGGAACATCTGGCCGAAGTCACGGCCTACGTTACAGCGCTGGTGATGACTTATGTGACGAAAGGAAAATTTATTCAGCCGTAAGAAGCTGCTGGCTGCCAGCTGCTGGCTACTGCTTTCCGAGGAGACATTAATGATCGGAGCAAAACTTAAAATCGCTTTGCTGTATGACGTTTGGAACGAAGACCCGGTCGCGACGGCGAAGGAAGAGACGACTCCCCCGCATAAGCCTCGCAAGAAAGTGAAGACGGTAAAGAAGGAGAAGACCGATCGCGAGGAAATCTTTGAAGCGCTACAGAAGCTGGGGCACGAGCCCTCCTACTTCGAGCTTGACGGGCGCCCGCAGTCCTTGCACTCGCTCTCGCGCTGCGATGCCGACCTCATTTTCAATCTGACCGAGTCTTTCGATGGCGACGACACCAAGGAAATGAACGTGGTCGCCTATGTCGACCTGCTGGGATTGCGCTACACGGGCGCGGGTCCGCACGCCATTATTCTTGCCCAGGACAAAGCGATTGCCAAAAAGATTTTCGCGTTTCACGGCATCAAGACTCCATTCTTTGCCACTGCCTATCGCGGACGCATCGAGCATGCCCACGACATTTCTTTTCCGCTCATCGTCAAACCGTCGTGGGAGGATGGATCGATCGGCATCGATGCCGGCGCCGTGGTGAAAAACGTCAAGGAGATGATGGAGCGCGTCGAGTACATCCAGGATGAATTCGACTCTCCGGCGCTGATTGAGGAATACATCGAGGGGCGCGAAATTTACGCCGGAATTCTGGGCAGCTACGAACGAGCGGAGGTCTTGCCGATGATTGAGCTCGATCTGTCACGCTTGCCCGAAGGCACGCCGAAAATCGCCAGCTATGACGTTAAGTTCGAGAAGAATACCGAAGTCTACAAGCTGACCAAATCGCAAATCGCGGAAAATCTGGATGAGGAAACGGTGAAGCGGTTGTCAGATACGGCGCTGGCCGCGTACCGGGCGCTGAAGCTGCGCGACTATGGACGCATCGACATGCGACTGGCTCCCAATGGCGACGTCTATGTCATTGAGGCGAATCCGAATCCTTGGCTGGCGAGCCGGCAGGAATTTGCCATGGCCGCCAAGGCATCGGGGCTCTCTTACACGGAGATGATCGGCGCCATTATCGACTTGGCTATGAGCCGCCACCTTAATGCCAACCTGGCGGCTGCGGCGGCGATGCGCTAGCGTCGTCTCTCACAAGTTCGCGGCATAAATCTTAAAATCTTCCTACAGGCCGTGGGGAAGCGAACGTGCATCGATTGTTGCTGGAACTGGCAAGTGAGGCCGCCCTCGCATGGACATTCAGCGCCGCCCACGAACCGCCCAGGCACGGGCGGGCAGCTCAATTACACCCTCGGCGTCGGTGGGCAGCGAATCACGCAGCCGTTCGCGAATAGCGTTTTGGGTAAGTTCATCGCGGGTCTCAAGATAGTTGGGAGCAGAACCTTGTCCCGTCAGGAATGGTTGCCAGTAGTCATCGAAACTCGTGAACCGTGTGGTGATGTCGAGCGCACGAACCCTCACTTGCTCCACGCCAGCGCGCTCAAAGAGCTTTCGTAGCGCCTCCGGATTGCACAGCGGGAAGCGGCGGCCCTGATCGTATGCCAACGCTTCGCGGTCGGTAGCTGCGGCCGCATCCCAGAACTCCCGCAGGAACCGTGCTCCCTCCGCGTAGTCCCAAACGTAGATTGCGATGACGCCCCCCGGAACCGTAACGCGGCGCATTTCTTGCAGCACACGTTCAGGCTCCGGAACGTAATTCAACCCCAAACCGCAGACGATAGCGTCGAAGCTGGCTTCGTCGAAAGGAAGAGCCATCGCATCCCCGGTTTCGAAGCTGACCTCGGGACCATTGCGATGCTCGCGAGCAAATCCAATTTGCTGGGCAGATGCATCCACACCCGCAACCCGAGCGGGCGCGAAGCGCTCGACAATGGCCTTTGTGAGGACACCGCTTCCGCAGCACAGGTCGAGCCAGCGCAAATGCGGGGGCAAACTCAGCCAGTTCAAGAACTCATCCGCCAGCAAGCGGCTCCAGCGCCCCATCCACTGGTCGTAGGCGGCGCCAGACGTCCATTTGTCCATACTCACTTGGTCAGAGTTTCTCTAGAACTCATTCCACAGGAACTGGTTGTACACCTCGTGGTGGAACTGCACCTCGGCGGGCTTGACAATCGTGCCCAGCAGGCGCGGGCAGCGGTCGGCCGATGCCTGCTTCAGGTCGGCGTAGCGGCCTTTCACGTCTTCCCCGAGGAGTTTGGTTGTCCACTCGGCTTTGCGGAAGTTGTCGATTGCCGTGTAGACGTTGTCGGGCAGGTAGCGCTCCGCCTCGCGCAGGTTCTTGATCTTGGCCGTCTCGCCTTCCAATCCCGTCTTGAAAATGGAGTACATCACAAGGTAGGGGTTGGCGTCGGGAGCGACGGCGCGCACCTCCAGTCGCATGCTGCGGTGGTTGCCGATCGGGATGCGGACCATGGCGCCGCGGTCCACGGCCGAGGCTCGCAGTTGGTTGGGCGCCTCGAAGTGCGGATCGAGGCGGCGGTAGGCGTTGACGCTGGAATTGAACACCAGGCAAAGGTCGTTGCCGTGCGTGAGAATGCGGTCCAGAAACTCATAGCCGAGCTTGCTGAGTTTTTCCTCGCCCTTGGGATCCCAGAAGAGGTTCTTGTCCTTCTGGCTGATGGAGACATTGGTGTGCATGCCGCTGCCGTTGACGCCCACCACCGGCTTGGGCAGGAAGCAGGCGGTCAAGCCCATGTTGCGCGCGACCTGGCGGCAGATCAGCTTGTAGAGCTGGATATGGTCGGCAGCGGCCACCGCTTCGGCGTAGCCGTAGTTGATCTCGAATTGCGAGGGGGCGACCTCGGGGTGATCCTTTTCGTTCTGGAATCCCATCGCGCGCTGCACTTCCGCGGTCGTATCGATGAAGGTGCGCAGGGGATCGCCCGGCAGCGAATGATAGTAGCCGCCGGTGTTGACGTATTCGAACTTGCCGGTCTCGTGGTAGGTGCGCTCGGCGTCCGGTCCATTGAACAGGAAGCCCTCGATCTCATTAGCGGCGTTGAGGGTATAACCGTGCTTTTTGTGCAATTGGTTGCCAAACAGCTTCAGCATGCTGCGGATGTCGGCGGTGTAGGGTTCGCCGTTTTTATCGATGACCTCGCCAAAAACGAGTACTTTGCCCGGCCCGAAAACATCGGCCGGCCCCCAGTAAAAAGCAGCCCAGTCAATACCTAGACGCAGATCGCTTTCCCGCTGCGCCGTGAAGCCGCGAATCGACGAACCGTCGAAGGTCAGGTTGTCGTGACTCTTCAGCAGGAATTTCTTGTCATAGTCGAGCATGTGCAGACGGCCTTCCAGGTCGCTGAAGAGCACGGTCACGGCCTTGATGCGCGACTCGTCCGTCAGGTATTTCAGCCGCTCCTCCTGGACTTTGTGAGGTGCAACGCGGTCAAGGCGCTGCTTCTTCGCATTCAGATTTATCTCTTCCAGTTCGTCGTAGGGGATCGCTAGAAAATTTCGCAGTTCGGTTGACATGCCTCTCCTTATTCGGGCGCAGCCCAAGAAATCAATTAAATGACCGGGGTAACCGATAAGGCTACCGTGTCCGGCGCATCCAGACAAATAGAAATCGGTTATAGCAACGATTAGCTTTTCGAATTTGCATCAGGAACGGTGCAAAACTGGCTTCGAGCTACGCGCCTTGAGCAAAGAAAAAACCTTGGTCGCGGGCCAGATTGATTCCCCGAACGCACGGGATAGACGCCTCCATGAAATAATCAGGTCCGAGGAACTGCCCTTGAGTTGTGCGCTTTGTGAAGAACGCAAAGAGAAGCGGTTTTGCCCGGCGGTGCATGGGAAAATCTGTCCGCAGTGCTGCGGCGAGCAGCGCGAGGTGACGCTCGACTGCCCGAGCGACTGTCCTTATCTTTTGCAGGCACGACAGCAGGCAAGACAGCACTCGCACAATGGACAGCCGGGCCCGCGGGATCGCGAGGCTCTGTTTCCCGAGGTTGAGATACCCGATATCGAAATCCCCGAGCAGTTTCTCTACGAACGCGAGGAACTGATCATGGGACTCAGCTTCGCACTGGCCAAGAGCGCCCGCGCCGAGCGTTCCCTCGCCGGTCGTCCGCTCACGGACCGCGATCTGATCGCGGCTTTGAGTTCGCTGGCGAAGAGCTACCAGACGCTGGTGAACTCCAGTCTCATCTACGAACCGCAAACCGCCAATCTGGCGCACCAGGGCATCGCTCGCGAAATCGAGACCATGGTGCGGGAGTTTCGCGAGGCCGAGCAGCAGCATATCGGCCACACGCGCCTGCGGGATTCCGACGTGCTCAAGGCGCTGGTATTTCTTTTGCGCATGGGTTTGGGACGCACGTCCGGGAGACCGAAGTCGCGGGCGTTCGTCGATTTCCTCTTCGCGCAATTCCCCGAGAAGCACTCGGCGATCGCCGGGCCAGACGAGGCAGGGAGCCGGATCGTAATTCCCTAGGATGGGGTAGAGCCGGACCGCCGGGGTGGCCATCCCTCCATGAGCAGGGGAGGAATTCAGAGCCGCCGCACCATCTGCTCGCCCGCCATCTTCCCGTCTGCCAGCTCCGCCAGAAGATCTCGCGCAGTTTTCCCGAGTATGGGATGGCGTGCCTCCGGAGCGATCTCGACCAGCGGTTCCAAAACAAAGCGCCGCAGGTGCATTGCCGGATGCGGAATCTTCAAGCCTGGCTCATCCACCACGTAATCCCCAAACAGCACCACATCGATGTCAATCTTGCGCGGACCTTTGTCGCGCGTGCCGAGACGTCCCATCTCCGCTTCGACCCGCAACGCAAGCTGGAGCAGTTCTCTCGGCGTCTGATCGGTTTCGATCGCCGCCACGCAGTTCAGAAACCACCGCTGCTCCGGGACGTCCACTGGCTGGGTCTCATATAGAGCGGAGAGCGCCAACAACCGGGCCGCCACGTCGATTTGCGCGACAGCCGCGCGCAGGTTGGCCGCACGATCTCCCAGGTTCGATCCCAGCGACAGATAAGCGGTCTCGGCCACCCAGCTAGTTTCGCGGTGAAAGGCGCGAGAATCCAGAAAAAACTGACGGAAACGCAATCCTTCCTGATTTTCTGTTGGGAAAGGTGTCCTCCATGGTTAAAAATTCTTTACCACGG
This sequence comes from uncultured Acidobacteriaceae bacterium, assembly GCA_963779995.1. Taxonomy (GTDB): domain Bacteria; phylum Acidobacteriota; class Terriglobia; order Terriglobales; family Acidobacteriaceae; genus Acidiflorens. Next base: position 279,938 of record CAVZZY010000005.1, on the reverse strand, counting down.
AGGTCCCAGAGGGGCACAGAGTAAGGTGACTCGCCAGAATTGCAACCTTCATACCGCTTTTCGGCTGTGCCGGCAGGACCTCCGCGTACACAGTACCTAGGTCACTTTCCTACCTTCCCGGCTGCCGCTAGTATCGAAAATGCCATGAATCTGGACTCTCTTCTCATCAGCCAGGATGCCGCCTTGCTCACCGTGTTGCGTCCGGCACTGGAGAAGATCTCGGTCAATGTCCAGATTTGCCCAGGCATCCAGCCCGGCAACGATGTGCTGGTGAAGCGCAAGTTCGATGCGATCGTCATCGACTGCGACGACCTGCAGAACGGCCGTGATCTGCTGAAATCGCTGCGTCAGACCCAAAGCAATGCCAAGTCTGTGGCCTTTGCCGTGGTCAATGGGAAGACGACCACGCAGGAGGCCTTCCAGTCTGGAGCCAACTTCGTTCTGCAGAAGCCGCTCACTCTGCTGCATGCCTCCCGCTGTCTTAATGCGGCGCTCAATTTCATGGTGCGGGAAAAGCGCCGCTACTTCCGCCATCCTGTGGAGATGCCGTTGCGAATCACTCTTCAGCGCGACCAGGAACTGACCGCCACGTCGACCAACCTGAGCGAGGGAGGCATGGCCATCCGTATCCTCGGCAAGATGGAAAAGGATGCGGAGGGGCAGTTTAGCTTCACGCTTCCCGGGAGCAACATTTCTCTCGAACTGAAGGGCGAAGTCGCATGGACCGACGGAACCGGCCACGTCGGCATCCGCTTCGTCAAAGTTCCCCAGAGCTCACAGTATCAGCTTGAAAAATGGCTGACCGAGCGCTTGCAAAGCGAAATGCCCGCCCGTTTGCAAGGCTATGTGGCGCTTCCCTAACCGATCGCCCGTTCGCTCTTTCCCGAAAAACATTTCTTGAAATGCCCACGCCCCGGCATCCAGTTTGTAACTTGCGCCCTGCCATCGCTGTGGCAATGTAGAGAGGCGTGTCTCACTTCCCCAGCATGATTACACTGGAAGAAAGAATCGCCCGAACCGAGAGGTTGCTGCGCCGCCTGGAAGAGGACCAGCCCTACTTGCATGTGCGCTTGTCCGAGCTCAGCGCCGAGCACCGGCAGAGCGCAAATGCTTTCGCCGACCGCGTCCGCGCCGAAGCGGAAGCCGAACTGCAGCGCCTGCTGGCAGAACGCGCAACGCCCCACTAACGACGAACGACTAACGGCCGACGACCAACCTCTACGTATGCGCCGTCTTGCCCGCAATCAAGTCCAGCGCATGCGGCAACAAATCCATCACCGCCTCCAGCGACTCGACCGCCCCCGCCGGACTGCCCGGCAGATTCAGGATTAGGCTCGTTCCCCGGACGCCGCACACCGCGCGGCTCAGCGCAGCGAAGTGCGTCTTCCACATTCCCTGGAATCGCATCTGCTCCGCGATCCCTGCCACCAATCGGTCGCATACCGCGCTGGTCGCTTCCGGGGTCACGTCGCGCGGAGCGATCCCGGTCCCGCCCGTAGTCACCACCAGTCGCGCCGAGCGGCACAACTCAATCAGTTTTTCCTGAATCGCGGCGCGCTCGTCGGCGACCACGCTGCGCACCACCACTAGAAAGTTGCGCCGCACCAGCGCTTCCGCCACCGCCGGACCGGAGAGATCCACTTTCTCGCCGCGCGAACACGAATCGCTGACGGTCAAGACCGCCGCCGTCGCTCTATTGGGATTCGATGCATCAAGTAACGAAGCATCAGGTGTCGAGGAGGACATCTTCACCCTCATCGGCCGCGTCCCGCTGCGCTTCGTCCAGCAGTCGCAATCCCTCCATCAGCAGGCCCTGAGTATTCAGCTTCGTCGTTTCCTGCGTCGACTTGCCGTTGAAATCAATCTGGAAGTTTCCTTCCGTCCAGCGCAGCACTTTGAAAACCGCTTCATCTCCCGTAATCGGACCATAGACGGCGTGCTTCGCCTGCCCCTGGCTGAAATAGATCTCGCATTTGTCGTTATTCTTCGTCATCGTGAGCAGGCAGCTCTTGCGTCCCATCTCCAGCGATTGCACCAGGTCAATCACGTTCATCTGCGACAGGTTGCCGCGCAATATGCCATCGGTCGATGCTGCTTTGCTCAGCTTTTCCAGCGCGATCCGGTCCACCACGCGCTTGATTTTGTGCGTGGCATCTTTCAGAAAAAAAGGTTTTTCCAGATAGTCTTCAATCGGGTCCTGCATCGACAATCGTTCGCTGATATCGGCCTTGCTGGCCATCAGGATCACCGCGATCCCCGAGGTCGCCGGTCTGCTTTTCAGTTTTTCCAGCAACTGCCGCCCGTCCATGCCCGGCATGCGGTAGTCACTGATCAACACATCCGGCAGGTCGTCGACTGCCTTCAACAACGCATCGGCTGCGTCGGTCGCGACCGCGACCTCGCCCAGCGCCGAGAGCGCCTGCTGCAACATTCCCAGCACCATCGGGTTGTCATCCACCAGCAGGATTTTGACGTTGCTCGCCATATAAATTCTGATGTGATCCTGGGCGAAGCGAAGGACCTATGCATTCTCTCCACGACGCCGACCACTTCGCCCATCCCAAAACGCCAGACGCGGAGAACGGCGTCCCAACTATTTGCGGCTTCTCCGGTAGTCTCCGCTCTTGCCGCCGGACTTTCGCTCCAGCACCACTTCCCGGATTTCGATGCCCTTGTCGAGGGCTTTGCACATGTCGTACACGGTGAGCGCCGCCACGCTGGCCGCGACCAGCGCTTCCATCTCCACGCCCGTCTCCGCCGTGGTCTTTACTTTTGTGGCAATAGAAACGCCATTCTCGCACACGCGTAGGGTCACAGCAATGTGCGACAGCGCCACCGGATGGCACATCGGAATCAACTCCGCCGTCCGCTTGGCAGCCATGATTCCCGCCGTCCGCGCCACGTCCAGCGGGTCGCCCTTGGGATTTTTCGGCAGCGCCCGCAGCACCTCCGGCGTCATCCGAACGAAGGCGCTCGCTTCCGCTTCGCGCGCCGTTCGCGCCTTCGACGACACATCCACCATGCGGGCCTGCCCCTGCGCGTCGTAGTGCGAAAGTTTCTTAGCCATCATCAACAGGTTATCCCAGGGTGCCCCACTCATCGCGTTTTTTGCGATGAGTGGGATTCACCGCATCATCAACGACACCCACTCTCCCGCCTCAATCCGCTCCCGATCCGGAGGAATCACCACATAGCAGTTTGCCCGAGCCTGCGTAACGATGTCGCCCGACCCCTGCCAGCGCGCCAGCTCCACCTCCGCATTCTCAAATTCTCCCGAAAGTACCGCCGGAAGAAATCTCTTCAACCCTGTCTTAGTCCGAACCTCCGATTTCAGCCGCGCCCGAAGAAAGATCAGGGGCTGCGGCGTCATCCCCGCCCACGCTTCGATCATCGGCCGGGCAAAGAGTTCAAAAGTCACCATGGTCGAAACCGGATTGCCCGGCAGCCCAAGAAAATACCTCTTGTGTGGCGCGCCACACGAACCAAACACCACCGGCCGCCCCGGCTGAATCTGTGCTCCCGTAAAATAAAACTCCGCCTTTAACTCCCCGAGAACCTGCTCCACCAGATCGTACTTTCCCATGGAGACGCCGCCTGTGAGCAACAAAAGATCGCACCCCAATCCTTCTTGAATCAAAGCCCGAAGGCGCCCCCGCTCATCCGGAGCGATCGCCAGCCGCACCGCCTCGCCGCCCGCATTCTGAACCTGCGCCGCCAGTGAATAGGAATTCGAATTCCTTATCTGCGCCGGCCCCGGCGTCGCGTCAATCTCAACTACCTCGTCGCCGGTCGAAAGCACCGCCACGCGCGGCTTGCGGAAGACCTGCACCCGGCTCTTGCCGGCCGACGCCGCAATCGCGACGCCCGTGTGGTCCAGCCGCCGTCCTCGATCCAGCAACAGTTGTCCGGCGCGAGCTTCCGCCCCGCGCGGAACAAAGTTCTCGCCGACGCCAACTCTCCGCAGAATGTCAACGAATTTACCGCCGAAGGTGTCCCGTCCTGACCGAGGCGTACCCGGTACAGACGCGAGGGTGCCCCATCCTAATGCCGCGCTTTGTGCGGCGTCAGGGTGGGACAGTTGTGCGAATCCCAACGCCGCGTCGTTTGAGGCGTTAGCGGGGGGGCTCAGCACCAAAGCCGTATGTTCCACCATCACCACCGCATCCGCTCCCGCCGGCAGCGGAGCCCCGGTCATGATCCCCACCGCCTGCCCGCGCCCCACCGAGCACGCTCCCGGATCCGGCCAGTCGCCTGCCTTCACCTCGCCCACCACCTCAAGCCGCGCCGGAACCTCCGCCGCCCGCACCGCATATCCATCGCGAGTGGCCCGATCAAAAGGAGGCAAGTCGCGATCCGTCACAATCCCATCCGCCAGCACCCGCCCCAACCCCGCCAGCAGATCCACTGTCTCCATCTCTCCCGGACACACGCCAACCGCATGCTGCTCAACCAGACGTCGAGCCTCTTCAAAGCTCATTACCCGACCCGTAGTCTCGGCAGAAGAAAAAGACATGGAGGAATGATACGCCGCCAAACTTAGCTCTGGCGGTAGCAAGAGGAGCGACGGGCGTCACGCCCGGCTCTCCACCAGACGAAGAGAAATAAGAGATGTATTTTCCTGAGAGCTGAGAGCTGACAGCTGCCCTACCGCGCCAGTTCCTGCCCCAGCACCGTGGCATTGCTGGCGAAGCAAAGCCCGGTTTCCAGATCCACCAGTCCCGAGCGGACAAGTTTCGCGATCTCGCCATCGAAATGCTGCATGCCTTCGCTTTCGCTGGCTTTGATCGCGTCCAGCAGCGTGCGGCCCGGCCGCTCGCCTTGTTCGACGCAATCGCGAGTGCGCGAGTTGGATTTCAAAATTTCGACTACGGCGATGCGATCACCGCCATCGCTGCGCGGGATCAGTCGCTGCGCAGCGATGTAGCGGAAAGTTTTGGCAAAGCGTTCGCGCACCGATTGCTGTTCGGCGGTGGGGAACGTACCGATGATGCGGTCCACCGTCTTCGAGGTGTCGACGGTGTTCATGCTGGAAAGAACGAGGTGACCGTTTTCGGCGGCTTCGAGAAGAATCTCCAGCGTCTCGCGGTCGCGGATTTCGCCCACCATGATCACGCGCGGCGCCTGGCGGAGCGCCGCCCGCAGGGCTGTCGTGAAATTCGGCGCATCGCTATGCAACTCGCGCTGGTGCACCGTCGATTTCTTGTGCTTGTGGAGAAACTCAATCGGATCCTCGACCGTCAGAACGTGGTAGCAATATTGGTCGTTGATGCGGTCAAGCAAAGCGGCCAGCGTCGAAGACTTGCCCGATCCGGTTCCGCCCGTCACCAGGATGATACCGTTGCGGACCTTCGCCGCCTCTTCCAATTGCGCCGGCAAACGAAGCGAACTGAAAGTCGGAATGACGGTCGGAATGACGCGCATCACAATCGCGCAACTTCCGCGCTGGATAAAGACGTTGACGCGGAACCGTGCCAGTCCCGGCAATCCGTAGGAAACGTCGCAGGAACCCTGCTCGCGAAGCGTATTGATGGCCTGCTTATTGGTGCCGATCAGATCGGCCGCGATGCGGCGCGTGTCATCCGCCGAAAGTGTGCCGCTCCCGGGGATTTCGACCGCGGTGAGTTGCCCGTGAATCTCGACCTGGGGCGGACGCCCCGGCGAAAAAATCAGATCGCTAACTTTCTCCGACGCGCGCAACATGCCGGCCAGCAGAACCGGCGTCGGAATCGAGCCCGTTCCAGTAATGCCCTCGAACGCAATCGCGATCGGGGAATTTCCCGGGGCAGCCATTTCACACACTCCAGTCATCAGCATTGACGCCACAGGGGAGGGAACGTCGCCGGGGAAACTATGTAATGAATGTAGCGCGGATGTGCGGAAGAGCGAAGGACAAGTAGGTCATAGACCTCGGTAACTAAAGACAGTTCCCAGTTGCCAGTTCCCAGTTCTCAGAAAAACCAAGTGCTTGCTGTTGCCGCCGATCGAGATTTCATTTCCCTTGGCGCCGTCTTACTGAGACTGAGAACTGGGAACTGAGAACTGGGTTTGTCCTATTTCGCCGGTTTCTTCTTGGTTGTTCCGTAGCCGGTCTCGATGGTAGCGCCGATGCTCGCCAGCATGTCCTTGGCTGGCTGAGCGAGCTTACCATCAGGTGCGAGCTCAAGATATTTCTTGAAGGCCTCGGCTGTACCTTCGGGCGCGACCATCTTATCGCCCTTGAGCGTAGCTTTGCCGATCAAGTTCACGCCCTTCCAGTAGTAAGCGTCGGCTTTGGTCGGATCGGCGGCAATCACCCTGTCGAATGCCGCAATGGCATCATCCACCTTGCCGGCATTGGTGAGAACAGCACCCTCATTGAACAGGTATGTACCGGCATGCGGCGGATCCAGTTCGGCTGCCTTGTTATAGGCGGCCACGGAGTCATCGACCTTGTTGGACTTGGCATAAACTTCCGCCAGGTTGTTGTAGTAGGCGGCCATATTCTTGTTATTGTCGGGATCTTTCTGTGCCGTTTGCGAGGTGCTGCGCATTTCGATTGCCTTCTGGTAATCGGCTGCGGCCATCTCGTAGCGCTTCTGTTTTTCTTCGGGATCGGTCTGCTTGGGGGCCGACATGCGGTAAGCGTCGGCGAGTTTGAACCAGATCAGATCGCGGGTGCTGTCGATATGGATGGCATCATTCAGAGTAGCGATTGCGGTCTCGAAGTCACCGGCATCGGAAGCCGTCTTGGCGGCATTGAGTTTTTCGTTGAGCGTGCCGACGACTTTCCTTTCATTCTCGGCTTTGGCAGCCGCCTCCTTCACCTTCGCGGCTTCTTCCGGGGACATTCCCTGGCCTTGGGCTGCGGCCGCCATTTCTTTCTTCAGGTCGAAGTCCAGTGTTGTTTCGTCCAGCCCCTTCTGGACGCCGTTGAAGTGCCAGAGTTCCTTGCCGTCCTTGCTAAGCTTGACGTTGTACTTGCCGGGGACGATGCCGAGCGAGAAATACTCGCCCTTGTTGTTGGTTTTGAGGGTGTACTTGTGGCCGGTGTCGGTCCCAGACCACTCCACTTCGGCCTGGGCGATCGGCTTCCCGTCGGTGTCTTTGCAGATTCCCTTCACGTTGCCCATGTTTTGCGCGAACGCGAGTGGAGCGGACAACCCCACGGCGAGAACGAGCAGCAGGGGAAGGATGAAATATTTCTTCATGATTTGGCCTCCCGGCATTACCTCTGAATTTAAGACCGTTAATGAAAGCGTTCTAACTCGATCGGGCGGCGGCTTCCGCGTACGGAATGGGATCTTCCGCGCCCGCTTCGCGAAACGCGCGCCGGCGGAGCACACAGCTGTCGCAGACACCGCAGGCGCGATCTTCGCGCTGATAGCATGACCACGTTAAATCGAAGGGGGCACTCAGTTCAAGGCCCAGCGTCACAATCTCGGCTTTATGCATGGCAATCAGCGGTGTCACCACCCGGATTGTTCCCTCTTTTGTGCCTGCCTTCACGACTTCATTGAACGCCCGATAGTACTCCGGCCGGCAATCGGGATAGCCGGAACTGTCCGGCTCAACCGCTCCGATGTAGACTTTTTCGGCTCCCAGCACTTCCGCCCAACTGACGGCGGCGGCGAGAAAATGCGCGTTGCGGAAGGGGACATAGGTGACTGGAACGCCGGCGGAAATGCTGACGGGCGCGCCGGCGCCGAGGGCGTGCGACTGGGGAACAGCAATGCCCGGATCCGTGAGGGCGGATCCGCCGATAGCGGCAAGAGCGGCATTGCGCACGAGCAGCCGGTCACGAATTTCGAGCCGGTCGCAGATGCTTTCGAAGGAGCGCCGTTCGCGCTGCTCGGTGCGCTGCCCGTAGCTGACATGGACGGCCGCCGCCTGATGGTCGCGCGCCGCGAGCGCCGCACACACACACGAATCCATGCCGCCACTTAGCAGCACCACGGCGCGGCTCCGTTTGCTGGTTGCGTTCGATACCATCGCCGGGTCGCGAAGCGTTGCAATCGCTTCTTTCCAATTTTATGCCAGTTGACGACTTTGCACCCGCGGATCCACCCACGACGGGAATGGCGATCGCGAAAGCACATTTTTTGTGCTCACTCATGCCTAAAGCATGCGTTCTTTCCCACTTGTTGCTTACTTGATTCTTAACTAAGCAGGGCCACCCGACATCCCGCTCGGCCGGTTTCTCGCCCGCTATTCGTAGCGCAGGCTCTCGACGGGATCGAGTTGGGCGGCGCGGATGGCGGGAACGGTGCCGAAAAGGATGCCGACCAGCGACGAGACGCCGATGGCAATGATGGCGGACAGTCCGGAAATGGGGATGCGATAAGCGGTGAAATAGCGGACGGAGAAGGGGATGGCAAGTCCGATGATAATGCCGAGGACGCCGCCGACAAGGGCGATGAGGACGGCCTCGGAGAGGAACTGGAAGCGAATCTCGCGTTTGGTGGCGCCGAACGCTCGGCGGATCCCGATCTCGCGAATGCGGGCGCTAACCGTGGCCAGCATGATGTTCATGATGCCGATGCCGCTGACCAGTAATACCACCGCCGCGATCAGCAGCAGCACCACCGTCAGAATGTTCGCTGTCTTTTCCGCCAGGTTCACCAGGGGCGTCAGGTTCTCCACGTTATAGACCGACTCCGGCCGGTGCCGCGACTGCAGCACCCACTTGATTTGAGCCGTCGCGGCCGTCACTTCATCGGGGCTCGCGACCGTGAAATAAATCTGCCGCACCGCATTCGATGGCAGAAAAAAGCGGCTCACCGAATACGGGATCGCCATCGTGTTGTCTTCCACTTCGGACTGCCCAAACGTCTCCACCCGCTCCTTGAACACCCCGATCACCGTAAAGGGCAGACCGTTCAGCTTGATCACCTGGCCCACCGCGCCCACGGGCGTCCGGAACAGCTTCACCGCCAGCTTCTCGGTAATCACGCCGACCTTGTCGCGCCCTTGCTCATCCTCCGCGTCAAAGAACCGGCCCGCCAGCAACACCAAGTTCCGCACCTGACGGTATTCCGGGAACACCCCCAGGATCGAAATGTCCTGCTCTTTACCGTTAGGCACGCTGATGCGGTCATTGAGCGTCACAAACGGCGATGCGGCCACCACCGACGACACCTGCTCCCGCACCGCCGTGAGGTCCTCCACGGTCAATTCATCGAGCGCCACCGCCGTGATGCGCTGCCCCGCGCCGGAGTAGCTGGCGTAAATCAGATTCGCGCCAATGCCCTGAATCTGGTCCAGGATGTATTGTTTCCCGGTAAGCCCAATCGTGACCACCAGAACCAGCGAGGCCGTCCCAATCATCATGCCCAGCGCGGTCAGCAGAAACCGCACCTTGTTGCTGAGGAATGTGTCGTAGGCGAAGCGCAGGCTCTCGCTAATCACCAGGTCGGGCTTGCCCGGCCCGTTGTTCAGGCGACTATCGCTCAGCCGTCCATTGTCCAGCGCCGAGTTGGTCACATCTTCAAGCTTGGTGTCCAGAAGGCTCAATGTCCAGTGTTCTTTAAGATGCCAAAACATCTGAAGACGCTAAAACGCTGTCTCCACGGCGCCGCTTGCTCTGGCGTCCGAATCGCCCGGTCACGAAATACGCCGCCAGTACCACAATCAGCGGATCTACCGGTCTGAAGTAATACGTCTCCGGGTGCGAAAAATAATAAACCAGAGGAAAGAAAACAAACACGATGGCAAATCGCGCGCCGAGCACCGCGTTTGCCCGGTAAAGCCGGCGCAGGCCGGCCAGCGCCAGCACCGTCATCGTCGTGGCCAGAAAAACATTGGGCGGGTCCAGGGGTTCCTGCGCGAGGTAGACGGGCGAGAAGCTCCAATAACCAGTCCATAGATACAACGCCCGGCGCAACACCATCCACGCGTACCAGCCGGGGTGGGCGCGGATGTAGTCCATTGCCTGCCGGCGCTTGTGCTCCATGTACGAGATCTCCCCGACTTTCTCGTATTCCGCCAGTTCGGCGTCGTTGTGATTGGGGTGCAGGGCGCTGTTCACCCAGCGCGTGGAATATCCGTTGTTGCCGATATACAACTCCAGCCCGAAACCACTCCGGACGGGAATGACCTTATGGAAAATCTCGTAGTTGCGGACGATCCAAGGCGAGAGGACCGCAAGCAAAGCCAGAGTCGCGGCCAAGCCGGGCATCTTCCAGGGGCGATCCTGTCGATACCGCCGGTAGCAGGTCCAGGCTCCCAGCAACGGCAGTACGGAAAGGACGACGGGCTCGGTCAGCGCGGCCATGCCAGAGAGAACACCGAAGCCAATCCATGGGAGAAGCCGGCCGGAATTATCAAGCTGAATAGCAAAAAGAAAAAGCCAACAGAGCAGCAGGGTGACGAGACAGGTAGACCAGGCCCAGTCCGCGCCGTAGTAAATCCCATACGGCGAAAACGCCCAACCCCACCCTGCCCACTTCGCCACGCGTCCGTCAAAGCAGCGGCGCGCCAGAAAAAATACAGGAATACAGGTGAGCGCCGAAAACAAGCTGTTTATCGCCAGCGCCGCCGCAATGGACGCCGGCGTGTACGTCCCCAACAGCCGGAACACTCCCGCCAGCAAATAGGCATACACCGGCGACAACACCGCCGTCGGCCCCGTGTCGGCAAAGACATTTCCGAACCCGTGCCCCGCGACCAGCGAACGTGCTACCCGCCCGAACGCCCAGTGCTCCAGCACGAACGGGTCGAGCCAATCGTGATAGAGAAACGGAATAACCGCCAGCCGCACCGCTAGCGCCGCCGCCAACATCGGCACATACGTGCGCACGCCGCTTTTTTCCGTTTCCCGCGTTTCGCTCATTCCCTTCCTTGAATTCCGCCTATCTGTTACTCCACCCGGCAAACCACCACCTGCGCATTCCGGTAGGGGCACGGCAACCCTTCCACACCCGGCGCCTGCAGAACTACCCAGTCCACTCCAAACTCCGCCTTCAAGCGCAAGAAGTCCGGCCGTTGAAAACCGCGCCAACCACGTTGTGCTTCCACTTCGCGCAGCCAGCGCGGCGCGAGCCTCGGCACTCGCGCTGCCATGCCAGCGTCCTTCAGTTCGTCCGCCAACACGCTGCGCTCCGCAAAGGCGCGAAAACCATGGTAGTCCTCGCCCGGCAATTCCATGTAGCGCGGATCAAGCGCGAACTGGCTATCCACGGGCGTGTTTCGGCTGATCCAGCGGAAAGCCTCAACCCAGTTATTAGGCGACGCTTCATTGCGCGATAGAGACCCCGGCAACTCCAGATGCGCGGTCGCCGGATACATCTGCCGCTGCGCATAAAACATCCCGGCGCTGAGCGGCACAAACAACAGAAGCCAGCGCAGTGCATGTTTCTTTAGCACGTACTGCCCCAGCAGTCCCCCCGCCAGCAACACAAACAACAAGTACACAAGATGCAGAAAGCGCATCGGCTCGAGCGGGCGCAAACGCTCCAGCCGGGCGGGCAACAAGATGATTAGCGCCACCGCCAACTGGAACACGCCAAAGTACACCAGGCGCTCCGCCACATGCGCCAGGACCGTCTGGCTGCGGCGCTCGGCCAGCGCCCGGAACCACCACAGCAACAGCAGCGGCGCTACCACTCCTAGCCACTCGTACCAAGGCCAGCGCAACACAAAATAAAACGAGCGCGTGGCCGCCGCCTGCCGCCACGCATCCGAGGGCGGATCGAAAATCCATCCCAGGGGCCACAGCAACAGCGCCCCGACCGCCGTGCGGTCCATCTTCATCCGCTCCGCCGGCTTCCACAGCAGAAACAAGCAGTACGACGCGCCGAAGGCCGCCATGATCGCGTGCACGGAAAATGCCGCTGCCAGCAGCGCGCCCGCCTGCAGCAACCGCCTGTCGAGCACGGCCGCGACCGCAGCCAACATCAGCGCCGTGGCCAACGCCCGCGGGTGCAGGTGCTGGTCCGTCAGATTCAGCCCTGTGCCCGAGACCGGAAGGGTCAGCAGGACTGCCACCAGTGTCACTGCCGCCCACTGCGCGTGCGTTTCTGCGAAACACCGCCGGCTGATTCGCCAGCATCCCCATAGAATCAAAACGGTCACAGCCCACTGCCAAAATAAAATTCCCCATTCCAGGGGCACGTGGGTCCAGCGCAGGGAAAACGCGATCAGCTTATCGAACACTGTCGCCTGAAATTGCACGCGGAAAAAGTCGGCGTCATGGGGAAACAACGACGGATTCAGATCCTGCTTGATCGCCGCCACGTAGAATGCATCATCCTCCAGCCCCGGATGATATCCCTGCACCAGCATGGCAAACGCTGCCAGCAGCAGCAGCAAAGTCAACCAGCCCAACTTCTGCAGCGAAGTTCCAGCGCTCAATGCGAGTTCTTTCGGCAAGGTTAGCCGCCGGACCGGCCGTCGGTAATCGTTCTCTCGGTAGCCTTCGGACTGTAATACCTGGAGTCGGGACCCGGCTCCAGGCAGCGGCCTTTGCGGTTGAAAATCCGGAATCGTGCCAACCCGATTTTCTGCAAGCGGAACTGCACAGACGTCAGCAATACGCCCAGCCCATACTGCACGCTGCGCCGGAAATTAATCGAAGAAGCTTCCGCAAAATATTTCGTCGGACAGGAAACCTCGCCAATGTGGAAGCCGAAGTGAACGCACTGCGCCAGCATCTGGTTGTCAAAGACAAAATCGTCCGAGTTCTCCAGCAGCGGAAGATCCTGGAGCACGGTGCGGCTGAACGCCCGGTATCCCGTGTGATATTCCGACAACTTCGCGCCCAAACAAGTGTTTTCGAAAAGCGTCAGGAATCGGTTGGCCACGTATTTCCACAGCGGCATTCCACCCTGCCGCGCCAGCCCTCCCAAAATTCGCGAGCCCAGCACCACGTCATAGACACCGAAAGCGATCATGCTCGCCATGGCGGTTACGAGCAGCGGCGTGTACTGATAATCGGGATGGACCATGATGACCACGTCGGCGCCGGCGGCCAGAGCTTCGCGATAGCAGGTCTGCTGATTGCGGCCATAGCCGTAGTTGCGGTTGTGCACAAATGACTGCAAGCCGAGTTGGTGGGCGACTTCGACGGTGCGATCCGAACTATGGTCGTCGACTAGAATGCGAATATCGACCAGGTCGGGCAATTCCCGCACGGTCGCTTCCAGCGTCTTTTCCGCGTTGTAAGCGGGCAACACGACGGCAATGCGCTTGCCGTTGATCATGCAGTATTTTCCTCGATCAGGACTGCTCAAATCATAACCGGAAACCCCGGCTTCCGTAACGTACTCGTGTGGAGACGGGGTTTTGCCCGGTCCAAGCCGAGCGCACCGGGGCAACTGCCTGTGGCCAGAGCAACTCTGGACTCTCTATAAGAAAAAGAGCCGAGGCGAAGATTTTGAGGCGTCTGCGTTGGTAGACTATCGAACAGCACCTGCTGCCGCGCCGAGAGTTCGCGGTCTTGACTGGCGAGGCCTATGGGCGAAACTGGAAATATGCCTCCTCGTACTCTGTTTGAGAAAGTCTGGGATGCGCACGTGGTCGCTGCTCCCGAAGGGCAGTCGGCGCTGCTCTATATCGATTTGCACCTGGTGCATGAAGTGACTTCGCCGCAGGCCTTCGACGGTCTGCGCGCGAATGGCCGGCGTCTGCGGCAGCCCCTGCGCACGGTGGCAACGGTCGACCACAATATCCCGACCACTCCGCGGGGCTTGCCGATTACCGACCCGATTGCCGCGAAGCAGATTGAAGCGCTGCAGAAAAATTGCCGCGAGTTCGGGGTTCCGTTCTTTGATATGGACTCGCCGGAGCAGGGCATTGTGCACATCATCGGCCCGGAACTGGGCATCACCCTGCCGGGGATGACGATTGTCTGCGGCGACAGCCACACCTCGACGCACGGCGCATTCGGATCGCTGGCCTTTGGCATTGGAACATCGGAAGTGGAACACGTGCTGGCCACGCAATGCCTGCCGCAGAAAAAACCGAAGACGATGCAGATCCACGTGCGCGGAAAGCTGGCGGAGGGCGTATCGGCAAAGGACCTGGCGCTCGGAATTATCGGACGCATTGGCACTGACGGCGCCACCGGACATGTGATCGAGTACGCCGGCGATGCGGTGCGTGCATTGTCGGTGGAAGGCCGCATGACGCTGTGCAACATGAGCATCGAGGCGGGAGCGCGGGCGGGACTGATCGCGCCCGATGATACGACTTTTGCGTATGTCGGCGGCCGGCGCTTTGCTCCAAAAGGAAAAGATTGGGCAGACGCGGTTGCGTACTGGCGCACGCTGGCGAGTGATCCCGGAGCGCAATTCGACCGAGTGATTGAGATTGACGCGGCAGCGCTCGCGCCGTTCGTCACCTGGGGGACGAATCCCGGAATGGTAGTGGCTGTGAACGCGCGCATTCCCGAGTTAAAGAGCTTCGCGCAGGAAGCCGACCGGCGCGCGGCGGAACAGGCGCTCGCCTACATGGGCCTTGATCCCGGAACGCCGATTGAAACCATTGCGGTCGACCGGGTGTTCATCGGATCGTGCACCAATTCACGCATCGAAGACCTGCGGGCGGCGGCGCGAGTGGCGAAAGGGCAGCACGTGAATCCGAAGGTTCGCGCCATGGTGGTGCCGGGCTCGCAGGCGATCAAGCACGCGGCGGAAAAGGAAGGACTGCATCGCATTTTTCTGGATGCCGGGTTTGAATGGCGCGAGTCGGGATGCTCGATGTGTCTCGGCATGAATCCCGACATCCTGCAACCGGGAGAGCGCTGCGCGTCGACCAGCAACCGCAATTTCGAAGGACGGCAGGGCCGCGGAGGGCGCACGCACCTGGTCAGTCCCATGATGGCGGCGGCCGCGGCAATTGCCGGGCATTTTACGGACATTCGGAAGTGGCGATTTCAGTAGCCGCGACTTGTGGAGCGCCGGGCGAGGACGCCCGGAGCTCAACTATTTCGGCTGGGCAAAAGAGTTTACACTATGCGACCATTTCGCAAACACGCCGGCAACGTTGTCCCGCTCGATAAGGTAAATGTGGACACCGATCAGATCATTCCCAAGCAGTTTTTGAAGCGCATCGAGCGCACCGGATTCGGAGAATTCCTCTTCTACGACTGGCGCTTTGCGGGAGATGGAAAAAGGATCACTGATTTCGTGCTGCATCATCCGCGCTATGCGAAGTCCTCGATCCTGGTCGCGGGGAAAAACTTCGGCTGCGGGTCCTCGCGCGAGCATGCCGTCTGGGCGCTGGCGGATTTTGGCTTCCGGGTGGTAATCGCGTCGTCATTTGCCGATATCTTTGCCAACAACAGCCTGAAGAACGGCCTGCTGACGGTGCGACTTAGCGAAGAACAGGTGGCGGAAATCACGCGCCGTTCGAAGGAGATCGAAAACTACCAGCTGACGGTCGATCTCGAAACCTTGCGAGTGGAAGACGGACGAGGATTTACCGCAACATTCGCGATGGATGAATTCTCGCGTCATTGCCTGCTGCACGGGTTGGACGATATCGGGCTGACGCTGCAACATGAAGCGGAGATCGCGGCCTATGAAGCCAAGCATCCGGTGCGCGTGGAAATGAAATCGATTCTGGCGCGGTGACTCGCCATTGGAGAACGCAACATGAAATGACGGGCGCCCGTCCGTCCTAGGCAGCCGGTCAACAAGCCCTTCTGACGCGAACTCCTTCCTCGTTGTACACTTTTCACTTTGCCCGTTAGCGCGGCGTTAGATCACACCCCATGCCGAATCGGAGTACGTTCGTGAAAAGACTTCTTCTCGTAATCTCCACTAGCCTGTTGGTTCTGCTTTCCGCCGGACGTGCCCAAAACGCCGCACCCCAGACCGCTACGCCGAAGCAACTCACCATTGAACAGATCTTCGCCGAGGGCGGAGTCACTGGACGCGCCCCGGAGACGATCCAGTGGAGTCCGGACCGCAGCAAGGTTTCTTTCGTGCAGCGCGATGATACTGGCGAGCATGGCGAACTTCTCTATGTGGACGCGGTGACAGGTGAGAAAAAAGTACTGGTCAGCGAGACCAAGCTGGCGCAACTTTCTCCTCCCTTGAGCAAGATCCGAGACGAGCGTGAGAAAGAGCGCGTAACGCGCTATCACGTCGCCGCTTACACGTGGTCGCCCGATTCCAAATACCTGCTCTTCGATTCGCAGGGACAGCTCTGGTATTACAGCCTGGATACGGGAACCGCGGTGCAGCTTACCTCGTCTCCTGACCCCAGCCTGGACCCCAAGTTTTCGCCGGACGGCAAGCGGCTTGCTTACGTGCGCAAACACAGTCTTTATGTGCATCCGGTTTCAGGTATGGAAGGCGAACGTCTGCTGACGCGCGAGGAAAAAGAGAAAGACAGAGGTAGAGACAAAGCCCAGGAAGAAGACAACATCCTGAACGGCGAAGTGGACTGGGTTTATGCCGAAGAACTGGCGGTGCGCAGCAACTTCTTCTGGTCACCGGAAGGACACGAAATCATTTTTCTGCAGATGGATGAGGCTCGAGTACCGACCTATCCCATCACCGACTGGTTGCCGACTCACCCCCGGGTGGAGCGGGAAAAATATCCCAAGGCTGGGGATCCTAATCCCAGCGTGCGTTTGGGAGTAGTGGGCAGCAACGGCGGCAAGGCGCGCTGGATCAAACTCACCGACGACAATGACACCTATGTGCCGCGTTTCGGCTGGATTCGCGAAGGCTGGGCTTGGGCGGAGATCCTGAATCGCAAGCAGGATGTGATGGATCTTTATTTCATTGACGCAAAGTCGGGGAAGTCGCGCAAAGTGCTGACGGAATCGGCTCCGGATGCGTGGGTAAACGTCAACGACGACTTTCGCATACTTAAATCGGGCGACCGCTTTCTGTGGACCAGTTGGCGCGACGGCCACACCCACATTTATCTCTACAGTTTCAACGCGTCAGACCCGTTGGCCTCCGATGCCAAACTCGAACGCCAGCTCGAAAGCGGAGACTATGAGGTGATCGCGGTCAGCGGTGTGGACGACGCATCAGGCGCGGTTTTTTTCACGGCCAATAAGGGAGATCCACGACAAGAGAAGCTTTTTTCCGTGAAGCTGGACGGCTCGGAGGTGCAAGCCATTTCGTCGAGCGAAGGCAACTATGAGGCGATCTTCGCCGATGACGGCACGCATTTCGTGGAAACGCACTCCGCGACGCTGACGCCGCCGCGGATTTCCGTGTGCGCGCCTGCCGGCCCCTGCCACAAAATCTGGGAAGGGCGCAGCGTGGCGGATTACGACCTGATCGCGCCGCAGTCCCTGGAATTCAAAGCCGATGATGGCACGGTGTTGTATGGCGAGTTGATACTGCCGCGCAATGCCGATACAAACCAGAAGATTCCGATCCCATTAATCGTGCACGTCTACGGCGGCCCGGCGGGGCAGACGGTGCGGAATGAATGGGGTGGACCCACGGCGCTGTTCCACCAGATTCTGGCGAACGAAGGGTTCGCGATTTTCTCGGTCGATAACCGCGGCACCCCGAATCGAGGCAAGAAATTCTCGGCCGCGATCCGCCTGCAGTTTGGCGGAGTCGAATTGAGCGACCAGCTCACGGCGCTCGACCAGTTGTATGCGCAATTTCCGCAACTGGACCGCGCACGCGCTGCGATCTGGGGATGGTCGGGAGGCGGTTCGATGACGCTCTACGCGCTGACGCACTCCGACCGCTTCAAGGCCGGAATCTCGGTTGCTCCGGTGACCAACTGGCGCGACTACGATTCGATTTATACCGAGCGCTACATGGGTCTGCCCGAGGACAACGTTCGCGCCTACGACGATTCGATCGTCAGCGCGGCCAGCAGCCTGAAGGGATCGTTGCTGCTGGTGCACGGAACCAGCGACGACAACGTGCACTTCCAGAATACAATCCAGATGACCGACGCGCTGATCCGGGCGGGGAAACAATTCCGGCTGATGGTCTATCCGAATAAGACACATGGAATTGCGGGGACAGCTACGCGCTCGCAGTTGTTCCACTTGATGGAAGATTTTTGGAATAAGGAATTGAAATAGCTCTCAGCTATCAGCCCTCAGCTCTCAGTCTTCGGTTCTTGGCGGACGTGAGATTTTACTGACAGCTGAGAGCTGATAGCTTTTCTTATGCATCGAACAACTCTAGGCGATTTCGAACTCACCATTGTCTCCGACGGAACCTACTTCCTCGACGGCGGAGCCTTTTTCGGCGTCGTTCCAAAGACTATGTGGTCGAAGAAGGTCACGCCCGACGAGCAGAACCGGCTCGACGCGGGACTCAATTCGCTGCTCGTGCGCACCGGCAAGAAAAACATCCTCATCGAAACTGGCATTGGCAACAAACTATCCGAAAAGATGGTGCAGATCTACAAACAGCCGGCCAAACTGCTCGACAACCTGCACACCGCCGGAGTAGCCCCGGAGGAAATCGACATCGTCATCAATACCCACCTGCATTTTGACCACTGTGGGTGGAATACAGTGCGGCATGACGGCAAGATTGCCCCGACGTTTCCGCGCGCGAAATATTACGCGCCAGAAGGCGAATGGCAATACGCCCGCCACCCTAGCGAACGCGATGCCATCAGCTTCATCTCCGAGAACTACGACCCGCTGGTCGAAAGCGGCCAGATGACGCTGCTCCGCGGGAGCGAGGAAATCCTCCCCGGCATTTCGGTGAAAACCTTTCCCGGACACACTGCCCACATGCAAGCGGTGATCGTGAGCAGTGGCGGCCTGACGGCGTGCTACATCTCTGACCTGATTCCAACCAGCGTGCACATCAATATAACTTGGGGGATGGCGTTCGACCTCTATCCGCTCGAAACCATCGAAAGCCGGAAGAAGTATTACGCGCAGGCGATCCCGGAGAGATGGCTGACGGTGTTTACACATGATGACGAGACGCCATGGGGATATGTGGAACCGGGCGAGCGGGGAAAGCAAGCGTTGAAGAAGCTCACGTAGGGACGGCCGCCCTCGGCCGTCCAGCGATCTACTTCGAAATCTCGCGAGGGTTGAAACGGCACCTTGGCTATCGGACTTCGCGGGCGGGGGCGCCCGCGCCACAAAGCTTCGCGTCGAAGAATTCTTCCACCCGCCCAAGAATCTCCGCCCCGCTCTTGGCCTCGTAGATCGCCTTCCGCAGCCCAGCGCCTCCGGGCACGCCGTGGGTGAACCAGGACGCGAACTGCTTCATCTTGCCTTCCGCTCCGGGCATTCCTTCTTCCAGCAGCATTTGGAAATAGGTGCGGATCATCTGGTAGCGGTCGGCTTCGGTGGGTTCGTCGTATGCGCCGCCGCTCACATACTGCTCAATCTGCCGAAAAATCCACGGATTCGCCGGGGCCATGCGGCCGATCATCACGGCGTCGCAGCCGGTCCGGGCGACGATGGCGCAGGCGTCTTCGGGCGAGCGGATGTCGCCATTGCCGATCACCGGAATCTTGACTGCCTGCTTGACGGAGGCAATCCACTCCCAGCGAGCGTTCCCGCTGTAGCCTTGCTCTCGCGTGCGGGCGTGCAGCGCCACCGCTCCCAGGCCGCAGCTTTCGGCCATGCGCGCCAGTTCGACGCAGACGATTTCGTCGTCGTTCCATCCGGCGCGGAATTTCACGGTGAAAGGAATCTTCACGGCGGCGCGCACCGCTTCGAAAATTTGGCGGATCAGCGGCAGATCGCGCAGCAGGCCCGAGCCGCCGTTGCATTTCACGACTTTCTTGGCCGGGCAGCCGAGGTTCAGGTCGACCAGGTCGAAGCCGAGGTCTTCCACCAGGCGCGCGGCATCGGCCAGCACGCTCGGACTGCTGCCGAAGAGTTGCGCCGAGACCGGGTGTTCGTCTTCATAGAAGTGAAGGTAGCGTCCGCGGACGCGCTGGTCGCGCAGCACGCCGTCGGCCGAAGTGAACTCGGTCATGATCAGGCCGCATCCGCCAAGGCGCTTGATGAAGCGGCGGAAGACGGTGTCGGTGACGCCGGACATGGGCGCAAGCACGGTGGCGGGGGAGATCATGACGTTCCCAATCCTCAGGACCGCGGGAAACATGCGAGCGGGGACGGGCGTCTCACACGTCCGATCCACCGCTGCATCCGCGTTGTCCCAGAACTTTTGCACAGTTTGATTTTACGTTCTTTTCGTGGCGAAGCTATGGCCGCAGGCAGCTGCCGAGCTACGCTCGGCTTGGACGGGCGAGACGCCCGTCCCCACACGAGCAAAAGCCTCCCGCACGGGAGGCTTTCAAAAATGCGCGTTCAGCGCAGCAATTACTTCTTAGCCGCTTCGGCTTTGGCGGCGTCGCTCTTGGCATACTTGCGGCGGAAGCGCTCGACGCGGCCGGCGGTGTCCATGAGCTTCTGCTTGCCGGTGAAGAAGGGGTGGCAGGCGGAGCAGATTTCTACGCCGATGTCGCCCTTGTGGGTGGAGCGAGTGATAAACGCGTTCCCGCAAGCGCAATGCACGCGGATCTCGCTGTAGTTGGGATGGATAGCTGCCTTCATTTCGATTCCTAGACCTCGATTCCAGACATTAGATTCTACAGGAGTTAGGAAGGATTCAGCAAGGCAGGCTTGGTCGTTCGTCGTTCGTCGTTGGTCGTTCGTCGTCGGTCGTTAGCGAGCCTGACCAACCGACGAAACAGCCGCAAGCATTGGGGGCAGCGAACGACAAGCAACTAACGACCAACGACTGCCGTCTGGTCTTAACAACCTCCGCACCTGGAACCTGACCTGAAAAACGAAAACGGCAGGGCCAACTCCCTGCCGTCTCGCTTGCATGCAAAAATTCTGGGGCCCTACTTACTTTTGTTGACCACTTTCTTGAGTTCGTTTCCGGGAGTGAATTTGGCGACTCTACGAGCAGCGATCTTGATGGTGGCACCCGTCTGCGGGTTTCGGCCATTGCGGGCCTTACGCTGCGAGACGGAGAACGTGCCGAATCCGATCAATGCTACCCGGTCGCCTTTTCGAAGGGCAGCGGTAACACTGTCCACGGTGGTGTCGATCGCGGTCGTTGCCTGCGCCTTTGAAATACTACAGGCTTCGGCAATCCGGTCAACCAGATCAGCTTTGTTCATGCTCTCTCCTGACACTAGTCATTACGGTTCCCGCGCATCAGCCGGGGAGGAAAGCTCGAGGCGCGAGCACCGGCGATGGCAATTCTCCTCCCTACGATGGGATTGTCAATGGGAAACACGTGCCAGTTGCCGCTTTTGACACCTTAAGCAAGCGGCGATGTGTAGTGATTGGAGAATGAGTCGAAAGTGCTAAGTGCTTTTCGTTGGGTATGTGCGATTGGTGTGGGTTCGCGATTGAAAGTTTTCCTCCGTTCTACATCTTTCTCCACAACCCGCCGCCGCTCTCCACAGGATGTGCACAGAAAGGAAACGGTTTCGAGTTGCGGCGCAGGCGGGTTCGGGTGCAGAGTCTAAATACACAACAAAATAAAAAACTATGAAAACAGCAGCCGAAGTTTGCCCCCTTTGTGCGGGCTCAGGATGGAAGCCGGTTCCGGGAGCGCCGGAGCGCGGCGTGACGCGCTGCGATTGCCAACTGCGGGCACGCGGCGGCGCGATGATCGCGGCGGCGCGGATTCCGAAGAGATATGAGCACTGTGAGCTCTCGAACTTTACGACGGATTTCCCGGGAGCCGGTCCTTCGATTGCGCTCGCCCACATCACAGCTTCGCGCTTCGTGCAGGAGTTTGATCCGCGAGACGGCGCTGGGCTGCTGCTAATCGGCGGAATCGGGACCGGCAAGACCCACCTCGCAGTGGGCATTCTCAAAGAACTCATTGCCGCCCGAGGAAGCGCTTGCCTTTTTTGCGACTATCGCGAACTGCTGAAGCAAATTCAGAACTCCTACAACGATTCTGTCCAAGCGACTGAGCTTCAGGTGCTGCGGCCGGTGTTTGAAGCCGAAGTGTTGCTGCTCGACGAACTCGGCGCCGTGAAGCCGAGCGAGTGGGTGTGGGACACGGTCAGCTTGATCCTCAACACGCGCTATAACGACAACCGAGCGACGATCATCACCACAAATTTTGCCGACGAGCCGGCTGCGAGTCTGGCTCGATCATCGTCAGCGTCGTTGTCGCCGGCGCGGGCGGCCGCACGCGAAGAAACCCTCGGCGACCGCATCGGCGAGCGCATGCGCTCCCGCTTGCACGAGATGTGCCGCATCGTGAAGATGGACGGGCCCGACTTCCGCCAGAAATTCAAGAGCGCGAGCTTCGGATGACCTCCTCTACAATCTCAGAGTGCTGACCGAACGCATCGAGTTCCGGCCGGAAGCTGACTCCGAGGTCTTCTCTGCCGTAGCGGCCGCTCCCGCTGTGTTTCTCCTGCGCGGCGAGGATGCGCACTCCGAGCCCTACGTCAGCAAAAGCGCGAACCTGCGCCGCCGCTTGCAGCGTTTGCTTTCCACTCCAGAAGAACACACAAAACGCCTCAACCTGCGCGATCGCGTTCGCTGGATCGAATACACGCTGACCGGCTCCGATTTCGAATCGGGATTCGTCCTCTATCAAGTTTTGCGCGCCGCCTTTCCCAAGACCTACTCGAATCGTCTGCGGCTACGCTTCGCTCCACTGGTCAAGCTGCATCTGGAAAACGAATTTCCGCGCGCTTCGATCACGACACGGCTGGGAAGAATTTCCGGCAAGAACGTTTACTACGGGCCGTTTGCTTCGCGAGTGGCAGCGGAAAAGTTTATGAACGACGCGCTCGACTTCTTCAAAATGCGGCGCTGCGTGGAAGATCTCCATCCCGACCCGACATTTCCCGGTTGCGTTTATTCCGAGATGAAAATGTGTTTAGCGCCCTGCTTTCGCGGCTGCACCGATGACGAATACCGCGCCGAAGTGGTGCGGGTCGAGGATTTCCTGGACTCGCGCGGCGAATCGCTGAAGCGGCAGATGGCGGCGGAGCGCGATGACGCGTCGGCGAAAATGGAATTCGAGACGGCCGCCGCCATTCATGCGCGGCTCGACAAACTCACTCCCCTGCTGCAGCAACTGCCGGAGTTCGTCCGCCGGATTGACCAGTTGCACGCCGTGATGGTGCAGAAATCAGTGCAGAGGTCTCGCCAGCCGGAAAGCGTCGCATTATTCCGCATCGACGCTGGCGCGATCGCGGGACCGCTCGACTTCCCCATTTCCGGTAGCGAGCACACCAAATCGCAATCCATGGAAGCCCGCATCCAGGGCGCATTGACGGCATTTCCCGCGGCCAAGCCAGCCAGCGCGATCGAGCGCATGGAGCATCTGGCGATCCTGAAGCGCTGGTGCTATCGCGGAACCCGCGCGGGGGAGATTTTCTTTGCCGATGACAGCGGAGAACTGCCGATGCGCCGCCTGGTGCGCGGAATCGGACGTGTGTACAAGGGCGAAGCGCCCGAAAAGCGAAATGAACCCGGCACCGGCGGAATGACCCTTGAAGTTCTCAACTGAACTTCCACTTCATCTCTTCCCCTCTCATACAATGGGATCACTATGGCGAAGAAAACCAGGAAAACAACGATCAGGAAAAAACCAACCAAGTCTGCATTCAACAAGAAAACCCCCGCGCGGCCGGCATCTCTCGATCAACCCCTTCGCGACCACCTGCTTTACTTGCTGAAGGGTGGCGGGGCGCACGCCGACTTCGATGCCGCGATGGGCGATTGGCCCGTGCAACTCGCTGGAGTAAAAGTTGCAAACTTCCCTCACACCGCATGGATGCTGCTCGAGCACATGCGCCTCGCCCAGTGGGACATTCTGGAGTTCAGCCGCAATGCGAAGCACGTCTCTCCGAAATGGCCCGAAGGATATTGGCCAGCGTCGGAAGCGCCGCCGAATGAGAAGGCCTGGAAGACGAGTATGGCCGCATTCAGGACGGACCTGCGGACGATGGAGCGACTTGTCGCCAACCGCAGAGTCGATCTCTACGCCCGGATTCCCTGGGGTGATGGGCAAACCATTTTGCGTGAGGCGCTGCTTGTAGCAGACCACAGTGCGTATCACCTCGGACAACTGGTGATGCTGCGGAAGAGCATCGGAATCTGATCGGATCAAGCAGGAATAGCCGCCCAAGCCAGCGTGCGCGGCGGCCTTTTTCGGAACACGACCCGGAGCTCTTCCCGCCAGTGTTCGTCAATTCCCAGTACTTCCCAATCGATTTCCGGCGACAGATAGCGCAGGATCGTGTCCGTCGTGGGGTGCACGTGCAGAGCGGGCGCGACCAGCATCAGTAGAGGCTTCTGCGTCGAGATCTCGCTTCCGGCGAAATAACCGAATTGCGCAAACTCGCCGCGGCTCTGGTGCCAGGCAACGCGCGACCAGTAATCCACGCCTTGCAGCGGCAGATAGATATCCTCGTCGGCTTTCAGTTCGATGACGGCCAGTCGCGCCTCGCGAGTAACGGCCAGAATGTCAATCATCGCTCGATCCGCCGCGGCGAACGCGGGCATCTGCGTATAAATCGGTTCCGCCCGCAGCCGCCCGTCGAGCGCCGTGATGTTCCGGGCGACCAGCGATTCCAGCCAGCGCTCGGGATGCATCCGCCACAACGCGTGATTCTTGGGACCGTCCTGGTGACGGACGGCCGCCGCCAGCCGAACCAGATCGGCAAACTGCGTTTCGTTCTCCGCGTCGAGTACGCGCTCTTCGGAACCGACGCCGAAAGCGATTTCCTCGCTGCTCTGGAAGTTTCGCGGATCATGCGCAATCCGCGCCTGGGCGAGTTCGAGGCCATGCCGCCGGAATGAAAGCAGCGCGGGCGAGAGCACCACGACTTCCGATTGCGGCAGAATGGCACGGATGCGCGCGATGGACTCCGCAAAGCGTTCGCGCGCCAAGCCTTCATCGATCGCATGCACCAACCGGGTTGCCAGATTGCCGCGATCGCCGATATCCGCCGCCGCGCACGCATCCTCCCGCTGGTCGAATTCGTACAAATGCCACTTCGCCGCCGTTGGATGGAGATGCGCCATACGCTGCCGGGTAAGAGTCGCCATGCCTTTCGGCACAACCATCGCCAGCCCTTCGACCACGCGGCGTTCCTGCTGCGCCAGACGGCACGCCTCGAGCCAAAGAATTCCGACGGTCAGCGCGCCATCGACGGTCGATTGCGTCTCCTGGTCGTTTACTCCGACGACGGCCAGGGCGCGCTGTCCCTGGCGCAGCAAACCGCGCAGGTAGGCCGGACCGAAAGAGTGCTCGAGATCCATGCTGGTGGTGAGCCGGACCACCGTCCAGCCGGGAAAATTTCTTTCGAGCGCCCGGCGCACGCGAGGCTCGTAGGAGACACGCGACGCCCGCCGCGACGCCCGCGACCGCTGATCGCGATCACGGCAGAAGTCGAGGCGCGTGGGGCGATTCTGCCCCATGCGCTGCACCAGCAACCGGAGCGTCGTGGCCTTCACTTCCGCATCCAGCACGCGCCGCACGAAATTCCGCTCGCTCGACCACAGATGCAGCAGGCATTTGTTGTACTCGCCGGAAATCGAGTATTTCGACTCCGCCAGATCGAACGCGATGGCGCCATCTTCCACCACCACCGCGGCGCGTGCGCCGCCGAGGAATTCGGAGAGCATTTGGCTGAGTGATTTTGGGGTCATGTTGTGAGAATTATTCCCCCCGACGAGCCCCGGCGTCAGTGATCGATGGACCGCGAAATTGTTTGATTTCGATCTAGTGGAGCGCCGTGCATCCCCGCCCGGCTGGACGGGCGAGACGCCCGTCCCTCCACGGTCCAACTCATCTCGCGGTCACGGTCCTCGCGTTCCGCTCGTGGGATAATGGATTTAACCGCTGCGAGTCGTTTCAAAGCCAAGGGCATCAAAATATGGTGACTGCCAACCAACAACGCTTCTTCTTCGCCCACTACGGCCTTACGAACCACGATCTAGAGACTTATCTGGCCGCCGCGCTTTCGGCGGGCGGCGACTATGCCGACCTTTATTTCGAATACCTGACCTCCACCTCGCTGATGGTGGATGAGTCGCTGGTGAAGTCCGCCTCGCAGGGAATTTCGGCGGGTTGCGGCGTGCGCGTCGTTTCCGGCGAGCGCACCGGCTATGCCTATACCGACGATCTTTCTCCACAGCGAATTCTGCATGCCGCCCGCACGGCGGCGCTAATCGCAAGCGCGCCGGCGAAGTCGACGGTCGCCGGATTCCAGCAGAAGCCGGCCCGCAGCTTGTACCCGGTAGCGTTGCCGTCAGTGGACGCCGACATTACCGCCAAGGTCGAACTGCTGATGCGCGCCGATCAAACCGCTCGCGGATACGACGCGCGCATCAAGGAAGTACGCGCCAGCTATGCCGACGAACTGAGGACCATTCTGGTGGTCGGCTCCGACGGCACGTTTGCGGAAGACTCGCAGCCGCTGGCGCGCATGAATGTTTCCTGCATCGCAAAGACCGACGCGAGTTCAGGCCGCGAGTCGTCGGGACGTGGAACCTCGGGCGGCGGTGGCCGGGTTGCGCTCGACTTCTTTTTCGGCGACAAAACTCCGGAGTTCTTTGCCAAAGAGGCTGCGCGGCAAGCGATTCTGCAACTCGATGCGCGCGAAGCTCCGGCGGGAGACATGGAAGTCGTGCTTGGTCCGGGATGGCCCGGCGTTCTGCTGCACGAGGCCGTGGGCCACGGGTTGGAAGCCGACTTCAATCGCAAGAAGACGTCGGCATTCGCCGGGCTGATCGGCAAACGCGTGGCCAGCGAAAAGTGCACCGTGGTCGACAACGGCACCATGCCGTGGCGTCGCGGCTCCTTGAACGTGGACGACGAAGGCCAGCCGACGCAGGAAACCGTGCTGATCGAAAATGGAATTCTGAAGGGATATCTCAGCGACAAACTCTCTTCGAAGCTGATGGGCCTCGCCGACACCGGCAATGGACGCCGCGAGAGCTATGAGCACATCCCAATGCCGCGCATGACAAACACGTACATGCTCGCCGGGCAAGACGATCCCGGGGACATCATTCGTTCGGTTAAAAATGGCGTTTATGCGGTGAACTTCGGCGGCGGGCAGGTCGATATCACGAACGGCAAATTTGTGTTCTCGGCGTCGGAAGCGTACCTCATCGAGAACGGACAGATCACCGCCCCCATCAAGGGTGCAACCCTGATCGGCAACGGGCCCGATGTGCTGACGCGGGTTTCGATGGTCGGCAACGATTTGAAACTCGATGAAGGCGTCGGCACCTGCGGCAAAGATGGACAGGCCGTTCCAGTCGGCGTCGGCATCCCGACCATTAAAATCGACCGGTTGACCGTAGGCGGCACCGCCAAGCGGGAGACCGGCGGATTCATGCAATAAGGCGCTGTTAGCTTTTAGCTCTTGGCTCTTAGCTAAGAGCCAAAAGCTAATAGCGATTTGCGAAATGACGACAACACTAGAGACCAGCGAAACCAAGCCCGCAACCGACCTCAAGGAACTTGCCGCCGATGTAGTCCGCCGCGCTACGAAAGGCGGAGCGACGGCGGCCGAGTGTGTCGTCCGCGAAGGCGACGAATTCTCCACCGTGGTGCGGTTGGGCCAGGTCGAAACCCTGAAGGAGTCGGGCTCGCGCGCCATTGGCGTACGCGTCTTCTTCGGACAGCGCGCGGCCAGCACCTATTCCAGCGATTTTTCCGCCGCTGGCATCGAGCGCATGTTGAAGTCCGCGCTCGAACTTGCGAAGATCTGTTCTGAAGATCCGCACGCCGGAATTCCCGAAGCCGGCAAACTCGGATCGCTCTCCGGCGACCTCAATCTTTATCACGAGGACGTTTACTCGCTGCCCGGCCCCGAGCGCATCGAGTACGCGCGCCGCGCCGAAAAGGCCGCGCTCGACGCCGATCCCCGCATCAAGAACTCCGAGGGCGGATCGTTCGACGCCGCCACCGGCAGAAAAGTGCTGGCGAATTCTCACGGCTTTGTCGGCGAATACCGGCGGTCGTATTGTTCGGTCGCGGTGGTGCCCATCGCGCAAGACGCAAACGGTGGCATGCAGCGCGATTACTGGTTTTCTGTTGCGCGCAGCCTGGCCAAACTCGACTCGGCGGAGCAGGTGGGAAAAGAAGCGGCGCGCCGCACGCTGCGGCGCCTGGGCGCTCGCAAGGTGAAGACCGCGCATGTGCCGGTGGTGCTCGATCCCATGGTCGCAAGCTCCATGCTCGAACATATTTTCGAGGGCGTAAATGGCGACTCGGTCTATCGCGGAGCCTCCTTCCTGGCGGGTAAACTCGGCCAGAAAATTGCCGGAGTAAACGTAACCGTCGTCGATGACGGCACCATGCCCGGCGGCTTCGGCACCACGCCCTTCGATGGCGAAGGCATTCCCACGCGCCGCACCGTAGTGATTGAAAACGGAATTCTGAAATCGTATCTGCTGAACACGTACACGGCGAAGAAGCTGGGGCTCGAGACCACGGCCAACGCGTCTCGCGGACTCGCCGGAACGCCGGGGATCGGGCCGGGGAATTATTTTCTCGAACCGGGAACCAAAACGCAGAACCAGATTATCGCGGAGATCAAAGACGGCCTCTATGTAACCGAGTTTCTCGGCCACGGCGC
Source organism: uncultured Acidobacteriaceae bacterium (assembly GCA_963779995.1). Taxonomy (GTDB): domain Bacteria; phylum Acidobacteriota; class Terriglobia; order Terriglobales; family Acidobacteriaceae; genus Acidiflorens. The sequence goes on along the minus strand of CAVZZY010000005.1, from coordinate 251,459 downwards.
CAACCTGGTCACTGGCGATTACTCCCGCGGCGCCTCCGGCATGTGGATCGTCAACGGCGAACTCGCCTACCCCGTCGAAGAGATCACGGTCGCCGGCAATCTCAAAGATATGTTCTGCAATATTTCCGAGATAGGCAGCGACCTGGAATTCCGCGGCAGCGTAGCCTCGCCAACCATCCGCATCGATGGACTCACGGTCGGCGGTGAATAGAGGCTGTGAAAGTTCTTCACCACAGGGTGCAGTGAGGAACACGGGGAAGGCAGGTTTCCCTGTGTTTCTCAGTGCCCCCTGTGGTAAAGACGTTGAGTTTGGTGACGTGCACCCGCGCCCGAATCTCAACTCCGGAATTCACCTGTTTTTAACATTTGCCGTATAATTCGCCGTTAACATTTCTGGCATGCCCGATCAGCCGTTGCAAATCGAGGATCTTCCCGGGTCGCGGGAGGGAATCCGCATCCTGCGCCTTTCTGGACCGCTGACCCTTATGAATCTATTCGGCTTTCAATCCAAGTTGCGCGCCGACAACTCGCGCGCGCTCATCCTCGACTTCACGGATGTCCCACTGGCGGATTCCTCGGGGATTGGAGCGCTCGTCGGCGCCCATGTCACGCGACAAAAAGATGGACGCAGTCTGGGGTTGGTGGGTGTGAATCAGCGGATTCACCATGCTCTCGAAGTCACCCGGGTGGAAAATTTCTTTCGTTTTTACGGGACGGTCGCCGAGGCGGAGCAGGCGGCGTGAAACGGAGAGCCGGGCGTCCCCGCCCGGCCCCCAAGTTGCTTGGACGGGCGAGACGCCCGTCGCTCCACTATCCCATCCTTCGGCCAAAAAGAAAGGCGGCCGGTGCGGGCCGCCTTCTTTTTCCGAATTTTGGTTGTGGCCTAGACGCCTTTGACGTTCTCTGCCTGCCAGCCCTTGGGGCCTTTCACGACGTCGAACTGAACTTGTTGACCTTCCTGCAGGCTGCGAAACCCGTTTGCCTGGATGGCGGAGAAGTGAACGAAAACGTCCTCGCCATTCTGGCGGCTGATAAAACCATAGCCCTTGGCATCGTTAAACCACTTTACTGTTCCGGTTTCCATGATGTAGCTGTGTTCCTTTTGGGTTGAAGTGTGCGCTGGAACTCGCAGGATATTGCAGGCAGATCACGCTCAGGCAGGTCGCGCTTTAGAGCAGGGTGCTGCTGAACAGCCGCAAAGTCAGACGCACCTAAATTGTACATATTCAGAGGTAAATGGCTAGAAGATTCTGTGCTTACAGAGGTAATCGGTCCTGGTATACGTTACCCTGCCGGCCTCCCGAAAATTCCCGGTTTCCCCCTCCATTCTTTTGTATCACGCTGAAAAATAAGGCCGATCAACTTTTGGCAGGGTTCTTGCTTTCTTTGATAACGGAACCAATGACTAACTAGTCTGGAGGAGGATCCCATGCTAGCCATACACGTCGAGAATCTGAACCACCTGACGGTGATTGAGTGCAAAGGCAGGATCGTCCGCAGCGAAGAGGTTTTCAAGCTTCGCGATGTTGTGCGAGCCCAGGTAACCGGCCGCGTTATTGCGCTGGATCTTTCCGAAGTAAAAGCGATTGGCGGTGGCGGCCTGGGGATGCTCGCGTTCCTCGATCGCTGGGCGCGCGACCATAATATTCAATTCAAGCTGTTTAGTCCCTCTCGACCGGTCGTCGAAGGGCTGGTGCATAACCGCTCAATCCTGAACTTCGAGATTGCGAGCTTCCACGAAATGATGCGGATCCTGATGCATGCCGATAACCGCTACGCTCTTGCCGCTTGAGTGTCCTGTCTCTGCTTGGCGAAAGGCGATGCGATCCGCCGTGCAGAAACCGAGCTACAGCGCCGCCGTCTGCTCGCGCCGCCGCGCCTGAATCTCGATGTAAACATTGATCAGCGAGACGGCCGCGGGCGTCACGCCAGGAATGCGCGACGCCTGGCCAAGCGTCTGCGGAACGACTTTTCCGAGCTTCTCCTGCATTTCGCGCGACAACCCGCTGACTGCCCGGTAATCGAACCAATCCGGAATGCGCCGCTGCTCAGCCTTCTTCAACCGTTCGATAGCACGCTGCTGCTGGTCGAGGTATCCAGCATACTTGATCTCAGTTTCGACCGACTTAAGCTCATTGCGAATTTCAGACGAAAGATGAACTGAAACGGAATCAACCGCAGAGGACGCCGAGCTCGACGAGGAGTTTCTCTGAAAAAACCGCGGCACGAGATCTTTGAGAGCCGGGGCCAGTTGCTCGATAGTGATCTCCGGCCGCTTCAGCAGTTGCGCCAAAGGCTGCCCTACGGCGGAAGCCAGATCGAGTGGGGCCAGCTCGATTTGCGCCGCCATCGCAGCCGTCAGCTTCGTCCTCTCCAGCACCTGCTTCACTTCCTCCAGCCGCCGCTGTTTCGCCCCGAATTCCGCCCATGCTTCACCCGAGATCAGCCCCACCCGCCGTCCATGCGGAGTAAGCCGCCGGTCGGCGTTGTCGATCCGCAGGTGCAACCGGAACTCCGCGCGCGAGGTAAACATCCGGTAAGGCTCTTTGGTGCCTTTCGAAATCAAGTCGTCGATCAGAATAGCCGTGTACGCTTCCGTGCGGTCGAGCACCAGCGGAGACTCTTTCTTCACCTGCAGCGCTGCGTTAATCCCGGCCATGATTCCCTGGCACGCCGCCTCTTCGTACCCCGACGTCCCATTGATCTGCCCCGCGAGAAACAGTCCCGCGATCTTTTTCGTTTCCAGCGTGCGCTTGAGTTCCGTGGGGTCAATCGAATCGTACTCAATCGCGTAGCCGGGCCGCATCATCTCCGCGCTTTCAAGCCCCGGAATCGACTTCAGAATCGCCAGTTGCACATCAATCGGCAGCGAAGTGCTCATGCCGTTCACGTAGATCTCATGCGTGTTCAGGCCCTCGGGTTCCAAAAAGAGCTGGTGCGTCAGTTTGTCGGGAAACTTGACGATCTTGTCTTCAATCGACGGACAATACCGCGGCCCCGTCGAGTGAATCTGTCCGCTGTACATCGGCGAACGATGCACGTTCTCGCGAATGATGCGATGCGTCTCCTCGGTAGTAAAAGCGATGTAGCACGGCACCTGCGAGTCGTGATGCGCAACCCGCCGGGTACGAAAGCTGAACGGAGTCGGATCCAAATCGCCCGGCTGCTGCTCGAACCGCGACCAGTCAATCGTGCGCCCGTCGAGCCGCGGAGGCGTCCCCGTCTTGAGCCGGCATCCACGCAGCCCCAGCTTCTTGAGCGCTTCGCCCAGCAGAACCGCAGCCGGTTCTCCCGAACGTCCCGCCGGATACTGCTGCTCCCCGCAGTGAATCAGCCCGTTAAGAAAAGTCCCAGTAGTGATGATGACCGCATCCGCCGAAACGCGCCGCCCATCGCGCAGCAGGATGCCGCGAATGCAGTTCTCAGTTCTCAGTTCTCGGTTCTCAGTAGAGTCGGGTGTAGCTGAGAGCTGAGAGCTGACGGCTGACGGCCGCTCCACTATCACATCCGCGACTTCCGCCTGCTTGATCTTCAGATTCGCCTGCAACTCCAGCACTTCGCGCATCTTCAGGCGATAGGCCTGCTTGCAGCACTGCGCCCGCGGCGACCAGACGGCAGGTCCACGCGAAGTATTAAGCAGGCGGAATTGAATTCCCACGGCGTCCGTGATTTCGCCCATGATGCCGCCCAGCGCATCCACTTCCCGCACCAGGTGCCCCTTGGCGATGCCGCCAACGGCTGGATTGCACGACATCTGCGCAATCAGATCGACGTTCAGCGTATAGAGAGCCGTCTTCAGCCCCATGCGAGCCGCCGCCATAGCCGCTTCGCATCCCGCATGGCCAGCGCCCACCACCACCACCTCGAAATGTTCGTCAAACGCCTGCATGTGCGGTTGTTCAACACCCACGACAACGGAGAGAGTACTGCTTCGCTAATTGTAGCAATGTTCTACGCTCAGACAGCGAGAGTGTGGCCCGGGCACGCGCTTCTAACGCCCGTCCTTGTGATTCGCCCGTCGCAACGGTATAGTTAGGAGTTATCGGGGTGCATTTATGGAAACTAACATCATGGAAACAAAGCCATTTCTCTCTCTGCTCGAAGAACGCATTCATCAATACGACTTGCTCTGTCATCCCTTTTACCAGGCCTGGTCGGCGGGCGAACTGACCGACAACGATCTGCGCGCCTACGCCGAGGATTACTATTCTCACGTGGAGGCGTTCCCGGGCTATCTGGCACAGCTTGCCCTTCGGTTGGAAGATGGCGAACTGCGCCGCGCCGTTCTCGCCAACATGGCCGATGAGAAGGGCGGCGAAGATTCCTTCGTCGAGCCGGAGCGTTCACACTCCGAATTGTGGCTCGATTTTGTCGAGGGCGTGGGCGGAGGCCGCATTCCGAAACGGCGGCCGGTTGGGGAGGTTCGCAAGCTCATCTCCTGGTTCCAGCGTGTAGCCGGCGAAGGCACTCCGGAAGAAGCGCTGGCGGCTTTCTATGCCTACGAATCGCAGGTCCCGCGCCTGGCGCAAGAGAAAGATCGCGTCCTGCGCGAACTCTACGGCGCCGATGAAAAGACCCGCGGCTATTTCACTTTGCACGCCACCGCCGACGTGTTTCACGCTCAGGTGTGGCGCACGCAACTGGAGAAGCGGGTCAAGGCCAATCCGGAGACAGCCGAAAAAGCATTGGCTGCCGCCGAGAGAGCGGCCCAAGCTTTATGGACCGTGCTGGATGGCTTCGAGGCGCGCCGCATGGCACAGGTGGCGGCGTAGTTTCAAAGCAGAAGCAAGAAATCAACCTGTAGAGACGGGCTTGCCCTGTTTCAGACGCGGGAAGCCGTGTCTCTACGAGTCTCGCGAGTCGGTCCCCATTTCATCTACAATCCATTTTTGAGCAAGAATGCCCCGACCCATCCCTATCGGCGTGCGCGGCGAGGCGGCTGAAACCGTCGAGTTGAAGCACACTATCGCCGCCCATCATCCGGAGTTGCCCCCCGTGTATTCGACTCCCGACATGATTCGGCTGATGGAAACGGCCTGCTTCCATGCGCTGCAACCGTTTTGTGACGAGGGTGAAATCACGGTGGGGATCTCGATCCACGTCGAACACCTGGCGGCCAGCGGAATCGGAGTGCGAATTCAAGCCGAGGCGGAACTGGAATCGTTCGACGGGCGCTTCTATATCATGCGCGTCCGAGCCCACGACGGCACCGAGGAGATCGGAAGCGGCACGGTCGGGCGCGCCGTGGTGCACGTACCCAGCTTCGTCCAGCGCATGCGAGACAAGGCTCGCGGCAGCTGACCCTGCTTGCAGCGAAGCCGCCTGAAAACAACACTGCCGGAAACAGAGAAGCTACGCGTCACAAGATTCATCATCTCTTCCGGATCGCGCGTCCACGGCGGATGCTCCGTCTGCAGTCTATGCCGCGCGAATTGCATCGCTCCCGCTTGCATGGGCATCTTGTAGGGAGGCATGAATTGAGTAGCGTGCAGCCATGAATCCACCGCCGATGTGGTTTGAACGGAAGTTTGACTTCACCTTTCCGGTGGAGCAACATCCGAACCTGTGCGCGCGTTTGCGAGGCACGCCGGCCCGGCTGGAAGAAATCGTCCGCGGCGCCGATCGCGACGTCCTGGTTAGGAAGCCCCGCGAACATGACAAGTGGTCGGCCCAGGAACATGCCGGGCACTTGCCGGACCTGGAACCTCTATGGATGGCGCGGGTCGATGATTACCTGAGAGATGACTACCTGACGGGAGCATCCCAGCTTACCGTGGCTGACCTGAGCAATCGGAAGACCAGCGAAGCGCAGCACAACCTGCGCCCAATCGAAGAAATTCTGGCTGAATTTCGAAGTGCGCGCTCACGACTGCTGAGCCGGGTGGAAAGGATCGATCCTGCAATGTTCGCCCGCACCTCGATCCATCCACGTCTGAAAGTACCCATGCGGCTGGTGGACCATCTGTACTTTGTGGCAGAGCACGATGACCACCACCTGGCCTACATCTGGGGACTAATCAACGCAGGCTAGCAGGAAACACACTCAGGAAGTGACGCGGATGAGAGGCTTCGTGTGCGGTAACACTTCGCCGATTTCGACGGCGGGAACGCCGGCATCGTGCAGCGCGCGCACGAGCCGACCAGCTTCTTCGGCGGAGACCGAGATCAGCAGGCCTCCGGCGGTTTGCGGGTCGAAAAGCAGCATGCGGATGTCGTCGGGCACCAACGGATCGTACTCGACCAGGCATTCGGCAAAGTCACGATTCGCTTTCAGTCCGCCGGGAATGTAGCCTGCGTGGATGCAATCGAGCGCGCCCTCGAGCACCGGAATGTGCGCCCAGTGAAAGACGAGGCTGACGCCCGATCCGAGCGTCAATTCGCGAGCGTGGCCGATCAGGCCGAACCCGGTGACGTCGGTGAGGGCATGCACAGTGAAGGAGTCTTTGGTCGTTGGTCGTTGGTCGTTCGCTGCCGAGCTGCGCTCGGCCGGACCGGCGAGAGCCTGCCCTGAGCTTGTCGAAGGGTCGCCCGTCCCCACACCGGTGATTACCCCAGCCGCCGCCTTGTTCAAAGTAGTCATCGACTTCACTGCCGCGTCGATCCACTCCTGTCTGGCAACGCCCTTTTTTATCGCCGTCGAAATTACACCTGTGCCAAGCGGCTTGGTGAACAGCAACCGATCGCCGGGTTGCGCCCCCTGATTGGTCAGCACGCGATGGGGATCAATCACCCCAGTGACGGAGTATCCGAATTTCGTTTCTTCATCGCGGATGCTGTGGCCGCCCACCACCGTGCATCCGGCCTCGATCATCTTCGACAAGCCGCCGGCCAGTATGCGCTCCAGAATTTCGAGATCGCCTTTTTCGGGAAAACAGACAAGGGCCAGCGAAGTCAGCGGCTTTCCCCCCATGGCATAGACGTCGCTGAGCGCGTTGGTAGCCGCGATCTGGCCGAAGGTGTAAGGATCGTCCACGATGGGCGTGAAAAAATCCACCGTCTGTACCAGCGCCGTCTCGGGCGTGAGCAGATACACGCCGGCGTCGTCGGCGTGATCGAAGCCGACTAGCACATTCGGGTCCTGTTGCCGGGCTAATTTCCCAAGCACCGTGTCCAGCGCCGCCGGACTCAGCTTGGACGCTCAACCCGCGGCTTTTACGGACTCCGTAAGACGGAATGGTTTCACGTCGGGCACGAGGCCATTGTAACGGAGGGGACCATTGCGGAGGTCAGAGGTCAGAGGTCAGATGGCAGAGGTGAAGACCCAAGCCGAAGGTCCTTACCTCTGCCATCTGACCTCTAACCTCTGACCTTACTTCACCGTGATCTGCGTGATCTGCAGATCCGGATAGGCGTGGTTCCACTGGGCCGAGATGTTCTCGAAGGTCAGGCGGAAAGGTTTGCTCTCGCCGGGCGCGAGCGGCGACAGGTTGAGGTCCACGGCTTCGTCGTATGGTCCGCCCGTGCGCAGCACGCGGATGGGAAGTTCCTCGCGCTGCGCCGTCTGCCCCATATCGTCTTTGAACGTGATCTGCACCACCGCGTGGATGACGGTCTTATCGCCGGTGTTGGTGATGGCGCCATCGATATAGCTGACGGTTGCGCCCACAAAATTCTGCGCGGCGCTTGTCTTCAGGTCCGAGAATTTCAGGTTCGCGGCATACGCTGGAGGTGCGGCGGGCTTTTTCTGCTCGGCGCGGAAAATCAACGCCAGGACGCCGACCACGATCCCGACGATGACGATCCCGACAAGGATCGGACGGAGGCTGGACTCCTGCCGCTCCGTCGTGGGATTTGCACCCGGCTGGATCAGGCTATCCATGGCGGGATTGTACTACCGCCAGTTACGTCTCAGGTGTTAGGTCTGAGGTGTCCGGAAAACCAAATTCTGAGACCTGCAAACCTAACGCCTGAAACCTGAAAGGCGGCTGTCCCTCCGCAAGCGCCTCTCTAGCGAGCGCTCACGCCGGAAGATGATGCTTTCGTGGCGTTCTCCGACAGCCGCAAAGCGCCCACACGATAATTGTTGTAGTCAATCGTCAGCGTCGCGCGCCCGCCCAGCCGGATGTAGCTCACAGACTCGTTGTACCGGGGAAGCCAGAAATCCTGCACCTTCATATACTCGTGATGAACCTCGTTTTTCTTCGTCCAGAATGAAGGATTCTGAGCCGGCTCGGCGTCAATGCGCGTCACGGCAAAATCGGTTGCGTCGACCCACACTTTGCCGCGATAGACGTACTTGCTTTTCGCCTTCGGGTAAACCGCCAGCACGTATTGAGGGTCCTTGCCGGAGGAATTGGCGCCCGAGGACTCGTAGCCGACCAGCGCGAAGTCGTAGTTGTCGCGGTTCAGCAGCGTGCGGGCGTGCATTTCCGGTTCCGCGGCCTCTTTTTCGCTCTCCAGCAATCTGTTGAACACGCGGTTGATGATCAGCTTCGATCCGGTTTCGGAGATGACTTTGAAGTTCTTGGTTGCAGGACTGTCATACGTGGCCTCCACCGTCATTTCCGCGTCGCGATCGCCCGGGAATCCGCGATAGGAAAGGCGATAGACGCGGGTGGATTCGAGGTGGCGCAGAGCCCGTGCCCGCTCTTCATCGTTGCGGACGAGATTGTTCACGACCTGGTCAACTGAGAGTGGCGCCGTGGTGATGGAAGGTGGGAGCGGGCTGGAATCGGCTCCGAACGCGCCCACCAGTGTGGCCACCAGCAGGAAGAAGTGCCGCGTCGAACTTTGAATCGAACGCTGGATCGAACTCATGAAATCGTCCGTCGAAGGACCTAGCTTACACCATCTCCGGCCGTCCCCGAGTGCGAGGCCGCCGCGCGGCGGAAGCGGTTCCGACGTCAGGATTTAGGCTCCTGCTCTCGGCAGCAACCGAGCAAATTTCTCGGGTAGCATCACGATTTCACCCACCTTCAAGAGGCGGGCCGAGAAACCAAGCGAATGTTTTCAATTACTTGCGAGAGACGCGCAAACGGGCAGTCAATTGCAAATTCATTTGATTAACTTAGGAGCGCCCTCCCCCATGTTTATCCGCGAAAGCGAAAGATGTGTTCATTGGAACTGGATTGCCATCTTCTCTTACTCCGCATCGCTGGTAGTCAGCCTGGCGATTTGGACAGGTCTATTCCGGGCCGTAGTACACCTGGTGAAGTAACGGGAAGCTAAGCGGCGAGAATTGGCCAGCGCGATGGCCGTTTTCTAGTGATCATGTTCTAGTGATCATAGTGCAGCAGCGAGAACACGTCATACTTCGCCAGCCTTTCGCGACCTTTCAGAAAATCGAGTTCCACAACAAACGCCAATCCTGCAATCTGGGCGCCTAGGCCCCTAGCCAGTTCCGCAGTCGCGACCGCCGTTCCGCCGGTGGCCAGCAGGTCGTCCACGATCAGAATGCGCTCACCTTTTCTGATGGCGTCTTTGTGAACCTCCAACGCGTTGCTCCCATATTCGAGCTCATAGCTGATCTTCAGCGTTTCGGCAGGCAGCTTTCCCGGCTTGCGGACAGGAACGAATCCCGCGTTCAGCCGGTAGGCGAGCGCTGGGCCGAAGATAAATCCGCGGGCCTCCATGCCCAGCACCAGGTCGATCTCCTTGCCGATGTAGTTTGCCGAAAGCGCGTCAATCAACCGCGCGAAGCCGACTTTGTCCTTGAGCAGCGTGGTGATGTCGTAGAACAGGATGCCCTTTTTCGGAAAGTCGGGCACCTCCCGGATCAGCTTCTTCAACCCTTCGCAATCTACTGGCTTGGTCGGCAGCTGGGTCGCCATCTTGGTTTGCATTGTAGGGTTAAGCTCCTCGAACTTGAAATGAATTGAGTCCCGCGACTGGCTCGGCCTCGGATTCTTCTACGTCATCCACCCGCGCCGCGCGCGGCCCTTCGCGCAACCGCGATCGCATTCCGGACAACTGCTCGCGCGTTCCCATGGCCAGCACCTCGACACTGCCATCGGGATTGTTGCGCACCCATCCTGCAATTTGCAGGATGTGAGCCTCACGTTCGGCAAACCAGCGGAAGCCGACGCCTTGAACACGTCCGCGCACCAGAAAGCGGCGGGCCAAGACGGGGATTCGCTCTGCAGAAGACATGTGGAGATAGTTTGTGATTTGTAATTCGTAACTGGGCGCCTTCGCGTGTTTGCTTTTCCAATTGCCAATTACAAATCACAAATTGGACTACTGCGCTCGCGACAAATACGTGCCTTCCGCCGTATCGACCTTGATCTTCTCGCCTTCGTTGATGAACGGCGGCACCTGTACGATGAGGCCGGTTTCGGTCTTCGCCGGCTTGGTCACACTCGAGGCGGTTGCGCTCTTCAGTCCGGGCTCGACTTCCGTCACGGTCAATACCACGGTCTGCGGCAGCTCGATACCCACCGCCTTGCCATCAAAAAACTCCACCTTGATCTGGAGGTTCGACGTCAGGTAATCCACCGCGTCGCCCAGCGTGTCGCGGGTTAGGTGGGTCTGCTCGTAGTTTTCCGTGTCCATGAAATAGTAGCTGTCGCCATCGGCATACAGAAACTCCATGTTGACCTCATCGACGTTGACTTTATCGATGGGGTCAGGCGAGCGAAAACGGTGCTCGAACATGGCGCCGGTGCGCAGGTTGCGCAGTTTGGCCTGTATGAAGGCACGCAGGTTGCCCGGCGTACGGTGTTCGACGCTGAACACGGAATGCAAATCATTGTTGTGCTTGATGATCATGCCGGGACGGAGTTGGGTCGCTGGAATCGACATTGCTGGTTTACATCTCCTTCACTCTGCTAGGAATTCTGGCAGCGGGGCAGGTCCGGAGTCTCCAGCGGGCCCATTTTAGCCTGCTGGAGTGAAGCTCGCCCGGGCTTCCGCCGCACTTGGGAACAAAACTTTATTTTACACAGCCGGAGAAGGTTGTGGAAACCCGGCCGCAAGGGAATTGGTAATTTGGCAATTGTGTAATTTGGCAATTTGGAAACCCAGGATGCAGAGCCAAATACCAAATTACACAATTACAAAATTACCAATTCAAACATTCGGGTCTAGAATAGAGAAGATCAGGAGGTTTGTATGCGCATTGGAAAATACGAGAGTTCGGACGGCATGGTCGGCACAGCAGTTACTTTTCTGCTGATCGGGCTTGGCGTAGGCGCCGCCGTCGGTCTGTTGCTCGCTCCGAAGACCGGGCGACAGCTGCGGAAGGACCTGCGGCGCTCCTGCGATGACGCCCTGGGAACCGTCTCCAGCTGGACGGACGAAGCGCGAGACCGTTTCGAGAAAGTGGTCGAAAAAGGCTCCGATTTCGCCGACGAACTGCGGACCAAAGCCGAGCCGCTGAGCGATTTGCTGCGCCGTTAGTCGGGGCTCGCGGTTCGCTCTTCGTCTTTCGCTAATTACCACGAGCGATCGGCCGGCCGCCCGCCCTACGGTTCGGGCATAGTTTCGTCCTCAAGCGTGCGCCTCTTCTTGTGCACATTGCCGAAGACAATGCCCGCCGAGAACCGGAAGTTGTCCTGCTTCTGCTTGCCGGGAAGGGAGAAATCGGTGGCGGTCTGGAAATAATCGGCCTTGAACCGCACCGAGAGACGCCGGCTGATTTTGCGATCGAAGCCGCCGCCCACCACTATCGTCCGGCCAGTTCCGATTTCCGTGACGAAAGCACCCGTCTGAGGGGTCGCCACGCCGCGTACGCCCTGGTGCCCGTACAGGACTTCGCCAAACGGGGTAAGGAGTCGATACTTGCGGCGGAAAAATTGCGCGCCGAAAAGAATGTTGTACTCTCGCGTCGCCACGTTGAACGTGGGAGACGGCGTCGGCTCGAAAAATTGACCCGATGGAAACGGCGACGGCACAAGACTCGGGATCCGTGAGGTTCCGAAGTATTGGCCGCCTTCCATTACGAACCCCAGCCAACTGGTCGCGTTCGCACCCAGAGAAGCGTCCCACCCCGCCAATCCCGCCCAGTATCCGGCGTTGAAAAACCCGGTCTCGGCGTACGTACCGCCGCCAAACACTTCGAAGCGCGGATACTGGGGCGCCGCCTTCGCGGGGATGGCGGTTGGAGTGGGAGTGGGAAGTGGAGTTGGCTCGGGGGTTGGTGCCTGGGCCGGAACTTGATCTGGAGTGGGAGTTGGAGCAGGAACCTGCGCCCACGACATCACACATAGCGCAGCCACGCCGGCCAAAACTCCCAGGTATTTCCTCACGAGTCCTCCTTGAACTACAGTTGCCAGTTGCCAGTACCCAGTTGCCAGTACCCGTCCGGCAGCGACTTGCATTCTGCCCAACCTGAACTCAGCAGCCCCGGAACAGTGCCTTCCGTCCGAAACTGACAACTCCGGCTGGCGACTGGTTCTGTTGGATGCGTCCGGCAAACTATCGAGTATACCGTGTGCGGCGTTGAGGCTCGCTCAGGCCTGCCGTCAACCCCAGCTTGCTGGCGGAGAGCCGGGCGTTACCGCTCGGCTGGATCCTTTCGGCTTCGCTCAGGGCAGGCGGGCGAGACGCCCGTCCCTCCACCGTGCGACTCGGTACAATGAATGAAATCCATGGAATTCAAGTTGACGGAAAACGAAGTGCGCGTGCTGGGGTCGCTGATCGAAAAGGACATTACCACGCCGGAGTACTATCCGCTGTCGCTGAACGCGCTGGTGAATGCCTGCAACCAGAAGTCGAATCGCGATCCGGTGATGCAGTTGAACGAAGATGCGGTGCGCGACGCGCTGGAAAGTCTGCAGGAGCAGCGCCTCGCTGGGCCCGCCCGCGGCGCCGACAGCCGCGTGACCAAGTACGAGCAGCGCTTGCAGGAGGTATTCAACTTCACGCGTGCCGAGACTGCGGTGCTGTGCGTGCTGCTGCTGCGGGGTCCGCAGACCCCGGGCGAACTCCGTGGACGAGCCGAGCGCATGCACCGCTTCGAAACGCTGGAGGATGTGCAATCGGCAGTGCAAAAGTTGATGCAGCGCGATCCGCCGCTGGCGAAGGTGCTGCCGCGCCAGCCGGGAACGAAAGAATCGCGATATGCGCATCTGCTTGCCGGGGATGTGGTGGAAGCGGAAGGGCCGGCGCAGGCCGGCGCCGCGGTTGAGCGCAATCCGGCAAATGCGGAGCGCATCGCGCGGCTGGAAGAAGAAGTGGTGGAATTGCGGCGAGAAGTTGGGGAAGTGAAGGATCAGTTGGAGAGATTTCGAAAACAGTTTGAGTGACGCTCACCGCCGAGACGCCAACAAAATCGCTCTTGGCTTTTAGCTCTTGGCTTTTAGCAGAAGCCAAGAGCTAAGAGCGATTTCCTCGGCGGCCTTCGCGTCTCGGCGGTGAAACCCTACAGCACCCGCTCCTGCGTGTATCCCGCCGCCCCCAAAGCCGAAATAATTTCTGCAATGTGGTCAGGGCCGCGAGTTTCCATGGTGATTTCGATGGCGGTCTCACCCAGCCCTACGCCGTGGTAAGCGCGGTCGTAGTCCGTCTCGACGATATTGGCGCGATGCTGCGCCAGAATTGATGTGAGGCGATTGAGCGCGCCGGGATAATCGGGCAGGTGAACGCGCAGCCGCACCAGACGTCCATCTTTGACGAGGCCGCGCTCGATGATGCGTGAGAGCAGCGTAACGTCAATGTTTCCGCCGCAGACGAGCACCGCAACTTTCTTCCCGACCAAGGGCAGCTTGCGATTGACCAGAGCGGCGATGGCTGCCGCGCCCGCGCCTTCGGCCAGAGTCTTCTCGCGTTCCAGCAGCAGCAGGATGGCGTTGGCGATTTCTTCTTCTTCGACGGTAACGATGTCGTCCACGTACTTCTGCACCAGCGGCAGCGTGCGGTCTCCGGCCCGGCGCACGGCAATGCCATCGGCGATGGTGGAGGCCGCCATGAGCGTCACCGGCTTACCTTCCGCGACGGCAACTTTCATCGACGGCAGGCGCGAAGGCTGCACTCCGAAAACTTGAATTTTGGGATTCGTTTCTTTCAGCGCGCAGGCCATGCCGCCAATCAGACCGCCGCCGCCGATGGGGGCGATGACGGCTTCCAGGGCAGGATGCTGCTCCATGAGTTCCAGACCGATGGTGCCCTGCCCCGCGATGACGGCGTCGTCATCGAAGGCATGCACGAAGGTGAGGTGCTCAGCCTGGCTGCGGCGCACGGACTCTTCGAAAGCTTCGTCGTAGTTCGCGCCGTGCAGAACCACATCCGCGCCGTAACCGCGCGTCGCCGAGACCTTGATCAGAGGCGTGGTCAGGGGCATGAAAATCTGGGCCCGGATGCCAAGCTTCCCGGCATGGTAGGCCACGCCTTGGGCGTGATTTCCGGCCGAGGCCGCGATCACGCCCTGGGCGCGTTCTTCGGGGCTGAGCAGGAGCAACTTGTTCAGCGCGCCGCGCTCTTTGAAAGAGCCGGTTCGCTGTAGGTTGTCGAGCTTCAAATAGACGTGGTTGGCGGTGGATTCGGAAAACGTCTCCGAACGCGCGCACGGCGAAAGGTAGATGAAGTTGCGAATACGGCGCACGGCCGACTGGATGTCATTGAGAGTAATCATTTTTGGACTGCGGCTACGGATGCAAGGATGGCAACATCTTACCTGAACACAGGTAGAGACGCGGCTTGCCGCGTCTCCCTGGACGGACAAGCCTCGTTTCTATGGAGCGGAGAGAAACGAAGGGAGCAGGGTGTAATCGTCCCAAGTACAGCTTCCGTAATGGCACTTTAGGACAGGGGCTAAGCCCTTCGAAACCTATGCAGCCGTGAAAAGACACGCCAGAATGGGCTTTTAGAGGAGTTCATTCCCTGGGACTCATGCCTACTTCGACTGTTACCGTTCTCGCCCCTCATCCCGCGCATCGCAAGACGACTGCGCGCGTCGCGCTGTTTGATTTGCCCGAGGCGTCTGCGCAGCTGATCACCGAGTGTTTCCGTCAATATGGAATTGAAACGATTTCGATTGAGCGCGAACACGCGGATCGCCTGCAACGCGAAAAGTTCGAGGCCTGCGTGTTACCCCTGGGAGAAGCAGCCGGCAGCATCATCGAGCTGGCGCGAAGCTCGGCTTCCAACAACCGGATCGTCATTTACGGCCTGGGCGGGACCGCACAGGATGCCATGCGCTATTCGAAGTTGTGCATCAACGCGGTGTTTCACGAGCCCTTGGAACGCTCCGCCGCAATGAAGCTGGTGCGCTCGACTCGAATGTTGGTGCTGCACGAGTTCCGCCGCTATGTGCGTATCCCCGTCATGACCGAGGTTGTGGTCGTGGTGACCGACGGCGGCCGCATAACCACCACCAGCCAGGAGATCAGCTCGGGGGGAATGTCGCTCAAGGGCAGTCACGTGCCGGAACAAGGGAGCCTGGTGGAAGTGTCGTTTTCTTTGCTGACGCTGCCGCGCGTCTGGGTGCGCGGGTACGTGACTTGGAAGAAAAGCAATAAGACATTCGGGATTCGTTTTGACCCGACCGACGAACGGCGGCAACGGCTCAAAGAGTGGATTGAGGCCTACCTGGAAGCGTAGAAGCCGCTGTCACCTCTCGCCTGTCAGCTTTCAGTTAAACCTTCTGACCCGGCTACAATATCGGCGTGAGTTCTTCTTCCGCCGCCGTCGAGCCTGAGCCGCCCTCTGTTTTGGAAACGCCCCGCTTCTCGCTCGCTCAAAGAATTCTTTTGTGGTTCATCAGCTGGGCGACCTATCTGGCCATTTCGCTGATCGGTCCGACTCTTCGCTATTCCATATCGTGGGAAGAGCCGCCTTCGCCGCCGGACGCGATTTACGAAAAACCGGTGATCTACTCTTTCTGGCACCGGGCAGTGTTCCCGAGCGCGTGGCTATGGAGAAAGATCGGCATCGCAGTCATGGTGAGCCGCAGCTTCGACGGGGAATACATCGCTCGGACCATTGAAAAACTTGGCTTCGTCGCGGTGCGAGGGTCGAGCAGCCGCGGCGGCGCGAAAGCCCTGCTCGGCTTGCGAAGCCAGCTGGAACAAGGCAACCTGGTTGCGTTTACGATTGACGGTCCACGCGGCCCGAAGTATGTGGCCAAGCCGGGCCCGGTGCTGCTGGCGCGCGCCAGCGCGTTTCCGATGGCGGCGTTCTACGTGGCGCTCAGCGATGCCTGGGTGCTGAATACGTGGGATGCGCTGATGATCCCGAAGCCATTTTCGCGAGCGTTCGTGCGCTTCAGCGCCAAGATGCCAGTTCCCGGCGCAGCCGCCGAGGCGGAAATGGACGCCCAGATGGCGGAGTTTCATCGGCAGTTGCAAGCAGCGCTCGACCGCGTCACCCGCTTCGCCGAGGAGCACGTCGCGCAAGTAGGATCGCCGGAGTTCCCCATCATTAAGAACTAACAAGTGGAGAACCGGGCGTCCTCACCCGGCCGCCAGTCCCACACCAGCGTTTGACTTTGTATCGGAGTGCCCGGTAAATTTGCTGGGCTGCTGTTTTTGTTCTTTCTCAATATGTAGGTTCGCGCATGATCGTAGGCCGGCGACAAGCTGGCGCTATGGGAAGCGGGTGCAATTCCCGCGCTGCCGCGCAACTGTAAGCGAGGAAGCCGCAACCGGTCACTGGGTATCGGAAATGAAAACCTGGGAAGGCCGGCTGTAGTAACCGGATGCTGGGCCAAAACTCACTGGGCCAAGGCTCATTCGAGCGAAAGCTCACATCCTGACTCGCAAAGCCAGGAGACCGGCGTGAACCGTCCACACAACCCTTTCGCGTGATAAAGGAGACGTGCATGCGCTTTTCCCGTCTGTTCGCTAGTTTTCTGTTGGCCATCGGTCTGGTGCCCATCCTGACGCCCATCGCTTCCGCCGAAATCAAAATCAAAGTTGTCGATCCGCAGGATGCCGCCGTCGCGGGCGCCGAGGTTCAATTACTCAAGCTGGGTAAACCCGCTCCGACTGCAGTTCAAAGCACCTCCGCCGAAGGGCTCGCGATTTTTCGCCAGGCGGCATCGGATTCCTATCGTGTCCAGGTTTTGGCTCCAGGCTTCGCGGCCGACATGGTGACGCTGGACGTTTCCCCAACCACCGCAGTCACCACCATCAAGCTCCGCCTGGCAACGGCCGCGGAAACCGTGGTCGTAACCGCGACCCGCACTCCAGTCCCCAGCCAATCCGCGGGAGACCAGGTTGACACTCTGAGCAGTCAGCAGTTGGAAGTAATGCAGCCGATTGCCGCGGACGACGCCCTGCGTTTCCTGCCGGGCGCGGTCGTGAACACAGCCGGGCAACGCGGCGGAATCTCCTCTCTCTTTGTTCGCGGCGGCGAGTCCACCTACAACAAAGTGATTGTCGATGGAGTTGCCATCGATAACCCGGGCGAAACCTTTGACTTTGGCACTCTGTCCCTGGCGCAAGCCGATCGCGTGGAATTTGTGCGGGGCGCACAGAGCACTTTGTACGGCTCCGACGCCATGACCAGCGTGGTGCAGGTATGGACGCGCACCGGGAGCACTCCCGTCCCCGAACTCCGCTTCGGCGCCGATGGAGGAAATTTCGGAACGGCCAACGGCTACGCGTCTCTGGCGGGCGCCCTCCGGCGCTTCGACTATAACTTCTTCGCCAACCAGTTCAACACCAACGGCCAAGGCGTAAACGACGCGTATTCGGATTCGCTGCAAGGTGCGAATATCGGCGTGGCGATTACCGGTCAAATTGCCCTGCGGGTGCGGGTCCGCCACTCCAACAGCTACACCGGCGTGCCCGGAGAGTGGAGTTTTAACGGCGATCCGCTTCTACAGCCCGACCCCAGCGAATGGTCGCACCAGAACAATCTTCTAGGAAGCGTGGAACTCGCCATCAACAAGCCCTCCGGCTGGCAACACCGCCTTACTGGCTTCGACTACCTCTCCCGCTACACCGACGTAAACTTCAGCAGCAATCCTCTCAACTACGACGACTTTCCGGGTCACACGTACAACGACATCAATCACGCCGGCTTTGAATACCAGGGCGATTATTCCGAGCGAACCTCTGAGCAAATCTCGACACACTCTACCTTCGGCGTTCGCATCGAAAACGAAAACGGATTTGTTGGAAGCTATGGCGCACAAGCTCCCGGCCAACGCCTCGAGCAGGATGCCTACCTGCAACAGCAGCTCACGCTAGGCAGGCTGTCCGTCATCGCGGGAGCGCGTTTTGTCCACAACAGCGCATTCGGCAATACGGGCGTGCCACGGGTTGCGCTGACTCTGCTGGCGTTGCGCGGTGGCGAAATTTTTTCCGGAACGCGTTTGCGTTTCTCCTATGCCACTGGGTTCATGGAACCCGCCCTCTATCAGACTTTTGCCAGCCTTCCCTACTACCTCGCGAACCCTGGTTTGTTACCGGAACGCACCCGAGCCTTCGAAGCCGGCTTCCAGCAAAATTTGTTTGCCGGCCGCTGGGCCGTGAACGCGACCTACTTTAATAACCTCTTCCATGATCAGATTGAATATGGAACCAATCAGGCAGACCTGGGCCAGTTTTTCAATGTGCAAAAATCGATCGCTCATGGCGCTGAAGTCGAGCTGCAAGGCAGGATCTGGAAAAGATTATCGCTGAACACGGCCTATACCTATCTCTCGACTCAGTATCTGCAAGCGCCGCTCTGCACCCCGGCGAATTTTTGCGATCCTGTATATGACACGGGAAATCCCTTGCTCCGTCGCCCCAAGCAGTCGGCAACCACACTCCTCAGCTATCTGGGAAAGCGTTGGGGAGCAAATCTGGGAGGAAGCTTCGTGGGCCGCCGCCCGGATTCAGACTTTGACGGCCTCGGCATCAACCACGCCGCCGGCTACGCGCGCGTCGATCTAGGCGGTTGGTATGCAATCAATTCCCGAATTACGGCGTACGCAAACGTCCAAAACGCACTCAACGATCACTACAACGAAGTGGTGGGATATCCCGCCCTAACGGCGAACTTTCGCGCCGGCATGAGGCTTCGCATCGGAGGAGAGTAAGTCTAGCGCCGGCTGCCGGCCGTCTCTTTCGGATCGCCATCGGTCTGCAGATCACCCGCCTGAAGATCATCCCCCGCAACCGGCCTGCGCGGCGCAGCCGCGGTTGCTCCGCCGTTGTAGCGGTGCCGCACTTCGTGCAGTTTCTCAACTTCCTTTTCACCCAGCGGTTGCGCGTTGCCGAGCAGGTGCGCGACCAGCGCGATCCTCGCGAAGTGCTCTACGGTTTCCATCTTCATGTAGGCGCTTTCGAGCGACGATCCAAACGTAACCACCCCGTGATTCGCCATCAGAATGGCATCATGATGAGGAATCAACGGCTCTAGAGCGTCCGCCAGTTCCGGAGTGCCCGGGGTGCCATAGCGGGCCAGCGGGATCGAGCCCAGACCGACCACGACCTCGCACACCAGCGGCCGGTTCAGACCGTAACCGGAAGCGGCAAACCCGGTGGCAGTCGGCGGGTGCGCGTGCACGATGCCATGCACGTCGGGGCGCAGGCGATAAATCAGCAGGTGCATGCCGATCTCGCTCGAAACTGTACGCCTGCCCGCGAGGCGTTTTCCGTCCATGTCCACAATCACCAGGTCGGAAGCGCGCATCCTGCCCTTGCTTATGCAGGTGGGAGTCGCCAGCAGGCGCGTTTCGTCGAGACGCACCGAAAGGTTTCCGTCGGTGGCCGCAACAAATCTGTTTTGATGCAGCAGGCGGCCGAACTGCACAATCGCAAGACGATGCTGGCGGTCGCTGGCCATTCCGCTCATGTTACAGCACGCCTCGGAAACCTTACAAGAACCAGTACGTCAAAATATGTAAAAGCCCTGGGGGAGAGCCGCCAAAAAGCTAGTGGAGAGCCGGGCGCCCCCGCCCGGCCGCCGAATGACCCTTCGGCTGCGCTCAGGGCAGGCTCGCGAGACGCCCGTCGCTCCGCCTTTTGGCCCCTTGGAACCGGTCTTCAAACCTAAGTCAAACCCTATAATCTCCTCGATGCTCGTCTCCGCCTTCCAGTATGATCTGCCGCCCGAACGTATTGCGCAGGAGCCATTGGCGGATCGCGCCGGGTCGCGCCTGCTGCACCTAAATCGGCTGCCCGGCAGTTGGCAGGGTCAGAGTTGGCAAGACCGGAAATTTCGCGAATTCCCCGACCTGCTGCGCCCCGATGACCTGCTGGTCCTGAACAATACGCGGGTGTTCCCAGCCCGTCTTTACGGCCATCGGAGCGGACAGCGAGCCCAGCCCCTGAGCCCGCACAACCCGGCGGCACGAGATTTTCTCCGCGGCCAAGTCGAAGTTCTGCTGACCCGCCAGGTAGCGGACGATCCCAATGAGTGGGAATGCCTGGTACGGCCCGGGCGAAAGGTCGGGATCGGAGAGAAACTCTACTTTGGCAAACCATCCGAAAGCGGCTCCGAACTGGAAGCCGAGGTCACCGAACGAGGCACTTTCGGCGAGCGGCGCATCCGCTTCGCCCCAGTCGCCGATTTCTTCGCCCGCGTCGAGCGCATAGGACACGTGCCCCTTCCGCCGTATATCGACCGCGACGACCGCGCGTCCGACCGGGAGCACTACCAGACCGTCTACGCCCAACCGCCGGGCTCAATGGCAAGATCGGTGGCGGCGCCCACCGCCGGCCTGCACTTCACGCCCGAGATTCTCCAGCAGATTCGCGCACGCGGGATTGAAGTTGTCGAGATCACATTGCACGTCGGACTGGGCACATTCCAGCCAGTGCGAACAGAAAAAGTGGAAGATCACAAACTGCATCGGGAGCGGTACGAGATTCCACCGCAAGCAGCGCAAGCGATCAACCGTGCCAAGCCCCAGGGGCGGCGGGTGGTGGCCGTGGGCACAACCACCGTCCGCACGCTAGAGTACGCAGCAAAGCAAGCTGCGGAGCGCGCAGGCGAAGATCGCGTAGAAGCCGGACAAGGCGAAGCCGATGTGTTCATCTATCCCGGCTATCGCTTTCGCATCGTAGACGCGCTGCTAACGAATTTTCATCTCCCCCAATCGACCCTGCTGATGCTGGTGTGCGCGTTCGGCGGTAAAGAGTTGGTGATGGCCGCATATCGCCACGCGGTCGAGGCAGGCTACCGCTTCTACTCCTATGGAGATTGCATGTTCATCGAGTAGCAAGTATCGAGTAGCGGTCGGTGGCGCAAGTGCGGTTCGTATCAGGGCATCGCTTTAACGATGACGTAAATTCCTCGCCAGGTAAGCGCCTTCAGGCGCTGGGGTACGCACCATCTGAAACATATGTAAACTTGTTTTGAATTGATCCAGCCGCTCCGACATAGCCGACGCACCACGATCGCGATCGTTGTTCTGGGCCTGACCTTCATGGCGCAGGCGCAAAGCAGGACTGCACCCGCGCCCGTTGCCCCCCAGGCAGCCAAGCCCGCCGCCACAGCCAACCAAGACGCGCAACTCTACCGCAACCCCACTTTCGCATTCCGCTATAACATTCCCTACGGCTGGGTCTATCGCACCAAGGAAATGCAAGCAGGAAACGAGGCCGGCAAAGGAGAAGTCCTGCTCGCGGTCTTCGAGCGTCCTCCCGAGGCCACCGGAAACACCATCAACTCCGCAGTTGTGATCGCCTCCGAGAGCGCAGCGTCCTATCCCGGCCTCAAGAAAGTAGAAGACTACATGGGCCCGCTCACGGAACTCGCGACCGCCAAGGGTTTCACGGCCGAAGGCGAACCCTATGCGCTCGATGTCGAGTCGCGCCACCTGCTGCGCGCCGATTTCGTCAAGCCGCGAAGCGACAAACTCACCATGCGCCAGTGCACGCTAGTCCTGCTTGCGAAGGGTCATATCGTCTCATTCACCTTCATAGCCGGCAGCGAAGATGAACTAGACGAATTGATGGACGGCCTGCATTTCGGAGACGCAAGACCCTCCGCACATTAAAGGTCGAAAAGCGACAAAGTTTGGTGGAGCGACGGGCGTCCTCGCCCGTCCACGTTTGCGTAGGGACGGCCGCCTCGGCCGTCCAAGCCGAGCGCAGCTCGGCAGTTGCCTGCGCCCATCGCAACTCCGATTCGCCCTCGCATTCCCCGCCATCGGGGTGCCGCGCCACACTCCAGAACCACGCCCTAAGAGCAACAAAAAGCGCCGTTTATCCTATCGATTCCAGCCCCCAAAATAAGCGCCATTTGTGTTAAAATAATTGCAGCTCTGGTGACAGCTAAATAGCAGAAAATTCAATAAGTTGACCTCATCCGAGCAGTCCCGGAATCGTCCCTCCAGCCAGGCGTCCGATCCGGGAAAATTCCGGGCATTTTCCACGGAGCAGAATGGCCACGAAAGAATTGCAAGCCGAACTCCTCGACGCGAAGAACGACGCGCAGAACAAGAACGGCAAAACCACCAACGGAGACTACACCGCCGACTCCATCAAAGTCCTCGGCGGCATGGAAGCGGTGCGCAAACGTCCCGCCATGTACATCGGTTCGACCGGCGAACTAGGCCTCCATCACCTGGTCTACGAAGTCGTAGACAACTCGGTAGACGAAGCGCTGGCCGGCTACGCCGACAAAATCGATGTCACTATCCATCTCGATAACTCCATCACCGTAGTCGATAACGGGCGCGGCATTCCCGTCGACAACATGGACATCGACGGCGAAAAAGTCTCCGCCGCGCAGGTCGTGATGACGACGCTGCACGCCGGCGGCAAGTTCGACAGCAACTCCTACAAAGTTTCCGGAGGCCTGCACGGCGTAGGTGTGAGCTGCGTAAACGCGTTAAGCGAAGAGCTCGAACTGGAAATCTGGCGCGACGGTTTCACCTGGGAGCAGACGTACTCGAAAGGCGAGCCCACCAGCAAGCTGAGAAAAACCGGCGCCGCCAAAGTGAAGACCGGCACCAAGGTTCACTTCGTGCCCGACAAATCGATTTTCACCACCACTCTCGAATACAACTTCGATACGCTCTCGCAGCGCCTGCGTGAACTCGCGTTTCTCAACAAGGGCCTGGTCATCACACTCACCGACGAGCGCCAAACCGACTCGAAGACCAGCGAAGCCAAGCGCACCGAGTTCAAATACAACGGAGGCATCGCCGAATTCATCAAGCACCTGAACCGCGGCAAGCAGACGCTCCACGACAAGCCCATCTACATGGAAGCCGACAAGGACGACGTGCACATAGAAATCGGCCTCCAGTACAACGACGCCTACTCCGAATCCGTTTTCAGTTTTGCCAACAACATCAACACCGTCGATGGGGGCACGCACCTCTCCGGCTTCCGCACCTCGCTGACCCGCACCATCAACTACGCCGGACAGCAGATGGGCCTCTTCAAAGACGTAAAAGAAAATCTAACCGGAGACGATGTCCGCGAAGGCCTGGTAGCAGTCATCAGCGTAAAGCTGCCGCAGCCGCAGTTCGAAGGCCAGACCAAAGGCAAATTAAATTCCGACATAGCCGGCATAGTGCAAGCCGTGGTCAACGAAAAGCTGGGAGCATTCTTCGAGCAGAACACCGCCGTAGCCCGCAAGATCATCAACAAAGCCATCGATGCCGCCAGGGCCAGAGAAGCCGCCCGCAAAGCCAGAGACCTGACCCGCCGCAAAGGCGCGCTCGATGGCGGAGGACTCCCCGGCAAACTGGCCGACTGCAGCGAGCGCGATCCCAACCGCTGCGAGCTTTTCCTGGTAGAAGGAGAATCCGCAGGTGGCACCGCGAAACAAGGCCGTGACCGCCGTTTCCAGGCTATCCTCCCGCTCAAGGGAAAAATTCTGAACGTGGAAAAAGCGCGCTACGACAAGATGCTAGCCCACGAAGAAATTCGTGCCATGATCACCGCGCTAGGCACCGGCATCTCGAAAGAAGATTTCGATCCCACCAAGGTCCGCTACGGCAAAATCATTCTGATGACCGATGCCGACGTAGACGGCTCGCACATCCGAACCCTGCTCTTAACTTTCTTCTTCCGCCACATGCAGGAGTTGATCAAGCGCAGCAACGTCTATATAGCGCAGCCACCGCTATTCGGCATCAAGAAGGGCAAGTCGCACCAGTACATAAAAAACGAGCATGAATTCGTCAAGGTAATGGTGAAGCGAGCCTCGGAAGGCATGATCATCCGCTACGGAGAAGGCGCGGCCAAACTGGAAGGCGCAGCCCTGACCAAGTTCATCACCGTGCTGAATGAGTATCTGGGATTCCTCGACAAGCTGAACAAGCGCATACGCGAAGAGCAAATCACCGCACTGCTGCCCAAGCTCGACTTGGCCAAACGCGCCGACTTCGAAGGCGACAAGAATACTCCGCCCAAGAAAATCGAGAAGCTCGAAAGGGAACTAAAGCGCCGGCAAAAAGACCTGAAACTGAAGAGCGTAGAAACGCGCTTCGACGAAGAACACAATCTCTGGGAGCTGATCTTCGTGAACGCGCAGGGAGCCGAGCACCTAATCAACTGGGAACTCGCTTCGACCCCGGAATCCCGCCAGCTAATCGCCAAGTTCAAGCAGATCGAGCAGTATCTGGAACCGCCCTTCGTGGTCGAGAGCGTGCCGAGACCAGCAAAGTCGGCAGCCAGCGCCGCAGACAAAGATAAGAACAACGTCGAAGAAGAAAATGAAGAAGCAGGCGAGAACGAAGACGAGGGCGAGGGCGAAAATCTAAGCGCCGCTGAAAGAGAAGAAGCCGAGAAAGCCCAAAAGAAATCCGGCAAGGCGTCGCAGTCACGCCGCGCGAAAGAACCCGAGATCGTCGAGAAAAATACTGCCCGCGAACTTTTCGATTACGTCCTGAACGAAGGCCGCAAAGAGTACACCGTCCAGCGCTACAAAGGCCTCGGAGAGATGACCGCCGAGCAGCTCTGGGAAACCACCATGGATCCCGAGCGCCGCACCCTCTTGCAAGTGAGACTCGAAGACATAGCCGAGTGCGAAACCATCTTCACCACGCTAATGGGCGAAGACGTAGAGTCCCGCAGAAAATTCATAGAAGACAACGCCCTGGACGTAAAGAACCTGGATATCTAGGTCGTGTGGGGCGGACACTCCTGTCCGCCGCCGTTGACTTTGCTTGTCGAGGGACGGGCGTCCTCGCCCGTCCAAGCCAAGCAAAGCTCGGCAGTTGCCGGCGACACGTATTCACGGTCGCGCACCGTACTTCACCTCCGGATAAGCCCGGTCAAACAAGACCCAAAGCGCTCCGAGCACAACGAAAACCAGGTAGCTTCCCTCCGGCCCAACCGAGCCGCCCGCCAGCCAAACGGGACCGCGCAAACTGGAGTTAAGCAGGTGCCCGGGCAAAACCGCCCCGCTGTTGGGAACGGAGTACAGATAGCTCTCGCCCCAATCCCATGACATGTGGAAGCCGACAGCCCACCACAAGTCGCCCGTCCGCCGCAGCGTCAGGCACAGAAAGAAGCCAATCAATCCCGCCGCCACGAGGCCTGTCTTCGCTTCACCGGGATTGGCGCCATGGAGAACGCCGAAGGAAATCGAAAGCAGTGCCGCCGCCGGCCAGAAACTCATTCCCCTGGTCAGCACCCACTGCGAATATCCGCGCAGCAGAAATTCTTCAAAGAATCCCGTCAGCAGGAAAAACACCGCGTAATAAAGCGCGAACTCGGCGATGCGTCTGCCGTGCAGGTTGAGTGGCCCGAAGGTGAAGGCTCCGGCCGCTCGCAACCCGAGCATCATAACCGTGAGCCCCGCGATTCCCCAAAGCGTTCCCACCCAGAAATTGCGGCCAAACGCCCCGCGTGCCGGAAGCCCAAAGTCGCCGAATGGACGACCCTCAATGCGGGCCATTACAAAGCCCGGCAGAATCGCGGCCAGCAGCATGATGATTTGCGTCACCATGCTCCACCACACCGGCCCACCCGCCTGAGGATGGACAAAGTGCAAGAGCGCGCCTTCGATGACAAGCACGGTACCGCCCATGAGCAAATAAATCAGCCAACGGGTTCCCGCATACATGCCGTCGGGGCCGACGAAAACTTCGCGGAACGGCGATTCTCGGCGAACTCCTGCGAGCCTCGAGGGTCCGAGCATCGCCGGTCCGGACATCGAGGGCGCGGGGGAAGCAACCGGCGCGTAGCCCGAGGTGGGCTGCAAAGTCGACGGTTCGCCAGAGGGCGGAAGCGGATTGGTATCCATCGGTGTCTCGAACATGGTAAAACACTCGGTCTCCCTCTGTTACGCGAATGTTGCGACGATTTCTCCAATCCGATGCTTTCCGCGCCCCGCAATTTGCCGCGGCCGCGCTGCTGCTGGTCTATCTTCTGCAGTGCGTCTGGCTGGTTCGCGTGCAAACGTTGCATGGCCGGTTCCCGAGTTCCGACCAGGCTCTGCGCATCTACCAGGGCCTTGAGCAGTGGAAGAGCGGCGCCATCGCGGGAACTCCGGAGTCGTTGCGTTCCGAAGCCGCCACTGGCGTGCCGTCTGCGGGCCGGTCCGGCCATCTCCGCGTGCGCGACGGTTACGATCAGGACCGCTCGCCCCTCTATTACCTCGTCGCTGCTGCGCCGCTTCTGTTGCGCCCCGCCGCGTGGTTGCCGGAATCACTCCAGCCGTTTCTGGCCGCGACCCCTTACCTGTTCTTCGGTGTCATGCTCGGAGCCTCGCTCTGGTACGTCGCGCGCCGTCTCTACGGCAACCCTGGCGGATACATCGCCCTCGCACTCTACTGCTTTTCACCGGCCATGATCGTGAACGTAGCCGGCGCGCAGAATCTGGGTGAAATGGGCGCCGTGTGGGGAGCGTTCGGAACCGTCTTCACTGCCATCGCCGTGGCGCACACTCTCTACGCTCCCCGCGAAGTTGTGCTCTGGAACTGGCGGCGCATTCTGCTTCTGGGGTTGTCTCTGGCGCTCGCAGCGGGCAACCAGTTTTCGCTGGGAGTGCTGGCGCTGGTGATTTTGCCGCTCATGTTCTGGGTGGCGCCGGTCCGGCCGCGCGCCGTGCTTGCTATCTGGATCACCGCAATGGCAGTCGCCGCGGTGCTGCTATTTGCCGCCTATTTTTTCGAGCCTGCGTTGTTCTGGCAAGGCATGCTGCACGCGCGCTGGATGGACTTCGAACCCGCCGCGTTTGGGATGTCGGTCTCCTACCGCAACGCTGCGCAAACGATCTTTGTCAGCAGCCCGCCGCTGATTTTCGCCTTGCCCGTGGCGCTGATCGCGTACCTTGGATGGAAGCGCACACGCTATTTCGGCAACACCGCGCCGCTCCTGATCACGGCACTGTTGCTCATCTTGGCCCTGGGCGCTCCCAATTTTCCCGGGCAAGGATTCCATCTGGCCATGCTCGTCTTCCTCTTCGTCTTCGTCAGCGGGGTTTTTGCCGATCTGCTGGAGTCTCAACAAAGCCTGTTCGTGACAGCTGGCCTGTGTGGACTGTTGGGCGCCTCCGCAATCTGGAACCTGTGGCAGTTGTGGCGCATCTGATTTCCCGTAGAGACGCGCATCGCCGCGTCTCTACAGAATCACGCAGGTTAAAATAAACTGCTTGCAACACTGGCAAGGATCAACCATGAGCACCCCGGCCCAAACTTCCACGACCAAGACCATCTACGTAACTCGCACCGGCCTCCCGCTCAGTTTTAAGCTCGAATGGCCCTTCCGCCATGCCACCTCCGGCGCCGACTTTGACGTCCTGCACACGGTGATCACGCTGGAAAACTCCGAAGGGCTGCGGGCGCTTGTAGCCGTGAACCTTTCCGCCACGCTGCGCGAAGTGCTGCCTTCGATCGAACCGAAAGACACGGAAGCTCTCCTCATCAACGCTCTGCGCAAGGAGGTCGACCACAAGCAGACGGAGTTCGTGAAATCCGGCAAGCTGGTGCCGCTGCCATTGTCCAGCCGCCACTACAACTTCAAACTCAAAAAGTGGGTCTTCGGCAAGGCTACCGACGAAGAAGTCGCCCGCATGATCGAGCGCAAAGTGTATTGGCAGACGCGTCTGGTCGGCGGAGATGTGTGGCTGGGCGATCCGACCGAAGCCCTCTACCTCGATACCTCCACCGATCACATCGCGGAAATCGCCGCTGGACTGGCGCACCAGGGACTCTTCACCATGGCCCGGCGCTACGCAACCGCGCTTCCCGCCCTGATGGATCAGAAAGACCGCTTCGAATCTGAGATGGCCGCAGCCCGGCAACAACTGGAAGAGAAACACGCCTTCGAGCGAGGCTAGAAGGTTAGACGTTCCCGGGGTAAATTCAGCCACTATCATCCGCAGCCACTATCATCGGACTTCGAACCGCTCGACCGTTGACTCCTTGACTGCTTACGCTCGGTCTGAGCGCGTTCAGGCACCGGAATCGTACGGAAGATGTAGCTCCGGTGATAGCAATGCTCACAGCGGACTGCCTGCAGTAACAACAACGGAAGCACGCATTTCTCAAAGAAACCGCGAGGGCGGGAGCGATATGCTTCCTGCCCCCCACATCCGCGGCAGTGGAATTCCTCGAAAAACCGGATCCCAGAAGGGCTGGCAACGGGAGTCACGGAATACTCTCCTGGACAGAACTATTCCAATGGGTTTTAGACGCAAAGTTGCGGACAAGCGTTGCTGATATAAAAAACGTGCCGTCCCCTCACCGATTACCACAAGAGATCGCTGCCCTTGTAAAGCTGCCTTTCGGCGTGTTAAGGTGCGCCGTCTCTGCTAGTGTGAATCAATGAAATTCCTGTTGACCACGAGGTCGTCATGAGCGCACCTGCGGCGAATACTGAAGCCCCCCGCAAGCATCGCCCCTATGTTCCAGAATCGATGGAAATGAAGGAGTTTACCTTCAGGGCCGTTCTGATCGGGCTGTTCTTAACTGCCCTGTTAGGCTCGGCGAACGCGTACCTCGGGCTCAAGGCGGGCATGACGATTGCCGCGACCTATCCGGCAGCTGTCATCTCGATGGCACTGCTGCGCTTGATGAAGGGCTCGCTGCTGGAAGAGAACATCGCGCGAACCGTGGGCTCGATCGGCGAGTCGGTGGCGGCCGGCGCCATCTTCACCATCCCTGCGTTTGTGATGGCCGGCCTGTGGCCGACGCTCACTCCGAGTGTCCGCGCACCAGAATATTGGAAATCAGTGGCCCTGATGATGATCGGGGGCACGCTCGGCATCCTGTTCGTGACCCTCCTGCGCCGGGTAATGGTGGAAGATCCCGACCTGCCGTTTCCCGAATCCGTGGCCGCCTCCGAGATTCACAAGGCCGGACAACAGGGAGCCAAAGCCGCGAAGATTCTGTTTGCCAACATGGGCTTCGGCGCGTTCATGTATCTGCTCGGAGCGGTCAATGTTTTCAATCCCAACAATACTTTCCCGGTGAAGATCAGCGACCTCGGAAAAAAGTTGCTGCTCCGCACCAGCACGAATCCAAACGTAGCCACCACCATTACCGGCGGCGCTACATTGATGACCGCCCCCGACATCAGTCCCGCCTATCTCGGTGTGGGATACATCATTGGCCCCAGACTCGCTGCCCTGAACTTCGCGGGAGGCTTGCTGGCGTGGGGCCTCTTGGTTCCACTCCTAACCTTCACCATCGGTCCCTACATCCAGGCCTCGATGCCGCAGGGCGAAGCCATCGCCTGGCCACTGCTGGCGCAAGCCATCTATTTTTCGATTGTGCGGCCGATCGCGGTCGGGGGAATGCTGGTGGGCGCCTCTTACACGCTTTTCAAGATGCGCAAGCAGTTGGCACTCGGCATGGGCCGTGCCGTCTCCGATCTGAAAAAGTCGGCGGCGGCGCACGCCTCTGCCAATCGCACCGAGCGTGACCTGCCCGCCAAGGCAGTGTTTGCCGGCATCGGCGTCGTATTCGTGGCCATGATTCTGCTCTACTACTATTTCATCAGCGCAGCCGGCACGCTTTCCAGTTCGCGGATATTATCGGGCTGCCTCGTCGCGGCCGGCGTGATGATCATCGTCGGATTTTTCTTCGCCGCGGTTTCTGGAAACCTGGTCGGCATGATCGGATCGTCGAACAATCCAGTCTCCGGGCTTACGCTGTGCACGCTGGTGATCGCAGCGCTGCTCATGGTCGCGCTCGGCGTTTCCGGAACTGGTGGAGTTGCAGCCGTACTTGGAGTGGCAGCAATAGTGTGCGTTTCATCCGCTGTGGCGGGTGAGATGTTGCAAGATTTGAAAGTCGGGCACATCCTCGGTGGCACGCCCTCCAAGATGCAGATCGGAGATCTTTTCGGCATCGTCGTGGCGTCGCTCGTTCTGTTCTTCCCGATCGCGATCCTCGCCAAGGCATACACCTTCGGCAGCCCCGCGCTCCCGGCCCCGCAGGCGGGGTTAATGGCCATGCTCTCCAAGGGAATCGTAGGCGGCGACATGGCGTGGCCGCTCGTGATTGTTGGCATCCTGCTCGGACTGGCGATGATCATGATCGAGGTGAAGAGCGTGATGCTGTTCGCGGTCGGTATGTATCTGCCGTTAGGCACAACGTTCGCCATTTTTGTCGGAGGCGTGATTCGCTGGCTCACCGACATATTGCGCGATCGCCGTGGCTTGAACGATGCGCAGAAGGCGCGCGTTGAAAACGCAGGCGTCCTGACCGCCTCCGGTCTGATCGCAGGCGAGGCGCTGTGCGGCCTGCTCATCGCCGCCCTGGTGGGCTCTGGCCGCGACGTAACGCTCGTCCGGTGGACCCCGCCATTTCTTCTGGCGCTCGGCGCGCTAGCCGTGCTGGCGATAGTCATGATCCGAGTTCCGCTGGCCAACGCCGGCAGGCCCGAAGATCCGGCCCCGCCGACAGCGATTATGTAAGGCTCGTGTGATGCTCGTGTGGCGACGAGGCTCTGCCCCGTCCAAGCCGAGCGCAGCGCGGCCCCACCACGTTCATTTCAGCGACTCTCAAATGTCGATCGCAGAAAATATTGCCCAGGTGCGGAAGCGGATCGCGACAGCGGCAAGCCGCGCGCACCGCAGCTCGGACGAAATCACACTGATGGGTGTGAGCAAGACTTTTCCGGCTGAACGAATCCGCGAGGCCTACGCTGCCGGGCTGCGCGTTTTCGGCGAAAACAGAGTGCAGGAGTTTGCCGGGAAGGCGGACGCTTTGCGTGACTTGCGTGACATCGAATGGCACCTGATCGGACATCTGCAGACCAATAAAGCCGCGAAGGCGGCGGAGTTGTTTGACGCGGTGGATTCCGTTGACTCGGTGCGGATGGCGGAGAAACTGAATGCATTAGCGGAAGGCGCGGGCAAATCACTATCCGTCCTGGTCGAGATCAATGTCGGTGGCGAGCAGGCAAAAAGCGGAGTTGCACCAAACTCCGACGAACTGGAGCAGATTCTGCAAGGCGCGCCGCGATGGGGAAATCTGAAAATTAACGGCCTGATGACCGTCCCGCCATACACAGAAGATCCGGAGGGCTCGCGACCTTATTTTCGTCAACTCCATCAGCTTCGAGACAGCATCGCCGCGCGCAAGCTGCCGCAAATCGGCACCGCAGTTCTTTCCATGGGTATGTCGCACGATTTCGAAGTAGCAATTGAAGAGGGAGCAACGTGGGTGCGCGTGGGGACGGCGATTTTCGGAGAAAGAGCAAAAACTTAACCACAGGGGGCACAGAGGTGCACAGGGGAATTCTAAGAATGAATATTGCATTTCCCGTGTACCTCTGTGCCCTCTGTGGTAGAGCCTTTCAATGGCAGCGATAAAAAACGCGCCCAACGGAGCAACCTTCGCGGTCAAAGTCCACCCCCGCGCGAAGAGGAATGCCATCACCGGCGAAGTAGGCGACGCAATAAAACTCGCCCTCACAGCCCCTCCCGTCGACGGCAAAGCCAACGAAGCCTGCATTGATTTTTTCGCAAAACTTTTGAACCTGCCGCGTTCCTCCGTTACTATTGCAGCCGGCCAGACCAGCCGGAATAAAGTGATCCGCGTGGCGGGCTTGTCGGCAGAAGAAGTCCGAAAGCGTTTGAAAATCTGAGGGCGGCATCAGGAGCAACCATTTTCAGGAGCCACGCTTGACCCTTTCCCAACGCTTCCACGAGATCCGCACCGGCTTCGAACGCCCCTTCTGGGTCGCGAACATCAGCGAGATCTTCGAACGTCTTTCCTACTACGGGGCCTTCGCTTCGCTCGCCCTGTATCTGCAGGAGACGCTGAATTTCTCCACCGAACAGACCGGAACTCTCACGGGCTTGTTCGGCGGCATGGTATGGTTTCTCGCCATCTTCGGAGGAGCCGCCGCCGATCGCCTGGGCTTTCGCCGCGCGCTTTCGATCGCCTACCTCATCCTCGCAGCAGCCTACTTCCTGATCGGATCGATTGGGGCATCCTGGCTGGCGCCAGTGCGCAACGCGGTGCCGCTCGGTTTGTTTGTCGGCTGCATTCTCATCCTCCCTGCGCTCGGTATCTCGATGGTGAAACCATGCGTGGTGGGCACCACGGCACGAGCCTCAAAGGAGAACGTTCGCTCCATCGGCTACTCGATTTATTACACGATGGTCAACATCGGCGGCGCTGCGGGACCGTATTGTGCTTCCTGGGCCCATCGCCATCTGGGCGTCGAGAATGTTTACCGCGTCGCGGCACTCAGCGTCTTCGCGATGTTCTTCGTGGTCATTATTTTCTTCCGGGAACCGCGCAAAGCTGGGGATGCGCCTCCGCCTTCCATTGCGACGGTTGCGCGGAACTTCTGCATCGTCGTGGGCAATTACCGCTTGGTTTTGCCGGTGTTGATGGTTGCGTTGTTTCTGCGTGTTGCTTTGTTCATCTTTCCCGCGCACAGCGTGCCTTGGTGGATCTGGGTCGGGCTCTTGCTTCTTGTGCTCGCCGGAATCAGCCGGTTTATGTGGTTCCTTGTGCTTTTCACCGGGTATTGGGTGGTGTTCTGGCAGCAGTACATCAGTTTGCCCGGGTACATTCACAGGTACATCAGTTCCCAGGCCGACGTTGAGAAGATTCTCGTGACCGATGGGCTGACGGTCATCTGCCTTACGCTCGCGGTCAATTACCTGACCCGCAGCATTCCGGCATTTCAGGCCGTGATTTTGGGCACGGTGATCACTGCTGTTTCGTGGGTGATCCTCGCGCTGCGGCCGACGCTCTGGGGCGCGGTGCTTTCCCTGTTTGTGCTGGCGCTCGGCGAAATCATTATGTCTCCGCGCTATTACGAATACATTTCGCGCCTCGCGCCTCCCGGACAGCAGGGCACGTACATGGGTTTCGCGTTCCTGCCCATCGGAATTGGATCGCTCATCGGTGGCTGGTTTGGCGGCACCCTGGTTCACTACTTCGGAGAAGTCAATCATCAACCGGAGCGGATCTGGTGGAGCGTGACGGCGGTCGGCCTGGCCACGGCCGCGGTGCTCTGGATTTATGACAAGGCGTTGAGAACGGGCAATACAGCCCCCGCAAAGTAGCTGTCACAGTCACCAGTGACGCTAGGTCACAGCATGCGCCTGGAACTCCTTTTATCAGCATCTGTTCGCAAGCGACGGGCGGAGACGCTTGTTGCTACCAGAGGAGAACATGTCCACGCGCGAAATTACTCCCCGCTACATTGCCGACCACATCCGGCGCGTGCTGAAGGATGGCGGGTCGGCGCCGCACTCGGAAGACGTGCAACACTTTTTCAAGGAAGTCATAAAGTCGCGCGGCTGGTATACGGCCGAACTAAGAAAATTTGCGGTGCGGTTCCGGCGCAGCATCATCCGCGAACGGGGCATGGATTTCCTGGTGCAAGTCGCCGACCAACTTTTCTCCGGCCGCATTCTGGAAGAGAAGGTAATGGCTGTTTTCCTGCTCGAAAAACAGACGAAGAATTTTGGCGCGAACGAATTCCAGCTTTTTGCCTCCTGGCTCGACCGCGTAACCAGTTGGGCCGATCACGACGCCCTGGCGCATTATCTGCTGGCGCCGATGGTGGCCGCCGAACCTGCCCGCTGCCGCCAGGTTTGCCTGTGGACGAAGTCGCGAAATCGCTGGCGGCGGCGCGCCGCGTGTGTGGCACTGATCCGGGGAGCGCGCGAGCAACTGTTCTTTCAACAAATCGTGCGGCTCTCGAATCAACTGTTGGAGGACGAAGACGACATGGTGCAAAAAGGCTTGGGCTGGCTGTTGCGCGAGACCGCCAAAGCCGATCCGAAGCGCACCGTACCCTACTTGAAAAAGATCCGGAAGAACGCACCGCGATTGGTGTTGCGGACTGCGTGTGAGACGCTGCCGGTCGCCGCACGGCGGCAAGTGTTGCGCGAGCGAGCAAAATCTTAACCGCAAGGTTGTCGGCTTTCCCCTGTGTACCCCTGTGCCCCCTGTGGTAAAGATTTTCTCAGCGCGTCGTCCGAAACTCGCCGTCAGAGCCCTTCCTCTTCCAGAAATTTTTCCACTTCCAGAGCCGCCATACAGCCGGAACCAGCGGCGGTGATAGCTTGGCGATAACGCCGGTCCTGCACGTCGCCACAGGCGAATACGCCCGGCACTTTCGTCAAGACATTCTTGTGCGTAACCAGGTAGCCATCGGCGTCGGTTTCGAGCTGGCCTTCGAAAATCTTGGCGTTCGGGATGTGGCCGATCCCAAGAAACATTGCGCTCGTGGGTAAATCCCAGCTTTCGCCGCTCTTCACATTGCGCAGACGCAGGGCGGTGACTTCCTTCTTGCCGACATCGAGAACGTCGTCGACCACGGTATCGGTGAGAAACGCGATCTTTGGATTAGCCTTGGCGCGATCAAGCATGATTTTCGAAGCGCGAAACTGCCCGCGACGATGAATAAGTGTCACCTTGCTCGCGAAGCGCGTCAGAAATGTCGCTTCTTCCATGGCGGAGTCGCCGCCGCCGATCACCGCGATTTCCTTGCCCGAAAAAAAGAAGCCATCGCAAGTGGCGCAGGAAGAAACGCCGTGGCCGATCAGCGCATGCTCGTTCGGCAGGCCGAGCCAGCGCGCCGACGCTCCGCTGGCGATAATAAGCGTTCGCGTGTGGATGGTGTGTTTGCCGACGCTGATCTCGAACGGGCGCTTGCTCAAATCGGCTTTGACCGCGTGGCCCATGTGATAGTCGGCGCCAAAGCGCATGGCCTGCTTGCGCATGTTCTCGATCAGTTCTGGCCCCTGGATGCCTTCGGGAAAGCCGGGAAAATTTTCCACCAGCGTTGTCATCGATAATTGTCCGCCAGGTTCATGGCCTTCGATCACGAGCGGCTTGAGGTTGGCGCGGGCGCTGTATAGGGCGGCGGTGTGACCGGCGCATCCGGAGCCCATGATCACAACATTGCGTATGTCCATAGTGGTAAGAAACAGAGCTAGTAGATAGATTCTGAAAAACAGATTTCGCTTCAGACCGCACTCCGGCACGACAAACTACGGGTTCTTCTTGCTGCCCGCGCCCGCCTTGGTCGCAGTTCCGACCGACTTTCTGACCGAGGTTCCCACGCCCAGGCGAGCCAGTTCCTCGGGCACCAATTTGCGCGCGCCCAGAGCATCGCGATATAGCTCCATGATCGAAGAGGCGGCGTGAAAAATGGGCTCGTACGCGGTCTGATCCGCCGCCGGACTTCCCTCTTCTCCCGAGCACCGCGCCAGCGCCACTGACGACTTCCCAAAGCGCTCCAGTCTGACGCGCGAAACCGGCGTGCTCGAAGACAACATCGCGCTCGCGGAAACAACCGCGGATGCGCTGTCCTCAATCGAAATCTGCATCACATCTTTGGGATCGCGCACGCGCAGCACGAGCGTCTCCACCATATTCTTCGAGTCCACGCTGAACGAGTATTGGACATTGCTGAACAGAGTGGAACCGGGGAACTCACGCCGAACCCGGACCCAGTCGGCCGCCGAGACCGCACCGGGCGGTAAGGGTTGCATGCCGGGGATTGGGATGCTCGGGTCGAGTGTCGAACGCCCGCGAGCCACTTCGTAGTCCGCGGCGAACGCCGGCTTGGCCGGTACTTTGGCCAGCGCCGACGATAATTCTTTCTGCTCGTCGGCCGTAGGTGCGCACACGTTAATGACGTTCACTTTCACCGGAGGCTGCTGAGCAGAAGCTGCCACACCCATCGCCATGGCCGCCGTCATAATCATAAATTGGTGAGGGAACACGGCGAAATTGTATCAGGCTCAGCCAGCTACTTGCTTCTGGCCACTAGCTATTGGGTTACAGGTGGAGGGTTCGGTTCCTAACGGTGCTGCGGCAATCTGCCTCCTACAGCCCTTATTGCGCCGCAGCGCTTTCTTCGTCCACCGCACCATGGCGGCGCAGCAACTGCGGCAGATTTTGCGAAAACGCGGAGCGCGGCAGCACCATGTCACATCCCGCTTCGTGCGCTTTCAGCTTCAAGTCGCCCTGCACGTGCGAGAGGAATCCAATGATCGACGTCCCCTTCTTCAGCTTGCTTTTCAGTTTCGGGATCAGTGTCAAAGGCTTGGCATTGGCGTTGTTCAAGTCGAAGATGATCAGGGAAGGCTTTTCCTCGCCGTTGCTCTTCATCCGCTCGGCAAGTTCCTTCTCGTTCTTGACGAACTCTACCTTCACGTTCATCTTGCGGCCCGTTTCCTGAATCTTGCTCAGAAAGAACAGGTCTTCGACAAACGCGAAAACGCGCGAAGCCGCATCCTCTCGTGGAGCGGGTAGAGGCTCAGGATCGACCACCGGGTAGGACGCGGAAAAGCCGGGCCGGCGCGGTCCTCTTCCCTGGTTGCCGTTGCCATTATCCATGCCCATATTGGCGCGGTAGCTGTGATCCATGGGAGCGGTAAAAATGCCCTGGTGCTCTTGGCGGTCGCGGCCCATCGGGCCACCCGCGCCTCGTCTCGGCGGACGCCGTCCACGGCGCCGTTTGTGCTTCCCTCCTCCTGCGGAGGAACGTCCGGGTCCTGCATTCATAGTTTTTCTCTTGTTATTCTTTGAAAATCTCCGGCCTGGATCACAGGCCTGGTTGTTTCGTCTTTCCTTGCGGTCGGCACGTTAGTCGGCACTCTGAACGGCTGGCGCAATGCGTAGCTCACTGCGCGTGGCTCACTACAAACCGGCTACCGGCAGACCAAACCCCACATCGGCTGGATGCTATTCGAGAACGATGTCCAAACTATCTCTTAATCTAGGCGCCTGGAGTTTTGTTTGGCGCGAACGGCCAGCCTGGAAGCATGGCCATTAGGGAACATCTTGATGTTACTCATGAAACCGCCGACTGCGCAAGGGGGAAGTACCCTAGTTTTCCACATCCGGGACATTACCTTGGAATCCCGGGCCCACGTTTCGGCCTTGCACGGGACCGGAAGCATGCAGGGTTGTAGGGTTCGACCGCAAGCGCCGATTGGCAAGCCCTTGAATTCCCGGAAGACGACAGTCGCGCAGTTTTGCCTGAAGTTCCGCCACGACTACGCCGATATTAGAGGTGTGAAACCCGCTCCTGCCAAAGAGAACCCCTCTGCTTCGAACTCGCTCGCGCTACCGGGACAGCGCTTCGTTGCCCGCCAGCCAATTCTCGATCGCACGCAGAATGTGTTCGGATACGAACTTCTTTTCCGCAACGGTGTCGAAGACTACTTCAACGCCGATCCGGAACTTGCGGCCCGCTCCACACTGGATAGCTCCCTGCTTTACGGCATCAACGTGCTTTGCGATAAGCGCCGCGCTTTCGTGAATTGCACCTGTGAGGTCCTGTTCAAAGATCTGATTACCTTGCTGCCCCCCAACCAGACCGTGGCTGAGATTCTGGAGACGGTTGAGCCGGAAGACCGCGTTATCGAAGCCTGCAAACGGCTGAAAGCGGCCGGCTATCTCATCGCCCTCGATGACTTCGCGCCCAACGATCCGCGTGTAACGCTTGTTGAGTTTGCCGACATCATAAAAGTCGACATCCAGGCAACCGGGCCGGAGGAACGGGCTGGCATGATGCGTCGGTTTGGCTCCACGAAGTGCAAGCTGCTGGCTGAAAAACTAGAAACGCCCCACGAGTTCTATCAGGCCCGCGACATGGGATTCGTCTATTTCCAGGGATATTTTTTCTGCCGGCCCGAAATCGTCACCGGCCGCGAAGTTCCCGCCAGCCGCTTGCACTATATACGGCTGCTCGAAATGGTCTCCCGCAGGGAAATCGACATGCGCGAACTGGAGAAAATGCTCAAGCAGGAAGCCTCGCTTTGTTACCGCTTGCTCCGGTACCTGAATTCCCCGCTCTTTGGATTTGCCCTCGAAATCAAGTCGATCCGCCATGCCATCGCCGTTCTGGGAGAACGCGAAATGCGGCGCTGGATCCGGCTCGTCGTCACCGTGGGCGCAGCCGAGCAGAGGTGCAGCGAACTGGTGCTGATGGGATTGGCTCGCGCCCGCTTTTGCGAACTGCTCTCCAACCGCCTGCAATCGAACACCGATTTATTCCTGATGGGGCTGCTCTCCATCATGGATGCCATTCTTGAGGTCAGCATGGATGTGCTCCTCGAACAACTACCCGTGGAGCGCGAAACGAAGACGACCCTGCTCGGCCAGAACAGTAGCCTCCGGCCCCTCTACCAACTCATGCTGGCCCAGGAATCGGGTGAGTGGTCCCAATCAAGCGCACTCGCCAAACAATTGAAACTGCACGATGAAGAAATCGCCTCAGCCTGGTGGCAGGCCCTGCAGTGGGCACAAGACGCAACCAGCGGCGTCTGAGATGCCTTCGTAGGGGAGCTATCAGCTATCGGTTTTCGGCCGTCAGCTATTCAATATGGCTGGCCCCTTAATTCCACGTCTCACTCTTGCGGTGCACTCCAGAATGGCGGAGAGGGAGGGATTAACATCCACCGCCTTAATTTTGCCAACAACACTGGCAAATTTCTGCTGTTACCACCAACGCTACCAGTCACTTGCAACCGTGCGCACCTCCATTTTACCAGTACCGTTGGAAAAACAAATATGGCACGTTTTGGTAGCAATGGTAGTCAGTCTGGGGTCACGTAAAGGAACGTCAGAACACCTGTTGCGCGGATGACCACTCCTGTTCGGCATACCGTATCATGCCTTCCACCACGGGAGGCGCTTCGACAGGTACGATATTGAACGCTCTCTTGCCGGCGTCCTTGATGGACGCTCCGAGGACGAACACCTGTCTTCCATCCACAATGATCTCGCGATCGTGAAAAACATCGCTTGAGCGT
The DNA here is from genome assembly GCA_963779995.1 of uncultured Acidobacteriaceae bacterium. GTDB lineage: Bacteria > Acidobacteriota > Terriglobia > Terriglobales > Acidobacteriaceae > Acidiflorens. The sequence goes on along the minus strand of CAVZZY010000005.1, from coordinate 212,489 downwards.
ATTGTGAACGCGAAGCCGTGCTGCGCCACGAAAGCCTTGGTTTCAGCTATGAAATCTTTCGGCAACTGCCGCGATTTCGTCAATATTCTGCAGGTTCTTGGGCTATTCGTCGAAAGCAGAAACTGAAACAGCGAGGAATCAACGTAGCCGTCGATAACAAAAATCTCCTTCGACGCGCCTTTGAACAGACTTCTGATGTGAACGAAGGCATCGTGGACCGCGCCCGCCGGAAAGAACGCATGCTGGTCGGTGTCAGCTTTCTCTATCGGCAGGAATTGCGTGCCATCGAGACGCCAACCCACTCCCGCCAGCCGTTGATGTACAAGATGCGCCCTGTTTTCGCTGAGACGAAGAGCCAACGCTCGGGCCAGTTCCCATTGCGGGGTCCACTCAAGATCATCGATCCAGGCCTGTACTTCCGCGACATACGCGCGCTTCCTGGGCCCGTACCTATCTTGCAATTCCGGCGGCAACTGAAAATTGAACCCGACCGCCATAAAGTCGTTCAGCACCATATCTGGTGATTCCTGATCGATAACAATCGACAGGAGCGGCGCAAGGACTGGAACCCAGGCGTTCTTCTTGTTATTCATTCGAAGCTATCTCCGGCGACGCTTCCCGGGCCAGCGAAGATTTCCGTCCAGTTCCTCTAGGAGTCCGTTGTCTTCGTCTTCGTCTTCCTCTTGTTCTTGGATCTCACTGCGATCATTTCGGATCTTTCGTGGCGGAACTTCCTCATCCTCGAACCACAACAGCGTCAAGGTCTGATCCCATTGCGCGAGATGACGCGCCTCTTCCAGCAGTGTCCCGCCGCGTTCCCAGTCACTGAACCAGATGTCCGCATCGACCTCCTCAGGGCCGTCGCAGGGCGTGCCTGCACGCGCCTTTTTCGAAAAGCAACCGTCGGGCAATTCCAGACGCGGCGGAATCCACGCAGAGGCGTCCTTTAGCGCGTTCGATCTCGATGCGTACCTGACTTTGCCCTGTTCTGAAAGTACAAACGCCAGAGGCGTGCTAACCACGGCTGCATACCGCGACCCCGTCGCCGTCACGGACGCCTGAAAACGCTCCGCAAGATCGTCGATAGACGCGAGGCGGATGGTCGACTTCTCGGCCTCCGGCTTGAACAGGTCGTACGGGAGGAGCAGCTCCGCCGCGAAAATGTCGCACAGAATTTCAACCAGGGGCTTTTTCGCGTAGCTCCACCAGGGTGATGATCCATGTTGGGAGGGAATGCCGAGCACAATGTGGGCCAGCTCGTGGCAGACCGTGAATCGCTGACGCTCCGGCCTGTCATTTGCATTGGTGCAGACGAAACGCTTGCCACCGCTCTGGAAGCAATATCCCGCCTCCTCCGGTCCGAGATCAGTCTGCGGCCGGACAACCGCGCCTACCTCCTGGGCATACGGTTCGACGGGAACCGGAATGGTGGTGGGGTTCACCTTCCGAACGAATTCCCGCGCCCTGAGAACGGCTCGGAACTCATCCATTGCCATGTTCTTCCCGCAAAATTCTTCGTACGCGTTCGATAAGTTTAGGGTAATCCGGCCTGGCCGTTCCGCGAAAGGCTACGGAAGCGCGGCAAGCGCCCAAAGATAGGCGTTGCCGAGGTGGCCGAGGCCAAGCACCCAAAGATCACGCGGCAAGAATTCGACCTGAACACCAAGCGCTAGGGGGTTGTCGATCTCAAGATCGGGACGCCATAAGGAAAGGCCCACGGTACGACGTCCTGCCTCGATGCTGAGCTGCGCAAATGATAGGAATAATTCTGAAATCGCCAGTGCGCCGGCAAGCACGCCGGAAAGGGCGCAGTATTGCCGCTGAGGAAGAGGATCGACAGCTGCCGCTGGCCCAACCTTGGCGATCCAGCCATCGAAGGTCACGCGAAGGGCGCCATGCACGGGAGCCGTGCTACCGAAGAGCACGGTGCGACCTTCTGGTTGAGAATTGTCGAAACCTCTCACGGCATCCGGCCCGAGAATCTCGATAACCGCTCGGCCAAAAGTACGTTCAAGCGTGGGCCATACCAACAGAGGAGCATCCGGTAGAGGGTGCTCAAGCACCACTGTCACGGCATTCGGAAAACAGCGATTAGCTATGTTCGCGGCTGTCAGAACGGCGAGTTGCAGCGTTCGGGACTGTGCAACCTCCACACCGCACATGAGAGTAATGGCATATTTCTGGCGCCGCGAGAGGGCTTCCTCCGTCGTCAGTGCGCAACCGTCGACAAGTAGTTTAGAGATACGGGAGAGCTTGATGCTCGGCTTGTCCATTTTCCACCTTCACCAGAGGGTCAGCATCATGCGACGCGCACAGTTTGAAACTTTATGGTTGCGCCATTTGAAATCGCCAAGGTATTCGTAAACACCGACAGCGTCGAGCGACCACCACGGCGTATTCCCGAAATTTGGAACGATCACGGCGGTGTGCCCCTGCAGGGGGATCATCGGGTTGCGTTGGTCGGTGGTGCTTTGTCCGACATACTGACCGGGATGCGTATGCACGTCCGCAACGACGCGGAGGCTCTTATTCTTGCACTGCTCCCAGAGCGCCGCATGGCCGACCGCATGGAACGCAATAGCGCCACCGCGGTAAGCGTGGGGATCAAGGTCGTCGTAGCACACGAAAGCTGTAACTCGTCCAGAGGTGCTGTGCTGAGGGCCGAGCAGAAACGCGCCGCTCTCGCCCAACCCCTTGCCCCGGCGTCGCAATTGCAAAATCAATCGCCGCCAAAGCCTCATCGGAATGCGGATACGATTCTCCGGAAGATCAGACGCCAATGTAGTCTCCAGAATTTAGCAGTGAATGAAACTCTTCAAGGTAGTCAACGATCGTGTGATTGCTGTCCCAGATTAAATGCGGCTGTTCCTTTGGCCATTGCGTGTGATCTTTTGCTGCGACTCTGTCATAAGGGTGGTAAAACGCCGAGCCGCTATGCGGCCAGCTGTCTGTTCGGAACACTCTTGCGAAACGGCTGTCAGGTTTGCCTTTTGGCCGCTTACAGACTTCGAGGGTCGACTTGGTATTTGGATCCCAGAATGTGCCAGTGGGGGACGCCGACCGGTATCCGGACAAATCCAGTTGAACGTAGAAACGATCAGGAGCGTTCGTGCGGGGAGCGGCTGCCATCCAGAAAATTCTGACAGCCCACGCCGTCTGCTCCGGCAGAACATCGGCGCCAGCGAGGTCCCAGAATCCTTTGAGGACACCGGCACGAAAATCAGCCGACAACAAATCCTCCTCAAACAGTCGCCGATCGGGTCTCTCCATCGCATCAGCCCTGTGGCGTAATTTCCTTGACCAGGTCGAAGCAAATCGAACAGACAGGGGGCTCGACCAGTTCTCCAAGATGTTCATCAGAGCGCGGCTGCTTAATGCTTTTGCACACCTGCAAGACGTATTCGGCGCCGGCGGCGCCGTCCAGCTTGAATTTCTTTCGAGCCCATCTGGTCACGACGCCGATGGTCGTGGCGGGTGAGAAGCGATGGCGTTTCGTGCGGCCGTTGAAGTTGATCTCGACTGCGACGTGCCGGCACTTATGGATGTGTACATGGTGATGCCGGCGCAGCTCAAGGATTTCGACGGTCAGCAAAACGTCAACTGGGGCGTGCTGGTCGACACCGTCCTCGACCTCATCTGGCTCGGTCAGCGCCTCCTCGCTTTGGGGATACAAATTGGCGACGTTTCTCAGCACCGCCTCGACTGGTGCGCCACAAGATTCTTGCGTGTGCTTGCGAACCCAGTCGCTCGAATTTGTAGGACTTACCAAACCAAACGGTCCAATGTCGTTGATACAGCCATTCATCAGGATCAGTTGCACACCGGCACGTCCGCCTTCCGGCACACACGTTATCTGCTCTGAAATAGTAGGGTATGGGCTATCGACGTCACCGGGCCAGGTCTTGCCAGTGTCCTGGATCCCAGTTGGCGCGAGAAGAGTAGCTGCTGAGTGTGCATACACGGTTCGTTCCACGCTACGGCCGCTGGTTTGACGGATCAGTCTCGATTGCAACTGCGTACACTGGATGAATTTCACTTCGACACCCGTGCTCGCAGTCTAGCCCGAACTCGCCGAACACCACGCCACGTGGCGGAGCAGATGGACAGCTTGGATTAAACTGCCGACTGATTTTGTCAAAGTCTAGGGAAAGAGCTGTCTGATACAGGGTGCTCCACCAATCCGTGGTGAATTTTTCCACGGTCTCACCGGACGCAAATTCCAACTCCATAATCCTGCGAGTCTCACCTCCAAGCTTCACTTGGGCATTATTCCAAGCCAGCCCAATTTGATCATCACGGAGAAGTTCAAAATTGAAGTCCCAATCATCGGCGAAGTTCAGCCAACCAATTTGCCCAGTAAAAGTGGCTGGCTGCCAGTTGACATGGCCATGAATACAGTTCAGACAACCAAAAAAGCACAACGCGAGGTTTGGTGCGCGAGCTTCGTCGATTGATGTAGTTTCAGACGTGCATTTGCCAAGAGCTGGATTCTGATAGCAGGCATCTTTAGAGTCGCTTAGAGGGAAAGTCCCGTTGCGCACATGCTCGGCCCAATCTGGATCTAGACCAAAACCGTTGAAGTCCTTGTCCTTGCAAATCACATTTAGATCTTTAGCGAGGTCGGCGGTAGCGCAGTCTTGGGCCCATGCGTTTGTCACGTTGAGAAAAGCTAACAAAGTCAAAGCGATTAGTCCTGTTTTGGATTTCATGCTCGTTTCCTCAAAAAGCAATGGACGGACAAAAATGGACGGACAAAGAATATTCTGGGCTTCAACACGTTGTGTTTCTTACGGGGAAGAGCCAGAAGATGAAAAACGGGAGGCCTGGATTAGAACGAGGGTGCAAGTTCTAGGGGGCATGGATGGATTAGCCATCGGGCTTCCTCCAGAAGAAATGGGTCGGTTCTCCCCCTCAGTAAAACCGACGCCTAACTGTAATGGACGCCTGTGAGATCGTCAAGTCGCAGAATGCAAACCATGAATGTCGATCTTTGTCGATCAGGCATTAGCAGCAGAGTAGGAACGATTTCATGCGGTTGGAGTTTGAGCCAGAGCACCCCCGAGAGTTCAAACGGACGGCCCGCAACTCCTCATCTTTATCTTTGTCCTCCAATGCATCGCTTCATTCGAGAGTTTGTGATAACCGGAATGGAAGATGTCCCTGACGGAGATGCTGAAAGCTTTGGACGGCATAGACCAAGGACCCAGCGGGAAAACTTGTTGACAGAATGACTTTGTTTAGGTATTTTCCTATTCCATTCGGCGACAGAAGAGATGCTTCTAACGAAGTATCATCCGAGGGGGCTTCTACCTGCCGAATTCCCAAAACTAAGTTGTCCTCTGTTCATGGGCGGTGAACCGTGCAGCGCATAGTTGCGCAAGCGAAAGAGTTGTGTGCCTTGAATAAAGGCACCGACTTCCGTGACACAGCTATCCTGCACGTATTGGTGCGTCTGGGATCCAAAGTTGTTTTTGTCCAGAGAATGTTTATAAGTGGAGGATTCATTACTCAATTTAGTCTCCGTTAACGTGCCAAATAAGCGAATTGCATTCTGAGGATGGGTTGCATGAGCAAAACACGCTGGAGCTGCAAAGCCACAAACCAAAGAATTGACTGGGGTCTGCTTCTACTCGCCAGGCGTGTCGTCTCGATAGCACCAACGCGGTTTGGTCACATGCTGCTTGCATTTTCAGTGCTATGTACAGCAAAGACAGTGCTAGCCAACGACGTACCAGGCCGATTACCAATAACCCATTCTGTCAGCTCCGCCGGCGCTTCGGTCGCAAGCATCCCGATCCCGACTCTGCCTGGGGCGGGCGGTCTAGAACCAAAACTCTTACTGAGTTACTCAAGCCAGAATGGCAATACTGGGTTTGGCCTCGGCTGGAGCCTAAACGGCTACTCAACAATCGTGCGTGGATCCGAAACAAGAGACGTCGACGGTGAACCCGGGCCGATAAACTACAACGACAACGACGCATTTTATCTTGACGGGGAGCGCATCGTGCCCGTCAAGCAGATGGCGGTGCCGGATCCTAGCGATCCTTGGTGGCTTTCAACGACTTTAATTCCAAACGGTGCTATCGAGTACCGAAAGTGGATAGACGACGGATCCTTGATTGTTGCCATCTTGGGCGCCGGTGTCGCTCCCAATCAACCCATCGACAGCTTTGTGGTGGAAACCAAGAGTGGGATTAGAACTGAATTCTCGTACAAACCGAGCGCTCCAAATCTGCCTGCTCCGCCGATTTATTTGCCGTCGCGGTCGATTGACACTGCGGGCAACTATATTCGGTGGAATTTCAGCCTAAACGGCCTCGCTTACAGACTCGACAGCGTGGAGTATACCGGGCTTGCGCTTAACGACCAAACTCTGATCAAACCGTTCGCCACTGTTTCGTTTTCTTATAGTAATGCGAAAACGCTCGTCACGCATCTTCTCGGAAACACGATACTGAGAAAGGAAAGACTTACGAGCGTGGTGACGAAACTAAATAACAGCAGCGGAGTTGGCGCGAGCGGTCTGGTTCTAGATTTATCGTACACCGAGGCCGCTCAGACCTCCGCGGATGCGTACTATCTCACGGGAGCTCGACTTACAGCTCTAGGAGACGCGGTTCCTTCCGTAGCCTTCGACTACAAGGTTCTTCCTTCAGGCGCCACTTGGACGCCGCTTACTCCTCCCGCCGGTCTTCCCTCGCTTCGTGGACAAGCCGCCCCAACAGTACCAAACGCGGCGTATCGACTGGGTGTGAGCTGGGATAACGGTGGACCCGTCTCAGCCCTTTTCATGTCCTATTACAGCAACGGGCAATATTTATCAAAGATCTATCTATCCTCCGCGAACGGGTGGGTGGAAGTGAAAGGACACCGGGCGCCACCCGTGCCACTCCTCGACTCGGCCGGACATTCTTCGACTGCTGCCTTATTGGACATCGATGGTGATGGGTACACCGATCTTTTGCAATTGACCGGTCAGGGGCAATCCTATGTTCAGAATGAGGCGTTGGGCGGATGGCAACTGGCAAAGCAGAACTATCAAGGATTTCTGACTAGTCAGTTTCAGCCCTCCGAATTGCCAATTACACCGGTTCAACCCCTACGCGTAGGAACATATCCGGCATTGGCCCAGAAGCACCAAGACCTGTTGGTTAAGCTCGCGACAAACTCATACGCGGTGATGCTGAACACGCCGGGCGGGTGGCATCGACCCAAAGCTGATCAGTCATTGAATTTTCAACCTCCGCCAGGTAACGAATTTGCAATTGGAGATTTCAATTGTGACGGCTTGGACGATCGCGCCAACCTCATTTCGGTTGGAAACACGCTTTCACTGCAGCTGTTCACCTCAAAACCAGGATCGCAGACGTGGACGCCACAGACCGGTGCAGCTTGGGCCTGGACCACGACAACTACCGGGAACTTCCACTTGAAAGCTATAAAGATAGGGCCTTCCAGTTCATGCGCCGCTCTCCTGATTTCAATTTACGACTCGACACATCATCAAGAGTCTCTCACCTTGCTGGGCGGCTCTCAGACGGGCTGGACGCCGTATCAGGTTGCGATCGCGGGGCCCATCTTTTTCGCAAGCGACGGAAGCACTCTCGCTCCGACGTTCTTGGACGTGAACGCAGATGGGATGACCGATATCGTCCAAGATCAAACTAGCCCCACGAATCTCCAGCAAACCTGGATTCAGTCCGTCAGCGGGACTACCGTGTCTTGGACACATAACGACAGCAACTACGGTCCGCCACCCGTTTTGATCGACAATCCAAATAATTACATTCTGGCCCCTTGGCCCTCCACCAGCGGGGGCGCCGTTCTTGTTTCCCTGCCGTCCGGAAAGGCTAACGGGCAGACCTATGTCTCAAACGCCAACGGTTGGCGGTCGACGAACCTGAGTTTTGCCCCGTCCGTCTCCCTGGTCACCTCAAAACAAAACCCTGCTTCATTCCAATTCGTCGACTTGGACGGAGATGGTCTCCAAGACGTCGTATTCAACGACGGAACTGTGACGGGAGCTCAGTTAAACAAAGGATCAAAGGGTTGGCAACCAGGTGACCCTAAGTTCACGCCCCCCTTACCGTTATCACGTCCCGGCGATATCGGTACTCGGGCTACATTCATCGACATCAACGGCGATGGTTATACTGACCTAATATATTCATATGTTGACGGAAACACTCTGGTCAGTAGTGTCTATCTCAATGGCAGCGGAGCGCTCGGGGCCGGCTGTCCCCAAGGGTGGGTTCCAAATGACGGCAAATGCAACTCTTGGAGCTTACCCGCTGGAGTTACTTTTACCGATTTAGCGAGAGGTGACCTCGGCTGTAGATTTGCTGACATCGACGGAGACGGGTTGCCCGATATCATCTGCTCCGTACTGCACTACAACACGACAACTGGCACCGAATCCAAATCGGCTGAAGCCTTCCTTAATAATGCGCTCAATAAACCATGCGTGGCACCTAACGTACCCGACTCTTCAGGTAAATGGTGTCAAGTCGCGCCAAACACCTACGGGCTCCCCGCAGCCTTCGCTTTTGACATGACGGGTCAACCGATGGTCGATTTCGGAACGCAACTAATTGACCTTGATGGCGATCGTCTTCCCGCGCTCATTGCTGCCTACCGAGATCCCACGAACACGGCAACTCAGATTCGAGGAATCTACAAGAACCAAGGCTACGGCAATTTCAATCCTAGTCCCGACAATGCACAGCTTCCGCCGAATTTGATGCTCGACGCTCAATACTATCCCGCGCCCGCTGACGGATATCAGATTAGCTTTATGGATGTGGACGGTGACGGTCTCCCTGACATGATCAAGTTCATTCCCGCCACAACTCAACCGGCAACTCCGGCTCAGGCGCAGGTTTACCTGGGTAACGGATCGAACTGGGAGTCTTCACCTGACGTCAATTGGGCGATAAACGGCGACGCAACGAACGTAAATTTTGCCGGAATGCAATTCGTGGATGTTAACGGCGACGGTCGGCTCGATATTGTCTTCAACGTTCTAGGTGGTAAATCCGGCGTACTTTTGAACACGGGTAATGGCTGGGCTCCGCAAGACGAGAACTCGAGCCTGAAGCCCGCCTTGTCATTCGTTGATACTTCGGGCAATGACCTTGGCGTTCGGCTAATAGACGTCACGGGAGATGGGGCACCGGATCAGATTCAGTCGACTACTAGCATTTCAGGAACTGGAACTGTTCAATACGCTGACAAGAACCCAGGAGCACGTTTGGGGATGTTGAGCCGTGTCACCGATAGTTTCGGCGTGACCACGAGCTTCTCTTACCGAACGCTCGTCGACTTTGGGACCTATCTGGTGCTGTCCTCCGTCCGCGGACCATCGCCACCTGGAATACCGTTGGTGCCGTTCAGCCCTACGGTTCAGCAAACGGTGACCGAGGAATCAGCCGCACGCACCATAACCTCGACGTATAGGTATGAGGGGTTTCGATTCGACCTGACGAACTCCGTAGCTCTGGGCTTCGCATGCATCGAACACGCAGATTCGGCGTTGGACACTCCGGGCTACACCGTTGTGCACACGACTCGGTATAGCCAGAACCTCAATCTTGTCGGCCATCCGGAATCGGACCGGACGAGCATCCAACAGGGGCGCAACCTCGCGACAGTCGAGAAAACTTCGAAAACCTGGAACGATCAATTAGTCGGCTTTGGACCCGGTTTTCTCGGCGTCCACCAGATCCTTCTGATGTCTTCGTCGTCCGAAACCTTTGACCTAAGCGGAAGTGCGAGTCACACGAGCCACTCGACAACATCCTTCCAATACGATGCTTGGTTAAATTCGACATCGGTGACGGTCAGCAAGCCTGGGCGGGCAACGCAAATCCTAACGAACGTTTACTGGGGCGCTTCCGACCCGCTGCAATACGGGCAGGACTACACTCGATATGGACGGCTCAAAACGAGTGAATCGATTGTTAAGCGGTCGGACGGTCAAGTTGCTAGTGATCGTATCGCAAGCTTCACCTATTTCGGCCCCGGCGGGGGTAAATCGTTTCTCCTAGAATCGGAGAGTATCGATGTCGGCGACTACCAACTAAATTCCACGACAAGCTATGATCGGGACGCTCGCGGCAACATCGTGCTTACCAGCAAGGAGGGCACGAACCGACCGCGTCGGGACCGGACAACCGCAACCGCGGTCACGCTCGCAAAGCGAATCAACTTGGCTCAATACGATCCGACTAACCTTCGCAACGTTGTCTCACGTACGAACGCAAAGACTCAATCAACTACATTTGATTATGGTTCTGGCGGCAACGAGAATAGCTTGTCCCTACCAAGCACTTCTACAGATCCGAACGGGTTGATCACCCAGTTCACCTATGACGGGATCGGCAGACACTTGACGACTACTGGCTCAGATCGAGTCGTCAAAATCACAACACGTTATATCAACACGAAGATACCATCTGTTTATTTAGACAATCTCGATGACATCGAAGAGATCAACATTCCCCAACGTGATTTACCATGTCCGATACTGGAAAGCAAGGCAACGTGGACGACACAAGCGATTGGGTTTGCGGAGGAAGACTCAGTGTCGTCCTCCGGTGGCAAGGCGCGGTTCTCTGAGGCTAAGATCTTTGACGTTAGCAATCGAGTCATCCGCGAAATTCACCGATGGATAGACCACGCCGCGACCGGTCCAGCCGGCCCCAGATATCACAGCCTCTTGGTGTATACCGATTATAAATATGATACGCAAGGAAGATTGATCGCAAAATCGTTACCGTATTTTTCCGCTGCACAACGAGCGAAAGGTAAGGTTGTTCCGCGCTGGACGCTCTATCAATATGATGCCCTCGGGCGACGTACTGTGACGTTGCGATCGAACGGTTCGCTTTCCCGAGCCTGTTACGACGTGCCGCCCAACGGATCGCAATCGGATTTAGGATTGCGAGAGACGTTAGTAGATGCGAATAATCATGCGGCAGTAATACAACGGAATCTGGATGGCAATCCTGTCCTGCTGACTCGACCTGATCAAGGCGCTGTTGCACTTAGTTATGACCCAATGGATCGCGTACAACAAGTGACTTCGCCGTCGGGTACCAAGACTAAGATTGAATTCGATGGACTTGGCAATCGATCTCGGTTAACCGACCCTAATGCGGGCGTAATGGAATACCGCTACGACGCTTTCGGAGAACTGCGCGAGGAACGGTTCGGCTCTGCACAATGGATTCAACTAGACTACGACGAACTTGGCCGAAAAATCAGCGATAACCGTTATGACCAGGAGGTTGTGTGGACCTACGATAGCCCGAGATTCCTTGGGCTACCGGCTTCTACCACCTTAAGAACGCAAAATTCATCGGACGTCATCGAATATACAGAAGACTACAGATACGATGATTTCGCGAGACTAAACGTCACCCGCTCCCGATTGAATGCCACCGGACCGTCGATTCACGACGGCCTAATCACCTTTGCCGGCACGTACACGTTTAGGTACGATGCGTACTCCATCCTGGATGAGATTGTTTACCCGACATCTCTAGGCTCACCCGACCCACTAATGGTGATCAAGCGCCATTACGATTCGATAACCGGACAACTCGTAGGCGTTGACGACATCACAAACAGCAGCAAGCCGAAACGACTTTGGACGCTTCAAGCGGCTAATGCGTTTGGGAATTCAACTAAGGTGACGCTCGGTAACGGTACAAGCGAAGTCAAAGATTTCGACGAGAAGACGGGTCGAATAAATCAGCAGTCAATTTTCTCGTCCGCACAAAAGCGGCTGACCAAACTGGAGTATCAGTATGATCCGGTCGGGAATTTACTGTCCCAAATAACAGATGAGCACAATCTTGAAGTGTTTACCTACGACGTGCAGAACCGACTTACATGCGATGCGCAAACCACGAGTCATTCACGCGGCAGCGATGTCGATCCATGCGAGAAAATTCGCGGACGGCATAAACCAGTAACCTTAGAGTACGACACGGAAGACCGGGTCCGAAGCAAAAGTGATGTCGGAAAATATCATTATTTCGGTGACTTTGATCACGAGAGCGCTTGTTCTTCAGCGACAGGATACGCTCCGGACGCGCTCTGCAAGATTGATAGCGGTATGGGAAATGATGAGACGTTTGACTATAACGAGCCTGGCGGCGTGGTCGCTCACAAGTTTCATGGCCTGTTCGGCCATGTGTTAAACGTTAGCTATACCTACGATCATCATGTTGCGAGCCTCGTGGATGATTCCGGAGATCAAAAATCGCTCTTCTACTACGGGCCGTCCGGACAAAGACTATTGACTCTTGAGGCTAATTCAACGCGCCGCAAAGAAACAACGCACTTGGGGCTCTACGATCGAATCAAAGTAAGGGGATCTGAGAATACAGTTACCGATCGATTCTACGTTCTCGGCGATCATGGAGCCTTCCTTTCTGTCGATGCAACCTCTCGAGAAGGAGCGCCGCCTGGCGCCGTCCGGCGAATCGCGGTATACCAGCACCATGATCGGCTCGGTTCCATCATTCTTTTGACTAGTAGCGATGGTCGCTCCGCGAGGCATATTCGATACGATCCCTGGGGTAAACCCAGGGAGGGCCTTGATCCCTCTAGCGATAACGATACCGGCTTCGATATCAAAGCAGCATGGACTCATGGGTTTACCGGCCAGGACCATATTCCCGATTTCAACCTTGTTCACATGACTGGCCGCATTTACGACCCGAGATTGGCAACTTTCCTGAGCGTCGATCCCCTCGGCGATCAGTCTCAAACCGGCGGGGATCTAAACCCATATCTTTACGCAGGAGGAAATCCCCTTGCTGCAATCGATCCGACGGGGCTCGATTTCTGGAGCGATTTAGGTAACGCCTTTAGTGGCGCGGCTCAAGCTCTCGGCAATGCCATTAGTTCCGCGGCCAACGCTGTTGGTAGCGCAATACAAAATGCAGCTCAGTGGGTTGGTCAGAACTGGCGTGAAATCGCGACCGTGGCAGTGATTGCCGTCGTTACATTTGCTACAGCTGGAACTGGCACAGGACCTGTTGTCGCCGCCACACTGGCAGGAGCTGCGGGCGATGCTACAGAAACCGCGTTGTATGGTGGGAGTGTGCAGGACGTCATTGGGGCAGCTATTGAAGGGGCAGTATTCGGTGGTTTTAGTGCCGGTTTGGCAAATGCGGGTTTAGGCTGGGAGACTTCCGAACTCGGACACGGACTACTCGGTGGATTCCAGGCCACGATGAGTGGTCAGGACTTCGGTCAAGGTTTTGTGATGGGCGCGGTATCCCAGGTAAACGTAACTTCGATCACCTCCGAGTACCTATCCGGTTGGGATGTCGCAGAAAGAGTTGCCGTCAGTGCGGTCGTCAATGGCGTCGTGTCGGAAGCTCAGGGCGGTAAATTTTCCAATGGTGCGCTGACCGGGGCGTTTGAACAGCTTTATATCTCCGCCGACCAAGGTCAGTGGCAAGTCAGGAGTTTAATCGCAGCTGTTAACGTATTCACGACTTCAACTCAACCGGAGACAGCGGTGGACGGATTAGTCGGAGCTATCGGAATCGTTCAACAGTCCGCCACCTTGACTTCAGGTCAGCTCAGCTTTAGTAACGGCGGTGGTGATATCCTCAATCTCCTTCAAGTGACGGCAAGTGACTTAACCCAACTGGACACTGCAGTTCAGGCGTTGAAGCCGCAGCCGCCGTTGACGGCGACCTCGCTTTCCAACTTGGTGTTCCAATAGGGCACAACGAAGTTCGAGCCAGGGAACGGTAGAGTGCTTCATCGAAAGCAGATTCACACCAAGCCGCCCAGCGATGGCCCTTGGTCGTCACCGTAGAACGTGGCATCGTAGTCATCCTTACTCTAGATGATTTGTTCACCTCTACTCGCGGAGAGCTAAGCGTGGATGGCCAGAACCACGATTCGGGAAATGTCAGTGGAACCTCGAGTATGTGGCGCTTCTTTTTTGGATCTATGCATCCGAGACTCGGAGCGAGTGTCTACCGGGTCCCCACCCGCCATCGGCTTTGCGATGCCAGGAGTTGCCTATAAACGACTGCGCTCTCGGCTGGGACCTCAGTGGACATTGGCATGAAGCCAGTACTTCTAAACCCCGCGGCAAAAGGTTTCCTTAGGATCGTGCGCGATACAGTTCTCCAGTAAGAGCTAAGCCGTAGCATCGGGAGTACTGTACCCATTCGGTGACAGGCCTAAACGACTGCGTCGAATCTTGGGGATTCATTCCGGTGGACGGGCAAAACCGGAAACCGATCGGCTAAGACGAGAACGGGAGATCCCGGCTCGTGAGCCAGAATCTCCCGAAGTCATGTTCTCAGCCTAAGCGTACAGCGCCAGGCTGCTGCTGTTCGCATGCTCCTGTGCTTCTTCGGATTCTGCATCCTTGCCCTTCAGATAAGCGAGTGTCACGTCTAGCGACTCGTGACCGAGCCGGAGGCGAATCGTGTTTACAGAAACACCTTCTTCATGCAGCGTGTCAGCGTAGGTTTTTCGGAAACGGTGGAGTTCGGCGCCTTCTACGCTAGCTTTCTTTGCGATTGCCTTCAGCTTCCGTAAGAAGTGCCCGTCAGGTTTGCCCTTTTCGTTTGGAAAAAGCAGATCGTGCGGCTGAGCATGCCGCTCTCTCATTCTGTCCTTGATTTTCCAGACCAGCTTCGCTGGGATCGGAATGAATCTGTCCTTGGCGGACTTCTTTTTCTTCTTGCCCTTGAGGCGGAAATTGCGCCACGGTTTCGGCTGGACGTGCAGCGTGCATTTTTCCCAGTTGAAGTCTGCGTACTCGGTGTTCTGCATTTCGGCGTCACGCACGCCGGAATTCAAGAAGAGACCGTAGAGCAGTTTCTCTTCTTCGTCCATAACGGCAAAGATGTCCTTGAGCTCTTGCTTTGTATACGGCTTCGGTGGCTTCTCGGCATAGTCGAGTTCCGCCAGGATTTTGCCGGCAATAAAAATACCCTGTGTCCGCAGGAAGGTGTTAAGCGTCTCGAAGACGTTGTGAACCGTGCGGTCGTCGAGATCGCTCTCATGCTCCCGCAGGAACTTGACGTACCGCAGAAGCTGCTTGCGGTCGAGCTGATCTAGGTAGCGCAAGTTGTTCTGTGCCGTAAAGTCGAGGAAAAATCCGAGCCGGTAGTGGTACGCCCGCAGCGTCTTCTCGCTCTTTCCCTGTTGGTCTTTTCCTTGAAACAGTTGAAGTTCGGCGAACCACTGATACACAGCATCTGTGATCTTTGTGCGACCAGCATCGTCCTGTTCGTGAATGACGGGCAGGTTTGCGTCGAGAGCGTGGAAGTATGCCTGCTTGCGTTCACGGGCGGCGATTGCCTCATCGAGGTCGTCGCCGACGTGTTCCCACGGACGGGTGCCGTCAGCGAGCGAGTACCGCAGGAAGTAGGGACCGGTGAGATCGGCTGGGCGGCGCCCACGACCGAGATTGACCTTCTGATAGCGCCGGGATTTGCCTTTGCCGACCTGGCGATAGAGTGTGACTGCCATATTGCCTCCAGTGCTTAATACCGCGCGGAGGCAAATGATCGGAATTTGGTAGTCAGTTGGTAGTCACGTACTGTAAATAGCAGAAACTAAAGGACTGGCGGAGAGGGAGGGATTCTATTACCGCCGTTACCTGCAAGTACCGATGAACACTACACTTCCGCGATAATACCCTAGTTTTGAGTGGGTTACAAGCGAATCCGAACTTAGGCTACAGTTTCTATAGTTTCCGCTATTGCCTGTGATTCCCCTGAAAACGGTATCACTGGTATCAGTAGAAACAGGGAGTCGGGGTAGATTTTAGCCAATAAAGAACAAACACCTGTGATGCCGGCCCTTTCGCCCTGGCCGATTCGTCCTACACTATTTCCATGTCCCACCACACCGCCAGGGAGAGCTATCGCAAACTGTCGGAACGGATCAACCGCTTCCCGCAAGGGGCTCCGCCGACCGAGCTTTTGTTCCAAATCCTAGAGGTCTTGTTCACGCCGGCAGAAGCCGAACTCGTCGCGTTGCTTCCGATCAAGCCCTTCACGGCCGAAAGAGCAGCGCTTCTCTGGAAGAAGTCAGAAACCGAGGCCCGCAACATCCTCGAGGCGCTGGCCTCGCGCGGCATGATGCTCGACATCGACTCGCGCCATGGCCAGATGTTCGTAATGCCGCCGCCGATGGCCGGCTTCTTTGAATTCTCCATGATGCGCATCGGCGACCACTACGACCAGAAGCTCCTCGCAGAACTTTTCTACCAGTACCTCAACGTCGAGGAGGACTTCGTCAAAGCCCTGTTCACGTCTGGCGAAACACAAATAGGACGCGCCTTCGTCAACGAGCGGGTATTGAGCGCGGAAAACACGCTACACGTGCTCGACTACGAACGAGCCTCGCGAGTCGTCGAGACGGCTTCGCACATCGGCATCGGCACCTGCTATTGCCGCCACAAGGCTTCGCATCTGGGTCGGAATTGCGAAGCGCCGATGGACATCTGTATGACCTTCAACTCCACTGCGCGTTCGCTGATTAAACACGGCATCGTCCGCCGCGTCGACAAGACCGAATGTCACGATCTGCTCGCTCAAGCCCGAGATCGAAACCTGGTGCAATTCGGGGAGAACGTGCGCGAGCGCGTGTCCTTCATCTGCAACTGCTGCGGGTGCTGTTGCGAAGCTATGTTGGCAGCCAAGCGGTTCGCCGTTCTCACTCCCATCAGCACCACCAACTTCCTGCCCGCCATCGCCGAGGACAAATGTTCCGGCTGCATGAAATGTGTCGACGTCTGTCCGGTAGAAGCTATGGGCATGGTTTCTGCGGGAGACCCGCGCCACCACAAACGCAAGAAAGCTAAGGTCAACGAAGAGATCTGTCTCGGTTGCGGCGTGTGCGCTCGGGTTTGTGACAAGCAAGCCATCGGGCTGCAGCCACGGGGGCAACGCGTGATCACGCCCGTGAATACCGCTCATCGCACGGTTGTCATGGCCATTGAGCGCGGCAAACTCCAGGACCTCATCTTCGACAATCAGGCTCTTGCCAGACATCGCGCGATGGCTGCCATTCTTGGTGTGATTCTCAAATTGCCGCCGCTGAAACAAGTCATGGCTAGCCGGCAAATGAAGTCATGCTATCTAGACAATTTGTTGTCTGGTCGTAAGTCGAGATGCGCGGAAGCGTAGGTGAATTGCAGAGGAGTTGGAAAATGTGGGTACGGATGTCCGTGCAGTGTAGAACCTCGCTTTGGCATCAGGTTTGTGTCAAGCTGTGGGGATGGCAACGAAACGAACCAAAGCCGACAGGTCACAGCGGCAGACTGAACAATTGGACAAAAGGGTAGATCGCCGTCCAGACGAGATCGAGAAAGAGAAAACTACCCGCGAGGACGTGACCCAAGCCGCTGCCGAGACCGTGAGAGAACTGACAGAAGGCCGTTAATTTGGCTGTTGTTCTGTCGGTCCTCATTCTCTGGACTCGCGACTGACTAGACCCTCCGCTGCTCGGGTTTGGGCTCCAGGCAGAAAGGCAACGGTAGGGGAAATGTGTTCTCTGGCTGAGGGGTCATTTCTTGGAAGAGCGCGCTCATTCGTTCACGACTGCCGATCCCCGCTCAAACCCCGCGTCAATCTTCTGCCGCCCAGCCTGAATTGCTGCCTCAATCGCTGAGTCCTGTGTGGGGAAAGTGTCGGGCAGGTAGAATTCAGTTTCCATGACCCCATCCGCCTCGTGTTCCTCGACGGAGAACTCTGCCCAGAACTCGCCTTCTCGTAGCTCGCATGACCGCGCCACGATAACGTAGCCTTTGTACCCCTGCCTGCTCTTCATGACTGCCAGCCTCTTCGCTTGAATCATTGCACTTCGGGCCGGGGCGCTTCTGTGAGGGAAATCACAGCGCTCAGTTCACCCGTCGCCCCGCCGCAGCACTTCTTGTATTTCTTGCCGGAGCCACTGGGCGTTCCGCTCGACCTCAATCGAACTTGGCGGGTGATGAAAACGGTCGGGTGGCGTCCACCACGAACATGACCAAAACATTGAGGTCGCTGGTGCCACTGCTGAAGACCTCCATCGGTATGTCGGGGCCATGTCCCGTCATCGACTGGCCAGCGTCTACATGGCTGACGCCGTGCGGAGTCTTTTGGCCAAGCTGCCCCGTCAGCACATAGAAAGTTTCTGAGCCCGGATGCGTGTGTACTGGCGTCTTGGCTCCGGGCGGTCCGCCCGCGTTGTTGATGCGCAGCAGATACTCGGGTGCACTGATTGGAGGAACGGGTCCGATCTCGACGACCTTGCTTGCGCCGGGAGTCGAGCCGCCCTTAAGACCGAGCGTAAAGAGCCAGACCTTGCCCGCGACTTCAACGGCCAGTGACGTTGGATGCGCGGCGGACTGCGCCGTGTGCTAGCGTCGGGAAATTCTCGACCATCCAATACAACGGCCCGGCTGGTAGTTGCTTGACCTTCTTCTCGGCTACAGGCTTGACGACATATCCCTGTTGTGCCGCAGCCCTCGGTGGTGACAGCAACACAGCCATCGCACACAATGACAGGGCAAGAATAATGACACGCGGGACCACAAATTTTCGTGGTTTCAATATCGCTCTCCTCCTACGTTCTTGCCAAACTTCTACCCGAGGAATTTTGCCTAGCTAATCAATAGAACCAGCGTGGCAGAATTCCCGCTGATAGGACATCCCGAACCCTGAGACGCCACCGAAATTTGCACTCTGCTCCCCGCTGAGCCACCGAAGTCGGCAAAGGTCTCCTGAGTAATCGTGGTCTGAAGGTGGTGTGAGTCCAGAAACGTCGTCTCCAATGTGCTTCCGTTCCACATGATTTGCGATTGGGGAGTGAAAGCGCTTCCCTCCACTATCAGCGGAACTGAATTCGCATCGCTCGGAATGTTGCTCGGCGAGAGTGAGTTGATTTGGGCTTGGGATACGCCTTGACAGCTCTCAAACATCCCACTACAGCTCCAGCCAGAGAACAGCAGGGTCAGAACCACAATGAGGGCAATCCGAACCGAACGAGAAGGCTTACGGGGGTCAACAAGGGAAGAGAGCATACCAGCCTCCCTTTTACGAGAGCAGAATATTTTACACCTGAACATTCGTCATTGCCTTCGGGAAGCGGTTGTTTTAGCTCCATAATTCTGTCACCCCCTAACAGCAACGTGAAAATGTCACCCCATTGAGAGGAAGGACATTCGCGTTGAGTCAGAAGGAACTGCAACGAGTGAGCGTAATTTCTAGCTGTGTTAAGGGAGACATGGCGCACGCCAACCGCGGACGACCCAGCCCCCGCCGTCTGCCTGCCCGGGTGCGCCAAACCGTGGTTCGCCTGGCCCGCACCACCTATGCCGGCTTCAACGATCATCACCTCTGCGAAAAACTTTGCGAGGTCGAAGGCCTCTCGCTCAGCCGCGAGACCCTCCGCCGACTGCTTGCGCCAGGCCGGCATCGGCTCGCCTCGTAAACGCCGCGCTCCCGCCCATCGTCAGCGCCGTCTGCGATCCGCTCGCGAAGGCGAACTGGTGCAACTCGATGGCTCGCCCCACGATTGGCTCGAAGGCCGCGGCCCTCGCCTCACTGCCCTCGGCCTGCAAGACGACGCCACCGGCAAAATCCTCGCCGCTCAATTCTTCCCCTCCGAATCCGCCGCCGGCTATTTCGCCCTGCTCCGCCACCTGTTGCGCCGCTGCGGTGTCCCTCTCACCTTCTATGGCGATCACAGCGGCATCTTCGTCCGCAACGACGACTCACTGGTCGGTGGAAGAACAACTCGCCGGCAAACGCCAGCCCACCCAGTTCGGCCGCGCTCTCGAGCAACTCGGCATCACCTTCATCGCCGCTCGCAGTCCGCAGGCCAAAGGCCGCATCGAACGCCTCTGGGGCGTGCTTCAGGATCGTCTCACCAGCGAACTCCGCCTGGCCAGGCCCACGATCTCGACTCCGCCAACGCCGTGCTGCGCGTCTTCGTCGCCGACTACAACCGCCGCTTCGCCCGCCGGCCCCGCGAAACGCAAACCGCCTGGCGTCCGGCCCCGGAAAATCTGGACCGCATCTGCTGCTTCGTTCATCAGCGCGTGGTCAGTAACGACAACGTCGTGCAGTGGGAGGGTCAGCGCTTCCAGATCCCTCCGCAGGCCAACGCTTCAGCTTCGCCGGCGCCAAAGTTCAGATCTATCAAGCTCTGGACGGACACGTCTCGCTCTATTACGGCGAAACCCATCTGCAACACACCCTGGCTTCGCCAGGGTGACATTTTCATGTTGCCGTTAGGGTGACATTTTCACGTTGCTACAACAGCCTTCGGGAAGCGGTCGAGCAAGCAAGAGAAACGGCGTGTTGACGCAAGGGGCGTGGGCGCTCAGAACCTGATTGCGATGCGACGGCTATTCGCGTGGAGCAGATACAGAACCGAGTGGTATATTTTTCGGTCGGGCTGGGCGCAAGTTGCAACTTCCGGCCTAAAGCGCGGGCAAGGAGGATCGGCATGGGATTCATCACTTGGATTGTGGTTGGACTGATCGCAGGTTGGCTTGCGGGTCAGGTGATGAAGGGCGGTGGCTATGGCGTGCTCGTGGACATCATTCTCGGAATCCTCGGCGGTGTTGTGGGTGGCTGGGTCTTTGGACTCTTGGGAATCTGGCCGGGAGGCGGCATGATCGGTTCGATCATAGTGGCATTTGTTGGCGCGGTAATTTTGGTCGGGATTACCCGCTTGCTGAAAAAAGCCTGATTCGGCTCAGTGAGTTTGATGAGCGATCCAGATGCTGTGCGGACGGACGCGGTTGTTGGAGGCTGCGGCTGGGAATCAACGGTGCGAAACAGGTAATATGGTTCTCGAAGGAACCGGGAAAATGGCAAGCCGTAGAGAGTCAGTCGTGCTTCAAGGAATACTTCGTGGTGAAGGGCATGAAAGGTCTTGCCGGGTGCGAGCTATCAAGCTCGCTATGCCTTGTGAACCAATGGCTTCAGAATATGCGGACATGGACATCGCCGATTCTGACAACTTTCCTGATGGCAGCTATGAAGTGACCGTGGCGTGCCGCACGATTCCGCTCACTCGAAGAGATGGCTTCTACTTAGCAAGACAGTGAGCCGCTATCAAGGAAGCTGGGAGGATGAAACCATGAGCCACTGGTCTCGTGTCACCCATCGGGAATCGGGATTTGGCTGCCCGGAGGGGGTTCAGGGTCGGCTGGGGCGTTTATCGAGCCCGATGGTTTGTAGGGGTTGCGGGCTCTTCGGGCCAGTCTGGAGGGCAATCTGGGCACTGGTCGCAATCCCATGAGACTCCGAACGGACGATATTTGGCGCCTTCAAGGAGCGAGTCGGCAGACTCCGTTGGCTTCAAGCAATCTTCTTCTCCTGCTGCGCCAACGAAACAGGTGTACTTATAACTTCTGCGGGCTCGGAATCGAAGACCTCGACTATCTCTCCATGATCCCCATTGTTGACCGAACGCGGCTGCGTCCGCCAATTCAATTCTTCCAGCCGCCTTCGCATCGCCTCTCCGTACTTTTCACGAGCATTGCAAAGTTCACAGTCCGGATGCTGGATTTTCAGGAGGGACAGCAGGTAGCACTTCCAACCTAGCTGGTTCACGGGGGACCCACCTCGCCGGGTTCAGGTCAATCGCCTCAAAACGTGCGCCAGCAACCTCAAGTGGCGGGAACTGGTCTTCGCAGAGGCAGGCGTATTATGCCACACGACGAGGGTGTGGATTTCAACAAAAGTGGGTTAGTCCATGCACGGAGATCGCGAACACGTTCGTTACCTTGTCGCTCTCGCTCTCCTCGGGCATGCTCGGGAAGATGCGGGAAATCGAACGACTCGCGGGCTTGGACGCGGCGGACAGCACTCCGGGGTCGATTTGCGCCGCTGTGGCCAAAATCTTCCACGTAAGAGAAACCGAAGTCGGATTGCTAGAGCTTAGTGGAAGGCTGCTGAACTTCCTCTATCCGGCTGAGTTGAAAACGGCGGGGGCGATTCCTCTTTCCAGTTCGGCGGTGGCAGCCCGCACAGCGCTGACCAAGCAAGCGGAGCTTTTCAACGACTTCACGCAAGTAAAGCATTTCAGCATTTTTGAACTGGTCAAACTAGGCGACACCGGACTGGATGACCAAGTAATCCAGAAGCTCATGTCTGCGCCCGTTCTTGCCAAGAACGGAGAAGTAATTGGCGTGATTCAAGTCTCCCGCAAGGCTCCACGCCCAGCCGCAGCGGGGGATTTCACTCCCGACGATCTACGAAAACTGAAATCGGTTGCTCGCGTCGTGGGAAGACTGATGGCTACCTTCGTCAGTGAGAACCAGCCGCCAATGAAGCTGATAATCGCAGCGACCAGAAGCCACAAACAGAGAAAGTAGATCGGGAAGATCGCCGCAAACACTGCGGGGTGCTGGTCAATCCAGTGTTGGAGATTCATGCTTGTCAGTTAAGTCAATTCCCAATCCCAGCGATAACACATGGAATTGAGCGATTGGGTTCCTGCCCGAAACCGTGTTCCGCAGATACACAATGTCGGGCTTAGAATATGCCTTATGGCTAAGAAAACAGAAATGAGCGGTTCATCCCTCTGGATTGTAACGATTGTTTTGTTGGCGCTTGCTGTATGGATGTACTTTAAGCGATAGGCCAACGCTAAACAGTTGGCCCAGTCTAAGCTGCCTCTTACTTCTTCCCCGCCCGTATCTTCGCCCACCTTGCCCGCTGTGCCGCCGCGATTCTTTTTCTGCCTGCTGCTGATATTGTGCGCTTGGGTTTCGGCACTCGACCTTTCGTCTTTGCCCATCGCGCTTTCTGCGCGAGGCTCATGCGCTTGAGAGTCGAGGCTGACATGGTGTGCTGCCTCGGTTTGGTGGATTTACTTACGCCGCCCATCTTGCCCAGAACTGAAAGAGCCGCGTCAACATGCCTCAGCCGACCTATCAGATTCGTTCTCTCTGCCCTCAACTCCGATACAAAGGACGCCAGTCCCGTTAGCTTTGCCATGAATCCTCCTCGGCGACTGATTGTAATTGATCGCCCTCGGATGCAGCGTTCATACTTAGTTGCCCAGCGGTACCCGGCATTCCTGCTACCATCCGCTAAATCTGCGGAGCCTCTGTAGGAACCCGCGACAGTAAAAAATTAGTGGGAGGGAGCCACCGATTTTATGTTCGGAAAAAATGTTTTTCTCAGGATTCTCGATTGTGATCTTGTTTTCCTGCTTGAAGTCCGTTGGATACCCATTCCGCCGTGTTTTCTTGCTGAGGATGAAGATGGTACCCGAGTCGTTGTCGACGGCCAGCAACGCCTGATTGCAATCGACGACTTTTATCATGGGAGGTATGCCTTGACCGGCCTTGAGGTGCTGGCAGGCCTGAATGGGCTAAAGTGGGCTGACCTACCCTCCAAATATGACCGAAAAATTCTGCAACGAGTGATTCGAACACTCGTTATTTCTCACCACACAAATCCCGAGATAAGGTTCATCATTTTCGAGAGGCTCAACACGGGCGCGGTTCCGCTGCTCGACCAAGAAATTCGGAATGCGACCCTCAGTGGCTCCTTTAATGTTCTGCTGGATGAACTGGCGAGGAGCGCACGGTTCCGGGACGCAATGCGAATCGACGCACCCGATCCGAGATTGAGGCATCATGAATTGGTGTTGCGGTTTTTCGCAGTCGATAATGCGTTGGGAGACTACAAGCCGCCACTAAAACTCATATTAACGAACTTCATGCGGTCGAACCGCAACGCGCCACCAGCGGGAATCTCCATTCTCAAGAGAAAATTCGAGACCAGCCTGAACGCCTCTGTGGCTGTGTTCGGAGAGAACGTCTTCAGAAGATTTCGCGTTCAAGAGCCTGCGGGTGGCAGTTATGAGCGCGGAGTCAGCAAAGCACTGTTTGACCTCCAGATGATTACCCTCGGAGGCATACCCCAGCAAGAACTGGAAGACCGTCGTGATGCCATCAACGGCGCCTTCCAACAACTTGTGCGTGCGGATCACGAGTTCTCCGAGGCTCTTTCCAGAGCTACTGATCATCGTTCGAGATTTTACTTACGCCTGAGACGCTGGACAGAGGCTCTCCAAAGATTGGGGCTGCACTCGCCGGCCGCAGATCGACTTCCTCTTGAGGGATGATAAGGTGGCGAGGTCACATGCATGGTACGCGTTCTTGCAATCCCGTGCAGAACTGCGCCAACTGTTGGGATGTCGCCGCGTCTCAGTCCGAGGCATTTGCAAGAACGTTGCGGATGAGTTCAGCCCCGGGATCATCGGGCACAGCACTAGACCACATCCATGGGAGTGGAATTTATTGTTCGTGTGAAAAAGGGCCCGACGTTTCATATCCTCAACCTCCTGATGGAACCCCTCGGGGGAGGGCCTCGCTCAATCTGCGTCCACCGCAAGTGGACTGTGCACACCGAACCAGAAACACAACAGTAGCTGAGGTCCAGGCTAAAGGCGTAACGTAAAGAAACGACACAGGCCACACGGTCGCGCTAATGATTACCGAGACGATGGCTTCGCGCCTCGGGTTTGGGCTATCGTCCCTAGCACAATTAACCGATCAAATCTTGCATGGTTCCTTGAACGACCGGGGGTACCGACAGGATGGGAAGACGCCGCGAGCCGCGCAAAGAGATGCAAGCGCCCGTGCGCATCTTCGGCACCGACAGCAGTGGCCAAGTCTTCTCCGAGAAAGTGGTTACGGTCAACATTAGCCAGCAGGGGGTCGAGTTGAGCGGTGTAGAAGTCGGGCTCAACCTCGGCGAGATCATCGGCTTATCCTATGGCAAGAACCGAGTGTACTTTCGCGTCATGTGGGTAGGCGAACCCGGCACACCGAAAGCGGGTCATGTGGGCTTGCTCAACAGTTCTCCGGGAAAGCCTCTCTGGAATTTTCCACTACCCGGCCCAACACCCGACGAACACCAGCCACAAGTCGCTGAGCAGCGGAAGTACCCCCGGTTCCACTGCCATAATTCGGTGGAGCTTCATACACAAGACGGAAAATCCTTTTGGGCAACTATTTCTGATCTCAGCCTCGGCGGATGTTACGTTGAAATGGCGATCCCATTGCCACCCGGAACTAAGCTGAAAGTAGGTATCTGGATCGGGGAAACCAAGTGCTGGGCGGATTGCGAGGTTGCCTACAGCACAGCGGGGATGGGAACGGGCGTGATATTCAAGAGGATTTCAGAACCGGATTTAGAGCGAATCCGGCAATTCCTCGGAACCTTCGTCCCCTTCGCAAAGAAGCCGACTTATGAGCGATGACCTCTGGGCAAGTAGGGTTGCGGCAAGATGTTCTGGGTGGCCGACGGCGAAGCGCACCATCAGAAAGTCACACGGCTTCAGTCAGAGTTTGCAACAATACTTCCTTCCTTGTGCAGACGCTGCACTCTTGCGATCAGAAACGTCAGAAAACCTGCGATCAGAAAAATGTCCCCAATGCTGAACCCGTACAATGCCGCTTGGTCTGCAAGCATCAGCCATTGCCCCTTGCCGCTAACATTCCAAATCGGAGCCGCTGGCTGGAACGTAGGGGAAATTCCAACTGAAGGCATCACCCCTCCGTTCAGCAATGTAACGAAAGCGTTGGAAGTGATCCCTACCAAAATCAAGAATCCGCCTTTCGCCTTGGCACCGATGATGTAGCGGACTATCCACGCCAGCGTCGTGATCCAAAGCAAATAGCAGAACGCCATATTTGCCGTCGCCTTCCAAAGAACCCATATGCACAGGATGCAACCGAGCTTGATGTAAACCTTCACCGCTGACTCCTTGCCATCACTTGCACCGATCAGTCATGGAACTACGCCGTGTCGCGAAAATTCGAGTTTGCTGGGGGGGAACACCTCAATCAGGTTCGTCTCGTGGCTGGACTCTGTGGAGGTGCGAGTCGCCGGGGAGAAAATGCGACCCCAAGATTTTAACATTATGGGAAAATCCCCGGAAACGAGGGATTCCCGTCACCCATTTGGTTGAGCGGACGACGACGACGCCTTCAACCTGTAGTCGAGGGTCGTTTCCTCCCAGTTTGTGAGGAACCACGCATTTCCTCGATCAATTTTCGGAAGTGCCCCACTCGCTCCACCGCAAGGCGTACCAGAGCGTTTTCCCATTCGGGGGGTGGGGAGCGGTGTGCAATCGCATCCGGGCTTAGCCTCGCTTGGCGAATTGACGCAACAGAGACTCCTAGCGCTTTTGCTAGGTCTTTGTGGTCTACGCGGGAGAAGAGGCGATCCGTAGCCTGCTTAAAGTTCATGTATGCAGTCCTATTGACAGCGGCTTTGTTGTCTATTATACTGCATACAGAGTCAGGGAAGAAGAGCTTGTGCATCGAGCAGCCAGACTCAGCATGCCCCACACGCAGGCTATTGCTGAAACCCTAAAGGAGCAACTGACCAGATGAAGAAAGGTGCAATTTACGTTCGTGTTTCCACCGCCGATCAGCGAGTGGAATCGCAACTCTACGATCTGCGAGAGCTTGCTGCGCAGCGCGGCATCGAAGTGGTAGCGGAATATGAAGATCGGGGCGTTTGCGGAAAGAAGGCACGCCGTCCCGGTTTGGATGCGCTGATGCAGGATGCCCACCGAAAAAAATTTTCTGTCGTATTGATCTCGGCGTTCGACCGCGTGGCGAGGAGTGTCAGGCACTTCTTGCAAGTCATAGACGAATTGGAGAGTCTGGGGGTGGTTTTTATTTCTCGGCGCGAACAGATAGATACGAGCGGCATGATGGGAAGGCTTTTTCTAACCCTAATTGGGTCGATTGCCGAACTCGAATCGGATTTGATTCGTGAACGAGTTCGGGCGGGCATGCGCCGGGCGAAGCTAGAGGGCAAAGTTATCGGTCGCGCACGGCTGGACATCAATCGAGAGCAAGTTGTCGAAGATCGGCGCACGGGGATGTCGCTTACCACGGTTGCCAAGCGGCACAACATTTCCCGAGCCTCAGTATGCAGGCTCATGAAAGAGGCGGTCAACAATTCCGCTCCCGCCGTCTTGCTGTCCGAAGGGAACCTCGCTCAATCGGCAGTTGGAGGCTACTCAAGATGATTGAAGACAGAGTGGGCAAGATATTCATGATGTTTATTCAAGGCACAAGCAGGTGCCTTGTCTGCGAGCGACTTTTCACCTGCGATGCAGCGCGGGCGCACGCCGAAGTTCCCTGCAATCCCTCTGTGCCTAACTTGTGGCTTCTAAAGAATTCCTCGGCGTTAATCCTCCCCCTGTCCATGGGTGCATGACGAAAAGCTTCCATTGCGATCACGTCTATGCGAACTACACCCCCGAGCTTGAAGATCGGCACTTCGCCAACCACTGCCCCGAAGCCCCCGAGACCGTGAAGGAAGCAGCACGGGCGAGACTGGCAAAGCGTGGGTATGCGATTCGGGGCAGGAGTTAGGAGTCGAGGATGCCCTCGAAGCCATCGAACTTCAGGCGGCGGGAGCACTGGATTTTAAAACAGTCAGTTGCCGCTTCGGGATTTGTGCACCAGTACACAGGAGGAATGACAGATGGACTTCATCAACAACAAGGGTGAGAAAATCGGGTCGCTGACCACTGCGATCTCCAATGACAAGAACGTCACAATCAACCGCCTCAACGATGTCACGATTGTCACCACCCGCGACAGGAACACGGGCAAGGTCACGACCGAGACATTCGTCGGGGATTCGCCGTATGGGAAGTAGAGGTATCAATCTCGGCAAGCAATTCTCAAGCCCATGAATCCGTAGGTCGCTGAGTTAATGCGGCGTCTATCAGAATAGAAGCCTTCGATATGTGACACTCGTCACTGCGAGCGAGTCCACCGACGTTAGATTCTGAAAGCTTGTCGCACTCCCCAATGCACGAGGTAGCCATGAAACGAGATTTTGCTTCGCTCAGCCCCCGAGAAGCACTCCGCATCGCTATTGTCATCGAGGAACGGAACACCCAGCTTTATCACCGGATGGGCGAGATGTTCTCCAAATTTTGCCCCGACTCACCGCAGATAGTGTCTACGTTCTACGACTTGGCAAACACGGAACGGCAGCATGGCATTCTTTTAACCTCGCGATATCACGAGCGTTTCGGAGCGGTGCACGCGGACATTACCGAAGAGGACATTCGGGACCTCATCGAGGTGCCGCAACTCCGCGTTGGAGACATCTTGGCCACCGCCGAGACAGGTGATGTGGTTCTGGCACGACGAATGGCGTTTGAGATGGCTCTTGAAGCAGAGCGCAGTACCGTCAACTACTACGCCCGCCTCGCCGAAACTACACCCGATCCGGAACTGAAAGCCCTCTACAGAGAATTTGTGGCGTTCGAGCAGGAACACACGGACGGATTGGAGCAAGCACTCGGTCAACTAGGTGACACCTGAACCCCCGTCAACGTGCACGCTCGTTTTACGCGGGGGCTTCTGTCACCCTTAGACGACATCCCCGAAAAAAATGTCGCGTACAGTCACCGCCGTCATGAAGATCGCGGGCAGCGCAAAGTAGAGTGTGATGAGTTGCGTCATGGTGTTCTCCTTACTTGATTAGTAGAGCCTGTCGGACACCGGATGCGGTTCTGACAGGTCTTCGTCTGAAAAGGGACGCCCGCAGGTCGGGCATTCCGTTTCTGTCTGTACCTTCGCTTCGGCACGGGCCAGAACGCGATGGCGTGATCTGTTCTGAAAGTGGCGGGTGAATTGATTTGACTACCATGCGGGCACACTTTCAAATTACGGGAGTGCATTCTGGGTGCAGGTTACCGCGTACCTGACGGGCTATTGCAGCTTCCCGTACTCCGCTTTGGCTTCTTTCAGGATGGGGATGTCGGGGTCGGCGTCTTTCCAGAGCAGAAAGAGGTCTTGGTATGCACTCTTCGCTTTGGCGGTGTCGCCTGCCATCGCATAGGCACGACCGAGTTGAAGATGCACCAGTGCTCCCGTAACAAAGTTCACCACGATACCTCTGTGATCCAGCAGCTTCTGGAACTCGGCGGCTGCGGCCGCTCCATTATGTGCCAGCATGTAGGCTTGGCCACGCACATACGCCGGGTACAAGTAATTGATGATTGTCGCGCTTTGCAGTTCATAAGGCGCGGCGGCCTCCAGATACACCAGAGCCTGCGAGGAATTGTTTTTGTTGAGTTCGATGGCGGCGTTGATCGTTGGCAACCAGTAGAGCTTTAACAGGGCGTTCGATGCGTAGCTCTTCTGCAATTCCCCAACCAGTGCTGTTGCTCGCGGAGCATCGCCCATTCGAGCGAGTGCAAGGGCTGCTACCTCCTTCACATCCCGCCCCGGAAACAACGCCAAAGCCGCCTTGACGCCTTGCTTCGCAGAGGTTGGTATCGCCCATCTCTGCCTCGCGCAGCGCGGCATTCGCCTGCCACAGAGCCGCCGTTTCTTTGGACTCTGCGCGAACGGCCGAGTCCACCGCCCGGCGAGAAAAGTCCCGCGCCTTGCTCAGCCGTCCGTAGTAGGCTTCGGTATCGGATTGCGCCGAGAGCAGCAGGTCTTCGTCTCCGGGCTTGCCCGCACACCAAGCAACCTGCTGCTCCATCTGCGCCGAATCACCCCGCAGAAAGGCAAGATAGTACATATTCACACGCAGAAATCCGTCGTCCAATTTGCGTGCCAATGCTTCATCGAACGCAGTCTTGGCTTCATCCAGCCTGTTCAAGTTTAAGTAGGTCACTCCCAGATTGCCATACCCACCCACATTGTCAGGCGCAAGCCGCACTCCCTCCTGAAAATCCGCGAGAGCCTTTTCATTCTGCCCAATGGAAGAGTAAATCGTGCCCAAGTTGCCATGTGGAACATAATCACGAGGATAGTTTGCGATCCACAGTTCGTAGGTCTGCGACTCCTTCTCCACTTCTCCCGTGGCATGGAAATAAGTCGCGGAGATACGCAGCTTTTCCCGTTCCGTAACCCGGTCGCGCAGCCCATAGGCCTTGGTTGCATATTCAAGGGCCAACGACGGCTGCCCAAGATTTCCGTAGAGCATCGACAACCCGGAATACGCCATAGGGAAATTCGGGTCGAGTTCAATGGCTCGTTTGAGGAACGGAATGCTGGGAGCGTCCCCTTTCTCGCGCCCCACTGTGATACCCATACTGTAGTTTTTCAGGGCTTCGAGGGAGGATGTCGTGGCCTCAATGGGAACATCAAATTTTTGCACTGAAGGCAGCGATTCTCCCAGCTTGGTCCGAAGACTGGAGGCGGCTCGACTCAAGGACTTCAAAACATCTTCCTTGCTTGCGGCATCAACCTGTTCCTTGGCTAAGGTGTCTCCGCTGTTGCATGCCACCGCGTTCAGGGCAATCAAGTAATGGCTGCCCAAGCTCGATATCGCCCCGCCCAGCAGGGCCTTGCTTCCGGTACGCAGGCAAAGCTCTCGGCCCACATCCACCGTGATGCGTTCGTTCGTCGGGCGACCCATCATCCGTAAGGTCTCGCTGACCTTTCTGTCCGACAGAACATTCAAGAAGGGAGACTGCTCCAGTTCCACTCCGAGCGCCTGCTTCAGCGCGTCGTCAAAGACGGTATCTCCTGTCTTATTGTCGAAGTCAGCCAACACAACCGTGTCTTTCTCCGTGAGCGGTGCAGTCTTAATAGTCGGAGTCGCTGAACGCGAGCGGAGATAGAACGCTCCCGCGATTGCAGCAGCAGCAACAAGTACTACGGCGGCGGGAACCAGAATCTTCCAGAGTTTCCTGCCCGCGACAGGAACTTCGGCGACCCTCACCGCACTCGATGACGCAGATGGAGCAAGCGCAGGGGAGGAACCGGATACTGGCGACGGCGGTTGGGCTGCAACCTGAGGGCCGCTTTCCTGTGCCGCAGTCACCGTGCCGGAACTCGCAGCTATGGCTCGTCCCGTCTCTGTATCTCGCTTCAGCCGCCGCAAATCGGTTCGCATCTCGGAAGCGTGCTGGTAGCGTAGGTTGCGATCTTTCTCCAGCGCCTTGTTGATGATCCGTTCCAGATCGGGCGGTACGTCGTGATTCAGCCGCACCACGGCCACCGGGGCACGGTTCAGGATGGCTTCGCAAATGACCGCTGAGCTTTCTCCCCTAAATGGCAAATCACCCGTCGCCATCTCGTACAGCACGGCCCCAAACGAGAAGAGGTCAGTCCGCGCATCTAAATCTCTCGCCCGCACCTGCTCCGGCGACATATACGCCACGGTTCCCATCATTGTGCCCGGACTGGTCAGATGCTCCGCGTCCACCGAACCCTCCTGCGTGTTAAGGGACGCAATTTTGCTGGAAGAACTGCCTGCCAGACTGAC
Organism: uncultured Acidobacteriaceae bacterium; assembly: GCA_963779995.1. Taxonomy (GTDB): domain Bacteria; phylum Acidobacteriota; class Terriglobia; order Terriglobales; family Acidobacteriaceae; genus Acidiflorens. The sequence goes on along the minus strand of CAVZZY010000005.1, from coordinate 181,212 downwards.
CTTCGCCAGACCGAAGTCGAGAATTTTGGCATGTCCACGCTTGGTAACAAAGATATTGGCAGGCTTGATATCCCGGTGGACGATGCCAGCAGCGTGAGCGGCATCGAGTGCGTCGGCGATGTCAATCGCCAGACCGAGCAAAACATCGGTGTCGATGGGTTTTCCGGCGATGCGATACTTCAGCGTCACCCCGTCCAGAAACTCCATGGCGATGAACGCTTTCCCATCCTGTTCACCAATATCAAAGATCATGCAAATATTAGGGTGATTCAGCGCGGAGGCAGCTTGGGCTTCTCGCTGGAACCGGGCCAGCGTCTGCGGGTCGCGGGCCACATCCTCAGGCAGGAATTTCAGAGCGACAAAGCGATGCAGTCGCGTGTCCTCGGCTTTGTAGACCACACCCATCCCGCCACCGCCGAGCTTCTCGACAATGCGGTAGTGCGAGATGGTTTGGCCGATCATGGGGGCGCAGAACTCAGGGTGCAATGTTAGGAGTGCTGGGAATGGGAAGTCAACATCACGCACCGAGAACTTTTGTCGTTTGAAGCGGTAGAAGTTTCTTGTTCGTGATCCCGTGAGTCGTGTATCGGCAGGAAAACAAAGGGCGTTTGGTGAAGTGGCACGGTTCTTGCAGTCTACAGCGTGGTTCGCCGCTTCGTATTTGCAAGAGCGCTTGGAGCGAGGTGCTTATGGAAAATGCAACGAAAAGTGAATACGATCTGCATTCTGCCGTCACTTTCTTCTTGGTTGGGGTGGGCGTCGGGTCAGTTTTGGCTCTTGTCTTCAATCCGAGACATAGAGTCAAGCTAGAAGCGATCAACACTCGGCGAAGAGCAGCGTAGGCGCACTTTCCGCAGTCTTCACGGAGGGCGAGGTGCCACGGCGGCAGTCCGGCATCGCTGACACAGACGGTGAATTAGGGGATCGGCTTCGTAAACCACATCCATCCCGCTACTGCCTCTCGATGATGCGGCAGTGCGAGATGGTTTGGCTGGTCATGGTGGGGCGGACTCTGCAAGGTCAAACTTTAGGAGTGCTGCGATGGGAAGTCAACGAAGGCAGCACACTAAAGCAGCGCGGGAATGCGGCCAAAGCGCCCCCGAGTCGCCAGTCGTCGGAGCATTCGAAGTCCCAACTCCATGTTTTATCGACTATCCGCCCACCAGCATGTTATTTCTGTTCAGGAGGCCTCCCATGATCAGCCGGGTCGCGTGGTTGTCCGCTTTGCTCCTGCCGTTGTGTTGGGATGCAGCGTTCTGCGAGACCCCGAAATCCCCCGTCCTGATCATTCGATCTGCGCCGGAGCGACCCATCGTCGAAGTACGCGGCAGCAACGAGTTCCTGAACTTCGAGATGCTTGTCCGGAATGCGAGTGGACTAACATTGCGGATTTCGCAAATTGAGTTAAGTGTTTACGATTCCGCACACGATTTGGTGCTGCGGAAATCGATCAACACCGACGCATTTGCCCCCAGCATTGCCGTAATCGGCAAGCAGATTCTCGTGCCGGGCGAAACTTTGGACGTGTTCAATCCGTTTTCTGAATTCGAATCGTCTGTGCCGTTGACGGAGCTACGGTATTCCTTCTGCCTTCTGCGCGAATCGAACGGGCAGCAGCGTGAGAAAAACCAGCATAGGCTGCCGGATGACTGCGATTTTCGTGAGCAGTTCGCTGTCAGCCCCCGCACATATGAGGACAAGACTCCGCTCGTTCTGCCGCTGCGCGGGAAGATTTTCGTCTGGGAGGGGCACGATCTCTATGCGCATCATCAGCGCGTGCCGCTCAGCAACTCCGAGGTAAAGTCGTTGGGTATTGCTGCAAACTCGAATAACTTCGCCAGCGACTTCATTTATCTGGATGCGGAAGGTCGGGCGTATCACGGCGATCCGCGCAAGCTAGATGACTGGTACAGTTACGACCAGCCGATCTACGCGCCGGGTGCGGGGATTGTTCTAGCGGCTGCGAATGACGTCCCTGAAAACTGGTTTGAAGATGCTGGGGCAACGAAGATCGGGCATCCTAAAACTTCCGGCTGGCAAAGACCCGAAAGACATCGGGAACTTCGTCTTGATTGATCACCAGAATGGCGAGTACAGCCTGCTTGTGCATATGAAGCTCGGCAGCGTGATCGTGAAACGCGGAGATCACGTCGAACTGGGGCAACCCATCGGTCGCATCGGCTTCTCCGGAGATTCGATCTTTCCCCATCTGCATCATTCATTGATGGATGGCCCGGAAGTCTTCAAGGCATGGGGACTACCTGCCTACTTCTTGCAATTTCGCAGAGTTATGGGAACAAGTTCGATGGAGGTGAATCGTGAGCCAGTGGATTCCGGTGATTTCCTGCAAAGTGACGCTAGGTATTCCGATGCAAGATAGGCGAAAGCATCGTTATCTCCACTGTCAGGCGAATTGATGCCCGGTACCGTTCATAATTAGGTCGAATTAAGGTCAACCCCCCAGCTATGCGCTGCTGGCCCAAAAAGGGTCTTGCCGCATCAGCCGCAAGTGGATGAATCTAATGACCGAGAGAATCGGGTTCGAGGTGGTCAACCCGGTATACCCAGTGAGACGCGGCGAGCAGGGCGGTCATGACCGATGTGGCGCACTGCCCTACGATGCCCCATGACTTGCAGACAAGGCGTGCACCGCCGTGCCTCGCAGTTTGTCGGCAGCCTCCTCCGGCGCTAAGGGCTTGCTGAAATAGTAGCCTTGAATTTCGTCACACTGACGTGCCCGCAGGAATGTCATTTGCGCTTCCTCTTCGACGCCTTCCGCGATCACCTTAAGATTCAGGCTCTTTGCCATGCTGATGATTGCAGTTGTGATCGCCGCGTCATCAGGATTCACGGCGACCTCCCGAACAAATGAGCGGTCGATTTTGAGCTTGCTAACCGGGAAGTGTTTCAAGTAGCTGAAGCTGGAATAGCCCGTCCCAAAGTCGTCAATCGTTAACTTCAACCCCATGGACTTTAACCCTCGAAGAACTGAGAGCGTCACGTCTGCATTGGATAACAGGAGGCTCTCCGTGAGTTCAAGTTCGAGATATTCGGGGGCAAGGCCAGTCTCCCGGAGCACCCTGTCAATCAGTTTGCGAAAGCCCTCTTGGCGAAACTGTACGGCTGATACATTTACGGCCACAGGCACTGCGAGAAGTCCTTCGTCTTGCCATTTCCGGACTTGAGAGCAGGCAGTCCTGAGCACCCATTCGCCGATGGGCACGATCAGGCCGCTGTTCTCCGCAATTCGTATGAACTTATCGGGTGGCACGAGGCCCAACTTCGGGTGTTGCCAGCGCAGGAGTGCTTCCAACCCGGTGATCCGTCCAGTGGCAATATCCATCTGCGGTTGATACACCAGAAAAAGTTCCTTTTTTTCGAGTGCCAGTCGCAAGCTGTTCTCCAAGGTCAGTCGCTCCACAACCTCAGAATTCATTTCCCCCGTAAAGAACTGAAAGTTGTTGCGTCCATAATCCTTGGCGCTATACATGGCCGCATCGGCATTCTTGATCAGGGTTTCGCCGTCCGCACCGTGTTCCGGAAAAATGCTGATGCCAAGGCTGCAACTAACCATTAGTGGGTGACCTTGAACGACGAATTCAGCGGTCATGGCATCCATGAGGCGCTCAGCGGCAACGGCTGCGCCGGGGATGTCCTTTACGTCAGTCAGCACGATGAGGAATTCGTCCCCGCCTAGCCGGGCCACGGTGTCTTGTTCACGCGCCCATCTCTTAAGTCGTGCTGCAACTTCCTTCAGCAGAAGGTCGCCTGCCGAGTGCCCCATTGAGTCGTTGATGTCTTTGAACCTGTCGAGGTCGAGGAACAGAAGCGCAACTTTGTCCTTTCGCCGACGAGCACTGGCAAGGGCCTGTGACAATCGATCCCGTAGAAGAGTCCGATTGGGCAGCCCCGTAAGAGCATCGTAATAGGCTAGTAGCTGGACCTGTTCCTCGGCGTCTTTGCGATCCGAAATGTCCTCAACTATGCCTTCGTTTAACACGGTATTGCCATGGATGTCACGCACTGCTCGCAGACTCATCAACACCCATTTTTTCGTGCGATCTCTGCGGTAGACTTCGATTTCGGCACCCCGTACTGCGCCCTTTTCCTCCAGCATCTGTCTCAATTCATCCATCCGATTCGGATCAACGAATAGCTGGTGTACTACGTTCGAGACTTCTGCCAGAAGCTGTTCCGGAGAATCGTAGCCATGCATTTCCGCCAAGGCACGGTTGACGCTTAGAGGACGACCCTCAGGAGTGATCTGAAAGATTCCAACGACAGCATCTTCGAAGATCGCCCGGTACTTTTCTTCCGCCTGCCGGAGGGCTTGTTGCTCAGCCAACTGGCGTCGAATGCGCTGAAGTTGCAAGCATTGATAAACCGAGTAAAAGTCGAAAAGTAATACGAGAGCCGCCAGCCCGCGTACCCATTCCCTGAGATCAAACCAGTAAGAAGCTTCTGCGCTCCGATTAACCCAAGGAAAAGTGAACGAAATGATCCCCAAGGTCAATACCACGGTTACGACAACCGCGAACCCCCACAGCCACCATTCACGACCTTCGATCCGGTTCACTTCAATCGGAATCGCCTCGGGGCTCTTCTGGCTCACCTGTTGGAATCCTTGCTGATTCATGCCGTGCTCACACGCTTAAACATTCTAGGCGGTGGCGTCACTTAGGAAGAGTTACGAAAGTAAGGGTGTCAGCAGTCGCCGTTTGAACAGTCAGGCAGGCATCCTTCGCCGGGGATCGTTGGCGTGGGGAAGGAACTTCAGAGCGACGTGGCGACCGAGCTTTAGGTCTTCCGCCTCATAGACGACACCCATGCCCCCGCCGCCGATCCTGCGGAGGATGCGGTAATGGGAAACCGTCTGCCCTATGGGCTGGGAGGGCGTGGACACTGCGTAGACATGGTAGGTGGGGATAAGGGGAAGGTCAACGTTCTCCAGCACCCCTTTACACGCTGGCATCGTAGCAGACTAGCTCCACTTGATTCCCCTCCGGATCGGCCACATAAAGAGAGCGCCAATGCACCCATGCGTGTTCGGTGGTCTCGACTTGGAGCCCCAAAGACTCCAGTCTTTTCTTTTCGCCATCGAAATCGGCGAGAGGTATCTCGAATGCGATGTGGTCAATGGTCGAAGTTGCCATGTCCGGCCCGCGATAGCCGGGATTCTGTGAGCGGTCGAACAAGGCAAGCACTTGAGTGTGACCGCCGAAGCCCTCTGCAATCTTGAAGAACGCGCAGTTGTGGTCTCTGGCCATCAGCGGCAAGCCGATAACCTCCTCGTAGAACTTCTGCATGGCATCCAGATTGTTGACGCGAAATGCGATCTCCCCTAGGCCGCGCACCGCTGTACGCTTCTCGCTCGTGGTTGCTGTTGCCATGATCGACCTCCCGAGTTAGAAAAATCCTTCAAGCATTGCGATTCTGAGTTTTGCTGGCGTGGTGCTTTTTTTTACGAACTGCACAGGGCATCTTCGGCAATGCCATTTTCAACTTCATCGACCTCCCCAATGGGTTCGGCTAATTGGTTAAATGCCGGGAATTGAAGCCGATCAAGAATTGAAGCCGATCACCGCCGCATCTTCCTGTGATTTGACTTTGCTCTTCTTGCTCGACAATGCAGCAATGCAGCGGAACTCATTATGTACCGCGAAGCGAGGTACCGATTCGCGGAAGATGACTACTCAGACCGGGATCGAGATTGTCTGCCCAGACTTTCTGCCGATCACGCTCAGTTTGATCTGGCGGTAGCGGGTGAGGCGTTCCTTGAGGTCACCTGCTGCCGAGACCCGTATAGCCCAACGCAAGACTGTAGATTCCACCGTTGCCTCTGTCCAAATGACCGTTCAGGGTTAAGTATTGGCTCCCGTCTGCATTGACGAGGTAGAGAGCAAAAGGGTTGCCGTTAGCAATAGTCCCCATCACCTTTACTTGCAGAGTCAGCGGCGTTGAAAAGGTACGCGCTGACTGAATGCCAGTGGATTGTTCTTCACCGTCCACACCCGCCATTGACATGCCCAGACTGGAGAACGCCAGCCGTACAGGTACAAACCTCGTGTCCGCTTTAAGAATGTGCGCATTTAGAGCTTCACCATGAGTGCTCCAGATTGACTCATTCAAGAAATGATCGGAAGCAAAATCATCCTCGAAAGTTGCGGCACCGTGTTCCCCAGTGTTTGTCGTTGGGCCGGACTGCCCGAGTTGCACCGAAGGCACGCCCTGCTGAGGATTATGCCTTTCCCGTTGCTTCTGCCCAGTTTGGAGGGAGATGAAACCAAGGCGAGAGCGCACGAAAGAATAACAGATATACAGCGCAAAAAGCAGACAGACCGCAATACCAATCCTCCAAAACCAACCTACAAGTATGGTGTAGTAACGCTTCGCAAAGCTGGGTGCGACGGGCCGAGACGGGACCGTGCCGCCACTTGTCGCCGAATCTGTGGCCGGTGGTGAAGGAGCATCAGTTTTTGCAACGAAGTTGTTTGCTACGAGGAGAGTTCCCAACTGGACGTGGAACCAGCGAAGTACTTCGTGCTGGTCACGAAACGAGAGAAACGGGCTTGCCGGTCGTGTGAGGAACTCGGAGTGGTTTCGGCACCGCTGCCACCACGGATCATCGAGAAGTGCCTGGCGAGTGACCGGATCGTCATCGACACGGTCATCAGCAAGTATTGCAATCACACGCCCTTGCATCGCCAGAGCATGATTCTGGAAAGGGACCTCGGATTGGAAATCAGCCGCGCAACGCTGGACGGCTGGGTCCTGAAAGTTGGCGAGTTGCTGATCCCAATGGTCGCCGCCATGCGGCGCGATCTGATTAGCGGATCTTACATTCAGGCGGACGAAACTCCGGTCGATGTGCAAACACGCGAGGGCCGGGAAAAGAACCATCAAGCGTATCTCTGGCAATACAGTCGCCCGGGAGGAAGCGCGGTGTTCGACTTCCGTTTAGGCCGTGGACGTGATGGACCGAAACGATTTCTGGGACAGTTCGAAGGCATTCTCCAAACCGATGGATACGCGGCTTATGACCAGATCGGCGGGGCAAACATGGTACATGCCGCTTGTTGGGCTCATGCTAGAAGACAGTTTTTCGAGGCGGTGCAGCTAAATCCATGAGACCCGGTTGCAACTTCGATTGTGGCGCGGATGGACGAACTGTTTGCCGTCGATGCGGAAGCTCGGCGCAAAGCGCTGAGTACTGCGGCGCGCCATATCCGGCGTCAGGAAACAGCCAAGCCTCTTCTCGGCGATATTCGCAGCAAGATCGAGGCAGCGCAGTCGGTTGCATTGCCCTCCAGCGCACTCAGCAAGGCTTGCCAATACGCCCTAACACTGTGGAGGAAACTTACGCGATTCCTGGAATATCCGGAACTTGAGCTGAGCAATAATCTGGCAGAGAACTCAATGCGTCCCGTGGCATTGGACCGAAAAAACTGGATACACATCGGCAGCCCACAGGCGGGACCGAAGATCGCGGCGATTCTCTCGGTCGTGGAAAGCTGTCGACGGCTGAGAATCTCGGTGCGCGACTATCTAGCAGCGATTCTTCCAGGGCTTGCCGATGTCACAATCCAGCGTCTTCCGGAACTTACTCCTGAAGCCTGGGCCTTTCCCCGCTGAAGTCAATGCTTCTGTTTGTGGTTATTCTGGGAAACCCCATGGATTCTATTGTGGCTGTCGAGCTGTACTTAACCGCATATGCGATTCGGTGATTCAGGTACGCTTAAAACCGACGACGACGGCGTTGAGGCTCAATGGTCGACACCCACCATGACATTGGAAGCTTTGACGATGGCCGAGACGGAATCGCCAGTTTGCAGCCTCAGGGATTTGACACTTTCTTTCGTGATGATTGAGACCACCTCGGCACCGCTGGTGAGCTTTACGGTCACTTCGCTATTTACCGCGCCATCCTGAACTTTTGCAACCTTTCCGTCAAGAACATTGCGAGCGCTCAACTGACCAGATCGAAGGTCTTTCGCGATCATGACCGAACTAGCCTTGAAGACCGCATACGCAAGTTTTCCCTCCTTCAGGCCCAGCGAATCCGCGCTGCAAATGGTAATGATTGCCACGACTTTCTCGCCACCTTTGAGCGTCAGGTCGATCTCTGCATTGACAGCCCCCCTCGTGACTTTTGTGATGGTCCCAGCGAGCGCGTTACGTGCACTGATCTTCACGAAGATTTCTCCTTCCGACAGCGATCGTTGCTATAGGATCTGATGCTCTTCCATTGCATCAATAAGAGCATCTATCAGCGACATCAGAATCTCAGGACGATGCCGAGCTTCTTCCACCAGGTGCTTCGAGCAAATCGCTTGACCCTGCCAGTCGGGGAGTTCATCAGAGCCGATCACCGCGTACAGTTGATAGCGGCCAGGATTTGGACACTTGGCGATGTGACACGGGTGTGGGTACTCTTTTTGTTCTTTGTGGTTAATGGTTACAGAATTTATCATCGAGCGTGTTCGCCCCCCTCTTTTCCGCAGGAGTATTTTGAAGTGAACGTCTAAAAACGTCCGTCTGAAACCGATTCTACCGCGCCCGCAACTTCATGCCTGGCGTCGTGGCGTCTTGAAGAAATCCGCCAGATCCGCAACCTGCAATGGCGATTTCACCCTTACGCAGCGGCGGCGGATTTCAGGCAACATTTCTGAGGCTTCTTTTCGGCTCACGAGAATCCCCTGCCGAGCCAAGGCATTCACGATCGCCTCGGAACCGGAATGTTTGCCGATGACAAAGTCCGGCTGCGGCCGTCCCACTTCACCCGCAGGGAAAAGTTCATAAGCTTTCCTGTCCTTGAGCAGCGCGCTGCAATGGATCCCGGATTCGTGGAGGAAGGCTGCTTGGCCGGTGATGGGTTTGTTGGTGTGGATGCTGAGGCCTGAGGCCTTCGCCACCAGCGCGCACAAGTCGGCGAGATGCTCTGTTCTCAGCGCCAGATCCAGCCGGAGCGAGTGGCGGAAGGCCATGGCTACCTCTTCCAGTGCGGCATTGCCGGCGCGCTCCCCCAGTCCGTTCACGGTAACGCTGACGCAATTCGCTCCGCCTTGGACTGCGCTGATCGTGTTCGCGGTCGCCATCCCAAGGTCATTATGGCCATGAAACTCGAGGTGAGTATCACCGGCAACACCGCGAAGATCACGGAATGCCTCATATGTTTCGATCGGATTCCATCTGCCCACCGTGTCGGCTATACGCGCGCGGTTGACGCCACTACCGCAGGCCAGGGCGACGAACTCGCGCAGGTAGGTCAGTTCGGTGCGCGAGGCATCCTGAGCGCCGACGGATACGTGATCGAAGCGGGCACGCGCTTTAAGTACAATGCGCGGCAACTCTTCCGCGATCCAATCGCGCGTCTTGCCGATAGTCCACAACTGGGTATGCGAGACCGGAAATGCGATATGCACCGAACGCAGTCCGCAGACGCGAGCGCTCTCGACGTCGTGTGCAGTCGCCCGGCACCACCCGGTCAATCGGATGGGCATTTCCAGCGCCAGCAACGCACGGATGTCTTCGCGCTCACTCTCTCCCATGGCTGGAATACCGCATTCCAACTCCGGGATGCCGAGCTCGCAGAGGGCGCGTGCAATCGCAAGTTTTTCGTCCTGCGAAAAAACAACGCCCGCGGCCTGCTCGCCGTCGCGCAGCGTAGTGTCGATGATCCACGGAACCTTGCCGTTGCTGGCTCTCATCTTGCTCTCGATATTCCGACCCGCCTCTAGGCGAGCGCGCCTTCCGCGACTCTACCCTCTCCGATCGCGTCGAGGACTTCGTCAATCTTCTCTTCGTTGACTTCGCCGTACCAATGGCCTTCGGGATAGACGACCATAACGGGCCCATGCTCGCATTGCTTCAGACACCCCGTGCTCGAAACCCTGGCATCCAGATTGCGATCAATGATCTCCGTCTCGAGATATTGCAGCAGGGAGACGGCCTCCTTACGATGGCAAGCGCCTTTGGCCTCACCCGCCACGCGAAAACTTGCACATACAAGAATGTGATGCTCCGGTTTTTCCATCGTGACTCCTTTCGAAACCTTATGAACAACCCAGACCCGATCCTTGACACTCCGATCCGCACGCGCGAAAAGGTTTGCGCATCGAGGCCGGCACGTCGCCAGATTGATACAGAGTGGAGACTGCCTGCGAAATCAGCCCAGACATTTCGATTACCTTCAGGCCTGCCTTCTCCAGCGCCCAGCGCGGTTTTCGACCGATGCCGCCGACGATCACGGCCCGGCAATCCTGAATCGTTTGCGCCAATTCGCGCCAGCGTCCCATGCCGTCCCCAGGTTCCGGCGTGGCACGAGTTTCGATAAGGCGCGGATGAGGATCGCCGGGGCCAAAGACCCATAGTCGGGTTGCTTCTCCCAGATGCTGATTGACAAGAAGGCCCTCCATACTAGCGACCGCCACATAGGGACGATCTGGGTTGGCAAGTTCGTCGTCGAATGTCCCGTCTGCGCACGCGCGCATGAGCGTGACCAGATCGTCGCGCTGCGGCTCTCCTAACAATCCAACCGCATCGGCTCGGCAACGTGTGCAGTGCTCCATTTGTGGGAGGTATGCCTGCACCGTCTTCCGCAACCGCCGCATCGGTTCGGCCCCCAGTTGCTCCCGATCTTCAAAGAGCGTGTCCTCGACCGGATAGAGCGGAATGCAATTCATGATGTCGACGCCAAGGGCGCGCATCTCAATGGCCACATCTTCGGTGTGCGTGTCGTTGATTCCGGGCACGACAATGGTATTTACCTTCACAATGACGCCATCACTCTTGAGCGCCGCGATCGCACGTTTTTGACGCTCCCACAACAAACTCGCGCCGGCTTCGTTGCGATAGATTGAGCGCCCGTCGCGCACCCAGGCGTAGATCTGCGCTCCAATGGCCGGATCGACGGCGTTTACCGTGAAGGTGACGTGGCTTACTTGCAACTGCGCGAGTTCCTCGGCATAGGGCTCGGCGTTTAACCCGTTCGTCGCCACGCAAAGCAGCATCTCCGGATATTTCTCGCGAACCAGGCGCAGGGTTTCCATGGTTTCTTCCGAATTAGCAAACGGGTCGCCCGGGCCAGCGATGCCGACTACTTTGAGGTAAGGCGCTTTTTCGATGGCGCGATCGAGATAGGCCAGCGCCTGGTTGGGCGAGAGCACGGTGCTCGTCACGCCCGGGCGGCTCTCGTTCGCGCAATCGAACTTCCGATCGCAATAGTTGCACTGGATGTTGCACCGGGGCGCGACCGGCAGATGAATCCGTCCGGTGCGATGGCGCACGTCTGAGTTGAAACATGGGTGTTGTGTCAAATCCAGTGCCATCGCGACCTCCTCACATATAGCTGTAGCCAATTTCGGCCGTTTGCTGCTTGTATTCGAGCAGCGCGTTGACGATGCGATCGAAAAGTTGTTGTGTCCCGCGATAACCGAGATGCAGAATGCGTTGTCCTCCGATTCGGTCGTGAATGGGGAATCCCACGCGCACCAGCGGGATGCCAAGATCACGCGCGATTCCATATCCTTTGCTGTTGCCGATCAGCAGATCGGGTTTGAGCAGCTTGGCCTTTTCGGCGATGGACATGAAATCGGCGCCATCGCAAATTTCTAACGGTTCCGGCAGGTTCGGCGCAACTTCCGCAATGGCCTGCCGCAGCGCGCCACTCTTGCCGCCCGATGCGCATAAAACCGGGATGATTCCGATCTCGGCAAGGAGCGCAGCCAGACCCACTACCAGATCCTCCTCGCCGTAAACAATGGCGCGCTTGCCAAACGCGTATTTGTGGCCATCCACGTAGGAGTCGACAAGCCGTCCTCGTTCCAGTTCGTGTTGGCGAGGCACTGGCCGGCCCGCAATGTCTTTCAATGTCGAGAAGAACCGGTCGGTTTCGTTGATGCCGATGGGTAGACCCAGGCGATGGGCTCGAATGCAGAATGTGCTCTCCAGAAACGCCGCTGCCGTGTCGCGCTGACGAATGGTTCGTCCGAATTCGATGGAGGCCCGCGCTCCGGCTGCCGAGCGAATGCCGTGAATCGGCGTGCCGCCCGCAGGGATCTTCTGGTAGGCATCAAGCGCAGGGCCGTCGAGTGTTTCCGAGTAGTCCGGCAACACGATCGATGAAATCTCGAAGTCCTCGGCAATCTCCTTGAGATAACGAAGATCTGCCGCAGAAACCATCCCGGGGAAAAAATTGACATGGTGCGACCGTGAGTGCGACGGTGTGGCGAGCGCTTCAACCACGGAGCGAACAGCGGCATGAAAACCATCGACGTGCGTGCCACTGTAGCTGGGCGTGGAAACATGAACCAGTTGCGGCGCGGAGCCGCCGGTTTCCGTGTCCTGGCTTACATGCAGCGTGTATTCGCGAACCATCGCGGCAACGTCTTCGCCGATGGTTTCACAAAGGCAGGTGGTCGCAACGCCGATCATGCTGGGCTTGTACTGCGCGGTTACGTTCTGCAAACCGCGGCGAAGATTTTCTCCCCCCCGAAGATGGCGCTGGATTCGCTGAAACCTGAGGCCGCGATATCCATGGGCTCGCGGAAATGGCTGATGATGTATCGGCGCATGTACGTCGCGCAACCCTGCGAGCCGTGCAGGAATGGCACCGCTCCCTCGATTCCGCGAAACACCAGGCTCGCGCCCAACGGCGCACAGAGCTTGCACGCATTCCGGGTAGAGACATAGCTGGGCGGCGCTGCCGGCTTCTGAAGGATGTTCAGGCTCGCGCTCACATTGATATCGGCGCTCATATCGGCGGTCGTATTGGCGCTCATACAGCCATCTCCTTCCGCCTTCGCGACGTGAATTGCCACACCGGGCTCATCACCGTGGAATGCACTTCGCGCGCAAAATTGACCATGCCGGCAAATCCCGCCAATGCTTCTTTGCGCTCGTGATTGTGGTCGCAGAACCCCACGCCGAGTTTGTAGGCGATGGGTCGCTCCTTCACGCCGCCGATAAACAGATCAACTTCCTTCTCCTGGAGAAATCCCGCAAGTTCTAGCGGATTCGAATCATCGACGATGATCGTGCCTTCGTCGCACAATTCGCGCAGTTGTTCGTAATCCTCCCGGCTGCCGGTTTGCGAACCGACGAGCACGGTTTTCATGTCGAGCAGTCGCAAGGCGCGCACCAGGGAAAATGCTTTGAATGCCCCGCCCACGTAGATACCGGCCTTCTTGCCTTGCACGTCCCGCCGGTACTGGTTGATCTGCGGCATGACCTTGTCAATTTCCTGGTGCACCAACTCTTGGGTGCGTCGCATGATTTCTGGGTCCTTGAAGAAGCGGGCAGTGTCGTACAGTGCCTGCGCCATGTCTTCAATTCCAAAGTAGGAGACACGCAAGAACGGGGTTCCCCACCGTTCCTTCATGCTCTTCGCCAGATACGTCATGGAACCGGAACACTGCACCAGGTTCAGCGCGGCTCCATGCGCGCGGCGTATGTCGTCCACGCGGCCATCGCCGGTGATGCAGGCGACCACCTGGATGCCCATCCGTTCGAAGTATTCACGGATCATCCAAATCTCGCCGGCCAGATTGAAGTCGCCCAGGATATTGACGCTGGTGGGGACGGTGCCTTTCGTAGAAGCAGTTCCAATCAATTGAAACAGGGCTTCGCAGGCAACGCGATAGCCATCTTTCTTTGTCCCTTTGAATCCCTCGGAATGAACCGGGAGCACGGGAATGCCTTTCGCCTCGCTGGCCTGTTTGCAGATCGCGTTCACGTCATCGCCAATAATGCCGGCGATGCAAGTTGCATAGACAAATGCCGCCTTGGGATGATGAGCATCGATCAACTCGCACAGCGCGGCGAACAGTTTCTTTTCTCCTCCGCGAATTACGTCCATTTCCTGTAAGTCGGTGGAGAAGCTCAGACGATGCAATTGCGGACCGGACGAACGGGCGCCGCGAATGTCCCAGGTGTACGAAGCGCATCCGATAGGCCCGTGGACAACGTGAAGAGCATCGGCAATGGGATAGAGCACGACCCGCGAGCCACAGAAAACGCAAGCGCGCTGGCTGACCGAGCCAGCCGCGCTCTGTTTCTCGCAGTCGATCTGGAAGGGCTCTGCACCCTTTCGATACACCTGCCGCTCGCGTTCCTGTAGTATGTCCGTCATCCGTCTCTCCCGCCTGATCTCTTACGTCTACAGCGCAAGTCTTACATCACAAGTTCGAATTTCTCTTCCAGCGCTTCGCGATCTTGGCGATCCATGAACGCGTTCAGGATCTTCTCGAGCAGATACATCCCGCCCCGATAGCCGACAGTTGGGAAATAGGCGTGCCCGACGCGATCGAGAATCGGGAAGCCATGGCGAACAAATGGAATGTTTTCGTCGCGCGCAATGTATTTCCCGTACGTATTGCCGATCAGCAGATCCACCGATTCCTGTTTGATCCACTGGTGCATCAGGAACATGTCCGCCCCTGGCCCCTTACGAATCTTCACGTCGGGAACGGCGTCGCCCAGCACCGCCCGCACGCGCTTCTCGAACCGCGTGGAGGGAGTGCCAGTAACGATGTACACCGGTTTCATATCCAGGCACACCAGGAAATCGCAGAGCGAGACCAATTGGTCGGGATCGCCCCACAACGCAACGCGCTTGCCATGGACGTACTGGTGCATGTCGGCAATCATGTCGAGCAGGCGTCCGCGTTCGTCATTGATGATGTCGGGCACCTTCACTCCGGCCATGACGCGCATCGTTTCGATGAAGCGATCCGTCGCTTGGAGGCCGATCGGCAACTCCAGCATCTCGTTGGCTACTTCGCACTTCTCTTCCAGCGCGCTAGCGGCACGCGTCGAGGCGGAATGTCCAAGCCCGATGGTCCCAATGCTGTCGCCTGCACTGCGAATCTGAGCCACGGTTGCGCCGCCTTTGGGATAGAGCTCGTGCTTGCCCGTCTGCGGCGCATCGAGAACATCGGAAGTGTCCGGAAACATAACGACGGGGACGCCCATCCGGTGCGCCAAACATTTCAGTTCCCGCATATCGGGCGGTTCCACCCATCCCGGAAGAAGGTTGATCTGCTTCTTATCGTCTCCCGTGCCTTCAGCGAAGTTCGTCACCAGCGACTTGGCCATGTTCGCAAAACCGGTGATGTGCGAACCCACGTAACTGGGCGTGTTCGCATGAATGGCGTGTTTGCCTTCGGGAATTTTTCCTTCCGCCTTCGCTTTGCTGATGATTTGAGAAATATCGTCGCCGATCGTCTCCGAAAGACAAGTGGTGTGGACCGCGACAATATCCGGGTTATAGACGGTAAAGATCGTCTCGAATGCCTGTAGCAGATTTGCCTGGCCGCCGAAAACCGACGAGCCTTCCGTGAACGAACTGGTGGCCGCCATCACCGGTTCCTTGTAATGGCGGGTGAGCGTGCTGCGGTGATAGGAACAGCAGCCCTGCGAACCGTGACTGTGCGGCAAGCAGCCATGGACGCCGAGAGCAGCGTACATTGCTCCAATCGGCTGACAGGTCTTGGCCGGGTTGATGGTCAGGGCTGTGCGTTCGGCAACCTCAGCGGTCGTATGTCGTAAGAGCATAAAAATTCCTTCTCGTTCAAAGACGTTTATTCGGTGGAGAGCCGCTCCGCTGAGCGGCTGCTAATCGGCCGCCACGGGCGCAGGCTCAGGTTGCGGCTCGAAAGTCTGCCAAGGCGCCTTAACCAATGACCAGACCTTCATGTTCACCATGCGATCGATCTCCCGGTAGAAGTTGATGGCGCCTTCGAAACCGGCATACGGCCCGCCGTAGTCGTAGCTGTGCAACTGCTTGCACGGGATTCCCATCTTCTGCACCGCGTATTTCTCCTTGATGCCGGCGCAGAAGATTGAGGGCTTGTAGAGCTCGATCAGACGCTCGGTTTCGTGGTGGCTGATGTCGTCGATCACGAGCGTGCCATCCTCCATCTCCGGCATCATGCCCACGTAATCCTGAAATTCGAGTTCGGGATCGGTAAGTTGCGCTTTGCGTTCCGAGCTCAGGCGCGGCACATATCGCGTCTCGTCCGGACGCACTTCCACTTCTTCTATGTTCTTGCTGTCCGCATCGACTTTGATCGTCGGCAGCACCTTCCGGCCCTCGTAGTCGTCGCGATGTCCGAACTCGTAACCGGCGGCAACGATTTCCATCCCCATCTCGTTGAACAGTACCTGGTAGTGATGAGCGCGCGAGCCGCCCACGAACAGCATCGCTGTCTTTCCCTGGCAGCGTGACCTCACATCCTGCTGCGCCACGTCGACCTTCGGCATCTCCTCGGCGATCACCGTTTCCACCTTGGCCTTTAGCTCCGTATCGTCGAAATACTCCGCAATTTTTCGCAGCGATTTCGCGGTGGCAGCCGCACCAATAAAATTCATCTTGAGCCATGGAATGCCGAATTTCTTCTCCATCATTTCGGCCACATAGTTGATGGAGCGGTGGCACATCACCAGGTTCAGATCCGCCGTGTGCGAATTCGCCATGCTGTCATAGTCCGAGTTGCCGCTAAAGGTGGCGATCAGCTTGATGCCGCAGCGGCGGAACAGATCCTCGATCACGAAGGCATCGCCTCCGATGTTGTACTCGCCCAGCAAGTTGATCTTGAACTTGTCTTCGTGAACCAATTCGTTCAAGCCGATCACGTGCTTGAAGAGCTGGTTGTTCGCGATATGGTGGCCGGCAGACTGACTGACGCCGCGATAGCCTTCGCAACTGAACGCAAAAACGTTGATGCCGAGTTCCTCCTTCATCTGCCGAGCGACGGCGTGTACGTCGTCTCCAATCAGCCCGACCGGACACGTCGAAAAAACGGCAATCGCCTTCGGGTGGAAGACGTCGTAGGCTTCCTTGATCGCTGCCCTGAGTTTCTTCTCGCCGCCGAATACGATCTCTTGTTCCGTCATGTCCGTGGAGAGGCAGTAAGTAATGAAGTTGGCGTCTGAATCGGATGGCGGACGCGTCTGGTTCCGTCGCGTTAACCAGGCGTAAAACGAACAGCCGATCGGTCCATGCACAATGCTTAGAATGTCGCGACTGGGGCCGATCACAACGCCTTTGCAACCGGCATAGGCGCATCCGCGTTGAGTAATGATTCCCGGGCTGGAACGAACGTTGGCCTTGATCGGCGGAACCGAGCCATCGGGGCCGAGCTCCGTAACTACGATCTGCTCGGCCCGTTTTTTCCCCAGCTTCTTCGGATAAATCGCCACCATTTCTTTTTTTACTTCGTGGGCATCTTGCGCCATGATTCTCTCCTCTCGTTGAACACCGGCTGCTTCGGGTCGTCTCTCGTCGACTCTCGGCTCGCGCGGCGGCCTAATCGCAGGCCATATCGGTTGCTGGCGTGGCCGTGGCCAGATCAATCGCCGCCGGCGGCAGATCGCCTTCCTGCGACAACTCCTCCGCCAGTCCGAAATCCATAAGTAGTTTTTCGAGCGCGCCCATCTCCAGCGGTTTCGGGATGACGAACATCTTGTTGTCATCCATGGCTTTGGCCAGGTTTCGATACTCGTCCGCTTGCGGGCACGTCGGTTTCCACTCGATGACCGTCTTGCGGTTGATTTCCGCGCGTTGCACATCGTTATCGCGCGGCACGAAGTGAATCATTTGGGTGCCGAGTTGGCGAGCGAGTTCTTCGATCATCTCCCGTTCGTTGTCGACCTTGCGGCTGTTGCAGATGATGCCGCCTAGGCGCACGCCGCCGGCATTGGCGAACTTCACGATGCCCTTGCAGATATTGTTGGCCGCATACATCGCCATCATCTCGCCCGAGCAGACGATGTAAATCTCCTGCGCCTTGCCTTCGCGGATCGGCATGGCAAACCCGCCGCACACCACATCGCCGAGCACGTCATAAAAGACGTAGTCCAGGCCGATGGATTCCTTGTAGGCCCCGAGTTGCTCGAGCAGGTTGATCGAGGTGATGATGCCACGGCCGGCGCAGCCCACGCCCGGTTCCGGTCCGCCTGACTCAGTGCAATATGTATTTCCGAATCCCACACGGCGGATATCTTCCAGGTCCACTTCTTCGCCCTCATCGCGCAACGTGTCAAGCACCGTGCGCTGCGCGAGGCCGCCCAACAAAAGGCGCGTTGAATCCGCCTTAGGATCGCAGCCCACCACCATCACCTTTTTGCCCATTTCCGCCAAGGCTGCCACTGTGTTCTGTGTGGTTGTCGATTTACCGATGCCGCCTTTACCGTAAATAGCTACCTTCCTCATAATCCATCTCCTTATGAATCGCATTTCTTCAGAAATCGGGCGTCTGAGTTCGAGGCGTAGTGCCCCTCGACAGAGGATCGCCGGATCAATCTGGGTACAGATCGACTTCGTTCCTTAGCGTGCGAATGAAGCGTGCGAACGAGAACGTCTGCGAGAGGCGCTCGTCGACTACCTCTAGCACAGGACTTTGTTATATGTGAACGATTGCTCGGATCGAGGAGCAGGTGACAGAAGCATTTTCAGTGCTTCCCGTGAAAGGCTGGTGTGGCCCCTATCGCTGCGACAACCGTGGTCTCCGAATACGACAACAGCGACAATCCTTGGAGGATGGTCTCAGCATAAGGGTGAACGTGATTGGAAGTCCAACGCATTATTTCGATGTTAACTACCATCAAAACGAATAGGTTAACCCAGGTGCGGGCTGAGCCAGAACTACACTAAAGTAACGCAGTGCCATTTGCGTGATGCGCCTGATAGAAACTGTTGATTGGACGCTTGCCATCAGTTCCCCATAGACTTGGCTAGTAGAGTTGGCACTTTGGTTCCGATCAACGCATTCCTACAGTGGGGAAAGTTGTTGCAGTGTATGGAAGGATCAAAAGAGGCCCGGGCGGAATCGTGGCAGCTCGCGATCCTGCACCGCACGAGCAGAGTGGTCAGCTCCGGATTGAGCATCGACGAGATGCTGCGGGAGCTGATTGCAATTACTGTCGAGACCATCGCCAGCGATGCCTGTTTGGTTTATCTTCCGGATCACAGCACCCACGAGGTTGTGTTGCGCGCCTCGCAGTTGCCCCACGACGCCGAGATTGGCCAGGTACGACTCCGCATGGGCGAAGGAGTAACGGGCTGGGTTGCCGAGCATAAGTCTGTTGTCGCCCTCTCCAGCAAAGCGTTTTCCGACCCTCGTTTCAAAACGTTTTCCGCTCTAGTGGAAGACACCTACGAGGCACTGCTCTCGGTTCCTCTTATTTCTGGCGGCGAAGTGATCGGAGTCCTGAATGTTCATCATCGCGACCCCCACGTGCACACGCCCGACGAGATCGCGCTACTGAGTTTCGTAGGCGAACAGATGGGCGTCGCTTTGACGCACTCGCATTTGTCGGATGCTTGCGTGCGCCTTCAGGAAGAGGCCAGCCAGATTCGACAACAGCTCGAAGATCGCAAGCTGCTGGAGCGCGCCAAAGGTTTCTTGCAGCAGCAGTTCACACTGACGGAGCGTGAAGCGTATCAGCGGATGCGCGATGAGAGCCGGCGTTTGCGCCGTCCAATTCGAGAGATCGCGCAAGCCGTCCTCATGGTCGAGACCCTCGCTCAAGAACGGCCGGGCCTTCTAACGCCTGAAGTCAAAGATCTAGATTGAGCATAGCCTCGAGGGTGCCGCCCTTATGGTGATAGCGCCTGACCTGCTCCCCGTAAATTAGACCAGCGGAAATGTGACTTCTCCGTTTACCATGGCCCGCCAGGGCCGAGGAGGAGAAGTGAGGAAGAGTCGATTCAGCGAAGAACAGATCATCGCCATCCTTAAGGAGTCGGAAGCTGGGGTGGAGACAGGGGAACTGTGCCGGCGGCACGGCATCACGAAGGGGAGCTTCTACCGCTGGAAGGGGAAGTTTGGCGGGATGGAGGTGAGCGAGGCGAAACGGTTGCGGGCGCTGGAGGAAGAAAACCGGGAGCTGAAGCACACCGTAGCCGAGTTGCTGCTGGACAAACGGGCGTTGCAGGCGGTGGTCTCAAAAAAGTGGTGAGCCCGCAGCAGCGGAGGCAGGCGGTGGTAGAGATGCGCTCGGAGGTGGCGGTTTCAGAGCGACGCGCTTGCGGGCTGATCGAGATCCATCGCGGGACGTATCGGTACGTGCCGCAGCCGGAAGACCCGGGTTTGCGGCTGCGGCTGCGCGAGCTGGCGGAGCAGCGGCGCAGATTCGGGTATCGAAGGCTGCAGGTGCTGCTGATGCGCGAGGGGTGGCAGGTCAACCACAAGCGCGTGTACCGGCTGTACGTGGAAGAGAAGCTGAGTCTGCGGCGCAAACGAGGTGGGCGGCGACGGAGGGCCGGGGCGCGAGTCGTGCTGCCGCCTCCTCCGAGCGAGCCGGACCAGTTGTGGACGATGGACTTCGCCACCGACGCCTTCGCCAGTGGGCGGCGCTTCCGCACGCTGAATCTGATGGATGGTTTCGATCGTGAGGCGCTGGAGATCGAGGTGGATACGTCGCTGGGCGGAGTGCGGGTGGTGCGGGTGCTGGAAGGGTTAAAGCAGCAGGGGCGCAAGCCAGGTGCGATTGTGATCGACAATGGGCCGGAGTTCGTCAGCCAGGTGGTGGACCGGTGGGCCTATGAAAATGGGGTGCAGCTGCACTTCATCACACCCGGGCGGCCGATGGAGAACGGCTACATCGAGAGTTTCAACGGCAAGTTCCGGGACGAATGCCTGAACGAAAACTGGTTTCTGGATCTGGAGGATGCGCGGCACAAGATCGCGGAGTGGAAGTGGGATTACAATCACGTCCGGCCCCACTCGGCGCTGGGATACTTGACGCCGATGGAGTTTCGCAAGGCGTGGGCGGCGACGGGCGGTGGAAAAGACGCGCCGTGGAAAAGTCCAAAAGCAGACTTTTCCCCCGCGCTTGGAAATCCCGCAAAGAACGCGGGATTCCCACTTTCCCCCGCCCCGACGACGGCTGCGGGATGGTTGTTACAGAGGTGACAGAGGCAGTGTCGGAAACCCAAAAACCGGGGAAAGTCTCATTATCCGTGGACTAAAAATGGGGGGCAGGTCACGCACACCGCTTTCGAAGCAATGCAACAAACGAAAAGCCGGCGGAGAGCGTCAGAGAAGTCCCGCGATTCAGAGTATGGGCTCGCTAGAGCGCTCCGTGCGGTTTCTTCAATGACGCGAATCGCTTTTCCCGATCATCAATTCGCCGTCTGATGCGCTATTCTAGCGGGGAAAACCAGCGCGGCAATCATGATTATAGACACGGATGCGTCCGATCGCGGCGGTGCAGAAACCCTCCGTCACTACGAACTCAATGGCGCTTACGACGAGATGTTCCGCGCCGTGGAGCATCCGCGAAAACAATATCGTCAACTTTACAACTTACTTTTGAGCCTGGGGCCGGGCGAGCTGCGCCGCAGCAAGAACGAGGCTGACCAATCGTTCTTCAACCAGGGGATCACCTTTACCGTCTACGGAGGTGACAAGGGCACGGAGCGGATTTTTCCTCATGATTTGCTGCCTAGGATTATCACAGCGGCGGAATGGGAAACGATCGAGTGCGGACTAACTCAGCGGATCACGGCGCTGAATCTCTTCCTCAAAGATGTCTATCATGAGGGAAAAATCATTGCTGACGGCGTCGTGCCCGGGAACATTATTTACACCTGCAAACATTACCGCCGGGAAATGCGCGGCGTCAAAGTGCCTCGCGACGTCTACATCACGGTGGTCGGTACGGATTTGATTCGAAACCCGGAGGGGAACTTTGTGGTTTTGGAGGACAATCTCCGCGTCCCCAGTGGGGTTTCTTACATGCTCACGAGCCGCAGAGTGATGAAGCAAATATTCCCCGGGCTGTTTCAAAAATGCCGGGTGCGGCCGATTGAGCAGTACAGCCAGGAACTGCTCTCGACTCTGCGATTCCTGGCCCCCGAAGGCCGCTCTGAGCCAACCGTCGTTTTGCTGACTCCGGGCGCCTACAACTCGGCTTACTTCGAACATACTTACCTGGCACGGCGGATGGGCATTGAACTCGTTGAGGGGCGAGATCTGGTGGTCCACGATAATGTTGTTTATATGCGAACCACCTTCGGCCTTCAACGCGTCGATGTGATCTATCGCCGAATCGACGACGATTACCTCGACCCCTTGGTATTCGAGAGCGGGTCCGCGCTCGGTGCTGAGGGTCTCTTTAATGCCTATCGCGCCGGGAACATAGCCTTCGCAAATGCGCTGGGAACGGGAGTCGCCGACGACAAGGCTATCTATGCCTATGTGCCCAAAATCATTCGCTACTATCTCGATCAAGACCCGATTCTGGAAGGCGTGGAAACTCTGTTGATGTCCGATCCGGCGCAACGGGAACACGTCCGCCAGAGGTTGGATGAATACGTGGTAAAAGCGGTGGGCGAGTCGGGTGGTTACGGCATGTTGATCGGCCCGCACAGCACGGAACAAGAGCGCTCGGAATTTCGAGAAAAGATTAATGCCCAGCCGCGAAACTACATTGCGCAACCGACAATCAATCTTTCGAGCGCGCCCTGCTTTGTGGACGGAGCCATCGAGCCCCGTCACGTCGACCTCCGACCTTATGTGCTTTACGGCGAAAAAATTACCATTGTTCCGGGTGGCCTCACGCGAGTGGCGCTGCGCAAGGGCTCCCTGGTGGTCAATTCGTCTCAAGGCGGGGGCTCGAAAGACACGTGGGTCCTGCAGAATTGAGATTTTGAAGAATTGGGTGACAAAACGCCATGCTTTCCCGCGTCGCCGACAGTCTCTACTGGATGAGCCGCTATTTCGAGAGGGCGGACAATGCCTCGCGTGTGGTGAAGGCGACTTACGGCCTGATTCTGAATCCGGCAAAGTTTTCCACGGAAGAGCGTTGGTTTCGCGCCGTTTCCTCGCTCGCCCCCGGTGCGGCTGCTAGCAATGTCGACCCGCAGCGTGCTCTGTTTTTGTTGGTAGCGGATCCGGAAGGGGATTTTTCGATTGTAAAATGCATCAGCGGGGCCCGCGAAAATGCCCGGCAAGTTCGCGAGGAGATCAGCTCGGAGATGTGGGAACACCTGAATCGTCTTTTCCACGAGGTGACTGGTTTTGAGCTGCAACCCGATGATGACGCAGGTGCAATGCGAGTGGTGAGCCTGGTTCGCGAAGGCTCGTACAGGTTTAATGGAATTACCGCCGACACTGTGAATCACGACGAGGCCTGGCATTTTATCCAGCTCGGCAAATATATCGAGAGGGCCTGCAATCTCTGCGTCCTGCTGGACGCTTATTTTGTCATCGATAAGCATGCCGATGATTTGGATTGGGTGGGCCTGTTAAGCAGTTGCGCAGCGTTTGAAGCTTATTGCAAGGCATGCACCGCCGAACTCAAACCGGAACGGATAGCGAATTTCCTCCTGCTGAAGCCCGAGTTCCCTTATTCGGTCCGTTATTCGCTGGACCGAATGCACACCGCTTTGACTTCAATCGGCAATCTTTCCTTGAGCCGCAGGACCGAAAAGGTCGAAAGATTGATGGGGCGTTTGCGATCAATGGTCGCCTACGTACAGGTCGACGAAATCATTGCCGGATTGCACCAATATCTTGCGGCAATCATCGAGCAATGCCGCGAACTGCATGCGGCGGTTCACGAACTCTATATCGAATATCCAATTGAGGTTGCTTTCCAAAACTAATGCTCTACGCCATTCGCCATTTCACGCGCTATCGCTACAGCCATCTCGTCTGGCAAAGCATGATGGAAGTTCGCATGCACCCCAGAAGCGAAGGTAACCAGCGCTGTTTTGTTTTTCAGCTATCGGTTAATCCGCGAGCCCGCATTTTTGGCTATACCGATTCCTATGGCAATCTTGTGCACCACTTTGACTTGCCTTCCCGCCATGGCCAGCTCACTATCATCTCGGACGCTTTGGTAAATATTGACGTTCAACCCTCGGTTCTCGCGCCCATGGACTACGAAGGGTGGAGTCATCTGGAACAGCTCGTCGAGGAAGAAGATTACTGGGACATGCTGATGCCGAGTCATTTTGCGCGCCCCTCACCGGAGCTTGAAGAGTTGGCAAAGGAGATCGGCGCGACGGAACGGGATGGACGAAGCCCTGTGGGATTTCTCCAGGATCTTGCCGCCGGTGTGCATCGCAGTTTTAGCTACGTCAAGAGAAGCACCGCGGTAAGATCGCCGATTGAGCATGCCCTTCGGTCGAGACAGGGTGTATGTCAGGATTTTGCTCATATCATGATCGCACTCGTTCGAAATGCCAAAATTCCCTGTCGCTATGTCAGTGGATACCTTTACCACAGCAAAGAAAATGCTCATCCCTCGGTGGACAGCGCTACGCATGCCTGGGTGGAAGCCCTTCTCCCCGGCGTTGGCTGGGTAGGTTTCGATCCGACGATTAATTGCCTCGCGGGTGAGAGGCACATTCGCACCGCCATCGGTCGCGATTATGCGAGCGTTCCACCCACCATGGGCGTGATGAAGGGAAAAGCGGACACGCAGCTCCAAGTTCGAGTTCGGGTCACGCCGTCCCAAGCGGTGCTCCCTCCCGACGAGGAGTTTGGGGCGGACGAAGAGTGGTCCCAATTTCTTGACGAGACCCAGCGATCGCGGTTGGCCGATGCTCAGCAACAGCAGCAGTGAAAGCGTCCAGAGCGCCTAATAATCAGGTAGCCGGGTTTGCAGCGAAGTGAGAACGAACCAGAAACTCCAGGCGTGGGCCGCATGAGGGTGGATGAGCATACAGGTTGCTCTCAATCACTGGACACGGTACCGTTACGACAAGGAGGTCTCAGTCGGTCCACAGGTTATACGGTTGCGTCCTGCCCCGCATTGTCGAACGCCGATCCTCAGCTACTCGCTTAGCGTCACTCCCGCCGGGCACATTCTCCACTGGCAGCTCGACCCCCACAACAATCATCTGGCGCGCCTTCTTTTTCCTGACAAGACCAACGAGTTTGTGGTTGAGGTGGGCCTCGTCGCGGAACTATCCCCCTTCAATCCGTTCGATTTCTTTCTGGAACCAGGAGTCGAAGACTACCCTTTCGAGTACGCTCCGGAGCTGGCTAAGGATCTCGAACCCTGTCTTTGGGTCGATCCTGGCGTTGATCCGGCGGGGCCTCTACTCCAGGCTTTTCTGGGGAAGCTTTCCCGCGAGACGCGGGGAACGATCAGCTTTTTAGTTGACTTGAATCGGAGGGTGAAAAGCGAAATTGAATATGTGACGCGGATGAATCCGGGTATCCAGACATGCGAGCAGACCCTTGAGAGGCGCACGGGGTCCTGCCGTGACTCGGCATGGCTGCTCGTGCAGATTCTCCGACATTTGGGAATCGCGGCACGCTTCGTCTCCGGGTATCTGATTCAGTTGGCGCCGGACGAGAGTTCGCCGGAATGCCCGCCGGAAGGTCCGAGCCGTCCGCAAAGCGACTCCGCGGATTTCCACGCCTGGGCAGAAGCGTTCTTACCGGGTGCGGGCTGGATTGGGATGGACCCGACCTCGGGCCTGTTCGCCGGCGAGGGTCACATCCCGCTCGTCTGCACCCCGAACGCTTCCAAGGCCGCGCCCATCGAGGGCACGGTCGAACTGGCCAACGTGGACTTCGGCTACTCCATTGCCATTCGCCGCTTGAATGACGCACCACGGCCGTCCAAGCCCTTCACCGAGGAGGCTTGGCTGCAGGTCGAACAGTTGGCGCATCGCGTCGACGCGGACTTGGAAGCGCAGGATGTACGCCTGACCATGGGCGGCGAGCCGACGTTCGTCGGCATCGACGAGCCCGAGAGCCCGCAATGGAGCATCGATGCTCTGGGAGCAATGAAGCGAACCCGCGGCTTGGCTCTCATCCAATGCCTCCGCGAGAAAGTGGCGCCCGGGGCACTGCTTCACTACGGACAAGGCAAATGGTATCCAGGCGAGCCGTTGCCGCGTTGGGCGCTGAACTGCTCCTGGCGCGTCGATGGCGTCCCCGTTTGGGAGAATATCGATCTCATCGCCCGCGCAATTGCTGGCGAAGACCAGGCCTACGGCCCCGGCGCGCCCGATGCTTTCAAGTTCATAGAAGCGCTCACGCGTCGCCTTCAGGTGAGCTCCGAAAACGTGCTGCCAGCCTTCGACCGCGAAGCTGAGTCAACGGAGCCGGCCGGATACATTTTGCCCATTCGCCGCCGTCAACCGGCGGGGCGGTTGTGCTGGTCGAGCCAGTTGTGGTTCCGTCGCCCGGAACGGCTGTTACTGTCGCCAGGCGATTCCCCGATCGGCTATCGCATACCGACCGAGTCGATACCCTGGGTGGCGCCTGATTTACTGGAATACGAACTCGAACATGAGTACGAGCCGGCGCCGTTCGCTGCGCAATCCGAAGCCCGGATCAAGCTCCCGTCACGCCCGAGCCGGCGGATGGATCTCTTCCAGAGAAATCCTCCGACCGATTCGCTACCCGCTCTCCCGAGCACGTCTGAAACAGCGCCGGAGCTGATCCGTCCAGCGCTGTGCGTGCAGGCTCGGGAAGGCCGCCTGCACGTGTTTCTGCCCTATGCGTCCAAGCTCGCGGACTATCTCGACCTGCTCGCTGCCGTCGAGGATACGTGCCAGCATCTGCACACGCCGGTGTGGCTGGAGGGCTATCCTCCTCCTTCCGATCCACGGTTGCGATCATTCAGCATCACTCCCGATCCCGGCGTTCTGGAAGTAAACCTGCCACCCGCGAGCAATTGGGACGAACTCGAACAGATCAACACGCTGCTCTTCGAGGAAGCGCGCCGTAATCGGTTGACCGCTGAAAAATTCGCCTATGACGGCAGCCATCTCGCTACCGGCGGCGGCAGCCACATCGTGATCGGTGGGGCGACCGTGCTGGATAGTCCGTTCCTGCGCCGTCCGGATCTGCTGCGCAGCATGCTGGCATTCTGGCAGAACCATCCATCGCTCTCGTATCTGTTTTCCGGCATGTATGTCGGCCCGACGAGCCAGTCTCCGCGCGTAGACGAGGCGCGCACGGATGCCTTGTACGAACTGGAGATCGCTTTTAGCAATTTGCCTGCGAACGACTGCCCGCCGGTCGTGGTGGATGGATTGTTCCGCGACCTGCTCGTCGATGTCACTGGAAACGCGCATCGCGCCGAGTTCTGCATCGACAAGCTCTATCCCCCGGAGGGTCGCGGGTTGCGCCTGGGCTTGGTCGAATTGCGTGCCTTTGAAATGGCTCCGCATGTCAGAATGGGTCTTGTGGAGATGCTGCTCATCCGCGCGTTGGTATGCATGTTTTGGAAACGTCCATTCGAAGGCGGCCTGATCCGTTGGGGCACCGCGCTCCATGACTGTTTTATGTTGCCGCATTTTGTGAGGCGCGACTTTTCCGATGTGCTCACCCAGTTGCGCCGGGCTGACTACAATTTCGAGGAGAAGTGGTTTGCTGCGCAGCTGGAGTTTCGCTTTCCGAAGATCGGGTCGATCGCTGCAGAGGGGATCGAACTCGAGTTGCGTCAGGCCCTCGAGCCTTGGAATGTTCTCGCGGAAGAGACCACTTCCGGCCGAGCGGTTCGCGCCGTGGACTCATCGTTCGAGCGGATTCAGGTAAAAGTCTCCGGGTTCACTACGGAATCCCGCTACGTGGTTGCATGCAACGGTCGCAGGGTGCCGCTCTATTCTACCGGCAGAACCTGGAGAGGCTGTCGCTGGCGTACGATATCGCGCCCGCCAGCTGTCGGCTGCGTTACATCCAACAATTCCCGTGCATGCACCCCTGATCTTCGACCTTATTGACCGCTGGAAAGAGCGTTCCATTGGCCGATGCGTGTACCATGTGGGATCACCCGACGGTCGCGCCTACACAGCCCGCCCAGCAAACGCAACCGAGTCCGCAGACCGCCGTCGGCAGCGCTTCCAAAGATCCGATCCTACGCCTGGGCTGATAGCGGCGCCGGAGGAAGAGACCAACCCGATCTTTCCCCTGACTCTGGATCTGAGGTTGCCTCCGCCCGGAAAACAGACCCACATCGAGAAGCCGGGGCTTGTCCCATGACTGTGGATCTAAATCAAAACCCGCTCCGCTACGGAGATGCGTATGACGAGTTATCGGCCGATGGCGTAACTCCGCGGCCGCATTGGGCACACCTCATGGAGTCGTTGCAGGCGATCGGCCCCGAGGAACTGGGACGACGCTGGGCCCGTGCTGAGCGCCGCATTCGCGAGAACGGGATCACGTACAACGTTTACGGCGATCCACTCGGGGCAAGTCGGGCTTGGAGGATCGATATCGTTCCACTCCTGATTCCGGCGGACGAGTGGCGCTTCATCGAAGCGGGCATCATTCAGCGCGCCCAGTTGCTCAATCTGCTCCTCGAGGATCTCTACGGGGAGCAGGTCTGGTGGCGCATGGCCACTTTCCTGCCGCTCTTCTCTATGCCAACCCCGCATTTCTCCGGCCGCTGGTGGGCGTGCGTGTTCCCGCGCACAGCTATCTGCATATGCTGGCGGTCGATCTTGCCCGTTCGCCCGACGGCCAGTGGTGGGTGCTGGCCGATCGCACGCAAGCGCCTTCGGGCAGCGGCTATGCGCTGGAGAACCGCACCATCGTCTCCGATGTTCTACCCGATCTCTTCCGTACGTCGAACGTATTGCGACTCGCTCCATTTTTCCGTGCGCAACGCGAAGCGCTCACCAACCTCGCCCAGCGCGACAATCCGCGAATCGTATTGCTTACCCCCGGACCGTTGAACGAGACTTACTTCGAACACTCATATATCGCGCGATATCTGGGATTCACACTAGTCCAGGGAGCGGACCTGACGGTGCGCAAACGCCGCGTGTATCTCAAGACCGTCGACGGACTGGAGCAAGTCGATGTGATCTTGCGTCGTGTGGACGATAGCTTTTGCGATCCTCTCGAACTGCGGGGCGATTCGCTTCTTGGCGTGCCCGGCCTCGTCGACGCGATCGTCGCTGGAAATGTGAAGGTGGCAAACGCACTGGGAAGCGGTCTGATTGAGACGGCCGCGATCATGCCCTTTCTTCCCGGCCTCTGCACGCAATTGCTGGGCGAGAAGCTCAAACTTCCGTCCGTCGCCACTTGGTGGTGCGGGCAGACGTACGCGCTCGATTGGGTGCTCGACCATCTCGACTACGTGGTGGTGAAACCGGCGTTTCCCTCACGCGGTATGGAACCGGTCTTTGGGGCCGAACTCCCGCACGCCGAGAAGGGCAAGTTTGCCGAGCAATTGCGGGCCCGCCCGCACGAGTATGTGGCGCAGGAGCAGGTCGCTTTGTCCACTGCGCCGGTGTGGGACAACGGATGTCTCAACTCGCGCAGCGTGGTGCTGCGCACTTACGTGCTCAATACCGGCAACGGGTGGATTGCGATTCCGGGAGGACTGGTACGTGTTGCCGAAGCCGAAGGATCGGTCGTCTCGATGCAGCGGGGCGGCCACAGCAAGGACGCATGGGTCCTGTGGGACAGCCCCGTCGATACGTTCAGTATGCTGCGCCCGCGGAACGAGCCGGTGGAGTTGCGCCGTGTCTCGCGGGTTGTGCCTAGCAGTGTCGCTGACAATGCCTTCTGGTTGGGCCGATATGTCGAGCGAGCCGAAAACATTGCTCGGATCTTACGCGCCATGATCCCTCGCGTACGGCGCGCCGAGGAAGCGGAGCTTGTCTGCCTCATCCGCCTGCACCGGTGCCTGGAGTCGCGGCACAGCAAGTTGCCCAAGCCTAAACACAGGCGGCCGACCTCGGTTGATCTTGAACAGGAAATGACCTCGCTGTTGACCGATGCCAAGCGGCCTGACAGTCTGGCTTCCACTCTGGCGGAGGTATCCCGGATTGGCGGCAATATTCGCGAGCGCTTGTCGGGCGATATGATATTTCTCATCGGCCAGCTGCGGGACTCAATTCAGATCGGGCATGGCACGCCGTTTCTCGAGTATCCGGCGATGCTGACCGATTGTTTGGAACTACTTTCTGCATTTTCCGGAATGGAGCGGGAAAACATCAACCGCGGATTGGGCTGGTTGTTCATGACCACGGGCCGGCGTCTCGAGCGCGCGATCTATCTGACCAGGCAACTGCGCGAGATCACTACGCCGCTGACGGAGCAGGACTGGTCGCTTTTGGAATGCTTGCTCGAGGTTGCGGATAGCTCCATGACCTACCGGACTCGGTACTACACCACCCTGCAGCCCTTAGCCGTGCTGGATGTGCTCTTGGCGGATGAGACGAATCCCCGCTCTTTGGACTTTCAACTGAGCCACCTCGCCGATCTCTATCAAAAGCTTCCTCGGCATCTCCCGGTTGACTTGCAGGCGATGCGGGCCGCGCTGGCATTGTTACGCAGTTTCGATTTGCGAAAGTTAAAGTACCCATTGCCGGGTGCCGCGGCGGCGCATGGTTCCGATGGGCTCTCTCGGCTTGCGAGTTTCCTCCAGGGGCTGGAAGGATTGCTGCCTTCCTGGTCGAATAACTTATCGAGCAGGTACTTTAGTCACGCTCGCACCTTGCCGATCACCATAGGCCAATGATCTTCTTAGGACAATGATCTATAGAATCGTTCACCGGACCACGTACAAATACAAATATCCCGTCTCGGTCGGAACCCACGTGGCGTGCCTGAAGCCGCGCGCTTTGCCGCACCACCAGTTGGCGCAGAGCGAACTGCATATCCAGCCGCGCCCGGCAACGCGCACCGAGCGTGTGGACTTTTTTGGGAACCGTCTCTGCTTTTTCACCATTCAGGAGCCGCACAAGGAATTGGTGGTAGAGGCGCGGAGCGAAGTGATAATGGACGGGAAGGCGACGCCTTGGCCGCAACTGGCGCTCCCTTGGGAAGAGGCAGCCAGATCGGTTCCCAACGATCACAGCCCAGCGGGCCTCGAAGCCTACCAGTTTGGATTTGAGTCGCCGCGCATCCGGGTACGGCCGGAGTTTGCCTCCTATGCGCTCCAGTCGTTTACGCCCAGGCGGCCAATGCCGGAGGCGCTTCTGGACCTGACCGCACGCATCCACAAGGACTTTCGCTTCGATTCGAAAGCGACCAGCGTTCGGACGCCAATCGAAGAGGTCTTCCGGAAACGGCGGGGCGTGTGCCAGGATTTCGCACACTTGCAAATCGCCTGCCTCCGCTCCCTGAATCTCGCGGCACGTTATGTAAGCGGATACCTTCGAACCTATCCACCTCCCGGGCAACCGAGGCTGGTGGGCGCCGATGCATCCCACGCCTGGGTGTCTGCCTATTGTCCGGGAATCGGCTGGCTTGACGTGGATCCCACGAACAACCTTGTCCCCACGAACGGCCACGTGACGCTCGCCTGGGGTCGGGACTACGGTGACGTAAGTCCTCTGCGCGGCCTAATCCTAGGCGGTGGAGCGCATAAGCTCAAAGTCGCCGTTGACATGGAGCCGCTCGATTCCTAGCTCCTTGACAGAGCCAATATCCAGCCTGAGTTCCTTATCCTGTTCATGCATGTGAAGCTGCGTCGGACAATTAAGCTCCGGTATTACGAGATGCCGTGATAGGACGTACGGTGAGGACGCCCCTCGGTATCCATTTCAGCCTAGCGGAGCTGCGCCGCACTTTCCGCGATTTCATCCGTCCAGACTTTAAAGCTCTCCAGAGTATTTTGGCCGAACGTGGTCGCGATGGCGACATCGGCCGCGTCGCGGCCTCGCGCGATGAGCACTCGTCCAATCCTGGGCACGTTGTTCCGTGGATCGAACGTGTGCCAGGCGCCACCGAGATAGACTTCAATCCACGCTGCAAAATCCATCGGACCGTAAGGCGGCAGCGTCCCCATGTCGCCCAGGTAGCCGGTGCAGTAACGCGCCGGAATATTCATGCAGCGGCAGAGCGCGATAACCAGGTGCGCGAAGTCGCGACAGACGCCCGCACCCTCGTTGAACGCCTCCCAAGCTGTCCGCGTGGGGCGCGCTTTCTGATAGTCGAACGCGATATGGTTGTGGACAAAATCGCAGATCGCCTGAACGCGCGACCATCCCGGCGTGGTCTGACCGAATCGCGACCACGCCTCCCATGACAGTAGATCGGTCTCGCAATAACGACTGCCCAACAGAAAGACCAGCGTATCTTCTGGCAAATCTTGTAAAGCGTGCTGTTGAGCGGAGGTCGTCACCACGTCGGTTTCTCCCGAGTCTCTAACCACCCCGGTGCTTGTCAGGCGAATCCTCCCGATGGGCGCCACAATCCGGGTGCACCAATTTCCGAAGCCGTCCCGATACGCCGTGATTGGCGTTTTCGGATCGGTGGTCAGGCAATCGGGACTGACGAGATCGGAGGCGCGTGAGTAATGGACGTTGACCATGAGTATCATCGGCGTCTGTTGTGGACAGCTAAAGACTAATTCATAACCGACCTGAATCAACATGCAGGTTTCCTTCCGCCAACGATCTCAGGACTCTCCGTTGTCGAAGACCGAATGGCGCACTAACCAAGTTTCAACCGAACGGCCTCGTCCAAACAAGCAGTTATGGTAGCCACTCCGACCGTTGCCACAATCAGCTTCGCTGCTGCGACTTCCAGCCACGACCCTAACCCTATTCTACAGAGCTCAGATCCCGACTCCGGCAAAACTCGCTGCGTCTCATGCAGCCGCTCACAAACTCCGCCACCAGTTGCTGTACTTCCGCTCGTGTGCGCCGCCTGGATCCCGAAACCTTCTGTTCTCCGCTCATCCAGCTACGTAAACACAGACACTGCTCGTCGAACAGGTGTGTTGCTCAGACGCTTACGATTGAGCAGCAGATTCGGCAACGCGCCTACGAACTTTACGAGCAGCGCGGAAGGACTGACGGTCACGATTTGGACGATTGGTTTCAAGCCGAGAGCGAGATAAAGAGCACGCAGGCGAACGCGGCAACGGCATAGCTTCCGGCAGTCCTCAAGAGCGGTTGGTGGGGCATCGGAGCGGCTTGTCGCAGGCGACCTCAAAGATCGCTCGCCCGCTACCGCCAGATCAAGCTCAGCGTGATCGGAAGGAAGTCCGGTCTGGGAAAAACGCGCGCATTGACGATAATAGGAACATTGGGAGCCAGTGCGTGTCGTGGCTGGCATCGCCTGTTGTTCTGCGCCGCATTATTTTCTTCTGTGTCGAAATCCCGCCATTGAGTTCAAAACGCAGAGAAAGCGCTATGAGTGGCGTGCCGAACCCAAATCGTTTGCGATCGGGGTCAGCTTCAGGGATCAGGTGTCATGCGCTTTTTTCTAACGCGACTGCAGTATCGCGAGCTGCCGATGCTTTCCGGTCGGGGAAAAACACGGCAAAACAGGTGCCGCTTCGCCCAGGCTGCGTGCTGCTGCGTACTCGAATCCAGCCTCCATGTTTATCGACAATCCCGCTTGTGACCCACAGACCAAGACCAGTACCCTTCTCACCTTTTGTGGTGAAGAATGGCTCAAACATTCTTCGCCGATTCTCACGAGAAACCCCCGGTCCGTTGTCTGCAATGAAAACACGGACTCCGCGCCTTTTCGGGTTTCTCCAGTCCCGAGAAGCTAAAACGTGCAACTTGATTGTTCCTTCCGGGCTTAAGGCTTCCAGCGCATTCACCACTAGATTGGAGAATACTTGGGTTGCCTGGAACCGCGAGCACACGATTCTCTCCGAGGAGCGCACGAAAGCGAAGGGCATCGAACTAACTCGCGCTCTGGATTTGCCTCGGAAGTAGCAGCTACGCTGCTCTACGTTGCTCCGGCTGCCCTCTCAAACCCACGGCAATCTATCCTCTGCACCAATCTTGGGCATTGACCCATTTGCCCGAGAAGGCGTAACGTACTAAACACATACAAAATAAGTCCGTCGCCGCGCCCTGCGGCGAAGGTTCCTTTCAACCTCTAGCCGACGAAAGGAGCGTCCGATGTTTACACGAGTAGTCGAAATCAACGCCAAATCTGGAAGCGAGCTCGCAAATACCATCCATGAGAAAGTCCTGCCCATTCTGAAAAAGCAGACAGGATTCGTGGACGAGACCGTCCTAACTTCCGACACTGAGCCGAATCGCATCATCGGTCTCAGCTTCTGGAACAGCAAAGAGGATGCGGAGCGGTATCAGCGGGAAGGGTATCCTAAAGTCAGCGAGATACTGTCGCCCCTCCTGGAGAATGCCCCGATCATCCGGACATTCAACGTGCACACGTCGACCACGCACCGGATCGCGGCAGGCAAAGCCGCCTGACCGTTGTGCGATATCGACCCAACTGGCGAGCCGCTTTCGGCTCGCCTTCTTTTTTGGTTCTCCCGCATGCGTGGAGTTTGGCGATCGTCGCAGAAATCCGCGAGTACGAGCCTACAACTGCGAGGAGCCATTCCGTTGCAACTCCAGCAGGATGCGTATGCCCCGACAAAAATTCTCCTTGTTGTAGGCCGTCTCCCAACGATTCAAGACCGCTCTCAATTCCTTCTCGGCATTCCGAAAGGCAACTCGCGCCCGTGGCCGATTCTTCCTCAGCCGCATGAATGAGCGGAATGCCGCGTCAACCTCGGGCTCGATGCGCTTGCGTGACGTTCGTGCATTTCGTATCCACCGGGGCGGAATGTTCGCCCGAAAACTTGAGGTAGCCTCGGACAGCGGAACCAGCGCTTGACGCAAAGAGCTTGGCTTCTCTCGGCATAAATTCAACCTCCAACCGCTCAAAAATTCACCCGCAGGTTCTCACTGTCTCTCCCCGGGTCGCAGATAATAGAGGACTGCCAGGTAGGAGTGCTTGGTGGCATCGTGAGATCCATGCGGCTTCCGGATTGCGGTTGTCAGCCATGATCTCTTGTGGTGCGCAAGAATTCTGTCCGCAGGGACCGAGCCTCAGAAATAACGCGCCAAAAGCTCATAATCCCTTCTTTCTAGAGATCATCGTCGGCCAAGAATCGGCCGTAGTCGTTAGCTTCCAGCCAATGATAGAGGTGAACCTGGTAGAGGTACGACGCGACCATCTCTTCTCCCAGTTCATGAGTCTCCGTACATAGGAAAGGAATCTGCAAACCGGCGAGGGCAGCGATCAAAGACTGTGTCAGCCGATTCGGGTTGCCGCCGCCATGGGGCTGGGGAGATTTTATTCGGCTTAAAGCTGTGGTGACCACGAGCAGGCGGTGGGAATATTGGCTCATGAGCCGCAGGCGATGGATAAATGCCGGACGCTCAGCGGTGAAGGAGTGAATGAGGTCGGGTAGGTCTTTCCGCTCCACCACGCAACGGTCTTCCAGTCCCGCGATGGAATAATCTCCCAGTTTCAGGTGTCTCGTCTCGATCCCAGCAAACCATCCTTCAAAACGAGAGAAGTCGAGCGGGTTCTGTTCCCGAGTATCCACCACGACGGTGCAGCGCGGTGTTCTGAGCTGTGTCCCACCACGCTCGGCAAGCACGGGAATAATAGGATGCGGTACCGGAGCCGCGGCCATATGCCAATCCAGTGGTGACTTGACCAAGCCTGTTGCCCGTCTCTTCATGCCGCAATCCTGTCCCAAGAATACTCGTGGTGCAATCCACCAAGAACGGAGCGAGCACTAAATTGTGAAGCCTCTGCGATCGTGTTGCGATTGCCTCCAGTCATTATTGTCGGTCCTCGCCCTTGGTCGGGGATGCCGGGGCCAAGACTGCGGTGTGGACGACCGCCATTGTAGTGGCGGACCCATTCGCCAAGGAGCCGACGGAGATGCCTCTCCGTGAGTGGGATCAGGAAGTCCAAGCACTCGCGCCGTACCGTACCAACGAGTCGTTCACAATGGGCATTGGCCTGGGGTGATTGGGGTGGCGTTCGCAGCACCGTCAGCCCAAGTCCCTGTGTCAGTTCGTGGTCGAACTCAGCGGAGAAGATGGAGTCCCGATCATGAATGAGAAACCGGTATCGTCGCTCGCTTGGGATCGCTTCCCGAAACTGCTGCGTGGTCCATTCTGCCGTGGGGTGGCAGTCAAATTGCAATGCAGAATCCGCCGCGAACCCAATTCCAGAACGACCAGCACGTAGAGAAACTGGAAACGGGCGGTCAGCGCCACCAAAAAGTCGCAGGCCACTATCGCGTTCGCGTGATTGCGCACGAACGTCTTCCATTGTTGTGAAGAAGCCCTTCTTCTGCGGTAATCACTGGGCTCCCACGGCCAGTACTTGCGCACCGTGCGGGGTGACAGAACAATTCCAAGTTTGAGCGAGAGTTCGTCAGCGACTCGTGCCTGACCCCAGGTCGGATTCTCCCGTGCTATGCGCACAATCAGCTCTCGGATGTTCTTAGGCAATCGCGGTCTTCCCGGCCTGGACTTCCAGCGCCAAAACAAACGGAATCCCTTCCGATGCCAGCCAATCAAGGTTTCCGGCTTGACGATGATTAAAGCATCCTTCCAATTGAACCATCGGGACCAAAGCACCAACGTGAGCCTGGCAGCATCCGTCAGCCGACGCGGCCTTGTCTTACGCTCTTGATAGAACGCCAGCTGCTTCCGCAGGAAGAGGTTCTCGGCTACCAGTGAGCCCTGGGAGCGCAGCGATACGTTCACCAGCCGGAGCAGGTCGCCGAACAGTTCTGAAACTCTGAAACAGCAGAAAATCGCGTGAGAATAGAAGTTCGAAATCGAAGCATGCCGAACGGATTGTACCCGGCAAACCTGTCGCGGAAAAACCGGAAACCGGCCCATCGAACGTATCCATCGCGAAAAGTTCGAATCGAACGGAAAGCCCGACTTCTCCGTTGTTTACGCCAGCCGGATTGAATTTCTGCGTACCACAGCGGCGGGAAGCCAAGGTTTTACAAGAAAAGTTTGGACAAGCCTACGTTGAGTACCGCAAACAGACTTGGTTCTGATCACGCATTGACTGAGGCTCCCCGCACTGTTTGTGAAGGAAGACCCTGCGTTGGCGATGATGCTTAGCCACCAACAAGGGATAAACGCCAGCGCAAAAGATCAAGCCCACCACGACCAACACAACTTTCAGCACGAGTTCTCGACTCATGATGACCTCCTCCCGGTCACAAACTTGTGAGCCATGCCGAGCAAGTCCCGCAGGACATCGGGTGTGACGCGGGACAGGCGAACCAGCACGGAGGTGTAGTTGAGATAGTGGTCGGTCACGTAGTAAACATTCGGGTCTGCTGCGAGCAGTTCGGCGCGGTCGTCGAAGCCGACGCGAACCACAAGCGAACCCGGCTCAACCGAACGATGAGCAGGCACGCATGCCAAAAGTTTTCCGCGAACCTTGAGCGCGGGTGACCCGTAAGGCTGTGCTCTCCACCACGCCGGGCAGAGCCAAGCCGATCTTTCGCACGGTGTCGAAATTAATTGTGCCTCTTGCCATGGGCGATTCCGACTATCGGCCAAGGACAGGAACCTTTTCAAGGCAGGCTATTGCAACTTCGCGTACTCGGCTTTCGCTTCCTTCAGGATGGGGATGTCGGGATCGGCGTCTTTCCAGAGTTGTACCGCTCCATCTGGGGAGTCGTGAAAGCCCGTTCTTCAATTGCTGCCGCGCCACCTGCCAGCGTCACGCCGAAGACAGTCACGCACAAAATACAAACCATCGCCTCACTTTAGGTTTCGAAGGCACTTGACAAGATCCTTGACATCTTCTTCCTGTAAACGCCGATCGAAAGCAGGCATCGTGCCCCGGCCTTCGATGATGGTCTTGCGGACTTGAGCGTCGGTTCCTGGAGCGCCGCTCGGGAGCGTTTTGCGCAGAAACAGCCCGTGCAGGTTCGGGGGTTGCTTGTGCAAGTCCGGCTGCGGAGCCTCGTGGCACTCGGCGCAGTTGTTATCGTAAAGCCATTGACCCTCAATCTCAGCGTTGCTCGGTTGTTCTCTCGGCTGCTTTCTTTCGCAATCCAGCAACATGAACGCCGCCAAGCCGCCGGCCAGCAGCAGCAGTCCGCGAGCCATCACTTCCCGCTCCCCTGTCCCGTGAAATGAGCGGCGTGCTGCAGGTTCTCCATCAGTTCGGTCCAGGTCCAATCCGTGGACCAGAATTTAGCCACCGTACCATCTGGTGCAATCAACACGATGCTCATGCTGTGGGATATCTGATTATCTTCTTCCTGGTACTCCAGGCCGAACGCCTTTGCCAAACGGCGTAGATCGGCTGGATTCGTGGAAGCGAAGTCCCAGTGGGTAAAACCACTCTCGTCGCCGTCCAGGTATGCCAGACCGTACTTACGCAGGACTGCGGGAGAGTCATACTTTGGATCGAAGCTGATGGTCAGCAGATGGGTTTTGCCGTAGTCCTCCGGGTTCTTCTTGAGTTCATTGTGAATGTGCGCAAATTGGCTGCTCAGGCGCGGGCAGAAATTCGGCATGGGACAGCGCGTATAGATAAAGGTGACGAGCGAGGCTTTCCCCGCGAAATCTGAAAGGTGAATTTTGCGGCCGTTCTGGTTGATGAGACTAAAGTCGGGAACTCGTGCTCCCGGCATGAGCATCTGCGGCGCAGTCGCCGGCTTCGTCTGGCTGCGCCCGGATTCGCCGGTGATGCGCACATCCTCCAGCCAATAATCGCTGCGATCTTTGCCCAGCACCACTTCCGCCGCGATTTTGTCGCCCGGCTGAAGTTCCTGAACCACGGCCGGGTCTTTGACGCGGTAAGGCATGGCCATGGCCGGCATGAAGCCGGGAATGTCCCCATGGTTCACCGTAATCTCGCCGCTGGATGGATTCTTGGCGACTACTTCGCCCTGCAGAGCGTACTTCTTGCTGCGATTGCAACCCACGGATAGGGACAGCAACAGCATGAACGACGTGAGCAAAAACGATGTGAATACAAGCCCGGATTTCATAATGCTTTCACGCTTTCTCCGTGGCGTCGAAGCCTTGGCCCTCAATAGTGAAATCGATATTTAACCTGCACATAGATTTGGCGCGGCAGATTCCAGTGATATCCGCCGAAGGTGAGACTGTCGTCGTAGATCACGCGGCGGTTGGCCACGTTGAGGGCGCTTACGGAAGCGGTGAAGCGTTCGCCGAAATCCTTGCCCAGGGAGAGATCGAAAGTGGTGTGGCCAGGGAGATAGTCGCCCTGATAAGGCCAACCGGGAACGCCGTTTTCTCCATTGCTGAATCCGGAGCCGTAGTAAACGTTGGTCGAAGCATAGGAGCGCCACGGGAGAGTGATGTCGCCGCCCACATTGAGGGTGTTGCGCTGATCGTGGTCGAGCGGACTGAGTCCGGGAGCGAGCGTGAAATCGGTGAGGCCGCCGGTGATGGTGCCGCTGCCCTCGGCGATCTGGTTGGAGTAGGCAAGATGAACCTGGGCGCGGTGGGCAAAGCGGGGAGAGCGTAGCGTAAGTTCCCATCCGCGAATTAGCGCCTGCGAGACGGTGATGGGAAAGAAGATGTTGGACGCTCCAATGTTGTTGTGGTCGAGGAAATTAGCAACGTTGGTCTGGAAGTTATCGGCGTCGAGGACCCATCCGCGGTAAGGGATAGTCACGCCGAACTGATGTTCTTCATCGCGCTCACCGTAAAGTGGCAGGAACCCGCAGCTGGGAGGCTGACACTGCGAGATAAGCGGGCCGGACACGGTTTCGATGGGCGGCGCTTGGTAGTAATGTCCGTAGAAGGTGCGGAAGGTCCAACGAATCCGGGGGACAGTTACCGTGGCGCCAAAACGCGGGCTGATTGCCGATTCGGAAATGGGCGGTTCGAGCGAAGTCGCTGCAAAGTTGCCTTCGGCAAAGCGCGTGGGGCGCATTCCGGCCGAGAGCGTCAGCCAGGAAAAGGGCCTGAACTTGTCGTCAATGTAAAAGGCTTCGAGATTCGCGGTGGGTTGCTCGGAATCGGCGATGAGCGAGTTGCCGCTGCCGTCATTGAAAATAGCCCCGAAGAACTGGTTATCGCGCTGATAGAAGCTGAGGAACCCGACCTGGAGGTCGTTATGCTTATAGTTCGCGGCAAAGCTGGCCTGGCCTCCAACGTAAGTGGAACTGCGATTTTCGGTAGTGGCCACGGGAACATCGTTCGAGTTACTTGAGTAGTCTCCGCTGTTGTAGTGGTAAAACGGTGACACCGTGGCCAAGAGGTGTGAGTTGAAGGTGTGGACCCAGCTGAAGAGGACGCCGGCATCGGTTTCGCGCTGGCCGTCGCGGAGCCCGATGCTGGCATAGCCCTGGGTGTTTTC
Organism: uncultured Acidobacteriaceae bacterium; assembly: GCA_963779995.1. Classification (GTDB taxonomy): domain Bacteria; phylum Acidobacteriota; class Terriglobia; order Terriglobales; family Acidobacteriaceae; genus Acidiflorens. The sequence continues at coordinate 141,187 of CAVZZY010000005.1, read as the reverse complement.
AAAGTCGTTGGGAAAAGGATCGTAAGGGATCTGAAAATAGTCGTGGCGGACTGAGGTCATCAGGCGAAGCTGGTTGGCGGGATCCACATTGTAGATAAAAGATCCGAAGCCGCCGAAGCCATTGACGGCATCGTGCACAACCTGCGGAACCGGCGGTTGCAGGCCGAGGTCGCTGCGGTTGCCATTGACACTCGCGTAATAGGCAAAGCGTTCGGTGTGGCTGCCGAAGCTGAGTTGATCGTCGGTCTGGTAGAAGTTGCCGGCAGTCATGATGAGTTCGCCCTCGTTGTTGCGCTCGAATCCGGTGCGCGGCACCACGTTGAAGACGCCATACGTGCGGTCGCCAAACTCGGCGCCATAGCTGCCACGATCGACCTCGACGTAATCCATGTCTTTGGGATCGAACTGGGGGCCGAGATTTTGCGCGATGGCGGTGTTGATGATGGGGATGCCGTCCAGGAGCCAGGTAGTCTGGTGGCCGCCGCGCATGTGAAGCATGTCGTGAGTCACGTAAGCGCCGGGAACGTAGTCGGTGATCATCGCCATGCTGTTCGTCTGGTCGGCGCCCGGTGTGCGCTCGATGTCGAGGCGGCTGACGAGCGTGGTCGGAGTGAAGCTGTCGGTGGCGACCACTGCGGGCGCGCCGGAGACGGTGACTTTCTCATTCGCCGACGCCACTTGCAGTAGAAAATGAACGACCGGGACGGATCCCGAGATGACCGTGACGTCCTGCGCAGTTTGCGCGAAGCCCTTACTGGCGACGCCGACAGAGTATTCGCCGAGCGGCACGGCGTTGAGTTGGAATTCTCCGTTGGCGCCGGTGGTGACGCTTTTTGCCCAATCCGACGATTTCGCTTTGAGCATTACCATGGCGTCTTGAATGGGACGGTGCTGCGGGTCGTGCACAACGCCGCGGACGGCGCCGTAATCGTTAGCAAACGCGGCTGGGGCGATCAATATGGCGATCAAAATCAAGGCAGCGAAGGTCAGCAGCGTGAGGCGAGTCATGTTCTCGATGTCTCCTGGAAATTCTGTGTGGCGCGGACACTCCTGTCCGCGTAACGCCTCGAGACGGCGCAACCCCCCGGGACGAAGCAAGGTTTCGATCGGGAAATCGCTTCGTATCAGGGCATCGCTTGAGCGATGCCGAAAGGTGACTCCTCGCGTCGCCCCTTTGGGGGCGGCAGAGGATCGCCAACGAAGGTTTAGCAGAGCGTTAGCAGCGCGGAGGAGCGCGGGCGGAATCGTGTCTGGAGATGTCGCGGGCGTAAAGAGTCGCGCCTCGCGAGGGGCTCGCCGGTTCGTTCAGGAGACTTAAACAGGAAAGCAGATTGGAAGCAGGTTGCGCCCACTCGGACGTGGTAGCGCCGCAGCAGCAATGGTTCTGACAGCAGTTGCCGTCATTGCTGGCATGAAACGAGGCTTCGGAAGATTTGACTGGAGATGATTCAGACCGGGGTGGCTTCGACTGCGCCATGGCATGATGGCATGGCATCACCGGTTGCGCCGGGGGCCCGGACACCGCCTTGCGTATGCAATGCATGGCTCCCGGCGGGGCAGCACAGGCCATCGTCAGCGGCCCGAAGGACGAGACGAGCATGACCAGCACCAAGAATCCGGCAGTCCAGCTTGAAGCTCCCCACATTTGCGGAACAGCATAGCAGAGAACTTCAGAATCAGAAACTGAGAACTGGTTTCCGACTCTGCTCTACCATTTCTCCGTGCACGGGCTGGTTGAGCGGCTATTGAAGATAATTCGGAGGCCGATGTTCGATTCCCAGTGTCATTTCTTAGACGCAACCTGTGCTGTGGCGCGGGTCGGATGGTGCAACGAAGAGGGCCCCAAACGCTGCTAGCCATCGCGTCTCAACTCCGAGGTTCCTCTGGATAGGTACGGTCCATTGCGGTGGCTGTCGAAACATCGCGATAGCACCCCAGTCGGGTGTGAGATGGGACTCCCAGTGGATGTTGCCGCAAGTGCCGCCCACAGGCCTACGATGGCGTCTTGAATGTGGTTGGGAACCCGAGTCCCACCATTTTCAGGCTTCCTGATCCCCTGCTCCCCAGCGGCCCAAAAGGGTTTCTCCGCAGCAGCCGCAAGTGAATGAATCTACTGACCCGAAAATTTGCGACTTCGCTAGTCCGCCCGGTATACCTTCGGGCCACTCGTTGCTGAGGCTCGAACTCTCAATATCGCGCCCGCCCGCCAGACATGTCGAACACCGCCCCTGTATTGAACGCGCTGGCAGCGGAGCAAAGCCATAAAACCAACCCTGCGACTTCATCCACGCTCCCTAGACGCTTCAGCGGACTTGCGCTGATCATCGCCTCAATAACCTCATGGCCCAATCGTCTAATGAGGTCGGTATCAATGGGGCCGGGCGCGACACAGTTCACGCGAATGTCGGTGTCGCAGACCTCACGGGACAACGCTTTTGTAAACGCGATTACGCCCGCGCTCGCCGCCGAATAAGCTGCAAGGCTCGGCAACCCTTCTTTACCTGCAAGCGAGCCCATATTGACGATCCGGCCGCGTCCCGCACGCCGCATGAGAGGAAGGACTTGCCGGGTCACCTCGAATACCCCGATCAAGTTCACCTGAAGGATGCGTTGCCATTCGCTGGAATCGAACTGCTCGAAGGGCTGATAACTGCCGAGATATCCGGCATTGTTCACAAGAATGTCGATCTGACGATTGTGATCAACGATACGCGCAAGGGCCTTTGCGATCTGATCGGACTTCGTTACATCGACGGTCAAGGAACGTGCCCCGTCAAGCTCGACTGGATCAATGTCCCAAATCCAGACTCGCGCCCCGGAGCGGACGAACTGCGTTGCGATGGCCCTGCCAATTCCCCTCGCGCCCCCGGTCACAATGGATGTTTGCCCGGCGAAATCATACGAAACGGACATGCTGTTCTCCGACTCGATGCTCATCCTGTCTGAGAGCAAATCTTAAAGGATTGGAGTACGCAAGGTTATGCAGCCCGGACGAGCGGAGTATACTCCTGCTGCCCTCACAGCGGTTCGTTGATACTGCAATATTGAGTTTGCCGACACAGGGTTGACCATGATCTGCGCGGAAACGAAGAGCTTTTGCATCGAAGCCTTACGTGAATTCAGCACCCGCGTATTCGTTCACTTCGGATGTCCCCAAGAAGACGCCGAGCAAGAGGCAGAACAACGTGTCTCGAAGCTCCTTATATCGAAGTACGCTGGCAAGTCCGACCCGCTGTTTCCTGAGCGGGTCCTCGCCAATATTGCGAAGGCTTGTCAGGTAATTTGCCTTCGCGCATAATTAGCGCCCTGAAATCGCAGAGCCGCTCGCGGCTGGGTGCTCCCCAACCGCTGCACGCGCCACTTCCGGAGAAATCTCCTTTCCGTCTGCGTCAAGATAATGAACGTCAGCCGCACCTTCGCGGATGACGTAGTACGTGCAACCGTCGAGGCATCTTTCCTCGTGCTGGTGATTGGATGGAACATAGGCGTACGAACCCTGCGTTAGAACCTGCGGCCGCTGTCCCTTCATAGTTAATTGGAAAGTGCCGCTGACAAATAGTACCTGTGCATTCGCCGAATGAATGTGCCACGGCACCTTGCATCCCGCTGCAAGCCTTGAGAGGGTCACCGAAGGGCCGGTTTTGGGATCACCACGCTCGACCGTGTAAGTGTAGCAATCTGGGAGGATAGGGCTGGTTGTGAACGAGTTCTCTTGTGCGGTCTTGACGAAGGGTTCGCGAGACAAATGACTTCCAGACGTGGGTTGACGGCCTGACTGCGCCACTACCAGCACGGTAATGCAAAGCACCGCCACTAAGGTAATCGCCAGAACACGCATTGAAGCCCCCATGGGCGCAGATTGTAATGCTAACGCAATCCCGTTCTTAAATCGTCATCTCTAAATTGTGATAGCCCCAACAGCGATTGCAGTTTCGCGTACTCCGTTTTGGCCTGTTTCAGGATGGGATCGGGAGTCGGCATTTTTTGCCCATCGGAAAAGACACTCACTGGGGCTGTTGGCTACGGTAAGCCAAGAACTTCTTTTGGCAATCCATTGCTGCGGAACGGATTTCTTGGAACTCGGCGGTATGGCGCAATGGCGAAAACAGCGGATCGGAATCGAGAGCAGGATACGAGCAGAAGTTGCCTTCGACAGCTTTGCGCAGAAATCCTATCGCATCTTGTTCTCTACCGCAGACCGCTTCGTACTGCGCTGCAACGTATTTGATTTCGGGATCAGAGACAGAACCTACATAACGATGAAAGTCCTTGGAAAGCAGCTCGATCTCAGCTGGGGGTTGCCCTTTTAGGCAGACCTCTACCAAGCCCAGTCCAAAGGCGTCGTTAAGCCCGCGTATCCTTTCCAGTGCCTCAGTTTTCTTGCCTTGCCGCAGAAGGATGTCAACTTCGTTGTGATTCGAGTAGGTCGAACCCTTGTCAAGAGCAATGTACTCCATCGCACGCTCATAGTTTCCGTCTAGGAAGAACGGCCTTGCGCAGTTGCGGAACTCGTAATTGCTGGGGTCGAGCGCTAACGCCTTATCACACTCGTGTTGGGCTTCCTTCAACAGACCCGCATAATGCAGGACATAAGCCAGCGAATGGTGTGCCAGACCGCTTTCTGGCCGGCGCTTCACCAGCCCTTCTGCTTCGGTGTATGCCTTTTCCAGTTCCCCCCGTTCAACATGATTTTCTGTGATGTTTACCGCAGCAGAGATAAGGTCGGGGTCAAGCACTGAGGCCCGTTCATGGGCGGCAGTAGATCGGTCGAAAGCAGCTTCACCGCCATGGGCGTACTCAGAATCGTAATAGTAGCGCAAGCCCAGCGCATCCCACGCTGGAGCATACGTCGGGTCAAGCCCGACCGCTCGCTCCAACATGCGGATGGCTTCTTTGTTTGGGGCAGGGTCGTGCGGGACGGCTGTACTACGCAAGAAAAGATCATATGCCTCCTCGTTCTTGGGCTGTGATCCCGTCTCCGAAGTATCTGCCGCTGGTCGGAGAGCCGGAACAAGCCCGTTGTCAATCCTCGTCAGGACTTGTTCTCTCATGGCAATCATGTTTTGACCAGCAATACTCAGCGTGTCCCGCCATACTGCTTGATTCGTATCAACATCGATGGCTTCCAACGTCACCTGTAACTGGTCACCTGCCTTCAGGAAATGTCCCGTGACGATACTGCTCACCCGCATCTCGCGACCAGCCTTTTGAAGGTCTGTGTCCGGGCTGACGTATTTGCTTGTCTCCGAAAATGGGCGGATCGAAAGGGAGCGCACATGGCTCAAGGTTGTCGCGATCTCGTCGGGGAGTGCAAGACGAAGAAAATCAACGTCTTTATCAGCACTCATGTTTCCGAACGGGAGTACCGCCACTGCCCTTTGGTTGGGCAAGCTGCTCTTGGAATGATCTCGACTGCTGTACCACCACGCAATCGCTGCACCACAGACCGCTACGAGGACTAGGGAGACAGCGATTGCGACAAGCTTGGGGCGGCGGATAACTTGCTCGTGCGTGGTTCGGGATACTCCGGAACTTGTTTCACGCTTTAGACGTTTCAGATCGGCCTTTACGTCAGCGGCAGACTGATACCGAACGTCGCGGTCTTTCTCTAGCGCCTTGTTTATGGTTCGCTCCAATTCCTGCGGAATATCGGGATTCAACCGCACAGGAGCTACGGGAGCACGTTCCAGAATCGCGTTGAAGATCAGCGCCGAAGTGTCGCCTCGAAACGGAAGCATCCCCGTGCTCATCTCGTACAGCACTGCCCCGAACGAGAACAGGTCGGTGCGAGCGTCGAGTTCTTTGCCTCGAACCTGCTCAGGAGACATATAGGCGACGGTTCCCAACGCACTGCCGGGACTCGTCAGATGTTCCTCGGACTCGATGGTCGGGGCGCTCAGGCCAACGCTTTCCGGCTTCAGAGTGACTTTCGCCAGCCCGAAATCGAGAATCTTCGCCTGCCCTCGATTGGTGACGAAGATGTTCGCGGGCTTGATGTCACGGTGGACGATCCCCTTCGAGTGTGCAGCGTCCAGCGCATCGGCAATCTGGATGCCCAGATCGAGCACCGCCTCGATCTCCAACGGTTTGCCTGCGATCCGGTGCCGGAGCGTCTGCCCCTCCAGTAACTCCACAGCGATGAAGGTTCGCCCCTCGGACTCGTCAATCTCGTAAATCGTGCAGATGTTCGCGTGGTTCAGAGAGGACGCAGCCTTGGCTTCCCGCTGGAAGCGGCTGAGAGCTTGTGCGTCGTGGGCGAGTTCGTCGGGAAGGAACTTCAGGGCAACGTGGCGACCGAGCTTGAGGTCTTCCGCCTCATACACGACACCCATCCCGCCGCCGCCGATCCTGCTCAGGATGCGGTAATGGGAAACCGTCTGCCCTACGGGTTGGGAGGGCGTGGCCACTGGCTAGATATGTTAGGTGGAGGGAACTGTGAGGTCAAACGATGGGCTGAGAAGTTCAGCTCCGTCAAGGTCAGCATACCTTTTGACCACGGCAAGGAGGAGACCACACTGGTGAGCAGGTACAATGCTCACGGTGTTTTCGAGTCGGAAATACATCTTCCATTTAAGGAGTCCGTCGCAATGAAAGCAATTGCCGCCTTTGCCTCGATTCTCGCATTACTGACTGGTGTTCCCGTGCTCTTGGCTCAAACGACAGGCTCTGCCACGTCGAACGATAAGAAAGCCGAAGAAGAAGTGCGGAGGTTGAATGACGAAGAGATCGAAGCGTTTCTGCAAAAAGACCCGAAAGCTATGGCACGCTTGTGGTCGGATGATCTTGTCGTCACGAATCCATTAAACAAGTTCGTAAATAAGCAAGCAGTTTTGGGGATGGTCGAATCCGGTTTCTTAGTGATCACTTCCTATACTCGGCAAATCGAGTACATCCGCATGTATGGTGACACTGCCATCGTTGCTGGTAGCGAAGCGGTGATGTGGGGTGGCAAGATGCCGAATGCCGGGAAAACCGAACATCTTCGGTTTACAGGCATATGGATGAGGCAGGGCGGACGCTGGCAGGAGGTCGCCCGCCACGCCAATATCGTACCTGAGCAATGAAATCGGTTTGTGCCGCTTACCTTATGTCAATTACCACTGCCACATCGAATTTCGCATAATACTTCTTCACATCTTTCACCCCGTACTTATCCCGGAACTTCTCGACCACCGCCTTCACAGCTTTGGCATCGATGACTGGCGTTGCCCGGAGTTCCGCCCCAACGCCTCGTGCATCAATCCGGATCGCCGGACTCTTGAGCAAATTCCGGTACCACTGGGTTTCCGAGCCCTGCACGGGCAGGAGGTAGAGCTTCTCGCCTTCCAGCGCGAACCACACCGGAATCGAGATTGTCTTCCCAGACTTCCTGCCGACCACAGTGATGTTGATCTCACGGTAGCGGGCGAGGCGGTCTTTAAGGTTGTCCGTGGAACTGGTCACGCTCTTCCTCCGACTGCATAAAGGATGACCTAGTTTCCCGTCGAGGCGCTTTTCGCGGTAGCTGGAGGATGTGAAAATACCGTCCCATGCGGATACGCATCGCCGTGGAATCCGTGCGGCCAAGACTTGCCATCCATGCTGACGCCGACTTGTTCACTCCCCGGATCGCGGAAGCTCCTGTCGAGCGTCAAGGCTCGGTTTGAGGGTCGAAGTTGACTATGAACAGACGGTGATCGCCATATTCACCCGAGTTCAAAACGATTCGGCGACCATCCTCGTCAGCGGAAATCCAGTGCGGCTTCTGCTTGTCGTCGAAGGTGACCCGCGACACTTCGCGTATGTGGGATAGATCGGAGATGTCGTAGGTTGCAACTGCATGCACTGAGGACAGCGTTTGAATCCAGTAATGACCGATTTGCAAAGGCACATCAGCTTTATCGCCATCAAACGTCTTCAAGTGCCGAGCAGAGGGTTTATCGGCCTCGATACCCTCCAGTTGGTACAGCCCACACGAAAACGTGTGGACGAGCACCGTCTTCCCGTTGGCGAGCAGAATGGGCTCGCCGGGGGCTTGCTGCTCCGAACCGCGTGGCCCCGGTGGTAGCACGAGCGTCCGTAGTAGCGTCAAATCGGAAAGCCGCCATATCTGCACGGTGCGGGTCTCCCCGTCGCTTTTGAAATGCATTGAAGTATTCGTGCTGACAATGCGGTCAAGCGCAGGAACAACTACGAGGCTGTAAGGGCGGATGAGTTCGCTTTTCGCCGCTGCATCCATGGCGCTGCTACTGCGGACGAGATGCCCGCGCTCATCAAACTCGACCAACCCGCCGCCATCAGACTTCGGTCCGTGCCCACCGTGATACTGAAACGTCGCGAGAACATGGCCGTTGGGCAGCCGCACGTAGCTGTGCGGATGCCTGTAGCCGTCCAGATCACCAAAGGAGGTTACGAGCGATGGGTGCAGCGGTTGCCGCAAGTCGAAGAGCATTGTGCGTCCGCTCTCAAAAGCATTCGCCAAGAGAAAGCCGCCCTCCGGCATCTCCAGTTCCGTGTGATGAGGCGTGCCAGTGGGGCCGGGAACCACGACCGAAGCTACCGCTTGACCGTAGTGCGGAGATTTTGGGTCGGCATCAAGTACCGCAAGAAAATCGCTGCTGTTTTTGGCGTCGTCACCCGCCCAAACAAACAAGTAGGAATTGCTCTGGGCGTATCCGCCAGTGGCGCAAAGCAGCAGAATGAAGCAGCAAAGATTGCGCATAGGACACAGATTGTTGCCGCATAAGGGAGGCTGTGTCAACCGAGCCCCGAGGATAATCTGTTCAGCCTGAAGTCACTCTGAGAAAAAACGAAAGCGCCCCAGACTCAATGAGTCATTGGGACGCTCGTTCGAGCAGCCCTCCCCCGAAGTCTGCCCAATTCCAACTTAGGCTCCGTCCCAAAGTTAGTGAATAGCTCCTGCGTGCCTAGTGGCGGCACTGCTGGGCTAATCTGCGACATCCGGCGTCTTAATTTACTTCCAAAACTGGTCAAAATTGAACAGACAGAGAATCTGACACCGTTGTAAATTATTGGCTTCTTTGACCACCGGGCACCAGTTTGGAGTTGTCACAGTTTCCACCTGATGTGTAGGAGTGTGCGACCCACTGTTGTTCGTTTCATTGGTGGCGTGAGTGGCTTCACAGTCCTCCCAATCTCCCACTTACGCCATCCCTGCTGCTTGTGCGTCGGGGTTCTAACATTCGCAAATATTCGTATTTCCAGAGGTCGTTGCTGAGCAACACCGATGAGGAACGGCCATGAACTCGCCCTACCGTCTGGGCATAATGAAAGCGGAGTATCGCCCCGTGAGCCACTGTCAAAAGTGCGTCTGGTGTGTCAACGATGCCACGCAGGAAGCTGTCCAGAGAGAAGGCAACCTGACTGCCATCAGCCGTTGCTGCGACGATCCGAAGTGCATGGGGCTATCAGCGGAGAGGTGCAGGACCACGGTGGGAGCCCCATGAGGCGGCGATCTTGAGGTCGTCCTTTGGAGTTGGAACGCTCTTCCAAACGCCATCACCTCTTGTTGATGACACGTTGCAGTTGCTTTGTCAGAGCCTTCGTGCCCTCGTGAAGTTGAACAAGACTGCCTCGTTGAAATTCGATGTCGCTTCTGTTCAAATCGTCGGACAAAGATTGGCATAGCTGGTAGGCAACATGAATACGTTCGCCCGCTAAGAACGAGAGCACACTGTTTGAGTCCTGATCGCTTTCCTTGCGGACGACATACTGCTGGACGGCCCATGCGGCATTTCTGACTCGATGCATAGCATCCCGCAAATCCGCCAGCACATCAGGGTCGCTGCGCCTTTGTTCAGGCAAGGGCCTGAATCTCTTGTCAAGCCGTTCGTCAATCCTGCGAGCGACTTCGATCAATTTCTTTGCGTCCCGCTCTTTCGCAGCGAAGGCGGCGAATTCCATCCAGCATTGTTTTGTTGCGCCAGTCATGGGAACCTCCAGACTGCCGGAGAATTTGGACGCTCGACCTTCCACCCCAACTGGCTCCGACTTTCCGATTGTAGGAATAACCGATTTGTCGATCCGGTGCCCTACTTTATCCAAGCGCAGGCTTTTCCAGAAACTCAAAATGAAGATTCACTCTACCGAGAAAACCGATGTGTGCGCTAACGTACCGACATGACTCCGCTTCCGCGCTAGACTCTTTCCCAATCTGGGGTCTGCCTTATGTCAACCGCTCGTTTTTCCTCTGGGGAGCCCACTGCCCTGCTGTGGCAGGTGCTCTACGAAGACGCGATTCTGGAATTTGACAACGCCAAATTGCCTAAGCGGATTTTGCGAGCCCGTAGTGCGATTCGCGAACGGGCGCAAGAAAATCTCGCCGATTCGTCCGAGCGCCAACTTCTCGATGATGCGCTCTGGACCTTGCACGTGCTTGAGGAAATAGGGGCAAGAAAACAGTGCGCATAGGATGTACCCATTGGTAGTCCCAGCTAACGGGAAGGTTGCCACCGCGAACCGAATCACCGCGAAGACTTTGGATTGTTACCGAAGGTTCGAATGTATTTGATCAGGTCACGAATCTGCTCTTCCGTCAGCCCTTTGTGCAAGAAAGCATGAGGGTACGCCTTGTGGTTCTTTCCTTCGGCGGTGGCGGCGTAGAGATAGTCGTCGCTCTGTTGCTGTACTGACTTCGACCGCAAGTCCGCCACCTTCATCTTGCTAGCGGCAGCCGTGTGCCCACTGCCATCAGCCGCGTGACAGAGGGCGCACTTCTCCGAATACAACTGCTCGGCATTCTGAGCAGCGCTCATTCCGGAGACTGCTGCGCAGAAGACAACGACAATGATCCTGAGCGCCGTCACCAAAACCCCCTGCTATCGTAGGATGGGTACCCAGTCGGACGCAAGCACAGGGTTGCCTGAACTATTTCGAGTTTTGCAATGGAAGAGGTTTTGGGGCCGTCGGTTGCGCCGGGCGGGTCTTCGCCTCATAGAAGAGGAATGCAAGACAGAGGATGATAGAAAGTGCCGCGATGTACATCCATATCGACCTCCCTGTGCGTCCTCCGGCAACGATCATCGTCGATACCCCTTGGCCATGCCACCATCGTTTTTCCAGCTTGATCTCGCCGCTGTTTCCGAACAAACCAAGAGTCGAACAGCTTTTTCGCTGCGTGGGTGAAGTTAAGTCCCACAAGGCTTGTAAAGCTTTCGCTCGAACGCGGCGAGAGCATCCTCCTTGGTATCGAAATATTCGCTCATTTCACCGACGCTAACTCCACCCTTCACCAGAGAGAACTGCCATAGTTCAGGCTTCACATCAACCGCTTTTTCGGTCCAGATGCGGCCTATCTCCTGTCCTATTTCAAATTGTCCTATTTCAAACACATCGAACACTGCTTTCGCGTTGTTGACGCTCGCGGCTGTATTCGGGCACATCGTGAGCTTCGCTGCCATGATCTTTTGGCCTCCCGCCTCCGGCTTGGAGAAATACTGCCCGCCCGGCTTGGCGGTCGATACACCGTGCAGCCTCGCTGAGTTTCATGTGCGCCTCGTCCTCGCAACTTTACCTAGCACTGATCGGCTTCCGATCTTGCGAGGGGCGGCTATGATTCACTTGTTGACGAGTTAGCGTTCCCAGCATATTAGTTCACTTAGACCCGGAGATCGCAGAACCTACACCTATCCCCACTTTATCGCAGTACCGTGAACGATTTCATCGGGAGCGCACCAATAGCGGAGCCTGTCTGCAAGCGCCTTCCCGTCTCTCGGTGTACAAGCTGAGCATAACTCCTTCCTAGATTGGCTCGGGCACGCGGCATTCCAAACTGCTGGAAGAGTATTTTACGGTGGATACAGTTCGGGGCGGATGTTTTGTATGAAAAAAAGGCGGCTCACTCGCCCAAATTACACGGACTTGCGCCAGCACATCGCGATAGAGGGGATTCAAATCGGGATCGTAAATGTCGGGGACGAGAACGCCCTCGCGCAGATTGTCGAGCACGACGCTTCGCGTGACGCCGCCCAGCCGCGAAACCGTTCATGTTTGGGTGATCGCTTTATACTTTTCCCGGATTCCACGAGACGCTGCCGCAGGCGGGCGAGCACATCGCCGAGGTGGCGTGCGCCACTAATAATGAAGAGGTCGGTGAACGCGTGCATCCGGAAGGCCCGGTGGAGGCGGTCGGCGACAAGGGGTATCACAGCAACGACACGCTGACGGCGCTGGCGGACGCGGAAGTTCGGACGTACATTTCGGAGCCCGATCGCGGGCAGCGCAATTGGAAAGAAAAACCAGTAGCACAGCGAGCGGTGTACGGCAACCGGCGGCGGATTCGTGGCGAGCACGGAAAAGAACTGTTGCGGCGGCGCGGGGAGTTGCTGGAACGCAGCTTCGCACATGCCTATGAGACGGGTGGCATGCGGCGCGTGCACTTGCGAGGGCGAGAAAATATTCTCAAGCGCGTGCTGATTCATCTGGGCGGATTCAATCTGTCGCTGGTGATGCGGCAGTTGCTGGGCAAGGGCACGCCGCGCGGTCTGCAAGGCGCATCGGCGGATGCTGTGTTGGCCTTTTTGCGGTTCTGGATCGCGGTTTTGGCTCGCACAGGACAGGAAGGCGTACCGCTGCCGTGGCTCATCTGCTCCCGCGCCCCGCACATCGAGATTCTTATTTCGCTTGCCGCGATGTGAACCAATCACTTCTGCCACGGGCTGCTAGTCCAAAAGGGTCTGCTCCGCAGCTCCGTTTTATGCGGCCTTTCGCCTCCCGTGTCGGCATTGAGTCGATCTCGAAATATCACATATCGCAGCATCTCATCAATGCCGAAAACAATGTGTGGTCTCACTAAGTATGCCGCCGACTCAGGCAATACTGCCGGCATTCCCGTGTTAGCCAACGACCCGTCCGAATTGAACTGTAGGAAGAATTTCGGGTTGTCGAGTACTTCGGGTGGATAGTACTGAACGCAGAAATGCTGGGTCATGTCGTGGTAGAGAAGGGGCGCATTGATGAATCTCTTCTTGCCGCACTTCTCGCACGAGAACAGGTTGATCCGTGCGTCGAATAACTTTCTTTTTAACTCCGGATCGAGTTTGACATTCACGGAATGCCAGACCTTTGTCTCTTGCTTGTTTCCACAATGAGGGCATTCAAGATTGTTTATCGTCATTTTCGACATTGCGACTTCCTCCTAAACGAACGACGATTTCACAGCCGCAGCGTGCAGAGGGACAACCTGTGACATCCCTGCGATTCGCTTTATTAATGGGGCCGGTTCATGACGACGACCGACTTTGCTGCTTTTACATCGTAGCCGGGGTTTGAGCTCCGCAGGATTCTCAGATACTCGAGCGCAGCTTTTTGAATGTCGGGGCTTTTTCTGGCCTGTGGTTTCGGCTTGTCAGTATCTTGGGTCATGTCTCTTCATTGCCTTCCGCGGGGAACGCATCAATAGCTCTTCCGTAATAGCACTTTTGCTAGATCACCCCTTCGGAAAGCAATTCTCTTCGCTTGTATGTGATGGCGACCTTCGCGTTCTTCACCGCGTCTCCATGAGCCAGCGAACGTCCAGCATCGTTGAATGACATCCCTGCAATAGTGGTCTGGGCCTTCTGAGCGGCGTCGGCCCGCAGATAAACCAGCGTGCTAGACGAGCTGCGATGGCCTACATGGTCCTGAATCGCGTTCAGGTCGTGAGTTTCCTGCCAAAGTAGAACGCAGATGGAATGCTTCAAAACATGGTAGTGCCGCTTTGCGGGGTGAATGCCGGCCAGGGCCGAACATCGCTTGATCACGACATCCATGTACTGGCGGGACCAGGGGAACAATTCGGTATCGGGGCTCGACTGAGCGAGGTCCAGCAGCGGCGACTCATCGAACAGGACGTCGCTGTCAATTCGAAGAGCATGCAACGTCGCTCGGCTCTTCTTCAGCCTTTTGACTGAGAGCTTGCCGTCGCAGATATCGCGCCCACGAATCGCCAGCGTCTCTGACACACGGAGACCATGCAGCAGGCCCACGAGCATGGCCACGTGGTGCAGCGGGTTATTCTTCCGGGCGACGCTAAACAACCGAACCAATTCTTCCCGAGTCATGTATTCCATACTTGCTCCCTCTATATGAGTTTGGTTATGACAGTGACATCGTCCGAGCAGTCCGCTTGCGCCTTCAACAGAGCCTCGGCCATTTCGGACGGCCTGAGCATGTAACGCTGCACGGTCTGCACCAGCCTGTACCTGTCAAGGACGAGTCCGTCCGAAGCGGCGACGATGACATCGTGCTTCTTGAGGGCGACTGCTATCCGATAGATGTCCGGCCTGCTCGTGCCCAGACGTGGTTTTGTGTTCTGATTGATTCGCAGGAGTTGTCCTTCACGGATGACGTACAGCAAAGAATCACCGCAGGACACGCCAGTCAGGAAGTTGCCCTGCTTGATTTCGATGCCGACCAACGTGCTCTCAGCGTCGAGTCCTATGAGGCTCATGTTCAGTAAGCTGATGAGATGAGGGAATGATGGCATCAGGTTCTGCTGGTATTGTCCTCGGATGGTATCGACGCATCGCTTGGCCGCACCTCTTGCATTCCCGGCACCGTCGAGCAGGAATGCGAACGTCCCGTTGAAGACGGTGAAGGCATCATCGTTGTTGCTTTTCTCCGCCTGCTTGCGTGTTGCTCCGATGAAGTTCATACGTTCCGCTCCACACCAGTTCGCCACGTAGTTTGTTCGAAATGACAGTTGAAGCTGTCAGCGGCGTGCAGCGTTGACGTGTCAGTGCGTATGTTCCCCTTTGCTTGAGCGACGTGCATTTGCAGCCAGTCGATGTCGGTGCGCTCGGTGTCCGCAGTCGCTACTCGATCCATCTCTTCTTTGATATCCGCCCGTCTGATTTGCTCGTCGAGGCGGGCGAGGTAGATGACAAACCTCTTCCGAAGTTCGAGCAGTTGTGCATGACTCTGGGCTGGCTCAGGCATGCTGTCCATGAATTCGTCTTCTCGTTCATCGTCCATAATGGTCTCCGCAAGCACGACAAAGCGTGCCCGTGTTAGATTCGGGTCCGCACCATCTCTGGTGGCGTTGTGCGGTCGATAGAAACGGTCAATCGCTACGGGACTGTACCGATACAATCTGCCAGGGTGGACTCGGTTGAAATCGGCCATGCTTAAGTATGGCATATGCTGATAGGCATATCTATAGCACTATAGTACCCTGTAGTAACCTTAACTGCCCTATATTGACATAAATATGCCTGAGGGATAATCTGTTGCCATGAAGGACACGAAAGACACGATGCTTCGGACAGCCCTATTCGTGAAGTCGGGCCAGATGGCCAAACTGCAGACCCTATCCGAGGTGACGGGCGCCCCGGTGGCTGAATTGGTTAGACGTGCGATTGACGTGTACCTGGAGCAGCGAAAAGCAGAGATCAAGAACGCCTGACTGAGGCAAAATGCCGATACCACCGCTTAAGCATTCGTCCGTAGAGCGTGCTCTCGAGACTTTACTGCCCAAGCTGGACCAGATCAAAGCCGGCCCCCACGAGTCAACAAAGTACGATCTGCTCTGGAAGGGGCACCGCTTCCCTCCGAAGGTAGTTATAACTCGGGCGGTCAAGATCGAGCATGGCGTCGATCTGCCGGAATCAGAATTCTCAGGGGGTGCGCATCCAGGGCAGGCGAATGTGGTTCTGGAGAGCCTGGGATTCGTGATCGTCCCCAAAGAAACAAATGCGGTGCGCTTGCCACTCGAGTTGTTCGGCCGCTACAGTCGCAAGGAAGCCTTCGCCGCGGTGGGGACCCAGTACGCCCCGCAGCAGCAGCATCTCAACGTCGGGCTGCCTCCTCAGTGCAAGGATGGGGGCTATTTCATCTTCATAACATTGAACAAAGAAGAACTTGACCCTGCTCACGACTATGCGGATGAGTTGTTTGCTGACCAGTTCATCTGGGTCACTCGCCGGGACGTCACGGAAGACCACAAAGACTATGTGAATTTGAGACTGCCTGCGACGCGCGTCTCATTATTCGTCCGTACCACTCCTGGCGAGGACTTCGTGTACGCTGGTGAGCTGGCATACGTGGGACACACGACCTTCAAAGATCCTTCCAGCGGCCGGCCGCAGATGCGCTATGCGTGGCGCCTCAAGAACCCACTTCCCGAATCGCTGTATCAGGAACTGACCTTCGGTCTGCCCAAGACGAGCAAGACTGCAGGAGTGGGAAAAACCGCGCCTGGGAAGGGCCACTCTCGTGCTCCGTCAAACTTTGATGAATTGCGGAAGGCCTACAGCTACGTCTTGGGGACTGCGGAAAGGACGGTCATTCCTGAGCACCAAAATTACCAGGTCCGGCTCGGTCAGTTCCTGAAGGACCGCAGTGTCACGGCCGAGATGGAAAAGAATTTTGTGGACGTCTCGTTTTCGGTGGATGGGGAGAGTTTCATCGGGGAGATCAAGGTCACTCGTAATCTCACCCTTGCCCAGGCATTTCGCACTGCGCTCGGACAGCTGCTCGAGTACAGCTACCTGCTGTTCCCGGAGCCTCCACATCTGATCATGTTTCTCGACCAGAAGCTGGACGAGAAACGACTCCGCTTGGCCAGTGCTCTGAAGATTGCAGTCGTGTTCGCCGATGATGCAGGCTTCGTCCTACTCAACGCCGATGGTGTTAGCTCATGTTTGACTCGGATCTTCAGGGTGAATTCATCTTCACCAAGAGGAGTCACCGGGAATGCTTAGTTGAAGTCCGAGCCGCAACAATTTCTATCGTCTATTTTTCCTGGAGAAGGACCACGTCGGAAATGTTATGGGTGCGGGCGACGGCGAGAGCTTTCCCATCCGGCGACCACTGAAATTGGGCGATATTTTCCGAGGTGAAGTTCGTGATCTGATGTCCGGGCGAGCCGTCAAGGGGCTGCACAAAAATGTTATCCACGCCCTGATCACGAATAATGTACGCCACCGATTTCCCGTCGGGAGTGAAGGAAACGGCGTTGGTGAAGACACCGCCGCCGATTGCGATGCGAGGATCGGGCTGAATCAGGCGGGGGGACGATTGCGAATTTGCGTCAAGGCTTACCAATGCCATCTTGCTCGCGACTCCCTGTGAGTTGTCGGAAGCGTTTATATCCGCGTTGAAAGCCAGCCACTTTCCATCTGGAGAAAGGGCCAGGCCCGCGCCCAGTCCGTACATGCCCGAAACATCGCTCGAGGGAACAGGTTCCGGTTCTCCACCTTCCAGACGTAGTCTCATCAACGGGTGCTCCGCTCTCCCGCGATAGTAGTAGACCGATTTTCCATCTGGAGAGCACGCTGGACGATAGTCGAAAGTTCCTTTGGTGAGTTGCGTCGGGTTGGAGCCGTCGGCATTGGCTCGCCAGATCCCCGTGTGGTTCGTGCCCCCGTGGAAAGCCCAGGCGAGAACCAGGTAGCGATCTCCGCAGCGTGCCATGTCCACGATCCAGGAGTTCGGATCGTTGAGCATCGTGGTTGGCTGTCCACCATCGACGTTCATCCTTCGGACACTTTGCCCGTCGGAAATAAGCAGCTTTCCATCCGCTGTCCAGGCGACGGAGCTTACATCCTGGGCTTGCGCCATAGGTTCGACGGGAACATTCGTCTGCGTCGCCGCGCCGGGAAGCAGACTTAAACTGCGAGTGATTCTTACCTGGACGGTGGCGGCGGTCTTACCGTCCGCAGAAAGCGTCAGCGTCGAGTAGCCGTTTGTATCCCGGGTGACGGGCTGGATTTGTCCGCCAGCGCTGGAAATCATGCCGATTTGCGAGCGCAGATAACTCGGCCCCTTTTCCTCGTACAGGGCAAGAAGCCATTGCCCACCTGGCAACCACCGGAGGTTGTTCGCCAATTCGTTCTTAAAGGAAGCAAACGTCTGGACTTGCTGGCTGGCAACATCGAACATCTTGAGGGTGCTGAGGGCATCACCCAGGGTGTAAACGCTGTAGGCAATGCGCTTCCCATCCGGTGACCAGCTCAGGGACTCAATCGAATCTTCTCTGGTAAGGGCCGCGAGGCGCAGTATGGTTTCTTCGCTGCCGTCCAGATTGGCCGTTAGTAAACGATACTTGCCGATATCAGGATCATTATCGCGAACGTACGCCATGCGGTGGCCATCCGGTGAGAATGTGACGCCTCTATCGACGTCGCGGACAATGATCTGCGGCGTGCCACCCAGCACCGGAGTACGGTAAAGATCCCACTCGCTCTGCGTGCCGATTCCGGCTTTTCGAAAATAGACGTAATTCCCGTCCGGCGAAAAGACCAGAGACCTGTAGACGGCCGCCGATGGCGGGACAATCTGCGTGTCGCTGCCGGTCGGCACGTTGCGCAGCCACAGGCTTTGCAGGCCATTGTCATTCTGAACGTTCAAAACGTACTTGCCGTCCGGAGATATCGCAGCCTCTTGTGCTTTGCCCGTGTTCGTCACCTGCGTGATGGTGAAATTCTGAAACGGCGTTGGTCCGCTGCGGGTGAGCAGCGAGTAGATGCCGAAACCGCCCGCGGCGAGCAGGACCAAAGCCACCGCAATGACGGCCCCAAGACCAAATTTGTGCTGTCGCGCCACCGCGCTCACGCTCGAACCACTGGCCGTGACTTGGGGAGACGAGGACTGAACTGGAACCGCGCCAGTTCCGCCCGGCGGCGGCGACCAGGATGATGATGACGACGCACCCTGCGGTGTCGGGCTGCCTGTCGATTCCTGCGTCGGCGCAGCAATCCGTTGACCGGACCCGCTGTCCCGCTGCAGCCGCTTCAAGTCGCTGCGGATCTCCGCGGCGTGCTGGTAGCGCAGGTCCCGGTCTTTCTCGAGAGCCTTATTGATGATCTCCTCCAGCCTCGATGGCACATCGGGATTAAGACGAAGAGGCTGTACCGGTGCCCGATTCAGGATCGCGTCAAAGATGACGGCCGATGTGTCACCCCGAAATGGCACAGCGCCGGTGACCATTTCGTACAACACAGCACCGAAGGAAAACAGGTCGGTGCGCACATCGAGTTCTTTGCCCTTTGCCTGCTCTGGCGACATGTACGCCACGGTCCCAACGGCTGTCCCCGGACTGGTGAGGTATTCAAGGCTGACGCCCGCGGTTGCTTCAATTGCTGCCGCATCTGCCCTTCCCGTCGTCGGCGTCAGCTTGGCCAGCCCGAAATCGAGGATCTTGGCGTGTCCCCGCTTGGTAATGAAGATATTGGCCGGCTTGATGTCGCGATGAACGATGCCTTCGCTGTGGGCGGCATCCAGCGCATCGGCAATTTCAATGGCTAAGGCCAGAGCGGTGTCAATCTCCAGTGGCCGCCCCGCAATGCGGTGCTTCAGCGTCAGCCCGTCGAGAAACTCCATGGCAATGAAGCGTTTGCCTTCATGCTCGCCGATTTCGTAGATGGTGCAGATATTGGGATGGTTCAAAGCGGAAGCGGCCCGAGCCTCGCGGCGGAATCTTTCTAGCGCCTGCGGATCTTGCGCGACATCCTCGGGAAGGAACTTCAGAGCGACAAAGCGTCCAAGGGAAGTGTCTTCGGCCTTGTAGACAACACCCATTCCGCCGCCGCCCAACTTCTCGATGATGCGGTAGTGCGAGATGGTCTGGCCGATCATTCGGGAGCTGCCCGGCTTTCGGGTCGCTTCATCTTACGGACGCGGCGGCCCCTCGTCAACGCATGACCGGGAGAAGGGAAAGGAGAGAGCTCAGAGCGCCCCCTCTTTGTGTCTCTGTGTGTCGACGTGTTGAGTTTTGATTTAGGGGCTGACCTGCCCCCCATTTTTAGTCCACGGATAATGAGACTTTCCCCGGTTTTTGGGTTTCCGACACTGCCTCTGTCACCTCTGTAACAACCATCCCGCAGCCGTCGTCGGGGCGGGGGGAAAGTGGGAATCCCGCGTTCTTTGCGGGATTTCCAAGCGCGGGGGAAAAGTCTGCTTTTGGACTTTTCCACGGCGCGTCTTTTCCACCGCCCGTCGCCGCCCACGCCTTGCGAAACTCCATCGGCGTCAAGTATCCCAGCGCCGAGTGGGGCCGGACGTGATTGTAATCCCACTTCCACTCCGCGATCTTGTGCCGCGCATCCTCCAGATCCAGAAACCAGTTTTCGTTCAGGCATTCGTCCCGGAACTTGCCGTTGAAACTCTCGATGTAGCCGTTCTCCATCGGCCGCCCGGGTGTGATGAAGTGCAGCTGCACCCCATTTTCATAGGCCCACCGGTCCACCACCTGGCTGACGAACTCCGGCCCATTGTCGATCACAATCGCACCTGGCTTGCGCCCCTGCTGCTTTAACCCTTCCAGCACCCGCACCACCCGCACTCCGCCCAGCGACGTATCCACCTCGATCTCCAGCGCCTCACGATCGAAACCATCCATCAGATTCAGCGTGCGGAAGCGCCGCCCACTGGCGAAGGCGTCGGTGGCGAAGTCCATCGTCCACAACTGGTCCGGCTCGCTCGGAGGAGGCGGCAGCACGACTCGCGCCCCGGCCCTCCGTCGCCGCCCACCTCGTTTGCGCCGCAGACTCAGCTTCTCTTCCACGTACAGCCGGTACACGCGCTTGTGGTTGACCTGCCACCCCTCGCGCATCAGCAGCACCTGCAGCCTTCGATACCCGAATCTGCGCCGCTGCTCCGCCAGCTCGCGCAGCCGCAGCCGCAAACCCGGGTCTTCCGGCTGCGGCACGTACCGATACGTCCCGCGATGGATCTCGATCAGCCCGCAAGCGCGTCGCTCTGAAACCGCCACCTCCGAGCGCATCTCTACCACCGCCTGCCTCCGCTGCTGCGGGCTCACCACTTTTTTGAGACCACCGCCTGCAACGCCCGTTTGTCCAGCAGCAACTCGGCTACGGTGTGCTTCAGCTCCCGGTTTTCTTCCTCCAGCGCCCGCAACCGTTTCGCCTCGCTCACCTCCATCCCGCCAAACTTCCCCTTCCAGCGGTAGAAGCTCCCCTTCGTGATGCCGTGCCGCCGGCACAGTTCCCCTGTCTCCACCCCAGCTTCCGACTCCTTAAGGATGGCGATGATCTGTTCTTCGCTGAATCGACTCTTCCTCACTTCTCCTCCTCGGCCCTGGCGGGCCATGGTAAACGGAGAAGTCACATTTCCGCTGGTCTAATTTACGGGGAGCAGGTCAGGCGCAACAGCGTTTCGTCGCAAGGTGTGGACTGGAATGAGATTGAGGCGAATCGCTTTGCAGCAGCCCTGCTCATGCCCGAGCACATGCTGCGAAAGGACTTAGATCAATTTCAAATCTTAGACCGTGATGCGGTGCAGCGTCTCGCGTCAATGTACAAGGTTTCGCGACTAGCAATGCATTTTAGGTTAGTGAACTTGGGCTTGCTCCCGCCTGATGTTGACCCGTCCGCAGAGGGCTGACAGTCTTAGAGAGAACGCCCCGAACTCCCCCGGCCTCTCCCGGCTAACCGAAAATTCGTCTCTGACGTTTTTTCAGCCTTCTGGAAAAAACCCGCCCGCAAACACGCGCCCCGCCCTGGCTCATTGGCCGACTCGTCTTTACTCGACGATCCCCAGACCACGCCGGAAAATGAGAGCAGCGCAGTAACCGGAACCACGCACGATGGCAAAGTGATTCTTTTCACCGCTGACGCAGGAACCTGCGCGCTAACGAACGTCGCGAAGAGTTACAAGGTTGCCGGCCTCCATTGGATGCAGATTCCGCATCATGGAAGTAGGCGCAATCTGAATGAGACCTTGATTGAAACTTTCGCGCCTGCAGTTGCCTTCGTGTCCGCAGTGGGGAACGACAAACATCCGCGTCGAGCGATAGTCAATGCTTTCAAGAAGCTAGGCACCCTCGTCTACAGCACGCATTACCCAAACCCCGGTCCTTTAAAATTCTATGTCGGAACCGTGCCAGCACGACCTGGCTACGACGCTGCAACTCCGCTTTGGGATGAGAAAAAACTCGAAAAGAAGGGGGAGCCTGTTTGGTCTTCCGAGCTAGCCTCAATCTTAGGAGGCCGCTAAGTTGGACAAGATTCCATTCAGCGTGTACGACTTCTTTGCATACCTGTCCTCGGGTACTGTTGTGCTGGCGACCGTGGACTACACCTGGGGACTCGGTGTTCTGGACCGCAAAGAAGTTGGAACATTGCTGGGTGTCGCGTTGGTCATACTCGCCTATGTGACAGGCCAAATCATGTCGCAATTCTCGTCCCTGTTTCTTGAGCACACAATGGTGAAGCGCATTCTGAAGCGTCCGCTGGCTCTACTCCTTGGCGAAAAACCGCGGTGGGCATTGTTTGCATGGGTGTTCCCGAACTTCCACCGGCCGTTCCCAGAGCACACAAGGAAGCGAATCGCGGAGCAGGCTGTAGCGCGAAACTGTTCCTCTGACGGCGAAGGCTTCCGTCCAGAGCTGTAGGTCCCTAATCATGGCTAAGGAACTTGATTCATGGCCGCAATTCCCGCACAACACGAGGAATTGCACCGCTTTCTGGCTTTTGTGAAATCCGGAGACCGCAGGCTCCTTCAATGAGTTGATGTGCGACCCACGCTCGGTCAATTATCGGACTGAGGAGCAGCGCGTTTCCCAGAAAAGATGAGAAGCCTGATTCGGGAATTAGCGAGTTGCCATAAAAGTGATATGACTGCCCAGAGTCTAGTAAGTAGCCCCCGAAAGGATGCAGAAGGTGTGCCACCCGAGCGGCCATTTCCTGATTCGCCTCACTAATTGGACAATGGAAATCAAGCATCGGAATATGGCCGTAGTTCCCATCGCCCAAACGAACCCGCGAACTAACCACTAGTATCCGACCAACTCCGACCTCCTGCACTACACGAGCTAGATGATGGGCCGACCAGTCGCTTCTCGACACGCCGAGCCTGCGCTGAGGAGGGGAGTTGTGAAACAGGGCCTTCTCAAGAACGGGGAATGCGACGAGGCCAGAACCGAAGCAAGATAGCAGCGCTGCGTCCCAAAAGGGGAGACCCAAGTCACGACGAATCGCAAGGCCTGCCTCAATGATGTCTCTACTTCCTTCATCATCGGCGAGGCGCTCTTGGGCTAGAGGTGCTGAAGGCGGTTCGAAGAGTGCCAGTTCCATAATCTCAGGATGAAGTTCTAGCAGCGTGCCCAGCACGTCGATAGCTGTCCCGCCCATTAGGTTAAAGTTGGACATCCAGAAGCGTTTCCCCAGGATTGTGAGTAGCCCACTCGATGTTTCGGTAGTCTTTATCGATGTCGCCGCCGTATCGGTCGACGGTCGAAATAGTGCGTCCGCCAATAAGAACGTCACTCAGCTCGATTCGTTGAGTGGATGGTAGTGGCGCTTTGTGATCGCGCACGACAACGCATCTCAATTCGTCAATGCCGTTCCTGTGGCAGTAGAGGGCCCGTGTGTTCCCTTGGACGAGGATGAAGCGGCCACCCGAGAATTCAACGACGGGTGGAGTTACAAGCGTGCTTAGCTGGTCCGTGTAGCGGACCTCCACCGAGCATTCGATCGTCTAACACCGATCCTCCGCGGAAATAGATAAACAGGGTGTGCGCGCAGCGAGTGTATTGGTACAAGGACCGTGATTCGACAATGAGGGCGTTGGACCAGGCCAGCGCCCCCTCATTCTTATTGTGCTCGTCCTGGAGCCCGGAAGAGAATCCGGCCGAGTTGACAAAATCATGTTCTGACAACTACATTATCCTTTATTATCAATTACTTAGAAAATATTCTGTTTATTGGTTAGTAACTAAGATACCCTCCCCTCACCCCCGTCAAATGGGTGGCCAGTTTCCCCCCCGGAATCGGGTGGGCTGTACCTTTCCACATGTCACTTCGCCAGGTTCTGTGAGTTTATGCGGTGTACAAAGCCGAGCACCGAGGAAACAGGCCAGGGTTCGTGGATTACTCTTTATCTAGACCGCCGGTCTTGCAACGATTTTACGGTTAGGATGGCGCCGCTTACGTACATTTGGGGTTTGGAGTCCTTCTAGGAGTCCCAAACCAACCCTCCGTTGTCAGGGTGCCGGGGAGAGCCCCCGTAGCCCAACGCCCGAGGAGAGCACGGGCCCCGCCTGCAGTCCTTCAGATATTCCCATTTCCGCGGTCCGCCATTCGGCTACTCGTTAACGGGTCCTCTTTTCCAAGTCCGGTTCAGTCGCGCATGAATCAGGGGTCCCATCTCACCGAATCTTCCTATAGCTGCGTCGTATTCTTTTTCTACTGAGTCGTTACGTGACCAGGACCACAGCGACGATATACCGACATTTTACGTAGCGACTTGCCAAGAAAAATCCTTTTGCGTTGGGATTGTAAACCGCCGCGCAGGGTGAGAGGAGAGTGGTCATCACGTCTCGAGGTCTTTTTAGCCGCATACGACGCTCTGGGCATGGGGTACCACTGTTACTTCCGGGACTATCAATGCAAGTTTCCCAACATCAGGTTCCGCGCGACTGTTTAACATGTTGATGTGGACAAGATGAGCGACGCGATCGTGGTCGGCACTCCGCCCGTGTCAGCAGATTTTCGCACAGTTGGCCATACATCAGTTGCATTACGCCCCAACGTCCACAGAACTGCGCAAAGGATTTGCTTGATATGGTTTTGATAAATGATTTGTACACCGACGATTCAACAGAATCTCCAACACGAGGAACTGAGGCGGAACAGTTGCTTCGTGTCGCTGAGAAGGTTCTCGATCGAGACTGGTATCTTTTCGGGTGCCCGTACAAGACGAAGATTGGATTCAGAGGCTCCAACGGTTCGCTGGATGCACTGAACAACGCACGTAGAGCGGAGGCATTACACCGCTGGACGAAAGGTGATCCAAGAAAGCCCGCTAACCCAGCTATCCGTCTCGATATGAGCGGTCTGGTTGTTGTCGATGTAGATTACGGTTTTGAAGGATTGAGCGACGCCGAGGTAATTGCGAAGGCCGCGTCTTTGGGACTGCCGCGGACTTATACGGTTCGATCTGGGAGTGCAAAAGGCGGAGCACACTTCTACTACGCAGGTAAAAGAACGGTCAAAGAATGCTCTTTTGAATTTGGCAAGGATGCGGAGTACGGCGCCGGACTTTCTGGTGACATCAAGTACAAAGGTCACGTCATCGCGGCAGGTGGGCTTCACAAATCAGGTCTCCGATACCGCCTAATAAACGACGTTCCCGTAGCCGCATTGCCTGAGTTCTGGGCGAACTACTCGAAGCCAAAGAAAGAGAAGCTGACGAAAGAGTCCGTAGAAAAGTTGTCTCCGTTCGAGCTAGACAATCTCAAACGGGATGGATCACGGTTGGACGCGGAAGAGTGGAAGGCGCTCACCAAGATTTACCCAGAGATGGCGAACTTTCAAAACAAACTCCTGCGCTCACCAAATCGGGAAACAATTGGGTATAACGTCCTCGTGCCGATCAAGAGACGGCAACGATTTCTGACAAGACAGATAGCCAGGTTGAAGGCATGCAGCCTTCCGCTGTCGGTCATTCGGCTGTGTCTGGACGTAATCGCGATCCAGAAGTGTCAGGACGGTCTGGCTTACATGCGACAACGGAAGGCATATTGGGACGCACAAGTCTTTGGATACGGCGCGACACTGAAGGATGGTGAGATTGATTTCCCCAGGGGTAAGAGCCATGGCTTCATCATTAGAAGCAAGGGGTCGCTTCCGAAGATGGTGGCCGCGGTCATCGGTACATTTACCGAAACCCGCCTAGAGAAGTCCGTGGCGTTTGATAGGTTAGAGCAGGGAGTGGCGGGATTCAAAAGGAATGACCAAAATCACCAGCAAGCTGCTTGCCGTGGCCGTAGGATCGCTGGCTGGGAAGTTTCTGGCAGATTCTGGGTGAGCCATCATAAAAATAAGAACAGAAGCAACAATGCATGATACTGATATTGTCATGTCAGGTGGTCGTAGTTAGTGGTCGATTGTATCCGATACAGTTGCCAATAACATCCCCGCGACGAGGATCTGACGTTGCCCGGAATTCCGTTGAAAGTTAGCGACTCTCGACCGTCATAGGCTACGCAACCTTCGACTTCCTCGGCAACCGCCTTCTTCGAAACCGCGTTGGCCAGCGCAGTCAAGCAGCGACGGAATCTCTCGATAGCCCTGCACCTTGCGGAACTGACGCTCGGCCACCAGCAAGCCCGAGCCGACCCAACGCTCGATATGGTCGCCAGCACGCCAGCGTTTTACGTTGCGGCAAACCGTCTCCACGATGGAGAAGGCCGACTCGATCACGTTGGTGCTCGCCAGCGTGCGACGCAACTGAGCCGGCACCCGCAGACGATGCACCGTGAGCGTTTCTTCCATGCCTTCCTCCAGGCTGCGGGCGGCGCTTGGATTCAGCTCCATCAGTTCGCGATGCAGCCGTTCCAGCGCGCGCTTGGCGTCGGCGTATTCGGTCATCGCGTAGGCGTTCTGCAGTTTCTTCTTGACCGCCGGCTTGTGTTCTTCGGGCAGGTGGTCCACCACGTTGCGCCGCTTGTGCACCTGGCAACGCTGGATGAAAGCCGCCTCGCCGGCATGACGGCGCACCGCCGCCGCCAACGCCTTGCCTCCGTCCAGCACGTACAGCCGCGGCACGCTGAAGTCCAGCCCGCGCGCCGCCAGATCGCTGCAGCAACTCACTGACCACGGCGGCATTCTCGGTCGCGCCTTCGCGCAGGCCCAACACCGTTTTGCGCCCGTCGCATGCCGATCCCAAGGGCCACGATCATCTGCCGGTCCCGGAACGGCGTGCCGTCGATCAGCACCGCGCACAACCGCAACTCGCCCAGCGGCCGCTCCATCAACTCCTTCAACTTCTCCCGGCTGGAGTCGATGAAGTTGTCGCTCACCGCCGACTTTTCCATCCCGTAGGCTTCGTGAAAGTCTTTCACCACCGCGCCGTAGTTGCGCGTCGACAGCCCGCGCATCATCTTGTCCCACACCGCGTGTTCCATCGGTCCGCTGCGCTGGAACAGTTCGTAACTGCCCAGCCGTTGCTCGCGATTGTCCTGGCGTGCGCAATCGGCGTCCTTCGGATCGGCACCTTCTGCCCGTCCACCACGCAGTAGCCGTCTTCTTTTCCCCAGCGATGAGCGCGACGCTCCGGGTGCTGTTGATGACGCTCTCCGGCCAGGTGCCGCACTTCCTCCTCCATCACCAAGTTCATCAACGCCAATCCGGCCTCGCGCAGCAGGTGGCCGACGCCTTCTTGCAGAAGTCCCACGACCTCGGCCATGGGAAAGATCATCTGGATGTTGGGGTTCTCTTCGCGGGCCAACTGGCGGAACTGTTGCACCGCGCGTTGTTGGTCGATCTGGTATCGTCTCTTCATAGCGACTCTCTCCTTTTTCTTGGCAGAAAAAACTACCCTCGGTCATTATGACCGGGGTTGAGAGTCGCTACTTTCTACGAACTAACGGGCATCGTCCGAGGATCTGCATGAGTCAGAAGTTTCAATCAATGAGGAACTATTTCGCAAGGAACCCATGAATATGCTTGACAAACACTTATAAGTCATGGCATAATTAAACAATGGGGAGGTAACTCCCAGAAACCCTGTGGCAGATTATGGTGCACAGGCTGGATGGTGAGTAGGGCTCACCAAAGGCTGTACCAGAGCAGTAAATAAAGGAACGGTTAGCACTCGCCGTCAATGAGAGCACGAGTAGGCATCCTGCCCGCTCAATAAAATCCTAAGACAAGTTTTTGAATGAGCAACGGTAACCGTGCGCGCCAACTCGCACATGAGAAACGCAACACACGCAACACGCCTTCGGGCAGAAAAGAGATAACGATGAAACTTGCAACGGAACTTAAGAAGGGAACTCGTGGAGTGTACACGGCTGACGATTGCCTCAGTCTTCCTAAACCTGCAGTAGTAGTAGAAGACAATGGTGAAAGACTCCTGCTTGAAGTAAGTGGCGATAGATTCTCGTCACGCTTCGCAGAGTACAACCAGTTTGCTGCTGGCGTAGAAATTGAAGCCACCGACAAATTGTACGAACCACTTTGGGTTTTGGCTCAGCAGTTGGACGAGGGCGACATTAGTCAATACTGCGAGCCGTCGCCAGAGATGAACACAATCAGTGACGCCATCAACGCAGCACCTGCGTCTGATAGGGACAGCGTGACCGCTATGCTGGCACGCATTTTGTACTCACGACTCTGTGACAGCAGGATGCAGTAATGAACACTGACAACGTAATACAGCAAGTATTACAGGAGAACGGCGCAGTGATACAGCACTTTGGAGGAGTTGTGAGTATATCGAACATAAGAACGTGGGCTGGCGGTCCACTGCGGCAGATGGCGGCAACCAAGGTCGGGGCGTTCATCCCGTTCGCAAAATCGATAAATGGCTGTAGTTTTGCAGGTCGGTACATCTGCGACGGGTGCCAGGAGCCTTGTGGTGGCGTCTCGCTGTCGGATGTGGGCAAATTGAGCGGGAAACGGCATTTTAGATGGCTATGCGACCTATGTATCAGGGGTAAACAGCGTAAGACCCGTTCACCAGAGCAGAAACAGGCCGCTATCGACCGACTGGCGGCAGCGAGACGGGATAGGACTGCCACTGTACGAATACAAGGCAGGGAAGAGATGTCAATATGCAATGCAGTTGAAGCGGTAACGGCAGTCTGCGGAAGTAAATCCACTCAGGAGGTATATGGAATCATGTAATCCCTACAGTTCGACCGAACCGTTATCGCTGGCAGACCGAATCGAACGAATCGGGCGCGCTCTGACAGCAAACGAACTCGCAGAAATGTTGACAGTCTCGAAAATTACTATCTTCAAGCAAGCCAAGGCGGGCCGTATCCCGTCATTCCGTATCGGTACATGTGTACGGTTTGACCCCCGCTCCGTCGCTCAGTGGCTCCGAAGGAACTAACTCAGGGCAACTAAGTTTCTCGGCACCAATCCGACGGACGAACCGATAACTTTCGAGTTGCCCGTCATCCACCCGGGGGCCAGGACCGCGCACATCTCTATTAATGTCCGGCGCCTATTTCAAGGAGCTGCGCTTTCTGGCGACGGATACGGGCACTGCAATCACCGGCACAGCCCGAAAGCGGTTGCGATGGCCGGCGCCGTTAACAGGAGTATTTTGGGTGTGTTTCATCGAAGAACTGAGGGGGGCGGTTGGGAAGCCCCGATTGGCGACTTGTTATAGTATGTTTTCTTCGACGCCAGCCATCATCGCGGCCAGTTGAGCACCTATATTCGACCAATGGGTGGCCAGGTCCCCGCGATCTACGGCCCCTCAGGCGACGATCCGGGCCAGTGAGGCAGGCAACACCGTCATAGGCGCTCGATCTTCAGGGCCGTGTATTCGCGTTCAAGATCCGTGACGAGGCGTTGGAAGCGAGGGTCGTCATGCAAGGTCTCCAGATGTGGATCCACCCTGAAGAAAGGCCAGCAGGGGTTTCCCGTGTCGGCGCTGCGCTCCAACCAGCCCATGGCTTTGTCGGTTTTTCCGAGTACGGCGTAAATGCAGGCGAGTTGATAGTAAGTGTGATGCGAATGGCCAAAGGAGTGGGGTGACTCCTGCGCTTTGCGCGCACACTCAAGCGCTTTGTCCACCTGACCGCGCCGGGCGTGCAGCATGCCTTGCGTGCTGACGATGAGGGGTTCGTCGGGATATTGTCTTAAGGCGACCGCCACTCGTTGCTCGGCAGTGTCGAGGTTGCCCCGCATCAGCGCGGGTTGCGGATAATACCAAACAGCATACTTGAGTCCGGGCTTTTCCCTAATCCATGCGTCCGCAGCCTCCTCCGCGCGTTCGAAATCGCCGCTATAGAGGTAGATGAACTCGAGGTGATTGGTCCGGCTTTTTGGATTCGATTCCGTTGCTCGCCTGTGGGCAGTGAGCGCTTCCTGGAACCTTCCAATATGCAAACAAATGGTGGCCATCTGGTTATGGGCGCGTTCATTGTTCGGCTGGGCGGCCAGCACCTTTTCGAGCGCGGCGATGGCGCCGACATGCTGGAAATTCCTGGCGGGGCTCCACAGGATAAAGGCAAGGGCGGAATGCGCCTCTGGCAGGGCTGGATCAAGCTCGAGCGCGCGGCGGCAATGGTCTTCCGCATTTTCCAGCAAGGCGTGACGCGGGTCGAATTCGCGGTGGAGGTGACTGGATACATAGGAGAGCGTGGCATGTGCGAGAGCGAATTCGGGGTCGCGTTCGACGGCTCGGGAGAGGTGTTGGACGGCGCTGCGGAGCACGTCTTCCCGATCGGAGTAACTCTCGCGAAGACCAGACATGAATTCGTCGTAAGCTTCGGGATCGGCGCTATAGCGTTCGCGAGCCTTCAGCGCGGGGCGAGGAAACCGGCTGCGCAGCGATTCCACGACGCGGCGTCCAATTTCGTCCTGCACATCGAAGATGTTTTCCATGACGAAGTCATGTTTCTCGGAAAGAACGCTTTTTTGCGTCGTGCCATCGAAGAGCTGGATGGAGACGCGCCAGCGCGTCCCCAGCTTCTGGACATTGCCCTGCAACACATGGCGGACACCCAGGTCACGACAGGTGTGGAGGGGGTCTGAACCCGCGGCATAATTGAGAATGGAGGATGTCGGGAGCACGGCGAAATCCTCAAGCCCGGCGAGCACTGTAATCAAGGCGTCAGCAAACCCGAGCGAGAAGGCCTTGCGCTCTTCGACCTCGGTCAAGAAGACAAAAGGCAATACGGCAATCGAGGTTAAGAGGTTCGGAGTTTCTGGGCTTGCGGTGGAAGCGCCTTGCGGAGCCGCGTAGGACGCCAGGGCTTCGAGAACCGCTTCGGCCAATGGATACCGCTCTGCGGCGTTCTTGCACAGAAGCTTCTGCACGATCGGGGCTAATTTTGCGCCGGGAGAGTGGGCGTCGATAGGAGGGGGTTCATCGTGAAGAATAGCATACAGCGTGTCGACGGGTGACGTGCGAGGCCACGGGTGCTGGCCGGCCAGCATTTCATACAGAATGACCCCGAACGCGAATAGATCGCTGCGCTGATCAACTTCTTGTCCGCGGATCTGCTCGGGTGACATGTAGGCTGGGGTCCCGACGATCTGGCCGGAAAAACTTCCGCCTGTAATTGCGGTGCTCTCCGAATCGGTTGCGAGAGCGGCCGGCATCCGCTTCGCGAGACCGAAATCCAGCACCTTCACATAGCCATCGAAACGGACCATGATGTTCTGAGGCTTGAGGTCGCGATGTACAACGCCGGCGCGATGCGCGGCGCGAAGTGCCTCAAGCACCTGCCGCGCGATATCCAGGCAGCGCTCCAGGCCAGGTGCGCGCTTGAGCAAGTCGCTCAAAGTTTCGCCCTCCACCAACTCGGTTACGAGGTAGTTGGGGCCGACGTCGTAGAGCGTACAGATATTGGGATGGTTCAGCGACGAGATGGCCCGCGCTTCGCGGTCGAAGCGCTGCTTGGCTTCAGGGTTGTCAGAAAGATGCGATGGCAGAATCTTGACCGCCACGGTACGGTCAAGGCGAGTATCGCACGCCCGATAGACCTCGCCCATGCCGCCTGCGCCCAGCGGAGATTGGATCTCATACGGCCCGAGTTTTGCCCCAGGAGTAAGAGCCATCCCTGCGCGCAATTATAGACTGTGCAGCAGGTTGCACGCAGATGTGACGATTCTGGGCGTATCGTCGGCCAACCTTACCGACCGGATTAGGTAAGAGTCGCCCGTCACACGGGCGCAATCGCTCAAAAATGTGAGTGCTACGAATCGTGGCCTGCCGAGGAGCAGCCGAAATCTCGCGAGTGGATTGAGTGGGCTACTCGGGAGGCGGACCGGCTCGATCCTTTTGTGTCGGAAAAGCCTTCGTCAGTCCTGGACCGAAAGCACGAGCTGCGCTGGCGGTAATATTCTGCGTTTGAGAGTCGTCACAGCAGCGCTGTTAGAAAACCTGCCCAGAATCGCTGCCGTGGAAGCCCCGTAAAGATTGGACTTCTTGATTTCCGCATAGCGTTAGGAATGGGTAGTTTTCTAACCCGGCCATAGCAGAATTGCTTGGACGAGTTCAGGACCCGGTCAATGCATTATGAAAGGGCGCCCGCTTTCAGAAGGTCGAAGATGGATGGGGCGTCGCCTCCATAGTTCCGATTTGGCGACAGCACGCCAAGTGACCGATCGGAAACCTAGACGATTGGCCGAGCCAAGCCCGCTCGGTCATTTATCTTGTGGGACTGGTTGCAGTGAGCACGCCCCGCATCTGTCGCGCAAAAGCGGCTGGCTCTTCATAGAAAGGGAAATGTGCGGACTCTTCAAACCAGACGATGTGCTTCTCCGGCGCGTTGATCTTAGAGAGGTACTGCTCGGTAAGCGCAAATGGGTCGGTGTAGTCATACCGCCCCGTAAAAAAATAAACGGGAATCTTCACCTGGGTGATGACATCCATCAATTCGCCCGAAATCGAGTTGTAGACGAAGTTTCTCGAATATAGCGACACGCCCTTCGGGAATGTTGCGGGCATCACGAAGGCTGTATTCAGGTGCAGCCAACCCGGTCAGCAATAGGGGTGTATAGGACTTCGCTCTATGGAGTTCACCTCCAAATCTGAAGAGTAGTGTTTCCCGGACGCTCGCGCCCTTTTCTTCCAGTTCCTTGATGGCGTCTTGATCTCCCATCCGCATTGCATTCTGGCGAATATATTCATCCTGAATGCCAGCGATGGGGAACGAGCGGGCGAGTTGTCCGATCCCAACATAAGCGTGGTAAAGCTCTGGATGTCGCGCAATCACGAGCATTCCCAGATAGGTGCCCCAGGAATGTCCCACAAGATAGATTCTGTCCTTGCGGAACCGGGCACGGAGCACGTTCGTCAATTCAACCGTGTCTGCGACAAGTTGTTCTGTGGTGAGTGTACCGCTGATGTCTTCGCGATATGACTTCCCCACCGCTCGGCGATCCCACTGCACCACCACAAATTCCTTTTCCAGTTCATGCTGAAAAGCGTGAGCCAAATACATGGCCGGCATCGCGGGACCACCGTGCAGGAAAAGCAAGACTGGGAGCGAAGAGTCGTTTCCGCGAATAAGAATGTACTGATCTACATCACCGATGCGGATGCGCTCCAGCGAAGCGATACTGTTAGGTCCGTGGATGGCGGGAGTGCGTCCGGGGGTGAACCATAAATAGAGCACAACGCCCAGCCCCGCCAAAACGAGCCCCACGATACTCCGCGTGGCCTTTTTCATCTCGTGATCCCTGAGACCCGCATGAGCAACTGTACTACTGGGGGACCATTTCCATCGAGAACGTCGCCTTCAATCGCGGAAATGAAAAAGGACGGACTCGTTAATTGACTGCCTATTCGGATGCAACTGTCTCAAATAGGATTTATCTCCAACAATCCACTTGGCGGGTCGCCTGCCCTGAGCATAGCCGAGAGCTAATAGCTAAAGGCTGTTCGCAGGCTTCCCGTACTCCGTCGTGTAGTGCAGCTTGATCTCGCCGCAGGTGCCTTGCTCGGGCGAATAGACCACGCAAGAATCAAAGGGCCGCGAATAGATGTGCAAGCTGACAGCTCTCTGCTCGAACTCGCGAGGATTAAGCACGCGATGCACCGGTTCCAGGGGATCAACCGCGCAGGGATGCCCGGGATTCATCTCCGCCGTGTTCGTCGGCTCCAGCTTGCATTTGCCGCTTCTTAGGTCTTGCGAAATCGTGCGGTAGTTTTGGACCAACAATCTCCCAATCGGCACGGCCATCCAGCAATTCTGGTCCCGATGGTTATGTACAGAACTGATCTGTCCGACTTCCCAGCAAATCGCGATCAGTTCATACAGCGGAGTCTTATCTATGAGATTGCGCGTGTAGTGCTGGCGGTCCCAGGTTAGATAAGGCGCGAGCGTATCCGGGGCGACCGGAGCCGATCTCAGAAAGTCAATTACCTGATCTGTACGATCAAATGCTGACTCGGGAAGTTTTCGCAACCAGGCGGCAAAATCCTGGATACCAACCGGACTGGCCCTGACTTGGATGCTCATGTTCTTCTCCTCAAGCAGGCTGATTGTACCGCCATTGGAGAGAGCGCAAGTAAGTGAAATCAGAACGTAGACAGCGCACCCGGTTTTTCGCACCGGGAGGAGGCGTGTCTTTCCGTGGCCCTCCCGTGGCGGTGGGAATCGCGTTAGTCGACCTGATAGACAAGAACTCTCGCTTCCTTTTCGTAGTGCGGAACTGACACATAAATTCTGTTAATTTCCGGCACAAATAGCGCGGTCTTGGCCCGCGGGGCAGTGGGGACTTTTGCGAGCAGCTTGTAGTGACCTTCGCTGTCGACATGGTAGACATAGAGATGTCCACCATTCGGAACACGCGAACCACACGAGGCATAGATGCGTCCGGTTGCGGGATCATACACCATGTAGTCCACCCAACCGGCAATTGGAAGCGCTTCCATTTCTTTGCCTGTCTGGGTATCAAAAACCACGATCACTCCAGTGGTCTCGGTATTGCGACAACCCACGAACAAGCGATGGTGGGCTTCGTCGACCGCAATGGCGATATTTGTCTTGCCCTTCGTTACCGGCCAGGTTTGGAGCACTGTACGCTTCTGGCGATCAATCACTGCTACTTGATTCTTGTCTGTGATGTCGATGTATATCTTCGGGCTGGAAGCCTCCAACGCCATGGCTTCAAGACTGCCCGCCGACACTTTAACCTCGCCCACAAGTTCGCCTTTGGTGGTATCGACCACACTCAACAGAGAATAGTCGAGCTTCGCTCCTTCCCCACCATTGGTCACGTAAAGGTACTTCGTTGCCGGATCATATCCAATGGAGTCGGCATCCGGCAACAACTTGACGGATTTTATAAGGTGGTAATCGCGGCCACTGAAGATCTTTAAGAGGCCGGCTCCTCCGTCGGTGACATAGATCTGGTCGAGATCCTCGCGGTAAAGCACGGAGTGCGGATTTTCGAAGCCAGCGATGTTCTGTAGCAGTTTGCCCGTGTCGAGATCAAACACCTGCACGCTCTTGTGTGCCTGCGGAGTGGTAAACAGGCGGTGACCCTTTACGTCGACTGCCAGATGGTCGGTGTACGGGCCTATCGGCACCTCAGGCATTTCGAAGGTTTGGATGAGTGTAAGAGGTGCTGGTTCCTGGGCCGATGCAATAGAGGCGGCGACAAGTAAGATGAATGCGGGCAGCAGTACTTTATTCAAGGGATTCTCACAATGAATTAGGTTTGTGCGCGTTTCCCGGCAAGCGCGTGTCGAGGAGCGACATGCGGACCACGTCGCTCCTTTCCTGCCTGTGGTGAATGTTCGCCAATCAGGGCGCCGGATAGTAGAGCGAAGGATTCTTATCAATGTCGACTTCGATCCATTGTTCGTCCCAATGCTCCAGGGTCATGGCCCAACGAGCTCTTTCTCCCTTCACGTAATCGTCGAGATCGGCGAAAAGACTGCGGATCAGCTCGGCCCGTGTTTTCTCCGCTTTCGGCCTCTTTTCCGGCGGAGGCGCGACGATCATGATCGCGATATCCCACGACGGGCTGATGTGATGGATCGCGCGTGTGTATATGGTTTCGCTGATGACCTGGCCATGCTCTTTCTCATACTTCATGATCGGAAGGTGGTACTTTTTGTAGAGAGCAAGCCACTCGTCCTGGCGTCCCGGCGGCAGCTTGTAATAGGAAACCGAGACCACAGGTTTGCCTGCGCCAGCACCATTGCTGGCCTGGGCGAAAGCGGAGGCCGACGCCAAAGAGACAACCAGGAGGGAGAGGCAGAGGGTTCTAGCGATTTTGTTTTTCATTTTTGTTGGCTTCCTTCGCAATTTATCTAGCTCTGTTGCCCATATGCAAGCGACTGCCGAAACTACGTTCCTGCGGCTGACTAGAACAGTATCTTCAAACCGAACTGAATCTGCCGGGAGAAGGTTTGAGTACGGTCGATTTGGCCAAATGCCGGGTCAGAGATGGCATAGTGGTCAAGCGGCGGCGCAAAGTTCACGCGGTTGAAGATGTTGAAGAACTCCGCACGAAACTGGATATTTGCACTCTCGGAAATCCATTTCAACGAATTGTTCTTGAAGATCGAGAAATCTGTATTCACGAGCCCTGGACCGGTGAGCGGGTTGCGTCCCGTATTCCCTAGCAAGTTGATGCACGTAGGATAAGCCATGCTGGGATCGCAATACTGACTGTAGAAAGCCTGCGACGGCGCCGTCGCGTAGGTGAAGCATTGCGTCTTGATGTAGTTGGCGCTCCCAGGATTGACCGGGTGGCTGCACCCCGGGGCGTTGACCCGGTCTGGATAATCCCAGGGATCTGTACTGTTCATTCCCAAGGGATCTCCGCCGGTCACCACGGTGAAGGGCGCACCGGTGCTCGCTTCGAAGATTGCGCCCAACTCCCAACCGGTGAATGCCCAGGCGACCGGACCCTGCAGAGAACTGGGATGCGGAATCTGCCAGTCACCACTGATCACAAAATCCTTACCGAGATTGAAGTCCGCCACGCCACGCCTCGTTCTCGGGTCGAACCAAACCGGTAAGCTTGAAGGGGAGTTGGAAAATTGGTCGCCGGCAATGGTGGAAGAACCGGTATCAATCGTCTTCCCCCAGGTGAACGAGGATTGCAGCAGCAGGCCATGATAACCCTTGATTTTGAGGCCGGTCTGCAGGGCATTGTAGTGAGAGTCTCCCTGGAATACCAACCGGTCCTCCTCTCCCACGTTCGGGTTCATCACGGTACCGCTTCCAACCGGCCTGGGCCAGACATACCCAGCGGAAGTCGGAGTCGGGATCACGATGTTGGAATCGTCCTCGCGGAAGGGCAAATGTACGCCGCGAGAACCAACGTAGGCCGCCGTCCCAATCACGCTGCGAGTGAATTCCTGCTCCAGATTGAGATTCCACTGCATTACATAACTGCGCGAGGGATTCGGCTGGATGTAGCTCACGCGCTGACTTGCCAAACTTCCGGGAGCGTAACCCGCCAGCACCGCGGATGCGGAAGCAGGCATCGGTCCGGGGTTGCCTTGCGAGACGTTGGCAGCAAACGGCGCCGATGCCGATGAGAGAATTACGAACTCATACGGCAGCGGAAGTACGTCGTAGAAACCGAACCCGCTGCGGACCGCTGTCTTGCCATTGTGAAACGGATCCCAGGCAAGCCCGACGCGAGGTTCGAAATTCTTCAGTGTCGGATTATTGAAATACGGATCCCCCGTGTGAACCGCATTCGCCGTCGGACTGCGCAGCACCGCCAGCTTGCCTTGGACTTCTGTAGGGGTTGTCACCGCTTCGTAGCGGAGTCCCATGTTGATGGTCAAATTCGCACGCGCTCGCCAATCGTCCTGAACATAGCCGCCAAACAAAGTCTCGCGAATGCCTCGTTCGGTGGCTGTGCTGGGAACGGTGGTGAGAAAAAACAGGGGGTCGTTCGCAAGGAAATTTGCAAGCGAGCCGAAAATGTACAAGCCGTTATTGATGAAGTGCAAGAGATTGTTCGATTGCATCCGTTCCAGTGCAAAGCCGAACTTAAGTGAGTGCGCGCCGTGCGTCAAGAACGCGTCATCATACGCCTGGAAGGAATTCCAGCCGAACTCGAAGTTCGGAAACCCGCCGATGCCGCCATCGAAACCTGTAATGCTGCCATCCCCAACCTGGATTTCAGGCGCGGGACGGCCGGGAACAACTCCTAGCGACAGATTCGACGCCAGAGGGTTAATCGGGTCCGTCGTCGTGCTCAACGCGCGATTGCGGCTGAACCCAAAGCGAACGGCATTCACCAGAGCGGAACTGAATGTATGCGTCTCCTCGATAGCGAAGAATGGACGTGAGTTGCTATCCAGAAAGCGGACGTTGTTGAGAGGGTCGGGCTCCTCCAAGCGGGTCCTGTCGAATCCGAAATTCCCGACCAGGCTGTCGTGGGTGGAAAGTTTGTGATCGACTCTCCCGGTGAAAAAGTTTTCGGTACCTTGCTGCAAGGTGGCCACAAAATACTGCCCAGTCTGTCCGCTCACCGCACCATTGGGCGAGTGCCAGAAGGCAAGATAAGGAGCGATGTTGGGATCCGCAGTGCTGCGGGCGGGTCCGGACGGGACTTCGTCCAGCTGGGTAGCCGTCAGCGATTGCCGCAGACCCTCATAGTTGAAAAACCAGAAGGTCTTGTCCCGTATCAGGGGCCCGCCCACCGATCCTCCAAACTGGTTGCGCCGAAATGGGGGCTTATCGGGTAGTCCGTTTGATCCGATGTCGAAATAGTTGCGCGCATCCAGCGCACTGTTGCGAAGAAACTCATAGGCGCTGCCGTGGAATTTGTTACTCCCTGACCGGGTAACGGCATTGATTACGCCGCCGGAGGTTCTGCCGTATTCCGCGGAATAGTTGGTGGTAATGATGGAGAATTCCTGAATGCCATCCACTCCGGACAGGTTACCGAGAACCCCACCGGGCGCGCCGTTCGTGTAGTCGTTGATGCTGATGCCGTCGAGCCGGTAATTATTCTGTTGGGGACGCGCTCCAGAGATGCTGAGCTGGTTGCCGAAGCCGCGCAAAGCGCGCACCACATCGCCCGTGCTGACTCCACCTACCGGCGACTGGTTACGAACCGAGTCCACCCCGGGCTCCAGAGTAGCCAATTGCGCCCAATCGCGGCCGTTCAGGGGAAGCTCTCGAATTACTATGCCATCTACCGCACTGCTAAGGTCCGAGGTTGCCAGTTCGACTCCGGCGGCCACACCCGTTACCTCGACTAGGGCGTTCGCTTTTCCAACCTGCAGCACGATGTTCACGGTTTGCTGAGCCCCAACAGTTAGCGTGATGTCCGACGCTCTTCCCACTGAGAAGCCGGGCGCTGATACCTTCAGTTCGTATTTTCCCGATGCTAGGTTGGGGGCGGTGTAGAAGCCCGCTGAGTTCGTCGTTACGGTCCGGTCGACACCCGTAGCGATGTCCTTGATCGTGATCTGCGCGTTGGCAACGACGGCGCCCGCGGGATCGGTGATCGTGCCCACTATCGTTGCTCCAGCGACTTGAGCGCGCGAGGGAACAGAGCCGGCAAGAACGATCAAAATCGCGATCCCAAGCTGGGCGAAGCGAAGTCTCGACGAACGCATCGTGCGGGCCATAATCGGGTCTCCTAATTGAACGTGGACAAACCTTGAACCACTACGGTGCCATAAAGCCAGCCTACTTTCTATGTACAGATACTTATGTGATTCTGCTCCGTGCGCCAACGCTTGTACTTGAATCGAAGCAGCCGGGCCCGACAGCCTACTTGGAGCAATACGCTCAGAGGGCGCCGAGTGTCCCGCTCCTTACTTGGCGGACATAAGCAACTATGCTCTTGCCAGACTCCGGCAGATGCTGAGTCAAAGCCACGACTGCAGCCTCTTCGTCCCGATGCCGTCACGCTTCCAAGATCCGTCGGTGCCCGCCTTGAGACTCTCTCTTGAAGTCCAACGCAACGAACCCTACGAGGTGATATCGCAACGCTTGATAGTGGAGCGTCTTGATGATATTGAGCATCCTCGGTAGGCCTGCCGGTGCATATAGAATCTCGTGAAATACCCAGTTCAGTTCTGCGGAATGCGCAGGATTGGGGTCGTGGTCGCTCTGATCCTCGGCTACCACGGTGCCCCCATGAGGATACGAAAACAATGCCTCCAATTGCCGCAGAGCTTCCCGGACCGGGGCTCGACTGAGCCCGAACTGCTTCGCTAGTTCCTCCTGCCGAAGTAACTTGTCCTGGGGCAAGTTGCCCTCTGAGAATTGCCAGGCGAATCCCATCGGCTACAAGTCCTGGTGAAAAAGATTAGCACCGCAGCGGCAAAGCAGACGAAAAAATTTTCAGGATCAGAAGCTGACCATCGGGTTGGATCTGGGCGATCGCACGAGCTGGTATTGCGTTCTGGACGAAGCGGGGGAAGTGGTGCTGGAACAAAAGCTGAGCACAACCCCGAAGGCCAGCTGACCCACGGCGAATGTATCCCCGTCTCCAGTGCGATCCGACTCCACGGCATCCCCCCGAACCCCGCTTTCATGCCGCCGTTGCACCGTAGGCGATTAAAGCCGCCACGGGAACGCACGAAGGTGTGCAGGGCATTCCAAACAGCTCAGAAAAGCGCGCTGGGCAAAATGGCGGAAGGCACAGAAGAAGGGTTAGCTTGTGTATCTCTGTGCCGAAACACTATTCATCTGCTTTGGGGCGGTCCTGCAGCGGGGGGCGCTAGACATCTCCATACATCTGCGCGATCGTGTGACGCAGAGCCATGAGATTGCTACGCGAAGATTCGGTAGCGCAACTGGTAGGGTCATAGGCAAGTTCTGCCTGGTACAGCCTTAGCAGCAAGGCGCTCTGCTTTCTCACACGTTCAATTGTTCCCACATGGAGTTGTTCTTCAGACATACTTCTTTTGTACAGGTTTTTTCGAGAGAATAGTTCCCCGTGAGCGGTCCGATCCCAGCAATACACAGAGGCGCATGTGGTTGTTTTGCGGGGAAATACCAACTTCGTTTGCAGACCAGCGACGGGGACTTGTCTGGTAACCCGACTTATCGGGAGTTAGCACGCCGCGGGTAAATGCCTCGCCTCGCTACTGTCCAAGGTGGCACTGCGTGGCTTCCATCTCCAAGTCGTGAAAATCTCAACCGTTGCGTAGTGGACCGGGATGGGCACCTTTATAGCCAAAATCTCAATGTGGTTGTGCCGGGGCCGATTGCGTGGTGGGAAAAGCATTCATACTCGCAGCAGAGGACGAGTCAGGCACGTCGGGCCGCCACTGCCGTTGAGGCAGAGTTCGCTGCCGGGGAAGGTGCGGACGTCGAATCCGGCGTGGCGGAGGCGGGCGTTGGTGTTGCGATTCTCTTCGATCGCGAGCAGGCGGTTATTTCCGAGCGCGAGGACGTTGCAGGCGAGTGTGTCACGCTCGGAAGGTTCGATTTCGATGAAGTTGAATCTGCGGGCCTGGAGCAGTTCGACGGTTTCCACCGCGAGCCAAGGCAGGTCGACCAAAGCCGTGTGTTCATCGAGCAGGCTAATCAACGACATTAGATGCAGGCACGCGGATGGGCCCCGTCCGTATGGCAGCGGCGCGGAGAGCACTTCGATGCCCTTGGGCGCCAGCAGATCCCGCATCTGCCGGATGCCTTCCGTGTTGGTGCGGTAGCCATGGCCGACTAATAGCGTTTTTGGATCGAGCCAGACGATGTCGCCGGCTTCGGTGGTGCCGGGGGCGACGATCTTGGCCAGCATGGGAATGATAAGCCGCAAACAGAAGGCGCTGTGGTGCGGGCCTTCGGCCACGCGATTCGGCTTGCCCGGACGCATCACGATTAAGCCGTAGTCGGTAGGGAGAGACGCGTCGTGTGCGTAGACGGCGTCGAGGGAGAGGTCCGGTGCAGGAGGCATCTCTGCAACCTCGGCGCCTGCGGTTTCCAACTCGCGGCAGAGAGCTTCATGCTGCGATTGGGCTCTCGCGAAGTCCGGAGCGTGTTGGAAGCCTAGCTCTTGCCAGCGTGCGGCACGCTCCGGTTGGTCCCAGCCGGCTGTGCGGGGAGAACAAACCATGACGCGCTCCAGCGCGCCGGACATTGAGTGTCCGTTGAAACGCGTTCTTGTTTCTACCTCTGGCATCTTATCCCACAAGGTTTTGAAACTACGGAGCCTATAGGAATCTATATGGGGCATTATGGCAAAAGCAACCTGGGAGTGACGGCGATCGCAGGCGTCCTCGGCGTTTTCGGTCGGATAACGGGCAAACCTGAAGTAATCCCAAGGTAAGGGTTGCCGACTACTCGCCAACTGCCAGTCTGGCAGAGAGAAGAACGTGGCTCCTCTTTTTGCGCAGGATTCCGGGACAATGCTCACAGGGCATCCGTTCGAACG
The DNA here is from genome assembly GCA_963779995.1 of uncultured Acidobacteriaceae bacterium. GTDB lineage: Bacteria > Acidobacteriota > Terriglobia > Terriglobales > Acidobacteriaceae > Acidiflorens. Next base: position 99,461 of record CAVZZY010000005.1, on the reverse strand, counting down.
TCTGAACCTTACGGAGGTCCTCATGCCTTTGCGATATCTTCCCCAGGTTTTCTCTACCACTTTGACAATCGTGATCGGCTCCCTCTCTTTATTCGCGCAGCAGCTATCGGTTCTCCGGCTGGACTCCAGCAAAATATCGCCTTCGGAGATCGACACTGCGATTGCACTACTGATGGAGCAGGCCCATGTGACGGGCGTAGGCATCGCAATTTTGAACGACGATAAAGTTGTATACCTCAAGACCTATGGCCTCAGGGATAAAGAGAAGCATTTGCCTCTGACTCCTGATTCAGTAATGACCGCCGCATCATTGACGAAGCCTGCCTTTGCCACCATGGTCATGCAACTAGTTCATGAGCGCATCATCGGGCTTGACAAGCCAGTGTATGAATATCTACCGAAGCCTATGCCGGAGTATCCCGCATACAAAGATTTGGCCGACGATCAGCGATATAGGGAAATCACCATGCGAATGCTGCTGGACCACACCAGCGGCTTTCCAAACTGGCGCCGGTTCACAGATGACAAGAAGCTAAGAATCTACTTCTCGCCCGGATCAAGATTCGCCTATTCTGGCGAGGGAATTGTTCTGGCGCAGATGGTTGTCGAGACCGTCACCGGGAAGTCCGTCAACGAGCTGATGAACGAACGTGTCTTCCAACCTCTGGGCATGACGCGCACCGGTATGGTCTCGGAAGAACGATTTGAGGATGATCATGCAATTGGATACGACGAACAAGGAAAAACGCTGGGTCTGGAACGCCGGGAAATAGGCAATGCTGCCGGCTCCATGCAGACGACTCTGCGCGATTATGCGCGGTTCGTGCAAGCTGTGTTAAGTGGCGGAATTCTCGATACGAAATCTCGAGACCTGATGCTGAGCCCTCAAATTCAGATCATGTCCAAGCACGAATTCCCTTCACTCTCCACCGAGACGACAACAGCGAACCGCCCGATCGATCTCAGCTACGGCCTGGGTTGGGGACTCTATCAGACGCGCTACGGTAAAGCTTTCTTCAAGGAAGGGCATGATGAGGGCTGGCGCCACTACATCGTGTGTTTCGATAGACCCAAAACTGGCATCCTCATCATGACCAACAGCTCGAACGGAGAGGATATCTACAGCGGTCTGTTGGAGAAGGTACTTCGAGATACATTTACTCCGCTTGAATGGGAGGGGTTTAAGGCGTCAATAAGCATTGGTCCGGGTCCCCGATAATCTCCTTCAAGAATGGCGGACAGCTCCACCAAGTCAATCCTCGTTTGATTCACTCCCGAATTGCCGGCTGTCATGGGATTATTCCGGGTGAGACGCGCTGTTCGCTTTTCCCTTTGCTTAATCTGCATTGCGACATTTCATTGCGTCAATGCTCAAACTACTCTTCCGGATAATTCCGACGTTCGCGAACAATCCTGCGCGGTCTAGCGCGACATCAGGAATTCGACCTGCTGCTCAATTTCAGCGATCGCGATGGGAGCAAAGTTGGCCTCACGCAGTTGTTGGTTGAGTTGCGCCAATTTCGTTTGCTTGAATCGGGTCCACGCTGCGATGCGGGCTTTTACCTGTTGGCTTGACTCGCTGTACACCGCGATGGCCTGCGAAGGCACGGCACGATCTCCGCCTTCGACCACTCGCAGCGCTGATGCCAGTCCCGTGTACGCATCCTGCAGCCCAGGGGACTCCTCGGCTGCATGCTCCTTGTTTGTAAGAATCTTGCCGATTCCGGATTGAGCATCTGTGAGGGCCGACTTGAGCTGTCGCGCTTTGTGCTCCCAACTTCTGTTGCCCCAGCTTCTGTTGAATGTCCGCAAGCTGTTTCTGAACCGAGCCGATCTCGGCCAGCGCGCGGCGAGCTTCGATGGTTTCGCCAAAGATCCGCTGGCCCAACTGCAACTGCTGCGCGAGTACTTCGGGAGTTGCGGGCGAGCGCGGGTCCATGACGACCTTCAATGGCTGGTTTTGCGCATTTCCATCAACCGTCAGGCGGACCTGGTAGATTCCCGGCACGGCCTTCGGCCCGCTGGGATTGTGGTAATCGGTGTCTTCGTCCGCGGTCGGGCCGCCGGAACTGCCCCAGGTGAGGTTCCAGACGAAGCGGTGCATTCCCGCAGTTTTCTCGAGGACTTCAGGCTTAGGGAACCAGCGCTCGGCGACGGGAAGCGGCTGGTGCTTCCAGGCGTCCTGACCCTGTGGAGAATGATCTTCTGAAGAGCGACTTTCTGAAGAAAACGTTCTGACCAGGTTCTGCTGTGCATCGAAAATCTTCCAGCCGCACGCTGCTCGCCGGAGACGGGAGGAAATAATCCATCATCGCGCCATTGGGAGGATTCTCAGCCGTGGGTTCCTCGGGCGGAAGCGGCGTGCCTGTAAAGGAGTCGTTATCCACGCGAACCGCTGTGGCTGGACGGTAAAGCCACGGGCCACCCGCTCTTCTCGCGCATCCAGCGCCTGGCGAAGCGGCGTGATGTTATCGAGAATCCAGAAGGAACGTCCGAACGTGGCGACCACCAGGTCATCGCCGTGGATCGTAAGATCGCGAACTCCAGTGACCGGCAGGTTCAATTGCAAAGACTGCCAGTGGTCTCCGTCATCCAACGACACGTAAACTCCGAATTCGGTTCCGGCGAAGAGCAGCCCTTTGCTCTGCGGGTCTTCGCGAACCGCGCGCAAGAATGCGGGAGCGGTCAATGCCGTTCGTGACCAGTTGCCAGGTGGCTCCGTAGTCGCGCGTGCGATAGATGTAGGGCGTCTGATCGTCGAGGCGTCCGCGATCGACGGCTGCATAGGCGACAGCGGGATCAAAATGCGATGCTTCGATCAGCGAAATCTTGCTCCAGTCGCTCAGCCCGGGCGGAGTGACGTCTTTCCAGTTCTTTCCGCCATCGCGGGTCAGGTGAATCAGTCCCGTGTCGCTTCCCGCCCAGATCAGATCGCGGTTGAGCGGCGACGGCGCGATTGTGAACACGACCCCATAACCGGCGCGCTTTGCGTGCTCGAGAGTTGGCGGACTCGACGGTTTCTTGCCGTCCGCACTCTGCGCATCGCGCACGTCCCCGGTCGCTCCGGTGAGATCGGGACTGATCGTCTCCCAGTGCAGACCGCCATCGACCGTCTTCATCACATATTGCGTTCCGAGATAGAGCGTTGTTGGGTCAACCGGGGAAAGAACCAGCACTGGAGTCCAAGGGTCGCGATATTTGCGCTCGCGGATCTCCGACATCCCACGCAAATGCGGGCCATGGAGTAATGTCCTGGCTGAGGCCAGTTCGTTTGTTGAAGCGAGCAACGGTACCGTAAGTCCCACTCACATAAATAATGTCGGGATCATTCGGATCGACCACCATGTATCCGCTCTCGCTGGGGCCAGCCGGAAACCAGTCCCGCGGCGTGATTTGACCGTGGTCGGTACGGCTTAGAACCGCGGCACTGCCGCTATCCTGCTGCGTGCCGTATACGGCGTAAGGAAATTGGTTGTCGGTGGTCACATGATAGAACTGCGCCGTCGGCTGGTTGTACCAACTGCTCCAGGTTTGGCCGCGATTGAGGCTGATCGTGGTTCCCTGGTCCGTTCCGAGGACCATGCTGGCGGAATTTCTTGGATCGATCCAGAGCTCGTGATAATCATCTCCGCCCGGCGCGCCGCGGACGACCGAAATTGTCTTCCCGCCATCCTCGGATCGGTAGAGAGCGACGTTCGGGATGTAGATCACGTCGGGATTCTGCGGATCGATGATGATGCGATTGAAGTACCATGCTCGACTGGTCAGACGGGGATCGGCGTTGGCGAGCACCCAAGTGTTGCCTCCATCGTCGGAACGATAGAGGCCGGATTTGTTCGCCTGGATGAGCGCGTACACGCGCTTGCCGTCCGGCGCAACGTCGACGCCGACGCGTCCCCAGTCGCCTTCAGGGAGCCCGTTTCCGTCGAGACGGGACCATGTTTTGCCGGCATCCTGAGAACGGTAAAGGCCGCCGCCCGGTCCATCGATCGGAGCATACGAACTCCATGGAGGACGCTGCACATGCCATGCGCCGGCAAATATGAGCTGCGGGGCGGCGGAACAGATTGCCAGATCTGAAATGCCGATGTCAGACCCCAGGTCGAGAACCCGCGCCCAATGCATTCCTCCATCGACGGATTTGTAGACGCCGCGCTGTTCGTTCGGACCATAAGCGTGCCCCAGAGCGCCGACATAAACGACGTTTGGATTCTGCGGATCGATCACAATCCGGCTGATCTGTCGCGTGTCCTCTAAGCCGATGTGATTCCACGTTGCGCCGCCATCGCTGGATTTGTAGACGCCGTTGCCGGAAGAGAGATCCTCGCGAATGTCGGTTTCGCCGGTTCCGGCATAAATGATTTTAGAATCGGAGGGAGCCAAAGCAAGTGCGCCGATCGAGGCCACCGGCTGGCCGTCGAAGATCGGCGTCCAGACAACTCCGGCATCGGTTGTTTTCCAGATCCCGCCATTCACCGAGCCAAAATAAAAGGTTGTCGAGTCGCCCGGCACGCCCGCCACGGCCACTGCGCGTCCGCCGCGGAACGGGCCGATGAGGCGCCATTTGAGCCCATTCACCAGTTCCGGAGGAACCGACTGGGCAACCGCCGTAATGGTTAGCAACAGAAAAGCACACGTGGGGATAGGACGTGCTAAACGCGATCTGAATTTGTGCAAGTGCTTGGCCCTCGTTCTTGATACCCCGGTTGGTTGGCATTTATGCCTGAGTGTTCAATCACCATAACGGTACATTCGCCAAGTGAACAACGGCAAGGCGTTTCAACGCGACAGCCTGTCGAAGCCATCACCGCATGCTCGTCCGCAAAGGACACACGACATCCCCAGCCGCCCGTAAGAGGATTGTCGCTGCTCAGGAGGCGCGCTGGGCACAATGGCGGAAGGCCCAAAAGAACGCCTCGATTCCCGATAAGTTGCATGCCCGGAAGCACAAGGACTACGCGAAAATCTCGTTCACCTTATCCCGCACATGCTGGCTTCGAGACGGCTTTAGGTAGCGCATCGTGCTCTCCATGTCGGAGTGACCAAGCCATTGTTGAACCGTACGCAGATCGACACCAGCCCACAGCGACCACGTCGCGAACGTCGCACGGAACTTGTGAAGCCAGAAGTTGTCTTTATCCAGCTTCGCACGCTCGGCCACAGCTTTCAGACCGTCGAGAAAATCGAGCTTGGGATTGCACCCAGCGGTCGGGAAGACCAGACTACAGGTCTTGTCGGACTTCGCCTTCCAAGCTTTGAGGCTTCTCACCAGCTTCGCAGGAATAGGAATCTCGCGTTCCTTATAGGCCTTCGGTGTCCAGCCTCTGTCGGGTTTATGGCTGACTCGAACCGTGGACGCAGCGAAGTTAACGTCAGACCAGTACGTGTACATGACTTCCTGCTCACGCATCCCTGTCATCAGGAAAAACTCATACCAAAGCCGTTCCTCTGCGCCACACTTTGCGAACAGTTTGTTCAATTCTTCTTGTTCGTAAATCTCCGGTTCTTCCTCCGTGAACCGCGGCCAATCATTCTTGCCCACTAGCCCACGAATCCCATGCGCCTTCAGGAACGTCATCACGTTCTCGAACTTGTTGTACACGCTGCGTGGTGCCTGGTCCTTCTCATCCCGCAGAAACGCCGAGAACTTCAGCAAATCCTTTCGGTCGATCTCTTCGAGATTGAGTTTGTGGCAGGATTCGACGAAGTACACCAGGGCCGTCGAGTACGCGGCTAGCGTCTTAGGCTTCTTCGTGAGCTTGGTTTCGTCAAGGAACTCTGCAACGGCTGCAGCTACTGACCGGTTCCCATTCTGGCCATCAGGCACGACGGAGACGCCGTTGTTGACCGCGTTCAGTTCGGCTTCCTTGCGCTGGCGTCGGGCGCTGGCGTCGGCTGGGTCTTTGCCGACTGACAGGCGTATGCGCTTCGAGCCCTCGCGCCATTCGAGGTAGTATGCGCCTTCCTTGTGGGTTTCCTGCTTGCCGCTGACGAGAACCAGGTCTGGCTTGACGCGGCCATTCGCAGCCAGGACTACGGTGCAATACCGCCATCCATGCGGTGTTTGGACCCTTTTTGTGAGATTGACTTCGCGATTCATCGGTGACCACCCTCGCTGATTTCGGAATCAGTATAGGTATCACCGGCTTGCAAGTGCTAGATAACTAAAGTACTGGCGGAGAGGGAGGGATTCGAACCCCCGATACCCTTTCGGGTATGCCGGTTTTCAAGTACACAGAAGGGTTCTGATCCGTTCGGAAAATCTTCAACTCTACTTGATTCTTCAACGCCTTACAAGAACTCCGATTCGTGCCGTTATGATCCGATCTGCCACGTTTTGACCATAGAACTACTACAGTTTTACTACAGTGGTTTCGAGCAACCGTCGACCCCGCTGCCCCGACGAGGAAAAAGCGGTCTCAACGAATGATAACGCCTAATAGCGTCCGTTGACAGGCGGAGCCTCACGGCGGCTAATTGTTCCTGAGCAAACATCTGTGTGTGGCCCGTTTGGGCTGCTATGTATGTGGTCGCATTTCCGTGGTAATGATTCCCTCTCCTTACAGCCTCACGCGCTAATTGTTCCTGAGCAAACATCTGTGTGTGGCCCGTTTGGGCTGCTATGTATGTGGTCGCATTTCCGTGGTAATGCGCCCCGGGCATGCACTTGATGCGAACGACGGACGGGGAAGTCACTATCTGCCAATCTCCTCGGCCTTCTGGTTCGCTTGTAGCTCAAAGAACCGCCTTTGCCCGTGAGGTGACTGGCTCTGGCTTAGAGCACCGACGGTTCAGGGAATCCAAAGTTAGCTGAGTCCCGACGTGTCGACTAGTCTGTCTCAGACAGTGTTGACACCCTCACGCTGAGATCCACAGGCCGTGTTTTCTATGGCTTAACTATTACTCGGAAATGGAAAGGTACATGCAATGCCTCTAGACAGCAACAAAGGCGAAATGGGGTAACGATCGATTCGTGGCATTCTTTAACGCGAACTCGTCGCAAGCGTTTTAGCTGATCTGGACGACACCCTCCCCTCGCGTTCAAGAAACATTGTCGGTTCAGCGCCCGGAGCCGACCCTTGGTGTCCCTGACTGCTTCCCTTTGCCAGGGCACGTCGGAGGTCATAGAAGAACGCGGTGGAAAGACGGACACAATGCAGCCTGTGTGGGAAGAGCGCGATGATGAGGTGGCCTCAGGAGTGATTTGCCCAATGCCCGACTGCGGTGCATTGGCGGTCGCCTATAGACCACCAGACCGCATGGGACGCGATAATGTCGGACCGTGGGAGTTCACTTGCCCGCGCTGCGATATCGACTTTACGGTCGCTGAAGATGAACTGATTTTTCAGTCTGTGCCCAAGGGATGGCTGTTAGCGAAAGTTCATGCTGCATAGCCGGGCACGGCAAGGAAGCGTCAACAAAGATCGTCACCACTACCTACAAAGGAGTGACAAAAACAATGCAGCGCAGAACTACAATACCCACTCTGCTAAGGACAACCCACCAAACAACGAAATCTACTGGCGAGCTTCAAGAAGAGATCCGTCGTCGCGCCTACGAACTGTACGAGCAACGCGGAAGAGACGATGGACACGAAACAGACGATTGGCTGCAAGCAGAGTCGGAGGTGACTCAACAGAAGGCGAGGACAGTCGCCGCATAACCAGCAGTCGCGCAGGGCTCTTCCTATGCGAAGCGCGATGTGCAGGATTGCGTCCCGTCGACAACTCATGTTCTCTGTCCCCTTGCGAACGGCACTGGAGCGATGCGCCGATGAACATCTTAATCATTGATGACGACGAAGGTGTATTGATTCGCCTGGAGCGCACGCTGGAAACAGAGGGTTGCAGAACGACCACGGCATGGAGCGGACGAGCAGCAGTCTCCATCGCGCAGAAATCCCAATTCGACGTGCTGCTGGTAGATGAGCACTTGAATGATATGGAATCCGCGATCCTGGTCCAGAGGCTCATGGAACTGCAACCGGAGGCATCCGTGATCCTGATGCATACACGAAAAGAATCCGCCCAATTGTTCTCGCATGCGGATAATAGAGTCGTTTGCAAATGGGACGACGACGAGGTCAAGACCAGAATCTGTAAGCTCGCAGCGTAATCCGTAGCGGAAATATACGGTGGAGGGAAGCCAAGTGACCCAGTGCAAGACCCGCGATATCACCCGACGCAGACACGCCAAAGCAGGGCTGCGTGATTCCGAAAATCCCTATCAGCGACTCTTCGAAACGGCCAAAGACGGAATATTGATTCTCGATTTCGAAACGGGCAACATCGCCGATGTGAATCCATTCTTGATTGAGATGTTGGGTTATTCACACACTGAATTCGTAGGGAAGAAACTCTGGGAAATCGGCCCCTTTAAGGATACAGTAGCCTCCCAGGCTTCCTTTACCGACCTGCAAGCGAAAGGGATCATCCGCTACGAGGACTTGCCACTTGAAGCCAAAGACGGACGGCAAGTCGCGGTGGAGTTTGTCAGCAACGTCTATACCGTCGATGGAAGGCCAGTGGTTCAGTGCAACATTCGCGACATCACCCAGCGCAAACACGCCGAGGAGGCGCTGCATGAGCACTTACGACAGACAAGCAAACTGGAAGCCGTCGGCCGCCTCGCTGGTGGAGTGGCCCACGATTTCAACAATCTCCTGGCTGTAATTCTCGGAAGTTCGGAACTGTTGCTAGCCGATCTTCATGCTTACGATCCACGAAGAAAATATATCGACGACATCACCGACGCATCTAAGCGGGCTGTAATTTTGACAAGACAACTCCTCACCTTCAGCCGCAAGCATGTATTTTCGCCACTGGTGGTTGATCTCAATTCGATAGTGATAGAAACCGGCCGCATGCTCCCTCGGGTAATTGGAGAACACATCGAGATTGCTGTTGTCCCCTCGACGGACCAGGTTCCGGTACTGGCGGATCCTACTCTGATCCAGCTGCTTCTGATGAACTTGGCGACGAACGCTCGTGACGCCATCCAGCCTGGCGGAGCGCCGTAGTAGGCGGCTTCGACTTCGACGCAACCATCGAGATGCACGATGCGCTCGCCGTACTGGTAATAGCGGAACGGCTCCAGCGGCAGCGGTAACAATGTGGGTTTCTCTTCGGCAAACATGGCGGCGACCTGCCGTTTGGTGGTGCCGTGGATGCGCGTGTCGGCCCAGCGTTGCTCCCAGTGATCGAGATGAGCTTGGGCTTCTTCCAGAGTCTCGAAGCGCAAGCCTTTCAGCGGTGTTTTCTGGGCGTGCCCGACGCCGGATTCGACTTTGCCTTTGCGGTCAGGATCTTGAATGCGGCAAGGCATGGCGACTGCGCCGTAGTGCGCCAGCACGTCGCGATAAAGAGGATTGAGAGTGGGATCGTAAATGTCGGGGACGAGCACGCCCTCGCGTAGATTGTCGAGCACGACGATGCGCGTGGCGCCGCCCAGCCGGCGAAAGGCTCGTTCGTGCAACTCGGCCCAGATGCGCGAACTGGAGCGGAAGGTCAGCAGGCGAACGGATTTGCGGCTGCAGCCCAGCGTCATCACGAACAGCCGAGTGCGCCGGTACTTACGGCTCTCGGGATCACGCACCATGGGGCCAGTGCCGTAATCAACTTGTGCCTCCTGGCCGGGCGCGGTGACAATCACGACGCGGGCTTCGGGGGTTTGCGTTCCGCGCCGCTTGCGCACGAAGCGTTGCACGCTTTGGTAGCTGCTGGCGAAGCCGTACTCGGAAACTAAGTCCTGCCAGATGGCCATGGCATTGCGGCCGCGGCTGAGCCCCAAGTCGATGGCTTCCCGGTAGGGCTCGCAGGCGCTGGGGCCGGTGACCACTTCAGAGTCGGTGATCACCTGGTTCTCGTGGGCCGGTTTTGAAGTTGTTTTTGATCTTCCCTTAGGGGAAGGGTTTTCGGGGTTGGGGCTGGGGCTGGGGTTGCAGGCATCGGGAATCACCGCAATGGCCGGTTTTGCCGCACCAAAGTCGGTGATCACTTCGTTGGCCGGTTTTGGTTCGCACCGCCCCCAGCCACTGGGCAGACGCACCGCAATCCCCGCCGCTTTCAGGTAGGCGCTGGCGGTTTCGCGGCGGATCTTAGTCGCTTGCTGGATGCGCCGCAGCGACCAGCCCAGCCGTCCCAGAGCTAAAACTTGTTGTTTCTTCTCTTCGTTCAAGACATTGGCCATGCCCACGGAGCCTACAAGCCTCCGCGGGATTCAATGTCCCGGACGTTACTCTCGTTGGCCGGTTTTCAGGTGATAATCACTGGCCGGTTTTGGGTGATCGCTGAGGGTAGTTAGCGACATCGCAATTCCAGTCGGCGAACTCTAAGGTGGATTGGATTTTACTCACAGTCCGGGGAGAGGCTGCGGTATGGACAAACCAAATGGAATGCCTGTCGTTCCGATAGTCCCGCAGGCGCACGCTATCGTCATGCGGAGTGACCCTGAACTTGAAGTTGAGCATCAGTCGGCAGTCATTTCCCCTCAGACAATTGCCGACGCCCGCCACAAGCCCCCGGTTCAAGCTTGAGGTTGATATCACGATCACTTCTCGCACTTCCGGTGAGCTGAAGGGTCGTACCGTGGACATTAGCGAATCCGGGATCGCTGCCATGCTGCCAGTTGAAGCCCCATTCGGCGAGGTCGTGGAGTTGAACTTCACGCTTCCGTTCGGCCCCGTAACGATTCACGCGATGGTTCGTCAAAGGAACGCCTTCCGCTACGGTTTCGTGTTCATTGACCCAGATTTCGTGCCCGAATTCATTCGTCGCACATGCCGGGACCTTGCTGTTGACCAATCGCTGATCTTGCCTGATATCCGGTGTCGGGAGTCTTCGATACTGAACAGTGAGTCGAAGCGGGCATGGCTTGAATGATCCTTTCCTTCTGACATTCCCCGGATAGATGAAGCCTAAGCCGAGGCCGCTTAGGTCTGTGTCAAGACCGGGCGAAGCCCGCCGCCTCACGCGGCCGCAGAGTCTTGACACAGACCGGGCCTCGGCTATCCTCTGGCTATCCGGGGAATGTCATTTCGGAATTGCAACACTACAGACCAAGACCGAAACCCTGACCAATCTGATTCGTGTGCGTGGTTTGTGGTTCTACCTTGTGCGCTACTGGCTCTTGCTGAATTGCAAGAGAATGGGACACGTCGCGGCTGAGTTCTTGCCCGAGCGCGTGTGCATTATTCGTATAGATCTGGGCGTCATAGCGTCCACGCGAGACCGAGACATAGGCCATGCGGCTGTTGAGCAGATCTTTAGGACCCAACTCGGTGTCCACGTGAATCAGGACGCGGTCGGCAGTCTGTCCCTGGCTGGAGTGGCTCGTCATTGCATAGCCATAGTCGAGATGCGCACGCTTGTGCGTAACAAGCTCGACCGCGCGGCCACCGTCCATCTTCAAGCGCAGCCGCCCGTCTTTCTCGATGTTCTCGATGGTCCCCAACTCGCGGTTCGCAACTCCGAGGTTGTTGGCCGGCGCGGTGAACTGAATGCGCTCGCCTACCGAAAAACTCCGCATCTCCTCGCGGAAGACCGAGACTCCCTGCTGTCGGCGTGGATCGTAAGTGCGTTCCGTGCCATCCTGCAGCACGACTGTCAGTCGGTTTCTCGGAGCGTCGATGCTCTTCACCTGCGCGTACTCGCCTTTCCCGATGCCAGTCTCCTTCGATGCGCGCGAATAGCGCAGCACATTGCCCACCTCATACCGCTCGGCCCATGTGCGGTCGGCGCCGGTGAGGTCTTGGCGCGGCACTAGCGTCCTGATGCGGTGCTCCTCGTTGCTGACGAGGCCACTCCGCTGCAATTCCGCATGGATGCGGCCGTTGATCTCGGTGCGAGAGCGATTGTCGGGAGAAATCACCAGTGTGTTCTCCGGCGATTTTGCGTACTCCTTCGCGATAGCGGCGATGCGCTCGTCGTGGCCTTGAATCTCATTGACTCGGCCCTGCCGGTCAAGATTCTGTATCGCCTCGCGCACTTCGCCCCGCGCAATCTGCTCAACTACTTGTTTCAGTTCTGGGTCTTTCTGGCGCACGATCTCTTCGAGCTTCACCGTTTTCATGCCGGCATCCTGAAGCTGTGCGAAGGGCCGCCCGGCCTCAACCGCCTCATGTTGCCGCCGGTCGCCGACGAGCAACACACGGTCATTCGGATGGAGCCGGTTCACAAACTCATGCACCTGCCTGGTCGATGCCAGAGAGGATTCGTCGAGTACATAGAGCCGTTTCTCGCCGCTATCCGGCTGCTCTCCGCGTACCAGATGATTCTGTAGTGTGGACGTCTCCATGCCTGCTTCCCCGAGCTTCTGCGCCGCACGGGACGTGGGCGCAAAACCTTCCACCATGTAACCCTCGGCCTCCGCGCCTTCGCGGATGACGGAGAGAGTGGTCGTCTTGCCTGCTCCTGCTATGCCATCTAAGCCGACAACCTTCTCCCGCGAGAGAAAGATTTCGTCTACCGCCTGGCGCTGCGAAGTATTCAGTTCGGGGTGGCGGTCTTCCGTGGCAATGCGTACCTGCGGTGAGACAAGCATAGGATCGCTGTATTCGCGCCGATTGCCTTCCTGCATCCGGCCAACGATCTCACGCTCCATGCGTACCATCACGGCGGTGGTGTACTGTCTGCCACCACCAACGTGCGAGACTTCGCGGAACTCCCCGGCCTCGATCCAGCGCTCGAACTCCTGCCGGACCTGGGCATAGGTGGTTTCTCCCATGCCGCGCACCAGCGCTGTTTCAAGGATCGCGCGGTGGTCCCCTACAGCTGATCTCTCGAAGACATGATCGCGCGCCCAGGTCAGGGCCCGCTGCGCCTGCATCTCTGGCTCCCGGATCTGGTAGCCCTACCAGTTCAAACAGGCACGAAAGGGCTGCATTTTTGAAGGTTCCCAAGTATGGCGGAGAGAGAGGGATTCGAACCCCCGATACGGTTTCCCGTATTCCAGTTTTCAAGACTGGCGCCTTCAACCACTCGGCCATCTCTCCGGCTACTACAGTTTTACTACAGTTCGCAATTTTCTAAGGAGGTCGTTATGCATTCTTCCTTCGTTTTCAATCGATTACACCCCGCTGAGGTTCCGGTACAAGGGTTTTCAAGACCGGAGCCATCAACCACTCGGCCACCTCTCCGAAACTACTACAGTTTTACTACAGCCTCCAATTGTCACGCCTGAAAACCGCCAGTACTCCTTAGTTTTCACGTATTTACACACTTACGTCTTGTACATTCCGCGAGCCTGAGTCTTCGGGCTCGTAGTTTTGTAGTCTTCAGATCTACCACGCGGAATGCTTAGCGTCTGCCATTGTGCAGAGCGCAGGTGTTTGGCGAGGAAGACGATTTGTCCAATGTGTTGCGCGTAGTGGGCGAGCGCGCGGTTCAGCGCCTGCATGACCGTGTGCGGCTCCTGGCGGATGGTCACGATGCGTTGCACATCCTCGGGCTTGAGCGACTCAAGCGCGGAAAACACGTGCGACCAAGCCTGCTCCCACTGGCGCAGGACTTCTTCGCGCGTTGTTTTCGCCGAAACTTCAAATTCCTGATCGCGAAACCGATCCGGCTTCTCCCCATCGCTGCTGAGAAAGTCGGTGAAGCGTGAACGCGCGTTGCCGGCGATGTGCTTGACCAAGGCAGCGACGGAATTCGATTCCGGATCGAGTGTAGCTAAGAAATCCTTGTCTTCAAGCTGAGCCATGGCAGCTTCGCCCATGCGCTTGTGGCCGCGGAGCTGGCGCTTGATTTCTTCGAGGTAGTGGGATGCCAGGTCAGTCATAGAAGTCCTATTACAGAAGTTAGAGGTCAGATTGTAGAAGTAAGAACTTCAAGTCAGCAATTCTTCTCCGTCACGAGGTTTGACCTCTGCAATCTGACATCTAACCTGTGACCTGCAATTGTACGTCGCAAGCCACGCGGAACCCATAGTCCGCGTACTTGAACTCCGGAGGGATGCTGGAGCGAGCCGCGCAGCGCGACATCTTGATGTGATGACGCCACGAGCCCCCGCGGGAAGCGCGCCGGTCACCCGTTTCAGGGCCGCGTGGATTGCGCTCGGGCGATACTGCATAGTAGGCGGGCGCGTACCAGTCGCTGCACCACTCATGCACGTTGTCGCACATGTTGTAGAGGTCGTATGCGTTCGGTTCGGCGCGGCCGACGGGCTCGGGGCCCGTCTTCCAATAACCGGCGCAGCGCTCGGCGTAGCCGGGCAGCGACTGCGGAGGCGCATCGCCCCACGGAAATAGTTCGCCCTCGCGGCCTCCGCGAGCGGCGCGCTCCCACTCCGCCTCAGTAGGCAAGCGAAAATTTCTGCCAGTCGCGACTCCGCCGGTGCTTGCGTTGAGCCACTCGCAGTAGCGGATTGCCTCGTGCCACGACACTCCGACCACAGGCTGCTCGGGATGGTTGAGCGCGGCGTCGCTCCAGAACGGCGGCAGGGACAGCGATAGCGACGCCGTCTCGCCCAGGAAGCGCCCATACTCAGCGTTCGTGACTTGGCGGGCGGCGAACAGAAATTCGTCAATCCAGACGAGATGCACCGGTTTTTCGTTGTCCTGTCCGGCGTCGCAGCCCATAAGGAACCATCCCGCGGGGATACGGACGAGCGCGGGAACGTACTCTTCGCCTCGGCACGGAGCAAGTGACGGCGGGACCAGTTGCGTCGGTTGCGTAGTGTCCGTCGGATCCATGATGTCAAAGCGCCCGCAATGCGCGGACGACGTCTTCGATTCTATTCTCCTGAAATAAACGGATGCCGGCGACGCCGGCCACTCCAGCGGTCAGGCACGACGCGGTGTTTTCCATGGTGACGCCGCCGAGCGCGAGGACGGGTATCTTCGCCCGGCATGCTTCATGCAAGGCGGCGAGGCCTGTCGGTTGCCTTCCGGGAGCATTGTTTTTTCCGAAGACTGGAGCAAAGACGGCGAAATCAGCGCCCTCGGACTCGGCGCGAATCACATCCCTGTTCGAGTGGCAGGAGGTGGCCACGAAGAAGTGGTCAGCGGCTGGTGGCCGCTGGACAGAAAACTGATCAGAGAGCTGCACAGCCGCGCGCGCTTCCCGAGATGACAGATCGTCCGCGCGCAGATGAACGCCATCGGCTCCCGCGGCCAGCGCAACGTCCGTGCGGGAGTTAATTAGCAACCGGGTCGACGATGAATTCTCACGCACGATCGCGACCACTTCCCGTGCCAGCATTTCCAGTTCTCTCGTGCTCAAATCTTTTTCGCGGAGCTGGATGTAGTCGACACCGGCGCGCGCGGCTTCGGCGATTTTGCCAAGAATTGCGCGGCGGCGGGCGCGTTCATCGCCGCGAAACTGACTTCGGTCGGTGATGTAGTAGAGCAGACAGCGGTCCGCCATCACCTCAGCGTACTACGAGAGCTCGCCCACTTCTCGTCGGCATTAGCGGATAGCACGGGATGCGCCGCGGGTTCAGTTTTCTGCCAGCGTGGAGTTAAATGGAGCGCTCCGGGGTATCACCAAGGCGAGTGCGCGGCAGAGTGAGGAAAATGATGAGGCTGATGACGCCTATGACGGCAACGATAAAAATGCTGCCTTCGGGGCCGGTGGCTCCGCCGCTGAGGATCGGCTTGCCTACAGGGTGAGTAGCGAGAAGATGATGCTGAGCCATCCTTCCGCTGTCGGCGACGCCATAGAGGAAAGATTGAGACCAGTCCCATGCAGCGTGGAAGCCGATCGCCCACCACAGAGAGCCCGTGCGCCAGAGGCTGAGGCAAAAAACCATGCCGGCCAAGCCGGCGGAGAGCAGGCCGATTGGAGATTCGCCGGGGTTCTTGCCGTGGCCGAGGCCGAAGAGGAAGGACAGGATCACAGCGGAAGTCCAGAACCCGAACGCTTCGCTGTTGCGCGTATTAGAGACCCACCGGTAGAAACCAGCGAAACCGCGCGTCAGCGTGTACTGGAGGTAGCCGCGGTTGAGGTACTCCTCGAACAGGCCGACTAGGAGGAAAATGAGCAGCCACGTTGCCCCGTAGCGAAGAATATCGCTGCCAAAGAGCAGGCGGCCGTCGATGACGAGCAGACCGGTCTTCCAAAGCGTCAGGACGAGAAGGGAAAGGCAGATAACTCCCCAGGCGAGTCCGGCGAAAAAGTGCGCAACCTTACTCCTGCCGCCAAAACCATAGACGGAGTACGGACGGCGCTCGATCTTCGCCATGATCCAGGTGACAAGAAGAACCGCGGCCAAGGGGATGGACTCCATGATGAACCCTGTCTCGAGGGATATCTCCGACGTGGTCCTCGCGGTGTTTGGGTTATGGGGGTGGATCTTGTGCATGACGAACCTCACCGGGACAAGAACCACCGCCAGTAGGGCGATGAAGACGAGCAGGCTCCAGCCGGCCCGGAGGCCGTCCTCGCCGATGAAGATGCGGACAACTGACGGCTGCGCGCTCGGAATTGGTTCGCCGGGTGGCAGCGTCGCGTCGGGATTCGTTGCGCCTGGATTCAATAAGCCTCCTCATACTGCTCCAAGAGTGTATACGGATGAGAGTGTTGAGGGTTCAACTTGGAGCGGGACAAGGGCGTCCGCTTCCCCGCGTACTAGCCGAGGGTTCGCGGGCCAGGACGCCCGCGCCACACAACCTACGGTCGCGTCTTGGCGATTTCGGGGACAGCCGCTTCGCCAGTGCGCTTCGCTTGCTGCGGAGCGAGATGGTATTTGGTCAGTCCTTCTTTCAGGAATTCAAAACTTTCTTCCGGCGAATCGCACATCTTGAACAGTTCGAGGTCCGGTGGTGAGATCATGCCGGCGTCAACCATGGCTTCGAAATTGACGATCTTTTTCCAGTAAGCGCTGCCATAAATGACGACGACAATTTTCTTGGCCAGTTTCTCCGTCTGCGCCAGGGTGAGGATTTCAAAAAGTTCGTCGAGCGTGCCGAATCCTCCGGGAAAGATCACCAACCCTTTTGCCAGGTACGCGAACCAGAATTTACGCATGAAAAAGTAATGGAACTCGAAGTTGAGCGAAGGCGAGACGTAGGGGTTCGGATTCTGCTCGAACGGCAGGTTGATATTGAGTCCGATGGTTTTTCCTCCAGCCTCATGGGCACCGAGATTCGCCGCTTCCATGATGCCCGGCCCTCCACCCGTGGTGACGACGAAGCGGTGGCGCTTGGCGGGAATATGGGTGGACCACTCGGTCAGCAGGCGGGCCAGTCGGCGCGCGTCCTCGTAGTAGCGAGCCATGTCAACCGCGGCCTCGGCCTGCTTCATATCCTGGGCTTGCTGCGCGCCGGACAACTGGGCGCCGTTGTCGCGAACCCCGGTCAGCCGGTTCGCGGCGTTGTCGTGGCTGTGGATGCGGGCGGAGCCGAAGAAAACGACCGTGTCCTGGATCTGCTCGCGGCGGAAGCGCGAGAGCGGCTCGCTATACTCGGACAACAGGCGCAGAATTCTGCCGTCGGGACTGTTGAGAAATGGTTCGTTCCGATACGCGAGCGGAGCGGCCTTGAGTTTTTGATCAGTCATAAGTAAGTCAGTCGTTGGTCGCTAGTCGTTGATCGTCAGTCATTCTTCGTTGACAAATGGGGCTGCAGCCAAAGGCCATTGTTCGCGAACGACCATCGACCAACGACTGTTCTTCATTCCTCTTCCCGATATTGAATCGCCTCCCAAAATCCGATCCACACATTGAGCACGCCCAAGCCCGTCGCCACCCCGCGCACGAAGCCGCTGGCTACGACCGCGCGAATCGTGGGATAAGAGAACAGTAGAGGGTTGTCGGACCACTCGGGACGCCAGGGCAGAATTATGAGCATCACCCCAAGCGTCGCGCACAAGAATACGAACAGGAGCACTCCGATGCGGCGAAGCCACAGGCGCGCGACCGAAGGCGCGGGCCCGGAAACGGGCACTGGAGCCAGTGGGACTGCCTTTTCGGCCGGGGATCTGAGTTCCCCGACACTGCTGGAGTCGCTGGCAAGGGGTAGCTTGGGATCGGAAATCATTGCACGCGTCGTTGTGGATAAGGCCGTGGGGCGGGCCCGGGACCAGGTCGCATCCCCAGCGCAAGTTTCGAACCCACTTCGTGCATTCTACGACTTCAGAGCCTGTATGCGCTCGGCCACGTCGCGATAATCGATATTTGTGCCGTACACGCCGGTGAAATAGCGCAGTGCCGCCGGCTTGTCCATGGCAGTTTCGCACGCCGAACCCAGCTCATAGTTGATGGCAATGCGCGCTTCCTCATCGAGTCCGGGGATGCCAAGCGCCTTTTCATACCAGCGGATGGCGGCCTCGGGGACTCCTTTATCGATGAAGCATTGGGCCAGCCAGGTGTAGGTCTGGATAGTTTGCGAAAATGCGTGGCCACGCTCTATCGAGGAACAGACTTTCTGCAATTCCGCGATAGCTTCGTCGAGCAAGCCCATTTCGCGGAAGGCAACGCCCAGGTTGTAATGCGTTTCCGGATCATCGTCGCCCGCAATAGCCTCTTCTTCGAGTTCCTGTTTCAATGCGCCAAACATCTCCGAAAGATCGACGCTATCGGAGGGGTGCATGGCCTGGGCTCCCGCTCCCAGCGGGCGCACGGCAGCAGGGCTATAGCTCATCGCAGGAACGCTCATGGCAGGAGCGGAGGCAGTTGCGGCGCCTGCCGCCGATGCTGCCATCGAAGGCATAGCCGCCGGGGCAGACGGAATCTCCATTTCAACATGTGCCACCGGCTCCGTTTCCGGCTCCGGCGTTCCGGGTGCTGCCGCCGGCCAACCCGGTAACGGCTGGCTGTCGGGTGGCTGGTTGTACCGTGGCTGGTTGTCGTAGGGCTCGATTACCGGTGAATCGGTTGCCTGAAGCTGATCAGCTGACGCCGACGCTTGGGGGAAGGAATCGCCGAGCGAAGCTTCCAGATCCGCGACCAGCGCAGTCAGTTCACTTGCCTCCGCTGGCACGGCTTCTGCTTGCGCGGGTTCGGCGCATGCCGGCATATCCGGCGAGGCTTCGATCTCGGACTCGTGCTGCGTCTCCATTGCAACTTCGAATCCCGCAGGTTCGTCGGCGTTGATCTCGGTGATTTCCGGCTCGGGCTCGGCCGGCGGCTGATTGGCGGATACGAGAGCAGCCCGCAACGGATCCAGAATGCGGGCATCGCTGGTCAGGTTTTCGAGCTTCTCGATCCCGGCTCGTGCCTGATCGGTCATGAAGTGCTCGAGGTAGAAACGGACTTCTTCGACCGTCTCGGCGATCTCGGGATTGCTCGAAGCATCGGCTTCGGCTTCGACCGAGGCCGACGGTGCGGCGGCCGAAGCCTGCTCGTCAACGGAAAGTGAATGCTCCCACTCGGAGGCAAGGTCGGAGGACGGCTCGGAGGAAGGTCCGGAGGAAACCTCCTGCGCCTCTGCCGACGCGTACACCCCCAATTCCTGGATGGCGAATTCCGGATGTGCGGCAGCGGCAATTTCGTGACCGGCAGCCCCGGACGCGGCCATCGGCCAGGGCGCGGGTGAAGCCGCAGCCGCGGCGCGGGCCGCGGGCGAAGCGCTCGCTGACGGAGCAGCAGCCGATGATGCAGAAGGCGATGCAGCGGCAGCCGCGCTCTGCTCGTAGCGCTCGGCCAATTCTCCATAGCGCACCGCTTCATCAGGGCAGCCGGCATCGTGGTACACGCTTTCCAGGGTGCGGCAGCAGACCGCGGCTTCGGTAAAGCGATGGAACCGGGTGTGGAGCGCGGCCAGGCGCTGGTTCAGGCGCACGTCGCAAGGCGCCTGCGGCAGAACGCTCAGCAGAGGCACGACCGCCTTGTCCGGCAGATTGTAGGAAAGGAACAGGTCGGCATCGGTGACCGCAGAGCGCACCGCGATGGCGATGTGGTCGGGATAAGACTGATCGATGACCGGAGCGGTGGCTTCCAGCTCCTCCACGATGACCGCCCCTTCTTCGGCGGTGATCCCGATGGCAGGCGATGCTCCTGCCATGCGCCCCACCACCTGCTGATAGTTCTGCAGGTGCAGCAAGTTCTGCGGCTCAGTGGTGGCCAGCATCTGGTACAGGTCGCGAGCCCGGGTCAGGTTTCCGTCCTTGACCGAGGCGTGGGCCAGAAGCTCGGTGACTTCGTTGATGTGCGTGCTCTCGCCGGCTTTGTTCAGAAGCTGCATCAGCGTGTCTAATGCGCCCGCATCGTCGCGCACATGACTGATCATGGCATGCAGGCTGCCCAGCAGCTTGGTCGAGTCGGTCGCCAGCAGGCGATCGGCGTGCCGGGTGTAAACGTCGAGTGACTGGTGATATTGACCGAGGCGGGCGCAACCCTCCGCCAGCAAAAACACCCCCTCGGGATCGTTGTGCACGGTCAGCAGCTTCTCGGCGATCGGAATCGCCTCGGTCAAGGTTCCGATTTGCAGGTACGCCTTCAGCAGATCGCGCAAGCCTTCGGGATGAGAATCGAGGTCGGGAGCTTGCTCCAGGTACTTGATGGCGTGCTTGGGATCGTCGCTCTCCAGAGCGGCCTTGCCCCGCAGCAGCAGAACGTAGCTGTTGCCCGGGTCGAGCGTCAGCATCCGTTTCAGAATGTCTTCGGCGGCGGCGAGTGAACCGCGCGAGCGCAACGATTCCGCCACCGCGCTGAAAATCTCCCACGCCTCTTTCTTTTTTCCCAGCCGGACATAAACCTCGGCGAGCTTGACCCGCATGGGCACATTTTCCGCGTCCATCTCCAGGATCTTCTGGAAAAGCCGCACCGCTTGTTCGAGGTCGCCTACCTTCATGAAGTCTTCGGCGACTTGCAGGTACTGGGCGCGGGCATCGTTGAAGAGCCCCTGCTGGGTATACAGTTCCGCCAGTTTCAAAGATCCATCCACGCTCGGCTGCAGCTTGGTGATCTTCTTGTACATGGCGATGCCCTTGACCGTGAAGCCCTGCGCCGCATAGGCATCGCCCACCGTCTTGAAGCACTCGATGGCTTTGCCGTTGTCGCCCAGACGCGCGTAGAGATCGCCGATGGTGTTGTTGACGGTTAGATCCTTGGCATCGTGCTTCAGGACCTTTTCATACTCAGCAATGGCGTTCTGCAGCTTGCCCTGCTGGACAAACTTTTCCGCGGCGCTGAGAACCTTCTGTTTGTTGAAACCAAAGCCAAACGCCATAGGGTGCGGACTCCAGCCTTTTTCCCGCCGAACGCCCGCGATTTCCTCGAGCGTTGCCGAACGGGTCCTAACCTCGCCGGGAGATTCCCGGGCGAAACCCCGCAAACCGCGCAACCGGGATCGCGGAATAAGCTGATTGTAAGGCCGCGCACCCTCAGTTCGATGGTTACCGACGATTACCCGGGGTTACCGAAAGGGAGTGTACGTCCGGTTCCGGAAAACCTTCGCTTCCGCTTCCAAGAATGGAAGCAAAGAATCGGCAACCGATGCCGCCGCGCCCCTTTGTGTGGTGTTCGATTTCACAGTAGATCGAACATCGACTAGCTCCCCACGGCCTTGCGCTCTCTGGACTTGCCCTCTTCCCAGCGTTCCCGCACTCCAGCAAGAAACCCGTTCTTGTCCGCTCGCATGAGCTGGACGAACGCTTGATTGCCCGTATCTTCGTGCGCGGCCGCCCACAGGACCATTTCCGTGAGCACCGGCGCCAGGTCAATCCCTTTGGCTGTCAACTGGTAAATCAGCTTCCGTCCGTCCCGCGGGTCCGGTGCAGCGGTGACGATCCCATTCGCAGTCAGCCGGCGCAGGCGATCTGCCAGGATGTTCGTCGCGATCCCCTCGTAGCACTCCATAAACTGCTTGTACGTTCGGAACCCTCCGAGCATCATGTCGCGGATGATCAACAGCGACCAGCGATCGCCCAACATCTCCACCGTAGCGTTCAGTGGACACTCCGACCGGCGCTTGGCGTTGCGTTTCTGCAACATAGTTCGATCATATATTTTTCACTTGCATTTAACAAGTAATATGTTCCATAATCTCCCGCCGTGGGGATATTCTCTATCTTGTTCAGCCCGGGTGGCATGCCGCCGAATAGCTGAATTATGGCCGCTCACCGACGCCGCTGACAATGCAGAGAAGACAATGCAGTGAAGAAAATGCAGAGAAAAAGATGAGGTCGAAGTTCAACCTGCTCGATTCACAAAAAAAACACTAGAAGAAAAGGAGACAACCATGGATGCAAAACCCACGCACGAACAAGCGCAACTTCACCTGCAGATCTATGACATGCGCCGCGAGGCACGGCTGCGCCAGGCTCGCGATTGGTTCATGAAGAACTACTTTGTGGACAATCTCGACGACTGGATGAAACTCGCCGCGCCCGGAACGGAAAATGGCGCCTTTGCAATGATGGTGCTCAGCTATTGGGATCAAGCCTGCGCCATGCTCAACTACGGGCTGCTCCACGAAAATCTATTCTTTGAGACCAGCGGCGAATTCTTCGGGGTCTGGGATCGCGTCCGGCCCGCTCTCCCTCAGGCTCGGGAAAAGTTTATGAATAAGCAATTCCTGGCGAACCTGGAAAAAGCTGCCCAGCGCTACGAAGCCTGGATGGAAAGCCGCAACCCTGGCAATATCGCCGGGATGCGCGAGTGGATGAAACAGATGCGCCCTCAACCTGCCAAGGCAGCTTAAAGCCTGATTCAGACGCGAGAGCAAAGCGAACGAGCCTGTGCCGCGGTGCACCACCGTGCGTCCGCGGCACAGGCTCAGATTTAGCAAGACTAAGATTCGGCACAACAGCAGAAAACGATATGCAAAAAATCACTCCCTTCTTGTGGTTCGACGGCCAGGCCGAAGAAGCGGCAAACTTCTACACTTCGATTTTCAAGAACTCGAAAATCCTGAATACTGCCCGTTACGGAGATGCGGGGCCGGGGCCAAAAGGAACCGTGATGACGGTGACTTTTCAGCTCGAAGGGCAAAACTTCATGGCGCTGAACGGCGGTCCGCACTACACCTTTTCGCCAGCCATATCGTTCTTTGTAGACTGCGAGACGCAGGCAGAAGTCGATGAGTTGTGGGAAAAGCTCTCTGCTGGCGGAAAAGACCTGCAATGCGGATGGCTGAAAGACAAATTCGGCCTCTCGTGGCAAATTATCCCGAAGGCTTTGATGGAACTGATGCAGGACAAAGACCCGGTGAAATCGCAAAGGGTCTTCAAAGCCATGCTGCAAATGACCAGGATTGACGTGGAAGGGCTGAAGCGAGCGTATCGGGGTGAATGAAATCGGGTTCGAACGAATAAGAGTAACTCCAAAGAAAGGCACGAACATGAAGCTCATCACCAACCCAAATCAGAATCCCCTATCCAGTGAAAAAACTATGCGGCCAAAAATAGTCGTGACCATCGTGTTAAGAAGCTTCGCGCTAATTGCTGTGCTCGCCGCCGCGTGGCAGGCGCAAGCAGCCGACGCCAAAACACCGTATCCGAACATGGCTGCGCTTGACCAATATCTGATGGAGCAAAATGCCGAGATAGCCCTGGCGCGGAGTGCGGCCCCGGAGTCCATCTCACGCGATGCCGAGGTCCTGGTCCTCGGGCGGCACGGCTATGAAACCGTAGTCAAAGGCAAGAACGGTTTCGTATGCGTCGTGGAGCGAGGGTGGATGTCCCCATTCGATGGTGAATTCTCTGTTAATTTTTGGAACCCTAAACTTCGAGGTCCGGTCTGCTACAATCCGCCGGCTGCCCGCTCCATCCTGCCGATGACCTATAAAAGAACGGAGATGGTATTGGCCGGTCAATCCAAAGCTCAGATCATCGACGGCATCAAGAAATTCATAAAGCAAGAGCTGCCGCCCCTCGAGCCTGGAGCCATGTCCTACATGATGTCGAAGGAACAATACCTTACCGATGACGGCCACCACAACTGGATGGCTCACTTGATGTTTTACACTCCACTCATGGACGGTGTCGTTTGGGGTGCAGATCTGTCCAAATCTCCCGTCATGCTGAATCCACAGTTCAATGGCGCTCCGGAACCAATCGACGTATTCATGGTTCC
Source organism: uncultured Acidobacteriaceae bacterium (assembly GCA_963779995.1). Taxonomy (GTDB): domain Bacteria; phylum Acidobacteriota; class Terriglobia; order Terriglobales; family Acidobacteriaceae; genus Acidiflorens. Next base: position 75,509 of record CAVZZY010000005.1, on the reverse strand, counting down.
CGCGGGCTGGTGGTCGGATGGAACGCCGGATCCGCACGGGGCCATGTAGGAGCACACCACAATGCGAGAGAATGGGCCGATCAGCGAGTTCATCATTCCGGTGTGCAAGTGGTCGGACGGGAAGGCTACTCCCACCGATGAGCACTGAAGTTTATCTCGGCGAGTCATGACTATAAAAAAGAGAAGAGGTCGAAATCTTGGGCAAAAGGAGCGCAACATGAGTCAGGTCCGGGTTCTGGTCGGTACCCGCAAAGGCGCTTTCATTCTTGAGTCAGACGGCAAGCGCGAAAAATGGGAGGTTAGCGGCCCCCACTTCGCGGGCTGGGAGATGTATCACCTGAAAGGATCGCCCGCCGATCCCAATCGCATCTACGCGTCGCAGACCAGCGGATGGTTCGGGCAGCTGATTCAACGCTCCGACGACGGCGGCAAAACCTGGCACCAGCCCGGAACGCCGCCCGGGGAGCCGCCCGCCCCAGGTCCCCCGCAGGCCGCAAGCAACAAGTTCGTCTACGACGCGTCTGCGGAAACCGGCAAGCCGCTCACCACTCATCAGTGGTACGACGGCACGCAGCGTCCCTGGGAATTTAAGCGCGTGTGGCATCTGGAGCCATCGCTCACCGATCCCGACGCGGTCTACGCTGGAGTAGAAGACGCCGCCCTGTTCCGCTCGACCGATGGCGGCGAGAACTGGCAGGAATTAGCCGGGCTGCGCGGCCACGGCACCGGGCCTCAATGGCAGCCGGGCGCCGGCGGCATGTGTCTGCACACCATCATTCTCGATCCCAGCAACCCCGGCCGAATCTTCATCGCGATCTCCGCAGCAGGCGCGTTTCGCACCGATGACGGCGGCAAGACCTGGAAGCCGATCAACCGCGGACTGCGTTCGCAGTACATCCCAGACCCGAACGCCGAGATCGGCCACTGTGTTCACCATGTTGCGATGAACCCGTCGCGTCCGGGAGTGCTCTTCATGCAGAAGCACTGGGACGTCATGCGCAGCGACAACGCGGGCGATTCGTGGCAGGAGATCAGCGGTAACCTGCCGACCGACTTCGGGTTCGTGATCGACGTGCACGCCCACGAGCCCGAAACCATCTACGTCGTCCCCATCAAGAGCGACTCGGAGCATTTCGTTCCGGAGGGCAAGCTGCGCGTCTTCCGCAGCCGCACCGGAGGAAACGAGTGGGAGCCGCTAACCAAGGGTCTGCCGCAACGCGACTGCTACGTGAACGTGTTGCGCGATGCGATGGCCGTCGATTCGCTCGACAAGTGCGGCGTCTATTTCGGCACCAGCGGCGGCCAGGTCTACGCCTCCGCCGATGCCGGAGACAGCTGGGCCCCCATTGTCAGGGATCTCCCGGCCGTGCTTTCGGTTGAGGTGCAAACGCTCGCATAATCACACGAACATGATCACACGAATATGATCAAACCAATATGATCCGAGTTATTCTTCCGCCGCATCTGCGAACGCTGGCGCAAGTTCGCGGCGACGTGGAACTCGAGGTCCAGGGCCCAGCCACGCAGCGCTCAATCCTCGACGCGCTCGAGGCCCGCTATCCCATGCTGCGCGGCACTATCCGCGACCACGTCACGCAACAGCGCCGTCCGTTCCTGCGCTTCTTCGCCTGCGAGCAGGATCTATCCCATGAGCCGCCCGACGCCCCACTCCCCGACGCGGTCGCGTCCGGGGCGGAGCCCTTCATCGTCATAGGCGCCATTGCCGGCGGCTAGGGCGAATCCAGAGTTGCTGGGAGTTGCCGTGACGGCAGGCAGCGCTCGACCTGCGCTCGGTTGAGACGGGCGAGGATGCCCGTCCCCAACCCGAGCAGGCTACGTAATTCTCACTTCTGCGCCCCGGCTTGCGCCTTCCCCCGCTTCTCCATCGGCACGAATTCCCGTGTGTTGTGCCCAATCCACACCTGGCGTGGGCGCGCGATCTTCTGTTCGGGGTCGGTCAGCATTTCCTGCCATTGTGACAGCCAGCCGATGGTGCGCGGAATCGCGAACAGCACGGTAAACATTTCCGGCTTGAAGCCCATCGCCTGGTACATGATGCCGGAGTAGAAGTCCACGTTCGGATAGAGCTTGCGCTGCACGAAATATTCATCTTCCAGCGCGATGCGCTCCAGTTCCAGAGCAATCTCAAGTTTGGCATTGCGTCCGGTAACTTCGAACAACTGGTCGGCAGCCCACTTGATGATCTTGGCTCGCGGATCGTAGTTCTTGTAAACCCGGTGCCCGAAGCCCATCAGCTTGCCTTTGCCTTCCTTGATCTTCTTGATGTATGCGGAAATGTTGTTCTTGGAACCGATCTCATCCAGCATGCGCAGCACTTCTTCGTTCGCCCCGCCGTGCAGCGGCCCGGAAAGAGCGGCCGCAGCAGCAGCCGTGGCCAGATACGGGTCGCTCTGCGAGCTGCCTACGGCGCGCATGGCGTTCGTGCTGCAGTTCTGCTCGTGGTCGGCGTGCAGAATAAACAGGATGTCGAGCGCCCGCGCAATCACCGGATTGGCGACATACTTCGGCTCGACCATCTTCCACAGCATGTTCATGAAGTTTTCCGGATAGGTGAGGTCATTGTCAGGATAGACGTACGGGAATCCGACACTGTGGCGATACGACATGGCGGCGATCGAGGGCATCTTGCCGATCAGGCGCTTGATCTGCAGCAGTCGGTTCGCGGGGTCGTGAATGTTCTTCGATTCCGGATACACCGTCGACAGCGCCGCCACCGTGCTCACTAGCATCGCCATCGGGTGCGCGTTATCGCGAAAACCTTCCATGAACTTCTTGGTGGTTTCATGGAGCATGGTGTGGTGCGTGATGTCATTCACCCAACTCTTCAATTCGTTGGCCTTGGGCAGTTCGCCGAACAGGAGCAGGTAGGCGACCTCGAGATACGTACAATTCTCGGCGAGAACGTCGATGGGATAACCGCGGTAGCGCAGGATTCCCTTATCGCCGTCAATGAAGGTGATGGCGCTGCGGCAGGAAGCCGTATTCATAAAGGCGGGATCATAGGTCATCAAGCCGAAATCTTCGGGGCCGGTCTTGATCTTGCGCAGATCCATCGCGCGGATGGTTCCGTTTTCGACCGGAAGCGTGTAGCTCTGTCCGGTGCGGTTGTCGGTGATCGTCAAGGTATCTTGCGGCATTCAAACCCTCCTGGGAACGATAGCAAGCGAAAGAGTATAACGCGGTACGAAGCTGCCCGCAGCAAATAGTATCGACCGCCGGCACTGGGACGCAGTAGTCTGCGTCACAAAGGAATGTTTGCTGACGCACTCCGCCGGCGACTCACCATGCTACAGCACCGCGCACCGATTGCGTAAGGCGTGCCCCAGGCCGGTAGTGGTGCCGTTTGAGCCGGTTTTGAAAGGGCACGGCTTCAGCCGTGCCGTAAACGTGGTATTTTCATTGCGGCTTTAGCCGCTGAGGGACGGCAATTCTCAAATTGCACCACTACCCCCAACCCCTTACTCGTTGGCCACCCGGCGGTGCGATTTCACGGCCAGGCAACGGGCGAAGATTGCCGAAACCTGCGGAATCTCCTCTTCAGTCAACTGAATCGCGCTGCCCAGTTTCTTCAGCGCCGCATTCAAAGCAGCGGTCTGTCCGTGGGTCACTTCCGTAAGTCGCTGCCACTCTTGCGCAACGGGAATACGCTCGTCGGTTTCGGCGTCTTCGCAAAACTGATCGGCCGCTTCCGGAGGAGTTCCGTATTCGTCGGCGACATCCTCATGAAAGTAGCCTCGCAGGAACGTATGCAGGGCGGGGAAGTTGGCGGCGGTGATTTCCGATTTCGGGTTCATCAGCGGCACTCCGGATAAGAAGTCAGAACATAATAGTCGTTGGGCCCAACGTATTTCAGTACAACCAGCGCGTGCGCGCACGAACGCGACTGGCTCTCGCCACGATTGACGCTGCTTCGATTGATGGTGCGGCCAATCGGCGTCTCGCTATCGTAATCCAGCACCAGGTTAGGATGTCCACCCGAGCGGCTGAGCCAGCGCTCGATTCGGTCCTGCGATTCTGCGATCGCTGCGCCCACGGCATGCTCGGCAACCGCGCGATTGGTGTAGGTCGACGCGCCGGTAATGCCGCGTTCCCGCTCCAGGCGCTCGCGTATCGTCGTCAGTCTGTCCCACATGCTTGCGCAGGATGTGTCCGCCGGCAGCCTCGTCCTGGCTGAGGTCGCGCACCGGCCCACTCGTCGGGTGGCTCTCCACCCGAAAGCTGGCAGAACCGGCGGCGGAAGATGCCTCCGAACTCGCTGGATTCGTCGAAGCGGGCTCGGAGCACGAGATCAGGCCACACATCCCCAACGCGAAAATGGCACGAGCTGTGATCCGAACTATGGTCCGAACCACGGTCCGAACGATAACGCCGCGAACTCGAAAAAATCCTGTCATCCGGCCCCAGACTACCGCCCGAGCGCGGTTAGTCCTGTAAAGTTCTGGGAATTGTGCTACTAAACAGGGTGTGCGGGCAAGTCTGCTGGATTCGCTGGACGATTTCGAACGCTGGGGCAGAGATGGCGATGACGCCTGCGCCTACGTGTTTCCGCGAGGCTACCGGCGCGAGCGTTGGAGCTACCAGCGTGTAGCCGAAGTAGCGTATCAGTTTGCCCGCGAGCTCGAGGCGCGCAACGATCGCGAAGGGTGATGCGGTCCTGTTGTGGAGCCCGAACTGTGCCGAGTGGGTAGCGGCGTTCCTCGGCTGCGCGCTTTGCGGGGTCATCGCCGTTCCCGTCGACGATGCCGCCAACCCCGATTTCGCGCACCGGATCAGCGCCCAGGTGCGAACCAGGCTGGTGTTGTGTCCGCGCGAACGCGCCCCGCTCTTCGAAAAGATCGAGGGTATAGCAACCATCGATCCCGCCGATCTGGCCGCCGCAGTCGCGGAACACCCCGCCGCACGCTTTCGTCCAGCCCAGATTCAGCCCTCCGATCCACTCGAAATCGTTTTCACTTCCGGCACCACCGCCGAGCCCAAGGGAGTCGTGCTCACCCACGCCAACGTGGTCGGCAACCTGGCCCCGATCGAAACCGAGATCAAGAAATACCTGAAGTACGAACGGCTCGTGCATCCGATTCGTTTCCTGAACCTGCTGCCGCTGAGCCACGTCTTCGGCCAATTCCTGGGAATTTTTCTTCCCCCGCTGCTGGGTGCGACCGTCGTGTTCGAAAACACCTTCAACCCAACCGAAGTCATGGCGACGATCCGCCGCGAACGCGTTTCCGTGCTGGTGGCCGTCCCGCGCATAATCGAGTCGCTGAAGCAGAAAATCGAACGCGATCTCGATGTCCGCAGCGACGACTGTGCCGATGGTGGCCGCGGTCGCGAAAATTTTGCCGCGCGCTACGCTGCCGCTGCGAGCCAGCACTTCCTGCGGCGCTGGTGGACCTTCCGCGACCTGCGCCGCCAATTCGGATGGAAGTTCTGGGCCATCATCAGCGGCGGCGCCGCCCTCGATCGCGAGACCGAAGAATTCTGGCATCGCCTGGGATACGCCGTGGTCCAGGGCTACGGATTGACCGAAACCACGTCGCTGATCAGCTTGAACCATCCTTTCCACACCAGCCGCGGTTCCATCGGCAAAGTTCTGCCCGGCCGAGAAATCAAGCTGGCGGACGACGGCGAAATTCTCGTGCGCGGCAGCGGCGTCGCCAGCGGCTACTGGAACGGACGCGAACTGCAACCCGTCGCACGTGAAGACGATGAAGGCTGGTATCGCACCGGCGACCTGGGCGCGCTCGATGAGCAAGGCAATCTTTTTTTCAAGGGACGCAAGAAAGAAGTGATCGTCACGCCCGCGGGCATGAACATTTATCCCGAGGATCTCGAAGCGGCTTTGCGAGGTCAGAAAGAGGTTCGAGATTGCGTGGTCGTCGGCCTCGAACGCGGCGGAAATGCCGAGCCCTGCGCGGTTGTGATTTTGCGCGACCGCAGCCCGGATGGATCGGCCGCCGGCCCGAACGATGTCCCGAACGATGTCCCGAGCGATATTGTCCAGGCCATCGTCCAGCGCGCCAACGAAACGCTGGCCGAATATCAGCGCATGCGCACCTGGTTCGTCTGGCCCGAAGAAGATTTCCCGCGCAGTTCCACCCAGAAGCCGCGCCGCAACGTGATTCGCGATGCGGTCGAGGCAGCCCTCCGCGGACAAGCGCCGGCAAACGCCGCCAGCCCGCTCTCGGAACTTCTGACGCGAATCACCGGCCGCAGCATTCAGAACATGCACAACCTGACACCGGGCGCGAACCTCGAAAGCGCCCTGGGCCTAAGCTCACTGGAACGAGTCGAACTGCTCAGCGCTCTCGAAGACCGCTACCAGCTCGACCTGAGCGAAACGAAGTTCGCGAAAGCAGCCACCGTCGGCGATCTGGAAAAACTGCTGCAGAGCGAACGAGCGGTTGACCGCAAGCTCCGAGATCCCGGTTCTCACTCTCCCGCTTTTCACTATCCCCGCTGGGCCCTGCGCTGGCCGGCCACCTGGCTGCGCGTGGCGTCGCACTACCTGCTGGCGCGCCCAGCCGTGTTTCTTCTGGGATGGCCTCGCGCGACCGGTCGCGAGAACTTGCGCGGCGTTCGCGGGCCGCTGCTGGTCATCTCAAACCATGTTGCCGATGTCGATGTCGGCTTCATCCAGTTTGCGCTGCCCGCGCGCATCCGCCACAAACTGGCAACCGCAACCGGCGGCGAGGCACTCGAAATGCTGCGCTTGCCCGGCCCGAGAGCGGCATTCGATCGGCCGTGGCTGCGTCGAATCTACGACCGCGTGCAGTGGACGCTCGGCATCGCCCTCCTCAACCTGTTCCCGCTGCCGCGCCAGTCCGGCTTCCGCAAGAGCTTTGCCTACGCCGGAGAGGCCGTCGATCGCGGCTACAGCGTGCTCGTCTTCCCGGAAGGAAAGCACACCCAAGACGGCAAACTCGGCCCGTTCCGCACCGGAGTCGGCCTGCTCGCCAACAATCTGCACATCCCCATCCTGCCGATGCGGATCGATGGCTTGTTTGAAATCAAGAACGCCGGGAAGAAGTTTGCCGCGCCCGGAAAGATTCAAGTGCGAATCGGCAAGCCCATGCAGTTCGCCCCGGAAACCAACCCCGAGGAAATCGCGCGGGCCCTGCACAAAGCGGTTGAGAACCTCAAGAAGTAGAGCTCCTACGGGTATCAGACCTGCACCAGCCGCACACCCGCATCCTTGCACGCCCGCGCCAAGTCATCGTCCGAAGTAGCAAGTGCCAAGCCGCTATCCAGAGCGAGGTCGAGGTAGGCGGCATCGTACGCAGTCAAGCGGTGCCCGCGGCTGAGGCGCTTGAGCCTGCCAAAAACAACTCCGGCGGGAAACTGTTCCAGAACGATGGGGAGCGTTGCCAAGTCGTCGAGGAAGCTTCGCACCAGCTCTTTGGAAATGCGCTTGCGTTTCTCAGCAACCAGCAAGGCGTTCAGGACCTCGTGCGGCCAGAATGACGGCGCAACCGCGGTGTCGCCTTGCTTGAACAGCCCGGCGACATGCTGCGCCATGGTGGCATTCTCATCGGGAAAACACCAGGTCAGGACGACGGAAGCGTCGAGGACAAACCGGCTCACCGGCGTCCTGCATCGATCAGATCCTTGATTTTGAGCCCGCCCAAAGAAAGCCGGTGGCGCTTGCCGAAACCCGCCAGTCGCTCAGCCGCTTCCGCCGCAGATCCGCCCTGGAGCGACATGCGCTTCTTAAGCAGCGCCCCTAGCAAGCGTGAAACGCTGGTATCGTGGCGCGCCGCCTCGATCCGGGCCCACTGGGCTACGTCTTCTTCCAGGGTTACGGTTACGTTGCGTAAACGACGAGAGGATGACACGAATGTAGTGTAACACGAACTTCGTGTCTCTTGCGAACAATCATTGGAAGCATGTTTTGGACAGGTTGCCGCGTGCCCGCTTGAACCGAATGCTGAGAGCCGATCCCGACCTCAATTGCCAGCGGCCAGATGCATGCCGTCTTTTCTCTTGCCGAGAGGCTCCGGCCCGGAAAGACCGCCCCGGAAATACAAACGCCGGGCGATTGAGCCCGGCGCTTCGCACTGAGAAACTGTCCATCGCTGAGTTGATCTGGATCGGTTTCCCGTTAACCTCGTCCCAGTTGCTGCGCGAAATCTCGCATACCCGCGCAAAACCTACAAACCTTACATCACCAGCGCGAGCCCTTCCAGTTCACGCTCCAGCACCGGCAGCGAACAGCCCGCCATTTCCACCCGTCCCGCAGCGTCGATCGCAGCCGCTTGCGAAACGCCATAGCCCCGCCCCGCCAAAAAAACCTGCAGCAGTTCCGCTGCCTCGCGGGAATCCACCATGCCGCCCTGGATCAGGTCGTTTCGGAGGGCGCACAGTTCCGTCACCGTAAATCTTTCTTTCATGGCCATTCTCACCACCGACCTCCCCACCGTTGCTCCCATTGGATTCATCGGCAACGCGATTCGTTATATGCAATCGCAATGCCGTAACTTTGGTACCCCGCCAGAACGGGCCATTCAGAGCCTTAAGTTCTTAGAACCCAAGATCTTGCAAAAGGTTGCGCGGGGGTAACCCGGAGGCAAGCGGAAGACACAACAACGCCACGCTTTACCAAATTGACACTAAATGTCGTTTCGTGGCGGGAGAAAACCGAACTTTGTCGCTTGATGGGTCGGCTCCGGCCTCAAGCCGGGTCAATCGTGGCGGCGTCCACCAGCATGATGGGGATTTCGTCCTGAATGGGATACACCCGGCGGCATTCGCCGCATTTCAGGCTTCCACCGTTCGCATTCAAGACCACCGGCTTTTTGCAAACCGGGCAGACGAGCAGGTCGAGCAGATCCTGGGAAATCATAGCTGGCTACATTGTACCGTGGGGTGATTAGAGCGACGTGGGCAGCGGGGAGCCGCAGCGTAGCTCTCGAAATCGAGCATCTCCCTGCATAGCGATACGATAGAATCGCCTTTCCATTCACTAGCAAGGCGCAACGAGGTCAGATGCCAGCCAGGATTCTCGACGGTACCAAGATAGCCAGTGAAATCCGTGCAGAGGTCACCGCCCAGGCGAAAGCCCTGGCATTATCGGGCGTTCGTCCCGGGCTCGCCGTGGTGCTGGTCGGGCACAACCCCGCATCGGAGGTCTACGTTCGCGGCAAGGTGAAGAGCTCCGAGGAGGTCGGCCTCTACAGCGAACAACACACGCCCGCAGAAAGCGCGACGACCGAAGAACTGCTCGCGCTCGTCGAAGGCCTGAACCGCCGCGACGAAATCGACGGCATCCTGGTGCAATTGCCGCTGCCCGCGCACGTCGACTCCAAGAAGATTCTGCTGGCGGTCGATCCCGCCAAAGACGTAGACGGATTCCACCCCATGAACGTGGGCTACCTTTCCACGCAGCGTCCGGGCCTGGTGCCCTGCACGCCGGCCGGCGTCATGGAAATTCTGCGCCGCAGCCAGATTCCAATCGCCGGGCAGGAAGCCGTGGTCGTCGGACGCAGCGACATTGTCGGCAAGCCCGTAGCCATGCTGCTGCTCAATCAGAACGCCACCGTCACCGTCTGCCACTCGAAAACGCGCGATCTGCCCGGAGTCTGCCGCCGCGCCGACATCCTGGTAGCGGCGATTGGCCGGGGCGGCATGGTCACCCGCGACTACGTGAAGCCGGGAGCCACCGTGATCGACGTAGGTATCAACCGCATCACCGATCCAAAGGAATTCGACCGTTTCTTTTCCGGAAACAAGAAGCGCGAAGAAACGTTCCTGGCCAAAGGCTCAACCCTGGTAGGCGACGTGCACCCCGAGGTAGCCGAAATCGCCGGCGCCATCACGCCCGTTCCCGGAGGCGTAGGCCCGCTAACCATCGCCATGCTGATGGCCAACACGGTAAAGGCCGCCATGCTGCGAAGAGGACTCAGACATCCCGAGTTGAGCCGGGCGTAGTTGTCTGGGATAGTCGAACCTACCTCGGGCCGAATGACGAATAGCGAATAGCGAACGACCGGCGACCGACAACCGACGACCAACGACCAACGACCAACGACGGATTTACCGTGAGCACCCCTTGCTAAAACTCGGCCTCACCGGCGGCATCGCCAGCGGCAAATCCGTCGTCGGCGAGATGTTTGTCAAACTCGGCGCACACCTCACCGACGCCGATGCCGTCGCGCATTGGCTCATGGATCCCGGCCGCCCCGTCTATCGGGAAGTCGTCCAACGCTTCGGCCGCGAAATCCTGAATCCCGACGGAAGCATCAACCGGCCCCGCCTAGCCGAAGCCGCGTTCGGCGTCCCCGGCGGCGCGCCACCGCGCGTCAAGGAACTCAACGAAATCGTTCATCCCGCCGTGATCGAACAAGAAAACGAATGGCTGAAAGAGATCAGCCAGCACGATCCGAAGGGCATCGCGATCGTCGAAGCCGCCCTGATCCTCGAAGCGGGCACCGCCAGCCGTTTCGACCGTTTAATCGTCGTGACCTGCCATCCCGAACAGCGCATTCTGCGTTTCGCCCGCCGCCTCGCAATTTCGGAAGACGCCGCCCGTGCCGAAGTAACGCGCCGCATGGCCGCGCAGATCCCCGACGAAGAAAAAATCAAAGCCGCAGATTTCGTAATCGATAATTCCGGATCGCTCGATGCAACCGAGCGCCAAGTGCAGGGTGTGTTCGCCGCGCTGCGCGGAAGCCCCGCCTTATAATTAAAATCTCAGTTCTTTGAAAACAAGCAAAGTTGTGTGGGGACGGGCCTGTGTGTGGGGATGGGGCTCTGCCCCGTCCAAGCCGAGCGCAGCTCGGCCGCTCGCCGCGCCTTCAAACCTCCTAGTGCGCGCTGCGCCTCGGCATGATCAGCCACTGCAAAATCGAACTCACGATGCTCAGCAGGATGGCGCCGACAAAAGCCGCGACAAAGCCTCGCACCTGGAACCCGCGCACGAACGCCGCCGCCACTTCAAGCATGAGCGCGTTGATCACGAACCAGAACAGGCCGAGCGTCACGATCGTCAGCGGAAAGGTGAGGATCTTGAGCAGCAATCCAAGGGTTGCGTTGACGAAACCGATGACCGCAGCTGCGATCAGAGCCGCCACCGGCCCGCTCACGCTAATGCCCGGCACTACGTGGGCGACGATCCACACCGCTACAGCGCTTAGAATCCAATGGAGCAGAAGACGCACGATAAGCCTCCTCAACGAATCATTGGACACTATACAACGTGAAACCGACTCCGAAAACTAACGCCGCGCGCCTGCTCGATCGGTTGGGAATCCGCTACGAACTGCGCGAGTACGATGTAGATCCCAACGACCTCGCCGCGGAGACGGTCGCCGCCAAGATCGGCTTGCCGCCGGAGCAGGTTTTCAAGACGCTGGTCGCCCGGGTTGAAGGAAAAGGCGACCGCAACGGAATTTGCATGGCGGTCATCCCCGGCGATCAGGAACTCAATCTGAAAGCGCTGGCGGCCGCGGCGGGAGAAAGAAAGATTCAGCTCGTCCCAGTGAAGGAACTGCAAGCGCTAACCGGCTACATTCGCGGCGGAGTGACCGCGCTCGCGGCCAAGCGCGACTTTCCCGTGTACGTAGACGAAACTATCGAACTGTTCGACGTAGTTTCCATCTCAGCGGGCATTCGCGGCCTGCAGATTCTGATCGCGCCTGGCGACTATTTGCGTGCTACCAAGGGAACGATTGCAGCGCTCGGACACCCGAAGAAGAACGAGCCCGTATGAAGGTATAGTCATGGTGACCCGCAAGGAGACAGTATGTTGAAACCGGAAAAACCTCCCTGGCAATTTTCCGCGTTGCGAGCCGGCTTCGTTGTGTTAGCGGTTCCGATCGCCGCTGTCTCGGCACTCATTGTGTGGAGACTGTCTTTCTGGCGACTGATTAATCCGACCCTCGGTTTTGTGACTCTTCTCATAACCTTAGTCGTGTTCTCACTCATGTTCTACTTCGTTTTGGTGTGGCTCTTCAAGCACACCGAGAAAATCGCCAGGAGACTTCCGACGAGCGCAAGGGAACTGCGCAGAAAAAGAAGGGCGTTTTTCGACAATTTGCCAAAGTGATCCGAGGCGGCTTGTTGTGGAGTTGTAGACTAATTGCGAATACGGATACGAGGTGACCCATGCCCACAGCCACGCGCACCAACCCCCTCTCGTTCCTGACCGATGAACTAGACGAACTCAAGGCCAAGGGCACGCACTTCAAACTGCGCGTCCTGGAAGACGAGCAGGCGCCGATCTGCACTTTCGACGGCAAGCAAGTCATCAACCTCGCCTCGAACAATTACCTCGGCTTCACGACGCATCCCAAACTGCGCGAAGCGGCCCTTGCAGCCACGCGCAAGTATGGCGTCGGATCGGGCGCCGTGCGCACCATAGCGGGCACCATGAAAATCCACATGGAACTGGAAGAGAAGATCGCGCGCTTCAAGAACGTCGAGGCCTGCGTGGTGTTCCAGTCTGGATTCACGGCGAACGCAGGAACGGTTTCCGCATTTCTCGGCAAAGACGACTTCATTATCTCCGACGAGCTCAATCACGCCTCGATCATCGACGGCTGCCGTCTTTCACGCGCGAAGATTCTCGTCTTCCGTCACAAAGACGTCGCCCACGCCGAGGAGCAACTCGCCAGCGTGAAGAACCAGCCGGGAAGGAAGCTGCTGATCTCCGACGGTGTCTTCTCGATGGATGGCGACATAGGCCCGCTGCCCGGCCTGTGCGAGGCCGCCGAGAAATACGGCGCCATCATGATGGTCGACGACGCGCATGCTTCCGGCGTGCTCGGCCGCAACGGACGCGGCACGATCGATCATTTCGGAATGCACGGGCGCGTTGACATTCAGGTCGGAACCTTGTCGAAGGCGATCGGTGCGTTAGGCGGATACGTCTGCGGCACGCGCGATTTGATCGACTATCTCTATCACCGCGCCCGGCCCTTTCTGTTTTCGACATCGCATCCGCCGTCGGTCGCGGCCGCCTGCATTGCGGCTTTCGATGTCCTCGAAACCGAGCCGCAGTGGATGGAGCAGCTCTGGGCCAACACGCGCTTCTGGAAAAAAGAACTCGGCCTGCTCGGCTTCAACATCGGAGGACAAACCACTCCCGCAAGCGAAACGCCAATTACGCCCATCATCATTGGCGACGGGCGCCGCACCATGGATTTCTCCCGCGAATTATTCCAAGAAGGAGTGCTCGGAACCGGCATCGCATTTCCCACCGTCCCCGAAGGCAAAGCGCGCGTGCGCACCATCATGACCGCCACGCACACGAAAGAAGAATTGCAGCAGGCGCTCGAAGTGCTGGAGCGCGTAGGGAAGAAGATGGGAATACTCGGATGAATATGCCAGCTCAGGCTCGACCCTGTGGTCCTCTGTGTCCCCTGTGGTAAAGGCTTTACAGCCCTCCATACTCCTAGTGTCCCGCCGGCGCGTCGTCGACGATCGCCTGGACTAACTCATCAATCGCGTCCGTAACTCGCTTCGCCGGTAGATTGAAGTTATTCGAGAGTATCGAGAAGGCAACCACTTGTCCGCCATCGGTGGTGGCATATCCGGAAAGTGCCTTCACTCCGCCCAGCGACCCGGTCTTCGCCACAATGCGGTCTCGCAGCCGGGGAGACGTGAAGCGTTCGTTGAGTGAGCCGTCCACCCCTGCGACCGGGAACGTCGCCTTATAGTCGGCGCCCCAGGGTTGCGTCGAGCAATAACGCAGTAACTGAACAATGGCGTGCGGAGTTACTAAGTTCTGGCGCGATAGTCCGGAGCCGTCGTAAAAAACATACTCGTCGCTAGAGACCCCGGCCTTAGTCAAAAATCCGCGAAGAACCTCGAGGCCGCCTTCAACTGTTCCGGCGTTGCCACGCTCGCGTCCCAGGAGGCGCAACAGAATTTCGGCGTGCAGGTTCTGGCTGACCTTGTTGATCACGCGAATATCCTGCAGTAGTGGCTTCGATTCGTAACTGGCAAGCGTGATCGGCTGATCGCTTTTAAGAGGACGCGCCTGGCCGTCGTCGTCTTTGTCGCCAACTCTGCCTCCGCGCGACGGCGCGACGGCGTTCACGCCGAAGGTGGAAAGCGTGGCGAGTTCGGTGTGGCGAGTGCGCTGGTGCCCGTAAATTACGATGCCGCGTTTCTCGAGTAACTGGCGGAACAGCCCGGCGGCGAACTCGGCGGGATCTTCGATGGCGAGAGCTTCATTCGCACCGGCGTCATCGAGCGGCATATTGCCCCAGAGGGTCAGCACAGTCGATCCCGGCTCGCGGTTGACAAAGAACTTGCGTCCGGTGCCGGCGGGAGTAGTGATGATGCGATTGTCGAGGCGATAGTAATCGGCGAAGGGCTTGACGCTGACGAACGCCTTTTCGCCGGGCCGGTCGGCGGGCAGAATGTTGACGAAGACTACGTTGTCGTTGACCGTCAGCGCGGAAACGGGAGCGCCGTCGGCCCAGACCAGGTCATCCTGGCTCCAACCTTCGCCAAAGCGCTCGAAGGCGAAGTAGGAGTCATCCGCCACGATGTCGCCGTCGATGAATTTCACGCCTTTTTGCACCAGCGCGTCGGCCAGCGCTTCGAGAGCTTGAATGGGATCGTCGTTGCGCTGGGTTTTGAGGTCGTAGGGCAGTTCGCGTCCGGAAAGATTGGGATCGCCGTGGCCGACCAGAACGAGATCTCCGTTCAGCCGGCCGTAGCGGTCGAGAGTGCCGGTGGTTTCGACGGTGGTGCGGAACTTGTAATCGGGACCGATCAGCGCCAGCGCCGCGGCGGTGGTGAAAAGCTTGGTGTTCGAAGCGGGAGTGAAGAGTTTGTCGGCGTTTTGCGAGTACAACGTTTTGCCCGTCGTTATGCCCGGCGTTTTGTCGGACGACAGAGAAACGACTTCGATCCCCCAGAAGCCGCGGGCAAGATCGGGAGCGCTGAGCACTTCCGCAATCCGATCCGCTAGCGGCCGAACCTGCAAAGATTGGCCGGGTGCGGCCAGCAGCCTCGCAACCAGCAGGAGCACGATGGGAACGAGAGGCGCAACTGACCGCCGGCGAAGCATGCAGTGGATTGTAACATCCGAAAAATGGAGAGCCGGGCGTCCCCGCGAGCCTGCCCTGTTTTGCCGAAGCCCCGAGCGAAGCCGAGGGGGAAGTCGAAGGGGCTGCCAAACTGCCGAACCGGCGCGACGCCCCTCGCTCCACTAGAATAGCCGTAACATGCGGGCGATTTTTCAGTGGAAAGTGGGCTCTCGCGTCCTCGAGTTGGGGCGGCGCACTCTGATCATGGGCGTCGTCAATGTAACTCCCGACTCGTTTTCCGACGGAGGACTCTACATCAATGCCGAAAAGGCCGTAGTCCGCGCCGAGCAGTTACTGGACGAAGGCGCGACCATTATTGACGTGGGTGGAGAGTCGACGCGGCCGGGCGCGCCAGAGCCCGTATCAGAAGAAGAAGAGCGGAGGCGGGTGCTGCCCGTCATCCGCGATTTGAAGCGGCGACGGCCCGATGCGGTGGTTAGTGTCGATACCTACAAGGCAAGCGTGGCGCGCGCGGCGGTCGAACTCGGGGCCGAGGTGGTGAACGATGTCAGTGGCTTCCGGTGGGATCCGAAGATGGCGAAAACGCTGGCTGAACTCAAAGTCGGAGCAGTGCTGATGCATACCCGCGGGCGGCCGGAAGAATGGCAGTCGTTGCCGCCGATTGGCGATCCGGTGCTCATGGTGAAGCGGGACTTGCGGCAGTGGGCGGAAGCGGCGACCCTGGCGGGCATCAAGCGCGATCACCTGGTGCTGGATCCGGGGTTTGGCTTCGGCAAGCGTTTCGAGGAGAACTATCCGTTGCTGGCGCACTTCGCCGAGCTGCAGCAGATGGGATTTCCGCTGCTGGCAGGAGTGTCGCGCAAATCATTTATTGGGCGAATGCTGGCGCGCGACGGCAAGGATCGCGATGGTAAGCATATAGA
The DNA here is from genome assembly GCA_963779995.1 of uncultured Acidobacteriaceae bacterium. Taxonomy (GTDB): domain Bacteria; phylum Acidobacteriota; class Terriglobia; order Terriglobales; family Acidobacteriaceae; genus Acidiflorens. Next base: position 59,572 of record CAVZZY010000005.1, on the reverse strand, counting down.
CGCGGGCGTTGGCGAGCGGCTCTATGGGACGCTGGCTGCAGAAACAGTTTTGATCTTGAAAGGCGCGCACATCATCCGGACGCACGACGTGCGATTTGCGGTGGAGGCGGCACAAGTGGCCGATGCAATTGTGGCCAGTGGTGGATAGCGGTGACTGGTCTAATAAATGGTCTTGGGTTAGGTTTTTGGGAAGGTCTTGGGTTGGGTTTTTGGGAAGGGCACGGCTTTAGCCGTGCCGCTCAGGGCTGCAAGAAATGCGGGCTTTAGCCCCTGAGGGCCAGACGTCACGCCCCGAACATTCATTGTGGAATAAGAAATACTTGTCCAGACTCAGACCCGGGCCGCTTCGGCAAGCGGCGCGGCGATCTTGAGCACGGGCAGGCGAATTTCAAATATGGCCCCGCCTTCGGGGCGATTGTTGCATGTGATTTGCCCCTTGTGGTCCTGGATTACGCCATAAGTGGCGCTGAGTCCGAGACCGGTGCCTTTGCCCACCGGCTTGGTGGTGTAAAAAGGATCGAAGACGCGCTCGGGATCGCGCAGCCCCGGGCCGGAGTCGGCGAACTGGACGACGACTTCTTCCGCTTCGCGCCAGAGCGAGATCTGCAGACGTCCGCCGCCGATTTCCTGCAATGCGTCCACGGCGTTTTCGACGATCTGAACAAAGGCCTGCAAGAGTTGGTTGGCGTTGCCCAGGACGCGAGGCAGGGGGACCTTGTCATTGCTTTCCACGCTCAGGCTGATCTTCTTGTTTTCGAGCTTGAATCCTTCCATTTGAACCGCGCGCTGCAGAAGAGGCTTTAGTTCGAGAGGACTTTTTTCTCCCGGAGTCTGCTGCGCGAAGCTGAGCAGATCGCTGACCAGTTCGCGCGTGCGCCGCGCCTGCTGCCCGATTTTCTGCGCGTTGGCGAGTTGTTCGCGGCTCAGGTTGCTGCTGGCAGCCATCCTTTCCGAGCTGTTCAAGATAGCCGAGAGCGGGAACTCCAGTTCGCTCGCGGCGAGCGCGACCAGTTCTCCGAGCGAAGCCAGCTTGGCTTGTTGAATCACTCTTCCCTGCAGCCGCTGGAGGTTGTCAAAGCTCCGGCGCGAACGCTTGAGCAAATCCAGAAGCTTTTGGTCCAGCAGCTGTTGTTGGAGAAAAATCACAAAGGCCAGCAGCGCGACGCCGCCCATGGCCACGCCAAAACGGACCTGGCGCAGGTAAGCCTGCTCCTGGCTCAGGAATAGTGCCCAATATCCCATCAGGGGCAGAGAGAGCAGAGCGAGTTTCGCTAGTAGAGGGGCGACCGGGCGGCTGGCCCGAGCGATCGATGGCATCACCTGGGTATCGCCAAGGCAGCGCCGCCCGGCCATGGCCACCCAGAAGAACCCCAGCCCCGAGGCGAGATACGGCAGGTCGTAAATACCGCCAGTCTTGTAGACGCCGCGCAAGAAGGCGGCATTCATGGCTTCCGAAACGAAGGTGTAGAAAACGCTGGCCAAAAAAATGTTGCGATAGAGCACGCGCCACGATCCGGAACTGGCGAAAAACGCCGATGCTGACACGGCAATCAAAATCAGTCCTTCGACCACATACAACAGATTCCAACGCGGGCTGTAGAGCGCGACATTGGTGACGATGTATTCGTCGGGAAAAACAAAGAAAGCGTAGACCGCGACCCACCACACCAGCAGAATCAGGACATTCAGCGCGCTCGGCAACAACCCCTCGCGTTCATCGGCCTGGTGCGGGCGGATGGCCACGGCCGCCATGATGGGGACAATGTGCAGAAACAACACGACATCCCCCCAATACGGGTCGGGTACCGGCTTTCGAACCAGCACTTCAAACCACACCCAATTGGCCTGGTTGAAACACCACATACCCATGCCCGCCGTGATTAGACCCCAGAACAGGCGTGTATGCCCACGGCTGTCAAAGGCGTTTCGGGCGGAGACGATAACGGCAGCCGTGATCGCCAGCAGTGGAGTCAGGTCTCCCATGGCCACGCGAAAGTAGGCGTTGGGAAACACTGCGGGAGCCAAAGCAAACGCCACCAGCAGTCCAACTCCCGAGACCAGCGCCGAGATGTGGAGCCTGGACATCACGTCGCATCATATGACGTTCGCCGCCAGATGTTTAGATCACGGGTAGGTTACCGGAGGTTACTACGGTAACCTTCGAGCGCGCCGTCGGGTGGGGTCGCTAACTGTCAGGCAGACCCCTCGGTGAGGGATCTTGAGTGAGGCCTGGTTTCGACAGTTACACTAGACATGATGCTGTGAGCGAATGAGAATAGCCGCTGTGATACTTCTCAAATTCCTTCCAGCGCTGGCCCTGCTGACACTGATCTTTGGCCTGATCCGAATCCCCTACATGTTTCGCGCACGGGCTATGCGCGCTCTCGCTGCCAGATGGGGCTTCCAGTATATCGGTCCTCCCTTTTCAGGATGGCGGACATCTTCTTCCCCCCAGATCAAGCTGCTCTTCCCGTTTCGTTTCCTCACTGGCTAGTCGACGACAGACGAATTAGACAGGTCTGGAATGTAATCGAGGGACAGCAAAGCGGGCTATCGGTTCTCATTTTCGACAGCATCGTTGGGGAAGGAAGAGGCAGGTACTGCACTTTTTTTGCGTGCCAGACCGAACAGAATCGCTTTGGAATAGACATCGCGCCAGATCGCTTAATTCAGTCGCATGGATGGGCGGCCCTTTTTCGAGTTCGATTCCTTCAGATTCCGTGGACGATGGGAGTACAGCGCCTCGACGACCATCTGAACAAGTTGCGGGTTGGCTCGGTCTGCCGCTGACGACAACTGTTGTAACATCTCAATTTCACTCATTGACTCGGTAAAAGGCGAATGGAAGAGGGAAAGTTGTGCTAACGCCTGAAACAGATTCGATTCCTGGAATCGTCCATGCCGGTTCTTGGAAAACGTAGAGTGATGCGGAATCTCCTGATCGAACCCCAGTCCCGTGAACCATCGCCACGCCAGATGCATGCGCAGCTCTTCCACTAGTTTCCTTTCGCTCGTGACGCCGTAGAGATAGCCGACCAGCAGCAGGCGCAGCAACAGTTCGGGATCGATGGATGGCCTTCCCGTGTCGCTGTAGGAGTCCTTCAACTTGGCTCGAATAAAGTCGAAGTTGACGTGGCGATCGATCAGGCGCAGCAGATGATTTTCAGGAACTTGATCTTCCAGGCGGAAGTAGTAGAACAGCGACTCCGAGCGGGATTGGTGTCCCATCATGGGCAGCAGGCCTCCAAAGGGAATGGTGAAAAGCGGCATCGAGAACTCTGGCCTGCTTATAACGTGAACGCTGCACCGCCGCAAGCATCAACTGAGGGACTTTTTCAACAGACACGCCTGTTTACAACAGTTATCTTCAAACAGGGCTATAGTCAGTTGAAACAGGCAAGCGCCCGAGTGGAGGGAAGGCCATGAGAATCATCGCCTTGGTTATGCTTTTTGCCGTATCCGCATTTGCCCAGGTAACGCCTGCCGTTGCTACTGCAGCCTGCGGCCCCGAGAAGGTCAGCTTCAACGTGAAACTGGACGAATCCCAACACGCACTGGCGCAGCCCGAACCGGGCAAGGCGTGGGTTTACTTCATTCAGGAAAAGGGCTCAGATGCCCTCGGCGTGACGACCATGATTGGATTGGACGGAACATGGGTGGGTGCAAACAAGAACAGTTCCTATTTCGGCGTGTCCGTAGGGCCGGGAGAGCATCATGTGTGTGCGAATGTGCAGTCCCATCGGGGTCATCCCGTGGGCCTCGTGCATTTCACCGCGGAGTCAGGAAAGGTTTATTACTTCAATGCGCGAGTCGTTTACGGAGAAGCAGCCGACGCGAACTTGTTTCTTGCTGCGATCGACAGCGACCAGGCCAAGTATCTGATTGCCTCCTTTCCGCTGAGCGTTTCAACTCCCAAGAAGTAACGTATGTGCTTTGGGATGGGGGCGGCATTAGCGTAATTTACAACGTGTACGTTGGTTGCTGTTGAAACATCCCGTCTCTAACAATGTCGGCGCTGTCAAACACTTTTTGAGCGTACTGCTCCGTGCACTCGGAAGAGTGCGCCATTTCGCTCTCGTTGAAGCTCTTGCTTTTGCTCTACCAACCAAGGCTCGCTCGTAATCGATTCAGGTCAGGAAACTCGGTCCGACCCATCCATCTCTTCGGTCACACTTTCGATCATGATTACTACTTCGAACTCCCCCGTGAAGGGGAGCGGGATGCCCAATCAATTACTCGGTGTTGGACTGCACAGCATCGGGATGTCCGGGCTCTCCCGCGTGCGAACCGACCTTTTTCAACTGCTGGTAATCCCATCCCTTGCGCCACATCCAGTACAGACGAACCGCCAGTCTCCGTGCCATCGCGACCTTGGCGATCTTCCGTCCGCGTCGCAGCACGAGGTGAAAATACCGGTTGCGCCATTCTGGATCGCTGCGCACCGTAACTTGCGCCGCCTCCACCAGCAGAAAGCGCAACAGCGAGTTGCCTTGTTTCGTGATGTGTCCCAACCGCCGTCGCTGCCCGCTGGACTCTTCCGACGGTACCAAACCGAGGTAGCTCGCGATCTGCTTGCCACACTCAAACCGATCCGCTCGGCCCAGGATCAGCACGAAGGCCAGCGCGGTCAGTGCCCCCACTCCAGGATGGGTCTGCAAGCGTCGCGCCGCCGGACACTTCTCCGCCTCCTGCTCGATGGCCTGCGTCAACTCGGCAATCGTCGGAGTCAGTCGGTCCAACAACTCCAGCAGATCGTGCCGTCGTCGGCTCGCCCAGGGCGCTAAGCGAAACGACTCCAGTTGCTCTCGTCCCGCGTCCCGCCACAACTTCTTTTTGCAGCACAGCCCTTCGTTCAGCGCTACCGCTTGCAGTTGGTTCATGATCCGCGTGCGCGCCTGCACCATGCGGTGCCGATGCCACAACAGTTGCCGCAGATCGCGATTCTCCCAGCTTGGGACCCACACCTGGGGAAAGCGATCTTCCAGCAACAAGCGCAGGATCAGTTGCGCGTCCTGGCGATCCGTCTTCTGCTTCCGCACTCGCTTCGCGCGGATCTCGGCCGCATCCCCAATCCACAACTCAAACTGCAACTCTCCCAGCAGCCGTTCAAACCAACGAGCGTGCCCGCTCGCTTCCATCCCGACACGCACTTTGAGTTCTTGCGCGGCCAGATCTCGATAGAACTTTTCCGCGTCCTCGCGATGCTCCAGCCGCCGTTCTTGCAGCTCACCCGTGTCCGTATCGACAAACGCAATTTGCTGGAAGCCCGGATGGTAATCCGCTCCTATAATGATCATCGTTCGGCTCCTTTCTCCCGGGCCTTGGTTGCTTCGCACCACCAAAGCTTACTCGGGCGTCGGAGCCGACATTGTTATGGAATCAATTGCACTCAAAATCCCCCAATCGGGCACCAGTCCCTGTCCGATAAATGGAGCCTTGCCAAGGTTGTCCGCAAAGTCGAGTTCAAGCTACTACAGTTAGTCGATGGAGAGACGGGCGTCTCGCCCGTCTGTCAGGGACGCGCGGCTCTCCATATCGCCAATTGCAACTCGCGGCTACTTTTGATTAGAATCGTGCGCGGTCCCCCGCTGGTATTCGCTGGATTTGAGGAGGCCCGATGCGAACCGTCACCCAGCTCTTTGGTTCTAGATTTGGATGGTTCACTGCGTCCCTGTTTTGCATCATCTTCATTCCAGCGATCTTCGCGCAGACCAATCCTCCACCCCCCGATCCGCACGAGTTGGTGACGCGCCAGCCGCGCACTCTCACCAAGCCGGCCGATCGCTCCGCCGCGCTCGATCTTCTCGATCGCGCTCGACAAAACTTCAATCTGCATGACATCTCCACTCCCTACGCGCTCAAAGCTTCATTTGAAACCAACGGCGCGGCTGAAATGGAGGGGGAATGGACGATGGATGAGATATCTGACGGGGGAGCGCACTGGCGCTGGATGACACAGTTGGGAGATTCCGTCGTGATTCGTATCGGAGCTGACGGGCGCGTCTATGGCACGAATCCCTCCGAACCGGTTCCCTTGCGGGTGCAGTTGGTCCGTTCCGCCCTGCATTGGCCGATCATGCGTAACGCGGGCGCGTCTGCGATCCGCGCCGCGGATGTCGAGCGCGACGGCAAGGCAATGTCGTGCCTGCTGTTCAGCGCTTCCATCCCGCCCAATCCCGCGCCGCGCTCCTGGGTCGAACGGGAATACTGCATCGATCGCGCTACCGGCCTCTTGCAGATGTGGTCCGAAGCGCCGGGAATTTACGCACTCTACGACTACAGCGACGCCGCGCCGTTTCACGGCCACACTCTTCCGCGGCAGATTTCCATATTCGAAGACGGCCGCCCCGCAGTGCAGGTGCGTGTGGAAAGCTTCGAAGACGCCCCCAACCTCGATCCGAATCTCTTTAAGCTGGCGCCGGAAATGGCGGACGCGGGCGAGTCGTTCACGTTGGCATCGCCCAGTCGCTTTCCCGTGCGCGTCGATCCTTCCGATGCCCCGACCTCGCCATTTTTCCAGCCCGTGATCGTACACGCGACTCTCGATGCCCAGGACGGCAGCGTGCTGGACGCGGAAGCGCTGCAAACCTCCGACCGCGACTTGAGCCGCGCGGCCATAGAAATGGTGAGGAGCACGTCATTTCCGCCGTCGGGATTTCAACAGGAAGCTTTCATCAACGTGCAGTTTCACATGCCTGCGGCGACGCTGGACGGCCCGCCGATATTCCACTCTCGCGTCCGTTGGATGATTTGGGATCGCCGCGGCAAAGTTCCCCCGGTAAAAAGGCCGCCGCGCTCCGGGAACTAGAACCGTCGAGCACGGTCCCAACTTGCGCGATCGCGTCGGTCGCAGTTCGGGCCGCTGCTGCTAGAATTCGTGTTATGGCATTCCCCGCTAACCGCATGCGCCGTTTGCGGCGCACTGAAACCCTGCGCACCCTGGTCCGCGAAACCCGGCTGACGCCTGAATCCTTTGTGTATCCACTATTTATTTGCCCCGGAACCGGAATCCGGAAAGAAGTGCGCTCGATGCCCGGAGTCTTCAACCTTTCGGTTGACCAGGCCGTGAAGGAAGTGCGCGAGACGCGTGCCCTCGGAGTGTTGTCGGTCATCTTGTTCGGGCTGCCCGAGAAAAAGGATGAAGTCGCCACCGGCGCCTGGGCCGAGGATGGCATCGTGCAGAGGGCGGCGCGCGCCATCAAGAGCGAGGTGCGGGACGTCGTGGTGATGGGCGACGTTTGCCTGTGCGAGTACATGTCCCATGGGCATTGCGGCATCGTGGATCAAGCGGGCACGCCGCAATCCCTGGGCGCGGCGGCAAGAGACTTTAGCAAGGCGATGGCAGTCGCGGTCAGGAGTCCTGAGGAAAAGGAGCGGGTTATCGAACAGATGGCCGCGGCGGCGTCCCACGTGGCGGCAGAACCTGAGTACGAGATCGTGAATGACGCCAGCCTGGAGTTGCTGGCGCGCACCTCGGTTTCGCTGGCCCGCTCGGGCGTGGACATCATCGCGCCCTCGGACATGATGGATGGACGGGTCGGAGCGATTCGCGCCGCGCTCGACGGCGCCGGTTTCGAAAATACGCCCATTCTTTCCTATGCGGCGAAGTTCTCCTCCGGTTTCTACGGCCCGTTCCGCGAGGCGGCGGATTCTGCGCCGCAGTTCGGAGATCGCCGTTCCTACCAGATGGACCCGGCCAACGTTCGCGAGGCAATGCGAGAGATCGAGTTGGATATCGAAGAGGGCGCGGACATGATCATGGTCAAACCAGCCATGCCCTACCTGGATGTGATTGCCGCGGCCCGCAACCGTTTCGACCTGCCGCTGGCGGCCTATCAGGTATCCGGAGAGTACGCGATGATCGAAGCCGCCGCCCGCAACCAGTGGATCGACCGGGAGCGGGTGATGATGGAAGCGCTCGTCTCCATCCGCCGCGCCGGAGCAAGCATGATCCTGACGTACTACGCCAAGGAAGCAGCGAAACTGCTGGCCTAATCCGTTCCGGCAATCGTTCGGCGGTTCAAGTCGTCAGTCGTTCGCGATGAACGGTTTGCCAACGACTAACGACCGAAAAAGCTACAATATCCGCGTGAACTCCCCCGTTCCGCCCAAGCCGGCAGCTGACCACGAGCACCACGACAGCGAGCATCACCAGCACCATGCCATTTACGCCGCCGAAGCCACCGGATTGCTTCTCATGGCGGTCTTGCTGCTCATTCTCACCATCATCCGCTACTGGCGGTACATCCCGTGGAGCGCCCGCTAAAGTTGCCGAAGAGCTTGCCGAAATTAGACCGCGAGCCCCTGGTCGTAGTCGTCCTCGGTCCCACGGCCAGCGGCAAGACAGCTCTGGCGCTCGCCCTCGCGCGCCGCTTCCACGGAGAAATCGTCAACTGCGATTCGGTTGCCATGTACCGCGAATTCGAAATCGGCACGGCCAAGCCCAGCGCGGCCGAGCAAGCCGAAATTCCGCATCACCTGCTCGATTGCGTAGATCCGCTCGCCGACGTTACCGCCGGAGAATATGCCCGCCAGGCGCGGCAGGTTCTGCGCGAGATAGTTCTGCGCGAAATCGCTCTAAGGGAAAGCGAGCACAGGAAACACTTGCCCATCGTCACCGGAGGCACCGGACTCTATCTGCGCGCTCTGCTGGAAGGACTTTTTTCCGGCCCCGAGCGCTCCGAAGAGCTGCGCAACAAATTGCGCAGCCGCGCGGAGAAGCACGGTCCCGGGCACTTGCATCGCATCCTGCGGCGGCTCGACGCTGCGGCAGCGAACCGCATTCACGCCAATGACGTTCCCAAGGTGATCCGGGCAATCGAGGTGTGTCTGGCCTCGCAAAGGACCTCGCGCCCAACCTCTCGCCAAACTATGACCGAACTTTGGCGCCAGGGACGCGAACCGCTCCGCGGCTTTCGCATTCTGCGTCTCGGACTCAATCCGGAACGCAAAGCTCTTTATGCTCGCATCAACCAGCGAGCCGCAAAGATGTTTGATGACGGACTGCCTGGCGGAGGACTGATCGCCGGAGGACTGATCGCCGAGACGGAACGACTGCTCAAGAAATATGGCCCTCAAGCCCGCCCGCTAGCCTCGCTGGGATACAAACAGGCGCTGCAGTTCTTGCGCGGCGAAGTCGATCGGAAGTCGGCGCTCGCGGCGGCCCAGCAGGCGCACCGTAACTATGCCAAGCGCCAGATCACTTGGTTCCGCCAAGAACCGGATGTGCATTGGCTGGCCGGGTTCGGCGACGACCCCGCCATCCAGGCGGAAAGCATTGCACTCATCGAGCTGCAAATTTGAGATGTGGAGAAACGGGCATTCGCAGGACGTTCCCATCCGTTTTTGCTATTGTCAAAGGCATGTTCCGGCATCTGCTGCTGATCGCCCTACTACTAACTTCGCTCGGCTTTGCTAGAGACAAAGATAAAGACCAAGACAAAAACAAAGGCCGCTTTCAGCAGCCCCGCCCCATCCATCTCGACAAAGCCGGTAAGAAGTGGGCCGACAAGACGCTGCGCAAGATGTCGACCGAAGAAAAAGTCGGCCAACTCTTCGGCATCAAGGTGCTGGCGCAATTCCTGAATGACGCCGACCCCATCTTCATTCAACTGCGCGACAACATCCGCAAGTATCACATCGGATCGCTGGTCATGACCGTTCCGGTGGATGGTGCCGTCCTGCTCAAGAGCGATCCCGATGTAGCCGCCAACCTGCTCAACCGGCTGCAAGAATCGTCCAAGCTGCCCCTCATCGTCGCGGCAGATTTCGAGCGCGGCGTGTCCATGCGTCTGAATGGCGCGACCGTTTTCCCCCATGCCATGGCCTTTGGAGCGACCGGCAAGCCAGAGAATGCCGAAGCCTTTGGACGCATCACCGCGTTCGAGGCGAGAGCCATTGGAGTGCATTGGAATCTATTTCCCGATGCCGACGTGAATTCCAATCCAGCGAATCCCATCATCAATACGCGCTCTTTCGGAGAAGACCCCAGGCAGGTGGCCGATTTCGTGGCGGCGTACATTCGCGGCGCTCACCAGGGCAGCATGCTGACCACGGCAAAACATTTTCCCGGACACGGCGACACCGCGACCGACTCTCATCTCGGCCTCGCTCAGGTCACCGGCGACCTGGCGCGGCTCGATGCGGTTGAGCTGCCACCGTTCCGGCGCGCCATCGAGGCGGGCGTGGATGCCGTGATGGTGGCGCACGTAACCGTTCCCGCGCTCGATTCCGCTCCCAACCGGGTGGCCACAACTTCAAGGGCGATTGTGGACGGACTGCTCAAAGAAGAATTGGGATTCAAAGGAATCGTCGTGACCGACGCCCTCGACATGGCGGCCTTGACGCGCCTGTACGCGCAGAATATCGGCCGTGCAGCCGTCGATTCCTTCAACGCCGGCAATGATGTGCTGATCATTCCGGCCGATCTCGACGCCAGCTACCGCTCCCTGCTCGAAGCCGTGCAGAGCGGCGAAATCAGCCGTCAGCGGCTCGATCAATCGGTGCGTAAGATTCTGGAACTAAAGGCTTCCCTCGGCTTGAACAAGGCGCGGCTGGTGGACCCCGATCAACTCTCGGTCAAGATTGCGAAGCCGGAGAACGTGGCCGTCGGCCAGCGCATTGCCGACGAAGCCATTACCCTCGTCCGCGACAACGGGAAAGTGGTCCCGCTGCCGTCTTCTGTTGGAACCCCGAAGCCCGCGCTTCCGTATCAATCAGTAACCGAGGTGAGCAACCGCCTGGTCGCGGTGATTTTTCTCGACGACCTGCGCACCGACTCCGGACGCATGCTCGAACATCAGATTCTAGCCCGTGTGCCTGGCGCCCGCGTGATCTACGTCGACGCGCGCTCGGCCGCCGGCATGAAGCCGTCCGTGGTCGAAGCGGTGGAAGCGGCGGAACATGTGATCGCTGCAGTCTATGTGGTTCCGACCGCAGGCAAGGCCATGCGTGCCGCCGGGGGGGGCTTAAAGAATGAAGAGTTGAAGAATACCGTTGCCCTCGACGACGCCACCGGATCACTACTCACCGCCATTCTCGATCGCGCCCCTCGGCGTACTGTAGTCCTCGCTATGGGCAATCCCTATGTGGTGCAGGATTTCCCCGCGATCGAGAATTATGTGTGCGCGTTTTCCAATGCAACCGTGTCGGAAACCGCTGCCGTGAAGGCGATCTTCGGCGAGATTCCGATCAGCGGTCATCTCCCCGTTACGATTCCGGGCGTCGCATCCCGAGGCGATGGGATCGATCGCCCCGCCCGGCCGATCTCAGGACGACCCAGCTCAGGAGGTTCCTCCCATGTTCAGCAATAAGACGTCCAACCATAAAGCATTCAACCGAGGCGTTATCCCAAGACTGACCATTGGTGCGTTGTTTGCCGCCCTCTGCGTGCTTCCCGCTTGTAGTATCCATACGAACGACGATAACAAGAACGGGGAGAAGAACGTTGACATCAAAACTCCAGTGGGCGACTTGCACGTTGGCGAGCAAGCCGATATCCGCGATATCGGTCTGACGCTCTATCCTGGAGCCCAGCCTGCTCCGAAAGAGGACAATGACAAGGAGAGCGCCAATGTAAACCTCTCGGTTCCGGGATACACGTTGAAAGTGGTGGCCGCGGAGTTCATCTCCGACGACGCTCCCGACAAAATCATCGCCTACTACGACAAGGAACTACAGAAATATGGCAAACCCATCCAGTGCCGCGGCAAGTGGGGAATGAAAATGAACTTCAATGTCAGTGTCACACCCGCCAATGCCTCCAAGCCGGTCTGGTGTGATGTCAGCGGAAGTGGCGACTCGGTGGAATTGAAGGCAGGAACTGAAGGCACCCAGCACGTCGTCACCTTCAAGCCCAGGGACCGTGGTTCCCGCTTCGCGCTGATTTATATCCGCGTGCATACGGGCAAGGACGACACCATCTAAAGGCAAGGTCATCGCGGATGTTTACCCTGCCAGCACTTTCGATTCCAGCTCAGGAGGTTCCTGCAATGTTCAAACGCAAGGCGTTCAAGCGTAAAATGTTCAGCCGATGCGCTACCGCAAAACTGGCTCTGGGTGCGTTGTTTGCCGCCCTCTGCGTGCTTCCCGCGTGCAGCATCGATGCGCACGACAAGAAGAATGGCGACGCGCACGTTGACATCAAGTCTCCCGTAGGTGATCTGCACGTCAGCGAGCAAGCCGACATTCGCGACGCCGGCCTGACGCTCTATCCTGGCGCCAAGCCCGCCCCGAAAGACGACAGCGACGACAAGAAGAGCGCCAATGTAAACCTTTCAATACCGGGATTCTCCTTGAAAGTGGTGGCCGCGGAGTTCGTCTCCGACGACGCTCCCGAAAAAATCATCGCCTACTACGACAAGGAGCTGCAGAAATATGGCAAACCCATCCAGTGCCACGGCGCCTGGAACGACGTGGATTCCAAGGCCGGCAAGGATGAAGGTTCCAAGCCCGTCTCCTGTGGAAATAACAACGGCCAAGACTCGGTGGAGCTGAAGGTTGGAACCGAAGGAAACCAGCACATCGTCGCGGTAAAGCCCAACAGCCGGGGAACCCGCTTTGCTCTGGTCTACGTGCGCACGCACACGGGCAAGGACGACACCATCTAGAGGCATCGGGTGATCGGGCCATCGGTAGTGGCTCGGATTGGTCGCCCTCTGAGCAAGCATTTCTTGCGCCGCATCAAGCAAAGAGTTGTCATCCTGAGCGAAGCGAAGGACCTGCTGTCTGCCGGCAGCAATTGCGCGTTCGGCTCGCTTCCTTTTCAAACTGAGCCACTACACCCCTGCCTTGCTCTCCGGTCGCTTTCTGCGCTAGCTTCAAAGAGGTGGAACACCCTTGCCAGCATTGTGGGACCACGGTCGAGGACGGCCGCCCGTTTTGTCCGCAATGCCGCGCTCCGCAAATCCACGTGCAAATTGCGATTCCGGATGATGGACTTCCGGCCGGCTTGAATCCCGCGCCGGACGAGTTTTCCGCAGAGACTGTTCAAGCCGCGCATTTCGATCGCCCGAGCATGATGGTAGGAAGCGGGATGGACCGCGGAGTCGCTGTTCGTGCCGCGCTCAAGGCCGGAGTGCTGGGCTTTTTTATCGGAATGGTTATTCCATTTATTGCCATTCTGCTGGCCGGAGCATTGGCTGTCTATTTCTACCGTAATGAAGGTGGACGCGTCCTTCCTCCCGCTCTCGGATCGCGTCTGGGGGGAGCAGCGGGAGTTGTCGCCATCGCCATCCAGTCCATTTATTTCACCATCTGGATCTTCGTTTTCCATCGCCAGAAGGAATACATCGATTCCGTGACACGATTTGCCCACTCCATTGGGGCCGACGCTTCAATCCCGGACATCCAAGCCAGCATCCGGAGTCTGTTCACTCCGGCGGGGCTCGCCATCGGCCTCTTGCTTGTGATGATGGTTGCCCTGGTGCTCGCCTCCATTGGCGGTGCGCTGGCCTCGTGGTTTATGCGGCCGCGCAACACCCGCGGGTAGTTTCAGGCACAATCGGCGCGGGTCCAGGCTCGGCCTTGCTCTCATCTTTCCGCACGCGTATGATGCTGCGTTTATGAATGCACGCACGCCAGGCCGTCCGGTCGAGATCCAGCAGAAAGCGCAGCTCATGTCCGCATCCGAGGTCGAGCGCACTTTGATCCGGCTGGCGCATGAGATTCTCGAGAAGAACAATGGCGTCGAAGATCTGGCCCTGGTCGGCATCCGCCGTCGTGGAGTTCCGCTGGCAGAGCGGCTGGCGAAAATTATTCAGCGCATCGAAAAGAAGCCGGTGCTGCTCGGCACGCTCGACATTACCCTCTACCGCGACGATCTTTCCACTCTCGGCGCCAAGCCCGTAGTGCAGAAAAGCGAGATGGAAATTCCCATCACCGGCAAGTCGGTGGTGCTGGTGGACGACGTGCTCTACACCGGCCGCACCACCCGCGCCGCCATGGACGCGCTCTTCCGCTCGGGCCGTCCCCGGCGCTTGCAGTTGTGCGTATTGATCGACCGCGGCCATCGCGAGTTGCCGATCGAGGCCGCCTTCATTGGACGAACGGTGCAAACAACGGAAAATCAGATCATTGAGGTCAAACTTCGCGAGGTCGACGACGCAGAGAAAGTCCTCTTGATGGAAAAACAGCATGCCAATTTGTAATTGCTAATTTGTAATTTGTAATTGAAAACTTGGATCCGCATCGTGCGCCCTCAAATTACAAATTACAAATTGGAAATTACAAGTTAACTATGAATCCAGCGCGCGGTTCCCTGCTCGGCATCGAGCACCTGGAAGCAGCCGAGATCCTGAGAATCTTGAAGTTTGCCCGGCGCATGAATCCGGACAAGCCGCGGCCCCTGCTCAAGGGCAAGCGCGTGATGCTTCTTTTCTACGAGGCTTCCACCCGCACCCGAAGCTCGTTTGAAATCGCGGCCAAATCCATGGGCGCTCACACCGTCCTCATCCAGTCCTTCGGTTCGAGTATTGAGAAAGGCGAATCGCTCCTCGACACCGGATACACAGTGCGCGCCGTCGGCGCCGACATCATCGTCATCCGCCACCCCAACGCCGGCGCGCCCTACACAATGTCACAGCACATCGACGTGCCCGTGATCAACGCCGGAGATGGACTCCACGAACATCCCTCGCAGTCGTTGCTCGACGCTTACACCATTCTGCGCAACAAGAAAACCTTCAAAGGCCTGCAGGTCGCAATCGTCGGCGACATTTTTCACAGTCGTGTGGCGCGGTCGGCCTGCCACCTGCTAAGCAAATTCGGGGTGAAGATCATTCTGTGCGGTCCGCCCGAACTCGTGCCCGACATTGCCACGACCCTCGCTCCCGGCATACGCGTGACCCGCCACATTGATGACGCCCTGCGCGGCACCGATGTGATCATGCTGCTGCGCGTGCAGAGCGAGCGTCTTTCCGGACTGAAGCTCGACCTCCTCGAATACATCACGCGCTACCAGATGAACCCGGCCCGCTTGAAGATGGCCAGGAAAGATGCCATCGTGATGCATCCCGGCCCCATCATTCGCGGCCTCGAATTGACCAGCGAAATCGCCGACGGCGCCCAGGCCCGCATCCTCGAGGAAGTGCGCAACGGCGTGCCCACGCGCATGGCGATTCTGGCGCGGGCCATGGGAAAAATGCGATGACCAGCGCAGAAAAAAATCGAACCAGCCTGCTAATCAAGGGCGGCCACCTCATCGACCCGGCGGCGCGCATCGACGCGCCCATGGACGTGCTTCTGAAAGATGGCCGCGTCGCCGAAGTTGCTCCTCCCAACAAAATCAAGGGCGGCGTGAACGAAAAAGCCGAGAAATTCGATGCCCGCGGACTCATCGTCGCACCCGGCTTCATCGATCTCCACGCGCACCTGCGCGAGCCCGGCCAGGCGTACAAAGAGACCATCGCGACCGGCACAGCCGCCGCCGCCGCAGGCGGCTTCACTTCCGTCTGCACCATGCCCAACACCGTTCCAGTGGTCGATTCGGTCGAGTGGGTCGAGTGGCTTCGTCAACCCGAACGTGGCGCGGTCGTCAATGTGTTTGCCGTCGCCGCCGCGACCCGGGCAAGCAAGGGAGCCACGCTCACCGACTTCCGTGCGCTGCACAACGCTGGAGCAATAGCGGTCACCGACGACGGCAAGCCCATCCTCGAAGATAGCATCATGCGCGAAGCCCTGGTCCTGAGCGGGGAGCTGAATTTCCCGGTAGTGCAGCATGCCGAAGACACGCGCATGACCGAAAATTGTTCCATCCACGCCGGTGCGCGTTCCTTCCGTCTTGGCTTGCGCGGCATGACCGCGGCTGCCGAAGCCTCGATCGTCGAGCGTGACGTCCAGCTCGCCACCCACATTCCCAATGCCCGCCTGCACGTCGCCCATCTGTCCACGGCCGATGCGCTCAAGAGTGTGCGCCGCGGCAAGCGCGCCAAAGCGCGCGTCACCTTCGAGGTCACGCCGCACCATTTCACGCTCACCGACGAGGACATGCGCGACTACGACAGCAATTACAAAATGAATCCCCCGCTGCGCTCGGCCTCCGATCTCGAGGCCATCCTGGCCGCGCTCGCCGACGGTACGGTGGACGCCATCGCCACCGATCACGCTCCCCACGCCGCCCACGAAAAGGATATGGAATTCGAACGCGCCGCCTTCGGCATCACTGGGCTGGAAACCGCGCTAGCGCTGGCGATCACCAGGCTGCACCGCGAAAAGCGGATTCCGATCGCCCGCATCGTGGAACTTTTCACCGCCGGCCCAGCGCGCTGTTTCGATCTGCGCGGCCGCGGTTCCCTCGTCCGCGGCTCGGTAGCCGACGTTACCGTTTTCGATCCGAAAAAGAAGTGGACCTTCGACGCCGCCAAGTCCCGCTCGAAATCAAGAAACACGCCCTTCGATGGATGGCAACTGACGGGAAAAGTAGTAGCAACCATAGTCGGAGGGAAGATCGTGTACGCCGGTTAGAATTGCGTAGGGACAGCCGCCCTCGGCTGTCCATTCGAGCGCAGCTCGAATTGTGTTCCGCCGTCTCGCGCTGCAACCAAAAGCATTTCCTCAGCTGGAAATTTGGGGGTAATGCCTTAAATCGAGTCACGGGCAGTTCGTCGCGAGCGAGGGTGCCCGCGCCGCGTCCGTTCGCTTCTTGTCCAGCTACGCGCTCTTGATCAATGGATTACCCGGAGAAACCAGCCCGGCACGGTGCAGCTTGGCAGTGAGGCGGTCTTTGTCATTAGAAGCGGAAGCAGCGGCCAGACGCTTGCGCAGCTTCGCGATTTTTTCTGCGCGCGTGCGGCGCCGGCGAATTTCCGGACGACGGCTGGGTGCGGACATGAAGTCTCCTTGGTGCTAAGTGACGGTGTTTAGTGACGGCGTTCAGTGAGGCTGTTCAGCAATACGTTAGCTGAAATCACGAGTCAGACACAGTCGGCGCCGTCGACTCGTGCCCAAAAATCAATTATAGGGTTGATCGCCACGGCTGGCAAAGACATGGCGACGAGGGTAGTGGGTCAGAATGATTTCCACAGGCTAGCCTATCGAAACCGTGATCTGCCCCTCCCCGGCGGTTGTCAGCTGGGTCATGGCGAGCATCCCCTCAGGTCGAGGAACATTCGTGACCTGAAAGCGGAATACTCGCGCGCGGCAGGAATCTTGTACATTGTCGTTATGCGGCCGATGTATGTACAAGAATGTACGCATAATATCGCCGGTTCGAAATGTTTCACGTGAAACACGTTGTACTTACAAGAGTGTCCGGTCCTTACTGAGAACTGAGAACCGAGAACTGAGAACTGCCCCCTCACTTCCCCTTCAACATCCTGACCACCCGATCAAAATCGTCGATCGTCGCATACTCGATCAAAATCTTGCCCCGTCCGTTCCGATCCCGGATCCGCACCCTCATCCCGAGCACTTCCTCCAGCGTCCGCTGCGCCGCCTTCACATTCGGATCCACCCACCGCGCCCCGCCTCCCTTATTCTTCGCCTCGCCCTGTCCGATCGGCGCACTCACCCCGAACACCAGATCCTCCAGCTTCGCCACCGACAACTTTTCCTCCATTACCTTTTTCGCGAGCGTCCAGATCCGGACGTTGTCCCGTAGCTGCAGCAGCACCCGGGCGTGGCTATACGTCAACCTTCCCTTCTGCAGCGCCCCGATCACGCCGTCCGGCAGCGCCAGCAGCCGCATGTAATTCGACACCGTCTCTCGCGACACCCCCGCCCGCCCGCCAATCTCCTCCTGCGTCAGCTTGAACTGCGTGCTCAAGTTCGCGAACGCCTCCGCCTGCTCCACGCAATTCAGGTCCTGCCGCTGCAGGTTTTCCACCAGCGTCATCTCCGCTGCCTGCTGCTCCGAAACCCGCCTCACGATCACCAGGATCGTCGTTCTCTCCGCCATCCTCGACGCGCGCAACCGCCGCTCGCCCAATATCAGGACGAACCGCCCTTCCTTCCCCGGACGCACCACCACCGGCTGCAACACTCCCTGCACCCTGATCGAAGCGGCCAGTTCGGCGAGTAACTCCTCATCAAACGCCCTCCGCGTCTGGTAAGGGTTGGGATCGATCTGATCAAGCGCCAGAAGAAAAACCGTCTCCCCATCCGCAGTCTGCCCCGAAGCCACCGCTTGCAACTCGTCAACAGTCCCCGCCCAGCCCGCTAACGCCGCCGATGGAGCGACGGGCGTCCCCGCCCGTCCACCCGCGAAATCAGCAGAAACGGCAGAAGAAGAAAGCGACGAGTCGGGTTTCTGAGAACTGAGAACTGGGAACTGAGAACCAGCAGGTGCGGGCGCCCCATCCTGCCGCGTACTTTGCGGAAGAGTGGGAGACGCCGTCACCACCCGTGGCCCCGGCAGCAGAGACTCCAGTCCCCGCCCCAAAGCCCGCCGCTTCTCCGCCAGCTTCTCGCTAACCTTCTCCGTCCCCGTCTTCTCCGCCGTCTTATCAGCCGCCGCATTCGATGTAGTCATCAAGTAGTCTCCTTAAAGGCCCGCCCCCAAGGTCCTGCCCCCGTGTTCCCCTGTGCCCCCTGTGGTAAAGACTTTTGTCTGAGAACCGGGAGCTTCGCTATCCGTAAACATATCGACGTACATAAATATTTATGTCAATCGATCTAAGCCGCTTCTCCCGGCCCGCTCGCCGCTCTCGCCTGCCGGTCCAGGATCTCTTTCGCCAGCCGTATGTAGCTCTCCGCCCCACGCGAGCGCACGTCATACATCAGCGCCGGCAACCCGTGGCTCGGAGCCTCCGCCAGCCGTATGTTCCGCGGGATCGTGGTCGTGCACAGCTTCTCTCCAAAATATTTCTTCAGTTCCTCCGCCACCTGCTGCGCCAGGTTCGTCCGCTCATCGAACATGGTGATCACCACCCCCTCAACTACCAGCGCCGGATTCAAGTCGGCCCGTATCCGCTCGATGGTGTCGAGCAGTTCTGAAACACCCTCGAGCGCAAAGTACTCTGCCTGCATCGGGATCAGCACCCCATCCGCAGCGACCAGCGCGTTTAATGTAAGCAGATCAAGCGCCGGCGGACAGTCGAGCACGATGAACTGGAAGCGATCAAGCAAGCTTGCGAGCGCATCCCGCAGACGGTACTCCCGCCGCTCCGCCCCCACCAGTTCAATGTTCGCGCCGATCAAATTCTTGTGCGATGGGATCAGCCAGAGCTGCTCTAGCTCGGTTAGTTGCAACGCCTCCTCGGCGGAGGCGACTCCGATGATCACGTCGTAGATGCTGATGCGTTCTGGGTCTTTCACCAGGCCGAGGCCGCTGGTCGAGTTCGACTGCGGATCGCAGTCCACCAGCAGGGTATTGACCTCGGCTGCGGCGAGGGAGGCGGCTAGGTTGATGGCAGTCGTAGTTTTGCCGACGCCACCCTTCTGGTTGGCAACTGCGATGATGCGTCCCATGATTTTGTTTTCTGTGTATTGCGCGTCAGAATATGCGAACGCCTTGGGGAAATCAATGCCGGATTTTTGTGCAACTTAACGAGTGTTCCACGTGGAACACTTCGGGTATTCGAATGTTTTGTGAGTGTTTCACGTGAACACTTCGTTGGCTTTAGTGGATCGGGCTGCAAAATGAGAAGTGTTCCACGTGGAACACTTATTTTTGCATAATCTCATAATGAGATTTCGTCATAGAGATACCACTTATGCTTTAATTGTGGCTATATTTTTGGCTGTATGGACCACTTTGGCATGCAATACATACGTGTATTTGCTGCTCTACACTTTGTACCCTAGTAGTAACACCCTTGAATGTGACTTTGGGACATGCCATTTGGCATGCCATTTCAGGTTGGTCAGGGTCGACAATTGGGGGATCTGGGGGGTGGTTATTAGTAGGGCTAGGGTTCCTTTTGGGGCCAGGAAGGTTAGGGCTTGAGGGAGGATGGTTTCCAGGCGCTCTACCGCCCGGAGGGTTACTGCGTCGGCCTGGGAGCTGAGGCTCGGGGCCAGGGCTTGGGCTCGGCCGGTTAATACATTGATGTTGGTCAATGTGAGGGCTCGGGCTACTTCGCGGAGGAAGGCGGCCTTTTTGTGATTCGATTCAATCAGCGTTAGGTTGATTTGCGGGGCCCAAAGCTTCAGGGGTAGAGCGGGGAATCCGGCGCCGGAGCCGATGTCGAGGACGTGCGGGCGTGCGCACGGCGCGGTGAAGATTCGCTGCGGCGGCGGGGGGAGGGTGTAGGGGTCCTTCAGCTCCGCCAAGAAGTGCGCGAAGCGCATGTCTTGGCTACGCTCAGGATGACAAGAGTTTGAAATTGCTGGGAAGAGATGGCGGGCCAAGAAGAAAGACTCGCCGAAGTGGCGGGTTACTATTTCTTCTTCACTGCGGATGGCGGTCAGGTTGATGCGGGCGTTCCAGCGAAGTAATAGATCGATGTATATCGATATTTGATCGAGCTGGGATTGGGGAAGCGATTGCTCGAGGAAGGGTTCGAGGAGAGCGGCTATGCGGGCGGTGTCCATGGAGAACAGTGGCCGGTGGCCAGTGGGCAGTGGCCAGCACCCCACGCCATTGCCCAGCCATTCTACCGTGATTATCGAGAGTGCGATTGCGGCAGGACCCGGATCGTGTGGTGCAGTTTCATCACGTCCCTCTGTTCGGATTTCGTAACAAGAATCGCGCTACCCGCCCAATGATCCGGGAGGCATGTACCATCCACGTCGAGCGCGGCGTCTCGCACGCGGGAACAAAAGTTCCGGGGTATAAAGCCGCAGACCATCCCTCGGGTCTGCGTGCCGTCCCCATCCCGGTGACTTCTCGAACCGGTCGGTATCCAATCCGGCCCGCGCCATTTTCCTGCCCCGAAAAAAGAGAGACGCCCCACTGCGCCATTCGCAACTCCCTGTAACGCCATTCACTGAAAGAGGTTGGTGGCCAGTCCCCATGACACGCCCGGTACTTCAGGTTGACAAAACAGTAGCGGGGGCACAAGATTTTCGGAACTTCAAAAAAGCGGCATCGGAGAAACTTCGCAATGCGACCCCGGACAGGAAGACCAGGACAGCTACTGGCGGCAGTGGTAGCGGTGTGCATGGCGCTGTTGTTTGCCACAGACGCAACCGCACAGCAGGCGACCGCAAGGATCGTGGGCACGATCACCGATCCGCAAGGATTGGTGGTGACTGGCGTCAAGATCACGGTGACGAACAGGGCGACCAACGTCTCCACCGAAACAACTTCGGACAAGGGTGGCTTTTACCAGGTGTTGAACCTGCCTATTGGCAGCTACCGGATTGTCGCCCGGCACGAAGGTTTTCGACCGCTGGAAGTGCTTACTGCACCGCTCGAGATCAACCAGTCATTTCGGGCCGACTTAAACCTGGAAGTGGGCGCGGCGAATGAACAGGTGTTGGTGGAATCGCAGGCTGCGGGGGTGGAGACGGTGAACCCGACGATAGGCCAGTCCGTGACCAGCCGTCCCATCGTTAACATGCCCTTGAACGGACGGAATGTGCTGGACCTGGCGCTTCTGCAGCCTGGGGTGACCGAGGACAATCCGGATGACGGCGGTTCTGGACAAGGATTCAACATTGGTGGGGGACGCACCGATTCGGTGACCTACTTGCTGGATGGCGGCCTCAACAACGATCTGGTGAGCAACGGGGTGGTGTACAACCCAAATCCGGACTCGGTGGCCGAGTTCCGCATTCTTACCAGCAACTACACGGCAGAGTATGGCCGCAACGGCGCTGGAGTGATCAGTGTGGTAACCAAGTCGGGCACGAACCAATTCCATGGCAGCGCTTTCGAGTTCTTGCGCAACACCGACTTCGACGCCAACGCTTATTTCAACATTCAGGCCGGTATACCCAGAAACAATCTCAAACGCAATCAATTTGGCGGGACGTTTGGCGGCCCGATCGTGAAGAACCGGCTTTTCTTTTTTGCTGCCTATCAGGGGCAGCGTCAAGTCCAGACCGAGGTGCTAGAGGAACAGCAGACGTTCACAACCGCCGAACTAATGCAGGGAGATTTTTCGCACGCCGTACCCAATGGCCAAAACACGGTTGACAGCACTGGCGCTCAGGACGGGCCCACGTGCGCAGTTGCGGCCGGCTGCCCCGACACCAACGTTGCCGCCTTCCTGCTGGCAAATCCGTACTTCCAGCCCAATGCAGCACTTGCCGCGCAAGCCATCATTAGTCCTGCAACGTTTGATCCCGCCGCGCAAGCGTACATCGCGGCAAAACTTCCCAACGGCCAGCCGATGATTCCGTCGACTGCGAGCGGGGAGTTTCTCCCTTCGGGGGGCAGCACAAACAACGCGAACGAGCTGACCATCAAGATCGATTTCAATATGACATCCAAAGACAAGCTGACGGGCACGGTCGGCGGTAATCGAAATCCGGTGCTCGACCCTTTCGGGGGATTTGCCTTTGCGACGGCGCCCGGCTATGCCAGCACGACCGAGGACAAGACCTACTTCCTCAATGTCGCTTACACACGAACCTTTTCTCCAACCATGCTGAACGAACTTCGAGGGACTGCGCAGCGCCACAGCAACCTGCAGGATGAGCCGGTTTCCAGCCTGGCAGCGATTCCGCAGTTCGGGATCGCGTCGGACCTTTCCACCGGTCCTCCAGGCCTTGAGTTCGACAATGGTTTGGAGTTCGGGTCAGACCCATACGGCCCCACTCACTTTGCGGGCAGCACGTTTGCGCTTGCAGATACATTCTCGTGGGTAAAGGGGCACAACACGTGGAAATTCGGGGCGGGATACTCCGCTTACGAGCAAAATACCCGCTATGCTTTTTTTACCGACGGCCTCTTCGATTATGCGGGATATGCCGCTGGCGGGGATGGCACGGGCAACAGTTTGGCCGACTTTCTGGTCGGTGCTCCCAACAACTTGTTTGAGGGGCCAAATGCGGCCAACAATATTCGCAGCAAGACGATTTACGCCTTTGCGCAGGACGAATGGCGGGTAAGGCCGAACCTGACCCTAACCTTAGGGCTTCGCTATGAGTACAGCACGCCTAAGCTCGACACCGAGGAACGAACGTTTACCATCGTCCCAGGGGATCAGTCGGTAGAATTTCCCAATGCGCCGCTCGGCCTGGTTTTTCCCGGCGACCCGGGCGCGCCGCGGGGCGTCAACTTTCCCGATAAGAAGAACTTCGCGCCGCGAATCGGGTTTGCCTGGAGTCCGGGCGGTGGCAGCAAGACGAGCATCCGCGGCGGTTTTGGCATCTTCTATGACGTGCTGAAAGGCGAAGATAACCTGCAGTTCAACGGCGCGCCACCGTTCTACAGCGAACCCTACGTCACTTTCCCGTGTCTGCCTTCAGCCCTGAATGCAGATTGCCCTAGCCCAGCTAACACGCCCTTGAACTCGGCCCTCCCCTTTTACAGCGCGCCCTGGCAAAACTCCACCACTCCTTTTGCGGCCAATCCCTTCCCATCCCCACCTGTCAACCACCAGAACGCATTCAATACCTGCCAAAACAACGACTACACGTGCCCCTATTACAATTTTCTTCCGGCTGCTGGAGGCTCGGTCTACCTGGTGAACCCCCATCTGCACACACCGTATACGTATCAGTACAACTTGAGTATCCAGCATGAGTTCGCGAGAAACCTGATCGCTGAGGTGAACTACGTGGGGAGCAGCTCGAAGGGACTTACGTCGCTAGTGGATGCCAACCCTTTCGATTTGAACACAGTGAGCGGCGCCAATCCGGCCCGAATTCTGAATGAGGCGGTGAACAACAGCACAAGCTTGAACAACGTGAACCTCACCAACTACTGTGCGAGTCAGGGCGGGCCTTCGGATTGTCCTTTTGAAAACGTGAGCGAGTTTGGCAACGTGAGCTTCGCCAATTTCAACAGCCTTGAAGCGTCCTTGACGAAACAGAACGGCGAGAATCGGATATTCGGCAACACCTACTTCACCTTGGCCTACACTTACGGCCACAGTATTGACAATGCATCTGGATTTCGACAGACACAGTATTCGTCGTCGCAGGTGCCGTATTACAACCCAGGCCAGTTCCATGGATCCTCCAGCTTCGACGTTAAGCAGCGGATCGTTTTCAGCGGCGGATGGGATTTGCCCTTTGACAAAGCGTGGGGGGCAGGACCGAAGCGGCTGGTGAAGGGATGGAGTCTGTATCCCATTTTCAGCTGGCGGACCGGGTTTCCGCTCAGCATCAGTTCGCAACTGATCAACTCCTTCAGCCCGTCGGATCCGGGACCCTCGGGAGCGGGCGACAGCTACCTGGCCAGCGTCGATTTCGCGCCCGGATTCAGCAGGATTACGATTTTGAATCCGAAAACGAATAGCAATTACTACTTCAATCCTGCGGCGTTCCAGCCAATCCCCGATGTTTACAATCCAAGCGATCCGTACGGTGCGACGGGGCGAGATTTCTTCCGTGGGCCGGGCCGCACGAACCTCGACCTGGCCTTGGCCAAAACAACCGCGATCACCGAGCGCGTAAACGTCGAATTCCGTCTGGAGGCCTTCAATGTGTTCAACCACACGCAGTTCGCCAATCCGGACACGAACATTGATGATGTAACCTTCGGCCAGATTACGAGCACGACGCTTGGAACTGGAGTGGCCGAGGTGCAAACCCAGCGCATCCTGCAGCTCGCTGGGCGGCTGACGTTCTGACGGGCGCGGTGCGATACTGAAATCTATGGCGCTGCCGAATTTTACGCCTCGGGTGGGGAACGATCCCAAGTCGGTGGTGATTCATTTGACTTCGGGGACGGGGATGGAGATCGAGTGGAAGGATGGGCACCGGTCGGTCTATACGTTTGCGTTCTTGCGGGATGCTTGCCCTTGCGCGCTTTGCGAGGAGGAGCGAACGAAGGCGGGACGGAAGGCGGGCGAGAAGGCGAAAGTGGCTCCCGGGGCTTTGCCTATGTTCAAGCCGGCGGTGAAAGCGCTTTCGGCGGAGGCGGTGGGGAAGTATGCGCTGAAGTTCTCCTGGAACGATAAACACGATCTGGGGATTTATTCGTGGTTTTATCTGCGGGAGGTTTGTCCTTGCCCGGAGTGCGCGGCGGGGGGGAAATAGCCGTCAGCTATCAGCCTTCAGTTATCAGCCATCTGTTTATTTAGACTTCCGATATGAACATACGGATTCGGTTGGCGGAGGCTTCGGATATTCCTTTGCTTCGGGAACTGATTCGGGCTTCGGTGCGGGGATTGCAGGCGGGGGATTATTCGGCGGCGCAATTGGAGGGCGCGCTGCGGACGGTGTATGGGGTCGATACGCAACTGATTGCGGATGGGACTTATTTTGCGGCGGAGGCGATGGAGGCTACGGGGGCGGAGGCTTCGGGGGCGAAATCTTCGGGCGGGGCGCTGCTGGTCGGTTGCGGCGGGTGGAGCAAGCGGAGAACCTTGTTGGGCGGCGATCAGTTTGCGGGGCGGGAGGATTCATTGCTGGATCCGGCTACGGGTGCGGCTAAGATTCGGGCATTTTTCGTTCATCCGGCTTGGGCGCGACGGGGGATTGGCGGGATGATTCTGGAGGCTTGTGAGGCGGCGGCTTGGGCGGCGGGGTTTCGGCGGCTGGAGATGGGAGCGACGCTGACGGGAGTTCCTTTTTATCGGGTGAAGGGGTACGCGGAGTTGGAAACCACCGAGGTGCCGCTGGAGGATGGGTTGACGCTGCCGATTGTGGTGATGGGGAAGGACAGTAGCCAGTGACCAGTTGCCAGTTGCCAGTACCCAGTTGGGTTCCTTGATTTTTGGGGGGAATCTGGAGAGTCATTTGTGGGATGGCGGCGCTATTCCGGACGTGCGCGGGGCATTGCGCCCTTGATCTTTTGATCGACAAGCTGGTGGAGAGTTCTGTGTGGCGGTTTCTTGCTCTGCCAGGTGCTAGGTGGTGATGGCCTGCAGGTAGCGGTTCAGGAGTTGATCTCCCTCACCTTCGAAATCCAAGAACATGATGCCGTTGCCGAATTGGGGATGGCGGGTTACGACTCGCCCTTGGATGGCTACGGGGGCGTCACCGAGCCAGAGGGTGAGTTGCACACGGACGCCCAGTGGGAGGGCCGGTATCAGCTGGATGTAGCAGCCGCCTCGACTGAGGTCGGTGGTTTCCAGGCGCATGGGGAAGTTGCCGCCTTCCTGGCGGATTTCGATTTGGACCTGGACGGTATAGCGGGGATGGTGGCGGCGATCTGGTTCAGTGGAAGCGGGGGTGGAAGATTGGGCGTGGGGCAAAATCATGGATTGGCTCCGGGGCTCGGTGGAGTTAGTTGGTTGCATGGCCCTTGGGTTGATCATCGGCGGAAAGGTTGGGCGCGTCTAGGGCGTGCGTCACAGATGAGCGGTTACGAGGGGGAGTGTCCCGGGCGGGCGGCGCGGACGGCGGAGGATGGGTGGAGTCAGCTTGAATTTACGCGGATGAGGAATCAATTAACTTGCTCTACAGTATAATCTTCGCCTTGAACGAAACGCGTGATGGACATGGACCAGACTAGCGGAATGGCGGCTGAAGCTTCGGCGGCTGAAGCGGTATCGCCTTCGAAAACCACGATGGACATTGGCGATATTCTCAAGATCCTGCCCCATCGCTATCCCTTTCTTTTGATTGATCGGGTGGTCGAACTGGTGCGGATGAAGAGCATTGTCGCATTGAAAAATGTGACGATCACCGAGCCTTTTTTTCAGGGACACTTTCCGGAAAAGCCGATCATGCCGGGGGTGCTGATTGTGGAAGCGATTGCGCAGGCGGGCGGGCTGCTGTTGCTTACCGAGGTTCCGAATCGCGACGAGTTGCTGATGGTGTTCACCGGAATCGAGAAGGCGCGCTTCCGGCGCCCGGTGGTGCCGGGAGATCAGCTGCGGATTGAAGTGGTGGTGCGGGCATGGCGGAGGACGGCGGCTCGATTGGAAGGGAAGGCGTACGTGGACGGCAAGGTGGTCTGCGAAGCGATTGTCACTTGCCGGCTGGTGCCGCGTGCGATGGGGGCGGGAGCGGGCAGTACGGCGGGCGAAGGAGAGTGAGTCTTGGTCACGGCCCTCGGAGCCTCGCTCAGCGGTGAGAACTCCCTGCGGCAGCCCGCGAGATTTCTAGGGAGTAGGGGTCCTTCGACTCCGCAACTGCTTCGCGTACCGCGAACCAGTTGCTACGCTCAGGATGACAAGGGAAGAACGACTTGACGATGTCTATTCATCCTACGGCGATCGTCGATCCTAAAAGTAAAATACATTCGTCTTGCACGATTGGGCCTTATTGCGTGATCGGGGCCGGGGTGGAACTGGGCGCGGGCTGTGGATTGGCTTCGCACGTGGTGATCGAAGGTCTCACGACAATCGGCGTGGACAATCACTTCTCCCCTTTCACTTCGATTGGCCTGGCGCCGCAGGACATCACTTACGCGGGCGAAGCCGACTCGGCTGGAGATTGGCGACCATAACAAGATTCGCGAATTTGTCACCATCAACCGCGGCACGGTGAAGGGTGGGGGATGCACTCGCGTCGGCGACCACAACCTGATCATGGCTTATACGCACATTGCGCACGACTGCCAGATTGGGAGTCACATCATCATGGCGAATGCGGCTACGTTGGGCGGGCACGTCACGGTGGAAGACTGGGCAACGGTCGGGGCGCTGTGCCCGGTGCATCACTTCGTGCGGATTGGGAAATATTCCTTTATCGGCGGGGGCACTACCATCACGCGGGATGTGCTGCCGTTTTCTAAGACGTCTGCGGAGCGGGGGACGCACGCCTATGGACTGAATGCCGTGGGGTTGGAGCGGCGGGGATTTAGTAAAGAGCGGATTGGGAAAATTCATCATGCTTATCGGGTGCTGCTGGCTTCGAAGCTGAATACATCGCAGGCGCTGGAGAAGTTGAAAGCGGAAGCCGATCTTGGCGAGGATGTCGCGATGCTTATTGGCTTTATTGAAGCTTCGGAACGGGGAGTGATTAAGTAGTGGAGGGCGTTGCTGCTAGCGTAGGTCTTGGCCGTCCGTCCGCTCGGAGCATGGCAGTTATGGGGCGGTGCTATCGAAACCCTCTGCGGAGCTTCGCTCCGCTGGACGGCCGAGGGCGGCCGTCCCTCCGTGGTTCTTGCCTATGACGCGGCTTGGGCTTATCGCGGGCAATGGGACGTTTCCCTTCCTTGTGCTGGATGCGGCTCGGGCTCAGGGGTATGAGGTCGTGGTGGCGGCTATCAAGGAAGAGACTTTCCCTGAAATCTCGTTGCACGGCGCTGCTTCCGTTCACTGGCTTTCTCTGGGGGAGTTGTCGAAGCTCATCGAGACTTTTAAGGCTGCGGGCGTTACCCGCGCGGTTATGGCGGGGCAGGTTAAGCACAAGCAGATTTTTTCCTCCATCAAGCCGGACTGGCGACTGGCGAAGCTGCTGCTTTCGCTGGCGACGCGCAATACGGACTCGCTGCTGGGCGCGATCGCCACGGTGTTGGCGGAGGAGGGCATCATGCTGGAGAACTCGACCGCGCTGCTGGAACCGCTGCTGGCGAAAGCGGGAGTGATTACGAAGCGGGCTCCTGGCGAGCAGGAACGCACGAACATCGAATACGGACGCGGGGTGGGACGGCGACTGGCGGAATACGACATTGGCCAGACGGTAGTGATCGCGGGCGCGGCTTGCGTGGCGGTGGAGGCGATGGAGGGCACGGATGCGACGATTGAGCGGGCGGGGGAACTGATGCGGTCTTTGGAACTGGAACTGGGTGGCGCGGCTTCGACGCTGAGCCGGGCGCTGACGGTGGTTAAGATCGCGAAGCCGGGGCAGGATTTGCGTTTCGATGTTCCGGTGATTGGGGTGAAGACGATCGAGACGATGGCGCGGGCCGGGGCTAGTTGTCTGGCGGTGGACGCGGGGCGATGTTTGCTGCTGGATGGCGGGGCGATGACGCGGGCGGCGGATGAGGCGGGGATCGCGGTGTGCGCGGAGTAGGAAGAGGTGGTCAGGAGGCTTTGCGTGTCTGAAACTGATCGGACTGAAGCGGCTCGCATTGCCGACCAGCTTCGCCGGGCGTTTGATGGCGAGGCTTGGCATGGCGATTCCTTGTTTGAAATTCTGGAGAGGGTCGGGGCGGCGCGGGCGGCGGCGCGTCCGATTGGGAGCGCGCACACGATTTGGGAACTGGTGCTGCATGTTGCGGCTTGGGATGGGGCCGTGCTTCGGCGGTTGGGCGGTGCGGCGGTGGAGCTCTCGGATGCGGAGAATTTTCCTCCGGTTCGGGATACGAGCGAGGCGGCCTGGCGCAAGGCGTTGGCGCAGGTGCGGCGCGGTCACGAGGAACTGGTTGCGGCCGTTGCTTCTCTGCCGGACTCTCGGCTTGAGGATGTGGTTCCGGGCAAAGAGGGCGCGCACTACAACTTTTACTACATGCTTCATGGCGTGGTGCAGCATGAGCTTTATCATGCGGGGCAGATTGCGCTGCTGAAGAAAGTGTGAAGAGGTGTAGGGGTCCTTCGACTCCGCCAAGCCAATCGCTTCGCGCTTGGCTCGACTGCGCTCAGGATGACAGAGGGTGGGAGTCGTTCTGGTTTGCGCTTTCCTATCTGGGGGCGGAACTGCGACAATAGCGCGTTGTTCTTCTTCGGAGCACTCATCTGAGCAAGGAATTTCCGAGCAAAGATCTTCCCATCAATGTTGCGGTCATTGGCGTGGGCGCATTCGGGCGGAATCATGCTCGGGTCTATCAGCAATTGCAGCAGGCGGGGAGCGTGCGGCTGGTCGGGGTGGTCGATCCGGATACGGCGCGGGCCGACGCGGTTGCGCTCGAGTTCGGCTGCAAGTCGTTCGGCTCGGTCGAGCAGATGCTGACGACGCACAGCGAAGTACAGGCGGCTTCGGTTGCGGTGCCGACGGTTCTGCATCTGGAGGTGGCGCGCGCCCTGATGGAAGCTGGGGTTGACGTGCTGATCGAAAAGCCGGTGGCGGCGACGCTGGGCGAGGCGGACGAACTGATTCGTCTGGCGACGGAGCACAAGCGGGTGGCGCAGGTTGGGCATCTGGAACGCTTTAATCCGGCGGTGCGGGCTACGCTGCCGCTGATCAAACGGCCGATGTTTTTTGAAGTGCACCGGCTTAGCGTGTTTTCTCCGCGGGCGCTGGATGTGGACGTGGTGCTGGATCTGATGATCCACGACCTCGACATTGTGCTGACGTTCGTTAAGTCGGGGGTGAAGGAAATCCGGGCGGTGGGGCTGCCGATTCTTTCGGGCAAGGTGGATATCGCGAATGTGCGCATCGAGTTCGAATCGGGCTGCGTGGCTAACTTCACGGCGAGCCGGGTTTCGACGGAACGCGTGCGCAAGCTGCGTTTCTTTCAGGCGGGACAGTATATTTCGATCGATTATGGACGGCAGGATGTGCTGGTGTTCTCGGTCTCCCCCGCATCCGACGGGGCCCACCCTAACGTCGCAAAAGACGCGACGTTAGGATGGGGCACCCCGAGTGCCTCCATCCCCAGCGCCGCTAGCGCCAATCCGCAGATCTCGATGGCTAAGCCTGTGGTTACGGCGGAGGAGCCGCTGCTGGCGGAGATCGAGGCTTTCCTGCAGGCGGTGCGGGAGCGGTCGCGGCCGGTGGTTTCGCTGGAGGAGGGGCGGAGCGCGCTGGAGCTTGGGCTGGCGATTCTGGCAGAGATTGGGCGGCACGCGGGGCGGATCGGGCTGGGGTGATTGCAGAGGTCAGAGGTCAAATTGCAGAGGTTTAACTTCAGCAACCTGACCCTCTGACCTCGCCTTATTGCTGGGGTGGTGGTGGGGCCTGCTGGTCGCCTCCGGCGGGCGCGTGGCGTTGGCCTTGCCCCCATTGCTCACGCTTGGCTTGCATTTCGTCCCATTTCTTCTGTTGGGTCGAGTCGAGGAGCGCGCGGATTTGCGCGTGTGTGCTCTTTTGCATGTCCATCATTTTGGTGCGGCGATCCTGCTGGGAAAGAGAACTGTCCTGGTGCAGGCTCTCCATCTGGGAGTGCTCGGACTGGAGGAGTTCTTGAACTTTGGTTTGCTGATCGGATGTGAGGTTGAGTTTCTTGGTCAGCTCCTGGGTGCGCTGGGCGGGGTCGGGCGGACCGTGGTGCCAGCCACCGTTGCCCTGGGCGGATGGCTGATTGTTGGACGGGCTGTCGTTGGATTGGGCCGCGGATTGGGCCGCCGCGAAGGGCGCTGCGATCGAGATGAGGCTGGCCGCGAGAAGAATGGGAAGGCACTTCTTGAGCATGGAGATCTCCTTTTCAAAGCGATCTGTCTACAGCTATGAGTGTCATTATGAGCCGGAGGTTGCGCAAAGAACAGGATTCGGACAAAACTTTGCATAACTTTACGAAGCGCCGCTCCGACTTCAGGAGGCTGCGGAAAAAATCGGCTCTCAACGCACAGCCCTGAAGGGGCATCTCAATTTCGAAGGACTTACGGCATCGCTAAAGCGATGCCCTGATACGAAGCTCTGGGATTTATGGCGCTGGCTTGGCTTGCGCGGACTGGGGTTGCTTCAGTTGAGCGACAAATTGTTGGGTTTGCTCGTCGGAGAGCTGCAGTTGACCTTCCAGGAGGAGGCTCAACTGGTCGGCTCCGGCATCCTGGAATTGCGCTTTCTGGAGGGTGGCGGACTGCTGCGCGGCGGGGGGGAGTGTGGCTTTGAGGTCGGTGCCCTTCCGCAGAGCGGAGAGGACCGAGGCGGCGATTTGCTGGCGCAGCGTGTCGCCGAGATCACCGGAGCGGAGCAGGTCGCGGAGGAAGCGCTCGGCGTCAACTCGGGTAATTTCGGAGATGAGGACCAGGCCGGCTTTTTGCTCGACCGAGGGAGTCAGCTTGACTTCGATGGTGCCGTCGCCGCCGGCCACTTCCATAGGGCTTTCCTGACCCGGCGGGCAGACCCAGCGCTCTAAGTGCACGCGCGCCACGACGAGGCTGGCGGGAGCCAGCGGGGTGAGCGTGGCTTGTTGAATCTCCATGCGCTCGCCGCAGCGGGGAGCGCGGGTGAGTTTGGAGCGGAGAATGACGGTGATGTTCTGCTGCACGTCGGAGAGGTCGGCGGTGAGTTTGAGGGTGAAGAGATTACGGCCGTTTTCGGCGGGAGTTCCAGTCGACTGGCGGGATACGGCACCGGAAGCCGGGATGGAGACGGGCTGGCCGGCGATGTTGATCGAGTTCGTCACCTTGGGGAGGTTGAAGGTGAGGTCCTGGCTGCCGGTGGAGAGGAGAATACCCATTTCTCTGCCGAGGGCGAGTTGCTCTTCCTGGAAACTGGCGAGTTCCTTGTCGAGACTGGCGGCCGAGCTGGCTATCGATTCTGTGTCTGATTTGGACGTTTGGACGATTTGGACGATTTGATCAAGTGCCTTCACTTCCTTGTCGAGATCGGAATCGGCTTTTTCCAGTTTTTTGGCGATGTCTTTCAACCCGGACTTTTGTTTGGACGAAAACGAGGCGAGAAAATTCCTGTTGCTGACGCGCGCTTGCTCGAGGGCCTGATCGAGGGTGGTTGTGCGATCGGACAGCGGTGATGACGCGGGGACCTTCTGCAAAAGGTCGCGAAAGGCTTTTAGCCGATCGCTGGCGGCCTGGGTGTATTGCGCGATCTTGGCGAACGCGGCGCGCTGCTCATCGGTGGCCTGGACGGCCATGGCTTGGTGAAAGTCCTTGAGGTCGTCCTTGTCGCTTACGCCTGAGGCAATGCCGACGCCGGCGCCGGCGCCGGCCGGCATGCCGTGTCCTCCGCCGCCTCCGCGCTGGGCGAGCGTTCTGACGGGACTGGCGAGGAGAGCGATTCCCACTATCATAATAGCCACACTGGGCACCGATATACGCGGCGCAGACACTTGACATGCGGGAACGCCTTGGGCAGGTACGCCGGGACGGCTTGTTCCTCTGTGGCGAGTTCCTCCGTCGAACATGGGCCTGATCTCCAAAGGACATTTTACGTGGGAAGGAGACGCAGGACTAGGGCGGTTTCAGGGTCCGGTTTACCGGTTGCGGTAAAAGGGCGAACCACAGGGGGGCACAGAGGTACACAGGGAAAGAAGCACAGGGGAAATCCTAAATGCGAAGAGCCGGGTCTGAATCATTATCATTGGCGGCAACGTCAGGCTGCGCTATTTTTGAAACTGGCATCACGGAGCAACAAAAAGTTCTGCTATTGACGGATCGAAATTGGCGATCCGAAATCTGACCTGGGCAAGCCCGCAGTGGGAAAATCTGCGCGGTTTGGCCCGTGGCTTGAGGCTATTACCCAGGTACTCACTCGGCGAGCACAAAAAATGCGACAATTGGGATTGGCGGTCGTGGCTCCATAATTTACGTAACTTACGAAGGAACTTTGCGCGTAATCTTACGCAGAATGCTGTGCGGCAGGTTACGCAACGTGTTACGCAACCTGTTACGCAACCCAGGAGCCTGTCCGCGGTTCTAAGGTTGTAGTCTCTGCCTGATGCCGGTTACCCAAATTCCGTCGCGCGACCCATTGACTCCGCCCTCCGAGCAGGGGGCGCAGCGGGATTTGTTCGAAGCGCAACACTGGGAGACGGCTTACCGGGGGTTCAATCCCGACGATGTTCCGCATCTTCTCATTCAGTTGCAGGACGATCTCTCGCGGGCTCGCAAACGCGAAGCTTTGTGGCTGTCGGTCATCCTGCACTTGATCGTGATTATTCTGTTGTGGAACAGCGAGAAGTTGATGGAGCTGTTGCCGCACCGGACGGTGAATCTGGCGATTCGTACGGACGTGGACCGGTCGAAAGACGCGACGTTTTTGGAGCTGCCGCCGGACGAGCAGAAGCTGACGCGGCGTCCGGATGCGAAGGTGCTTTCGGATAAGGACCGGATCGCGACCAGCAAAGCGCCGCAGATCAATCGGGAGGAGTTGAAGAAGATATTGCAGAGCTCGCGTCCGGCACCGCCGGGCGAGACTGCGCCGCAGCCACCGGCGCAGAGCCAAGCCGCGAACCAGCCGCCGCCGGCGCCGCAGGAGAGTTCGGGATTCGCGCAGCCGCAGCCGAGCGATCAGACGGCGCGGTTGCAGACGCCTCCGCAGAACCGGCTGGTGCCGAATTTTAAGACTTCCATGACGCCGGGCGAGGCAATCGCACAAGCGGAGCAGGGTTTAGCCGCCAACCATGGGCAATACGGTTCTGGACAAGCGGGTGAATTCGGGAGCCCGGGCCGGAGCGGGGCCAAGGCGCTGGATCAGGCGGAAATTCTGACCGACACGATGGGTGTGGACTTCGGGCCCTACCTGACTCGGGTCGTGCAAATTGTGAAACAGAACTGGTATACCCTGATGCCGCCGTCGGTGTATCCGCCGATCTTGAAACAGGGCAAGCTTTCGATAGAATTCGTCATCCTGAAGGATGGCAAGACGACGGGCATGGTGGTTCACACCTCGTCCGGCGACGTGGCGCTCGACCGGGCGGCGTGGGCGAGCATCACCGCTTCCACCCCGTTTCCGCCGCTGCCGAAGGAATTTCCCGGGCAAATCCTCGGGTTGCGGTTTTACTATTTTTACAACATCATTCCCGGCGAGGATTTCACGAAGTGAGCTCGCGGAATCGGCGATGGATTTCCCGTAGAGGTATTATCGGTTCGATGCGCATCCAAATAAAACTATGAAGATTCAATTATTATTGTCGCGTTTAGTGTCCCTGCTTCCGGCGTCTCTTGTTCTTGCCTGTCTGGTCGTGCTCTGCCTGCCGGTTTTTGCGGAGGATGTGCCTGAGGCTCTGCGTCCGCCGAAGGGGGCGCAGGTTGCTATCGTCGTTTTCGAAGACCTGCAATGTCCGCAATGCGGGCGAGTCGCGCCGCTGCTGGAGCAGGCCTCGCGGACTTATAAGATTCCGCTGGTACAGCACGATTTCCCGTTGCCGTCGCACAACTGGTCTTTCGACGCTGCGGTGCTGGCGCGCTACTTTGACACGCATTCCAAGGAGATCGGAAACGAGTTTCGGGAAACCGTGTTTGCGCACCAACTAGAGATCTTCCCGCAGAACTTGCGGGGATTTGCCGACAAGTTTGCCGCCGAGCACAAGATTGCTTTGCCGTTCGTTGTGGATCCGGAGGGCAAGCTGGCGGGGCTGGTGCGGGCAGACAAGGATCTGGGCATTAGTCTGCACATCGAGCACACGCCGACGATCTGGGTGGTCAGCAGCAAACGTACCGGGAAGCCCTATGTCGAGGTTACGGATACTTCGCAGCTTTATGCGATGATCGACGCTATGAAAAAGGAGTAGCTCTCAGCTGTCAGCTCTCAGCTGTCAGGAAGGGCAAAACCTTGGCGAGGGTTCTAACTTCTGCAATCTGACCTCTCACCTCTGACCTTCTTGGCTTCTATTCGGACCATCGGCGAAATAAAAGGGCACCGTTGGTGCCTCCGAAGCCGAACGAATTTGACATGGCGTATTCGAAATCGGCTTTGCGGGCTTGGTTGGGAACGAAATCCATGCCTTCGGTATCAGGATCCTGATTCTCGAGATTAATGGTGGGCGGGAGAATCTGATCGCGCAGCGCCAGGACCGTCACCCCAGCCTCTAATCCGCCCGCTCCGCCGAGCAGATGGCCGGTCATGGACTTGGTGGAACTGACGGGAACTTTCTTTCCAAATAAATTTCTAATGGCGTGCGCTTCGAGGGTGTCGCCGATGGGGGTCGAGGTGCCGTGGGCGTTGACGTAGCCGACGACGCCGGGATCGAGTTTGGCGTCGCGCAGCGCGTTGCGCATGACGCGGAAACCGCCTTCGTGTTCGGGGGCGGGTTGCGTCATGTGATAGGCGTCGGCGGACATACCGTAGCCTACGATTTCTGCCAGGATGGGCGCGCCGCGGCGGCGGGCGTGCTCGAGCTCTTCGAGAACCATGATGCCGGCGCCTTCGCCCATGACGAAGCCGTCGCGGTCCTTGTCCCAGGGACGGCTGGCGCGGGCGGGGTCGTCATTGCGGGTGGAGAGTGCGCGCATGGCGGCGAATCCGCCTACGCCCATGGGAGTGATGGCGGCTTCGGAGCCTCCGGCAATCATTACGTCGGCATCTCCGCGCTGGATGATGCGGAAGGAATCGCCGATGGAGTGGGCGCTAGTGGTGCAGGCTGTGGCCGTCGCTTCATTCGGACCCTTGGCGCCGAAGCGCATGGAAACGTGCCCGGCGGCGAGGTTGACTATAGCGGCGGGAATGAAGAAAGGGGAAATCTTGCGCGGTCCGCCCTCGAGGAGTGCGGTATGTTCGCGCTCGATCACGTCGAATCCGCCGATGCCCGAGCCGATATGCACGCCGACGCTCTCGGCATTTTCGGGCGTGACCTGAAGCTTGGACATCTTCATCGCTTCGTCGGAGGCGGCGATGGCGAAGTGGATGAAGCGGCCCATTTTTTTTACTTCTTTTTTCTCGATGAAATCGAGGGGGTCAAAGTTGCGGACCTCGGCGGCGATCTGGCAGGCAAAGGCGGAGGCGTCGAACGCGGTGATGCGGCCGACGCCGCTTTTGCCCGCGAGCAGGGCCTGCCATACTGCGCCGGTGGTATTGCCCACGGAGCAGATGAGGCCGATGCCGGTGATGACGACCCTACGCGTCAAATTGAATCGCCGCCCTTCTTGCGTCTGTGGATGTAGCCATGCACTTCCTGCAGAGTGCGGAAATTGTGATGTCGAAGGCCTCTACCAGGGCCATCGGTAGCTCGACGGTGTCGAGCGAATCTGCGCCCAGGTTGTCTGGAGTGTATTCCATAGATGCCTGCCGTTCAGCGCTAGCGGGCGCGTTCCTCAGGGGCTAAAGCCCGCATCTCTAAAGGCCTGATCGGCACGGCTAAAGCCGTGCCCTACCCAAAGCCAATTTATGAAGCACCATCCAGCCAAATTACTTGCCTGCTTTCGCATGCTTGCCGATGTAGTCGACGGCATCGGAGACGGTGCGAATCTTCTCCGCATCCTCGTCGGAGATTTCGATATCGAAGGCCTCTTCGAAGGCCATCACGAGCTCGACGGTATCGAGCGAATCGGCGCCCAGGTCATCCACGAACGACGCGCTGGGCGTGACCTCGGCTTCGTCCACACCCAACTGCTCTACGATAATCTGTTTCACTTTTTCATCAACGGCTGCCATGTTCTCCTCGTTTCTGAGTCTGGGAATCGCGGGTCCGGTTCCGGGCCAGCGTTTGGTGAATTACGACTGCATGTTGCTCAATCGAACGAATGAAGTCGAAACCAGTAGTCTAAAAGGGATCGGAAAAGTATGCAAAGGAGGTACGGGAAAAAAATTGGACCGCTGGAACCCGTGGGGGTGGAGATCACTACGGAATGCTAGCTGGCGGCGGGGAGAACGGTCAAACTCCGCATCGCCTGGTGCTTGCTCATTTCGCTGGAGTCATGTCAGGATTTGGACGTGCAAGTCCTGATCCCGTTCGTTCTGCTGGCGCTTGCCGGACACGAGAGGCTTCCCGGTGAGGGTCGCCGCTGAATGCGCGTCGTGGTGCAGCGCGTGGGCCGCGCCCGAGTCACTGTGAATGGCGAGACCACGGGCGAGATCGGCCTCGGACTGCTGGTGCTGCTTGGGGTGGGCGCGGGAGATACGCGCACTGCGGCGGATTACCTAGTCGAGAAGACGATTGGCCTGCGCATTTTTGAAGATGCGGGCGGCAAGATGAATTTGTCGGTGGCGGAGGTGGGCGGCGCGCTGCTGGTGGTTTCACAGTTCACCCTCTACGGAGACGCGCGCCGCGGCAAGCGGCCATCGTTCGACGGGGCCGCTCCTCCCGAGCGGGCGCGCGAGCTCTACGAATATTTTGTGGCGAAAGTCCGCGCCTCCGGCGTGCGCTCGGAAACCGGACGCTTCCAGGAAACGATGCAGGTGGAACTGGTCAACGAAGGGCCGGTCACGATCCTGCTGGATTCCGCGAAAGCGTTCTGAAAGGGCGCCGGGCCTAGTTCATCTTTATCCTGACCCCCAGCTTTCTTCGGCAACTACCAGCAGGCTGCCGGAAAAGGGACTTTCCGCGTCGCAGACTCACCTCAGCGGCTAAAGCCGGCCCTGAAGACAACGCCAGTTACCGCAGCGGTGAACCGCTGCGCCACCCAAAATCAAGTGCGGCACCCCAAAATTTGTGCGACATCGAGTTTTTCCGCAGCCTACTACGCGGCCTTGCCAATCACGGGCTGTGCGCAGTGGCTGCAGCGACGGGCGTCGATCGGAATCTCGCTCAGGCATTCCGGGCACTTTTTGGTGGTCGGATCGGCTGGCGCTGGATCCTTGTGCATCCGCGCTACCAGCGCATTCACCGGCGTGACCACAAAGAAATAGACAGCTATGGCAATCAGCAGAAACGAGACCACGGCGTTGATGAAATGGCCTACGGGAAACAACGTCCCGTTGATCGTGTAATGGATGGCAGAGAAATCAGGTTTGCCTACGATTGCCGCGATGAAAGGCGTCAACAAGTCTGCGGTCAGGGCCGTGACTACGCCGCCGAAGGCCGCGCCAATCACCACGCCTACTGCCATATCCACCACATTCCCGCGCAGGATGAATTGCTTGAAGCCAGATAACATTTTGTCTTCTCCCGTTTATTGAATGGCCCCAAAATGTAAATGCTGAGCGGCGTTTGGTCAAGATGAAAAAGGGTAGTGAAAAGGCAGTCCGCAGACTGGAAAGGTGCAAAGACCTGCACTGAGCCCCTGAAGGGACATCAGATTCCGGAGAACTTTCGGTATCGCTAAAGCGATACCCTGATACGAACCTCACCTCTGATATTAAGCTCACTGGCACTGCTGACTGCTCGGTCATTCTGCCGCCGCCGCTGTGTTCAGATCCGCATCGGCATCACGATGTAGCGGTACTTGTAATCTTCGGATTCTGCGGGGCGGAGCTGGCCGGCGGATTGGGCATCTTTTAGCTCGAGTTTCACATCGCACGAACCGGTTGCTTTGATGAAGTCGATCAGGTACTGCGCGTTGAAGCCTATTTGTATTGGCTCACCGTCATAGGCCACTTCTATGGAATCCTCGGAATCGCCGGTCTCGGTGGACGATGCGGAAATTTTCAGCTCGCCTTTTTCCAGACGCAGCTTTACGGCTCGCGAACGCTCATCGGCGAACTGGGCCACGCGCGCGATTGCGGCTCCTAGTTCCTCGCCATGCAACGCTATCGATTTGGAGATGTCCTTTGGCAGCACGGCCTCGTAGTTGGGGAACTGGCCCGTGAGTTGGCGCGAGGTTAGTAAACGCTGACCTACGCGGAAGAAGAGAGTGGATTCGTCCTTGGCGAAGTCGATGGTCTCGACAGCGTTCTCGCTATGGGAATCGAGCAGCGATTTCAACTCGTCCATTGCTTTCTTTGGAATCAGCGTTTTCATCTCGCCGGAAACGCCTTCAAACTTTTCTCCCGCGCGCTCTATGTGCGCTAGGCGATGGCCGTCGGTTGCCACCATGGTGATCGACTCCGGCTTCAGCACCATCAATGCGCCGTTCAGGGTGTAGCGCGACTCCTCGCTGGCAATGGCGAATCCTGTCTTGGCAATCATCGAGCGCAGCACAGCCGTGGGGATTTTGATCGCTCCGGCCGATGGAAACACCGGCAGCCCCGGGAAATTCGACTTGGCCATGCCGACCATCTTTGTGTTGGACCGTCCGCAGCGAATGCTTACCCAGTGGTTCTCCAGCAAACGGACGGTGATATCGGCGTCGGGCAGGAGCTTTACGTAGTCATGAAGTTTGCGCGCTGGAATCGTGCAGGCGCCTTCTTTTTTCACCTTGGCGTTGCAGGACGTGCGCAGGCTCAGGTCGAGATCGGTCGCGGTCAGCGACAATTTGTCTCCCGCAGCCTCGAAAAGATAGTTGGAGAGTATGGGAATTGTAGTCTTGCGCTCGACCACACCTTGAGTGGCTGTCAGTTCGCGAAGGAGCTCAAATTGGCTAACCGTAATTTCCATGGTTGTGGCGGCTATGGCAGGGGCGACTTCCACCGGCATATTGGGTCTCCCGACTCTACTTCTGTTCTCTTCTTATATCAAATACAAAAGCAAGAAAACCAGTAGTAACCGTAGGCGCTCCGGAGAAGTGGAAAAACGGTCCAGATCCCTCCGGTTCAATTGCTTCCACAGCGATCGTTGATGTGAATAATCACTGCCCGTCTCAGAGGATGCCATTGTAACCCATGGACCATTTTCAAATTTCTGTCCCATCTCGCACAGCTTGCACAGACACTCCACAGCCTGGGGGTGAAAAGAACGGCCTGAATCGTGGAAAAGGCGGTGAAGGCTGCCGTTTACGCGCCTAATTGCTCGGTCAGTTTATTGAGCAACCTGTTCAAATCTTTGTCGGTCTTGCGCAGCTCTTCGATTTTATCCACTGAATGCAAGACGGTGGTGTGATGCTTGCCGCCGAACTGGCGGCCGATTTCAGGCAGGGAGGCTTCGGTAAGCTGCTTCGCCAGGTACATCGCAATCTGGCGCGGATATACGATTGACCGCGAATTATTCTTCGACTTAATTTCCACCAAGCGCAAGCCGAATTGCTCAGCCACCGCTTTCTGAATGGATTCAATCGTCACCTTGCGGGCCTGCGAATCGATGAAATTCTTCAATACCTGCTGGGTGTAGGGAAGCGTGATGGTAGCGCCGATCAGCGACGAATGCGCCACCAAGCGAATCAGTGCACCTTCCAGTTCGCGCACATTGGAGCGGATGTTCGAAGCGATGAACAAGGCCACGTCCACGGGCAGGGTTACCCGTTCCTGCTCCGCCTTTTTTTGCAGGATGGCGACTTTCGTTTCCAGGTCGGGGGGTTGGATGTCGGCAATCAGGCCCCACTCGAAGCGGCTGCGCAGGCGATCCTCAAATTCTGCCAGCTCTTTGGGCGGACGGTCACTGGCGATCACGATCTGCTTCATGGCTTCGTGCAGCGCATTGAAGGTGTGGAAGAACTCTTCCTGGGTGCGCTCTTTCTGCGCCAGGAACTGGATGTCGTCAATCAGGAGCACATCCATGGTGCGGAATTTATCGCGGAAGCTGATCATTTTGTCGTAGCGCAGCGAGTTGATCATCTCGTTGGTAAACTTCTCGCTCGACACGTAGCAGATGGCGGACTGGGGCGTCCGGCGCTTGATCTCGTGGCCGATTGCCTGCATCAGGTGAGTCTTGCCCATGCCGGTGCCGCCGTACAGGAAGAGCGGGTTGTAGGCTTTCGAAGGGCGCTCCGCCACCGCCTGACAGGCGGCGTGCGCAAACTGGTTCCCGCTGCCGATTACGAAGGCGTCGAAAGTATAGCGGGGATTCAACTGGGCGGCGCTATCCCAGTCGAAGCGGCCCTGCGTCGGATGCAGCCCCGGCGCCACGGTTTGCGGAGCTGAACCAGGGTTCAGACTGGCGCTCGAACTATGAGCCGAGAACCCGCCATCATGCCGGGTGGGCGTGTTCGACGGATCGTCTTCGGCGGTAACGAATTTCACATCTTCGTATCCGAGGCCGAGATTGTCGAGCGCTTCCTGAATCAGATCCGCGTATTTGTCGCCTACGTGATGGAACTCGGCGGTGGGAATGCGCACGAAGAGAACTTTGTTGGTGGCGTGGCTGTAGCGGGTTGGTTTCAACCAGGTGTCGTAGGAGTGGCGGTTGATCTTTTTTTCCAGGGCGTCAAGGATGCGCACCCAAGGATTCGGGACGATGGCGGGACTGGTGAAAGACATTGTTTACCAGAATATCGATTGCGCCGGCGTAAGAACGTCCGGGAAAAAACCAATCTTGAAATTATGAGTTCTGCTTTTATTGCAGAGCAGGTTCTGTTTTGCTGTACGGGTTGTCGGCGAAATTTTTTACGAGACGAACCGGATACTAGCACAAAAAAAACGCCGCGTCGGTGTTTTGCAAGAAAAAATTTCCGCGCGCGCGCTTTATCGAATCGCGATTTTTTGGCGCTGTCAAGTGTCGAGGTACTAACTGCCGCGCGAAGTGTGCAACTGTGTGCAACTATGTTTGCGACGATGTTTGCAACTAGGGGATCGTCCGGCGTTCGCGCTTCGCTGGCGGCGCCGTTTTGTAGTTGCCGGGATAGACCACCACTGACCGTCTTCCGCCCTCGCCGTCACTCTCGGTGCGCAAATCTTTTTCCTCGCGCAGCGCGAGATGCACGATACGGCGCTCGCGCGACGACATGGGCCCGAAGCGGTAGGGTTGGCTCGTCCGGCGCACCTGCTCCGCCGCTACGCGCGCCGCCAGTTGCAGTTCGTCGATGCGCATGGCGCGGAAGTTCTGGCAGTCGAACCAGATCTTTTCGTGCTCGTTGCCCTGCAGGCGCAGGATCTCCGTCGCCAGCAACTCAAAGGAGCGCAGCAATTCGCCACTCCGCTCCAGCAAGAGAGCGGAATCCGGGCCGGCAAATTCCACGAGAATTTCGGGATGCTCCCACTCGCGATTCTGCGCCATCGGCGGATCGACGGTGACCCTGTACTTGAGCTTGAAGCCGCCGTTCGAGATAACGGCCTGCAGGAATTCTCCAATTTGTTTTGCAGCAGCGACTTTGTCTGTGATTGGCATAGGTAAGCTCTCAGCTGTCAGCTCTCAGCTCTCAGCTCTCAGCCATCAGGTAAACCGGCGCTTGGGTCGCTGGCGGCTGATGGCTGAGAGCTGACGACTACTTCTCTTTCTTCCTGGCCCGTTTCTCCATCATCTCTCGCATTTCCCGGCCCAGCGAGGTGCGATTCATCACTGCCTGCTGCACGATTCCTATCAACTGGCCCGCGGACCAGTACAGGCCCAAGCCGGACGGCAGGTTCCAGCTCATGATGCCCAGCATGCCCGGCATCATGATGTTCATCATCTTCTGCTGCGCCGGATCCATGCCCGCCTGCGGGGTCATGCGCTGCATCACCAGCATGGTGACTATGATTGCAACCGGGAGAATGTGCCACGGGTCGGGCGCCGAAAGATCGCGAACCCACAGCCAGGGCGCATGCCGCAGATCCATCGCGACGTTGAGCATGCGGTAGTAGGCAAACAGAAACGGCATCTGGATCAGTAGCGGCAGACATCCACCCGCGGGATTCACACCTTCCTTCTTATACAGCGCCGAAACCTCCTGGTTCATTTCGGCTTTGCGCGGATCGCGCAGACTGTATTTCTTGTACTTCTCCTGGATGGCCTTAATCTGCGGCTGCACACGCTGCATCTTCAGCATCGACTTCATCTGGGTGATGCGCAGCGGGAGCAGCGCCAGGTTGATGACCAGCGTCTGCAACAGAATCGCCCAGCCCCAGTTGGGGACGATGTGGCTGTGCATCCACTTCAACCACAAAAACAGCGGCCGCGCGATGATTCCGAGCCAGCCGAAATCAACGACCGCCCGCAGGTCCGGTTCGGCGCCCGAGATGCCGGGGACGGCTACCGCTTGCAGATCCGACAGCGCCTTGGGGCCCACATAGAGCCGGGCGTCGGTTGCGCCTCTCAGGCTGCCCACCGCAGCGCCCAGCACCTCCACCTTGTCCATCTGTTTGTTATTGGCATCGGATGAGCTGTGCGGAATTTCAATGGCGTTGCGCAGAGTCACCATGGCCGCGTTCTGCGGATCCTGCGGCACGAAAACGGCAGCGAAATACTGGTCCGACACACCCGCCCAATGGAACGGTCCGGGGAGGGTGCCGCCGCCGTTGATCTTCTTGATGGCCAGCCGTTCGACCTTGTTGTCGTACTGATACATGATCTGGCCAGCCGCGTACTGCGGACCGGTCGTATCGTCGCCGAACCCGGCGGGCCACATGGGAAACGCCGTGACCTGCGCGCCCTGCACTTCGACCGCAGTCCGCACCGCGACCACATAACTGTCGCGATCGAACTTGAAGGTCTTCTCGACCGAGAGGCTACCGTCGGCGTCGGCATAGGCAAACTTGATCTCAGCGGGAGCGGTTGCGCCGGTGCTCGTCGCCACATAGAGCGCCGAGTTCAGCTGGTTACGCAGCGTCTCGTCATACGTCCACAGGGTCAGCGGATAGCCATACTTCGCTGCCGCCGCGCTGTTCACGAGTTCCAACGGACCACCTTTGTCGTCGGTGTATTTTTTCAGCACCCACGACTTCACCCGGGCGCCGCGATTGGTGAACACGATCCGGTAGACGTCATTTTCAATTACCGTCTCCGACTCGGTTGCCGCCTGCAGCGGAGCCGATGGCGGCGCCTTTTTCTTTGCGGATGCACTCGACGCGGTTGGGAGTTGGGTTGGAGTTTGCGACGGGAG
The DNA here is from genome assembly GCA_963779995.1 of uncultured Acidobacteriaceae bacterium. Taxonomy (GTDB): domain Bacteria; phylum Acidobacteriota; class Terriglobia; order Terriglobales; family Acidobacteriaceae; genus Acidiflorens. Next base: position 15,416 of record CAVZZY010000005.1, on the reverse strand, counting down.
TTGCGCCTGATTCTGGACGGGCGGCGACTGGGAGCTCTCTGGTTTCGCCGGAGGCTGCGGTCCATACTTCTTCAACAGCGGCTGGGAAAGCATGATGACCAGGAAGGTCAGCGCGAAGACCAAGAGCAGCTTGCGCTCCATCCCGGGTTCTTGTTGAGGATTATTAAATTCGGCCAAATCAGTCGCTCGCAATCAGTGCAGTGTGGCGCGGACACAGTTGTCCGCGGTTTTGGTGGTTATCCTTGTCCTTATCCTTCGCCGCCGGATCCTTTACCGCCGGGTCATAGCCGCCCTTTGCCAAGGGATGGCACCGCAGCACTCGCCACGCCGCCATTATTCCGCCGCGCAACGCGCCATAGCGTTCGACCGCTTCCATCGCATATTCCGAACACGTCGGCACATAACGGCACGACGGAGGGAACGCCGGGGAAATCCACCGTTTGTAAAGTCGCAGGAGCCGGAGCGCGAGTGACTTCATTTCTTTAGTTCTCTTTCCCCATGAGATTTCTCCATCAGCTTTTTCGCAATCACATCCAGCGCCCGGCCCACTTCTTCGAGCACCACAGAAAATTCTCGGTCAACACCGACTTCTTCGGATTGATCACCACGTCGACGGAACACGCGCCTTGCAGCACCGAACGCCGCTGCCGCACTGCTTCTCGCAGCCGCCGCTTGATCCGGTTCCGCTCGACCGCGCCACCCAGCACACGGCCGACGGTGAAGCCTACGCGGGCGTTTTTCTCCGGTAAAGCGTCTCTCCTGCCGCAGATAGAAGACAGTCATGTGGGCGGAAAAGTGCCGCCGGCCTTGCTTGTAAACGCGATCGAAGTCGGAGTGCTTCAGCAGCCGCGCGGCGCGCGGAAAACTCGCTCGCGCCTTCGCCGCGGGCTGCTTTCCACTCCGCTTCGGAGCGTCGGCCGTCACCAGCTCACAATCCTGCACAGTAATTACAGTTAATGATAATGACGGCCTTTGCTGTCCGTCGGGGGAAAACTACTCGCGGAAACCCGGTTTCACCGAGACGCGCTTGCGTCCCTTGGCCCGGCGGCGCGACAGGACTGCGGCCCCGCTTTTGGTTTTCATGCGAGTCCGGAACCCGTGCTTCTTCGAGCGCTTGCGCCGGTTGGGTTGAAATGTACGTTTCGGCATCGAAAATCCTTGCTCCTGATTGAATCAGCTTAGTTGCGGCAAACGGTAAGTATAAATGACGCTGAGTCCTCCGGCAAACGCCCAAGGGGCTTGTGTATGGCGACGGCAAAAGTGCTACACCCCCCACCACAGAACCTTGGACCCTGGGGGCCGGGGCCCGCGCGCTAGCGAGAGGGGCGAGTGGGAACAGGGAAAACACACCCTCAGCCTTTCGAACGTGTGAGCATTGCCTCCCACCATCGCAACATGTTCTGCTCGTTTCGTCGTGTTAAGATGATATCGAATAGAGTTTCCCATTGTGGGGCGATTGCTCGCACTTTCCACCCAGAGTCGGACCTCTACTCACCATTTTTCTGGAGAACGATCGCAGCCCTTTCGTTCTCGAAAAGGAGGCCCTTCGTGGCCAATCCCACCTCTGTTGTTGCTCACACCCAGATTTGGCGGCGGTGCGCCGAGATTTACCTTGAGAAAATGTGGTTCGGGCAGGGCGAGCTAGATCGTCGGCTCGTCACCAATTTCTCAAACAGCGTGGTGACGTGCGAAATGCTCCGCGACCTGTGTTCTCCGGCAAAATACGGTGTCGCCCGGACTGTGCCTGGTCACGGGCCGGGAAAGTACAAGCGGTTTGCGGACATGCTCAACAGCTATCGCAATACCTTGATGACAAGGGTAAACGTCCCGGACATCATTGAGCAGGAACTGGCCAACATGCGGACGGCCTACGGCAGGGGTTTCTTATCCGCAATCAGTAAAGCCTTCTGGATGATGAAGCAGCACCCTGTTGCCATCTACGACAGCTATGCTTGGGAGGGGCTTCGACGGCTTGGACTTGCGCCCGGATACGACGGTTACCGCCCGTATTTCGACTCTTGGTTCAGGTTCTTCGACAATTCAAACACGCAAAACGGGTTGGACGAAGCCGTGTCTTGGTTGCCGGAATCTGTCCTTGCAACGGGTCTAGTAAAAAGCGGCAAAATCGGCGCGATCGAGCTTGGAAGACTTGTTGCGTCACCGTTGTTCCGGAACCGCGTTACGGACATCAGGCTCTTTTACGAGGGTGGCGGCGTCTTGTAGCCTTCGGCTGCTCGGCCTCAGTGGGCGATAGGAGGACAACTTCCTGGGATTTGCACCCCTTCGTTTATTTTTCTCATTGGGCGCGAGCATGGCGGAGTTCGCGGTCAGCGACTCATCGTCTTTCCCAGTGAGCTATAATGCATTTGTATCCACACTGTCTCCACCTGGGTCGCAAGCTGTTCCGCTTCCTACCTGGTGGAGGTGAGGTTTGGTTACGCCATTTTCAAGAGGAGCCGCAGAGACCTGCTCCTCCAGAGGAGGCAATATGCCTACTTCCACCTTTCCGGTGGATCCGCGGGAAACTCTTCCCATGTCGGTCGAGAACATGACTTTCATGCTCGACCGTCTCCACCGTGACTGCTCTCCACTCCAGTACATCCGCGAACTCACCCAGAATGGCATCGAGGCAATAGAGACGCTGACACCCAGCCGAGGTGAAATCATCTGGGACGTGGATTGGAATCGTTTTGCGCTGACCCACACCTACAAGCTTGCGGTCATTGACACGGGCGTGGCAATGACTGGCGATGAGATGGTTCGTTACATCAACAGGCTCTCGTCGTCGATCCATGCCCAATCCATGGAAGAGAATTTCGGGGTCGGCGCAAAGATCGCTGCTGTGCCCCGCAATCATGCAGGGATTATTTACTTGAGCTGGAAAGACGGCTGCGGTCACATGATCCATGTCTGGCGCGATCCAGCGACTGGCGTTTATGGATTGCGACGCTTTGAGCGACCAGACGGCAGCGCAGAATACTGGACCCGCATCGAGGATGCCATTAAGCCGGAACAAATCGTCAAACACGGCACGATGGTCATTTTGTTGGGCAATCAGGAGGAGGAGAACACAATGCAGGCGCCTCCTGGCACAGCGATGCCGTCTCGCTGGATTTTGAGATACCTCAACAGCAGGTACTTCCGATTTCCAAAGGGAATTACAGTCAAAGCGCGGGAGGGCTGGGAGCTGCCGAAGGGTGACTCGCACAATTTTTTGCGTACTGTGACAGGCATGAAAGCGTGGCTGGACAAGAACTGCACCGACCACGGCGCGCAGGAACTATCGGGCGGGACCGCCCACTGGTGGATTCTTAACGAGAAACTCGATCTCGACGCTGGTCATCACGTCAGCGGCGGCCACATGGCCGCGCTGTACCAAGACGAGTTGTATGACATGCAATCCGGGCGTGCAGGGGTCGCGCGTTTACAGGCGTTCGGTGTTATTTTTGGCCACCAGCGCGTTGCGATCTACGTAGAACCACGGAATGGAACCGGCAATAGCGTCGTGTCCAATACCGCCCGAACTACGTTGTTGTTGAACGACGAGCCTTTGCCCTGGGCTGAGTGGGCAGCCGAATTCAGGAACGCACTGCCCGAGCCTATCAAGCGACTCGTAGAGGAACTCAGCGCAACTTCGTCCGGCAGCGACCACAAGCTATCCATCCGCGAGAGGCTTAAGCAGATCATGGATCTGTTCAAGCTTACTCGCTATCGCCCGGTCAAAACGGGGACCATCACAGTGGATGACCAGCTCGGCCTTGGTGGTCTCGCCGCGGATGGCGAAGAGAGGCAAGCTTCCACAAGGCCTCGAAAAGGCGGCGGCGGTGGTGGTGGAAGGGCTGGGGACATCTACGCGCTCTTTCAAGCGATGGTCGGGGACGCTGCGCAAGAACTTAAGAGCCCCGTTCCAGAGCCTTTGGCGCGGTGGATCTCCGTCAAGGAAGGAACGCGCACCGCGCCCGACCTGGAAGATCGAGCCGCAAAATATATCCCTCAACAAAACCTCTTGATGATCAATGCTGATTTCCGCGTCTTTTCCGACATGGTCGAGCGTTGGGCACAAAAGTACTCACATGTTCCCGGTGCGCACCACGTCATCGAATCCGTGGTTCGAGAATGGTTCGAGCAACAGTTGGTAGAGGCGATCATGGGCAGTTTTGCCCTTCGTGGGTCGCCCCAGTGGACCATGCAAGACCTGGAGAAATTGTGGAATGAGGAGGCGCTCACCGCAACGGTGCTGCCTCGTTACCATGTGGACGTGAACGTGAAGCGCGCGCTCGGAGCCAAGATCGGGTCACTCAAAGACCACGGTGCGGGAGTGTGATCACCGACCATGCTCAACGCAGATGATCATATAACGTACCTCTCCGTGCGCGAGCTAAAGCGGTGCACCCGATCAAAGAGACCTCTCATTTTCTGGATCGGGGCGGGTGCCAGCAAATGGCTCGGCTACCCTCTCTGGAAAGACCTTGCACGCGACCTCCGCAGGGAGTTTTTCAAGTTTGTAGCTGGTTTTGATAATGCAGGTGCTCTCAAACTGATTGATTCAAATTCATTCCCTAGGTTTTTCCAAAGGTGCAGAGATCTCGATCGAGCGCGCTACCATCACTTCTTGAGTAATACCTTTCTACCCAGGCCCGAGACCCCCCTCTACAAGAGATTTGTCGATGCCCTTGGGGGGATGGCGCCGCTTAACATCTTGACGACTAACGTCGACGAAGCTCTTGAACAGCGGTTCCCAAGCGCTGGAGTCTATCAGCGGTCCGATATCGGCGGGTGCATAGAGCAGCTGCAGAGTGGAAAACCATTTATCGCGAAATTGCACGGGTCGCGAAGTGCCATCGAGAATGCTGTCTTCACGCATGAAGACTACGAATCGCTAAAGGCGGACACCTCTTACATAAGCGTACTCAGGCAGGTCTTTACTTTCGGCACCGTCGTGTTTCTCGGGTACAGCGTCAGTGATCAATATCTCATTAACCTCCTTTCTGACAATGCTCAGGACATGAGCCTCTTTGGTGCGGGACCACATTTTGTGGTCAGCGCAGACTTCAAGGGAACTTCGAGCCTTCGCCAAATAGGCTATTCTCTTAAGCGCTTCCCAGACCACAGATCCGCGTTAACTGTTCTTGACATCATTCGGGAGGTCCAGACAACAGAAGCTGAACCTTCCACGCGAATTCAGTTCGACGCGAAGGAAACCGGCGAAGAGGTCTCGGTCCTCGGCACTAAGACTGCTTATTTCATCTCCGATTTTGTGCCTCCCGGGACCTGGCGCAGTTCAGTCACTGCAAAATTCGAGGCCCACGGTGTGAAAGCGGAGATGACCGTCGGTCTTGGCTTTACCAACGATGAAATACCTTTCAGAGAGTCACCCGCCCCGCACGATCTCGTTGTGGGCCTCGTGTGTTTTGATTTTGTCTATTTTTCACTCTCAGCGCTGCATAAGGTTCATGACTTAGTGGGTTCTGAGTTTTTCTGGCAGTTGGTGGAAGCTGACATCATTCGATTTGTTCACCTGCAGCACGAACCGGCAATTATAGGTGAGGAAGGCGCATTGATCCGGAATGTCGGGTTAATCTCGATTTTCGACACCACAACGGGGCAAACCGAATCCGCGGGCCGCTATATCAGACGTCAAATTACTCCTGTTTCCGGTAAAGAGTCAGTCGCGGAGAAACTCATTTCGGACCTTGAAAAGAAAGTCATCGTTTTTGATGAAGCAGGGAAGCTGGAGATGGCGAGTCTGGTACGCGCCTCTCTAATGATGCCGGACGTAGCGCGCCTACTTGGCATTGGGGAATCAATTCTGCCCAACCAAACGCCGAAGTGGTTGATGTATCCGTATCTCCGCATGGCGCACCTTGTTCACACTGGGGCCGTCTGCGACAAGCTCGGGCTGCAGGCCGCTAAGATTCCTTTTGGGGGTGTGAGGCTTACAAGCGCTGCATTTGGTGTGCAGCCTGCCGCTGAGTCAGCCGGTCAGTATGCCAGCTATGTCCTGTCGGAGAGGTTCGATACAAATCTCGGAGCGGCACTTTTCTCTCAACCTAAACTTCTTAAGAATCTTCTCCGCTTCCGAAACACTGCCGAGGGTGGAGCATTCCGCAGGGAGGTACGTGACCAACTGCTTTCGAATCGAGCCACCGAGTTCTCAGCGTCCGTCAATGCGGGGCTTAAGAGAAATATCTCAATTCCGGTGCTGCAGAAGGCACGAGATAAGCTTTCCTCCCTGCTTACCGAGAAAGTCGCGATTACTCCCGTCCCAGCTGTCTGGACAAACACATTTCAGTCGGACGATGTGACTCGGTTATGGCGCGCTAGATCCCGATTGTTGCTATTAGATCTGGCAAAACAACGTGGCATCGCCGGAGATGACCCATGCATTTGTGAGTCAGGCGACAAACTTCGACTCTGCTGCCTACCACCGCTACGGGATTGAGATCAAGAGTCGGATTCCACGACCATGTCCTGCCTATAGGCTTTGAATTGCTTTGAGCACGTGTTCGTGCGTTTTGCGTTTAACAGCTTGACCGCGAATCAGTTTTTCTATCGTGTGCTGACTCATTTTCGTCAATTCCATCGTTTTTCGTATGCCAATTGCGCGAATTTCATCTGCTATCAGAAGTCCCGGCAACGACTTTTTAGCTCTCCCGAACTCGGTAGCCTTGAATTCCAGCACGCTGATATCGTCGCCTTCCTCCCACTTGCGATCTGTTTCCTTGCCCACATAGCGAAGCATCCCGGCAGTAATATGCGCGCGCTGTAGCAACCCGCGCGTCTCTGCCACGCATGGGCGCACCATCGGGCGCGAGGCTCTTTGCTTCGGGATGTTCCTGATATTCGATCAGGAGGCGTGCAAATTGCGACGGAAAAACGACGTTGTACGGAGGATTGTTTTCTTTCGTGCAGTCCACCATTTTGTACTTCTTGCCGGTGTGAATATTTACGCATTTGCATGTCAAACCAATGTTCTTGCTTGGATGAAAATTCGCATACGAGCAGGACCTTTTCGTTCGCACGTCGGGAAAACGCATATCCAAACATTGGATCAACCATCGGCAGGAGAAGAAAATTGTACGGGCGAGCGATTTTCCATTCTCCGAGCATTTTCAAAACGTTGTATGTGGTGATGGTCAAGCGCATCATTTGCGGGATATTGAGCCAAGATAGTTTTTTGCGTTTCAGTTTTAGAGCGCCCCGTACAATGTAATCCCACATTTCGTAAATCCATTTGGGAACGTCTTCTTTCCACTCTTTCGGGGAATCCTTGGGCGGATACAAGAAACCGATACCGTGCGCCTTCGGATCAACGATTTTGATGTCGTTATCGCTCACTCTTTCGTACAAGGCATACCTTTTGGCTGCGATGCTGTACCCGTACAACTGGCGCTGCGGGTTCTTGGAATCCGAGTCGACATAGTTCGCGTCCACAAGATTCAGAATTGAACCTTTCACGATCTTGCGGTTGTAAGGATTCAGCGCAGCGAATTTGTCAGCGATTCTCTTCGCTTCAGCCCACGAGAGAATCCGGATCCCTCTGCTGCCCGGAATGCGCAGCAACCCACCTTTCTTGGAGGCCACGATTGCCAGTGAATCTGTGTCACAAAATAGATACGTGCCCTTCTTGGCTTCCACACACGCTTCCGTCATGGCGAGCAATAGGCGTCCGCCAGATGTAATGAGCGAGGCCAAAGGTGGAAAAAACCACGGCCCAGGATTTTCAATCACGTCCGAATCATCGGGGAAATTCTTTTCTCCTGAAAAAACCTTGACAGGTACGTTGTTCTTTTTCCGTTCTGGATTTAATTCAACAAAAAAACCATAAATGGAGTTTGCAAAAATCTTAAGCCAGTAATAAAGCGCGTAGTCCGATTTGTGCAGTTTTCGCTGTTCGATAGTTTTGCAAAATAAATCATCCTCGTACGGATCAATTTCAACCATGCCACGTAGGTTTACACTTCGCATTCCCGCTTGCTTGCCGTGCGGCACCATGCGGATAGCCCGGATGATGTGCGGCACTTTGCCGATTCGGATTACGGATGCAATCAGATCGGGACCAGCGACCCAAATCGGTGTCTCAGACGTGAGATAGTTGTTCCCGATATTCTGCGTGACCTCGTTGTACATGGTCCGCACGGGCAGGATGTCATTATCAGGTTTCACGAGCGCGAAGAATCTATAGCTCTCCCAAACCGCAGGCTTAAAACAACCTTTGAGGGTGGTGCGTTTCAGGAGTCTGCGGACATTCTCGGTATCGTCATCAAAGCTCACACTCTTCGCTGTCAGGACATCGAAGAGCCCCAACAGAGCGCAGCAGCTCGGATATTCACTCGTAAAATCCACCGGCACGACGGGCACCTCTGCGCAGCGTATGCGTGTTTCACAGCGTCCACCGTAATAGCTCTGCATCGCAATGCCGAGTATTTCATCAGGAACGGCGAACTTCTCCCCTGGCGTAATGATTCCCATTTGATCCAGATAAGACTTGGCCACGGATGCGGGAGAGTACGCGTTATAGGGCTTCAGGCCTATAGGGTGTGGGTCGAATTCACGTTTGAGCCCGTTGAGTGCAGCTACAGTGCAGCGCCCGTCCTGTCGGGCATATTCAATTTCTTCAGGGGTCACCTTGCCGGTCGGTTCATGGTCTAGTTTCTGCTGCTCGGTTTTGAGTTCTTTGCAAAGGGTTCTGAGTGAAAACGATTGGTTGAATAGCGCCCATGCGAGGGTGCGAAGATCGAGGAAATGAGCCGCGCTGTTGTTTTTCCATTCTCCCGGCTTCCAGGGATTTACCAGCTTGATGAATGCTTTCTTGCTGTCTATCGGCTGAATTGTTACGTGGGGATAATTCCGATTTTCCACGCCGTTTGGATACTGCGACATCGTAAGCGACCATTCATCCTTGTCGCCTCTCACCCAATCCAGGGCCAGGCGCGCCAAGTCGAATGGCAGATTGAACCCGACTACCAGCGCTCCCTTGTACTTGATCGCTGGCCAGAACACTCTCTTCATAAACTCAGAGCGGGAATACAGCGGGAATCGTGGCGGGAAGGATGCCACATCGGAAATTGCGGTACGCACGTAATTGTCCAGTACCTTGCGATCTGTCGCGGGCAAATCGTCAGCATAGAAGATTCCCTCTTCGTCGACCATGTAACGATCATCCATCAGGGCGCAGCGTCGATATACGCCAAAGGTGAGGGATTGATCCGCTGTAATTCGTGTCTCGGTATCGAAAACGAGAGCGCACTCAGGCCACTTCGAACCATTACTCTGTTGGTCGTTGCGTCTCGCTCTGACCTTTCTGTCGCGGGGCACGGCAAGAGCGCGCAGGAATATATCGTGGAGTTCGTTCATCCCGATTGACTCTCGCGTATTGTTTCATGACTGTGTATCCATACGAATAATTTCTGGCGCTTCATCAAGAAACCAGAGACAAACGTAGATTGCTTGCCTTGCTCGTCTTTGCCGCTCAGCGAGGTCGCTTGTATATCGCATGTCGATTTCTGCCCGCTGAATTGCGATCGTGAGCCTGACGTGATGCTCTCGGCATAAAGGGATCCTGATCCATGCGACGTGATTGCGTCCACCTATATGATGAAGCTCCACGTTCCGAGAGCATCCGCACTTTGCACACTGGAGATTCCCGCGGCTTTGCAAATCTGGGGTTGCACTCATGCCGCCCCGCCTGATAGTGCGCGATAGAGAGAATGTGGAAGTAACTCTTTCTGAGCTAGACCCTTGAGGGCTGGCCCTGCTGTTACCAGGTCAATGCCTCCAATCTTCTTTCCATGCCAGGGTGCCAAAGCCTCAAGATCGCCACGTAGGTATCGGTTGATAGAGGCATCATATTTTGCGGCGTCAGTAGCCTGTTTTGAGCCGCGAACCCTTATTTCAACAGGACCGAGCGGGCCGGGAATCTGAACGTATCGAACAAGACGATCACTCTTGGTTGCTCGGATTCGTCCCCCTGAGCGATCTTGTAACAGCGCCGAACCGGCATATTTCTTGAGCGTTCGTATCGATACGCCGTTATCTCGTGCTGCCTGAGAGGACGAAGCGCCATGCCGCATATCCGCCAGCGCGTGTAATGCACGATCACGGGCAGCGAAACTGCGCTCGGAGAGCTTTGATCGGTTTAACTCGCGTCGGGTGACCATCTGGAGACCTCTCAGGCCCATGCTCAGAATTCCATAGGGCCCCAAAAGGTTCCAGAAGATATAAGGGAGTCACCTTATTTCTGCGTAACCGCCTGAGATAAGTTTCTTGGTTGCTCGGAGCTGGTCGCGAACTTTCTGTAGTGCATTGTCTCGGGGTTCATTGGGAAAGACAATTTCAGCAATCTGCGCCACAGTCTTTTTCTTTTGGCTGAGGTCCCAAATCTCCAGGTGCCTGTCGTAATCTGTTAACCGACGGCGGCTCTTTGGGGGTTTGAAGCCGAGATCCTGCAACTCTTCTTTGTAGTTTTCGATTGCCCGGACCAAGACGTACTGTGCATATTCCACCAGATCTTTCAGTGGTCGGTTCAAATCCAATTCCAGCCTTAGCATGTTGCAGTATCGAAATGCCGAATCAGCTGTTCCAGTAAAACCCATTTCAAGTAGCTGGCGCATGTAGCCGGGATCCCAATTCAACTCGGGAGCGATCGCCGTAGGCGGACCAAGCTCGCGGGAGCCGATCATCCGAGATCCATTTTTCCTGCTGAATCGCCAACTAGGCGGGAATAAATTCCCGATCTGCCACTTCCGGCAAAGGCGGGCTATCTCAGGTGCTATCTTAGCGTAAAAATAATCCTCGTCCTCCTCGGTCCACTCTTCTTTTCGACGATCGTAGTCGTACCAATAACCTCTTTGCCCGAACCATTCTCCGAACTTGTCTTTGAATTTCCTACAGTCGCGCCCGTACGCGGGATTTCGGCGCAGGAACTCCCATTTATACCAAGCGACCGAATGCGGCACAGGATGCTGCGTATAGATGAATTCATTTCGGTAGGGGACATGTGCGCGATTCATTCTGTTAGCTAATGCCACAATGCAATCTTTTCGGGCCATAATTCTACTTGGGAGCGCTCTATCTAATTGATGTACAATGAGATAGAAGTCTAGAGCGGGCCTGCCGACTGTTAGTAGCAGCCGACAAGCCCTGACCACCATCGGAAGGACACTCCAATGGCAGCTTCGCACACCCTACCGCACTCGCACTTCATCCGCAAATCTGGCGTCCTCGTGTTGAGCGGCTACGGTATCCGCGTCCAGGTGAACGCTGGCCATCTGTTGGTCCATGACGGGATAGCCGACGAGCGGCGCGCGATCAGGCTCGCTCGCGTCGGCCACGGACTGAGGCGCTTGGTCCTCATCGGCTCCGACGGTTTCATGACACTTGAAGCTCTGCGTTGGCTGTCCGATCAAGATGTGGCATTCGTGATGCTTGAACGCAACGGCGAGGTGCTCTGTGTCACAGGTCCCGTCCGCTCCTCAGATGCGCGACTCAGACGTGCTCAGGCTCTCGCAGGACAGTCGGGAATCGGTATTGAGATTGCACGGGAACTCATCGACAAGAAGCTGGCGGGACAAGAACAAGTGGCTCGTCGAAAACTGCTCTCAGATGGGAGCGCGGACGCGATTTGTCGTTATCGGGCAGAATTGCCCCATGCTGACACGATAGAGAGAATTCGATTGATTGAATCGCGGGCCGCTGCGGCCTATTGGTCAATATGGCGCAATCTCCCTATCAGTTTTCCCAAGAAGGATGAGCCACGAGTGCCGGATCACTGGCGTGTTTTTGGAACACGGTTCTCTCCTCTTACCGGTTCTCCCCGAGTTGCAGTGAACCCGCCGAATGCCATCCTGAACTATCTCTACGGGCTTCTTGAATCGGAGTCCCGTCTCGCCGCCGCCGCTCTCGGCCTCGATCCGGGGCTAGGTGTCCTTCACCTCGATATCGCCGCGCGAGATAGCCTGGCGTGCGATCTCATGGAAGCGGTGCGACCCCAAGTTGATGCCTATTTGTTGGATTGGATTACGCGTGATCCGCTTAAGCGCGAGTGGTTCTCAGAGCGTCCTGATGGGAATTGTCGCCTCGCAACGTCACTTGCTGCGCGCCTATCGGAGACAGCCTCTTTGTGGGGCCGTGCAGTCGCGCCAGTGGCAGAATGGCTGGCGCAAAAACTGTGGAGCTCCCCGCGCAGGAATTCAGTTGGAAATCGGATTCTTCCGACACGGCTCACCCGGAGTCGAAAAAGATGTGCTCAAGGCGGTGCGGCACAATCCGTCATCACGCGATTACCTCACAGGGAGAATATCTGTCGGGAATGCGGAAAAACGATTCAACGCGGGAACACTCGTTGTGGAAATTGCAGAATTGAAACCGCCACCGGGCGTATGGCAGATGTTGCTCGGGTTGGACGCCTCACTGCACACGGCTCTCAAGCGCAAACAAAGCGGAGCAATACTCAACGTCGCAATGCTATATCCTGGCATTCCTGGAAAGCATCGAGCCAACCGGCATGGCTCACGGGACAATTCTATTCCGAGAAAATCCAGCCGCTGCTCGCCAACGTGTCGGGTACTGCTATTGCAAGAGCGATTGGAGTGACATGCGCATACGGAAGCCGCATTCGCCAAGGATACCGACCACACCCGAGACACTGGCAGGCGCTTGCACGACTCGTCGCCATTGAAAGGTCAGATTGAAGATTCCGGTTTCGCCAGTGAGGCAAGGACAGCGTTAATGTCAATGCCCTCAGAGATCAGCAACGTTACCAGAGGATGATAGTGAAATACGCAAGCGTAAGGTGTTTCTAGTGTTTTGCGGTCCGGCCTCAGTGATCACTTCAAAAGCGGCCAACGATTATCACTTCAAAACCGGCCAACGGGATTGGCCGTCCAGGACTGAGAATGTTCTATCCTGCCGCCTCCTGTGGTGGCAAGTCGGTTTTGGTGCGCCAGCTTCGCGGGCCGCACTTGAGCACGTGACCGTGGTGCAGTAAACGGTCGAGCATGGCGCTCACGGCGGCCGCGTCTCCCAGCAGTTTGCCCCAGTCTTCCACTGGGCGGTTTGAGGTCAGCATGGTGCTGGCCCGCTCGTAGCGGCGCATGATGATTTCCAGCAGTTCTTCGGCGGCGGTGAGCGGCAGCTTGCGCATGCCGAGATCGTCGAGGATGAGCAGGGGCACGGTGACCAGGAAGTCCATGTGCTCTTTGCGGGTGCCGTCGAGCGTGGCTTCGGCGAGATCATCGAGCAAGGCGTGGGTCTCGCGATAGAGCACGCGGTATCCCTGTTGGATGGCGGCTTGGCCGATGGCTTGTGCCAGGTGACTCTTGCCGGTGCCGGGTGGGCCGAGAAACAGGGCATCTTCGTGGCGCGAGATGAAGGTGCCGGTGGAGAGGTCGAAGACCAGGCTGCGATTCATCTTCTTGTTGAAAGCGAAGTCGAAGTTGTCGAGAGTCTTCTGGGAGTCGCGGAACTGAGCTTGCTTTTTCCGCCGCTCCAGCAGGCGCTCACCACGCAAGGCGAGTTCGTCGGAGACCAGGCACGACAGCAGGTCGATGGGGGCGAGCGGTTCGGTTTGGGCCTGGCGCAGACGGGCCTCCAGCACGGCGGCCATTCCACCCAGGCGAAGTTGTTTGAGCGCACGATCGAGTTCGATCAGATTCATTCTTCTATCTCCTTGGTTCTGTAGTTAATAAAATCGCGGTACTGGACTAACTCGCGGATCAGGGGATCGACTTGCTGCAAACTGAGTGGGGCTTGGGGGCAGCGTTCCAGATAGCGGCGGACGAAGCGGTATTCCTGCACTCCCATGTCGAGCGCAGCGGCGCAGGCTTCATCGACCGCCGCGGTGCCGTACTTCTTGGCTAGGGAGAGAACGCCGAGAATGCGGCGCACACCGACCTCGCCTTGCTGGTGGTGGATGGCATCGCAGAGCGCACCGATGTGCGACCCAGCACGACCGGCTCGCCACAGCAGTTGCGAAGTGCGCAGTGGGGTTCGCTTGGGGTGGTCCTCTTCTTTAATGCGATACCAACCGCGCTTCTGGCGTACGTGTTCGCGCAGCAGTTGCCCGGTTTTAGGATCGAGCAGACGAACATACAGCTCATCCCATTGCACGCGCAGCACCCGCCCGATCCAGCCTGGCGGAGCGCCGTAGTAGGCGGCTTCGACTTCGACGCAACCATCGAGATGCACGATGCGCTCGCCGTACTGGTAATAGCGGAACGGCTCCAGCGGCAGCGGTAACAATGTGGGTTTCTCTTCGGCAAACATGGCGGCGACCTGCCGTTTGGTGGTGCCGTGGATGCGCGTGTCGGCCCAGCGTTGCTCCCAGTGATCGAGATGAGCTTGGGCTTCTTCCAGAGTCTCGAAGCGCAAGCCTTTCAGCGGTGTTTTCTGGGCGTGCCCGACGCCGGATTCGACTTTGCCTTTGCGGTCAGGATCTTGAATGCGGCAAGGCATGGCGACTGCGCCGTAGTGCGCCAGCACGTCGCGATAAAGAGGATTGAGAGTGGGATCGTAAATGTCGGGGACGAGCACGCCCTCGCGTAGATTGTCGAGCACGACGATGCGCGTGGCGCCGCCCAGCCGGCGAAAGGCTCGTTCGTGCAACTCGGCCCAGATGCGCGAACTGGAGCGGAAGGTCAGCAGGCGAACGGATTTGCGGCTGCAGCCCAGCGTCATCACGAACAGCCGAGTGCGCCGGTACTTACGGCTCTCGGGATCACGCACCATGGGGCCAGTGCCGTAATCAACTTGTGCCTCCTGGCCGGGCGCGGTGACAATCACGACGCGGGCTTCGGGGGTTTGCGTTCCGCGCCGCTTGCGCACGAAGCGTTGCACGCTTTGGTAGCTGCTGGCGAAGCCGTACTCGGAAACTAAGTCCTGCCAGATGGCCATGGCATTGCGGCCGCGGCTGAGCCCCAAGTCGATGGCTTCCCGGTAGGGCTCGCAGGCGCTGGGGCCGGTGACCACTTCAGAGTCGGTGATCACCTGGTTCTCGTTGGCCGGTTTTGAAGTTGTTTTTGATCTTCCCTTAGGGGAAGGGTTTTCGGGGTTGGGGCTGGGGTTGCAGGCATCGGGAATCACCGCAATGGCCGGTTTTGCCGCACCAAAGTCGGTGATCACTTCGTTGGCCGGTTTTGGTTCGCACCGCCCCCAGCCACTGGGCAGACGCACCGCAATCCCCGCCGCTTTCAGGTAGGCGCTGGCGGTTTCGCGGCGGATCTTAGTCGCTTGCTGGATGCGCCGCAGCGACCAGCCCAGCCGTCCCAGAGCTAAAACTTGTTGTTTCTTCTCTTCGTTCAAGACATTGGCCATGCCCACGGAGCCTACAAGCCTCCGCGGGATTCAATGTCCCGGACGTTACTCTCGTTGGCCGGTTTTCAAGTGATAATCACTGGCCGGTTTTGGGTGATCGCTGA
>CAVZZY010000004.1:0-187855 GCA_963779995.1 uncultured Acidobacteriaceae bacterium | reverse complement strand
TTACCATATTCGGGCCTCTACCTCCCCTCCGTCGCGGGAAGCGCGCAAATGCCTCCTAAGAGTTGTGGTTTCTTGGATCGTCGTTCGCGCTCACGTATTCAAGCCCAAGCGGTCCAATCGCCGTCACTTGCGTTATGTACTCACTGGATTTCGCCCAGTGGAAATGGGACGTATTGCCCGGCAGGACGATGACGCTTCCGGGCGGATATGCCTCCAGCTTTTCCGGATCGAACTGCTCGCCCAGGCCGATGTAGAAAACGCCCGAGATTACTGTATAGACACGGTCTTCCGGGTGTCGGTGTGGCATCAGCTTAACGCCATGGGGCACTCGAACCCTGATCGTGTAGGGTCCGGCCTCCGAGGGCTGACCCACGATGATAGCCAGGCGAACCGAAGGTGGGAACGCCGCGAAGGGCTTCCAGTTGATGTCTTCGGACAGGACCGATTTGAAAACGTCTTGGCCTGGCTGATGCGCTGCAACCGCCCTTTGTTGTGCTCCCGTCATCACTGCTGTTGTCTCATTTGGCATATAACGTTCCTCGTAATTTAGGCGTGGTAAACATCCCGATTAGACAGAGCAGAACGCTGGGGCTGCGTGCTTGATGGTGTCACTCGGCAGCGCGGCGCCGGGCACTTGCTTTCGAAGCACGCAGCGGTTCAACGCTTCTGGTACGGGGGGAAGATGTAGTCCTTCGCCTTCACTGGCGTATGGCACGCGTATCCGCAGTCTGAAGGGCTTTTGGCATCGGCCGTGAACTTATCGGATGCGGGGTCGTAGTTGAACACCGCGTATCCCCATCCGCCGCTTTTCGAAAATCTCTTGCTGTCCTTTTCCATCACGAAAGCCTGGGAAAAGACGTCTGGCACTTCCACGGCGAAAGGGGCCTCAGTGCTCTTCTTCAACTTCCACTGGAGCTTGACGATCATGGACCCCTCCGGGAAAGGCTGGCCGTTACCGGGGACGCCGGCTTTATAGGCGTTGATCATCGTGGGATTCGCGACGATCACCTTGAGTATTTCGGTGGTTCGGGCGGAGGAGACGTCAGCCCAGTCCTCGTATCCCCTGAAGTCGGAGAACGCGATTCCGCCCGGCGATACCAGCGAGTACTTGTCCTTGTCCTTGTCTTGACCTTGCGCGAAAAGGGCCGCAGCGCCGAGAACGGCGAGCGCTGCCATGGCTGTGGCAATGAGGGCAAAGCCGGCGATACGCGCCACGGCGGTGCGTGTTTCTATCTTCTGTGCTTGTTGTTCTTGCGCCACAGATTTCGTCACAAATTCGGACATTCGTATTTCCCTTCACAGAAAAGCTTGTAAGCTGATCAACGTGCATTTCGAACGGTTGCAATTAAGCCAGAGTGAAGGGAGTAAGACAATTGGACAATGGTATCGACGATACCTTCGTATCGGTTGGGAAAGTAAGTTTCCTTCACTGATCGACCTTCAGCACTAGCTGCGTGAAAAGCCATATGCCTCAGGCATGAGACGGTGCGGTCGATACGAAAGTATGGGCAATACTATTGTCCAATTGCGCGACCCATTTTCTTCTGGCTCAATGGTCGCGGAGGAAAGTTCGCCTGCCGCCGGACGTCGAGCTCGGTGCTGGGGGGATGCGTGCATCGCTTCGCTCGGGCGACCTGCCGCCCAGGAGGGGATCAAGGCGCTGATGGCGCGCGGCTTCCACAAGCCGGGGGATGTCGAAAATCGGCTCGGATACTATCTGGGCCAAATTGCGCGCCAGGGAGCGGGACTCCGAACACCGTATTTGTAATGAGCACTGTATCGAAAGGAGCCATCAATGAACGCCGTACAAGTCGATCAGAAGAGCTATGAGATGCCCCCACGCGAGGGGATCAGCATCGCGCAGTTTCTCACCGTCGCCGACATCGAACGATCGGCTCGCTACTACGAAAAGGTCTTTGGAGCTCGCATTCTGAGCCTGGGTGACGGCAACGCGCCTGCGTACCTTCAGCTTGCGAATATCTGGATGATTCTGAACGTTGGGGGCGGGCCGACCCCGGATAAGCCGACGGTAACGCTCAGCGTCCCCGACCCGAATCACATCAACAGCTTTATGAATTTCCGCGTTGCGGATATTCAAGCGTGCTACAAATTATGGAAAAGTCGAGGAGCCGAGTTCATCACGGAGCCAATACCCAAGTACGGCGAGATTCGCTGCTACATCCGCGATCCTGACGGCTACATTATCGAGGTCGGACAGAGCACCGAGCTCAAGTACGGCTAGCGCTCGGCCCGGGGAGGAATTGGCCGTGAAAGCAGCCAGGATTCATAGCTTCGGACCGCCCGACGTCGTGGTGGTCGAGGATGTGCCGACGCCGTCGCCGGGCCCGAACGAAGTTCTGGTGCGCGTGATGGCCGCGGGCGTCGCTCCCTGGGACGCGATCATCCGGGAGGGGAAGAGCAAGGTCAGCCCGCAACCTCCCCTCACCCTTGGTTCGGACTTCTCCGGCGTCGTCGAGAGGATCGGCCAGGGCGTTACGGTCTTCGCGCCGGCCGACGAAGTGTATGGCGTCACCAATCCGCAGTTCTGTGGCGCCCAAGCCGAGTTCGCCGTGGCCACGGCCGGGACGGTCGCTCGCAAACCAGACTCGCTGAACGACGTAGAAGCGGCATCGGCTCCCGTCATCGCCGTAACCGCCTGGCAAATGCTGTTCCAGTATGCACAGGCGATGCGCGGACAAACGGTAATGGTGGTCGGAGCCTCGGGGAACGTCGGGGCCTACGCCGTGCAAATGGCCGTAGACGCCGGAATCAACGTCGTTGCCATCGCCCACCTCGACGACGAGGACCTGCTCCGATCATTGGGTGTGAAATCCATCATCGACTCGAGTAAGCCCGCATTCGAGCGGGACCTCCCACAGGTGGATGCTATCCTCGACACGGTCGGGGGCGGTACCTTTCAACGCTGCGTCGCTGCGTTGAAACCTGGAGGCAAACTCGTCACGTCGGTCTCGACGCAGCCGCTCCCAACAGAGGCCATTTTCTTCTACGCTGAGGTGACCACCCCGCGGCTGCAGACGCTCACAACATTATTTGACGCAGGCAGAATCACGGCGCGTGTGGGCTCAATCCTGCCGCTTTCGGAGGCGCGCCAGGCGCAATGCATGCTCGCGGGCGCACCACACAAGCCCGGCAAGATCGTGCTGCAGGTCGGGTCCAAGTAGCGATACCATCGTCCAATTGTTCGAAGCCCGCCCTTCTGCTTTTATAATGTCACGCTGCAGGTTCAATCAGAATCTGCATTTTCGGAAGCAATCGAAAGGGATACCAAATGGACGGCACAAATGGACCCAAAGAGATCGCGCCTGTCGCGTCGAACACGCCTGCGTCGAACAGACCTGAGTCAAACAAATTAAGTGTGAACGTTTTTACGGCCCCGGGAAAGGCTATGGTCGGCGAGCGGCCCAAGCCCTTCGGCGAAGCGCTCGGTTTTGACCCGATCACGTCGACTTTAATCTTCGGCGAGTACGACGCGGTGCTGGTGGACGCAATGGGGACAGTGGCCGAGGCCGAGGCTCTCGCGGATTGGGTCGCTCTGCACAACCGCAACCTGGAGACCATCTATATAACGCACGCCCACTTCGACCACTTCTACGGCCTTAGCATTCTGCTCGACCGTTTCCCCGGCGCTCGGGCGATAGCGACACCCAAGACGGTGAAGGCCATGCAGATGTCTTTCACTCCCACTGTGGAGCGGTTGGCCCGCCGTATGTTTCCTGGGCAAGTGGCCACGAAGTTGGTTCCACCTGAGCCCTATGAGCCCGACACGTTCACGCTCGAGGGTCACGAATTGCGCATTATCGAGCAGGGCCGCACCGATAGTTCCGATTCGACGTCTCTCTACGTTCCATCGATCGGCCTGATCGTCGCTGGCGACGTTGTGTACAACCAATGCCGCATGTACGTCGGCGACACCACCCCCGAGAGCCGAAAGAATTGGATCGCGGACCTGAACCGGTTAGCAGCGCTGAACCCGACGATGGTTGTCGCCGGTCACAAGAAGCCTGGCGCGCCCGACTCTCCCTCGACGATCGAGGACACCAAGCGTTACCTCGAGGATTTCGATCGGCTGCAGAAAACCGCGACGTCCGACCAGGCGCTGTTCGATCAGATGACGGAGCTATACCCGCATTGGGTGGCCAATCAGTCGTGGTTGATGTTTGGATTCCCAGGGGCATAACTCACATCAACCGCGGTGGCCGGTCCTTGCGCACTTTGGAGGAAGCCGCGGACGATGAGCTAGCTCATATTCAGGAGAACAGAATTCGATTTCAAAAAGGAGAACAACAATGACAACTAAAGGAAAAGTCTTGGTACTAGTCTCGAGCGGTCATGGCTTGCCCTTGAAAGATGGCAAGGTTTATAAGGGCGCAGGCTACTATCTCAACGAGCTTACGGTTCCGGTTCGCGCCCTGATGAAGGAGGGCTACGAAATCACTTTCGCCAACCCCAAAGGCAACACGCCGCAAATGGATGTCAATTCAGCGATAGCGCAGTTCTTCGGTGGGGACGAGGCTAAGCTTCAGGACTATCTAAAATTCCGCGACAGCCTGGCTGGGCTCAAAAATCCAACTCGTATCTCGGATGTCATCGCATCGGGCCTGGATCAATATGACGCTGTTTTCGTTCCCGGCGGCCACGGCCCGATGATCGATCTTCTCGATGATCCCGACGCTGGCACCGTGATGAGACACTTTCATAAAACATCCAAGCCTACGGCAGTGCTCTGCCATGGCCCGATTTCACTTCTCTCGGCTCTTCCGAATTCGACGGAGGTGGTCGCCGCGCTGAGCGCGGGCGATGCCGCTGGAGCACACGCAAAGGCTCAAGGCTGGATCTATTCCGGATATAAGATGACTATTTTTTCGACAGCGGAAGAGCAGCAGCGGGAACCGCTTGAGATTGGGGGTAAGGTTCTCTTCTACCCGGACTTCGCCTTGAGTACGGCGGGCGGTGATGTTAGTGTGCTCGCTCCATGGACGAGCTATGTCGTTCAAGATCGCGAACTGATCTCAGGTCAGAACCCGTTCTCTGATCAAGCGCTTCTGAACCTTCTTCTGCCGGCACTCGATGGGAAGAAGAAGTCGGTTTCAGCGGCGTAAGAATCGGCGAGCCGGTGTGACACCGGGTATCGTTGCAGCGTTTCCCTTGGATGGAGGAACAAGAGATGGAGTGGAAACGGTTGGTCCAGTTTGCGCTGCAGGGTAGCAGTGATTTGGAACCATATGCCATCGTGCTGGTACGGGTTTCGATCGGGCTGTTCTTCGCCATCTCCGGGGCAAACAAATTGTTTGTCGCGGGCGGCACGAAACCTGTTTACGACACGCTCGTTCAGGCCAAAGTCCCGTTTCCAGAACAGACGGCTTATTTCGTGTCGGGTGTCGAGTTCGTTGGCGGATCCTTGGTGACGGTGGGGTTTCTTTCGAGCCCGGCCTGCGTGGCTTTATTGATCGATATGATTGTCGCCACCCTGACCAGCGCGATTTCCACCTTACCTAAAGGACTTTCGCCTCTCAACTGGCTCGACGATTTCCTCTACCTTCCTGAAGTCCTGTACGTGCTCTTCTTTACCTGGCTGATCTGCTCTGGTCCGGGAAAGTTCAGTGTCGACTACTGGCTCGCCGGCAAGTTACTGTGGTGATCGATCGGCGAAGCCTAGCGAGACGGCTGAATGAAGTGGTGAGAACTGGCATTCTGGTTTAGAGTCACGAGGCGCGAGCGCCGCATACGTATAATCCAATCGCTGTGAGGAACAATGATGAAACCGACGAGCTTTGAAGAGGACATTCGCCCGCTTTTTACGGAGCGAGACATTCGAGGCATGAGCAAAGCGTTCAACCTGGGAAGTTATGATGACGTCAAGATGCGCGCAGCCGCCATCTACGACCGCATTCGGGGAATCGGTGGCGCGGTAATGCCGCCCCCGCCCCCGAGAGGGGAAGGTCCCTGGCCTCAGGCTCGCATTGAGCTATTCGCAAAGTGGATGGCGGACGGGTACAAACCTTAGGCGAAGTCATCTCATAAATGGCCTCTTTGCGTACTGCACTTTCAGCACGCCTAACGTGCGAAGTGTCCGGGCCCCGCCAGCTCCGAACAACGGTTGAAGAAACAAGGCTACAAAGTTATCTTCAAGGACGTTTCCGAGATGCGGATTCTGTTGAGCTCAAGCCACCAGCAAGATCTTCCCGATACCACCCTTTTCTGCCGCTGTTTGAGCCTCGGCGGCTTCACTGAGTGGCAGTTTCTGGCTTATTGGGATTACCAGCTTGCCATCTCGCACAGCTTCGGCCATGAACTCGAGCGTTTTCCTTTCGAATTTCGAGAACACGTGCACCACCTTCACAGATGGGTACTTCGCGGCGTTCTGCGGCGCATCTACAACCGATGCGTACACTCCTCCCGGCTTGACCTTGGCGATCAGCTTCTCGGCGGTTCTTCCGCCGACCGTATCCGCAACTGCATCTAGCGGAGGAAGATTCGCAATCGCGGTGTCGTCGTCGGTTGCGACCACCTGATCCGCGCCGACAGTCTTTGACTTTGCCTCATCAATCTGCCTCTTCAAAACCCCCGCGATCACAGTCGCCCCGCGTTGCTTCGCAGTGAAGACCGCCGAACGCCCGACATTTCCCACGGCACCTACGACCATAACCGTCTGGCCCGCTTTGATTCCCGTTGCTGAAAGGAGCTGGTTGCCGGTCGTCGTCACCAGCGGCAGCGCCGCCGCCTGGATCAAATCGAGCCCCTTGGGAACTTTCGCCAAGACCGCCGCCTTAACGACACAAAGCTCGGCATAAGTATTGTCCGCCATGGCGAACACCTGGTCGCCGACGGAAAAGCCTTCGACTCCCGGCCCAATCTTGATCACGGTCCCCGCCAGATCGACTCCTATGAGGCCCGGGAACTGGAGGGGATAAAAATCCTTCGTCAATCCAGCACGCCGCTTGTAGTCGATCGGATTCACGCTCGTGGCGGCGACCCGCACCAGCACCTCGCCCGGACCGGGCACTGGATCAGGATAGTCCTCAAACTTCAGTACTTCCGGACCGCCATATTGGTGCACAACAACTGCTTTCATATTCATCTCCTTTTGTGCGTACGGCCAACATACACTAACGACAAACTTAGATATTTTGGTTGTGCCGGTAATTCGATATCCGCCAAAACGAGGGCGAAGCACTCGCTCCCAAAGCCGGCCGTCCCTTAGCGAACTGGCGGCCTAGGCGGCTTCGTTCCGCGACTTGTCGGCCTTCCCGCCCAGGAAACTTAGCAATTCGGCGTTGACTTCATCCGTGTGTGTCCACGGGATGCAGTGTGGACCGTCTTTCACGACCAGCAGGCGCGCTCCTTTGATGAGCTTGGCGGTGCGCAGTCCCGCAGACGCGATGGGAAGAATGCGGTCGGCATCCCCGTGAATCACCAGTGTGGGCACATCGATGCGGGCCAGATCTCCGCGGAAATCCTCGTGCCAGGTTGGGATACACGCCAGGCTGGCGGTGGCGGAGGCGCTGGCGGCCACGTTCCAGCTAGCTTGGACGGCTTGTTCGCTGACACGCTTACCGAGCAGCAAGTCGGTGTTGTAGAAATCCTTGAAGAAGGCAGTGAAGAACGCGTAGCGGTCGGCGGCCACGGCTTTCTCGCTGGCGGCAAATATACTGGCATCCAGGCCTTCGGGATTATCGCCGGTCTTGAGCAGGTACGGAGGCACGCCGGAAATAATCACTGCTTTGCTCACACTCTTGGAGCCGTATTTTCCGATGTAGCGTGCCACCTCGCCGCCGCCCATCGAAAAGCCGACTAATGTGAAATCGTGCAGCTTGAGGTGGGTGACCAGCTTGTGAAGGTCCTCTGCGAACGAGTCGTAGTTGTAGCCTGCGGTCGGCTGGCTGGACTTGCCGAAGCCTCTGCGGTCGTAGGTAATGACCCGGTAACCCGCTTCCAGGAGAACGGGTACTTGCTTCTCCCAGGAAGCGCCGCTCAATGGGTATCCGTGGATCAGAACAACTGGTTTACCCGAGCCATGGTCCTCGTAGTAAAGCTCGGTGTTGCCTGAATTTTCTTTTCCAACTGTAACGTATGGCATTGCTTTTCTCCTTTTCTATCGCAACAAACATAGGTTGAAATTGGTAGGGTCCGGGTTTGACTAAGTTAGTGTTAAAGTGGCCGGCATTACCCTAAGATGCACTGATTCTCCAGCTCAAAAGTAGCTCGTCCTCCTTGAGTTCTATTTTTGGCCCACTTCAGCACATCCCAGATCTCGCACTGCAAGTAAAAGCCTGACGAGATGCAAGGCGCTATCACTCCTTTGCTAACGGCATCATGAACCAGTTCGTACGCTGCTTCGTAACCCGGGATCTGCACTCGCTTTGCGAGTTCGACCAGTTCCTGCAGCGGAAGTTCCCGTTCAACAATCATCGATAGCAGCAACATAAGCCCGTCGGGACCCGCGAACCGGTCAAGAGCTAACCCCTCTACGATGCCCCGGTTCTTTTTGAATTCGTCTCGCGAATTGTACTGACATCCGTATGGCTCTCGCCATCTTGGGCTGGTGTTGCGACGGTGCACTAACCGTAAACCGCTTACTTTTGGTTTTCCCCTGGCGTCCTCTGCCGCAACCCACTCCACCCAGCCTGCCATCAGATCTGACACAAGTTCGCCGCAACTATCACATCGCCAACCTGATCGAATGGATTTATCTCTTGGCATAACTCTCACAATCATCCTTCCACGCGAACTGGTGTGAGGCGAGGTGCCACAAACGAGTTGAGCCGCACCTCACGATGCGTTCAACGAGTCACCGCTTTCTTTTGAGGATGAATGCCCAATTCGTGCCACGACGTTTCCGCGAGGTTCACGTCGTAGTAGCTTGCAGCTTTCTCAATGTTGGCGAACGCCAAAGCGCGATCGGCATCGGAGACGTCGATGACTTGATCGAAACGCGCGACCGCATTACGGACATGTTGCGCGTCGGTCAGTGGTTCTTTACGCTGCTTCGGAAATGCGTAGACGCTGTCGGGCAAGTCGCTCTGCGTCGTCAGCCGTCCATGTTTCTCGTGAGGCTTCCAAGTTGCTTCCGGCATGTCTCTACCGTCCTTTCTCGTAACTTTTAACGTAGTTGCGGTTTGCTTCTAACGCCTCATCAATAATGCACATGGTTTTTCCCCTGACAGGCGAGCGCTGCGGCCAAGCGCGTTTTTCCGAGCGTCGCTCTTCCGACCGAATCGGCTGCCATGGGGCGATTACACCCGAGGTGCTGCGGCGAATCAATTGGACGATGGTATCGGCGATACCTTTGTATTGGGCCCCGTGGAATAAAGTGCGCCCGAGTCTGTTTCCATATCCCTGATTCGTACTTTGTCGTGGTCGATACGTTCGTCCAATAGATTCGTTAGGAAGTCCGCATGGCCCGACGTTCACGAAGCTCGGGCAGGAACTCCTCGGGGGGCACAAAGAACGGATTTCGTTGCAGAATGCCGCCGATGATAACCATCGGATGCGTCCGCATAATGTCAACCACCGTGTCACCGCCGAACTTGCCGAGATGGTAGGTGCAGATGACCGCGTCGTCACAAGCAATTGCGACCGCGAACATGGCCGTTACGCCGCCGTGATCGCTGCGGGCGCGAGGCGGAGCCTCGTGGCCATTTTCACCAGGTCGGCAAGAGAATCGGCCCTCATCTTTTGCATCACCTTGCCGCGGTGTGCCTTCACCGTGATTTCGCTGATACCGAGCTCCCCGGCGACTTGTTTATTCAACAGGCCAGAGACCACCAACAACATGACTTGCCGTTCTCGCTGCGATAGTGACGCGTATCGGTCCCGGAGCACACGCATCTCCCCCTCCAGGCTAAGAGCAACTCGGCTACGTTCGAGGGCTGCCCGGATAGCGGTCAACAGCACGTCATTATGGAATGGCTTCGTCAAGAATTCGACAGCCCCCGCCTTCATCGCTTGGACCGTCATGGGCACATCGCCGTGGCCCGTGATGAAGATGATCGGCATCTCAGTTCGTTCGACGGCGAGGCGCTTCTGCAGGTCGAGACCATTGAGGCCAGGAAGAGAAACATCAAGTACCAGGCAGCTCGGAACAAGGGATCGTGCGCAGGCGAGGAATTCTTGCGCGGAAGAGAATGTCGCCGGCTGCCAGCCTTCACAGCGGATCAACAATTCCAGCGACTCGCGCACGGAGACGTCGTCGTCGACAACGAAGACGATTGGTGTGACTTGCAACATTTGCGGCCACCCCATTTCATGGCCAAGTGCGTGCACCTAAAGTCATGCTTCGCGGTGCACAGTTGACGGATGACGCCCCACAGTTGACGGGAATTCTACAACGACAACCCAATGGAAATCAATGAGATGAGGATCGTATTGCGTTTCACAGCGCCTGGTGCGCGAGGCTCTGTTCTCGTAATGGCCTCTCAGCCCATGTAAATCGCGCGAACCGTGTCTCCCCTACCAAAGTATCGACGATACTATCGTCCAATTGTTCATCCCCCAAACTTCTGTTCTGATGACTCGCGCCGACCGATTCAATCGGGATGCGCACGACCAAGAGCACAAGGAGAATGAAACACGAAAATATTGAAGGTCCCCACAGAGAAAGCATCGATAAATAAGCATTTTTGGAAAGGAACACATCGTATGAAAGGATTTGCTTACCTGTTGGTTGCAGTTGTAGCGCTAACTGGCGTGGTCGTCTACATGGCGCACGCCTCTGGACGGTCCGATGGAGAGGCTGATCCAGTTTTCGGAATCACAATTCCTCCCGGATACCGCGACTGGAAGCTGATCTCTGTGGCCCACGAAGAAGGCAATCTCAACGATCTTCGCGCCCTTCTCGGCAACGATGTAGCGA
This sequence comes from uncultured Acidobacteriaceae bacterium, assembly GCA_963779995.1. GTDB lineage: Bacteria > Acidobacteriota > Terriglobia > Terriglobales > Acidobacteriaceae > Acidiflorens. The sequence continues at coordinate 176,982 of CAVZZY010000004.1, read as the reverse complement.
TCAAGGCATACCGCGAGGGGAAGCTGCCGTTCCCGGACGGCACAATCATCGCACGCCTCGCCTGGAGTTATGTCCCGTCCGAGGAAAACAACAAAGTCTTTGGCCGTTCCCAATCTTTCGTGGCCGGACCCGCCACGAACGTTCAGTTTATGGTCAAAGACTCGAAAAAATATGCCGCGACCGGTGGCTGGGGGTTTGCTCAATTCAAAGACGGCAAACCTGCGGACGCGGCGCTGCTCAAAACCTGTTTTCCCTGCCACGTGCCTGTCAAAGCTCGCGACTTTGTCTTCACACAATACGCACCCTAATTATGGGAAGGTCCCATGGACAAGGAAGAATCGGTTTGCAATTCAACTTGCGAAGACCAGATCAACATGGCGGAGCGCGAGTTATCGGCGTTCATCCGTGCGGTGACGGAATTGTTCGGTCCAGAGCAGGCTAGGCTTTCGACAGAGGACTGGCTCGACGAGTCAGAACCAATGGATAGCCCACACAGAGCCACGAGTAAAGAGTGGCGAGCAGTCACAGTTGCAGCCTCGGCTCGTTTGGCAAATCGGGAGAGAAAAGCTGCTTCCCTTGCCACGAGAAGGCTAACGGGAGCGACCTTGTCTTTACTCGTTATGCACCCTGATGTTGAAAACTAGAGAAGAAACGAATGAGACCCTTACGTGGGCGCGCCGCAAAAGGCCCTATCTACAGAACTGGTGGCGGGGCCTAAAACGTGAACGGACCGAAGCAAATGCACATTTTCGCATCTTACCGTTTGGATTCATCCATGCAGCTCTCCTGCATGAAGCTGATGGTTTCTACAGTGCTCGCGTCATTTCAATTGTTCGCCCAGGTCCAGGAACCCCAAGTCCAGGCGCTACGAGAGGAACAAACCATGAAGTATCCGACTTTTTATCGCACCGCACAGATCGATGGGCTGTCAATTTTCTACCGGGAGGCTGGTCCGAAAGACGCTCCGACAATTCTCCTGTTGCACGGTTTGCCCTCTTCTTCGCGAATGTTCGAGCCGCTCTTCGCCCGTCTTTCCGATCGCTATCACCTTGTCGCGCCCGATTACCCGGGCTTCGGTCACAGCGACTGGCCGGACCCAAAACAATTCGCGTACACCTTCGATCACATTGCGGAAATCATGAATCACTTCACCGAAGCGCTCGGTCTCTCCCACTTCACCCTCTACATGCAGGATTACGGTGGCCCCGTCGGCTTTCGCATGATCTTGGCTCACCCGGACCGAGTCGAAGCTCTCATCGTCCAGGACGCGGTAGCACACAACACCGGCCTCGGCGAGAACTGGAAAACGCGGCGCGCCTTTTGGGCCGATCGCGCTGCCAACGAAAGCGCGCTGCGCACAAATCTCCTGTCGCTCGCAACCACGAAGTCCCGCCACGCGGGGAACGATCCCAACGTGGAACGCCACAACCCCGATCTCTGGACCGACGAATCTTATTTTCTAAATCAGCCCCGCCAGGCGGATATTCAAAGCGACCTCTTCTACGACTACCGCACCAACGTCGATTCCTACCCGAAATGGCAAGCATGGATGCGCGAGAAGCAGCCGCGCCTGCTGGTGATCTGGGGTAAGTATGAGTCTTCGTTCGACCCCTCCGAGCCAGAGTCCTATCGCCGCGATGTCCCCAAAGCCGAAGTCCACATTGTCGATGGCGGCCACTTCGCCTTGGACACCGCCGCAGACGAAATCGCCGTACTGGTCCAAGGATTCGTCGGTTTTTCACGCCAGGGCTCTGCGGCGCGGCGAGCAGGGTGAAGCCGCTTTTGAGAGGGACGGTGCCCAGCGGTGTATCAGCTGGAGAGGCCCGCTCCCGGGAACGTGCTCGTATGCTGTTCCCAGCCAAACGCGGAAGTCACTCTGGATCTTTAAGAGAAACGGGAGGAGTCCAATCATGCGTTCTGATATCGTGCCCGGAGGCATTTTCCCCGATTACGAACTGCCCGATCACACGGGCAAAGTGCGCAAGCTCAGCGAGCTACAGGGCGATGATCCGCTAATCCTTACGCTTGCGCGCGGCCACTATTGCCCAAAGGAGCACCAGCAGCATTTGGAACTCGCCGCGTTCTACCCGAAGATCGCGGTGGCGTACACTCAGATCGCCACGATCACCACCGACGATCACCATACTCTTCAGGAATTCCGGGCGTCAGTCGGAGCCGAGTGGACATTCCTTTCGGACCCCGACCGAACCATTCAGAAGGATCTCGACATCCAGGAGTACACCGACCCCGAGCACAATCCGATGATCCCGCATACGCTCGTGCTCAAGCCGGACCTCGTGATTTACAGCATCTATAACGGCTACTGGTTCTGGGGCCGTCCGTCGGTCGTCGATCTTTGGCACGATCTGCGTGCCGTGACGAGCGAGATCCGCCCGGACTGGGATCTGAGCACTCCTGGACTCCGCGACGCATGGAATGCGGGTGACCTCTCGCGTTTCCACGGCTGGAACAAGCAGGCCAGTATGGTGGTAGGTGTGGGGACTGAATTGCACCGACTCCCTGAATGACCCCAACCGGCTCACGCCGCGCGCGCCGCTTCGGTCGAGGGCTCGTAGCTGTCGATTTGCTCGGCGCCTGAATTTTTCAATATGTCGCGGGCTTTCGCTACTTCCTCGGCGGTTCCATGTCCGACAAGAACGAACTTGCCGGCTTTGATCGACGTCTCGTATTTTACGACGCTGTTTTTTGGAACGCCGAGGCTGTAGAGCCCTGCACCCACGGCACTGAGCCCTCCCACGACGATTGCTCCCTCCAGGGCCGCGATGATCCAGTCGACGACGGAGCCAGCAGCAACAACGGGTCCGATGCCTGGGACGATTAAGAATGCCGCACCGAAGAGCAGACCCCAGAGCCCGCCCCAAAATGCGCCCCATTTGCCCCAGTATTTCATCCTGTCGCCAGTGTTATAGAAACCGACGACATCCGATTCCGTTTGATAGTCGCGGCCGACGACGGCCAGCTTCTTGATGTCAAACCCGCCACCCTTCAATTCCTTGATGGCATTTTCTGCTGCGGAGTGTTGGCTGAAAACTGCAACGACCGAGTTTTGGTCCTGCCTTGGCATGTTATTCATCGTTCATCTCCTCTTCTTACATTCAGAATTTATTTGTGTCCACGCGATTCGATTCGCATCGGCTAAGGTCTGGACCCTGTGTGATAAACAGAGCCTCGACAAATTGAAACGAGTTCCGGCGACGATATGTCAGACGAAGAAGCGTTGAAACTTGGGCGCTACTATTCCTGGGGCAATTTCTCGCCACGTTGATTCTTGCAACCATTCGCCACAGAGTGTTGTTTTCGGTTCTCTTCGAAATGGGCTTGGTGGAAATTGTCCTTTGACGATTAAGCCAGAAGCAAGCGATTGAGTCCATTGGACGAAGGTATTGGTTATACCAAGGTCCAATGGTGCTCTGCTCTGAACTATTGCATGCTTGTGTGGGGCGCGCGAACAGGGAGCAGGATTATCACACGCACAGGAGCTCGATCGCTGAACTGGCTATCAAACAGAATGAATCCGACACTCTAGAGGTACCCTTTGACGAGGGTGAGGTTCAGGCGGGAAATCCGCTGCCTGCACCTCAATACGGCGACGGAATTAATTTCGATAACGCAGCGCTTATCCCTGCCTGCGCTTCATGGGGCTGATCACCGTGGACAAAGGACAAAACACGGGAGGGCAGAGGAGGGGTTTGTGGACAAAAATGAAAAGGTTTGTCGTGCGGATTCTCACCGCGACAGCGGGTTTTGAGCCGCACTCAAGAGGGAACGGAAATTGAGCTTCGTATCCCCAGTGGTACTGCTTTCGAATCTTATTCTTCAACTACAGCATCCAGTGGTTTAGACGGCTGTACCGGCGAAAACAGAACGAGCCGAGCCAGCGGCTAAGAGGCGAGGTGGATAAATGAGCACACTCCCTGTGATTCTGGCTTTCAGCGTTGATGATCATCCTCTGCTGCATGCAGATCGCCCGTGGCAACCGGAATCGCGATATAGCCGACACGGTTTTCATTACAGAAGAGACCGTTAAAGTGCACATCAAGCACATCATGTAGCTCAGAACCACAAGGATCGCCCAATGAGTACAAAAAGTGCGGCTCGCCCAAACTCCGCCAACGTCGTTCCGATGACGACAAACTCAGCCATTGTTTCCAAACTTCTCCAACAGTACGGGAGCGGTTCGATTCCTTTTTCCGGGACGGATAGCGCGCTCTACGGACGGCATCTGGTTTTTGACCGGGCGATCGATCCGAAGGTGGCCAGTGCGCGGGAGCGCTTTGAGGCGTTCTCCCATTCCATCCGGGATATCCTCGCGCAGCGCTGGGTGCAGACCAAAAGGACGTACGAGCAACAGAATGCCAAGCGCGTTTACTACCTTTCCATGGAATTTCTCATCGGCCGTTCCTTGGCCAACAATGTTTCCAACCTCTTGCTCGATCCGGTTGCGCAACAGATAGTTCAAGAAACGGGCATCGACTGGCTCGAGTTGATCGAGCAGGAACCCGACGCGGGCCTCGGTAACGGCGGCTTGGGCCGTCTCGCGGCGTGCTTTCTCGACTCGATGGCCACGATGCAGCTCCCGGCCACGGGTTATGGATTGCGCTATGAGTACGGCATGTTCGAGCAATCGATCGTAGATGGCTGGCAAAAGGAGAGCGCCGATAATTGGCTCCGCGACAGTGATCCATGGGAGATCGCGCGGCTCCATGAGAAGGTGGAAGTCAAGCTGAACTGCTCCTTTCAGGTGCGAGCGGGTATTCTCAAAGCCATCCTCGGGCGGCCTTCGAGCCTCATCGGCATCCCCTTTGATCGCCCGGTTGTGGGCTATGGCGGAAAGACGATCAATACGCTTCGCCTCTGGGCCGCGGCTGCACCGGACTACTTCGATTTTCAGGAATTCGGCACTGGCGATTTCGTCGGCGCGGTGGGTGAAAGTCTCGAAGCGGAATCGTTGACCCGCGTCTTGTATCCTGACGATACCACAGCGGCGGGGCGGGGCCTGCGCTTCATGCAGGAGTACTTCCTGGTCGCGTGTTCACTGGCTGATCTGGTGCGCCGCTTTCTGCGATACAACACGGATTGGAATAAGCTGCCCGAGAAGGTCGCAATTCAACTCAATGACACGCACCCTTCCATGGCGGTCGCGGAACTCATGCGCATCTTGCTGGACGATGTGCACCTGGGCTGGGACCAAGCTTGGGAACTCACCAAGAAGACGCTCGCCTACACAAATCACACGTTACTGCCCGAAGCTTTAGAAAAATGGCCGGTCGCGTGGTTCGAGACACTTCTTCCCCGGCATCTGGAGATCATCTATGAGATCAACCGGCGCCTTCTCGACGAAGTTCGTCTTCGCTTCCCCGGCGACGAGGGGCGCGTGCAGCGCGTAAGCCTGGTGGAGGAGGGCAGCCAGCGCAAGATTCGCATGGCCAACCTCGCGATCGTCGGCTCGCACAGCACCAATGGAGTAGCGGCCGTTCACTCGAAGCTCTTGCGGACCACAACGGTCAAGGATCTGGCTGATATGTTTCCCAACCGGTTCAACAATAAAACCAACGGCGTGACCCCGCGGCGCTGGTTGCACGGAGCTAATCCCGAACTGGCCGGCGCCATCACGCAGGTCATCGGCGATCGGTGGATAACCGACTTGAGCCGGCTCAAGGAACTCAAGTCGTTCGCCGATGACCCCAGCCATCGCGAACGGTTTCTCAGGTCAAAGCGCGACGCCAAGGTGCGCTTTGCCAATTGGCTCAAAGCAACGTCAGGGCGGATTGTTGACCCGGACACAATTTTTGACTGCCAGATCAAGCGCATTCATGAATACAAACGGCAACTGCTGAACGCGCTGCGGATCGTGATCGTTTACAACCGGCTGCGGGAAAATCCCAACAAGGAAATGGTGCCGCGCACATTTTTCTTTGCCGGGAAAGCGGCGCCAGCGTATCACTTGGCCAAGTTGATCATAAAGTTCATTAATAACCTGGCGGGCACGATTGATGGTGACCCCGCCGTGCGCGGACGGCTCAACGTCGTTTTTCTCCCTGAGTACAATGTTTCGCTGGCAGAGCGGCTGATTCCAGCCAGCGATGTCTCCAACCAGATTTCGACGGCCGGCTATGAAGCCAGCGGAACGAGCAATATGAAGTTCATGATGAATGGAGCCCTAACCGTCGGAACACGCGACGGGGCGACCATCGAGATGGCGGAGGAGGCCGGCGAGGAAAACATGTTCCTTTTTGGACTCACCGTCGAACAGGTCGAGAACAGCCGCGCCTGGTACAGCCCCTACTGGCATTACGATCATGAGCCGGAAACTCGAGCCGCACTGGACCTCATTTTCTCCGACTACTTCAGCCGCAACGAACCGGGAGTATTCAATCCATTGCGCGACACGCTTCTGACCCAAGGCGATCACTACATGCACCTGGCGGACCTGACCTCCTACTGCCAGGCGCAGGAACGGCTCGGCGCACTCTACGCCAATCCCGGTGCATGGGCGCATAAAGCAATTCTCAACGTAGCCAGCTCCGGAAAGTTTTCAAGCGACCGCGCCATTGCCGAATACGCATCTGACATTTGGAAGGTGGAACCATGCCCGGTGCTCTAGAACAGCCCGTGACAAACGCAGCTAGCGCAACAACGATTTCTCCGCTCGCCGGTAAGCCGGCTCCGAAGGAGATGCTGATCGACGTCGCTCGCTTGGAGAAGGACTACTTTGAGCGCCGTCCCGATGTGCACGACCCCAACCAGTTAGTCAGCTTCGGCACCAGCGGACACCGCGGCTCGCCCCTGCACGGCACCTTCACCGAAGCGCACATTCTCGCCATTACGCAGGCAATCTGCGACTACCGGCGAGAGCAGGGAACGGATGGCCCACTCTACATGGGAAAAGACACCCATGCGGTGTCCGAGCCGGCGCAGCGCACAGCGCTCGAGGTGCTGGCGGCGAACAACGTGGAGACCATCATTCAGGAAAACGACGGCGTGACTCCCACCCCCGTGATCTCGCGAGCCATTCTCGTGTACAACCGTGGCCGCAAGAACAAAGACCGTCTGGCGGATGGCATCGTCGTCACACCATCGCACAACCCGCCCGAAGATGGAGGCTTCAAGTACAACCCGACCAACGGCGGCCCCGCCGATACCGACGTGACGCGCTGGGTCGAGGACCGGGCAAACGATTTGTTGCGAGCAGGAAATGTGGGGGTCAAGCGTATTCCGTTTGCCAAAGCCATCCGGGCCGCGAGTACGCACCAGGAAGACTTCGTCCTACCATACGTTCGCGATCTCAAGAACGTCGTTGACATCGACGCAATTCGCGGCGCCCACCTCAAACTTGGCGTGGACCCGCTGGGCGGGGCTTCGCAGCCGTATTGGGAGCCGATCAACTCCATTTACGGACTCGACATCACCGTGGTCAATCCAATCATCGATCCAACGTTTTCGTTCATGACCGTCGATCACGACGGGAAGATTCGCATGGATTGTTCGAGCCCGTATGCCATGGCTAGGCTGGTCGGGCTAAAGGATCAATACCAGGTGGCTTTTGCCAACGATACGGACGCCGACCGGCACGGGATTGTAACTCCCGTAGCCGGCCTTATGAACCCAAACCATTACCTCGCAGTGGCCATTCAATACTTACTAACTAACCGTCCCCTATGGCGTCATGAAGTTACTGTTGGAAAGACATTGGTAAGTAGCAGCATGATCGATAGGGTCGTGAAGAAGCTGGGCCGCGAACTGTGCGAGGTGCCGGTTGGTTTCAAGTGGTTTGTGCCCGGCCTGGTCGACGGTTCGTGCTGTTTCGGCGGTGAAGAGAGCGCTGGGGCGAGTTTTCTGCGCCGCGACGGTACCGTGTGGACGACGGACAAAGATGGGCCAATCATGGACCTGCTGGCGGCGGAGATTACAGCGCGCACCGGCAAGGATCCCGGCGAGCACTATCGCGAATTGACGGCCGAGTTCGGTTCTCCTTGCTACACGCGGATCGATGCGCCGGCTACTCCCGAACAGAAAGCACAATTGCAGAGGCTCACACCGGACGCAGTAAAAGAGTCGGATCTGGCGGGCGAGCCGATCACTGCCAAGCTAACCAACGCTCCCGGTAATGGCGCCCCTATCGGGGGCCTGAAAGTAGTATCAGCCAGCGGATGGTTTGCGGCCCGCCCCTCCGGCACCGAGAACATCTACAAGATCTACGCTGAAAGTTTTAAAGGCCAGACTCATCTAACTGCAATCGTAAGCGAAGCCCAGGAGATGGTGAACAACGCGCTGAGTGCGGGAGCGCGGCAATGAAAATGAGCGGTGCGTTCCGCGAGACCGGGGCGGACGCTCGCGACTAACGATTGGTCCGGCGCGGATCATTTGCCGCTCGGATCCCCCAGAGGCAACGTGGACAATTCAACCTATGTGACGCTTTCGGCTGGGGATTTTGCGGTCGACGAAGCCCAGTTGTCGGCCGCGGCGCCTGCTAAACGGCCAACGTGGGCGCAGGCTGAGGGCAGTCCATTGCCGCTGGGCGTCACGAGGATCGATGAAGAGCAGGCTCTTAACTTCGCCATTCATTCTGAACATGCGGAGAGTGTCACGCTCTTGCTCTATTCCTCTACCGATTTGGTGAATCCCCTTTTAACGTACCGCTTCGACTTCTTGCACAACAAGTCAGGACGTATTTGGCACTGCCGGATCCCAATCAGAGCGATTCGCGAAGCGCGTTATTACGCATACTCCGTATCGGGCCAGACCGTTCCTCAACTGCATAGTTTTGACCCGCAAAAGGTCCTCCTCGACCCGTATGCGAAATGCGTTTTCTTCCCTCCCGGTTTCGATCGCGAACTGGCGATGCGCGAGGGTTCAAACGCGGGCCGGGCGCCTTTGGGAGTGCTAAGCGGTTGTCACTCGATGTTTGACTGGTCTGGAGACCGGTCACCGCTTCACGAGTCGGATGCAATCATCTACGAACTTCACGTGAAGGGCTTCACGAAGAACCCCAACTCGGGCGTGGATCCATCTCGTGCCGGCACGTATGCCGGTCTGGTGGAAAAGATCCCGTATCTGAAAGAACTCGGGATCACGATTGTAGAACTGATGCCGATTTTTCAGCGCGATCCGCAAGAAGGCGACTACTGGGGTTATATGCCTTTGAATTTCTTTGCGCCCCACGCACAGTATGCGAGCTCTCGCGACGACGATGAGCAGCATATTGAATTTAGAAACATGGTGAAGGCTTTTCATCAGGCTGGTATTCGTGTGGTGCTCGACGTGGTCTACAACCACACCTGCGAAGGCGACCACCGGGGACCAATCTACAGCTACAAGGGAATCGACAGCGCAGGGTATTACATGCTGTCCTCCGACCCGGCGAATCCCTACGTCAACTACTCCGGCACCGGCAATACCCTGAATTTCAGCCATGGACACGTGCGCAAAATGGTGCTGGACAGCCTGCGTTTTTGGAACCAGGAAATGCACATCGACGGATTCCGCTTTGATCTGGCATCGATATTCAGCCGCAACGCGGATGGATCTCTCAACTGGGGACACGCTCCCATTTTCAGTGAAATTGCGGCAGATCCGGAACTGAGCCGCCTGTATCTGATTGCAGAGCCCTGGGACGCGGGCGCTTATCAGCTCGGTCGTGGGTTCCCGGGAATAACCTGGCTGCAGTGGAATGGCCGGTTTCGCGACGACATTCGTCGCTTTGTGAAGAGTGACTCTGGGATGGTTCCTGACCTGATGCGGCGTATTTATGGCAGCGATGACTTTTTCCCCGACAGACGCTCTGACGCATATCACGCATTCCAGAGTGTGAACTATGTGACCTCGCACGACGGCTTCACTCTTTACGATCTCGTCTCCTATGACCACAAGCACAATTGGGCGAACGGTCATAACAACCAGGACGGTACGGACGACAACTACAGTTGGAACTGTGGGCACGAGGGAGAAGAAGGAGCTCCATCGGCGGTGCTCGGGCTGCGCCGGAAGCAGGTTAAGAATTTTTGCTGTTTGCTGATGCTGTCGAACGGAACACCGATGTTTCGAGCGGGGGATGAATTTCTGAACACACAGTTCGGCAACAACAATCCTTACAACCAGGACAACGAAACGGGATGGCTGGACTGGAGCCAACTGCGGGCTAATGAGGATATCTTCCGTTTCTTCAAGTGCATGATTGCATTCCGAAAAAATCATCCTAGCCTGGGCCGCAGCAGGTTCTGGCGAGAGGATATCTCCTGGTATGGAACTGGTTCGACAGTCGATTTGTCAAACGACTCTCACAGCCTGGCATTCTGCCTGCACGGCGCCTCTCAAGACGATGATGATGTCTACGTGATGATCAACGGGTACTGGGAGGATCTGGAGTTCCATGTCCAGGAGGGCACTGCAGAGGAGTGGAAAAGAATCGTGGATACTGCCTTGCCCGGTCCCAACGATTTTTTGGGCGATTTGCCGGACCAGGGCGTGACTCTGGAGAGGACGAGTTACTTGGCTCCGAGATCGATTGTTATGTTACTTCGGACGAGGAGGAGATAAACGCGAGAATCAACCTGCCCCGATGCTCACTTGCAAGTGATGCTGGGATTGTCTTTCGCCAATTCCAGACAAGCCGCGTGTTGCTTCGCGTCCTGCTGCTGTTTCGTGACCGAAGTTGGAGTAGAAGCGGGAGCAACCGATTGCGAAGCTGCCGCAGCAGTCGGAGCTGGAGCCTGCGCACTCGAAGTGGGAGCCTTGTCTAGCATTGCTTGAAATGCCGCAATCTCCTCTGGCCGACTCCATATAAACCCCTGAGTTTGCGTTTGGCAGTAATCGTCCGGATATTCCCAGACCGGCTGAACGGTTACCCTTGTCGTGCCATCGAGTTCCGCCAGCGTGTACGACCATACCTTTTTTGTGGGCATGCCATTACACACACTTGAGGCCATGAAAATCGCATCTACGGTGGGCATCTGCGCTGGCTTCGAAAAGCGGAACTGGAGCTGATTGTCGTAATCGAGTGTGTAGCCTTCTCTTAGATTCTCCTGGACGATTAGCACCTTGAGCGTTTGAGCGGATGATTTGCTGCTGAATACATACGGCCCCGGCTGAGGCTTTGCTTTCTTATCCCGCGCCGCAGTCAAGGTGGATATCGCCAGAATTAGAATCAGTACTCGTTTCATACGTATGCCTCATTGTGAACTTTACCGAAATAACCCTGCGAGCCGCTAATTACCGGAGTCATCTCAGAATTTGTTTACAAGACAGTGCTCGGCTGCGAGATGTGCTCCCCGACAGCGGGAATCGACATTGGCACCTGCAGCGAGAGTAGTTCTAAAGTGGTGGAACGCCAGTTCGCGGCGACGCGAGGAGAGACGGCAGTATCAAGAAAATTCACGCCGCTGACTTTCGCCAGTTGCCCCAGGGGGGACTGCGATGAAAAGCGGTTGGGCGAAATTCTTCAGTCCGGCTACGCTGAACTGCTGCCCATTCTCAACGGAGTCTATTTAGCCTGGTCTGGTTCTTCGACTCACTGGATTCAGCAGATGACATCAATTGGCTCTGGGCTGCCCTATTTGCAGTACGCCCGCTGCTCCGTTGGGCGCGGCACTTAGGTAGTCCTAAACTGCATCTAGCAGGCTGCGGAAAAATGGACTCCGCGACTTAGATTCTCTCCAGTCTTAGTGATTTTGTGATTCGGGAAGGGTTCTGGCTGCATCCGCTGGTGTCCCGCGGATTTATTTTCGGGCCTGCGAGCACAGTGCGACCTCGGCTTACGTCGCTTGAATCGCCAGATTCCTCATACGGACTAAGTTGTAGGCCGCGGCCGCGAAGGTGAAGACCCATCCCACCTTGAAGATTCCACGATGCCGAACTTTCCGCAACAGCGCGATCGTCTTCAGCCATCCGAAGCACTCTTCGATACGCTTCCTCTTCCTCTGACTGATGGCATATCCAGGGTGCTGCGTCGTGCGAGCATCAATCGCACTTCCACCGGGTCGCTCCAGATTTTGAGCCACGTGCGGCGTGACCTTGAGGTTGCGGCATTCGGCCACGAAATCTGCCGTGTCATAGGCCTTGTCGCCGCCCACGGTTACTTGTTTCGTGCCCGGAATCTGTTCCAGCATCACCAGCGCGGCATCGCGCTCCGCCGTTCCGTTGGCCTCGAACACCTGGCTGTTCACGATCAGTCCGTGGCGGTTCTCCACCAGCAGATTCCCGTTGTAACTCAGCTTCGCTTCTTTGCCCTTGCCTTTGCGTGCCATCTTCGCATCCGGGTCCGTCTTCGATTGATGCGTCTCGTTGGACCGCTTCTCCCCGTGGAAGTCCACTGTCGCATTGCCAGGATCGTCCGGCGGGACGGTGTTCTTCGCATCCTTGCGCTGATAACTCTTCACACTCGCCCACGCTTCCAGTAGCGTTCCATCCACCGTGAAGTGTTCGTCCGAGAGCAGACTCCGCTCGCGTGCCTGCTGGAGCACAGCTTGGAAGAAGGCTTCGGCAATGTCCCCATCGAGCAACCGCTCGCGGTTCTTGGTGAATACGGTCACATCCCAAATGGCGTCGTCCATGTTCAAGCCCACGAACCAACGGAACAGCAGGTTATAGTCGAGCTGTTCCATCAACAGCCGCTCGCTGCGCACCGAGTACAGCGCTTGCAGCAGGAGCGCTCGCAACAACTTCTCCGGCGCGATCGACGGCCGCCCGGTTTTCGCATACAGCTTGTGGAATCGTGGTTGCAGTTCTCTTAATGCCTCATCGGTCATGACACGAAGAGGACGCAAGGGGTGGTCTTGGGGCACTCGCTGCTCTGGGCTTACGTAGCTAAACACGTCCAACTGTTGCTCGTCTTTTCCGCGCATGCCTTCTTCTTATCAGGTTGTGCTGTGGAAACAAGAGAGTTTCGTGGTACTGCGTCCGCTTCACATCGAGTTTTTCCGCAACCTGCTAGGCAGCCTTGACTTTGAGCTTCGCTGCTTGTTCGAGTTGCCTCACAGCCGCCATGGTTCGTGCGGTGTAGTCTACACGCTTCGCCGACTTCGGGCGCCGGTTGCGTTTGGTTACAGAGTCATGCTTTGACATTGGCTCCTCCTGTTGCCGCTTCAGTACCGCGAAGGTCTCGGTGGCAATACATTTCAGAGCCACCCTCTCGACACGTAATAATGGCACTCTAGACGCCGAACTACTCTCAAGACTGGTCAATTTTGCACAGGTCGCTGATGCTGCGCAGGAAGCTGTCCAGAGAGAAGGCAACATGACCGCCATCAGCCGTTGCCGCGACGATCCGAAGTGCATGTGGCTATCAGCAGAGGATGTGAGAGCGCACGGTCGCAGCAAAAGACGTCTGCCCCATCACGGCTCGGAAAAACGAAAGCGCCCCAGACTCCGTTTAGAGTCATGGGACGCTCGTAAGTAGCCCTCCCCCGAAAGCTGCTCAATTCCAACTTAAACTCTGTCCAGAGCTTCGTGAATGGCTCCTGCGTGCCATATGGCAGTACGAAAGTAACTTGAGAACATCCCGGTCATCTTCTGGCAGGGCATCCAACTCCGAATCGATGCGGCGGTTGCGGAGGGTCACACTACGCTGATTTCTTTTTCAGTGGGCAAAACTCGATCACCTTTCCGGGTTGCGACTGCGGAACCGACGCTACTTTTCTTCGGAAACTCGTCGGTATGTAGAATTCAATCACTCGGGCCATAACAGCTTTCCCTTCATCTGTAAAATCTCTGCGTCTTGGTCGCCTGCGATATCGTCAATTTGGATCGCCCCTACCACTTCCACTCCCACCCACACCGACAGCGGACGGAATCGCGCAATCGGAGCTTCATCATGAGTGCCTTACATACAGCGCATGGCCTCATCCACATGGCTTCTTCTCCGAATACCGAAATGTTCCACTCATCACGAATAAGCAACGGCGCTGCCAAAGTGTGCGCCTGAATTAGGATCCAGCAGGGGGATTCTGCGACTCGAAACGTCCGCTTATGAATTCAGCCTACATTGTGATCTGCCCTGTGGGAATAGCTCCAGCGTGCCGTGAAGCGGCACCGCTGGGCTAATCTGAGAACTCGGAGCTGATTTCTCAAGTCGATGCTAGCGGTCTAGCAATGTTTCCTCTGCGACACGCCACTAGGAAGAGCTAAGAGCCTTTTCTCTCCATCAAATACGACTTCTTGTAGCCCAGATAATTATCGGCGTAGCGGAGTATTGTCTCCTGGTCTTTTTCATCCAGGCGGCGGCGGAATTTTCCTGGAGAGCCCATCCAGAGCGAATTCGGCTCTACGATTGTTTTCTCGGGGATCAGGGAGCCGGCGGCGATGATGGAGCCGGATCCGATGACGGCGCCGTTGAGGATGATGGAGCCCATGCCGATAAGGCAGCGGTCTTCGATTTTGCAACCGTGCAGGATGGCGCTGTGGCCTACGCTGACGTACTCGCCGAGATAGACACCGTATTGTTCCTTCATTCCGTGGAGGACGCAGTTGTCCTGAATATTGGAGTAGTGGCCAACACGGATCTGATGGACGTCGCCGCGGAGGACGGAGTTCATCCAGACGCTGGAATGCTCGCCGAGAATGACGTCGCCGATGAGCTGGGCGGAGTCGTCGATGTAGCAGGTGTCGGGGAACTGGGGAGTGACGCCTTTGTAGGAGCGGATCATGGGCTTGCCGGACGACGAGACAACATACCATGAATCAGGCACGATGATTTATTCTCTTGGCTGAGAACTCCCCATGAAAACTGGCATCATCGGTCTGCCGCAGGTCGGCAAGACATCCCTATTTCGCATTCTGACGAAGACGAATCTTTCCGAGCATGCGTTTGCGAATCCGCGCGAGGCGCACATCGGCGTCGCCAAAGTGCCCGACGAGCGTCTCGACAAACTGGCTGCGCTCTACCATCCGAAGAAGCTGACGCACGCCTCGGTCGAGTATGTGGACGTTGGCGCCATCGGCCAGGACGCACTGAAAGAGACCGCATACATCGGCCATCTGCGGCAGGTGGACGCGCTGATTCACGTTCTCCGGGCGTTTGAAAACGATGCGATTCCGCACGTCGGTCCCATCGACCCTCTGCGCGACATCAAGAACGTCGAGTTCGACTTGATGGTGAGCGATCTGGGCCAGATCGAAAAGCGGCTGGAGCGGCTGGAAAAAGATTTGAAGAAGATGAAGACGCCGGAACTTGAAAAAGAAAACGAGTTGCTGATCAAGGCCAAAGCCTTTCTCGAAACCGAGAAGCCTCTGCGCGAAATGGAGATGACATCCGAGGACAAGAAGCGCATTCGGGGTTTCATGTTTCTGAGCGAGAAGCCAATGCTCTACGTGCTCAACATCGGCGAGAGCACCGAACTCGGCAAAGACCTGGAAGCAGCGGTGGCGAAATTCAAGTTGAGCGAAGTGGCCGCGCGTCCGAATGCCGGAGCGAGCGCGATCTGCGGCAAAGTGGAAGCGGAACTGGCGGAGATGAGTGACGAAGACGCAGCGGAATTTCTCGGCAGCTACGGACTGACGGAAAGCGGGCTCTCGCGGCTGATCCGCAAGAGCTATCACCTGCTGGGACTGATTTCGTTTTTCACGGCCGGCGAAGACGAATGCCGCGCCTGGACGATTCCGCTGAATACGCGGGCGCAGAACGGCGCTGGCGCCATTCATTCCGATCTGGAAAAACACTTCATCCGCGCCGAGACTATTCGCTGGGATCAGTTGCTCGAAGCGGGATCAGAGGCAAACGCGCGCGCGAAAGGCACGCTGCGCCTGGAAGGGAAAGACTACATTGTGCAGGATGGGGATGTTATGCATATACGGCACAGCGGGTAAAAAAGTTTTCAGTTCCCAGTTCTCAGTAAGAGCCACTAGGATTTGTTCTGGGAACTGAGAACCGGGAGCTGAGAGCTGAGAGCTGAGAGCTGAGAGCTGAGAGCTGAGAGCTGAGAGCTGAGAGCTGAGAGCTGAGAGCTGAGAGCTGAGAGCTGAGAGCTGAGAGCTGAGAACTCCTCTCAATGCACATGAAAGAACCGATCCAGCAAAAACATGCAAGCCGCTCCGACGAAGACCAGTAGCGCCATCTTCGCTCCGGGTTCTTTGTTTACTTCCGGGATCAGATCCGACGCGGCTACGTAAATCGTAACGCCCGCCGACAAGGGCAGGCCAAAGCTTACCTCGTGGCGAAAGATCGCCATCGTCATCACTCCAGCCACGGTGGCTACGCCCAGCATCACGGACGATCCCCAGGCGAAGGCGCGGCTTCGGCCACTGGCCAACATCACCGATGAGACGGTGAAGCCTTCCGGAATCTTGTGGAGAAAAACTGCCAGGAAAATAATCCAGCCGAGCGCAGGGGAAACCAGGAACCCCGAGGTGATCGCGATGCCATCAAAAAAGGTGTGGATCAGCAATCCGATCAGAACCGAGTATCCCTTGTGAGAATGCACGAACTGTTCGGCGTGGGTTTCTTCTCCAAAGTGGAAGTGCGGGGTGACGGTGTGCTCGAAGAAATGGACGAGCAGGTATCCGCCGAGAATGAGAAACCCAGCGTACGGGCCGCGCAGATGGATGCTCTCTGGCACCATCTCGACCAGCGCCGTCGCCAGCATGAACCCTGCGCCCAGCGCGACGAAGTAGCGGAGGTAGGAGCGCTCCCAATGCTTCTGAACGATGATGGCGCCGCCGAACACGTTCGCGCCCGCCGCGGTCAGCCCCAGCAACACACTGGTCAGGATGGGAGACATGAGGGAGAAGGATAGCAGGAACGAGCCTTCAGCCGTCAGGAGAGAGCCGTCAGCCATCAGCCGTCAGCCGTCAGGAAAACCATCGAGAATAACGCCAGCTATAATCTGGGTTACCTGAAGGCTGACGGCTGAAAGCTGACGGCTTCTTTCTCATGCGCTTCGAACTCTTTGTTGCAACCCGCTATCTTCGCGCCAAACGCCGCCAGGCATTTATCGGCGTCATCACGGGTATTTCTATCCTGGGAGTGGCGGCGGGAGTGGCTTCGCTGATCGTTGCTTTGGCGATCAACAACGGCTTTCGGCAGGACCTGCAGGCGCGGCTGCTGGGGTCGACGGCGCACATCAGTCTGCTGCGGGCGGAGAGTGACGGCATCCACGATTGGCGTCCTCTGCTTGAAAAGCTGTCGAAGGAGCCGCACGTGGTGGCGGCGGCGCCGGCGATTTACGAGCAGGTGCTGATTTCGCGCGGGCCGCGGGCGCGCGGCGCGGTGCTGAAGGGGATGCTGCCGCAGTATGAGCGGAAGGTCAGCGATCTGCTGAACTCCGTGACGCTGGGATCGGCGGCGGCGCTGGCGGAGGAGCCTGCGGCGACGAGTGGGGCTGAGGAGACAAGGTCAAAAGCAAATTCAAGTGCAACGGCGGCGGACAAGAGTGTCCGCCCCACACAGGCGGAATCTCCTGACGACCTTGCCGGCGTGCAGCAGCGGGTTGCGGCTATGCCTCCGATTATTCTTGGCAAGGATATGGCGGAGGAGCTGGGCGCGACTGTGGGGTCGGTGGTGCTGGTGACTTCTCCTCAGGGCGAGCTGACTCCGTTTGGCATGGTGCCGAAGTACATTCGCTTTCATGTCGCGGGAATCTTCAACTCCGGGTTTTTCGACTACGACTCTTCGTGGGCATTCATACGGCTGGCTGACGCCCAGCAGTTGTTTGGATTGGGCGACGTGATCTCGGTCATCCAATTCAAGATCGACGATATCTACCAGGCGGGCGAGGTGGCGCGCTCGCTCGAACAGGCCGCCGATAGTATTTCAGGAAGCCACGGCTTCATGGCCACCAGTTGGATGGAACAGAACAAGCCGTTGTTCCGCGCGCTGCGACTGGAGCGCGTGGTGACGTTTATTACGATCGGGCTGATCGTGTTCGTGGCCGCGCTCAACATTTTGATCTCACTGATCATGATGGTCATGGAGAAGACGAAAGATATTGCCGTGCTTATGTCCCTAGGGACGAAGAAGCGGCAGATCCGGCGCGTGTTCATCGCGCAGGGCGTCTTGATCGGCGTGATTGGGACCGTGATCGGGTTGGTGCTCGGCTACGCGATCTCGTGGGCAGGCGGACACTACCACTTTATTTCGCTCTCTCCCGAGGTCTATTCGATTGACTATGTGCCGTTCGCGCCGCGTCTGATAGACGGAATAATCGTGGCGCTGGTCTCTATCGGGATTTCGTTTGTGGCCACGATTTACCCGTCGTGGTCGGCGGCGCGGATCTTGCCGGCGGAGGCGTTGAGGTACGAATAGGGGCCTGAAGGCGTTCCCGCTTCGCCCATCTGTGACCACCGTCACATTGCAATTGTTTTCCAGAGGTATACAGTCTTTCGCATGGATCGTTTCCGCCTCGGAAATCGCGGGAACGAGTGGTTCCTTCTCATGGTCTAATGGAGCGGGGAGCCATTTCCGCTGGGTTGCAGCGGAAAGCGTCCGGCGACCTTGGTACTTGGGAGGGGACGTTTGCATCTAACAACTCAAGATCCTCTGTTGAGGGTCGAAGGGTTAAGTAAGGTGGTTCGCTCAGGCGAAACCCGTCTCGTGCTCTTTGAGAACCTGTCTTTTGAGGTCGCGAAGGGAACGATGCTCGCCATCGTGGGGCAATCGGGTGCGGGAAAGAGTACTTTGTTGCACATCCTGGGGGCGCTGGATCGTCCTTCCGCGGGTGCGGTATATTGCGCCAACTTCTGCGTGAATTCGCTCTCCGAGGATGCCGCCGCCGAGTTTCGTAACCGCGAAATCGGCTATGTGTGGCAGTTCCACTACCTGCTGCCGGAATTCACCGCTTTGGAGAATGTCGCGATGCCGCTGCTGACGCGCGGGCAAGCGCTGTCTTTAGCCGAAAAGGAGGCTTCGCGGTGGCTACGCGAAGTGGGACTGGAAGAGCGCGGGCATCATCGTTCAGGCGAGCTTTCCGGGGGCGAGCAGCAAAGGCTGGCGCTGGCGCGGGCGCTCATCACCCGGCCGCAAGTGCTGTTGGCCGATGAGCCTACGGGCGATCTCGACGGGCGCACCGGCGAATTGGTTTTTGAACTGGTCGCCCGATTGCATCGTGACCACCAACTGACCTCGGTAATCGCCACCCACAACCTGGCGTTTGCACGTCGGTGCCATAGGGTTTTGCGGTTGGATAAGGGCAAAATGGAGGAAGTCGCGCCCGAGTCGCTTTCGGCGTAGCGAAAAGGCAGATCAGAAGCACGGGGTTACTAGAAAGTGAATATCGCTTGGGAGATCAAGCGATAGAAATGCATAATTAAGGTGGTAAAGTCAGGGGTTGGGCGGAGGGCGGGCGCTCCGCAGGATTTTTGGGGGAATTGACATATGTTCGAACGCTACACGGAGAAAGCCAGGCGCGTAATCTTCTTCGCGCGGTACGAGGCCAGCCAGTTCGGATCTCCTTACATCGAGACCGAGCACCTGCTGCTCGGACTGCTGCGCGAAGACAAGGCCCTGACCAATCGTTTTCTGCGCTCGCATGCGTCGGTGGAATCGATCCGGAAGCAGATCGAGGGTCACACCACCATCCGGGAAAAGGTTTCCACTTCGGTCGATCTTCCCTTGAGCAACGAATGCAAGCGTGTGCTGGCGTATGCCTCGGAAGAGGCGGAGCGGCTTTCGCATAAGCATATTGGAACCGAGCACCTGCTGCTGGGATTGTTGCGCGAGGAAAAGTGTTTTGCGGCTGAGATTTTGCACGAGCGGGGATTGCGGCTTTCGACCATCCGCGAAGAACTGGCGCGCACCAGCCAGGAAAAAGCCGCGCCGCAACGCGGACAGCGCGAGTCTTCATTACTGAGTGAGTTTTCCCGCGACCTGACGCAGTCTGCCATGGATAGCCAACTCGATCCGCTGGTGGGCCGCGAAAACGAAGTGGAGCGAGTGGTGCAGATTCTGTGCCGCCGCACGAAGAATAATCCCGTGCTGATCGGTGAGCCGGGCGTAGGCAAGACCGCCATCGTAGAAGGACTGGCGCAGCGCATCGCCGACGGCGAAGTTCCTTCCTTCCTCGCCGACAAACGCATTCTGGCGCTCGATCTTTCTCTGATCGTAGCCGGCACCAAGTACCGCGGACAGTTCGAAGAGCGGCTCAAGACCATCATGAAAGAGCTGATGGAGTCGCAGAATTCGATCATCTTCATCGATGAGCTGCACACCCTGGTGGGCGCGGGATCGGCGGAAGGCTCGCTCGACGCCGCCAACATTCTGAAGCCGGCCCTTTCGCGCGGCGAAATTCAGTGCATCGGCGCAACCACGCCCGCTGAATACCGCAAGTCGATAGAAAAAGACCGGTCGCTCGAACGCCGCTTCCAGGCGGTAAAAGTTCCGCCGCCAAACGAAGTTGACGCGGTCAAGATTCTTTTCGGAATCAAGGAACGCTACGAAAAATTTCACGCCGTCACCTACACCGACGATGCCATCAATTTTTCGGTGTCGCATTCCAATCGCTATATTCCCGACCGTTTTCTGCCGGACAAGGCCATCGACCTGATCGACGAGGCGGGAGCGCGTGTGAAACTGCGCCAGACCTCGCTGCCGGAAGAATTGACGGAAGTCCAGAAGCGGATCAAGTTCATCGTCCATCGCATGGAGAACGCTATCGCGAACCACGAGTTCGAGAAGGCGCGCTTCTACTCGGACGAAGAACGCAAGGAGCGCGAGAACCTGCGCGCCCTTCGCGAAAAATACCACCTCGATGAATCCTCCACCGGCGTAGTCGGTCGGGAGGACATCGAGGATGTGGTATCGCGCTGGACCGGCGTTCCCATCACTTCGATCAAGGAAGAAGAAACGCAGAAGCTGCTGCGCATTGAAGAAGAGCTGCACAAGCGCATCATCTCGCAAGACAAGGCCATCAGCGCGCTGGCTCGCGCCATCCGCCGTTCGCGCGCCGGTTTGAAGAGCCCGAATCGCCCCATCGGCTCCTTCTTGTTCCTGGGGCCGACTGGCGTCGGCAAGACTGAAGTCGCTCGCACTCTGGCGCATTTCATGTTCGGCAGCGACAAGGCTCTTGTACGTTTCGATATGTCGGAGTTCATGGAGAAGCACTCCGTTTCGAAGCTGATCGGCTCGCCTCCGGGATACGTCGGCTACGAAGAGGGTGGCCAGTTGACGGAACGCGTCAAGCGCGCTCCATATTCTGTCGTTCTGCTCGACGAAATCGAGAAGGCGCACCCGGATGTGTTCAACATCCTGCTGCAGGTTTTTGAAGACGGCCAGTTAACCGACGGCTTGGGCAACACCGTCGATTTCAAGAACACCATCATCATCATGACGTCGAACATCGGGGCACGGCATCTGATGAAGCGCGAGGGCCTGGGTTTCCAGTCGTCGAAAGACGAGATGGTTTCCGAGAAGGTCGAAGACCTGGTGAGGAGCGAGGTCAAGCGCACCTTCAATCCCGAATTCCTGAACCGCGTGGATGAAATCATCCTGTTCATGGCGCTCAGCGAATCCGATCTGATCCAGATTCTCGAACTCATGGTCAGCCAACTGAACCAGAACCTCGCCCAGCGTTCGATCACCGTCACCGTCGCCGACGAGGCGAAGAAGTGGATTCTGAACCAGACGCTGACCGACCGCAGCTACGGAGCGCGCCCGCTGCGCCGCGCCTTGCAGAAGTACATCGAAGATCCGCTGTCGGAAGCGCTGATCCAGGGCACGATCACCACGCGGCCGGCATTCATCGAGGTCTTCCTCGAATCCAACAAACTGTACTATCGTCCAGTAGATGCCGAGAAAGCCGAAGGCGTGCTGCTGTACGAAAGCTAGAATCAGCCATCAGCATTCAGCCATCAGCCGTCAGTGAAAGCTGGCGGCTTTTGCTTTTGAACGTGGAGGGTGAGTGTAAGCGCCTCAATGAGCGAAATCGCCTGCTGACGACAATTGAGCTGCTAACCGAAGAAGAGTATTTTGAGCGTTGAGGCTCTCTATGAGCTTTGTGATGGAGTTCGACGCAAAGAACAACGTCTTGCGAGGAACTTTAAGAGGCCGCGTGACAGACCAGATTCTGCTGGATTACTACGCGGCAGCGGTTCGATTTGCGACATCGCATCCGCCGTGTCGCAGCTTGTGGTACTTCTCGGAAGTGACCGAGTTTGAAGTTTCTAGCGAATGTATAAGGCAGGTGGCAAGGAAGACTCCAATTGCGGCTGGCTACATGCGCGTCATTGTTGCTTCGCCAGACTTCCTTTTTGGAATGATGCGCATGGCGCAAATACTCAGCGAATCTCGCCCCGAGTTGCACGTGGTTCGTACGATGGACGAGGCATACCGTTTGCTCCAGGTAGAATCACCAGAGTTTAGCCCCGTAAGCTGAAGAGTTCTCTCCCGCTTCGGGGGATGAGCCGGCAAAGGCCCGTGCTCCAGTTTCTCCGCTGTATACCCCCTGCATTCATTGACTCGCCCTTTTCAATCACGTAAGATTCGCGAACAGTGATCGGCCAGACCATCTCGCACTACCGCATCGTTGAAAAGCTTGGCGGCGGAGGTATGGGCGTCGTTTACAAGGCTGAGGACACCAGTCTGGGCCGCTTGGTAGCTCTGAAGTTCTTGCCCGAGGAGGCCCTGCAGGATCCGCAAGCGCTCGAGCGTTTCCGCCGGGAGGCCCGCGCCGCCTCGGCCCTCAATCACCCCAACATTTGTACCATCTACGAGATTGGCCAGCACGAAGGGAATCTCTTCATCGCGATGGAGTGCCTCAGCGGCCAGACGCTGAAGCACTTGATTGACAAGCGTCCCCTGGAGTTGGAACAACTGTTGAGTCTCGGCATAGAGGTGGCGGACGCGCTCGATGCCGCGCACGCCAAGGGGATCGTGCATCGCGACATCAAGCCCGCGAACATCTTTGTGACCGAGCGCGGGCACGCCAAGATTCTGGATTTCGGGCTGGCGAAGACCACACAAGCCACCAGGCCTGAAACCGGCGATTCGCCAACCATGGCGGAGGTAGCCAGCCTTGACCTGACTCGCCCCGGAACCGCGATGGGCACGGTGGCCTACATGTCTCCCGAACAGTTAAGAGGCAAGGAACTGGACGGAAGGACTGACCTGTTCTCCTTCGGCGTCGTGCTCTACGAGATGGCCACGGGGATTTCGCCGTTTCGTGGAGAGACCTCGGCGGTGGTCACCGAAGCCATTCTCAACCGGACGCCGACCCCGCCCATCCGGCTGAATCCTCAACTCCCGGTGAAGCTGGAAGAAACTATCAGCAACGCACTCGAGAAGGACCGCGAACTTCGTTGCCAGTCGGCGGCCGAGATGCGGGCCAACCTGAAGCGGCTGCAACGCGAGATTGGCTCGTCGGGCACTTCCGTGCTTGCTGAGAAGGCGGAGCCAGCGACCGCCGGCGCAGCCGTGCCACCACCCGCTAAAACGAGACCCAAGACCACTCGGCTTCTCCCGCTTTTTGCGTTCGCTTTACTCCTCGTGGCGGCTGCCAGCTTGTTTGCAGGCAAACTGCTGTTTTCGAATCCGCCCTCGCTGCCGCCGCTCTATCGGCAGCTCACCTTCCGCCGGGGCAGCATTCGGTCTGCACGGTTTGCTCCGGACGGGCAGACAATTCTCTACAGCGCCGCGTGGCAAGGCAACCCCACCGATGTGTTCACCGCCCGTCCGGAAGCCCCGGAATCGCGCTCCATGGGACTCGGTCGGACGCAGCTCATGTCGGTTTCGTCTTCTGCTGAGATGGCCGTTCTGTTAGATAGCAAGGCTATCGGCACGTGGGTGAGCATGGGTACGCTGGCCAGGGCGCCGCTTGCTGGCGGTGCTCCTCGCGACGTACTGGAGCAGGTGCAGTGGGCGGATTGGGGACCAGATGGCAGCAACCTGGCAGTGGTGCGTGATTTCGGCGGAAAGAACCGCTTGGAATACCCAATCGGGAAACCACTTTACGACACTGGGGGCTGGATCAGTCATCCACGAGTTTCTCCGAAGGGGGATTTGATCGCTTTTCTCGACCATCCTACCGAGGGCGACGACGCTGGTTCGCTGGCCATAGTCGATCTCAAGGGGAACAAGAAGGTGCTCTCGGGCCTATGGGAAACGACGCAGGGATTGGCGTGGTCTCCGGATGGCAATGAAATCTGGTTCACCGCCAGCAAGACCGGCACCGATCGAGCCCTCTACGCCGTGACGCTTGATGGTAAAGAGCGCATGGTCCTGCGCTTGCCCGGCGCCCTCATGCTGTTGGATATTGCCAAGGATGGGCGGGTGCTGTTAATGCGTGCCAGTTGGCGGCGCGAATTGATGGGCGTTTCCAGTAGTGATTCCAAGGAGCACGAGCTCTCGTGGCTGGACTACTCCTACCCGGCTGATCTTTCGGCGGACGGTAAGACCCTTTTGTTTGATGAGGAGGGTGGTGGAGGAGCGCTGGCCTACTCCAAATCCGGCGGGTTGGCCTACGCGGTGTACATTCGGAAGACGGACGGTTCTCCGGCTGTCCTGCTGGGAGAAGGTGGAGCGCGAGCTTTGTCGCCCGACGGAAAATGGGCGATTTCTGTGACGCAAGATTCACCCACACAGTTAAGGCTGCTGACCACTGGCGCTGGGGAGCCTAAAAACCTGACCAACGACAATATTAACCACGCCTTCGCGCGTTGGTTCCCCGATGGCAAGCGCATCCTTTTTTCGGGGAACGAGCCCGGCAAGGGAGTGCGGCTCTATGTCTTAGAAGTGGCTTCGGGTAAGAGCCAGGCGATCACTCCCGAAGGGGTGAATGGCACAAGGTTTGTCATCTCTCCCGATTCTCAGTGGGTGGCCGGAATCGGCCCCGATCAGAAGGGATATCTCTATCCAGTCGGAGGCGGTGAGCCCCGCATGATTAACGGACTCAATCCTGGCGAGCAGCCCATCACCTTCAGCTCCGACGGCCACTCCTTATACCTCTACCAGCCGGGTGAACTGCCGGCCAAGGTTGAGCGCCTCGATGTGCAAACCGGGAAACGCACTCCCTGGAAGCAGCTCATGCCATCCGATCCCGCTGGGGTCGAGAATATCGGCCCGATTCTGCTGACACCCGACGCCAAGAATTGTGTGTATGGATACCACCGCATGCTGGCCGACCTTTATCTGGTCGAGGGCTTAAAGTAACTCCAACTGGTTTCACCAAGCTGGAGAGGGCCCTCAGCAAAAGCGAGCGGCTAGGCTTGTTGTTCGCCCAAAGCCCGTGAAGCGAACTCAGCCCTATCGATGCTCACCTCGCCACTAGTTCTCGCCGCTGCAGGGTTCTGGCGGACAGTTTCTTCTCGCTGCTCGCTCAACTAAAATTATTCTCATTTCCAGTTCTAATGCGGTGATACCGGTCACTGCGCCGGGACAACCATTGCCATGGTCACCGCGATGAGGCGAGATTGGACAACTGTTGAGACTGGCGATAACGGTCAAAACCCCTCGATGAGCGTTATTGATTCCATAACAATGTCGGCTCCGACGCCCGAGTAAGCTTTGGTGGTGCGAAGCAACCAAGGCCCGGGAGAAAGGAGCCGAACGATGATCATTATAGGAGCGGATTACCATCCGGGCTTCCAGCAAATTGCGTTTGTCGATACGGACACGGGTGAGCTGCAAGAACGGCGGCTGGAGCATCGCGAGGACGCGGAAAAGTTCTATCGAGATCTGGCCGCGCAAGAACTCAAAGTGCGTGTCGGGATGGAAGCGAGCGGGCACGCTCGTTGGTTTGAACGGCTGCTGGGAGAGTTGCAGTTTGAGTTGTGGATTGGGGATGCGGCCGAGATCCGCGCGAAGCGAGTGCGGAAGCAGAAGACGGATCGCCAGGACGCGCAACTGATCCTGCGCTTGTTGCTGGAAGATCGCTTTCCCCAGGTGTGGGTCCCAAGCTGGGAGAATCGCGATCTGCGGCAACTGTTGTGGCATCGGCACCGCATGGTGCAGGCGCGCACGCGGATCATGAACCAACTGCAAGCGGTAGCGCTGAACGAAGGGCTGCGCTGCAAAAAGAAGTTGTGGCGGGACGCGGGACGAGAGCAACTGGAGTCGTTTCGCTTAGCGCCCTGGGCGAGCCGACGACGGCACGATCTGCTGGAGTTGTTGGACCGACTGACTCCGACGATTGCCGAGTTGACGCAGGCCATCGAGCAGGAGGCGGAGAAGTGTCCGGCGGCGCGACGCTTGCAGACCCATCCTGGAGTGGGGGCACTGACCGCGCTGGCCTTCGTGCTGATCCTGGGCCGAGCGGATCGGTTTGAGTGTGGCAAGCAGATCGCGAGCTACCTCGGTTTGGTACCGTCGGAAGAGTCCAGCGGGCAGCGACGGCGGTTGGGACACATCACGAAACAAGGCAACTCGCTGTTGCGCTTTCTGCTGGTGGAGGCGGCGCAAGTTACGGTGCGCAGCGATCCAGAATGGCGCAACCGGTATTTTCACCTCGTGCTGCGACGCGGACGGAAGATCGCCAAGGTCGCGATGGCACGGAGACTGGCGGTTCGTCTGTACTGGATGTGGCGCAAGGGATGGGATTACCAGCAGTTGAAAAAGGTCGGTTCGCACGCGGGAGAGCCCGGACATCCCGATGGTGTGCAGTCCAACACCGAGTAATTGATTGGGCATCCCGCTCCCCTTCACGGGGGAGTTCGAAGTAGTAATCATGATCGAAAGTGTGACCGAAGAGATGGATGGGTCGGACCGAGTTTCCTGACCTGAATCGATTACGAGCGAGCCTTGGTTGGTAGAGCAAAAGCAAGAGCTTCAACGAGAGCGAAATGGCGCGCTCTTCCGAGTGCACGGAGCAGTACGCTCAAAAAGTGTTTGACAGCGCCGACATTGTTAGAGACGGGATGTTACATCAATGATCGCACGCTCACCTCTGTCCTGCTGGTGTCCCCGAGCGACTGTCGCAACCCGCGACCTCGACAGGGTAGAGGGTGTTGACATCGCGTCGCGGCTTCCCATCTGCTCCGAGAACCTCCAACTTCAGCTTGGCCCCTGTAGTAATCGGGTGAGACAGGTGCAGCGTAAGATCGAACGAACTGAGGACGGTGGCCGTCAGTTCCTCTAACGCTGCTGGAACCTTCGAAGCGGACGACGGATATGCCACGAGACCGCCTGTAGCAACAAGAGTCTTCTTAAAAGCCACGGAAACCTCCTTATGATGGGGCGGACGTGTCGACGGATCATAGTCTAGGATCAGACCGAAAACAGGCGGCCACGAGGAATGCAGGAATAGCGACTTGGTCGTTTCGCTCGAGTTAGCGCTGGCATCATCATAGCCATCGCTGATTACAACAATAGCAGCGTTGCGGTGGGCCACCCGGCTTGCCACTTTAATCAGCGCGTCGTAAATGGCTGATCCATGCCTAGGGGTCTCAGTCGACCAATGGTCTAACAACTTTTCGCTCTCGGTGCGACCGATTGCCTGACCTTGAATTTGTTCATCAAATATCAATACCGCGATGTCTTCCCCTGCCTTCTCCACCAGTTCCCTAGCTGCGGCGATGGATTGACTCCAAGTGCCTTTCATGCTGCCGCTGGCATCGAGCATCAAAATTACCGCTGGCTTGGCCGCTGGAGAGAACGAGGTGATGTCCGCTCGACTGCCGTTGATTTCTGCCTTCAGCTGACCAGCCGTGAGGTTCCCAACCGGCTGAACTTGTTGTTCCAGCACGCGAATGATGGTGGTGACGGAACAGTCCTGCCCGAGCCCGATGGGCGCTAGAGTGCCGACGAGAATAATGACCGCGAGTGCGCGAGATAACACGGTCAAACGGACCCGCATGATAGCTCCTATGCGATGCAACGCGCGTTTCATTCTACTCCGACGGGCCGGAAGAGCACGTGGCTGGGTCGACGTTTAATGACGATTGACGTAACCAGGCGCTTACGCTCATCGATCCTCCCGGTTCGCGGTCGGCACGGTGGCCTCCAAACGCATGGATCGTTTGGGTACATTTTTGAGCAATCCGGTAGTTAAGAAGAAGTGATCCCAGCTTCCGGTTGGCGGACGATCCGCTCCGAACTAACTGCGGCTTCAACCCCTGACCAAGTCCACGCCTGCCAGATGATGACCGAGGTGCATACAGTTTCGATCGTCGCGAAGAACACGTACGCTGGAAAAACGGGGTCCCGAAAGTCACCGTTAGTCAGAGGCAGAACGAAGGTCAGGAAACCGTTTACAAGGGTCATAATGCCACCCGCGATGATATTCGCCAGCCGGTTCGCTCTAAACGGAAGCAGTCGACACGCCGGAATCATGGCGATGGGTATTTCCATCAAGACCGCCGAACCCAGCAGAGCCCATTGTGGAAGGTGTGGGGCTGAATTCGGCGAGCCAACGAAAGCGAACAGGGCAAGCACGTCCGCATACAGGTAGTTCAATAACGCGAAGATCCAGAATAGAGACAACCGCTCCTTTGTGTCATGCATGTCAACCTCCTGCGGAATTGTGTACGGTCCCGCGGCAGAATAAGTTTCAGATTTTTCGCAGAGTTTCTCCAGTTCTCCCAAAGGGCGAGAGAGAAAACCCCTGGAGGACAGGTGGTCTTGCGAGTACGCGGGTCAACCGGCTCGTTGGGCAAACTGACATTGCAAAGAGATTGTGGCGTCAGTTGGCGCTATCGGGCGATAGATAGGATGAGAAGGTCGATCCCCGATCACGGATGGCGTTAAGCTACCGGTGATCAACGCACTCAAAGGTGCAATCACAGTGGATAAGGAGATCGACCTTGAAGAAGCATAGCAATTCTCCCAAGAAGAATGAACCGACATCGAAGCGGGCGAAGTCGCGGGGCCCGGTGCAGCGGAATCCGAAGGAAGTGCTGGCGGAGTTGTTGGGGAAACTGAGGGAAAAGCTGGATTCGAAAGTGGTGGCAGCAAGCGCAGGAGAAGAGGATCAACGAAGGGAGCTTCGCCCCAACTTGGACCGTCTGACGGTAGGCGTGGATCTTGGGGACCAATGGAGCCATTACTGCATTTTAGGTTTGGAGGGAGGAACGCTGGCGGAGGGACAGTTGCGGACGACGCAGCAGGACATTGCAGACTTCTTTGAAGGATTGAATGCGGCGCGGGTGGTGGTCGAAGTGGGGACACACTCCGCCTGGGTGCGGGAAGTGATTTGCAGTTACGGGCACGAAGTGGTAGTAGCCAATCCCCGGTTGATGGAGGGATCCAAGCGTCGCAAGCGGAAGAATGATCGGATCGATGCGAACAAGTTGGCCCGGTTGGGACGCGTGGATCCGCAGTCGTTGCACCCGATGCAGCACCGGAGTTCAGAAGTGCGGCAGGACCTGGTGATTCTACGAGCCCGCGATGCGTTGGTGGCGGCGCGGACCGAGCTCATCAACGCCACGCGAGGACTGGTGAAGAGTATGGGGGCCCGGCTTCCTAAGTGTTCCAGCCCGAGCTTTGCACAAAAGGTAGAGGAGGCAGTTCCGGCCGAGATACAGGAAGCGCTGCTACCGCTGGTGCGCATGACGGCGGCGCTGAGCGATAGCATCCAGGGGTATGACGAGAAGATTGAAAAGCTGGGCCGCGAGAAGTATGGGCATACGGCGTTACTGCGGCAGGTGAAAGGGGTGGGGCCGATCACGGCGCTGGCCTATGTATTGACCTTGGAGAATCCAGAGCGATTCGCGAAGAGTCGAGATGTGGGACCGTATCTGGGATTGGTACCGAAGCAGGAGGACTCCGGGGAAAGCCAGCCGCAATTAGGAATCAGCAAAGCCGGGGACACGATGGTGCGCAGACTGCTGGTGGGGAGCGCGCAGTATATCTTGGGGCCGTTCGGACCCGACACGGACCTACGACGGTATGGGCTGCGGCTCTGCGAGCGCGGTGGGAAGAATGCGAAGAAGCGAGCGGCGGTAGCGGTGGCACGGAAGCTGGCGGTGTTACTGCACCGGCTGTGGGTGACGGGAGAGGTGTATGAACCGCTGCGCCATGCCATGTCGGTGCCGATAGCCGCGGCAGCGTAGCCGGCCAGGAGAAAGGGGAACACTCCGAAAGCGAAAAGACGATTCCAAGCGATTGTTTCTGAAGGCAGGATCAGAGAGCAGACAGGAGTTGATGACGCGGGAACCAAAGGCTATTCAGTAGGTTTGGCCGACAACGATATCCACCGCCTTGTTCGGGTGACTGCGTAATGAGTGCTGGTCTATTAAGATCGCGCGATAGATGGCAGCCCCAACAATCCCAGGTCTGTCACGGCAGTGATGGACCTGGGTTAGATCGGACCCCAACTTGCACCGGGCCCAGAAGCGGCCCACTCAGAGTGCGGATAGAAGCACGGCAACGGTGGATGGCGTCGACCAGAGTTCCTAGCGGCCTGTCGCAGTGAATTCGTTAGCGGGCCCTCGTAAACGGCCGAAAGTGGCCATGCGCAACGCGTGCTTTTCGTGTGGCGACTCAGTAACGCTTTCAACGCGACAGGCCACTAGTACTTGGTTAGTTCGGAAAATATTAAGGACGGCCGCCACGTCGGCCTTGACTTTTATGACCTTCTCATAGAAGCACTCATTGACCCTGTGAGGGTTTTGAGCGCTATCGGTGAGTGTGTTGCAAAAAAGACACACTTTGATTGCAATCGGTCGATTGACCGGAAGTGTCAACTTGTGTATAAGTTCATTCATCGGGGCTGGCTCAACGCGGTAGCTTGGGAATACGTACCAAAAATCCTGGGGCGTGAGACCGAGGTGACGTCATGAAGTCCAGCTCGTTTGCCATTCCAGCAGTGTCCCTTCTGAGTTTAAGCATTTTAAGCCTGACCGTTTTAAGCCTAACAACGAGTGCCAGTGCGCGGGAGACGGTCCTGCCCGCCGGTACCCTTCTGAAGTGCACCATGAATGAACCGAATTTTTCTTCCGCCACCGTGGCGGTCGGCGATCCCGTGCTCTGTCATCTGCACTCGGTGACGGAATTCGGCCAGCAGACGTTTCCGCGCGGCGCTTATCTTGTCGGGCATCTGGAAGCGTCCAAGGACCCAGGACATTTCTGGGGCAAAGGGTATATGAAGCTGGTGTTCGATCGCATCGGATTGCCCGCCGGCGACATGCCTTTGGACGCGAAGGTGATCGCGACCCGCGGCTACAAGGTCGATAAAGACGGCGACATCCGGGGCAAAGGGCACGCCAAGCGCGACATCGTCGAATGGATGATTCCGCCGCTCTGGCCGTGGAAGATTATCATGCTGCCGGCGCGCGGGCCGCGTCCCACGCTCAAGGGCGAAAGCATGCTGGAACTGCGCCTGATGGATGACGTGCAGATCCCGCAAGTCTCGGCCACCAACGGACCGGACTGGCATTTCTTTGGGCGTCCGCGGATGCAAAACGATTCGTACTACCACGGTTCGGCCTACGCGCCAGCGGATAGTAATGTCGTGCCTCAGCGCGCGGTGCGCCAGGTCAGAACTGCGGCCGGCCAACCGCCGACGGCTGAGGAAATGCCGCAGGTCGTCTATGCCAGCTACAATGCCAGCTACGTTGCCAAGGATGCACGCTTCGACGGGACAGCGCCGGGAGTGCCGGTGTTTGTGCTGAAGACGGGCATGGTTCTGGAGGTGGGGAATTACACCTATCAGGAAGGCCGCATCAGCTACGAACTTGCCAGTGGCGGCAGCGGCGTGATCAGCACCGATGAAGTGGACTGGACCACGACCACGCGCGTGAATGGCGAGCGCGGCGTGCGGATGATGCTGCGCGGCGGACATCCGAACGCCGGCGTGCAGGGATTCTAGACAGCCGTCAGCTTTAGCCATCAGCCGTCAGCGCAAGCTGGCGGCTTTTGTTTTTTGAGTTTCGTGTCAAACCCGCTCCAGCGCGTGCAAGGTTCTTTGGTTCTCGACATTGCCGGTGTTCAGCGTAGTGGCGGGTTCAAACAGCAAGATCCAGCATTCTTCCTCGGCCACCGGACGGTGATCGACTCCGCGCGGCACCACGATAAACTCGCCCTCTTCGATCCATTCATGACGTTCGCGAAACTCCATGCGGAATCGTCCCTTCACCACCAGGAACATCTCGTCCTCATTCTCGTGATGGTGAAATACGAACTCGCCTTTGAGCTTGTCCAGCTTTACATATTGGCCATTAGGTTCGGCGGCGATGTAGGGCTTCCAGTATTCGGTGATCTTGGCAAACTTCTCGACGATGTTGACTTTTGACATGGACTCCTCGAAAGCTGGGCGGTTCCTATCGTTCCAATGGATGACGCTTCACGGCCGCGGGTCGCATGAAAACTGGTTGGCGGGTGAAAAGGGCTGCCGGGCTGCTCCACCCCGTCAAGCCAACACCGGGCTTGAGGGGGCCCCGGTGCGCTCGGCTTGGACGGGCGGGGACGCCCGTCCCCACCCGCCCGTCCGCACACAGCCGGGTGGTCTTCAGTTACCTTTGGGCCGCTGCCATTCGACTTCTGTACCCTACAACCCTGGGCCCAAATACGTCAGGATATTGGTTGTTACCCGGGGTCTCCCTCCTTGCCGGGCCTGACGGCTCATGTTCAATTCCGATAGTGGGGAAAGCGAAGTGGTCGAAACCTGGCAGCGGTTTGTGCAGGGGTTGCTGGGCGTGGTGGCGCTGGTTGGCGCACTGGCGATGGCCCACTACTACGTTCCCCGAGAGACTAACGGGCTGGAGCAGCAGGTGCACCAGCTCTCGCGCGAAGTCGCAGATATGGAAAAACAGCAATCGTTTTCGGCGGCCGCGGTGGACGATGCGCGGGAGTCGGTGGCTTATATCTACGGGATCTATCATGTGTCCGGCCAGCCGCAAAGTTTTCGTGCTCGCGTGGCGGGAACGGGGTTT
The DNA here is from genome assembly GCA_963779995.1 of uncultured Acidobacteriaceae bacterium. Classification (GTDB taxonomy): domain Bacteria; phylum Acidobacteriota; class Terriglobia; order Terriglobales; family Acidobacteriaceae; genus Acidiflorens. The sequence continues at coordinate 144,240 of CAVZZY010000004.1, read as the reverse complement.
GTAGTGGCGCCGGGCCTGGTGGCCACCAATCGCCATGTGGCCGAGCCCTGGTACGGCGACCGGGAAGTCGCTGTGGCATTGCGGCGGGGCGGATCGCCAGTGCTGGAAAAGCTGGAGGCCTATTTTCCGGGCTCGCCGCTTCCGGTAACACTGGAGACGGCAGTAGTGGCCGCGCATGGAGATCTCGCCGTGCTGCGCCTCGAAGACACGGCCTTCACGAAGAAGCTGCGCCCGTTGACTCTCGCCCCGGCGCTGCCGCGGGTGGGCGAGCCGGTGAGCGTGCTGGCGTATCCGATGGGAGTGACGGGCATGGTGGCAAAGTCTCCCGCAGTTGTGTACGAACGGCTTTCGTCGCATCCCGATGACGCCGACACGGCGGGCGAACTGGCGGCGTTATCGCTGATCCGGCCTTCGGCGACGTTCGGGCACATCGGCGATGTAACCGGCGACAAGCTGATCTATGACGCGCCCACGGCGCGCGGAGGCAGCGGCGGACCGGTGCTGAACCTGCGCGGTGAAGTGGTGGGCATCAACTCGGCGTACATTGACGGATTTTCCGGGGGTACGCTGGGGATCACTGCCAGTGAGCTGCGTCCGCTGCTGGAGAGTGCAAAGCACGCGTCTTTGGGGACGGTTGGGGAGACGGCTGGGGAGACGGCCGGGAAAGAAACAGGTGTCAGGTCTCAAGTCTCAGGCGTCACGCAGAATGTATCGGCTCTCCACTGAGAACGCCGCAGAAGAAGTCTCATCCTGAAAGTTGCAATTGCTTGCACAGGCGACCGCAGTAGCCGCCGTCTGAAGCCTTCCCAGCACAGACGAAGTGCCTTGAATTCAAGTACATTGTAACTTGATTTGAATAATAAATTGGCCTTAGGGCTGCTCTTAGACGTGGGATAATCCCGGGTAGAAGGCGTGTTATCGGACTAGGTTTCCGGGCAACGGATTCCCGGCCGGCAGGTTCATCGGGAGTCGATTCGAAGAGATCCCATCATGTTAAGAAATTGTTTGTTGGCGGTGGCATTGCTGAGTCTGGCGCTGGCTAGCGGTTGCGCGACGGGTGGCAACGGGGTGTCTCCCCTTCCAGTCATTATTACCGTTACCTCCAACGGCGCTAACGCTAGCGCGATCTACCCGACGGAATCTGTGACCCTTACGGCCACGGTCGCGAACTCGACCGCTACCGCCGTTACCTGGAGCCTTGGCTCGGGCTGCACCCCAATCACGTGCGGGACGATCACGCCAGTTACGCCGCCGACAACCCCGGCAACCGCGACCTTCGTGGCCCCGGCAACGCCGACTTCAGTGACGGTCACAGCGACATTGGTGGCCGACACCTCGGCAACGGGCGTTCTGCCGATAGCCGTGGTTAACGTCACAACCGACGTCGCGCCAGCGCCAGCGACGCTGAGCGTGGGCAGCGGTCTGAAGCAGCAATTTACCGCCGTCGCCGTCCCTGACAATGCGCCCCAAAGTTTTACGTGGACCTGCAACACCACGGTGAATGGCACGGTGACAGGCGCCTGCGCGAACTTTGTTCAGGATCCGAATGTGTCTGGCTTGGCCTACTACACGGCGCAGGACACTTGCAGCGGCGTGGGCTGTATTCAGATATCGGCGGCTTCGACACTCGATCCGACAGGGTGCACGCCCAACCCCAAGTACTGCACAATCGCCAAAGCCTCGCCGGTGAGCTCCCGAGTAAGCGGCACGTACGCATTCCGGTTTTCCGGATATGACACCAGCAACAACGCCACAGCCGTGGTTGGAACGTTCACGGTGGCGAACGGAACGATCACAGGCGTGGAAGACGAGCTCACTGCGAGCGGCTGGGCACAAAACTCGATAACGGGAGGCTCATACACTCCCACCTCGTCCGATCCGAACAACTCAAACGACGCGGGCAAGCTAACGCTCACTTTGCCCACGGGAGTCTATCCGAATCAATACCAGGCCGTTCTTGACGGGGCCGGCGAGCTCAAGATGATCGAATCCGACGGCCATGGCACCGGGTCCGGCATCGCGCAAATATCATCCAACCCCAACCTTCTCAAAGGCGCCCAGACTTACGCGTTCGGTTTCACCGGCGTGGACTCCGGCGGCTTCCGCGTGGGCTATGTCGGGCTTTTGCCGACGGACGGCGCCGGAAACATTAGCGGCGGTTCGATGGATGTGAACGACAACGGGCACAGCAGCAACAGCGTTTGCGGCGCTCCACCCTGCGCGGTTGCGGGCACCTATCAAACGAACGGCAACGGCTCATGGAGCTTGGTGCTCACCTCGCCGGTGACCATGAATTTCGATTTCTATATAGCTTCCGGAACGAACAGTAAGACGACTCCGCTGACCTTCTATGCCATTTCCACCGACCCCGCTGCTAATCCGGCAGTTTCCGGAACGATGGTGCTCCAGGATTCTTCGCAGACCTACAACAACAAAGCCTTCAATGGCGTTTCTGTTTCCGCTCTGACGGGGACGATAGCGAATGGGGTGAATGGGTGTGTCGTCCCTCTAGGCTGTACCAACGTCTCGCTGACGCTGGGCTCGACTGATGGCAACGGGAACTTCTCTGGGCTGTTTGATCAGAATAATGCCGGGGTGATCCTCTCCGGCGCGCAATTCCCGCCCGCCACAGGCGCCAACAATTACACCTACGCGGCCAGTGGCACCAGTGGACGCTACACCTTTAGTATGCTGGGCAATCCGACCACGACCCCGGTCGGGGCGCCGATTCCGTTCGTTCTTTATGCCAGCGGTGCAAACCGCGGATTCCTGCTCGATCAGAAAAGCTCATCCGTGATAACCGGAACGATGAATCCGCAGGGGAAAGGAAGTGGACTTTTCGCTGGTTCGACGTTGCCGGGCACTTACGCCGCGGCGACCACCCACGGCGGCAGCTCCGGGGTCGACCCGATTGCGGCCAACCTGCTGCTCACATGGGCGAACACTGGCACGTGCACCTCCGAGTGCCTCAACGGAACCCAGTACAATACCGCCAACTACAACCTAACCAGCGTGCCGCTGGCCGGGGCGTACACGATTCAGGATACCGGCAACGGTACGATCGTGCTGACTGCTCCGTCGGCCCAGAATTATGCGATCTACGTTCTTGACACCTCGGGTTGCGCTTCCACCGAAAATCCTGTCTGCGGGATACTAGATTTTCTGATGATCGATGAGGACACGGCGAATCCGAACGCGTCTGTTATTTTCGCGCAGCAATAAAAGACAGCGGCGCGGCCCCTAAAGGGGCTTGCGATTTCGGGAGGCTTCCCGGTGAACCGGGATTGCGAAAACATAATCGCGTACAACCTTGCTCTGTTGCCGGGGCTTGTACACACTGAACGTCGCATTGAGACTGAGGGGAAGAGATGCGCCGATGGGTAATATGGACGGTTGTCATCCTAGCCCTTTCCGCGACGGCTGTAGGTGTTGGGGCAGTGTTGCTTTCGAGAGCTGCGTGCCGTGCTGCAACTGGGAATGGAGCAATCAGAGATTTTCGCCAATTTACGGCCGAACAACTTGAGCGAGATGTGCGCAGTCGGGTTCCGCTGGAGAGTTCACGCGTGTTCGTTGAAGGTTTCCTTACTGGAGAGGGAATGAAATTTAGCTACGATCCTTCGCTGAACGCGATTCTGGCGAACGCACCGTGCCTTAAGGGAAGTGGCATTGTGATCAAATCGCTAGGATTGACTTTCCGATTCAACAGCGATTCGAAGTTGAAGTCGATTGAATCACACGTGCACCTAACCGGACCGTAGCCGGGTGCCCTAGGTCTCGATTCTGAGAATACGAAGCCCGAGGTTTTCAGAAAATCGAGGACTTAGTCAGAGAGAAACAATCGGACAATTCCGAGTCTCCGCCTTGGCCTGAACGCTATTTCCCCCGAATGACAGCCTTTGCCGTTGCGAGATTGTCGAAACGGTCGTAGGCGCGGACCACAACCACGTGGTCAGTCGCGGTGTCGTTGTCCATCAAAGGCGGCGCAGCTTCGGGCGGGGGCGCGGTCACGAGAAAGTCGTAGTCCTCCGTTTTCGAATCCGACAACTGGCCGACCGGTTCGACGAACTGCCAGTCGCCGCCATCGAGCGAATACTCGGCGCGCTTGATGGGCGAAAAGGAATCGCTGGCGCGGAAGCGGACATTTATCTGCTTGCCGATCTGCTTGTCAACTTGCCTGTCAACGACCGTGGCAGTCAGGTTCTCGATCACCGGAGCGGTGGTATCGACCTCGAAGCGGGTGCTGACACGCTCGGCGTAGAGCGCTTCTCCGGGGGAATGCGAGGGCGCATCGGAGGCGATAACCTTCACGGTGTAGCCGCCGTCGGGCAGGAGACTGGCGTCGAAAGAGTAGTAGCGATCGGAGAGGTTGCTCTTCAGCAGCAGCCAGCGCGATTCGCCGTCGCCGCGGTAGTAGACGGTGTAGACGAGCTGGTCGTCATTGTCGTCATGGGCCGCCCAGCGGACGCCGACCGAGTCGCGGTCGCGCAAGGCCGGAGGTGGAGGATCGAAGCGCGGCTGCCCGGGAGCTGGCGGCTCGCTGCCGGTCACGTGCGGAATCGCCTGATAGCGGTATCCGGGCTGCACCGTGATTTCGTCAATTTCAGGGGCAACGTTCTTGGGCAGGTAGTTCAACAAGACGTCGTCGAGGCGAGGCGCGGGATTGCCCGCATGGAGCACGGCCTTCCACTGCACGAAGCGCGCCGGCGGAATCTTGAGTTCGGCGCCGCCAGCGAGGGCGAGGGCGAAATTAATGCGCGTCCACGGACTCCAGTTGCGATCGGGATTGTCGACATTACCGCTGCGCGCATAGAACTCGATATTGGAATTGCCGGTGGCGCGAATGCTGGCGCGTCCCCAGAGGGAAAAGATGCGTGCGTCGAAGACATCGCTTTCGTACGTGCCTTCAGCCTCGGGGCCGGGACCGAGGACAAAGATCTTTCCCAGGTTGCTGCTGGAGACGTAGAGTCCTCCGCCTGGGGCGGCGGCGAAGGCGGTGATTTGGGTGGCGCTCGCCTTGACTAGATCGGTGTAATCGTCAGCCTCATTGCCGTTGATGGCGAAAATGTGGCCGCGATTGCCGGTGCCGGCAATGAGGCGTCCGTGCCGATCGAAGGCGAGGGCGTAGACGAGATCTTCGTGGGAGGTCCACAAGCGCGACGGTGCGCCATCGGGCGCGATGCGATAAATCTCGGAGCCGCCGCTAGCGCCGAGTCCGGGGGCGGGAAAGGGGGTTATGGGCGTGGCGGGAGCGGCCGTGATCGTGATATTGCCGCCGGATGCGGGCGGGGTTTGCGCTGGACTTGCGAGCGTGATGCCCATTTGGGGCATGGTCGCGCCGGGGCGCTTCTCTCCCGCGGCGGCGGCGTAGATATTGCCCGCGCCGTCGATAGCGAGCGCGGTAATTTCTTTCTTGGGTGCGCTGTAGAGGACGAACGCTTCGCCATTGGGCGCGATGCGATAGACCAGTCCGCTGCCATCGGAACCAGCAATGAGGTTGCCTTTGGGATCGAGCGCGAGCACGCGAATGTGGACTTCATCGCTCTGGAAGAAGAGCGAGTGCTGGCCGTTGGGACTGACTTTGTAGATTTCACCGTGATCACCGGTGGCCACATAGAGCGCGCCGGCATGGTCGAGAACGATATCCCAGATGTACTTGGAGCCAGGATCGAAATAGGGAGTCGCGCTCCAGGAGTCTTTCGCGCCAGCCTTGGCGGCGGCCCCGCCTTTCGCGGGTTCCAACCGATACACTTTGCCGTCGGGGGCAGTGGCGGCGTAGACGACGCCGGTCTTGCCGTTATTCCTATCGACGATCAGGGCCTGCACCTGCAATTCCTGCGGCTCGAAGATGGTCGTGCTCTGACCATCGGGCGTGATGCGATAGACGCGGGCCGGAGATCCAGCGGCGGCGTAGATGTTGCCCGCAGAATCGGATGCGATCGACCAGATGTAGGTCGAGGGCGTGGTCGCGAGCGCTTTGAACGCCGGGGCAAGTTCGAGGCCGCCCTCACTGCGCAGGGCAACGCCCTTGGCAGTGCCCTTGGTCAGTTCGTCGAACCGGGATTGTTCCCAGGTGCGGGTGCCCTCGGCGAGGCCGAAGGTGGAAAGAATAAGTACTGACAGCAGAGCGAGCGTCTTACGAGCCAAAGTCATACCTCATTTTACGCAGCTATTTCTCCTCATTTCGCGAGTTTCGCACCTTTTTCATTGCTGTCCGCCGCAAAAAGCAGGTCCTTCGCTCCGCTCAGGATGACAATCCTGCTCAGGATGACAACACTATGCTGATGGCACAGGCTTTGCGGACGAGACGCCCGTCGCTCCACTTGAAGCTACTTGATATTAATGGTCAGCATCTGCGCGCCCGAGACTACGTAGTCGAGGGGCTCGGTGGACGCTTCGCTGACCGACGATTCGCCGAGTACGACCATATCCTGCGTGCCGCGCATGTTTTCCATGACGTTCATGACGGAAAGCGGCAGCGTCGGCATCACTTTGTCGGCGACCATGGCTTCGGGATCGGATTGGATCAGTGAAACGTAGACGCGATCGTTGGCGCGTTCTTTGTTGAGCAGTGCAATCGTCGGCGCCAGTCCCAGGCCGCGGTTCATCATCGGCGTCCCGCGGTGCATGCGGTCGAGCGTGTCTCCGTCGCTGACCAGGATGCGCAGCGTTCCCTTCGAAGTGGAGGTGGGAATTCGTATGGGAATCTGGCGTACGAGTCGCTCGCCACGATACGGACGAATCACGGTCTCAACCATTATCTGATCGCCGGGACGAGCTTCCGTCATGTCCGTGCGCGCAGCTTCCAGGCGAGCCGAGCGGCGCTCGCGAACAAGATCGAAATCCAGTCTCACGCCCTGGACATCGGGAGCGTCAAAAGGATTGCTATAAATGCGTCCAAAGCGCTCGCCGATGGAAGCGGCGGCCAAGGCCGCGGCGGGCTGCCCGTTGTCTTGCGGGGCAAACATGTTGCGCAGCGTGACCTCGGGATAGCCTTTCACGCTGAGCACGCCGTTCATGCGGTAAGTAATGTCCTCGCCGTATTGGTTGGTGCCGTGGAGCGCGTTGAAGACGGTGGCCATCATGGCCAGCGGGCTGAGCCGCGCGTTGTTGAGAATTTCGTAATGAAATTCCTTGGTCGCGGTTCCACTATGCATGGCCACGGTCACGGGAATCATCTTCGATTCCCGTCCCGGCACACCCATAATGCCGGACTGGCGATCCTGCACGAACGCACCGACGGTCTCGGTCGTGTTGATGATCTTGAACGCGTTCAGTGGTGAAGGCAGCGTGGCCAGCACGGTAGCCTTCGTCATCGGGAGATCCACTTCGCCAAACTGCAAGAGCGGGTGTCCGCAGGCGAGCAAGCGCTGCGGATCGACGTAAGTCACGGTGCAGGTGGCGGCAATATCCATATCGCCACGAACCAGCACGGCGCTGACGGCGGATCCGGCCTCGATTGGTTCCGGCTGTTTGCGATCGCTCGAAGAGCCAATGCCCATCACGGGAACGATGCCCGCCGCCGCGAATTGCGACCCGTAGCGCTGCAAGGTCTCGTCAGAAAAACCGTTAAACACGAGAGGAGTTTCAATGGGCTTCAGATAGTTGCTGTAGCTCTGGGGCGGGAGCGCAGCGCTTTCGCCGGGGCTGGCGGTGGGTGTGGTTCCGGCCTGGTTGGGAGAAGTGGTGCCGGGAAGACCGGCACGCATCGGCACTGGACTATTTGCCGGACTGTTTGCCGGACTATGATCGAGCGCATTGATCTCCAGCATCTCCTCGATCGGCGTCACACCCGCGATCGGTTCCTTGGAGAACTCGCCGATGCGGAAGGCGATCGCGCCCGCCAGCTTGCCGTCGAAATAAACCGGGCTCCCGCTCATACCCGCAACCACGCCGGTATATTCGGGCTTGGCGCCGTGCAGACGGATCAGGATAATGTCGCCCTTGGGACCGTTCACGTTGCGCATCACGCCCAGAACTTCCACGTCCATGGATTCGGGTTTTACGCCCTGGAACACGGTGAGCGCTGTGCCTCGCATGCCTTCGTGGATCTGATTGAGCGGCATGATGGCGGGAGGTATTCCGGCAGGTACCGGTCGGTCGAGCGCAATTACCTCTTGTGCAACAACCCAGACGGAGGACGAGAAACACAAAAGGACGGCGAGTGCGCGCGCAACTTTACCCATGGACGACCCCGGAGATCACGAAATGACCTTGCTACTTGCTTAGACTCCGCGTGCTATCAGAAGGTCTTGCCAGGGGAGGCGGTGTTTCTTAAGGCCCGCAAAATATCCCAACCGCGAAGTTCTTGCATCTATACTAGCACAGTAGTTTTCGAGGACCTCCCATGTTTTCCAGCGAATTTAGCGGGCAGAACGGGCTGCCAACGGCTTCCCGTAAGCATGTGATCCTACTGGTGTTTGTTCTTTTTGGGATGGCTGCCGCGACGTTTGTGGCCGAGGCTCAGGATACGCCGCAGCAACCTCCGGCGAATCCGAATCAGCAGGAGGCTCCGCCGGAAGCGGGTGGACCGCAAAACGACGTGGGACCGTATGTGATCCCCAAGAAGAAGGAAGAACCGCCGCCGCCGGCCCCCGAAAAGCCGAAGAAGATCGAGAACATGCCCGACTACTCGATCACGGTAAGCGTGCCGCTGGTGAGCCTGGATGTGCTGGTGACCACCAAGGACGGCCAGACGATCCCGGGGCTGAAGAAAGAGAATTTCAAGGTATTGGAAGATGGCACGCCACAGCAGATTGCGACCTTCAATCAGACCGAGGCGCCGCTCACGGCAGCGCTGCTGATCGAGTATGCCGCGACCAACATAAGCTATATGTATGACGCACTCAATGCGTCCTACACCTTCGCCAGCGGATTAAAGAAGGATGATTGGGTTGCCGTGGTGTCCTATGACATGAACCCGAAGATCCTGGTGGACTTCACGCAGGACAAGCGCGCCATCATGGGCGCGCTGAACATGCTGCGCATCCCGGGATTTTCGGAGCGCAACCTCTTCGACGCCCTTTTCGACACCATCGACCGGTGCGATCGCATACCGGGAAAGAAATACATCATTCTGGTTTCTTCGGGGCGCGACACCTTCAGCAGAGCGACCCTGGATCAGGTCATCAAGAAGTTAAAGTCCACTAAAGACGTGACGATCTACGCGATCAGCATCGGATGGCAGTGGCGGGAACAAATGGAGGCGCGCGGACGAGCGGGAGCGATTACGCAAGTCGATTGGCTGCAGGCCGATAATCAGCTCAACACCTTCGCGCACTTGACCGGCGGACGCGCGTACTTCCCGCGCTTCCAAGGCGAACTGCCGGAGATTTTTCACGACGTCGCAGCCGACATCCGCAACCAATACAGCATCAGTTACCACCCCACCAACGCCAAGCTCGACGGCACCTACCGCAAGCTAAAAGTCGAACTCCAGGCGCCAGACGGTGGTCCGCTGAAGGTTCACGACCAGAAGGGCAAGGACGTGAAGTACGTCGTTTACGCGCGAGAAGGGTACACGGCGAAGCACACGGTGGAGTAGGCGACCGGGCGGGGCGCCCGGCTCCCCATCATGCATATTTTGCGCGAGCGCTCAAGCAGGGGCTCTGGCATCGAGGGTTTTCATAAAATTCAGAATCATGTGAATGACGGCCTCATCGCCGATCGCAGTATTGATCATGGTGTGGTAAATGACGCGGTCGGGCCATTCGACGTGGAAATACTTCTGGATGAAATCGGCGCGTTCGCGATCCACGGTATCCACGAGCTGTTCGGCATCCTGCTCAGTCTTGCCGCGAGCCAACAAGCGCCGCACTTTATCTTCTCGCGGAGCGTAAAGAAACACACGCAACGTATCCTGGCGGCTCTTGAGAAACTGTTGCGCCCCCCTTCCGACGATGACAGAGTTTCCCGTTTGCGCCGCGTGCTGAACGACACGTTCTGTAATCTTCAAAATGCTTTCGCTGTCGACCAGCTTGAGTTTGGGCGCATTAAGGCTGCCTTCATAGCTTCCGCGCATGAACGATTTGAAGAGCCGGTAATACAGGGGGTCCGTTCGTTCCTCGCGAACCTCGACGACCGCCTTGGGACATTCAGCAAGCCTGGCGATCTCCTCCGTCAGCAACTGATCCCAAAGCTTCCAGCCCAGCTGCCTGGCAAGCAGCTGAGCGATTTCGCCGCCGCCGCTTCCGTACTCGCGTTCAATGGTGACGATTTTTATAGTCTGCGTCATAAACAGGTCTACGGTTCAAACCCGGACGGCGAGAACGGGGCATGGTCCCAACTGCAGCACCCGATGGGTTGTCGAACCAAACACCGCGAGGTCCAAGGCGCCACGGCCGCGCACTCCCATAGCCACCAAGTCGATGTGCGCTTCCAGGGCGAGTTGGACGATTTGCTGGTATGGCTTCCCGATGCGTACCGCCGTCTTAATCTTGAGCTTCCTCGGTCCTCCGGGTGGAATCAGTTTATCAAGTTGCTTCGTGGCTCTCGCTATGGCCTCTTCCGTCCTGGCCGGACTTGGAACCTTCTCCAACACGTGCAGCAGGGTGAGTTCGGCGTCGTACTCCTCTGTCGCAGAAATAGCATAGTTCAAAGCCCGCTCTGAATCCTCGGAGAAATCCGTACAGAAAAGAATTCGGGTCAAGTGGTGGGCGTGGCCCGACCCATTAACATCTGCGGCCCCAGATTCGTGCGGCGGCCTGCATATTGCCAGCACCGGGCAGGTAGCCGTGCGCATTACACGGTTAGTCACCGACCCCAGCACCAGGCGGTCGTACCCTCGCCGGCCGTGCGTTCCCATGACGATCAGGTCCGTTTTCCGCGCTTGCGCAAACGACAGAATACAGTCCGGGGCCACTCCCTGGTGGACCACGAGCTCCGGCTGAATCTTGCCGTAAGTGTGGTTCTTTACGAATTCCTGTAGTTGCTCCTTGCCGCCCTCGCCCAGCGCCCGGCAAAACTCCGCATAGTCTCCGGTAGAGGCGACAAAGTCGGCATAAGGATATCGCGATAGTTCTACGATGTGCTGCGCCACCAACCTGGCTCGATAATGCTCGGCCAGCGACAGCGCATGGTGATACGCCCTTATCGAGAACTCCGAGAAATCAATGGGACAAAGGATGAGTTTAATTTCCAGCATGACTAGGTCTCTGATTTTCGAGGCCATCTCGTGAATCGGCCGAAGGAGTAAGCCGCTGGCTCCCTCAGGGGCTAAAGCCCTCGTCTTTATTGACTCTTTGCGGCACGGCTGAAGCCGTGCCCTACCCAAAACCGACTTATGCGATAGCTTCTATGATCTCCTGTATAACATCAGATTGATTATTACTCCGCTGCGCTGCTAGCCCACCTCCACCGCACCTCCGCCGCCAGGATCATTCTTCTTCAAAACAAAAGCGAGACAGAACATGATCGCCGCTCCCACAGAAAGAACCATGAAGGTATCGATGTACGCCAGGCTTGCCGCCTGCGCTTGCAGGGATTGGTAAATCCTGGCGTAAGCCGTGATTTGCGCCTCGTGTTTGCCCACACCAGAGTTAGCCAGGTGCTGAGCCAGGCCATTAGCCGAATTCACAAAATTAGGGTTGTCGACCCTGACGTTCTGCACCAGCCTGGCCTGATGGAATTGCGAACGCCGTGCAATCAACGTGGTGACCAGGGACGTTCCCACGCTGCTTCCCATATTGCGCATGAAATTGACGATTCCGGCGACCGCGTTGTTCTTCTCCGGCGAAATTCCGATGTAAGCGACCAGCGTAATCGGCACGAACAGGAATCCCAAACCAATCACCTGGGCAATGCGCAGCCAGGTGGCGGCACTGAAGCTGATCTGCAAGTCAATTCGCTTTGTGGAATAGTACATGGCGACGGACAGGGCCAGCCAGCCGAAGGCAATAAGGTAGCGCGCCTGAACTTTCGTTGTCAGTTGGCCCATGATGGGCATTTCAATCAGCAAAACAACGCCTCCGGCCGAAAGAGCAAGCCCAGCCAGTTCGGAGGTATACCCCACGAGAGTCTGGAGGAACTGCGGCATCAGGACGAGGCTGCTGAACAGCATGATGCCCAGCATGAACATCATCAGGCTCGAACTCGCGAAATTAAAGTTTTTGAACATGTGGACGTCGATGATCGGCGCCTTTTGAAACCACTCCCAGATAACCAGCGAGATCAGGCAGACGGTCGCGACGACGACTAAAGTCGTGATGAAACGCGACCCGAACCAATCATCTTCCTGGCCCTTGTCGAGCACCACCTGTAACGCCCCGATGCCGAGGGTCAGGAGAGCGATGCCAATGTAGTCCAACTTGACCCCAGCCGCCTTGAGCCGGCTTAAATAAGGAGGATCTTCGACAAAGCGCCGCACCAGAAACCATGTGGCCAGGCCGACCGGAAGGTTGATAAAAAAAATCCACCGCCAGGAATAGTTGAAGGTGACCCACCCGCCCAAGGTTGGCCCGATGGTGGGCGCCATGATGGCCGTAATGCCATACAGCGCAAACGCCAAGCCTCGCTGTTGCGGCGGAAAGGTGTCGGCCAGAATGGCCTGCGCCATCGGCTGCAGCCCGCCGCCGCCCGCGCCTTGCAACACCCGGAAGAGAAGAAGAAACCCGAGACTCGGCGCCACACCGCAGAGCAAAGAACTCACAGTAAAGACACCCAAACAGGACATGAAGAACCGCTTCCGTCCCAAGGCGCCTGCGAGCCAGCCGCTGATCGGCAGGATGATGGCATTCGAGACCAAATAAGAAGTCAACACCCACGTACTTTGGTCGTTGCTCGCACCCAGATTCCCGGCGATATACGGCAGGGCCACATTAGCGATGCTGGTGTCGAGGACCTCCATGAAGGCTGCCAGCGCCACGACAACAGCAATCAGCCAAGGATTGTACTTGGGCCGCCAAACAGCCTGATCGAGGGTGAGCGCAGCAGAACTCATTGGCGGAACTCATTAGGCGAAATTCATCGAACCGAACTCATTGCAGGTACACGTCCGGCACCACGTTCATGCCTGGTCGGAGCCGGCGATCTTTGTTCTCTCCCGGATCGAGAACGATCTTCACCGGAATCCTCTGGACAATTTTCACGTAGTTTCCGGTGGCATTCTCCGGCGGAAGTAAACTGAACAGCGGGCCCGTCGCTCCCGCAATGCTGTCCACATGGCCTTTTAACGTCCGGCCGCTCGAATCAATATGGATCTCCGCTTTCTGTCCAACCCGCATGTGCCTTAGCTGGGTCTCTTTGAAATTGGCGGTCACCCACACTTCATCGAGAGGCACCACGGTGAGGAGTTGCTGCCCGTCTTGAACGTTCATCCCAACCACCACCGTCTTATTCACTTCACCGGTGACCGGAGCAACGATTTTCGTGTATCCGAGATTCAGTTGGGCCTGTTCGAGCAGCGCGCGTTTTTGCTCCACGTCGGCGATCGCGGCCCGCACGCGAGCCCGGGTCGACGACACCTGCTGCGGCCCGGTCTCCGCATACTTGTGGTTCGCATCGGCTTGCGCCAGGCGGCTCCGGGCCTGTTGCACGAATTGCTGCGCGGCGGATGCACTGGCACGGGCCGCGGTTACCGTCGCAGTGCTGGATTTAGCCGCGGCCAACGCTTGATCGTAGATTTGCTGCGATATCTCCCGCTTGTCGACCAGTAACTTGTAGCGGTGGAGATCGTCTTGCGCTTTCACATCGTTCGCCTCGGCCGCCTCCAGTTGGGCTTGAGCGGCGGTCAGCTGCCTCTCGGCAGCGATGACTCCGGCGTTGGCGTCTTCGATGCCGGACGCAGTGAACCTCAATTGGCTTGAACTGTTTACGGAAGTAATCGGAACCGTGATATTCAGCGATTGGGCCGTCGCTTCGGCGTTGGCAAGATTAGCTTGCGCTTGCGCGACCGCAACCTCATAGTCTTTCGGGTCGACCTCCACCAGCACCGTGCCTTTCTCCACCCACTGGTTGTCGTCTACGTTGACCCGCACCACGTAGCCGGAGACACGAGCGCTGACGGGATAGAGATGAACATTCGCCTGGGCGTCGTCGGTCGATTCGTAGCTGCTCAAGTAGCGCCACAAGAACACCCCGGCGACAAGCACCACCACGATGACGGCCAGAATCAGGATGTTTCTGCGGCGCTTGGGATTTCGACGCAGCGGCGGCATATGGGCCCGGTCCGTCAAGGGCGACGGATCGACCGGGGATGGATCGACCGGGGATTCTTTGCCGGTCTCAGGCACTGAACGGGGTGGGTTCTCTTCCGCCATGTTCATTTCCCTCTGAAATATTCCTTGACGCCTTCCTCAGCGATGCCGAGAGCGCGAACCAGGGAAATTTTCGCATAATTATAGTTGTAGAGACTCGAGATGTACTGTTCGTGCGCGCTCGCAACCAGCTCTTGCGATTGCACCACTTCCACGGTATCGGTGACACCCGCGCTGAAACGATCGCGCGACTGCACCAGCGTCTGTTCCGCCAAATCAATGTTGCTGCGCGCCACATTCACTTGCTCCGCCGAGGACTGCAGGTTCAGCAACGCGGCGCGCACGTCGGAGTCGATCTGCCCGCGCAGATTGTCCAGGCGCTCGCGGCTCTGCTCGAGCCTGGCATCGGCCTGCAAAACATCACCGTGAACGCTACCACCTTGAAAGATGGGAATCGCCAGCGTTCCGCGCACGTCGGCGACTGGCGTTGCCGTGGAGGGATGCGACCCTCCGAGGCCATAATCCGCGTCCAGGGACAGCGACGGGAGATAGCCGCCCATCGCGGCCTTCCGGGTGAATTCCGCTGCGCGTACCTCGTTCACGGCTGCCTGGTAATCGGAACGCGAAGCGTATGCGCGTTTCACAGCCTCATCCACCGTGATGTCTTCGATCGGCTGGTATGGCGACTTGTCGGTGAATTCGAATTCCTGCCCGGGAGCCAAGCCGATCACGCGCGCCACGGTCAGCTTCTGGATGGCGAAGTTGTTCTTCGCCTGGATCAATTGTTGTTGTCGGGTCTGGAACTCGACCTTGGCGCGCAGACCGTCAATGTCGGGCGAAGTGCCGGCATTCACCTGGTCCGTTGCCTGATCGTAGACCGCCTGTGCGGTCTTGACCTGCGCTTCTGCCGTTTCAATGCGGGCTTCGTCGGCGATGGCCTGTAAATAAACATAGCCCACGGCCAGCACAACCAGATCGCGGGCATCCTTGAAGGTATAGCCGGCGGATTTCAAACTCTGGTTAGCCGCGCGCGCAGCGTTGATCGACTTCCAATCGAACAGGGATTGGGTCGCATTGGCACGCGCGTCAAAGTAAGAAAAAGGCCCAACGGATGGCGGGAGTCCACCCTTCGGCGGAATACCGAAGATTTTACCGAGACCGCTGGCCAGACCCGCAAAGCCGAGCTCATCGATATTAACCTTCGATTCCGCCACATAAGGCGCCGCCGTCACATGCGGCAGAAGAGCGCTTAACTGCTCCCAGCGTTGCCCTCGGGCGGAGCGAATGTCCGCATTCGAAAGCAACAGTCCGAGATTTTGCTTCAATCCGCGGTCGATGGCGTCCCGCAACGAAAGCGGCATGATTCCCGGAACGAGCTTTGCCGGCACGCTGCCGGCGAAAGGGCTCACTCCACTTGTTCCGGGGATGGCTTGGCCCGGAGTGCTCGAACCGGGCGTCGTCTCGGTTTGCGCAAGGGATGCTGCTGCGCCACAAATCAAGACTCCGGCCAACAGGAAAACGCGGCGGCGTTCGTAACTGAGTCCCAAGGGAGTCTCCTAGCCTCGAATTCTCGCGGCGGCGGTGCCGAGGGGGAATATCCTAGTCTGGCCGGTTATTTCTGGCAAATGGGAAAAGCTCTGCCGGCCGGCAGCCAGGTTCGTAGCGCGATTGTGGTGCGGGTCCCGCTCGCGACATCCGTAGTCTTCGGTGCTGGTTGTTGCACCAAGACCGGGAAATCCTCACCCAGCCTTTGCGGTCGCACCCCTGCCTAACCAGATGATCTTGAATGAGTTGAAGCGGGGCCCGAGACGGAATCGAACCGTCGCGTGCTTTTACGGCGCATGGGATTTACAATCCCGACCCAACCCATTCACTTTTTCTCGCCAAACCCCAGTAAACACGCGGCTTTCAGAGAGTTACCGACAAAAACTGTCTGCTCGCGTGCGAGTCATTTTATCCCGTCTTGCGTTATCTTTTTCCGACCGATCGGGCAGAGTTTGGGCTCAAAACCCCCCGTTCTCTGAGTGTAATTGATTCCATAACAATGTCGGCTCCCACGCCCAGGTAGACTTTGGTGGTACCAACCAACCAAGGCCCGGGAGAAAGGAGCCGAACGATGATCATTATAGGATGCGATTATCACCCGGGTTTCCAGCAAATTGCGTTTGTGGATACCGAGACGGGAGATTACGGCGAGCAGCGATTAGAGCACAGTGAGGGAGCAGAAAAGTTTTATCGTGACCTCGCTGCCCAGGGCAAGAAGGTGCGAGTGGGAATGGAAGCCAGTGGGCATGCCCGCTGGTTTGAACGTCTGCTGGCGGAGCTGACCTTCGAATTGTGGATTGGCGATGCCAGCGAGATTCGCGCCAAGCGGGTACGCAAGCAGAAAACGGATCGGCAGGATGCGCAGCATATTCTGCAGTTGCTGATGGAGAATCGTTTTCCCAAGATCTGGGTACCGAGTGGGGAGAATCGAGATCTGCGGCAACTGCTATGGCATCGGCATCGCATGGTGCAGGCCCGCACGCGGATCATGAACCAGTTGCAAGCAGTGGCGCTCAACGAAGGACTGCGTTCGAAGAAGCGCCTGTGGCGGGACGCAGGACGAGAACAACTGGAGTCGTTTCGGTTAGCCCCTTGGGCGAGCCGGCGACGGCGTGATCTGCTGGAGTTGCTGGATCGGCTGACGCCAACGATTGCCGAGCTGACCGCAGCCATCGAGCAGGAAGTGGAGAAATGTCCCGAGGCGCAGCGCTTGCAGACGCATCCTGGAGTCGGTGCGCTAACGGCATTGGCGTTCGTGCTGATCATCGGCCGATCCGATCGGTTTCAGTGTGGTAAGCAGATCGCGAGCTATCTGGGACTGGTGCCGCTGGAGGATTCGAGCGGGCAGCGACGGCGCTTGGGACACATCACGAAACAAGGGAATTCGCGGTTGCGTTTCCTGCTGGTAGAAGCGGCGCAAGTGACCGTGCGCAGCGATCAGGAATGGCGCAGCAAGTACTTCCACCTGGCAATGCGGCGAGGACGGAAGATCGCCAAAGTTGCCATGGCGCGGAGATTAGCGGTGCGCCTGTACTGGATGTGGCGCAAGGGATGGAACTATGGGCAGTTGAAAAAGTTCGGTTCGCACGCGGGAGAGCCCGGAAATCGCGATGGTGTGAAGTCCAACGCCGAGTAATTGATTGGGTATCCCGCTCCCCTTCACGGGGGAGTTCGAAGTAGTAATCATGATCGAAGTTGTGACCGAAGAGATGCATGGGTCGGACTGAGTCCCTGACCTGGAACCGATTACGAGGCGAGCCTTGGTTGGTAGAGCAAAAGCAACAGCAAAACCTTCCACGAGAGCGAAATGGCGCTCTTCGGACTGCACGGATTGGTGCGTCTCAAAAGTGCTTGACACTGCCGACATTGTTAGAGACGCGATTTTGCGACAACTATCCGACTTCAGCGCCGATTGGGAAAAGCCGCAAGCCGCGTGAGCAGATTCATGCGTCTTGACAATGGCTCCTTTTGGGCGCACTGTTGCGGGCACGTTGTGGGGGAGCCTCTTCCTATGCACTCTCTCTTTCCTTTCCTAGGCGCTGGCTTTCCGAAGCCGTATCGGGTCTTGCAATTACAAGTTCAGCAAGAAGTGCGTCATAAGGCGTACTTGCTTTGCGTCTGTCAGCGCCAGCTGTGATCTCGACTCTCAGGGGGGAAGACTTGCACAGCCAAGGAACGCCAGTGTCGAGGTGGCGAACAATCATTTGGCGGCAACTCGCGATTCCGCGTATTGCCGCTTGACCCTGGACGCCGTAGTGAGCGACTGTCGGCAGCGCGACCTCGCCGAGCGCGGTTCATCAATCTGCAGCTAGAACTCAGATTTATGACCATGGCGACTTTTCGACGACGAGCGCGACCATTGAATCCGGAGAGGAGTCAGGGCAGGGGAGGAGTTCCATGAAACATTGGGCGAGCACTTCATGGCTGCTTTCGGTTCTCGTACTGCTGTGTGGGTGCGGAGGAGGACCAGGAACTTCACATCTTCCTTCAAATCCTCCAGGCCCACCAGCACAGGGCCAGAGCATTTCAGGCAATTGGCAGTTCAGCACGACGTCCACGGCGGGGATGCCCCCCTTGACGATTGCTGGCAGTATCAATCAATCCGGCAGTTCGGTAAGTGGCGCGGTGCATGTGGCCGGTGGGAGTTGTTTTGATCAGCAGAATGTCATCGGCCTCACTGGTACCCTGACTGATGGCAATGTCTCCCTGACCTCCGCGTCTGTTGACGGACAGGTCATTACTTTCGCCGGGAACATCACCAACAAAGCCAATTTCGCGGATACGCTGACCGGGACGTATGCCATCAATGGTGGCTGTGCCAACGGCGACCAAGGCAATGTGACCGGCTACAGTATGGGTGCATTCAACGGATCCTGGTATGGCGAATTAAGCACTACGGGAGGCGCAGATATTCACTGGGGGACTGACAAGTTGGGCCAGGTTGGCGCCAGCTCGGAGGGTAGCTTTGGCCTAACCGGGACTTTTAATTTTGACGGTGCCTGCTTTAATTCAGGAAAGCTGACGCCAGGAACGTACCCCACACCCAGCTTCGTCTTGGGTACGTCCGTGGCGCTTAATATTCCTACAGACAATGGCACCATTGCTTTTGTTGGCGCGGACGGCCCGGACGAGGGCGGTTTGATTGAAGGGACCTACACGGTCACTGGCGGCTCCTGTGAGTCTACCGGCACGGGATACCTGTCGCCATGGGAGTATTGACCCTTTTTGGCACTCCTGACAGGGGTCGTGGAGACCCGGCCGCGGTGAAGATAAACGTGTTGTTACTTGCGGGTTCCCGTGGCTGACGGGCAAACCGGCACAGGCCAAAAGGGAAATTCAGGGCTAGATAGACGAACACAAGCAAAAAACAGGGAAGAGGAGAGCACCATGATCTCCAAAACGTTTCGCATCGCTCGAATGATTGTTCTGGCCAGCTTTGCGCTCAGTTCCGCTGCCTGGGCGGCGACTTGTTCAAACGCTTCTCTGAGTGGCACCTACGGGTTTCTGCACGACGGCACAGATAGCAACGGCGCCCCTACCTCCGCCGCCGTGACCCAGATCACGTTTGACTCAACCACAGGCACATTTACTGGAGAGCAGACAGCATCCCATGACGGCGTGATTGTCACCGAGCCTGTCACCGGAACATACGCAATCGCCTCGAACTGCACCGGCACGGGTAACCCCACGGGAGGCAGCCCCTTCTCAATTGTGGTTACGTCAACAGGGTTTTTGGCCCTTCACCTTTTTTCGGAGGGATTCGCCGTGAAGCAGGGCTCCCCGACCTGCACCGATGCCGGAGTTAAGGGTAGTTTTGGGTTTGAAACAACTGGCGTCTTCCTCGCGACGGGAGCGGTGGCTTTCATCGGTGAGTTGAAGTTAACGGTCAACCCTTCTGGAGAAGGAGTGATAAGCGGACAAGTAGCGGCTAGCGAGGATGGCACGTTCTTAGCAGAGGAGCCCGTCACCGGTTCTTACAAGGTCGACCCGGACTGCAGGGGCTGGGCTAGCGTAAAGCCAAAGGGGCTCCCGGAAATGCGCTTCCACCTCGTGGTTGTGGACGGCGGGAGCGAAATGTTGGCCGTTGAGACGGACGCGGACACGGTTGTCAGCGGTACTCTGCAGCGTTAGTCCCGATCCGATGGAGATTGTCCCGAATCGCAACCAAAACACCAATGCCGCCCGATGTTTGGGCGGCTCCTTTTTCATCACGCTGAGAGCGAGCTGCATGTAACTTCCTTTATCAGGCGATTTCGCTCATTGAGAGTTGGCCGATCTGGGTCAATGAGTGCAATTGATTCCATAACAATGTCGGGATGTTTCACCAATTAAGGCACGTCAACTCTGTTCGGTTAGGTCATCCTGCGCGAGGATTATTCTTGACGTAACGATAGAACCGAGCACGTCCGCGACTAGTCCAATATGGAGTTTCGTAGTCATCGATCCCTGGCCCTCGACGCATGAAGCTGAAGAAGACGTGATGTGACGGTCTGATTACAATTCCCACGTGTCCGCGCCACACCACCAGATCGCCGGGTTGAGGCTGCGCGACTCGTTGAAACCCTTCGACTCCTACGTAGAGATCGAAGGAACTCGCGTAGGCGTAGGGAAAGCCGGCTCGTTCGTAAATGGTATGAACTAAATGAGAACAGTCACGCTCGGAATATCGACGTGGTTTGGAATCGAGCGCTGCAGCGATCACTGACAAACGATCGTCTGGACTTAGTGTCCGATCGGTCTTTCGCCCACGATTCCCATCCGCGCCTTGCCGTATGGTGCTTGAAGTTCCGCTTTGTCTAGGCCCCTCTTGCGCCCACGAGACACACAGACCAACTTCACAAAGCAAGGCCGCAATTGGGGATTTCACCTGAATCCGCATCGCCTCATTCTGATGCGGATTTTGCCGGCTGTGCAGGTTACGGATGTGCAGGGGCGGGTCAGGGATAGCGCGCAGAACCCAAGTCACTGAGTGTAGACGGGATTTTTCGCTAAGAATCGAGGACGGCCCGCAGTTTCCCCACTAACTCGCAAGACGGGCCGCGGCTTGGGCTGCGGCGGGCACCTCGGAAATCTTGGTATTTTGGAACGCGACGATTTGCCACTTGTCCTGTTCCTTTACCGCGATCAACGTTGGGCGGGTTTCTATTTCGCGCGCCTCGTTGGCTTCCTGGAACTTCACATGCGCTCGGGCAAATACCACCGCGACATCGGGGCGTAGAAAGCGGATGCTCCGTAGCGCGAAACTGGCATGGCTGCCTCTGTAGATCGTCTCGAAGATGTGCCGGTGCGCCGCCTCTATGGCAGCCCGCCCGTCCAACTGCCCCCCCAAGATTTGAATGAAGTTGGCATCCTCGGCAAACGCCGCTGCAAAGCTGACGCTGTCGTAGCGATTCCAGGCGGTTTCGAGTTGTTGCAGGATTCCCTTGATGACTTCCTCATCTGCTGCCATGAATGTCCTCCTGAATGAGTGGGCATTCTATCAATCCAGGCAACGAAATACCAAGCAGATGCCAGGCTTCAAGGGGTCAATGAGTATAATCGAGATTTAACAACAGTCACTTGCTTTCACTCTGATTCCGCGCCAATATCGAACCGAGGACCCAGCATGAAGCGCCTTTGTTTTGCCATCGTTGCGCTACTTATCAGTTCTGGTGTCGCTCAATCGAGGCCAGTGGCTTGCAAGGACAACCCGAAGATTGTGGATGCGTGTTATTCAATCCGAGGCGTCTTGTTTTATGCGAACGGAACACCGTCCACGCGCATTTTGGTGGTCGGAACCAAGCGCATTCTCGGCGTTCATGACGAAGAGGATGGCATGCCCGAATACATCAGCAAACTCATTCCGAACTTCAACGACGAAGTGCGCGGCGACTTTGTCGTATGCCCCTATTCGAAGAAACAATCGGGCCACATGCAGTTCGTCTGTATTGACTCTGGAAAGAACCTAAAACACAAGGTCAATGACTCCCACTGATTTTCTGCGTGTCAATTCAACTGGCGCTATCAGGCGTGTCTGTTGAAAAAGTCCCTCAGTTGATGCTTGCGGCGGTGCAGCGTTCACGTTATAAGCAGGCCAGAGTTCTCGATGCCGCTTTTCACCATTCCCTTTGGAGGCCTGCTGCCCATGATGGGACACCAATCCCGCTCGGAGTCGCTGTTCTACTACTTCCGCCTGGAAGATCAAGTTCCTGAAAATCATCTGCTGCGCCTGATCGATCGCCACGTCAACTTCGACTTTATTCGAGCCAAGTTGAAGGACTCCTACAGCGACACGGGAAGGCCATCCATCGATCCCGAACTGTTGCTGCGCCTGCTGCTGGTCGGCTATCTCTACGGCGTCACGAGCGAAAGGAAACTAGTGGAAGAGCTGCGCATGCATCTGGCGTGGCGATGGTTCACGGGACTGGGGTTCGATCAGGAGATTCCGCATCACTCTACGTTTTCCAAGAACCGGCATGGACGATTCCAGGAATCGAATCTGTTTCAGGAGATTTTTGAGGAGATCGTCGCCCGCTGCGTAGAGGCCGGATTGGTGAGGGGCGAGCACATGTCGGTGGACGGCAGTTTCATCCAGGCCAATGCCGACCATCACAGCCGCGTATCCCCCGAGCAACTACCAGAGATAGCTAAGGTGAACCACACGGCGCGCGAGTATCTAGTCGAACTGGAGCGGGAGAATCCGGTCGAACCTCCCGTTCCCCAGCCAGAGAAAGTCTCGACCACGGACCCGGATTCGACCTACGCGACCAAAGGCGGTCCAGCGCGGCTCGGGTATTACGACAACTATCTGGTGGATAACGCCAGTTGCGTCATCGTGGGGGTGCAAGCTACGCCGGCGCGACTGAGTCAGGAGAGCGTTGCGGCCCGAGACATGATCGAACGCTATCGCGAACGTTACGGCTATCTGCCACAAACTCTGGGGGCGGACACCACCTACGGCAACGGCGAACTACTGCAATGGCTTGATGAACGTGGTATCGCTGCCTACCCTGAAAAATTCGTGAATTCAGAAACACGAAAAGCCTCTTCATGGTAAAAAGCTGTTGTCGACGCAGTTTTTCACCAAACAAGAGGCTTTCGTTTGAGCGAGCATAACACGACACAATGCGTTCTCTTCCCAGGAATTTTTCAGCGTCCGGTCGTGGCCAAGTTTGATCAACGACAAGGCAGTTCCGACGGCGGGGCGATCTTGTTGGGCGCTGCCGATCGACGGTTGGGACTGACTGCCATGCTGTCTCAAGCTCTGGAAGACGATCGGCAATCGAGGAAGATCAAACATGAGTTGAGCGAACTGCTTACCCAGCGCGTCATGGCGATCGCTTGCGGGTATCCAGATACCAACGATGCCGCCCGGCTGAGTTCCGACCCCGTCCACAAATTGTTGGTGGGCCGCGATCCAATCCAGGGCGAAGACCTGGCTTCGCAACCGACCTTGTCGCGCTTTGAAAATAGCCGGGATCGCAAACAGCTGTTTCGGGTGAGCGAAGCGCTGGCCGACTGCGTGATCGAACGACATCGCCGTCGCCTGCAAGGTCGAGCCCGGCGCGTCACGATCGATCTGGATCCGACCGACGATCCCACCCACGGCGCTCAGCAGCTGACCTTCTTTAACCATCACTATGACACCTACTGCTATCTTCCGGTGGTGGGCTTTCTGAGCTTTGACGAGGAACCGGACCAGTATCTGGTCACGGCGGTGTTGCGGCCGGGAAACGCGCACGGTTCGGTGGGAGCGATCGGGATTCTGCGCCGCCTGATCCGGCGAGTGAAGCAAGCTTTTCCGGGGGCGAGAATCCGGGTGCGGCTCGACGGCGGCTTCGCGACCCCGCGGGTTCTGGACTTTCTGGACTGCGAACCGAAAGTGGAATACATCGTCAACATGGCCGCCAATGCGGTCTTGAAGCGCAAGGTCGAGTCGGCAATGAAGCGGGTCCGGTGTGCGTCGAAAATCTCGGGGCAGACCGAACATGTCTATGGCGAATGCCGGTACGCTACCCGCAAGACCTGGCCGTGGAAACGACGGGTCATTTATAAGGCCGAGGTGGTACGAGCAGACAACAAGGAAGCGAAGGACAACCCGCGCTTTGTGGTCACGAACCTGAAGCAAAGTCCGCAGTGGATTTACGAGCAGGTCTACTGTCCGCGGGGCGACGTCGAAAATAGGATCAAGGAACTGCACGACGGCATGCAGATCGGGCGGACCAGTTGCTCCAACTTCTGGGCCAACACCTTCCGGGTCGTGCTGACCGCGGCGGCATATGTGCTGATGCAGGAGATGCGCCTTCACTTGGCCGTGACCCGCCATGCCCGGGCGCAAGTCTCGACCTTGCGCGAACGCTTCCTGAAGCTGGGAGCTCAGGTCGTGGTCTCGGTGCGGCGCATCGTGCTGCACCTGCCGCGCTCTTTTCCGGATCGGGATAGCTTTCATTATCTCGCCTTACGCTTGGCTGCTCCCAGCGGTTAAGCCACCAACCGCCACTGGAGAAATCGGGCTCGTCTCGCGCTTACTCGACGTGTCTTTCCGCACCTCAAAATCTGATCTCGCACCTCGCTAACTACTCCAGAATCAGTCTCCATTCCCAGCCGAGGTCTTCCCCTTGTCGCATATGATCTCGCTCTCTCCGGAAACCTGCACAAACGCTTCGCTGGGTTACCCTTCATGAATAAGGCGGGCTACATTCGAGTGAAAGAAAATCCCAACGGGCCGAGTGACCTCTATGGCATCGACAAGTTCACCTACGTACCCGAGGAGAACGGCTATATCTGCCCGGAAGGCAAACTCCTGAAGTACGTCGGAATCAATGCGCGCAATCGCACCCACCTTTATTATTCGACGGTGAAGCGCTGTCGCGAGTGCTCGCAGAAGAGCCGCTGCACGCGAGGCAAGTATCGGACCCTTGCCATCCATACTTGTGAGCCAGCGCGGCAGCGTGCCCACGCCCTGGCCCGGACACCAGCGTTCGCGATCTCGCAACGAGCTCGGCGGAAGGTGGAAGCATTGTTCGCAGAACTGAAGAATTACATCGGTCTACGCCGGCTGAGGCTGCGCCGGATGCGCTTTGTTCGTGAGCAATTCTACCTGGCGGCAACGGTGCAGAACCTGAAACGGCTGGTGCGGTTCCTCACCCGTAGGCGTGAACTCCAAACCGCAACCGCGTGAATCGGAAGTCACCAAAGAACTAAACAACTAGAAAAACATAGAGGAAAATACCGAAGGAAAACTGCGGTGGCGAGGGGACTTTTTCAACACACACAGGCGTTAGCGCTCAAAACCCCTCAATGAGCGATATCGCGATGTTTCGCCAACTATCTCGAACCCTCCGCTTTGGACGTGGCCTTTTGTTGGCATTCACAGGGCATCTTGCCCCAACGATTTGCGGCGCGGCTTCATGCAGCCCGCCCGGGCGGCCTCGGCAAAAGGGAGGTGGGTTGGGGAGGACCGCCCTTCAACCGGGCGAGTCTTCACTTGCGGACTTATTTCAAGCCCAGCTCGCCATTGTACTGTTGGGTAATCCCGTAGCACTCACAGGCGGAGTCTTCCAGTTTCTTGCGGTTCACGATCGTCACTGCGCCACGGGCGTACTCGATGAGCTTCTTCTTCTGCAAAACACCAGCTGCCAAGCTCACGGTAGGCCTATCTGTCCCTAGCATCGTTGCGAGGAAATCGTGGGTGATGGGCAGCGACTCCGAATCCACTCTGTCCTGAGTCATTAGCAACCACCGGGCAAGGCGCTGCTTAATATCGTGCAGCCGATTGCACGCGGCTGTTTGCGCAACCTGCATTCCCTGGACTACTGCATAGCGGCTCAACATCAACTGCAGGTGTGGAGCGGACTCCAAAATGTTTTGCAAAGCTGTGACCTTTATTCGAAATCCATCCCCCGTGATTTGTACCACCGCTTGAAGCGGGCTCCTGCTCAGGCCAACAGCCGCCGGTGTTCCTGTGAAGCCCTCATTGCCAACTATGCCGGCTTCGGCGGTCTTTCCATCTTTCATTACAACTACAAGAGAAATCAAACCTCGATTCGGGAAATATGCAAATTCTAGCTTTCCACCCCCCTCGTGAAGGACTAGATGGTTTGGCAAGCTTATGTATTCGAGATGAGGACGCAGTGAACTGTAGTCGCTATCAGAGATCGATAGAAGTATTAGGTTGCCGACTGGTTTTCCTTCAGTGTTCGTTCGCTCGCCAGACTGCACGACTTGGAGGCCTTTGCTTTCCACAAACCTTCCTTAAGGCACTGCAGGCGCAGCCGAAAACCTCTCCCAGATACGGGAAACAGGAACCCGGCTTATTCGTGCCACTCGAAAATATACTGTATTCCCCCAAACACAACGCTTCTGTAGGGCATCCTACATTGGCTTCGCCGCTGCTACGCGCAAGCATCGCGACGCACGAAGCGTGACCCACGCTTAAGCGATCCCGCTACTTCAAAGGACGCCCCGAAATCGGGCGTGCGAACGAACAAAAACCTTTTCCATGTTTTCCACGTATGTAGGATGCGCGACAGACCATCCAAATTGGCGCATGTAAGCTTCGCCCATCTTCTTTTTTATGCATGCTATCTTCCGCCACGCTTTTCTGCTGCAATCAGGCGCTGCACCGCCGCGAAAGGAGCCGTTAATGGCGAACCAGAACGTTTCGCCCCCTGACCGCAAGTGGGTACTCGTGGAGGCCCAGCGACAGAGGCGGTCATGAGCCGGGAGTTGGTATGGGTTGAGCAACCGCATTTTCGGGGTTTTGCTTGCTCCGAATGTGGCTGGCGGTTCAAGCCTTCGAGTATACCCACCGGCGCATCTTTAGATGAAACGATGCACAACTTCGAGTTACAGCGCGACAAAGAGTTTACATCCCATGTTTGCGCCGATCACCCCAGAGCCCAGAGCGCGAGGAGCAAGAAACACTGAATAATTCAAAATGCCAAGATTGGGAGAAGCTTTACCGCGCCGCACTCCTCGAGCTTGACCGGAGCAAGTTGCTGCAGCGGATCGAGGACGCGGAGGCTGCGATTCTCGAGCGATCGCGAGGTTTAAAGAAGTCGCCAGGCAACAACGAAAAAGAGCAGGGCGTTATCACTCGGGCACTGCACATCTTGAGCTTGCTGCGTCAGCCTGGGCAAAAGCAGTAGCCGCACGCGATTGCTGCTCGGAAGAGATCGGCTCGCACTATACGAAGAACGGACTCCAACCAACAGAAACTGCTGCGGCGGACTATCCCACGGGCCCTCGAAATCGGGCGTGCGAAAGCGTTTACACTCAAAACCACCTTCCCGAGGTCAATGAGGTGTAATCGAGATATTACGCCAACCGTCGTGGCATTTTGTGGGCTGAAGGAACCAATCGTCTAAATAGCCTTGCACCTAACCTGAAAAATTCGTGAATTCAGAAACACGAAAAGCCTCTTCATGGTAAAAAGCTGTTGTCGACGCAGTTTTTCACCAAACAAGAGGCTTTCGTTTGAGCGAGCATAACACGACACAATGCGTTCTCTTCCCAGGAATTTTTCAGCGTCCGGTCGTGGCCAAGTTTGATCAACGACAAGGCAGTTCCGACGGCGGGGCGATCTTGTTGGGCGCTGCCGATCGACGGTTGGGACTGACTGCCATGCTGTCTCAAGCTCTGGAAGACGATCGGCAATCGAGGAAGATCAAACATGAGTTGAGCGAACTGCTTACCCAGCGCGTCATGGCGATCGCTTGCGGGTATCCAGATACCAACGATGCCGCCCGGCTGAGTTCCGACCCCGTCCACAAATTGTTGGTGGGCCGCGATCCAATCCAGGGCGAAGACCTGGCTTCGCAACCGACCTTGTCGCGCTTTGAAAATAGCCGGGATCGCAAACAGCTGTTTCGGGTGAGCGAAGCGCTGGCCGACTGCGTGATCGAACGACATCGCCGTCGCCTGCAAGGTCGAGCCCGGCGCGTCACGATCGATCTGGATCCGACCGACGATCCCACCCACGGCGCTCAGCAGCTGACCTTCTTTAACCATCACTATGACACCTACTGCTATCTTCCGGTGGTGGGCTTTCTGAGCTTTGACGAGGAACCGGACCAGTATCTGGTCACGGCGGTGTTGCGGCCGGGAAACGCGCACGGTTCGGTGGGAGCGATCGGGATTCTGCGCCGCCTGATCCGGCGAGTGAAGCAAGCTTTTCCGGGGGCGAGAATCCGGGTGCGGCTCGACGGCGGCTTCGCGACCCCGCGGGTTCTGGAATTTCTGGACTGCGAACCGAAAGTGGAATACATCGTCAACATGGCCGCCAATGCGGTCTTGAAGCGCAAGGTCGAGTCGGCAATGAAGCGGGTCCGGTGTGCGTCGAAAATCTCGGGGCAGACCGAACATGTCTATGGCGAATGCCGGTACGCTACCCGCAAGACCTGGCCGTGGAAACGACGGGTCATTTATAAGGCCGAGGTGGTACGAGCAGACAACAAGGAAGCGAAGGACAACCCGCGCTTTGTGGTCACGAACCTGAAGCAAAGTCCGCAGTGGATTTACGAGCAGGTCTACTGTCCGCGGGGCGACGTCGAAAATAGGATCAAGGAACTGCACGACGGCATGCAGATCGGGCGGACCAGTTGCTCCAACTTCTGGGCCAACACCTTCCGGGTCGTGCTGACCGCGGCGGCATATGTGCTGATGCAGGAGATGCGCCTTCACTTGGCCGTGACCCGCCATGCCCGGGCGCAAGTCTCGACCTTGCGCGAACGCTTCCTGAAGCTGGGAGCTCAGGTCGTGGTCTCGGTGCGGCGCATCGTGCTGCACCTGCCGCGCTCTTTTCCGGATCGGGATAGCTTTCATTATCTCGCCTTACGCTTGGCTGCTCCCAGCGGTTAAGCCACCAACCGCCACTGGAGAAATCGGGCTCGTCTCGCGCTTACTCGACGTGTCTTTCCGCACCTCAAAATCTGATCTCGCACCTCGCTAACTACTCCAGAATCAGTCTCCATTCCCAGCCGAGGTCTTCCCCTTGTCGCATATGATCTCGCTCTCTCCGGAAACCTGCACAAACGCTTCGCTGGGTTACCCTTCATGAATAAGGCGGGCTAATACTGTGCAATCTTGACCAGACAGAGTTGAGCCATTCCGCTAAAACCTATCAGTACAGCCTTTCCTGATGGGGAAGAGAAGTAGCGGTATGTCTAGAATTTTAGTGGCGGAAGACGACGACTCTGTCCGCGAGATGCTACGGGCAGCACTGGAGCGCGATGGTTTCGACGTAGTCGCGGTAGCAACCGTGCGCGAAGCGCTCAGCCGTATCGCTACAGAAGATTTTGACGCACTTCTCTCTGACCTGCACATGCCGCACGCCGGCGATGGGTTTACGGTGGTCAGCGCTATGCGACACACGCATCCGAAGGCAATAACCCTGATACTCAGCGGGTACCCGGAAATCGGCGAAGCGCTGGCTGCCATCCGCTTACAGGCTGACCAAGTCCTTGCCAAACCAATCCAAATCTCCGTACTCCGAGAAACCATCCACCGGAAACTGGCTAACCCCGTCCCCCACATGCCGGTGCCTACACAGACTGTGGCCTCGATACTGGAGCATAATCTGGATGCGACGATTCAGGACTGGATGGCACTGGTGGAGCACAACGAAGAGCTGATTTGTATCCCACTGAATTTTGAGGACCGCACCGGTCATCTTCCTAATCTCATCGCTGATTTGATTTACCGTTTACGACTCCCTCAAACTGAGAAAGCGGCCATCTCCACCCCAGCACGCCAGCACGGAGATCTGCGCCGCCAACAGGGCTACACCGCCGCAATGGTGGTAGAGGAATCACGAATCCTGCAGGTCAGTATCTTTAACACGCTGCAAAACAATCTAGACAAGGTGGATTTCAGCAACGTGCTGCGAGATGTGATTACCATCGCAGACGAAGTGGATTCGCAATTGAAGCAGGCCATGCTGAGCTACGTCGAACCCGGCCGGCGTGCCGTGTCCGCAGCCTAGAGCACGGAAACTTAAATGACAGTCAAAGCAAGCCGCCTGATGTCTGGGGCGGCTTCTCTTTTGCATCACGCCGAAGGTGGAGCGGTAATTGTCGAAATCAGGCGTCTCTAACAATGTCGGCAGTGTCAAGCACTTTTGAGACGCACCAATCCGTGCAGTCCGAAGAGCGCCATTTCGCTCTCGTGGAAGGTTTTGCTGTTGCTTTTGCTCTACCAACCAAGGCTCGCCTCGTAATCGGTTCCAGGTCAGGGACTCAGTCCGACCCATGCATCTCTTCGGTCACAACTTCGATCATGATTACTACTTCGAACTCCCCCGTGAAGGGGAGCGGGATACCCAATCAATTACTCGGCGTTGGACTTCACACCATCGCGATTTCCGGGCTCTCCCGCGTGCGAACCGAACTTTTTCAACTGCCCATAGTTCCATCCCTTGCGCCACATCCAGTACAGGCGCACCGCTAATCTCCGCGCCATGGCAACTTTGGCGATCTTCCGTCCTCGCCGCATTGCCAGGTGGAAGTACTTGCTGCGCCATTCCTGATCGCTGCGCACGGTCACTTGCGCCGCTTCTACCAGCAGGAAACGCAACCGCGAATTCCCTTGTTTCGTGATGTGTCCCAAGCGCCGTCGCTGCCCGCTCGAATCCTCCAGCGGCACCAGTCCCAGATAGCTCGCGATCTGCTTACCACACTGAAACCGATCGGATCGGCCGATGATCAGCACGAACGCCAATGCCGTTAGCGCACCGACTCCAGGATGCGTCTGCAAGCGCTGCGCCTCGGGACATTTCTCCACTTCCTGCTCGATGGCTGCGGTCAGCTCGGCAATCGTTGGCGTCAGCCGATCCAGCAACTCCAGCAGATCACGCCGTCGCCGGCTCGCCCAAGGGGCTAACCGAAACGACTCCAGTTGTTCTCGTCCTGCGTCCCGCCACAGGCGCTTCTTCGAACGCAGTCCTTCGTTGAGCGCCACTGCTTGCAACTGGTTCATGATCCGCGTGCGGGCCTGCACCATGCGATGCCGATGCCATAGCAGTTGCCGCAGATCTCGATTCTCCCCACTCGGTACCCAGATCTTGGGAAAACGATTCTCCATCAGCAACTGCAGAATATGCTGCGCATCCTGCCGATCCGTTTTCTGCTTGCGTACCCGCTTGGCGCGAATCTCGCTGGCATCGCCAATCCACAATTCGAAGGTCAGCTCCGCCAGCAGACGTTCAAACCAGCGGGCATGCCCACTGGCTTCCATTCCCACTCGCACCTTCTTGCCCTGGGCAGCGAGGTCACGATAAAACTTTTCTGCTCCCTCACTGTGCTCTAATCGCTGCTCGCCGTAATCTCCCGTCTCGGTATCCACAAACGCAATTTGCTGGAAACCCGGGTGATAATCGCATCCTATAATGATCATCGTTCGGCTCCTTTCTCCCGGGCCTTGGTTGGTTGGTACCACCAAAGTCTACCTGGGCGTGGGAGCCGACATTGTTATGGAATCAATTACACTCACTGACGCCAAAAAAGCGAACAGACGGCGCAAGCTTGTGCTAACGCCTGTGTGTGTTGAAAAAGTCCCCTCGCCACCGCAGTTTTCCTTCGGTATTTTCCTCTATGTTTTTCTAGTTGTTTAGTTCTTTGGTGACTTCCGATTCACGCGGTTGCGGTTTGGAGTTCACGCCTACGGGTGAGGAACCGCACCAGCCGTTTCAGGTTCTGCACCGTTGCCGCCAGGTAGAATTGCTCACGAACAAAGCGCATCCGGCGCAGCCTCAGCCGGCGTAGACCGATGTAATTCTTCAGTTCTGCGAACAATGCTTCCACCTTCCGCCGAGCTCGTTGCGAGATCGCGAACGCTGGTGTCCGGGCCAGGGCGTGGGCACGCTGCCGCGCTGGCTCACAAGTATGGATGGCAAGGGTCCGATACTTGCCTCGCGTGCAGCGGCTCTTCTGCGAGCACTCGCGACAGCGCTTCACCGTCGAATAATAAAGGTGGGTGCGATTGCGCGCATTGATTCCGACGTACTTCAGGAGTTTGCCTTCCGGGCAGATATAGCCGTTCTCCTCGGGTACGTAGGTGAACTTGTCGATGCCATAGAGGTCACTCGGCCCGTTGGGATTTTCTTTCACTCGAATGTAGGCAGCGATACCACGTTCATCAAGCCATTGCAGTAGTTCGCCGTTGCCGTAGGTGGTGTCCGCCCCCAGAGTTTGTGGCAGATAGCCGTAACGTTCGCGATAGCGTTCGATCATGTCTCGGGCCGCAACGCTCTCCTGACTCAGTCGCGCCGGCGTAGCTTGCACCCCCACGATGACGCAACTGGCGTTATCCACCAGATAGTTGTCGTAATACCCGAGCCGCGCTGGACCGCCTTTGGTCGCGTAGGTCGAATCCGGGTCCGTGGTCGAGACTTTCTCTGGCTGGGGAACGGGAGGTTCGACCGGATTCTCCCGCTCCAGTTCGACTAGATACTCGCGCGCCGTGTGGTTCACCTTAGCTATCTCTGGTAGTTGCTCGGGGGATACGCGGCTGTGATGGTCGGCATTGGCCTGGATGAAACTGCCGTCCACCGACATGTGCTCGCCCCTCACCAATCCGGCCTCTACGCAGCGGGCGACGATCTCCTCAAAAATCTCCTGAAACAGATTCGATTCCTGGAATCGTCCATGCCGGTTCTTGGAAAACGTAGAGTGATGCGGAATCTCCTGATCGAACCCCAGTCCCGTGAACCATCGCCACGCCAGATGCATGCGCAGCTCTTCCACTAGTTTCCTTTCGCTCGTGACGCCGTAGAGATAGCCGACCAGCAGCAGGCGCAGCAACAGTTCGGGATCGATGGATGGCCTTCCCGTGTCGCTGTAGGAGTCCTTCAACTTGGCTCGAATAAAGTCGAAGTTGACGTGGCGATCGATCAGGCGCAGCAGATGATTTTCAGGAACTTGATCTTCCAGGCGGAAGTAGTAGAACAGCGACTCCGAGCGGGATTGGTGTCCCATCATGGGCAGCAGGCCTCCAAAGGGAATGGTGAAAAGCGGCATCGAGAACTCTGGCCTGCTTATAACGTGAACGCTGCACCGCCGCAAGCATCAACTGAGGGACTTTTTCAACAGACACGCCTGATAGCGCCAGTTATCGTGGAGTGGAGTGGAGTTGCGTTTCGACCTCACGAAAGGGCCCTCTATTTCATGCACTACAACTTTGGTTTAGTTCACAAGACGCTTCGCGTGACGCCCGCAATGGAGACGAAGAGCTAATCTCGGATGTTTGGGTACTGATCTAACGGAATTTGCGAGAATCTCCGGTTACAGGTGGATGAGAATTCGGGGGCAGGTCAGCGATTCGTCGGCTACTGGCTCACAGCTGTGATGGCCGTGGATAAAGCTCCGGTTGGGACTCCGGTCGTCCCCGCGTTGGTCAAGGTTCCATCGCTGTTGACGGTGTAGATGGAAGCGGCGCTGCCCTCATTGGTCACGTAGAGGAATTTTCCGGTCGGATCGAAGTCGATGCGGAAGGGCTCCGTGCCAGTGGCGATGGTGGCCGTCGGATTGGTGGCGCTTGAATTCAGCGTGAGGTTGCCGATGTTGGGATCGATGGTGTACATCGAGACCGTGTTATCAAGGCGGTTGACGACGTAGGCAAACTTGCTGGTTGGATCGACGGCGATCGCCGTGGGCCCGCTGCCGGCCGAGACCCCGAATGATGAATTCTGCGTCAGAACGCCGGTGGCGGAGTTGACGGTGAACTGCGAAACCGCAACGGTCTCGTCGCCGCCCGCCAGATTATTCACCACGTAAGCAAACTTGCCGGAGGGGGTGACGACAACCTGAAACGGGATCCCGTAGGTAATGACCGTGGCGGGCGAGATCGGTGTGAGAACTCCGGTGGTCTGATTGATGGTGAACATGGAGACCGTAGCGCCGTCGCTATCGAGAGCGGATACGTAGAGGAACCTGCCTGTAGGGTCGACGGTCAAGAAGCCTGGCTGCGAAAGGGACTCGCCGGGGATCATAGTTGACACTGAGGCCGGCGTCGTCGGGGTCAGAACGCCCGTGGTCTGGTTGATGGTGAACATGGAGACCGAACTGTCGTCGGAGTTGGCCGTGTAGACGAATCGTCCCAGCGGGTCGATTGCGATTCCCTGGGGAAACCATCCGGTGGGGACAGTGGCGGGTGTGGTCGGCGTGAGCACTCCGGTTGTGGAGTTGATGGTGTACATCGAGATGGTGGACAGGTCGGAAGCATTGGAAACGAGGTTGGCCACATAGGCAAACCTTCCGAGAGGATCGGCGACCATTTGCTCTGCGCCCTGTTGCGGCAACGCATACCCGGTTGCGACGGAGGTCGGCGTGGTGGCCGTGAAAGCCCCTGTGCAGGAGTCTACGCTATACATTGAGACCGCGTAGCCCGTCAGCGCGTAGGCAAACTCCGGCTTGGAGGAAGGTACACAGGAAGCCGGGGGAGTGGGCGTCGAAGTAGAGCCGCCGCCACAACCGGAGGCAAGAAGAACCAGAAAACTCAGGATTGCAGACTGAAAATAATTGTCCTTCACACACTCCCTCCAGACTTCCAAGCCGCGATCAGCATACGCCAACTCTGTTAATCGCGCAGTGACGGTGCAAAACCCTCTATCAGGGTGAAGAATAATACAGAGAAGGTGTGGGTGCGCCTCGTAGCAAATGTAACTGTTCAGAAATCTCGATTACACTCATTGACACGGGATTTACAATCCCCAGTTCCCCCTCAGGAGAAATCCCCGTGATCCCACGCTATACCCGGCCCGAGATGGCTCGCATCTGGAGCGACGAAAACCGCTTCCGCACCTGGCTCGCGGTCGAAGTCGCCGCGACCGAAACGCTGGCCGCCGCCGGCATCGTGCCGAAAGATGCCGCCAAGGCAATCCACGCGCGCGCCGACTTCAACGTCGACCGCATCTTCCAGATCGAAGCCGAGGTCAAACACGACGTCATCGCCTTTACCACGGCCGTGGCCGAGATCGTAGGCCCGCACGCGCGCTGGTTCCACTACGGCCTGACCTCGAACGACGTGGTCGATACGGCGCAAGCGTTGCTTATCCAGCAGGCCTCGTCGCTGATCGCCGGCGACCTCGAGCGTCTCGCCGAGGTGCTCGAACGCCGGGCCTGGGAATTCAAAGATACGCCGATGATCGGCCGTACCCACGGCATCCACGCCGAACCCATCACCTTTGGCTTCAAGATCGCCAACTGGTATTCGGAGACCAAGCGCAACATCGCGCGCTTCAAGGCCGCCGCCGAAGATCTGCGTGTGGGCAAGTTCTCGGGCGCGGTAGGAACCTTTGCCCACCTCACGCCGCAACTCGAAGAGCAGATGTGCACGCGCCTGGGATTGAAGGCCGCCGCGGTGTCGTCGCAGGTGATTCAGCGCGACCGCCATGCTCACTACTTGGCAACGCTGGCGACGATCGCGTCGACGCTCGACAAGATCGCCACCGAGATCCGACACCTGCAGCGCACCGAAGTCCGCGAGGCCGAAGAATATTTCAGCGAAAAGCAGAAAGGCTCGTCGGCCATGCCGCACAAGCGCAATCCGGTCACCTGCGAACAGATCTCCGGATTAGCGCGCGTGGTGCGAGCGAACGCGCAGGCCGGATTCGAGAACGTCGCGCTCTGGCACGAGCGCGATATCTCGCACTCCTCGGCCGAACGCATCATCATTCCCGACTCCACCACGCTCGCCGACTACCTGCTCAACAAGACGGCGGACCTGATGGAGACCATGTTCGTCTATCCAGAGCGCATGCGGGCGAACCTGGAGAGCACGCACGGTCTCGTCTTCAGCGGACAGTTGTTGCTCGACCTGGTAGAGAGCGGCGTTTCCCGCGAAGACGCCTATCGACTGGTGCAGGGCCACGCCATGCGCGCGTGGAAAGAGAATCTCGACTTCCATGAACTGATCGTGAACGATCCCGAAATTCGCGGACGGATGCCACGAGCAAGAATAGAGCGCGCGTTCGATTTGGATCGTCAACTCAAGAACATCGACAAGATTTTTGCAAGGGTGTTTCCGAACAAGGCTGCCGGCCAGAAAGATGCTCCGTCATTAAAGAAGAAAACTGCAAAGCGGAAGAAGTAGCGCTGGCTATTCTCTATCAATGTCCAAGCGGGTCGGCTTTGCGTTTTAGAACAACGAACGTTCTTACTCGTCGCTCTCGGCGTCCCGGCGGTGAAAGGCTTTTCCGCCACGCACCAGTTCCAGCAACGCAATCAACTGCTTCAACTTTTCTTGTCCGACGTGGCGAAGCATCTCGCGGCCGTGCCTTTCGATCGGGCCATCCATTTCGCGCAGAAGCTGCAACCCGGCAGCGGTGATCTTTCCGTAGATGACGCGGCGATCGTGCCGGGCGCGCGTGCGCTCGACGAAGCCACGGCCTTCCAGGCGATTGAGCAGGCGCGTAATGTCGGGATCGTGCGTGATCATGCGCTCGCCGATTTCGCGGCACGGCAAGCCCTCTGTCCCAGCCCCGCGCAAGATGCGCAGCGCGTTGTACTGCGTGCCGGTGAGTCCGAACTCTTTGAGCTTGGCTTCGACCTGCGCCTGGAGGGCGTCGGCGGTGCGCAACAAAGATAGATAGGCTTCCTGTTCGCGGCTGGTGAAGGGGACCTTTTGCTTGAGTTCCGCTTGCAGACCTTTGGCTTGCAGACCACGGGGCATGGGGCGAGATTAGTCGTTATGACAAATATTTGTCAACTTGCGGCGAATTTGCCGCAGTTCAGCCTTGGCGGCCTTCCAGTCGCTCGATGCGCTGCTCGTGTCCTGCGGCGATTCTCGCCAAGTCGCCGATGAGATCGGCGTGCCCGCGCAAGATTCGGTCGTGTTCTTTCACCGAGTGAGCCAGACTCTGCACGTCCGCCGTGAGTAATTGCAGACTTTCAGCCAACGCCCCGTGTTTTGTTGCCATGCTTTGAACGTCCGCCGTTAGCAATTGCAGACTCTCAGCCAATGCTCCGTGTTTTTCGGTAAGCCGATCCAGGCGTTCGTCAGTCGTCATTTTTGTATTTTACTCTTTCCGTTTTTCGAGAAGAACGGCTTCCGAGGCTCTCAGAGGGTGGATCCAGATTCTCACCGGCTCTGTGCTCCGGGTTTCCACTTGTTCAGGAACGCCAGAAAATCGTCCGGGGTGAGCGCTCGCGCCTTTTCGAACTCGCCGTTCTTCTGGCTGTAAACCAGCTTCCCGTCGGCATCGAGCACGGCCAGCCCGGGAATGCCGCGTTTCATCGGGACCTCGTACTTCATCATCAGGTCCTGGTTCTTTTCTCCCCTTCCGATATCCACGTGAACAACTTCATAGTTGGCGGCGAGTATGGGCGCCAGGTCCGAACGATGAAAAGCTGCATCGAGCACATGGCAGTCATAGCACCAGTTGGCGCCAAACACGACAATCACGCGCTTGTGTTCCGCCCTGGCCTTGTGCAGAGCCTCCTTGATTTCGGCGCGCGCATCGGCGCTTTCGTTGTAAATTTCTTTCTCTTGTTTCACCGATTGGCTAAAGCAGACCGCGCTGGACGCGGCCATCGCGGTCGCGAGAGCCAGCCTCAAAATCCGCCGATCGAGCTTCATGTATGGTCTCCTGCACCTGAAGGGTGAGATTTGAGTATAACTTGGGAAAAGTCGCTATTAGCTCTTGGCTTTTAGCTGGAAGCCAAAAGCTAAGAGCAGCTTTCAGTTCGCCTTGCGGGAGTGCACGAGTTTCAGGCTGTCGCTCTGCAGAATGCGCTGGATCTGATGTTTGGCGTGGACCGTCCAAGGCCCGGTGGTGTCGAGCTTTACGTAAGCGCGCCAGTGTTGCAGCGCTTTGCGCGGCTCGCGCATCTTCTCGTAGGCGAGCGCGATGTTGTAATGCGCGTCCGCATAAGTGGGCGCGAGTTGAATGGCGGTCTTGTAAGTGTCGATTGCTTCCTCGACGCGTCCGGTCTCGTCGAGCACGTTGCCCAGGTCGAAATAGGCGAGCGCGTAGCGCGGATCGATCTGAATCGCCGAACGGTAATGCCTTTCGGCGAGCGCGTATTCCTGACGGTTGTAGTAGAGCGTACCCAGGTTGATGTGCGCGGCGGCATGCATGGGATCCATGTCGAGAACCTTCAAGTAAGTTGTGATCGCCTCGCTCTGCGTGGAGGGATTTTCTTCCAGCACGATCCCGCGCGCAAACAAGTCGGCAACGTCGGTAACCACCAGTTCCGGTCCATTCCGCGGCGGGCTGGTCACGACTTTACTCTCTTCGGAGGAGAAATCGAACATGAACTGTCCGGCGATGGGCTCCAGCAGCCGGCCCTGGTGCCGGAAAGCAATGCGGTGTCCGCTGCGATAGGCGCCAGCTTCGAGCAGCGGATTCCCCATGCCGGCAACCTGCTTCTGCATGGCTTCGAGCGATTGCCGGATGACGGCCGGACGAACGCGCTGGGCGCAGAGGTCGCGCACTTTCTTGATTTGCACCAGATCGAAAAAGGAATACTCTTCGCTCGTCGTCACCAGTCCTGCCTTCTCCCAGGTTTGAAGCTGGCGAGGAACGAGCCGGAGAATGCGCAGCAAGTCTGCGCGGCTGTAGCGATACACGGCTGTATTAAGCTCTCGTCCCTGATTATCCGGAACTTCTGCGCAGGAATGCAAGTAGCAACGTGGTGGAACCCGGTGGAAGGTTGTGGAGAAGCGGGCAGAAATGGCACAAAGGTGGCGCTTTTCTTGCGGGCTGTCTGCACCTCGAAGCTCTGCGGCGCTGACAATAACGCGCTAACATTATCCAATGATCGGAGACCGTCATGGAACCGTTTCGCTTTCACCTCTTCGTCTGCACGCAGCAAAAGCCAGAAGGCGTCCCCTCTTGCCCGGCCGGCGGGTCGTTCGCTGTGCTTGGCGCGCTGGATCGCGAGATACAGGCGCGAGGTCTCAACCACGACATACAACTCACTACCTGCGGCTGCATGGGACTGTGTGATGAAGGTCCAGTGATGGTCGTCTATCCGGCAGGGGTATGGTACCGGCGCGTGCAACCGTCGGACGTATCCGAAATCGTCGCTACGCAACTCGGCGACGGCAAGCCGGTCGATCGTCTTATATGGAACGATGCTGCTGCGATGAAGTCCATGGCGGTTGAACATGGGGAAAAGTACCGAGAAGCGATGGCTGCCCGCGAGAAAGCCGGAGTGCTGCCCGATCGCCTCGATCAGATGATCCGCGGCTACATGCCGAGTCGTTGCCTGCTTACGGCGCTTGAACTCGACATCTTTACCGCCGTCGGCGAGGGAGGCGACGCCGAGCAGATCGGGACGAAGATCAGCGCGAATGCCCGCGCCGCAGGCATGTTGCTTAACGCGCTCGTAGCCCTTGGACTGCTCTCGAAAAGCGGCGACGATTACAAGAACACGCCTGAGTCGGCACGGTTTTTCGTGCAGGGCTCCAAGGATAACCACCGCAATGGTCTGCTGCACACCGCCAACATCTGGCATCGCTGGAGCACACTGACCGACGCGGTGCGCAGTGGCACCCGTCTCCCCAGCAGCCGCGACGACACCCCCGAATGGACGCGCAACTTTATTGCCGGCATGCAACGTAACGCCAAAGATCGCGCCCCGCTGCTGGTGAAGGCTCTAGGCACAACTGCGGTTCGCCGCATCCTCGACCTGGGAGGCGGCTCCGGCGTATATTCCATCGCCTTCGCAAAAGCGAGTTCCGATGTGCACTGCGAGATCCTTGACATTCCCGAGGTCGTGCCGCTCACCGCTGAATACGTCAGCCAGGCCGGCGTCTCAGCGCAAGTCAGCCTTCGCCCTGGAGACATGCTGCAAGACGACTTCGGCTCCGGCCACGATATCATCATGCTGAACGCGATCTGCCACATGTTTTCCGAGGAGCAGAACCGGGAAATCTTTCGCCGTGCCCGCCAGGCACTCGCGCCGAACGGCCGCCTCGTCGTGCAAGACTTCATCCTCAATTCCGAAAAAACCGGGCCGCAACAAGCGGCACTGTTCTCACTGAACATGCTCGTCAACACCGACGCCGGTGCCAGTTACAGCGAGTTCGAATACACTCACTGGATGAAGGCTGCGGGTTTCACAGAGGTATGCCGGATCAACCTGCCCGGGCCTAGCAGCCTGATTGTGGGACTAACGAAATAGGACTACCCACTTCCAGGTTGTAATAACGTTGTAATAACAAGGAAAATGCTCTAACTTTCTGCTTGGAATGCAACTTCATTTACATTGGGGTGGGAGTCCTGCATGAGATGGGTGCTGATTGTACTCGCCGTAGCCGGTATCGCCGTTTCGGCACTCGCGTTGCGCGAGCATTACCGCACCGACGCTTCACCTTGCAGCATCAATGAGCGCTGGGACTGCGGCGTCGTAAATCACAGTCCGTACGCCATGCTCTTCGGAGTTCCCGTGGCCGTGCTGGGCATGGCCGGATATCTATTGCTCGGCCTGCTCGCTGCTCGAAAAGCGTACGCGTGGATGCTGCCATTCGCGATCGGCGCTTTTGCCTTTGCCGTCCACCTTGCGGACGTCGAAGCCATGGTCCTGGGCGCTTGGTGTATCTACTGCGTCATCTCGCTGGGAATCATTAGTCTTTTGACTCTGCTGGTGGTCGGCGCCGTGATCGTCGGCTCGATGCGGCAGAAGACGGCGTGAGGGTTTGTCTCCCGCCGCGAGTGGGACGGGGCAAGCTCCGTCTCTACACGGAAGTTGTTCAGCTAGGGCTGTCCTTTTCGTCCGCGCCCAGCTTCCACGCTATCTGCCGCAGCATTCCCAACAAGACTGCGGTGTCATCGGTGTTCAACTGCAGGCGCCGGACCAGTCGCCGCAATTTTTCTTCGGCTGCCAATGCCCGCGGCTTCACGTATCCGCTGGAGCGCAGAAGCGCAAGCAGCATTTGGGTCAACCGTTCCACCTCTTTTGACTTGGCGGACTTCTTTTCCTTTTGCCCGGGTGCAGTTTTTGCCGGGGTTGTCTTCTGTCCTCGCACCAGTTCG
This sequence comes from uncultured Acidobacteriaceae bacterium, assembly GCA_963779995.1. Taxonomy (GTDB): domain Bacteria; phylum Acidobacteriota; class Terriglobia; order Terriglobales; family Acidobacteriaceae; genus Acidiflorens. The sequence continues at coordinate 103,551 of CAVZZY010000004.1, read as the reverse complement.
TACAGGCAGACCGCCACCGCCTGCCCCAGATTCATCGAACCGTGTTCCTCTCGCGTCGGAATCCGCATCACCCAATGGCAGTGGCTCAGCTCCTGATTCGACAGCCCCACCCTTTCCGATCCGAAGAGCAACGCTACGGGTCCCGCCTTCAGTTGACGTTTCATCGCCCGAGCGCCCTCATCCAGCCGTCGCAAGCGATGCTGCAACTCTCTCCGTCCTGCCGCCGTTGTTCCGACCACCAGCCGGCAGTCCGCGACTGCCTCGGCCACGCTCGCGTACTGTTCCGCCTTCGCCAGTAAGCCCGCTGCGCCGACCGCCGATTTGGCCTCGCGAAACGCCACCTCGTAGGGGTTCACCACCCGCAACCGCCTGACCCCAAAATTACTCATGGCCCGCGCCGCCGCACCAATATTGAGCGGATTGCGGGTTGCCACGAGCACCACCCGGAGATTATCGAGATCGCCAGTCATTGATTGCCAGTCATTGATTCCAGTCATTGATTCCAGTCATTCATCTATGACCATCATTCTACGGCGCTCTGCCCCGCCTACCCACTCCCGGCAGCGCCTGCGACTTCCGCCCTTGCGGCGCATCCAATCAACAGTGCTAAGATAGAAGTCCCGCCCTGAGGGCCGGAAGGTCCACCTTCGCGGGACTGGTAACTAACCGATAATTCTGGAGGATGAATGGCAAGCAACGCCATCGTCGAAGTCACCGACGCTAATTTTGATTCCGATGTGTTGAAGTCCGATAAGCCCGTGCTGATCGATTTCTGGGCTGCCTGGTGTGGCCCCTGCCGCGCGATCGCTCCGATCGTCGAAGAACTCGCCGGCGAGTATCAGGGCAAAGTCAAGGTCGGCAAAATGGACGTCGACCGTAACGGCGCCACGCCCATGCGCTACAAAGTTACCGGCATTCCTACTCTGCTTATTTTCAAGAACGGACAGGTCGTAGAGCAGCTCGTCGGCTACCGCTCCAAGGACGACATTCAGAAGGCCCTCGATCGCCACGTGGGCGCTAAGGTCACCACGTAGGCTGGCTGTCAGCCGTCAGCTCTCAGTTCGAACACCTGAGGACACGGGCGAACCGTAGGCTCTTCATCGCGAGCCAGCAATCGAGATTCCCTGTTCACTGGCAACTGGTTACTGGCAACTGAACCTCAGTACTTCCGCAACACGCCAATCACCCGTCCCTGAATCTCGACCGAGGCCGCGGGGACAATGATCGGCTTCATGGCGGCGTTCGAAGGCTGCAGACGAATGTTCTCCCCTTCGCGAAAGAAGCGTTTCAGCGTGGCGTCGGTCGACTCGATCAGCGCCACCACTATATCCCCGTTGTGCGCCGTTTTCGTCTTCTCGACCAGCACGTAGTCGCCATCGAGAATGGCTTCATCCTGCATGGAGTCGCCGCGCACTTCGAGCACGAACACTTCCTTCGAGCGCACAAAATCCGCCAGTGAGATGGTCTCGTTGTGCTCCACCGCCTCGATCGGCTGCCCCGCCGCAATCCTGCCCACCAGCGGCAGAACCACCGCCGTGTTCACCGCCATCGACTGCTTCAACTTTCCCCGCGGCGGCAACAGATCAATCGAACGGCTGCGGTTATAGTCTCGCGTCAGCAGTCCTTTTTTCTCCAGATTGGTAACGTGCTTGTGCACCGTGGCCAAAGAACTCAACCCCATGCCTTCCTTAATCTCCTCAAATGAAGGGGAGTAGCCCTTCTCCGCTACGAAGCGCGAAATAAAGTCGTAGAGCTCGTGTTGACGCCGAGTGATCGCCATACGCGCAGCATAGGCGAAGGTAAAGCGAATGTCAATATCGGCACACGATTATGCACTTGACACATCATCCAATCTGTGAGACGATGGCTGTAGTGGAGAGCAGCCATGAATCTCTTAGACGTTTACAAGGAACTGAACACCGAAGACAAGTGCCTCGCCTTCCTAGAGCATATGCGCTGGCCCGATGGCGTCAAGTGTCTATCCTGTGAATCCTCGCGCCTCACCCGCATCACGAGCAAGGGCAAGACGAACAAGAAGACGGGCAGGACTGGACCGGATCGCAAACTCTACCAGTGCAATGACTGCCGCTTCCAGTTCACCGCCACCACGGGCACCGTCTACCATGACACCCACCTGCCCCTCGGCAAATGGTTTCTCGCCATTGCGCTGATTACCGAATCCCGCAAAGGAATCTCCGCAAATCAGTTGGCCCGCGCTCTCGGAGTGCAGTACCGTACTGCATGGTATCTGGCGCACCGCATTCGCAAGGCGATGGTCGAAGCAAACCCGCCAAAGCTGACAGGCACAGTTGAGATTGACGAAACCTACATCGGCGGAAAGAAGCGCGGACGCCGGGGCGTGAAGAAAGATAAAGACGTGGTGATGGGCATTCGGGAACGCGGCGGCGATCTCCGCCTCTATCAGATCGCAGCCCCAAGCATTGATGCACTCTCGGAGCGGATCAAGGAAAATGTCAGCCCTGACGTGAAGCAAGTTATCACTGACGAATGGGCCGCATATCCCGCCGCATTCATCGCCTCCAAGATTAAGGGCGGAAAGCATGACACCATTCGGCACAAGGACAAAATCTACGTGCAAGGCGACATTCACACGAACACCGTGGAGTCCGCATTCTCGCTATTCAAGCGCGGCATCGTGGGAGCCTTCCACAAGGTTTCCTTAAAGCACCTGCAACGCTACTTGAACGAGTTCTCGTTCCGGTTCAACAATCGTAAGAGCGCTGATCTGTTCGGGATGACCGTGCAGAGAATGGCGCTGGCCGGAAACTTGCCTTATGCGAAGCTGGTAGAAGAAAACGCATTCACGCCATTTATCCGGCCCGAAATAAAAACCCGATCCTAGCAGATCGGGGGTTGCGGCGCGTCGCCGCGAAAGTGAACACATGTAGTATCGCCGCGACTCGCACACCTAGTCAACGCTTAATTTGCGTGTGGTTGGAGTGTGTGCAATGGGGAGACCGCGAAAAATCATCGGTACCTTTTTGGAAATCTGGGGCGGAGTTCGGATCGTGGTAGACATATTGTCAAGTCTTGATGCCACTAAGAACTACGTGCACTATGCCTACATACAGCTTGCTGCTGCTCCCGCCTCCAGAAGCCTCACGATTACAGTAATCGTTGTCGGGTTGGTTCTTCTGCTCTACGAGCCAGTGCAACGGTTTTTACATCTTTCAAAGTCAGAAACACCACTCGTCGAGCAGGAATCGCCGCATTTGTCTTTGGAGGCATTCAAAGGTGAGATTCACGCTTATCCCGGCGAGGCTCCATACTTTTTCATTAGAAATTGTGACCCCACTAGGTTTGTTCTGAATGTGCGATTTGATCCTGTTGAATCGCGCCGAGGCTTGAAACTGTGGCTAAATGAAGTCACCAGTTTAGCTCCGGGAGAGCGAGTGCCTCTTGGATTCCGGGCTGGCGAGAACGGCGAGTATCCTGGCGTTGCTGGCCATATCATCAATTTTTTTGAGGGCGGCTCCCCCATCATAGATCAGCCGCCATACCAAATCACTGCCCGCTTCCTAGACGGTACTCAAGAGCGAACCGAGCAACACACGATGGAGGGAACCCAACTTCGGAAAGGGGGAGTCCGGGTCAAGATCACCCCGACCGTTTGAGTCTATTTCTGCGGCGGTCAGTGAGTGGCCAGTTCATACACAACATAGAACAGGATCGGCAACAGCACGAAGATCAGCCACAGGTGCGTGATGATGCGGGTTGCATTGCGATTTGCGTTGTACTCAATAGCGGTCAACAGTGCCCGCGCATCTGCGGATAGATCGGTGCGCCGGTCGAACGGGCGAGATGACTGGGGATCGGCAGGCGGTATCGTCTCTGCGGGAGGCTCCCAGTTGTAGGCTTTCGGTTGCGGCGACTCACTCACTCTAGCTCACTCCGGTGATTCCCAGACGAGTCATAATTGTTTTCGCGTGTTCCAGTCTCACGCGGGCGGTGTCTCGTTCATTGATCAGTACAGCCAGATCTTGTTCATTGAGAATATCCGCCGCCGTTACGTCTTTGGTGTACCACGCAAATTTTACCCTGCCATTCTCAAGTGTCGGCTCGTGCGGAGTTTTGTTATACCTGTCCATCGTGTTGCCAGCCTCCCGATAGGCCAAGAATACTTTGTCAATCTTCTGCTCAATATGAGCAAGTTCGACCTTGGCGGTCTGATAGTCAGACACCGCGGCTCCGATTTGGGCGTTTTTGTCATCTGCGGTCATATTTGTCAAGTTTACACGCTAGTTCCGAGGGGGTATTAACTTCTCCGGTTTCTTCTTGCTGATCTTCACGTCTTCCCGCTTCATGGGCTTGGAGTGGAGCAGGTTCTTTACGATCCCCTCGAATTGATGGCGATCTACTTTCAGGCTTTTCTTCCGCATTTTCCACACTCATGCACAGATTAACACCGCTGCCGGCTTGCTAGAATTCCTCGCGTCTCGTAATTTCACCGACAGCCGACCCGCTCTAGCCAGACCCTCGGCGCATTCGACACATTCACCATTCATTAGACATTCCGCTCACATAAAACGGAGGGGTTGGGCATCGGTTAAGCCCAGCGGACTTAAAATCCGCTGACTCTCGCAGGTCTTACGGGTTCGACTCCCGTCCCCTCCGCCTTCGTGCAACAACACTCTAATTCACATTCTCAATCCCTGTCACGGCTCATCTGATTTTAGCCGCGTGCTGCGTCAAATGCACAATCGTGTATCGGCAGGGGATCAGTTTGTTGTATTGACCCACTGCCGGTCCGATGGCCGCGTTGCATGGCGCGTGCACCGCAGTTATACTTGCTGAGTATTGTCCGGCGAAGCGCCATCGGTTTGCCGGGTGCAGGAGGCCGTCTTCAGCAGTACTGGGTTTCGAATACGCAGTGCCCAGGGCCAAGCGGCGGACCATGGGTTGGCAGAGCATGGGTTCGCGGGCTTTGCCGAGCGCGCGGCTGCGACTTTATTCTTCACGCTTTTTCCCGCCGATTGCCGTATCTGTGGTTTCCCACTGCTCAGAGTTTCCCGGCTTCCCGTTTGTGGAACCTGTTTGATCGCGCTGCGACCCCTGAAGGGGTCGTACTGCACGGTTTGCGGAGAAGCGCTGCACCTCGCAGCCTGGATTGATCCCTTAGAGGCGGATCGCGCAGAGTCGCGGTGCCTGCTCTGTCAGCGCGTGGATCCTCCCTACGAACGGGCGGTTGCCTACGGCAGCTATGACCGTGAATTGCGCGACCTGATCCATTTGCTCAAGTTCGAGCAGGTGCGCCCCGCACCGGCAGTTTTGGGGCGGATGCTGGCAGAGACGATTGCTAACCTGGAACAGGCGATGCCGGTTGGAATGATCGCGGTGGTTCCCGTCCCCCTGCATAGGAGCAAGCAAGCGCAGCGCGGATTCAACCAGGCTGAAATGATCGCGCGAGGCGCGCTGCGGCAACTGGCGCGTCCGAAGAGATTTGATCTGTTGACGGGAGTCCTGGTGCGCCGCCGCGAGACCGGAAGCCAGATCGGCCTGAGTCGTCATCAACGGCGCGAGAACCTGCGGGGCGCTTTTGCGGTTTCAACGACCGATCCAACGCGAATCTTGAAACGCGACATCTTATTGATCGATGACGTCCTTACTACGGGGACGACGGCCTCGGAGTGTGCACGGGTTCTCCTCCGCGCGGGAGCGGCGCGGGTTTGGGTGGCGACAGTGGCGCGGACTTTAAAGAATTCAGATGTCATCTCGTTATCGGGGAAAGAGTTCTCAGTTCCCGTTTCTCAGTTCTCAGCGAACGTGCTGAGAACCGAGAACTGAGAACTGGGAACTGACTTTATGTCGTTGCGCTTACACAATTTCGCCGGCATGCGGCCGCACCTTCCGGCTTCGATGCTGGCCTCCGGCATGCATCAAGAAGGCGATGGCCACGCGCTGCATCAGCCGGTGCTGGTGCTGAACGCCTCCTACGAGCCGATCAATGTTTGTGCGGCGCGCCGCGCCATCGTGCTGGTGCTGAAGGGCGTCGCCATGACCGAAGAAGAGAACGGACACTTCCTGCACGCCGCCCGCGTTGCCGTGCGCGTGCCCTCGGTCATCCGGTTGCTGGAGTATCGCCGGATCCCGCACCAGTCGCGGGCCCTGTCGCGGAAAAATATTCTGCTGCGCGACCGCAACACCTGCCAGTATTGCAGCAGCACGCTGCCCTCCGGCGAACTTACGCTGGACCACGTGATTCCGCGTTCGCGCGGCGGCCTCTCTACCTGGGAGAACCTGGTCGCGTGCTGCCATCCCTGCAACCGCCGCAAGGGCAACCAGTTACCGCACGAAGCCAACATGAAGCCGGCGCGGGAACCCCGTTCCTTCAACCTCCACACCAGCCGCCACATCATGCGCTTGATGGGGCACTCGGACGATAAGTGGAGGAAGTACTTGTTCTATTGAAGGTCTCATTTCAGGAAAAGGGACGGTCCGGTTCCCGGTGTACGTACAATGTTCCACGTGGAACGCTATGCAGGTAATAATGTACGTACAATGAGCGTCATACGTGACCCTTAGTCATAAATTTCGTGTTCGGGTGGTTGTAGGTTATTGATAATGCTAGGGGCACAATGTGGCAAAACAGGCACAACAATGTAATGTTTACAGTGTAAATACTACACGCCAGGTTATTTGGTGGACGAGTGACCTATTCTATATTTATCCGAATTTCCCTGTCCGGCTCTGAACCTGCCCCACACATTCGCAGAAAACGCGAATGTGTGGGGCACCCCCGCCGGGGCGCGCTCAGAACTCCAACCGCGCCTGAAAGGCGACCATGCGTGGACTGCTATCGCCACCCAAACCGACGCCCAGTAAACCGGTCGGCGGAGAGGTCGTGTACGTGAGCGCTCCAAATCCACTCTGCGTGGAAGGATTTCCTGGAATGCCGGCCTGCACCATGTTTGGAAGCGCAAAATTCGGATGGTTGAAGACGTTAAAAAACTGACTCTCAAAGCGCAGCTTCACATGCTCGGTCAAGGGAAACCATTTTGTCAGATAGAAGTCGCTCCAGAGGAAATCGGGGCCGCGCAGGGCATTCCGGCCGAGGTTTCCGAAACGGCAATTCTGCGGGCTGTCCCCGCCATAGCACTGCCCTGTACTCGGATCGACCGCCGATACAAATGCGTCCGGATTGAGCCACTGAATCGTGCCCGGTGGAGTAGCGGGAAGGTTGCAGTGGCGACAATAGGGATCTACTCCCGGCACAAGACTGGCGAACTGCGGCCCGCTGCCCTGCACGATGCCGTTTCCGTTTGCTGAATAAGGCGTGCTCAGCACTGAGAACGGAACTCCGCTGTGCCAAAACGCCGTTCCAGAAATCTGCCAACCGTTGAGCGCGTAGCCCAGCGAATGACTGTGCACTCTGACCGGCAACTGATACACATACTGCGCGTTGAGATTGTGCCGGATGTCATAGTCGCAAGGGCCATAGTCGCGGGCCAGGTTTCCCGGCAGAGGCGAGAGAATGCCTCCGGCGGAAAACGAAAGGAAACCTCCGTTCGAGACCGTATCCATGCAACGGCTCCAGGTGTAGTTGGCCTGTCCTTGCAAGCCATGGCCGAGCCGCTTCATCGCGGTCAGTTGAAGACCGTTGTAGTGACTGTTGGCGCCGGTGGAGAACTGCGTCACTGCGCCGAATCTTGGATCAGTAGGCTGCATGTAAGGGAACGGCGCAAAACAGCCCTGGCACACGGTTTGGTAGCCGTTGACTTGGGTTGAGTAGGGCTGGTTCACGGCCCGCGTACCCACGTATTGCGCCTTCAGGCTGGCCGTCGTTCCGAATTGATGTTCCATTCCCAGGCTCCACTCCATGAAATACGGCGCGTGGAGTTTGCCATCGGGAATGGCTGTGATCGCAACCGGCGGAAGAGAAGACTTGCCCTGGGGAAATCCCGAAGTAAAAGTCTGATTCGCGGCAACGATTGCGTCCACTGCGCTGTTCGCCACACCGGCCGCGATGCCAGTGCAGCCGACGACCGGGTCGCAGCCCGCGGATCCCTTTTGGCCCACGCTGCCGAGCAGTCCTCCTTGGAACGTCTTATCGTATGGAGGATTGGCGCCGATCAGGTCGGCCACCGTGCCCGGCAAGATGTCGCTGAAAATTCCAAAACCGGTGCGGAGTACCGATCTCGGCTCAAATTGCCATGCAATCGCCATTCTTGGTTGCAGAATGGCCACCGGTGTGGACGAGAACAGATTGCCGAGATGGGTCTGGATGGCCTGGTTCAGGGGCTGATTGACATCATGGGAGATGGAACCGAAGGAGCCTCTAAGACGGGCGACTTGATCATGCGGATTCAATGGATTGGAGTTGAAGGTGTCGCGCAGGCCGAACGTCCAGGTCAGGGTGCGGGTCACCTTCCAGGTGTCTTGCGCGTAGACATCGAGATTGAGAAAGTTGAAGGGCTCATTTGCGTTCGAAGGGAAATTCGTCGAGGCGGTGTTCGCTGCTCCGTAGATAAATTGCTGCAAGTTCGCGTAGGTCACGGTGGGAACTGTGCCTTCTGCAAAGTCGTAGTCGTTCAGGCGGAAGATACGAGTATTGGTTCCGAACCGCAGTTCGTGAGCGCCACGGCTCCAGGCGAGATTGTCGTTGATGAAAAAACGGGATGCACGCCGGCCTTGAACCCAAGTGTTGTCAAGCCCTCCCAGGGGTGCGAAGGCATTCGCGCCGCTGCCCTGCAAGACGATCGGGAACGCCGAAAGTGCCTTCTGAAGGTTGCTTGGCCCAAACAAGCTCTCGTACCAGGAGAACGCCGGATTGAAGTAGTTCACCAAGCTCTGCGAGAAAACGTGCGTGTATCCCGCGGCGAGCGAGTAGAGAGGCTGCGGCGAAAACGCATTGAACACCGGGTTGATGGGGTCCGTGTAAGCGGCTTGCAGGCCGGTGTCGGACTGGAAACGAAACCATGCGGTGTCCTTGTCGTTGATGTTGTAGTCGACGCGGACCGTCTGTACCTGCTCATGGTCGTCGCTGGAATGCGAGACGCTCTGGCGGTTGGCGCACCCGTTTCCATTCGGGGGATTGCCCGGTGCCGGAGTGCCGTCCGAATTGAAAGGACACCAGAGCACCTGGGTGGGTGTGCCGCTTGCATTTCCATAGAGCTTGAAGATCCGCTCATAAAAATCCACCTCCTGGGGCGCGGCGGGGTAGCAATTCTTATTTGGCCCGCTAGACACACAGTCGCTTGTTTGACCTGAGCTAAGTTGGCCCAAGACGTAGGTTTGGAACAGATCATTGTTACCGGGACTGGGAACAATCGTGGGCGTGACGATGGGCAGCGCGATCCGAACCCATTCGCTATCAAAGAAGAAAAATAGTCTGTCGTGCGCAATCGGACCGCCCACACTACCCCCAAAGTGATTCACGGTTGATCTGGGCTTGTGGTTCCCCGGCGTCGCATTGGTGAAGTAGTCCGCCGCATTCAGTAGCGACCCATTCCACAGTTCATAGAGATTCCCATGAAACCGATTCGTGCCAGACTTGGTGACGTAGTCGACTTGGGACGCTCCATACCGTCCTTGATCCACGGAATAAGAAAGAGTGTTGACGGTCACCTCTGCAATCGAATTCAATCCCAGGACGAGGTTGGTGGAAAGGCCGCTGTTTAGATTAGTGAGCGGATCGTTCGTTTCCAGCCCGTCAACGATGTAGCCGTTGGAGAGGGCGGGCAGTCCGTTAAACTCCACGTTGCCATAGCCGTTTGTGCCGCCGACGAAGTCGTTGCTGCTGCCCGCGGTATTGATGAGGGCGCCAGGCGCGAATTGCAGAGGGTAGGTCAGGTCGCCTCCCGGATTCGGCAAGTCCTCCAGTGCCGGCGCATTCAGGGTCGTGGATGTGTTTGCGTTTTCCGGATTGATGATTGGAGCCTCGCTGCTGACCTCAACCGTCTCACTGGATCGGGCGACCTTTAGCGTAAAATCCACACTTTGCTTCTGGCCCAGGCCCGACACGACGTTGTCGTTTTGCCCCGGATCGAAGCCTCGCGCTTCCACTGTGACCGAATAGGTACCCGGCTTTAACTGCGGGAAGTTGAAGCGGCCTGCATCATCGGTCTTGGCGGTACGCCTCAGTCCGGTCTCAGGGTTGGCGATGGTGACGGTGGCGCCCGGTACAACGGCGTTGGTTGTGTCGCGAACTTGGCCAACAATGGCGCTCGTAGTTTCGCCTTGCGCCAGCGCTTTCACCGGAAGGAGACACGTCACCGTCAACATAAGAAAAGCAAAGTGCGCAGCGCGCGCCATGAATACCCCACTCATTTGCCCTAAAGGGGCAATGTGTACCTGGTTTGATCTATTAACCGGCGATTATCCAGTTTAGTTAACCACAGTTAACACAAAGGAGCAAGGACGGAAGGGGAGACTGGGCAACCTCGGCGATTGTGTCCAAGTCACGGGCAACCCTGAAGTTATTCGAAGGCGGCCATTGGATCGCATCGGTGGTTTTCGGCGAACGAGACGTGAAGTTGTCCCGAAGACGGCTTCCGGGAAGTTGGAAATTGGGTCAGATTCTGGCGATTTCCGCCGGACGACGGATTGCCGGGCGCAAAGCACTTTGGCCCTGAGCGGCTGCGGAAGGAGTCTATCTTCGCGCAACAAGGCAGTTACCGCAGCGGTAAACCGCTCCACCCCATCACGCCGAAAGCGGGCGTGATGGGGGGCCCCCGGCGCTGCGGCACCCCGCGAGCCAGGAGAAGCGACGACTTCGGTTTCGCCGATCCGAACGCCGATCCGAACAGCGATCCGAACAACAGCAATAGCACGAAGCTGACAGGTTTCCTTTTCTGCCGAGCTCAGACTAGGTCGTAGCGATCGAGGTTCATCACCTTGTTCCACGCCGCCACGAAGTCCTTCGCAAACGCTCCCTTCGCATCGTCACATCCATAGACTTCTGCGATCGCCCGCAGCTGGGAGTTCGAACCGAACACGAGGTCGACACGCGTGCCGGTCCACTTGAGTTTGCCCGTCTGGCGATCGCGCCCCTCATATACGCCTTCGGATGTAGAGGAGGGCTCCCACTTCGTATTCATGTCGAGCAGGTTGACGAAGAAATCATTCGTCAGCGTCTCGGGCCGGTTGGTGAAAATGCCGTGTTTGGAATGCCCGAAGTTCGCATTCAGGGCGCGCAGGCCGCCGATGAGTACTGTCATCTCGGGGGCAGTCAGCGTCAGCAATTGCGCCCGATCCACCAGCAACTCCTCCGCCGACAGGATCTGTCCGCTGCGGAGATAGTTGCGGAACCCGTCCGCGATCGGCTCCATTACGGCGAAGGAGTGCACGTCGGTCTGCTTTTGCGAGGCATCCGTGCGCCCCGGTGAGAAGGGGACCTTCACCTTGTGCCCAGCCCTTTTCGCAGCTTCCTCGACGGCTGCGCAGCCGCCCAGAACGATCAGGTCAGCGAGCGAGATCTGCTTCCCTTTGTTCCGGGCTTTGTTCCCGTTGGACTTGTTTCCGTTGGAGCCGGCGCCGTTGAACCCCTTCTGGATCGCCTCCAACTTCTTGAGGACCTTCGCCAGTTCGGCGGGCTGGTTCACTTCCCAATCCTTTTGCGGCGCGAGGCGAATGCGGGCGCCGTTCGCCCCACCGCGCTTGTCGGAGCCGCGGAACGACGCCGCCGAGGCCCATGCGGTCGTGACCAGTTGGGAGATCGACAGTCCGGATTTGAGGATCTTCGCTTTCAGAGCAGCAATGTCCTGCTCCCCGATCAATTTATGATCCACGGCGGGAACGGGGTCTTGCCACAGCAGGTGCTCCTTCGGAACGAGCGGGCCAAGGTAGCGCGAGATCGGCCCCATGTCGCGGTGCGTGAGCTTGAACCACGCCCGCGCAAAGGCGTCGGCGAGCTGATCGGGATGCTCGTAGAAGCGCCGTGAAATCTTTTCGTAAACAGGGTCGAAGCGCAAGGAGAGGTCCGTGGTCAGCATGGATGGCGCGTTACGCTTTGACGGATCGTGCGCATCCGGCACGGTACCGGCGCCTGCGCCATTCTTCGGTCTCCACTGATTGGCACCGGCCGGGCTCTTGGTCAGTTCCCATTCGTAGTTGAACAGGTTGGCGAAGAAGTTGTTGCTCCACTTGGTAGGCGTCTGGGTCCAAATGACTTCCAGGCCGCTGCCGATCGCGTCATCCCCGCTGCCCGTGCCAAATTTGTTGCTCCAGCCGAGGCCCTGCTCCTCGATGGCGGCGGCTTCCGGCACCGGGCCGACATACTTGTTCGGATCGGCAGCGCCGTGGGTTTTGCCGAAGGTGTGACCGCCGGCAATGAGCGCAACCGTCTCCTCGTCATTCATCGCCATGCGGGCGAAAGTTTCCCGGATATCGCGTGCCGCGGCAAGCGGATCGGGCTTTCCATTCGGCCCTTCCGGATTCACATAGATCAGACCCATCTGCACAGCCGCGAGCGGATTCTCGAGATCACGGTCGCCGCTGTAGCGCTCGTCCGCCAGCCACTTGCCTTCAGGGCCCCAGTAGATGTCCTCTTCGGGCTCCCAGACGTCCTCGCGCCCGCCGCCAAAACCAAACGTCTTGAAGCCCATCGACTCGAGGGCGACGTTGCCGGCGAGAATCATGAGGTCGGCCCAGGAGATTTTCCGGCCATACTTCTGCTTGATCGGCCACAGCAGGCGGCGCGCCTTGTCGAGGTTCACGTTGTCCGGCCAGCTATTGAGCGGAGCGAAGCGCTGCTGACCGGCTCCGGCCCCGCCGCGGCCGTCGCCGATGCGGTACGTACCCGCGCTGTGCCACGCCATACGAATGAAAAGCGGCCCATAGTGGCCGAAGTCGGCCGGCCACCACTCCTGCGAATCCGTCATCAAGGCATGGAGGTCCTTGATCACGGCATTCAGGTCTAGGCTCTTGAATTCTTCCGCGTAGTTGAACGCCTTGTCCATAGGATCGGACAGGGGGGAGTGCTGGTGCAGGATTTTGAGGTTCAGCTGATTCGGCCACCAGTCGGCATTGGTTGTGGCTGTAGCTGGGGTGTGTACGACCGGGCACTTCGCTTCGGTTGACATGATTGCTCCTTCTTTCTTTCAAAGAAATTTGAAATTTGACGAACTACGAACTCATCCTGACTTTCCCATCCGCGCATTCGCCGATGCTATCGAGACCGGGCTAACGAAAATGCGGGATGAGACCTTTATTGGGTACAGCATGTCCTTACTTAGTTTTTTGCGCGGCAGCGGCGGCAGAGGCCAAAGACCTCGACCAAGGGCTGCGTCAGATCAAAGCCGCCCGGCAGATGCCGGGACAGGCGATTGAAATCGATGAAATCGCCTTCGATGTCCCGCACCGATTTGCAGCGGGAGCAGACCAGGTGGTGATGCGGTTTGAGATTGCCGTCCACACGTAGCGTGGACGCATGAGGACTGACCTCTCGCAGCAATCCACACTCGATGAAAAGCCGCAGATTGTTGTAGACCGTGGCGAGAGAAATGGATGGAATGCGACGCCGGACGGTGGCGTAAATGTCTTCCGGGGAATAGTGTCCGTGGGAAGCGATGACGGCCTCATAGACCACCTGACGCTGGTGGGTGACCGCCAAGCCGTGCTTGGCAGCCAGCTCACGGAACTGTTCATGGGTGAAGCGCATGATTATCGGATGAGAATGATTATAAAACGATAGAGAGCCGTGTCAACCGAAATCTTGGCTGTGCCCACAGAGTGTGGCTCAGCTGCCACGACCGGCATCGGGACCCGCTTCCGGATGGCAAGGGCAGTTGCCGGATAACTTCCGGGTAGCCGACCACCCATCCGGAATCGCGGCTGTGTAAGGGCCATTCCTAGCCAAGGGGACTTTCCCATCACTCCCCGTCATTATGAGTTACTTTCACATCGTCGTAATCAACGCTGTCATATTTGGTCTTTTTTGCTGTCGCCAGCGACTCGGCCGGCCATAGCGACTGGAAGCTTCAAAGCCAAGGGCATCGATGCGTCGGGCAAACCTCTCGATGCTCATGAGCGCTGGACCGATACCTGGGTGAAGATGTCGAACGGGCAGTGGCAGTGTGTTGCGAGTCATAGCTCGCCAGTAAAGATGTGAGCAACGGCCTCGCACCACCCACGATACGGATCATTTCCCTCGTGGCCGCCCTCATCGCGAGGTATCCTTTCGCCGTCGCCGCTCGCTCTGCTTTATGATTTCGCTCAAATCCGCAACCGGCCGTATCTCATTCGTTCCTAACTTCATGCCTGGATGCTGCGAGATAAGCTGAAGGGCATGATTGAGGTCTCGCGCCTCAAGGATGAGAAGGCCGGCGAGCTGTTCCTTGGTTTCCGCATAGGGGCCGTCGGTGGTCGCGACTTTGCCGTTTTTCCAGTACAGGGTCACGGCGGTCTCCGGAGGCTGAAGAGATACTTCGGCGGCAACATGTCCGTTGGCGCGCAGACGGTCGTTATACTCAAAGCATTGGTCGAACATTGCGTGTTGCTCGTCCTCGGTCATCCCTTCGAATTTTCCTGGCTCCATGTATCCCAAACAGATGTATTTCATCCATTCCTCCTTGTTTCCTCCAACCGCGCGCCTCTGCGCGTGCTCACCGCAAGCCCACCAGCCCGGTGGCGGATTGCATCAGCTTCGCAGGATCGAAACCCACGCCATCTTTGAAGACGAGCTCAACCTTCTCCATGTTTTCAATCTTCTCCGCCGGGTTGCCGCCCAACACCACCAAGTCGGCGGCCTTGCCCGGCGCAATCGATCCGATGCTCGCGTCTCTGCCCATGTAGATTGCCCCATTCAGTGTGCCAATGCGGATCGCTTCGACCGGTGAGAAGCCGGCCTCGACCAGCAATTCAATGTTGCGCGGGTCGCCGAAGCCCGGCACCACGCCGCCGTAGCCGGTGGGATCGCAGCCCGCCATCAGCAATCCGCCCGCGGCCACAAACTCCCGCTCAAATCTCATCTCTTTTCCCAGCATCGGCCCGCCCATGTCGCGCTCGGCCACATGAGAGCGGCCTACCAGATAGTCCTTCGCGGCTTGCGGGGAGAGCGTCTTGAGAGCCGCGCCCTCCCGCTCCATGGGCGGGCGATTCGAGCCGAGAGTCTCAACCACCGCCAGCGTCGACGTGATGGCCACATGGTGCGCTACCAGGTCACGGATCGTCTCCCGCACCTCAGGTCCCTCCACTTCCACGTTTTTCTCGAGATATGTCAAATTCGCTAGAAGACCGGGACACTCGTCCGGCTTCTTCCCGGGGAAGAACTCGGTATCCACCGACAGGTCATGTTCCAGGTTGTCGATGCCCAGCGCGGCCGCCTGCCTGAATCCGATGGAGCAAAGATGCCCGGTGATTTTGAGCCCGTGGGCGTGAGCGTGGTCGATGGCCGCCTTCAGCTCATCCGCCGTGAGGTACTGATATGCCTTGAACGAGGTCACGCCCTCGGCGGCCCAATAATCCACCGTGCGCGCAGCGTCGTCCGCATCCGCAAGCGCGTGCATCTGGACCGCGAAGCTGCCTTTGCCCTCGAGGTAGGGGCCGGTCACGTCGAGCTTGGGTCCGGGCAGCAAACCCGCGTCGATCTCCCGCTTCAGTTCCAGGTCGGTGTATGGCTCCAGGCTGCCCGCAGTCCGCGCCGTCGTGACGCCGCCTGCCAGGTAGAGACGCGGAGCGCTGTCCGGCGCCTCGCCATAGAGCGCCACGCCACCCTCGGGTTGCTGCGGCGTGGGATAGAAGAGATGTTCGTGCATGCCGACCAGGCCGGGGATTACGGTCTTTCCCGTCATGTCCAGCACCTTAGCCTTGGGCGGATAAGAGCCGGGCGGATAAGGGCTGTGCGCACTGGCGGCTTGGACAGCTGTGATCTTGCCGCCGGCGATGTCGATGCGCATGTTTTCCTGGGGTGCAGAGCCTGTGCCGTCGATAAGGCGCACATGCTCCAGCACCAGCACCGGTGCATCCTCCTTCACATAGGGTGAAAGCGGAGAAGGCTTCTGCTGGGCTGCTGAGGTCAGGCTCAACGACAAGGAAATGCACAGAATTGTAGTTCGTCTCGCAATCAGCATGGTTGGCAAACAGATGTATTTCATTGTTCTTCTCCTCGTTCTTCTCCCCTCGGTGGGAGCCGCTGGCACAGGCTTACGCGAAGGAACGGGGCACCCACTGTGTTGGTAATGCCCGCAAGATCAAAAGCCCGGGCCACCGGCATCGCCGGCAGTGTTGTCACTGCCGCCTAGTTGCGGCCGTTGGTCCTCCCAAAAACGGGCGCACTTCGACCGGCGCCCGACAGGCGACGGCAGCTTTGCGTCCCCACGCCAGTGCCTCGTCCAGGTCAGCAGCTTCCAACACCCAAAAACCGCCTATGTGCTCCTTGGTCTCCAGGTACGGCCCGTCGGTGATGAGCACCTTGCCATCGGGCTGCGCCCGCAGCGACCTCGCGCTGCTGGCCGGGGTGAGGCCGCCAACGAAAATCCTGACACCGGCAGCCACCATCTCAACGTTGAGCGCTCCGATATCGCGGTGCATCGCTTCGGTCTCTGCGGACGGGTCATAGTTGTCGGGGTGGTGAATCGCAACCAAATACTGCGTCATGATTTCTCCTTTTACGGTGGCGGCTACATAGACGTCGTACGCGGCGCCGCGACATCGACAAAGCGCGGCGAGTGTTTTTTACTACTGGCGCATCTCAGCGGCGACGTCGTCGCCGAACTTCTTTTGGATCTCCTTTTGGGTTTCGGGATCGAAGTCGGTCAGGTCAAACATCCGGCGAACTTCGACGATTTCGTTATCCTGTCCGGGGATGCGCGAGGCCCATTCGAGCGCCTCTTCGCGCGACTTCACCTGGATGATCCAGTAGCCGCCGACCACTTCCTTTGCTTCGGTAAAGGGACCGTCGGTAACTTTCGATTTTCCATTTTTGAAGGTGACGCGCGCGCTCATCGTCGCGGGCGGGGTTAGACCGTCGAGCGCGAGCAGCACGCCGGCTTTCCCTAGTTCCTCGTTGTACTTGCCCATTGCCTCCATCGCTTTGAAGTCGGGCACCCAGCCGGGTTTTGCGGTTTCGTACTCTTTCGGAAACATGATCATCATGAAGCGCATGGTGTTCTCCTTGAGCCTTTCTGGCGGGCCGGTCGCCCGGCCTTCACCACATAGTCGAACGGACGGGGCGGAATCGACAAGTCGTCGAGGTTTTTATTCTAGCTGCCGAATACGTTCTTGCAGGAATTGCCGCTCGGGTTCCTGTTGGGTCAGCGCCAGCGCTTTCTCATAAGAGGACCGAGACCGGTGCCCCAGAGCCTCACCTGAGCTTGTCGAAGGACTTCCATCCGAAAGTGTTTCCGTCTGTGCCGAGGTATTCGGTATTCATGTGATATATAGGAATTATAAGCAATATCCTACTTATAGCTATCACTATTACCAACTGTATATTGACAGACTATAGAAGCTTTGTAATACTACCAAGCATGAGTATGAGTGAAAAACCCGACACCGTGTGGTTTACGACAAAAGGGCAAGTCGTCATCCCGCTTCGTCTTCGCAAGCAATTCGAGATCGAGGACGGAACCAGAGCGGTGGTTCAGGCGACGCCGGAGGGTATCCTGCTCAAACCGGTGACCGCGGCACTCATCAGACGCGGGCGCGGCATCCTCAAGCGCGCGCCGGGACACGGGTCGCTGACCGAGGACTGGGCCGAACACAAAAAGCGGGAACGAGCGCTAGAGGAGCGCCATGCCGGCTAAGGTGCTCGACAGCTTCGCACTCATCGCCTACTTCCGCGACGAATCGGGCGCGGAAGCGATTGAGCAACTCCTCGTCTCCGCCGGTAAAAAAGACAGCCCGCTCCACATGACCGATGTGAACTACGCCGAGGTGAAGTACTCGATCGTGAAAAAAGACGGCGCCGCAGCCTGGGCGGAAGCCGCAAAGGTTCTAGAGGGCCTGCCCATTGACTTTCATTCCACAACCCGCGCGTTGGCCGACACTGCCGCCGATTTCAAAGCACGTTTCAAGTTGAGTTTGGCCGATGCTTTCGCCGCCGCGCTCGCCAAGGAAAACAAGGCTGAACTCGTAACCGGGGACACGGAATTCAAGCCGCTCGAAGGAGAAATCAAAATTCACTGGATGAAATGAAAAACTGGGGACAGAAGGAACCTACCCCATTTTTTCAGGCTAACAATGCGCGACCGGAAATGCGTCGTCGTGCACTGAAAAAATAGGCAGCAGAGGCGAGTTTTTCTTATTTCAGCTGCCGAATCCGCTCTTGCAGGAATTGCCGCTCGGGTTCCTGCTGGGTCAGCGCCAGCGCCTTCTCATAAGAGGACCGAGCCTCAGCGGTCCTGCCGAGCCTGCGGCACATATCGGCACGGGCGGAATGCGCCAGGTAATAATTGGCCAATTCGCCATGTTCCAACACCGCATCGATATGCTTCAGACCGGCCTCTGGACCATCGCGCATGGCAATGGCCACGGCACGATTTAGTTGTACCACTGGCGAAGGCTGAATTCGTAGCAATTGGTCGTAAAGCGCAACAATCTGCCGCCAGTCGGTCCGAGCGACCGATTCCGCCTCCGCATGAACGGCCGCAATCGCAGCCTGCAGGGTGTAGGCGCCGAAGCGGCGGGACTTCAGAGCCTTCTCCAGCAATGCCACTCCCTCCGCGATCTGCTGCCGGTTCCAGAGCGCGCGATCTTGATTCTCCAGCAAAATCAGCTCTCCGGTGGGAGAGGTTCTGGCGGCGCGACGGGATTCCTGTAGCAACATCAGGGCAAGCAGCCCCATCACTTCCGAGCCCAGGACTTCCGGCTCTGGCTGGAGTTCGACCAGCAAGCGGCCCAGTCGAATCGCCTCGCCGGTTAGCTCGGCCCGCGTTACCTCCGCTCCCGCCGCAGCCGAATAACCCTCATTAAAGACGAGATAGATGACCTGAAGCACCGCGCCCAGCCGCTCCGGCAATTGCTCGGGCGACGGCACCTCGTAGGGAATCGGTGTCTCTCGAATCTTTGCCTTGGCGCGCACAATGCGCTGCGCCAGCGTACGCGGGGTGGTGAGGAAGGCCTTTGCTATCTCCTCGGTTGTCAGCCCGCACACCTCACGCAAGGTGAGCGCAACGCGGGCTTCCGGTGCCAGAGATGGATGACAACACGTAAATATCAGGCGCAGCCGGTCATCTTCAAGGCGATCATCCTCAAGGCTGTCCTCTGCATTGGTGGACCTTGCCGCCGAACCCCATTGCGCCTCGAGATAGCGCACGAGCTCGTCTTGAGACGCATCAAATCTCGCCCGTCGACGCAGAGTGTCAATGGCTTTGAATCGGGCCGTCGAAATCAACCATGGTCGCGGGTTGCCGGGTACTCCACTCCTCGGCCACAGGCTTAGGGCAGCCGCAAAGGCTTCGTGCATCGCCTCCTCGGCAAGATCAAAATCACCGAGCAAGCGGATCAGAGTTGCCAGGATTCGTCCCGAATCCACGCGATAAAGGGAGTCGACGAATTCGCGTATCTGGTCACCTCTCTGCTCGGTGGAACGCTCGGACATGACGACGACTTTAGCAGACCAGCTACCCCGGATCAATTTGGCAAACGGCGGATCGACGCAAAGTGCCCGGGTCGGGACTCTGAAGTCTGGAGCAACAGAACCGCTTCCTCGGTTGACGCAAAATCGCCAATGTCCTGGCAGGTCGCACCGATCATGCAAGCTCTTCCGGCCGGATCGGCAGCTGCCGGACCCGCTTTTTGGTCGCTGCAAAAATCGCGTTGCAAACCGCCGGTGCAATCGGCGGCGTCCCGGGTTCTCCGATCCCGCTCGAAGGCTGATCGCTCGGTACGATGTGCACCTCGATCTTCGGCATCTCAGCCATGCGGAGCATTTGGTAATCGTCGAAATTCCCTTGCTCCACGCGCCCCTTATTGATTGTGATTGCGCCTTTGAGCGCGGCCGTCAGCCCGAAAACGATTCCGCTCTGCATCTGCGCCTCAATCGTCAGCGGATTCACCGTCCTCCCGCAATCCACCGCGCACACCACGCGATGCACCCGCACCTCGCCGCTTTTCTTGTCCACCGAGACTTCGGCCACTTCCGCCACGTAGCTCCCAAACGAACTCAGCACTGCAATCCCGCGGTATCGCCCGGCCGGCAGCGCTTCCCCCCAGCCCGCTTTCGTTGCCGCCAGCTCGAGTACACCCAGATGCCGCGGTGCTTTCTGAAGCAGCCGCCGCCGGAACTCGTACGGATCTTTTCCGCTTGCTGCCGCCAGCTCATCCAAGAAGCACTCGCTGAAAAACGCGTTTTGCGAATGCCCCACCGACCGCCAGAATCCCACCGGGATCCCTGTCTCCGTGAGTTGGTAGTCCACGAGAATATTCGGAATTGCGTACGGCAAGTCCGCCGCTCCCTCCACGCTCGATTCATCCAGCCCGTCCTTCACCGAACCGGGAAAGAAGCGCGACATGATCGAAGGGCAGGCAATCCGGTTCGACCACGCCACCGGCCAACCTTCAGCGTCCAGCCCGGCCTCGAACCGGCTGTACGACGCTGGCCGGTAGAAATCATGCTGCATATCGTCCTCGCGCGACCACGTCACCTGCACCGGCGCGCCCGCGGCTTTCGAAATTTCCACTGCCTCGACCACAAAATCTTGCTCCGCTCTCCGCCCGAATCCTCCCCCCAGATACGTCGTGTGAATATTTACCTGTTCCGGCTTCAGCCCGGCGATCTTGGCCGCCGTCATCTGATTGACGCCCTGAAATTGCGTCGGTGCCCAGACATCGCACCCGTCCGCGCGCACGTGCGCCACGCAGTTCATCGGCTCCATGGTTGCGTGCGCCAGGAACGGCGCTTCATACACCGCCTCGATTTTCTTCGCCGCGCTTCGAAATCCCGCCGTCACGTCGCCTTCCTTCCGCGCCACGGCCGCGTCCGGCTTGCTCGCTCCCTCCTCGAGCATCTTGCGGATGGCCGCGCTGGTCAGGGAAGCGTTCGGCCCTTCCTCCCACTTGATTTCGAGCGCGTTCCGCCCCTGCATCGCCGACCAGGTGTTGTCCGCCACCACGGCCACTCCGCTCGAAATCTGTATTGCGTGCTTCACGCCGCGCACGGCCTTCGCTGTGTCCGCATTGAAGCTCGCCACTTTCCCACCAATCACCGGACACCGCGCCACTACCGCGTGCAGCATTCCCGGCTGACGCACGTCAATCCCAAACTCCGTGCGTCCGCAAGTTTTGTCCGCCGAATCCAGCCGCTTCATCGATTTACCGACGATCCGGAATTGCTTCGGGTCCTTGAGCTTTACGTCACTCGGCACCGGCAGTTTTCCCGCCGCTTCCGCAAGGCTTCCGTAACTCAGACGCTCCTTGGTCTGGGTGTGGATCACCTGGCTGTTTTCCGCGCGGCACACCGCCTTATCCACGCTCCACTTTTCCGCAGCCGCGGCGATCAACATCTCTCGCGCTTGCGCTCCCGCCTTCCGCAGCGGCGTCCACATCCCTCTCACGCTCGTACTCCCGCCCGTTCCCTGAATTCCAAAGACGGGGTTGGCATATTCTTTCGCCGCCGGCGCAAACACGGTGCGAATCTTCTTCCAGTCGCACTCCAGATCTTCGGCGATCAGCATCGAAAGCGACGTCACCACTCCTTGCCCCATCTCCGATTTGTCAATCACCAGCGTGACCGTATCGTCCGTGCCGATCCGGACCCACGCGTTTGGCGCAAAGGTCACCGCCTCAGCCGCCGCCGCACGCGCCTCGATCCGACTCGGCAGATAGAATCCAATCACCAGCCCGGTCGCTCCCGCCGCTGCGCTCTGCAAAAATTCCCGGCGATCCACTTTCATCGTCGCGCTGCTCATTCCGCACCTCCTGCAGGGGCCGGCTCATACGGCATCATCGCTGCTGTCCCTCCCGGTTTTTTCGCCTTCTTCTCCGGCGACGCTTTCTGCCGCGCCGGTACCGCATGCATCTGCGCCGCGCGCTGAATCGCCTCGCGAATCCGTTGATAAGTACCGCACCGGCAGATGTTCCCGCTCATTGCGTCGTCAATCTCCGCATCGGTGGGCCGCGGCTTTTTCGACAGCAGCGCCGCCGCAGACATGATTTGCCCGGACTGGCAGTAGCCGCACTGCGGAACGTCCAGCTCGATCCACGCTTTCTGCACGGGATGGCTCACGTCGGCCGAGAGTCCCTCGATCGTGGTTACCGACTTCCCGGCGACTTCTGAAACCGGCGTGACGCACGACCGCGTCGCCTCGCCTTCAATATGCACTGTGCACGCGCCGCACAACGCCATCCCACACCCAAACTTCGTTCCCGTCAGATTCAACGTGTCGCGCAACACCCACAGCAGGGGCATCTGCGGATCAACGTCCACGCTTCGCGCTTCCCCATTTAACGTAAACTGGATTGCCATGCAGGTCTCCTGCGAAGTTTTCCTCTCGCAGCGGTATTATCTCTCTTTCTTTCCGATGCAGAAAATCATTCTTGGCGAAAGTTGGTCGGTTGTTCGTGCTCTGGGAAAAAGTACGGATTTCAGTTTACGGCGCTTAGCACTGAGCAGCGGGCCCGGATTCGGGCGACACTGGAAGGACACCTGTCATTCCTGGCCACGGCACGGGAGAAAGCCTCGACGACGCTCCAACGGAAAAGTAGGGCGCTGCAGGCGAATTATCAATTCACCTGGGAAAACGAGTTCTTGAACAGACGACAGCGTTTTCGTCATGTCACGCCACAATCTCTCGCAGCGCGGCCAGCAGACTCTCTACTTCCTCCAGCGTGTTGTAGTGAACGAGGCCGATGCGCAGAAATCCTCCGAGGCGCTCGACGTCTAACTGTTCGGTCAGGTTCAGGGCATAGTAGTTTCCGTCCCAGGTGAAGAAGCCGCGTTCGCCGAGCTTGGTTGCGAGTTCCAGCGGCGTTTGGCCTTCGACGCGGACGGCGAACGTCGCGACCCGATTCTGGAAGCGCCGCGGATCGGTGATACCGTATAGCTTCAGTCCGCGAATCGCCAGCAAGCCGGCGATCATCCTCTCCGTCATTTCTTGTTCGTGCTGATGAATCGTTTCGTACGCGGACAGGATCGCAGCGCGGCGGGTGGTGAGTGCGGGATTGGCGCGGCGGCCGAGCGCTTCCCAGTAATCCACGCAGGGTTTGATTCCCGCGATGCCTTCGTGGTTCAGCGTTCCCCATTCCCAACAGTTCGGGATGTTGTTGGTGTTGGGCCGGACCTTATAGGGATGCAGGCGTTGCAGGTGCTCGCGCTTGCCGTAGAGAACGCCCAGGTGCGGGCCGAAAAATTTGTAGGTCGAGCAGACCAGAAAATCGCAGTCGAGGGCGCGCACATCAATGGGACGGTGCGGAGCGTAGTGGACGGCATCGATGTAACTCAGCGCTCCGGCTTGCCGCGCCAGGCGCACCACTTCGGCTACGTTGTTGATCGTGCCTACCGCATTTGACGCATAACCGACGGCCACGATCCGCGTGCGATCGCCTATTTTTGCCGCCAGGTCGTGCATGTCGAGCGTGCAATCGGCATGGTTGAACTTCACGGAGCGGATGACCACGCCTTTGTCTTCTTCTTGCAGCGCTTTCCAGGGCGAAAAGTTCGCGTCGTGGTCGAGCAGGGTGAGCACGATCTCGTCGCCGGGGCCGAGTTCGCGGCCGAGCGCGCGGCTCATGGCGAAGGTCAGCGCGGTCATGTTTGCTCCGATCACAATTTCGTCGGCATCGCAATTTAGAAAATCTGCCATCGCTGCGCGCGCTTCCGCGATCATGCGATCGGTGTTGCGGCTGGTTTGGTAGGCGCCGCCGGTGTTGGCGTTATTGCGCGCCAGATAGTCCGCGATGGCGTCAATTACCGGCTGCGGTACCTGCGTACCTCCGGGCCCGTCCAGAAAGACCGCAGGATGCCCATTGACGGTTTGCGCGAGCGCCGGGAACTGCGCGCGAACCCAGGCGAGGTCGAACGCGGTGGATGAAGACGAAGAGGAGGTCTGTTCAGCGATGGGCATGCAGACATTCTAATTCGGGGCGGACCGCGGTGGCGGGAGCTTTCGCTCGCGGTGGTTTTCGTGCGCGGTGGAAACTGTCCGCGCGGGGCGCGGTTACGCGATGCGGTCGTTGAAATTGGAACCAGGGGAATTGGAACCAGGGGAATTGGAACCAGGGGAATTGGAACCAGGGGAATTGGAACCAGGATTGGGCTGCTTGCCCTTTCCCCGGTTGGTGTCGTCCAAGCGGATGCGCGTGACTCGCGTGGTTTCCTGGACTAAATCGCCGGGGGCGCGCGTTCCATCTCCGGCCATCACCGAACCGGCGGCGAGGGCGAAGCGCAAGGCGTCCGATTGGTCTTCAAAATACAAAATGACTTGTCCTGACATAAGTACTTCTCCCTGAGTCTGACGTCGATAGACCCGCCTTAGAGCAAGCGCGGGCACATCCGAGAAAGAACAAATTAAGACGCAGGTGGCGCAAATCAACGACCGCTGGTGGTAACTCCTATTGCTATGATTGTCGGAGAATGCGTTCGCCGGTGATAGTGCTATTGTTGGTTCTCGGCCGGGAGGCTGCGGAAAAGGTCGGTATTCGGCCCTCAGCCCCTAAAGTGGCGTTGATTTCGAAGGATTTGCGGCATCGCTGAAGCGATGCCCTGATACGAAACCGGAGTTTTTCCGCAGCTTGCGAGGGGCAGGATCTGGGGGTGTGCGGGCAGGGTTCATTTTCCTGGTGCGCCGCCTTTCTTTTTTTGTGCTTCGCCTATCCGTGGATAACCATCTAAGCGTAAAATTGTCCAAAAGCAATCGGGGTGGGGAACATCAACATCGGGGCGGCATGCTGAGAGCATCGGCAAATCGGGGCGTCTTCGTCAGAGCTGTGTGCATGGTCGCGGTTGCGCTGGTGTGCGTGATGGGGACGGTGCAGGCGACCCACTCGCATTCCGAGAACTCGACCACATCCCGCCATACCTGCTCGATTTGCGCGACCGCCCATGCCGGACTCAGTACCCAGACGCCTGCCTCGGCGCCGGTTTTGGCAACGGCAGTCCTGGCGATCCTGGTGGCAGAAGTTTCCCCGATCTTCCGTCCCGTCACTAGCCAGTTTATTCGTCCTCCACCTGCGTTCTGATCCCGCGCTGAATCCACATAAGTATTTTCAAGGAACTGCGATCTTCGATCTTCGAGCTGTGATCGGTGATCGGACTCGCCCCAGAACCTATTATTTATTGGAGGAATCATGCACTTGTCTTATAAGGGCTGGCTGGCGACGGCTATTTTCACCGTGGCGATGGTGCTGAGTGTTGGGGTCGCGCATGCGCAGTCGGGAAGTTCGGGATCGATCAGCGGTACCGTCCTGGACCCTTCGGGCGCGGTGGTGGCGAATGCGAAGGTTGAAATTCATCAAGCGGTCAGCGGCTATGACCGGACGACCACCACAGACAGCAAGGGGAATTTCAATTTCACGAACGTGCCGTTTAATCCGTATCACATGACGATTACGGCTGAGGGATTCGCTCAATACGCGCAGGATGTGGAGACCCGGTCGGTGGTGCCGGTGACTGTCAAGGTCAGTTTGACGGTGGCCGGCGGTGTCGCCACGGTCACGGTCGAGTCTGCGGGAGATCTGGTGGAGAACGATCCCACCTTCCACGCCGACATCGGCAGGGAACTGTTTGACAAACTTCCCCTGGAGAGCGCGTCGTCAGAGCTGAGTTCGCTGGTTACGCTCTCCACGCCAGGAATCGCCGCCGATTCCAATGGCCTCTTCCACGGGATCGGCGACCACGCGGAGAATTCTTTCTCCGTCGACGGCCAGCCGATTACCGACCAGCAAAGCAAGGTGTTCTCGAACCAGATTCCACTCGATTCCGTCCAATCGATGGAGGTCATATCCGGTGCGCCGCCGGCGGAATACGGAGGCAAGACCAGCGTAGTGATTGTCGCCACCACACGCTCGGGCCAGGGTGTGACCACACCGCATGGCAGCTTGACCGCCTCCTATGGGTCGTTTGGGACATCCAACGTGGCTGCCGAGCTTGCTTACGGCGGTAAGAACTGGGGAAACTTCATCTCCGTCGGCGGTTTGAACAGCGGCCGGTTCCTGGATCCGCCAGAATTCGCGGTAATACACGACAAGGGCAACGAAGAGAACCTGTTCGACCGCGTGGACTTTCAACTCTCATCCGCCGACTCGATTCACTTGAACTTCGGCTACAGCCGGAGCTGGTTCCAGACGCCGAATTCAATCGATGCCCAGAATGCGACGCCCTGGAGTGGACTGGACGGAGTTCTTCCAATAGAGGAGGACTACCTGGGCAAAGTTCCCATCGGTAATTCCACCGGCTTTACGGAAGGCGTTACCGTGGGAGCGAACGACCAGCGCTCCAAGATTGGGACCTTCAACATCGCCCCTTCTTGGACGCATCTGCTGAGTAACAACGCCGTATTTACCTTGGGAGCATTCGTGCGCCGCGACGATTACAACTACTACCCAAGCAGCGATTTTTTCGCGGATCTCGGGCCTCCGAGCCTGCAGAGGCAGTCCGTGGGTCAGAACCGGACGCTCACCAATGCGGGACTTCGATCCGATCTCTCCTACGTCAAAGGGATCAACCAAATCAAGGCGGGAGTTACTTACGAACAGACATTGCTGAGAGAAAACGACAGTGTGGGCATCGTCGATCCCGTCTACAACGCGCCTTGCTTGACTCTATCCACGGCAAGCGATGCTAACGTTCCTGTGCCGGGTTTCACCGATCCCTCGCAATGCGGCGGCTTCGGATTTGCGCCCAATGTTGCCGATCCTACAAGCCCGCTCTTTAATCCCAACGCACCCAACTCCGCGTTTTACCCTGCTTTCAATTCAACGCTGTTTCCCTACGACTTGACCCGCGGCGGTGGCCTATATACCTTCAATGGCCGCACCGACGTGAAGGAGCTTGCTCTCTATGTTCGCGACGCAATCACCGTCGGAAACTGGTCTTTGAACCTCGGCATTCGTGGCGATCTCTACAATGGAATCTCCATCGCACGGCAGGCCGAGCCTCGTCTCGGGATCGCTTACAACTTCAAGAGGACCAACACGATTCTCCGCGTTTCTTACGCTCGCACCCTCGAATCTCCCTTCAATGAAAATCTGGTACTTTCCAGCACCGGATGCAGCAATGCCGTCTTGTCCCCGCTTCTTCTCTGTTCCCCTGGAGTGAGCGGGATTCTGAGTCCCGGCTTTCGCAATGAATTCCACGCTGGCCTGGAGCAGGCTTTCGGGCGGTATCTGGTCTTTTCCGGCGAGTGGATCACGAAGTACACGCACAATGGCTACGATTTCAGTGTGCTCGGCGACACTCCGATCACTTTCCCCATAGAGTGGCACAACTCTAAGATTCCCGGATATGCCGGCCGTGTGAGCGTGCCGAATTTCCATGGCTTTACTGCGCTCATGGTCTTCTCCAGCGTAGCAGCGCGTTTCTTCCCGCCGCAGATTGGCGGCGCTGGTGCCACTGTGGGAGCTCCGGGGGTTCCCTTCCGCATCGACCACGACGAAAAGTTCAACCAGACAACCCATTTTCAATATCAGCCCTGGAAGCGTGGCCCGTTTCTCGGCTTCAACTGGCGATACGACAGCGGCCTGGTGGCCGGCAATGCTCCGTGCTACGGGGCAAACGTCCCCTACAACGATTGCCCGCAGACAACCACACTCGGCGGCCAACCAGCCGTCCTGTTACAAGATATCTTTGGCAACCCCCTGAGCGCCGATCAGGAGTACGAGGCCGGGTTCACCTGCAACGGCGTCCGCGCAACCCCGACCACTCCGATTCCGTCGGGGACATGCCTGGCATCGCAGTTCACATCCAATCTTGTCCGAGTGCCAGGGATCAATGCCGAAAACGACGATCACAATCCGCCGCGCATCGCGTCGCGCAGCCTGTTTGATGTGTCGGTGGGCGATGACAACCTGTTCAAAGGCGACCGTTACAAATGGAGTCTCACGCTTACCGCCATCAACATAACCAACAAACTGGCGCTGTATAACTTTCTTTCGACCTTCAGCGGAACGCACTATGTGACGCCGCGGGCGCTGACGGCTCAGCTTGGGTTCCACTTCTAAGCTGATCTGGGTGGGACGGGCGAGGACGCCGGTCGCTCCACTGCTACCTGGGTGGCGACGCTGACTTGATCCGCTTCAGTCTGGCGACAGTCGGGTCGCCAGGATGGAGGCGAGTTTGTCGGGCTCGGCGAGGAAAGCGTCATGCCCATGGGAGGATTCGATTTCACGGTAGATGCAATCCACGCCGCAGCTTCTGAGTTCACCGGCCAACGATTGCACCTCGGAGGCTGGAAAGAGCCAATCGGAGGAGATGCCGACGAGGGTGACGCGGGCCTGGATGCGGCCGTAGGCGTGGATGGAGCCGTACTTGCGGACGGGGTCGAAGGTGTCCATGGTCTTGGTGATGCAGAGATACGAATTGGTATCGAAGCGCTGTACGAATTTCTCGCCCTGATGATCGAGATAACCGCTGACATCGAAGCGAGCGTTGGGTTCGGCCCATGGATTTTCGCCGTTGCGGTTGGGATTGCGCCCAAAGCGGGTGCTGAACAACTCGGCCGATTTGTAAGAGCACATGGCGATCTTCCGTGCCAGGGCTAGACCGTGAGCCGGTGGCTGGTCGCCGTAGTCTCCATTTTTCCACTTGGGGTCCAACCGGATGACCTGGCGTTGCATGTGATTTAGTGCCAGTCCCATCGGGCCGAGCGGCGTCGCGGCGATGCTGATGCAGTTATCGACGCGGTCGGGAAAATCCATGGCCCACTGCAAGGCCTGCATGCCGCCAATCGAACCACCGATGACGAGTTGAATGCGATCGATTCCGAGGTGATCGAGAACCTCACGTTGCGATCGGACAATGTCGCCGACGGTGACCAGCGGGAAGTCCGGGCCATAGGTCCTTCCGGTGCTGGGATTGATGGACTGTGGACCGGTCGAACCGTAACACGATCCCAGAATGTTGATGCAGATCACACAATAGGGGGCGATGCTGAAGAAGTCATTGTCGGAAAACAGCTCGGGCCACCAATCGGCAACTTCGGCGGAACCGGAGAGCGCGTGACAGACCAGGACCACGTTGTCGCGCGCCGCGTTTGGTTCTCCGTATACGGCGTATTGAAGAGTCACGGGGCGCAGTTCGCCACCGCATTCCAGGGCGAAGCCCTCCTTTTCAGCAAAAGAGTGCTTCGCCCGGATCGACGGAATGATGGTCGGCATCTTTGTTGCCCCTACTTTGCGGTCGCTGCTTTTGGCGACAGCCCAGTTGCCTTTTCCAATCCCTGGGTGAGGTCGGCGACGATATCGCGCAGATCTTCGATTCCCACCGATAAGCGCACCAACTCAGGTGTAACCCCGGTATCCCTTTGTTCGGATTCGGAGAGCTGTTGGTGGGTGGTGGACATGGGGTGAATGACCAGCGATTTCGCGTCGCCGATGTTAGCCAGCAGGCTGAATAGAGACAGCGAGTTGATCAGCTTACGCCCCGCTTCGTAACCGCCCTTGATTCCGAACGTGACCAGCGCTCCCGAGCCATGCGGCAGATACTTCTGGGCTCGGGCATAGTATTTGCTCGAAGGCAGGCCGGGATAATTGACCCAAACGACGGCGGGGTGGGTTTCGAGGAACCGGGCTACGGCAAGTGCGTTCTCGGAGTGGCGCTGCATGCGGAGATGAAGAGTTTCAGCGCCCTGCAGCAACAAAAAGGCGTTGAACGGCGAGAGCGCCGCGCCCGTGTCGCGCAGGCCGCGCACGCGGGCCTTGAGGATGAACGCCAATGGACCAAAGGCCTCGGTGTAGGAGACGCCGTGGTAAGAGGGGTCGGGTTCGACAAGGCCCGGGAAACGGCCGGATGCCTTCCAATCGAACTTCCCGGCATCTACGATCACGCCGCCGATGGAGGTGCCGTGCCCGCCAATGAACTTGGTCGCGGAATTGATGACAATATCGGCTCCCCACTCGATGGGGCGAACCAGCGCCGGGGAGGCGGAAGTGTTATCGATGACGAGAGGCACGCCGTTTTCGTGAGCGATTTGAGCCAGGGTCTCGATCTCGGCAACGTCGAGTTTTGGGTTCCCGAGCGTCTCGGTATAAAGCGCCTTGGTCTTGGAATTGATCGCCTTCTTCAAGCCGTCGAAATCGTCCCCATCGACGAAGCGCACTTTGATACCGAGCTCCGGCAGCGTGTAGTGAAAGAGATTGTAGGTTCCGCCATAGAGCGAGGTGGTGGATAGGAGTTCGTCTCCGGCGACCGCCAGAGTAATCGCAGCCAAGGTCTCGGCAGCCTGGCCGGAAGCGGTAGCCAGTGCCGCAGCTCCTCCCTCCAGTGCCGCGATTCTCTTTTCGAACACATCGGTGGTCGGATTCATGATCCGGGTATAGATGTTTCCGAATTCCTTCAGGGCGAACAGGCGCGCGGCATGGTCGGCATCGTCGAACACGTACGACGTGGTTTGGTAAATGGGGACGGCGCGAGACTTCGTGGTAGGGTCAACCTCCTGGCCGCCATGAACGGCCAGAGTTGCAAAGTGCGGCTTTTTCCCGGGATTGTTGTCCTGTGGCATTACAGCTCCTCAGTTTTTCAATTATCCATTATCAATGATTAATGCGAAACGAAAACGACCAGCGATTTTAGGGACCGTGGGTGGACTCTGTCCAGCCGGCACTCCGCCATTCACGGCCCGGAACCAGCTCTAATTCAAAATACTATAAAGCCAATCCAGTTACTATAGATTATGGATCATCACAGCATATCATGCCGATTGGCGGCAAGGCCTGTGTCCGGCCGCCCCCGTCTGATGTTGGCCACAAGCGGTATCCGGAAGACGGCACATTGCCGAGGACCCCGGTTATGCGATGCGGCGGGCCGGCAAGCTCAAGTTCGCCTTGGTGGTGGTGTTTTTCTATGGCTTAAGAGGTTATCTCCGGGGCTTGGAAGGCGAAGGACCAGCCAAAGGTCAGTGGCCCCCGGTTACGGAAGTGTATCTTCAAATCGCCGAATGCTTTCCTGCTCCTCCCCGGGCCTGTTATCAATGATTATTCCCCGGTTTTTTGCGCCTGGGAATCTGTGACCCGTGCCCGGGGAGGAGTACGTCTGGAATGAAAACTGGCCCTCAATCGTGGAGGGACATGAGCGCGGCGCCACGCTTTTTTGTGGCCGTGGTCGTGCTCTGCGGGACGGTTGTCCTGACCTATTCGCTCTTGCACGGCGGGAGTGAGAATCCGCTCAAGTTTTGCTGCTATCTTGCGATTGCGCTGGCAGCCTCGCGGCTGAAGGTGAATCTGCCTGGAATTGCGGGGACGATGTCAGTGAATTTTCTGTTTCTCCTGCTGGGTGTGCTGGAACTGAGCTTGCCGGAAGCGATGGCGCTGGGCTGCGCGGCGGTGGTCGTGCAGTACTTAGGAGACCATCCGATTCCGATTCAAGTCGCTTTCAACGTCTGTTCGGCGGCAATGGCGATCGCGGTAACCTTCGCCTCATATCGCTATTTTTTGGCGCATCACGCCGTGAATAACCCATCGACATCGCTATTTCTGGCGGCGTGCGTTTACTTCGTGGCTAATACGGTTCCGGTTGCCGCGGTCATCTCTTTGACGGAGCGCGAGTCGCTGCGGAAGATCTGGGTAGAGCGCTACTTCTGGAGTTTCCCCTACTACCTGGTGGCCGCGGGCCTGGCGGGGGCGATGAGCTGGCTGCACGGCTTTACCGACTGGCAGACGTCGTTGCTGACGCTTCCAGTGGCGTATCTCATCTACAGTTCCTACCGTCTTTACCTCGGCAAACTGGAAGACGAGAAGCGGCATGTGCAAGAAATGGCCGACTTGCATATACGAACGATCGAGGTACTCGCGCTTGCCATTGAGGCCAAGGATCAGACTACTCACGACCACTTGCAGAGGGTTCGCGTTTACGCCGTCGAAGTTGCGAAGGAACTCAAGGTTGACCGGGAAGGAATGGAAGCCTTGCAGGCGGCAGCCTTGTTGCACGACATTGGCAAGCTGGCGGTTCCGGAGCACATTATCGCGAAACCGGGCCGCCTGACGCCGGAAGAATTCGAGAAAATGAAGATTCATCCGATGGTGGGAGCAGAAATCCTGGAGCGCGTGCAATTTCCCTACCCAGTGGTGCCCATCGTACGGGCCCATCACGAAAAGTTCGATGGGACCGGCTATCCGCTGGGACTGCGCGGGAGCGAGATTCCGATTGGCGCGCGCATCCTGTCGGCGGTGGATTTTCTGGACGCGCTCGCTTCAGACCGGCAATACCGGCGGGCGTTGCCGCTGCATGAAGCGATGGCGCGGCTGGTGGATGAATCGGGAAAGGCTTTTGATCCGCAAGTGGTAAGGGTGCTCGAACGACGATACGTGGAGCTGGAGCAACTGGTTCACTTACGCACCGACCGGCTGGGCAAGCATAAGCTATCCACGGAAGTGAAAGATGAAGGCGCGAAGGATGAGCCGTCCATCAAGCCGGCAGCCGGCTTCGCCGAGCAAGGACGGCCGCAATTGCCGGAGCGCAGTTTTCTGAGTTCGATCGCGGCGGCGCGCCAGGAAGCGCAGACTCTTTTCGAACTCAGCCAGGAGCTGGGAGCTTCGCTGAGTCTGGACGAAACGCTCTCGGTGTTTGCGGTGAAGCTGCGCCGGGTTGTGCTCTACGATGCGATTGCGATCTACATCTGCCAGGGCGATGAACTTGTGCCGGAATATGTGAATGGCGACAACTTCCGGTTGTTTGCTTCGCTGCGCATTCCGATTGGACAAGGGCTGTCGGGGTGGGTGGCGCAAAACCGCAAACCGATCCTCAATGGGAATCCTTCGGTCGAGCCCGGTTACTTGAACGATACTTCGAAGTACAGCACGCTGATGTCAGCGCTCGCGGTTCCGCTTGAGGGCTTGCAGGGCGTGGTCGGAGTGGTCGCTTTGTACTGCGCGGAAAAGGATTTCTTTACCTCCGATCACCTGCGTATTTTGCGGGCTGTGACCTCGAAGATGGCGCTCGCCATCGAGAACGCGCTGAAGTACGAGCAGGCGGAGAGTTCGGCGGTTACCGATTACCTCACCGGTCTTCCCAATGCGCGCTCGCTATTCCTGCAACTGGACCGGGAAATGGCGCGCTGCAAACGCGACAACAAAACGTTGACCGTGATGGTCGCGGACATGGATGGGTTCAAGCAGATCAACGACCGCTTCGGACACCTGGAAGGAAACCGGGTACTGCGGCGATTTGCGCTTTCCCTGAAGGAAACCAGCCGTGAGTACGATTATGTGGCGCGCATGGGCGGGGACGAGTTCGTGGTCATCGCCCCTGGACTCACACCCGAAGCGTCCGCACGCAAAGCCGAACAGATGCGAGACTTGGCAAGACAGGCTGGGAAGGACATCTGCAACGAGGACATTCTATCGCTGAGCGTGGGCAAAGCGGTGTATCCCGAGGACGGGATGGATGCCGAGAGAATCCTCTCGGAAGCCGACAAACGCATGTATCTGCAGAAGAAGCGGAGTCACTCGACGGAGAAAAACCGCCGTCTGTATCCGCGGGTGCGAGGCCAACTCATCACGGAAATTTGCGGCGACGGGCTGGAACGGGCGATCGTGGGCATTGTTACCAACCTCAGCCTGGGTGGTTGCTATGTTGAAAGCGGCAGCCTACTGCTGCCCGGATCGAAGTTGGAAGTCACCTTCTCGCACGAACATACGAACGTTACGGTGGCGAGCGAGGTCGTGCGCATGGACATGGGTATTGGCGCGGCGCTCAAGTTCACTGAGGCGACGCATGAGGTCCGGGCTGCGGTGCAGCGCATGCTGGAACAGTTGGCCAGCGCGGAAGCGGTCATTGACCTAAAGCGCAGGCACAACGCTGCTGCTGCCGGGGGCATACTGTAAGGAGCCCCCGTATCATGCAGGGACGGCGATCGGCCGAATCTGGATCAGGTGTGCGGTGGTGCGTGGTTTCGACAGCCCTTGCCGCAGCATGTTCGCAGTGGGCACGCCGGTGCGGTAGAACGACTTCTCGCAATCCGCGGTGGACGGGCCCCGCATACTTCCTTCCATATAGGCCAGCCCCGGACAACGCGTGCAACTGCTGACGTGCGAGCACGATGAGCAGACGGTCAGATCTTTGGCCTTGATCGAGCGAACCTCTTTCATCTCGGGGGAAAGATTCCAGATATCCAAAAACTTCTGCTGGCGGATATTACCCGTGGGAAGGGGAAACTGGACGCAGGGGAAGACATCGCCGTAGGGCGAAATGTAGCAGAAGGAATGGCCCGCGCTGCACGAGTAACCCTCCAGATCCTCGGCCGAGGGCGGATTGGGCGGTTCGCAGAACTCTTCCTGGCTGGCGACCAGCGCGGGATTGCGGAAAACTTCCGGGAGTTCTTCTCCCGGAATGCGCAGCGCGAGAACGGAGGTGTCGCCGTCCATCATGGGCGTGATGGTGGGATCGAGCGTGTAATGAACGTCGAGTTCGGCAGCAAGTTTCTGCACGCCAAGATGATCGGAAGAATTCACGGTCATGAGCACATTGGCGATGGTGACGCGCAGGCCTTGTTGGCGCAAGAAGCGAATGGCTTTGATGGTGCGCTCCAAGGAGTGCGGCAGCTTGGTGATGGCATCGTGGACTTCGGGACGATGGGAATAGACGCTGATCTGGATGGTGTCAACGTCCAGTTCGCGAATTCTGCGCGCATCCTTTTCAGTAATCATCACCGCGTTGGTCTTGATCTTGACGTTGAACATGAGACGCCGGGCGTATTCGACAAGCTCAAAGAAGTCGCGGCGCATGAAGACCTCGCCGCCGCTGAAAGTGAGAAAGAAAACGCCGGCCTCGGCCAGTTGATCGAGCACGTCCTTGATTTCGGCGGTGGTCATCTCGCCGTGGTCGTCGTGATCGAGATAACAATGGACGCAGCGCTCGTTGCAGCGATAGGTGACGTCAACGTGCACGGCGAGGGGCACGCCCAGGTTGAATGCCTTCTGGCCCATTTCGGTCATCAGGCTCATCAGGGCGCCTCCCGGTTCGTGTCCCGGTTCGTCTCAGACGATAGCGGTTGACTGGAAACGAGAAGGATTCCGCGGCCGGAAAGCTCGGTGACGAACTGCTCGGCATCGGACTGGGCCTGTTCGGGATCGACTTCAAATTGCTCGCAGATCTGGTCGCGGACGATTTCCCGCAAAGGGGTGTGACCGTCGGCAGCTTGAAAGATGGCGGTGGCGACTTCGTTGAGCGTGAAGAAAGTCGAATCGGCCGAGTTCATGACCATCATTTCGCCAGCCAGCGCGCGGGCGGCAATGGCAGAACTGCGCGCAATGTAAATGCAATTCTCAGGCATGCTCGGGCACCTCCTGGAAGTTGCGGATTTCGTCCCACACCCTGGCATCAGGATAGAACGTCAGGCGGCGAATTGGAACTCTGCCGACGAAATCGCATGCCGTGGCGAAAAGCTTTTCCACCAGGCCCCGGTCTTCGGCGAAGAACAGAATATTGCGCATGAGGCGGCGGACGGCTTCCGCGGACGACAACTCATCGACACGATTCTCCGGACCCTTTTGCAGAAAAAACAGAGCGGAGACCGGAGCGGTGCAGTTTTCACCGGGCTTGGCCAGCTCTCCGGCAAAAGGAGTGCCGAATGCCGCGTACCCGTCGGCGCTCGGGCGCAAGTAGGAAATTTCATCGGTCAGCAGGGTGATGTCCGCCGGCGCCAGGCGCGTCATCGTGGTCTTGCCCGCGCCGGAAACGCCCGAGAACAGATAGGCCCGGCCATCGCAGATCGCACTGGCGGCGTGCAGCAGGAATCCGCCGCGCTCGGCAAGAATCAGGCTGTGCAAAATACGGAGCACCGAATCGAGAGAATACGGATTGGCATTTTGCCGCACGTTGCCTTGTCCGGTGCGCGGGGCCCAGCGGGCGCGGAAGTCTCCGCGCTCGATGAGCCACTCGTCATCGTCAACGTTGCGGCGGACCCGAACATCGTCATCGGAAGCCGGTCCCGTGCCGGTGAGATCAAACTCAAGCTCAAACTCGGGAGGCGAAGAACTCAGGAACCCGTCATAGCGCTGGCGCAGCAGATTGAGAAAACCCTGGTCGCAGGTGGACAAGGCGATCGGGATGCCTCCGATTTCGACACACGCGACTTTTCGGGGTGCGGCGGTCATAAGGCTCCCAACTCACCGGGACCCAGCCCCGTCGCCGGTTCCGGGTTTCGAAATTCTCGCGCCGATGCTAGCCGGCGGCTGTGAAGTTTCAGAACAAGACGCCGGGCCACGCCACAATGACAGAGCACCATTCCCAGCGCGCGCGACCATTTCACGCTGAAACGGGAGACGCCTCGCGTTTCGCCAGCCTTGCTTACCAGCCGGCCCAGCAGCGCTTCGGCAGGGAACTGAGGGTCGGAGCCAGGCATGGAATCGCCACGACAGCAGAAAGACGTCCGGCTTGCGGGTGGAGACAAGGCGATGCAGGAAAAGGCGGCCATCACGCCGGGCGAGCACGATCTCACCGGGCCGGAGGTCTTCGAGCGAGCAGCTTGCGATTTCCACCAGATCGCCCGGCCAAAGAGCGGGCAGCATGCTTTCCCCGTGAACTTGCAGACGCAAACGACCACTGAGACGCAAAGCTTCGGCCACCAAAGCTGAGCGTTCTACGTTCCCGTCGAGCACGCCGTACTCGTGGTCGTAATCGTGGTGTTTTCCACGAGGAAGTTTTTCGATGGCCCGGACAGATGAAGGGTTGGTTTCCCCCTTGCCATTCCCAGTTTTGATCAGAGTAAAGGCAGTGTACTACACGGCTTTCGCCGGTGACAATCTGACTTGGCCCAGCTGACTTGGCCCGGCGCAGGCCGAACAAGGCGAATCAACTCCTTAATAAAATGACAGAGTTCCATCCTGCCGGGCGCGCCGCAAACTTAGCGACAGGGCGGCCAGCGCGAGCGGCAGCAGGACCACGCTAAACCCGGCCAGGACGGCGAGTGTGGGAGCCATCGCTCGGATGGACTGCCCCTCGAGCAGCGCACTGCGCATGCCATCGATGGCATATGTGAGAGGAACCGCGCGAGCGAGAAGCTCGAGCGGGCGGGGCAAGCTCTGGATTGGGAACATGGTTCCGCTCAGGAACCAGAGGCCGGAGCCGAGCAACCACAGCAGCGCCGAGCCCTTCTGGAAGGCAACTTGAAGTGTGGCCGCCGCGATCCCGAGGGCCAGGGCGATTGCCAGAGAAAAAATCAATACGGCCACGCACGAAAAAAAGTTGGCGTGGATCGCTGCCCGGAAAACTGCCACTCCAGCGAAAAGATAGACGAGCAGATTGAGCAGGTTTCCGGCGAAGGCTGAAATGGAGCTGAGGATGACGAGTTCAGCCGGAGCAGTGGAGGTCGTCATGAGCACTTCGAGCGTTCCCGTCTGCTGTGCTTCCTGCACTGCGCTCAGAAAAGCTTGCGCGCTCATTACGAAGAACGTGTAGACGCCGGTGCCGACCATTAGAAAAGGGAAGTACTCGACGCCGCCGGGTCGAAAGCCGGGACCGATGGCGCGAGATAGAAAATAGAAAGCGGCCAGTTCGGTGAACACTCCGACCAGGGTCACGACGAAGCCGCTGCGGTGGCGGACGGCCGTGAGCAGATCGCGCCGCAGGATGGCATGGAGCTTGTCGAGGGTGGAAGTCATAAGAAATTAATTACAAATTTTCTCATCAACCTCTCCGGTCATGCGGAAGTAGAAAGCGCGGAGTGCGTCCGCGTTTTCGCCGTTGCCGAGCGCGCGATCGGCGAGCACTTCGCCGCGCTGCAGCAGGAGGAGGCGATCCGCGACGGCAGCCGCTTCCGCGAAGCTGTGGGTGGCGAGCAGAACGCAGGTCTCTTGCCGTGCCAAGGCGCGGATGGTGGTCCAAAAGTGGGCGGTGGTGCCGGCGTCAAGGCTGCGCGTCGGTTCGTCGAGCAAGAGCACGCCGGGGCGCTTGACCAGGGCGCGCGCGATGCCCAGTCGCTGATACATGCCGCTGGAGAACTTCATAACCAACGTGTCGGCTTGCTCTTCGAGGCCGGTATCGCGGAGAACTTCTTTGATCCTTTGCGCTCGCTCTTTGCGCGAGACTTCGTCGAGGGCGGCGAAGAATTCGAGATTCTCGCGAGCGGAGAGACGCGGGAAGAACGAGCGCTCCGCGGCTACGGCGATGCCGACCTGGCGCCGGACTGCACCGGCGTCGCGCCGTGCATCGAAGCCGCCCACGCTTACCGACCCGGCATCGGGCAGGAGCATGGTCGAGATCAGCTTGAGGGCCGTGGTTTTTCCGCTGCCGTTCGGGCCAAGCAACACCAGGACTTGGGCGCACGCGGCCGCAAAAGACGCGTTTTTCAAGGCAATGGTTTCGCCGCCCCGCTCCCTGCCCAGCCAATTGAACAGAGCGGGACGATGGCGAAATACCTTGCGGACGGATTCGAAGACGACGCGGTCCATGACGCGGAAACGACGAAAGTCCCGGCGAAAGTCCGAATGAAGCTTCGGACACGCGCCGAAGACTCTGTATTATAGTGGCGATTCGCGATCCTTTTATTCTGGCTTGCGGTCGCTTGTCTATCCTTCGGGAATCCGCCTCCATGACCGAACTTTTGCTTTCGTCTCCCGCGTCGAGCCGTGCGCCGCTGAGAGCAGACGAATTTGAGTTCCTGTGCGCGTTGGCTGGGGCGGAACTGGCTCCGGAGCGGATCGAGCGCATTGCGCATTGGAATCGCTCCGCCCTTGACTGGAGCGAAGTTCTGCGTCTGGCTGAGCACCATGGAGTACTTCCGCTCGCGGCGCGCAACCTGATCGAATATGCTTCTGGTCTGCCAGCGGAAGTCGAGCGCACGCTGCGCTCTGCGTATGACGCGAACTTGCGGAGCAGTTTGTGGTTCACCGCCGAACTGGCTCGCATCATGCAGCAGTTCGAGCGCAGGCAGTTGCGGGCGGTCCCGTACAAAGGGGCGGTGCTGGCGCAATCGCTTTACTGCGATCTCGGGCTGCGCAGCTTTTCGGATCTCGACTTTCTGATTTCTTCCGCCGACTTCGAGCGAGCGAAGGAGGCTCTTGCTGAAATCGGTTATCGCCCCGCTGCGGATCTTACGCCGGCCGTCGAGCGATTGTGGCTGCGGACCGGCTACGAGCGAGCGTTTGACGGCGCCGCGGGAAAGAACATGGTCGAACTGCAGTGGGCTTTGCTGCCGCATTTTTATGCGGTTGATCTTCACTTGAACGATCTGGGCGCGGAAGATCTGATGGCGCGCGCCGGACGCACTGTCGTCGGCGGGTGCGAAGTACCTTGCCTGGCTCCCGAAGACTCGCTGCTGGTGCTGTGCCTGCACGCCGCCAAGCATCTTTGGACGCGTCTGATTTGGCTTTCGGACATTGCCCAGATTTTGCGGACTGAAACCATCGACTATTCGCTGGCGTTTGCACGGGCGCGGGCGCTGGGAATCGTTCGCATTCTCGGCGTTAGTTTCTGGCTGGTGAAAAACGTGCTTTGGGCGAAGCTTCCCCAGCCGGCAGAGGAAATGATCGTGGGCGATCCTCGGGTGCCCGCTCTGGGCGCCGAATTCGCCGCGCGTCTAGTTCGCGGCGCCTCTTATGATTTCGAATCTACGGAATACTTCTGGCTGATCCTGAAACTGCGGGAGCGGCGCAGCGACCGCTGGCGATACCTTTGGCGGCTGGTTTGGACGCCGGGCGTGGGAGATATTGCCGCTGTGCAATTGCCGGAAGCGCTGTTTCCTCTTTATCGAATCGTGCGGATTGGCCGACTGATGCAGAAGGTAATCCGGTGACGGGAAATCCATAAATGAATTGTCATCCCGAGCGAAGCGAGGGATCTGCAGTCCGCCGCAAAATGCGATCCCTCGCTTCGCTCGGGATGACAAAGTCCAGTGAATTGGGAGTTGAAGGACGGGCTGTCAGTTTCGCCGCGGACCGCTAGTGCAGTTTCCCCGTCGCCGGGCGCTACGTCTGGAGTGTCGACTTTCTTCTGCGCGAGCGCCGTGTTTCCTTGACCCGGCGCCGGCTGAAATTCGCCGGGATCTTTGCCCGCCAGGGCGACGGTCATGAACTGCATCCAGATGGGCAGCGCGGCGCGGGATCCGGTTTCTTTTTCGCCGAGTGACTTTTTTTCGTCGTAGC
The DNA here is from genome assembly GCA_963779995.1 of uncultured Acidobacteriaceae bacterium. Classification (GTDB taxonomy): domain Bacteria; phylum Acidobacteriota; class Terriglobia; order Terriglobales; family Acidobacteriaceae; genus Acidiflorens. The sequence continues at coordinate 63,423 of CAVZZY010000004.1, read as the reverse complement.
CGATCCAGACGCCGCAGGTGAGCGATGGAGAAAAGCCCACGAACCAGGCGTCGGTAAAATCGTTGGTCGTTCCCGTCTTGCCGGCCAGCGGATAAGGCATTTTGGCGGCGGCGACCGCTGTGCCATGGAGCACCACCTCCCGCAGCATGGAGGTCATGACGCGGGCGGTGCGGGAACTGACGACGTCTTTGATGTCGGAGAAATCTTCTTCCAGAATGCGGCCCTCGTAGTCCGTCACTTTGGTGATGTAGCGCGGAGCTACGCGCACTCCGTCGTTGGGAAACACGCTGAAGGCGGAGGTCTGCTCGAGCGGCGTGACTTCCGCCGAGCCCAGCGCCACCGGAAGATATGCGGGAATGTTTGAGGTAATGCCGAAGCGGTGCGCGTATTCGATTACGGTCTTAATGCCGACGCGGTCGGCGAGCTTGAGCGCCGGGATGTTTCTGGACTGGGCGAGAGCGCGGCGCAATGTGATGGTGCCCTCAAATTTGCCGTCGTAGTTGTGCGGCGAATAGGGGCCGGAGACAGTTTGAAAAGTAACCGGCGCATCCAGAATGGTGTCGTCGGGGCTGCCGCCCTGGTCGATCACCGCGGTATAGACATAGGGCTTGAACGACGACCCGACCTGGCGCAGCGCCTGCGTGGCGCGGTTGAACTTGGAGAGGTTGAAGTCGCGGCCTCCGACCATGGCCTTGATTTCTCCGGTGGCGTTATCGATGGCGACGAGCGCTCCTTCGGTCCCTGAATCCTGCTCCAGAGTGACGCGCGCTTTTCCGCCTGGATCGAGCGCGAGCACTTTGATGTAGACGACGTCGCCGGCATGGAAAATTTCGGGAAGCTTGAGCTTTGTCTTCGTCCATGCCACATCGGCCGGCGAGAACGTGGCCGTGTGCTGGCCGAAGCGGATTTCCGCGGCGGCCGGCGAGACTTGTGTCACCAGCGCGTGCATGTATCCGTTGATTTCGGGCTCCGCATCCCAATCCGGATCTTCGTATCTGTCGAGCTTTTGTCCCTGCGCAATTACGTTCAGGAGCTTGCTGTGCCAACCGTGCCGTCGTTCGTAGGCAGCGAGGCCGTCGAGCAGCGCCTGGCGCGCGGACTTTTGCAGATTCATATCGAGCGATGTGTAAACGCGCAGCCCGCCTTCGTGAACCTGGTCGCTGCCATACTTCGCTTCGAGGTAGCGGCGGATTTCTTCCACATAGTGCGGCGCCAGCGAATTCGGATCCTTCTGCAAGTCGAGCACGATGGGCTTGCTCTTGGCCTCCGCCGCCTGGGCCGCGGTGATCTTGCCATCCTCAAGCATGGCATTGAGCACGAGGTTGCGCCGTTTGAGGGCGCGTTCCGGGTGGTTGATGGGCGAGTAATATTGCGGCGCCTTGGGAAGTCCGGCGAGCAGCGCGGCTTCTTCCAGTTTGAGCTGTCGCGCTGGTTTGCTGAAATAGTATTCGGAAGCGGCCTCAAAGCCGTAGGCGCCGTGGCCGAGGAATATCTGGTTGGCGTAGAGCGTGAAGATCTGCGGCTTGGTGAAGCGGCGCTCGATCTGGATGGCGAGCAGCGCCTCCTGCACCTTGCGGTAAAACGAGCGGTCGGGAGAGAGAAACAGATTGCGGGCGAGCTGCATGGTGAGCGTGGACGCTCCCTGCACTTTCCCGCCGGATTCGATGTCGCGATACGCCGCGCCTACGATGCGCCAGATGTTGATGCCCGAGTGGCGGTAGAAATCCTTGTCTTCGATCGAGACCAGCGCGTTGCGGAGAACCTGCGGATAATCGTCATAGCCGGCGATGACGCGGCGCTGGAGCGCGAAGGTGCCGATGACTTTGCCCTGTCCGTCATAGAGTTCGGTGACGGAACTGGGACGGTAACGTTCGAGTTCTTCGACTTGGGGCAGGTCGGTCGAATACACGAGCAGCAATCCAATTGCGGCGCCGACAGCGGCAGAGAGCAGGACGAGCAGCCCGAAGAGGACGTTTCCGACCAGCTTCCGTCCGGCGATTTCCACCGACGGAAGATGTTGATAGATGATTTTCAAGGGGCGAGTTTCAAGATTTCAGAGTTCCGACGCTTTCAATGTTATCGCAAAGGCCAGGTTTCAAGGTTTTAGAGAAAGGGAAGCATTCGGGCTTCAGTTCTTCCGGCGGCAAAAAAGAAATCGCCCGCCGAAGCGAGCGATTGGAAAACTCTCAACCCTGAGACTCTGAAACTTTGGAAACGCTGAAGCCGTTAGCTCTTCGCTTCCCGGTTCTTCAATACTTCCAGCGCCTTGTTCAGTTGGTCATCCTGCAGGCTCTTCGGTTTCTCGTCTTTCTTCTCGCCGGGAGTTGTCGGCTGATCTTCGTCGGGCAATCCACCGTCGTCTTCCGTATTGTCAGCGACCACAACGTTCGGGGTAACGGCCGCGTCCTGGATTGCCTTTCCGCCTGGCGTGTAGTACTTCGCGATGGAAAGAATCAAGGCGGAGTTGTCCGGCATCTCGATCAGTTTTTGCACCGAACCGTCGCCGAAGGTTTTGTCTCCGACCACGTCGCCACGAGCGTTCTCGAGAATCGCGGCGGCCACAATCTCGGCTGGACCCGCTGTGCCGCGATTCACCAGCACGGCTACGGGAAGCTTGGTGATGTCCTTGGTGGGATCGGCGTTGAAAGCCTCGCGCGGATACTTCTGCCCCTGGAGATAGGTGATGGTGCCATGGTCAAGGAAGAGATTGGCGGTGGCTACGCCCTCAGACTCCGCGCCACTGGCGGAGTTGCGGAGGTCGAGTACGAGTTTCTTCGCTCCCTGCTTCTGCAGGTCGCGAATCTTAGCGGCGATCTCCTGCGACTTACCTTCGGGGAGCGCGTCGACCTGGATGTAGCCGACGTTGTCGGCGAGCATTTTGTCGCTGACCGGCGGGATGGTCACCATATCGCGCGTGATCACAATCTTTTGCGGTTCGGCGCGGCGCGGCCTAACCACCGCGATGGTGATCGTAGAGCCGATCTCCCCGGACAACATGCCGTGAATCTCAGCCAGCGACATGTCGTGCGTGGTCTTGCCCTCGATGGACTCGATAATGTCGGAGTTCTCGACCCCGGCCTTGTCCGCGGGGCCTCCGGGAATGACCGAGACTACGGCAGCATATCCGAAGCGCTTGGAGACGGTGGCGCCGATACCGGCCTTGCCGTCGCTCTTCATTGCCTTGTAGCGTTTGTACTCGGCGGGCGACAGGTAGCTGGAATTGGCGTCGAGCGACTCCAGCAGACCGTGCAGCGCACCGTCGGTGACGCCAGCGATATTGGGCTCTTCGACGTATTCCAGGCGGATGCGGGACAGCACCTCGCTGTAGACCGAGATCTGGCGATAGGCGCCATCATTCGAAGATGCGCGAACGTTGACAAAACCGCCCACGATGGTGAACAGCAGAATAGCCAGCGAACTGGCAATGACGGTGACCTTCAACTTCGTCGACATATTTTTGGTTTTCGCTTCCCCAAAGAACTGATACTGCATTATAGACGGTTTGATGCATGGATCGGGAAGCAAGATTGCAGGGACGAGGTTACGAGTAACGTGAGCGGGACCTCTGCGTCCACGGACCCGGCTGTCGTGTACAGTGAAAGGTTTGGAGGAAGCATCTCTTCCTAAATCTATGATTCTAATAGTTAAATTTGTATCCAGTCCACGGCTGACATGTACGCGGTGCAGAGAAAGCAACGGCCGGCTTTTCTGAGAACTGAGTACTGAGAACTGACAACTAAGGTTGGTCGGCCACAGGATTGCGCAACTGGCCTATACCTTCGATTGAGACTTCGATGACATCGCCGGCGACTACCGGTCCTACGCCTTTGGGCGTGCCAGTCGCGATCAGGTCGCCTGGCTCCAGGGTCATGATCTGCGAAATGTAGCGGATGAGGACGTCGAGCGGGAAAATGAAATCCTTCGTATTGCCGGACTGGCGGACATCGCCGTTGACTCGGGTTTCTACCTGGATGCCCGCCCAAGGATCGAGTCCGTCGGCGACCAGGGGTCCGACGGGGCAGAAGGTGTCGAAGCCTTTGCCGCGCACCCACTGCGGTTCTTTGTCCTGGAGATCGCGGGCGGTGAAATCATTTACACAGGTGTAGCCGAGAATGTAGGGGCGTACGTCATCGCTCTCGGCCAGGCGGTGACAGCGGCGGGCGATCACGACTCCAAGTTCGCCCTCGTAGTCGGTGCGCGCGGACGCTTGGGGGCGAAGGATCGTTGCGCCCGGCGGCAGCAGGGAAGAGGGCGGTTTGAAAAACAAGAGCGGCGCCTGCGGAAGTTCGTTGCCGAGTTCGGCGGCGTGCTCGCGATAGTTGCGGCCTACGCAAACGATCTTGGACGGCTGCACTGGCGGCAGCAGAGAGGCCTGCGCCAGCGGGATGCGGTCGATGCGGCGGCTGGGCAGACCTTCGACGTCGCCATCGCTCTCCTGGGGAGCGTGGAGGAGCAGGCGCGTGATTTCTTCGTCATGGTTAGTGCCCGCGACAGACTCGACCAGACCGTAGTGGGCGGAACCGTTGAGATCGAATCGGCAATATTTCATCAGAACAATATCTAAACACAAAGAGAGGGAAGATCACGAAGGAAAAATCTACGGGACGGGCTCGCTGGTTGGCTCGGAGCGCTGGCTTTCGTTTCCGCGGACGTCCACTGCGGAAACTGAGTAGGTGTAGGTTTTGCCGGAAGCGACGGCGAAGTCGCGATAGGACGGCGATTTCACCAGCTCGGCATTCAGCTTGACCGCCATTTTGACTTCGGCTCCGTTTGTTTCGCTGCGAAAGACGTTGTATCCGGCGAGATCGGCGTTTGTTACCGGCGCCCAGATGAGATCGATAAATGGTTCTTGTCCTTCGCCGGAGTAGGCCGCCTGCAGGCCGGCGGGTACGGAGGGCGGGAAGACGTCATGGGCGATGATGCGCACGGGCGGAGTGTCGTCTCCCTCGACCTGCACTTCGCTGTTGCTGTCGGGGTGTTTGACGATGCTTACCGTAGTGACGCGGTAGAGATAGGTCTTTTCCCATTCGAAGGTGGAGTCGGTGAAATGGACGGGGCCGCGCTCGGAGGGGACTGGGACTTCGCCAGCAATTGCGTCTTTGCGGGAGCTTTCGTCGCGCCGGTAGACTCGATAGCGATGTTGCACGGCGGGCGAGCTCGCGGCGTCTCGTGATTCGCCGGCGCTGGTCCAGGTGAGCACTGTGCCATCGCCGGTTAGTTGGGCGGATAGATCGGTTGGCGGAGGCAGGGTCACGATGGCGGAGACGTGCACGCGATTCGACAATCCTCCGCTACGGGCGTTGCGGTTCAAGACCTCGACGGCGTAGGTGAGTTCGGCGGATGGATCCTGGTGCTCCATGCTGGCGGGGAGGGCGTCGGTGAAGGTCTGCGGGGTGGCGGCTGATTTCTGGGCGGAGCGGCTTGACTTCTTCGGGGCGGCAGATGGCGCCGGTGCTGGTAACGTCGCGACGGGAGTTCCGCATGTGGCGAGTTCAGGATCAAGGCTGCGGCAGACGAGGGTTGGACCGATGTAGCGAACGCTCTTGCGGTCTGTGGTGAGGGTGGGCTCGCTCCAGGTGAGCGTGACGCGGTTGTCTTTGCGGGTGGCGCGCAGATCGGTGGGCGGCTTGGGGAGTTCGAGCGACGGCGGCAGCGGCGGACCGGTCTGGGCGCAACCGGCTAAGAGCAGGCAGAGTGCGGTCGGCGCGAGCAGCTTTCCTAGGTGTCGCTTCATGCGGAGAAGGAAACCTGACGCTTACAGAATGTAGCGCGATAAATCCTGGTCTTTCACGATCTCGCTTAGCATTTTCTGCACGTAGGTTGCGTCGACTACGAACTGCTGGCCTTTTTTTTCTGGGGCCTCGAAGCTGATTTCGTCTAGCACCCTTTCCATGATGGTATGCAAGCGGCGAGCGCCTATGTTTTCCGTGCCTTCGTTTACTCGGAAGGCGAAGCGCGCTACTTCTTCCAGCGAATCGGGGGTGAACTCCAGCTTTACGCCTTCGGTTTCCAGCAGCGCTATGTACTGCCTGGTTAGCGAAGACTTGGGCTCGGTCAGGATGCGGACGAAGTCTGCCATGGTTAGCGACTGTAGTTCCACGCGAATGGGGAAGCGGCCTTGCAATTCGGGGATCAGGTCGCTGGGCTTGGAGACGTGGAACGCGCCCGCGGCTATGAACAGGATGTGGTCGGTGCGGACCATGCCGTAACGCGTGTTGACGGTGGTGCCCTCGACGATGGGGAGGATGTCGCGCTGCACGCCTTCGCGCGAAACGTCCGGACCATGGCCGCTTTCGCGGCCGGCGATCTTGTCGATTTCGTCCAAGAAGATGATGCCGGAGTTTTCCACGCGGTCGATGGCTACGCGGGTGACCTGCTCCATGTCGATGAGGCGCTGCTCTTCTTCCTGGATGAGGTACTCGAAGGCCTCGTTAACCTTCATCTTCCGCTTCTTGGTGCGCTGGCCGAAGATGTTGGGCAACATGTCTTTGAGGTTGACGTCCATTTCTTCGACGCCCTGGTTGGAGATGATTTCGAAGGAGGGGAAATTGCGCTCGCGGGTTTCGATTTCTACGGTGCGGTCGTCGAGCTTGCCTTCGCGCAACTGCTGACGCAGTTTCTCGCGGGTGCGGCTGGAGGATTCGGCCAGGCTGGTGCTGGCGTCAATGACTACGCCTCCCGCACTGGAATCGGCCGGACGCGGCGAGGTCGGGGGCAGAAGAATATCGAGCAGCCGCTCTTCGGCGTTGAGTTCGGCTTTATCCGCTACGTCTTCGAGCTTCTCTTCGCGGATCATTTCGATGGCGATCTCGACCAGGTCGCGAATCATGGATTCGACATCGCGGCCGACGTAGCCGACTTCGGTGAACTTGGAAGCTTCGACCTTTAAGAACGGCGAATTGGCAAGTTTGGCGAGGCGGCGGGCGATTTCGGTTTTGCCGACGCCGGTGGGGCCGATCATGATGATGTTCTTGGGAATGATTTCTTCGGCCATTTCCGGGCCGAGCTTCTGGCGGCGCATGCGGTTGCGCAGGGCGATGGCGACGGCGCGCTTGGCGTCTTTTTGACCGACTACGTACTTGTCGAGTTCGGTTACGATTTCGCGCGGCGTCAGTTCGTCGAGCGTTACTTGTTCTTCTTCGGCGGTTCCGGGTAGATAGATGGCCATAAATAAGTTTTCAGTTCTCGGTTCTCAGTTCTCAGTAAAACCTAAGAAACAGCCGGTTCTCACTGAGAACTGAGAACCGGGAACTGAGAACTACCTACAACTCCTCGATCGTTACCTTGTCATTGGTATAGATGCACATGCGGCCGGCAATCTTCATTGCTTCTTCGGCTATTTCTCGCGGCGAGAGCTGGGTGTGATCGGCCAGGGCCTGCGCTGCTGCTTGGGCAAACGGACCACCGGAGCCGATTGCGGCTATGCCGGTGTCGGGCTCGATTACGTCTCCCTGGCCGCTCAGCAGGAAGGTTGTTTCCTTATCGGTGACCAGCAGCAGGGCTTCCAGATGCCGCAGGAACTTGTCGGTGCGCCAGTCCTTCGCCAGTTCTACGGCGGCGCGGCCCAGGTTGCCGTGGTACTGCTCGAGCTTGGCTTCGAAACGGCTGAACAGAGTGAAGGCGTCGGCGGTCGAGCCGGCAAATCCGGCTAGAATCTTGTCCTGATAGAGGCGGCGAATTTTCTTGGCCCCGTGCTTGATGATGGATTCTCCGAGCGTGACCTGTCCGTCGCCGGCCATGACGACCTTGTTGTCGCGGCGGACGCAGAGCACGGTGGTGGAGCGGATTCGGCGGGTCGCGGGTGCTTGGGCGGCGCTTTTCTCGGCCGCGGCTACTGGTGTGTTCTTTTTCATGAGCGCAATTTTTGATTATAGCAGCGCTGCAAACGAGAGGCAGCGGCGGGTGCTTTGCGCCAAACAGGTTCTCTTCCGGTTTGTTTCCTATGTACACGAAACCTTAGAACATGTACAATCCGTCATATACTGTTTCGCAAGGGGAAGGCATCGTGCCTACGGCAAACAAACGCGCTCACAAACACTTTCAGCTGGATTCTGTAAAAATTAAGCGCGCTCAGAAAGCTTTGCGCGCTAAGACCGAGACCGAGACCATCGAACGCGCACTGGATTTCACCATCACGGAACATGAGAGGAATCGATTGGCTCACGAAGCCAACGAGCGTTTTCTCCGGAGCGGGGTTGAGATCAAAGATGTGTATGGCAGGTTGAATCGCTAAATGCATCCCGCCTTGTTGGATTCGGCCATCTACATTACCGCAATGCGACGGGGAGACGAATCAGTCTTAGCGCTGCGGAGGTACTCTTTAGATGGCCCCCTGTGGCTCAGTGCGGTGGTTCTGGGGGAACTCTATGCGGGCGCATACGGTCGTGTCCGACAAGTAGTGGAGCGTTTGGAGCGCGATTTTGACCGGATAAATCGAATCCTTGTTCCAAATCTCAGCGACTGGACCCAGTCGGGCAGAATACTCGCCCGCGTTGCGTCGAAGTACAACTACGAAAGCGTCGGGCTGGGACGATTGACCAACGACGCGCTGATTGCCATGAGCGCGTCGCGAACGGGCGTTAGGGTGGTCACGGCCAACGAGCAAGACTTCAGTCGGCTCGCCGAGTTTCACACCTTCCAATGGGAAAGAACCACGCTGTGATATGGCGCAAACGCCAAGAATTTCTGTTCTCATTTGTCCTGTAAAATCCATCTAGCTATTTCGGAGCCATTCTCTTTTGTCGTTTCTGGACGAGTTGAATCCGCAACAACGCGAAGCGGTCGAGACTACCGACGGGCCGGTGCTGATTCTGGCTGGGGCGGGCAGCGGGAAGACTCGCGTCATTACGTTTCGCATTGCTTACCTGATCGAGCGAATGGGCGTGATGCCGGAATCGATTCTGGCCATGACTTTCACTAACAAGGCGGCATCCGAGATGGCGGAACGGGTGGAAAAGCTGGTGGGCGGGCTCAGCATCGCCAAGCCGGTCATTTCGACGTTTCATTCTTTTTGTGTGCGCGTGCTACGGCGGGGCATTGAGGCTTTGCGGATTCCTTCTACCGTGCCGGGACAGCCTGCGATCGGGCTTACTAAGAACTTCGTTATCTACGACGAGAGCGATCAGCAGCAAGTCGTCAAGGGCATCATGCGGCGGTTGGGGCTCGACGACAAGCAAGTAACTCCGCGCAACGTGCTTTCGCGGATTTCCTGGGCCAAGAATCACATGCTTGATCCGCAGGAAATTTATTTGCAATCGGGGGATCCTAAGACTGAAAAGATTGCCCATATTTTCGAGGAGTATCGCAAGGAACTGCTTAAGGCGAATGCTATGGACTTCGACGATCTTCTGCTCGAAGCCATGCGGCTGCTCAAATCAGTGACGGCGGTGCGCGAATACTACAACCGGCGGTTTCAGTATTTATTGATCGATGAATACCAGGACACGAACCGTCCGCAGTATGAATTGATGCGGTTGCTGGCGGGGGGCGGGCATAATGTCTGCGCGGTGGGCGATGAGGATCAGTCGATCTACTCGTGGCGCGGGGCGGACATTCGCAACATTCTGGAGTTCGAGCACGACTTTCCGGAAGCTAAGATCGTGCGACTGGAGGAGAACTACCGCTCGACGCAGAATATTCTTGGGGCGGCTTCGGCGGTGGTTGCGAATAATGTCCGGCGCAAGGGGAAGAACCTTTGGACGTCACGGCAGGGCGGGGCGAAGATTGGATATTACGAGGCTCCGGATGGGGAGAACGAGGCGCTGTTTGCGGCCGATACGATCAACCGCTATGTGCGAGCGGCGGGCGAGAGTGGGGAGACGGCTCGGGCGGCCGTTTTGTATCGGACGAACTCGCAGTCGCGATTGTTTGAAGAAGCGATGCGGCGTTATCAGTTGAAGTATCACGTGGTGGGCGGGTTTTCATTCTACGAGCGGGCTGAGATCAAGGATCTGATTTCGTATTTGAAGGTCATCCAGAACCCGGATGATTCGGTTTCGCTTTTGCGCGTGATCAACACTCCGGTGCGCGGGATTGGGAAGACGACCATCGAGATGTTGGAGCGGCTTGCGCTTGAGACCGGGCTGTCAATGTGGGGTGCGGTGGGCGAAGCGATCTCGCGGCAGTTGCTGCCGGCTCGGGCTTTGGCGGCTTTGGGGAGCTTTCGGGCGCTGATTGAGGATGGGCGCGCGATGCTGGCGGGGACGTTTGCGGAGCGGGTGGGGGAAACGGCCTCGGCGAAATTGGGCGGCGATGCGGGGGGCGACGCTGCCGAGCTGCGCTCGGCTCGGACGGGTGAGGCGCCCGTCCCCACGCAACCTCTTTCCACACATCCTCTTCCCGCACAACCTGGTGCCGACACCGATTTTGATCCTGGCAACTTCAGCTTTGATTTCACCGTCAACGATTTGGCGGAAGATGGAGCGACGGGCGAGGGCGCCCGTCCCTCGACCGATGATGCGGTTGAGGGCTTTCGTGCTCCTGGGGCTGCGGCTAATACTGCTGAGATTCTCAAATTCCTCATTGACCGCACTGGATACATTAAACAACTGGAAGAGGAAGACACTCCGGAAGCTTTCTCGCGGATCGAGAACCTGCGCGAACTGGTGAACGCGGCGATGGACTCGCGCGATCGTGGGGAGACGCTCGATCAATTTCTCGATCACGCTGCGCTGGTCAGCGATGCCGACCAGTACGACGAACACGCGCAGATCACGCTGATGACGCTGCACGCGGCCAAGGGACTGGAGTTTCCGCTGGTGGTGCTGGCCGGGATGGAAGAGGGCCTGTTTCCGCATTCGCGCACCATGCTCGAGCCGGATTCGATCGAAGAAGAACGGCGGCTCTGCTACGTTGGGATGACTCGCGCCATGGACACGCTGATTTTGTCGCGCGCCGTGTATCGGCGTCGATATGGTACGGACATGCCGGAGGCTAGCGTGCCTTCGCGGTTCCTGGAGGAAGTGCCGCCGCAGTTGGTGGAAGAGCTGGGCGGATCACGGCGGCGTGGCTCTTCGTCGTCGGCATCTTCCGCTGCCGGCGTTTCGCGGACAAGAGTGTCCGCGCCACACATGCAGCGGGTTGAGTCTGCGCACTACTCTTACGAAGACGAGGACCAGAGCGCCACGTGGAACCCAGCGCGGGTCAAGGCTTCGCAAGTCAAGCCCAAGACGGCGGCTCCGCTCACGAGCTACAACTCTATCGACAACATTGCCGAGTTTTTTGCTTCACGCGGCAAGAAGTTCAAGGTTCCGAAAATGGCGTCTGAGGAGCCCAAAGGCAGGCGGGGATTCCGCCCCGGACAGAAGGTCAAACATCCGAAATATGGGGAAGGGACCGTCTATCAGCGCGAAGGAGATGGGGAAGACGCTAAGATTACGGTACAATTCCCTCGCTTCGGTTTGAAAAAACTGGTGGAGCGGTACGCGCAGTTGGAGAAAGCGTAGAGCTGACTGAAAGGTCCTCGTGGGTACAGGAAACTGCAGATCCCTCGCATCGCTCGGGATGACAAGCAAGAATTCGGAGTAACAATACTTTCAAGAGAAGAGAGAAGAGAAACGCACTGATGGCAAATACAAAGAAGCTAAGCAAAGAAGAACGGAAGAAAAGCAAACGAGCCTCCCGCAAGAAGATGAAAGCGGAAAAGCCGAAGAAGCCCCGCGATTACGCGCGCGGATCGAAGAAGCGCAAGGTGAAAAAGCTGGCACGCGGCCAGGCGAAGCGGTAAGCCGCTCGCCGGAGCCGTGAGCAGTTGCGGGCATGGGCCAGCCCCATGCCCGACTCCCGCTGTGAGGAGACGACGAACTCTTGTCGCAATCATCCACCGAGCCAGCCGCTGGCGTCATCCGCACTTCCAACAGCCAGGCCTTCTGCTGCAAGTCCATCGACAAACTGATCTCGGAGTCGGAGAACCCGGAACACCGGCTCAGTAAAACGCTGGGGCCGTGGTCGCTGACGGCGCTCGGCATCGGCGCCATCATCGGTTCGGGAATTTTCGTGCTTACGGGAACGGCGGCGGCGGGAGAATACTTCCAGGCGCCTTCCATTCTGCATGCGCAGGCGCTCGACCTGATTGTGAATTTCTTGCGCACAGGGAGCACGGCGGGAGCGCTCATGCATGGCCGTCCGCCGGCCGGGCCTTCGATTGCAATTTCGTTTTTTCTGGTCGCGATTGCCTGTAGTTTTGCCGGATTGTGCTACGCCGAGTTGGCGTCGATGATCCCCATCGCCGGCAGCGCCTACACCTACTCGTACGCTACGCTCGGCGAAATTTTTGCCTGGATCATCGGCTGGGACCTGATTCTCGAATATGTGGTCAGCAACGTAGCGGTTGCGGTGGGCTTTGCCGGCTACACGAAAGCGCAACTGGCGGTGTTCGGCATCAACTTGCCAGAGAAGTTGGCGAGTCCGGTCTGGGCCGGCGGGCAATGGACCGGCTCCTATTTCAACCTCCCGGGCTTTCTGATCGTGTTTATCCTCACGCTGCTGCTGGTGCGCGGCGTGAAGGAATCGGCGGAGACGAACAATGTCATGGTGGCGATTAAGATCGGCGCCATCCTGACCTTCCTGGTGGTGGGTGGAATGCTGGTGAGGCCCGCGAACTGGAAGCCCTTCGCGCCTTCTGGCTTTGCCGGGATTGTGACGGGAGGCGCGATCGTTTTTTTTACTTACATTGGATTCGATTCGGTCTCGACCGCGGCGGAGGAATCGCGCAATCCGCAAAAAGATTTGCCGTTCGGCATTATCATGTCGCTGATTGTCTGCACTCTGTTGTATGTCGGGGTCGCGGTCGTGCTGCTCGGCATGATGAAATACACGACTTTCGTTTCCGGAGAGGCCGCCGAAGCTCCCGTCGCCTACGCGATGAAGTATCTGGGAGTGCACAGGTTCTTCCAGTCGGTGATCGTAATTGGAGCACTGATGGGGATGATCTCTTCGTTGCTGGTGTTTCAATACGGGCAGGCGCGCATCTGGTACGCCATGTCGCGCGACGGCTTGTTGCCGAAATTGTTTTCGGCCGTGCATCCGAAATATAAGACGCCGTACTGGTCCACATGGATCGCGTGTTTCGCGGTGGGCATTCCCGCAGGGCTTGTGGATATTGGGGACGCGGCCGACCTCGCCAATATTGGGACCCTGTTTGCCTTTGTGCTGGTTTCGCTGGGGGTCATTTTGCTGCGACGGAATCAGCCCGATCGCAAGCGCGCGTTTCGCGTGCCCTTTGTGCCCTGGTTTCCGCTGATCTCGGTGATTCTGTGCGGCGGACTGATGACCGGGCTTACGCTGATTACCTGGCTGCGCTTTGTGATCTGGCTGGCGCTGGGACTGGTCATTTACATCTTCTACAGCCGGCATCATAGCGAGTTCAGAAAAGACATCGGGTGATCGGGTGATCGGGACATCGGGTCATCTAGATTCTGATTTTGAATTCAGATCACGCGAGGGTCTGATCACCAGATCACCAGATCGCCTGATCCTTTAGAATCTCCTCATGCCTTCGGAGCCCTCCCGCTTCGTCCTTTCTCTCCCTAAGGCTGAGCTCCATCTGCATCTTGAAGGGGCGATCGAGCCGTCCACGCTTGTGGAACTGCGGCGGCGTCATGGGATGGACGGGGCCTCGCTCGACGAGGTCGAGCAACTCTACGACTACAAGGACTTCGCGGGCTTCCTTGCGGCTTTCAAGGAGGTTACGGGACACTTGCGCACTCCGGAAGACTACGAGGTGATTACTTACCGGCTGATGGAGCAGCTGAAAGCGCAGAATGTTCGGCATGCGGAGGTGATTGTTTCGGTTGGCGTCTGCCTCTGGCGCGAGCAGGATTTTGCTGCGATTTTCGAAGGTCTGGAACGTGGCCGGCAGCGGGGAGAGAAAGATTTCGGGATATCGCTCTTGTGGATATTCGATGCCATCCGGCAGTTTGGCGCTGCGAAAGCGCAGAGCGTGCTCGATCTCGCCATCCAGTTTCGCGATCGCAACGTGGTTGCTTTTGGCATTGGCGGCGACGAGCTTGCGGGTCCGGCGGAGTGGTTCACGGGAGTTTACGGGCGCGCGGCGGAGCACGGTCTTCATCTCACGGCTCACGCCGGTGAAAACGCCGGGCCAGAGTCCATTTGGGGTGCGCTGAACCTCAAAGCGGAACGCATCGGCCACGGCCTTACGGCTAGGCAGGATCCGGAATTGATCGAAGAACTGGCCGAGAGCCAGGTTCCGATTGAAATCTGCGTGACCAGCAATCTGCGGACGGGTTGTTGCACCGCACTTGCGCAGCATCCGGTGCGGCGCTACTTCGATGAGGGACTGATGCTGACTCTTAACAGCGACGATCCGGCCATATTTGCTACGTCGCTGGTCGCGGAGTACGGCCTGGTACAGGAGGCGTTCGGCTTTACCGACGAACATCTGCGCGAGTTGGCGCGCAATTCGTTTGAGGCATCGTTTCTGCCTCCGGATAAGAAAATAGCTTTCTTGAATCTGTTTGACGCCGCTACCTTGCGGGCTTGAGTCCGGCCCCTCATCACACAGCCTTGTGGCGGGGCGTCACACTTTAAATATTTTGGCGCTCGCCTATAATGGCTCCCTATGAAACTTGAAGAGAAAATTGCGGAACTGAAAAAACGCGACCAGATGGCCCAGGAAGGCGGCGGGGCACAGCGGCGCGAGCGGCAGCACAAAGAGGGCAAGATGTCGGCGCGCGAGCGCATTGAATTTTTGCTCGACGAAGGCACGTTCGAGGAAACCGATAAGCTGGTCACGCACCGTTGCCACGACTTCGGCATGGAGGAGCACAAGTTCTACGGTGACGGTTTTATTACCGGCTACGGCCGCGTGGAAGGCCGGCTGGTCTTTGTTTTTGCGCAGGACTTCACCGTGTTTGGGGGCTCGCTCTCCGAGGCCAACGCCGGGAAGATCGTCAAGGTCATGGATCTGGCGGCGAAGATGGGCGCGCCGGTCATCGGGCTGAACGATTCGGGCGGAGCGCGCATTCAGGAAGGCGTGATGTCATTGGCCGGCTATGCCGACATCTTTTTGCGCAACACGATTTATAGCGGAGTGGTGCCGCAGATCTCGGCCATCATGGGCCCGTGCGCCGGCGGCGCCGTTTACTCACCCGCTATCACCGATTTCATCCTGATGGTGGACAAGACTTCGTACATGTTCATTACCGGGCCGGACGTGATCAAAACGGTTACGCATGAAGAGGTCACCAAGGATCAGCTCGGGGGGGCGCACACGCATAACGAGACTTCTGGAGTGGCGCACTTCATGTGCCGCGACGATGCCGAGTGTTTGTCGATGGTCCGCGAGCTGTTGAGTTTTATTCCGTCGAACAATCTGGAAGACCCGCCGCGCAAGCCCTGCACCGACCCGATCGATCGGCTGGACGCGAAGCTGGACACGTTGGTTCCCGATCAATCCAACATGCCCTACGAGATGAAAGATGTGATTCACACGGTGGTGGATGATGGCTACTTTTTCGAAATTCACGAGCACTATGCCAAGAACATTATCGTGGGATTTGCGCGGCTGAACGGGAAGTCGGTGGGGATCGTGGCCAATCAGCCCGCGATGCTGGCCGGGACGCTCGATATCAACGCTTCGGTGAAGGGCGCGCGCTTCGTGCGCTTCTGCGACTGCTTCAACATTCCCCTGGTTACGTTCGAAGACGTGCCCGGATTTCTGCCTGGCACGCAGCAGGAGTATGGCGGAATCATCAAGCACGGCGCCAAGCTGCTGTACGCTTTCGCCGAGGCGACGGTCCCTAAAGTCACGGTGATCACGCGCAAGGCTTATGGCGGCGCTTACTGCGTCATGGCGTCCAAGCACATTCGCACCGACGTGAACTACGCCTGGCCGAGCGCCGAAATCGCGGTGATGGGGCCGGAAGGCGCCGTGGACATCGTCTACAAACGCGAACTCGACGGCGCCAAGAATCGCGAAGCGGTTCGCCAAGAAAAGATCGAAGAATTCCGCGAACGGCTGGCTAACCCCTACGTGGCCGCCGATCGCGGATTCGTGGATGCAGTGATTCAGCCGCGGGAGACGCGCAAGAAGCTGATTCAGGCGCTGGAGATGCTGGAGACCAAGCGGGATAAGAACCCGCCTAAGAAGCATGGGAATATTCCACTGTAGGTTCCTGTAGCGCGGGCACTCTTGCCCGCGAGCATTGCCTGCGGCTTTTTATTCGTCTGACGACAGCGCAAGCATCGACCCATGCCGAACGTGCAGGATGTAAACCGATTTTTCTTCGTCAAACACAACAAAGAGAAAACGATAGGTGCCGCGGTTGCCCGAGCCTAAGAGCAGTTCTCGGATGGGTTGGTCAAATGACGCGCTCTCGGGAGCCAGCGGACAACGGGGATGGCGTGCAAGACTTCTTGCGGCTTGGCGTGCGCGCCGTATCCAGTCGCGCGTAGCCCGGGGCGCATAGCTGCGGATATAGCGATAGGCAGCCCTGAGATCGTTCTCGGCCGCAGGAGTGATGATGACACGGTACGTCATCTAGCTACGTCTTCGCGTTCCAGTTCGTCAAACACCTGATCTGCCGGACGGCCCGCGCCTTTGCGGGCTTGTGCAAGGCCGCGGCGAATGCTGGCCACGGCGTCCAGTTGACTGGCCACCTCCTGATAGGCCTTGGCGTCGAGAACCACAGCCTCCGCTTTGCCCTTCACGGTGAGCACCAGCGGACGCCCGGTCTTCTTCATGTGCTTCATTAGGCCCGAGGAGTTGCGCTTGAAGGTGGTCAGGGAGTGAATGTCTTGGGTGACATCGATCATGGTGCGATTATAGCACTTTATTAGCATCTGATATGATGCTTGAGGCCGAGTGGTGCTGGAAAGCAAGCGGGATAAGAAGCCGCCTAACCTGAAAAATTCGTGAATTCAGAAACACGAAAAGCCTCTTCATGGTAAAAAGCTGTTGTCGACGCAGTTTTTCACCAAACAAGAGGCTTTCGTTTGAGCGAGCATAACACGACACAATGCGTTCTCTTCCCAGGAATTTTTCAGCGTCCGGTCGTGGCCAAGTTTGATCAACGACAAGGCAGTTCCGACGGCGGGGCGATCTTGTTGGGCGCTGCCGATCGACGGTTGGGACTGACTGCCATGCTGTCTCAAGCTCTGGAAGACGATCGGCAATCGAGGAAGATCAAACATGAGTTGAGCGAACTGCTTACCCAGCGCGTCATGGCGATCGCTTGCGGGTATCCAGATACCAACGATGCCGCCCGGCTGAGTTCCGACCCCGTCCACAAATTGTTGGTGGGCCGCGATCCAATCCAGGGCGAAGACCTGGCTTCGCAACCGACCTTGTCGCGCTTTGAAAATAGCCGGGATCGCAAACAGCTGTTTCGGGTGAGCGAAGCGCTGGCCGACTGCGTGATCGAACGACATCGCCGTCGCCTGCAAGGTCGAGCCCGGCGCGTCACGATCGATCTGGATCCGACCGACGATCCCACCCACGGCGCTCAGCAGCTGACCTTCTTTAACCATCACTATGACACCTACTGCTATCTTCCGGTGGTGGGCTTTCTGAGCTTTGACGAGGAACCGGACCAGTATCTGGTCACGGCGGTGTTGCGGCCGGGAAACGCGCACGGTTCGGTGGGAGCGATCGGGATTCTGCGCCGCCTGATCCGGCGAGTGAAGCAAGCTTTTCCGGGGGCGAGAATCCGGGTGCGGCTCGACGGCGGCTTCGCGACCCCGCGGGTTCTGGACTTTCTGGACTGCGAACCGAAAGTGGAATACATCGTCAACATGGCCGCCAATGCGGTCTTGAAGCGCAAGGTCGAGTCGGCAATGAAGCGGGTCCGGTGTGCGTCGAAAATCTCGGGGCAGACCGAACATGTCTATGGCGAATGCCGGTACGCTACCCGCAAGACCTGGCCGTGGAAACGACGGGTCATTTATAAGGCCGAGGTGGTACGAGCAGACAACAAGGAAGCGAAGGACAACCCGCGCTTTGTGGTCACGAACCTGAAGCAAAGTCCGCAGTGGATTTACGAGCAGGTCTACTGTCCGCGGGGCGACGTCGAAAATAGGATCAAGGAACTGCACGACGGCATGCAGATCGGGCGGACCAGTTGCTCCAACTTCTGGGCCAACACCTTCCGGGTCGTGCTGACCGCGGCGGCATATGTGCTGATGCAGGAGATGCGCCTTCACTTGGCCGTGACCCGCCATGCCCGGGCGCAAGTCTCGACCTTGCGCGAACGCTTCCTGAAGCTGGGAGCTCAGGTCGTGGTCTCGGTGCGGCGCATCGTGCTGCACCTGCCGCGCTCTTTTCCGGATCGGGATAGCTTTCATTATCTCGCCTTACGCTTGGCTGCTCCCAGCGGTTAAGCCACCAACCGCCACTGGAGAAATCGGGCTCGTCTCGCGCTTACTCGACGTGTCTTTCCGCACCTCAAAATCTGATCTCGCACCTCGCTAACTACTCCAGAATCAGTCTCCATTCCCAGCCGAGGTCTTCCCCTTGTCGCATATGATCTCGCTCTCTCCGGAAACCTGCACAAACGCTTCGCTGGGTTACCCTTCATGAATAAGGCGGGCTAAGAAGTATGGGAACATTCCGCTGTGGGAAGCTCTCAGCTCTCGGCTGTCAGTAGAAGCGACTTGACCCGAGCGACTGACGACAGGCAACCGACCACCAGGAAGGGAAGAGCTTTTGGGCTTGGCCGCTTCAGTTGGGGTGATGCGGGCTCTCCGGCGGCTGCCGAGCTTCGCTCGGCTCGGACGACCGAGGGCGGTCGTCCCTACACGATCACAAAAATAGAGAGTCCCGAGGTGATGTTGGGCTCATTCCTCTCGGCCAGTAGCTCGCGTTTAGACCCTTGCTGACCTTATTCCTACAACTCCCTTGCGGGTTTCATTGTAGGCCGATCTTGCTCGGGCTCCGGGCTCACCGCCAACCGGATAAATCAGTCCAACGCCTCGGGACTCTATCCTGCCTTTAACAGAGGCTCCTGTTCTCCTCGACCAGCGCTTAGCTATAGACCCTTGCTTGCCCTCCCAGACTCACCTCGCGGTTGTCTGAGTGACTTCGCTTGAGCCCCGGACGCTGCACCAACCGGAAAAACTTCAGAACGTGTCAAAGAACGATTATGTTTTTACCACTCTCATTTTTTACGTCAACGAAATTCATGCAGCTCTAACTGCTTATTCATCAATGGAGTGCAGCTCATGCACAGCCCGGTGACGCGGAAATTGTGCAATCGCCGGGGACCGGTTGCAAGATCTCCAGTATTCACGCTGTATTTCGCGGGTTTCTGCCCGGAAAGCCTCCGCTTTTGTTGCATGCTCACATCAGGTTGTGACTGTGCAAATCGACGTTTCACCCGCATGAATGCTCACTTTTCCGCTTCCGGGGCAGCGGTTCTCAGCCGGATACTTACTTCCTCCAAGTGCTTTCTCTACAATCCCAAGGTGAGTGGGATTCGTGGTTGGAGGCTTTTTGATGCGCAGCCTGCGTTGGGCAGCTATGGGTTGTCTCCTGACCCTTCTTTTTTCATTGGCACCGGCACTCGCGCTGGCACAAAGCTCCCGGGGGCAAAGTCCGGAAGAGAAGACAGCGAAATATCTGGAGGCGGTGCGGCATCAGCCGGGGTTGCTGCTGGCGTTTCTGCAGCAGATGCCGAAGGGCGGAGACCTGCATGTCCACCTGGGTGGCGCGGTCTATGCGGAAAGCATGATTGACTGGGCCTCGGAGAGCGCTCTCTGCGTGGACCGCAGCACTTCGAAGCTGATTTCCCCGCCTTGCGATTCGTGCGAGCCGTACAGGGACAAGCCGGCGGTGCGCTGCGCTTATCAGGACCACATCCTCTACGACCAACTGGTGGACGCCTGGTCAATGCGCAACTGGCATCGCGAGGAGGAATCGGGTCACGACCATTTCTTTGCTACGTTCGAAAAGTTCGGTCCAGCTTTGGAAAACCATGTTGGCGACGCGCTGGCTGAAGTAACATCGCGGGCGGCGGCCGATCATCTGCAATACGTGGAGGTGATGCACACGGCCGACCGGGCGCAGGCCCGTGATTTGGGTAAGCAGGTTGGATGGGATGACGACTTCGGCAAGCTTCGCGACAAACTGCTGGCTGGCGGAATGGCGAACATTGTGACGTCGGTCCGCGGCCAACTTGACTCCGATGAAGCTCGCAAGAAAGAAGTGCTGCATTGCGGGACGGCGCAGGCTGCTGCGGGGTGCGAGGTTACGATCCGCTATTTGTACCAGGTGCTGCGGGGCTTGCCCCGGGAGCAGGTTTTCGCTCAGATTCTGCTTGGTTTCGAATTATCAAAGGCCGATCCGCGCTTCGTTGGCTTCAACCTGGTGATGCCCGAAGACTATTACGTGCCGATGCACGATTTTGATCTGCACATGCGAATCATCGAGGCGCTGCATAAGTTTTATCCGGCTACGCATGTGTCGTTGCACGCGGGCGAACTGGCGATGGGGCTGGTTCCTCCCGAGGGCTTGCGCTTCCACATTCGCGAATCGATTGAGCGCGGCGGTGCGGAACGAATCGGACATGGAGTCGATGTGATGAACGAGAACGACCCGATCGGGCTGCTGCGGGAAATGGCTGCGAAGAATGTGCTGGTTGAGATTTGCCTGACTTCGAATGATGTGATTCTGGGCGTCAGCGGCGATAGCCATTCGCTGCCCGTGTATATCAAATACGGAGTGCCGGTGGCGCTGGCTACCGACGACGAGGGCGTCTCGCGCAGCGACATGACGCACGAATATCTGCGGGCGGTCGAGAGCTATGGCTTGTCGTATGCCGAACTGAAGCGCATGGCTCGGGAGAGCCTGGAACACAGCTTTATACTCGGTGATAGTCTGTGGAGCGACGGGCGCGAGTTGCGGCGGGCTGCGGTTTGCGCGGATGAAAAAACTCCGGGCGATCGCGCTACGGGAAAATGTGAGAAGTTTATTGGGGCTAACGAGCGCGCTCGCGTGCAGTGGAAGCTGGAGCAGGCGTTCGCTGAGTTTGAGAAGAATTACTAGGACCCGCTTTTTGCCGGTGCGGAAGACAGCAGGTCCTTCGCTTCGCTCAGGATGACAACTTGTATTTGTGACGATGTGTATTTATGGCGATGTGTATTTATGTCCCCAGACCTGTTTACTCGCGCTGAATCCGCTGCTGCCTTTGTGCTTTCGCAGACCCGCCTGCGGCCGCAGATTGGGCTTGTGCTTGGCTCTGGCCTGGGCGCTTTTGCCGACGATCTTACTGACGCTGTTCGCATTCCTTACGCGCACATCCCGACGTTCCCGCGTTCGACGGCGATTGGTCATGCCGGACAACTCGTGGTGGGCAAGAGCGGCGAGGTTGGCGTTGCCGTGATGCAAGGGCGGGTGCATTTATACGAGGGCTACTCGGCGGATGAGGTTGCTTTTCCGACTCGCGTGCTGGGGCGCGCTGGCGTACGCGCTTTGATTCTTACCAACGCCGCCGGGGGTATTAACGTCGAGTACAGACAGGGCGCGCTGGTCGTCATTCGCGACCACATCAATCTTCAGGGACAGAATCCGCTGACGGGCTTGAATGGCGAACGTTTTGGGCCGCGGTTTCCTGACATGACTTATACCTACGCCAGGCGTTATCGCGAGATTGCGCTGGAGGAGATGAAGAAGCATTCGATTCCGCCGCGCGAGGGCGTGTATGCGGCGCTGGCCGGGCCGAGTTATGAAACTCCGGCGGAGATTCGATATCTGCGCACAATTGGCGCCGACCTGGTGGGCATGTCAACTGTCCCGGAAGCGATTGCGGCACGGCACATGGGAATGGAGGTTTTGGCAATTTCGTGCGTGACGAATATGGCCGCCGGCATTCTTGATCGGGCGCTTGTCCACGATGAAGTGCTCGAAGTGGGACGACGCGTGACGGGGCAGCTTATCGCGCTGCTTCGGGCCGTGCTGCCTCGGATTGCGGGGGAGTTGCAGAGCACTGGCTAGGAGCCGAGCTTCTCCACCCCGTCAAGCCAACACCGGGCTTGACGGGGGCCCCGGTTTGCTCGGCTTGGACGGGCCAGAGGCCCGTCACCACATGAACCCCGGCGGACTCAGTGGGCTTTGGGGGGGATGAACACGGGTTGCGGCGGATCTATCTTGTATGTTGCTGCGAAGCTGGCCTGGTTTAGGGCGAAACTGGCTCGTCCGCGCGAATCAATGTAGAGCAAGGGCTGTTTGAGCGGCACGTCGCTGAACGTCCTGACGAATGGCATCTCGAGTTCGCGTCCCGCGATCGTGACCTTCAACTTGTCGCCGCGCTGATAGCCTAGCTTCAGAAAATCTTCGGCGCTTATGTTCGTGATCAGGTTGCCGAACGGGCCATCCAGGGCGATTACCTCGCCGGTCAGACCTTTGTCGTCCACGCTTGCGGGTTTCAGATCGAGGCGGACTAACTGCTTGACCGGGGGGCCGACCTGGGTCCAATCGTCGCCACGGGCCAGGTGAGCGCCTACGGGAGAGAAAATATCCCGGCCATGGAAGGTGGAGGAAATCTTGGCTCCGACCATCCAATCGGGGTTGGTGATCTCGCGAATACTTTCGATGCCATCGCGGTCCCCGACCATCGTCATCAGGCCGTTGTCGGGCAGCACGAAGAATTGGGCGCGCTTGGATTTCACGACCACAGCCTTGCGCGAACTGCCCACGGTGGGATCTATGACTACCACGAATACCGTACCGGGCGGGAAGTAGGGCGTGGCGCCGAAGAGGAAGCGCGCGCCGTCTCGAATCGAAAAAGCATTTACCTGATGCGTGAGATCGACTATGCGGAGGTTGGGGGCGATGCCGTACATGACGCCCTTGCAGAGGGCCACCGAATCGTCGACGATGCCGAAATCGGTCATGAAGACGACGGTTGGCGGAGGTTCAACGGCAGACTGCTGCGCCGGAAGAGGGCTCGCGATGAGGAGCAATGATACGAACCACAGACAGAATATTCGTGCCGATTGTTTTGCCGGGGTTGATGTCATCCGCATTAAGGTCGATCTCTCCGAAAAGGCTACTATAATCGGGGCAGCAGAATTAGTGGATAATCCATTTAACCCAGGAGAGCCAGCGATGTCCAACGTGATTCCTGAAAAATACGTTGACCTTTTCCATAAGCGCGCTTTCGCCAGTCTTGGCACCCTCATGCCTGATGGACGGCCGCAGGTCACTCCCGTCTGGTGCGACTTCGACGGCCAGCACGTGATCTTCAACTCGGCGCGCGGACGCCAGAAGGATCGCAACGTGCGCCGCGATCCGCGGGTTGCGGTGGCTATTATTGATCCTGATAATCCCTATCGCTACCTGGAGATCCGCGGCACCGTGGTTGAGATTACCGAGGACGGGGCTGCCGCACACATCGACAAGATGGCGAAGAAGTATTTGGGGGTGGACAAGTATCCGTACGGGCAGCCGGGAGAGGTTCGCGTGCTTTACAAGATCCGGCCGGAGCATACGACTGTGATGGGGTAGATGGTTGCGCAAAGATGTCCAGCCCCTAAAGGAGCATCTGGCTTCGAATAACATCGGCATCGCTAAAGCGAAGCCCTGATGCGAAGCCCTGTGTATTCGTCTTTGGCGGACGGCGCCGAGGGTTGCGGACAGGAGTGCCCGCGCCACACGAGTCACCCCTTTTCTCCGATAACCTTTCCTCCCGGAGCGAGTCCAACTCCCTATGGAACTTCGGAGGATCCTTTCCCGTATTAGACGAGAGTCGAGGGATCCTGGCTGTTTGTTTTCGGAGGAGGCGTTTATGGAAGTTCGTAAGAGTAACGGCGATGGCTTGCAGGCGATCAATGTTCAGGCCAATAGTATTTCGGCGCAGCAGGTGGTGAAGGCGGCGCACGAAGAACTCCTCCAGCTTATGCAGCAGCGTGCCGAGATTATGAAGCGCATTGGCACGGTGAAGCAGACTATCGCGGGATTGGCTAATCTTTTCGGCGACCAGGTGCTGGGCGACGATTTGCTGGAACTGATCGACCGCAAGCCCAGTGGCCGCCAGCCCGGCTTCACCAAGGCTTGCCGAAGGGTGCTGATGGAAGTCCGGCGTCCGCTGGGAGCGCGCGAGATTTGCGTGGAACTGGAACGGTATGCTCCCGCAATCCTGGCGCGGCACAAGGACCCGCTGGCCTCAGTCACAACCGTTTTGAATCGTTTGGTGGATTATGGCGAGGCTCGCAGCCGGAACAACGACCGGGGCCGGCGCGTTTGGGAGTGGATCAGCGAAAGCGAGCCGGTGGTGGATGCGATGCCTTCCCGGCGAACGGCCTGATAGCGTCGCGAGATTTCCACGAATTACGGCATCGCTGAAGCCATGCCCTGGGACGACCCCCGGCGTCGTTCAGCAGCCTGCAGACTCACTTCAGTATCAGCCCGAGCGATTGCCTTTCGCCGTCGTCTCAGTACTTTCGTAACTCTCCGTTGGGCAAACGACAGCGGTATTCTAGGTCTGATTCTCCCCCTGTTCTTAGCCAAATCCACATCAGGGTGTAGTGCGGCTTGTCACCGCGAGGCGATTGTAATGACGATGATGTTTGGCCGGTTCGAAATCCAGAGTGAGCTTTCGAAGTCCGAGACCGCCTTGATTTACAAGGCGATGGACATGGAAACCAACCAGGTCGTGGCGCTCAAGACGCAGAGTCTGGCGCCACTCGGCGAGCGTGCCGACGCGTTTGTGGAGACGCTGATCACCGAGGGCGAGAGCACGCGCGACCTCGCCGGACAGAACATTGTGCTTCTGTATGGCGCGGGCGAGATCGACGGCCAGTACTGCGCGGCCATGGAGTACATCCAGGGCAACAGCATTGCCACCATGTTGGCGCGCAAAGAAGGCTTTTCCATCTGGGATCTGCTCGACATTACGCGGCAGGTTTGTGCCGGCCTGGAGCACGCTGCCTCGAAGGGTGTGACGCACTGTTCGCTGGAACCCGGCAAGATCATGGTGCAGTGGGACGGGATGGTGAAGATCCTCGGCTATGGCATCTCCAACATGAGCCTCATCGAAGCGGAATCGGGGAAGGGGCTGGGGCGGCTTATGCCCTACTGCTCTCCGGAACAGATCCGCGGAGAAGCGATCGACCTGCGTTCGAACGTGTTTACCTTGGGCACGATCCTTTACGAGATGGTGGTGGGGCGGCAGGCCTTCGATGCCGCAGATCCGGTAACGCTGGTAAGCCGGATCGAAAGCGAGATGCCCGCCAGTCCGGTTGCGGTGAATTCCAAGATTCAACCGGCGGTGAGCGCGCTGATTATGAAGGCGCTGGCGAAAGATCCGGCGGAGCGTTATCAGAGCGCGCGCGAACTGGTGGACGACCTGGAGAAGTGCAAGGAAAACGGCAAGAAACCCGCTACGGATAGCAAGAAGACGCCGTCGCCGAATGTTGCCGTCAGTCGCGCAGCTCGTGCGGCGGCGGCCAGCAAGTTTATTCCGGCCGCTTCGGCCACGGTCAAGCCCGAGCTTTCCGTTTCTTCATCGGGTGCTCCGGTTGCGCCCAAACCTGTTGCTCCGAAAATCGACGCGCCGGTGTTTTCGGCGGCGCAGGCGCCAGCAGCCGAAACGAGAGCCGCTGCTGCTGCGGCGGCGGCCGGAGGGAGCGGCTTGCGCTTACCCGGGACTGACTCTGGTTCGGATTCTGCTTCGGGTTCGGATACGGCCCCTGATTCGAACTCTGATTCGAACTCGGATTTGAAATCTGGCGCGCGATCGATCAGCGACTTTGAAGTAAGTGCTCCTGAATCCCGGGCGGGGAGCGGGCCGGTTTTATCGGCGGCGGCGGTGGAGCAAGAATCCGAGCGGCATTCGCCTCGCGTGTCCTTTGATCCGATGATGGCGGAACCGGCGGCGGGTTCATCGGGCAAGAGCTTTTCTGACTTGGCAGAGATGCCTCCGCTTAAGGAACCGGTTTTCACACCGCCAGCGGCCGAACCGGTTGAGGCGTTGCGCGCTGAGGTGCAGGTCTTTCCAAAGAAACATCCAGAGAACGATCCGGGGAAAGAAGAGAAGCCAAGAATCCAGCCGCGGCAAGTCGCGGAAATGGCATTCAAGGAAATCTCGACCATTCCACCGCGGCTGATGCTGTACTCGATGCTGGGCGCGGTTGCGGTGATCTTGGTGGTTGCGATCGCGGTTTTTGTCCATGTTCACTTTGAAGACGATGGTTCGACGGCTGCTCCACGGCCGACGAAAGCGGTAAGCCCAGCCCCACCAGTTGTCCAGACTCCGGTGACGCCACGAATCGAGAAGCCAGCGCCGCCGGTTGTGGAAGCTGAACCGCGCGTGAAGGTACGCTACTTCGAGCCGCGCAGTTCGAACAGCAGTCGACGGGCGCCCGCTCCAGCCCCGGCGCCGGTCGTGATCCCAAGCCAGGCGCTGATTGACTCTACTCCGCAGGGCGCACAGTTTCAGGTCGATGGAAACAGCGATCCGTCGTGGGTCACACCGTTCAACTTGACGGGCCTGAGTCCCGGTAAGCACATCATCTATGTAACCAAGTCGGGCTATTCGTCCGAGATGCGGTCGGTTGATGTTACTGCCGGCAGCAAATCGTCTGTGCTGCTTCATTTGGCGCCGGTGAATGCACTGGTGGTGGTGAACAGCGCGCCGCCGGGCGCCGATGTCATCATCGACGGCAAGCCCACCGGGCGAGTGACCCCGGTGCAGTTCGCCGTGGAAAAAGGAAACCACACAATTCTGGTGCGCAAGCAAGGATACCTCGACGAGACGGTTACCACCGATCTCGGTCCGGCGCAGAATTTCCAGTACTCGCCGGTGCTCCGGGCGCTGGGCAACACGGCGGACATGCGCACCGTCGGCAAGTTGAACAAGCTGTTTGGACACGGCGGAGAGAGCACGGCGGGCATGGGTTCGATCAGCATTCACACCCAGCCGAAAGGCGCACAGGTCGCTATCAACCAGCAGATGCTCGATAAGACGTCGCCGGTCGATGTCATGCTGGCGCCGGGGAACTACATCGTGGATGTCACGCTGACCGGTTTCAAGCCGGTGCACAAAGTCGTCAGCGTCGACCGAGGCGGCAAGGCCGCGATCGATGAAATTCTGGCGCGGCAATAGCTGCGATTCGGCGACCCTCTGGTCAAACTCCTTGGCTGTAGCGGCATTCGCTTCGGCCTTCCTGGCGAAAAGCTCAAATGCAAAGCGCTGCCTCATTGATAAATCGAAGCTTGCTCAGGAATGAGCCGCCAGTTCGTCCTCGGGAGGTGTAGTCTGGAAGCAGCGGCTCCCGTTGCCTGTCACCTGGAGCCGTGCTCCGCATCACACCCGTGGTTCGAAGTGCATGCAGGATAGGCTGAAACAAGAGGGGTTGACACTGTGCCGTTGCAGCCTACGCTGGCTAGGTTGAGTCCCGATCTGTTAAAGGCCCTCCACGCAATCAAATCGGCTCGAGTGTACCCCTCGGGCGCTACGCTATTCCAGCAGGGTTCTGAGGCAGCGGGCGTTTACCTGGTGGAGAGTGGCGAGGTTCGGGTGCTGCTGCCGACCGGTCAGAGCCAAAAGCAGCTTCTGGAAGTCGTCGGTGCTGGAACCGTGCTCGGGCTGAGCGAAAGCATGACTGGGGAAAATTATCGGACCACCGCCGAAGCGGGCGACCGAACCATGGCGGTTTTTATTCCGCGCGAAGAGTTTTTGGAGTTTCTGGGTCGGCACGGCGATTTCTGCATGCAGATCGTGCGGCTTTTGAGCGAAGACTTGCACGGACTTTACCAGAAATTCCGTAGCATCAGTGCGCATCCGGGGCGTCCGCGGCACCGGGCGCTGGATGAGCAGTTGAATTAAGCTCTCAGCTGTCAGCTCTCAGCTCTCAGCTACCACACCGAGGGGCAGCGCCGGGTTTTCCGCAACCTGTGAAGCCGCGCCCTACCCAAAGCCGATTTATGAAACCAACTCTAAGAGATTGACAACTGAGAACTGAGAGCTGAGAGCTGACAGCTAGTTCGTTTTGAAGTTGACCGTGATTTGCGTCTGGATTTCTACCGGTTCGCCATCGAGGTAGTACGGCTTGTATCTCCACTGGCGGACGGCATCGAGCGCGGCGTGCGCGAGGATGGGGTCTCCCTTAAGTACTTTCGGATTGATGACGGTGCCCTCTTTGTTGATGGTGGCTTCGATCTGCACTGCGCCCTGGGCATGAAGCTGAAGCGCGGCTGGCGGATAGGTGGGCTGTACCCGCTTGATCAGAAGTCCCTGGGACACGCCCTGGGAAACTTTTATTGTTGCCAGCGAAGGCTTGTGAAGATTTGACGATGCCGAAGAGATCAGGCCGTTCAAGTTGCTATCGTCGGGAGATTCGACGGTGGGCGGGCTGGGAAGCGAAGGAGCGGACTCCTCGGCTTGGGCCGGCATTTTGGTTCGCGACTTCACGAGCAGGGGTGCCGAATCTTGTTTCTTCGTCCCTGGCTCAGAGTGCGCGTTGACGTTCGCGTCGATCCGGACCACCTGAGATTTGCCTGCGCCAGCCGGCGGCTTCTCGGGCGGCGCAGTAGCCGTTTTGGGAGCCAAGGTTGGGGTTGCGGCACTCGCCGGGATGGGCACGCTCGTCGAAGGCGCTGCTGCTGAGGAAGACATGGGCGCAGGAGCGGGAGCGGCTTGCGTCGAGTCCTGAGGCGAGCTTACTCGCCGCACAGCCGGGGGTTTGCTGGACTTGCCAAACTCGCTATACCCGAGGTAGCCGAGAGCGGCCAGAGCCAGGACAGCAATAACAACCATCAGGGTTTTTTGGTATCCGCTCGATCCCCAGGAATCGTCTTCGTCCAGGGCAACGGCAAAAGACGGCACGCCGGTAGTGCTCACCGCGTTGGAGGTTGGAAGTGGAACGGGAGCGGCGTCGTGCGACGCACTGGCGGGCTCGGATCCAAAGATCTTTAACTGCACGACCTTCGACTTAACGACCTTGTCCTCTTTCGCTGGCGGAGCCGTCACTTCCTTCGCCGGAGCCGCTGCTGCGGCTGATCCCGGGGCCGACGTGAAGGCGGAACTGGTGCTTTGCGCGGGTACGGACGCGGCGGCGACGTTTGCAGCCTTGTTCTTAACTACATCATCCTTGACTCCGTCGTTTTTAACTGTGCCAGCGGATTCGGGCGGCTGCGATTCCAATGCCGGCTCGGCGGCAATCGTAGTCTTGCCTTGTGCTGCGGGTGCAGGAACGGCCGCTGGATTGTGCTCAACTTTTGCCAACGCTGTCGTTGTCGGGAACTCGGTCGGAAGCGGCCGCGCCTCCTGCAGGGGCGCCGCCATGGGTGCTTCCATCGGTGCTTCAAATGCAGGAAGTTGCGGAGGACTGGGCGGTGGAGCAGCGGCTGCAGAGCTTCGACTCGCCTGCGGGAATGAAGTGGCGGCAGATGCGGAAGCTGCTTTGGAAGACGTTGCCGGAGCTGAGGCGCTGGTGCCGGCAGCATCAGCATTTTTCCGCAGAAGTCCTCGGGCCACCCGAAGTGTTCCCTTGGCCTGCTCGACATTGATCGGCTTGGTGAGCACAAGGTTGGCGCCGATGCGGTAGGCCTTGGCCACGCCCGTTTGTCCTTCGACCACAGCGATGGCCAGCGAGCTTTGATTGGAGCTGGAATTTCTGGCGCTCTTGAACAGCAGGGAAGCGTTCTGCTCGTTCTCGCAGTCCACGACAATGGCGTCGTAACGCTGCGTCATCAACCGCTTGACCGCCGCAAAAGGTTCATTAACCGGCTCCACGGCGAAGTCCAGTTCGCTGAACACCTGAGTTACGACGCGCGCCAGTTTTTCATCGGAACAGAAGAGCAAAGCTTGGTAACCCATGATGAGGCCATCCTAGGTAATGACGTGGGTACCAGCAAGTTACGTGGGTAATTAAGCGGGGTCGATGGTGGTTAGTCGATGGTCGTTAGTCGGTCGCTAACGAGCGACGACTAGCGACCAACGTCATCCTGTTAAGGCTGCTGAAAGTCGACGAGCACGACGGTCTGGAAGGGCTGAGCCTTGCCGTCACGGACGTAGGGCCGATAACGCCACTGCTTCACGGCGTTGATAGCGGCGGTTGCCAAGGCCGCGTTTCCCTCGACCAGTCGCACGCCCTCAACCTTGCCGTTCTCATCCACGACTTCCTTGAGGACCACCGTTGCTTGTGCTGCCCCGGAGCGCGCTTCGACGGGGAATTTCGGCGGAACGCTGTAAGCCAGCCGGCTTTCTGCACCCTTGGAAGAAAGAACGATCGCGCTGCTCTCGCCGGGCAGTGGGGCGCCGGACGAGGTCGCAACGGCGGCGTCTTTCTTGCCGTCGCTGGGGCTGGTTCCGTTGGATTGGCTTTGCAGTGGCGGGGCGGAAACAGGTGCGGCGGTGGACGTCATTATGGTTGACGAGCCCGATGCCGAGCCGGCTTTGGAGTCGGTTGCTTTTGTCTTGTTCTGATCGGTTGGCGACGTCGAGGCAGGCGCCGCGGTTGTAGCCGGGGCCAGTTGAGCGGAACGCTTGGCGTGGATTGGCGCCGGAGCCGGCGGCGATCCCATTCCGACGAGGGCCAGCATCCGATCAATCTGCGGTTGGGCGATGGCTCGGAATCCCGGCTGATACGTCCACAGGGCATAGGAGCCGCCGCCGGCGAATGCGAGCATCAGCAACGCGAGCAGCAAACTGCGTGTTCTTTGCCGGCTTGGCGGGTGGGATGATAGGGCGGGGACGAGCGATTGGGCTGCAGGTTGAACGGGCGCTTCTTTGCCCGGTCCCGCGCTTTTCGGTTGCGATTCCGCCAGCTCCGTTTCTTCCAGTTCCGCAAGCACCGGATCGTCGGAGGGTTTTAGTGGCCGCGCTGGTTTCGAATTTTCTGGAACAGCGGGCGCCGAAGATGACTCTGACAAAGATGATGCTGAAACGGACGCGGGCTGCGGATCCGACTTTGGAGTAGCTGGCGTGGCATCGATTTCGTCTACGGCGGAATGCATCTTCGTCGTGACGGCGGGCGTGACGACTGGCGCGGCGGCTAAAGCAAGGCTTGGAGTAGCGGGTGGAACGTAGCTTGGTGCGGGCTCTGCAAAGCTTGTCAGTTGCGAAGAAACGGATGCGGCCGCTGCCGCCAGGGCGCGTTCTTCGGCCGGGGCCGTGTTGGTCGAGGCCGCGCTCGCCGGCTGCGGGGGAACACTCTCGTTTGCGGGAACGTCTTTTCGCACGCGGCTGACTGCGGTGCGGATGGTGCTCCGAGCCTGGTCTTTCGCCACCGGCTTGGTGAGAATCAATTCCGCGCCCAGGCGAAAAGCGGTGGGCAGGCCGGCGCGGCCATCGACGATGGCGATCGGAACCGCGTTGTTGCCGCTTTTTCCGCGACGGCAAACGTCAAAAATCAGCTTGGCGGCCGGCAGATTTTCGCAATCGACCAAGACCAGATCGAAGCCGTGCGAATTGATTCTTTGGGCAGCGGAGGCTCCATCCAGGGGACGCTCGCAAGTTACTGACATCTCTTCCAAAACTCCAGTAATTGCGTTGACAGCCTGGTCATCGGGCGACAACAGCAGAGCATGAGGCATGGCTCTCTCATGCTAGGAACCGCGGTCGAAAGCCGCAAGTTACGGGGGTAAGGGGGCTGGGTTCGCGCACGGCGGTTGGAAGTCTGTGATGCGGCACACAGCTCGTTCCGCCGCAGGTCGTCGGGTGCCCAGCATGCGGCCCGAAGAATATTCTTCCAGTCTGGCCGGTGTACAATTGCTCGCTCGGGCCCGACAATCGACTGTGTCAGACACCTAATCGGAGCCGTGGGTTGGATAGGAGGCCAGCGCGCTGACCGAGCCGACGCTCATTTCGCGGGGACTTGATTTCTTAAGCAGGAATTGGGGTAACCTCGCGAGCGTGGCGGGCTTGCTTGTTTCGGGCGTTGCTGCTTACTTCGCCAAGCGAGCCTCAACGGCAGCAATGGAAGCACGCCAAGCGGTGCTTTCAAATACCCTATCCGAGGAAATAAACCTAGCCCAAAAGCTTGCCGCTGAGGTGGCTAATCTGGTCGACCTTGGGAAGCACGATTTGGCCCGACTTCGAAGCAATGACCTCCACGACCGCACGCTGACGATAATTGGCCGTTGGGATTCGATTCTTTCAATTGTTTCCAGGAATAATCTGCTGAACGCCAAGGCACAGTTGGAGTCGTTACGCGCCGTGACTTCAAGGTTGAGCGCAACCGGGGCCGTGCCGTCACTCCGGCAGCTTTCGCAAATGCAAGCCAGTTGCGGGAAAATTAGAGACATCTCGTCGAGGAGCACGCTTCTGCGATGAAGAGAAACGACGAGGCTGATAATGGATGACCCCAAGGCCCTAGCCCTATTTCAGGAAATACTTAAAAAGACCCTAGCGAAGAAGCTCCCGTGGCAGCCGACATCAGAAGAGGATAAATTCGTAGCCTCCATGCTGGGCAAGTACACCCTGACGCTTA
Organism: uncultured Acidobacteriaceae bacterium; assembly: GCA_963779995.1. Classification (GTDB taxonomy): domain Bacteria; phylum Acidobacteriota; class Terriglobia; order Terriglobales; family Acidobacteriaceae; genus Acidiflorens. The sequence goes on along the minus strand of CAVZZY010000004.1, from coordinate 31,038 downwards.
TTCCCTATACTTCGCTTGGCAATTGGGGAGAACGTGAAGGTCTCCCTGTGGTTACGCTCGACGATGATAGAAAGAACACCATTGTTGAGATCAATAGCGACGTAAATGGTGTTAGCCCAGAAGAGTTGCGAACCTTGCTTGTGTTTGCCCGCCGCGTCGCTTTAAATGCGGACGAGAAGATTGATGAGCTCTTGGGCGAGTTGAAGAAGGGGGACGACGAACAATGACCCTCGATAGCGCCCGCACGGAGCACCTATGCCGCCTTCGGGCCTTTTGTCTCCAGATCGCGGAGCAATCGTTCAAACGCGCTTTTTAACGAATCGTGGTCTTTCCATTTGCGGAAGTCTCCGATGTGCCTGGTTCGCCGAATGTCCGCTGCCCAGGCTCGGTTGGACTCCATCACGGCGTCATCCAACCGAATCGGGAGGGGCACGGTGTTCCCAGGCGAGCGGCGCTCCTTCTCCATCGCCGCCTGAACCTCCCGCTCGACCCAATCGCTATTGACGGAACTTTCAGACAGAATGATCAGTAGTTTTTCATATACCCGAATGCGCTCCTCAATCACCTCTTGGAACTTATCGCCGATCCTCAGGTCGTGCGGCGCGAACCAGCAGCGGACGCCTTTGTTCTGTAAATCCGCATACAGGTGGTCGGCGAATTCCTGATCTTTGGTGGAATAGCTGATGAAGCAGGAATAGAAATCAAGGGCCTTTCCGGTGAGGGACCCCATGTACTCAATAAAGTTCTCGGGAACACCGGCCCTGCGCAGGAATGCCAGTGGAATCTTTCCATGGGACCGGTAGATGGTGTCGATGCCGATCGTTGACGGGCCGACATGCCGCACGGTCTCGAGGCCCTTCACGTCGCTCAGGTCGTTCTCTCCGAAGGTCGTATAGCCGATGATCGTGCCTGTGAGGTCCGCCCCGGCGTCGAGACATCCCCTTCCCAGATTCGCCCAGCTGAGGTCCGCCCCGATGAGGTTCGCCCCGCTGATGAGGTTCGCTCCGAGGTGCGCCCCTTTGAGGCGCGCCCCAGTGAGGTCCGCCCGGCTGAGCGGTGCCAGGCGGAGGCTCGCTTCGCTGAGGTTCGCCTCGTGGAGGTTTGCCCCGATGAGATGCGCCTCGTCGAGGTCCGCCCCAGCGAGGTCCGCCCCGCTGAGGTCCGCCCCGTTGAGATCCGCCCCGTTGAGCTTCTTGAAGCGGAGGTCCGCTCTGCTGAGATTCGGGACTATTTTGGTGTTTGCCTTTCTCCATTTATTCCAAGCCCTTACACTTGTCAGGATTATTTTGAGATGTTCACTGTTCGCCATGGTGCCAGCCTTTCATTGGCGCTCATCATACGCCTAGATCGCAGCGGTAAACCGCTGCGCCACCCAAAGGCTTCATTCGACCCGACTTTTCCGCCGAATACTGCGGTGAACTCGGCATTTGGCCAGTCGCTGTGGTCAAATAAGATTCACGATGACAACCAGGTTAGTGGCATGGCGCCGCAAGCTTAAGGCGGTGGAACGGGATGCTCATGGATTTTGGCAAATCCTGAAGGCCGTGGCGTCTACGGATCATCCTCTGCTGGCGCATCTGATTCCGATACGGCGCTGCAATCTGGCTTGCACTTACTGCAATGAGTTCGATGATTTCTCGAAGCCGGTGCCAACCGAGCAGATGCTGGAGCGGGTGGATCGACTGAAGGATCTCGGCACTTCCGTGATCACCATCAGCGGGGGCGAGCCGATGCTGCATCCGCAACTGGATGACATTATTCACCACATGCGGAAACGCCGGGTGGTTTCGGGGCTGATCACCAACGGTTATTTGCTGACTGCCGACCGCATCCAGCGGCTGAACCGGGCGGGCCTGGAGTGGCTGCAGATTTCGATTGATAACGTGAATCCCGACGAAGTTTCCAAGAAAAGCCTGAAGGTGCTCGACCGGAAGCTGCAGTTGCTGGCCGAGCACGCGGAATTTCACGTGAATATCAATTCCGTGGTGGGCAGCGGGGTGAGCCATCCGCAGGACGCGCTCACCATCGGGAAGCGGGCGCTGGAGTTGGGGTTCAGCTCGACCATAGGAATCATTCATGATGGCTCGGGACAGTTGCAGCCCTTGAACGACGAAGAGCGGCGTGTGTATCACGAGATGAAGAATCTGGAGAAACGCAGCTTCACGCGGGTGAATGCGTTTCAGGACAACATCGCGCTGGGGCGTCCGAATCAGTGGCGCTGCCGCGCCGGAGCGCGCTATCTCTACATTTGCGAGGACGGGCTGGTGCATTACTGTTCGCAGCAGCGCGGGTATCCGGCGATTCCTCTGGAGAAATACACGCTAGCCGATTTGCGCCGCGAGTTCCATACGGAGAAGCCGTGCGCGCCCCATTGCACGGTGTCGTGCGTGCACCAGGTATCGGTGCTGGATGCGTGGCGCGCACCGCAATGGCCGGCACCGGCGTCGGAGCCGGCGAGCGGGCTGGTGCATATCGAGTAGCGGAAACCAGTTCTCAGTTCTCGGTTCTCGGTGCTCAGAATTCGGTCGCAGCAGTTCCCCCAACACTTCTTCGCTTCCAAAATTTTGAAACATTCGACCATGGCTGGGGGAGATTCGCGCATTCAACTCTCGGGGGGGTACTGAGAACTGAGAGCCGAGAACTGAGAACCGGCCTTAGAACGTTGTGGCTACGGTGAAGCGGAAGGTTTTTCGCGGTTCGCGGAGGGTGAATGTGGAGCCGAGAGTCGAGCGCGTCACGCCATAGGTGTAGTTGCCCGCGGCCAGGTCCTGACAGGTAGAGGACCCCGGGGTGGGACAGGGGAACATGCTGCGGGTGATTTGTATGGGGGGAAATGCGCTGCTATCGAGGCGCAGGGCGTTGTAGGCATAGTAAATGCGGAAGGGCGCATTGACGACTGGAAGCATGGTCTGCAATTCGAGCCCGGTGGACATACGCACAACCCAGTTGGTGCCAGGAACCGGGCTGAGGTATTGCGGGATGCCGGTGATGGTGTGGCCGCCGGAACACGCATAGGAAGTCTGGGGGCCGAGGATCGGACAGCCGAACAGAGTGCTCTGCAGGGTTTCGTACTGGACGGGGTTGATCTGCAACTGTGAAGTACGCAGGATGGGATCGGTGCCCACATCGACAAAGGGCGCGAGGGCGACTGGCCCGGCAATGGTGATGCGGTATTCAAAGTTGCCGTGCATGCTGAGGTCGCCGCCGGGAGTCACGAGCTGATTGTAGGGAACGGGGATATTCCAGCAGTTGTAAACGCACGTTCCCGTGTTGGTGACCTGTACCGGAAAGCTCGGATTGGCGGGAACATAACTTGAATCCGGGTTCCTGAGGGCCACGGTCTGGACGCTGGGCAAGTAGGCGATGGGAGAGACGGCGCGGATGTCGAAACCGCGCAGATCGTTTTCGCCTCCGAGGTAGGCTCGTTCAAAGGGAGGAGCGACGACCCCGGCATAGCCGGTGATAAACGACGCCTGCAGGTTGTAGCCAACGGCATTGCGACGTTTCTGAACGGGGAAAAACTGTTTGTACTGGACGATGGGGCGGAAGGTGTGAATCGTGCCGCCGATGCCAGCGATCTCCCCGCCGAGGAACAGACTTCTGCCGTGGTGGGGCGAGTAAGGCGAATCGAGCGTGTTCATGCTGAAGCTGGGGGTGATCTTGCTGGTGACGATGCCGGCGAGCGCGTTGGGGCCGGTGATGCCGCGGAAGTTGAGATTCTCGAAGAGGAGCTTGGAAGCGTTGCTGACGGCGACCAGCGAAGAGCGGTCGAAGGCGTAGCTGATGCCAAAGCGTTTGAAGGAACGGCGCAGCGGGTAGCTCAGGGTCAGAGAGGTGCCGGCACTGGACTGCGAGTAGTTCTGCAGGTTCTGCAGGTAGGCGGTGGGCAGGTTGGGATTCTGGCCGGATAAAATGGCATACTGCCTAGCCTGGTTATAGTTGATTTTGCGCAGGTAGACGTTGAAGCCGGCCTGGATGGGCCGGTCAAACAAGTAAGGCTCGGTGAAGCCGAACACCACGTCACGTTGGCGGCTGCCGAGGCTGGCCTGCACGGAGAGGGTCTCGCCCAATCCCAGAAAGTTGTTGGTGCTGTAATTGATGCCGACAAAGGCGCCGGACAGACCGCTGACGCCGCCTTGCAATCCGATGCTGTTCTTCCCCTTTTCCTTGACCTTGAGGGTGAGATCGACGGTGCCGGCCTTTTCGTCGAGGTGGCGCTCGGTGGTATTGGGATCATCGGGTTTGAGCTGTTCGAAATAGCCGAGCTGGTTCAGGCGCAGCAGGCTGAGCTCCCAGTAGCGCGAGTTGTAGATCTGGCCTTCTTCCAGAGCAATTTCGCGGCGGATGACTTTGTCGCGGGTGGTGGTGTTGCCCTCGAACTCGATGCGGCGGACGTAGAACTGCTTGCCCTCGTCCACGTCGATGATCAGATTGACGATCTTCTTCTCGTCGTCGAACTTGGTATCGGGGACGGAAGTGAAGTTAATGTAGCCGGCTTCGCCGTAGGCTTTGCGCAGGTTCTCCAAACCCTTGGCGACTTTTTCGCGGCTGAAAATGTCTCCGTCCTTCATGGGGAAAAGGCTGCGCAGAGCGTTACTGTTGGGGATGGCTTTGTTGTTCTTGAAGGTGATGGTGCCGAGGCGGTAACGCTCTCCCTCCTCGATGGGTATGGTGATATCGACGGATTTCCCCAGCCCGGACTGGAGTAAGGGGATGTGGAAGCCGGTGTGTCCGGTGTCGTGGATCTCGGTTTTGGGTTCGTCGACCAGCACCTTGAAATAGCCACGGTTCTGGAATTCGGCGCGGACGCGTTCGGTATCTTCTTCGAGTTTGGTGGCGTCGTAGGTCTTGGCGATGAGGTTTTCGAGGAAGATGGAGTGCGGGATGCCGATGGGCTTGAGGTTTTTCATGGCGCCGCGCAGGGTGCGGTCATTGATGTGTTTGTTGCCGCGGAAACGGATGCGCCCAACCTTGACCTTGGGCCCCTCCTTAACGACGAAAGTGACGCCGACGGCGGCGGGCGGGATGGGGCGGATTTCGGTGCGGATGGTGGCGAACTGACGACCATGCTCGGCGAGCAGTTCCTTGAGGACAACTTCGGCCTTCTTGATCTTGGTGGGATCGTACTGGTTCTCAACGGAGAGTCCGACCTTGCGCTCCTTGAAGCGGTCGAGCACGTCGCTGGTGGAAACGGCATTCAGGCCGGTGTAATTGATCTCGCGGATGGTCGGGCGCTCTTTGAGGTAAATGTGGAGGATCCAACCCTTGGGGCTCTGTTCGCGTTCGAAGCGGATGTCCTCAAAGTAGCCGGTGTTCCAGAGAGCGTTGAAGTCGCGTTCGAGGGCGGCCTCGTCGTAGACATCGCCGGCCTTGCTGAAGATGCGAGCCTTGACCGTGTCGGCGGGGATGCGGCGGTTGCCGTGGACGACGATGTTAGAGATGAGTTCCTGCTGGCCGAGAGCGGATACCGCCAACAGCAGAAACGCTAACCAGCCCAGGAGGCGAATCCAAGTGGACCTATGCTTCCAAACTCCTGTGGAGGAAGAGGATGGAGACCAAGAAGAGACGTCCTGCGGGCCCGTGTTGGGGCCGACCCGCGGGTCGAGCACAGGGATCGCATGATGACGACGATGAATCGCAACTACCTCGAAAAACTAGAGTTAGGAAAACGGTAATTATACGGTAGAGAGTGAGAACCGTCCAAGACGGGGCGAATTTCTCCCCCGGAGTCACGCCCGAAAAAGTTCCACCTCAACAAAGACGGAATAGAACGTTGCCGCGTTGCCCATGTCAGTAAGTTTTTCTGAGGTCAGCACATTGATATTGCCGCCGCCGGGGCTGAATCGTGCCCAATCGAGGCGTGCGGCGACCACTCCGGGAGGCACTGCGCCGTCGACTCGAGCCCGGAGGACGATCTCGCCGCGCGAGTTGAAAACGCGAATGCGGTCGCCATGGCGGACGCCACGCGCCTCGGCATCGGTCGGGTGCATCTCCAGATCGCCGATCCACGGTTCCATCTCGCGAACAGATGGGAGGTTGGCGAAAGACGAGTTGAGATGGTTGTCGGGCTTGCGGGCGAGAAGTTCGAGCGGAAAGCCGGCGGCTTTCGATGCTGATCCGTGGCGGGATTCGTCGGGCGGCGTGAAAGCTACGACCGGATCGAGACCCTGGCGCTTCAGAGTTTCGCTGTAGAACTCGGCCTTACCGCTGGGCGTGGGGAAGTTGCCTTGGGCAAAGGGTAGGAAGGGGGCTGCATTCTCTGCCGAGCTTCTCCACCCCGTCAAGCCAACACCGGGCTTGACGGGGGCCCCGGTTTGCTCGGCTGGACGGCCGAGGGCGGCCGTCCCTACGTGGTTCGGGGGGAAGTTCAGACGGATGCTGGGCTCGTGTTCCAAGCGATCGCGGGTGATCCCTTTTAGCCACGGGTTGGGCGAATCCAGGGCGCGGTCGATCATGGAATCCACCGTTTCGCGGAAACAGTCATCTTCAAAACCCATGCGCTCGGCGAGCGCGCGGAACATCTCGACATTGGAGCGGCATTCGCCGACGGGATCCATCGCCTGATTCGAAACCTGGAGGTAGTAGTGGCCGTAAGCGGTCTGCAGGTCTTTGTGCTCGAAAAAAGTGGTGGCGGGGAGCACGATGTCGGCGTAGTCGGTGGTGTCGGTGAAGAACTGCTCGTGGACCACGGTGAAGAGATCGGGGCGCATTAGGCCGCGGACGACTTTGTTGTGATTGGGGCAGACGGCTGCGGGATTCGAGTTGTACACGAAGAGCGCCTGAATGGGCGGCACCATCTTCGGCGAGTTCAGCACGCTGCCGAGTTGCACCATGTTGACGATGCGGGCGGGGCGTCCCAGGGCCTTTTGCATCAACTCGGGCATTTCGAGCGCTTCGCGATTCAAACCGTAAGAACCGCTGAGCGAGAGCTGGAGTCCGCCGCCGAGTTCTTTCCACGAGCCGATCAAACAGGGCAGCATGGTGACCGCACGTATGGACATGCCTCCGCGGTCGGAGCGCTGGATGCCGTAGTTGACGCGAATCACGGACGGGCGCTCGGTGGCATACTCGCGGGCGAGTTTGCGGATGTCGTCGGCGGATATGCCGGTCCAGTGGGCAACTTTTTCCGGTGGATACTGTTGTGCGCGAGCTTTCAGGTCTTCGAAACCCACGGTATAGCGCGAGACGTAGTCGGCGTCGAAAAGATTTTCGTTAATGATGACGTGCATCAGGCCGAGAGCGAGCGCGGCATCGGTGCCGGGATGGATGGGCAGGTACCAGTCGGCGCACTTCGCGGTGCGCGTACGGTAGGGATCGATGACGACCAGCTTCGCTCCTTTGCGGCGAGCTTCTTCGATGAAAGGCCAGAGATGAACATTGTTGCCGTGAATGTTCGAGCCCCAGGCGATGATGTAGCGCGAATGCGCAAACTGTTCGGGTTCGGTGCCGAGCTTGATGCCAATCACCGACTTCAGGCCTACTTCGCCGGCGGTCGAGCAGATGCTGCGCTCCAGTTGCGAAGCTCCCAGGCGGTGGAAGAAACGGCGGTCCATGGAAGCGCCGTTGAGCGCGCCGAGCGTGCCTCCGTAGGAGTAGGGAAGGATGGATTCGGGGCCGTATTCGGCAATGATACGGCGCAAGCGGTGCGTAATCTCGTCGAGAGCCTTGTCCCAGGAGATGCGCTGGAAAACCTCGCGGGCGGGGGCGCCCGCGCCACACGGGCCTTTGGGAGCCACCCGTCGCATCGGATAGAGCACACGATCCGGCGAGTACACGCGGTCTAGATATTTGGCGACCTTGGCGCAGAGGAATCCGCGGGTAACGGGATGCTCGGGATCGCCCTGAATTCTGGTGGCGCGGCCGTCTTCGATGGTGATCAGGACGCCGCAGGCATCAGGGCAGTCGTGCGGGCAGGCGGCATGGACGACGCGCTTCATTCCCTGGATTATAAAGCGAAACCAGTTGCCGGTTGCCAGCTACCAGTTGCCAGTAGTGTCCTAAACTTGCGTTGATGAGCGCCGACGCTTCAGGTACATCAACCCGTTTGCAAACGCCAGCAGGAGAACTCCGCACCCAAAGATTATCTTCGGCGGGTATCCCCTGAAGTAGCACCATGTCAAGCCTACAACGATGGCGGCATTGGCAATGATAGCTCTGTTTCGTTCCGTCATTTTCTCGCTCACACGATGCAGTTCCTTGAAATTCCGGATGCCAGTACCCAACCCCGGTTTTTCTGGCAACTGGCAACTGGTAGCTGGCAACTGTTCTACTTGAATTCCAGGACTTCTTTTTCTTTGGCTTTGCTCATCTCTTCCATCTTCTTGATTTCGTCGTCGGTGAGCTTTTGGATTTCGTCGAGGGCGCGCTTCTCGTCGTCTTCGGTAATTTTCTTGTCTTTCAGCGTCTTCTTGATGGCGTCGTTGCCGTCGCGACGGATGTTGCGCACCGCGGTGCGGTGCTCTTCGAGAATCCGGTGCAGGTGCTTCACCATGTCCTTTCGGCGCTCTTCGGTGAGCGCGGGCACGGGGACGCGCACCATCTTGCCGTCATTCATCGGGTTGAGGCCGAGATCGGCGCTGCGGATGGCTTTTTCTATTGCCCCGAGCTGAGAGGGATCGAAGGGCTGCACCGTGATCATTTGCGGCTCGGGCGCGTGAATCTGGGCGATCTGGTTGAGCGGCATCTGCGAGCCGTAATAGTCGACCGAAACGGTGTCGAGCATGTGCACGTTCGCTCGGCCGGTGCGGGTGGCGGTCATTTCGCGGCGGAAGTCTTCCACCGCCTTCTCCATTCGCGTCTTCAGTTGGGCGAAAACTTCTTTCAGGGCAGGATGAGCCATAGGTCGGGGCTCCTAGTATGCATTGAAATTAAAACCGGCAATTATAAACCGCTTTTGGCTGTTGGCTTTTGGTTCTTAGCTAAAAGCTAACAGCTTCTACGCGCTTACCAGCGAGCCGATCTTTTCGCCGAGCACTACGCGGCGGATATTGCCGCGCTGGTTGAGGTTGAAAACTATGATGGGGAGATTGTTGTCCTTGCACAACGAAATGGCGGTGGAGTCCATCACCTTGAGGCCCAGTTTCAGAACATCCATGTAGGTAAGGGTGGAAAACTTCTTGGCATCCTTCACTTTCATGGGGTCGGCGTCGTAGATGCCGTCCACTTTGGTGGCTTTGAGGATGGCATCGGCCTTGATTTCCATGGCTCGCAGCGAGGCGGCCGTATCGGTTGAGAAATAGGGATTGCCGGTGCCGCCGGCGAAGATGACTACGCGTCCTTTTTCGAGATGGCGGATGGCGCGGCGGCGGATGAAGGGCTCGGCTACCTGGTTCATCTCGATGGCGGTCTGCACGCGGGTGAAGACGTTTTGCTTTTCGAGCGCGTCCTGCAGCGCCAGCGAATTGATGACGGTGGCCAGCATGCCCATGTGATCGGCGGAGACGCGATCCATGTTCTTTGCCTGGTCGGCAACCCCGCGAAAGAAATTGCCGCCGCCTACGACGATGGCCAACTGGATACCGAGGTTGCGCACTTCGGCGAGTTCGGCCGCCACTTCATGAATGCGTGAGGTGTCGATGCCGAAGCCTTGATCGGCGGCCAGGGCTTCGCCGGAGATTTTCAGCAAGATGCGCTTGAAGATGGGTTCAGACATAAGAGTTCTCAGTTCCCGGTTCTCAGTTCTCAGCAGCAGCCTGGCAAACGCAACTGCACAGGTCCTTCGCTCCCCCAACCCCAACAAGCAAGAGCGGCTTGCTGGGGGCCCCGGTCGCTCAGGATGACAGATCGTTGGTTAAGTCGGCGAAGGGCTCTTGCGAGAGCATAAATCAAAAGGGGCGCCGCAGCGCCCCTGATATTCGGCTGCTACTTGGCAACCGGAGCGGATGCTGCGCCACCCTCCTCGGGTTTGTCGGGCTTGCTGCTGACGAAGGCGACGGTAGCGGCCACATCGCCGACTTTGAAGCGGGCGAAGCGGCGCACGGCGATGTTCTCGCCGAGTTTACCCACTTTGGCGGCGATCAACTGCGAGATACTGATGGTCTGGTCCTTGATAAAGGGCTGCTCCAGCAGGCAGACCTCTTCGTAGAACTTTTCCATCTTGCCGGCCACGATTTTTTCGACCACCGCAGGGGGCTTGCCGGTAGCAGCGGCCTGGGCGCGATAAATGTCTTTCTCGCGCTCGAAGGCTTCCGGAGTGACGTCTTCTTTCCGGACGAACTTCGGATCGCTCGCCGCAATGTGCATGGCGACGTCGTGGACGAGTTCCTTGAAGTCTTCGGTGCGCGCGACGAAATCGCTTTCGCAGTTGACCTCGACCAGCACGCCAATTTTGCCGCCGGCGTGAATGTAGTAGCCCACGGAACCTTCGCTGGTGACGCGCGCCGCTTTCTTGGCTGCGACCGAAACGCCCTTTTTTCGCAACAGGACGATCGCCTGTTCCAGGTCGCCTTTGGCTTCGGTCAGGGCCTGTTTGCAATCCATCATCGGTGCTCCGCTTTTTTCGCGGAGCTCTTTTACTTGGGCAGCAGAAATGTTTGCCATAGTGGTGCTCATTCGGAATTTTTCCTTCAATTGAAACTTGCGGTTATAAAACTCGACCCGCGCACAGACAAGCTGCGCGGGTCTGATCTGGTCCCTGCGAGTAGCCAGCAGCGCCGCCCTAGAACCGGCGCGTCTCGGCCTGCAACTCGTCGACGTCTTCCGTGGCGGCTGAGGGACGCTTGCGCGTGCCCTTGCCCAGCACGTCTTCCATGCGGATCTCTTCACCTTCGGGACCCGTGCCGTCGGGGCCGGCAGCGGCAATTCCGCCTTCCGTTGCGACCTCGGCAGGCAATTCTTCAGCGCCCGCGGCTGCGACCGCCGGTTCGGCTTCTGCCGCTGCCTGAATGTCCGCCGTCTGCTTGTCGTCCCTAGCATGGACGCCTTCGGCAATCGACTCCGATATCTTCGAAGTGAACAGCCGAATCGCGCGCAGAGCGTCGTCGTTGCCCGGGATCACGTAATCCACTTCGCTCGGGTCGCAGTTCGTGTCGACCACGGCGACCACGGGGATGCCCAGCTTGCGCGATTCGCGCACCGCGATCTGCTCTTTGTTCGAATCGATGACGAAGATCGCATCCGGCAACCGGGTCATGTTCTTGATGCCGGCTAGATTCGCCTGAAGGTGCTTGCGCTCGCGCTCGAGCTTGATCACTTCCTTCTTGGGAAGCAGATCGTAGCGGCCATCGGTGGCCATTTCGTCGAGTTCCTTGAGCCGCTTGACGGATTTCTGCACGGTTACCCAGTTGGTTAACAGGCCGCCCAGCCAGCGCTGGTTGACGTAGAACATCGAGCAGCGCTGCGCTTCTTCGGCAATTGCGTCCTGGGCCTGGCGCTTGGTGCCCACGAAGAGGATGATTCTGCCTTCGGCGGCCAGGTCCTGCACGAATTTCGACGCCTCTTTGAACATCTTCAGCGTCTTCTGCAGATCGATGATGTAGATACCATTGCGCTCACCAAAGATGAATTCCTTCATCTTCGGGTTCCACCGCTTGGTCTGATGCCCGAAGTGAACGCCAGCTTCGAGCAACTCCTTCATCGTGATGTTTGCCAATCAACCTCCTCAGTTGGTCTGCATCCGGGGTTTATCAGTTGCCAGTTGCCAGTAACCAGTGGAGATCCAACAGGAACTGGCTGCTGGCAACCGGCAACTGCATTTTCCGGATTGCCATTCCCGTCCACCCCGCCTCGGGGAGGTGGGGGGATGAATTGAACACCTAAAAAGCTGTCAGCTATCAGTTCTCAGCTGTCAGTAAAACTAACTTCAATCCTTACCGCTTGCTGAACTGGAAGCGTTTTCTTGCGCCTTTTTGTCCGTACTTCTTGCGCTCTTTGGCGCGCGGGTCGCGAGTCACCATGCCCTCGGCCTTGAGCTTCTTGCGCAGTTCGGCGTTGAACTCCATGAGCGCGCGCGTGATGCCGAGACGCACGGCGTCGGCTTGTCCAGCGATTCCGCCGCCGCAGACGTTGGCCAGCACGTTGAAGTTGGCGGTGGTCTCGGTCGAGACCAGCGGCGACTTCGCGCTGATGCGCTGCGAGGGCGTCACAAAGTATTCTTCGAATGATCGGCCGTTGACCTTGAACTCGCCGCTGCCAGGACGAAGAAAAACGCGCGCGATCGCCGCCTTGCGGCGTCCGGTTCCGTAGTATTGCACCAGTTCTGCCATGTAAGCTTTTAGCACTTAGCCTTTAGCCATTAGCCAAAAACTTCGCGCTTCAACCTTTCCAAAAAGTCTTGCGAAACTTCTCTGTTACTGTGACCAGCTTGCTAGAAGCCAAGAGCTAAAAGCCAATAGCTGCCTTACGCAAACACCTTTGTTTCCGGCTTCTGCGCCTCGTGCGGATGCTTATCGCCGCGGTAAACCTTCAGCTTGGTAAACATTTGCTTGCCCAGCTTGTTCTTGGGTAGCATGCGCGACACAGCGTCTTCAATCACCAGTTCCGGCTTGCGGACCATGCGCTTTTTCATTTCTTCCGAGCGCAGTCCGCCGGGATAACCTGTGTAGCGATGATAGACCTTCTGATCGGCCTTCATGCCGGTGATTTTGACCTTCTCGGCGTTGATGATGACCACGTGATCGCCGGTGTCGATGAAGGGCGTGTACTTGGGGTTCTCTTTGCCCATCAAAATGCGGGCTACGCGCGAGGCAAGGCGGCCGAGCGGAAGCCCGGTAGCATCCACCACAAACCACTTGCGCGCAATATCTCCCTCTTTGGGGAAATAGGTTGACATCGGAAATCTCCCAGAAATTAAAGAACTTATGAAGACCGCTGAGTGCCCTGATCAATATCATCTATCCACGCAGAACGCGCGCTAGGTGTTCCAGGCGGGGCAGCCGCAGGACTTCCAAAGAGCTTAAGGATAGCCCAGCGCCGACGCGCTTGTCAACGAAAGTGTACGCGCAAGTAGCGGCTGGGTAGCGCGATCCGGGTGTTCCTGGCTGGAAGGCCGCGGCTTCTTGCACTATTTTCTGTGCAACATCGCGTCCCACGCCCTCCTGCCCGACGGGCGAAATTTCTCCAGGAAATCTCATTGAACCGTACCGAACCCTGTGCTACTTTTTAACTGTGCAGTAATAAATAGCAGGAGGTCTGGCAAGGATGCTGACTCCGAGAGAGCAACTCCTGACCGGTCAGGATGAGTTCCAGCGACTGGTTCAGGAGCACTCGCAATATTCCCAACGGCTGGAATCCCTCACACAAAAGCGATACCTCACAGACGACGAAAAACTGGAAGAAGTGCGGCTAAAGAAACTAAAGCTGCGCCTCAAAGACCAGATGCAGACGATGGAGCAGCGGGTTCGGCAGTCTGCGTAGATTAAAAGGACTGAGTAAGATGGTCCGAAGGCAGTAAGAGCCACGGCTTCACCTGAGCCATGCGATTATACCCGGCGCGTCTAAGCGCCTTTTTTTATTGCAGTTATGTAGAATATCGGAGTTATGCAGAATGTCGGTGGAGACCTACGCCCTCTAGCAGCCGGTCTCGCGATGGTCAAAGTAATGTCTGATCCTCCCCCGGACCCTCCGCTGAGGCCGCTCCACCCGGATGCTTCGCTCAATCCCGCAAAACTGGGCGAAATGGAACGTTGCACAACTGAGGTTCTACAGAACTCCCTGCTGCCAGGCGAGAAACACTCCCTTAAAACGAGACCGGATGGAACTATACTCGACGGAAATCATAGAATTTGCATTCGTCGCAGACGAGGCGTGGATGTTGATGCGCTTCCACGAGAAATCATCGTGAAAGGGGATTCTTAAGCGATGCGGACGGAGTTCTATTGGGTGGATGGCCCCTGGCCCGGAAAACTGGCCTTGGCCGCGCGTCCTCGCGGCGGCGACTGGCTGGAGGATGAAATAGCGGGCTGGCGCCGGGCTGGAATCGATACCGTGCTTTCTTTGCTGACTCCCGAGGAGGAGCAGGAACTTGATCTCAAGCGCGAAGAGCACGAAGCGACGGCGCGCGGGATGAACTTCGCCTCGTTGCCAATCCCCGATCGTCAGGTGCCGAACTCGGAATCGGAAGTATCGGCTGCATTGGATCGGCTCGATTCCGATCTTTCGGCGGGGAAGAATGTTGTCATCCATTGCCGACAAGGGATCGGCCGGACTGGTTTGGTGGCAGCCTGCCTGCTCGTCACGAAGGGCATGACCTCGGAAGCGGCGGTCAAGACCCTGAGCGCCGCGCGGGGAACCGCAGTTCCAGAGACAGGGGAGCAGCGACGCTGGATAGACCACTACGCCGCAGTCTTGGCGAGCGCCAAATAAACAGTCGTTTCGTGGTTCGATGATCGCCATTCGCTGTTTGCTTGAAAAGGCGCAGTGCCTACGGAAACCGCGAACGGCGAACCGCGAACAGCGAACGGCCAAACCACTTACACCATATAATTGTGCTGACTAAATTCCATGGTGCGAGACGGATACTTCTACGGTGTGGGCTCGGTTCTTGCTGCGGGCGTGATTGCGTGGCTGGCGGCATGGCCTTACGCCCTCCCGGTGTTGCTGCTGGCAGCTTTCTTTCTGTGGTTTTTCCGCGATCCGGAGCGTCGGATTCCCGAAGCTTCCGGCAGCGTCGTTCCTCTGGTTTCTCCGGGGGACGGCAAGGTGACGGATGTTTCGGTGGTGGCTTCGGGCGGAAACCCGCGCAACCGGATCAGCATTTTTCTGAGCGTTTTCGATGTGCATGTGAACCGTTCGCCGATTGCGGGCGTGATCCGCGAGGTGCGCTATCAGCGCGGCCAGTTCCTTAACGCCATGGGAGCGCATTCGGCGGAGGAGAACGAGCAGAACATCGTCACCGTGGAAGGCGAAGGCCGTAAAGTAATCTTCAAGCAGATTGCAGGCTTGATCGCGCGCCGTATCGTTTTCAATTTTAAAGTGGGAGACCATGTGGCCTGCGGCGAGCGGGTTGGGCTCATCAAGTTTGGGTCTCGGGTGGATGTGCTGTTCGATCGCGATGCGGCGATCCAGGTGAAGCCCGGCGACCGGGTCAAGGGAGGCGCCACGGTGCTTGCCTGGTTGCCAGTTGTGCAGCCGGTCGCGCAGGCGATTCACGCCGGCGTGGCCGGGGAGCGGGAGGCGGGTTGAAATGAAAGAGCTGGGAACATGGAGGAGCTAGAGCCGCATCGTCGTGAGTCGGACCGTCCGCGGGGAAAATTGCGCAAGGGCATGTATATACTGCCTTCGCTCTTCACCACGGCGAATATCGCGTTGGGCTTCTACGCGATTTTGCAAACCGTGCATGGCAGCCCGGCTGAACCCTGGCACCTGGACTACGCCGCGATGGCCATCGGCTTTGCCGTATTGTTCGACGGTCTGGACGGCCGCATCGCGCGCATGACCCACACCGCCAGCGATTTCGGCAGGGAACTCGATTCGCTGGCGGACGTGATTACCTTCGGGGTTGCGCCGGCGCTGCTGGCCTGGATGTGGGGATTTCATCTGTTGCCGGGGGGCGGGATTGCCCCTGACCTGCACTTGAAGATCACACAAGGGGGTTCGATCGCCTGCTTCGCTTTTCTTATCGCCGGCGCGAGCCGCCTGGCCCGCTTCAATATTGCGAAAAATCCTGAGCCTTCCAATCCGGGACGTCCGGGGAAGAAATATTTTGTGGGCATGCCGATTCCGGCGGGGGCGGGAGTGATTGCGGCGGTCGTCCACTACTCCGCCGGAGAGCCGGTGATTTCGTGGTGGACGGCGATGAGCTGGTTGATGATGGTGGTGGTGGTGGGTTATCTGATGGTCAGCACCTGGCGTTTTTATAGCTTCAAGGATATTGATTTCCGTTCGCGGCATCCCTTCCGCCTGATTGTGCTGTTTGGCGTGGTGGGCGCTTCGATCTGGTTCTTTTCGCGCCCGGCGCTTTTCGCCATCGCGATTCTATACATGGCTTCCGGCGTGCTGTGGCGCTTGCAGTGGATCTTCCGTCGCAAGAGGCCGCCTGCACCTCCGGCGTACCGGGAGGCATCTCAGACCCCATGAGTCCGGTTTCGAAAACTCCCCTTTCCAAGTCCGCCAGTTCGCAGGCCGATCTCCGCGGCACGAATTTTTATCGGGTGGCGATTGTGGGCGCGGCATCGCTCAAGGGCAAAGAGATTGCGGAGATCCTGCGTGAACGGAATTTTCCTGCGGTCGATGTCCGGTTGCTGGATGACGACGAGTCTCTCGGGCAACTGGAAGCGGCGGGCGACGAGATCAGCTTTATCCAGAGTATCCGCTCGGAACAGTTCGAGAAGCGTGGACTTCGCCTTCTTCGCTTCCGACCCGCGCTCGACGCGCAATAACTGGAAGGTGGCGCGCGACTTGGGCGATACCATCGTGGATCTGTCGTACGCGCTGGAAGATGAAGCGGGAGCGTCGGTCCGCTCGCCCTGGATCGAACGGCAGACCGGGCAGCCCATTGCTCCGGAGTTGCAGCCGGGGCCGGTGGTGGTGGCCCATCCCGCGGCGACGGTGCTCGCGTTGCTCGCATTGCGCAGCGAGAAGGCTGGCAAAATCGAGCGCATGGTGGCGACCGTGTTTGAACCGGCGTCGGAGAACGGCCAGAAGGGTATGGACGAACTGCACGAGCAGACGGTGAATCTGCTCTCCTTCCAGGAGTTGCCGAAGAATGTGTTCGACATCCAGGTGGCCTTCAACATGGTGCCGCGCTACGGACAGAGATCGGAATTGGCGCTGGATGCGGTGTCGCAAAGAATCCGGAAACACTATCGGCGCATAGCCGGCGGCGCAGCCGAGCCTGCGCTGCAGGTGCTGCAGGCGCCGGTCTTCCACGGGCACGGCTTTTCGGTTTACCTGGAGATGGAAAAGCCGGTCGCAATCGCAGATTTGTCGCGAGCCCTGGCCGGAGAGCACGTGGTGGTGAGCGGCAGCCCGGAGGATACGCCCACCAATGTGAGCGCTGCCGGTCAGGGAGACATCCAGGTCGCGATCAGCAACGACGCCAATCACAAAAACGGTGCTTGGCTGTGGGCAACTACCGACAACCTGCGGGTCGCCGCGTTGACCGCGATCGAATGCGCTGAGACCATGACCGCATCCCGGCCGAGAGGTCAGATTCAATGATGCGATGGACGGCGAAGCGATCGGTGGGGCGCGGACACTCCCGTCGGGGGCCCGGGAGAGCAAATGCAAAGGCCGCGGACAGTAGTGTCCGCGCCACACGCAAGTGGGCGACCGCAATTGCACTGCGAGTGGGCATGGGCTCGACGTTGATACTGATATTGATATCGATGGGCTGCGGCTACCATCGGGCCGGAAATGCGGTCGAACTGCCGCAGAATATCCACAGCATCGCGATTCCCGGTTTCGTGAGCCACAGCCAAACGTTTCGCATCGAGCAACTCTTGACCGATGCCGTGGTGCGCGAATTCAACGCTCGCACGCAGTACCATGTGATCCATGAAGCCAATGGCGACGCGGATGCGGTGCTGAAGGCGACGGTTCTATCGGCGTCGGCGAATCCGCTGGTCTACGATTCCACGTCCGGACGCGCCGTCAGCGCTTTGGTCACGGTGAGCGTTCAGGTCACGCTGACCGACCGACAGGGCAAGGTGATCTTCGATAATCCTTCCTATCTTTTTCACGAGCAGTACGAAATATCGAGCAACCTCCCCAGTTTTTTTCAGGAAGATTCTCCGGCGGTCGATCGCTTGTCGCGGGATTTTGCGCGTACTCTGGTGGCTAATATCCTGGAGGCCTACTGATGTTGGAGGGCTATTGATATGCGCGCCTTCAGTCAGGCCGACCGCTTTTTCTCGGAACTCGAGTCGCGCCAGCTGAAGCCGGCTTATGTGCTGGTGGGCGATGAAGCGTTTTTTCGCAAGCGCTGCCGCGATGCCATTCTTGAGCACCTGGTCGCGCCCGACTCGCGTGATTTCGGCTTGTTTGAGTTCGACCTCGCCGAGACTTCGCTGAATGAAGTTCTGGATCGTGCCCGCACGCCCTCGCTGATGGCGCCGTTTCAGGTATTTTTCGTGCGCGGCGTGAAGACGCTGTTTGGCCGCGGCTCCAATGAAGAAAAAATTGGAGCCATCGAGGCCTACTGCAAGAATCCCAATCCCGATGCGCTTCTGATATTTGTTGCCGATCACATCAGCATTCCGGCCGATGCCCGCCGCATGGAGATGACGGACAAAGACCGCTACCAGAAGATTCGCGAAGACCTTGGCCCGTTCTGCGGCATTGTCGAACTGTCTCGCGTGCAAGAAGGGGAAGCGGTGCGCTGGATTGGCGAGTATTGCCTCACACGCGAGGTCAAGATCGACGCCGACGGCGCCCGCGAGTTGGTGGATGCGCTGGGCGGCGACATGATGATGGTGTCGAACGAACTGGAGAAGCTGATTCTGTACGTCGGCGAAAAGAAAAAAATCACGCTTGGCGATGTCGAGACCATGGTGCTCGCCGCGAAACAACGTTCGCTCTATGAGTTGACCGACGCGATTTCATCGAAGGACCGCGTGCGCGCGCTCGAAATCCTCGATGCACTGCTTTCGACCGGCGACGGCGAAGAAGCTGCCATCGGGCATCTCTACATGCTTGCCAAGACTTTTCGCCAGATGCTGGTCATCCTGGAGCGCAACGTGCGCGACCAGCGCATGCTTTGGGCGGCATTGTGGCAGGGCTTTCGCGTGCCTCCGTTTGCCGCCGACGATATCATCCGGCAGGCGCGGCGCTACAAATCGAAGCGGGAACTGACGCGGGCCATTCGGCTGGTTGCAAAAGCCGATCTGGCGCTGCGCTCGAATCCTACCAGCAAGCGGATGGTGCTTGAAAAGCTGATTCTGGATCTTGCTGCCGAGCCGAAGCTTGAAGCCGCGGGTGGATGGATGCAGGAAGAACTGCCGGTATAGAGACGGGCTCGCGGCAGACGTTCCCCTACCCTTTGATCTCGGCCACTGCCTTTCGCAGTTCGTCCACATCCGGGGAATTCGGTTTGAGCTTCAGCACGCGGTCCAGTTGTTGCCGGGCGAGCGCGGCTTGACCGTTCCTGGCGTAGGCGAGTCCCAGGTGGAAGTTGAAGAGCGCGTTTTCCGGTTCCTTCTTGACCGCTTCTTTGAACAGGCCAATGGCGGATGTGTACACGTGCTTGTGATAGAAAGCCCAGCCCAGCGTGTCGGCACAGTTTGGATTATCGGGAAGCTGACGGCGGGCCGTCTGCGCCATCGCGAAAGCAACGTCCACATTGCCACCCTGCTCGCAGCATCACGTAGGCCAAATTGTTGGAGGCCAGTGGATTGTCGGGCTGAATCTCAAGCGCCTTCTGGTACTGCTGCTTGGCGTGATCCCAATCCTCCTTGCTCTCGTAGATGCCACCAGCCAGAAGGTAGAAAGCGATCGCCCTGGGATTGAGGTTCGAGCCCTCGAGATAGGTCTGCAGCGCCTGATCGGGGGCGCCGCGTTCGTCTTGCACCAGGCCGAGCTTAACCAGCGCATCGCTGTTCTTCTTATCCAAGTCGAAGGCTTGTTTGAACTCCGCTTCGGCCGCCGCTAGATCCTTTTTCTGTTCCATGAGAAGTTGGCCCAGCAGGATGTGAAACCCGGCGTTCCTGGGATAGTTCGCCAACTGTGTTCGGGCGGCAGCGATGGCTCTGTCGGGCTGCTTCTGCATGACGTCTGCGCTGAGCACGCCGCCGAGCGCATCGGTGGAATTCGGATCGTGATCCAGCGCCTGTTGATAGGCTTGTTGCGCTTCGGCATACTGGCCCTGCGCCAAACGCAGGTTGCCCAACTGCAAATAAGCGGCCGGATTGTTGGGCTCCTTTTCCAGGGACCGATGAATATAGTCATCCGCGGTCGCATACTGCTTGCGAGCGATTTCCGCCACCCCGCGCAGCAGGTATCCGTCGGACGCATCGGGCAGCAGGGCGATGATCTGGTCCGCTTCCTGCGCGAGGCCACTGAAATCACCCCGGTGGATGGCCACGCCCGCCAACGCGCGGTGCGCTTCCACAATGTCAGGGCGCAGTCGAACGGCATCGCGCCACTCTGCTTCCGCCCGGTTGGTGTTGCCCAGTTGGTCGAAGGCCAAGCCCTGCTGGTAATGGGCCACAGCGTTATCGGGATCATTCTTCAAGACGGCTTGCAGGGTGTTAACGGCATCGCTGGCCTTGCCGCTGCGAATCTCGATCTCGCCCTTGTAGATCTGGGCGTCCTGGTCATCGGGCCTCGCCTTTATGACTTCGTCATTCAGCTTGCGGGCATCGTTAATCCGGTCGGTGAGAATGAGCAGCTGAATGTAATTTTTCTTAACCACCATGTCCTTGGGATGGTCTTTATAAAGCGAGGCATACTCAGCGGTGGCTTTATCGAGCTGGTTATTGCCGTAATAGAAGCCTCCGAGCATGCGGTAGCCCTCGGAATTATTGGGGAAATCCTTTTTCGATTGACGCAGGAATTCTTCGGCTTGGCCGGGCTTGTTTTCCGCTATGTACAGGCGGGCAAGAGAGAGCCTGGGATTGGGATCGTCAGGTGCGGCCGCAATGGCCCGCCGGAATAAATCTTCCGCCTCGGGAAATCGGCCGCGAATCTGATAAAAATTCCCCAACGAGACCAGTGCAATCGTGGATTTGGGACTGAGTTCGACCGCTTTCTTGAAACTCGCCTCCGCCGTATCCCACTGTTCCCCGTGCATCTGGAGCATGGCCAAATTGAGATAAGAGTCAGAACTTTTGGGGTCCAGTTGCAGCGCCTTCTGCAGGTCCGCCAGCGCGGCAGCAGTGTTAGTCATACCGGCGTAGTAGTTGGAACGTGCGGTGTACACCGCGGGATTGTTGGGCTGTTTTTGCACGAGCAGGTCCAGATGCTCCTTGGCGTCATTAAACCGACGACCAAGGATCAGCAGGTTGGCCAGGTCAAGGTGCGCGGCGTAATGGTCGGGCTGGATTTCGATGGTCTTCGACAGTTCCTGGTAGGCGGTTTGCCACTGCTCCAGCTTGAGGGCCGCCAGCGCCAGTTGGTAGTGGGCCTCGGCGAAGCGCGAATCAACCTGGATGGCGTTCCTGAACTGGATCTCAGCCTCGGGGTACTGGCCCTTGGAGTAGTAGCGCAGGCCGCTCTCCAGGTACTTTTGCTTGCGGACGTTCGGATCTCGCGAGCAGCCTGTCAGCAACCCCGCGAGCAAGCAAACCGCCACCACTGCATGTCTTGCCCCTCTAGTAATACGCATATCTCTGCATGCCTCACATCGCGCAAACATTGTCTTATCAATACCCTACTGCCCAAAGGTACTCCTTTGGGCGCGAGCCGGAAAAGTTACTGCCGTTATCACTGCTGGCAACAGGCAGAATCACGTTGGTCCATGTTTAGCATACGCCCGTGTACAGGCGCTTTCGTAATCTGCCGCAAGCGGAGGGGGCATAGTCCAATAGGCTATGAGTCACTTCCCCCGAACCGACTCCAACCAGCGTTCACCCCGAGTACAACTCAATGGATCGGTCGCGGCCGCAGTGATGGCCGAAGGCGGCCAGCGGGCGCGCGCAAAACTGCAATGCATTTCGATCAACGGCGGATTGCTGCAGTTGCAGCACGAGCTTTCCACCGGAGATTTCGTCGAGATCGCCTTCCACACGCGCTCGGGCGCCGTCCACGGCATGGCCGAAATGCTGTACCCGACGCGCAAGTTTCAGAGCGCGTGTCTGCAGCCTTTTCGCTTCATTGCCCTGGCGGACGATGACCACCGCAAACTGCGCATGGCGCTCGATTCCGCCCTGGACCGAAGTTTCCTGGACCCGGTTTCCGAGCAGATTCAGACGCCGCCGGGATTCTGAAAAGCAGGTCTCAGGTCTCAGGAAAGACCTCGGGCCTGACACCTGCCACCTGCCTTCGCGCTGCTTCGCTATACTGACTCCTCCGGATGACGACCGAGACCATCACGCACTCCGCCGAGGAAACGATCGCTTTCGGGCGGGCGCTTGCCGCCGAGCTGTCTCCTCCGCTCATTGTGCTGCTGCAGGGCGACCTTGGGGCGGGAAAGACGACCCTGGTGAAGGGAATCGCGGAAGGGTTCGAAGCCGCACTTGCCGAGGACGTGACCAGTCCTACCTTCACGCTCGTCCACGAATACCGTGGACCCCGCATCACCCTGTATCACATTGATCTTTACCGCATCGATACCCAGCGCGAACTGGAAACGCTCGGCCTGGACGACTTGCTCGCACCCAACTGCATCCTACTGATAGAGTGGGGAAACAAGTTCGCTCGCTTGCGAAGCGATCGGAACGTGGAAATCACCTTGGAACGAGTAGGGGAAGAGCGAGTGGGGGAAACTGAGCGCAGAATCCAGCTTTGTACCCGTTAAGTCTGCGGACGGGCGTATCTGCATAATCAAAAGTAAGGAGTTGAAGCAATCTTGAAACGCACGCATTTGGCGTTTTTTTGCCTACTGTTGGCCGCCGCCCTTTGTGCCGGCCAGAGCGGATCGCAGGCCGGGAGACCCGATTCGAAAGACAACCTGGCGTCCCCGGGGCGCGATTCATCTTTGGCACCAGCCCTATCTTTAGCCCTTTGTTCGGCCCTATCCGCGGAATCCCCTGAAACGGCATTGCCCGATGCGCCAAGTCCGCAGCAGAGTTCGCCGCCGGAACAGTCCGGGACGTGGAGCACGGGCAGCAATACGAAGCAATCCGATGCGAAGAGTGCGGACCAGGGAGCGGCGCCTGCGAACCAAGGCACTGCGTCTGCAAATCCGCAACCGAAGCGCATCCTTGGTGTGATGCCCAATTTCCGCGCGGTCAGCGCCGGCGCGATCCCGCCGCCGCCCACGCCGAAGCAGGCCTTCATCATCGCGACCCAGAACAGCTTCGACTACTCCTCATTTATCTTCGTGGGCATCACTTCACTCCTGGCCGAAGGGACGAATGCACACTCGCAACTCGGGAAAGGCATCGCTGGGTTTGGCAGGTACTACTGGCGAGGCCTTGTCGACAAGACGGACGGCAACTACCTGGTTATCTTTGCTCTGCCTACAGTGTTCCATCAGGACGAGCGCTATTATGCGATGGGTCAGGGCGGTGTCTGGAAACGCGGGATCTATGCGGCGTCTCGCATCTTGATCACGCCGGACTATCACGGTCACAACGGTTTTAATGTTTCCGAAGTGCTAGGCAGGGCCATGGCGCAAGGCATTTCGGTGGCGTATTACCCAAGCGGGAGCCGGACTGCCGGAGCGCTCGCCACGAAGTACGGCTGGGCGATTGGGCGGGACATGCTGACGAACGTGTTCCGCGAATTCTGGCCGGATATCGCCGTGCACGTGCTGCACCGGCACCCGTAAGCGGAATGGCGGGCTGCTAAGATTGGGCCAGGGCGCATCTCAACCATATTTGGAGCCATAATCAACTTGAAACTAGGCTGTTCCGCACTTGTACTGGCCGTGTCGGTGTTGTCCTCTGCGACTTTTTGCACAGGTCAAAACGCCCCACAGACGCAAACATCGGACCCTGCCCAATCCGCCCAACCGCCCGCGACCAGTCTTCCGAAGCAGGACAAACCCGGAGACCAACCGTCTGCCCAGGGTAATCCTCAGGATCAAACCAGCCCGGTCCAAAAAGAGACGGAGAAGAAGAACGACCGGATGTTTTATGTGATGCCGAACTACTTGACGGTGGATGGTCAGTCGCAAGTGGCGCCGGTCTCCTGGAAGGAGAAGTTCGCCATGGCAGCGAAGGGCTCCTTCGACCCCTATGAATTCACGATAATCGGTGTGGTGGCGGGCATCCGCCAGGCGGAAAACTCCTCGCCGGGGTTCGGACAGGGAGCGGAGGGATATGCGAAGCGGTATGGAGCAGCTTTCGCCGATCAGGTGGATGGCAATATCATGGTGGGCGGAGTTTTCCCCACGATCCTAAAAATAGATCCTCGCTATTTTCGATTGGGCAGGGGCCCGTTCGTGCACCGCTTTGGCTATGCCATCAGTCGTGTTTTCGTTGCCCGACGAGACTCCGGCGTTAGTATGTTCAACGTTCCCGAGTTTGCGGGCAACGCAACGGCGATTGCCATTTCCAACGTCTATTATCCCGCGGCCGATCGTAGTTTTTCGTCGAGTTTCAACGGCTGGGGAGTGCAGATGGGCCTCGACGCCTTCGGGAATGAGCTGAAGGAGTTTTGGCCGGATGTTCACGGCTATTTGCAAAGGAGACATGCCCGCCATCAGCAGAAAGCAACCGATTGACGGCTTTCCGATCTGGAATTCGCACTTAACCGTTTCCTCTCGCGACTTGCCAGCATGTATCCAAACGCCGGTTCAAACAATCGAACCTTGAAGGATCAGCGGGAATTGCTTGAATAGCAGAGCAGATAGGGCCCGAAAGGGAAAATACGAGTGTGGGGGAAGATTTGAAGACGATTCGATCGTTTTGCATGGCGGTAGCGCTGGCGGGGACGTTGGGAACTTCGTCTGTTCAGGCTCAGGAACCAACGAGCGCGCGCGAGCAATCCCAGATAGGAACGGTAGGGCGGGGGCTTGACGATGTTTCGCTGCTCACCCAGGACCCTCAGCAAGCGGCGACAAAAACGAATGGAAAATCCTCTGTGCCAGACGCGCCGACACCCGGAATCGGCTCCGCAGAGCCAAATAACCCCGATGACCAGTATGGCAAACAACCCAAGAGAATTCTGGGGATCGTCCCAAATTACCGTGCGGTCAGCGCCAACACGCAGTTGCCTCCGCTGAGTTTCAAGAGTGGACTCTGGCTGGCGACCCAGGATACGTTCGACTACTCGGATTTCATTTTCGTGGGAGGGCTCGCGGGAATTTCGATGGCCAGCAAATCGCAGCCGTCCTTTGGGCAAGGCGCTGAGGGCTACGGTCGATACTACTGGCACGTCTTTGTCGACGGCGGCATAGAGAACTACATGACGGAAGCGATCGTGCCAGCGGCAACGAAAGAGGACCCGAGATACTACACCATGGGCAAAGGCGGATTCATTAAGCGGACCGGTTATGCGGTAAGTCGGCTGTTCATCACCAGGACCAACGCGGGAAAGAGCACCTTCAATCTTTCGGAGGTCGTGGGGGCTGGAGCGGCCGCGGGTATCGGCAACGCCTATTACCCAGCACAATCCAATCCTTGGGTGAAAACGTATCAACGTTGGGGAACGCAGGTGGGCTTGGACGGCGTGTTCAACGTATTAAAAGAGTTCTGGCCGGACATCGATCAGGCGATATTTCGCGGAAAATACTAATCTTGCCTCCAAGAACCGAAGCCACCGTCAGGAAAGCCGCTGAGCGAGATCTGAAAGTGGGCCTGATCTGCGCCGATCGCGAGGGCAATCGCATTCGCATCGACCGCATTGATCATAATGTAGATCGCAGCGCGGGAACCATTGCCTACCATTTCCTGAACGACGAACTGCGTGTGCAGGAAGGCATTCAAGAACGTTCCATCGAGCAATTCCTGGCGCAAGGCTGGTACATGGCGGCACCAGGGATGCCACTCTAGAGCGCACTAGCACAGATTCGAGCGGGCGCTATCTTTTCAGAACCCCATGATGTTGTATCCGCAATCGACGTAGATGGTCTCGCCGGTGATGCCTGAGCTTGCGTCGGAGGCCAGAAACACGCCGGTGCTGCCCACTTCGCCGACTTCCACATTGCGTTGCAGAGGCGCGCGCTCGGCATGTCCTTTCAGCATGTCTCCCAGGCCGGCGATGCCGCGCGCGGCCAGCGTCTTGATCGGCCCCGCCGAGATGGCATTGACGCGGATCTTCCGCCGGCCCAGATCCTGTGCCAGATAGCGGACCGTGCATTCGAGCGCGGCCTTGGCCACGCCCATGACGTTATAGTGGGGCACAACCTTTTCCGCGCCGTAGTAAGTCATGGTGATGACGCTGCCGCCGTCCTCCATGAGCGGGGCAGCAGCCCGGCAAACCGCGATCAGCGAATACACGCTCACGTCGTGCGCGATACGAAAGCCCTCGCGCGTGGTGTTCACGAAGTCGCCCTTCATCTCTTCGGCGGGAGCGAAAGCGACGCTATGCACGAGGGTGTGGAGCTTGCCGTAGCGAGCTTTCAGGGTTTCGAAAAGCTGGTTGATTTCTTCGTCCTTCGAAACATCGCACATGAAAGCTTCGGCGCCCGGCAGCGACAGAATCAGGTCTTTGGCTTCCTGCTCCAGCCGTTCGTTCTGATAGGTGATGGCGAGGCTCGCGCCCGCGGCGTGCAACCCTTGCGCAATTGCCCAGGCGATCGAGCGCTTGTTGGCCACTCCGAAGACGACCGCCGTCCGGCCTTTCAGGTCCTCAAACATGAATGGACGCTCCCCCGGGAGAAGAGAAAGAATAACAGCATCCTTAATTTGTGTGGGGCGGGCGCTCTTGTCCCTTTGATCTTGGGATCGATCCTGATCTTAAGGATCAACTTCAAAATCAACGTCAAGAGCAGCGGACAAGAGTATCCGCTCCACACAATCCGCAGCTACTCCGCAACCGAAGCCACTGCCTGCCTTGCTTTCATCGGCCAGCAGGCGCTGCCAAATGCGACCGCATACACGGCGGCGATTGTGCCAAACCCGGCTGCCAGGCTGATCCGCGACGCCACGGCGCCGACCGTCAGCCCCAATGCCACCTGCAGAAACGTGCCAAAGAAATAGATAGTGTTCTGAACGCGTCCCATGACATGCGGCGGGACTTGTTGCATCAGGCTGGTATTCATGGCCACGCCGCTGACGCCCCGCGCCGAGCCCATCAGTCCATACAGGAGCACGGCAATCGCCAGCCAGGGCGAAAACGGTGAAAGGGCCATGGTAAATGTCAGCAGCAGCATGGCAAGCGCGATCGCGCTGCGCGCTCCCAGTCGCGCAATCAGCGCCGGAGCATAAAGAGCGCTCATAAATGCGCCCACGCCCCATCCCCCGTTCAACCATCCGTAGCCGGTTGCGCCGGCGTGGAAGACACGATCGCTCAGCGGCGCCGTGACCACCACTCCCGTCATCATCGCGCCCAGAAACAAAGCCCAACTCGTACCCAGAAAAACCACGCTCGGATGCCCGCGCAGAAAGACCAGCCCTTCGCGCATCTCGCGCAGGAAGCGTCCGACCGCGGTTTCCGCAGCTTCCAGATCGTGCCGGAGTTCGACGGCTCGCGGTACAACATGCCGGCCCTGGCGCACCGCGAAGTAGCACAAGAAAGAAACGACGTAGGTGCTCACGTCGATGAGCAGCACCCCGCCCAGCCCAATGTGTTCATAAACAAATCCAACCAGCGCGCCGGCAATCAGCCAGCCACCCTGGACGCCAGCGAGTAGAAGCGTATTCGACTGTACGAACGCGCCCTTGGGCGTCAGTTCCTGAATCAGCGCGGTGATGGTTGGCCAGAACATCCAAAAGCCGGCGGCCACCAGCGTATTCATCAGATAGAGTTGCCACACTTGCACGCGGCCCAGGAAGGCGAGGACTGTGACCACGAGAATGACGGCCGCCCGCGCCAAATCCAGCATCATCACCAGTCGCCGCCGGTCTTCGCGGTCGATAATGACGCCCATGAAGGGCAACATCAGCATGGCCGGAATGGTTTGCAGGGCGGCAAACGTGCCCAAAGCCATTTCGGAGTGAGTGCGCTGCAGGATTGTCCAAGCCACCGCGGCGGAGTTCATCCCGCTGCCCAGCATGGAGATCACGTTCGCCGCGAACACAAAACGCAGCGGGCGTTTCTGCAGGATGGAGCGCACGATTTGAATCTAACATGGAGGGCTTTTGGCTTTTGGCTATTGGCTATTGGCTCTTGGCTCTTAGCTTTCAGCTTCTGGTGGTGACGCGAGCTTGCCAGGCTAGGGGCCAGTTTCGGCGCGGTCGAATGTGCTGACCTCCGAAGCCAGACGCCACATGCCTACTCCGGCTCGGGCACAAACCTGTACCCTACTCCGCGCACGGTTTGCAAATGCTTCGGGCTCGAGGGATCTTCTTCGATGTACCTCCGCAGGCGGACCACAAAATTATCGATGGCGCGCGTATCGGTGTCTTCGTGCAATCCCCACACATCTTCGAGAATTGCTTTGCGCGAAACCACGCGGCCTGCACTGCGGACCAGATAGCGCAGAAACTCCGCCTCCATCACCGTCAGATGGATGGTATTTCCGAGCGAGCGCAGTTCCAGTTCCTGGAAGTCAATCGACTTGCCGGCAAAACTGAAGGTATCGCCGCCAGCTTCCGGCTGGCCCTGCGGCGCCGGCCTGGTCTTGTCAGCGAGTGTCTTTTCGGCGATCATGCCAGCGCGCGCCGGGCGGGCATTTTTCATCCAGACACTGCGTCGCAGCAGGCTCTCCAAGCGGGCGATGAGAATGGCCAGCTCAAAAGGCTTGGGCAGGTAATCGTCCGCGCCCGACGCGAACCCCTCCAGCACATCTTCCGGGCGCCCGCGGGCGGTCAGCATCAGAATCGGCACATAATTCTTTTTCTCACGCAGCAAGGCCGCGACATCAAAGCCGCTCTTGCCCGGGAGCATGACGTCGAGAACGACCGCGTCGAAGCGTTCTTTTTTTTCGACCAGCCTGTCGAGAGCGGTCTCGCCGTCGGCCGCAACTTCGACCGCGTGTCCTTCGGCTTGCAGGTTGAAGCGCAAACCCTGCGCCAGGTGCGCCTCATCCTCCACCACCAGCACCCGGCTCATGCTACCGTCACTTTCCGGGGCAACTGTTTTCTGGGCAATTCCAGGGTCACGGTGGTTCCTTTCCCGGCGCCTTCGCTCTCGGCGAAAACCCGGCCGCCGTGCTTGCGGGCGATCGAGCGCACGATGAACAATCCGAGGCCGGTGCCCTTGACTTGCGAGAGCGAGCGGCGCGTCACCCGGTAAAAGCGCTTGAATATCCGTTTTAAATCTTGCTCGGGAATGCCCACGCCGCGATCGCGCACCCGCAGCACGACGCGCTTCTCATCGGGAGCCTCCAGTTCCACCGAGACGTGCACGCCATCGGGCGAGTACTTCACCGCATTGTCCAGCAAGTTCGAAACCGCGGTCCGCAACTCTTCCGGATCGCCGAGCACGCACGCTCCGCTGCCGTTTTGCGCAGATGAAGACAGAGACTCGCGGTAGTCGAGATTGGTCGCGTGCAAATGATGGCGCGCTCGCGCCAGTTCGATGCACTCGCGCACCAGCGAGTTGAATTCCACCGGCAAGCGCTGCGCCGGGCTTTTCTTCTGCGCCGCCTCACCCGCTTTCAAGACCTGTTCCACGGTGTGCAGCAGGCGGTCGGTATCGAGCAGCATGAACTCGTAGAACTCGCGCCGCTGCGCTTCTTCCACCTCGCGTCTCTGCAAGGTTTCGAGGTAGAGGCGGATGGAGGCGATTGGCGTCTTCAATTCGTGGGTGACGGCGTTGATGAAGCTGTCGTGCTGCTCGTTGCGGCGAATTTCGCGGACCAGAAAAATCGTATTGAGGACGAGGCCCGTAACGATGGCGCCAAAAAAAATGACGCCCAGAAAAACCTTGACGCCCTCGCGCCAGTTGAGGATGACCCAGCCGCTGCCAACCGCACCGGCGAGCGCTGCCAGGCAAACGCCCAGCGTGAGGAAGAAATAGATCGCTTTCTGGCGGCTGATGATGCGCACAGGGAGATTGTAATGGCGCAGGGGGAAGGTGTCAGGTCGCAGGTGTCAGGGTCGGCGGTGGCCTCCTTTGGGGTGCGATTTTATGAACGGTGTTTCGTTTTTCCCGCTATGTTCACTAGTAAGCTAAGTGATGAATTAGTATCGGGCCCCCTTGCCCCCCGGCGGTGATTGGAATCATGGGGTTAGCTGCTGGGCGCCAATAGACTTGCCTAACCCAAATGCGGTAGGCTTGGGATGCCGTGACAGGGCATATATTGGTGACCTTAGCAGGAAAGAGGGGTAAATATGAGTGCACAAAATCGCCGAGAACGTATATTTGGAAGTTGGCTCCGGTGAGCCGATTGAAAGTGAGAATCTAGTGGAATTTCACTTGCTTTATGGCGGCCCACTGCATAGCGGCGGTCATGACAATCCACGCGAAGAGAAGCACTCCATTCGCCGCGTATTCCACTCCCAACTAAAACGGCTTTGGCAGACACATCCTAATCTCCGGCGCATGGCTCAGATGGGTGGAAGTACGATCGTAATAAAAGGCGATGCAGTCAACACAGATTTCAGGGTCATGTTCGCCAACAAACCGATTCCAGAACGAAATAATATGTTGGTTCAACTAGGCCTGAAAGAATTGGGGGAAAAGTGGAGTCGGGGAAAATATAAGTTCGTTCCATTGGTCACAGAAGAACTGTGTCTCCGATGCAGTCTTGAAATCCTTTTTCTACGCGCAGAGGAGCAAAACTATATTCTTCAGAGCGGAGACATTGATGGGCGACTCAAAGCTCTGTTCGATGCATTACGTATTGCCGAAAGCGGCGAACTTCCTCCTAAAGCATCGCCAACAGGTGTGTCAATTCTTTTGTGTAAACGGCCAGGTTTTGTTTTTGGGGATGGGGTGCCGGGGAAGGGGGTAGTTCCCCTTCCCTGGCCCAGCGCTATAGAAGCCATCCGCGGTTCTTCGACCACCGCATCGGTCACGTTGGAGATCAACGCCGGGGAAACGTCAATACCGTACATCTCCTCCAGGTGGCCCTGGATCTCGCGTGTCGTCATGCCCCGCGCATACATCGAGATGATCTTGTCGTCGAAGCCGGTCCACCGTGTCTGCCCCTTGGCCACAATCTTGGGCGCAAACGTCGCCTGGCGATCCCGCGGCGTTTCTAGCTCCAACTCACCGAAGTCGCCCTTCAAGGTTTTTTGGCTTTTTCCGTTGCGCGTGTTGCCCCGGTGGTGACCCGCCGGATCATGCTTCTCGTAGCCCAGATGATCGGTCATCTCGGCATTTAAGGCCTGCTCCAGAATGGCTTTGGTCAGCTCCTTGAGCAGACCGTTCTCCCCGATGATATCCTCGGGCTTCTTGTAGTTGGTCAGCAGTTGGTCGATCAACTTCTTGTCGATTGCCATGGGGGTCTCCTATTTTCTCCTTCCCATGGCCGTTTACACAGTTTTATTTACACCCTCTCGCCAACCC
>CAVZZY010000003.1:0-261046 GCA_963779995.1 uncultured Acidobacteriaceae bacterium | reverse complement strand
TTGGGATACCTAGTGGTCCCCTCCGACCTTGTGGACTCCGTGTCCGCGACTCTCTCGGTTACCAGCCGCCACGCACCACTGCTTGAACAGGCGGTGCTTTGCGATTTCATCACCGAAGGACACTTCGGGCGACATCTCCGGCGAATGCGAAAAGTGTATGCGGAGCGACTCTCCGTGCTCCTAGAATGCGCAGGGCAGAGTCTCGCTGGACTGCTGGAGATTTCAGGCGTGGAGGCCGGATTACAGACTGCGGGTTGGTTGACCGGTGGGATCGACAGCGAATTGGCTGCGGCTGCCGCAGCCAAGCGGGATGTGGAGGTGACTCCTCTGAGCCGTTACAGCCACGGCAGAATGGCGCGCGAAGGACTACAGTTGGGATTTGCCGCGGTGGATGGGAAGGAGATCCAACGCGGGGTTCGAGAGCTCGCGATCGCCCTGGAGAGCGAGTTACGTACCTTTCATCGCAGCGGCAGCAGAGCGCTTCTGAGATAAGGGTGTTCGACGCAAGGAAGAAAAGAGATTCGCCGCGCACCGAACATACGGTATGCCGCCCAAAGAAAGACGGGGCGTTTTCCACGATTCCGGACGGGTCGTCGGCAACCCTTACCTTATCGGTAAGGGAAGGTTTGCCCGTGACACGGGAACAATCGTTGAGCATTCAGCTGCTTCGAGGCTTGTCGCGACTGTGATTCTGTGCGTCCAGCTTGCAACGTTCACTTCGAGCATTTTTCTGCCGCAACTCTACGAGCGCGAAGTCGCGCGAACCTGACAATACTCAAAGGAGGAAAGGAAATGTTTCGTGCGTTTTTGAGCAAAAGAGGACAGCTTACTCGTCAGCTCAGTGCCACAGTTCCGAGGTAGAAGCGAGGCTAGTTTTCACCAACCAGATAACCCGCGCTCGGCGTAGCTTTAAAAAGAAAAAGGCGAGGAGAAGATGAAATGAATCCCGTGACTGAAATGACAAAAGAAACAACGAATACGAAGCCAAATCCAGGTCTCGAAACCGGCATTGTCCGGGCGATGACGGATGCGATGACTTCCGACGATGTTGAGAGCATGGTCAATCTCTTCGCACCAGACGGAGAGTGGTTGATCGTGGCAACCGGCGAAAGGTTCCGTGGACTCGATGAGATCAGGCAACTGGCGACACGATCCGTAGCGGGGCGAGATCACCCGGCGGGAACGGGTATCAAACCCACAAACGTCTTCATCAATGCCGACGGGACGAAGCTCTGCTGGGAGTATGTGCACACGGCAGTTGTCACCGACAAATGGCCCGCTTCGAGGAACAGGCCGGCTCCGGGTACGAAGATCGAGATGCCAATCGTCCTGATCTGCGATATCCGCAAGGACAAACTCGTTAAGATCAGAGAGTACTTCAACCTGCAGACCGTGACCGAGCCCGGTGTTCCACACAAGCTCTATTCCTAGTGTGGCGAGTCGCCCTCGACACGGGAACTCGCGCTAAGCCTACCTTCAAAAAGAAAGAGGAAGACTGAAATGACCCCCGTGACTGAAGTGAAAACAAATCCAAATCCGGCTTCCGAATTAAGAGGTGTTGCAGGCGGAGCGGCCACTGCTCCAGCATCAGTCTCGGAGGCGCGAAAGACAGAAATGAATCCTGGGGCTGAAGTGACTGATTTTGCAATGTCAGTGATCTCTAAGGACGATGCAGGCGCAAAATTGGAGACAACGCTACCCGAGCCGCTTTCGCTCCCTTGGGAACTCAAGCCACTTTCTTCGGCGCGGTCCGGACTTAAGACTCTCAAAGACGGTCGCAGGTGTTTCTGGGTTGACGAATTCCTCAAAGGCGTTACTCCCAAGATGCTTGTCTGGTGGTTCAGCCATCTTGAGGGTGAAGTCGAGATCGGGGACCGTCTTCTGAGCCGGTATCGGGTCTTCCATCCATTCGATCACTGTTGGGCGCGCTACGTGCGGCGCGGGCCGGACGGTTCAATCGGTCCCGGTGCGCAGATACAGATTTGCGAATTCATCGCCCGGAACCCCCGCTACAAGACCAAAGTCACCGCGACAATAGAGAAACTCGACGAATCCGGTTTCATCAACAACGTCGTCGTCGCTGGCCTGTCGATTGTGCGGATGGAGCACGACTTCCATCAGACGGAGGGCGGAACGCGGTTTGAACATCGCCTGATCACGCCGGGAAACAAGAAACTTTGGTTGCTCTCGAAGCCGATCAGCGCCTTCATGTTTCCTAACCCAAAAGGACAGGCATGGCTCAAGCACGCCATCGAAGAGATGGGCTCGCTGGAGAATTTCCTGCCGCAGCTCTACGAGCGCGAAGTCGCGCGAACCTGACAAGACTCAAAGAGGGAAAGAACATGGTTCTTGCGTTTTGAGCAAAAGAGGACAGCTTACTCGTCAGCGCAGTGCCACACTTCCGAGCTAGACGCGAGGTAGTTTTCACCAATCATATAAACCCGCGCGGCGTCGCTTTCAAAAAGGAAAAGACGAGGAGAAGATGAAATGAATCCCGTGGCTGAATTGGAGACAAATCCAACTGCAACTCCTGAATCGGAAAGTGCTGATGGCGGAAGAATACAAGATACGAATTCCAACAAATCAACCGCCCCCTCCACTCAAAAGGTCGCCGCTCTGATGTTTGGCGCCACTGCCGGGATGCCGAGGCGATTCAAGGGCAACTTCGATTTCCAGTTTGTGCGAACGATGGGGTGCACAACGTATGGCGGGGCTGAGATCGGCGAGTGCTACGAGACCGCCTCGCGCATCGAGGACGAAAAGGAAGATAGCTATACGGAAGCATGGCGCGTCACCGCGGATCGAGTGGAGGCGATCGCACGCAAATCGCTTGCGGGCGGGCATCTGGTGAGTGCGCGAGAGGCGTTCCTGCGGGCGTCGTCGTACTGGCGCGAGGTGGGTTTTTACCAAAGCACAACGGATCCCAAGTGTCGTGCGGGTTGGGAGCGCCAACGGGATTGCTTTATGCAAGCCGGAAAACTGATGGACCCGCCGTTCGAGGTCGTCAGTATTCCGTATGAGAACGGGCAGTCGCTTCCCGGCTATTTCCTGAAAGCTGATGCGAGCAATAAGCCGCGACCGACGTTGATGAGCCTGGGTGGCGCCGACTCCTTGGGCGAGGAACTCTATTTCTGGGGCGGCGGCGCGGCGGCGATTCGCCGGGGATACAACGCGTTGCTGTTCGAGATTCCGGGGCAGCGTGGCGCGATGTTTTCCAATCCCGGTGCCGAACTGTTCTTCCGACCGGACACGGAAGTTCCACTGAAATACGTTTGCGACTGGGTGCTCGCTCGCGCGGATGTCGACGCGAAGCGCCTTGCCTTAGCTGGCTGGAGCCTGGGCGGGTACTTTGCGCCAAGGGCAGCCGCTTTCGAGAAGCGGATCAAGGCCTGCATTGCGAGTACAACACTGCGGAACTGGCAGAATGTGGTTCTGGAAGCGATTGGGTTACCGGCGGACCGGCCTTGGCCCAGAGATATTGAGAGCACAATCGATTTGTCAACCGTGGGGAGCAGATTTATCGCCCAGGGAGACATCCGTTATCGACATGGTGCGGGCGGCGGAACGATCGCGGAGTACATTGACGGGCTGGGCAAGTACAACTTGTCGGGATTGGAGGAAAAGCTCACCTGCCCGTATTTCAATATTGGCGGCCAGGGCGAGGGACCACTGGCGGTTGACGGTCAGAAGTTCTACGACAAGCTGACCTGTCCCAAGGCGCAGCACATCATCGCGGCGAAGGAGGGCGGCGAGGCTCATTGCGGAGTCAACAACGAGAGCCTTGAGCACCAGATCATGTTCGACTGGTTGGATGACATTTTGCTCGAAAGTCCGAGTGCGCGACATCTACGATAGCCTGTTACGCGTCCAAGGGAGCGGCGTTGGCTGTGCGGATGGCTTATCCCGAAGGAGTCTTCCCGATCAGGGCAAATGCCTTTCCCAAAGTGGAGACAAATTCCTTTGCTGACTGCGGCCGTAGGGCGGTTTTGGGATTGAGAGCGCGCTCGAAAAACTGCTGCCATTCAGCCGGTGCATCGGGCAAATGCGTGGGAAGCGGAGTGAACCGGCCGTTGACTATGGAGTACTGCATCTGGCCCAGAGAGGTTGCAGGAAAAGGATGCGTCCCGGTTAGCATCTCGTAAGTAATCACTGCCAGCGCCCAGATATCCCATGCAGGAGATGCAATTTCACCGTTGAGCTGATCCGGCGACATGTACTGCGGTGTACCCACGAGAACACCTGTAACAGTGTCAACTGTAGCCGCGGCCGGATCGGTTGGAGAAATCAGAAACTTCGCTAGACCGAAATCCAGGATCTTGGCCACTTCACCCTCGCCGCTATGGACCAGGAAAATATTTTCCGGCTTCAGATCGCGATGGATTAAGCCGTTTTCGTGTGCCGCTTCAAGACCAGAGCATACGCCTCCAAGAACGTGCAGGATTTGTTGCGTTGCAAGTTTCTGCTGCTGCACCAATCGTTGCCGCAGCGTGAAGCCTTCGAGTAACTCCATCACGAGAAACACGCGTGTGTCCGAATCCACTCCAAAGTCGTGTACGGTAACCAGGTTGGGGTGCGCGAACGAAGCTGCCGCCTTGGCTTCGCGCCTGAAGCGTTCCGCCGCGTCGCTGCTGGTGACGAGCTCTTCACGTATCAACTTGACCGCAACGGCGCGTTCCAAGAATGTATCCGTGGCCTTGTAAACCGTGCCCATTCCGCCCCGCCCCAGCCTTCGCTCCAGTCGGTAGCGCGAGGTCAGCAGCCGCTTAAAAGGCACTCGTGTGAGTTGCGCGCCTTCATTGCTGCAGCGGCCCATGCCGCTCTCGTAGCACAAACCGCAACGGGGACACTCTTCAAATCCGCCGAGCGCACTCGTAACGGGACGCTCCAAGAGCAAAGCCAGCGCGCTGCCAATACCAGAGAGCAATTCCTGGTCTTCGCTGCCATAGGGCTCCTCTGATTTCTTCAGGCCCAAAACCATCAGCGCCTCGCGACCGTGAGGTGCAATCGCGATGGGTACCATCAGGTCAATGCGCGCCTCCCGTAGGAAGTTCGTATCTTCGGAGGGAAGCTGCTGCTTGAGCCATCCGCTTTCGCCGAGCGATATCTGTAAGGGCTTGGCAAATAGGCGAAAGGCCGCCATGAGCTTGCTCTCGGCGCTCAGTCCGCGGGGATAGATTTCAGGCGGCGCCGAAGCCATGCAACGATAGAGTGGGTCGGCGGCCTCGCGCATCAGGATTGCAACAAACTCTGGATGCAGCGCCTGCTCTATGCGGGCAACCGCCTTGGGCGCAACGTCTGCGAGGTTGGAGGACGCACGAATCTCATCCACCGTCTGAAGTAGCAGGTGCTGCGCGTTGTAGTGCTCGCGATAAAAGCGGCGGTCCAGCACCTCCAGCCATTGCGACCGTTTCTTGTGGGCAATTACTCCCGCCACTCCCATGAGCGCATACGCCCAGCCGTGCGCGGAGAGCAAGACTCCGAATGGCTGTTCTTTGTGGGCTATCAAATCGAAGATGAGGATTCCTGCCAGGATAGGGATGGGGATGAGCAGGGCGCCGCGCGCCACAGCGTATTGCAGGCTCTGGCGGACTATGAAACTTACCTGGAACAGCCGCTGCTTAAGCACCGCGTACGCCACACAAATTGTGAAAGGAACCTGCGCAAGCCCAAACACAAGCGGTGAGAGAGCAATCGCAGACAGCCAGAGCGTCTTTTGAGATAACGAGAACAAAAAAACTGCAAGCAAATCCGCGAAGAACAGCAGCAAGCCAAAGGTCACCAGCCGTATCCGGCGCCGTTCATTCACCTCCCGGAGCCTGAAATAATTCACTGCCAGGATCACCATGGGAGCCAGAAAAGCAACCAGGAAAACAAGCGTGAGGATTGCACCGAGCCAACCCGGGAAGGTGCCCACGTCGCGCTTTGGCGCGAACAGCACGATGTAATCCGTAATGGTTGCAGAGCCCAGCACAGGCACGCCCAGCACCGCCAGCATCATCCATGCCCATCGGCGATGCAAGAGCGGCTTGGGGAAGGAAAGCGAAAACAACAGTATGGGCGCAAGGGGTAAGCCGTTGACGCTGAGTATCACCGCTGGGAAGATGAGCCACTGGATGGCCAGTGGCAGGTTTCGCCATATCACCGCAGCACTCGGAGAAAAGAAGTAAGCATTGCCTGTACCCAGGCTGCAGAGGAATATGCCGGCGGCGACGGCGGTGAGGTCGCGCGGCCTCTTAAAGAGAACCAGCAGTCCCACCAGCAACTGAATCAGGCTGGCAGCGGTTTCCACCAGAAAGCCCAGGTATTCTTTCGAGGTCCAAGCTTGCGCCAGCGTTTGCTTGACAGTCAACTGCAAATGAACTTCCTGGCTCCCGCGCAATACCACAATGGAAACAGGATGGTCGAACATCGTGTTGGCAAACGCGCTTCCGACCTGAAGTGAGTTTTGTACAGCTCGGCCATCTACATTGACGATTCTGTCATCCTGCTTCACTCCGGCGGCGTAGCCCGGGCTACCCGGCGTCACATTAGCCACTTGGTTGTCACGAAAGTTGGGGTTGATTCCAGTGGCCTCAGGAAGTTTGAGAGGCAAACAGACAAAGCCCACCAGGAAGCAGGCGATGAAAGACGCTGCAACCAGCCAAATCCACCACGGATGCGGGCAGAGGACATGCTCTCTTGGGCGCAAACTGGCTTTATAACAAGCCGGATGCGGTTAGTCTATGGGTGGGCCGCAGGCCCAAGGGGACTCAAAACCCAGGGGGTCAAGGGCGGCGTTCGCCTACGGCTCAGTGAATGTTTGTGCAAAGCCCTGCTCCCTACTACGGCTTGCTTCCTTGGGGTAGCTTGGGCTTTCCTTCGGTTGGTGCAGCATCTTTTTTGGTCGGCTTCACACTGCCGAGATTTAAGGCATTGCCTAGAGTTGTTATATTACCCTCTGCAATGAGTTTTGCCAGACTTGAGATCAGGGGAGCCAGATCCTGAACATTTCCATCGGCATTGCCGATATTCAGTCCGTTGCCTATGAAGACCACTTTGCGGTCCAGAATAGCCTGAAGCAGTTGACGCACAACGGAGGGCTTGTCTTCCGGCTCACTCAAGAACTCTACCCGTACGTCGTCGCCTTCCACGACCAGAAATCCGAGCGGAACGTTTTTCGAACTCAGGCCGCCGCCTGATGCAATCTTGCCATCGCCCCCAACAAGCCCGAAATTTACTGAAGCAAAAGGAACGATGGCAGTTCCACCTGCACGAATGGGCTCGCCCACCAATGAGCTCGACTTCAACTGGGAAACGAGTTTGTCATACTCGCCCAGTGGCTTTTCCACGGGCACTTGGGCACGGCAAGGAATTCCCAATAGCAAGAGTGCTGCTGACAAACATGCGTATTTTGATTTCACGGGATAGCCTCACTTTGCGTCTGATTTAACGAGGTTGATGAAACGAGTTCCTTTCCCAGTAATGGCGACAAAGCCCAAAGGCCGCGCTTCACCACTCATATAAAACAGATTGGCTTGAGACTCGGCACTTTGTGGGGCGGTTCCACTCGGCACCTTGGTGGCCGCACTGCCGAATTTGACGTCGACCATGAGGATCGGGATTAGCGTGACAGAACCGACTTTGATCGGCTCCCCTATGACAGTTCTTACGTTGAGATCGTGACTCAGGCGCTGAGCCATGCCGTCAACGAGATCCGATGTGCTTGGCGGTTCGACAGGCTTTGCTTTTTGTTGCGGCGCATTTTGAGCCATTCCGAGAGAGCCGACCAACAGGAGAAACATGATTGAGGGGATGATCTTCTTGGCCAAGGGATACCTCCAATTTTGAACTCAGCACGAACAGAAGCAAATGGCGATCCGTGGCATGGCTGAAACCCGGCGCCATTATATTCCCGACGGTTGTTGTAAGCAGGCGATCGTCCGGGATGCCCCGCTTTTGCGATTGCAGCCCCGCTGGAAATACCCGCTGTTAAGCCGCACGCTGTTAAGCCGCACTAGGACATTGTTTCGGGGAGGCCGCTTGGAGGGAGTTCTGCGTGGTGCCTTTTTCTTGGAGCTTCTTATCAATGCGGTCCACCAGTTTTTGAACTTTGCGGTCTTCGTGACACTGCGGGTAGTTCGGGCTGGTTTTCATGGAGCTAGTCTGCCACACGCCCGTCTCAGAGCGCAAATTGCCTCAAACTTCAACTCTCGATCCGCTTTCGGTGGCCCCGTTGACGGGGTGATTACCAGACGTGTGGTACCAGCCGTTGAACCAGATGGTCCGCATCAAGTAGCATCTTGAATTGCCGTAGGCGGAACTCAAGATAACGTTTGATGGTGGCGACTACGAGTTGCACATCAAGAAGGTTCTGGGATTCAAGCATTGGGACAAGCGGCGGCGGAAACCCAAACGGGGAATCCTCGATGTACAGCCTGATCACATTCTCTGGCCGGGCGCGGTCCTCAAAGAGTGATTGTTTACCCATGACCCGCTTGTGACCGGCCTTGGGATTAAGTCTTGGGATTAACCAGAGCGGTTTTTACCGTGGGTTTTTGGAACTAAGCGACACCGAATCAATGAGTTTCCACTGTGTCCCGAACCAGGTGCTCTACCAGGCTGAGCCACTCCCCGACTGACGGCTGGATCACGGCCACCACAGGAACGTGGCGACTCGAACTCAGACATTATAGCATTCTGCGGTCTGGTGATTTGCCGTGGCGGGCTGCACGACGTTGCGAGTGCGGCCGCTAAATTTGCTGTCATTGCAGACACTGATTCGCAGACACTGATTGGGGGATATCGAGCTTCGGACTCTGCCATGCCGTACCGCGCCATGCTACAGAGTTCATTAACTTTTATCGGAAGTGAAGAAGATTGTCTTGCTGGCGACCCGTTCCGTCGCGACTGCCTAGGGGATGCGAAGGCTGCTACAATCCTGGTAAGTCGTCTTCTTACGGTATTAAAGCGTTTCTATGCTGGCTTTTACTGCTGGAAGGCTATTGACTCCCACGGATGCGGTCGAGCATCCTCTCGTGCTCGTCGAGCAGGGACGCGTCCTCGAAATTTCCACTCGGAGCGGGCGACAAGCTCCCGCCGGAATTTGCGTGTCCGATTTCGGCGATGGCTTGATAGCGCCGGGTTACGTTGATCTCCACATTCACGGCAGCGCTGGATACGACGTCATGGACGATACCGCCGAGGCGCTGCCGGCGATCGAACAGTTGCTCGCACGGCATGGGGTCACGAGTTATTTCCCAACCACCGTCAGCGCTCCGATGGAAATGACTTTGCGCGCACTCGAACGGCTGGCGGATGCGATCGAAAATTGCGAACTAGAGCGCGCACGAGTGCATGAACGACCGCGCGAGCGAAAGAGTGCGGAGGGCAAGAGTCGGGCCCTTCCGCTCGGCGTCCACCTGGAGGGGCCATTCATCAGCCATGCGCGCCGCGGGGTACATCCTTCGGAACATTTACTGGCTCCTAAGCTGAGCACTTTCGAGCAGTTCTGGCAGGCAGCGCGCGGCCGGATTCTGATGATGACCATTGCTCCTGAATTGGAGGGCGCGCCCGAGGTCATTGCCGAAGCGGCGCGGCGTGGTGTCTGCGTTAGTCTGGGACATTCCGACGCCGATTTTGAGGCGGCCGGACGAGGAATCGCGGCGGGAGCGCGGCACGCGACCCATACCTTCAATGCCATGCGCCCGTTGCACCATCGCACTTTGGACCATCGCAGTCCGGGTATTTTGGGAGCGGTGCTCACGGATCGCCGGGTGAGCGCGGACATTATCGCCGACGGTGTTCATCTTGATCCGGCCATCGTGAAGCTCTTTGCTCAGGCCAAGGGCCCGGAGCAAACCGTGCTCATCACGGATGCTGTGTCCGCAACCGGAATGCCGGATGGCCGCTATCGACTTGGATCCTTCGAAGTGGATGTTCGAGATGGCAAGTGCATGGCAGATGGCAAGCTGGCCGGAAGCGTTTTGACCATGGACCGTGCGGTGCAGAATCTGGCGCGTTTCGCAGAATGGGATCTGCGCCAGGCAATAGCAGCCGCTAGCCGGAATCCGGCGCGGGCGGCGGGAATCGCGAATAAGGGCGTTCTAACGGTGGGAGCCGACGCGGACTTCGTGGTCTTGAATCGGGAAGGGGAAGTGTTGCGGACTTTTGTCGGTGGTGTGGAATGCCCCACGTAATGACTTAGCGCCAAAGAACAGACGCCTTGGCGAACGAGTATCAACCAACGGTTAGTTTCGCCGACCCCACAGCAAAATTCTTCCCGATTGCTTATGATGAGGAATCGCATTTTTATTCGTGGGGGCAGCGTGGCGGAGACGCAACAGACGAACGGAATCGAAGTATTGGAAACGCGGGAGTGGTTGGACTCGCTGGATTATGTACTCTCGCACGGCGGACCGGACCGCGCGGGGCGGCTTTTGCAGCAACTGGCGCTGCATGCCCGTCGTGAGGCGGGGATCAACCTGCCGTTTTCGGCGACGACTCCCTATCAGAATACGATCCCTTCCCGGCAGCAACCGCCGTTTCCCGGCAGCCAGGAGATGGAGCGCCGCATCAAGAGCCTGGTGCGCTGGAATGCGCTGGCTATGGTGGTCCGCGCCAACAAGATTCAAGAAGGCATCGGCGGACACATCTCCACGTTTGCGTCGGCGGCCACGCTCTACGAAGTGGCGTTCAATCACTTTTTTCAAGCAGCCACCGAATCTGGCGATCGCGATGTTGTCTATTTCCAGGGACACGCTGCGCCCGGAATCTACGCCCGCGCTTACCTCGAGGGCCGCATCCCCAAAGAAAAATTGGAGAACTTCCGGCGAGAGTTGAAACCAGGCGGCGGACTCTCGTCGTATCCGCATCCCTGGCTCATGCCCGACTTCTGGGAGTTTCCGACCGTGTCGATGGGACTCGGGCCGATTCAGGCGATCTATCACGCACGGTTCATCAAGTATCTCGAAAATCGTGGATTGAAAACCTCGACCGGAGGCAAAGTCTGGGCGTTCGTGGGCGATGGCGAGATGGACGAACCGGAGTCGCTCGGCTCGATTACGTTGGCGTCGCGCGAGCGCCTCGGCAACCTGATTTTCGTCGTCAACTGCAACCTGCAGCGCCTCGACGGACCGGTACGCGGAAATGGCAAGATCATCCAGGAACTGGAAGCGATTTTCCGCGGCGCGGGATGGAACGTCATCAAGCTGATCTGGGGCACCGATTGGGATCCGCTCATACAGAGGGACCGCGATGGCCTGCTCGTCCGGCGCATGGGCGAGATCACGGACGGGCAGTATCAGAAATATTTCGTCGAGAGCGGCGCATATTTCCGGCAGAATTTCTTCGGCACCGATCCCCGGCTACTGAAGATGGTGGAACATCTTTCGGACGAGCAACTCGCCCGCATGCGGCTCGGCGGTCACGACCCAATCAAAGTCCACGCCGCGTACAAGGCGGCGGTTGAACACACGGGATCTGCAACCGTCATTCTTGCCAAGACCATCAAGGGCTATGGACTGGGCGAAGCGGGCGAAGGCAAGAACATTACGCACCAGCAGAAAAAGCTGAATGACGATGAGTTGCAAATCTTCCGCTCGCGCTTCGGCATTCCGGTGGCGGACGGCGAGCTGCACGATGCGCCCTTCTATCGCCCGGCGGACGACAGCGCGGAAATCAAGTACATGCAGGAACGCCGGAAACAACTGGGCGGCTACCTGCCGGTGCGGAAAGTGCGCGCTACGCCGCTGAAGCCGGTTTCTGAAGCGCTCTTCGAAGAGTTCTACAAGGGCACTGAGGGCCGCGAAGCTTCCACCACCATGGTCTTCGTGCGCATACTCGCGAAGCTGTTGCGCGATCCCGAAGTGGGCAGGTTGATCGTGCCCGTGGTCCCCGATGAAGCCCGCACTTTCGGCATGGAGGCGCTCTTCCGCCAGGTCGGGATCTATTCGAGCGTTGGCCAGCTCTATGAGCCGGTCGATATGGATATGCTCCTCTATTACAAGGAGGCGAAGAACGGACAGATTCTGGAAGAGGGCATCACCGAGGCGGGATCGATGTGCTCGTTCATCGCCGCTGGTACCGCGTATGCCAATCACGGCATCAACACGATTCCTTTCTTTATTTATTACTCGATGTTCGGATTTCAGCGCATCGGTGACCTGATCTGGGCGGCGGCGGACATGCGCTGCCGTGGTTTCCTGATCGGCGGCACG
Organism: uncultured Acidobacteriaceae bacterium; assembly: GCA_963779995.1. GTDB lineage: Bacteria > Acidobacteriota > Terriglobia > Terriglobales > Acidobacteriaceae > Acidiflorens. Next base: position 248,852 of record CAVZZY010000003.1, on the reverse strand, counting down.
GCGGGAAGAACGACTCTGGCGGGCGAAGGGCTGCAGCATCAGGACGGACACAGCCACGTACTAGCTCTCCCGGTGCCGAACCTGCTGGCTTATGATCCGGCCTTCGCCTATGAGATCGCCATCATCATCCAGGAGGGCATCAAGCGCATGTACGTCGATGGCGAATCCATCTTTTATTACTTGACGGTCACCAATGAGCCGCTGCCGATGCCCGAGATGCCCAGCCAGGCGGGCGTCCGCGAGGGCATCCTCAAAGGTCTGTACCGCTACCGGACTTCGGAGAAGAAAAACGCGAAGCTGCACGCGCAGTTACTGGGCAGCGGCGCCATCATGTTTGAGGTGCTCAAGGCGCAAACGATTCTGGAAAAGGACTATGGCGTTGCGGCGGACGTGTGGAGCGTGACCAGTTACAAGGCGCTTTATCGGGAAGCGACCGACTGCGTGCGCTGGAACATGCTGCACCCCACACAGACAGCAAAAGTGCCGTATGTCACTCAGACGCTGAAGGGCGCGTCCGGCCCCGGCCCTTTTATTGCGGCATCGGATTACATGAAGGTCTTGCCGGACAGTATTGCGCAGTGGGTTCCGGGCAAGCTGGTGTCGCTTGGCACGGACGGTTTCGGGCGCAGCGAGAATCGTGCCTCGCTGCGAGATTTTTTCGAAGTGGACGCCAAGCACATCGTGCTCGCCACGCTGCATGCGCTGGCGGGAGAAACGTTCGGCGATAAGAAGGACGGCGCCGAGGCGGTCAGCGCGAAACTCCTGGAGAAGGCAATCCGCGATCTTGGAATCGATCCGGAAAAACGTAACCCGGCCATCAGCTAGAGCGAAGAGAGCCAGAGGGAAATCTCAAGGAAAAAGGAAGAATGGCAACGGAATTCAAACTGCCCGAACTGGGCGAGAACATCGAGAGCGGCGACCTGGTTCGCTTGATGGTCAAGCCGGGCGCCAGCGTCACCGAAGGCGAGCCGGTGATGGAGCTCGAGACCGACAAGGCGGTTGTGGAAGTGCCTTCGTCGGTGACGGGCACCATCGGGGAAATCCGCGTAAAAGAAGGCGACAAGCTGCGGGTGGGACAGGTCATCTTCACTGTGGAAAACGGATCCGGAGCAGGAACGACGCCTGCTTCGAAAAAGGAAAAACCGGCCGCGCAGACCAGCATAGTTTCCCCAGATCCAGTTTCCCCAAGTCCAGTTTCCGCAACCCCAGCGCAGCCAGCCTCCACAGTTGCATCTCAGCCGGAGCAGCGAGCGACATCGACGACTGCGGCCACGGCCAGCGAGTTCACGCTGCCGGAACTGGGAGAAAACATCGACTCCGGCGATCTGCTGCGGCTGATGATCTCGCCGGGCACGCGCGTTTCTGAAGGTCAGCCGGTCATGGAACTCGAAACCGAAAAAGCCGTTGTCGAGGTTCCTTCCACGGTCAGCGGCGTGGTGCGCGAGGTCAAGGTCAAAGAGGGTCAGAAGGTCAAAGTTGGTGAGGTCGTCTTTACGCTGGAGGGCGGTGTAGTCGCCGAGGCGGAACCTGTCCACAGGCACGAGCCGGTGGAACACATTTCCGGACAGCAAGCGGCTCGGCTCGGATTCCACCTTGCCATGCGTGCAGAGGGCAAAACGGAAGAACAGGCGCTGCCCCCGGATCAACCGCACGCTCCGACACCGGAGTTCAGAATGCCCGTGCAACTGGCCAAGGTTGCAGGCACGGAACACCGCGATCCGGCGCCGGCGGCGCCGCACGTGCGTCGTCTGGCGCGCGAAATCGGAGTGGACATTCACAGCGTGCAAGGCAGCGGCCCGGGCGGGCGCATCAGTGAAGATGACGTGAAGCTGTGCGCCAAGAATGCACTCATGGCGGCAGCAGCGGCCTCACAAACTCCGCGTGGCAGCTTCGCGGAACCCGAACTGCCCGACTTCGCCAAGTGGGGGAAGACGGAACGGGTTTCGATGCGCGGGGTGCGGCGCAAAACCGCCGAGCATCTTCGTCAGGCATGGAACACGATTCCGCATGTCACCCAGCAGGATCGCGCGGACATCACCGAACTCGAACAGTTGCGCGCCCGCTTCGCGCCGCGTGCTGAAGAAGCCGGTGGCAAGATGACCGTGACGGCGATTGCGCTGAAAGTTTGCGCGTCGGCCCTGAAAGTCTTCCCCCAGTTCAATGCCTCGATTGATATGGCGAAGGAAGAAATCATCTACAAGCAGTACATCAGCATCGGCGTTGCGGTGGACACCGATCGCGGGCTGCTCGTACCAGTGATTCGCGACGTGGACAAGAAAAATATCGTAGAACTCGCGGCGGAGATGACGCAGTTGTCCCAAAAAGCTCGTGAGCGCAAACTCACTCTCGAGGAGATGGAAGGCGGGACTTTCACAATCACCAATTTGGGCGGAATCGGCGGCACCGGATTTTCTCCCATTGTCAATCATCCCGAAGTCGCGATTCTCGGTCTTTCGCGTTCACGGATGGAGCCGGAATGGGTGAACAACAAATTCGAGCCGCGCTTGATTCTGCCGCTCTCACTCTCGTACGATCATCGGTTGATCGATGGCGCCGACGCCGCGCGCTTTCTGCGCTGGATCGCCGAAGCCTTCGAGCAGCCATTTTTGCTTTCGGTGCAGGGCTAATGGTACGCGGTGAAGTTATCCGGGCGCGAGCGAAAGTTCAACGCAGAGGATGCGGAGGTCGCGCAGAGTTCGCGGGGAAGTTCTTTTTCTTGAACGGGGGATACGCAGAGTTCGCGCGAGGGTCACTTCGTGCAGCTTGCTGTGGGTCTTTCTTATGTATTTCTCCGCGTCCTCCTTGTTGAACTCTGTGTCCTCTGCGTTAGAGCCTTTGCTTGAGATGGCGAACTGAAGGATAGGTAACGAAATGGCGAGCGCATCGAATCTTCGTGTTGCTGTGATCGGTGGTGGTCCTGGCGGTTATGCTGCCGCATTTCTGGCTGCCGACCTGGGCATGAAAGTCACGCTGATCGATCCGGAAGTGAACCCCGGCGGCGTCTGCCTCTATCGCGGCTGCATCCCCTCCAAGGCGCTGCTGCACGTGGCCAAGCTGCTCGAAGAAGCCGAGCAAGCCAAGAACTGGGGCATCGAATTCGGCGAGCCCAAAGTTGACCTCAACAAGCTTCGCGGGTGGAAAGAGAGTGTGGTCAAGAAGCTGACTGGCGGACTGGGGCAGTTATCGAAGCAGCGGTCGGTTCAGTTCGTGCAGGGAAAAGCGGCGTTCGTGAATTCCACCACGCTCAAAGTTACGAAGACTGCGGCTGGCGGCGAAGAGAACCTGGCCTTCGACCGCATCATCATAGCGACCGGATCGCGTCCAACCGTGGTGCCCAGCCTCAAACTCGACAGCCCGCGCCTCATGGATTCGACTGGCGCTCTCGACCTACCTGACGTTCCGAAAACGCTGCTCGTCATCGGCGGCGGCTACATCGGCTTGGAACTGGGATCGGTTTACGCCACGCTCGGCACCAAGGTGACCTGCGTCGAAATGTTGCCCGGCTTGCTGCCCGGCGCCGATCGCGACCTGGTGCTGCCTCTGCACAAGCGCCTGGAAAAACTCTTCTCCGCAATCCTCCTGAACACCACGGTCAAATCGCTGAAGGACGAAAAGACCGGCATCCGCGTAACGCTTGAGGGTCCGGCGGTAAAAGAAAAAGAACAGGTCTTCGACCGCGTGCTTATGTCGGTGGGACGCCGGCCGAATTCCGAGATCCCCGGACTTGATCAAACGAAGGTCAAAGTCAACCAGAAGGGATTCATCGAAATCAACGAGCAGCGCCAGACCGCGGATCCCACGATCTACGCCATCGGCGATGTCGCCGGCGAACCGATGCTGGCCCACAAGGCAATGCACGAGGGCCGCACCGCGGTTGAAGCCATCGCCGGCCACAAGGTTGCTTTCGAGCCGAACGCAATTCCCGCAGTCGTGTTCACCGATCCTGAGATCGCGTGGGCTGGGCTGACGGAAACGCAGGCGAAGGAACAAGGACGCGAGATCACCGTCGCCAAATTTCCCTGGGCCGCTTCGGGGCGCGCCATCACCCTCGACCGGCCCGAAGGTCTCACCAAGCTGCTCATCGATCCTAAGACGGAACGCGTGCTCGGTGTCGGCATCGTGGGTGCGGGCGCTGGCGAACTGATCGCCGAAGGTGTGCTGGCCATCGAAATGTGCGCGCTGGCGGCCGATGTTGGCCTAACCATCCATCCGCACCCAACGCTATCGGAGACGATGATGGAATCGGCGGAGGTCTTCTATGGACAGGCCACCGACATCTATCGTCCAAAGAGATGAGTCATACGGTGGAGGGACCGGCGTCTCGCCCTTCCGGCGGGGCGGGGACGCCAGGCTCTCCATTTACTGGGACCTCGATGAAGAAATTGGCGCTGTTGATTCTCTTCGTTTCCCTTTCTTTGCAAAGTCTGGCGGCCCAGTCCGTCACCAGCCTGCTGAAGTCTGGTACTGAGCCTCAGGCACCGAGTTCGGCCTCCACCGATCCACTGGGACGTGAGACGCCTTCGGGAACCGTGCTTGGTTTCCTGAAAGCGGCGCAAGACGGAAATGAAAAGACCGCTGCCGACTACCTGCAAATGAGCGCCGCGCGCCGCCAGTCGCAGGGGCCCGATATGGCCGGCAAGCTGAAAGTACTGATGGACAGCGCCTTCGTGGGTAGTGTGCGACGGATCAGCACGCGTCCCGAGGGCAATCCGGATTACGGTACCTCCGACCAGCAAACCATCGGAGATTTTTCCACCCGCGATGTGGATATTGCCGTTGTCCTCGTCCGGGTTACAGATCCGAACGCCGGGAAAATCTGGCTCTTTTCTGCTGACACGCTCAGCAAAGTTCCGGAACTGTACGACAACGTCGAGGCTCACCTGGTAGAAAACAAACTCCCGCAGAGCCTGGTGCGAAATGTTCTTCTCGGGATGCCGCTCTGGCAGTGGCTGGCGCTTTTCATTGCGATTCCAATAGCTTTCGCGATCGGCTGGGCGGTGGTTCTGCTGCTGGCCATTCCGCGCCGGCTTTGGCTTAAGTTCAGAAATCGCCCCAACCTGCATTCTTACAGCCGCTTGGCCAAGCCATTGCTGGTCTCATTCAGCGCGCTTGCTCATCGCGTAATTGCCGCCTACCTTGGCCTGCCGCTGCTGCCACGTCTTTATTACTACCGGACCATTGGCGTTCTCATCAGCATCGGCTTCTTCTGGTTTCTGCTCCGCGTCACCGGCCTTACCATGCAGCGCCTGCGTATGCATGCCATAGGCGCGGGCCGCATTGGCACGGGAACCCTGATGGTGCTGGCTGAGCGGCTGCTCACAGCCCTGGTGGTGGTCGCCGCCGTCCTGGCCATACTGGCTATCCTGGGTTTCAACCTGACCACCGTGCTCGCCGGTCTCGGCATCGGCGGCATTGCCATCGCCTTCGCTGCGCAGAAGACACTCGAAAATCTTTTCGGCGGAATTTCCGTACTGGCCGACGAAGTCATCCGCGTCGGCGACTATTGCCGCTTCGGCGACCGCACCGGAACCGTAGAAGACATCAGCCTGCGCTCTACTCGCGTTCGCACCGACGCACGCACCGAGCTTTCCATCCCGAATGGCACCCTCGCTACCATGAGCATTGAAAATTTCACCCGTCGCGACAAAATTCTGTTCAATCCTGTGCTCGCGATCAGGGTTGAGACCACGGGGGACCAATTACGCTATCTGCTGGCGGAAATTCGCCGCATGTTATACGAGCATCCGAAAGTCGAGAGCGACAGCGCAGGCATCCGCTTCGCCAACTTCGATACCAGCGCCTTGCGCCTTGAGATCTCCGGCTACGTGCTTACTCGCGACGCCAACGAATTCGTGGCAATCCGCGAAGACCTGTTATTGCGCATCATGGATATCGTCGAGAAATCGGGGAGCGGCTTCGCCTTCCCATCGCAGACCGTATACTTCTCGCGCGATTCCGGCATCGACAAGGAGAAAGCCGGCGCCGCCGAGCAACAGGTCCAGCAATGGCGAGACCAGCACAGGCTGCCATTCCCTGATTTTGCGCCCGCCGACAAGACGGCCTTTCGGGGTTCGATTGCGTATCCGGAGCCTGAGTCGGCGACCGCGGGAAACCAGCGGCTTCCCTGAAAGTGTAGAGGTCAATCTTCGGCTGCTGCCAAACCTGTTAAAGCGCGGTGTTGCCGCGTTCCTCATTACGAATGCGGATAGCATCGTCAATTCGTGAGAGGAAAATCTTGCCGTCGCCGATCTTGCCGGTACGAGCCGAGGCGATGATGGCGTGGACGACTTTCTCCACCATGTCATCGGCCAGCACCATCTCAATCTTCACCTTGGGGATGAGGTCTACGGTGTACTCGCGCCCGCGGTAGAATTCGGTGTGCCCTTTTTGCCGGCCATGCCCTCTGACTTCGGAAACAGTCATGCCTTCGACGCTAATTTCGTGCAGAGCGGCTTTCACGGCATCCAGCTTTGAGACCTGAATAATCGCTTCGACCTTTGTCATTTTTGTCCGTTTCGTGACTGCATCGCTTTGCTCAGGGCAGGCAGTGCGGCCGTGCCCTACACCAAAGCCGACTTGTGAAACCAGCTCTATCTGGTTGTAACTACTCCGGCGCTTCCAAGTTATAGCCTTCCTCGCCGTGCTGGGAGAGATCAAGGCCTTGGATTTCGTCGTCTTCCGTCACTCGCAGCCCGATTGTAAGATCGACGACCTTCAGGATCACCACCGTCCCTACGATGGCCAGGCCCCAGGCCATTACTACGCCGACTAACTGGTTGAGCAGTTGATGGGTGTTGCCTTCCAGCAATCCCGATGCGAGTGTGTTCCCCCGGGCATCCTTGAAGATGGGGTTCACGGCGCTGGAAGCAAAAACCCCGGTCAGCAGAGCGCCGAGCGTGCCACCCGCGCCGTGGACGCCGAAAGCATCGAGCGAGTCGTCATAACCGAAGCGCATTTTGACCTTGGCCACCATGAAGTAGCAGCCGACTCCCGCCAGTAACCCGATGACAATCGCCGACATCGGCGACACAAAACCTGCGGCCGGTGTAATGGCAACTAATCCCGCCACCGCTAACGAGATGGCTCCCAGAGCACTGGGTTTTCCGTTCCGCAACCACTCGGCGGCACTCCAACCGAGAGCGGCGGAGGCGGCGCCAAAATGAGTGGCGACGAAAGCGCTGGTCGCCAGACTGCCCGCCGACAAGGCGCTCCCAGCGTTGAATCCGAACCATCCCACCCACAGCAGACAGGCGCCAATAAAGCTCAGCACCACACTGTGTGGAGTCATGTTCTGTTTGGGATACCCAAGACGACGGCCGAGGTAGAGTGCGCAGACCAAGGCGGATACGCCCGAGGTAACGTGAACCACCGTGCCGCCGGCGAAATCCAGAGTAGGGAAGTGACCGCCCAGCGAGGCATTCAAGAAGCCGCCCTTGCCCCAGACCATGTGAGCCATCGGGGCATAGACGATCAGCGACCAGAGAATCATGAACAGCGTCATGGCGCTGAACTTCATTCTTTCCGCAAAGGCTCCGGTGATAAGCGCCGGCGTGATGATGGCAAACATCAACTGGTAAATCATGTACGTCTGCAGGGGGATGGTCGCGGCGTAGTCGGGATCAGGTTGTGCTCCGACGCCGTGCAAAAAAACGTTGTGCAGCCCGCCAATAAGGCTGTTGCCCGAACCAAAAGCGAGGCTGTACTCAGCTATCCCCCAGAGCAGCGTCACGATCGCCATGAGGGCGAAGCTTTGCAGCATCGTCGAGAGGACGTTCTTCTTGCGCACCAGGCCGCCATAGAACAAGGCCAAGCCGGGGCCGGTCATCATCAGGACCAGGGCGGAACTGGTCAGCATCCAGGCGTTGTCGCCGGAACTCTTGGCATCGGCCACAGCCTGCTCGAGTTTCGTGATTCGTTCGGATTGAGCGTCGCTTGCCGCGTTCGCGCCGCTGGAGTTCGAGTTCGCGCTGGAAGTCTGGGCCAGCGCGCTGAGGCAAAACAGGCTTACCATCGCCAGCAAGAGACAAACCGTCAGGGACTTTCGCATTGAGAGCTGTTGACTCCTCAAGTGATCGAATGAATGCGTCATAACGCTAATCGTTGGGTAACTCCCAAGTAAATCGGAATTATTTATTCGTGTCATCAGAAATGTTTATGCACGCAGAGATGCCTCCAGGACCTAAACAGGACTTTAAACCAGTCGAAATTATTTGCGTGACCTCAGCCGGCGTTGAAAACGGCTATCGCAGCTGTGAACCTGCGCCGCTTTCCCGCCGCCTTTTGGAGGAGCGATGCTCACGATACGAAACCCGAGTTTTCTGCAGGTTGCCAGATGCACTCCAGGGTGCACGTAATAGTTTTGTAATGTAACCAAGGTCACGGCGCAGAGCTCTGCCGAGCAACTATCCTTGAGGCAACAATCTATGAAACCCAAACAAATGGAAACTCACCCCAAGGGTAGTCACGCGCGCATTCTGCTGAGTTCGGTTTTCGGGCCTTATGCCCAAGATGACGAATTTGGCAGCCGGACGATCAATCCGATGGAGCTCTATCACAATCAGGTCACGCGCGCGCAAGGCAGCTTCTCGCTGCGCATGTTTCATCGCTCCTGGGGCATTATGATGATTCAGGAAAATATTTCGGCGCCATGCAGCGTGCTCGATTTTCCCACCCGCAAAGCTTTTGCTCGTGAATTAACCAAGAACCACTACGACGTCGTCGGTATCTCTTCGATCATCGTGAATGTTGGCAAGGTGCGGGAGATGTGCCGCATGGTGCGCGAACTATCGCCGGATTCGGTAATCGTGGTGGGCGGGCACGTCGCAGCTATTCCCGACGTGGAGACCATGATCGACGCCGACCACATCGTACGCGGAGAAGGGATCTCGTGGATGCGGCGATACCTGGGAGAAGACGAGCATGCGCCGATCCGCCATCCCTTGATTGTTTCGGGTCTGGAGACCCGCATCATGGGAATACGCCTGCCGAATCGAAAAGGTGGGACGGCGGCAACCATTATTCCGTCGGTGGGTTGCCCGATGGGGTGCAACTTCTGCACCACTTCTTCTTTTTTTGGCGGCAAAGGAAAGTTTGTCAACTTTTACGAGACCGGCGATGAACTGTTTGAGGTGATGTGCGGGATCGAAGCGAAGCTCAAAGTGCATTCCTTTTTTGTGATGGACGAGAATTTCCTGCTGCACCGCACGCGCGCCCTGCGCCTGCTGGAACTCATGAAGCAGGCGGGCAAGAGCTGGGAGCTTTCCATCTTTGCTTCCGCCAATGCGATTCGCAAATACACCATGCTGGAACTGGTCGAACTCGGCATTTCCTGGGTATGGATGGGATTGGAGTCTCCCCGATCGAGCTACACCAAACTGCAGGGTGAGGAAGTGGGGCAACTCACGCGGGAGCTGCGCGAACACGGGATACGCGTCCAGGGCTCGACGATCATTGGACTGGAGCACCATACGCCCGACAATATCGTCGAGGAAATCGAATCCGCGGTCGGTTACCAGACCGACTTCCACCAGTTCATGCTCTACACGCCGGTTCCGGGCACGCCGCTTTACAAGGAGATGGCGGAACAGGGTCGTTTGCTGACGGACATGGATCCCGCCGATATCCATGGGCAGTTCAAATTCAACTTCCGGCACGCCGCCATCTCGCGCGAGGATTCAAAGAGATTTCTGGACTGGGCGTTCTGGCGCGATTTCGAAAATAATGGACCGAGTCTTTATCGCATGTGCCAGACCACGCTCCGGGGCTGGCAACGCTACAAGGACCACCCAGATCCACGCATCCGGGAGCGGTTTGCGCGAGAAGTGAAGAAGCTGAACAGCGCTTACAATGCGGCGCTTTGGGTGATGGAGCGGGAATTCGAGAAAGTCAATCGCAGCGTGAGTGAGCGCATTCACAAGCTGCGCCGTGAAGTCGAGAAGGAGTTCCCGGTCGTCGCCCGCCTCTGCGCGGCATCGCTTGGCCCAATCTTGTTGTGGTCCACGCGCCGGGAAGAACGTCGGCTGGCGAAAGGACGCACGTACGAACCTCCGACCTTTATCGAGCGGCGGAATTGGGTTGCGGTTTCGTAGGCTCTTGCCGCAAGGCGTTCGTTTGCTTCTCATTTGCCGTTGGCGAATCCGCGCCTCCTCCATTTGTTTCTAGCCATTACTTTCCGCGGTTGCCCTCCATTTCCTGTTTGTGATTTCGCACACTCTGTGCCGGTCTAGTCATGCGATATGCTTCCGGTATGTCTTTGCGCCGATTGCCGTTGGCGGATGGCACGCTTGTCCAGATCGTGGATGCCGCTCTGGCCGATGCCGCGCGGCGTAGCGGCGAGTGGTTGGTGTGTCGTCCGGGATGCACGCAGTGCTGCGTGGGTGTGTTTGCCATCAATCAACTGGATGCGGTCCGGTTACAGCAGGGGCTTTCTGACCTCGAAAAGGCAGAACCGCAACGGGCGCGCCGTATTCGGGCGCGGGCGAGAAATTCGATTCAGCGGTTGTCGGCGGAGTTTCCCGGCGACGCGAAAACGGGCGTGCTCGGTGAAGGTCCGGAGGCGGAAGAGAGCTTCGCGGAATTTGCGAACGATGAGCCCTGTCCGGTGCTCGATCCGGAAACGGGGTTGTGCGATCTTTACGATGCCCGGCCCATGACGTGCCGAACGTTTGGTCCTCCCGTGCGGTCGGGCGGCGGGCTGGGAGTCTGCGAATTGTGCTTTCACGGCGCGACGGACGAACAGATTGCCGGCTGCGAGATGGTTGCTGATCCGGAGGACTTGGAGGCGAAAGTTCTGGCTAAACTCGAGGAGAGTGAGGGTGCGCGTGGACGGACGATTGTTGCTTTCTGCGTGAAGTAGAATTCGCGGACAGAGTCCCGCTCCATGTTGTTGTTTTCGCAACCTCTGGCCATGCCATTTCAAAGATACGAACCTTTGTGTAGTGAATCATCCTACGAATCTCTTGCTTGGGCTAATTTGCGGTAGCCGCGAAGTTTCTTTAGCGGCGGAGAGTTCGCGGGCGGGGGCGCCCGCGCCACAAGGCTATGGCTGAGGTTTTGGAAATCCGTGAGGCGTCGCTGGGGGAGATTGCGCTGGTGTCTCTGAAGCTGGGCACGATTGCGTTTGGCGGGCCAGCGGCACATCAGGCGATGATGGAAGAAGAATTCGTGCGGCGGCGGCAATGGATTACCCAAGCCGATTTTCTGGACCGGCTGGCTGCGGCGAATTTGATTCCAGGACCGAGTTCGACTGAAGTCGCGATTTTTGTGGGGCAGTCGAAACGCGGCTGGCGCGGACTGATTGTAGCGGGGTGTTGCTTCATCATACCGGCGGCGGTCATGGTTTCGGCGATTGCGTGGGCCTATGTGCGCTTTGGCTCGCTGCCGAAGGCCGAAGGTGTGCTCTCCGTGATCAAGCCGGCGGTGGTCGCGATCGTGGTCCAGGCGCTGGGGAAGCTGAGACGAACGGGCGTTCGGACGATTCTGCTAGCGGGGATTGCTGCGTTTGCGGCGGTGCTGAGTCTATTGGGAGTCAGTCCGGTGCTGGTGCTGGTATTTGCCGGGGTGGTATCGGCGGCTGCGTTGGCGATGAAGAGCCGCCTTCCTGGTGCGGTTGGGTTTCCAAAAGTAGCCGGGCTTCAGAAAGTTTTGGGGCTTCCGAAAGTTGTGGCTGGGGCGATGGCTGTGGCGGCTGTGGGTGCGGCTTTTCCGGTCGGGCTGGGGCGGCTGTTCTTGTCGTTTGTGAAAATCGGGTCGGTGGTGTTCGGCAGCGGATATGTCTTGCTGGCATTTCTTCAAACCGAGTTTGTGGAGCGCCTGCACTGGCTGACGGAGAAGCAGTTGATTGACGCGGTCGCGGTGGGGCAGTTTACGCCTGGTCCGGTGTTTACGACCGCTACGTTTATCGGCTATGTGGTGGCGGGCTGGGCGGGCGCGGCGGTGGCGACAGTCGGAATTTTCCTGCCGGGGTTCGTGCTGGTTGCAGTGAGTGGGCGGTTGATCCCGCGGCTGCGGAGATCGGCAGTGGCTGCGGCAGGACTCGATGGAGTGGTTGCGGGGTCGCTCGCTTTGATGGCGATGGTGACGTGGCAGTTGGGGAGGGCATCGATTGTGGACCGAACCACGCTGGCCGTGTTCGGCGTGAGCTTGATTGCTTTGCTCCGCTTTCGCGTGAACTCGGCCTGGGTGATTGCGGCGGCAGCCGTCGTAGGATGGGTAATGCGGTAATGCGGTAATGCGGAACACGGATTCGAGGACAGCCATGAGAGAGACGCGGGTTCGGACGGCGGAACGCGTGGATCTGGCGCGGATCACCGATATCTATAACTATTACGTTCTGAATACTCCGGTGACGTTTGACGTTGAGGCTTACACGGTGGAGGGACGGGAGGCCTGGTTTGCACAGTTCAGCGCGATGGGACGGTATCGTCTTGTGGTCGCCGAGGAAAATGGGGTGGTGATGGGATATGCCGGGACGACGCGGTTTCGTCCGAAGGCGGCGTACGAGACGACGGTGGAGACGACGATTTATTGCGCACCTGAGGCGGTGGGGAAGGGTGTGGGTAGGCACTTGTACGCGGAGTTGTTTGAGGCGTTGAAGGGCGAGGACATTCATCGTTTTGTAGGGGTGTATGTGTTGCCGAATGCGGCGACCGAAGCGCTGCATCGGCGATTCGGATTCAAGGTGGTGGGCGTGTTCAGCGAGAATGGGCGGAAGTTTGGGAAGTACTGGGATGTGTGCTGGGTAGAGCGGGCGGGGTGACGTAGTTCCTCTTCGTCCTTTGCAAAGGAGAGGTTAGAATAGATGATTACGCCCGGATCCGAGGGGGCACTGTGAGACGGGAGTTAGTCCTCTTGTAACGTTGTTTCGGACTTTGTCTCGCAACCAGGCGTCTCGCAACCAGGCGTGCGGCTATTGATTCGTGGAACCTGTCAACCAACTCGAAGGAGTGCGGACGCGAACGCCGCTAGATGCCAGCGCTTTGCCTTCTGGGCGTCCGCGGCCTTCGTCGCCGGTCTATTGGCGAGTGGAAGGAAGTCTGCTGGAACTCACCACGGTCCGTCCGATCGCCTTTTTTACCTGGAACAGCCAGACATTTATCGCGCGGGCGGTGCGCCGCAGTCTGGTGTTTCTGATGGCGGTATTGCGGCCATTCTTGTATGCGGCGAACCGCGTGGCTGCGACTCGGATTGTGCACGCCGTGCTGCGCGGGATTACGCGCGACCGGCTTGATCTGCTGGGCGAAGAAGAATTCGAATACAAGCTGAAGCCCCTGCTCAAAGAAGAAGGAGTAAGACACCTGAAAGCGTTGCAGGCGACCGGCGTGGATGTGGTGCTGGTGAGCCAGGGGTTGGAGCATGTGATGCGTCCGCTGGCGCGGCATCTGGGAGTGCGGTGGATTATTGCGAACCGCCTCGACTTCCGTGATGGTGTAGCGACCGGACGGCTGCTGAGTCCGGTGATCCGGCCGCGGGGATTGTTTGCGCGGATTCGTGAAAACGGTCCGGACGGGCAGCAGAGTCCGGCGCGATGGGTGCGGGCGCTTGGATTGCGTGGTCCTAAGGCGCTGGCGTCGGCGATTGTGCCGGCGGTGCGGGTGGAAGCGCCGCGGGTTCGTCCGATTGTGTATTTCGACGAAACACGGCAACCGGCGCGGTTTTCGGTGCGGAAGGCGCTGGGCGGAAAGCGCGTGATGCTGATCGGCGTCACCGGATTTATCGGCAAGGTGTGGCTGGCGAATACGTTGATGGATCTGCCCGAGATCGGGAAGCTTTATCTTCTGATCCGGCCGCAGAAGACGAGTCCGGGGCGAGAGCGCTTCGAGAAAATGATCGAAGGATCGCCGGTTTTTGACCCGTTGTTTGAGAGATACGGTGACCAACTGGGTGCCCTGTTGGCAGAAAGAATCGAGGTGGTGGAGGGCGATGTTTCGCAGCCGGGTATGGGGCTGGACTCCGAGACGGCGGCGCGGCTGCGCACGGATCTGGATCTGGTCATTAACAGCTCGGGGTTGACGGATTTTAATCCCGATCTGCGGGACGCTTTGGCGGCGAATGTGGATTCGACGTATCACCTGATCGAGTTCATTCGCGGGTCGGACCATGCTGCATTGCTGCACCTTTCGACTTGCTATGTGGCGGGCCAGCGTGACGGGCGCGTGAGTGAGCAGGTGCGTTTGAATTACACGCCGGCGGGATTGGCGGGGTTCGATGCGGAGAAGGAATGGTATCGCCTGCATGAACTGGTAGAGTCGGCGGAAGCGCGGGTGGAGGGGCCGGAAATCACCGAGGAACTGAAGCAGCAGGCGTTGGGGAAAGAGCACGCGGCGAAAGGGTTGAGCGGACAGGCGCTGGAAAACCAGATTCGCAAGAACAAGGTTCGCTGGTTGAAGAATTATCTTACGGAAGAAGGTACCCGGCGCGCGAAGGAGCTGGGCTGGCCGAATACTTACACGTTCACCAAGAGCCTGGCAGAATCGCTGATTGCGAAGTATGGCGCGGGGCTGCCGATTGCGATTGTGCGTCCGGCAATTGTCGAGACTTCAGTGGCGAAGCCGTTTCGCGGGTGGAATGAGGGGATTAATACTTCGGCGTCGCTGTCGTACCTGCTGGGGACGGCGTTCCGGCAATTGCCTTCGAACGAACGCAAACTGCTGGACATTATTCCGGTGGATGCGGTGTGCGCCGGGATGACGCTGATTGGGGCAGCGTTGGTGGAGCGGCGGCACGATCCGGTGTATCAGCTGGCGACGTCGCGCACGAATCCCTGCGACATGGGGCGGTCGATTGAGTTGACCTCGCTGGGGCACCGGCGTCACTATCGGGCGCAGGAAGGTCTGGAGTGCTGGCTGCGGTTGCGAATGGATGCGATTCCGGTTTCGAAAGAGCGGTATAACCGCATGTCGGCGCCGGCGCAGAAGATGATCATCAAGTCGATTCAGCGTGTGATGTCTCCGCTGCCATCTGCGATGACGAAGCCGCTCCAGAAAACGGAGCGCAACCTCGAGCGCGTGGAAAAATTGGTGGGCCTGTTCGAGCCGTTTATTCTGCACAACGAGCATGACTTTGCCGCGGATAATGTGGAGAAGCTGTCGCAGGCTCTAACGCCCGAGGAGAAGGAAATCTTCGGCTACGATACGGCGGGACTGGATTGGTGGGAGTATTGGATCGATATTCATATTCCGGCATTGCGGCGATGGACCTATCCGCTAATTGAAGGGCGTCCGCTGGAAGCACGGGCGCCGCGAGTGCTGCAGATGCCGGCCTCGCCGACGACGACGGCGACAACGACCGAAAACCGCGGGGGTTTGAGGACGGGGACGAACGGAGCAACGTGGCAATATTCCTGACCGGTGGGACGGGATACATCGGCGCGCATGTCGCCGCCAATCTGCTGGAGCAGCATGACGCGACCTTGAATATGCTGGTGCGCGGCCGCGATCCGCGTGACGCGGAGCTACGGCTTTGGCAGGCCTTGCAGTTGCACCTGCCGTTTCCGAAATTCTATGAGTACCTGCAGGCGAAGATCCGGATTTTTCGGGGCGATCTTACCTCGGCGCAGTTCGGGCTCGAAGCGGGCGACTACGACCGGCTCGTGCACACCACCGATTCGGTGATCCACTGCGCGGCCTCGCTAAATCGGAAGTCGGAAAAAAGTTGTTTGAATGTGAATCTGCGCGGGACTCTTGAAGTACTGCAGTTGGCGCGGCGATCGCAGTACTATCACGGACTGCGGCGCTTTTCGAACGTCAGCACGGTGGCGGTGGCGGGGAAACGCAGCCATGAAGTTGTTTTTGAAGACCGGTCGATTGAGTGGGAACGGTCGGATTACGATCCGTATGGGCGGACGAAAAAATTCTGCGAGCACATGGTGCGCGAGTTGCTACCGGACGTACCGCTGACGATTTTCCGCCCCAGCATCGTGTTGGGGGACAGCCGGTATCCGCAGACGACGCAGTTCGACATGGTGCGGTCGTTCGTGTTTCTCGCGGGATTGCCGGTGCTTCCATTTCGTCCGCATGACAAGATCGACATTGTGAATGTGGATTTCGTGGCGGACGCGATTTCGACTTTGCACATGAAGGCGAATCCCGAGCACGATACCTATCATCTTTCTTCGGGCAACGCTTCACAGACGTTTCGGGAATTGACTCGGGCGCTTGCGGAGGTACAGAACAAGCGTGGGCCGCTGTTCTTGCCGATTCTCGAAAGGCCGTTCGGCTCCATCGTTAATACTCTGGCGAACCGCAAAGGACCGGTCGGACTCGGAGCGGCACTGATGACGGTCTTCCTGCCGTACTTGACCTGGAACACGGTGTTCGACAACACGCGGGTCACAACGGAAATAGGACGCAAGCCGACGCCGTTTTCGCGATACAGTTTTCCGCTGCTCCGGTTCAGCCGCGAACACAATTTTGAATACCCGTATCAGGCCTGGCCGGAGAGCACAAGGGCGGGAGGGTCTGCTGCATGATGGACTTCGTTCTGGAAGCGTGGGTGTCGAGCATCATCGAGGGCAAGAAGATTCAGTGGATGCTGGGCAAGGGGGAGCCGTGGCAGCCGGGCGAGAAGCTGAAGCTGCTGTTTGCAGGCTACAACGGGACGCGCAATACGGGATCGGATGTGCGCGTGGAAGAAATGCTGCGACAGATCCGGCGAATTCTTGGGCCCGAGAACGTCGAACTGAGCATGATGACGTTTAATTTTGAACGGTCGCGCGGATATTTCGAAGGTACGTCGCAGGTGCGGCTACCGGATATTTTTCCGCCGTTCCTGGCGAATGAAGTGCCGAAACATCATGGGGTGGTGGCGTGTGAAGGTTCGATGTTCAAGTCCAAATTTGCGAATGCGCTGACGACGATGATGATTGGGTCGCTGGGTATTGCGGCGGCGGAGAACAAGTTGTCGATCGGTTATGGCGCGGAGGCCGGCCACATGGATCCGCTGGTCGCGAAGATGTGCGGGCGCTATTGCAGGAGTTCGCTGGTGATCACGCGCAATGACGAGTCGCGGAAAATTCTGCGCGAGATGGGCGTGCCGACGGAATTGGGTACGGATACGGCGTGGACATTTGAGCCGCTGGGCGCGGAGTATGGGCAGAAAGCGCTGCGCGATGTGGGGTGGGACGGGAAGACTCCGGTGCTGGGGGTGTGTCCGATCAATCCGTTTGAGTGGCCAGTGAAGGCGTCGGTGGCGAAGGCGGCGCTGCACAGCCTTACGGGCGCATACAAAGAGAGCCACTACCGCGGGCCCTACTTTCATCATGCGGGGCCGGAGGCGGACCGGGCCTACGAGCACTATTTGAGTTCGATTGCCAATGCGGTGGCTGCGTTCCGGCAGAAGAAAAATGTGTTCGTGATCATGGCGGCGACCGAGCGCATGGATGCCCGGCCCTGCCAGCGTATTTCGGAGAAGCTGGGCGGAGTTCCGGTGCTGACCTCGGACGATTACAACATGTACCAATTGGTGAGCATTCTGCGGGCTTGTCGCATGATGGTGTCTTCGCGCTATCACGGCATTGTGACTTCGATGCCGGCGCTGGTGGCGTCGGCGGGGATCACGATGGATGAGCGTATACGGAATTTGATGAACGAGCGCGGACATCAGGAGTTGCTGATGAATGTGGATGATCCGGACCTGGAGGCGCGGACTCTGGCAGCGCTCGAAATTCTGGATCGCGACGGTGAGCGCATTGCCGACGGGATCGCGCGGAGTGTGGTGCGGAATCTGAAATTGATGGCGCGCATGGGCGTGTATTTTGAAGAAGAAGTGCAGCGTCGATATCCAGAATTTCCCACTCGGCGCGGAGAATGGAGTTGGGAGGATTATTTGCCACTGATGAGCGACGGGTTGAAGCAATTGGTGGCGGCGTACGGGTAGGTGGGGCTCCTTCGTGTCCTCCGTGGTTAAGAGTGCGGAACTCGGGAAGGACGTGAAGGTTGACGAAGGAAATCCCCAAGAGTTCGCTTGGCAATCCTGATAAACCAGAATCGCATGCCATTTCTCGAACAACTGTTTGCGAGCTTGGAGCGCAGGCGCGATGCCATCGTGCTGCAGGAAATGAGCGACGGGCAGACGGTTCGGCTCACGGCGCGGCAGTTGTTGGCGCAGGTGCTGGTAGCGCGTGCTTATCTGCGGCGGTTGCGGCTGAAGAAGGGTGACAGATGCGCGCTGCTGGCGCATAACTCGCTGCAATGGGTGGCGATGGATTTGGCCATCATGGCCGAGGGGTTGACGGTGGTGCCGCTATACGCGCGACAGGCGCCGGCCGAACTGGTCGCAATGATGAAGGATTGCTGGCCGGCGGTGCTTGCCTGCGGCGAGAAGTCGTTGGCCGATGCTATCGCAGAAGCTTGGCCCGAAGCGCCGCCGAGTTTCTGCTTCGAAAATGTTTTCACGGCGGGGCGCGAACCGGCGGAGAATCCGGAGCTGCAGGTTGGGGAAAAAGATGTGGTGACGATCATCTACACCTCCGGTACCTCGGGCGAGGCGAAGGGCGTGATGCTGAACGCGGACAACGTCGGGTACATGCTGGGCTGCACTTCGGGGCGACTGGATCACCTTATAAAGGGTCGCCCGATACGGGATGACACGGGGAAGACGCGGCCGGGGCAGGACGCGGTGTTTCACTACCTGCCGTTTTGCTTTGCGGGTTCGTGGATCATGATGCTGACCTGCCTGCTGCGCGGCAGCAAGCTGACATTGAATACGGATCTGGGGAAGATTGCCACTGAGATGCGGCTGGCGGCGCCGGATTATTTCCTGAATGTTCCCGCGCTTCTCGAACGCATGCGCAAAGCGGTCGACGAGCAGCTTTGGAAAACGGGTGGATTTCCGTTGAAGGTGTACACCAAGGCCAAGGGCGCATGGGTACGGCAGCAAGAGGGGAAATCGCGCGCCGGAGACTGGTTCTGGCTTGGCCTGGCGAATCGGCTCGTGTTTCCCACTATCCGCAAGAAAATGATCGGCGGAAAACTGCGCGCGCTGATTTGCGGCTCGGCGCCGCTGAGTGTGGAGACGCAACTGTTTTTTATGATGTTGGGCATCCCCGTTTTGCTGGTGTACGGCCTGACCGAGACGACGGCGATCTGCACCATGGATGATCCAGATGCGCCGGTAATTCCGGGCCGCGTGGGGCCGGCGATTGCGGGTGTGGAGATGAAGATCGCGGAGAATGCGGAAATCGTGGTGCGCGGACCAAATATTTTTCCGGGATACTGGAATCGTCCGGAGGAAACGGCGAAGGTGCGGCGCGACGGCTGGTTCCATACCGGCGATCAAGGCGAAGTGGACGGGAACGGAAACTGGAAGATTGTCGGGCGCATCAAGAACCTGATTATTCTTGGGTCGGGACATAACATTGCGCCCGAGCCGATTGAGGACAAGATTCTGCACGAGTTGCCGGACGCGAGTCAGGTGGTGCTCGTGGGCAATGGACGTGGATATCTGGCGGCACTGGTCACGGGCAAAGTTAGCGGCGAGAAAACGCAGGCGGCGCTGGACCTGGTGAATCCGGGACTTCCGCATTACAAGCAGGTGCGGGCTTTTCATCTGGTCGAGAAAGCGTTCACGATCGAGAGCGGGCTGCTGACGGCGAACGGGAAGCTGAAACGCGACTTGATTGCCGAGCGGTTTCGCAACGAAATTGACGCGATGTACCTGAACTCGCCGAACCAGGCCCCGAAGAACCAGGCGGCGAAGACGGCATGAACGACTTTAAAGGGCAAACACTTTCGTGGCAGATGGTGAATGGTGCGATTGAGCTTGCCTTGCATCGCGATCCTTGCAACGAGATCGGGTCGCTCACGCTGGAGGAGTTGGAAAGATTTGCGGCGGCTCTGCCTGGGCTGGCGAATGAAGCGCAAGCTTTGATTATCCATTCCACGTTGAAGGCCGGGTTTTCGGCGGGAGCGGATTTGCGCGAGTTGTTTCAGCGCGGGCAAGAAATGGAAAACGGCGCAGCCCTGCGCGGGGTGCGGGAGTTTCTGGAGCGCATTCATGCCGTGATGAACACGCTCGATGCGACGCCGCTGACGACGATTGCGGCGGTGCACGGGGTGACATTTGGCGGCGGGTTTGAGCTGGCGCTGGTTTGCGACATTATTATTGCGGATCGCATGACGCGATTTTGCTTTCCAGAACTGCGGCTCGGGCTGATTCCGGGATTCGGTGGAATTCCGCGTCTGAAGCGGGATTTGGGCAATGCGGTGGTGCGCGATCTGCTGCTGACCGGGCGCAGCTTCAACGTGATGAAGGCGCAACAGATCGGGCTGGTGAGCCAGATTGCGGCCGAAGGCGAAGGCGTTGCGCTTAGCCCGCGCTACGGCCAGCCAAGTCGGGAAGTTCGACCGGCAGACGGCGGCGGCGGCGAAGGAGTTTGTCAAGCCGATTCCGTATGAAGAGTTGAAGCGGGAGATTGATATCTTCTGCGGCCTGTATTCGCGCCCGGCGGTCGAAGAGGGGCTGCGCAAGTTTGTGGAGAACGAGGGAGTGCAGCCGTACCTACCTTAATTTTGTAATTTGTAGTTTGGAAGGCGCAGTATTCATGCCGACGACCGATCACACACTCGACCAGATTCTCGATCTTGCCGCAACCGCACTTTAAGGTCCCACGGGAGAAGCTTTCTGCCCGACGACGACTTTTTCAAGACGCTGGGCATCGACAGCCTGCAGGCGCTCGATTTGCTGACGCGACTGGAGCATCACTTCGGCATCGAGTTGCCGGACTATGAACTGCAGGGCGTGTCGGATTTTCGGACGCTGGCGAATCGGATTCAGGCGCGACTCTAGAGCTTATGTGTTTCCGTGGTGAGACAACGATTTGAATGCTTGATCTCCGCCAATATGCCAGCCTGGGTGCAGCGCTTAAGGATGCGCTGGAACGCTGGCCGAACGAAACTTGCCTGATTGAAGCCGACCGCGAGCGCGAAAAAGTGCGGCTTACCTACTCTGATTTTAAGGAAATGGCGCGTCCGCTTTGCCGGGCGCTTGAAGACGCCGATTTCAAGGCGGGCGACCGCGCGGCGATCATCATGACGAATCAGTCGAAGTGGCTGATTTCTGCATACTCGATTTTTTTCTGCGGCGGGGTGCTGATTCCGCTGGATTACAAATTGACCGCGGCCGAGCATCTGCAACTGCTGGCGCATTCGAAGTCGCGATTTCTGGTTGTGGAATATTACTTGTGGCGGGCGATCACGCAGTCGCCGGAGTTCGCAAAGCTCACGGTTGAGATTGTGCTGGTGACGGAAGCGCCGGCGGGAGAGGACTTGCGCGGCGCTTATCGCTGGGAAGAATTTAAAAGGAAGGGCGATCCGCAGTTTGTGGCACGGCAGCGCGAGGACATGGCCTGCATCGTCTATTCGTCGGGCACGGGCGGCCGTCCGAAGGGATGCGTGCTCACGCACGACAGTTATCTTGGAGCAGTGCGCTTCGCTGACGGCGTGGTATCCATTTTGGCCGGGCGTTCGCTATTTGAGCATTCTGCCCACTAATCACGCGATCGATTTCATGGTGGGATTCATTGGGCCGTTCGTCTGTGGAGCTTGCGTGGTTCATTTACGGACGCTGCGTCCGGAATTTGTGCGCGATGCGTTTGTCCGCTATCGCATCACCTATGTGAGCCTGGTGCCGATGGTGCTGAAGAATCTGGAACGCGGACTGCGAGCGAAGTTTGACGAATTGAAGCCGCACGAGCGGTGGATGCTGGACCGGCTGATCGGGCTGAACAAACTGCTGACGCGAGGACGTCCGCGGGTGGAAGTCAGCCGGCGGTTGCTGCCGCAAGTACACAAGGCGTTTGGCGGAGAACTGCGGGCGTTGATTGTTGGCGGGGCATTTACGGATCCTTCGACGTTGCAGTTCTTCTACGATCTGGGAATTCCGGTGGCGTGCGGATACGGACTGACCGAAGCCTGCACGGCCGTGACGCTCAACGACCTGAAACCCTTTCGCGCCGACACGGTGGGCAAGCCACTGCCCGGTACCGAGGTGCGAGTGCTGCATCCGGATGGCGACGGAATCGGGGAAGTGGCGGTGCGGAGCCGCGCGGTCATGTCGCATTATCTGGATGACCCGGAACAGACGGCGCAGACGATCGTCGAAGGCTGGCTGCTGACGGGCGATCTGGGGCGCTTTGAAGGCCACGGGCACTTGCAACTTTTCGGGCGCAAGAAAAATATGATCGTCACCGAGGGCGGGAAGAACATTTATCCCGAGGACATTGAGGCCGTGTTTGATGGCCTACCGGTAAAGGAATACTGCGTGTTTGCGGCGAATTATTTATGGCCACAGAAGACTCTCGGTAACGAGATGCTGGTGCTGGTGGTGCGACTGGAACAGAACCAGCAGTTCGACGACCGATTGCGCGAAGAGATTGTGGCACGGAACCGGCGGCTGGCTGACTTCAAGCGCGTGGGCGGATATCTGGTGTGGGAGAAGGATTTTCCGCGGACGACGTCGCTGAAGATCAAGCGCGGAGAGTTGGCGGAGGAGATTGGAGCGGGCGCTGCGCGGGCGGCAGTGATCGGGATCTAGCTCTTAGATTCTTAGCATTCAGCTGTCGGCTTTCAGTCATTGGGAAGAATCGCACTGCGCAAAGAGCTGCGTGAGGAGCCAACCTGCTTAACGTGAACGAAACTTTTCTTGCCATTATCAATCCGGCGGCGGGCGGCGGGCGGTGCGGCGAGCGGGTGGGAGCGGCGCTCGATCGGCTGCGGCGCGCGGGGATTGCGCTGGAGACGGCGGAGACTAGCGTCGCTGGACATGCCACGCAGATTGCGCGCGAGGCCTATGGGCGCGGTTATCGGAAGTTTCTGGCGGTGGGCGGGGATGGGACTTCCTTTGAGATTGTCAACGGTTTGTTTCCGGAGCGCTCCAGCAGGTCCGGCCGGGTAGCGGAGGATCGGATTCCAACCTTGGGGTTTCTTCCGCTTGGCACTGGCAATTCGTTTCTGCGAGATTTCGTCGATGGAGTTTCCAGCAAGAGCAGTGTGGAGCACGCGATGCAGGCGCTGGAGGCGCGGCGTTCGCGGCCTTGTGATGTTTTGCGACTGGCGCACAAAGAGGGAGCGATCTACTACACGAATCTGCTGAGTGTGGGGTTTACTGCGGACGTGGCGGCACTGCGGCATCGGCGGTTTCTGGCGCTGGGGCAGTTCGGCTATCTGTTGTCCATTTTTCTGTGCCTGGCGCGGCTTGATCGGCGACCGTTCCCGGTGCGGTTGGAGGGCCAGCGAGAGTTTGACTCGCGGCGCTGCTTGTTTCTGACGTTTAACAACAGCAAGTTCACGGGCGGCACCATGATGATCGCGCCCGATGCGGTCACCGATGACGGATTGATTGAGTATGTGCGGTGGGGGCCGATTGGGCGACTGGGGCTGATCCGGAACCTGGCAACGCTTTATGATGGCACGCACACTCGGCATCCGCTGGCGGAACGGCAGGCGGTTCGGCGCGTCGAGTTTCAACTCGACGGGCCGGTGGATGTGATGGTGGACGGCGAGGTGCTGACGTTGGAGTGCCGGACGATCGAAGTGCTGCCGTCGGCGCTTCGGGTCGTAGTTTGAAGAGTCGTGCTCTGAGCCGTCCTGCGTTCAGCAGTCTTGTTCCAGAGCAGCGTGATATAAGAAATCCATGTCGCAAGAGCGAAGAGAACGGCAAAAGGAGAAAGTCGGCATCAGAACCTCGAGGCGGAATTGGGGGCGGGTTGCGATCTATGCCGCGCTGATCGTGGCCGCGGTCGGGCTGGCCTACTATCTTGACAACCGTACCCAGCACAAGCACGATGCGTTCGCGCGCTGTCTGACCGGGCGCGGCGTGAAAATGTACGGGGCGTGGTGGTGTCCGCATTGCGTGGAGCAGAAAGAAGAGTTCGGCGCGTCGTTCGAGTACGCTCCTTACGTGGAATGCGGCATTAAAGGCGACCTACACGGTGTTTCGCAGGTTTGCAAAGACGAAAACATCAAGCATTATCCGACGTGGCAATTTCCGCCTACGGGTGAACGTGTGGAGCGCGTTTTTACTCTGCAAGAACTGAGCGACCGCACCGGGTGCGCGCTGCCATGACCGATCTGACGCAGCGTTTGATGAGCTTTGTGGCCATTTTGGCGGTGTGCGGAATCGCGGTGTCGTCAGTGTCGCTGCAGCATCATTACGCGACCTCAAAGACGGCGTATTGCGATATCGGGGAAACGTTCAATTGCGACATCGTGAACCGCAGCGAATATTCGTCGATTCTGGGAATCCCGGTCGCGCTGATTGGGATGCTCGGGTACGCGGCACTGGCGGGGCTGGCCACGGTATATCGCGAGCGGCGCGAGACACCGGCAATGCTCTTCGGCGCTGCTGCCATTGGCCTGGCGTTTGCTTTGTACCTGACCTACATTGAAGCGCGCGTGCTGGGGGTCTGGTGCATTTTATGTTTGAGTTCGCTGGCGTTGATTGCGACGACGACGTTGTTGGCGGCGGTGATCTGGTGGAAGCGAGACAGTAGCAGTGAGTAGCCAGTACCCAGCAGGCCACTGTACAAAGGCCCGCCCGATTTTTTCCCAGAAAGCCGAGAACTGACGGCTGAAAGCTCGATTCACTCCATGTCCCGGCCCACAACGCGAAAACTAAAACCGAAGACGAAGTCTGGCCCCACCGCTGCCATGCCGGTCGCGACCGGAAGCCTGTGGCTGCATGAACTCTGCAGCCGTATCTTCGGGAACACGCGACTGTTGCGGGTTTGGCTGCCTCCCGATTACGACGGCTGGGGCGAGACGCGCTATCCGGTCCTTTATTTGAATGACGGGCAGAATCTGTTCGATCCGTTAACGGCTTTTGCGGGTGTGCACTGGCAGGTGGGCGAGAGCGCTGCGCGGTTGATTGCCGAACGGAAAGTGCCGCCGCTCATCATCGTCGGCATCGACAACACGAAGAACCGGGCTTGCGAGTACATTCCGTACAAGTCAAGAGATCCCGGAGTTCTTAACGCGAAGGGGACATGCTATCCGGATTTTCTGCAGCGTGAAGTGATGCCGCTGATCGAGGAGCATTATTGTGTTGTAAAGGGACCGGAGAATACAGGATTGGGCGGGTCCTCTCTGGGAGGCCTGATCACTTTGTACACGGAACTGGAAGCGCCGGGCGTGTTTGGGCGATTGCTGATCGAGAGCCCGTCCCTGTCTGTGGCGAACCGGAAAATTCTGCAAGAGAGCCGTCGATTCCGCGGTTGGCCGGCGCGCATGTACCTGGGGGTGGGGACTAGGGAAGTGGGGCATGCGGAGAAAGACGAAAGGATCGTTGCCGACGTCCGCGAACTGGAATCGATTCTGCGCGCGGCTGGGTTGGACGAACAACGGCTGAAGGTCCGTATCGAAGAAAATGCTGCACACAGCGAATCGGCCTGGGCAGCGCGCTTTCCGAAGGCGCTGGAGTTTCTTTGGTCATCTTGATCGGGGTGAATGTGCCAAGCGTCGCCCGCTCGTGAATTTGCGCATTGGCGGACAGAAATCCTGGCGAGCTGCGCTCGCGAAGCCACGTAGCGGCGTTCCTGCCCGGCGTGTCACACAGCGGACATTCTCCGAGGCTACTTCGTAATAACACCACAGGCGATGCGGTCGCCGGCATTGCCCGCAGGGTCGGTCTTCTGGTCGTCGGCCTTGGCGTGGATTACGAGGGCTGTGCCTCCGTTGCTGAACAGCGAATGGCTGTCGCTGCCGAGCGTGACGTCCTTATCCTCCCACTTGAAATGCGCTTTGCCGTCCGCGCCCACCGTGAAGTTGGGGTTGTCACCGGCGTGGTGACCTTCCGGATTCTCCAATCCGTGCTTCTTCCCATCGGGATTGAAGTGGCCTCCCGCGGACTTGAAGTCCGGGGCATCGCACTTCGCGTTCTGATGAAAGTGGATAGCATGTTCGCCGGGAGGCAAATCGTGGAGATCCACTTCCATCCCAATGCCCGGGGTGAATTCCCACAGAATCGCGGAGCCCACAACCTTGCCTTGGGCATCTTTCAGTTGAACCAGAATCTTGGCCGAACTGGCCGACGCGAGCGCGACCACGAGCAGTGCGAGCGAGAACAAGCGAGTGGTTTTCATGGAGGGGATTATAGCGAAAAGCGGCGGCTTCGCTCCAGGGGGCAAAATAAGTCGCGAGCTACGAGGGGCCGGCTTGCTCGAAGGGCAAAGCTCGCGGCTCGGCAACACGGAGCTAGACCATTACCCCGTTGCCTCTGGTCTGGCGTAGAAGGCGGGGCAATGTAACAATAGATGAATGCAAAGATCTCTCATTACAACCTTTCTATTGGCCGCAGGGATGATGCTGGCCGGAGATGGCTATGCCCAGCAGACTCCAGCAACCAGTACTCCGGCGACAACGACTCCAGCGGCTCCTGCAGCCACAACTCCGCAAGCGGCCACAACGGCGAAAGCTCCGGTAAAGAAGACGGCAACGGCAGCGAAGAGCGCGGCGCCTGCTCCCCTTAAAACGCAAAAAGAAAAGTTCAGCTACGCACTGGGAATGGACATTGGGAAACAAGTTGGCGGCAGCCTGAAAAAGCAGTCGGTGGATGTGGACTGGAATCTGGCATCAGAGGGATTGAGGGACGCCATGTCCGGCGGTAAGACACGTCTGACGCCAGAAGAAGCGAAGGCCGTGCTCGACGAGGTACAGGCAGAGGTGCGCAAAGAGCAGCAGGAGAAAATGCAACAGGCTGCGGCTGCGAACAAGGCCGAAGGCGAAAAATTTCTCGCTGCCAACAAAGCGAAAGAAG
Source organism: uncultured Acidobacteriaceae bacterium (assembly GCA_963779995.1). Lineage (GTDB taxonomy): Bacteria > Acidobacteriota > Terriglobia > Terriglobales > Acidobacteriaceae > Acidiflorens. The sequence goes on along the minus strand of CAVZZY010000003.1, from coordinate 222,104 downwards.
GCGTCGTTACGTTGCCCAGCGGCTTGCAGTACAAGATTCTGAAAGCGGGCGGCGGACCGAAGCCCACCGCGAGCGACCAGGTTGTGTGTAACTACCGGGGTACTCTCATCAACGGCACGGAATTTGACAGCTCCTACAAGCGGGGGCTACCGGCCACGTTTGGAGTCGGGCAAGTAATCAAAGGGTGGACGGAAGCGCTGCAGCTCATGCCGGTGGGCTCGAAGTGGCAGCTCTTTATTCCTTCGAGCCTTGCCTATGGTGAGCGCCCGGACCCGCGCAGCGGAATTGAGCCCAATGCGACCCTGATCTTTGAGGTCGAACTGCTCTCGATCGTTGACAAGAATAAGGACGATAAAAATAAGAACGAAAAGAAGGACGACAAGAGCGAAGAAAAGAAATAGCGAAATCCTTGGCCGGTGGAGAGCCAGGCATCCCCGCCCGTCTCTCCACCGGAGCACTGCATCGCAAAAATCTCACCGCTCGATCTTTTCCGTATACATCACGCTCCCAGATACATCACGTGAACGTAGATTCCGAGCCTGACGTTATACGCGAGATACCAGCCCACATGATCGGGATCGTCGTAGATAACGATTTCGTCCGAATCCCAAAGCCAGCCGTTACAGAAGCCGACGTCGTAGGGAGCCACGGAGAAGTAAGAACCGCCGAACAAGAAGCGGCCGGGACCACCGCCGGCGAGGCGCCAGACGTGGCCGCGCCCGATACCGCCGGTAAAGTGACCATGCTCCCACGGATGGTCCAGATGGTAATGAGGGTCGTTCGGGCCGGTATCATGGCCCACCCATTGTTTGCCGCCATCCACGTGTGGAGCATTGGGATGTCCTGCCTTTTCGCTGAAGTTGCGGTTTTCCTCCGCTGGATGCGGCGTGGTTACTTTCGCAGGACCGTGCTTAGGAATGTTTTGATGGCCGCCACCGACCTCCGGCCGGGCGCCACCGGCTGCATGTTCTTCGTGTTGTGCCAGGGCTGAGAGAGAAAACACGAAACATATCACGAGCAATCCAATCAGCTTCTTCATTTTTTCCTATCCTCCAATTGCGATAACACAACTTTGAGTTAGATGTTTTGTGGGTCTTCAATTTTAGCAGCGGAGGAGCGCCTGAGCACCGGCAGGCGAGACTAGCGTTGGTCGAGCATGTGGATGGTTTCAAGGATGGTCTCGCCGGCGATTTCGAGGCTCTTGGGGCTTAGCTTGTCCATAGTGTCTTGAGCGGTGTGATGGAAAACGTTGTTGTATCCGTAATCGAGGTCGATGACGTCGGCGCTGGGGACGCCACGCTTGACGAAGGGCAGGTGATCGTCTTCTATGGGGCCTTCGCGGGCGTAGAAGTGGGACTGGTAGCCTAAGCGCTCGGCGGCGGCGTAGATAAGGTCGAGCAGCCAGGGGGTACCGATGGTGTTGCGGTCGATGTCGAGGTCGGCATCGCCGATCATGTCCATCACCATTAGCGCTTTGATCTTCTTGAGCGTGCCGTCCTTTTCCCATTTCTCGGCCAGATGACGGGTGCCGTATAGACTGTCGGTGTCGGACCACTTCCGCACCGCTTCTTCGCCATCAGTCCATACCAGCCAGACGCTGTAGCCGTCGCGCTTTTTGCCCGATCCCCCGCCGCGCAGTTGGTTGGCAAATTCGAGCAGGATGGCGGTGGAAGAGCCGCCGTCATTGGCACCGACGTATCCGATATTGCGCAGCGGGTAGTTGGTGTCGTAGTGGCCGAGGATGACGATGATGCCATCTTTTGTGCCGGGAAATTTAGCGATGATATTGCGGACTGGGAACTTGCCTTCTACGGTGTCGGCGGTAAAGGCGTCGTCTTCGACCTCATCGCCTTTGAGGTGGTCAAGGATATAGTGTTCCAGTTTCTTGTGATTCTCGTTGCCCATATAGCGCGGGCCGAAGGCGGTGACTTCGCGGGTGTACTGGAAGGCGCGTTTGGAATCGATGTGTGGGAGCGGGGCGGAGTCGGGGGGTGGGGCTTTGGGCGGAGTTGGCGCCTTCTCGGTCGATTCGGATTTTGAGGCTAAATTGGCGGTTGCGTCGGTTCCTTTTCCGCAGGCTATGGTGCTCGACAGGGCGATGGTCAGGGCTAGCTGCAGACAGGTCTTTAACCACAGGGGGCAAGGGGAAACACCGGGAAAGGCTTGAAAGACTTCTATTGTCGTTGCGTTTCGTTTCATGGTCTCCCCTGTCATGGTTTTCCCTGTGCTTCTCCGTGTCCCCTGTTGGTTAGGAGTTTTTCTCCGCGCGTTTCTTGCGCTGTTTGGGATGCACGAGCCATGCGATGCCCGTGCTCAGGATGTACAAGGCCACCATGGGGGCGGCGAAGATGCACATGTTCAGGATATCGGGGGTGGGCGTGATGATAGCGGCGACGACGAAGATCCCCAGGATGGCATAGCGGATGTTGCGCCACATCCATCCGGCGCTGACGATGCCCATGAGCGCCAGGAAAAATATCACAATCGGCATTTCGAAGATTACGCCCAGGCCGACGATGATGGTCAAAAACAGAGAACTGTACTCGCTGAGCGTGATCATCGGCTGGAAGTCTTTGCCGTAGCCGATGAGGAACACGAGCGCCTGGGGCAGAACCACTTTGTAGCCGAAGTACCCGCCGGAAAGGAACAGGGCTATGGTCGAGGCCATGAAGGGCATTACGTAGCGCTTCTCGTTGCGGTAAAGACCGGGCGAAATGAAGCACCAGATCTGGTAGAGCACGAAGGGCGAGGCGACGAACAAGCCGGCCATCATTCCGACTTTCAGATACAGATTGAAAGGCTCGACCGGATTGACGTAAACGAGCTTGGCCGAGAGGCCATTGCGTTGCAGCGCTTCCATGATGGGACGCTGCATGATGGCATAGATATTCCCGGCATATCCCCAGCAGGCAAAGAAGCCGACGACGAGGGCGATGATGGAATAAACGATGCGCTTGCGGAGTTCCTCGAGATGCTCGAGGAAGCCCATGGCGGGCATTTGCTCCTTGGCGGATTCGTTCAAGGGTGAGGAGGCGGACAGCTCAGGCATCGGGCGCAACCTTCGGAGCTTCAACTCCCGGAGCGGGAGAAGGCTCGGGAATGGATGCAGGTGGAACTGGGGCGGCTTCGCCAGCAGTGGCTAGGGCAGCGACATTTTCGGCAGCAGCATTTTCGGCAACTTCTAGCTTTTCGGCGGGCGGTGGATTGAAGATGCGATTGGCCAGCGATCCGAGCGGGGCCTGGATGGGGGGCAGGATCTGCTGCCGACGGGTGCTGGCGTTGCTGCTGCCGGCGTTCCTATCGTTCGTATCCAGGGTATTGATTTCGGATTCGATCTGAGAGCGGAATTCGTAGGAAGCGCGCCGGAACTCATTCAGAAAGCGCGCGACCTGGCGACCGATCTCCGGCATTTTCTTGGGGCCGAAAAGGATCAGCGCCAGAAAAAACAGGAAGATCATCTCGCCTGAGAAGCCGAAGTTCATATGTCTATCATAATGCGGGACGGGTGAAGCGGGCCACTGGGGAGTACGAGCCGACAAACAGCCTACAAAAGGCGAAGGAGCAGGGCTCCCGCTAGCGAAGGACCAGCCTCTGCCAGGAGGCAAACAGCAGGTCCTTCGCTGCGCTCAAGATGACAAGCTTGCTTGCATCACCTGAAGGTGTAGCCGATGGAGGCGCCGACGCGGGCGGCGTGGTTTGCACTGTAGTCCGTGTTGTTGTTGACCCAGTAAAAGCGCGCCTCGGGGCGGACGAAGAACCCGTGGTGGACATAGAGCTTGATGCCGCCGCCGAGATCTATGTCGAAGTGATTGCTCGATGCGAGCAGTTGGCTGCCACCGCACGACGCACCACTCAAGTTACAGGCGGAGTAATGGGTGTCGAGCGCGCCGAGGCCGCCGACAAGTTCCAAATAGGCATGACTCGCGAGTTTGGGAGAGTACACGGCGTTGAAGTTGTAGAACACCGGGCGATAGGTGATGCCCGATTCGAAGCCGCAGATGGACTCTGGGCAGCTGGAGCTGCCTGCCCTCCAGAACACCTCGGCTCCAAAGCCGAGGTTGTGATAGAAGAGGAAGTCGCCGCTAAAGCCGGGAAAGGCTCCGCCGGCGAGCGACGGGGCGCTTTCAGCGCCGTCCACGAAACTGGCACCCGGGGCTAAGGTCGTGCTGACGCCGAACGCAACGTCGATCTTCTGAGCTTGTGCGAAGTTCGAGAGCGCCGCTAGGTTTGCGCAGACGAAGGTCAAAAGCATAGCGATACGAAATGTGCGTTTCAATCGAAACCTCCGGTAATGGTTTTTGTTTTAAGACGTTGGATGCAGAACAGGGGTACGACGATGCCGCAGGCACGGAGATTTACAAGAATTTACGATGGCTGGAACTGGAAGCACATGAACCGGCGGGCGTTATCGTAATGCTAACTTCGAGGCGCGGAAGTACGGACCTCCACATGAAGGAGAATATTTAGCGAAACTCTTTATTGATCGGAAGGGTGGGGGCGGATCAGTAAGCCAGCAGAATGCGAAGGTCGCGAAGATTATTTCCGGTGGGTCCGGTGATGACGGTGTCGCCTAGCGCGTCGAAAAGAGGATAGGCATTGAAGCCGGAGAGCGCCTGCTGCACGGCTTCGGCGCTTCCGGCACGGGCATCGACCTCACCACTGCCGGCACGAAAGATGGTACTGCCATCGACTACGGCACCGGCGGCAGGACTGTTGCCGTCAATACCGTCGGTCCCGGCGCTCAGCACGGTAATGTCTTGTCCCGATACTTGTTCGGCGCAGGCGAGGGCGAACTGCTGGTTGCGTCCGCCGATGCCACCGTTGCGGACGGTCACGGTCACCTCGCCGCCGGAGATCAAACAGACGCGCGATACGGTGCGGCGCAGTTCGCGCAGGCGGTTGAGCAAGTAGTTGGCGGCTTTGTCGTAGGGCCAGTCGTCGCAGGAGTTATCGACTTCAACGGCGAAACCGGCGCGGGTGGCGGCTACGGTAGCTTCATCGATGGCCACTTTGTTCGAGAGCACAGTCCACCAGCGAGCGCAGACGAAAGCCGGGTCGTCGGATTTGGGCGTCTCGGCGAGAGCATGCTGACGGAACAGCTCGGCTACGGATTTGGGGAACTGATCGATGAGATTGTATTTAGCGGCGATGCGCTCGCAGTCGTGGATAGAAGTGGAATCGGGCATGGTCGGGCCGGAGGCGAGCGCGTCGGGGGTATCGTCGGGCACGTCGGAGACGAGAATCGAAACCTGCTGAGCGGGATAGGCTGCCTGGGCAAGGCGTCCTCCCTTCACGGAGGAAAGATGTTTGCGGACGGCGTTGATCTCGGCGATGGGCGCTCCGGAGTGCACGAGCGTGCCGTAAGTGGCGGCGAGGTCGGGCAGCGAGATTTCGTCGTCGACGGGTTTTTCTACGATGGAAGAGCCGCCGCCGGAGATCATGAAGATGGCGAGCGAAGCGGCGTCGAGAGAAGTCAGCGACTTGAGGATGGCCTCGGCGGCGTGGATGGATTCGGCGGTAGGCGTGGGATGCCCGCCGCGAAAATAGCGAAACCCGCGCACTTGGCCGGCTGGTTCGACGGACGATGCGACAATGCCTTCGAGTCCGCTGCCGACCTGGGCCTCTAGAGCGGCGACCATAGTGTGCGCCGCTTTTCCGATGGAGACGACGAAGACTCGCTGATAGCGATCGAGATCGTGCAGGTCGTCGCCGATGCGCAGGACGCGGCGCTCGCAGTGCACGTTGCGGGCGAAAGCGCTTTCGATGGAGGCGTTCTTGAGCGCGGAGGTGAAAATCTCGCGGGCAACGTCGCGCATGTGGCGGAATTGCTGGTCGCGCGCGAGCGACGTCGGGGGCATGGTGGGGATTATAAAAGAAGGAGGTCCGTTGTCAGTCGCTGGTGGCTTCTGCGAGCAGGGTCTTGCGGACCCAATCCTCGATAGCCAGGCGCATCTCCTTGAGTCTTCCTTCGAAGAAGTGATCTCCGGCTTCGATGCGGACCAGTTTCTTGGGGTCGGCGAAGGTGTTGACTAGCGCTTCGAGTTTGCCCCTGGGACCGAACTGATCGCGCGAGCCGCTGACGAAGAGTTTGGGCTTGAGGCACTCGCGCAGAAATTCAAAATCGTACACACGGTCTTCAATTCGATCTGCGACCGGGACGGCGGGCAGGCCGAGGGCGATGAGCGCGCGGACTCGGTCATCGGAATACGCGGTGCGCAATCCGACGGCGGCGCCGAAGGAAAAACCGGCGAAGATGACGGGCAGCGTGAATTCGCGCTCGATCCAATCGAGAGCGGTACGCACGTCGTCCACTTCGCCGATGCCGTTGGCGTGCTCGCCTTCGCTCAGACCGGTGCCGCGGAAGTTGAAGCGCAGCACGGGGAATCCGAAGCCGTTGAGCGCTTTCATAGCGTGGAAGACGACTTTGTTGTGCAACGTTCCACCGTAGAGCGGATGCGGATGGTACACCACGGCGGCATGCGTCGCGGTGGGCGATCCGGCGTTGAGGAGAGCTTCCAGGCGTCCGGCGGGGCCAGTGAGGAACAGCGAGCGGATGCTGGGGGTCTCGGGGAGCATGGGCCGGTCGTTAGTCCTTAGTCCTTAGTCGTTCGTCATTAGTATTGCAGAAGTATTGCAGAGAATCTGCCTGCCAGCGACTAGCGACTAGCGACCAGCGACTGGTACTCTTTTCCTGCATGGACCTGTTTGCCCTTACCCGCCGGCTGATCGATATAGAATCCATTACGCCGAATGAAAGTTTGGTGGGAGATTTCCTTTGCGACGAACTGCGGCGACGCGGGTTAGAAGCTCGCAAAATGCCGGTCGACGGTGCGCGCGCGAACGTGATGGCGGCGTGGCCGGGGCATGCGCGTCCGGAGGTTTTTTTCTCCACGCACATGGATACGGTGCCGCCTTTTATTGCATCGTCCGAAGATGACGAGCGCATTTACGGGCGCGGAGCGTGCGACGCCAAGGGGATTATTGCAGCCGAGATTCTGGCGGCGGAGAACCTGCGCGGAGCGGGCGTTTTCGTCGGGCTGCTGTTTCTGGTGGGCGAGGAGCAGGACTCGATCGGCGCGAGGGTGGCCAACCAGCAACCGGTGGGCGCGCGCTTCATGATCAACGGCGAGCCCACCGAAAACAAGCTGGCGCTGGCGAGCAAGGGCGCGCTGCACGTGGAACTGGTGGCGCACGGGAAGATGGCTCACTCGGCGTATCCGGAACTGGGTGAGTCGGCGATCGACAAGTTGGTGGAGGCGCTGCACCGCCTGCACGCGATGAAACTTCCTGAAGACGCCGACGTGGGCCCTTGCACAAAAAACGTCGGCTTAATTCAGGGCGGGCGGGCGCCGAATGTGATTCCCGATCTTGCCAAAGCTAACCTTTTTTATCGCCTGGTCGGCCCGGCGGACGCGCTGCGCCGGGAGATTACAGAGACCGTCGGCACGCTCGCCGAGGTTCGCTTCACACGCGAGACTCCGTTTCTGCGGTTGCGGACGCTGGACGGTCTGCCGACGATGGTCGCGGCCTTCACGACCGATGTCCCGTCCCTTAGGAACTGGGGCGAGCCGCTGCTGCTCGGTCCAGGCTCGATTCACGTGGCGCACACGGAGGGCGAGTTTGTGGAGAAAGCGCAGCTCCGGGAAGCGGTGGAGATTTATTGTTCGATGGCGAAGAGGCTGAGTTCTTAGCTGTCAGCTCTCAGATTCTGGCTCTTGGCCCCCAATAACGCCACGTTCATAACTTTCGGAGTTGCCCGTTATGCAGCCAGCACTATGGGTATAATAATGACAGAGTTTCCGATCCCCGCAGCCTGAGAGATTTTTTGGCGGCGGGGGCGAGGGTCGCGGCGGTTGGACGAGGTGCGATTCGAGGGTGCGGATGGAAACGTCTGTGCCTCCCGTGTTGGAAAGGAAACGCTCGCTGGGTCACTCCTCGGGGTTTTCTCCACACGAACAAATTCGGACGACGAGCAGCCCCTAAAGGGGCGGCTGATTTCGCAGAGCTTGCGGCATCGCTAAAGCGAGGCCTTGATGCAAAGCGGGGCATGAGTGAAGCCATACCCATTTCGAAGCGGGTTCGGGAAACGGCTTCGACAGAGCTTCCCTAACGCTAAGAGCCTAAAGCGAAAAGCCGACAGCTAATTGCTGATGCCAAAGCTTACCGACAATTTCGGGCGCTCGATTCACGACCTGCGGATATCGATTACCGACCGCTGCAACTACAAGTGTGTGTATTGCCGGACGGGGACGAATGGGGCGGCTTATGCGGAGCTTCCGTTCGACGATTATCTGCGGATGGCTCGCATTCTGGTTGGGCTTGGGATCACGAAGATTCGTCTGACAGGTGGCGAGCCTTTGCTGCGCAGAGGCATCGTGGAGTTTGTTCGCGACCTCGGTAAGCTGCGCACCGCACATGGCAAGAAGCCTGAAATTGCATTGACGACGAATGGCCATCTGCTGGCTGAGATCGCACGGCCGCTGAAAGACGCCGGCGTCGACCGCGTGACGATAAGCATGGACGCGGTGGATCCGAATCGGTTTGCGCGCATCACTCGCGTGCCGAATGGATACGACAGCGTACTGGCGGGCGTGCGCGCATCGCGGCAGGCGGGGCTTGATCCGGTGAAAATCAATTGCGTGCTGCTGCGCGGCTTCAATGAGGATCAGATTATTCCGTTCGGGATGTTCGCGCGCGCAGAGCAAGTGGTGGTGCGCTTCATTGAATTCATGCCGCTCGAGGAGGACCGCGTTTGGACTCCGGAGATTGTGGTTAGGCTGGATGAGATCGTCTCCCGCATGTCGGAGTATCTGCCGCTGGATGAGATCGCGCACGCGCACAGCGAGACGGCGCGCCGCTATCGCTTCCGGGATGGCATCGGCGAAATTGGAATCATTGCGCCGGTGTCACATCCGTTCTGCGGTCACTGCAGCCGGATTCGCATCACCTCGGATGGAAAGCTGCGGACGTGTTTATTTTCTGTGTGGGATCACGATCTGCATGAGTTAATGCGGCGCGGCGCGACGGATGAGAAACTCACGGAGTTCATCGTGAACGTAGTGGAGAAGAAAGAAGAGCGGCACCACATCGGGGAGCCGGGATTTGTGCCGGCGTCGCGGACGATGGTGCATATTGGAGGGTAGAGGTAGTTTCGGCATGGCGGAACTGATTTGACGACGTAGGGGCTCTACTCGCGGATCGCCAATCGCCCGAATGGAAAACCTCAACTGAGGACGAAGAGAAGTTCATAGTTGCTTACTTCGTCTCCGAGGAGCACATCATCTTGGACGAGACGACGCAAAAAATAGGAGTCAGGGGCGGCTCTGAAATGGCTTAACCCTTTTTCACCAAGCGCCGATCCGGATGGGGGTTCGTGCGTGGTTGACCAGTGCCAAGCTCGCATTTCTCGCCGACTGGTGTGGGAGCCCTTCCTTGTCGCCTCCCGCCGCTGCACGATGGAAGCGGGTCGGCAGCCAGCCAAGGGCTAAGGGGTTGCATGTCTTGCACTGTTCTCATCGTTGACCATAGCGCCCAAGTACGCACCGACTGCCGCTACCAGAGACGTACTCTCGAAATCCGATGGGCTTACAGAGCATGTATTCGCTCGCTTGTTTAAAAAGTCTTCACGTTGAGCACCGAGTTTGCGCCTGACCCAAGAAAGCTGCGATTTGCTGCCAAGCCGTTTCCTGAGGGACCTCGGCACCCCAAATCTGCTTCTCCGAGGAGCCCTCGCGAGCGGCGATCCAAGTGACTCGGAATTGTGCTCGCGCATGGCAGTATTGAATCACAATCTCATCTCCAACTTTCATCTCGCCTCGATAACCGCACAACTGGCTGCTGACATCGAGAGTATGCGCGAGATGGACATCTTCATTCCCAGCGATCAAGAGTCGCACAATCGAGCGTTTCCTGCTGGAAGGCGAGCGGGTGCCAAAGCGGGTGCGCGAAACGTTGTAGTAAAATTGAGGCGGAGGGAGAAGTCGCGCGGTAGGATGTATTTAAGAACACTGTAGGCGCGTAGCTCAGTTGGTTAGAGCGCTACCTTGACACTCTACTTAAAGTCGTAGAATCAGGGAGTTAACGGGCGCATTTGGGAACCTTCAGGCACCTACAGCACATTCGGTTCCCACGGTTGTTCCTGCGGTTGTTCCCACGAAGTTGCGCGGTTCCCAGATTCAATCAGGTTGACTGGAGTTGCCTCGACCGTAGGTTCTGGCGTATGGCTCGCAAGAGAATCTCCCTGGACGAATGCTGTGAAGACCTTGGACGCGTGTTCGGGCCGAAGGACCACGTATACACGGCGCGGGACTTTGGCATGCCGTGAGCGTTCCCGAGAGTTGCTGCACATCTGACCCCCCTACTGCATCGTTGTCACCGTGGTGCAGGACTGCCAAGACAAATAGTGGGCAGGCCGGGTGACATTGTTTCAAGCAGGATGGGTGGGGGTATGGGTATGGGGGTCAGTGTTTATGGAGAACACAAAGCCGCAGACCGCCGCTCCCGTTCTTGCACGCGTATCCAGTATTTTTTCAGAAGTGAGGGGAATAAAAGACGAAAGTGAGGAGCATTAGACGCCTTTTAGTCGCCATTCCGGGGCATTGAGGCACCATTTACGATGAGCACTTTTACTCCATTCGAATGCCTCACCGCGCGTGAGGCCCGCGGCAAGATGGCGTCTTACGCGGCTAGTTCGGTGCAATTCCTTGCGAACGGCACGGAAACAGCACCGGACGGCTACTTGGTGAGGCGAGCTAGCACCCGCTGGTACACAGAACGTGGAATCCTCAAAGAGCGATACCGCCGCTTGTGCATAGTCTCGGGGCGTGTAAGTTGTATGACGCCCGGTTCTTTCTCAAACAAACAGGCGACGGTGCTCCTCGAAAAGCCCAACATGGCCGCCACTTCGCCCACGGTATAGACCAGTTTCTCTCGCTTTTCCATTTTCGTTTTGCTACGCAGACATCCCACACTGGGTACAGACCTCGGCGATTTGGTGTGTTACGCCTCGGGGGCGACTTGACGATTAATTAAGAACCGTCCTCCGGCTGCGGTACCACCCCCGGGTGATCAAGGAAAAAAGTTACAACTCGAATACTTCTTTGCCGACGTCACCGCGCGGCGGACGCGATCGCTCGGCTCCACCCAATCCACTTCGCCAACAGTGACTTTCCACGACTGAGTTTCCCCGCCATCGCGGAACTCGATGTTCAATAGATCCCCGCTCAGGAGCCCGGTCACCCGATGAAGGGGATCGCGATGCCAAGGTGTCGCCTCCCCCGGCGCTAACCGTTGTCGCCGGACCAGGTAATTTCCGCGATCATGCAACCCCTGCTGATTTGCCGCTAGGTTCATATTCCGTTTCCTCCTTGTGCCATTCTCCGAGCTTTGGCGACGCCTACCTCCACATCACGAACAAGTTGTGCTTCTTCTGGTCTGTCCGCCGCCTCGTCGGAAACAATGCGGTTATTGTGGAAAACGTGATTACACTGACAATTCTCAGTTAGTGCAATCGCCCGATACTTGAACTCATTGATCGGATCGTGAGCGCAAGCACCTGCCATTTCGCTCGCGACGGTGGTGAGCGTAACTTTAGTTCGGAGTCATACCAAGGATGAGCGTCTACAATTAAAGCTGTGAGACATTACACCATCAAGATGATGAATGGCTTTGCTATGTTCAAGTGCAGACTTTGCAAACACTCCGTCACCACAATGGATTTCAACGGCGAGAACTGTAGGTGCCGCACCCAAGCGGCTAGGGCAATGAACGAGCACGCCACGGTTGCACATCGCTGTCCCTTACCCATTTCTCCCAGTGATGGACACCTCGTTCTGATGCCCTCTTACCGGATTAGCGGCAGCCGTGGAAGCGCAGGACGATTTCTGTTTCCGCCTCCGCTGCTCGTAAGACTCCCAAGACCTCTCTCCCAAACCGAGGTAACGGGAAAGCGATTACGATCACACTGGGCGGTAACTGCAGCGTGTATGCTCGGAGTCATGTACACAATCAACAATGACGCGAGCGGCGTGATCCTCGTCTGCCATGACTGCCCACATACCGAGCACGTAAACGAGTTCGATGACAGACTCGGTAGCCGTCGCACGCAGGCCGCAACTGCCATGTTGAAGCATGTGCGCAACGAGCACGCCAAAGCGCCGATAGGGAATCCTAAGCCTCAGATCATGGAACAATGTTATTGAACTTAGTGCGAAGGAATCGACCCGACCCAGAGAGAACCTGCTCTGGGTCGTTTTGTCGCTTTACATCCATATCATCGGAATCGGCTCGGCGGGATCACACTGGGCGGAAAGGGCAGCGGTTAAAAGGCTCAATCTTATGAACGAGGCTAGCGTATACATCGTTGAACGAAATGCGTGGTCCATCGTAGGGCACTGTGATGTGCATTTCCGCCTGACCTACGAGCGCGAGTTCCTTCCGGTCCAAAATCTCTGGCGGGATTTTCTGGTCCATTGCGAAGAAATAGGTTCAGTTCTTCCGACTGCGAACCAGTTCAGCGCGGGGAAATAACCGAAGTTCGGGGGCCGGATGCATTCTTCGATGGCGCAACTCTCTCATGACGCCGTGCGTTCGCGAAGAAACCGAGTAGCGTTGACCGAAAGACCGACTTTCCAGTTTCCGACTTTCTGTTCGTCCGGTGCCCCGATCCTCGCCGATCCATTTTTCTAGAACTTCCAGTATTCCGAAGAGCCTCATGCTGCGTCGGATTGAGGCGTGCCTCGGCGACCCTTGGCCACTGTACATCCTATTCGACATCGCACACTCAAGAGTGCGTTTCCGTGCTGACAAACTGTCTAGACCGTCGATATAATCCCTATGAATTTCCCATCACGAGGAGCGTCAATGAAAGAGCGCGACGTAAAATCGCAAGATGCGCAATCATGGAAGAGTCTGTACAGGGCTGCCGTCCTTGAAACTGATATGGAGCTTGTCCCTCTACGAGTGCTGGAAGCGCGGAAAGCTGCTGGGGAACGCGCATTGCACTTGATCCGGGAGGCTGCGGTCGACGAACCGGAATTACAAGACTTGGTGTATGCAAGTCAGGTTTTTGACGAATTGGAAAGAAAGTGTCAGTCCGCTAGATATTCGAGACCCAAACAGTCAATTCCAGGGAGTCAGGTCTGGGCTACTCAAGAAAAATAACGGCGAGGCCCGCGAGCCAAACAGGCGTATTCAAAATACTTCCCGCGTCGGGATAACGCTCTTGGTCGACGCAACTGGCCGCCACGACATCCGACGCCTCCCGAGTGGCCAATGTCCCCAGACTCAAGGTCGTGAAACTACGGGTCGCCTCGGCGATCCCTCCCGCCCAAAGGCAGACTCCTATGCTGGCTCAGATAGGGAGACGGCTGCAAGAGCTGCTTGCTGTTCCTACGCATACGCTGGTCGTCCTTCACCAACGCCCGTATCGAAAACGACCCGGTATGCGTGCAAGGCCGACGAAACTGAAGCTCCACGAGTGGCAGCGGGGAAGCACGACAATGCAGGGGTGCTGCGGTTAGTGAGCAACGTCCTCTAGACTCTCGTTTCCGATTTTACGGTCCTTCAAAGTTGAAGAGTTGAAGGCGTGATCGGTCTTTACCTTGCTAAGCGCAGCGTTTACCAGCCGGACTAAGTTTTCACCGCTCCTGATAAGGTCGAGTTTCGAGTTCTCGATATATGCGATCGCGCCTGCTTTCTTCAGTCTGTCAGCGTTACTCTGGGGGGACTGCTAACCACGATCACTGGAATTCGGGTTGTCGCCGGTTCCTCGTCATGGTTTTCAGAGGACAGACACCTCGTTCTGATGCCCTCTTACCGGATTAGCGGCAGCCGTGGAAGCGCAGGACGATTTCTGTTTCCGCCTCCGCTGCTCGTAAGACTCCGAAGAACCGTTCGGTACGCACCCTCTCTCTCAAACGAACGTAACCGGAAAGCGATTACGATCACACTGGGCGGAAGCGGCAGCTTGTATGCTCGGGGTGATGTATACGATCACCAGAGGCAAGAGTGGCGGTCTAATTCTCAACTGCAAAGACTGTTCACACGTTGAGCGCGTCAACGAGTTCGATGACAGATTCGGTTGCCGCCGCACGCAGGCCACAGATGCCATGTTGAAGCATGTGCGCAACGAGCACGGCAAAGAGTCGATAGGGAATGCTAAGTCTCAGATCATGGAACAATGGTACTGACCTTAAACTAGGCATTGCAGTGTTCGCATACGCCGATGGCCGCGGGAGGGTCTCCGTTCTCGATCCACGGACTTATACTATCGGGCGAGGCGAAAAAAGGTGCAGATCGGATTCTGTTCGGATTTCGTAACAGGACGTTTCGCTGCCCCACCAACCGGCGGAACAGGATGATATATAATTAAATGTTTTCGGAGCAATAGGCATCGAGAGCTGGTTGACGTTCTCACGCATGCGTCGCGGATGGAGAACGGTTGACCCCTGAAGAACTACACCAGAGGCGATCCTTGGTTACGGGCGAGTGATAGAGCATGAGAAGTTGTCATGAAAAAGGGACACAATCTCTCGAAGCCCGAAGTGATTGGTGAGATTCTACGGGCCGGGACTGGCAAGCGCAACGAGCGGTTCATCAAATCAACTACTACAAGTCAGATTGTTCCTAATGACCGGAATTCGCTTAGCAATGGCTCCAGACCCCGACAGCCCAAACTCATGGGAACGCTTGAATGTGACGAAACGTTCATCGGCGCGTGGGGCGTCGCCGCTCATCTTTTGTTGCGAGGCAACCAATGAGTTCGCCTCTCCCACAAAACGAGAGCTCCCGCCTCGAAGTTCTTCGAAGCTTTCAAGTTCTCCAAACATCTCCCGAACAAGCGTTTGACGACATTGTTCGTCTAGCTACACTCATCTGCGATGCTCCCATCGGTAAGATCGGATTCGTCGATCAGCATCGGGTGTGGCTCAAAGCGAAAATTGGTTTTGTTTTCGATGAGATTCCGCGAGAGCGATCCTTTTCTGCCCATGCAATTTTGCGACCCGACCCCCTAGTCGTGCCTAATCCACTCGCTGACGCGACGTTCGAGAACAGTTTCCTGGTGACGGAGATCGGGGTCAGATTTTTTGCGGGGGTACCGCTAATCGCTTCTAGCCACGCAGCGATAGGAGTCTTAGGCGTGATGGACCGAGTGCCTCACCTCCTGACTGCCGAGCAAATAGATTCCTTGCAGATTCTTGGTCGACAAATCGTGCACGAGTTGGACCAACGACAAACACGAGAGGCCCAGTCAACTCACCAGACACTCCATCTTGCGCCCCGCCATCGCTCCGTCACAATCTTGATAGTCGAAGGCGACGGTAACCTTCGAAACCTCTTGCAAAGGACGCTTGAAGGAGTAGGGTTTTCTGTCTTTCCTGCCGCCGATGGTGCGGAGGCGCTCCACTGGAGCGAGCACCATGAGGGCACGATAGAGATTGTGGTGAGTGATATTGTCACGCCCGAATTCAACGGCCTTGAGCTTTCAAAACGAATTCGTGCGGCTCGACCCGAAACGAAGCTGTTGTTTGTAACGGGCTTTGGCGACCAGTTTCCCGAATTGGGTGAGCTAGTTAAGTCCGGCGCAACTATTCTACAAAAGCCTTTCCTCCCGTCGGAACTCCTGCGTAGAGTGGAAGACACGCTCGAGCTACGTTAAGCGGCATTCCCACTTATCCTTGTGACCGCCTGCCAGTTTCAATTTCCAATACCCGTGACGATGGACACGCTGAGCACGGCCCATGCCCTTTAACAGCATCAGCGCGTCGTTAATGGTCTGCGGCGACTCTCTGAATCGGTATGCCATTTTAGCAATCGACGATTATATATAGCGGCGGGGACGCGGGCCATCCCTCCTGCGCTTGAATTCGGCCGTAATCAATGATCGCTTCTGCAAGCTGGCGCAGTTCTCCAATGGTTACCCGCTGCTTCATCCGCAGGTCGTGTTTGAGAGCGTCAAGCAGCCGTCGCAAATGCTCCCGATTACATATCCATTGCTTCCCTAAAAAGGTGATGGTATATGCATCCTGTTCTCCTGTTCCGCTGGTTGGTGGGCAGCGAAACGTCCTGTTACGAAATCCGAACAGAATCCGATCTGCACCTTTTTTCGCCTCGCCGGGTTGTGCGACTTTCTGCTTCCCCAGGAGACTGACCATTCGTAAAGCACACCTATACGACGGTTCAGGTCCCAACTGGTGAGCCGCGCACACCTGCACGATCCGGTGCCGGTGCCACAACAGTTTGCCGCAGGTCCCGATTCTTCCCAGTTCGGCACCCAGACCTTCGGAAAGCGATCTTCGAGCAACAATCGCAGCATCAGCTCCGCATCCTGGCGATCCGTCTTCTGCTTGCGTACCCGCTTGGTGCAGATCTCGGCGGCATCCCCCAATCCACAGCTCAAATCGCAACTCCCCGAGCAGTCGCTCGAACCGGCGAGCATGCCCACTCGCTTCCATCCCCACGCCCCACCTTGAGGCCTTGTGCTTCGAGTTCCCGGTAGAACGTCTCCGCTTCCTCTTGGTGCTCCAGCCGCCGTTCTTGTAACTCCCCCGTGCCCGTAATCCGCAAACGCAATTTGCTGAAACCCCGGGTGGTAATCGCATCCTATAATGATCATTGTTCGGCTCCTTTCTCCCTGGCCTTGGTTGGTTGGCGCCACCAAAATTTACTCGGACATGGGAGCCGACATTGTTATGGAATCAATATTGTGATCACAGTTTTGCCACTCGAATCCCCGCCTTTAGCAGAGTTCATTCTGGTTTCCCCGAAACAGAACCTGTAATATACTGCAAATGTACAACAGCGTACTAATGAATGTGCGGTATCGTATCCAGAAACACGGGATGACATTTCGTGTCGTGATCTTTGTAGCTGTCGTGAGGCGTAATACTGTGAACGTCGTCTGAATCCGAAGGCTAAGACGTAGGGTGCAGCAGTATGTCGGAGCAAAGATTTGCGGTTGACTCTGTTTATCTCGCTGACCTAGCAGTAGGACAGTATCGCAATCTGCTAGATCTGGCGCAGCTAGCAGTCAGCCAGCCGACAGCAGATGCTCTTTTCCCTACCTTGGCACTCTACCTGCGGAAATCCTTGAATTTTGAATTTGTCACATTGGGTCTTTACGACTCAAGCACGGAGAGCATCCTTCTGGATACTTGGAAGGCGGGCCACACGCAGAAAAGACGTGAATTCAGTGCCGTGCACACTTGCGCAAGCGGATGGGCCTGGAAGAATCAACGATCCGTACTCCTCCAAGATTTGGAGGCGGAAACCAGTTTGCCCGCTTTCCTAGCGTCGCTTCGCCAACTCGGCGTACGTACTTATTATGTCCTTCCCTTGACCACAAGTCGTCACAGGCTGGGAGCAATGGGCTTTGGCAGTTTGAGTGTCATTCCCAAGACGAATGCGACACTTGAGTTGCTGCACCGCACGGCTGCAATGATCGCTCAACTCCTGGACACCACTCTTTCACGTGATGGGCTTATAGGGCAGGCAGAATCCGTCCAAGCCACTTCCATCGTAGCGCCAAGGCCCGAACAAGAGCTCCAGGTTTTCGATCTGGGCGATCAGACGGTTCGTGAGGAGGCCATCCACGATATTATTGGGACTAGTGCTCCTCTGCATGAACTGCTAACACAGGTGAGGACGGTAGCCGCCACGAATGCTACGGTGCTGCTACTGGGAGAGACAGGTACTGGCAAGGAGTTGGTTGCACGTGCTATTCATCGACTCAGCCCGCGGGCCGACAGCAAGTTTGTTAGCGTCAACTGTACGGCGATTCCGACAGAGTTGTTGGAAAGCGAGCTATTCGGACACGAAAAGGGGGCATTCACCGGCGCGATTAATAGCCACGTTGGTCGATTGGAACTAGCTGACAGGGGAACTCTGCTACTGGATGAGGTAGGGGATCTTCCAAGTATGATCCAGCCGAAGTTGTTACGGGTTCTGCAAGACAAAGAATTCGAACGGCTCGGTAGCAACCGGACCGTAAGAGTCGACGTTCGGTTGATCGCTGCCACAAATCACGACTTGCATCGAAGTATCATCGAAGGGCGGTTTCGCGAGGACCTATTCTATAGGCTCAATGTCTTTCCGATTTACATTCCCCCTTTGCGGGAAAGAAAAAGTGACATTCCTGCCCTCGTGCGTTACTTCGTCGCCAGGTACGCAAAAGAAGCGAAGAAGTCGATTGAGAGCGTCCCCGCTGAAGCCATGGGTGCCCTGGTAAATTGGAACTGGCCGGGGAACATCAGAGAATTGCAAAATCTGGTTCAGCGATGCGTGATTTTGACAAACTCACCAGTCCTGAGGGTTCCGCTCGGCGAATTAGAAAGCGGCACAAAACCAGCTTCCGGCAAAATGTCGCAGGAGGTCGAACGAGCACTCATCCTTCAAGCTTTGGAAGAGGCGGGAGGAGTAATAGGTGGCGCGTCGGGTGCAGCCAATAGACTGGGAATGAAACGCACGACTCTCTATTCGAAAATGAAAAGGCTGAACATTAGTCCCATTTGAGTTCCAGAGCTACTTGCCAGCGTGCCCATGTCGGATATCCTCGCACATTCCCGATTTGTTAGTTGGAAGCTGGAGACGGGCACAGACAGTGTCGAAGTGTCGAGTCCATGCAGCGCTGTCGACAGTCATCGACATAACCGGCGAGCTACCGACACAGGCTAGAGCCTTGGTTCGTATAACCTGCAAGTCGAAACGGAACGGAGGACTATTTGCAAAGATCCCCCGATGCCAGGAGTCCGGGATAGGCCACGCGGGAGAAGACCTCATTCCCTGAGGTAGTGCTTGATGCCGACAGATCGGCCTCCACCCGATTGGCACCAGGACCGGGTTCGCTCATCGGTGAGGGTGAACACCTCCGCGCACCGGCACGCTCTGGTCCCGGGCCTCGAAGATTCCGAACTCCACGGGCCGGCAGCGACAACAACGGTATTTCCGGGAGTGACAATGATAGCCACGTGTGCTGATCCAGCCTGCAACATTCCGTTCCACTATTTTCGCAGTGGGCAGATCTTCATGGTTGAGGCAAACGATAACCATGTGGACCCTAGCCTCAGTGATCACTTCAAAAGCGGCCAACGATTATCACTTCAAAACCGGCCAACGGGATTGGCCGTCCAGGACTGAGAATGTTCTATCCTGCCGCCTCCTGTGGTGGCAAGTCGGTTTTGGTGCGCCAGCTTCGCGGGCCGCACTTGAGCACGTGACCGTGGTGCAGTAAACGGTCGAGCATGGCGCTCACGGCGGCCGCGTCTCCCAGCAGTTTGCCCCAGTCTTCCACTGGGCGGTTTGAGGTCAGCATGGTGCTGGCCCGCTCGTAGCGGCGCATGATGATTTCCAGCAGTTCTTCGGCGGCGGTGAGCGGCAGCTTGCGCATGCCGAGATCGTCGAGGATGAGCAGGGGCACGGTGACCAGGAACTCCATGTGCTCTTTGCGGGTGCCGTCGAGCGTGGCTTCGGCGAGATCATCGAGCAAGGCGTGGGTCTCGCGATAGAGCACGCGGTATCCCTGTTGGATGGCGGCTTGGCCGATGGCTTGTGCCAGGTGACTCTTGCCGGTGCCGGGTGGGCCGAGAAACAGGGCATCTTCGTGGCGCGAGATGAAGGTGCCGGTGGAGAGGTCGAAGACCAGGCTGCGATTCATCTTCTTGTTGAAAGCGAAGTCGAAGTTGTCGAGAGTCTTCTGGGAGTCGCGGAACTGAGCTTGCTTTTTCCGCCGCTCCAGCAGGCGCTCACCACGCAAGGCGAGTTCGTCGGAGACCAGGCACGACAGCAGGTCGATGGGGGCGAGCGGTTCGGTTTGGGCCTGGCGCAGACGGGCCTCCAGCACGGCGGCCATTCCACCCAGGCGAAGTTGTTTGAGCGCACGATCGAGTTCGATCAGATTCATTCTTCTATCTCCTTGGTTCTGTAGTTAATAAAATCGCGGTACTGGACTAACTCGCGGATCAGGGGATCGACTTGCTGCAAACTGAGTGGGGCTTGGGGGCAGCGTTCCAGATAGCGGCGGACGAAGCGGTATTCCTGCACTCCCATGTCGAGCGCAGCGGCGCAGGCTTCATCGACCGCCGCGGTGCCGTACTTCTTGGCTAGGGAGAGAACGCCGAGAATGCGGCGCACACCGACCTCGCCTTGCTGGTGGTGGATGGCATCGCAGAGCGCACCGATGTGCGACCCAGCACGACCGGCTCGCCACAGCAGTTGCGAAGTGCGCAGTGGGGTTCGCTTGGGGTGGTCCTCTTCTTTAATGCGATACCAACCGCGCTTCTGGCGCACGTGTTCGCGCAGCAGTTGCCCGGTTTTAGGATCGAGCAGACGAACATACAGCTCATCCCATTGCACGCGCAGCACCCGCCCGATCCAGCCTGGCGGAGCGCCGTAGTAGGCGGCTTCGACTTCGACGCAACCATCGAGATGCACGATGCGCTCGCCGTACTGGTAATAGCGGAACGGCTCCAGCGGCAGCGGTAACAATGTGGGTTTCTCTTCGGCAAACATGGCGGCGACCTGCCGTTTGGTGGTGCCGTGGATGCGCGTGTCGGCCCAGCGTTGCTCCCAGTGATCGAGATGAGCTTGGGCTTCTTCCAGAGTCTCGAAGCGCAAGCCTTTCAGCGGTGTTTTCTGGGCGTGCCCGACGCCGGATTCGACTTTGCCTTTGCGGTCAGGATCTTGAATGCGGCAAGGCATGGCGACTGCGCCGTAGTGCGCCAGCACGTCGCGATAAAGAGGATTGAGAGTGGGATCGTAAATGTCGGGGACGAGCACGCCCTCGCGTAGATTGTCGAGCACGACGATGCGCGTGGCGCCGCCCAGCCGGCGAAAGGCTCGTTCGTGCAACTCGGCCCAGATGCGCGAACTGGAGCGGAAGGTCAGCAGGCGAACGGATTTGCGGCTGCAGCCCAGCGTCATCACGAACAGCCGAGTGCGCCGGTACTTACGGCTCTCGGGATCACGCACCATGGGGCCAGTGCCGTAATCAACTTGTGCCTCCTGGCCGGGCGCGGTGACAATCACGACGCGGGCTTCGGGGGTTTGCGTTCCGCGCCGCTTGCGCACGAAGCGTTGCACGCTTTGGTAGCTGCTGGCGAAGCCGTACTCGGAAACTAAGTCCTGCCAGATGGCCATGGCATTGCGGCCGCGGCTGAGCCCCAAGTCGATGGCTTCCCGGTAGGGCTCGCAGGCGCTGGGGCCGGTGACCACTTCAGAGTCGGTGATCACCTGGTTCTCGTTGGCCGGTTTTGAAGTTGTTTTTGATCTTCCCTTAGGGGAAGGGTTTTCGGGGTTGGGGCTGGGGTTGCAGGCATCGGGAATCACCGCAATGGCCGGTTTTGCCGCACCAAAGTCGGTGATCACTTCGTTGGCCGGTTTTGGTTCGCACCGCCCCCAGCCACTGGGCAGACGCACCGCAATCCCCGCCGCTTTCAGGTAGGCGCTGGCGGTTTCGCGGCGGATCTTAGTCGCTTGCTGGATGCGCCGCAGCGACCAGCCCAGCCGTCCCAGAGCTAAAACTTGTTGTTTCTTCTCTTCGTTCAAGACATTGGCCATGCCCACGGAGCCTACAAGCCTCCGCGGGATTCAATGTCCCGGACGTTACTCTCGTTGGCCGGTTTTCAGGTGATAATCACTGGCCGGTTTTGGGTGATCGCTGAGGCCCTAGATCGAGAACTGATCATCCGAAACGTAGAATCGAGTACTTTTGGTTGTGTGGGGAATGCGCTACGACCATGCGCTTGATGCGAACAACGGACGGGGCAGTCATCATCTGCCCAGTTCCCCGGTCTTCTGATCCGGCTGTGGATCGAAGAATCGCCTTTGCCCGTGAAGTAACACCCTGGACCAGAGCACCGAAAGTAGTGCGATCTGAGGTTAGCTGACCAGATGTGTCGAATCGTCTGTCTCGTGACAGTGTCGAGACTCTGACACTGAACTACCGAGGCCCTCTTTTCTATGAGTTAGCTACTATTCAGAGACGGAAGGCTACATGCAAGGTCCAGCCAGACAGCAATAACGGCGAAAATGGGGCAATGATCGATTCGTCGTATTCTTTAGCGCGAAATCGTTGCACGCTGGTACGGGCAACACCGCGTCCAAGAAGTAAGGTCGCACATGCTTGCTCTCGCCCTGAGAGCGCTTCGAGCGTCTGGTGGTCTGCTTGAATTTCGGTAGGATGCGGATCACCAGACGCGTTTGGGGAAGCATCCGACGAAGTACTACGCAGTGCTACGCATATCTCGAAAAACTATTTGGAAGAAGGAGGCACGTCTATGTTTGCTCGTGTTGTGGAATGCCAATCGCAGGCCGGCCGAACTGAACAGTTCGGCAACAAGCTGAAAAACGACGTATTACCGATCCTGCAAAAGCAGCCGGGCTTTGTCGACTTTCTTACGCTTTCCGACAAGACAAACCCCGAAAGGCTGGTGTTCATCAGTTTCTGGACCTCGCAACAAGATGCCGAGGGGTATCATCGCCAGTACTATGACACGATCACCGACATGTTGAAGCGAGTCTTGGAGTCTCCTCCGAAGCTGGAGACTTTTGCGGTAAATGTGTCGACAGCGCATCATATTGCGGCTGACAGAGCGGCCTAAAGGAACACCCCGGGCACGTCAGGTTTCGCCTCGATCGGGGTCCTTTGGCGCGATTCCAGAAACTTCCGGTGCTGAGCCGATCTACAGAGGATGCCAACAACCATGGCGCTTGCGTCAACCCAGAGCTGTGAACCGAGGACGCACTTACGAGAAGGTGCGATTTACAGTGACAGCTCCAACAACATTATCCGACTACTCTCAATTCACGCGGACTACTGCGTTTACGACTATGTCGCCTTAGGAAATCAAAGATACGAGATGCACGGTTCGGTAACCGGTCTCACCAGAAGGAACCTATTTGAAGCTAGTTTTATATTCGTCGCAAAGTGTGTGGAGGAATGGAACGGGGGTCAAGGCAGGAGTGCAGACAGTCGGGCTCAGGCCTTACATATTCCATCCTCCCTTGGCTCAATCGATTTCGCGCTGGTGTCCGAGCCTACAAGAAGGAAGTCATAATGCTGCCACGGTTTCGGGTGAATGCTGAACGACTGAAAACCCGACCGTGGGCGCGGCTTGTTTCGCGCCGGACTTGGGTAGGGAGCCATGGGATGCGCGGAGGGACACGGCCAACGCGCATTTTAAGTGAACGCCGTCTACCCGTCGGGCGCCTCCCGATTGTGTGCCCTCTGTCAAGGCGGTTGGCAAGTTGGATCGTAGTGGTCGATTTTGAGCGAAGCGGCTTCAATTGGCAGGTGGATCCATGAGCACCCCCCTCAGCGTTCTGATGGTCGAAGATTCGGACGAGGATGCCGAACTCGTGATCCGGGAACTGCGCCGGGGTGGATATGATGTGAGCTTCGAGCGTGTAGATACGCCGCCAGCGATGAGTGCGAGCCTCGAGAATCGGGCTTGGGATGTGGTGATTTGTGATTTCTCGGTTCCACATTTCGGTTACGCCGGTGCCCTCCGGCTGCTGCGAGGAAAAAACCTGGACACGCCCTTCATTTATGTTTCAGGCACGATCGGTGAAGAGACTGCAGTCGCTGCGTTGAAAGAGGGCGCCCACGACTATGTCATGAAGGGCGGCCTGAAACGATTACTTCCGGCGATACAAAGGGAGTTGCAAGAGGCGGAACAGCGGCGCGAGAAGGCGCAACTGGAACGGCAAGCGCGGCAACAGGAGCGGTTCGAAGCGATCGGCAGGCTCGCGGGCGGAATTGCACACGACTTCAACAACATTATCGGTGCGATCCTCGGCTGGGCTGAGTTAGGAGAGGAGGAAGCCGGAAATGGGAGCGGGCTTCAGCGTCGGTTCACGCAAATTCGCAATCAGGCGGAGCGCGCCGCAGGACTTACCACCCAACTGCTCGCTTTCGCTCGTCGCCAGGTTCTGCAACCCGTGAAACTAGATGTAAACAAATCCATCTCAGAAATGCGTAGCTTCCTAGGGAGCGGGATGGAAGAGAATATCGAGACCAAAATCATTTTGGACCCAAGTCTTGATGTCATACAGGGCGACGCATCTCAGATTGGCCAAGTCATCATGAATCTCTGTATAAATGCCAAGGACGCGATGCCGAGGGGCGGCCGTTTGATCATCGAGACCAACAATGTCGAAATCGATGAGGAATTCTGCCACCGAAACTCCTATGGTCGCCCCGGTCGTTATGTGATGCTTGTAGTCGCCGACACCGGCATTGGCATGGATGCCGCGACGGTAGACCGTATCTTCGAGCCCTTCTTCACCACTAAGGACCTCGGCAAGGGAACAGGCCTTGGATTGGCTACTGTATACGGAGTTGTGAAACAGCATGGTGGTTTGTTGAACGTATACAGTGAAGTCGGGAAAGGCACCACTTTCCGAGTTTATTTTCCTTCGAGTACGGGACGCGCGCACCAACCGCACCCGGAAATAGCCATGATCTCCGTGACAGGGAATGAAACCATTCTCGTTGCCGAAGATAATGAAGGCATTCGTGAAGTCGCCAATGCGATTTTGGGATCGTATGGCTACGCGATAATCCTCGCCGCCGACGGACAGGAAGCCCTGCGACTCTTCAGACAAGACCCGACAAAGATTGATCTTGTGATTCTAGACGTCATGATGCCAGGTCTGAGTGGAACTGAAGTGTTTGCCCAGATGAGCGCCATTAAACCTGATCTTCCGGTAGTCTTCACAAGCGGGCACACGTCCGAATCACTTTCTTTGGATTTAGACATACCGGCTGGGGCAGTTTTCCTTCAAAAACCGTACGCACCAAGAACACTCGGCCAGATTGTCCGGAGCAGGCTGGATCGCCGTCCTCCGTCGAAGTCTGAAGCCAGCACAACCAATCAGCCAGGTGATGTCTCATTGCGGCATATTCCGCAAGATCGGCGGAGGGGGCATGGGTGTGGTGTATGAGGCGGAAGGTCGCTTGTCGGAGAGAGAAGATGTTCGGGTGGTTCAAAGCAGAGGCGTTTATGACCACACCTATTCTGCCCCAAAGAATACTTTTGGTTGACAACGATCCGGCCGCTGCCGATGAGATTCGCGCGGCGCTCGCCACGGCAGGCCGCGGTTTGTTCGAACTGGAATGGGTTCGTCAACTTTCCGCGGGTCTTACGCGCCTGAACAAAGGAGGCATTGATGCTGTCTTACTCGATTTGTCCCTGCCTGGTACTCAAGGTATCGAGACGTTCGACAAGTTGTGCATCGGCGCGCCCGACGTCCCGATTCTAATCCTCGGCAGCAATGCTAACGAAGCCCTCGCGAAACGAGCCGTGGGGCGCGGTGCGCAAGATTATCTCCCGCCAGGTCGCCTCGATAGCTATTCTCTATCGCGCGCACTGCGCAACGCGATCAAAAACAAGACCGTCGAGGACGCATTGTACGTAGAAAAAGAGCGCGCTCTGGTCGCCCTCAACTCGATCGGTGATGCCGTTATCTGCAGCGACATGTCCGGCAAAATCACCTATCTCAATCTCGTTGCAGAGACCATGACCGGTTGGCGCCGCGAAGAAGCCGCAGGCCAATACTTCGCCAAAGTCTTCCGAATTATTGACGGCGCCACGCGCAAAACCGCGCGGGACCCCATGAGGATAGCCGTCGAACAAAATAGGAGGGTGGGACTGATCGTAGATTGTGTCCTCATCCGTCGCGATGGATTTGAATCCGCGATTGAAGATTCCGCTGCCCCCATCCATGACCGAGCAGGCCGCGTCATCGGAGCGGTGATCGTTTTCCATGATGTGAGCGCGGCGCGGGCCATGTCGCACCAAATGACGTATGCCGCGCAGCACGATCTTGTTACGAATTTGCCCAATCGCCTGCTGCTCAACGACCGGATCTCTCAGTCGATTTCCCTGGCTCGCCGGCAGAATAGTCCCATCGCCGTGATTTTTCTCGATTTGGATCGTTTCAAATACATCAACGATTCGCTGGGACATGCCACCGGCGACCAGCTTCTTCAGTCCGTTTCAAAACGATTGCTGGCAGGACTGCGCGGCTCCGACACCGTCAGCCGTCAGGGCGGAGATGAATTCGTAATCTTGCTTTCGGAAATCGCAGATGTGGAAGACCTGACCACGAGCGCAAGAAAAATACTTCTTTTACTCAACGCACCCCACTCCATCGGGGGACGAGATCTGCATATCGGTGGCAGCATGGGTATCAGCGTCTATCCGGCAGACGGAGAGGACTCCGAAACGCTAATCAAGAACGCGGACACAGCGATGTACCACGCCAAGGAAAAAGGGCGCAACAATTTCCAGTTCTTCAAGGCGGAAATGAATCTGAAGGCCGTAGAGCGGCAAACTCTCGAAAGCAGCCTGCGCAGCGCTTTCGAGCGAGAAGAGTTCTTATTGCATTATCAGCCGAAGGTAGATCTCGACACAAGTGAGATCACAGGAGTCGAGGCGTTGATACGCTGGCAGCACCCGGATCGGGGACTTGTCCCGCCATCCCAGTTCGTGCCCATCGCCGAAGATTGTGGTCTAATTCTGCAGATCGGCCGTTGGGTGCTGCGTGAAGCATGCAGGCAAGGGCGCGCCTGGCAGAACGCGGGACTGCCGCAATTGCCTATCGCCGTCAACGTTTCTGCCGTCGAGTTCCGCGATAAGGGTTTCACCGAACGTGTCCGGAGCGTACTTTCGGAAACTGACTTGGAAGCGCGATATCTCGAACTCGAGCTCACCGAGGGCGTCCTCATGGAGGATGCCGAATCCATGGTCTCCGTACTTCAAGAGCTCAAAATGATGGGGATACAACTTGCAGTGGATGACTTCGGCACCGGCTATTCCAGCCTCAGCTATCTTCGTCAGTTTCCGATTGATGTCTTGAAAATTGACCAGTCCTTTGTCCACCAGATCACTGCCGATCCCGATGACTCTACGATTGTCAGCGCCATAATTAACATGGGAAAGAGCCTCAAGTACCTCGTGGTAGCTGAGGGCGTCGAAACGCGAGAACAAAGGGCATATCTTCAGGCCGAGCATTGCGCGGAAGGACAAGGCTACCTTTTCAGCCCGCCCTTGGCCGCTGCAGATTTCGCCCGTCTACTACAGAGGGCATGACATAAGCTATGTCTGGTGAGGGATCGGACCTCGTTGCACCGGCCCGTAATTGACCAATCTCGAGAGTGGTTGCGGAGACTAGAGTCGCAGTATTGAGACGAGAGAGGGTGTTATATGGCTCCAACCGAAGGACAAACCATTCATAGAGTTCTCTTGGTGGATGATGACGATGCTGTACTCGACATGATGAGGCAATCGCTCGAATCCAAGGGATTCGCGGTAGTGGCAGTAGGCGGCGTGACAGAAGCTCTGAAATGCATTGCCACCGCGAGCTTTGATGTGGTCATCACCGACCTGCACATGCCCCACGCAGGCGACGGCTTCACCGTGATCTCGGCTATGCGACATTCCCAACCAGCCGCATTGACGATGCTGTTGAGCGCCTTCCCCGACGTGAAAAGCGCGATGGAAGCGATCATTCTTGAGGCGGACGAAATCGTCGTGAAACCTGTCAAGATTAACCACCTCGCCGAAATGGTACGGGAAAGACTGCTCGTTCAAAAACCTGCTAACCGGACGAGAAAGGAGAAAGTGAGCGAGATACTCCATCGCTGCTCTGAGATCGTTGTCAGAGACTGGTTGACCCGGGTAAAGCAGGCCCGTGAACTGAACCACATTCTGCTTGTCGATAGTGAGCGGACTGGCCATCTTCCCAAGCTGATCGAGGACCTTGTTCTCCGGCTGAACAGGCCCATTACAGGATCGCCGCCGCAGGACAGCGATGCCATCGGTTCTCCCGCAGCCGCTCTACATGGCGAACTGCGATACACGCAAGGCTACACTCCCGCGATGCTGGTGCACGAATCCAGAATCCTTCAGGTAACCCTGTTCGGGACATTGAAAGACAATATGAACGCTCTGGATTTTAGCCTGTTGTTAACGGATGTCATGACGATTGCGGACGAGGTGGACGCGCAGTTGACCCAGACTATGAGTAGCTACATGAAACTCTCGAATTCACAGAAGGCACCGAAGTCAGCGATCCCAGCGAAGTCGACAGCCGCCTAGAAAAGTCCATGTCGCAGCTTCAGCCGCTTCGCTCGAATATGTCCGACTAGAACTGGTCCGGGGGGGTGACAAGTTTGGCAGAAGTTAGGCTGCAAGAAGGCGAATTAGATCAAACGCGGTCTCAGCGGTGACGCACAGGCACGATTCGAACACTTCGCTGAGCAGCCATCGCGGTGGATCTCGCGGTAGGCCTTGAGGGACTATTGATGCACTGTCCCCTTTCGTAACTATGCTGGCCTCCCCAGCAGGACTAGGGTCAAATTGGGATAAAACGCCCTGAGCGGTACCTAGCCCGTCGTCTATCTCACCACAAAAGTAAGCAGGAGGTTAAGACGAAGGGGGATCGGTATCGGTTCTTGGTTTTGAATATGTTCTCGCAGTACCTCTTATTTCGAATACTCCGATGCGCAACGACTGCATTGTTTATTGCGGCTGGTCCTGGAGGATTCTTCTCACCAAACCTTGATCGGGCCGGAGAGGGCACTCACAGGAGTTCGCATTGAAAACCCAACGCATAGGCTTGAGATTAGGCATCGCGTTTACTGTCCTCATTCTCCTATTGGCGGGTATCGGGCAGTTCGCGCTTCGCCGGATGCAAACAATCGACCAGACCCTTTTCGACATCACCGGGAGGAAGTTAACCAATCTGCAGGAGGCGCGAAGAGCGTTGACGCTCTCCGATGACAATAGCCGTGTCGCGATGGAAATAGTCCTCGTGCAGAATAGAGCACTTGTCAACACCCTGTTGGCAGTCAGATCTGAGAATAGCAAGGAAATTACAAGACTAGTGGAGGAGAGCGAACGCCACTGTCAATCCGAGAAAGAGAAGCAGCTACTATCTGCGGTGAAGAAGACTAGACAACCATATGTGGAAAGTTATCTCCGAGCTATCCATTTGCTTGTTGATGAAGGTAAACACGACGAGGCGGAAGCGGTCATAGTCAAGGAGACAATACCTGCGCTGCACAAATATCACGCCGCGTGGGACGAGTTTGTGGAGTTTCAAAGCAAGGAAGTGGACGTAGCGGCCATGCAAGCACAGGTTGATCATGCCAGAGCCCATCGTTTTGTTGTCTTACTGGTTGCACTAGCAATATCCGTCGCTCTCGTGATCGCGCTATTCGCAACTCGGCAGGTTCAAAGGAGCTACGGACAGGAGACAAGCGCACGCGAAGTTGTTGAAGCTGATCTGCAACAAAGCGAAGAACGCATGCGGATGGCAACAGAAGCGGCGAAGATAGGTTTATGGGACTGGGACGTTATTAAGGACGAACAGGTGTGGTCAGACACCTGCAAAGAGTTACTTGGCTTGCGACCAGACAGCACCGCAAACTTTCAGGCGTTGCTGAGCAGCATACATCCCGACGACCGGCAAATGATGCAGGACCAAATTAATGCGGCCATTCAGGAAAAGAAAGATTACAGCGCGGAATTTCGCGTGGTCTGGCCGGATGGCAGCATGCACTGGCAGACGTCCAGAGGGCATGCATTCTATGACGAGAGTGGGCGCACGACTCGCATGGCCGGGATCACCATGGACATCGATGAGCGCAAATCTGCAGAGAAACGTCTGCATCTGCAGGTAACAGCTTTGGACGCCGCTGCCAATGCCATTGTAATCACAGATTCCCACGGCTCGATCCAGTGGGTGAATCGTGCGTACACGACGATGACTGGCTATAGCAAAGAAGAAGTATTGGACAAGAACCCGCGCCTGTTGAATTCCGGAGTTCAATCTCAAAGCTATTATGACAAGCTCTGGTCAACTATCTCATCAGGCAAGGTTTGGCAAGGCGAGATTATCAATAAGCGGAAGGATGGTACAACCTACACCGAAGAGATGACGATTACTCCTGTGACCCAAGGCGTCGGCAATGCCGCCGATACACATTTCATCGCCATCAAGCAGGACATTACGGAGCGCAAGAAGACAGAAGAAGAGCTACAGAGGCTAGCGGCCATCGTGGAGTTTTCGGAAGACGCCATCGTCGCCAAGAACATGGATGGGGCGATCACCAGTTGGAACCGAGGCGCAGAGAGGATATATGGTTACACGAGGGATGAAGTCGTGGGGCGAGACCTATCCTGCTTAGTGCCCCAGGAAAGGCAAGCTGAAATACAAGCCATAATGGAGCGGGTACTGAGTGGACAGCCAATAGAATGCCTCGAAACTCAACGACTCACGAAGACAGGCTCCGTACTAGACGTGTCGTTGTCCGTCTCGCCGATCAAAGACGCAAGTGGGCACATTGCGGGGACTTCGACGATTGCTCGAGACATCACCGAGCGCAAGGTCGCCCAGGAACGGGTCCAATACTTGGCCTACTACGACGCGCTTACGGGACTACCCAATCGGACTCTCCTTCAGGATCGATTAACCAAGGTACTCGCCAGTGCTCGTCGGCGAAAGGACAAAGTTGCGCTTCTGTTCCTCGACCTCGACCGGTTCAAAGACATCAACGACTCGCTCGGGCACTCGGTCGGCGACCTTGTTCTGAAGGAGGTTGGAGAGCGCCTGAAGACATGGGCGCGTGAACAGGACACAGTAGCACGAGTCGGTGGAGACGAATTCCTTATCGTGTTGACTGCCGTGAAGGACGTCGCCGACGCAGCAGTTGCGGCTAAGCGGCTCATGGATACAATTACCGCCGAATTCGTCGTTCAAGGTCACCCCTTTGGCATTACTTGCAGTATCGGCATCAGCATTTTCCCGGAACACGGTGCGGACGGCGAAACCCTGATCAAAAATGCCGATGCAGCCATGTATTGCGCCAAAGAGAGCGGAAATGACAACTTTCGGTTCTTTACAAAGGACATGAACGCTCAGGCTGTAGAGCGATTGGTTTTGGAGAAGGGCCTGCGACTGGCACTCGACAAGAAGGAACTCTTTCTCGTGTATCAACCGCAGATGGAGATTGCCACTGGAAGGATCATCGGGCTGGAGGCGCTCCTGCGCTGGCAACACCCGGAATTGGGTCTCGTGCCACCCGATAACTTCATACGAATTGCGGAGAACAGCGGCCTGATCGTGCCCATCGGTGAATGGGTGCTCAGGACTGCCTGTTGTCAGGCCCGGAAATGGCAAGACGAAGGACTTCCCGCAATGCCGGTGGCCGTAAATGTGTCAGCGGTACAGTTTCGCCAAGAGGGCTTCTGCGAACTCATCAAGGGAGTGCTGCACGAGACCGGCCTCGCACCGCAATACCTCGAACTGGAGCTTACAGAAAGCCTCCTGCTATCGAATGCACACGTGACGTCCGCAGTTCTGCAGGAATTAAAGGCCACTGGGTTGAAGCTGGCAATTGACGACTTCGGAACTGGCTATTCCAGCTTCAACTACTTGAGGCAGTTTGGGGTTAGCAAGCTCAAAATCGACCGCTCGTTTATTCGCGATATTGCCGTGAATCCTGATGACGCGGCGATCACCGCCGCCATCATCAGCATGGCAAAAAGTCTGCATCTTAAGGTGATTGCCGAAGGCGTCGAAGACGAAGAGCAAATGTCATTCCTGCGTGCACATGAGTGCGATGAAATTCAAGGCTACTACTTCAGCAAGCCTTTGGCGGTTGACAAAGTTGCCGACAAACTGCGAGGCGACCATCCGGAAGCGAAAGTCTTAGCACAAGCAAGCAGGGGACAATCGTGACCGATGACGTCTAAGGAGTGTATTTCATCATGGCCATCGCCATGGCGCTTTTGGTGTCCGCTGATCCGGTCACAATTCAGCAGCTCAGCCACGCCCTACAAGAATTGTCTATCTCGCCCGATGTCTGTCAAGAAGTGCCAGCGTCGATTCACCTATTGAACCGCCGAAAGCTGGATGCAGTTATCATCGATCTCCAGCTAGGAAAACAGAGCGAACTGTTTTTGGACGAGGTGCATCTCTCCCCATCAAACCGGACGGCGGTGACGTTTGCCATCAGCGGCAGTGATGCGGAAGACACTGCCTTCCGGAGGAAGGCGGATTTTGTCTTCAAGAGACCTCTTTCTGCTCAGTCCATCCGCAACACACTCAAGCTTGCTTACGGACTGATTCTGAGAGAACGGCGGCGCTCCTTCCGGTGCCCCATCTCTGTTCCCGTCACCATCCTGAGACAAAGCATGCCGGAAGTTCGCTGCTACAGCGTGAACATCAGCGAAGGGGGCATGGCCGTGAGTACGTTCGTTCCGCTCAGCCCCGGAGAGGAGGTACAAGTGCGGTTTGCCTTACCGGGCCATGAAGTTACATTCTCGGCAGAATCGAGAATCTGCTGGTTGAAAACGGGCCATCTCGGCGTTCGCTTTGTGTCTCTTTCGGAGGAGCACAAATTTGAGCTGCAGGGCTGGCTATCACAAAAGCTGGAAGAGATGCTTCCGGAATTCGTTGCTCGGAAATTCCAATCCAAAGTGCTCTTGGTCGACGACAGCAAGTTTCTCCGGATGGCCAATGAGCTCGCTTTGTCCAAAGCCGGTTTCGAGGTCAGCACCGCCGCGGACGGCGAGGAAGCGTTGCAGGTCGCCAATGACAAACTGCCCGACATCATCCTGCTCGACATGATGCTGCCCAAGATCAGCGGTCCGGAAGTCCTAAGAGCCCTGAAAGCAAATCCCGCCACCATGGACATTCCGGTCATCGTGCTGACCAGCCTGTCGCAGAGGAACGAAGAAAAACTGCTCAGCGAAGGCGCGGCCGCCTATTTCGAGAAGTCCACTCTGGGACTCGACAAGAGCTCTGATCGACTGGTGGCCACGGTAGAGACAGTGCTCGGCCGGGGTAATCAACCAAAAAGCCTGAATCGCCGTTTGCAGGGCCTTAGCCCGCAAGGAAAGGCTACTGACGGCTGAACGACTGTTCCCCAGAATTTCTCGACTACGGAAATCACGGTTTTGGCATCGGTGACTGGCATTACCCGGAATCCAGCTCCACCAGAGTACGAATTCGGGAGAGTACTGCGAAGTTACTTACCGCGTGATGTCGGATGGCGTCCTCCTGAAGCTATGGCTTGGGGTTGGTATAGTGAAGCTCCGGCCCAATCAGGAGAAAGGAGCACACGAAAAAACGACTTCCCAAACTTCCTGCCGAAGCGTTTAGCCACAGAGGGCCTTGGTCTATTCCCGTAGGTTTCACGGTCTTAGAGTTTGAACCACAGGTAGACACCTATGACCAAAGAAAAGAGGATGAGTGCGACCAGTTTGAGATTATATCGTCGCGCCTTTTCCTTAGCCGCATCGATTTGCAGGAGTGCTCGTTCGCGGGTTTTGTTGATGAGTTCGTCAGAGGGGTGCTCCACACCTGTGTTGCGTAGCCACTGAGCGTATCTTTCTCGTTTTTGCGGGGACATCGTTGCGCCGTTTTTCGGAAGGGGCTTCGCACGAACCTTGTTCATGCTGATCGCGTGGCCGGACTCTCCACACGTCGTAAGAGTACCGCCTGCATTGCTTCTCGTCGTGGTGTACATGATTCAAGACTACGCTTCATTGATGGGCGCCGCTGAGGGCATTGGTACAGCACCTAAAGAGGGCCACCATTAGCCAAAAGGTGATGCTGATCACATTGATACCGGAAGACATTTTGTACTCTTTATTATGTACCGCATCGATAGGGATAAGAACGGGGTGATCCTCCTCTGTCTTGCCTGCACTCACACAGAGCGCGCCCAAGACTTTAACGGAGACATTGGAAGCCAGCGAACGCTGGCCGTTCAAGCAATGCTGAAGCACGTCCATGCCGCGCATAGCCGTGAAACTCACATTCGTGCAATGGCGAAGGTTTGCAATTTCCTCCTCCTGTTTCTGCTTCACGGCTAAGAGTAGGCCGATCTTGTCCTGTCCGTCCCGGGCGGTCGGCCTTTGAATGCGAATTTTCTCAGTGTTAGTGACGACGATGTTGAAGATGCTCCCCCGAATGACCGGCAAGTCCTTCTCACCATCACGCGTGAAGGTGAGCTTCACCGAGGCGGCGAACGGCTTGTACAGCCGCGGCGGTAAAATCCTGTCGAACGGAACTTCGGCCAACTGGCGCAGGGATTCGAGGATCGTCTTGCCTGGGGCAAAAACTAGGGCATTTTGCACAAAGGGCCCACGCGTGTATTCCAAAGCCATGGCGAACTCGGTCGCAATGATTGTGCCGATGAGAATTGTTTTTCCCGCTCCCATCGCGAGCGCAAAGATATAACTCGGATAATCGAGTCGGAGTGTTTCCCGGAGGGCTTCCAGCTTATTTTCTCTGGAGAACTTGTTGTCTGCGCGGATGCGCTCCCAAAGTGCATCGACATCATGGTCAATCACAAACGCTTGGACCGCGTGAGAATGCAAGCCTAAAGAAGCGAGAAGTTCTGTGTTCGTCAGAAAACACTTTCTGTAAAGATCGAGGACGTGTGGCGTTTTTTCGATTAGACGCAGGTACCAGTAGGTTTCAAGGGCACGAATCTGCGGCCAACGCAAAAACCGAGGACTGCCATCTTCGAGTGTTGCAAATTCCAGAATCTCAGCGATGGTTGAATACTCGTCGATGGGAAATCCGGCTTTTTTCCACTGTGAAACGCGCTCGGCAATGACTTCGTGCAAATTTGGCATGGAATAGGATTGGCAAATTGTACTACGAGCCTCGCCCGCCCCTCGCTACCCCCACCGCAAATGCGGTAGTCGAATGTGCAGCACTGTGCGGTGGCAGCTCCACTTCCCATTTCTACCGGGACTGGTGAACGCGTAGAATTTCGTTACCGTGTCAAATTTCGAGGTGCCGCCCTGTATAATCTCTCGTTGTTCCCTGCGACCTTTGACGCTGGGATGCGATTATGATCAAGGCTTTGCAGCTCACCAACTTCCGAAGCCACGCCCAATCAACTCTCCGGATGGAACCGATCACCTTGATGGTCGGTCCAGCCGGTGCCGGGAAGTCTAATGTCCTCAAAGCTATGCTCGTGCTGCAAAACACCATCCATAGGGAGCTGGTGGAGATATTCCCGCCTGGCCTGGGCGAGTTCCAATGGGTGCGGAGCCGCTGGGCCGATGAAACCGACCCGATCGGGTTTGAAGTGCAAGTGGATCAGATTCCCGATTACCCAGATAGCGTGGCAAAATATGTGCTTAAGGTTGCCGACTCGCCTGCCGGTTTGTATGTTTTGGAGGAAACTCTCACACGTCGTCAAGGTCAACAACCAGAGG
This sequence comes from uncultured Acidobacteriaceae bacterium, assembly GCA_963779995.1. Taxonomy (GTDB): domain Bacteria; phylum Acidobacteriota; class Terriglobia; order Terriglobales; family Acidobacteriaceae; genus Acidiflorens. Next base: position 186,861 of record CAVZZY010000003.1, on the reverse strand, counting down.
ATTGGGTTTTCCAGCGTCGCCCGAAACGCTTGCAGATGGGCGAATTCGGAGTTGTGGAATGGAATGGGCCTACCACCCTGCACCGCGTGTGGCATAGTGCACCTGGGGTCCATCCCCAGTCACCAAACGTCCGTTACGCTAAGGCCGTAGCCAAGGCTCTCTCCCGATTCGGCTACTATCATTTGGAGGTTTCAGAACTCAAGGGCCTTGGGACCGGCCAAGATACTGATCGTGTTGGTTACTATGGCGAAGGTCTACCAGATTTCATTGCATGGGCTAAGTCCGACCCCGAGCGAACGATCTACGAATCAGTTGTGTCCGATATGCGTCAGCTGCTTCCCTCGCTGGAATCAATTATTGTCACGCAGAACAGAGCAGACAAACAGGGTTTAGCATTTAATTTCGAGGAGCAACGCGGCTACACAACAGCACCGGATTTGAGCGATGGAACCATGTTTACCCTTGGCATGCTCTGCATCTTAAACGCGCCCCACAAGCCGGAGGTTCTGTGCATCGAAGAGCCAGAAACAGGACTGCATCCTCGTCGTCTCCGATGGCTAATGGAAAAATTTGTCGCTCTCGCCTATCCGCCAATTGGGCAGGTACCCACCCAAATCTTGCTCACGACGCACTCGCCATCTTTCGTCGATCTTTTCAGAGATATGCTCCCCTCAATCCAGGTGGTAGAACAGCGGGAAGGACGAACAAAGATCACACCGCTTCCAGACATCCTCCAGAATCTCCGCATTAGCGATACAGGGGAGGAGGGGATCGGCTACCAATGGGCTACCGGCTTGTTCGAAGGACTATGACATGCCGATACTGGCGGGGTTTCATGTCGAAGGCAACGATCACCTCATTCTTCACGCGCTCGTTGCTAAGGTGCTTTCGATTCCCGAGGCACATATCTCGGTTGACTTTATCGATGCTCCGGGTCGCGGTTGGAAGTTCGTCCTAGAATTCATCCCAAAAGCTCTCAAACGCTTCTACGGACAATGTGCCCAGTTTGCCGTCATCGGGATAGACAACGACGGCAACGTCGATTTGGATCAAGCTGCGGTCAACGAAGACCCGCATCATCCCCGCCACGACAATCATCCCGGAGCCACCAATGCTATCTGTCGATATTGCATGATTGCACAAGCTGTCGCAGGAGTTCGCCCCCAGCTAAACTGGATTCAGAAAAAACCGGGTTTTACATGGCCGATCCTCATTGCAGTCCCCGTGGAGATGATCGAAACATGGCTTCTCACTCTGCAGGGAAAACAGGGTGTGCATCGAAGACCTCGAAGTGTTCTGAAACAGTTGCTGTATGGAAAACCCGTTGCTACCAGAGATGACGTCACGAACGTTGCGCTTCCATTGGTGCGGGCCATGACTGCTGTCGACTTGGCTAACCTTACCCAGGCATCTGCGAGCTTCCGTAATTTTCACGATCAGATCGTTGGGGCCCAGGCCTACATTCATGGCAATGCAGATTGCTGGTGAAATGAAGACACTCACCCTACCCACTCGCTAGCGCGCGGGCCCCGGCCCCAGGGGTTCAAGTTCCGTGGAAAAAAAAGGGGGGAGGGAGCATTTTGCCGTCGCCATACACAGACCCGTCAAAGCAATTAGGGGGTTATACGCATTGAGAGCAAAATGCTACACACAGCTTGCCGGGGTTGGGGTTGGGGTTGGTTCTGGGCCGGGGCCCGCGCGCTCGCGGGGCGAGCAGGCTAGCCGGGCAAGCGCAGATTCTGAGCATCCAAGCAATTTTCAATGAGTGTTAACGCCTGTTTTCGATCGCGTTGTGTGCGGGCGACACCGTGTGTAACTGGAACGCAACCGGCTGAGGCGCTACCTCAGCTCCTGTGGCTTCTTTATAAATAACCGTCAAGTTCGGATTCAGCTCTTGGTCGGCGAATTGGGCCTCTACCAAAACTAGGGCTACGCCCGGCGCAAAAAGTTTTCCTTTTCCGCCACGATCCCTTTCCACGAGGTCGGCAGTCGATTCCAGCGATTCTCGGCACTGTGGACCGGAGGATTTGCAGTCTTCGACGGCTCGCGCGCCAGCGGCTAGAACAGTGGCCGCGAACCAGTCAAGAAAATTGCGGTGATACCATGGGTCACTCGGTGTGATTCCGGTGGTATCTATTCGCACAACTGCCTTTTTTGAGGCTGACAGCTGGGATAACATCTCGCCGGTCGCGCGAGCGTATTCCTTAAAGCCAAGTTCCCGGGCAAGTTGCACGTCCCGTTCTGCCGTTTCCATGGGGTTGCTCATGTCTACGCGAACCATCACATGCAGCAGGTGCCAAGCTTTGGAGTACTCTGAATACCAAGGCTCTGGCGTCTGCTGAATGGCCCAAGCTATCGCGCGGCTGACCTGCCCCGAAGGTGGGGAAATTTTCTCAGATAGCACCCCTGACATCATCGTTTCGACTAGCCACCGCCGGACGTCCAGAGATGAACCGTATTTTTCGGTGAGAGTGCGTTGAAGAACACCTAGGTTGTCCGTTGCCGAGACCAGAGTCATTAGCTGGTCATTCTCCGCTGAGATAAGGGACTGTTCGGGCGGGTCGGCCATTGGCTCGGTCCAGTTATATAACGTCAAGCCGTTCCCCTGTGGACGTTGTCTTTCCACCATGACGGGGCTGCTGTGGAATACAAGCAGCCTAGCCCAATTAGGATATTCAGCCTGACGCCAGAAAAAAGCGTCTCGAAATATGTAGTATAGCCAAATGTCAACTGGGTCAGATAAACTCGTCCTTTCGACCGGCTCGTTGCGATGTGCCTTTGCCCAGTGTTGCATTCCTTCATTCATGAAACTCAATGCCTGAGTGCCACCTAATTCGCCACTGAGCAGAGCTAAAGAGACATTGGCCAGTAGGACGCGATTTCGGGCCCGTTCAATCTCGGACGGGGCATACTTGTAACTTAACTCTAATGTCTCAATAGAAGTTCCAAGGTCGTCGCGTGCTGCAGCAGAGAGAGCAACGTCCAAATAGGACACATACAATACCGACTTGCTCTCACCTGCCGGATCGTAGATAACTGCCTGCCATGGCAGTCCCGGCTTATCGCTCGACTTCTGTAGAGAATAAATGATCGGCACGCACGTAAACCCAAAACCCACCTTGATATTCCTGGTGGGATCGTGTGTGCCAACTTGTAGCGTCGGACCGACGTAGGCAAGCCAGATTTCCTCGGCCGATCTAGCGTCGCCAGTGCCGGAAACTTGATGCAAAACTGCGTCTGTCATCGGAATAAGAATCGCGTGTTGTCCGTTCTCCTCACGACCTTCAATAAAGATGATCTGCGGAGATAGTGTCTGAGCTATCCTTCTGATTATGGTTGATTTTCGAACAGGATCTGTAATGTAGAAAACGTTGCCGAGGGGCTTTCCCGCGTCAACTCGGAATACTTCGCCCTTAACTAGACTCGTTGTGTCCGACGAATAACAATAAAGAGGTTTTTGCAGGACTACAAATAGGCCAAGCGTCGCCCAGGCAATCCCCGCTAGCAGGGTCACGACACTCGCAGCGAAGAAAAGGCGGCGACCGTTGCGGAATCCAAGCCAACCCAAGCCTAACCTGAAAAATTCGTGAATTCAGAAACACGAAAAGCCTCTTCATGGTAAAAAGCTGTTGTCGACGCAGTTTTTCACCAAACAAGAGGCTTTCGTTTGAGCGAGCATAACACGACACAATGCGTTCTCTTCCCAGGAATTTTTCAGCGTCCGGTCGTGGCCAAGTTTGATCAACGACAAGGCAGTTCCGACGGCGGGGCGATCTTGTTGGGCGCTGCCGATCGACGGTTGGGACTGACTGCCATGCTGTCTCAAGCTCTGGAAGACGATCGGCAATCGAGGAAGATCAAACATGAGTTGAGCGAACTGCTTACCCAGCGCGTCATGGCGATCGCTTGCGGGTATCCAGATACCAACGATGCCGCCCGGCTGAGTTCCGACCCCGTCCACAAATTGTTGGTGGGCCGCGATCCAATCCAGGGCGAAGACCTGGCTTCGCAACCGACCTTGTCGCGCTTTGAAAATAGCCGGGATCGCAAACAGCTGTTTCGGGTGAGCGAAGCGCTGGCCGACTGCGTGATCGAACGACATCGCCGTCGCCTGCAAGGTCGAGCCCGGCGCGTCACGATCGATCTGGATCCGACCGACGATCCCACCCACGGCGCTCAGCAGCTGACCTTCTTTAACCATCACTATGACACCTACTGCTATCTTCCGGTGGTGGGCTTTCTGAGCTTTGACGAGGAACCGGACCAGTATCTGGTCACGGCGGTGTTGCGGCCGGGAAACGCGCACGGTTCGGTGGGAGCGATCGGGATTCTGCGCCGCCTGATCCGGCGAGTGAAGCAAGCTTTTCCGGGGGCGAGAATCCGGGTGCGGCTCGACGGCGGCTTCGCGACCCCGCGGGTTCTGGACTTTCTGGACTGCGAACCGAAAGTGGAATACATCGTCAACATGGCCGCCAATGCGGTCTTGAAGCGCAAGGTCGAGTCGGCAATGAAGCGGGTCCGGTGTGCGTCGAAAATCTCGGGGCAGACCGAACATGTCTATGGCGAATGCCGGTACGCTACCCGCAAGACCTGGCCGTGGAAACGACGGGTCATTTATAAGGCCGAGGTGGTACGAGCAGACAACAAGGAAGCGAAGGACAACCCGCGCTTTGTGGTCACGAACCTGAAGCAAAGTCCGCAGTGGATTTACGAGCAGGTCTACTGTCCGCGGGGCGACGTCGAAAATAGGATCAAGGAACTGCACGACGGCATGCAGATCGGGCGGACCAGTTGCTCCAACTTCTGGGCCAACACCTTCCGGGTCGTGCTGACCGCGGCGGCATATGTGCTGATGCAGGAGATGCGCCTTCACTTGGCCGTGACCCGCCATGCCCGGGCGCAAGTCTCGACCTTGCGCGAACGCTTCCTGAAGCTGGGAGCTCAGGTCGTGGTCTCGGTGCGGCGCATCGTGCTGCACCTGCCGCGCTCTTTTCCGGATCGGGATAGCTTTCATTATCTCGCCTTACGCTTGGCTGCTCCCAGCGGTTAAGCCACCAACCGCCACTGGAGAAATCGGGCTCGTCTCGCGCTTACTCGACGTGTCTTTCCGCACCTCAAAATCTGATCTCGCACCTCGCTAACTACTCCAGAATCAGTCTCCATTCCCAGCCGAGGTCTTCCCCTTGTCGCATATGATCTCGCTCTCTCCGGAAACCTGCACAAACGCTTCGCTGGGTTACCCTTCATGAATAAGGCGGGCTAGGGCTGTGCCTATCGCAATGGCTGCGGGCACTGATGCGAGTAAGTTAAAGGGGAAGAAAACGAACCTCAGAATTACGCCTAGAATTCCGACGGCGGAAACAGGCCCGAGTACCCATTTCAAGATGGTTAGGACCCCTGCCCCCCGGGCTCTCTCCGCCTGGACCTCGTCTATCCCGAAACCAGAAATTCTGTATGTTCTAATCTCTGGGTTGTCTGCCGTTCCTGGGATAATCACAATCCGACGATGCTCGACAACTTTCGTTACCAAACCCTTTGCTACAAGGCGGTCCAAATTGCTCTCTACTTCGCCGTGCTTGTATCCCTTCTTCTTCAGCACTGCTGACAGCTGATCGAGTGTAAGTCCGTTCGTCGCGGCTGACTCCTGTTGATGGACTACGTGCAACTGCTGCAGGATCGCGATCTTGATCGCATCGTTATTATTGTTCGCCATACGCTGAGAATTATCTCACCCCGCCCGGAGGGCCAGCCCAACTGTTGTAACATCCCGTCAATTACACTCATCGACCTCGGTTTTCGGTGAACAAACAGCGAATAGCGTAATTATGCGCTGATGGACGAGGGCCGCAAACCGCGTGCTATTGATTGCGGCCAGTATTTTAGCCGCCCGGAAACTGGTGCAGTACGATGGTGGGAAGCGCATACTAGCTTCTGTATTCTACGCCGGTGGTAAAATCCGGCCGATGACCAACGGGATGGATTTTGTACGCGTCCTTATGCTTACGCCGACTCAAGATTTGCTGGATCCACTACAAGAAAAGGGGAGGCCAGTGGTCCGACTATGAGCGCGACTTTCTGGAGCTTATGAAGTCCCGCAAGATCGAAATGTGCTGGCCGGGAGTCTGGGATGAACTCTGCAGTCATCGTTATCCGTAGGCTTACGAGATTTCTACTCGCCTCCTTCTTGTGGCTTCACGCCCTGTTCCTCTGGAATCCACACACGCGTATTCTGACGGTGCTGTCACGCTACATTCATCTGACCGTTTCAGAAATGACGCTGTTCGTTCTCCTATTTTTATTTTCCGTTCTTTGCTCATCTGGATGGTGGAACACAATTAAGAGCGCGCTTTACATCTACTTTTTTCCGTTTGTCTTGTTGGGCCGTTTCTTTGTGTTGCTTTTTCTGGCGCTTAAGGGAATCAACGCTTGGTTCAGTCGCGACCAACCCGCAGAAGATGGGCCGACCCTTGCAGAACTTATTGTGTTGCCCAATCCGGCTGCCCCCGTACCCCAGGCCATCGTCGCACAACCAGCCGTTTCCGCTGCTCCTGCGATTCCCGTGACGCCTGCGGCGAAGAAGAGCCCCACCAATCTCTCCACGATCACGCGCCCATTTAGGCGCTTCACGGTACTTTGGTGTGCCCTCCTGCTATTTGCCACCCATGACCTCGTCCTGTGGCTGAGTCTTGCCGTGGTTCTGTGCGTTCTGGCGCTGCGAATCCTGACGATCCTAAGATTGACTCTCTTTTCGCGCTCGTGGTTAGAAAATGTCAGCGGAGCGATTTACACCCGCCTGAACGTTATGCTCGGCATGCTCGCGGCGGTAGATCCCAAGACCGAGGCCACCAAAGAGCTAAAAGATTTATGGCAGCAGCTTGGCTTATGGGAGAGAGTGGCGCGCTTCTTAGGGAACAAATACCTGTTATCTCGATGGGCTAGCCTTCTTGTGGGCGCTTTCTACGTATGCATTTACATCTACATAGCTCTGCTGTTCTCTTTCGTCTACTTCGGCATTGCGAGGGTTAGCGGCCTCGATGTGCCATGGTCAGAGACAGCCGTGGACTCGATATTTATCCCGGTGTACGTCACTGAACTGCCCAAGACCTTCTTTATGAGATTCGCTGGAGGCGTGCAATGGACCCTTATCGTCATCGTAGGTTTTGGAACGTTTTGGAACTATTTCCATAAACGGCTTGAAGCGGTGCACGCCGGTGCGATCAAAATTGGCGGTTTACTCACCGATGAGACCGTGCGCGCAAAGTATAAGCTCCTCGAATCAAAGGTGAAGCCAGCCAAAACGACGACCGTGACGGTCCAGGGTGCACCTCCAGCCAAACCAAAAGAGAAAAGGAAAAGTCGGAAGAGCCGACGCAAGCGGTGACTTTCAGCGCCGACTAGATTTTATTCCAATAAGGCTAGCCTGAGTCGAGGTCCTGATTGCCAAGCAGAGTACCACTGCTACCAAGTCGTTTGGCTTCCGACCGGTTGGAGACGGCGACCGCGCGTGACGAGCGGGATGTTGAGGGCATCGTATGCCTCCTAGCGTCCAAGTATAATCAGTTAGCGAAGCTGCTGAGGAGCGAAGAGTGCCGCGTCGAAGAGCGCGCTCCTTCATAAACGCGAAGAATACAGCCCGATTCAGCGTGGTTGTTTCGTAATCGGCAGGTCACGGTAGCTCTGATCAGTGCTATCTGTGACCTGCACTCATCAATGTGCGACACCCGCCAACTCCGCCAGCGCCAGCCAGTGCCTCGGATGCGGGCGGTAGCCCTCACGAATGCGGCCCGCGTACCAGCGGGAAACTCCAATCCGAGATCGAATCGCAGATGTGGGAATTTTAGCGAGCAGCGGCGGGATTTGTTGGAGAACATTTCGCTCGTAAGCCAAGATGGGTGCGTCGATGCGTCGCAGTCCGAGCACGCCTCTGCTTCCACCGCGTCCGCCGCTGCATCGCGAAGTGCGTCCGGGATTGGCTCCAACCACCCACCGCTCATTTCTTTCTCGGTTGCCGACGACCGACAGAACCCCACGATTCAGCCAATCGGTCAGCATCTTGTTCGTGCGCTGTCTTCGGTTGCAAACGGTCACGAAGGCGTTTGAGATAATCCCGAAATTCCGCTTCCATCTCGGCTATTGTGCCTGGAAAAATCTCAGCTTCCAGTGTTTTGACCGCACATCGTCTTGCCGCCTCCACACGATGAAATCCGTCTTCCAAGAAATAGTTGCGGCCATCAAATCTCACTCTGAGCGAGGGAAGTTTCTCACCGCGTTCGAGACGGTTGACATACATCTGCACCGTATCTTCGATCAAGTTCTCCGTCGGTTGGAAGTCCAGCCTAAGTGCGCTGATTCGCAGCATTCCCAGGCGCTTTTTGGTCGTCGATGACTTCATGGTCTCTCTGCTGCCCGTTTGCGTTCTATCCGTTTGCCTTGTGCACTTGCTCTGCTCATCGTGTCCACCGTTTCACTGTTTTCTCTCTGGTGTGCGATAGAACGATGCCCATACTCGAATCGTGCGCGCGTCCACCGAGGTTCCGTCTGGCTTCACAATCATGGAAGCATCATCCGGTAGGTTGGCAACCAACGCCAAAATTTGTTGTATGGCTTCGGCTTCGGAGCCAGTTTCGCCGCGCCCGTCCAAGCGCTGCTTGAGCATGTCATCCAGGATGCGTTTCTGTTCGGCGTCACTCATCGTGCTCCCCGTTTCCGTCTTAACCGTCTGCGATACCGCCGTGCTCGGTCCCGTGCATGTGAACGTCCGGCGTCCGTGTGCGCGTAAGACTTCTTGCGGCATCGCGCGGAGCAGTGCTTCTGCCACGGCTTTTCCGGCTTGAACCGCTTCCGGCAGCCCCCGCATCGTGGCTTGCGTTGGTGCATGCCCCCATCGTTACATGCGTCCGTGACGCGCACAACGGCACAACGGTAATGAGCTGCTCGTTACCATGCGTCTCATGCGTCCGTGATGCGTCCGTGACGCCGAGATAAGCATGGGGGGAGGGTGAAAATCTTAAACAGGGTCATGTCCAAGCCCTCCGCCGATGTTTACTATCGATATACTATAAATGGGTGGGATTTGTTACTACTGAGTAACCATATATTCTGGGGCCGCCACCCGTCTCGACGGTGCGCAGATGACGTCGAGGAGAGGCTCTTCCCAGATCTTTCCATAGGCTGCTCTTCTCTAAATAGAAAAATACCCCCAAGGATATTCTTAGGAAGGGGTTTGTACCACGCTGTATGTACCACCCCGGCAGATCATGCCAACGACTCCCGGCGACGACGGCGGCCTGATCTTGACGGTGCGCAGACGACGTAGCGCACACGCGGTTCCCAGATCTTTTATGGGTACCCCTCTTCTCTATTTATTAAATTAGTCTGTACAGGGAATATTCAGGATAAGGGTTTGTACCACGCTGTATGTACCACCCCGGCGGATCACGCCAACGTCCCCATCCAATTGGTTCAGACTTGCCCTAAAAACCTAAATAGACCTATCCCTCGTGTTTTCAGCAAACTAACCCCTACACGCGCAAGTATGAGAGGTACTTTCTATGGCTCAACATGACGCCCTAAAAGCAAAATAGACCCATCCCTCGTGTTTTCAGCAAACTAACCCCTTTATTACTCAATAGTGAGAGGTATTTTTTTATGGCCCAAGCTAGACTGCGATGTCCGTCCACCGGGCGAAAAGGCGCGGAGGGTGTGCCGACCGGCACATCCACTCCCGGCAAACATCCTAAAACTCTAAATGGGCCTATCCACAATGTTTTCAGCCGACTACCCGCTTCCCTGCCTTTGTGCAATCGGTATTTTTCTATGGCCCAACATAACGCCCGTGTCTTCGATCTCTTCGGTTTCCCACGCCTTGCTGAATTGCGATGGCTGTCCACCGGGCGAACCTTCACTCTGTTCACATCTAAGCCAGCCGTCATAACTGACGCCTTGGCAGATCCCCGCGTAAGCGGGTTGAACGCCTATGTGTGCGTGAATCCACCGCGCCCCGACATCCTGGAGCGGCGCAAGATACTGTCCGATACGCTCTTCAGTCCACGGAAGGGGCAATGCACGGCGGATTCCGATGTCCCGGAGCACATCCTGCTCCCGGCTGACCTCGACCCTCGACGGCCCACGGGCACCGCCTCGATGCCCGAGCAAGTTGATCTCGCCGTCAAGCAACGCGATCTGCTGATCGAATACCTGATTAAGCGCGGCCTGCCAGATCCCGCCGGTACGGTTCTGTCAGGCAATGGTGCTCATGGCTACCACCGCACCCGCCTGCCCAACAACGAAGAGACGCGCTTCCTCCTAACTGCCTATTACACCTGTCTTGCGCGGAGGTTCGGCACAGCTGAGGTCATCTTCGATAAGTCGGTGCGCTCAGCCGCGCAGCTGATGCGTTGGCCCTCCAGCTTCAATACCAAGGCTCAGCGTTACTCGTCCGTCCAAACCTTCAACAGCAACGCTGGGCTGGTCACGATGGACATGCTCCGAGCGGTAACCGAGGATCTGCGCGGCCAGTTAGGCTTCAAACGCCCTCTTATTGCTCGACAGGGTTACTGGACTCCCGAGCTGATGGAACGATTCCTTGGTTTTTATCACATTGATTTCTTGCCTCTAGCCGAGATCGCAGCCGGTCTGTTGTACGTGCTGAATCCGTGCCCCCTGAATGACGCGCATGTCGGCTCGTCACCGGCAGTGCTCATCACTAAGGCGGGATGGCCGCGTTTCCTGTGCAAGCACGAGAGCTGCGGCGGCGGTCGGATGAAATGGAAGGAATTCCGCGCCCGTCTGTTCGCGCTGACCAACAAGTTTTTCTTAGTGAAAGGACCACAACACGATGCTGAGTAACGAGGCGTTAAAGATCTTCGGGCGTACCTCCGCCGTCATATCTGGAATCGAGGCTACCCCGTCGGTCGAGCTGTCCCGTGCGGATAAGAACAAGCTGATTTTGATTGAGCTGCGGGACGGTGCTCTTAAGAAGGCCGGGCAAATCTACATAGTGGGCAGCGTCCCTCATCTTGTAATGCCCGATGGCCGCATGGTTGCGCTTCTGCCTAAGACCCCGGCGATGGACGAGATCCTGATTGCTTGCGGTGTAATGCCCGAGTCATCAACCCTGGATAAGGCGCTGTTCCGTTTTCTCTTGGCGGACAGCAGTTTCCCCGAGAACGAAATCATAGGGCTTTTCAAGTACCGGCCTGCCGAGCATGAGCTGCTGGTCAATCTACATGAAGGTCATTACCTGCGCTTTGGCGGCGATGGATGCCCGAGTGTGCACGTAAATGGTGAGCGCGGCTTGTTGTTTACCCAAGGCGGGGAAGGCCACATGCCCGATCTCGACTTGATCGGCAACTACCAGGGCGGCGCTTTTTCGTGGAACGAGGATTCGCCTCTCGTAAAGCACGTTTTCAGCGTAGGGGTCTACAGCCCAACGTCGGGAGTTGGCCGCCAAGTGGCTATTGACGTGGAACTCGCGTGGCTTCTGGCAGGCATGTTTCAGGAACGGGTCAAGGCACAACCCTTGCTGCATCTCCACGGCCTCGGGGGCACGAGAAAGACGGCGATAGCTACGGCGCTTGGTTGGGTTATAAGTCCGAAAGGCATGGGGTTCCATGTCGTTGCCGCGCCGGACGACAGGGGACAGATGGAGACGACGTTGATAAACGCCGATGGCCTGCTCTGTCTGGATGAGGCCAATAACTTACGGCTCATGTTCAGTCTGTTGAAGGCGATCATCACAAACGCCACGATTGAACGGCGGATTCTCTACACCACGGCCAACATTCAGCGTTTCGTTGTCCGCTTGCTCTGCATCCTGACCACGAATCACCTGGAGATGACAGACGAGCAAGTGGCCCGGCGTGTTTTGAAGGTCGATATGGGCAATCCGTCCGGTGTCGAGGCCAGTTATCGCGGTGATGGCGCGGTCGAGCGCGAGTGGCGGGAAGGCAATCTCCGGCATGTGTGCTTCACAGATCTTCTGTGCCGCGCCGGGGCAGCGATGCGCCTGCTCACGGCTGCTCGGGCCAAGAGCGAGGATGAGCCGGTTGTGCGCTATCGCATGTCGGGCTTCTGGAGTCTGATTTTGGCCGTCGCCAACCAGGAAGGCCCGGAGATCCTGGAGCGGATGACCAAGGCAGCCGAGGACATCAACGCGGAGCAATCCCGCAGCGTGAACACGAGTGATGATTTGCTTCCCCTGTTGCAAGACTGGTTAGAGAAGCGTCCCGAAAATCAGGGCAAGGACTTGTCCGCCTCGGAAATCGGGGAGGACTTAACGCGGACAAACATCTACCTTAGCGCCTCCACTGCCAAGCTGTTAGGGAGCGCTTTGATGCTCTCGAACAAGCTGACATCCTCTTCCGAGTACGTCCGCCTGTTGGGTATGGAGGTAGTCAACTCTCGCCGGACCAAGAAATTCCGGTTCGATCTATCGAAGGTGAAACCGGAGGATCTACGCGCATGAGGCTTATCAAACCCAAGACCAACAAACCAATCCTGGACTGCTTCCCCCCAGCTATGCACCCGCGTCCGGGACAAGTACCAGCGTTGACGCAGATGGACGAATCGTTCAAGAGTGGCAAACGGTTTTTCGTACTCGAAGGTCCAACCGGTTTCGGGAAGTCCCCGGTCGCCAAGACCTTCCTGAACGCCTACGAATCCGGCGTCATAACAACGCCCTTGAATCAACTGGTCGGGCAGTATACCGGAGACGAGAAGTTGGCACCCCCGCCACTGTCGGAGGTGTGCGGGAAGAGCAATTATCAGTGCAGCGCGTTCAACACGGCTAACTACAACCCAACGTGCGAGGAAGCAGAGGACGCCGTTGGGTGGAGGCCTCACGCTGATCGTTGCGTGGATTACGTTGCCGACCGGAATAGATTCTGGGGGTCGGCACAGGGAGTCACGAATCCGCATTTCCTCTATTACGCGCAACCCCCGGAGGGAGCCTACTGGCCTCGCAGCGTCCTCGTGGTGGATGAGGCCCACCAGATTGAGGACACTCTTATAAAGATGGGAGAGCGGACCATCTGGCCCAAAACCGTCAAGGAAATTGGCTGCAAGCCCTTCGACTTTCCGCTGCTAAAGGACAAGGTGCTCCTGGACACTCAGCGTGTCGGGGGATGGCTGACGTGCTTCAGCACCGCATTGGGTCACGCTATCAGCAGGCTGGATGATGAGCACGGCGAAGAGGCGGCCAAGCGGAAACGCAAACTTACCAACTTGCGGGATGGCATCCTCTTTACGCTGGATTGCGGCGACTGGATCTGCTGGATGGACACTAACAAGTATGGAGCGCGGGAGCTCTGCATCATTCCGATGTCCGCACGCAAGGCCGCTGCGAAGCTATTTCAGGGATTCGATCACGTTCTCTTCGCTTCTGCGACCATCGGGAATGTCAACGTCTTTCTGCGGGGCCTCGGGATAGAGCAGTCTCAGGCGGGGGTGCATGTCGCCTCTTGTGACTTCCCGCCTGAGAATCGCCCGATCTTCTACAACCCCAAGGGATCTTTGTCTCATGCTTCAGGGCAGTCGGGATTCGCGCCGATCATGCGGGCGATCAGGGAAGTGCTCCAGCGCCACCCAGACGAGCGGGGGATCATACATTGTCATGCCGGGTGGCTCCGTGATCGCATCCTTGCCGATCTCAGCCGAGACTTAGGCGCTCGAATCCTTACGCACGGGGTCAAGGGCGACCGAGACGACGGTGTTGAGCGTCTGCGCGGCAGTGAGAACGGGGTGCTGCTTTCCCTCGCCATGACCGAGGGGATTGATTTAGAAGATGACGACGCGAGGTTCTGCATCTTTCCCAAAGTGCCGTGGCCTTACATGGGCGATCCGTATGTCAAGGCGCGAATGAATCGTGACCCCGAGTGGTTCAGCAACCAAGCAGCAATAGCGTTGGTGCAAGGCAGCGGACGGATCGTCCGACACGCTGGGGACTACGGGGAGACTTTCATCTTTGACAATTCGTTTGCGGGTTTGGTGGCGAAGGTGGAGTTTCCAGATTGGTGGTTGGCGGCGTTGACTGGAAAGAGGCCGCCACTGGCGGTTACTACCGCCGCCGCCGCACCAGCGCGTAATCGCGCGGATGCGATTGCCAGGGCGGCAGAAAAGAGACCACACCAATGAGCCACATCAACGCCGGAGACTTGGAATGTTTGGAGCGGCGACTCGTGGACTTGCTTCCGGGGGATATGCGGAAGTCGAAAGAGGTCTCCGATCCCGATCCGGTCGAACACATTCCCGACTCCGACGCTATCGAGGTGGACGAGGACGACGCGCCCGAAGTCCTCGAAGCACTCGAACAGGCCGCTGAAGTTGTCCAAGACGGACAGGATGTTCGCTAACACAATCGTCACCAACCGCCGCCATCGTGCGACAGAAGGAAGGAACGTATGGCAAGACCTAAGAAGCCAAGGGGACCAGAGGCAGCCGCACCCGGAGGTGTCCCCGAGAAACCAACGGATTTGTCCCAGGCCGCATCCGTCGAATGGGATCTGCTTATAGGTGAACTGTCCGAACTCGGTACTATCAGCACGGTGGACCGCGCAACCATCGAAATGGCGGCCCGGTATTGTGGTTATTTTCACGAGGCCGCTGAGGATGTTCAAAAGAACGGGCTGATGCTGAACACGAAGACCGGCGTGAAAAGTAATCCGTCAATCCGCAGTCGAGACGACGCCGCCCGAATCAGAAAAAGCTATCTGGAGGCGCTGGGTCTGACGCCGGGCAGCCGTAGCCGAGTGAGCCAACCGGCGGAACTGGACCGCCCGACCCTGGCCGACATTTTAGAAGGCCGGGCGGACGGCAATGGCTTTTTTGATGAAGCTGACAAGAAGAAAAAGACCGGTTAGAAATCGCGCCAACCTGGAGTTTACATTGGATAACTACGAACCGTTGATGAGCGATGCTGAGGCCGCGCAATTCTTGGGCGGACTCCATCCAAAGACCGTGCAGCGCATGGCGCGGCGGGGCAAGCTGCCTGCCTACCGTATCGGGCGCTATTGGCGCTTTCGGGCCAGTGAGCTGGACCAATGGCTGCGTGTACAATCACAGCACCCGAATGCGTCCGTTGCTCTCACAAAGGGGAAAATCCAGTGAGAAAAACGGTCAGCTATCAGCAGGGATGCTTATATCGGGAGAAACGCAAGGCCGGTCCTTCGGTTTGGGTGTTCCGTTTCCGAAACGGGAAATCAAACCGCAAGGTTATCGTTGGTTCGGTTGAGAAGCTCAGGACTAAGACCGAAGCGATGAAGGCGTGCGAATCTCTCCGGTCAACAATAAACCGGGACGCCGGGGCACCGCTGAACGTGGCGGAACTGGTGGACCATTACACGGAAAAAGAACTGAGCGATGACAGCACAAAGGCGCATTCCACACGAGAGATGTACGGGAGTTACGTTCGCTGCTGGATTGTGCCTCAGTGGGGCGAACACCCGCTCCGTGACGTTCGTACAGTGGCAGTTGAGGGATGGCTGAGGACGTTGCCGTTGGCGAATGGCAGCCGGGCGAAAATCAGAAACATTATGCACGCACTCTATAATCACGCCATGCGGTACGAATGGATGGACAAAAATCCCATCTCATTGGTACGTCAGTCTGCGAAGCGTGAGCGCGTGCCCGACGTTCTGACAGTAGCGGAGATTGCCGCTCTTCTGACGCAACTGCGTGAGCCATGCAAGACGGCTGTGTTTGTGGCGTTTTCGACCGGCTTGCGAGTCTCTGAGCTGTTGGGCTTGAAGTGGGAGGACGTTCGCTTCGACATGATGGAGATTCGGCCATCCCGAGCCATCGTGGACCAAGTAGTCGGCCCGCTCAAGACCGATGCCAGCGACAAGCCCGTGCCGATGGACACGGCACTTGCGAACGTGCTGCTGGAGTGGAGGGGGAAATGTCCGTACAACCAAGACGCGGACTTTGTCTTCGGAAGTCCCGAAAAGGATGGACGGCAACCCTATTGGCCTGACAGCCTGCTAAGGAAAGGCGTCCGTCCGGCTGCTGTGCGTGCGGGAATTGCAAAGCACATCGGTTGGCATTCGTTCCGGCGAACTTTGGCGACACTGCTACAAGGTAACGGTGAGACCGTCAAAACGACTCAGGACATGCTACGTCACGCAACGAGCCGTCTGACGCTTGAACTGTATGCTCAAGGCACGATGCCCGAGAAACGCATGGCACAATCCAGGGTCACTCAGGCCGTGGGAACAGCAGTTGTTCCCATGGGAACAATGGTAAAATCGCAAGTGATTGTAGGCGCGTAGCTCAGTTGGTTAGAGCGCTACCTTGACACGGTAGAGGTCAGGGGTTCGAGTCCCCTCGTGCCTACCATTCTCATCTCCAGTGTTTATGCGGGCGCCACGGATATTCGTCTAGCGGCAGAGACCAGTTAAACCTGCTCTTACTCCTTAATTTACTCCAAACCGCCAAGAGGCCCAGGGTTGCACCCGTCGTCTTCTGACGCTGCCGCACGAGGAAACCTACTCATCGCGCTCATTCCGAGAGCTACATCCCAGGAATACGCAGGCCACTTATTGTTTGGCGGCACATTCCCTCACGCGCGCATATTCCAGGTTTTTGTCCGCCAGCAGTTTAGAAACCGCGGAGTCGCGCGTGAGCTGATTGAATACTTGGTGAAATTGTTGGAACGGTACGGTTATTTAAGCGCCGCCGCGACTGTAGCGGACGACCTGGTCGCGAATGGATTCTGGGAGAAACTGGGCTTCCTAGTCGCACGGCAAAAACCGGGTGGTGTCAGTAGGAAGCGGCTACTTAATGTTCGGATAAAGCAGCTCAACAGTCCAAATTTGTTTCAGCCTCAGTTTCCGAGTACTGTTTCCGATCTCGGACTTGTTGAGCGGCTCGGAACACATACTGCAGTTTATGCGATCGATTTGAACGTCTTCTGGGATGTGGTCAAGCGACGCCCCAGATCCGAATACGCTGCGGATGTCATCGGAGCGGCTTTTAACCGACTGATTCAGATCGTGGTCGCACAAGAATTCATCAACGAGCTTCAGCGCACCACCAGACCTGATCTCAGTGATCCAGCACTGGAGTTTGCCCTACAATTTCCGACATTGCCACAACCCGACGCCACAGTGCTCCAACATCTAGAGAACGAACTTGGCAGTCTCATTTTCCCGAACCGTTCCAAGAGTGGAGCCCTAACACGTCAGGATCAATCCGATCTCGTGCATCTTGCAACTGCAATCCACCATCAAGCGACGGGGTTTGTCACAAGCGAGGATGCGTTATTGCGGGTTCGCGATTCCATCTATAAGAAACACGGCGTCTCCGTGCTCCACGTAAAAGAGTTTGCAGCTTTGGTTAAATCGGCCGAGGTGATTGTGCCGCCGCTCGCGGCTCAGTTGTCCAGCGACACGCTGCGGGTTTGGGATTCACTCAGCGCTGATAGCGAGGCCATGAAGAACTTCTTGGACGATTGTGCTGCCCCCACAGCATTCCGCGACGACTTCCTAGCAAAGGCGCTCGTGACTTCTACACGTAAACGGATGATTGTCACGTCGGAGTCGGATATCGTTTGCTTGGCTTCTTGGGACGCAGGGGCAGGCTTACAAAACCATGCGCATGTGAATCTAGTCGCAAATGAAGACAATCCCGCGGCTGAAGCAGCCATCGATTGTATTTTAGGGATCATCTGTACGCAGGGCAGTTGCGTCCGTCCAGTTCTTATGCGGCTCTGTCTACCGCAGGGGCACGTCGTCGCTAGGAAGATCGCTTCACTACATGGGTTTAGAGCAGTTGAATCCGCGACTGACGGTGACCTGCAAAAGATCTGTGTGGGGCGGCCCATCCACGTTGACAACTGGGCAAAGATACAAACGACATTGCACTACTGCGGTGGACTTGATTTCCCGGATGCCCTTCCAACGTTCACCGCGTATGACCAGGAAGTTCCTTTTCGCACAAAGCAAGGCACATCCCGTAACGTGAAACTCTGTGATCTAGAAAAACTTCTGTCACCAACCTTGATAATCCTTCCAGCTCGCTCCGGGAATATAGTGCCAATCAGGCGTATATTTGCCGACCAGCTCCTCGGTGCATCGCGTCAAATGTCACTGCTACCTAGACGGGAGGCTTTGCTGTTTTCCGAACGGATCTACTTCAGTGCATCAAGGAACGCCAAGGGGCCACCAACCGGCGTTTGGAGACGCACGGTGGTTGAGCCAAACCTGGCTCGATGTGGCGGAAGGTAAAACCCCGCAACAAGAATTCTCCAGCGAGACATTCTCCGCCTGATCGTGGGCGGCTTTTGTTTTCGGTCACCTGATGCCTGAACTCTCTACAAGGAGCGAAGGCATGAAAACACCTCACCAGTCTCACTCACCCCAGTTACACAGCGCGCTCGCACAGAAGCTGCACCCGAACCGGTTCCCGCGCATGTCCGACCTCATGGCAGCAATTGTGGGGTTCGTACTTGACATACGCTTCAGCAAGACCGCGATCACGGAGATCATCGTGACCTCGGATGGCTTCCTGCTGGCACGGGCCGAAGGCGAAGTTGGCGCAAACCACTTCATCGGAAGTCAAGCAGACCTCACGCGGAATTGGCTTGCGCTGCTCGCCGCCGCAGGGCTCACCACCCATGAATGGATAGAAGCTGCGGCTCTGTTCGCCGCCAAGATCGGGTACTCCGGTCGAGCGATCGCATAAGGGGCGCAACCATGGAACCTCAACGAGTAGCTTTGTACGCGCGGGTGTCCACACTCGCGGGCCAGAATCCCGAGATGCAGTTGCTGGAACTGCAGGAGTACGCCACACGACGCGCCTGGCAAGTCGTCGGCGAGTACGTCGATCACGCGTCGGGTGCAAGGGAGTCGCGTCCGGCGCTGAATCGGCTGATGACCGATGCGCGCCGGCGCAAGTTTGATGTGATCGCGGTCTGGAAACTGGATCGCTTCGGTCGATCGCTCCGGCATCTGGTCAACGCGATTGCTGAGTTTGAGGCTCTCGGCGTGGCGTTCATCAGCCTGAGAGACAATCTCGACCTGGGCACCCCAGCCGGGCGGCTGATGTTTCAGATCATCGGCGCGATGGCCGAGTTCGAAAGATCGCTGATCCAGGAACGAGTCAGGGCTGGCCTGCGACACGCCCGAGCTAAGGGCAAGCGGCTCGGGCGACCAAAAGTTGTTGTGGATGCTGCCAGGATAGCTTCACTTCGCGCCTCGGGCACTTCTTGGCGCACGATCTCAGAAAAGCTCGGCGTCGGTATCGGCACTCTCTACAAGGCTATCCAGCCGCGTTCAAAAAAGGTCTCTCCGCCCGCTCCTGCAGGTCGTTGATTCCAAGTGGCTGGATTGGGCGAAAAAATTCGTCAACTAACACCTGATTTTCGAACGCTACCCACTCGCGGAACTCACAAAGAGTGAAATCGCGATGTTACGTCAACTAAGGTTTCGACACGTCGCCAACCCCGTACTTGCCTCGCCTCCGCTCCGCAAGTTTCTCAGTAGTAAACCAAGCAATCGATACCACCGCAAAAAAGAAGGGGATATAGAAGTACCACAGAACCACGAGAGCTAGAGCGGCATAGGCCAAATCAGAGGGGTGTATAAAGCTGTACAAGACGCAAACACTAATCAGGAAAACCCACATGACCACAGCCGCGAAAAGTCGGATGAAGACTTTCGCATACTGCGGTAAAGTGAACCACCGTAAAGGAGCTACGAGCCGAACGCGTACCTTGAAGAGGAGAAGGGCCAGCAGCAACGGAAGCACCAAGAGTACGATGGCGTTTACGATGGCGTGAAGTACGAGCATACCCGCTTCCGTGCGGCCACTACATTCTGACACAGGCCAGTTGACGAAAACAGGCGTTTACACTCAGAACCCCCCGGCCACAGGTCAATGAGTGTAATCGAGATTTTTCACCAACGATCCGCCAGAACCCCAGTGACGGTTTTCAAGCATCACTTCTTATCGAATTGTAGAAACTCGACTGGGGCTCCATTCTCGACAATAAAAGCGACGGTCACGCCCGGTGAGGGTGAGTTGGGCGCAATAAGTATCTCTTTTCCGGCGATTTCAGCGGAGAGATCGTCCACTTCGAAGGCGACATGCGGAACAGTACGCACAAGTTCAGGGACTGGCGCTTCAGGTTCGAACCGCATCCACTCGATTCCGTAGGCGCTCGTTTCATATCCAGACACGAACGTCGCATAGTGCGCGATCAGGCGTTCACCTTCTCGACGCTCGGCAGTGGGAATTCCGATGTGATGGTACCGCCTCGTGGAAAAAACTGGTGACTTTTTCACGTGAATGAGTTTAGCCCATGACGGCATCTGTTTCTGTCAGTTGTTCAAAACAGGCGTTTGCACTCAGAACCCCCTTGGCTGGGTCAATGAGTGAAATCGAGATTTTTCACCAACTACCGAGGATAGACAAGGTGAAATGTGTTTTCAGTCTCAACTTCCACCGGATTGCCATTGACCAGATAGGGCTTGTAGCGCCATTTCTTGGCTGCATCTATCGTAGCTTGAAGGAGTGCAGGGTGCCCGGAAACAATGCTTACTACGTTGGGCACGCCAGATTTATCGACAATGACGCGCAGCACGACGGTGCCCTGGATTCTCATCTGAAGCATAGGGTCCGAATATACGGGCTGTGCCTTCTTGAGCACGAAATGTCGCATGTCCTTCTCGCTGACGTGAAGAGGTGTGGAGACGACTGGACTTTCCGCTTGCTGAACTGAGTTGGAGGATGAACCAGCACCCGAAGCGGGTGCGGATTGCGACCATAAAGGAACACAGCGGTGATCCAGAGCAAAACAACGACCATCCTGAACTTGAACATTGCTTCTCTTCTCCTTCGATCCAGATTGGGAGTTGCTGCTTCGAGACGCATTCTACTCCAACTGCGACACCGAGTTGTTAGTTGCCGTAATCAGGCGTCTCTAACAATGTCGGCGCTGTCAAGCACTTTTGAGGCGCACCAGGCCGTGCACTCCGAAGAGCGCCATTTCGCTCTCGTGGAAGGTTTTGCTTTTGCTCTACCAACCAAGGCTCGCCTCGTAATCGGTTCCAGGTCAGGAACTCGGTCCGACCCATGCATCTCTTCGGTCACACTTTCGATCATGATTACTACTTCGAACTCCCCCGTGAAGAGGAGCGGGCTGCTCAATCAATTTCTCGGTGTTCTACTGCACACCATCGCCTGTTCCGAGCTGGCCCGCGTGCGAACCGAACTTCCTTGACTGCTCGTAATTCCATCCCTTGCGCCACATCCAGTAGAGAGCAATAGCCAGTCTCCGCGCCATCGCCACCTTGGCGATCTTCCGTCCTCGTCGCATCGCTAGGTGGAAGTACTTACTGCGCCATTCCGGGATGCTGCGTGCTGTAACTTGGGCCGCTTCCACCAGCAAGAAGCGCAACATCGAACTCCCTTGCTTAGTGATATGGCCAAGTCGTCGCCGATTTCCGCTTGAGTCCTCCAAGGGCACTAATCCCAGATAGCTTGCGATCTGCTTCCCGCACTGAAATCGCTCCGCCCTTCCGATGATTAATACGAAGGCTAAGGCCGTCAGTGCACCCACTCCAGGATGCGTCCGCAAGCGCCGTGCCTCCGCACATTTCTCTACTTCCTGCTCGATCACTTGCGTCAGATCGGTAATGGTCGGGTTCAGCCGATCCAGCAGCTGCAGCAGATCTTCCCGTCGCCGGCTCGCCCAGGGGGCTAAGCGAAACGACTCCAGTTGCTCTCGTCCATGCTGCCGCCACAACCTCTTTTTGCAGCGTAGCCCCTCGTTCAGAGCCACCGCTTGCAGTTGATTCATGATCCGAGTCCGCATCTGCACCATGCGATGCCGATGCCACAGCAGTTGCCGCAGATCCCGATTCTCCCCACTCGGTACCCAGATCTTGGGAAAACGATTCTCCATCAGCAACTGCAGAATATGCTGCGCATCCTGCCGATCCGTTTTCTGCTTGCGTACCCGCTTGGCGCGAATCTCGCTGGCGTCGCCAATCCACAATTCGAAGGTCAGCTCCGTCAGCAGACGTTCGAACCAGCGGGCATGCCCACTGGCTTCCATTCCCACTCGCACCTTCTTGCCCTGGGCAGCGAGGTCACGATAAAACTTTTCTGCTCCCTCACTGTGCTCTAATCGTCGCTCTCCGTAATCTCCCGTCTCGGTATCCACAAACGCAATTTGCTGGAAGCCCGGGTGATAATCGCATCCTATAATGATCATCGTTCGGCTCCTTTCTCCCGGGCCTTGGTTGGTTGGTACTACCAAAGTCTACCCGGGCGTGGGAGCCGACATTGTTATGGAATCAATTTCACTCGCTGACCCGTTTAGTGAACTTCGGGCCGCAACCGTGCTTCTTCTCGTGAGCATCCAGCGCCGTGAATATGTGGAGGTGCTTTGCAGTCTCAGGTTCGGAATTTCTGTAAGCCGTGAGAAGTTGATCGCGTATTTCACAAGGCACACCGGGAAGAACCTTCAGGCTCCGCCTTGTGGTCTTTTCTCCCGGTCTGTGTCCTTTGCTCATGCCGTGGGTAGTTTCAGGATACCTGAGAGTGACGAAATCAGATGGGATGAGAAGGCCGGTCTCCGACGGGATGCTGTACGCTCCCAAGTTATCGACGCGCTTTGAAGCGCAAGAGATAAAGGAGACCGGCAATGAAGAAGATTAGCACCGCAGCGGCGAAACAGACGAAGAGTTTTCACGATCACAACCTGACCATCGGTTTGGACCTCGGTGATCGTTCGAGTTGGTATTGCGTGTTGGACGAGACGGGCAGCGTGCTGCTGGAACAACGGCTGAGCACGACTCCGAAAGCCATGCGCGAGGTGTTCGGAGGCATGCCGCGTTGCCGGATTGCGCTGGAAACCGGAATGCATTCGCCGTGGGTGAGCCGACTGCTCGGCGAGTTGGGACACGAAGTGATCGTGGCGCATGCGCGCAACGTGCGTTTGATCGGAGAGAGCCGTAAGAAAGACGACCGCATGGATGCGCGAAGCCTGGCCCGGTTGGCGCGGATCGATCCGCAACTGCTGGCGCCGGTGAAGCATCGCAGCGCCAAAGCGCAAGCGGATCTGACCGTAATCCGGGCACGAGCCGGACTGGTGCGGTCACGAACGGCGCTGATCAACACGGCGCGGGGACTGGTCAAGTCCTACGGGGAGCGGCTGCGCGGCTGTAATCCGCGGAATGTGAACCCCGAGAAAGCGCAAGAGCTGAGTCCGGAACTGCAGGCCGCGTTAGCTCCGCTGCTGGCGGCTGTCGAAGCGCTGAGCGAGCGCATCGGCGAATATAACGAACGAATCGAACAGTTAGCACAGCAGAGTTATCCGCAAGTGGCGCGACTGGAACAGGTCAAGGGAGTGGGCACACTGATCGCGCTGACCTACCTGCTGACCTTGGAGGATCCGCAGCGCTTTCGCAAGAGCCGCGACGTGGGCTGCTATGTGGGATTGCAACCGGGACGGCGCAACTCGGGACAAAGCGAACCGCAGTTGCACATCAGCAAGGAAGGTGATCCGTATCTGCGAACGCTGCTGGTACAGGGAGCGCACCACATTCTGGGACCGTTTGGCGCGGACAGCGATCTGCGACGCTGGGGACTGAAACTCGCCGAGCGTGGAGGAAAGAATGGAAAGAAACGAGCGGTGATTGCGGTAGCGCGAAAGTTGGCAGTGCTGCTGCATCGCCTGTGGGTGAGCGGAGAGGTGTACGAACCGCTGCGCAACAGCAGCCAGATGATGATGCCGGCAGCAGCGTAAGTCAAAAACACGCTTAAGAAAGGAAGAGCAAAAGCCCAAAGGCCGAGTTCCGGTGACTGCGTCTAACGCCTGGCCCGACTTTCCTCGGAAGAGGAAACAGAGGTCGACAATCAGGTGGCAGCACCGGCTGAAACGAGAACACCCAACTTGCACCGAGCGCAAACCGCTCAACAAAGAGTGCGGATGGAAGGGTGGCGACAGTAGTAACTCGGCGGGGAGAAAAAACATTGTCCAACGAAAAAACAAAAGAACCCACTTGACTCCGACCGGCCTTCTCATGGAAGGCGTTTACACTCAGAACGCCCCTTGGCGGGGTCAATGAGTGAAATCGCGATTTAACGCCAATTACCAACAATGGCCAGCTCGCACAGGCGATTTCAATGGTCAATGAGTGACATTGCTTGTGTTCTTGGGGGTCCTCAGCAAAGGCCACGCGCCCAATGAGAGTGCGATACCAGGCGCAACAATCCAATTCAGCACGCCGCAAAGCAAGCCAAACCACTGGCGCGGAGATGGGTGACTCATCTTGGTCGCTATTGCCAGCCAGAGCGGAATCATCACGATCGAGGAGGACAGAGCCGCCATTAGGCCCGTCAGTTGGTCGCCGCCAGCGCGGCGAGATAAATACGCGCTCAATGCGCCCACCAGCGGTAAGGCGGCAAGCCAGAGAAGTTGGTAGGCGAGCGGGAGCCCTGCGTGGTTTAAAAGCGGCTGCGATTGTGGAAAGGATCGTTGCAAGATGAACCTCCACAACATTGAACCCGTCAGGCTCGCAAGAGCAGGCAGCCATAGCGTTTTTGTGCGGTTGTTCATCATCGTCTTGCCCTTGCACTGCGTCTGTTCTGTCGGCGTGCATTCTACACCTTACCGACGGTTGCTGAAATCAAACTAGCCTATTCCTCCAAGGCGACAGGGAGCGGCTCGCCTTGTCGCCAGATGACAATGGTTTCACGCTGCCGCGATCAGTGGACGCGGTTTATACTGGGTGCCATCGAAGGTAAAAAGGAGATTCCGGTTTATTCAACCCGGCGTTTTCTTCTTTCAGGAGGACGCTATGAATCGAATCGAACCTCTCGTATCCGTGGCCGCGTTGTGTTTGATCGTGCTGACGAGCGCTGGCTGTGGCAGCGCAAACCGGCAACTGCAATCCATCGCAGTGACGCCTGC
Source organism: uncultured Acidobacteriaceae bacterium (assembly GCA_963779995.1). Taxonomy (GTDB): domain Bacteria; phylum Acidobacteriota; class Terriglobia; order Terriglobales; family Acidobacteriaceae; genus Acidiflorens. The sequence continues at coordinate 161,945 of CAVZZY010000003.1, read as the reverse complement.
TACGGCTGACGCGCAGGATTTCTCTGGGGGTATGGTGCAGTTCTCGGCTGTTGGCAATTACAGCGGCGGTTCGCCTGCGCAGGAATCGATCAGCGCCATCCAATGGTGCGCTTCCCCAGGACCGGGAACCTGCGTCAGCCAGAACGCCAAGCCCGGCGTGACCATTAGCCAAACCGGGCTGGCTCACTGTGATGCGGGCTCGGCTGGAACCTGGACGATCAATGCAGATTCACCGCCGGTGCAGGCATCGCAGCCCGGCGGAGAAATTGGCACCAACATCGTAGTCGGCTCGGCAACGCTGACCTGTCCTTAATCGCGGCCCGCTCCAACGCCGACCCCGACAGTCCTCATCCCGAAAGAAACCAAAGCGGGGTGGCAACTGTTGTTACCAGGCCGTTTACACTCATTGAGAATTGGCCGACCTGGGTCAATGAGTGAAATCGCGATTTATCGCCAGTTGAGACGATTGCCTAGCGGTTGGCGAATCGGATTACTTCGGGTTTGCCGACCATCCGACCAGAAACGGCCCTATATGGTACGAGCGATCAACAAATATGCGTCGCCACGAAGATTGGATTTCGGTTGGTGTAACGGCGGTATTTCGCCAATAATCCCGCCGTGTTGAAACTTCGCTGACGAGCAGGCGTTCATTCACCTAGAATAAAAAGTGGTATCCTCCGCGCATGCAAGACCAGGGCGCTCCAGTAGCAACAGCCCGAGTGGTGCGCAGACTCCCAATAGATCGCTGGTTCTACATTGGGATGGCCATCTGCGGCATCATCATCAGTGTCTTGGGGTTTGCACCTTCCCTCGTCAACACCGCCGCGCGTCATGTGCCTCACTGAGAGGCACACACAAATCTAACAAGGAGAATATCCAATGAAACAAAACATGATGTTAACCATCGCGTCTCTGCTCTCGATCCTCTTGCTGACGCTTCACATTACGGACGACATCGTCCGTGGGATATCGAAGGCCGAGCCCTCAAACATTGCGTTGGCCGTTCTCGTGGTGTTGCTGTACGGGACGCTGGTGCTCGCCGAACGGAGATCGGGGTACGCCATCATGCTGCTCGTCGGGTTGTTCGCGGCAGCCACGCCCGTCATGCACATGAGGGGGGCACACTACGGCGAGATCGCCAAGTCCACCGGCGGCTTCTTCTTCGTCTGGACACTCTGGGCGCTCGGCGGGCTCGGGGGCTTCACCTTCATCCTCTCGGCGCGCGGACTGTGGAGTCTGCGACGGGGCCAGCCACGGTAGTCCTACAACCCCGAACATGGAAAGACCGATTCGGAGGTTCTCTGCCGCCTGCAGCCGGATGACGGGCAACTCTGAGGTAACGCGATTAGGGAAAGTTTGCCGACGATTCGCCCGGAACCGTCATCCAGTTCATCCCTTCCTCCGAAGGAAAACCGCGCCTGGCTCCACGGAGAGCCAGACGGCCGACTAAAATCATCTGAATAACCACTTGACCTGTCCGTCACTAGGGGGCGACGCCTTCGACGATGAATATGCGGCTCTTGGCTGCGCTCTGTCGGATCGGCTTGATCGCGTCATAGGCTGGCGAATCGTACCACTCACGCGCTTTCTCCGAGCTGTCGAAAGCGATTATCACGATGCCGCCCTTCGGCGGTTCGCCCTCGAGAGTCTGGATCTTGTGGCCAAGAACGACATAGTGGTGATTGAAAGGCGCTAGCGTTTCCGATATCTTGTCCACATATTTCTGCATGGTAGCGGGGTCTGTTACCTCGACTTCCGCGATGACGTAGCCAGGCGGCGTCTTCGTTTGCTGCGCATGAATCAACTTGGCGCCAGCAATGCCGATCGAGACGCCGGCCAGTACTGCCAGCGCCAGTTTCTGGTAGGTCTTCATGGGTTCATTCTCCTTCTTGCATTTTTCCAAGTCCGGGGAGCCCGCTTTCGGTTTTTACCGGTCCCTTCAAGTTGTTTCGACGCTGTCTTGCAGAAAACGTCACCAGCGACAACAAAATTCCACCCCTTGACGTGTCACCGATTGTGAGGGAGTTGGGGGCGTGATAAGACGAAGAACGCAAACCATAATCTGCGTGTTTGGCTGCTGGCCACGAAGAAATTATCAGTCCAAACTCCTGAGTGAATCAAGGCTAGTAAGGATCGCCATCTGTGATTGACGAAAACAGGCGATAGCGCTCATTGAAGTTTTCGAGTCTGTGATTTGGGCTTGCAGATAGGACAGTCCTGCAGTCGGTGCATGAGCCTTTTCCAGAACGGCCAGCCTTGCTTTTCGATCTCGTGTTCCCATCTCGGTCCGAACACCTTCTTTTGAATCTCGGGATTGCTGATGCCCATGGTCTTACTCCGACGTTTGCTGGCTTGGGAACCCAAAAAATGCGGTTCCGTCCCCCTGTGATTCGAGCTTGCACGCGAGCCGAGCTTACCGTATTCCGACTGCTGCGGCACTGGAGGCCGTCGTCATGGGCAAACCGAGAGTCAAGCCGAACTATCGTCGCCGAGTGCTCCGCCTACCAGACCTGGATCATTGTAAAACGGCAGTTCTCAACAGCCTCGGCTCGCCAGCTTCGCGCCGCGTCTACGAATACGCCATCGACCAGTTCATCGCCTGGTACTGCTCCGAGCCTCGGCTGGCCTTCAACCGCATCGTCGTCGTGCGCTATCGCATGTACCTGGAATCGCGGCATCTGGCCGCCAACACCATCAACCAGCAGCTTGCAGCCGTGCGTCGCCTGGCTCACGAAGCCGCCGACGCTGGCTTGCTGAGTCCCGAGTTGGCCGCGGGGATTAGCCGCGTCAAGGGAGTCAAGCAGCTCGGATTCCGGTCCGGGAATTGGTTGAGCGCGGAGCAGAGTTCGGAAGTGCTCAAGCATGCGGGGGGAAACACAATGCGCGCCAAGCGCGATTATGCGATGTTGGCCATGCTGTTCGGTTGTGGCTTTCGCAGGTCGGAACTGGTCGGTTTGGAGTTGGACGACATCCAGATGCGCCAAGGACACTGGGCCGTTGTTGATCTGATTGGCAAAGGCGGCCACATTCGCACGGTGCCCATTCCGAACTGGGTGAAAGCCGCCCTCGATCAATGGACACGAGCCGCTGGGGTTCGTGAGGGCAAAATCTTTCGAGCGGTCGCCAGTCGGGGAAAGGTGTGGGGCCGCGGCCTCTCGCAGAACGTCGTCTGGTACGTGGTCAGAACCTGCTGCGAGCGAGCAGGCTTGGAGCACATTGCACCGCACGACCTGCGGCGGACCTGCGCGAAGCTGTGCCACGATCGCGGCGGTGAGCTGGAGCAGATTCAGTTTTTGCTCGGGCATGCATCCGTCCAGACCACGGAACGCTATCTCGGCTGCAAACAGAATCTCGGACATCCAGTGAACGACCTTTTTGACCTCAGAACGGACGGAAGGCCGAAGGAAAACGATAATGAATCCGCCCCAATGAAAGCGTCCGACCCTGTAGAAAAGGCATCTGGGCAAGGGATAGAATGCGGCCACGGAGGACCGGAACATGACCAGCCCGTCTGTGACTCAAGACAGTTATCCCTACCAGAACGAACCGATTTGGTCGAGGTCAGAAAAGATCATCGCCCGCACAGCCTTCGACGCTGCCCTGGGGCGAGAGCTTCACGAGGTGATTCAGCAAGCAAAGAAGATGGCCAGCCAGATCCAGCAGTCGTCGGATCTGTGGGACTTGGAGCATTACCTGACCCAACGTCGTAAGGAGATCGACCGCAAATACGACTATCGTTATTCGCAACTCACGCAGGTATTCGGGAGACTTTTGTACGAAAAGCGACTCCGTGAGGAAGAGCTGCGCGGCTTACGGGAGGACAAGCTGAAGCCGATCCGTTCTTTCGCCAAATTCTTAGCGGAGGACGCGGCCTGACCTGCATTCTGAGCGCTAACGCCTTCCATGAGAAGGCCGGTCGGAGTCAAGTGGGTTCTTTTGTTTTTTCGTTGGACAATGTTTTTTCTCCCCGCCGAGTTACTACTGTCGCCACCCTTCCATCCGCACTCTTTGTTGAGCGGTTTGCGCTCGGTGCAAGTTGGGTGTTCTCGTTTCAGCCGGTGCTGCCACCTGATTGTCGACCTCTGTTTCCTCTTCCGAGGAAAGTCGGGCCAGGCGTTAGACGCAGTCACCGGAACTCGGCCTTTGGGCTTTTGCTCTTCCTTTCTTAAGCGTGTTTTTGACTTACGCTGCTGCCGGCATCATCATCTGGCTGCTGTTGCGCAGCGGTTCGTACACCTCTCCGCTCACCCACAGGCGATGCAGCAGCACTGCCAACTTTCGCGCTACCGCAATCACCGCTCGTTTCTTTCCATTCTTTCCTCCACGCTCGGCGAGTTTCAGTCCCCAGCGTCGCAGATCGCTGTCCGCGCCAAACGGTCCCAGAATGTGGTGCGCTCCCTGTACCAGCAGCGTTCGCAGATACGGATCACCTTCCTTGCTGATGTGCAACTGCGGTTCGCTTTGTCCCGAGTTGCGCCGTCCCGGTTGCAATCCCACATAGCAGCCCACGTCGCGGCTCTTGCGAAAGCGCTGCGGATCCTCCAAGGTCAGCAGGTAGGTCAGCGCGATCAGTGTGCCCACTCCCTTGACCTGTTCCAGTCGCGCCACTTGCGGATAACTCTGCTGTGCTAACTGTTCGATTCGTTCGTTATATTCGCCGATGCGCTCGCTCAGCGCTTCGACAGCCGCCAGCAGCGGAGCTAACGCGGCCTGCAGTTCCGGACTCAGCTCTTGCGCTTTCTCGGGGTTCACATTCCGCGGATTACAGCCGCGCAGCCGCTCCCCGTAGGACTTGACCAGTCCCCGCGCCGTGTTGATCAGCGCCGTTCGTGACCGCACCAGTCCGGCTCGTGCCCGGATTACGGTCAGATCCGCTTGCGCTTTGGCGCTGCGATGCTTCACCGGCGCCAGCAGTTGCGGATCGATCCGCGCCAACCGGGCCAGGCTTCGCGCATCCATGCGGTCGTCTTTCTTACGGCTCTCTCCGATCAAACGCACGTTGCGCGCATGCGCCACGATCACTTCGTGTCCCAACTCGCCGAGCAGTCGGCTCACCCACGGCGAATGCATTCCGGTTTCCAGCGCAATCCGGCAACGCGGCATGCCTCCGAACACCTCGCGCATGGCTTTCGGAGTCGTGCTCAGCCGTTGTTCCAGCAGCACGCTGCCCGTCTCGTCCAACACGCAATACCAACTCGAACGATCACCGAGGTCCAAACCGATGGTCAGGTTGTGATCGTGAAAACTCTTCGTCTGTTTCGCCGCTGCGGTGCTAATCTTCTTCATTGCCGGTCTCCTTTATCTCTTGCGCTTCAAAGCGCGTCGATAACTTGGGAGCGTACAGCATCCCGTCGGAGACCGGCCTTCTCATCCCATCTGGTTACATCAGTCGTTCACAATCTGGTTATAAAATGAGTGGATTCCGGGAGGCTTCGATGCCGCGCCTTCTCCCTCTGCTATCTCTACTCTTACTATCGCAGGCGTCTCTCAGCCAGCAAGCCGCGACCACAGGTAAGAGCGACGTACCTGAAACCTGTCCGGTAACGACGCAATATCAGGCCAGCCCTTTTATTCCTCCAAAGCCATACCCTCAGAAGGCCTTTGCAGGCGCTTTTTGGTTTGGGACGGACAAGCTGTGGGCAGCTATTCCCGTCGACGGGGCATGGAGAGGATTAGGGCACTACACTCCTAATGACCCAACATTCAGACAAAAACTTTTCTGGTGGCGACAAAGCTACGACTGGCATACGGAGCCTCAGCCGAGGCTGAAGGTCACAGGCAGACGGTTAGACGATGACGCAGACCCTCTCATGGTAGATCGAGCCACAAATGTGAGCAGTGAACCGGGAGGGATGCTGGTCGGTATCAATTTTCCGACGGTCGGGTGCTGGGAGATTACGGGACACTACGGGGATGACGCGTTAACTTTTGTCGTCTGGATTACTTCAGGGGAAGCGTCCTGTGACCCTCCCGCCACTCGTCTGCCCGCGAGTAACCCGGCATATGCGGATTCCATGGAGCTGGCCGCAACGCTCAACGATCGCGGTGTCCGCGTGCAATGTGTCCTGGTGGCGAAAATGGAAAATATGTTTGAAGGCCAGATCGGGGCTGCATTTTTCCGAACCGATGTTGGTGACTTTGAAGCCTTCTTTCTTCCGAAATCAGAGAGCTGGGATGGCTTAGAGATTGTGGAACAGCACAGGGCTGGTGAATACGGTTATCAGTTTCGGGGCGCGCCGAAGTACTTCGGACACTGGGAGGGCAGGCGGACCTACTTCGTAAAGCATAGGAATGAACTCCTGAATTCTCTCGACAAGCAGACTGCGGCAAAGCTCAACGATGCCCTGCAGAACAACTAATTCAAGGGCCCGAACCAAGTTGGCGTTAAATCGCGATTTCACTCATTGACCCCGCCAAGGGGGGTTCTGAGTGTAATCGCCTGGTTACGACAACTGACTTCCGGTTTCCCCATACGAGAGTTGCCCGAAAAAGCTTCGGGACGATCAGCGACATTCGTAGTTCTTTGCTTGTTTCCGCATCCTGCCTTGGTAACAATAATCGTTAGCCGGTTCGGCCTGCCCAACAGGGCGCTAACTGTCGGCGATCCAGCTGCCATGGAACCCCAGTGGAACGCGGACTGGCAGGTGAATGCGCGCAACCGGTTCGTCCGCGAAATCTTGCGCTGCAAGAATCACCAAGTCCGTCCTACCTCCATCAAGATCGTGAGCATAGGCCATGATATAGCCTTCGTCTTCGCCGGCGCTGAGCGACATGGGAGCAAACACGGCTTCGCCCGCCGCGCCGTGCTCGAAACGGTGCTCCTCGACTGCACCGCCTTCAATGTCATGTTTGAGCAGGACATTGCCCGACGCATGGCCCGTCGGGGTGGTCGGGGCGACCACGTGATCCTGGAGTTGCTTGAATGCGGTCGTGTATCCGTAGCGATGCCGCTTGCTGATTATCCTATCGTCGATGCGCGGAAACTCCTGAAAGAACCGGTCGCTGAGTGACCGAAGAGTGACTTTGCCGCTGACGGGATCGATGGTCCAGCGATCGAGGCTAACCGGGCCTGGTCCGGTCATCAGCGAAACATCGTAACGGCCTGCGTAGCGGCACACGTCGACGCAAACACGGTCACCATCGTCGTACGCATTGAGCGTATGAAAGACAAAGCAGGGTTCGACGGGGAACCAGCGCGTTCCAGGTGAGTTGTCTTCGCGCGAAAGCAATCCCACGCGTGCCTCGTGGGCCGGATTCCAGACATAGGGGAACTTCCCGGCTTTCGCCGCATCAAGACTGAACGTAACCGGCAGATCATAGAGGACCACGTATTTCTTAGTCAAGGCAAAGTCATGCATGATCGGTCTGTCGCGAACGGCAATGTCGTTCATGCGGCTCACTTTGCCAGTTTTGTCGATGACGAGGTGCTGGACATGATCCTGACTGTATGAATACGCGATGGCATGAACCTCGCCCTTCTGCTGGTCGGTTTTGGTATGCGCGGCGAAACCACCGGGTAGGGCACCGGCAAAATCGTAAGGCCCAATCGTGTCCAGTTCGTCGGAGATCTCGTACGGCAGGGAACCACCTTCAACCGTCGCAAGGATTCGACCAGCGTGAGCGACAATGTGAGTGTTGGCGGCGAAGTCGTGGTCATGGACGGGACCCTCCCGCCACTTTTCACCCAGCGCTTCCGCGACCACTTTCGAACGGACCCAGCGATTGCGATACCACTCCGCCCGGCCGTTCCGCAACCTCACGCCATGCACCATGCCGGAGCCCAGGAACCAATGGTTCTTGCGATCGTCGATGCCGCGCATAAAATTAGGACCATTGCGCAAATAGCGGCCATTTAACTCTGATGGTATGCGCCCCGTGACCGGCAGGTCGAGAGCTGTGACCTCCTCCGTTACAGGCGCAAACAAACCCTGGCGAAACCACACCAGATCATCGGCAGTTGGTTGAGGCACTCTCGCAGTTGCCATATCCCCTCCTTTTCGTCAGTCAGAAGGCAATGCTAACCGAAAGCGAGTTTGAGGCGGGCTACAGTGTTTACCGTATTTTAGGCAGGCAACAATCAGCGAGTGGTGGATATCCGCGCCCTAAGAACGAGAATGAGCGGGTGCTGTGGTTGATGTAATATCCCGATCTCACTCATTGACCCCTGAGCGGGCGTTTTGAGTGTAAACCCTGATTACAACCATGTGGCTTCCCTGCGATTCGTTCTACGGTCCAAAAAACTCTTCTGAGTGTTTGCCTGCACTATAATCACGCGGATGACCAGCGATCCCTTCCTCTCGTGGGCGAACCGGACCGTGCTTCGCCCGGGCCGCCAAGAGCCCTACCTGAGCATCCAGGACATCGTCGTTTTCGTCCGTGACCTGGAAGTGAGTAAGCGGTTCTACATCGACCAACTGGGCTTCGAACTGATCACAGAACAGTGCCTTCCCACCGGCGTCCGCTGGATTGAAGTGGCGCCTCCCGACGGCAGTGCGAACCTTGCGCTGGTTGAGCCCAAGCCCGACCGGCCCGAATACAAGCTGATTGGCGGCTACCGCTGGGTTCTGTTTATGACGGAAGATGTTCAGGACAGGTACAAGGAATGGAGTGAACGCGGGGTTCGGTTCTCCTTTGCGCCGGAGACGCCGGGGTGGGGCGGAACCTATACACGGTTCGAAGATCCGGACGGGAATGCGTTTGGATTGGAAGGGTTCGATGAGGTGAGGCGAAGCCTTGAACTGCGCCGGCGAGCGGAAGCAGAAAAACTCGAAGCCGAACGCCGTGCCGCCCAGGAACTGGAAATCGCCAGGCAAGTGCAGGCCCGGTTGTTTCCGCAGATTCGACCGGAGTTGAAAACCGTGGAATACGGGGGTATCTGCCTGCAAGCGCGGCAGGTGGGAGGGGACTATTTCGACTTCCTGAATCTCGGGCCGCAGCGGCTGGGGCTGATCATCGGCGACGTTTCCGGCAAGGGGATCGCCGCCGCTCTGCTGATGGCGAATTTGCAAGCCAGCGTGCGGAGCCAGTCGGCGCTGGCCTTCGATCAGCCCGAGGCATTGCTCAGATCCGTGAACCGCCTGTTCTATGACAACACCAGCGACAGTGCCTACGCATCGCTTTTCTTTGCCGAGTACGACGACGCGACGCGGCGATTGCGCTATGCCAATTGCGGACATTTGTCGGGCCTTTTGCTGAGAAGTGACGGCACTGTTGAGCGGCTTGAGTCGACCAGCACGCTGCTGGGGCTCTTCAAGGAATGGGATTGTTCCATGCGGGAGCAGGAACTCTTTCCCGACGACGTGCTTACACTTTACACGGATGGCGTCACGGAAGCCAGCAACGATCGAGGAGAAGAATTTGGTGAGGGGCCTTTGATCGAAGCGTTGCGGCAACATCGGGAATTGCCGTGCCAGGCTTTGCTGGCGGCAATCGTGGATGGGGTTCGGCGCTTCGGCTCGCAGGAACAGCACGACGATATAACGGCAATCGTGGCGAAGTTCAAAGGCCAGTGAATGACATAGGGGTACAGATTTTCTGCTTTTGTGCCGTCTCGACACTGGATTGACCAATCATTCGCCCAAGGGGTAATTCGCGATTACACTCACTGACCTCGGGACGGGGGGTTTTGAGTGTAAACGCCTTCCATGAGAAGGCCGGTCGGAGTCAAGTGGGTTCTTTTGTTTTTTCGTTGGACAATGTTTTTTCTCCCCGCCGAGTTACCACTGTCGCCACCCTTCCATCCGCACTCTTTGTTGAGCGGTTTGCGCTCGGTGCAAGTTGGGTGTTCTCGTTTCAGCCGGTGCTGCCACCTGATTGTCGACCTCTGTTTCCTCTTCCGAGGAAAGTCGGGCCAGGCGTTAGACGCAGTCACCGGAACTCGGCCTTTGGGCTTTTGCTCTTCCTTTCTTAAGCGTGTTTTTGACTTACGCTGCTGCCGGCATCATCATCTGGCTGCTGTTGCGCAGCGGTTCGTACACCTCTCCGCTCACCCACAGGCGATGCAGCAGCACTGCCAACTTTCGCGCTACCGCAATCACCGCTCGTTTCTTTCCATTCTTTCCTCCACGCTCGGCGAGTTTCAGTCCCCAGCGTCGCAGATCGCTGTCCGCGCCAAACGGTCCCAGAATGTGGTGCGCTCCCTGTACCAGCAGCGTTCGCAGATACGGATCACCTTCCTTGCTGATGTGCAACTGCGGTTCGCTTTGTCCCGAGTTGCGCCGTCCCGGTTGCAATCCCACATAGCAGCCCACGTCGCGGCTCTTGCGAAAGCGCTGCGGATCCTCCAAGGTCAGCAGGTAGGTCAGCGCGATCAGTGTGCCCACTCCCTTGACCTGTTCCAGTCGCGCCACTTGCGGATAACTCTGCTGTGCTAACTGTTCGATTCGTTCGTTATATTCGCCGATGCGCTCGCTCAGCGCTTCGACAGCCGCCAGCAGCGGAGCTAACGCGGCCTGCAGTTCCGGACTCAGCTCTTGCGCTTTCTCGGGGTTCACATTCCGCGGATTACAGCCGCGCAGCCGCTCCCCGTAGGACTTGACCAGTCCCCGCGCCGTGTTGATCAGCGCCGTTCGTGACCGCACCAGTCCGGCTCGTGCCCGGATTACGGTCAGATCCGCTTGCGCTTTGGCGCTGCGATGCTTCACCGGCGCCAGCAGTTGCGGATCGATCCGCGCCAACCGGGCCAGGCTTCGCGCATCCATGCGGTCGTCTTTCTTACGGCTCTCTCCGATCAAACGCACGTTGCGCGCATGCGCCACGATCACTTCGTGTCCCAACTCGCCGAGCAGTCGGCTCACCCACGGCGAATGCATTCCGGTTTCCAGCGCAATCCGGCAACGCGGCATGCCTCCGAACACCTCGCGCATGGCTTTCGGAGTCGTGCTCAGCCGTTGTTCCAGCAGCACGCTGCCCGTCTCGTCCAACACGCAATACCAACTCGAACGATCACCGAGGTCCAAACCGATGGTCAGGTTGTGATCGTGAAAACTCTTCGTCTGTTTCGCCGCTGCGGTGCTAATCTTCTTCATTGCCGGTCTCCTTTATCTCTTGCGCTTCAAAGCGCGTCGATAACTTGGGAGCGTACAGCATCCCGTCGGAGACCGGCCTTCTCATCCCATCTGGTTACGTAAACCATCCAGACGCTTTCCCGGCCTGGCTTTCCCCGTTATGGGGATTACTTCCTGTTTGCCCGTCACTCGGGAACAACCGCGAGCCGTCGGGAATAGTGTCGTCATGCCTCCGGTTTGGGCGACTGTTAGCCGAGTTTCGCCAGCGCGAACGGCTCGATTATTGCCTGCTCCTCTGACTTCCGTCAGTTACTTGCCGCTGGCGTTCTTCAGAATGAAGAGGGCGATTCAGTGCCCAGCTTGCGATCTCTCGGAAATGAAACTGTCGCGGCACTGTTTAGCGGCGGAGAGTAACTCTGCGAATTCGGGTGCCCCACGCAGGCTCGCGAGCATGGCATTGGTTTGCAGGTCGGTGTAGGCGCAGTAATGTCCCGCCATTGCACCCTTAATCAGACGCACAGCGGGCTCCTTCTGGCCACAGAAAGCAAAATATCCAGCGTTCAAGTACCTTGCCTCGGGGTCGTGAAAACCGGAAATAATAGGTGCAAGCTCCCGGGCGTCGTTGTCCACATCTGCGGCCGGCGCATGGTTGAGGCAGGCATTGACCATCTTTTCTATGGGTCGATCCATTATTTTCTTAGCTTGTTCCCGGGCTTGCGCCGGATTGCCGGTGCGAAGGAAATGCGCGACCATGGTTGCCTCAGCCCATGAGGAACCAGCATCGAGCTGAATGAAATCCATTGCCCGCGCGAAGTTGCCTTGTTCATCAAATGTCTCGGCACACGAGCGATAGCGATAGTTTCCGGGGTCCAGCGAAATGGAAGTTTCACATTCGTGCGCGGACTCGTCGAGCATGCCGCCATAACGAAACACATACCCCAAAGCAAAGTGCGCCGAGGCATTCTCAGGATGTCGCTCCACTAGCGCCTTCCCCTCCTGGTAGGCCTTGACGAGTTCACCTCCTTCTACCCGGGTGGTAATCAGCTGAGCCGCCGCGCTGACAAGGTTCGGATCCAACGCCACCGCCCGCTCCAGGGCGGATTGCCCGCGCTGATACACTGCTTCCCCGCCGTTCGAATACGTCGCATCGTAATAATAGCGATATCCCAGCGCCTCCCAGGCGGGTCCGTAGGTAGGATCTATTCCAACTGCGCGCTCCAGCATAGCAATAGCATCTTTGTTAGGAAGCGGATCATGCGGCAGGGCGATGCTTCGAAGATAGAGGTCATAGGCCTCTTCGTTCTTGGGGTGAGTACCGGTTTCCCCTGCATCGTTTCCAGCACCGAGAGCGGGAACCAAACCTTGGCGAACCTTCGCCGTGATTTGACTCCGCATCGCAATCAAATCGGGAGCGGCAACGGTCATAGTATCGCGCCAAATCGTGCGGTTGTCGCCGATGTCCACCGCTTCCAGCGTGATCTGTATCTGATCGCCTTCTTTCATGTAGTGACCGGTGACGACGTCGGTCACATGCATGGCCTTGCCCGCCTCCTGCAAGTCGAGGGTCGGGGAGTCGTACTTGCTGGTGGTAGCGAACGGCCGAATCGAAAGCGAACGCGCATAACTGAGCGAAGTCGCGATTTCGTCGGCCAGAGCCAGGCGAAGAAAATCCACATCTTTATCCGAGCCGATGTTCTGCAGCGGAAGAACGGCGACAGTTTTCTGGCTGATGGTGGCCGCAAACGGTGCAGAACGCCGCTTCCCGAACCAGAAAACAGCAGCTACCGCCACGACTGCAACCGCCGCCAGCACTCCGGCGATCTTGCCGTAAGAGCGACTTGGCGTCGAAGCGACAGGCACAGCGTTTGCTTTCGATGCGGATGACAAAGATGGAGTAGGCGCAGAAGCCGAGCCAGATGCTGACGCCGGCCTTTGCATGGCCTGAGATGAGCTTTCCGCTGCAACCGCCATTAGCCCCGAACCGGCTGCTTCTGAAGGGCGCGACTCCGTTTCCCGTTTCAGCCGCTTCAGGTCGGCCCGCATGTCCGCGGCGTGCTGGTAACGCAACTCGCGGTCTTTCTCCATCGCTTTATTGATGACGTCTTCGAGCTTCGGCGGCACATCGGGGTTCAGCCGGATCGCCGGAGTTGGGGCGCGATCCAGGATTCCCTGAAAAATAAGCGCCGACGTATCTCCGCGAAAGGGCACCATGCCCGTGGCCATTTCGTAGAGCACAGCTCCAAATGAAAACAAGTCGGTTCGGGAATCGAGTTCCTTTCCCTTCGCCTGCTCGGGAGACATGTAGGCGACCGTGCCAATTGCCGAGCCTGGGCTGGTGAGGTGCTCCTCGGCAACGGTGGCCTCGACTGTCTCCCCGGATGGCTGCGATGGCTGCGTGACCTTCGCCAGGCCGAAATCCAGGATCTTTGCGTGGCCTCGCTTGGTTACAAAAATATTCGCCGGCTTGATGTCGCGATGGACAATTCCCAGCGCGTGAGCGGCATCGAGCCCATCAGCAATTTCGATGCCGAGCGAGAGCAGCGTCTCCAGTTCCATCGGACGGTTGCCGATGATGTGCTTCAGCGTCGCGCCGTCGAGGTACTCCATGACGATGAACGCCTTGCCATCCTGCTCGCCGATGTCGTGAATGGTGCAGATATTCGAATGGTTGAGCGCCGAAGCGGCTTTAGCCTCGCGGCGGAACCTTTCTAAAGATTGTCGGTCTTGGGCTACTTCTTCAGGAAGGAATTTCAGCGCGACGTAGCGGTCAAGCCGAGTATCCTCGGCCTTGTAAACGACGCCCATACCGCCGCCACCGAGCTTCTCGACGATGTGGTAGTGCGAAATAGTCCGGCCGATCATTAGGGGCAAATCTTACGTGGGCGAAACGGGCAAGTCAATGAAGGCCGTGGGGTTGGCGCGATCTCAAAAGGATGATTGGCGAAAAATCGCGATTTCACTCTTTGACCCTGCGAGAGCGTAAACCCGATCGCTTCGTGTAAATCTGGCGTTCGGAAATCATCTGTTTATGGAAGCCTTCGATGGCTTGCTTCGGAATCCCAGGATCAGCAACTTACAGACAACGGCGGCGAGGGGTTTTCCGAACGCCGGGTACGGCGTGATGTTTGTCACGCGACGCGAGCGTCTGGCGACCCTGGAGAAACCCGACGCCAAGTTCCACAGGATCGCGGAAGAGATCAAGGCGAACGCCAGATGGCGCAAGCTGCTCGCCGGAGAATATTGCTGACGAACTGAAGGCGCTGGAAGAGATCGCGAAGCACTACGGCGGCGAGAGCTGGAACACGGGCGGCGGAATCTACGTCGCCGTGATCCCGCTCGGCCCGCATGACTGCATGGGCATCACGGCCGAGTGCATCTGCCGCTACGCTCTTGCTGGCGGTGCCCTGATGAACCTCAAGCGGTACGAGGGTACCAGTGGGATGATCCTTACTTTCGGGGACGAGCCCTCGACCAATACAGTGTCAACGCTGTGTCCTCGGTGTTCCGCAACCACTCCGCGACGTCTTTTGCTTGGAAGGGGCGGTCCTCAACGTCCAGGTCACGATTGAGCAACTCGGTGATTTCGCCAGCGGTGCTCGGCTTCCTAATTTGGTTCAAGGCTCGCAAAATGTGTTCGCTTAGACAACGACTCGAATTCGGAATCTTCTTCATCGCTGTTTCCACCGTCTCGAAGAACTGACCAAACGACCAACCCAAATCCTGCAATGTCTGCCTCGGCTGTAGGGCAACGCAAACCAGTATGGTAGATCATCGCGCCCTCGCCGGCAGCAGCTTCATAAGCACGTTCCGTATTGCCTCAGGCTGGTGCTCTCCAGCTTCGCCAACCAAAGTGTACGAACGCTCGAATCCGTGTGGTCCCTCCACTTTCATTTCCCAGTTGTCATTTGCACGAGATTCGACAATTGACACCCGCCACTCTCCCGCCACATCACTCAGCACATGTTCGACACCGGCAAGAATCTCCCGGCGCGCCCGGGAGTCACCCGTATTCTGCATCTCGATCGTCACTGCCATGTCTCGAGTATTGTACAAAGTGACCGGCAACGAGTTCTTGAGCGTCCAACCAGTCAATTCCTGTTTGGGCGATCCTTTACAAATTGCGAGGGTTGGTCAGGAGGAGAACGCTGGGAAAAGGTAAAGGCTGTGACATTGGTTATGCTCTAGCCGCCAGCTCTTGCGAGGGAGCAAACAGCGTGGAGGCACGTACCGTCACAGCCCTTGATGCGATCACCGCTTTCGCGGTCCCAAACCCCAACTACTCCTCGCAGAGCCGTCGGTTTTTTCAGGTCTGGCTGCTCTTCGTGTTGCCCCGCTGAGCTGATCACTCAGCTTACTTCGGACTGGCAAAATTTTATTTAAGCCAACCCTTTCAGCCGTCGACGCCAGCAACCCTAGAGATTTGCTGGAAGATTGTCAATGCCCGTTTTCAGTGCAATCAGCCGGTTGCGATGGATCAAAACCCGGAAACGCAACCCATTGAACCGTGGTTGCTTAATGAATGGGAGATTCAATTCTTCCTGTTTTCCCACAGGAGCATCCACAGGTGCTCGAAGACATGGATAACGACGAGGAGTGTGTGGAAATAAGCATCTTGACGCCGGAAAATATGTCAGGCATGGTTGGTACAAGCTCACCACACACAATGTCGGACCTCGTGGCCTACATCGATGGCGGCTCATTTCGGGAACCCCGGCCCGTCTGGTATTGGAGTGGTGATTGACGGCTCCACCGACGGCACCATCAGAATCGCCAAATGGATAGGACACCAGGACAATAATGTCGCCGAGTACCTTGCGCTGCTCGAAGCGCTCCAATGCGCCCTCGGGCTCGAGGCCGAGGCGCTGCACGTGTTTTCAGATTCCGAAGTGATGGTCAGGCAGATGAGCGGTGAGTACAGTTGCCGCAGCCCGAGGCTCTATTCCCTGAATTGGACCTGCCGGAAGTTGGCGCGGTCGCTCGATTTCTCGATCTCCCACGTTCGCCGTGCGAATAACGCCGAGGCCAATCGTCTGGCCAGTTCGGCTGCCCGCAACGCGGGAAGAAGATGAAACAACGGGCGGTCAAGGGTATAATCGCTGTCGTTTTCGGAGTCAAAAAGGAATTCCTTCTCGTATACTTCACGGCAAGACGTGCCACCGCCGCACCGGAGGAATGATGGAGTATCTACTTGTCCTGAACGATTCCCCATACGGAAGTCAGCGTACCTACAACGCGCTCCGCTTGGCCGGCGCGCTGGCGAAGGGCGCAACCAGCGAAGTCTCCGTTTTCTTGTTGGGCGACGGGGTGGTCAGCGGATTGCGGAGGCAGGCCCCGTCAGATGCGTCGTATAACGTTCAGGAGATGCTGCGGCTTTTGGCAGAGCAAGGTATCTCCATCGGTGCCTGCCGCACTTGTCTGGAGGCGCGTGGGATTGATGATGACGCGCTCGTCGCGGGCATCAAGCGCCGCACCTTGGACGACCTTCGCACTTGGACAGAGGAAGCAACAAAGGTGTTAGTGTTCTGATCGACCAGTCGGATTCTGCGCGCCCGAAGGCGTTCCAACTATCGAATGGTGCCCGAATACGTAGCGAAGGATGGCGGAAGCAACGCCTGCTCCGTTGGGCGCGGAGCAGGCGGAGAAAACATGATTTTTTCACGAGACAGGATGACGTAGCTTTGCCTTGATCTCGCTGTATTGCTCTTGCAGATTCGACTCCGCCCAACTCTGGTCGTTGATCGCCTCGACTTTTACGGCACAATACTTGTATTCAGGGGTTTTCGCGATTGGATCACAATAATCAATTGTGAGCTCATTGCAGGCTCCGACCCACCATTGATATGTCATGTACACCACACCTTGATTCACCCGATCCGTAACCAGAGCCCGAGTCATGACCTTGCCGCGGCGAGATGAAATCCAGAGCAACTGTTCGTCTTCGATGCCGTACTTACTTGCGTCGGCGCTATGGATTTGCACATACCCCGGCTCGTCGGCGAGTGTCTGCAGAGCAGCGCAGTTCCCCGACATCGTGCGAGAGGAATAATGTCCGACCTCACGCACCGTGGAAAGGACAAGGGGATACTTCTCGTCGGTCGTTTCCAGGGGCGGACGCCACTCGGCAGCAAACAACTGCCCTTTGCCGCTCGGTGTGTCGAATTTACTCCCTGCGTAGAGATAGGGTGTGCCGGGATGATCCAGGGTCGGGCAGGGCCACTGAACTGACCCCATCCTCTCCAGTTTTTCGTAGGTCACGCCGTAGTAAATTGGGCAGAGGTTGCGCAGTTCCTCCCAGATCTCCTCCGTGTTGTGGTACTTCATGGGATAGCCCATGGCGGTTGCCATCAGGGAGATGATCTCCCAATCCCGCTTGACGTCCCCTTTAGGTTCCACAGCCTTATGGAAGCGCTGGAAGCCGCGATCGGCGGTCGAGTAGGTGCCGTCGTGTTCACCCCAGGATGTGGCCGGGAAGATAACATCGGCACAGAGCGCTGTTTTGTTCATGAAGATGTCCTGCACAATCACGAACTCCATCTTTGCCAGCGCTTCCCGCATGCCGTTCGCATCCGGATCCGTCTGCACCGGGTCCTCTCCGAAGATATAAAACGCCTTCAGCTTGCCTTCCTTCACCAGATGCGGAACGTCCGTGAGCGTATATCCCGGCTGGGCCGGAAGCTCGGGCACACCCCAAGCCTTCGCGAACTTGGCGCGGATCACAGGATCGGTGACCTTCTGATATCCGGGAAAGACATTGGGAAGGGCGCCATGGTCGCAAGCGCCCTGTACGTTGTTCTGTCCGCGCACCGGGCCGATTCCGACGTTTGGACGGCCAAAATTTCCGGTCAGCAACGCGAGGCCGGAAAGCCCCTTTACGACATCGACGGCTTGCCCATAGTGGGTAACGCCCATACCGTAGAGAATGAATGCGCTCTCTGCCGCCGCGTAGGTTCGCATCGTCTCGCGAATCTGTTGCTCCGGAATTCCGGTGATTTCTTCCGCGTAGGCCGGAGTATATTTGGCAACAATTTCCCGATAGGTTTCGAAGCCTTCGGTATAGCTCTTGACGTAGTCCTTGTTGTAGAGTTGCTCCTCGATGAGAACGTTGGCGAAGGCATTGACCAGCGCCATGTTCGTTCCGTTTCGGATGGGCAGCCAGAGGTCGGCTATGCGTGCCGATTCGGTGAATCGCGGATCGACGACAATGACCTTCGCGCCCTTTTCTTTCGCCGCCACGATGCGCCGCGCGACAATGGGGTGCGAGTCCGCGGCGTTGTATCCAAAGATGAAGAGGCACTTGGTATCCTCAATCTCAGGAATAGAGTTGCTCATAGCCCCATTACCCAGCGTTGCGGCCAGACCGGCCACGGATGGGGCATGTCAAACCCGTGCGCAGTGATCGATGTTGTTCGTGCCGATCACCGCGCGTGCGAATTTCTGCATAACATAGTTTGCTTCGTTGCCCGGACCGCGCGCCGACCCCGTAAGCATGATGGAGTCTGCGCCGTGTGCATGCTTAATTTCCTGCAAACGAGAGGAAGCGAAGTCGATCGCTTCGTACCATGAGGCTTCCTCAAATTCCGCGCCGCGTCTGCGCCGAATCAGCGGTTTGTGCAAGCGCGGGGTTAGCCGCTTTGTATCATTCAGGAAGTCCCAACCATATAGGCCCTTCAGGCAGAGGGTGCTTTGGTTGGTACGTCCAGGGGCGGGTTCGGCACGCACGATGGTACCGTTTTCCACCATGAGATTCAGCATGCATCCCGCACCGCAGTATGGGCACACCGTCAGAACTGTTTCAGCCATATGTTCTCCTTGCACAAATTCTTTTAACTTACAGTCGTCATGCCGACGGCCTCGATTGCCGCGTCCTCTTGACGGCTCTTCATCGCAACCGACATTACTTTCTGATCTACCAGCCGCAGCGCCTTGGTCAGGCATACGCGAACGCATGCCGGACCTTCGTCCTGCGTAATACAAAGGTCACACTTCTGCGCTTCCACCTTCTTCATGCGAACCGTGCGCTCACCTGTGCCGAACCCCACCCGCTCCAGCCTTTCCACGGTGACGATCTCCATGGCGCCAAAGGGACAGGCGATCATGCAGTTCTTGCACCCTACGCAGCGCTCCTGGTTCACCTGCACCGAGCTGGCGCTGAACACGATGGCGCCGGTCGAACACACTTTGGCGCAAGGCGCGTCTTCACACTGATGGCACTGCACTGGCACGCTCACTTTGGCGGTTCGGATCAGCGTCAATCTTGGGATGAAGTGAGCCGCTGACATCGACTGCAATCCCGCGCCCATCGAATGCGCCAGGAAGCAAGCCACCTCACAGGTGCGGCATCCAATGCACCTTTTGGGATCTGCGATAACAAACGTATTCATGAGTTCACCTGCCTGCTCGCGCCGGAGAGTTGCGCCGGCGCTTCGCGTAACAATTCAATTAGAACTTCAGACAAAATTCCGGCGGTAGTTTCTACTTCAGGACTCATTTCGCTGCCCAGCGAAATCTGTTTCGGTTGCACACCGAGGGCAAAGACATCCGCCTGGCTGTTCTCGCGCACGAAACGGAAGAAGAGTTCCAACGGCATTTGGTGAGTCGATACATTGCATCCGGCCAGGTCATCCCCTTCCAGGATCGTCGCTGTGCCCGCGGCCTCGCCTATGTCCGCCGCGTCCAGCACAAGAATTGTCCGCGCCTTTTGCTCTAGCACACGTCCGAGGTAACTTTCCGGCACTTCGCCGACATCCAGCAGCGTGGCCGACACCTTTCCCTCCAGCCGTTCGATCATTCGCGGACCAAAGCCATCATCGCCGCGCAGGGTGTTGCCGATTCCCACCACCAGAACCGTTCCCTTCAGCCGTGCTTTCAGGTCATCACGCAGCATAAAATCCTCACAACTACCTTGGTGAATCCGTCATCGTCGTCAATTGCTCTTCCGATTCAGGAACGGTCAGTGTCGGGATGGGCTCGCCCTCCTGCCGATAGCGATAGGGCTTCACCTTTTCGCGCACCAATCCCATGGCGACTGCTGCGCCCCAGAGAATGGCCTCCGGTCGCGGCGGGCAGCCCGGGATATAGAAGTCCACGGGTATCACTTTGTCCACGCCACCAATGACGTGATAAGAGTCAAACCACATGCCTCCACCCACGGCACAAGAGCCGCAGGCGATTACAACTTTCGGATCCGGCGTGGCATCGTAGAGACGGCGCAGGCGCGGCAATGCCGTCCGGGTGACAGGCCCGGAGACCAACAACACATCCGCGTGCCGCGGCGAGGCGACCAGCTTCATTCCAAACCGCTCGGCATCATAGTACGGCGTGAAGGCGTCGATCTCTTCAATGTCACAACCGTTGCAGCCGCCTGCGTTGGCGTGATAGACCCAGAGCGATCGCCGGAAACAATGCTTCAGGAGAAACTGGTAGATGGACATCGCTCTACGCTCCCCTCATCGAATAACCAGAGCCTTGGCCGACATGTCGATCAGCCGGTTCAAAACACCACCACTGAATCCGCTGGCAAAAACCAGCAGCGCCACAGTCACCATCGCCACGGCCATGGCCGCAGGACAACCCTTTGTTCCCGTACGACCGGCGACAGCAACCGCCGTCGAGCCGAAAGCCGGAGCCGAAAGTGCCGCCGGTTCAGGGCTAAGGAATATTTCGTAACCGGCCTTAACCAGACAGGCCATGGTGGCGAAGCTGGTGAACAATGCGGTCACGAGCGCCCACCACAAATGCGCCTGGGCGGCGGCAGTAAAGATGGCAAATTTGCTGAAGAATCCATTTAGAGGCGGCAAGCCGCCCATCGCCAACGCGCCGACGAAGAACAAGACCGCCACCAGCGGAGAATGTTTCTTCCCGGAGAGTTCGTGGATGTTGGTAGTGCCGTGCGCGTACAAGAGGGCGCCGCTGCAGAGAAAGAGCAAGGACTTAAACAGCGTGTGGTTCAGAAGGTGATAGATGCCGCCATATACTCCGAGATAGGAACCAATCCCGAATCCCATGATTATGTATCCCATCTGGCTTACGCTATGAAAAGCCAACAGACGCTTGAGGTCGCTCTGGGCAAAGGCGCACAAAATTCCTACCAGCATGGTGACTATCCCCAGGACAACACAATATGTGCCAAGCACGCTGTGAGCCGGGGACGCCATGCTGGCAATTCTTACAACTGCATAAACGGCAACCTTGATGGTTACGCCCGAGAGCAGAGCGCTCATCGGACTCGGCGATTGGGAGTGAGCATCCGGGAGCCAGGCGTGGAAAGGGACAAGCCCAGCCTTCGAACCGAAACCTATTATGATGAGCGCGCCCGCGATAAGAGAAACAGCGGGCGGAAATCGCGAGGAGACTTTCATCACTTCTGTGATCAGCATCGCCTTGCTGCCTCCGACAAAGGGAACAGCGGCGGCATAGAAAACGACGCAACCGAGCAGGCCGACAATAATTCCAACCGAGCACAACAGCAGGTACTTATAGCCTGCTTCCAGCGATTCCGGCTGCCAGTAGTAAGTAACCAGCAATGCCGATGCCAGCGTGGTGGCCTCGACGAGCACATACATCATGATGAGGTTATTGGTCACCGTGACCGCAGCCATGGTACTGATGAACACCAACGTGAGAACGAAATAAAGCGGCAGCCGCTCGCGGGAAATCCTTCCTTCCTCTACTTCATGGCGCAGGTAAGAGTAGGCATAAATCGTCGTGATCAAACCAATGACGGAAACAATCAATGCCAGCAGAGCCGATAATCCGTCCGCATACAATTGCTGACCGAGAGCAGTGAGGTGAAGGCCGTGCAGAACCTGGTTCGCAATCGCAATGGCTAGACCGCAGGTGGCCGTTGCCCCTAGAATGGCGATCCTGCCAGCCGAGTCCGGGCTCCTTTTCCCCAGCACATACTCCACGACCGCCGCCAGTGCGGGTACACTGAACAACGCGATTAATAGTGACGATTCTGCCACGTTGACTCCTTTATCCTCGCAACTTCGCCAGGCTAAACGTATCGACGGAGCCGAGCGACCGATAAACTCCCGCCACGATGTAAAGCAACATCCACACCGATATGACTACATCCGTCACTACACCGATCAGGGCTGTTTCAGGAATAAACGGCGCCAGACTTACCAGGCTCAAATGCACTGCGTTCTCCATGAGACAGAGCCCAATCACGACCTTGAACGCATCCCTTCGCGTGAGCAGGGTGTAGAAGCCGATTGCCAGGATGGCCGCGGCGACCGCGAGGTTCATGCGGAATGGCTCGCCGGCCAGATTGGGCGAGATGACCAGCTTGTCGTAATGAGCAAAAACCCAACCGAAAGGGAGCAGCGCCACCAGGAGCCCAAGCAATGCCGAAGGCGTGGCGCTCAGCAAGGGCGGAACTTCCTCGGAATGGACTTTTGCAACATAGCGCCGCAGTAACCACGGAATGATGATTCCCTTGCTGGCCAAGACGGTGGCGCACCAAACGTACAAGTAATGATTCGACAGGGAGTAGGCATACAGGGCAAGGAGGAGCGCGATGAGCACCGATTGCACCTGGTACGTGTAGATTGCCCCTGGCAAGTTGCGCCACTCCATGGCCACAAACGAGGTCACAATCATGAGCAGACTGATGCACATAATCAAATCGCTACTCATTTTTGATATTCCTTTCCATGTTCAGTCCGGTGCTCTGGATGCGGCAGTCCGGACAGAGCCAGAACCATTCCGGCGCCTGTAGCTTTTTCTCCATCCAGGGCGGGCAGAACTCAGCGATCATTTTCTTCAGCATGCGCTGGGTCATGAACGGGGTACCACAGTCGCGGCAAGGCACCATCTCGAGTTCGACCGCGACCGAATAGTTCTCCCGGCCGTTCGTCGCCAGTTCAAAATCCTCCGTGCAGGTCATGGAGCCGACCGGACAAATCTCCTGGCAGCGCGCGCAATAGGTGCAACGCGAATAGTTCAGCTCCACCGTCCGCCATCTATCTGCGTCGTGCATGGAAATCATCCGTGGCGGGCACACCGATGCGCACGCGCCGCAGCCCAGGCATTTCGAGCCGTCGATGGTCGGGCGCCCGCGGAACCGCTTCGGCGCCGGCATCGGCGCCAGCGGATAGCGGAATGTCACCCGGCCGGCGCGCAGGCAGATCAGAGCTTCTTTGATCTTGCTGATCATTCCTTTACCTCTCGTTCACCTCTCACAGTCCGATCACGGCCAGCATCAGCCCGGTCAGCGCAAATGCGATCACGGAGACGAAATACCGCATGCTCTGCGCTATCTTCAAACGTGGGAAGACCTGCGCAATGACTTCCACCAGGACCGCTGCCAACAACACTTTCACCAGCGTCAACACGATGCGGAGCGGGAGGCTGCCGACCACCGGGAAGGGCACGAACCACTCCACAAACAACGTGAGCAGCACGATCTGCTTACAGTAGAACGACCACTTCAGCATGGCGAGCTTGCGCCCCGAGTACTCGACGAGTGGTCCTTCCATGATTTCCTGTTCGGCTTCCGACAAATCAAACGGAACCTTCGCCATCTCCGGCTGGAGCGCCAGAAAAAATGCCACGGCGCAGATCACCAGAGAATAAGAAGGAGTTCCAGTCAGCGACTGCCGAATGCAGTCGGCCAGCATCAACGAATGCGCCTTGACGGCCGAAGCGATCAGCGAGATCGCGATCACCGGCTCCACCATCATTAGCATCATGATTTCGCGGTTCACGCCGATGTACGCATAGGGACTGCCGGAGGCCATTCCCCCCAGGCACAAGCAGATTGGTCCCATGGTCAGCACATACAACAGGACCAGCGCATCGCCGGCGAAACCCAGAGGAATCACACCGCCCATCGGGATGAACAGCGCAGCCAAAAGCACTGCGCCGAACCCAACAATCGGTGCGAGGCTGAAGATCGTGTTGTTCACCGCGCGCTGATCCTCTTTGACCATCAGCTTGCCGAGGTCGAAGTATGTTTGCAGGATCGACGGGCCCTGGCGTGAATGAATGCGCGCCTTGACCTGGCGCATCACCCCATCCAAGAGCGGCGCCGCCAGCAGCACAAACAGTACGCTGAACACTCCCACCGCGAGGTTTTGCATAAGACCTCTACCTCAGTGCCTGCGTTCTCTGCCGGCTCATTGCCAGCAGGTCCTTCTTGGTGTAGATCCGGGGCGTCTTCGTGGCGCGATCCACGGTGACGACCCGCTCCGTGCATGAAAAACAAGGATCGATGCTGCCGACAATGATCGGAAAGTCGGCCACCTGCATCCCTTCCAGCATCCGCGGCACGGCCTGCAGTTGCGGGTAGGTCGCCGCGCGCACCCGCCAACGATACGGCCGGTTGTTAAGTCCGGTCAGGATGTAGTGCGCGACCTCTCCGCGGGGAGCTTCCGCGACGCCGATACCCTCGCGCCACGGCGGAATGTTGCCGACATTTGCCATCAACTCGCCCGAAGGCAGCTTGGCGATTAATTGTCGAATGAGATCGAACGATGTAAAGGTTTCTTCGGCGCGGATCAACGTCCGCGCCCAGATGTCGCAGCTCTGCTGCAGCGCCGATTTGAACTGTACTTCGGGGAACGCGCAATAGGGATGGTCCTTGCGCGTATCGATGTCCACTCCACTGGCACGCGCGGTGGGGCCGACGACGCAGATCTTGCGCGCATCATCCGGAGAGAGCCGCCCGACGTTTTCCAGCCGCATCTTCAGCGTGTGGTCCTCCACCGCCGCGCCCACCAGTTCGCGCGTCTCTTTTTCCATCTTCTCGATCGTCTGCAGGATCTGGTCGCATAGCTCCGGAGTGAGATCGCGGCGTACGCCTCCCGGCAGGTTCAGACCATAGGTTTTGCGGTTTCCGGTAATCGCCTCCACCAGCCACATGACGGGCTCGCGGATGCGCCACGCTTGCATGAGCACGGTGTCAAAGCCAAGATAGTGCCCCGCCAGACCCAACCAGAGCAAATGACTGTGCACGCGCTCCAGTTCCATCATGATGCTGCGAATGTACTTGGCGCGGGGTGGAACTTCGATGCCAGCCGCCTGTTCTACGGCCATGCAGTAGCAAGCACTGTGCACGAAGCCGCAGATGCCGCAGATGCGCTCCGCCATGAACGGAATCTGGTTGTAGTCGAGGACCGTATCGGTTAGCTTTTCGATTCCGCGATGCGCGAAGAATCCACGATAATCGCTCCCCACGATCTGCTCTCCCTCCACAAACAGGCGAAAATAGGCAGGCTCCTCCAGGGTTGGGAAGAACGGGCCCACGCTCAGGATGGTCGCCTTCCTCTCATTCTCGTTGGGCTCGCGCAGTGGAGGCTTGACCTCTTGAACAATGGGAGGCCTGAAGTTGTACGGAACGTCCTTGCGCAGCGGATACACCTCTTCGGGCCAATCGTCGGAGATCACCAGGCGGCGCGGATCGGGATGACCTTCGGCCTTGATTCCAAGAAGGTCATAGACCTCGCGCTCGTGCCAGTTGGCCCCCGGGATAATGTTTGTCACCGAAGGCACCTGCGGATCGTTCGGCGGCACCAACTCCTTTACAAGCAGGATCAGATTCCGGGAATCGAGCGAGTAGATGTAACTCACTTCATAGTTTCCGTCGATCGGCGTCTTATCCGTGCCCACCGACAGGATCAACCGGGCATGCAGCGTGTTGAACAGGTAATCCGTCAGAGGCCGGATCTCTTCCCGCTTCACCGTCAGGTAGAGCCGGTCGGTCCGCGGCTGCTGAGCCTTGAGCAACGTCGCGGGAAACTTCTGCTGGATTTCGGAGAGCACATTCTCTGCGGTTGTCATTTCACTCCCCCCATCAGCCAGAACACGAGCCCAATCGAAAGCGCGCAGCCCAACACCTGCCACAGCAGATACATTTGAGGAATACCGTTATGCAAGCGGCTGCATCCCACGCTCAGGCGCGAGAACGCCGCGGAGACGGGATAGTAGATCCAACGGTCGAAGTCGAAGGCGCGAATCACCGCGCTGGGCACCGAAATCGACGGCAGCTTGACCTTGCGATAGACGGGACTGAACATCTTCTTGAACGGCTGGTAGAAACTGCTGGCGCGATAACGTATCCGTTCGTCGGCGACCAGCTCGCCGCAATTCCAGATCTCGGCGCGGCGGCTGGAGACGCTGACAGCGTTATGAATCCAGTAGCCAATCCCAACGCAGAGGGCCAGTCCACCAAGCACAATCGCCGGCGCCACGGCCGCCGATGTTCTTCCGTTCCATTGCAGAGAAATTCCGGCCCAGGGAAGCGCCGCCAGTGCACCTGCGGTCGAGGTCAAGTTCGCGGCTTCCACCACGGGGCGCAGCGCATTCAGCAACACCGCCACGACCGCTCCGGGAGCCAATCCCAGAAGGATGCAGGCCGCAGCCAGCGAGGACTCGACACATTCCATCGAAAACGGACAGCCTTTCGGCTGGTTCGCAAATCGATCCGGCAACGTGCCCAGGTACGCGGTTCCGAGATACTTAACAAATGATGCCAGCGTGACCGTGCCAATGAAGATTGCAATCACTCCGTAAAAGAGATAGAGCGGCATCTTAGGACTGCCAAAGATCGCGCTCTGATAGAGCAGCCATTTGCTGGCGAATCCGTTGAACGGTGGCGTGCCGGCAATGGATAGCGATCCCACTATCGCGCACGCGGCGGAGACCGGCATCATCTTCACCAGTCCGCCCAGGCTGTCAAGATCACGCGTGCCGGTGCGATACAAAATTGCGCCGGAGTTGAAGAACAGCAGCGATTTGAAGCAGGCGTGGTTGATGACGTGATAGAGACATCCGACGAGCGCCACAATCGCGAACAGAGGGTTGCTCTGCATCAACGCCATGCCCAGTCCGAGCCCCAGCAGCATGTATCCCATTTGCCCAATGCTGTGCTGTGCCAGCAGCCGTTTGCAGTCATGTTCGCCGAGCGCGCGCAGCGTTCCCATCAGCATGGAAATCACGCCGAAGGTTGCAATCAGCACGCCCCAATGCTTCATTGCCGAACCCATGGGCAGTTGCCACACAAAAATCCGCAGCAGGCCATAAACACCGAGCTTGATCATCACGCCGGAAAGCAGCGCGCTCACGCTGGCGGGCGCCGCCGGGTGCGCCAGAGGCAGCCAGACTCCCAAGGGGTACATGCCTGCCTTGGTGGCGAAAGCAATAAAGAAGAGGAACAGCAGTACGTTGAGCCCGAGGGGGCTGTTTAGCGCCAGGCGGTGAAATAGTGCGGGCATGGCGGTGAACGATGTGGACCCTCCCCAGTGGCCGACGAGAATCACGCCCAGCATCAACCCCATCGAGGTCATCTGCGTCATGAAGAAATAGATGAATCCCGCCGACAAGTTCTCCTGTTCCACGTT
This sequence comes from uncultured Acidobacteriaceae bacterium, assembly GCA_963779995.1. Classification (GTDB taxonomy): domain Bacteria; phylum Acidobacteriota; class Terriglobia; order Terriglobales; family Acidobacteriaceae; genus Acidiflorens. Next base: position 134,596 of record CAVZZY010000003.1, on the reverse strand, counting down.
CTCAAACATCACCAGGAAGTAAGACGCCAGCGTCATTACCTCCCAGAAGACCAGAAACCAGAACCAGTCGGAGCAGGCGACCACCGCCAGCATTCCCCCCACGAACAAGGGGAACGGGAAGTAGTAGCGCCGCGGATCCTCGTGCGTGTAATGCGTCAGATAACGGATGCTATAGAGCGAGGAAGCCGTGGAGAGAACCGTGATGATGGCAATGAACACCGCGCCCAGCGCATCGATGGAGAAGGCGAGCTGCGAGTTCAGCCCAAGTACGCGTACCGTTCCGAAGGAGAATTGCACCGGGCCGTGCACCAGCGCGCGCACCGCCAGGGACAGCATTCCCGCGCTGGCCAGAAGAATCCCAATGAAGTTGAGCACACCGGCCAGGATCCGTTGCGAGCCGCACAACAGTGACAGCAAGCTGGTCAGGCCCAGCAGCGACATCACAACGATGAAAATTTCAGCTGCATTCATCTCAGCTCGCCCCTTGCACGATCCTGCCGATCAGCGGCAGCGAAAAAAGCGTGGAGAATAGCGCCAACGCCATGAGCACAATGAGAGCGGTCAACATCCCAGCCGGGGGATCCTGTGCCGCATCCGCGGCCTCGGAAACCGGCCCCAGGAAGACCTTGTGGACCACTCGCAGGAAGCACGCAAAGCCTATGACGCTCTCTGCCAGTACCAGCACCGCCAACGCCACTCCCCAACCGGTGTTCAACTGGATGGCGCCGGCGACAATCAGGAACTTGCTCCAGAAGAGATTGAACGGAGGCACGCCGCTAATCGCCATGGCGCCAATGACGAACGCCAAGGCTGTCACCGGCATCCGTTTTCCTAGACCGCTCAGCTGGGCGATGCTGCGCGTGCCGGCTGCGTAGGAAACTGCGCCCACGGCCAGGAACAAAAGGCTCTTGGTGAAGGCGTGGCCGATCAGGTGAAGCAGGCCGCCACGCAAGGCAATCGGCGACCCCAAGGCGCCCAAGGCGAGTCCCAGCATCATGTAGCCAAGATTCGCGATGGTGGAGTAGGCCAGCAGCCGCTTCAGATCGTCCTGCACCGCATACTGCAACACGCCGACGTACATGGTGACGATCGCCATGGCACTGAACAGCAGTGCCAGCTTCGGCGGAAACACCGCCACCGTCAGCACCAGGCGCGCCATCAGGTAAATTCCCGCCTTAACCATGGCCGCGGCGTGCAGATACGCCGTAGCCGGCGTCGGCGCCGTCATCGCGCTCGGAAGCCACGTCTGCAGCGGGAATTGCGCGGCTTTGCCAAAGGCCGCAATCGCCATGAAGACGATCACGAGGGTCTTGGTGGATGGCGCCAGCAAGTTAATGGCGTTGAAGGCAAAGGAACCGGTATTGATGTAGACGAGGATAACGGCGGCCAATAGAAAGAGCCCTGCCGCGTACGTCATGAGCAAGGCCTTGTAGCCGGAAACGAGCGCCGTGTGGTCTCCGTAAAACGAGATCAGCCCCCAGGAACAGAGTGTGGTCAGCTCCCAGAAGATGAACAGTTGGAAGAGATTTGGCGAGCAGACAAGGCCGATCATGGCGGCGACAAACAACACCATGAAGAAGTAATAGCGACCCTGTCCCTTGTCGGAGGGGTGCTCGCGATTGCTGCGGCTCATGAAGGCGCCGGAGTACAGAATGATGAGGAAACCGCAGACCGTCACCGCCAACAGCATCAGGCAGCTCAGCGCGTCAATCCGCACTCCGAACAGGGCTTCCTTCGACGGAAGCCAGGGCAGGCTGCCGATATCCCTGGCCAGAATCGCGCCGCGGCTGCGGATCACAAGCCCCAGCGAGCCGCACATGGCCAGCGCCGAGAGTAACAACGCGAGCAAGAACAGTCCGTTGCCTCCGGTCGGTGGTGGAACTGGCCGCGGGATCTCGCGGCGTGGCGGCATCGCGGGAGCGCTTATCTGCGAATCTGGCCGTTCAGTGACCGTCGCTGGCATCATTTACTCTCACTTTCCCGCCGCCGTGGCGATCCGCCTGCCGGCCCGCAAAATATCTTCCGGCGAATAGTCCATTCCGGTTGCCGATCTCAACAGAGATGCAATCTCCGGAGCCTTCATCAAGGCCGCCGCAAAGGGACAGCACCCCGCCGACTCCGCCGCTGCCAATGCCGCGCCTGAATCATCCCCCAGTTCGCCCGTCGCGATCGCTGGAACCAGAACATAGCCGCCGACCACACACCCGCTATTGCCGACTTCCCCCGGCTTCACTTCTGCCTCCGTCTTCTCGCCAAGCTCGCCACGCGCCAGCCTGCCTGCCAGTTCTACCTGGTCTTGCGTGTCGTCGGATTTGCCCGAGGCAAGCATCGTCTTGGCCGACACATAATCGAGGCCGAGGTCGACAAACGCGCGCTGTTCCCGCAATTGCCCGGCGTCAACCTGGGGCAGGCTTTCAACGTGGAATCTTGCGATGGTCTCGCCGGTCGAATCATCCGCGAACGAGGAGAAGACGGTCGTGCACCCGAAACAACTCCTCGGTTGCACGCCGTCGCTGGGCAACGCCTCGGTGTCCTCGGCGACAGAGGTCACCAGCAGCACCGGGCCTTGCAGCCTGCTTCCCTTGCCGAGCAGAAGCGTGGTAGCCGAGTCGTGGCGCAGCCTCTGGGCGGTTGCCATGAACTCCGCCGCACGGGCCAAGCGTATCCCCCCGGTTCCGCGGACTACGATCGCCTTGAGGTTTTTTTCGCCAAAGATCGCGGCCACGCCCTTCGCGCCGGAAGCGAACTTCGCATCGCTGACTATCGCCGCCACGCACAGCCGGTTTTCACCCGCCGGACCAATGCAGCACACGTGCGCCTTCTTGTCGATTTCCGCGCGCAGCAGATCACCGCACTCCCGCACACTCTTGCCCCACAGGTGGCCGGCGTCTCGCAGTTCGGCGACACCGTCGATGATCCAGAGATAAACCGGTTTGGCCGACTTCCCCTGCACGACAATGGCGTCGAATCCCGCATACTTCAGTTCGGGTCCCCAGGCGCCGCCGAGGTTGGCACAGCTCAGGCGCGCGCCTTGCGTGGCGCGGGTTACAACGCTATAGTGGCCGCCGTTGGGGAGCAGCGTTCCGGTCAGCGGCGAAGTGGCCAAGATCAGGGCGTTCTCCGCCGATCCCGGTTCGACCCCGACAGGGACGTCCTTACCGTAGAGATGCATGGCGAGGCCATGCGCGCCAATGCAATCCTTGGCCTCTTCCGGACGAAGCGGCTCGGTGCGGAGCTTTCCGCTCGTCAGGTTCACTCGAAGAAATTGCCCGCGCCAGCCAAACGTCATGGCCATATCCCCTGACTCATGATTGCTTTCAGCTTCGACGCTGCCTGCTTGCGCCGCGAAACGTTTACCGACGTGCGATCGACACTGGTGATAGCTCCCGACGGGCACACCTTCGCGCACTCCGGGTCTCCGTCACACAGATCGCACTTCAGAATCTTCCGGCCCTGAGTGTCGTACCAGGTGCACCCGAAAGGACACACGTTCATACAGGTCTGGCACTGAATGCACCTGGTGTGGTTCACCAGGCGCGCTCCGGTTCGCGCATCCTCGCTGATCGCCTGCGCCGGGCAGGCGGCCAGGCATGCCGCCTCTTCGCACTGCAGGCACATGACCGGGACCGAATGCGCTTCGTGATCCCAGAACATGACCGACAGCCGCGCCCGCTCCGGATTGAATTCCTCTTCGTGTGCGAAGGAGCACGCCAGCTCACAGGCCTGACAGCTCGTACATCTCTCCGGTGTTATGAGCAAGACTCCCATGCGCCCGCTCCGTTGCGGGGCAGCTGCAAAGCCGCCCCGCAATCTCTCTGCTGTACTACTTGCCAGTTCCAACCAGATCCGGTTTCTCCAACTTTTTCTCCGCGCTCGCCACGGCTGGACATGACTGGAACGCCGGGCAGTTCTCCGCGAACGCGCGGCGTACCAACGCCTCCCTCAGCGAGGTTGCGTCCGGGGCAGGCGCCGCGGCCTGAACATGGCTGCCGCGCACATAGCTAAACCAATAGAAAGTCGCGACAAAAATTGCGGCGCCGAGAATGTTGCCAATCGTCACCGGAACCAGGTTGTTGACCAGGAAGGTGTGCCAGTTGAGCATCCCCAGCTTGTCGCCGACATGGCTCGCCTCGACCGCTCCCGGGTTCGCCTTCGCGAGAATTCCGGCAGGTATGTAATACATGTTGGCAATACTGTGCTCAAAGTTGCTGGCGACGAATAGCGTGATGGGGAAGAAAATTCCGAAAATCTTGCCGACAATGTCCTTGCTGGCCCACGCCATCCATATCGCCAGGCAGACCAGCCAGTTGCAGAAAATGCCGCGAACCAGCGCAGACGTGAATGTGAGTCCGCATTTGCCGAGCGCGATCTTGATCGCGGAGGCGCCCACCAGGTTGTTGTCGAGTGCCCACAGCCCGGAGAGATACATGAGATAGGCAACCGCCAGCGAACCGGCAAAGTTTGCGAAGTACACCCAGAACCAGCTGCGCAACAATTTGGTGACTGTGACCTCGCCATCCAACACGTCCAGGAACATCAGGACATTCCCGGTAAACAGTTCCGCGCCGGCGATGACGACCATCATCAGGCCCGCCGAGAACACCATGCCGCTCACCAGTCGCCCCAAACCTACTCCGGGGATGTCATGGGCGACCAACGTGGCTGTTTCTGCCCCGAAGGCGATGAACGCGCCCGCCAGAAATCCAAGAGTAATCATCTTGCTTATGCTGAGATTGGCCTTACTGCATTCGATTTCCACCGCACTCGCAGCAACTTCTTTTGGAGATAAATAGCTCATTGCCTCACCTCGAAGGACCAAGAATTTGTAAATCGAAAACGCATTGCTCCCCTCGGCCAAAAGTAGTTACGAACTGTTGGCCTGAACCGGTTGCACCTCAAGGGACCTCTCGACATACCGCGTCTGCAGGATATGGTTTGACTTGTCTCCATACGGTTTGCCGAAAAAGTCCTCGTACAGATGGCTGATGGCGGCATTCGCGGAAAGCCTTGCTCCCGGCTTAGCAAACGCGAGCGCGGTCGAATTCGCCCGCATGGCATAAATCGGTTTTCTGCGCTCCGGCAAGAGAACCTTGGGTTGCCCTCCACCGCTGACACAGCCCAGAGGACATGCCATAAGCTCCAAATAGCGGAACGAGCTTTCGCCTTTTCGCACCGCCTCCAGAAAAGGCACCGCGTTTTGCAGCCCCGAAACCGATGCCGCCGCATACTCTCCGTCGCCAATCCGAACTTTGGAGAAACAGGCTCCCCCGCCATCGGCCGCGCTGCACTCGACCGCTGCCTGGTCCACACCCAAGAGTTCCCCCGTGGTTTCCAGAACTGCCTGTGCCACGTCACCGATATGGCAGAAGACCTTTCGCAGCTCATCAATCGGCGGCAGTTCCTGGTCGAACTCAGATTCCTCAAGCAGGAAAGGCTCAATGTCGTAATGCTTCAGCAACCAAGCCAGTTCGCGCCCTGTAAGCACGGCGTCGATGTCGCGATGCTCTCCGACCCGCAACTCGCTCCGCGTAGCTTCCAATTTGTGCGCCGTGCACGACGCCAGAGAAACATTGAACAGATAGCCCGGATCCGTCTTGAGTTGCTCCGCCAGATAGGCCTTGGTCACGCTGCCCGCAATCTGCCGCGGTGAGCGGCATCCCGACAAGAAGTGAATCAACTCCGGGAATGACTGCTCGATGAACCGCACGACCGCCGGACACGAAGAGTTGATGACCGGAAGATTCCCGCCCTTCTGAACTCGTTCGGCGATTTCCCTGGCTTGCTCCAGGATGGCGATTCCAACCGAGAAGGTATTGCTGTACACCCGGTGGAAGCCCAGCTTGCGCAGCGCGGCGACCGCTTGTCCCGGCTTGATGCTTCCGGCACGCAGCCCGAACTCCTCCGCCAGGGGTCCAATGACGGAAGTGTCACAGTGCACCACCGTCCGCAAATTCCGTTCGATCAGCGCCGCGTTGATTTCAGGAAGGAAGTTGCGGTCATGCGCCGCGAACAAAGGCTCCGTCACCGACTGCGGCATTACGCGTTCGTGCAGCCGCTCCGAGCGTCTTCCCCAGGGCTCGTCGAAGATCGAATCAAAAGCGCTGCAGATCTGCACGCACTGTCCGCAAGCTACACAGCGGTCGGCGCTGACCGATTGCGGCTTCTTGGGCTCGCCGGAAATGGCTTGTACCGGGCAATTGTCGCCACAATGTCTGCAACCCGTGCACAACTCCTGATCAATCTGGATGAACCCGTCGGTGTTCATCGTCACTTCCTCGATCTACGCCCAAAGAGCTACACCCAAACCGCGTTCTGCTCGGCCAACAGCTCGAGCGCGGCCTCGTTCCTGCGGCGTCGTGTCGCCGCCGCCGCATTCACCAGCACCAATGCCTTTTCCGGACAGTTGCTGACACAAGCTGGCCCATCTACGCGATCGTTGCACAGGTCGCACTTAGTGGCCCGGTATATCGCTGTTCTGTTTTTTTCGCCGCTGGATTTTGCTGCCGTCGGATAAATGGGTGCGGCGTCACGGCTCAGTGGGGCAAATTCGATGGCCCCAAACGGACAGGCCATCATGCAGAGATGACAACCCACGCAGCGCTCGGTGTCGAGCAGGACCCTGCCGTCCGCCCGCGAGATTGCTGACATCTTGCAGACATTTGCGCAGGGCGCGTCCTCGCAATGCCGGCACATGACCGGGGCCGTAACCTCTCCTGCGCTCACAACAAAGAGCCTGGGGGTGAGCCTGGCATTCACCTCTCCCGCAACCTCGGGAGGAACTGCCATGTGGCCAAGCACGCAGGCAATCTCGCAGGTCCTGCACCCGACACACTTTTCAGTGTCAGCCAATATGAACGAGTTCAATCTCTCCAGCTTCAACGTTCCAGCCTCCCGGATCCAAGTTCAGCCAGTCAGTATCAGCCACAAGCTCAAAAACGGCCGGCAGCCGAAGGATCACCACAGGGAAGACACTGAACCGGTAATGCAGATCGCTGCGATATCGGTGTCTATTACAAGTTCAGATTATGGATTTGCGCGGGCAACCAGTTCCTTGCCCGTGCCCGTTTCCTCCCCTGATCAATACGGCGCAGTCGCTGTCGGCGCAGGATGGAGATAAGAATCCATCCGCCGACATGGCTCCTTGCTCGTATCCGTACGCAAAAGTAAAAGCCAAGTCACAACATTCGGGTTTTGCGGTCCCCGTATGCGGCAACTCGGCTGTTTTGCACCGTACGCGGGGCCCAAACTACTGCCACCTAAAGACCCGCAGTTCTCCGACTCTCGCTCACGCAAGAATCTTGGTCTACGACCAAGTCAATTTGACAGCAATCCAAGGTGAATTGTCTGTGCCCATAGTCACCTTGCAGAGTGATGTGGATTTCGGGTTGGTGATCTGTGGCCCAGGCAACGTGCCGCCCGGATGACGGCAACCCGGAAGTTACGCTCAAGGACGGAGTCTAGACGACGCTGGCCAGAAGTCCTCTTCTGGGAAATCTGCCGCTCATAATCGCCGAGCTTCGTCAGGAGCGACGGGCAATACAAAAGTCGGCCGCGATTTCGGGATTGGCAACGACGAACGTCCTCAAATCGATCCGCCAGGTCGCTGCTCCCTATTCGCACTCTTGTCCAGTCGGAGGTAGTGCAATCTCGGCACCCGATTTAATTGTGGTACTTGCGCTTATCTGTTTCGTGATCGCGGCCGATATAAACCCGGATGAGCCATCTGCGGTCGTTCCGTGCGATGATCTGGCCAACTTTGCGAGCCATAGAGATTTCCTCCTTGGCTCGCAGGAGAGGCACACTTCTCGCACACTGCCAGTGCGGCAAGACGGGGATTCATCGATTGATTGGAGGAAAGGCGAGTGATCGGCCGTCAGACGCTTATACGTGATTCCCTTACCGAAACTTGTCGCGGAAGCGAACCACCACATCTGGCCCCGTCACGTTGATGTGTGACGTGCGTCATCGCGTCGCCGGGGAATGAGGGATAGATTTGTAGGTGCAATGTAGGCGATTGGTGGTGTCATGGTCGCCAAGCGCAGCAATTCGTCGCGGTTCTCGTCGTTACACCCTCTCAAAGGAAGAAGACTCTTTTCGTCTCGAAAGTCACTTGACTTTCAGGCCTATACGGAGGACACCACACTAAAGCCTCCGCACACAATACCCACTCCGCTCCGCATAACTGACCAAACCGAGACGACTTTCCACCCAGACTCTCGGTGGAGGAGGCGAGCATGTCCGACAATTTGAAGATACTCATAATCGATGATGATCAGGACTACAGAGCATCGGCCAGATCTCTTCTTGAAAGCCACGGCTATGTGGTGGTCGAGGCGGACTCCGGAAGAGAGGGCTTGCGCAAAGTGGTTCAGCAAAAGCCGGATATCATCGTCCTCGACATAATGATGGAGTGCGACACGGAAGGGTACGGAGTCACTCAGGCGATTAAGTACCAGGATGCGTATGCAGACTATAGGAATATTCCGGTTGTAATGGTTTCTTCCATAGATCTAACTCCGGATGAACGATTTCCAATGGCCGGAGAAGTAGACATGATCCGCCCTGACTTCTACCTAACGAAGCCACTCGATATCCCCAAGTTTCTGGAGGTTGTGCAAAGGGCTGCGGCTCATTGCCCCTCACATAGGGAAGCATAGTCCTGATCCTCGATACTTTTCTCACCCAACCCGGGTCGGAGAAAGTAGCATGAGCGAAACGGCTGAGCAAGAAACAATCGTTGTCATCGACGATGATTATGCAATGCGGCTGTCCTGCCGGAAGATCCTGTCCAAAATGGGATTCCGGGTGGAAGCATTCGAGGACGGCGGCCAGGGGCTGGAAGGTGTAACGACGTTGAAGCCCAGCCTGGTCCTGGTTGATCTCAAAATGCCAGGCATCAGTGGCATGGAGGTCGTTGCCCGGATCCACGAGGTGCGCCCGGAAGTTGTCCTCGTGGTCATTACTGGGTATCCGACGATCGATACCGCCGTGGGTGCGATGCAGCGCGGCGCCTATGACTTCCTCCCCAAGCCTTTCTCTCCCGACGAACTGCGGTTGATCGTTAACCGCGGGTTGGAACACCACCGGCTCTCGCTGGAGATGCAGCGAGGCGAAATGGAGCGTGCGCTCCTCAAGCGGCGCTTTATTACCTTTGTCTCCCACCAACTGCAGACCCCTCTGGTGGCGGTCCACCAGTATTTGGATGTCCTGAAACACCTCGATAACACGGAAGGCGCCGCAGCCAAGCGGCAGGAGTGGCTCGAGCGCTGCCTCAAAAGGACCGATGAGCTACAGGCGCTCATCAAAGACTGGCTTAGCTTGGCCAGGATCGAAGGGGAATCTTTTTCCCGGCAGTGGGTCAAAGTCGATCTCCAGCAGATTATTGCCGACATCCTGAAGACATACGGAGAAATGGCCGCTACGAACGGCATTTCCCTCGAAAGCCGGATACCCGAAAAAACTTACTTTGTGAGGGGTGATCAAAATTGTCTGACGGTACTCTTCGACAACTTGATCGTGAATGCCATCAAGTACAACAAGCCGGGTGGCAAGGTCACCGTGTCCGCCCAGGCCTTGGGCGGCGAAGTTGAGATTGCGGTGGCCGACACCGGGGTGGGAATTCCTGAAAAATATCGTCCCCTCCTCTTCCAGGAGTTCTTTCGCATACAAGGGGAAGAAGGCAAGAAGACTCCCGGCACCGGTCTGGGGCTCGCCATTTGCCGAAGACTTGTCTCTGAAATGGGCGGAAGCATAAGCGTTGACAGCGAGGTTAACGTCGGATCCACCTTCCGCGTGCGCTTGCTGGAATGCCGCGCACACGCGGAAGAGGAAGAAAAAAAGGGGAGTGCAGCGTGATCTCAGAAGCGGAAAAGATACTAATTGTTGACGACGACCGTGACTTTGTTGAAGCTCTCTCGGCGTTCCTGGAAGCGCACGATTACGTAGTCCTGAGAGCGCACGACGGCAGAGAAGGACTGAAGCTGGCGAAGATGCAGCATCCGGACCTCATCATTATGGACGTCATCATGAACGAAAGGACGGAGGGGTTTTTTACCGTCCAGGAAATTCGCCGGGCAGTCGAGCTGAGGACCGTGCCCATCTTCATCCTGAGTTCTCTGTACTCGCAGGTCACGGATTTTGGAATCCCTCCAAACAGCAGTTGGCTTGCGCATGACGAGTTCTTGTCCAAGCCGGTAAACATGCCGGAGCTGCTCGAGAAAATCCAGTGCTGCATGGAAGAGCGTCACCGGAACCTCGAAGCCTCGGTCGGGAGAAAGGCGGAAACGTGAAGATTCGGAAACTGCCCAAAGACAAGCTCGATTTTTTTGCTTCGGTTGTCCAGCAGTTCGGGGAAGTGCATGCGCCCGTCGAGCAGGATGGTAAGTACGTATTCCAGCGCCTCAGCAGGTGGTCAGAGGCTCGCCTCGACTATCATCGGACGATCCTGCCACCCAAGAAGTACTGTTTCCCTCCGCAAGAGACGCTGTTCCGCTTTCGGGAGGGTGCGGGCTACGTTCCCTGCACCCAGGGGTTGGACAAACGGGTCATTCTTTTTGGCGTGCACGCTTGCGACATCTATGCCCTCAACATCCTCGACCAGGTTTTTTCCGGAAAATACGACGACCCTTACTACCAGGCGCGCAGGAAGAACGTGGCGATTATCGGGATCGACTGCTGGCCGGACGAGCATTGCTTCTGCCGGTCGATGCGTGCTGATTTCGTCGACAAGGGCTTCGATCTCTTCCTGGGCGAACTGGGGGACCATTACCTAACCTTCGTAGGGACCGCTTTGGGTGACGACATGGTCCTGGCTACCGGGCCTCTGTTCCAGGATGTAAGTCAGGAAGACATTGACGAATACAAGCGTCGTTCGACCGGTAAGCGTCAGGGCTTCAAGCTGGATGTTGAGATTCGCGACCTTCCGGAAATCTTCGAGATGGAGTACCGGAGCGAGATCTGGGATGAGCTCGGAGAAAAATGCCTGTCCTGTGGAAGCTGCAGCATGGTTTGTCCGACGTGTTACTGCTACGACGTGGCGGATGACACGCAGTTAGGTTCCCGTGAGGGACGGCGCAATCGCTCTTGGGATTCCTGTCTGTTTGCCACCCACGCCTTGGTAGCCGGGGGAGAGAACTTCCGGAAAGGCCGGGCCAGCCGCATCAAGTACCGCTTTTACCACAAACAGCGAGGGTTCGTGGCCGAATACGGCCGGCCAAGCTGTGTCGGGTGCGGGCGCTGCATCAGCGCGTGCCCGGTGAAGATCGATGTTATCGAAGTCATCGATAAACTGCGGGGAATCCAAAATGCTTCTTGTCGATAGAGTTCCCAGTTATGACGCCGTGCTCAACCGGAATCCTTACCAGCCGCACCTGGCACGCATCGTGCGTATTTACAGAATGGTTGAGGATAACTATCTGTTCACCCTGCGCTTCCTCGAGGATCACCTGGCCACGACGTTCCGCCATCAGCCCGGCCAATTCGTGATGCTGAGTGTGCCAGGCACCGGCGAGGCGCCCATCTCCATTTCCTCCTCGCCCACTCGGCCGGGAATTCTGGAATTGTGCGTGCGTCGAGCCGGGCGCGTGACGAAAGCTCTCTACCGCATGCATACCAACGACGTGGTGGGGATCCGCGGCCCTTACGGGAATGGCTTTCCCGTCCAGGAGGTCATGGGCAACGACCTGCTGCTCGCCGCTGGTGGCTTGGGGATGGCGCCCCTGCGCTCGTTCCTGTGGTATGCGCTCGACAATCGGGATAAATTCAACCGGATCACCCTGATGTATGGCAGCAAAACCCCCGCAGAGATGCTTTTCCGGGAAGAACTCGTCTCGCTCGTGGATCGTAAAGACATGACGTGCCTGTTGACCGTGGACAGGGACCCGACGGGAACCTGGAAGAACTATGTTGGGCTATTGCCGAAGCTGTTTGACCGCGCGGAGATTGATCCGGCTCGGACCTACGCCGCGGTGTGCGGTCCGCCGGTGGTCTACAAATTCATTCTGGAGCGCCTCTTGGCTCTTGGCTTTCCCAAGGACCGCATCCTGATGTCTCTCGAACGGCGAATGAAGTGTGGCGTGGGAAAGTGCGGGCATTGCGCGGTGGGTTACAAGTATACGTGCTTGAACGGCCCCATCTTTACGTATTGGGACGCGATCAATCTTCCGGAGATGATCTAATGAGCAAAACTACCGTCGGATTATTCGGTCTCACCGGGTGCGCGGGGGATCAGCTTGTCATTCTCAATTGCGAAGACCAACTCCTGGATCTGGTGAATGCCATCGACATTCGGGATTTCCTCATGGCGTCATCCGCGAATGATGAAGATTGCGAACTCGACTTGGCGCTGGTGGAAGGCGCGGTGCTGAGCAAGCGCGACGAGGAAAAGCTCAAGAGGATTCGCGCACGCTCGAAAGCGCTGATGGCGGTTGGAACCTGCGCGGTCTGGGGTGGAATCGCAGCGCTAAACCCCGAGGTAGACCGGGCCAAGCTTCTCTTCGAGATCTACGGCAGTCAGGGGGCCCAGTATGACAGCCTGCCCCCGCGTTCCCTGCGGGAAGTTGTCAAGGTCGATCTGAACCTCACGGGTTGCCCCATTGAAAAAGGGCAGTTTCTGTCGGCCGTGTCCAGCCTGTTGAACGGTGACCCGCCCATCTTCCCGGAGTATCCCGTTTGCACGGAGTGCAGGATGCTCGAAAACAATTGCCTCCTCATCGAAAAGTCGCAAATCTGCTGCGGTCCGCTGACGGTGGCCGGGTGTGACGCCCGCTGCCCGGAGCTGGGCATCCCTTGCGTGGGTTGCCGTGGCCCGGTCGATGAGGCGAACTTCTCTTCCGCGCTGGCCATGTTTGGGGAGAAAGGCATCCCTCGCGAGAGGATCGCAGCCAAGTTGCGCACCTTCGCACCCATATCAGGAGATCACTCATGAGCACACAGATTCAGATCGAGCATCTGGCTCGGGTCGAAGGTCATGGTGGAATTACGGTGGAGTTGGACGACGGCGTTGTCTCGATGTTTCGCTTCGACATTTTTGAAGGAGCGCGCCTCCTGGAAGGGCTGGTGCGGGGCAGGGGTTACGAGGATATATCTCCGATACTGTCCAGAATTTGCTCGATCTGTTCCGTCGCCCATTCCTTGACCTCGCTCAAAGCCACCGAAAACGCTCTGGGAGTCAAGGTCACCCCCCAGACGGAGTTGCTGCGGGACCTCTTGTACAGGGGCGAGAGCATCCAGAGCCATGCGTTGCATCTGTTCTGCCTCGCTGTGCCGGACTATCTGGACTATCCCAGTGTGATCGCGCTTGCCGCGGACCATCTGGATGCGGTGAAGCTGGGCTTGCGCTTGAAGACGCTGGGGAATTCCATCCAGGAAACGCTCGGGGGCCGGGCCGTCCACCCGGTCAACGCGATTGTGGGAGGGTTTGGGAAACTTCCCAGCGTGGACTCGCTGGTGGCGTTGCGCGCGGCCCTCATCCAGGGCGTGGCGGATTGCGAGACGACTATAAAGGTGTTGGCCTCCTTGCCCGTTGCCGAGTTCTGCCATACTGACACCGTCTTCGCCGCACTCTCCTCGCCTGGAAATCATGGTTATTATGCGGGTGATGAAATCGTCGTCTCCTCGAATGGGCAGCGGCAGAGCGTGCGCGCCGCTGACTACCGCTCCCTGAGCAATGAAAAGGCCGTTCCCGGCTCCCACGCCAAGCACAGTTCGTTTCACGGTAAGCCGTTCATGGTGGGATCCCTGGCTCGACTCACCACCAACACGCAGGGACTGACAGAGCGCGCCCGAGTGGCCCTGGACGATTTGGGACTGCGGCTACCGAGTGACAACCCCATGGACAACAACAAAGCCCAAGCGGTCGAATTGGTTCATGATGTACATTCCGCACTCGCGATTGTGGACCGCCTGCTTCGCGACGGCATTAAAGAAGAAGGATGTGTCGCCGTGCGTCCCAAAGCGGGTACCGGCACGGGGGTTACCGAAGCGCCCCGCGGACTGCTCGTTCACAGCTATACCTACGACGACGAAGGTCGAATCGTCGCGGCGGACGTTATCACCCCTACGGCATTTAACGTTGCCAGCATTGAAAACCACTTCCGCTCTACCGTCGAGCAAAGTGCCAGTAAGGATGTGCCCGTTCTCAAGAAGAAGTTAGAAATGGTCGCGCGGGCTTACGACCCGTGCATCTCGTGCTCCGTGCACCTTCTTCAGAGACGCCCATCGGTTGACGTGTGAGAGCGCCCAATGTGGCAGGACGAGGAGCGGATCGCCTATAAGAGTTTGGGTGGCGCAAACTCCGCGGCCGGCACGTTAGAGAAATGCCATGAGGCTCGACTTCTCATTTCGGAGGCTCTCGCTCAGGACGAAGTTGATCTCCGACTACCTGGTCATTCTGGGAATCGGCGGGCTGGCCACATCGCTGCTGGGCTCGTGGATCGTGAGTTCGACGATCATGATGCAGCCCCACCGCGCTGTAGACCACGACCTGGCTATGGCTCGCTCGCTGTTCGACCAGAAGCTCGAGAACGTGGAGCAAACGGTTCAGCTCGTTGCCTCCGGAGCGGTCGTTCAACAACACTTGGCACCAGGGAAAGGGAACTCCCCCTTGGCCTACCTGGATTCGATCCGGAAAGACCACGGTTTTGATTTCCTCACCCTCACCGATCCGAAGGGACACTTACCTCTGCGGGTTGAACCTCACAGTGTGATGGGTGATGTCTCCTCGATTGGTGTCGTCAGAGCGGCACTTTCAGGGAAGGTAGCCGCGGCTACAGAAATCCTATCCGCCGAGATCCTCCACAATATGGATCCTCTTCTTACCTCCAGACCCTACCTGCCTGCGGGGGAATCTCCCCGAGCCGAACCCGGGGACAAGACGGCGGGCCCATCGGGCTTGGTTATGATTGCCAGCGCCCCGGTGGTCGGAACCGACGGCAGAATCGTGGGCGCGTTGTGTGGGGGCATCCTTTTGAACCAGGATTTCGAAATCGTGGACCGCATCTGGAGGGTGGTATTTCAGGGAGACCGTTTGGGCGACCGGGATATTGGAGTGGTTACGATCTTCCAGGACGATATCCGTATCTCGACCACAGCCAAAACGGCCGGCAGTGTGCGTTGGGTGGGCACACCCTCCCCGGCAGAAGTCCGTGAGGATGTTCTCGAGCAGGGCCGCAGTGTTCGCGGCCGGATGTTCGCGGCAGGGGATTGGTACGTTAGCGCATATACCCCCTTGCGCAGTTACGAGGGGCAAATCATCGGTATGCTCGCCGTCGGGCGCTTGGAAAGAGCCTACACTTCCACCCGCAACCGGGTCATCCTGTCGTTTTTCGGCATTGCCACCATTGGCTTCATTGTTATTCTCGGAGTGACTTATCGCGAGATTGGCAAAGTTATGCTTCCCGTGGGCAAGATGGTGGCTGCCACCCGAAACATCGCCGCGGGCCACTTCGATCAGGAAGTCCAGTCGAGTCCCCAGCATGGTGAAATCGCCCTTCTGGCCGATTCCTTCAACACCATGTTGAAAAGCCTGCGGCAGATGCGGGGTGACCTCGAGGAGTGGGGACGAACTCTCGAGGAAAAGGTCAAGCAGCGCAGCGAAGAACTGTTCACGATGCAGGCGAGGGTTGCCCAGTCGGAAAGGCTGGCTTCCTTAGGTATCCTGGCGGCGGGCGTTGCCCATGAGATCAACAATCCCTTGGGTGCGGTCATGGCGCTGACCGCGCTCACCCTCGAGGACCTCAAGGAGGATGATCCCAACCGGGAAAACCTCCAGGAGGTCGTCCGGCAGAGCGAGCGCTGCCGCGATATCGTCAAGGGTTTATTGCAATTCTCCCGTCATTCCAAGGTCAACCCCGAACTTGCCGACCTCAACACGATCCTCCATGACACGCTGTCTCTCGTTACAAAGCAAGCGCAATTCCTGAACATCACAGTGAACATCAACTTCGACCCGCAGCTTCCTCCCGTCATGGCTGACAAATCCGAGCTTGAGGAGGTGTTCATGAACATCCTCTTAAATGCCGCTCAGGCCATGCAAGAGAGAGGTACTATCACCATTACCACGCGCCACAGCGCGCCCGAAAATTCCGTCGAGGTCCTGATTTCGGACACGGGATGCGGCGTGCCCCCAGATAAGATTGACAAGCTCTTCCACCCCTTTTTCACCACCAAGGAGAGCGGTCAGGGGACAGGTCTCGGCTTATCCATTGCTTATGGAATCATCACCTCGCATCACGGAAGTATTTCCGTGGAGAGTGAGGTCGGCAAAGGTAGCACCTTTAAGATCCGATTGCCGATTGCTTCCGTCGTCGCCGCAGGTCAACCCTCGTGAAATCTCATTTGGTTATTGGTCTTGGCAATCAGCTCATGGGTGATGAAGGAATCGGCTGGCACGTCATTAACCGGCTCGCCTGTGACCCCAGACTGCCTGGAGACACGGAGCTACTCTGGGGCGGCACAGATCTCCTCGCCTGCGCTGAACAAATCGAAGGGCGGAGCCGGGTTACTCTCGTTGACGCCCTGCTCGACCCCTCTCAAGTGGGCAGCGTGGCAGTTTTTGGAGATGGAAATGGCCTGCGGAGTCTGGAGGATCGACAGTGGCATGTCCACCATCTTTCCCTGACTCAAGCCATTCACCTACTTAGGATTGTGTCACCGTCCTTGGAGACGGCTCGCCTCAGTCTGGTTGCGATCTGTATCGATTCAGCGCCCCTGCAACCTGAGCTTTCACCCGCGCTGGCCGCGAAAATGCCTCAAATACTCGAGTGTGTCCTCCAGAAGCTGGTCTAAGGGATGCCTATATTCCTTGGAGTGCATCTTCATTGACGGGATTACGCTGGGTAGCCACCTTCCGAAGATGATGCGCCGTCAGCCATTCAATCCGTTCACAGGTACCATCGCCGCGAACTTTGCCATCTACGACGATCCAGTTTCCAACTAGTTCAACTTCAGAAGGGGTGCGGAAAAGCTGGATGGGGAAAGGATTTCAGGTCATTGACCTCAAAATTGACACATAGAGTCTGGGGGTTCGAGTCCCCACGTGCCTGCCGTTGCTGCTAAAAGCGACCCTGGGTAGTGTCTCAGTTTCGATCTAGCCGCCCCATTCCTGAAATCGTAACAAGATTAGCTCGTTTGATCGCTAGGGGGAAAACCACAAGAGAATTCAAAAATGAACCACGAGTTTAAGGCCGGAGACGTTGTTCGATTGGAAACCGGCGGCCCTGACATGATTATCGAAAGCATTGGCCCACAAACGAATGGTTTCACGAATGGTGCGTGGTGCGTGTGGAAGGTGGGAGACCAGAAGAAAAAGGAGTTCTTCGAGTTTGTGAAGCTCTGTCCTGCCGACATTAAACCGATTGACAAATGAGTGGCAATTCTATCCTCCTAGAAGCACTAAACGTGATCCGATAGGCCAGCGGCCATGTTGGGCGTGATCCTCAGAGTCTGGCGAAAAAAGTCCTTAAAGGTGCCGAGCGATGAACTGCGGCTCTATAGGGAAAATAGAAATCGATTTCGGAACGGGAACGGTCGTTCAGTCGTCAGTAGCCTTTTTTTGGCGGGCCGAGGCCTGTAAACAAAGATTTATCCTTTTCTGGTGATTGCCCCGGCCGAGCACCGTCTCTACCGTGGCCACCAGGCGATCAGAGTTCTTGTCGAGTTCCAGAGCGGACTTCTCGAAGTAGGCGGCCGCGCCTTCGCTGAGCAGTTTTTCTTCGTTCCTCTGCGACAAACTGGTCAGCACGATGACCGGAATACCCATGGTGGCAGGATTTGCTTTCAGGGCTCTTAGGACTTCCTGACCGCTGATCTTGGGCAGCATCATGTCGAGCAGGATGATGTCGGGGGGGGGTGTCATTAGCGACTTGCAACGCTTCCTCGCCATTGGCGGCGGTGCTGACGTCGAAACCGGCTTTGGACAAAGCGAGCTCATTGGCCATGCGGAGAAACTTGCTGTCGTCGACCAAGAGCACTTTGGTTTGGAATTTCCGAGCCACGAATTGCGGAAGCATCTCTTCCAGCTTTTGTGATAGCCTGCGCTGTAGCTCGGATTTGTGCTCCTCCGAAAAAGACACAAAGCGAATACCGAGACGGTCCGTTTTCGACCAGCAGATTTTCGATTCTGCCAGGAATGGTCCTTGGTGATCCGGTAAAGTGAACTGAACCTGAACGTCTTCTCCGGCGATGAGCGGAACGAACGTACTCACCGCCATGCCCCCTTCGCTGATGTTCACGCTGTAACAGCGAACTTCCGGCACGCTTTGTCTCAGAATGGTGACGGGGATTGAGATGGGACACCGGAAATAGCGCCGTCGCTCTCTCAGGATCAGTCCGTAAGCAGGCTTGAGCGTATTGCGGATTGACTGAGCAGAAAGAGGTCTTTCGAAGACAAACTCCGACTTCTTCCGGAAGGGTGTGCCTTCCGGATTACTGCCGCTGATGGCAAACGTCACCGCCGTCCGGTTTGATGGGGAGAGACGCACCTCGTCCAGAATCAGTCCGCTCTGTTCTCCTAGCTGGAGATCAACGATAACGGCATCGAACTTTTGGCGGTTCAATAGGTGAATCGACGCAGGCACTTCTTGACAGACATCGGGCGAGATAGACAATTCTTGTAGGGCGTGGCTGACCTGCTGAATGGTGACTGGATCAGCGGAGACCACAAGCGCGAGGCCGATTGCCATAATGAAATACACTCCTTATAACGTTCTCGGTCACGATTGTCGCCCACTTGCTTGGGCTCGGACGTGCGCTTCCGGATGGTCGCCTCTCAGTTTATCGGCAACTTTGTCAACCGCCAAAGGCTTGCTGAAGTAGTAGCCTTGAATTTCGTCACACTGATGTGCCCGCAGGAATGACATTTGTGCTTCGTCTTCGACGCCTTCGGCAATCACCTTGAGATTCAGGCTTCTTGCCATGCTGATGATTGCGGTTGTGATCGCCGCGTCATCAGGATTCGCGACGACATCGCGAATAAACGAACGGTCGATTTTGAGCTTGCTGACCGGAAAGTGTTTCAAGTAGCTGAGGCTGGAATAGCCGGTCCCAAAATCGCAGCAGCGGCCGACCGAGCTGCCCCTGCGTGAGCAGCGGCGCGATAACCTCCTGGGACGCCGCGACCACCATGATCGAACGCGCCCCGGTCGTGACCGCCAAAATAACCGTGATTGCAGACCGTCACGCTGTTCGAAATGTAAGTGTTGCCACCGAACATCACGGTCCCACCATCCCAGGCTGGCGCCCATGCGCCGAAACCCCAGCCGAAGCCAGCGTAGACCCCAACCGCGATTCCTGGGTCGAAGGCAAGTCCGACTCCCCACACGATGCCGGGCGGGGGCGGCAGCACAACAAAGCCGGGATAGGCGACGAATAGCGTTCCCCAAACGCGCCACGGATTGTAATAGGGAACGAAAATTACAGCCGGATTGACCGGTACAATCTCGATCACGCCAGCGTCGACCACCACACGTTGCTGCGCCGTCGTAACCAATACGCTCGACTGTTGCGCCTGCAACCGCATGGCCTGGATAGCGTTCATGACGTCTCCGGGCTGGTTGTAATAGGCGTTGCCGAGCTGCGCCGTCCAGGCCGTGTTCTTGGCGAGATT
This sequence comes from uncultured Acidobacteriaceae bacterium, assembly GCA_963779995.1. Lineage (GTDB taxonomy): Bacteria > Acidobacteriota > Terriglobia > Terriglobales > Acidobacteriaceae > Acidiflorens. The sequence continues at coordinate 114,993 of CAVZZY010000003.1, read as the reverse complement.
GTCAAGGACGGAGGGAAACTCTATGAGACCTTTAACGGCGGGGTCCCATGTCATGGCGTTCGCCCCGGCCGCGCGTTGATCCGGGGGCAGATTCATGTTCTGGTTCAGCCAGGTATCGACCGCGGCAATCTGGTTTGGATAAGTGGCGCCAGTCAATATTTGAGCGACCAGCGAGTCCGGGTAGAGAGCAATCGGGGCCACCAGTTGATCCAGTTGCACCGCGTCCAGATCGACGTACGCAGCCGGCGCGGGCGCTTGTGCGTACACGAATTGTGTTGCCAGAATCAGCAACGATGAAACCATCAGCGCCATCATCCGACGCATGGCGTGATACATGGAAATTGTCGTCGTGGAATTCATTGTCTGCCTTCGGAAAGAACGAACTGGCCGGCTTACGCCAGGCAGCGCGCTCCACTGGCAATCCGCAACAAACCCAACTTCCTGAAGCCTTGTGTTATTCATTTGCGTTCTCCTGGTGAGAATTTGAGGGCCGCTTTGTGTGCCTTCATTTGGAAGCGCGCAATTTCAGCCTTCACCGTGTAACGCGACAAGGCGAGCAAAGTGGGGTCACCGTCTGGGGAAGATTTTGCTGCACCTCCGGCGGAGCGTATGCCCCTGCCAGCGATCGAAAGGGCATGTAAGAGGGATATCTGGCAGCGATGGTGAAGAACCGGTGAGGTCAGGAAAGGCGGGGGCCCGGGCGCAACCGTTATGTTGCGCCCAGGCTGGTGAGGTGAGACCTTTTAGAAGCGCAATGTCGATTCTTCTGAGGCGATGACCAGGAAGTCGCAGGACGGGCCCCCGTAGGCAAAAATCTGGCCAACCCACCCGTTTCCAGATTCGACATCGTAGTACGGAAATCCGTGGTCGACCGTGGCCTTGTTAAAAGTGACTTTGCCGTTTGCGGGGAACTGGGAGCACGAAGTCACGTTATACGCCTCAAGGACGGCAGCATACGCCCAAGTCCAATGTTGGCCCGAAACGTGGTGGGTTTTGATCCAGGAATAAGTACCTCTCGTTTCGTCCTTCGCCATTACCGTCCAGTACGGCGTGCTGCCAGAGGCAGCGGTCATCTCGGTATAGCCCAAGATCGAATCGCCCGGATAAACCGTCTCCAGCGGGCTGAAGAAAGCGTAGACCTCACCACTCACCAACCAACTGGCGATCGCCCAGTAATTGCCACCCCCGGCGCGGCTCGTGCCATACTGGAGCACGGGTTGCAGTATCCATGCCCCGCCCTGAGGCTCGATGCCATCCGGGCGGCGGTCCGAGTGGCTTCCGTTCTCGCAGTTCTTCAACAGTTGCGCGTAGTAAGAATTCGCCTTTACTGGTTGATGAACCAACTCGGCGGCGCGTGCGGCGCCGGCGAGCGCGTTGAAGCGGTTGGGATCAATCTTCATGGACTTCTCATACTCCGATAAGGCTTGCTCCGGCTGGTTGAGTTCGAGCAGCATCTCGGCCAGCATCTCGCGCGCCGGAATGTCGACTTCTGCTTTTCCCACTTTATCTTGGGTGTCCGCGACCTGGCGTATCTGCCGCAACGCTTCGTCGTTTTTCTTTTCCGCAAAAGCCAGCCAGGCGTGTACTTCGCCGTGCGACGAATTCGGGCCATCAAGCAGATAGGCATACTTCGACTTGCGAGTGGCCTCTTCCGCTTCGTCGAATTTCTGCGCATTGCGGCGGGTCGCTTCCACATCGCCCAGATGCGCGGAGGCGATCGTCCGCGCCCAATAGGTGATCATCTGCAAATGCGTAGATGCGTTCGCCGCCGGCTGGAGCGCTGCGGCATCCGCCCAGTGCCGCATCTCCAAGTCATAGAGCGCAGGAAAATGCGCCGCCGCGAAGCCGTAGTATTCCAGCATTCCTGAATCGTCGCCATTCGTGGGCGCCGTCGCCAGAATCTTTTTCGATTGCTCCACCTCTTGCCTGGCCGCTTCGTCCTGACCGGTCTGCAGGTAGGCATAAAGAAGAAAGTGCATGGCATGTAATTCGTGTCCATGCATGTACATCTCACCGGACTTCTGCGTCAGGGCCACCGACTTCAGGTTCGCCTGGATATCCTCTTGCCAGAGCCCCAGCCGGGCAAAGATGTGCGAGGGCATGTGGACCGCGTGTGCTGACGACGAGGCAATTTCCGCATAGCGGCGGGCGGCGTCGAGTCCCATGGGCGCCATTTGAGGGGAATCGCAGGCATGAATGATGTAGTGCGCTATGCCTGGATGATCGGGCTGCTGCAGGAACAGCGGGTTGAGAACGGCGACCGCCTTCTTTTCCGAGGCGAGCGACGTGTCGTCCGGGGACTCGGACGCCAGCAAGGACAAGGCATAGAACGCGCCCGCCTCGAAATCTGCGGGGTACTGCTGGTAGAGTTTTCCCATTGCGTCCGAGTATGCGGCGGCCCGCTTCAGGTAGTCGTTCGTGGCAGGATCACGATAGAACACGGCCAGGGCGGAAATATAGCTGCGTTCGCGCTCGGTTTTAGCACCGATTTTTTGCGCTTTCTCAATTTCCTCATGGCCCCGCGTCAGCGTTGACTCCTGTGGCCGCTCCCAGATCTGGTGGAACAAGCTCATTGCAATGCCCCAGTGAGCCATGGCGCACGCCGTGTCCGTCTGGGCGATTTCGACAAACTGCTCCTCGGCCTCTTCATATCCGAAGGAATGGAGCAGAGCAACGCCACGCTCGAAAGCTTTCTCGGAAGCAGGTGCGCATGAGATCGGAAACGAAACCTTGCCGAGCTGTTCGGTAGTTTCGTGATGATGGGCGTGCATTTCATCGTCGAGAGCTGACGCGGGCACGGCACACAGAAGGCACACGCAGAGCGGCAGGTACGCAAGCGATTTTGCGCAGAACATTTTTCATCCTCCAATGCGGTCCATCACTTTATCGAAGTCTCCGAAATTTGGCCAGTACGGCTCCCGGATTATCGGCAACCATACTCCTGGTGATTATTTCAGAAGTGCCCGTTATCCGGGACTAAGTCCGCACGGCCCGGTGTGCCGCTCCGAATGCCTCCGGTACCTGATCCAACTTCACCCCGACCACTTCTGACAGAGAACTTGCGTTGTGAGTGATTCCGCAAAAAATCTCGGCCCCTGCGTCGGTCATCTGCAGGGAAAAAGTGTGATATGTTGTGTCGGCACGGCACCGTGCGTTCATTTTCGTGACGTCTGAAAGGAATGAGTCCATGTCAGTCAGCTTCCATCTCCTTCTGCGGCGTACCGTGAGGAATCAAACAGCTTTTGTTCTCGCAACCCTTGGTATTCTGCTCGCGTTCCACGTCGGCCTGTCAGCGCAAACGACGGCCTCAACCGGCAGTATCCAAGGTACGATCACCGACCCCAGTGGCGCGGTCGTCGGCGGCGCGAAAGTCATCATTAATAACAAGTCCAACGGGCGTCTGATCACTGTAACCACGACCTCGGCTGGCGCCTACACTTCGGGAGCGCTCACCCCCGGAGATTACACGATCCGCGTCGAGGCCTCGGGCTTCAAGACGACTGAGATCCCTGTGACCGTGCAAGTGGGAGTCACCGCATCGGGTAATGCCAGGCTGCAGGTCGGGCAGGCAAACCAGTTGGTAGAGGTGCAGGCTTCCGCCATTGCCGTCAACACCGAACAAGCGACGATACAAGGCGTCCTGACTACGCAACAGATCGAGAACCTGCCGATCAATGGCCGAAACTTTCTGGATCTCGCACAGCTCGAGCCCGGAGTGCAGATTCAAGACGGCGGAAATTTCGATCCCACCAAGAATGGATTCTCGTCCATATCGTTTGGCGGACGCTTCGGGCGTACCGCCCGCATTGAAGTCGATGGCCTGGACATCAGCGACGAAACCGTGGGTACGACTACGCAAAACGTTCCCGAGGGCGCTATCCAGGAATTCCAGATCCAGCAGTCTTCACTCGATCTCTCCACGGAATTGACCTCGTCCGGTTCCGTCAACGTGACCACGAAGTCGGGAACCAACGGGTACCACGGCGAGGGTTACTACTATTTCCGCGATCAGTCGCTCAACGCGGCGCTGCCTGGCGGAAGCACCAATTATTTTCAGCGCAACCAATACGGCGGGAACTTCGGTGGACCCATCATCAAGAACAAAGTCTTCTTCTTCCTCGACGCGGAACGCACCAAGCAAGACTTGCTCGATCCGGTGATACCCGGCCCGCCCTTTGATACACAAATAGTCGGGCAGAGCTTCGATTCCCCTTTCCGCGAAGCCGAAGGACTAGCGCGGCTGGACTGGCAGATTACCAACAATTACAAGTTGTTTTACCGTTTTTCCTACGATCAGAATCATAGTGTACTCGCGATTATTCCCAACTCCTTTCAGCCCTTCGGCAACGTCAACCACACGCCGGTGCAGGCGGTCGGGCTGGACTTTATCACCGGCGGCTTCACCCACAGCATTCGTTTCGGTTACACCAAGTTCCGCAACGGCATTGTCGATGCAGTTGCGGGATCGTCGATCTTCAACCCGTTGCCCGGCATAGAACTTGCCATCGGCAGCGATCCCGATTGCCTGACTCCGGGCGCTGACCCTTTCTGCTCCGGACCAAGCTTCCTGGCGCCCCAGCAGACTTACCAGTCCGATCATCAGTTCAAGTATGACGGCAGCAAAGCCGTGGGTAAGCACATTCTCCGCTACGGCGGCGGCCTGAATCATATTTTTGGCGGCGGTTTTGCCAGCTTCCTGGCGTTGGGACCAGCGGTCAATGCCAACGTGGGCGATTGCGTTCCCAGCCCGACTCTGCCGTTCCCAAACGGCTGCAATAACCCTCTCAACTATCCGGCTAACACGATACAGTTGGGCAACGGACAAGGCTACGATTCGGAAATTCCAGCCTTCGGGTTTCCCGCCGGCGGCTCTGGTCCTGACAATCGACTGTCTTTCTATTTCGGCGACGCCTGGAAGATTAAGCCAGGTCTCACCCTGACCTACGGCCTCCGCTATGTGCGCGATACCGGGCGTTCCGACGCCGATCTGCCCGGCCTTCCGCAGCCTTTCAACCAGAATTTTGACAATCAGTATTACTCAAACCTCGGGGCCCGCGTCAATCAACCCAACAAGAATCTTGCTCCACAGATCGGAATCGCCTGGGATCCGCGGCACTCCGGCAAAACCGTCATTCGCGGCGGCATTGGACTCTTCTACGAGAACTCGATCTGGAACAACCTCGAGTTCGACCGACCCGCGCGCCTTGCGAGTGGATTATTCTTAGCCAATCCGACGGTCTGCTCAGGCGGCTCGGGTGGCGAGTTCACCTTACCCAACGGCGTTGTTCAAGATTGGTCTGGAATCTGCGGGGGCGCCATCGGCACCGTCGCCTCCCAGATCCTGGCGAATCAGCAACAATATCAGGCGGCCACGGTTTCGGCTGGACCGGCCGTCAATCCGTCCTATGTCAACAATCCAAACACACTTGCGGACGGGCTCGATGTCACGGGCACAGACCTGCTCTATCCGAAATACGTCAGTCCTCGTTCCGTACAGATGAACTTCGGCATTGAGCAAGAGATCCGCAAGGGAATGGTCGTCACGGCGGATTACCTCCGCAACATCGAAACGCACAGTCTGCTGGCCATCGACACCAACCACGTCGGGGATGCGCGCTTCTTTAATAAGGGCGCGGCCCAGACCGCCGTCAACACAACCCTCGCGAACTGCGGAATAAGCTCGATTACCGGCTCTTATACGGGTAACTGTCCAACCGATCCAGCAACTGGTACAACCGACCTTGGAACCTGGGTGCCCCGGCCCGCCACCATCTCGGACTACGCAGGCAACGGCCTTGATTCGGGCTATTCCCTTTGCTTTGGCGTCCCGTGCGCCGTCGTGGGAGAACCCGCTGCCGCGTTCCCCGGCATCAACCCCAACGTGGGCGCCAACCAGATGCTGTTCCCCAGCGGTCGTGCCGTATACAACGGGCTGCAGCTTTCCCTCAAACAAGATCTGAAGACTCCCACGCGCTACATTCGGGCCATGAACGTGCAGGTCTCTTATTCGCTGTCGAAATACGTGGCCATGGCAACCGACAACGATTTCATCAACATTGCCACTGACTTCAACCACCCCCTCAAATACCTCGGTCCCAACGGGCTGGACCGCAAGAATCAGCTTTCGTTTGGCGGATCGATGGATTTGCCTTACAAGTTCCGCCTCGGCGTGATTGGGCATTTCTACAGCCCTTTGCCGGTCACTCCCACCCTCAGTCCCAGTGGAAATCCAGGTGGAATTTTTCTGACGGATATTACGGGCGACGGTACCGGCGATGGCAGCTTCGGCTCCAACGGCGGCTATGGAGATGTATTGCCCGGAACCGGCATCGGTTCTTTTGGCCGCAGCATCAAGGCCAACAACATCAACACAGTGATCCAGAATTACAACAACAGCATCGCTGCCGGCGTGCCCACGCCCGCCGGTCAGACCCTGATCAACAACGGTCTGTTCACGCTGTCGCAACTGGTTGGGCTCGGAGGTGTGCAGCAACCCGTCCCACTGGCGCCGACGAATGAGGCCAACATGGGCTGGCTGCATGCCATGGACCTGAGCCTGAACTGGATCTACAAATTCAGGGAGAACGTCGAACTGCAGCCGGGAATTTCCTTTTACAACGTAATGAACTTCGCCAATTTTGACGGCCCCGCAAGCCCGCTGAGCGGCGTGTTGAGCGGAACTCCCGGCACCATCAATGGCACCCCTGGCGAGCAGCCCGCCAGCAACCGCCTGGGCTTAGGGTCGGGCGTTTTTGCTCTCGGTTCGCCACGCGCGATCGAGTTCACGTTGAAGCTTTCTTTCTAACGCGCGCAGTCGTGCCCCTGCGTTCCGATACAGCAACTTGCGTCAGGCGTTCTTGCTGGAGCCTGGTTCCAATCCGCGCGCCCGCACCAGAATCACGGTGGCATCGTCGCGCAGCCCCTTGCCATTCGCAAATTTCATGACATCCGCCAGCAAACCATCCAGCGTAACGTCGGGTGATTGCATTTGGGCGAGAAGCCTCTCTGGGCCGTATTCTTCCCCGGAATCGATGTCAGCCTCGGTGATTCCGTCAGAATAAAACGCGATGCGCGAATGCTCGCCGAGCGTCACTTCCGTCTCCGAGAACTTGCTGGCTGAAATTCCCAAAGGCAAGCCATGCTCGTGATTGATCCAGCGGTGGCCGCGAGGCTCGACCAGCAGCGGCGCCAGATGGCCGGCGTTCGCAATCCGCAAAATGCGGCTGGACGGGTCGAGTTCGGCATACACCATGGTGACGAAGCGGCCGCTGGGAAAATCTTCGATCATCATGTTGTTGAGACGCGTGAGCACCTCGGCGGGTCCCGACCCGGTTTGCGCCAGCGAACGCAACATGCCGCGAGTCGCGGACATGAGAAGCGCCGCCGCTGTGCCCTTGCCCGAAACATCGGCCAGAACCAGACCCCAGCATCCATCCCGCAGCGGAATGAAGTCATACCAGTCGCCGCCGACGGAGCCCGCCGGAACAGAAAGCCCCGACACCGAAAACCCTGGAATCAGCGGAGAGCTGCGAGGCAACAGAGCCTGCTGAATCGAGCGAGCTTCTTCGGCCTCGCGGCTCATGCGCTCGCGTTGTTGGCGCTCATCGTTGAAGCGCCGCGCATTGTGTACCGCGACCGCAACGTGAGCGCACAATCCCTGCAGCAGCCTCAGTTGGTCTGGGCAGAAGGCGTTTAGCTCGCAATGGGAGGCGGTGAAAACTCCTACCAGATCTCCCTCGCGTTGTAGCGGGATGGCGACTTCGGAGCGAGTATCCGGCTCGCAGGCCACATAATAGGGGTCGCGAGCGACGTCGGGAGCATAGTGCATTTTGCCAGTGACCGCGACATGTCCCACCATTCCGACGCCTTTCTTGAGGTGATGGCCCCTGTGGTAAACGGTGCAGCCGTGAACACCGACCAGTATGAATTCATCCTGTTCAGAATCGCGGAGATAAAGGTTAATTTCGACACAGCCGAGCGATGCCGCAACCTCATCGACGATCCGCGGAACGAGTTCTTCAAGGTCGAGAGTGGAGGTGATCCGTTGCGCAAACTTCTGCAGGCGTACCAGTTCCGCTACCCGGAGAGCGGCTGCTTCAGGTGCAGGCGGGCTGGAGAAGCCAAGATTCGCGAGTGAGTTGGTAGCCACGACGAAACCCTCCTGCCGGTCGATTGCACCTGTATTTACTATCTGATGAGATTGCAAAAATCAGGGCTCCGATTCTCTTTTTATGCGGCTCGTTGTTCCGTTTGGCGACCTGTTTGGCGACGGCCGCTTGAGCCGTTTGAGTTCCCCCAGGCGCTTTGAAGTCGGCCGGCCGTGCTCGCGTCTCAAGCTCTGGGAGGCGATCGAGAAAAACGCCGTCGCCGCGGGAAAGTAGTTCAACAGGATCGGTTTGTAGTGAACCGCACGACGATTAGTAAGTCTAGAGCGCATCCGTGTAGGGAAGTCATGGGAAGTCATGTGCTGAGCCTGGATGAGTAACACGAAAGCAACGCGCGCGATCATCGCGGCAGGGGGACGCCCATCGGGGAAGTTACATACCCTGATGGAATCGTGGCAAAGTGGAGGAATGGTAAGGAATATGGAAAAAGTGACTGGGATTGGCGGGTTGTTCGTAGAGTATTCTTGGCTGTGTCAAAGTTGGAAAGAAGTTGGGAACAAAAAAAGCGTTTGCGGCCCAGCCTCCCGCATCCCGTGCGCGGACCTAGCATCTTTCCTGCAGGGCTCTTTCATCCCCTACAACATGCCGGTTTATCCCGGCGCTCTCCGGGTAGCCGACAATCCAGGAGTTGTGGAGATGTAGGCTTGAATTGGTGGATCATATTACTTATTCCTCGGTCGATGCGCTTCGCTGCTTCCTCCCTGTTCCGCAGTTCTTGTTTTCTGACGGGGATGGTGCGGCCATTCACTGCACGCCGTGCAGTTTCGCATCCGTAGATGCAGACACTGCGGCTTTGCGTTAGTGGGTTTCCGAGATCTTGCCCCACCATTGATAAGAGAAGCGCCCTCCCGCGTACGAATAAGAGCGCCTTCTACTTTAGTTCGATCGGGACGCTCACGGTGCCGAGGAGTCCACTGGAGTTGTCGCGGACGGCAAATTTCACTTCATATTTGCCGGGAGGGAGATCGAGCTTTTCAGGAATTCCGAGGCCGGTTTGCAAGGTTTTCTGCATCATTTCCGGTTTCAGTCCGGTGGCGATGGCCTGCGATGTGGTGGCGACACTTTGGCGGTTACTGTCGAACGCCAGAGTGATAACCTCCAGGTCGATTGCATTTCCCTGTTCGCGGTCGATCGTTATCGAATTGCCCATCACCCCGAGCATGAATTCCACAGGCTTCTTTTTTCCGGTGCTCGAAGTCGTGTGTTGGTCGCTGGAGGGCGGCAAGACGCGGGCAGTCAGTCGCAAGCCGGTGTATTGGACAGGCGATGCGAGCGCGTCGACGAGTTGTTTACGCCGGAGTTCGGCAGAGTCCTGAATTTTCGGTGTAACGTAGAATCCGCTGCGGTACCGAACGCGGAGCCCGTCGCCTGCAACCTTTACTTTGAGTTTGCGCCATCCGGGCTGCGTGTCCCCTCCAAGATAGTAGCCGACCAAATAGTAGGCCCTCGAATCATCGACGGCCTCGGCGAAACACTTTTCTAGTTCGTCCACCGTGACGCAGGCTCGGCCGCCGGTGGCATCGGCGAAGGCATGCAGGGTCAATCGTTGCTGTGCAGCTTTGTCGTAGGGCAGTTTCATTGCCGACCTGGGGCCATTGATCCCTTTCATGTTGTTGATTTGAGTAGAGGAGATTCCGGAATTCGCGCTGGGCAGATTCCTGGTGCTGAAATCCAGGGCATTCAAATCCACCGGATAGACGGCGATGTTGGCGGAATTGAGGGCGCGCCACGCTTCTTGGTATTCGCTCCGCAGTTCGTCGCCCTGGCGGGCGAAGGATTGCGGATCGTCGATCGTGAACGGGAAGCCGGCGCTCGCCCAGACAAGCGTTTTGCGGCCGGGAATCGCCTGGAACGCATGCGCAAGTTGCGTCATGCCGACCAGCGTCTCACGGGTCGCGATGCGTTGGTAGTTTGCGGAGAACGAGTCGGTGAAATCCTGCATGAAAGTGCCTATGAGTTGTTCCTCCTCCGAGCCTTGTTGCTCTTCGGACGGGTCGTCGGTGAATACTTCCGGGGGCTGAGTTGCCTCCTCTGAACTCAACGACAGCTTCAGTTTCTGCAGGGCATCGATCAATACTTTGGTGTCGGTGGTGAAGGGATGCAGTTGGAGAAGGCCACTGCCATTGAGGCCGAAGAGCGCCATAGGCTCGTCTTGCGATGCGCTGCGCAACAGGTAGTCGATGAGCTGTTTCTTCGCTTCCAACTGCCTTATCCAAGGCGTATTGATCGTGTCGAGGACAATGGCGGTCAGTCGCCACAAATGTTCTTCACCTGGGACGAAGTTGGAGTAACCCTCCAACGTGTTATTCCTGCCGCGGGCGAGCAGTTTCTCGGTTTTCGTTTCTTCGAACACGGATACGCTGCGGACGTTGCCGTTCTCTTCGATGCGGAATGCATCTTTCTGCAGGCCTGAAACGTGTTTGCCGGACTTATCCGCCACCATGACGGGAACCAGAACCAAATCCGTGCGGGCCGTGAGCTTTGCCAATTCGTGCGGCGAGAGGACGACAGGATTTCCGGGAGCCGCCGGCGCAGTCTGGGAACTGGATCGCGATGGCTGCTGCCTAACGTCTTGTTGGCCGAAAAAGGGACACCAAACGAAGAGAAGTGCGGCGAGTAAGGGTGCAGTTCGGAACATGGAATGGTCCCAGTCCGGAGAATGGGCTTCGGATGCCCGAAACTCTAGCACAGTGGGCGCCCTTGTAGGTTACAGGTTTGCGCGCAGGACAGACCCGACTCAGACTCCGATAGCCGACAAAAAAATGCGGGGAAGATCATGCGGCACGTCTTCCATCAGTGCAAGCGCACTTTGGAATGAGGACTATCGGATTGATAGGACTTGGGAGGCAGCAGAAATTGAAGTCCGAAATAACCAACGAAATAGGACTGATCGGTGCCGGTGGGTTCGAGGCTCCGCCCGGTCATGAGGAGAAGAATCACCGGGCGATGAATCTTGTAGCGAGCACCCACACCAATTGTGGGTTGGTAGTCGGAAGGGTGGAAGGCACCTTGGGAATAGAACTCCATGTCCATTTCGAATTTTGAAGTGAAATCGTGGCCGAGGACCAGGCCGGTGAGCCACGCGTTCGGTCCTTTGTGGGTAAACTGATAGCCGATTTCGTAATCGACACCGACGGGCCCAAATTTCTTGGAGAATTCGAAAGGCAGGAGGAAAGCCTGACTGGCAGGTGTGATGCCGCGGCGGACGGCGTCGTTAGGGTTGTTGAGGAAGAGCTGGGGAAAGGTCGAGACTGAGAGGCCGGACTCTCCAGCGTCGTAGAAACGCCATTTGACACCAAGATTGGATTGCCCCAGGCCAAACTTAGTCGAGGAAGAGGGATCCTGCACCCGTAACCAGGCATTTTCGTAAGTGAGCTGGATGCGATCGCCGACCCCGAAATTGATGTCGACGTCGGGGGTGTGGGAGACCGAGTGATTACTGTAGAGGAAGGGCATGTAGCCAAGATTGATTTCCCAGTTGAGATCGCCGGGGGTGCCCGGATCATTGGTGTAGTAGGGCGGGCCGCCCTGCGCAGCAGCCGGTACCGAGAGCGCGGCCAGCAGCACGACCAACAGCGGGGCCGCGAATATGCGAACTGATACCCTTACGTGGATTAGCGCAACGATCTCGGCTAGTTGGAATTTCCTTTTGACGTCCAAAACGATTACTTGCCTTGCGCTGCAGCCTTCGCTGCCGGCACCGAAATCACGATCGAGTCAGGTTCCGTCCACACGGCTTTGCCGCTTGCCAGGTCGAGACGGTGCATGGTGACCTTCAGGTGGCCGCGATCGACATCCACCTCCAGGTAGTGGTAATTCACGTCCTTACTCTGGAAAGGATCGTCCTTAGCGCGTTCAATCGGGTAAGCGTGTGCTCCCGCACCACCGGTCACGAAATAGGTGACGCCGCCGTGCTCATGGCGTTCGTAGTTGTGTACGTGCCCGGAGAAAACGACAATTCGGGCGCGGAGGTTCTGTTGTCGCGCCTCCAGCATCTTGGCCAGCTCTTGCTCCTGAGAACGACCAGAGTGCCCTCCCCCGAATATCTTCATATCCGACGAACTGGTGTAGGGAGGATGGTGAAGAACAATGAACACGAAGTCTACATCGCCAGAAAGATGGTCCAGTTTCTGGGCGAGCCATTGCCCTTGCGGGCCGGAGGTCTCGTCCTGGGAGCTGTCCAACACGAGCATGAGAGTGTTGGCGGCGCGGACGGAATAGTAGCGGCTGTTCTTCAGGTCAGGGAAGCGCTCGAAATAATTGGCGAGCGCGGTTTTCTCATCGCCGTGGAGATCGTGGTTGCCCAGCGCGGGATAAACCGGAATCTTGTCCGTGCGCCACACCACGGTTTCGCTGTCCCAAACCTTCCAGTCGTCCTTGTCGTAGCCGTTATAGACGATGTCGCCTCCGAAGGAGATGAACGCAGGATTGGTCTGCGCAATCGCCTGTACCAGCGCCTGGCGCACCGCGGGATTTGCCGCTTTGGTGTCCTTGGGATCGTGGAAACGCGAATCTCCATAGGCGACGAAGTGGAAGGGTGTGCTCACTTGCAATTGCAGCTCAACCGGTTCGGTTTGCAGTGCAGTCTGCGAGTACGAGCGTGAGCACGCAACGCAGGCGAGAAGAATAACAATCTGCAATTTGTGGACAAGCTTCATTTACTGGCCCACCACCAGCACTTCAAACTGACCCGCTTCCGCCGTGGACAGGAAAAGACGATGGGTTTTTGCATCGAGCGCCATGGTCTTCGCCTTGGGCAACGTCTTCACATTTTCGACAGCCGAATACTTGTCCGGACTGTCCTGGTGAATCACCGTGATGGTGCCCTCTCCATTGGAATTGAAGATCAGCCGGGACTCAGGGTCGAAGGCCGTGGCATCCACGTGATCGCCGATTGGTAGCGTAGTGATCACTTGTCCTGTGTCCGCATTCATGACTGCCATAACTTTGCTGCGACAGCCGAGAAACAACCGCCGATTTGGCCGGTCCATCGCCATGCTGGAAGGCGAAGCGCAAGGCGCAGTCGGCCAGCGCTGCTCGACTTTCAGCGAGCGAGCGTTGATCTTCAGGACCAGGCTCGCATCCTCCACGTTATCGTAAACATACCCTGAACCGTCAGCGACCGCAAACTCGGGAACGCCGCCAAGATCAACCGTTCCCACCACTTTTCCGTCCGCCGCCTGAATCGCGGTGGAGCTCTTGCTGTCGCCATTAAATACAAAAACTCTCGCCGTGGCGGGGTCATAAATGATTGCGTCCGGCTTCTTGCCAACCGCGACCTCCGAGATCGTCTTTAGCGTCTTTAAATCGAAGATCGTTACCGTTGAGGACTGGCCATTGCTGACGAATCCCCTTCCCAGTTCCGGAGCGATGGCGATTCCGTGTACGCCGGGAGTTTTCTCGATCTTGCCGACGATTGCGCCCGAATCAACATCAATCACTTCGACCTGGGTGCCGTGAGAAACATACAGTCGTCGTGCGCCTTCATCGACCGCGAGGTAGTCCCAGCCGCCTTGGCCGGGAATGTGGATCTTATTAGTAACGGCAAATCTCTCGGCGGACGCGGTGGAGACGCTCGCAAAAGCACATCCCAACGCGAAGACAGCCATGAAGAGTGCAAACATCCTGGTGGGGCTAGAGCGCGACGTCCTGTTCTTCATCTGTGGGGCTCCTTATTTCTTAACCGGATTTCTTAAATGGGCTATTCTCAGGCTTGCCCGAAGGCACAATGCTACGCGAGAAACCTGAGGCTCCCCTACAACCGGGTACTCTTCAGGACTGTTTGCGCCTTTCGTCAATATTCTCTGCGTGGCTCCCAGCGCAGGCCGAAGGAATATGTCGGGCTGTAGAACTCGCGTTGGTTCACGTAGTCTGGGCTGCCGTTGTAGAAGCCGAACACTTCATTCGACAGGTTCAGACCTTGTACGAGGAAAGTGAGATTCTTCTTTATGCGGTAGCTGGCTTGTGCGTCCACCTGCAAGTGCGGGTAGAAGTAATTGTCACCCGCTGGACCTTTGGGGCCGAGATTGGCGGGATCCGAACACCCAGCAGGGGTGGCTTGAATTGCCAGAGTGCATTGTTGCCATTGATACTGGTAAATGCTCGCTCCGTTGTAAGAGAGCCCCACGCGCGTCGAAAAGCGGCCCTTGTCATAGGTGGGGCTGATATTCCAGGTACTCGGAGCCTGGCGCTGCAGCGCGGGAGTGTCTGGGCGTCCGGGCAGAGGACCGGAGTTGGAAGTCGTCCAACTGTAATTGGCGGAGATGCCGAGTCCGCTCAATCCTCCGGGCAGGAACCCAAGGTGCTGGATGTAAGCAGCTTCAAATCCTGCCAGCCAGGCGTGGGTGCCATTGATCACCGTGCTGGTGATGTATCCGGGGTAGGGACCGCTGCTCGATGGCAAGTTTTGCGTGTAGTAGATCGGGGCGCTGAGCTGTTTGTAAAAGAAACCGCCCTGGATCTCGCCGAAAGGCTTCAAGTAATGTTCGTACAAGACATCGTAGTTGTTGGCGTGCTCCGGTACCAAATTGGGGTTGCCGAAAGTGTATGAGTAGGGATTGGTGCTTTGGTCTAATTCGACGTAAGGGATCGTGTCGTATGGATTAGGACGAGAGATTCCTCGGCCATAGGAAACGCGAAGATCAGAGTCGCCGGTAAGCCGATAGCGCAGTTGTGCGCTGGGCAGAGGATTCCAGTACCAATTGTTGGCCGGAGCCGGAGTCGTGGAGATCCAGTTGCCATTGCTATCGTTCTTGACGATGTAGCCCAAGGTATCCAACTGGGTCGCTTCGACGCGGAACCCGAGCTGAAGACGGAAGCGTCCGGAATCGACCGTATTCATCGCGTAGGCCGCCGAAACGCGCTCGGTATATTCAAAGTTGCTCGCATCTGAGGCTAGGTGGGTAGCACCTGAGTCGAGCGTGAGAATGCCCCGACTGACGAGGTTAGGCAGGCTGCCCAGGATTTGGGGCCACTGGACGACCGGCCCGAGCCGATAATCATTGAAGTAGTAGTTCGGGTTGGTGAATCCGCTGAGGTACTGCGTCATCAACGGTGCCGCCGCTGTGGGATTGTCGTAGGTCGGCGAATAGGCATTCTGGCCCTTATGAGCATTGCGCTCCTTGAAGCCGAATTCAAAGGTCGCGTTATGTTTGCCTAGATGATAGTTGGTTGCGTACGATACTGCGCCCTGCAAGTTGACCTGTGAGGTGTTCCCAGACGTGGTATTGACATCCAACAGGTTCCAGTTCCCCGGAGTGTAATAGGGGCCTCCCGCCGCGTCGCAGCCTGGGGTCCACTGCGGGAGGTACGGATTCGGGGCCGGAGTGATATTCGCGCAGAGTGGCGTACCAGGCACTTGGCCATTCATGGTAGTTGGAGCGTTAGGGTTATACGTGAAATCAAATCCCGGATTGCCCGCTGCTGCCGTCTGCAATGAGGCGGACGCCGACACATTCCAGGCTAACCACGAATTGGTAAAGATGTGCTTGCCGCCAATCGCTAAGTTACCTATCCGATAATCCGGCGCTCGTTCGGAGCCGGAGAACTTCTCCGGGGGGCAGCCGTTCGTCGGCGTCCCGTCACAGCCGGTGCCATCGTTCAAGGTATACACCCACTTGTCGCCGAAGTCCCTGAAATCGGAGTAGAAGTAGTGCAGGTAAAGCCCTGCGCCATCGCCAAGTTTGTAATCCAGTCCACCGCCGAAACCATAGCGTTTACGCCGGTACCGGTATTCACGGACATCCATGCTGTTGTAACTCGGGACTGCCGTGTCATTGAGGCTCGGTTCGATATCGTCGATGCCGCGGCCGTTATAGTCAAAACTGCCGGAGAAAAGTGCTCCAAATTTCTTAGTGGCTCCAAAGCGCTGACCCACGGTTCCACTCACCTGGGCGATGGCTCGAGTATTCAGAATGGGAGTGAATCCACCAATTACGCCGAGGTTCAGGGTCGGCTGATCGCCCGCGGTCTTGGTAACCAGATTTACAGATCCGCCGATAGCCTCCGCATCTTGATTAGCAGAGAGCGTTTTGTTGACTTCGACCGACTCGACGATGTCCGCGGGAATGGTATCCAGCTTCACCTGGCGCACGTTATCTTCGGGCGCAGGAACGAGAACCCCGTCAATCGTCACGGCGTTCAGGCGCGGCTCAGTTCCGCGGATCTGGACGTATTTGCCTTCGCCCTCATCGCGTTCCAGGGTTACGCTGGGCAGGCGGCCTACGGCGTCGGCAATATTCGCATTCGGCAGGGCGGTAATCACGTCGGACGGCAAAACTTGAAGAATGTTGTCGGAAGTGCGCTGCCGGTTGATCGCCTCTGCTTCGCCGTGAGGGCGGTCCGCAATCACCGTGACTTCCTCGGGCTTGCCGGAGATATCTATCCTGGCCTCGATGTGGTTTGCCTGCCCGGCAGCGACCGTGACCTGCTTGGTGAAATCCGTGAAGCCAACGTAAGAGATTGTGAGGGTATAGTTGCCGGGCGTCAGCCCAATGAAATTGAACTCCCCCTGCCCATCGGTGGCGGTCACAATGTCACCCGGTTGCAACCTCACTCGCGCGCCATCGAGTACGGCGCCCGCCTTGTCCACGGCGCGTCCGCTGATTGTTCCGTGACCGCTTTGGGCCGACGCCACCGCTCCCAGGAGTGCCCAAAGGACTAGCAGGATTGGCATCTTGAAGACAAGAAAGAGAGAGCGGGATGAGTGCTTTGGCTTCATAAACTCAACTCCTTGAGATCAGCACCTCGAAACGGGATGAGGCCTGACGACGGCTCCTGGCGGAATGCAACTCACTCAGGAGCCTGTGGTATCGCTGCAACAGAAATTCGCCCGGTTGAGGTCACTGGCGATAGTAGGCAGGCGTTGTGAAGCCGTTATTAAAGGAAGGTTAATATTTTTTCAGACTCTATCCGCCGATCGTGTTTGCGTTCTACCCTAGTGCTTCGATGTTTCGACCAATCGCAGCCCGACAGGTTGTTCCATGAAACTGCTGGTGGTAGAAGACGAACGGCGGATGCTGGAGTTGCTGCGCCAGGGTCTGAGCGAAGAAGGTCACACGGTTTCGTGCGCGGCGGATGGCGTCGCAGGATTGCAGATGGTCCGGGACCACGACTTCGATGTTGTGATTCTCGATGTGATGATGCCCAAGATGGATGGATTTGAATTGGCAAAGCACATGCGAACTGAAAACAATAGCACGCCTGTGTTGATGCTCACGGCGAAAGACTCTGTTCCGGATATTGTGAACGGTCTGGACGTGGGCGCTGACGACTACGTGACCAAGCCGTTCTCATTTGACGAGCTGCTGTTGCGGCTGCGCGCGGTGCGTAGAGCTGCTATTGCTCCGCGGACAACGCAGCGTAACGTCGGTGATCTGTTTTTGGACCCTTGCACGCGGGAGGTTTACCGCGATGGGGCGCGCATCAGCCTGACGCGCACCGAATATGATTTGCTGGAACGGCTCATGCGCGACGTTGGAAAAGTTGTTCCCAGGGAAATACTGATTGCGGCCTCTGGGCGCGAGATAGGGAGCAATACACTGGATGCTTTTGTGCGGCTGTTGCGAAACAAAATCGGTTGTACTGATGCTGACAATGACCGGCAAAAGCTGATTCACACCGTGCGCGGTGTCGGGTATGTGATTAGTTCGGACTGGCAATCATGAAGAGATTCTCCATCGGCTCTCGGCTCACCTTATGGTATCTGGCAATCTTTGCGGGGGCCCAGCTTTGTTTTGGCGTCGGCATGTGGTTTGTCCTCCGGCAGGACCTGTACAGCGTTGCCGACGATGCGTTGACCGCCCAGATCGAGGACTTGACTACTTTCCTGAAAACACAGAAGAAAAAAAATATGACAGTAGCCAAGCTTCGGGAAGAAGCCTCCGAAGCTTACGCTCTGGAACACTCGGGCGACTTTTTGCAAGTTTACGACGAAGATGGAAACTGGATTTTCCGCGCTCCGACGCTGGAACAAAATCGATTTGCGCCCGTGGCACCCGCAGCCGTCAAAGGCCCTTCGTTTCAAAACCGTCAGCTCGGAAGTAAACCTTTCCGTTTCATTACGCAAAGGATTGAAGTGAATGGCCGCTCATTCACAGTGCAGACAGGCGTTCCCACAGATCAGATCATTGCGACACTGTCTCTGTTTCGGCGTTATCTCCTGATGCTGGCTCCGCTGTTGCTGTTCGCCGCTGCCTCCGGAGGGTACTGGCTCAGCCGCAAAGCCTTGCGGCCGGTCGATGCAATTGCGCGGACTGCGAGAAGCATCGGCGGAGGCAACTTGGGCGACCGGCTGGAAAAACTTGCCACAGGAGATGAACTCCAACGGCTTTCGGACACGTTGAATGAGATGCTGGCCCGCATTGAGAGCTCCTTTCTCCGCGTAACCCAGTTCACCGCGGATGCCTCGCACGAGTTGCGAACACCCATCTCGCTGATTCGCACCGAAGCGGAGATTGCCCTACGAAAGTCGAGAGGAGACGCAGAATATCGCGAAGCTTTACGCCACATCCTGCTCGAGGCGGAAAAAACCTCGTCACTGGTGGAAGAACTGCTGACCCTCGCCCGCGCCGATTCCGGACGCGAGAATTTACATCTGACGTTTCTCGATTTGCGTTCACTGATTGCCGAAACCGCGAGCGAATGGCGTCAACTGGTGGAGTCCCGCAATCTGCAATTCACGCAAGCGATCGCGGATTGCGAGCTGCCGGTTTTGGTGGACCGCAGGACCATGCAACGATTGCTGGCCATCCTGCTCGACAATGCCGTCAAGTACACGCCGCCGCCCGGAATCGTCGAACTGCTGCTGGAAGCACGCGATGAAAAGGCCGTCATTACTGTGCGTGATTCAGGAATCGGAATTGCAACGGAAGATCAGACCAGAATCTTCGAACGTTTTTACCGTGTAGACAAGGCGAGAAGCCGTGAGCTTGGCGGAGCTGGCATCGGCCTTGCCATTGCCGATTGGATTGTGCAGCAGCACCGCGGATCGGTAACGGTTCAAAGCTCTATTGGGAACGGATCGACCTTTTACGTCGAGTTGCCACTGCAATCGAAGTTAACGACTTTGGATGCAGCGCCGGAATCAGTTGTCAAGGCGGCAAGGGCGTAAGAAACTTCGCAGCAGGCAGCGGGAGGGACACCTCCTCATTAACACGAATTTCCCTCCTCTGATGGTCCTGACCTACCAACAGACCATCCAAGGCGCTTTCCGCGATGTCTCGAATGCGCTGGTTGCCTATCGCAAGGATCAAGAGTTCACAGCTCAACAACAGCACCTGTTCGAATCGGCACGGGCTGCGGCACGACTGTCCGAGGTTCGCTTCAAGGCCGGAACTACCGATTACCTGGAAGTGTTGACCAATGAGACGAACTCGCTTACGGCAGAGCTGGGACTGGCGCAGGCGCGAGGCAACGAACTCATCGCTCTGGTCCAGGTCTATCAGGCTCTTGGTGGCGGTTGGCAATAGGAAAGCTCGAAGGGACCGCCGCTCGCGGTCCGTTCAACGGCATCATGGAGCGCGTCGCAGCCCCTGGCAGCGTCACCTTTGCGGTCGACTCGGTCGGAGGCATATCTGGCTGGTGGGCCAGACCGACGCAGGCTCGGAAGGGGGCTGCGATCCTTCACCTGCATGGCGGCTGGTTCAACTGGGGAACGGCCCAAACGTTCCGCAACCTCGTCGGCCATATCGCGCTGAGCGCCGGCGTGGATGCGTTCATACCCGATTATCGGCTCTGACCGTTCTTGTCGACCGTGAGGGTCGGATCGCGATCAGCCATGCTGGAGTTGTCGATCCATTGGTCTTCGAAGCCGACATCAACGCGCTCCTCGCAATCCTGGATGCTTATGCGTTTATCGGTACCGATCCAGGAGATTTGTAGATTTAGCGCGTCCGCTAGCCCGAACAGTAGGAACCGTTTAAGATATCTGCTCCTGCTTGTCCTTTCGTAAACTGGCACCGCATCCATTGGTTACGAGGTTCGCGACGATGACGAACGCAACTCCAACGCAAAATGTGACCAACCAACTGTCCGCCGCAAACGGTCTGGCAATTGTTCGTCTGACGGTTGGCGCGATGTTGGTGTGGGTCTTTTTCGAGAATCTCGGAAAGGGCCTCTACACTCCAGGGGGCTACGCAAACCTGATCAACTATTACATAAAGATGAGTCATTCGCCGGGCGTGTGGAAGGAAGTTATGGGTCTGGCGGCAAACCACGCCGCGATGGCGGCCCCTATGCAGGCCATGACCGAGATCTCTCTCGGTATCCTGCTCGTTATCGGTCTGCTTACCCGACCGGCCGCGTTTGTGGCTTTCCTGTATCTCGGCAGCCTTTGGATTTCGGAGTGGGGCACCGCGTGGATCTGGGAACTGTTGGTTCCGGTGCTCGCGTCGCTTGGGCTCGCGGTGGGGCGGGCCGGTCGAGCCTGGGGGGTCGACGCCTTGCTAGCGCGGCGCTGGCCATCTTCCCCGTGGTGGTAACTTGGGCCAGGATCAAGTGCGAGTCTCGGTCGTCATTCCTACCCACAACGAAGCGCAGTCGATCGGCCGTGTCTTAGCTGACCTCCCGTCCGATCTTGTCACTGAGGTCCTGGTTGTAGATAGCGACTCAACCGACGGGACTCCCAAGATTGCCTCAAAGATGGGAGCTCGCGTCATCCACGAACCCCGTCGCGGATACGGTCGCGCCTGTTTGGCCGGACTGGCTGGTGCAAGTAGCCCTGACGTGGTAGTTTTCCTCGACGGCGACTACAGCGATCGGCCCTCTGAACTGCCGATTCTCTTAGCCCCAATCATTGAGGGCCGCGCGGACATCACACTCGGTTCCAGGCTGCAGGGGCGACGTTCTGCTGGGGCGTTGCCCTGGCATCAGGTGTTTGGGAATCGTCTCGCCTCCAGCCTGATCAGGCTTCTGTATGGGCTAGAAATTACCGATCTCGGCCCGTTTCGCGCTGGCCGCGCAGATGTACTAGGCGCTCTCGCCCTCGAAGAGACCACCTATGGCTGGGCGGTTGAGATGATCCTCAAAGGTGCCCTCGCTGGTTTCCGCGTGGTTGAAGTCCCGGTGAGTTACTACCCGCGCATTGGAAAATCGAAGATCAGCGGCACGCTGAAGGGCACGGTCGGGGCCGCTTGGTTCATTCTCAGCTTGATAGTGCGCTATTATTTCCGGCACCGTAGAAACGGGAAGCCACGGCCAGCGTGAATCCCAGTCCAAGACACGTACGGCGATCTTCTATGGAATCCTCCAAGGAAAATCCAGCGCATTCGCTTGGTCGGGGCCGCACGCTGGTAATCATGGCAAAAGCACCGCGGCCGGGCATGGTCAAGACCCGTTTAGCTCAGAGCCTTCCAGTGGAAGCGGTCACCGAGCTTTATCGCTGCCTGTTGGACGACACAATGGCGCTAACGCACTCGTTGAACACTGTGGATGTCGCAATCATGTGCCCTGCTTCGGATGTCGAAGAACTAACGCGGTTGGCGCGCGGTATAGGTGTCATGGCACAGGAAGGGGAAGGCCTTGCAGCCGGCTTGACCTCGGTGTTTGCGCACTTCACAGCCCCGGGCCGGCAACGCGTGGTTGCCTTCAACAGCGACAGCCCGCACCTGCCGGCTTCGGTTCTTGAGAGCGCGTTCGAGGCGCTGACCGGACACGACTTAGTTGTCGGACCGACACATGATGGCGGCTATTATCTCGTAGGGGCAAAGGCTGCCCATCCAACGCTTTTCGATGGCGACGGCATGGGTACAAAGAGCGCGCTTAAGGCTCTGCTGGCGCGCGCTCATGGACAGCAGCTTTCCGTTGCCTCCACAGATCCCTTCTACGACATCGATGTGGAGAGCGACTTAACTCGGCTAGCCGAGGAACTGCGGCTGGCTCCGGCCAGGGCGCCACGCACAGCGGCCTGGCTGAAACATTGGGGACAGCAGTTGGCACAGTTGCGGACAGCCATGGGAAACCTGTGAAACCTGTGAAACCTGTGGAACTCACGCCATCCCGCAGGCTGTACGTTCTCGGCATTGTCATACTTGTTGCGCTGACGATCTGCTCAGGCAAGTTCGGCAGTATGGGTGCACCGTCCTTCGTTATCCCGCTGACGGTTGCTGGCATCGCATACCTCCTCGCCATTCGTGAGCTCTTTTCCACCGCGACATTCCCGCGCCACATCATCGTCATCGGCCTCGTGTTGGCTGCTCTGTGGCATCTTGCGTTTCTACGGATGCCGCCAGGCTCAGATGATGACATCCATCGCTACGTCTGGGATGGCCGCGTGCAGCGGCTCGGCTATAGCCCTTATGTTGTCGTTCCCAGCGATCCCGCGCTCGGCGAGTTGCACACAGCCGAGACCCGCACGCTGAACAATCCGGATTTACCGAGCCCATATCCCGCGGGCGCTGAGCTTTTCTTTCGCGCCGTTACTGCGATTCATGAATCTGTCTTTGCGCTGAAAGTGGCGTTTGTAGTCTGCGATTTTGCAATCGTTCCCGTTTTGCTCGATATATCGCGTCGTAGCGGCCAAGGAGCGCACTGGGTTCTGGCTTATGCCTGGAACCCGCTGCTGGCGGTGGAAGTGGCGGGTAGCGGTCACATCGATATTGTCGGCGCGTTGCTGCTGTTGGTTTCTTTTGCTGCACTAGGACGGCGCTGGCGCGCGGCTGCAGCCCTGGCATTTGGGCTTGCAGTTGCCGTGAAATTGCTGCCGATTGTATTGCTGCCACTCTACTGGCGGCGCGTTCGTATGCGCGACGCCACGCTGGCGGTGATCGTGGTCGGACTACTCTACGTTCCATTTCTTAACCACGGGCGGGTTCCGATCGGCTCGCTCGGCACTTACGTGCAGAGTTTCCGCTTTAATGATCCAGCGTTTGCAATGCTGGAGCGAGTGGCGGCTCCGCAATTGGTGGCTGGGCTGACAGTGCTCGTCGGCTTTCTTACCGCAATCTGGATGAGGCGCAAGGCCCCACGGTTTTCTGCGGGCGCATTCGCCTGGCCCATGGCAGCATCCCTTCTGTGTGCACCGGTCGTATATCCGTGGTACCTTCTGTGGCTGCTGCCCTTCGTGCGGTCGGCGTCGACGGTGCCCATCATCATCTGGACAGTCAGCATCATTCCAACTTACTACGTTTGGCATTTGCGGACGCTTGGACTTCCGTGGCTGCTGCCGCGCTGGATTATGTTGCTGGAATACGGATCCGTGGTAGCGGCCGGTGTAGTTATCGGGTTTCGGCGGCTCAGGCAACCGCCCGTGCCCGAATAATCAAGCCGACATAAGGTGTCTGTATCCCGAAGCCTTTGGCCGTCATCCAAAACGACATCCGTTCAATTCACCGAGGAGCGAACTCTATGAGAAATACCCGCCGTTTAACCGTGATCGGTTTTCTGCTTTGCGGAGTGCTGGTCTTTGCTCCAAACTCCGGGGCACAGCAGCGTGCGCCAATTCTCGATCAAGTTGCCAAGGCCTACGGTGTCGATTCGTGGGATCAAGTTGAGGCCATCCGCTACACCTGGAACGGAGAAATCACCGGGCTCTTCAAAGCTGCTCACAAGTGGGAGTGGGAGCCCAAGACCGGCAAGGTTTCCTTTGAGGGAAAGGATAAAGACGGCAAGCCGGTCAAGGTTTCCTACGTTCGCACCGACCTCAGCACCCAAACCGACGCCGTGAAAAACGGAATCGGACGGGCTTTCGTCAACGATAACTATTGGCTTTTGTTCCCTCTCCACGCCTACTGGGACACCAGCGCCGCCGTGACCGATGAAGGTATGAAGAAATTGCCGATGGGCAACGGCTCGGCCGAGTTGGTCGCGGTGAAGTATCCCGCGGAGGCCGGCGGCTACACGCCCGGCGACACATGGGGACTCTATGTCGGCAAAAACAACCGAGTCGAGTACCTTGTCTTCCACCACGGCGGGACCGAGAAGCCAAGCCTCGTCAGTGCAACATGGACAGGCTACAAGAAGGCTGGACCGCTGCTCATCTCAACCGAGCACCGCGGCACCGCGGATGGAAAGCCTCTCCACATCTTCATTTCGGGCGTGGCCGTCAAGGTGACGGGGTCAGACAAATGGATCGACGCAAAATAAGACGAACGCAATAAGCAGCGGACAGGCTGGTTCGGGCAATTAATGTCGTTCTTCATGAGTCACCATTATCTGGCGATCACTACGGTAGTGCAGGAACTGCTGAGCTTTGGCAGATCGCGGGTCGCGGCCATACGGACTTGCAGGGTTCGGTGTTCCCCGCGAACGACGGGACAGTAATAGTCAGGTTCTAGCAGGGCGCCTTGCAGGCGTCGACGTCCGGCACATCCGCCGTGGCAGGAGTCTCGAAACTCGCAAGGTTGGCATGCGGCGGGAAGAGTGCGGGCTTGGTCGAACGGGGCGGAGTCTAGAATATCCAGCCCCATCGTGATGAAATCTGACAGCGGCTCACCCGATCCTGGCCAATAAACACAGGGCTGCGTAGTAGCGCGTGGCGTAACCCTCACGGTGCTCACGCCGCATCCTCCCCGGACCGGCGGGAGGCCCGCCATCGCTCGCACCAGCGGCTCGCCAATCGCAATTACGTCGTTCTCTTCAAAGAGGCGTCGGAACCCCTCCCAATACTCTTCGTAGGACAATGCATAAATGTCCGATCGCACCGTCTGGTAGACGTTCACACGCAGGGGAGCGCCAAAGTGTTTAGCTACTCGCGCGACCTCCGCCAGATGCAAGTAGTTTGCCTTCATCATGACCGCGACGATGGTGACAGGCACACCCAGCTTCACACACCGTTCTGCCTGCTGGTGGATCAGTTCCCAATTGCCGTTTCCGCGCTGTGCATCCTGCTCCGCCTGCGAAGGGTAATCGAGAGAGAACTCAATGTCGTGAAATGCCCGCAACTCGTCGTCCTGCAACACTGCAACGCTATGGCCGTTGGAAGTGATGGTGAGTTTGACCGGCTGTGTGCGCAGATACGCCAGAATCGCTTTAAAGTCCGGATGCATGCCGTTCTCCCCGGTGCCCAAATTCACCGAGCGGACGGGCAGTCGTTCCATGACGGACCTCACCTGATCCAGCGAGAGCCGATCGGTGCGGGCTGGATCCCGATAGCAGAAGGCGCAGGCGAGGTTGCACTCGTTGGTGAGTCCGAGGCCAAGTGAAATCGTGGCATCAGGGGCCTTCGCGCTGGATGGGATGGCCGAAGATTGGTTGGTGACATTATTCATGAACACTTTCCATCAAGCCAAACGCGCGAAGCATTGTGTGTAGCGGGCAACAGCGGCATACTCCGGCCGGCTGCCCAGTTTGTGTTCCAATTCAAGAATCCGCTCATACTCGGCGCTGCGAGAAATCCGTGGCGGCAGATAGTCTACAAGGACGCGTACACCACGCTCGGCAAGTGTCGCCAGAGACACCTCCTCCATCATGGCTCGTAAACTGGCGGGCGTAAATAGCCGTACCCGGCCTCCGTACAGCGATTCTTCTCCCCATTCGGCGGTTAGGTTATTTTCCGCCCCAGCCAAATCGCCTGCTTGGATAGCAGCCTTGAATACTTCGCCGGCCCGGTTCCGTACGAGAATGGACAATATTGCCGATGAATCTCGCAAGACGCGAGCCGCACCACGCAACACCGCAGTCGGGTCGTCGCAATATTCCAGGATGTTGTGGCAAAGAATTACATCGAACGATCGCGGATGGAACAGGTCCGACAATTGGGCAGCGTCACCCTGTTGCACTACGACTCTGTCCGTAACTCCTGTTTCCCGTGTGGTGCGTTTCGCCATATCCAGCATCGCGGGAGAGGAATCCACCAGGGTGACGTGAATGCCGAGTCGGGCCAGGCGAACCGCAGTCGCCCCCGTGCCACACCCGAGATCAAGTGCAAACAATGAAGTTTTGACTTGCGGGGCAAGAGAATCCTGCAGGTTGGCAAAGGCCAAGTCGGAGCGCAACCGCCCCTCTGGTGTCTTGAGGTAGGCGGCATACTGGTTCGCGCCGCTCTGGAAGCGTTC
Source organism: uncultured Acidobacteriaceae bacterium (assembly GCA_963779995.1). Classification (GTDB taxonomy): domain Bacteria; phylum Acidobacteriota; class Terriglobia; order Terriglobales; family Acidobacteriaceae; genus Acidiflorens. The sequence goes on along the minus strand of CAVZZY010000003.1, from coordinate 88,838 downwards.
GCTGTCGGCCTTGGCAGTCATTTTCATGCAGCCCATCGTCCGTGCCGCCCGCTCCGAGTTGAGATTGCATTTCATAGGGGGGTTTGGTGCCAGAGGTCAGGGCATGGACACCCGTCATTATATTCGAGCTGCCGCTCCTTAGCGCCCGTGTCGTCGGCAACCCGCAAGTTGTCCAGATTGGGTCATAGGGATCGGTCTCGATAAGTCGGCCAGCGGATACCGAATTGCTACGCCTTTTCCTCACGACGGCGCATCCGGCTCCAGGCCGATGTGATCATTAACCGCTTCGTGAAAACGCTGCTTGCACCCGAGGTATCGCTCCGTCGTCTGAATCGAAACGTGGCCGAGCAGGAACTGAATCTGATCTAGCTCACCTCCTGCCTGATCACAGAAACGGAAGTGCGTCTACCCGCTGCTGTTGTCCTGCCTAGCTGATGTTCTCTGAATGGGTTGGTGCTGGTGCCGGGAGGGGGAGTCGAATCGCAACCGCCCACTGATTCCACGCAACTTAATGAAAACTATCGAAGCTCGAAACGAAGAAAACGCCGAATACCCGGATGTTTGGTACACCACAGGTACGCGGCGTTTTATCACTTCGTCGAGTGGCAACGGATGAAGCGCTCCAATTCACCCTCGCTGAGCACCGGCGTGAAATCGCCGTGGAACGCCATGTTGTCGCACACAAACACTCGGTATCCGCTGCCAGAGATCGAGCAGATGATTAAAATCGCTCCCGAGATAATTTCCACGTTCGAACCTGGAGATACGGTAGGAGTTACAAGCGACGCTTCGTCTTTTTCAGAAAAGATTCCAGCTCTGCTGCGGGGGCTGAACGCTATTCGAACCTATTTCGCCACATCCGGTAAGCCATTTTGGAAGCCCCAACATGAGCATGTTCCGTCACTTCGGGCCGGCACAAGATCCAAGCATAAGGACACACCTCCTTCTTGAACTCTGAGTAAGGTGTTTAGGAACCGCCGAGATCCAGAACAGCGAGCGGAAGCGGGGGCCGAGCTCGTTTCGTACTCCGCGGAATGCAATGTTGAAAGAGACTGACTAGCTGAGCGAACAAGGCTTTCAACTTGACACAATGCATTATTCGCTTTACATTCGCCTACGGCGAAGAGTTCGGACCAGTTTCGTGTCGAGCTGTGTTTTCCACACAACGGCGTACTTTTGCAACAAAATTCAAGGTTGCGCGCTCTGTGTAGTTCGTCAAGAATTGGGAGTCGGTAAGCGAATGCCATTTCCTTGGGATGAGTGGGTTCCCGGCGCGCTGAACAAGCGCCAAATGCTTCAACTGTTGCAAGAGAACTTCATTACTTTTGATGGCTCAGAGCCAAAGGTGGATCACTCTTCGATTGACCTTTCCCTAGTGAAGAGGAAAAGAAGAAGGAAGCGAAGGGCTACGGGAGTCAAGACCTCAAGCTCTCCAAGTTTTTCGCTGAGTGGCCAGATAACATCAAGAGAAACGGTGATGGCACTGTTGAAAAGATCGAACCTAAGAATAAACAATGATGACAATGCTGAAGCAATTCGCTAAGCCCGCAAACCACGATCTGTTCTCGCGTAAAGGCGACTTTCACTTCGCAAGGCTAGGAGAGACCGAGGTGAAGAGGTCGACTGACGACCTAAAGATCCTCCGCGGGTTGATTGCGGAAAATCAGCCCATGTACCCAAACATCGCCCGCTGGTTTGACAATAAGGTAGTCCCCGGACTGAGATCCTCTGAGCGAATCGCGTGGGTCGCCTACGAGGGAGAGAGTGCAATAGCCTCTGCAATTTTGAAGCTCGGCCGAAAATCGAAATTCTGCCATCTGCGGATCCATCAGAACTTTCAAGACCTGGATCTAGGCCAGATGTTTTTTTCCCAAATGACCTTCGAATCCCGCCATCTTGCGAAGGAAATATACTTTACCCTTCCTGAAAGTCTGTGGTACGAGAAGATGAAGTTTTTCGAGTCATTCGGATTTGCCTGCGCCGCGAAGTCAACGAGACAGTATCGACACGGGGATACTCAGCTGTCTTGCTCGGCGCCTCTTCCTATTGTTTGGTCCGCCGTCCTGAAAAAGTTACCAAGCTTGATGCCAAAATTTTCTGTTGGAGGATACTCACTAAACAACGACATCCTTGTCAGCATCAAGCCAAAATATGCCCATCAAATACTGTCCGGGTCAAAGCTGATTGAAATAAGAAAGCGGTTCTCGGAGAAATGGACCGGCTCTAGGGCGGTTCTGTACGCGTCGAGCCCCGAGAAGGCCCTCATAGGAGAAGCGACCGTATATTCCGTCGCAACCGGTCGACCGGCAGATATATGGGGGCGTTTTGGCCCGATTATCGGTTGTTCTCCAGATGAATTTACGGAGTACGTTGGTTCCGCTAACAAAGTGAGCGCAATCGAGCTCGGCGGCGCCATTCCCTACAAGCAGCCAATTGGCTTAGCTCAGCTCTCGCATCTTGTACAGGAAGATCTCAGACCTCCCCAGTCGTTTTGCGACCTGCGACTAGATGACGCGGAAAGCCCATGGGCGAAAGCAGTCTCAGTGGCGAGTCTGCTCCATGGTGGATCCTCACAGGTGACAAGGATCGCACATCCACTGGAAAAATGCGGCTGAGCTTTCCCACAGACCACCCGCCTAAGCTACGTGGATAACGACGGATTTGTGCCGAAGGAGAGTGCCGCATTTGACAGTGCCTCATTGATGGGTCAAGTAGAATGCCCCAACCATGACCATCTGCAGATGCGAGATGGGCAGTTGTTTGATGGCGAATTAATTGATCGCTGTGATACCGGCTACAACATAATGACGTCCCTCGCCAATACACTAGGAGTCACACCGGCGTACTAGATTGCTTCGCTTCGATGGCCTGTTTCGAAAACAAGCTGGGTCGGTTTCGTCGTTTCTCTCATCCGGCTGGCGAAAAAAAGAGCCAAACAGATTGCTTGGCTCTCGAAGGAATCAGGTGATGCGAACGAGCGTCTCCTGCGCTTTCTCCTTGTCTCCCATGCAGACGGAAAGGAAATCGCAGTAGGAACAGTGTTTGCCGGGCCGCTTGTAGAACTTCCCGGCAAGGATGTCCTCGCCGTTCAGTCTGACCTTCTCGACATACTCCGCCCGGTCAATCGGTGTCCGCTCCGCAAAGTGCCACTCGATGCGCGGCTCTTTGGTTTTCACGAACACGCAAAACGCCACCTTGGTCGCCTCCGGCTGGGCCAACGAATATGCCGTCAGTTGGTCGGAGAGCGCCACTTCGTAGTCATCGTACCCGGACGCCGCCGTTTTGAAATCAATGACAGCAATGCCGCCATCGACTTCCGCGACGAGATCCACGATGCCGATGAAGGGGAGCGGGAGCGATCCGACCAAGAGATCGAATCGCTCCTCGACTCCCCGGATTGCCCGCAGTTTGGGCACCTCATTGGCAAGGAACCGTTCAATGAGCTTCGTGCCTTTCTCCTTGAGGCTTTCCCGGGTCTCGCGTTCCTTGTACCGCAGCTCGACCCCCACGAGTTCTTCCCATTGCGTAAGGAAGGCGCTCAGGGGATCGGCTCCGTCGCGGAAAAGTTCGGCGAGCACGGTGTGAATGATCGCCCCGAACACCAACCCTGAGCCCTGTACCTTGGGCCGCAGTTTCTCCACGTAGTAGAGGCGGTATTGCTCGGGACAGGTGAGGTAACGGTTGATGCGGGAATGCGAGAGGTGGGGCGTCTCGACGAGGTCGAGCAGTTCCTCCTTCTCGTTAATGGACGCGGCTGCCATTGGACCCTCCATTGGCCGGCTGGCGCTCGACGGCGAACACGCGTTCGATGTTCAGGTACTTGCCGTCGTCGCTCGGCTTCGTCACGACCTGGCAGGGCAGGTTGAGGCGCAGTCCGGCAGTGACTTCGTCGGGCCGGATGCGATAGCCCGCCGCTCCGATGTGCTCGGCAAGCTGCTTCGGTGAACCGAAGAGGCGCGTGCGGTTACCGTTCATGTCGAAGACGATGCAGAGCCGATCGCCCCACTTGCCGTTCACCTTGCCGACATCGAGCATTCTGGCGAGGACGGGAAGTCCATTGCCATTCCGTTCGATGGGCACGGGTCGCAGCGGTGCTGGAGGTTGGGCGGGTCGCACATGGCCGTTCAGCTTCAGGAAGGAAGATACGATCTCCCGCTGCAGCTGGAGGGTTTTCAGAGCCCGCTCTTTGATCTCGCCGATCGGGAGGTCGATGACCGGCGTCGAGAATTCGACGGAAACCGAGTCGATGCGCCCGTCAGGACTCACGCTGCGCTTGATGATCATGTGCGTCGGGGATGTTGGGTCTTTCGGAGCGCGCCGTCTGCGCGGTGGAGCGCTCTCCGGTGGTTCGTGGGAAGCAGCCGCTTCAGCAGGTGCGAGAGGCGGGTCTTCGTGCCCGATGCCATCCTCAGCCGGTTCCGGCAGTTCCGGCGTGTTATCGTCGAACGGCGCAACCGCCAGGATGTGCTTGCACCGCCAGTCGGGGTCCGCGTGGTGGAACTCGAAGTCCGGGCAGGTGCACGTCAGGCGTTCACCGTTCCAGGCGACCGAGTACTGCTGTGAAGGGTTATCGGTGGAGTGGACGCGAAAGCCGCCCTCCACCCGTGAGGCAATAAGCACGCCTTTGTGGGCGCGTTCCTGCCGCGATTCGATCTGTGCTGTGGTCATACGACATCTCCTTATGGTTTGGGAATGTGGTTTTGTAACGAACTGACCTCAGCCTAGAAAACCCACAGGAGCTTCCAAGGCGCGGAAACGTGCCGGGTGCGGCAAACTCCCTCGACTTGTGCCCGTTATTTCTGCGCGGGACGATACAAAGATGCCGACCGACTTCCACAGCAACATGGTGTTTTTCGCCCGCACGAACTTCCGCAATGAGCGGCAGACGTTTGGCATCAAGCGTGCCGACCGGCGAGCCGCGATGTACGTGATCGGCAAGACCGGCACTGGAAAATCGACGCTCCTCGAAACGCTTATCACGCAAGACATCGCGCATGGCGAGGGCGTGGCCTTGCTCGATCCGCACGGGGACCTGGCGGAGAAGGTGCTGCGTTCGATTCCCGAGAAGCGCAGGGGTGATCTTCTGTATTTTGATCCGGTCGCTCTGGAACCGCTCGCGTTCAACCCGTTGGAGAACGTGCCGCCTCTCCGGAGGCCCTTGGCGGCTGCCGGGCTCCTCGAAGTGTTCAAGAAGATCTGGGCCGATTCCTGGGGTCCGCGCTTGGAACACATCTTACGGAATTCCTTGTTGGCGCTCCTCGATCAGCCGTCCGCAACGCTCGGCGACATCCTCCGGTTGCTCACCGATTCGAGCTTCCGTCGGCACGTCGCGAGCCGGATTCAGAATCCCCACGTCCGGAGTTTCTGGCTCGAAGAATACGAGGGCTATCCCGCCAGGTTCCGCGCCGAAGCGATTGCGCCCATTCAGAACAAAGTGGGAGCGTTCGTCACGAATCCGATTGTCCATCGCATCGTAGGGCAGGCAAGCGACTCGTTCGACGTCCGACGGGTGATGGACGACGGAAAAATCCTCATTGTGAACCTCGCGAAGGGGAAGATCGGGGAGGACGCCGCGGCGTTGCTTGGTGCCATGCTCGTTTCAAAGATCGGCCTTGCGGCCTTGAGCCGGGCCGACGTGCCCGAGGAAACCCGGCGCGACTTCTATCTCTACCTCGACGAGTTCCAGAATTTCACGACGCTGAGCTTCACCTCGATGCTCTCGGAACTCCGGAAATACCGCGTGAACCTCATCCTGGCCCACCAGTACCTCGCACAGCTTGACCTCGCGATCAAGAGTGCGATCTTGGGGAATGTCGGGACGATCATTGCCTTTCGCGTCGGAATGGAGGATGCGGAGATCATCGCCAAAGAGTTCTACCCGGTGTTTGCGCCGGTCGATCTCTTCATGAGTGGTATTGGCTTGTTCGATGTAGTCAGACAATATAGAACCAAACGTATCGGCAATAGTGGCTGCGGAAAATAATTTCGTGCGCACCGACCCGATGGAAGTCGCTAGATCCACAGCTATTTTCTGTAGCGCAATTGGAGGAACGGATATCTCCTCCTTTAGCAGCAACTCCTCTCGGAGCCTCTTGCGATTCGTTGTCCCCTTGCTTGAGCGCTTGCAAGCATCTACGAACGCGGATGAGTTCACGATGAGAGCAAGGAATTCTGGAAGGATTATGTCCGAATCGACACGGAACACGGGAAAATCATTTGTCACCAGGGCACCATCCAACTCCGGGGGAACGATACCGAACGCGCCATTGCGTCCGTCGATGCGACTCATGATAAGGTGCCCGGATTTTGCCAGGAATTGCGGGCGTGTCTTGATCTCATTGCCACGTAGCACCCCACGAAGTATCACGCCTTTCCCGTACAGTCTCACTGTAATTTGCTTATATTCTCGATCTGCGGCTACTTCGGCTTCGTTCTTCGCCTTTTGTAGGAAGGATGATAATGGAACTCGCTTTCCCGTATGATGCATGCTCAGCTCTAATTCCTGAACCTTTTGCAGTGCTGCCGCTATGTCCTGAGCGGATGTGTTCACGAGACGTTGAAGCTCTTTTGCGACCGGCAAAGGCTGCCCGACGTTAGTGATCACAGCATTTGGATTTCGAAAATCCAGCGAATAACCACGGGAAGCAATTTCGCTAACCGGCACATACCAGGAGCGATCATTTTGTTGCCGCACTTTCCACCACGAAAGCAGTGGTGTTAGCTCCTCGAATTTCAGAGCCGCTGTTTGTGTGTAACAAGGATTCCTCATTTGTTGCCGCTCCGGCGGCACCTCGTGCTGATAAAACCACACGCCACCGGTCTGCGCTGAGGTATCGAAGAAAAGCAAATTGGTTTGGATATCCGAATAGGGCTCAAACACTCCTTTCGGTAGCCGTACAACCGTATGGAGGTTGTAAGACGTTATCAGCTCCTGCCGTATCCGTTGCGCGACTCCAACGTCACTCATAACACTCTCTGGCACCACAACCGCAGCGCGGCCACCTTTGGAACGGCCAACCGGCCTCCTAAGCTTTCGCATTATGAGCTGCAAAAAAAGAAGCGCGGTTTCGGATGTCTGCTTATCTTCCGGAAAGTTTGAAAGAATCCCTCGTTCTTCTTCGCCCCCAAATGGGGGGTTAGTCACGATTACATCAACGCGATCTCTGTCACCGATTTCTCGCAATGGGAGGCGCAACGCATTTCCGGGGTCAATCTCTGGATATTCGAGACCGTGAAGTAGTAAGTTCATCTGGCAGAGGAGATAGGGCAGCGTCTTCGGCTCAATGCCATGCAGAGTACCGCGCTGTAAGCGTGTATAGTCTGTGGTCGTTTTGCATGTCTTCTTGAGATATTCAAACGCTTCAACGAGAAATCCGCCGGTGCCCGCTGCCGGATCAAGAACCGTCTCACCGAGCTGAGGATCGATAACGCTGATGATGAATTTCACCACTGGCCGCGGTGTGTAGAACTCTCCTGAATCTCCCGCCGCATCCCGCATCTCCCGCAGCATACCCTCGTAAAGCTGGCTGAGCGTGTGAACCTCGTCACGAGATGCGAAGTGGATGTCGTTGACTTTGTTAATGACATCGCGAAGGAGATATCCGCTCACCATGCGGTTGACCGTGCCTTCAAATACTCTAGCGATTACATCTCGTCGGTCACCGTTTGCACTTTGCAGGGATCGCAAGTAGGCAAAGAGGCCAAGGCTCCGCTGACCGTCCGGCCTAACGGCTTCATCCTGGTTTATGAATGCCAAGAGCTCCGGGCCGGTGATTCCTTCTGGTCTCGCTGCCCAATCTCTCCAGCGATACGGCGGCTCGATTGCAGGACGAAACTTCTTACCAGCGAGCTTCGCTTCCTCCGCTCGGAGGTCTTCCATATCATCGAGAAACTTCAAGAACATGATCCAGGTGAGCATGGGCAGCCGGTCGAGATCGCCGTTCAACCCTTTGTCTTTCCGCATGATGTCGCGGCTCGCTTTGATGATGCTCCCGAGCTGTTGTGCGGTCGATTTCGAAGCCTCAGTTTTTGCGTTGCGTGGAGTCATAGTTTAGGAAGCGTATAGAAGGGCTTGCATTTGATTGACTGCGGAGCGCATCTTCTCCGCGCCGCCAAAGAGCGCCGCGATCTGCGGAATGGTGCCACGCTCCGATATCGGCGGCACCTTGAGTATCTCCGGGATCTGAAACTGGGCCGTGCCGTAATCGACATACTTCTCAAGCATCGCGTTGAGCACCTCGCGCGCCTCCGGGCCGTACTGCTCAAAAAAATCCTTCTTTTCTCGCTTGAGCATTTCCGCTCGTTCCCGGCGTGTCCGCAAAGGAGCGTTGAAGGCGACATGGCATACGAGATCGAAAGGATCGGCGTCCGGCTGGTTCGACACCTCAGCTAGTTTTTCAAACGAAATGCCCCGTTCTTCCAGCGCCCGAATGATCTCGGCTCTTTCTTCAGCACTGCTCCATCTTGATCGGAGGGCCGCAGCGGAAGGGTACATATTCCGCACATTGTCGGCCGCGTAATCCGTGAACTTTACAACCCGCAGTTGTTTCCCGTTTTGGTCAAGTTCATAAACCAGGTGCGCCGCTATTTCGACAGTGCCTCGATCAACGTAAAACTTTTGCGGTGGTTCTGGGCCCTGTTCCTTCCAATCGATCGGAGGAGCCTCGATTACTTTAGGTTCTTCTATGGCCTGCTCTTCAACTATTTTGGACTCGATCTGTTTTCCAGATTCATCCATCTTCTCTTCCGAAATGAGCGCTGGCTCGCCGTCAAAGTCAGGATCAGCAAAGAGTCTGGTTGCGCTGCCGGTGTAGTCGACGATATTGAAATACAACTTCCCATAGTCGTCTCTTACGCGGGTGCCGCGACCGATGATTTGCTTGAAGTCTGTTATCGAATTTATGACCCGCACGAGCACCACGTTCTTGCAGGTCGGAACGTCCACCCCGGTCGTAAGCATTTGAGACGTGGTGACGATCGTGGGAACTATGGTTTCAAGCTCGGTAAAGCGATCGAGGAATCCTCTGCCAATTTTCCCTTCATCTGAGACGACTCTCGCGACGTAGTCGGGGTGATCTTTCACGAGATCGGCGTTGCAGTTGTTGAGCGCCTTCCGCATCTCCTCGGCGTGCTCCTGACCGACGCAAAAGACGATGGTCTTACCGAATCGATCCGTGTTCTTCATGAAGTCCGAGAGATTCCTCGCGATTGCTTCGGTCCGCGCTTTGAGTGCAACCAAATGCTCAAAGTCCTTCGTGCCGTACTCCCCGTCGGGTATCTCTCTCCCATACCGGTCGAGCTCACCTTTGGTCGGCCTCCAGCCCGCTGCGTCCACGGTCGAGACGATTCGGTGCACGCGGTAGGGAGCCAGAAATCCGTCTTCGATGCCCTGTTTCAAGCTGTATATGTAGATCGGATTGCCAAAGTAGGAATACGTGTCCCGGTTGTCCTGGCGCAGTGGCGTCGCGGTCATGCCCACCTGGAAGGCGGGTTCAAAGTACTCCAGAATCTCGCGCCAGTTGCTTTCGTCGCGCGCGCTGCCCCGGTGGCACTCGTCCACGATCACGAGGTCAAAGAAGTCTCTCGGGAATTCCCGATACAGGCCAGGACGCCGCTCATCGCGAGCGATTGCCTGGTACGTCGCAAAATACATCTCACGACTCTTCTTTGCCTGTCCCTCAATCTTCCATCGGGCGTCTCCGAACGGCGTAAAAATCTTGTCCTTGGGGTCATCAACGAGGATATTGCGGTCAGCGAGATACAGAATGCGCGGGCGCCGATGCTCTCCCGTCCGGTTCCAGCGGGAGTTCCATAGCTTATAGCAGATTTGGAATGCAATGACGGTCTTGCCGGTACCGGTCGCCAGCGTCAAAAGCACACGTTGCTTGCCCTGTAGAATTGCTTGCACGGTTCGGTTGATCGCAATCTCTTGGTAATACCGGGGGGACTTTCCTGAGAGATGGTAGTAAGGAGCGAGGACTCGTTCTGCTGTGGCATCGTTGATGTTCTCGCTCGTGCGAAGCCGACCCCACAGTTCATCGGCAGTCGGGAAGCTGTCAACGTCGTTGTCACGACCCGTCAGGAAATCGTGCTCAACAATGCCGTGTCCGTTGGTGGCGTATAGCAGTGTTTTCATCGTATTCCGAATTTGGTTTTCGGGCAAAGTTTGTGAGCCAATTATTCGACGCTAATTCTCTCTCCAGAGATCCACTTCAGGAATAGAGGCTCTTTACGCTGCGACGATATGAGGAACACCTTTTTCCTTGCCCTCGTTAGAGCCACCAGGAAACTGCAAACGTCTTTGTCGGATGTTCCCCCTCGACTAAGAAAATAGAGATCGTCAAAGTGCGTGATAAACACAACGTCCGCAGACAGCCCTTTTGAGCCCTGGATTGTAGTAGCCCTGATCGACAATTTCCGCAGGCCGGGATTGCCAACGCTCTGATTGCCGAAATTCAATTCGTCGCTTAACAAATCCAAAGTCATCTTATGCGGTTCAATCCCAATTTCCCCCAGCAGGCCAATATCATCCACCCCAATCGGTTTGTCATCGCGCACCTTTCTCAGTACCGTCAACATCCGTTTGGCATGTTTCTTGCACTCGGGGGACACGAGATCGCAAAACAGTGGCGCATCCTCTCCATTGCTTCGTTCGAGTTTCGCCTTGAAGTCTGGCTTCTCCATCAGGAAGCCCGCGGCTATACGCCAGCCCAGATTACTTTTCTCATCCTCCAAGAGAACCCTTAGGCCATCCAATAACGTGGGATCTTTCTCTTCATCCTTCTCAACGAACTCCACATTTCGAAAGCCTTTCCTCTTCAATGCCTTCGCGACCGTGCGTGACTGTACTTTTGTGGGCGAGATTATCAGTACGGAAAATGCTCCCTTGATGGATGCGGCGACCTCGGCAAGTTGAGACCCAATGAACCAAGGGATCTGCTTCGCAAACTTTTGGGCATAGGATATGCTCGAAAACCGCAAGCTTTCCTTGTCTTTTTCTTCATCTTCAAAATACTGGTACGGCTTTGCGATCCGTCCCGTCAATAGCTTGTGCTTCATGGCGGCTGCCACGACGTCGTTCGCGGCATCAACAACAACGCGTGTACACCGCGAGCACAGGGGTAGATTGAAGCGTTCATATTCCGAATCATGGGCGCAATGACGATCTCTAATGTGTTTAGCGCTAGCGCTCTTGAACTCATATAACGCTTGATCGTCATCACCGGCCAAGAGCGTAGGTGTTCGCTGACTCAGAAGATCAATCAACGAAACTTCTAGTTGATTGAAATCTTGAAATTCATCGACGACAATTTGCTCGTAGCTCGGGATTTTTTCCGGATGTTCTTCTAGAAACTTGACTGCTGCAAAAACGATGTCAGAGTATCCGTATGATTCGTCGTAATATTTTTTTCTCCGCTTGTAGAACCCAATGTGTTCGTTGTCATCGTCGCGAGAGTGAAAGACTTTGTCAAAATCCACGTCTTGCGCAGCCAATAGCGCGAGATCGGTTCTGATGAGCGCAGAGAGCTTGGGAAATATCTTGATTTCTTCCTTCTTCCAGAGGCGTGCCAGCAAAGATCGTGCAAAGCTATGGAGCGTCCTGACCTCTGATATCCCGTAGAGGTCCAACGAAAGATCCTCGACGAGCGCATTAACAAACGTCAACGTCAGAGACGGTTGTTTGTCCGCAAGGACCTTCCTAAAAAGATACGTCTTGCCGGTACCTGGGCCAGCAACAACGACTTTTTTTGTCGCTGAGGAGGTTAGGATTTCTTGCACATGCCTATCGCGCTCTCTCCTTGCGGCGGCATATTTATCTGTGGGTTGCGTCTCGTCGGTCATAATGTTGAAATTATCAAATTATCGTCCCACAATCAGCATCTGTCATGTTTTGTTGCGCAGGCCGGTGGGTAGGGCTTTGGCGGGAGGAGCGATGTTCTTTTCCTTCCTTTTTATAACAATAGCGGCGCGGCGCTTTTTGTCGAGTCAGATTCCTCTCTTGTGCATGCTGCGCAAATTCTCCCACCTGTCCGGCGCGGAAGCTTGGCAAGGGAGCCTTACCTCGATTCGACTGGAAGGGTCTCGGAGACCATGAGTTTACCATCCTGACCACGGTGCAACACAAACGGCGAATGTTCAGTGAGAACATCACCTTGCAAGATAAAGAGATCGCCAACATACCCCGGACCGCCAGAAACGTAATTAAATTTCGCGGCATAGATCAGGGATACCAGCGTGTCCGGGTCATCCTTGCCGTCTTCCAATCCCCAGGCTTCCCGAACAGAAGGGACCTGGCTGATTTCTTTCCATTCAGCTTGAGTAAGGGGACGTGGGTTCATGTCGCTCATCCCATCAGCTTAGGAAATGTCAGTCATTTGTCAAGACACGACGAGCGTTGATTACGGAAACTCCTGGGTCTGACAAGTTTCTATTGTTCTTTAATAAATCCGTTTCTCCATGCGACGAAACGGATGTCATAGCATATACAAGCACAACACAGCCTTCTATTTCATCCAAGATAGAACTTAAGCAGCCGCGAGCTCGGTGGAGGTCAACGCCGAACTGTAAGTTATGTCGAAGGAACCAAGGCTAAGGCCGTGTGGCATAGACTATGTTCTTATAGGTGGTAACGCTGCCGCCAGGCGAGCAAGTTAGTTAACCGTGTGTTATTCGTGGCACCCTTCTCTTCTTTCTCGTGCCTTATGCACACATGCAAACTGTTAATACTCCATTGTTATGCTTAAATTAAAGCAATAGCATGAAATGCAAGCATCATGTGCAAAAAGTGATATCCGCGTCGATCGCTATTGTGTGTATCGCTATTCTTTTTACTACCAATCTTAATGTCGCAAACGCGGCGACATACACATTCTCGCAAAGCAACTGGAGCGGAGGAACAACAGCCGGCGGTCTTGCGGCGCCCGTCACGAGTTCAACGCAATACGCAGCGTCGAGTAATGTGATTGCAGGGGCGAGCAATATCACGCTTGCCACAACATCGCTTTCGGTGAGCGACTCAAATGTTGCCGGTGGATCATTTACGAATACCACGACAACCGTGCCGACAAGCACCACGGTTTCATATTCCTACACGGGAGCGACTTCGACGTTTACGGTCCCGGCTGGCGTAACGAGTATAACTGTTCATGTCGTGGGTGCCGGCGGCGGAAGTTCTGGGGGAGCAGCTGGCGGTGCCGGTGGCGCAAGTACGGGAACGCTCGCCGTAACCCCGGGTCAAGTGTACTACCTTCTGGTTGGTGGCGGAGGCGGAGGTGGAGGAAGTGGAGGTGGCGGATACGGAGGAGGAGGTGCTGGTTCCGGAGGAGGTGGCGGCGGCGGCGGCGGTATGACGTGGTTTGGCGCATCGAACACATTCGGGACTTCAACGTCCACGTCGCAAGTTCTATTAGTTGCCGGCGGAGGCGGTGGCGGCTTCGGCGGTAGCGGCACTGGTGGTGCAGGTGGCGGTTCGAGTGGGGGCAACGCAGCTCAAAGTGGCTCCGGCACTGGAGGCACTCAGACTTCTGGAGGTGCTGGTGGTAGTGGTGTTGGTGCCGCAGGAAATGGATCGTTTGGTCAGGGAGGTACTAATGCAGGTACTGGCGGCGGCGGCGGTTATTTCGGCGGCGGCTCCGGCGGTAGTGCCGGTGGAAATGCCGGCGGCGGCGGCGGGTCGGGATACATTAGTAATTTGTTAACCAATACGACTACGTCGCAGGGTGGCGGCGGCAGCGGCGGAACTTCTGCTAGTGGCACGAGCGGATCCTTGACTATCACCTATAGCCCAAGTCCGAGCGTCGTGTTGACCGGGACGACAAGCGTGAGTACGAGCACCACGGTTTCATATTCCTACACGGGGGCGACTTCGACGTTTACCGTTCCGGCCGGAGTGACGAGCATCACGGTGCGTGCTTTGGGATCGGGGGGTGGCATCGGTAATAGCGGCGGTGGCAACGGTGGTGCTGGCGGTTCAAGCAGCGGGACCCTTGCGGTTACTCCTGGACAGGTTTTAAGTATTCTGGTCGGCGGAGCCGGCGGCAGCGGAAGTTATGGTGGCGCTGGATATGGCGGCGGCGGCGGCGGTAGCACAAATGGGGCCGGTGGCGGAGGTATGACATGGCTCTCGGCTACGTCAACCTTTTCTACTTCAACCGTTATTTTGGTTGCAGGTGGTGGCGGTGGCGGTTCTGCTTATTCAAGCGCCTTGACAGGTGGTGCCGGCGGCGGCAGTAGTGGAGGTAACAGCGTTGGCGGAGGCGGAGGCGGTACGCAATCTGGTGCCGGCGGTGGCGGTTCGGGCGGTGGTGTTGGTGGTGGTGCTGGATATGGTGGCGCCGGAGGTTCCTCTGGCGGTGCCGGTGGTGGTGGCGGATACTACGGTGGTGGTGGTGGTGGTGTGAACGGCGCGGCTGATCCCGGTGGCGGTGGCTCGGGTTATGTTTCCGGTTCACTCACGAATGCAACGACAACACAGGGAACCGGTGCGGCGCAGGGGGCGAACGGATCGTTGACCATAACTTATCCCGACTCATATACATATTCCTACACGGGTGCAACCTCGACCTTCACGGTTCCAGCCGGCGTGACGAGTATCACGGTTAAGACCGTGGGAGCCGGGGGTGCGAACAGTGATCTTCCTGGCGGTCCCGGAGGTTCAAGCAGTGGGACGCTAGCAGTAACTCCCGGGGCAACTTATTACATCGACATTGGCGGAGCATATGGCGGAGGTAATGGCGGCTCTGCCGACGGGGACGATTGCGGCGATAGCGGAGCTAATGGGGGTGGTATGACTTGGCTTTCTCCAGCGTCAACATTTTCCACCTCAACTGTCGATATCGTCGCAGGTGGCGGCGGCGGCGGCGGCGGTCAGAGTTGTGGCGCTGGTGGTTCTGGTGGTGCTGGTGGCGGCATTGCTGGCGCTGCTGGTGGCGGCGGCGGCGGTGGTGGGGGCACTCAGTTAGGCGGAGGAGTCGGTAGCCAAGGCGGTGCTTCTGGCTCTGCGGGTCTTGGCGGGTATGGACGTTCTCCCGGTAACTCGGATGGTGATGGCGGCGGCGGTGGTGGTGGCGGATATTTTGGTGGCGGCGGCGGTGGGAGCAACTACAACGGTGGCAGCGGCGGTGGCGGTGGGTCTGGATATGTTTCTCCTTCGCTCACGAACGCGACGACCACGCAGGGAACCGGCGCGGCGGCCGCGACGAACGGATCGTTGACCGTTTTCTATTCGATACAAACGCTCACTTACGTTTCTTCGGGCACCTTCACGTCCGCGCCAATCAATGTCACGAGTAATTCCTGGGGAACTCTCTCGTGGACAAACACACTTCCGGCGTCAACGACGATCACGATGAAGGCGCGTTCGGCGAGCACGAGCGCGGGACTTGCGAATACGGCATGGTCATCATGTAGCAACATTGCAAGCGGCACGGCGCTTTCAACCGGCGGCTGCGTCAATAATGGCGATTCGTATATTCAATATCAGGCGACGCTTGGTACGACAAATTCCGCGCAGACGCCATCGCTCAACAGCGTAACCATAACGTATACGGGGTATGATTCGTCCGGCTCTCTCACGTCCCAGCCCTTCAACTCGGGCGACCCGACCGATGTGATCGGGGGGATCAGCTGGACCGAAGCGACCTCAACCGGGGCTGGCGTCACGGTTTCTGTGCGCGTAGCGACGAGCTCTGCTGGACTCGCGTCTTCCACGTGGGCGAATTTCACCGACGCGACAACCGGATGCACGGTGACGCCGAGTTCTACCACGAACGTTATTTTCTGCACAGGCTCTGCGATTCCTACTGCCCTGCAATCCAATGCACGGTACTGGCAGTACATGGTGACTGAAAGTTCGACGGGCGCTTCGACTCCCACGGTTTCCAATGTGACGGTGCAGTACGTCATCAATGCGCCGCCGCAGTTCAATACGGCAATCGGCGGTGGGACGGGCGTGGCCGCAACGGAAACGGGAAACAGCACGTCGACTGCGGGGCGGACGACATTCCAGTTCTCGGCGCTCGATCCGAACAGCCCTCCGGCGGCATCGTCCTCACCAAGCTATCAATACTCCCTGAATGGCGGAACGACCTGGAACACCATGCAGTCATTTATTACCCCGAACGCGACAGCGACGATTCCCATGCAGTCGTCAACATATTCTCCGACATCAACCATCATCTGGAATGCGGCGGCCGATGCGAGTTCGCAATATACCTCAAACGCGGAAATCCGCGTGACCTTAAATGACGGCGCGCTCGCGAACAATACCTCGACCGCGACGAGCGCGGCGTTCACGCTCGACACTGCGCCGCCGGTCGTCAACTCGCTAAATCTGGACGCAGGCCAGGGGACCATCAATTTCAACTTTTCGGATAATTCCAATTTCTCGTTCCGCTTGTCGCCGACATCGTTCACGACTTCGACACCTACGTCATCCTTGCCGTTTGTCGCGGTCGGCGGAACCTCGACGAGCACGTCCAATCGGGCGTTCTCACTCTCCACGAGTAGCCCCATGGTGTACGCGGAATTGGAAGATGTCTACGGCAACGACTATTTCACGACCCTTACCGGGCCGGTCACGCCTACGGGGCTTGCGGTGAAAGACATTTCAAATCTCAATACCGGCATCTACAGCGTGTATCTGTCGTGGGCGACGAGCACGATTGCGAATTTCAAGCAGTACGATATTTTCCGCTCGTCGGGCGGTTCCTATCAACAGATTGGGACGAGCACGGTTATCGGGAACACGTCCTACACCGATAACGGACTCTCCTCCTCGACCGCCTATTACTACAAGATCAGGGTAGAAGACACGAACGGCAATATTTCCGCTTTCACGCCCGCGCTCTTCATTACGCCGACCGGCGCCGGCGGGGGACCCTCGATCTCTTCCGTATCGGCGAACCCGAGTGATACGAATGCGGTCGTCACGTGGAACACGAATATCTTGCCGCAATCGTCCTACGTCTATTATTCCACCTCTCCCGTGATGGCCGCCCCGGTTTCGATCGTGGCCGCAGTCGCAACCTCCGGTCCGCCCTTCGCAAACGTCGCGAATCTTGCGAGCCTCACGCCGTCGACCACTTACTATTATTACGTCCAGTCAACCGACGCGGACGGCAATACGACGATTTCGAACAACAACAACGCCTACTACAGCTTCCAGGCAACGAACAGTAATCCGCCCGTGATTGCGACGAGTAGTATCCAAGTAACCCTCACGCAGAATTCCGCGAACATCCAATGGACGACGAACAAGCCCAGCAACTCGGCGGTATATTACGGAACCGCATCGGGACAGGAAAACAAGTCCGTGAGCAGCACGGTGGGGCTCACGACTTCGCCGGCGGTGCTCTTGACCGGCCTCACCCCAAGCTCCACCTACTATTATTATCTCTACTCCGCCGATTCATTGGGGCACGCGGCAACGACTTCGGAATCATTCTTCACAACCTCGCAGTTCGCCCCGGTCATCTCGGTCGTCACAAACAGCGCCGTCTCGACGAGCACGGCCACGATAACCTGGACGACCGACAAGCTTTCAAACTCCTTCGTCTTCTATTCTGCAACGACGACCCCAAGTTCCTTCGTCGGCATTTCAGGCAATACGACGACCACGTCACATGCGGTAACGCTCACAGGCCTCGCCCCCACGACCACCTACTATTATTACGTTCAGTCAACGGATCCCTCGGGCGACATCGGCACCGATAACGATAACGGGATGTACTACACCGTAACGACCGCCGCGTACACCGTCCCGCCCGTCATTTCGACTCCCCAAACGCCGTCCCTCGGGCAGACGGTTGCGACAATCACGTGGAACACGAACAATCCGGCAAGCTCGCAGGTCTTCTATGACACCTCAAGCGTCGCCTATGCGTCTTCAACGCCGGCCGCCGGGACGCTTCTCACGGCACACTCGGTTTCTTTGAGTAACCTTGCGGCTGCCACTCCCTATTACTTCATGGTGAGTTCGACCGACCAGTACGGCAATAATGCAACGTCGTCTCAGCAGACGTTCACGACGCTCACCTTGCCGGGCCCGCAGATCACGGGCACTGCTGTGGCCTCCACCTCCGACTTTGGCGCCACGGTCACATGGACCACGAATACCAACTCCAATTCATACGTGTATTACGCGACGAGCACCAGCGGCTTTTCGAGCACCGCCGGCAGTAGTGCGTTCGTCGGCGGTTCATCTCCTTTCTCCCATACGGTCTCACTCACGGGTCTCACCCCGTCGACTACCTACTACTTATACGTGCAGTCAACCGACGCGAGCAACAACACGACGATCGACAATAACAGTGGCCTTTATTATTCGTTCACGACCACGAACGTTTCGACGCCGGTTATTTCGAGTGTTCAAGCGACAAATATGACGACCTCTTCTTCGGTGATAACCTGGTCAACCAACAAACTGTCCAACTCACAGGTGCTCTACGGCACGGTTTCCGGAAGCTATCCGTCGTCCACCGCGATCCAAGACACAACGCCCATGGTTTCGGCGCACTCGGTATCGGTTTCAGGTCTTGCCGCCAACACCCTCTATTATTACGTCGTGCGGTCGGTTGATTCTGCGGGGAACACCTCGCAATCCGGCGCGCAGAGTTTTACGACACACACTCCTACCGGCCCGCAAATATCGTCCGTTTCTGTCGCCTCCACCTCCGACTTTGGCGCGACGGTCACCTGGGTGACGGATACGAATTCCGATTCTCATGTCTATTATTCCACTACCACGTCGAGCTTCACGCTTTCTTCGGGAAGCAGCAATCTGGTCGGCGGTTCCGCGCCATACACCCACTCGGTGACGATTTCCGGACTTACGCCTTCAAGCACCTACTACTTCTATGTACAGTCGGTGGATGCCTACAACAACTCCTCGATCGACAAGAACGGGGGAGCGTACTACTCGTTCTTCACGACAAATTCCCAAGCGCCCGCGATATCGAGCGTCGCGGTCGTCGTCGAAAGCCAGACGACCGCGGGCATCACCTGGTCAACAAACAAACCGTCCAACTCGCAGGTGCTCTACGGCACAGCCTCCGGCAGCTATCCGTCATCGAGCGCGCTGTCTGATACGGAGTACGTAACGTCGCCCCACTCGGTCGCCCTGAACGGCCTCGCGCCACAAACCAAATATTACTTCGTGGCGCAATCGGTGGATGAGGGAGGCAACGTCGGCACCTCCACCGAGTATTCTTTCACGACGCTTCCTCCAACGGCTCCGCAGATTTCTGCGGTCGCTTCGACCACATCCGACTTCGGCGCGACCGTCACGTGGACGACGAATGGCTTGAGCGACTCGAAGGTGTATTACGGAACGGCAACGTCATCACTCGCATCGCTTGCGGCAAGTTCCACGCTCGTGACGTCGCATTCCGTGCCGATCGTGGGACTCACGCCCGGCACAACCTATTATTTCTACGTGCAGTCGACTGACGCGAGCAACAATGCGACGATCGATAACAATGGCGGTGAGGAGTACGCCTTCACGACGACGGCAACGCAGCCGCCTGCGATCACCGCCGTCACGTCGAGCGATCTCACGACCGGTGCCGCGACCATCACGTGGACCACGAACACGTCGGCCAATTCCGCCGTGTACTTCGCAACCTCGACCTCGGCCGCCATGAGTTCGACGCCCGCAACGAACGCATCGTTCGCGACGAGCCATAGCATCGTGCTTACAAGTCTTCTTCCCGACACCACGTATTACTACGCCGTGCAATCCACGGACGCGTTCGACAATGTGGCGACCGACACTGACGGCGGCAGCTATTATTCCTTCGCGACGCTCCCTGCGGCGGCCGCCATCACGGGTACTGCCGCAACCTCGACGCCGACGTCATTTACGGCCACGTGGACAACGAGTATTCCCGCGACCTCCTATGTCTACTACTCCACCGCAACGTCCTCAATCAACTCCGCAACGACCGTGGGAACTGCCGCCGAAGTAACCTCGCATAGCGTGACTGTCCCGAACCTCACGGCGAGCACCACGTATTACTTCTACGTGCAATCAACCGATGCGAACGGAAACGTTGCGAGTGATACGAACGTCGGCGCGTATTACGCAATTACGACGCTGCCCGGCATTGCCATTTCGAATGTCACCGCTACTCCTTCGGACACGGAAGTTGCGGTTTCGTGGTACACCGAGGTGAGCGCCGACTCATTTGTCTTCTACGGGACGGCAACGTCCTCGCTCAGTACGTCCGTGGGCAGCTCGACGCTCGTCCTCGGCACGGCACCCTACGCGCACTCCGTGCTTGTGACCGGCCTCACGCCGTCGACCACCTACTATTATTACGTCCAGTCGACCGACGCGAGCGGGAATATCATGGTGGACAACAATGACGGGAATTATTACACCTTCGTGACGACGTATTCAGAGCCCCCGGCTATCAGCGACGTAAAAGTTTCGTATCTCACGGGCGATACCGCGGGCATCTCGTGGACGACCGACAAATTAACGGATTCCGAAGTCTATTACGGCCTCGCAAGCGGCCAAGAATCGTCAAGCACGGCGTCGTCGTCGCTCACGATTGCCCACCAGATCTTCATCCAAAATCTCACGCCGGAGACGACCTACTATTATGTCGTCCGCTCGGTCGACCCTTTGGGCAATGCGGCGTCCTCGACGGAACTCACCTTCACCACGCAGACGCCGGTCTTTGGCAATGTGACGACGACGGATGTTAATGACCTGGAGGCGATCATAGAATGGACGACCACCATGGACTCCAATTCCTTCGTGCATTACTTCGATCCGGTGAACGGCGGGTCGGAGATCGTGGGCGTCGGGACCTCGACGCTCGTCGGCGGCTCGGCTCCGTTCCAGCACTCGGTGGAGATCGACGGCCTCACGCCCGCCACGACGTACGACTATTACCTTGAGTCGGACGACGCGGACAACAACACGCACATCGACGACAATTACGGGAATTACTTCACGTTCACGACGACCGACCACCGCCCGCCCGTGATCTCGAACATAGAGACGCCGATCGTGAATCAGACCTCGGCGATCGTCACGTGGTCCACCGACAAACTTTCAACGAGCGAGGTGAATTGGGGAATCGCGTCCGGCGTGTATACGACGAGCACCACGCTTGATCCCACGCTCACCATCTATCACGCCGTCCCGATCTACGGCCTCACCGCCTCCACCACCTATTATTTCCAGGTCATGTCGCAGACGGGTGTCGGTGTCCAGGCAATGTCAGGCGACAACTCGTTCTCGACCCTTCCCCTTGGCCAGACAATCATCTACGCTTCCGGCGGTGGCTACCCGAACTATCCGGCGCCCGATACCGAGCCGCCCAAGATCACCGATGTTACGGCGACAACGACGCCGTTTGACGCGACCATCAACTTTGTCACCGACAAGCCCGCCATCGGGTTCGTGGAATACGGCACCTCCACCGATTACGGCTACGCAGCCGCGGACGGCGCTTTCAACACGATCCACGCGATCACCGCAAAGGGGCTCGTGATGGGGACGACGTACCACTTCTACGCGAAGGCTATCGACAGCGCGGGGAACGTGGGGACGACGACCGACCAGACCTTCACCACGCAATACCTCACGGAGGCAACGCTCTCGCCCTCGACCACGTTCGAGAATGCCTACCAGTTCCAGCAGGAGATCGAGAACAGCATCGCCTCCGCGCTCCCGAGTTTGGTGCCTCCCTTCCTCGGGACGCCGACGATCACGAGCACGACGGAGAGCGGCGCCACCGTGAATTGGACGACCAACATCAGTTCGTACTCCATCGTCTATTACGCGGACGCGAGCGACTACAACGCGACGTCGTCGGACCCGTATCCCTCGCAGACCTCCGACGTGAACACAAGAGTGACCGACCACTCGCTCGCCTTGACCGGCCTCCAGCCGAACACGACGTACCACGTCATGGCGGAATCCTTCAGTATTCCCGGCGTTTTCGGCAAGAGCGGGGATATCACCTTCACGACAGCCGCCTCGAAGGTGAATGCGCAGGTGAGCGACGTGACCCCGGACAGCTTCCGCATTTCCTGGACAACCGATGAGCCAACTAATTCTATCGTTCAATACAAGGATATGAAGACCGGACTTACGCAGACGATCACCGACGACACCATGACGACCCTCCACGCGGTCGACGTCGACAACCTCTCTTCGGCGAATACCTACCTTGTGACGGCGTCCGGAAACACCGCCGGCGGCAACCTGGTTGCGGCCGAGAACACGATGACCGTGACGACCACGAAAGACGTGACCCCGCCCGTGATCTCGAACATCAAGATCGAGACCATCATCGATCCGCAGTCGCCGACCGTGGCGGAAGCTCTCGTCGGATGGGACACCGACAAGCCCGCGAATTCGGTCGTCCGCTACGATGCGGGCGTGGGAGGCGCCACCTCGACCTTCTCGCATACGATCGAGGACCTTGCGAGTTTCACGATGGACCATGTCGTCGTCGTGCCGAACCTTGCGCCCGGTTCCATTTACCGCATCCAGATTTCCTCAACGGATGACGCGTCGAATACTACGATGTTCCCGACCCAGACCATCGTCGTTTCACAGCAATCGCAGTCGATCCTCGATGTCATCTTGAACAACTTCGAGAACACATTCCAGTTCTTGCAGAACGTACAACCGTAATGGCGAACGCAAAACTCAAGATATTGTTGGTTGACGACGATGAGATTATCAGGATTTATTTCCATGATATTTTTTGGATCTACGGTTTCGAGGATCGGTTGGAGCTTGCGATCGCTACCAATTTGGACGATGCCGAGCACATCGTCTCGGACCCCGAGAAGCGGCCGGACGTGATTTTTCTCGATCTCGCCCTTCCCAAAAAAGTCGGGGAGAGGACGCTCATCGATCCGAAGTACAGTTTCGATTTTGTAGAACGTGTGAAGCATGACCCCAAGCTTGCCTCGGTGAAGGTTATGATCTTTTCGGGACATTCGGAAAAGGAATATGTTGACGAGGCCAAAGCGAAAGGCGCCGACGGATACATCCACAAAGAGCAAAGCCTGCTCAAAGACCTCATCGCGACCATCAAAGCTATGTATGTCGCGGTCGGATCTCACTCGCAAGAGATGGTAAATGCGGTGCACAGGCGCTAAAGCCACGTTTTCCTGACCGCTTCTTCGAGCGCGGCCTGGCGTGATTGCACCCACGGCGCGTAATGCTTTTCCGTCGTCCGCAACGACTCATGCCCGAGCAAAGTCGACACGGTATGGAGCGGCACGCCTTTTGACAGCAAGTCCACCGCGAACGTATCCCGCAATCGGTGGCCGTGTCCATCGGGAATCCCAGCGATCACAAAAAGTTTTCTTAACCGGTCCTGCCACTCCGTGAGCGCCGTTTTCAGCTTCCCGACACCCGGCCAAAAATAGCATGGATCTCCATCTTCGCAATTCTTCAACGCTTTCAGAACATTTTTCGGCAGCGGAACGAGTACCGGATTCCCCGTCTTCGCCTGATACAAGAATAGTCGGCCGGAAGGATCGATGCGGTCGCGCTTCAACGAAACTGCGTCCGAGATCCGTATGCCTGAATACCGCATGAGAAGCACGAGCGCCCGCAGTTTTCTTACGAGACGTTCGGGGACGCGAGGATGGATCTCGCGAAACACGTCGAGTCCCGTGAGAATGTTTTTCCACTCTTCGTCGGAAAAGGGGAGTGTCGGGCTATATTTCGCTTTTGGCATGCGCACGTGCTTCGCCAGGTTTTGCTGCATCCATCCGGAGTCGTGGCAGAATCTGAAAAACGTCCGCAGGCGCTCTAGCTTTTTTGAAGCGGTGATGGGCGCGAGATCCCACCCCTCCCGGTACTTGCGGAGATCATCGACCGCAATCCGATGCAAGTTCCAATCCCCGAATTCTTGCGTGAGTTCTACCGTCAAAAGCTTGTATTTTCCGGTCTGCGCCGTTCCGATGCCACGCGCCTTGCAGTCGGCTAGGAACCGCTCGCAGGCCTCGCGCACCGTAAGCGCGTTCCCTTCGCCGTGGATTTCGAGCTCCCGGATCCGCTTCTGGGCAGCTTCCCAATTCGTAAGGTCAAGGGAGCGCCGGACCGGCTTTCCCTCTAGAACGCCCTGGATCCAGATGGGACAAAAGCAGCCCTTGTACCGCCGGGAGCGGTGTTTGCAGGATGCGCGATGGCGACGATAGGCCGTGAGCACGGCAAGGAGTGTAGTACGAACGAGGGACAGGAGTCTATAGCTCTTTATAAGCTATTGATTATGCGTACTTTAATATGGTGCCGGGAGGGGGAGTCGAACCCCCAAGGGCCGAAGCCCGGCGGATTTTGAGTCCGCTGCGTCTGCCAGTTCCGCCATCCCGGCTTATTGCTAGATGACTGAAATTAAAGCTTAA
Source organism: uncultured Acidobacteriaceae bacterium (assembly GCA_963779995.1). GTDB lineage: Bacteria > Acidobacteriota > Terriglobia > Terriglobales > Acidobacteriaceae > Acidiflorens. Next base: position 64,457 of record CAVZZY010000003.1, on the reverse strand, counting down.
TTCACTTTTCTCTCGTTGTCATCCGCGACGTTCTTGGTGCCCACTGCGGCTCTTCTTGAGAGCAGAGCCGTCGTCGTGCCTACGACCTGTATGAGCAAAGCGCGAGAGACGACGGCATGAAACAGACGATTGGCCGCCAGCGGAATCGGAGGTGACTAAATGGAGGCGAAGGCGGTCACCGCATAAAACCAAGCATTTGATTTGTCACATTTTTTCAGTTCAATCGTCACAGACAGCCGCAAGCGATCTTCAATACGATCTGCTCGTCTAATGGTAGGACGGTTTGACATCGCGACCGAGCAGTACCTGACCCAGCACAGATCAACCGCGTGGGGGGATAAGTGCTGAAGGCGTCGTCTCGTTCGCAAATGGTTCTGACAGAGACTTTCTCATTGCACAGATCGCGAAATCTGTTCAATAAAAGCTCGAGCAGTCGTGGGAAAGAAGATGAATCGGGAAGAGATAGGGAGATTGCCAGCAGCATGACCACGATCTGACTCGACTTGCACCTTTACCCGCAGCCTGACGTTGCGATCCGCAGCTTTTTTTCTTCATTTTTGTCGGAAGGTGTGCAAAATTGACCAGCCGCAGCATTGTGAATCGCTGTAGGCTGATTCGTTTTTCGAACAGATGTCACTGACAGCTGCTGAACTCAAACTGGCGGCTACGAGTGGGGCAACTCTAAGCACCAGCGGTACCATGCAAGCGCTTGTCTATCACGGTCTGCACAGGGTGCCTGGAAGGGCAAAGTGCGCCCTGCCGTCCATGGTCCAGGCGATGTTGAATGCGCGGGCCCTCGTTGATGAAAGCTGAGAGAGGACTGGTTGATGAAATGAAACCGGGCCACTTCAAACCTGTGAGCCACAAGATTCCTTGGTCACACATTCATGACAAAACACCGATGTCGAAGGGGGGCGTGCTAATGCGAATGCCAGCAAATTCCAGGTCTGCTCGAGTTCTTCTGATCTCGGTCTTACATCCACGGACTCTTAGGCGTTCGCCGATTGTAATTGCGGTGATCTCGCTGATCTTGGCCCTGTCCAGCTTGGCGCTGGCGACCAACAAAACCAATGAGCAGGACAAGGCACCCGCTAAGGGCGCGGAAGCTGCTCAATTTGTCGGGGAGGCAACCTGCGCCGGCTGTCACGACGCAATCGCCAAGGGATTTGAGGAAAACCCGCATACCAAGATGACGCTGATGCATGGCAACGCCGCTGGCGTTACGTGTGAAAACTGCCACGGCGCTGGCCAGGCGCATGTGGAGGGCGGCGGCGACACGAGCAAGATATTCAATCCCGCGAAGCACTCGGCCAAAGAGGTTGACGCCAAGTGCCTGACCTGTCACGCGGGAGCGCACCCGAACTTTGACCGCTCGCCCCACGCCAGGGCGAACGTCGGCTGTATCAGCTGCCACAGCGTTCATCAGAGCAAGGAAGAAAAGCTGCTGAAGGCTGCGCAGCCTAAGCTCTGCTTCCAGTGCCACTCCGACACTAAGCCGGCGTTCAATATGCCGTTCCACCACAAGGTGAACGAAGGTTTGATCACGTGCAGCGATTGCCACGACGTGCACGGCACCTTCCTAGCCAACAACGTGAAGTCCACGGCCGACCAGAACTGGATCTGCACCAAGTGCCACACCGAGGTACGCGGGCCGTTCGTCTATGAACACGTCGCGGTCAAGGCCGAGGGGTGTTTGGGATGCCACACTCCGCACGGTTCCCAGAACCCCCGCCTGCTGAACATGCCGGCCATCAACCCGCTCTGCAACCAGTGCCACAGCGGCGTAGCTGCCAACACGGTTCACGGAATGGGCGCGGGGTCGTCGGAAACCATAACTTGTACGAACTGCCATACCAATATTCATGGCTCGAACATGAATGCGGCGTTCCTCAGGTAGGAGTCATGGATTGCAACGCGCCTGGAGAATTGCGGAGGCGCGGCCGCGTTTCGATTGCGCGTAGGGATTCAAGGTCTCGACGAGCAATGTTTTTCAAGTGAGGCTTTCAATATGATGAACCCAGGATGGATTTCCCGGCTGCTGTTGAGTGAAAAGCGTTCTCTTGCGGCCCGATGCATTGTCGGGGGCATGGCCGCAGCCATTTTGGGCTTGACGGCGGGCACTGCCGTCGCGCAGATTCCAATATTTGTGTCTCACCAGACCGCTCCGGACGGCTACACGCTTCATGAGTCTATCGATCTGGGCGGACATGTGGCCAATATCTACGGCAGCGGTGCCATGTACGACACTCTGGTCAACCAGCAGTCCGGTCCGCGCATAATGGGCGAGACCTTTGAGCTGCGCGCGCTGCCGCACACGAAGAACACCCTCGTCGATCACTTGAAAGCCTTTACCAGCGGGCTCGGCGGCGATCCGAACAACGTTGCCAAGTGGGACGTTTCCAAGGGCAAGCTCTACGACTTCTCCGGCTTGTTCCGCCGTGACCGCCAGTACTTCGACTACAACCTGCTGGGCAATCCGAACCTTCCGCCCGGCCAGTCGATTCCAATCGGTCCCGCCGCGGCGCCGACGGGTTCCTACGCGTGGCCGCAGGTCACGCAGTCGCCGTTTATGTTCAACACGGTGCGCCGCATGACGGACACCAAACTTACACTGCTTCCGCTGTCGAAGGTGACCTTCCGCGCCGGCTACTCGAAGAACGTCTTCCAGGGTCCGAGCCTGTCGCCCAGCGGTTATCAGGTTGCCGGCTCCTACGACCTGCTGCTCCAGGAGTATCAGCGCAACAGCACTGATGACTGGACGGGATCGGTCGAGTGGAAGCCCGTATCGCGGACCCGGTTGACCTATGAAGAGCAGGTCACTCACTACAAGGGCGATTCCTATTTCAGCATGGCGCCCCAGTATTTCAACCTGCAGGAAGCGGACGGATACAGGGTCGCAGTGCTCCAGAACTACGACAATCCGATCAACAGGCCGGTCGGCATCACCTGCAACGCCGGAGTTGGACCCGCCCCAATTTCCCCGGCGCAGACTCCGAACGGTCTACCCATCGTCGATCCGGCGTGTAATGTGATTACCAGCTATTCGCGTTCCCAGCCAACCCGCGTCATCTTCCCCACCGAAATCTTCCGGTTGCAAAGCTCCAGCATCAAGAACGTTACGATGAACGGCAACGTTCGCTACACCAAAGCGAACATGAGCCTGCCGAACTACTACGACGACTTCCAGGGTCTGGCGGGAACGAGCCGCGAAATCACGTATGCCGGCAACGCCCGCGCCTATCGGGAAGCGATCGCCACCGACTACGGCGCCACTTGGCAGATGCTGAAAAAGCTCAGCATCTCCGAGCAGATCGACTACTCGAATGTGCACCAGCCGGGAGTTGCCAACATTACGAGTCTAACCACCGTGACTTCCGCAACCCCGAACATCAATAGCACGACGTTAACCACCACGGTGATCAACACTCCGATCAACCCGGTCACGGGCAAGCCAACTTCCACGTTTGAAGGCAGTCCGAGCGTCGCTACGCCGCTGTTTGATTTCTTCGGCCAGAAGTTCATCACGAACAACCTCACTGCGGCGTACGACCTTACGGATCGCACCACGTTCACGCTCACCTATCACTACCAGCAGCACACCATCGGCGAAGGTGCCGCGAACACCACGGGATACCTGTCCGGTATCTCCAGCTTCACCATCAACGAGAACGGCGGTACCTTCGGTGTCGCTGTGCGGCCGGCGGACAACTGGAACATCAACGGTTCGGTCGAGGTTCTGTACGCCGACAATGTCCTCACCCCGGTCGCACCCCGCGAGCTTCAGCATTACAGAATTCACACCACTTACCGGCCGAAGACCTGGGCGACGTTCTCCGGCGCGTACAATGACCTCGAGCGCCACAACAATACACACAATACAGGCAGCACAGCGTCCGTTGATGGCCCGCTCCAGCACGTCGATCATAGCCGCATAGTGAGTTTGAACGCCGACTTGATGCCGAACCAGCACTACGGGTTCGACATCAGCTATGCCTACAGCGACGTGTACACGGCGACCAACATCTGCTTCCTGGGCACGGCCGCAAGCACCACCATACCGGGTGCCGCGACGCCCACCGGCACGGCTTGCCCGTCTCCGCCTCCCCGCGGGGGATCGGGGCCTTATACTTTTGGTCCGGCTAAGGACTTCATGAGCGCTCCAACGCAGTACGCGTCAGTGGCCTTGGCTCTTTCGCCGATCGACAAGTTCCATGCCAACATCGGCTACCGAATAAGTTCGGCCAACGGCAGCCGCTTTTTCAACGATCCGCGCGATGTGAACGGATCGCTGGTCTCTACCTACCAGTCGCCTTTTGTGAATCTGTCCTATGCGATGCGAAAGAATCTGATCTGGAAGGGCGAGTATAACTATTTCGGCTACGGCGAGGGTGGTCCTTCGGGAGCACAGTATTGCAATCCCTCCAGCACGCTCCCGACGCCGACTACCCCGGCTCCGGTCGTGCCCTGCAGCACGCTGCCAAATACTGCGATGAGCGGTCCGGCCTACGGGTTCACCGCTCCTCGGAACTTCCATGCAAACAACCTAACCGTTGGGGTGCATTACGAGTTCTAAAAACATCCGTTAGCCTTCAGCTTTTCGTGTGTGTTTAGCAAAATGGACGAGCTGAGAAATTTCTAATGCAGTTCGTGTGGGGACGGGCGCAGCGCCCGTCCAAACCGCGCGCAGGGCGGCCTCGGCGCAGCGGTCATGCGAAGACGAGCCCCACACGCCACTTCTGACGCTGGTTGGACCGGTAAGTAGCGAGAATCGAACGAAGATTGGTCGGGGCGCGCGGATTTGAACCGCGGACCCCCTGCCCCACGGCAGGTGCGAATCGCCGAAAGCCGCACCCGGCGGGCATTCCGGACGATCCCGAGAACAGCTGCGCAGCGTGGACATGTGGACGTGGGCGTGGACCGGATCTGACCGCCCAACGAGGGCCTTGACTTTTGATGCCGGACTGCTACACTAGTATCGTCTGAGTGTTATGACAATCACTCATGTCATTCAAAAGAGAGGCATTATGAAAGCAGCTTTCAGTGAACCGGCAAAAAATGATCCAGGTTGCGAGATTCGGTTGGGGGTAGCGTCGTGGGACCAAGGCAACGGAACCGCACAGGCAGTGAAGTACACGTGGTTCGATAAGAACGGGAAAGCGGCACGCGGCGGAGAATTCCCGGTCGAAGCTCTCCCCCAGGCGTTGGACTTTGCCATTCGCCGAGGTTACATCACTCTCGCCTCCGCGCCGACGATGGAGGCGACATCACCCGAAGGTTTCCAGGAGAAACGTATACGCGCCATGTTGAGGAACGAAGCCCAGAGGCATAACTACTATGTGGCGCTGGATCTGTTGGTCAGAGACGGTCGCGAAGTCGTTCGCGAAGCGCTGCCGCTGCTCTCGGGATCTGAGGTTCCCGACGGGAACTACACATTGCATTACAACTGGCTCGATGAAAGTCCTGAACGCTCGGTACGAGTGATTGGCGGACGCCTTGAGCCCGTGCCCGAGGGGTAAATGGGCACGAAACCGAATCAATCATTTCTGGCGCGCGTGTCGCTCCCTGCTTTCCGCACAGTGAGTCTTGAATTCGTAAAATGCATCGACGATTTCGCCCGCCCATCCGAACAGAGTTTTGATTGCGGACAATGGCTTCGTCTTGCGGCCTAACAACAAGGAGCAAGGCGGACCACACGGTCGCAAAGAGGGTAGGGTACTTATCGGCGAGACCGGCGAGATCATTCAGCGGACCCGATAGAACTGCCACGCGCAAATCCTCCGATTCCGTCGCTGCTGGTCCGACGCAACCGGGATACGCGTTTGCGTTTCCTCAGGGTGCTGCAAAACTGGACCGACAACCCGAACCGCGCCAGCAGTTGTTTCTCAGCGTTCGGGGCATTCCTCGCGTTGCTCTATCAGCAATCGCGAATAAAGCGGGTCTCCAAGGGAGTACGCTCCACGAGACTCGGAAGCGAACTTGCGGGGGACAGTGCCCCCGACTACCGTTTAGTTCACGGCAACCCTATTGTGGCAGAATCCGGCCTGTGATTTCAATAGCGGAAAAATACTCCTGTTTGCGAGATGCATTCTCTGCGCACAGATGTAATTAGACGGCACGAATTTCGGGCTGCGGGCGCGGGGCCGCAGCGGGGCTAACGTGGATCACTTTTGGTGCGGGGCCAAAGAAAGGGTGGATTAGCCAACCGCTGTGGACGTTCATGTGGACAGCATCCCGTTGCAGCCTCGTTGCCGTCCTTTTCCCAGTGCCGCCCCACGCGCGCGCAGCCCGCGTCCGGCGCGGCTGGCGGCTTATTGCTGAAGATTGGTCGGGGCGCGCGGATTTGAACCGCGGACCCCCTGCGCCCAAGGCAGGTGCGCTACCAGGCTGCGCTACGCCCCGACATGATTAACAGGATTGATTCTAAAGCACGTTCCAATTTTATTTCCAGTCCAACCCTTGGCGTCTGGCCGCGACGGTTGCCCTAACCGTATACGATTCGCTCATTGCACCGAACCGTGCGCATTCGTTGACTTCTTCGTGAGGCCCGTTTCGTAGTTGCTGGGCGCCCCAGCAAAATCCTCTTGACAGTCCAGAGACGGCGTTTTAGAATTCTCCACCAAGAGCGAGCGCTCGTCTTGATGAAACGAGCGGATCAACAAATGCCCAAGCTTTTGGACGACACCGTCGCCAAGAACCGGCGCAAAATCGAACGCGCCGCGCAAAAGCTTTTCACCCGGCAAGGATTTCACGGTACGACGGTCCGTGAAATCGCCCACAAGGCCGGCGTATCCATGGGCAAGCTCTACCTCTACTACCCAACCAAGGAAGACATCTTTATCGATCTCGTCCAGCACATGGAGCAGAAAATGGAAGTCCTCCGGCGGACAAAGATTTTTCCCTTCATGCAATCTCCCGATCCGGAATCGCTGAAGCAGTTGGGCATGGCCGTCGGCCGCGTCGTGTCGGAGAATCTGGACTACTGGCGGCTCATGTACGTCGACGTGGTTGAATTCCGTCATAAGCACTTCATCCACAGTTATCGAGAGGTTGCGGGAGGTCTGCGCACCTATTCGACGGCCCTATTTCAAAAGGCGCCGATTCCTTTTCCCAGCGACGTGAACCCCGGGTTGGCCTATGTAAGTTTGTACCTGCAATTTGTTACCCATTTTCTGGTGGAGAAACTCTTCGGCGCCCAGCGCTATCTGGGCGTGAGTGACGAAGAGGCTGTCGATCAGTTTGTCCGTCTGTACACCCGTAGCCGGAAGGACCGAGGTCGGAAGCCGTAATTGCGACACAAGGAGGAAATATGCGAACGCGAACACTGGTAACCCTGCTGGCGGCCGCCAGCATTCTTTGTTTCATGACGTCGACGACTCAAGCACAGACGGCCACCAGCGGGCAAATCGTAGGCGTGGTGACGGATCCCAGCGGGGCTCTCGTGGTAGGAGCAAAAGTCGCCCTGACCAGCGACGCCGGCGTGCGCCGCGAAACCACAACCGGCAGCAACGGCCGTTACACGTTTCCCCTCCTTGACCCGGGCGCCTATCAGCTCGAAGTGATCCAAAGTGGATTCGCATCGGCCAAACTCGAAGGCATCGTTGTCCAGATAACCGCAAGCACGGTCGCCGACGTTGCCCTCAAAGTGGCTGGTGCGCCAGCCACGGTTTCGGTCACGGGCGAGTCCCCGCTGGTGCAGACCGAAAGCTCCTCCCGCGGCACCGTCATTGATGAGACCCAGGTGCGCGATCTGCCGCTGCCCACCCGCAACTTCCAGCAATTGCTGGCCCTGACTACCGGAACCTCGGGTTCCATCGAGAATTCCTCCGAACTGGGGCGCGGCGATGCCCCCTTATACGTCAACGGACAGCGCGCGGTCTCCAACAGCATAGTCATCAATGGCATCGATGCGAATTCTATCGGCACGGGATCGCTGCCAAATCTTTCCGTCCCTTCCGTCGACTCGCTCCAGGAATTCATCGTTCAGACCAGCATGTACGACGCTTCGCAGGGGCGCAACGCAGGCGGAGTCGTGGCCGCAATCACCAAGTCCGGCGCCAACCGGTTCCATGGCGATGTCTACGAGTTCCTGCGGAATACCGTCCTCGATGCCAACAATTTCTTCCTGAATGGATATGAGAATGGAGTAGTTACGCCGCGGCCCACCTACAGGCGCAACCAGTTTGGCGGCACTCTAGGCGGTCCGGTGGTAAAGGATCGTGCCTGGTTTTTTATCTCCTATCAGGGCACTCGCGAAACCAATGGCACCTCGTTGACCAACTCGCTCGCAACCGTGTTCGCGCCCGCCGGTCTGGGGCCGCTCAACACGCGCAATCCTGCATCTCTTTCTAACCTTTCGAAGTGCTACAACCCTGCATTGCTTGGATATGTCGACCCCGTCGCCGAAGTAGCTTTGACAACAGCGCTTCCCAATGGGCAGCCTATGGTTCCTGGCATTCCCGGTGTGGCGACCGGAACTTGTCCAACGAATCTCAATCCCGTCCTGCAGACGATTCCCTCCAACTCGACATACGATGAAGACCAGTTCAACGCCAATCTGGATATCAAACTGAATAATTCGAGCCGCTTCTTCGCCAAGTACTTCTTTGCCGCCAACCGCACCGATCAGGCACTTTACGATCAGTTTGGCGACGGCAACCCGCTGCAGGCGCCCGGTTGGCCGACCGCGGAAGACGTTGACCAACGTCTGCTTTCGGTGGGAGTAACTTCGGTGATCTCGAGTCATTTGCTGAATGAGGTCAGGTTCGGCTGGAGCACGATCTACGGCCCCAGCAAACCGTCTCAACCCATTAGTTCGTCGCAGTTAGGAATCTCATCGCCGTTAGGCAGCTTGTTCCCCGGAATGCCGACAATGTTGTTCGTGAACCAGTTCACTCTGGGGCCTTCTCCGCTAGCCTCCAACTACGCGGCGACCAACACCTACCCTGTCGGCGATATGATGACGTGGACGAAGGGCCGGCACACCTTCAAATTCGGTGGCGAATATAAGCGCCAGGAGGTCGACGCTCCCTATTTCGATGTGTTCCCCAACGGCGAAATGGTCTTCTTTGGCGTTACTGGCAGCGTCTTCGAAGATTTTCTATCCGGCTTTAACCTTGTGTCCGTGATTGGCTCGGGCACTAACAGCCTTCACAACCGGGCCAACGACTTTTCCGCCTTCTTCCAGGACGATTGGAAGGCTACCCCACGCCTGACTCTAAACCTCGGTCTGCGCTATGACTACTTCGGTCCCACCACCGAGACCGATGGCCATTTTGTCGGCTTCGACCCCTCCCTTGCCACCACCAGTCCTCTGCCTGTATCAGGGCTGACCCCTGGTTGCAGTCCACCCTATACCACGCCCCCCTGCGGTTCAATCGTCACCGGCGGCTTCGTCCAGGCCGGCAATGGAAACCTCCCTGGATATCCCAAGGTCAGCGACGGTCTGGTGAATCCCAACTACAAGAACTTCGGGCCGAGAATCGGCTTCGCTTACCAGGCAACAGATTCCGGTAAGGTTGTCCTGCGTGGTGGTTACGGCATTTTCTACGACCGCCCCAACATGCGGCTCTATAACAGCCAATTGTTCAACACGCCTTACGAAATGCTGGCTACCGCGCTGGAAACCCCGTCCGAAAATCCATTTGTGCAAGTTCCGCCGCCCAACGTCTTCCCCCTGACCCCCAAAGGCAATCCCGCTTACTTCCCATTTGGGGGATATCCGGCCGTCCTGCCGTACACCTCGTACTTTACTGGTCCCGGGTACACTCCAGTTCCGGCCACCGGCCTCTATCCTGACCTGCAAGACTGGAGCATCCCTTATGTGCAAGCCTTCAACCTCGGTGTGCAATGGAGCTTCGCCAATAACTGGATGCTGGACCTGGGCTACGTAGGTTCGCAAGGGCGCAAGTTTCCGCGCTTGTTCTCATTCAACCAGCCCGCCACGCCGGCCTTCGGTGGAATCTACGCGGCAGGAAGTCTGGGCGGACCGCTCTTCCCCGGCTTCGGCAATCTGCCGGCCCCCGGATTGGGCAGCCTCCTGATGGAGAGCAACTCCAATTCCAATTACAACTCTCTCCAGGCCACCCTCAACAAGCGCTTCTCCAAAGGCCTGCAAATGTTGCTCAGCTACACTTACTCCCACTCGATTGATGACTACTCCGGGACCGACGTAAGCGACATCACGGTGACCCCGGGCGACCTCATCAACCAACAGAAGAACTATGCCAACTCGGATTTCGACCGGCGGCAGCGCTTCGTCGCGAGCTACTTATATAACCTTCCGGACGCTTATCACGGCGGCTCGGCCTTCGGGAAAAAACTGATTAACTCCTGGAGCGCGTCGGGAATCGTCACCCTGCAATCCGGCCTTCCGTTCTCCATCTACGGCGACGATACGCTGTTTGAAGCAACCACAGCGGACCTGAAGGCCGGCCGGACGCTTTCATCCGCGATCAAGGGCGGCAACGTGGCCGACCGCCTGAAAGAATATTTCGACACGACCGCCTTCGTGGTACCCTCGGCGTTCGGTGACTTCGGACAGCTAGGAAGGAACATCATACGGGGGCCGAAACAGATCAACACCGACCTCTCCATCATGAAGCTCATCCCGGTCACGGAAAGTCAACGGTTGGAGTTCCGGGCCGAGTTCTTCAATCTGTTCAACAACGTGAATTGGGCCAACCCGGTCAACGTAATTTCCCCCTCGTCCAACTTTGGGTCCATCGTGACAACCACCACTGGGCCCAGGGTGATCCAGTTTGCGTTGAAGTACAACTTTTAGAGGACGCATGAAAGACACAGGTCTGCGCGGTAAGGTCGTCATCGTAACCGGCGCCGCGGCGGGGATCGGCCTCGCCACGGCCCGCCGGTTTGCCAGCGAAGGCTGCCGTGTGGCGGCATGGGATGTCAACGATGCCGGGCAGGAAGAGTTGCTGCGCGAACTGTCTTCGCTCGGAGGAGAGGCGCTCTTCCGCAAAATTAACGTATGCAGCGACGCCGATGTCGAGTCTGCCGTAGAAGAAGTTGTCGGACGCTGGGGCGCGGTCGATGTGCTCGTCAATAACGCCGGCATCACGCGCGACGCGCAGTTCGTTAAGTGGAAGGATGGCGCAGTCGCCGGTAGGATGACCGACGATGCCTTCGATTCCGTCATTTCGGTCAACCTTAAAGGTGTCTTCCTTTGCTCGCGCGCGGTTGTGCCTCACATGATCCGCCAAGGCTCAGGCGTGATCCTCAACGCCTCTTCCGTCGTGGGTCTGTATGGAAATTTCGGCCAGACAAATTATGCCGCCACCAAGGCCGGAGTCATCGCGTTTGCCCGGACGTGGTCGCGTGAATTGGCAAAATACAATATTCGCGTAAACGCCGTCGCGCCCGGTTTCATCGCGACCGAAATGGTGCAGAAGATGCCGGAGAAGGTCGTCCAGAACATGGTTTCGCACACGCCTCTCGGTCGCATGGGCAAGCCTGAGGATGTCGCCGAGGCCTACGTGTGGTTAGCCTCCGATGCGGCATCCTTCATTACCGGTACCGTCCTCTCCGTCGATGGCGGATTAGTACTGGGGACGTGACATACAGCAATTCAAAGGACTCATCCATGCGTTACGCAACCATTGTTGCTACAGGGAGATACGTACCTGAGATAGAAGTGACTAATGACATGTTGCGCGAGCGCTTCAAACATCTCCCGGATTTCGTGGATAAGATGGAGGCCAGCAGCGGCATCAAGACGCGTTGGCACGCCCCCGAAAACTGGGCTACCAGCGATGTCGCACTGCCCGCGACCAAACTCGCACTGGAGCGCGCCGGCAAGAAACCTGAAGACGTCGATCTGATCATCCTCGGCACCGATTCGCCCGATTACATAACACCCGCTACTTCAGTCGTGCTGCAGTATAAGCTTGGCGCAAAAAATGCCGGGACGTTTGATGTCGGTTGTGCCTGTGCTTCGTTTCCCACGGGTCTTTCCGCAGCCGCGGGAATCATCGCCGCAAATCCAGGGATCAAGACGGTGCTCGTCATCGGCGTCTATCTAATGCACAAACTAACGGCAGCTACCGATCCCATGGTCTTCTTCTATGGTGATGGCGCGGGTGCGGCGGTGCTTGAACCTGCCGCTACGCCCGGCTTTATTACTTCGACCTTCCGCGCCGACGGCTCCTATCACGACTATTGGGGAATCTATTCCGGAGGTACTTTCGAACCGGCGACCGAAGACTCCGTTAAGGCGGGGCGCACCGCGTGCACGATCAAGAACCGCTATCCTCCCGAGTTGAACGAGGAGACGTGGCCGATCATCGCGCAGCGACTCGCGAAGGATGGTGATTTCAATCTGCGCGACGTCGATTGCTTCATCTTTACCCAGGTGCGGAAACCCACGATTGAACGCGTGATGCAGCGTCTCGGCGTTCCCGTGGAACGCGCGCACACTATCATGGAACAGTACGGCTACACCGGCTCCGCCTGCGTCGGCATGGCGCTTGACCACGCGATCGAGCAGGGCAAGGTGAAGTCAGGTAATTTGGTCATACTGGTGGGTTCCGGGGTCGGCTACAACCAGGCGGGCTGCGCTTTTCGTATGCCGTAGGCGGCTGTCACACTTGACTCTCAATTAAGCCGGCCGAGAGGAGCGGAATGGGCCTGGCAATCAAAATTGTACTCCTGCTGGTTTTCGCCGCAGTTAGTGCTCTGATTGTCTTTTCCATTCTCTTCTTTTTGCGCCCCGTCGCCACGATGGTCTGGCTACGGAGGAGCGCGCTTCGCCGAGCCGGTCTTCGGAAAATTAGGCTCACGACCACGGTGGGAGGACAGATTGTGTGGCATGGCGGTGCCGGGCCCTTGCTGGTTTTGCTGCATGGCGCAGGTGATCAAGCGGGAACATGGAACAAAGTGGTGCCCGAGGTGAAGCGTCACTTTCAACTGGTGATCCCGGACCTTGCAGGCCATGGCCAGAGCGACCCGGCTGCGGGTGTGCTGAGTTTGGGAACGCTGCTCACCGCACTCGAGCAACTGCTCGACGCAAAGCCATGGCGAGACGCACCGCTGGTGTTAGTAGGTAATTCGCTCGGAGCCTGGATGGCGATGCTCTATACGCATAAATGTCCGCAGCGGGTGACGCGGGTTATCCTCATCGATGGCGGCCCCATCAAGGCCGTATCGGAGATTGGCATCATGCCCAAGGACCGCGAAGAGGCTAGGCGCGCGCTCGATGCCGTGCTCGATCCTTCCACGCCTCGCCGGCCGAATTTCGTCCTCGATGATCTGGTCCGCGTCTCGAATACCGGTCCGATTTCGCGGCTGCTGGCTGCCGGTGAAGAAGATATGTCGAAATACCTGCTCGATGGCAAGCTGGCAAGTTTCCAGCTGCCGGTCGATCTCATCTGGGGTGCCTCCGATCGTCTCGTCCCGCTGGACTATGCCAAGAAGCTGCAATCGCAGCTTCCACATAGCACGCTGACGGTCATTGAGCATTGCGGCCATGGACCGCAGCTCGAACGTCCCCAGGAATTGACGCTAGTCCTGTTGCAAGTTCTCGCGTCAGAGTCGTCCCGCGCATCCGCCCCTGCACCATCTGTTTCCACGCAGTCTCGGGAGAACTAGTGATTACCGGCGACATTCTCGGAGAGCGCGGCCGTCTTAGTCCTGACGAGGTCGCGTTGATCCACGTTCCTACGCGCCTGCAGTTCACTTATGCGGAACTAAATCGGCGGGCCTTGCAGTGCGCGCGCGTTTGGACGGATCTCTGCTCTCTCGTCCCAGGAGATCGCGTCTGCATCCTTTCCGAGAACCGGGTTGAATATGTCGATGCCTTTTGGGCAGCGGGTAAGTCCGGTATTATTCTTGTCCCTCTCGGCACCCGCAGCACGGCTCACGAACTGCAACAGATCCTCGCGGACTGCGGACCACGGTGCCTCATGTACTCCGCCCGGTACGAGAAACTCGCGAATGAGCTGCAACAACTCGTGCCCTTCGAGCACTTCATCAATCTGGATGCGGACGACAGTGTCCCGAAGGCGCTGAGTTATGCCAAAGCTATCGGTCGGGTTCGTCCAGATCCGCTCCCGACGAACATCCAGCCCGAGGATATTTTCTGCTTGCTCTATACCAGCGGCACCACTGGACGGCCGAAGGGCGTAATGATTCCACACCGGCAGATCGCATGGAACGCCTACAATACGGTGATCTCCTGGCAATTGTGGCAGGGTGACCGGGTCCAGGTTTACACGCCCATGTACCACGCCGGCGGTCTCACCGTATTCATGACCCCACTGTTCGCCATCGGGGGCAGCATTGTTTTGCATGACGGCTTCGACGCCGCTGAGGTTTTACGAGCTCTCCGAGACTACGAGTGCACCCTTTTTTTCGGCGTGCCGACGATCTTCAAAATGCTCCTCGACTCGCCGGAACTTTCAGCGCTCGATGGCAGCCATCTGCGCTGGTGTGCCAGCGGAGGCGCCCCGCTTCCGTTACAGCTTCTCCGTGCCTGCCAGGAACGCGGACTGGTTTTTCGCCAAGGCTACGGGCTGACCGAGGTCGGCGTGAACTGCTTTGCCATGAGCGACGCGGACTCTCTGCGCAAAGCTGGTTCGGTTGGTAAGGCGATGATGTTCACAGAGGCAAAGCTCGTCGATCTGGAAGGGAATCAGGTCGCAACCAACGAGGTTGGCGAACTGTGCCTGCGGGGACCACACGTTTGCCGCGGCTATTGGAATAATCCGGCCGCTACCGCCCAGGTGCTCGATGCAGAAGGATGGTTCCACACCGGCGACTTGGCGCGATGCGATGAAGATGGGTTCTTCTACATCGCAGGCCGCTCCAAAGACATGATTATCAGCGGTGGCGTCAATATCTATCCGGCGGAGATCGAGAAGGAACTACTCGATCATCCGGCCATTGCCGAGGTCTCCGTCATAGGGACGGCCGACGAAAAGTGGGGCGAAGTTCCGGTCGCCTTCGTTGCGCTGAAATCAGGCGCAAGCACCAGCGACCTCGAACTCATCGAGTTCCTTCGCCCCAGAATCAATAAGATCAAACTGCCCCGTCAAGTCATCTTTATAGGAGCATTGCCCCGCAACGCCTATGGTAAGGTTCTGAAACTCGAACTCCAGGATCGGTTGGGGCAGGATCGGTTGAAGCAGGATCGGTCGTAGAATGACCGGCTGCAGAATCTCAAGCCTGGCGTCGCCAGCAAAAGCAATGCTGTCACGCCGGAGCGAAAAAAGTTATCCTACTGACGAGAGGTGTTTTTATGAAGCGCATTTACATCGCTGCCTATCATCAATCGAAATTCGGGAAATTGATGGGCATGTCTGTGCCCGAGATTCTTCAGCGCGCCGTTACAGAGACCTGTGCGGAAATTAAAGTGCAACCCTCTGTCATCGATGTAGGCTCCGTGGGCGCCACTTGCAATATATCCCTCAACCAGCAAGGGCTGCTCGCGGGCCTGGTGGCCGAGGTTCCGGGACTCGCCGGTAAGCCAATCGAGTCGGTCGAGAATGCGTGCGCCTCCGGTGGCCAGGCCGTCCTGTCCGTCATCCAGAAACTGCAAATTGGATGGGGTGATATTGGGATTGCGATCGGCTACGAAAAAATGCGCGACGCCGCAGGCAAGATGGATGGAAAACTCATCGGCCAAGCCCTCGGCTATTTTTCGCATCCCGACGAACGTGAAGGCAAGGTATACATCTTCCCCCACCTCTTTGCGGAGGTGATGGAGTGCTATCTCAAAGTGCACCGCATTCCGGAAGAACACCTGGCGCATATCGCCGTCACCGAGTACGCGAACGCCCATCACAATGAGTACGCGCAGATGCGCAATGTCGACCTTACGGTCGAACAGGCGATGCAGATCGGTGGCATCAATCGCTACATCGTCGAAGGGCTGCCGCTCAAAACCTACGATTGTTCGCAGATCACCGACGGGTATGCCGCGCTCATCCTCGCTACTGAGGAAGGACTGGCAAAGCTCGGCCTGAACAAGCAAGACTGCGTCGAGATTGCCGGGTATGCGCAGGCGACCGACCCTCTCAAGAAGGCTGGCCGCGATGTGCTTCGCCCCGCGGGTGCGATCAAGGCAATGAAAAGCGCTTACCAGATGGCGGGGGTCAAGCCGGACGATGTAAAGGTCGCCGAGATCCACGACTGTTTCACGGTCATGGGAGCGCTCGGCACGGAGGTCTTAGGAAAAGCCGAGTACGGCAAAGGCGCACAGTATTGGGTCGACGGAAAAGCCGCGGTCAATGGCGAATGTGGCATTAACACCTCGGGTGGTCTCATTGCGAAAGGCCATCCCATTGGCGCAACCGGTGTCGCCATGCTCGGATGGTGCTCTTGGCAATTGCTCGGGAAGGCCCCACAGCCGTTGCAGGTAAAGGGTGCCAAGGTTGCTGCCACGTTCAATATAGGCGGCCCCATCTGCGCCTCGGTGTGCACGGTATTGAAATCCTAGAGATTTCCTCACGAGCGCAGAAACTCCAAAGTCAACGCCCACGCCTGCCGCGCCGAGCGCGGCTCATACGATGCACGTTCGTCACAGAAGAATCCATGGTCGGCATTGGAGAACTCGACATTCACATAAATCTTCTGCTGCGCGCTCAAGGCATCGGTCACCGCTTTCCGGTGCGCGGGCGTAATATGCTTGTCCAACCCACCCCAGATGAGCAATGACGGTGCCTGCACCTTCGACGCCCGGTCCAGCAATCCGGGAGCGATTCCTCCTCCGTAAAACGACACTGCGGCGCGCAGCGGAACCACACTGTTGGCAAGAAACGAAACGCGGCCGCCCATGCAGAATCCCACACTCGAAATCTCGTTCGCTTTCACTTGCGCATGCGAACGCAGCCACTCATCGGCCGACCGTATGTCCATCTCCGCCGTCTCGGTTGTCACCGCCTGGTAGTGCGGCATCACGGCAGCAAAGTCGGTATAGCTGCCCTCAAAACCCGGCGGCGCCGTGCGATGAAACAGCTCCGGAGCAAGCACTACATACCCCTCCGCCGCCAACCGCTCGCTCACATTGCGGATGTGCCGGTTGACCCCAAAAGCTTCCTGAAACAGGAGTATCCCCGGATGCGGCCCGCCGTGCCCCGGACGAGCCACATAGGCTGCCATCCGGGTTCCGTCCGCAACCGTCAGTTCCACCTTCTGTTTCACGATCGCTGCTTGGCTCATATCGCCTCTATTTTGGGTGAGGTTTCGTTTTTGACCTCAAGAACGGGGAGGATTGTACACCCACTTGGTCGCATCCAAGCTGTCGCTCCAGCATCGCTCCGGTTCCCGCCTGCCTGATAGTGCCGCGACTAGTGCCGCGACCCAAGCTCCCTGTGGCATAATCGCCCTCGGTGTCCACCGCAAACAAATCCGCACTGTTTCAGAAACTGCCTTCGACGGACGAATTTCTCCGCCAGCCCAACATGCAGGCCTTGGTCGAACGTGAGGGTCATTCCGCCGTCGCCGAAAGTATCCGCGTCGTGCTCGCGAACCTTCGCCAGGAAATCGCCAGCGGTCGAATCGCTGATGGTCAAATCGCCGGCGCCCAGTTAAACGAGAAATCGCTGGATCTCGCGCTCGGCGGCCTGTCCGCAGCAGTCGAACGTCAACTCCGCCAGTCGCTGAGTTACTCGCTGCGTCCGCTCGTCAACGCCACCGGCGTGATCCTGCACACTAATCTCGGACGCGCTCCGCTGGCTCCGAGTGCAATCGATCACATCCGCGCCACGGCGAGCGCCTATTCCAATCTCGAATTCGATCTCTCAACCGGCGAGCGCGGGAAGCGCGACGTCCATGTGGACCGCCTGTTCCGCAAGCTCCTCGGCGACGACCACGTAGGGACGGCCGCCCTCGGCAGTCCAGCCGAGCAAAGCTCGGCAAAGATCTCGACCATAGTCTCGACCCCCCTCTCAACCATAGTAGTCAACAACAACGCCGCCGCCGTTCTGCTCGCGTTGAACTCGCTGGCTGAGGGCGGCGAGGTCCTTGTCTCGCGCGGAGAGCTGATCGAAATCGGCGGCTCCTTCCGCATCCCCGACGTGATGTCGAAGTCGAATGCAACACTGCGCGAAGTTGGCACCACCAACCGTACGCGCATCGCCGACTACGAACTCGCAACCAACGACCGCACCCGCCTCTTGCTCCGCGTGCATCGTTCCAACTTCGAAATCACCGGCTTCACCGAGCAGCCTGGGCTCGACGAACTGATAGCTCTCGCCCGCCGCCGCAATCTTCCGCTCATGCAAGATCTGGGCAGCGGCGCGCTCCTCGATCTGCGTTCAGTCGGAATCAACGGCGAACCGGGCGTGCTCGACAGTTTGCGCGCCGGTGTCGACATCGTCACCTACAGCGGCGATAAACTTCTCGGCGGTCCGCAAGCGGGACTGATCAGCGGCCGCGCCGATCTTGTCGCGCGCATGCGCTCGAACTCGCTGTTCCGTGCCCTGCGCGTGGGCAAGCTCACCTACGCTGCCCTCGAAGCCACGCTGCTCGCATACGTTAAGCGCGATCACGACGCCGTGCCGGTGCTGCGCATGATGCGCCTGTCGAAAGACGAGATCGCCCGCCGCGCTGAAAAAATCGTTTCCCAGGTTGAATCTGCTCCGGTAAAATCCGCGCACCTCAAGCTGGAACTCCAGGATGGTGAATCGGTCATAGGCGGCGGCGCCGCCCCATCGGCGGTCTTGCCCACGCGCCTGATCGCGCTGACCCACGGCGATCTCAGCGCCGACGAAATTAACGCCCGTCTCCGCGTCCACGTTCCGTCGATCATCGCCCGCGTCGAAGATGGACGAGTTCTTCTCGACTTGCGAACAGTTTTCCCGGAGCAAGATGCAAACCTAGCCATGGCTCTGGCATCTCTAAATGAGAAACTGATACCCAGCACCTGAGACCTGCTTTCCCGTGGCAACCCTCCACACCATCGGTCACTCTACGCGCTCACTCGACGAACTCGTGTCCGCCCTGAAGGCGCACGGCATTGAGACGCTCGTGGATATCCGCGCCTTCCCCATGTCGCGGCGCCTGCCCCAGTTTAATCGCGAGTCGCTCGAACGTTCGCTACCGGAGCACGGCATTCGCTACCTCAGGATGAAAGCTCTAGGCGGATATCGCAAAGCAACGGGAAAAGATTCCCCCCACACCGCGCTGCGCAACGCCAGCTTTCGCAACTATGCCGACTACACGCTCACCCCGGAATTCGAGCAAGCCGCCTCCGAACTGATACAGATCGCAAGTGGGTCGCGCACCGCATACATGTGCGCCGAACGCATGTATTTCCGCTGCCATCGCATGATCGTCTCGGATTGGCTCGTCGCACATGGTCACGAAATCCTGCATATTGATGCGGAAGGTCCCCCACGCCCGCACAAACTTTTGCCCGAAGCAAGAATGATCGATGGGCAAGTGATCTACCGCGGCGGCGAACTCTTCTGAATGTTTTTCAGGTCGGTTGGATTGACTAATTGGATTGACTAGATAGTTCGCTGGCAAATTGCCAATTACAAATTAAAAATTAACAATGCTCCTATGATTCTCGGCACCGGGGTTGACATCGCTGAAGTTCCTCGCATCCGCCAAAGCATCGAACGGTTTGGCGACCGATTTCTTCGTCGCATCTTCACCGAAGGCGAAATCCGTTATTGCGAACGAAGAGCCCGCCGCTTTGAAAGCTATGCCGCGCGCTTCGCCGCCAAAGAAGCCGGGATGAAGGCGCTGGGTACGGGATGGAGTCGTGGCGTCCGCTGGCGCGATATCGAAGTGGTGCGACCGAAAGGGCAACGTCCGACTATTCAATTTCACGGTGAGGCGGCAGCCATCGCCGCCAAGCTCGGCACGAAAAACATCGCTCTCTCGCTCACCCATACTTCGGAAGAAGCCCTGGCCCACGTCATTCTCGAGAATTGATCTCAGCCCCCAGTCCTCCCAACGGACCGCATAGGCCGCTGCCAGACACAACCTGCTGATCCAAAACAACTTTCAGCGCCCTCGCAACATGCGTAAAGTTTCAGGGTTTATATGACCGAAACGTAATCAGGCCGGGTCAGCAGTTACAGGCCAAATTGGCGAGGTTAAAGGAAAGGCAATGAAAATGAAATGCTCCGTTCGCTGGTTGATAATGGGTGTTTTGATGTTGTCGGTTTCGGTGCTGTCGCTCTCGACGGCATCGTCTGCAGAGATCGCGATCGGGATTGGAATCTCGGTGCGGATCGGCCCTCCCGCGCTGCCGGTGTATGCGCAGCCCATCTGTCCCGGTCCGGGCTATCTCTGGACCCCGGGTTATTGGGCGTGGAGTGACATCAACGGATACTACTGGGTTCCCGGCACATGGGTGGTTGCGCCGGTGGGCATGCTCTGGACCCCGGGCTACTGGGGCTTCGCAGGTGGCTTCTATGGCTGGCACCCTGGTTATTGGGGACCGCATGTTGGCTTCTACGGCGGGATTAACTACGGCTTCGGATACGGCGGAGTAGGTTTCGCAGGCGGCGAATGGAGAGGCGGAGCCTTCTTCTACAACCGCGAAGTGATGAACGTGAACGTGGTCAATGTGAGGAACGTCTACAGCCGGACCGTCGTGGTGAATAACACGCACGTGGCCTTCAACGGCCCCGGAGGTATCGAAGCGCGCCCGACTCCGCAAGAAGAAGCCTATGGGCGCGAGCAGCATACTGCGGCGCTGGCAGCGCAAACCGAACACGAGCATGCCGCCAGCCAGAACCGGCAGCTGTTCGCATCCGAGAATCATGGGCGTCCAGCCATTGCGGCGACCACCAGGCCGGGCGAGTTCTCGGGACGCAACGTGGCCAGAGCCAGCGCGGCTGGAGAGCCCTATCGCGAGCCGAAGATGTCGCCGCAGGAAGCGCGCGCGACGTCTGCGGGCAATCGCGGGTTCAATGAGCCAACCAGTAATGAGCCAGCCAGAAATGGCGGCAACTCCAACTTCAACTCGCACTCCAACGATCGCTCGATGACGCGGCCAGAGAATAATGGAGCGGGAAGCCGGGAACAGATGTCGTCCCGGGACAACCCGAAGCCTAACTCCAAGCCCAGCAAGCAGGAGAAGCAGGCTCAGAAGAAAGCGCAGAAACAGGCGAAGGCCGAACAGAAACGCAACGACCGTGAGGAGCGTTAACCGGCAATGTGAAACGGGCAATGTTCAAATAAAAGTTCCCACTCTTCGCGCCAGACCAGACGCGAGGGGTGGGACCCTTCGTTTTGACGCACTCTCCGCCCTTTTCTACCCGCAACAAACTCTCGAATGCTGAAATTCCGCGGCGTTTGTTATCATGCTTCTGTCGTTTACAGACCACCTTGCCTAGCCAGAAGCAGCTCAAATGGTCGCAGCTACGCGTGGGACTCACCCTCCTTTTCGCGAGCATTACACTCGCCGTCCTGATTTTCGTAATGAGCGGCACCGGCGGATGGTTCACCCACAAGATCACGCTGCGATCGTACTTCGATAATGCCGGTGGCTTGCGCGAAGGCGCGCCCGTGCGTTTGGCGGGTGTGGACATCGGCAACGTGACCGGCATCAGGATCGTGGGTGAAAAGCCGGCGACGCCTGTCGAAGTCACGATGAAGGTCAACACCAAGTACAACTATTTGCGCAAAGACTCCGTTACATTATTGAGCACGGCTGGGGTTCTCGGCGAAACCTACGTGGATATTGACAGTTCGACTGCGAGCGGTCCGGCGGCAACGGACGGAGACACGTTGGCAGCCCGCAACCAGCCCGATATCCAGGACGTAGTGCGCGCCAGCCAGGGCACGTTGCAAAACATGGACGCTCTGCTGAAGCGTGTGGATCGCATCGTGGCCTTTATCGAAAGTGGCCAGGGCTCGATCGGCAAGGTCATTTACAGTCCCGCCTTGTACGACCAGCTCAACGCGACGGTTGTTGAATTCAAGGGATTGGTCGATGATATCCAGAAGGGCAAGGGCTCGCTCGGCCCGCTGTTTACCAGCGACGAGGTTTACAAGAAAGCGAATGCCGCCCTCGACAAGCTGAACGCGATGGTGGACGAGTTACAGCAGGGCAAAGGCACGGCCGGCAAACTGCTCAAAGATCCCGAGCTGTATGACAACGCGAACAAGACGGTCGCGAACGTTCGCCAGTTGACCGACGACATCAATGCGGGCAAGGGCGCGCTGGGCAAGATGGCGCACGATCAGGAATTCGCCAACAAGCTGCAGGAGACGATCAACAATCTGGAGGCACTCTCCGAGCGCCTGCAAAAGGGCGAGGGCACGGCGGGAATGCTGTTCAAAGATCCTGCGCTTTACAACAACAGCAACCAGATGCTGGTGGAGACGCGGGAACTGGTGAAATCGATCCGGGAGAACCCCAAGAAATATCTGACGTTCCACGTGAAAGTTTTCTGATTGCTAGTTCAGTAAGGAGTCTTTGGTCGTCAGTCGTTGGGTGTTCGCGACACCAATAGCCCCGTCGGCGGTGGTGACTCAGGAGTGCACGGAATCGAAGAAGCGGATTGACCGGCAACCCTTTGCTGGCTTAGGATAATCCAAACCAAGAGTGCGGGAGTGATCCGAACCATGTCACAGTCAAGGCTTCGGTCTGCGGTTTGCTGTTTGTTGGCGATTCTGTTTCCGGCGCAAGTGATGCTGGCGGGCGAGACGGCGTCGGCCATGTTGTACACGAGCGGTGCGACTTGGTTGAACGGGAGCGTGGTGCCGAAATCGGCGGCCCTGTTCTCGGGAGATATGTTGCAGACGCGTGCCGATTCGACGGCCAGTATTCAAACGAACGGATCGAACGTCATGGTGCTGGCGGACTCGCTGGTGAAATTTGAGGGTCCGGCAGTAGAGCTTGAACATGGCTCGGTGCGCGTGACGACATCGCGCGGACTGGCCGCGCGCGCCGGCGACGTGACGGTGAAGCCAGTCGCCAGTTCGTGGACTGAGTTTCAGGTGACCGACGTGGATGGGCGCGTGCAAATTGCGGCCAACAAGGGCGACGTGACGGTGCAAGATGACAAGGGAACGACAACCGTGACGCAGGGCCAGCAGACCACACGCGACGACACCAGCGATACGGAAAAAAAGAAGAAAAAACGTCGTGCAGCGGGGGCAGCGGTGGGGGCGGGTGGAGGAATCATGAGTTCGACGGCGGCGATCGCCGGCGGATTGGCCGTCGTGGGCGGGGTTGGAGTGTGGATTTGGTTACAGAACGGCTCCCCGGTGAGTCCGCGTGCCCGACGAATCCTTGCCAGTGATTTGTAACGACCCAATTCTCGCCCTGAGTTTTCCAACGGGTTCTGGGGTGGGCGACTGAATCGATGTCGCGCTACGTTTCCTACCGAGATTTCGACTGGGTCCTGATGGGCTTCGTGCTGATGATCTGCGCGCTGGGCGTGCTGCAGATTCACAGCGCAACCGAGCACACGAAATTTGCCGGGGCCCACATCAAACAAATCTACTGGGTTCTGGCAGGCGTGGGCGCGATGTTCCTGGTCAGCCTGCTCAACTATCAAGCCGTGCTGGAACAAATCCACTGGATGTACATTGCATCCCTAGCCTCTCTAATCGCGGTGATTCTATTTGGTCAGAAGTATCTGGGCGCGCGGCGCTGGATCAAGATGCCGGGGGGCTGGCATTTTCAGCCGTCGGAGTGGGTGAAGCTGATCCTGATTCTGGCGGTGGCGAAGTACTTTGCGGATTTGCATGAGCGGGAACTGTCGTGGCCAGACTTTCTGAAGGCGGGTGCCATCGTCGGTTTCCCGATGCTCATGGTGCTCGCGCAACCGGACCTGGGGACGGCGCTGACGTATCTGCCAGTGGCGATCATGGGCTTGTTTCTGGGCGGGCTGCGCTGGAAGCAGGCGCTGATCGTCGTGATGGTCATGGGGTTGCTGGTTCCGGTGGCTTGGATGAAGGTGTTGAAGTCGTATCAGAAGGAGCGGTTGACGAGTTTTGTCAATCCGGATGCGGATCGGCAGGGCTCCGGGTATCAAGTGAATCAATCGTTGATTGCGGTGGGGTCGGGCGGGATCTGGGGGAGCAGTCAAGGCTCGCAGACGCATCTGGCGTTTCTGCCGGTGCCGCAGACCGACTTCATTTTTGCCGCGTTTGCCGAAGAACATGGGTTTGTAGGAGCTTTGGCGGTTCTGCTGTTATACTTTATAGTGCTGATGCGGTTGACCCAGAATGCGCAAACGGCGCCCGACCGCGCCGGGGCATTCCTGGTGATGGGTGTGGTGGCTGTGCTTAGCTTTCACATTCTGGTCAACGTCGGCATGGTGGTTGGCTTTATGCCGGTCACGGGAATACCTCTGCCGCTCATGAGTTACGGTGGGTCTTCCGTTCTTTTCATGTTTTTGGCGCTGGGGATGGTAATGAACGTCCGGATGCGCCGTTTCGTGAACTGAGACGGTCGGCAGAAGTTGGGAGCGCCCTTCTCGACCGCTCTTCTTGACGTTGAGAACGGCGCTGCGAAACAAGATTCAGCAGTAAGCAAGATTACGAAGGCCCTCGCGAAAAAGGAGGGCAGAATGCCGGCAGAAGTCGAAGCCGGACAGGATTGAAGCCAGTCAGGCGGGGAACGGCCCCCTCAGCGTGAACGCGAGAGAGTGGCCACAGACCTGACACAAGGCTTAACGCGATCAGTGCAGACGAGTATTAACAATTCACTGCAGTGTAGGCCCCGGGAAGAACTTCTTCTTGGGGACCGCGCCCGCTCCTACCCGGAGCGGCGCTGAACGCTATCGATCTCTTGGTCCGCCTTGCGCTTCTGGTCCGGTGAAGAAAAACCGGAGTAGCGATGAACAAGGAATTGTTTGTATCAGCCACGCCTCACGAAACCAAAGTGGGGATCACAGAAGACGATCAACTAGCAGAAATTTACCTCGAACGGGAAAACGAATACACCTTAGCGGGCTCGATTTATAAGGGCCGGGTAACGCGCGTGCTGCCAGGCATGCAGTCGGCCTTTGTCGACATTGGGTTGGAACGCGACGCATTTCTATACGTCTCCGATTTCATGGATCTGGAGCAGCAGGACGAAGATCTGGACGAACCCATCCCGGCAAATCGTCCGGTCATGGAGGCGCGTCCACGCCCCGGTTTGGAAGCGGGCGGTCCAGCGCTTGATAGTGACGGGCAAGCCGTCGGCATAGAGGCTGAAGGAGAAGAGCCGGAAGCGGTTTCTTCGGAGGCGCCTGGCAACACTGCGGGCGTTGCGCGCGACTTTCGCGGACGTCGACGCCGTCGCGGACGTCGGGGCGAAACGGGCGGCCGGGGGCCGAGTCCGGAGCGCGGTGAAATTCGCGGCGAACCACGCGGTGAAACCGGCAGCGAATCGAGGAGTGAACCTCGTAACGAATCGCGCAATGAACCGTCGCGTAATGAACCAAGGAACGACCGCTTTAACCGCGGCGACCGGGCAGGACGCAGCGGATCGGAATCGCGATTCCAGCGTCCGGCAGCGACGACCGCTCGATCCGGTCGCGACTACGATTACGGCCCGCCTCCGGGATATCAACCGATCGTGCTTCCCGGCGAATCGATCTCTAAGTACCAGCGACAGAGTCAGAGTCAGAATCAAGCGCCGGCCTTGCCGATGGAGAGCGCGGCAGCGGAGTCGCCGACGTCGGCCGCGATCGTCGCGAACTTCCCGGAAGACGAGCCTATCTTCGCGGCGGAGATTGCCGGGCCACTTCACGAACAGCATGAACACGTGGCGGATGTGGAAGTCGAGGAAGAGGTGCACGGGACCGCTGCTAACGCTGCACCGGAAGTAGGAAAGGAGCTGCGCACGGTCGAGACTTCGGAGACGGAGACCACGTTCCGCGACGCATTCCGCGAAACAATGGAGCACGAGATGGCGAAGGAAGCGGACGTCATCGCAGCTCCGCAGGTTACGCACGATGTTTCGCACGATGTTTCTCGCGACGTTTCGCACGGCGCCGTGGAGGAACAGGAGATCGAGGAAGAAGAAGCCGAGCTCACGTCCTACGGGGAAGAACCCGGAGACGACGAAGGCTTTGAAGAGTTGGAAGAAGAGACGCGCGCGGCCGGTGGAGAGTTGTCGGAACCCGCGGCAGGAGAGGTCGCTCCCGGGCTGGCAGCCAGCGGCGAGCCGGCAGCGAACGGTGATGCGGTTCCCGAGGCTGTCCTCGAAGCCGAAGAGCGGGAAGCGGAGGAGTTGGAGCTCGAAGAAGCGCAAGCCGAAGCTGAGGCGCTGTTGGAGGCCGAGGCGATTGGCGACGGTACGGTGGATGCGAGCGCGGAAGTTCGCGGTCCCGCACCGGAGGCGAGGCTGTTGCAACGCACGCAGCGTCGCGGGCCGGAGCGCGGGTTCGATCGGGGCCGCGGACGGCGCGGTGGGCGCCGCTTCCGCAGCCGCGAAAACACAGTGGTGCCGCAGATCAGCGAACTGCTCAAAGAAGGGCAGGAAGTGCTGATCCAGATTGCGAAGGAGCCGATAGGCAAGAAAGGCGCGCGCATCACCAGTCACATTGCCCTGCCGGGACGCTTCCTCGTTTTCATGCCGACGGTGAACCACACAGGAGTGTCGCGCAAGATCTCGTCGGAAGAAGAGCGGCAGCGGCTGAAGCGGATCATCCAGAGCGAGCGCGAAAATGGCAGCGGCGGTTTCATTGTGCGGACGGCGGCGGCGGGCGCTTCGGATGAGGAACTGCGAGCCGATATCCGCTTTCTGAAAAACCTTTGGAACGAGATCAAGTCGCGCTCCGACAGCAGCAAGTCTCCGGCGCTGATCTATCACGACCTGAATGTGGTGGAGCGGGTGCTGCGCGATCAGGTGAGTTCGGAATTCTCGGCGATCTGGGTCGATACGGAGCAGGAATACGAGCGCATTTTGCGGTTTGCGAATCGCTTCCAGCCGGCTCTGGTCAAGCGCGTCAAGCTCTATACCAAGGAGACGCCGCTCTACGATCAGTTCGGGCTGAACGAGGAAATCAACAAGGCGCTGAAATCCAAAGTCTGGCTGAAGAGCGGTGGCTACATCGTGATCAATCAGACCGAGGCGCTGGTCGCAATCGACGTGAACACCGGCAAGTACGTCGGCAAGACGGCTCGTCTGGAAGACACGATCGTGAAGACGAACGTCGATGCCATCAAGGAAATCGTGCGGCAGGTGCGGCTGCGCGATCTGGGCGGCATCATCATCATCGACTTCATCGACATGGATGAGCGCCGCAACCGTCAGAAAGTGATGCAGGCACTGGAAGAGGCATTGCGCGCCGATCGGGCGCCGTCGAAGGTGCTGCAGTTCAACGATTTCGGCTTGGTGGCGATCACCCGCAAACGCGTAAAACAGTCGCTGGAACGGACGATCGGATCGCCGTGTCCGTATTGCCAGGCCACGGGCTTCGTGAAAGCGGTGAACACCATCTGCAACGAGGTCTATGTCGAGATGCGCAAGATCGCCAACCATTTGGAGCACAGCGACGTGATGTTGCGAGTGAACCCGGAGGTTGCGAAAGCTCTGAAGGCAAACAACGCGCAACTGCTGAATGAGATGGAAGAGCTCACCAAGAAGACGATCATCGTGAAGTCGGATCCGGCGTTGCACCAGGAGCAATTTGATATTCACTGAGTTGCTCTGCATTCCAGGTACTCGCAGGAGGGAATCAAAGGAGGGACGGGCGTGGTGCTCGTCCCTTCTTTAATTGGGTGTAATTTGATATGCGCAAATGCTCGCTCGTGAGCGAGAGAGGTACCAGTCGCCATCTGGGGAGCTAGTGCAGTCAGCCAAAGAAAATAGTGCACTTGATTCCTCGCGGAGTATATAGTGTTGGGCTATTGCCAGCTAATCGGGAAATTCGGTTAATTGGGCGGACCGCCGTCCTTCTCAATCAATTCCTGCCCCGCATTACGAGTCACCGCCCTCATGCTCCGCAGACGATCTGTCTGAGCGGAGGGAAACTGCTCGGCTGCGGAAGCAACGACAAGAAGATGATCGAGGGCTACCAGGAACGCCTCAGTTGGCGCGAAATCATCGGTAGTCGCCTGGCCCGGGAAATCATACTGGAGCCGAAGAAGTAACCTGCCTAACCTTGCAGAGCGGCAAAGGCGGGAGGTGGATCGCGCTCTTGAGCCGGGTGGCCCCCGGGTCTCGCGCCTTTTCGAGACCTCGGAGGTCACCGCATCCTTCAGCAGCGCTGGATGATCCCCGGTCTCCGGCACCATTGACATCGGTGATACGGCCAGAGTAGGGTAAGGTGCTTTTCGAACAAATCCTCTGAGCAAAAGGAGAGTAAAAATGCGAGTGCGACTGGCCCTTTATGGTGTGGTGTTTTGTGTCTGTCTCGTCCCGATCCTCTCGGCGCAAGATGCGGCCAAAGTTGATCCCAAGCATTACACGGTATTGAGCGAAAACGCCCAGGTGCGGATTCTGAAGGTGCACTACGGCCCGCACGAGAAGTCGGTCATGCACAGCCATCCCGCCACGGTTGCGGTGTTCCTCACCGACGCCAACGGGCAGTTCAGCTATCCGGACGGCAAAACGCAACCCTTTACCGTCAAGGCAGGCGAGGCGCAATATAGCGCGGCCGAGATCCACTTGCCGGAGAACACCAGCGACAAAGGGTTCGATGTGATCGTAGTCGAACTGAAAGGCAAGGCAGCCAAGCCGGCGCACTCGGAGATGAAGTAATCTCCGCTGGCTTGCATTGTTGATCTCGATTTGGTGGACCGCAGGGTGCCCCACTCATTCGCGTGTTTTGCGAATGAGTGGGGAAGCTCTCACCCTACGAAAACGCCAACTCCTTAGCCCGCTGTACCGCCTTCACCACCGCCTTGATCAACGTCACGCGCAGTTTTCCTTCTTCCAGTTCCATGATGCCGTCAATCGTGCATCCTGCCGGAGTGGTCACCGCATCCTTCAGCAGCGCTGGATGATCCCCGGTCTCCAGCACCACCCGCGCCGCGCCCATAGTCGTTTGCGCCGCCAGCAGCGTCGCCACATCCCGCGGCAATCCCACCTTCACGCCCGCCTCCGCCAGCGATTCCAGAATGATGTAGATATACGCCGGCCCGCTCGCCGACAATCCCGTGACCGCGTCCATATGTTTTTCGTCGACGGTCACCGTTCGCCCCACCGCATCGAAAAACTTCGTCGCCGTTTCCAGATGCTGCTTGGTCGCGAACTTCCCCTTGCACAGCGCCGTCATGCCCGCGCCCAGCACGCAAGGAGTATTCGGCATCGCCCGCACCACCGGCACTTCCTTCTCTAGCGCCCGCTCGATCATCTCGGTGGGGACCGACGCCGCCACCGAAATCACCAACTGCTTCCCACTCAAGTGCGCGCGGATCTCCTTCACCACGTCCGCCACCACCTGCGGTTTCACGCAAACAAAAATAATGTCCGCGTCCTTCACCGCCTCCGAATTGTCGGTCCCGGCGTGCACCTTCAACTTCTCCTTCAGCATCCGCGCCCGTTCCGGATGCGCCACCGTTGCCCAAGTCTGCCCCGGCGACAGCAATCCATCGCGCAGGAAGGATTGCAGCAGAATCGATCCAATTTTCCCCACGCCCAAAACCGCGACCTTCTTTTTCTCACTCAAACTCTGTGGCATGCGAATTCTCCCAATAGTCGTAAATAAGAAGTCCCAGACTACACCAGTCCCAGAAATGAAGCAGCATTTCGCCGGCTAGCCCACAATTTCCTCCGGCACCATCTTCAATATCTCGCGCCCAATCGGCAATGACGCCGTCGCCGCCGGAGAAGGCACATTCAGCACATGCAAAAACCGCTCCCGCGCAACGAACCGGAAATCGTCGACCAGCGCGCCATCCGTCCCCACCGCCTGCGCTCGCACTCCCGACCCACCCGGCGTCATATCTTCCATCCGCACGTCCGGCACCAGTCGCTGGCAGGACCGCACAAACTCCCGCTTCCGCAGTGACCGCCGAAACTCCGCCAGCCCATTTCTCCAGTGCTGCCGCGCCATCGCCCGAAATCCCGCATCCATGAAAACTTCCATCGTCTCGCCCAAATCGAAATCCCGCCACCGATATCCCTCGCGCTGGAACGCCAGCACTGCATTTGGCCCCGCATCCACATTCCCCTGAATCCGTCGCGTGAAGTGCACTCCCAGAAACGGATACCGCGGATCCGGCACCGGATAAATCAGGCCCCGCACCAACTCCTGCCGCGGCGCGGCCAAGTCGTAATACTCCCCGCGAAACGGAACGAGAATCATCCCCGGATCGTCCCCTGCCATGCGCGCCAACCGATCGCTATACAGCCCGGCGCAATTCACCACATACCGCGCCGAGAATTCCCCCGCCCGCGTTCGCACCACCACTCCATTCCCCGAAATATCGAATCCCACAACTCCAGCGCTCGTTTTAACTTCCGCCCCCCGCCCCGCCGCGATCTCCGCATACTTCGCCGTCACCGCCACATAATCTGTGATTCCGGTCGATGGCACCAGCAGCGCTCGAACTCCCCCAACATGCGGTTCGATATCGAGCATCGCCGCGCGCTCCAGCAGTCGCAAACCCTCCAACCCGTTCGCCTCGCCCTGCGCAAATAACACATCCAGCCGCGCTATCTCCTCTGGGTTAGTAGCCACAATCAATTTCCCGCACACCTCATAAGCGATCCCATGTCGCGAGCAGAACTCCACCATCGCCCGCGCCCCCTCTACACACAGCCGCGCCTTCAGCGACCCCGCCTTGTAATAAACTCCGCTGTGGATGACCCCACTATTGTGTCCCGTCTGGTGTCGAGCCACTCCCGCTTCTTTCTCCAGCACCACCATGCGCAACCGCGGAAACCGCTCGCTCACCTGCATGGCAAACGAAAGCCCAACAATCCCCCCGCCAATTACTGCGATGTCATAGGTCATGAGTTTGTGTGTCTTGTGGAGGGACGGGCGTCTCGCCCGTCCAAGCCGCGCAAAGCACGGCAGCCCAACGAAGACGATCCTACCCTACAAGACGCCGCCTCACCGTGACGCAAGAACAATGGAATGTGACGCAAGAAAAAAGGCACGGGTGCCCTCGTCTCACGCTTTTCGAGACGTGGGTACGGACACCGGCGCGCCCTCAATTACCTATTACAAATCACCAATTACAAATTACTGTCGCGTTCCGCGTCTGGGCGTTAGATTGCCTACCGCACATTCAGCGTCACAACATCCCCGTGCGCCGCCCCACCCGCAGCCGTCGCCGTCACCGTAATCTGCGACGTGCCCACTGCCGTCGGCGCCGCCACTGTCAGAAAGGCCGATCCCGGAGCTGCCCCTGTCGCCGGCGTAGCGGTCACTGTCACCGTCGCCGGGTTCGGCATCACCGCCGGAGGCGTATACATCCCCGTCCCGCTTATCGTGCCATTCGCACCGCCGCCCGTGATCGCCCAGGTTACGCTTTGGTTGGCCGTGAATTGTTGTTGATTACCTCCCGCCGGCCACGAGTTACCCGGCTCATCCGCAAACAACACACTCCCCGTTTGCGGATTCACCGTCACCGGTGTTGTGCTGCTACTACTGCCTGTGACCCCGCCGCAAGAAATCAGCGCCATCAATCCAAGCCCCAGGCAAATCGCCGTGATCCCGGTGTAGAGATGCGGCTTGCCGCGTCTCTTTCGCCCGACTCCCACAATCCCCACCACGACCACCCACATGAAGAGCGCGTAGGGACGGCCGCCCCCGAGAGCCTGCCCTGAGCGAAGCCGAAGGGTCCAAG
The DNA here is from genome assembly GCA_963779995.1 of uncultured Acidobacteriaceae bacterium. Classification (GTDB taxonomy): domain Bacteria; phylum Acidobacteriota; class Terriglobia; order Terriglobales; family Acidobacteriaceae; genus Acidiflorens. The sequence goes on along the minus strand of CAVZZY010000003.1, from coordinate 32,798 downwards.
CCGTGTGCAGCACGGCCTCTACCCGCAGCCCCGACTGCGTCCCCAAGTTCGGCCCAATCGTCGTAATCGTCAGCGTCACCGTCACCGGAGGCGTCCCCGGCGCCCCCGCCGCAATCGTCGCGGGACTAAACCCGCAACTGGCGCCAGCCCCTCCGCTAGTCAACGCCGGCAAGCCCGAGCACGCAAAACTCACCTGGGAGCTAAACGTTCCACCCCCCACCGGAGCCGCCGCAAACGTATAGCTGGCGCTCTGTCCCGCCAACACTGCTACCGTTGTGCTGCCCGTGTCCGTCCACGTAAAGTCCGCAGCCGCTCCCGTTACCACCAGCGTCACCGTCGCCGTCGCCGCGTTGTAGTCGGTCGTGTCGGTCGGAGTGAACGTCACGCTCAGCGTTTGCGATCCCGCTCCGAGCACCTTCCCCGATACTGGCGAGTACACAAACGTCCCCGGCACGCTCGCCGTCGCATTCAACTGCGTGGACGATAGCGCCGTCCCGTAGATGATCGGTGACGGCGTCGCCCACGTGATCGTCGGTGTCGCCTTGTTCACCACCAGCGTCACCGTCGCCGTCGCCGTGTTGTAGTCGGTCGTGTCGGCCGGAGTGAACGTCACGCTCAGCGTTCGCGACCCCGCTCCGAGCACCTTCCCCGATACTGGCGAGTACACAAACGTCCCCGGCACACTCGCCGTCGCGTTCAACTGCGTGGACGATAGCGCCGTCCCGTAGGTGATCGCTGACGGCGTCGCCCACGTGATCGCCGGCGTCTCCTTGTCCACTCCCGCCGACAGGCTGTAGTTCCAAATACCGCGCCCGTATGTCGAGGCCACCAGCGTTTTCGTGCCCGCGTAATTAAAAAGTTGCAGCGCCGTCACCGGAGCGTTCGGCAGAAATCCCGAAACTCCCGGCGCCGGCGGTGGACCAACTTCCGTCCAACTCGGAGCGCTCGTCGCACTCACAAAAATGCCAACGTCGGTTCCCACGTACACCAGTCCCGCTTGCGCATCCACCAGCAACGCGTTCACCGGAGCATCCGGCAATTCCGCCGAGCCCGTGCCCGTCCAGTCCGTCCAACTCGCGCCGGCATTCGCAGTCTTCCACGCGTGCGAGGTGGGGAACCCCGGCGTGCTGAATCCCATGATCCCCACATACGCCGTCTTGCCAGTCCCATCGGACGAATCCATCGCGACCGTTGAAATCGCATACCCGTTCGGATTCACATTCTGGGTTGCGTTCGCGGTCACATTCGCCATCAAGCTGACGCCCGCGTTGGTCGTAACCCATACTTCGCCCCCAGGCGACCCGCTCAGCGGCCCGTACCCGTTGGTCACCGCATATACCACTGTCGAATAGCCGTTCGGCGCTGGACCGCCCGCGGCTACCGCATTGACCAGGTTGATTTCATCGCCCGTGCACAAACCCGTTCCTAACGTGTCGAAGTCATTGCTCAGTTGCAACGGAGCCGTTCCGCTGGTGCTGATCTGCCACACCCGGCACGTTCCCACCAGCATTTCACTGCTATTCTGCGGGTCCAGAATGTAGGGAGTATCATAAGCTCCCTGATCTCCGCCCAGATCGCTAGAGCCGACGACCTGGAGAAATCCAGCATCGTTACACTCGGTTCCCGACTCACACTTCATAATCGTGACGTAGGGGTTCGCCGCAAACCACTCTTCCGGGTTGTTGGGATTGATCGCATTGAATCCGCCATCCCCGCCCAGCGCATTCTGCCAGGTACTGCTGCTGCTTGCGGTGCTGGTTTTAGGGGAGCCGTTGCCCTGCGTTCCCCCGAGCAGAATGTCCGCGCTCGTGGGGTGCACCGAGACAGAAACAAATTCCGTCATCGAGCCCAGGGTCTGGCTCAGGCTGTCAAACTGATTCGTCCCGGTGCAACTGCCCGTTGTCAGCCCGGAATACCCGTCGAGCGTCCGGCTGATTCCCCCATCGTGCGCGAAGTAGCCGGGCGCTGTGTCACCGACAACCATGAACCCGATTCCGTGCTGGTCCGGATGCACATGCGCCGGCGCCCCGAGCGGGCTGCACCCATAGACGTGAGTTAGATTGATCCAGTCGCCTTGCAAGCAAGTTGTAGTCCCGGGCTCTAACGTGCACTTGTAAAGATTGATCGCACCCGCGTAAACGTCCGTTCCGGTTGAATTGGGGGGCGGCGGATCTGGAATCGCGGACAATTCCAGGTTGTACCAACCCTGTTCCACTCCGCAGCCGCTGTTCGGTCCGCTGTTCGGTCCAATGTTCGGTCCAAACGCGCTGTCGCCGCAGTTGGTGATGCCGTTATCCGGAATCTCGGTCCAACTCGCCCCGCCCGTCGTCGATTGCCAGATGCCCTCATCGGCGGGTGTGGGATTTCCATAGGCGTCCGGCTGCACGTCGACCACCCACACATACATCTCATTGCGCCCCGGGACCACCGCGAACTCGCCGCGATAAATCAGGCAAGTCGTTGCGTTCGAACTCGCCGGACAGTTCGCCGATGCCAGCCCCGCGGTCGGTTGCGTAGTCAGCGGCGTAAAGTTCTGGCCATCCGTCGAGGAGTACAGCCCGTGACGCCGAATGAAAGCGTAGAACGTTCCCGTCGCTCCCTGGCTCGCGTTGTAAATTACCGCCGTGGCTGATGCGGAAACGGAACCGTCCGTGAGGGTTGCGCGGTTCCACGTCGCTCCACCATTCAGCGAGTAGTAAAGTCCGACCGCAGTCGAATTCCCATCTTCTTCGGGGCCAAGGCAGGAAAGAGGACTGTTGCCTCCAGTCGCCGCTTCCAGGCCAAGGCATAAGCCGTTGTCTCCCGCCGTCGCAGCCACCAACAGGTTGGAATTCGCCGTGCTGAAAGCGATCTTGCTGAAACCAATTCCCAGGAACGATTGGTCCACATTCGGAGACTGTCCTATCCCCGTGATCTCGCTCCACGTGGAACCCCCATTTGTGGAAAGCAGAATCCCCAACCCCTAATAAGAATCGGTCGAGTTGTTAGTCTCCCCGGTTCCGACCACAATCACGTTGCTGTTTCCCGGCTGCAAAGCAATCGCGCCCACCGCCAACGTAGGCTGATCGTCGATCAAAGGCTGCCAGACGACTGCAGCAGGACTGGAACTCAGATTCCCCGCGTTGATAGATTTCCAAAGCCCGCCATAAGCGCCGCCCAATAGCACTGTATTTCCGCTAGTGTCCGCGGGGTCGATCAGCACCGAGGTAGCCCGCCCCGAGACCCAGTTGTAATCCTGCCCTCCATCTCCCGTAGCATCGGAGGCCAGCGGAGCCGGCCCCAGCGGCACCCACGCTGTTGAGGCCGAAAGTGCAGTGGGAAGTGCAGGGGGACGTGCAGCGAGTGTCCCACTCATCGCGTTCTTTGCGATGAGTGGGTGTGGGGACGACGACATAGGAGGAGGTGTTGAATTTGCAGCCGCAGTTGCGCGCGAAGCCCGCATCGCCATCTTCTGCCGGTAAGCCCGAAAGCGCAGCCCCGCCGCCGATTCTCCCCGAGGCACGGTCCGCCCCCGCTGGTTCCAGTTCCAGTGCAAACGATCCCGCAGATACGGACGATCCCCGCCGCGCTCTTCACTGCTCTTTTCGCTGCTCTTTGCAGAAGGCAATAAGGAAGAGGTTTTCTCGCCAGACTTCTGCCCGAAGGCGCTGCCCAGGAACCCGCCGCCGAAGAGAAAAACGAAAGCCACGAAGAAGATGAAACGAAGAGACCGCAAACCTCGGCTGGCAATAAATTGAAACACCACTCTTGCGCTGGCGCAACGCAGCGCCTAAGTAGAGTCTCAACGATTAAACGAAGATTTCCACGTCCTCGAAAGTCTCCCCGTCCTTGGTAGCCAATCTTTTGAAAGCCATGGCCTGAGCCAAGAGCCAACGGCCAAGAGCCAAAAGCTACGAGCCAAGAGCCGACAGCTGCCAATCCCCTCAACATTCGCTATACTACTGACGTATGTCCGTGATCAAGAACATCGAAGCCGTAGCTCAGGGAATGACCATCACCCTGAAGGAGATGTTTCAGCCCACCATCGTCGAAAATTATCCCGACGGTCCCGGCCCCCTGAAAGGCGCGAAGTTTCAGGAACGCTACCGCGGCATGCATGTCTTGCAGCGCGACGAAAACGGACTGGAAAAATGTGTAGCCTGTTTCCTCTGCGCCGCCGCCTGTCCCGCCAACTGCATTTATATAGAAGCGGCGGAAAACACCGCCGAGAACCGGGTCTCGGGCGCCGAACGCTACGCCCGCGTCTACAACATCGACTACAATCGCTGTATATTTTGCGGGTATTGTGTGGAGGCTTGTCCGACCGATGCGATTACGCATGGGCATGGATTTGAGCTGGCGACGTTCAGTGCGAGCAATTTGATTTATCGGAAGGAACAGTTGCTGGCGATCGCGCCGGCGCATATGGGTGCCAATGCCGTGTTTAACGGTGCGGAAAATGCGGCCGGCGCACCCACGGAGATGACACCGGGCAGTTAGCCGGGTCGTTATTTCGAGCTTTTTTGACGCCGGCCCCGCGAGGGCCGGCGTTGTTGTTATGGAAAGCCGTCGTTGGTCGTTCGCGCCAGGTGCCCCATCCTTGCGCGTTCTTTGCGCAAGGGTGGGATTCGGCGAGCTTATCCCGTCGGGGATTTGTTGTTGCACTTGATTTGGTTTGCTTTTGATTTTGGGTGGCGCAGCCCTTCAGCGCTGCGCTAAGTGCATTGTTTGGATTACGGCTTCAGCCGCCGAGGTCACGACCGGCAACAATGTCCAACTTCCTCCAACTCGTAAATGAACGCGTCGTCATCTACGACGGCGCCATGGGGACAAACATCCAGAAGCGCAACCCCACCCTGGACGATTACTGGGGCAAGGAGAATTGCAGCGAAGTTCTGGTGCTGAGCCGTCCCGACATTATCCGCGAGATTCACGCCGACTTTCTCCGCGTGGGCTGCGACATAGTGGAGACAAATACTTTCGGCGGGACGGCCCTCGTTCTAGGCGAGTTCGAACTGCGCGACAAAGTTCGTGAGATTAACCTGAAGGCGGCGCAACTCGCCCGGGAAGTAGCCCAGCAATTCTCAACCAAAGAAAAACCAAGATTCGTAGCCGGATCGATGGGGCCAACCACAAAATTGCCCTCCCTGGGACACATCGGTTGGGACGCGATGGCAGCGTCCTACGAAGAACAGGCGGCAGCGTTGATCGAAGGCGGCGTCGATGTGCTGCTCATCGAGACGTGCCAGGATTTGTTGCAGGCAAAGATTGCCACGGTAGCCGTCATCGAGGCAATGCGCAAGGCGGGCAAGCGTTTGCCGGTACAAGTTCAAGTAACGCTGCAGGAATCCGGAACCATGCTGCTCGGCACGGAAATCGGCGCGGCGTTGACCGCACTCGAGCCCTACGATATCGACATCATCGGCTTAAACTGTGCGACCGGTCCAGCGGAGATGAATGAGGCGGTCCGCTATCTAGGCTTGAACTCCACCAAGCTGATTTCGGTTTTGCCGAATGCCGGCCTGCCGCAGAACGTGGGCGGACATGCGGTGTACAAGCTCTCGCCCAAGGACTTAGCGGACTATCACAAACACTTCGTGCAAGATTACGGAGTACGCATCGTAGGCGGATGTTGCGGCACAACTCCCGACCATCTGAAAGCCGTAGTCGATGCAGTGACGGGCGTGGAGCCGGCGAAGCGCAATGTGAAGCCGGTAGCCGCGGCGTCGAGCGCCTACACATCGGTACCGCTGGATCTTGAACCAAAGCCTCTGATCGTTGCGGAAGAGATGAACACCACAACGCGCGTCGATCATTTCCGCAAACTCGTGCAGGCCAAGAAATACGACGACATCCTGACGCTGGCGAAAAAGCTGGCGAACGAAGGCTCGCACATGCTCGACCTGTGCTGCGCCATCGTGGGCGAAGACGAAAAGGGTTACATTTCCGCCATCTTGGAAAAAATCGCAACCCGCGTGCCCGCGCCGATCCTCATCGACAGCACCGAAGCCGATGTGGTGGAAGAAGCGCTGAAGCGCATTCCCGGCAAAGCCATCATCAATTCGATCAATCTGGAAGACGGCGAGAAGCGGACGTCGAAAGTGTTGCCCATGGCAAAGCGCTATGGCGCGGCAGTGATCGCGCTGACCATCGACGAAGAGGGCATGGCGCTGACCGCGGACAAAAAAGTCGCGATTGCGCATCGCATCTTCGATCTGGCGACAAAAAAGTACGGCATTCGTCCGGTGGACTTGCTCTTCGACGCGCTGACGCTCCCGATTTCGACCGGGCAGGAAGAATACCGGACGGCAGGCATCGAGACCTTGAAGGCGGTGAAGCGCATCCGCGAAGAGCTGCCAGAAGTGAAAACCGTGCTCGGCGTAAGCAACATCAGCTTCGGGCTGGACGCGTATCCGCGCCGCGTTCTGAACTCGGTCTTTCTGCATGAGGCGGTCGAAAACGGCCTCGATGTTGCCATCGTCAATTACACAAAGATTTATCCGCTCTACAAGATTCCGGCGGAAGAAGTGGAACTGGCCCGCAAACTGATTTACCAGGACCGCTCCAACGGCGATCCGCTGCAGGTTTACATGCAGCATTTCGCGGGCATGAAAGGCAAGGCGCAGGCGCAGAGCACGGCGCACGTGGCCGCGCTTTCCATCGAGGACAAGCTGAAGTACGCGATCATCAACGGCGAAAAATCGGTGGGCGAGGGCCAATCCAAACGCAGCCTGGAAGAGTTGCTGGAGGAGGCGCTAGTCGAATACAAGCCGCTAGACCTGATCAACACCGTGCTGCTAGACGGCATGAAGACGGTGGGCGACTTGTTCGGAGCGCGCAAGATGCAGTTGCCCTCGGTTCTAGATTCAGCCGGAGTGATGAAGGCCGCGGTAGCCTATCTAGAACCAAAGATGGAGAAGAAAACCGGCGCGCAGCAGAAGGGAACGATCGTGCTCGCCACGGTGAAGGGTGATGTGCACGACATAGGAAAGAATCTGGTCGACATCATCTTATCCAACAACGGATTCAAGGTTGTGAACCTCGGAATCAAGCAGCCGGGCGACACCATCATCCACTCCGCGCAGGAGCACAAGGCCGATGCCATCGGCCTGAGCGGCTTGCTGGTGAAGTCGACGCTCGAGATGAAGTACGTAATCCAGGAATTGGAACGGCAGAAGCTGGAGTTTCCCGTGATCTGCGGAGGCGCGGCCCTGACAAGGAAGTATGTGGAAGACGATCTGCGGCGTGAGTATTCGAATTCGGTTTTTTATGGAGAAGACGCGTTCGCGGGCCTGCACGTGATGGAAGATCTGGCGGCGGATGACGGCAAGCGCGAGGCGCGGTTGCAGGACGGCAAGACGGTGAAGGAATACGCGAAAGCCGCTGCGGTGGACGAAGAAATCGGTCCGGTGTTCTCCGAGCGCAGCGCCGTGGTGACGGATGCGCCGAATATTCCAGAGCCTCCATTCTGGGGCGTGCGCGTGGTGAAGGATTACGATCTGCGGGAGATTTTCCATTACATCAACGACACGGCTCTGTTCAAGAATCAGTGGCAGTTGAAGACGGCATCGCAGGAAGATTACGCAAGGCTGGTAGAAGAGAAATATCGTCCGATCAAGAAGAAGCTGGAAGAAGATGTGATCGCAGCGGGCTGGTTCGAGCCGAAAGTAGTCTACGGATATTTTCCAGCGCAAGGCGATGGCAATGACGTAGTGGTGTATTCAGTTCCCAGTTCTCAGTTCCCAGTTCTCAGTGAAAAGCAAAACCTGAGGGAATTGTTGCGCTTCACTTTCCCGCGCCAGAAAGAAGGCCGCCGTCTTTGTATCTCCGATTTCTTTGCCGCGCCGTCCTCCGGCAAGATGGATGTGCTCGGCCTGTCGCTGGTGACGATCGGCCCGAAGGCGTCGGTCGAAACCCAACGCCTGTTCGAAGGCGGAGAATACACGCGCTATCTGTATCTCCACGGCCTAAGCGTGGAGACGGCGGAGGCGCTGGCCGAATTCCATCATAAGAAGATGCGCGAAGAGTTAGGCATCGCGGCCGAGGACTCTCCGCACATTCGCGATCTGTTTCATCAGAAGTATCGCGGCTCGCGCTATTCATTCGGCTATCCGGCGTGTCCGAATCTGGAGGATCAGACAAAGCTGTTTGTCTTGCTCAAGCCGGAGGAGAACGTAGGCGTGCGCCTGACTTCGGGCTTCTTGCTGGAGCCGGAGCAGAGCACGTCGGCGATCGTGGTGCATCATCCGGGAGCGAAGTATTTTGTGGTGTGAAAACGATCAGTCCCACTCTCGTTGCTCTTTGGGAAATTCCGCAGCGCACTCTGGATGACACAGACGTTCTACCCGAGTCTTTCCACCCGCTGAAACCCATACTAGGTCGTCGTGTTCGCGCGTGTCGTCCCACTCAAGGGAACGAACGCCCCTGCGAAGCTGCTCGGCCCGAGTAAGTTGCTTGCTCGGCTTCAAGAAGATGAGGCCGTAGCCGTACTTACCCCACCTGCCTTTCCGCATCGGGTGATCCCGATAGTAATGCAAGAAATCCTTGTTAACCGTGACGATCGAACACTTCCGCCTGACGGCCTCATCTATGGCTCGCGGGTCTTCCTTCCCGGCTATACCAAAATCTCTTGCCGTGTACACGTGGTCCTTCGGCCCGAAAACGTGCCCAAGATCGCTATTGCATTCGTCCAAGAAAACCCGCTTGCGTGCCATCGTCGTGCGTAACCAAATTCCCAATTGTCGCCAACGTCCTCGCGTGGCGGAATCTACGGCCTAGTTTAGATCACCATATGTGAAAAGGAATCAAATCCCTCGTAGCCGCTGCCATCCGGCGCAAGAGTTCCTGAGTGTGGTACCGGGAGATTCGCTACCTCACTGGCGCGGAGAATTACCTGTTCGGCTGTACTTGCGCCGTAGGAAGTGACTAGGGTTTGCTTCCATCCAGCGATTTGTCCGCGCCGAAATTCTGTTTCGCGCCCGACCTTATCTTTGACGTAGCAGTCGTGAAAAACCTTGAGCAAGAATTCGCCGTGCTCTGCCAAACGCTCAATGGCGGATGCAGAGTGCGTGAGCGTCCTCAGGATGAAATTGGCCCTGTTTCTCTGCTCACCCCGAGCTAGTTCATCAAGTTGTTTCACCAGTTCGACGGGTGCCCGAAATGAAATGACGACAGTCTCGGCGTCTGCTCTTGGCGAGGTCGGATTCGGCTTCATAAATAATCCCCCTAGAGCTACTGTATACACCAATACGTTACAATATACAAAACAGACAAGTGGTTGGCTTAAGGATGCTTCTTTCAACGAGCCCGCGCGCCGCGCGACAGCGCGCGCACGGGCGGGTGGCCCAGACTTCGCGTCCATCCCAACTCTGAAGGGTGCCCCGTCCAAGCTTCGCTTGGGCGCGTCCTTTGACTTTTTTCATCACATCCAAGCTGTGAGCGCCATCACAGACATCCAACCCGCCATCCGCAACAATAGCGACTGAATGGGGCAGTGAAGAGGTGTGCCGTCAACCAAGACGGCCCTCGAAGCTGCCCCAAAGCCATTTTCAGCGCTCATTGACAACCGTAAGTCCTTATTCCGGAATATTTTGACTATAAGTCCTTTAAAGTCAAAGATTTTGCAGTAAATTTCCTAACGGCACCAATATATTTGACGAATCAAACTCAAAGTATTACAGTCAGGGGAGTTAAACTTGAATTAGGCAAGAAGATCGGAGCACTTGTGTACTTCTGCCATGTAGACCCCAGCGGGCAAAGCAAGCCAGATCCTGAGTGCCCGCTCTGTGTCTTTAGCTGCGTCATTGTGCAGGAAAAACAGTACCCCGTTTTGCGGGCACTGTGCGACCAGTGCATAGCGGACTTGGTACCCAAGCGCCATCAGAAGGGGTTTGAATTTCATGCCCGGAAACTGTTCCCGATAAACTCAGACAAATACAAGGGCTGGCCTTGCGCGGACAGACGGAAGGTCATGCAAGCCGGACTCCAGATCATTGCCGACTTGGAGCTTCCGATCCGGTACTGTCTCATAGAGAAGGCTAGGCACGCGAAAATCTATAAGAGCGCTGCGTACGATCCGATGCTGTGGGGTTTTACGGTGTGTCTGGAGCAGGTTGAGAAATGGTTCTTGGATGAAATGCCCGACGAAGCGGGATTGATCATCACGGATCGCTGCAAGAACCGGAAAGAAGAACAGCAAATGGAATCCCTCTATCAAGAATATTTGCGGGGCAACCTTCCTCACAGCACCATCAAGTTGGAACATCTGTGGGACATTATGTCGTTTGCGGATTCCCGGTTCAGCGTGGGGGTCCAAATGTCTGATCTTTGCAGTTATGTGATAAGCAGGCATTGTCGGAAGATGGGCGATGTAAAGACTATGCACCAAACCATCGCAGCTTATTGCCGGGGACGGAAGCTGCCTCGGGGAGCGTGTGGCCCGTTCTCCCATCCATAACAGCGGACGAAAGTGGTAAGCTGCGAATATGAGGCACGCAGCTTTAGTTAAAGTAGTCATAGCAGCATTGTCCTTGATTCTCTGCGGTTGTGGGTCCGGCAATTCCTCGGCACCTGTATCCATCGCTGGCACTTGGCAGATTACCGCAGCCCTCAGAGTTGGTGGAGGCATTATTGCCACGGTCACTCTTAGTCCGGGCGTCATCACGCAAACCGGGACGAGTTTTGAGAGCGCAGCGGGATCGGAAATGGATTTGCCTGAAAACGCGGCCAGTCCTTTGTGCGGAATTTACGCTACCATTGCCAACGGCCAAATTAGCGGCAATACCGTGACGTTCAACTTCGTAGAGTGGGCGACGAATCCGGCAGGAAGTCAAGTGCTAGCGTTTACTGGCACAGTAAGCGGTCAAGGGAATTCCATGTTCATGAACAACGGAACGTATACGGTTCCCATTAGTGGCCCATGTTATTCAGTCGGCGGGACCGGGCAGTGGTCGGCGGCCAAGCAGTGAGGTCGGGAGGAATATTGAGAAGATAAAAAAGCCCCGCGCTAACGGGGCCGTCGTGCTCTAGTCTCAAGCGCATATTAGCGCAGGAGCCGGAGCATGTCCAGACCCACCACCTATAACGTCGATCCCCGCAACCCAAACGCGAAAACGCTTTTTACTTTTTACCAAGACGCTTCAGGAGTTCTTCCAGAAGATCATTCCTCAGCGTCATCGGATCAATGCCAACGCTCAGAACCGAAGAGCAAGCGGGGCAAACATAGCACACGCCGCGCCAATCGCCCGTCTCCGTCTTAACAGTGATTGGTTCCGCGTGTACTGTACTTAACACGGCTTCGCACTTTGGGCAATCCATGTATACCTCCGTTCCGTTGCTTGCATCGTGCGGTATGATACTCCTGTGAAACCAAAACCGGAGACGCCGTTCGAGCACTTTACGAAAGTGGTGGACGGGCTAATGTCCGTCCCGCATTCCGAGATCAAAAAGGCACTCGACCAGGAGAAGCGTGCGAGAGAAAGAAAAAAGCGGGCTAGGAATCGGCCCGCTCCATCTGCTCCGGCTCAATCTCAATCTTCGGCTTCCGGCCACGCTTCCGGTAGTAAGGGCTAGAACGGTACGGGTGCCGTCCCTTCCTCCTTCCCGGTCAACTCCGCATAGGTCAACCGCTTGTTGGCAATCTGAGTCAATGCCAGACTGAATCGGTCTGCGTCGGTCATCGGATTCTTTTCGGTGGATCGGTTGTTGTAGCGGAATACTTGTTCGTCAACATAGCGGTCCAGATGGAACGGTTCCACGGCAACGTAGGTTCCCTTCAATCCGCGCTTCAATAGACTCCAGAAATTCTCTAACCCGTTTGTGTGGACCTGCCCACGCACGTATTCCTCGGCATGGTTCACAACTTCATGAACGAACCGCGAGTGCAGCTTGTCATACGGAACCGCATCGTCGGTGTAAACCTTGGTGCCATACTTCACGTTCTCCAAGACTTCGTTCTGGAGAGTCTCGCGTTTCACATTTGGTACGACCTTAGCGCGAACCTCGCGAGCTTCCCGATCCAGCATTCCGAGCACGATGGTTTTTCCGGTTGCGCCTCCAGTGTGGCCGGACTCAGCGGCGAACCGTTCTCGGCGAGCGCGGTGCATGTTGCGGAGTTTGCCGCCGACAAAACTTTCGTCAACTTCGACTGCACCGTTGCCAGTGCCGCCGTCTCCCATCTTCCCGCGAGCGCCGAACTGTTTCTGCTGGAGAGACATTCCCAAGCGAATCCGGTGCAGCATGAACCATGCGGTTTTTTGAGTCACACCGATAGCGCGATGCAGTTCCCAACTGGAGATGCCGTTCTTGTCGTTCACGAGCGCCCAGATCGCAGGCAACCACTTCTCCAGAGGTATAGGCGAGTCCTCCAGTACGGTCCCGACCTTGGCCGAGAACTGGCGGTGATGATGGACGGTCTTGCACTGCCACTTGCCCTGTCTGTCTAGGAACTTCGCGTCAGTCCGACCACAGACGGGGCAGATGGGCATCCCGTTGGGCCAGCGGCGCAGGGCCAGATAGTCGATACAGCGGTTGCGGTCTGCAAAGTACAGAATCGCTTCTTGGAATGTCTTTGGCTCTTGCATGATGGGAGAATTGTAGTACACGAATCATGATTCGTCAAGTATATTCGTGCCTTCCTAACCCCATGATTCTAATCAGACCGGGGGAGGGGGGTACCCCACTGGCAATCTTTGCCAACCGTGCAATTTGCGAGATCGCCCCACAGAATAGAAGAGAGGTCTGACCCCACGCCTACCCGAAATGTCAATTTGACCGACGGACTCGACAGCTTCGTAGCCTACCAGCTTGAGAGTGGAGGTTACGAAAACGCCAGCGAGGTCGTGCGAGACGGCCTGCGGATGTTGGTATGCGCGGAGCGGGAACACCTGGCGAAACTAGCGGCGATTCGCGCGGCGAGGACTAACGAAGGCGAAGCCCGCAGTATCGCCGAGGGATTGCACAAGTGAGGATCCCGCAGTCAGAATCGAAGGCAAACGCGTGTAGAGCGGACACTCCTGTCCGCTGCCTTTGACGTTGGCTTTGATTTTGCGGGTGTTGGGCGTGAGGAATGTCCCCGGCCGTGCGGATGAGAGGGCGGTTACGAACTTTCTTCCATGTACTCCGACTCTACGGGGGAAAGCGGGCGGGAGTGCATTCTGACTATCAGCAGTCCGACCAGGACTGCGCTGACCAGCATGACCACCCTTATATAGAGGCCGGCGTGAAAGGTCTGGTCGCCGGCGGCGGTTCGGAGGAGGCCGGAGGTGGCGCTGATGGTGCAGAATCCGAAATAGAATTTTTCCATCCATCCGCTGGAAATGACGAGCAGCCAGAAAAGAATGGCGGAGACGATGGCAAAGATTCCGCAGAGAATCCAGGTGCCGCGGGATACCGTGGACGCTACCCAGATGCCGGTGGAAGGTTGGGCGGCAACCATCTGCCTGACCGCAATCAGGAGGAACACTACGGAGTGCACCAAGGCGACGATGGCGCGTTTGCGGTTGGTGAGAATGGAAAATCCGGCCATGCTAGCCGTACTGTAGCGGAAATGGCGGGCGTGAAGCAGTGACCTGGATCACACGAGGCGGGAACCATCTGCCAATACTCATGTGGAGTGGACTTACTCCACGGACTTGCGGGACACTACACCGGGGAGAGTTACAGCAAGTGACGCTATGAAAATCGACAAACTGCTCAAGCGCTACCGCATCGAAGACGGGAAACACTTCAGCCTCAAGGATCACGACCCTGCAGACACGCACGGGCTGGGGTCCGAACTGAAGCCGCAGTCGAAGGAACTGCTGGCGAACGGCGTCAAAGAGATGAGCCGGCTGCAGGACGTTCTTGCGGCGCAGGACCGCTGGGGCCTGCTGCTGATTTTTCAGGCCATGGACGCGGCCGGGAAAGACGGAACGATCAAGCACGTTATGACGGGCGTGAATCCGCAGGGAGTGCAGGTGTGGGGGTTCAAGGAGCCGTCCGTAGAAGAATTGCATCACGGCTACCTGTGGCGGACGTCGAAGTGCGCGCCGGGGAGAGGTCAAATCGGTATTTTCAACCGGTCGTATTACGAGGAGGTGCTGGTCGTCCGCGTTCATCCCCAGATTCTGGAGAACGAGAAACTGCCGAAGTCACTGGTCACGAAGCATATCTGGCAGGAGCGCTTTGAAGATATCAATAACTACGAACGCTACGCTACCCGAAACGGCATTGCGGTGGTCAAGTTCTTTCTGCATCTTTCGAAAAAAGAGCAGAAGCGCCGGTTCATGGAACGGCTCGACACTCCGGACAAGAACTGGAAATTTTCTTCGGCCGATGTGAAGGAACGCGAATTCTGGGACGCATATCAGGATGCGTATGAGGATATGATCCGGCACACCGCAAGTGAGCACGCGCCCTGGTACGTTGTGCCGGCGGATAACAAGTGGTTCACGCGACTGGTGGTCTCGCACGCGGTGGTGGATGTATTGAAGGGCATGAATTTGAAGTATCCGAAGGTGAGCGGCGCCGAGCGGGCCGCGCTGGCGCAAGCGCGTAAACAACTCGAGAGCGAGTGAGGCGTGGGACTTGGGTTCGGTACGATAGCGGCCGTGGCTGAAATCAAGGTTGACCGTGCTCAGACGCTGGCGAAGGTCGCCATGTTCTCCGGGCTCACCGAATCTGAGCTCGCTTTCATGGCGCAGGGGGCTGTGCCTCGGCGCTTTTCTCCGGGCGAAACCGTTTTCAGCGAGGGCGAGCCTTGTGCGGGACTCTACGTGGTTGAGTCGGGACACATCCGCATCTTCAAGAGCTCGGCCAGCGGACGCGAGCAGGTTCTCAGCATTGACGGGCCCGGCAGTTCGGTCGCCGAGGTGCCAGTCTTCGATGGCGGGAACTATCCGGCCTCGGTGACCGCGGTCGACGACGCCACGCTGTTGTTTATCAGTAAGCAGGACTTTCAGGCGCTCTGCCTGGCTCATCCGCAAGTTGCGCTGAAAGTGCTGCGCGTAGTCGGCACACGGCTGCGACGGCTGGTGGGAGTCATCGAGGAACTCTCCTTCACCACGGTGCGGCACCGGCTGGCTTCGTTCCTCTTGCGCCTTGCCCGAACCGAAGGCAAGCGCACGGCTGATGGAGTGGAAGTCGCGTTGCCGGTCACTAACCAGGAATTGGCGTCGCAGATCGGGACGGTGCGCGAGCTGATTTCCCGGAACCTTTCCAGATTCCAATCCGAAGGCCTGGTCAAGATCGATGGACGCAGCGTGATCATCCGCGATTTGAAGGCTCTGGAGGCTGAACTCCAATTGGACGAATAGTTCTGCCCGGGACTTTCCGACGGTTACAAGAGCGGTTCGACTCGCCGTGACAAAAGTCATCGGCACGCCGCCGCCGTTCCACTAGCCTCAGAATATCAAGCGCGCTGCACTAAGAAAGTGGAAAGAAATGGAGCGGCCGCACCGAGGAGAATACTATGAGCGTGATCACTGAGAAAACTGTGGGGGAATTGGCCCTGGAAAACCCCGCTGCAACCCGCGTTTTTGAGAAGCTGGGCATCGACTATTGTTGCGGCGGCAACCAGTCCCTGGAACAAGCCTGCCGCGCGGCCAATGTGTCGGTGGATCAGGTGCGGGATTCGCTCGAAATGGCGGAACAGACAACGCGGGCCGCGCAGAATATCCATGACTGGCAGGGAGAGCCGCTGGCCGATCTGATCGCACATATCAGCAGCACTCATCACAAGTACACGCGCGAGGAGATTGCCCGCCTCGGTCCTTTGTTCGAGAAAGTGTGCTCGGTCCACGGCAAGAATCATCCCGAACTCCTGGATGCTCGCGCCAGCTTCGCCGGGCTGGCGCAGGAACTGACCAACCACATGATGAAAGAAGAGATGGTGTTGTTTCCTTACATCGTCAGGATGGAGGAAGCCGTAATTCAGAAAGAGCCCGTGCTGCCACCGCCCTTCGGCAGCGTGCAAAACCCGATCTCGATGATGGAGCGTGAACACGATTCCGCGGGCAACGCATTGCGCGCCATGCGCCAGGCCAGCGGCGGTTACGCCGCTCCGGCCGATGCGTGCATCAGCTACCAGACGCTCTACCAAGCCTTATCTGCATTCGAGGCCGACCTGCATCAGCACATTCACCTGGAGAACAACATCCTGTTTCCGCGGGCGATTGCGAAGGAGCAGGCGCGGTAACCGGCTCGAAACCGTGCGTGTGGTTACAGACTGCTGCGGCTTCGTCCGCGCCACACGAAACTCCGCGGCACGAACCTGACTTATACCGGGATGCACTTGTTTCCTTTTGACACAAGGTCTGTGGTCGGGGAAAATAGCGGGCATCGGTGCGTGTCGGGAAAAACTTAATGCACAAACTTGAGAGGAAAAATCATGACGAGAACGATTGTAGTTGCGGTTCTTTCTGTGTGTCTGTCGTTTGCTGCCGGGATCGCGGTTGCCGATAAGGTTCATGACTGGCACGACTTGGATGGGGTCCAGAAACACGTGCAGGAAGCGATGAGAGAGATGGACAAGGCCCGCGCCGCCAACCATTACGATATGGCTGGGCATGGCGCAAAGGCGGAAGAGCATCTGCGTGCCGCGGATAAGGAGCTGCACGAGGCGATCGAGGCTATCCGGGCAGAGCACTAATATCTGTCAGACATCAGCGATCAGGCGTCAGTCGTCAGGTGGAGCTTTGTTGACGGCTGAGGATGTTTTGCGGGTGTGAGAAATAGGCGCGGGCCTGTTCCCGCGCTTTTTTATTGTGCGCGTGCTCTTGAGGAAACGGGGGTGCGAGGAGGGGCACCCTCCGGGGGGGAATGCGGAGGGTGCGTCGTGGGCGGGCCGTGTTCGCGAGAGAGCCGATTCGGGAATTGCGCGGGCGAAAGTGCCCGCGCCGCAAGAGCCGATCAGGCTACTAGCGACAGGGGCATGTTGCTCAACTGGGAGGAGTCTTCGCCGCCGAGGGCGAACTGCTGCAGTTGTTGCTGCAGGGTAGCGTAGGCCTGTTGAGCACCGGCGAGGTTGCTGGAGGTGAGGCTCTGGCCGATCTGGTTGAGATCCTGGAGCAGGGAATTCTGGTTGCTTGAATCTCCGCTTCCGCCTCCGCTCCTGTGATGGTAGCAATGGTGAAACTCGTTGTTTGAGAAATTGTTCTGGAGATCCTGTTGAACGGTGGAGAAATCCTTTTGCGCGGCGGAAACGTTGCCGGACTGGAGATCGGTGCCGAGCTGGTTGAAGGCTTGCACAACGGGGTTGGAAGCGGAGCCGGTAGAAGTGGAGCCAGTAGTGGTGGCGGGCTGCGAAAAGGCTGCCTGCAAAGTGGCGAAATCGGACTGCGCGGCCGACAGGTTGCCAGACTGGAGAGCTTGGCCGAGCTGTTGCAATTCCTGTTGGTAAGGATTGCTGGCGGCGCTCATTTGGAATTGATTGGAGCTGCTGTTCAAAATCGCGGCGACGGACATTGATGTACCTCGATGTAAAAGTTTGCAAGCATTCGGCAGGGAATTCGCTGGTGGGAAGATTGGCGCTCGTAGCCGGCGAAGTTCCGAGTGAACCTGGTGGTGTTGGAGCACGCACGATTCCATTTGAAACGGGACAGGCACGGAAGAAATGGTGGAGTGTTTTGCGGTGGTTGCGGAGAATGGCGCTCTGCGAGACGGCGCGGCGCGTGGCGGATGGGCAAAGCGTGCCGGGCTAAGCGGAGGCAAGAGTTGCCGGGCTGGCAGAGTGTCCGCTCCGGGCTGCGGGAAAATGAAGCCGTGCCCTCTGAATGGTCTCCGGAACCAACATATTCAGAGTTCCCCCTAAACCCAATTCTTGAAACCGAAAGAAACAGTAAACTTGTCGGCATGGCGCGAAACTTCAAAGACCTAACGGAGCGCGAAATCCTGGCGCTGGCGATTTCACTGGAAGAAGAAGACGGGCGGGTGTATGCGGATTTTGCCGACGGGCTGCGGGAGACGTATCCGGCGACGGCGAAACTGTTCGATGACATGGGCGCAGAGGAGTCGGGGCATCGGGCATCGCTGATCGCAACTTATCGGGAGCGTTTCGGGGAACATATTCCGCTGATCCGGCGGCAGGATGTGAAAGGGTTTGTGCAGCGGAGGTCGATGTGGCTGAAGCGTCCTTTGAAAATTGCCGAGGTCCGGAAGCAGGCGGAGATCATGGAACTGGAGACGCGCCAGTTTTATCAGAAGGCGATGGGGCAGGTGACGGATGCTGGGGTCCGGAAGTTGCTCGGCGATCTGGAAGAAGTCGAGCGCAAGCACCAGGTGGCGGCGGAGGCGATGTCGGAAAGCATCACGCAGACGGTCAAAAAGACGGAAGACGAAGCGCAGCGGCGTCTGTTTGTCCTGCAGATTGTGCAACCGGGGCTGGCCGGCCTGATGGATGGTTCGGTGTCGACGCTGGCTCCAGTGTTCGCGGCGGCGTTTGCGACGAGGAGCAGCAACGATGCATTTCTGGTAGGCCTCGCGGCATCGATTGGTGCGGGAATCTCGATGGCGTTCGCGGAGGCGCTGTCGGATGACGGATCGATGACGGGACGCGGGCGTCCAGTGCTGCGCGGAGCAGTGACGGGATTGATGACAGCGGCGGGCGGGATTGGACATACTCTTCCTTTCCTGATCAAAGATTTCCATGTGGCGTTTATCGCGGCGGTGATTGTGGTGGCGGCGGAGCTGGCCACGATTGCGTGGATTCGGAACCGGTATATGGATACTCCGCTGCTCTCGGCGGCGTTTCAGGTGGTGGTGGGCGGAGTGTTGGTATTTGCGGTTGGGATTTGGATTGGCAGCTCTTGAGGAATTTGTAATTGGGTAATTTGAACGAACAAAGTCAAAAGAAAAACTCTGCGTCCTGGCGTCATTGCTGGTGATCTATTTTAGGGAACGATCGCGTTGTGTTTTGCCCGGGGTTACGCCGCTATGGAAGCTACGGTTCGTCCTCCCGCATGGAAGACCTTGCTGGCGTTCGGCATCATTTACTTCGTCTGGGGCTCGACCTTCCTGGCGATTCGCGTGGGGGTGCGTGAGGTCCCGCCGCTGGTTCTTGCCAGCATGCGGTTTTTCGTCGCTGGAGCCGTGCTCTTCGGGTGGATGCGCCTGTCAGGCACGCCGTCTCCGTCGCGTCGCGAGTGGCTGGCGGCTTCGCTTCTCGCGGTTTGCATCTTTGTGCTCGATTACGGCCTGCTGTTCTGGGCCGAACAACGCGTGCCTTCGGGAATTGCGGCCGTGATGCTTGCGACCATCCCGGTCTTCATGGCGCTTTCGGAGATCCTCATTCTGCGGACGCAGCGGCTTACGTTGCGGCTGGCGCTGGCTCTTCTGGTGGGGATAGGCGGTGTGGCTGTTCTGGTCAGCCGGTCACTCAGCCAAGGTTTGGGCGAAGCTCCTATCGATCGGGCGGGAGCAGTCGCGCTGGTGATTGCTGCGATAAGCTGGTCGATTGCTTCGGCGCTTACCCGCAAGCTGCCCCTGCCCGCGTCAAAAGTCATGAGCTCCGGAGCGCAGATGCTGGCCGGAGGAATCCTGCTGGCGGTGACGGCGGGACTCCTCGGCGAGTTCCGCGGATTTAATATTCGGACCGTCTCGCGCGGCGCCTGGTACGCGCTCGCCTACTTGATAGTGGCCGGCTCCATCGTTGGTTTTACCGCGTATGTCTGGCTCATCCATCATGAATCGCCGACGAAGGTTGGCACGTACGCTTATGTCAATCCGGTAGTGGCCGTGATTGTCGGCTATTTTCTTGGAGGCGAGACCGTCGGTCGTAGAACCTTGCTCGGAACGCTGCTGGTGCTGGTCAGCGTGGTTGTGATCACCACAACTCGTGCCCGGAAGCCCGCTGCCGCGCCCTTGGCGGAAGCGCTGCAGGAAGCGGCGGAAACGTAGTTCGCGACGATGGGCCACCACCATGACAAGCTGGGAGCACCGCCGGGAACACCCTCATGAAAATACCAGCGCGACTAGTCGATATCAGCGGATACGTATTTTGTGTCCTGGGATGTAAGTTCGCACTTGTGTCAGCGTCCGGAGTTATCGCGAGTCTGATGTATAAAGGCGGATCCATGCTGGGCGTGCACTACGCCTCGCGACCAGATGTCTTCTACGCCGCCAATTGGCTCTGGTTCAATCTGTCGGTAGGTGCCTTTGTTGGTTTCTTGGCATATAGGGCGTGGCGTTCGGTGTTTAGTTGGTTTGTGTGGCTGCCTTCAGGAGTCTTGTTGCTTCGCAGAATTATCATTCAACCGCAAAGTGTTCTGTTCGGCAATGCCGGAGACTCACTTGCATATTTTTTGTCGGCAGGGTGCAAGGAGATTTCTTTGGAGATACCCTACATAAGCGTTCGCTGTTCAGATCAATATAGTTATTCGCTGCCATTCTACGCGGCGATTGGATTCAGCTTCGGTGCGTGGCTGGGCTACCTGTACATGCGCCTAGCTTTATCGCAGTCGAAAGACGAATGATGTATTTGAGCCAAACTGCTTTCTGGAGTTCTATCTGCTGGTGTGGTTGCCGGTATTCGTGGAGTGGAGCCCCGCTCTTGTTCTTAGCTTCGTCGTACGCCTGGGCCCCAACCTACGAGCATCCCGTAACCATTCTTGATGCCTTCTTTCGATGATAATCACCGGGAATCTACCCCTGGACGGGGCATAAGCGCTCATGGTTCGATGCGGTCACTTCGCTGAATTCTTCGCTGGGGTCAGGATGCGCTCGATTTGGCGGATGTGGTTGATATCGTGCCCGGCTACCATGCGGACCATGTGCTCGATGGATTCCTGGCCGCGCTCGGCATGCTGGCCGTAGTGCTTCCACTGATCGGGGGACAGCGATTTGAGGAGCGCAAGATTGGCTTCGCGCACCGCGCCGTGCAGTTCGATGGATTTGCGAGGGTCGCGTTTTTCATAGTGTCCGGCGCTGACCCAGGCGTTCTGATCATAGGCCTGGACGGGGGTTCCGGGGGCCCCGAGGATGAAGCGCATGCGCCAGCCGATGGCAATTTCGACGTCAGCGAGGTGAGCGAGAATTTCGGCAATGGACCATTTGCCGGGCGCGGGGCGCTTGCGGAGTTTGGCAGTGGGGACGCCCTTGATGAGACGAGCCAGCTTTTTTGTGGTGACGGATTGGACTTTGAGAGAGTCTTGTCCCTGGGCGTTGGCCAGGATGCGCTGCGTGTATTGCTGAGCGGTTTCGGACATTTGGAATCTCCTTTTTTGGTTCAGCCCCTTAAAGGGGCGTCTTATTTCCAAGAGGGTTCAGCATTCCCCAAGGCGATCTCCTGATACGAACCTCGCGTTCTTGACTTCCTAACATAACTTCTAATGCAGCGCTGTACCACTGAAAAGTCGGTGGTGGTCTTGTGCTGAGGCGCGAGCTTGGAGCAAGCCGGTTGCCCGGCGGTTCGCAGCTTATTTACCCGGCAACAGACCGGGAGTCTCCGGCGGCGGCTGAACATGCGGGATGACCAATGGTCAAAAGAGGGGTAGAATCCGGCTGAAGAAATTAACCAAAGGGCATGGAAACGGCCGATTGGAAAATGGTTTAGGAGTGCTGTATCTTTTTGTTGACCGAGGGTCAAGACAAACTTAAGGGGAGTGGGCCATGGAAGGAATTGCGAGCACGCTGGCGAAACCGATGCAGATGAGGGAGGATGGGAAGCCGCGACCGCGTTCGGAAGCGAAGCGGGCGCGGATTGTGGATGCGGCGATACGGCATTTTGCCGAGCGCGGGTACAGCGCGGCGCGGGTGGAAGATATTGCGGCGCAGTTAGGTATTGCCAAGGGGTCGGTGTTCCAGCACTTCAGGAGCAAGGAGGGATTGTTCTTCGAGGCGTACAAGAAGGCGGTGCAGTCGTTTCCGAAATATATGCAGGCTTCGGCAGCGGCTCTGGAACTAGGATTTTTCGAAGTGCTGCGGTACTGGCTGGGGCGCACAGAGAATATGGTGCGGGATAACTGGGCCTCGTACCGAATTTATCTTATCGGTAATTATGGGACGGATCTGGCGCTACGCAGGGAGATCAATCGTTTTCTGGTGGTGGAGGATCCTTACGGATGGCGTGAGTTTGTGGGTTTTGGAGTCAAGCGGGGAGAGTTGCGGACGGATCTCGATGTGCACATGACGGGATCGATTCTGGAGTGGACAATGGACCGGTTTCAGGATGCGCTGCTGACGGAGGAGTTAGATCCAGGACTGTTTCGGAAGTTGGGACCGGTTCCGGAGGAGAAAGAAGAGCGGATTAACCAGTTTGTGGAATTGCTGCGGCGGGCGGTTGGGTCGGAGAGAGCACAAGTAACCGGGAAGAAGGCATGAGGCTGATTCCCAAGGCGATGGTCGTCATGTCCATGGGTGCCGCGGCCGCACTTATTGCCTGCGGCGATCCCAAATACCAGCCTCCCGCGATTGTGGTTACGTTCAGCCCCTATTCTCCGCCTCCCGCTGCGCTCAACACCGGCACCACGACAGGCATCGCAGCAGTCGTTGCCAACGACCCCAAGAATGCCGGCGTGAATTTTACTTGCGTCCCCGCCGGGGATTGTGGCTCGTTTAATCCAGCCCAGATAGCCAGCAATGTTCCGACCTGCTACCAGGCTCCCGGCACGGTTCCGAGCGGCGGCACCGTTACCTTAACCGCAACCTCGTTAAGCGATCCCACCAAGTCCATCTCGTCGGCCCCAATCACCATTTCGATGGGAGACCCCGTGTCGGGCTGCACGCCCTGACCGCCGTGGCCGGTTCTGAAGCAGAGAGCACGAATGCTTTCCTGAAAACTGGGACCCGAGAACTGGCAGCTGAGAACTGATAGCTGGGAAGCAGTCAACATTTGACTTCCCGCGACTTCCTCCGCAGAATAGAGATAGTTCTTTGCAGGCCCATCCCACCAGTGGGGGCGTCACGGATTCGACGGAGATGCTTGCGGCCAAGAGGCATGCCGGGGTGCACACACCCGTAATCGCGTGCAAAATGATAATTGCCAATCAACAGATGGCATACGCAGCCTAATTCGTTAGGCCGCCGTTCTCCGCAGCTTTGCCCGTGGGCTGCGAGCGAACGTCACACAGCGGGCTGCTCTTCTCTGCTACGTCTGGGCAGGGAGGCTAAGATCTCAGGCTAGCGCCAACTGTTTCTTGTCCGTTCTGAGCAGTTGTCGCGAACGTCCTAGGGTAATGCCCAGGGCATGAACTGGAATAAGCATGTAGTCTCTTGACCAGTAACATTTTCGGACGCGGGTTCGACTCCCGCCGCCTCCACCACTTTTCCCCTTAGAAACCCGAGGTCAATGAGTGATATCGGGGCTTTGCGACGGCTGTCTCGCTATTCGTCCAAACGGAGGACAGCGATGTCGTCGTTGGCGTGCAAACTCTTCACCACTGGCGGGAACATTCGATAGGAAACCTTAATTGGAAGCGGGTAGGCATTGGATGGCCCCGCGAACATGGTGTTGACCAAAAAAAGACCGGCGACAACCTGATCAGAGTACGACACACAGTCATCGCGCCTCTCCCGTTGTGCAAGCTGGGGACAGCGTTGCTCCTCGTGCCGATCGCTATCGGAGCAAATCTGTCCCCAACTTGCCAGTTGCCGACATTGTAGTTCTGGCACTTGCCAGGTGAGCCGATACTTTTTATCCCGCCGTGAGGCTAGAACGTAAAGACCGGCCCGAACTCCGTCCGATGATCCTGCCACTCGTTGCTCGGCGAACCGGCAATCGAATAGTTCTCGTTATTCTTTAGGCGCGTAGCATACGTCGACTGCTCGATGGCGAACATGCACCAGGGGTTGACCTTGTAGAACAGGGATGCGGCCAGGAGTTTGCCCATCAAGAGCGCGTTTGACCCTGTCAAAGTCTCGGTCGAAATGTCACGATGCACCATCTGGTCTTTACCGGCGTGCAGAAAGAGCTGCCAGCCAGCATTGTGGCCTTTCGGGTTGGCGTTGAACCACCGGGAGAGCGGAAGGCCGAGATTGATGAAACCGCCAAAAGAACGAATTGGCCGTTCCGGAGCAATCACAACATTGCCGGCGGGGCAGCCGGTCACAGGGTCTGGAGTGACACTGCAAGCCATAGCTGCGTTGCCGAGACCGTCAACGGTCTCGAACTTGATAGAGCTGTTCAGCCCTGCCAAGTCGGTGTTGAAGGAATTGGCTTGGCCACCGAACATGAAGCGCAGGTCGCCGCCCTTATAAGCGCTCGCCACCAGCGTGAACCAGCGAGTGGGCAATTGCAGGGCAAGCTGGTCGCCCCACAACTTGCTGGTAGCGGTATAGCCATGCGGGAAGGCGGCTGCATAAGAAGCGCACAGAGCGACTTCCGCCGGGGTCCCCGTACAAGTTGCCGGTAGCAGGCCCCCAGCAACGGTCATGGCGTTGCTGGTGACGATCGACGTACGCTTGGCGTAGAAGCCGCTCCAGATGAGTTGCGCAGGCGCAACTCCTGGCGCTTTGTCAAGCTGCCACTGGATGGCCAGTCTGCCTTCGTATTCGGGGCGGTCGGAGTCGGCGCCCTCGCGCTCGCCCTGTCCAAGCTGGTCCGCCAGGCCATTGACCGCTCCGGTAGCAGAGAACGTGTTTGCGGCCGACTTCTCGACTTGAGCTGAGCTCGGCATCATGATCGCGAAGGTGGGAGAAATCTTGAGATGCAGCGAACTGCCCAGCTTCTGAACCCAGCCAACCATCATCTGCGGGGAACGTTCATAGACGTCGCCATAGTAAGCGGCTAGGAATGTGGTTTCGAGGAGGTTGGGCAGAGCGCTCGATCCGAAGAGCGTCCAATCCTGTCCGCCTTCAAAATAGAAGTCAGACTTGTCGCTGGCAGCATAATCCATGCGCACGTAGGCCAAGCGCAATTGGAGGGCGTTGCTTCGAATCGAAGAGACGTTGCGGTTATCCACGACGCTGAAGTTGCCTTCAAAGTCGGCTTCGACCCGGCCCGTAAAAGTCAGCTTCGGGGACGCATCTGGCCACTCAAAGTTTGCGCCAAAACGCGAGGCACGCGCCTTGATGTGGAATTCGGGGTCTTTCGTAGGGCCCGTGTTCGTAGTCCCAGTGGCGGCAGCCGTAAACAGACCGATGAAGGGGAAGTCATCGCCATTGGGGGCGCTGGTATCATGCGCCGCCGTGGCCTTGAGAAAGCCGTAGGGCGTCATTTTGACAGGGCCCGTCCTGAAAGCTGGGACCAAGCCATCTCTCAGGGGCGGGTCAACGGGAAGCACCCGCACGGGAGCAATGGCTGCGACCACCGCCGGTGCGGCGGGCGGCGGCGCAGCGGAAGCTTGCGGCGCGGGCTCGGGTCCCGGGCTTGGGAGGGATGTCGAGACGACGTCCGTGTTCGGATTGTGCAGTACGGTGTTTACCAGATGGACCCCGGACGAGTCCATGGCCGTGTTTACGGGTGCGACCGTGGTCGTGTTCACGGGCGCGCCCGTGGATGCAGATTCCTGCTGACTGATGAGGCCCTTCTTCACGAGCAATTGAGCGAGGCGGGCGTTCGCCTCCTCCGGAGAGGACGCTTGGTTGATCATTGCAACTTCGGCGGGAGACAAAATTCCCTTGGACTGAAGCAATACCGCGAGAGGGTTGTTATTGGTTGTGTGGTTTCCCTGCTGCTGGGCCGCGGCCAATAGGGCTAGGACGAGCACGGAAATCAACAGGCTAAAACGCAAGACTGTTTTTTTCATTTGGGATAGCCTCTAAACACGATTTGAGAAACGCCTACATTCTGCTCACGTCCCCCCGGCAGCGCTGTGACGAGCGTCACATGACACGTGTGTGCACCCACGAACGACACCGGCTTGCCGCGTCCCTGAAGCGGTGGGAGTAAATGACAGTAAGGGTCAGAACTCATTCTCTCCGAACGGGTTTGACCTCGTGGACGGCGCCTCTCCCTTCCGCCAACAGGAAGCCTCCACGCCGGGCCCACCATTGCAGCAGCAGGTGGGTGGGAAAGTATACGACCAGGGGAACCACGATCAAGTATCCGAGCAGGTAGAGCAGGCCGGGCATAGCGTGTTGCTCGTGGAAGAAAGGGCCCCGGGCCCAGTTCACGTCGAACTGCGGACGCCAGAAGTAATTGACGGGAACCACTACCCAGGTGGTTAGCGTCTGGTAGAGCCATCCTCGGCGGTCATAACCCAGGCGCCAGATGGCCCACAGCAGCACGGGAATGGTGATTACGTGAAACAAGCCGAGCAGGCGAATGAATAAAGGCAGGTTCGGATCAAACATGTATTCCGTGCCGCCGACGATGTGCGCGCCAGTGCTGAAAGCTCCGACCAAGTCGATGGTGTAGAGGGTCTGGAACAATAGCAGTCCGGTCGCCTGCCAGGAGAAAATCAGGGGGCTTTCCAACCACAGGGCGAGCATGAGGAAGAGGTTTCCGAGATCGCAGAAGAACAGGAAGTTTTGCAGGCCGTATTGCCTCCAGTAGAACGGGACCCAGACGATCACCCAGATGGTCCAGCCGATCTTGAGCCAGAGGGGCACCCTCATGGCCGTAATTGTAGTCGGCTGGGCGTCCGTAACTGCGGCGCGGTGAGGAATTTCGCAAGCCGGAAGACCGGCAATGGGGACAGGCAACGGCCTGCGACAAGAGTAGGGCACTGCACCAAAAACGGGCGTTGACAATGCCCTATCCGGGGACTATGGTTGCCCCCGTCGACGATCGAAAGGATTGGTTCAAATAAAATTAGCCAGTCCGAAGTAGATTGGGTGATCAGCCTGGCAGGGCAACCTGTTGGGCAGCCAGACCCGAAAAATCCGACTGTTCTGCGAGGACCAGTTGGGGTTTGGAACTGCGAAAGCAGGATCGCATCAGGGGCTGTGACGGTGCATGCTTCCACGCTGTTGACTCCCTCGCGAGAGTCGGCGGCTAGAGCATAACCAGTGTCACGGCCCTTTTAATTTTTTGGCTTCCTCTTCTCTCATCTCCGCCGGTTCCTGGCGCATCCTTGGAAGGAGGAGCCATGCGTTATGCAAGTGAATCCGGCGGGTTGAGCAGCTTCCGCAATGTAGTTCTTCTCGCGTGTCTGTCCCTCTACGGTGCGCCGTCACTTGCGCAAAAAAGTCAGGATACAGGGCCACCCAAGTACAACCTTCAGACCGAGACGAAGATGAACGCCACCGTGGAGGAAGTGAAACTGCCTCCAAAAGGAAGCGAGAAGGAAATTGCCCATCTGCTGATTAAGAATGGGACAGAAACTGTGGACGTCTATCTTTGCCCGCAGTCCTTTCTCGGCGACATGGGCATGAGCTTCAGCAAAGGGGACGAAATCGTTCTGACCGGTTCGAAAGTAAAGCAAGACGGAGCAGATCTCATCCTGGCGCGTCAAGTGGTGAAGGGCGCCGACGCGCTCGTACTCCGCGACGACAAGGGTCATCCCGTCTGGAGCGGGCGCCGCTGAGGATCTCGCAAGCTCGGACTAGCCACACGCCTCGGTTTAGACCAAGTGTGAAGTTTACGGCTCGTCGCGATAGAGGCTGATTTGCGGCGTCGCGCCTTCCTTGAGCTTGGCGCGGAACATCCCGGGAGTGTTGAAGCTCCAGGCTAGCTGGCCGTCGGGCGTGAGCGCGATGACTCCTCCGTCACCATGGATTGCGGGGAGATCCTTTTGCACGACCTTGTCGGCGGCCTCCTGCAAGCTCATGCCCTTGTACTGCACGAGGGCGCAGATGGTGCGCGCCACGGTAAGCCGGATGAAGTACTCGCCTGTACCCGTTGCTGAGACAGCACACGACTGATTCGAGGCGTAGGTTCCGGCGCCGATGATGGGGGAGTCGCCGACTCGGTTCCAGCGCTTGGCCGTGATGCCGCCGGTGGAAGTACCGGCCGCGATGTTGCCACGGCGGTCGAGCGCGACGACGCCGACCGTGCCGTACTGGTGCGTGTCCGTCCGTTCAAATGCGGCGCTGGGCTTGGCCGGAGGCGCGGGCGCACCTTCGGGGCGCGGAGGAATGGGCGAGCGGTCCTTTGCGAGCTGGCGGACAAGATCCTGCCAGCGGCGCTCGGTGAAAAAAAAGGCGGGCGGCACCTGTTCGAGGTGCACGTGCGCGGCAAAGTCATCGGTGCCGGAGCCGACCAGCATGACGTGGGGCGACTGCTCCATCACCGCGCGGGCGAGCGAGATGGGGTGGCGCGTGCGCTGCACGTCGGCAACCGAGCCGGCCCGCATGGTCTCGCCATCCATGATCGCCGCATCGAGCTGGTTGGTGCCATCCGCCGCAAAAACCGCGCCACGGCCGGCGTTGAAGAGCGGATTATCTTCGAGGAGCTTGATGGCGGCTTCGACCGCATCGAGCGAAGAGCCACCCTTATCGAGCACGTCGGCAGCGGCGGTGAGCGCCTCCTTGATCCCGGCGCGATAGTTGGCCTCGGCTTCGGGGGACATCGAGGAGCGCGCGATGACTCCGGCGCCGCCGTGAAGCACCAGGGCCCACTTGTGCTGTGCGGAGGCGGGCGCGGGAGCGCTCTGGGCCAGGGCTGCGGAAAAGAAGAAAGTGCAGACCAGAGCAACGGAAGCGTGTGACAGTTTGCGCGTGAGCAAGTTCATAGAGCTCCTGAGCGGTAACGCGTGACTGACGATTGACAGAGGCGAAGCGGGCGGCATCGGCTCGTTCAACCTTCGCCGCGCTATTTTGAGTGGACATTGGTGTGGGCGTCCTTGTCGGCGTCCTTGTAGGCTTCCTTGTATACGATGCCATTTTTCATGACGAAGCTGACGCGCTTGAGCACGGAAATGTCCTGCAGCGGGTCGCCGGGAACTGCGATCACATCGGCGTAGAAGCCGGGCCTGAGCTGGCCGATCATGTCCTGCAGTCCGAGGAGGCGCGCGCCGTTCAGCAAGCTGGCGCGGAGCACTTCGGCGGCGGGCATTCCGTACTTCACCATCAACTCAAACTCACGCGCCTGGGTACCGTGCGGAAACGGGCCGACGTCGGAGCCTACCGCCATGGGAACGCCTGCCGCCAGTTGCTTGCGGAACTCTTCGGCATGGAAGGCCTGCATGGTGCGCTCACGCTCGGCAAAAGCGGGTGATTCGGCATGGTCAGCGAAGTACTCGGAGATGGTGAAGGTGGGCACGGCGTAGATTTGCTTCTCGCGCATAATGCGCATGGTCTCGGGGCTGAGCTGGTAGGCGTGATCGATGGAGGCGACACCGGCCTGGACTGCGTAAAGAGCTCCGGGTTCGCCGGTGCAATGGACGCCCACGCGCTTGCCCACGCGCGCCGTTTCCTGGACGGCGGCTTCAAGTTCGACCCTGGTGTACTGGTAGGGCGTGGTGAATTTGCCATCGGCCAGGCGGTCGGCGCCGGTTTGATAAATCTTGATGAAGTCCGCGCCCTCCTTGATCTGCTGCCGTATCACGGAGACGAGTTCGGCGGCATTGTTGGCGTAGGTGGCATTGGAGGAGATATGCTCGGCGGGATTGAAGTGGATTGCGTCTTCATGGCCTCCGAGAATGCTGATGGCGTTGCCGCTAACGCTCATACGCGGGCCGGGAATCAGTCCGGAGTCGATGGCATTGCGCACGGCGGAGTCAGCCGAGCCCGCGCCCTCGGTTCCCATGTCGCGCTCGGCGGTGAAGCCCGCCATCAGATCGTCGCGGGCCGCGATTTCGGCGAGGATCGTGCGCTCGGGCACGGATTCGACTACGGTCTGCAGATCCTCGGCTCCGGGATGGAGGAAAAGATGGACGTGGGCGTCGATGAGCCCGGGCATCAGTGTGGCCGCGCCCAAATCAATTACGGTGGCGCCGCTGGGATGGGCGACCGAGGAACCAGCTTCAACAATGCGATTGCCGCGTACCAGCACCTCGCCGGGACTGACGAGGATGACATGCTCCACATCGAGGATGTGGGCTGCGTGGAGCACAATATTGTCGCTGGCGGGAGCTGCGCTGGAACCTGCAGAAGATTGAGCCTGGACTATATGTACAGCGGCGAGAGCCAGGATGAAGGCGAACGCAGTGGCGGCGGAGCGCAGAGATCGGAACATGCGCCAAATACTAGCACGCCGGGGCGTCAGTTCCTGTTCGTTAGACTATGCATCCGCTTCAGGCAATCGACTCAGCGGCTCAATGATGTGGAGGCCACACTCCGTCTTGGCAGTGCCCGGCCAGCGCCCTGCCCGGGGATCTTCGCCCGGCCGGACGGCGCGCGTGCAATGCGTGCAACCAATACTGGGATAATTCTGATCGTGAAGTGAGTTGTAAGGCACGCCGTGTTCGAGGAGATAGCGCCAAACTTGCTTCGAACTCCAGTCGGCGATCGGGTTCACCTTCACCAGCCCAAATTTCGCGTCCCACTCGATTTTGCGGGCGCCCTTACGAAATGAGGTCTGGTCGCGGCGAATGCTCGTGATCCACGCACTCAGTTCACTCAGCTTGCGGCGGAGCGGCTCAACTTTCCGCAGGTTGCAGCATTGATCGGGATCGCGGGACCAAAGCTCCGCACCGTGAACCCGCTCCTGCTCCTCGGGCGAGAGCAGGGAAACAACCCTCTCAACTTTGATTTTGTACTTGTGCTCGATTCTGTCGATGAGACTGTAGGTCTCCGGAAACAGGAATTCGGTGTCAACCGTGAACACACGAAAATCCTTGCGCACCCGCGAGGCCATATCAATAAGTGCCATGCCCTCGGCCCCGAATGCCGACGAAATGGCAACTCCGTTTCCGAAGGTCTCAAACGCCCAGGCCAGCACCCTCTGCGGACTCCAACTCTCGGCCGTGAACTGCGCTTCTGCGGTCTTGTCTTTATCGGGCACGTCTTTGTCTTGCACGTCTTTGTCTAGCACGTCATCGGCTCCTTATTTGCTCGCAGGCGTTGTGCCCGTTAGAGGGATGTCTTGGAAAATTGCCGCTGGAAGCAGCCTGTCGTTCACGGGACGCAGACTCGGCAGCAACTCATCCACCATGGCGGCGGGATCGGCCAAACTGACGACCTCGCCGACGACCAGCAGCGTTGGCGCGGCGAGTTGCGGCGCGCGATGGAGATCAAGGACAGTCGTGCGATGCGTGCGCTGGCGCTTGGTTGTGGCGCGCGAGATGATGGCACAGGGCGTCTTGCCGGCTAGTCCGGCCGCCATCAACCTCCTCGCAATATCCGAATAGTCTTGTCCCGGCATATAAATCACCAGAGTCGCTCCGCTCGTGACCAACTTGCTCCAATCGGCGGGATCTTTTTCCGGAGCTCGATTTTCGGAGGCACGATGAGCGGTAATGAGCACCAGCGCTGACGACGCTCGACGATGCGTCAGCGGAATCTGGGCCGCAGCGGCCGCACCCAGAGCTGAAGTCACGCCCGGAACAATCTCGAAAGGAATGTTGCTTCCGCGCAGGGATTCGATCTCTTCGCCGGCTCGTCCGAAGATCAGCGGATCGCCACCCTTCAGCCGGACAACGCGCAGTCCGGAGGACGCCAACGCGACCATCAGACCGTTGATCTCACCTTGCAGGATTGTCTTTCTGCCGCAGCGCTTGCCCACGTTGTAAACCTGGGCGGTGGGCGGAATCAGTTTCAGAATCTCGGGCGCGACCAGGTCGTCGTGCAGAACCGCTTCCGCAGCTCGCAGCAGTCGAAGCGCTTTCACTGTAAGCAACTCCGGGTCACCCGGCCCTGCGCCTACCAGATAAACCTTCCCGTTCATGCTCCGTCTCCTTTGCGTTCAACTTTTCGCGCTCAACTCGTGCTCAATTTTTGGTGCTGAGCTCCGGGATTTTGGCCGGGCCGCTTCGAATGCTTCGCGGCTCGCCAGGGATGCAGCAACTCCCACTTCGTCGCCTGGTCGAGATCGCTGGCCAGGATGAGCCGCCTGGTTTCGCCGAGCTGCTCAACCCATGCCGCGTAGCCCTCCCCGAACTGCCGTTCCAGTTGCCGCCGAATTTTCTGCGCCAGCGATGGACTCTGCCCCGCGGTTGAAACTGCAATCTGCAAGTCGCCGCGCCGCACCACTGCCGGGTAAAAGAAATCGCAATACTCCGGAACATCCACCACGTTGCAGAGCACTCCGCGCCGCTGCGCCTCGCAATAGATGAGTCGGTTCAGACTTTCTGAAGCCGTGGCCGCGACCGCCAGAAACTTGCCGTCGAGGTCGCTCGCCGTGAAAGCGCGCAATTCCAGTGCGATCTTCCCTGCGTCGGCCTAGTCACGGACTTGGCCGCTGGCCGCAACTGCGACCACCCGGACGCTCGCGCCCGTGTCGATGAGCCCACCGATCTTGGGTTCGCCGACTTTGCCCGCGCCGACGACCAGGCACCGTTTCGCTGCCAGCTTCATAAAACTTGGGAAGAGATTAGTCACCGTCTGCTCCGGCCGATTGTGCTAACGCTCCTCCAACAGTCACCGGTGGCACATCGCGGCTCACCGCTTCAACCGGTTCGCCAGCCAGAAATTCCCGTAGCTTTGTGTCGGTATGGCGGGCAAAAAACCGGCGCAGGTTCTCGCCTGCCTGACGGGTGGCGAAATATTGCCGGAGCAATCGCTGGATCGCATCTGGAACCTCAGTCGCAGGGCAGCGATATCCCACGGCCGCGCCGTCCCCTGGTGCAGACCGAGCGCACCGCCAAGGCAAAAGTAATAGGCATCGACGAGACGCCCGTCAACCTTCATCTTCTTGCCGTCAATGCCAATGTCGGCAATCCAGTGCTGCCCGCAACTGTTCGGGCATCCCGTGACGTGCAGCTTCAGGTGCTGATCGAAGCCCGGCAAGCGCTCGTCCAGTTCTTCCACCAGCCAGCGGGAAAAGCTCTTCGTCTCCGTGATCGCGAGCTTGCAGAATTCCGTGCCACTGCGGGCGACGGTGCCGCGAAAGAACGGCGAGCCGCCTACCCGCAATCCAATCGCGT
>CAVZZY010000002.1:0-786180 GCA_963779995.1 uncultured Acidobacteriaceae bacterium | reverse complement strand
GGTTGGTGCTGCTGTTTTACGCAGCCAACAGAGATGATCAGCGCCAGTGTGATTGCGATTGCTGCGATTGTGCTTTTCATGTTGTTGTTCATCCGTTTCCGCTTGCCTCGTTCCCTGATTTCAACACAGCTCAGATCGACGCGCTAGGTTACGACCGTACTGGGGAGGACTCTGGGATGCTAAAGTGGAAGGGGGCGAGTGGGGCAAGGAGGTTTATCCGTGATCGCAATTGAGGTCAACCACGAGGATTTGGAAACAGCCAAGTCGCAAAACCAGACAGGCGTCTGGTATTTCATTGTCACGCATGCAAAGGGCAAACCGCTGCCGCAAGGAAGCGAAAAGATGTTCACCGCAAAAGGTTCTTGGGAAGAGGCGAGAGCACAGGCTGAGGTCGCCGCCAGATCCTATGGGTGCGTTGATGACGTGGACAGTATTCTTCTGGTTCTGTTCACGCCCTGACTGATCGACGGACGCCCGCCCCATTAGCTCCTCGCCCGTAGTCGGTCAAGATTCCGAAGGAAACGTTACCAGCAAACCGACCCCGTGGAGTCAAGGTCGTGGGCTACGTTATGGAAGTAGAGACCTATTACGATTCTGGCAAGGAGCAGAAGTTCAAGGACCAGATGACTGCGGATGAGACCTGCCTTGCAGCCTACAAGGTGAACTTGCAGAAGAGAGTCTCTGGCGAACCTGATGATTGCCAAGATAAGTCCCTACCAAAGGCAGAAGACTTGGACGGAGATGCGGTCATCAAGAAAGCCCGATGCACTATAGCTGTACAGAATGCTGACGACCTGAAAGTATGTGACGCCATGAAGGTCACAAAGTGAGGTTCTGTGCCGTTGCGCTCATGTCCGAATGCTGCATCACATCCTCGTCCCAAGCCGGTCTGCAGGACGCAGCGCCCGAGAACCCCCGTCTGGAGCGGCTTTCGGGTCGATGGATTCTAGTTTTATTTTGTCCTTCGGGAAACCTTTCAGAAGTGGCCGGGTTCTAAGCTAATAACCACTCGTCGCTTTACACACAAATGGCAGGACGAAACACCTGGTGTCACCGAACTCGTGAACGGGGCTTGGAGCAGTGTTCCCCAGCGTTGAAATACGTCACCTGCTTGCAGTCATTGCCTTGGCCGAAGAGCTGAACTTCAGGCGGGCCGCGGACAGATTGCATATAACCCAGCCTGCGCTCAGCAAACAGATTACCGACCTCGAAGCAGAGCACCGATTTCACCTGTTCACTCGCAACAAGCGACGGATTGTGGAACTCACGGATGCGGGGCGTGTCTTCGTCCAAGAGGCCCGCTCTGCGCTCTCTCATACGGAGCGGGCCGTGCATCTCGCTCGTGCTGCCCACGACGGGTCCGATAGCATCTTGACGATTGGGCGCTCACCCTATGCCAATCACGACTGGGTTTCCGCGATGCTTGCGATCCGGCTTCCTTTATATCCGAGGCTCGGAATTCGACTAAAGACTCAGTTTGCAATGGA
Organism: uncultured Acidobacteriaceae bacterium; assembly: GCA_963779995.1. GTDB lineage: Bacteria > Acidobacteriota > Terriglobia > Terriglobales > Acidobacteriaceae > Acidiflorens. The sequence goes on along the minus strand of CAVZZY010000002.1, from coordinate 784,693 downwards.
GTCGGTCCATAGCGTCCTTGTAGGCGAAGTTAACCTCGCCCTGGTGACGGCGCCACCGCAGGATGCCCAGATCACGGCTGTGCCGTTTGCTCCGGCTCCGCTCTACGCTGTACTTCCAGAGAAGCACCCCGCTGCTCACAAAGAACGTCTGGTTCTCCAGGATCTGGCAAAGGACGAGTGGATTCTGTTTCCGAAACGGTTTGATCCACTAGTGTTTGAGGCAATTATGGATACAGCACAACGTGGGTCCATCGCCCCCAAGCACGCTCACGATGTCATTGCGCCACAGCAGGCAGTGGACCTAGTATCGGAGCACGTAGGCGTCGCCATCCTTACGCAACCTACGGCGACAGGCTTTCATGCTGACGGCGTGGTCGTAAAGCCGCTTTCCGATACATCGTTGTGCTTCAAGACATGCGTGATCCTGAGAGCCGACAACACCTCCCGGCTCGTAGAGGAATACGTTCGAATGTTCCTCCGCAAATATGCGCCCCAGCGCCTGCCACCAAAGCAGGTGAAATTGTCGCCGTCCGCCCAAGTCTTGGGCTGGAAAACGCCAATCCCGCCGTCGCGCCCTTGAACGGGTCGCCGGAAACCGAAATGATTAAAAGCCTATGTCCGGATGCGTGCACCCGGCATCCAACGACGTGGATTGCGGCACTCGTCCGATGGTAGCGGGTACGATCTGTGACTCACACTCAATCCAAAATCCACGATAAAGCAGGTAGTCATCAGACAAGCGGACTACAAAACTTATCAGTGGACAGATGAAGTCGATGGGGCCAATCGACGACATCAACCCCTGAAGCACTCAGCCTGGGGGATAGCGCCGCTAACAGAAGGGCCTGTCCGCTGGGGAACAGCCGTGATTAAGATGTTTAAGCTTGTTTCTCGTCAATGAGGTTTACTTCAACACCGACGCTTTGTGGTTGGGGCTTAGGCGGCGTCATACTATCCTGAATGTCCTTGACGATGGCTTCCTGCAGCCAAAGAGGTAGTCCCTTGAAATCCTTTTCGGATTCTGCCTTGACCATGTATCCCGTCCAGTCAGCGCTGTGTTTCATCCGTTGCTCTTGTACTTCGGCTGAGGGGCGGAACACTCCACAGCCAAACGCTTGATTCTGTGCCCATGCAAGAATCCTCAGCCCGTTTCCTACTACGGAGATGCAGATTGGGCAGTCAACCGATAGACAGTGGCCGTGCCCCAAATAGGCTCGGAGCATTAGCACTTGTTTTCCACGGGCGGCGTCCCTGCCCTCTTGACCCCTCTTGCATAGAAATTCCAGAGCTTTGCCCTTCAGCGACCCTAGTTCTGAGAGCGATTCTCCGGCAGTGGTATCTTCAGCACACTCCATAAACGTTTCCTCTGGGTGGTCCAATGCCCAGTGTGGAATACGCAAGGTGTCGTTGCAAGGTGTCTTAGACGGAATGGACATTACTTTCGTTTGCTGTTAGTGAAGATGGACATTTCCGAAAGCGACTCTTTTCAGTTTGTCCTTCGCTTTTCCCACTTTTCAATTCTTGCAAGAATGGTCGGCGGTACATTCCAAACGTCGAAAACAACTGTAGTGGGTGTTTTCTGGTAAGCAGCATACTCGACGGTCATGTATCCCCCGTTGTCCCTAATGGCTTTAAGAACGCCCATAGGGTCTCGAAATAACAGCGAATCGTCTCCTTCGCCGAGCGAAACAGCAAACCGCTTTAGTGGTCCGTTATTAAACTTGATCCGCACTGAAGCCTGATCCGCAAGAATGCCATCTCTTATCTTCATAAATACTTCACAGACATTTGAACAGCGAATGACAATTGAATCGGAATAACCAGAGAGGGCATACTCCGTTACTTTCCCGTCAATGGCGGTCTTCGTGCTGTATTGCCATTCGGTATTTTGCGCTTGAGCCGCCGCACCTGCGACGGACAGGAACATCAATGCGATTGCTGCGATGGCCTTCCTCATCATTGTTCCTCATTGTATGGTGCATCTAGCTTTTCAGCCTGTTCGCTACTGCGGCCCAGCCATTCTCGTTTATATATTTCGTGAAGTCCCGGACAGGGTTTTTATAGGTGCCCCTTACAATCTGCATCATATCGTCGCTCCCGAGCCTTCTTGTCTCCCAGCACTGATTGGTTTCCGTAGAGCAAAGGTAGCTTTGCAGTTTCCCGGTATCAGAACCGTGGATTTCCGTCATGCGCCGCTGTAATTCCGCCGTGGGGATGACAACAAAGTCAGGCTCATCGCTCTTGAAGCCCTGTAGCACAAAAACCCAAAACTCAGCCGGTGATGCTTCGAGCTTTGCCCTGTTCAATGTGAACCAACTGACGCAACGGAGCGAACTCCGCAGTTCGGCCTTCATCTCTGGCAGAAAATCTTTGCCATATTTCACCTGCAACGAAACCGCGTGAAGGTTGTCACTGTCGGTGACAAGCAGGTCGATGCCAGTGTCCTTAGCCGGTATCCACGCATTCAGCTTTAGAGACTTCTGGACGTGAAGACCGACCAGGTATTCCCCAGCGTGAATTGTAAACAGTGGTTTCATTGGTAGCAGTGTAGCCCAGACCTTGACGGGATGACGCCATTACCCCTGTAACCTTGCCCAGTTCAACATCCCTAAGTCACACTCGAATCACACGTTTCGGAGGGATGTTATGCGGCGTGGTCTTGCTATTGTTGTCCTGGCATTCGCCATTTGCACGACCTCGTGCAGTTCTCGATTCAGCGAAGCCGATGTCACGAGAACCGAGTCGGACATCAGGACTCAGTTTGAGCAGAAGGGTTTTGTAGTCGAACAGGTCAGCATGATTAAGGACTCAGACAGGCACCTGTCTGGCTTCGCCAAAGTCAGAAAGCCCGGACTGATTCTTGGCAAACTCGAAATAACCAAAAACTGTACTGCCACGATGGATGCGGACTCGGGGAAGTCCATTTGGGAATGTAAATGAAAGGCACCCTGCCGTCGAGGTTTGTGTAATGAAGTACATCATTAAACGATTTCTGACTGGGTTGTTGATTCTGCTGGCGCCTATCCTATCGCTGGCCCAAACACAAACCACATTTGACAAATTCAAGAACACTACCCACTTCATGACCAAAGAAACCCCAGCCAGCAAAGTCACTTTCGACGGCGGGAAGGATGCATCCATTCTTATCCACCGCATGAGTATGGTGGCCGGCTTCTCCTGCGAAGGACAGGTAGATAGCTGCAAGCCCGCAGGAATTGAACTTCTCTTCATCGCTCATACATCCGATTGGACGATGAAGGGCGGCAAAACTGTCAATCTCCTCATTGATGGCAAGCCAGCTACAGCAGGTAAAGCTGATTGGGACGGTCAAGTACTTGAGGCCGACAATTTGGTGGAATACAACGACACAACCATCAGCCCCGAGTTGCTGACCAAACTAGCTGAGGCTAAGACGGTGGATGTTCAAATCGGCCTGTTTGAGTTCTCGTTGACCGATGCGAACCTAGCCTCAATCAGGGACATTGCGGCCCACATGGGGTGGTTGCCTGTGGCCATCAAGAAGACGCTGCTTGAAAATTCGGAGGCGATGAAAACATCGCCCGCCGCAGCCGCACAACTGGCTCAAGATGGTCACATAAACACTCCGCAAGAAATGGCTCAACTCGTGCAGAACGGGCAAGCATCTAAGACTGCTGTGATAACCGTTCCAGTGGGTGCGGATGTCTACGTCGATGGCAACAAGCTAGGCGTGACCCCCGTGGCTTTTGTATTGATAAAGCGAGAAAATCCACGCACCATTACCGTCAAATTGGCAGGCTATAAAACAGTCGAGAAAACATTCATTCCAGATGGGAAGAACCTTCCGATAGCAATTGCCTTAGAGAAGGAAGCACAGTGAGAAAATCCACACATGCCAAGGTGTGACGATACAGGACGAGCTTTCGCAGGAAGCCAAAAGCAAATTCAGTTTTACGTCAACGAGCAACCATCAGCGCTCAACCGAGCAATCTCCGATGCCTTCAAAACTCCTTTCTCTCTGTGCTGGGTATCACCGCTAAGTTCTGATGGCTACCGGGAGTATTGGGATTCTGCTTTCTTGAATGTTCTTGGGTTGTCCCAGCACTGCAAAGAACTGGATCGCTTTTGGCCTAGCGGAGGACCGCATTGGGACGCACTTGCTTGTGTAGAGAAAACAGGGGGGGTGTTCTGCTGGTTGAGGCAAAGAGCCATGTTCCTGAAATCTTCGGGAACGGACGTGGAGCAGAGGCAGCATCATCCATTGAGAAGATAGAGCAGGCAATCGTAGCCACGAAAGAATGGTTGCACATCAGCCAACAGGCCGATTGGACGGGGCCGCTTTACCAGTCCGCAAACCGAATCGCTCATTTGTATTTCTTCACGGAGATTCTTCGCATCGAAGCGTGGCTTGTGAATGTCTATTTCATCGACGACCACTCTATTCTGAACCCGACATCAAGAACGATGTGGGAAAGTGGAATAGCGGATGTGAAGAAATCGCTCGGCATTAGGGTAGTGCCGCACTGTGCTGATGTGTTTCTGCCCGCAGTATAGTGGGGCTGCAAAGTCGGGCTCTAATCGGCCTGTGCGCTCCATAGCGCTGAAGGACATTGCATCAAGCCAGCGCCCGCCGTACAATTCCGCTGTTCGACTTGAGGGGGTTTACAGAGCACCACAGCAAAGGCCGTGGCACAGTTGAGGGGTGCTGTCACGGCCTGAGAGGCGGCGGAGATGGCCAAGAGAAAACTAATAGTGCATACCAGTCTACACATCGACATCTTAGGACCGAAAAAGCGAATGGCATTCAGGCACGCTGAGGACTTCCTGCGGAGCGTGAAACGACAGACACGACAACTGCTACAGGAGCGCAAGACATTGAAAGGCTTCCGGGTTGACTTTTGCTGAAGAAGAGAATTGATTATGAAAAACGGCTCAATTGAGTATCCGGGTCTCGTGGGCAAAGTTATCAAGCAAGTGCGATTCGCCGACGATGAGGAGTTCACTGCACTGGTTATGGAGTTCACTGACAACACGCACGTATGCTTTCGCCTGCACGCTCCCATCGCCCTCAAAATGCAACCGGAAATAGCAACCCTAAAGAACGGCAACATTTCCTCGTGGCGAAGATTGAGGAGTCGCCCTACCGGAAAGTGTGCGTGAGGCGGAATGCCGGATCTTTGGTCAAACAGCGTTTGCAGCCCTTGACACGTGCGACTCGGTTTTGGGTGCACGTGTGCCGTCCCAAAGGAGCGGGGGCTCACGAATCTGGGGACGTTAAAGGGACGATAAGAAATGACGTACGGTATCGTGCCGCATCAAACAATGTCCGCCGACACCGTTTGATATCAATCAGTTACATGTCGTTGCTGCCCTGTCACGGCAGAGGTCGCGAGTTCGAGTCTCGTCGTCCCCGCCATTCCTTTAAATGGCTTACAGGATGCCCCTTGCGGGCATTCTCTGTTTCCGCGCAAATTTCCCCACAACCCGACTGCTGCTTTAACACGAGCACGTCGGTAACTTGGAGCGATTCGGCCTGCGAGTGGACAATATCGACAGCCGCTGCAACCCCTTCTTTTCTTGCGACCACTCGGAGGCGGTGCAGGAAGGCCTTTGTCCGCAAATCAGGTGAAACGCATGGCGACAGCGAAGATCGAAAAAGCAGGCGTTGGTTTTGGCATTGGCCGTCAGGGAGGGTCGATCATAATCGAAGTTCGCCCCCACCATGACACCATTTCCGCACTCAAGGGCGTTCAGATCGGCTTCGAACTGCTGAACGGAACCACCGCCCATCAGGCGAAAAAAATTCTGGATGTGCTGAGCGAGAACATAATCGGCGCGTTTGCCATTACCGCGTCGGATGACAAAACGGAAGCCGCGTCAGGTTAACGAGGTCACAACCAAACTCCGAAGCCGCGGATGATTTCCTGGCGTTCATCGCTTGGGCGCTTTTCTCCTGCATAGCCTTGTCCGAGATTGTGTCCGAGACTGTGTATCGCGTCTGAGGAATGCCGTTGACTTCGCCAGCCATTTTTTGCTGTACTTGATGTGTTAATCACGGTGAAGGAGTTCACCGCCAACCGCTGTCCCAAATCTTAAGCCGGGACCAGCTGATGACTCCTGACAAGCGGACTTTTTGTCGCGGAGTCATGGCGCCGGAAGCGATCCGCAGAACTAATGAGGTGGCCCTTCATGGAGAATATGTGGGTGCTGGCCGCTGTGTGGGTCGGCTTGGCCCTGATCGCGACGCTCATCGCCATCTGGTTCAAGATCTCGACCGCGCTCAGCGAGATTGTTGTCGGCACGGTAGCCCAACTGCTGATCGGCGTGCTTTTCGTGCATGCTGATCTGGGCGGGAAGACAGGCTGGATCAGCTTTCTCGCCGGCACGGGCGCCATTGTTCTTACCTTTCTGGCCGGGGCCGAACTCGATCCCCAGATCTTCCGCACGAAATGGAAAGAAGCGACGGTAATCGGGCTGGTGGGTTTCTTCGGGCCGTTTTTTGGATGCGCGGCAGTTGCCCACTACGTCCTGCATTGGGCGGTGCGCCCGAGTTGGCTGGCCGGCGTCGCCCTCTCCACCACTTCCGTGGCAGTCGTATATGCGGTGATGTTGGAGTTGGGTTTCAACGTCACCGATTTTGGGAAGGCGGTGCTGGCCGCCTGCTTCGTCAACGATCTGGGAACCGTGATTGCCCTGGGAATGATCTTCTCGCCATTCACCATCAAGACGCTGATTTTCGTTGTCGTCAGCGTGGTTGCTTTCGCGATCCTCCCTTTTCTGACGCCGCGATTCTTCAAGAAATATGGCGGGCGTGTTTCCGAAATTGAGGCCAAGTATCTGCTCTTCATGCTGTTCGCAATGGGAGGATTGGCGGTGTGGTCGGGCAGTGAAGCCGTCTTGCCGGCCTATATCATCGGAATGGTGCTGGCGGGCAGTGTTGGTAAGGATCACATTCTTATAAGGCGCCTGCGCACCCTCACCTTCGGATTGCTGACCCCGTTTTACTTCATTCGGGCGGGCTCGTTTGTGTCCGTGCCTGCGCTGATTGCGGCCCCGCTGGTATTCACTGCGCTGTTTTTCGCCAAGATGCTGTCGAAGGTAATTCCTCTTTTCCCCACGGTGAAGGCATTTGACTATCAGAAGGAAGAAGGATTGTACTTTACGCTGATGATGTCTACCGGCCTGACGTTTGGAACCATTTCGGCGCTCTTCGGACTGAATCACGGTGTCATTACCCAGGCGCAGTATTCCTACTTGGTCGCTACGGTGATCGGCAGCGCCGTAATACCTACTATGATCGCCAATGCCTGGTTCATGCCAAGGCACTTGCTGGCCACTAAGAAAGAAGAGAAGTCGATCCTATCTCAAGCTAAGAGCGAGAACGCAACTGTGGAGGGAGCATGACGGGACAGCGGCACAACACGCAGTTTCGGAAGTTGCTGGTTGGTTACGACGGATCTCCGCCATCGGAAAAAGCAGTGGATATAGCCTTTTCGCTGGCAAAGTGTCTGGATGCGACGGTACTGATCTTTGCCGTGGCCCGGCCGCCTGAACCTGCAACCTCGGTCGAATTGGAGGCCGTGCTGGACGACGCCAAGGAACATTTCGAAGAAGGTTTTAAGAAGATTCTGGAGAAGGCCCGTTCCCTTGATGTGGAGGTGAAGACCGACATGGCAGTCGGACATCCGGCAGAACAAATCATCCACCGGGCAGAGACCGACGGCGTTGACCTCATCATTTTGGGCCGGCGGGGACGATCGAGGATCGCGAGAATGATGTTAGGTTCGGTCTCCGAGCGAGCTTTGCGATACGCGCACTGTCCGGTGATGGTAGTGCACTAGCAGGCTGCGGGAAAACTTGCGTTGCACTTGATGTCAGGTGGCGCAGTGCCATAGCGCCGCGGTAACTGCATTGTGTTGACTGCGCCCAGAGATCACGTGATGCCGGAATTCATCTTCGACCGGGACGAAGAAACACAGGGCATCAGGCAACGCCTGGCGAAGAAGCGTCCCTTCCTTATTTATGGTCCCGCGGGCGTTGGCAAGACTTTCCTGCTGCGCAGGTTGTTGCCGGAATTTCCATCAATCTTATACTGTGAGGATTCCGCGACCACCCACATCGTGTTCCGCAGTATCGCCGGTAGCTTGCTAAAGCTGCACAATCCGCGCGCACAGGCCGCCTTTCGAAACGAGAAAGCCATCAAGACGAAGTCGGCGGTCTCTCTGAGGGGGATTGTGATGGATGCGTTGCATGAGGGCGAGTACTCGATTGTCCTCGATCACCTGAAGCGCCCCTCGCATTCTTTCGCAGCGGCGGTGCGCGAAATCAGGGGATGGGGTTCCACGCCCGTAAGCGCAGTGGCCCGGTCGAGTCACATGGAAGACACCGGCTTTCTCCAGCCGTTTTATTCGGACCGCTCCGAGAAGTATGAGCTCCGCAACTTCGAGACCTCGGTCGCTGAGCAATTCGCGCGTGAGCTGGTCATGCGGGCAGGGCTTTCGGCGCCAAACCTGGGCGAGTTCCTCGAAAAGGTTCTGGAGTTCAGCGACGGGAACCCGGGAGCGATCGGGGCTCTCATAGAGATGGCGAGCTACCCAAAGTATCGCTCCGAAAACCACATTAAGGTCACTCCGCTCTACATAGACTTTCGCATGAATTGGAAGAACACGAGGTGAAGAGCGGTACGCGACTTAGCCAACTGGACGGGCCCGTATAACCCCCAGTCCAGGGGGCAAAGAAGGTGCGCACTGGGCGAGATCTGTGGGGGACAGGGCGGTACCACGTCTGGCAACCACATCCTACAGAAAGCCTGCCCAGCGCGACTTTTGATGTTACTACCGAACAAAATCTAAAGTAAAGAGGGCTTCTGAAGTGAAGAGAGCGTGGCTGGCACAGGGCCGCTCGCAGGGCAGTGTCAGGGCGCCTCCAACGTTGACTTCACCCTTCCCGGTTGGCATAATTTCAGCCGGTGTTGGAGTTCGCCTTTAACCGCCCAACCGGGCAGATGACTCCTACGAAGAAAGGAAAGTTTCTTGGTAGGGGTATGTGTGCCGTCTCCCCTCAATCCGAGAGGTTTCCGATCTTCAGATGCGCAAGTCAGTTGCGCAAGCCAGTTACGCAAAGCAGTTGCGCAAAGTCCAAAAAACGCGCCTGCCCGCGTGTTGAGGGAGCAGGTGATGCGACGCGATGCCCGAAGAATCGGCCAATTCGCTCAACTCGAATCATGAGCGGCGCCTGAGCGTCACCTGCCGCTACATCGACAAGCTGCTTGCGGATATGGAGAGCATCCTAAGTATCTCCTCGTCCAAGCTGGCTTTCCCGCAGTACACTTCCGATCTCACGCCTGCCCAACGGCGCGTGATAGAGGACTACATCACCCGCATCCGGGCGCAGCTGATTCGGGTGCTGGATGGGCAACACATCGAACGACCGCCGGCCGATATTCCGGTGGCACGGTCACTCCACTCGACGCTCACCTTCGTAGACATTACGGTTGAGGAGTTGCGGCCCGAATATATGCGAGGTTACGGTGAAGTCCCACCGCAAGCCGCGGTCGAACTGAACAGCATTGCCGGGGAACTCCAGGGCCTGGTGAGAGAATTAGATCAGTATCTAACGCGCAGTGCAGGAGAGAACCCGCAGCAGCGGCCGAAGAAGCTGGAGCAAACGGGAGAGGAGGCGCCCCTTCTGCCCTCGGCATCTGTAGCGTCCGAGCAGCAGAAAACCGCCCCTGAGAATTCTCACGGAGAGTCAGCACTCCTGCGCCTGGCCGAGTTGGCTGAGGAGTTTGATGCCGAGCAAGTTGCTGCCGATGCGCGCTCTGTGGCGGAGCGGGTATCCGAGGGACGCTTCTACGTTGCCTGTATCGGCCAGTTCAAGCGCGGCAAATCCTCTGTCCTGAATGCGCTGGTGGGCGACAGCGTGCTGCCCACCGGGGTCGTGCCAGTGACTACCGTGCCGACGATCGTCCGCCACGGCCCCCATGCGGCCGCTCGCGTGCGCTTTCAGGCCGCCGCCGGCGGGTGGACGGATATTCCAGTTAAGACCGTCGACGAGTATGTCTCTGAAGAGAAGAACCCTGAAAACGCGAAGCATGTCGCCGCATTGGAGATCTTCGTGCCCAGCCCGCTGCTTGCTACCGGTATGTGTTTCGTGGACACGCCCGGGTTGGGATCGGTGTTTACCGGCAACACGGCAGCAACGCAGGCCTTCATTCCTCACATTGATGCAGCGCTGGTCGTGATCGGGGCGGATCCTCCGTTGGCGGGGGAAGAACTTGTAATGGTTGAAGCTGTCGCACAGCGCGTTCAGGATCTCATCTTCACTGTGAACAAGGCGGATCGAACCACGGATGCGGAACGAGCCGCAGCGGTGGCCTTCGCGCGACGGCAACTCGAAAAGCGAATTCAACATTCGGTCGGGCCTTTGTTCGAGGTCAGCGCGGCGGAACAACTCGGACATCGGGGCCCGGGCCGGGACTGGGACAAGCTGGTCGCGGCTCTGAAACATTTGGTCGAAGGTTCGGGACGGCGCCTGATCCGGGCAGCCTGCGAACGAGGAGTTGAGCGGATCAGCGAGCAGCTCCTAGTGATGATCACCGAAGAGCGCGAGGCCCTTCAGCGGCCGATCGAGGAGTCGGAGAGCCGCATCGCTGTCATGAAGCAGACCATCGCCGACGCAGAGCGCTCGATGCGGGAGCTAGCGTATCTCTTCATGGCTGAGCAACAGCATCTCTCAGACATGTTTGTCGACCGCCATAAGTTGTTTCTTGCACAAGTAATGCCGCAGGCGAGCAAGGAGTTCGACGTCGCACTGCAATCCATATCTTCCTGGCTAGGTCCATCGTACCGCCGTCGCATCTTCCGCGAGGCGCAGGAAATCGCACGGCGTCATGTCGTGCCGTGGTTGAAACCCGAGCAGGAAGAAGCCGAGAAAGAATATCGGGGTGTCGCGTTGCGGTTCGTGGAGATGGCAAACGAGTTTCTGAAGAAACTCGCGAACGCCGGCATTCCCGAACTGGCGCGGATGCCCCATGCTCTTGATCCGGAAAGCGGATTTCGCGTTCGCTCGGAATTCACTTTCCTGGATTTCATAGAAGTCGCGCAGCCTGCTTCACCGCTGCGCTGGCTGGCTGACCTGACACTTGGACTGGTAGGCGCAGGGAAGATCATCAAGAACGATGCCCGAAGGTTTCTCGCCAGGCTTCTCGAATTCAACAGCACCCGTGTGCAGAGCGATATTCTCAACCGGGTTCAGGAGAGCCGCGGGAAGTTAGAAACTGAGATTCGCAAGTTGTTGCACGAAGTCAGCCGCATCGCCGAACAGGCGCTGGCCCGTGCCAAGAGAGTTCGTGAAGAGGGTGCGCCCGCAGTTGAAGCAGAGTTACGGCGGCTCGACTCGCTGGAGCAGGAAGTGCGCGGACTCGGTTCGCCAGAAATCTCATGAAGTTGATGGAAGAAACACTCTCGCAGAAGGACGAGCATTAGAAGGACGAGCATTGCGCTCGCGCTGTACGATAACCTGTAACCTCTTAATCCCACGGAGCGTGTCATGATACCTGCACTTGCGAACCTGCAACCTGAACCCGTATGGAAGCACTTTGACAAATTGGCGGCGATTCCTCGCGCCTCCACCAAAGAAGCTGCAGCGCGCGATTACGTCCGGACCCTGGCCGCCAAGCTGGGCCTCGAGTCCGTGCAGGACGATGCCGGCAATCTCGTAGTCAGGAAACCTGCGCGACCGGGACGCGAGGGCGCGCCAATAGCCCTCTTACAGGGCCACCTCGACATGGTATGTGAGAAGAACGAGGCCACAGTTCATAACTTCGATTCCGATCCCATCAAGGTAGTAAGAGATGGGGACTGGTTGAAGGCCGATGGCACGACCCTGGGCTCCGATAACGGAGTCGGTGTGGCCGCCGCGCTGGCCGTGATGGAGAGCAATAACATTGCCCATGGTCCGCTGGAATTCCTGTTCACCATTGACGAGGAGACTGGACTAACGGGCGCTGCGGCATTCAAGGGTGGTTTGCTCAAGTCCAAGTATTTTCTCAACCTCGATAACGAGGAGAAGGGAACGCTCTGTATCGGTTGTTCGGGCGGCGTCAAGACGACTGCTCGACGTAAAGTCAGGCTTCAACCTGCAAGCGCAGGATCGGCCTGGAGGATCAAGGTGTCTGGACTGAAGGGGGGCCACTCCGGCGTCGACATCCATCAAGGCCGCGGCAATGCGCTGCGAATCATGGGTGGGGTTCTTCAGGTCTTGCTGGATCGCCTTCCGGTCGAAATCGCCGAGATCAACGGCGGAAGCGCACAGAATGCGATTCCGCGCGAAGCCGCGGCCTTGGTGGTAGCCGACCCCTCGCGCGAGAGCGAACTAAAATCGCTGGTAGCCGCAGCCGAAGCCGGATACAGGGCAGACCTGGGAGGATTCGATTCCGGACTGCAGATCACGGTCGAGAAAGCCGAACGTCCGAAAAATGTGCTGGACGCGACTGACGCGAAACAAACGGTGGCGCTGCTCGCAAGCTTGCATCATGGTGTTCTGGCGATGAGTCCCGACGTTGCCGGCTTGGTCCAGACGTCCACGAACCTGGCGACTGTCAACACCAAGGGAGACGTGGTGGAGATTGTTACCAGTCAGCGGAGTGCGATCGAGAGCAGCATGCTGGCCGCCGCCCGCATGGTTGCAACCGTATGTCGTCTGGCAGGGTTTGAAGTCGAGCACGGAGGCAAGTACCCCGGCTGGAAACCGGAACCAAACAGTGACATCGTGCGCAAGCTCCAGGAAGTGCACAAGAAACTGTTCGGCGAACCTGCCAAGCTGATTGCCATGCACGCTGGTCTGGAGTGCGGTGTCATTGGCGAGAAATATCCCGGCATGCAGATGGTGTCTTTCGGTCCGACGATCGTAGATCCTCACAGCCCAAACGAGCGCGTGCAGATATCGTCGGTGGACAGCTTCTGGAACTACCTTAAGCTGGTGCTCGAGAACCTATGAGCGCATGATTCCGGCTCCGCTCGCGACCATGGTGTCGCAACCGCGTCGCCCCTTCGCACACGGGATTTTCGCTGCGGGCTATTGACTCTTCTGGTACATTTGAGGTCGTTATCGGGAGGTTGTACGATTATTCGATTATTTGCCTAATTATTTTTTCGGTGGCCGCGCCGATCGTTGCAATCCCGATATTCATAGACGCGAGAAGACCGCTCACCCCGAGCCACAGGAAATGAGAGCTTTAGCCCCGGGAATGGAGCAGCGTCCGCCTCCAGAAATCCATACATTTAGACGCGTTCAAATAGGAACGCGTGCTTGGCTCCGCTCAGGTGTTGTCTTCCGTGATGCCAATTACGGCGTTATGTGACCGGCGTCACAGATTCGCCAGTGAAAACAACGTAGATTTCGACCCCATGTTCTGGGCCGAAGGTCTGAGCCAAACCGGAACGAGGAGACATCATCTATGTTGAAGCTGAAAAAGTGTTGGTTGAGCCTGCTTGTGATGGCCGTGATGGCCTTCCCGGTCATGGCGGAAAACAACGACGCGAAAACGGCAAATGACAATACCGCGAACGCAACCAGCGCAGAAGCTACCTCTGCTGCGCCAAGCCCAATCCTAACCTCGACCTCGGGCGATGCCAATGTCACGTCCTCGAGCACGGATACCGATGCCCCGCCGCAAGCTCAAGGCAACGTGGTCGCGATGCCCCCCGTCCCGCCTCCGGCAGTCGTCCCGGCGGTCGCTCCGCTCCGCACGCTTCCCTTCGATCCACCCAAGAAAGACGGTCTGGTCCCGGCGTTCAAACTGGGCGCTGTCAAGATGACGCCCTACGGGTTTATCAAGGCCACGGCGGTGCATGACACCAGTTCACCCAACGGCGATGACTTCCCGTTTATAGGCCTGTTTCTAGGCTCAACGTCGATTTTGAGCACCGGCCCTACGAAGGATCCAGAATTTCACGTCAAAGCGCGCTCCACTCGTATTGGCGCCAACTTTGAATGGCCCGACCCTTCTCCGAAGCTGACTATCACGGGCCGGATCGAAGGCGATTTTGAAGGCAACTATAGCGAAGTCGATAACCGCGACGTCTCGTCGCTTCGCAGCAATGCCTTCCAATTGCGTCTGGCGTGGGGGCGCATCGATTACGCCGCCAGCGACAGCACGGACTTCTATTTTGAAGCCGGACAGGATTGGACGCTCTTCGGATCGAGTGCCCTGCCCAACTTATTCGAAACCACGTTCCTGGGTGCTTACTATGGCGACATCTACACGCGTTCTCCACAAATGATGTTGGGCTGGATCCAGAAGCTCGGCGGCACTTTCAAGTTGGCGCCTACGGTTGCCATCATGATGCCGAGCAGCGGTCAAATCGAAAAGCTTGGCTCATTGGGATTGGAGGGCCAACTGGCACAAGCCGAGCGCGAGGGCGCCGATTCCGCCCACCCCGAGTGGGAAGCCAGAGTGGCCTTGGAGTGGAAGCTCGACAAAGCGCCAGGGGTTGCTCCGGCTGCGATATTCTGGAGCGGCTTCAAGGCTAACCGCACATCGATCGTTCCCGGTAGTGCGATGGGCGCAGGCGACGGCATCTACGACGTGGCCCCCTTTGCCAATGGCTTTACCACTTCCAGCAAGATGTGGGGCAACCAATTTGCCATCCAATTACCCACTCGCTGGGCTACGTTGACAGTGAGCGGTTATAAGGGCGGAGATCTGCGCTTCTTCTTCGGCGGTCAAGTCAATTCTTACTTCACCGACACAGGAGGACTGATCGCTGATACGGTACAGTGTTACACCACCCTCGGTGGCGGTCCGCTAGCGGCTGCCGGCCAGGCGTGTCTGGGTGTCAACGGCGCGGGAAATGTTGTGGTTGCTCCGCAACGGCCGATTCGTTCCTTCGGCGGGTTCGCCAATCTCGGCTTGCCGCTCTCCCGGTGGTTTAACGCCAATCCGAAAGGCCGCAACGCCGGCTGGCAGCTCATGCTGCATGCGGGCAAGGATCAGGTCGTGCACCGTGACCTGGTTAACCCCGCTGCCGGCGCCGACGCCAACACTTTGTCTCCTTTGCCGCTTTTGATGGGCAAGATGTTTGCCGCAACCCTGTACTACAAGCTCAACCCCTGGGTCACATTCGGCCTCGAACAGTCGGTCTATGCTACCCGCCTGGCTCCTGGCCTTAACGGTTATGACATTGCCGGACAAGCGTCCAACGAATGGCAAGATCACCGGACCGAGGTCGGGCCGGTCTTTACGTTCTAGAAGGTTGTTGAAGAACTTGGATTTGTCCTCCTCCAGCGGGGGATCCGCAGTTTGGCAGAAACTGGCCTGCGGATCCTTCGTTGCCTCTATTCTGTGGAAAGTCCGGCAGGTGTTCTTCGCAGCCAGTTCCTGGATTTATACTTGGAACGTCCGGATTCACTCCGGCAACTGCCGGGAACTAACAATGGCGGCGCCTATGCCGTGGCCGCCTGATTACTAGTTTGGTGGATGGGCGGGCATCTTGTTCGCCTGCCCTGAGTGGAGTCGAAGGGTCCAGCCGGGCGGGCACGCCCGGCTCTCCATTAGATAGCGGCGACTGCGGAGTGCAGGGACAGATTCATTTCGACGCTGAGGTGGCACGAGGAACGATCCTGTTCCCAGCTTCAAGAACTGGAAAGGCACTATGGGCGTGTGGCGTAATCTCCCCAGGCTGGTATCGGCGTTGTTGTTGGTCATGTTCGCCAACGCCCTGTTCGGCGATGATGTTGCGTCCAAGTACCAGCTTCGGCTCACAGTTCTAAGTGCTGAGTCCCATGCCATCAATGAGGGAACTCCGGTTCCGAAGAATTGCGATCTATCGAATTTCGACGCCTACTGTAACGAGAGCAAGAACCCGACCGCGCAAACCATTCTGGTTGTGCAGGACGGCAACGGAAAGACCTACCGCATTCAATGCATCACGGATTCACGATGGTCCAAGTGCGCCCCCTTGCCCGTGGGGGAGACGTTTGATGCACGCGCGGGGAAAAAGGGCTTCACGATTGAGTACCGGAATGTAAAGGGGAAAGAACACAAGCAGTTCTTCCAGTTGCTTGCGGAAGTCTCAGCGCCCCACGCGGGCGCCGCGGCAAACCCCAAGCCGCAGGCTGCGGCACCGCCGCAGAATTCCACGCCCCCGGTGCCCGCACCGCAAGCGGCGACGCCGGTGCAGGCTTCGCCGGCCCCCGCGCCAGTCCCGCCGCCGGTGGCCGCGCAGGGAGCCCTTAAGGGGAAAGTAAAATGCAATTTCAGTTCCACACCCTCCGGTGCGGACATCACCATCGACAACTGGAAATATGTGGGCAGCACGCCATCCGAGATCAGCCTTAGTACCGGGACCCACGTCGTCGTCATTTCCATGCCAGGGTTTGCCGAGTGGAAGCGGGAGCTTACGGTAGCGCCGGATTCGGTAGTGAATGTAACGGCGATTTTGGAAAAAACGCAGCCGTGAGCCGGAATGCTGGGGCACGGCAGATTTGATCTAAGGCGCCGAATCCGCGAGGGCGTCGAGCGTTAAAAGGGATTGGCTGTAACGCGCAAAGCATCAGTATTCGTTCTCTCGCGTTATGGGTTCCACCTTCTGCCTAAGGTGGGACCACTGTTCGATTTCGCGAGAAAGCAGTACCATGTCGGGCAGGACCAGCGGCCGAGTTTAGGCCGCTCTTAACCTTTTTGGCAAAGTAACTCCGTGCGTCGTCAACGCAATCGGCCTTAGACGTTCAGTGTGTGCTTGAGGCGTTGGCCTATTCGAGAAAGAGCTAGCGCCAGATCCAGGATCGGTGACCACGGCCGCCTTGAAGCGGTACTTTGGCCCCGGTCTCATTTCATACTTCGGTAAAGGAGAAAAACTGTGGCTAACGCAGATGTTGCATCCACCCACTTAAATCGTTGGTGGCACGTCGTCGGTGGGGTCTCCATGAACCTGGCGCTGGGCTCGCTGTATGCCTGGAGCGTGTTTGTGGCCCCGCTGGAAAAGGAATTCCACTGGAAGCGCGCTGATACTTCCAATGTGTTCATCATCGCGGTGGTGGTCTTCGCGCTGACGTTCATTGTCGCTGGCCGGCTGCAGGATAAACTTGGACCTTTCAAGATTTCCCTGGTTGGCGCCATACTGGTGAGCTTGGGCTTTTTCCTCTGTTCTCAGGCGGACAGCCTCAACAAATTCTTCATCTTCTTCGGCGTCCTCGGGGGATTGGGCAACGGTTTCGGCTACTCCACTCCAATCCCAGTGATGGCGAAGTGGTTCCCGGACAAGCGGGGATTGGCGGTAGGGCTGGCGGTAGGCGGATACGGCGCAGGGTCGGCAATCTTTGGGCCACTGGCCGCGAACTACCTGATCCCGCACTATGGCTGGCGCACCACCTTCCAGATTCTGGGCGGAATCTTCTTTGTGATGACGGTTTTTGGCGCCTTCCTGCTGAGGAACCCGCCGGCGGGCTACAAGCCTGCAGGCTGGGCCCCAGCTCCGGCTTCCAAAGCTGCGGCTACCACGTATGACTTCACCCCCGGCGAAGTGCTGCGTACACCGACGTTCTACTTTATGTGGATCGCATACGCGTTTGGCTGTGCGGCCGGTCTGATGGTCATCAGCCAGTTGGTGCCGTTCGCCAAGAGCGTGGGCATCCCCAGCACCACTCTGGCTGCTTATGGCTTGGTGGTGGGAGCGGTGGGCAATGCTTCCGGCCGCATTCTATCCGGCTGGATGTCAGACCACCTTGGCCGGGTTAACGTGTTGCGCCTGATGATCGGCATTTCCATGGTTGCCATGCCCATTCTGTATTTCGTGGGCGGCAACGTCCTGGGACTGTTCGTGATGCTGTTCATCGTGTACTGGTGCTATGGCACGCAATTGTCGGTCAATGGCGCCGCCGCCTCCGATTTCTGGGGCACGAAGAATGCGGGCATAAACTACGGGATGTTGTTTACTGCCTGGGGTGTGGCCGGGTTGCTCGGTGGCCGCATCGGCGGTTTGCTCTACGACAAGTACAAGAACTACCAGATGGCGTTCTACACGGCGGCGGTGCTGGCGGCAGTTGCTCTGGTCTGCGAACTGTTAGCCAAGCGCCCGGCGATACCGGCGGCTGCTTTGGCGGGAAGAAAAGCGCCCAGTGCAGCCTAGCTTCCGGAACACACTGCGGTCCGGAACAGGATGTTCCATCATTATCGGACTTGGGGTGTGAGGGCGCTCGGCCACGAGCGCTCCCGCGCCCCCAAGGCCCGATTGTGTGAGATCTTCAAGGATTCAAAGACGAAATAGATCGCGCCTCGCGCTCAAAGTGCGCTTTCAGATCAGGATTGCAAGAAAGATGCGAAGGCAGGACTTTGATGGCTACATCCCTCCCCAGCCTCGTATCCCTCGCGCGATATACCCCACCCATTCCTGTTTGCCGACAATCCAGGAAATTATCGGCTCGACTACACAGTTGTGAGGCAGGGCTTCGGGTTCGACGGGCGCGCGCCAGAACCGCATTCGTTGACTCGCGGATGCCGCATCCGTAAGATGAAGCGATCCGAAAAGCCGGGCATCTCATAGTGATCGGTCAAACCATCTCGCATTACCGGATTCTCGAAAAGCTCGGCGGCGGTGGCATGGGTGTCGTCTATAAGGCTGAGGACGCCCGCCTGCACCGTTTTGTTGCTCTCAAGTTCCTGCCTGACGAGGTAGCCCGCGATCCCCAGGCGCTAAGCCGGTTCCGTCGCGAGGCCCAGGCGGCATCCGCACTGAACCACCCTAATATCTGCACCATTTATGACATCGGGGAAGAAGAAGGCCAGGCTTTCATTGCCATGGAACTGCTCGAGGGGGACACGCTGAAGCACCGCATCGAGGGCAAGGCGCTGAAGGCCGAGCAAGTGCTGGAGTTGGGAATTCAGATTGCCGACGCCCTGGACGCGGCCCATGCCAAAGGCATCATCCATCGCGATATAAAGCCGGCGAATGTTTTTCTGACCAAGCGGGGCCAGGCGAAAGTATTGGACTTCGGCCTGGCCAAGGTCAGCGGGAGCCGCAAAGATGCACAAGAGGCTACGGCTGCGGCGGTCTCCCAGGAGCAACTCACCAGCCCCGGTTCAGCCGTGGGGACAGTGGCCTATATGTCTCCCGAGCAGGCTCGCGGCGAGGATCTGGATGCGCGCAGCGACGTGTTCTCCCTTGGTGTCGTGCTCTACGAAATGGCCACTGGACATCGGGCGTTTGATGGAAACACGTCGGCGGTAATTTTCCACGCTATCCTGGAACGGGCCCCGGCAGCCCCATCCAAATTGAATCCCGCTCTTCCGCCAAAGCTGGAAGAAATTATCGACAAGGCGCTGGAGAAAGATCTCGACATGCGCTACCAGACGGCTGCCGAGGTACGCAACGACCTCAAGCGTTTGAAACGCGCGTTGGACTCCGGACGCGGCACAGCGGCGGCCAGTGAAGTCCAGCCGCCCGTCCGGGCGACTGCGGCAGCCAGCAAAGCGGGTGAAGAACGCGCCGCGAACACAGGTCATCGTCTCCAGTGGATAGCTGTCGCAACCTTGGTAACGCTCGCCCTCGCGACCGCAGCCTTCTTCCTCGGTCAGCACACGGCGAAAGCCATAATGCCTGTTTATCATCTGCTCACCTATCGCCGCGGCACCATTCGTATGGCGCGCCTCGCGCCCGACGGACAGACGGTGATTTACAGCGCAGCTTGGGAGGGCGCGCCGGTAGAGGTGTTCAGTACCCGCCCGGAGAGTCCGGAGTCGCGTTCGTTGGGCCTCTCCGGCGCCGAGATCCTGGCCGTTTCATCCGCCGGGGAAATGGCGGTGCTGCTCAACAGCCGGCAAATGAAGTCGATGACCCATACCGGGACGCTGGCGCGAGTGCCGCTCGTGGGTGGAGCTCCGCGCGAGGTACTCGAAGATGTGCAATGGGCTGATTGGTCGCCCGACGGTTCAGCCTTGGCCGTAGTGCATGAAGTTGGGGGGCGCAATCGCCTGGAATACCCCATCGGCAAGATGCTTTACGAAACCGGCGGTTGGATCAGCAATCCGCGAATCTCCCCCAAAGGCGACTTGATTGCATTCGTGGATCACCCGCTGCAAGGCGATACCATCGGCGCCGTCGCCGTCGTGGACCTCGCCGGCCACCAGAGGATTGTCTCCAGCCAGCAGCCCGGAGGCGCTATGGGTCTGGCTTGGTCTCCCAAGGGCGATGAGATCTGGTTCACCGCCACCAAGGTCGGACTGGATCGAGTCCTCCTGGCCGTGAGCCTGTCGGGCAGCGAGCGCCTGGTGGCGCGGGTTCCGGCGGATCTGAGCCTGCAGGACACGTGGCGGGACGGGCGTGTGCTGCTGACCCGGGACAACTGGCGTCGCGGCATGACCGTGCTCGCTCCCGGCCAGACCTCGGAACGGGATTTTACCTGGCTTGACTGGTCATACCCTGCAGACATTTCTCCTGATGGCCAGACCCTCCTGTTCCGGGAAGAAGGGGAGGCGGGAGGGGAAAGCTACGCGGTCTACCTGAGAAAGACCGACGGATCACCAGCCGTTCGTCTGGGCGACGGTGCCTCATTGGCTTTGTCGCCCGATGGAAAGTGGGCCCTTTGCACCCGTCCGGATAGACTTGCAGATCTTTTTCTCCTGCCTACGAAGGCGGGCGAGTCCAAAGCCCTGCCGCGCAGCACTGTTTCTCAATTCAACACCGGGCGGGCGGCATGGCTGCCCGATGGCAAGCGAATTCTGTTGTCCGGCAACGAGACCGGTCACGGAGCGCGGCTCTACGTGCTCGATTTGGAGGACACAAAGCCGCAGCCCATTACTCCTGAAGGCATCGACGTGCTCACATTCTCGCTGTCTCCCGGCGGACGTGCAGTTGCGGCGGTCGGTCCGGACGGCAAGGGTTACTTCTACCCCATTCCCGCGGGCGAGCCTCGCCCGATCAAGGACCTCGGCGATGGAGAAGTTCCCGTCGGCTGGACTGCGGATTCCAGGAGCCTGTATGTTTACCGGCCGAGCGACCTCCCCGCCAAAGTCTATGAATTGAACATCGATACCGGACACAGGACCCTGTGGAAACAGCTCATGCCTCCTGATCCCGCCGGAGTGGAGTACGTCGGCCCGATTCTGCCTACGCCGGACGGCAAGGCATACGTCTACGGCTATCGCCGCATGCTCTCTGACCTGTATGTAGTGGACGGGTTGAAGTAGAGACGACGCAGTATATGAGTACAATCTGCCAGTGGGCATTCTGCCCGATTGACGGGCAATCCTGACCGAATCCCAAGGTAAAGGTGCTGGCCGAACGCCGGAAGTCTTGTTGGTAGATCTTTGGTAACTCTGGAGAGTGCTGTTCGGAGGACTTATGTCAAAATCGCGCAGGGAATTCCTCACGCTCACATCCGTGGGCTTGATCGGCGCAGCCATCACAGGGAGCAGCCGTGCGCAGGCGCCCAACGGTTTGCCGCCTGGGGCACCGCCCGCATTTGGCGCCGGGCCGGGAGTCGGGCCGGAAGTGTCGCCTTCGACCTTCGCTGAGGCGCAAAAGCTCGTTCAGATCGAAATGACCGAACCCGAGCGCGCGGAGGCTGCGGGCAGCTGGCGCACGAATATGGCCGCCCTGTACGAGCGACGCAGCGGGCCGCGGAAAGTAGCGTTGGAGACGACGCTCGCCCCTGCGACACAGTGGAACCCCGTGCTGCCAGGCATGAAAGCGGGTCCAGAGCGGGACCAATGTGTGCGCAGCCGCACCGATCCGAAACCCTTGCCAGCCGACGACGAAGACATAGCCTTCGCTTCGGTAGTACAGCTCTCGCGCTGGATCGAGCGGCGCGAGCTTCGCTCGGAGCGCCTCACTCAAATTTATCTGAAGCGTCTGCAGCAGTTCGACCCCAGGCTGCGCTGCGTCATCACCCTCACCCGCGACCTTGCGCTCCGCCAGGCTCAACAGGCCGACGCGGAGATCGCCGCCGGCAAGTACCGCGGTCCGCTGCACGGCATTCCGTGGGGAGCCAAAGATCTTCTCGATACCGCAGGAATTCCTACTACCTATGGTGCCGAGCCTTTCCGCAACCGCGTGCCCACCGAGGACGCTGCGGTCGTGAAACGTCTCCATGCGGCGGGCGCGGTGCTGGTGGCCAAGCTGAGTCTGGGAGCATTGGCGCTCAATGACATTTGGTTCGGCGGACAGACGATGAACCCATGGTTATTGGAGGAAGGATCGTCGGGCTCAAGCGCCGGGCCGGGCGCGGCCACGGCTGCGGGGTTGGTGGCTTTTGCGATCGGAAGCGAGACCGGGGGCAGCATCGTTTCTCCCGCCATGCGTTGCGGCGTTACCGGCCTGCGGCCCACTTTCGGCCGTGTGCCACGCACCGGCGCGATGACTCTCTGTTGGTCGCTCGACAAACTCGGCCCCATGGCCCGAAACGTCGAAGACACAATGCTGGTGCTGCATGCTATCTCCGGGCCTGACCCCGGTGACCTGAACAGCGTGCCGAGCAAGCTTGACTTCGACGCGGGTGCTGCCGTGGAAGGACTGCGCGTGGGTTATTTCCCCTCCTGGATGAAAGGAAACACTGCCACTCATGTGGACCTTGCCGCCCTCGAGGTCGTCGAGAAACTGGGCATGGTTCCGGTTGAGGTCACGCTTCCCGACTGGCCCTATGACTCGCTTGATCTGATTCTTTTCGCTGAAGCCGCAGCTGCGTTCGAGGAACCGACACTCAGCAGGGAATTGAATCAACTGAAAGTTCAGGTGCCGGATGCGTGGCCGAATCTCTTCCGTCAATCCCGCTTCCTGTCAGCCGTGGACTTCGTGCAGTCCGACCGCTTCCGGCGCAAAGTGGCGGAGGAGATGGTGCGCGTGTTTTCTCGAGTTGACCTGCTGCTTGTGCCTTCGCTGCGGGACGAAATGCTTACGCTTACGAACTTCACCGGGCATCCCTCACTTACACTGCGTGCGGGCTTTGTCGAGGTGTCGGGGGCGCGCAGCGACTGGGCGCCCGATCCGAACCATCCGCTGCCGAAGTTTTCTCCGCCGCGTCGCGTGCCCCACGGCATCACCCTGATCGGCCAGCTGTTCGACGAAGGGACGTTGGGTCGGGTCGGGATCGCTCTCGAACGCAGCTTCGGCGTGGCGGGCGAGCGGCCGCCAGGTTTCTGAAAGGGGCCCCGATAGGCTGAAAAAACCTCCTCGGTCGCTGATTCGAGTGGCCGGCCGGGCGGATGACGGGCACAGTGTTCCGCGAGCTGACGGCAAACCTAAGCACTCTAAAGGCATCGAATTACCGGACATCGCGGCTTGGCGGCAGGTGTCTGAAAGCCGACATTCCCCATGAGGCGAACTTACGCGGGACGTATGCGGGCCTCGCGACCGCTCCTATCATCGAACACCTTACGCGCTTGGGAGTGACCTCGATCGAACTCATGCCCGTGCACAGTTTCGTAGACGACCGCCAACTTGTGGAGCGCGGGCTGCGTAACTACTGGGGTTACAACTCGATTGGTTTCTTTGCGCCCGAGCCGCGATATCTGGCAACCGCCTCCATCAGCGAATTCAAGACCATGGTCAAAACTCTGCACTCGGCGGGATTGGAGGGCGTCAGGCGGCGTTTGTGTCGGTGGTTGTCGTCATCTTAACGTGTGTGTTGAAAAAGTCCCCTCGCCACCGCAGTTTTCCTTCGGTATTTTCCTTTATGTTTTTCTAGTTGTTTAGTTCTTTGGTGACTTCCGATTCACGCGGTTGCGGTTTGGAGTTCACGCCTACGGGTGAGGAACCGCACCAGCCGTTTCAGGTTCTGCACCGTTGCCGCCAGGTAGAATTGCTCACGAACAAAGCGCATCCGGCGCAGCCTCAGCCGGCGTAGACCGATGTAATTCTTCAGTTCTGCGAACAATGCTTCCACCTTCCGCCGAGCTCGTTGCGAGATCGCGAACGCTGGTGTCCGGGCCAGGGCGTGGGCACGCTGCCGCGCTGGCTCACAAGTATGGATGGCAAGGGCCCGATACTTGCCTCGCGTGCAGCGGCTCTTCTGCGAGCACTCGCGACAGCGCTTCACCGTCGAATAATAAAGGTGGGTGCGATTGCGCGCATTGATTCCGACGTACTTCAGGAGTTTGCCTTCCGGGCAGATATAGCCGTTCTCCTCGGGTACGTAGGTGAACTTGTCGATGCCATAGAGGTCACTCGGCCCGTTGGGATTTTCTTTCACTCGAATGTAGGCAGCGATACCACGTTCATCAAGCCATTGCAGTAGTTCGCCGTTGCCGTAGGTGGTGTCCGCCCCCAGAGTTTGTGGCAGATAGCCGTAACGTTCGCGATAGCGTTCGATCATGTCTCGGGCCGCAACGCTCTCCTGACTCAGTCGCGCCGGCGTAGCTTGCACCCCCACGATGACGCAACTGGCGTTATCCACCAGATAGTTGTCGTAATACCCGAGCCGCGCTGGACCGCCTTTGGTCGCGTAGGTCGAATCCGGGTCCGTGGTCGAGACTTTCTCTGGCTGGGGAACGGGAGGTTCGACCGGATTCTCCCGCTCCAGTTCGACTAGATACTCGCGCACCGTGTGGTTCACCTTAGCTATCTCTGGTAGTTGCTCGGGGGATACGCGGCTGTGATGGTCGGCATTGGCCTGGATGAAACTGCCGTCCACCGACATGTGCTCGCCCCTCACCAATCCGGCCTCTACGCAGCGGGCGACGATCTCCTCAAAAATCTCCTGAAACAGATTCGATTCCTGGAATCGTCCATGCCGGTTCTTGGAAAACGTAGAGTGATGCGGAATCTCCTGATCGAACCCCAGTCCCGTGAACCATCGCCACGCCAGATGCATGCGCAGCTCTTCCACTAGTTTCCTTTCGCTCGTGACGCCGTAGAGATAGCCGACCAGCAGCAGGCGCAGCAACAGTTCGGGATCGATGGATGGCCTTCCCGTGTCGCTGTAGGAGTCCTTCAACTTGGCTCGAATAAAGTCGAAGTTGACGTGGCGATCGATCAGGCGCAGCAGATGATTTTCAGGAACTTGATCTTCCAGGCGGAAGTAGTAGAACAGCGACTCCGAGCGGGGATTGGTGTCCCATCATGGGCAGCAGGCCTCCAAAGGGAATGGTGAAAAGCGGCATCGAGAACTCTGGCCTGCTTATAACGTGAACGCTGCACCGCCGCAAGCATCAACTGAGGGACTTTTTCAACAGACACTTAACGTTAACGCAACTCTTCAACATCTGGAGCATGCGCAACGCATTGTGCAATGCCCTCATCTCGTGCGCATTGTCGCCGGGCGCTTCGAATAGCAAACGTTTGCGTGCCACGATTTCGGACTCGGCGCGAGCGATGAGTGCCGGAACCTTGGTGATGTCGTCCTGGAACAGGGCGGCCGTATAGCAGTCCCTCCAAGCTGTGTCTGAGGAACGAGGTACGCGCATCATGACAGTCTCCGGAAGAAATGATTCACTGACCTGGATAAAACAGCTAAGGCATGATCTACCCGAAATCGTCATCTGAAAATACGGCGGTTCCCGTATAACTTTCTTGTCAACAGAAAATGGCAGGTTTTGCCGGGAACCCTCCGTCGATGCGGAGCAGGGGCAGTAGGTAGATAGGGTTTTAACCATTGATTGGAGGCCTAGGCACGCCGCCCGAGAATTGGCGACCGGATCGGGGAGGCAACTTGAGCGGGCGAGTTCGCAGAGCTTTTCGCGGACCAGACAACGCAGGTCCCAGGCATCGCTCGAATTGCGAGCATCCATCAGAGCGCGGAGCTGGACCATGCGCTCCGTGGCATCGGATGCCGGGACGGTTGTAGTCGGCATACAACAAGGCGTTACCGAGGAGTTGGGCACTGGCGCGCGGTCGGTTCTGAAATGAATGTACTTCGCAGTACAGCACGGCTCCTACGCGATTACAGAGCGAACCCTATAGGACGATCGTTCCACTTTCTCTCATCTCTCTTCGAAAGCTGAATGCGCACGGAACCCAGTAGGGTGAATAAAAAGCGCATGAAAATGGATAAGCGATCGAAGGAGAGACTACCGTGGCCACTTGCGTGATTTCCGCGACAGCACCGAGAGCGGTTTCAGAAGAGAAGCAACCAAGCTGGGACGATTCCCAACGCAGTCTAGTCCAGCGCGCGCAGCAGGGTGACGAGGAAGCCTTTGCTGCTCTTTTTCAAATGCATAGGAAGCGTGTCTATTCCGTCTGTCTGCTTATGACGAAGGATGTCGCCGAGGCCGAAGATCTGACCCAGGAGGCATTCCTGCAGGTCTTCCGCAAAATTGGCAGCTTCCGAGGCGATGCGGCGTTTTCCACCTGGCTGTACCGTATTGCCGTGAACACTGTGCTGATGCGATTTCGCCGCCGAAAATCTCCACCGGACTTGTCTCTTGATCAGCCGGTGTCGCCGGGATCGTCTCTACGCTGCGACTTCGGACACAGCGACCCAGCCCTCAAAGGTGCGATTGATCGTATTGCCCTGCGCCGCGCGATCCAGGAGCTTCCCGAAGGCTGCCGGACGATCTTTGCCCTGCATGAGGTCGAAGGGTATCAACATCAGGAGATTGCCCAACTGCTGTGCTGCTCTATCGGCAACTCCAAGTCGCAACTCCACAAAGCAAAGCTCAAGATGCGCGAACTGTTGTTTTCGAAGAGGAAAAGTGGGCGACGGCGTGAAGCAGTCCCGCGGGCCCAAGCGCGGGCCGCGACTCCTTCCCCAAACAATCGTCTGTGCGCACTGCCGGCGTCGCCTTTCAGGTCACTGGTCCGAGCTTGATCCGGACGATCCGGCTTCCGCTAGAGGGACGCAGGGAAACTTTGCAACCTCTGGTAGTTTTCGGCGGGCGGTTGGAGTCGGCTTCATTCGGGCCGAGGTCTTCGCAATTGTTTGCTGGATCAGAATTTTATGAGGCTCCGCTACAGAGTTTACTGGATTGTAACTGCCTTCGAGAGATCCTATCGTGCGTGCAGTCGATGGCGCCGACAGGGGCAACATGAAAACGTGAGAGAGGATGCGATGCCAGTCAAAAAGCACCTTCGCGGAGTAAACGCGAAGGAACAACGCCAATACGAGCACATCAAGGAAAGCGCTCAGCGTTCTGGACGCTACGGTAGCCGAGCCAAAGAAGTGGCGGCTCGGACAGTGCTCAAGCAGCACGCAGAAAAGGGCCACGAAAAAGGGCGCTGAAGCACCCCGAACGTAATGCCGAACTTTCACTGAGGCCACGGCGTTCCTCCGGTGTGATGCCAGCGGGGTGCGAAGCGACTGCTCCTCAAGAATCGCCTCCAAGTTCCCCTCCGGGCCGGATGAAATGGGGAGATTTCCGCTTGGTTAGAATTCTTTTGGCAGACGATAATCCGACCGTGCGGCACTATCTTCGCACTGTCCTCGAGCAGCGGGGCGGCTGGTACGTCTGCGACGAGGCGAGGACGGGGGGCGAGGTACTGCAGAAAGTGCAACGAACGCTCCCGGATGTGGTTTTGCTCGACTTCCAGATGCCGGAATTGAACGGACTTGAGGTAGCCAAGCAAATCTTGCAACTGTTTCCTGGGATTCCGATTCTGATGGTCACGGTTCATTTCTCCAAACAACTCGCTGCGGCCGCCCGAAGCGTGGGGATTCGCGGAGCTTGCGAGAAGTCGGAGGTCGGTCCTATTGTGGACGCGGTGGAAGCCCTGTTGCACCAGCAAACCTACTTCCCTGCGCTCAGCGCCGGGGACGCCTGAAATCGAAGGGATCGGATCGGAATAGGGAATTTACTGGCTCGGGAAGTTGCAGCGGTTCACCTCTCGAATAACTGGCTAATTTTCATTGACGGCTTCAGCTGCTGCGGTCACACTTTCTTCTCGGTTACCCTCACTACCGGCGGCCCGATCCCCTATTGCGGGTACCAGTCGAGCAACCGGACTTCGATTCCCGTGCCTTCCAGCCCTTTCTTGAATACGGCGAGATCGGAGCCGTGGTAGTGGTAAGGGATCACGATCTTGGGATGGAATGCGTTCACCGCATCCGCCGCTTCTTCGGGAGGCATGGTGTAAGGCAGATTCATGCAGACGAACGCCACGTCGATGTTCTTCAACGCGCGCATTTCCGGTATACCCTCCGTGTCGCCGGAGAAGTAGAAGCGCACCCCGCCGTAGGTGAGCACGTACCCGTTGCCACGTCCCTTGTCATGGAAGAGTTTGCCTGGGCCTGGCCCGCGCGTCAGGTTATAGGCGGGGATGGCTTCAATAGTCCAGCCCTGCCACGTTCTCGTTTCACCATTCGCAATCGGCTTGGCGGTCGTGACTGTTGCCACCACGGCGGGCGCCGCCAGGATTTCCGTTCCGGCCTTGCTGAGCTCGGCGATGTAAGCCGGATCCATGTGGTCCGGGTGAATGTCGGTAATCAGAATGAGGTCCGCCTTTGGGGCCCCGGCGATCTTTGCAGGTTTGGCGGGGTCGAGGTAAATGATTTTTCCCCCCGCCTCGATTCTGGTGCTGGCGTGATACAGCGGAGTGATCCGAACCTCTCCCGCCGAGGTTGAAAACGTCTGCGGCGCGGCGGCAGAGTAGGCAAAGGAAGACAGAGTGAAGCAGGAGCAAGCAAAAGCCAGAAGCAGTTTCATCTCGACCTCACCAACTTTCAAATCTTCGGAACAGCAGAAGTTTACAGCGCACGGGACGCATGTGTCCCGCATGCATGGGAACCAGGCCGCCACTGACCGTCCTTGTTTCTTTCATTCAGAATTCTAAAGCGCAGGCGATCATTGGACCAGCGCTCAGAGGCTGCTGGCTTAAGCGGTACAATCGGAGGTTAAATTACCAAATGAAGGGGAAGAAATCATCATGGCGATAGCGACCATTAATCCAGCAACCGGCGAAGTCGTGAAAACTTTCGAGCCTCTCACCGCGGCGCAAATTGAGCAGAGGTTGCAACTGGCAACTTCCGCGTTCCGAAAACATCGGCGAACTTCATTCGCGGAACGTGCCAGCAAGATGATGCGCGCAGCCGAAATTTTGGAAAAGGAAAAAGACGATTGCGCCCGTTTGATGACGCTCGAAATGGGCAAAACTCTGAAGTCCGCGGTCGGCGAGGCGCGGAAGTGCGCCACCGGATGCCGCTACTATGCGGAAAACGCCGAGAAATTCCTGGCCGACGAAATTGTGGAGACGGGAGCGAAGCGCAGTTTCATCCGCTATCTGCCGATTGGTCCCATCCTGGCCATCATGCCGTGGAATTTTCCCTTCTGGCAGGTGTTTCGTTTTGCCGCGCCGGCGCTGATGGCGGGCAATGTCGGGCTGTTGAAGCATGCTTCGAACGTTCCGCAGTGCGCGCTGAAGATCGAGGACATTATTCGCCGCGCCGGTTTTGCCGGAGGCGAGTTCCAGACGCTGCTGATTGGCTCGGGGCCGGTCGATGGCATCCTGAACGATCCGCGCGTCGTCGCCGCGACTTTAACGGGCAGTGAGCAGGCGGGGGTTCAGGTCGGAGTTTCCGCCGCCAGGCGCATCAAGAAAGTAGTGCTCGAACTGGGCGGCAGCGATCCTTTCATCGTGATGCCGAGCGCCGATCTGGATGCGGCTGTCGCCGCGGCGGTCGAGGCGCGCATTCAAAATAACGGTCAGTCGTGCATCGCGGCCAAGCGCTTTATCGTGTCGGAAAAAATTGCCGACGAGTTCGAGCGCAAGTTCGTCAAACGCATGCAGGACTTGTGCGTGGGCGATCCGTTCGAGGAGAGCACGCAGCTAGGACCGCTCTCCAGCCCGGACGCGGTTACTACGCTCGATGCCGATGTGAAAAAAAGTGTGGCCGCCGGTGCCCGCGTGCTGACCGGTGGCCATCCCTTGGATCGTCTCGGCAACTTCTATGCGCCAACGGTGCTGACCGACATTCCGAAAGATTCGCCGGCCTACAAGGAAGAATTCTTTGGTCCCGTGGCGTCAATTTTTCGCGTAAAGGATGCGGATCAAGCCATCCAGATCGCCAACGACAGTCGCTTCGGGCTGGGTGCCAGCGCATGGACGAACGACCCGGCGGAAACCGAGAGATTCATCAACGAACTCGAAGCCGGCATGGTTTACCTGAACAAGATGGTGGTTTCCGATCCGCGCCTGCCCTTCGGCGGGGTGAAGTATTCAGGCCACGGCCGCGAGCTGGCCGTGCAAGGGATCCGCGAGTTTGTGAACATCAAGACAGTTTGGATCCAGTAGTCGGAAACGCGAATGCCGCGATTCCAAGCCGAATTCATAACCGAAAGGGAATTGCCGTATGGCCAAACTCGGATTCATCGGTCTCGGTGTGATGGGCGGCAACATGGTAGCCCGCCTGCTCGAAAAAGGGCACACCGTGACCGGCTACAACCGGACGCTCTCCAAGGCGCAGTGGTTGATCGACAAGGGCATGAAGTTTGCCGATTCTCCCAAGGCAGTGGCGGCGTCGTCGGATGTGACGTTCACCATGGTCACCAACGCCGCCGCGCTCGCGGCGGTGACGGAAGGTCCGGACGGATTGCTCGCGGGCATTGGCGCCGGCAAGTTCTACGTTGACATGAGCACCGTGAGCCCCGAAGTGAGCCGCGCACTAGCCGCAAAAGTTCGCGAGATGGGTGCTGACATGGTGGATGCGCCGGTTTCGGGCAGCGTCATCACCCTGCAACAGGGCAAGCTCTCCGTGATGGTCGGAGGCCGCAAAGCAACTTTCGAGCGCTTGCTGCCTTTGCTTCAGGATATTGGACCAAAGGTGACACATGTCGGCGACAACGGTCTTGCGCTGGCCATGAAGATTGCCGTGAATCTGAACCTGGCCGTGCAGATGCTGGCCTTTTCAGAAGGCGTGCTGCTGGCGGAGAAGAGCGGGATTCCGCGCGCACTTGCGGTCGACGTTCTGGGGCACAGCGCAATCGCCTCGCCCATGATTCAATACCGAGGTCCGTTTGTCTTGCAGCAGCCGGAAGTAGCCTGGTTCGACGTCAACATGATGCAGAAAGACATGCTCCTGGCCATGGAGTTGGGTCGCAAGCTGAATGTTCCCGTTCCCACCACCGCCATCAGCAACGAGTTTCTCACCGCCGCGCGCGCTATGGGCTGGGAGAAGCTGGACTTCGCCGTCATCTTTGACGTCTTGGCGAGCATGTCGGGAATTCAAAAATAACGCGTTGATCCCGGGCCCGGTGCATCTTTACATCGGTGAGGAGGCGGTCGCTGCGCGTAAGTATCTCAACCCACATATTCGCGGCCTCGCTCTTGAGCCGAGCGCAGCTCGACCCGACTTCAGAGCTTTCCATCCCGCATTTCGCTGTGTTCCGCTGTGTCCCCTAAGGTTAGAGATTTTGTTGACAAGCGCCAATTCATCTGGCATCCGCCCGCGCTCTTGAGTATTCTCGGGGAGATGGCCACCGTCTCATTGAGCGAACTGTTGGGCTCGACCGTCTATGACGCCTCCGGCGCCGCCAGTGGCCGGGTGCGCGAGGTGGCCCTCGCCCCGCAGGAAGACCGCTCCCGCGTGGCCCTGCTCATCGTTAAAACGCCCGCGGGAAACCGCATGTTGCCCTTGACCGCGGTTTCCGCGATCAATGGCGGTATTCGGGCCTCCACGGCGGCCGCGGACTGGACCGCAGCCGATGGCTCCGAAGGCCTGCTGTTGCTCAGTCGCGATCTGCTCGATCAGCAGGTAATCGACGTGCACGGCCGCAAAGTTGTGCGCGTGAACGACGTGGATTTCCATCAAGAAAGCGCGCAGAATCGCGCCGTTTTAAAAGTCGGCGGTGTGGATGTGGGCGCGCGAGGCGCCATTCGCCGCCTCCTCAAGGGCATGGTCCCAGCAGCTGCCCTGCGCGCCTTGCTCCTGCGTATCCCTCCCCGCGATATTCCCTGGGACTTCATCGATCTCATCGAGACCGATCCCGCCCGGCGCGTCCGGCTGAAGATTTCGCATGAGCGGCTGGGCAAACTGCATCCCGCCGACATTGCCGACATCGTGGAAGACTTAGCCCCCGATGAGCGCGAAGCCGTGTTCGAGACGCTGGACGAAGGTGTCGCCGCCGGCGCGTTGGAAGAGCTCGAGCCCAAGGTGCAGAAATCGGTCCTCGAATCCCTCGATTCCGACCGCGCCGCCGACATTGTCGAAGAGATGGAACCGGACGCGGCTGCCGATCTTTTGGGTGATCTCTCCGATGAGCGCTCGGAAGAAATCCTGGTGCAGATGCAGCCCGAAGAACGCCAGGAAGTCGCCGAACTGCTCGAATTCAAGGAGAATACGGCTGCCGGCCGCATGACGACGGAGTTTATTGCTCTACCGGTGACGGCCACAGCCCGCGAGGCGATCGACTCCATGCGTACCTTTGAAGGCCGCATGGAAAACATGAGCATCATTTACCTGACGGATTCTCACGGAACCCTGGCCGGCGCGGTCCCGCTGGTGAAGATCGTTCTGTCGTCCTCTTCAACCCCGCTCCTGGCGTTGTCCCAGGAGCCCCTCATTTCCTGCCACGAAGACGCGAAAGAACAGGAATTCGCCGAACTCTTTGACAAGTACAACCTGCTGACCTTGCCGGTGGTAGATGAACACAGTCAGCTGACCGGCGTAATCACCCCCGATGACGTAATAGCGATGCTGCGCGCCAAGCTGTAGTGTGCACGCGTAGGGACAGCCGCCCTCGGCTGTCCAAGCCGAGCGCAGCTGCAGCTGCCCGCAGCTTCGCACAAAAATTGCGCGCTTTTGCAGATTCATCTACCCAGAGATCGCTTTCAGCATTTATTCTGATCGTTCTGTTTCGCAATTTGATCGTGCCTCTGGCCTGTACGCATGAAATTCCTGAGAACTTGGAAGTTCCGGCTCCTGTTGTTTTTTGCCGTCGTAGGGCCGGGCTTCATCACCGCGAATGTCGACAACGATGCCAACGGCATCTTGACGTATTCGCAGGCCGGCGCCCAGTTCGGCTACATGCTCCTGTGGACGATGATCCCAACTACCATCGCCCTGATCGTAGTGCAGGAGATGTGCGCCCGCATGGGAGCGGTCACGGGCAAAGGCCTGAGCGATCTCATCCGGGAAGAATATGGCCTGCGGATCACCTTCCTCATGATGCTCGGCATTCTGATTACAAATTTCGGAAACGTCGTGGGCGAGTTTGTCGGCATTGCGGGAAGCATGGAACTGTTCGGGGTCTCAAGGTACTACTCCGTTCCGATCTGTGCCGTGGTCGTGTGGTTGATCGCGGTAAAAGGCCAGTACAAGAGCGTCGAGAAAGTGTTCCTGGTGGCTTCGTTCTTCTACATCACTTACATATTTGCCGGGGTGCTGGCCAAGCCCGCATGGATTGAGGCCGTTAAGGCCACGCTGAAGCCTCCGGGAATAGCGGCCTTCAAGCAGGGCCCGTATCTCTACATGGTCATTGGCGTGGTCGGAACTACCATCGCGCCCTGGATGCAGTTCTACCTGCAGTCGTCGGTCGTGGAAAAAGGAATCACGCGCCGCCAATACAAAGCCTCGCAGCTCGACGTAATTGTGGGCTGCATTTTCACCGACGTGGTTGCCTGGTTCATCATTGTGGCCTGCGCGGCCACTCTCTACCTGCATGGCAATCGTGACATTCGCGACGCTGCCGACGCTGCCCAGTCGCTGCGTCCGTTGGCGGGCGACTGGGCGTACATACTGTTTGCGCTCGGGCTTTTCAACGCATCGCTGTTTGCCGCTTCGATTCTGCCGCTTTCGACCGCCTACACGGTCTGTGAAGGATTAGGTTTCGAGTCGGGCGTAGAACGCAAATTTTCCGAAGCTCCCGTTTTTTACTGGCTCTATACGGCGCTCATCGTTGCCGGAGGAGCCGTGGTCCTGATACCAGGGCTTCCCTATATAAAGATCGCCGTATTTTCGCAAGTGGTAAACGGCGCGGTGTTGCCCTTCGTGCTCATTTTCATGTTGTTTCTGATCAACAAGAAAGAACTGATGGGCGAATACGCGAATAAGCCCACGTTCAACATCATCGCCTGGGCGACTACCGCAATCATGATCGCGTTGACGCTGCTCTATGTGTACGGGCTGGTGCGCGGCGGGGCGGGCTAGAAATACACATTGTCATCCTGAGTGAAGCGAAGGACCTGTGTATTTGCCCGCTCGAGGCACAGCAACAGGCGATGCCGAGCTCTCAAAGTATTTTTCCCGCCGCCAGACTGTTGACCAGTGAAAGGTCGGCTTCAAGAAAATCCAGTCCCAGCAGTTCCTGCCGCGTCACCCAGCGGATTTCGCGAAAAATCCGGTTCTCAATTTCACCCTGGTAGTTGCGCACTTCAAAGAACCGGAGTTCCACGGATCCCCCGCCCGGGTATTGATGGACGAGACGCACAACCTCCACGCCGATCTCCGCCACGATCCCCAGTTCTTCCTCCAGTTCCCGGCGCATGGCATCGCGAGGCTGTTCGCCTTCTTCGATTTTGCCTCCGGGAAATTCCCATTTGAGCGGCATAGGCTGGTGTCGCGTCCTCTGGCAGGCAAGGATGAGGTCATCTTTCACGATCAGCGCGGCGACGACTCGTTTCATGATGTCGGAAATATGTTCAGAAATATATTTAGAAATGCGGCCCACGTGGCCGGGGCTTACTTGCGCTCCAGTCGCTTGCCCACGAGTTGAGCGCAATATTCCACCAGTTCGCGGTCTTCGTCGCCGAAGGCCGCCAGGAAGTGGCTGTCAATATCGAGTTCGCCGGCTACCTTGCCGTGCACAAAGATCGGAACCACGATCTCCGACTTGGTTTCGAGCGAGCAGGCCAGATAGCGTGGATCCTTCTTTACGTCATCCACCACCACCGTCTTCCCCGACGATGCCGCCGCACCGCAGATGCCCTGGTGCAGCGCAATGCGGGTGTGCACCGTCATCGCTCCCTGGTAGCGTCCCAGGACCAGCGCCGGCGGACTGGCTCCAGCTTCCAGCATGTAGAAGCCCACCCAGTTGTACTTCAGCATTTCTTTGTTCAAAAGAAGTGAGATGTTTTCCATCAGTTGGTCCGCCGAGCGCGCTTCGGAACCCAAGCGGCCCGCTGCCTTGCGCACGTCGTCGATTTTATGAGGATTAGATGTAGTGGCCATGATGACAATCCTAAACCATGATGCAACCGCCGTTCATCTTCTCCAAGAGACCACCGCAGGAGCATGCGCCCGCCGCATTTCAATCCCCGCATTGCAATCGCCGCATTACAATCGCAATGTGTATTCCGCCGAACTCCTGGACCATTTTCAGAACCCACGAAACGCCGGCGAGGTGGCAGACCCCGACCGCTCCGCGCGCCTGGAAAATCCCGTGTGCGGAGACATTCTGGAACTCACCCTGAAACTGGAAGGCAAGCGCATCGCCGACATTCGCTTTCGCGCCAAGGGCTGCGTTTCAGCCATGGCCTGCGGTTCGGCGATCACCGAGTTGGCCAAAGGCAAAAATGTAGACCAAGCCCGGCAAGTGAGCAGGGAAGAGCTGGTGCAGAAAGTCGGAGGCCTGCCCGAAGCCTCCGCCCACGCCAGCCAACTGGCCATGGATACGCTCGCCGCGCTCTTGCGAGACATCTAAGCCGGCCTGATCTGTCGCAGCCGAGGTGTGCCAACGCTAACCAAGGCGAGAGG
Source organism: uncultured Acidobacteriaceae bacterium (assembly GCA_963779995.1). GTDB lineage: Bacteria > Acidobacteriota > Terriglobia > Terriglobales > Acidobacteriaceae > Acidiflorens. The sequence goes on along the minus strand of CAVZZY010000002.1, from coordinate 749,158 downwards.
CGGCGCCAGGCCAGTCGTCAGTAACTATGTGATAACCATATTCGAGGCAATGCGCGGGTGCCTGCAGGCCGATCCGGACGTTGGCGGCGCGCCTCGCCGTAATTCATTGATTCCAAAGATAATGTGAAGAGGGTAGAGTTAAATAAAGGTTAATATCTTAGGAGCAAGATTATTCACTTGACGCATGTTAGCATTTGATATATATTAACCTCATCATGAGGTTAAGTTCTAGTCTTGCTTCGGTTTATCTTCACCATCAGAGAGCGACATCCTCATTCGCTCGTGTAGTTCGCTCTTTACTCGCTTTACCAGTGTCCGCAACGGGACATTCTCAAGCGGTCTGCTTGTCTTTCGTTTCTTCTTTTTGCGAGGTTCAGCCATGACGCTCCCTGAATTGAATCAGTCGTTCTCTACCGACGAAGATTGCCGCGAAATCCTCACTAAGCTCCGCTGGCCAGAAGGTGTCGAATGTCCGCGTTGCAAGAACCGCAATGTGTGGTGGGTTGACTCTCGCAAGCAATTCACTTGCAGTGAGTGCAGTTATCAATTCTCCGTCACAACTGGGACGATCTTCAACGATTCCCACCTGCCCTTGCCGATCTGGTTTATGGCGGTGCTGTTGCTCTGCGAAGCTAAGAAGGGCATGAGCGCCCACCAACTCAAGCGCACGATCTGGGGGCTTCACAGAGGCTCCTACAAAACCGCGTGGTATCTCTGTCATCGCATCCGTGCAGCTATGAAAGAAGTAGACAAGCCCATGCTTGACGGTACTGTCGAGATGGACGAAACCTATGTAGGCGGTCGAAAAAAGGGATGGGGCCAGAAAGCCGGACTCGCGGCGAAGGAAGTTGTTATCGGTATCCGGCAACGGAACGGCGATCTGCGGTTCTTTCACTCGACTGACGCCAGTTCCGGTACTCTCGCAAAGTACATCCGCGAAAACGTCAGTCAGGATGTAGAAGTGATTATCACCGACGATCTGCGAGCATATCCCAGTGCTGTTTGTGGCTTGCCACATGAGACTGTCAACCATACCGCCAAGGAATATGCGCGATACGAGAACGGCGCTTGCATCTCGACAAACACCGTAGAATCGGCGTTCTCGTTGCTCAAGCGCGGCATCGTTGGTAGTTGGCATAAGATCAGTGCCAAGCACCTTCCTGCCTATTTGGACGAGATGACTTTCCGGTTCAATCGCCGGAAACGCTCCGATCTGTTCATTGACACGCTGCGTCATATGGTCACTGCCCCAGTGCTCACTTTTGAAAACCTCACGTCTAATGAAGCGAAGCAAAATCCAGACTTTCAAAATATTTCTTCTCCAGTCTAGGTTTCACTATGTTGTATTTTGGGCCGTATTTCTTCCACATCACGTCCAGAAGGTCGTAGCCCTTTTTAGAGGATACCTGCTCCAGTGTTCCGTCTGGATAAAGTATGTCGATGGATGTATCCTCTCCCACACTAGGTACGATTTCGGCGAGCGTCTTAGCTTCGTAGAGTCTATAAATGGCGTCCATAAGCGAAACTGTTGAACTGTATTGTCGGCGCAAGAGTGGTGGCGTTGCGACATAACGACCTTCTCCAATCGCCTCGAAGTGATCTGTAATCGAAACTTCACCGTCGCGGGCGACTTTGCATATTAGAGGTTTCATCGCCCTACCGTGGCGCACAAATCCAGCGACTATCAATGACGAACCAAGGTCAATCTTTTCGGCCTCCATGTGTGTCGTAAGGAAAACCGATTCCGGGAATTCTCGTTTTCCTTTTTGTCGAAAGTGCTCATAGGTAACGCCATGTCTTCTCTGCACAAAAGAGTTTTTGAGCCACTTAAGATGAGCGATTGCGATATTAGAAAAAAGTAATAGGGCATTGTCTTCCGCGATTTCGGAGCCAGCTAGGGCGAGACGGTAGGTTCTCACCAAAGTCTCTGCCTTGGCTGCGTCCCCAGCCACTAGAGCTACCCAGTTTGGCTTTTTGAGCCAGCGCAGTTTATCGGCTGTTTCTGTGCTCCCAAACGAACTGCTCGACTTCCAATCTGAGCACGTAATAATTCTAGGCTTGTTCCGATACTGACAAGCTGCCGCTATGCACAAAGTCACAGGCGTATGCTCCCGTATAGAATTAGGGTCATCCTCCAGAGCATATTGCTCCCCGGATGTAACATGCGTCAAGTGAATAATCTTGCTTAGGAGTGTACAAAGCAGGAAGGAATGGAATCAGTCCCAGCTAGTGGCCAGCGTGGCTCGCATCCGGCTGATAAACCGTCCATCCGTTGGCGAGCGCGATCTCTTTCAAATCCGGGTTGGGGTTGATGGCGAATGGGTGTTTGGACATGGCGAGCATCTCGCGGTCCCAGATCGCGTTGCCAAAGGCGCAATCGGGCGGGTGGTCGGAAGACGACTTGAGCACCGATCGAATCGCCTCCACTTTGCCGGGACCGCTGGGAACTTGAATGAGCCGATCGGTAATCGTGCCATTCTCGACGGCCACCTCGGCGGCCAGGATGCGATCTTGCGGGATGCCGAAGTAGCGCATGGCGGAACGGATGACCCACTGGTTCGAAGAGGAAACGGCCCAGGCGTCGCATCCGGAAGCGCGCAGGCGCTCGACTACTTGCCGCATCTCCGGGAAAATATTTTGGGCGATTCCCTGGGCAGAGTAGGCGTCGCAGGCCTGCTGCACGATTTCTTCCCGCAGTCCGCGATGCATGGTGACCATTTCTCCGCACATGACCTCTTCGGCAACCTGGCCCGCTTTGTAGTCGGCGTATCGCGAACGCGCCCAGCGCACGATCTCCTCCGACACCAAGCCTTGTTCCAGCTCCCACCAGAAAAATCCTTCTCCGGCGTCTCCGGACCAGAGCGTGCCGTCGCAGTCGAACGCGGCGACTCGCGGACTCAGGCGGAGTACAGTTTCGATGAATTCGGTTTGACGGGATGTTAGAAGCGTCATGAAATACAGGGCCTTGGCCGGAACTAACTCGAGGGCAGAAGCTGTGGCGGCAAATTCAAAGCAGCGTACTGTTCCGGCGTGTCCACGTTGGCCGCTACCAGCGGGTCGTCCACCGGAACGTACTCGATCTCGCTCGGGTGCGCGTGCTCGACCGCGCGCGCGTTCGAGGTTTCCGGAGCCCTCAGAAACGCCTCCATCATCTCGCGGCCCAGCAGAATTGGATGCCCGTGTTTCCCCTGGTATTCGGGGATCGCGGCCCATTTCCTTTTCGTTATCGCCTGTTCGAACGCCGATTGGAGCCTCTCAATGGTTTTCATCTGGACCGGCGGGCGGTCAACGAGCGTAACCATAGCCGCGTCTCGGCCCCGGTTCAGGACCTCCTGCAGACCTAACCGCAGCGAGCTGAACTGGCCGCGCGCCGGATCGGGATTCACCACCAGCGATGCTCCATTGGCGTACACGACCGGGGCCACGGCGACTTCATTTCCACCGACTACGACCAGCACGACATCGACGTGGGAAAAGAAGAGCTGTATGGCGGCGGAGAGGAACGTGTCGGTGGTTGTTGGCGAACCCGCGGCTGATGGAGGCCACGGCAGCAACGCCTTGTCGCGCCCCATGCGGGTGGATTCGCCCGCCGCTAGAATTACTCCGCACAAAGCCGGGGTTCGCCCCATGAGGGCACGATAGCAAACCGCTGCCACTCTGCCAAGGACGCGGGTCACCGAGATGCGTTAGCTGAACGTCGGCAGCTTGACCAGGTCGTCGTGGGGAACTCGTTCCACGGCATGTCCCGCCTTGCGCCAGGCGCGCAGGCCGCCGGCGATGACGAATACTTTGAATCCGAGCTCCTGTAATTGGCGCGCCACCCGGGCGCTTGTGGCTTCGCGCGCTCAAGTACAGTAGAGGTAAATCTCGCGATCCTTGGGCAGGTTTTTGACTTCTTCAATCAGGTTGTTGGGTTCGATGCGGATTGATCCCTTAATGCGTTCGGACTCAGCATCGTAGTAGCCGTGGCTGCGGACATCGGCGATCAGCATGTTCTGAGCCGCATCGGACGCCAGTCTTTTTGCTAGCTCCTCGGCCTGTATGCGGGGAATGACGTCGAGCAGACGGTACTTGCGGTATAACCAGATGCGATAGACGAGATAGACGGCGAGTCCAATAGCGAAGACAACCTCGGCGGCAAAGCCCGCGGAGCGCAGTCCGCGGGTGATGGCGCGGAGCGCGTCACTGAAGAGATATCCGGCGAGGGAGTACGCGCCCACGTAGAAAGCCGCTCCGAGGGTGTCGAACTGCAGAAAATTGCCGAGGCGCATTTTCATGCTGCCCGCGAGCGGCGGAGACATGGTGTTGATGCCAGGGATGAACTTGGCAAAAAGCAGCGTCTGCTTGCCGCGCCGGTAAAAATACTCCGCCGAGCGCAGGATGCAAGTTTCCGGATTCGCCGAAAGCCGGCACAGAATGCCCAACAATGCCCATCCGCTGACCCTGCCCATGAAATAGAGAATGACATCGCCGCCGATCATCGCCACGAGAGCTATGCCGAATACTAGATAGAAATGGAGACCTCCATAGGCGGCAACCGCACCAGCGGTCAGCAGGGCGAGCGCGGCGGGCAGCGGGAGCCCGACCGCCTCCGCGAAGCACACAATCGCCAGGAACAGGTAGCCGTGGCGCGAAATCACTGAGAGAAGGTCGTTCATGGTGAAATCGATTGTGTTCAGTATAACAATCCCGCCACAACACTACTGTGGTCGACCTGACGCCAGAACTCCTGCTAATGTACGACTTCAGGTGCTACGAATTCAGGAGGAGCCTTTTGTCATCCGAGAGCCGCCGCTACATCAATCTTCCGAATCGTGCTCCGAGTCTTCCGTTCAGCGACGCCGTACTGGTGGGCGATACTCTGTACATCTCCGGACGGATCGGCATCGACCCGGCGACGGGCGAGGCGCCAGAGAGCATCGATGCCGAGCTGGAACTCTTGTTCGGTGGCTTCCGGGCTGTTCTTCGCCAAGCCGGCATGACCATGGACGACCTGGTGTGGGTGCAGGTCCATTCGCCGGACGTCTCCTTGTGGCAACGGTTCAACGCCGCCTACGTGAAGGTGTTCTCTCGCGAATTTCCAGCCCGCGCGTTCTTGGGATCGGGCAAGCTTTTGCTTAGAGGGCGGTTTGAGATGCTGGGGATTGCGGTGAAGGATCGCTCCTAGCTTCTAGCCGCTAGCTCCTAGGCGACAATGTCCCGCGGGATCGCACAGGGGCGTGAATCGCCCAAATGAGGTTGCCAGAAGCTAGTAGCCAGGGACTTATTTCTCTCGCGCCACCACGAACTCCGGCGCCCACAACAGCGCTCGCTTGATCTCCGAGTCCGGGAAGATGCAGATGGCGTTACGCGCGGATTCGGCGTAGCGGGCCGCTTCTTTGGAGGCGTATTCGAGAGAACCATGGCGGTTCAGGATGGTCAGGATCTCGGCGTGAGTGACGCCGTTGAAGGCGCGGTCGTGCAGGATGATCTCGATCTGGCGGCGCTCGGCGGGGGTGCAGCGCTCCAGCGCATGAATGACGGCCATAGTGGCTTTGCCTTCCCGCAGGTCGCTGGCAACGGGTTTGCCCAGTACACTCTCTGAAGCGGTGAGGTCGAGCACATCGTCCACGATCTGGAAGGCTAAACCAAGATCGCGTCCGTACTGGCCGAGGCGTTCTTCCTGTTGCTCGGTGGCGCCGCCGAGGATGCCGCCGACTCGCATGCACACCGAGAACAGGCAGGCCGTCTTGCGATAGATCAGATCGAGATGCTCCTGCAGCGAGATCAGCTGGCCGAGTTTCTCCATCTGAAGCAGTTCGCCTTCAACCATCTGCTGCGTCAGTTCGATCAGCACGTCCAGGATGCGGAAATTGCGCTCCTGCACCGCGACCTTGAACGCCTGCATGTAGAGCCAATCGCCGGCCAGCACGCACATCGAATTGCCCCACTGCGTGTTGGCGGCGGGACGGCCGCGGCGGGTCTGGGCCTCGTCAATGATGTCGTCGTGGACGAGCGTCGCGGTGTGAATGATCTCGACAACGGTCGCCAGCTTTACCGCCCCATCGCCCTTGTAGCCGAAAAGCTTGGCGGAGAGCAGCAACAGCGCCGGACGGATTCGCTTGCCTCCGCCGGCGCGCAGGTACTCGCCGATCTCCGTAATCGCGGTGACGTTCGAGACCGTGTCGCGTCCGAATTGTTCTTCGATCGCGGCAATATCGTCACGCAGAAGATCAAAAATTTCTTTCCCGTTGATGGACGTCGTCGCGGTCACGTGTCCTCAGTTGGTCCGGTAATTCGTGAACTGCAGATCGATGCCAAAATCCTGCTGCTTGACCATCGCGATTATTTCCTGCAGAGTATCGCGATCCTTGCTGCTGATCCGCACTACGTCGCCCTGGATCGAGGCTTGCGCTTTTTTCTTCGAATTCTTGACCAGCTTTACGATCTCCCGCGCCTTTTCAATCGGGATCCCCTGCTGAATGGAGATCTTTTGTTTCACCGTGCTTCCGGCGGCTGTTTCCAGCGCGCTGTAGGTCAAGCCTTTCAGGGGCACTCCGCGTTTTACCAGCTTTTGTTGGAAGACGTCGTTTACAGCCTTCATTTTAAATTCATCGGCGGAGTGAAGCAGGATGGCGTCGGTACCCTCCATCGCAATCTGGGATTTCGAGTCCTTCAGATCGAAGCGCGTGCTGACCTCCTTCATCGCCTGCTGAATGGCGTTGGACACCTCAGCGAGGTCGATTTTGCTGACGATATCGAAACTGTTATCGGGCATGGAAGTTCACGGCCACATCCAGGTCTCAGGTGTTAGGTCGCAGGTCTCAGGAAAGCCGGTCTCTGCTTTACCTGAGACCTGACACCTGAGATCTCTTTTTCGGGATCGTCCACCCCAAACCTGTACCCCTGAGGGTAACAGAAGAGGCATTATCTGCGAAGGCTAGGCTGGTATTTTACTCAGGCTAGGCAGGTGAGATGCCGAAGAATCTATAGAAATTCTGCGCGGTTTGCGAGCCAATCTCTTCCGCGGGCAAGCCGCGCAGTTCGCCGATCTTACGGGCAACCTCAGTGACAAACGCTGGCTCATTGCGCTGGCCGCGATGCGGAATCGGCGCCAGGTAGGGCGAGTCGGTCTCGATCAGCATGCGGTCGAGCGGAACCATTTGCGCCGCGTCGCGGATCGGCTGCGCGTTGGGAAAGGTGATGTTGCCTGCAAAGGAAATCATGAAACCCAGATCCAGTGCGCGTCGCGCATGCGCGACGCTTCCGGTGAAGCAGTGCAGAATGCCGCCCAGCCCGCTGGAACTCCAATTTTCAGCGATCATGCTCAGGCAGTCGTCCCACGCGTTCTCGCTATTCTCGGATGGACGGCAATGAATGATGATGGGCAACTTCGCCGCTTTTGCCAGCTCCATCTGTTGCTGGAAGACCGCTTTCTGTACTTCACGCGGCGAGTGATCGTAAAAATAATCAAGGCCGATTTCTCCCCAGGCGATGACTTTGGGATGCCGCGCCCATTGCAGCATCTGAGAATCAGCGGCTTGGTTCGCAAGGCTTGCTTCATGAGGATGAATTCCCACGCTCGCCCAGATTCGCGGATATTCCGGTTTCCCATCGTATTGTTCCGCCAGCTGAATCCCGCAGTTGGCCGTTTCTGGCCCATCGCCATTTCCGATCGCGAGATAGGCTTCGATCCCGCTCTGTTTAGCACGTGCTAGCACTTCGCTACGATCGGCGTCGTAGCGCTTGCCTTCGAGATGGGCGTGGGAGTCGATGAACACGGTCGTTGGTCGTCAGTCGGTAGTCGTTCGCGAGATCGTGCGGGGACGCGGCTTTGCCCGTCCGAACTGGCGCAGCTCGGCAGCTATTTCAGCCGCGTGCCCACCGGCACGTCCTCCAGAAAGCCCGCCAGCACCGGCTTGCCACCTTCGGGCGCGGCGGCGACGATCATGCCGTTTGATTCCAGTCCGCGCAGCTTGCGGGGCGCGAGATTCGCCACGATCACGACCTTGCGGCCGATCAGTGCTTCCGGCTCATAGGCTTCGGCAATTCCAGCCACCAGTTGGCGCACCTCGGTTCCGAGATCGACTTCCAGGCGCAGCAATTTGTCAGCGCCCTTTACGCGCTCGGCGGTCTTTACCTGGGCTACGCGCAATTCTACTTTCGCGAAGTCGTCGATGGTGATTTTGCCATCGGGAACTGCGGCTGCCGGCTTGGTTGGCGCGACCTGGGTGGCCGGGCTCGCGGAGGGCTGCCGGGCGTCGCCCGGCGGGACGGGCGAGACGCCCGTCGTTCCACTTGCATTCTTTTCTTCCATGTTCTGCATCCTCTCGATGGCCGATTTGTCTGCCCGCGGAAACACGGCTTGCACGTCGCCCAACTTTGTGCCGAGGCGCAGTTGCCCCCACTGCAACCCGGTCAGGTCGAATTTTCTAATGTCTCCGAGGCCCAGTTGAGCCCAGATTTTCGCGGTGGCGTCGGGCATCACTGGATGGGCGAGAGCCGTTACAATGCGCAAAGCTTCAGCGCTGGCGTAGAGCACGGTGGCCAGGCGTGAGCGGCTCTCTTCGTCCCTGTCTTTTTTTTCACCCAGGGACCAGGGTTCGTTTTCGACGATGTATTTGTCCACGGCACTGACCAGTCCCCAGGCGGTTTCTAGCGCGCGAGAGAACTGGAATTGATCAAAGAGCGTGCCGTAGTCGGCGATCACTTTTCTCGCTGTCTCCGCAATGGCTGCATCGGCCGGGGTGTGCGCGGTGTTTGAAGGATACGGTACTTCTCCCTTGAAATAGCGCGCGATCATGGTCAGGGTGCGGCTGGCGAGGTTGCCGAGGCCGTTCGCGAGATCGGAGTTATAGCGCTGCACCAGCGCATCGAAACTAAACGATCCATCCTGCCCGAAAACTACTTCGCGCAGCAGAAAGTAGCGCAGGGCGTCGGTGCCGAGCACATCCACAATGGTTTCGGCGCGCACGATATTTCCGCGCGACTTCGACATTTTGCTTTCTTCAAACAGCAGCCAGCCGTGCGCCGTAATGCTCTTGGGCAACGGCAATCCGGCGGCGAGCAGGAACGCCGGCCAGTAGACGCAATGGAAGCGCACGATTTCTTTGCCGATCATGTGCACGTCGGCGGGCCAGTACTTGTCGAATTTACTCGCGTCGCTTGAGCCATAGCCGAGCGCGGTAATGTAGTTCGCCAGCGCGTCAAGCCACACGTAGACCACGTGCTTCGGATCGTCCGGCACCGGGATGCCCCACGAAAACGTCGAGCGGCTGATGGAAAGATCGCGCAGGCCGCCGCGCACGAACGAGAGCACTTCATTGCGCCGCGTTTCAGGCCGTATGAAATCCGGCTGCTCGGTGTAAAGGCGGACCAGTTGGTCCTGAAATGCCGACAGTTTAAAGTAGTAATTTTCTTCGTGGACAGTTTCCGTCGGACGGCCGCAATCGGGACAGGGGGCGCCCGGCTCCGCATCCACGTAAAGCTCGTCGGAAACGCAGTATTGACCGGTGTAGGTTCCCTTGTAGATGTAACCGTTATCGCGGATCTTCCGCCACAGTGCCTGCACTCCCCGCTGGTGCCGCGCGGATGTGGTGCGGATGAAATCGTCGGGCGTCAATCCCATGTGCTTCCAGAGCGCACGGAATTCCGCGGAGATTTCATCGGTGAACTGCTGCGGCGTCTTGCCCGCAGCTTGGGCTGCACGCTCGATCTTTTGCCCGTGTTCGTCGGTGCCGGTCAGGAACCACGTGTCATCGCCTAACATGCGGTGCCGGCGGGCGATGGTGTCGCAGGCGATCGTGGTGTAAGCGTGTCCGATATGCGGATGCGCGTTGACGTAGTAGATCGGAGTTGTAATGTAAAACTTCTTGCTCATTCCTGTCCTTGGTCGTGGGAGTTGAATCTTACCTCAGCGGCTAAAGCCGACTCTGAAAAAAGCCAGTCATCGCAGCAGTGAACCGCCGCGCTACCCAAAAGCAAGCGAAAGCTCAAGCTGCGTTCGTTGTTTTCGATTTGATGTCGTCCACTTCGATTCCTATGTGTTGCAAGTGGTGCAACATGTGCGCGACGTAATCCTCGAATACGAACTGGACTGTCAGCGGTTCCGAGCCGGCAACGGTAAGCGTCCGCGACCAGGCAAATGCTGGCACTGCTTCGGCGGCTGCCAGCAATTGCCGGTTGAGTGCCTGCCATAGCTCGATCAGCTCTCCCCAGTCGCGGCGCTGGTAAGCATGCACAGCTACCCATCCATTCTGGTCATAGCCGGGCATGGTTGGGTTGTTTTCCAATTGCGCACGAACGATCCGCTGATGATTGTTGGCGGCTGAATCGAGCAGGTGCCCCAGTTCTTCCTTCGGAGACCAGCCTGAAGGCGTTGGCTTGCTCCCGGCCGTTTCGTTAGAAAGTCTATCGAGGCGGCCTGGCACGCGCTGCAAAAGGTCGCGCAGCAAAGTGAGCGTTGGCATGAAATCCTCCTAGCTTATGCTCGTGAATGTAGGGCTCTACTTTTGTAACTCGGCGAGCGCCGCCAACACTTCGGCACTGTGCTCATTTGGTTTTACCTCGGTGTATACCTTCACGATCTTGCCCTCTGGATTGATGATGAAGGTGTGCCTGGCCGCGACCTTGACCAGCCCGAAGTTCATCACCGAGTCGTACTCACTGGACACTTTGTGGTCGGTATCGGCCAGCAACTTGAAGTTCAACCCTTCCTTGGCGCAGAACTGCTTGTGCGAGTCGGCGCTATCTACGCTGACTCCAAGGATAACGACGTTCTTCTGTTCATACTGCGCCAGGTCGCGCTGAAAGTTGTGCGCCTCGACGGTGCAGCCGCTGGTGAAGTCCTTGGGATAGAAGTACAAGACCACCCACTTGCCGCGAAAGTCCTTCAGGCTGACCAGCGTGCCTTCCTGCGAGTTGAGTGTGAATTCGGGAGCCAGGCTGCCCACCGACGGAGCTGACCCTGCGAAACTGAGAAGTGCTAGCGCGAAGAGAGTCAAGCAAAGTGCAATCACCCTGTAACTTCTCACCATATACAACCTCCTGATTGAATTAGGCAGCCCTTAAAGGGACGTCTGGCTGCGACCAACTTGCGGTAAAGCGATGCCCTGACACGGAGCAGATGCCTTGATACCAAACAGATATCTTTATGCAAACCCTGGTTCATGCTTTTTGCTCGCCACGAAGATACTGCTGGATCGCTTCCTGCATGACCGTCCGGAGCGGCACATGCTGCGCCTCCGCCAGCGTCCGGCAGTCTTCGTATTCCGGCGCGTAGTTGCAGACGCTACCGTTCATATTGGCGATCTTGATCCGCACCGGACCCCACGCCGTATGCACCGTTTCCCATCGGCGCGAGAGCGTCTGCCGGTGTTCCTCGCGGCGGCGAACGCCCAGGGTTGTGGTCTCGGCAAAGATCAGCTTGGTCAGGCGATTCGCGTCCTCCATCTTCGCCAGCACCGTGAGCAACGCGCCGGGGCGGCTCTTCTTCATCTGTACCGGGACGCTGAACACATCGAGCGCTCCTTCGGCCAGCAAGCGCTCCATCGCGTAGGCCAGAACCTGCGGGCTCAGGTCATCGAGATTCGCTTCGAGCACCATGATTTTCTCATGCGTCTTCTCATTCGATGTCGGCGATGCGACGGGGGACGCAGCCGCGCTCTCCGCTGGCTCGACTTCTCCAATGGTCAGCCGAAGGAGGTTCGGGTGCTCGGAGAATTCTCGAGTTCCCGCACCGTATCCCGCCCTTTCGATCTTCATTGCCGGGAACGCCGCAAAGCGGTTGCACAGCGTCTTCACAATCACCGCGCCCGTGGGCGATACCAGTTCGACCTTTGGCCCCGAAGAATATACCGGCGCATCCCTAAGCAACCTCAACGTTGCCGGCGCCGGTACGGGAAGAGTTCCGTGCGCGCACTTGACGGTTCCGCTTCCAACGTTGAGCGGCGAGCATACCCATTCTTTGACGGCTAGAGATTCCGCTCCCACCGCGGCGCAGACAATATCCACCAGGGCATCGACGGCGCCGATTTCGTGAAAGTGGACGCGCTCGACGGAGGTGTTGTGAACCTCGGCCTCGGCCTCGCCCAGAGTCTCGAAGATGCGAATCGCGGTAGCCCTCGACGCGCTGCCGATGGCGGCTTTCTCAATGATGCGGCGAACCTCGCTCAGCCCGCGCCCGTGTAACTGTTGGTGAGTATGATCATGCCCATGCTGCTCCCAGAAAACCTCACGCGGCAGATCTTTTTCGCCATTGGAGTACACATCCACTTTGGTCGCGGAAATTCCGCCCCGCAGCACCCGCGAAATCTCCAACCGCGCGCCGATGTCGAGCGCGGCGACTGTGTCTTCCAGAAGCTTCGGCGAAACCCCGACATCCACCAGCGCGCCCAGAAACATGTCGCCGCTGATGCCGGAGAAACAGTCGAGGTAAGCTATGCGCATGGATAGAATCGCTGGCTTTTGGCTTTTCGCTAAAGGCCAGAGCCAAGAGCTAAAAGCGTCTTCCCCTGTTGAGTTTTCATCATAGGTGCCGCTTGCGTTACCGTCAAACCCGCCGCCCGCCGCGAGTTTGTTAGAATCACTGTTTCTTCAAATAAGTTAGAGGGCATGCTTGTACCGACATCTGGAACGCCGACTGGTCGAACATCTGCGCGAGTTTCTGCGTCGTACTTACAACCTGGAAGGTACGAACATCGTCGTCGAGCAGCCGCCGAAAATTGAATTTGGCGAGTATGCGCTGCCGATCGCTTTCGAACTTGCCCGCAAACTCCGCAAGGCTCCGCGCAAGATCGCCGAAGAGATCGTCGCCGGGGTTGGTGCGATTCCCGGCTTCGAAAAATTCGAGGTGGCCGGCGGCGGGTACATCAACGTTCGCGTAAACCGCGCCGATGTGGCCGCGGCGCTCGCCGCCGACGAAGAACCCGCCGCGGATGTTCCTACCGGCAAAGTGCTGGTCGAGCATTCCAGCATCAATCCCAACAAGGCGGCGCACATCGGACACCTGCGGAATGCCATTCTCGGCGATACCTTCGTCCGCCTGCTGCGTTTCGCGGGCAGGGAAGTGGACGTCCAGAACTACATAGACAACACCGGCGTGCAGGTCGCCGACGTGGTGGTTGGATTCATGCATATCGAGAGGAAGTCTCGCGCTCAGATCGAAGCGCTCGCTGCCGCGCCACGGTTCGATTACTACTGCTGGGATCTCTATGCCCGCGTCTCCCATTGGTATGAAGAGGACAAATCGAGCCTGCACGCGCGATCAGCCACGCTGCATGCGATGGAGGAGGGGAACAATGAGACAGCGGCGATTGCGGACTTGATTTCGACCGCCGTGCTTAAACGCCATCTCGAAACTATGGACCGGCTCGACATTGAGTACGACTTCTTGCCCCGCGAGAGCGAGATACTACACCTGCATTTCTGGGATGCCGCGTTTACGAAGCTTAAGGAAGCCGGCGTGCTTACTTACGAGAATGAAGGCAAGAACGCAGGCTGCTGGGTGATGCGGCGCGCTGGTACGGCGGCGGAACCCTCAACCACAGGGGGCACAGAGGACACAGGGGAAAGGATCACGGAGGCAGACCAGAAAGTCATTGTCCGCTCCAACGGCACGGTCGGTTATGTTGGCAAAGACATTGCGTATCACATGTGGAAATTCGGGCTGCTTGGGCGCGATTTCGGCTATCGGAAATTCTATCGCTATCCCAATGCGCACGACTGCTGGATCTCAACCACCGAGGGCGAGAAAGATCATCCTCACTTCGGCGATGTGGCTGAGATCTACAACGTCATCGATGCGCGCCAATCCGAGGCGCAGAACACGGTGATCGAAGCTTTGCGCGGACTCGGCCACGACGAAGCTGCCGATCGCTACACCCACTTCTCCTACGAGATGGTCGCACTCACCCCGCGCTGCGCCGCCGAACTTGGCTACACACTTAGCGACGAAGATAAGGCGCGGCCGTGGATCGAGGTTTCCGGCCGCAAGGGTTTTGGGGTGAAGGCGGACGATCTTCTGGATGCGCTCATCACCGCGGCCGGCAAAGAAGTCGATGCGCGTCATCCCGAGTTGAGTGAAGCGGAGCGCGCCGGCATTGCTACGCAGATTGCCATCGGGGCGTTGCGCTACTTCATGCTGAAGTTCACCAAGCCCTCGGTGATCGCCTTCGATTTCAAAGACGCTTTGAGTTTCGAGGGTGACACGGGTCCATACGCACAGTATGCCGTCGTCCGCGCTTCGAACATTTTCCGCAAGGGTGGACTCGATCCGGAAAGTTTCTGTAGCGACGCGGCAAGCCGCGTCGCTAAAGAACGTTTCGCCAAGTATCTCACTGGCGAATTCGGCAACGACATTTGGGAGCTCTGGCTGGCGGCCGCGAAAACCTCTTACATCGTGGGCCAGTGCATCGCGACTACGGAACCCGCCTATCTCGCCAAGCACGCCTTTCAACTGGCGCAGCTCTTCAGTACGTTCTATCACCACTACCCAATCCTGAGCGAGACGGATGAGGGCCGGAGAACGTTCTTGCTGGCAACCACAGCCGTGGTTCGCCGCGAGCTTATTCGCGTTCTCGCGGCGATGGGGATTGGTGTTCCGCCGGTAATGTGAGTTGCCGCGGAACGAGCTTAGCGGCCGACCATCTCCAATACGGCCCCCATACTCGTCTCCAGGGTTTCGACCGGCATGCCCGGCCGCTCCAGACGGAGCACCGCTCTTGCCAGGCTGTTGTTGGCGACTTCAAAGCTGCCGGTACAATCGGTCTTCACGTAGGGAAGACGATGGATGCTCGGCCCCGCGCCAGCGATCGCTCCTTCCAGGCGGAATCCATCCCGCGCCGAACATCGAAAATTCCATAGCAATTCATCAGGATCCCTTCTGATCTCTTGCAGATTCTTGAATTCGTGCTCCATCCCCTCATGCCAGAGCACCGCTTTGCGAAAGACCAGCCCGAAGGGCATCTCATATACCAAGGCTTCGAATGTGCTCGCTTTCCCTGCGCTCGCTTGCAATATGCTCGAACGCCCGTCGGGGCGGGGAAAATAAGCATGGGTCCAAGTCCAGAAGTTACGATGGCGGTATCCGCAGTTGTGTCCTTGCACTCCGAACCCCAAAGGGTTTCCCTCAAATCTCCGGCCATCCAGCGTGATCCGGCCGGAAAAAAGCGCGTCGGAATGCGGGGTGCGCGAGAATCCAATCCAGCCCTTGTTGCTCAGCGTGACGCGAAACGTGGAAGAGTATTGCAGGTCCCATGAAATCGCGTGCCCTGCGACGGCCAACGCTCCCCGACAGGAGCTCTCTCCGATTTCATTGCTGCCGATTCGGAAGTGAAAAGGATTTTGCCTTCGGGCGCTGAGGTCCAGACCCTCCAGGGGAAATCCTTGAATGAAGCTTTGCGGCTTTCCATCCTGCGGAAACCATGTAGCCCATACCTGGACGGGCATCCCGCCCGGGTCGCCTGCGCAACCGGAGCGGCCAGGATTCATCAGCAAATATCGCAACCACCACGCCCCGCCGCCGTCCGCCAGTCCCAGACGAACAAACCAGACTTCGTAACGGCGCCGGGCAGAGAGCGATGAATAAAGTTCGTTCAGCGTCTTCACGGTCTCATCATCATACCGACTCGAATTCCGATCCCGATCTGCGTGTCCGCTGATCGCTATTCGTCGTTCACGATTCGCGATCGACGAAAAGCGAATAGCGAATAGCGAACAGCGGACAGCGAAGAGCACGCCCTTCATGCACGGGCCGACTTCTTACCCTGAAAGTAGGGCGCGTCATTTCAGGACTATGGGCACCGGCTGGTCATAGGGTTGGATGGTGACGATCAGGGACTTGCGCTGATCGAAGGCTTCCTTGGTGACCTTGAAACCGACAATGATCACTCCTCTGAGTTCGGTTCCGGCGAGCAGCTTGGTTTCGGGGGAAAGCGGTGGCTCGGAATTTTGTTTCAACGCCGGAAACGCTTGGAAATAGCGGTCGAGATCCACGGCGGAAGCGGCTTCGTCCTCGAAGGTTTTGCCGTCGGCGGTGGTGAGTTGCGCTTTGAGGGTGTGAATCCAGAGCGATTTTTTCGTGGTATTCCGGAGGGTCATGGTGATGGCGGCCAGGATCATGTTCTGGCCGGGTACTTCGGCCGCGGCCACCAAATCGATCGAACCCGCGCCCTGCGGTTTCGGCCGTTCCGTGAAAGCGAAGATTCCCACAATCACAGCGACGGCAGCAATGCAGATCAGGACAATGCCGGCGGGCGGAAGATTGCGCCGGGCGGTTCCGAATTCCTCCCCGATGTGAAAGTCGGTAGTCGGGCCGGGCGGTGGTGGGGGCTGTGGCGGAGCAGGAACCGGCGGATCGGGCATGGTGTGATTGTAGACGACCTCTGACTTCCGGCATCGCCTACGGCGTACTGGGTGAAGTCGGGATTTAAGGCCGTACCCCGCCACGGCAGCATGTCCGCCATTTGGCTCTGACCCAAGGGACGCTACCGGAGAGGGGTGTTACGTCCTTACGGTGTCGTGACTTTGGTTACCTTGCCACCTATGACGGTTGCTGCGACGATGCGGAAGATTCCTTTTGGAGGTACTCGGCGGTGAATCGTCAAACTCTCTTTGGTGCGTTGGTTTGCGCGTTGCTGGTGTTCAGCCTGGGCTGCGGATCGACTAACAACTTGCAGTCCATTACGCTATCGGTTTCAAACACGGACGCGAACGCGGGCACTGCGTTCGTGTTGTATCCTGGGTCGCCGGTACAAATGTATACGTGGGGGAACTACAGCAGCGGGAAGCAAAAGCTTCTTTACGGCAGTAACCTTGCCTATCAGGTAGCGAGTACCCCGTTTGGTCATGCTGAAAGCGGCACGTTCGGCGACCCGAACGCCACCCCGCCACAGACCGTCCAGCTGAGCGCGGACGGACAGCTCACGCCCATCACGCCCCCTGCCTGCTCCTATGTGGATGTCGCGCAGCCCCCCGCGACCACTCCGGCCTTTCAAACGACAGGTTGGTATATTGTTACGGCTACCTATCTTGGGTTCACTACTCCGCCCGGCGCTGTCTATATGTCTACTGCGGGTCTCCCCGCTACTACCACCAACCCGACCGGAGAATGCGGCGCGCAGCCGACTTCTTAGTAGCCCTGCGTTTGATTTCTTGATCCGCGGGGACGGCTGCATGCCAGCCGTCCCCGTTTCCATTTAGATCTGCCCTGGCAAAGCCGGCCATTTTCAGGCCATGGGTTTGAGCGTCCTGCTCCGCAACCCTTATAATCCTAAGTTTGCCCTTGAAGTCCTACGATGGAGGAACGGGCGTCTCGCCCGTCCAGCCGTGAGAGGACTGTCCGTCGCTCCATCAGGAAAACGCGATTGTTGCCTATGCCTGTCATTCCCGCCATCAAAGTCGTGATCGTATGAAGGTACGCGAAGGAATTGAAGTATCGAGCCAGTCCGACATCGGCTGCGTGCGCAAGGATAACGAGGATTCGTTTGGCTATTGGGAGCCGGAGGACGACCAGCAGTTCCTGCGCAAGGGGCGGTTGGCGATTGTAGCGGACGGCATGGGCGGCTACGAAGGCGGCCAGGAAGCGAGCCGGCTGGCGGTGGAGACGATGGTGGCGGTGTACCGCGACTCTGGCGGCGACGACCCGCAGGCAGCGTTGGTCCAGGCTTTGCAGGTGGCGCACGAGCAGATATTGCAATACAGCATTGCCCATCCGGAATTGCGGGGCATGGGAACGACATGTACGGCGGCGGCGATCGTCAGGGGTGAGCTCTATTACGTGCATGTTGGCGACACCCGCCTGTACCTGATCCGCGACGGCCAGATTACGCGGGTAACGCGCGACCACTCCTATGTGGGACGGCTGGTGGAGTCGGGAATGATCAGCCCGGAACAGGCGTTGAGTCATCCGCAGCGAAACATTCTGACCGCAGCCTTAGGCACCAACCCCGATCTGGTCATGGACTCACCCGGACGACCGGAGCCGCTGCGCCCGGAGGACGTGCTGCTGATCTGCAGCGACGGATTGTGGGGGCTGGTGCGCGACCCGGAGATTCTTGACGCCGTGGAAAACAAGAGCGCGGAAGAAGCGGGACGCGAGCTGATCGAACTGGCTCGGGAACGCGGAGGACCGGATAACATTACGGTCGAGATTCTGCGCTTGCATTGAGGCAGGCAAGTGTCAGGTCTCAGGGAACCCTGCCTTATCTCTTGACTATGGGTTCTGCCGGCGACTTAAGGTTTTCCTGACATCTGACTACTGGGAACTGAAACTGAGACCCGAGCCTGTGCTTCTCTTCTGGATTCTTTTCAACCTGTTTGTGGTGGCGATGCTAGCGCTCGATCTGGGCGTGCTGAATCGTCGCTTCGGGTTTCGCGAAGCGCTGGCCTGGTCGGGGGTCTGGATCGCGCTGGCGGCGGCGTTTGCGGTGCTGGTTCTGTTCTGGCACGGGCGGGCCGAGGCGCTCCAGTTCGTGACCGGCTACGTCGTCGAACTCTCGCTCAGTGTCGACAACCTTTTCGTATTTCTCGTCATCTTCCGCTATTTCAAGGTCCCCGACGAGCACCAGCACAAGGTGCTGTTCGTGGGAATCCTCGGGGCGCTGCTCATGCGGGGTGTGTTCATCGTGGCGGGCGTGGGGCTGATTCGCCGCTTCAGTTGGATCACCTACGCATTCGGCGCTTTGCTTGTTTATTCGGGATTGAAGCTGCTGCAGCAGCGCGAAACGGAAATTCATCCCGAGAAAAACCCGGTTCTCCGCCTGTTTCGCCGAGCTTTCCCAGTGACGGAAGAATATGTGGACGGGCAATTCTTCACGCGGCGATTTTTTGCGGGAAAGAGCGGACTCTACGCCACTCCGCTGCTCGTTGTGCTATTGGTGGTCGAGACCAGCGACATTCTTCTAGCGGTGGATTCGATACCGGCGGTCCTCGCCATCACGCTGAACGCGTTTATTGTCTATACCTCGAACGTGTTCGCCATTCTCGGCCTGCGCTCGATGTACTTTGCGCTGGCGGGCATGATGGACCTGTTTCACTACCTTCATTATGGACTGTCGGTGGTGCTGATTTTCGTGGGGCTTAAAATGTTGGGGTCGCACTACGTCTACATTCCAACCGAATGGGTGCTGGCGATCGTGCTGTTTGTTTTGGCAGCTTCCATTCTCGCCTCGCTGGCGAATCCGCAAAAGAAACTGGCCGAGTAACCCATACGCTATGATGAATGTCCATGATTAGCGTTCCCGTTTCCACGCCGTCGCGCTCCTATGAAGTGCTCATCGGAAGCGGGCTGCTCGCCCGTGCCGGAGAATGCCTCGGCAAGTTTCTTGAAAATCGCCGCGCCTTTGTGGTCACCGTCCCGCCGGTGCGCCGGCGCTGGGCGAAGGTTCTGCTGAAATCGCTGGCCGCTTCGGGAGTTGAAACTGACCTGCTCGAAATGCCCGATGGCGAGCGCTCGAAACGTCTTGCGACACTGGAGAAACTGGCTGAGAAGCTGGTGAAGCAGGGCGCGGATCGCGGGGTCACGCTGATTGCGCTCGGCGGCGGCGTAGTCGGCGACGTGACCGGGTTTCTGGCCTCGATCTATATGCGGGGCGTGGATGTCATCCAGGTGCCAACGACCGTGTTGGCGCAGGTGGATGCGGCGATCGGAGGAAAAACGGGCGTCAACCTCGTGTCGGGAAAGAATCTGCTGGGGACTTTCCACCAGCCGCGGGTTGTTCTGGTCGACCCCACCGTTCTGGAGACGCTGCCTTCGCGCGAATACTGCGCCGGTCTGTACGAGTCGCTGAAGTGCGGCATTATCGGAGATCCCGGTTTGTTCAAGCTTTTTGAAGACCGGCGTCGCGAGATTCTGGATCGTGATCCGGTGGTGGTTGAGAAAGTGATTGCCGATTCGGTGCGCCTGAAAGCGTCGATAGTGAGTGCCGACGAACGCGAAGGCGGATTGCGGCAAGTGCTCAATTTCGGCCACACGATAGGCCACGCTCTTGAGGCCGAGACCGGCTACACGCAGTTGCTCCACGGGGAAGCTGTGGCCTGGGGCATGATCGCGGCGACGCACATCGCGCTTTCCACCGGCAAACTGGATAGTGTGACGGCAGGACGGATTTCGAACGCGGTTCTCGGCTTTGGCAGGCTGCCACGCATGAAGTGGCAGACCGCGAACATCGTGAAGCGATTGCGCTCCGACAAGAAGACGCGGCACGGAGTGGTGCACTTTATTCTGCCGCGCGAGATCGGCAAGGTTGAGATCACGAGCGACGTGCCGGAAGCAATCGTGCGCTCCGCGGTCGACGAGATTCGGAAGCTGATGCGGAATTAGTGCTGTGACCTGCGGTGGAGCGACGGGTGTCTCGCCCTTGCAGCAGCGTGGCGAGCGGGCGGGGACGCCCGGCTCTCCACTTGCAAAAATCATATGGATCAAGGGGTGAATCAGCGAATCGCGGGCGCGGCTCCCGCCGGTGCGCCAGACCGCGAGTCGGCGGCAGCGGCCGTCCGGGAGATGTTCACCTCGATTGCGCCGCGCTACGACCTGCTGAATCATATTCTTTCGTTCAACATTGACCGCTGGTGGTGGTGGCGCACCGCGCGCCAGTTCGACGCGATTCTAAAGCGTCCCGAGGCGCGCGTACTGGATCTTTGTTGCGGCACCGGAGACATGACCTTCGCTTTGCGCCGGCGCGCTGGCTCGAGCGCTCCCCAGATTCTGGGCGCCGACTTTTCCCACGCCATGCTGCAGCGCGCAGCGGCGAAGGGAGAAGGCACGACGGTGCGCTGGATCGAAGCGGACGCGCTGCGGTTGCCGTTTCCCGATGGACATTTCGATCTGGTGACCTCGGCATTCGGCTTTCGAAACCTGGCCGACTACGACGCGGGCTTGCGAGAAATTGCGCGCGTGCTCGCTCCCGGCGGAGAATGCGGCATCCTGGATTTCGGAGAGCCCGGCGGCTTGATCGGACAGTGCTATCGCGTCTACTTCAAGAAAGTTCTTCCCGCCATCGGGACGATGATTTCGGGAGTGCGCGGCCCATACGCCTATTTGCCCGCGTCAGTCGAGCGCTTTCCGGCTCCGGATGAAATGCTCGGGCGCATGCGCCAGGCGGGGTTCCGCGAGGCTTCGTGGACTCCGTACACGTTTGGCATAGCGGGGCTTTACCGGGGCGTGAAGAGCGTTTAACCGACGAGACGCCGAGGAATTCTGAGAAAAACACCAGAGATTCCCCTGTGTCCTCAGTGCCCCCTGTGGTTCAGGATTTTGATCTTCTCGGCATACTCGGCGTCTCGGCGGTGAACTCAGTTTCTCTGGAACGAATCCACGAACGCCTCCGTGTTGGTTTTCTCAATCACCCGCTCGTAGTCGTCGCCGAGAAATTTCTTCAGGCGGTCAGTGTTCATGATGTACTGGCCGGTCATATAAGGGACGGCGTCCGGCGGAATCGTCGAAATGTTCCAGTCCCACAAGAATTGCAGAGTGCGGCGCATGGCCCACTGTCCGGGAACGCGCAGCAACTTGGAGTGCGCCATCTCGAAACACTGCGCGAAGGTCAAAGGATCGCCGCGCCCGGCAACGTTGAGGATGGTCAGCCGTTGCGCCTCCGGTTCCCGCTTCAGGATCCACGCGATCAGCCGGGCCATATCGTCAACGTGGAGGAACTGGATTTTGTTATCCAGATACTTCTGGCCGAAGGGCAGCATGGCGGGCAGGCGTTTCCCCGACTGGCGCATGCGGGCGGCGCGCGTCCCCTTTCCGTTGGGCGTTCCGCGGAACGCTCCCATCAGGTAATTTTCGACGGTGGCTCCGGCAAAAATATGGGGACGCAGGATAAACACTCCACACCCGCGCAGGGCGGGCGCGCGCTGCTGCACCACCAGATCGCTTTCTTTCTTGTGGACCGCGTAGGGTAATGTGTGAGCCCCGAGCGGCGAGTCTTCCGCGACCGGTGCTGGCAAATCGGAGCCATACGCCGACACGCTGCTGGGAAAAATGAACTGCCGAATGGCCGTTCCGGGGTTGCGGTTAGCTTCGGCAATGGCTTCCATCACTCGCGCTGTGCCGGCCACGTTAATCCGCCACATCCGGTCGACGTCCAGAACCCCTGAGCGGTGAGGATCGATCACGAACGCCAGGTGCACCAGCGAAACAGGCTGCAACTCGCGCAGCAGCAGAAGCAGCTCGCGAGTGGATTCTTCTCTTCCCAGGTCGAGCGGCACAAAGCGCTCCACCGGGGAATGCGTGGGGGGCGTGACGTCGATGCCCACCACCTTGAAATCCGAGAGCTGCGGCAACAGCCGCTGGCCCAGATTGCCCGAAACGCCGGTAACGACAATGGTTGATTTTGCTGTATCCATTTAGTCGTGGTCGGGCCGCTCTTGGGGAGGGGGCATTGGTCCCCGATGTGGCGGCATCGGTGGACTTTGGGCGGGGCCGAAGTACGCATCGTTCAAGTCGACATTGCTCTGAAAACCTTGCATGCTATCGCGATAGCGCTGGCTGGAAATAGCCTTGAGAATATCCGGTTTCACGGCATCCAGAGATAAAGTCTCCTTGCTGACCATCTTGTAAATGTAGTAACCGCTGTTGGGTTCGGAGATCAATTCGGACACTTCGCCGGGCTTCAGGTCCATGATCGCTTGATGGTTCGGAGGCAGCGCGCTGCGGCGCATTTTCTCCATCTTTGTGCTCGGAGCAGTTCCCGGCAGTCCAGCGGCGGCGTAGGCCTCTTTTTCCAGCTTGTCGGGGTCTTCACCCGCAGCGGCGCGGGCGCGGAGATCGACGGCAACTTTTTTCATCGCTTCTGCAGCAGCTCTCTTTTGCTCCTCGGTTGGAGGCTCTGCATTGGTGGTCGCAGCGCTTTTAGCACCGGCTTCAGGCTCAGCCTTGGGTTTTGCGGGTGAGGGTGCGATTTGCTTGGCGCGGGGAATGTAAATCCGCGCCAAGGTGGCTTGCTGGTAGGAGATTTCGTTCTTCTTGTAAGAGTCTTCGATATCGGCGTCGCTAACCTTATTGGAATCATCCTGCAGCGCGCGGACAAGCTCTTGGGAAAGAACTTGCATGCGCGCAAAGTACATCTTTTCTTCGAATGAGGGCTCTTTGTCGAGGCCACGCTTTTCCGCTTCGGTGGACATCTTCAGGGCCTGTCCATACCGGGTTGCGAGTTGACGACGAATGTTCAGAGGCATTCCCGGCTGTAGCGCATCGGCGAGCTTCTCAAATTGCGCGCGCGTGATCACGGTTTTGCAGGCGTCGCCCTGCAGCTTGGCATCGGCGCAGAAACCCTTCAGCGTAATCACCGCATCGTCAGGCCCAACTTTTACTTCAGGCGCCTTAACGGGCGCGGCGGGGGTGCTTTGTGCCGCCTTCGCTCCGGCGGCAGGTGCAGGCGGTTGCGCCGCTTGTCCATAGGCCAAGCCGGCGAGCAGCAGACACACGAGGCACTGAGAACGCATGAATCAATATCCTCCAGGGAAAATTGCGATGGATTCATCGTAGCATGTCCCGCTGGAGATCGGGCAAGGGGTCGAGGGGTTGGCGGCGGGCGAATCCAAAGCGATAATGACCTTCATGGCATTCAGTTCCCAGTCGATGCGCCGGGAAAAGCGAGCCGTTGCCGGAAACTCGGTGCTGGCGGCTCTTGTAGTCACCAGCCTGAAAATTGTGGTGGGGATCGCGACCGGCTCGCTGGGAATTTTATCGGAGGCCGCACACTCTGGATTGGATCTGATCGCAGCCCTGGTGACTTTTTTTTCAGTGCGGGTTTCCGACAAGCCGGCCGATGCCGATCACCAATACGGACACGGCAAGTTCGAGAATTTTTCGGCCTTCATCGAAACCGGTCTGCTGCTGGTGGCCTGCGTCTGGATCGTTTATGAATCGATCAGGCGTTTGTTCTTTCACAGCGTGGAAATTGAGCCGAGCGTGGCTGCCTTCCTGGTCATGCTGCTTTCGATCGCGGTCGACGCCTGGCGCTCGCGCGCACTTGGGCGCATTGCGACGAAGTACGACAGTCAGGCGCTGGAAGCCGATGCGCTGCATTTTTCCACAGACATCTGGTCGAGCGGAGTCGTGATCGTGGGCCTGGCGCTGGTTTGGTTGGGGCGCAGCAATTTAGGCCGTAGCTATCAGGTGGGATGGTTGCGCCAGGCTGATCCGATTGCCGCACTGTTCGTGGCGGGCGTGGTGATTTCCGTGAGCTGGAGGTTGGCCCGGAAAACGGTGGATGCGCTACTTGATGCGGCGCCGGTTGGCGTGCGCAGTCAGATCCTCGACCGGATCAGGACCGTCGATGGCGTGCTGGAAGTGGAGCGGGTCCGGTTCCGGAAAGCTGGGAACCGCTACTTCGCTGACGTTTCGGTGGGACTGGAACGCAATTTTACGTTCCAGCGCTCCGAGCAGGTGTCCGATGCGGTGAAGTCGCGGGTGCGCGAGATTTTGCCCGACGCTGACGTGATGGTGCATCCCGTTCCACGGGCCCGGCGCACGGAAAACATTTTTGACCGGATTCGCGCCGTGGCTACTCGATACAACTTCAATGTGCATGACATAAGCGTGCAGGACTTGAACGGGCAGTTGCACGTGGAGCAGCATCTGGAACTCGACGAGCAACTCAGCATGAAGCAGGCGCACGATGAAGTTACCCGGCTGGAAACGGAGATACGCAGCGAGGTTCCGGAGATTGCGACCATCCTTACGCATATTGAAAGCGAGCCGGCCACGATTGAACAAGGACAGGAGATTGTTCGCGAGCCGGAATTGGAACGACGGCTCAAGGATATTGTGAAGGAGTTTCCCGAGGTGATGGACGTGCACGAATTCCAGTTCAAGAAGGTGCGCGCGCGGCTGTATGTGTCCTGCCACTGCACGCTGCCTGACGATATGCCGCTTTCGCGAGTGCACGACGTTCAGACGTCGCTCGAGATCCGATTCAAGCACGACGCGCCGGAACTGTTCCGCGTGCTGATTCATCCCGAGCCGATGACGGATAACCGGCGGTAGCGAGACGGGCGAGACGCCCGTCGCTCCATTGTTAGATAACGGGAGGCACAATGATTGAAGCATCCGTGAATTGGACCGACAAAGACCGCTTCGTCGGGTCGGCATCTTCGCGACATTCGATCGTGATGGATGCCGGAGCCGAGAAGACCGCTAATAGTCCGATGGAGTTAGTCTTGCTCGCTCTGTGCGGCTGCACGGCATCGGACGTCGTGGGAATTCTCCGCAAGAAACGCGAGCCGTTCACCGGGCTTGAAGTGCGGGCCGAAGCCGAAAGAGCGGACGGCTACCCTGCCGTCTATACGTCGATTCACTTGACCTATCTGGTTCACGGGAACGTGTCGCAGAAAGCCATAGCAGATGCGGTGCGGCTTTCAAAAGAGAAGTATTGCTCGGTCTCGGCCATGCTGGAGAAGACAGCGAAGACCACCTACACCATCGAGCACGTTCCGTGAAGGCTGATCTTCATCAGGCTGGCCCCCATCGTGCTGGTCCTCATCCGCTGCGGGGTTACTTCTATATCGGGAGTGCGGCCCTGCTGTGGGGAATTTCGGCGACGCTCGGTCGCGCGGCATTCACTGGCCACCCGTTGCCGGGCGGGCTGTCGCTTGGTACTTCACTAAAAAAGATCGATCCTCTGATCCTGTCGCAGAGCCGTGCAACGCTGTCGCTGGCGGTGCTTCTGCCGGTGCTGCTGGCACGTCGAGGAGTGTCCGCGCTGCGTGTTCCCGGTCGCGATCTGGTGCGGTTTTTCCTGCTGGGAATTCTGGGAGTCGCGGCGTCGAACTATCTCTACTACCTGGCAATCCAACGGACGAACGTGGCGACGGCCATCATCCTGCAATACACGGCGCCGGTCTGGGTGCTGCTCTACATGGTGGCCCGCGGAGCGCAGCGCCCATCGCTGCGACGAACTGCGGCGGTGGGACTGGCCGTGGTGGGTTGTGCGCTGGCGGTAGGCCTTGTCGGCTTGAGCGGCTTCCGCATGGACCCAGTCGGAGTCACGGCCGCGCTGCTGGCGGCATTTTCCTTTGCGTTTTATAACGTCGGCGGACACAGTGTGCTGGCGCGCTACGACCGCTGGAAAGTACTGCTGTGGGTGTTGGTGGCAGCTTCAACATTCTGGATCTTCGTGAATCCTCCGTGGAAAATCGTTGCCGCTCACTATGGCGCGCAGCAGTGGGGATTCATGCTGGTGTTTTCGCTGGTGTCCGTACTCGGGCCATTTTCCTGCTACTTCGCCGGGCTCCAGCACCTGGAGCCGACCCGAGCCATTGTGACCAGTTGCCTGGAGCCGGTCTTCAGCATCTTGATCGCGGCGCTTGTACTGGGGGAGTGGCTGCGGCCGATGCAGACGGTTGGAATCGTTCTGGTGCTGGTAGCGATTGTGCTGATCCAGTTGCCGGAACGGGCTGCTCGGGGCGAAGAGTTGGTGGTCGAGCCCATCGAGTGAGAAGCGGGCATTCGCGAGAAGCGGCAAAGCTTATCCCAAGAGCCGGAAGTAACGCTTGGCCTTGGCTACATCCCGCCCGATCTGCTCTTTCAGCGCTTCGACAGAAGGGAACTTGATCTCGTCGCGCAGGCGATCGAGGAAGTTGAGTTCGACCTCGGTTTCCGCCGAGAGTGCAAGCGGATGGAAATTCAGCAGGTGGGACTCGATGGCAAAGGAATCGCTGCCAAAAGTCGGACGGTTTCCGATGTTGGTGACCGAGTCGAAGCACTCGCTGCCGATGCGGGTGCGAGTGATATAGACGCCGTCTTTGGGGACGAGTTCTTCGTAGCGCGCCAGATTGATGGTGGGTACGGTGTACCTCGCTCCGTAGCCGCGTCCTCGGCCGGCGGTGGCAAGAATGCTGAACGGACGCGCCAGCAAGTGGCGAGCCCGGCTCACGCGGCCTTCGGAAAGCAACTTGCGGATGTGGCTGCTTGAAACCCGCTCCCCGCGCAGGCGCATTTCGGGATAATCGTGAACCTCAAATCCCATGTCTTTCTCCCTGCCCAGCTCGCGCAGCAGTTGAATGTTCCCCGCTGCCTTGTGCCCGAAGTGGAAGTTGTAGCCTTCGTGAACTTCCCGGGCATGAAGCCGCTTCTTAAGAATTTCATGGGCAAACTGGTGCGGCGTCATCAGCGAAAGATCGCGCGAGAAGGGGAGCAACAGGACCGCATCGACGCCGGTGGCTTCCAGGAGTCGCAGCTTTTCCGGAAGCGGAGTCAGCAACTTCAGGTTGTGATCGGGCCGCAGGATGCGGGAGGGGTGGGGATCAAAGGTGACAACCACCGACTGCCCGCTCCCGGCTTTCGCGCGCTGCACGATTTCGTCCAGAACATGGCGGTGAGCGCGGTGCACACCGTCGAAGTTACCAACGCTGACGAGCGCGGGACCGAAATCGCGGGGAATATCGTCGAGTTTGTGGAAAGTTCGCATCCTGACTATTTTTCACCGCCGAGACGCCGAGGGCGCCAATTTTTTCTAAATAAAGATTTTCTCGGCGGGCTCGGCGTCCCGGCGGTGAACTCAAATCTCAAATCTCAAACTCCAGCTTCATTCCGTCAAACGCCAGCCGCACCTCGGGCGGCAACGTGGCGTTGGTGGCCTCGTGTGGCAGGTCGTGACAGATGTGCGTGAAAAACGTGCGCTTCGGTTTCACCGCGTCCACGATCTTCAGCGACTGTTCCACGGTCGAATGCGTGGGATGCGGCTTGTAGCGCAGGGCGTCCAGAAACAAAATGTCGAGGTCGCGCAGCTTCTCCAGCGTTTCGGGCGGGACGTCGCTGTGATCGGTCAGGTAGGCGGCCGATCCGAAGCGGAAACCAAGGATCGGGGTTTCGCCGTGGATCACGGTCACGGGCTCGAAGCGCGCGCCGAATAGTTCGACGGGGCCTTCGATTGGATGCAGTTCCACCAGTGGCAGTCCGCCAAATTTATACTCAGCTTCAAAAATGTAGCGAAACATGTTGCGCAGGAATTCACAGTTTCGCGGCGTGGCATAAAGCGGCAGCTTGCACGGCTTATGCCGGTAAGTCAGGGGGCGCAGGTCGTCGATTCCGAGGATGTGGTCGGCATGCGTGTGGGTGTAGAGCACGGCATCAAGCTGCGTAATGTTTTCCCGCAGCGCCTGCTCGCGAAAGTCGGGCGTGGTGTCGATCATGACGTGGCGAGCATTGTCGTGAGGATCACGGTAGCTGACCATCACGGAGGGACGAGTGCGGCGGTCGCGCGGGTCTTCGGAACGACACACGGCGCAGTCGCAGCCGATGGTGGGTACGCCCATCGACGTGCCGCTGCCTAATACCGTCAGAGTCGCATGCATCAGCCGTTTGTACCTGTAATCGGGCCGGGTGCCTGCGGAGGATGCGCCAGAGCATTGGTTACTTCTACGTAGGCCATGCGCAGTTCATAGAGGCAGTTCTGCAGGAATGCCTGCTCCTTCGGAGTGAGATTGCCTTTGGTTTTCTCGGCGATCATGCCGAGCGTGTCGATGGTTTGGCGAGCGCCGATCAAGTCAACCCCGGGCTGGCCGCCCTGTTCGTGCATCAGGCCGAGCTGCATCATGGCGGTCATGTAGAGCGAAGCCATGAAGCGCTCGAAACTCATTTCGAGTTCTTTCGCCGAGTGTCCGCTCAGTTCGACGCGCGCATCCAGATCGCGCGCCGACTGCTTGTAGGCATCGTGCTGCGCCTTCTGTTCGGAGGCAGTGGGTGGTTCGGGAATATCTGATTCGTGTGTGGGCGCCGCCGCTGTGGGCGCGGCCTCCGCGATCGTTGCAACGGGCGCAGATGTCGTCGCAGGCGCCGTTGCCGCCGCCGCTGGGGTGGGGGGGGGCGCTTGCTCTTCTGCGGAATCCGATCTCAGTTCCCCGTCGGAGGTGAACAAGCGCTTGTCGCTTACTTTGAATTCGCTCTCTTCTCTTCTTTTTTGAGCCATATGGTTTCCTTCTTGAAGGCCTTCCTGAAATTCAGGCGATCGGGAGCGATGCTGGTTTCAACTTCGACGTTCCCGCACGCAAATCTTTCCCGGTGGCCTCGCGTCGCAGATAACCCAGTGCGACCGGGCGATCTCCGCCGGGCAGAGGCAGAATCGCGCTGCTCGTGATCTCGCCGACTTCTTTTTCATCTTTTTCTGAGGCCAGAATCTTCGCGCCCGATTCGGGTAGCGTGCCCTCGACCAAGAACGCGGTGAACTGCCGGTGCACGGCACCGCGCGAGCGGATACGCTCCACGATCTCCTGCCCGAGATAGCACCCTTTGGTGAAATTCAACGCGCGTGTCTGCCCGGTTTCCTGCGCCAGATCGCGCTCGCGGATATCCACGCCAAATTGCGGAATGCCTCGCGAAATGCGGAAAAGATTCAGCGCAGTCGTGCCGGTCGGCCGCGCACCCGCCTTGAGCAGCGCGCTCCACGTGGATTTCAGTTTGTCTGGCTCCAACCAGATTTCGTACGACATGCCTGCGGAGTCATCGCCTCGCACTAGCGTGCATTGCAGGCAGCTACACGCGCAATCACATTTCGGCGAGCATAACTCCAACGGCGCGAGATCGGGAACCACGATACCGGCGCGTTCAAGAACAGCGCGCGATTCGGGCCCAATCAGGCCGAGCGCGGTCAGTTTGTCGCTCATGTCCGCGATCTCCACATCGTCCGCGATGATGTAGTGCTCGAACAGCTGCAATATTTTGTCGCGCTGCCCACGTTCCGTATCCACCAGCAATGATTCTCCGCGCTGGAAGACGTAGAGGTCAGCCTGAATGTGGCCCTGGGCGCTGAGCATGAAGGCGTAGACGCCGTGACCCACGGCAAGATCGCGAACGTTGTTCGTGACCATGCCGTTCAGCCAGCGGACGCGGTCGCCGCCGGTCACCGCGATCTTGGCACGCCAACTCAGGTCATAGAGGCCGCAGCCTGAGAGCAAGCCCTGAAACTCGGCGCGAGCATCGCCGAAGTCGGGCGCAGTGGTCGCGCCGCTGTGCGCACTCGAGTTCGCCCCAGGAAGTGTTATCGAAGGCATAAGTTCAATCTTTTTATTATAACGAACGGGTGGTGGAGGGACCGGCACCTTCGCGCCGTCCTGCCGGGCGAGACGCCCGGCGGTCCACTGATTGTTACCTGACGTTGCGGGTTTATGAATGGTTCGCCCCTGTGCTAACGTTGCCAGCGTGAGCGAAATAAAAATGAACCGTATTGCGGTGATCCCCGGTGACGGCATCGGGAAAGAAGTAATTCCACAAGCAGTGCGCGTGATCGCGGCTGTAGGTGCGGATTTAGCATTAACTTATTTCGACTGGGGAGCCGACCGCTATCTCGCCGACAAAGTTACCGTTCCGCCGGACGGCTTCGCCACCCTGGCGAGCGATTTCGACGCCATCCTGGTCGGCGCCTTCGGCGATCCGCGCGTGCCCTCCAATATTCACGCACGAGAAATCCTGCTGGGCATGCGCTGCAAAATGGACCTGTACGCCAATGTCCGGCCGGTGCGGTTGCTGGATGCGTCGCTCTGCCCGCTCAAAGGCATCGAACCAAAGGACCTCGATTTCGTCGTGATTCGCGAAAACACCGAGGGCGTTTACGGCGATCTCGGAGGAGTCTTCAAGCAGGGAACGCCGGACGAGATTGCGATCCAGGAAGACGTCAACACGCGCAAGGGTGTCGAGCGCATCATCCGCTACGCGTTTGAGTACTGCGCCAGCCACCGGAAACTAGATGGTTCTCCGCGGCGAAGAGTGCTGATGTGCGACAAATCGAACGCCATGACGCACGCCGGCGGCCTGTGGCAGCGCGTGTTCAAAGAAGTTACGGCAGAGTATCAAAAGATCGAGACGCAGCACATGTACGTGGACGCGCTCTGTATGCAGATGGTGCACGATCCGCGCGGGTTCGATGTCATCGTCACCAACAACATGTTTGGCGACATCATCACCGATCTCGCCGCGGGATTGCAGGGTGGGCTGGGGATGGGCGCGAGCGGCAATCTGCGTTTGGGGCATACTTCACAGGGGCAAATCGGGATGTTCGAGCCGGTGCATGGTTCCGCGCCGTCGATTGCGGGGAAGAACATGGCCAATCCTTTCGGCGCGATTCTGACGGCGGCGATGATGCTGGCGCATCTGGGAATGCCGGGCGAGACGCAGAAGATAGACGCAGCCGTGCTCGAAGCGGTACGGCAGAAAAAAACAACGGCCGACATCGGTGGAACGCTGGGGACGCGCGAAGTGGGCGAGTGGGTAGCGGAGAGAGTATCTCATCGCTGATTGTGTGGTGGCATGTCTTAGGAAGCCGGTTACCCCCGTCTGCCCGCCAGCAGCGCCAGCTCCCGCCATTTCCAGTGACAATCCACGTCGGCGAATCCGATCTCGCGCAGCCACTGCAACTGCGTCTCGACATCGAGAAGCTGGTTGGAAGGGTCTTCGGTTGCAGGTGTAAGGCCGCTCTGGCGCAAGAATTCCTCGTGCAGGCTGGGAGTGGGCGAGGCGACGTGTTCCAGATTGCAGAAGACGCCTCCAGCATTCAGCTGTTCGTGGATTTCGGAGTAGAGCGCGCGCTTGCGCGGGTGCGTGACATGATGGATCGCGAAGCTGGAGACAATAGCGTCAAACTTGCCCAGGGCGGGGAGCGGGTCATCGAGGTTGTGGGTCATCACGGCCACCGAGGAATCGTCGGCAAAGCGCTTCCGGGCAGCCTCAAGCATGGCAGGAGAGAAGTCAATTGCGATGGCTTCCGTGTTCGGATGCTCGCGTTTCACCAGTTCGCGTAACACCAGCGCCAGCAGCCGCCCGTCTCCCGTACCCAGATCGAGAATGCGGCGCGTGGTCGGCGGAATAAACTCGAGCAGCGAAGATTCGCCTTCGGTGCGATGGGAAATAGAGTCGGCTCGTCCGAGGTAGTCGAGGGCGTGATCGGTTCTGGTCCAAAGATTGACGGGCATGCGATTGACGGGCATGGGCCAGTATAGACTCGATGCCAATGGACAATGTCAAGGTAGGTGCTCAAAAGTTCCAAAGATGGTTGTGCGGACTTGCTCTGCTCGTGCTGCTGGCGGGCACGCTCTGGGGTCAACCAACAGCTGGGGCGGTCAGAGTATCGCAGGATCAGGCGTCGCAAGGCCAGCCGTCGCAGGGCCAGGCTCCCGCCAGCGAGGACACCCGCGCCACGCAAGAAACCATCGTCTCGCCCAAAGAGGCGAAGGAACTTTTTCGCTCGGTGGACGAAATCCTGCAGTTTGCCAGCCAGGACACGGGCCTGCCCATCAAGCATAAGGTGAAGCGCAGGCTGACCAAGCGCGACGAGGTGGAGTCCTATCTCAAGAAGAGCATGAAGGACGACAAGGACGCGAAACGACTGGAGCGGTCTTCGGCGGTGCTGAAGAAGTTCGGGTTGCTGCCGCACAACTTCGACCTGCCCAACTTTCTGGTGACGATGCTGCGCGAGCAGGTGGCGGGATACTACGATGAAAAAACAAAAACTGTGAATTTGCTGAACTGGCTCGACGTAGAACAGCAGAAGCCGGTACTGGCGCACGAACTGACGCACGCCCTCCAGGACCAGTCGTTCGGCATCGAGAAATGGATGAAGGGATCGACGGAAGACGCTCATAACAAGAAGGATGAGCCAAGCCAAGCCGACATTGAAAATGACGAGGAAAGCGCTGCCCGGCAGGCGGTGCTGGAAGGACAAGCGATGGCGGTGCTGCTGGATTATTCCCTGGCGCCGGCCGGAAAGACGCTGCTGGACTCGCCCCAGATTGTCGAATCGCTCGAGCAGGGCATGCTGGTGGGGACGCCGGACTCTCCGGCGTTTCGTGATGCTCCGATTTTTTTGAAAGAGGAGTTGACGTTCCCGTATCGCTACGGACTCGACTTTACCATCGCGCTCCTCGAAGCGGGCGGGAAGGAACTGGCTTACGCGGGCGCGTTCAAGGATCCTCCGAAGACGACGCGCGAAATTATGGAGCCGAAGACGTACCTTGCGCACGAGACGTTGCCGCCGATGAAGATGATTGACATGGAGAGAGACTTCAAAAGCTACGATCCTTTCGATATCGGCGCGATGGGAGAGTTTGACGTTTATGTTTTGGTTGAGCAGTATGCGGGCGGGGATGAGGCCAAGGCGACGTATCCGGAGTGGCGCGGCGGTTATTATTTCGCGGGCAAGCCAAAGGCGGGCAAATCGGCGCCGATCGGGTTGCTATATGTTTCCCGCTGGTCGAGTGCGGCGAAAGCGGCGGAGTTTGCGGCGGTGTATGCGAAATCGCTGGCCAAGCGATATCAGAAGCGGCAAGGGCTGGGACCGGACGGCAAAGTTGCGGCAGACGCGCCGCCGGTCGATTCCTGGCGAACGCTGCGCGGACGCCATGCCTGGCTCACGGAAGAGGGAGTGGTAGTGATTGAAGTCCGGGGCGACGCGGTGCTGATTAGCGAAAGTCTGGATGAGGAGACGACGAAGCAGGTGGAGGGAGACTTCTGGCCGGATGCAACGGGGAAGAAGTGACTTCTGCCGCAACGTGATGATATTTCGGTAGCGGGGACTCGGGTATGTCCAAACGTCCAAAGATTGAGGCACAGCGACTTGACGAGCTCGAGCGTGATTTTGAAGCCCTTCTTTTCTCGTGCCTTGAGAAATGCGCTAAAGGCCGTTGGGGCTTGTTGGGACAAAACGATCATTTAGATTCAGAGCACCGATACTATAAGTGGCGCGACGCCGACCGCCTTAAAGGACTCGCTCTGAAGATTCAGGAACTCCGCCGACAGTTTGGTGGTTCTAACATGATGTGCGACCGTTTTCTACACTGCTGTTCTCTTCGAGGCGCGAACGTTCCCGGCGAGCCTAAGCTAGCATCGATTCTTCTGGATGAATTGTCCGCGATGCGCAAATCTCGCGATGAATCTCCTTCTGTATAATCGTGAGTTCCACGGTAATTCCCGACCCGTTCAGGAGCGCATTTGAAGCAGGCAGAGATTGGCATTATCGGCGGCAGCGGTCTGTACCAGATGCCGGGATTCACCGACGCGCACGAGGTCGAGCAGCAGACTCCATTTGGAGATCCTTCGGATGCGTACATTCTGGGGACGCTGGGAGGCCGCCAGGTGGCATTTCTTGCGCGCCATGCCCGCGGGCACAAACTCTTGCCGAGCGAGCTGAATTTCCGGGCCAACATTTACGGCTTTAAGCAGTTGGGGGTAGAACGCATTATTTCGGTTTCGGCGGTGGGGTCGCTGAAGGATGAGCACAAGCCGCTCGATTTCGTGATCCCGAACCAGTTTTTCGATCGCACCCGGCACCGCGTGGACACTTTCTTCGGCGACGGCATTGTGGCGCACATTGCATTTGGCGATCCCGTGTGCAGCGAAATGACGAAGGTGGTCCGCGGCGCATGCCAGACTGTAGGCGTAACCGCGAAGCGGGGAGGCACGTACATTTGCATGGAGGGTCCGCAGTTTTCCACCAAGGCCGAGTCGAACGTGTATCGCAGTTGGGGCGCGGATGTGATCGGCATGACCAATCTGCAGGAAGCAAAGCTCGCGCGCGAAGCTGAGATATGCTACGTCACCATCGCCATGGTTACCGATTATGACTGCTGGCATCCGCATCATGATTCCGTGACGGTCGAGCAGATTCTTTCCGTGCTGGCAAAGAACGCCGAGAACGCCGCCAAGGTCGTGACGGCCACGGTGTCGGCGATGCCGAAAACGCGGTCCTGCAAGTGCGGGTCGGCGCTGGCGAATGCCATTCTGACCGATCCGGCCAAAATTCCGGCCGCGACCAAAGAGAAACTGCAGTTGATATTGGGAAAGTATCTGAAATAGTCGTCAGTCGTGCGTCGTTGGTCGTCAGCGAACTTTGCGGATGCTTCCCGGGCGTGCTTGTCAACCGACTAACGACTGACCCACGGAGCCTCATGAGCATTCTGGTAGTAGGTTCGGTTGCCTTCGATACCATCGCCACGCCCTCCGGTCGCGTGAGCGACATTCTCGGAGGCGCGGCCACTTATTTCGCGCTCGCCGCAAGTTACTTCACCGAGGTGAGGATGGTCGCGGTGGTGGGCGAGGACTTCAAGCCCGAGCACGAAGCCGTACTGAAAAAACGAGGCGTGGACACGCGCGGGATCGAGCGCACCAAGGGGAAGACCTTCCGCTGGGGCGGACAGTATATCGACAACCTGAACGAGGCCAAGACCGAATTCACCGAACTGAACGTGTTCGAGAAATTTCAGCCGCGCATTCCAAAAGAGTATTCGGACACGCCGTTCCTTTTCCTCGCCAACATCCACCCCACGCTGCAAGCGGCGGTGCGCCTGGAGATGCGTGACGTGCGCCTGACGGGCGCCGACACCATGAATTTCTGGATCCAGGGCACGCCCAGGGAGTTGGCGGAAACACTGAAGCTGGTGAACGTTCTCCTGATCAACGACACCGAAACCAAGATGCTGGCTGCGGAGAAGAATCTTCCGCGCGCGGCCAGAAAAGTTCTAGCCATGGGACCGAACGCGCTGGTAGTGAAGCACGGCGAATACGGAGCAACCATTTTTTTTCGCGAGGGAGCCTTCGCCATTGGATCGCATCCGTTTCGCGCGCCCGCGCTGCCCATTGAAGAAGTAAAAGACCCAACCGGGGCCGGCGATTCCTTTGCCGGCGGATTCATGGGTTATATCGCGTCGCAGGGAGAGATTAATCGCGAGGTGCTGAAGCGCGCCTTGTTTTATGGCGGGGTGATGGGATCGTTTGCCGTGGAACGCTTCGGGACGGAGCGCCTGCAGAATCTTACGCGCGGAGAGATTGACGCGCGGTTTCAGATATTCCGCGAACTGACGCACCTGGAATAGGGCCATCTTGCCAGCCATGACAGAGCCCATCGCGAGCGCAGAGTGACTGTAAAGACAGCCGCCAATCGGGACTTCAGCGTGGCCCGCGTGGCCGGGATCGCTATCCTCGTTTCGCTGTTTTCATTTTTCTACTACTTTCGACACAGCGACCTTCTGCTCTATGGCGACGCGGTCGCGCACATTAATATTGCGCGGCGAGTGTTCGATTCCGAGACTCCCGGCCTGCTGCAATTGGGCACGGTGTGGTTGCCCCTGCCTCATCTGCTGATGATCCCGTTCATCTGGTCGAACGCGATGTGGCAGAA
Source organism: uncultured Acidobacteriaceae bacterium (assembly GCA_963779995.1). GTDB lineage: Bacteria > Acidobacteriota > Terriglobia > Terriglobales > Acidobacteriaceae > Acidiflorens. The sequence continues at coordinate 713,072 of CAVZZY010000002.1, read as the reverse complement.
CGGAACGGGCGGTTCCATCCCCTCGATGATCGCCTACGTGTTCGGGGTTGTCGGAATATTTCGCCTCGTGCACGGCATGCTGCGAGCCGGTTTCTCCATGCAGGCGGGCAAGGAAGCGGGCACGAACCCGGCGGCCGCCGTAGGCGCATGGGCCGCGGCCTTCGCTTATGGAGCCAATCCGAACCTGATCTACATGCAGGCGACGGCCATGACGGAGTCAATCTATCTGGCGCTTTTTATCTGGGCCGTCGTGTACTTCGCGGAATTCATTCGGGCTCTGCAGAAGGATGACCTGAACGAAAATGACCTGAAGAAAAATGACCCGCGAAAAAAAGACCTGCGAAAAAATGAGGCCGCTGCTGAACGAGAATCCAGCCCCGGAGGGACGAACCAGCTTAGCCCCGCGCTGCAGCGCGGGTTAGGGCGGGAAAAATTATCGAAGTCCCGGAGGGACGACCCAGCTCTCGCGCACACTCTGACGCGCTGCGCCTGGTGTCTGGCCGGCGCGGAGCTAACGCGTTACGACGGATGGTTTCTGGCGGGCGTGATGGGCGCGGCGGTCGCAGTCATCGCGCTCGGGCAATGGCAGGATCACCTCTTGCGCCGGGCTGCAGCGAAGTTCCTGTTGGGCATTGCGCTGGCTCCGGTCCTGTGGCTGGCTTACAACGGAGTGGTATATGGGAACGCGCTGGACTTTGCGAACGGTCCATACTCGGCGAAGGCGATTGAGCAGCGCGTGGGGGCGCCGAATCCGGCGCTCCACCATGCCGGAGTCGCGGCCATCTATTTTTTGAAATCGGCGCAGTTGAATATGGCGAACTGGAACTGGGGCCGATTCTGGCTGGCGGCAGCTTTTGTAGCGCTCGTAATCGCAGCCTGGAAACTGCGCGCGCAATCGGCGTCGCTGCTGTTGTTGTGGGTTCCGCTGGTGTTCTATTCGTTTTCGATTGCGTACGGCTCGGTGCCGCTTCATGTCTACACCTGGTGGCCGTTTGCCACCTTCAACCAGCGTTACGGACTCCAATTGCTGCCGATGTTTGCAGTTTCGACCGGAGTGCTGGCGGCTTCTGTCTTTCTGTGGAGCGCGGGCGGGCGGCATGTTTGGAAAATGGTCGCCGTGATACTGGCGCTGGTGGTGGGCAGTTATGTATCGGTGTGGAAGGCGGGGCCTCAATGCCTGGCAGAAGCGCGGAGGAACTGGGTGATCCGCAATCCCTTGAATTCCGCGGTGCAGCGCGCGGTTGCTCGATTACCGCGGAACTCGCGGTTTCTGATGGACATCAGCGAACATGTGGGCATTATGGAGCAGGCGGGCATTCCACTGCGCCAGGTGGTGAATAACGAAAATCATCGTATGTGGAAGCGGCCGTCAGATCCGGAAGGCCTGTGGGAGCGCGCCCTGGCCGATCCGCCACGCTACGTTGATTTTGTGATTGTCTTCGATGGCGATGCGGTAGACCAGGGCGCGAATCTGACCAATCTTACGGAGCTGATCGAAATTCACGCGACCGGGCAACCCCATGCGCGCATCTACGCGGCGCGTAGCGCCCCGAATCAATCGCGTTAACCCCTGCAGCCCAGCACCACAGAAAGCGCCGGATGGCGGTGATAGAATCCGCTCCGGGGTCTCCAGACCGCGCGCTTTTCGCGGTGGTGACGTCACTCGGGGTTACGGAACACGAATGAGCGCGCCGCAAAAACAGCTCCAGCAGACCGCGAGAATTCCTTTCACGAAAGCGTCGGCTTGCGGCAACGATTTTCTGATAGTGGAAGGTGCGTACGCCTTTGGCGACCTGAGTGCGCTCAGCCGCCGCTTGTGCGATCGCCATCGCGGAGTGGGCGCCGATGGCGTGGAATGGCTGTTCCCCGATGCCGACGCTGACGCGAGGCTGCGCCTGTTTAACGCCGATGGCTCGGAGGCGGAAATCTCCGGCAACGGCACGCGTTGTGTGGCTGCGGAAATTTGTTCACGTACGGACAAAACAGAAGTTGTGGTTCGCACCGCCGCCGGACTGAAGACCTGCCGCCTCGTTGGTCCGCAAGGCGGCCAGCAAGGCGCCGCCTTTGAGTTCGAAGCGGAGATGGGCCAGCCGGAGGTCGGCGGCGAGTTGTCGATTGAGACGATGTCGGGACGGACGCTGGGGACGAAAGTTTCGATGGGCAATCCGCATTATGTAATTTTCGTCGAGAACTTTCAGGATGGATGGCAAAGGCAGGCGGCGCTGATCGGAAAGCAGCCGCAGTTTCCGCAGGGCACAAATGTGGAATATGTGGTGGTGCGAGGCCCCAATGAAATCGAGATCCGGCTCTTTGAACGTGGTGTGGGGGAGACGGAGTCTTCAGGCACGGGATCGTGCGCCTCGGCGGTAGCCGCGATTGCGAGCGGAAGGGTATCTTCGCCGGTGACGGTGATTGCCCCCGGAGGTGCGCAGACGGTGCGCTGGCAGAATCAAGTTTATCTGCGAGGTCCGGCGACTCTAGTCTGCCGCGGAGAATTCTTCATTTAAGATCGAACGTAGCATCGTGATCGTGGGATAACTCATAAGGTGGAGCGACGGGCGTTTCGCCCGTCCCGCCGGGCGGGGACGCCCGTCTCTCCATGTGTGACGCGGTCGCAGCGTCAGTTAAGATCGATTCAGGCAAGATCGGGCCCAGATGGTTACCGCGTCCCAAAACCCGCGAATCAAGCCGCGCGCGCTCCGTCCGGGCGACAAGGTGGGAATCGTTGCGCCTGCGTCGAACGTGAAGCGCGAAATGCTGGAGGCGGGCTGCGACGGTCTTCGCCGCGCCGGCTACGATCCGTTTTATTTCGAGTCGATTCTGGAACGCGATCTCTACTTTGCCGGCTCAGCGGAGCGCCGGGCGCGCGAACTGGAAGACATGTTCGTCCGCGACGATATCCGAGCGATCGTTTGTGCGCGAGGAGGATATGGGTCAAACTACCTGCCGCTGCTGCTCGATCCGACGAAGATCGTTTCGCATCCCAAAATTCTGGTGGGCTACAGCGATATCACAACGCTGCTGTGCTGCATTTCAGACGCGGCCAACGTCGTGACCTTTCACGGTCCGATGGTGGCCAAGGATCTCGCCGTTGCCGGCGGTGTGGATCTGGATTCCTGGCAGAATGCGTTGGGTGGCGCGGAAGAATGGGAGATTGGCGAAGGCTCAGGCGCAAGGCCGCTGTTGGCGGGGCAAGGGGAGGGAATCCTCTATGGCGGATGCCTCTCGATGCTGGTGGCGTCGCTCGGCACACAGCACGAGATTCGAACCGCGGGAACGATTCTGTTCCTCGAAGACGTCGCGACCAAGCCCTACCAGATTGACCGCATGCTGATGCAACTGAAGCTGGCAGGCAAGCTGAAAGACGTGCGCGGCATTGTCTTTGGCGAAATGCTCGATTGCCGCCAGAGTCCGGATCAGGATTACACGCTGGAAGAGGTTGTACTGCGAGTGGTCGGCGATCTGCGGATTCCGGTGGCGTTTGGCTTGCGTTCGGGGCATGTCTCGCGCGCCAACATCACGCTGCCCATCGGGGTGAAAGCCCGGCTCGAAGTGGGAGCAGAAGTGAGGCTGAGGATTCTGGAGGCGGCGACGGCAAAATGAGCAATCTCTAATGAGTAGCCCCAAGCACATTCATCTGGTCGGCATTTGCGGAACGGCGATGGCGTCGCTGGCCGGCATGCTGCAAGAGCGAGGCTTTCGCGTCACAGGCTCGGATGCGGCAGCATATCCGCCAATGTCGACGTTTCTGGAATCATTGGGTATCCCCGTCGCGCAGCCATTTGCTGAGGCGAACCTGAATCCCCGTCCCGATCTGGTGGTCGTAGGCAACGCACTTTCTCGAGGAAACGTGGAGTTGGAGTGTTTGCTAGACGAGCGCATTCCGTTCTGCTCGCTGCCCCAACTTCTGCACGACGAGTTTCTGGTCGGAAAAGACGTTCTGGTGGTTGCCGGAACGCACGGCAAAACGACAACGACCTCGATGCTGGCGTGGATCTTTGAGACCGCTGGCCTTCAGCCTTCGTTTCTGATCGGCGGCATTGCGGAGAATTTCGGCCGCAGTTTCGGGCTCGGCGAAGGCAAGCACTTTATTTTGGAAGGCGACGAGTATGACACGGCATTCTTCGATAAAGGTCCCAAGTTTCTGCACTACTTTCCCGATTCCGTGATTCTCACCTCGGTTGAATTCGACCACGCGGATATCTACAAGGATCTGGGCGCGGTGGAGACGGCCTTTAAGCGCCTGGTGAACCTGGTTCCGCGACGCGGGCGGATTATCGCCTTTGATTCGGGCGAAAGCTCGAGTGCAAGCATAGACCGCTGTCTGAAGAAAGCCTTCTGTCCCGTCGAACGTTACGGCGCGTCAGACCGCGCAGACTGGAAAATCGAAAATCTGAAATTGAACGAGGACCGAACTTCCTGGTCGGTCGTGCGCGCGGGAAAGCCCTGGGCGGACTTCGAATTCCCGCTCGGCGGGGAACACAACGTGTGGAATGCGACGGCAGCGGCGGCGCTGGCGGCGAATTATGAAATTTCAAAAGATGCGATTGCGCAGGCTCTCGCAACCTTTCGCAGCGTGAAGCGGCGCCTCGAAGTGAAGGCGCAGGTCAATGGAATAACGATCATCGACGACTTTGCCCATCATCCCACGGCCATCGAGCAGACGATTCTGGCGTTGCGGGCGCGCTATCCGCAATCGCGGCTGTGGGTGGTGCTGGAGCCGCGCTCGAACACCATGCGCCGCAACGTGCTGCAGGATGCCCTCGCCCGCAGCCTGGCTCTCGCCGATCAGGTGGTGATCGCTGCCATCTTCAAGTCGGAGGCGATCCCCGAACCGGAACGGCTGGATCTGAATCGCGTGGTAGGCGAGATCCAGAAACGCGGAAAGCAGGCGCGCATCTTCGCCGATGCCGATGCCATCGTGAACGCGATCGCGCCCGAACTGCGGGAGCGAGACGTAGTGGCCATTCTCTCCAATGGCGGATTCGGCGGCATCTATGAGAAGCTACCCCAACGATTGCGCGGGCTCGCCGCGAAGGCATGACAGCCCTGTGGTCGAATTGAGATTCGTATCAGGGCACGCCTTCGGGCGTGCCGCAAGTGTGCTGGCATCACCGAGCCTTCAGGCGCTCGATTTCGAAATTCGAGTTTCACCCGGACTGATAAGTGTTTCGCACCATTCTCATGCTTGTGTTTTGGGCCGCTGCGCTGCCCCTGGCGGCGCTCGTGGGGTTTCCCTGGACCTATCTGACCAAAGACATCAACTTTCTGTACCGCACCTGCATGTGGTCGGCGTTCACGGGAGTGCGCATCGCGGGCGTGAAGGTGCGCACGCTGGGATTGGAAAAAATCGATCCGGCGCGAACTTATATCTTCATGTCGAATCACATCTCCAATCTCGATCCGCCCCTTACGCTGCCGCTGATCCCGCGCCGCACTTCGGTGATGGTGAAGAAGGGGTTGTTCAAGGTTCCCATTCTCCGCCAGATCATGCTGATCGGATCGCTGGTGCCGGTCGACCGGGGAAATCGCGAGGCGGGCATCGCGGCCGTGCGCGACGCGCTCCGAGCCATCGAGCAGGGGTTGAACATGACCATCTACGTGGAAGGCAGGCGCTCGTTCGATGGCAAGCTGCTTCCCTTCAAGAAAGGTCCGTTCTATCTCGCCAAGGAGTGCAATGTGCCGGTCGTGCCGATCACGATTTCAGGCACCGAAGAAGTCATGCCGAAAGCGCGCTTTGCGATTCGTCCGGGAACGGTGACGGTCGAGTTTCACGATCCCATCGAACCCGCCGATTTCGGAGAACGCGATTGCCTGATGGCCAAAGTGCGAGCGGTGATCAATAGCGGGCTGCCGGCGGAGTTGCAAGAGTAGTCGCTGGTCGGCGGTCGGGACTCGTTGGCAAGCCAGAGACCTAGACTCACTCCCGCTCCGACAACTTTCGTATGGCCTTGGCAATCTCCGGCAGCCTGGCGTAGGCGGCGCAGCACTTCAACCACAATTTGTGATCGATGGCGGGAGCGCCGCTGACCATGGCTCCGGCGGGGACGTCGTGGGGGATGCCGCTTTGGGCGATGGCGATGGCCCCGTCTCCGATTTTTACGTGCCCGCTTACGCCTACTTGTCCGGCCAGGATTACGTTGTTGCCCACGTCGGTGGTGCCGGCCAGGCCCACCTGGGCGCAGACCAGCGTGTCGTGTCCTATGGTGCAGCTGTGGCCGATGTGGACGAGATTGTCCAGTTTAGCGCCGCGCCCGATGCGGGTCTCGCCTATGCTGGCTCGGTCGATGCAAGTGTTGGCCTGGAGTTCGGCATCGCTCTCTACGACAACGTTGCCGGACTGGACAATCTTGTGCCAGCGGTGGCCGTCGTCTTCGTTGTTGTCTTCATCCTTGGCGAAGCCGAAACCGTCGCAGCCTACGATGGCGCCATTCTGCAGCAGAACGTGGTCTCCCAGTTGGCAGAATTCTCTTACGACGGCGTGGGCGTGGGCGAAGAAATTGTTGCCTATGGTTACTCCGCGATAGATGACCACGTGGGCGAGGAGGACGGCGTTGTCTCCGATTACTACGCCTTCGTCGATTACTACGTAGGGGCCGAGGTGCGCGTTCTTGCCGAGCTTGGCTGTGTGATGAACTACCGCGGTGGGATGGACTCCGGGGGTGTAGCTTGGCGGGCGGTAGAAAAGTTCTATGGCCTTTGCCCAGGCTAGATATGGGTTCTTGCTGCGCAGCATTCCGGTGTTAATGGCGGGAAAGTTTTCGGCTACGATCACCGCCGAAGCCTTCGTCGTCTTCGCGGCGGCGTTGTACTTGGGGTTCGACACGAAGGTTAGCTGGCCTAGGCTGGCTTGTTCTATGCCGGCTACGGCTGTGATTTCGGTGTCGGGAGAGGCGTTGTCGAGGCGGGCGTCTAGGGCTTTTGCTATGTCGGATAGTTTCATGGCGGTGTCTCGGGAATTGTAGCAAGCAAGCAGCTCTCAGCTCTCAGCTGTCAGCTCTCAGGAAAACAAGACCAGCCTATTTCACCGTGAATCCGAGATCGCTTTTTGTGGGAGCTGAGAGCCGCGAGCTGCCTTCCTACTGTTCGAACAGCGTTACTTGGCGCGTATCGGGCTGGCCGCCTTTGCGGCGGCGATTGGCTGCGCCTATTACCGCTAGCACCGTCACCGACGTCAGGGCTTCTCGGGGGACGAACACCCGCTGTGTGTTCGAGCGCAGATCGGGAGGGTTCATTAGAAATCCTTCGGCGGGATTTTGCGTCAGGTCGTTGGGCAGGATGCCTTCAATCACTTCGCTGTCTTTGAACTTCAGGCGTACCCACAAGCCTTCGGTGCGCGGACGAGTGGTGAACGTCTTGCGGAGCATCAAGTCGGTATCGGAAAACTCGCGGACAAAATAAACGGCCTTGATCTCTCGCAGGTCGATGGCTACTACGTTGCCTGAGGTGTTGAGCAGTTCCAGCTTGCCCTCCACCACAAAGTTGGCGGGCGCTACGTAACCGCTGATCGAGTCGCGGTCTTGTTTCCGCACGATCACTTTCTTGTGGGTCGAGGGCATGGGGCTAGGAACGCTTTCAAAGCTCGGACCTAAATACGCTCGGAACTATATAGTGCTTGGAGCTCATACAGCCGGCACGCGACCGCGCCGTCGTCGTCGGCAATGGAAGCTGCAGATGCGATTCTCGCACTTTCCCAATGAATTCGGACAGTTTGTGCCTTCACAGTAGCCAAACGGTAAACCTTTGTGTTACTTTCTGTGTTTACTGGGACTGCAAGAGTGCGGTATAAGTCTAATGTCTAGAGGGAGTTAGATTCCGCGGGCGGGGAGCTCGCGCAGTTTGGAGCGGCTCCTCTGTGGAAATCGTGTGGAAAACGCCCCGGTCGAGCCCAGCGAAGGGCCACCGCCAGGCGACTAGGTAGGCATGGCCGATTACATATATACGCTGGAAACCCGGCTCCTGCCGGAACAACAAAAGGCAGTCGCCCTGGTTCTAGACGCCGCCAAGGCGGCGGGGATGAACCTGTATCTGACTGGCGGCGCCATCCGCGACATCATTACCGGCTTTCCCATCCGTGACTTGGATTTCACGGTTCAGGGCAACGCGCTCAAGCTGCAAAAAGATCTGGAACGGGCGGGAGCGGTGGTGGGTGACGCCGACGATGAGACGCGGAGCCTGCTGCTGACGCTGCCGGGTGGGGTCCGCGCCGAAATTGCTATGGCGCGCTCGGAGCGCTACGACAAGCCCGGCAAGCCTCCGCAGATGGCTCCGGCCACAATCATCGAAGATCTTCGCCGCCGCGATTTCACGATTAACGCCATGGCCCTGTCGCTGAATGAGGGATCGCGCGGGTTGTTGATGGATCCGTTCAACGGCGTGGCCGACATCGAAGCGAAAGTAATCCGCGTGCTACATAACTACGCATTTCTTGAGGATCCGTCGCGGATGATCCGCGCCACGCGCTTTGTCACGCGCTTTCACTGGCCGCTCGAGGAGCGGACCCAGGCGCGTTACGAATCGGGGAAAGAAAACGGCTACATCGAGTACATACGGAGTTCGAGCATCGGATACGAGATCGAGCAGTTGGCCTACGAGGACGATGCGCTCGGCGTTCTGAAGGCTTATGAAAAAGAGGGATGGCTGAAAGTGCTGAATCCGCGCTGGAGCACGGCCAAAGTGGACACGGCCGGCTTGGGCGCGCTGATGAAGACGCGGCAGCAAATGAACGAACTGGGCTATACGCCGGAGGTTGCGCCCCTGGTGCTGCATTTCCTCACCGAGCGGCTGGGCGACAAGGATATTTCGGATTTGCGGCGGGCGATACCGCGCAAGGATCTGGTCGAGGCCTGGAAGGATCTGGATGCGAATGCCCACAGCCTGGCCAAGCGCTTGTCGGGCAAGGAAGCGGCCACGCCGTCGCGGACGTGGCAATTGCTGTCGTCGGCGCGTCCGGAGATGATTCTGTTTCTGGCGATCACGGCGCGGCAGCAGGGGGTGGTGCAGAAGATCAAGAATTTCTTCACCAAGTGGCGGCAAGTGCAGCAGAAGATTCCGTTGCCGGAGATGACGGAACTCCACATCACGCCGCAGATGCCGGCGTATCCGAAGATCGCGAACGATGTGTTCATGCTGTTGTTGGATGGCAAGCTGCGTTCGCGGACGGAGACGCTGAAGTATCTGAAACCGCTGGCTCCGCCGCCGCCGCCTCCTCCACCACCTCCGCCGACAAAGCGTGGCAGAGGAGCCAAGGCTGCGGCTGCTGCTGCGGCTGCTCCTGCGGCGGCCGGCATGAAGGCGGCCGCTAAGGGGAAGGGAAAAATTGCGGCTGCGGCTCCGGTGGTCCCGCCACAGGTGAAGCCTGCTCCGGCGGCGAAGGCTGTGCCTCCTGCAAAACTTGCGAAGCCAGCCGCGGCTGCCAAGGTACGCAAGCCAACCAAGGCTCGTGCCAAGAAGCCGGGCAAACCTGCCAAGCCCGCGAAGGCGGCCGCTAAAACGAAGACGAAGACCAAAGCCAAGAAGAAGCGCAAATAGCGCGGGTTCGGGGCGCTGTGAACCTGACCTACCTAAAAGGTCGATGTTTCGCTATTCGGTGCCGAGCCCCTGAAGGGGCATCTGATTCCGAAGAACTGGCGATAATCGCTGACGCGATACCCTGATACGAAGCTAAATTGAGCTGGCGGTATGGCTGAAGAACTTGCGGAAAAAGTACCTTCTGTACACAGTCTGACCTTAGGGGCTAGAGCCGATACCGAAATGACGCCGGTTATCGCAGCGGTAAACCGCTCCACCCCATCACGCCAAAACCGGCGTGCTGGGGACCCGGCGCTGCGCCACCCAAAAGCAAGTGCAACGTCAAGTTTTGTAAAGCGATACGGTGATAAGAACCCGGCTTTTCTCCTCATCAAGATCAGTCAAACTGGGCTATAATGTGGGCATGCGGCGCTGGTTGTCCATAGCGACGTTTAGCCTGATCCTGCTCGCGCTGCCCGTGTGGGCGCAACGGCGCGGCGGGGGTGGCGGTAGCCATTTCGCTTCGGGCGGCGGGTTTGCCGGACACTCCTCCGGCACGTTTCACGGCGGAAGTTTTGGCCGCAGCTCCGGCGGCGGAAGTCTTGGTCGCAGCTCCGGCGTTCGTATTCGGACTGGAAACCCTTACTCCAATCGGCGAGGCTCCTACGGACGACGGGGCTACCCCTATTGGGGCTACCCGTATTACGGGTATGGGGGATATTATCCCTACGGCTACTATGGCTGGGGCGATGACTCTCTCGCTTATAACACGGACAACGAAGATCAGGATGCGTATGCCGGCGCTTCTTATCCTGCTCCCTACCCCGAGGACGACAGCGGATTGCAGCGCGATGTGCAGGCGCTGAACGGAAAGATCGACCGGCTGCAAGCCGATGTCGAAGCGCGCAATCGACCGAAGACAGACCAGGAACCAGCGACGGCGCTGGTTTTCCGCGACCAGCATGTTGAAGAAGTGCGCAATTATGCGATCGCCGGTGAAACGCTCTGGGTGCTCAACGCGCAAGCTGCGAAGAAGATTCCGCTTGCCCAGCTCGATCTTGCCGCCACGGTCAAGATGAATGGCGATCGCGGGGTGGATTTTCAGGTGCCGAGATAGCGCCGTCGTCCTGGGAAATTGCACCAGTTTCTGTCATTGCGCGATTTTCTCCAGCCATTAGAATGAATCCCAAGTCTTCATGAGCCAAAATCAGTTCGTCCACCTGCATCTGCACAGCGATTACTCTCTGCTCGACGGCGCTTGCGACGTCGAAAAGCTCGTAGACCGGGTTCATCAACTGGGCATGCCCGCAGTGGCCATGACCGATCACGGCAATATTTTTGGCGCGGTGCATTTTGTGAATGCCGCGCATAAGGTCGGGGTCAAGCCGATTGTCGGATGCGAACTCTACATCTGCAAGAAAGACGATCACGACATCGAGCGCACTCCGCCTGACGGCGACACTTATAACCACCTGCTGGTGCTGGCTGAAAACGAAGAGGGCTATCGCAACCTGGTGAAGATCACGTCGGAAGCCTCGCTGCACGGCTTCTACTACAAGCCTCGGGTGAGCAAAAAATTTCTGGCGGAGCATGCGAAGGGGCTGATCGGGCTTTCCGGATGCCTGAAGGGCGAGGTGGCCGAGCGGTTGACGGAAGGGAACTACGACGCGGCGCGGGCAGCGGCTGGATTTTATCGCGACCTCTTCGGCCAAGAGAACTTCTTTCTCGAGATTCAGGACCAGGGTCTGGAGATGGAGGAGCGCATCCGCTCGGGGTTATTTCAGCTCGAAAAAGATCTCGGGCTGCCAATGGTTGCTACCAACGACAGCCACTACCTTTGCGAAGACGACGCGCACGCCCAGGATGTGATGCTGTGCATTCAGACGGGGAAGTCGATTCAAGATACGAACCGGATGAAGTTCGAAGGCACGCAGTTCTACGTCAAGAACGGCGAAGAGATGATGCGCATGTTCAAGGACGCGCCGCAGGTGCTTTCGCGCACGCTCGATATTGCCGAGCGCTGCAACCTGCGATTGGAGAAAGTGCCCAGCCCGTTTCCGCACTTTGACGTTCCGGAGGGATTCACTCTCGACAGCTATTTCGAACACATCACGCGGCAAGGGTTTGCCCGGCGGATGGAGAACTTGCGAGCGGCGGCCGCAAGCGGGCGACTGAAGCACTCGCTTGCTGACTACGAGCAGCGACTAGCGCGCGAACTTGCCATCATTCAGCAGATGAAGTTCTCGGGCTATTTTCTAATCGTTTGGGACTTCATCCGTTACGCCCGCGAACGCGACATCCCTGTGGGGCCGGGGCGCGGATCGGCGGCGGGCGCGGTGGTTGCGTATTCGCTGGGGATTACCGACATCGATCCGCTGCAGCATGAATTGCTGTTTGAGCGCTTTCTGAATCCGGAACGCATTTCCATGCCCGATATCGATATCGATTTCTGCATGAACCGGCGCGGCGAGGTGATCGAATACGTCACCCATAAATACGGGCGGGAAAATGTTGCGCAGATCATCACGTTTGGCACGATGGCAGCCAAAGCCGCGATCAAAGATGTTGGCCGCGCCATGGATATGCCCTACAGCGACGTGGATCGCATCGCGAAGATGGTGCCGACCACGCTGAATATCAAGCTGGACGACGCGCTGAAAGAGTCCGCGGCGCTGCAGGAGGCTTACCAGAAAGATCCTCAGGTGCGGAAGTTGCTCGACACGGCGCGGAAGCTGGAGGGCATGGTGCGGAATTCCGGTGTGCACGCCGCGGGTGTGGTGATTTCACCGCGGCCGTTGATTGAACTGGTGCCGCTGCATAAAACAAAGAACGACGAAATCGTTACCGCCTTCGACATGGTGGCCATCGAAAAGATGGGCCTGCTGAAAATGGATTTTCTCGGGCTGACGACGCTCACCATTCTCGACGACACGTTGAAGCTGATCGCGCAGAAGGGGACGAATCTGAAGCTGGATGACATCCCGCTTGAAGACCACGAGACCTACGAGAAAGTCTTCCATAAGGGATTGACTTCCGGCGTGTTTCAGTTTGAATCCTCGGGGATGCGCGATGTTCTGCGGCGTTATCAGCCGAACTCGATCGAAGATCTCACCGCGCTGAATGCGCTTTACCGGCCCGGGCCGATCCAGGGCGGCATGATTGACGACTTTATCGAGCGCAAGCATGGGCGCCGTAAGATCGAGTACGAACTGCCCGAACTGAAAGAGATTTTGCAGGAGACTCTGGGCGTCATCGTTTATCAGGAACAGGTGATGCAGGCGGCGAACAAGCTGGCCGGCTACTCGCTGGGAGAAGCGGACTTGCTGCGGCGAGCGATGGGCAAAAAAAACGTCGAGGAAATGGCGAAGCAGCGCGAGCGCTTTGTGCAGGGAGCGATGCAGCGCGGCTATCCGCCGAAGAAGATCGAGAAGATTTTCGATCTGATGGCGCAATTTGCGGGGTACGGTTTCAACAAGTCGCACTCGGCGGCATATGCGCTGCTGGCGTATCACACGGCTTACTTGAAGACGCACCATCCGATCGACTTCATGGCGGCGCTGCTGACTTCGATCACGGGCGACACAGATAGTGTGGTGAAGTACATCAACGAATGCCGCGAGATGGGAATTGCGGTCGAGCCTCCGGACATCAATGTGAGCGATGCGAATTTTACGCCGCACGGGCAGGCGATCCGGTTCGGGCTGGCCGCGGTTAAGAACGTTGGCGGAAATGCGATTGAGTCGATTGTCGCGGGCCGGAAGAAGCTTGGCCGGAATTTCCGGTCGTTTTATGAATTCTGCGAAGAAGTGGACCTGCGGCTGTTGAACAAGCGCGTGCTGGAGTCGCTGATCAAGAGCGGAGCCATGGATGGTTTCGGGCGCCGGGCGCAGCTCATGCAGGCGCTCGATTCGGCGATCGAACAGGCACAGAAGGCGCAACGGGACGCGGAGTCGGGACAGCACGGGCTGTTTGGCGTGTTTGCGGACGAAAGTGCGCAGGCGGCGACCGACGCGCTTCCCAACGTGCCGGACTGGGATGAACAGACGCGGCTCGGAGCGGAGAAAGAAATCCTTGGGTTTTTTATTACCGGGCATCCGATGGAAAAGTACAAGGAAAAGCTGGCTGACCTGAACGCGCTCTCCACCGAAGACATTGCCGGCATGAAAAAGTCGACCGGCAAGGATGAGAACATCACGACGGCGGGGTTGATTTCGGGGCTGCGGGTGGCAAAGTCACGAAGGGGCGAACTGTGGGCACAAGCGGCGCTCGAAGACATGTCGGGGAAGGTGGAACTGCTGATCTTTCCCGAGGCCTACAAGAAACTCGCGGACAAGGTGAAGCTTGAGGTTCCGGTTTTGATTCGTGGTGGCGTGCGCATTGAAGAGGGCGCGAATCCGAAGGTCACGGCTAATGACATCATTCCGCTGGACGAAGCTCGGGTGCCGGTGCCGAAGGCGCTCCGAATACGGATTCCTCTAGGGAGGGCGACCGGCAGCACGGTCGATGCACTGCACACGTTGTTTAGCGAGCGCAAGGGCGAAGCGAAGGTGCTTTTCGACGTGGAACGGGAAGGCGATTTCATGGTGGTGATGGAAGCCGAAGGCTATAATGTGATGCCGGACCGTAGTTTCCGGGGCCGTGTGGAAGAGCTGTGCGGGCGCGGCAGCGTGCGCGTCATCAGTTGATGGACAACATGGTGGAGCGACGGGCGTCTCGCCCCTTCTGCGGTTTCGCGGCCGGGCGGGGACGCGCGGCTCTCCACGGGCAAGCTTGCCGATGAGAAGAGCGAAGCTAAAGCGGGCAGGGAAGTCAGGTTCTGGCGCGAATAACGGCGCGGAGAATCCCGCCCTCGCGGGTGCGGATTTCATGCTCTCGATCGTGGAAGCTCATCATACCCGGCAGAATGAGAACGTCATCAAAATGGATTCTGGATTGAAGGCGAAGAAGGAACTGGAAAAAATCGAGGAGCAGATCACGCGGCTGCAGTCGCTGGAGGGGCAGAACGCGGAAACGCTCCGCCAAGTGCAGCAATTGCACGAGCGGGTGAACGACCTTCGGCGCGAGATTTCTTCGCATCTGAACGCGTGGGAGCGCACGGAACTAGCGCGTCATCCGCAGCGCCCCTACACGCTGGATTATGTTGAGCGCATTTTCACCGACTGGAGCGAAATTCACGGAGATCGCGGCTTCCGCGACGATCCGGCGATTGTTTGCGGGATGGCTCGCTTTCACGGCGCGGAAGTCATCGTTGTGGGCCAGCAGAAAGCGCGCGACGCGAAACAGCGCGTGTATCGAAATTTTGGCATGCCGCACCCGGAAGGATATCGGAAGGCGCTGCGAGTGATGAAGATTGCGGAGAAATTCAAGCGGCCGATTTTTACGTTTGTGGATACCGACGGCGCCTATCCCGGACTGCACGCCGAAGAGCGTGGCCAGGGAGAAGCCATTGCTCGCAACCTGCTGGAGATGGCGCGGCTGGAAGTGCCGATCATGGCCACCGTGATTGGCGTCGGCGGCAGCGGCGGGGCGCTGGCGATTGCCGTGGCCGATCGCGTGCTGATGCTGGAAAATTCGGTTTACTCGGTGATTTCGCCGGAGGGGTGCGCGTCGATCATGTGGCGCGATACCAGCAAGAAAGATCTGGCGGCGGAGGCGATGAAGATCACCGCGGAAGATTTACGCGAACTGGGCTGCATTGACGGCATCATCCCGGAGCCCGCCGGAGGCGCGCATACCGACCATGCGCAGGCGGCGGCGTTGCTTGATGCAGCACTGCAGCAGCATCTGGCCGCGGTAAGGCAACTGCCAGTCGGCGATCTGCTGGGAGCCCGCTACAAGAAATTCCGCAACATGGCGCAGTTCTTCCAGGTGGAAGCGTAGTTTTTCTGCCTACAGGATCGGCAAGTGCAGACAGGGCTGCACCAGGAAATCCAGTTTGTTGATCTGCTGTAATGCCTGCTCCACCAGCGACGCCTTGCATTCCTCCAGCGTAATCAGAAAGGGCAGGTGAGATTTCGGGCAGTCCGGTTTCTGCAGCACCGAGTCGATGTTGATGCCGCACTGGGAGAGGATGGTGGCGAGGCTGGCGATGATGCCCGGCCGGTCCTTCACGAGAAAGCGCAGATAGTGTTTGGCATTGAAATCGGCGGTGACGGTGGGGGTTTTCTCCGCCGGTTGTCCGGCGTAGCTCGTCCCGGCTTGCTTGGAGCGAGCGATGGCCAAAATGTCGGACACGACCGCGACGGCGGTTGGATTGCCGCCTGCGCCGTGGCCTCCAAAGACGGTCTCGCCACCGTAGGTTCCGGTTGCCACCACCAGATTTTGGCTGCCTTCCACGCGCGCCAAAGGCGAGGAGAGTTCGACCAGCGCGGGCTGAACCGCGGCAAACAAGAGGTCAGCTTTCGACTTTGGGTTCGACTCGGTTTTCGATTCTGGCGTTTTCAGTTCCGGCGTTTTTAGCTCAGCCCAGGAAATCTGGCGAATCGTGCAACCCAGCTGGTTCGCGTATTCAAAATCGACTGCGTCGATCGGTGCAATTGAGCGCGCCACGATGCTCTCGGGTTTGACATTGCAGTGCAGTCCGACTCGCGTCAGGATGGCGAGCTTGGCCCGCGCGTCCAGGCCTTCGATATCTTCCGTGGGATCAGCCTCGGCGAAGCCCAGCTTCTGCGCCTCGCGCAGAGCGGTGGCAAAGGGAATGCCGTTCGTCTCGATCTGGCTGAGAATGTAGTTGCAGGTGCCGTTGAGAATGCCGCGGATCTTGAACAGTTCATCGCCGGCCAGTCCCTCATGCAATCCGGAAATCACCGGTACGCCGCCCGCGACCGACGCGCCAAAAACAATCTTCTGTTTCATCTGTCGCGCCAGGCTAACCAACTCGAGGCCGCAGTGCGCGATTAACTGCTTGTTGGCTGTGACCACGGATTTGCCCGACTGGAGCGCGCGCCGGATCCAGTCTTCCGTGGGCTGAAGGCCGCCCATCACCTCGACCACGATATCCACGTCGGATGATAGAACATCGTCGATATTCTCCGTCCACCGCACGGAGGGCGGAAGCCAGTCCACTTTTTTCCGTGCCACGTTGCGATTGAGAACGTGCGTCAGGCGCAGGTGGGTGTTCGACCGCTCACAAAGAATTCTGGCCACGGAACTTCCCACCGTCCCGAAGCCGACGAGAGCCACGTTGCAACCTTGTGCGCCAACGTTCTCTGCGCCAACTTTCTTTGCGCCAACGACGGCGCGGTTGCGGGTGGAAGCGCGTTTCGAGGTACCTGTCATTCGATCTCCCGTGGGTCGGACCTGGTTCGGAGCAAGGCTTGGTTGGGCCGCAGCCGCGTTTCAGCCTCGCAGGCGGCAAACCGGTTTTTCCCGCCTCGTTCCATTATCGCCGAAGCGGCATAGCGGATGCGCCACAATTACGCCGTGGTGCTCGATACGCGTGCGATGAAAAAGATTCGGTTCTATTTTGCTGAAGCACGAGGATGGCGGCGAGGCGTCTCCTAAAGCTTCCGTTCGGCCTGCCGATAGATTAGACGCGGGACACTGTCTGTTTCTTAAACCTGGAGGAGGTGCACTTTGTCTCTAGTTACTTGGGATACGTCCTATAGCGTCAGCGTCAAGAGCTGCGATGCCGAACATCAAAAGCTTTTTGACCTGATCAACCAGCTACATGAGGCGATGAAGTTGGGGCAGGGCCGTACCATTGTCGCCCCTGTCGTGCAGGAACTGGAGAAGTACACGCAGACGCACTTCAGGGCGGAAGAGGCTCTGTTGAGACAGGCATGCTACCCAAAACTGAACGAGCATCGTCTCCAACATCAGAAATTCGTCGCTCAGGTCGGGCAGTTCAAAGATGACGTGAAAGCGGGCAGCATGGGCAATTCGATCGCCGTGCTGAAGTTTCTCAAGGATTGGCTGGCGGATCACATCAGACAAACCGACAAAATGTATTCCGAACATCTCAATTCCCACGGGATAAGGTAGCTGTCTGCGCGGGCCACTGGCGCGCCTTCCACTAACGTCAAGAGAAAGCGTGCCTCCGGCGCTGAAGCGGAGCAAATTTCCAGCGGCTTGGCGGCACGGCTGAAGCTGTGCCCTTCTCAATACCGTGTGAACCGGCATTGTTAAAGCGATGCCCGGATACGAAGCCTCGCGTTTTCCGCAGGCTATGGACGCTATCCCCTGTCCACTGCCTGTTACTGTCCTGGTTACGTCCACTGCTTTTCGAACGCGTATAATTAGTAAAGAGTTTTCACCGTTCACTCCGCAAAACTTCCGGGCGATTGGGTTTACCCGGTCAACAATTTATTGGGATTAGACCAGAAAGGACAGGGATGGCCACTACCGATGTCGTGCCCCAGGAATTGTCCGGCCAAGTGGGGCAAAGGCGTGTCATTAATGACATGAGCATTCAGGTTGCGACCGTGAATGGTTCGGGGTCGCAGAGTTCCAACACGGTTTTGATGCGCAGCATTTTTCAGATGGGTGTACCGATTTCGGGGAAGAACCTGTTTCCTTCGAACATTGCGGGGCTGCCGACCTGGTTTACGATCCGCGCCAGTAAAGAGGGCTACATCGCGCGCAAGAAGGAAATCGACCTGCTCATCGCCATGAATGCGGAGACGGCGCAGGACGATGTGAAGACGCTGGGGGCGGGCGCTTCCGTGCTCTACGACGAACCGCTGGCGCTCGACAAGCTGCGCGACGATCTGATTTATTACGCCGTGCCTTACGATAAGCTGGCGGCGACGGTGGGCGCGGAAGCCAAACTGCGCAAGCTGATCAAGAACATGATCTATGTCGGGGTCGCGGCGCAATTGCTGGAAATTGATTTTGCCGAGGTGGAGAAGGCGATCCGCAAGCAGTTCGCGAAGAAAGCGAAGGCGGCAACCTTGAACCTGGCCGCTGCCAAGGCGGGGCACGACTATGCCATCGCTAACCTGAAGAAGCGCGATCCGTTCTACATCCAGCGCATGGACAAGACGAAGGGCAAGATCATCATCGACGGCAACTCTGCCGCCGCCATGGGATGCATGTTTGCCGGGTGTACGGTGGTGACCTGGTACCCGATCACGCCTTCGTCATCGCTGGTGGAAACGATGATTGAGTACATGAAGGAATACCGCGTCGGGCCGGATGGGAAGGCGACTTTTGCCATCGTGCAGGCCGAAGACGAACTGGCGGCAGTGGGCATGGTGATTGGGGCGGCTTGGGCGGGTGCGCGCTCCATGACTGCGACCGCTGGCCCGGGCATCTCGCTGATGGCTGAGTTCACCGGACTGGCGTATTACGTGGAAGTTCCTGCGGTGATCTGGAACATTCAGCGCGTCGGGCCATCGACTGGCTTACCTACTCGTACGGCGCAAGGCGATGTGCTCTCGACGGCATTTCTGAGCCACGGCGACACCAAGCACATCATGTTGTTTCCGAACTCGGTGAGCGAGTGTTTCACGATGGCGCATGATGCTTTTGACTTGGCGGAGCGTTTCCAGACGCCGGTGTTCGTCATGTCGGACCTCGATCTGGGGATGAATAACTGGATGTCGGATCCGTTTCCTTATCCCGACAAGCCGATTGATCGCGGAAAAGTGCTGAGTAAGTCCGATCTTGAGAAGATGGGCAGTTTTTCCCGCTACGAGGATGTGGATGGCGATGGCGTCGGCTATCGCACGCTACCGGGCACGGATCATCCGGCGGCGGCTTATTTTGCGCGCGGCAGCGGTCACAATGAGAAGGCGCAGTACAGCGAGCGGCCTGACGATTTCGAACGCAACATGGAACGCATCAACAAGAAGTTCGAAACGGCGCGTTCGTTCGTTCCGCGACCGGAATTGACGGGCGGCGGCCAGGCGAAGATCGGCATTATTGCTTATGGCACGTCGCACTGGGCGATCGTCGAGTCGCGCGATCAATTATCCAAAGAACACAAACTGGAAACGGACTATCTTCGCGTGCGGGCGTATCCGTTTACGCGCGAGGTTCACGACTTCATTGAGCGGCATGAGCGCGTGTATGTGGTGGAACAAAACCGCGACGGGCAGATGGCTAGCCTGCTCAAGCTCGACATCAAGCCGGAATTGACGCCGCGTTTGCGCTCGATTTGCCATATCCACGGATTACCCATTGATGCGCATTCCGTGACCGACGAACTCGTGATGATGGAGGGCAAATAAGATGGGGGACACACCTACTAACACGCCGGCTACACGTCCTACTCCTCCTGCTGCTCCGAAGATTAATCGCATTGGACTGCAAGTGGTTGACTACCGCGGCGGGAAGACGACGCTCTGCGCCGGTTGCGGGCATAACGCGATTTCCGAACGCATCATTGACGCTATGTATGAAATGGGAGTGCAGCCCGAGCGCGTCGCGAAGTTCAGCGGGATCGGATGCTCGTCGAAGAGCCCGGCTTACTTCATGAACCGCTCGCACAGCTTTAACTCGGTGCATGGCCGCATGCCTTCGGTGGCGACGGGGGCGATTCTGGCTAACCGGAACCTGATCGCACTGGGTGTAACCGGCGACGGCGATACGGTTTCGATCGGAGCGGGGCAGTTTGTACATTTGATGCGGCGTAACCTGCCGATCATCTACATCATCGAGGACAACGGATGCTACGGTCTGACGAAAGGGCAGTTCTCCGCGACCGCCGATCTGGGGTCCACATTGAAGAGTGGCGTGGTGAACGACCTTCCTCCGGTTGATACCTGCGCCATGGCTATTCAGTTGGGAGCTACATTTGTGGGCCGATCGTTCTCTGGCGACAAGCGGCAGCTTCACAGCATGCTTAAGGCCGCCGTCGCGCACAACGGCACTGTAATGCTGGACGTGGTTTCGCCATGCGTGACCTTCAACGACCACGAGGGCTCGACCAAGTCTTACAAATACATGCAGGCCCACGACGAGCCACTGCAGGAAATCAGTTTTGTTCCGTCGTTTGAGGAAATCAACGTCGACTACGATCATGGGACGACGCTTGAAGTTACGATGCACGACGGGTCGAGCCTGCGGCTGCGGAAGCTTGAGGAGGAGTACGATCCGACGGACAAGATTCAGGCGGTGAAACGGTTGATGGAGTCGCACGCGAAGGGTGAAGTGCTGACCGGCGTGTTCTACATCAATGAAAAAGCTCCGAGCTTTATCGACTTACTGAACGTCACGGACCAGCCGCTGGCGACGTTGCCGGAATCGGTCACACGGCCGAGCCGGGAAGTGCTGGCGAAGTGCATGGAAGAGCTGCAGTAGAGCGCTGCGAGAGGCGGCGCTCCACTAGACATTCTTCTTTCTCTTGAATTCTCCCTCGAAGGAGTGCTCGGGGCTGTGGCCGGGCTCGGGGAAATCGCTGTCGGCTCCGTCTTGCAGGGGGTCGGGGTTGCGGTGCCCAAGCTGGCCCTGCATGGAGTTGTTGCCGCTTTGGCCGCGTTCGTCAGGCTCCTGAGAACCCTTTCCGCGGTCGGAATCATTGAGAAGATGATCGCTTTTGCTTTTCAGCATGGCAGGCCTTTCGGTGTGCGTTAGTAAATAATGATTACAGGGTCAGGTTACGCCGAAAACTCCTGGCGGGCAATATCCGATCTGTGCTGCAGCTGCAAGTTATTGTGATGATTAGGATAGGTAAATTTAATACTCAATTAACCTGATGTTGAATCTAATATAGGATATGTCCAGCAATTTTCGTAAACGTTATCTGTTTGCCAGCGACTTCGATCAGACGTTGACCTTTAATGATACGGGTTACGTGCTGAGCGAGCTGCTCGGCATTTCTGTCAAGGAATTCGAGCGCAAGGCCAAGGGTATGGCGCAGCTGAACCTGGTTCAGCAGGGCGCCGAACTTTCTTACTTACTCTTGCATGATCCCGAGTTTCATTCGCGCGTCCGGCGCGACCACCTGTTCGAGGTGGGCAAGCGCATTCGCCTCAAGGAAAATATCAAGCAGATTTACGAGATACTCGACCGTCGGATCGACGGATTCCACTTTGATTTTTACGTACTCTCGGCGGCGCCGGTCGAGGTGATCCAATCGGCGCTGGAGGGGATCGTGCCGGAGGACCACATCTTTGGCACCGAGTTCAAATACAAAGCCTCAGGTGAGATTGAAAGCCTGGTGCGAGCCACGGCCGGTTACGGAAAAGTGACGCGGCTGGATCAGCTCGAAGAACAGCTCGGCATTCCGGCAGACCATGTGGTCTACGTGGGAGACGGCAGTTCCGACATTCACGTGATGCTGCACGTGAACCGGCGCGATGGCTTCACTATTGCCGTGTCGGAGTCGAAGCTGGTAGCGCAGATCGCCAAGCGGACGGTGCTCGGCGATAACGCATTGGCGACGCTGGTGCCGATTCTGGAGGAGATTGCAGGCTGGCAGCGGCCGCAGATCCGGCAGTTGTTCGAAACGTACGGCTTCCTGATTCAGGGATGGGATCGCGTGCAGACCGATTGGGTCACGCTGCGGCCAAGCGGCGTGGTGGCAGAGAAGGCGACCGCGGCGGAGGCAAAGTGAACCGGCTGGTTAGGCTCCTAACGGCTTTTCGGTGGCGCTAGTTTCCGCAATCTTTCCCGGGCTTGTATGGCTTCGTTCGTGCGTGGATAGCGCTGGATGACGTGCTTCAATTCTTGGGTGCCCTCGTCTTCCTTCCCCAGTTCGAGGAGCGCGAATCCCTTCTTGAGCTGCGCGGCGGCAGCCTTGTTTCCGCTGGGGAAATTCTGCAGAACCAGATCATAGCTTGCGACTGCTTTCTGGTAATCGCCGGCCTTGAACTGAATTTCGGCTAGATAGAAATATGCGTTTCCGGACAGGTCGGTGTTCGGGTAGAACTTGATGTAGTCATTGAATTCCTGGGCTGCCAGATCGTTCTTCCCGCCGTTGTAGTCGCGCAGGGCGTTGTTGTAGAGCACGTCTGGCGGAGGCGCCTGAGCCATCGCCTGGGCCTGCTGCTGCGCTTGCGCCTGCTGCGCGGCCATGGACTGCTGCGCCGCTTGCATGTCCTCGAATCCCTTGCTCAGCTTGGCAAGGCGGACTTTGAGTTCGTCCATAGTGTCGTTGAGTGCCTGAATCTGCCCCGAAATCTGGTCGACTTGTGCAGCGCGATCCTGCTGTTGTTTGTTGACGGAAGTTTGCAGCTCGCCGATGGCGGCGCTCACTTTGTTGGCGGCGTCGGTGTTGTGCTCGAGCAGATTCTTCATGACGCCCATGCGCTCGTCGAAGGATCGCATCATCGTGGTCATCTGCTGCTGCAACTGGGTGACCTGGGTTTGCAGTTCGATGATCTCCTTGGAGGCGCTGTAGGCGGGGGTGATCCAGATGGTGAGGAGCAACGCGAGAGTGAGCGGAATGCGAATCGATTTCATGGTTATCCTATTGGATGCAAAATCAACGTTCGAATTTTGTCTGCAGCTTACTGGAAAGCAGGGACGGGCGAGGACGCCCGTCCCCCCACTTCCTCAGTTTATTTTTCGTACACGAAGTGTCCGCGGCGGTTTTGCTGCCAGCAGCTTTCGGTCGACTCGGTGCAGAACGGTTTCTCTTTGCCGTAGCTGAAGGTCTTGATGCGATCGCCGGCCACTCCGGCCTGGACGAGCGCATTTTTCACCGCGTCCGCGCGATTAGTGCCCAGGGCCAGGTTATATTCGGTAGAGCCGCGCTCGTCGCAGTGTCCCTCGATGGTGAAGCGGATGTTGGGATGCTGTTGCAGGAACTGTGCATCGGCCTGCAAGGAACCTTGCTCGGACGCGCGCACATCGTACTTGTCGTAATCGAAGTAGATGTCCTTCACGTTTTTCGCGAAGAGTTCCTGCTCTGTGAGATTGGCAACTGGCGGCGGCTGGGGCGGGGGTACGCGATTGACGGTCACGCGAGCGGTGGCGTCCTGGGTTCCGCCCGCGCCTTTTGCGATGAGATGGTAGGTGGTTGAGTCGGCCGGAGTAACCTGACGCGAGCCGCTCGTGTCCACTATGCCGATGCCCTCGATGCTGACGTCGGTCGCGTTCGTCGTCTGCCAGGTCAGAGTTGTCGATTGACCCGGGTCGAGAGTATTCGGGTTCGCCGACAACGAGGCTGTGGGAGCGGTGGGTGCGGGTGGCGGCGGGGGCGGCGGCGGGGCGACCTTCTTTGCGCAGGCGCCCAAGAACATGATCGTGCCGAGTGCGAATACGAGCGTAAGCCATCTCGTCATTCTCGTTGTTGCCGTTATTGCGTGCTTCACTGATTCCTCCAGTTTTCTGTGCGCCCGCACCGTGGCGTGCAATTTGCAGCTTGACGATTTGCAGCTTGACGACAGGGCGCACTCAGGGCCAGCCGCAAAACCGTGCCTAGAACCAAGTATTCCCAAACTACTTCTTCAAAACCAAATCTACTTCCAACTCCAGTTGGGCTGCGTATTGACGCCCGTAAAAGTCAGCTGCTTTACATTGGTGCCGTCCGCCAGCATGGTCCATATCTGGTCGCTGCCCGAACGGTGCGACTGAAACACAATGTGCCGACCGTCGGGAGACCAGCAGGGAAAATCGTTGCGGCCCGCGTCGTGGGTGAGTTGCACCCACTGCTTGCTGGCGACGTCCATCAGATAAAGGTCGTTGGCACCCGGCTCACCTGGCCCGTACTTGCGCATCCAGGAGAAGGTCAGAAACTGCCCGTTGGGCGACCAGTTGGGAGAAACCGCGTAGCCCTGATCGGTGACGCGCTGCAGGTTGGTGCCGTCGGCCTCCATGGTATAGATCTGCGGCAGGCCGGTGCGTCCGCTGACGAAGGCGATCTGGGCGCCGGTTTTGCGGTTCCATGTGGGCGAAACGTCCGGGCCTTTGTCGTTGGTCAGGCGAAGCGAGTTTCCTCCGGATGCGTCGACCACGAAAATGTTGGGATAGCCGTTGCGCGAGGAGGAGAAAGCGATCTTGCCCTCGGGCGACCAGGACGGCGAAAGATTCATGCCTCCAAAACGCGGGAAGCTGACCATGCGGTTGAGATCGAATGAGTACATCATGATTTCCCAACCGCCCTTGTTGATCGAGCTGAAGGCCAGGCGCGAACCATCGGGCGAGATGCGCGGCGACAGGGAAATGCTTCCGAGGTGCGTGATCTGCTGCTGGTTGGCTCCGTCGTAGTCCATCATCCAGATTTCTTTGTGGCCGGTGCGCTCGCTGACGAAATAGATCTTGGTTTCGGCGATTCCCTGTACGCCTCCGCCCAGACGGAAGATGATTTCGTCGGCAAAGCGATGTGCGATGACGCGCACGGCGTCGGTGGTGGCATTGTCGGAGTATTGCTTGCCGAGTACTTGCGGCGACTTCTCATTTTTTACGTCGTAGAGCCAACCCTGTACCGTAACTTTGCCGGCGGCTGCGCCCAGATTGCCGAACGCGAGCATGGAGGTGTTGGGCGGCGGGGAATTCCATGCCGTGAAATTGATTTCGGAGGGTTGCCCCGGCTCCTCCAGCGGATAAAAGCTCTTGGAGACGAAATCGAAGATTCCGGCGTTGTCGAGGTCGTTCCACAGCACTTCGTTGAAGGTCTTCAGCAGGTTGGCATTCTGGGCGTCGCTGGTCGAGGGTTTGAAGTCGGAAGCGGCCAGGCGCACGCGCTCGACGCCGAGGCCGGTGCCAGTGCGAATCCAGTCCTGCGCGGAACTGGTGGCCGCCAAAAGGAGCAACAGCGTGACAACAATGAAAACCTTATATTGGCGGCCAAGCTGGGATTTGAGACCGTGGCGCGACGTAATCCCCATGCTATGCGAGCGAAATCGCCTTCCTTCTATGTGATGTTGGATGGGGCAAACTGAGTTGCTCAATTCTTGCTCCTGTTTAGTCGTTGGTCGCTGGTCGTGGGTCTTTAGTTGTTGGCAGTTCGTGGCTAAACTCCAATCTCGCGGCCTCAGCGCCTAAAGGCGCTTTCCTCACGTAGCTCTTACGGCGCGGCTGAAGCCGCGCCCTTTCAAGACACGCCGCGCCCTTTCAAAACACCAACGACTGACCTACCTCTTGTAATCGAACCAGAATTCTACCGACACTTTGCTTCCCGAATAATCGGGCGGCAGCGGGCCGAAGTTATCAATGCGTTGAAGCGCGCGAACGGCCGACTGATCCAGCGACGGCACACCGCTCGACTGCTCGATTTGGACATTCGATGGGTGTCCATCGCGTGCGATATCAAAAGTCAGATAAACACGTTTCGCCTCGGCGATGCGCGGGTCGACTTCATACTTCAGCCAGTTTTCGGTGACTTTCCGCTGTACGGTTTGCACGTACCAAGAGTAGCGGCTGCCGAAATCGCCGCCACTTCCGGTAAATCCAAATCCGCCCTTGGCGCCTCCCGCGCTCATGGTGTACGGGCCGCTGACCGGGCCACCCTCGCCATACGGAATTTGATTCGACTCGGGGGGCTCTGGTTCCGGCTTCCTTTTGGTAGCGCTGGTCACAGGCTTGGGTTTGACCTTCGTGTTCTTGTCGGGAATCGGAATCGCTTCGGGTTCCTTTTCCTGAACCATGGGCTGCGACTTCGAAAGACCCTTGGATTCCGTTGCCAGGACATTCGTTGTCTCTGTGGGGTTGGCGGGCAAGGGAACCGAGCTCACGAGGGTTGCTCCCATCGCATCTCCTCCTCCGCCGCTGCCCCAGCCTTCACCACGAAAGCCATGAATGAACATTGTGTAGAGCACGACAAAGCCCGCGAACGCCAGATGCAGTCCGAGCGACCAGGCCAGAGGCCGGCGCAGTTGGCCGTGTTCGGAATAGATGTCATACATATCAATATCAGCGATGGCCGCCATGGGTATCCATCGGCTGGGTAACGATGCTGACGTTGCTGATGCCCGCCTGCTTGATGGCGTCCATCACGGTGGCGAAGGCGCCAAAGGGAACATCTTCGTCGGAGCGCAAGAAGATCGACTGGTGTTGCGGGTCGCGAATCCTCTGCTTCAGGCGCGCTCCGATCTGGTTGATGTTGATGGGATCGTTGCCGAGAAAAACTCTTTGCGATTTGTCGATGCTGATGACCAGCCGCTCTTCGGTGATCTCTTTGACGGTGCGGGTGTGAGGTACATTGACTTCGATTCCGGACTGCAGCACGGGCGCGGTCACCATGAAAATAATGAGCAGCACGAGCACGACATCCACCAGCGGCGTGATGTTGATGTCGGCGAGCGCGGTCTGGGTGCGTCCGTTGGCGGAGGTGAAGGCCATCAGCGCCGTACCTCGCTGACCTGGGGCGCTTGCTGGCGCTCGACGGTTTGTCGCTCCACCAGATTCAGCATCTCGAGCGCGAAGTCGTCGTTGCGCGAGGCCATTTCACGAATGGAGCTAATGATGAGGTTGTAGGCGATCACCGCCGGGATGGCGGCAGCCAGGCCGGCGGCGGTGGTAACCAGGGCTTCGGAAATTCCAGGAGCGACCGCACGCAAAGTCGCCGCACCCGCGGTGCCCAGCCCGTGGAAGGCATCGATGATTCCCCAGACAGTTCCGAACAGTCCAATGAACGGCGTAACGACGCCTGTAATCGCCAACCACGGGACATTGCGTTCGAGGCGAGTGACTTCCTCGGAAGATGCGATCTGCATGGCGCGCTGAATGGCCACCAGGTTGTGGATGCCGCCGGTTGTTCCCATCTGGCGCTTGAACTCCGCGACTGCGCCTTCAAATACACCCACCAGCGGACTGGGACGGAACTGGTCGGCAACCGAGGCAACGTCCTGCATACGCTGCGCCTTGCGGAAGACACGGACGAAGCGTCCGCTCTGCCCGCGCGCGCGGCGGATGAGCCGCCACTTGGAAAGAATGACGGCCCAGGAGAGCACACTGAACGCGATGAGCAAAAAGAGCACGGTCTTAGCGACCGGACCGGTCTGAAGGACGAGATCAACGATTTCGCCGCCGACAAAGAACAGGAGGACGGAAGAAAAATGCATTGGTTTAGGGAGAACCCCTGCTCAAGATTATAGACCAGGGTGGCGGGACGCCCCGCCAGGGTATCGCATCGGTCAATGCGTCGCTGAGCGGTGTCGGGCAGCTTGCATCTGGATTGGGCTTCGATGGCTATTAGTTCGGAACCACTGCCTCCGCTACATTTGAATAGGCGCTTTCTGCACCTTCGGCGTTTACTGCAGTTGTGACGTAATAGTAGGTCGTTCCGGCCACAACCGTATCGTCGGTGTAGCTGGTCGAGGCATTCAGCGCGGTATTGATCTGGTCGAAGGGACCTGCCTTGGCGGTGCCGCGGAATACGTTGTATCCCACCGGGCTCCCGCTCGCTGCAGCCCAGGAAAGGGAGACATAATTGGAACTCTGCGCCACGCCCGTACCGGTCAACTTCGCGACGGTGGGCGAGCCTGTGGCATTGCTGGTGAACCCGGCTTGGCCGGAGGCGGCGCCGGAGGCGTTGGGCGTGAATTGAATCGTGACAGCAACGCTCTTCCCAGCCGCGATGGTTGCGGGCAGAGTCAGTCCGGATAGGACGAACTCCGAACTCGTCGACGCGTCGGACGAGATGGTTACGGCGGTATTCGAGGCGGTGAGCGTAGCTTGCAGGCTGGCACTGGACCCCACTGTGACGCTACCGAAACTCAGGGTTGCAGGCGTCACTCCCAGTGCCGGTGCCGCACTGCCTTTGACCACGCCGGTGCCCGAGAAATCAATCGAGAGTGGAGAATTCTCGGCTGTACTCTTGAGCGTCATGACCGCGGTGAAGGATCCACTGGCAGTCGGCTTGAAGATAACGGGCAACTCGAGACTTGCCCCGGCCTTGACCTCGACTGGCAGAGTGAAAGTGCCGAACCAGAACACAGTACTTCCACCTCTCGATTTGTAGGTGATGCTCAGCGCAGCGCTCCCGGTGTTCGTGAGTTCGATGGAATAGGTACTGGAAGCGCCGACCGCAACATTACCGAAGGCGTAACTGCAAGGGTTGCATTCAAGTTGCTGCGCCCATGCGGACGCAGGCGCAAGGCAAAACAGTAGCGATGCGACTACGAATATGATTAGGACTGGGAGAAAGGATCGCATGACTGCAATCTTCCCCGAGCGCTCGCTCTCGAAGCAAAATCAGAAGTGCATTTGGAAAATGATTTGGGCTAGCCCGTTTGGCCTACCGCGCAGCCTGTTTCGCGCACCCCCGCGCGCACCGGTCGGTGCTATCCAGTCTGTGCTATCCTGCGCGTAAATTACTGATCGCGTTGACTAGAGATTGGTGAATTAAGATCGTTGAACTAAAGGTTGCCATGCATTCGAAAATCGGTATGAACTTCGTCATGAACTAAAGATCGAAGGACCCTTGTGCTGGCCGAACTTCGACTCGAAAATTACGCGGTGATCGACAATGTCGTGATCGAATTCGCGGCTGGGCTGAATCTTCTGACCGGCGAGACCGGGGCGGGCAAGTCGATTCTGATTGACGCGCTGGGATTGCTGCTGGGGGAAAAAGCTTCCTCGGATGTGATCCGCACGGGCGCAGAGCGGGCCGTGGTCGCGGCGGTGTTTGAGAGCGACGGGGCGGCGGCGCGTTCCATCGCCGGGATACTCGAAACCAACGGCCTGGACGCGGAGAACGGCTCGCTGATTCTGCGGCGCGAGATTGCCGCCGGCGGCAAGGGACGGGTCTTCATCAATAATCAGCCAGCGACGGTGGCGGTGCTGAAACAGATTGCGCCCCACCTGGCGGTGATCCACGCGCAGAATGAGTCCATCGTAAACTTCGATGCCGCGGCGCGGCAGGAGCTGCTCGATGCTTACGCCGGAGTCGAGTTGAAGGAAGTATCCGGCGGGTTCGCACACTGGAAGCAGATTCGCGGGCGCATCGCGGAGCTCGAACAGGACGAGCAGGATCGCATGCGGCTGCTGGACCTGTGGAATTTCCAGTGCCGTGAAATCGAAGAGGCGCGTCTGCGGGCAGGCGAAGATGAGCAACTGGAAGCCGAGAAGCGCGTCCTGGCCAATGCCGAGAAAATCTACGGCGCGGCCATCAATGCCTTCGACCTGCTCTATGAGGGCAACGCCTCCACTTCGTCGAGCCTGCGTGCCGCGCAGAAGCACCTGGAGGAACTGGCTCGTTACGAGCCGAAGTTTCAGGAGGCGCTCGCGGAGTTGGAGTCGGCGCGCATCAGCGTCGAAGATGTGGGAGCGACGCTGCGCGATTATGCCGGAGGGATCCAGGCTTCGCCCGAGCGACTTGCGGAAATCGAAGAGCGGCTGGCGCTGCTGGATCGTCTGAAACGCAAGTACGGGCCGACGCTCGCAGGAACGATTGCTTTTGGCGATGACATCCGGCGCAAGCTTTTGGAGATGGAGAATAAAGATCAGGTACTACTTGAACTGCGGGCGATGCTGGCCGTGGCTGCCGAGGAGTATCGCAAGGCCGCTCGCACACTATCGCGCAAACGGCTGGAGGCGGGACGGAAGCTGGAGAAGCTGGTCGAGGCCGAGGTCAACGACCTTGCCATGCGCGCCAGCTTTCGCATTGTCGTCGAAGAAAACGAGGGCGAAGAACATTGGTCCTCTTCGGGCATCAACCAGGTGATCTATCGCATTACGACCAACGTGGGCGAGACCATGCGCCCGCTGGAGCAGATTGCTTCGGGCGGAGAACTTTCGCGCGTCATGCTGGCGTTGAAGGCGAGCGTCGAAGCGGGGACGAATCCGGGGGGCGATCCAACTAAAAAGAAGAAGTCGGCGGCGGCGCAGCGCACTTTGGTCTTCGACGAGATTGATACCGGCATCGGCGGGCGCGCCGCCGAGGCCGTGGGGAAGAAATTGAAGGCGCTCTCCAAAGGCAACCAGGTGCTCTGCGTTACTCACTTGCCGCAGATCGCAACCTTCGCCGACCACCACTTTCTTATTGAGAAGCGGGAATCTGGGGGGCGCGCGAAGACCACCGTCCGGCAGATTAGCGGCGAAGAACGCACCGAGGAAGTGGCGCGCATGTTGTCCGGGGCCAAGCTGACGGAGACTTCGCGGAAACATGCTGAGCAGATGATCAAGGCGAATGGGTGAGTGAATAGGTTGAGTACACGCAGGACGCTTCCGCGTCGCTGACTGATCGCGAACTGAAGGTTCTGGGGTTCGAGCAGTAGCGTGTTGCCCAGCGCTAGGAAGTGAGAACTCGGTCGTCCCTCCGGGACTCGAAATCATTTGGTTCAGTTTTCCCAGCGCTGAAGCGCTGGGCTTAGCTCGGTCGCCCCTCCGGGGCTTGTTCTCCATGTCCCCGGGCCCTTCTCGACGTAGAAGATGAACACCACATAGGCACCCCTCCCGTTCACCCGTCCGTTTTCCCCGCCCGCTGCTAATCCTCACAGCCTCAAAGGCTTACATTGACCTGAGGGTACATCTTTCGATACTCTTAAAGCATCTTTTTCAGTGAGAAAGTGTACCCTAAGTGGGTGGGGGAAACAGCTTGTCTGAGACCAGGATTTTGCACACGAAGAGCTTGCTGTTATTGAAGCCGCGGGGATTCTGCGCGGGAGTGGTGCGGGCGATCGATATTGTCCGGATTGCGCTGGAGGCGTTTGGGCGGCCGATTTACGTGCGCAAGGAAATCGTCCACAACCGCTTCGTGGTTGAGGAACTGCAACAGAAGGGCGCAATTTTTGTCGATAGCGTGGACGAAGTTCCGGAGGGCGAACGCGTCATCTACAGCGCCCACGGGGTTTCGCCGGAAGTACGCGAGGCGAGCAAAGTGCGGAAGTTGCGCGTGATCGATGCGACCTGTCCGCTGGTCACCAAGGTGCACGTGGAGGCGGTGAAGTTCGCGAGGGAAGGCTATTCGCTGATCCTGATCGGGCATCGCGATCACGACGAAGTGATTGGCACGCTGGGCGAGGCGCCGGCGGTGACTCAGGTCGTTGGGTCGCCAGCGGAAGTCGCGTCGGTGACGTTGCCCGACCCCGGCCGCGTGGCCTACCTGACCCAGACGACGCTTAGCCTGGATGAGACGCGCGACATTATCGCGGCTCTGCGCAAGCGGTTTCCGAACATTAAAGGTCCGGCGGCGCAGGACATCTGCTATGCCACGGAAAACCGGCAGGTGGCCGTGAAGCACGTGGCCTCCGATGCCGATTTGCTGCTGGTGGTTGGCTCCGACAATAGTTCAAATTCCAAGCGGTTGGTGGAAGTGGCTCGCAGTTTGGGCACCCCGGCGCATCTAATTGATGACTGCCGCAATATTCGGCCGCAGTGGTTGAATGGGGTGAAGACGGTGGCCCTGACTGCGGGAGCATCGGCTCCTGAACACCTGGTGCAGGAAGTAGTGGAGTACCTGGCCGGACAAGGGTTTGGCGATGTGCAGGAGTTGGAAATCATGCCGGAAAACGTACGCTTTGGATTGCCGCCGGAGATCGTGGAAACGATAGCCGCGGCGCCGGCCGTAGCCGTGGAGTTGTAGATGGAAGAATCCTCCCCCTTTAGTTCGGCCTCGGCGCCGCAGATGCGATTTGGAAAGATAGACGACCTGGGGAGCCGGGTCGCCGTGGCCGTCGATGCGGCCCGCAACTATCTTTTCTCGCAGCAGCACGAAGAGGGTTACTGGTGCGGAGAACTGGAAGCCGATACCACCCTCGAGTCCGATTACATCCTGCTCCATGCACTGCTCGGCACGGGCAACCAGGAACGCATCGGCAAGGCCGCTCGCTACATCCTGAACCACCAGAATACAGATGGCGGTTGGAACACCTACGCCGGCGGTCCATCCCATATCAGCGCTTCGGTGAAGGCCTACTTCGGGCTGAAACTGGCCGGATTCGCGGCGGATCATCCCGCGCTCGAACGCGCCCGCGAGAAAATTCTCGAAATGGGCGGCGTGACCGAAGTCAATACATTCACCAAGATCTATCTGTGTTTCTTTGGACAGTACGATTACGATGCGGTGCCCGCGGTTCCGCCGGAGATCGTGCTCTTTCCCAACTGGTTCTGGTTCAATATCTACGAGATTTCTTCGTGGTCGCGGGCGATCCTGGTGCCGCTTTCGATCTGCTACGCGAAGAAGCCGTTCAAGAAGATTCCCGACGAAATGGGGGTGGAAGAGCTGTTCGTCGGCGGACGCGACAAGTCGCGCATGCATTTGCACTGGGCCAAGAAGCGGATTTCGTGGCGCAATTTCTTTTTGGTGCTGGATCGCATTACCCACTGGGCAGAGCGTGTGCACATCCGCCCGCTGCGTTCGCTGGCTCTGAAGAAGGCGGAGAAATGGATGCTGGCGCGGTTCGAGATGAGCGATGGTCTGGGCGCGATCTATCCCTCGATGATGAACTCGATCATCGCGCTGCGCTGCCTGGGGTATTCCGTCGACGATCCGCAGGTCATTCGAGCGCTTGATGAGTTTGAAAAGTTGGGCATCGAAGAGGGCGATACATTCCGCATGCAGCCCTGCATGTCTCCGGTGTGGGATACGGCGTACGCGCTGTTTGCTTTGGGCGAGGCGGGGGTTCCGGCGAGCGATCCGCGGCTGGTGAAATGCGCCGACTGGATACTGCAGAAGCAGGTGCGCAAGCCCGGAGATTGGAAGATCAAGAATCCGAAAGGGGAGCCGGGCGGCTGGTACTTTGAGTTCAATAATGAGTTTTATCCCGATGTGGACGACACTGCCATGGTCTGCCTGGCGCTGAGCCAGGTCGAGCATCCGAACGGGCGCTACCAGAGGGAGTCGGTGCAACGGGCGATCGACTGGATTTTGTCGATGCAGTGCAAGGATGGAGGCTGGGCCTCGTTCGACAAAGACAACGACCGCATGGTGTTCCAGTACGTGCCCTTTGCCGATCACAACGCCATGCTTGATCCCGCGACCGTCGACA
This sequence comes from uncultured Acidobacteriaceae bacterium, assembly GCA_963779995.1. GTDB lineage: Bacteria > Acidobacteriota > Terriglobia > Terriglobales > Acidobacteriaceae > Acidiflorens. The sequence continues at coordinate 679,803 of CAVZZY010000002.1, read as the reverse complement.
TTACGGGCCGGATTCTCGAGTGCCTTGCGACCTATGGATACGCCCAGAACCATCCGGCGGTGAAGCGGGCGATCAAGTTTATTCGTAAAGAGCAGGAGCCGGATGGAAGCTGGTTCGGACGCTGGGGCGTGAACTATATCTATGGCACGATGCAGGTGTTGCGCGGTCTGGAAGCGATGGGCGTGGATCGTAACGATCCCATGATCCAGCAGGCGGCGGAGTGGCTGCGATCGGTGCAGAATGCCGATGGCGGCTGGGGCGAGACCGTGGGCTCCTATGACGATCCCAACCTTCGCGGGCAGGGCGAAAGCACCGCTTCGCAGACCGCATGGGCAATCATGGGGCTGCTGGCTGTAGGCGACACGCGCAGCGAATGCGTGGCCCGCGGCATGGTTTATCTGCTGCGCACGCAAAACAAAGACGGTTCGTGGGACGAGCCTTTCTTCACTGGCACGGGCTTTCCGCGCGTGTTCTACCTGAAATATCACCTGTACCGCGAGTATTTCCCGCTGCTTGCGCTTACGACCTATTCGAAGGTGATGGCGGAGAAGAGCAGCAGTTAGCCATCAGCCGTCAGCTATCAGCATGCAGTCATCGCCCGGAGTTGGGACCAGAAAACTGAGAGCTGAAAACTGAATGCTGAGAGCTGAATGCTAGCTTTCGTTACCGGCGCCACGGGATTTCTTGGGAGTCATGTTGCGCGCGTTCTGGCGGAGCAGGGAGCCGAGTTGCGGCTGCTGGTGCGTCCGACGAGCGACCTGCGCAACCTTGACGGCTTGGCGGCAGACCGAGTTGTCGGAGATTTGCGGGACTCCGCTTCGATTGAGAAGGCGCTTTCCGGTTGCGACGTGGTATTTCACGTGGCGGCCGACTACAGGCTGTGGGTGCGCGGGCGAGATTCCAACGAAATGTATCGCTCGAATGTGGAGGGCACGCGAGCGGTGCTCGAAGCGGCGCGGAAACAGAGTGTACGGCGCGTGGTGTACACGTCGAGCGTCGCGACCATGGGCTTTACTTCGGGCACGAACAAAGGGAACGTAGCGGACGAACAGAGCCCGGTCGGCATCGCGGATATGATCGGGCACTACAAGCGTTCGAAGTTCATGGCGGAGCAAGTGGCATTCGAGGCTGCGAGATCCGGGGTCGATGTGGTGACTGTGAATCCCACGACGCCGATCGGCGAGCGCGATATCAAGCCGACTCCGACCGGGAGAATCGTACTGGATTTTTTGAAGCGAAAATTTCCGGCGTACGTGGAAACCGGCTTGAACCTGGTGGATGCGACCGAATGTGCCCGCGGTCATATTCAGGCGTTGGAGAAGGGAAGATCAGGCGAGCGCTACATCCTGGGCGGAGAGAATCTTACGCTGAAGCAGATTCTGGACCGTCTGGCCGCGATTACCGGCTTGCCGTCGCCGACCGTGAAGCTGCCTTACATTTTTGCGCTGGCGGCGGGAGTGGTGGACGAGATGGTGACCGGCCGGGTTCTGGGCCGCGAGCCGCGCGTGACCATTGACACCGTGCGCATGGGGCGCAAGATGATGTTTGTGAGTTCAGCGAAAGCGGAGCGGGAACTGGGCTGGCGGACGGTTCCAGTCGATGGGGCGCTGCGGCGGTCGGTAGAGTGGTTCCGCGCGAACGGCTATGTCTAGAGTCGTCAAGATCAGGATTGCGATCGTTGCGGCGATGGAGCGCGAGGTGCGACCGCTGATTCGAAGGTGGAAGGTCAGGGTGATGGAACACGACGGGCGGCGATATCGTCTTTTTGAAAATGGCGAAGCAGTTCTGGTGTGCGGCGGCATTGGAGCCGAAGCTGCGCGCCGGGCGACCGAAGCGGTGATTCGGGAAGTCCATCCCGTGCGGGTGGTATCAGCCGGTTTTGCCGGAGCGGTGGATGGTGGTTTGCAGGTCGGGCATGTTCTTGAGCCGCGCATGGTGATCAATGCTGCCGATGGCGCCCGAACAGAAAGCGGATCGGGCGAAGGAATACTAGTGAGTTCCGCGACCGTGGCTGATCAGGCGCAGAAGATTCGATTGGGCAAAGCGTATGGAGCGATTGCGGTGGACATGGAAGCGGCGGCCGTGGCGCAAGGAGGGCAGGCGCGGGGAGTCGAGTTCGGCGCTCTGAAAGCCATCTCCGATGCTGCCGACTTCGACCTGCCCGCGCTGGCTCGCTTTGTGGCGAAGGATGGGAGTTTTCATTCCGTCGGGTTTGCGTGTTATGTGGCGGTGCGTCCGTGGCTGTGGGGGACTACCATTGCGCTGGCGCGGAACAGTTCCAAGGCAAGTCATGCTCTTTGCAGCGCGCTCGTGAATTATCTCGGCCGTGAGAATCTCGGTGGAGGGACGGGCGTCTCGCCCGCCTGGCCTGAGCCAGGAACGGTCCAGCCGGGCGAGGACGCGCGCGCCACCGGCAAGCTGGAGTCGACGGCTGTGACAGTTACGCGATCGCGACTAGACTGAGGGGAAACAATAAGGTCCGCTATGGAAATTGCTCGGACATCGAAATTGACATCGGCACCGCCATCGGGATCGACGTTGGCCGTTGAAAGCGAAAGACACGAGATGCCTTCTACGATGCGAGCTGCCGTTTACCGTGGCGTCAACGATGTGCGCATGGAAGAAGTGCCGGTGCCTGGAGTCGGGCCTGGGGAGATTCTGGTTCGAGTCCACACCTGCGGAATCTGCGGGACCGACCTTAAAAAGATCGCTACCGGCTCCCACTCCGCGCCTCGCATTTTTGGTCACGAAACTTCAGGCGTCGTGGCGAAAGTGGGGCAAGGGGTTCGCAAGTTCGTTGCCGGCGAACGGGTTGTGGCCTTTCATCACATCCCGTGCGGAGAATGTTATTACTGCCGCCACAAGACCTTCGCCCAGTGCGCTACTTACAAGAAAGTCGGATGCACGGCAGGGTTCGAGCCGTCGGGTGGAGGATTTGCGGAATACGTCCGGGTGATGGACTGGATTGTGGAGAAGGGAACGGAGCGCATCCCGGACGGCGTCAGCTTTGAGCAGGCGTGCTTTGTAGAGCCGGTGAATACTTGCATCAAAGGTATTGAGACCCTTCGTCTCGAAGCGGGGGAGACGGTGCTGGTGATCGGCCAGGGTCCGATTGGCCTGATCCTGGCGACCTTGGCGAAGCGGGCGGGGACTCGGGTGATTACTTCCGATTTGTATCCAGCGAGGCTTACAATAGCTAATGGCTTCGGCCTCAATCTGACAATCGACGCTTCCAAGGCTGACGCCGGTCAAACCGTTCGGGGAATGACTGAAGGGCGCGGGGCTGACGCTGTGATTTTGGCAGTCGGCGGAAGCGGGCTGATCCGCCCTGCTATGGATGCGACGCGTCCGGGAGGTCGAGTGTTGCTGTTTGCGCAGACGGTGCGGGGCGAGGCCACGATTGATCCGGCGGCAGTGTGTGTGGATGAAAAGGCTTTGCTGGGATCCTACAGTGCATCTGTTGAGTTGCAGGAGGAGTCAGTGCGCTTCGTCATGAACCGTGAAATGGATCTGGAACGGCTTATCAGCCACCGTTTCCCGCTCGAAAGCGGTGTGGAAGCGCTGAATCTGGCTGCCCATCCTCGACCGGACTCGATGAAGATCGTCATCCAGCCGGGCAGCGTGCGGGAAGGACATCAATTGTGAATGGCAAGATGACGGCTGCCGTCCTCTACGGCAAAGAAGATATCAAGATTGAAAGGGTGCCGATCCCCCGTGTGGGTGACGGCGAAGTTCTGGTCAAGGTCCACGTCGCGCTCACCTGCGGCACGGATTTGAAGGTGTATCAGCGCGGCTATCACGCCCGCATGATTGTGCCGCCGGCGTTGTTCGGGCATGAACTGGCGGGCACGGTGGAGGAAGTCGGCGAGGGCGTGCGCGGCTTCAAGAAGGGCATGCGCGTGGTCGCGCTCAACTCGGCTCCCTGCGGCATGTGCTTCTATTGCTCCAAGCACCAGCTAAACCTCTGCGAAGATCTGCTGTTCAACAATGGCGCCTATGCCGAGTACATCCGGATTCCGCGGCGCATTGTGGAAACCAATATGCTCGTCGTGCCTTCGAATGTCACCTTCGAGGATGCCGCGATGACTGAGCCGCTTGCCTGTGTGTCTGCGCGGCCTGCATGAAACAGGAGTCGAGATCGGCGACACCGTGGCGGTGATTGGCGGCGGACCGATTGGCCTGATGTTTGTGCAGGTAGCCAAGGCCATCGGCTGCAATGTGATTGCGGTCGTCAAGCGCGACTCGCAGGTTTCACTGGCGCGCAAAAAGGGCGCGCACGAGGTGGTGCAGATTACCAAGGTGAAAGATCCGGTGGAGGCGGTGCGCGAGTTAACCTCCGAGCGGCGCGGCGCCGATGTGGCGATCGAAGCCGTGGGCCGCCCCGAAGCCTGGGAGTGGGCCGTGCAGATGGTGCGCAAGGGCGGCACCGTGAATTTCTTCGGCGGGTGCGCTTCGGGAACCAAGGTGCAGTTGGACACCAACCGCTTGCACTACTCGGAAATTACTTTGAAAGCGACTTTCCATCACACCCCGGAGACGGTGCGCCGCGCCTTCGGCTTGATCGCCGAGAAGAAAGTTTGCGGCACCGACTACATTACCGGTGAAGCGCCGCTTTCGCGCTTGCACGATGTGCTGCGGCACATGCTGAACCGCAACGGGGATATCAAGACTGCGATTATCCCGGGTCACTAGGGCGGGAGCGGCCGCGATGATCATGCGATGGAGGGATGGGCGTCTCGCCCGTCCAAGCGGGCGAGCACGCCCGGCGCTCCGCGAGCAAGCTGTCTCCTCTGTGGCTAGGAATTTCGATGATAACTGCAGCCAGCCATCCCTCGATTGCGCCGCTCCGCTCCGCCTGGAGTGCACTGCCGCCGGAGTACGCCATCCCTGAGCAAGCGCCTTCGGAAGCCGAAGCGCGCGAATATTGCTGCCGCCTGGCGCGCTCGCATTACGAGAATTTTTCGGTTGCATCCTGGTTTCTTCCGGAGCGTCTGCGCCAGCATTTCTTCAACGTCTACGCGTATTGCCGCATCTCGGACGATTTGGGGGACGAGGCCGGCGACAGCGCCGCATCGCTGCAGTTGCTCGATCAGTGGGAGGCGGAGTTGAACGCGTGCTACGAAGGTCATTCTGGACGCGCGCGGCACCCTGTGTTTGTCGCGCTCGCCGAAACCGTGCGCACGTTTGAAATTCCGAAACATGAGTTTGCAGATTTGCTGACCGCTTTCCGGCAGGATCAAAGGGTCAGCCGCTACGAAACGTTCAAAGATCTGCTGGGCTATTGCCGGTATTCGGCGAATCCGGTGGGCCACCTGGTGCTCTATCTGTGCGGATACCGCGATTGCGAGCGCCAGTTGCTTTCCGATTACACCTGCACCGCGCTGCAACTCGCGAACTTCTGGCAGGACGTGAGCGCGGACTTTGCCAAGGGACGAATTTATCTTCCCCTCGAAGACCTGCGCCGCTTCGGCGTGAGTGAAGCCGCAATACGGGACGGCGAAAACACTGCCGCATTCTGCGAGATGATGAGGTTTGAAGTGGAACGCGCGCGGGAGTGGTTTGCGCAAGGCATGCCGCTGATCGCGAAAGTCGAGCGCGAACTGGCCACCGACATCGAACTCTTCAGCCGCGGCGGGCAGGAAATTCTGAACGCAATCGAGCGCCAAGGCTACGCTGTGCTCGGCAGGCGCCCCGCAATCTCGAAGGCCCGGAAGTTGGCCCTGGTCGCTCGTGCCGCGCTGGGGAAGGTGCTGAGAAAGCCGCGGGAGAAGGAACGATGAGCACCGCCGTGGGAAATCCGCCCGTGCAGTTTGCGCCTACGGCTTCACAGCTCGATATGGCGTACTCGGTTTGCCGGAGTATCGCCCGCTCCGCAGCAAAAAATTTCTACTACGGGTTTGTGGTGCTTCCACGGCGGAAACGTAATGCGTTGAGCGCGGTATACGCCTTCATGCGGCGGTGCGACGACATCGCTGACGACAACACGCTAAGCCCCGACGATCGTCACAACAAGCTGGCGGAATGGCTGGATAAAGTTCACCGCGCCTTGGCAGCACAGCCAACGGATGACCCGGTACTGCTGGCGCTGACCGATGCGCAGCGCACTTACCAGATCCCATTTGGGCTTCTCGACCAGCTCGCCTTCGGCACGGCCGCGGACCTCGATTACCCTGAACCGGAGCCCTCCGCCGGTGCGCCGCTGGCGGCGCGTTACCAGACTTTTGAAGAGTTGCGCCAGTATTGCTACGGTGTAGCCTCGGTGGTTGGATTAGTGTGCATCAGAATCTTTGGGTATAACGATCCTGCCGCGGAGCCGCTTGCCGAACGCTGCGGTCTGGCATTTCAGCTTACGAATATTATTCGCGACGTCAAAGAAGACGCGGCCATGGGCCGGGTTTATTTTCCGCAAGAGGATCTGGCGCAGTGCGGCCTCTCGGCCGCCGATCTGGCCGCGCCACAGATTGATGTTGCCCGCATCCGTGCGTTGCTGGCGATAGAGGCCGACCGCGCTCGCGAGTGCTACAGCGCCGGAGAAGAGCTGATCCCGCTGGTGAATGAAGATAGTCAGCCCGCCCTGTGGGTTCTCATTACCATCTATCGCCGCCTGCTCGAAAAAATTGCTTCGAAGCAGTATGACGTTTTCAGTGAGCGCGTCCGATTAACCGTTCCCGAAAAACTCACTGTCCTCGGAAAAGGAATCCTGAAGCGCTTAGTGTGATGCCGCCCTCGAACGACCCTAATTCGACCGTTTCTAATTCGAACTACCCTAATCCGATTTATCCTAAGTCGATCTATCCTGATACGACACATCCTTCTACGGTCGCTATCGCCGGAGGCGGGTTGGCCGGCCTCGCCGCTGGATGCGCCCTGGCTGAAGGCCGGTTTTCGCGTATCGCTCTTTGAGCGCCGACCATATCTTGGCGGGCGCGCCTCTTCTTATCAGCATCCCGGCACCGGCGAAATTGTCGACAATTGCCAGCATGTGCTGCTCGGCTGCTGCACCAACCTGCTCGATTTCTATCGGCGAGCGGGAGTGGAGGACAAGATTCGCTGGTATGAGAAGCTGACTTTCCTCGAGCCGGGAGGACGCGCATCCGTGATCGCTCCGTCAGGCGCTCCCCGCTCCGCTGCATACCGCGCCGGCATTTCTCCGGGCTGACTGTTTGAATTTTCGCGACAAGCTGGCCATCAGCCGCGCCATGGCGGCGCTCGCTCCTTGCATTCCGGCGGATCGTGGTGAGCCGTTCCTCGACTGGCTCAAACGTCACGGGCAAACCGGGCAAGCGATCGAGCGTTTCTGGAAGACGATCCTGGTCAGCGCCTTGAATGAAGATCTCGATCGGGTTTCCGTTCCCTATGCGGCGCAGGTGGTGCGCGAGTCGTTTCTTAAATCGCGCCGCTGCCGGGCGCATGGGAATTCCAACCGTGCCGCTCACCGACCTGTACAGCATGCTGGCGACTACATCCGCGCGCGTGGTGGAGAGATACAGTTTCGCGCGGACGTGGAGTCGTTTCGAACCGTAGCCGTTTGCCAGGTAAATGTGACGACGAACGGACAGGAACAGAAATTCGACTATCTGGTGCTGGCTGTTCCTTTTGATGTCCTGGGGCGCATGTTGCCTGAGACTCACGTCGGCCGCGCCACTGGCCGCGGCACTTGGCCAGTTCTCGACATCGCCGATCACCGGCATCCATCTCTGGTTCGATCGTCAAATCAGCGAGCTCGATCACGCCGTCCTGCTCGACCGCACCATCCAGTGGATGTTTCACAAATCGCGGCTCATTGAATCTCGCAACGAGGAAAGCCGCAACAAAGAATCGGGCGAGAACGGCAACGGCAGCTACATTGAGCTGGTCGTAAGCTGCTCCCGGAGCCTGGTGGAAAAGTCGAAGGCGGAGATCGTCGACATGGCGGTGAAGGAAGCGCAAGAGTTTTTCCCCAGTGCACCCGACGCGAAACTGCTGAAATCGACGGTGATCAAGGAAGTGCATGCGACGTATTCACCGCGTCCGGGAATGGACCAGTACCGGCCCAATCCAGAGACCGCATGGCCGCGAGTTTTTCTGGCTGGCGATTGGACCGCGACCGGCTGGCCCGCCACCATGGAGGGCGCGGTTCGCAGTGGCTATCTGGCGGCGGAAGCGCGTGGCGCGGCTCGTCGGCGGCAAGGGCGCCAGCTTTCTCGTCCCCGATCTGGCCCCGCGTGGCTTGATGAGGCTGTTTGGATGAGATGTACCGCGACGACTTCAATTACTTCGGTTTCCAACCCGGCGTTACGTTGCTGCCATGCTCAAGAGTTTTCGCGCGACATACGATCTTGTAAGCATGCCTGAGCGCACCGATGCGGACAACGATCTCGTCGACGGCAATTGCGGAGACGACCATCGCCGCCGTAGCACACGATTCAAATGCGGTGGTGAGGCGAGGATTAGCCGCCTCCCATCAGACGGCATCTTCGTTCCGGGAAAAATCTCGATCTGAGCCTCGGCGGGTGCTGCGTCGATACTACTCTGCCCATTGATTTCGGCGTGCGAACTGAGATCGTCGTGCGCGTTAACGCGGCTTCGTTCCGAGCCGTGGGTGAGGTGAGGGCGCTTCGGAGCCGCCTCGGAGCCGGCATACAGTTCGTCCACTTGAGTGCTGGCGGAAAACACATGCTCGCGGACCTGGTCACGGAGTTGGCGAGATTGGAGGCGGTCATGAATAAGCTCAAGGCTGCCCGCCGCGACATAAGTACGGAGTCCTTCAGAAAACAACTGGAGGAGGGAAAACTTCAGGCGGCGATGTTGAGCGAGCGGTTTCCTTTTCTGGGGACCATACTGCCTGCGGAAAGTTCGGGAGAAAGTTCGAGAGAAAGTTCGGGAGCAATTTCGGGAGAAAGTTCGGAACCTGACAAGGCTGCCTTCCCTGGCCAGGGTCGGATCGCGGCATCGCAGCCGCTGGTGATCAGCGTCGATTTATTCGGTTAGGGCCGTTCAGACCGCCATCAGCACCACGCCGCCCGCTACCAGCAATGCTGCAATCCAACGCCGGCGCCCTACGCGCTCGTGCAGGAAAATGCGTGCGGCTACCGCGTTGGCTACAAAAGTGAGCGAGGCGGAAGCGGGCACGACCAGACTCAGATTACCCCACGAAAGGCCAAAGAGCAGGCTGTAGAACGCGATCGCCATCGCGATCAGGCCGAGAGTAAACGTGGGCGTTCGAAGCACGCGCCCAAGCACCGCCAGTACCCCGCGCCGCTTCCAGAGTTCACCGACGTCACCAACTCGTTTCATGGAGTAGGAGAGCAGCACGTCTCCAGTGGTCGAGGCCAGAACGATGAGCCCAATCGCCGCCCAGGCGTACATGTCTTTCATAACTTCACCTCCTGAGAGAGAGCATCGCGAGAAGGTTCGTGGGAATCGAGGTGTTGGCGACTGGGTGTGACCGACGGGCCGGCGGCCACGAAGCCCACGCCCGCAGCGATCAGCGCAATGCCAAGCCAGCGCGTCGGCGAGATTACTTCATGAAAACCGAAGTGAGCAATCAGAGCAACAAGCACATATCCGAGCGATGTGGCAGGCAGGACATAGGTGAGGTCAGCCCACGAAAGCGCGGACATGTAGCAAGCGAAAAACGCCAGCAGGAACAGGATTCCCAGCCGTTACCCAGGGATTGAGGATGGCCAGCAGCAGGCCGGAAAGGTTGTGCAGCGAGACATTTACGTTGCCGAGTTCTTTCATGCCGCGAGCCAGCAGGGAATCACCCGCGGTGGCGAATACGGTGATTCCCGCCAAAACGAGGTATTTTCGAAAGGTCAATTGAGGCATTTCATCATTCAGTCATTGAGACATTTAATCATCTAAGGTCAATGGCCCTTGGGTTTTCCGAATGCCTCAATGATTCAATGCCTTAATGATTCAATGTCTCCACTAGGCTTTGACCGGTTCCGGGGCAGGCGCTTCTTCCTTGCGGTTTTCCTTGACCCACTTGTGGCGCTGGGCGCGCAGTTTAAGGAAGGTTCGCGCTTCCTTGTACAAGCGCTTGCGTTCGGAGTTGTCGAACACCGCTTTCCTCAAGATGCGGTAGGCAGCCTTGGGACGGAAATAATAGGCATCGTAGAAGTCATGAACTGCCGCAAGAATTTCCGTCGCGGGCAGACCCGGATACTCGATCTGCACCATCTGGTGACCGAGGTCGTCAACCATTTTTGTGTCGCTGGTCATGAAGCCATTCTTTATCGCGGATTCATGCAGCTCGGTTCCAGGGAAAGCATGCGCCACCGAAACCTGAATCGTCTCTACGTCGAGTTCCTTGGCGAACTTGATCGTGTTCTTGATGGTCTCGCGCGATTCTCCCGGCAGGCCCATGATGAAATCTCCGTGGACGACCAGTCCCAGCTTGTGGCAATCCTTGGTGAACTGGCGGGCGCGCTCGACGGTTGCGCCTTTCTTGATGTTTTTCAGAATTTGCTGATCGCCCGATTCGTAGCCCACAATCAGGAGCCGGCAGCCCGCGTCTTTCATGGCCTTGAGTGTTTCGAAGTCGGTTGTGACTCGCGATGTGCATGACCAGGTCAGGCCCAGCGGTTTCAACTTGGCGCACAATTCGATGGTGCGGGCCTTCTGCAGGTTGAAGGTATCGTCGTCGAAGAAAAACTCCTTCACGTATGGCCAGTAATCTTTTGCCTTGGCCATTTCGCGCGCTACGTCGTCGGTGGAACGTTTGCGCCAGGGGTGTCCGCTGAGCGTCTGGGGCCAGAGGCAGAAGGTGCACTGTGCGGGGCATCCGCGCGTGGTGTACAGCGACACAAAGGGGTTCAGCAGGAAGGGTACGTTGTAGCGGCGGACATCCAGGTCACGCCGGTAAACATCGGTCACGTGCGGCAGGGAGTCCAGATCCTGGATTGTTGGCCGGTCGGGATTATGCACCACGTGTCCATTCTTGCGGTAGGAAACGCCGAGAATGTCTTCGATGGGCTTGCCTTGCGCGTATTCGACGATGGAGTAGTCGAATTCCTTGCGGCAGGCTACGTCGATCACTTTCGCTTCCATCAAAGACTTCTCGGGCAGCACGCTGACGTGGGGTCCGACGAAGGCGATTTTGATATGAGGATTGCTGTCTTTGATGGCCTCGGCAATACGGACGTCGCCGGGGAACCCCGGGGTGCTGGTGAACAGCACGAGCAGTTCGTAGTCCTTGCAGGTGCGGATCGTCTCTTCCGCTGTGATGTGGTGAGGTGGGGCGTCGAGCAGCCGCGCCCCCTCGATCATCCCGGTCGGATAGGCGAGCCAGACCGGATACCAGTACGATTCGATTTCACGCGTCGCGGGCCAGCGCGAGCCTGCGCCCCCATCGAAATTTTCAAACGAAGGCGGATTCAAGAACAGTGTTTTTAATGGCATATTGGGAGTCTCTATTTTAGCACTCTTATGGGTGCACCCACCCCAGGCGACGCTACCATTCAGGTACGTGTCTGACCGGGCCAAAAAGCGTGGAACCCTTTGTCAGAGTGTGCCTTAGCGAAGCTTAATCCGCAAAGGAACCTCGCCGAACGTCGCTTTGGCGCATTAAGAAGGGAGAATCGGGTACTGGCCGGATGAGGTGCATTCTGCGTCATTTTGCAGCCGGGTTGGTGGAAGCGGTGGCCGGGAGCGCCCATTTCTCCAAATCTCCGGTGGCGCGCAGCAGGTTCATGCGGGCCCGCTGGTATTCAAAATCGGCATCCTGGAAGAGCAGATAGCGTTCGGCTGCTTGCACCCGTGCATCGGCCAATTCGTGCCAGGTGCCCGTCTTGGCGTCGATCCTGGTTTGGGCGGCTTCCAGGCCCGACTGGGCCAGTTGATACTCCAACTGCGCCACTTCGCGGGCGGCCTCGAGTTGCTCGGCGGCGCGCTGCAGTTTCAGCGTTTCCTCCGCCACCTGGTCGCGAGCCGCGTCCGCTTGCTTCTTCGCCTTGAGGGCTTCAGCCTTGGCGGCGTTGGCGCGGGCGCGCTGGGTGGCGTTGAATAGCGGAATCCGTATGGCAAGGCCGATCGTGGCATTGTCCGGCTGAAATTTTCGGTAGTAGTCGTTCCAGTTATTGATGGTGGAAAGTCGCGCATACTGGGCCGAGAAATCCATTGACGGGTACAAAGCACGATGCGCGGCCAAAGCCCGCATCGACTGCGCCAGCGAATGCTGCTCGGCAAACTTGATAGCGGGGCTGGAGGCAACCGCTTTCTCCGAAAGATCTTCTTCCGGAGCGACGGGCGGCAATGCGGGAATGGTTTCGGGCGCGATTTCAATGGAGGAAACCGGCAAACCAGTCAGGCTTGAGAGGTGACGCCGCAGGACGTCGGCGTTGCCACGTGCCTCGGCCCGGTGAAGACGCACGCGCGCTGCGGTTAGCTTGGCCTTATTTAAGTCGACGGCGCTGTCCACGCCTTCCTGCAAGCGCTCGGCCACTGCTTGTTCCATTTGCCGCGCCTGGGCCTCGTCCTGCTGCAAGCGCACGAGTCGCGCTTCCCACTTGGCCAGTTCAGCATAGGTCAAGGCCACGTCCTGGATGAGGGCATTGCGCTGGTTCTTGTCCTGAAACTCAGAAGCATGCCAATCCGTTTTCGCTGCCTTCATTAGCTGCCACTGCGCCGGGTTGAAGATCGTACTCTGCGCGACGGCATTCCCCAGTGCCGGCGCCGCCCCTTCGATGGTGAGCGGGAATCCATAGGACCAGCCGAGGCCCGAACCCATGGCTAGCTGCGGCAGGTAGTTGTCGCGGAGTTCCCGGTAGGAGGCAAAGGTCCGCTGGACATCGGCATTCGCAATCGCCGAAGTCGTGCTGTGCGTGAGCGCCAGCCGAATGGCGCGCTCGAGAGGCAGCGGTTCAGCCTGGCCGCGCGTTGCGATCATCAGTGCGGCAGTAAATAAGGCGAGCAGATTTGTGCGGCGCAAACACCGCGGCAATCGAAGCTTCATCTCGTCACCTTCATCTCGTCACCACATGGATCGGGCCGCGGCAGCGCCGCGACGCACAAATTGTAGTGCGCCAGACGCAAGCGGGACAGTAGCTTTGGAAGTTATCGGGGGCGCCGCAAGGCGTAAAGGGAATCTCGCCATCCTCAGGGGGCAACTCGGTTGAGTGCTTGCTGGGCCACACCGAAGTTCCGGGCCAATGACAACGAAGCACGGTACTCCTGCGCAGCACCTGCTTTGTCGCCTTGTTTTTCCAGCAACAGACCCAGCAGATAGCGGGCTTTGAACGCCGGCGCTGCCTCCACCGGACCGTCGGCGAGATAGCGGCGCAGCAGTTCCGTGGCGAAAGGAAAACTGCGACCGGTGCGATAGAGTATCTCGGACGCTTCAAACAGAGTATCGCGCCTGGCGATAGGCGCTTGGCTGAGCTTGACGACGGCTTGCTCCATTTCCTCGATGCGCAACTGGCGGCGGAGAAAAAAAGCCAGATTGAGCCAGGCTTGCGCGTCGCCTTTGCTGAGGTCGATGTACTGGTGATATTCCCGCTCGGCGGTGGCGAAGTCTTTTTTCTGTTCGGCGATGCGCGCATAAACCCAGTGTTCCCGGCCAGGGTCTACGGTTGCAATAGACTGCGCTTGTTCGCGGGCCTTCTGCTCGCCTCCGCCGAGGACGCGGGGCGCTAGAACATAGAACTCCGCCAGATCGAGGCGGGCATCCTCGTCGTTCGGATTCAGTTGCACCGCGTGCTCGAATTCTCCGCGCGCCTTTTCGGCCAGAACTCCGGCGGCAAGAACATTTGCCCGATCCGCCCTTTCGCCGTACACGCGCCCCAGCCACAGATGGAAACGGCCGTTGTCCGGATCGAGCGCGACCGCTTTCTTGCAGGTAGATTCCGCGCGCTCCCAATCTTCGAGCGCGAAGTAGGCCCGGCACAGCAGGTTGGAAGATTCCGCATCCGTCGGAGCGGTGGAGAGGTGTCCATTCAATTCGGCGATAGCTTCATCGACCCGCCCGGCCGCAATCAGTTCCTTGGCGGATTCCGCGCTCGCAGTCAAGGCCGAGATGAAGGTGAGCAGAACGATCAAAAAAGTGCGTGTGATCATTTAATACGTGACCTGGGTTCGTTCGCCGATCGGTTTGCCATTCCACGAGCCGATCGCCACCACGTCCCTGGCAGAGAGGCCGCGGGTTACTTCAACCTGCGTGAGATTGAAAAGAGAAGTCTCCACATCACGGCGCTTGAGTTCGTGGCCGGAAACCAGCAAAACATAAGGCTTGGAGTCGTCCATTCGCAGAGCTTCTCGCGGCACCACCAGCACGTTATCGTGCTCGGCGGTGATGATGGTTACGCCGACGTTTATATTGGGCAAGAGTTTCAAATCCTTGTTATCTACGAAGCTGGTGGTCTCGCCGACGTTGCGCGCACCGTGCAACTTCACGGTCGATGGGATGTCCGTCACGGTGGCCCGCCAGATGCGTCCAGGGACTGCGTCCCAGGTAATCTCAATCGGATTTCCGGGAGCGAGTCGGGCCACGTCAGGTTCATCGACAAGAGCGCGGAGCATTACTTTTCGCAGGTCCGCCATTTGCAGCAGGAGATCTCCGGCCGCGACGAAGCCTCCCTGCTTTACGGGCAGCGAGTACACGATGCCATCAAAAGGAGCGCGGACATTGGATTTCGCCAGAACGTCCTCGGCGGCATCGTAGGTGGCCTGCGCTTCAGTTTGTTGCGCCTCGACGCGCGCCAACTCCGCATTCGAATATCGTTTCGTCTGTTTTTGGCGGAGAAAGGTGAGTTGGGCATCGGCGCGGGCAAAAGCGTTTTCCGCTTCGCGCACTTCTCCCGCCGAGGCCGCACCCTGCTGCTCAAGTTTTTTCAACGCGACTAAATTGTGCTGTGCCGAATCGCGGTCGGTGCCAGCCTTTACCAGTTGCGCTTCGAGGCTCAACACTTCTTCCTGGTTCCCGCCTCGTTCCGCTGCGCTCAGGTCGGCTTGCGCCGCTTTCAATTGGGTCTGGGCGCGGGCGGCTTGCGCCCGTGCGTCAGCGTCATCCAGAACCAGCAGCAATCGGCCCTTTTTGACGGAGTCGCCTTCCTTGACAAAAACGCGCTGCACATTCGCTGTGACCGGAGCGTGGGCCTCGAAGTTGTTGACGGGCTCAATTTTTCCGTTGGTGGAAACCAGGCTGCGGATCGTGGTCTGCTCGACCACGGCGGTTCGCACCGGCACCGGGTTATCGCGGCGGGAGACGAAAGCACCCAGCACAATCACCGCCGCCAAAATCGCCAGCGCCGTTATCCACCAACGCCGTGGCCGACGTCCCGAACTGTTTCCATTCAATGGCATGCAGAGAAACGCACAAGCTCAATGTATATCATCCAGGCGCTGTGAGAGCAGGCAAATGGACGCTTAGGGCGTACTTGTTTAGATGCTCCGGGCTGACCGTTTGCGTCAGGAGTCGGTGGTCGTCAGCGGGGAGTCGTTGGTCGTAAGTCGTCAGTCGTTGGCAACCCCCCGAACCGCTAACGGTTCTCCTCTCTGTTTTCCGGATGACCGCCTAGAACGCCGCAGATTTTCTGAAAAGCCGGCCCCACCTCCCGACACAGTACATCCGGTAGTTGCAACAGGCGAACGAGCAAACCACAACGCGCGCACGAGGCCGCGGAACCAAGATCCCTCCGCATTCCATTAGTTAGTTGGAGTTCCTTGCAACAGGCAAAGCTGGGTTCAAGACGCTGGGGACAAGGGGCTGGGTACAATAGGCAGATGCCGAAATCTCGCCGGTCCCGATCTCCCCTTTATGCTTCTCCTCGTTACACCGCCGAGCACGCCAGAGCCGGGCTCGATCACGATTTTCCGGAAATTGAAACCTGGCCGAACCAGTTTCCCGCTTCTGGTCAAGCAGGATACGAGATTGTGGTGGATGATCCGGAATTCACGTCCGTCTGCCCGAAGACCGGCTTGCCGGACTTCGGCAACATCGTGATCCGCTACGTGCCGGATCGCCGGTGCCTGGAGTTGAAATCGTTAAAAGAATATCTCCAGGCGTATCGAAACCTCGGCATCTTCCAGGAGAACATCGTGAATCAGGTGCTGGAGGACGTTGTACGCTGGGCCAAGCCGGTGTGGGCGGAGGTGAAAGGTGAGTTCCGTCCGCGCGGCGGGATTTCGACGGTCGTGATCGCGAGGTGGCCGCGAGGGAAGAAAGGGCAGAAGTAAGCGGACGTTTTAGGACCTCGCAGATTCCGCGTTTCTCCTCTTCTCCATGCTATATTCGCTCGACCTGTGACCCCGGCGAAACTCTATCCTCGGACGGCACTGGCGCTCCTGACGGCGCTGAACCTGCTCAATTACATCGATCGCTCGGTGTTGTTCGCGGTACAGGATCTGGTTAAAGCGGAGTTCCATCGCAGCGACGCGGCGTTCGGCCTGCTCACCAGCGTCTTCTTCATTTTTTATATGTGCGCGGCGCCCTTCATGGGGCCGCTTTCAGTGCGCTTCTCGCGCAAGCGCGTCATCGTCGCCGGGGCTTTGGTGTGGAGCGGGGCCACTCTACTCACCGCCGTCACGACAAACTTTGACCAACTGCTCATCCGTCATACCCTGGTGGGCATCGGCGAAGCCAGCTTTGTCATTCTTTCCCCAACCCTCGTCGCAGACATGTTTCCGGTCGAAAAACGGGGACGCGTCATGGGGGTGTTTTATCTCGCGCTTCCGGTCGGAACCGCACTGGGGTATCTGCTGGGCGGAGTCATGGGTCCAAAGTATGGCTGGCGGACTCCATTTTATGCTGGCGCTGCACCTGGAGTGCTGCTGGCGTTGCTGCTCCTGCTGCTTCCCGAGCCGCCACTCGGTCAATTCGATCCGCCCGAGAGCAAAACTAAAGACCGGGACACGCTGAAAAGCTTGTTCCACAATCCCGCATTTCTCACGGCAACCCTCGGCATGGCGATGATGACGTTCGCGCTCGGAGGACTTCAGGTCTGGATGCCGACGTTTCTGTACCGCGCCCACGGTTATAGCCTCCTGGATGCAAACATAATTTTCGGTTTGAGCACCATCGTTAACGGCCTGGTTGCGTCCCTCGCGGGCGGCTGGATCTCTGATCGATTGCTGCGCCGTACCAAATCCGCGCACTATCTCGTGTCTGCCGTCAGTCTGGGGTTGGGTATTCCCGCCATGTGCGTCGCCTTGTTTGCGAGCGGCAGGACCATGGTCGCGGGCATTTTTGTTGCGGAGTTCTTGCTATTGTTGAACACCGGCCCGCTGAACGCCGCTGTGATCGATTCGGTTGGGCCGCATGTGCGCGCGGCTGCCCTGGCGGTTAACATCTTTGTCTTCCACCTGCTCGGAGATGTTCCATCTCCTTTTCTGATCGGCTATATCTCGGACAAGTATTCGCTACGACTTGCTTTTGTGGGACCGGTCATTGCCATCGCGCTGTCTTCTGCCATACTGTTCTACGGCATGCGCTTTGCCCCACCATTACGTTTGCAAGATGAATCAGCAGCGCAAGTTTCCCCGGGAGTATCTTCCTAAGCAGAATGCATTGGCAAACAGTTCACTGGATTGCAGTTTCCTGGACTGCAGGCGGCATCCTGGCGCTGACCTGGTTTTCGCGCATCGTGGAAGCGGCATTCGGCATGCCGCATGTTGCCAATATCGCGCGGCCCGAATGGGATCGCAGGCCAGCGACCCCGAATGGCGAGCCCAGAATCAGCATTATTGTTCCCGCGCGCAACGAGGAAGAAAGTATTCGCGAGACGCTCATGCAGTTGCTCGCTCTCGACTATTCCAACTACGAAGTTATTGCCGTCAACGACCGTTCGACGGACCGCACCGGCCAGATCATGGAGGAGGTTGCGGCAAGTTCCCAATCTCTGGTCTTGCCGAAGCTAGGCTTGCCGAAGCTGGGCTTGCTGAAGGTGATCCACATTTCGGAACTGCCTGCGGGCTGGTTGGGCAAAACGCACGCCATGTGGATGGCTGGCCAGCAGGCGAGTGGAGACTGGCTGCTCTTCACCGACGCCGATGTGCTTTTCAAGCCCGATTCTCTGCGGCGCGCTGTTGCCTACGCCATAGCTGAGCGCGCCGACCATGTCGTTCTTTTCCCGCGCATGATCATGAAGGAACCGGGCGGGAGAATGATGATCGCCTTCTTCCAGGTGCTCTTCGTTTTCGGACATAGGCCGTGGAAAGTTGCCGATCCCAAAGCGCGAGACCACATGGGGGTGGGCGCTTTCAACCTGGTCCGGCGCCAGGTCTACGACGCGGTCGGCACGTATCGCGCATTGCGCATGGAAGTGATCGACGACATGAAACTGGGCAAGGTAATCAAGAACGCGGGCTTCGTCCAGCGCAATGTTTTCGGGGAGGATCTGATTTCCCTGCACTGGGCAAAGGGCGCTTTCGGCATCGTCGACAATCTCACCAAGAATTTTTTTGCCGTGCTTTCTTTCCAGTGGTGGCGAACGGTGGTCACCGTGGTGGGTCTGGGTTTTCTGAACCTCGGGCCATTTCTTAGCGTCTGGCTGGCACATGGATGGGCGCGAGTTCCTTATGCCATCGCACTCGCTTCGCTGTTTGCGATTTATCGTGGAATGTCGTTTCGGTCGCCAGTCCCGCCATATTATTTCTTTCTGCATCCGGTCGGAACCAGCCTGTTCATGTACATACTCCTGCGCTCCATGTTTCACGCGCTCTGGAACGACGGCATTGTGTGGCGGGGGACGAAATATTCGCTGGAAGAGTTACGGAAGGGTATGGTGTGAGGAAAGTCACGAGTAACTGTGCGATTTTGCGTGTGTCTCCGAGACACAAGACATTTTCCGGATATCAACGTTGCGAGAAAGTTTTCGGTTTGAGAGTTACACCCGCCTTTTACCGCAAGGAACTTGGATTAGTAGTCTGGTTCCGGCCCTTGCCCAAGTTACCTAAGTATATATCACGGCGTTGTATCCCTGTGTACCCAGGAGTTGCGTTTTTCTGATTCCAGACTCTACAAGGGCGTATACTTCAAGTAGATTCTAGACATCTAAAGACTGTGTGCAATTTGTTTGGAGGAAATGCCTGTCCCCGGAACTAGCGGTAGGCAGGCTAAGTTCGATTTCGCAAAGGAGAGAACATGCAAAAGTTTATTGTTTTAATTGTTTTTCTGGGACTCTTCACACTTCCGATGATGGCGCAGGGTCCGGTGGAGGTGTTCGGCGGTTATCAGTACTTGCGCGTCGGCAGCATCAACGGCAACGGCGACAGCGGCAACGGCACAGGGGCCTTTAACACTAACGGCTGGGACGGTTCGTTGAGCGCCTACTTCAACAAGTTTATTGGTGTGACGGGGGATTTCAACGGTTCCTACGGAACGGTGCAGGGTGCAAACGTTCATCTCTACTCTTACAGCGGCGGCCCGGTGGTTGCTTTCCGCGAGGGTAAGCTAAACCCATTCGTCCACGTGCTGTTCGGAGGGACCCATGTAGGCGTATCGAATTGCAGCGGGTCTAATTGCTCCCAAAACGGTTTTACCACGTTGTTTGGTGGCGGAGTGGACGTCAAAGTCAACCGGGCCGTCGCGGTTCGCCTCGCTGAATTTGACTATGTTTACTATCATTTCTCAAACCTCACCACGAGCAACGACAACGTCAGAATCACAACCGGTATTGTGTTCCACTTCTAACTTGAAGCGAGTGACGGCAGGGCTGCTTCAAGCCGCCAGGTTTGAAGCAGCTTTTCTTATGGCTCGTCTGGATCTTCGATCGACATCGGGTCGTGCTGCTTTGAATCCTTCTTTTTGGGCTCCTTCGGGCGTTTGAACTTTCCGGCGCTGTAGTGGCCCGGGCGCTCGACGTCGTAGTCGGTCGGTACCGTTGGAAACAGGAGAAAAGCGCCCTCGCCCAGTTGCTGGGAGCGGCGCAAAATGATCTCTGCGCGTCCGTCGTAGTCCCGGATGGTTCCCTTAATTTCAACCTGCCGGCCCTCGAGCTGGCGAACGTCGCCCATCTTCTTAAGATCGGCCGGGAACACGACTACGGTGAAGGGACAGGCCTTGTCCTTGCAGAAATTCAGGATCTTAGCGCCGCTGCGGCCATCTTCTACGTGCAGCACGGTTCCACTAACGCAGGCGCTCGTGCCCACATGCTTGCTCGCCTCCACAAATGAAACGCAGTTACTCGGAGAGCTATTGCGCGCGAAGCAAACTCCGCTCAGCACAACAACGGTTATGAAGAAGAAAGTGAGAGTAAGTAAACGCATAATAACTGAGGCGCCCAAAAAGCGCGCCTTCAGTGCTAATCATATGCGTGGAGGACAAGCCCTAGGCCAATCCGGAAGAAAATTTTCGCGGAAACTTCCCGAAAAGGGAAGTTGCCGCGGCCCCCGGCACGCCCGGTTTTGGCGTGATGGGGTGGGATCGGGCTCGGCCCCCGCCTGCCACAGTTCTCGCGGCCGCAAGCAGTGCGAGCGCGCTACTTGTTGAAAGCTTTTACGCCCGCTGCTTCATCTTCCTTCACATCGAAGACCGTGTACAGCTTCGTGATCTGCAGCAGGTCGTGCACTTTCTTGGTGAGATTGAGCAGCTTAAGTTCGCCACCCTGGTTCTTGGCCGTGGTGAAGGCGCTGACGAGTTCGCCGATGCCTGAGCTGTCGATATAGTTCACGTCGGCGAGGTTCAGCAGGATTTTTTTCTGCCCCTTGGAAAGCAGATCGCGCACCGTTTCGCGCAGAACTACGCTGCCTTCGCCGAGGGTGATGCGGCCGCTGAGGTCGACAATCGTGACGCCATCCACCTGACGCGTACTGGACTTCATGCTCACTGGGGAGCCTCCTTGGAGTCCGCGGGGTTGCCGTGGACGTGCTTGATCATTATAAGTTCGGTGCCCGTTTGGGAGGGGTTAATTTCCACCACATCCATGAACGAGCGTATCAGGAAAATGCCCCGCCCCGATGTCTTGAGCAGGTTCTCGGGCGCCAATGGATCCGGAATTCTGCTGACATCGAGCCCTTTGCCTTGATCGCGGATGACGATGACGAGGTCCTGAGTCGTCCGCTCAAACGCGAATGTAACCTTCTTGCTCGGGTCGTAGGCATTGCCATGCAAAACTGCGTTAACCGCGGCTTCCCGCACCGCCATGGAGATCTTCATGACCTCCTCTTCGTCAAAGCCGGCTTCGGCGGCCATGCGGCTGGCCGTCTCTTCGGCATTGTTCACCGTCTCCAACGTCGAATCGAGCGTGTAGGAGACGCGGTCTGAGGGCATAGTGGGAACGGTTCCTGAGCCGGCGTTCGCCTCGCTTGCCGTCGGGCTTAAAGTGCTGGCCCCAACGCGGGGCACGGGCGAATTGAGAGTTTGCCTGTAGAGCGCGCAAAAGTCAACGCGCTGCCGCCGGTTGGCAAGGGGCAGCTCTCATTTCGAAGTACGCCAGCCCCACAGCGACTGCGAGGTCCCAGGCTCTCACGAAAGCACATGGGTGTGATCGCTTCCAGCGCCCCAGGCCGCGAAAATCTCTACCGCCGAAGTCGGCCAGGCGTTACAATGGCCCACCCTCGATCTTCAGCGAAATGGTTTCGGTATGCCAACAACAAAGGTTCCCGCTGCCATGCGCGAACGCCTGCTGCGTTCGGCGCGAAAGGTACTGAAGAATGCCTACGCGCCCTTCTCCAAGTTCAGGGTGGGCGCAGCCATCCTCACCTCGAAGGGCGAAATCTTCCTGGGATGCAATGTTGAGAACTCTTCTTACGGGCTGACGAACTGCGCCGAGCGCACCGCTGTCTTTTCCGCTATCGCCAAGCTTGGTCCAGAACTGGAGATTCGCGCCGTCGCCGTCACGAACGATCGGGGAGCCCCTTGCTCGCCCTGCGGCGCCTGCCGCCAGGTCATCTATGAATTTGGGCCGCGCGCCATCGTCTTCTACCATGGCGAAAAAGGCCCGAAGCAAAGTTTCATCACCGATCTTCTGCCGGAGGGTTTCCGCCTCAAGTGAGCCAGCCCAGGGTTTCCGAATCCTCGTTCCGCGCCATTGATCTCATTCGCAAGAAGCGCGATGGCGGCGCATTATCCGCCGCTGAAATCGGATACCTCGTCGATGGTTGCACCCAAGGCAGTATTCCCGATTACCAGATGGCCGCCTGGCTCATGGCAGTCGTGCTGCGCGGAATGACTCGCGAGGAAACCGCTGCCCTTACCGACGCCATGCTGCATTCCGGCGAAGTTCTCGATCTCAGTTTCCTCCCCGCAAAGAAAGTGGACAAGCACTCCACCGGCGGCGTCGGCGACAAGACCTCGCTTGTGCTGGCCCCGCTGGTCGCTGCCGGCGGTCTTTACGTCCCTATGATTAGCGGCCGCGGATTGGGCCACACCGGAGGCACGCTCGACAAGCTCGAATCCATTCCCGGATTTCGCACAGATCTGACGGTGCCCGAGTTCCATCGCGTTCTCAAAGCCTGCGGATGTTCGATGATTGGCCAGACGGAGAAAATCGCTCCCGCGGACCGCAGGTTGTACGCGTTGCGCGATGTTACCGGCACGGTCGAGAGTCCGTATCTCATCTGCGCCTCGATCATGAGCAAGAAGCTGGCCGAAGGCACGGACGCGCTCGTGCTCGACGTGAAGACCGGGTCGGGGGCTTTCATGAAAAAGGAGGAAGACGCCGTCTTCCTCGCCGAACTTATGGTCGAAACTGGCGAACGCATGGGCAAGCAGATGGTCGCGCTCATCACCGACATGAACCAGCCGCTCGGCCGCATGGTCGGCAATGCGCTCGAAGTGCAGGAGTGCATCGAGGTATTACACGGCGGCGGACCCGAGGATTTGCGCGATCTCTGCATCGAGTTAGCGGCTTGGATGTTCTATCTCGGCGGAGCGTCCAAGACGGTGGCGCAGGGCAAGCAACTCTCCGAGCGAATCATCGCCTCCGGCCAAGCCTTCGACAGGTTCCGCCAGATGGTCGAGCTGCAGGGAGGCGACATCAGCACGATCGACGATCCGACCCGCCTCCCGGATACTGATCACCGTGTCGATGTGCCTAGTCCACAAAGCGGATATGTGACGGGCATCTTGTGCGAACAGGTTGGCACCGCTTGCGTCATCCTCGGCGGAGGCCGCGAACGCAAGGAAGATTCGGTCGATCCTGCTGTCGGTATCGAAGTTCATAAAAAGATCGGCGACAGAGTTTCCGCCGGCGAGGCGCTCTGCACCATGCATTGCCACTCCGATCACGGCCACGCCGACGCACAGGCCGCGCGCGCTAGAAAGCTGCTGGAAGAGAGCTATCAGATTGGGGCCGCTGCGCCGGTGCACAAAACATCCTTGGTTCATCGTGTGATTTATAAAGGGGAACACTAGATGGGACGTTTTACTGGCATCCTCGGTCTGCTCACCATGTTGGGCCTCGCCTACGCCTTCTCCACCAACCGCCGCGCGATCAACAAGAGGACGGTTGTCTGGGGGCTGAGCCTGCAAGTTGTGTTCGCCATCTTCGTTCTGAAGATCGAGTTCGGACGCCGGCTTTTCGAAAAGGCGGGAGACGCCGTCAATCGCTTGCTTAGCTATTCCTTCGAAGGATCGAAGTTCGTTTTCGGTGGGCTCGGTGCGCCAGAAAAGCCGATGGGATTTTTCTTCGCCTTCCAGGTGCTGCCGACGGTGATTTTTATCGCCGCCTTTTTCGCCGTGCTCTATCACTACGGGATCATGCAATTCATTATCAAACTCGCCGCCAAGGTGATGACCCGCTTCATGGGCGCGAGCGGCGCTGAGTCTCTGGACGTGGCGGCCAGCATCTTCATGGGCCAGACGGAGGCTCCGCTCACCATCCGCCCGTTTCTTCCCGACCTCACCCGCTCCGAACTGATGACCGTAATGACCGCCGGCATGGCCCACGTCTCCGGAGGCATCATGGCTGCCTATATCTTCTTCGGCATCGAGCCCAAACATCTTCTGAGCGCGGTCATCATGACCGCTCCCGGCGCCATCCTGATTTCAAAGATGCTCGTGCCGGAGACGGAAGTTCCGAAGACCGCAGGCCGTGTCGTCATGAGCGAGGAAGAAGTGGGCGCCGAGAAAAGTGAAAACCTGCTGGGCGCGATTGCGCGCGGCACCACCGACGGGTTAGGCCTCGCGCTCAATATTGCCGCCATGCTGATTGCATTCCTCGCGCTGATTGCTTTGGCCAACGGCCTCCTCGGCGGCATTCACAACCGGCTCGGAGTGCTGTGGTTTCCCTCCAGCCTGCAGCAGATCTTCGGCACATTGTTTGCCCCGGTCGCCTGGGTCATCGGGGTCCCTTGGCACGACTGTTCGGCCATCGGCAATCTTCTGGGCACGCGCATGGTGTTGAACGAGCTTGTGGCCTTCTCGATGCTCGGACCGCAGAGGGCGATGCTCGACCCCCGCTCGTTTACGATTGCGACCTTTGCGCTCTGCGGTTTCGCCAATCTGAGCTCGATTGGAATTCAGTTGGGCGGCATCGGAGCACTCGCTCCCAACAAGCGCGGCGAGCTCGCGCGTCTGGGAATTCGCGCCATGCTGGCCGGAACCATGGCCAACCTGATGTCGGCTTCGATTGCCGGCATGCTCCTGTGAGCGAGCTTTTCCAGCGTGAAACTAGCTCAGCGGCTAAAGCCGTCGATGAAAACAAGCAAATTATCGCAGCGGTGGAACCGCTGCAGCACCCAAAAGCAAGAACAAAATAGAGTTTTTGCCACTCTGTTTTTCCGCCGCTGGCAAAAATTCAACGCACGGTTGCTCTCGCCCCATTCATTTGTATACTAGAACTCGCAGCGTGCAATCCCGTTCAACGCAACCAGATCGAACAAAACCGGAGCGTCCCGATGGCCAAGTTTCTTCTTGCCCTAGTCGTCTTCTCCTCGCTAACCCTCTGGGCCGCCGACAATGTCACGCCCCTCAACGTCAAGGAGGGTCTTTGGGAAATGACTGTGACTCACTCCATGAGCGGCATGCCAGCCATGCCGGACATCCCTCCCGACGTTCTTGCCAAGATGCCTCCGGAGCAGCGCGCCCGCATGGAAGCGATGATGAAGGGCGGGCCGAGCACAGACGTCCGCAAAGAATGCATCACAAAAGAGAAACTTGCAAAGAACTCTGCTTTCAGCAACAACCGCGGGGAGTGTACCCGCACCGTCGTGAATTCCACGGGCAGCAAGCTGGAAGTGAAGATTCACTGTGAAGAAAAGCAGGCTTCGACCGATGGAACGCTGGTGCTGGAGACTGTCGGTTCCGATCACGTCAAGGGGACGATGCAGTCTGCCACCAACGCCAACGGCCATACCATGAACATGAACTTCACCTTCAGCTCCAAATACCTGGGGCCAACCTGCGGGGACGTCAAGTAAAGCTAGGCCGCGCCTATCCCGATCCGCCTCCGACGAATTGGACAATCTCCAGCCGGTCTCCGTCGTGCAGTGGAGTCTGCGGCCAACGGTCGCGGGGCACGATCTCGCGGTTCAGTTCGATCGCCACACGGTCCGGCTTCATGCCGAGTTGCGCGACGAGCGCACCCAGAGTTGCGGCGGATGAGATTTGAGTTTCGCCATTGATCGTCAGATTCATCGATTCAATTGTCGCATCTCTGCGGTTCTTCGATCCGGCGCCAGCTGCGCGCAGCCCCTAAAGGGGCAGTAATTTCGGGGGCTTTTGGCATTGCTAAAGCGATGCCCTGATACGGTGCTAGATCGCGGCGCGCAGCTGGAACTTGCGGGTCGCCGTTCGTCCGTCGAAATTCGCTTGCACCAGCACGGAGTAATCTGCCAGCGACTTTTCATCCACGTGAACGCTGATCTCGGCGTTCCCCTGGGCGTCGGTGAGAACCTGCGCGTAGTAGGGCGCGGAGTCTGGTCGGGCCAGGCGGAGTGTGAGCCGAGCGCCTTCGACCGTAGCGCCTCCGTCGGTGACTCGGATCTGCAGTGTCAAAGCGCCGCTCGAATGCACGGAACTGGCATTGATCCACTCCAGGTCAAGCTCTTTGACGGCCGCCAGCGTCTCCGGTGTCTCCCGCTTGTCGAAGATGGAATCGATCTTGCCATCGCGGATGGCATCGAGCACCTCGCGATGCAGATCGCGCAGCATTTTTTCTTTATCCGGATCGCTGCTCGGAGACATGCTCGGAGAGTCGTCCTGCGATCTGACTGTGCCCTCCGCCGCTCCGGGGCCATAGGGAATGGCGCGCTTCCCGATGCAACGGCCCCGAACGAAGACTTGGGTCTGCAGCAACTGCTCGCCTTCGCGCGCTTCGCTTTGCACGTGGTAGATCGTGTCTTCGTGCCGAATGTCCGTATTAAACCCAAAGATCATGCGGTGCACGCTCTCCCTGGTCCCCGTTTTAGTTCCTGTCGTTTTCGTGTCAAGCGACAGGTTCCGCTGGATAAACTATTAAAAAACGGTTACTTAGCTTGACACTTCCGCCCCTGAAAATTAAGCTAGAACGTTTACTGTTGCGCTGGACCGAGATTATATATAGCTCCTCCTATGCCGGACAATTACTTCGCTCGCTACCTCCCCCTCCTGATGCACTTCGGCATCGCCATAGCCCTTTCGGCAGGGATTGTGATTCTTTCCCAGTTGGTTGGCCGGCATAAGCCGGGTCTGGCCAAAATGTCCCCCTACGAGTGCGGGGTCGAGCCCGTCGGCGATGCTCGGAGACGATTCTCCGTCAAGTTCTACCTGGTGGCCATGCTTTTTATCTTGTTCGACGTGGAGGCCGTTTTCCTCTACCCCTGGGCGGTCATCCTGCGCGAACTGAAGATGTTCGGTTTTTGGGAGATGATGGTGTACATCGCGATTATTCTGGTCGGCCTCTTCTATGTATGGAATAAAGGCGTAATCGACTGGGGGCCCGCAGCCGCCAAGCGGGGAGACGTCTGATGCCACTGGCTCCCCCCATCACCAATATCGAGGAGTTGAAGTCGCATCCCGCCTTGGGCCGCTTGGTGGCATGGAATGCCTCCGTGGTGCAGGCGGCCAAATTCGATCGTGAAGAGCTTACGATCTGGGTCTCGAAGGATGCAATCCGCGAGGCTTGCGCCATTTTGCGCGACTCCGCCGATTGCCCATTCAATTATTTATGCGACCTCACGTGCGTGGATTGGTACCCCTCAGAGCCGCGCTTTGAGGTGGTTTACCATCTGCTTTCGATTCCCCATAAAGAAAGGGTGCGTCTGAAGGTCCGCCTGGACGGTTCCAGTCCGGCGATCGAATCGGTCACTTCGGTCTGGCCTTCGGCCAATTTCTACGAACGTGAAGTGTTCGATCTGTTTGGCGTGCGCTTCACCGGCCATCCCAACCTGAAACGCATCATGATGCCCGATGACTGGGAAGGCCATCCTCTACGCAAGGACTACCCGGTGGAGGGTTACCGTTAGGTCATGACGCAACTTCCCGCCACTGTCGCTGAGCCCGGCCAGGAGGGCACGCTGATCCTGAACATGGGGCCGCAACACCCCTCGACGCATGGGGTTCTGCGGTTGGTGGTGGAGATTGAGGGGGAGACGATCGTGCGGCTTCGGCCGGAGATCGGCTACCTGCACACCGGCATCGAGAAAACCTGCGAAGCCAAGTTCTACCAGCAAGTGGTGCCGCTAACGGATCGCATCGATTACCTCTGCCCCATGACCAACAATCTCGCCTACTGCCTGGCAGTGGAGAGGCTGTTGGGACTGGAGATTCCTCCGAAGGCGCAGTGGATGCGGGTTCTGATGAATGAGTTGACCCGCATCAATTCGCACCTGGTCTGGCTGGGATCGTCCGCCATGGACCTGGGCGCGATGACCGTCTTTCTCTATTGCTTCCGCGAGCGCGAGGACGTTCTGCGTTTTTTTGAGATGGTCAGCGGGCAGCGGATGATGTCGTCGTATTTCCGCATTGGCGGGTTGGCGCTGGAGCCGCCGCTCGGATTCTTCGAGAAGGTCAAGAAGTTCGCCGACCGCTTTCCCGGGAACGTGGATGAATATGAGGGCTTACTGACCGGAAATCCGATTTTCACGAGGCGCACCAAGGGCATCGCTTACCTGAGCGCGGAAGATGCGATTGCTCTGGGCGCAGGCGGTCCAACCTTGCGCGCCAGCGGGGTCGACATTGACCTCCGCCGCGATGCTCCTTACACCGGCTACGAGAACTTCAAATTCAAGGTGCCGGTCCGCAGCGAAGGGGACGTGTTCGCGCGATACATATGCCGCGTTGAGGAGTTGCGGGAATCGATTGGCATGGTGCAGCAGGCGCTGGCGGGAATGCCGGAAGGACCCATCAAAGCCGACGCGCCCAAGATCGTGCTGCCCGATCGCGAAAAAATGAAGACGCAGATGGAAGCCCTTATCTATCACTTCAAGATCATCACCGAGGGCTTCGGGGTTCCAGCGGGCGAAGTTTACCAGGCGGTCGAATCGCCGCGCGGTGAGATGGGATACTACGTCGTCAGCGACGGCACGGCCAAGCCGTATCGCGTGCACATGCGCGGACCCTCCTTCGCGAATCTGCAGTCGCTGGCCAAAATGTGCGAAGGGCAGCTGATTGCTGACGTGGTCGCAGCCATTGGGTCCATCGACGTCATATTGGGTGATGTGGACCGGTAGGGATTTATGAAGTTTTCCGAAGAATTCGAAACGCGGTTTGCCGAGATGCTGACGCACTATCCGACGCGGCGTTCGGCACTGGTGCCGACGCTGCTCTATGCCCAGGATGAGACCGGCGCGCTGACCGACGAGGTGATCGCAGAACTGGCGCGGCGGCTGGACCTCACCGAACTCGAAGTCCGCAACGTGATCAGTTACTACTCCATGCTGACCACCAAACCGCGCGGAAAGTATAACGTGCAGGTGTGCACCAATATCGCGTGCATGCTCTGCGGTGGCGAGGAACTGCTTGACCATTGCAAAAAGAAGCTGGGCATTGACCACAAGGGCACGACGCAAGACGGCTTGTTCTCGCTGGAAGAAGTGGAATGCATTGGCGCGTGCAGCTGGGCTCCGGCGGTGCAGGTGAATTACGATTTTCATGAAAACCTGACGACCGCGAAGTTGGATCAGATTCTGGACGAATATAAGAAGAAGGGAACGCAGTAGGGATTTTGTAATTTGGTAATTGGGTAATTTTGTAATCTAAAATCGTCCGGGTTTAGGTTTCAAAATTACCAAATTACCCGATTACAAAATTACAAAATGGCTTCTCTGGTTTCCCATCCCGACGAGGTCCGCGTTATCTCGAAGCGCTTTGGCCAGGGCGCTACGGATATCGATCGCTATCTCCAACTGGACGGCTACAAAGCCGTGCAGAAGGCGCTCGCCATGGAACCGGACGCGATCATCAATGAAGTGAAGAACTCCGGCCTGCGCGGTCGCGGCGGCGCCGGATTCAGTGCGGGAATGAAGTGGTCGTTTGTCCCGAAGCAATCGGCCAAGCCGAAATATGTGCTCTGCAACGGGGACGAGAGCGAACCCGGCACCTGCAAGGATCGCCTGATTTTCGAACACGATCCGCACTCGATCATTGAAGGCGTCATGATCGCCTCGTTTGCGGTCGGCGCTCATACGGGGTACATCTACATTCGCGGCGAGTATCGCTACCTGTCGGTGATCATGCAGAAGGCGATCAAGGACGCGTACGCAAAAGGGTTCCTCGGCAAGAACATTTTCGGCAGCGGATACGATCTGGACATTCACTGGCACGGTGGAGCGGGAGCGTACGAAGTTGGCGAAGAATCGGCGCTGATGGAGTCGCTCGAGGGCAAGCGCGGCATTCCGCGCATCCGGCCGCCGTTTCCGGCCGTGGTTGGACTATGGGGCGGGCCGACCGTGATTAACAACGCGGAGACCCTCGCCGCCGTGCCGCACATCATTTTGGGCGGCGGGGACTGGTACGCGAAACTGGGCTCGCCGAGGAATGGCGGAACGCGGCTGTTCTGCCTCGCCGGACATCTCAACCAGCCCGGCGTCTACGAGCTTCCGATGGGCTATAACCTCAAGAAGATGATCTATGAGGTGGGCGGCGGAATTCCCAACGGGCGCAGTTTGAAAGCCGTGGTTCCGGGCGGATCGTCGACGCCGGTGCTGCTGCCGGAGGAAATCGACGTCGCCATGGACTTCGACTCGGTCGCCAAAGCGGGTTCGATGCTGGGATCGGGTGGTGTTACGGTGCTCGACGATACTACCTGCATCGTGAAGTTCGCCCTGCGCACCATCAAGTTTTATCAGCATGAAAGCTGCGGCTGGTGCATCCCATGCCGCGAGGGCACTGACTGGCTGAAGAAGACGTTGACGCGATTCCATGCCGGCGCGGGCGTAAATAAAGATATCGACAATATCTACTACCTTGCGGAAAACATGTTGGGGAAGACTTTCTGTCCGCTCGGAGACGCAGCCGCGATGCCCACCATGGCATTTGTGAAGAAGTTCAGAAAAGAGTTTGAAGATCATTTGGATGGAAAGCCGTGCCCGTTTGAAAAAGCGGGCGCGGCCGAGCGGCATCCCGTAATGGCGTAGAGAATCCCAATGCCCGATGTAACACTCACTGTCGACGGCAAAAAGATCACCGCTCCCGCGGGGTCGCTGCTGATTGAGGCCTGCAAGAGCGCGGGCATTGAAGTGCCCTCGTTTTGCTACTATCCGGGGCTTTCGTTGCAGGGCGCCTGCCGCATGTGCGTCGTCAAGATCGAGAAGATGCCCAAGCTTCAAACCGCCTGCACCACGGGCGTGACCGAGGGCATGATCGTCTCGACCGATAGCGATGAAGTGCGCCAGGCCCGCAAGGCGATGGTTGAGTTGCTGCTCGGCAACCATCCGCTGGATTGCCCGGTGTGCGACGCCGGCGGCGAGTGCGAACTGCAGGACATGGCGTTCTCCTATGGCGCGCCGGAATCGAAGTACACGGAGGCCAAGAACCACCGCGAAGAACAGCAGTGGTCTCCGGTGGTGTATTTCGACCGTCCGCGCTGCATCCTGTGCTACCGCTGCGTGCGCGTCTGCGGCGAAGGCATGGACGTTTGGGCGCTGGGCGTGCAGAACCGCGGCGTCAGTTCGATCATCGCTCCCAACCAGGGCGGTAGCCTTGACTGCGAAGAGTGCGGCATGTGCATCGACATCTGCCCGGTCGGTGCGCTCACCTCGGGCGCTTACCGCTACAAGACGCGTCCGTGGGAGATGAACCACGTGGGCACGATCTGCACCCACTGCGGGGACGGGTGCAAGACCACGCTGGGTGTGCGCCGCTCGGACACCGGCATGGAGATCGTGCGCGGGGACAATCGAGACAAGAGCGGGATCAATAACGATTTCCTCTGCATTAAGGGCCGCTACGCATTTGACTTTGCGCACCACAAAGAGCGCCTCACCGAGCCGCTTGTTCGCAAGAACGGCAAGCTCACGCCTGCGACCTGGGAAGAAGCTTTTGAACTGATCGGCAAACAGTTTCGTGAAGTTCGCGATGGAGTTAAGAATGAAGGCGGCGGGAGCGCGATCGGCGTGATCGGGTCGAATCGCACCACCAACGAAGAGAATTATCTTCTCTCAAAATTTGCCCGTGTCGTGCTCAAGACCAATAACGTCGACCATCATCGGACGGCGGACTATCCCGCGCTCGCGGCGGCGCTTCATGGCAAGCCTGGAAAAACCGCTTCCATGCGCGACGTGTTGAATGCGCCCGCGATTCTTGTGATCGGCAACGACCCTACAAATCAGCATCCGCTGCTGGCATGGCAGATCCGGACGAACGTCCGGTTGCGCCGGGCGCGGCTTTATGTGATCAACTCCGCGCCCATCAAGTTGCGCCGGCAGGCGGCGGAATTCGCGCTGGTACCGGCGGGCGCTGAAGCGAAGGCAGTCGCATTTCTGGCCGGCGACGATTCTGTGCTTGATGCACTTGTCGTGCCGCTTTCGGAATCCGAGCCCGGCATGACGCGCGACGCCTGGATCGCGCTGCGAGAGAAAATCCGCGCCGAACAGAACATGGTCATCGCCTTCGGTTCTGAACTGCGCGGCAAGGACATCGAGAAGTTGGTGAGTTTTGCCGCAACCTTGAACGGAGCAAAGCTGATCTGCCTGGGCGATTATGCGAATTCCCGCGGGGCCAGCGAGATGGGGCTTTATCCCGATCTTCTCCCGGGATACGAACCCGTCGCCGGTGCAGAGAAGTTCGAACAGGAATGGGGCAAGCTGCCAACCGAAAAAGGCCTGAGCCTGCCGGAGATGGCCGAGGCGGCGAAGGCCGGGAGACTGAAAGCGCTTTACGTGGTGGGCTCGAATCCGATCGGCCATTTGGGCATTGATCCCTTTGTGTTTTCGAAAAGTTTTGTGGTGGTTCAGGAGATGTTCCTGACCGAAACCGCGACCATCGCCGACGTGGTTTTGCCGGCCGCCAACGCCTACGAGAAAACGGGAACGTATACGAACACCTGCGGCGATCTGCAACTGGTGAAAAAGGCGGGCGAAGTAGCGAACACCAAGCCGGACTTCGAGATGATCGTACGCATCGCCAACGCCATGGGCAGCGATGTGAGCGGTCTGGTGCCGTTCGGGAGCGGAACGCACTCTGACATGGGACAGACGCGCGGCGCGCAGTCGGGCGAAGCGGATCGGCACGCAGTGTGGCTCGAAGCGCACAACCTGGAACCGAAAATGACGCCCTTCGATCCCATGGCGATTCTGGACGAGATCCAGCGCGTGGTTGCCGGGTACGATATTTCGCGGGTCAATCTGCTGGCGGGCAACGATCAGCATCTCGAGATTGCCGAAAGCGGCGCGAGCCTGGTTCAGAAGCCGGAACTGATCGTCCCGGCCAACGACGATTTGTTCAGCTCGGGCACGTTGGGAAAGTATTCCAAGACTTTGAACTCGGTTTATGAAAACAAGTCCGCAGGCGCTGAAGTTGCGGCGGACTAGGACGACATAGCTGTCCGGTAGATGAAAACACGCGGGCTAGAGTGTCCGCGTGACATAAGAACACGAAAGAAATTTCGTTGAGCATAACGACCTTCATCATCATTTCGATCATCAAGTCGGTTGTCGTGGTTGGTCTTCTGCTGTTCGGGGTGGCCTACAGCGTCTGGTTGGAGCGCAAGGTGGCGGGGCACATTCAGAACCGCTGGGGCCCGACGCGGGTTGGACCTTTCGGCCTGCTGCAACCGATTGCCGACGGCGTCAAGAACATCTTCAAAGAAGACCTGACGCAGCCCCATGTCTACAAGCCGCTTTACATTGCGGCCCCCATCATCTCAATGGTCTTTGCCATCACGTCCATTTCGGTGATCCCGTTCGGCAACTGGGTGAACGTCGGTCCGTGGGGCACCTACCTGCAGATTACCGACTTGAATATCGGGCTGCTGGTGGTTCTCGGGATTACGTCGATGGGCGTGTACGGTATCGCGCTGGCCGGATGGTCGTCGAACAACAAATACTCGCTGCTCGGCGGATTGCGCGCCAGCGCCCAGATGGTGAGCTATGAAGTTTCGCTCGGCCTGGCGCTGGTGGGAGTGGTGATCATGTCGGGAAGCCTCAGTTTGCGTGAAATTGTGGATTTTCAGGGCGGCCGCTTTTGGGGCTTCATTCCGCGCTGGAACATTTTTCACGGGCAGACGCTGGGATTTTTCATCTATCTGATTTCCGCGTATGCCGAGACTAACCGAGGCCCGTTCGATCTGCCGGAAGCCGAGTCGGAACTGGTGGCGGGATACCACACCGAGTACAGCTCGATGAAATTCGCGATGTTCTTCATGGCCGAGTACGCCAACATGCTGACGGTCGCATGCCTGGCCACGATAATGTTTCTCGGCGGATGGCACGGGCCGATCTTTGGCCCACCCATCCTGCAAGCGGTGATGCCGGTGTTTTGGTTCTGTCTGAAGGCTTTCTTTTTCATGTTTCTGTATGTCTGGGTGCGCTGGACCTTACCGCGCCTGCGCTATGACCAGCTCATGGCGTTCGGGTGGAAAGTTCTGCTGCCCCTGGCGGTGGCCAACATTGTTTATACGGCGCTGGTTGTAGCCTGGAGAGCTTGAAAGCAGTTCTCGGTTCTCAGTTCCCAGTTCCCAGTTTAGGTCTGGGCTTACTGAGAACCGGGAACTGAGAACTGAGAACTAGCAAACAATGTTTCATTTAATTCTATTTCTCTTTTTCGGAGCGATCTGCGTGGCGGGGGCCGTCAACCTGCTGGTGCAGAGCCATCCCATTAACAGCGCGCTTTCGCTGATCTCGGTGATGGCCTCGCTCGCTGTCGAGTATCTTCTGTTAGGTGCGGAATTTGTGGCTGCGGTGCAAGTGATTGTCTACGCCGGCGCCATCATGGTGTTGTTTGTGATTACCATCATGCTCCTGAACGCCGGCCAAGAAGAGCGCACCAAAGGGAGCCGGGTTGCAATCCTGCTCGGCGTTCCCGGCGTGCTGATCGGCGGCGTGCTCGTCGCTTGGACGCTTCTCTATCGCTCCAACATGCAAGGGGGGGTCCCCATCGGAGCGTTAAAGGGCGATCCCGCCGATATTGCCCGGCTTCTCTTCCACAATTTTCTGCTGCCCTTTGAAGTCACGTCGGTGCTGATCCTGATCGCCATCATGGGCGCGGTCGTGCTCGCCAGCCGGCCCGAAGCCGTGGCCCGCGCCGCGAGAAAGGACGAAGGATAAAGATAATGGTCCCTCTTTCTTACTATCTCGTGTTGGGCGGAATCCTGTTCGTGTGCGGCGTGCTCGGCTTCCTGATCAAGCGCAATATCATCACGATTTTCATGTCGATCGAGCTGATGCTGAACGGCGTGAATCTTTCATTCGTGGCCTTCGCCGCGCACTGGCAGGCGCTCAGCGGGCAGGTCTTCGTCTTCTTCGTGATGGTAGTGGCCGCCGCTGAGGCCGCGGTGGGCCTGGCGATCATCATTGCCGTCTATCGCACGCGTGAAACTTTGAATGTGGATCAGGTGAATCTGCTCAAGTTATGACGCCGAATCCTTATCTCTGGCTAATCCCAATTCTTCCCCTGGCAGGGGCGGCGATCAATGGCTTCTTTGGCCGGCAGTCGTCGAAGAAAGCGATAACGGCGATCGCGCTCATTTTCTGCGGCGCCGCATTCTGCTTGGCGTTGCTGATTGCTTCGAGTTTCTCTTCGGCATCCGCGCCTTACTATTTCAATCTCGCACACTGGCTCCGCGCCGGAAGCTTTCAAGTTGACTACAGTTTCTATCTCGACCAGTTATCGCTCGTCATGCTGCTCGTGGTCACCGGCGTCGGCTTCCTCATTCATATCTACTCGGTCGGCTACATGTGGGAAGACGACGGCTACTACCGCTTCATGTCGTACATGAACCTGTTCATGTTCTTCATGCTGACGCTGGTGCTGGCGAAGAACTACCTGGTCATGTTCATCGGCTGGGAGGGCGTGGGCCTGGCGTCGTACCTGCTGATCGGCTTCTGGTTCACAAAGGACTCGGCCGCCGCAGCCGGTAAGAAAGCATTCATTGTCAACCGCATTGGCGATTTTGGATTCCTGATTGCTCTTTTCCTGATGATCAAGCACTTCGGATCGCTTGACTTCACACGCGTCTTTACCGCGGTGCAGACGCTCCCGACGGAGACTGCGGGCGTGGGCCTGCTCACAGCGGTCGGTCTGCTGCTGATGGTAGGCGCGGCCGGCAAGTCGGCGCAGATTCCTCTTTATGTCTGGTTGCCGGACGCCATGGAAGGCCCCACTCCGGTCTCCGCGTTGATCCATGCGGCAACCATGGTGACGGCGGGCGTGTACATGGTGGCGCGGTCACACATGATCTTCGAGCGCGCGCCCATGGCGATGATGGTGGTCGCCATCATTGGAACGCTCACCGCTCTGTTCGCGGCGACCATCGGCATTGCCCAGACCGACATCAAGAAAGTGCTGGCCTACTCCACCGTCTCGCAGCTCGGCTACATGTTCATGGCCTGTGGCGTGGGAGCGTTTTCAGCGGGCATCTTCCACCTGATGACGCACGCGTTCTTCAAGGGCCTGTTGTTCCTGGCGGCAGGTTCGGTCATTCACGGCATCGGCGGCGAACAGGACATGCGAAAGATGGGCGGGCTGCGGCAGTACATGCCCTGGACCTTCTTGACCATGACCATCGCGACATTTGCGATCGCCGGCTTCCCACCCTTTGCCGGATTTTTCTCGAAGGACGAGATCTTGTGGAAAGCCTATTCGAGTGAGTATGGAAGTTGGGTGTTTTGGCTGATCGGCGTCATCACCGCGTTTATCACCTCGTTCTACATGTTCCGGCTGTGGTTCCTCACATTCTTCGGGGATTACCGCGGCACTGCGGCGCCCGATCCGGACGGTCACGCTGCTGCCCATGGGCAGGATGATCACAGTCACGGCCATGGCCACGGAGCGCCCCACGAAAGCCCGTGGGTGATGCTGGGCCCGCTGGTCGTCCTGGCGTTCCTGTCGCTGGTGGGGGGATGGATCGGCATCGGTGGCCGCTTCGAACACTTCCTCGCCCCGGTTTTCCAGAGCGGAGCCGCCGCGGAACTGGCGCACGACACCGCCGGTGAAGCGGCCGGCACAGGCACGGAAACCCTCCTCATGCTGATTTCCGTCGGCGCGGCCTT
Organism: uncultured Acidobacteriaceae bacterium; assembly: GCA_963779995.1. Lineage (GTDB taxonomy): Bacteria > Acidobacteriota > Terriglobia > Terriglobales > Acidobacteriaceae > Acidiflorens. Next base: position 643,317 of record CAVZZY010000002.1, on the reverse strand, counting down.
TCTTGGACTTTTCCTCGCCTGGACTCTCTATTTCCGCCGTCCGCAATTGCCCGCGCGCATCGCCGCCAGCCTCGGCGGGCTCTACCAGGCGGTCGCCCACAAGTACTACATCGACGAGCTTTACAACGTACTTTTCGTCAAGCCGCTGATCGACGGCTCGACCGCGATTCTCTGGCATGGCGTCGACCAGAACGTGATCGATGCCACGGTGAACAACTCGGCCAGCGCTGCGCGCCACGTATCTGACAACGCTCGCCACATGCAATCCGGCAATCTGCGGTCGTACGCCGGCTGGGTGGCCGCTGGCGGGGCAGTGGTGATCGCCTACATGATCTGGATGGGAGTGTGGGTCCGATGAATGTGGAAACCCTCAGTCCATTCATTCTTTCGCTGGTGACCTTCATCCCTGCCGGGGGCGGGCTGCTGATTCTGCTGATCCCGCGCCGCGATCGTGACATCAAGCTATTTGCTCTCGTGATCTCCCTGCTGGCATTTGTAGCCTCGCTGCATTTGCCGGTACACCTGCATCGCGAGATCGGCGCCTTCAAGTTCGAGATCGACAAAGTCTGGGTCACTAATCCCAACATTCATTACCACATGGGCATTGACGGAATTTCCGTCTGGCTGGTGGTGCTGACCACCTTCCTCACGCCGCTGTGCGTGCTGATTTCCTGGACTTCGATTCACGAGAGGGTGAAGGAATTCTTCATCCTGCTGCTGATCCTGGAGACGGCTCTGATCGGCGTTTTCACCTCGCTCGACTTGTTCCTGTTCTACTTCTTCTGGGAAGCGACGCTGATTCCGATGGCGCTGCTGATCGGCATGTACGGCCACGGACGCAAGGTCTACGCCGCGGTGAAGTTTTTCCTGTTTACCTTCCTCGGCTCGACGTTCATGCTGGCGGCGATTATCTGGCTGTATGCGAAGACCGGCAGCTTCGATTTTGTCGTCGTCCAGAACGCGATTCGCAGCGGCGGCGTCCCCGGTTACGAAAACGCCTCGCTGTGGTTGTTCCTCGGCTTCTTCATCGCCTTTGCGGTAAAAGTCCCAATTTTCCCGCTGCACACCTGGCTGCCCGACGCGCACGTGGAAGCGCCCACCGCCGGATCGGTGTTGCTGGCCGGCGTGCTGCTGAAGATGGGCACCTACGGCCTGCTGCGTTTCGATGTCGGCCTTTTTCCCGCACAGGCGCACCGCAATGCCCCCTGGATCATGGTGCTGGCGCTGATCGGCATCATCTACGGTGCGCTGGTCTCACTGGTGCAGCCGAATATGAAAAAGCTGATCGCATATTCTTCGATCAGCCACCTCGGATTCGTCGTCCTCGGAATCTTCAGTTTCACTACGGCTGGCCTGAACGGAGCCGTCTTCGTCATGCTGGCGCACGGAGTCGCGACCGGCGGACTCTTCATGCTGGCGGGCCTCCTCTACGAACGGCGGCATACGTACGAGATCGCCGATTTCGGCGGCTTGGCGACTCCCATGCCCAAGTACGCCACCTTCTTTCTGGTGACAGTGCTGGCCTCAGTCGGACTGCCGCTGCTGAACGGCTTCATCGGCGAGTTCCTGGTGCTGAGCGGCGCATTCCAGGCGCGGCCGATCTATGGAATCCTGGCCGCGACCGGCGTGATCTGGAGCGCCTGCTACCTGCTCTGGATGTATCAGCGGGTTTTTTTCGGCAAGGTGAAGCACGACGTCAATAACACGCTGTCCGACCTCAACCTGCGTGAGAAGGCAGCGCTTGCTCCGATCGCGGTTGCCGCACTGGTGATGGGTGTTGCGCCGCTGGTTTGGCTGAGCGCGATTGATCCGGCGGTGCAAGCGGCCCTCGCTCCCTTAACCCAGTTGGCGAGCAGGATGGTGGGCCAATGATGGGGGTAATAATAACGACAATAACGGCGATGACGACGTTCGCGCATTCATTACCGGGCCTGCTGGCACAGTTGCAGGCAGCCACGTCGCCGCCAGGCGCCGACTACATGCGCATCCTGCCGGAGTTGGTGCTCTCGATCTTCGGCATGCTGATAATGGTTGTCGACCCGCTGCTCGACGAAGAAAACAGTCACCAAGCGCTGGGCACGGTCGCGCTGATCGGCACTCTGGCCGCGCTGGCGTCAACGTTCTGGATGGCGCAGTATCCCGGAACCGCTTTCTGGAACATGGTTCGGGTGGAAGACTTCAGCGTCTATTTTCACTTCCTCGTCATCGCGATTGCGGCGGTGGTCATCCTCAGTTCTTATGAATATCTAGCGGTACAACGCATTCGCGCCGGGGAGTACTACGGGCTAATCCTGTTCGGCACGGTTGGCATGTGTTTAATGTCGTCGGCGATTGAACTGGTACTTATTTTTATTGCCCTCGAAATCTCGTCGATCTCGACCTACGTGCTGGCGGGTTTCCGGCGCCGCGAGGCTTCCAGCAGCGAATCGTCGCTCAAGTACTTTTTGCTGGGATCGTTCGCCACGGCGTTCTTCCTCTACGGCGTCGCGCTCATGTTCGGGGCGACCGGTTCCACCAACATTGACGCGATCAGCCAGGTGCTGCGCTCCGGCAATGTGCCGGTGCTGGCCTATGTTGCGACGGCGCTCATGTTCGTGGGCTTGGGCTTCAAGGTCGCCTCTGCACCCTTTCACGTATGGACTCCTGACGTCTACGAAGGAGCCCCGGCTCCGATTGTCGGCTTGATGTCAACCGGGCCGAAAGCGGCGGCATTCGCGGTTTTGCTGCGCGTCATGTTCGAAGCGAATGCGCCGGGACGCTTCTGGCTGATCTGGGTCTCGGCTGCGCTCTCCATGACGCTCGGAAATGTGTGCGCCCTGGTGCAGGACAACGTGAAGCGGCTGCTCGCCTATTCTTCGATTGCCCACGCCGGGTATCTGCTGGTCGCGTTCGCGGCACAACCGGCGCTGGGCGCGTCCGCGGCGATGTTCTACTCCGCCGCCTATGCTGCGATGAACGTCGGAGCGTTTGCCATCGTCAGCCACTTCGCGAACGCGGGCGAAAAGTATGTCACGCTCGAAGATTACGCCGGCCTCGGCAGGAGGTCCCCCGTACTGGCCGCGACTTTCACATTCTTCCTGATGTCTTTGATCGGCATTCCGATCACGGGCGGCTTCTTTGCCAAGTTCTACGTATTGAGTGCCGCGCTGAAGTCGAATCTGGTTGGCTTGGCGATCATTCTGGTGCTGAATAGCGCGGTGGGCGCTTATTATTACCTGCGTATTATCGTCATGATGTACATGCGTGAACCACGGGGCGAGGTCCCCTTCGCTCCCGTGCCCGTGACGTCAGGGCTAGCCATCGCGATTTGCCTGCTGCTTACGCTTTACCTCGGAGTGCTGCCGGGACGCGTACTCGACTACTCCTCCCAATCCGCGCGCCAACTCGTCAGCGATACGGTCGCCCCGACGACATCGTCAGTTTTTCCGGCCACAGAACCGTAGTTTTTGTTTGCCAACCGAAAACGAGAGAGACAACGAGAGAGACCACAACTGGTACGAGCCAATTTGAAGGCTCTCAGCAAACGCGCACACGCTGTAATTTGCACAGTCTCGTGAACTCCGCGCCGGGCTCGGGTTCTGACTTCACTAGAGGTGCCAACAGCGTTAAGAAGCCAGCTTTCGCGGCGATTGACAATCGCGGTCCGAGGCGGCATTATTAGCTGCACAAGCTTTACCGGAAATAGTTTGCTCCAGGGGCCCCGGAGGATACATGATGCAGTTTCTTCGAAGCATTTGCACGGACGATCAAGGGCAGGATATCGCTGAATATGCTGTCATGCTCGCCGTTATCCTGGTATTGGTGATCGGCACTGTGCGTCTGATTGGGGGCAACGCCAACAACGCGTTCTCCAGTGTTGCCAGTTCTCTAGGGGCGCAGTAGTCCCGGTTCGACCAGTTTTGGAAGGCAGCGGTATTTCGAGGGTTACGTCTCAGCATCTCTATGACTCGATTTAGCAGCTCCCGCCTGTTTAGCCGCTATTGGTTTCCATTCGCGGCGGAGGTGCAGAATCGCAGCCAGTCACCAGGGCGATAGAGACAGCTCAAAGATTCCGCCAAAGCCGCGATAGAATCGCGGCTTTTCTTTTTGGCGGCACATAGAAAGGTCATCGCCATGATTGTGAACATGTCCGACAGCGCCACCGAACAGCAGATCGACCACATCATTCAACGCATCCGCGAAGCCGGATTCCAGCCCCACGTCACGCGTGGTACCGAGCGCACCATCGTTGCGGCCGTTGGCAGCGGCGGGCGCCGCCATGAAATCGAGGCGCTTTCGGTTGCGCCCGGAGTGGATAACGTAGTGGCGATCGCCCAGCCCTTCAAACTCGTCAGCCGGCAGACCCGGCCGCAGCCGTCGGTGGTCATCGTGGGTGCGGGAACGACTGGCGGAGGAATAAAGATCGGCGGCCCCGAAGTGGTCGTCATTGCCGGTCCCTGCTCGGTGGAATCGCGCGAGCAACTGCTCGAGACGGCGCAAGCGGTGAAGCGCGTGGGCGCGACCATGCTGCGCGGCGGAGCCTACAAACCGCGCTCCTCCCCGTATGAGTTCCAGGGCCTGGGAATTGAAGCGCTGAAGATTTTGCGCGAAGCTCGCGATCTCACCGGCCTCCCGGTCGTGACCGAGGTCATGAGTACGGAAGACGTGGACCTGATCTGTGAGTACGCCGATATGCTTCAGGTGGGCGCACGCAACATGCAGAACTTTGCGTTGCTCCGAAGGCTGGCGACCGTCAAGAAGCCGATTCTGCTCAAGCGCGGCCCCTCGGCCACGGTCAAGGAGTGGCTGCTGGCCGCCGAATACCTGCTTTCCGGCGGAAACGATCAGGTTGCCCTTTGCGAGCGCGGAATCAAGACGTTTGAAACCGCCACTCGCAATACTTTCGACCTTTCCGCCGTCGCTCTCGCCAAAGAACTTTCGCACCTGCCGGTCGTGGCCGATCCGTCGCATGGCACCGGCAAGCAGAGCCTGATTGCGGCGGTTTCGCGCGCTGCGATTGCGGTTGGAGCGGACGCCATCATCGTCGAGGTGCATCCTTGTCCCGAGCGCGCTCTCTCTGACGGGCCCCAGTCTCTCGACATCCCACAGTTCGAGCGCATGATGCGCGGATTGAGCGCCCCTTTACGCCCCGTGCTTGCTCCGGCGCAGGCGTGCTAACCTGATTTCCAGTGGCCCCGTCGTTCAACGGATAGGACTTCAGTTTCCTAAACTGAATATGCAGGTTCGATTCCTGCCGGGGCTACCAGCCGTCTTCCGCTCGTGGGATTCCCCTTCCATTTATAATCAACGGTTCGGCTCACCACTGTGATTTCAGCGGTACCAATTTCGGCAACACAAGGCGAAAACGTGCTCGATTTCTTAGGCGACCTCAGACGAACTCATATGTGCGGCGCTCTTCGGCTTTCCGATGCTGGCAAGAAAGTTGTGCTCATGGGATGGTGCAACCGGCGGCGCGACCTCGGCCAGATCATTTTCGTCGACCTGCGCGACCGCACCGGCGTGACCCAGGTCGTGTTCAACTATGAACTGAACGCCGCCGTTCACGAGAAAGCGGAAGCGCTGCGCAACGAGTTCGTGATCGCCGCCATCGGCACGGTCAAGCGCCGCGATCCGGACACCATCAATCCCAATATCCCCACCGGCGAAGTCGAACTGGTGGTGGAAGAGCTGCGCATTCTAAATGTGTCGAAGCCGCTCCCCTTTCTGCCTTCGGACACGGTGCTCGCGAACGAGGAAATGCGCTTGAAATATCGCTACATCGACCTGCGCCGCGACGCGATGCAGTTCAACATCGAGTTGCGGCACAAAGTGGCCCTCGCCATCCGCGACAACCTCGCTTCGCAGGGCTTCTTCGAGATCGAAACCCCGTTCATGACGCGCTCCACGCCCGAAGGCGCGCGCGATTATCTCGTCCCCAGCCGCGTGCAGCCGGGAATGTTCTACGCCCTGCCGCAATCGCCGCAACTGTTCAAGCAGATCCTGATGATTTCGGGCTTCGACAAATATTTCCAGATCGTGCGCTGCTTCCGCGACGAGGATCTGCGCGCCGACCGCCAGCCCGAGTTCACCCAGATCGATCTCGAGATGTCCTATCCCCAGCCGGAGCGGGTGTGGGAAGTGGTGGAGGGCTTTCTGACCGCGGCTTTCAAAGCCGCAGGACACGAAATCAAGACGCCTTTCCCGCGCATGGATTTCGACGACGCCATTCGGCAGTACGGCATCGATAAGCCCGACCTGCGCGTGCCCGCCTTCACCGATGTGGCCGATTGCTTTGCGCCCTCCGATCTGGAAGCGCTGGCTATCAATAAAGACCTGCCCGTAATTGCCCTGCGCATTCCGCACGTGGGTGAGCTTTCGCGCAAGGAGCGCGACGACATCAAGCCGCTGTTTGTCTCGAAGGGCGGAGCGCGCGTGTTCGAAGACTTCAAGCGCATCGAGAACAAGCACCCCGAAGCGGGAGCAAAAGTCCGTGCGAAAACGGGCGCCGCGGCGGACGATCTGCTGGTGCTGGTGGTGGGCTCGGCGCGTTCCGGCGCAACCGGAGACGCGCACCCCGCCAGCAAACGCAAAGTAACGCCCGCGGAGATGGCCATCTATGCCTCGGCCGGACTGTTGCGCGTGGCGCTGGCGCAGAAATATTCCGACCGGCACAAGCTTTTTCAAAAAGGCGATTACCGTTTTCTGTGGGTGACGAACTTTCCCATGTTCGAGTGGGATGAAGGCGAGAGGCGTTGGAACGCCGCCCATCACCCATTCACCTCGCCGCACGATGAAGACATGGACAAACTGGAAACCGATCCGGCCATGGTGCGCGCGCTCGCCTACGACGTGGTGCTGAATGGCACGGAACTGGGGTCGGGCTCGATCCGTATTCACCGGCAGGACGTACAGAGCAGAATCTTTCACGCCCTCGGCATGACAGAAGAAGAAGCGCGCTCGCGTTTCGGCTTCTTCCTGGAAGCGCTAGAGTACGGCACTCCCCCGCACGGAGGGATTGCGCTCGGCCTCGATCGCATCGTGATGATTCTGGCGGGAGCGGATAGTCTGCGCGAAGTCATCCCCTTTCCCAAAACCGCCGCCGCCAAGGACCTGATGATGGAAGCGCCCACGCCGGTGGCGGACGGCCAGTTGCGCGAGTTGGGGATTGGAGTGGTGGTGAAGAGGTGAGAACGGCGAAGCCACACTTCGCCAAGAACTCCCAAGAGCTCGATGACGTGGCAGCGCCATTTTCGCCCCCGGCGGGAGAAGAGGGCCTCTTCACCGTTGCATTCTTCAACTCTTGCTGTTGTGAGATTAAACAATGCGCACGTTTCGCGTAAGTTACTGATTCCAATCCGCCACGCTCTACCTCCACCTCGAAACACTGAAAACACAAGCCTTGGCCTGTTGCATTTTCCATCAAAGCATTGTTGCCAATCTCATCGCAACGGTCCTCGCCACGACCTTGCCTTCCGTCTATCCACCACATTTCGCAGGAGATCGCAGCCCGCAGCGCCCTCGTTCCCAATTCGCCCCGTCTTGGCACGCCGATTGCCTTTAGAAAAGTGTGAGTGGCTCGCTAGACGGCCCTCCGACGAGGTGACTTATGACAGTCCTACTGGTTCTCTTCTTCTTCGCAACTTTCTTGGCGATTGACTACTTCCGCACCCGCGATGCTTTTGTGCACCCAGTGTTGCAGGTCGCCCCCGCAAAGCATGACGCTGTTGCGCCCCGCCTTCAGCCGGCGTTGGTCGGCGGCTTCGCGGTCCCGGAGAACCTCCGCTACCACCCCGGTCACACCTGGGCATTGAGTGAGAGCCCCAACCTAGTGCGAGTCGGCATGGATGATTTCGCCTCCAAACTGACCGGCACGGTCGAGAACATCACGCTGCCGCAGCGCGGCCAGTGGATTCGCCAGGGCCAGAAGATGTGCACACTCTATCGCGACGACGTTGCCGTCGATATGGTTTCGCCGATCGAGGGCACCGTGGCTGAAATCAACCAGGCGCTCATGAGCGATCCTAAACTGGCGCTCCGCGATCCCTACGGAGAAGGCTGGCTGGTGACGGTGCAGTCTCCCGACGCCAAGACAAGCTTCAAAAATCTGCTGGGTGGCCCGCTCGCCCGCTGGTGGACGGAAGAGTCGGCCAGCCGCCTGCAGCACCGGATGCCGATGCCGATGGCGATGGGAGCGCTGGCCCAGGATGGTGGAGTAGCCATCAACGACGTAGCCAACCAGATCCCCGGCCAAGAGTGGCTGTCGCTGGCCAAAGAGTTCTTCCTGTCATAAGTCAAACCGCGGCCTGCGAGGCCAACCACCTCGCCGAGGACGCCGAAACGAGCACGCCGAGATAAGAACCACCGGCCGCCCCGATCCTAGGCTAAGACACCAGGACACCGGGCGGCTGGCGGCGTTTGGGTGACAGCGCTTCAGCGCTGCGATCACTGCAATTGCCCGAGGATGCTTACGGGCTCATGTGATTTGGCGCACTGACGAAATGTTTCCAAGGTCTATCTTTTAAGTTGTCATGAAAACGGAGTTCCTGTTCAGTTTTGACATTCTAAGAAGCACATTCCTTACGAGGAGACATGCCATGTCGAAGACGAGACTTGTGGTTGTGGTTTTGATGTCGCTTGCTTTTGCTCTGCCGGCGTTGGGCAAGACCTCCAAGAATACCTATCCCGCTCCTTGCAGCGAGTTGTGGGGCGCGGTCAAAGACGTCCTCGGCGATGCGGAGAACTACAACGTCGAGGAGAGTAACGACACCCTAATGACTGCTGCCTACAAGGTGAAGCACGCCGTTCATGTCACCATTACCGGAGCGGCCCTCCAACGAACCAACCACGTCGCCCTGGTATCGAAGGGCACAGAGTGTGAGATGCAAGTCAAGTCGAACTATAGCGGATTTGAGCACGACGACAGTGGTGACTTCCGGAAGCGTGTGGAGGAATCCTTTGCTAAGCTGAAGGGGACGACACCTTCCCAGCCCGCTAAACCGGAGGCTCCAGCCAAGTGATTCGAGCCCGTCTGTTAAACTGAAAATTGCGAGTCAGATAAGAACACGCTGGGGCTTCGGCGTGGCGGATCGTCGCGACGCACCCCTTGCGGAGAATTCCAGGGTGAGGTGAGTTAGTATGGCCTGGTTCTTTCGCTTGATTCTCCTGCTTCTTCTGCCACTCTCTGCCGTATCCGGGCAAAACACTGCAACACCCCAATCCGTCCAATCAGAGCCTGCGGGCTCGGCCAACCAGTCACCTCCGGTATCGGGCGCCACGGACCGGCAAATCACACTCGACGTGCAGGTGACGGACAAATCCGGCAAGCCTATTCGCGGCCTGCAGGAGCAGGACTTCACTGTTCTGGACGACAAGCGGCCGCAGAGAATCGTCTCTTTCCGTGCCGTGGATGTTGAAGCGGTCGCCACTTCCGATCCGCCCGTTGAAATCGTTCTGGTCGTTGACGCCATCAACGCTTCCACCCGCGCCCTCGCTTTCGAGAGAGACGAGGTCAAGAAGTTTCTGCTGCAGAATGGCGGCAAGCTCGCGCAGCCCGTGTCGCTGGTTATCTTCTCCGAAGCGGGAACCAATTTCAGTAATTCCTCTCGCGATGGACATGCTCTGGCGGAGGCCTTGGACAAGTACGCAATCGGGCTGCGGAACCCGACTCGGTATCAAGACGGCTTCTATGGCGCGACAGACCGCATTGACATTTCGCTCAAAGCCCTGGCCTCAGTCGTGGCGCAGGAGAAAACGCGACCCGGCAGAAAACTGGTGATTTGGATCGGCCCCGGGTGGCCGATGCTCTCGGATACGCATTTACTTAGCTCTAAAGATACGCAGCACATCTTCAACTCAATCGTGGCCGCTTCCACCGAACTCCGGCGGGACGGCATCACTCTCTATAGCGTGGACCAACTCTTTCCGTGGAATGCGGGCGGAACGCGGATTTCATATTACGAGAACTTTTTGAAAGGCGTAAAAGCGCCGTCGCAGGCGCTCCCCGGAGACATGGGCGTGCAGGTACTTTCAACCCAGAGTGGCGGGCGCGTCTTGAATGCGTCCAACGACCTCACCACCGCAATCGCAAACTGCACGGCGGATGCCAATGCATATTATGTCCTCTCGTTCGATAGCCTCCCAGCGGATCAGGCGGACGAGTACCACGCGCTCCAGGTTACGGTCGATAAGCCGGGGATGACCGCTCGCACGCGCACCGGCTACTACGACCAGCGCTAAATAGCCGCTCTTTTCCCGGCTGCTGAAAAGACAAACCCGATATGCTTCCCCATCAAAGTGGCCCACCCGCCGGGAAAATAGTGGGCGGTGTGGGTTGAGTAGGATGTCAGAAGATTCTTGCCGACGAGATCCGCGTCATTGGCGTTGCCACGGTTTGGCAGTTCGTGCACAGCGTGCTTTCCTTGAGGTCGATCCATTCCACGGCGTGGGAAGGGGCCATGGCGCAGCGGTAGTCTTCGCAGTGCGTCAAACTGACCGTGTGGCCCAGTTCATGGACGGCCTCTTTGAGCGCGCGCTGGCGAAATAGTGTTGGGTCGGGCGGAAGGCCGTAGAACTCCTGGCGCAACCGGTGCACGGAAACCACGCCGCACGGTCCACCCATCTGCGCCTCGCCGAAAACGAAGGTAAGAATCGGGATGTACAGATCCACGGCCGTTACACCCAGCATTCGCCAGGAGTCCGCGGTAAGCAAGCTCTGCATGCGCTGCAGGATTTCCGACGAGTGGTACTGCTGGCGCTCTCCGTGGAATGCGAACTCGGGATCCAACCGGACAGGAAGCACCTTGCAGGGAACGCGGAAAGTTTCTTCGACGGCGGGCCGCAGATCTTTCATGAGCCCGTCATCCACATTCCCGATCGGCAACAGTTGCAGCAGCTTCATGGGGCAGTTCTCAGTTCCCAGTTCTCCGTTCTCAGTAAACCCAGATTCAAACTGAGAACTGAGAACCGAGAACTGAGAACCAGGCTCCAGCTTCACCGCGTCTCCACCGGAGTCCTTGTCCAGCCGTACTTTTTCAGCTTGTGATAGAGAGTGACCCGGTCGATATCGAGTATCTCCGCGGCATGGCTCTGATTGCCTCCGCACTGTTCCACTACCCGCAGGATGTGGGCGCGCTCCATGTCCTCCAGGGTTTTGCCCGCGCCGTTGGCAGCGCCTTGGGATTTGAAGATGAAGTCCTGTTCCTTCAGCTCCGGCTCTTGGCCCACAACCATGGCGCGCTCGACCGCGTTCTCCAGTTCGCGAACGTTCCCCAGCCAGGGCTGCTCCTGTAATTGGTTCATAGCCGCGGGTGCAACCCGGGTGATGCGTTTGTTCATCGCCTGAGAGAATTTTTGCACGAAGTGGCTTACCAGTACGGGGATGTCTTCCTTTCGGTCGCGCAGCGGCGGGATCTCGATGCGGAAGACATTAAGCCGATAGAAAAGATCGGGACGGAACTTGCCCTCCTCGATCAGCTTTTCCAGATCCTTGTTGGTGGCGGCGATGCAGCGGAAGTCCACCTTGATGGTTTGGTTGCCGCCCACGCGGGTGATTTCGCGCTCCTGCAATACGCGCAGCAGGTCGGTCTGGGTCTTCAGGGAAATGTCGCCGATTTCGTCCAGGAAAACCGTTCCGCCCTCGGCAATTTCGAACTTGCCTTTCTTGCGGTACTGGGCGCCGGTGAAGGCGCCCTTTTCATGCCCGAAGAGCTCGCTTTCTAGAAGCGTCTCGGTCAGAGCGCCGCAGTGAATGGCGACCAGAGGATGAAATTTTCGCGGGCTGGCTTGATGGATGGCACGCGCCACCAGTTCCTTCCCGGTGCCGCTCTCGCCCGTAACCAGCACGGTAGCGTCGGTGGGACCAACCGTCTCGATGGCCTCGAAGACCTTGCGCATGGGACCGCTCTGACCGACAATGTCGTCCGGACGCGAGACTTCAGCGACGGTCTCGCGCAAGCGCACGTTCTCCTGGTCTGTCCGTTTATGGGCCAGCGCCTTCGTCACCAGGTGCGCGATTTCGTCCGGGTCGAGGGGCTTGGTCACGTAGTCATAGGCGCCGTTTTTCAGCGCCGCGACCGCGGTTTCGACCGAGGCATAGCCGGTCATGATGATCACCAGGAGCTCCGGATCGATTTCGTGCATGCGGCGTTGCAGCTCGATGCCATCGGTGCCGTGCATCTTGATGTCGACCAAAGCCGCATCCCAGCGTTGTGTCGCGAGCTGGGTCAGCGCGTCGTTGGCGTTTTCGAGGGTGGTTACGTCATAGCCTTCTTCGCGGAACCATTTGCCCAGTGAGTCGCGCACGCTCAATTCATCGTCCACGATCAGAAGTTTTCCCTGTGTGCTCACTTCAATCACCTCACCTTTACTGCGGATTTCCCGTCGCCGACGGCTGCCAGCGCAGCTTCAGCGGCTTGACTGGGCAGGGTTATGGTAAAAGTCGTACCCCGGCCCAGCAGCGATTCAACTCCGATGCGCCCCTTGTGCCGCTCCACGATGCCGCGACTGATCGCCAGGCCCAGCCCGACACCGCGTCCGCTTTCTTTGGTCGTCATAAAGGGTTCGAAGATATGCGACAACACGTCGGGGGCGATGCCCGCTCCGTCGTCGCGCACCTGGATCTCGACTGCCGGCTCAGTGTTACTCAGCCGAGTCTCGATCCAGAGATTGCCGCCCCGGGGCATCGCATCCTTTGCATTCATAATCAATATCAGGAGCACTTGCTCGATCTGTGCCGGATCGCAGGGCACAAGGGGCATGCCTTCCTCCATCTTCAGTTGCACTTCGATTCCGGCTTGCTCCAGTTGAGGCCTCACCAGCATCAGGCAACGATCAATCACGGCATGCAGGTCGGTGGACTGCACGTTCATGGGCGAGGTGCGCGAGAGACTCAACAGATTCTTAATCAGGTCGCCGCAGCGCTGGCTTTCTCTGGCGATCAGGTCCAGACATTCCATCGCCTCGTCGCGTTTTTCCTTACCGGCCTGGCCAGACGCCACCCACTTCCGCAGCAGTTTGGCGTAGGTGAGAATCCCAAAGAGCGGGTTGTTCACCTCGTGCGCGACTACCGCCGCCATCTTTCCGATGGAGGCCATTTTTTCCACGTGGAGCACGTGATCGTGGGCGCGGTTGAGTTCCTTCGTCTTCTCCTCGACCCGATCTTCGAGCGTCTTTGCCCAGTTGACGATTTCTTCATTCGCTGTGCGCAACTGCAGGCTCATACCGTTGAAGGAATGAGCCAGGAGACCCACTTCATCCTGGGACCGTTCTTCGATCTGGTAACCAAGCTCCCCGCGGGAAAGATGTTCCGTGCCCTGCTTGAGCGCCTTGATGGGTTGGCCGACCTCTCGCCATACGAATAGCCAGCTCAATACCGCGACGATCAGCATTGCTCCGGCGGTGTAATTCAGCATGCGGGTGCTGCCGGCCGCCAGCTGCGCGTCCGCTTTGGCGAGCGAAAGATTGGTGTCAAGCACGCCCAGAACCTGCTGGTCCGCAGGATGCGCGTGGCATTCGGCGTTCGAGCAGCTGGGTTCATTTTCGATGGGAGTGATAATTCCCAGCACGCGCTGTCCGCCACTGCGATAAATACGAAAGCGGTCGGGACGATTCAGGCGCGCCAGCGGCTGCGATTGGTTGTGGCAGCCGTAGCAGGCCTCGGCCGACTTGTCGAGGACGTGGCTGACTTCCTTGGGGTCCGTGGAGTAGCTGATCCGCCCCTCCTGGTCAAAGATGCGCACCTTGACCATGCCGGGCTCGTCCTCCATGGTGTGAATCGCGTGGTAGAGTCCCTCGCGATCGTTGCGCAGCATGTAATAGGTGGTGCTGTGCTTGATGATGTCGCTGACCCGCTCCGCGCTGACCAGGGTGGCGGCTTCCAGGTCCTGGCGATGCAATCGGACATTCAAGTATCCGAGAAGGGCGAAGACGACGACCATGACCGCCAACAAAGATCCGATCAACTTGGCACTGATGCTGTGAGTCAGCCGCTTCCATCCCACAACGACGCGAATTGGCTCAGTCTCCGGCATGGCCCAACACCGGTGTAGCAACCACGGGCGCGGTTTCGGTTCGGAGACGCTGCTGCACTGGAACTCGTACGTCGGGAAAAATAGGTAAGTACCTCACGGCCAATCCGAAGAGGAAGAAGCCCATCGCGATGATCATCAGAGTGATCGAAAACTCGGTCCACTTCGGGACGTAGTGATGTCCGACGTAAGTCTCAAAGCCGATGAGAGCAATATTGAGGCGGTTGGTGATGAATCCGAGCACGGTACAGATCGAGGCTAGATACAACCACTGTGGCGAGAGCCTGACCTTCTTGAAGCTGAGCATGGCGATCGGAATCACGTATGTCAGCGCCAGTTCGAGCCACAGAAAGTACGCTTCGTAGCTGGGCTTAAAGATCTGTCCGAGCAAGCCACGATGGAAGTAGTCCTCGAAGCGGAGCAGGGCATTGACCCAGAGAGCAACCAGCAACGCGCCGCCCAGGGTGACCAGAACCGGAAGTTCAAGGTGGCGGCCGAAGGCCTTCGCGCTCTGCGTGGACTCGAAGATGGTCATGGCCAAACCCACCGCAATCGCCGAGGCAAAGAAGAAGAAGGGCAGCGCGGGCGAGTACCAGAACGGATGCAGCTTGCTCGGCATGATCAGATAGAGGGATCCGAGGGAACTCTGGTGCAGGGTGGAGAGCAAGATGCCGGCCACGATCAGCACCGGGTAGATCTTCTTAATCCACTTGATGGGAGTCTGCCAATTGAGGGCTTCAAATACGTTGGGCAGGAATTCGAAGAAGAGCACCGTGGTGTAGGTCATCACACACATGCCCACCTCGAACATGACTGAGTGCGGATTCATGTAGATGAGCTGATGCCAGATGTACCAGGGACGGCCCAGGTCGAACAAGAGTCCGACGATGAAAAGAACATAACCCAGGAATGCGGTCAAGATCGCCGGGCGCATAACGCTGTGCAAGCGCTCGACGTTGAACAGGTAGACTGCCCCGACCATGCAGAAGCCGCCGGCCGCCAGCATGACGCCACAGAGGCAGTCGAAGCCGATCCAGAGTCCCCAGGGGAACTGGTCGGTCATGTTTGAAACCGCGCCCAAGCCACGGAAATAGCGAATAAATGAGGAGTAGAGGCCCAGGGCCATGATCACAATGAAAACAACTCTCCAAAAGGTCAGCTTGATCTTCATTTTCCGCTCCCGTTCTGCTTCTTTTCTTCTGCTTCAGCGGCGGCTACTTCGTCGCGACGATGCGAAATCCAATAAATGCCGCCCAAGGCCAACGTCCACACCGGGATAAAGTCGGGAATTCTTTCCATGACCCGACCGGTGTATTCCGGCATCGGGGTGTCGCCGATTTTGGCCAGCGATGGATAACCGTAATCCTCAGCTTTGTTGCTGGCGATAATAAAGACTGACGTTCCGCCGACCTCGTTAAGGCCGTAAATATAAGGACGGTAGGTGGAGGGATTTTGACGGAGTCGGTCCTGCGCTTCCATAATCAGGTCATCGCGTTCGCCGAACTTGGTGGCGCCGGTCGGGCAGATCTCGGCACATGCGGTTTGCTTGCCGGCAGCTATGCGGTCCGGGCACATAATGCATTTGCGGACCCGCGGATTCAGCGACTGCCATTCATATTTCGGCTGGCCAAACACGCAGGCTACCATGCAATACCGGCAGCCAATGCACTTCCAGACGTCGTAAACGACCGGTCCGGCCGCTGTCTTGTGGAAGGCGCCAACGGGACAAACCGACGCGCAAGCGGGGTGTTCACAGTGCATGCATAGCCGACGCATGAATTTGTCGTCCTTGGTCAGAACGACCGTGTATTTATGTGCTGATTGCACCGACTCGGCTGCTACCTGGTCGTCGTACAGCAGCTTGTTTTGCTGCGCGCAGGCGCTTTCACACTGTTTGCAACCGATGCACATGGTCGCGTCATACAGCAAGGCCTTACTCATGGGAAACGCTCCTCGTTGCTCCCACCAAGCGGGACTTCCGATCAGTGGAATGTGGAATGATCTGGCAGGTAAACGGACGTTGTGACGGAATGGACCTGGGAACCGTACAAAACATTCTTGGCGATTCGACTACAAAAAAATAACCGAGTCCGGAGTGGTGTATTCCCGGACCCGGGGGAACTGCTCTCTGTGGGAAAGCGAACCGGGGAAATGCGTTTCGGCTAGTCATCAATCGGCCAGCTTTTCGTTCCGTCCGCCGAATTGAGCCGGACACCCCCATACAAGCCCTAACGCCTTCCTAGGCCGCTGCCCGCGAGTGCGCGAGAGCGGCGATGCACAAAGAGAAACAGACATTGACGTTGACTACTGTCAATTCTTACTTCTGTAAGCTACGAATGTACGCAACCACGCCTTTTACGTCGTCAGCGGCCAGACCCTTCACCGGGGCCGGGTGCTTCGCCGTTCCCGTAATGGCCGTGGCCAAGTCGGCATCCGACTTCTTCTTTTCGTCGGCGGAAATCAGGCTCGGAGCCTTCATTGCGGGCTTGCCAGCCGCATCGGGGCCATGGCACATGGCGCATTTTGCTTTGTAGATAGCGGCTCCGTCCTCAGCCCATGACAGATTGGGGATCAGGATGAATAGGGCCACCGCGATTGTCATTACAAGCATCACCAGCTTTGTCGTCTTCATGTTTTGGTTTCTTCTCCTTGTGAAGTTTTGCAACCTGATGAAATTAGCGGTTCTTCTCGCAATCGTGCTCGTGTTGCGAAAGTAACCAGAGATAGAGCCCTCCAGGAACTGGATGTGTAGCGGAACTCAGCAGTTCGTCGCTACCCAGTTGAGAGTTTCAACGTTGGGAGGGTCCAGGCGCAGTGACCCACGTCACCCTAAGTCGTGATTTTTGGGCAAGATGGAGGCGACCAAGAGAGCCATCTTTTAGGTAACTTTGGGTCACGCCAACAGGTGACTGCGGTCACAGCGTCTCCCGCAATCAGGCGAGACAATGTACGCGGAGCGAGGTGTAGCTATGCCAGTACTCATGATTGCTCTTCTCGCGTTGCTGGTATTTGGCCTTATCGGG
Source organism: uncultured Acidobacteriaceae bacterium (assembly GCA_963779995.1). Taxonomy (GTDB): domain Bacteria; phylum Acidobacteriota; class Terriglobia; order Terriglobales; family Acidobacteriaceae; genus Acidiflorens. Next base: position 626,291 of record CAVZZY010000002.1, on the reverse strand, counting down.
ATTCTCCTGGCATCCGCGGTGATCCTGGAGCATTCCACGCACCGACATGCAGCCAAAGGTGACGCCGCACACCCACCTCCGGCCCTGCCCCTTCGTTAATCTGAAACTTTGATAGGCCGCCTGGCGACAACGGGATGACGCGGGCGACGGAATCCGTCTGCAAAGGAGAATCTCATGACTACGCTTGCACTGGACACAGACAAGAAAGAGAAAGACAAGAAAGCCGACCTGGCTGGACCAGGAATCGGCGATTACAAAGAATTGGAGAAAATTCTGCCGCGGGATTACCGCTCCGTGCTGACCCCGAAAGAGACGCAGCTGGCCATTTTCCAGGTGAAACGCTATATCGCGGACAATTTGTGCAAGGAACTCAACCTGATGATGGTCGAAGTGCCGCTCATCGTGGACGTAGAGAGCGGGGTCAACGACATGCTTGATCGTGACGGGTCGCGTACGCCTATTCAGTTCCATATCTCGAACGATCGCAATCTGCATCCCGTGGACGCTCAGGTGGTGCAAGCCGCGACCAAGTGGAAACGGGTCGCGCTCAAGCAATTCGATTGCAAAGTTGGCGAGGGCATCTGCACCGACATGCGCGCCGTTCGCAAGGACTACTTCCTCGATCACGACCATTCCGCCTACGTCGATCAGTGGGATTGGGAACGCGTCATCACCGCTGAGCAGCGGAATCTGGGGTTCCTGGAGGCGGTTGTCAGCAAAATCTGGAAGGTGATCGTGGGAGCGGAGAAGTTTGCGCAGTCCCTGTTTCCGCAGTTGAAAGATTCGCGCTTTCCGAATCTGCCCGAGGAGCTGACCTTCCTGCACGCCGAGGAAATTCTCGACATGTATCCCGAGTTGCCCCGCAAGCAACGCGAGACCGCGGTGCTGCAGAAGTATCCGGCTGTCTTCATTGTAGGGATCGGCTGGCCGTTAAAGGACGGTTATCCGCACGAAATGCGCGCCGCCGATTACGACGACTGGGTCACCGACACGCACGAGCAGACCGGCAAAGACACGCATGGGCTGAATGGCGACATCCTGGTCTGGAATTCGGTTACCAAGCGGCGCCATGAACTGACGTCGATGGGAATCCGGGTCACGGCCGAGACCCTGAAGCAGCAACTCACGCTGGCCAAGCAATTGGACTTTATGCGATTGCCGTATCACCAGGCGATCTTGAACAACCAGATTCCGCTCTCGATCGGCGGCGGAATCGGGCAGTCGCGCACGTTGATGCTGCTGCTCCGCAAGGCGCATCTTGGCGAAGTTAGTGTTACAGTGTGGCCGAAGGTGCTGAAAGAGATGTGCGCTGGGAAGAATATTTTCGTGCTGGAGTAGGGCGGGTCTTGGGACGAAGCTACAGGGGTGGTCAAGGCGACTACCCCTCATAATCTGTCTAACACGAATTCACGAACTGGAATAGCCCAATCGCGCCGGCATTGTCGCCGTGTGGCGCAATGGGTGTCGGTGAGAACCATGAAAAGGAAAACCGTTCCTGCCATCCGGTTCTTTATTGTTATCTACCTTGCCACGTTCTTTCTGACCGCTTGGGCTGCTGGCGAAGATAAGCCAGTGTCAGATTGGAGCGCAAGAAATCTCCCTTTTCGCGCCTTGAACACAACAAGCCTTGGCTCGTCGCTGTGGGTGTGCGGAACTGATGAAGCCATCGCCGTGTCATCCGATGCTGGAGAACACTGGCAGTTAAAACACAAGACAGCCGAAGGTGCCGTGCTACTAAATATCGGCTTTGCGAATGACGAGTTTGGATATGCGGCAGGAACGGGTGGTCTTTTTCTCACGACTGAGGACGGAGGAGAGACTTGGACCTCACACTCTGAAGGCAAAGACGCGATTTTGCAGGTTTCTTTTTCGGATGCAAAGCATGGCCTGATTCGAACACTGACATCCTTACTGTTTACCCTCGACGGCGGCGCTAGCTGGGCGGTCGTGTCCGCAGGGCAGAACTCGGAGGACATCAAGCACTTTCCTTATACTTTCTCACTGGTCGCCCTCGATAGTGCGCACATGGCGGTCATGATGAAAGAAGGCTCCGCGCAATACGAGGGGCAGCGTTTCTTGGTCACCGAGGACTCAGGAAAATCTTGGAAGTTCCTAGCAATACCGAACACCACGCTCTACAGCTTCCTGCGCGTTCAAGGCAAATACTGGGCGGTTGGCACCGAGGTGATCCATAAAGATCAACCAGGCGGAGGTTATTCGGTACCGGTGGCCTTCTACTCCCCCGACGGGGAGGAGTGGGACCGTCCCAGTAATGACCTTTCGTCGTGCAAACCGGAGATGTGCGTAGCATGCACCGCTGAAGGCTGCCTTTCCGCGAACGGCACGATTAGTGATTTGTTTTCAGACAAGACCAGTTACAAAGAGTTTTCGCCCAATCGCGCGTTGACTTCAAAATGGGCGGCGGCTGGCTCCGCCATATGTTTTGTGGGGAGCGGGCTCCAGTGCGCTGGCTTGAAGCCGGTAACCAAACCCAGTTCAGCCGAGGGTCCATTGCCAACGGCGGCGGGGCCTGGGCCACTGGGCGCTCCTACCGCTCAAGGACCTCAATGTATCGTTTGTAGCTTGGATCGGATTCTCATCGATAAAAAGGCCCAAGGTGCGTACACGATTAAACTGGCGCTTGAGATCGCCAAGAATGGAATCGTAAAGAACGCAGTCGCGGAAGGCGCTCCGACACCGGAGGTCAAGTCTCGAATAGAACAGCAAGTTCAGGAATGGATATTCGAGCCGTACCTTAAAGACGGCGTTGCGGTGAACGTCAAGCTGAACAGCAGCGTTCACGTGAATGTTATAAAGCCTCGGTGACGCGCATTCCCCGTGGGGCCATTCAGACGGCGCTCGCAATTCGGCGGGCGCCCTACACTTCGAGCGGCAGCTTTAATCGCACCGTCGTGCCCGTCAGATGGCTCTGGACCGCCGCCGCCAAGCGCCGTATGCCTTCCCGTATCTGTTCCGGAGCGGCGTTCGAAAAGTTCAAGCGCATGTGGCGGGCGCCTTCGTGGCTATCGCCGGCGTAGAAGGAATCGCCCGGCACGAACGCCACATTCTGCTCGATTGCCGATTTGAAAAGGGCTTGAATGTCCAATCCTTTGGGCAAAGTCACCCAGAGGAATAGCCCACCCTGAGGGTGAGTCCAAGTGACTTCCGGCGGGAAGAACTCTTGCAGAGCTTGAAGCATTACGTTGCGGCGTTCACCATAGACCTGACGAATCAGCTTCACGTGCTTGTCGAGGAATCCATCGCGTGCGACTTCGTAGGCCACGAACTGAGTGAAGGTCGAAGTGTGCAGGTCGGCACCCTGCTTCAGTTGCGCCAGTTTGCTGATGACCTCAGGAGGAGCGACGATCCATCCCAATCGAAGTCCGGGAGCCAGCGTCTTTGAGAATGTGCTCAGGTAAATGACGTTGCCGATGGAATAGCCGTCGTCGCGGCGCAGGTTCTCGCGGTCGAGCACGACCAGCGATGGGAGGTGCTCGCCTTCATAGCGCAGCTGGCCGTAGGGGTCGTCTTCGATAATCGGAATGCCATACTTGTCCGCCAGCAGCACCAGTTCGTGGCGACGCCCCTCCGACAATGTGGTTCCGGCCGGGTTCTGGAAGTTGGGCAGCACATACATGAACTTGGGGCCGGAACGCAGAGGCTTCTCGAGCAGGTCGGTGCGCAGGCCGTTCTCGTCGATCGGGACGGACACATATTCCGCGCCGTACACCGTGAAAGCCTGTAGCGCGCCGAGATAAGTCGGCGCTTCCACCAGCACGCGATCTCCGGCATTGATAAACAGCTTGCCGATCAGGTCAAGCGCCTGCTGCGAACCGGAAGTGATCAAGACATTCTCCACCTTCGCCTTGATCCCGTAGCGCGCCATGTTATTCGCAATGAGTTCGCGCAGGGGCGCGTAACCTTCGGTTTCGCCGTACTGCAAGGCGGAAGCTGCCTGCTCGGTGAGCACCTTGTGACAGGCTTCCTTAAAGCGTTGAACGGGGAACACATCGGGAGCGGGCAGGCCGCCGCCGAAGGAGATCATTTCCGGTTTTTGGATGACCTTCAACAACTGGCGGATTTGAGAGCTGGTGACTCTCTTGGTGCGCAAGGCGTAACGAGATGTCCAGGCAGTCGACATATTGGAAGTCCTCCGCAAAGCCAGTACCACGACCGCGTGACGCGGTGGAGCGACGGGTGTCTTGCCCGTTAGCCGGACGCCCGGCTCTCCACCACATTAGATGCTAGGCGAAGCCGTCGGGCTGGCTTACCGCGCCAACGTGCGCCTGTTCCTCGATAAACCGTCGGCCTGCGGCGAGCGCTTTGCGGTCAATTTCCAGCATGTCGACTTTTTTCACCTTGTCTTCGAGTACGCTCAATGCCGTTCCGGGAGCCAAGCACTCGGTGTCTTCCAGCAGCGCCCCCAAGATTACGATGTTGGCGGCCTTCGTGGAACCGAGTTTGTCGGCGATCTCGGCCGCCGGGATGGCGACCGCCTGCACTTCCGGCGCATAGAAGTCGGCAGGAAGGCTGGAGCCGTTGTAAAGAATGATTCCTCCGCTTACTACCTCGTGGGCAAACTTCCGCAAAGAGAACTCATTCATGGCCACGAGTACATCCGGGCGCGAGACCAGGGGCGAACCGATGCGCTCTTTCGACAAGCAAACATGGCAGTGCGCGCTGCCCGAACGCATCTCCGGACCATACGACGGCAGCCAGCTCACTTCCAATCCCTCCCGCATTCCCATTTCGATGAGGAGTTGCCCCATCAGCAGCACGCCCTGTCCGCCGAGGCCTGCGATTTTGATCTTAACGTCTCTGAAGCGACGGCCGTGTTTCCGTTTGGACGTATCGTGCGCGCGCTCTTTCGAAGTAACTCTCGAAGTGATCCCAAGCACATCCGCTACGGACCGCTGCGGCGGCTCATTACCCTTGGGCATTTCCGGACGGCGGTCGCGGAAAACATTCAGGGGAAAGGTTGGCGTCATCTTCTCAAGAACCCAGCGCCGCGCCTCCACCGGGTCCTTGCCCCAAATCGTCGGACACGGGGAGAGGATTTCGACAAACGAGAAGCCCGTGCCATCCCGCTGGATCTCGAGTGCTTTGCGAATCGCCCGCCGCGCCTTCATGATGTTCTTGTTGTCCGATAGCGCCACGCGTTCGACGTAAGCCGGCGCTTCCAGCCCGGCGATCAGTTCCGCCATGTGCAGAGGGAAGCCTTCGTTCGTCGGCCGGCGGCCCCAGGGTGATGTTGTGCTCTTTTGCCCGACCATGGTGGTTGGCGCCATCTGTCCGCCAGTCATGCCATAGATTGCGTTGTTCACGAAAAAGACGGTGATCTTCTCGCCTCGGTTGGCGGCATGGATGATCTCGGCCGTGCCGATGGCCGCCAAGTCGCCGTCTCCTTGATAGGAAATCACGATCTTGTCGGGGCCGGATCGTTTGATGGCTGTAGCCGCAGCCGGAGCGCGTCCGTGGGCGACCTGCACGTTACCGACGTCAAAATAGTAGTAGGCAAACACCGAGCAGCCTACCGGGCTCACGAAGATCGTCTTGTCCTGCAGCCCCAGGTCCTGCAACGCTTCGGCAATCAGCTTGTGGACCACTCCGTGCCCGCACCCGGGACAGTAGTGGGTCTGGTGCTGCAGTTCCGTTTTGCGCTCGTAGAGGTCGTAGAACACCGGCGACTTAGAGTGGACTAATTCGTACCCGTTGTCGCTAGCGCTGGCGCCAACTTTGGGGTCAACTGCGGGGCCGGTTTCCGGCTTAGCTTCGGAAAGCTTAGCCTGCGACTTAACTTCCGAGTTAACTTCCGAGTTAACTTCGGAATCCCCTACGCCGATTATGCTCTCGTTTGCCATTCTCGTCGTCCTTTCAAACCGTCACGACCATGCGTGTCAACACCTCTTGCTGCAGTTCTCGGATCGAGGGCACGTTGCCGCCTACCCGGCCGTAGAACTCCACCGGCACCTTGCCATTCAGCGCCAGGCGCACATCTTCCACCATTTGTCCGTTGCTCAATTCGACGACCAGGACCTTTTGCACCTTGGCCGCTGCTTCCACCAGAGCCTTCGAGGGATAGGGCCACAGAGTGATAGGGCGGAACATTCCTGCTTTTACGCCATCCTTGCGCAGCGCTTCCACTGTAGAAAGCAACACACGGGACACAATGCCGTACCCGACCAGCAGCACTTCGGCGTCCTCGGTGCGGCTGAGCTCACAGCGCGGCTCGGCTTCTTGCGCGCGAATGTACTTGGCTTCCATTCTGCGCTCGTGCGCTTCCAATTCGTCGGTTTCGAGATAAATGGAACTGATCAGGTTGGCGCGCGTCTCTGGCGTTCCCTTTACCGCCCAGGGTTTTTCCGGCGGCTGAACTTCGATGTCTTCGAGCTCGAGCGGTTCCATCATTTGTCCGACGAAGCCGTCAGTCAGCACGACTGCCGGATTGCGGTATTTGTCGGAGAGCTCGAAGGCCAGCATGGTGAGTTCGGCCATCTCCTGCACCGACGCGGGAGCGAGCACGATGTTGCGATAGTTGCCGTGGCCGCCGCCTTTCACCACCGCGAAGTAGTCGCTTTGTTCCGGCCCGATGTTGCCCAGGCCGGGCCCGCCGCGATTTACATCCACGATCACGCAGGGGAGTTCGGCGCCGGCCAAATAGGACATGCCTTCCTGCATCAGGCTGAGTCCGGGGCCGGACGAGCCGCTCATGACGCGAACCCCAGCCGCGGCTGCGCCATACACCATGTTGATGGCGGCGACTTCGCTCTCCGCTTGGATAAATGTTCCGCCGACCTGCGGAAAGTAGAGCGCGGCCGCCTCGGCGATTTCGCTGGCTGGAGTAATCGGATACCCGTAGTACGCGCGGCATCCGGCAAGGATCGCGCCCTTTACCACCGCCACGTTGCCCTTACAGAGTTGCCGCATGTTCGCCTCCTTGCGCCTGCGCCTGCACCGCCGGCGGCGTCAATGCCTTGGCTTTCGCCTTGATGCGGTAGACCGTAATCGCGCCCGGCTCCGGGCAGCAATAGAAGCAGATTCCACAACCCGTACAGTCGTGCCCGGTGTAGCGCGCCGGGTGAGCTCCGTAAGCATTCAACTCCGGCGCCAGTTCCATGCACTTCGGCGGGCAGGACTCCACGCAGAGCCCGCATCCCTTGCATTCCTCGACATCGACCGTGACCTTACCGCGCGCTTGGCCTGCCATGTTCACCTCGTTGACGTTCACGTCGTTGACCTTCACGTCATTGACGCTCAACTCGTTGGCACTGTCTCCCCAGATAAACGCGGCTGCAGCCACCAGGTTTTCTGGGCAAACTCATAAAGTTCTTCCCGAAACTTGGGATGGGCAATGTCGATCAGCGCCTGCGCCCGTTCCCGGATAGTCTTGCCGTGCAGATACGCTATCCCGTATTCGGTCACCACGTAACGGACCAGCCCGCGCGAAGTAACCACTCCCGCGCCCGGGCTCAACATGGGCACAATCCGCGAAATCGCGCCTTCTTTTGCCGTAGATGAAATGGCGATGATCGCCTTGCCACCTTTGGAGCGCGAAGACCCGCGAATGAAGTCCACTTGTCCGCCAATGCCGCTATAGAACTGGCTCCCGATCGAATCGGAGCAGACCTGACCGGTGAGATCAACCTGTAATGCAGAGTTGATCGCCACCATATTGTCGTTGCGGGCAATCAGGCCGGGATCGTTGCAGTAAGACGTAGGATGGAACTCGAAGATGGGATTATTGTCTACGAAATCAAACAGCTCTTTCGTGCCCAGAGCAAATCCCACGATGATCTTCCGCGGCTTGAAGTTCTTGCGTTCACCGGTGATCACGCCCGCTTCGATCAAAGGAATGATGCCGTCGGAAACCAGTTCACTGTGGATGGCGAGATCCTTCCGATCCATGAGATAGGGCAGAACGGCATCCGGGATACCGCCGATGCCGGTTTGCAGTACGGCCCCGTCCTCAATCAAATCCGCGACGTTGCGGGCGATGGCCCTATGCATATCGGTGATGTGCGGGCGCTTCATGGCGCACAGAGGCCGGGAGGAATCCACAATGGCGTCCAGTTCCGTCACATGGATAAAACTGTCTCCGAAGGTGCGCGGCATTTGATCGTTGATCTGCGCCACCACGTGGCGCGCACATTTGGCCGCAGTGAGTGACGTGTCCACACCCACGCCGAAGCTACAGAAGCCGTGCGAGTCGGGAGGAGAGAGTTCGAGCAGGGCCACATCAATCGGCATGGCGCCGCTTTCGAAAAGGCCTTCAATCTCACTCAGGTAGATCGGGGTGTAGTCGGCCCGGCCTTCGTTGATGGCCTGGCGCACATTGCTGCCGATAAACACTGCATTATGCCGGAAGTGCCCGGCCATCTCTGGCGCCACATAAGGAGCCGCTCCCATGGTCAGCATGTGAACCACTTCCACGTCCAGTACATCGGGAGCGCGGCGCATCAGCGCCTCTACCAGAGTCTCAGGTTCGGCGCAGCCCGGCTGAATGTAGACACGCATTCCCGACTGCACACAAGCCAGCGCCTCATCTGCCGTCCGCAACTTTTTCTTGTAATCAGGTTCCCAGGACATCTGTTCCCCCCTTCGCCCGGGCTACCCGACAGCCCCACCGCACCGGACTTACACCCAGGGCGAAATTACTGCCAAGACCAGCGTCTCGCATCTGTTACATTCCATTAGAAACTCCTCTTCGCGTCGAGGCGGTGATCTTGCGCACTAGACACAGTGAGGCGCGTCACATCAGGTTCTTGTCACTCGCCAGAGGTGGTCAAAGCGAATGGTCAAATACCGTTTTTGCGGACGGTAGCAGCTTTGGGCTGCTTTCTCGGATTCGGCTTTGGAACGCGAAAGAGAGCCTGGCATAGTTTTCTCGAACTTCTCTTTCGCCTCCGGACCTTCTCTGTATTCGGGCATAACTCATTCTGCTTCCTCTGCTCTATTTGAATGTAAAATAATTCGCCTTGACTGAATTCCGCCAACCATGTCGGGATCAGACGCAATGACTACTTCCAATCTCACATCTGGTGCCTGGCCGTCAGCATGGCCAACGATGCTTGAATAAGTTGGTCGAGTCGAGCCGATACCTCCACCATCTCTGTTGTAAAAAATCTCCCACTGGCTGGTTGACATCGGGCCATATATATATTTAAGTTCGGCAATAAGCAGTTTGCGTTCCACTCCAGCTGGGATTCTGGTTCTCACATCGTTTGTATGTGCCCATCGGGCATGGACATCCCCGACGCGGAAATAGTTTTCCAATCGTAACGGAGCAAAAAACTCGGCAATCACGCCAGCATTCTTTACATAAATGCACGCACAGTTGTCCTCAAACGAGAATCGACTTTGTGCAACTGGTTTCTGTTGGCTTGCAAATCCAGCGAGTGCAGCTTTGGTTTGGGAGAGTTCGCTTGAGAGGATAGATTGAACTTCTTGGTGGATTTTCCACGGAGTGCGGACAAGATGAAAAATCGCAAAAAATACAAGCACAGTTACACATGCCTTAAGCGTAAGTGTGAAGGCAGTCCAATTACTGGCATCCTCATGCTTCCCCAAAAGGAAGACTACAATGGCTATTGTTACCGAGGAGAACACGTATGATCTGCCCGAGTGATAAAACGCGACGGCGAACCGTTTAGCAAAACGCAGATAATATCCGCCGAAACTACCCATGATTAATTCCAAAATAAACGTGTCGTCTATTCGCCGCTCACGAGACCTTCAATGTCTCTCGTCCAGATCCCAGCACGTGCTCCAGACCCTTGACGGCTCGCATGTATTGGGCGCGCTCGAAGGCTCCCGGATCGGGGCAGCGGAGCTGGCTCATACTGCCTTGCATCTGGTGTACGGATTCATATTCGTGGGCTTCCATCCACTCCCGAACGCCTTGTTCCACATGACGAAGAAGCCCGATTCCATGGCGCAAGAGAGCCGAGCACATCATGGTCACATCGGCGCCGACCATGAGCAGCTTGATTACGTCTTGGGGCCCATGCACACCGCTGGTCGCCGCCAGGTTTGCCCGGATGCGGCCATAAAGAATGCCGATCCAGGTCAGAGGCAGCCGCAAATCCTGGGGCCCGCTGAGCAGCACGTTGGGTTTGATTTCTAATTCTTCCAGGTCGATATCGGGCTGGTAGAAGCGGTTGAACAGCACCAGGCCGTCTGTGCCCATCTGGTCCAACCGCTTGGCCATATTGGCCAAATTGCTGAAAAATGGACTGAGCTTGACGGCTACCGGAATGTGAACCGCGGTCTTTACCTCCCGGAGAATGTCCGTATAGAGCAACTCTGCGTCCGAACCAGAGACGGCCATGTTGGTCGGAATGAAGTAGATATTGCACTCGATGGCGTCGGCTCCGGCTTGCTCGATCTGCTTGGCATACTTGGTCCAACCACCCAGGGTCGCACCGTTGAGGCTGGCGATAATCGGAATGTCCACCGCTTCCTTGGCTTTGCGAATGTGATTCAAATAGCCCTCGGGGCCGGTGTGGAATTCGCCCGACTGGGGAAAGTAAGTAAGCGACTCGGCAAAGCTCTCCGTGCCGGCGTTGAGATCGCGTTCCAGCTCCAGGGCTTCCTGGCGCAGTTGTTCCTCGAACAGGGAGTAGAGCACGACGGCCGAGGCGCCGGCATCTTCCAGGCTGCGGATTCCGTCGATTTCCTGCGAAAGCGGGGATGCGGAGGCGACCAGCGGCGTGCGCAACTGCAGGCCAAGATACTTCGTGCTTAGATCCATGATGTTCCCCTCTCCGAGATGTGAGTCGCTTTGGGTAAGTCGCTATTTTCCTGTGATCACGGGTATCTGGACCGCCTCTGCTGGAGCCGCAGCCTGCTGTGTTTTGCGCTGCGCCATGTACTCGTACAGGCGATAGCGCGCCTCAGCATCCTGCTGCGCTTCCTGCCATAGAACTTTGGCGTGTTCAGGGTGGCTCTTCTGGAGCATCTTGAAGCGCGTCTGCTGCATTAAATAGTCTTTGACTTTGCGCGTGGGGGTGCGGGAATCGAGTATCAATGGATTCTCGCCGGCGAGGCCGCGCTCCGGATGGTAGCGGTAGAGCAGCCACTGTCCCGAGTCGACCGCGACCTTCTGGTCCGACATTGCGGTCGTCATGTCGATGCCGTGCGCGATGCAGTGCGAGTACGCGATGATGATGCTGGGACCGTCGTAAGCTTCCGCTTCCAGAAAGGCCTTGAGCGTGTGCTCGTCCTTGGCGCCCATGGCGACGCTGGCCACGTAGACATTGCCGTAGGCCATGGCCATCAGCCCGAGGTCTTTCTTCAGCCCCGGTTTGCCTCCCGCCGCGAACTTTGCCACCGCTGCGCGGGGGGTGGATTTCGAGGCTTGGCCTCCGGTGTTCGAATAAACCTCGGTGTCGAGCACCAGGAGATTCACATTGCGGCCGCTGGCGATCACGTGATCGAGCCCGCCGTAGCCAATGTCATAAGCCCAGCCGTCGCCGCCAACGATCCAAACGCTCTTCTTCACCAGCATGTCGGCGACCGCCAGCAGTTGCTTCGCATCCGGGGAGTCCACAGTCTTCAGCTTTTCCTTCAGCAGTTCGACGCGCTGCCGCTGCTCGTAAATGTCTGACTCGTCTTCCTGCGGACTCTCCAGCAAAGCGGTGACCAGTTCGTCTCCTATGGACGCGGCCTGACGGCGCACTAACTCGCGGGCGTATTCGGTCTGCTTGTCGATGGAGAGCCTGAATCCCAGGCCGAACTCGGCATTGTCTTCGAACAGGGAATTCGACCAAGCTGGCCCGCGGCCGTCGAGATTCTTGGCCCAAGGCGTAGTCGGCAGGTTGCCGCCGTAGATTGAAGAGCAGCCGGTCGCATTGGCGATCACGGAACGATCTCCGAAGAGTTGTGAAACCAGCTTCAGATATGGTGTCTCGCCGCACCCGGAGCAAGCTCCCGAAAATTCAAATAAAGGCTCCTGTATCTGTTGCTGGCGGATATTCGTGTTCTTGATCCTGCGGCGATCAAGCTCTGGAATCTTGAGGAAGAATTCCCAGTTCTCCCGCTCCGGCTCGCGCAGCGGCGGCTGCGGAACCATGTTGATTGCCTTCAGGCGGGTCTCGCTCTTGTTCTTGGCGGGACAGATGTCGACACAGATGCCACATCCGGTGCAGTCCTCTGGCGCAACCTGGATGGTGTACTTCAGGCCCTGCCATTCCTTGTCGCGGGTGTCGGATGACTTGAAGGTTGCAGGCGCGCCCTCCAGCTGCTTTGAGTCGTAGACCTTGATGCGGATCACGGCATGCGGGCAGACCATCGCGCACTTGCCGCACTGAATACAAACTTTCGTATCCCACGCGGGAATTTCGAGCGCGATGTTGCGCTTTTCCCATTTGGCGGTGCCGGTGGGGAAGGTTCCATCGACGGGGAAAGCGCTCACCGGGATCTCGTCGCCGTGGCCGGCGTAGATTACGCCAAGCACGTCGCGCTCAAACTGGGGCGCCTGCGGAGAGAACGCGGGCGGCATTTCGGCGTGGCTCGTGACCTTGTCGGGCACGCTGACTTCGAAAAGGTGGGACAGCGTTTCATCCACGGCGTGCAGGTTTTGCTGTACGACCTCATCACCCTTTCTACCGTAAGTGTCGCGGATGGACTTGCGAATGGCTTCAATCGCTTGTTCGCCGGGGAGAACCTTGGAGATCGCGAAGAAGCAAGTCTGCAGAATGGTATTCATGCGCGAGCCCATGCCGGTATCGCTCGCCACCTGATAGGCGTCAATTATGAAAAACCTGGCCTTCTTGGCGATCAGTTGCGTCTGGACTTCGCGCGGCAGGTGGTCCCAAACCTCGTCCTTATTAAAAGGGCTATTGAGCAGGAAAACGCCGCCGGAAACCAGGGCGCTGAGCATGTCATAGCGCTCGAGGAAAATCCATTGATGGCAGGCCACGAAGTTGGCCTTCGAAATCAGGTAGCTGGAGCGGATCGGCTGCGGCCCAAAACGCAGGTGCGAAACGGTCATCGCGCCCGATTTCTTGGAATCGTAGACGAAGTACCCCTGCCCGTAGTTGTCGGTGTTTTCGCCGATGATCTTGATCGAGTTCTTGTTCGCGCCCACCGTGCCATCCGCGCCCAGGCCGTAGAACATGGCTCGCACCACATTCTCGGGCTCGACGGAAAAATCGGCATCGTAATCGAGGCTCGTATGGCTCACGTCGTCTTGAATGCCGACCGTGAAGTGGTCCTTCATCTCGGGACCGGGCTTCGCCAGGTTGTCGTAAACGGCTTTGACCATCGCGGGCGTGAATTCTTTTGAAGAGAGACCGTAACGTCCACCGATGATTTCCGGCGCGACCTTCAGCGTTCCATAGCCCAGCCTGATTCCTTCGTGAATCGCGCTGACGACATCAAGATAGAGCGGCTCTCTCCCGGCGCCAGCTTCCTTGGTGCGATCGAGAACGGCGATCTTGCGCACGGTCGGCGGAAGAGCTTCGAGGAATCGCTTGACGGAGAACGGGCGGTAGAGCCGGACTTTCAGCAGGCCAACTTTCTCACCGTGCTGATTCAAATGGTCCTTATTCAGATAATCAACCGTCTCGTGCGCCGTCTCCGCGCCGGAGCCCATCATGACGATCACGCGCTCGGCATCAGGCGCGCCCACGTAGTCGAACAGGTGATAGGAACGCCCCACGACGTGGGAAAATTTATCCATCACCGCCTGAACCTTATCCGGACAGGCGTCGTAGTAAGGATTGCAGGCTTCGCGCGCCTGAAAGTAGACGTCGGGATTTTGTGCGGTACCGCGCAACACGGGATGGTCGGGAGAAAGCGCCCGTTGCCGATGTTCGACGACGCGATCCATGTTGATGAGGGCGCGCATGTCGTCTTCGGTGAGCATCTCGATCTTGTTGACTTCATGCGAAGTGCGGAAGCCGTCAAAGAAATGCAGGAAAGGGATGCGGGTTTCGAGCGTGGCCGCATGCGCGATGAGCGCCAGGTCCATAGCCTCCTGAACAGAGTTCGAGGAGAGCATCGCGAACCCCGTAGTTCTGCAGAACATCACATCCGAGTGGTCGCCGAAAATCGAGAGGGCGTGGGTCGCAACCGTGCGGGCGCTGACGTGAAATGCGGTAGCCGTAAGTTCGCCAGCGATCTTGTTCATGTTGGGGATCATCAGCAGCAGGCCCTGCGACGCCGTGAAGGTGGTGGACAGGGCTCCGGTCTGGAGCGCGCCATGAACCGCACCGGAAGCGCCGCCTTCGCTCTGCATTTCGATCACGTGAGGCACGCTGCCCCAGATGTTGGCCACTTCTTCCGACGCCCACTGATCCGCCCATTCGCCCATGTTCGACGATGGCGTGATGGGATAAATGGCGATGACCTCATTGAGGCGGTAGGCGACATATGCCACTGCCTCGTTGCCGTCCATGGTCTTGAATTTACGCTTCATGAAATCCCCTTCTGCCTTCTCTCGAACCCCGCTCGTTCTGAGGAAATGTTATGTAAAGTATGACGGAATAAGGCGATATTGTCGGGAACGCTGCTCACAGCGACGTGTGATGTGCGTCACAAGTGAAAAGAACCAGAAGCGGGCTGGATTGGAAACATCAAGCTGCCTTTTTTTCCTTACCTCGGGTCAAAGCCTCAACCAAAAAGCGAGGGTGCAAGCCCAGCCCCATCGCTTTGCGTCCTCGAGCGATCTTAAATAGCCCCGGTCCTGGGTTCTGTGACTCTGGTCACACTCGTGTAAATCGTTCAGAGCTCCAAGGTTGCCCGCAGCGAAGTTAGATCTTCATCCATGCGAATATGAAAGCCCAGGCGTTTAAAGACGGCGCGCATCGCTACGTTGTCGGGCAACATCTCCGCGGACACTAAAGCTATCTTTTCATCGCGGGCTACCTGAACGACACGGCGGAGTAATTCGTATCCCAACCCCCGGCGTTGATACTGATCTGAAACCAGCGCCGCGACCTCAGCTTCATTTCTGGAGTGTAGTTTGTTCATACGCCCAACGCCCATGAGCCGGTGCTCTCCTGTAGCGGGATCGGTGTGCTCCGCGACCAGCACCATTTCGCGGTCGTAGTCGCCGAAACAGATGCGCAACAGGCGTTCATGCGCCACCCGCCGAATCAGGCTGAGGGAAGAGAAGTAGCGCAGATAGACGCTGCGATCGGAAAGCGTCTCGTGAAACTTGACGAACAGCGGCTCATCTTCGGGGCGGATCGGACGAATGCTGACCTGAGTTCCATCCTGCATGGTCCAGGACGAGACATACTGTGAGGGATAGGGACGAATCGCGGGCTTGGGCAACTGGTCGAGGGTTACGTTAGGCCCATGCAACACGATTCTGGCATCCAGGGCCAATATGCGCTCCGGTGAAGCCAGCAGAGGATTGATGTCAATTTCCGCAATCCACCGCCGTTCGAGCACCAGCTGGCTGAATCGGACTAACAGGGTCTCCAGTTCCACCAGGTTGACCGGCTTGCGGCCGCGAACTCCCTTGAGCGCGGTGAAGACACGGGTCTGCTCCATCAATCTTTGCGCCAGCGTCGTGTTCAGCGGTGGAAGCGCCAGAGCGCGGTCGCGGTACACTTCGACCAGTTGGCCACCCGAGCCGAAGAGGATGACTGGCCCAAACTGCGGGTCCACACTGCTGCCGAGGATTAATTCGTAGCCATCGAGCTTTACCATCGGCTGCACCACGACGCCTAGGAATTGCCCGGGGCCAGCTTTCTCGGCAACCGAAGACTCGATGGCGCGATAGGCAGAACGGACCGCCGCTTCATCCTGCAAATTCAGTTTGACTCCGCCAACATCCGTCTTGTGGGTGATGGTTTCGGAGAGCACTTTCAGCACCACGGGAAAGCCAAGCTCCGAAGCCCGCGTGACCGCCTCGTCCTCGCTGGCCGCAGCGTGCGTCTCCACCGTGGGGATGCCGTACAGCGACAACACCTGCTTCGATTCCACCTCGGTGAGCAGAACGCGGCCCTTCTTTCGCGCATTCTGAATGATTTGCCCGACCTGGTTGCGGGCTGCGCTCTTCACGTCAGACTGGTCCGCCAGTGCGGGAGTCTCGTAGAGTCCGCGCAGATTGTAGTTGTACCGCAGCATGTGCGTGAAAGCCCGCGCCGCCGTGTCGGGATAATGAAAGGTTGGAATGCCCGCGGCATTCAGGACGGCTTTGCCGGCAGCAATGCTTTGGCCTCCCATCCAACTGGCGAGCATGGGCTTGCCATATCCTTTGGCATAAGGTTTCATGCTCTCCGCAACCTGCAAAGGATCGGCCATGGCTTGCGGGACCAGGATGACCAGCAACCCATCGCTGTTCGGGTCCTGCGAAGCAATTTCAAGGGCGCGAACATAGCGCTCGGAATCGGTGTCGGCGAGAACATCAATCGGATTGCTATGACTCCAGTGGGCGGGCAGGAACTCATCCAGCCGTCGGAGCGTCTCGGGAGCAAGCTCCGCCAGTTCTCCACCGCTCGCTACCAGCGCATCCGTAGCCAGCACTGCTGGGCCGCCCGCATTGGTCAGAATGGTAAGCCGCGGACCCTTGGGGCGAGGCTGTCTGCCGAGTACTTCCGCCATATAGAAAAGATCCGCGATGCTGTGTACGCGCAAAACTCCCGAGCGGCGGAAGGCTGCATCCAGCACTTCGTCACTGCCCGTGAGCGCGCCGGTGTGTGATGCGGCAGCCCGCGAGGCCGCTTCCGAGCGGCCGGCTTTGATCACGATGATCGGCTTGGTGAGTGCGACTTCACGGGCTGCCGACAGGAACGACCGCGCATCCCCCACCGACTCCATGTAGAGCAGGATGCTCTTGGTGTTCGGGTCGTCGCCCAGGTAGTAGATCAAATCGCCCCAACCCACATCGAGCATCGAACCGGTGGAAACGATTGCGCTGAAGCCCACTTGTTCGCGGCCGCTCCAGTCGAGGATCGCGACCAAAAGCGCTCCGCTCTGACTCAGGAACGCGACGTTGCCTGACTTGGGTGGATCTTTTACGAAAGTGGCATTCAACCCGATGGTCGGGTTCATGATGCCCATGCAGTTTGGGCCCATCAAGCGCATGGAACCGCGCCGCAACTGTTCTTGAATTTGCCGTTCGAGCGCGGCGCCGTCCGCGCCACGCTCCCTGAATCCAGCGGAAAGCACAACCGCGGTTCTTACCCCCGCATCCACACACTCCCCAATGACCTGCGGGACCGTTACTGCCGGAGTGGCCACGATAGCCAAATCCACCGGTCCAGGGATGTCGCGAATACTGCCGTAGGTTTTGAGCCCCAGCACCTCCGGATGCTTGGCGTTGACGGCATACACTTTCCCTTGAAACTTACCGGACAGCAGGTTCTCGAGAACGGAGCGGCCTACGGTGCCGGGACGACTGGTCGCACCGATGACGGCCACCGAGCTTGGAGCGAACATTGCCTCCATGCCGTAGCCCGCTGGTGGCGTCTGTTTCTCTTCTCGATTCGGCGGTCGTCCCACGAGACCAGCCTCGGGCGAACCCATAATAGTTCCTCGTCCCTTGAAGTTGCCGCGGCGAGACCCGGCACCTTAAAGGATAGACCATGAGGATAGACTAGCGGCGAATGTTTAGGATTCTCTGTGCGTCCCGCGGAGCTTCACGAAGCGCGATGCCGCTCCACCGCGAAGCGACCGGATAGTTGGGCCGTCATCTGCGATTGCGCAGGTCAAGGGCGAGCGTCTTTGCTGGAAACTGGCAAAGGATGGCTCGCTTCCAACCTTGGCTCACTCACCTGCACGCATGGTTCAAATTTCGGTTCGACCGAGAGGGCACGCGATACCAGGCATACTTCCTTAGCCTTGAGTAAGAGCTTGCTGGCTCGTGCCCGGTCCTCTTCCTGCGGAATCGTCAGATTCGCGCGAATCGCCACCTCGCCAAAGCTGTAGCCCCCGGCACCCTTGCTGATCACACTCTCCGCTTCCACCTGCAGATCGGTGTACTCGAACTTCGAATATTCTGCGAGGGCGCGGAAGGTCGTGGTATAGCAGCTGGCGACCGCGCACAGCAGCAAGTCCTCCGGCGTCCACCTGCCCTCCAAGCCGCCGAAAGCAGGCGGGGCAGTGAAGTGGATGGCATTGAGCGCGGAATTGGATTTTGCAATGCCAGTCCGGCCGGAAGCCCACCAGGCAACTACTCGAAACCGATGCACGTCTCCCATGGCGTTGTTACCGTCCCATCCCCGCATTTCAAAGTTATGCGGTTATCAAGCCTCAATGAATTCGGAAATTTACGGTGCTGGTGGTTTCCACCTCCACCGGTTCGCCATTTAACAGGAATGGACGGTAGCGCCACTTTTTGACGGCGAGCGTCCTTGCACTTCCGTGCATATGATCTTGCCTCGCAAAGGACTCTGGAGACCATGCGTGAAGTCACCTTCTTTTGTGATCCTGATCACAGTGTCAGTGATACAATTTGCGCGGAAGAGAATTACGAATGCGCGCGCCGTACGGGCTCAACATCCTCGACAACTGCCTCACCTGCCCCATGCGGGAGGAAAATTTATTCTGCAATCTGCCGGTAGTCGCTCTGCAGCGGTTGAATGAGATCCGATCCACCGCGGTCTACCCCAGATCCGCGATGCTGTTTATCGAGGGACAGCAGCCGCGTGGGGTTTTTGTGCTGTGCACGGGGAAAGCCAAGCTTTCCACCTCATCGGCTGAGGGCAAGACCGTCATTACCAAGATCTCCGACCCGGGAGATGTCCTGGGGCTCAGCGCCACGATTTCCAACCGGCCTTACGAAGTGACCGCCGAGATGATCGAACCCGGCCAGGCGAATTTCATTACCCGGGATGCCTTGCTGCAATTCATGCGTGAGTATGGAGAAGTGGCGGTGCGCGTGGCGGAGCAGCTCAGCCGCAATTACTACGCGGCGTATGAAGGCATCCGCGCCCTGGGACTCACCAGTTCCCCGGCGGAGAGATTCGCACAATTACTGCTGGGCTGGTCCAATGCCGTGAGCAATGGCGATCCTCTGCAGTTGAAGCTGACGCTGACCCATGAGGAAATCGCCGAAATCATTGGCACGACCCGTGAAACCGTCAGCCGCTTGTTCTCGCAGTTCAAGAAGAAACAACTCGTGCAATTGAAAGGCGCGACCCTGATTATCCGCAACAAAGCCGCGCTGAAAGAAATGGTTCATTCCTGACCACCGGAACTTCCTGCCCCATAGTTGTCCGGAAAAACTCGAGTTTCGTATCAGGGCATCGCTTCAGCGATGCCGCAAGTTTCTTGGATTGAAATGCCCCTTTAGGGGCTGTGCGCCGAAGCCGCCGCCTATTTGCGTTCGGGAAGTGTTCGTTCTGCTTCGATCCGCCTGATCTCCTGGCGGAGCCAGTTGCGAAGGGCGTCTTCGATTTCTGCTTGTGTGCCGGTGCGGTAGAGGGACTCGATCGTCTGACCTTTGTCGTTTAGCGGAATGAATCGGCACGGCACATCTTTCTCTCGAAATTCCGGGGGAACCAACTGCGTCAACCGGCATTCCCTGCAGGGATGGGGCCGGGCGGCATCCCCAAAGTTCAGGCAGCTTGGGGAATCCTCAAAAATGTATGGGGCACGCCAGGGCGCGCGGGGCGCGTCAGCGTACCCACCCTCTTCCAGGAATTTCAACTCGAGCTGCAGGATTTCAAGAATGTCGCGATTTGTATGGGGCATGGTGTCTATCCTGCCGGCGTCCGCGGAGCCGGAGACCTCTCGTTGGAGTCCACTTTTCTTGCGCGTTCGATCCTGACTCTATAGCGGCGGTCTCCTTATACTTTCTTGGATGATGCGCCAGTATGCCCGAGAGCCGGGTCCGCGATCGCTCGTTCGTAACCGACCGCGGCATAGTAAATTGCCCGGTCAAAAAACTGCTCCAGCAACTGCAGCATTTCCAGTTCACCGAAAACTTCTACCGGGTGTTCCAGAACCGATTCCTTCTTGATGAACTCCCACAGGTTGTCCTTGGTCAAAACGATCACCCAAATCACCTCACTCATCGGCACCTGCTGGCCGGCCCGGCGCGCGCCAATCTGCAAATAGCGCTGCTCAAGCTGAAGTTCATCCTTCCCCATGAGCCACTCACCCAGATGACGGTAGATATCGCCCACCCGTTCTTTCAGATCGTCCGCTGGGACCTTTCGTTGAAAGTTTTGGGTCAACTTGGAATTCTGGACTTGATCGAGAAGGCCAGCAGCCAGTGCTTGGGAGTGCGTCTCGATCAGCCGAACGAGACGATATAACATCATCATGGCAGTCCTACCCTCCACAACTCGTCTACAGTCTCAGCGCCCGCGATGTCTGTAACCATGACGGGCGGTACATTCTGTGTTGAGTATCGCAGAGGGAGTGCTTTGTGGGAAATAGAAATCAGGTGGCGGTGCTGGACGTGGCCGGCGTGGTCAAAGAGCCGAGGTACGTCCTGACGGGTGTTGGCGGAGTTGACTCCAAGAAACTAAGATACGAAAGAGCACGAAATAGAAAGGCGAGATTCGATGACTCCCGTAGCCTCGGTACATTCCCCGCAGCATCATACTTCCATGCAACCCCTGACGCCCGAAGAACTGCGCAAAATTGACGCCTATTGGCGTGCGGCCAATTATCTTTCCGTTGGTCAGATTTATCTGTACGCGAATCCACTTCTCCGCGAACCGCTGAAGATCGAGCACGTCAAGCCGCGACTGCTGGGACACTTTGGGACCACGCCCGGCCTGAACTTCATCTACGCCCATTTCAATCGCCTGATCAAAAACTACGATCTGAATGTCATCTACCTGGCTGGCCCCGGCCACGGCGGCCCCGGAATGGTCGCCAATACCTACCTGGAGGGCACCTACAGCGAGTTTTATCCGAACATCACGCAAAACGAAGAGGGCTTGCAGAGGCTGTTCAAACAGTTTTCATTTCCCGGAGGAATTCCCAGCCACGTGGCGCCCGAAACTCCGGGCTCCATCCACGAAGGCGGGGAACTGGGTTATTCGATCATGCACGCTTGTGGCGCGGTGTTTGACAACCCCGACTTGCTCGCGTGTTGCGTGGTGGGAGACGGCGAGGCGGAAACCGGCCCGCTAGCCACCAGCTGGCACGGCAATAAATTTCTGAATCCGGCGCGTGACGGTGCCGTGTTGCCGATTCTCCACCTCAACGGCTGGAAGATCGCGAATCCAACCGTGCTTGCCCGGATGGATGACCAGGAGCTTACCAATCTCTTCACCGGCTACGGCTGGAAACCCTATTTCGTCGAGGGACACGTGCCGGAAGAAATGCATCAACTGATGGCCGGAACTTTGGACACGATTGTGAAGGAAATTCGCTCGATTCAAGATACCGCTGGTCAAAATAACGTTCGTAAGGGTGGGGATGCCAGCCTGCCCGCCTGGCCGATGATCGTTCTGCGCAGCCCGAAGGGTTGGACGGGGCCGAAAGTGGTTGATGGAAAGCCCATCGAGGGTACATGGCGCGCGCATCAAGTGCCGGTGGCCGACCTGCAGTCGAAGCCGGAACACCTGAAGATCCTGGAAGACTGGATGAGAAGTTATCGGCCGGAGGAATTGTTTGACAAGAACGGCAAATTTATTTCCGAACTCGCGGAACTGGCTCCCAAGGGCGAGCGCAGGATGGGGGCGAATCCGCATGCCAACGGCGGCTTGTTGCTGCGCGATTTGGTCATGCCCGACTTTCGCGAATATGCCGTCAAAGTTCCGAAGCCCGGCACTGAGAATGCCGAAGCCACGCGAGTGCTCGGTGTATTGTTACGCGACGTAATGAAGCTGAACACGGACTCCAAGAACTTCCGCGTCTTCGGCCCGGATGAGACGGCTTCGAACCGGCTGGATGCTCTCTTTGAGGTTACCGACAAGCTATGGATGGAGCCGATCTTGCCGGTGGACGAACATCTCTCGCAAAACGGTCGTGTGCTGGAGATGCTCAGCGAGCACATGTGCCAGGGCTGGCTCGAAGGCTACTTGCTCACCGGGCGCCATGGCTTCTTCTCCTGCTACGAAGCGTTTATCCACATCATTGATTCGATGTTCAACCAGCACGCCAAATGGCTGAAGGTTACGCGCGAGATCGAGTGGCGGCGTCCGATCGCATCCCTCAACTACTTGTTGACTTCTCATGTGTGGCGGCAGGATCACAATGGATTCACCCATCAGGATCCCGGCTTCATCGATCATGTGATCAATAAGAAAGCCGACATCGTCCGCGTCTACCTTCCGCCCGACGCCAATTGTCTGCTTTCGGTCGCCGACCATTGTCTGCGGAGCCGGCATTATGTCAACGTCATCGTCGCCGGCAAGCAGCCCTCATTGCAGTTTCTCAACATGGAGTCGGCCATCGAACACTGCTCCACCGGCATTGGCATCTGGGAGTGGGCAAGTACAGACAAGGGGACCGAACCCGATGTCGTGATGGCGTGCGCGGGTGATGTGCCCACGCTCGAAACCTTGGCGGCGGTCGATCTTTTGCGGCAGCATTTCGCCGACATCAGGATTCGCGTGGTCAATGTTGTCGACCTCATGACCATTCAGCCTTCGAGCGAACATCCTCACGGTCTCCCGGATGTTGATTTCGATTCCATGTTCACGGTGGATAAGCCGATCATCTTTGCTTACCACGGCTATCCCTGGTTGATTCACCGCCTCACCTATCGCCGGCACAATCATGACAACCTCCACGTGCGCGGCTATAAAGAGGAGGGCACGACCACCACCCCGTTCGATATGGCGGTTCTCAACGATCTGGATCGCTACCACCTAGCGGGGGATGTGGTGGACCGGGTTCCCAGACTGCAGAAAGTCGGGGGTCACTTCAAGCAGTTGCTGCGCAACAAGCTGGTCGAGCATAAACAATATATTTACGAACGTGGAGACGACTTGCCGGAAATCCGCGACTGGACTTGGCCTTACTGATGACCATGAAGGTGCTTGTTCTCAACTCCGGTTCCAGCAGCCAGAAGAGCTGTCTCTACGAAATTGGGGATGCCCTCCCCGACGATCCACCGGCTTCGATTTGGGAGGGCAAGATCGAGTGGGCCGATCACCAGGCCCAATTCTCGATCAGGAACTCCCATGGCGTTTCCCGAAAAGACCAGACATCAGTGGGCTCTCGAGGGGAAGCGGTTGAGCGGCTGCTCCGCAGTTTGTGGAGCGGTGAGGCGCAAGGGATTTCTGGCCCTTCCGACATTGATGTTGTGGGACACCGGGTGGTCCACGGCGGTCCGCAATATTTCGAGCCCTCGTTCGTTACCGCGAAGGTCAAGTCGGCGATCGAAGGCGTTTCCGTTTTTGCGCCGCTCCACAATCGCGCCGAACTCGAAGGCATGGAGATGGTCGCGAAATTACTGGGTTCCGTGCCCCAGATCGCGGTCTTCGACACCGGCTTTCATCGCACCATGCCCCTGTCGGCGGCCACCTACCCAGGTCCCTACGAGTGGTTCGAGCAGGGAATTCGACGCTATGGATTCCATGGGATCAATCATCAATATTGCGCACAGCGAGCGGCGCAGTTACTGGGCAAGAACCTGAATTTGCTGGAGCTCGTGACTTGCCACCTGGGAAATGGTTGCTCTTTGGCGGCGATTCGCGAAGGTCGAAGCGTGGATACGACCATGGGGTTCACGCCGCTCGAAGGTCTTATGATGGGCACGCGCTCCGGCTCCGTGGATCCGGGGGTGCTCACTTACTTGATGCGGCGGAGACATTTCTTGGATGAGCAACTTGACGACGTGCTCAATAAAAAGTCGGGACTCCTCGGGATCTCAGGGATCTCCAGCGATATGCGGGAGGTCCTTGACGCCCGCGGGAACGGCCATGAGCGCGCAGGACTGGCGTTCGATATGTATGTCCATCGCCTGCGATCGGGAATTGGCGCCATGATCGCCGTGCTGGGCGGAGTTGATGCCCTCGTATTCACCGCGGGAGTCGGAGAGAACTCACCCGAAGTTCGGGCTGCGGTGTGTGACAATTTTGCCTTCCTGGGCCTGAAGCTCGACCAGGACAAGAACGCAGCAACGCCTTTGGAACCGCCTTTGAAAAATGATAAGGACATCTCCGCTTCGGATGCAGGTATCCGCGTTTTAGTTATTCACGCAGAGGAAGACTGGATGATCGCTCGGCAGTGCTGGAATCTCGTCAGGCAACAGTCTGGCGGCTAGTGCAATCAGTCGGCAGCGTCTATAATTTGCAATAGAAAACAAACAGTATAAAATTTTTACGGTTCATATCGCGATTGCTTGGGGCGGGGTTCGTGCATTTCCCACAGTCAGTCTCCAAGATATTGATATGAAGCGATTTAGCTGTTTATTTTGAGAATGCGAAATGGCATTCCCCGTGCTTTAGGTAGGACGGGTCCAGTGCACAGACGTTTATCGGGATCTAAAACCAGACTTCAGTACAGAGCAATATTTGGGCAAGGAGCCCCCCAACCTTATGAACCGCACCTCATTGAGATTGACCCTAATGCTGGCGGCGACACTGGTCGCAACTATCGGATGTTCAACCAAGACTTACGTCCGTCAACAGACCACGCCGCTGATCAACAAGACCAATGAACTCGACGACCTGACCGCGAAGAATTCGAAAGACATCAAGGACGTCGATCAGCGCGCCCAAGCCGGAATCCAGGACGTGCAGACCCGTGCCGCCGCGGCAGACCAGAAGGCTCTGGCCGCGCGCAGTGAAGCCGATAAGGCGCAATTGTCGGCGAACGGCGCAACCCAGCGCGTGGACACTCTGACCAACGTTGTTATCAACCTTGATAACTATCGCCCGGTGGTGGAGACGGCGGTGCACTTCGGATTCAACAAGGACACTCTGACAAAGGATGCCAAAGAAGCCATTGACCAGCTTGCTGCCAGCGTGGCCACGAGCAAGGGATACATCATCACGGTAGAGGGTGCGACCGACTCGGTGGGCAGCGCTGAGTACAACTACGATCTCAGCCAGCGCCGCGCCGATGCCGTAATTCAGTACCTGGCGGCGGAGAAAAGCGTTCCGGCCTACAAGATTTATATGATCGGGATGGGTAAGGATAAGCCGGTCGAAACCAACAAGACGGCCAGCGGCCGCGCCGAGAACCGCCGCGTCAATATCCGCCTGATGACCAACACCGGGGCCACCACGACACCGGCGCAGGCTCCCAGCGACCAGACTCCGACGGCCAGCGCGAATCCGCCGTCGTTATAAGCTTAAGTTTCCCCTCCTCCCCGGAGGACTTTGCCAAACCAGGCCGTCCCATTTGTGGGCGGCCTGATTTTTTTTGCGTCCCGCCATTGGAGAGACGGCCGTCCCCGCCCGTCGGCCTTTCGCCCACGACGGATCAAGGCGATACAATTAAGGTGTGCGTACTCGATTCCTGATTGTTTCGTTGGCGCTGCTGACGGCGGTTTCGGTGGCCCAGGATGCGTCAGACAAGACGGCATCCGACAAAGCCGCTGCGGAAAAGGCTGCCGCCCGCAATCGTGAGGCCGAGGTAAGCTCCAGCCTCGATACAAGAATCGATATCAGCGCACCCAAGGACGACGCCAAGAACCATCCTGCCAGCAAGTCTGCCGTCGCGGATCTGGACGTCGCCGACAAGCCCGACACCTCCGGCGTCCAGGAGTTCCATCCCTGGAACCCGATGAAGGCGCTGAAAGACATTGAGGTCGGCGATTATTACTTCCGGCGCAAGAACTATCGCGGCGCGCTCGAGCGCTACAAGGATGCTCTCTACTACAAAGACAACGACGCCGTTGCCAGCTTCCGTCTCGCCGTGTGCCAGGAAAAACTCGGAGATAAAGCCGAAGCCAGGAAATACTACGAGCAGTACCTGAAGATTCTGCCGGAAGGCCCGTTTGCCAAGGATGCGCGCGCTGCGCTCGACCGGTTCGCGAAAACGCAGTGAGCTGAAGGGAAATTAGGAAAAGGGAGCCGGATAGTTTGGCCCCCATCGGTGAGGAGACTCCGAATGACGGCATCTGTCTTTATCGGGATCAGCGTCGACGGCTTCATGGCGCGGCCGAACGGCGATCTCGACTTTCTGCCGGAGGGAGGCGGCGAACCCCACGGTTACGACGAGTTCATGGCTAGCGTCGATGCGCTGGTGATAGGTCGCAAGACCTTCGAGACGGTTCTGACCTTTGCGAAATGGCCATACGGTGACAAGCGCGTAGTAGTCCTGAGCAGCCGTCCTCTCGACTTGTCCGCAGTGCGCGGAGGGGTTGTGGAACAGATGGCTGGGCCCCCGTCTGAGATCGTTTCCAAACTCGCTGCCAGCGGCGCCCACCACCTCTACGTCGACGGAGGGATCACGATTCAAGGATTCTTGCGCGCAGGCCTCGTTCAACGCCTCATCATCACGCGTGTGCCCGTGCTCATTGGAGATGGAATTCCTCTCTTTGGCGCCCTGCCGCGCGATGTGCGGCTGCATCACGTCGCGACGAAGCACTACCCGAGCGGCTTGGTTCAGAGCGAGTACCGGGTTGCCGCCTGACAGTCGCCGCGAGTTACTTCTCCACCCGCGAAAACTCCCCGGTCGAGGCGTTCACCGCCACCCGCAGCTTGGCGGTGTCGCGGTCCGTCCCGTAGATTACGTGCCACAGTAGTTCGTTCGTCTGCCGGTTCCAGTCCAGCACATAAAGAACAGGCGTGTCGGGTTCTTTCTCCAGCAACTTGTCTCCGCCGTGCTGCTGGGCGACGGCAAAGGCCTTATCCGTATCCACTTTGAGAAATTGGACATTGAAGACCTGAGTGCTGGAATTCGTCGGGCTGTAGCTGTCCTCGACGCTGTGAGAAACATCGCCCATTGCCCAGGTATAGGGCCTGGTCGTGTGCTGCGACGGCGAGGCGAATCCGGCGCGCCACTCCCCTGCCTTGCCGTCGCGGCCCTTGGAGTCCGTGGTAGGTTGTGATTCCACCCGATACGGTTGAGCATCCTGCGCCCAGAGGCGTGCGGAGATGTAGCACTTGTAGAACGCGCTGCTTCCGGTGATTGCCTCTGGGGCTTTCGGTTGAGGCTTCTCCGCCGGTGCCGGTTTGCTCGGCTCCGAAGAGCACCCAGCCATCAATCCCCCTGCTAGAATGGCAACCGCAACTCCAAAGACAACGACTGGTTTTTTCATCGACGATTTCCTGCTCGGGCATTCCATAGTAGAGTGGCCTCGGTTTGGCGACTCGTCGTTTCGCGACTCATTGTACTGAATCGGTGCCATGGATTCCTATCTCGAACGTTTGCGGCGGGAACTCGAAGATGCAACGGACGGTGCCACCGCCGGCGGCTTGGCGCAAGCTCCTGCCGGAAAGTGGAGTGCTGCCCAAATACTGGAGCACCTTTTCCTTACCTACCAGAACACCAACCGCGGATTGGCAAAGTGCCTGGCACAGGGTGCTCCGTTGGCTACGCGCGCCACGCTGAAGCATCGCGTGGCTGCGCTGCTGGTCGTAAATCTCGGTTACCTACCCGGAGGCCGCCCGGCCCCGGAACGTGTGACCCCGCGAGGAATGCCGCGGGAAGAGGTGATGCAAGCCATCGCGCCTGAGCTGCAGAAGATGGATTCGGGCCTGGACGATTGCGAACGCCGGTTCGGCGCCCAGACGAAAATCATGGACCACCTGTTCCTCGGACCTTTGACGGCCAACGAGTGGCGCAAGTTCCACTGGGTCCACGGGCGGCATCATGCCCGCCAGATTCGGGAGCGCCTGGGGCAGGCCTGATCCCCAGGGCAGGAAGACAGTCTAAGAAGACTTATCTAATCGGCGATCTTTACTCTTTAGTCTTTGTTGTCGTCCTTGTTGCTGGTTTTGTCCAATTCGTTCGCCGCAACCCCGGCCTTGCGCGCCTGCTCCCGCATCTCGTCGAGTTGCTGCCGGGCGTCATCAATCGCTTTCTGCTTGGCGTCGATGTCGGTCCTGTACTGCGCTTCGCGGATGGCGAGGGCGCCGGTGCTCGAATCGCTATACACTGCGGCCTCGCGCAGACGAAGTTCGCGCTGGTAGAGGTCGAGGTCGTGGTTCAGGGAAACGATCTTTTCTTTCTGCTGGGCGATTTTCTCGTTCCACTCCTTCGCCATCTTCTGACGGTCGGCAGCCGCCGCAGAGGAATCGACAGTAGCCGCTTTCTGCCCGGCGTTGGCATCGGCCTCCGGCGCCGGCCCGACCACGCTCAGAGATTCGGTGGTAGGCAGGTTGTCGTTATCGTAGTGGCGTGTGGTCGAACTCGTCTCGGCTTTGTCCTTGCGAACCGCCCGCGCGTAATCCCCGAGCGACTGAGCGGCTGCCCCGCTCATCCCGAGCAGGAGCAGAGTAACGATTGCCATAAGTTTCGTGTGCTTCATGTCATCATCCTTTCGCAAGGCCGCGATTTTGATCGCGGCTTGCCCTCGCTAATATCAACAACTCGTGGATGCAACCCGGGCGCCTCCCAGGAAGCTGCCAATTGTCCGATCCAATTGCGCCGCTTCGTGGGCGATGCCATCCGCCAACTGGCGCGCCAGTTCCGCATCCCGGCTGCACGCCAGTTGCTGCGCGTATCCCGCAATCGTAGTCAGCGAATGGCGCAGTCCCAGTGCTAGTTCCGAAGAAATTTCCTGATGTACCTTTTGATCGTGCCGGATGCGCTCAATGTCGGTCTTGTCCGTCAGCACAAGAGTCGTGCCCATGAGACTGGCGTCTTCGGCCAGAACGGGAGAAGCAGCCACTTCGAGTACGCGGCTCTCTCCATCCCGGGTGAAATAATTCAGCACCAAACCTCGAATTGCCGACTTCCCCGCCAGAGCGGGGGCAAGCGCTTGCTCGACGCTCGCTTCTGAAGATGACCCATTGTTTTGCAGATGCATGTCTTCCGGGCGCAACGTCGCCGTGCGGAAAAGATCGTCGGCATGTAGTCCCACCGGCGAGGCGAATCCCAACAGGGTGCGCGCCGCCGCGTTCGCTTGCCGCACCAGACCGCTGGTATTCAAAAACAGAACGCCGCAGGAAAGGTTCGAGAGTATGGTCGAGCTTAGCGTGTCGGAGGCCTTGGCTTTTCTGCGCTCCGACAGTTGCTGGGTGGTGAGTTCATGTTTCTGCTGCTTCAGTTGCTGAATGACGGCGTGATAGGCGTGCACGGGCAAGCCCTCTGCCGCCAACGGCGCGTGATTCCGCGATTCGGATTCATCAGCGAGATTCTTCCGCAGGCGCCGGATCAGGAATAAGCCCAACCCGAAAGCCGCCACGGCTGCGAAGAGAAGCAGGCCCATGCGCAGTAACATCGGATTGACCAGCGGATTCGCCAGCAGCCTCACAGCGTCCTCCAATACCATTGCAGGAGCCGGTTTCCAAACAGGAACGACAAGATCGCCATGCTGCCGAGAAACACGCCAAACGGCATCTCGTAAAAGCGGAGTGCCAGCCGCGCCGATTGCCACGCGCGCCGTCGAGCCTCTTTCGAGGAGCGCGAAGAAATGCCCGAAGCAATGCCGCGCGCCTCAAAGCGGCGAGTCCGTTTGATCCAGACTGCGAGCACCATGCTCAGTCCAAATATCGAACCCGCCAGCGATGCCGCAAAAATCGTTAATACCGTGAGCTTGGTTCCGAGGAACGCGCCGATCAACGCCATCAGCTTGACGTCGCCGAATCCCATCCCTTCGACCCCACGGGCGCGCAGGTAGATAGCTGCCGCGCCGTAGAGAAACGAGGCGCCGACCGCCGCTCCCAGCAACGAGTCTGACAGCGACCACATACGCCACGAAATCTCGCTTCTCAGCGCGGGCGATACCAGGCCAGGCATGATCCGCGAAGCCAGGTCATTCACCGGAACCACCAGGCTGAACAAGATTCCCAGAACCAGCCCCGGCAGAGTCATCGCGTCGGGAAGAAGCTTGGTTTCCGCATCGGTGAAGATCAGGCCCAGCAGCAGGTAGCCGAGCGCGATGCATTTCAGCATCTCGAGCGTCAGGCCAAAATGCGTGTAACAGCCAAGAAACAGCAATCCCGTGAGCAGTTCGATCAGCAGGTAGCGTGGCGAAATGGGCGCCTTGCACGAGCGGCACTTTCCGCGAAGAATCAGCCAGCTTAGTACGGGCACGTTGTGGTAGAGCGGGATCAGGTCTCCGCAATGAGGACACGCAGACCGCGGCGTTACCACCGACTTGCCGCGCGGCAGCCTGTAGATACACACGTTCAGGAAGCTGCCGAAGCACAGCCCAAGAGCGAAGATCGCAGGTGCAAGAAAAGGTTCCACGTGACAAGGTTCCACATGGGCTAAGTGCCCAGTCTGCTTGGATTTAAATGATTATAAGCCGCTCGGGCAGAGCCTTCTAAGCACGAAGGTCACTGTACTTTTGCTGCCTCCAAGTCATTGTGAGCAAAGAGGAAGCGCTGCTCATGCCGCACGGCTGATTTCCTGCTGTTGGGGCAAGAAGATCAAGAACACGGTTCCGGTCGCGCGCCCCTCTGCCCGGCTCCGCACCCGAATCGATCCCCCGTGTTTCTGCACAATGCCGCGCGAGACCCACAACCCGAGCCCGGTTCCGCTGTCCTTCTTCGTGGTGTAGAAAGGTTCGAAGATCTGGCGCAGTTTGTCGCGCGGAATCCCGCTGCCGTTGTCGGCGACCGTTATGCGGACTCCCTCCCTGCCGTTGCACCAGTCGCGGCCCATCGCCACCCGGACTTGCAGAGAACCTCCATCCGCCATCGCATCCACCGCATTCACCAGAAGATTGGCCAGTAGCTGCCGCAACTCACTAGCGTAGCCCGCGATCTCGCAACGGCTGCGGTAGCGTCGCGTCACGCGGATATGCCGGCCCACCAGTTTGCCGGAATACAACTGCAGAACTTCGTCCATGATAGCGGCAGGATCCATCGAACTCGGAGAACTGGCATCGCGTACGAACCCCAAAGTTTGTTGTGCCAATCGCGCTACCCGTCCCACCTCTTGTTCGGCCTGGGCCAGATATTCCGCGGCGTGATTGGAGTCATGGCGCGCCAGGTAAAGCAGGTTGACGACGGCCTCCAGCGGATTGTTGATCTCGTGCGCAATCGAAGCGGCGAGCCGGCCTGCGGTAGCCAGCTTTTCGCTGCGGCGCATGGCTTCTTCGGATTGCTTCTCGGCCGAAAGATCGCGGGCGATGGCCGACGTTCCCACGATTTTGCCGCGCGCGTTTCGCAGTGACGACACCGACAGCTGTATGGGACACCGGGTGCCGTCCTTCCGCATGCGCTCGGTCTGATAGGGAGCCACGTGCCCGCCGCTATTGAGGAGCGCGTGGTTGCGTTCCACTTCGTCGAGGCGTTCGGGCGGCGCTAATCGTGCCACCGGCAACCCCACTGCCTCCTCGGCAGTGTAGCCATAGAGTTGTTCGGCGGCGCGATTCCAACTGGTGATCGTGCCATCGGGACGGGAGCTGTAAATTGCGTCGCTGGAGTATTCCACGATCGCAGCCATTTCGCGGGTCGTGCGATCGGCGCGCAATTCCGCCAAGGTTTTCTGCCGAGCCATGCTCGCGGCGAACATGGAAATGGCCAGGAAAGCCGTCAGCCGCTCCAGATCCGCGCTCGTGCCGATGCGGAAACCGAAGTGCGGTACAACGAAAAAATCAAGGCAAGCGGTGGACACCAGCGAGCAGAATACCGCGGGGCCAAAGCCCAGGAAGCGAGCCGCAAAAATCACCGCCGCCAGCAAAAGTATAAAGAGATGGCGTTGCAGCGCGACGGAAAGCGTCCAGCAGCTGAGCGCCACCCATATCGCAAGCGCGGCTCCCAGGTATTGCACCAGCGCCGAATAGCGATTCCGCGCGATCCAATTCTTCAGATTAGCTCCAATTTCAGACATTTTTTAAGAGCGCTGCCAAATAGCGGGCGTAGCGCTGTTAGACCAAGTGGGCAAGAGGCTTTCGATGTCCTGAGAGAACTCTAGCAGCCCCCAGGGTGCGCGGCAACCGCCGCACGCGCGACGGTTGGAAGGAGACTAGGAAGGAAAATGCCGACCCGGCAAGCCGCTCGCGTTCGGGCCCCGTTCGCAGGTCAGTGTCGCCGGTCAGTGTTTGTGGAGAAACTTGTAATCGAGGATGGAGGCCGCCAGTCCAAAAGCGTCCTCGGTATTGTCAACCGCGTCCTTCACCCGAATCAGCCTCCCCTGGCAAAGTACATTGCTGTTCTTTTGGCCGGAGATTTCTTCGGGCATCTCGAAGATCAGTTCTATAAGCGCATTCGCCGGAAGTTGCTGCGGGCCGTTAAACAGCACCCCCGACTGGCTGATGTTCTGGATCATTCCCTCGTACCAGGTACTGAGATTTTTTCCGCGGTATCGAAGCGGAATCTTCGTTCGCAGGCGGCGTGCCCGGGGCATCCAGGTCGGGTGCCTTTGACCGGAGCGGCGTCGCACGGCGGTGGTCTCCGCCGTCCCTTGCTCCACCCGGCCTCCGCGACGCATGGTCTTCCAGTCATACTCGTAAGCGGTCGCGCACAGCAGGCAGACTTGGTAGTACTCTCCACTCGCCGCCCGGCGCGGCCAGGAAAACTCGTGCGAACAGTGTCCCAGCATGAGAACATCCATGAGTTTTTGCGGCATGATGACGGACTGCTAATTAGACACTTTCATCTTCCGACGGCTTGGCCGTTCTGAATAGGTTACTTCAGTGACTGTCCCTAGTTTGGCCGAAAACTGACGGTTTTGGACACAACTGGACACAAGTTGGACACAACTACTGGATCGTTGGCGGACACAAGAGTTCTCCAATTTTTTGCACCGCCAATTGGTGATCGGCTGAGTTTGCGTGCGTGTACGTGTTGAGCGTTAACTGCGAACCCGCCGCGTGGCCGACTCGTTCCTGACGAACTTTCATGGGAACGGACAACCCGTCCATGAGCGAAAGGTTGCCGTGCCGGAAAGCGTGCATCCCAGCGCGCTTAATTTTGAGCGTGTCTTGGATGCGGTGCAGAATGCGGGTCAGCGTGGCGGCGTTCCACGTGTTGTCCTGATGATTGGGAAAGAGCAGCAGGGAACCGGCTGGCCCCCTTGCTATTCTGAGCCTAGCTTCGAGTGCCGGTGAAATCGGAAAGACTCGCTCTTTGCCGTTTTTCGTTCCCGTCACTTGTCCATGCCAGACGCTTTTCCGTACCCGCAGCGAACCGGGTACGAGATCGCTTTTCTCCAAGGCGCGGATTTCTCCGGTGCGCATTCCGGTTTCAGCCGCCAGCCAGAACATAGTTTTGAAAGGTTCCGGTGCGGCGGCAATGATCTGTTTCATCTCGTCCAAGGTGAATGTGCCGGTTGCTGGCGGCATTCGCCTAGGCAGGATCAAACAGTCGAACGGGTTGTGCGTGACGTAGCCCCATGCCTTTGCACTTTTCCAAACCATTTTCAGAATCAGGATTTGATTCTTTACGGTGCGCGCGTTGCGGTTGCACTGACGGATGAACGATTGCACCAGTTGCGTGTTGATTTCGCGCAGCGGATACGAACCGAAAAAGGGTTCGAGCCAGTTGCGCAGTACGCTGTCCACACTGGATTGCGTTGACGGGCGGTGCTCGGGCAGTACATCCTTTCGCCAGAGTGCGGCGAATTGTTTGAATGTGGCGGCCCGAGTAGGTTGGTAATTGTAGCTGTTGATCTCACTCAGTTTAGATTCCAGTTCGCGCAGCGCGAGCCGTTTGGTAGGAATCTCGGTTTTGTATCCCAGAACAACCTTGCGGCAGATGCGCCGGACCCGTCCATCGGGTTCAATCACATCTTCACGGTATCGGCCAATCCATGCCGGATTGCGTGATCCGCTCAGCAACACTGTGCCTCTTTGAAATCTGCGACGTGCCATCCGTTGAATCTCCACGGAAAGCCCGTCCGCGATTGCCGACGGCAGTGTAGCATGAGCGGCTGGCATCGAATTGTTGATAACGGTTGCCATTTTGGGTTCGCTACTATGCTTTTTCTACTCACTGCGTTCAGAAACTCTTAAAGTAGATGTGCTGGCACCATGCGATCTCACAGCCCTGAGCGGCCTGACGATCAAGCCAGCACCGTACATCGGGAAAGTCGATAACCCGTGCAACCCACTGAGCGTTCTCCGCATCCTGTTCTGCGTCGTCTCGCAGCTGCTCCACAAATTTCAGCGCCGCGCTGAGAGAATCGAACGGTTCACCGCAACAGTTGCCGGTTTCGCGTTCAATCACGCGATAGGCCACAGCCGCGGGATCGTAAAAGGGATCGTCCGGCTCGATCCGCACCGCGATATATTCCGGGTTCAGGTCGTACTTTTTCATTCTGCTTTCCTTTCAGTCTGATTTTCCGGTGCTATTGGTTCTAAAACTGCGCTGTGCTCATGGAGCACGGGGCCTACAACCTTTGGCTGACGGCCACGGCGGCCACAGAGCCTACAAAACATCAGGGCACGCTCAGAACGTCTCTGGCGGCGGTACTCTTTCTGATGGTCCGGCGAACAGGTCACCGCGTGGCGCTTTTGGCGCTCGGGCGGAATCGGTTCCCGACATAGAACACAGAAAAAAGTGATCATTCTGGGTTCTCCGATAAAAGATCTAGAACCCGACCGTCACGCGGCGGCGGCGGAAACAAATCGCCGGTCACGGCTGCTGGTTTCTTTTTCCGCGCAGCGCGTGGCTTGCGCGGTTTCGCTGGGACCGTTTCCGACGCGCTATCGGTCGCTGCGACCGCCCGCGGTGCAGCCACAGGCTCGGCAAGGGCCTTTTTCTTGCGCGGTTTCGCTGGTTTCTCGGGTTTCGGCGGTTTCGGCTTGAGCAGCGGATTCAGAAACTTTTCGCAGCCGCAAAAATCTTGTCCGTTTTCAGTCGCTGAGCAACTGGTGCTCGTGCACTGGCACGCGGGATCGTCCAGCGAAAAGTGCTTGCAACCATACGCCACGCCATCAGGCTTGATCAAAATCTTGTAGGCCAGTTCGCCACGTTTCAGCCGGTTCACCATGCCGGGCTTGTGCTTAGTGCAGTGATCCCTTTTCCAGTGCTGACAAGCCGGATTGGCGCAACGGTCGTAATCGTCAACCGTTGGCGCGTCCGGTTCGGGCTGAGTTTGCTTATATTGCGGACAGAGCAACGACGGATGCGTCCGCTTGTTGCAGCTATGCGGCCCGTGAAAGAACGAGCAACTGCAACCATCCACACCACAGTGCGGAGTAGCATCAGTGTCCCAAATGTGCTGTTCGCGTGTGTGCTTGCAGATCTGGCACTTATTGTTCGGATTCGCGGGTTTCCTTACTTTGGCCTTGCCCGTTGACCGGTAGCCGCTTCTCCAGCGCCACTCTGGCCGTTCGCGATAGATGTAGGTCATTGCGTCACCACCTTGGGATTGATGGCCCATGATTCGCTCTGTGTCTCACCAACCGACCGTACCCAGCCCAAACTGGCCAGCAGTTCGAGTACGCGGCGGGCAAGCTCGGGCGTGTTCATCCCAGACCAGCATTTTCGGTAAAGGTTGCGAGTCGTGAATGGATTGGGCAACTTGCCGTGCTGCAACTTTTCGCTGAGATCGCGGGCCGCATCCCGTTCCGGTGAGATCATGCCGCCATAGATTCGCTGCGCATGGCTTCTCAAGTACCGGCAAAAGCTTGCGGCCTGTTCCGTGTGCGCAAGCGTGATCTGCGCCTGTTGCCCAGCTGAGAAAGATTCACCAGCGGCTATGCGGTCGGCTAACTCGAACAGTGCTGCCAATCGGGGCAACAATCCGCGGTACTTGGCCAAATGGGCCACTAGGGCCGTGGGCAGATCACCGGGATTGCGAATCTCTCTTTCTAAGCTGACGAACCATGAATCGAAAAAGCCTTGCGCGTTCGGATCAAAGTGCAACCGCAAGGGGTTTTCATGGGGCAGTTCAACCAAACCGGAAAAAATGCGCTGTGCAGTCGCCAGCGCGTTAGCGTCCGGTCGCCGGTCAACCAACGTAAAACCGGGATTCGTGTCGGGACATACGAGAACCTGCAACCTTTGAAACAACCCGTCATTGTTCGGCCCAGCAGTACCGGCGATCACGTCGCGCATGTAGTGCTGCAACCGCGCAGGTTGAATCAGTCCGAACAATGACAAGCAAACATGCGGAGCCCAAATCTGGCCGCGTCCGATGCGATCCACGGCGTAACCCTCACAACCCGACCAGCTGGTTAGGTAGAAGCCGCGGTCGGCTTCACGACCCGCCTTATCCAGTGTGGCCAGAAAGCCAATCATTTCGTCGCGCAGCATGTACAGCCCACCGGGGTTCTGGGTCAGCATTTCGTGCGCTTTTTCGCTGGTGCAGTCCGTGAGCAGCAAACGCTTTTGCGGCGGCGGTTGTATGGAGTCGGGCCGTGTCTCATCCGGCGCTAGTGTGCCAGCCTTGAATCCGCGCGCCCAGATCTCCTGACGCAGCTTGATTTCTGCGTCACGCAACTCATAGCGTTGCATGGCTTGCGCGTTTTCTTCGCGCCAGCCGTTCTCAATTACCTTTAAGGGCTGAGTAACGGCGCTAAGTAAGGGGCTTTTCAGCGTTCCGGGAACCGCAACGATTGCGCCCCACAAATTGAGAGGCAGTTCCCAGCCGGTGTCCATGCACTTTGGCTGCACCAATGCGCGGCGATTCACGCAACCGGCAAGGCCAACCGTTACGGCTGCGCCGGGAAAATCAGGCGGTACTTGCATCCGTTCCGCAATGTCGCTAACCAGCGGTCGCAGACTTTCCGGCAACAGATTCAGAGTGAACGGATCGACCGGATCGCAAGCGATGGGCTGGGGATCGGGCCAGTCGTCAGGTTCCGGGTCGTAACGCATCTCACTTGCCGCAATTCCGCCGACTTCTTCGCTACTCAGTGGCGGATCGCACTGCTTTGCGTTCACAACTTGCAGCGCCGCCTCTATGGCGTCACGCGTTGCGCCATGGCGGCGCATTGCGGCCCCAAGGCGGAAAAGCGTATCGTTGCGCGTACCGTCTGCGATGCGTTCGCCAGCGGCAAGTTCGACGCTAGGCGCTGCGATCTTAGGTGTGGCAATGGGCCGGATGACCAACTTCAAGAGCCATTCTGGGGCCGCCAGAATCGGAGTATCTGGGCCGTCGCCATTCCACTTATAGCAGCCATTGTGCCGGTGCGACGGTGGGACAATGACGTAACCGCCTTTGCCGCGAATGTCGATCCCCGATGCGAGTTCCCCAGTGCTGTTGACGATCTCGAACCCGTCCGTTTCCAAGTGCTCGGGATATTTAAAGTAAAAGTGCTGACCGCGCGGCGTTTCCGCGTGCAAGGTTTTCAGCCAATCCGACCCGTGCTCTTTTTCCCAAGCGGCCAAGGCTGACTCGCCGCCGGGGTCAATATCCACAGCAAATATTTGCGACTCAGGGCCAGTTGCCACGGCCCAGTTGCAGCCGGGGTACTGGCGATCCCATACTTGAATCATGGCCGCGTTGGTCGTGGCATCTTTCAGACCGTGTGCGGTCCGCGGATGCTTGCCAGCACGGTCGCAATCGGCCTTACGACATGAACAGTGACCGTCAGCATCCGTAGTATGCACGGGGAACATGCGCCTGCCCCGCTGCGCGTAACTCAGCACGGCAGGCAGCGCGGCCAACGGGGCCGGACGTTCTGGAATAATCTCCGTGGTGCTCATTCGTCACCGCCCATCTCGCCATGACTACGGCACCCATAACAGCCATGACGACGCATGGGCCAAAAGACACCCCGTGCGTCCGTGTCGTGGTCGTAGCCGATCCGGTGACCATTGCGGTCGTAGATCCAAACGATCTCCGCACAGCACCAACGGCAATGATCTAGGTCCGGTGTTGGCGTCCAAGGTCGCGGTTCATCGAATCGCGCCAGATCCTCTAACAACTTTTCGATTAGTTCCGGTGTGGCAAATTTTTTCGCTTGCTCCGTGAGCAAGCCGGTGCTACTGTTTCCGTGACACATACTAACTCCAAGCCCTTGGGCCGGTTACCGGACAGGTGGGCGGCCTTTGGCTCTTTCTAACTGCCTTTCCTAAACTTGTTGTGCAGCAACAGCCGTGCGCCGTTTTCTGGCGGTGCCAATCCCAACCAGCTCGGCCCGCTCGATCTCGGATCGTGGGATCAATCTCCGCGCACCAATCGTGACGCTGCGCAAAGCACCAGTAGCAATCAGCCGATAAATCGTGTCTTTGGAAACATCCCAACGCCTAGCCACGCGGCCTTGGGAATTAAGCTGTTGGAGTTCAGTCTCTTGCGCGTTGCTTGCCATGTGATTATCCTTTTGCTAGAACGTAAGGTTCATTGCCGGTTCTAGCGTTGTTCCCAATATGCATGAAATGGTTCAGGGGTGCATAGGTGCCCTTTGGGCCAGTGGCCTTAACTGCTTTAAATGATCTACAGTACGTGGAAGTTATCGCGAACCCGACACCGAACCCAAGCTAACTGTACGGCGGTATTGTACGTACACGGTGTACGTACACATTGCTGACAAGGCAGTGACTTTAAGGCCGTTTCGCCATCAAGGGCGGTGCGGCCTTAGTTTCGAGGAGTAGAAAGTTTGCCCCAAGCCTGCGCACGACCCACGCAGCGTGCCGCCAAACGGCGCTGGTGGCACCGAAACCGGGGAAAAGGCACCAAGGGTAAACGCTTATGCCAATCAAGCGGGTAGTGCTTTGAAATAACTGGTACTCGGTACTGTCAGCTTTGTCAGTTCTGTCAGTAAATCATAAAAAAACATGGGGGGTTTTTTCGTGCTCGGGTACTGTCAGTGTTGTCAGTGCTATGGGGCATACATGGGCCGTCAGTACTTTTTTTACTCTCTTAGAAGAAGAAGAAATCAATATTTGTCAGTATTGTCAGTTCTGTCAGTGCCACTTATGATTGGTAACCCATGCATTTACGACAAATCTTGCGCCGCGGCACACCCCTCAAAGCACTGACATCACTGACAGGTACTTGTGGTTTTACTGACAGTACTGACAACACTGACAGGTAAAATAAGGTGTCTGTCAGTACTGTCAGTTCGTGTCAGTAAATGGGTACTCACAGCCCTTACGGGTCGGTGTCCGGTCGTGACGACCGTGAACCGTTCTGGTTAGCCCCGCGCCCCTGACCGCCATTGGCCCTAACGTGTATTGCAAACGCAGCCCGACTTGTGGCAGTCTTACCCTACTTTGAACTCAGTTACTAACCCGGCTATAGGTAAGCTAATCGAACGGCAAGTTCGAGAACGGGACTTGCTCTATTCCGATCCTTTGCTGACCGGCCCTGAAGTAAGGGCCGCATTGCGTTGCAGTTACACATGTCTGCGCCGCCTGATTCTGAGCGGTCGGCTGCCAGCATGGCGGCCCAGCCCTAAAGGGCACTACCGCGTGCGGCAAAGTGCGCTGAAAGCATTTTTAGAGAAAGGAAATCTCAACAATGGGCAGACCTAGAAAATGCCCGATCTGCACCGCCGATTCTGCGATCAAACTGCAGATCGACGCGCTGCTTATGGCCGGTGTTTCGATCAAAACTGTTGTCAGTCAAGTGGCCGGATACTCGCGCGATCAACTCAGCAGGCACAAACACAGGTGCTTGCAGCCGCAACCCGTGCCTGAATGTGAGCCCGAAAGTACAACGGCACAGGCCGAGAAATGGCTGGCACGCGCGGACAGTACCTACGCCTTGGCCAGCATAAACGGAGATTCAAAGGCAATGGTTTCCGCGATCAGCGCCGCCACACGGGCCTTGACAGCTTTGGACAAAAGAAAGGCAGTCGCAGCCGCCGTGGAAAAAGAAGCCGCTAATAGCCCAGACCGCTCGTTGACAATCAGTGAGTGCGACCGTCTGCTGCGCGAATTCAGGTCCCGGCGCAAAGAAGATTATTGCTACTACTGCGGTAGATCCATACCAGAAAAGGAACAGGAGAAAACAAACACTGATGCCCTCACAAACTGAGATCGAAAACGCTGTGACCGCTGTATTAGATCGCCGTGCGCATGAGACACAAGCTGCCCAGCGCGAACTCGAACGCGCGACGGCCATCAGGGCCCAGCGCGAGATCGCAGAAGCTGAAACAGCGACCAGAGCCCAGCGGGAAGCTCGCAGAAACAGATTGCGCTTCTTGAGGTTGAACAGCGCAATTGTCACGACCGTTGTTTAGTTCTGGAGCAGCAGTGCCGCGAACTTCCTGACCGCCTTGTTGCCGAACGGGGTCGTCTGAGTGCGATGCTTTATCAGTTAAATGAACTTTGGAAAGGACTCTGAACTATGAAATTGAATCCACTCGCGCATGAGATTTTGAGTTACGGACGTATCGACGATGCGGACGATTTCCCCGCGGTTCCCGGTTTACCTGTTCCGCGGCCCGGTGATTCAGAACCGGCAGACCCTTTTGGCGAACTCTTTGAATATCAGCCCGCAACTGGCCGGTCGAACGATCTAGCAAAGCGCGCGGAGCTTACGCAGCTGACTGATGACGTGCTTGGCGAGGGAACAGCGGACCTGTTCTCTACTCCTGCCGAATCGCCATTAGAAAAGCGACTTACGGAGATTAGTCGAAAAGCAGCGGTGGGCATAGAAAAGGCTGTTAGCATCGCAGTTGCAGCACCGACGCGCAAAGGCGCAATCAGCGCAATTTTGAATAAGGCAAAGCAGCAGCTGATCAATAAAGGTTTTTCCGCCGGTGTCGCCCGTTTTGGTGCAGACGGTTGGGGACAGTTGCAGGCAAATTGTGAAGCGTTCGTTACCGAGTGCCTGATGAGAGTTTGAAGTTCTGCTATGAGCCTGGGCTCTTTGATTACTTCTCTCCAGGAGAACGCAGAAACGGGGCCTTTCAGCTAACTGGGCCGGGGCCCCACGAGTTTTTGAGTTGCCGCGCCGGGACTCCTATGACTCTCTCGGGATTGAGAGCCCTTGGCGGATTGCGTGGCCCGGTCGTGGCGATCCACTGTGTACATCCCGCGCAGTTCGCAAATCCCATTGGGAACCGTAGTCACGCTCCGGTACGGTTCCCTTTTTTCACCACATGAACAAGCGCCACGAACGTTTTAAGCGCAAAACCGCGGCCTGGGAATCCCTGATGCTGTCTCGCGTCTTTGTGCCCTGGCGTCGGCCCTTACTGCCCAACCGTAGGGGTCACGCTGTTTTCGTTCCCGACCGTAGCAGCCGCGGCTGCCGCGCGCTTTCGTCGCCACAAAGTAGTACGGGAACGGGCATTCTTACTGATAGCACCCTTTTTGCGTCCTAGTAACCGGCCCTTGGCCTTCGCATTGCGCAGACCGGCCTTAACCCTTTCTTGGATCAGGCTTCTCTCAAACTCAGCCATGACCCCGATCATCCCGAACATTGCCTTGCCCATCGGTGTCGTGGGGTCCAGATTTTCCTGCTTGCTGACGAACGTGATTTCCAGCTTCTCGAACAGCGCCAGTGCGTTGACCAGATGCGCAAGCGACCGCCCGAACCGATCCAGTTTCCAGACGAGCACTGCCTGAAACTTTTTGGCCTTTGCGTCAGCCATTAGCTGATTGAGTTGCGGTCTGGATTCCTTGGCACCGCTGAGATGATCCACGTATTCGATAGTCTTCCAGCCGCGCTGTTGCGCGTACTCTCTTAGCTCACGCAGTTGCATTTCTGGATCTTGGGTTCCGTTGTTGGTGCTGACTCTGGCGTAAAGCGCACAGGTGCGAATGACTATTGGTGGCTTTTCCTGTTTCATTTGGACCCCCTCATTTTCGTCAAAATTAGTAGTGCAAACAAAGCACTTATGAATGCAATTTTGAGAACACAATGGTTCAAATACACAACTTTCATTTGAAACGAAAAATTGACAGGCTCCCGACTGGACGGTACCCGCTACAGGTCGCTACTGCCCAGATTCCAGCCGTCTTCCCCGAACTCTGCTTGGCGCTTACCGCAAAGACCTGTTGTCTCAAACCGAGACAGGCGGTCAAGACTGACGGTCGGAATTGCTGGCCTTTTGGCTCACGGACCAATTTAACTCTAATAGGTTAGATGAAACAATGCAATACCCTTAGCATCTTTATTTATTTGAATAAGCACTTTAGAATGTGTTCGTTTGGCAACATAACTGCTCTCAAAAAAACCGGATTGTTAGGCGCAAAAAGCCGCATTGCCGCCGACCGATTTATGAAACATCTTGGTTTCACGAACCTACCCTAACTTGGTTCGATCTGCAGAAAGGTAAGGCCGTACGATCCCCGTGATCGTACGGCCTTTGGAGTTGCTATACCGGGTTGGGAAAAGGGAAGAAAAAAAGGGTCATTTCCCGGCATGGGAAACGGCCCTAGTGTTAAGATTTGGTCAGTTCGGGAACTGGCGTTCGTAGCTTTCACGGATTGCTGCGACGATCTGTTCTAGGGTGTATCCCTTTGTTTTTAGGAAGCGCGTCAGAATGCCCGCCTTCTGTTGCAAAGTGGGGCTGTTTTCCATTTTTTGCTCAATGCGCTTTGCCTCTTCTTCTGTTGTTTTCATGCTTTTTCCTCATCGTCTTCCGGCTTAGGGGTGTTGCCCGGACTGTAAGTGACAATGACTTGGTGCACTCGCTCTTGGAGTTCCTTCTTGTTTTTTGGTGACAGAGAAGTTTCCCCTATAAGCTCGGTCACCCGTGTATCCAGTGCTTCTAGCTCTTTTACCCAATCTTCGGAAATATTCTCGAATAAATGCTGATCGCTCATGCTTCCTCCTGTGTTAGTAAGCTGTCTAGGACGTGCTGTGTTGCCGTGACAAACTCTTCAAGTGTTTGCTCTGCTCCTGTTGCTCTCAACTCCGCTTCGCTATGCACATCGGTCACCGTGTAACTTTTGTCCGGTATGTTCTGCTTAGCGTTGGCACACATTTCGAGATCGTGTTGACAGCAGCCGATTAGCGCTTCGCGCATTGCTTCCTTTACTGCCGGATCTGATTCGTTCTGAAAGAGATCATAGAGATACTGCGTGTCTGATCGCCAGTTGCGGGTCACTGCGTCATAAAAATCTTCAATTTTCACTGTTTGCCCCCGTCAATGATGCGCAGCTTGGGCTTGCTCGGTTTCCGATCTGGTAACTGTTCGACCGCTGGGGTCGCGGCTTCAATCCTGTAAAGTTTCTCTAAGTAGCGGGTTGCTGATTTCAGCTCGGTTGTAGTGTTCCCCTGCTCGGCTAGTTGGTGTAAAAGACAGAGCACTCGCCGCAGTGCATTTTCGTTGGCGGTTACGGTGTGGTAGGTTCCTGCGTCTGGTCCGGTCGGCGTTTCGACCGCGGCGGTCGCATGTACCCTTACAATCGACGGTGCTACTCCAAAATGTGCTCCTATCGGTATTTCGTCAAAGCGTAGCCCCAGCTGGCTTTGGTCCATTTTCAACCGTTTCGCCGTGCGATCCTGTAGATCCACCGGCTCAAACGTGTCCGGTCCTGTTTTCCTGTAGATGTTTTCTGCCATTTTTCTGTTCTCCTTTTGGTGCGAGCTTCAGCCCAAGCCTAGGGCGCAGGCTGGTTGGTCTGCTGGTGAAAGCTGTGAAACCAATTTGGAAGCTGACGCGGAGAACTAGTGAACAGGTAGGATCGCCGCGATCAGCCCGGACTCGCGGACGTAAAAATGGTGTGGTGCATTAGACTCCTTTTTCGTGGTTTACGGCATTTGAATTATACTACTCTTTTGCCGCCTTGAACCGCCTGACCCGCGCGGCCTTTCGGGCCTTTGCCGGTCATGCTACGATTGGCCCTGCATCTCTGGAAACAGCTTTCGCAGCAAGAGTGAACCCGTAACGGTATACGTCCCGTTGGCGGCGAGCGACCCGTGCGGCGAAGCTGGCGAGAAAACATCCGGCCCCGTCGTCGCTATGACGGTGGGGCCGTTTGCTGTGCGGGTCAATGAGTGTAATCGCGATGTTGCGACAGCTATCCTAGCCTTTGGGCTGGAAGGGACGATTTCGCACAGCAAAGATGGCAAATCGAACCGCTGTCACCCATGCGCCGACGCAGATAATCCAAATGATTATGTTTGCG
This sequence comes from uncultured Acidobacteriaceae bacterium, assembly GCA_963779995.1. Lineage (GTDB taxonomy): Bacteria > Acidobacteriota > Terriglobia > Terriglobales > Acidobacteriaceae > Acidiflorens. Next base: position 582,441 of record CAVZZY010000002.1, on the reverse strand, counting down.
ATAACCGCGTCTCGGACGGGTGCCTTGCTGTCAAGCAGGTCTTGGAGTGCTGGTATTCCGTAGCCCATAGTTGCGACCAGCGCAGCCACGGTGCAGATCGCAGCAACTACAACCGAGGCAATTCTGCGTATCGCCACCTGCTTCCCGCGCCACGCGAGAATGTAAGCAATGGCAACCACAACCACCACAGAAATGAGGATCAGCCATTCGGTGCTTTTTTCAACGATCATCGCGCCTCATCCACCCGTTCTGAGTGTAAACGGGATTTATCGCCAACTAGAAGCCTCGGGATTTCGCCAAGGTTGCAAAACCGGGACATGGGGCCGCCTTGGCGCAGTGGCTCGGCTTTGTGCCGGAATTCCATTTTTACTTTTGCCCTACTCCCAGTTCTTTCCAAACAGCAGGGTCATCCGTTATATAAAATATTGGCTCCGGTTTTCTATGTTCGATAATTTCAGTTATGCCGTTTACAGTGATTACTTCGTAGGCTGGATAGCCAGGAGGAAATCCATGCGGAGGGTGTTTCAGTTGGTTAGGCCCTAAGCCTCTCGTTTTGCCATTTACCTTTGTCCGTATTTTCCCTTTCGTGTCTTTTAATATGAATATCGCACTTCTACCCCATGGCATAACGTAGTAGCTCATAGTAATTGAAACGTCGGCGCGTGCAAGTCCCGGTGGAAGGGTAATCCATTTCGGCAACCTGGACTCACTCGCTAGTTCAAAGGTTGACTCAGGGAACCACTCGCACCCTATCGCCGAACCTGCAATAGTTAACGCAACAAAAAAGAGCAGGAATTTATCGATGCGCCTAATTATTTTGAACATTTGCAATCACTTCCGCCGGGAGATTTATCCGCGGTTAAAATACACGCCTCTACTACTGCATTTCTGGCATGGGCAGTCTGGGCACCGAGACCTTGAGCACTCGCAAGTCCTACCAGAATTAGAGCATTTAAGCGCCAGACTCGCGGCTTACGGCGGTAACTGTCGTAAGCAGGCGATTACACTCATTGTGCATTTCAGACCCAAGCAATCGTCTGGGATGCCCCGCTTTTGCGATTGCAGCCCCGCTGGCAACACCGGAAACGGTCAATGAGTGTAATCGGGATTTAACGCCGGTAATCTCTTAGTAAGCCCACTAAACGCGCAATGCAGCGCCTATCCTTTGTGTCAGCAGCGTTCGCAACTCCGAGAGTTGTTCCGCGTTCAATGCACGTTTGGGCACGATGCCGCACTGTACAGGAGACGAGCAGAGCAGGATTTGATTCTTACTCTCTATCCAACGAATGTAGGTTTTCCACTGCACCACGCTCGAACCCCCATCCCAGTGCCACTTAACTTCGTCGCCGTCGAACGAAACTGTTCGCTGCCCCTGTGCTGACGGTTGCTTAAGGAATTGTGTACGGGAAAACAACCAAGGAGAGCCCCACAGCAAGAAGGCCCACAGCAGAAAAAAGAAAAGCAATGGGGTCAAGTTCGAGATAAGCTGCGAACGCGGAGACCCGAGCACCGAAACGACGATTAGACACACGAGAAGCACGGGGCTTGCTCGAAAAACCCATCTAGTCAACTTCTTGCGATTACGAATCGCGATTATTGATTCGAAAAAGTCGCGCTGGCTCAGTGCGTAGGTGACCTGCATCGTTCCGATTATAGGAGATGGTTGCTGTTGATAACAGCGATAGCGCTCATTGACCCGTCAGTGAGCGTTGTCGGGATGTTGCAACAGTTATCAACGCTGAGCCGTCCTCCCAAAGAACCCCTTGATGGGCAGGACGAGAGCAATCACCATCAGCGAGAACATCAAAACTATTACCGCCAAATCTCGATAGGGACTCGGTTCCCGTATCGCCGTGTGGAACCATTCAGTGAGCGATATGCCCTTTCGCATTTGGAGAATTGGCAGAATCATGGTGGGAAATGCCCACATCCACACGATGACAAACATGACGAGCCACGCCCAGCGAATCTTGTTAAGGTATCCCGTCCACGCGACAATCAGCCCGATGAGAATAATTGCCAGCGAGGCAAAGCCGACGGGGGCCAAAAAGTTCCCTGCCGCTGGCAGATTTGTCTCTTGGGACATGGTGTCACGCCAAGTTCGTGCGTCGGCCCAGAATATTGGCGTCGCCCACACGAACACGATGGTAAAGAGCACACTTGAGACGAAGACCAAATCACGACGGACTTTAACGGCTACAGACATTGCACGGATTATAGAACTTTTGCAGCCTTGGAGCATTCCACGGGCGATTACACTCAGACCCCCCCACCGCGAAAACGGAAAACCAGCAGAGCACAGCAACACACAAAGCACTCAATCACACATAGAGACCTTGGCAGCCACCCCAACCTGTTTTCGTGTGCCGTGCGAAGCCTCTCGACTCGCCACGACGCAGCAACCGAGAATCGCGAGTATAGCGGCGCTTCGTCATGTCCGTTAACTGAAAGGGCATCGAGCAAAAGGGCAGCAGAGCACAGCCGCGACGCTAGAACACCCAGGACAGGTGTCAATGAGTGTAATCGCGATGTTACGTCAGTTATCGGCAGTCCATGCTTTCCCCGTACCGCTCATTGACCAAGCGGAGCAAACTATCGGGGAAGCAAAACGTAATGAATCAGGACGGCTGAAACTGCGTAGTAGCACCCAAACAGGAAGGGTTCAGCGATGAGCCATATTTTGGCGTCGTCCCGGCCATGAGACTTTCGCGCCAAATACGTGCCCGTAGTAGATAGAACGCAGACCAGTGCACCCGCGACCGCAAGCGACAGAATATTGCGCGTTGCGATTACGAGCAAACCTGCAAACCACGGCAAAAGCCCTGAGAAGAGTGCTAGAAGTATGGAGCCTGTGGATTTCGGCGATTTAATCTGCTTCGTCATCTGTCGCTGAAATGATGACACTTGAGACCTTAACTGTCGAGAACAGGCGTTGCTGTTGAAAAAGGAACCAAAGCAGTAATTTCTGAGAATTTCAGCGCCTACGGCGAACGAGCATTCAATAACTTACGATCGAATTTCACTGTTGAAATTCCTTGAAAAGAGTTTTTCAACAGCCACAGGCGATTACACTCATTGACCCGGAACACTACTTTTTGCCCAGCACGCGAATTCCGATGTACAAAACCACCAGAAGCATGACCAGCAGGTGCAGCGTGCTATCAGCGGCGAGTACCGGCATACTATCTCCAAGGTTGAAATCCGATTGGCAATCGGGACGTGCTTTCCCTTGAAAAGTTGGACACAAGTTTGGACACAAAATGGCCACAACTAGCATCGTTTTTGGGTTCTTTTCGGCTGCTAAGTTCATTGAAATCATTACCCCTTAGCGTCGTGCGACAAAGTAGGTTACTTTTGTGCATCACGGTTTAGCCCTTATGCTTTTCCATATGGCACAAAACGAACTATCGCGTATGGGTTTTCTTCTCACCGGAGGCAAAAGTTCTCGCATGGGTGCGGATAAAGCCTTTCTGGATTTTGGCGGCCAAACACTCTTGGATCGCGCGCTCACCATCATGGGCCCGGTCTGCGGCAAGGTCGCGATCGTCGGCGACCCCGCCAGGTTTGCGAAATACGGAGCTTCTAAGTATGAATCCGCTAAATATGGATCCGTCGTGGCCGACATTTTTCCCGGATGCGGTCCGCTCGCCGGCATTCACGCCGCGCTCGTGCATTCCAAAGCCAACCTGAACCTGATGCTCGCCGTGGACATGCCCTTCGTCTCCCGTGAACTGCTCTCGTTTCTTTTCGCGACCGCTGAAGACGCAGATAGCCATGCCATCGTCACCGTGCCTCGCACCAGCAAGGGACTTCAGCCGCTCTGTGCCGTCTATCGCCGCGACTTCTCCGTCGCCGCCGAGCAGGCTCTGCGGGCAGGGAAGTACAAGATCGATGCGGCATTTTCCAGCGTGTCTGTCCGCGTGATCGAAGAGGACGAACTAGCGGCAGCCGGTTTTTCCGAGCAGAGTTTTTTCAACCTGAACACCCCGCAGGATCGGCTGGCAGCCGAGGGCCGGGATTTCGACCCCCATCCTAGATAGTGAGTGGGTGGGTCTCCGGTTTTCCCGGGACACGACCAGAATCGGGACTACCCTCTCCTCGTCGTGAGCGCTATCGCCCGGTTACAACAGTTAGAATGGCGCTAGTTGCCAAACAACCTCATTTACGAGCAGCCCCCAGAGATGTCGCGGGATGAACTCGAAGCCGAGTTCGCAAGTAATGACCCGGGGTGGATTCCACACGCACTGATCGCGGCGTCCTATACAGAACCCCCGGAATGGGTTCAAGAGAAGTGTTTCAGATTTGCAACGCATCCCGGCGATGCTGCTCGGCGTGGCGCAGCAATAGTACTGGGCTCCATCGCCTTCATGCACGGCCCAATCAACTTTGTGCGTTCCGTTGCAACTCTGGAAGAACTCCGCCGAGACGCAGCCGTCAAAATGCACGCAGAGGACAGCTTGGAGCTAGTTCTGCACGCAGGGCGCAACCAGACGCAATAGCTCAGATGTTCGAGGCGCCGTTACACGACAACGATCTGCTTGCGCAGGTCGGCGGCAAAGAGGCTCTTCGGGATCATGGCGTGCACCCCGCGCACGATGTCCACCACCTGCGTCACCCGGAAACTGATCGCGATGCTGCATAACGCATAGGCGTCGAGCTTGGTGAGATCGGCGCGGGTAGCCAGGAAATTGATGGCATTGAGCGCAGCTGAGGTCATGGCCACGTTGAGATCCTTGTCCAGGCCCAGCATGATCCAGTGTGTCTCCGTCTCCGCCACTGGCCACGCAAAATTCTTCTGTTTGTGCAGCACCACCTGGATGCGCAATTCCTTCATGCGCGTTTCCAGTGCGGTAAGGCAGATTTCGCCGTCGCCCTGCACCGCATGGGAATCGCCCGTATAGATCAGCGCTCCCGGCTTCCACACCGGAATGAACATGGTCGAACCTTCGACCATTTCGCTCAGGTCGACATTACCGCCATGCGGGCCCGGAGGAACGGAACTGGTCACTCCCGGACTCAGTGGAGGATAAAAACCGTCCGGCGGAGCCACGCCCAGCGTCCCCTGGAAGGGCTTGAGCGGCACATGAATGTCCTTGTTAAACTCCGCCGTCATGCCGGGCACATCGAGCTTCAGGTATTTCACCTGCCCTTCCGGGAAATCCTGCGCCAGCAAGCCGGTTCCGATCGACCCCGGATTATTGAATACGGCTCCCCAGTCAAACGGACGAATGCGCTTGTAGCGCACCTCCAGCACGTCGCCCGCCTCGGCGCCATTGACGTAGATGGGACCGATGATCGAGTGTGGCCCATGTCCCGGATTGCTAAGCCGGAGCTTCGCCAGCGTTTCGACGGGAACGCCCGGCTGCATCTGGTTCAGGAAGTGTGACCATGTGTCGGGAAAGCTGATCGTATCTCCAGAATCGACCTTGAGGATCGGATCGAGCGTAGTGTCGTAGACTCCCAGGCGCACCGTCTTATCATTGCTCTCGACGACGTGGACGCGGCCTTCTTCTTTATCTTTCTTGTCTTTGTTCGGCGCTGCAGCAAAGCCAGCCACGGCTCCGTCTGCCATATCCACGGCATCGACGCCCTTGGCAAGCGCCAGTTTATTAAACCAGGGCCCGATTCCCGCCAGCGCGGCCATAAAGCCGCTGGCGCGCAGCAGCCGGCGACGGGAAACACCGCGCGCGTTCAGATAGCCGTCGAGCTGCTCCTGATTCATCTCGTCCATGTGCAGGAGCCGGTCCGCGGCTCGCTTGGTGAAAGCGGCATCCTTGATGTCTTCGCGGAGCACACCTGTGCCCTGCTCTTCGCCGCATCCGAAGAGGCTTCCGCAATTATGTTCATGAGGTCGAGGACGGTCTTGCTCGTGATCCAGATCGTGGGGCATCGTTTCCTCCGCTATCGAATTGAGAAAGAGAAGAGAAAAGAAATTGATTAGAGAAGCCGATTTGCGACAGCAGAGAGCATCGCAACGCTGAACACGCATATTATACTGCGCAGTCTCTTTGCAAGATGGTTGAGATTGTTGACGATGAATCGCGATAACGCTCAAAACCACCCAATCGCGTCGATCACATCGGCGTCGGCCAAGCCGGGCGACCCCACCAGCAAAGCTTCGAGACCTGCTCCTCGATTCCGGCCAATCTTGTCAAGCCCCTGTTATGACGGTTTTCCGCGTTAGTCAATGAATTGGCCGGGTGCCCCACTCATCGCGCACTTTGCGATGAGTCGGTTTCAACCGCGGACGGGTAGAGAGGTTCCAACCCTTTTTTCATCACAAACGCCCAGTGCGCACCATCACATACACCCATCCCGCCCGATGCGAGAATATGCACTTGCATCGGGGCAGCGACGGAATATGCCGCTCAAGAACAGCGGACGTTCCCCGCTGCCTCATTGCCATCTTCACCGTTCTTTGACAATTGATACAATTGATGAACTAAGTCCTTATCCGGCAAGATTTTACATATAACTACCTTAAGAACCAAAGATTTGGACCGTCAAAACCACCTAACCCCATGATTCCAATAGCTCGGGGGGGAGGGGGGTACCTGTACTAATTGTGTAATACCTTACTAAGAATTGCCGCGTGCCTCACTCATCGCGCACTCTTCGATGAGTGGGTTTCCACCGCGACAAGGCCCCCAGGTTTGATATCGCCATAGCGCTCTCAACTCCGGAATCGGCTCGTCACTGTGCAGCTGCCGGCTACTCTTGAAGGCCCTGTCCCAGCCGGTCGGTAGCTAGGTTCTACTGATGGCTGACGGCTGAAAGCTGACGGCTGCCCGATACGTAGCGCTTGAGCCGCGCGGGCTTCTCATGCCATGCTGATAGCCATGGGTGCTGCCGAGGCGCTATCTCCCTACATCGAGTTTAAGGACGTCTCCAAGGCATTTGGAGATCGGGTCGTTCTCCAGGACGTCAGCTTCGACGTGTTGCCGGGGGAGATGGTCTGCATTCTCGGCCGCAGTGGCGTCGGAAAATCGGTGGCGCTCCACAACATCATGGGCTTCCTGAAGCCTGATTCAGGCCGCGTCATTGTCGCTGGCCAGGACATCACCGGCTACAACCAGGAACAACTCGAAGAAATCCACAAAAAAGTCACCATGGTATTCCAGAACGGCGCGCTCTTCGATTCCTTAACGGTTGGCGAAAACGTCGCCTTCCCCCTGCGCGAAAAAAGAGAGCTCTCGGAAGAGCAGATTTACCAGGTGGTCGATGGCCTTCTCGAAATGGTTGGCGTCAAGGAGATGCGCGACCAGCTGCCTTCCGACCTTTCTACTGGCATGAAACGTTCCGTCGCCATTGCCCGGGCGCTCGCGGCCCAACCCGAGTGCGTCCTCTACGACGAGCCCACCACCATGGTCGATCCCCTGATGGGCAATCTGCTCGGCGATCTCATCGCCCGGCTCAAACTGCAATTGCACCTGACCTCAGTCGTGGTCACGCATGACATGCGCCTGGCCAAGAAACTGGCCGACCGCATCGTTTTCCTCTACGAAGGCCGCGCAATTTTCTTTGGACCTTACAAAGATATGGAGAAATCGAACGAGCCCATCATTAAAGAGTTCCTGGAACTGGACGAGTTGAAGCTGGAAGCGTAAGGGCAGTTCTCGGTTCCCAGTTCTCAGTTCTCAGTGAGTGCTGTCGGGTTTTACTGAGAACTGAGAACTGGGAACCGAGAACTGCCTCTAAAACCCTTGCCGCACCAACTCTTCCACCGTGATCGAGCTTTGCGCCGAGTCGCCTTTCATCATCTTCTCGACGTACTTCGCGATCACGTCGGCCTCCAGGTTCACAGGGTCTCCAGGCTTCAACGACCCCAGATTAGTCAGTTCGACCGTATGCGGAATGATCGCGATCGTGCAGTGATTCCCTTCGAGCTTGGCGACCGTAAGGCTGATGCCCTCGATCGAGATCGACCCCTTGTACACCGTGTACTTCTCGATCTCCGGCGGAATTTCAATGTGCAGCCACCAGTTCTCGGAATCCCGGCCGTCCGAGTCTACGATCCTTTCGAACTCGATCAGCTTGCCCACGCCATCCACGTGCCCCTGGACGATGTGGCCATCGAAGCGCCCATCGGCCTTCATGGGCAACTCCAGGTTCACCAGTGCGCCCTCGTGCATCCGTGAGAAGGAAGTTCGCACCCACGTTTCCGGCGCCAGGTCCGCGCAGAATGATTTTGGCTTGATATCAAGCGCCGTCAGGCAAACGCCGCTTACCGAGATGCTGTGGCCGGTTCCCAATTCTTTCGGTGTATTCGCAGCCTCGATGGTGATCCGCCGGTTCTCACCACGCTGCGCGATCTTTACGACCTTGCCTACTTCTTCGACAATTCCAGTAAACATAAAGAGCTATATCTCCCAAATCCAAATTTTCATCTTTTGCCGCATTCAAGACGACACAACAATGTCACGAGTACGGGTCGCGCAAGTAACCTTCCAGCGCGAAGTCTTCGCCCAAGCGGCGCAATTCGAAATGTTGCACGCACTGTGGCTTCCCGCGTAAGTCTTCGCCGGCAATGAAGGGAACCGCGCCCCCGCCTAAAATCTTCGGCGCGTAGTAAAGGAACACCTTGTCCACCTCGCCCGACGCCAGCGCCGCCCCGTTCACCAGCGCTCCACCTTCGAGAAGCACGCTGGTGATCTCCATTTCTCCCAGCGCTTGGACAATCGCTCGGAAGTCGGGCCGTCCGTCTGGATTGGCCCCAAATATCTGCATTACGCGAATCCCCCTACTTTCGAGCGCCCGCCTGGCCTCGTCCTCCGCCGTGGAACACAGTACCAGAACATCGCTCTCGGCCGTCTGGATCACTCGCGACGCCGGTGGAATGCGTAAGTAGGAATCCAGGATCACGCGCAGCAGCTTGCGCCGCCGCGGCAGGCCACTCCGGTCGGTCAGCAGCGGATCATCCGCCATCACCGTCCCCACTCCGACCAGGATCGCGTCATTCTGATGGCGCAGTTGTTGCACATGCGCGCGCGCCACCTCGCCCGTGATCCAGTGGTACCCGCTGCGCGCACCCTCCGACATAGGAGTGGCCGAGCCAGCGTCCGAACTGTGCTCCGTGCCCGGTTTCGTGGCGTCAGCGATTTTCCCGTCGAGAGTCATCGCCGATTTCAGCGTGACCAGCGGCTTGCCCAGCCGGATGTACTTGGCAAAACTTTCATTCAGTTTCCTGGCTTCCACTTCGAACAAGCCGATCTCCACTTTGATTCCGGACGCGCGAAGCTTGGCAAAGCCCTGACCCGCCACGCGTGGATTCGGATCTTCCATGGAGCAGACCACGCGGCCGATTCCAGCCGCTATCACGCCATCGGCACACGGCCCGGTCCTTCCCTGATGCGAGCATGGCTCCAGATTCAGGTAGAGAGTTCCGCCGCGGGCCGCAACGCCTGCTTGCTCCAGTGCAAGAACCTCGGCGTGCTTCACGCCGTCATAGGTATGCGTGCCGCCCCCAACTTCGCGGCCCGACGCGTCCACCACCACCGCACCCACCGCCGGATTTGGCGACACCAGTCCGATGCCCGCTCGGGCCAACTCCAGCGCCCTCCGCATGTGTTGTTCGTCGATGGTCATTGAGACAAGCTCTTAGCTGTTAGCCTTTAGCTAAAGCCAAGAGCTAAGAGCTAAAAGCCGGATTTCATGCAAACAGCGACTCCACAAACTCTTTCGCATCAAAAGGCAGCAGATCCCCCGTCTTCTCCCCGACGCCAACATACCGAACCGGCAGTCCCAGCTCGCGCGAGATTGCGACCACGACCCCGCCTTTGGCCGTGCCATCAAGCTTGGTCAGTACAATTCCCGTGACTCCGGACGATTGCGTGAACTGCCGCGCCTGTTGCAATCCATTTTGACCGGTGGTGGCATCCATCACCAGCAAAGTCTCATGCGGAGCGCCCGGCACGATGCGTTGCGCCGTGCGCTTCATCTTTTCCAGCTCGAGCATAAGGTTTTGCTTGGTGTGCAGCCGCCCGGCCGTATCCACGATCACGTAATCGGTCTTGCGCGCCATCGCCGACTGCAGCGCGTCGAACAACACTGCGGATGGATCGCCCCCGGCTTTCGTCTTGATCACTTCCGTTCCCGTGCGTTGTCCCCAAATCTCAAGTTGCTCGATCGCCGCTGCGCGGAACGTATCTGCCGCGCACAGCAGCACCGTCTTTCCTTGCGCCCGAAAGACCTGCGCTAACTTTCCGATGGTGGTGGTCTTGCCAGTGCCGTTCACGCCCACCACGATGATCACTTCCGGCGTGCTGTCCACCTTGGTTACGGGCTGTGCCCCAGTCGAGGTCAGAATCGTCAGCAACTCCTCTTTCAGCAGACGTTTGAGTTCATTCACATCCTTGATCTGCTTCCGATCGGCTTTGTCGCGCAGCTTCTCCAGAACCTCATGGGTGGTCGTGGTGCCAAGGTCCGCGCCAATCAGAGTGGCTTCCAGATCGTCCAGCGTGGAACGGTCAATCTCCTTGCCGATGGAGACGACATCTTCGATGCGCTCGGCCAGGTTCTCGCGCGTGCGCGAGACGGCCTCCTTCATGCGCTCAATAAAACTTGGTTTCTTTTCTTCGTCCAGACTGCCAAAAAGAGTTTGAATCATGAGGTGTAACGATTATAGGAGAATCGGGGATGAGAAATTTGTAATTGTGCAATTGTGTAATTTGGTAATTTAAGCCCCAAAGTAAATTGGGTTTCAAATTACAAGATTACCCGATTACCAAATTACAAATTGTTTCTAGGTGCGCGTGGTTTCGACCGTAAGAGGATCGCCGGCCTCGATCGGCGCCGAAACGGTGGCGGCTGATTCCAGCGCCATCGTCTGCGTCAGCCGTTTCTGAATGCGAATTTCTCCGCGCTCAAACACCGCCAGCAGCGCGGCCACGGCCTTGGGGTCAAGGCGCTTCCCCGAGACGTTCTGAATGATGCGCAGGGCCTCTTCAGAATCGTGTGCCTTCTGGTAAGGACGGTTCGTGGTCAGAGCGTCAAAGGTGTCTGCGACCGCAATCACCCGCGCCAGCAGAGGGATTTCGTCGCCTTTTAGACCGTAAGGATATCCGCGCCCGTCGAGAGCCTCATGATGCAGTTCGATGCCGGGCAGCATCTCGCTCAACTGCGGCACCGGACGCAGGATGTTCGCCCCCTTGGTGGTGTGCGTCTTCATAATCTCGAATTCTTCCGGAGTCAACGCGCCGGGTTTTTTCAGGATGCGGTCTTCGATGCCGATTTTGCCGACATCGTGCAACTGCGCCGAAACGCGGAGGATCTCCAGAAATCCCAGATCCAGCCCCATCTCTGTCGCGATCATCAGCGAGTATTTCGTTACCCGGTCGGAATGGCCGCGCGTGTAAGGGTCCTTTTCGTCGACCGCGCCGGCCAGCATCTGGATCGACCCCATGAACAGCGCCTTGTTTTCTTCCGCGGCGCGCTTCAGATCCTCGACGAACTGCTCCAGTTCTTCCGACATGGTGTTGAACGTCGTCGCCAGTTCGCCGATCTCGGTGCGCGTTTTCAGGTGCACGCGCTGGGAGAAATCACCACGCGCAATCGCCCGGCTGGACTGCGCCAGCACCTGCAACGGGCTGGTGATCCGCCGTGCCGACAGAATACTCAGACCCATACTCACAAACACCGCCAGCCATGCCAGCAAGCGCCCCGTGCGCTGCATCTCGTAGATTCCGCGATACGCGTCCTCGCGAGGCTTCTGCACCACCACCGCCCATTCCAGCGAGGTCACTGGACTGTACGTCCCCAGCATCTCGGTCGACTGTTTGCCGTCGCGAATCGTGAACTCGCGAGTCGCCGCCAACTGCGCTTTCGCGCCCTCGCCCACAAAGCTGCGGACGATCTCGAACTGGCTCATGTCTTGCCCAGTAGCATATTGGCCAGTGGCCGCCGCCACCAGCCTTCCCTGGCTGTCCACGACATACGGCATCAATCCGCTCATACTGACTTGCTGCAGCCGGCGGATCAGGTAGTCCATGTCCACCACCGACGCGATCATCCCCAGAAAGCGGCCGTCGTACATGATCGGCGAGCTCACCAACATGACCGTGCGCCCTGATTTCCCGCTGCCCACCATCAACGGCTGCCCGCTGTAGACGCGGCCTTCGCGCGCGGCTTGATAGGCTCGCTCCAGTTCCCGTTGCAGAAAAGCATCGGGCTCCATACGCCCGGCGGAAACCCCTCGGGCGTCGGCATTCAGCACCGTGGTATAGGCAATGTCGTGCGACGAAGAAACAAAATTCTCCACCATCGCCCGCAGTTCGGGCGTCAGAAATTTCTGCGCGCTAAGGCCGCTCCCGCTCGGATTGGCCAGCATGATTACCTCAATCGACGACGACAAATTGGCCAGCATCATGCGCAGCGCTTCCTGGTGCTGGGAAATGTCGTCGGCCAGCGAACGCGTGACCGTGTTTTGCAGCAGCATTTCGTTGGTTTTCAAGCGCTCCCGATTCATGCTCTCGATCTGCGCCGAATAGAAGTACATCGGAAGGACGCTGAGCGCCAACAGCACTCCCAGGATGACGTAGAGCAGTGGAATACGCGCGGGAATGGGCAGCTTCAACGGCAAAAGGCAATCCTGTTGGCCCCAGCCCGGGGATGAGCTGGTGGTGTTGCATCCATTCTAAGTTGGTTTCGACTGGTGACCTCAGGTGCTTAAAGTACAACTCACCGTTACGGAAGTACCCATATACCCGGTGACCGCTTGGTAGTTCTCAGTTCCCAGTTCTCAGTTCTCGGCATCTAATTCCCGGTGGTTCTCCCTGAAAGCTGAAAGCTGAAAGCTGAGAGCTGCGAGCTTGTTTAAGCGGTTTATAATCAGGCCAGTGGGCCCGGGGTGCTCCATGCGGTACTTCCACGTTGACTGCGTTGGTTATCGTTTGTTGGCAACCCTTCTGGTCTTCGCCGCGCTCACATTCGCCGAAAACACTCCGCCCCCCAGGATTTCCAGGGCAACCCGCCAAGAAATTATTCACTCCTTCAATGCAGAACTGGTCTATATCCGTACAAGTTTTCCCATGGGGAAGGTTGGACTGAAGCTCAAGAACGGCGCTGTAACCCCCACTGGCCCGGAACTGCAACATTTGATGACGCTCTGGGGACCAGCCGTGAAGCCCGGCGACAAGGCCCGCATCAGCGACGTTGTCATCAAAGACGACCACATCCGCTTCGAGATCAACGGCGGTCCCATCAAGAGGCAGAAGTGGTACCAGCACATCGAGGTTGCAGGTGCGAACGGAGGCGGGCCGCTTTCGACCTCCGATTCCTCCGCCAACGCCCGCGGCTCTTTCGTCGACCTCTATTTCGACAAGTATGTTCCGGAACTGACCGGGCCAGAGCTGAAGCAGTTGTTGCGCCCGGTGTTTGATTTCGATGCCAAGTCGCCGCTCGAGGCCTACCTGGAAACCGTTTCTCCGAAGGTCAAAGAGGCCATCAAGAATCACCATGTGTTGGTGGGAATGAATCACGACATGGTGATCTATGCCAAGGGACGTCCGCCAAACAAAGTGCGCGAACATGACGGCGAAGTCGAATACGAAGAATGGATCTACGGCAAGCCCCCCGAGGACGTGGATTTTGTGCGCTTCGTCGGCGACGAAGTCGTACGCGTCGAGACCATGAAAGTGGATGGCCAGAAAATCGTGCGCGTCGAAAAGGAAGTCGATCTGGGTACGCCAACCGTTGCCAGGAAACAGGAAGATTGCCCAGCGACCGCGCCCACGTTGAGGCGTCCGGGAGAAGAAATGCCGGAGTCTAATCCTGCCAACTCTTCCCGCATGCCACCGCTGCCCCCACCTCCACCGCCGACCGGCCCCGGTACGGACCCCGGCCCCAACTAGCACTCTGCGCATCAGAAACCCGGGTTTCGTATAAGGCCTCCTCGACCCTCTACACCTCGACCCTCTACACTAAGACTGTGAAGATTGCCCTGGGCCAGATCAACCCCACTGTGGGGGATTTTTCTGGCAACGCTGCCAAGATCATCCAGTTTGCGCTGCAGGCGCGGAGCGCTGGCGCCGTCCTGATTCTGTTTCCGGAACTCTGCGTCTGCGGTTACCCGCCGCGCGATCTCGTCGAGAGGCCGTGGTTTGTGGCGCGCAGTCGCACGACCGTCGAGAGGATCGCCGCCGAAACGCAGGGCATTGCCGTGATCTGCGGGACGGTAACTCCGGCCGAAGCGGACTCCGGCAAGAAAGCGATGAATTCTGCCGCTCTGCTGCGCGACGGCCGCATCGACTTCATCCAGTCGAAGATGCTCTTGCCCACCTATGATGTCTTCGATGAGATGCGCAACTTCGCTCCCGCCAAGAGCCAGCAACTGTTCAGCTTTTGCGGCAAGCAGATGGCGTTGACCATCTGTGAGGATGCCTGGAACGACAAGCGCTTCTGGAACCAGCGTCTGTATCGCGTCGACCCGGTCGAAGAACTGGTCCGAGCCGGCGGTAACTTTGTGCTCAACATTTCCGCCTCGCCGTTTTGGCTGGGTAAGCGCGAACTGCGCCATGACATGCTCGCCGCCATCGCCAAGAATCAGAAAGTTCCGGTCGCGATGGTGAACCAGGTCGGGGGCAACGACAGCCTGGTTTTCGACGGATCGAGCCTGGTGATTGCGCCCGATGGACAGGTAATCGCGCAAGCCAAGTCCTTCGAGGAAGATCTGATCTATTTCGACTCCCAGAAGCTAACCGGAGACATGCACTCACAGGTTGTGGGTGAAGAAGGAAGCGCCTACGAAGCGCTGGTTCTGGGCACGCGAGATTATGTCCACAAATGCGGCTTCCGACAGGCGATCGTCGGGCTCAGCGGCGGCATCGATTCCGCGCTCACCGCGTCGATTGCGACCGATGCGCTCGGCTCCGGGAACGTAATCGGAGTCGGCATGCCCGGACCGTACTCCTCGCGAGGTTCGATTGACGATGCGCGGGAACTGGCCAGCAACTTGAAGATTCGCTTCCAACTGATTTCGATCCAGGAAATCTACGAAGCCGCGCGCCAGACGCTTGCGCCAGTGTTTAACGAACTGCCGCAGGACGTCACCGAAGAAAACATTCAGTCGCGCGCCCGCGGATTGCTGCTGATGTCCCTGTCGAACAAGTTCGGCGCGCTCGTGCTTTCGACTGGTAACAAGAGCGAATTGGCTGTCGGCTATTGCACTCTCTACGGCGATATGGTGGGCGGGTTGGCCGTAATCTCGGACGTACCGAAGACGCTGGTGTACCGCCTGAGCGCCTACGTGAACTCGCGGCGCAAAGTAATTCCGCAAGCGACCATCGAGAAACCGCCGTCGGCGGAATTGCGTCCCGATCAGAAAGATTCGGACTCACTTCCGCCCTACGAAGTGCTCGATGCGATTCTCGAAGACTATGTGGAAGAATCGTGCTCGGCCGAACAGATTGCCCGCGTTCACAATTTCGATCCTGATCTGGTGCGGCGGGTGATCCGCATGGTCGAGCGCAGCGAATACAAGCGGCAACAAGCGGCGCCCGGAATCAAGATCTCCGCCAAAGCATTCGGCTACGGGAGGAGATTCCCAATCGCAGCCAAGTCGGAGCTCTAACGCCGTGATCGCGTGATGAGACATTTGGTGGAGGGGGCGTCTCGACCGTCCAGCCGGGCGGGTACGCCCGGGTCTCCATTAGCAAAGCGTCGGCAAATGACAACTTAGCCGCTTTTTGTAACAATCAAAATTCCAATCGAATTTCAAAATATGACAAGCATGCATCGCACACTTCTCGCCGCTCTGCTCCTGTCCGGCATCGCTATCGCTCAAACCCCATCGGCTCCCCCGGCAAAATCCCCGGCCAAACCAGCGGCCGCTTCACCCGCTGGGGGAAGCTCGATGGTTCTGCCCACCGAAGAGACGGTCGACTCGTTCCTGTCCCAAATGTTTGGCTACGATCCCACGGTGACGTGGAAGGTGGCTGATATTCGTCCCTCCGAGGTGCCGGGACTGGCGGAGGTCTCGATTGTGATCACCAACCCGCAGGGCTCGAACCAGAATCGGTTGCTGGTCAGCGGTGATGGCAAGCATGCAATTACAGGCGACATTCTGCCCTTCGGTGCGAGGCCCTTTGACGATGCCCGCGCCAAGCTGGAAAAAGGCGTGAACGGCCCCGCCAAGGGACCGGCAAAGGCTCCGGTGACGATTGTCGAATTTAGCGATATGCAGTGCCCGCACTGTGCGAAGGCCGCGCCCGCGATTGATGAGCTTCTCGCGCTGGAGCCCGAGGCCCACTTTATTTTCCAGAATTTCCCGCTCCCCGCTCACGACTGGGCAGAGAAAGCTGCCGGCTATGTCGATTGCGTCGGGCGCGCTTCGAATGATGCAGTCTGGAAATTTATCCAGAAGACGTTTGACGAGCAGGCCAATATCACTGAGGCCAACGCCGACGAAAAGCTGAAGGCCATTGCGACCGCATCGGGCGCGAATGCCGGCGAGATCGCCGCCTGTGCAACCACTCCAGCAACCAAAACCAGAGTCGAGGCCTCCCTTGCCCTGGGCAGGTCGGTGGGCGTGACGGGCACGCCGACTCTGTTCATCAATGGACGGAGCGTACCCGGCGGTGCCCCCGTCGATCTGTTGAAGAAGATTGTGGACTTCCAGGCAAGCCAGAAATGAATCGGGCGATCGGGTCATCGGGCCATCCAAAGTCAAAGGCTCCTGGGTTTCAGGTTTTCGATGGCCCGATCACCCGATTTACTTTCCTATCCAGATTTCCGGCGGTTCGGTGCGCTCCGGGCTACGGACGACGTACGGCGTGATCAGGATCAGGAGCTCATCGTTCTCTTGCTGTTTGGTACGCTGTGAGGTAAGCAGGCCGACGCCCGGAATTTTGGAAAGCCCGGGCAGACCGCTCAAGCTCCTCTCCTCGGACGCGGTGACCATTCCCGCTATGACGGCCGGTTCACCTTCCTTGAGCAGGATCCCACCCTTGTACTCGCGATTGGAAATGATCGGAATGCCATTGGAGTTGGTAGCACCCAGAGTGCGGAATTGTATCTCCAGCTCGAGCGCTATGTCGGAATTGTTGTGAACCAGCGGCTTCGCCTTGAGCGTGAGTCCGATGTCCTCATAATTGACGGAAGGAAAGGGCGCGGCGTAGGACTGATTCCCGACGACCGACGCGATGGCGGCACTGTTATAAATCGGCGCAAAGCTGGCGTTGAGGATGGGATAGCGCTCTCCCAGCTTAAAAGTGGCGTCCTTCTGTTGGGAGGCACGCAGATGGACGTGGTCGAGCTCCTGGACGGAACTCTCATTCATAGTAAGCGCGGCGGCCAACTGATCAAAGCTAAGTCCCATCAGCGTGAGCCCGCCGCCAAAGGTCGCGAGCGGCTGGCTGAAGATGGAATTCTGCTGGCTTTGCAATTGCGCGAGCAGGGCGGAAAGGGACTGACTGCCGGCTTGGTTGATACCGCCAGAGGAAATCAGTTGGTTGATCAGGGACTGAATATTTTGGCCGCCGAGAGCCGCGAGTGCGGACGCCGGAATATTGAAAAGATTGAAATTATCCGGGACGTGCAGCCCGATCATACGCATGTAGGTGTGGCTCACCTGGAAGACTTTCAGATCGAGCATTACTTCCGGACTGGGACTATTGAGCTGTTCGAGAAACTGGGTTGCCGCATCCAGCGGCGCCTTCGGCCCGCGCAGCGTCATCGTGCTCGACGGGGCGTTGAGGCCCACGAACTTGATCTCAAAGATCGTCTTCATCGTGTTCATCAGGTCGTTCAAGTCCGTGGGCGCATTGCTGCCCGGGATATAGAACGAGCGCATGCCCATGCGGTCGTAAGAGCGGTGATTGTCGGCGGTGTCAGCGAAAGTAAAAAGAACGGTGTCTTCCAGTGCCACGGTAAAGCTCTTCGTGACCGCCGAGGCCGCCTGCATGGCGGTTGCGAAATCGGCATTCTCAATATCGAATCGCACGCGGCGGCTGGGGAAGGTATCGTCGAAGATCACCGTCAGCCCATAGCTCGCAGCAACGGCGGTGAGTAGACCGCGCGAATCACCGCGATAGTGGAAGTCATGGTGTCCGTCGATCGGTTTAGCGGTGATGGCGTCGGCGCTGGCGACCATTTGCGGCGGGCTTGCAACGCGTACCGGCACGGGGCCCAAAGCGTCGCTTATTCGTTGCTGCGCGAAGTCGTTCTGCGGATCAAGGTTGAGCGCGGTTCGAAATTCCGCCAGCGCCTCCACTTGCCGGCCATCGAGCAGGTCACTGTTGCCCCGTTCCAGATGCATCCCCGCCAGATGTTGTCGCGTAATCTCCCGCGCGGTCAGGTAGTCCACGTTTTGCGGGACCAGGCGAGACGCTTCCTCAAATTCGTAAAAAGCTTCCTCCAGATTCTTCGATTTCTCGAGTTTCAGCCCGCGCGCGAAAGCTTGGCGGGCGGCCTTCAGGTCAATGGCCGGACCCTGGCACTTGGGCGCACCCGAGGAATTGGAGCAGAGTGATGGCGCTGCAGCCGGGGGAGTGTCTGTGGCCAGACACATTCCGGCAAGCAACAAAACAATGCCTGCTGGCAGCCATCGCATATTACTTACTATAGAATGCCCGGCTGCTGCTGTCTTGCAAGAGAAATCGCGGCTTGGGAGCTTCGGTCGTAACGGGAGAAGTCGGAACGTTGAGGGTGGAGAGGCTCAACGCAGCATCAGTCGCTCCATCCGAGTGGCGCGCCCGGTCCGGTCATCGCACTCGACGAGCACGGCGCAGAGTCGGACGTCGCCATTGGCCGCTTCGAAGCGCGCCGGCATCCCGCTGAGAAACTTTTCAATCACTAATTCTTTCCTCACCCCAATGACGCTGTCGTACGGGCCCGGTCATGCCGACGTCGGTGATGTAGGCAGTGCCCTTCGGCAGGACGGTCTCATCCGCGGTGGGAATGTGCGTGTGCGTGCCCACCACGGCGGTGACTCGCCCATCGAGATACCATCCGAAAGCGACTTTTTCGGAACTGGCCTCGGCATGGAAATCCACCAGCACGACCTTCGACTTGATCTGTTCCAGAAGGCGATCGGCGTAGCGAAAGGGATCGTCGCTCGATCCCATGAACACACGTCCCTGAAGATTCACGACGGCATAAGCGATGCCGTTTTTTTGGCCTTCGTACACTCCCCAACCGGGCAGGCTCTGCGGAAAGTTTGCCGGCCGCAGCAGTCGGCGCGCCGGACTGTGGGGGTTGCCGTCCGCCATCTTGAAGTATTCGATGATCTCGCGTTTGTCCCAGACATGATTTCCAGTGGTCATCACGTCGATGCCCAAATCGAAAAGCTCTTCCGCCAGCGGAGGCGTGATTCCGAAGCCAGCCGCGGCATTTTCGCAGTTGGCGATGACCAGATCCACGGCGTACTGCTGGCGCAGATCAGGCAGGCGATCTTTTACGATCGTCCGCCCGGGGCGGCCAAAAATGTCGCCGATAAAAAGAATTTTCAAGAGATGATGGTAACACGCTGAAAATTGCAGATGCTTCGAGTACTGGCAACTGTTATTGGCTACTGATCTCCGCCGTCTTCAGAAAGTCGTAATTTCCCGAAGGATTCAGGGTGAGGTTCCGCACACGCCGCGTGTGTACCAGCACGTTATCGAAGTACCACAGGTCGATATACGGCACATCTTGCGCCAGCACTTCTTGAACTTCTGCGTACAGCCGCTTGCGGACATTCTGGTCGGTCTGGCGGCGCGCCTCATCGATCAGGCCGTCGATACGAGGATTGGAATAGAAACCGCGGTTGGCGCCGTTGGGCGGGAATCGGTTGGAGTGAAAAGAATACTCAAAAATATCCGGGTCTTCATTGCCGCCGATCCAGCGCAACGAATAAACCTGGAAAGCACCGCTCGTGACGTCGGCAAAAAATGTGGCGAACTCGAACGTGCGAATGTCGAGCGCGATGCCCACATCTCGCAACTGCTGCTGCAACACTGCAGCCAGCAGCCGCGTGGACTCCTCCGTAGACGTCTTCATTGTCAGGTGAAAGCGAACGCCGCCGTCGCGAGCCCCGTAGCCAGCGGCATCGAGCATCAGGCGGGCTTTCTCTGGATTGTGTGGATAGGCCGTCACATCCGGGTCATACGCCCAGCTTTGCGGCGGGAGCACACTCAGAGCCGGTTGCGCGAAGCCGCGCCAGATGTATTCAAGCAGGGGACCGCGGTCGATGGCATACGCGATCGCCTGGCGAACCCGCACATCCTGCAAGGTCCGGTCGCGCAGGTTAAACCCGAGATAGGAAAGCACCGTGCCCGGAGCGCGTTCAATCTGCAAATTCGGATCGCGTTCCAGCGCCACAATCGTGTCGGAAGTAAGTGCATTGATCGCGGCATCGGCGCTGCCCTTGCGCAATTCAAGCGCCCGCGTGGTCGCGTCGGGCACGACGGTAAAGCGTACCCTGGCCAGGCGCGCCTTTGCACCCCAGTAATTGTCGTTGCGCTCGACGACGATCTCCTTGTCTTGCTCGGCGCTGACAAACTTGAACGGTCCCGAGCCCATCGGATTCCGCGTGATCTCGTCGAGCGCCCCGTAAGGCACAATCCCACTCGCCCCTTCCGATAGATTCCAGAGCAAGGTCGCGTTCGGCTCCTTCAGATGAATTATCACGGTGAAGTCGTCGGGCGCCTCGATGTGATCCACGAAACGGTATGCCGCCGACCTCGTACTACGAATCTTCCCCTCGAGCAGCGAGTCGAAAGTCCACTTGACGTCGCGCGAAGTAAGCGGTCGGCCATCGTGAAACGTTACGCCGCGATGCAGGTGGAAGATGTAGGTCAAGGGATCCGGAATTTCCCAACGCTTCGCCAGGCCGGGCTGAACGTTCAGGTGCTCGTCTCGCGTCAGCAGCGCGTCAAAGAGAAGTTCGCCAATGCGCTCCGACTGCGCGTCGATCCCGACTCGGGGATCGAGATCGGTCGGGCTGCTTTCAATAATCATCACCAGCGTGTTGGGATCGGGAGCTTGTGAGCAGGAGAGGAGAGGCAGCACCACTCCGGCGGTGACGAGCAACAGGATTGTCATCCTGATGGAAGTGCATCGGGAGAGGGCAGAAAGCAGGTCCTTCGCTTCGCTCAGATTGACGATTCTTTCTTGCGCTGCTGCCTCACGCATACGAGATCTTTCCCAGGATCGCCGCCCGCTTCGCTCCCGTAGCCGACGGCACATTGCTTGGCCGCCGATGCCACGTTTCATGCGCGAGCAGGGCAAAAGCCACTGCCTCCTTCGCTTCCGCCGGAAGGCCGAACTCGTCCGAGAAATGTAGACTGATCGCCAAGGGGTCGATTTCACGTCGCAACATGGCTAACAGCGTGGGATTCTTCGCGCCTCCGCCCGAGACGATCATTTGGTGACCGCGGCGTAGTTGCGTCCCGAATCGCGGCAGCACGAATCGTTGAACCGCGTCTGCAATCGATCGCGCCGTCAATGCCGTGGCCGTCGCCACCACGTCCGGCTTGCTGGCGCCGTGGCAGAGTTGAAGAAATCGGCCCACGTATTCCCGGCCGAATTCCTCGCGACCCGCTGTTCGCGGAGGCTTCTGCCGGAAAAAGCGTGCGCGCAACAACTGCGCGATCACGCCATCCAGCACACGTCCCGAGGCCGCGACTTTGCCATCGCGATCATACCGCCGTGCGAATAGCTCCTCCATCACCGCATCCATCACCATGTTGCCGGGGCCGGTGTCAAAAGCAATCACCTGGCGTAGCGACGCACCCGCGGGAATCGCCGTCAAATTCGCAATTCCGCCAATGTTCTGCGCAATACGGTCCTGCGCAACGCGGTCCCGCCCAAGACGTCGCACGCGCGCATCGCGATAAAGAAGGAAGTCGAGGAACGGCACCAGCGGCGCGCCTTTTCCTCCGGCCGCGATATCCGCCGGACGAAAATCAGAAACCACCGGCACGCCCAGCCGCGCCGCGATCACCGCGCCTTCACCCGTTTGCCACGTCACCGCCAATCGTCGCCCGAGAAATCGCTCCGGCATTCCCTGGTGATACAGTGTCTGCCCATGGCAGCCAACCAGGTTAAGCTTCACGCGATGCCTGCGCGCTGTTTCCGCCACCGCCTCCGCGTATAGTTCGCCGAGAAGAAAATTCAGCCGGGCCAGATCCGCAACGTGGGCCAATTCCGCGTTCATCATCTCCAAAATTGCGCGTCGAATCGGGGCAGGGAATCGATACTCCGCGTGAGCAAGAAGTGTGAAGTTCGCGCGCTGATTCTTGTGTGGGGACGGGCGGCTCGCCCGTCCGGTGCCGGCTGAGAACCGCACCAGCGCCACATTAATTCCGTCCGCCGAAGTGCCGCTCATCACGCCGGCAACGATCATGCTCATGCGCGTTCCTTCTTATTCTCTGCCTTATTGTCGGCGCGAGCGAGAGTCGCCATACGAATCTCTTCTCCGAATTCCCAAAGCTGCCGCTTCAACTTTTCCACCCGTGCGGAAGTGGGCGTGCGGCGGCCAGTCGCTGATTTCCGCTGCAAAACTTGCTTTTTGAATGCCAGCACGCGTCCCGCGGATTCCCTGATGCGGCGGGCAAACTTGGCGTCGCGCTCCGCTTGTTGGACCAGCGCTTCATGCGCGCGCAAAATGAACTCTTCGTGGTGGCAGATCAGGCCAAGATCGCCGCCGGCGCGGATGTGCCCGATCATAGCCTCTTCGATCGGGCCCGCCGCCAGTACGGCGCCCATCTCCAGATCGTCGGAACAGATCAGGCCCGCGGTAGCCAATCTTCTTGCGCAGAATATCGGTGATCCACTTCTTGGAGAGCGATGCGGGCGTGCTCGCCTTTGTGACCGCCGGAGTCACTCTGGGAAATGTGGCATGCGAAACCATGACGAACGGCAATTCGCGCCGCAACGATAACGACCGATAGGGAACCAGATCCTCGTCCCACAATTTGCGCAGCGATTTTTCCACGATGGGAAGTTCATGATGCGTATCGAGTGTGGCCTCGCCCAGTCCGGGGAAGTGTTTGCCGCAGCCGAGCACTCCGGCCGCGCCCAACCCGCGCAGAAACTCGCGCGCGTAGGCAACCACCTGCTTGGGATCGTCCGATACCGCCCGCGAACTCAGCACCGAACGCGAAGCCTCGTAGGCCAAGTCGAGCACCGGCGCAAAATCCACGTTGAAGCCCAGCGCGCGGCAGTTCTCGCCAATCACGCGCCCATGCTTGCGAAAGAGCGCCCGGCTGCCCGTGGCAAAAACCTCTGCCGGAGAAGGCGCCGAACCGATCACGTTGCGGAAACGATCCACCGTGCCGCCTTCAAGGTCCACGCAGGTGAAAAGCGCCGTGGCCACGAACTTCTGGCATTCGCGCAGAAGAGTATGCGTCTGCTCCGCGCCGGTAATGTTGCGGGCAAACAGAATCACGCCCGCCGGCTGGATCTTCGTGAGCAGGGAAGCAAGCCGCGGAGACATCTTGGTCCCGTCGAAGCCGATGATGAGCAGCTGGCCGATATCCAGTGTCAAGTTGCGCATTTTCCTGTTTCTGACTGAGTACGGTTCAAGACCCTGGCCTGCTTGGTTTTCTCGGCGTACTCCGCGCCTCTGTGGTCAGATTTCTTTTTTCAACTCTGCCAGCAAGTTTAGCGCCTCGAGCGGCGTCAGCCGGTTCAAATCCACCTCGCGCAACTTTTCCAGCACGGGCTGCGAGAGCGGCGTGAAGATGGTCAACTGCGTCGGACGCTCCGGTTCTATGGAAGAGCCCGGCGTCAGATGCCCCGAAAGCCGGTGCTCGGACGATTCGTGTTCGGCCAGCACCTCGCGCGCACGCACTACGACTTCGTTTGGCAATCCCGCCAGCTTTGCGACTTCAATTCCGTAGCTGCGGTCGGCCGCTCCCGGTTCGACCCGGCGCAGAAAAACTACGCTTCCGCCGGTTTCTTTGACGGATACATGATAGTTTTTCACTCCACTTAATTGTTCGGCCAGTTCGGTCAGCTCGAAATAGTGGGTGGCAAATAACGTCTTGGCTCGCACTCGCGCATGCAGATATTCGATGGCGGCCCAGGCGATCGCCAGTCCGTCATAGGTTGAGGTGCCGCGTCCGACTTCGTCTAACAGGATCAAGGAGCGCGCCGTCGCCGTGTGCAGAATCGCGGCTGTCTCTGTCATCTCGACCATGAACGTCGAGCGGCCTCGGGCCACGTTGTCGCTTGCGCCAATGCGTGTGAAGACGCGGTCCACGATGCCCAGACGCACGGCACGCGCGGGAACAAACGAGCCCATCTGCGCCATGATCACGATCAGCGCCGCCTGCCGCAGATACGTGCTCTTGCCTCCCATGTTCGGCCCCGTCAGCACAATGATGTTGTGCGTCGAGGCATCCAGAAACAGATCGTTCGGGACGAAGCGCTCGCTCCCAGCCGCCAGTTCTTGCAGCTCAATCACCGGATGACGACCTTCGACAATTTCCAGATCAAGGACGTCCTCGGCCTTCTCAGCTTCATCGAAGTGGGGCCGGCAGTAATTCCGCAGCGCCGCAATGTGTGCCAGGCAGCCGAGTACATCCACTTCAGCCAATGCCAGCGCGGTTTGCCGGATGCGCTTGGCCTCGGCCGCAATGGCGGAACGCAACTCGGCAAACAGGCGCCGCTCGATTTCGACGATCTTCTCCTGCGCGTCCAGAATCTTGGACTCATACTCCTTCAGCTCTGGAGTCGTGAACCGCTCGGCATTCACCAGCGTCTGCTTGCGTTCGTAATCGGCGGGCGAAAGGTGCAGGTTCGCCTTTGAAATCTCAATGTAGTAGCCAAAGATGGAATTGAACTTTACCTTCAGCGACCCAATCCCCGTCCGTTCCCGTTCACGCGTTTCGACCTGCGCCAGGTATTGCTTCGAGTTGCGGCTCAGGTCGCGGAGTTCGTCTAGATCTTTGTCGACGCCTGCGGCGATCACCCCGCCATCGCCCAGCGTGAGCGGAGGCTCAGGAACCAGCGTGCGGTCGATCTTCTCCCGCAAATCGCCCAGTTCGTCGATCGCGACATGCAGCGCGCCGAGTCGCGACGTAGACAGTCGTGACTCGGACAACCCAGCCAACACCGCGCGCACCTTGGGAATTCGCCCCAGCGAAGCCGCCAGCGCCAGCACGTCTCGCGGATTGGCCGTTTCGAGCGTTACCCGGCTCAGCAGACGTTCAAGATCCAGAATTCCGTCGAGCGAGCGCCGCAATTCTTCGCGCCGGACGGTATCTTTGACCTGCACCTCAACCGCATCCAGTCTGCCGCTAATCTCGTCCCGGTCCAGAGACGGACGCAGCATCCACGTGCGCAGCAGGCGCTTGCCCATCGGCGTCACGGTTGCATCGAGGCAGCGAAACAGCGTTACTCCGGCATCGGTTCCCGCGAATAGTGGTTCGATCAACTCCAGGTTGCGCACCGTGACCGCATCCAGCACCAGGCAATTCTGCCGCTCGTAGAAGCCGATGCGGTCCACATGATCGAGCGTGCCCGCGCTGCGTTGACCGAATGTAATACAGAATCGCTCCCGCCGCCGAAGCCGCCGCCCGTTTCCCCGCCAGCCCGAAGCCTTCCAGCGAGAGCACGCCAAAGTGATTCTCCAGCAGAGGAATCGCGTGGTCGGGAGCAAAGATCCAGTCGTCCAAAGGGGTTTCTGCCCAGCCAGAGCCGGAGACCCGAGCAACGGGCGCGGTCCCCATTTGGTGACGGGCATCGAGCCCGTCCGACGAAGCAAAGCTCCTCAGCTGAACGCCACCAGCCCGCTCCAAGAGCGGCGCCGAAGACCCATACAGCATTTCCTTTGGCCGTAATTGTTCAAGTTCTTCTTGAATACGACGCCCAGCCGATTCCCCCTCGAACTCCGTTGCCCGAAACTCGCCGGTCGAAAGATCCAGCGCCGCAAAACCTACGCGATCCCCGACCGTCGCCACCGCCGCCAGAAAGTTGTTCTCTTCGGCGTTCAGCGAAGAATCCGCGGCCGTTCCCGGCGTGACCACGCGCGTTACCTCGCGCCGCACCAACGTCTTCGCCAGGCGCGGGTCTTCTACCTGTTCGCAGACCGCGACCTTGAACCCGCGCCGGATCAGTTTTGAGATGTAGCCCTCGGCGGCGTGGTAAGGCACGCCACACATGGGGATGGCCACGCCCTTTTCTTTATTGCGCGAAGTCAGCGTGATCTGCAGCTCTCGCGCGGCCAGTACCGCATCGTCGAAGAAGAGCTCGTAGAAATCCCCCAGCCGGAAGAAGAGCAGAGCGTTGGGATGCTCTTTCTTGATGGCGGAATATTGCCGCATCAGCGGCGTCGAGGGCTCGGACATGGGCAATTTGTGATTGGTAATTTCTAATTTGTAATTTCGTATTTTGCAATTCTATGCTGGAACGGCTTCCAATGTCGGCCAGTGGAGTCGCGGAAGGATTCAAATTACAAATCACCAATTGCAAATTACAAGTTCTTTTGTTCTCCTTACCCCATGGAACTCCGCAAAGATCCCATCACTCGTTCCTGGGTGATTACCGGTGACGATGTCATGGAGGCCGCTCCGCGCGCCCAAGCCTGCCGGTTTTGCGGTGTCTCCGCTGATCCCGCGCAAGTCATTGCCAACCTGCCCGGCGTGGATGGCAGTGCCTGGTCGGCGCGCTCCGTCGTCCATCCCCATGCCCTCTACCACATCGAAGGCGAACCGGCCCGCCGCGCCGACGGCCTCTACGACCGCATGGGATCGGTCGGCGCTCACGAAGTTCTGATCGAAAATCCCCGCCACGATGGCGACATCTGGAATGCCAGCGACGTCGAGGTCGAACAGTTCCTGCGTTTGGCCGCGCTGCGGATTCAGGATCTGAAGCGCGACAGCCGCTTCAAGTACATCAGTATTTTCAAGAATCACGGCGAACGAGCGGGGCAGGAATTTGAGCATCCCACTTCCCAACTGACCGCAACCACCTTCGTGCCGCGCCGCGTCCTCTACGAACTCCGCGCCGGACGCGACTATTTCGAGACGAAAGAGCGCTGCGTCTTCTGCGACATTCTGGCGCAGGAGGAGCGTCAGAACCTGCGCGTCGTCGAAATTCGCGGAGACTACGTGGCCTTCTGCCCCTATGCTCCGCGGGTCCCCTACGAAACCTGGATTCTGCCCCGCAGCCATGAATCTTCTTTTGAGCGCACCGGTGCCTCGCGCGTGGGCAGCGTGACCGATCTTGCCGCGCTCCTGCGGCGTACTCTGCAACGTATTCGCACCGTCACCGAAGCCTTCCACCTTGTGCTCCACACTTCGCCCAACAGCCAGCATCCGTCGGCAACCCTCGGATATTGGAAAACCCTCGATGACGATTACCACTGGCACATCGAAATTCTGCCCATCATCGAGGCCAAGGCAAGGTCATACACTTTTAAAGAGATTTATTATTCTCCGGTTGCGTCGGAGACGGCGGTGAGGCGGCTGCGGGAGGCGAAGATCTAGAAGCAGCTCTCCGCTCTCAGCTGTCAGCTCTCAGTTAAGGCGACTTTTTGCTGACAGCTGAGAGCTGACAGCTGAGAGCTTCCTTATGACCATCCGTCGCATCAAAACCTACGCCGGATCTCAAGGCTACGTTTACCAATACTACTTCGTCGGAAAGCGTCCCGCCGCGACCTCCAACGCCCATGAGTCTGACGCCAATGAGTACATCTTCGACGTCACCTCCGACCGCAAGCTGACCTACGCGGTCAGTGTTTTCCTTCCGCACCAGGTCGTCGCCGCCTGGGCCGAATCCCACGGACGCCCCCTCGCCGATTCCGAGCAGTACGCCGCCGTGAAGATGCGTCTGTTCCGCGCCTTCGACGAAGTGGAAGACATGCAGGCCCACGGCCGCCAACTACTGATCGACCTGCAGTCTTTGGAAGAGTCGCTGGCGTCGCTGGGCGTGGAATAGAGTCGGCGAAAGCCTCGCTATTGGCCTGGTGGATCACTGAGGAGAACGCCTTAGTTGCACCGCCATTGCGGCACTCACTTTGCCGGCCTGCTCCGGGTCTCCGCGCTTCAGTGGCAGGGCCTCGTCTCTCCATGTGACCCACGTCACAGACCCCTGTGATGGCATACGTTTCTTCTCGCACTCTCCCCCCGGCAAACTATAATCACCGAGGCGGAGGTGGGGCGTTATCAAACCGGCCTGCGGAAGCACCAGGAAATAACAACAAAGAATGATGACCCTGATTTGGCTGCGCGTCGCGCTCGTTTGTTACGCTGCGGGATTGCTCTACGCGCTGGTGGCGCTGACCCGGACTTCGGAAATCCTCGGTAAGATTGCGCTTCATGCCTCCTATCTCGGCATGGTGTTTCATTTCGTTTCGCTGACCGAAGCCGTCGTGCAAACCGGCCAGTTCGCTTCGGCCTCGGTTCACAACTCGGAATCGCTGCTGGCTTTCCTGGTCATGGTCGTCTTCATGATTGCTTACATGGTGTATAAGACGACCACCCCGGGCATCGTGATTTTTCCCCTGGTTTTTCTACTGACCTTCGTGGCTGCCACCGGCCAGCAACCGCTCGTTTTCGCCTCGGTTGCCGCGAAGCACGGTTGGCTGTTCGTGCATATTCTGATGATCTTTACCGGATACGCGGCCCTGTTCCTCAGCTTTGGCGCAAGCATCCTGTACCTCATGCAAGAACGCGCCCTGAAATCCAAGGGCGCGAGCGGGATGTTCTCGCGGCTGCCCGCTCTCCAGGTAATTGACGAAATCGGCTACCGCTCCCTTATGATCGGATTTCCCTTCATGACTCTGGGCCTGATCGCGGGTTCCGTGGTCGCCGAATCCACTTATGGCAGCATTAATTTCTTCGACCCCAAGATTCTGCTTTCCGTCCTGATGTGGGCCGTGTACCTGTTGATGGTCTTTACGCGCCTGAATGCCGGCTGGCGCGGGCGCCGCGCCGCCCTGCTCGCCAGTGTCGCCTTCGTCGCGGCCATCGTGGCTTGGATTTCGAACTACTTCAGCGGAATGCACAGGTTTATTGCCTCATGAGATTCCAGCTCATCGGCGTCAATCACAAGACCGCGCCAGTCGAGGTGCGCGAGCGCCTGGCCATTCCTGAATCGCGTTTACCCGAGGCCTGCAAGCGACTGTCCGAGCATCCCGCCGTTGCCGAGGGCATGATCGTCTCCACCTGCAACCGCGTCGAATTTATCGCCAACATGAAGAACGGCACCGGCGACCTGCGCGAATTCCTGCGCGACTATTTCGAAATCGATCCCAGCCAGTTTGAAAGCCATCTCTACGAGTTCCGCGAAGATGAAGCCGTCCGCCACATCTTTCGCGTCGCCGCCAGCCTCGACTCCATGGTCGTCGGTGAGCCCCAGATCCTGGGACAAGTTAAGGAAGCCTACGCCAGCGCCCGCGCCGTTGGAGCCGTGCGCGCGCAACTGGATCAGTTGCTCACCCGGGCGTTTGCCGTGGCCAAGCGCGTCCGTACCGAAACCGCCGTCGGATCTTCCTCGGTTTCGATTGCTTCGGTGGCCGTCGAACTGGCGGAGAAAATCTTCGGGAGCCTGAACGGCAAGAGCGTCTATCTGGTGGGTGCGGGGAAGATGAGCGAGTTAGCGGCCCGGCATCTGCTCGCGCACGGCGCCGCCTCGCTCTTTGTCGCCAACCGCACCTACGACCGTGCCATCCGGCTGGCGCACAAATTTCACGGACAGGCGATCGAGTTTAGCCGGCTTTATGACACCTGCGAGCGCGCCGATATCGTAATTACCTCGACCGGCTCGCCCCACTTCATCTTCCGCCCCGAACACGGCGAAAAGCTCATGGCGCTGCGCAAGAACAAACCCATGTTCTTCATCGATATCGCCGTTCCGCGCGACGTCGATCCTGAGATGAACAAGATCGATGGCATTTTCGTCTATGACATCGATGATCTGCAGCAAGCAGTCAGTTCGCACGTCGCCGATCGCAAGAAGGAAGCCGAAAAGGCGGAGGCGATCGTCAATGGCGAGGTCGACGAAATTCCACGCTCGCCTCCAGACTCTCGATGTGGTTCCCACCATCGTCAGCTTGCAAGACCACCTCGAAACCATTCGCCAGGCCGAGATTGATCGCGTTCGCGGCCGTCTCGGCTCCATGACCACCGACCAGGAACTTGCCGTCGAAGCGCTCACGCGTGGCATCGTGAACAAGATCATGCACACTCCCATCAGCACCCTGAAAACGGCGGCCCGCGATCCCGAGTCCACTACCGTCATCGACCTCGTGCGGCGCCTCTTCAACCTGCATAACGAAGATGAAGAAAAAGTAGCGGCCGCTTCGAAGTCCGCCCGTCGCCCGGAAGCAGAGGACTGATGGCCCGCCTGCGCATCGGCTCCCGCGGCTCGCAACTCGCTCTTTGGCAGGCGCATCACATCTCGGGTTTGCTGCGCGCTCAGGGGCATATTGTGGAACTTGAGATCATCAAGACCACCGGCGACAAAATCACCGACGTTGCCCTCGCCAAAGTCGGCACCAAGGGCATGTTCACCAAGGAAATCGAGGAAGCCCTCGTCGAAAACCGGGTTGATCTGGCCGTGCACAGCTTGAAAGATTTGCCCACGGAGCTGGCCGCCGATTTCGAAATTGCCGCCATCACCACCCGCGAAAATGCGCGCGACGTTTTTTGCTCCGTGAAGTTCGCGGCCATCGATGCGCTGCCGCAGCAGGCGAACATTGGCACCAGCAGCCTGCGCCGTCAGGCCCAGTTGAAGGCGGTTCGTCCCGACCTTCAGATTCACCCGCTCCGCGGCAATGTGGATACGCGCCTGCGCAAGCTCGAATCCGGCAACTACGACGCCATCATTCTCGCCGCCGCCGGCCTGAACCGCCTCGGAAAAACGCAACTCGTCCGCCAGGTGATCCCCGCGGAAGTGATGACACCCGCTGCCGGACAAGGCGCCTTGGGAATTGAGATTCGCAACGGCGACAAGGCAACCCGGGCGCTCCTGGCCTTTCTTGATGACGCTTCCGCCCGCGCTACCACCACCTGCGAGCGTGCCCTGCTCAACAAGCTCGGCGGCGGCTGCCAGGTTCCCATCGGCGCCTTCGCCGAAGTAATAGGAGGCAGGATTCGCCTGAACGCGCTCGTAGCCCATCCCGATGGAACCAAAGTTCTGCGCGAAACCCGCGAGGGCGACGATCCCGTGCGCTTGGGCGAAGAGGTCGGTGAAACCCTTCTCCGTCGAGGCGGCGATGTTATTCTCGAAGAAGTTTACGGCGAAGGCTTTGCGTTGCCGCAGCAACCCTGAGATCTGCTCCATGAAGCCCAACGAAAAACATCCCCTCGCCGGAACCCGGATTCTTGTCGGACGTGCTCGGCACCAGGCCGGGAGCCTGTCCGCCAGCCTGCGCAGCCTGGGCGCAACTGTAATCGAAATCCCTTTCATTGAGATCCGCAAGCCGCAATCGTACCGGCCGCTCGACGACGCCCTGAAAAATATCCGGAACTATGACTGGCTCATTCTCACCAGCGCCAATGGTGTCGAAGCGATGTGGGAGCGCGTCCGGAAACTTCGCATCACTCGCAAGAATCTCCAACATCTCCAGATCGCCGCCATCGGGCCTGCTACCAAGAAAGCGATCGTAAAGCATGGCCTGAAGGTCAAGATGGTTCCGGAGGAGTACGTCGCCGAGTCGGTAGTGAAGGGACTGCGCGACAAGGTCAATGGCAAGCGCGTCGTGCTCATACGAGCCAGAGTCGCGCGCGACGTGATTCCAGAAGAGCTGCGTGCGGCCGGAGCCGAAGTCGATGTAGTCGAAGCGTACGAAACCGTAGTGCCCGAGAAATCGCGTGTCCGACTGCGCGCGCTGATGAAACGTGCGCGTCGCCGCCCGCACATCGTGACCTTCACCAGTTCCTCCACAGCGAGGAACTTCGCCGAACTGCTCGGCAACTTCAAGTCAGCTTCGATCAGTCATGTTCAGTTTGCGTCGATTGGTCCGGTGACGTCAGCGACGCTGCGCGAATTGCAGATGCCGGTCGCCATCGAGGCCCGCGAATTCACGATGGGTGGACTGATTCGTGCGATCGTGCTGGCCCGCTACGCAGTGACTCAATGATTCAATGACCCGGTGACCCCAGTGCCCAGCCGCGAATTCTACTGCGCCTTCGGGGCCGAGACTCCCATCTGCGGGTCAATCGCGTCCAGGTAGGTCTGCATGCGTTCCTTCGTCTCGGGGGGCATACCGGTGAACTCGATGCCATTGCCTACCCCCGGATCGCAGGTCCGCACCACCGCCGTATTTTGATGTGTTCCGAGTCCAGCCAGAAGTCCACGCGCAGTACAGTTCCGAGCGGCAAAGGCAGCATGCTCTCGACATAGCATCCATTGCCGCTCACGTCGGTGGCATTGATGCGCAGCGGCGCGTTGACGCGCTCGTCGCGAAGCTCCAGAGGCAGCGAAATCTTGTGCCGGTGCCACCGCCGGCGGTTGGAGGCCGCAATGGCCACCGTCGCGCCCTCGAGTGGCAGAAAACTTTTCCACGGGCAATCCTGACCGGCGAGCAACTTCACGCCCACTTGATTTTTCTTGACCGGGCCGGTGTTCATCACCCAGATCACCGTGCAGCGGGTTTTTTTCTCGGCGCACTGGACTCCGATCACGTCGCCCACTTTCAGTTCGGTCTCGACGCCCGAGATCAGCGCCCCCTCCGAACTGATGTTATGAGCGTGCGCGGATTGCGAAAACGGGCGTCCCTCGGCGCTCATGCCCCATATCCGCACCGGCAGGTCCACGGTCAGCCGAGGTTCGGATTGTTGGTCAGCCATGCCTTATCCTTAGCGTTTGTTCATGAGATGATACCGCCCTCTGACGCGCCGCGGTATTGCAAAGTTTACCAGCGCAGTGACGAGTGCAGCACGCCTTTCGGCACCTTCCAATCATCATTCAGGGGCGGTTTTCTGCGCACGTTTCTACGAACTCTCGATAACTGATGACCCTGATCTTTTGCTCGTCCAAGAACTGCCGCAGTTCCGCCGAAGTCAGCAGACGCCGCTCCTCCTCGCGAGAATCGAGCAATCGCGTGTGGACGGCGCGCAAATCGGCATCGTTATAGCCGGGATGGCAGACCAACTCCCATGTTCCCTCCGGCAGGTTCGCGAGCGTCTGGCGCAGCAGGGAAATGCCAAGCGAGCCGGTCTCGATCACTCCCAGCACGCCGTCGGGCGTAACCAGTCCGGCGCGCTTGGTCCGCTGATGGAATTGCCCGGAAAAAGTATGCAGAACACGTACCTGGCCGTAGCGCTTCCAGAGATGCGGCTTGCGCTTGAATTGGCCCGCGGGCAGCGCTTTGACCGGAACGATAGGATTGCGGATGGCGCGCACTCCGCACATCCGCGCGGCCCGCAGCAGCGCGGTCAGAACCTCGGGAAAGATATGGGCATGTTTGTGGGTGTCGAGGTGAGTCACCTGGAGACCGGTCGCTTGAATTTTCCTTATTTGCGCTGTGATCTCCGCGACCAGTTGATCGCGATCGAAGCCTCCCAGCATGGCGCGTGCAGCGAACGCCGAAAGACTCGAGTAGAACTTATCCGGCTCGGCCGAGCGAATCGCGACCAACGTATCCAGCGCCCCCGGCGGTGACACCGGGGTTCCATCCACCAATACGACGTGGCATCCCACGGAGAGATTCGGCGCCGAGCGCGCCGCCGTGACCGCGTCGTCGAACCGGGCGCCATTGGCCATCAATGTCGCCGACGACACGACCCCACCGATGTGGGTTTCTACAATGGCCCGATTCACTCCTGCGGTCAGACCGAAATCATCGGCGTTGACGATTAATCTTCTCACGCACAGAGTGTAGCAGCCGCGCCGGTGAATTCTGCACTGTTTGGAAAGGCGGGCCGCGGAAGAACTTGTGATTCCGTGGATCGCCGCGGAAGTGCGCCCTCAAGCCACTGGTCCCGGCAAAACCAGACTCAAGGGTGAGCCCGCTTAGCCCCGTGTTTCCGCGCGGGGTGGGACGAAAGAAATGGCGAAGTCCCGCGGCGACCCAATTCTCAATCCCGCTCTTTAGCCGAGTTTGTTGGCAATCTGCTGGTTTGACCAGCGAGGAAGCGTCCAGTATCCTCAGCATTAGTTTTTGCGGAAATTTCGCGGCGGACACGCCGTGATCGCATCCCCGCCGAGCGGGCGGTTAGCTCAGCTGGTTAGAGCGCCTGCCTTACAAGCAGGAGGTCGCAGGTTCGAGTCCTGCACTGCCCACCAATCCTCAGAACAACCAATAAGGTCAGGTATTTAGCGTCTTCGAGAAGTCTGGATACACTTGTTGGATACACTTTTCTAGGTTTTCAGCCCGGACGCGGTATTTCACATTGAAAGGAAATACTGCCCATGCCTCATACCAAGGTCGTGCTCTACATTCGCATCGCAACCCCAGATGGCAAGCGCAAAATGTGCAAGCCTGTCTATGCCTCACGTGGTCGCCTGAAGCCGCTGTACGCTGCCGACGCAAAAGCAAACAGTCTTGGACTCACCCGGAGGGCGAATACTACCTCCGATACGCTGGTCGCACGGAGGCGGTCGCTGCTGAGAAGAACTGGCGTAAGCACACGCTGCAATGCTACACGCTGGGTTTGAAACTCTTCCACGAGTCCTGTCGCAAGACCTATCTCAACGAAATTGACGGCGACGACTTGCGGCGGTTCAAGGTCTTCCTACGAAAGCAGCAGACGCAAACCAAGACGGTCACGACACCGTGCGGTCATCAATTCGTTTCGTAGAAATCCGACGACATTGTTGAAGTGGTTCCATTGTTTTTGCGCACTTGTTCTAGCTGTCACGAGTTCGCCGGGATGCACTCATTCATTAGCTATTCTCGGCATCGGTTCGGCGCAGGAATAGGCACGCCCCCGAAGTTGATCGAGTCGAATCCAGATCGAGAGGCTGCTGTCCAGTGGGTGGATCGCGCAGCACCACAAACTTGCCTTAGCCAGTCAGTAGGCTTGTTGCCGGACAATTCCTCTCACGCAGCCGTTGGTCGCCGCACTCCGATTGGTATGCGAAGTGATTATGAGGCGGCGATCTTCTCGGATTGGAGCGTCTCCTGTGGCTGAACCACCAAACTGACTTGCCGCTATACTAGGTTTGCCGAGCCACCGCTCAACGGAGGAGGCATGTCGAGTCTGAAGGAATTCCAATGCGAAATTTGCGGGGTCGTCAGCCAGAATCCGATTCATTGGTTTGTAATCGAGTGTACAGATCAGAAGCTCGCGATCATCAAGTGGGATTTGCCCGCCGCCACAAGCCCAACCGCCCGGCACTTCTGTGGCGAAGCCCATGCTCAGGTATATATCAGCCGCTGGTTTGAATCCGTGTGCGTGCCGCCCAAACGAAGTTTGAAGGTTGTTTAGTCCGTTTCGACCGTGCTTGCTACTTGTTGCTTCATTGCCCATTCGATGGATTGTGAAGTGGTTTGTAAACGCCCGTCCTGCGGCAGGTCGAAGGTTTTTTATCCGGTCGCTTTCCAGGAACCCCGCATGGTGGTTCGCCTTGCACGGTGGAGCGTCGGTCAGCATGTG
Source organism: uncultured Acidobacteriaceae bacterium (assembly GCA_963779995.1). Classification (GTDB taxonomy): domain Bacteria; phylum Acidobacteriota; class Terriglobia; order Terriglobales; family Acidobacteriaceae; genus Acidiflorens. The sequence continues at coordinate 546,976 of CAVZZY010000002.1, read as the reverse complement.
TTCCCTTCACTGACTAAGACTCAGGTCAGCAAAGACAAATCCGTCGCGAGCGACGATTTCTCCTAGCTCGACTGGCAGATCGCGCTCCAACATCGGGCCTGCATACACGAACGTGTGGAATTCCCCGTTCTCGCCGCAGGGATCGGTCTCTAGCGGCAAATCCGAGAGGAGTTGCTCATTGAATTCCCTGCCAACGAATTCCGGCGCTAGGACGTTGCTGTCAATACAAGTGAGTTTCGCACGCACGCCGGACTTGATCATGGAAAGTGCAAGCTCCCGCGTGGGCATTCCCCATACTGGGAAAATTGGCTGCAACCCGGAATTTTCCAGTTGCTTCTCGCGGTATGCCCGTATGTCAGTTAAGAAAAGATCGCCAAAAGCGATGTATTCGATCCCCGATTGAACAGCGGCCTTGCACGTCTCGCTCATGATGCTCTCGTAATCCGCATTCGAGCACGACGACGGCAAATCCACATCCCACAGAGGGACACCTGCTGCTTTCGCCTGTGCTTCGAGGAGGCTGCGACGCACCGCATGCATAGCTACTCGATTCACTTCCCGATTGAAAGTCGTGAGCAGCCCGACAATTTCGTACCCGCCCTGCTGCCGGAGAAGGTGAAGGCTCCAAGCACTATCCTTTCGCTGCTCCATGAAAGCAATGTCCGTTTCATATCAGCATCATCCTGCTCTGGTTCCGTCAGGCACTCCGGATTCCGGCACCGCCAGCACTGGGGTAATCCCGTCCGCATAGCCGATGTCGAACAGCATTCCTTCCGAAACCATTCCTGCCATCTTGCGTGGCGGAAGGTTGACAACGAATAACGCTTGCTTGCCTTCGATTTCCCGTGGATTTGCACGCTCCCGTTTCATTCCAGCCAAAACCGTCCGCACATGATCGCCGAAGTTGACCCTGAGTGCGACTAGCTTTTCTGAATTAGCAACATCGCTCACGGCTTCGATGGTGCCAACTCTTATGTCGATTTGGTTCAGGAGTTCGGGCGAGATCGTAGGCTTTACCTGCGCGGGTGTCATGTCGCGATTTTAGTCGGAAGCTCGCGGGTTCGCCGCCCCGACGAGGCGATCACCGAATTGGGGCGGATGGCAAAGCAGTGCCGCCGCGTGGCACGCCGGAGCCATTCTCTCGGCGGAACCCCTAACATAGGCTGGAATGTGCGCAGTAAACGGGAGCGCCCATGACTCTAACTGGAGTCCGGGCGCTTTTTGTTTTTTCACCCTGCGCTGAACAGGGCTGGGTGTTTCTGTGGATCGTCCGATCTGTCAAAGCGACGGGCTGAAACGAGTCGTTTGCGATACCATTTCCTTCTCGCGTCTCCATCAAGGGGGTACCGACACATGCACAAGGTTTCGCGTTTTCGCTGGCTACACATTTCTGCGGCCCTGCTCGCGCTTTCTATTGTTAGCGTCGTGCAGCCTCCTGCCAAGGCTCAAGCCACCAGTCCCGCCCCAAACGTTCACAGCGCACCACCTGGCCAGATTCACGCGCTCAAGGTGACCCTGCTATCAACGATGCTGGTGGGCAGCGTAACGGGGGTGGGAGAGTGGGGTTTCTCCGCGCTGATCGAGGCAGATGGTCATCGCGTTCTGCTGGATACGGGAGCCCATCCCGATAACGTGCTGCAAAATGCACGCGACTTGAAGATTGATTTGTCCGACGTTAAAGAAGTGATTCTTACGCACAATCACTGGGATCATGTCGGCGGGCTGATGACCCTTCGAAAAGAGATGATGAAGAGTAACCCATCGGCATTGTCAGTAGTTCATGTCGCACGCGGCATTTTCTACAGCAGACCAGCGCCCCAAGGTGAAGATAACAAGATGATCGCATTGAAGAAGGAGTACGAAGCGACTGGGGGAAAGTTCATCGAACATGAGGAGTCGGCAGAAATCTTTCCGGGCGCGTGGCTGACGGGTCCGGTACCCCGCAAATACCCAGAACGCAACTGGAGTGCCAGTGGAAAAATGCAGACCCCAGCGGGATTGGTCGAGGACACAATCCCCGAGGATCAATCACTGGTGCTCAACACGCCGGAAGGATTGGTCGTGATCACTGGCTGCGGGCACGCTGGAATCATCAACATCCTTACATTTGCCCGAGAGGAATTTCCCAACGAGCCAGTAGAGGCGGTCATCGGCGGGCTGCACCTCTTTCCGGCGACTGACGAGCAACTGAATTGGACTGCCGATAAGATGAAAGACTTCAAAGTGGCGAACCTGATGGGCGCACACTGCACGGGCATCGAAGCCGTATATCGCATTCGGGAGCGACTCGGACTGCCGCGAGCATCGGCTGTTGTGGGCAGCGTGGGATCAAGCTTTGTCCTTGGCGAGGGAATCCATCCCGGCCCGCTTGCCAAATGACAGCAACGCCCCTTCGATCTGCCATAATTTCCTCATGTGCGGGCGGTACCGACTGTCGAAGGCAGATCCCGGAAGAAGAACAATCTGTTTAGGGTAAGCGGCGTTTGTTGCTTATTCTCATGAAGCACACAGGAATGCAGTCCGGGCTGGGATCATATATCAGGCTCGTCTGCACCATGACACAGATGGCCACCGGTAGTTCGTCCACAGCGAAACGGGCGTTCGAACGCTGAAGGACGAATTCGACAAGGTCGCGTCTCATAACGAACACCATCTTGAACAGATTGAGTTGGCGTTGAAGGGGCTGGGATCGAATGCGGGGAAGCTACCCGCTACACCAGCAACCAGCCACCGCAATTTGCCATAATCTCCTGCTCACGGTTCGTTTATCGCAGTTCTTTCTTAGACGCCACAAGATAGTGAGCGTGTCGCGACCTTTGCCGGGGCTGATGAGTCCGCGCTGTTCCATCGCCTTAACGGTATTGCGATTGGCAGACAGAGGACGTATTTCTTCATAGTCTTTCAACCGCCGCAGAACGGGGTTGCCGCCGAGCGAATCAGTTTCAAGCTGGTAGCCCTGCTGCATGTGCGACAGCAGGTCTTGTGCAGTCTCGGTGAGTTTCGGCGGGAGATTAGAGGCTTTCTTCTTCGCCATTATTTAGCTCGTCGGAAAAACGTGAGCGTCCGCTCCTGCATCACTTTCGTCCGCCCGCAACTTCGTTGTGTCGCGTGCAGGAAAAGTGTACGATGCGCGAGGAGAATTTCGCGGGTTGCCTCCTGCTAATTGTCTTTCTCGCTTTTTCTCGAATCGCACTCGCATTGTTGTTCCTGTTTTCGAATTACTTAGAACGAGCGTACCACGGTCTGCTATTGCCCTTGTTGGGATTTTTGTTCTTACCCCTGACCACGCTAGTCTATGCGTGGATGGCAAACACACATCAAGCTATAGCTGGCATTAATTTACTGATTCTGTTTGTCACCGTTGTGGTTGATCTCGGCGGTCTCAGTGGCGGCGAATATCATCGACGGAGACGGTGGCAGGATTAGCCAAGTTCAGAGCCTTGTCGATTGCACGCTACAAATCCGGCTGTATGCAGATGATTTATGAGGCGGCGATCTTCTCCGGCCTATAGCTGAAATAAACGGCTCCTCCAATAATCAGCGCACCGCCCGCGACAGCCATCCTGCCTAAGACCTCATGCAGAACGGAGACACCAAGAATTGCGCCGACTAGCGGTTCGAGATTTACGAAGATTCCTGCTTGCGATGCTGGAACCTGCTTGAGTCCCCAATTCCACAGCACCGTTGTGCTCGCCGTTGCGAGTAGCCCCTGCTCAGCCACCGCGACCCACACGCGGGTCGAGTAGTGTACGGAAGGAATACCCGATGTGGTAAAGACCACAACCGCCAGAAGGATCGTGCCGATCCAAAACACGAAGGCTGTCACCATCAGCGGGGAATGTCGTCCCATCAGATGCTTTGAAATCAGAATCCATGCGACGGATGCAAGCATGGCAAGCACAACCAGCAGGTCGCCACGTATGCTCGCCTGCGCCACGCTGGAACCTGTCTTGCTCGACAACGCGATCAATGCAGCACCAACCATCGATGCCGCGAGTGCAAGCCAACCGCCAAGGTGCAGCCGCTCTCGCGAAAACATGACCGCAGCCATGGCGAGGAGCATTGGAAGCGTGCCGACCATTAAGGAAGCATGTGAAACAGTGGTTAGGGAGAGTCCTTTGAACGCCACCAGATATGACACGGGCACTCCGAGCAGCGAGGCGGCGAGAACCCAGCCCCACTCGTTCCCGGCAAAGCGAGGACGATCAAAGAAGATGAATGGCAGCAGTCCAGCGCACGCAAACGCGAAACGGAACAAGACCATGGTGCCGACTGGCATCTCGCTAAGCGCGATCTTGCCGAAGAAAAACCCCGTTCCCCACAGGCATCCAGCCGTTGCCAGAGCGAAGATGGGGACGACACGACCGTGTGGCTCGAACATTGGTTTCGATTTTGGGCAAGGCGTTAATGAGCATCCATCGGGCACGCTAGAGGGAGCTTTACTAGCCTTCAATTCCGTCAAGTCGGAGTACCGGATTCTCAGGTCGGCAGCAAACTCCATACCGCTGCCAAAGCCGAAACCACGGGCTGTGCGCGAGCCTGTCATCGTGCCTTCGATTCACAGCCGAGAGGTCGCTCGCGCTCAGCGGTCGGGTGTCCGGCTCGGCGAAGATGCGCCCTAGCCACTCGATTTCAGCAATGGTGTGCTCAGCGTCCATCTATCCCAATTCAACTCCTCTCAATTCGAATTGAGGTGACTTTAATGCGAAAAGACTTCAGGCCAAGCCTGCTCTATTTCTTAGGCTGTGCATCGGACTTTTCCGGCTTCTGTGCCGGCATAGCTGCCTGCTCGCTCGTTGGAGGCACAATGTTCCTGATCCGCATGTAGGTCACGAGGTTTCCGTAATGTTCCCAGTTGTGTACATTGTTGAAGTTCAGCACGCCTAGCTTCGGCGTGTCTGTTCCGAACAGCTTCACTATTTGACCTCCAGACGTATCAGTCATGCCATCGTAGGCCTTGTCGCAGTAGGCGAAGGCGGTCTTCAGAGCGGCGAGAAGATCGGGCTTCGAGGTCTTAGTCTGCTCAATCTTCAGCTCTGGGTTTTTCTCGTCCAGCACTTTCGAACAGAACAGGTATTGCGCGTCGGCGAGATGTCCGATGATCTGTCCATACGTGCGTACCGTATCGACGGGCTTGAAGCTGTAGTTCTCCTCGGGCATTTTTTCAGCCGAGCGAAGCAGAATGCCCTTCTGGAATCCGTAAACGCGCTTAGTGAATGCGCTGAGCGGATTGTCGGAGGGCTGTTTTTCCTGAGAAGAGGCGGGCAGAGCAAGAATACATAGCAGAACGGTGACCAAAAGTTTTCGCATGGGTTCTCCCTGTGGCATGCAAGGGTAGCAGAAAACTTGGAATGGAATACCATTCGAATCGACGAACCCGGCAGCGGCATAGCTCCTGGCAGTCCTCAAGAGCGGCTGGTGGGTCGGCGGGGCTTGTCGCAGATGTCGCAGTTAGTAAGGAGAACACCATGACGCAACTCATCGCACTCTACTTTGCGCTGCCCGCGATCTTCATGACGGCGGTGACTGTACGCGACGTTATCTTCGGAGATTTCGTCTAGGCGACTTCGCGGTAGCCTGTCGGGTCGGTTTCAATACGGGCGTTGGTGAAGGGCGCTGCGACCTCTTGCGGCGGGCTGGGAACCGCAAGCAACTCTTGCAGCCGTCTCATAATCTGAGCCCCTTCTTCAAGAGATTGCTGGGCTGAGCGACGACGGCGCTCTCTTATCGATGCGAACAATTCTCCTAGTGACATGGGGAGTCCTTTCTTCTTGTGAAGAATTGAGAAAATCACTTAGTTCCTTGGCATCGCCCCGTCAAATCACTAGTTCTTCAGATGGCGATCCAAAACTCAAACCCGATACAAATGCGGCAAACGATGCCTTCCCCGCTAGGGGTGAATGCCACGCGCTCCCCCTGCGGCGGCCGTCGCTCCGGGTGCGCTTAGGGGTGTCTCCTGATGGACGCCACGAGAGAGAAGCGCGTCCTTGCTTTTCGCCAACGCTCCCACCACGCAGAGAAAGCAGGATGCGAATCAATGACCGCCTCGTCCTGAGCCTTAGCTGACTGTTGCATCACGATTGGAGTCCGAGTTGGCTCGACGGCCTCGCTCACGCCATCTTCCTCAACCCGGAGCAGCGGGGTAACGATTCGCAGTGCTTCTGAATTCGACATTGCTGCACCTCAATGTAGGGCTTGTCAGCGTTCGGCGGGGAACTAGCCTGCGGACGATTCACGCTAACCGCTGCAAAGCTCCGAGTGAAACTGTTGGCATCGGTGCAACAGCACGCCTGATTCCATCATGGTGCGCAGGTTGATGTAGCAGCTTTTTGTGGCGCTTACAGGGAATGGTTCCCAGTTCGATGACGCAGGAATGTCGGTGACTGAGCAAAACTTACCGCACGCGGACTAGGCGAGACATCCATAGGGCTAGCGCCTGAATCCGACCTGTGGGAAACTGTGTGGCGTGACCAGTTCACGAAAACTTGTTTTCCAGAAATCCAATAAGTTTACCGGATGGGCCTGCACGGCCTGTGGTTGGGCGAAACCACTTCCTCGCCTGGTCGAATCAGAAGGCAATCCACCGAATGATATTGAGACCGACTTTGCCAATCACGATTGCGGTAAACACCCGCGCGACAGGGACTAAGGTTCAAACTGCACCACTACCCAACTTTGGAGTGTTTTGAGTCTCAGCGAGGATTTAGCGGATAGTTGTCGCAATCGGGTGTGTGTGTTGAAAAAGTCCCCTCGCCACCGCAGTTTTCCTTCGGTATTTTCCTCTATGTTTTTCTAGTTGTTTAGTTCTTTGGTGACTTCCGATTCACGCGGTTGCGGTTTGGAGTTCACGCCTACGGGTGAGGAACCGCACCAGCCGTTTCAGGTTCTGCACCGTTGCCGCCAGGTAGAATTGCTCACGAACAAAGCGCATCCGGCGCAGCCTCAGCCGGCGTAGACCGATGTAATTCTTCAGTTCTGCGAACAATGCTTCCACCTTCCGCCGAGCTCGTTGCGAGATCGCGAACGCTGGTGTCCGGGCCAGGGCGTGGGCACGCTGCCGCGCTGGCTCACAAGTATGGATGGCAAGGGTCCGATACTTGCCTCGCGTGCAGCGGCTCTTCTGCGAGCACTCGCGACAGCGCTTCACCGTCGAATAATAAAGGTGGGTGCGATTGCGCGCATTGATTCCGACGTACTTCAGGAGTTTGCCTTCCGGGCAGATATAGCCGTTCTCCTCGGGTACGTAGGTGAACTTGTCGATGCCATAGAGGTCACTCGGCCCGTTGGGATTTTCTTTCACTCGAATGTAGGCAGCGATACCACGTTCATCAAGCCATTGCAGTAGTTCGCCGTTGCCGTAGGTGGTGTCCGCCCCCAGAGTTTGTGGCAGATAGCCGTAACGTTCGCGATAGCGTTCGATCATGTCTCGGGCCGCAACGCTCTCCTGACTCAGTCGCGCCGGCGTAGCTTGCACCCCCACGATGACGCAACTGGCGTTATCCACCAGATAGTTGTCGTAATACCCGAGCCGCGCTGGACCGCCTTTGGTCGCGTAGGTCGAATCCGGGTCCGTGGTCGAGACTTTCTCTTGCTGGGGAACGGGAGGTTCGACCGGATTCTCCCGCTCCAGTTCGACTAGATACTCGCGCACCGTGTGGTTCACCTTAGCTATCTCTGGTAGTTGCTCGGGGGATACGCGGCTGTGATGGTCGGCATTGGCCTGGATGAAACTGCCGTCCACCGACATGTGCTCGCCCCTCACCAATCCGGCCTCTACGCAGCGGGCGACGATCTCCTCAAAAATCTCCTGAAACAGATTCGATTCCTGGAATCGTCCATGCCGGTTCTTGGAAAACGTAGAGTGATGCGGAATCTCCTGATCGAACCCCAGTCCCGTGAACCATCGCCACGCCAGATGCATGCGCAGCTCTTCCACTAGTTTCCTTTCGCTCGTGACGCCGTAGAGATAGCCGACCAGCAGCAGGCGCAGCAACAGTTCGGGATCGATGGATGGCCTTCCCGTGTCGCTGTAGGAGTCCTTCAACTTGGCTCGAATAAAGTCGAAGTTGACGTGGCGATCGATCAGGCGCAGCAGATGATTTTCAGGAACTTGATCTTCCAGGCGGAAGTAGTAGAACAGCGACTCCGAGCGGGATTGGTGTCCCATCATGGGCAGCAGGCCTCCAAAGGGAATGGTGAAAAGCGGCATCGAGAACTCTGGCCTGCTTATAACGTGAACGCTGCACCGCCGCAAGCATCAACTGAGGGACTTTTTCAACAGACACAGGTGTTAGCACAGCGTGCGCCGCCTGTTCCGCCCACACCTCGGAACGTGGGTATCCCGCTCTCGGCGTTCACGCCTCCACATTTTTCGACTGAAGATTTGCCCCCAACAGCCCGTCTTGAAAAGTTCGCTGTTCTTGCGGATAATCGCACTCGCCCATGCCAAGAGGCACAATTAACTTCGACGCTGTACGGAAGATCGGCTTGGCTTTGCCGGGTGTGGAGGAGAGCACAGCCTACGGGTCACCCGCGCTCAAGGTTCGTCAAAAACTCTTGGCGTGCGTGCCTGCTCATCGCTCGGCTGAGCCGGGTTCGCTTGCGGTTCGCGTTGACTTTGATGATCGTGCCGAACTGCTCGCAGCCGACCCGGACGTCTACTACGTTACCGACCACTATCTCAACCACAATACCGTGCTGGTTCGCCTGTCCCGCGTCACACCCGATGTCCTGCGGGACTTGATCGGCATGGCTCACAAGTTTGTGACCTCGCATGAGGCACGTCGTTCGTCATCTCGGAACCGACGCAAGGCTCTCTGAGCTCTTGGAACAACACCCAGTTCCTCAATGGAGATATAGCGTCCGACGTGCGTAAGGTCAAACAGTTGCCCGGCAAGCGCATAGCCATCTTGGGCAGCGGCTCCATCGTCGCGCAACTCGCGCCTCTCGGTCTCATCGACAAATATGAACTAATCTTGAATCCCGTCGCCATTGGTCGTGGTCGCACGCTGTTCGACGGTATAAAAGACCAGATGAACCGATGAACCTGAGACTCGCTAAAACGCGAAACGTTCCGCAACGGCAACATCTTGCTCTGCTATGAACCAACATCCTGACATCCATTGTGACTATCCCGTCGCTCGCCACCAGCCGGAATCCGCTGGCGTAGAAAGCTGATGTCGCCGTTGGGGGCGGCAAAGTAGCCGTCGAGAGTGATATGGTCAAAAACCATTCCTTTGCTGTCGAAAACATAAAGGGTTCAGGCACTCTTCTATTTGGGCGCGTCGCCTACGAAGTCGTTTCAAAGACGATGAATTCCATATTTCCGACCCTCCAAGTAGATAACATTCCGTGGTCCGAACTCCGCCAAACCAAGAAAACGCGGGCGGTCGATCACATGCACGTCCCTGCCTGTCGGTATCAAAGCCCTCAGCGGCAGACGCGGGAAGTTGTAGCCGGGCAGGAACCCTTCACTTGCAAGGTAGCGATACGGGTAAACACTGCCACCTTCGCCGCCAGCCCAAGAGACCATGTAGTACTCCTGCCCGCACTCGCGACAGAAGACTAGTAGGAACAGGAGCCGTTCGCCGCCATCGCCCGGAGCATAGTGCTGACCTTCGAGAGTGAGGTATCGCTTGTCGGCGCGCCTTTGCCGTCTTTAGCTCCGAAGATGAAGCCACCTTTGACCATGTGCGGGATAACGGCCACGCACTTTGCGCGATGCAGGGAACAAGAAGCGGCGGAGCATAACAGCTCCGCCGCTTTGCATTTCCGCGCAATGTAGCACTCGTTTGAGGTGCGATGTGCCTGTCGAACTGCCGTTGAACGTGGCGGTGAAGGCCTCATTTGACCCGAAACCCGAAAAGCAAGCCATGTACTCAAGGCACTCAGATTACAAGTTTCGCCAGCACTGGTAGGATTGCGAAGTCCGCGATTGCCAACGCATAGGTCGGCACGTCTTCATATCGAGTCTCCTGTCTTCTTGTAATCAGCTTCGATGGTGCCTCCACTCCGTCCCCAGAGCGTAGTTGCCACGCGCCATTACGCCACTTCTTTTCTTTCAACACTCGCTGGCGCCTGCGCCAGCTCTTCAAACAGAGAGCGGTAGTGAATCATTGCCGTTCTCAGCTCTTCTGTAGTTGCTTCGTTTTTCCCCACCCGCAGCGCAATCTCATGCGCAGACCGGTAGTTCTCCACCATTCGGGGATGGTCGACAGAAATGTCAGCGGCGCGCTGTTCGAAATCGGATACGGGATAGCCACGAGCTTTCATTAAAGAGGCCACCAAGTCGTCGGCTTCAGTGACCGCCCCTTTAGGGGAATCGACAAAACGAGACTGCACGGACTCCCACCGTTTCGAAAAACGTTCGTGTTCCAGCGGATCAAGATCGCGGATGTTGAGCTTTTCAACCCGCTTCTCGCGATCCTCTAACTTCGATTCTGCTTTTCGTCCTGCCCCATGCACCAGCACCGCCCGATCGTACTCGGGCCCAAATTTCTTCCGCAGGACTGCGGTTGTATTCCTGCGTTTTCGCGCGTATACCCAAGCCAGCACTGCGATGATCAGAATCGCCACGGCGGCGAGCACAATCAGATTCGTATCCATCAGATGTAGATTCATCGAAACCTCCATGCATCAAAGTTCCATAAGGGCCGACCTTGTCCGGGAAGTTCCCTCGGCGTCAGAACCTTGTGAGCTACCAGTATCGAACTTTGGGCTTCGGAAGAATGGTCAGAATTGATCGCTTTCCACTCAGTGCTACAGCGCTTCAAGGCCGCTTGATCTCGGAAGGTGAAGCCACAAACTTATTCGTACAACGCCCCCGGCGTTCTTGAAGTGAAGCAGTCGCACGCCGGATCAGTGGGCAGCGTTGCCCGGCACCGTCGGCACCGGCGCCACGGACTTCAACTGGTCCAGCGCAGTCAGCACGCCATGCCAGCGAGCTTGGTCCTTCTTCATCTCGATCGGTAGCGAGAGGTCAGAATAAAACTGCAGGATGTTGTCGCGCAGCTCTGGAGTCGTTCCATCGAATTTGCGGTTCGACAACTGTCCCAGCAGCTTTGCATAAGTGTCGTCGGCGAGCGAGTATTCCGCTGCCTTGGTGGGTTGGCCACTATCAAGATCCAAATTGGGAAGCAGGACCGAGTTTGTACCCACGGCGTGGAGAAAGGCCCGGTATTGATCGACCGTCAAATTGATGCTTTTGAAATACAGGTCCTCGGTCTGCGGAGTCGGGTTCTTGAAGCCCAGCCCCTTGAAGGGACCAATCCTCGGCATGTAGCGTAAGAGGGTTGAGAGAAACCGGGTTCCGAATCCGGGCTTGGTGTAGTCCTTCCCCCACTCCTTTTCATAGTCGGAGCGCGAAAGCCGGTACAGGAACTTCTCCTTCGCGAAGTCGGGCCGCTCGTGCATCAGGTCTTTCTTATGGGTCTGGAGCGCGACCTGGGTCATCTCCGGAATCAGCCGGCTGACGGAGAAACGATAGGAACCGATGGCGAGGTCCTCATGAGCGAGAACATCTTTTAACTCCGCTCCGTATACCACGGGGAAGGCTCGCTCGAGCAGGGGCTTTGACACTTGAAACCCGATGAAATCGTGGTACTGCTGCGACGGGTAACGATTCTTCGCCACCTGCAGCATGTCGAAACCGAACTCGGTTTTCAAGTGTGCCGTCCTGTCCTCCGCATACGTCACCGACTTGCCAAACTTCGCTCGTAACTTTGGATACTCGATGGCCACCGCCTCATTGACTGCCATCCTGTGCCCGGTAATGTCCGACGCATAGTGTGCCAGCGCGCCCAGAGCGAAGGCATACTCGTTGGCATCCTGGCTTTCGAGCAACAACTCGCGAACAAAATCTCCGCTGCGAACGTAATGCACCAGGTTGCTGAATTCTTTGCTGCCGAATGGGTAATAGCCCATATCCTGGATGACGGCGCCTCCGTAAGCGTAGGCGTGCGCCTCCTTGATCTGATCTTCCGACAGTCCTGGGTATCGCCTAAGCAGCAGGGGCCGGATCTCGTCCGACCAAAGCAGGTCCACGATTTCCTCGTGCGTCAGAACGGAGTAAGCGAACGAACCGCCGCGGCACATGAGCACCACGAGAAGAAGCGCCAACGCGCGAAAAGAAAACAGGCGCCAACCCTTGGCGATGGCGCCTAACCGTGTTGGCTGGTATTGCATGGTTCAAATCCGGCCAAGAACCAGCAGAATTACCACGACGCAAAGGATAAGTCCCAGTCCTCCGGTCGGAGCATAACCCCACTCCCGGCTATATCCCCACCGTGGCAGGGCACCGAAAAGCGCTAAGATCAAAATCACAATCAATATAGTTCCAAGCATACTTCACTCCTTTTCCGGCACTAAGACTACGTTCAAACGTCACTCCCCGAAAGGAGCGGCTTTGATTCTGTCTTATTCCAGCGCGGCATCCCGATCCTCAAGTTCCGCAATGAGAACTCAACATTGATGAGAGCCAGCTTCGTTATAGATGTTCCGCTGGTTTCTTACTGGTCAAAACTGCTCATGTGAAGAAAAAGGGTCGAAAGCGCGGGATTAGTGCTCTCGTAAGAGATGCGGGAGATGACAGTGGGCTCCACGACATGGGACATCAGTTGATCGCTGCGCACCGCCAGAAAGGAAATGGTGCGAGTCCACGAAGTGAACCCGCACCACTGTGAGAGTTAATCGACCTTCTGAATACCTCGAGCGGCCTGCCGCAATGCGAGGCGACTCTTTACCTCTCTTTACCTCCGGGGGCTTTTGTCTCCGGACGAGGAGCGCTCTCAGGGCGAGCCTCGGGGCGGGGTGCAGCCTGGGGACGAGCGGCAGGTTGCGCATGCGCTGCAGTCGTCGGACGCGGAGCACTCTGTTGATGGGCTGCAGGCTGCACATGAGCTACAGGTTGCACACGAGCTGCAGGTTGCGCATGAGCGGCCTTGTTCTCACTCGTGCGCGTAGCAGTTGCCTTTTTCTCGGTCGCCGCATTCTCACTCGAACGAGTTGCCGCTGCTTTTTTCTCGGTCGCCGCATTCTCACTCGAACGAGTTGCTGCCGCCTTTTTCTCGGTCGCCGCATTCTCACTCGAGCGAGTTGCTGCCGCCTTTTTCTCGGTCGCCTTATTCTCATTCGAACGAGTTGCCGCTGCCTTGTTCTCAGTAGCCTTAGTCTTAGCTGCCTTGTTCTCAGTAGCCCTAGTCTTAGCTGCCTTGTTCTCAGTAGCCCTAGTCTCAGCTGCCTTATTCTCAGTAGCCTTAGTCTCGGCTGCCTTATTCTCAGTGGCCTTAGTCTCGGCTGCCTTATTCTCAGTGGCCCTAGTTTCAGCTGCCTTATTCTCAGTAGCCTTAGTCTCAGCTGCCTTATTCTCAGTAGCCTTAGTCTCGGCTGCCTTATTCTCAGGGGCCTTAGTCTCAGCTGCCTTGTTCTCAGTGGCCTTAGTCTCGGCTGCCTTATTCTCAGTGGCCTTAGTCGCAGCTGCGGCGCCATTGGCCGCCACCACCCCTTTGCCGCTAAACTCCCCCGGTTTGGAGGTTGCGGCGATTGGCGGCTTGCCATGATTCACGGACGCCAATAGTTCGTGGTTCTTGCTGGCGGCCTGTTGATGCCCTGTTTGTGCGGCCGTTGCCGGACTATGACGCTCATGTGCCGCGGTCTGTTCGGCCCCGGTCGGTCGAGCGGTTGTTCCACCGGTCCCGCCGTTGTAGCTAACGTTGTTTCCCGCCCTCTCGTTGCTTACGGTCTTTTCGTACGTGTTGTGAAAGTTCGCCACATCCACGTTATTCACCGAGCGGTTGTACATGAAGGCTCCGTTGTTCCAATATCCGCCCTCATAGCCGACGCCTCCATAGCCGAAGCCATAGTTGACTCCACCGTAGAAGCCAATAGTGGGACCCCAGTAGCCCTCATTCCAGGCGAAGGCGTTGCCGCCCCAACCCCAGTAACCTGGAGTCCATAGCAGGCCAACGGCGGGCGGCTCGGCCCATGTGCCCGGCACCCAGAAATAGCCTTCATCACCGTAAGCCCAGTAGCCGGGCGTCCACAAATAGCCGCTCTGCGGACACATCGGTTGCGAGTAAGCTACCAGTTCGGGCGGAGCGATCGTGATCGACACGCCGACCTGCGCGAACGCGGCGGCCGACATGGCCAGTATCAGAAGTGCTAGCGACAGTAAACGGATCTTGCGCATTTTCAATCACCTTGCCAGATCATCCTTCGATTGCCCGGTTGTACCTTGCTGCTGCGGGCTGCGCGGATGGAACGGCAGCGCGTCAAGGCAAGGATTCCACGGAGGCACTGCCCAGTCTGTGCACAACTGCTCACTTTCCGTGAATGTTCTCATTGGATTGGTTAGACGATTTTTCTCGAGGTCGCCTCCTGGTTTTCTCGGGGTGGCCTGCTGGCGCCGACAAAAAAGCGGCGCGAGCCAACGACGAGCGCAGCTACAATGAATTACGCGTGACCATCATTGCAGATTGGGTCCAGGAACAGCGACGGTGATGAAAGATCCGATGAGGAGCTTCGCGTGCGTCGCTGAGGTGCATGCCTTAAAGCGATTTTCATTCCTGTGGGTAGGCCTCAGGCCCATGCGAGAGTCGAAAGTTTCGCTTCAAAATGGAGCTTCGAATTGAGTGAGAGTAACAGGACGATCGGTAGGACTTTGCTCCATTTGAGCCTCCCGGGAAGCGACTCGGCACAAAGATACAGAGACGACGCCCCCCCGTTGCGGTCAGAGCTGTTCAGCGCCGATCAGATGCGACAGCACGGCAAGACCCTGGCGGGCTCGCACAAGGTGAGCCCGGGAGGCGCTCCGGAGCGGCTTCTGGCGCGGCTGGCTGAAAATCAAAGCGTTCTGCTCGGAGTCCGCAGCTTGTTGACGGCGGCGGTTAAGACGAACCGCCGCATCACGCCAGCCGGAGAATGGCTCCTCGACAACTTCTATCTGATCGAAGAGCAGATTCGCATGTCCGAGAAACACTTGCCCAAGGCTTACAGCCGGGAGCTGCCACGCTTGCTGAACGGCCCTTCGGCCGGTCTTCCGCGTGTGTATGACATCGCGCTGGAGACGATCTCGCACGGCGATGGGCGACTGGATCCGGAGAGTCTCAGCAGCTTTGTAGCGGCCTACCAGACAGTCACCGCCCTCAACTTAGGCGAGTTGTGGGCGCTTCCCATCATGCTGCGTCTCGCGCTGATCGAAAATCTTCGACGTGTGGGGGCCCGGATTTCTGCCGACAGGATCGGACGGAACCGCGCCGATTATTGGGCGGACAAGATAACGGAGACCGCCGAAAAAGACCCCAAGAGTCTGATCCTGGTGATCGCCGACATGGCGCGGTCCAGCCCGCCGTTAGTGGGCTCGTTCGTTGCGGAATTTGCGCGCCGGTTGCAGGGGCAAGGCCCAGCCCTGGCCTTGCCGCTCACCTGGATTGAACAGCGACTCTCCGAATCCGGGAGGACGATCAAGCAGTTGGTGCAGTCAGAGAACCAGCAACAGGCTGCCGATCAGGTCTCGATGAGCAACAGCATCGGCAGCCTCCGTGTCTTGGGCGCGATGAACTGGCGCGATTTTGTCGAGACCTTGAGCGCCGTCGAACAGGTTCTTCGTCAGGACCCAAGCGGATCCTACGGCAAGATGGACTTCTCGACGCGTGACCGTTACCGGCACACGGTGGAGAAGATCGCCAAGAGCAGCGAGCGATCCGAGCCCGAGGTGGCGCGCGCAGCAATCGAACTTGCGCGGGAAGGCGCGGCCCGGAATGGCAGCGACGATCGCGCGCAGCATGTCGGCTTCTACCTGATCGACAAGGGATTGGAGCAGCTTGAGCGCCAAGTGGAGGTCCGCTTATCTGCCGCTGAAGCGTTTCGGAGAGCGGGCCGCGAATTTCCTTTGCTGTTGTACCTGGGCGCGATCACGCTGGTTACAATAATCGTCGCCGCAACCTTGCTGGCGAAGGCGCATGCCAGTGCTGTTCCCACTGCCTTTCAGAGAGTTTTTCCCAGTGTCTTTTACGGGTGGGCGCTCGGCTTGTTCGGCATCCTCTCGGTCGTGTGTGCGAGCCAACTGGCCGTAGCCCTGGTCAACTGGCTGGTGTCGTCGCTGGCGACTCCCCATCGGCTCCCTCGAATGGACT
The DNA here is from genome assembly GCA_963779995.1 of uncultured Acidobacteriaceae bacterium. GTDB lineage: Bacteria > Acidobacteriota > Terriglobia > Terriglobales > Acidobacteriaceae > Acidiflorens. The sequence goes on along the minus strand of CAVZZY010000002.1, from coordinate 530,846 downwards.
TCTCCCAGGGGATTCCGCCGGAGCACCGCGCTCTGGTGGTGGTCCCCACCATCCTCGTGAGCGCTCAAAACGTCGAGGACTTGGTTGAGGCGCTGGAGGTCCGATTCCTCGCCAATCGGGACGACAACCTGCACTTCGGCCTGCTGACTGATTTTCGCGACGCGCACCAGGAAGCACTACCGGAGGATGAACCGCTGTTGCGGCTGGCTCGGAAAAGAATCGAAGGGTTAAATCAGAAATACGAGAGTGCGAACGACAACCTGTTCTTTCTCTTCCACCGTCCGCGCCAATGGAACCCACAGGAGCGAATATGGATGGGTTACGAGCGGAAGCGAGGGAAGCTCGCAGAATTGAATTCCTTCTTGCGCGGCGGTTCCAGGGATCGCTTCTCGCTCGTCATTGGCGACACGTCAATCTTAGCCAAAGTGAAGTATGTGATTTCCCTGGACACGGACACGCAGTTGCCGCGCGATTTGGCGCGGCAGCTGGTGGGAGCGATGGCGCACCCTCTGAATCGTGCGCGCTACGACGAAGACAAGCAGCGGGTCTCGGATGGGTACGGCATTCTTCAGCCCGGGGTCGGCGCCAGCCTGTCGGGAGCGAACCAGTCGAGATATGCACGCCTGTTTGGCAGTGAACCAGGTATCGATCCGTATACGCGCGTTGTCTCCGACGTTTACCAGGACCTGTTCGGCGAGGGTTCGTTCATTGGCAAAGGGATTTACGATGTCGATGCGTTCGAGAGGGCGCTGAAGGGGCGTTTCCCCGAGAACCGGATCCTCAGCCACGATCTTCTGGAGGGATGCTACGCACGGTCGGGCCTGTTGAGCGATGTGCAGTTGTACGAGGAATATCCCTCTCAATATAGCGCGGACGTGAGCCGCCGCCACCGTTGGATTCGTGGGGATTGGCAGCTAGTGCGCTGGCTGCTGCCGCGCGTTCCGGGCTTTGACGGGCGTCGCCAGAAGAATCCGCTTACCGCACTCTCGCTATGGAAACTCTTTGATAATCTTCGGCGCAGTCTGATACCAGCGGCCTTGACGCTGCTGTTGCTGCTGGGCTGGACAGCTTTGTCACCGCTGTGGTTTTGGACCTCGGCGGTGCTCGGAATCATCCTGATTCCTCATTTGGTTGCCTGCGTCCTGGACCTGCTGCAAAAGCCAAGCGATGTACGTTTGAATCAACACCTCCCAGCCGCAGTGGGCTACGCATCCAAGCACTTCGCGCAGGCTGCGTTCACGCTCGCGTGCCTTCCCTACGAAGCATTCTTCAGCCTGGATGCGATTGTGCGCACCGTCACGCGGATGCTGTTCACCCACCGCCGGCTTCTCGAATGGATTCAGTCGGGCGACCTGAATAGAAATAGACGCACGGACCTCGCCGGTTTCTGCCGGACCATGTGGGTTGCCCCCGCGGTTGCCACGGCCGCCGCGGTCTACCTGGCGATTTCGAGGCCAGCCGCCTTGGGGGTGGCTGGGCCCATACTGGGACTCTGGTTTGTCTCGCCGCTCATCGCGTGGTGGATCAGCCGGCCGCTTGCTCGCCGCGTCGCGCGCCTGACCACCGGCCAGACTGTCTTTCTCCGGAAGCTTTCCCGGAAGACCTGGAAGTACTTCGAGACATTTGTCGGTCCCGACGATCATTGGCTGCCCCCCGACAATTACCAGGAGCGTCCCGTCGCCAGGCTCGGTCATCGTACCTCCCCGACCAACATTGGACTTGCGCTACTCGCGAACTTGTCGGCGCATGACTTCGGTTACATTTCGGCCGGACAACTCATCGAGCGCACAGCGAATGCATTCGACACGATGGAAACATTGGAACGCCACCGCGGCCACTTCTACAACTGGTACGACACAGAGTCCTTGAAGCCGCTGTTGCCGATGTACATTTCGACCGTGGACAGCGGGAACCTGGTAGGTCACCTCCTGACACTGCGACCGGGCCTGCTCGCGATTCCCGATCAGAAGATCCTGGGTGCGCGATTATTCGAGGGTCTCAAGGACACGCTAAGTGTCCTCCTGGACATTGCCAGAGAAGACATCGCCAAAGAAGACCTGGCCAAAGAAGACGTGGCCAGAGAAGCCGACCCCGGCCAACTTACCCGGCTCCAGAAGGATTTGGAATCCGCATGCGACTCCACGCCAGCTTCCCTCGCAGAGGCGCGCCGCAGCCTCGGCCGAATGGCTGGGTCCGCCGCGCAATTCGCCGGCAGCCTCAACGATCCTGAGAGCGAGGCGAAGTGGTGGGCAAACGCGTTCGCAAGCCAGTGCCAGAGCGCCCTCGATGAGCTCACGTTTCTCGCTCCAGATGCACTCGAGGAGATCCCAACGTTGCGCCAGCTGGCTAGTCTCCCGGGGGACCTCCTGCATAGCCAGCGCGCCACGTCGAGAATCGCTGCCCTTGAAGATCTAGCGCGCAAATGCGCCGAGTTTGCCCATGTGGACTATGACTTCCTGTTCGACGACACTCGTCGTCTGCTCACCATCGGCTACAACGCAGGAGAGCACCGGCGGGACCCGAGTTACTACGATCTGCTCGCTTCGGAAGCAAGACTATGCAGTTTTGTGGGGATTGCACAAGGACAACTGCCGCAGGAGAGCTGGTTTGCCCTGGGCCGCCTCCTCACCACCGCCGGTGGAGATCCGATTCTCCTTTCCTGGAGCGGTTCGATGTTCGAATACCTCATGCCGCTCATCGTGATGCCGACCTACGAAAACACGCTGCTCGATCAGACGTACCGGGCTGCCGTGGCCAGACAGATCGAGTACGGCACAAAGCGCGGTGTGCCTTGGGGCATTTCGGAATCCGGTTACAACTCCATCGACGCTCATCTCAACTATCAGTACCGCGCGTTTGGTGTACCTGGCATGGGCTTCAAGCGTGGGCTCGCGGACGATCTGGTCATCGCGCCGTATGCCTCGGCGTTGGCGCTGATGGTCGCGCCCGAGGAGGCCTGCCTGAATCTTCAGGCACTCGCCGCGGACGGCTTTGAGGGGGAATACGGCTTGTATGAAGCCATCGACTACACTCCTTCGCGTGTGCCCCGCGGGCAATCGAACGTTGTGGTTCGGTCTTTCATGGCGCATCACCAGGGTATGAGCTTGCTGTCGTTGGCCTACCTGCTTCTTGATCGCCCCATGCAAAAACGATTCGAGTCGGATCCGTCGTTCCAGGCGGCTGCACTCTTGCTCCAGGAGCGGGTGCCAAAGGCCATAGCATCCTATTCGCATCTGGCCGAACTCTCCGACGTAGGTGCTGCTGCCAACGCTGCGGAAGCGCCAGTCCGCATTTTCACCAGTCCTGACACGCCCATGCCGGAACTGCAGTTGCTGTCGAACGGCAGATATCATGTCATGATCACAAACGCCGGTGGCGGCTACAGTCGCTGGAAGAATACTGCGGTGACGCGCTGGCGCGAAGACGGTACCTGCGACAACTGGGGCACCTTTTGCTATATTCGTGCTGTCGCCAGCGGCGAGTTCTGGTCCACCACATTTCAGCCGGCGCTCCAGGCAGCGGACAGCTACGAAGCCATCTTCTCCGAGGGGCGGGTGGAATTCCGCCGCCGCGACCACCAGTTCGACACCTATACAGAGATAGCCGTTTCTCCCGAGGATGACGTCGAGGTACGCCGCATCACCATCACTAACTCCTCGCGAGCGCGCCGAGCCGTCGAGGTCACAAGTTACGCGGAGGTCGTTCTCGGATCGCCGGCGGCGGATGCGCTTCACCCGGCTTTCAATAATCTCTTCGTCCAGACTGAGATCATCCGCGACAAGCGGACGATTCTCTGCACTCGCCGGCCCCGCTCTCCGGAAGAGAAACCGCCCTGGATGTTCCATCTAATGGCCGTTCATGGCGCAAAGATCGAAGAAATATCCTACGAAACTGACCGGATGCGCTTCATCGGCCGTGGACACACGATCGCCAATCCGCAAGCCATGGCCGATCCCGCGCCGCTCTCGGGCCGCGAAGGGTCAGTGCTCGATCCGATCGTCGCCATCCGTCATGAAATCCTGCTTAATCCGGAAGAAAAGGTGACGATCGACATCGTGACCGGCATCGGCGAGACCCGGGATGCCTGTTTGGGTCTCGCTGAAAAGTACCAGGATCGGCGTCTTGCGGATCGCGTGTTCGATCTCGCGTGGACACATAGCCAGGTGCTCTTGCGGCAGATCAATGCCACCGAGGCCGACGCGCAGCTCTACGGACACCTGGCCGGCTCGATCGTGTACGCGAATTCCTCGCTCCGCGCCGACGCGAGCGTTCTTATGAAAAACCGCCGTGGGCAGTCCGATCTGTGGGGCTATTCCATTTCCGGCGATTTGCCCATCGTGCTGCTCGAGATCGGGGATCCCGACAACATCGACCTCGCCCGCCAACTCATCCAGGCCCACGGTTACTGGCGCCTGAAAGGACTGGCGGTGGACCTGCTGATTTGGAACGAAGATCACTCCGGCTACCGGCAGAATCTGCAAGACCAGATCGTGGGACTGATTTCGGCAGGGGTTGAAGCCACCTTGACAGATCAACCGGGCGGCATCTTTGTGAGACCCGGGGACCAGATATCAAGCGAGGACCGCATTCTGTTCCAGTCGGTCGCCCGAGCCATCCTCTCGGACAGCCGCGGAACGCTGGTCGACCAGATGCAGCGCCGCCGCGCCGAACCAGTAACCGTTCCGGAACTTCCCGTGACCCGAGTCCACTGGCCCGAGCCCGCTGCCGTCGCTGCCGCGCCTCGCTCCGATCTGATTTTCTTCAACGGAATGGGCGGATTCACCCCGGACGGACGCGAGTACATCATTACGACCACCGAGCGGGATATAACCCCGACGCCATGGGTCAATGTACTGGCGAACTCTAACTTCGGAACCGTCATTTCAGAGAGCGGTCTTGCCTTCACCTGGAGTGAAAATGCCCAGGAGTTCCGCCTTACTCCCTGGTCCAACGATCCCGTGAGCGATTCGAGCGGAGAGGCGTTCTATATCCGTGACGAAGATAGCGGCCACTTCTGGTCGCCCACGCCGATGCCCAGACCCGGCGCGACACCTTATACCATCCGGCACGGATTCGGCTACAGCATCTTCGAGCACACTGAAGGCGGCATCCGCTCTGAAATGTCGGTTTACGTGGCCGTAGACGCGGCCATCAAGTTTACGGTGTTGAAGGTGCGAAATGAGTCGGGCCGATCGCGTCGGCTCTCGGCCACCGGATACGTGGAATGGGTTCTCGGTGACCTGCGGCCGAAATCGGCGTTGCACGTGACCACCGAAATTGAGCCCAACGGCGGCGCACTGTTCGCGCGGAACCCCTACAACACCGAGTTCGCCGACCGGGTTGCCTTTTTCAACGTAAGCGATCGAAGCCGCACCATGACCGGCGATCGCACTGAGTTCCTGGGCCGCAACGGCACGCTTCGGAATGCGGCTGCCATGAGCCGATCCCGCCTGTCCGGGAGAGCTGGCGGTGCTTTCGACCCCTGTGCCGCGATACAGGTTCCGTTCGAGTTGGCCGACGGGCAAGAGCGCGAGATCATCTTCATTCTTGGCGTAGGCCGTGGTGAAGATGACGCTCACAACCTGGCGGGTCGTTTCTGCGAATCGGCTGCCGCCCATGACGAACTGGAAGCGGTATGGCAGTACTGGAAGCACACGCTGGGCGCGGTGCAGGTGGAAACGCCCGACCAGTCTCTCAACGTCTTGGCTAACGGCTGGCTCGTCTACCAAACTCTCGCCTGCCGTTTTTGGGCGCGGAGCGCATTCTACCAGCCGGGCGGCGCCTTCGGTTTCCGCGACCAGTTGCAGGACGCGATGGCGCTTATCCATGCCGAGCCAAGCCTTCTTCGTGAGCACCTGCTCCTCTGCGCGTCCCGTCAGTTTCGCGAGGGCGATGTCCAGCATTGGTGGCATCCCCCGTCGGGCCGAGGCGTGCGCACGCATTGTTCGGATGATTACCTCTGGCTGCCCCTGGCGACATCCCGGTACGTTCTCAGCACGGGCGATACCGGGGCATTGGACGAGCCCATACACTTCCTCGATGGCCGTCAGGTTAACGCGGAAGAGGAATCGTATTACGATCTGCCCAACCGGCTTGAAGAGACGGCCAGTTTGTACGAACACTGCCGGCGAGCCATCCTGAGGGGCCTGCGTTTTGGTGAACACGGCCTGCCCCTTATGGGTTCGGGTGACTGGAACGATGGGATGAACCTTGTCGGCCAACACGGCAAAGGCGAAAGCGTCTGGTTGGGGTTCTTCCTCTATGACGTGCTTTTGCGCTTCGCTGAAGTTGCAGGCGTACATGGCGACGTGCCGTTTGCCGAACGCTGCCGTCGCGAGGCAACTCAGCTCGGTCAGAACATTGAGCTGCACGGCTGGGATGGCGAGTGGTACCGCCGCGCCTACTTCGACGACGGCTCTCCGCTGGGATCGGCCAGCAACCCCGAATGCCAGATCGATTCGATCGCGCAAACTTGGTCCGTTCTATCCGGAGCGGGCGCTGCCAAGCGCACGCGCATGGCGATGCGGACGGTGGATCAGCACCTCGTTCACCGCGACTGGCGGCTAATCCAGCTCCTCGATCCGCCGTTCGACAAATCGGATTTAAATCCCGGCTACATCAAGGGATACCTTCCAGGCGTGCGAGAGAATGGCGGCCAATACACTCATGCGGCCATCTGGGCGGCGATGGCGCTCGCCCAATTGGGAGATAGCCAGCGAGCTTGGGAACTCTTCTCCCTGATCAACCCCGTGAACCACGCGGCATCCGCGGAAACGATTGCGACCTACAAAGTGGAACCGTACGTCGTGGCCGCTGATGTGTATGCCCTGTCGCCGCACATTGGCCGCGGGGGATGGACATGGTACACAGGGTCGGCCGGATGGATGTACCGGCTTATTGTGGAATCGCTCTTAGGGCTGAGACTGGACGTGGACAAACTGCACATTGCTCCGTGCCTTCCCGACCATTGGAAGGAGTTCAAGGTGCATTACCGATATCGTGAAACGGTATATCACGTCGCTATCGTGCGGGGGGCGGCCGGGCAGGGCGAGACAAGTGTCACGGTGGATGGCGTCAAGCGACAAGGTAACGTCATTCAACTAGTTGACGACCGGCAGGAGCACTCGGTCGAGCTGAGACTAAACACTCCCGATAGCAGCTGCTGAGGGATAGCCCAACGTCAAAGACAGGGAAGCAGACCAAAAGATTATGACGTGGTGTGCGGTGTAAGATTCTCCTCAATGTCTATTCCAGATGGCAACCTCAAGCAGTTCCATGTCTGTTCCAGACGGCTACCTCAAGCTCCTTATCGGACTTTGAGCCTGTGAATGTCTCGAGCCTCATGGTCAGTAATGACAGCGGGGCCACCAGCCATTAGCCAAAACGTCTCGGCTGGTGCGGAATGCGTCTCACGATGCGGTTTGAAACCCTGACCAGAGTCCATCCTGGCCGCAGGTAATCGGAGTTTTTCGTCCTTAGGCTTGCTTTCGGGAAACGATAACCCACACCGTGCCCCGGCCTTCGCAGTAGCGGCAGCGCTCGTTCCCCATCAACTTTCCCGTTCCGCGGCATTCCAGGCAGTTGGCGATAAGGTGCAGTTCCTGCAGTGAACTTTCCGGGAGCTTGGCCGGGTCCTTGAATATTTCTGCATGATGTTGGCTGCGCAGCCAAAAGACCAGCTTACTCTCGAGGGTTTCGCGGTCTTTGATGCTGAGCTGTGCACGGCGCTGCGGCCACCATTCAGGAATGCAACCGTAGCAAACCAGTTCGCCGGCATCGAAGAGGGCGCCGGAATCGGAACGGCGAAAGAACTTCTTGCACCAGGAGCAGGGGACGACGCCCAGCAAGCCCAACGCGTCCTTTAGTCGATCAAGGTCGACTTCGTGGCGGGCCACGACCTCCTCTACGCGTGATTCGGATGGTTCGGGCATGGGTTGCTTCCCGGCAGCAATGGTGTACACGTTCAGGATATACAATCCGGCGTCCGCCAGGAGCGACTCTGCGGCAGCAGGCGAGTGACCCGGGCTCGCGTCCATCCTGAACACAGGCGCTCGGCTCGCGTATTTATGAAATAGCTAGCAGCAACCCATCTTTACTTCGCCGGCAGCGGTGAGCGGAGGACCGAAGGCCTCCTGCGGCACCGGGGCGCCGTTCAGAGTCTTGATCCAACGTCGCACGGCATCGATCACGACGAGCACTACGCCCGCGATAAAGATGCTCATAAGGACTGAATCCAGGTAGCCGGTAAATACCTGACCGGGCTTGGAGGTCAATGGCCAAAAAATGTTCTTGATCGACAGCACTCCCGCCGTGAGCGTAGTGACACCCACGAAGCACATCGGAACCCCCGTAATCCAGGCGTATTTCTGCTTGCCCATGTTAATCAGGAAGGTAGTCGTCACCGCCAGCGCGATGGTCGCCAACAACTGGTTTCCGGTTCCGAACAACGGCCATATTGTCGAAATATTTCCGGTGTAGATCAGGTATCCCCAGCCGAGAACAACAAAGAAGCTAGTGATCAGATTTCCGGGCAGCCAGACAGTGTTGCCAAACGGTTTGTACACCTTGCCCATCAGTTCTTGCAGGACGTAGCGGGCCACGCGGGTTCCCGTGTCCACCGTGGTCAGGATGAAAAGCGCCTCAAACATGATGGCGTAGTGATACCAATAGCCCATCAAACGAGCCATCCCGGGCAAGCCGCGGAAGATTTGCGCCATCCCGACAGCCAGCGAAACCGCCCCTCCCGTCCGCCCCGCCAGCTTCTCCCCGACTTCGCGGGAGAACATATCCAGATTGACCGTAGACAAGCCCAGGTGGCTGAAGACCGCCGGCGTAGTGTTGATGGCAAAGTAGTCGCCCGGATACATTGAGCACGCCGCAATCAGAGCCAGCACACCCACCAGCGACTCCGCCACCATCGCTCCATAGCCGATGAAACGAGCGTCAGTTTCCTTATCCAGCATCTTCGGTGTAGTGCCGGAGGACACCAGCGAGTGAAAGCCCGAGATCGCACCGCAAGCAATGGTCACGAAGAGAAAGGGGTACAGCGGTCCTTTGATGATCGGTCCGCCGCCATGAACGAACTGCGTTATGTTCGGAAATTGAATGTTGGGATGAACCACGAAAACGCCGATGACCAGGACGGCAATCGTGCCCAGCTTAACGTAGGTTGAAAGATAGTCGCGCGGTTCCAGCACCAGCCAAACGGGAAGAACTGAAGCGACAAGGCCGTAGATGGCCATCAGGATCGTGATCTCGTGGGGGGTGAAGGTAAGCGCCCCTGCCGCTCCGCTCTGCGCTACCCAGTGCCCGGCGACTACGCCGCCGATCAAAAGCACCACACCAAAGATACTCGGGCCGGTGACGGTTATCTTTCCGGCATGGCTCTTGAACATCCACAATCCCATGATGATGGCGATGGGGATAGTCATGCCGATGGTGAAGACACCCCACGGGCTATTCGAAAGCGCATTGACGACTACAATGCCGAGGCCGGCGAGCGTGACCAGAAGAATGAAGAGCACGGCGACCATCGCCACCAAACCAGCAAATGGGCTGATCTCGGTGCGGGCAACATCCGCTAACGAGCGGCCGCGGTGGCGTATCGAAGCCACCAGCACCGTGAAATCCTGCACACATCCAGCCAGCACGGCGCCGACCAAAATCCAAAGAAAGCCCGGGGCAAACCCGAACTGCGCCGCCAGCGTAGGCCCCACCAGCGGCCCTGCTCCGGCGATGGCCGCGAAGTGGTGTCCGAAGAGCACCCATTTTGGCGAAGCGACATAGTTGTGCCCGTCTGCGTAAAGGTGCCCCGGAGTGGTGCGGCGATCGTCAAGCGCCAGCGCCTTCGCGGCGATGAACGCACTGTAGTAACGGTAGCCGAGCGCGTAGACGCATAGCGCGCCCAACAAAATCGGGAAGGTATTCATGACTCGCTCCAGATCAACAAAAGTGGCCGATCCTGCTCGTCCAATTTACAGCATCCTACACGCATTGTGGAAACTCGCACAATGACTTCCGTAGCACGCAACATGCGCTACAATGGCGGGCGTATTCCGGCAAAGGCCCCGGCAAGCCACGCGAAGATCGAAGATTGTGGAGAGACGGGCGTCCTCGCTCGTCCAGCCGAGCGCAACTCGGCAGCTGTCACTGACGCACCGAAAGGATCGAATATGGACAATCCACGAGAAAAGCGAGCGGCAACTCAGGAACAACCCCTTGTCCGTTTTGGCCTGGGCCTGGCCAACTGGAGTGAGCGCTGGTTTCCGGATCCTCTGATTTTTGCGCTGCTCGGAATTGTGGTGGTTTTTGTTGTCGGTCTGTTGCTTCACCAGAGCCCAGCCAAACTGGCCATCCAAGGTGGCAAGAACTTCTGGGCTTTGGTGCCTTTCACCATGCAGATGGTGATGATCATCGTCGGTGGGTATGTCGTCGCCTCGACGCCGATCGTCTACCGCGCCATCCGAGCCTTAGCCGGAATTCCAAAGACGCCGCGACAGGCGGTTGCCCTGGTGGCGTTATTCTCCATGCTGACGTCGCTGATCTCTTGGGGCCTGAGCCTGATTTTCAGTGGACTCTTTGTTCGCGAACTGTCGCAGCGCGTCAAAGGATTGGATTACCGCGCTGCTGGTGGCGCTGCATACCTCGGGCTGGGAGCCGTCTGGGCGATGGGGCTGTCTTCTTCCGCCGCCATGCTGATGGCAACCAAGACGGCGATGCCGCCCTCGTTATTCAACATCAGTGGTCTGATCCCGCTCACTCAGACTCTCTTCTTGTGGCAAAGTATTGCGACCACGGTGATCCTGATCGTGCTATCCGTGCTGATCGCTTACCTGTCCACGCCGTCGCCCGAGAACGCCAGAACCGCCGAATCCTACGGCATCCAATACGAGCCCATGCGCTCCAGCCTCGAGCCCAAGAGCAAACCCGGCGAGTGGCTGGAATACAGTCCGCTGCTCACAATTCTGGTTGTCGCGCTGTTGTGCTGGTATCTGGTCGACGTGTTCCGCACCTCGCCACAAGGCGCGCTGGCAGCGCTCGACCTTAATACTTACAACCTCATGTTCATCACGGTTGGGCTTCTATTTCACTGGCGCCCGAAGCGCTTTATGCGTGCCGTAACGGAGTGCATTCCCGCCACCGGCGGCGTGATCATTCAGTTCCCGTTTTACGCGGTCATCTTCGGAATGATTGTAGGAACGGGGATCGCAGAAGCGCTGGCGAAACTTTTCGCCTCCGTCAGCACCCACAACACCTATCCCTTGCTGGTGGCGATGTATTCGGCGGTGCTCGGCATTTTCATTCCCTCCGGCGGCAGTAAGTGGGTCATCGAAGCGCCCTATGTCCTGCAAGCAGCGAATCTGCATCAGGTCCATCTGGGCTGGGTGGTGCAGATCTACAACGCGGCGGAAGCGCTGCCCAATCTCGTCAATCCCTTCTGGATGCTGCCTCTTCTCGGCATATTGAAATTGAAGGCCAGGGACATCGTGGGATATGGAGTGCTGCAATTGATCGTTCACATCCCAGTGGTGTTCTTCCTGTGCTGGTTGTTTGCCCGCTATATTCCGTATCTGCCGCCGATGAAATAGTGGGCGGAGGCAGGTCTTCGTGCACACTGATTCCTTGGTTAGTGCTTTCTAGAGGAGAAACGGATGCTTTCGACGACAAAGGCTCTTGCCGTTCTGTTATTCCTGGCTTGCGCTGGTATGGTCTTCGCGCAAACCAGCAGCAACGCACCTGGGACCAGCGGCGACGCGCATACTTTCTCGCTGATTCCTGGGCTGGATAAGAACCTCATGGATACGACCGCCGACCCTTGCGTCGACTTTTACCAGTACGCGTGCGGCAATTGGAGCAAGCTGCATCCGATTGCGAGCGACTCACCGTACTCCGGCCAGTTCTACAACCTGGAGCAGTACAACCGGCAGGTGCTGCGCGGGATTCTGGAGAAAGCGGCGGCGAACGATCCGTCGCGCGACGCGAATACGCAAGAAATTGGGGATTACTACGCCAGCTGCATGGATGAAGCAGCGGTGCAACAAAAAGGGCTGGCGCCGTTGCAGCCGGAACTGGACCGCATCAATGGACTCGCCAGCAAGGAGCAGCTGCCGGAGTTGCTGGCACACTTTCAACTGATCAACGTAAATGCGTTCTTCGGATTTGGATCGCAACAGGACTTCAAGGACGCCACCAGAACGATTGCGGTTACCACCCAGAACGGACTCGGTCTTCCAGAAAAAGATTATTACTTCCGCACCGGCGCGAAAGACGAAGAGATTCGCAAGCAATATGTGCAGCATATTGCAAACATTCTGAAGCTGCTCGGGGAGAGCGAAACGCAGGCGGCAAGCGACGCCGCGGCGATCATGAAACTGGAAACGGCGCTGGCGAAAGTTTCGCTTGACGTCACCGCGCAGCGCGATCCGCACAACATCTATCACAAAATGCCGGTCAAGGACCTGCAGGCGCTTACGCCAACCTTCAACTGGCATCGCCTTTATTCCGCCACCGAGTCCCCCGCGTTCACGGAGATCAACGTCGCCGAGCCCGAGTTTTTTCAGGGCATGAACCAGGTCATCGCGGGGACGGATCTACCCGCGATCAAGGCATACCTGCGATGGCAGTTGATCAGCTCGATTGCGGGAACGATTTTGCCCAAGGCGCTGGACGAAGAAGAATTTGATTTCTACGAACGCAAGATGGCGGGCACTCCAGAGCAGGAGGTACGCTGGAAAAGGTGCGTCCGCAGCACGGATAGAGCGCTGCCCGAAGCGCTGGGCAAAGCTTACGTCGCCCAGCAATTCCCGGCTGCCAGCAAAGACAAGGCGGTGCGAATGATTCGCGATATCGAAGCGGCGATGGATCGCGACATCGACTCGCTGGATTGGATGAGCCCGGCTACCAAGACACGCGCGAAAGAGAAGCTGCACCTGATCGCCAACAAGGTGGGATATCCCGACAAGTGGCGCGACTACTCAAAGCTGGAAATTGTGCGCGGCGATGCCTTCGGTAACAATCTGCGCGCGGCGGAATTTGAGTCACGGCGGCAGTTGGCGAAAATTGGGACGCCAGTTGACCGCGACGAATGGTTCGTGTCCACGCCGACGGTGAACGCTTTCTATAACGCAGGCATGAATGACATCAACTTCCCAGCGGGCGTGCTACAACTGGCATTCTTCGATGCGAAACAGCCAGATGCGCTGAACTACGGACACATTGGGCTATTCATGGGGCACGAGATCACGCACGGTTTTGACGATGAAGGGCGGAAGTTCGACGGGCATGGCAATCTGGAAGACTGGTGGACAAAAGAAGATAGCGACAAGTTCAACCAGAAGGCTCAGTGCATTGTCGACGAGTACGCGCAATTCAGTGTGGGAGACACCAAGCTGAACGGCAAGCTCACGCTCGGCGAAAACACGGCGGACAACGGCGGCTTGCGGCTGGCATATATGGCGTTCCTGGCGCGGGCTGCGCAAGACGGCGTTGATCTGAAGAACAAGTCCGCCGATGGCTATACTCCGGTGCAGCAGTTTTTCCTGGGATTCGCGCAGGATTGGTGCTCCGAGTGGCGTCCGGAGCTGGAACGTCTGATCGCGACGACCGATCCGCATGCACCGGACCGCTTCCGTACGAATGGAGTTCTAGTGAACATGCCGGAGTTCGGGAAGGAATTTGGCTGCAAGGCAGGGCAGCCGATGACGCCGGCAAAAGCTTGCAGGGTGTGGTGAGTTTTCAACGGCTGAAAACTGACGCCGAACTAATACCGAACTACAGGCCTAAATACGCCGCCCGAATCTGCTCGTTGCCGAGCAACTCCTTTGGAGTTCCCTGCAACGTGACCTCGCCGTTCTCCACGACGTAACCGCGATCGGAAATGCTGAGCCCGTCGACGACGTTCTGCTCCACGATCAGCACCGTGACCCCCGATTTGCCGATCTGATGCACCTTGGCAAAAACTTCCTCTACGATCTTGGGCGACAGTCCGAGCGAAGGCTCATCCAGCAGAAGCAGCTTGGGGCGAGCCATGAGCCCACGCGCCAGGGCGACCATTTGCTGCTCGCCGCCGGAGAGCGTGCCTGCCAATTGCCAACGGCGTTCTTTCAGACGGGGAAATAACTCGAACTGCTCCTCGATGAGGTCCTTTAGTTTGGGACGTACCCGTGTAATGTAGGCCCCAAGCGCGAGGTTTTCCTCGACGCTCATGTGGGGAAAAAGTTGCCGTCCTTCGGGAACATGGCTCACCCCGCGCATCACGATCTCATGGGGTGGGAGCTTGGAGATATCCTGTCCGTCAAACCGCAACTGCCCGTGCTGGCTCCGCAGCAATCCGGAGATCACGCGCAGCGTCGTAGTCTTGCCCGCTCCATTGGCGCCGATCAACGTCACAATCTCTCCCGCTCGGATCTCGAGGGTAATGTTGAACAACGCCTGAAAATCGCCATAACTGGCGCGCACATCGTCCATGGCGAGGAGAGCGTCACTCACAAGGCAATCTCCTTGTACTTGCTGCCCAGGTAGGCTTCGATGACTTCGGGGCGATGAACTACGTCTTGCGGCACGCCTTCTGCGATCAGTACGCCGTGATCGAGCACGATGACCCGGTCGGCGACCCGCATGACCACCTGCATCACATGCTCAATGCCGCCGATGGTGGAGATCCCCCACTCCGGCAATCTCTTGAGCAGCATGGCCAGCTTAATAGCCTCCGAAGTGGGCAACCCGGCGACGACCTCGTCCAGCAGGATGAGCTTGGGCTGCGTAGCCAAAGCCCGCGCAATTTCCAGACGCTTCAGCGTGGGCAACCCCATGCCTCGCGCGGGCAGATGCGCAACATTCTCCATTTGCAGAAAACTGAGAACTTTCGCCGCTTCTTTCTCCGCCTTGGAGGCGCTGGAAGTGCGAAGGAATGCGCCCAGCATCACATTTTCCAGCACGGTAAGGTTGCGCAGCGGCTTCACCAGCTGAAAAGTGCGGCCGATCCCGATCTTCGCCGCCGCGTTGGGAGTCAAATGCGAAATGTCCCGTCCCTCAAAATGGATGCTGCCGCTGTCCGCATGAAAAACACTAGTGATCAGGTTGAACAAAGTGGTTTTGCCCGCGCCATTGGGACCGACAATAAAGGTCACCTCACCCGGCTTCACCAAAAACGAAACGTCGTTGATCGCCTTCAGGCCGCCGAACCGTTTGCTGACGTGCTTGACTTCAAGAAGCGACATGTTCAACCGTTCCTATTTGTTGAGGGCAACCCTTTGAGCTTCTTCTTCGGCGGTTGCGGGCACGGGTGCCGCGAAGGGCGCGGATGGTGCCTTCTTGAACCAGGCTAGCTTGCTGGAGATCGTACCTACGATACCCTCGGGCATGAACAGCACCACAACCACAATCAGCACGCCATAAATCAGCAGATGCGCTTCCTTGAAAATGTTCTTGAAGATCTCGGCGGCGCTTTCCAGAACGACCGAACCGACCAACGGGCCGATCAACGTGCCGGCGCCGCCCAGCATGGCCACGATGGCGATCTCCGTCGAAATGTCCATCGCCAGCACCTGGTCGGGGACAATAAAAAGAAACATGCTGGCGTAAAGCGCGCCGCCCAGGCCGGTAATCGCAGCGCTGATCAGCAGAGCCCACAGTTTGCAGCGCGCGGCGTTTACCCCCACCGAGAGCGCCGTGTCCTGGTCTTCACGGATGGCCATCAGGTAATAGCCAAATCGCGAGCGCTCGATCCAAGCCGAAAGCGCCAAGGCAAAGCCGGTCAGCAGTACTCCCGACCAGTAGAAACCCCTGATCGTGGAGTGCGGGAACAACAGCGGCACCTGCACCCCCACATCGCCGCCAGTGACATTGGGAAGGTTCTTGGCCACCAACCGCAACACTTCGGCGAAGGCAATGGTACAGAGCGCGAAATACGGGCCGCGCAGGCGAAATGAAACTTTGCCGATCATCGCCGCACAGATCACGGCCAGCCCCACGCCCAATAAAACCGAAGACCACGCTGAAATCCCCAGCTTGGAGAATAACGCCAGTCCGTAAGCGCCCACTCCGAAGTAGGCCGCGTGGCCCAGGGACAACTGTCCGGTATATCCTCCAACAAGGTTCCACGCCAGCCCCAGCGCGGCGAAGAGAAAGACGCGGAAGAGAATTTGCAGGGTGTAGTCCGTAAAACCGAAGAGTGGAACGAACAGCGCGGCAATCAAGAAGATAACGGCGATGAGCAACTGCCACTTTCTCATGCCCGCTGGCTCCCAAAGATTCCGCT
Organism: uncultured Acidobacteriaceae bacterium; assembly: GCA_963779995.1. GTDB lineage: Bacteria > Acidobacteriota > Terriglobia > Terriglobales > Acidobacteriaceae > Acidiflorens. The sequence goes on along the minus strand of CAVZZY010000002.1, from coordinate 514,588 downwards.
CGGTTTCAGGGAAAGCACCAGGATGAAAAGGACAAAGTCCACCGCCAGGGCCCACTCGTTGCCCCAATAAAGGCTGGTGAGGCTCTCAACCACCCCAAGCACCAGGCCGGCAATGGCCGCGCCCTGAATCGAGCCCATACCTCCCAGCACCACCATCACGAAAGACTTCAGCTTGAACTGGTTGCCGACTTCAGGGAAAAGATAAAAGACGGGAAGCAGCAGGGCCCCGGAAATGCCCGCGGCGGCGGAGCCGATTCCGAAGGCAATGGCCTGCACCCGGTTTACATTGATTCCCATCAGCGGCGCCGCGTATGGGTTCTGGGCGATGGCGCGCGCCGCCCGCCCGAACATCGTTTGTGTCACTACCCAATAGAGGGCGCAGGCCAGCACCACCGCGATGCCGAACGATACCAGCCAGGGTGCGTTGATGGAGATCTGCGGCCCGATGTGAATGTTCTTGGACAGAAGCGGAATGTTGATCTGATGATAGTCGGCTCCGAAAGCCAACTGTGCTGCATCGGTCAGAATCAGCGCCAAACCCATGGTCAGAAGGATCACCATGAAATCCACTTGTCCGCGGATCGGCCGCAACAGACCCATGTAAGTGGCATAACCGACAAAAAACAACAGCACACCCGCCAGCGGGAATTGATAATACGGACTCATTCCGGTCGCCTGAAACAGCAGGTAGGTGGCGTACATGCCGATCATCAGAAACGCACCATGAGCGAAGTTCACAATGCGCATCACGCCGAAGATGAGAGCCATGCCCATCCCAATGAGCGCATAGAGCGCACCAGTCAGCAGACCATTGATGATCCCTTGCAGCGGGATATAGAACCAGTTGAGCATAGGGTTCTGGAACCGCTCGGTTTGCAGTCGGGCACACGCATCCAACCGCGCGCGACGTGGGCTGACTTTACTTCGATTCCCCTGCTCAGCGCAACATCATTTTCGCTTCGACCACTCGGGCGCTGGAACGATGGGTTTACTCTCCGCGGCATCGAGCGGCCAAACCACTTTGTATTGCCCGCCCTGCACCTGGGTGACAAGCACCGGATGCAGGTTCTGCCCGCGGGCGTCGAACTTCACCGGGCCAAACGGAGTTTCCGCGAGGTTCAGCTGCTTGATGGCATCGCGGATTGCCGCCGGCTGGTCGGACTTCGCGATGTCGATGGCAGCCGCAGCCGCTATCAGCACTGCGTAAGCTTCCATGCCGTGATAGGCGGGATGCGAGCCGGCCAGTGCGAAATATTTCTGGTCAAATTCCGCCGAACCCCTCCACTTGGCCGAGGGCAGCCACTGCGAAACCGAGAACGTGTACTCGGCATACTTGCCTGCTCCTTTATCCGCAGTAGGAAATTCCGCCGCCGCAAAACCCGTTCCCGCCGAGGTGTAGTACTTCGGGTTCAGATTGAGCTGTTCCGACTGGCGCATAAGCGTGCTGGCGTCGAGCAGATACGAAGCGAAGTAGATCACTTCCGGATTCTTGCCCTTCACCCGCTGCAACAGCGATTTGTAGTCCGGCGAACTCGCCTGGTAGGCCTCGGTGTCCACCAGGTCAAGGCCCGCGGCCTTCGCCGCCTCGGTCATCGACTTGTTGTTCGACTGGCCGAAGTTCGTGTTCTCATACACGATGGCCAGCTTCTTGGGGTCGCCATTGTTCTTCAGGAAATCCAGGGTCGCCGCGGCGAATGAGCCCGAACCGGCGCAGATCCGGAAGATCCACGGCGAGTTGCTTTCCATGACGTTGTCCGCGACCGCGGTGGGAATGATCAGCGGAACCTGTTTCTGGGTCACCACGGGCACGATGGCGCGCGTGCTCTCCGAGGAGTAGGCCCCCAGCACGATGGGCACGTGGTCCTGGTCCACCAGTTTCGAGACGCCCTGCACCGCTTGGTCGGGACGGCTCTGATCGTCGTAGTAATCGAGTTCGACCTTTTTACCAAGCAGTCCGCCCCGGGCGTTGATCTCTTCCAGAGCAATGGTGTAGCCATTCTTGTGCGCCTGGCCAAACGCGGCGTTGCTGCCGGTCAGCGAGGTAATGACGCCGATCTTGAAGGTGTTGCTCTCCGGTCCCTTGGAGCAACCTGCCCAGAACAAGACTGCGGAAATCGCCAACGAGAACAGAACGAAAAATCGCTTCATATCAAGCTCCTTGCGAGGGGGGCCTCGCGTCTGCCATCGAACGGCCACCGATGTTCCCGTGAAGCGGAATCACACTGCCACGTTCGACAACCATCAGCCAAGTATAACTACACCGGACGAGCGCCTTCTTTGGTGATCGCAGTCACAGTCCTGCGTGATCGACGCTCATCGGTGTCGCTGCCTGGCGCCCCATGCTTCGCGTACATCCTAATCTCTTGGACGGTAACCCGTCCAAGCTCTCTGCTCGGGAGCGCGTCAAAATCGAGACAGTCTTTAGGTCTTTCGGGCTGCAGCGGACGCCGATTAAAGTACACCCGAAAAAAGGGCACGCCCGAGGGCGTGCCCGTAAGAAACCGAAATCTTTCCTGACCAGTTCTAGTTGACGGTGACGGTCACCGTAGCAGCAGCGCCGCTCTGCGTCAGGCCGTTCACATCCTTCCCAGTGATTGAGATTGTATAAGTTCCAGATGGCGTCCCCGTCGTTCCGGTCGTCGTCACGATCACCGGAGGAGAACTTTGGGCCGATACGCCATAAGAATCATTGGCCGCCACGGTGAAGCTGTACTGTGTTCCCGCTGTTAAGGCGGTCACGTTGTACGTAGCACTCGTCGTGGTGGTGAGGAAATTGCCATTCTGATAGACCGTGTAGCCGGTCACTGAGCAATTCGCTGGTGCGGTGGACGCCGTCCAGGTCAGAGTAGTGCCCGAACTGGTGGTGCCAGAGGCCGCAAGTCCGGTAGGAACAGCGGGCACCGCCAAGCAACCAGTAGCGGTCGAACTGCTACTGCCACCACCGCAGGATGGGAGAAGGACCAGAGCAGTTGAGAGCAGGCAGATAAGACCAAAAAACCGCATCCTCCTCCGCTGCGTCGCCGACGAACCGAAGACAAACCCAACCAGCGTCAGTCCGGAGATAGGAAGCAACAGCGCGAAGAACTGAAGCTTCACGCTCGATGGTTTCGCTGTGGGATCCGGATTCGAACTTGCGCTAGCCATGTTCCTCGTTCCCGCCGTCGATTTTTGGACGTCGGAAGACGGGGCCACGGTACTGAAGGTAAGCGTCGAACTGCCTCCGCTGCTGGTCACCGACACGGGATTGGGGCTGAAACCGCAAGTCGGTGCGGTCGTCCCGGTTATGACAGGGGATATCGTGCACGAAAGCGTGACGGTGCCGGAGTAGCTGTTCACAGAAGTCACAGTCACTGTCGCGGTAGACGAGCTCCCAGGACTAACCGATGTGGGATTGGCCGCTCCCGCCGAGAGCGTGTAGGCAGGCGTAGTCGCACTGGACCAGGAGTGGACGAGGTTGTAGGCATCGACGGAGCCGAGGCCCGTCACCAGGTTGTAGTTTGTAGTCGGGTCGAAGTCCGAGGCGGCGTAACCAAAAAATCCTTCCGTGGCCGGTGCCACCGCCGCAGGGCATTGCAGGGCTATGGGCCAGCCGTCGGGCGTGCCGGAGGTGCAAAACACGCCGTTGGAGCCCGGACTGGAATTGGAGGCGAGTTGGTTGAAGACACCGTTCGCGGGAGTCGCTGCCAGCGAGTACAGCGTGGCATTGATGTTGCCGAGACCCTTTAGGCCAGTGTTACCGAGGGATTCATTGAGCAAGCTCACAATGCCGGCAAACATTGGGGTGGCAATGGAGGTGCCTCCGAACGTAAAGCCGTAGCTGAAGAAACCAGTGGGACCAGAAATTCCATGCGCACAGATGCTGCTGGTGTCGGAACTGTTTTCGATTTCGTCCACCGGAGTACAAACGATGAAGCCGGGCCAAAGCTCCGACGCGAGCAGCGAGACATCGGGCGAGAAGCGCACCGGGAGAACGTCTGGCGTGCTGTGCGCCGCGGTGGTCTGGCCCTGGATGACCAGGTTCTGCTGCCAAAGCGGCTGCGGCTGGCCGCCGTTGCAGACGCCGTTGTCATCGATAGTGACGCAATTGCTGGCCCCGCCGCCGCCGGCAACGATGCCGAAGAATGCCTGCGCCGTTGCCCAGGAACTGATGTCATTGCTCGTGCAGTTACTGGATGAGGGGTTCGCGACGCAATATGCGCCCACTTCCTGAGCGTCATTCCACCCTTGCTCGGGAATATATTCGGTGGCGGAACCGCCAGTGCTGCCGTTGGTGGCACTCCAGTAGGTGTTGGTGTACTCCGTCCAGGGAATCATCGTGCCGCCGACCCCGGTGATCGAGGGGCTGCTGGAGGGATAGCTCAGGGCCAGCCCGCCCGTGGCGAGCGTACCGTCCTCATCGGTAGCATTCGGATCGCACTCCGCCGCGCCGTTGTCACCCGTGGCGTTGAGGAAGGTGATGCCCTTGAGGTTGGCCTGTGCAAATTCAGCTTCATCTGCAGTCAGGGTCCCGACCTGCGCCTCCCCCAACTCGCAACCTGGGTAGGCGGCACTACCTATGGAGTAGCTCATGCTCATCACAGGCGCCAAATCTTGGTCAATGGTGTAGTACATGGAGTCATAGACGCCATTGCCGCTGGGATCGGGAGCGTTGACATAAACGATTTGCGCTTGCTGCGCAACGGCGGCAGACCATTCGAGATCAATGTCGGCCTCGATCAGATCGCCCGTCTGGATGGAATCGGGAGACCCCGGATCAGCCTGGCCCTCCACCACAACGTACTGGAAGTTTGTCGCGTTGCAGGCAGAGATGACATTGGTGCCGGTGAAAAAGGTGCAGCCGCTGATCTGCGGAGTAAGATCGAAGCCGGCGCGGAAATCATTCAGGTCGGCCAGGTACACGTCGGTCTCACCCACGATCGCCAGCTTCTGTCCGCTGCCATTGATGCCCGCAGTGTAAAGTTTTTGAAGGTCGTACATGGTTGTGATGTCGCCAGGGGCGATCCAATATTCGACGCCGCCCGTGACCGGCTCCGTGTAGTTCGGCTTTGAATGGACCGCGTTCGATCTCGCGCGGACATTGCTCAATCCGCGAATTCCGGTCACGATGCCGGAGAGCGCAGCGGGAATCGAGGGCGCAGTGATGTTAGAGAAGTGCTTTTTTCCGCCAACGTCAAAGTTGTGAATCTCCGTCTGAAAGACAGCTTCGGCTTGGGCGGCGGTTCCACTAAAGACAATGAAGTTGCGGCCGCGGGCAACGCTGACGACGGTAAAACCCTGGGACTGGAGCCACGCGGTGAGCTTCTGAATGTCGTTGGGGCTGAGGCCAAAGCGGTCGGCATATTGCTCCGGCGTGAGCCACTGGTGGTAAAGCGGCGAGTTGGGATCTTGCTGCTGCGACAAAAGCTGGTTGATGGCCTCCTGCTGGCTCGCGCTGGGTACGGTCAACAGCGTCATGTAACCGAGCTTGAGTGACGGATCGACACGGCCCTGGTCAGTTCCCGGCGCCCTCATCGGGACGCCCGCCGAAAGCTTTACGAGCTGACTGGAAACGATAGGGCCGGTGATGCGATCAGGCGGGGCGGCAAAGCTCAGAGTCGAGAGGATCAGGACGCAGAGAATGAGGGTCGAAAGGCTGCACAAGGACAGCAGGGCGGATGACGAACGTTGCATGGTTACTCCGTGGCACAGCAAGATTGTTGGGGGACTGAAAGCATTATCTCTGCTTCCCCTCGTCAGATCAAGTTATTCCGCGCGGGAGTACATAATTCGCAACTGTTCGATTACTTTGGTAACCAGGCTCTCGAGGCAAGGGCCCGCCCCACACCCACGAGCTAGACTTCTTCTAGTTCTTCTTCCAGCAGTTGCTTGTTATAGAGATCGGTGTAATAGCCGTTGCGGGCGATAAGTTGTTCGTGGGTGCCCATCTCCACGATGCGTCCTTGGTGAAGGACGGCGATCGAGTCGGCGTTGCGGACGGTGGAAACGCGGTGGGAGATGAAAATAGTAGTGCGTCCCCGCATGATTTCGCGGAGATGGTTGAGGATCTTGTCCTCGGTGTGGGTGTCCACGCTGGAGAGAGCGTCGTCGAGAATCAGGATGCGGGGACTGCGAAGCAGGGCGCGGGCGATGGCGGTGCGCTGCTTCTGGCCTCCGGAGAGAGTGATACCGCGTTCGCCCACCATGGTGTTGTAGCCTTCCGGAAAACTGGCGATGTCCTGTGCGATGTTGGCGGCTTCGGCGGCGGCTTTGATCCGGTCGAGTGTGGCCTCGCCCGCTTCGTGCGAATCTTCCTCTGACATTCCGAAGGCGATGTTTTCGCGGATGGTGTCGCTGAAAAGGAATGTCTCCTGCGGCACGAAGCCGATATGTCGGCGCAAGGAGTCGAGAGGGAATTGGCGGACGGGGCGGCCGTCGATGAGGACGGCGCCGGGCGCGGCGTCGTAGATGCGAGGAATAAGGTTGACAAGCGTCGTCTTGCCGGAGCCGGTGGGGCCAACGATGGCCAGACTGGAGCCGGCGGGAATGCGCAAGTTGATGTCCTTAAGAACAGAAGTGCCGTTGTAGGCGAAGTTGAGATTGCGGAATTCGATTTCACCAACAAGATCGGGTAATCGGGTGATCTCGTTTTTCGATGACCCGATGGCCCGATCGCCCGATGGCCCGATTATCTCTTCATCGGCGATCTCGGGCTGCGTCGAAAGGATTTCCTCGATGCGCACCATGGATGCGGTTCCGCGTTGGAAGATGTTAATGACCCATCCGAGCGCGATGACCGGCCAGGTGAGTTGCATCATGTAGGTGTTGAAGGCAACAAAATCGCCGACGGACATCTTTCCGAGCAGGACTTGTCGTCCGCCGAGCCAGAGCACGATAACGACGGCGGCACCGAGCATGAGTTCCAGCGTAGGCCAGAGCATCCCCATCAGGCGGACCAGGCCGAGGCTGCGGCGGATGTATTCCTTATTGGCCCCCTCGAAGGCGGCAATCTCGGCCTGTTCCTGCACATAGGCGCGGATGACGCGGGCGCCAGAAAAGTTTTCCTGGGCGCGCGCCGAAATGTCCGAGAACATGGCCTGAATGCGTTCGAAGCGCTCGTGAATGCGGCGGCCGAAATACTGAATAACGATGCTGGCGATGGGCAGCGGCAGAAAAGCATAGATGGTCAGCTTGGGGCTGATGGCGAGCATGAAGCCGAGAGCGCCGGCAGTGAAAACGATAGTGTTGGCCGAGTACATGATGGCCGGGCCGAGCAGCATCCGCACCGCGTTCAGGTCGTTGGTCGCGCGCGCCATAATGTCGCCCGTGCGGTTGCGCTGGTAGTAGGAGTAGGAGAGGCGCTCAAGGTGCGCGAACAGATCGTTGCGCAGATCGAACTCGATATCGCGCGAGATTCCGATAACTACCCAGCGCGTCAGAAACTGGAAGATTCCCTTGACCAGGGCGATGGCAATGATAAGCAGGGAGTAGGTAAGAAGTTTCTGGCGCGTGACCCCGGAGTGCAGATCGTTGACGGCGCGGCGAAGAACTTGCGGAAAGAGGATCCAGACTCCGTTATTGAATAAAACGCAGAGCCCGCCCCAGACGAGACCGCCGCGATAACGCTTCAGATACGGAACGAGCGGGCGTAGTTTCTTCGGCACCATGAAGCTTTGTAGATGAAATTGTAGCAGTGCTGGGTGCGGATTTTCCGAGCGCGGGTGCGAGGGCAACGAAGGCGGCCGTGAGCAGCAACGCGGTCCAGAGCGACAGCATGCCGGCGGCAAACATCAACCCGGAGTAAAGCAGGTCGGCGCGTTCCATCGGTTTCTCCACAAGTGAAAAAGCCGGGCGGGAAAGGAGGTTGGCGTTCCCTTCCCACCCGGGAAGGAGAGAGACTTCTGAGCTAGTTCGCGGGCGGAGGCTGCGTGTGTTTACTAAAGCGTGCCTCGCGATTGGCCTCCATCTGAGCCAGTTTGGCTTTCTGATCGGCGGTCAGAATTTGCACTATTTCGGACTTGATCCGGGCATGCTCGACCTGTAGTTGGATCATGGTCTGCGAGTTTTGCGTGGCCAGGGCGGTAGTCTTGGCTTCATCGAACGGACCGCTGGCCTCAAGCGCGGCCATGGCGCTGTGGTTTTGGCGCATCTGCTGCATCAGCGGCTGCAGGGTTGGCTTCTCTTTTGCCCAGATCGCCTTTACTTGGTCCTGTTGCGCGCTGGTCAGATCGAGCTGCTTGAGCATGTGGCGAAAGCCGCCGTGGCCGCCATAACCGTGCCGGCCTTCCGCAATCGCCGCTGCCGCCACCAGTAGCACAGCAACGCCGATCGTGAGAATGCGAATATGAGTCGATTTCATTGGATCTCCTTTTGACCTTTGATCTCATAGGGTCCGGGAGAACCCGAACGTCTATGCTGATAAGAACACCGTTCCCGAGAATATGGGGTAAAGAATCGGTCAATCGCGGTAAAGTTTTGTAAAGGCGATCGGGTCATCTGGTGATCGGGTCATCGGCCATGTAAAGTCAAAAGCCCCCAATCTTCGATCAAGCGATCACCCGATGATCCGATCGCCCTTACAAATCTTTACCGAGTGAAAGCCCGCAAAGGTGTTAGATGATTATAAGAATGGATCACGTACTGGTGGTGGATGACGACGTCGAATTGTGCGGTCTGGTGCAGGAGTACCTGACGGCCGAGGGGTTCAGCCTGAAGGCCGTCCACGACGGTGAGCAGGGGCTCCAACAGGCGCTGAGCAACGAGTATGCCCTGGTGGTGCTCGACGTGATGCTGCCGGGGATCAATGGCTTCGAAGTGTTGCGCCGGATTCGCAGCGTGTCGAAGATTCCGGTGCTCCTTCTAACCGCGCGCGGCGAGGACGTGGACCGCATCGTGGGACTCGAAATCGGAGCGGACGATTATCTTCCGAAGCCTTTTAACCCGCGGGAGTTGGTGGCGCGAATCCGCGCCATCCTGCGTCGCACCAAACGGGTCACGGCGGACGTAGTGCCGGAAATGCTGAGTGTGGGCGATGTGGAACTGGATCCGGCGACGCGCAGTGTGCAGCGGGCGGGGCAACCCGTCGATCTGACTTCGGTGGAATTCAATCTGCTCGAAGTATTGCTGCGCGAGGCAGGGCGAGTGGTGACGCGGGAACGATTGGTGAATGCCGTGCTCAGCCGGAAGTTCATGCCGTTTGATCGCAGCATTGACATGCACGTCAGCAAGGTGCGGCGAAAATTGGGCGACTCCGAAGAAGACGGGGACCACATCAAAACCATTCGAGGAGTGGGATACATGTTTGCGCGGCCGGCGGCGAAGCCGAAAAAATGAGGCAAGAAATCGCGCTTGGTTCTTAGCTTTTGCTTTTAGCTGAGAGCCAAAAAACTAAGAGCCAAAAGCTAAGAACAAAGAACAATGAAAAGCCTTTTCCTGAAGATCTTCCTGTCGTTCTGGGCAGCGCTGGCGCTGTCGTCGGTGCTGGCGATCGTGGTCACGATTGCCCTGCGTCCGACGCGGCATGGAATCGAGAATCAGGCGCCGCAAACTTTGGCGGAGGCGGTGAATGCCTACCAAACTGGTGGACAACGCGGCGTCCACGACTATCTGGAAGAACTTTTTCGCACGCAGAATGTGCGCGCTTTCGTTTTTGATCCCGCCGGCCACGAACTCTCCGGTCGGCATGTGCCATCCTGGATCGAGGAGGGCGGCGCATCTCAGGCCGGATCATCTCCAATCGGCTCGTCGCCGGGTGGACCCCCGCGCATCGGATCACCCCGTCACCGTAGTTGGATAGACAGCTTGTTGCCAGACCGCATCATGCGCCAGTCTCTGACGCTGGATGGAAAACGGTACACGCTGGTGTTGGAACTGCCGCCGGGACCAAGGGCGTTTTTCGGACCGAATGACATCCCTTTACTGGGCATCGCGGTAATTTTGTCGGGTCTGGTGTGTTACCTGCTGTCGTGGTCGGTGACCAGTCCGGTGACGCGCTTGCGCAAGGCGGCACAGAGCCTGGCGGCGGGAGACTTGAGCGCGCGCGCGGGCGCGCCGTCGGGTGGCCGCAGCGACGAACTGACGGAGTTGATGCGCGATTTTGACCGCATGGCCGAACGGATCGAAGGCCTGGTCGACTCGCAATCGCGGCTGCTGAAGGATGTTTCGCATGAACTGCGATCTCCGCTGGCCCGGCTGAGTGTGGCGCTCGGGCTGGCGCGGCAGCGGGCGGCGTCCGAGGTCGGGCCGGAAGCCGCGCCGGAACTCGAACTTTCATTGAACCGGATTGAGCTCGAGGCCGACCGGCTGAATCAACTGATCCAGCGCCTGCTGACCATTTCGCGGCTGGAGTCGGGCACCGACGGTCTGCGAAAGACCACGCTGTCGCTGCGTGAGTTGGTGGAGCAGGTGGCGCGCGACGCCGAGTACGAGACTCCGGGGCGTCCTTGCCGCGTAACCGCGCCCGCCCATGCCACGAACGCCGATGCCACGGATACGGGGGAAAACGAATATGATGAATTTCTGGTGGAAGCCGACCCCGACTTGCTGCGGAGCGCGGTCGAGAATGCGGTGAGGAACGCCACGCGCTATACTGCCGAGGGCACGACGGTGGAGGTGCGACTGGAGTGGCAGCAAGCGGCCAATGGCGAAAATGAAATTATCGTTCGCGTGCTCGATTCCGGCCCCGGCGTTCCGGACGAAGCGTTGCCCAAGATATTTGAGCCCTTTTATCGCCTGGACGACGCCCGCAACGGCCAGACCGGAGGGGCCGGCCTGGGTCTGTCGATCGCGGACCGGGCCATCAGGCTGCATGGCGGCATACTTCGTGCATCCAACCGCAAAGAGGGTGGGTTACAGGTGGAAATCCGGATTCCGGCTGGTCCTCCTGTTAAGGGGTTTGCTCTTCCCGCTCATTCCTGATAAACAAATATATTTCAGCCACAAGCTTGAGTTTCCGTGACGGCTGGCAAGGCTTCGCCGCGGACGGGGAGCGGCTGACCACCTCAATCACGAAAAGCGCGCCGATATTGGTGACCCCTTGGGAGAGCAGATGTTGAAGAAAATAGGCGGAGTCGTTGTGCTCGTGGGCATTTGCGCCCTGAGTGTGTTTCTGCTCAACTGTGGCAGTTCCGATTTCCGGCCCTCGGAAGAGTTGTATGTGCTGACTCAGGGGGGCGACGGTCTAGGGAACAACGTGGCTTCTTTCGGCATCGATCTTGAGAGTGGGAACCTGACGTGGATCAATTCCAATGCCACCACGTGTCCAATCCAACCGAGTCCCGCCAATACCAACCCATGCGGCCTGCCCGTGGACATCTTGCTCGACCCGACAGGCAACAAGGCGTGGATTCTGAATCAGGGTGCGCCCGCCTGTCCTTCCTGTACGCCCGCCTCCAATTATGCTTTTGCGCCTTCGATTTTCCCGTATACGGTGAACTCGGATGGGAGCCTGTCACCGCCCGGCACGGGGGTAAATTGGACTTGCGTCATCCCTACTGGAACTCCCTGTAACAACACCAATGCCTACATTGACAGTGCGGTGGCCATGGTGCGCGACGCCGCCGGACAGTTCTTGTTCGTGATCGATTCTGGATCATCCCCTCCCCCGGGATATCCGACCCCGTCCTCGTCAAATCCATCCTGTCCGGCGACTGGTACGGGTTTCACAAACGTTAATGCTCCTACGAGTTTTGCGGGATGCCCGTCCATCTCGGTGTTTGCCATGACGCTGGGCTCAACCGCCCTGAAATTTGTAAGTCAAAGTCCGCTGCCCGGCTACCAAAGTCCTTTCTTCCTCAGCAAAATTCCGACCTCCGTCTCACCCATTATTTTTACGCCGCCGGGCTCAACTACTGCCCAGGAACTTCTCTTCGTAACCAACAACGTGGACATTTGTACCCAAAACTGCGTTTACCCGTCTCCGCAAAATGACAGTACCGTGAGCGTGTATGCCGTGAGTCCATCGGGTATCCTGACTGAGCAACCAAATTCGCCATATACCATTGCCGCGGCCGATCCGGTCTCGGTGCTCGCGGTCAACACCACGCCGGCGCAGGTAGGCTCCATCGGCGGCCTGTTTGTTTATGTGGGCCAGGGGGCTGGCGGCGGAGCGCTATATCCATTCCGAGTGTGCACCGAGGCTAACACCTATTGCACGCCGCAAAATGTGGCCGATAATTCGCTGTTGCCGCTGGCCACGTGTCCCACGCTTTCTTGCCAGGTACCGCCGTCAGCGGCCGGGAAGAACCCGGTCCAAATGCTGGTCGATCCGACCAACAGTTTTCTCTACGCACTGAGTGAAGGCTCGAACCAGGTTTTTGCCTTCACCATCAACACGACTTCAGGCGAGTTGAGTGAGGCAGCAGTGCCCTACCAACCGACCGGAACGTTGCCGGTGTCGATGGCATTGCACCCGAGCGTATTCAATACCGGCCAGTATCTCTACACGTCGAACAGTGCGTCGAGCAACATTACGGGTTTCACGCTGAGTACGACGAACGGAGCCATGCTCAATCCGATTACGGTGATCGCCCCGGCAGCGCCCAGCGGAATGGCCGTGCACTGAACCAATCGGGTCATCGGGTCATCGGAGCATCGAAAACCTGGGGTCAAACTCCCGCTGGAACCTTGGGTTTCGATCACCCGATCACCCGATGGCCGGATCACCCGATCTCTTCAGGTTGGCATCCGAAGAATCAAATACCCTCCGATGAAACCAAAGACCAGGTCTGGGGACCAGGCCGCGACCGCGGGTGGGAGCTGACTCAGATTGCCCATCGCCTCGAACAGGCCAGAGATTGTCCAATAGACCACGCCGATGCCGATGGCGGTCGCAAGCCCTGCAACCGCGGAACGCTTGCCGGCGGAAAGCGCGAACGGAATGGCGAGCACGGCCATCACCAGCGTGATCAGCGGGTAGGCAATCTTCTTTTGCAGTTGCACGCGCAGGCGCACTACGTCGAAGCCGCTCTCCTCCAGGTCGTGAATGTAGCGGCGTAGTTCGTCGTAGTTCATTTCCGACGATTGTTTGATTTCCTTCTTGAAGTAGGCGGGCGCTTCGGAAAGCTCGGGGTAAGTCGCGGCATCGAACTTATGATAGTTCTCGATGGCCGAGCCGTTCAGGCTCCGCTCCCATCCTTCCTCGTAAACCCACCGCCCCATGGAGCTCGACCAGTGCGCGCGGTCGGCCGAGATGCGGTGCGTGATCTGGAAGGTGTGCGGGTCGAACTGGAACACGGAGACGCCGCCGAAAACATCGCGGTCGGGATCGAAGAATTGATAATAGTAGATATCGGAGTGCTGGCCGAATATCCATTTGCGGTCGGGACGAAGGTAGGTTTGCGCCGGCTTGCCCTTGATTTCGTTGCGCAGCGCGTCCTGACGCTTGTTGGTGTAAGGAAGATAGAACTGGTCCGACAGGAAGAGCACGCCGGCGACCAGCATGGAAGCCAACAGGACCGGAACAACGATGCGGTAAAGGCTGATGCCGGTAGCCTTGATGGCAATGATTTCATTCGACCGCTGCAGCAAGCCAAACGTCACCAACACCGCCAGCAACATGCTGAGCGGCGTGGTGGCGTAAAGAAAGAAGGGCGCGACGTTGAGCAGGTATTCGCCCACGGTAAGCGGCGACACCTGATTCCGCATGATGTCGCCCAGCAACTCGAACAGGGTGAACACCAGCAGCAACATCAGGAAAGCGGCCACGATCATGGCGAGGTAGAGCACAAAGCCGCGCAGCACATAATCGTCGAGGATGGTTGGGAAACGAAGATTGAACAGGTGCCGGCGCCGGGGCAGGCGGTGGTTGACGCCTTCGCGAAAGGCCGGGCGGGACGACTCACCGTTCAGTGGCAGCGCTGCCGCCGGCAGGCTGGGCGTAGAAGATGGCACGCCCGAAGCCTTAAGCCTCGAACTCCTGAACCAGGAGCGGAACCCAGCCAGTTCGATCGGGCGGCGTTCCGATTGCCAGAGCAGAAAAACTCCTCCCAGCAGAAACACGAAATCGGCAAGCCAAACCCCGGCCGCGGGAGACAGGCGTCCCTGGCGCGCAAAAGACACGCCGATCACAGAAATCGAATAGTAAAGAAAGACCAGCAGAATGGTCAGGACAAATCCGCTGGACTTGCCGCCTTTCTTCGACGACAGGCCCAGAGGAATGCCGACCAGGGCCAGGACAATGCAGGCGGTGGGCAGCGCCAGCCGGTTATGGAATTCGATCAGGTCCCAGCGGCGTGTCACGGGGCTGGCGGTTCGTGCGATACGGAGGAGGTCGCCAATCTTGAGCTCATGCAGTGATGTGGGTTCGTGTTCCTGACTGTTTTGTGCGGGGACCTGAATGGGGATGTCAGTGGTCTGGAAAGTGGAGATCTGGTACTGGTCCGGATTCTTGGGATCGCTTTCGTGAGTGGAACCGTCGGTGAGATGCAAGTCCAGCGTATCGGGCCCCTGACTGACGAGCAGGCCCTGGCGCGCCAGAGTGATGCGCGGCGCAGCCGGGTCCGTCAAATCGGCGAGGAACACGCCTTTCCAGAGCGCTCCGCCAGACATGGCCTTGGCGTCCTGCACGTAGAGGATGATCTTCGGGAAGCCCTCGTAAAACACTCGGGGCTGGACCTCGAAAGAAGCCTGAGAAGACTTGAGGTTGTCCTGGAGCTGTCCCAGAGCGGCAAGCGAGCGCGGCGCAAGGTAGACGCTGTTTCCGAGAGCGAGCAGCCAGGCCACCACCACGAACATTGAGATCACGCGCAGGAAGGTCCATACGCCCAGGCCGCTGGCGCGCATGGCGGTGATTTCGCTGTCCGCGGCCAAACGACTGAGTCCGATGAGGATGCCAACCAGCACGCCCATGGGAATGGTGTAGGTGAGCGCAACCGGGACGGTAAAGAAAAAGATCTGCGCAATACTGGGCAGCGGGGCGCTGTTGCGGACCACGAGTTCGAGGATGTGGCCGAGATCGCGGGTGAAAAGAACAAAAGTGAAAACGGCCGCGCCGATCAAGGCGTGGGAGACGACTTCTCCCAGGATGTAGCGCGTCAGGATGCGCATCCGCAAAGGGGGTAACTCATTGCGAGTCTAGCATGAGAGCGGGAGCGACGCGGCGATGGGAGTGATGGGAGTGCCAGGTTCGCAATACTGAGCAGGACGCGCAAAAACTCGGGTCTTGACTTTGTTTTGAAGGTGCGCGGCTTCAGCCGCGAATCCCCGAAGGGGTGTCCGAGCCTGGCCCAGCGTTTCAGCGCTGCGATGATTGCTCTGTCTTCAGCATCGGCGTTTTAGCCCCTGACGCGCCGCCCAGCTATCAAGATGACTTGCTCGGTTTCGAACGGGCAAGGTTCGCAGAGAATTCCGCGAAAGGCTCAGAGCCGACCCATGATTGCCTGAACCAACAAGAGTGCTCCGATACTTGCCAATCCGAAGTAAAGGTACCTAAGAAAAGCCTCTCCGCGAAGGCGATGATTGATCACTCTGCCCAGGAACACGCCGAGTAACGTGAGCGGCAATGAGAGGAGATAATAGTGCGTTACGGCGGGAGTCCAGAGTCCGGCCAACCAATAACCACCCATGCCAATCACGCTCGCCGGTAGGAAGTATCCTTGCAGGGTCGCCCGGAAGTGTTGCGCTGACCACCGACGCATGGCTCCGTAAACAACGAGCGGCGGACCATTCATTCCGTAGGCTCCGCCGAGCACGCCGGCACAGAATCCACAGGCTAGAAGCCATGCTCGACTGTCGCGTCGCAGTTCTAGCGGCGTGCGGCCTATCAAGGAGTAGGCGGAGAACGTCATGATAATCATTGCCAGGGCGGCCTTTACCGCCCCTTGATGATTGCTCGTCAGAAGCAGAAGACCCAACGGGATGCCAAAAAGGCTGGAGAGCACGAGCCAGCCCGTGCTACCCAGGTGGATCTTCTTCCAGTCCTGCACGACGACTATGCCAGCGACGGTAATCGACACGAGCACAGCAAGTGGGGCGGCGACGTCCAGTGGAATGCAGAAGGCGAGCAGCGGAACGGCGATTAGCGCCTCCCCGAACCCGAACGCTGATCGAATCAGGGTAGCGATAAACACGATCAATAAAACGCACAGAGTAATAAAGTCGATGGTGATCTCCGAGGCGAGAGCGTTCCTGTCGACCGCGCGGGACTCGTCGGTGGAAAGACGGGCGTCTCCCCGTCCACCAGTCCGGCGACGCTCGGCTCCCCATTGCCGGCTACGCCTTCTTCAGAAACAGCGCTCCCAGCGGTGGCAACGTCAACCGCAGCGAATAGGGCCGCCCGTGGGTTGTCTGGTGCAGAGCCTCGACGCCCCCCGCGTTGCCCATGTTACTGCCGCCATATTCTCGGCCGTCGCTGTTGAGAAGTTCTCTCCAGTAGCCGCCCGCCGGCACGCCCACCATGTATCCCACTCTCGGCACGGGCGTGAAATTGCACGCGATGAGTACAGGGTTCTCGTCGTCCTTGCCTTTGCGCAGCAGCGAGACGACGCTCATTGGCGCGTCATTGCAGTCCACCCATTCAAAACCTTTGGGATCGTTGTCGAACCAGTGCAGCGAATTTTCGCTGCGATAGACGCGGTTGAGTTGCTCCACCCAGTTCATGAGGCCGTAATGCACCGGGTATTGCAGCACGTCCCAGTCCAAACTGCGATCGTGCGACCACTCGCTGACCTGGCCGAACTCGCAACCCATAAAGAGCAGTTTCTTGCCGGGTTGGGCGAACATGTAGGCCAGAAGCAGGCGCAGGTTGGCAAATCTCTGCCACTCGTCGCCCGGCATTTTGCCGAGCAAAGAACCTTTTCCGTGCACGACCTCGTCGTGGCTCAGGGGCAGAACAAAGTTTTCGTGGAACGAATAGAGCATGCGAAAGGTCAGCTTGTTGTGGTGATACTGGCGGTGAATCGGGTCCTGGCTGAAGTACTGGAGCGTGTCGTGCATCCAGCCCATGTCCCACTTCAAGCCGAACCCCAGACCGCCGAGATAAGTGGGCCGCGAAACCATGGCATAGGCGGTCGACTCTTCGGCGAAGGTTTGAATGTCAGGGTGCTCTTTGTAGGCTTCGAGGTTGAACTGGCGCAGAAAGTCGATCGCTTCCAGGTTCTCGCGGCCTCCGTACTTGTTGGGAATCCATTCGCCCTGCTTGCGCGAGTAGTCGAGATAGAGCATGGAAGCGACGGCGTCAACCCGCAGGCCGTCGATATGATACTTGTCCAGCCAGAACATGGCGCTCGACATCAGGAAGCTGCGCACTTCGGTGCGGCCGTAGTTAAAGATCATCGTCTTCCAATCGGGGTGGAAGCCCTGCCGTGAGTCGGAGTGCTCGAACAGGTGCGTGCCGTCAAAGAAGGCAAGCCCGTGGCCGTCGGAAGGGAAGTGCGATGGGACCCAATCAAGAATGACCGCGATGTTGTGCTGGTGCAGGTAGTCCACGAAATACATGAAATCCTGAGGCGCGCCGTAGCGCGCCGTGGGGGCGAAGTAGCCAGTAGTCTGATATCCCCACGATCCATAGAAGGGATGCTCCATGATGGGCAGCAGTTCGACGTGGGTGAATCCCAGTTTATTCACGTGGTCGGCCAGGCGAGGCGCGATCTCGCGATAGGTGAGCGGACGGTTGTGCTCCTCAGGGACGCGCATCCAGGAGCCGAGGTGCACCTCGTAGATGGACATGGGCGCGTGCAGCGAGTTTACGGCTGCGCGTTTTTCAAGAAAGGCCGCGTCGTTCCAGGTGTAGTCGAGGTCCCAAACCACGGAAGCCGTGCGCGGCGGTTTCTCGGTGAAAATTCCTACCGGGTCGGCTTTTTCAGTCTCGTGCCCGTGTTGGTTAGAGTTGATGTGGAACTTGTACAACGTCCCCTTGCCGACGCCGGGGATAAAGCCTTCCCAGATTCCCGACGAACCGCGAGGCTGCAGGGGATGGGATTGCGGGTTCCAGCCATTGAAGCTTCCGCTTACCGACACCTGCCGCGCGTTCGGAGCCCAGACGCTAAAGACGGTGCCCTTAATCCCCTTGGATTCCACTCCGTGTGCGCCCATCTTCTCGTAAAGGCGATAGTGGTTGCCTTCGTTAAACAAATAAAAATCTTCGGCGGTCATCAGGGAAACGTCGTAGCGTACCGGAGATACTTCCTGAGTTGTAGTTGTCTGCGTCATGGTTTCGCTCGGGTCTAGTGTAGTCCAATCCAATTGAAGGGACAGGATCGTGTGATGGCGCGGCTTTGCCCCGCCAAGGCGAGACGGAGCCCCGTCACCACTAAATCCACTAGCGAAGCTTTTCCTTCTGCGCCTCGCGTTTCTGCCGCGCCCAGCCCTCTTTGAGGCTTTGTCGCGCACGCCCAAGCGCCAACGCATCCGCCGGAACATCTTCCGTGATGCAACTGGCGGCCGCGACATAGGCTCCCCGTCCAATCGTTACCGGCGCCACCAGCGTCGAGTCGCTGCCGATGAACGCGCCATCCTCGATCACCGTCTTGTGCTTCTTCACGCCGTCGTAATTGCAGGTGATGGTGCCCGCGCCCACGTTCACGTCTTCACCGATTTCCGCGTCGCCCAGATAGCTGAGGTGATTGGCCTTCGACCCCTTGCCCAGCTTGACTTTCTTGGTTTCGACGAAGTTTCCCACGTGAACTCCTTCGCCCACATCGCTGCCGGGACGCAGATGGGAGTAAGGTCCAAGCACGGCTCCTGCGCCCACCCGCGAGTCTTCCATGATCGTCCCCGGCCTCACCGTCACCCGCTCGCCAATCACAGAATTCCGGATCACGCTGTAAGAACGGATGCGGCAATCCTCGCCAATTTTTGTATGACCCAGCAACTGAACAAAGGGCTCAATGACGGTGTCGGCGCCAACTTCCACGTCGCTGTCGATGACGCAGGTGTGCGCGAAAAAAATCGTAACGCCTTGCTCCAGCAACTGGCGGCATTTCGCCAGCCGCAGCCGCGCATCCAGCATCATCATTTCCGCTCGCGTGTTGCTGCCCAGCACTTCGCCTGCATCCGGAGTCTTGATCGCAACCACTTTCTTGTGCGCCCGGTGAAACACTTCCGCCATGTCCGTGAGGTAGTACTCGCCGTGCGCATTAGCGGTGGAGAGACGGTCGATATGCTCGTACAACGCGGGCCCAGCAAAGGCATAGAACCCGGAGTTGATCTCGCGGAGTTTCTTCTGCCGCGCGGTTGCCGACTTTTCTTCCACAATCGCCAGAACCCGCGCGCCTTTGCGGATCACGCGCCCATATCCATAAGGATTGTCGAGATCGGCGCTGAGCACAGTCATGTCCGCTTTCTGCGCGCTGTGGAAGTCGCGAAGCTTCCGAATGGTTTCGGCGGTAATCATCGGAGCGTCCCCGGAAAGCACGATGACCTGGTCATACTTATTGCCGCTGCCCAAGAGCGCGTCGCGTGCCACCATGAGCGCGTGCCCAGTCCCGCGCTGTTCCGCTTGCACCACGAAGTTCACGCCCATGCCGGCAACCGCCTCACGCACGCGCTCCGCCTCATGGCCGATGATCACGAAGATATCCCGCGCAGGCACGACCTTTTCCGCCGTACCAATCACATGCGCCAGGATCGGCTTGCCGCCGATTTCGTGCAGAACCTTGGGGTGCTTCGATTTGAGTCGCGTACCCTTCCCCGCTGCCATAATGGCGATGGCGATATGCGGAGGCTGCGGTTTTAATCGGGAAGATTTCGGCTTGCTCTTTATCGTTGCCTCGGGTGCTTTTGCCATGCCCAGCCAATATACCGCGAATCCCACGGTAGAGACGCGGCTTGCCGCGTTTGGTTCGTATCAGGGCATCGCTTCAGCGATGCCGAGAACTCGCATAATCATTTGCCCCTTTAGAGACTGGGTGCCGGTTAGCAGCGCAAAGCCATTAGCTAAAGCATTAACTCCGGATCGTCTGCCGATCCGGCGCTTGCGCCATCAGCGCCACCAGGTCGTGCGCCACCCGGTCCGTAGCGTGCCGCGCCACCTCGCCCTCTTCCAGATAATCCCCCAGCACAGGACATACGCCCAGCGCCTCGATCGCCTCCAGATCGACCACGATCTGCGAAGCTCCCTCCAGAGCGTATTTGGCCTTCATGTCCGGCGACGCCGTCTTGCGATTGAGCAGCGTGTAGTCGAACAACTGGACGCCGGCATGGTCGTTGAGCGCGCGAATGTGGTCCGCCGCGCTTAAACTAAGACTTTCATTTACCTGCGTCATCAAATTGCAAACGAATACCTTGACCGCATTTGAGTCAAGAATAGCCTCGGGGATCCCGCGCACCAATAGGTTCGGAATCAGGCTGGTGAAGAGCGATCCGGGCCCGATCGTGATCAGGTCGGCGCCAGCGATTGCTTCCAGCGTCTCCGGAAGCGGTTCGACGTCGGGAGGCACCAGAACCAGTTCCCGAATCTTGCCTTTGCTCGCCGTGATCCTCGTCTCGCCGCGCACCCGCGTCCCGTCTTCCATTAGCGCATCCAATTCCACGCTCGCCATGGTTGCCGGATAGATATGCCCGCGTGTGAGCAGAATTTCCGAAGAAAGCCGCACCGCCTCCGCAAAGTCTCCGGTAATCGAAGTCAGCGCCGCCAGAAAAAGATTTCCAAAGCTGTGGCCTTCCAGTCCGGAGCCCTTCTGAAAGCGATGCTGGAACAGCCGCGAGAGCAGGGCTTCGTCTTCAGACAGCGCGACGATGCAATTGCGCACATCCCCCGGCGGCAGCATGTTGAGCTCTTTGCGCAGACGCCCGCTCGATCCGCCGTCGTCGCTCACCGTCACCACGCCGCACAATTCGCGAATGGTAGGCTGACCGGAGACGGCCAGCGCCGGCGTCATGACGTAACGCTTCAGCCCCTTCAGCAGCGTGGAAAGGCCGGTGCCGCCCCCGATTGCGACCACCCGCAGTTCGGGGCCAGCCTTGCCGGTGTCGGATGAACTCGTGCGCAAGTGGGGAAGCATACAGCCCTAATATGGAATCATTAAATCATTGAGTCATTGGATAGGTTTTCAATGATTCAATGACTCAATCGAAGTTAAGCCGGCAGCGCGCGGGTTCCTAGTACGCGCTCGCTTCTTCTTCCTGCGGCTCAGATTCGGCGCCCGGATCCGGATAAAGCAGTTCGGTAAAGCGCGGATCTTCCGCCAGATTCTGGAAGTCGGTATCATTTCGCGCCTGGAAGCGCAGCGCGGGTTTTGCCTGAATCGCCTCGTTGAGCGTCTTGAGCGATTCTTCGACGTGACCGGTCAGGCAATGCAACGCGGCCAGCCCGTACAGAATGTAGTCGGCCTTGGGTGCCTGCTTCAATAGCTTGTCGAGGTGCTCGCGCGCCGCCACGTAGTCACCCGAGTTGATCAGCCACACCGCGTAGTCGTAATGTTCTTCCGTCGTTTTGAACTGCAACGCCGGTTCTTTCATATGCTTGTCGCAGGTGGCGATATGCACCTGGGCCCGGTCGACCAAGGACTTGTCCGGCCCGCTCAGTGCTTTCTGCAGATGGCCTTTGGCTTTCTCGAACTTATGCTCCTGCAAAGCACGAAGCCCTGACTCGTAGCTCTGCACCGCCTGTGTATGTCGTGGATCTTCCGCCGCTTGTTTCTTGGGAGTTACCTTCAGTGGCATCAAACCGCCTTCAGTTCAGAATTGAAATCGAAAAGCTTCGAAGGACGCGAAAATCCGCTGCACGCCTGCAGCGCAACCTCAACCTACATTTTACCTGAAGGCGCGGAATTGGCGAGTCACTGGCCCGGTTCATGGCTGTTACCCCGTGGGCGTAAAACCTTGTCATCCCGAGCGAAGCGAGGGATCCGCAGTCCGCCGCAAAATGCAGGTTCCTCGCTTCGCTCGGGATGACAATTCACGAAAACTCCATCCCTAGCAGGCTGCGGAAAAATGGACTCCGCGACTTAGATTCTCTCCAGTCTTAGTGATTTTGTGATTCGGGAAGGGTTCTGGCTGCATCCGCTGGTGTCCCGCGGATTTATTTTCGGGCCTGCGAGCACAGTGCGACCTCGGCTTACGTCGCTTGAATCGCCAGATTCCTCATACGGACTAAGTTGTAGGCCGCGGCCGCGAAGGTGAAGACCCATCCCACCTTGAAGATTCCACGATGCCGAACTTTCCGCAACAGCGCGATCGTCTTCAGCCATCCGAAGCACTCTTCGATACGCTTCCTCTTCCTCTGACTGATGGCATATCCAGGGTGCTGCGTCGTGCGAGCATCAATCGCACTTCCACCGGGTCGCTCCAGATTTTGAGCCACGTGCGGCGTGACCTTGAGGTTGCGGCATTCGGCCACGAAATCTGCCGTGTCATAGGCCTTGTCGCCGCCCACGGTTACTTGTTTCGTGCCCGGAATCTGTTCCAGCATCACCAGCGCGGCATCGCGCTCCGCCGTTCCGTTGGCCTCGAACACCTGGCTGTTCACGATCAGTCCGTGGCGGTTCTCCACCAGCAGATTCCCGTTGTAACTCAGCTTCGCTTCTTTGCCCTTGCCTTTGCGTGCCATCTTCGCATCCGGGTCCGTCTTCGATTGATGCGTCTCGTTGGACCGCTTCTCCCCGTGGAAGTCCACTGTCGCATTGCCAGGATCGTCCGGCGGGACGGTGTTCTTCGCATCCTTGCGCTGATAACTCTTCACACTCGCCCACGCTTCCAGTAGCGTTCCATCCACCGTGAAGTGTTCGTCCGAGAGCAGACTCCGCTCGCGTGCCTGCTGGAGCACAGCTTGGAAGAAGGCTTCGGCAATGTCCCCATCGAGCAACCGCTCGCGGTTCTTGGTGAATACGGTCACATCCCAAATGGCGTCGTCCATGTTCAAGCCCACGAACCAACGGAACAGCAGGTTATAGTC
Source organism: uncultured Acidobacteriaceae bacterium (assembly GCA_963779995.1). Classification (GTDB taxonomy): domain Bacteria; phylum Acidobacteriota; class Terriglobia; order Terriglobales; family Acidobacteriaceae; genus Acidiflorens. The sequence continues at coordinate 491,781 of CAVZZY010000002.1, read as the reverse complement.
GAGCTGTTCCATCAACAGCCGCTCGCTGCGCACCGAGTACAGCGCTTGCAGCAGGAGCGCTCGCAACAACTTCTCCGGCGCGATCGACGGCCGCCCGGTTTTCGCATACAGCTTGTGGAATCGTGGTTGCAGTTCTCTTAATGCCTCATCGGTCATGACACGAAGAGGACGCAAGGGGTGGTCTTGGGGCACTCGCTGCTCTGGGCTTACGTAGCTAAACACGTCCAACTGTTGCTCGTCTTTTCCGCGCATGCCTTCTTCTTATCAGGTTGTGCTGTGGAAACAAGAGAGTTTCGTGGTACTGCGTCCGCTTCACATCGAGTTTTTCCGCAACCTGCTAGACCCGAACTTACCCCAGCTTCTCAAAGAACAAACAAATCGTTTCAATCCCCCGATGGAAATTCGGGATGTGAAACTTCTCGTTCGGAGCATGCAAATTGTCGTCGGGAAGCCCAAACCCCATCATGACCGATGGAATCTTCAGCACGTCCTGGAAATCGGTCACGATCGGAATCGAACCGCCGGAGCGAATAAACACGGTTTCTTTTTTGAACGTGTCGTGCAGCGCCTCGGTAGCCGCTTCGATAAACCGGTTGTCGGTGCCGACCACGGATGCCGGCCCCTTGCTCCAAACCTTGATCTTGAGGTCGATTCCCTTGGGTGTCAGTTTTTTGACGAATGCCGTGTAGCGCTTGAGGATGTCGTCCACCTCCTGGTTCGGCACCAGTCGCATGGAAACCTTGGCCGATGCCTTCGCCGGAATCACCGTCTTCGCTCCCGCAGCCACAAACCCACCCGGCATGCCGTGCACCTCCAGCGTTGGACGCGCCCAAGTCCGATACAGCACCGAATATCCCGGCTCGCCGGTCAGCACCTTGGAGCCGACTTCGGTTTTGCGATAGTGCTCTTCGTTGAAAGGCAGCCGTTTCCACGCCTTCAACTCATCTTTGCTGGGCACTTTGACGTTCTTGTAAAAGCCCGGGATCAGCACCTTCCCCTTCGCATCTTTCAACTTGCTGATGATCTCAATCAGCGCAAACAACGGATTCGGCGCCGCGCCGCCATACACGCCGGAGTGCAGGTCGGTCTTGGCCCCGAACGCTTCAATCTCCGTGTACACCAGGCCACGCAGTCCGACGCAAAGAGTTGGAATATCCGGCGCGAACAGTTCCGTGTCGCAGACCAGCGCGAAATCCGCCTTCAACTTCGCCTTCTGTTTGCGGACGTACTCGGCAATCGATTCGCCGCCCACTTCTTCCTCGCCTTCAAAAATGATCTTCACGTTGATTGGCAGCTTGCCCCCATGGGCCTGCATCAGAGACTCGAGCGCTTTCACTTCCATCCAGAGCTGCCCTTTGTCGTCGACCGCGCCGCGCGCGTAGATGTTATTGTTGCGTTCCGTCGGTTCAAACGGCGGCGTGTGCCATTCGTCCAAAGGATCGGGCGGCTGCACATCGTAGTGCGCATACATCAGAACGGTTGGCTTGCCAGGCGCGTGCAGCCAGTCGGCGTAGAGCAGCGGATGTCCTTTGGTCGGGATGATCTCGACATTGTCCATCCCAATGCGGCGCAGCTCAGCGGCCACAAATTCTGCCGCCTTCAGCACGTCGCCTTTGTGTTCATCGAGCGTGCTGACGCTGGGGATGCGAAGAAGGTTCTTCAGCTCATCAAGAAAACGCGGTTGATTATTGCGGGCAAAAGCCACTGCGGGAGAAGCCATAGTCTGTTACCTTTCTGGCGCGCTGGGCGCGCGTACTCAAGAAATGATCGCCGAAAACGATTCAGTATATACCCTGAATCTATGGAGAAACGGCGTCTCGCCCGCCTGCCCTGACCTCAGTCGAAGGCTCCCACCGGGTGGGACGCCCGGTTCTCCGCCGACCTTCAGTCAGGTCCGAAGAACGGGTCGCGCAAGTTGCGTCCGCCCAAGAACCCGAAACGCAATTGACAGCAAGGCTCATCTCACAAACAATAGGTTCTACAGTCCACAATTCAACCGGAGCCCACGTATGTCTGAAGGCGAACCGACCGTCTACCACCCCGAGCCGCAGAGCAACGTCGGCAAATGGATCCTTATCGTGCTGGCCGTTGCCTATGCCGGCGCGTCGGCGTTTTTCATTTACGACCAGCACGGCAAGCTCGAAAAGGTCACGCAAGATCAGACCGCCAGCCAAAAACAAATTGGCGATCTGACCAAGCGCATGCAGTCCGCCGAAGCCGATTCTGAGACCCTGGCCCAGCAACTGGGCATGACCAAAAAAGAATTGGCGACGCGTGCTAACGAACTGCAGCGCCAGCAACAAGCCGCAGCCGCAAGCATTGCCGCACAGGCGGAACAAGAGAAGAAAGATGTGAGCGCCGTTTCCGGAGAAGTTGGCTCCGTGAAGACCGATGTCGGCGGCGTAAAGACCGATGTGGCCGCCACCAAGGCATCGCTTGAGGCGACCATCGCGAAACTGCAGACCACCATGGGCGATCTCAATGTGCAGAGCGGACTGATCGCCAATACACGCGGCGATCTGGAAGCCCTCAAACACAAAGGCGACCGCCAATACTACGAGTTCACCTTGCTGAAGGGAGCCAAGCCGCAGGCATTCTCTACCGTGGCCTTGCAGCTCAAGAAGACCGATCCCAAACGCGGCAAGTACTCGCTGGACGTCACCGCCGACGACAAAACCATCGAGAAAAAAGACAAGAACCAGAGCGAGCCCGTGCAGTTCTACACCGGACGCGATCACATGCTGTATGAACTCGTAGTCTGGTCAGTGGACAAGAACAAGATCACCGGCTACCTGAGCACACCGAAAAATGCGCCGGTACCAATCAGCGCGACGCCAAAGTAGCAAAGCGACCGTGTGGTGGCGGGGCTGTCCCCCGCAACCGAGCAATCTCTACGGATGCGTCATCTTCTCCGGCTTAACCAGCGCATCAAACTCTTCACCCGTGAGATGTTTCAGCTTCAACGCCGCCTCGCGTAGGCTCGAGTGCTCGACGTGCGCCACGTGCGCAATCTGCGCCGCCTTGTCGTATCCCACCTTCGGAGCCAGCGCCGTGACCAGCATCAGCGAATTCTTAACGTAGAAGTCCACCTTGGCGCGATCGACTTCAATCCCCTTGAGCATGTACTCCACGTAGCCGTGGCAGGCGTCGGTGACGAGCGTGACCGAATGCAGGAAGTTATAGATCATCACCGGCTTGAACACGTTAAGTTCAAAGTTGCCCTGCGATCCGGCGAATCCCACCGCGGCCGTAGCTCCGTGCACCTGCACGCAGACCATAGTCATCGCTTCGCACTGCGTGGGATTAACCTTCCCCGGCATGATGGACGATCCCGGCTCATTCTCCGGAATCGAAAGCTCGCCCAGCCCGCACCGCGGACCGGAAGCCAGCCACCGGATATCGTTAGAGATCTTCATCAGCGAAGCGGCCAAAGTTTCCATAGCGCCCTGCGCAAACACGATTTCATCGTGCGCCGAAAGCGCGGCGAACTTGTTGCCATGGGAGCGGAAGGGAAGCCCTGTGAGTTGCGCAATCTGTTTCGCTGCGCGTTCCGCGAATTCGGGATGCGTATTCAGTCCCGTCCCCACCGCGGTCCCACCGATCGCCAGATCGTAAAGGCCCTCCAGCACCTGCTCCAGGCGCTTGATGTCGCGATCGAGCAGGCTCGCCCAGCCGCCGAACTCCTGCCCGAAAGTCAGCGGCACGGCATCCTGCAGGTGCGTGCGTCCGATCTTTACCACGTCATGGAATTCCTGAGCCTTGGCCAAAATCGCATCGCGCACCGTCTTGATCGCCGGGATCAAAGCGTTCTTCACCCGCTCCGCCGCCGCAATGTGCATGGCCGCCGGAAACGTATCGTTCGACGACTGCGACATGTTGACGTGATCGTTCGGATGCACCGGCTTCTTCGATCCCATTTCCCCGCCCGCAATTTCAATAGCGCGATTCGAGATGACCTCATTCACATTCATGTTAGTCTGCGTGCCGCTGCCGGTCTGCCAAATGCGCAGCGGAAACTGGTCATCCAGCTTGCCGGAGATGACTTCGTCGGCGGCTTCGACGATGAGCTTAGCCTTGTCGGCAGGCAGTTTGCCCAAGTCCTGATTCACCAGAGCGCAAGCCTTCTTGAGCGTGCCAAAAGCGTGAATCAGCTCCGGAGGCATAGTGTCGCGCCCAATATTGAAATGCAGCAGCGAGCGCTGCGTCTGCGCCCCCCAGTAAACATTCGCCGGGACTTCGATCTTCCCCATGCTGTCGGATTCAATGCGGGTCTTGGTTTGAGTCGGGGTGGCGGGTTCGGTAAGAGTGGCCATGATGAAATCTCCTGTTATGAGTAACCGGTTATTATACGGCGGGAACTCCGGCGGGTGGCCCGCCCTATCGCGAAGGGCGGGATCCTCAACACTACCGTGAGTTCACTCCCGGCCCATGTCCGGCGCCGTAGTATTCCGAAACTGCCGTCTTCTCCTCCGCCGTTAACTGTCTCGCGATACTACGCATCCGAACGTTAATATCGTTGGCCCGATCGCCATTGGAAAAATGCTCGAGCTGCTCCTCCAGATAAGCGCCGTTCTGGGTAGCGAGCGGGGGAGCTCCCTTCACATAACTCACCGGACCGTGGCATGACTGGCAGGGCGGGATGCCGCGCTGCCCATCTCCGAAAACAATGAGGCGGATGGCCATCGAGGCACGCGCGGAGTCGGACATGGACTGCGGAAACGAGCGGTTATCTTGCGGATCGCTTGCCGTCGGCAGCATGGCGTAATACGCCGCCAAATCGGCCGCGTCGCGCGCGGAAAATCCCTCGGCGATGCCCTGCATCACGGGTGATGTACGCTTGCCGGATCGAAAATCCTGCATCTGTTTCCAGAACGACAAGCGGTCCTCGCCCGCCAGGTTGGGGAAGCCGGGAACGGAGCTGAAGCCCTCTTCGCCATGACAATGATTGCAGCGCCGGGCGAGGAGCAGTCCGCGAAAAGCGTCGCCCCTGGAAATAATCGTCAGGGTTTCTTCGGTCCAGGCCACGTCTGAAGGGATGCGAACCGGAGGCTCGGAATTCTCTTTCTGCGCGGAAGAATCCCTTCCCGACAATAAGAGCGTAATCGCAAGCAGAACCAACAGGGTTCCAGGCCATCGGGCCCCGATTCGCAGGCGCACACCCTGACTAGCGTGGCTCACAAGTCCGCCTTTCGCCCGGAAGCAAGGAGGCAAACTGATCTCGAGGCACCACTTTCAGATGGCCTCTCATCGCGTAATGGCCGGCGCCGCAGAACTCATGGCAGGGGATCTTGAATTCCCCTGCCTTCGCAAAAGTAAAGGTCTCCTCGGTGACCACTCCAGGCACAGCTTCGAGGCCGTAGTTCGTACCCAGGAAGCTCAGCTTGTGCACGGCATCGGCGCTGGTAATTCGAAACGTAATGGGAACGCCTGCAGGGACCACGATGCACTGAGGCACGAAAACAAATTGCTGCGCAATCATGCGCACGGTAAGTGATCCGGCCGGCTCTTCCGCCGCGCCCAGATTGCTCTCCACGAATTCCCCCTGCAGGTGCAAGGTCACGGGGTCGGGCCCTTTGCCGCCGCCAAAGAAATGCCATACCGGCAAGTCCACCATATAGTAGCGAGTGGACAACAATGCCAGTCCGACCAGCACCATGGCTACTGCAAACCCGATCTTCTTCTTCATGGCATCTCAGGCTAACCCAATCTCCGGGTTAGATGAAATACGGCCGGCTTGGGTACATGATTTTGTCCTCGGTTAAGATGATGCTCCTCCAGCAAACACTCCTACGACTGCGAGTACACGCCGAGGCAAAATCTGAATGAGTCGTTCGCTCATTTATAAGGGGGGTTAAATCGACTTCACCGGAATCGCCATCACGTCATCCACCAGCCCGACTTCCTTCTGCACAAACGGCTCGGCATAGGTGACGCCGCCCATCATGCCGTAGAAGCGGGCCATGGACTCCACCCGCGCTCGAATCTCCTTTTGCGCCGGAAAGATTCCGCTGCCGGCCTGCTGGTCAGTGAACTGAGACTTGTAAGCCATTAGCGATGCCATGCGCGCTTCGAACTGTTCGCTGATGTCGACGACAAAAGTGGGCCGCACGTCGCGATACAGGCTGGCGTAAATAATTTTGAAAGGACGATGAGGCGCAGCCGAATCGCCACCGGGGTCACTGATGGCTGACGGCTGATGGCTGACGGCGAGCTTGGCCAGTCCCGAGAGAAACGCCGCTTCATATCCAAGCACCGACGCCGTGTAGTGATCCGGATGCCGTCCCTCCCAATAGGGAAGGATCAGCACCCGCGGCCGCTGCTCGCGAAGTACGCGGACGACCTTCAGCCGATTCTCCCAGGTATTTTCGACGCGCCCGTCAGAAATATCGAGTGCGTGTCGCCAGGCGACTCCCAGGATGCGCGCCGCCTCCGCCGCTTCGCGCGCGCGGTCTTCAGCGGTACCGCGCGTCCCCATCTCGCCTTGCGTGAGGTCGAGGATGCCGGTGCGATATCCGCGCGCGGCCATCTTGAGCAGAGTTCCGCCGCAGGTCTGTTCCACGTCGTCACGGTGCGCGGCCAGGGCAAGAATGTCTAAGGACATTTTGTAATTTGGTAATCGGGTAATTCTGTAATCTAGAAGCGGCCGATCTTCTCGTTCTCAAATTACAAAATTACCAAATTACAAGATTAGAAAATTGCCCTACGCTGCGGGCTTCGTCGTGCGCCGGTTCGCCAGCGCGAAGGCTAGCCCGAACATGAACAGCGCAAACAGCAGTAACGTCAAAATCGATGCGGGTAGCGGGAATGTGCTGGGCGCCTCGGGATACATCAGCGTGCGCAGCGCTTCGACGCCGTAGGTCAGCGGATTGGCGTACATGAGCCAGCGAATCCATCCTGAAGCCTTGGACAGAGGAAAGAGCGCTCCTGAAAGCAGCCACAGCGGAATCAGGAACAAATTGATGATGGCGTGAAAGGCTTGCGTGGAATCCATGGGCCAGGCGATGGCGAAGCCAAGCGCGGTCAGGGCAAACGACACCAGAAACACGGTGAGGACGATCAGCCCGAACGAAGCCAAAGTCAGGTGTATGCCAACGAACGGCGAGAAGACCAGGAAAATCAATCCCTGGACGGCGGCCAGCGTGGTGCCGCCCAAAACTTTTCCCAGAACAATAGCCGCGCGCGGCACCGGCGCCACCAGCACCGAAAGCAGGAAGCCTTCGTTGCGGTCTTCGATCACCGACATCATAGTGAAAATCGCAGTGAACAGGACGATCATCACCAGCGTGCCGGGATAGAAATAATCCAGATAGTGCTGCTGGCCGGCAGCCTGTCCGGAACGAAAAGACGTTCCGAAACCGGATCCGAGCACGATCCAGAACAAGAGGGGAGAAAGGATTACGCCGACCACACGCGCGCGCTGACGGTAGAAGCGTACGACTTCGCGCCACCAGAGTGTAAAGGCGGGCAGCAGAACTCCGGCAGATGCGGGAGCGGTTGCGGGAAAGGTCGCGCTACGGGTTGCCATTGGCTCTAAGTTTAGCAGCGTCAGTGATCGAGCTTCTTTGTGCTTTTCTTCTTGCCCTTCTTACCGGCTTCCGGCACCGCTTCGGCGTCTTCGCTCCAGAAGCGGTGGCCGGTGCGGTGGATGAAAACGTCTTCCAGCGTGGGCTTGCTCACGCTCAGCGACTGGATTTCTCCGGGGAAAGCTTCGACTACGTCGGGAACGAAGCGATGTCCGTTTTCGATTTCGGTGCGGACCTGCTTATCCATGACCGTGGCATCGACGTGAAACTTGGTGCGAATCTGGTCGGCCAACACTTGCGGGTCGCGCGCTTCCAGCAGAATGACGTCGCCGCCGATCTCGCGGGTCAGTGCCTCGGGCGTGCCTAGCGCCACCAGGTTGCCTTCATTCAGGATGGCGAGCCGGTCGCAGCGTTCGGCTTCTTCCATCAGGTGCGTAGTCACGATGACGGAGACGCGCTCCTGATCCCGAAGGATCTGCAGGTATTGCCAAAGATCGCGCCGGGCGCCAGGATCGAGGCCGGTAGTGGGCTCGTCGAGCAGCAGAACCTCGGGATGATGAAGCAGACCCTTGGCAAGCTCGATGCGCCGCTGCATGCCTCCAGAGAAAGTTTCTACACGATCGGCCGAGCGGTCGAGCAATCCGACGCGCGTCAGGATTTCATTGATTCGTGCCTTGAGCTCGGGGCCGCGCAGGCCGTAGAGGTGTCCCTGATGCCAGAGGTTTTCGTAAGCCGTGAGCTTGGCGTCGACGCTCTGCGCCTGAAAGACGACGCCGATGTGCCGGCGCAACGCTCCGGGCTGGCGTACCACGTCGAAGCCGGCGATGGTGGCGCTGCCGGAGGTGGGGACCATGAGCGTCGAAAGAATACGGAACAGAGTGGTCTTGCCGCTGCCGTTCGGGCCCAAAAGTCCGAAAAGTTCGGCGGGGTGAACGTCGAAGGAGACACCGTTGAGCGCGTTGCGCTCCTGATAACGGTGGACCAGATCGCGAACGGCAATGATGGGCTGACCAGCGGATTTGGCAGGTCGGGCCGGCGGAGCGAAGTCGATGGCAGTTGAGTTCGGAGCCACAGGCCATTCTACGCGGGAACGGGAGGATTATCATCCAGAGCTGATCGGGTGATCGGTCATCGGGTGATCGAAAACCAAATCTTTGCTGGGTTTAGATGGCTCGATGACCCGATCCAACCTATGCGGCGACCGGTTTCTGATCCTGGCCGGGGACGCGCTCTTCGAATGCAACCGGGACGTGCCGCCAAACCTGGATGGCTAGAACAACGGTCGTCGCGAGAAGCAGCGCTCCTACGGCGACGTGGACTACGGTCGAGGTCACCATGGGCAGTTCGGGCTGCAAGGCGTCTCTTCCCCACATGACGCGGGTGATGAAGGCGAGAAATCCCAGGCAGAGCTGCGCGACCATCAGGCCAAGCATGGCGATTGCCGGACGGCGGACGGCGTCCACCTGCGGGTAGACGGAGATGGCGCGAACCGCAGTCCAGGAGAGGACGATGGCCACGACGGCCGCGTTGATGACGTGCGGCCACCAGCTCAAGCCGTGGTGGCGGAACATGGCTCCCAGGATCAGCTGCACATAGAGCACAAAAATCGAGAGCACGGTCAAAGTAAAAAGAGCGGGACGGCGCTGGTCGAGTTCGGCGCGCGGTTCTTCTTCGACCCAGCGGCGCCCGGTGAAGACGGCGATCGCGACGGCGATACAGAAGAACGTCTGCGCCACGGCGGCGTGCGCGCTGGAGATGGGTGCGGGCAGAAAAAATAAGACAGTCAGTCCGCCGAGAATGCCTTGCAAGATGACGGTCGCAAGCGCGGCCAGGCCCAGAAGGCGCAGCCAGTGGCGTTTTTCTGCTACCCAGGTCCAGACGGCCAGGATGATGGTGAGCAGTCCGACGAACTCTGCCACCATGCGATGGCCATGTTCGTACTTTATGCCGCCAACCATGGCGGGCATTTTGTAGAACGAGCCGAAGGTGGTTGGCCAGTCGGGGACAGATAAGCCGGCGTCATTGCTGGTGACCAGCGCTCCGGCAACGATCAGGACGAGGGTGGCGCATGCGGTGAAGATGGCGAAGCGGTGCAGTCCGCGATGGTACGGGATTTCGATGCCCTTCACGATAGCCCCCAGGAACAACCGGCGATACAGTCTCGTCCGGCACGTTCCCCGAAACGCATCAGTTTAACAGAGGACTGGCTGCTGTTGTATATACGGCCGCCTGGGCGCGGAAAGCCGCGTCTTTACGGCGCTACCGCGGTGGATGCCTGCGATTCCAGTGCCTGAATAATGGCGTCGGCGAACTCCGAGGTACCCGCGCTGCCGCCCACGTCGCGTGTAAGTTTGCTGCGGTCCCGGTAGACCTCATCGATGGCGTTGCGGATCTTCCACGCCGCGTCGACCTCGCCGAGATGGCGCAGCATAAGCAGCGCGGATCGCAACACGGCCGTAGGATTGGCAATATTCTTTCCGGCAATATCGGGCGCCGAGCCATGGACGGCTTCGAAGATGGCGCACTCGTGGCCGAAATTCGCGCCGGGCACCAGACCAAGTCCGCCGACCAGTCCGGCGCACAGATCGGAAATAATGTCGCCGTAGAAATTCTCCAGCAGCAACATGTCGTACTGGTACGGGTTCATCACCAATTGCATGCAGGTGTTGTCGACAATGTGCTCGCCGTAGGTGATCTCGGGATATTCCTTCGCGACGTTGCGCGAGCAGCGCAGAAACAATCCATCGGACATCTTCATGATGTTGGCTTTGTGGATGCAATGGATTTTCTTGCGTTTGTTCTTGCGGGCATGCTCAAAGGCGAAACGCGAGATGCGAGTGGAAGCCTTTTCGCTGATCACCTTGATGCTCTCGACCACTCCGGGAACAACTTCGTGTTCGATGCCGGAATAAAGTCCTTCGGTATTTTCGCGCACCACGATCAAATCGATGCCCGGATAGCGAGTGGGAATATGCGGCAGGTTGCGGATGGGCCGAAAGTTGGCGAACAGTTCAAAGCGCTTGCGCAGTTCGACATTGATGCTGGAGAAGCCGCCGCCGATCGGCGTAGTCACGGGACCCTTCAGTCCGACGCGGGTGCGCTCGATCGATTCGCTGAGTTCCTTGGGAATGTAATCGTGGTATTTTTCAAAGGCTTCGGCGCCAGCGGCGAAGCTTTCCCATTCGAACTTGACGCCGGTCGCTTCAACCATGCGAACCGTGGCCTGAATGACTTCGGGGCCGATTCCATCGCCGGGGATGAGGGTAACTTTGTGGGTCATAGATAGTCAGACAAGGCTCGGGTCATTGGGTGAACGGGTGATCGGGTCATCAAAACCCGCGGGAACCCAGGTTCTCGATCGCCCGATCACCCGATTTGACTTTTCCCTTTGGTTCAGACGCTTCTTTCTCTTTATCCTTCGCCTTGATTAGGTCCTTCAGTTCCGTCATGAATTCCTGCACGTCTTTGAAGTCCAGATAGACGGAGGCGAACCTGACATACGCGACTTTGTCGTAGCGGCGCAGGCGGTTCATGATCAGCTCGCCGATTTCGCTGGTCTTGCGCTCGCGCTCGGCCGACTCAATGACGAAGCTCTCGGCTTCATTGACGATCTGTTCCAGCTTGCTGATCGGCACCGGCCGCTTCTCGCAGGCGCGCATCAGGCCGTTGAGCACTTTTTGACGGTCAAAACGCTCGCGGCGCCCGTCTTTTTTCACCACCATATAAGGGATTTCGTCGATGCGCTCGTAGGTGGTAAAGCGCTTTTCGCACTTCAGGCATTCGCGGCGGCGGCGTATGGAATCCGCTTCCTTGCTCTCGCGCGAATCCACGACTTTGTCATTTTCAAACCCGCAGAAGGGGCATTTCATGCGCTTGGTTGCACTCTGGAATCAACACGATTGTAGCAGGCGATGCAGGCGGACCGAATCCCGGCAACTAAGTTCCCGTCATTGATACCGCGGATACTCTAATGCCTGGTTAAACCAGCAATCACTCCGCCCAATGAATCCTGCCACGCATGGGCGATCATTCCAGGGCGAACGCTTCCGCGCCAATAGGCCAGAATCCCGAACATCGCTCCGAACAGGCTGATTAGAACCACAAACCGGGGACCCTGGTAGGCGTGCGCCGCGCCGAACGCCACGGCAGAAATGAGAATGCCGGCGGGAGCGCTCTTAGTCAGGGACACAAACTGACGTTGTAGGTAACCTCGAAAGATCGTCTCCTCGCAGATACCGGCGCTCACGGAGAGCGCTATCCAGGTTGCGACCTCCGCGACTCCACGCGGGAGCATCAGTTGCATATTGTGAGGCATGTCGGGGACACGCAGGAGCTTGCTAAATAGCCAAAGTAACGCCGTCGCGACAATCCAGAACGCAGCGGCTATTCCAATATCGCGGAGCACCTGTCGGGCCGAACGCCAACGCTCTCCGACAACAAGGAGCACAGAAGCGCCACTCCACCGCACGCCCGCCACCACAATAGCGAAGACGAACCACTCTAGGAAAATGGCGGTCAAATAAAGACGCACGCGGTTCGGATTAGACGACGCACTGAGTCGGTCGGAAGACATCTTTGCCAGTAACGACCAACCACCCAACACGACGATCACCAAAATCGTGTGGATGGGACTGGCAACTCGAGCATAGCGGCCCGAAGTGGGTTGAGACAGAGCGGGAGTCTCCATGATCACCTCGTGTCTGTTGATACGAACCAGCCTTGGAAAAAGTTGCGTATCTGATCAGAATGCCAAATTCGAATAAGCTGACCCATCGGCGATTTACGTTGCTTCCTCAACCGCCGCGCCTTCCTCGGCCTGTGCGGTTTCCGCCGAAAGCTTGCGCAGCGACAACCGTTCGCGATGGGAGAGCAGCAATCCCACGGGAACCACGGCGACAAACGTCACCAGCCACAGCATGATGCCGCAACTGACCGCGAGTTCCTTGGGGACAATATGAAAGACGTGGTCGAGCGCGCTGATGGTGGCCAGCTGCGACCCGCCGCCCACGCCGGGCAACTGCACCATGGAGCCGATCATGCTGGAACCCATGAGCAGCAGAACCTTGGTAGTGCTCAAGGCAGCCATAGGTGCGCCATAAGCGTGCGTTACTTCCTTGTAAGACAAGGCAATAACCCACCACATCGCCACCGACACGGCTGACACCTGGAGGAATGCGAACGGGCCGTGAATGGTATTAAGCCCCACGGTAAACTCGCGAATTTTTTGCGCGATGCGATGGCCCAGGTTCTCGGCGAGATGGGAAAAGCGGCCTTCGACCCACTGCGCGATCCGATTCCCCCGGTAGGCCATTACCACGGCTGCGGAAAGCAGACCGAGTACGAGCGCCATCAGAGCGTATCCCGTGAGATGAATCCACTCCCTGACTTCCGGCGGCGCGGCTTCGGTAAAGGCGCGCAGCTTCGAGGGCAGAAAAATGCCCGCCACCAACAGGACGGTAAAACCGCCGACATCAAAAATTCGCTCCACGGTCCAGACGGCAACTTGCGAGGCGAATGGGAGGTTCTCTCGGCGGGCTATCAAATAGGGACGAATCAACTCCCCCGGTCGGCCGAGCAAGGCGAGTCCGGTGAACCCGATCAAAGTGGGTGGAAGCAATCCCAGCAGGGAGGCGTGCTTGCGTACCGGTCGAAGAAAAATTTTCCACCGAACCGCCCGCAGCCAATAGGCGAAGTAGATGAGCGCTACCCCGTGAAAAATATGGCGCCAGTTCAGCCCGTACTGAAACAGCCGAGCCCACTCGAAGTCCCGCCAGGTGCGAAACTGCAGATAAACCAGCGCGGCCAGAACCAGAAAGACGACGGCATAGGCTGCGTATCGTTTTTTATTCATTCAGTTCTATTCATTCCGCCTTGCTGATTCTCTCTGGTGCGGTGCTAACTATTTGGCGCGAAGCAGAGGAGTGACTGAGTTGCAGCGAGCAAGCCCCCGGAATGAAGGTAAATGAGAGAGGAAGCAGGGTCAACGTTGGGATGTGTGCGCTGGGATGGTGCGCCTTGGGAAAATCAACGCGGAGATCCGGCGGCGACAGTCCCGCCGGTGGGTTTCGCAGTGCCTTGGGCGTGGCTCGGAGCCTTGCTAGGAGCCTTGCTCGCCGCCCGAGCGGAGGCCGCTTTTTGTTTCGCCGCTTTTTCCTGGGCAGTCTTCTTGGTGTTGTATTCGTGCACGATGCGGGCCACGTAGGCGCGGGTTTCGCGAAATGGCGGCACTCCCCGATACTGCTCGACCCGCTCGGGACCCGCGTTATAAGCGGCCAATGCTTTGACCAGATCGAAATCGTAGCGTTCCAGAAGTTCACGCAGATAGCGGCTTCCGCCCGTGACATTGGCTTGCGGATCGAAGGAGTCGTTCACGCCCAGTTGGCTGGCGGTACCGGGCATCAACTGCATGAGCCCGCGGGCGCCTTTGGGGGAAACGGCATGCGCGTTGAATCCGCTTTCGGCATGAATGACGCTGTTTACCAGGTCCGGATCAAGATGATAGGCGGCGCTGGCGACGTTCACCACTTCATTCAGTGGGGGCGCAGGCCCGGATTTAACGGATCCAGATCTCGCAAACTCTGATTTCGCAGACACCGACGAAGCGGGGACGGAGGCGTGCGAACTCGCTGGCGGTGGCACCGGTATGGAGAGATCTTTTTCGTAGCCGGTGATCTCCTCCGTAGGCACGTCGGTGAAGTTGGAATCGTCGGCAGCGAGATAGAGGCGAGTCGTTGCTCCCATCACCAGGCGATGCTCGTGGCGGATGGTGAAGCCGTTGCGGAGGATAGCCAACTCGGCGGCAGTAGCGGGACGAGCGAGCAGAGCGACGGCGACGGCCAAATCAAAGAAAAGCGCGGCGCCCATCGGCGCAATTTTCCAAGCCCGAATCGCGAATCGTCTTCTGTGAATCATCCTCTGCAAATCATCCTCTGCAAATCATCCTCGTCCAATCATCACAAGCTGGTCACGATCGCAGGTGGTGTGCGAATCTGTTCCACGACCACCGGGTCAAGCGCTTTTCCGTAGAGCGCGTGCTCGATGGCGGCGGCTACGCCGCTTTCGGCATTCGAGCAGGTAAGCGTCCAGCCCCGGGCACGCAGCTCCTCGGATGCATTCCCCATGATAAACGGGTGGCCGGCAAAGACAAGCATTTCAATGTCGTTATAGTTATCACCGATGGCCATGACCTGTTCGCGGGTAATGCGCCGGTAGTTGGCCCAGCGCTCCAGCGCGTGTCCCTTGGAACACCCGGCGTTGAGCACATCGACAATCGAGAGATCACGGCCGGGGTACTCGGTGCGCAAAACTGTGATGGGCAGGCCGCAGCTTCCGAGGACTCGCAATGCCCGTTGCATGTGCGCGATCGGGCCGCAGAACATGGCCTGCACAGGATCGCAGGTGAGCGCATCCTCGATCGGAACCACGAACTGGATGTACTGCCTGTTTTTCTCCAGCCAGCGCTGGATGCTGCCTTCCAGCGCGTCCAGACGTTCGAGCACGATGCTGCCCGAAGCATCATCATTGCCATGAAGATCATTGCTGTCAAAAGTCAGAACTGTCTGACCACGAAATTCCCGCATCACGCGGACCAGTTCGCGGCAGGTCGGTTCCGGGAGCAGGTCGCGGTGAAAGGTTTCGCCTCCCAGCGATCGGGTGATGGCGCCATTCGAGCTGATCAACCAGAGATCAAATCCCAGCTGTTGAGCGATGGGCAGGGCAAAGGTGTGGCGGCGTCCGGTGACCAGGATGATCTCGATGCCTTGGCCATGCGCGCGCCGGAGCGTTGCAAGATCGGTCTCGGAAATCTTGAATTCCGGATTGAGCAGGGTGCCGTCTATGTCGATGGCGATGAGGCGGAGGCAAGCGGCGGGCACACTCAATCTTAGCATCGCAGGGCGTTAGCCCGAAGCTGGAGCCGCGATACCTCTCCCTTTTGAACCTTTTCCCACCCTATGCGACAATCACTCCCCACGGAGATTAGCGATGAAATTGAGATTTCTTCTGTTGTTTCTGACACTACTCCCAGTATCTCTCCCGGCGCAGCCGCCGCCGGAAACCGGAAAGCCCTTCGTGGTCGAATACTATTACAAGGCCAAATGGGGATATGCAGACGAGTTCCTGCAACTGTTCAAGAAGAACCACTACCCGCTCCTGAAGAAGCAAGTGGAAATGGGCCGCATCCTGAAAGTCTGGATGGACCAGCCGCGTTATCACACGACCGAAGACGGGCGCTGGGACTATCGCGTGACCATCGTATTCAAGAACTCGACGGCCGCGAATGAGCCCTTCGACGAAGACGCGCTGAAGAAGCAGCTTTGGCCCGACCAGACCACGTATGCCAAGGAAGAACAGCGCCGGTTTGAAATCCTCATTGGCCATTGGGACTTGCCGATCAAAAACATAGATCTGGACGGGAAGTAGGTGCCAGGGCGGTCAGCACGGAAGCCGCCTTCGCCGGGAGCCTTCACGCGCTTTTGGCAGTTGTGGGTGGAGAGGGAGAGGGCTGAGTGAAATCCGCGCTACTGAAATCCGCACTAGTGATAATCGATGTTCAGGTCGGTCTGGTGAGGCTGATGCCGCTGGAACTGCAGGATCGTGTTTTGTCGAATATCGCGGTTCTGCTGAGCAAGGCGCGCTCCTCTGGAATGCCCGTCTTCTTCATCCAGCACGACGGTCCCAAGGGACATCCCATCGAAGCCGAGACTGCGGCGTGGGCGATTCATCCTTCGGTTCCCCCGCTCAGTGGAGAGCCCGTCATCAGAAAGAAGGCGTCAGACTCTTTCTTCGAAACAAGACTCGCGGAAGAACTTCAGACCCGCATGATCAGCCATCTCGTCATTGCCGGTGGCATGACCGAATACTGCATCGATACCACTTGCCGCCGTTCGGTTACGCTGGGCTACGATGTGACGCTGGTAGCCGACGCGCATCTCACACGCGATAACCCGGTTCTTACCGCCTCGCAGATTATTGAGCACCACAACCTCCTCCTCGACGGCTTTGCTGCCGGAATTCATTCCATCAAGGTCACACCGGCGGGCGAGATTTTTCCCTGAAACTCACCGGCGCCCTCCGCCCAATGCGTTGCACATGCCGTTAAAGTGGTTTTCCCGGGGGTTCAGGCGAGCGCGTTTGCAAAAAGATCACCGGCTGAGAGAACATAATCAGTTTGCATACATCCCTCGGTTCCTACAAGGAAGCAGCCAAAATATGGCGAAGGTGAAAAAGTTCCCCCCAGCAGCAGTGAAGAGCGCAGTAAAAGTAGCAGCGAAGAAGGTGGCGAGCGTCGAGGTTAAGTCCATCGGGTCCCCAAGCGAAGCACACAAAAGCGCCGGGCACGACGGCGCGATCGAGCCCGCCACTGGCAAGCTAGGCGTGATGATCCCGGGCATGGGCGCAGTCGCGACGACGTTTGTAGCGGGCGTGGAAGCGGTGCGCAAGGGAATCGCCCACCCCATCGGCTCGCTCACGCAGATGGGAACCGTCCGTCTGGGCAAGCGTACCGATGGCCGCTCGCCGAAGATCAAGGAATTCGTTCCTCTCGCCGGGCTCAATGATCTGGTCTTCACCGGCTGGGACATTTTCGAAGACAACATGTACGCGGCTGCCCGCAACGCCGGCGTGCTGGAGCGCGACCTCCTCGACAAAGTGAAAGGGCGGCTCAGTGCCATCCACCCGCTGAAGGCCGTGTTCGATCACAACTACGTCAAAAAACTTGACGGGCCGAACGTGAAGAAAGGGAAGAACAAGCTGGACCTGGCCGAGCAGCTTCGCCAGGACATCCGCGACTTTAAGAAGTCAAGCGGAGCCAGTCGGCTGATCACCATCTGGTGCGCTTCGACCGAGACCTTCATTGAGCAGAGTGCCGCGCACCAAAGCCTGAAGGCGCTCGAAAAAGGGATGAAAGAGAACGACGAAAACATCGCACCCTCGATGGTGTATGCCTACGCTTCGCTCATGGAGGGCGTGCCCTTCGCCAACGGTGCGCCCAACCTGACGGTGGACATACCGGCAATGCTCGAACTCGCGCATGAGCGCGAAGTTCCCATCTGTGGCAAGGATTACAAGACAGGCCAGACGTTGATGAAGACGGTCCTCGCGCCCGCTTTCAAGGCGCGTCTGCTAGGGCTGAGCGGATGGTATTCGACCAACATCCTGGGCAACCGCGACGGCGAAGTGCTAGACGACCCCGGGTCGTTCAAGACGAAGGAAGAGTCGAAGCTAGGCGCGCTGGAGCACATTCTGCAGCCGGCCTTGTATCCCGAGCTCTACGGCAATATCTTCCACAAAGTTCGCATCAACTATTACCCGCCGCGTGGCGACAACAAAGAAGGCTGGGACAACATCGACATCTTCGGATGGCTAGGCTATCCCATGCAGATCAAAGTGGATTTCCTGTGCCGCGATTCGATTCTAGCCGCGCCCATCGTACTCGACCTGGTGCTCTTCCTGGATCTAGCGCAGCGCACGCCGGAGCTGCGCCGTCTGGGCATTCAGGAATGGCTAAGCTTCTACTTCAAGTCCCCGATGACCGCGCCGGGCCTCTATCCCGAGCACGATCTGTTCATCCAGCTGATGAAGCTGAAGAATACGTTGCGCCACCTGAGGGGTGAAGAGCTGATTACGCATTTGGGGCTGGAGTACTACGACTAGGAAGTGCTGGTGTGATGACGGGCCTCTGGCCCGTCCGGGCCTTTCTGGCGCGCTCTATTGAGGATTCGAAATGCAAGAGATTGAGCGACTGCAATAAAGGCCGCGGAAAGGCCGATCCGTATATTCCTCTGATACCGTCACCACACCGTCCGAATCAGCGGACTCCGCCGTATGCGCTCATCGCGCGTGACCAGCGTCATCCCCTCTGCCCGTGCCGTTGCGCCAATCAGTCGGTCCGCCGGATCTCGGGGATAGTCGTCGGGGAACTGGGTTGCCAATGCTGCGATTTCAGGCGTGATCGGCAGCACTGTCATGTCCTCTATCAACGCTCTCACGGAGGTTTCGACCGAACCAAAGACCTGCACCCTGCCACAGGCCACTAACTGAGCAAGTTCCCACAGTGTTATCCCCGAGACTGCAAGTCCCTCGCCACGGCGTGCCCTCCGAATTGCCGAGGCGGCGTCGCGCGAGAGTCGCTTTTCGTCATCCGCCGCCCAAGCCACTACGTGAGTGTCGAGCAGAATCACCGTAGCGCTTCCCAGTCTTCGAGCGGTACGACGGGGGATTCAATGTCACCCACGATACGCATCTTGCCATTCAGCCTGCCGATCCAACCGTCTTTCTTGCTCTCCGCCGGCACCAGTTTAGCCACCGGCTTCCCCCGCTTGGTGATTACAATCGGCTCCCGCGTCGACCGCACATCTTCCATCAGTGCCAGGCACCGTGCCTTGAACTCTCCCGCCGCAATTTTCTTCATGGACACATTGTAACATACATGGTCATACTGAAATGACCATCGCTCATAAAGGAGAACGACAGGCGTGCCTATTCATCCATCTCATAAGCCTTCCTCAGCCAGCGCGTCACCTCGTCGTCAATATCGGCTTTTGACCTAATCTCAATCCTCCGTGTAATGCGGTCTTTCCTCTCGTACCCGCCGGTATCGATCAGCCGCTTCGGCGTTTTCATGTTTCCGAGCGCGAATCCGAGATCGATCCGAGTATTCGTCGACGGCTTGATCTGTGCGAACACGTGATTGCGATAGAACGGCACCATGGTCTTACACGGGCAAGCCTTCACGTCCTTGCCGAGAGAAAATCCAAGCGTCAGCAACTGCTCATACAGCGGACGCAACGCCCCCACGCGGCCCGGAGTACTGCGCCTCCACCCATGCCGAGGCGGTTTTCAGGTAAGCCTCCGGCGAGTCCTCCTCCGTGCCTTTACCTTCGAGCCGCTCCGCGATCCGTGCCGCGGAATTCGCGCCCAGCTTATGTTCTCGCTTCAACCACTCGCGGCGTTCTTTCTCCGTCGGAGGACCGGACGTTTTCGTAAGAGCGATCCATCCCTCAAGCGACCGCCCGGTCTTCCCCGGCAGCTCCTCGATCCACTTTTGCACCATGGCCACGCCAGGATGAACGGCGTAAGGGCTGAGTATTTCTTTTGCGGGAGACACGGCCACCTCCTGAGCGCTCGATAATTCGCCCGACATGATACACAATCCCAGCCCCGGTTCACGATAGAATCTTCCGATGGCTGCAAAGAAGCACGACGCTCGACGACACCAGGCTGGACACGACACGCGCTACATAAAAATGCAGAAGAACTACTGCTTCGCCTGCGGCAAAGACAACCCCGACAGCATGCGCCTGCGCTTCACCTACGACGAAGACCGCGACTGTTTCGTCTGCCGCTTCCGCCTGGGCAAGCGCTACACCGGACCCCCGGGACACGCCCACGGCGGCATTATCGCCACCATCCTCGATGAGGCAATGGGCAAGGTCAACAAACTGCGTCACGTAGTGGCCGTGACTTCCGAGATGACCGTGAACTACCTGAAGCCCGTCCCGCTGCAACAGCCGCTGCGCGTGGAATCGCGCGAGGTGAAGGTCGAGGGCCGGAAGCACATCAACATGGCCGAGATCTTGAACGAAAAAGGAGAAGTGCTGGCCCGCAGTCAAGGCTTGTTCATAGCGATCGATCCGCACAAAATGTTCGCAAGATTTGTAGACCGCTAGTTAAAAGGCGGAGCGACCGGCGTCTTCGCCCGTCCCCGTTGAGCGATATCACGATCCGCATACCGCGAATCGCAAACCGGCTGTAAAATTGGAATGAAGCCAGGAAGAGGGTAGACCCATGTCGCAGAACAACGGACACAACACCAGCCTTCGCTTAAAGACCGGCCTAGCCGAAATGCTAAAGGGCGGAGTGATCATGGACGTAACCGACGCCAAGCAAGCCGAAATCGCCGAGCGAGCCGGAGCCGTAGCCGTGATGGCCCTGGAGCGCGTCCCGGCCCAGATCCGAGCCGAAGGCGGAGTAGCGCGCATGGCCTCGCCGAAAAAGATTCGCGAAATCATGGCCGTGGTAGATATTCCCGTCATGGCAAAGTGCCGCATAGGCCATTTCGCCGAAGCGCAGATCCTGCAGGAGCTGGGCGTAGATTACATAGACGAGTCCGAAGTGCTAACCCCCGCCGACGAACAGCATCACGTGGATAAGCAGGCCTTCACGGTCCCCTTCGTCTGCGGAGCCCGCAACCTGGGCGAGGCCTTGCGCCGCATAGCCGAAGGCGCAGCCATGATTCGCACCAAGGGCGAAGCCGGCACCGGAGACGTAGTCCACGCCGTCCGCCACATTCGCCAGATCGTGCTGGAGATGAAAATCCTAACCGTCCTGGGCGAAGAAGAACTCTACGCCAAAGCCAAAGAGCACGGAGCGCCCTACGAACTGGTGAAAATGGTGGCGCGAGACGGCAAGCTCCCCGTCCCCAATTTCTCCGCCGGAGGAATCGCGACTCCAGCCGACGCCTCGCTAGTGATGCAACTCGGAGCCGAAGCGGTCTTCGTAGGCTCAGGCATCTTCATGAAGAACTCGACCGAATTCGCCGACCCCGCCGAAGCCGAAAAGCGCGCAAAAGCAATAGTGCAGGCGGCAACGCACTTCAAGGACCCTAAAGTGTTACTCGAAGTCAGCGAGAATCTGTCGGGAGCGATGAAGGGGCTGGCCGTGTCTACGCTTGATGAAGCCCACCTCCTGCAGACACGCGGCTGGTAGCGATGCTTGTGTAGGGCGGACACTCCTGTCCGCCGCCTTTGACGTTCGTTGACCCATTCGCTAGGCGGGTAGCCCACCCTAAGCCGCACCCCCTTACTCCCGAGGGTGGCCCGTCCAAGCTCCGCTTGGGCGGGCCCTACACACCGTGCGGTCGTTCGAATCCGTTCATAAACTGTCGCGATCGCGCCGGTAAACGGCGAAAGAGGACGGCCTCGTTCTCAGCGATGCGGCTGTACTGATTCATCACAATCAACCTGTGATGACGCTCACATACGGCCCAACTGGCTCGATGCGAGAATCTTTAAAGAATGTTGCAGCGAGAAGTGTTTCCGTCTCCAGAGACGGCCAAGACGCATCTCGCAAGAGCTGCATAGGTACTCTTTGATAACTTATTGTTGGCGCGACCGAGGCGCCCGATTCCCGCCCAAATCGGGAAGAAAGGGAGGAATTTGGAGGATTTTGGACCTAACTCCTTATTCCGGAATATTTTCCATATAACCCCCTTGCGCTCTAGATTTTGAAAGTTTTCCACAGCCTAACCCGCTGATTCTAATATCAGGGGGGTAGGGGGTAGTGGTAAACACGGGTTAATAACCCAACAGTAAACAAGAGCCTTCCGACCCCAAGCCCGAATCCCCTCCAACGCCGAACCGGTCGCTCGCGCGATGCCTTGCATCCCCTGCAAACCAGAGTCGCCACGGTTAGTCGTATAAAATCAGCTCACATCGTTTTGGCCAACGACCAACGACGAACGACCAACGACCGAGCTTGACCAACGACGAACGACCGAACAACCATGAAAATCGGAGTCCTCGCACTCCAGGGCGATTTCGACGCGCATCGCCGCCGTCTCGAAGAACTCGGCGCCGAAGTTGTCCTGGTCAAAAAGCCGGAGCAACTGCATGACCTCGACGGCCTCATCATTCCCGGAGGCGAGTCAGGCACCTTTCTCAAGCTGCTCGGCGAAGACGGATTCGCGAAGCTGAAAGATTTTGTGCTCGCGAAGCCGACGTTTGGCACATGTGCGGGATGCATCCTGCTGGCCGCGGAAGTGAAAAATCCGAAGCAGGCCGGCCTGGGCGCGCTCGATATCACCGTGCGTCGCAATGCTTACGGGCGCCAGATCGACAGCTCCATCCGCGAAGGCCGATTTCTTGACAGTCCCATCGAAATGGTCTTCATCCGCGCTCCAAAGATCGAACGCGTCGGCGAAGGCGTCGAAGTGATCGCGACCGAAGGTAAGGACGAAGCCCCGGTGATGGTGCGCAAGGGCAAGACGCTCGCGGCGACGTTCCACCCGGAGTTGAGCGACGATCCGCGCATTCACCAATACTTTCTGGAATTGGTGGCAAAGCTGTGAAATTCTAATCGCAGGTCCGCATGGAACCTGCTCCCGAAATAGAAGTTAGCCGCGTGTCGTTCGCGTCGTACGCGCGCCTGCTGCGCGGCAACCGGAATTTTCGCCGCTTGTGGAGCGCACAGGTAGTCAGCGAACTTGGCGACTGGTTTTACACGCTGGCCATCTACAACCTGCTGCTGCAACTCACCGGACGCGCCGGATCGGTGGCGCTGGCGCTGGTGCTGCAAGTCCTTCCGCAAACTTTCATCGGACCGACCGCGGGCGTGGTGAACGATCGGCTAAGGCGCAAGCGCGTAATGATCGCCTCGGATATCGGACGCACCTTGATCGTCCTCTGCATGCTGCTGATTCGCTCGAAAGCAATGGTATGGCTGGTCTATCCGCTGCTGACGGCGGAAACCTTGCTGGCCGCATTTTTCGAACCGGCGCGCAACGCCGTGATCCCGAATATTGTGGAGCGGGAAGACGTGGTGCTGGCGAACACGCTCTCCTCCTCCACCTGGAGCGTCAATCTCATGGTAGGCGCGACGCTGGGAGGCGTGGTCGCGGCACTGCTTGGCCGCGATGCAGTCTTCCTGCTGAATGCACTGTCGTTTGTAGTTTCAGCGTCGTTGATTTGGGGGATGCGTTTCGCCGAGCCCCATGCCGAAGGCGGCCGCCGGTTCGAGGCGCGAGAGTTGGTGGATTTTTCGCCGATCCTCGCCGGGATCCGCTACGTGCGGGCGCATGTTCGTTTGCGTTCGACGATCTTTGTGAAGTTCGGAATCCTGATCATCGGACCGGGCTGGGTGCTCTTCACGGTGATGGGACAAAATGAGTTCGCTGTCCGCTGGCACGGCATGGCGCCCGAACGCGGCGCGTTTCTCGGGATGAGCCTGCTGCTCGGCGCCCGCGGACTAGGCGCGCTGCTCGGGCCGCTCTTCACCGCTCCCTGGGCAGGGCACTGGAAACATCGCCTGGAAGTCGCAATCTTTTGGGGATACCTCGCAGCGGCCGCCGGATACACGCTGCTGGGTGTGTCGGGGCATCTCTGGCAGGCCTGTCTGTGCGTAATGCTGGCGCACTCCGGAGGTTCGATCGTGTGGGTGTTCTCGACTACGCTGTTGCATCTGCAAAGCGACGACAAGTTTCGCGGACGCGTGTTCGCCGCCGACCTCGGCCTCTGCATGTTCACCATCGCTGCGGGGGCGTATCTTGCCGGACGCTTTGTGGACTGGGGTTTCGCTGCGCGGAACGTAGCCAGCGTCGCGGGCGTTTTGATGCTGATTCCCGCGGCGCTGTGGGGATTGTCGATCACCCGGTTCAGACGAGCCGGTCAATCTTCGCTGCCAGGATGAAATCCGACTCGGTCAGCCCGTCCACCGCGTGCGTCCAGATTGTGATTTCGACCTTGCCCCATCCCAGCAAAATGTCGGGATGATGGCCCTGCTCCTCGGCCAGTTCGCCAACTCGATTCACAAAGGCGAGTGCCGACCCGAAGTCGGGGAACTTGTAGGTGCGCACGAGATGATGCTCCTCAACGATGTTCCACCGTCCCGGGTCCTCCAACTGCCGATGAATTTCCGTAAGTTTGTTTCCCTTCAGCGACGGTATACCGCCGCGGCAGGGCACGCATTTTCGGTCTGCAAGCATAGGCCTCCTAGTGCTGTCTTAGATGCTGGCCAGGTTCTAACGTTCCGCGGGAAAGTTCAGACGAAGTCCCACGCGGTAGAGGATGGGCGGGCCAATATTGACGATGGGTGTGCGCGCTACCTGGTAACGCTGGTCGAGCAGATTCTCGGCAGCGGCAAATGCTTCGAGGTGCCGTGTAAGGGCGCGGCCAACTTCAAGGTCCATGGTGTAGAAGCGATCCAGAGGAAACTGGTTCTGGTCGTCATCGAATTGCTGGCCCACGAAGCGCCCCTGCAGGCTGAACAGAAGCCGCGAAGGATTCCAGTAGCGAGCTTCCCAGGTGAAGACATTGCGCGGCACTTGCGCCACCTCCAGGCCCACCAGCGAAACTGAAGGAGGCGAAGGATAACTCACGACCGTGGCGGCGGTGAATTCGTAGCCCGCGGAAATCTGAATGTCGCGCTTGACGTGCACCACCCCGTCGATCTCGATGCCGCGCGAACGTATGCGGCCAAGGTTTTCTTTTTCCCGGGTAATCAACGATGAAGTCTGGCTAATGGTGACGTTCTGGACGGGGTCAACGATGTCGCTCCAGAAAAAAGTTCCGCGCAAGTCGAGCTTGCGGTCGCATCCCGTGACGTTGACTCCAGCTTCTGCGCCGGTCATACGCTCGGCGTTGAGGTAAGGATTGTTGTTGGTCTGGATGTCGCCCACTCGGAACGGGCGGTAAAGCTCATTCAGAGTGGGCGCGCGAAACGCGCGGTATATGGAAGCGGTGAGCGAAACATGACTGTTCAGCGCTCGCAGCACCGACAGGCGCGGGTCAAAAGCCGTTGCATTGCGGGCCGGAAAAAGCGTGCTGGGCGACTTGCACGTGCCGGAAACCGGGGTGCAGATTGAGCTGTCGTCGAAATTGCTCCAGTCGTCAAACCGCCCCGCCAGAATGATGGTCCACTTTTGGCGCAAGCGCAGAATATCTTCGCCGAACCACCCCAGATTGAGCTGCCGCCCTCCGGCAGCAGTGTTATGGGTGTGCGTGCCCGACGAATAGAATTGATCATCGCTCGCGCCCATGACTTCCATGAGATCCATGCCGGCGATCAGCGTCTGGCTCTTGCCGAGCAGGTGCGTCCACTGCGCACCGCCACCGCCGACCTGTTCCGGGACATGTTGAATATCGGTCAGCGATTCGCTGTCGCGATCGGCAGCGACCGCGGAGAACACCTCATCGTAACCTTGCACCAGGCCGTAGGCGCGGAGGCTCAGCCAATCATTGCTGCCAAATTGCCGGTCAAGGCCGAAAGCGCCTTCGCCAGAAATCGTATCGTTGGTTTGGAGGGGCGTGCCATTGTGCCGGAACTCGGTGAAGAAATTGCCGCGCCCGAAGATTCTTCCCTGGTCGCCGAGCTTGTGCCCAAGGTTCAGATCGACCGTCGCGTCTTCAGAATTGGCAGGTATATCGATGCTGCCACGAAGATAACTGGGTACGACCACGAAGCCATCGGTGCGGAACATTTCCGACGCGAGCGAAACGTCCCACGGGCCCGCCCGCGTTCCCGTCCAGAAGGAAAGATCGGGAGTGCGCTCGTTGCCGTAGGAGGTCTCGAGGTTGAGCGCCGGAGCCTGCGGCTGGCGCGTGACGAACTGCACGACTCCGCCGAGCGCGTCGCTGCCGTACAGATTCGAAGCGCCGCCGCGGAATACCTCCACCGTCGAAAGCGCCTCTCGCGGAATGCGATCCCAGTAAACCCAGCCGCCGAAGGCATCGACCAAAGGCAAGCCGTCTTCAAGAACCACCGCGCGGCTGGCAGCCGTGCCGCCCAGTCCGCGCAGCGAGACGCCTTGGTTGGAGGCAACTGCGAAGCGGCTGTCGGAGCGCCGATAAAGCGAAAAGCCCGGAACCTGGCGGAGCACGTCGTCGACCCGCAGGGCAGGAGTGGCGGCAATATCGGGAGTGGAAAGCAGAACCGTGCTGCCCGGAGTCTCCGAGAGGCGAACCTCGGTGCGGGCCGCTAAGACTGTGACTTGCTCGTTTGCGGATGAAGGTTGCAAGACGATTTCCAGGTGGGCGATTTCCGGGTTGGTGATTCCGGGGTTAGTCTCGTTCGCTTCCACCCTCCAGGATTGGCGTAGGACGGTGAATCCCTCGGCGCTCACTTCAACCGTTCCGGTTGTGCCCACTACATGGGAAAACAAGAACCGGCCATCGTGATCCGTTTCAGTGGTCGCGCGAAAGGGATCGCTTCGCAGGTTGACCGTTGCCTTCGCAATCACGGCGCCGCTCGCATCGCGGACCACTCCGTCCACTTGCGTTGTCTGCGCGGACAGACCAGGAAAGGCCAGAGCTACGAAAAATAAGGGCAAAATGAGGATTGGTCCGCGATTCGCCATCGAGCGACAAGCTTACAACAACTTACTTTGCATGAGTTGATCGTCGGCGGGAAGCTCGCATAACCGAGGTTGCCTTAGAGGTGAGGCCAAAGCTGCGCACGGGGCGAGGGCGCCCGTCCTCACACAAGCTGTCCTCACGCTAGCTAGGCTTTCAACCTAGAACGGAATGTCTTCATCCGTAATCGGAGAACTGCCGGCTGGGGCGTGCTCCGGTTCGGGCACGCTCTGGTCGAAGTTGTTGCCGCCTGCGGACGCCGAGACTCCGCGCGTGCTGCTAGCGTGCTCGGCACCGCCGCCTTCGCCGCGTCCGCTCAACAGGACGATGTCGTTGCCCACGATCTGAGTCATGTATTTCTTCTGGCCAGTTTGCTTGTCGTCCCAGGAGTCGGTCCGGATGCGGCCTTCGATATAAACTTTGCCGCCCTTCTTCAGATACTCTCCGGCGATCTCGGCCAGCCGATCCCAGAGCACGATGTTGTGCCACTCGGTGCGGTCCTGCCAGTTGCCGTCTTTATCCTTGTAGCGCTCGTTGGTGGCCAGGGAAAATTTCGCCACCGGCTTGCCCTGCGGCGTGTACTTGATCTCGGGATCCTTGCCAAGGTTTCCAATCAGGATGACTTTGTTGACGCTTTTCATGAGTGCGGGCTCCTTCGAGAACGCTGACCTTCGAGACGCTCACTATAGCAGAATCGGCCGACCCCTTGGCAGTGTCGCCCGTACCAAGAATTTGTGATGAATCGGGCGGTGTTCGGGGAAAGCCGATTTACCTCAAGTGTAGAGACGCGGCTCGCCGCGTCTCCGTCCGAGTCAGGACACTACGGGGCCAACACCTCTCTACACAAATATCTGAAACAGCATGAGGTAAACGATCACGCCCGTCACCGAGACGTAGAGCCAGAGTGGAAACGTCCAGCGCGCGATAGCCCGATGCCGGTCAAACTGCCCACGCAGCCCACGGGCAAGGGTAATCAGCACCAGGGGCACAATAACGATAGCCAGAATCGTGTGCGAGATCAGGATCGCGAGATAGAGAATTCGCGCCCATCCTGTACCGCGAAAATACACGATGCCGCCGTGATGTGGCCAGTGGTAGTAAACGTAAGACACGAGGAAGAGCGAAGAAGTACCGAATGCGGTCAACATCACCGCCCGATGCGCCGCCCTCTTGCCGCGCGCGATAAGCACACGCCCGATGACCAGCAGCACCGCGCTGCATCCGTTGAGCGTCGCATTGATCTTGGGAAAAATTGAGTAGTCGACCATGGCGCTACTTTAGTTTGTACGGGGAAGACGGCCCAGTTGCAACAATTTCTAATTTGTAATTTGTGATTTCTAATCTGAAGATCGAATCAATGCCGAGACGCAAGTGGGCAGGGCGTTTTGGTTTTCAAATTACAGATCACAAATTCCCAATTACAAATTCTTCCTCCTCCTCTAGAATATGATCACGATGCCTGAAGTGGGGAGCCCTCAGCCGCCGCCCACGGCGGCCACAAGAGAATCCGGTGCGCACCCGCTGCCCGTGGTGGCGGTCTGGGCGCGCGATCTGCTGGTCTCGCTCGTCATCTCCGCTTTCATCATTATATTTCTTTATCAGCCGGTGAAGGTGGAAGGCACCAGCATGATGCCCGGCCTCGAAGACCAGGAGCGCATTTTCGTCAACAAGTTCGTCTACCGCTGGGAGCCCATCCAGCGCGGCGACATTGTCGTCTTCCGCTACCCGCGCGACACGTCGAAAAGCTACATCAAGCGCGTCATCGGCGTTGCCGGCGACCGCGTCCGCATCGAGAACGGCCAGGTCTACGTGAACGGCGAGGCGCTCGATGAAGACTACGTTCCCAGCGAGTACGCGGATGCCCGTTCTTATGGCGAAGTTAAGGTTCCGCCGAATAGCTTCTTCGTCCTCGGCGATCACCGCACCATGTCAAACGACAGCCGTGACTTCGGCACCGTGAATGAGCGCTACATCTACGGCAAAGCCGTCTTCGGGTATTGGCCGATGGAGAAGCTGGGCAGGCTGCGGTAGGGCACTTTGCTGACGTCAAAAAGGTTGTCATCCTGAGCGTAGCGGTAGCTTCACGAAGTGAAGCTACCGCGGAGTCGAAGGACCCCCTGCGTTCTTCGGTCATGCGGATCGAGGACGGGAGATGAGTAGGCGAGCTTGGCTGGTATTATTGGTCCTAAACAGCCTCGGCTGCATCACTGCGACCTATGGCACCGTCGAATCAGAGTCTGCCTTTGTCCGATGGTCGTGGCTCGTCAGTCTCGTTTCATTGTTGCCGGGAAATCTTGTGGCAATGGCCATCATCCAAGCGTGCTGGAAGTGGACGATTCACATTCAGACAATCTATCTGTTCGTCCCACTTGCTCTGATTTCAAACGCACTTCTCTGGCTCGCGTGCGCGGCAGGAATTCGGAGACTGGCTTTGAGATCGAAATAGCGTACTATTCGGCGTCCAAAACTTTCTTTCGATCCACAGACATCCCTGCTAGAATCGATAAAATCCACTCCCAGGAGTTGAAATGCAAGCGATCCTTGCCCTCGAAGACGGCAGAGTCTTCCGAGGCAAAGGCTACGGCGCTAAAGGCGAATGCTCCGGCGAAGTCGTTTTTAATACTTCCATTACCGGCTACCAGGAAATTTTCACCGACCCCTCCTACGCCGGGCAGATTGTCGTCCTGACCAACCCCGAAATTGGAAATTACGGCACGAACCCCGAAGACAGCGAGGCCGTGCGCCCGTACATCGAGGGCCTGATCGTGCGCGAGTTTTCGAAAGTCAGTTCCAACTGGCGCTCGCAGCAGGTGACGGACGAGTTCATGGAGCAGTTCAAGATCCCGGTGCTCGCCGAAATTGACACGCGCGCCCTGGTCCGCCATCTGCGCGACCACGGCGTGATGCGCGGCGTGATCTCGACACTCGAGAACGATACTGACAAACTGGTCGCCAAGGCGTGCGCCATCCCAAAGATGGACGGCCAGGATCTAGCCAAGGTCGTCTCCACCAACCACACTTACGTGTGGGAGACAGGCGAGCGCTCGCACTTGCCCGACGAAATTGTCGGAGTAAAAGACGAGCCGGCGCGCTTCCACGTGGTCGCCTACGACTTCGGCATCAAGCAGAACATCCTGCGCAAGCTGCGCGGAGAAGGCTGTAAGGTGACGGTAGTCCCGGCGCAGACTACAGCCGAGGATGTGCTGGCGCTGAAGCCCGACGGAGTGTTCCTGTCGAACGGCCCGGGCGATCCCGAGCCCTGCACCTATGCGGTCGACAACATCCGGCGCCTGATGGGAAGGCAGCCGATCTTCGGAATCTGCCTGGGCCACCAACTCACCGGTATAGCGCTCGGAGGCAAGACCTTCAAGCTGAAATTCGGCCACCATGGCGGGAATCATCCGGTAAAGCAGTTGGCCAGCGGCAAGATCGAAATCACCGCGCACAACCATAACTTCGCCGTAGACCCCGATTCGCTCCCGCAAAGCGAAGTTGAGTTGACGCACATGGATCTAAACGATTCGACTCTAGAGGGCATGCGCCACCGGAATCTGCCGTTGTTCACAGTGCAGTACCACCCGGAAGCGGCGCCGGGGCCGCACGACTCGCACTACTTGTTCAAGGATTTTGTGAAGATGATGGAGGAGTGCAAGAGATAGTTTTTGAAGAAGTGGGCTTTGAAGGCGATACGCCTGGAAGCTTTGAAGGGCGCGCCTTTAGGCGCGCCGTCACTGACAACTGGCCACTGACGACTGGTTTTAAATGCCAAAACGAACTGACATCTCGAAAATCCTAATTCTCGGCTCCGGCCCGATCGTCATCGGCCAGTCGGCAGAATTCGACTACTCCGGCACGCAGGCTTGCAAGGCGCTCAAGTCGGAGGGCTTTGAAGTCGTGCTGGCGAACTCGAACCCGGCCACCATCATGACCGATCCCGAGTCAGCCGACCGCACATACATCGAGCCGCTAACCCGCGAATATCTCGAAGAGATTATTCGCGTCGAGCGCGAGCTGTCGCCCAGCGCGGGCTTTGCCCTTCTGCCCACGGTTGGCGGGCAGACCGCGCTCAACCTCGCCATCGAACTTGCCGACGGCGGCGTGCTCGAAAAGTACAACGTGCATTTGATTGGCGCCCAGATCAGCGCCATCAAAAAGGCCGAAGACCGTCTGTTTTTCAAAGACGCCATGCAGCGCATCGGCCTCGACGTCCCCAAATCGGCGCTCGTCAACAACCTGAAAGACGGCATCGAGTTCGCCGGCAAGATCGGTTTCCCGGTCATCATTCGCCCGTCGTTCACGCTCGGCGGCACCGGCGGAGGCATCGCCTACAACCGCGAAGAGCTGCTGGAAGTGCTCGCCCGCGGCCTCGACCTTTCGCCCGTGCATGAGTGCTTGATCGAAGAATCCGTTCTCGGCTGGAAGGAGTACGAACTAGAGGTGATGCGCGACACCAAAGACAACGTCATCATCATCTGCTCCATCGAAAACTTCGACCCCATGGGCGTTCATACCGGCGACTCCATCACCGTCGCCCCGGCGCAGACGCTCACCGACCGCGAGTACCAGGTGATGCGCGATGCGGCGATTGCCGTGATTCGCGAGATCGGCGTCGAGACCGGTGGATCAAATATCCAGTTCGCCGTCAATCCCTCGACCGGGCGCATGGTGGTCATCGAGATGAACCCGCGCGTCTCGCGGTCGTCCGCGCTGGCATCGAAGGCGACCGGTTTCCCCATCGCGAAAATTGCCGCCAAGCTGGCTATCGGCTATACGCTCGACGAGATTCCGAACGACATCACGCGCAAGACTCCAGCCTGCTTCGAGCCCACGCTCGATTACGTAGTCGTCAAGATTCCGAAGTGGCAGTTCGAAAAATTTCCCGGCGCCGACGAATCGCTCGGCCCGCAAATGAAATCCGTCGGCGAAGTGATGGCCATCGGCCGCACCTTCAAGGAAGCCTTGCAGAAGGGAATCCGCGCCCTCGATACCGGTAAGCGCGTGGGCTCGCAGAAAATCGAGCCTAAGATCCTCACCCAGCGCCTGGTCACGCCGCATCCCGAGCGCCTGGCCTACGTGCAGTACGCAATCCGCCAGGGGCACCCGATCAAGCAAATCGCGAAGATGACCTCGATCGATCCCTGGTTCCTCTATCAGCTCAAAGAGATTAACGACATGCAGCTGGAGCTGGAAAAGCATCCGATGGAATCGGCCCCGACCGACGTGCTGCGCGAAGCCAAGCGCATGGGATTCTCCGACGGGCGCCTCGCCGGCACCTGGCGTCTGGATGGCAAAGGCGGCCAGGAAAAAGTTCGCCACTTCCGCAAGAAGCACGGCCTTAAGCCGGTCTATAAGCGGGTCGATACCTGCGCGGCGGAGTTCGAAAGCTACACACCTTATCTCTACTCCACCTACGAAGAAGAAGACGAGGCCGCTCCCACAGCGAAGAAAAAAGTCGTCATTCTCGGTTCCGGCCCCAACCGTATCGGGCAGGGAATTGAATTCGATTACTGCTGCTGCCATGCCGCCTATGCGCTGCGCGAGGACGGCTACGAAACCATCATGATCAACTGCAATCCGGAGACGGTCTCGACCGATTACGACACCAGCGACCGCCTGTACTTCGAGCCGCTCACGCTCGAAGATGTCTTCGCCGTCTGCGAGCACGAAGCGTCGGCAGGCGCGCCGGTCGGGGTGATCGTGCAGTTCGGCGGCCAGACGCCGCTGAATCTCTCGTTGCCGCTCAAAGCTGCCGGCGTCAACATCATCGGCACCACGCCCGAATCCATCGATCTGGCGGAAGACCGCAAGCGTTTCGGAAAGCTGCTGGAGGAACTCGACATACCGCAAGCTCCCGGAGCCATGGTTGCCTCGGTCGAAGAGGCGGTCGAGGCGGCGAAGAAGATTGGATTCCCGGTGCTGGTGCGTCCTTCGTATGTCCTCGGCGGCCGAGCCATGGTTATTGCCTACGACGAAGACACGATTCAGCAGTATATGAAGCAGGCCGTCGAGTATTCGCAAGACCGCCCCATCCTCATCGATAAATTTCTGGAAGACGCGATTGAAGTCGACGTGGACGCGCTCTCCGACGGCGAGGACGTCGTAATCGGCGGCATCATGCAGCACATCGAGGAAGCCGGTATCCACTCCGGCGACTCTTCCTGCGTGCTGCCCGCGGTCGACATCCCAGAGCCGCTGCTCATTCGCATGCGTGAATACACGTTTAGACTGGCGCGCGCCCTCAAAGTGATCGGCTTGATGAACGTGCAGTTCGCGATTCCGCGCGGCCACGGCCCGAAGGGCAACGGCCATCATGAGGCAAAGGTCTACGTCCTCGAAGTGAACCCGCGCGCCTCACGCACCGTGCCCTTCGTTTCCAAAGCTACGGGCGTGCCCATGGCCAAGATTGCCGCACGCCTCATGACCGGCCGCAAGCTGCGCGAGTTCCTCCCCGAAAATATCGAGCGCGGCACCGATCTGGATACGGGCCGCTGCTTCTACGTGAAATCGCCGGTCTTTCCCTGGTCGAAATTTCCCGGCGTCGACACGGTTCTAGGCCCCGAAATGCGCTCTACCGGAGAAGTCATGGGCGTGGCCGACAATTTCGGTGAAGCCTTCGCCAAGGCCCAAATTGCCGCTGGCCAGAAGCTGCCGGCGCAAGGCACGGTTTTCATCAGCGTCACCGACCATGACAAGCCGCACGTGGTCGAGGTCGCACGTCGCTTCGTCGACATGGGTTTCAAACTGGTGGCCACGCACGGTACGGCTGACATCCTGGAAGAAGCTGGCTTGGCGGTAGAACGCGTCTACAAGGTAAAGGAAGGCCGCCCGAATGCGGTGGATTTGATCAAAGCCGATCGCATCCAGTTGATCGTCAACACGCCGCACGGTCCCGACCCCTACTTCGACGAGAAGGCGATCCGCCGCGCCGCAGTCACCGGACGCATCACCACCATTACTACGCTCTCCGCCGCCCGAGCCGCCGCCGAAGGCATCTCCGCCCTGCAGCGCGGAGAAGTGCGCGTGCAAGCTCTGCAGGCGCTGCACGCGGAGCGGGTGGGCGCGAAATAAGGCTGCGAGTAAGACGGCAAAGTAAGACGGAGCACCTCCAAACATCAGCATCGCCACGCCGTCGACTCCACTGGAAAAACTGGCCCGCCTGCGAGTGATCAGCAAACGATAAACGACGACCGGTCGTCCTCGTGGATAGGCTAGAGACGCGACGCTTGGGTTGTCGGCGAGCAGTAGGTAAAACGAATGATCAGCATCGTTGTGTTCCATGTCCTGATGGCACTTCTCGGTCTGGGAATTTGGAGCCGAGCGGTGCCGGAGCAACTCGTCAGCGCGATGCTCGGCTATTTGCACAGCACGATCGGAATTACCCCTCCGCCTTTGGAAAAAGTGCGGATGATCGCTCTGATTTGGATTGGATCCACAATTGTCATCGTTGACGGATCTCTTCTCCTGCTGATGCTCATCACCAAATTGTCATACTCGGGATGACAAAGTTCAGGGCGAGAGCCGATAATTTGAAGGCAGCGGTACTTGCCAAGAACTAGCGACGAACGACTGGAGTACCTATGCTTCTATCCGGAATCTTTCCCCCCATCACGACGCCCTTCTATCCCGATGGCGAGGTCTATTACAAAAAGCTCGAAGCGAACGTAGAGCGCTACTCGCGCACGCCAGTCGCCGGCATCGTAATGCTCGGTTCGACTGGCGAAGCGATTTTGCTTTCTGATCAAGAGCGCCGCGACGTGCTGAAGGCAGCTCTCGCCGCCGCTGCGCCCAACAAAGTCATGATCGCAGGCACGGGCATCGAGTCCGCACACGAAACCTTGCGTCTCACCGAATACGCCGCCCAACTCGGCTATGACGCCGCCATGGTGCGCACTCCGCACTACTACAAGAAGCAGATGCTGCCCGCGAACCTGCTCGCTTTTTATCGCACGGTCGCTGACCGATCCGCGCTCCCGATCATCATCTACAACTTCCCGCAGGCCACCGGATACGACATCCCCGCGGAGGTGGTGATCGAACTCGCCAGCCATCCCAACATCTCCTCCATCAAGGAATCGAGCGGCAACCTGGACAAAGTGAAAACGATGGTCGAGGGCACGCGCCACGTAAAAAGACAGGCCACCGTCACCGAAACGTTTGACGCCGTGACTCCGCGGATGATCAAGGCCGCAACTGCTGAAAGCGAAAAGCAGAGCAGGGAACTGGTGAGTGTAGCCTCGCTAGCGGGCTCTGCCGAAGCGATGGAGAGACGGGCGTCCTCACCCGTCCCCGCAGACAGCACTACGAAACCGTCATCCTCTGCCGTGACCGTCGTAGGAAAA
The DNA here is from genome assembly GCA_963779995.1 of uncultured Acidobacteriaceae bacterium. Taxonomy (GTDB): domain Bacteria; phylum Acidobacteriota; class Terriglobia; order Terriglobales; family Acidobacteriaceae; genus Acidiflorens. The sequence continues at coordinate 456,855 of CAVZZY010000002.1, read as the reverse complement.
ATGAAGACGCGGCAGAAAGAAGTCGGCTTCCAGGTCATGGTCGGCGCCGCTCACCAGCTTGAACCGTCGCTGGGGCTGGGCGCGGTCGGTGCCATTCTAGCTTTAGCGTGCCCCGCGCCCACCGCGTGTTACGAAATCTACGCCGCGCTCAAAGACGGAGACAATGCGCTCGCCCGCGAAAAGCAGGAACGTATAAAACTCGCTGCCCAGCGCGTAGTCGGAGAACTCGGCGTCCCCGGCGTGAAGTACGCCATGGACCTGAACGGCTATTACGGAGGCCCGTCGCGCCTGCCATTCCTGCCGCTCTCTGGCGAGCAGAAAGCCGAGATCGAGAAGTTGATGGCGGGCATCAAGAGCTGAGGATTTGAGCAGGAACTGGCAACTCACATCCACTTGTGATCTACGTCACAAGTACCTATAATTGGAACGAACGTTCGAACGTATGCCCACTCTGCCCGCAACCCGCCCCTCCCGCCGTCAGCGCAGAATTCCCAGCCCGACGGCCAGCCGTACGCCCGTGACCCGTTTCGACCGCCGCCTCGGGCAAATCCTCGACCACGCCACGGAGGTCTTCTGCCTCAAGGGATACGAAGGCGCTTCCATGCGCGATCTTTCTCGCGCAACTGGCATGTCGCTGGCGGGACTTTACTACTACTTCGAATCGAAAGAGCGCCTGCTCTTCCTGATTCAGAAGCACACCTTCACCACCATTCTCGAAAAGCTCAAAGGGCGGCTTGAGGAAGTCACCGATCCCGAACAGCGCATCCGCATCTTCATTTTGAATCACCTCGAATACTTCGTGAGCAACCAGCAGGGGCTGAAGGTGCTTTCGCATGAAGACGAATCTTTGAAGAACGGCTCGGGCTCGGAGATCGCCGGCATCAAGCGCGAGTACTACCGCATCTGCCTCGGGCTGATGGAGGACTTCCGGCACAGCCGCGGCCTCGATTTCAACGCACGCACTGCGGCGCTGAGCCTGTTCGGCATGATCAACTGGATCTATACCTGGTACAACGCGCGCGTCGACGGCAACGCCGAAGCACTTGCGGAACAGATGGGCAACATTGTTCTCAACGGAATTGTGCACGGCGGCAAGCCGCGCAGAAAGAGCTAACGCGAACCAATAAGGAGCGTTTTATGGCGACAACCATGCAGCCGGCCACCGGCGAAACCACCAAACATCTCATCAACTATCGCACCGACGCCGGAGTGGCCGTGATCGAGATGAACGATCCCCCGGCGAACACCTACACCTACGAAATGAATCGCCAACTGGACGAGGCTATCCTCAAGGCGCGCATGGATAACGACGTGCACGTGATCGTGCTCACGGGCGTAGGCGACAAGTTTTTCTCGGCGGGCGCGAACATCAAGATGCTGGCCTCGGTCGATCCCACGTTTAAGTATTACTTCTGCCTGCACGCGAATGAAACGCTGCTCCGCCTGGAGCACACGCCGAAACTCGTGATCGCCGCACTCAATGGGCATTGTGTAGGCGGGGGGCTGGAGATCGCCATGGCAGCCGACCTCCGCATCGCGCGCAAAGACGCGGGCAAGATCGGCCTGCCCGAAGTCAACCTCGGCGTGCTCCCCGGCACCGGCGGAACGCAGCGGCTGTCGCGCCTGGTGGGGAAAAGCAAAGCCATCGAACTGATGATCACCGGCAATACCTTCTCCTTCGAAGAAGCCCAGGAGTTCGGCATTGTGAACGACATTTTCGAGCGTGAAGGCTTCATGGAGAACATCATGGAGTATGCGCGACAGTTCACGCCGCCGAACAAGGCCGCAAAAGCGGTGGGCCGCATCAAACGGGCAGTGCAGACCGGGTGGGAAATCCCGATGGAATCGGCGTTGGCGGTAGAGCGGGAAAATCAGCAGATTCTGTTTCAAAGCGACGACGCCAAAGAAGGTCTGGCCGCCTACGTGGAGAAGCGTCCAGCCGTTTTTACGGCGAAGTAATTTCGGTCGCGTAGAGACGGGGCTTGCCCCGTCTCAGACGGCTGAACAACTCTGGTTCAATTAGGTCTTAGGGAAGGGCATGGCTCCAGCCGTGCCGCCCGAGGCCGATAAAGACACGGGCTTTAGCCCCTGAGGTCTTATGCCAGGCAAAGTAGCGAAAATCGGAAACTTCAGTGACTGGGTCGGCCTCTTCAACGAGTGGCGCAAGGAAGTTGGCGTCAACAAAGGCGACGTAGAGGCCTTCCATTTCGATACGCTCTACGGTGCAATCGAGACAGGAGAGATCCAGTTCGGTTCCTACAAAGGTCGCAACAAGTGGGAGAACCTGCGCCAGGTCCCCACGCAGCAGATGCGCGACGCGCTCATGAATATGATCGTCTACCAGGGCGACACCGAATTTGCGAGCGTCGAGCAGCAGCGCAACCTGTTTGAGACCGCGCCCACGGAATACGATCGCCGCGCCCTCACTCGCGTCATGATCGAAGAGATGCGGCACGGCTGGCAGATGTGCGCCCTGCTCATCGCCTTCTTCGGTTCGTCCGGCAAGGTGGAAGCCCAGAAAATGCTGGAGCGCCGGGCGTTCGAAAACAAGCGCTTGCTGGGCACTTTCAACGTCGACATCGACAACTGGCTGGACTTCTTCACCTACACCGATTTTGTAGACCGCGACGGAAAATTCCAGCTGCAGATGCTGAAGTATTCGTCCTTCGCGCCGCTCGGACGCTCGACCTCTTACATGCTGCGCGAGGAAGCTTTCCACATGGGTACCGGCAACGACGGTCTGCGCCGCGTGGTCGAAGCGGGCGTCGTTCCGCGATGGCTCCTACAGAAATACCTCAACAAGTGGATATCGAGTTCGTTCGATCTTTTCGGCACGGATCATTCTTCCTCGGCGCACTGGGCGTACGTGTGGGGAATCAAAGGCCGCTACGACGAACTGCAAAACGATAAGGCCGCCGACCTCGACGACCTGAACGACTACAGCCGCCACCTCTATCGTCAGGAAGTTGCCGGATTGGTTGAGCGCCTGAACACGTCCCTGAAGCCAGGCGAGAAAAAGCTCTACACGCCCGACATCCACTTCAACCGCAACATCGGACGATGGGCCGTCGAGAAGCACCACTGCGAAACTGGCGAGCCGCTCGACGACCGCAGCTACCAGCAGCATTGTGAGGAGAATCTCCCCAGCGCGAAGGATAAAGAGCTGCTGCTCGACATCATCCGCAACGAAAAGAAGTGGATCAAGGAGAAAACGGGCGCGCGCGATCCGCTGTCCACCATTGCCGAGCCGCGCAAGTCGGCGATCAACCTTTAGCTTGCTTGGGGCGGCCACTCTCGCGCGCCTGAACTGGCGAACTGGGTCTCGACCGCAGACACGCGCAAGGGTATCATTGCCTTCCCTGAGAAAACGACGATAAAACGATCACCGCAATGGACAGGCAAATAGAGAACGGGAAGCGTAGTACAACGACCGGGGCGGAGCGGCCCTACAGTTCCGGCCACCTCATGTGCCGCACATCATTGTGGGGCGCGGCGGGGTTCCTCGGCTGTGCCTACTTCGCGTGGATTTCGTTTAGCCACGTGAGTCGCCACGAGTATGAATGGCCGCACGACTTCTGGACCGCCGCGACCTATATCGTGTGGATCTTGTTACTGGCTGCCCTCGCGCTCGACACGCGCTGCCTGCGCGAGCGCGTTTTTTTTGGACTGCTTCTTATCAATTTTGTAGCCGGTTGTGGGTTGACTCTCTGGCGCAACATTCCGTCCGCCGATGTGCGTACCGCTCGCATTGGAACCGGTGCTCTCTGGGCGCTGGCCGCGCTGGTGAGTCTGACTACGTTGGGACGCGCGCCGGAGGTAAGTGGGAATGAAGCGCAACATCATTGATCTGTGGATGGACAAGGTTTTCCTGAGACCTTAACAATGGACTTCGAAATCTCTCCCGGGCAAGTCCAGTCGCTGCAAAAGCGCGGCGAAGCATTTACCCTGCTCGATGTCCGCGAGGCTTGGGAATACGAAGCCTCCCACATCGAAGGGGCAAAACACATTCCCATGGCCGATATCCCGATGCGCGCTCACCAGGAACTCGACCCCGACGATTACATCGTGGTCCTGTGCCATCACGGCGTGCGCTCGTTGACCGTCACCAACTGGCTTCGCCAGCAGGGATACGAAAAAGTTCAATCGCTGCGCGGCGGGATCGACGGCTGGGCGCGGACAGTGGATCCAAAAGTGCCGTTGTACTGAGAAGAGCTTTTCGCTATTGGCTATTGGCTTTTGGCAAAACCAAAACCTGCACAGCGCCAGCGGCAGGTGGCGAAACTGGCCACCGGCCACTGTCCACCGCCCACTGCTCATGATCACCGACTGCCACATTCACATCGAACCGCTCGAACTGTTCAAGCCGCAGGCCCTTGAACTGATGAAGCGCAAGCGCGGCAATTTCGACGAGATCGCAGAATATTGCCGCTCGCCCAAGGCCTTCCTGAAATATCTCGACCGTTGCGGCGTTGACCGCGCCGCACTGATCAACTACGTAGCGCCGGAAGTGATTGGCTTTACACCCGAGGTCAATCAGTTCGTCGCCGACTACACGAAGTACGATCCCAAGCGCCTGATCTCCTGTGGCGGCCTGCATCCGCGGCACACCACCAACATCATGGCGGATGTCGAGCACATCTTGCGCCTCGGCCTACGTATGATCAAGATCCACCCGCCGCATCAACTATTGTTTCCCAACGATTATCTGAACGGTGTGAAGGAACTGGAAATCATCTACCGGGCGGCCGAGGCCAATGGGATCCCCGTCATGTTCCACACCGGGACATCGATTTTTGCCGACGCGCGCAATAAGTATGGCGACCCCATCTACCTTGATGATGTTGCCGTCGATTTCCCCAAGCTCAAAATCGTGCTGGCACACGGCGGCCGCCCGCTCTGGATGCACACCGCGTTCTTTCTCATCCGCCGCCACGCGAACGTTTACTTCGACATCAGCGGCATTCCACCGAAAACGCTGCTGACATATTTTCCGCGGCTCGCCGAGATCGCCCATAAAACACTGTTTGGCACCGACTGGCCAGGCCCGGGCGTTCCCGATGTCGGGCGGAATCTTGAGGAATTCAAGGCTCTGTCTCTGAGCGAAGAGATGCGAGAGCAGATTTTGAGCAAGACGGCAGCCTCAATCTGGCCGGAATAGCACGCGGATAGCTCGTGTGGTGGCGGGGCTTCGCCCGCCAAGACGGGGCAGAGCCCCGGTCACCACACAACGCCAAGTTTCTATTCCCCTGCCGCCTTGGCTGCCGCTTTCGTACCCGTCAGTTCGTTGGCCAGAGCGTCGGCGCCGTAGATCTTCCGCAGCGCTTCGATGATGCCGCGCGAATCCACATGTACGGCACGGGCCTCGCGATCGGTGTAGTAGAAGTCTAAAACCAGCGACTGGATATTTCCGTCAAAAATAATTCCGACCGCTTCGCCCGCCCGGTTCACGGTCGGGCTGCCAGAATTACCGCCGATAATGTCCGCGGTGGAAACATAATTCAGCGGCGTTTCCAGATTGAGTTTCGACTTCATCTTCACCCAACCGTCGGGCAGATTGTACGGAGGCTTGTTCCCGTGCTCCTCGGCATGTTGGAAAGCGCCGCCGAAAGTGGTGAAGTAAGGGATCTTTTTCCCATTCTCTTCATATCCCTTCACCGTGCCGTAACTGAGGCGCAGAGTGAAAGTCGCGTCCGGAGGCTGGGTGAAACCCGTCTGCGCAAATCGCGCCCGAGCAATGGTCGCGCCGTCGCGCCGCACCACCGCATCCACCGCGTCGTCGAAGCGCCTGCGTACCGCCCGTGCCTCGGGATCCACCTTACGCATCAGAACGATCAGTGGATCCGTACTCGCATCCACGGCTGCCTTGCCGCCCTCATAAAGTTGCTTGCGGACGGCCACATCCTCCAGCCAGGTACCGGCGATCAGCGCCTTGGCAGCCTCTTCGGGCGACTTGCCGCTCAGCGCTAATTTCACGGCCGCATCCTCGGGTCCCAACGCTTCCTGCATCTGGGCCAATGCGACCGCCAAATTTGCGCTCTCAAGATTTTTGTAGATGGGAGCAGTGCTGAACAGTTGCTGCTCCAGCGAGGCCAGGGCAGAATCACGATACTCGCGGAGCCGATCGCCGTTCGGTTTCGGCTTTTCCTCGGCGAGGCGAACCAGAGTCCGGGCGTATGTCGTCAGGTGCGAGGAGAACCCACGCATGCGCTCGACATAGGTAAGCGGGTCATAAATTTCGCGGTTCACCTTCATCGCCTTGGAAATCTCTTGCCATGGGTTGGGCTCGCCCGGATGCTTATCGATGAAAGCCTTTTCCCGCTCTTGCTCCGCCATGTTCTTCCGCTCCATCACGGCCTTATCCTGCAGCCCTTCAAGCTGGCCGGTGATGGCTTTCTGTGAATTCTGCAACCCGAAGATGTCTCTCTGCGCGATGCGCGCGTTCTCTGCCGACTCCGCGCTGAACTTCTGCAGCATTCCGATCCGCTGCTTGTAGGTGCGGAGACGTGATGGATAATCCACGTCCTTCAGAAACTGCAATTGCGCCATGGTATCCAGGCGATCTGTGTGCCCTGGGTGGCCGGAAACGAAGATCAGATCGCCATCTTTGACTCCCACCTTCGACCACCGCAAATAGTTGTCGAGATGGACCGGCTTGTCGTTCTCGTAAACACGGAAGAAAGTGATATCAAGGTCATAGCGCGGATAGGTGAAGTTGTCAGGATCACCGCCGAAAAATGCCGCGTCATATTCCGGCGCAAACACCAGGCGCACATCGGTGTACTTTTTGTATTTGTAGAGGTTGTAAACCTCGCCCGAGTAGAGCATGACCACGTCGCAGCGCAGACCGGTCGAAGTCGCGCAGTCTTTTTCGATGGCGCTCATCTCGGAGCGCTGAGCATGGCCGGCAGCGGCGGCCAACACGGTTGCCGGCGCAGCCGCTTTCATCTTCGCGGTAACATCCTCGATGCCGACCAGCACGTTTAGTTCTAGATCGGGGCACTTGGCCTCGTCGGCCTGGGTCCTGGCGTAAAAACTGGTCTTCATGTAGTCGGCGCCGGAGGTGCCAAGTTTCTCGATGCAGTCGGCGCCGACGTGATGATTGGTAAATGCCAGGCCATCGGCCGACACGAACGACCCTGAGCCTCCATTGTTAAAACGTACCGACGACAACCGGGGATGGTCTAGCCATTCCTGAGTCGGCAGAAAGCGGTATTGCTTCTCGACCCGTTCTTTGGGGAAATTGTTGTATAGCCACGTACCTTCGTCAGCGAGCGCCAGGGATGTCGCGAGAGCAAGCATGAGGCCGAAAATGAGCAGTCTTGTCTTCATTAATTTCTCCGTAAATTTGTGGGAATTCTGCTGAAGGTCACACGTCCTCTAGCGGCAAAGGGCAGAGTAAGAATTGTACCCCGCGCGCACTTCCAGGCCAAGCGCATGGCCACGCCCGTCGGGCCAGGAGCCTGATTCTTCCGCCGAACGTGCTTACGACATCGGTACAATGGAAATCAGCATGATGCGAAGGGTCTATCTCGACAACAACGCGACTACTCCGGTGCTCCCCGAAGTGATGGATTGCATGCGGCCTTACTTTGGCGAGCATTTCGGCAACGCGTCCTCAATCCATCATCATGGGCAGGAGACGCGGGCCTCGGTTGAGCGCGCGCGCGAATCCGTAGCCGCACTGCTTGGCTGCCGCGCCTCTGAGGTCGTATTTACCAGCGGCGGTACGGAAGGCAACAATCTTGCAGTTTTTGGAGTGGTGCGGCCGGGCGACCACGTCATCACCTCCACTATCGAACATCACGCCGTACTCAACGCCTGCAAGCATCTGGCAGCCAAAGGATGCGAAGTAACCTATCTTCCTGTCGATGGTCGTGGTCTGGTCGATCCGGCGGATGTAAAGCGCGCGCTCCGCTCGAATACGAAGTTGATCACCATCATGTTCGCCAACAACGAGACCGGAGTCGTCGAACCCGTCGCTGAAATTGGAAAGATTGCTGCCGAAGCCGACGTTTACTTCCACACCGATGCCGTGCAAGCCGCGGGCAAGGTCCCGATCGATGTCAACCAAATCGGATGCGACCTGCTGACCATCTCTGGCCACAAGTTTCACGGGCCACAGGGTGTAGGCGCGCTATACGTCCGCAAAGGAACACAGCTTGAGCCTATGCTCTATGGCGGTAGCCACGAACGCTCGCGCCGTGCCGGGACGGAGAATGTTCCCGGCATCGTAGGGTTAGGCAAGGCGGCCGAGTTGGCCAGCGCTGGCTTCGAACGCGGCGACGATCTTCGGATGGACCATCAAACGATGGCCGCAGTGCGTGACAGCCTGGAAAGGGAACTGCTCAAGATCGAAGCCACAGGCCTAAACGGAGAAGGCGCGCCCCGCCTGCCAAATACGACCAACATTTATTTCGATGGCATCGAAGGCGAGGCGCTTCTGATCGCGCTGGACTTGAAGGGACTGGCAGTCTCAACCGGCGCTGCTTGTTCTTCCGGAGCGATCGAACCGTCGCACGTACTGACCGCGATGGGACTGCGTCGCGACCGCGCGAAGGCGAGCATTCGCTTCAGTCTCGGTAAGCAAAACGCGGTCGAAGATATAGACTTCGCACTGGGCCTGATCCCGGAAACGGTCGCACGTCTGCGGGAGTTATCGCCGGTGTGGCCGAAAAGCGCGGTTAGCCGTTAGCACTTAGCGTTTAGCCGAATCGGAATCATGAAGAGCTAAATGCTAATTGCCAAGTGCTAACTTCCGAAACCATCGCCGTCGCCATGTCGGGAGGAGTTGACTCCTCAACCGTAGCGGCCATGCTGCGCTTCGAAGGCCGCAACGTCATCGGCCTGACCATGCAACTCTGGAACCAGCGCCGTCTCGCCGGACACGAAGGCATGCCGGAATCCGTGCAGGGGCGCTGCTGTTCGATCGACGACGTCTACGATGCTCGCCGTGTGGCCGAGACCCTCGGCATCCCCTACTACGTGGTCAATCACGAAGAACGCTTTGAGCGCGATGTGGTTCGACCGTTCGTCGAGGAGTATCTTGCCGGGCGCACGCCGATCCCTTGCAGCCTATGCAACAACCACTTGAAGTTTGATCAGCTTCTGATTGTGGCACAGCAGATTGGAGCCGATCACATTGCCACCGGCCACTATGCCCAGGTCGTCTTTGACGAGCAACTCGACCGCTGGCTGCTGAAGCGCCCAGCCGACAAATCCAAAGACCAGACTTATTTCCTCTTCGGCCTCACGCAGGAACAATTGAGCCGCACTCTGTTCCCGCTCGGCGGTATGACCAAGCCGGAAGTGCGCGAACTCGCCCGCAAGCACAACCTGGTGATTGCCGAAAAGCCCGACTCGCAGGAAATCTGCTTCGTCCCCGGCGGTGACTACAAGCGCTTCCTCGAAGCCTATCTCGCCGAACAAGGAGAGCAGCCGGCAGGGACATACAACAAAATGATTGCCGGCGAGATGGTCACCACCGACGGCAAGGTGATCGGCGAGCACGCCGGCGTTCACAACTTCACCGTCGGACAGCGCAAGGGACTCGGCGTCGCCACCGGCTCGCCGCTGTATGTGATTCAAATCAAGAACGACACGCGGCAAGTGGTGGTCGGCAAGGACGAGGAGCTTTACTCGCGCACCCTCCGCGCGCGCCGGGTGAACCTGATTTCAACGGCCGAACTGCGCCAGCCCATGCGGGTTGCAGTGAAGATCCGCCACAAGCATCAACCCGCACCGGCCATCATTGAACCTGCCGGTGAATCCGCCGCGGCGGACGAAGTTCGAGTTACCTTTGATGAGCCGCAACGCGCCATCACTCCGGGCCAGGCCGCGGTTTTCTACGATGGCGACATCGTAGTCGGCGGCGGTTGGATCGAAAACTCCACGCAGTAAAACGCCGTTTCCAAACCGCCGCGTTACCGCGATCATCACCCACGATTACTTTTGTACAAATGAATGGCACGTTAGTGGGCTGGACCTGCCGATAGAGCAGAGTTAGGGTGAATTCACCACGGGACCTTCCCCGGAAAGGGTCCGGCGTGGGGAGCGATTGCATGAAACTCTGGCATCTGTGTTATGCGGCATTGGGGATTGCGGTGGCGCGCTGGGTTTTTAAGCGTCAACCAATGCAGGTAACCGATCCGGTCGCCCGTCTCCGTACCTCTGGCCTGCTGTAAGCAACGAGTGGTGAAAGGGGCATGGACGCGCCCCGTTGCGCGTCGCTTCGATCTGAGCGCGTTCGAGCCCCATTCCCATCCTTTTTCCCATCCCCGGAAGTGCTAGCACTACCGTGTCCCTTCGGTAACTTCTTTTCCGTTTCATCTCGCCTAAACTCTCCATAGGTGGTCGCGCTGAGCGCGCATGCGCCTTCAGCGGCCGAAATCATGCGATCCAGACTCCCCAGCTTGCGACGGGTTGCGCTCTGTCTGATGGTCTTCGTGCCGTTGTTGGCGGCGCTGCTCCCGTTGGCCGCGTCGGCGCAAGACGAGGCTCCCTCGCTCGGTGATCTCGCGCGCAACCTGCGCAAGAACAAAACGCAGCAGCAGCCTCAACAACGGCCTGATGCCGCGCGCACTGTCATCGATAATGACAATCTGGTCCAGGTCATGGAGGACGCCAAGAAAGCCAGGCCGGTCAAACAAGACAAGACAGTATTCTCCATCGACCCTTCCAGCAATGCCCTGAAAATATCGTCACCCGACGTAACCTGTAGTTTGTCATTCAACGCCCGGGCCAGCTCGCTGCTGGTCAGACCCGTTCTGATCGAAGACTTGCCGCTCACCGAAGTGCTCAAGCTCGACGGCCCTGCTTCGATTCAGGATGAAAATCTGCAGCTCGAAGTATTCAACGGAACCGATTGGGATATTCGCGAAATCACCATCGGCCTGACGCTCGAACGCAAGTTGGGAGAGAACGCTCAAATGACCGCGCGTGCGCGGGTGATTCCCGCCGCCCAAAACGCGCCCATCGCCGTCGAGCGGCGTTCCGACGTAACCCTTCTCTATCACCTCAAGGCCGCGGCCAAGCCCTTCAGCACAACCGCGTTCCACGAAAATATCGGAATCACCCCCGGCCCCGATGAAGATTGGCGATGGTCGATCGTAGAAGCCAAGGGAATCCGTCCGTCGTCAGCGCAATCGGCGCCCGATTCGCTACGAGATCCAAGCCCGACTCCGCAGCGATAACGCGTCCCCAAGTGCAGCCAACCGCAACTGCGCGGCGACGAAAGCGTCGTTCGCAGGGCGCGCTCCGACGAGCGCCAGCGAACCCGCCGTCGTATCGGCCAAAGAGCGCGAGGAATACTGACCGGACAGGAAGGCCTTTTGCACATCGTCAATCGTGATCTCGTCGAGTTCGAAGTCCATCTTGGAATCACTGCTCTTGAAATCACTGACCGCGAGATCAATGACGCCTGGCGCCGGCCGAGCCGCCAGATGAGTTCGAACGCAAGTCCCGAGCGGGAATGTTACGAAGAGTGCGGGAGAAAGGCAAACACAGGGACGGTGACCGTTGTCTTGGATACAACGCAATGGTAGTCTAACGAAGTTGAGCGGGAGTAGTTCAGCGGTAGAACGCCAGCTTCCCAAGCTGGATGTCACGGGTTCGATCCCCGTCTCCCGCTCCATCTTTCTAACAATTTAGCGATGGAAGTTTTTAGTTGTGCGTGCGCCGCATGAAAGTGGCGCGGATGGGGTTCCGCGGTCGGGGATCTAAAGGCGCTGCTTAGAATGGGATATCTATTCGGCAGGCGGCGTTTACCTGCCAGAGGCGCTGCTCGCGGCTTGCGACATGGCCCTCAACTGGACCAGGCCGACTCCCAAGCCTCCGACTGCGCCAGCGAGCAGTCCCAGCAGGACCAGGGCTGGCACGCTCTCAATCAGTGCATTTTTCTTCTTCGCCACATTCGCCATTCTTTAGTTTCTCCACGCGGAATCTGTTGCCGTAGTCATTTTAGCATTCGCGCTTCCATTCCCGGACCCGGCAAAGGGCCGCAACAGGTTGCTGCCGCAAGAGATAGCATGGGACGGTCAGCCCGCAAGCACGATTGTGCAGAATTTTTCACCTAAAGGGAAGCTGTCGCAGCAGGGCGAACCCCTATGATACAAAAGATCAGTCGAGGTGCATTCATGACAGAGCCAACTTACGAAGAATTGAAAGCTCGCCTTGCCGACCTGGAAAAGCAGGCGGAAACGAAAAAGAGAAGCGGCGCCATAGAGTTCCGCGTGAGCGAGAAGGGCGGCGTCAGCGTGTACGGACTGGGCCGCTTTCCGGTGACACTCTACTACGAACAATGGACGAGGCTGCTCGACGTCGTCCCCGATCTTAAGGCTTTCATTGAAGAAAATAAGAGCAAGCTGAAGCTCAAGCAGGGCTAGCAACCCGTGCAAGGCCCGTTCGTATTAGAGCCTTCAGACCTGCCAAAAATCCGGGGAATAGCGAGGTACAGAGAAAAGATGGTGCGCCCGGAGAGAATCGAACTCCCAACCTCTTGGTTCGTAGCCAAGCACTCTATCCAATTGAGCTACGGGCGCATCGTGGCGAGATTGCGTCTCTGAATTATAGCGGAAACAGAATCGCTTCGCCCAAGCCAATCACGCTCCCCATCATGCTCCGATCTTCGCTTCTTCGACCACGGAGGCGCCACCCCAGTCATGCGCGCGTAAGCGATCACGCATAAGCGATCAAAGTGTGCGGAAACCCTGGGCACTTTGCCCAAATCGGTCGTCGTATGACACCTGCCAGCGTAGGCCGAGTTCGACTCGAATGGCAGCGATATATTGCCGATATTTGTAATTTTGAGTAAAAGTTTCCCCCCACGCGCAAAACCTACCCGCCCCGGCGTTCTATAGATGCATGTTGACAAGATGTTAGAAATGGCATCCGACATGCTCCTCCTGGTGCTAGACGAAGTGGCGCGCAACGGGGCATTTGGGAAAATACTTCGGCCAGAGGTCTTTCCGAATGCCCCTTTGCAATACTCCGTTTGACACTAAGGTGCATTCCGCCCGGTTCGCCGGCTTCCCTCCACGGGATTCTCCCCTAATGCCGGGAAGCGGGCGGAGTGCAGTTTGCCCCCTTCCCACCCCCGCTAAGGCTCTCAGGCAAGAACCATCTGCTCCGGCACGTCGATGCCGGCCTCGCGCAGCAACTTAACGACCGCGTCGCCCTTCAATCGTGAGGCGTCGAACAGCACGCGCACCGTCCGTTCTTTCTCGTTGAACTGGATGCGCTGTATTCCGTAGACCTCGCGGACACTGTCAATGGCTCGCAACTCAGCTTCTCCGGGCGGAGTCTGGTAGCGGTAGGTGACTTCCAGGTACGTCATTTTCATTTCTCCAAGGAATAAGATTCGAGGATTACTCTGGTGAATCTAATATGAGTATCTAATAAGCGCCGGATTCCGCCAAGCGCGATCTGGGTCTGGAGCAGCTCGGCAGTTGTCCGCAGTCACGGCAACGCTGTCACGGCAAATCTGGATTCGCTATAGACTTCTGGCAGCCAAGCCATGGAACACCTGAACCCCGGGGACATCCCGAACGTCGCATCGTCCTCCGCCAAGGCGCAAGCAAAGGACCCCGTCTGCGGGATGGATGTAAATCCCGCAACCGCTCGATTCAAGACTTCGCACAATGGCAAAGAGTATTTCTTTTGCTGTGCCGGTTGCCAGGCGAAGTTCCAGGCAAATCCCGAAAAAATTCTGTCAACGCCGTCCAGACCAATGACGATGAAATCGGGACTGGTCTCTCTAGGTGGGCCACCGTTGGTCGTGCCAACGCTGAACAAGCCAGCCGCGGCTCCCAATCCCCTGTCGCCAGCCGGGTCCGCAAAAGATCCGCGAGCCTACGTTTGTCCGATGTGCCCCGAGGTGCGGCAAATTGGGCCGGGACCGTGTCCCAAGTGTGGAATGGCGCTCGATCCCGAGTCGCCGGCGCTCCCCGTGGCCAAGACCGAATACACCTGTCCAATGCATCCAGAAATCGTAAGAGCGGAGCCAGGGAGTTGCCCGATCTGCGGCATGGCACTGGAGCCGCGCACGGTGACGGTCAAAGAAGCGAATCCCGAACTAAGCGACATGACGCGCCGCTTTTGGATCAGCCTGGTGCTAACCGCGCCCCTGCTCGCGATCGCGATGGGGAGCATGTTGTGGCCGCATGCGCTCATGGGCGGTATCTTCATCGAGTGGGGAGGCCGTAAAGTAGGAGTAACTCCGTGGGGCTCGGTACTGCCATGGCTTGAGCTCCTGCTCGCGACGCCCGTGGTGCTGTGGTGCGGTTGGCCGTTCTTCCAGCGCGGATGGGCGTCGCTGGTAAACCGCAGCACCAACATGTTCACCCTGATCGCCATGGGCACGGGCGTCGCGTACCTGTTCAGCGTGGTCGCAACCCTATTCCCGCAGATCTTTCCGGCGTCCTTCCGCAGCATGGGCAATCGCCCGGATGTTTACTTCGAAGCGGCAGCGGCGATCATCACCCTCGTGTTGCTGGGGCAGGTGCTGGAACTGCGCGCCCGCAGCCAGACGTCCAGCGCGATCCGAGCGTTGCTCGATCTAAGCCCGAAGATGGCGCGCGTGATGACGACGAGCGCCGACGGCAGGGACGACGAGCGTGATATCCCGCTCGAACGAGTAAAGCCGGGAGATCGTCTGCGCGTGCGGCCGGGAGAAAAAATCCCCGTCGATGGCGTTGTGCTCGAGGGCTCGAGCCTAGTGGATGAGTCCATGATCACGGGCGAATCCGTTCCCGTGGAGAAGACGGTGGCCTCGCGCGTGATCGGAGCAACCGTGAACGGCAACGGATCTCTAGTGATGCGAGCCGAGCGCGTAGGCAGCGAGACCATGCTGGCGCAAATCGTGCAGATGGTGAGCCAGGCGCAGCGCACGCGCGCCCCCATCCAACGGCTGGCCGATAAGATAGCCGGCTGGTTTGTTCCGGCGGTGATTGCGATTGCGGTAGTGACGTTCATAGTGTGGGTAAGCTTCGGCCCGGAACCGCGCTTCGCCCATGCCATAGTGAACGCCGTGGCCGTGCTGATCATCGCGTGTCCGTGTGCACTCGGCCTGGCAACGCCCATGGCGATCATGGTAGGCACCGGACGCGGCGCGCACGCAGGCGTGCTCATCAAGAATGCCGAGGCGCTCGAGACGCTCGAAAAGGTGGACACCATCGTTTTCGATAAGACCGGGACGCTGACCGAGGGAAGGCCGAAAGTGGTGGCGATGTCGACCGCCGGAAATCCCCCAGGCATCTCAGAAAACGAGCTCCTGAGGCTGGCGGCGAGTCTGGAGCGTGCCAGCGAGCATCCGCTAGGCGCGGCAATTGTCGCCAAGGCGAGCGAACTGAAGCTAAATTTGAGCAAGCCCTCCAATTTTCAATCCGTGCCAGGGCAAGGCGTGCGCGGGACGGTGGAAGGGAAGAGCATTGCGGTAGGAAACCACGCGCTGATGCGTGCCATAGGAGCCTTCGAGAACCGGACCGCCGTATCGGCCCTTAAACCCGTCGGTTCCACCGTGATCCATCTAGCAGTCGACGGCAAATATACCGGCAATATCGCGGTTGCCGACCCGCTGAAGCCGTCTACGGCGACAGCGTTGCGTGAACTAAAAGCCCAGGGAATCCGCCTGGTGATGCTAACCGGCGACAACCAGGCGACGGCCCAGGAGATTGCGCGGACGCTCGGAATGGAGGACTTCAAAGCCGAGGTTCTGCCGGCGCAAAAAGCCGAAATTGTCAGAGGTTTCCAGAAAGAAGGCCGAGTGGTGGCCATGGCCGGCGACGGCATCAACGACGCCCCCGCCCTGGCGCAAGCGCAAGTAGGAATCGCCATGGGGACAGGCACCGACATCGCCATGGAAAGCGGAGGCATCACCCTGCTTAAAGGAGACCTTGAAGGAATTCTGCGAGCCCGCAAGCTGAGCCAGGCAACCATGCGCAACATCCGCCAGAACCTGTTCTTCGCGTTTCTTTACAATTCGATAGGAGTGCCGATTGCAGCCGGCGTGCTCTACCCGGTCTTCGGACTGCTGCTAAGCCCGATTCTGGCCGCCGCCGCCATGAGCTTCAGTTCAGTGTCGGTAATCACAAACGCGCTAAGGCTGCGGAAGGTGAGTCTGTAGCTCTCAGCCATCAGCCATCAGGAGAGTTTCCACGGCGATCACCAGCAGTCAGTTGCCTCTTGGGTGACCGCGAGTGCGGGCGAGGCTCCATAGTTGTGAGATTCTGCTGAGAGCTGAGAGCTGACAGCTGAGAGCTCTCCTCACAGCTTGCTCAGATAATCCGTGACCTCAGGATTGGTCCAGTCCACGGGTCCGATAAATTTGCGCCGGATGACTCCGTTGCGATCGATCACGTAGCTTTCCGGCCAGCCAAACGTGCCGTAGAGCGTAGCCGCTTTCTGCGCCTCATCCCGCACCGTCACCATGTTGACGCTGTATTCCTTGAGGAACTTGTGGTACGCCGCATCGTCGGCGTCAATACTAACGGCCAGCACCACTACACCTTTGTCTTTAAGACGCGACTGCATCCGCACCAGCGATGGAGTCTCTTCGACGCACGGCGGACACCACGTCGCCCAGAAATTCAGCACCACTACCTGCCCGCGAAACTGGCTGAGCGTGACTTTGTGGTCGGAATCCTGCAAAGTGAAGTCCGGGGCATTCGATCCGATGCGCGCAGGATGGTTCCCGCTGTAACATCCAATCAGGGCAGCCAGCAATCCAATGATTACAAGGGCGCCTATAAGCGTAGGAAGAAGCGTTCGTCTCACATCGCTATAATAACGAAAAACTGAGGGATAGTTCAGAGAGATAGTTCAGAGGGATAGTTCATTTGGGTACTTCACTTCCAACGCCGCCGCTCAAGTTGCCGACCCCGGAGGTTTCGATCCCCCAGGTCTCAATCCCCAAGGTCTCGATAATCGTTCCCGCCCGGAACGAAGAAGCCAGCCTGGGCGCCTGTCTGCAGTCGCTAACCGCCCAAACCGGCGCCCCGTTCGAGATCATCGTGGTCGACGACGGCTCCGCCGACCGCATGCGTCAGATCGCGCAAGGTTTTGCCGGAGTGCGGGTGATTCTCCCTGCATCGCCGCCCCAAGACTGCGCAGGGAAGAGCTGGACCGGGAAAAACAACGCGATCGTTGCCGGGGTCAAAGCCGCTTGTGCGCCGTGGTTGCTGTTCACCGACGCGGACACGGTGCATCTGCCGGGATCGCTGGCGCGCGCTTTAGAAGAAGCGCAGAATGAGCGGGCCGATCTGCTTTCGTACTCGCCCGAGCAGGTAGTTGTCACCTTCGCCGAAAGAGCCGTGATGCCAGTAATCTTCGCGGAACTCGCGGCCCACTACCCGCCCCGGAAGGTACGCGATCAGAATTCTGGACGTTCGAAACAAAGTTCGGGACAGAGTTCGAGACAAGGTTCTGGAGTCGCGGCAGCGAACGGGCAGTATATCCTCGTCCGCCGCGACGCCTACGACGCCCTAGGCGGCCACGCCGCCGTGGCCACGGAAATTCTTGAGGACGTGGCGCTGGCCCGGCTGTTCCGCAACGCCGGCCAGCGCGTGTACTTCCGTTATGGCGCAGACGCCGTGCGCACCCGCATGTACCGCAACTGGGCGCAACTTAGCGAAGGATGGACCAAGAATCTGGCGCTGTTGTTCCCGAATCCCGGCCGGCTCGCGCTACAGAGTGTTGTCTTGTGGTTCGCGGCATGGTTCGCGATAGCAATCGCCGCCTCTGGAGCACTCAGCCACCACTTCGTGTGGATTGCCGCCGCCGCTCTTTGGTTGTTGGTGTACCGGCAAATTCGCGCCGCCCATTTCACGACGGCGAATAATCTGCTAGCAATTGCGGCAGGTCTGCCAATGTTCGCGTATCTGCTCCTGCGCTCGAAGAAGGCCCACGCGAAAGGCCAAGTATCATGGAAGGGCCGTACCTACAGTGTCGACGCACCAAGTGAAAGCAGGCCTGCAGCCCTGCAAGCCGCAAGAACGATTGCGAGCATTGAGAACCAAAAACTGAGAACTGAGAACTGAGAACCGGGAACTGATTTCTATGGTCTATCTCACGCGCAAAGCGGAATTTTCCGCATCGCACTTCTATCACAATCCGGACTTCACTCCGGATGAGAACCAGCGCATCTTCGGCAAGTGCAATAATCCCAACGGACACGGGCATAACTACACCCTCGAAGTCACGGTGAAGGGCGCGGTCGATCCCAAGTCGGGATTCGTCGTCGACCTGAAGCAATTGAAAGACGTCATGAGCAGGGAAGTGCTCGACGCGCTCGACCATCGCTTCCTGAACAAGGAAGTGCCCGAGTTCCTCACCGCGGTTCCGACGATGATCCCAACAACCGAGAACCTCGCCATCATGATCTGGCAGCGCCTGGCGCCAAAGCTCAATGCGGCGCAGTTGCATCGCGTGCGCGTCTACGAAACCCCCGACCTGTTCGTCGATTTCTATGGTGAAGCATGAAGCGAGAAGCATGAAGGCGCACCTGACCCGCCGCTACATGTTTTCGGCGTCGCACCGCTTGCACAGCGACGAGATGTCGGCGGAAGAAAACCGCGTAATCTACGGCAAGTGCAATAATCCTTACGGACATGGACATAACTACACGGTCGAAATCACCGTCAGTGGACCGGTCGATGACCAGACCGGTATGGTATGCAATCTGGTCGATCTCGATGGCTTCGTGCGCACCCATATCCTCGATCGTTACGACCACCAGAATCTGAACCTGCTCGCAGAATTCGTGAAGGAGGTTCCGACCACGGAAAACCTATGCATCGCAATCTACGAAATATGTGAAGCGCGGCTTCCGCAAGGCTCATCTAGAAAAGGTACGAATTGAAGAGACCGATGATGAACTCGTTCGAATATTCGGGAGAAAGATAAAAGTTGTAATCGGCAATTTGTAATTGTGTTTTCCAATTGCAAATTACAAATCACAAATCCTATGAAGTCCACGACACAACCAACCACCCTGACCAGCGCCACCTACGAAGAACTGGTGCGCGAAATGCTTGTCCGCCTCGGCGAAGATCCCGATCGCGAAGGCCTTTCGCACACCCCAGCGCGTGTCGAGAAAGCCATGCGATTTCTCGTCAAAGGCTACAAGGACGATCCCGAAGCGCTTTTGCGCAAGGCGCTGTTCACCGTCAGTTACGACGAGATGGTGATCGTGAAAGACATCGAAATGTTCAGCCTGTGCGAGCACCACCTGCTGCCCTTCTTCGGCAAGGTGCATGTGGCCTATATTCCAAACGGAAAAGTGATCGGCCTGAGCAAAATACCGCGCCTCATCGAAGCCTTCTCGCGCCGCCTGCAGATCCAGGAACGCTTGACCACGCAAATTGCAGAGGCGATCCAGAACGCCATCGATCCGCAAGGCGTTGGCGTTGTCATCGAGGCCCGGCATCTGTGCATGATGATGCGGGGCGTAGAGAAACAGCACTCGTCCGCGGTAACTTCGTCCATGCTCGGCAGCTTCCGCAGCGAAGAGGAAACGCGAACCGAATTCCTCTCGCTGATCCGCCAGCGCACCAATGGGGTGTGATGTGGAGCCGTGCTCATGGAGCGACGGGCGTCCCCGCCCGTCCAGGCCGAGCGCAGAGCTCGGCAGCTATTCCTGAATACGCGGGACTTCGTGATCGTAGTCCAGCGGACGATGGAATAAGCTGAGAAACACAACATGTCAAAACGTAATTCCACGCCGCGCAAACCGATACTCGCCGGCCACCTCGCCCTCATCACCGGCGCCAACCGCGGCATCGGTCTCGCCATCGCCCGCGCGCTGGCGTGTGAAGGATGCAATCTGATTATCACCGGCCGGGACCAGCGCGCCTTGGCCAAAGCGCGTATTGAACTGGACAGGCTCCAGTCGGCGAGATTGCCGGAAAGACTAAATGTTCCGGTACTGGCGCACTGCTGCGACATCCGCAGCCCCGACTCGGTCGACTACCTCTTCGCGCTCGTCCGCGGATTGCGCCAGCCCCTCGATATCCTCATCAACAATGCCGGCGTTGGACATCCCAATCGCACCGTCGCCGAGTTACCCTACCCCACCTGGATTGAGGTGGTTGACACCAACCTCAACGGCCTGTTCCTCATGACGCAAGCGGCGCTTAGCCGTGATGAAGCGCGGCAGCACGATCGTAAACAATCTCTCCATCGCCGCCGAGCGTATATTCCCCGGCTCGGCAGCCTACAACGCGTCGAAGCACGGCGCCCTGGGATTTACCAACACTTTGCGCGAAGAGTTGAGGCCGAAGGGCATTCGCGTCATTGCCCTCATGCCCGGAGCAACCGATACGGCGATCTGGGACGCGCTCTGGCCAAAAGCCCCCAGGCGCAAAATGATGTCCGCCGAAACCGTAGCCCGCACGGTAGTCGACGCCCTGCTCTTGCCCGAAAACACGACCGCAGAAAAAATCGTGGTGATGCCCTCAAGCGGAACGCTGTAACAAAGAAGTTCCCGCAGAAACGCGGCTTGCCGCGTCTCCCGCCGTATAGTAAGCCGCGGGCCGGGCCCCGCCTCTACCGGATTGTTTTGGGAGGACCGCGATAGCGACCCGGGTGCTTGAATGAGCATCTAAAAGGCGGACGGCCTGGTTTGTTGTTCGCTAACGACAGACGACTAACGACTAACCACCAACGACCGAGCAAGGACATGTCATTCCTCGATTACTTCCGATCGCTGAAACCGGAGCATCGTATAGCGTGGGCCGTGGCCATCGCCGCCGACGCCCTTCAGCTAGTGGCGTTTCCACTCTTTGCCGAGGGAGCCGTGTCTCCCGCCGACTCAGTGCTCGACCTCATCGTCGCCTTCGTGATGATTCGTCTGCTCGGATGGCACTGGGCCTTCTTGCCGACGGCGGCAGCGAAACTAATTCCTGCCGCAGATCTTTTTCCCACCTGGACCGCAGCCGTATGGTTCGTCACCCGCCACAAGGTGAATGTAGGGGAGCAGGAGGTTCTGCCTCCAGGTCCCGCGCCCGAACCGCGCCGCTGATTAAATCCGCAAACCGGCCGAGATCGGCTTTCAGCCGTAGGTATTGATGGTCATGGCGTTTCCTGAGAGCTGACAGCTGAGAGCTTCTCACCAAGTCCCATACCGATACCGTTGCGGCCGTTCCCGAAATACGTTAATCATGACCACACCCGCGACGAAGCCTCCCACATGCGCCCAGAAAGCAATCCCGCCCGAAGTCTGGCTGGTTTCGGCGATGGCAGTAGCAGTGCCGCTCAGGAAATTTCCCACGAACCAATAGCCAAGCATCAGCCAGGCCGGAACGTGAAAGAAAAATATAGGCGGAAACCAGATCAGCACACGCGCCCGCGGATACAGGATAAAGTACGCGCCCATCACCCCGGCAATCGCCCCGCTCGCGCCCACACTAGGTACGCGCGAGCCTTGGTTCAGCAGAATGTGCGTGACGCCCGCCGCCACTCCAACTACCAGGTAAAACACCAGATATGTGAAGTGTCCAAGGTAGTCTTCGATGTTGTCGCCGAAGATCCACAGAAAAAGCATGTTCCCAGCCACGTGTAAGAATGAAGCGTGCAGAAACATCGAAGTAAACAACGGCAAAATAGCCGTGGCCACTGGGGCGTAGGAGTGCCCGGTCAGCACAGCCAGCGCGTGGTGAGGAACCACGCCAAACTCAACCATAAATGAATTCAGCGCCCGATGGCTCTGCATCCCGACCGAAAGCTCCCAAAGAAAGACCACCAAGTTCAGCACGATCAAGAAATAATTGACGAACGGTGTCGAGAAAATGGGCTGATCGTCGCGAAGAGGAATCATTTAATTGGCAATTTGTAATTTGTAATGGGTAATCTGGAAGCAAGATCGCGAATACGGCAACGATTGGAGCTCAAATTACCAATTACAAATTACCAGATTACAAATCCTCATGAACGGCGTCGTAGTCATCGATAAACCGCCCGGCCTCACCTCGCACGACGTGGTCAATCGCGTGCGCCGAATTCTCGGGCAGCGCGCGGTCGGTCATCTAGGAACTCTCGATCCCTCAGCCACCGGAGTCCTGCCGGTAGTCCTAGGCAACCTCACCCGCCTGGCGCAGTTCTACGCCCATTCCGAGAAGACGTACGAAGGCGTGATTCGCTTCGGCTTCGCCACCGACACCTACGACGCCGATGGCGAGCCCACAACGCCGCCGCAGGACGTGCAGATAAATTGCGCTGAAGTCCGCGCCATCGCTACCCGGTTTCATGGCGCCATCGAGCAGACGCCCCCGCCCTTTTCCGCCAAGAAAATTGCCGGAATCCCCGCCTACAAACTAGCCCGTAAAAAACAGGTGGTTGTGCTTAAGCCGGTGCAAGTGGAAATCAAGGAATTCGAGATTCTAGGCACCACCACCGACCAAGCCAGCTTCCGCGCCCGCGTGGCCTCGGGCACATACATAAGGTCGGTGGCCCACGAAATGGGCCGGAAGCTCGGCTGCGGAGCACATCTGGCCAGCCTGCAACGCACCGCCGTCGCCGAATTCACCATCGAAGACGCCCACTCCCTCCAGGCATTAGAAGCCGCAATGCAGCAGGGAAGCGCTGAGTCGTTTGCGCTCACAATGCTTGTCCATCCCAGAAAGTTATTGCCGCAGTTGCCAAGCGTCACCGCCAGTGAAGAAAGCGTCGCCTTAATCCGCAGTGGTCGCGCCGTAAATCTGCCGGAAATGTCGCGCGCTCCCCAGGTAAAAGTCTTCCACGGCCAGCGCGACCTAATAGCAATCGCAACCAGAATCGCCGGAACCCTTTTTCACCCGAAGATCGTGTTTTCCGCGTAATGAGTCATATTGTGGAGAGACGGGCCTCCTCGCCCGTCCACCTAAACGACGACGCCAGCTCCCCACGAAGTCACAGACGAAGCGTGCGCAGCGCAGTATACTCTCGCCGGAGAATGACCGGTGAAGTCCCCACCGGAAAGGAAGTTCGTGACCTTCGCCAACTGCTATGAAGATGACATCCGCGCCCAAGCCTACGCCTCATTGGAGTTCAAGAACACCTACCACCTGGCATATCGCGACATCCCGGCCATCCTCGGCGAGCATGTCAGCGGCCGCAAAAGTCTGGACTTCGGTTGCGGCGCAGGGCGCTCCACGCGTTTCCTGCGCCAACTCGGCTTCGAGGTGACCGGAGTTGATATAGCCGAGGATATGATCCGCAAAGCGCGCGAACTGGACCCCTCCGGCGACTACCGCCTGATTCAGAGCGGCGACGTTCAGAGCCACGACGAAAGCAACGACGTTCCCGGCGACGACCTGAGCGGGTTTCAATCCGGGGCCTATGATCTCGTTCTCGCCGCCTTCACTTTCGACAACATCGCGGGTCGCCAAACCAAGCTGCGCATCCTGCAGGACCTGGGCCGCCTCCTAAACCATGAAGGAAAGCTGGTGCTGATCGTCTCCAGACCCGAAATCTACACCCACGAGTGGGCATCGTTTTCGACGAAAGATTTTGCCGAGAACCAACTGGCGAAGTCGGGCGACAAAGTTCGCATCATCGTGACCGACCACGCCGATCCGCGCCCGGTCGAGGACATCCTGTGGACCGAGGAGTCATACCGAGAAGTCTTCGAAGAAGCCCGCCTGCGGCTGCTGGGGAAGTACGAGCCGCTGGCGCGGGGAGATGAGCCGTACAGCTGGGTGAGTGA
Source organism: uncultured Acidobacteriaceae bacterium (assembly GCA_963779995.1). Lineage (GTDB taxonomy): Bacteria > Acidobacteriota > Terriglobia > Terriglobales > Acidobacteriaceae > Acidiflorens. The sequence continues at coordinate 433,184 of CAVZZY010000002.1, read as the reverse complement.
GGTAGAGATCGCTCCTTGGGCCGTGTACGTCCTTGAGGGGGTATGAAGTGGCCGTCATACCAGCAATGTCCGATAACAGGTATTATGTTAACTCAGTAAACTAGGGCTCTGGCCGCCCCGAGTCCTTGTGCAGCAGTTCCTTAAGCTCCTCGCCGAATTTCCGCAATGCCTCAATCCGCTCCGGCGTGGCCCCCACGATTTCCGTCTTCGCCTGAAAGACTTTGCGGCCCTCCCTTTCAGTGAGCACGCCCATCACTTCGCCCATGCGCCAGCCCGGAGTGCCAAGGATTTGCAAGCCGTCCACCCCCGGAACAAGCAACGCGACGCAGTTCTCGCGTATCACGCCAATGCACTTGGGATAGCGTTCAAAAGTCTGAAGTTCGAATCCCGCAAGATAAAGACGCTGGAGCTGTTCGGCGGAATCAGGCATGAGGGGAATTGGTAATTTGGTAATTTGTAATTAGTAATTTGAAAGGCCCGAAGGCGCGGCCTTTACTGAGAGCTGACATCTGAGAGCTGAGAGCCGTCTTCCTACATCTTGTACTTGCCCAGGTCATCATCGCCAAGGTCTTCCAGCCACTTGCGCAGCTCCTCGCTCGAAACCGCAGGAACAGGATTGGAGGCCTGCTTGGAGTTCTTCAGAACCTCGTCCTCCACGAAGATGGGGCAATCCACGCGCAGCGCCAGCGCCAGCGCGTCTGACGGACGGGAGTCGATGCTGATCACGTGTCCTTCCCTTTCCAACCAGATCACGGCGTAGAAGGTATCGTTTTTCAGTTCCGTGACCACCACTTTGTGCACCAGCGCGTCCAGTCCGGTGAGAACGTTCTTGATCAAGTCGTGGGTCATCGGTCGCGGCGTGTTGACTTTTTCAATTTCAAGCGCAATGGCGTTGGCCTCGTACACCCCCACCCAGATCGGGAGCACCACGTCGCTGCCCACGTCCTTGAGCAGCACAATCGGCATGTTCGAAACCGGATCCATCATCAGCCCGCGAATTTTCATTTCCACTTCCATAAGAACCTCAAATCCAGCAAATGGAGCGCCGGGCGCCCCTTCCGGCAGGACGGCCGAAAAATCCCGTTCCTCCACGGTATCTAGCGCTGCGATTAGCCGGCCATCTCTCCCACCAAGCTGTTCGGAAAGCTCCCAGTAACGCGCACCCCAACGTAGCTCCCCGATTTAAGCTCAACCCCGGCAGGAACCGTAAAATTCATCACCTTAATCTGCGAAGTCCGCCCCATCCACTGCCCGCGCGGGTTCTTCCCTTCCACCATCACCTCGAGCACGTCCCCAACATGCCGCTGATTGCGCCGCGCCCCAATCTGCTTCTGCAAGTCATTCAGCACCGCCAGCCGCCGGGCCTTCTCCCCATCCGAGATCGCATCCTCCAGCCGCAAAGCCGGAGTGTTCGGCCGCGGAGAGTACTTAAAAGTAAAAACGCTGTCATATCCAACCATATCCATCAACGACAGCGTCTCCTCAAACTCCCGTTCCGTCTCGCCCGGAAATCCAACAATGAGATCGCTAGTAACAGATATATCGCGCCGAGCCGCCTGAATCCAGCCAATGCGTTCCAGGTACTCGTCCCGGGTGTAGAGCCGTTGCATGGCATCCAGCACGCGGGTAGATCCGCTCTGCACAGGCAAATGCACATGATCGCAAAGCGCAGGCACGGAGTCGATCACATCGACAATATCGCGTCCAAAATCGCGAGGATGCGAAGTAGTAAACCGCACCCGCCGAATTCCAGCCACCGAAGCAACCGCCGCCAGCAGCTCGGCAAACGTCTTATTTCCAGATGGATCGCGATAAGAGTTAACGTTCTGCCCGAGCAGTTGAATCTCCGTATAGCCCAAGTCCACCAGTTGCCGCGCCTCGTTAAGCACAGAGGAGGAAGTCCGGCTGCGCTCCTTGCCGCGCGTATAAGGCACCACGCAGTAGGCGCAGAACTTGTCGCAACCTTCGATAATCGTAATGTAGCCGCGATGCGGATTAGTGCGCGCCGTGAACTCGGTCTCAAAGCACGCGTCGGTCATCCGATCGTCAAGCCCGGTAACCCGCGACGATCCAGTCTCGAGCTGCACCAGCATTGACGGAAGATTCCGGTAAGAAGCCGACCCGCACACCAGCGAAACATAAGGAGCGCGCTCAAAAATCTTCTCCCCCTCCTGCTGCGCCACGCACCCCAGCACGCCAAACTGTTTCCCCTGCGCCCGATACTTCTTATAATCCGCCAGCCGGTTAAAGACCTTCTGCTCCGCCTTATCGCGAATCGAGCAGGTGTTATAAAGCACCAGCCCCGCCTCTTCCACCGTAGGAACCTGCCGGTACCCCTGCGACAAAAGCGTCCCCACGACCTTTTCAGAGTCGTGCGCATTCATCTGGCAGCCAAAAGTTTCCAGATAAAACGTCTTGTCCCCAGTCCCCGACATGGAGTCAGTATAAACCACGATTCCGCACGTGACTTTGGGTGGCGCAGCGATTTATCGCTGCGTAAAGGCCTTATTTTCAGATCGGGGTAGGAGGATGGGGGTGGGAGGATGGGGTGGGAGGATGGGGGTGGCCCGCTCCTTGCGTTCTTTGCAAGGGGCGGGTGCTGACAGCACCTAAGCAGACGCGAGTCCTCTCGTATCCTCAATCATGAAGCATGTGGGGATTATTCCAAGGCCAAGAGTTCTGTCTCCGAGTTCCTCGTGTGTAGACGCGGGGAACCCCGCTGGTCAGTTTCTGCCGGGTGCCCCACACATTAGCGTTGTTTGCGAACGTGTGGGTGTGCGCACCGCCACATTCTTCAGGGCATTTTTTTCATCACAATTATCCAGTGATCGCCATCACAGACAACCGACCCAATCAGCGCGAGAACGGCTCGTGACCTGTAGCAGGGTCGAGCTATGCTCGTCCCAGGGCCGCACTCGAATCTGCTCCAGCCCCATCGGGGCAAGTAACTCTTTGATAATCATATTGAGGCAATGAGCGGACGTCAGCCCACCTCCAAGACTCTGAATTTTAGTTAGAATTAAGCGAAAATTCGAGCTAAGTCCTTATTCCGGAATATTTTGAAAATAAGTCATTTGCGCTCTAGATTTTGGCGGCTCGACACCACCTAACCCCATGATTCCAGTAGCAGGGGGGAGGGGGGTGGTGGTAAACACGGGTTAATACCTTCCAAGTTAACCGCCGGGAATCCCGACAGCCCTACTTCACCCGCGCCAGCGTGAACACTTCCCTGCTCCCTTTGCCATGATTGAGGAAGACCCATTCTTCGACGTGGTGATCGGCGTCAGGTTCCGTTAAGTCGAGTCAAGAGGAATATTCGGGTTGCCGCGGCCGAGCTTCTCGCTGATATGGGCGGCGATCAGTTTGCCGTGGAAACGGCCATTCTCAATAAAGATTTCATTCGTCCGCGAGCCCGCGACAATCACTCCGGCCACATAGATCCCCGGAACATTCGATTCCAGATTCTCCGGGTCGCAGACCGGACGCATCTGTTCGGAGGAAAGCTCGATGCCCACGCTGCGCAGGAAATCGTAGTCGGGATGATATCCCGTGAGCGCGAATACAAAATCATTCTTCAGGTGAAGCGGGCCCGACGGAGTTCGCACCACCACATAGTCGCCGCCGATTTCGTGCAGCGTGCTGTTGAAGTGCGCCGCAATTTCGCCAGCTTTGATGCGGTTTTCAATGTCGGGGCGGACCCAGTATTTGACGTGCTGGTGCATCTGCGCACCGCGATGGACAAGCGTGACGCGCGCCCCATGCCGCCACAAATCCAGAGCCGCCTCCGCCGCCGAATTCTTGCCGCCGACCACAACTACGTCGGTGTCGAAATAAGGATGCGGTTCCCGGTAGTAATGGAAAACCTTGTCCAGGTCTTCACCGGGCACATCGATTTCGTTGGCGAGATCGTAGTAGCCGGTGGCGACCACGATCTTGCGCGCGCGGTAGTCGTGAATGGCGCTGTGCCGGTCGGTGGTGGTGACGCGAAAGTCACCGTCCTCACCCGTAATAGTCTTTACCCATTCGTACAGACGGATGTGCAAGTGAAAGTGCTCGGCGACACGCCGGTAATATTCGAGCGCTTCCAGCCGCGTGGGCTTAGCCAGCGCTGTGGTGAAAGGAATATCGCCGATCTCGAGCAACTCCGGCGTGGTAAAGAACACCATGTTGGTCGGATAGTGATAGATGGAATTGACCAGGCATCCCTTGTCGATGATGGTGGCCTTAAAACCCGCGTTCTGCGCCTCGATGGCGCACGCCATGCCCGTAGGGCCGGCGCCCACGACCAAAACATCGCTCCAGGAGTCGGGCCGCGCGTGGGCCTGGGTACGTGGCAGAGTTTCGGGAATCTGTTGGACAGGCAAAGGTGTCAGGGCCTTCATCGTCTAGTATCGGAAACCGATCATTCTAGCACCCTACGTTAGGGGAACTCTGATTTAGTCGGTTCACGGAGAGCCTTGAAAGGGCACGGCTTCAGCCGTGCCGCTAGAGCCCGCCAAATATGCGGCTTTAGCCGCTGAGGGCCGACTACCCGAACCAGCCCAAGTCGCCTGGCGAACGAACGCGGCCCGCCTACATCTTCACGCAAACCGAAACTCCATCGCGAATGGGCAAGATGGTGGTAAACAGATCCTGCGACTCATAGATTAGTTTATTGAATTCGAGGATGGCTTTGGTTTGCGCGTCAGGGTTGGGCCGGCGGAGCTTGCCTTTCCAGAGAACGTTATCCGTAATAAAAAGGCCGCCTCTTTTCATGTGCGGAAGCGCTAAACGAAAGGCGCGCGGGTAGTCGATCTTATCGACGTCGTTGAAGATGATGTCGTAGGCTTCCTTCTCCTCGGAAAGAATTTCGAGCGCGTCGCCGACGCGCACCGTGATGCGCTGGCTGACGCCCGCACGATCGAAATAGCGGCGCGCTTTTTCCGAGCACTTGCGGTCACCGTCGGTGTAGACGACGCGTCCGCCCTCGCCCACCGCGCGCGCCCACCAGATCGTGGAATAGCCGATGGCCGAGCCCATTTCGAAGACCTTCTTCGCGCCGCTGATAACTGCAAGTTGATAAAGCACGCGAGCGACGGCTGGGCCGACAATGGGCACATCGTTCTTGCCGGCGTCAACTTCCATCTCGGCGAGGACTTCGTCACGCGACGGCAGCATGGCGTACAGGTACTCTTCGACTTCAGGAACCGTAATTCCGCCCATACGCCAGTCCCGTTTTGCCGCTTGATCAGTCATGTTGCTCCTTGCAGTGAAAAAGTGTCGCGATTATGACCTTATGAAATTGTCTTCCCCGGTTTCATTTCCAACACTTCCACTTCCGGCACTAGTTTCTGCAACTCGGCGGGTGTTCCCGTCAGCTGCGGAAACGTACCGAAGTGCATGGGAATGACAGTTTCCGGTTGCAGCAGTTTACAGGCATAGGCAGCCTCGCGCGGCGACATGGTGAAAAGGTCGCCGATCGGCAGCATGGCAATCTTGGGCGCGTAGAGGTCGCGGATGATGGCCATATCGCTGAAGACGTTGGTATCGCCCGCGTGGTAAAGCTTGACTCCGTTCGAGAACTCGAGCACGTAGCCGCAGGCTTCGCCGCCGTAGATGATCTGGTCGCCATCCTGAATCCCGCAGGAATGCACCGCGTGCACCATGGTGATCTTTACTCCGGCGACAGTTTGGGTTCCGCCCTTGTTCATGGGGGCGATTTGTTTGACGCCTTTTTTCTGCAGCCACAGGCAGAGCTCGAAGATGCCGACGGCGATCGGATTGAGCTTCTTGCCCACGTCGACCGCATCACCAATGTGATCGCCATGCCCGTGGGTGCAGATCAGCGCGTCGGCTTTCTTGACGTTCTTCTCGCTCTCCGGGCACTTGGGATTACCGGCAATCCACGGATCGATGTAGAGGGTCTTCCCTTCCGGTGTCTGGACGCGGAAGGTGGAGTGGCCAAGCCATGTAAGTTGAATTCCTTGAAGGTTCACAATCGCTCCGAAGGTAAAGTGTGAATTAGCATTCTATAGCGAATCCGGACTTGCTGTGTCGGGATGGGCGTGTGGGGACGAGCGTCTCGTCCGTCAGCCGAAAGCAGCTCGGAAGCAGCCCGTGGTCTCTCTAGCTTTCGGTTGCGCCTGAACTCGTGTATAAGATGGTGCTCAAATGCCCGGACTCAAAGTATTGCTGTCACGCGAAACCATTGCCCAGCGAGTTGCCGAAATGGGAGAAGAGATTACCCGCGATTTCCGCGGCCAATCGATTATCTTCGTGGGCGTTCTCAAAGGCGCGGCCGTTTTTTTGAGCGATCTTGCGCGTCAGGTTCCGCTCGACTCCACCTTCGACTTCATCGGGGTTTCGAGCTACGGCAACCGCCCCACTGCCAAAGAAGATCCGGCGGGCCACGCTGCGTGGGATTCGCTGGGCGAAGTCCGTTTGACCAAAGACATGGATCAGTCACTGGCGGACCGAAACGTAATTCTGGTCGAAGACATCCTCGACACCGGCCTGACATTGAACTACATTTCCAAGCTGTTGCAGGCGCACCAACCAAGATCGATGCGCATTGCCGCCTTGCTGGACAAGCCTTCACGCCGCAAGCAGCCGATCCAGGCGCAATACATCGGCTTCACCATTCCCGATGCCTACGTGGTCGGCTACGGCCTGGACTATGCCGAACGCTACCGCAATCTTCCGGATATATGCGTGCTGGAGAATTTGTAATTGGTAATTTGTAATTTTAAGGGCCAACGCTTTCGATTTTCAATTACCAATTACAAATCGCAAGTTACAAATGGAGACCGTTGAAGGGCCGTTCCGATCGGCTGCTAGAATGAAACCTGTGAAAACGACCGCCGCGCAAACGGGGCGCGCTTCCGAGGTGGAGCCCCTCCTGCTGGAAGTGGCCGACGTGGTCAACACCACGCTCGACCTGGAAACCACGCTGCGGCGGGTAGCGGAACTGGTACGCAAGGTCATTGACTACGAAATTTTCGCGATTCTGTTGCTCAACGAGCAGCGGCAGGAACTGTACCTCCGCTTCCATGTAGGGTATCCGCCGGAAGTCGCCGACCGCCTGCGCGTAAAAGTCGGTCAGGGCGTTACGGGGCGCGCCGCGGAGACTCGCCAGGCTGTGCTCGTCGCCGATGCAACGAAGGAAGCTTTCTACCTTGAGGGCGTGCCCAATGTTCACTCCGAGCTTGCCATCCCGCTGATCGTCAAGAATCGGGTGATTGGCGTAATCGACATTGAGGCGCGTGAGAAGGGTTACTTCACCGAAGAGCACAAACGCTTGCTGACGCTGATCGCGTCGCGCATGGCGGTGGGCATCGAGAACGCGCGACTGCACACGCGCATAACTCGTCAGGCTCGCACACTCCTGCTGCTGAACGAGATTGCGCGCGAGCTTACGTCGATTCTGAACCTGGATCAACTGCTCAAACGCATCGCCGAACTGCTCAACCGTTTGATCGAGTACCAGATGTTCAGCATTCTCTTGGTGGATGAGACGGGACAGAAACTGCAGCACCGCTTCTCGCAGCGCTTCGAAGAAAGACTGCATCTGAAGCATGACATCCCGATGGGCCGCGGAGTGGTGGGCTACGCCGCGCAAGCCAAGGAAGCGGTCCTGGTGCCAGACGTCGCCAAGAGTTCCCGCTACATCGCGGTGAATCCGGAGACGCGCTCGGAACTGGCGGTTCCGCTGATCTACCAGGAGAAAGTGATCGGGGTCCTCGATCTCGAGCACACTCGCCGCGGCTATTTCACCGAGGATCACAAGCGCACACTGACCACGCTCGCGGCGCAGCTTGCGATCGCCATTGGAAACGCGCGCTTGTACGAGCAGATTGCCCGGCAAGAGCAGCGGCTGGAGCGAGATCTGGCGCTGGCGCGCGAACTGCAGTTTCGCTTGCTGCCGCATTCGCGTCCCAAGATGCAGCATCTCGAAGTCGAGGCGAAGTTTGTTCCGGCCCGCGCCATTGGCGGCGATCTCTACGATTTCCTCCCGTATTCATTGTCGCGCCTGGGAATCGCGATTGGAGACGTGAGCGGCAAAGGCGCGCCGGCTGCGATTTATGCCGCGCTGGTCAGCGGCATTCTGCGTTCCCATGCGCCGATTGAGCCGGGCCCGGCGGAAATGCTTTCCGCGGTGAATCTGTCGCTGGCGGAACGCCGGATTGCGGCGCAGTTTGTGTCGATCATCTACGCCGTGTGGGACGACGAGCGGCGCACGCTGCTGGTGGCGAATTCAGGCTTGCCGCGGCCAATCTATTGTCATGACGAGAAAATCGAGTTTATCGAGGCGACGGGGCTGCCGCTCGGACTGTTCGACGAAGCCGATTACGACGAATTCGACTTCAAGGCCAAGCCGGGCGATCTCTTCGTGTTCTACAGCGACGGCATTCTCGACGCACGCAACCGGCACGGTCAATCGTTTGGGCCGGAGCGTGTGGAAGCGATCGTCGCCGGCTGCGCGACTAAATCGGCGGACTGCGTGGTAAACGAGATCTTCAAGGCCGTTACTGAGCACGCCGCCGGTGTGGACGCCTTCGACGATCAGACGGTGGTCGCCATCAAAGTGAAATCCGGCCCGGGTAAACGCAAGTGAAGCACGTGCGCGCATCGCAAGCATTACGCCCACCCGCGTTTGCCTATCGTGGCGCGACTTCGCGAGCGCGCGCCACGAATCTCTCCTGCGACGAGCTTTACTGCGAGGGCGTGGCCCTCGAAAGCCTCGCCGCGCGCCACCGAACTCCGCTTTATGTTTATTCCGCGGCGATGATCCGCGCGCGCGTGAAAGCCTTCGATCGCGCTTTTCATTCCATTCCTCACACGCTGTGTTATTCGGTCAAAGCCAATTCGACGCTCGCGATTTTGCGCCTGGTGGCCGGCGAAGGGGCCGGCTTCGACGTGGTTTCTGGCGGAGAACTGCAACGAGTTCTGCGCGTAAGCCGGAAGTCCACCGGCCGAGTTGCCAGCAAGGTTGTGTTTTCCGGCGTGGGTAAGAGCGCGGAGGAGCTGGAACTCGCCCTCCGCTCGGGAATATTGCTCTTCAATATCGAAAGCGCTTCGGAATTAACCTTGCTGTCGGCAACCGCGACCCGATTGAAAAAACGAGCGGCGGTCGCAGTGCGGGTCAATCCCGATGTCTCGACGAAAACTCACCCCTATATTTCAACCGGACTGCATCAGCACAAATTCGGCGTACCGATTCCCGAGGCGCGGACGCTCTACGCGCAAGCCGCAAAGCAACCTTACATGACAGTGGCCGGAGTGAGTGTCCACATCGGGTCGCAGATCACCGATGTCAGCACATTTCGAGAGGCGCTCGAGCGCGTGGCCGGTCTGGTGCGCACACTGCGCGGGCAAGGTCACGACATTCGCTATATCGACGCTGGCGGCGGCTTGGGCATTTCGTACGAGGGAGAGCAGGAGAACTTTGAGAAACAGATTGCGGCATACGCGAAAGCAGTGCTGCGTTCCTTGCGCGGCTTGAAGTTGCATCTGCTGCTCGAACCGGGACGTTCTATCGTGGGACCGGCGGGCGTGTTGCTGACACGCGTCCTCTATCGCAAAACGAATGACCACAAGCGCTTTCTAATTGTCGATGCGGCCATGAACGATCTGCTGCGTCCTTCGCTGTACGGTGCCTATCACGAGATTGTTCCGCTGACCCGCAAATCACGCGCAACCGAGATCACCGACGTGGTCGGCCCCATCTGCGAGACGGGCGACTTTTTCGCACGTGACAGAAAACTTCCCCTGGTCAGCGAAGGCGATCTGCTGGCCATTCTCGACGTAGGCGCCTACGGCTCGGTGCTGGGATCGAATTACAACACGCGCGGCCGTCCCGCCGAAGTGTTGGTGGATGGCGCGAAGGCGAAAGTGATCCGGCGGCGCGAGACCTTGCAGGACCAATTGAAGACAGAGTTTTGACTTTAGTAACTGTTTTTCTGCCGGTGTCCGGTCCAGTATAGGAGTAGGTGTTTTCGCGTGGAGGCGGCCTTGAAAGAATTCCTCTTATCTAGGATCAAGCGCCCTTACTTGACCGCGAAGGCCCTCTGCACGTGTTTGGCGCTGGTTTGCATAGCCACAGTATCGGCCTTTGCTCAGGACGCATCGCCCGGTACATGGTTTCTCCACAATCAAGAAGTCTACGTCGCCAATCTGCCTTTGTTGACGGCGCCGTCGGCAGAAGCATCGGCGGTACTCGCAACGGCGCTGGAGACCATCCTCCCCGACAGGGACGTATGCTGCGGAAAAGACTCTGGCCTTGAAGACGCCGTGCTCTCGGCTCCGGCGTCCTTGAAGGAACTGAGTGCCAAGTTGCAGGGAAGGCATGTCTTGGGCGACGGCCTGTCCATCATGGTCCGCGCGGAGTATTTCCCGAAAAGCTCGATTGTCCCCAACCTCATCGTCAAAACGCTGATGGACCAGCAGCCCATGCTCCTCAAGTGGAAATCACACATCTACGTGTTGTATGGAGCTACCTACGATGAAGGCCGCGCTTACGACATGGGAGAGCGAGAATTTGTAATCCATAAACTCTGGTTGCTCGATCCGCGCTATTCCGGCCAACGAAGGGAAGCCGAGCTCAACGCCGAAACCGACGATTGGACTAAGATCCAGGGAATTTTGACGTTGTCGATCGCGCGGAAATGATCCCAAGGCGCCAGCACTTACAGACCGCAGCTACAGCGACCCCAGAAAGTTCGTCACCGCCAACAACGCGCCGTTACCGTTCTCCCCACTTGAGCTTCGTGGCGAGCACTCCGAAAAATGTCTTCTGAAAACGTAACAGCCGTGTAGGATGTTCCGCCTTGACGCAGCGCACGATATCGCCGACTCGCGCTGGCATGCCGACCTGCCCATCGAAACTCAGGTACGCTTCCTCCTTTCCCGTCTTGACGCGGATTTCAATCTCGACCGTATCGCGCACCACCACCGGACGGTGCGTCAATCCGTGGGGCGAAACCGGCGTAATGAGGAATGCATCCACATCCGGGTGGAGAATCGGCCCTCCCGCTCCAAGAGAATAAGCGGTAGATCCGGTTGGCGTGGCGATGATCAGAGCATCGGCTCTGTAACTGGAGACGAATTCCGCGTCCACGAAAAGCTCGAAGTGATTCAAGCGCGCGATGGCGCTCTTGCTCACCACCACCTCGTTCAAGGCGGCGTGTGTGGCAAGGGTCTTGCCGCGTCTGATCAGCGAGCCACTCAGCATGGACCGGCTGTCCACGATGTAGTGCTCTTTCCCAATCGCTTCCAGAGCGGGATACAGATCACCCAGTGCAAGCTCAGTCATGAATCCAAGCGTACCCAGGTTGACGCCGAGGATCAGCGTTCCGGTCTTCGCAACCGCGCGCGCCGCCGAAAGCAGGGTCCCGTCGCCGCCAAGCACCAGAGCCAGATTCGGCGACCGCTTCGCCAAGTCGCATCGCGGCATCACATCAGTGGCCGAGAAATAAGCTGCGCTTTCCTGGTCCACCACCACCGTGTAATTGTGCTGCTGTAACCATTTTTCGAGCGTCGGCAGCGCTTCGCGCAGCTCGGGACGGCCCGGCTTCGAAATGATGGCAACGGTTTTCCCGCGCTTCGGACTTTGGGAAGACTTGGACATGTCTCGGGGCTTCTCCCTGGATTTATGCTCCGGCGTCTCTTCTGACAGACTTCCGATTGTACAGAATCACTGGATGCCAGGCGCCAAAAACTCCGCGTGAAGCAGGAATTCGCGGTTGCCCTCGCCGCCACCACCGAGGATGGGAGATTCGATCCATTCGGCGCGCGCGCATCCGAGGTCTAAAAGCGCCGCTTCGACCCTGGCCACGGCCGCTCGCTGTGCCGATTCGTCGCGCACAATTCCGCCTTTACCCACCAGTTCCCTGCCCGCTTCGAACTGCGGTTTCACCAGTACCACAATCTGGCGAACGAACTCCGACGCTGCGGGCGCAGTCGAACTCGGTCTCCGCCTGCGAGGCAAGTCGGCGCAAAAAGCGGCGCGAATTACCGCCGGAAGCACCAGGGTAGCGGAAATGAAGGAAACATCCATGGCAATGAAATCCACCCCCTGGCCAATGTCGGAGGGTTCGAGATAGCGGGCGTTGGTTTTCTCCAAAAGCCGTATGCGTGGGTCACTGCGCAAGCCGAAATCCATCTGCCCATAGCCGGTATCGACGGCAATCACCTTGGCAGCGCCGTGCTGCAACATGCAGTCGCTGAAGCCCCCTGTGGAAGCGCCGACGTCAAGACAGACCTTGCCATCGAGATCGATTCGCCAATGCTCGAGAGCCTTCTCCAACTTGAGCCCGCCGCGGCTGACGTAGCGGAGATCTTCGCCCAGCAGGCGCAAAACCGACGATGAGCCGGAGTCAACCAATGCGCCCGCCTTCTCGATCTTCTGCTCGTTGACGAGAACTTTTCCCGCGAGGATGAGGGCCTGGGCGCGCTCGCGCGACGTCGTCAAGCCACGATCCACGAGCAACTTGTCGAGACGTATCTTCACCGAGATCAATGCTTAGCGAGAATCAATACAGCAAGCACCCGATGCAGTGCAGAATGCTGAAGTTATTGCTTAGCAGAAGGTTACAAGAGTAAGGTCCTGGTTTTCCACAAACTTTTCCTCAGTCGTGTTGAAAACTTCACAGGAACCGTCGACGCTCGATCGGGAGCAGGATCGGGCGATCCGGGCGATAGAAATTCAAAGACGGAGCACTTCTTGCAACTCAGATGACCCGATCACCCGATGGCCCGACCACCCGACTTCTCAGCCCGCAACTTCTTCCAGAAGCTTTTGGTCGATATCGAAGTTGGCGTGCACGTTTTGCACATCGTCGCAATCTTCGAGCGCTTCCATCAGGCGGATCATCTGTGCCGCCTGCTGCCCTTCCAGCTTGATGTAGGTCTGTGGAATCATGGCCACGTTCGAGGAGATGGGCGTAATGCCGGCCTTCTTCACCGCCTCCAGCACGCCTTCGTAAGCGGAAGGCTCAGTCAGGATTTCCCAGCTCTCGCCATCATCCTTCAAATCTTCACCGCCCGCTTCGAGGATGATGTTCATCAGGTCGTCTTCCTTGGCCGCCGACTTGGAAACGATGATGTCGCCCTTCTTGTGGAACATCCACGAGACCGCGCCCGCTGCCGCCATGTTGCCGTTGTTTTTCCCGAATACATGCCGGATTTCGCTGACCGTACGATTGCGGTTATCCGTCGAAATCTCCGCCAGTAAAGCAACGCCGCCTGGGCCGTAGCCCTCAAGCACAAATTCTTCGTAGTTCGCGCCCGGCAGTTCGCCGGTGCCGCGCTGGATGGCGCGCTTGATGTTGTCGGCCGGCATGTTCTCGGACTTCGCCGCCAGGATGGCCGTGCGCAACCGCGGGTTCATGTCGGGATCGCCGCCCGACTTCGCCGCCATCGCAATTTCCTTGATGAGACGGGTAAAGATCTTGCCGCGCTTGGCGTCGAGCGCGCCCTTCTTGTGTTTGATGGTTGCCCATTTCGAATGGCCGGACATAGCTCTACCTCATCTCTAGAGTACTCGAATTGCGCTGATTCTGGGAATTGCGGATTCCGCCCGCGGAGGAAATCACAGGATCAGCCTCGACGTAAAACGTTCAGGCGAAGTGAGATTATAGCATGGGCGGGTGCCCCACCCATTCGCGTTCTTTGCGAATGAGTGGGCGGCAGTGTCTGCCGAGTAGAATTCGTCCCACAAACGGTCTTGGGCAGGGCACGGATTCAGCCGTGCCGATTAGGACCAATTAAAATGCGGGCTTTTGCCCTTGGGCGGCGATGCCGCCGGCACAACCTTTGTGTCGTCCGCCCCAGCCCAGCCCACGGAGTCATCTCTATAACGCCTCCTCAGGCAAGCTATGAGGTACCCTTTATTGGGAATCTTTCATGCCAGCGAACGCTCTCAATCGCCAACTCACCCAACTCGAAGCCAGCCGTTATCGCTTCGGCCGCCACGAAGCCGCAAGCGTCGTGAAGCTGCTGAGCAGGCTTAACGCTGTGCGCTTCCCTGATCCGGCGTCGCTCATCCGTTTCCACGAGGCGCTGCTTTTCCTGCGGGCCTTTCCGCAAGTCCCAGCCGTGGTGCGCGTCACCGAGCGAATTCTGAACAGTTTACGTAAGAAGGTCGAAGCTCTGCGCAAAGCCGGGGCCGACATGGACGACTTCGAGCCCATCGAAGTCTCCGGCATTGCCGGCACCGAGATGGAAGACACGCTGAGCTTCGACGTAGCCGGCTGGCTAATCAAGCGCATGCCCGGCAAAGTCGAAATCGCCTGGGAAAGCTACGACCCCGGACGCGAGCTAGGCACCACCGGCCCACGCTTCATGCCCTTGCTCGAGGACGACGCATATGTAGAGGCCGACACACCTTGGCGCCGCTGGCTCGAGGCCGCTGCGGGCAAAAAGAGCTCCGATCCTGCATGGCTCTTGCAGCGTTTCGCCGATCTACCGCTCCCGCCCAATCAAAAAGCTGAACTCTACGAATCTCTGCACGTCCCCCTGCGTTGGAATCTCGGGAACTCCGACTTAACGCGCACGCGAAACTGGAAGCCCGTTCCGAGCGTTTTCTACCACCGCGAACCGCTCATCAGCCGCAGCCAGGTGTCGCTGGCCGGCGAGTTGGCAACGCGTCCACCGCAACTGACCAGGCTTTCGCGCAAGCAGGGCGACGAAATCATGGATATGATCCGCGAGGTCATGCTCGTGCGCTACCGCGAACTTTACGGCACAACGCTGGGCGATCCGGCGTCAGTGGTGCGGGCCGGTCTTGGAACGCACGAAGCAGCCCGCGGCGTTTCCATCCATCTCTGGAACCTGCCGCCCGATCGCCGTCTGCCGCTGCGCGCCTATGTCGCAGGTTTGACGCTGAAGAACGGAGTGCCAGTTAACTATGTCGAAGCCATCGGCCTCTGCGAGTGGATGGAGGTCGGTTTCAACACCTTCTACACTTTCCGCGGCGGCGAAGCGGGATGGATCTACGCGCAAGTACTGCGCTGCCTGTGTCACCTCATGGGAACGACATGCATCTCGGTGTATCCGTATCAACTGGGCCATGAAAACCAGGAAGCGATCGAATCGGGCGCGTTCTGGTTCTACCGAAAGCTGGGCTTCAGGCCGGGAAGCGCGGATCTCCAAAGATTGGTGCAACGAGAAGAAGTAAGAATCGCTGCCGATCCCCAGTACCGGACACCCTCCCGCACGCTGAAGCGGCTGGCGTCGGGGCACGTGTTCTACGAGTTGCCGGGCAGCGAGGTGGGAACGTGGGATCGATTTTCAACGCGCAACATCGGATTGCGCGTCAACCGGCGGATGGCGCGCGAGTTTGGCGGTGATGCCGGCCGCATTCGCGAGCATTCGAGGCGCGCGCTCGAGCGAATACTCGACGTCAGCACGTCTTCGTGGACACCGCTGGAGAAGGCAGCCTTCGAGAATTTTGCGCTCGTCCTGGCCGCAGTGCCGCGATTACGCGAGTGGAGAAGACAAGAAAAAGAGGACCTCGTCCGAATCATCCGCGCCAAAACCAACCCGGATGAAATGCTCTACCTCCATCTTACGCAACGGCATCTGCGGCTAAGGAGGTCGCTACTGACTCTCGGGTCATAGCAAACGGGTTTCCCATTTCGTTTCAGTCAACCTTTCCAGTCAAACCCGCATATACCGCCGGACCGCCCGGGGCCAAGCACCGGCGAACTTGAACCGCCTCGTTTGACCGTGTATAAAGACTTAGGAAGCACGATGCCGGGTGCAGCGTTGAGCTGCGACCATCGGGGATTCCGGCTTGTGCCATGCAGCAGACTTCGGTCGCCCTCAAACAGTCTGCAAAAATGTTGATCTTAAAGCGGAAGTGGTGGAACTGGCAGACACACCATCTTGAGGGGGTGGCGCCGAAAGGCGTGGGGGTTCAAATCCCCCCTTCCGCACCATTACTTTAGTTTTCAATAAGATATCGACTACTGCTACCGCATGTGCTACCATTTGAACGAGATGGAGGGCACATGAACCGGGAAGTCAATCTCACCAAGCGAGTCCAAACCAGCACGGGGTTGCGGTATTGTCCGGTAGTTCTTTCTGCGAACGGGCGTGTAAAGCCGGATATGGTGTTGGTCAACGGAGTCCCTGAACGACACCCAGAAGGTTGCTATCAGTTGGAATGGCGTGAAGGCACGAAGCGGGTACGGATTTCAGTCGGCAAGGATGCGGCGGACGCCAGTGCTGCAAGGCTACGCAAGGAAGCGGAACTCAATGCGGTAAATCATGGCGTGGCAGTGAGCGTAGCAGGCACAGGCACTCCCTCAGGCACCCCTTTACGTGATGCCATCGAACATTATCTCGAAGATGTGCGGCTCCGGGTCAACACGAACAAGGGGTCTGCCAACTTCGGACGCCACAACAGCCACGGGTGCTACAGCACAGCGCTGAAATATTTCCTTGAATCCTGCCACAAGATGACTGTTGAAGAGATCGACAAACGTGATCTGCTCAAATTCGCCAACTTCCTTCGTGAAGAAAAGGACCAAGCCCCCGTGACCGTGTGCAACAAGTTTGGCATCGTCGTGAGTTTCCTAAAGGCTCAAGGTGTGAAAACGAGCGGACCCGATGGGTTGTTGAAGCCGTCCGACTGGCCCAAGGCAACCTTGCCCGAGCCTGAGATTTACGAACAGGAAGAACTAGACAAACTGTTTGCGGCTTGTGACCCAGAGGAAAGGCTATGGTTCGAGTTCTTTCTGATGACGGGCATGAGGGAGCAGGAAGTCATGCATACGTACTGGAGTGATATCAACTTTACAGATCACACCGCACGGGTCTCGTACAAACCAGATCGTAGCTGGGCACCGAAGGCTTACAAGGCTCGCACAATCCCAATCCCCGAGAGACTGGTTACGTCTCTGTTGGCTCTGAATCCGTCTAGATCGAAACTGGTGAAAGGTTGCAATCTTGTATTCCCTACCGCCGGGTGCAAGCCGAAACGTGATTTCCTCGACTGCCTAAAGGCTGTCGCAAAGCGGGCAGGATTGGACCCGGATACATGTTGGCTTCATAAATTCCGCAGTACGTTCGCTACCCGCTGCCTGTGTTCTGGGTTGGACCTTCGCACTGTGCAGGAGTATTTGGGACACTCCGACATGGAAAGCACCATGCGATATTTGAAGCCGTCTCGCAGTCAGGCGACTCGGGCGAAGATGAACGAGATTTTCGCATAGCACTTTAGTAACTCATAGTGGTTACTTTCGTGCCATTGTATTTTTACACTGATGCAGTATCCTTAGCAGGCTGCGGAAAAATGGACTCCGCGACTTAGATTCTCTCCAGTCTTAGTGATTTTGTGATTCGGGAAGGGTTCTGGCTGCATCCGCTGGTGTCCCGCGGATTTATTTTCGGGCCTGCGAGCACAGTGCGACCTCGGCTTACGTCGCTTGAATCGCCAGATTCCTCATACGGACTAAGTTGTAGGCCGCGGCCGCGAAGGTGAAGACCCATCCCACCTTGAAGATTCCACGATGCCGAACTTTCCGCAACAGCGCGATCGTCTTCAGCCATCCGAAGCACTCTTCGATACGCTTCCTCTTCCTCTGACTGATGGCATATCCAGGGTGCTGCGTCGTGCGAGCATCAATCGCACTTCCACCGGGTCGCTCCAGATTTTGAGCCACGTGCGGCGTGACCTTGAGGTTGCGGCATTCGGCCACGAAATCTGCCGTGTCATAGGCCTTGTCGCCGCCCACGGTTACTTGTTTCGTGCCCGGAATCTGTTCCAGCATCACCAGCGCGGCATCGCGCTCCGCCGTTCCGTTGGCCTCGAACACCTGGCTGTTCACGATCAGTCCGTGGCGGTTCTCCACCAGCAGATTCCCGTTGTAACTCAGCTTCGCTTCTTTGCCCTTGCCTTTGCGTGCCATCTTCGCATCCGGGTCCGTCTTCGATTGATGCGTCTCGTTGGACCGCTTCTCCCCGTGGAAGTCCACTGTCGCATTGCCAGGATCGTCCGGCGGGACGGTGTTCTTCGCATCCTTGCGCTGATAACTCTTCACACTCGCCCACGCTTCCAGTAGCGTTCCATCCACCGTGAAGTGTTCGTCCGAGAGCAGACTCCGCTCGCGTGCCTGCTGGAGCACAGCTTGGAAGAAGGCTTCGGCAATGTCCCCATCGAGCAACCGCTCGCGGTTCTTGGTGAATACGGTCACATCCCAAATGGCGTCGTCCATGTTCAAGCCCACGAACCAACGGAACAGCAGGTTTGTTGCCGTGCATAGTCTCTCCCTCCGTCGGTTCCCATTTTGCGATCTTGGAGAGCAGGGACGATGTGACCCAGCGCACAGGGACGCGGCAGGCGCAGATAAGCCGGTTAAGAAGATGGTTGAGGCAAGTGCAGGTGAAAAGCGGAAACGCCCCAGACTCCGGTTAGAGTCTTGGGGCGCTTTCGTTGAACAGCCCTTCCCCGAAAACTGCTCAATTCCAACTTAGACTCTGTCTAGGAGCTTCGGAAATGGCTCTGGCGTGTAATGCAGCGGCACTGCTGGGCTACTCACTCGCAGATGTGACTCGCATCGACCGCTAGCCCTGCCAAACATATTTACCGCAGGTGCAGTGCACGATCACCACCTGGGCAGACTTACTTCAAGCCAAGCTCGCCATCGAACTGTCGGATAACCGCGTAGCACTCGCAGGCGGAGTCTTCCAGTTTCTTGCGGTTCACGATCTTCACTGCGCCACGGGTGTACTCGATGACCTTCCTCTTCTGCAAAACACCAGCTGCCAAGCTCACGGTAGGTCTATCTGTCCCTAACATCGTTGCGAGAAAATCATGAGTGATGAGCAGCGACCCTGAATCCACTCTATCCTGAGTCATTAGCAACCATCGCGCAAGGCGCTGCTCAATATCATGTAGCCGATTACACGCGGCTGTTTGTGCAACCTGCATACCCCGAACTACTGCATAGCGGGTCAACAGTCGTTGAAGGTGTGGAGCGGATTCTAAAGTGTTTTGCAAAGCTCCGACCTCGATCCGAAATCCATCTCCCGTGATTTGTACCACCGCCCGCAGCGGGTCCCTGCTCAGGCCAACAGCCGCCAGTGTTCCGGTAAAGCCCTCACTTCCAACTATGCCAGCTTCGGCTGTTTTTCCATCTTTCATTACGACCACAAGAGAAATCAAACCTCGATTCAGGAAATACGCAAACTCTAGCTTTAAACCGGCCTCGTGAAGGACTAGATGGTTGGGCAAGCTGACGTATTCGAGATGAGGACGAAGTGTGCTGTAGTCGCTGTCGGAGATCGCTAGAAGTATTTTGTTGCTGACTTGTTTCCCTTTGGTATTCGTCCGCTCGCTAGTCTGGGAATGAACTCGTCCGTCATGGGGTGCGAGACAGGAAGTCTGGTCGGGCATCGTGAACCCCCTCTCGAAGACCTATCAACGCTATGCTGGATACGACCCTGATACTGAGCAATACTGACCGCCTCAAGACGCACCAAACGCGACGAACAGCTAAAGCGATTCCGCTACTTCAAAGGAGGCCCCGAAATGGGACGTGCGAACGAACAAAACTCTTCTGCATATGTGTGATGCCCAACTGACCATCAACATTGGTATGTGATATTACTGCCACGGGGCAAACCAATGGGTCCCCGTGCGGCGGCTAAGAAGAGACGCGATTTTGATCCCCATGCATTCCTCGCAACCATCGGCGAGGGCAGGAAGTCTGTGCTTTTCCGGAGGAAACAAGGAATCTTTGCGCAAGGGGATACCGCGGATGCAGTGTTTCATATCCAGACCGGCAAAGTAAGACTCACGGTCGTGTCCAATGATGGCAAGGAAGCAACCATTGGCATATTAGGGGACGGTGAGTTCTTCGGTGAAGGTGCGCTGGCAGGTCAGGCTCTCCGCATGGGCTCTGCAACCGCAATGACGGATTGCGTTGTTCTGCGAATCGACAAGAAAGCCATGATGGAAGCGCTTCATCGGGAACACGAATTTTCCGACCTGTTCGTGGCCTATTTGTTGGAGCGGAACATCCGTTACGAAGAAGATCTGGTGGATCAGCTTTTCAATTCGAGCGAAAAGAGGCTGGCCCGGATCCTTCTACTGCTCGTCCAGTTTGGCAAGGAAGGCAAACCCGAGACGGTAGTTCCCAAAATCAGCCAGGAGACGCTGGCCGAAATGGTGGGCACAACGCGCTCGCGGGTCAGCTTCTTCATGAATCGCTTCAGAAAATTGGGCTTTATTCACTACAATGGCGGGCTGCAAATCCATAGCTCGCTGCTTAATGTTGTTCTCCACGACTAGCGTGCCATGGTTTATCGAGGCTGGGGATGTTCTATTCCATTTGGTTACTTGCCGCAGCGCTGGCCGGTTGGGCCGGTGGCAAGATCGCAGGGGACGACGGATTCGGGACATTGGCCGACATTCTCCTCGGAATCACGGGCTTTTTCGTGATTCGTTGGTCCGTTGAGAACATCGGTATTTCCCTGAAAGATGTGTACCTGCTTCTGTTCTCGATCGGGGGCGCAGCCGCATTGCCAGCTGCTTTGGGGCTTGGGATCAGACGCCACAATCGGTCAAAAGCGCGATCCCGACTCCAAAGCGATTAGCCCATGATGCTCGCGGTTGAAAGACGGACACCGTGCCAGATGACTGGGACGAGCACGATGATATTGCGGCCGGGTCGAGTTGTCCGATGCCCAACTGCGGTGAGTTGGCGGTTGCATACAGGTCAACGGACGGCGTGGAACGCGACCATTCCGCGCCATGGGAGTTCACGTGCCCGCGCTGCGGAATCGACTTTACCGTCCCTGAAGATGAACTACTTTTTCAGTCGGTGCCGAGCAAGTGGCTATTGGCGGGGGTTCAAGCCGCGTAGCCCGGTGGCAAGGAATCGTCAACAGAGCCCGTCAACCATTACCTGCAAAGGAGTGACATCACAATGAAGCCTACGACGACAATGCCCCCTCCGCTAAGGACAATCAACCAAACAACCGAATCTACCAGTGATCTTCAAGAGCAAATCCGTCGTCGTGCTCACGAACTTTACGAGCAACGCGGGAGAGACGACGGGCACGAACTAGACGATTGGCTGCAAGCAGAGTCGGAGGTCACTCAACAGAAAGCGAAGACAGTCGCCGCCTAGAGCCAGCTTTCGCGCAGGGCTCACTTCGGTCCTTACTGTCATGTTGCTGATTCCCAAAAGGCTCGGCTCGGACGACATTCTTCCGAAAGACAGCGGGCCCACTGGCAGGCCAACGCTCCTCACAGTTCACAGGGTTCTTAGAGACAAACAACCCTCATTAAAACCCTGGACAGATACGACCGGAAGCAATAGTGCGAAGCCCATGCGAAGGTAATCACGGAACTGTTCGCGGGACACACCGCCATGTAATCCCTGCATGAGTCGCGGAGGTTGTGGTTTCGCGACTGCCGGCTCCGTCACATGGGCACTTATCCCGCTACTCTATATTGACTTGGAAGGTTAGAGAAGGGTTACCGTATGCAACTGCATACCATAGCCCATCCGCCCCCATAATGAAGTACACGTCCTGCTGGTAAAACCACGCCGGATATGCTCCTGCATAGAACCAATAGCCGCCGTAAGAGTACTCCCGGCGTCCGTTGTATTCGCGCCCACCACTTGCCTCAAAGCGAGCATGATGGTTAGGACCAAAATGACTTTCGTTGTATTCGTGTCCGTAGCTATCTTTCTGACCATTTCGTGCGTACTGGGCTTGTGATTGTTGCGCATGGCCAGTGGCTTGCTGTTGTTGGTTCTGCTGCGTCTTGGTCTGCTGTTGCTGTTGTTTCTTTTCTTGCTGTTGCTGGCCCTTGGCTTGTGGCTGTGCCTGTTTCTGCTGGTTCTGTTCTGGGCTCTTCGCCTTTTGCTCTTGCTTCTGTGGCTTAGCTTGCTGTTGCTGCTTCTCCGGTTTCGCCTGCTCCTGCTTTGCAGGCTTTGCTTGCTGTTCCTGTTTCTGAGGTTTGGCTTGTTCCTGCTTTGCAGCAGGCTTAGCCTGTTCCTCATGCTGTGCTGGCTTAGCGCTCTCTTCGTGGTGCTCTTCCTGCGCGAAGGCAGGAACAGTGACCCCGAAAAGAAGTAACAACATTCCAGTGATTATTGGCTTCATGTGGTTTTCCTCCAAAAGCCAGATGACAACCTCACGCAGCTTGATGTCTGTTCCAGACGACTACCTCAAGCTCGTACCGGCTCTTCGACCCTACTTCCACCAGATAACGGGAGTCGTGTGGGCGGTATCGTGGAGATGGGATGTCCGCAAGCGGATATTCCATGACTTTCTGTCCCTGATCCAGGCAGTTGGGACAGAGAACGTTTCGTTCCAGAAGCCAGTAAGCTTTGGCTTGTGGCTTGTGGTGCGAAGCGATTGCCTGGGCAACCTGCTCCGCGCTGTTCAGCCACCCGCTCAGTTCCTCGCTTCCGTCCCCGAGGACAATTCTGACCTGATATTCACTACCGTGTTTGTGCGCCATG
Source organism: uncultured Acidobacteriaceae bacterium (assembly GCA_963779995.1). Taxonomy (GTDB): domain Bacteria; phylum Acidobacteriota; class Terriglobia; order Terriglobales; family Acidobacteriaceae; genus Acidiflorens. The sequence goes on along the minus strand of CAVZZY010000002.1, from coordinate 410,721 downwards.
TGTTTTCTCCCTCTAGCGCTACCCAGCGTTGTGCTGTGTTCATCTTCGAGAGCTCCAAGCAGCAATATTCTTGCAGAATCGTGATCACGAAAAATGTTCACTTTTGCACACTCGCTGATCGTATAGACACGTACTCCCCGGCGGCCATCGACATAGCTCCAGCCACCAAGCCGGCGATCCCTGCGACCAACACGCTCCTGTGCGTTGCATGCGCAGCTGCGACACCGAGCATCAGACTCGATGTTGATAGGATACCGTCGTTCGCACCCAGTACCGCCGCGCGTAGCCAGCCGGTGCGTCCTGTGCGGTGTTGTTCCCGGTTGCCGACGAGCATTCTTGAGGTCTCCTTGATCTGAGAACGGCTAGAAACCACGAACCTCATGAGTACGCGGCTTTCCTGAGAACCTAAGAAGAGAGGACTTCAGGTGGGCTGACTTCGTTCAGGAAACCTGAAAAGAGGGTTTCGTGAATTTGTCTCGAGATTCGAACCCTCATGAAATGCCGCAGAATTAGGATCAAGCAGCATAGTCCTGCGCTCATCCTGTAATCGCGCTAGCCGCGCCAACGAGAGTATCCCCAGCCCCCGCCGCCGAGCAAAAACAGCACCAAAAGAACGATCAATATGGTTGACATGTTGTACCTCACTTGTGAAAAGGAAGCTGACGGGCCTTTGTAACGGTCGTCTCACTTCTTCACTACACAACATCATAGAAGTGGCCAAGGGGGATGTCTGATCACATTGGACCACTTTAATCGGCGCGCCTTTTTATCCAAATCAATTGTCAGAACTGTGCAATTTGGACCGGCCGAGCCATTCTTTCCAGGCCTATGCTGTATCGATCGAGCCGATGAACAGTCGTGACGAAGCGCGATCCTGTGGCCTCGTGGAAAGGAAAACACTATGACTCATGGCACCAATAAGCCGATACCCAAATTGCGTAAAGCTCCCGAACCGCCCCTGTCACACCCCGGGGCGACCCCTGACTCAGACCGTGCCAAGAAGCCAACGCTCGCCGAGCCCTCTGCCACCGACCAGGAACTGAATCCCGGGGATCGTGTCGAGGGTTTGGGCGACTTCGGAAAGCCGACGGGAGAATTCGGCACAGTTCAGCAAACGAACGAAGATGACGCGGTCGTCAAATGGGATGATGACGGTCGTATGCGAGTCCACCAACCGTCGCTCAAGAAGGTTTAACCCGAGCTTGGCCGGGGCGGGCGTCACTCAGAACAGGTACAGGTGGGAAAACGTTGATGATTTGTTTCCCTGCAGTCCTCCCACATATTCGGGCTAGCTGCCACAGCACTGATTTACAACACGGTCAATTCTGACCAGTTTTCCGAAGCCCGAAGTTCGATACTGGCGTTCACAAGGATCCGATGCCAGAGGGGAACTTTCTGGACAAGGTCGGCTCTTGTGGAAATTTGATGCGTGGAGGTTTCAATGAATCTAAATCTGATGGATCCGAAGCTGATCGTGCTCGCCGCCGTGGTGGTGATTCTGATCATCGCTGTGCTTGCTTGGCTGTATGTGCGAAAACGCAGGAGTACGACCGCAGACCTGCGAAAGAAATTTGGGCCCGAGTACGATCGGGCGGTGCTGAAGCATGGGTCAGAACGAAAAGCACAAGCGAAATTAGAGGATCGCGAGAAGCGGGTGGAAAAGCTCAACATTCGCGATCTTGACCCGATGGAACACGACCGTTTCTTGAAACGGTGGGAGTCCGTGCAGTCCCGTTTTGTTGATTCCCCTAAGGGCGCGGTCACAGAAGCCGATGACTTGGTTTCCTCTGTAATGAAAGCTCGTGGCTATCCCGTATCCGATTTCGATCAGCGTGCCGCTGACATTTCTGTCGATCATCCCCGCGTGGTGGAGAACTACCGCTCTGCGCATGAGATTGCGCTGCGGGTTGGGAAAGACCAAGCAACCACGGAAGATCTGAGAACGGCGATGATCCACTACCGCTCTCTATTTGAGGAACTGGTGCAGGTACCAACGATTGTGGAAAGGAAAGAGGTGGCGTAATGGCTGAACTGAAAAGAAAAGAAGGAGAACTTACGACGGCCGAACTGGCCGGCTACGGCGTTGAACAAAAGCTGCCCGACGGACCGAAGCTGGTGAAAGGCCAAGAGGCGGAAACTCTGGATAAAGCGGCTGCAGTCTCAAAGCCCATGCCCTTGTTTTCTGAATCGGAGATGGGAGATTTTCGATCGCAGTGGAGCAAGGTACAGACTGGTTTCGTGGACGAACCGCGCAGGACGGTCGAAGAAGCAGACAAGTTGGTAGCCGCGGTGATGCAGAAACTCGCGGAAGGTTTCGCCAACGAGCGGTCGGGCTTGGAAAAGCAGTGGGACAGCGGTGACAACGTGTCTACCGAGGACCTGCGGCTTGCCCTGCAGCGCTATCGTTCTTTCTTTGACAGACTGCTGAAACTGTAGGGGACGAACGCGCCTTCGGATAAGGGAAGAAAACCTGAACATGGGGATCCGCGGATTTGTGCTATGCACTGACAAGGAGAAGACAGATGAATACGAGTACGAAGGATGAAATTAAAGGCACTGTTCATGAAGTGAAAGGCAAAGTCAAAGAGACGGCCGGCAAAGTCACGAATAATCCTGACCTAAAGGCCGAAGGCAAAGCCGAACACATTACCGGCAAAGTTGAAAAAAAGGTCGGGCAGATCGAAAAAGTGTTCGAGAAGTAAATTAGTCGTGCTCTGCCCGGAGCATATTTCGACGTTTGACAACTGATGCCCGCCGTTCTCGGCTCACTGGGAGGATCCGGCTGGCGTCATTTCTTGGCGGTGACCCGATCCGCAATTCTTTCATACTCGGTCTTGGGCATAATGCGCCGCGTCACCACGTCGCCAGCTTCGCCATAAGGACGCCCGGCAATCACTCGGTCTGCCTCTGCCGCGGTCACGCCCGGCAGGCTTAGCAGCTGGTCTTTTGTGGCCGTGTTCAAATCGAGTGGCTTGTCGCGGCTCCAGCCCTCCCGTATGCCTGCCGCCACAGCTTCCGCATCGTGCTTTACCTCCGCCGTTGCTTGCGCGGTTTTCTCCTTCAATTCCTGCGTGTTTTGTTGTTGAGTGCAGCCCGCGAGCGCAGCCAGCAGCAAAATTGTGGGAACGTGCCGACGTCTGAGGAAGTTCATTTTGATGAGCTCCTTTCCGCGGTCTTGACTGAAATGTCAGACGCGTGTGATTGGCCATTCTTGTGGTGACGGAAGCAATCTGCCAAAATGTGATGCTCATGCGGCAGGTGACCTATCCAACTTTTTTTAACTCTGCCAGCTGTCCTTTCAAGTTTGCGACGGCTTCTTTAGCGTCGCCTATCCGCTGTTGAACTTTGCCCGCCTTCCTTTCGGCTTTCCCTTCGGCTTTCAGATTGGGGTCACTCGTAACTTTTCCGACCTCCTCCTTGATTGTTCCCTTTACTTCGTGGAAGCTGCCTTTGAGCTTGTCTCTCGTGCTGTTTTTCATATTTCTCCTTCGACCTCATAAAGCGCAAATTGGTGGCTCTTCGGCGCTACTTTGAGTGCTACCACCTTTTTTAATCTCCCGCCTTTCCGAGATCTGAGCAGAATTGACCATCTCTGGAACGAGCTTCGGCTTCATCCGAAACAAACCATTAAAGATAGATTTCTTCGCGTCAATTCGTTGGGAATCTTCCCGGAGCCGCACGGGCACGGATCGTTCCGCCCGACCTTGGGAGCACTGCGCCGTGGCTCACTCCGGTGGGCACCGGGAATGACCTGCCGATGCTCCCGGAAATGCCGATACGCCGTGGTGTTCAGACGTTGAAGCCTTGAAACTTTGCAACTTTAGAAACCTGTCTTCCCCGAGCTTTTCAAAACAATCTGAGGAAGTGAGCAATTTTGAACAGTCACACGATGGTGGGGAGACTAGCGTGGTTTGTTCTTAACGGCGTTCCCTGAAAAGGCGGACAACCCCTCCCCTGGGGACAGTTGCCGGGGGTGACTGCGGCAGAATCGGATTTAACGAACCCCGCGAAGTGGTGACGCGGCGCATCATATCGAAAACCGAGTACGACAAAATTGCCGATCGGGTCACGGCCAAGAAATGATCGCCAAGAAATGACCGGAGTCGGTTTTATCGAGGCTGGGATGTTCTATTCCATTTGGTTATTTGCCGCAGCGCTAGCCGGTTGGGCCAGTGGCAAGATCGCAGGGGACGACGGCTTCGGGACCGGGGCCGACATTCTCCTCGGACTCACCGGCGCGTTCGTGGTTCGCTGGTCCCTTGAGAAGATCGATATTTCCCTGCAAGATGTGTACCTGCTTCTGTTCACGATCTGGGGAGCAGCCGCATTTCCGGCTGCTGTGAGGCTTGGGATCAGACGTCACAATCGCTCAAAGAGGCGATCCCGACTCCAAAGCGATTAGCCCATGGATGTTCGCATCCAGTTCCCATCATGACGTCCGGCTTCGCGTGTGCCGCGGCAGCAAAGCGGTGACGACTGGTGGACTGGGCGACCGTTAGGAAGCGTGATCGAAAAAGTGGAGAAGGTTGCCAGTGCTCTACCGAGCGGTCGTCATCGCCAGCGCGATGGGGAGCGATGAACAGTTTGGCTCCGTGGTAGGTCCTGCTTACGGCCACCCCGTGCTGGACTTGTAAGCCTTTCTTCAAACTTCAAACCGCGCTTCGGCGTCCGCTCAATAAGTTGATGACCAGAACCACCACCGCCACAACCAGGAGAAGGTGGATCAAGGCTCCGCCGAAATGCAGACTGAAACCCAGAAGCCACAAAATCAGAAGAACAACGAAAATGGTCCAAAGCATGTCAGCCTCCTGTGCTCATTGGGAGCACGCAAATGTGAATCTCATCCAACGTCTGCGAGATAGCTGTTTCGCTCGATTGTGACAAGAGAACAAATAATGGGCTGTGCTCCCACTCGAACACACGCCCCCGAGTACGGTGCATTTAGGTCGATTCCAACCCTAGCAAATGAGGATTCACGGGGTCTGTGCGACAATGCTCACACTCGCTACACGAAATTGACCGCCAAGAACTCAAACTACCGTGGGTGTTTTTCGCTCTCAGCTTGAAGTGTCTTCTCGCGGTCTCCCCGGCCGCTTTCAGAAACGGCAACTGTCTTGACTGCCTTTCGCAATGTCTTGCTTGTTCGCCCCGAACTTTTCGCCCGTTTTATGCCTGCCGAAGGTTTACCTTGTGTCGTCTCGTAGCCAGCCTCCTCGCGAACCTCTGGTCTGACTCCGAGTTTGTCGGCCGTCCGGGCATCAAGCTGCCCTGTGACTGGTAGATTCTCAGTCTTCTGAAATCCGCGAATGCTCGCCCGGGTTCGGAGACCTAACACGCCATCGACCTCCCCGCTGTAGTGTCCTTTGTCCCGCAGAGTTTCCTGCATCTTCTTGACATCATTCCTAGGCCCGACCGCTGGCACTTCTTTGCTGAGGATGGCCGAAGCGAGCGGAGTCCGGCGTGGTCCCGAGATCCCCGTCGTCAGCAATAGGAAGACAATCCCAGCGCACGCGGCTTTGCCGGCTAAAAGCATTCCTTCTCCTCGATTTGGACACCGGCAATAGATTCGCTCAGTTGCTCTAGCAATACTGTGCAGAATGGCTCATGTCGTGAGCCCTCAGACACAATCCCCCTCAATCGCTGCTTTGCGAGACTTGGAACCATCCAAAAAACGCATGGCGGGCTGTGTTGTTCGGATATTTACGCTGTTCCAGGAAAGCGGTAAAATACGGCTGTTGGTTGTTCAGGCAGAAGGGGCTGCCTATGTTTTGCTGCTCGCCAGCCGAAAGGTTCTCCACGCGGAAGGAAAATCGCCCGCCAAACCCCAATCGACCCAACACTCCAACCAGAGCGAAACGCCATAAGTCCACGTGTAGCGACCAAGAAAAGGCGCGATTTCGATCCCCATGAATTCCTCGCGACCATCGGCGAGGGCAGGAAATCTGTGCTTTTCCAGAGGAAACAAGGAATCTTTGCGCAAGGGGATGCCGCTGATGCGGTGTTTTATATCCAAACGGGCAAGGTGAAGCTCACCGTGGTCTCGAAGACTGGCAAGGAAGCAACCATCGGCATATTAGGTGAAGGAGACTTTTTCGGCGAAGGTTCGCTTGCGGGCCAAACGCTCCGCATGCACTCGGCAACCGCCATGACGGGTTGCGCTGTTCTGCGAATCGACAAGCTGGCCCTGATGGAAGCGCTGCATCGAGAACACGAATTTTCCGACCTGTTCGTGGCCTATTTGTTGTCGCGGAACATCCGTTACGAAGAAGATCTGGTGGATCAGCTTTTCAATTCGAGCGAAAAGAGGCTGGCCCGGATCCTTTTGCTGCTCGCCCACTTTGGCAAGGAAGGCAAACCCGAACCTGTGGTTCCCAAGATCAGTCAGGAGATGCTGGCGGAAATGATCGGCACCACCCGTTCGCGGGTCAGCTTCTTCATGAACCGGTTCAGAAAATTGGGCTTTATTCACTACAACGGCGGGCTGCAAGTCCACAGCTCGCTGCTCCATGTTGTCCTGCACGACTAGCTGTTTTCCCAGCGCAATTCCTCAAGAAACCAGGTAGCAACGGCTCGGGTGAAATCGAGCGTGGGTTCCACAACAAGTTAACCGGTGGGGTGTCGGTTGTAGGGTGGTCGGCAAAAAATGTTGCAGAACGCATAGTTTGAGCAATTTTGAACAGTTTCCTGTGCCGGGGTGTTGAAAATTGTTTTTGAAGGTGAACCATGCTCGCGGCGGTGTACCCGGTACTCCAAAGCGCAGTGCTGCTTTGTATCGACGACAACGAGGACGTGCTGGAATGCGAGAAATCGTTCCTCGAAACCTTTGGGTATACCGTTCTGACCGCGCCCAGCGGCGGCAAAGGACTGGAACTGGCCTCCATCCATTCGGTCGACGTTGTAATCGTCGACTATTTCATGCCAGAGATGAACGGGGCCGAGGTTGCCATCGAAATGAAACGGCTTAGGCCGCAGGCGCCAATCATCATGCTATCCGGAGCAGTGGATGTTCCTGAGCAGGCCTTGAAGTGGGTAGACGCTTTCATACCCAAAGATTGTTTGGCCAGCCAGTTGTTGCCCATGATCGCACAGTTGCACGGATGCGGATCGACTTCTCCGCCTTCGTGTGACACATGACGGCGGACGAGCCGTTTATGAAGACCGTGCTACTTGCAGGCCTGACGGACTCGGAGTCGATGCCGATTCTTGTTCATAGGATCGCAACTCTGTCGGGGCGAGTAGCGGAAGTCCCGCTCCATCATTAGGCAAGATTCAACGATAAGGAGAAAACAGATGAAGCCGAGTACGAAGGATGAGATCAAAGGCACTTTTCATGAAGTGAAAGGCAAAGTCAAAGAGAAGGCAGGCCAAGTCACGAACAATCCTGACCTAAAGGCTGAAGGCAAAGCCGAACACATTACCGGCAAAGTTGAAAAAAAGGTCGGGCAGATCGAAAAAGTGCTCGAGAAGTAAATTAGGCGGACTCTGTCCGGAGCAAGCTGCGTTCGGGACAACTGCTGCACGCCGTTCCCCGCTCAGTACTGCAGAGACCCGGCGGATGTCAGCTTGGCGCTCGGAGTTCTGTATTGAAGCGGGCCACACATATCAGCCCCGCGAACTAACCGATCCGTCGCCCGAACCCACGCGGCTGTTCCCGTTAAACGCCTGAATGAGCGTCAACACGATTGCAAACAACTCACCAATTACCAACAGCCGAAAGACCAGCAAAGGAGAAATAGTAGAATGTCAGATCAAGAAACGCAGAAGCCCGCTCCTCCGGAGAAGAAACCGATAATCCAGCCGAATCAACCAGTGCAACAGAAACCGGTGGTCCCGATCGCACAGCCCAAGAGTCCACAGTCGGAGCCAGAGAAACACGACCAGCCGCAGAAAAAGCAGGCTTAGGCTGCAGTGGATTTAGATCGGTCAAATGGAGGGCTCAGGACGGTTCGAGTGACATCGAGCCGTCCTGATCAACGTTGAAGTGATTTTCGCTCCAAGGCTGCTGGGGCGAACACACGGGACGCAAAGCCAACACGTACCAGCCATCACTTCATCATCATTTGAGATTCCATCTCGAATTCATGAAAGGAGAAATATGAAAAAGCTCAGATTGTCAGTAGTTGTGGTCGCGCTGCTCGCTGTCGGGATTCTGGCTGGATGCTCGCAGACCGCCACGAAGTCACCTGATGTTTCCGACAGTATTCGCAAATCGCTCGATCAAGCAGGGCTAAAGAACGTCATCGTCAGTCAGGATCGCGACAAGGGCATCGTGACCCTCGGGGGACAAGTGGGCAGTGAGAACGACAAGTCACAAGCGGAATCGCTTGCAAAGTCTCTGGCGGGAGCCCAGGTTGTCGCAGATCAAATTGCCGTGATTCCCGTAGGCGCAGAAAAAGAAGCAAAGGCCGTGAATTCCGATCTGGACCAAGGCATTGAGAAGAATCTGGATGCTGCGCTGATCCAGAACAAGTTGCATAAGAGCGTGAAATACGAAGTGAAGAATGGCGTAGTCACGCTAACCGGAGAAGTGAACTCGGAAAACAAGCGGTCGCTCGCCGAAAAGGTGGCAACTGGAGTGCCCAACGTGACGCAGGTCGTGAATGACCTTCAGGTTAAGAATCAGAAAGCCAGCTCTTCGCAATAAGAGGTGCCTGAGTGCGAACGGGACTTCGTTTTCGAAGGAAGTGAGACTCGGGTATGCGCGACCGCGCTCCCAGGATGGCAGCTCGCGAAGAGCGACGGAAATACGGCCAGTCGTTGCGCCAAAAAGTCGGCCGGGTCAGCCACGCAGACTGGGACCCCACGCACCGAAAGACATCCATCCTGGAACTGCTGCGCGCGTCGGAGCGCGGGCGCCTCGCCAACCTGCTACCTATCAAGGCCGCGCGTATGGCCGCTTCGCCCTTTGGGTTCTATAGGGGCGCCGTTCCCATCATGGCTTCCGATCTCTCGATGCTCCCAAGCAGCGGCATTTATGCGCAGCTTTGTGGCGATGCGCACGTTCAAAATTTGGGGGCCTTTGAGGGGCCAGACGGACGGCTTATCTTCGGCATTGACGACTTTGACGAGACGATTCGTGGGCCTTGGGAATGGGACGTCAAGCGCATGGCTGCCAGCCTGGTGCTGGCCGGCCGCGAGGCCAACAACACCGAGAAGGAATGCGAAACCGCCGCGCTGACCTTTGTCGAAAACTATCGCGAGGCAATGCACCAATTCTCCAAAATGCCTATGGTGGACTTGGCCCGGCAAGAGGTTTTCCGCCGCCGGCACGTTTCACCAGTGCTGCTGAATGTTCTGCGAAAAGCTGAGCGTGCCACGCCGGTCCACAATCTGAAACAGTTGGCCGCGCAGCGCAACGGGAAATGGCGCTTGCGCGACAACAAGCCGCTGCGGTTCCATGTGCCTCCCGCCACGGCGAAGCAGGTGGCCGCCGGATTGCGCAACTACGTCGACACGCTGTTGCCGGAAAGACGGCACTGGTTCTTGCATTACCGCGTCGAGGACGTGGCTTTTCGCGTGATCGGGATCGGCAGCGTCGGCGTGCGCGACTATGTCGTCCTCATGTTTGGCACGGCCAAGGATGCCCCGTTGTTTTATGCAGATCAAGGAAGAGGTGCCCTCGGCATACGCGCAATACCTGCCTGAGGCCAACGCTCCCGTGAATCAGGGACAGCGTGCAGCCCAGGGACAGCGCGCCATGCAGGTGCAGTCGGACATCTTCCTGGGGTGGACTGCAATAGCCGGCCACGGCTACCTGGTTCGCCAGTTGCGCGATCACAAGGCAGTAATTGAGGACGAGGATTTGGAAGGCGACGGACTGGTGCAATACGCGCAGATCTGCGGCGAACTGCTGGCCAAGGGACATGCCCGCACCGGCGACCCTTACGCCATCGCGGGATACCTGGGCAACGGCGATAAGTTCGACAAGGCAATCGCCAGCTTCGGTATCGCCTATGCCGACCAGAGTACTAAAGATTTCGAAGAGTTCACCCAGGCAGGCGATCCAGGTCGGCAAGATTCGAGCCGCAAAACTCGCCCCGGTGAAGCCCGCAAAACCGGTCAGAGCCAAGCGCGCCAAATCCAGGAAGTAGCATGTCGCAGTGAAGCACCTTCGGACTGTCTTGCCAGTCAGCACACGTCTTGAGGCACTGGCGGAGCAACACCCGCTCGTGTCAAAACCACTCATAACTGTCGCGGGAAGCCTTCGCAACACTGCGACTATATTGGCGGTGCTGGTTGCGACCAGAAGTCCCAAGTCGAGTCTGAATAAAGCAGAAAGTCTGCCCAGAGCAAGATTGTTGGAGATTGGAACTGGTCAAGGTCAGGCGTGGTTGCGCTTCATCAGCGGCTCAATCTCGTGATTGATTTCAAATCTCACGGGCGTGCCACAGGACTGGCAAGGCGTTTCGTGTAACCCACCGTTCAGACTCATCGCTTCCAGTCTGTTGGGCCGCAGACATTTGGGACACGTGATCATGAGATACCCCGAACTGTCTCTGGGCACGAAGAGTGGGGCAAGGTCACTTTTCTTTCCTTCCGAGCGGATCGGAGAAGCAGCCAGAAGCTTCGCGACCTCGCCGCAAAGCTCCTTGAGGGTGTAGTGGCCTTTTTGAAAGAAAGCGTCCGCCACAATCCCGGATGGATTTCCGCTTGTGATGTACTCTCCGCTCACAGCGATTGTTGCAATGTGGGGAAATCGCTCTCGTACTATCGCCAAAAATTCAAATCCTGACATCCGAGGCATATTCAAATCGGAAATGATTAAATCAGGTAGCGACTTGCTGAGCGCGTGTAAGCCATCCAGCCCGTCCGCCGCCGTAAGAACCTCGTAGCCCCCACTTTCCAAAATCTGCCGAGCGGTTTCGCGTATTGAATATTGATCGTCTACCACTAAGATGCGAAAGCGGAATTGAGCCGCAGCCTTTGCTTCTATAGCCGGGATGCTTTCAGTCGAATGAGCTGCGGTTTCGGCGGCGAGAGTTCGTTGTGATTTGTTCTGAACGTCTACATCCGGTGAGACGGCCTTATCCCAATGCTCTTCCCGGCTAGTGGGCACTGGCTCCGCCTCCGCGTGAAAGTTCGACATAGCCGAACGATACCTGGTGCGAAACAAACTCGTCTGATCAATATTGACCAGTCCGCGTAAGGAGACTGGTACGTAAGCAGCGACGCCGGGTTGACGGATTCGCCTTGGACGACTGGCTCCGAGCGGAGACCGAGATACTGGGAGCGCAGAAGCCTCAGCGATCACCCAAAACCGGCCAGTGATTATCACCTGAAAACCGGCCAACGAGAGTAACGTCCGGGACATTGAATCCCGCGGAGGCTTGTAGGCTCCGTGGGCATGGCCAATGTCTTGAACGAAGAGAAGAAACAACAAGTTTTAGCTCTGGGACGGCTGGGCTGGTCGCTGCGGCGCATCCAGCAAGCGACTAAGATCCGCCGCGAAACCGCCAGCGCCTACCTGAAAGCGGCGGGGATTGCGGTGCGTCTGCCCAGTGGCTGGGGGCGGTGCGAACCAAAACCGGCCAACGAAGTGATCACCGACTTTGGTGCGGCAAAACCGGCCATTGCGGTGATTCCCGATGCCTGCAACCCCAGCCCCAACCCCGAAAACCCTTCCCCTAAGGGAAGATCAAAAACAACTTCAAAACCGGCCAACGAGAACCAGGTGATCACCGACTCTGAAGTGGTCACCGGCCCCAGCGCCTGCGAGCCCTACCGGGAAGCCATCGACTTGGGGCTCAGCCGCGGCCGCAATGCCATGGCCATCTGGCAGGACTTAGTTTCCGAGTACGGCTTCGCCAGCAGCTACCAAAGCGTGCAACGCTTCGTGCGCAAGCGGCGCGGAACGCAAACCCCCGAAGCCCGCGTCGTGATTGTCACCGCGCCCGGCCAGGAGGCACAAGTTGATTACGGCACTGGCCCCATGGTGCGTGATCCCGAGAGCCGTAAGTACCGGCGCACTCGGCTGTTCGTGATGACGCTGGGCTGCAGCCGCAAATCCGTTCGCCTGCTGACCTTCCGCTCCAGTTCGCGCATCTGGGCCGAGTTGCACGAACGAGCCTTTCGCCGGCTGGGCGGCGCCACGCGCATCGTCGTGCTCGACAATCTACGCGAGGGCGTGCTCGTCCCCGACATTTACGATCCCACTCTCAATCCTCTTTATCGCGACGTGCTGGCGCACTACGGCGCAGTCGCCATGCCTTGCCGCATTCAAGATCCTGACCGCAAAGGCAAAGTCGAATCCGGCGTCGGGCACGCCCAGAAAACACCGCTGAAAGGCTTGCGCTTCGAGACTCTGGAAGAAGCCCAAGCTCATCTCGATCACTGGGAGCAACGCTGGGCCGACACGCGCATCCACGGCACCACCAAACGGCAGGTCGCCGCCATGTTTGCCGAAGAGAAACCCACATTGTTACCGCTGCCGCTGGAGCCGTTCCGCTATTACCAGTACGGCGAGCGCATCGTGCATCTCGATGGTTGCGTCGAAGTCGAAGCCGCCTACTACGGCGCTCCGCCAGGCTGGATCGGGCGGGTGCTGCGCGTGCAATGGGATGAGCTGTATGTTCGTCTGCTCGATCCTAAAACCGGGCAACTGCTGCGCGAACACGTGCGCCAGAAGCGCGGTTGGTATCGCATTAAAGAAGAGGACCACCCCAAGCGAACCCCACTGCGCACTTCGCAACTGCTGTGGCGAGCCGGTCGTGCTGGGTCGCACATCGGTGCGCTCTGCGATGCCATCCACCACCAGCAAGGCGAGGTCGGTGTGCGCCGCATTCTCGGCGTTCTCTCCCTAGCCAAGAAGTACGGCACCGCGGCGGTCGATGAAGCCTGCGCCGCTGCGCTCGACATGGGAGTGCAGGAATACCGCTTCGTCCGCCGCTATCTGGAACGCTGCCCCCAAGCCCCACTCAGTTTGCAGCAAGTCGATCCCCTGATCCGCGAGTTAGTCCAGTACCGCGATTTTATTAACTACAGAACCAAGGAGATAGAAGAATGAATCTGATCGAACTCGATCGTGCGCTCAAACAACTTCGCCTGGGTGGAATGGCCGCCGTGCTGGAGGCCCGTCTGCGCCAGGCCCAAACCGAACCGCTCGCCCCCATCGACCTGCTGTCGTGCCTGGTCTCCGACGAACTCGCCTTGCGTGGTGAGCGCCTGCTGGAGCGGCGGAAAAAGCAAGCTCAGTTCCGCGACTCCCAGAAGACTCTCGACAACTTCGACTTCGCTTTCAACAAGAAGATGAATCGCAGCCTGGTCTTCGACCTCTCCACCGGCACCTTCATCTCGCGCCACGAAGATGCCCTGTTTCTCGGCCCACCCGGCACCGGCAAGAGTCACCTGGCACAAGCCATCGGCCAAGCCGCCATCCAACAGGGATACCGCGTGCTCTATCGCGAGACCCACGCCTTGCTCGATGATCTCGCCGAAGCCACGCTCGACGGCACCCGCAAAGAGCACATGGAGTTCCTGGTCACCGTGCCCCTGCTCATCCTCGACGATCTCGGCATGCGCAAGCTGCCGCTCACCGCCGCCGAAGAACTGCTGGAAATCATCATGCGCCGCTACGAGCGGGCCAGCACCATGCTGACCTCAAACCGCCCAGTGGAAGACTGGGGCAAACTGCTGGGAGACGCGGCCGCCGTGAGCGCCATGCTCGACCGTTTACTGCACCACGGTCACGTGCTCAAGTGCGGCCCGCGAAGCTGGCGCACCAAAACCGACTTGCCACCACAGGAGGCGGCAGGATAGAACATTCTCAGTCCCGGACGTTACTCTCGTTGGCCGCTTTTGAAGTGATAATCGTTGGCCGCTTTTGAAGTGATCACTGAGGGAAGCAACAAAAAGTCAAAGCAGCAAAGGGATCAAAGTGGCTGGAGGAACCATGGAAGGAAAGATCGGGATATACGCCGCATAATATTCGGAGAAAAGAGCATTCTTGACCAAGCTACAGATTTGCCGTTGATAACAAGGTTGTCATTTGGAGGCCAATCGTTGAACAAGATGCCCTAATGCAAACTGTCCTGTGCTAGCGTTGACGGGGTTCACACTCGCAGAGCGGTCAGGCTTGGACATTGCAGCCTCCTTAACGGGTTGGCTCGTTTGGAAGGGGACCGAACACAGAGAAGATCGTCCGCTATTTCGCCCGTTTCACCGCGTCTACCAGCCCAGGATATGGGTTCACGGGTTTCCCCTTCCACCACAGCCTTTCCGGCCCCAACTCGAAGATCGCAAAATGCAAGTGGGGCGTGCGTGCATCCGCATTTCCCGTCGATCCCACAAAACCGATGACGTCCCCACGCTCAACCCGCATTCCCTCCCGCAGCCCTTCTACATACCCGTCCAAGTGCGCGTAGTAATAGCAATACGCTCCCATTTCATCGAACTGGTATATTGTGCTGCCGCCCCGGTTACTAAGGAACAGCTTGCGGATCGTTCCGGATACCACCGCATGCACGGGTGTCCCTCTCGGCTCCAGAATGTCGATTGCCTCATGCCGATGTCCATTGTGAACTTCGTCAAAAGTATCCCGCAGATCCGCGAGGGCGAGTCTGTTGATGGGCGGAGTCATATCGAGAATCGAAGAAGTAGTGCCAGCCGCAAGAAACACCGGGAACAGCACGGCAATACAAACGCAGGGTCTCAGGCCTATTCCTCCAGACATCGCGAGCTCCGCTTTCTCATTCCTCGAACACGACCGGCGTCCCATCTCGGACCAGGCCGGCGACCCTGGTGGCGTCCCAGTTTGTCATCCGCACGCACCCGTGAGACGCGGAATGACCGATCTCCCCCGCTTCCGGCGTGCCGTGTATGCCGTAGTGCGGTACGTTGATTCCCATCCAGACCACACCCACCGGATTGTTTGGACCCGCTGCGATCTTCACCTTGGCATTTGCGGGATCGGCGTCCCAGAACAAGTCGGGGTTGTAGTTGTAGGTTGGATTGCGCACCACATCAGTAATCACCCAATTCCCGAACGGGAGCGGGTCGTGCTCGCTGCCGCTCGTCACCGGGGCGTAAAAGATGATCTGACCTTCCCGGTCATACACCATCAGGACCGATGCTTTCTTCGAGACAACGATCTTAACCGGCCCAGTTTGGGCCCGCGTCGCTTGTTCGGTGCCCAATACGTTTGGGACACGGATGTCCTCTCCAGCGATAAACCGGGCGCGGGGGTTCAAGCGCTTGAGCAGGGCCTGTGCCGAGTGGAATTTGCCGGCCAGCTCTTCCAGCACGGATGTGTAGTAAAGACCCGGCAGTTTCGACTGCTCCGTCGCGTCTTCCGGAATCGTCTTGAGAAACGGCCCCGCGGCGTCTGCCGCGGTGATCGTATAGGACACGATCGGTTTAACAGTACCGGCGCCGAGCACCTTGAGCAGCTCCTTGCGGCTCCGCGCCCCTGGAGCAATCCCACGCGCGGCTTGAAACGCTGCCAGAGCCTCGCGGCTGTTCTTTCCACCCTTGCCGTCGATCTCACCCGACGAGAAGTTGGCTCGATCAAGAAGGATCTGCATATTGAGCTCTGCGAGCCCGACTGACCGAGCTGCTGGAGCCGAGCGGTTGGCAGCGATCGAGGTGGACGTGCCAAGAAGAATCACCGCGCTTGCGACAAAATACGATAAGGTCTTGAGCCTGAATATCATGGTGCCTCCCGAGCAACAATGCGACTGCTTCTGGTCATAACGTTGAGAACCACGCAACGCGAAGTTATCAAGTCGCAATCTAGCACGTCTGTTCAACACCGCTCATGTTCACTGTTCGACTCGATTCGTCGTCCGATGAAAGCAGTCTGAGGACTGAATCGACCGGCTTCCCCAGACTGACAACGTCGCGTTCAGGAATGGCGTCGTGCAACGCTGGGGAGGGGCGGCCTCCGGGCACGATCTGTATCAGGGGCCTCGCCGGGCTCCGGAGGCGGTTCTGAACCCTTCCGGATACCCGCGGTCGGGTTCTTGCCTCCCGCAGTCACGCTTGTTCCGTCATCATCATGCAGAACAACGTTAAGCAGTGAACTGTGGACGTGCAAGTTGTCTCCGACGTCATAGTTGATAAAGCCGAGTTTCCTGAACCGGTTCATGAAGAAGCTGACCCGCGAGCGTGTCGTCCCTACCATCTCTGCCAGGGTCTCTTGACTCAATCTTGGAACCAACATTTCCGACACTCCTTCCTTGCCGAACTGTGCCATCAGCAGAAGAACTCGCGCCAGACGTTTTTCGCTGGAATTGAAAAGTTGATCTACCAGATCATCCTGATATCGGATGTTCCGCTTCAGCAAGTACTTGACAAACATCGCCGACAATTTCGGTTCACGGCTCATGGCCAACATCATCGCCTTCCTTTCGACATGCAGAAGGACGCAGTCTGTCATTGCGACTGCAGACGACATGCGATGAAGCTGACCGGCGAGACCACCTTCTCCAAAGAAATCGCCTTCGCTCAAAATGCCAAGGGTTGCTTCTTTCCCGGCCTCCGATACAACGCTGAGCCGCACCTTCCCCTCTTGGATAAAAAACAGTCCGTCTGTAGGTTCGCCCTGAGCGAAGATGCTGTTCTTCTTTTGAAAGGACAGCATATCTCTGCCCTTCCCAATCGTTGAAAGAAAGACGTGGGGATTGAAATCCGGTTTTCTCGTCACGGGTCTGATCTGCTTTGGCACAAAGGCCATCCTGACTGGAGATCTCTCCACTATCGATTATGGGGGAGGGGATGACGCTAGGCTGGTCAGTACTGCTCACAACGACTGATGCGTTTAGTGAATTCTGGCGGGCTCTGGCAAGTGATCAATATTGAACAGACTCGTCAGTACGCGTGTTTGTATCGTTGACTGCTTCTTAGAAGCCCAAGCGAGAGTATTCCATGTCTGCCGGCCAACGCGAAAAGTGGGAAGACCCTCACATAATTGCTCTAGTAGAGCTCGATATGCAGAAAATGCGGGTGCGGATTGTCTTGTCGCGTGAGGCAATCAGAGAACGAATGCGAGAACTGGAACACCCCAGTGACCATCACTGAAATTCAGGAACGTCTTGGCATGAGTCAGCGATTCACGCTCGATCGGTCCTCTTTTGAACAGGTTCTGTGCGCAACGTCCCTAATCCAACAACTGAACCGACAGGTCCGGAATGGCTCGCGTCCCCGACCAGGATGCCCCCAGCCACTCTCCGACCTGGTCGAAGCCAGCGCCTTCAGCCGCCACTACGAGCATCAAGCCGATCAGTATGGGCTGGAAGTCACACACGGACTTACGCCGGACTTTGGCGTCCTGCCTACTCTCTTGGAAGAGGCATTGTACCAGCGAGCCACAAAAAAGTGAACTCGCCTTGCAAACGAGTCACTGAAGTCCACAAGGCTTGAGCCGGGAACCGACCTGTGAAATCGAGTATGCCTAGCGTGAGATTCCAGCTACTGCAACTTTGCGTACTCAGCCTTGGCTTCCTTCAGGATGGGGATGTCGGGGTCGGCGTCTTTCCAGAGGGTGAGGAAATCTTTGTAGGCAGTTTTCGCTTTGGCGGTGTCGCCGGAGAGGACATAGGCCCGGGCGAGTTGGAGATGGGCGAGCGAGCCGAACAGGAAGTTCTGCACAATTCCGGGATGATCGAGGAACTTCTGGAATTCAGCGGCCGCCGCGGGGCCATTTTTCTGCGCAAGATATGCCAATCCGCGAAGGTACGCGGGATACATTGTGGCGTTGTTTGGGGGATTAGGAGGAGTCCCTCCAAGTTCGTAGGGCAGGGAGGGCTCGAGCGCGACAATCGCCCGCTCGGGCGCCTGTTGCGCCATCGCGATCGACGCCTCGATCACGGGGAACCAGTACACCTTAAGATAAGTGTTCGTGGGCTCGGATTTTTGGAGGGCTTCAAGGATAGTTCTGGATTGGGCGATTTCACCGCTACGGGCCAGCACCAACGCGGCCAGGACTTTGACATCACGCCCGGGAGCGAGCGCCAGCGCGCGGGCGACGGCTTGCGGGGCTGGAGCCACATTGCCTAGCTCAGCTTCGCGGAGCGCCTGATAGGCGAGCCACAGAGCCCCAGTTTCCTTGGCGTCCGCCCGCACGGCCGAGTCGGCGGCGCGCCGAGCGAGGTCGCGTGCTTTTTCCAGTCGGCCGTAGCAAGCCTGGGTATCGGCGTGGGCGTCGAGCATCTGGTCTTCCTCGCCGGGACGGCCTGCCGCCCATGCAACCTGCCGCTCCATTTCGGCGGCATCTCCGGAGAGAAATGCCAAGCTGTACCGATCGATCCGAATGATCAAGCCGTCGAAGTTTTTCTGCTGTGCTTCCTGGAGCATCTGGCTGGCATCCTTGAGTCGATTGACGAAGATGTAGTTTTCCGCCTGGTTCCCGTAGCCGATGATCGTGGGTTCGATCCGTAGCGACGCCTCGGTCTCCGCGATCGCTTTGTCGTATTGACCCAGCGCGAAATAGAGAACACCAAGATTCCCGTGAGGCACCATGTCCCGCGGGTAGGTTTTTGCCCAGAGTTCGTAGGCTTCCGTGGCCTTTTCAACTTCACCGGTGACGTATTGAAAGTAGAAAGCCGAGATTCGGTATTTCTCGCGGTCGCTGACGCGGTCGCGCAAGTCGTAGGCCTTCTTGGCATTCTCCGCCGCGAGACTCGCCCGTCCAAGATTCGAGTACTGGACCGCCAGACCGACATAGGCCATGGCAAAGTTGGGGTCGAGTTCGATGGCCCGCTTCAGGAACGGCATGGCTTCGGCGTCACCCTTGGTGCGACTGGTCGTGATGCCCATGCTGTAAGCCTTCAGGGCTTCGAGCGACGGCGTGGTAGCTTCTACGGGCACATCGAACCTCTGCACCGAAGCGAGCGATTCGCCCAGGCGCGTACGCATGGCGGTGGCCGCGGTATCGAGTGCCTTGAGCACGCCTTCCTTGCTGGGAGCTTCCGCCTGCTCTTTGGCCAGATTGTCGCCGCTATTGCAGGCGACCGCATCAAGGCCGACGATGTACTGGCTGCCAAGGGTGGAAATCGATCCGCTCAACACGGCTTTGCTGCCGGTGCGGAGGCAGAGTTCCCGGGCGACATCGGACGTGACACGCTCCGTAGGCGCGCGGCCCATGAGCTTCAGCGTCTCGCCGATTTTGCGGTCGGAAAGAATGTTGAGGAATGGGGACTGCTCCAGATCGACCGCGAGGGCCTGCTTGAGGGTGCCGTCGAAGACCGGGTCGCCGGTGGAGTTGATGAAGTCGGCGAGGACGACGGTGTCTTTCTCGGTGAGCGGTGTAGCTTTCGTCACCGGCGCCGCTGGACGGGAGCGCCAGTAGAGGCCACCAGCGATCAGCAGAGCCACCAGCACGGCGGGAACCAAAACCTTCCAGAGTTTCCTGCCCGCGACGGGAACTTCGGCGACCTTTACGGCGCTCGATGACGGAGATGGAGCAAGCGCAGGGGAGGAACCGGATGTAGGCGACGCTGGTTGGGCTGCAACCTGATGAGCACCGCTTTCCTGCGCGACCGCCATCGTGCCGGAACTCGCTGATGCGCCGCGCCGTGATTCTGTTTCCCGTTTTAGCCGCTTTAGATCGGTGCGCATATCCGAAGCGTGCTGATAACGGAGATCCCTATCTTTTTCCAGCGCCTTGTTAATGATGCGTTCCAGGTCAGGCGGTACATCGGGATTCAGCCGCACGGCAGGAACTGGGTCACGATCTAGAATCTCCCGGAAGATGACCGCAGAACTCTCGCCACGGAAAGGCAACTGCCCTGTAGCCATCTCATAAAGGACGGCGCCAAACGAGAATAGATCGCTCCGTGCATCTAGTTCCTTCGCCCGCGCTTGCTCCGGCGACATATACGCGACCGTGCCGAGCGCTGCGCCGGGACTGGTCAGGTGCTCCGCGTCCACCGTCTGCGTGTTGAGGGACCCAATGTTGCTCGAAGAACTGGCTGTGATCATGACCTTCGCCAGCCCGAAGTCGAGAATCTTGGCGTGCCCGCGCTCAGTGACGAAGATGTTCGCAGGCTTGATGTCGCGGTGGACGATTCCTTTGGAGTGAGCGGCATCCAGTGCGTCGGCAATCTCGATGGCCAGCGAGAGAATCAACTCGGTTTCCATCGGTCGGCCAGCAATGCGGTGCTTCAGCGTCAGCCCGTCCAGAAACTCCATGGCGATAAAGGGCTGGCCATCTTGCTGCCCGATCTCATAGATGGTGCAGATATTGGGATGGTTCAGGGCAGAAGCAGCTTGAGCTTCTCGCTGGAAACGAGCCAATGCTTGGGAGTCTCTGGCGACCTCGTCAGGCAGGAACTTCAGGGCGACAAAACGATGGAGGGTTACGTCCTCGGCTTTGTAGACCACACCCATGCCGCCACCACCTAGTTTTTCTACGATGCGGTAGTGCGAGATGGTTTGGCCGATCATGGGTGGGCGCAGAACTCAGGGTGCAATATTAAGTGTGCTGGCAAGGCGAAGTCAACGAAGGCTGGCGAATGTGAGGGAGATCAAACGAGCCCGCCCAAATGTACGCGATCGAAATACAAATACTGATGAGGATGTCATCTCGGATTAGGATTTTTCCCGGCACTTCGGAAGCGTCATGGGGAACCCACAGCTAGAAATCTGCTCAATCTGCGGCAAGCGAGTGACGCCGGGTGGATACATGCGTTGAAAACGGAAAGGCCGTCCATACACTGCCACGCAAAACGAATCTTGCAAGGCGATAGTTCGCGCAGCACTGCTGCTTGAAAAGCGGCTCCGCAGATTGGAATGGGGCCTCATTCAATCGGGCGACGAACGGCGGACACTGCGCAATGCGATCCGCCTGTTGGAAGAGGTATTGCGGGCACGGGAGCAGGGTGCGAAGGAACAGCACGGTAGCAGAGCGGTAGCAGGAGTGAAATTCTCACGGAAAACGGTATCAAAACGGTATCAAACCTTCCGCGCCAAAGCCGAAGGCAGGTTTCATGGGGGTCAAAATTCCCGAAGCGCGGAAGGTGTGCCTTCCCTTCCCGACAGTGATACCGTGCTACCGTTTTAGATGGAAATAGAGCATCCTAGAGAAAATATAGAAACTGTAGCCTAAGATACTCTGATCTCGGAATCAACAGAAACATAAGGGATTATCCCTAAATACCTGAATCAGAAAGACTTGCACTAACGATGCTTAATCGAATCCCCCCTTCCGCACCAAAGAACTAACCACTATCCACCCAACGTGATGGTTACGCCCCCGGCGACGATGAGTGCGCCGCCGATCAGAATCGGGAGCGTGGGGGCCTGGCCGAATCTTACGCGGGCTACGATCTGTGCCAGCAGGAAAAAAAGCACGACGTAGACGCCAAGCAGTTTGCCGAACTCCCAGCGTGGGGCGTTGACGACCAGTCCATAAGCCGCGAGCGATACCGCTCCCACCACAAAGGCGAAAGCGCGGTTCATCCCCGAAGCACGATAGAGCGCGGACTGAAAGCACGAGTCGCCGTAAGCTTCCAGGAACGCGGCGATCGCCAGAAGAAAGAGCGCACCACTGCGGTGCGCGACGACGTGATTGAGCAGGTCTCTCATAAGCCACAGGTGTCCCGCCATCCTAACAGGAAAGGCGGCTTCGTCGGGCCCTTTCCGTTTCTAGGTACAATAAGAAAATTCGATTGGACGGTGCGACCACCGCGCATTAGCCTCGCTGGTTGGGCCGTAATCGTTGCCGGATGACAATCTCAGAGCCCAACAGTTCGAGGGACGGAAGGGTATGAAGCTCGCGGGCTTCTTATTGCTGGTTGCAGGATGGGCGATTGTGGTTTGCGCCCTTGTCCTGCTCCCTTCGGCGGGCCCGCGCACCGCGTTCGCGCTCGCCGGCATGGCGGTGGAGTTGCTCGGCCTCGCGCTCGCGGTCCGTTCTCATCTTGTGCTGGAAGCGGAAGGAGAGTGACCCTCTTCGTGGCTCCTTCTCCAGTCTCTCTCTCGGAAGTCTCAGCGCTGGTCTGCTTTCTCCTCATCCTTCTTGTACCGTTCGCGGGCGTCGGTTTGGCGCTGATCAACTGCGGCTTGGGGCGAGCCCGCAGCGCAGCCCACGCCATGCTGGCGGCGCTCTTGGTGACGGCGGTAGCGGCGCTTGTGTATGTGATCGTCGGTTTCGCGTGGCAAGGAGCCGCCGGCCGTCCGGAACACGTCCTTATCGTAGGCGGAAAAGCGTGGGGATGGATTGCGGCGGAACCGTTCTTCCTGCGCGGGCTGCGGCTCGACCTTTCTCCGGCTGCGCTGGTGGTATTGCTTCAGCTCTTCAGCGTCGGACTGGCGGGCCTGATTCCCCTCAGCTCAGGCGCGGATCGCTGGCGCCTAGGCGCGACGTGCGCCTCCACTGCACTGCTCGCCGGCTGCACCTATCCACTGTTCGCAAACTGGGCCTGGGGCGGCGGATGGCTGGCGCAAATCGGCGCCAATTGCGGACTCGGCCGGGGCTTCCTCGACGGCGGTGGCTCGGGCGCGATTCAAGTGACGGGTGGACTGACCGCACTATCGATCACTTGGATTCTCCGCCCCCGGCGGGGAAAGTTTTCCGCCGAGGGACTGCCCGCCGCGCTTCCCGGGCACAGCGCGGTGCTGGTTCTGGTCGGCTGCTCGTTCGCGTGGATCGGATGGATCGGTTTGAACTCTGGCGGCGCGATTCTGTTCTTGGGCGTGGAGCCGGCGCGCGTTGTATTGATCGCCGTCAATACTACATTGTGCGCGGCGGCTTCTGGGTTGACGACGATGGTGGTGACCCGCGTCCGGTTTAGCCGTCCCGATGCCTCGCTGAGCGCCAATGGGTGGGTGGCGGGGTTGGTGGCGAGCAGTGCAGCAGCCGCGTTCATGAAACCAGCAGCCGCGATTATTGTGGGTGCGCTGGCGGGCATCGTGGTTCCGCTGGTTGCCGACTTGCTCGAATTCCAACTTGCGATTGACGACCCCGGCGGCGCCATTTCCGTGCATGCTGTCGGCGGGCTCTGGGGGTTGCTGGCGGTCGCGCTGCTAACCGATGCGGGCGCCCCCGGAAGATCGGGCGGCCAGTGGCTGGCGCAGTTGGTGGGGATGGCGACGCTGCTGGGCTTTGTCTTGCCGCTGTCCTATGGATTGAACTGGCTGCTGGATCGTGTTTATCCGCAGCGCGCTCAGCGCGAAGGCGAGTTGCAGGGGATGGATCTGTACGAGTTAGGTGCGGGAGCGTATCCGGAGTTTGACATCCATGGCGATGAGTTCCTTCCGCGGTGAGAATCGGTTGGCGAATTTTGGCGTGCCCGTTCTAGCTGTGGAAGGCTACGTAGAACAGGAGTCCGAAAATAACAATTGGAATCAGCGCCATCAGCGCATAGAAGAGAACCTTCTTCCCCCACGGAGTGCGGCGATCTTTCCAATTGTGAAATTCCGGGCGCTCAGTGATTCCGACCTGTTCGGGATGCTCGAGGTCGCGGGCAAAGTCGCGGGCATTGGCGTAGCGGTTCTTGGGCACGCGTTCGAGCGCGCGATAGATGATCTCCTGTAATTGGGGTGTGATGGTGGGGTCGATTTCGCGCGGTGGAACCGGGTTGTTCAGCAGGCGATCGTTCATGATCAAGAAAGGATTCGCACCAGAAAACGGCACTTTACCGGTCAACATTTCGTAGAACATCACACCGAGCGCATAGAGATCGCTACGCGCATCTCCTCGCTGACCCTTGACCTGTTCGGGAGAAACATAGTCGGGTGTACCCATCGTCGGCGAGAACTTGGCGAACGTAAGGCGACGGGAGGCGGCGTTGCCGGCAATGCCGAAGTCGATGAGTTTGATGTTGTCGTGTTCATCGACCATGACGTTTTCCGGCTTAAGGTCGCGATGCACGACGCCCTGCGAGTGGATGTAGTCGAGCGCATCGAGAATGCGCAGCGCGATGCGAATGGCGCGCTCCGGCGGCAGCTTCGGCTGTTCATCGAGGATTTTTCGCAGCAGCCGCCCCTCCACCCACTCCATCACCATGTAGACCTGGCTGCGGTCGCCATCGGAAAACACCTTCATGACCCCTGGGTGGTCCATTAGCTTGCCGATTTCTTCCTCGCGCCGGAAACGCTCAAACAGAGCTGGGTCGCACTCGACTTCGGGATGGGGGATCTTGATCGCAACTTGGCGGCCGTTCTCCAGGTCGGTGGCGCGGAAGATCGAGGCCATGCCGCTGCGGGCAGCGAGGTGATCGATGCGGTAGTGATCGAGTTGATCGCCAGAATGGAGTGCAGTCATCGCGAGTCGACCGACATCAAGCGTGCTCGGCCAACGGTAAAACTTCGGTCAAGCCTGTACCAAGTCATCATGCCAGAACTCGCGTAAGAAAAGTGTAATGATTCTCTGCACCGCAAGAGGCGCGCGCTCACCGCAGTTTATAAGGGCGACCCCGGTACATTCCCATGCGTTCGACGCTGCGAATGCGGATCAACTGGACACTGATGTTGTCGCTGCCGTCCTTCTCGTTGGCGCTGGAAACGAGCTCGCGGGCAGCGGCGTTCAGGTCACGGTGCCGGCTCACGGTCTGAGCCATTTCCAACGCGCTGACCGCGCCGTACAGCCCATCGGAACACTGCAGCAGCACGTCCTCCGCCCTCAATTGGACCTCATCGATCTCCACGCTGACGAAAAGGTTGCCCCCGAGCGAGCGGCTGAGAACATGGCGGGTGGACGCCGCGGCCGCTTCTTCGGCGGAGAGCAAGCCCATGCGCGCCTGCTCCGCGGCGATCGTATGATCGCGGGTGATGGGCTGCGCATTGCCGTTGCGAATCAGATAGCAACGGGAGTCGCCAACGTAAGCGATGGTGGCCCGATCGAACCGTACGCCGCAAACTACGATGGTCGATGCCATTCCGGCACCAGAAGGGCCAGCGAGCGCTCCGGTTTCGCAGACGCGCGCATTCGCGGCTTGCACCAGCTGGTTCAGCAGTTCCTTCTGCAGAGCTGTCCCTTTCGCGCGCTGAAAGCCGCCCACCACCTCCTGCACGGCGGCACGCGATGCCACTTCTCCCTGGCGCTGTCCGCCGACGCCGTCGGCCAGGGCAAACAGCCAGCCGTGCGAACGGGCGCGCGCCGGCGAACCGGGGACGACATGCCCAAGATAGTCCTCGTTCCGCGCGCGTACGCGACCCAGATCGGAAAGCTCCGCGAATTCAAGATCCAACATAGAAGAGCGAACCGTGCGGATAGAGACCCGAAGCGGCCCTATCGCGGGCGATGGCCAGTTCCCAATCTCTAATTCTTACTGACAAACGGAAGCCTGGCAACCCTGCGGCAGCCAGGCCTCACCTGCCCATCTTTTCGTGACCTCATGCGATCGTTGTCATCGTCACACGGTCTTTAATCATGGTGGTGCGGCCGGAGCTCTTACTGATGCGGAAGAAGTAAATTCCGCCGTAGATGGCCCAGACAAGTGCGATCCCCAGCGCCAGGAGCGGCTCCATCTTGGTCCCATAGCCCATGAAGGGACCAATCACATAGAACGCCATGCAGGCCAGGTTGGCGAGCAATCCGAAGACCGGGATCAGCAGATGGCGAACCAGCTTGAATTTCGGATGGTTGTGATAGGCGACGATACAGATGACGCAACTGAGCGCGTAGAGGACAAAAGTGCCGAAGTTAGAAGCCAGCGTGACCGTGAGCAGAGAGTTGGGCAAGGCCGCCATCTTGTCGTGGGTGGTGTATCCGAAGCTGGACCAGAAACCGTGCGGCAGCAATTGGATCGCGGAGTCGGCGGGTGCACCGGCGTCGCCAAACGCCATACCCACGGCGAGGCATCCGACAACGGCGGAGATAATCGCCAGCGTCCAGATGGCCCGGTGCGGCGTCAGGTTCTTGGAGTGCAGCATGCCGAAGTGCTCGGGGGCTTCCTGATCTTTGCCCATGGCGTAGGTGACGCGAGCGCCCGTGTTCATGCAGGAAAGCGTGGTGCCAATCAAGGCGAGGAAGACGGTGAAGGCCTCCACCAGCATGAAGGCGCGCCCATGACCGGCAAAGAAATGGTTGCCCACGATGACCATCATGTCGCCAATGGGAGCGGCCGAGCCGGAGGCGCTTTGCATCGTGTAGCCGCTGTTCAGAAAATAGTTCGCCGCAAAATATTCGATCAGGTAACAGAAGGCCCCTTGCACGAGCAACGAGGTGATGACCGCAATGGGCACGTCGCGTTTGGCGTTCTTCGCTTCGCCTGCCATGGCCGTAACGGATTCAAATCCGACGAGGATCAGAATCGCCACCGTGGCCTGAATGAATGCCCAGCCAAAGCTGTGGATTCCGACGACGGACTTGGCATTGGGGTGGGTCAGGAAGTTTCCCTTGTCGTCGGTAGTCGGATAGCTGATGTGATAGGGCACGGGCTTGCCGGCAGCGTCGAGTTTAGGCTGGGGCACGCCGTTTGCGTCGCGAACGATCACGTCGGTGGCTTGGCCGTTGACCACCTGCGAGGTAGTGGCAAACTCGTAATTGTAGGCGTCGCCCGCGGTCGAATCGAACTGGTAGGCCTCGCTTCCCGGCTTGTGACTGACTCGGTAGCTGAGCGCGAAGAACGAAAAGATCAGCAGAGCGCTGATCTGAATCACATTGATCGCGATGTTGACCGAGGTCGAGCCCCGAATGCCGCGGTGGGCGATGTAGGCGATCGCAAACGAAAAGATAATGGCGACCACCATCATGAATGCCGGGCCGGGGTTCGAGGCGTTCATGAAGTTCGGCCAGATGGTCCCGACCAGGTAGCCGCAGAGGATGCCCATGACGCCGACCATCACGCCGGGATAAATCCAATAATAAAGATGCGAGGCCCATCCGACGATGAACTTGGAGATCCGGGCATAGCGCCAGACTTTCTCGTGATTGAGGAACGATTGTTCCGCAAAGTAATACGAACTGCCTGTGCCGGGGTAAAGCTTCGCCATTTCCGCATAGCACACCGCGGTCGCCAGGCAAAGCAGCAAAGCCACGACGATACCAATCCACATGGATGGCCCGGTCACGCCGGTGGTCGCCTGAATGAAAAACGTGAGCCAAAGGAAGGCGCCGGGTGCAATCAGCGCCATCGCGTTCATCGTGAGACCGGTCAAACCTGTGGTCCGTTTCATTTCTGCTGCGTTTTCTGCCATAAGTGTTCTTCTCCTATATTTCGATAGCGATTGCCGAGCCTCCGATGCTCGTGCTGTAGTGGGGTCCAGTCAGCTACCAGGCGCCCTCCATGCGGCCAAACCACCAGATCAATCCGACCGTGGCCGTGTTTTGTTGATGGCTAAGTATTCCTTGCGTGGAGGTCAGGAACGACCCTTGGTTGGAAAAATCGCGGCGCCACTCGTAGCGCATCAGAAAGTTGTCCGCAAGGTTGTAGTCATAAGTAACGGTAGCTTCCTTCAGCGCCTGGGTGAGACCGCTGAACAGTCCACCGCGGTCGGAGAAATATTCGGCGCGAGCAGCGAACCCCATTTTCTTCGTTAATCGGTACTGGGCGTAACCCGCGGCGCCGATTGCATGAGATGGCGCCGACGATTGGCCGAGCGCGAGGTTTGTATTTCTCCACAGCCGTTCGATCTCGTAATCGCCTTCCACAGCCAGCGTCAGCTTTGGCGTAGTTTGCCAGCTCACGTACGTGTCAAAAATGTGAGTACGGCCGTCGGGAGCTGGCTGGATTGTCGTGAATGTCAGCCCCGGCTGGACTGGTATCGGGATGGTGCCGCTCACGGTCGGTGGCGTACCTGCTGGCAGCGTTACCACGGCCCTATCAGGATGGTCCTGCCCATAATAATAGTTCACAGCCCAGGAAATCGTTTTACGGGGCATAACAACGAATCCGAATAACTCGTTTTTGAAACTGTTTGTAGCTTCGGCCTGGTTCGTGCCGTTAACGACCCAATAGTTGACCGCAAGCTTGTCGTTCACCTTGTAGTTGGCTCGCAGGCCCATATGATAGAAGGGGAGAAAATTGAACCAGTACGAACGGGAATAGTTCATCTGGTCCTTGGTGTAGTTGCCTTCAATTCCAAGGGAGCTAGCCCACTTGCCGAAATCCACCGTGAGACCCTTACCAAGCGGGATGACGTACGTTCCGTACGCCTGGAAGACGTTGCGGTAGATCTCAGGCCGAGGTTCGTTGTCCGGGTTCCCCTGCGTACTGGCTGTCGCCTGACCGAATTGCAGGTCAAGACGCGCGCCATAGCGGCGGCCAGCCTCCAGGTCGGGTGGACGATTAAAGATCACGCTGGCCTGATTCAAGCTGAAGTTATTACTAAGAACGTCGTAGGCGCGCAACAGATTGACGCGCCCGACCGGAGCATTGAAGTTGTATTCGTAGTATCCATCGATGCCTACGTTGATGGTGGTGCCTTTCAGGTAGTCAAGGATCTTGCGATCATCGCCTGTGAATTGCGCTTGTGGGGGGGGCGGGGGCGGCTGATTCCGTTCCTCGACAGCCGCTGGGGTCGGAAGACTCTTCATTGCGTTGACCTCCGCACGAAGATCTTTCACCTCTTGTTCCAGCTGTTGCATGTGTTGGAGGATCGCCTCATTCGACGCCGGAGCGGTCCCCACTTGGTACTGGGCTTTGGTGGAAGATACGAGCATAAGACATGTAAGAACAAACATGAATCCCTTACGGAAACAATCCATCGTTTCATTTCTCCAATTCTCTCCCGTGTGCGTGCAGCGGTGACCGTGCGCTTCCGATGCCAGCAAGTTGACCCTAGCGGTCCAGCAAGCGCGGGTCCAACGCATATTTCCTATGCGCTGCATCGGAGTTTCTTTTAGAAATTAAACTTATGAGGGCGATAAACGTAGATTCATGCCTGGAGGTGCCGGCAAACAGGCGAGAAGAGGCTAGGGAACGCGTTCGAGGGATTGCCGTTTTGAAGCTGAGAACTCAGGCGCGCTCGAAAAGTTGCTGCGGTGGCCTTGACCGATGGGAAGGCCGGATGTCAAACTCTTGTTGGGAAAGGAAGATGTTCCACCATCTTCAAGGGGGAGTTTTTTGCAATGACCATTTTGATTACGTTGGTTCACGTTATCGTTTGTTTCTTTTTGATTGCGGTCGTGTTGCTGCAGAGCGGAAAGAGCGGCGACTTGGCCGCAGCTTTCGGTGGTCAGGGCAGCCAAACAGCGTTTGGCCCACGGGGCGCGGCTTCGGTTCTCTCCCGGGCGACGACCTGGTCCGCAATCATCTTCATGGTCACCTCAATCACCCTTTCGATTTTTGCAGCGCGACGATCCGGGCCAACGTCCGTGCTTTCGGGAGTGAAACCGACGCAGACGAAATCGCAGCCCGCGACTCCGGTCGCGCCGTCCGCACCGCCGACCGTTCCGCAAAACCAGGCGCCCACACAGAAATAGATCAGGCCTCACGCTAGTTCTCGGCCGCGGAGTATCACGCCAGGAAGGGATTCTCTTCCCTTTCCACTCCTATGGTGGTTCGGGGGCCGTGGCCTGGAATGACGACGGTATCGTCGGGCAGGGTCAGGACGCGGTCGTGCAGGGAGCGCATGATTTTCTCGAATGATCCTCCCGGGAGATCGGTACGTCCGATGCTGCGGGCGAACAGGGTGTCGCCGGCGATCAGTAATTTTTCCGCGGGAAAATACAGGCAGACGCTGCCTTCGGTGTGGCCGGGGGTGTGGAGAACGTTGGCCGTCAGGTTACCCGTCCGCAATGATTCGCCGTCTGCGATGCTGGCTTCGATTGCAACCTCTCCCGGCGCGGCCATGCCGAGCCATGACGCGTGTACGTCGAGCATTTTCAGCAGCGCGTAGTCATTCTGATTGAGCAGGATTGGCGCGCCCGTCAGCGCGCGCAGCTTCATGGCTCCGCCTACGTGATCGATGTGGGCGTGAGTGATTACGATCTGCTTCACTTCCAGCTTGTGCTGGCGGACGATGGTGAGAACGTCTTCAATGTCATCGCCGGGATCGATGACCATGGCCTGGTGCGTGGTCTCATCTCCGATGACGGAACAGTTGCATTGCAGCGGGCCTACGGGGAGGATCTTGTGGATCATCCCTTCATTTTCGCTCATTTTCGCTCAAAGCGGGACAATTCGCCAGACTGGTCGCGATCCGCCCGTAGTTGTACGTACAGTGTTCCACGTGGAACGTGACAAATGTGTACGTACAATCGGGAGCATATTCAGAGGCGTTTGGGCGTACAAAAAGCGAAACTAGGGGGGGGGCTTGGCCGGTCGTTTTTAGTGACTGTTGGTCATCATAAATGGCTGACCGCCCCGCCCAAGTCGTTGATAATACACGGAGCCGTGTGTGGCAAAACAGGCACAAGCGGGTATTACTTACACGGTAATTTCTACAATCCTCAAAATTTGGGGGCGAGGCATCCTTCGGCTATCGACCTCGGCTTCGTTGGGGCGTCGGCCAAAAAGAGCCCCGCTTTCCCGAAAGACACGAGAAGCGGCGCACCTGATGTTTCGCAAGACGACGTCCGGTTATTGGGCGTTGAGGTAGTTGGTCAGGTCCTCAATGTCCTGTTCGCTGAGGCCAATACTGAACCGGTTGTTATAGAAAAGGACGACGTCGCGCATCGTCGCGGCCTGCCCCCCGTGGAAGAAGGGAGCGCGGGCGCCAATGCCGCGGAGTGAAGAGACCTTGAACTTGCCGAGGTCGCTGCACTTGCCGGTGATCCAGCCGACTCCAGGGTCGGAAGTTTGGTATAAGTCGAAGGTGCCGGTGACGCCATTGTAGAGGGAGCTCCTGCGGGTGATCGTGACCGGATTGCTGAAATAGGTGATTGAACCCACCGGGCATAAGAAGTTGAAGACGGGACGGTCAGGAGTTAATGGAAGCGTGCTGGAGCCGTTGGCAGAAGACTGAGCGGCGCTGAGATAACTGTTGTCGGCGACGCCGATGTGTTTGGGATCGTTGAAGAGGTCATTGCCAACATTACCGTTATTGTGGCAGAAGGCGCAGCTTGCAGTCAGGGGATTCGCCCCGAAAAGATCGTTGAGGCCGGTGACGCCGTTGATCGCGAAGGGGCGGTTGTTGAAGATGACCTCTCCGCGATAAATAGAAGCACGCTGGGCGGAACCGGCTGCGAAGGCATTAAACACGTCCCCTTCAACTAAATTTAAACCCAAGGGGCCCGCCTGGGGGACAACGGAACCAGGGCAAGGCTTGGCGTTGGTTAAGCAGCCGCCCTCGAAGAGAGCAAAGGGGAAACCGGTGAAGGGGACGGTGCTGGAGTAGTTGTAGAGATTCTGGGGACCGCCGGTGGCGCCACTACCGTCTGCGCCAGTCAAGTCACCCGCAAGAGAATCGAAAGATTGCGCGGTGAAGCTGCCGCTTTGGAAGGCGACACCCTGATTAGCCACAGTCAGACTCGGAGCGGTGCGAGCTTGGGCGTGGGTGAGAGTGGCGTCGATGAACTGGCTGGCGAGGCTGGGTTCGCGGGTGTCCCACATAATATTGGGCACGGGACCGCGTCCGCCAGGAGTCAGATAAACGACGTTGGTTGCCGGAAGGGGACGGCGGTAGAAAGAGAACAGGGGGTTCGACACATTATTAATGCCATACTCGGAGCTGAGTTCGCAGCCCGTGGGGTCGTTGGAGACGAAGACGGTAGCCCATTGCGGGTTCGCCGGGGGCGGAAGAAAAATACGGAAATTGCCGAAATTGAAAAGCTGGCTACGAGCCTGGACAAACTGGCTGCCGAAGGAATTGGCGGCCGCACCTAAGTTCGGACAATTGGAGCCGTCGACCGGGGCGAAGACAGGGTCTTGGCCTTGGGTGGCGAGGTAAGTGGCTTGGATCGTCGAGGGAGTGATGGACCAGTTGTCCTGAGGCTGATGACACGAAAAGCAGGTGCGGCCGTTGGTGCCGAGAGGTGTGAAGAAGGGGTTGCCGTCGGTGGGGACTGGGCCCGCGGGAAAGTAGGTGGACGTTTCACCATAGGCATCGAGAGTGGTGGTGGTTTGCGGCAAGACGGCAGGAACGCGTCCGGACAGAATGTTGGTGAGCACAGGCACCTGAAGAGCGTTTTGCCAAGCAGCGCTTAACCATGCGGGGAAGGACGCAGAAGATGAGGATTGAGCGAGCATCAAGGAGACGCTCAGGACGACGGCACATACCGAAACAAGAGCTGCTATAACGTGATTCCTACGCATCGCGATCCCCCTTGCTGCAAGATTATTCGATAACTTACGAATACCTGGCGCTGGGGGGGCCGTCCGCTTTCAGCGCTTGCGCTACTATCGATTTTTGCTGCGTTCTTTACAAGTACCTAGGTGGATTAGCTAGTGGAAACTACTGCTTTTGGAGTAGTTCAAGTGTGGCATATAGGGCAGAGCAGCTTTGCGGGAGGGTGGCAGTTGGAGGTCCCCGCCAAGGGACGAACAGCATGCCGCATCGACGGCGTCGCGTCTGCGCTTGCAAGGAAACGCTCGGAGGGGGTAACCACAATTCCCACTTCTCGAAAGGCGTGAGAAGTGGCGCACCCCCAGTTATTAAGGTCAATGTTAGTTCGGTCAATGTTAGTTAAGAGACAAGCGCGCGTTATGTTTAAAGTCGCCTACCCGCCCGGGTTAGTGAATAACTCCATAAGTAATGGTTTTCTAGTCCAAAAGCAGTAGTTCGCGGAACGTAGTGTTTCCTGGCTAGAACACGTGGGGAATTGTAAAGCAATCAGAAACGGGTAAAGTTTCGTCAACGCCGAGAGCTGACTCTCCCCAGCGTCAGGCGCTACAAGAAACAAAAACCTAGGAGGATCCAAAAATGAAAAAGCTCGGATTGTTGCTGCTTCCGATTCTGGCGATCACCTTGATGCTGGGGGGAAGCGCCTTGGCTCAAGACAACAGCGTGTTTTTCACCACCTACTACTCGAATGCAAACTACCCTGGTGCGCCGGATGCAACCGTGCGTATCGTTAACGACGGCAACACAGACAACAGCCTGTACGCTGACATCTACGTACTCGATGACAGCCAGGAACTGCAAGAGTGCTGCGGCTGTTTCGTATCCAAGGATGGCCTGCTTTCGGAATCCGTGAATACTGAACTCCTGAGCAACTCCCTGACCGGGAAGATCAACCACCGTGGCGTCATCAAGATCATTTCGGACGCGAACGTTAACGGTTGGGACGCTGGCAGCGCGATCAAGACGACGGCCGGACTCCGCGTATCGGCGACGCACATTCAGTCGCTGAAGTACGAGTTCTTTGGCGCAAGTGACCCCGGTGGTTCTTTCGACTGGGCCGTTACCGAAACCAATGCCAACGACGCGAACCTGGGAGCGGTTGAAAAATCCCTGTTGCCGGAAGAGTGTGGCTTTATAGTGGGCACCGAGGACGCCGCCGGTCTGGGCAGCGGATCTGGAGTCTGCAGCTGCACGCCGGAAGACTGGGACTTCTAGTCGAAAGGAATAGCTTCCGACTTTAAGAGCGGTAAGGCGGGACTGAAATAGCTCCGTTGGGAACAAAGATGTAACGCTCCTGTTGAAAACGGCTGGGAGTTTTCCCCGGCCGTTTTCTTTTTCGCTTCCAAGAAAAGCGCGAGAAGTGGCGCACCCGCGGGCCCCGAGGGCAGCTACGATGCCGCTGCTGTCTGTCCTGATCTCTGATCGGAGCGGAAACGCAGGAGGGCTGCGATGTTGCCGGCGCGATCCAGATCGGTGTTGTCTTTGAGATAGAACAATTCTATGTCGCGGCGGATGGCGATGGGGATGATGGCATCGCAGATGTCGGCGAGTTCGCGAGTGGGTTTTCCGCAAGCGACGCACGACGGGACCAAGTGGGCGTCGAGGTGACCGCAGTTAGTGCACTCGACGGCTCGAGCAGAATAGTTTTCGGTGAGGAAGATGGCCTGCACTTCCCCGGTCTCCAGCGCTTGCAGGACGCGGCGGAGGCCGGTGACGCCACGTCCGTTAGACTTGGCGAAATCCAGCGCCTCGCTGACCTTGGTGGAAGCTCGTTTAGCGATCCATTGATCGAGGACGGCGCGGGCGCGATCGCGAATCTCTTCATTCGAGACGCTGGCAACGTCGGCTGAGAATCGGCCAATCAAGCGCTGTTTGACGTATGGGTGAAGGTTGGACTCGAACTCGGGCCAGTTGGCATCCTGGCAACCTACGATGAGCCGCTCCCAGATACCCTTCTCGAAATCGGCAAGCAGTCGCTCGGAAACTGCCTTGAAGTGCTGCAGCGCCTCCTCGGACACGCGGCGTTCGGCATGGCCGCCTTCGTAGCCGTTGTAGCCGTAGCTGGAGGCGTTGCGCGAGAGCATGTGGACAATGGCTCCGCGCTCGCGCAGGTCGTCCAGGCGAAGGTCGAAGAAACGGGCGCGCTGGCGGTCGACCATGGCAACCGAGAGCGCGGGCTGGGCTCCGAGCAAAGCGGCCAGCGGTTTCAACTGAAAGCGGGGCTGGAGATAAATCTGGGTGGCTCCGAGATGCGGGGGCAGTTCGTACTCCTTCCAGAAATTCTGAGCGGAGCAGGCGAAGACTGCCCTTCCCCGGGCAGGGCCGCGCAGGTTCGTGGCCAGATCGAGCACGCGATCGAGGTCGGCGTGAAGGGATCCGTTCTTACCGCTAGCGGCAGCACTTTTCAAGGCCTGCTTCACGACATCTTTGGCGACGATTGCCTCGCGGCGATGGGAACGATCCTGCGGAGGATCGGGTTGAAAGTAAAAACTCAGGGCGCACGCCCCTTTGGTTTCGTCCGCCTGAAAAGTCGCCAACTCACGGATTTCGTCCCGGGTCATCATCTCGACGCTCCTTGTAGGTTTAGATTCGAGTCTTGACTAAGAGTGCCTGGTGGAATTCGCTAGCTATGGAAGGCGCGTTGCGAACGCAGTCGCGCGCCCGTTGAACGGACTCGCGCACAGCCTCCGGATGCAGGCCGGTGATGGCGGCAATTTCGACGAGGGAAAAGCCCTCGATGCCGTGGAGCAGAAAAGTTTCGCGGTCAGTGCGGTCGGCACCGCGGAGTGCGGCTTGCACCAAAGCGATCATTTCGTCGGAGTAGGCAGCCTGTTCAGGAGTGGACACGCGGCGATCGGGAATGGCGCTTTCACGCGTCCAGCCCTCGTCCGGCTGATGGAACTGGAGACCGGGTTCGTCGGAGGCTTCGACATTTTGTCGGCGGCGACTGTCTTCGAGGTGCAGAAGAGCGGGAGACTCCAGTTCGTGGAGGCGCGCCGTCATCTCGTTCATGGCTTGCAGGGCAAGGCGGTAAAGCCACGGTTCGAGCGACAATTTTTCCGGACGGTCGTGGTCACCGAGAGCTCGGGCGATGACCTCGTTCACGACCTCGGAGGTGGAGAGGCCGTCCTCAGGAATTTCCTCGTCGGAGCGGCGGAAATAGAGTTCGCGGTCCACGAAACGCTCGAGCCGCGAGAGATTCGCATTGACATAGGAGCCAATGTCGTCGGCGGAAATGGTAGGCGGCAGAACCGCTGCCAGCGTCTGCTCGAAGGGAACGCCGGGTTCGGGAGACTCTTGGGGCCCTCCGCGCCAGCGACGCCATTTATGGCTGGAGCGGAGCAGATCCTTATGCCGGCCGATCTGCTGGATGAGCTCGTCAAAGGCAGCCTTGATGGCGGCGGTGGGGCTGGGAGCTTTGGCCTGGGCGGCAAGTTGGCCGGAGGGCAAACGCAGATTCAAAGAGACGAGCGTTCCCTCGCGCGCCGAATTCTGCTCGATGACGGCTTTCAGATGGACCAGCTCGGGCCGGAAGACGTGCAGGCGCTTCTGAATTTTCTCGATCTGGCGGCTGATTTCTTTTTCGATATCGGGAGTTTTGTGGACCTTGTAACTGACGTGAACGTTCATCTGCAAGCCTCGAACGAGGATAAAAACCCGTGAAGCGGCGGTCCCTAGCGGTCCCTCTAAGAGAATTGTACACCCGGTGGGAAGGAGTGGAAGCGACTTTGCGGCGACCGGGCTTCCCTGTTTGACATGCCAACGAGGGCGGCCTGACCGGGGCGCGGAACGGGCAACACGCCCGTCACTCCACCACCTGCAATAGGCGCGCGACGCCTTCGCGAAAGGTGGCCGATTCGGTGATCAGGCTCAGCACGAGATGGCCTTCGTTTGGAAAGTCGTAGAAGTGGCCCGGGTGCACGATGACAGCCATCTTGCGCAAGAGATCGATGGCGAGATCCTCGTCACTTTCGAGGGCTGGAACCCGCAGCACAACGTACCATCCGCCTTCGACTTGCAATCTTGCGCAGGAGGGACGGCTGGCGAGTTGGGCGTCAAGTTCCGCGAGATTCACGCGCACGCGGTCCAGAAGAATGGGCTGGACCTGCTTGCGCTGATTGAGCAGCACCGGGGCGGCGAGCAGGACGGGAGCATTCATGGAGAGATAGGTGTCGGCGATGATTTCCAGGCGCGCGCCTGCTTCCGCGACGGTTTCTTCCGGGCCGCTGGTGGCTACCCATGCTAGCTTCATCTGCGGGAGAGCGGAAATCTTGGAAACTCCGCTGAGCGTGAAGGTGAGCGCATCGGCGTTGGTGACAAAGCTGCTACGCGGCACGCCGTCGTGCGCGTAATCGAGAAAAACCTCATCCACGATCAGCGCCAGGCTGTAGTCGCGGCAGAAAGAGTTGAGCGCCTGAGCTTCCGCAGCCGAAACGTAGGAGCCGGTTGGGTTGTTGGGATGCACCAGGATCACGGCTCGCGACCTGGCGGTCGCTGCTTTGTAGAGCGAATCGAAATCGATTTGCCATCCGTGATCGTAGAGGAGCGGATACGGAACCAGCTTGACGTCGGCTAGATCGGCGAGAAACTCGAACAACGGGTAGCTCGGTTTGGGTACGAGGATCTCGTCGCCGGGATTTGCGAGCAGGCGGAAGACGTACGAGTAGGCTTCGCTGGTGCTGGTGGTCAGAATCAGGCGCTCGGGATTGAGATCGAAAACTTCGTGCGACTCGCGATAGTAGCGGCACACGGCTTGACGCGCTCCCAGTAGGCCGCGCGGCTGGGGGTCGTAATGCATCGCTTCCGGATTCGCCAGTGCGGCGAGCACGATCTCAGGATCGGGGCGGACGCCGGCTTCGGTCGGGTTCGAGACGGTGAGGTCTAGAATTTCCTGCCCCGACGCGCGCGCTTCTTCGATCGCGCGCGTTAGAGCGTTCGGACTGCGCCGCCAGCTTGTGCGGTGGGAGAACATGGGTGAGTGAATGGCGAGAGTAGCAGGTGGGATTGGGCGGCGACAAGTTGGGAGAAGGGGCAGGCAGATTTGCGTGATCTCAATTTACGTTTTAGCGGCTCTGACGAGGAGCATGATCAACACGCTTGCGACCGCAGCAATTCCCGCAATTTCGATCAACTTTCGCAGATCGGTTACGAGGTCCGCCAGTTTCATCAAGTCAAGAATGTAAAAGCTGTAAAGAAGTGCCGCAAACACTACTGCGATGACTCCGAGGAGCAACAAAAACTGCTTCATGGCAGACCGTCCTGACGGTTGCTGGACCGAGCCGCGGCGATCGCACTCTGCTCAGGTCTCAGTTTTCGCGAAGACTATGCTTCGGAACGCGCCGTGTCAATTTCGTTCGTGGGTCAACTGTTAACTCAGGAGATCACTTCGCGAAGGCTTCCTTGTTTACCACGTAGGGCATCTTGGTAATGTCGCCGCCGTAGTTCCCTTCCAGCACATCAATCAACCCCTGCACACAGCGGCCGGCCATGCCTTTGTTGGGATCGGATGACAAGCGCGTGATGCGCGCGGCGCTGGCGAAGTGGGGCGTGAGGCGGCAGCGGTCGGCAATCGCAGGATCGCGCAGCAGCGAATCAGCGGGCAAAGGCTCGGTGGCGTAAACATCGAGCGCCGCGCCGGCGATCCAGTTCTCGCGCAAAGCTCGCGCCAGGGCCACTTCGTCCACCACGGGACCACGTGACGTGTTGATGACCAAGGCAGTGGGTTTCATCATGCGCAGCGTGGTTTCGTTGATCAGGTGATAGGTTGGCGTCGTGCTCTCGCCCTCGCGCAGCAGCGGAACGTGCAGGCTGATGAAATCGGCGCTCCGCAACGCTTCGTGCAACGTGGTGTAGCGAATGGTGGCTCGCTCGCGGCTGATGCCGCGCTGGAAGCGCAAATCTTTTACTTCCTGGATGGCCTTGATGTATTCGTGGTTTTCATAGGCTGGGTCGAAGCACAGGATGTTCATGTCGAATCCGGCGCACTTTTTGATGAAGGCCAGGCCGATGCGTCCGGTGCCGATTACGGCTACAGTTTTTCCGGTGACTTCGTCGCCTAGAAAGGGCAGGTACGGATGCCAGTAGCCCCAACGATTTTCGCGGGTCAGATGTTCGGCGGGCCAGAGTTTGCGGGCGAGCGCGCCCATGAGGAAAAAGGCAAACTCGGCGGTCGCTTCGGTCAAGACGTCGGCGGTATTCGTGAACGGGACTCTGTACTTATTGGCATCGGCGCGATTGATGTTGTCAAATCCCACGGCGTATTGTGCTACCACTTTTAACGAGCCTGCTCCGGCGGCGAAAACCTCGGCATCGATCGGATCGCGCAGGGTGGTGATCAGGCCATCCACGCCGGACTTCACCTTTTCGACGATCAAGCTTTTCGGTGGAGCTTCGGGCTGGGGATAGACTTCGAGGTCGTATCCCTTGTGGCGGAGAATGTTGAGGGCGTCTCCGATGTCGCAGGTGGCAAAAACGCGGATTCTCTGGCTCATGGGCTGAAACAGTGTATCGCGAATTGCCGGTGGAGGGCGGGGGTGTAGCGCCGGCGTCCCCGCCACGATGCGCTCGAAGCCACCAGGGTCGGCGGGACGCCGGCGCTACACCTATTGTTCGCGTCTTTCTGGACGTTGGGCGGCGGAGGCTGCTTGCGCATGATGACGGACATCGGCTCCGAGAACCCAGAAAATTACGTCTTCGGAAATGTTGGTGGCGTGGTCTGCTACGCGTTCGAGATTGCGCGCTACCAGGAGAGCATCCAGCGCCTGCTGAGTTACTTGCGGCTGTTCGTTCATCTTTCGCACGAGCATGATAAAAGCTTCGTCGCGCATGCGGTCGACAACGTGATCCATTTCGAGCACGGCCTGGGCCAGTTCGGCTTTGCCTTCCACGAACGACTCCAGGGCGCGACGCACCATGGCGCTGACGGCAGTGGCCATGCGAGCGATATCCACTGGCAATTCGACGGCTGGCAAGTCAATCAAATCCATGACGCGCTCGGCGATATTTACCGCCTGGTCGCCTACGCGCTCGAGGTCGGCGTTGATCTTGGTCACCGCGAGAATGAAGCGCAGATCCACGGCCGCTGGTTGCTGCGTGGCGAGGATGTCGAAGGCCAGTTCATCGATCTCGCGCTCGGCGGCGTTGATCAGGCTCTCGTTTTCGAGGACCAGGCGGCAGCGGGTGAGATCGCGTTCGGTGTACGCCTGGGTGGCGCGATCCACCGCCAGTTCCGCGAGACCGCCCATGCGGAGAAGTTTCTCCCGGAGATCCTCCATCTGCTGCTGAAAGCGCGTGCGCATTATCCGAACCTCTTTTATCTTTATCCGAATCGGCCTGTGACGTAGTCTTCCGTCCGCTTGTCGGAAGGATTGGTGAATATCTTTTCCGTTTTATCGAACTCGATCATCTTGCCGAGCAGGAAAAACCCGGTGAACTCCGCCACGCGGGCCGCCTGTTGCATATTATGCGTCACAATCACGATTGTGTACTGCTCTTTTAATTGAAAAATCAGCTCTTCGATCTTGCCGGTAGAGATGGGGTCGAGCGCCGAGCAGGGTTCGTCCATGAGCAGAACTTCGGGCTGAACGGCGAGAGCGCGGGCGATGCAGAGACGCTGCTGCTGACCGCCGGAGAGGCTGGCTCCGGACTTCTTGTGGAGATGATCTTTTACTTCGTCCCACAGCGCGGAGGCGTGCAGAGATTTGTGGACTACTTCATCCAATTGTTTGCGGTTGCGAAAGCCGTTGAGCTTGAGACCGGCGGCAACGTTGTCATAGATGGACATGGTCGGGAACGGATTCGGCTTCTGAAACACCATGCCCACGCGGCGGCGCAGCTGGGTGGCCGAGGTTCCGTTATAAACACTGAGATCGCCGATCAGTACCTTGCCATCGACCCGCGCCTCGGGAATGGTTTCGTGCATGCGGTTGAGACAACGAATAAACGTGGATTTCCCGCAGCCCGAGGGGCCGATGAGCGCAGTCGCGTGGTTGGCGAGCACGGTGATGTTGACGTCGAACAAGGCCTGAGTCTTGCCGTAAAACGCGTTCAGGTGCTCGACTGTGATTCCGACTCCCATAGATCGCTAAGCTCCTGCTGCTTATGCTCCCGCTAAAGTTCCGTGCTTTACTGCGATGCGAACCGCGGCTACCGCGCCGACGATAAGGATAATCAAAACCAGCGCTCCTGCCCATGCCT
The DNA here is from genome assembly GCA_963779995.1 of uncultured Acidobacteriaceae bacterium. Lineage (GTDB taxonomy): Bacteria > Acidobacteriota > Terriglobia > Terriglobales > Acidobacteriaceae > Acidiflorens. Next base: position 370,422 of record CAVZZY010000002.1, on the reverse strand, counting down.
GCCGGTGCCACTCGTCGTAGGGCGAGATGGCATAGGTGAAGATTTGCAGCGACAGGGCTGCGGTCGGCTGGTCCGTCTTCCAGTTCCAGAACTGGTTTCCAAAGGCGGTGAACAGCAGCGGCGCGGTTTCACCGGCAACGCGGGCGAAGGCCAGCATGACGCCGGTGATGACTCCGGAGGTGGCCGTGCGCAGCGTAATTGAGAGCGTGGTGCGCCAGCGGGAAACGCCGAGACCGTAGGCGGCTTCGCGGATGGCTTGCGGCACCAGCAGCAGCATCTGCTCCGTGGTTCGCGCGATGGTCGGAATCATCATGATGGCCAGCGCCACGCCACCGGCCAGCGCCGAGAAGTGTTTCTGGCGCATCACGACGAGGCCGTAGGCCACAATGCCGATCACGATCGAGGGCACGCCGTTCAGCACATCGGAGACAAAGCGGACGATATCGCCATAGCGGTTGCGGCCGTATTCGGAGAGAAAGATGCCCGCGCCGATGCCGAGGGGCACGCCGAGCAGACTGGCAATGGCAAGAATGACCATCGAACCAACGATGGCGTTTGCCATGCCGCCGCCGGGTTCGCCTACCGGCTTTGGCGTCTGGGTCAGGAAGGCAAGATTGATCGAGCCTATGCCCTTGTAAACCAGATAGGCAAAGATGGCGAAGAGCGGTAAAAGCACGAGGAGAACCGTGAGCACGGAGGCGCCCGTCATCACTTGGTCCATCACACGCCGCCGCAAGCTGATGGGCTTGACGGGTACGGCCGCCGTATTGGAGTTGGTATCAGGCATATCACGTCAGGCAATGCTTCTCGACGGCTGGCCTCGAGTAACGCTCCACACCAGAAGCCGGGCCAGCGCGTTGACCACAATGGTGACAAAGAACAGCGCCAAGCCAATCTCGATCAACGCGGAAAGATAAAGATCGCCGGTGGCTTCGGTGAATTCGTTGGCCAATACACTGGCCATGGTGTATCCGGGAGCAAACAACGATTTGGCAATTTCCGGACGGTTGCCGATCACCATGGTGACTGCCATGGTTTCGCCGAGCGCGCGGCCCAGGCCCAAAATGATGGCGCCCACGATCCCCGCCCGCGCATTGCGCAGCACACCCATGCGGATCATTTCCCAGCGCGTAGCACCCAGCGCCAGCACCGCTTCCCGCTGATGCTGCGGAACGACGGTAAGCACTTCGCGGGTGATCGACGAAATGATGGGAATGATCATGATCGCCAGAATCACGCCCGCCGCCAGCATGCCGATGCCGTATGGCGGTCCACTGAACAGGGTCGTCCAGCCGAGCGTCTGGGCAAGAAACGGCTCGACGTACTCGCGAATTAGCGGCACCAGAACGAAGATTGCCCAAAGCCCGTAGACCACGCTGGGGATGGCGGCCAGGAGTTCAGTGGTAAAGGAGAGAATTCCGCGCAGACGGATCGGACACATCTCCGTAATGAAAACCGCCACGCCGAGAGACAGGGGCACGGCGATTACCAGCGCAAGCAGTGAGGACACGATCGTGCCGTATATGAACGGCAGCGCGCCGTACTGATCCTCAACCGGGTTCCAGTCCGATTGAACGAAAAACTTCCAGCCAAAAGCATGCCAGGAGAGCTGGGAGCCCACCACCAACTGGTATACGATCAAGCCCAGCAGTGCGACGACCGCAACGCCGCAAAAACGCATCGCCCAGCCAAAAACAACGTCGGGGATTTCGCTGACCTTCCCCTGCAACAACGGCGTCGTTCTGACTTCGATTTTCAGGGCGGCCTTTGAACCCCGCCCCGGCTCGGGAGCGCTAAAGCGCGGCTGGGGCAGGGCTTGATTAGACATTCCGTGCTGAGGGTAGCAGAGGGTTGTTACAAATCGGTTAAAAAGCGGCGCTTGGTAGTGGCTGAATTTGAATTTGGAAGGTTTTCCACAGCAGTAAAACCCGAACATAAAAGGAGAAATCAACGCAAATGCAAACACAAGGCACAAAAACAAACCGCGACATAACTTTTTCTGTTGACACGGTACACTCACGGTTATATAGTGATCGTGTGCCGGACAGATTCGAGATCGCAGAACGGATGCGCCAACGTCTCTTGCATGAATGCAAGAGCATAGCGGCCAGTCGTGAGCGAATCAAGGCTGACATCGAAGCCTATCACCGCGTCGTTGATGAACTTGGACAGGTCTCCCGACGAGAGAAGCGCGCAAACAGCATCCTTGGCGTTTTTGGGGTTGAAGAGATAGCGCGGATTTTTGAAGAGGACTCGGAATTGAGGTCCGCGATAAATTCAGCAACGTCGTTTTCTCCGCGACAGTTACGGGAGAACGTAGCCCTTTGGGAAGCAATGAAGGAGTATCTCCAATACGTGCCGGAGGCGCGGATTGCGGAGATGGAAGATTTCTTCGGAGCTGTCAAAATACCGAATGCCAATCGTCAGGCAATGGAGTCTGCGTTGAAACGCCATCCTGAGACTTTCAAAATCAGGAAGGACAAACGCGACAAATATATTTCGCTGAAAGAACGGGCGAAGGAAGGAGTGTGAAACATTGCCGCCACCACTAATGACAGACGCCGCAAATGATGAGAGCCGCTAGGTGTTGAAGCACCTAAGCGGCCCTGAAACCACAACCACGGCAAGCCGTAATCATGGCCTCTCAATTCCAGATTATCGGCTTGCCTCACCTTTCCGTCAAGGGATTTTGAGGAGCCGAAATGTACACACTCTCTGCTGAAAAGAAACTCGCGGTAATCTCCGCGTTGCTTGAAGGTAACAGCATCCGCAGTATCAATCGCATGACTGATGTTGACCGAAACACTATCGCATCATTACTGCTGCGATCTGGCGACCGCTGCGCCGGAATCATAGGCGACAGTATGCAGAATCTCCGATGCGGCTTTCTGCAATGCGACGAGATATGGACTTATGTGGGCAAGAAACAGCGCCGAGTCCGCAAAGAGGACTCTCCAGAGCTGGGCGACCAGTGGGTATTCATTGCACTGGACGAAGAAACCAAACTGGTTCCCTACTATCAGGTCAGCAAACGCACACGCGAGGCCCCGATTCAATTTCTATGGGGTTTGAAACGGTGCTTGAGCGATGACCGCTTTCAGATCACCACGGACGGCTGGCACTTCTATCGCTCGATTCAGGGCATTTTTGCGGGGCAGGCCGACTTCGCGCAGCTTGTGAAGTTGTTTGGCGACTACGGCCAGTTTGAGGCCACATCCGAAGGGAGGTACTCCCCACCAAGAATCTCGGAGATCATATCCAAGGTCGTTGATGGGCGGCCCGATCCCGACCGCATTTGTACCAGCCATGTCGAGAGAAACAATTTGACCCTGAGAATGCAGATGAGGAGATTCACGCGGCTCACGAACGCTTTCTCGAAGCGGCTGGCGCACCTGAAAGCGGCTTGCGCCTTGCACTTCGCGCACTATAATTTCTGCCGCGTACATTCATCGCTGCGGATAACGCCTGCGATGGCTGCGGGGATCGCTTCGGAGATTTGGCCGCTATCCAGCTTACTTGCCTGACGGAGAAAATAGGTATCCCATGACGGAACTTCGACAAAGCTACTGGTTTCGGTGTCCACCTTGCGGGTCGCGAATTGTTCTCCCGCGTCAAAGCCCATTAGGAATATGCGAAGTTCTAGAATATCGAGATACGGGAGCTTGGCCCATAAAGCTTTTATGTATTGATTACGGGCAACTGTGCGAATGTTCGCTTGATACTGTCCAAGATGATTTTTTGCCAGTGCTGGACCACAGTGCGGAACTAGCGGTTCTGTGGGAGATAACGTGCGGATGTGCCCAAGAAAACTGCGGGCGGCTCCACGCCATATATACATACTGGACCGCCAGTACGAGCGATAGTGAAATAAAGCGGAGGCTAGCGCAAGTCGAAAAGACATTCCCTTGCGATGCGACCTACCTTGGGGCGCACAATCTAAAACTTGACGTGGAGAAGATGACGATTCGCAAATTTCACTGGTAGGGGGTTGCACATCACACACTCCTATGGCATGATCTGCCGTGAGCGTGCGAGATTTGAGGCCCGGACTGGCATCCGGGCTTTTCTATTTCCCGTTGTATCATGGCTGTCAAATGAGATTCCACACCCCTGCACGTATATCGGCTTTCCTTTTGTGCGCTTTCTGTATGTCGGCTTTCGGCCAGAAAACTCAACCGATGCGCGTGACGGCTCTTGAATATCGCAAAAACGTGGACCCACCATACAGGCTCGAAGGTGAAACGCTCCCACCGCAAGCTATTCTCCACTACGTCTTGGATTGCAGGAAGGGCGCTGCGGATCTCCATGTCGGTAACAGTTATGAAGTTCAGGAGAGCACTGACGAGGACCGGATAAAAACTTTACTGATCTACTACAGGAACCCGAATGACCCGTCAATCATAGGGGTTTTTTGTACGGTCATATCGGTGAAGGCGAAGAAATAAGGCAATCCGCTTGCCATTCTTGCGATGTGATCGAGCCAAATTCAGCCACTACCGCGGCGCTTGGGCTGTTTGTTGCTTTTGTGGAGAGCCGGGCGTCCTCGCCCGGCCAGCCGCACCGCCGTATGGGCGAGGCGCCTGCAGAAGCTGTAACTTAGAGCAGGGATCCCTTCCGGGTTGCCCGTCATCTGCCCAGAATTCCGAGCCCAGCCAGTCCGGATCGTGAGCGCTATGGCCTGGTTGCGACAATTGACATAGCGCATCGGCGTTTCTACGGCGAATGCATTGAAATGACGCGCGACCTTTGCGACATTCCCTTCAACTGAGAATCGCTCACCAGATCCGCACCCTGTCTTGCGGCGATAGGTACAGCGTCTCTCCGCGCCTCACATTGAACGCCGCATACCAGGCGTCGACGTTGCGCACAGTGTCGGCGCGATATTCGGGGGGCGAATGCTCGTCGGTGAGCACATTCTCCCGAAGAGCCGCGGGGCGAACCGCCGATGCCCAGTTCTGACCGAAGGCGATGAAGAACTGTTGATCGCCGGTAAACCCATCCCGCTCCTCAGCTTCTTTGCCGCCCAGCGAAGCGCGGTAGCCGTCATACGAAGCCGAGATGCCACCTAGATCGGCGATATTTTCCGCAATTGTTTGCTTGCCGTTGACGTGCAGATCGGGAAAGGGCTTGTACGTATCATATTGGGCCACGAGCTTGGCAGTGGCTTCCTCGAAATGCTTCAGGTCTTCAGGCGTCCACCAATTGCGCAGCGCACCCCTCGAGTCGAACGTGCTGCCTTCCGTGTCGAAGGTGTGGCTGACTTCGTGCCCAATAATCGATCCTATCGCGCCGTAGTTCACAACTGACGGCGCTTTTGGATCGAAGAACGGAGGCTGCAAAATTGCGGCTGGAAAGCTCAGCGCATTCTGCAAGGGCAAATTAACAGCATTGACGGTCTGCGGCGTCATCGACCATTCTTTACGGTTGACATCTTTACCGAGCCGGCTGAGAGCGTAATGATACTCAAACAGTGAGCCGCGCCAGAGGTTGCCAAAAATGTCGTCGGGCTTGATTTCGAATCCGGAATAGTCGTGCCAGGTTTCGGGATAGCCGATGCCCACATAAAGCGAACTGAGTTTGGCTTTGGCCTCTGCCTTGGTGGCGGGATTCATCCAGGTCAGCGCATCGATCCGTTTGCGGAACGCCTCCACAATGTTGCGCACCATTGCCTCACCTTGCGCTTTGGCCTCTGGAGAAAAATACTTTTGCGCGTAGATGCGGCCGACGTCGTCGCCCAGTAAATCGTTCACAATGAAGACGCCACGCTGCCATCGCGGACGCTGCTCCGGCACTTCCAAAAGCGTCTTGCCAAAAAATGCGAACCGCTCATCGCTGAGCACTTTTGGCAGAACTCCGGCGTAAAACTCGATCAGATGGAATGATAGCCAGTCTTTCCATGTATCGAGTGACTCGGAGGCGACCAGTTGCGACTCGCCGGCAAACGCCGTCGGCTGCCAAACGATGAACTTTTTCCGTTCTCCAAGGTCTGCGCCGCGGAAGAATTCGTTCCAATCCAGCCCCGGTGCCTTGGTCTCAAAATCCGATTGGTTCCAGGGATTATTTGCCTTATGAATGTCCTGATCGTCGGCAAGGCTGATGTGCTTCTCGGCAATCTTGCGTTCCAATTCCACAATCCGCGCGGCGCGCGCGTCGGTATCGCCGAATCCGGCCAGCTTCAGTATCGCCACCACGTGTTTCTGATATTCCTCGCGAGTCTTTTTCATCGGTTCGCTATTGGAGACGTAATACTCGCGATCCGGAAGCTGCAATCCGCCCTGCAGCAGATAGGCCGTGTAGTGCGCCGGGTCGTTGAAGTCGGGCGCGGTCCATAATCCGAACAGATTCGGAGTGTGATAGTTGGTATTGTTGAGCGCGTCGACATCAGACCGCATGCTCGCGCCCAGAGCGAAGGCCAATTCTTTTTTGTTTCGGATCGCCGCGATTTTGTCGAGATGCGGCTTGATGGGCGCAAGGCCCTTTGCCTCAATCGCTTTCTCATCCATGTAGGAGGTGTACAGATCAGCGATTTTGCGCTGCGCCGATCCTGAGGCCGCATTGGCTTTTGCGGCTTCCTGAATCAAATCAGCGGTCCGTTTATTAGCGAGGTCGTCGAGAATCGAGAATACTCCCACGTAGTAACGGTCGTTGGGAATTTCTGTTTTCTTGATCCAATCGCGGTTGGCGTAAAGATAGAAGTTGTGGCCCGGTTTCACCGAGCGGTCCATGTTCGCAACCTAGATACCGTGAGTGTCGGATTGAGTTTGGAATGAATCTTGCGACACCATCACGCATACTAGCGAGAAAACCGTTAGCACGAGAAAAGAGGTAAAGAATTTATTAGTGAGTTTCATTGGGGCCATCCGTTTGGCCGAGAGAACCTCGGCAGTCGCAGGAATTACGCAACACTCAGACTACCACGCCAACTTTGTTTTTTTCCGTCCGCAGCAAAAACTCGCTGGCAGAGCACAGGTGGCGGGCTAAACCATCTCTCGAAACCTCGATTTTGTGGAGAGCCGGCGGCCCCGCCCGGCCGGACGGGCAAGACGCCCATCCCTCCACCGCTTGACTCATAACACTGCCGCAGGGTTGCGCGAAGCGCCCCATTGTGAGAATACTGATCCTCAGCCATGCCCACCTTTGCCGCCGTCGACATCGGGTCGAATTCTGTTCGTCTAAAAATTTCGCGCCTGCAAGCCGGGCGGCTGAAGGAAATCCACGAAGACCGCGAAGTTACTCGGTTGGGGGAAGGCGTCTTTAGCGGCGGGATGCTTTCGCCGGAGGCGATGTCGGAAACGGTGCGTGTGTTGCGGCGCTTCAATCGCGCCATACAGGAATGCGGGACGGATTCGGTAAAGGTGGTGGCCACGGCGGCTCTGCGCGATGCCCGCAATTCACGCATATTTCTGGAGTGGATACGCTCGACGACGGGCTGGACGATCGAAATCATTTCCGGACTGGAAGAGGCGCGCCTCATTCACCTGGGCATTATCTCGGCTGGCCGCGTGGGCGCGCACAGCGTTCTGTTGATGGACCTCGGCGGCGGCAGCTGCGAACTCACGCTTTCTCGCGAGGGACAAATCCGGGATACGGTGAGCTTGCCGCTAGGAGCCGTGCGCCTGACCGGCGAATTCCTTCAGCACGACCCGCCGCGCAAGAGCGAACTGAAGAGGCTCCAGGGATTTGTGGCGCGGGAGATTACGCGCATTCAGGATCGAATCAAGACGGCACGGGTGGGCGCAGTAATCGCCACCTCCGGCACAGCCGCCGCACTGGTGGGCGTCGCCCGCCACCTGGAGCGCCCTAGGAAGCGCCGGCCCGCGACTTACGCCACACGCGAGATGATACGCCGCATTGCCAACCAGATCACGCGCCTGACCTTGGAGCAGCGGGTGAAGGTGCCCGGGATCGGTCCGCGCCGCGCTGAAATCATCTGTGCCGGCGCGCTGGCCTATGCGGAGTTGCTGGAGCGCTGCCATCTTCCCGGCTTTCGCTACTCCGCGCTGGGACTGCGCGATGGCATTCTGGCGCAGATGGCGGCGGACTACGATCGCAGCACGAGATCGGGCCGCGCCATTGAATCGGAACGCTGGGAGTCGATCAAGCGCGCGGTGGAACATTACCGCGTCGACCTGCATCATGCTTTGCACGTGCGCGAGGCGGCATTGCTGCTATTTTCCTCGTTGAAATCGGTACACCAGCTTCCGGCGGAGTATCGCGAATGGCTTTCGGCCGCAGCCATGCTCTACGAAGTCGGCGACTACGTGAACCGCAACGGTCACCACCGCCATACTTACTACATCATCGCAAACTCGGAAATTCTGGGATACACGCCACAACAGCGGCGGATCATTGGCTCGATCGCACGTTACCTGGGAAAGTCGCGCCCGACGCCGGGAGATGGCCCGATGAGTGCGTTGAGTCCCGAGGAGCAGGAAAATGTGGAGAAGGCGTCGGTGCTGCTCCGGCTCGCGCGCGCTTTGAACATGGGGAGGAATCAATCTGTGGGCAAGGTCGGAGTCTCGGCGCGCAGCGGAAGGGTCTCTATGAAATTGACTCCACGCGGAAAGGCAAGCGTGGACCTGGAGGTATGGTCGATTGAGAAGGATCGATCCTACTTCCGCGAAGTTTTCGGGCGCGAGCTTTCTGTCGCCGCGGCGTGAAGCGTGCGCAGGATGCGGGGCGTGATGCACCAACTCAGCGACCCGGAATTGCGCCGCATTTCGACTTTGGCCACCGCCCCCTTCTTCAGCTCAACCACGGCTTCGCATCCAGCTGTCGCTGATTACGCGTCCGAGAAATTCGCTGCAGGTTCGGGTTATGCCCCACCACCATAATGGAGTCCTGGCGCGCGTACTTTTCCAGCATCTTCTGAAAATCCGAGAAGCTGGCCTGCGGGCGTAACGCATTCTCCATCACCAGTTTGCCTTCGTGCCCCATTTCGTTGCCCACCAAAGCCGCGGTTTGCGTGGATCGCTTTAGCGGGCTGGAGACGATGATTTCTACCTGCACGCCCAGCGCGGCCAGGGCGCGGCCGATGTATCCGCACTGCTCGATGCCGTCTTTATCGAGGCCGCGCTTTTCGTCCTTCTTGGCAGTGCTCAACTGCTGTCCGGCACTGGCGTGGCGTAAAAAGTAGAGAAACATTTCGGAGCGATTATTCCTTTCCGATCAACGGCCGTCCGGTGAAGGTTCGTCCGACCGAGGCTCGCGACGAGCGCCGCGGGATGGGATCAGGAATCTCCTCCGGCGTCCTGGTGCCTTCCGCCACCCCGAGCAGAAAATCCTGGGAGCTAAAGGCAGCCGAGCCTCGAGGCGGTCTCTTGCTGCGCCCGCGTGGCGATTGCCAGGGACGCAAGTAACGGCCGTCACTTTTGCAGAAATCTTGACTTCACATTGTCGGCAAGATATGCCGCCAGAATCTCATGCACGACGCGGTCGCGCAGCAGCGGGTTTTTCAGCGGGAACAGGACTTCGACGCGCTCGTGCAGATTGCGATTCATCCAATCGGCGCTGCCGATGTAGACTTCAGGCTCGCCGCCGTTCTCGAAATAAAAGATGCGGCTGTGCTCGAGGAAGCGGCCGACGATGCTGCGCACGCGGATGCGGTCGCTGATGCCGCGAATCCCCGGCCGCAGCGCGCACATGCCGCGCACGATCAACTCAATGTCCACCCCCGCCTGAGAAGCGCGATACAGAGCCTGGATAACATTCATGTCGAGAAGAGCGTTCATTTTGGCGATGATGCGCGCCGGACGGCCCATGCGGGCATGCTCGGCCTCCCGCTCAATCAAGATCATGCACTTTTCCGCCAAATCCAGAGGCGCCACCAGTAGCGGCCCATAACTCGGATGCTCGGCGTAGGCCGTCAGAAAACTGAAAACATCGTGCACCGCGCTGGTGATCTCGGGGTCGGCGGTGAGCAGACTGAGGTCGGTATAGATTCGGGCCGTGGTCGCGTTGTAGTTCCCAGTGCCCAAGTGAGCGTATTGACGGGTTACGCCATCGGGATCGCGCCGCACCAGCAGACAAAGTTTGCAGTGCGTCTTCAGACCGACCAGTCCGTGGAAAACCTGCACCCCGGCATCTTCCATATCGCGCGCCCAGCGGATGTTCGATGCCTCGTCAAAACGCGCTTTCAGTTCCACCACGGCAGTGACTTCTTTGTGCGCCGCGGCCGCGATCAGAGATGGGACAATCAGGGAATGCTCACTGGTCCGGTAAAGGGTCTGCTTGATGGAGAGCACGCGCTCGTCTTCCACCGCTGACTGAATGAAGGAAACAACCGCATCGTAAGAATCGTAGACATGGTGCAATAGAATGTCGTGGCGGCGCAGTTCCTCAAACAGATCATGGGACTTCGCGGTTAAACGCAACTCCCGCGGCACATAGGGGCGGTACTTCAAATCCGGCCGATCCGCTTCGTCGTAGATATTGAACAGCCGGGAAAGATTCACCGGCCCGTTCACCGGGAAAATCTGCCAGCGATCAAGCTCGAACACCGTGCCCAGGCGCTCGATGACCTCGGGGTCGGCGTCGGACTCGATCTCCATTCGCACCGCATCTCCCTTGCGCCGATTGTGCAATTCGGCGCGCACCGATTCCAGCAGATTGCGCGATTCTTCTTCCTGCAAATAGAGGTTGCTATTGCGGGTGACGCGGAAGGCAGCCGAAGAAATAATGTCGTAGCCCTGATACATCTTTACGGCATGATGGACGACTAGGTCGGCAAGAAAAATGAAATCGATGGTTCCCTGGGACGGCAGACGCACCAATCGCGGTAGCGCCCGGGGAACGGTTACGACTCCGGTATAAGTGAGCGAAGAGCGGCGGCGGCGGCGCAGCAACAACGCCACGCACAGCGCCTTGTTGATCACACGAGGAAAGGGATGCGCCGGGTCGACCGTGACCGGAGTGAGCAACGGATCAAGTTCCCGTTCGCAGTAGTCGTCCACGAACGCCAATGCCGCGTCATCCAGTTCGTCGATGCCGAGGACGCGAATGCCCTGCGCCGTCAGTTCCGGCCGCAGGCGCTCGTTCCAGCATGCATATTGTTCTTCGACGAAGTCGTGGGTCGCGTCTTTGATCAGTTCTCGCTCCTCCACCATGGTGAGGCCGTCGGCAGTAGTGGAGTTGTGGCCATCTTCGAGTTGCTGCAACAGGCCGCCGACCCGGACCTCAAAGAATTCGTCCAGATTGTTGGCGGAGATGGCCAGAAATTTAACGCGTTCGAGCAATGGATTGCGGAGATCGCCCGCTTCTTCGAGCACGCGCCAATTAAATTTCAGCCACGATGCTTCGCGGTTAAAAAGGGGCACGCGATTGCTCAGAGTTTGTACAGCCATTATTTAATCCCGATCAACGTACGGATCTTCGTGGTAGAGGGGAGTGTTTGCTACGTAAGGCATCCGACCCAAAATAGTATACCAAGATAGCTGCGGGCAGGCAGAGGTTGGGGTTTGCTCGCAGCTCGTCGCTCGGAGCTCAAAGCTCATAGGAATAGGGCGCCGGTTTGCACGGGCGCCCTTGGTTAAGAGCTCGAACCGCACTGAGAGTGCGATTGGAAGGTGTAGATCGTCGCCGTTTTACGGCAAGTAGTAACGGAACGAGGTGAAGACCATTCCATCGAGCCCGTTGGGCTGCAGACCAGCGCTGCCCGACGGCAAGCCTCCAGTGCCCGACCAGGTGTTCCGCGTCACGTACGAGTACTGCGTGCCATACTGGAACGCACCCCTTGGCCCCGAGTAAAACTTGTACCAGAACCCGAGGGTCCCCTCGATCAAGGCACGCGTGTCGCCGGTGCACGTGCCCGTGCCGCCCGGGCTGAACCCGCCAGAGCCGGGCGCGACTTCGGTGTAACAACCGGAGTTGTTGAACGTAGGCGCGCCATAGCCGACATTGGCTCCTGCGCCTTTGTTCGCCAGGGGATCGCGCGCAAACGTGCGGGCGGCGTATTCGACTCCACCGTAGCTGTAGACCGTGAGCTTCTTGGTCTTGAACTCGAGCGTGCCTAATCCGTGCAAGTTCTTGATCAGGTGAATGGTGCCATCGGGGTTAATCGAAACGTCGGAAAGCCCACCCGGAGCGTAGCGACCGACTCCGCTGCCGCCGAAGCCTTTTAGCCCAAAAGTGACGCGCTTGGCAAACGTCCAACGTGCACTCGCTCCGAAACCTCCGCCCTCTTTCGAGGCGTTGTAGGCTCCCGTCGCGGAAGTGGCGCCATTGGCGGTGCACAAGGCCGAGCCGGCCGCAAACTCCACGCAAGGGAAGACGCGATCGGTAAAGCGGTCGGCCAAACCGAAGACCTCGTAGTGCCCAAAGCCCGGATCAAATGCGACCTTGGCGATGATATCGGGCGAAGGATTGAAGGAGTAATTCGCCGTGGTGTTGTAGCTGTTGCTGGCGCCAGTCTCGCCGAGCAGGTAATTATTCGCGTTGCCGTGTGTAGTCAGCGTGGCCTGCGGATTCTCGATTGCGAATGCCACCGCAACTTTGTCGCCGAAGCTCTTGGTCAGGCGAACTCCATACTGCCGCGCGAAATCGAAGCCGACGTTATACGACGGGTCGATCGTCTTGGGCCGAGCATCGTTGGTTTTGCCCATGTCGTCGTCGGGGGCAATTCCCTTCGCATCCTCCGTCACCAGGCTCCACGCTTGGCCACCGAGGAAACTCCAGCCGTTCTGAAACTTGGCCTGTGCCCACGCCTGGCGGAGGCGAAAGGTGTAACTATTGGTTTGAGTCGAGGTGGAGGTGACGCCGGCAGAAAGGAAGTCGCCTGAGACGTAGCTGGAAAGATCCACGTGCCCCAGGCGGCCGTCAACAAAGACGGTGGCCTTAGACTGACGGCCTGAACCGAAAAACTCCGACAGCCGGCTCTGCGAGGCCCCTGGCATGGTCAGGGAGTTGAAGGGCGTCGGCAAATCTGCGCCTAATGCCCGCGAGCGGCGCACGAATTCGGCTGCGGCATATCCGCCCGGCGTAATGTTGATGCCGCGGAAGCGGATCGTAATCGGGCTCTCCATCTGTGTGTTGAATACCTGCGTCGGCTCGCCGCCGGATGTCTGCGGTGAGTCCTGTAGCGTCAACACAGCGTTTTTCAATACCGCGTTGTTCGACGCCGCGCTGTTCACCGTCTTGAGGTCGGCCACATCGCTCTTCAGCTCAACCACCGTCTGCTGCTGTTGGCTGGCCTGGGTCTGAGCGGCAGCGGCCTTGTTGGCAGCGTCGGCCGCAGCGGCCTGCGCCTGCTGCGAACTCTGCTGCATCTGCTGCAGCTGCTGGGTAAGTTGCTGGATTTGCTGCTGCTGAGCGGCTAGGCCATCTTTCAGCGCCTGAATGTCGGCAGCCGTTATAGCCGGCTGCGCGGGCGCCGCTGCTACGGGCCTGTGCTTCTTGCCCGGAGCCTGTGCGGTATGGTCCGAGGTTTGTGCCCAAGAGCCGGTGGCAAGTGTCGCCAGCGTCAGAATGGCGAGAAATAAGTGCTTGATTGCCTTCATGAATGCAGTCCTCTCCTTCTTGAGTTTCAGTCGAACAGCACATTGGGGGGAGAAAACTCCCCACAATCAGAGGTCGCCGCGGCGGCGGCGGCTCTTGGTATCACTAAGTATTCCATAAAGTCTATGTGATTAATAGACTTTATCAATATTACCAGATAGCATCTGCCGTTCCATTCCGCCGGGCGCCGGAAGCATCCACTACGCCTTGTGCTTTTAGCAACTTACGGGAATGGCTGCAGCTTCACAGCAAGGGCGGGTGTGCATCGAATTGCAGTTTCGCAGAACGAAAGATTCCCGCGCTTGGAATAGCGCTTCCTCATGATTTAGGTTGAGTCGGAGCAGCCGCAGGGGCTTCCGGTTGATGGGCCGGAAGATCTCACATCGGAGTGATGGGGGCCGTTCCGGCTTGAAAACAATCCCTCGCCCCCAGAGCATAAGGAGAGAATTCCGGGGGCGAGGGTTGCGAACGCGCTACGGCAAATAGTAGCGGAAAGAAGTCATAAACATGTTGTCGATTCCGTGTGGCGAGACTTCGACCGTGGAAGAGGCAGCACCCGGCCACGCGTTTCGGACCAGGTAGGAATACTGCGGGCCGAGCTGTATTCTGCCCTTGGGACCGTGGTACACACGGAACCAAAACCCGAACGTGCCCTCGATCGTGCTTTGGGTATTGGCGCTGCAGGTAAGCGATCCGAAAGCGTAACCGCTGTTTGCTGAGGGGAGGGTTTCGGTGTAGCAATTCGAGTCGTTAAAGTTGGGCGCCCCGTAACCCACCGTTTTGCCGGTGACCGGATCAACTTGATAGCGCCGTGCCACATACTCCTCACCGCCATTGAGGTACACGTCGAGTTTGGGCGAGTGCCATTCCAGCGTGGCCAGACCCTGATAGCTGCGCAGCAGGGCCAGCGTGCCATTGGGGTTCACCGTGGCGTCCGGCAGAGTCGACGCGCCGTACCGGCCTACCCCGTTTCCGTAGAGGGCGTGAAGGCCGAAGTCCACGCGCTTGGCAATGGTGACGCGGGCGTTTCCTCCCACTCCACCGCCATTCCTCGAATCGTTGTAGGCTCCGAGAGCGTTGGGGCCGGCAGTCGCGCTGCCTCCGCAGAGCGTGGTAGTTGCCACGTCCTCGCAGGGATAAACGCGGTCGCGGAAGCGGCTGAAGATACCGAACACTTCATAGTGGCCGAAGCCGGGCTCAAAGGCCGCCTTGACGATCACGTCCGGCATGGCGTTGAAGGAATAGGTGCCATTAAAGGCGTTATACAGTCCGCTGCTATTGCCGGCGCTCCCGAAAGCGAAGTTCGCGGCATTGTTGGTTGCCGAGAAGGTAGTTTGCGGATTCTCCAACGATGCGGCCAGCCAGAAGCGATTGTTGAAGTTCTTGGTCACGCGGAAACCGTATTGCCGCGCCCAACTGAAACCGACGGTATACGCCGGGTCTATGGTCAAGGGCGTAGCTTCGGTCCGGTTGTCGATGCCCTTCTTTCTTTCCGTTACCAAACTCCACATTTGGCCGCCGGTGAAGCTCCAACCATTGTCCAAGGCAGCTTGACCCCAAACCTGGCGTTGGCGGAGGGTGTAGCTGTTGCTCTCGTTGTTGTTGGAAGTTGTGCCGGAGGAAAGAAAGTCAGCTTCGTAATAGCCGGAGAGCTTGGCGCTGCTGATCTTGCCCTCAGCGAGCAACGAGATTCGCGACTGGCGGCCGGAACCAAAGAATTCAGAAACCGCGTTCTGACCGGCGCCCGGCATATTCACACTGTTGAAGGGAGTATTGATGTCGGACCCTAGCGCGCGAGTGCGATACACGGATTCTGCCGCCAGGAATCCGCCGGGAGTGAGCGTGACTCCCTTGAAGCGGATGGCGATCGGGCTCTCCAACTCTTTTACGCTTTTCTGTGTTTCCTGCACGGTCAGCGCGGCGTTCGTGGCGCTCGTCTTCAGGTCGGCGACATCGCTTTTGAGCGCCACCACCGTCTGCTGTTGCTGCGTCGTTTGAGCCACCGCAGTCTCCGCCTTGGTCTGCGCCTGGACGGCCACGGTTTGGCTCTGATCAAGGCGCTGTTCCAGTTGCTGAATCTTTTGATCGCGGCTTTCAACTGCATCGCTCAACTTCTTGATCTGTTGCTGCTGAGCATCGATCGCCTGCTTCATCTCAGTGAGCTGCTCGGAAACAGTCGGCCCAGTTTTTTTGGCGGCAACTTTTTTTCGCGGGCTCTTCGCCGTCGTTGAAGGGGCCGTACTTTGCTGGGTTTGTGCCGCGATCACGCTCCCTGCGACCAACATCGACAGCACCACAACCATGATTCGTTTCATTGTTTTCATCTCCTGAAAAATAAATGTCTCAGATCAGACAATGCTGTGAAGAAACCCTTTCAGCTCATAGTTCATTGCTTGGTGAACCGTTAGTTAGTCCGCAGTTGGCTAATAATTGAAGACAATTTCCTCGCCAAGTTCCCATGTCGCAAACTTCATCTTTCCGCCTTCCCAGCACATTTCTGCCCGGGAAGGCTAAACGCCGCAGAACTTCCATCGCCGATTTACTGGACCTGTTTGATAGCCGCCTTCACTTTCTCCACCACGTTCTGCGGCAGGGGAGCATAGCTGAGTTGGCTCGTCATCTTCTGGCCGTCTGTGACCATCCAATTCAGAAAATCGGCGATGATCTTCCCTTTCTTCGGGTCCTTGGCCTGTACGGGAATTAAGAGCCAGGTAAAGCTGGAGATGGGGTACGCCGTCTTGCCGGGCGCATTTGTGATGGAGACACGAAAATCGGCGGGCATTTTTGGCGACGAGGCCGCCGCTTCGGTTACGGTGTCAAGCGAAGCCTTCACAAAATTGCCAGCCGCGTTCCTGACCGATCCGTACGTGATTTTGTTCTCCGCAGCGTAAATCAGCTCAACGTAGCCGATTGATCCCTGCAACTGCCGGATCTGTCCCGCCACGCCTTCGTTGCCCTTGCCGCCTAAGCCGACTGGCCATTTCACCGAAGTTCCCTTCCCTACCGTCGCGTCCCACTCCTTGCTGATCTTGGAGAGATAGTCAGTGAAGATGTATGTGGTACCGCTGCCGTCCGAACGGTGAATAACGATAATCGACTGGTTCGGGAGATTCACGCCCGGATTGACTTGGGCGATGGCAGGATCGTTCCATTTCTGGATCTTTCCGAGAAAGATGCCAGCCAGAGCTTCGGGAGTGAACTTGAGCTCGCCGCTCACACCCGGAACGTTATATGCAGGAACATCAGCGCCCAACACCGTGGGGATGTGCAGGATTTTCGTCTTAGCTTCCTTCAGCTGCTCATCGGTCATGGGACCGTCACTAGCACCGAAATCGACCGTGCCGTTCAGTACCTGGCGAATGCCGCCGCCGCTGCCGATCGATTGGTAGTTGATCTGCACGTCCGGGTGCAGCTTGTTATATTCGCTGAACCACTTGGAATACATCGGATACGGAAAAGTCGCCCCTGCTCCGTTCAGTTGAGTCTGCCCCATGACCGGCAGCGCCAGTGCCAGACCCGCCAACAGCAGCGCCATGCGTTGTATCACTCGATGAGTCCCCTAGTGCCTAACCTAAAGGCGCAATTTTGTTTTATTAGCGAAGCAACAGTTGTATTGGCGAAGTATTAAAGGAAGGTTACAGCGGAGTGAATTTTTGATGAACCCACTCGATTTCCCAAGTACTTAGCGGCTGCCGTTCTTGCCGAAACGAGGACACATCGAAACCGGTTGGATTCATTTCCGCGGGGAAACGAGCACAAATCTGCATCTTCTGGCAAACTGCTTGACGGTGAGGACGACCCACTGTGAGCGATGATCATCGTGATGCACCCAGGTATGCGCCGGGCTGGCCCGGAATCGAACCCCGCTGGACTTCGAGCGCCAAAACCGGAATCGGCACGGCGCTGAACCCGCACAGTAAAGTTTGGTTCACGCTGAGTCACGGCATTCTCAATGAGATTTATTTTCCCCGGGTGGACCGAGCCTGCACCCGCGACCTCGGCCTGATTGTCACCGACGGTCGCGGGTTCTTCTCCGAAGAAAAACGGCATTGTACCTTCCAAAACCTTCCGATCGAACCCGGAGTGCCGGTCTTCGAACTAACCAATACTTGTATGCAGGGCCGGTACCGGATTGAAAAGGAAGTGCTGACCGATCCCTGGCGAAACGTGGTGTTACAGAGGATTCGGTTCGTGCCAGTCGAGGGAAATCTGCGCGACTACCGCCTGTATGCGCTCCTGGCGTCGCACCTGGGTAATTTTGGATATGGCAATACCGGCTGGGCCGGCGATTACAAGGGCAAGCCAATGCTTTTTGCCCAGCGCGATTCGCTCGCGCTTGCGCTGGCCTGCTCCGCGCCCCTGCTAAAACGTTCTGTTGGATTTGCCGGCGTGTCGGACAGCTGGCAAGACCTGTCGCGAAATTTCCGGATAACATGGGAGTATGAGCGCGCGGAGAACGGTAACGTCGCGCTAACTGCCGAAATTGACCTGGCCGCCTGCAACGGCGAGTTCATCCTCGCACTCGGTTTTGGCGGAAATTGGGCGTCAGCCGGCCAGCAAGCCGTCTCTTCCCTACTCACCCCTTACGAAACCACCCGCGAGGATTACGTCTTGCACTGGCAGAATTGGCAGCGCACGCTGAAGAAGCTCGACGAGAAGCCGCGCGAGAAAGATTTATACCGGGCCAGCGCGGCGGTTTTGCGCACACACGAATCCAAGGACTTCCTCGGTGGAATCATCGCCAGCCTTTCCATTCCCTGGGGTTTCAACAAGGGCGACGAAGACCTGGGCGGTTACCATCTGGTCTGGCCGCGGGATCTGGTCGAGAGTGCCGGCGGATTGCTGGCAGCGGGCGCTGACGACGACGCTCTGCGCGTGTTGCATTATCTCGAGTCCACTCAGGAATCCGACGGACACTGGGCGCAGAACATGTGGTTGGACGGGCGACCGTACTGGAGCGGGTCGCAGATGGATGAGACCGCCTTGCCGATTCTGCTGGTCGATCTGCTGCGCCGTGAATCGCCCGGCTGCTTCGGTGACAGCCGTCGCTGGTGGCCGATGGTGCGTAAAGCGGCGGCGTTCATTGCGGCCAACGGCCCGGTCACGCAGCAAGACCGCTGGGAAGAAGACGGCGGCTATTCGTCGTTCACTCTGGGCGCCGAAATCTCTGCCCTGTTGATCGCCGCCGATCTGGCGCAGTCGATGGGCCAGGGCGAGCCTGCCGAATTTCTGCGCCAGATGGCCGACACCTGGAACGACAATATCGAACGCTGGACCTACGCCGTGAACAGCGATCTCGCCCGGCAGGTCGGAGTCGAAGGCTACTATGTACGTATCGCGCCGCCAGACGATGACGGGGCCGCCTCCCCGCTGCAGGGATTCGTTCCCATCAAGAATCGTGGCCCCGGCAGTTCGAATGCTTCGGTAGTCGAGATGGTCAGCCCGGATGCGCTCGCCCTGGTGCGCTTCGGTTTGCGCGCGCCCGACGATCCGCGAATCCTCAACACGATCAAGGTCATCGACGAATTGCTGCGCATAAATCTTCCTCAAGGTCCGGGCTGGTACCGCTATAACGGCGACGGCTACGGGGAACACGAGGATGGATCTCCCTTCGATGGCACGGGGATTGGCCGCCCATGGCCGCTGCTGGCGGGTGAACGAGCCCACTACGAACTGGCCGCCGGACGCGCCGCTTCCGCCGAGGCCTTGCTGGGCGTGATGGAGAATTCGACCGGAGCAAGCCGCCTGATTCCCGAACAAGTCTGGGACACAAGTGACATCCCGGAGCGTGAGCTGTTCACCGGAAAAGGGTCGGGGTCGGCGTGCCCGCTAGTGTGGGCTCATTCCGAATACATCAAACTGCGCCGCTCCCTCGTCGACGGAAGGATCTTCGATCAGCCTCCGCAAACGGTGGGACGCTACCTGGCGAAGAAGGCATCGGCGCAGTATTTCAACTGGCGCTTCAACAACAAGCCGCGCACCTTGCCGTGCGGGAAGAAGCTTCGGATTCTCTTGATGGAACCGGCCGTGGTGCACTGGAGCTTTGACAACTGGCAAACCAGTCAAGACAGCAACTCCGAGGAAAGTGGATGGAACCTTCAGCACGTCGATCTGCCGACGGAAACTCTCTCGGCAGGCCGCCAAATACTTTTCACGTTCTACTGGAAAAATACCGCGCGCTGGGAAGGGCGAGACTACCAGGTCACTGTCGAGTAGCATTGTTACGTAGACTGGTGAGACTGCTAAACTTTCCACACTCCCGAATTC
The DNA here is from genome assembly GCA_963779995.1 of uncultured Acidobacteriaceae bacterium. Taxonomy (GTDB): domain Bacteria; phylum Acidobacteriota; class Terriglobia; order Terriglobales; family Acidobacteriaceae; genus Acidiflorens. The sequence goes on along the minus strand of CAVZZY010000002.1, from coordinate 350,664 downwards.
ACTTTGAGGCGCCATGCGCATTCTTAGGCTGTTTGTTATGGTCGTACTTATGAGCATTCTCGCAGCACCCCAGACTCTGCCTGCGTCCCAGGCCATCACTGACCCGAAACAGATCGCGTCCAAGCCCGATGCCCGGGTGGAGAAGAGTCTTTCGATTGAGAAGCTTTACACGACGCGCCAGGTGGGCGGTTCGACCTGGTCGCCGGATGGGAAGACGGTTGCCTTTGTCAGCAATCTGAGCGGGCGCAATAATCTTTGGCTCGTGCCCTCCGACGGCGGATGGCCGATGCAACTTACGGTGAGCGATCAGCGCCAGACCAGCCCGACCTGGTCTCCGGACGGCAAGTGGATCGCCTATATGTCCGATTACGACGGCGACGAGCAATGGGATATTTTTCTGGTGTCGCCCAAAACGGGACAGGTGGTGAACCTGACTAACACCCGCGAGATCGCGGAGGAAAATCCTACCTGGTCGCATGATGGGCGCTATCTCGCCTACATGGTCAAACCCAAAACGTCGTCTGTGTTCGAGGTTGACGTTTACGACACGCTCATGCGCGAGGTGAAGCACCTGACCACCGGAACCGCCAAAGACCGCATGAACGTCGCGCCTATCTGGTTGGCGGACGGTGACTTCATTGTCTACACGCAGGAACAGTCGAAAGGGACCGACTCGAATATTTTTCTGGTCGATGTGGCCAGCGCGCAAAGCACGTTGCTGACGCCGCATGACGGCGAACACATCTACTCGGCAAACGGCGTTTCGCCCGACGGCAAGAACGTTCTGATCACCTCCAATGCCGGCGACGGCTATGACAACGTCGGCTTGCTTGAAATCGCGAGCAAAAAGATCCACTGGCTTACGAACGATAAGTGGGAAGTTTCCGGCGAAAGCTTTTCCGCCGATGGCAAGTTTCTGACTTACACCGCAAATGTAGATGGCAACACCGACATCTACCTGTGTGACATCGCATCCGGAAAGGCGCGCGCCCTGCCCCTGCCCAAAGGGGTGAACCATTCTGCTGGCAGGACTTCGCCCTTCAGTCGTGACAATTCGCGGCTGCTTTATTCCCACACCGGCCCGACTGCTCCCGGCGATTTATGGGTGTACAACCTGGCGGACGGCAAATCGCTGCAACTCACATACTCTCTGGTGGGCGGCGTGCGATCCCAGGACATGGTTGAACCTTACCTTGTGCATTACCCGAGCAAAGATGGTAAGTGGACGATCTCCGCGTTCGTCTATGTGCCCTACAACCTGCCGCGCAATGGCGAGCATCCGGCGATTGTGTATGTTCACGGTGGTCCCACGGCGCAGACGATGAACACGTTCAATCGTTTCGTACAGTACATGGCCAACCAGGGCTACATCGTGATCGCGCCCAACTATAGGGGATCGACTGGGTATGGAAAAGAATTCCAGCAGGCGAATCTTTTCGATATGGGCGGCGGCGATTTGCAGGATGTGCTCGCGGCCGCCGACTGGATCAAACAGACTGGCTACGTCGACCCGAAGAAGCTCATTCTGATGGGCGGGAGCTACGGCGGATACTTGACGATGATGGGCGTCACCAAGGCTCCCGAAGTGTGGGCGGCGGGCGCCCCGATTGTGCCTTTTGTGAACTGGTTCACCGAGATTCAGAATGAAGACCCCGTGCTGCAGCAGTCGGACCTTGCGACCATGGGCGATCTGGTGAAGAACAAGGCGCTGTACGAGGATCGTTCGCCTATCAACTTCGTGGATCAGATCAAGGCGCCCTTGTATTTGCTGGCGGGTGGCAACGATCCGCGCTGCCCCAAGGAAGAAGCGCAGCAGGTGGTGGACGCGGTCAAAAAGCGCGGCGGCGTGGCCGAATACAAAGTCTATGAGAATGAAGGCCACGGGTTCGCTCGGGTTGAAAATCAAATCGACGCTTACAAGCGCGTCGCCGACTTTCTGAAAGCGCATGTTCCGCCGGCGGATTGCAGCTGCTCGCTGAACGAGTAGGGCGAGCCAGAGTTTTGCCGCACGCTGGGACGAGCGAGCCCCGTCTCTACACACACCATTTATCCTGATTCCGCCGCGTCGTGCGCCGCGTGGCGCTTTTTTGCTGCTTCCAGGCGCAGCATCAGCATGTAGAGGACGATCCCGACGTTGAGCACGATTACCAATAATCGAAACCAGTCTGGACGCCGCAAGAGATCGGCTGCCTCGAACGGGATGTAGATGGCTCCGGAGGCGAACGCCAGCCATTCCGCCCAGGGACGGACGAACCACAATCCGTAGGCCTCGATGAATCGAAGCGTCACGTAGATGGCCGCCACGGTGGCAATCTTCCACAGACGCACGTCACTGAGCCGGTGCATGAGGGCGACAAAGACGCCTAGGAAGTGGAGATGATGAGGACTAACGTGAAGAAATTCCAGGAGGCTATCGGTTACTCCCCAGATATTTTTGTGGCGCATGGAGAAGACGCCCAAGCCCGCTAAAACTACGATGATCCCTTTCGTAAACTCAACGGTGGCTACCGTGCGCACGCCTTTGATGTGTCCGGGATCGTGGATGGTGGGATGCATTTGGTGAAAGATTGATTTCCGGTATCCGGCGCCTGACGCGGATTCATTCTAAAGCGTGGCCCCCTCGAAAGTGTGCGTGACTTGGTCGTCCCTCCGGGACTTGGATCTCGAGCTCCAAACTGCTCACGTTTGCTGGCGGACGCTGGCGCGCAATTCTTCTACTATCTCTTGCGCGGCTTTGTGGGCAGCTTCACTTTGGTTGACTTCGAAGGAGATCGCTCCGACGCGGGCGTGGCCGCCGCCACCATAGCGCTCGCAGACCCGGGCTAGATTGACGGTGGGCTCGCGCTTTGACCAGGGGTTCGACCCGACCGAAACCTTGACCCGGAATGAACTCTTGCTGAGGCCGATGCTGTAGACGGAATCGGGATGCAGATAGTAGGGGATGAACTTGTTGTAGCCTTCCTGGTCGAGGTCGGTGATGTCGAAAAAAATTGTGCCGTCTTTTTCTTTCGTGCGCTGGCGCAAAATCTCGATGGAACGCTGGTGGCGTTCGAGCAGCGGCGGCAGGACGGCGGCTACGAATGGCTCTTCCAGAATGCTGGCGAGCGGATGGTAAGCGAGCAGTGGAATCACGTTCTTGACGAAGTTCCGATCGCTGGAAGCTTCGATGGCCATGGTCAGCTTCATGGCCGGAGCTTGCATTTCGATCGCCGACTTCGCGTCTTCGTAGAGGGCGCCGTCGACGATGTCGGTCCAGAGGACCAGTTCCGCCACCGGGCGGGGATCGAAGCCGAAGCGCTCTTTGGCGATCATGGCAATAAAACTGGTGCAGGACTTGAAATCCGGATCGTAGAACTTGCGGTTGCTCTGATCCTGCTCGAAGTGGGCGGCATCGGCGGGGGAAAGAAAAGCGCTTTCGTGGTGATCGAACCACCAGGTGATTTTGGGCGAACTGGAATACTTGAAATCGACGATGGCATTCTCGTCGCCGTCGAACTGCTTCTCGTCGAAAAGAGCGCCCGCACGATGCAGCAGGCCGGAGTAGACGAAGTCGACATCTCCGCTGATTCGCTCCCGGTAGAAGCGGGAGAACAGGGCGGCCGAGGACGCCCCGTCAAAACATTTGTCGTGATAAAACACCCGCACTCGCAAATTAGTCCCCTTACCCGCTTCTTTGGGCCTGAAGTTAAAAACTACTAGAGTTGCTGGTTTGGAGGATTATGTCAAGGAGGAGATCCATTTTGTAATTTTGTAATCGGGTAATTTGGTAATTTGGAAGGCAAGACTCCTACTTTTCTTAAATCACAAAATTACCCGATTATCAGATTACAAAATCCTGTTCGGCGATCACTTCACCCGCCGCCGCATTTTAAAGACGAAGCTGACGACTCCGTTCCAGTCCCGCAGGGCCACGATCGAGATCGTCCGGGTCAGGTTGTACTCCGCCTGGATGATTTGCTGGTTAGAAACGGAGACATTGGTGCTGTAGGTCACGGTGAGATTGCTGGCCACCTGCTGCTCGACGGTGACTTGGGGCCCCCGAACCACGGCGGTTTCATTGGCCAGACCCTGGGGATCGATCTTGACGCGGCTGGCTCCGAACAAACGCTGCAAGCGGCTATTGACGGTGGTGTTGAGAGCCTGATTGATGAGAAGGTTGGAGGCTTCTCCGCCAAATCCAAAGGCTCCGTTCGAACCTGCGGAGGCCGACTCTTCCTGCGTGCGGCCCATGGCCAGCAAGGCGAAGACGTCGGCTTGGGGCAGCGGAGGCTCGGACTGCCAGGTGACCTTCAAGCCGTTGGGCGCGCTGGCGTCACCGCGGAATTGCACGGTGATGTCGTAATCGCGCACTCGCGTGGTCGCCTGCAGGTCGATGATGGGCTGAGTCTTGGCCGGATTGGCGAAGGTGACATCGCCGCGCTCAAGCTTGTACTTGGTGCCGTTAAAAGTGACCTCGCCCTCCAGAACCTCTATCCTCCCGAGAATTGCGGGACGTTCGGCGGTGCCCCGCACCCGGAGATCGGCGTGGCCAGAGAGCCTGGCGATGGCAGTTTGCATCTGCAGTTCGGGAGTGGTCATTACGTGAACATCGAGTTTGAGGCGGCTCTGCAGACTATCGGTCTGGGTCAGGACGATCGTCTGTCTGCTCCTCACGATATAAGCGCCGAAGTCAAAGCCGGGAGTGATGGCCAGCTTGGTGACCGTGACATCGCCGCTGAGCAGGGCGGCATTGGTAGTGCCGGTCAGCCGGACGTCGGCGTTGGCAGTGGAACTTACTCCCGGAGGATAACGCAGGCGAACGTCATGCGCAGTGGCGCCGAAATCGAGGAGGAAGATACCGTTCTGATAAGTGGCGGAACCGGTCAGCGCCACGGTGCCGCCGCCGGTGGTGCCGCTGAGGCGCTCGATCTGGATGCGGTTGCGATCGAACAGCAAAACGCCGTTGAGGTCGCTGAGGCCACTGGGAAAGTCGTTGTGACTGACGAAGGTGTCCTTCACGTCAAGACGTCCCTGCAGGACGGGTTGCGCCAGAGTCCCGCCGGCGTTGAGGTTTACGCCCAAGGTGCCGCGCGCCAGGATTTTGGGGTTGAGCGACTGGAAAAGCGCCATATTGACCGAGCCGTCCAAGCGGAAGTCGAGCTCTTGCGCGCCGGTCAAGTGGGCGCGGCCGTGGGCGGTGAAATCGGTTCCACTGCCTGCGAGGTGAAGATTTTCGAGCAGCAGGAATTGATCCGCAACCTGGAAGCGAATGGCATCGACACTTTGTATCTGCACCTTCTCGACCCGGGCGCTGAAAGACTGGATCTCGGCGGCTGCCTTCAGATCGCGTGGCGTGCGCAGCGGACCGCGAAGGTGGAGCGTCCCGTCCAGGAGGGAGTGTTCCGTGACCTTTCCCTGCAAGTAAGTGCGAAGAAGCCAATCGGCATTCAGATGATGGAAAGCAAGGCTCAGGTCAGCCGGAAAGTCATGCTGTAATCCCACGCTCCCGGCAATGGTCAAGTCAGCATTCTCGAAGTCCGAGTGCGCCTTGAGATCGAGCTGGCGACCCTGAGTTACGGCGTCGAGGTAGAAATCTCCGGCGCGCTCCTTGTCCAGGGCGAGGTCCTTGAGATGGACGTGAGCCTCGAGCGAAGGCTGCTCGATCGTGCCGCTGATTCGCAGCGTGAAATCGGCGACTCCATCGGCCGTGAAGCGGCCGGTCTCGAAGCGCGGCAAACGGGCGAGATCGAGGTTACTTCCGGAAAGATTCAGACGAAACTCGCGATTCGACAGGTCATTGTTTGGGGCACCGAGGTTCGACGTGCTGACGGCGGCGCTTCCGGAAAGTGGAGCGCCGTAGGCACTGGCCTTGATGTTGTTGAACTGAAGCTCGCCACCCGCGAGGCGGAGATCGCTTTGCAACAAAGGAACGCCCACTCCGTAGGCGGTTCCGTTGCGAAGCTCGATGTGTCCATCGCCGTGGGGATTGGCGCGCGTGCCTGAGACGGTGCCGGACATATTCAGCGTGCCCGCTAACGGGTGTTGAACTCCCACCAGTTGCACGAGTTCGGCGACTTCGGCGTTGCGTATTTCAAAGTGCAGAGCAAAAGGATCGCTTTCCTGAAGTGCACCCTCCGTAAGTACGGTACTGGCGTCGAAGTGCGCGGAGGTGTGGCCGTGAATGAGCGACCCGTTGCGCAGAGCGAGGTGATTGCTCGAGTATTGGACGGCGGTGGAGAGTGCGTCCCAGTGGACCACTCGGGAAGAGACTCGTCCGGTCGCGGGCAAGGTAGCGTCAAAGTCGTAGACCTCGAGATTTCCGTTGACGGAAAGCGCAGAGAGTTTGCCACTGGCGTTGCCGGCAAGGCTCGCCCAGCCGTGAATGGCGAAAGGCAAATCGTGCGATCCAGAGCTCGACGGACCAGTATTCGACGAACCAGATTTCGACGAAGAATAGTTCGACGACCTATAGGCCGCTTCGAGCAGAGGTGTCCACTCCCTGAGGTTGTGGCTGGTGAACGAGAAGCGCAACGACGAGGTTGCGGCCAAATTGCCGCTGGCTGTGATTTCAGAGCCGGGCGTGGTCACGTGAAACTGGGACATCTCCAACTCATCGCGCGATCCGCTGGTAGACGCCATCAATCTGACCGTGCACGGGTGTCCCGGCCGGCGTCGGCATTGGTGGCGGCGCAATGACAAGGTTCAGGCGAGTCTCCGCGTCACGGATGGAGCCGACCCAGAGCATGTCAACCTTACCGCTGGCGCTTCCGGAGAGGTCGAGGCGATCCAGTGGGAGCTTGGTTGAGCTCATCCATTCGAGGGCGGGGAGAAGTGGGAAGCCCGCCAGTTGCAGGCGCAGCGAGCCGCGCTGAAGACTTCCCGGCGGGACTCGTCCGATCACGGGACGCCGGGCGGGGGCGGGCGACGGTTCGAGCGAAGTCTGCCAGTTGGTCACATCGGCGTCGCCCGTGAGGTCGCCACCGAGCAGATTCGCCTTGATCGAGGAAACGCGGAAGCGCTCCGGGGTCACGGAGAACCCTGCGGTGATGCGACCATTCCGCATCGCCAGCTTGCCGTTCGACCATTCGATGTCTTTGGCCTGTACGGTTCCCTGCGTGGAGAACTCCTGCGGGTTCCAGGAACCTTTGCCCTCGAACTGGGCGGTACCTTTGCGAACTTGCGGCTGCCGCGTCAGGAATGCGAGTTCGGCGAGATCGGTGAAGCCATGATAATCACCGCTCACCTGCGGGTTGTGAAAACCCAGGAGGCGGCCCGCGAAGTGAATTTCAGATTTTCCGGAAGTCACCGTTAAACTGCTGATGTCGGCGCGTCCGCGGGCCAGAACCAGCGATGCATCGGCCCGCCACGCAAACGAGGGGTAGTCCTGAACGCGCGTGGCGACGCTTCCCGCGACGACGCGAGCTTCGTACTGACGGCGCAGCAAAGAGTAGTTCAAAAGCAACGCCAGGTCGCGGGCGTCAAACTCGAACGGCACTTTCTTGTCTTGCCACAAGAGCTCGCCCCGCTGCACCTCGATATGCGAAACCGAAAGCGAGATGAGTTGCTCGACCGGCCCCTGGCCGGAGGAACGGCTCGCTTGCGGCACGGGAGCGTTGGTGGTGCCATCAGGATAGTCAATGATGTGGACGACAGGATGATCGAGCACCAGAGAATGCAATCCGAAGGTGGTGCTGAGGAGCGAAATGATTTTAATTTCCGCCTGCAGGCGGTCGACGTGCAGAAATGGGGCCTGATCCTTAGCTTCCTGGCCGTGAATGGTCAGGTTGCGAACGTCCACGCGCAGGCGGAACGGGATGGTGTGCAGTTCTCCCAGTTCGACGCGTCCGCCGGTGAGTTTCTCCGCCGACGCGATCACTCGACGGCGAACCCTCAGCTGAAAAGAATCGGTGGTGACGTACCAGGCGAGCAGACCGAATCCGGCCAGACTGAAAACGCAGAACGCCAGAAGGAGTTTCCACAGGATGCGCCGGCGCTCGGGAGGAACAGGCTCGGCGGAGAGTTCGGTCGGGGGTTCGGTCGGGGGTTCGTTCAACGGTTCCGCTCTCCGGCACTGGACTCAGGAGTCAGGATGTGGCTCCCAGAGCGCAGACTCGCCAACCACCCGGAGAGTAATTCATTCATTTTTTTCTCAGCCAACAAATCCTTAATTCGGCCAAAGACTTCGGGCAACGGGGCAGCGCCCTTGCCAGCCTTTTGCATCTCCGGCAGCAACTGATCGTGGTAGTAGGTCTCCACCGCTTGCCGGTCGATCTGGATCGAAGGCCGCAGACGGTCTTCCACGAGCCTCATGAGTTGGATTTCGTCGCCCAGACGTTTTTCGAGCGCGCTTTGGGTCAGCCCATAATGCTGCAGCTTGGCATGCCATCCCCCGTCGGTAGCGCAATCCGGATTGAGTTTGCGTACTTCGGCTACGCGGGCAGTGACCTGCTCGGCGGAAGCGGGTTGAGACGGCCGCACTTGTTCCCGCAGCAGTTCCTGATCGATGAGGCGATCAAGAGCCGCTTTGCGCTCGGCCGCGGTGAACGCGTCCGGATCGCGGCCGTTTGCAAGGGCCTCGAAAGCCACTTCCTGCTCCCAATCGCTCTGCAAAACCACGTGGCCGTTTACGTTGGTGACCACACGATCCACGATCTGACCGCCGGCGGCTGAGATCGTGAGCGCCATGCTCAGCGCTAGCGCCAGCGCGCAATGTTTTGCTAGTTTGATGCCTGCTGGCGGAGAAGCGTGCTCCTCGCTCAGGGTTGAGGGGCGAGGACGCCCGTCGCTCCACCAGGGTTCGAGTTTGACCAGCCGGAGTTTCATCAGAAAGACTGCCCTATGCTGAACGAGAAATTGAAATGCCCGGCGCGTTGGTACCCAAACTGCCCCGTTTGCTGCCCATTCGCCACATTCGTCACGATGTTGTAGTAGCTGGGAAAGTAGGGCGGATTTAAATTGTATCCGAAATCAAAGGTCAATGGGCCGATCGGCGTCTGATAGCCCAGACCTAAGCCGACGGCGTGAGAAGCATAGTTGTAGTTGCACAGGTTGTGCGTTTGCTCATGAAAACAGAAGTCCTCGCCTGGCTGGTGAAAACGCGGCAGGCTGGAGAGCATCTCCTGTGGCCGCGCGAAAACATTGCCCATGTCCTCGAAAAGCGTAAAGCCGATGTTGTCGTGAAGATAAGGCAGCCTGACATTTGGAAAACGCATCTCCAGGTTGTTGAGGAACACCGCGCTGCCCCCGACGGGAAATCCGGTGAAGGGGTCGCGCGGTCCCGCCTGATTTAACCCAAATCCGCGATTGGAGTTACCCCCGCCGCTGTAAAAGCGCTCCGGGAGAGGAATAAGAGTTTCGCCGGGTGCCGGGGTTTGTGCCGGATCCACTAAAACCGTGCTCCCGAAACAGTTCTCGACCCCGACGCTGGTGGAACGGGCGAGGACGAATCCTTTTCCGGTGCTGCGATTGCGAAAAAACGTGTAATAGGTAGAGTTCTTAACCAGCAACCGGCTGAAGTCGGCCGCGGAGCCGAAAGTACTGGAGGCTACTCCACCTTCGACAGTGGTGTAGCTGCCGCGCGTGCTTTCCAAATCGTTATCGCGCCGATTGCGAATGTAGAGGAAATTGGGCATTCCTACCTGGGTTGGCTGTGAAAGAAGCGGGATGAGGATGCTGCTGACCTGAATGTTGCTGGCCTCCACGCGGCGGTAACTGAAGCGGTAGGTGAAGGTCGTCAGTTCACGGTCCTGCATTTTGTAGAGCACTTGCAAGACTTGCAGATTGCCCTCCAGGCGTTTCGAGGTAAAGGTGGAGACGTCTACGGTGTTGTCGTAAAACGCAGTGGCAGTGAAACGAAAGTTGTCCAGGTTCAGGAGGCTGGGGATGTCGTAACTGACGAGGGCTTTCTGCTGCAGGCGGCCTAGGGCACCCTTCAGGTTGAGGGTCTGATGGCGACCGCCCACATTGATACGGCTGACACCAGCCGACACCATGGGGCTGACGCCGGTCTGCCCGAGTGGTTGGTTGACTCCGTAGGTTGGTTCTCCAGTCTGGAACTCGAAACCGCCGCCGTAATCGAAGGTGTAGCGTTCGGCCTCGCTCGCAGTGACGAGCACGTTCTTCCGCGACTCGGTGCCGTCCGGGTTCTGGATGGCTGTGTCCACCTGCTTGAACAGGCCGAGATCGTAGAGGCGGCGCTGACTCTCCAGCATCTCTTTCTGGCTCAGGGGACCGCCCGGTTGCACCCGGATTGCCCGGCGGGCGACTCCGGGTCGGGTGTGGCGCAACCCGTCGACAAAGACTCGATTGACAAAAAATTGTTCGCCCTCATGAATTGAGAAGGTCACGCCAACGCGCGGCAAGTTGTCAGGCGACGGAACAGAAACATAGGCAACGTCAACCGTGGCATTGGGAAAACCATTGTCGAAATACTTTCCCAGCATCGTGTCGCGGTCATCGGACAGACTCGACTCGTCAAAGGCTTGTCCCTCCTCGGTCTGAATTTCGGGAAGCTGTTCCTGCGGCAGCGTATAAGTGCCCTCGATGCGGACCCACGCCACGCGCGTCTGCGGACCCTCTTTGACGATGATTTCGATGGCCAGCTGCGATGGCTCACCCTGATACTTGGCGAGCAGTTTGCTGGTGACTTCGGCCTGCCGGAAGCCACTGGCGCGATAGAGACTCTCGATACCCCGCACATCCTCTTCGAGCAGCACTTCGCTATAGCGTCCGTGACTGAACAGGCGTCCGGCGGATTGGTCTTGCATGCGCGAGCGAATCTGATCGTCGGAAAAAAACCGATTGCCAGAGATGCGAATGGTAGCGAGTTTGTGGCGGTCGCCGGGATTGACGGCGTAAACCACCTGCAAATTCCTGCCGCCCTCAGTGTTGTGCTGGCTCACGCTAACGGTGGCGTCGAAGTAACCAAGAGTCTGAAGATGGTTCTGAATGTTGCGCCGGCCTTCGTTGAGCAGATCATCATCGACCGCGCCTTCTTCATAGATTGGCACCAGCCGGTGCAGGATGCGCTGGCTGAGCTTGAAACCCTCGGCAGCAATTTCCACCACCGGGCCGCGGTCCACTTTGAAGACGTAGTCCACCGTGTTGTGCTTGGACTGGTAGGTGCGGCTGGCCACCGAGACCTGGGCGAGCAGCCGTTTCTGCTTCTGATAGCGACGGCGAATTCGCTGCAGAGCACGCGTGATGCGGCTCGAGGCGGCGCGATCGCCGGAATGCAGCTTGGCGATATCCTTAATCTCTTCGACGGAATAGCCGGCGTCGCCTTCCAGCGTGATCTCCCCGACCATGGCACGCGGTCCGGGGACGACATGGAAGGTCAGGTTGACCTGGTGCTGCTGTTCGTCGCGCTGTTCCGAGGGTGTCACTTTCGACTGGTGGAAGCCGTTTTCCTCCATCACTCGTTGGATGCCTTCGAGAGCGCGGTCGACCTTCTCATGTGCGTAAAGTTCGCCGAGCTGCAGGCGGGTGGCGCTTGCCAGTTGGTTGGCGGACGGATTGGTGGAGACTCCGCGGATCACCACCATGCCCACGAAAAAATTGGCGGCCGTCAGAAAGCGCAGCCGGACGCCGCCGGTGTCGGTGCGATCCGCTTCGGCCTGAATATCGGAGAAGCGGCCGGTGGCAAAAAGAGCCTGCATCGCGTCGTGCAGCGCATCGCGCGTGAGCGGTTCCCCGACCTTGAGCGGTGTGGCCGCCAGCAGCGCAGGCGCGTCTTCGGGCGGAACGCCGGGCAACTCGAGCTGATCAAGCGTTAAGCCGAGATAGGGCGTGATGGATCCGAAATTTGCTTCGAGCTGCGCGGGCGGTTCGGCGGGTTGCTGCTGGATTGGAGTCGAACCCTGCGCCCAGCCTGCTCCGTGCGCCAGAATCAACAAAAGTACGAGCACAAACCGGGCGGCGGCGCTTATCGCGAATCCAGAGTTAAGGGGCGAGGGTACCCTTTCCCGTACGAGCCGGCAATCCCGCAATTCAGACTGGTCAACCATGAAACCCTTCGGGTTCGATGAATCGCGAAACGGCACACGTTGCTCGCAAGAACAAAGTTTGACGACCGGCGCACCTATAATACTGGTTTGCAGGGTTGGGAAAGGTAATCGCAGAGGTTATTGCTTTGGAAATGGACGCATTGCAAATCAACGCTCCGGAGAACCACGAGCGATACTCGCGGCAGGTATTGTTTAAGGAGATCGGAGCGGAGGGGCAGAAAAAGCTGGCGCAGTCGAGCGTGGTCATCGTGGGATGCGGCGCCACCGGTTCTGCCCTGGCCTCGTTGCTGGCGCGTTCGGGCATCGGGACGCTGCGGATTCTCGACCGTGACTATGTCGAGGCCAGCAATCTGCAGCGGCAGGCTTTGTTTGATGAGGAAGACGCGCGCGAATCTGTGCCCAAGGCGATCGCGGCGGCGCGGCAAATCGCGCGCTTCAACTCGCAGATTGTCGTCGAGCCTCGGGTTGCCGACCTGATTCCGGCGAATGTCGATTCCCTGCTCGGCGGCTCGGACCTGATTTTGGACGGTACCGACAATTTCGAAACTCGCTACCTGATCAACGACTATGCGGTGAAAAACTCCGTGGCCTGGATTTACTCGGCAGCGGTCGCGAGCTATGCCGTGACCATGAACATCCTGCCCGGCGAAACGGCATGCCTGGCCTGCATTTTTCCGGAATCTCCTCGTGGGACGGTGGAGACTTGTGAGACTGCCGGCATTTTGAATTCTGCCGTGAACCTGGTGTCGTCGATTGCGGCTACAGAGGCGCTGAAGTTTCTGGTGGGCGCGCGTTCGAAAATGCGGCGGACACTCGTTTCCTGGGATGTGTGGACGAACGAACGGGCGGAGTTGGCGGCGATTCAACCTCGGGCGGGATGCCGCGCCTGCATGCGCGACTTTGTTCATCTGGCGGGTGAAGGGCGGCCTCACATCACTTTGTGCGGCAGGAATTCGGTGCAGATCCATGAACGGCAGCGCCCGGTGGACTTTGTAGAGCTGAGCATCCGCCTTCAGCCTCACGGCAATGTCCGCCACAATGAATTTGTGCTGAAGTTCTGGCGCGAGCCGTACGAAATGACGCTGTTTCCGGACGGCCGGGCGATCATCAAGGGCACGACGGACACGGCTGTTGCGCGCAGCCTTTATGCGCGATTCATTGGTAGTTAGAAACTGGTAGCTAAGAAACTGATGGAATGACGCGTGTTCTCTCTTGTCTCCCGGATGACCCAGCCGGGCGGGGACGCCCGGCGCTCCACCGAAGGCTGCGCCAATCGATTGCAGGTTATGCGCACCTGTTTTCACTAGCGCTGCGAGCGGGCCTCGCGTGAATTTCAGTTGTTTGGCCGAGGGCGCCTTGAATCTCCTAATATCCTGCCTATCTTTATCGTAGCGGGGACTGGCCAGCAAACTGCATCCAAACCGTGGATGTGTTAGTCCCTTGTGGAGGCAGTATGCGACCCTATTTGATTCTGACGGCGGTAGTTTTGATGGCAGTAGCGGCTTTTGGGCAGCTGCCCTTTCGCCCAGGTTACGGCCCATGCGACGTTTATGGATGCGGGCCGTTTATCCCGCTTCTGACTACACCAGAGGCTTCCCTGCAGCAGTTTTCGCCGAACCCGGTCGGAGCGAGCAACGCCACCACGGGATTGATCGCCGGCGCAACCAACTCAACGCTTTCGCAACTCGGGGGAGAGACCAGCTCAGTTTATTCCGTGGCCGTGTGGTACCAGGGCGGCGCTCCTCTGATGGCGCCGGAGGTCCATCTGTGGCCGGAGACAATTGGACGTGAAGGTCATCCGAGACACGAGCCGATGCACGAGGCGATGCGCGAAGAACGTCCACGAGAAGAGCGTCCGCGGGAAGGCCGTATGCACAGGGAAGGTTTGCCTGAAGGCCATGGCGCACGCGAAGAGGCGCGCGGCGACTGGACCTTCTTCACTGGACGGGAGCACACCACCGATGCGACGAGCGTCGTGAAGGGCTTCAAGAAAGCTGCTCGCGTCTATAACAACGGCGACGTCACGCGCCAGAACGACAAGAACGGCACCGTGAAGTACGACGACAAGACGGAGAAGATGTAGGAGGGCAGGTCTCAGCTCTCAGCTTTTCAGTTTTCGGCTCTTAGTTCTCGGCTCTTGGTCGCGGCGTCTCGCTGCGATCGAGAGCCGTTGTTGCTTGCGGTGAATAACCCTCTCGCGGCGAAAACCGGACATTCTCGGATCCAATCTGCTATCTTCTTGCGGTCGCTCTTCTTGTACTAATGAAAGGGTAGGCGCCACTGCGCGCCGGGGGGTGAGTGTCTTCATGCCTGAGCTTGCACGTACTGAACCGTCCCGCCGCTACCGCTGGATGGTGCTGATCGTTGTCAGCCTCGCTATGTTTGGGAACTACTACGTCTATGACTGCATCGCACCCATCGCAGACCTGCTCTCGAAACAGCTCGGGTTTTCCGATTCGAACATAGGGCTGCTGCAAGCGATCTACAGCATTCCGAATGTTTTCATGGTGTTGATCGGCGGTTACATCGTGGACCGAATCGGGGCGCGCAAGGCGATTTTAATCTTTGGAACCATCTGCCTGGTGGGGGCGGTGATAACCGCTTACCCCGATAATCCGTGGATGCGAACCGGAGTCGTCGGGTTAGTAAACCTGGCTGTCCCGATCGTCCGATTGTTGGGCCACGTTCCCTTGCTTTCCCGAATCGAATTCGTGCGGGACCTGGCGTCTGTCGAAAAGATTCAGACGGCAAGAGGAGCCATGGTAGCGGGCATGTCGGCCGGGCGCTTGGTGTTTGGGATGGGCGCCGAATCCCTGATCGTGGCCGTCACTACGGGCATAGCCAAATGGTTCCGCGGCAAAGAACTGAGCTTCGCATTCGGCATCAACCTTATGATGTCTCGCGCGGGCTCATTGTTGGCGCAATGGTCTCCCTCCTGGGCCGGTTTCGCGTATAGCCAGTGGCGCGGACCGTTGCTGATCTCGCTTGTATTCGCGACTTTTTGTGTCACCGGCGCTCTGTTCTACTGGGGCATGGAGGTCCATGCCGAGAAGCGCTACCAGGTTGGTTCAGCCGGATCAACCGATAAGGTGGTTTTCCGTGATCTTACGTCGTTTGGGCTTTCCTACTGGTATATCGTCGCGCTTTGCATTGTCTTCTATTCGGCAATCTTCCCTTTCGAGACCTTCGCTTACAAGTTCTTTATGGATGTGCACCACACGACTCGGGAAGCGGGCGGGGATCTGGTGGGGATGTTGACTATTTTCACGATGTTTGGAACACCGTTCTTTGGGAAATTTGCCGACAGGATCGGTAAGCGCGCGCTCCTGATGATGATTGGTTCCGTGCTGTTGATTCCCGTTTATCTGATGATGGCCTACCTTCACTCTTCCAGCTACGTCACGGTCTACTTCCCTTCCACGTCATCCGATGGGCACTTCGCGTTCGTAGCGCACCATCTCCCGCCCATCCTTCTGTTGACCATGTCGATGATGGGGATAGCCTTTTCTCTGATTCCGGCGGTGATGTGGCCTTCCGTCGCCTACATCGTCGACCAAGCCAAGCTGGGGACAGCCTATGGGCTGATGACGATGATCCAGAACATCGGGCTGGCAGGGTTTAACTTATTGATAGGGTGGGCAAACGACCACGGCCAGGCGAGCGCGGAAAATCCAGCGGGATACCGGATGGGGATGTGGATCTTTTCGATTCTGGGATTCCTGGGAGTGTTATTTGCTTTCCTGTTGCGGCAGCGAGAGCTTGGTCCCCATGGGCACGGGCTGGAGACGATCACGGCTAAGGGGTAGTGCGCCAGCCCCTAAAGGGGCATCCGATTTCCCGACACTTTCGGTATCGCTAAGGCGGTACCCTGATAAAAAGGGGGGTCTTCTTGCGGATGCGGGTCTGGGACCGATTGGATGCTGAATCTCAGGTTACAGAAGTGATCTATGAGCGATCTAGGGGCCATCTTAGCCGACCACTTTGGTCGGATAGATCATTCTGCGAGCTACGGTTTTTGGTATTCTTACTACTCAAGAACGGTCGAGAGCGCTTCCGCGACTGCCTCGGCAAATTCGTACAACGAAAAGAGTTTGAAGCCGCATCTGAGCGAGTAGCGGCCGGAAAAAGGCGACTTGACCGACCCGAAACAAAGCATCACCGAAGCAGAAGCTATTGAGCAGGCGAAACAGGGCGACGAAGCTGCGTTCGAAGTTCTGTATCACCTGCACAAACGCCGCGTGTACTCGCTATGTTTGCGAATGGTCTCCAATCCCGCACAGGCCGAAGATCTGGCCCAGGAAGCGTTTCTTCAGCTCTTTCGCAAAATCGGAACTTTTCGGGGCGAGTCCGCGTTTTCCACCTGGCTGCACCGCATGACAGTCAACGTGGTGCTGATGCAACTGCGCAAGAAGGGCCTGCCGGTGGTGTCGCTGGAAGAGACGCTGGAAGCCGAAGACGAAGCTCCCAGGAAAGAATTCGGTACCAAGGATGTGAAGCTGACGGGCGCGGTCGATCGCCTGCAATTACAGCGGGCAATTGACCGGCTACCGCCGGGATATAGAACGGTTTTTGTGTTGCACGACGTGGAAGGGTTCGAGCATAACGAAATTGCCCAGATCGTGGGCTGCTCGATTGGCAACAGCAAATCGCAGCTCCATAAGGCGCGATTGAAGTTGCGGGAATATCTGAAGTTCATGAGAGCCGAAAAGGCCAAGACTGGGTAGAAGGTAGCTGCGGTATTGGGGAGAGGTTGGCTATGACGTGTTCAGATGTACGGCGAGTTCTGCCGGAATTCCTCGACGGCGCCCCGGAGGGTGTGTTTGCGGCTGATTTTGAGGCCCATGTGAAGTCCTGTCCAGCTTGCTCGGATCTGGTTTCGGACTTGAAGCTGATCTCGAGCGAAGCCCGGCAACTGGCGGCAAGCGAAGAACCTCCGCCGCGGGTGTGGTTGCGAATTGCGGCGGAATTACGGGCCGAAGGGCTGATCCGTGAGCCGGCGGTCTTTAATCCGGCGCGTGAGGATCCGGCGCGTGAGCCCGAGCCCGCGTCCAGCCGGTCCATCATCCTTCCAACTTCTCCACGGCGTCGGTGGAGCGCGTGGTGGCTGGCGCCGGTCGCAGCTGCGCTGCTGGCGGCGGGCTCTTACGTAGTAAGCCATCGGCAAACCCCGCAAGTGGCGGAGCAGCAAACTCCGGCATCTCCGATGACGGCGCCGGCTCCAGTGACTGCCGCGACTACTTTGGCTTCGGTGCCTACTGTGGCTCCTGCTTCAATTCCCGCTTCGGCCCCTGCTTCAGCGAGCCAGCACCTGGCGAGGAAGGCCGCTAAGCCAACCGACGTGATGGCATCCGCTAAGAAGCCTGAGGTAGAATCCGAGCCGAGCGCGGAGGATCAACAATTTCTGAGCGTGGTTTCCACGCTTGCCCCTTCGATGCGGGCAACGTATGAAAATCAACTGAAAGCAGTGAATGCCCACATCCGGGAAGTGCAGGCCTACTTGGAGCGGAATCCGGGGGATGCAGAGGCGCGGCAGTACCTGATGGATGCTTATCAACAAAAGTCACTTCTTTACCAGATCGCGTTGGGTCGCATTCAATAGCGGAAGGGCGGACCGGCGTTCCCGGCCGCGGGGGCGGTGTTTTTTTATGGCGAGGCTTAAGCGAACAAGCATTCACCTGGCGAGCATTCAACAGGCTGGCCTTCAACACACCGCGGTCGTAACCCTGGTTCTGGCGACCTGCCTGTCTGCGGCCTTTGCCGAAACCAGGAAGGAATACCGTTACACGGTCGGCCCCAACGCCAATATTTCCGTGGATACGCAGTATGGAGCGATTTCGGTAAAGCCTGGGAGCATCGATCAGGTTTTGGTGACGGCCACGCTCAAATCCGGCGACGTCGAAGTCGACGAGCAGCAAACTGGCAACCGGATTGAAATCGCGTCGCACCTGCTGCGGGGCCCTGACCAGCAAGCGGGCCAGGTCGACTACGAACTGCTGATTCCGCCCGATGCTACGCTCACTCTCCGTTCTTCGACCGGTCCGCTATCGGTGGAACGCTTGCAAGGCGATTTGACCCTGGAAGGCACGGATGCGGTAGTGAATGTGCGCAACGTCGGAAACGGTCATGTACACGTGCGGACGATGCGCGGACCAATCACGCTGACCGATGTGCTCAACGGCCACGTTGAGATCGCTTCCATCAGTGGCGACGTCCATTTGAAGTCGGTCGATGGGCCGCTGGTGCAGGTGAGTTGCGGCAGCGGGAAGATTTTTTACGATGGTGATTTCGGTTCCGGCGGCAACTATCGGTTCACCACCCACACCGGCGATATCGAGGCCCTGGCGCCCGCGAATGTCTCGGCCGGTTTCAGAGCGCACTCGGTGCTGGGCCGGGTGCAACACGACTTTCCTCTCCAACCCAGGCATTCCCGGTTTACGACGGAGGCGGGACGTTCCTTCGTTGGTACTGCCGGCGGGGCCGCATCGGAAGTCGTGCTGCGCTCTTTCAGTGGTAAAATCCGCCTCAAGCAACGCTGAACCAGCCATCAGCCTTCAGCCTTCAGAAAGAGATTCTCGACGGCTAACGGCTGATGACTGACGGCTGTGTTCCATGGAGTGCCATGGGAGTGCGTGCGGTGTTTCTTGTGGGATTCATGGCCTCCGGCAAGAGCCGCGTGGGGCAGGAACTTGCCCGGCGGCTGGAGTGGGATTTTGTGGATCTGGATGCGCGCATCGAGTCTCGTGAGCAACAAACCATTCCGGAGATTTTTCGGGAACGAGGCGAGGCCGGGTTTCGGCTCGCCGAAACCAGCGCGCTAAGCGATCTGCTGGCCGCGTCGCTCGAACGCAACAGCGTGGTCGCACTCGGCGGCGGGGCTTTCGCACAGGAACGGAACCGCGAATTGCTCCGGCATTGGCCATCGGTTTTCTTGGAAGCGCCCGCATCCGAGCTTTGGCAACGGAGCCTGACGGATGGCGTGGAACGGCCGCTGCGAGGAGATCCGGAACAGTTCGCCCGCCTGTACGCGGAACGCCTTCCCTTGTATCGCCAGGCGAGCGTGGTGGTGGCGACCACGGGCAAGCAGTTGACGTCCATTTGCGCCGAGATCGAAGGTGCATTGCAACTTAGAGGAACTCCGGAAGACACGAAGTCGGGCTTGACCGGGAGTGATGGAACAGGTTTCGGAAGAGGAGAATCACAGTGAAGTTGTCTTATCGGCTGTTGGCTTGCATGACGGCACTCGTTTGGTGCATGGCGGCATGGGGCTCCTTGGCCAACGCCACTCCCATGCCAAAGGAGAAGGAGAAGGAACACGAGGGGAAGAACATCGACTCCGGATCTTTCGGTGTGTTCCAGAATGGCCATCGAGTGGGAACGGAAACGTTTTCGATCTATGAGACCAGCAACGGCAGCGTTATCCACTCCGAGTTCAAGACGGAGAATGCTCCCACCACGGCGGTGCAAACTTCGGTCATGCAGCTTACCGTGAGCGGAGATATCCGGCGTTACGAGTGGAAGGAGTTGAGTCCGGAGCAAGAGGAATCGGTGGTGCTTCCAAACGACGATTTTCTGACTCAGAAGTGGCGCGCCGGGCCGGAGGGAAAGGAACATGAGCAGCCCTACCTGATGCCCTTGTCGACCAGTATCCTGGACGACTATTTTTTCATCCACCGCGAAGTGCTGGCGTGGAGATATCTGGGGGCAGCGTGCAAACCGCAATGCCCGGTGAAACAGCGCGCCCAGTTCGGAACCATGAACCCGCACGAACATTCTTCGGCAGCGCTGAGCGCGGAGTTCCTGGGCCGGGAAAAAGTAACCCTGAAGAACGGGCAGCAGCAGGAACTGAACAAATTGGAACTGAAGAGCGACGCGGGAACCTGGCAACTCTGGCTCGACGATCAATGGAAGGTCATACGCATGTCCGTTGTGGGAGAGAATACCGAAGTCTATCGCGATTAGCCGGGGCGAGCGAAACCCTGGCGGGCTGAAGGTCAGCCCCTTTCGGAATTGGATTGCTCTCGATCGCAGGCGATACGATTAGGGTGGGCGCTCGGGAAGAGGTCGTTCGCCTGCGGGACCGGGCCGATTGGGGTAACTCTTGACGATTCTTGATTCACGCACGTCGCGCGTGCTGTTCACGGCTTTGCTGTTCGCCGTGGGGTTGGGCTTCCTCTATGCCGCGCGGCGAACGCTCATTCTCTTCCTTTTCGCCATTTTCTTTGCCTACCTCATTAATCCCGCAGTGGCGCGACTGGAGAAACTGGTCCGCAGCCGCGTCTGGGCGAATCACGATCATTTACCTCCTGCTTCTGGTTGCGTTGGCGGTGTGCGGCTTCCTTGTCGGCCCGCGGATAGCCCGGCAAAGCGCGCGCCTCGGAGCATCGCTGCCGGGGCTGATGGATCAGGCCGGCGCCGGACAGCTCTCCGGCCAGATTGGCCAGCTTGCTGCGCAGATCGGAAGCGAGCACGGCTGGAGCGCTGCGACCCAGAGACGTATTCAGGGTTTCTTGATAAGTCGACGGGAAGACTTATCCAGCCTGGCGCAGCGCATCGGCATTCGCGCGGCCGAAGCGGCGCAGCAGGTGTGGCTGCTGTTTCTGGTGCCTATCCTTGCCATTTTTTTTCTGCGCGATGGCGGGAACTTCCATGAAGTGCTGCTGGCGCTGGTGCAGTCGCGAACGCAACGTGAGTTTCTGCAGGATGTGTTCCAGGATCTGAACCAGATGCTCGCCCAATTCATTCGCGCCCAGTTGACCCTGGCGGCGTTGTCGCTGCTGGCCTACACCTCATTCCTGGGTGCGATGCGTGTGCCCTACGCGCTGACGCTCGGTACCGTCGGGGGCGCGCTTGGAATTCATACCCATGGCGGGACCGCTGCTCGCTGGCGTTGCCATGATGATCGTCGCTGTTCTTGCCGGATATCCGCACTGGGCCTTCCTGCTGCTGTTCCTGCTCGTCTGGCGCATGGTGCAAGACTACGTAATCTCTCCCCGGGTCATGGGAGTCAGCGTAGAGTTGCATCCGCTGGCGGCTTTGTTTGGCATTCTCGCGGGGGGCGAAATCGCGGGCATACTTGGCGTCTATCTCTCCATCCCGGTGATGGCCAGTCTGCGCATCGTCTGGCGCCGCTGGCGCATCTATGTGGAAAAGCGCAAGTTTGGGCCGCTCAACGAGTACTCGTTTCCGCAAGAGCTGGGTAAGGGTGGTCGTGGGCCAATTTGAATTTTGACCGTACGGTAACGGGGTGATCTTCTGCGGCTGCGCTTCCATTGACGCCCTCCGCTCGTGGTGGCATACTCCAGCAAAATTGGGGGTGCAACCATGTACATCCAGATAATAAATTTCAATTTGAGCAAGATGACGCCGGCGGAATTCGAAAAGCTCTGCGAGGCGTTGGCCCCACAATTTGCCGCACTGCCGGGGCTGATCTCCAAGGTCTGGCTCTCCGACCCGGCCAGCAACACGTTCGGTGGTGTGTACACGTGGCGGGACCGTGCCGCATATGAGGCGTACACGAGGAGCGAGTTATTCAGAGGGGTAGGGTGCCATCCGAATCTGTCTAACGTCGCCTCGCAAGGCTTCGACATTCTGGAAAAGCCGACGCGCCAAACTCGCGGCCTCCCTGCCCGGACGGTTGCCGCCTGACCGGCCTCCACTCCACGGCAGGAGACGCGGCAAGCCGCGTCTCTAAGCGAATCTAGAGGCTCCGGTGCCTCTACGACGTGGCTGCGGCTGTGTTCTTCACGCTTTCGACATCGACTTTGCGAAGAAACTCGGCGGCCGCTTCGGGCAGCACTGTGTTGATGAACATTCCCGAGCCCAGCTCAAATCCGGCGACTCGCGTCAGCCGCGGGATCACACTCAGATACCAATGAAAGTACTTCACGCCGACGCTCTCGGCGGGAGCGCTGCGAATGGTGAAGTTGAAATCCGGGTCGGCCAGGCCATGGTAAAGCTTGGCCAGAGTCGAGCGCAGCATGCGCGCCAGGGCGTTGACCTCGGCTGAGCTTACATCGCCGAAGCTGGCCATGTGCCGGCGCGGGTAAATGTGGGTGGCGAACGGAGCCGGCGAGGCGTACAGTTCGAGCGCGACGAAGTGCTCGGAAACCGCGACGATGCGGGTTTGTTCCTGCAATTCCTCTTCCAGCATCTGACAGAACATGCACTCGCCAAAGTCGTCAAAGTATCGCACCGCTTGTTGGAAGCGCGAACGTACCTGGAGCGAGGTCACGGGCGTCGCGATCATCTGGGAGTGCGGGTGTTCCAGGCTAGTGCCGGCGTCGATGCCATGATTCTTGAAGATCGTAATGTGCGCGATGCGCGGATCGAGGCTGAGCTCATCGTAGCGAGTCTTATAGATATGGAGGATTTCCGCCACGTAGGAATCGGGCATCAGGGCCAGAACCTGAGCGTGGTCGGGCGTCTCCACGATCACATCGTGAACTCCGAAGCCGTTTACCGATCGGCGCAAACGGTGCACCGTGCGTGTCGGCGATGCTTCGCGGGAAAGAGCCGCAAATTTATTCGGTATTACTCGCGCGTGCCACGGAACATCCATCGCGGCCGGTACCCGCAGAACCTCCGGCGGGGTCAGCTTCTCATTTCCCGGACAAAAAGGGCAGTTCGCAACGAACGATGACACCGGCTTGCGCTCGCGGTGGCGCGCCATTTCTTCCGGACGGCGGGCACGCTCGGTTGCAATTACAACCCATTCCTTGGTAGCAAGATTCTGACGCAATTCTGACATGAGTCACTCCTAGGCAAAGCGTACATCAACGCTCGAGAGTCGCACAGGCACCGATGGTCGTATTCCCACATTTCGCGAGAGAAAGAGCGGACGCGGGCATCGACCGCTCCGGTTTATTGGCGGCGCATTCCCTTAAAAAAAGTCTCTAGTATAAAATTACAGTTCACTATGTCGACCAAACTTGCTGTAGGAATTCTCGGTGCCACGGGCATCGTTGGGCAGAGGTTTATCCAGATGCTCGAACAGCACCCGTGGTTTGAAGTGTCGTGGCTGGCGGCGTCCGACCGTTCGGAAGGCCGGACGTATGCCGAAGCGGCGCGCTGGCGTTTGAAGACTGCCATCCCCACCCGGGTCGCAAACATGACAGTTTCGCCGGCCAAGCCTGAAGGCGCGCCGAAGATCATTTTTGCCGCGCTGGATGCGGCCATCGCCCGCGAACTGGAACCACAATTTGCCGCCGCCGGCTGCGCGGTCGTCTCCAACTCGAGCGCCTTGCGAATGCAGCCGGACGTTCCCCTGGTGATTCCGGAAGTCAACGGCGACCACATTCGCTTGATCGATAAACAATCCTGGCGCAGCCAATCGGGAGGGTATGTCGTCACCAATCCCAACTGCTCCGCGATTGGCCTGGTGCTGGCGCTGGCTCCGTTGCATCGCGCGTTCGCGCTCGAGACCGTGATGGCGGTTACGATGCAAGCGGTCAGCGGCGCCGGATATCCGGGAGTCGCCTCGCTCGACATCCTGGGCAACGTGATCCCCTACATCGCAAAAGAAGAAGAGAAGATGGAAGAGGAGACGCAAAAGTTGCTGGGGACGCTGAACGGTTCGCGCGTCGAGCCTGCTCCCTTCGCCATGAGCGCACAATGCAATCGCGTGGCGGTGGAAGATGGCCACACGGAATCGGTCGCCGTCCGATTCAAAAAAAAGGCCGCGCCGGAGGAGATCATCGCCGCCTGGAATAATTTTCGCGCTGAGGCGCAGAAGTTGCGCCTGCCGAGCGCACCCGAACAACCGGTCGTGTACATGACTGCCCCGGACCGTCCGCAGCCGCGCTTCGATTGCGACCTAGGCGCAGGCATGACCACAGCCGTCGGGCGCTTGCGCAAGTGCAATGTGCTCGACTGGAAGTTCACCGTCCTGTCGCACAACACCATTCGTGGCGCCGCCGGCGCAGCCCTGCTCAACGCTGAACTTCTCAAAGCGAAGGGATATCTCGGGTGAAAACAGTTGCCAGTTGCCTGTTGCCAGTTGCCGGTAAATGCCGCGCCGACGCACGTTTGTCTGGCCACTGGCTACTGGCTACTGGCAACCGCTTCAAGGAGCATCCCCGCCCATGATCGTCATGAAGTTTGGCGGGACCTCGGTGCAAGACGCCAAGGCGATCGACCGCGTAGCCCACATCGTACAAGGACGGTTGGCGGACCGTCCCGTGGTGGTGGTCAGCGCCATGGCGAAGGTGACCGATTCCCTGCTCGCCATGGGAAAGGCTGCGGGTGAGGGTGATCGCAAGACCGCTCTTAAAATGGCACGCGCCTTGCGCGAACGCCACTATGACACTGCCGGGGAACTGCTCGGGACCGCCCTGTTCACTGAATTTCACGGCGACCTGGGCGCCGATTTCGAAGATCTGGACGAGTTGCTGCGCGGCATTGGCGCGGTCGGCGAAATCACTCCTCGCACCTACGATTACGTTGCCTCTTTCGGCGAAGTGCTTTCGAGCAAGATCATCGCTGCCGCATTTGTTGCCCGCGGATTGCCCGGTGCGCACGTGGACTCGCGCCAATGTCTGCTCACCGACAGCGCCTATACCCGCGCGGTTCCGCAGTTCGAAGAAACCAACGAGCGCCTGCGCAAGAAGGTCAAGCCTTTACTCGACGGCGGCAAGGTTCCGGTGATGGGCGGGTTCATTGGTTCCAACCGGGCCGGCATCACCACCACCATCGGCCGCGGAGGCTCGGATTTTTCCGCGGCGATTTTTGGCGCCGGACTCAATGCCGAACGCATCGAAATCTGGACCGACGTCGACGGCATGATGACCACCGACCCTCGCCTTACTCGCGAGGCCCGCCGCATCAAAGTCATCAGCTTTGACGAAGCCGCGGAGCTCGCCTACTTTGGCGCCAAGGTTCTGCATCCGGCCACCGTTCTGCCCGCGATTCAGCAAAACATTCCGGTCTATGTTCTGAACTCGCTGAACCCCACCTGCGAAGGGACAAAGATCACGGCTCGTGCTCCACGCTGTACGAATATTTTCAAGGCCATCGCGCTCAAGAAAAAGATCACGCTCGTCGAGGTCGCCTCGCCGCGGCGTTTGCTGTTGCACGGATATTTGAAGTCCATCTTTGAGGCCTTCGATCGTCACAACGTAGCGGTGGACGTGGTTTCCACCTCCGAAGTCAGCGTCTCGGTGACGGCCGAGACCAACGAGGCCATCCCGGCGCTGGCGGCCGATCTGGCGAAAATCGCGGACGTGAAGTACGAGGGGCGGAAGGCGATTGTCTGTCTGGTGGGCGAAAATTTGCGTGACACCCCCGGAATCGCGGCCAAGGTCTTCGGCATTCTTGAGGATGTGAAGATCCGCATGATTTCACAGGGCGCCTCTGAGATTAATCTGACCTTCGTGATTGAGGAAGACGACGCGGCCGAGGTGATCCGGCGCCTGCACCACGCATTTTTCGCCGAAGTCGATCCGGAAGTGTTTGCGTAAAGTGGTTTTCACCGCCGAGACGCCGAGGACGCGGAGAAAACCAAGAACGCGAGCTAAACATTTGTTTTCCAGATTTTTCTCTGCGCCCTCGGCGTTTCGGCGGTGAAAGGTTTCTCCATGAATCTTCTGATTCTCGGGCGCGGCAAAACGGGTTCGGTGGTCGCCGAAGTTGCGCACGCGCGCCGCCACAATGTCCGCGCCTTGGACGTCGACGAAAACGCTGATGCCTGCGCCCTCAGTCCCGCTTTCCTTGCCCCCTTCGACGTGGCCATCGACTTCACCGCGCCCTCCGCGGTCATGGCCAATGCCGAGGCCTGCATCCGCGCCGGAAAGAACCTCGTCGTCGGAACCACCGGCTGGTACGAGCAATTGCCGCGCTTGCGGGAAATGGTGCTCTCCGCAAAGACGGGCTTTCTCTACGGGTCGAATTTTTCCATCGGCGTAAACCTGTTCTTCGAGATTGTCGCAACCGCCGCGGCCGCGCTGAAATACGATTACTCGGGCGAGATTTTCGAGCGTCATCATGCGCAAAAAAAAGACGCTCCTTCCGGAACTGCCATCACCATCCAGAAGATTGTGCGCGAATGCGGAGGTCAGGAACTCGAGATCGTTTCCTTTCGCGAGGGGGACGTAGTCGGCATGCACGAAGTGATCTTCAATTCCGCCAGCGATCGAATCTATTTGTGCCACGACGCCAAGTCGCGCCGCGGATTCGGCGAAGGCGCCGTGCGCGCCGCCGAGTGGCTGGCGGGGAAAACCGGTTTCTACGAGTTCCGCAACGTCTGGCGCGAACTTTAGAGCGCTCCCTGGATTCGGTAAAGCCGCAGGCACTGCCGAGTTTCGCTCGGCTTGGACGGGCAAAGGCCGTCCCCACACGAGCAATACCAGCTCATGCAAGCGCTCTCGAGAAGAGTTATCCTTAACACATGCAACTGCGAGGATGTGGTACGGCTTTGGTCACGCCGTTCTCTCAGGACGGCGCGGTAGACGAAAACGCCCTGCGTAATCTGGTCGCCTGGCAGGTGGAATCGGGCATCGACTTTCTGATTCCCTGCGGCACTACGGGAGAAACTCCCACGCTCAACCGCGATGAGTGGCTGCGCGTCATCGATGTGACCATCGAAGTCGTCGCCGGACGCGTGCCGATTATTGCCGGCGCCACCTCCAACTCGACGCAGGAGGCTGTGGCCAAAGCGAAAGAAGTGGCGGCGCGGCCGGGCGTCAACGCCATCCTCACCGCTTCGCCGTACTACAACAAGCCGACACAGGAAGGCCAATACCGGCACTTCCGCGCGATCGCCGAAGCGGTCGACAAGCCTGTCATCCTGTACAACGTGCCGGGCCGCACCTCCGCCAATCTCGAACCCGTGACCCTGGCGCGGTTGACCGAGGTCGCGAATATCGCGGGCGTGAAGGAAGCCAGCGGAAACATGACGCAGATCGCGGAGGTGCTGAACTCGGTGCCGGAGAGTTTTCTCGTGCTTTCCGGCGACGACGCCGTTACTCTGCCGGTGATCGCGCTCGGCGGCGTGGGCGTGATCTCGGTTGCCTCCAACGAAATTCCCCGCGAAATGGCGGAGATGACGCGCGCTGCTCTCGGGAACGACTGGCACACCGCGCGCACCCTCCACCGCAAGTATCTTCCGCTGATGCTGGCCAATTTCATCGAATCGAGTCCGCTGCCGGTGAAGGCCGTGCTCGCGATGATGGGGAAGATTGAAGAAGTCTATCGCCTGCCCCTGCTTCCCATGCGCCGCGACACGCGATCAAAGCTGCAGAAGATCGCGACCGACGCCGGATTGGTTGCCCGGCCCGCGGCCCCGCCGGCCGCTGCCACCGAATTCTATATTTACGAAAATTGGGCAGCGGGCCCGCACAAAGCGATGCTGCACCGCGGATCCTGCGGACAGTGCAGTTCGGGCAAAGGACGCCCCGCCGGACACGATCCCAATCATTCGCGCTGGCACGGACCGTACGGCACTCTCACCGAGGCGCGCGAGGCGACTCACCAAATGCCCGGGGTGCTGATCCGCAGCGAATGCAAGTGCGTGGCGTAAGGCAGCCATCAGCCATCAGTCGTCAGCCGTTCGGCGCCAAGAGTTTCACAGATCCCTACTTTCCTATGTCACATTCACTATCCACTTTGAAGTCGGTCATTGAACATCTCGCGACGCGCGAAACGATCGACAATCCCGACGAAGCCCGCGCCACTTTTTTCGACTTCCGCGCCGCTCTGACTCGGGGCGAGGCTCGCGCCGCTGAGAATGTCGGCGGACACTGGGTGGTCAACGCCTGGGTGAAGCAAGGCATCCTGCTGGGCTTCCGGCTTGGCGAGTTGGTAAAAATGTCGGACGGAGACGTACTTTCCTTTATTGACAAGGACACTTTCCCAGCCCGTCGCCTCACCCTCGCCGATCGGGTTCGCCTGGTGCCCGGTGGTTCTTCTATCCGCGAAGGAGCGCACGTTGCGCCGTCCGTTGTCTGCATGCCTCCTATGTTCATCAACGTCGGCGCCTACGTGGATGAAGGCTCGATGATCGACTCGCATGCGCTGGTCGGCTCTTGCGCGCAGGTCGGCAAGCGTGTGCACCTGAGCGCCGCCGCACAGATCGGAGGCGTACTGGAACCCGTCAACGCCGCTCCGGTAATTATCGAAGACGATGTGCTGGTCGGCGGCAACTGCGGAGTATACGAAGGCACGCTGGTGCGCACCCGCGCGGTTTTGGGGGCGGGAACGATTCTGACGCGATCCACGCCGCTCTATGATCTTGTGCGCGGCGAAATCTACCGGGCAACAGCGGAGCGGCCTCTGGAGGTTCCAGAGAACGCCGTGGTCGTCCCCGGCTCGCGCGCCGTGAAAAAAGGCAAGGGGAAATCCGACGAATGGAATCTGTCGCTCTACACACCGGTGATCGTTAAATATCGTGACGAAAAGACTGAGCGTGGCATTGAACTGGAGGAGTGGCTGCGGTAGAACGGCTGCGACCTGGGAGTGCGCGCCCTCGGCGGCTAAAGCCGTCCACACAGCAAATCGGGAAATCTGGAAACCTGATCACGACGGCAACATCGGCGACACCGCCGCCGGAAGTTGCATCTGTTCCTCCGAGAACCTGCGCCGCGCCTCGACATGCTTCCCGCGAAAGTGCGCCCGTGCCCGCTCGCCCCACGCCTTCACGAAGTAATAGTTCAGGGCGCACCCGATGGCCGAGCTGGTAATCGGAATCAGGCGTCCGGCCCACTTCTCGGCCACTTCGGCGCCGGCCCTCACCGCAATCCGCTGGATCACGCGCGGCACGAAGCGGTTGACCACCTCTTTTTCCAGCAATTCGCGGCTGATGTCCACCCCGGCGGCGCTGGCCGCTGCAATCCATAGCTCGGCAATTTCGTCGTCGGTGTTCAACTCGAAACCGTAAATCAGGCTGAGCTTCTGGATGGTGCGCATGGTAATGGCCGAAAGAATCCCGAGGTCCGGCACGATCGTCAGGATTCCGCCGAGACCAAACCCCGCTCCTTCCGCCGCCGCCAGCTTCATGCCGCCGCGGATCACCGACTCCGCCACATCGTCGAGGCGTTCCACCGGCAGCGTGTACACTCCGTGAAAAGTTGCCAGCGGCAACCCGTGCGCCACGCGCAACTGCATCAGGAAGCGCCCGGGATCAACCTTGATCGTCTCGTACGCGCGAGTCAGACCTCCGCGGATCGCGCCTTCGACGCGCCGCCGCATCCACGATTTTTTCTCGACCCTATTCTTGTCCGTCATTCTCAAGTACGAGTTTATCAGCCAACCTAACGCGCCTCCGAGTTCCTGTAGAGACACGACTTGCCGCGTCTCCCGCCGTGTCCAAATCACACGGGCCGAGCCCCGTCTCTACATGAACCTCTCGCTGTGCTAGCATCGATTTGTCTAATGTCAAAAGGAAAACTGCATATTGTTCCGCTAGGCGGGCTGGGCGAGTTCGGTATGAACTGCATGGCCATCCGCTGGGGCGATGACATCATCGTGGTTGACGCCGGCCTGATGTTCCCCGAAGCCGAGTTGCTGGGCGTCGACATTGTCGTTCCCGACATTTCTTACCTGCTTGAAAATCGCAAGCTCGTGCGTGGCATCATCCTCACTCACGGCCACGAAGATCACATCGGAGCTTTGCCCTGGATTCTCGGCGAACTGAACGTTCCGGTCTGGGGCACCGAGTTCACGCTGGCCTACGTCGAAGATAAGCTTGACGAGCACCAGCTCCTCGATGACGCCGACCTGCGCGAAATTCGTCCCGGAGAGCGCTTCCAGGTTGGGCCATTCACAATTCATCCGCTGCAGGTAACGCACAGCCTGGTCGATTGTGTCGCGCTCGCCATCCACACACCGATTGGGGTTGTGCTGCATACCGGCGACTTCAAGGTCGACCCTACGCCGACCGATAACCGCCTCTTCGACCTGCACGGTTTCGCCGAGTACGGCAAAGAAGGAGTGCTGGCGCTCTTGCAGGATTCCACTAACGTCGAGCGCAAGGGCTACACTCCGAGCGAGCGTGCTGTCCGCCGCAAGTTCGAAGAGGTATTTGCCCGCACCCAGCGGCGTCTTTTCATCTCCTGCTTCTCGTCCTCGATTCACCGCATCAAGCTGACCGTCGACATGGCGCGCGAGCACGGCCGCAAGATCTGTTTCATCGGCCGCTCCATGAACAATTCTTCCGAGATCGCCGAAGACCTGGGTTATGTCCAGATTCCCGAGGGCATGCTGATCCATCCCGGCGAAATGAGAAACTTCGCTCCCGGAGAAAGTGTGCGTCCTCATCAGCGGCACGCAGGGCGAACCCATGTCGGCGCTGTCGCGGGCGGCAGTGGATAACCACAAGCACGCGAAAATCGAAAAGGGCGATACCGTCGTACTGTCGTCGCGCATCATTCCTGGCAACGAAAAAGCCATTTTCCGCATGGTGGACCACCTCTTCCGCCGCGAAGCGCACGTGATCTATGACGACGGCTCTTATCCTCCGATCCACGTCAGCGGACACGCCAGCCAGGAAGAATTGAAGCTCATCATCAACCTGGTGCGGCCCAAGTATTTTGTGCCGATTCACGGCGAATACCGGCAGCTCAAGTTGCATGCCGAACTGGCCGCGTCGATGCACGGCTCGGTCGGCAGCGTGCTGCTGATCGAGAGTGGAGACGTTCTCGAAATCGATGATCTCGGAGCGCGCAAGGCCGGACGCATCAACGTGGGCCGCGTCTGCATCGATTCCGGCTCGCGCACAGATGTAGTGGAAGATTTAGTGATAAAAGACCGCCGCCATCTCAGCGAAGACGGCTTCGTGATGCCGATCATCGCCATTAACAAGCTCACCGGACTCGTCGAAGCTTCGCCCGAGATAGTGACCCGAGGATTCGCTCCCGGCGAGAACGGCGTGATCGAGCGAGCGCGGGAGATTGTCATGGAGACGCTCGATGCCTCCAGCGCCGAAGAGAAAGCCGACTATGGCGTGATCAAGGAGAAAATCCGCACCGACCTGAAGCGCTACATCTCGCGGCAGACGCAGCGGCGGCCGCTGATCATGCCGGTGATACTGGAGATTTGAGCCTTTTCACCGCCGAGACGCCAAGGAGAGACCCTGCATCGTAACCCTAGCTGACATTCAGCAAGCCCGCACGCTTCTCCGGGGCATCGCCGTGCGCACGCCTCTGCTGGAATGGACAGGCGCTGGGGATCAACGCAAGCTCTTCCTTAAGCTCGAAAACCTTCAGCCTATCGGCGCTTTCAAGCTGCGCGGCGCCTATAACAAGGTCGCATCCCTTAGCGACGAAGAACGCCGCCGCGGAGTCATTTCCTATTCCAGCGGCAATCACGCGCAGGGCGTGGCCTACGCGGCGCGGGCACTGGGCGTGAGGGCTATCATTGTTATGCCTAGCAACGCTCCGAAGAACAAGCTTGACGCTACCGCCGCGCTTGGAGCGAAGATCGTCGTTGTCGGCCCGAGCAGCGAAGAACGCCGCCTGCGCGCCGAAGAACTGGCCGCCGAGCACGGCTACGCGATCGTGCCGCCCTACAATGACGAAAAGATCATCGCCGGCCAGGGCACGGTTGGCCTCGAAATTCTCGAAGACCTGCCGAACGTCGAAACCGTGCTGGTCCCGGTCGGCGGGGGCGGGCTGATCAGCGGCGTCTCGGCCGCCATTAAGCTCAGCAAGCCTCTCAGTAATCCAAAGCTTGTCCAACCCAAGCTTGGCCAACGAGTGAACGTGATTGGCGTTGAGCCTGAACTTGCCTCCGATGCGCGCGCCAGCTTGCGCGCCGGACGGATCGTCTCCGCCCCTGCGGAGCAGGTCTCGCAGACGCTGGCCGACGGTCTTCGCACGCAGAGCATCGGTGCCATCAATTTCGAACACATCCGCGCCTATGTTGACGACATCGTCAGCGTCACGGAAGACGAGATTCGCGCGGCTATGCGCACTCTGAGTGCGAATGCGAAAACGCTCGCCGAACCGAGCGGCGCCGTCGCCGCAGCCGCATTTCTTTTCCATGCCGACGAGTTGCCCAAGACGGCGATCAACGTCGCCGTGATCAGCGGCGGCAACATCGATCCCATGCTGCTCGCCGAATTGGGTAATCGCTGATCGCTCGTCGTTGACCGGTCAGGAACGCACTCGAAGTCGCCTTTCTCTGTTATTCCCCCCTGTGTCTGTAGTTTCTCGCTGTTCGCTGGTTCTGGAGCGCGACCACAGGGGACACGGGGGTACACAGTTGAGACACAGAGGAAAAACTTCGTCTCGATTCGTCCTTCGCGCGCGGTGAATGTACAATCCTGATTTTCCACGCGAGGGCATCTTGAACCGTTGGCTTGATCAGTTCTTTGAACTCTCTCATCACCAGACAACCGTCCGCCGCGAAATTGTCGCCGGGCTTACCACCTTCTTTACGATGGCCTACATCGTGGCCGTCAACCCTGCCATCCTGAAAACTGCCGGCATGCCGGCTGGCGCCTCGCTCACGGCCACCATTCTCACCGCGATTTTCGGAACGCTGCTGATGGGCTTCTATGCCAACCGCCCTTTTGCCATCGGTCCGTATATGGGCGAAAACGCTTTCATCGCGTTCACCGTTGTTCATGTGCTCGGCTACACGTGGCAAAGCGCCCTGGGCGCGGTGTTCCTGGCCGGAATTCTTTTTATTCTGATGACCCTGTTCCGCCTCCGCCAGTGGATGGTCGACGCCATTCCCGCTACGCTTCGTTACAGCTACGCCGTCGGCATCGGATTATTTCTCACTTTCATCGGGCTGAATCAGACCGGCATTGTTACCCTGGGATCGCCCGGTGCGCCGGTCCGTCCGGGCCATATCACTTCGCTCTCGGTTCTGCTTTCCATCTTTGGTTTCCTGCTGATGACGGTGCTCACCATTCGCCGCTTCCCGGCCGCGATTCTTAGCGGAGTCCTCGCCACCGCTGTTCTCAGTTTTGTGACTCGGGTCGCTCCCGCGCCGACAGGTTGGGTCAGCCGTCCGCCCAGCCTGCAGCCCGTCTTTTTCCAGTTCGATCTGCACACTCTATTCACCTGGGGATTTTTTCCGGTCGTCCTGACGATTTTTGTTATAGCTTTTGTGGACACCATGGGCACGCTCATCGGTGTGTCGGCGCGCGCGGGCTTCCTCGACAAGGACGGCAACCTGCCGCAGATCGAGCGCCCGATGATGGCCGACGCGCTCGCCACAACCTTCGCTGCCGTGATTGGGACCACCACCTCCGGCGCGTTTATCGAGTCGGCCACCGGAGTGGAAGCTGGTGGCCGAACCGGCCTGACCTCGGTCATCACGGCGCTATGCTTTGTCGGAACTTTATTCTTCGCGCCGTTCATCTCCGCCATCCCGCCCCAGGCATACGGACCGGCGCTGATCTTCGTTGGATTGCTGATGCTGACTCCGATCACGCGTATTCCTTTTGACGACCTCACCGAACTGGTTCCAGCCTTTGGAGTCATCGTGCTGATGGCGTTCACATATAACGTGGGCATTGGCATGACGGCGGGCTTTGTCTTGTATCCTTTCTGCAAATTGGTTTCGGGACGCTTGCGGGAGGTTCGTCCGGCGCTCTGGGCTTTGACCGCCTTGTCGCTGCTGTTTTTCGTCTTCTATCCGTACACGTAGCCGTTAAGAGAAGATCGTTTCGAGGAGACGGTTTAGAGAAGCCGATGAGGCTCGCATGATTCGCTTTGGTATCGCGGGTTTCGGATTGCACGCCGTGCGGCGCTTGATGCCGGGCTTCGCGCTTGCCAAGAATTGCAAAGTGGTCGCTCTATCGCGCCGCGACTTGCACAAGGCACGGGAGGCTGCCGCGCAATATGCGATCCCGCGTGTCTTCGTCTCCACCGAAGAACTTTGCCGCTGCCCCGAAGTCGACGCCGTTCTGGTCGCCACTCCAAATGCCTGCCACTTGCCGGATGTCCTCACCTCGGTTGCCGCCGGCAAGCCGGTGTTGTGCGAGAAACCGATGGGCATGGATGCGGAAGAATGCCGCCGGATGGTCGAAGCGGCGCGCAAGGCTGGCGTTCTTCTCGGCGTCGCCCAGATCTTTCGCTTTGCGGAAAGCACGGCGAGATTTCGTGAGCGGGTCGCCGATGGTGACATTGGGCGGCCGATCTTTGCCCGGGCGGAGTTCTCGTATTCTGGGACAGGCCATGCTCGTACCTGGCTTTACAACCGCTCGATAGCGGGAGGCGGCCCTATCGCCGATGTGGGCGTCCATTGCATCGACACCTTGCGTTACATCCTGCAGGATGAACCACGGCTGGTGAGCGCCCTCGGTCGCGCAGACGAAAATTCGGGCGATGTGGAGGCGGCGGCCGTGCTGTCGCTGGAGTTTCAGCAGGGCACGCTGGCCACGGTGCTGGTTTCAACTCGTGCTCACTATCGCACGCCGTTGGAGATTGTGGGTGACGCGGGCACCCTGCGGGCCAACGATGCGCTGAGTGTCGAACGACCGATTCACTTGGAACTGTGGCGCGACGGACAACGCGCCGCCGAAGAAACCGTCTCCAACCACCTTGCTTACGCGAGACAGGCGGACAGTTTCGCTGCCGCAGTTGAAGGTCGGGAAGTGTTTCCTGCGCCTGGCCGGCAAGGTTGGCAGAACCAACTCATTCTGGACGCCGCCTACTGCAGTTTGTCATCAGGCAAAAGTGCAGAGATACCGATGCTCTCAGACGACCCTGGCAGGTAATCCTGGAAGCAGCCGCAAATAAGAAGCGCCCCGGATTCAAAGAATCGCGGGACGCCCGAACAGCCCTCCCCCAGAACTGCTCAACCCGAAAGATAAGGGGAACGGGCTGAGTAGCGGAATGCCACTGTTGAGCGCCTAAATAGCACGATCGGGCCAATTGCTAAACTCCGGGTCCATGTTATTATCGGTAGCCGCCGAGTGGGAAAGCAATAGTTGCTAAGTGTGCACGAGATTGCAGTCCTGATTGTGAAATAGGTATGGAGGACGGCTGTAAGTTATTGATAAGAAATAAGAACAGAATTTCCACAGTTTTGGAATGACAAGTGCAGCACTGGAACGAGGCGACCTGCGCCTTGAACCCTATTTTTCAAGGTGAATCTCGGGAACGCAACCGAAAAAGGGAGGGCAGTAATATGAGGCGAGTGTTGGTTCTGGGACTGCTGGCTCTAATGTTGCCGCTTGCCGCTTGGGCGGACACAATTACTTTCACGAACGAGTTTGGCACGATTAGTCTTTTGAGTACGGGCATCTCTTCGGTTGGGTCGCAACTGTTGACCTGGGGTACCGCCTCAGCTGCTGCTGGACACTCTCTCGGAACGGTGAGCTTCACGACCGGCGCTCTGGCCACCGGCACACTCCGGTATGGCGGAACTTTTGCCGGGGGCACGACCACGGCGGCGGACGGCACTTCATTTGACGTGACGGGCGTCGGCAAGTGGGCAAGCAAATTAACAGGGGAGAAATGCGGCGCAGGTTGCGCGCTCTTCACCGGCTGGTTCGTCGGTCCGATCGATTGGACTCTGACGAGCGCGCCCGGTAAAAAGAACCTGACCTACGTTCTCAGCGGTGAAATCGTGGGCGAGCTGTGGAACGGTCGTTTAGTGAAAAATGGATTTACGACCCAGAACATCTACACGGTTAACGGACAGCTTACCCAGGGTATCGGGCACATCCGTATGGGTACATCGACGGTCACTGTCCCGGAACCCGGAACCTTGGGTCTTCTCGGAACCGGGCTTGTGGGTATCGCTGGAATATTCCGTCGCAAGAGGATCGGGACATAACTAGATTTGTTGTCCTTCAGAACACTCACCTCATAGCCCCGCCGCACGGCGGGGCTTTTGATTTTGAGCACAAGCTGCTTGATCGGCTCGATGGCCTTTGCGGGAGGAGGCTCGGTTTTCAGGTCGCGCCAGCCCCTCCTCGCGACCGTCTGCGCTGCTTCGTGTTCCTTAGCCGAGCCTGATCGGAGAGCCGCTTAGAGGTCTGCTTGCGTCCTCGTACGTCCCATGGTTCGATTACTGGAGTAACAGCCCACGGTGGGTTTTGCGTTGACCTTGCCTTGCTCCAAACCTACAGTCAGGCGCAGGGGGTTGTATGAAGGATATCCATGAGGTTTTGCGCCGCAAGCAGGCGCAGTACACACAACTGGGCAAGCAGATCGAGATGTTGCAGCAGGCTGCCGAGAAGTTGCGGGAAGTCGCGCCTTTGCTTGCCGAAAATGACAACGAAGACGATAGCGCAGTCCTGACGGAAGTGGACGATGAAAACTCCAACGCGATGGCTGCCAAGGCCAGCGCTCAATCCTCGCCTGCGTCCAAACCAGGGCGTAGCGTAACTCCGCGCTGGCCGTAGAAGCCTGACGGTAGAGGTAGAGCGCGAGGCGGGAGGCTCGGTTCCATGATATTGCAGGCACTATTGGTGTCCCAGGATGACCTGACTGCGGAGACGCTGATTCAGGCCCTGGCGCAGTTCGGGGTTGCGGTGGATCGGTCGAACGCGGCCGAGGTGGCCGCGACACGACTGGCGGAGGAGCGTTTCGATCAGGTAATCGTCGACTTCGACGATCCCGAAACGGCCTCTCTATTACTGGAAGCTTGCAGCCGCCAGGTTGGCCCCGACCGCGATCCGCCCGTCACCGTTGCCTTGCTAAACGATGTTTCTCAGATCCGCTCCATCCTCGGCGCGGGAGCTCATTTCATCCTCACCAAGCCGGTCACCTTCGAGCAAGCTCGAAACACCTTGCGCGCTGCCACCGCGCTGCTGAAGCGCGAAAGGCGGCAAGCATTGCGGGTCGCCGTGCAGGCGGCGGTTTCGATTCGTATCGACGAGAGCAATACCGTTGAAGGCATTCTGCTCGACCTCAGCACCGGCGGCATGGATGTGCTGGCGGCCAAGCCAATTCCGTCCGCGGTTCTGGTTCACATCTCCTTCGAGCTGCCCGACGGCGGTGCTCGCATTGCAGGTGACGCGGAGGTTGCCTGGAGCACTGACAACGGTCAAACCGGCCTGCGCTTTCTCGACATGGATGCCGGCAGATGCGCGAGGAACTGAGCGCGTGGCTGGCTGCCCGCTCGCACGATGCTTTGCCCGAAGAACCCGACGCAGCCACGCCAATGTAAACTCACGGATCTTAGTCTGGGCGGCTGCTACGTGCAGACCGAATCTCCATTCCCTCAGTCCTCCGCCGTCGATCTGTGCCTGCGCGCCGCCGGGCTGGAGATTCACACCGAAGGCTTGGTCCGGGTCATGCATCCCGGACATGGCATGGGCGTTGAATTCCCCGCCCGCACGGAAGAGCAGCGCAAAAGCGTCGGCGAGTTCATCGAGTTCCTCACTGGCCAGCCCGGCGCCACTCCGCAACTGGAAACTTCTCCTCGCGCTCTCGTCGCCAGCGCGGTCGATTTGAACCAGGACCCAGGCCAGACCAGCAGCGCCACAAGCGACGGGGAGGATCCCCTCCTCGAATTGCTGCGGACCGGCAGTGCGCTGGAAGAAGAAGCGTTTCTCGCCGAACTGCGACAACAGCGAACCCCGGCCAGCGTCAATCAGTAACCCTTCGTCAGTAGAAGGCAGCCGGTAAGCGTTCGCCTGATCGCTCCCGATCCCACCGAACCTGATCCCAGCGAACACGATCCCAGAAAAAGCCGGGAACCCGGCTGACTGTCCCGCTTAGTATCAGCCGAGTCCCCGGTGGTCTGTGCCACATGATTCATCGCAGATTACCTCGACCCCGCCCCTAAATGATTTCAATGCGGTTAATTTTTCGAGAATTTTTCTGATGCAATAGAATTGCTCTACCTCTAGAGACAGGGCTCGCACCGTCTCCGGGGACGCTGCAGACGCGCTAAGACGTGTCTCTACGGATGTCGGATGCAGCTTGAGGATCCTATCCACCGTTTCACTTTTTTCACAGTCTGTCAGTTTGAGGTTAGGGTAAATTGCTCAGAAGTCCGGTCTCGCGCGCGTTCGTGCTCGCTGGCTGCTGTCTGGTAGCCATCACTCCGTTTTTCTGGCGGGGCAGTCCCTCCGGGCATGATTTCGAGTTCCACTTGTTTTCGTGGATGGAGGTGCTCGGACAATGGAAGCACGGCATTGCATATCCGCGCTGGGCCGCGCTGGCGTACTGGGGATATGGCGAGCCTCGCTTCCTCTTTTATCCCCCGGCTTCCTGGACTCTGGGCGCCGCGCTCGGTTTCGCACTGCCCTGGACAATGGTGCCGGGCGCGTATTGCTGGATTGCGCTCACGCTTGCCGGAACGGCCATGTACCGACTCGCCCGCGAGTGGCTCCCGGTCGCGGACGCGTTGTTTGCGGCTGTGTTCTATGCGCTGAATCCCTACCACTTGCTCATCGTCTACTGGCGGAGCGCATACGCCGAACTGCTGGCGTCGGAGCTGCTGCCGCTTCTGCTGCTTTGTTTTCTGCGGCTTTTTTTGCGGGAATCAGAGCCTGATTTTCGCCCGACGCTGGGATTGAGTCTCATCCTGGCCGCGGCTTGGCTGACGAACGTACCGGCAGCGGTGATGATGCATTACGCGACGGCCGGGCTGGCGCTGGTCTTCTTTGCGACTGTGGCCGCGCGCGAACTCGCCCACCAACGATCATCGGTCTGGGGTCTAAAGGTCCGGCGTCCCGTTGTTCGGACGACCTTAGTCCAGACGGCGCTGGCGATGCTCCTCGGAGTCGGTCTGGCCTCGTTTTATCTGCTACCGGCAATTTACGAACAAGGATGGATCAACATCAGAGAGGTGCTGTCACCGGGAGTCCGGCCGCAGGACAATTTTCTTTTCACCACTCTTCCCGATCCCGATCACAACCGATTTAATCTTCTGGTTTCGACCGTAGCGGTGGTCGAAATCGGCGTCATCGCTTTCGCCATTTGGTTTTCGCGCCGCTGGCGGGTGAAAAGCGCAGGGGCAAACCCTTCGGCAATCTCAGGGCAAGCTCCTTCGGCAATCTCAGGGCAGGCTCTCGACAGTTCAGTCGCGGGTAGTGCGGCAACCGTTAACCAAAGTCCGTGGACGCTGTTTTCCGCCTTGGGCGTCTTCAGCGCGGTCCTGCTGCTTTCGGTGAGCAATCTGTTCTGGCAGCACTTGCCCGAGCTCCGCTTCGTGCAACTTCCCTTCCGCTGGCTGCTGTCGATGAACGCCGCTTTGGCCATGCTTCTGGCCATGGCCGCGAAACGTTGGAACTGGACCGCGCGCGTCCTGGTGTCTGCCGTTCTGCTGGCCGCGGTTATCGTCGCCGGCTATCGTTTCCAGCCACCTTGGTGGGAGAAAGCCGCCGATATCCGCCAGATGAGCGATGCCGTCGCGGACGGCATCGGATACGAGGGCACCGACGAGTACGTCCCGGCCGGAGACGACGCCTACGAATTGAACAAAAGTCTGCCCCGCGTCAGCGACGACAGGGGGGCAGAAGTTCAGAGCGAAATGCTGGCGTGGGGGCCGACGGAAAGACACTTCACGGTCCACGCCGCCGCAGCGCAAAATCTGACCGTGCGCCTTTTCAGTTATCCGGCATGGGAGGTCGTCGTGAACGGCAAGCCTACCGCAACAAAGAAAACCGATGTCACCGGCCTAATCGTCATCCCCATTGCCGCCGGAGGCAGCGATGTTCGCATTCACTTCCGCCGGACGGTCGATCGTTTCCTCGGAAACATCCTCTCGCTGATCAGCCTGGCTGTGCTCGTTTTCGCCTGGTTCAAACCGAAATGGTTTAAAGCGGCTTGGGTCAGTACGCGACGGCCAGCGAGACGGGCGAACCTTGTGAGCCCCGCCGCATGACCGCGCGCACCGTTCTGCTGGCAACCTCAAACTCCGGCAAGATTCGTGATTTCGGCGGAGCCGCCGCACCCTACGGCATC
This sequence comes from uncultured Acidobacteriaceae bacterium, assembly GCA_963779995.1. GTDB lineage: Bacteria > Acidobacteriota > Terriglobia > Terriglobales > Acidobacteriaceae > Acidiflorens. The sequence goes on along the minus strand of CAVZZY010000002.1, from coordinate 310,871 downwards.
ACCGTCGCAAACATCCCGCACTTTGCTTCTCTGCCCGAAGTGATCGAAGACGGAGCCACCTTCGAGGAGAACGCGCGTAAGAAAGCGGAGTCCTATAGTCTGGCCGTGCCCGGCGAACTGGTTCTAGCCGACGACTCCGGCCTGGAGGTTGACGCCCTCGGCGGCGCTCCCGGGGTTCATTCTGCCCGCTACGCCGCCGACGAACCACACAATGCTGAATGCAACACGGATGACGAAGCCAACAACGCGCGCGTGCTGCGCGAACTGCGAGGGGTTCCGGAACAAAAGCGCACCGCGCGTTTTATTTGCGTGCTGGCCGTCGCCCGTGACGGCCAGACTGTTCACACCTTCCGCGGCACCGCTGAAGGGATCATTCTGGACGCGCCCCGGGGCGTCAACGGCTTCGGGTATGACCCGCTCTTCTTTTTCCCCGCAATCCAAAAGACGTTCGCCCAACTGGATTCGGAAGAAAAGTCCCGCTACAGCCATCGTGGCGCCGCATTCCGAAGATTCCTGGAGTGGATGGATCGCGGCATGACCAACCTTAATCGAGCCACCTAGCCCGATCGCCTCGCCCAGAAACCGAGCCTACGCCTAGTTGGGCTCGAAGCCCTGGTTGACAACCCTTAGGCGATGGTTCTTTAGAGCGAATTGTATGTGGACGCTTCCGCCCGAAGGACAACAGTGCGCGTCTCCTGCCTGCCAGACGGGCGTGGAGTACCTAAGAGTACGAATGTTGAAGGCACTGCCGTTCATGATGGTACGGCCCTGCGGCAAAAGCTTGTCCGCAATTTCTTTGATTTTGGCACTCACAAAGAGCGGAATCGGCCCGTCCTTGTCGAAGGTCCAGTATTCTTCTACGAGGAACGCGCCATTCCCGGTCACACGGTCGGAGGTGGCAAGGATTGTCTCCGAGTTGACATTGACAAGATAGGCTGGCTCCGCTATGACAATGACCGCATCGTATTGCTGCTGAAAGATTTCACAGAACTCGCCAGCCTTGCGTTCCACTAGAATCATCTTCATAACCAGGTCGCCGTGGTTGATGTTGTGAATCACTTCATGGATCGTGAAGTCCGCAATCTTGCCGATGTGCTGCGACTCAACCTTGTCTTTAAGGTCCGCGGGCGATTTCCCGAACAGGTCGTCACCATAGTCGAAACGCTTGGGATCGCTTAAGAAATACTTAAGCGGATGACAGCTCGGCTGTTCAATGTAGGAGTCTCTTTTGCCGGAATAGGAATGCAGTGCCCATCTTGAATGAGCCGGAACCGCCAGCGCCGACGCGACTGCCGCACAAATCAACATAAATATTGAAATCGCTCTCATTGCGGTTCGCGCTCGCCAACTGATGACGTGTTGGATTCTAGCGGCTTGCCGGCTCTGTAACTAATCAAAATGATTCGTCTCGAAAGCAGGGAACAAAACTGAGTTTCTGCGCAAAACATCCTTGCTACGACGCTCCTGCTACAACTCTTCTTGACTTCCCTTCCCCCGCAAAACGATAATAGCGACTTTGTACATCGGACCACGTAAGGAGCCGTCATCGTGGCGTCAACTGCCAATCCCGTCGCTCCCATAATCAAGCCCGGCGTCGCTCCACTGCGCGCTGGCGAGGGTACCTCGTTCCTGCTGCGCCGTCTGCATTCCTTGAGCGGCGTCGTACCCATCGGAGCTTTCCTTCTCGAACACTTCATCTCGAACGCCGAAGCCTTCAAAGGCCCAGCGGCTTATGGCAAGCAAGTCGAGTTTCTGAACAGCCTGCCTTTCGTTTTTCTGCTGGAGCTGTTCTTCATCTGGATTCCGATCGCCTACCACGGCCTCTACGGCCTTTGGATCTGGTATCAAGGCGAGACGCAACGTCGCCAATTACCCGTGGACCGGCAATTGGCTCTACACCACTCATCGCTGGACCGGCATCATCTCGCTTATCTTTATAGCGCAGCACACGTACTTCCTGCGCTTCACCGGCGTGCACCTGCCGACCCATCCTATGCAGTCCTTCGCTAAGGTCCAGCTCGAATTTCAGAACCCTTGGATGATCGCCTTCTACGCCATCGGCATCGTCGCCGCTTGCTGGCATTTCAGCTACGGCCTGTGGCTGTTCGCCGCGAAGTGGGGGATCACGACCGGCGAAGCGGCGCGCCGCGGCTTTGGCTATGTCTGCCTCGCGCTCGCTCTTGTGCTTATTGCAATCGGGGCGGGCAGCATGTACGGATTTCTGGCGACGCCGAACCAGCCTTTAGACACCAATACTACGGAAAGTGTCGTAATGCGATAGTGGTTGTGCGAGAGATTGTACGAGGATGCGCGACGGGCTGAGCCCGGCAGATCGGATTCATACAGTATGGCAGCTCCAAGAATCATCGTAGTGGGCGGAGGTTTGGCAGGTCTCGCCGCCGTTATCAAGATTGCTGAGATGGGCGGAGAGGTTGACCTGTTCTCCATCGTCCCCGTAAAGCGCTCGCATTCGGTGTGCGCGCAGGGGGGCATCAACGCCGCCAAGAACCTGAAGGGCGAAGGCGATTCCACCTGGATCCACTTCGACGACACCATTTACGGTGGCGACTTCCTCGCCAACCAGCCGCCGGTCAAGGCCATGTGCGAGGCTGCTCCCGGCATCATCGATCTGCTCGACCGCATGGGCGTTCCCTTCAATCGTACGCCCGAAGGTCTGCTCGATTTCAGGCGCTTCGGAGGCACGCTCTATAACCGCACCGCGTTCGCCGGAGCAACCACCGGCCAGCAGCTTCTTTACGCGCTCGACGAGCAGGTCCGCCGCTACGAGTCCGAAGGCAAGGTGAAGAAATACGAGCACTGGGAGTTTCTCTCGGCGGTGCTTGACGGCAGCCGCGTTTGCCGGGGCATCTGTGCGATGGACCTGCGCACCATGGAAATCCGCACCTTCCCGGCCGCCGCCATCATCATCGCGACCGGCGGCTGTGGCGCTATCTTCGGCAAGTCCACCAATTCCGTGGTGTGCACCGGATCGGCGCAGTCTGCGCTTTATCAGCAGGGCTGCTATTACGCGAACGGCGAGTTCATTCAGGTGCATCCCACCTGCATCCCCGGCGAAGACAAGCTCCGGCTCATGTCGGAATCGGCGCGCGGCGAAGGCGGACGTGTCTGGGTTCCGAGAACTCTGGGCGACAAACGCGACCCCAAGTCGATTCCGGAAAAAGAGCGCTGGTATTTCCTCGAAGAGTGGTATCCGAAATACGGCAACCTCGTTCCGCGCGACGTGGCCACCCGCGCGATTTTCAAAGTGGTGTTCGAGGACAACCTCGGCATCGACGGCAAGCCGATGGTCTACCTCGACCTCACTCACATCGACGCCAAGACTCTCGACCGCAAGCTGGAAGGCATCCTCGAAATCTACGAGAAGTTTGTGGGCGACGATCCGCGGGTCACGCCCATGAAGATTTTCCCCGGCATGCACTACACCATGGGCGGCCTGTGGATCGATTACAAACAGTCCACGAACATTCCCGGCATTTTCGCGGCGGGTGAGGCCGAGTACCAGTACCACGGCGCTAACCGCCTGGGGGCAAATTCGCTGGTGTCGTGCATCTTTGGAGGCTTCGTCTCCGGGCCGAGTGCGGTGCAATACGCCAACGGTCTGCAGGGCGCGCCCGGCAACGGACATTTTGAGGCAGAGCGTAAGCGGCAGCAGGAAATCAACGCCGCACTGATGAAAGCCGACGGCAACGAAAATCCGTTCTTGCTGTGGCGCGAACTCGGCGAAACCATGACCGCGAACTGCACGGTTATCCGCTACAACAAGAAGTGTGAGGCAGCGGACGCCAAAGTAGTGGAACTGCTGCAACGCTTCCAGAAGATCAACCTGAGCGATCGCGCGCAGTGGGCCAACACGACGATCGCTTTCACGCGCCAGCTCTACAACATGCTGCAGTTGTCGCGCGTAATCGCGCAGGGGGCGGCCATGCGCGACGAATCTCGCGGCTCGCACTATAAGCCCGATTTCCCCGAGCGCGACGACAAGAACTGGATGAAGACCACGAAAGCAACCTTCGCGCCCGATTTGGACGAGCCGAAGTTCGAGTTCGAGCCGGTGGATGCGGCGCTGATTCCGCCACGGCCGAGGAAGTATTAGGGGCAGCGAGGGCTAGAAGCTAAAGGCTAAGAGCATAAATGGCAAACAATAAAGCCGTAATCCTAAAAATCAAACGCCAACTCACCCCCGACGCCAAGCCGTCGTGGGAAGAGTTCGAGATTCCTTACAAGCCGAATATGAACGTCACTTCGGCGTTGATGGAGATCGCAGCCAACCCCGTCACCCGCGACGGCAAGCAGACGACGCCCATCACCTACGATTCGAATTGTCTCGAAGAGATCTGCGGCTCCTGCGCCATGTTGATCAATGGGCGCGCCCGCATGGCCTGCTCCACCCTGCTCGACCACCTCGATCAGCCCATCAAACTCGAGCCGTTAACGAAATTTCCGATCGTGCGCGATCTTGCGGTCGATCGCAGCGTGCTCTTCGAGAATTTGATGAAAGTCAAAGCCTGGATACCGGTCGATGGCACCTACGACCTCGGTCCGGGGCCGCGCATGACCATGCAGGACCAGGAAAAAACCTATCCGCTATCGAACTGCATCTCGTGTTGCTGCTGCATGGAAGCCTGTCCTCAGTTCAACGAGCACACCGGATTTGTCGGCGCTGCCACCATCTCGCAAGTGCGCCTGTTCAACACCCATCCCACCGGCCAGGCTTTGAAGCACGAGCGGTTGGCGGCACTCATGGGCGACGGCGGCATCCAGGAATGTGGCTACGCTCAGAATTGTGTCGAGATTTGCCCGAAGAGTATTCCCCTGACCACGTCGATTGCCGAAGTCGGTGGCCAGGTCATGATTCAAGCGCTCACCGACCTGCTGCGCAAGTAGGGTCGGGGCCAGCCCCATTTTTTTAGACGCGGCTAGCCCGTCTCTACTTGAAATCGGAAGCCCTTCCGGGGGCCGGGCAGCAAGCATTCGAGAGTCCAATTTTACCGTCTTCCAAGCGGTGCCTTTCCACAGTAGTGGTACCAAGAATCAGCGAATTGCGCTCTGGTAACCACCCACAACTCCCCTAAGTAATAGGGCTTAGGCCGAATTGCTTCACAAGATTGTTGACCTGTGGTTTACAATTGCAACTCCTCTGGGAGAATCGAGGTTTTGCACAGATCGGCGGACTATTCCACCGGAGGCAATGGATCTCGAATTGCACTATGCGTAGACCCGCAACGCGAAGTTTGAAAATCCGCAAGCCGCTGGCGCTCGCACTGCTCACTGCGCTGACGCTCGCTTTCGTTGTGATCGCCTCGCCGGAAACCGCCTTTGCCCTGCAACGTGTTCGCCACCGTCGTCTCCTGCGCGTCCGCAGACACTTCGGAGTCCTCTGGAACCCCTTGTTCCGTCCGACGCACGATTCCCTGCTCCGGCAGAACGAGGAGATCGACCGCCTTGATCTGCCGCGCATTCAGGATGACGACCAACTGGAAGCGCTCAAGGCCTCGGGCGCGCTCGTGCCCATCGAGGCCAGCGAATCTCTGAAGATTGAGTCCAGTCTTGATCCTTCACGCCGTTTTTGCCGCCCGTGGACCCGTGATTTCGTGCAGGATCTTTCCGAGGTTTATTACCGCCAGTTCCACGCACAGATCCAGGTAAACTCCGCCGTCCGTACCGTCAAGGTGCAGAAGAAGCTTCGCCGTCGCAATCGCAACGCCGCCCCAGTGGATGGTGACACCGCGTCTTCTCATCTCGCTGGTATCACGGTTGATCTGCAGCGCCGCGGCATGACGAACGAGCAGATTCGATTCGTCGAACACTACCTGTTCTATCTGAACGCCCTCGGCCTGGTCGAACCCGAAGAAGAGCGCCGCCATTGGTGCTTCCACGTAATGGTCTCCGACCGGTACGACGACTGGCGTCAGACGCAGGCGATTTTCGCGCGTCCGCCGGGGGAAGAACCGGTGACCGAACCGGGCACCGTCACCGCCGCTGCCACTGCGGTAAGCGCCTCCAACTGAACCCTGTCCCCGCTACACTCTCCACAGGATGATTGTTCTCATGGCAGGCCTTCCCGGAACCGGCAAAAGCACGCTCGCTCGCGAACTGGTACGCCGCACCGAAGGCGCTCTACTTAGCAAAGACGAGATCCGCGCCGCCCTGTTCTCGCCAGAAGACATCGAATACTCTGTCCTGCAAGACGACTTCGTGATGGAGGTGATGCTCGAAGCTGCCCGCTTCCTGCTGCAAGCGACCCCCACTCGCAAAATCTTTCTCGACGGCCGCACTTTCTCTCGTAGCTATCAGATCGATCGCGTTCTGGCGCTCGCCCGAGAACTCGCCCAGCCCTGGACGATCATCGAGTGCGCCTGTTCCGATGAATCCGCTCGCCGCCGTCTCGACCTTGAACCCGACCCCTCGCACCCCGCGCACAACCGAACTTTCGCGCTCTACCTCGAAATGAAAGCCCGCTTCGAACCCATAACCTATCCCAAAACAATCATCAACACGGACCAACCGCTTGAGCAGTGCGTCCAGCAAGCGCTCTCCGCCGTGACGGCAGGATGAATAATGATGGAGCGACGGGCGTCCTCGCCCGTCCCGATGCGCCCGCCGGACGCGCGAGAACACCGCCGCTCCATGAGCAAATCTTCCCGCATCGTATAGAATTCTTGTTCGCCATGAACAAGCTCACATTTGCCGTCGCAATCGCGCTCGCCTGTTTCGTCCCCGTGTATGCACAGACTGTCAGCGAGAAAGCCCGTGAGATCCACAACTCCGCCATCGTCATCGACACACACGCCGACACACCCCAGCGCTTCCTGGACGAAAACTACGACATCGGATCGACCGACCCCAAAGATCCCGGCCACATCAGCCTCGACAAGGCCAAGGCCGGCAATCTGGGCGCTGAGTTCTTTTCCATCTGGGTAGAACCGGAAACCAACCAAGGCCACTTCGCCCGTCACACGCTCGATCTCATCGATTCGGTCTACGAGCAGGCGGCCCGTTATCCCGACCGCATGATGATGGCCTTCAGCGTCGACGACATTGAGCGCGCCCACCGCGAGCACAAGCTCGCCGCACTTCTGGGTATTGAAGGCGGCCACTCCATCGAAAATGACATTCGCCTGCTCCGCGATTTCTACCGCCTCGGCGTTCGTTACATGACCCTGAGCTGGTCGAACACCAACGAGTGGGCCGACTCTTCCGGCGACATCGACAATCCTAAAGTCGAGCACCACAACGGCCTCACCGAGGGGGGAAAGCAGATCGTCGTCGAGATGAACCGGCTGGGCATGCTCGTCGATATTTCGCACGTCGCCGACAAGACGTTCTATGATGCCATCGCCGTCAGTAAAGCACCGCTCATCGCGTCGCACTCGTCTGCGCGCGCGCTCACCAATCATCCCCGCAACATGACCGACGACATGCTGCGCGCCGTCGCGAAGAACGGAGGCGTCGTCCAGGTGAATTTCTACAGCGCCTTCATCGACGAGAACTACCGCAAGGCCGCCGAGGCGCAGGCCAAAGACCGCGACGCCGCCATCAAGGCCTACACTGACCAGCTCAAGGCCGCCGGAAAAACCGTCACCAGCCTCGACTCGGACCGCATCGAGCGCGAGTGGTTTGCGAAAATTCCGCGGCCGCCGCTCAGTTCGCTCATCGATCACATCGACCACATCGCCAAAGTCGCTGGCATCGAGCACGTCGGATTGGGCTCAGATTTTGACGGCGTGAGCGGCGCAACTCCCGAAGGCATCGACTCCGCGGCCGACCTGCCTAAGATCACGCAAGCCCTGCTTGACCGCGGCTACAGCGCTGACGATATCCGCAAGATTCTGGGCGGCAACCTGCTTCGCGTTTTCCGCGAAGCCGAGCGTGTCAGCCACGAGATGCAAAGTAGCAGATGAACGGTCGAGCGACCGACAAGCTAGGATCGACTGTCGTAGAATTAGGATTGCCAAAAAACACTACAGGAGGCTCCATGCGAACTCTCATATACACGCTTGTCCTGATAATCTCCACCTCCCTGCTCGGCGTTGCTCAGGCCGAGCCCACCGCCATCATCCACACCACGGCCGGCGACTTCCATTGCACGCTGTTTCCGAAAGTTGCCCCGGTCGGAGTCGAGAACTTCATCGGCCTTGCGAACGGTACCAAAGACTGGACCAGCCCCATCGGCCATGCGAAAAAGCAAGGCGTCCCACTCTATGACGGCACCATCTTCCACCGCGTGATCCCCGGTTTTATGATTCAGGGTGGAGATCCCGCCGGCAACGGCACGGGCGATCCCGGCTACAAATTCAAGAATGAGACTTCGCCCAGCGTCAAGTTTGATCGCCCCGGCCGTCTTGCCTACGCCAACGCCGGACCCGACACCAACGGCTCGCAGTTCTTTATCACTGAAGTTCCCTACCCCAGCCTCAATGGCGGCTATACCATTTTCGGCCAGTGCGATGACGCGGCGGTCGAACTCGTCAAGCAAATCGCTCGTATGGCGCGCGACTCAAATGACCGCCCGCTTCGTTCCGTCAAGATCACGCACATCGAAATCCATGGCGCCGGTGCCTCCACCGCCAAGCCCTAGACCGCACGAAACCATCGGCTGGCGTGAAGAAGCCATGCAAGGAAGATTAATTTAGGAATTCGAGGAGATTATGACCCGCACACCCGGAACCTATGCCGTGTTCGAAACTAGCGAGGGCACCATTGTTTGCCGCCTGTTTGAAAAGGATGCCCCCAAGACCGTCGCCAACTTCGTCGAACTGAGCGAAGGCAAGCGCGAGTGGACCCATCCCACCACCCGCAAAAAGACCAAAGATCCCCTTTACCACGGGACTGTTTTTCATCGGGTGATTCCCGACTTCATGATCCAGGGCGGCGACCCGATGGGCACCGGTTTTGGCGGTCCCGGCTACCAGTTTGAAGACGAAACCAAAGGTTCGCCACATCGTTTCGACAAGGCTGGGAAGCTGGCCATGGCCAACTCCGGCCCCAACACCAACGGCTCGCAGTTTTTCATCACCGTCGGCAACACCGACTGGCTCACCGGCAAACACACAATTTTCGGCGAGGTCGTCGAAGGCTACGAAGTCGTGGAAAAAATCTCGAAAGTCGCCAGGAACCGTCAGGACCGTCCCAACAAAGACGTAGTGGTCAAGTCAGTGAAGATCGAACGCTAATGTGCTCCGTGGCAGAGACGCAGGGGGCGCAGATCTCGCGCTTTTCTAGGACTTGAGAGCAGTGGGTGGCGCGGCGGCGAGCTCCGCTAAGCCGCGCCCCATTGTGATCGTCGTCACATTCCCCTGTGATGGCTAGCCTTCTCTCCCTTCCCTCAATATTTATAATGATCCGGTTCCTTAAAGCCTTCTGGAGGCAAGTGTTATGGCATCGTTCAACGGAGTTCCTGTCCCATCCCACGGGCAAAAGATCGAATACAGCAGCGGCAAGTACCGCGTTCCCGATCACCCGATCATCCCTTTCATTGAAGGCGACGGCACCGGCCGCGATATTTGGAAAGCGTCCGTCCGCGTCTTCGACGCCGCTGTCGAAAAGGCATACAACGGCAAGCGTTCCGTGGCCTGGTACGAGGTCTTTGCCGGCGAAAAAGCCAAGGCTCGCTTTCAGAACTGGCTTCCCGACGACACGGTCGCCGCCATCCGCGAATTTCGCGTCGCCATCAAAGGCCCGCTGACCACGCCCGTCGGAGGCGGCATCCGCTCCCTCAATGTCGCGCTGCGCCAGACCCTCGACCTCTACGGCTGCATACGTCCGGTGAAGTATTACGCCGGAGTGCCCTCGCCCGTGAAACATCCGGAGCGCATGAACATCATCATTTTCCGCGAGAACACGGAAGACGTTTACATCGGCATCGAATGGGAAGAAGGCACGCCCGATTGCGATCGGCTGATCCAGTTCCTCAACAAAGACATGCTGAAGGGCGGCAAAAAGCAGATCCGCCTCGATTCCGGCGTCGGCATCAAGCCGATTTCCGTGACCGGTACCAAGCGCCTGGTGCGCATGGCCATCCAACATGCTCTCGATAACAAATGCAAAGCGGTGACGCTCGTTCACAAAGGCAACATCCAGAAGTTCACCGAAGGAGCGTTTCGCCAGTGGGGATACGATCTCGCCACGGAAGAGTTCCGCGACAAGGTCGTCACCGAGCGTGAGAGCTGGATCATCGACAACAAAGATAAGAAGCCTGGTATCACGATCGAGGAGAACGCGAACCTCGTCGAACCCGGCCTGGAGTTCGCCCAGGAAGAATTCCGCCAGACTATCTACAAAGAAGTGAGAGACTGTCTCGATTCCATCTATGCCACGCACGGCAAAGGCACCTGGAAGAAAAAACTGATGATCAACGACCGCATCGCCGACTCCATCTTCCAGCAGGTGGTGACACGCGCAGACGAATACAGCGTTCTGGCCACGCCCAATTTGAATGGCGACTACATCTCGGATGCCTGCGCCGCGCAGGTCGGCGGCCTTGGCATTGCTCCGGGGGCGAACGTCGGCGACGGCTACGCCATTTTCGAAGCGACCCATGGCACCGCTCCCAAGTACGCCGACAAGGACGTCATCAACCCCGGCTCCGTCATTCTTTCGGGCGTCATGATGTTCCGCTTCCTCGGATGGGCCGAAGCCGCCGATCTGATCGAGCAGAGCCTGGAGCGTACCATCGAACAGAAGAAAGTAACCTACGATTTCGAGCGCCTGATGCCAGGCGCCACCAAAGTGAAAACCAGCGAGTTTGCCACTTGCATGATCGAAAACATGAGCGTCGCGGTGGCGGCGGACTGAGACATCCCCTGAGTGTAGAGACGGGGTTTGCCCCGTCTCCGCCGTGGGAGACGCGGCTCGCCGCGTCTCTACAGGGAATTGTTTACTGAACATTACGAAAGGAAACTTCATGCGCAATAAAGTAACGATAGTAGGCTCCGGAAACGTAGGCGCCACCGCCGCCCACTGGATCGCATCGAAAGAGCTAGCCGATGTCGTCCTCATCGACATCATCGAAGGCGTTCCCCAAGGCAAGGGCCTCGACCTGCTCCAGGCCATGCCGGTCGAGAAACGCGACTCCGCCATCCTCGGCACGAACGACTATGCCGACACAGCCAAGTCTGACATTGTCGTTATCACCGCGGGAATTCCACGCAAGCCCGGCATGAGCCGCGATGACCTTCTCAATACCAACTACAAAATCATGAGCGACGTTGTCGGCAAGGTGGTGCAGCATTCGCCGAACTGCATCCTCATCATCGTATCCAATCCCCTCGACGCCATGGCGCAGGCCGCCTACAAGCTGAGCGGCTTTCCGCGCGAGCGCGTGATCGGCATGGCCGGCATACTCGACTCCGCCCGCTTTCGCACTTTTATCGCCCAGGAACTCAACGTTAGCGTCGAGAACGTAACCGCCTTCGTCCTCGGTGGGCACGGCGACACCATGGTCCCGCTTCCCCGATATTCGACAGTCGCCGGCATTCCCGTCACCGAACTTATCGAGAAGGCTGCGCTCGATCGCATCGTCCAACGCACCCGCGACGGCGGCGCCGAGATCGTTAAATATCTCAAGACTGGATCCGCTTACTACGCCCCGTCGGCCGCCGCCACCGAGATGGTCGAGGCAATCCTCAAAGACAAGAAAAAGATTCTCCCCTGCGCCGCGTATTTGAACGGAGAATACGGCATCCACGGACTTTTCGTTGGCGTCCCGGTGAAACTCGGCGCCAAGGGAATCGAGCAGATCATCGAGATCAAACTCACTCCGGAAGAGAAAGCGGCCCTCGACAAGAGCGCCGCCGCCGTAAAGGAACTCATCGCGGTAATCAACGTCTAGGCAAATGGGATGGTACGTGTGGTGGCGGGGCTTTGCCCCGCCTAGACGGGGCAAGCCCCGTCACCACACCACCTTTGCCCTTCCGTGATTGCCCCAGGCTCGCTATAGTGTCTGAGGCAGCACACGATGGATTTTGATCAGCTCGAAATCTTCCTGGAAGTGGCGCGCCTCTCCAGCTTCTCCCGCGCGGCGGAGAAGCGTTTTCGCACCCAGCCCGCCATCTCGTCTCAAATTCGGGCGCTCGAAGAAGAAGTAGGCGCTCGCCTGCTCGACCGCTCCGGTGGCCGCGTCTCGCTCACCGCGTCCGGCAAATTGTTTTTCAAGTATGCCGAGGAGACGCTGGAGCGGCGCAAAACCATCCTCAACGAGATTGCCGAAACCGAGCGCGTGCCCCGCGGTGAAATTGTCGTGGGAGCAAATGAAGGCACCTGCCTGCACATCCTGCCCGAGGTGTTCGCGCAATTCAAACGCGACTATCCGAACGTCGCCGTGAGCATCAAGCGCTCGGACTACGCCAGAATTCTCGAGTCGATTATTGAAAACGTGGTGGACTTTGGCGTGGTCTCGCTGCCCGTGACCGACAACCGGCTCGAGGCGCAGATGATTCATCGCGACGAACTAGTTGTGATCACAGCTCCGAGTCATGCGCTCGCGGCGAAGAAGACCGTCACCGTCGCCGAGGTCTCCGCCTATCCGCTCGTCGTGCCCAAACTGGGCCACACCCGCGACGCACTCGATGCGCTGTTCTATGACCATCACTTGAAGCCGAAACTGGCCATGGAACTCGATTCGAGCGAACTGCTGAAGCGTTTTGTGGCGGCCGATGTCGGCGTCGGATTCATCGCCCGCTCGAATATCGAGGAAGACATCCGGGCCAAGGCGCTGGTTGCAATCACCCTCGCCGACGCGCAGATCCGGCGCGACCTCGCGCTCGTGTTCCGCAAGGACAAATCGCTCAGCCGCGCCGCCAAAGCCTTCATGGACATCGCCGTGAAGCACAATAATTTTTCCGCGGCCGGGGCTGGGAAGCGATCCAAATGAGCCGGGTTATGCGGCTCGCGCTCTGCCTGTCCCTGCTCCTTTCGGCCGCTGCAGGCCAGAAGCAGACCACCAGCGCTGGCCAAGCTTCCGCAGCCGCTTACAAGCTTATCGGGCTGAAAGTCACGGGAACTGCGCGCTACACCGACACAGAGATTCTTGCGGCCAGCGGCCTGCAGATGGGCCAGAACGCCGCTGACGGTGATTTTAAAGAGGCGGTGCAGCTCCTGGGCGATTCCGGCTTGTTCAGCAGCGTTGTGTATTCGTATTCCTCTTCAAGCGCGGGCGTGAGACTCGAACTGCAGCTCGCCGACACCGACAAGAGCAAGCTGGTCCCCGCGCAGTTTGAGAACTTCGTCTGGTTCACCGACGACGAACTGCTCACCGCCGTGCAACGCAGCGTGCCGCTGTTCAAGCAGTTGCTACCCATTGCCGGCAACCTTCCGGAACGGGTTTCCGAGGCGCTGCAAGCCCTGCTCACCGAGAAACAATTTCCCGGGCGGGTAGATTTCCTGCGCAATACAGAAGAGTCGAGCGATGCCCTGAACGCAATCGTGTATCGGGTCGAGGAAGTCACTATCCGGATTCGCAACGTCGAATTTCCGGGAGCTTCGCCCGAGCAGGCGGCTCTGCTCACAAACGCCGGGCGCCGCCTCACGGGAGCGGAATACCTGCGCTCATCTCTCGCGGCGGCCGCCAAGCTAGACCTGCTCCCCGTGTACCTGCAGCGCGGATATTTGAAAGCCGCGTTTGGTCCGTCCGACGCGCGCGTGGTGCCGCACCTCCCTGCGGCGGATGCGCAGGGCGCGTCCGAGCTTCAGGTGGATGCGATCGTTCCGGTGACGCCGGGCAGGATTTATTCAAGCTCCAGCGTCGACTGGAAGGGCACCTCTGCAATTGCCATCAGCGAAGTCGCTCCGCTCATCCACATGCCGGCTGGACAGCCTGCCGACGCCGTGCGGCTTCTCCGCGATCTCGAAAGCGTGGACAAGCTTTACCGCAGCCGCGGCTATATGACGGTTCAAGTCAAGCCCGACGCCCAGTTCGACGACGAGAAAAGCACCGTGCACTACGATCTGAACATCGTCGAAGGCGACCTGTACAGAATGGGCGAGTTGGAGATCGCAGGACTCGACACCCAGGCCAAGGCTCGGATGCAGGCAGCGTGGCATCTGCGCGAAGGTCAGCCTTACAACGCCGATTACCCCAAGAAATTTGTGGACGAAACCGAACAGCTCCTTCCCCGCGCCGTACGCTGGGCCGTGAGCATTCATGAATCGCGGGACGCGAAGGACAAGACCGTGGACGTGGAGATCCGTTTCAAGGCGCAGTAACGTTGAAAACTGCGGCGTATAGAGGAGCAGATATTTTGTAACCGCAGCTTGCGCGAGAATCGTAATATTGACATCATGGTGGTGACACTATGATAGTGATCACCGAGTGGCAGCTTTTGAACTGTCACGCTGTTTCACAGGAGGGCAAAGCACGATGAAAGTTAATCGAATTGCGACTGCGGTGTTTGGGATGCAGATGTTGGTCGGGCTAACGGCGGTTCCAGCGCTGGCTGCGGGTAAGCTCCAGACCTTGACCGGCGAAGTGAGCGACGCCATGTGCGGGGCGAAACATGAAATGCCCGGCAAGGCCGCGGATTGCACGCGCGGCTGCATCCAACATGGATCGAAATACGCGCTCGTGGTCGGTGACAAAGTTTACATCCTGGAGACCTCGGATAAGGCCGCGCTCGACAAGCTGAACGATCTGGCCGGAGCGAAGGCAAAGGTGACCGGAGAAGTGGACGGCACCACGATCACGGTGAAGTCGGTGGCCGCGGGATCGTAACCCACCCTGTAATCCTGAGCGAGCCGCCGAAATATGCAGGTCTTTCCCCTTCCCCTTCGACTGCCGCTTAAGATGACAGCGGAAACTTAACGTCAATAAAAAACCGGCGGGCGGCCCACCGGTTTTCTGTTGTCTCTGAATTCACGCTACTATTGATTCTGGTTCGTATCGTCCCGGCGCTTTAGCGTTGGGCGATCATCGTCGCTCGTGTCCGACCCCGAGCCCGTGGATGTCTTGTCGCTGGTTGAAGCGCGGCGCAGGCTGGGCTTGTTCGTATCCTTCTCTTCGATGATCTTGTGCCGGTTCTCAATCATGGCCAGCCGCGCTTTCACGTCGTCAAACTCTGAGGTGGTGACGATGTATTGCGGGCGCGCCGGAAGGATGGTCGCGATCTCCTTTTGCGACGCCTCAATGCGGTCGGGCGTCTGCGGGTGCGAAGCGAACGCCTTGGCGATCGTGCCCGGTTTCTTCTTCTCTTTCGCCTGAATCTTTTCGAAGAAACTGATGAAAGCCTGCGGATCGTATCCCGTCTTGTACATATATTGCAGGCCGAGGTAGTCGGCTTCCGCTTCGAAATTGCGCTGGAACTTCATGAACGTGAGCGGCAAGGCCAGACCACTTGCTTCGTAGATTCCGTAGCCTATGCCACCCCCAACGAAGATCAGAGGAATGGTGGCGAGTTGCGCCAAATTTGCTCGCGTCATCTGACGCATCGCGTGGCGGGCACAAACGTGCGATATCTCATGCGCCATCACACCGGCCAGTTCGGCCTCTTCGTCGGCCGCCAGAATCAGACCGGAGTTCACGTAGAAAAATCCACCGGGGAGCGCAAACGCGTTGATTTCGTCGGAGTCGATGACCTTGATGGTGAACGGGACCTTTGCGTCGGAATTGCGCACCAAGTTCTGGCCAATGCGGTTGACGTACTCGTTCACCACCGGGTCCGGAACCAGCTTTACGCTATTTTCGACCATCATCGCGTATTGCTTACCCATCCTGATTTCGGTTTCGAGCGAATACCAGTCGCCCAAGCCGCGCCCGCCGATCTTACGGTTGCCGATGGCGTCCACATCGTCCTCGCCGCCATCGTGCTTGACTTTGCTGGGGTCGGGTTCCTGGACGGGAGGCGGCCCGCTAGGGGCAGGGTTGCTGCCGGCACTGCTGCTCGAAGAACTGTCCGCAGGCGGAGTTGAGCCAGTGCTGGCCGAGGGATCCTGCGGCGGAGCTGGCGTTGCATCGGTTGTTGAGGGGGGGGAGGGCTGCGTGCTCTGCGGCTGCGCCGTTTGATCTTTTGAGGCTTGCGGCTGCGATGCCTGAGGCTGCGCGCTTGGGGTCTGGGACGTTTGATCCTGGGCCAGCGCCGACACTGCCATCAGCGCCAGCAGGCTCAGGGAGAGGAGCAACTTACGGTACGTCATTTTGATACCCCGCAGAAACCCGGTCGGTTGACAGCATTATAGCCCCGATCGCAAGTCGGGACCGATGGAGTTCTCCATTTGTTTGGACGCCGGCTCGCGCCTGAAAGTTACCCGTTATTTTCACTGCGGGTGCCGGCTGAGGTTCGTTTCGGAGTCGCCCGTGCGACGGGCAGAAAACGCACAAATCGCATCGGCGAAATCGAGCCGAGCGGCGCTGCTCCCCAAACCTCATTCTCGTCATTTGCGTCTATTAACTCCGAAGGTAGTAACCAGTGGGTACCGGTACCCCCCTCCCCCCCTTGCTATTGGAATCATAGGGTTAGGAGGAAATTCCGGCCAGATCTTTGACTTTAAAGGAGTTACAGCTAAGGTCTTTGAGAACCAATGACTTACGAGATCCATTCGCTTCGCTTAGGATTTCGGCAGCGGCTCCCGCTTCGCTCACGCCCGCTAAACGCCTCAACTTAGGTTGTCAAAGATCTCTGAAAATGGGTTTGGGGCAGCCTCGCGGGCCGTCTTGGGAGACGGGCACACTTCTGGCTGCGTCTATCAAGTTCCTATTGTCGCGTATGGCGGGGTGGTTGTCTGTGACGCGTGGCCCGGGCGTTTGTGATGAAAAAAGGCAAAGGACCCGCCCAAGCGGAGCTTGGACGGGCCACGCGCGCGGGCTCCGCAGCCCGCGTGCTGGTCCGGAAAGTCCTTATGGTAGTCCGCTCATCGCCTGCAGCACCTTTAGGTACAGGCCGTCGACGGCCCTTTTCTGTAGCCTTCCAAGCTCGGCATAATGATCGAGACCCGGCGCGCGGGAGAAATGGGCTGCGGCGGCTGATTGTTATCAGCGTGGAGGTTCGGCGCGTGGGTTTCTGTGGTTGCCATTCAATCTTCTCGCAGGTGGCGCCCGGTGAGTTGCACGAAGACGTCTTCGAGGCTGGCCTGGCGCGTGCTGAGGTGTTTGAGTTGATGGCCGTCGTTGGTTACCGCATCCAGAAGAGCGGGGATAGTTAGATGGGGCTCGCGGACACTTAGGAGGACGGTTGAATCCTCGCGACGGACGGACTCCACGCTGGGCAGCGATCGCCAGCGGGCAATATTGTCATCGTCGTTGTCGTTGTTGTTGTCCGCGTTTCCGTTGTTGTTCTTATTGGCATGGCTCACCTGGAACTCGACCACGTGATGGCCGCCGAGGCGGTCGATGAGATCTACAGGAGTGCCTTCGGCGATGATCTGGCCGTGATCGACTATGGCTAGACGGTCGCAGAGGCGCTCGGCCTCGTCCATGTAATGAGTGGTGAGCAGCACGGTGCCGCCTTTTTTCTGGAAGGCGCGGACGATGTCCCAAAGCTGGCGGCGGCTTTGGGGATCGAGTCCGGTGGTGGGCTCGTCGAGAAAAAGAATGCGGGGATTGCCCACGAGCGCGGTGGCTACGGCTAAGCGCTGTTTCTGGCCGCCGGAAAGCTTGCCTACCCAGGCGTCGGCTTTTTCGGTGAGCTGGAGTTCTTCTAGGATGTCGTCGGCAGGGCGCGGTTCGCTGTAGAAGCTGGCGAAGAGTTCGATGGTTTCGCGGGCGGACAGTTTTTCCGAGAGGCGCGTTTCCTGCAACGAGATTCCGATCCACTCGCGCAATTGGCGCGGGTTGTCGTTCCAGGTGTGGCCGAAGATGCGGACCTCTCCGGAGGTGGGCGCGAGCAGGCCTTCGAGGATTTCTATGGTGGTGGTTTTCCCTGCTCCGTTGGGGCCGAGCAGTCCGAAGCACTGGCCGGCTTCGATTTGCAGGCTCAGGCCGCGGACGGCTTCGACTTTGCCGTCGTAGGTCTTGCGCAGGTTGGTGCACACGATCGGGGAACCCACGAGCAGATTGTAGCTTAGCTTGCTGGGGCGTTGCGGAGCGGCGCTCCGCTGGACGGCCGAGGGCGGCCATCCCTACGTAATTTTCTTCAGGGTCTGCGCTCTCTGGTTGGCATTGGGACGTCGCCTTTGGCATCCTGCCACAGGATCGCATTTAGCTTTTTCGCATCGGCCGCATCGGGCCGGGAGAAATTCATCAGCGATGATTCCCTGGCGCCCACCGCATTCCTTTGGTTCACTTTATAGATGAGCCCGCTGCGCAGATTCTGGTCGTCGGCCTGAAAGGGCGGCTGCGTTCCCGGGCCGGAGAACAGAGGCGACATGAGCGGGGCGTGTGCATCGAACAGATTCATCGGCGGCAGGCCAAGTAGAACTTCCATGGTGTGGATCAGGCTGACGGTCGTGTAGAAGCGATGGTCGACAAAGGTTTGCGGCGGATGGGGCGCGTACTTGCTGATGACCAGAGCAGTGGATCGATGGGCATCGATGTGATCGGCGCCGTCCTGGGCGTCGTCTTCGACCACGAAAATGGCGGTGTCGTCCCAGTAGGGGCTGTGGGAAACGGCATCGACTACGCGACCTAACGCCAGATCGTTGTCAGCGACTTGGGCTCGCGGCGTGGGTTTGCCGGGGCGCGTACCTTGGGTGTGGTCGTCGGGCAGGTAGAGGAGGATGAACTGCGGAAGTTCCCTGGCGCTTCCCTTCGCCTTCACGAACTCGTCGAACTCGCGGAGGAATTCGTCGGCGCGGAGTTGGTCGGGATAGTCGGTGTTGAAGTCGGGAAATTGCGGATCGTAGTGATCGCGCAGCGCGGCTTTCGTTGGGCGCATGCGCTTCATCTGCGGAATTGCCCAAGGCCAGGGGCTCGGGCCACCGCGCGGGTTGCCGACGTTCGCGGGCAGTGGATCGCCTTGCTTAATTTCGGAAGCTGGGCACGTTGCGGCACTGGGAGACGGCGTTCCTTCTTTCGGCGATCTCGCTTTCGGCGATTTCGCTTCTTGGCTTTTGCACCACACGGCAGCGATGAATTCTCCGTAGATGCGATAGGTGAGACCGCGGCGGGCGAGGTTGTCCCAGAGGAAGCCGGTGGCGGGGTCGTCGACGTCGGGGATGCCCTGCTCGAGCGGCAATTCCTCGGCCACGCTGCCGCCGAAGTCGTAGGTTCGTTCTTTGTTCCGATAGTTGATGGGCCAGGTTTTCTCGTTGTAGTCGGAGGTGGTGGCGGCGGTGGACCAGAGATGGCCGTCTCCGGAAACTTCTCCGCTGTCGTAGAAGTTGTCGAGCACTCCGAATTGCAGCGCGAGTTTGTGCTGGTTGGGCGTGATTTCTTTGCCATACATGGTCAGCGATGCGTCGCCGTCGCCTACCGGCAGATCGCCGAAGATCTGATCGTAGGTGCGATTTTCCTTTAGCACATAGATCACGTGGCGGATGGGATTGCTTCCGCGGGCGAAGATGAGCTTGCCGCCGTCGGAGTGGACCAGATTGTCCTCTTCAACCTGGCGGGTGTAGGCGGCTAGATTCTTGTCGATATCGACCAGGCCGAGGCGTTGGATGGAGCCGCCGATCAGGGTGGGAATGTAGGGATGTTTTCTTTTGCGCTCGCCTTCCAGCTTGGCCTGCATGTTGTTGGGGCCGCTGCTTTCTCCTTTGGCGGTGGCGATTAGGAGATCGTTGCCGGCGACGGCTAGGGCGCTGGGGTACCACTCGGTGGGGATATAGCCTATCGGTTCTTCATCTGGTATTTCCTTGATGCTATGGCCACCGGCGGTCATTTTTGGCAGCTCCTTGACCGCGAACACGGCGACGGCGTCGAGCGAGGCGCTGGCCGCGTAGAGATACTTGCCGTCGGGTGAAAGGGCGATGGCTTGGAGGACGGATCCGGGGTCTTTGAAATTGGTGTGATAAGGGGTATAGGCCTGATCGACGACTCTGAGATCGACGGCTGCCACGACATCGGCGTTGGCGAGAGCCACATAGAGGGTGTCTTCATTGGGGCTCAGCAGCATCGCTGTGGGATGCGGGCTGGGAGCGATGGGGTCATCATGTTTCCACAGACCAATCCGCGTGGATCGGGATACATCGCCGGTCTCTAAATCCAATTCCACAATCGCAGAGCTATTCCACAGGCTGACCCACGCTTTGGTTCCGGCTTTGTTGGCGATCACTGTGTACGGATATTCGGTGGGGATAAAACGGCCGCGATCGAATTTTTTGCGCCGTAGCGCGAACGACTTTTCAATTTGCCCGGAGGTGACGTCCAGCAGCACGACATTGTCGGAAAGATTATTGGCGATGAGCAGGCGGTCGCCTTTGAGACCTGGAAGCACGGCTAGGCCCGCGGGGTATGGGAGTGCGGTTCCAACAGGAGTTTTGCGCAGGCCGAATGCTACTTCTTTACCTTCGGCGATGGGTTGGGGCGGGATCTTGAGGAAACGCTCGGGAGTGACTTCGCCGGCTGTGAACCTATACACCGCGATGCCGTTGCCGGTGCTCGTTGGCTTCTCGCCCGTCGGATCGGTGATCGAGCCCATCGAGGCATAGAGATGCTTGCCGTCGCTGCTGAAAGCGAGGCCGATGAAATAACTTTGGTGCGTGGAGTAGTCGTCGCTCAGGCGATCGTCGGGAAAATCGTGCAACTGGTTGTTGCTGAGATCGAGAATGGCGATGGATTGGCGCGCGCCACTCTCCTCGGTGCCGTAGCCCTGATTGAGCAGCGCGGCGTAGCGGCCGTCGGGACTGAGGGCGATAGTCGCGGGAAAGCTGTTGGTGCGGGCTAGGTATCCCGGGACGGGGAGGGTCAGGCTCTTGCTGGTCGGCAGGTTGATGCGGCGCAAACGGTCGGCGGCGCGGGCCACCATAAACACTACGAGCAGCGCGGAAAGAGCGAGGAGGGAGATAGCGGCGGTCTTCTTCGCGAACTTTTTCACGGGCGTGCCCTCGGGAGGGTTTTACCATTCGCGACTGGGGAGAGGCAAACGGGCTTGACCGCCTAAGCCGCAGTCGTTCCGCGAAAATCGCGACTCTTGTCAGCGAAGCCCGAGCAGAACAGCGACATACTGCCGCACTTTGCCTGCTAACGCGGGTTCAGACTTGGAGTGAAATTTCGCTTTGCGGCCAGCCCAATCCATGCTCTTCAACTGATCGACGAGAACTGAGCCATCTACCTGGTCAACGGTGATGGGCAGGGCGAAGGGGTAGGGTTTGCGCTTGCTCGTGAGTGGGCAAACTATGGCCAGGCCACTGGCACGGTTGTAGCGCTGATCGGTAAGCACCAGTGCGGGACGCCGCTTGGCCTGTTCGCGGCCGACCTGCGGATCGAAATCCATCATCACGATGTCACCGGCTTCCGGAACGTAGGGAGTCACCATGTCACCATTCCACAACTTCCTTCCCTACTTCCGCGCCAGTTGAAATCTCGGCGTAGCGATTCTCTGGAGTGATCTGGGAAACGAGCTGCGACAGGGTGGGAATCTTCGTTGGCCGGCGCAGTTCGACGTGGCCCTCGGCGGCGGCTTCGATCTCCAGCGCATCGCCTTCCTTCAGCTTGGCTTCCTCAACCACGGGCTTGGGAATGCGCACAGCTAGGCTATTGCCCCATTTGACCATCTGTGTCTTCATGAAGGGCTCCCTTCTGAATAATACACAGTATAGCCCATGGTATCTACAATGTCGATACTCTACTTTGTCCCCACCAAATGCACTTCGGACATCGGCTCCCCGGAGCGGGATTTCTTCACCCCGATCAGTTCCACTGCTTTGGCGGCGATGTGTTCGGCGGAGACTTCGAACTCCTTGATTAGCTCCCAGGGCGCGCCGGAATCTCCGAAGCGGTCTTTTACTCCGATGGCGCCGGTGATGGTGGGGATGCCGTAGAGCGCGGGCGACTGGGTGATGGCATTGGCGACTGGCCACGCCAGCGCGCCGATCTGGTGCTCTTCGGCGGTCAGGACGACGCTGGTGTCGCGGGCGGCTCGCACGATGGCTTCGGTATCGAGCGGCTTGAGGGTGTGCAAGTTTAGGACTCGGGTTTCGTAGCCGAAGTCAGACTTCAGGATCCAGGCAGCTCGCATGGCCTCAGGCACCATGGGACCGCAGGCGATGATGGTGAGGTCTTCGTGTTCGTCGCGGTATTCGGATTCCAGTTTAGTCTCGAAGGCTTCGATGAAATTCGCAGCCTCGCGACGCAGGCGAATCACGTTGGCTTTGCCGAAGACGAAGGGCGTTTTCTCGTCGGTGACGATGGGCGTCGCTTCGCGGGCGAAGCGAATATATTTTGGGCCTACGTGCTTTAGCAGGAGATAGTCAGTGGCTTTGCGAGTTTCGACCATGTCGCAGGGGACGACCACGTTCATGTTGGGCAGTCCGCACATGGCGAACAGGTCTTCGAGGGCTTGGTGCGTTGCACCGTCGGGGCCGACGCTGACGCCGCCGTGGGCTCCGGCGATCAGGACGTTGAAATTGCCATAGCAGATCGAGGTGCGGATCTGGTCGAGATTGCGGGCGGCGGCGAAGGTTGCATAGGTGCCGAAAACGGGAAGTTTGCCCTTCTTTGGCTAGGCCGGCAGCGGCTGAGGTGGCGGATTGCTCGGCGATACCCATGCTGATCCAGCGCGATTTGCGCTCGGGCTTACCGGCGTAAAACTCGCTGATGGTGATGGAGCCGGAGATGTCGAGTCCAAAGCAAACGATGCGCGGATCGTCGCCGTTGGCGGCCAGCGACTGGCCGAAGCCCAGGCGGGTGGGCTTCATCTGCACTTTCATGTTTTCGGCGGCGTTCCACCAGTAGTTGCGGTGGAACTTAGGCATCTTGGCGTCCAGTTTGCGCTCGACCTCGGCTTGGTATTGTTTGGCGTGGGCGAAGAGCTGCTCGACAGGAATCTGGCCTTCTAGACCTAGTTCCTTCAAGGCTTGGTTTAGCTCTTCGAGGTTGGGTGCTTTGCCGTGCC
Organism: uncultured Acidobacteriaceae bacterium; assembly: GCA_963779995.1. Classification (GTDB taxonomy): domain Bacteria; phylum Acidobacteriota; class Terriglobia; order Terriglobales; family Acidobacteriaceae; genus Acidiflorens. The sequence continues at coordinate 287,931 of CAVZZY010000002.1, read as the reverse complement.
ATCCGGCAATGTTTTCCATGAAGCTGACGCCTTTGCCCTTGACGGTGTCGGCGATGATTACGGTGGGTTTGCCGGAACCGGCTTTTGCTTTGGCATTCTCCAGCGCTTCGACTACCTGCTTCATGTCGTGGCCGTTGATGGTTAGGACTTCCCATCCGAAGCTGCGATATTTTTCTTCGAGAGGTTCGACGTTCATTACGTCCTTTACCCAGCCGTCGATCTGGAGGCGGTTGCGATCTATGATGCCTACCAGATTGTCTAGCTTGAAGTGGCCCGCTTCCATCGCGGCTTCCCAGATTTGGCCCTCCTGCTGCTCGCCGTCTCCCATGAGGCAGAAGACGTGGTGATTTTTCTTGTCCAGCTTGGCGGCTAGCGCCATGCCTACGGCTATGCTCAGGCCCTGGCCTAGCGACCCGGTGGAAACCTCTACGCCGGGTAGTTTGAGCCAGTGCGGATGCCCCTGATAGGGGGAATAGAGCTTGCGCAGGAGCGCGACATCTTCTTTCGGACAGAAGCCTGCGAAGGCTAGGCCGAGATAGAGGCTGGGCGCTTTGTGGCCCGTCGACCAGACGATGCGATCGCGGTCGGGCCAGTTGGGGTTCTTGGGATCGTGGTCGGCGACGCGAAGATAGAGCGCGGCGGCGATGTCCATGATGGAGAGCGTACCGCCGGCGTGCCCGGACGTGGCTGCGTACAGCACGGCGAGGTTGTAGCCCCTCATCAATGTAGCCTGCTGTTTCAGTTCGTCAATGCTGTAGGAACGCAGAATTTCGCCGGTGGTCGAATTCCGAATAGGCATGGAGTGGCTCCTTCGCGGGCGCCGAGCTTTGGGCAGCACAAGAAGCGGCGCATAGGCTTACAGCATGAGCGTAACTGGCGCGGTCGCGGGGTTCAGTGAGCGGGGTCACAGGCGGGGGTGACGTGTGACGGTGTCTCTGCCAGCGCGGTCGATTTTTCACCGCCGAGACGCCGAGAGCCAGGTAACCTTGTGTCCTCTGTGCTGGTCGGCTTTAGCTTAACCACAGAGGACACAGCGGTTCACGGAGGAGAACCTTCCGTACATGCCGACTTAGCGCGCTGACTTGAAGATGGAGAACACCGCCCCTTGCGGGTCGGAGATCACTGACATACGGCCGACGCCTTCCATCGTCATCGGCTGAAGACAGAGTTTGGCGCCCATCTGTTTGGCCTTGGATGCAACCGCATCCACATCATCTACCTGGAAGTAGGCTAGCCAGTGCGGCGGCACTCCGGGCGGGTGATGAACTGCGGGCGGAACGCCTCCGATGAAATGTCCGCCGTTCTTGATGTGCAGATAGCCGGACGGATCTTTCGGGTCGGCGGCTATCTGCCATCCGAAAAAGCCGGAGTAAAAATCGGAGGCGCGTTTGGGATCGCTCGTGCTTAGATCGGCCCAGCAGAGCGTACCGGCGACTTCGGCGATTCCGATTCCGGCGTTCTTATTCGCCTGCCATACGCAGAAAACCGCGCCGGTGGGATCCTGGATGACTGCCATACGTCCGGCATCCATAACGTCGAACGCTGGTGCGAGAATTTTCCCGCCTAGCTGCTGCGCCTTGATGACGGCTGCGTCGGTGTTCGCGACGGCGACGTAAATCATCCAGTACGGAGGAACGCCCTGGGAACGCTCGTCGGGACGCAGCGTGCATGCGGCGGCGGCTTCGCGGCCCTGGAGTTTGAATTCGGTATAGAAATCGTTCGGGCCCATCGGATTGTCATGGGGAGCCCAACCAAAAAGAGAGCCGTAGAAGCTCTTGGCGGCGTTCTGATCGGTGGTGTGGAGTTCAATCCAACAGAAGGAGCCGGCGGGGTGCTGATCGATGTTTGCCATAGCGGCGGATTTTACACCAAGTCGGGCCGGCTACGTCAAAGGCATGAAAGAGAGCTTCAACGCAGAGATCGCTGAGAGATCGCAGAGGTCGCAAAGTCTCTTGGAAATTCCCATGGTCGAGCTACGGGACGCCCGGCGTTCCACTTTCAGCGCAAGTTCTTCCCAGCCCAGTCTTCAATTTTCGTCAAGGCCGCATTCAGGTTCTCGAGCGAGTTGGCGACGCTGAAGCGCAGATAGCCTTCCCCGTATTCGCCGAAGGCGGTGCCGGAGAGGCAGGCGACGCCGGCCTCCTCGAGCAGCGCGTCGGCCAGCTTCTTTGACGGCCAGCCCGTCTTCGTAATGTTGGGGAAAACGTAGAATGCGCCCTTCGGCAGGCGGCAGGAGAAGCCTTTGATCTTGTTCAGGCCGGCGACGAAGGCGTCGCGGCGGCGCTTGAATTCAGCGCTCATTTTGTCGACCGAGGACTGGTCGCCGCGCAGCGCCGCAATTCCGGCAACCTGGGTGAAGCTGGCGGTGCAGGAGGTCGAGTTGGTCATGAGGCGCGCGATGTGCAGGGCCAGATCGGGCCGCATTACTCCGTAGCCCATGCGCCATCCGGTCATGGCGTAGGTCTTGGAGAAGCCGTCGAGCAGAATGGTGCGCTCTTTGAAGCCGGGTACGCTCATGATGGAGAAGTGCTCGCCTTCGAAGATGAGGCGGCTGTAGATTTCGTCCGAAAGAATCAGAATGTTGCGGTCGCCGATGGCCTCGGCTATTTCGAGAACATCTTTCTTGGTGAGCGTGCCGCCGGTCGGATTGTGCGGCGAGTTCAGGATGATTAACTTGGTGCGGTCGGTAATCAGCGAGGCCAGCTCTTTGACGTCGACGGAAAAGTCGCGCTCTTCGCGCAGCGGAATGGGAATCGCCTTGCCCAGCCGAATAGTTGATCATGGACTCGTAGATGGGGAAGCCGGGATTGGGGTAGATGACCTCATCTCCGTCCTCAATTAATGCCAGAATCGTGAAGAAAATAATCGGCTTGCCGCCTGGGACGACAACGACTTCATCGCTCGAAACCGGGACGTTGCGGGTGCGGCTGACATAGTCGGCAATGGCCTGGCGCAGGTCGGGCAGACCGGCAGCGGGACCGTAGTGGGTCCATCCCATGTGAAGCGCGTCGACACCGGCCTCGACGATATTGGCGGGGGTGTCGAAGTCGGGTTCGCCAATTTCCAGGTGAATGATTTCTTTGCCCTGTCTTTTCGAGGGCGCGGGCACGATTGAGGACTTCAAAGGCGGTTTCGGTTCCGAGCCGCGACATCCGGCTGGCTAGACGCAATTCGTGCTGAGTTGTGGTGGGCATGGCGACCGATGAAATTATAACGCCTTGATAAGGTCAGAGGTCAGAGGTTGGATTGCAGAGGTAAAAATGGCTGGATTTCACTTCTGCAATCTAACCTCTGACCTCTGCAATCACTCGGAGATGGTGCTCTCTTCGCTTTGCGCGCGCAGGATGCGATCGACGGAGTACGGGGCGCGCTGGACGGGCTCGTGATAATGGCGCACCTGCATTTCTCCGAGCAGGCCGACGGCGAGCATGTTCAGGCCCGCCAGCAACAGGACGGCGGAGAACATCATCAGTGGGCCGTGCTGGTACATGATGTCGGTGTGGTGCCATACCTTCTGCAGGACGAGCCAGAAGGAAACGGCGCTGCCCGCAAAAATGCTGAACATCCCCACCGTGCCGAAAAAATGCAACGGGCGGGAAAGATATTTGAGCAGGAAACGGATAGTGATGAGATCGAAGAAGACACGGAAAGTGCGGGAGATTCCGTAATGCGAAGCGCCGCGTTCGCGGTTCACGTTCTTGATGGGCACTTCGATGATGGACGCGCCGTGCCATGAGGCGAGCGCGGGGATGAAACGGTGAAGCTCTCCGTAAAGCGGAATCTGCCCCAGGATCTCGCGGCGGTAGGCTTTAAAAGTGGTGCCGAAGTCGTGGATGTCGACGCCGCTCAACTTGGCCATGAGCCAGTTGGCGCAGCGCGAAGGGATGCGGCGCAACCAGAAATTGTCGACACGAGTCCGGCGCCAGCCGCTGACGATGTCGTAGCCTTCGGCAATTTTTTCCAGGAACAACGGGATGTCGGCAGGATCGTGCTGCAAGTCGCCGTCCATGGCGATGATGTATTCGCCGCGGGCGTGGTCAAATCCGGCGGCGAGGCCGGCCGTCTGACCAAAATTACGACGCAGCTTGACAATGGTAACGCGGCTGTCAACGGCGGCAATTTCACGCAGCAACGAGAATGTTCCGTCGACCGAACCGTCATCGACCAGCACCATCTCGAAGGTCTCGCCGCTCGCCTCCATTACGGACTTGAGCCGCGCGTACAGGTCGGTGACGTTCTCCTGTTCGTTGTGGAGAGGAACTACAATTGAGTATTTGAGCACTATACCCTCGATTATACGGCAACGGAGGGTTGCTTTCGAAGTGACTTCGGTGAGGCGTGCCTCTGGCGGGATGGGACTTCAGCCGCGCTGCGGTTGTAGTTGGCTTCCGGCGCGCCTTCCCGCTAAATCTTGCGGGATGCGCTTGGTTGGGGCGGGTTTTTCGCCGCGCGCGCAAACCCTCAGCGGTTCGCCGCCAAGTGCTGCTCCACTAACTCCTCGATTCGACTGACGACTTCGTCCTCGCTCATATTCGTCGAGTCGAGCACCACGGCATCCTCGGCGGCCACCAGCGGTGAAACCGCTCGGGTGCGGTCCCGCCGGTCGCGCTCACGAAGCTCCACCGCCATTGCCTCGGCCGGTGCGCCCTTCACCTTCTGCTGGTCGAGACGCCGCTGCTCGCGAATTACGGGGTCGGCGTCGAGAAAAATCTTCAAATCGGCATCGGGGAAAACCTTGGTCCCAATGTCGCGGCCCTCCATCACAATGCCGCCGCCGATGCCCATCTCGCGCTGCCGCTCCACCATCCACTCTCGCACCTTGGGATGCACCGAGACGCGCGACGCGGCCTCGCTCACATCGCGCTCGCGGATGCGCTCGGAAACGTCTTTACCGTTGAGCAGCACACGATTGCCGCCGATGGAGCGATCGAGAGTAATGCGCGAATCCTGCGCCATCTTCAGCAGTGCAGCCTCGTCATCGAACGAGGCGTCCCACTCGATGGCGCGCAGAGCCAGGGCGCGATACATCGCACCGCTCTCCAGGTTCACGTAGCCGAGCTTGCGCGCCAGCCGGGAGGCGATGGTGCTCTTGCCGGCTCCAGCTGGGCCGTCTATGGCGATGATGAGTTTGCGTTGGGATGGATCGGTCATTGGGCGAACTGAGCATTGTACACGCAGCGAGGGAGAGCTTCACCACGGGGGACACAGGGGAATCGAATGTCGGCGACCGGCGCCTGAAGGGGCATCTGATTTCGAGGTTCTCTTGGTATCGCTGAAGCGATGCCCTTATACGGAGCCAATACCACCTTGTTACGAAGCCAATTCTAAGCCGAAGTTTCTCCTGCCTGCTAGCTCACTCGCTCCGGACGGGGCTTGGGCACGTAGGCTTGCTTTGGCGGCGTTACCTGCAGCAGCGACTTGCTGCCAACATGCACAAAGCTCAGTTCGCGGGCCGAGAGCAAGGCGTGGATGGCTTCTTTCACGCGCGTCCGCGGGACGAAGTTCGCGAGGAAGTTTTCGGCATCTCCTTCGTCTACGGCGATCACGCAGTCCAGATATTTCGAGACCAGAGCCGAGAGCGCTTCGGGCACAGAAATCCCGACGCCCTCGCACACAACGTGCGGCGCCCAGCGCGAGAGCTCGTCCCACACCGAGCCCTCCTCCACCGTGTAATCCACGCGCGTGATGCGCAGTTTGGCCCACAGTTCGCCCAAACCGCGATCGAGCCCGGCGTTCGAAAGCGAACCGCCCAGCATCTCGCCCAGCTTGGTTTTCGAAATCGGTCCACGGCGCCGGATAATTTCGAACGCATCACAGGCCAGCGGCGAATAGGGAGAGCGCGGCCCGGTCGCCGGCGGCTGCTTCGGGTTGCGCTCGCCCACGAGCGCATAAAAATAGGGAAACACAGAGGCGGCCAGCAAGAATGCGTTGTTCTCGTCAAACAGCGGAGCCTCGTAAGCTGCCTTGTCGCGCAGGGCGCGCACCATTAACTCGGTCGCCTCTCTGGCGCGCGGATCGGCGTAGGCGTGCTGGCGCGTAGGCAGGTTGTCATCTGCGCCCACCCAGGCTCCGATGAAAGTCGGCAACAGAACCGCAGGGCGCGTTGGATACATCAGGCAAAATCCCACCGACTCGAGGAAGGAGCGCGCTTCATCGAGAGTGCAAACGGGCTGGCCGTCGAGGCGCCATTTGTGGGTGCGAGCCTGGAGAAGTTCCGCGCCGGTCATGATTTCGATTAGAACACAGGCTGGCTCTCAGCTGGCAGCTCTCAGCTCTCAGCTCTCAGCTCTCAGCTCTCAGCTCTCAGCTCTCAGCTCTCAGCTCTCAGCTCTCAGCTCTCAGCTCTCAGGAGAATGTTCATGGCGACTGCAACAGTCAATAGCCTTTGCGGTACCCAAGAGCAGAGCAACGCCCCATGCGGGGCAAGATTCTCCTGACAGCTGAGAGCTGAGAGCTAGATTCTCTTAAATGCCTTCTGAATGTCCTGCATGGAATAGCGCAGCACCACCGGCCTACCGTGTGGGCAACTCATAGGATGCTCGGTTTTCGCCAGTTCCGCTAGCAGCCACTCCATCTTGTTCTGGTCGAGTGGCATGTTGACTTTGATGGCGGCGTGGCAGGCGATCGAGGCCGCGATGCGGGTTCGCACCGCTTCCAGATTGATGGCTTGCTCTTCGCGCGTGAGCTGCTCGAAGATTTCGTTCAGCATGTGCTCGATCTGCGCCGCGTCCACGCCCGCCGGCGCGATCTTCACCGCTACGCTGCGCGCGCCGAAGGGTTCCGCCTCGAAACCGTTGTGCGCAAGTTCTTCGGCAATGTCGCTGAAGATCGCCTGCTGTGCCGGAGTCAGTTCGATGACCAGAGGCATGAGCAACCGCTGGCTCTCCACCTGCTGCGCCGAGCGTTGCCGCAGGATTCGCTCGAACAGCACGCGCTCGTGGGCTACATGTTGATCGATGATCCAGAGTCCGTCTTCGTTGACCGCGAGAATGAATGAATTCCGAATCTGACCGAGCGGGCGCAGCGTGCGGAGCGATTCGAGCGTCGGCGCGGTTTGCGGCTCCTTATTTTGGGCGATCGGGGGCGCGCAGCCGTGATCGGGGATTGTCTGCGCAGGACCTGTTGCCTCGGGCGCGCGGGCCAGCGATAGAGCTGCGTTCGCCTCGACCGCAATTCCTCCCGCAAATTCGAAGCGCGCCGTCGCGGCGGGAACTGCCGACGCTTGCAGCGCGAACCCGGGCGCCGTCCCCGCCGCTGGCTCGTACAAGTCGCGCCACGGGGCGCACTGCAAACCATTGCCGGTCGCGCCCTGGCTGATCGTCGGATTAGTGACGCCGGGATGGGTGACGCCGCGATGAGTGAGGCCGGGACTGCTAAGGCCAGGACTTGCGGTTGGCTGCGCGCCGATCTCCGCCAGGAACTGCGGCACCGGCCGTGCTTTCATCAGCGCGGCCCGTATCGATTCTCGGATGAAATCGTGAATGACCGTCTGCTGGCGAAAACGCACCTCGGTCTTCGAGGGATGTACATTCACATCTACTTCCGCGGTCGGCATTTCGATAAAAAGCAAGACCACCGGGTACACCGTCGGCGGCAAGATGTTGCGATAGGCCTCGGTGATCGCATGTTGAATGAGGCGGTCGCGGATCAGCCGCCCGTTCACGAATATAAAAATCGAATTGCGATTGAGCTTCTGGATTTCCGGCTTGGATACGAAGCCATGCAGACGCACCTCGCCGAAATCTTGCGGCCCGGACACTTCGGTCGGCGTGTCCACTGTTAGCGGAACGGGCGATTTTGCCGACGCTGCGGCGGAGGATAATTTTTCGCGAACAAGAGTGCCCGCGGCCCGCCGCCACGGCGGGGGCTGCGGCAGCCCGACGCGCTCCAGTGGTTGCACCGCTGCCAGCGGAATCAACTGGTCAAGGGTCTCGCGCCCGAAAACCTGGTACACGCGCTCGCGATGACCGGCGACGGGCGGCGCCACCAGCAAGGCATTTGTTGCCGAGTGCAACTCGAAATGTTTTTCCGGATGCGCGAGAGCATAGTGGGTTACGAGCGACGCGATATGGGAGAGTTCGGTCGATTCGGATCGCAGAAATTTCTTGCGCGCCGGCGTATTGAAGAAGAGATCCCGAATCGTGATCGAAGTTCCCAGCGGCAGCCCGGCTTCCTCCACGCGGATGATCTTGCCGCCGTTAATTTCGAGGACCGTGCCCGCCGCTTCTTCTTCGGCGCGGGTTTCCAGATGGAGCCGGGCAACTGAAGCGATGGAGGGCAGCGCCTCGCCGCGAAATCCGAGGGTCGAAATGCTGAGCAGGTCTTCGGTGTCTTTGATTTTTGAGGTGGCGTGGCGCTCGAAGGCCAGCATGGCATCGTCGCGTACCATGCCGCAGCCGTTGTCGGTGATCTGGATCAGCTTCTTCCCGCCCGCCTCGACCTGAATGCGAATGCGGGTGGAACCGGCGTCCAGCGCGTTCTCCAGCAACTCCTTCACCACGGACGCGGGACGCTCGACCACCTCGCCGGCGGCGATCTGGTTGGCAACTCTTTCGGGGAGAACGTGGATTTTTCCCATGGCGTGAGTGGATAGTGGTCCGTGGCCAGTGTGACAGATTCTTAGTTGCAGCGTAAAGGCGGTTCGAAGTTAGCGGTGGGCGCATCCAAAAAACTAGGGGTGCCGTATAGTTTTTCCGGGGGTGCTGGCATGAAACATGCAATTTTGGGAGCGGGAGCAGTCGGAGGCTTGGTCGGCACCGTGCTGTCATCGCTTGGCGAGGGGGTCACGGTGGTGGTTCGGCCGGAGAAGTTGCCTGACTATCCCGATCACTTGACGTTGGAGCGGCCTTCGGGCTCGCTCACGGCGCCGGCGAAAGCTGTCGCCACGCTGACGCGGCCGGTTGATTTGCTGTGGATTGCAACCAAGACCTATCAACTGCAAACTGCGCTGGATGCCATACAAGTAGTGCCGGGCCGCGTGGTTCCCTTGCTGAACGGAGTGGACCACGTCGCGGTGCTGCGGGCGAGATTTGGGCGTGAACGCGTGGCACCGGCAACGATCGCGGTGGAAGCGGAGAGGGTCGCTGCGGGACGATTCATCCAGCGATCCCCGTTTCTTCGCTTCAATCTCGCCGCCAGCCTGGAGCCGCTTTTGGGCCCGATCGTCGCGCGCTTGGGCGATCTCGGATTCAATTGCCAGTTCATTAAAAACGAGCAGACTCTGCTCTGGGGCAAGCTTTGCTTCCTGGCACCGGCTGCGCTGGTGACTTCTGCATCCGGCATGAACGTTGGCGAGATTTTGGCGGACACCCGGTGGAAACAGAAATTGACATCTGTAATCGCCGAAGCTTGCGCCGTGGCGAACGCCAGCGGCGCGGAGGTTGACCCGCAGAAGATCCAGGCGATCTTTGACAGTTCGCCGCCGGGTATGCGCAGCTCCATGCAGAAAGACCTTGTCGCCGGACGGCAGCTTGAGTTGGATGCTATTGGCGGTCCCATTGTGCGCGGGGAACGATACGGCATCGATGTCTCGACCACGGTGAAGCTGATGGCGGAGATTCAGGCGAAGATTGTCGCCCATCGTTCCTAAGGTGTGTGCGTGAGAACTGGCTCGCCCCTTCTTTAGGCGCGGCCGACACGCGGGCGGGGGTCCCTTCGGCTTCGCTCAGGGGCGGGTCCGCACCGTACGAACAGTTTGCCTGCTACACTTTTTCTCCAATGAGAACTCGAAGATTGCTCTTGAACTTGGGGTTGCTTGCCGGAGCGCTGGCGGGGCGCATGGCTTGCGCCCAAGCGGCAGTTGGCCCGGCCGCATCAGAACTGGCTACTCCTGAAGAAAAACATCTGCGGAATGTACGCCAGCTTACGTTTGGCGGATCGAACGCTGAGGCTTATTTTTCGGCAGACGGAAGGCGGCTGATTTTCCAATCTACGCGCGACGACTTGCAGTGCGACCAGATCTTCACCATGAATGTGGACGGGACGGAGCAGAAAATGGTCTCGACCGGCAAGGGGCGCACAACTTGCGGCTACATTTTTCCGCATGAGGACAAAATTCTGTATTCCTCGACGCACCTGGCGGGTGCGGATTGCCCGCCGCGCCCGGACTATTCGAAGGGATATGTGTGGGCAGTATATCCGGGGTTCGATATTTTCACGGCCAAGCTGGATGGGTCGGAGTTGAAGCAACTTACGACAACTCCGGGCTATGACGCGGAGGCGACGATCTCGGAGGATGGGAAGAAGATTGTTTTCACATCGCTGCGCAATGGCGATCTCGACATTTACTCGATGGACGCGAATGGCAAGCACGTGAAGCAGCTTACCCATGAACTGGGATATGACGGCGGTCCGTTCTTTTCGAAGGATCGGAAGTGGATTGTTTATCGCGCCTACCATCCGAAGACCGAACCGGAGATTGCGGAATATAAGGAACTGCTGAAGCAAAACCTGATTCGCCCCACCACGCTTGAGATATGGATTATGAAAGCTGACGGGAGCGGGAAACGGCAACTTACGAATTTGAATGCGGCGAGTTTTGCCCCATCGTTTTTTCCGGACGGGAAGCGGGTTATTTTCGCGACGAACGTGGGCTCTACGGGCGGGATGGGGAATTTCGAGCTGTACGCGATCAACGTGGACGGAACGGGGCTGGAGCGGATCACGTATTACGAGGGGTTTGATGGGTTCCCAATGTTTAGTCCGGATGGAAAGCAGCTGGTTTGGATTTCGCATCGCAACGGGAAGGCACAGCGGGAGACGAATGTGTTTATCGCCGATTGGGTTCCGTGAGTTCGCTGCGATGAGTGCCGCCGAGCTGCGCTCGGCTGGGACGGACGAGGGCGTCCGTCCCTACACAACCTTACCTGTCTGGCTTTCGCCAATGAGTTGGTCTTTGATTTTTGCGGGGAGACGCGAACTGGCGAGTAGTTCTTGCAGCGGCCCGGCGGGGATTTCGCGGCTGAATTCCAGGGCGCGGGCGAGCGAAAGATGCGCGGTTCGCAGAAGGGCGGCGCGGACTTCTCTGCGCGGGGACCACTTCGCATGCCGCGCGACCGCATGCACCAGGGCTGCGCTGGCGGCGGGTCGGAGCACGGACTTGATGACGAGGGCTTCGGTGAGTCGCGGGTTTTCGAGCGCGGTCTGCATGACCCGGGTCTGGCGGGCTACGGCTTCGGCGTGGTTTATTTTGGCGGCAATCATTTTGCCATCTTTGATTTTGCCATCTTTGATCTTGCCGGTGATGATTGTGCCATCCCTGGTTTCTACATCCAGCAAGAGCGCAGCGGCTACCCTGCCCGAGGCGCGGCGGGCCAGCGTTAGACGCTCTCCAACGGTGACGGCTTTGAGGCGCGAGATGAGGACATCGTCGACGGCAACCTTTACGTCGGCGGGGACGCCGGGCGAGAGCGCAACTTTCATCAAATCGAAAGTGTAGAACTGGCGCGCTAGCGGCACCGACACATGGCGTGGTGTATGTGGATGGCTGGCCAAGGCGATCTTTACCTTGTGGCTCTTGAGGGCGTGGGCGTTCTTGGCGAGTTGCTCGAGGACTTCAGGGGGCAAGTCGGCGTGCTTGAGTAGGGCTAGAGCCAAGTCCTCGGTAAGGGCAGGATCGGCCGCGGTGCGGAGCAGAACGGCCGGGGCGGTCGGCGTGGCCGACGGTGCGGACGGCGGCGTGGCTTCGTCTTCCGGAATTTCGTCTTTGGACAATTCGTTGTCGGACATCTCGGGTCAGCCTGCGTGAGACGGGGCAAGCCCCATCTCTACAATCGTGTTGCGCGTGCTCTCGATAGCGCCCCTTCGACCGGATCGGCGAGATTTTGGCGCACGTCGATGCCGGGAAAACTGGTCTGCAGGGCATTGTAGAAAACCTGGCGCACATATGAGGACTGACGAAAGACGCTGCCCGTCATGGCTATTGGGAGCATGGCTGATGGAGCATGAGGCGCGTGGTGTGCGAGACGGCGGACCACAGTGGCCGCGAGGTTCGCCAACCTGGCTCCTGCATCGGCCAGGAGGTCGCGGGCGATGGCGTCGGCTTGATCGGCGGCGCGGAGGACGATGGGAAACAGGCGCGGGAAATCGGGTGGCGGAGTCGAGTTGGCTTGCTGCACAAGTTCGTCGAGGGTCGCGAGTTTCCAGGCGTGGAGGACCATGGCGGTGAGCGCGGTGTCGAGGCCTTGATCGCGGGCGTTCAGAATCGCGGAAATGGCGCGGCGGCCGATCCAGTGGCCGGAGCCTTCGTCGGAGACTGCGAACCCCCAGCCTCCGGCACGCGCGGTGTGACCAGCAGCGTCGCGGCCGTAGGCAATGGAACCGGTGCCGGCGATCGCGATCAGTCCGGGCCCTCGGCCGAAAGCGGCTTCGAGGGCGATCTCGGTGTCACCGACAACTTCGATGTTGGTGCGAGCAACCTCGGGCGTTATTTCGGGAATTAGCTCGGCGAGGATGCTGCGAATCTTGGCCGCGATCTCGGGCCTGGCAGCGCCGGCCGCGCCGATACAGACGGCGCGGACTTGATCGGGAGAAATCTTCGCGTTGGCGCAGGCCTGACGAATGGCGCTGTGCAACGCATCCCTTGCCTGCTTTTCGCCGAGGCGAACGATGTTGCTGCCGCCCGTCATTGCCTTGGCGAGCACGCTCGTTTCGTCGGCAAGAAGGCAGCGGGTTTTGGTGCCGCCGCCGTCGATTCCTAGATAGTAGGGCATCGCGCTAGTTCTAACACAGGTTCAGCGTAATCCGTTCGGCGGCGGGTTCGCGGAACATGCTTGTACAATGCTGCGAACTGTTGTTCGCCACTGAAGACGCGGCAAGCCGCGTCTCTACACTGAAGCTTGAAGGAATCGCTTGGGATTGAATCGGATCGACCTGCTGATTATTGCGGCTTACCTGGCGGGGATCACGCTGTTCGGGCTGCGGTTTCGCAAGCGGCAGCGGACGATGCGAGACTACTTTCTCGCCGACCGCAACATTCCGTGGTGGGCAATTGCGCTGTCGATTGTGGCGGCGGAGACCAGCACGCTGACCATCATTAGTATTCCTGGCCTGGCCTACGATTCGAATCTTACTTTTCTGCAACTGGTGATGGGATATGTGGTGGGGCGCGTCATTATTAGTTTTGTGCTGCTGCCGCAGTATTTTCGCGGCGAGTTGTATACGGCTTATCAGCTAATTGAGCGGCGGTTTGGTCCGGAGCTGCGCACGGTGACGGCGGGCCTGTTTCTGCTGACGCGCGCGGCGGCGGAAGGAGTGCGCGTGTATGCCGTGTCGATTGTGGTCGCGATTGCGCTGGGTACGGGCGAGGTTGCTTCGATTGCGATCATCACGCTGCTGACTTTGATCTATACGTTTGAGGGCGGGCTGGCGGCGGTGATCTGGACCGATGTGGTGCAGACTTTTATTTATGTGGGCGGGACGCTAGTGGGCCTGGTGACGATTCTGCATCTGGTGCCGGGAGGATGGGGGTCGGTCGAGGCGATTGCGGGCGGGCTGCACAAATTCCAGGTGTTCGATGCTTCCCTCTTAATGCACTGGCCGTATTTTAATTTTGCGAATCCTTACACACTTTGGGCCGGGATTATTGGTGGCGCGTTTTTGACAACGGCCAGTCATGGCACCGACCAGCTTATCGTGCAGCGATTGCTGGCGGCGCGGAATCAACGGCAATCGGTGTTGGCGCTGCTGTCGAGTGGAGTGGCGGTGTTTTTTCAGTTTGGGCTGTTTCTTTTTGTGGGCGTGATGCTGTTTGCCTACTACCGGGTCCCGTCGGCTATGTTTGGGCGGGCGGACAGAATTTACCCGACTTTCATCGTGAGCCGGATGCCGCATGGGATTGCAGGACTGCTGATCGCGGCTATTCTGGCAGCGGCGATGTCGAATCTGAGTGCGGCGCTGAATTCGCTCGCCTCAAGCTCGATGGTGGATTTCTATCTTCGCTTTCGTTCCGGATCTGGCTTGGAGGTAAGCGACGCCGGGCGGCTGCGGTTGGCGCGACTGGCGACGGTTGGGTGGGCCCTGGTGCTGTTCGGGCTGGCGGTGCTGGCCCTGCATCGGGTGGGGCGCGTGGTGGAAGTCGGGTTACAAATCGCGTCAGTGGCTTATGGAGCGTTGCTCGGAGTGTTTCTGCTGGGCGTGCTGACCAGGCGCGCGAATCAGCGCGGGGCGATGGTGGGCATGGTTTGCGGATTCGCGATGGAGTTGTATTTGTGGGGATGGTCGCACGTGGCTTTCACCTGGTGGGTCGCGATCGGGACTTGTGTGACATTTGCGGTGGGATACGCGGCTAGCGTTCTGTGGCGGAATGAAGCAAGCGCTTAAACGCTGAGATCGCGGAGGAGGGTCGCGGAGGACGCGCAGAGAATATGGACAAACGCTCAAAGGACAATCATCTCCGCCCGGAACTGGCGCGCGACCTGGGGTTGTCGCATGCTGGCGCCGTCGTGGTGGGGACGATCATCGGGAGCGGAATTTTTCTGGTTCCAACCGAGATGATGCAGGCGGTGGGGTCGGCGCGACTTGTGTATCTGGCGTGGGTGGTCGGGGGGCTGCTCTCTTTTTTCGGCGCGCTCACCTATGCCGAACTGGGCGCTATGAAGCCGCAGGCGGGGGGCGAGTATGTGTATATCCGCGACGCCTATGGGCCGCTGGCGGGCTTCCTCTATTCGTGGACCTGGTTTCTGATCGCCAAGCCGGCTTCGATTGCGACCGTCACGACCGGGCTGGTGCGGATCCTCGAAACTTTCCCGGTCTTTTCTTTCTTCTCGCATATTTTCTTCTCCCATACAGCGCTGTCGCATCCCTTCACGATCACCTACGGGCAAATTGTGGCCATTGGCGCCACCGTTCTGATTTCGTGGCTGAATTACATTGGGGTGCGCCGGGCGGGAGAATTTCAGTTTCTATTCACGCTGCTGAAGATTGCGATCATCCTCGGAATTGTGGCGGTGGGGTTTTCTTATGCCGGAGGAACGTGGGCCAACTTCGCGACCGAGTTCACTGGTGCGAAAGGTGGCGTGGCTGGATTTTTCGCCGCACTGGTGGCTGCACTTTGGGCTTATGACGGTTGGAACGATCTCACGATGGTCGCGGGCGAGATACGGAATCCGCAGCGCAATATTCCGCTGGCGCTGATTTGGGGCGTGGCCACGGTGGGGGCGCTCTACATCATGGTGAACGCGGCGGTGCAGTATGTGTTGCCGGCGGCGGCGATCGCGGGTTCGGAGCGTCCCGCATCGGAGGCGGTGGCACTGGTGCTCGGCCCTGCGGGCGCCAGCCTGGTATCGGCAGGCATAGCGGTTTCCATGCTGGTGACTTTGAACGGCACCATCATGAGCGGAGCGCGCGTACCGTTTGCGACGGCGCGCGATGGCTATTTTTTCAAGGCGATGGCGGAGGTTCATCCGCGCTTCCATACGCCGTCGGTGGCGATCATAGTGCAGTGCGGGCTAGCGATCGTTCTGCTGCTGCTGGGAGGCAGTTTCCGGCAATTCTTTTCGCTGGCGATTTTCGCGGAGTGGATGTTCTACATGATTGCAGGCAGCACCTTATTCGTCTTCCGGCGGCGGGAGCCACACGCTGACCGGCCTTATCGCGTGTGGGGATATCCGGTGGTTCCGGCGATTTTTGTGCTGGTCTCCGCGGCCCTGCTTTACTACACGTTCAGCGACAATCTGAAAAGTTCAGCTGGCGGATGCCTGGCGATTCTGGCGGGCGTTCCGGTGTTCTACTTTTTTGCGTCGCGCCGAGCGGCTGGCGGCCCAGTAATCGGATAATCGGCCGGCGGCTTGAGTCCCTCCGAATCCCCGGGGTGGTTACCAAAGGACACGCGCAAGGGACACGTTTACCCACTGCCCAATCTCCCATAAGGTGAAGACTCCAGCCCCGAGCGCTCTCCCCAGCTTCGGGTTCCCTTTGGAGTCATGGATGCCTACGTACGATCGCGGTTTTCAACTCGGCCTGCTGCCTGAGAAGAAGT
The DNA here is from genome assembly GCA_963779995.1 of uncultured Acidobacteriaceae bacterium. GTDB lineage: Bacteria > Acidobacteriota > Terriglobia > Terriglobales > Acidobacteriaceae > Acidiflorens. The sequence goes on along the minus strand of CAVZZY010000002.1, from coordinate 271,955 downwards.
GGAACTGGCGGACCTTCGCTGCCAGCTACGGGATGCTCACGGCCCTGATCCTATTTCTGCTTGTCGTCGGGATCGTGCTGCCCGATACGCTGGAGCTCACCGCGAACTATCACATCACAGAGCTGATACCCAGGCCGGCGCTGAAGCCGGAACGGCTGCCCAAGTCGAAACCGCTGCATGTGAAGATGCTGCCGCCGGCGCCAGTGTTCGAAACCCCGAAGCTGATTGTGCCGCACGAGGTGCGCGCGCCCAAGCCGCAGCCCCAGGAAATTGAGCCGCCCAAGGTGGCGATGAATACCTTCGCACCGGCGCTGTTGAAGCCGGCGGGTGGTGCGCGTCCGGTGCTGATTCATACCGGGGAGTTCCAGGGAAGTTCGGTGGCGCCCACCGTGAATGCTCCGATTACTAAAGTGCAGACGGGCGGGTTCGGCGATCCGAACGGACTGAAGCCGAGCGAGAACAGCAAGCCGAACGGCAAGCTGATCGCATCGGCGGCGGGTTCGTTCGACCTGCCGATGGGACCAGGACAAGGGAACGGATCGGGTGGCGCGAAAGGGATTAAGGGAACGGTGGCGAGCGCCGACTTTGGCAATGGGGTGGCAACAGCGGGACGAGGCGACGGGCGCAGAAGTGGCCGCGGCAGTGCTGAAGTACAGACTTCAGGCTTCGGTGCGCAGGAGATCGCGCAGGACGCCGCATATTCAGCGCGTGGATAGCGGCCCACCGTCCACTCTGGTCGAGATCACGTATAAGCCGAACCCGGTTTATACCAATGAAGCAAGGAATCTGAAACTGGAAGGCGAAGTCCTGCTCGAAGTGGAGTTCGCGGCGAACGGGCAGCTCCACGTGAACCGAGTGGTCCGGGGTCTGGGCCATGGGCTTGACGAGGCCGCCATAGCCGCCGCTAACAAGATGCGGTTCAAGCCGGCCTCGCGAAACGGGCAGGCGATGGATTCGACAGCAATTGTGCACGTGGTATTTCAACTGGCGTATTGACCACCTTGGAGATAAGAGTTATGCGGAAAGTGATGAACCATATGAATATGAACTGGATGATTTTGGCTCTGCTGGCGGTAACGATGACGGCAGTGGCCCAGCAGCCGGCGTCCGCGCCGCAGAACCCACAGCCGGTTGCAGCGGCGCAGCCGAGCCCGGGGCAGTCCGGTGAGGCGCAGTCGAATCTGGCGCCGCCGACGACCATGGATCAGGTCATAGACCGCGTGATCATGCGGGAAAAGGAACTGATCAAGTTTCTGTCGCCGCGCACTCCTATTGTGGAGACCTATCTGCAGAACCTGACCCAGGATCCGCAACTGGGGCCGATTCCGCAGGATGATCATTATTTTCTGGGACGCATGGACTTGAGCGAATCGATCGACCGAGCCGACTACCTTAAGGAAAAAAACGAAGGCATGGAGAAGCATCTGCTCGGCGGGTTCACGAAGAAGTTCAAGTTCCAGTATCAGCCGCTGGGCTTTTCCTGGATGATCTTCGTCGACCGCACCGACTTTGACCGGCAGCACTACAATTTTCACTACGCGCGGCGCGAGTTCCTGGGCGACGTACGCTGCCTGGTGTTCGACCTGACGCCGAAAAAAGACGCTGGTCACGGGCGCTTTCTCGGCCGTATTTGGGTTGAGGATCAAGACTTCAACATTGTGCGGTTGAACGGCACTTATGAGCGTCCTGCGCGTAACAATTATTACTTCCACATGGACAGCTGGCGGTTGAACCTGGTCCCGGGTTATTGGGTGCCATCTTACATCTACAGCGAGGAAGGCGACTTCACCGCGGGGGCCAAGAACAAGATCGCGTTCAAGGCGCAGACTCGCATGTGGGGATATAACCTGAAGACGGCAACGGCGAACGACGAACTTACTAACATCCGGGTTGACAGCGTAAAGGACTCTACGCCGACCGCACAGGATGCGACGCCGCTGGCCGCCGAGCGCGAATGGCAACAGCAGGCGGAAGACAACGTGATCGAACGGCTGGAAAAAGCCGGGCTGGTGGCTCCGGAAGGCGACGTGGATAAGATTCTGCAAACCGTGGTCAACAACCTGGAGATCACCAATAACATCGAACTGCCCCGGCCCGTCCGGACACGGGTGCTGACGACTTCACCCCTGGAGACCTTCAGCGTCGGTAACACGATTGTGGTGAGCCGCGGGCTGATCGACGTGCTTCCCGATGAGGGCAGCCTGGCCATGGTGCTCTCGCACGAACTGGCGCACATCGTTCTGGGACATAACCTGGGCAGCCAGTACGCATTCAACGACCGCATGCTGTTTTCTGACGAGGCGACTTACCAGAACCTCGGGTTCAAGCACATTCCTGAAGAGGAAACGGCGGCCGACAAGAAAGCCATCGAAATGCTGAAGGGCTCGCCCTACGCCCAGAAACTCGACTCAGCCGGGCTGTTCATCAAGGCCTTGCAGTCGCGCGCTCCACAACTGAGCGCTCTGCTGCAAGCGCACCTCGGCAACAACATCACGGAGAACGGGATGGTGACGCGCATGGCGGCGCTGGCCACGTCGGCTCCGGCGCTCGATTGGAACAAGCTGGACCAGATCGCCGCGTTGCCTCTGGGTGCACGCGTCAAGCTGAACCCGTGGGATGACAAAGTTGAAATCGTGAAGGCGCAGCCGGTCGCAATCACTTCGGCGCGCGACAAGATGCCGTTCGAAGTGACGCCGTTCTATCCGCGGCTTTCGCGCTACAGCACTGCGAGCGCCCCTGCGGCTACCACCGCGGCAGCGCCAGCGACCACGGCAACCACGGCTGACGCCAACAGTACCCCCAATCCGACCAACTGAGTCGGCTCCAAGTTGATAGAAGCGCAGGCCGGGACCGGAAGAAATTCCGGGCTCCCGGCCTGTGTCTATTGGGGGTAATGCGCGGGCTAGAAGTGATTTCTGAGGTCGCCGAAACGATCTACCACCAGCAGCCTCTGGGAAGCTGGGGCTGTCGCAACTTCTTCGTGCTCGAGAATCCATGTGTTGCCGTGAGGTATGAAGACGGCGTGCAGGCCGGCGGCGAGGGCCGGGTTGATATCAGACTTGGGACTGTTTCCGATCATCCATGTCATGTCCGCTGGAAGAGCGTACTTGGCGATGGCGGAGCGATAGGTTGATTCGTCCTTCTCCGCTACGATCTCGATGGCGGAAAAATATTCTTTCAATCCCGAGCGCTCAACTTTTCCGGATTGCTCAGTCGGGTTTCCTTTGGTCATCAGGATGAGGTGGTGGCGCTCGCCCAGATATTGCAGCGTCTCGGGCACGCCAGGGAGAACTTCAATCGGATGATCGGCGATCTGGTGGGCAAAGCTGCGAATGCGTTCGTGCAAGTCGGGCGTGACCGGGTCGACGGAAAGCTTCTCAAAGGTCTCCACCAGCGAATGCGCGAAGCTGTGCAGGCCGTAGCCGTGCTTGACGATAGATTCCCGCTCAACCTCGTTTAGGACGAGGCGAACCGCTTCGGGCGAATGTTCGCGATGGTCAAGGAACGAAATGAAGTTTGCGATCGCCCTTTCGAAATAGATGTTGTTTTCCCAGAGCGTGTCATCGGCATCGATGAGCAGAGTCTGGGCGCCATTCTCTCCGGGCATGCGTTTATGATAAACGGCTCCAGGCTGATTCGCGGCTGTTGGCTGTTGGCTCTTGGCTCTTAGCCACCCCACACCCAATAACTGATCGATGCGCTCCAAGCAAAAAGCTAATAGCTAATGGCTTCCTTACACCCACTCCACGTGCGGCGTCTGGGGAATGATGCCTGCCTTGTGCCCCATGTCGAGCAGCCGCCGCACGGCTTCCCGGCCATCGTCGCCGTAGTCGAGCGTGCGCTCGTTGACGTACATGCCGACGAATTTGTCGGCGAGTTGGGTATCGAGATCGCGGGCAAACTGCATGGCGTAGGCGAGCGCTTCTTCACGATGATCGATGGCGTACTGGATGCTCTCGCGCAGCGCCTGGGTGACGCTGGCCATCGTTTCCGGGCCGAGAGAGCGCCGGATGGCGTTTCCGCCGAGCGGCAGCGGCAGTCCGGTGACTTTCTGCCACCACTTGCCGAGATCGACGACGCGGTGCAATCCGGACTTGTCGTAGGTGAGCTGGCCTTCGTGGATGATGAGGCCGGCTTCATGTTTCCCTTCGAGAATCTGCGGGATGATTTGATCGAAGGGGACGACTTCCACTTCGATGCCGGGCGCAAACAGTTCGAGCGCCAGGTAGGCGGTGGTGAGCTTTCCGGGCACGGCAATTTTCTTGCTCTTGATTTCGTCCGGTGTAAAGGGCCGGGTGGAAACGAGCATGGGACCATAACCATCGCCCACGCTGCCGCCGCAGGACATCAGCGTGTACTTTTCCTGAATGTAGGGAAAGGCGTGGAAGGAGATCGCGGTTACGTCGTAGACGCCTTCTTGCGCCTGACGGTTCAGCGTCTCGATATCGCAAAGGGTATGGCTGAACTTCAGTCCGGGCACACGAACTTTTCTTGTGGCCAAGCCGTAAAACATGAATGCGTCGTCGGAGTCCGGGCTGTGCGCCACGGTGATTTCGCGAACTGGAGAAGATACTGGACTCATAAGATTGCGTAATCCTGTTCTATAAGCTTAGTGCTGAAACCATCTAGATTTGCTGTGCCCAGTCCCTAAAGGGGCGGCTGAGTTGGAGCAATTGCGGTATCGCTAAAGCGATGCCCTGATACAAAACCCGTGTTCAGCCTTGCGAAGAAGGACGTTGGTGCCAGCGAGCGGCGACGGCGGCGGCCATCAGCACCTTGATGACTTCCGCAAAAACGAACCAGTAGAGGCCAAACTTAAGAGCCAGAGAAACGGAGTGCGTGAGCACGGCAAGCCAAGCGAGCCCACTGGCGAAGAGCACCAGTTCCGCAGCCACGGCTGACACAGCGGCCCAGCCGAAACGGCGCGAAGTGTGCTCATAGATGTAGCCCGCGACGAAGGCTACCAGCGGGTAGGCCAGGAGGAATCCGCCGGTCGGGCCGAGTATGCGGGCAATTCCGACGCCTAGAACAATCGAAGGGCTGAATACAGGCAGTCCGCACGCGCCTTCGACCAGATAGAGCGCGAGCGCGGCGAAACCGCGACGCGAACCGAGCAGCAAGCCCACGGCCAGAACTCCAAAGTTTTGCAGCGTCAACGGAACCGGGGTGAAGGGTAGCGGCACGGTCACGCGGGCGCACAAGGCAACGAAGAGGCTCGCGGCGATTACGATGGCCCCTTGCTTGGCCCATTCCTTCCCATGACTTATGGGTCGAGTCTGGTGGCCGAGAACCTGCGTAACTGCTCTAGACATGGCGTTCCTTTCTTTGTGGCGGATTAACCTTCAGGCGGCGACGAGTGGTCGAGGCCGTCGAGTTCCGCTCGGTGGGCCGCCGAGCGCTTCATTTGCCGCCGGACCCGCATGTAGAGCGTGAGCGCAACCGACACCACCACCGCAACACTGACTCCCAGTATGAGAAACCACCACAGCATCCGCACAGCACACTTAGGATAGCAGATAGGCGGCAACGAAAATGTGCACAGAATGAAGAAGAGCGCTCGCCCGCGATCAGCCCTTCTTTGCCGGCTTGGCCATCTCCTTGCGGCGCATCTCAACGTTCTTCGAGATGCGTTCCAGGCGCTTGCGGGCGGTCTTCGACCCGGTGGCTACTTTCTCGACGTTAGCGAAGGCATCGGGATTGTTCATTTTCTCGCGAAATTCTTTGAGAAATGGATAGATTTTGGCGAAAATGAAAAACATTTCGCCGCTGCAGCCCGGCTCCAGAAAGAGTTCCTGGTTGAGCGCGCCGTGCAGCACGAGGGACGCAACCATATCCCAATAGCTCACGACTTGGCGAAGCCAGGCATTTTCTTGGCTGGGAAACGCATTGGTGACTTTCAGGACGTCATCGGCGTTCTGCGGCCAGAACTCCGCCCCAAACCAGCTTCTTGCCTTGCGCATCTCCGCTTCTCGCCGGAGGTCGTAGAGTTTTAGAACCAGCTCTGCATCGTGCGTGGTCGCTTTCTTTGCCATATTTTCACCTCGTTAAGTATTGCTGAAGTTAGGTATGTTTCTGAAACTTGTGTCTGTGAACGCTGTCCCAGTCAGACTTTCGAAGCATCAGCTACTGCGCCTTCGAGGGCGCGCTCGTAATCGCATTCCTTATTCGGACACGCGATTACCGCTCCGTCTTTGCGCAGTCGTTCCACCAGGTACTCGTGCCCGCACGCCGGACACTTCTCGGGAATGGGCTTGGCCGCCGAAGTGAACTTGCACTTCGGGTAGTTCCCGCATCCGTAAAACGTGTTGCCCTTGCGCGCGCGTTTTTCGACGAGCTCGCCTTCTTTGCATTGCGGGCACTTCACGCCGATGAAGTTCTGCTTCACATACTTGCAGTCGGGATATCCGCTGCAGGAAGTGAACTCGCCGTAACGTCCGTGACGCAGGATCAGGTTGCGTTTGCACAACGGGCAGGTCTCATCGAGCGGAATGTCAGGCACTTTCTTGCCCTGGTCGAGCCGCCGCGTCGTCTTGCAATCGGGATAGCCGGTGCAGGCCATGAACTGGCCAAAGCGCCCGCGCTTCAGAACCATAACACGGCCGCAATTTTCGCAGTATTCCTCCTGCGCGGTCTCCTGCAGATCGGCCGAGTCGAGGTCGGGAAGATTGATGGGATTCTCTTTGGTGAATTTGCAGGTGTCGGGATTTTCCTTGTCGTAGGTGCTGCAGGCATAGAACGAACCGTGCTTGCCCCACTTGATGACGAGCGGCGCGCCGCAGAGTTCGCACTTTTCGTCGGTGGGTTTCTCCATACGCTTGATGTTTTCCATGTGCTTCTCGGCGTATCGGAGATCCTTGGCGAACTTCTGGTAGAACTCGGTGAGCGCGTCGTTCCCGGTCTGCTTCCCTTCTTCTATCTCGTCGAGCTCTTCTTCCAGGCGCGCGGTGTATTGGAAGTCAAAAATATCCTTGAAGTTCTCGACCAGCAGATCGGTGACGACCAGACCAATTTCGGTGGGCACGAACTTGCCCCCGACTTTCTGCGCGTACATACGCTCCTGGATGGTGCTGAGAATAGTGGCGTAGGTCGAGGGCCGGCCAATGCCTCGCTCCTCAAGCTCTTTCACCAGCGAAGCTTCGTTGAAGCGCGGAGGCGGCTCGGTGAAATGCTGCTCCGGGAGCAGCGACTTCAGCGTCAGTTTCTGTCCGGCTTCGAGCGGCGGGAGTTTGTGCTTCAGTTCCTCGTCTTCTTCGTCCTTGCTGTCTTTGGACTCTTCATAAACTTTGAGGAAGCCGTCGAACTTCATTACCGATCCAGTGACGCGGAACCAGAACACGTCGCTGCCAGACTTGGCATCGATGTCAACCGAGGTCTGGTCGAAGACGGCGGGATTCATCTGCGAAGCGACGAAGCGCTGCCAGATCAGTTTGTAAACCTTGAATTCGTCCTCCTGCAGATATTGTTTGACCTGGTCGGGATGGCGCACCGCCGAAGTCGGGCGAATGGCTTCGTGCGCCGCTTGCGCTTCTTTTTTCTCCTTATATGTATTGGGAGAATCGGGCAGATAGTTGGCGCCGTACTCGCTCGTGATGTACTCGCGGACCTCAGTGATCGCCTCGGCTGAAACGCGCGTCGAATCGGTTCGCATGTAGGTGATTAGGCCGACCAGCCCCTCGTCGCCGAGTTCGATGCCTTCATAGAGACGCTGCGCGATCATCATGGTGCGCTTCACGCTGAAGCGCAGCTTGCGCGAAGAATCCTGTTGCAGTTTGCTGGTAGTAAAAGGCGGAGTAGCATTGCGGCGACGCTCCTTCTTTTCCGCCGAGCGGACGACCCAATCGGCCTTTTCGAGCGCCAGACGGATTTTTTCCGCGTCCTCGCCGTTGGTGATTTCGATTTTCTCCTGGCCTTTGCCGAGAAAACGGGCGTCGAATGCAGGGGGCTTGTGAGCGGCGAGATTGGCATCGATCGTCCAATATTCCTTTTTTTCGAAGGCTTTGATCTCGCGTTCGCGATCGACGATCAAGCGAAGCGCGACGGTCTGCACCCGTCCGGCGGAAAGACCGCGGCGGACTTTGTCCCATAACAGAGGAGAGACCTGGTAGCCCACGAGGCGATCAAGCACGCGTCTGGTTTGCTGCGCGTCGACCAGATTGCGATCGATGTCGCGGGGATGCTCGAAAGCGGCCTTGACGGCGCGCTGCGTGATTTCGTTGAAGGTCACGCGACGGATGCGCTCGCCATCGCCGTTGCCTTCCTTTTTCGCCTTGGTGGCGCTTTTCTTTTTTCCCTTTTTCTTCTTGCTCGAGTCTTCGCCGAGCTCGTCGGCGAGATGGGCGGCGATGGCTTCGCCTTCGCGATCCGGGTCAGGCGCGAGGTAGATGTGGTCGGCCGATAGGGCGAGCTTCTTCAGCTTGGCCAGAACCTTTTCTTTCCCAGGGATGACGACGTATTCGGTTTCGAAATCGTTTTCGACGTCGACACCCAGGCTGCTTTTGGGCAGGTCTTTCACGTGGCCGAATGAAGCATCGACCGTGAATCCCTTGCCCAGATACTTCTGGATAGTTTTCGCCTTAGCCGGCGATTCGACGATGACTAGACCTTTGGACAATGGTTCCTCAGTTTGGCGGTAATGGAATTGAAGCTAGCACGAATTGGCGGATGGCAACAACTGTGCGAGGCGGAGGCTGCCAGCTCTCAGCTATCAGCCGTCAATTAACAGCCTTCACCTTTTGCATTAGGGACGACAACATCTTTTTCACCTCAACCACCTGCACTGTAAGGCGCTCGTACGCTGAATTATGCAAATATTCCAGATCATGAGCGAGCAAGAATTGGTACTCGAGCTCGCTTGCCGACCCCATCGCAATCTGCAGAAAGCGCGCCATTTCTGTATCACCCTTACGGCAGCAACCCTCTGCGACGTTCATCCCGATAGATGCGGAGGCTCGCCGCATTTGTCTTGTCAAACCGAACATTTCATCCCGTGGAAAAGCCTTCGTCGATGCGTAAACATCCAGAGTCAACCGGTGTGACTTTTGCCATACTCGAAGATTGCGAAAACCCTGCACGGCCCCTCCGGTTCTACTGAAAGCTGATAGCTGAAAGCTGACAGCTGCCTTTAAAAGCTTTTTACAAAATTCTTCCCCGGCAACTGGCGTACTTTCCCATTAAGCTCCAACTCAAAGAGCGCGGCGAAGATTTCTGAGGAGGACATTTCGTTTTCCAGCAGTTCGACCAGTTGATCAATGTGGGTGGATTCGTCGGCCTTCAGTAACTTGAGGATCTTTTTTTCGTGGGGAGATTTGACCTCGTCCGGGAATAGAGATGCGGTTGCCGGCTCGGGGGATTCATTCTGCGTCGCACTTAGGGCCGCTTGTATGTCTGGCGGAAGCTCTTCCCACACGTCTTCCCAGGTGGCGACGAGCTTCGCGCCCTGCTTGATCAACGTGTTCGGGCCCCAGGAATTCTTGTTGGTCACGTTGCCCGGGACGGCGTAAACATCGCGGTTCTGTTCGAGGGCGAGGCGCGAAGTGATGCGCGTGCCGCTGTATTCCGCGGCTTCGACCACCAGCACGCCGGCCGACATGCCGCTGATGATCCGGTTGCGGACGGGAAAATTTTGCGGCGTCGGCGGGGTTCCAACTGGGAACTCGGTGATCAGCGCGCCGCCGAGGGCGACGATCTGTTCGGTGAGCCGCGTGTTTTCCTTGGGGTACATGACGTCAATTCCAGTGCCGAGGACGGCGATGGTTTTTCCCTTGGCAGCGATGGCGCCGCGATGCGACGCGGTATCGATGCCGCGCGCGAGTCCACTGATGATCACCAGGCCTCGGGCGGCGAGGTCGGTGGAGAGGCGTTCGGCCATGCCGCTGCCGTAGGGCGTGGGATGACGCGTTCCAACCATCGCGATGCCGGGCTGAGCCAGCACGTCGATGCTTCCCTTCACGAACAGGATTACGGGCGGGTCGTAGATTTCCTTCAGCCGCTGCGGATATTCGGGATCGCTGAGCGAAATAATTCGCGCGCGCGCTTCCAATGCATTCGCGCATTCCTGCTGCGCGAGTTCGAGCGACTTTCCCGTGGCGATCGATTGCGCGGAAACAGCGCGCATCCCCGTAGCTTCGAGTTCGGTCAGGCTGGCATGGAAGACGCGCTCGGCAGTGCCGTAGTGCTCGATCAGTTTCTTGATGCGCGTGGGGCCCAATCCCGGGGTCAGAGCCAGCGCCAGCCAGTAAGTGCCCTGGAAAGAAGCCGGGTTCGGGACGGCAACCGCCACGCCGGACATGTCGCTATTGATGGACATATTGCGTGACGCTAGCCCGAGGCGGAAAAGGCTGTCAAGGATGGCGCGCACATCATTTTTGGTAGAATTCGTAAAGTGATGAGCCGGTTAAAGATCTCGGCCATTTCCTACCTGAACACGGCGCCTCTCATGTGGGATTTTGAGCATGCCGAAGCAGGCGCGGATTTCGATATTTCCTACACCATCCCCTCGGCCTGCGCCGAGGCTCTGCGCGCGGGGACGGCCGATATTGGCATCATCCCGGCTGCGGCTTATACGACCGTTCCGGATCTCGTCATCATTCCCGACGTGGCGATTGCAGCACGACACGCGGTGCGGTCGATACTCTTAGTAAGCAAGATGCCCATCGATGCGCAGTGGACGCAAGTGCGCTCGGTGGCGCTCGATACTTCTTCGATGACGTCGGTCGCTCTAGCCAAGATTCTGTTCGCCAAGTGGCTGGGCGGAGCGCGCGATTATAAGCCGATGGCTCCCGATCTCGATGCCATGCTTGACAAAAAACGCCCGGCGCTTGCGATGCTGCCCTGCTCATCGGAGACCCGGCGCTGCAGGTCGACCGCACACGCTACTTCACGCTCGACTTGGCCGAGGAGTGGATGGCCCGCACGGGCAAATCATTCGTCTTCGCCTTCTGGGCCATTCGCAAGCAGGCGCTTGCCGGGCGAAATGGCCGGGCGATCGCGGAAGTCTTCCAGAAGTCGCGAGATCAGGGGCTGTCGCCGACGAACCTGGAAGCCATCGCGCAAGAGTGGGCGCCGCGCCTCGGCCTTACGGTCGAGGTCATCCGCGTCTATCTGACGCATCACATCCATTATTATCTCGACCCTCCCTGCCTGGAGGGGCTTGAGCTCTATTACCGCCTGGGCGCGGAGGTCGGAGCGCTGCCGCGGGCGCCAGAATTTCGGTTTGTTTAGTGTTTCCCTCTAGCAATTTTCTTCAACCGATGGCATAAGCTGCTTTCTAACCTTGCGACGCGGCAGCCCGAAACCTGCTCTAATAAGGACGATGCCCTTGCCCGCGATCGTCCTGCTTGCGTCGAAGAAGAGCGCCCTGCGCTGGCTGATCCATCTCGGCGGCCCCAGCCTGATTTTACTGGGCCTGGTCGACAACTCGGTCATCCCTCTGCCGGGCAGCACGGACATCGTCACCATTCTCCTCGCCGCGCACCATCGCGAACCGTGGGGCTACTACGCAATCATGGCCACGGCGGGAGCGCTGATCGGCGGCTATCTTACTTACCGCATGGCTCGCAAAGGTGGCAAGGAAACTCTGGAAAAAAGGTTCTCGAAGAGGACGACCAAGAAGGTCTACGCGATTTTTGAACGCTGGGGCTTCGCGGCGGTTGCAATCCCCGCTCTGCTTCCGCCGCCTTTTCCCATCGTGCCGATGCTTTTGGCCGCGGGCGCCATGCAGTATCCCACCAAGAAGTTTCTGACCGCTCTGGCCGTGGGACGCGGCCTTCGGTTCATCATTTTGGCTTATCTGGGGTACCACTACGGGCGGCACATTGTGAAGTTTTTCGCGCTGTATTACTGGCCCGTTCTTATCGCCCTGATCGCTTTCTCAGCGCTGGGCGGGCTGTATGGGCTGTTCGAGTACAAACGCAGGCAGAGGGACGAGAGGACTGCTCGTCCGAAGGTGCAGCCTCGTCAGCGGACCGCGTAGCCGGTAACCGTGTGTTGAATCATTCGGTGGAGGGACGGGCGTCACGCCCGTCCAGCCGGGCGGGGACGCCCGGCGCTCCATCACGAAACTCGCCGCCACCCCCTCTCACCAGCTAAAATAATCAGTACCGTGGGGTGAAGAGGATGTCCCTGAGCAAACAACAGGCTTTAGAGATGTTTCGGTCCGACGACCTGATCGGGATTGGCATGGAGGCGGACGCGCTCCGCCGCAAGCTGCATCCTGAAGGCGTTGTGACCTACATCATCGATCGCAACATTAATTACACCAACTTCTGCACGGAATATTGCACGTTCTGCGCGTTTTATCGTCCGTTGAAGGGGCCAGCGGCGAAGGTCAACGAGGGTTACATCCTCGATTTCGACACCATTTACGAAAAAATTCGCGAGACCGTGGAACTTGGCGGCACGGGCGTGCTGATGCAGGGCGGGCTGCATCCCGACCTCAAAATCGACTGGCATGAGCGCATGCTGAGTGGCATCAAGCAGCGCTTCCCTAAAGTCCACCTGCACTGCTACTCCGCTTCGGAAATTTTGGCGATTGCCGAGTACAGCAATCTGAGCGTGCGCGATACGATTGCGCGCCTGCGCGACGCCGGCCTCGATTCGATCCCGGGTGGCGGCGCTGAGATTCTGGACGACGAGGTCCGCTACAAAATCGCGCGCTTGAAATGCCTGACCGCGGATTGGCTGCTGGTGCATCGCACCGCGCACCAGCTCGGCATGAGGACCACCGCGACCATGATGTTTGGCGTCGGCGAATCCATCGAACACCGCATCAACCACTTTCAGTGTCTGTACGATTTGCAAGAGGAGACGGGTGGGTTCACGGCGTTCATCCCGTGGAGCTTTCAGCCGGCGAACACCGCGCTCGGCGGACGCCACTGGGATGAGGCCACGGCGGTGGAATATCTGAAGCTACTGGCAATTTCGCGGCTCTATCTTTCGAATTTTCTGAACGTGCAATCCAGCTGGGTAACACAAGGGTTGAAGGTCTGCCAGATGGGCTTGCGCTTCGGCGGCAACGACGTGGGCTCGGTCATGCTGGAGGAGAACGTGGTCCGCGCCGCCGGCGTGACCAATTGCACAACCGAAGAAGAATTGCGGCGCATCATACGCGATGCCGGCTTCCGTCCGACGCAGCGGGATACGTTGTACCGGCAATATTTTCTGAACTGATTTTGTCGCAGGGGCAACAAGGGGCTTAACCACAGAGGAACACAGAGGATAGAAGCCTTCCCCTGTGCGACTCTGTGCCCCCTGTGGTTAGGCTTTTGGCTGTCCTGGCGTGAATATCAAATATTTAATGAAGCGCTCACTCGCCCTCGCCCTATGCTTTTGCGGCGCCCTGCTGCCGGCAAGCGCACAGGAGCCCGCCGCCGCGAAGGTATCCTCCATCGCCGGCACGGTAGTGAAGGATCCAGGCAGCGAGCCGCTCAAGAAAGCAATGGTGCAGGTCGTCGCGGAAGACCAGAAGCTGGGCGGAAACTACACCGCCGTCACCGACGCTGACGGCTATTTCCGCGTCGATAATGTCGTGCCTGCACGTTACCGGATGTACGTCGAGAAAACCGGGTATATCGAGGTCAACCGGCGCGGGCACAAATCCGAGGTCAACATTTTCACGGTGCAGGCGGGGCAGTCGCTCGAAGACCTTCAACTTCACATGTTGGCAACATCCGTCATCAGCGGCCGCGTTACGGACGAAGATGGCGACCCGATGTCGGGCGTCAATGTGGTGGCGCAAAGGAGAAAGCCCGGTAAGGCGGGGCGCGAAACGGCCCTGAACGGGGCAACGAACGATCTTGGCGAATACCGTCTCGCCGGACTATTTCCCGGCCAATATTGGATTGTGGCCATACCCCCGCCCGACATCCGCGACTACGAACAGCACAACCAGAAAGCGCTTCTGGGCACGAACCTGGAAGACAGCCCAAGCGAAGCCCAGCCTGACACCCGCTATCTCACCACCTATTATCCGGGCACTTACGATGCCATGCAGGCCACATCCATCACTGTTAGGGCCGGTGATGAAATGCCGGTTAACTTCACGCTTATGCCAGGGAGGGCCTATCACATTCGCGGAACGCTTGCTGGCGTCACGGCCGCCCAGAAGCCGGGCGTGGAGTTGGTGTCCAAAGCGGGCGATGCTTACCGCGCGAACGCGAATGAAATCGGGCCGGACGGGCAATTCGAAGTCCGTGGAGTCGCGCCGGGCTCCTACGTTTTGCGGGCAGGAGCCGGAACCGGAACGCAGTTGCTCTCCGCGCGTCAGGAGATCAACGTTGTGGCCGCCGACGTGGCGGGCGTCAAGCTGACTCCGCTGCCGTCCTTCACGCTCTCCGGTCATATCTTCGTCGAAGGCGATGGCGTGACGAGCCTCGCGCAATACAGTCCCAACCTGCGCCAGGCTGAATTGCCGGAGGATCCGGGCTTCTTCATGAACCAGGACTTTTTTGGAACCAACACGACCGTCGACCGGCTGGGCAATTTTGAGTGGAAAAACGTGGACCCCGGCAATTACATCGTGCAGGTGTTCGGGGGCAACGGGCAGGGGTTTTTCCTGAAATCGGTGAGACTTGGCGGCCGAGATGTCACCACCGGATTCACGGTGAGCGGGCCGGCCATGCTTGAGCTGGTGGTGAGCACCAAGGGAGGCGCAGTCGAGGGAACGGTAGTCGAAAAAGAAAAAGACGTGGATGATGCTCATCCGGTCGCGAATGCCACGGCGGTGGCCGTACCGGAAGAGAAGTACCGCAAGCTGGCAGATCATTTCGGAATGGGACAGACCGATCAGCATGGACGCTTCACCGTTCGCGGCCTGGCTCCCGGCAGTTACACGTTATATGCGTGGCAGGATTTGGAGGAGGGCGTCTGGCGCGACCCCGACTTCCTGAGGTCGCAGGAAGCGAATGGCGCGGCGGTGAAAGTGGAGGAAGGTTCCCATCAGACGGTTGAGCTGAAGCTTAGTCCGGCGGGCGAGGAGTGGCGGTAAAAAGGTCGTTAGTCGTTGGTCGTTAATCGTACGCTTGTTTGCCAACGACTACCGACCAACGACCAATGACCGATCAGGTACAATGCTTGCGCTGCCGTTTTTCCTTTTGCTTCATGGTGCTGTTGAGTTCATGGATTTGACGCTCACTTCCCCGCCGGCCCTGATCCTGATCCTTGCCTCCAAGGGCTTGGCGCACTACCTTCGCCAGCATTTTCTCGACAAAACTTTTCAGGGACTTTACCAGGTCAATGCCTTTGATCTGGCGCTGCTGATTCCCTATTTCATCGTGCTGATCATCCTGGCGGCGTACGGCGCGCACCGCTACTGGCTGGTCTATCTTTATTACAAGCACAAAAAGAACAAGACGACGGAACCCCTCGCTCATTTCGGCGAACTGCCCCGGGTCACCGTACAGTTGCCGATCTTTAACGAGCAATACGTGGTGGAACGGCTGCTCGACGCCGTCTGCCGGCTCGAGTACCCGAGGGAAAAACTCGACATCCAGTTGCTCGACGACTCGACCGATGAAACCGTTGAGGTTGCCCGCATTCTGGTGGAGCGCTACGCCGCCTTGGGAAATCCAGTCGTCTACCTGCACCGCGACAATCGCGAGGGCTACAAGGCGGGCGCTTTGGAAGCAGGACTGAAAACGGCAAAGGGCGAATTCGTTGCCATCTTTGACGCCGATTTTGTTCCGCCGCCCGATTTTCTGATGAAGTGTATCCACCACTTCACCGACCCCAAGGTCGGCATGGTGCAGACGCGCTGGACGCACATCAACCGCAATTACTCGTTGCTGACTGAGGTCGAGGCTATTCTGCTCGACGGCCATTTCGTGCTGGAACACTCGGGACGCTCACGCAGCGGCGTTTTCTTCAATTTCAACGGCACGGCCGGCATGTGGCGGCGCTCGGCCATTGACGAAGCCGGCGGCTGGGAGCACGACACCCTCACCGAAGACACCGATCTGTCCTATCGGGCGCAGCTCAAAGGATGGAAGTTTCTGTATTTGCAGGATGTCGAATGTCCGGCCGAGCTGCCGGTGGAAATGACCGCATTCAAGACGCAGCAGGCGCGCTGGGCGAAAGGGTTGATCCAGGTCTCCAAGAAAATACTCCCCAGGGTGTTCGCGAGCGACGCCTCGCGACATGTGAAAATCGAGGCCTGGTATCACCTGACGGCCAATCTCAGCTATCCGCTGATGATCGTGCTCTCGGTTTTGCTGCTGCCCGCCATGGTAATTCGCTTCTACCAGGGATGGTTCCAGATGCTCTACATCGACCTGCCCCTGTTCCTGGCTTCGACGTTCTCTATTTCCAGCTTCTATCTGGTTTCGCAAAAGGAGCTGTTTCCGAAAAGCTGGCTGCGCTCTTTGCTCTACCTGCCACTGCTGATGTCCTTGGGAATCGGGCTGACGATTACCAATACGATTGCCGTGCTGGAAGCGCTGGTGGGCAAGCAGACCGCCTTCGCCCGCACTCCCAAGTACCGCGTCGAATCGAAGAAGGACAGGGTCGGCGCGAAAAAATATCGCAAGCGTCTGGGATGGGTTCCGTGGATCGAACTCCTGATCGGAACTTATTTCGCGCTGGCGATCTTTTACGCCATCGACAACGAGAATTACTTCACGGTTCCCTTCCTGTTCTTGTTCGTGATCGGCTACTGGGTCACCGGGCTGATGTCACTGCTGCAGGGGCGTTTCACCGGACTCTCGGTGGGTTCGGAAAGCCACACCAAGCCATTCCCGGTCGGCGTGTAGAGCTCTGGTGATCGCCAGATATCCCTCGCACCAAACTAACCAACAATCGAGCCGCGAGGCGATGCTACGCTGGTAGCGCTCTGGTTTCTCGCATAGCTCCGCACGAGGCGTTGCAGGGAACCAATCTCAAAAAGCTTTTGCGGACCGTCGAAGCGCTGGCGGATCTGGGGCCCGAGCTAACCGCGGACCGCGACTTCCGCGACACCGCTCGCGCCATGCTGGCCGCCGTGATGGAGGCGTCCGGCGCGCGCGAGGCTGTTCTGTTTTCGTTCAGCGAACGGCCGTCCCTGCTGACCTCGGTCGATGCGCAAGGATTCGCGCTCCTGCCGGAACCGTCGCTGATCCCCCTGCTTCCCCGCCACGTGCACACCTTGACCGCGACCGCCGGCCCCGTGCTGCTCAACAGTTCCACCTACGATGTCTTTCTGAGTTCGAACGGCAATGTCGCGCCCGAACTGTTCAAGTGCATTTGCCCGCTGAAAGTTCGTGGAAAGCTGGCGGGAGCGATTGCCCTGGGACGCCTTCCCGGCGAAGCGGTATACGAAGAAGACGCGCTCGACGCTTTTGAAATGCTGAGCCACTACGTGGCCCTGGCCATTCAGAATCACACTCTCGGCCAGACGCTGGCCCAACGGGTTTCGGAAAACCTGCGGCTGCTAGCCTCTCTGCACGGGTTCTACGACAACGCGCTTGAAGCGTTCGCCACCGCCATCGATGTCAAACACGTCAACATTCATGGACACTCGCTGCGCGTGGGCCGCTACTCGCAGGCCATCGGCGAAGCGCTGGGCATGGACCCGACCGGCGTTGCGTCGCTGCGGTCGGCGGCCTATCTGCATGACATCGGCATGGTTGCGGTCGATAAGCGGCTGCTTGGAAAGGCGGCGGAGCTCAATGAGCAGGAATCCCACGAGATGCGGGACCACACGATCATTGGCCATCAGATCGTCAGCCAAGTCCAGTTTCCCTGGCCGCAGATACCGGAAATCGTGCGCTGGCACCATGAGCGCGCCGATGGGTCGGGATACCCGGACGGCTTGCATGGGGACGAAATACCGCAAGCGGTGCGCATCGTGGCCCTGGCCGAGACCTTTGACGCCATGACCAGCGAACGTCCCTACCGCGAACGCTTGTCGCTCGGAGCCACGCTGCAGGAATTGATCCGCATGACACCGCAAAAATACGATGCCCAGGCGCTGCAGGCATTGCTGATCCAGGTGCGGCGGGACGCAGTCGGAACCAACCGCATCCCCATCCTTGACCCTGACCTGATGCACCTTTCGGCCAAAGATGTGGACCAAATGGCGGCCACCCTGCAACACAAGATCAGCCAGGATAAGAGTTTTCTTACCTGAAATCCGCGCCTCGCGTTGCACCAGTCAGCGCCACCCATCCCACTCGATCGAGCCAAATTCTCGCGGTGTAGAATCGCAGCTTCGTCCTCTCGTGCCTCGCATTGTTTCTCGATCGCGATGTAGACTTGGGCGGTTGGCGCGTGAATCCACTTGTAACCATATGAGCGCTGAATTCATCTAATTTTGAAGCAGGGCAACGCTAGCTGAATTGCGAGGAGAGAATGATGGCTGTCAGTGACCAGTCTATCGTCGGCGAGTCTATCGCCACCGGTACCCAGCTCGACCAGTTGTGTATCAACACCATTCGCACACTTTCGATGGACGCGGTGCAGAAGGCGAACTCGGGGCACCCCGGGGCGCCAATGGCGTTGGCTCCGGTTGCCTATTGTTTGTGGCAGCAGTTTCTGCGTTATGACCCGGAAGATCCGACCTGGCCGAACCGCGACCGCTTCGTGCTCTCCAATGGGCACGCCTCCATGCTGCTGTATTCCCTGTTGCATCTGGCGGGTGTGCGCGAAATGAGTGCGGACGGCAAAATTCTTTCGACTCCTGCCGTGTCGCTAGATGAGATCAAGAATTTCCGCCAACTGGGCAGCAAAACGCCGGGCCATCCCGAATACGGTTTGACCACGGGGGTTGAGACGACCACTGGCCCGCTCGGTCAAGGCGTGGCCAACAGCGTGGGCATGGCGATCGCCGAGCGCTGGCTGGCACAGTATTTCAATCGTCCGGGATTTGAGCTGTTCAACTACAACGTTTGGGCGATTTGCGGCGACGGCGACATGATGGAAGGAATTTCCTCGGAAGCCGCGTCGATTGCCGGCCATCTGAGACTTTCGAACCTGTGCTGGATTTATGACAACAACCACATCACCATCGAGGGCAATACCGATCTCGCTTACGATGAAAATGTGGCCGCCCGGTTCGCGGCCTATGGCTGGGACGTCCAGCATGTGCTCGATGCCAACGATCTGGTTGTGCTCGCCGACGCCTACACCCACGCGCTCAGCGTAAACGATCGCCCCAAGCTGATCATTGTCAATAGCCACATTGCTTACGGTTCGCCCCACCGCCAGGACACGAAAGAAGCGCACGGCGAACCGCTCGGCGAAGAAGAAGTCAAACTGACCAAGCGCTTCTACGGCTGGCCGGAAGACGCCAAGTTCCTGGTGCCCGACGGCGTGCGCGAAAATTTCCGCGACGTGATGGGCAAGCGCGGGCGGCAATTGAGCGGCCAGTGGAACGCGCTGTTCAGCAAATACAGCGGGCAGTATCCGGATTTAGCGGCTCAATACGGACGCATGCTAAGCCGGCAGCCTGCCGACGGATGGGACAAGGAACTCCCCACGTTTGCGCCCGATGCCAAGGGCCTCGCGACCCGCGATTCGTCCGGCAAAGTTCTCAACGCCATCGCCAAAAACGATCCCTGGCTCATGGGCGGTTCGGCCGATTTGTATCCCTCGACGAAGACGCGGCTCACCTTTGACGGCGCGGGCGATTTTGAAGCGGGTCATTACAACGCGCGCAACTTCCACTTTGGCATTCGCGAACACGCGATGGGCGCGATCGTCAACGGCATGGTGCTGTCGAAAATCCGCGCCTACGGCTCGACCTTCCTCATCTTTAGTGACTACATGAAGATGCCGATCCGCCTCTCGGCCCTCATGGAAGTGCCCTCGATCTGGATCTTCAGCCACGATTCGATCGGCGTCGGCGAAGACGGACCGACTCATGAGCCTATCGAACAACTCATAACGCTGCGAGCGGTTCCCGGGTTGATGACGCTGCGTCCCGCCGACGCCAACGAGGTCGTCGAGGCGTGGAAAGTAATCATGAGGCTGCAGAAGGAACCGGTGGCGCTGGTCCTGACGCGGCAAGCTGTGCCGACATTCGATCGCACGAAATACGCCTCCGCCGCAGGCTTGGCTCGCGGCGCTTACATCCTGGCCGACGCCGAAGGTGGCAAGCCGCAGGTCATCCTGATGGCCACTGGCAGCGAGGTTTATCTGTGCATCGACGCCTACGAAAAATTAAAAGCGGAAGGCATCCGGGCGCGCGTCGTCAGCATGCCTTCGTGGGATTTGTTCGAGCGTCAGGACCAGAGTTACCGCGACGCGGTGCTTCCACCCGATGTCACCGCGCGGGTCGCGGTCGAGATGGCTTCGACCTTCGGGTGGGCGCAATACGCGGGGGCGAAAGGACGCATCATAGGGATGCACACTTTTGGAGCGTCCGCGCCGCTCAAGGATTTGCAGAGGAAGTTCGGCTTCACTTCCGATGCCGTCATCCAAGCAGCACGCGAACTGCTCGGCAAGTGACGGCTAAGAACTAACGGTTGACTGGACTGCGACAACTGGGGTTTCGTATCAGGGCATCGCGTTAGCGATGCCGCAAGTCGCTCGAAATCAAACGCCCCTTCAGGGGTTGGACGTAGGAGTAACAGTTTATTAACCCCAGGCAATTCTTCTGCTGCCTGGCTCAGCTTAGGAGATGATTATGAATCCAGTGGGCACGCTTGAGACTGCAAAAGCGGCGAATCCTCTCACCCAGCTTCAGACTTTCGGTCAGTCGATCTGGCTCGACTACATCCGCCGCGACCTGTTGCAGGGCGGCGAACTGCAGCGCCTGATCACGGAAGACGGCCTGCGCGGGATGACTTCGAATCCCGCGATTTTCGAGAAGGCCATCGCAGGGTCGACGCAGTACCAGGATTTTCTGGACTCGCTTGCCAGCCGCACCGACCTTGACGCCAAAGGCCGCTATGAACTGCTCGCGATTCGCGACATTCAGGACGCGGCCGACCTGCTCGCGCCCGTCTACCAGAGCACGAAGAAGCGCGACGGCTACGTGAGCCTAGAGGTCTCTCCGTATCTCGCGCACGATACCAGCGGGACTATCGACGAGGCGCGGCGGCTGTGGAAGAGCGTGGCCCGCCCAAATGTGATGATCAAAGTGCCGGGCACCGCCGCGGGCATACCCGCATTTCGCCAGCTCATCAGCGAGGGCATCAACGTCAACGTGACGCTGCTGTTCGCGCAGGGAGTGTATGAGGAGGTCGCCGCGGCTTTCATTGACGGGGTTGAAAAATTCGCTGCATCCGGCGGCGAGGTGAGCAAGGTAGCCAGCGTGGCCAGTTTCTTCATCAGCCGCATCGATTCGCTGGTCGACTCCCTCGTCGGCGAGCAACTCAAGAAAGAACCAGACGCCGCGCGCAAGGCAAAATTGCAAAGTATCCTCGGGAAAGTCGCGATCGCCAACGGCAAACTGACCTATGAAGCCTACCAGCGAATCTTTTCTTCTCCGCGCTGGGAGGCGCTGGCCGCCAAGGGTGCGCAGACCCAGCGCGTGTTGTGGGCGAGCACCAGCACCAAGAATCCGAATTACCGCGACGTGCTTTACGTCGAGGAATTGATCGGACCGGACACCGTCAATACCATTCCACCGGCAACGCTCGATGCCTTCCGCGATCATGGCAAGCCGCGCCCGAGCCTGACCGAGAACCTCGACGGTGCGCGGAAAACCATGACCGATCTGGCCGCCGTGGGCATTGTCATGAAAGAGGTGACCGACAAGCTGACGATCGACGGGGTAAAACTATTTGCCGACGCGTTTGACACCCTGCTGGCCGCGGTCGAAAAAAGTACGAAGCGGACAGCCACGCCCACGCCGCAGGTCAATCGACAGAGCGCATCGCTTCCGACCGATCTTGACACTGCGGTAAAAAAAAACCTTAACGACTGGCGGGCGTCAGGAAAAGTAAGACGCCTCTGGCAGGGCGACGCCTCCCTCTGGACCGGCGACGACGAGGCCAACTGGCTGGGGTGGCTCGGTATCACCGATGAACAACTCGCCGGCGCCGCCAAGTTTAGCGACTTGGCCAACGAGGTCAGGAGCGCCGGTTTCTCCGACATACTGCTGCTTGGCATGGGCGGCTCCAGCCTTTGTCCCGAAGTGCTTGCGCTGACCTTCCCGCAAACGCCGGGCTTCCCGCGCCTGCACATACTCGACTCGACCGATCCGGCGCAAATCCGGAGCGTCGAAAAAAAGGTCGACCTCGCCAAGACGCTCTTCATCGTCTCCAGCAAGTCCGGCAGCACACTCGAACCCAATATCTACAAGCAGTATTTCTTCGAGCGCGTGCAGCAGACCCTGGGCAACAATGGGGGCAACAAAAAAGACAAGGCGGGCAGCCATTTTATCGCGATCACCGACCCGGGTTCGAAGATGCAGCAGGTCGCCGAGCGCGACCGCTTCCGCCACATCTTCTATGGCGTGCCGTCCATCGGCGGACGCTACTCGGCGCTCTCGAACTTCGGCATGGTTCCCGCCGCGGCCATGGGCCTCGACACCCGCAAGTTCCTCGAGCGCACGAAGGAAATGGTCGAAGCCTGCAAACCCTCCATTCCCGTGGAACAGAATCCGGGAGTGATGCTCGGCCTGATCATGGGCACGGCTGCAAAACTTGGCCGCGACAAAATTACGCTCATCACCTCGCCCGGAATTGCCGACCTCGGCGCGTGGCTCGAGCAGTTGATTGCGGAATCCACCGGCAAGCTCGGCAAAGGCATCATCCCGGTCGATCGCGAGGCGCTGGGCGCACCGGAAGTTTATGGCGATTCCAGGAATAATGACCGCATCTTCGCCTACCTTCGGTTGGAGACCGCGCCCGACCCGGCGCAGGACGCCAAGGTCGCCGCAATCGAAAAAGCGGGGCAACCAGTGGTGCGCATCGAAGTGTCCGACATCTACAGCCTGGGGCAGGAATTCTTCCGCTGGGAAATTGCTACCGCGGTTGCGGGCTCGATCCTTGGGATCAACGCCTTCAATCAGCCCGACGTCGAAGCCAGCAAGATCGTCACGAAACAACTCACCTCTGAGTACGAAAGCAAGGGCTCGCTTCCTCCCGAAAAACCGCTACTTGAAGAAGCGGGCTTCAAGCTCTTCACCGACGACAAGAACGCTCGCGACCTCAGCCAAGCCGTCGGTTCCGACCGCTCACTGAAAAACTATCTGCGCGCGCATCTGGCGCGGCTTGGCGCCGGCGATTATTTTGCCCTGCTGGGTTATGTCGAGATGAACGCCGCGCATGAAGCTTTGCTGCAAGACCTGCGCATGACCGTGCGCGATCGCAAACGCGTGGCGACGTGCCTCGGTTTCGGCCCGCGCTTTTTGCACTCCACCGGGCAAGCTTATAAAGGCGGCCCCAACAGCGGCGTATTCCTGCAGATCACCTGGACGATGCCCAGGACTTGCCGGTTCCCGGGCAGAAATACACTTTCGGAGTGGTGAAGGCGGCACAGGCTCGCGGCGACTTCCAGGTTCTGGCCGACCGCAAACGCCGGGCGCTGCGCGTACACCTCGGCAGCGACGTCAAAGCAGGACTCACCAAACTCACGGAACTGGTCAAGCAGATTCTGTAGGCCTGGATTTTTTACGAATTGTCATCGAGCGAAGCGAAGGACCTGCTGTTCGCCGTAAAAAGCGGTTCCTTCGCTTCGCTCCGGATGACAATTCATAGGGGACTCTTTTAAAAATAGTAAGCGTAGCCGCCCATGTCGCGGCCAAGGAGCAGCAATGCAACTCGGAATGGTAGGCCTGGGGCGCATGGGCGCCAATATGACGCGGCGCCTGATGCGCGGCGGTCACACGATGGTGGTTTCCGATCTCAGCGCCGATGCCGTCAAGGGTATCGCCGGCGAAGGTGCGGTGGCCTCCTCTTCGCTCGACGATCTGGTCGGCAAGCTGAACGCTCCGCGCGCCGCGTGGATCATGGTGCCGTCCGGCGATCCCACGGAAAAAACCGTGCAAGCGTTGCTCAGCCGCATGCAGGCGGGCGATACCATCATCGACGGCGGCAATTCCCATTTCAAAGATGATGTACGCCGCGCCAAAATCTGCGCCACCAAAGGTGTGCACTACGTAGACGTCGGCACAAGCGGCGGCGTCTGGGGACTCGAACGCGGATACTGCATGATGATTGGCGGACCGAAAGAGGCCGTCCAGCGCCTCGACCCGATCTTCAAAACGCTGGCGCCCGGACGCGGCGACATTCCGCGCACTCCGGGACGCGAGAAGCTGACCGGGACTGCCGCCGGTACTTCAGAAGAAGGTTACATCCACTGCGGCCCCTCCGGCTCCGGACATTTCGTCAAGATGGTGCACAACGGCATCGAGTACGGGATGATGCAGGCCTACGCGGAGGGCTTCGACATTTTCAAGAACGCAACCAGCAAAGACCTTCCCGAAGATATCCGCTACGATCTCAACCTGCCCGATATTGCCGAGGTCTGGCGGCGCGGCAGCGTGATAAGTTCTTGGTTGCTGGACCTGACGGCGATGGCGCTGATCGAGAATCCCACGCTCTGCCGAATACAGCGGGTTCGTGCAGGATTCTGGCGAGGGGCGCTGGACGATCCAGGCGGCGATCGAGGAGGCGGTCCCTGCCGAAGTGCTGACGGCGGCCCTGTACACGCGCTTCCGCTCGCGGCAGGATCACACCTTCGCGGAGAAGATGCTCTCCGCCATGCGCCAGAAGTTTGGTGGGCACGTGGAACCGAAAAACCATTGAGTCAAAAACCATTGAATCATTTAGTCGTTGAGACATTGACCGAGCTTGCAAATGAATCAATGACTAAATGATTCAATGATCCAATCGAGGTAGCGATGGCTCAAACGGAAGTTCTGCCAGCAACAACCAAGCCGCGGGTGGGGCGTACTGGAGATCCGTGCGTCATGGTGATCTTCGGCTTTACCGGCGACCTGACGCGCCGGAAGCTGATTCCCGCTCTCTACAATCTCGCCAGCGAACAATTGCTGTCGCGCGAGTTCGCGGTGATCGGCGTGGGCCGCAGTCCCATGAGCAATGACGACGCGCGGAAGAAGATCAGCGAAGACTTCAAACAATTCGCCACTGCCCCGGTCGATGCCGATTTGTGGGAATGGTTTGTCCGCCGCATAAATTATGTCAGCGGAAATTTCGACGACCCCGCTACCTACGACAAGCTGAAAGAAGCGCTTGCCAAGGTCGACCAGGAACACAACTCGCACGGCAACTATTTCTTTTACCTCGCCACCGCGCCCAACTTCTTCGGCGACGTCGTCGAGCGGCTCGCGAAAGTCGGCCTGATGACTGAAGAAAACGGCCATTGGCGCCGGGTGATTATCGAAAAACCTTTTGGCCACGACCTCGATTCCGCCAAGGCTTTGAACCAGCAACTGTTGAAAGTTGCCACGGAATGCCAGATCTACCGCATCGATCACTACCTGGGAAAAGAGACGGTGCAGAACATTTTGGCGCTCCGTTTCGCGAATGGGATTTTCGAGCCGATCTGGAATCGCCGCTACATCGACCACGTGCAGATTTCAGTCGTCGAAACCGTCGGCGTCGAGAAACGCGGCGGCTACTACGATGGCGCGGGCGCCTTGCGCGACATGGTGCCCAACCACATCATGCAGCTCATCACTCTGACCGCGATGGAGCCGCCGATTTCGTTCGAGGCGAACGCGGTGCGCGACGAGCAGGCCAAAATCCTGCATGCCATCCAGCCCTACAGTAACGAGGATGTGCTCAGCAAAACCGTCCGCGGGCAATATGGGGAAGGCATCATGGACAACGAGCGCGTGCCCGCCTACCGCTCCGAAGATGGCGTGCCCCCGGACTCGCGCACGGAAACCTTTGTCGCCATGCGCCTCTTGATCGACAACTGGCGCTGGGCGGGAGTTCCCTTCTATCTGCGCACCGGCAAGCGCCTGCCCGGCCGCAATACGCACGTCGTGATCCAATTCCGGCGCGCCCCCTTCATGCTCTTCCGCGAAACCCAGGTGGAAAACATGATGCCCAACCAGCTGGTGCTGCACATCCAGCCGGAAGAAGGCATTTCACTGCGCTTCGCCGCCAAAACTCCCGGGACCACCATGCAACTGGGCGAAGTGAATATGGATTTCGATTACGCTGACTATTTCGGACTCACGCCTTCGACCGGCTATGAACGCCTGCTCCATGACTGCATGACCGGAGACGCCACGCTGTTCCAGCGCGCCGACATGGTCGAGGCCGGCTGGAGCATTGTCAATCCCGTGCTCGATGTGTGGAAGGCGCTGCCGCCGCGTAATTTCCCCAACTATCCCGCCGGAACCTGGGGCCCGAAAGAGTCCGACGAGTTGATGGAACGCGATGGCCGCCGCTGGAGAGATTTCGAAAAATGAGGGGGATTGTGTAGTTTGGTAATCGGATAATTTTGTAATCTGTTTTTTCTGTGCTGGCCGTTCGGAATCGAATTACCAAATTACACAATTACAAAATTGCCAATTGCCCATGCCCTCGACTCGATCGATTGAAGTGCTGGCCACTGCGGCCGATCTTTTTCACGCCGCCGCCGAAGAATTCGTTCGCACGGCACGCACCGCCATCGGCGCCCAGGGACGGTTCACGGTGGCGCTCTCCGGTGGCTCGACTCCGAAAGCTCTCTATTCCCTGCTCGCCGCCAATTATGCCGACTTCGCCTGGAACCGCGTTTTTCTATTCTTCGGCGACGAGCGTCACGTCCCGCCCACCGACCCCGACAGCAATTATCGAATGGTGCATGAATCGTTGCTGACGAAGATTGCGATTCCAGCCGAGAACGTCTTTCGCGTGCCGGCGGAAAATCCCGATGCCGCTGCCGCTGCGTCCGACTATGAGGTTCAGCTCCGCCGATTTTTCGAACTTCGACCCGGTGATCGGCCCGGCGAATTCCCGCGCTTTGACTTGATTCTGCTCGGCCTGGGTCCGGATGGCCACACCGCTTCCCTGTTCCCCGATTCCGCGGCGCTCGACGAATCGTCGCGCCTGGTGGTCGCCAATTGGGTTGCGAAGTTCAACACCTATCGCATTACCTTTACTTTCCCAGTGCTCAATCGTGCCGCAGAGGTGATGTTCATGGCCATTGGCGCGGACAAGGCCGACATGCTGTATAAGGTTCTCGAGGGCAAGAGCATTCCACCGCTGCCCTCGCAGAGAGTACAACCATCCGACGGAAACCTGCTGTGGATGCTCGACGAAGCCGCCGCCGCAAAACTGACTCGGTGAAGTCCAACTGCAAGGCCTCGCCCGTTCTGGACCCACGAGGCCGTCTGCCCCTACGTGGTTCGGTCTTGGCTGCGAGCTGAAGGCTGAGAGCTGAGAGCTCCCTACGCGGCGTGGCCGCGCCAGTCGCCGATCTCCTTCATACCTTCGCCGCGGGCGTGCTCGAAAAGTCTGACTTTGTGGCGGGCATGTTCGAATTCGTGGATGTCAGCCCATACCTCTGCCTGCCACGATCTCTCGTGGGCTGCGGCCTCGCCGCAACTGGCACATCGCGTATGAAAGGTAACACCCGGCCTCGGAGCAGTCTGCACGTCCTGCAGTTCGAGGAAGATGCAGCGCACCTCCTCAATCTCCTCGTCGGGACCCAGAATGTGCTCGTAGCGCAGGAGGTATCCAAAGCCGAGTTTGCGGGCTTCGCTTTCCGCTTGCTCCCGGGTATGGAACGGACCGTATTCGGCCCGCAGTTGCTCCGTCGAGTCGCAGGCCATCCAAAAAGTGTCCTTGTAGAGCATGCCTACCTCAGTCCAGGTGAACGGATGAAACGCAGCAGCGATGAGCTATAAGCTCCGAACTTGTGAAGCGGACGAACAAGTACGACAGTAACTGAGCAATTTGATTACCGGGATTTGGGGCCGCCGGCGCGGCCTTCCTCGCGGCTGCTTCTGGCCGAAGTTGGTGGGCTATTTCTCTGAAAACATGTTACTTAGGCCGGCAGTCCCGCGAACCCAATGGGCTGCGGGAACCGCCGGTTAAAGCGGCCGGTGTGAAATCTGTTTCCGTCCGTAAACATCGGAGAGGCAATTCCACTCCAGCGCTTCGGAGGCCTTCCGTAAATTTGCAAGTCGATAGCGCTAGGCTTTGCGCGAATGCTTCGCACCGAACCTCATCGCAAGCACAGCGCCAACCGGATGGCGCTGTCTGCCGCAATCCCTCGCCGATCTCGCAACGGGAGAAACCCGTTGTGAAGCCGCGCCGGGCCTCTACGCAAAACGGCAATCTCACACCCAGCAATTTCACGACGATCAGTTTTACAAAGGTGCCTGCGACCCGCCGGATGCGTAACTTCTAGTTCGTCCCTCGGGAGGCCGCCGCCTTTCTTTTCTCATCCCCATAGGCAACGCCTTCCTCGCCCACGGCTCGGCTCCACTCTCCCGCCGGTGACAACAGCCCGTTCCCCAGTTGCACATGCCAGTTCGCTCCACCGTGGCTGGCCACATAGAGCGCAAGTTCGAGCCGGGTCCAGACTCCCAGTTTGTCGAAGGCGGTGCGCAGATAGTTCTTCACTACCTGCTCGCTGGTCGTGAGCACGACGGCAATGTCTTTATTGGTAAGTCCCTGCCAGACCAGGGTCGAGACCTGAATTTCTTTCGGGGTTAGCCGATCACGGGGTTGCATGGTTGCACCTGCTCCTTGATGAACATGGCGGTGGCGAGTTTCACCCGCTTCCGGCCTTCTTTGATGCCTGCGCGCAAAAACAGCGTGCGCAGGTGCTGTTTGACGGTCCGCGGGCTGATGCTCAAGTGGCTCGCGATTTCTTTGTTGCTGCATCCTTGCACCAGCAGACGCAGTACCTGCTGGTCTCGGGGCGTTATCTTGATATCGTTGAGGTTGATCATTTGGCTTTTCGTCGGCTCCTTCAGTTCAGTCTTGGGGTCGCGACCCGCCGTAAACAGAAGCAAGCGATTCGCCAAATATTCGCTATCTAACAACGCCATTTAGAACCATATAGTTACATTTAAAACTTCTACTTTCCTTCGCCCTTTCTCAGGCCGTTCTCATGAACCGCTTCCACATTGGCATCCCCAAACGGGAATCCCCTCCCCCAAAGCCCCTTTTCTTCGTTTTCAGATGCACGGACTTGCACTACAATAGGTTCAGTGTGGACCAGCTTTCTCCCCCCTGACGCCAATGCCATCGCACCGGCCCAACCTGACACTGGACGCGCAAGCCTTTCAGGACTTGCTATCAGCCGCCTTCACCATTCAGGAACATAACGACCATCTAAGGCAACTTCACCCAGCGCAGGCAGAACCCGAAGCCCACTCTGAACCCGAAGCCCAGAGCGTTTGCCAACAATGCGGCGCTCCGAAACCAACCGACGCCTCGCGCTGCCAGAATTGCGGCTCCGACGAGTTTCGCCCTGGGGAACGCATGCAGCGCAAGTGGGCCTCGATGTGGCTGATGAGCCAGGAGCAGGACTTGTGGCCCGAGCATACTCCCGAGACGCGCGATGCTTCGCGGAAAGAAGTTCCGCCGCGCGCGGCCGAGCACACATCACTCGCTGATTCGGTGGACGATTCCGCCAGCTCCGGCCTTCTCGCTTTGCCGTTTGCAAAGGAAAGGATCGCACCGGAAAAGACCGAGACCATCCGCGATCGAGTACGGAAGTCAGCTCTCGACGATTTAGCGCTCGGCACACCTGCCCGCGACGAAGCAGCAGGGGAAAACGAATGGACCACTGCATCGACCGAAGGCCTGGCGCCAGAAGACTCGAATCTGGCGATCCGGACCTTCCAGTTATCCGTAAGCGAAGATTCTTCCGCGACCGAAGCAGAAACCGAAGCAGAGTCCGAAGCAGAGTCCGACGGAACGACCGACGCAATAACCGAGCCCAGCGACGCCGGCACGAGCTCCTTGCTTCCGCGGCTTGCGGACTTGCGTGCGACGCTGCGCTTTCACCGCGCCGACGTCTATCTGGGGGTGGCTGTCTTCGTAGCTGTGGTCGCCCTCTTGTGGCCGGCGGGCGGCTCCGGGCGACCGGCAGCGCTCGGTCCCTGGGAAAGGGCGCTCGTGGCGATCGGAATCGCCGAAGCCCCCGCACCCGTCATCCATCTTCAGGGAGATCCGGGCGTCGATGTCTGGGTCGATACGCACAGCGCTCTGTACTACTGCCCCGGAGAAGAGCAGTACGGAAAGACTCCTGACGGCCGCCTCACCAGCCAGCGCGAAGCGCAGATGGAACGCTTCGAACCCGCCGGTCGCAGCGCCTGCGAGTAAAGCAAAGTGTAGGGCGAACACTCTTGTCCGCCCAATGCCCGCGGGACGAAACTTGCTCGCCGCTCGAACCGTACAATCCCCACCCTATACCACGGCAGCGTCGCGAAATGTATCATTGATCAGGTGACAATCAATGTTCCCAGGATCAATGTTCCCAGGATCTCGGTTGGCTGTCTTTTCCGTCTCCACCGCAATCGTTCTCGCCATGATTTTGGATGGGGTCGCTTTTACCCAGGACAATAAGCCGCAGCGCCAGAGCAAACCATCCGGCGCGGCGCCTGACGTCGCTCGTGGAAAGTATCTCGTCGAAGACGTGGCCGTCTGCGGACAATGCCACACGCCGCGCGACCGGAATGGAAATCTCGACCGGACGCGATGGCTGCAGGGCGGGTCCGTCCCCTACCTGCCGGCGAGGCCCGACATGGATTGGCCGATCAACGCGCCGCGGATTGGCGGCACTCCGCCCGCCAATGACGCCGACATGATCAAACTACTGACCACCGGCATCTGGACCAACGGCAATCGTCTCCGCCTCCCCATGCCCCAGTTTCGCATGGACCGCAGCGATGCCGAAGCGGTCGTTGCCTATCTGAAGTCGGTGACTCCGCAACCGTAGCCAGGCGGGTCTTTGACGCGGTGAATCACAGCGCCACCCAAAATCAAGTACAACACCGTGTGGGGCGCAAAAAACAAATCCCACCCTTGCGCGGGGATGCGCAAGGATGGGGCGCCCGCCGTTTAGCTGGGCTGATGAACTTTGTTCCGACGAACTCAGGCGTTGTAGACGTGCTCGTGCTGACGCGCTTCGTACCACAGCGCCAGCTCGACTCGGTTCCACAATCCCAGCTTGTCGTAGATCAAGCGCAGATAATTTTTTACCATGTGCTCGGTGGTCCCGATGGAATCGGCGATCTCCCGGTTCTTGCAGCCCTCGGCTACGCGCTGAATGATGAGTTGCTCGCGTTCGCTGGGCCCGCGGGGGGTTGCTGTTTCTCCAACCATAATTGCCTCCTATAAAGTAAAGTCGCTAGCTTAACGCGCTTGATGCCACCCTTGATTCCGAAACGCTGAAACATGCGGTTGAAATATGCTTTGACGGTGCGCTCGGCCATATTCAGATCGCGAGCGATTTCCGCGTTGTCACAGCCCTGGAGCAACAGATCGATGATCTGGCGTTCCCGTGGTCCCAATTGGTTGAATTTCTCTTCCATAACCATTGCACCTGTGTCCCGACACCCCAAATCCGGCAACTGACGCGGGAAGTAGACCCTCCTCAGGTTATGGGTTCGGGTTGCATTGTCTCAATTTGCATTCACGCGGCCAAATCGCGTCCCCGAATGTTACTTTAGTAAGAAAACTGCGGATGCACGCTTATCCCCAGGAAAATCGCGGGTGTGGAGGCCATTACAGGCAGATCACCGCCAGAAAAGTGTGCAGTTTTGCTCAGTCTCTAAGGTATATCACTTAGTACAAACTTCCCATATTTCACACCAGATGCGTGATTTTACACGGAAGTGCATTGCGCACCCTGGCAACGCCCGTCCCCTATAATGAGCCGTGGACTTCAAGCTGGTAAGCAACTACAAGCCTCAAGGGGACCAGGCGCGAGCCATCGACAGCCTGACGCGCGGCGTCTTCGATCGGGAGCAGCATCAGGTGCTGCTGGGCGTCACGGGATCGGGCAAGACCTTCACGGCCGCCAAAGTCATAGAGGCGGCCAATCGCCCTACGCTGGTCATGGCCCACAACAAAACCCTGGCCGCCCAGCTCTACCACGAATTCAAGAGTTTCTTCCCGCACAACGCCGTGGAATACTTCGTCTCCTACTACGATTTTTACCAACCGGAGGCTTATGTGCCGGCGGCGGACCTCTACATCGAAAAAGAAGCCACCATCAATGACGAGCTGGACAAGTTGCGGCTCTCGGCTACGCGGTCGTTGTTTGAGCGGCGCGATTGTTTGATCGTGGCTTCGGTGAGCTGCATTTACGGGTTGGGATCTCCGGAAGCTTACTACGGCATGCTGCTGTTTCTGGAGAAGGGACAGAAGATCAAGCGACAGGACATTACCCGCAAGCTGGTCGAAATTCTCTACGAACGCACGGAAGGGGATTTTCGGCGCGGGACGTTTCGGGTGAGGGGTGATGTCATCGAAATTTATCCCACCTACGATGACAATGCTTATCGCGTGGAAATGTTTGGGGATGAGATTGAATCGCTCTCGCAGATCGATCCTCTGTTCGGGACGGTCAAGCAGCGTTACATGCGGCTGCCGATTTATCCCAAGACGCACTATGTGATGAAGGAAGAAACTCGGGCCTCGGCCGTCGCTTCGATCAGAGTCGAACTGGCGTGGTGGGAAGCGGAACTGGAAAAGCAGGGACGGCTGGTGGAATCGCAGCGCATCCATCAACGCGTGATGTACGACCTGGAAATGATCAAGGCCATGGGCTACTGCCATGGCATCGAAAATTACTCCCGGCATTTTACGGGACGGCTTCCGGGCGAGCCGCCGCCTACGCTGCTGGATTATTTTCCTCGCGACTTTCTGATGTTCATCGACGAGTCGCACCAGACGGTGCCGCAACTGCACGGCATGTATCACGGCGACCGTTCGCGCAAGCAGACGCTGGTTGAGTACGGATTCCGCATGCCCTCGGCGCTCGACAACCGTCCGCTGACGTTCGAGGAGTTCGAGCATCGCACCAACCAGATCGTGTATGTCTCGGCCACTCCCGGCCCTTATGAACTTACTAAGTCGGCAGGCGTGGTGGTTGAGCAGATTATCCGCCCGACTGGGCTGATCGATCCGCCGGTCGAGATACGTCCGGTTAAAGGACAG
This sequence comes from uncultured Acidobacteriaceae bacterium, assembly GCA_963779995.1. Taxonomy (GTDB): domain Bacteria; phylum Acidobacteriota; class Terriglobia; order Terriglobales; family Acidobacteriaceae; genus Acidiflorens. The sequence continues at coordinate 238,956 of CAVZZY010000002.1, read as the reverse complement.
ATCGACGACCTGCTGCACATGATCCGCGACCGCGTTGCCCGCAACGAGCGCGTGCTGGTGACCACGCTGACCAAGCGCATGTCGGAAGACCTGGCCGAGTATTACAGCGAGGTTGGCGTGAAGTGCCGTTACATGCACTCCGAAATCGAAACCCTGGAGCGGGTGAAGATTTTGCGCGACCTGCGCAAAGGCGAGTTCGATGTATTGATCGGCATCAATCTTCTGCGTGAGGGGCTTGACCTGCCGGAAGTGTCGCTGGTCGCGATTCTTGACGCCGACAAAGAAGGCTTCCTGCGCTCGGCTGGGTCGCTGATCCAGACCATTGGACGCTGCGCCCGCAACCTGAACGGGCGGGCTATTCTCTATGCCGATCGCATGACCGATTCCATGAAAAAGGCGCTCGACGAAACCAACCGGCGGCGCGCCATCCAGCAGGCCTACAACGAAGAAAACGGGATTACGCCTGAATCGATCATCCGCCCGCTGGACATGACGCTGGTTGCGATTGTCGGCGCAGATTACACCGACCTGACCGGGCCTGACGCCGAAGGCATGCCGGATCTGAAATCGCAGGAAGAGTTAGACGCCTACATTGGGAAGTTGGAGAGTGATATGCGGGAAGCGGCCAAGCGGTTTGAATTTGAGAAGGCGGCCAAGCTGCGGGATACGATCAAGGAGTTGCGGACGAAGGAGTTTCTGTTCGCTTGAGGTCGCGGGGTTGGACCCCGAGAGTAAGATGGATGCGAAAGCCGGCGCCGCCGCTGGCGACGGGCGTGGGCTGGAGTTCAGTCGGCGCGCTGACCTACTCCGCGGCGGTGGACCTAAGCTTCGAGATTGAAACAGATTGATGCAGGACACCTTACAGACAGATATTCTCGTCATTGGCAGTGGGCTGGCTGGCCTTGCGGCCGCCTGGGCCGCCGCCAAACGGGGCTGCCAGGTCACTCTGCTGACTCGCGCCTCAAACCCTAAGGAAAGCAATACCGATCGGGCGCAGGGCGGAATCATCTATCACGCGCTGGCGGAATCGCCGGAACAACTGGTTGCGGACATCCTCTCGGTGGGTGGCGGCCTGAGTTCTCCCGCAGCCGCCCGCCTGCTTAGCCGCGAAGGTCCGCGTCTGGTGAAGGAGATTCTGATTGACGAACTGGGCGTTCCCTTTGATTTCTCGGCGGAAAATCCCGGCGAGCTTGACCTGACTCGCGAGGCGGGCCATTCCCTGCCGCGCATCATTCACCACAAAGATCAATCCGGCGCCGCGATTGAGCGCGCGTTCCTGGAGCGGGTGCGCTCGCACCCCAACGTGAAGGTGATTTCCGAAGCGACTGCGGTGGACTTGCTGACCGTCTCGCATCACTCGCTAGAGCCTACCGACGTCTATCGCCCGCTGACCTGCTTCGGGGCCTACGTGCTCGATCAGACGACGGGGAAAATCTTCTCTCTCCAGGCCAAGGAGACCATTCTGGCCACGGGCGGCCTGGGCAGCGTCTTTCTGCATACGACGAATCCTCCCGGGGCGCGCGGCGATGGTATCGCCATGGCTTACCGCGCTGGAGCTCGCTGCATGAACATGCAGTACATCCAATTCCACCCGACCGCGCTGCTGGCGCCGGACGGCTGCTTCCTGATTTCCGAGACGGTGCGCGGCGAGGGAGGCCGTCTGGTGGATCGCCACGGGAAGGAATTTATGCAACGGTTCCATCCCGATGGGTCGCTGGCGCCGCGCGACATTGCCGCGCGCGCCATCTACCAGACGATGCTCGAGTCGGGCGAGCCTTGTGTTTATTTGGACATTACCCACAAGCCCGCCGATCAGCTTCGCGAACGCTTTCCCGGCATTTACGCGGTGTGCATGGAGCGCGGCATCGACATGACGCGCGAACCCATACCGGTGGTGCCGGCGGCGCACTATAGCTGTGGCGGCATTGCTACCGACGATTACGGACGAACTACCGTGGCACGGCTGCGGGCGGCGGGCGAGGTGGCATGCACCGGACTGCACGGCGCCAACCGCCTGGCCAGCACTTCCCTGCTGGAATGCCTGGTTTGGGGAACACGGGCCGGGGCGCAAGCCGCCGAAGGCATCACGCGCGGCGACGATTTCTACTTTCCCAAGGTGGCGGACTGGCGGTACGAGCACGAAGCGGCGGACCCCGCCCTCATCACGCAGGATTGGCTGACGATCCAGCACACGATGTGGAATTATGTCGGCCTGATCCGAAGCGAGAGACGTCTGAACCGGGCCATGCGGATCTTGCGCGAACTCGACCTGGAGATCGCGCGTTTCTACGAAAAGTGCGAGGTCGGCGATTCCATCATCGGCCTGCGCAACGGGATCCTCACCGCGCTGCTGATCCTCGAAGCCGCGGAACAATCCGGCGAAAGCCGCGGCTGCCATTACCGCATCAACGAAAAGGCCGCTTCGATGTCCAACCCCTGAAGAGTGTGCGTGAGAACTGGGCCATCCCTCCGGGACTTGATCGGATATTCTCGCCTACCCAGCGCTGAAGCGCTGGGCTAAGCTGGCTCGTCCCTCCGGAGTCATTCGTTCTAGAGCGTCAAGTGGGCTGTATCCGTGATAACCATCACCTTGCTTTTGTTCATTTCTGAATCTGCTACCATTCCCGCTTCATCTGAACTCTCATCTATGCATTGGTGGGCATCGATCGCCGGCATTGTGCTGATCTTCGTCATCCTGATGGATGCGTTTGAGACCATTGTTTTGCCGCGGCGCGTCAGACGGACTTTTTTCCGCATCTCGGCCCGGTTCTACAGGAAAACCTGGCGCCTCTGGACCCGAGTGGGGCGGCATATCAAGTCCGCGAGCCGGCGCGAAGGCTTCCTGGCGTACTTTGGACCGCTGTCGCTGTTCCCGTTGCTGGGTTTTTGGGCTCTCGGGCTGATTTTTGGATTTGCCTGCGTACAGTACGGACTGGGCGAACATCTGACGCTGGGCAATGAAAAAATCACATTCGGCAAAGTCGTCTATCTGAGCGGCGAAACTTTCTTCACGCTGGGTTACGGAGACATCACGCCCAATAACGCCGCCGCCCGCGCCCTTGCGGTGATGGAAGCGGGCATGGGCTTCGCGTTCCTCGGAGTTGTGATCGGATACGTGCCGGTTATCTACAATTCATTCGCTGCGCGCGAGACTGAAATTTCGCTGCTCGACGCGCGCGCCGGGTCACCACCGAGCGCCGCCGAGTTTCTGGGCCGGTTGGGTTGCTGTCCCGAGCAAACCGTGCTCGACCAAATTTTTCGCGACTGGGAACACTGGTGCGCCGATCTCCTGTCGAGTCACATTTCCTATCCGGTGCTGGTATTCTTCCGGTCGCAGCACGGCAATCAATCGTGGTTGGGCGCGCTGACGGTGATGCTCGATGTCACGTCGCTGGTCATGACCGGCGTGGAAGGCCTCCATCCGGACCAGGCAAAGCTCACCTTCGCCATGGCGCGGCACGCTGCCGTCGATCTCGCGCAGGTCGTAAATGCGGAATACAGTCCGCATAATGCCGACCGGCTCCCGGCTGCAGATTTGATCCGGCTGCGAGTGGACCTCGCCAAGCATGGCGTGACGCTCAATGACGGTGCGGACAGTAACGGCGCGGACGTGCCCGATCGGCTGGCGGAACTTCGGTTGCTTTACGAACCTTATCTGCACTCCATCAGTGGCCGGCTCTTGATGACGCTGCCGCCGTGGATCCCCACGGAGCACAAGAAAGACAACTGGCAGTCGAGCCCGTGGGACCGCGCGATTCAGGCGCAAGCGCTGGAGAGTCCGAAGCGGGCGGCGGACGATCACTTCTGAGGCATCGGGTCATCGGGTGATCGGAAGTTCGGGGCAAAGATGACCCGGTGGCGCGATCACCCGATCACCCGGGCTACGGGTCATCCCGCAGCCCCGGTTTAAGCTTGCGGCCTATTTCATCTTGTCCATTTTGGCCATGCCCATTGAATACGTGCCGGTGCAGTCCCAGTCAAAAGAGGAGCCATCTCCACTGGCCTTTCCGGAGCACGTCCCCGAACCCTTGATGCCCTTGTTCTTGCCGGTACCGCCCACGATCTTCCATTTGTTGGACAAAGGTTTGGTGGTGTCGGTGGGAGTGGAACCTTCATACATGTAATTAACCTTGTCGCCGCTGTCCGTGGTCGCGATGAAGTAGCCGTGGAATTTGAAGGACGATTTCCATGCATCGTGGAATTCTGTGTAGGTACCAGTCTTGTCCTTCAGGTCACCGCTGCTTGCGGTAGCGTCGCAAGTGCCTTGCCCGATCCAGTAGAGGTGATCCGGCACGTCGGGGACGTCGAGTTTGTATTCTGTCGTCGCCTTCGGGCAGTGCCACTTGGTGTCAACCTTGCTCTGAGCCATCGCTACGGACACAGACACTAATAAAGTCAATGCAACCAGCAAAAGCTTGCGCATCCTTTCTCTCCTTTTGAGCTTGAGTGGAAAAGCGGGGCAACTATAGTGCACTTACCCAATTCTGGCAAGCGCCGGGCGGCTGCCGGCGAATCGAGCAGGGCGCGGGGTTGAGCAGACCCGATCACACGATGGCCCGATCTCGTACTCCTTCTGCTACCATTTCCCCTTCATGAAACATGTGGGCGAAAACGTAGTACGTATTGAGGCTGAGGCATTGCGGGCGCTGGCGGATCGGCTAGCTGGCCCGATGGCTGCGGACTTCAACCGGGCTCTGGAACTGATGTTCGGCTGCCGGGGCCGGGTGGTCGTGACCGGGATGGGGAAGAGCGGGCTGATCGCGCGCAAGATTGCGGCTACGTTGAGTTCGACCGGGTCGCCGGCGCTCTACCTGCATCCAGTCGAGGCACTGCATGGCGATTTGGGGATGATCGTGCGCGGCGATGTTGTGCTGGCGCTTTCGGCCAGCGGCGAGACGGAAGAGATCCTGCAGTTGATGGCGACGATCAAACGGCTGCAGGTGCCGCTCATTGCCATGACCTGCGAGGACATTGCAGAGGTTCGCGCGGACAAGAGTATCCGCGCTACACGGGCTTCTACGCTGGCATCGGCTGCTGAGGTGGCTTTGGACTGCTCGATCTCGAAGGAAGCTTGCTCGCTGGGGCTTGCTCCCACGGCCTCCACTACGACGATGCTCGCGCTGGGCGATGCTCTGGCGGTGGCGCTTTCGGAAAAACGCGGGTTCAAGGCAGAGGACTTTGCCAACCTGCATCCGGGTGGAAAACTGGGCAAGCGGTTGGCGCGGGTCGAATCGCTGATGCACTCGGGAGATGCGGTTCCGCGAGTGACGCCGCAGACCAAGATGCCGGATGTGATCTATGAAATGTCGCGCAAGAAGCTGGGAATGACCACGGTGGTCGAGGGCGACCGTTTGCTCGGCGAGCGTTTGCTGGGGGTGATCAGCGACGGCGATCTGCGGCGGTTGCTCGAGCAGCGCGGCAAAGATGCGCTCGACCTGACGGCGGGAGAGTGCATGACGCGGACTCCTAAAACCATTGGCGGGCAGGAGTTCGCAGCCAGCGCGCTCGCGCGCATGGAAGAGATGAAGATTACTTCGCTCGTCGTCGTGGACAGCGTTGCGGGAAACGATCAGCGCTTGCTGGGGATCGTGCACCTGCATGATCTGTGGGGCACGGAGATGGTGTAGTGGCGCCCGGGTCTAAAGGGGCTTCTGATTTCGATCAGCTTCGGCATCGCTAAAGCGATGCCCAGATAGGAAGCTCAAAATATTCCGCAGTCCGCTAGTGGCAGAAACGCTGTAGTTTCGGCGGCGGCGGGGTGGGGAACTCGTCAAACTCTCCGTCCCATCCGGAGCATCCGCGCGCGGTGACGGCGCGAATCACGACCTGTTCCAGATCGTGGGCTTTCGCTTTCGCTTCCGAGATCTGCTCCAGCGTGAGAGAGCCGCCGTTGAGTTCGCCGAGGTCCGCGCCGGCGGCGGCATACCCAGCGTCGGCTGCCAGGGTGTACCAGACGTAGGCACTGAAGCGGTCCTGCGGAACGCCGCGGCCATCTTTCAGCGCTTTGGCGTAGAAGTATTGCGCCTGGGGAAGTCCCTGATCGGCCGCAATTTTATAGAGCTTCGGGGCCTTGCTGAAATCTCGATCCGCCATCAGACGGCCCAGGTAGTAGGCGCCGAAAGCGTTGTTCTGGTCGGCGGCCAGCTTGAGCCATTTCTGGGCCGCGTCGGGATCGCGCGGCACCCCGTTGCCGAGGAAGTAGCGCCGTCCAACGAGCCAACCTGCAAGCGGGTCGCCCTGTTGAGCAGCCTTGCGATAGAGGTCGACGGCCTGGCCCGGGTTGCTTTCGAGCACAGTTCCGGTTTCGTAATAGTAAGCCAGTGCGATCTGGGCGGGTCCGTAGCCGAGTTCGGCGGAGCGCCTGAAGTAGTCGATCCCCAGAGAGTCGTTTTGCGTCGGCCCAACGCCCGTAATGGCGTCCACGCCACGGTCGTACAGAGCTTCCGGAGAGGTGCTCTGCGCTAAGCCGATCGTGCTCCAGAGCACAAGAATTGCAAACAGAATCATTCGACGCATTGCGGATTTCCCGTAAGAAGTGCTGGAACAAGTATAGAAACACGCCGCGTCAGTGTAGAGTTACGAAAGTTTGGCGCGAATGCACGAACGGCGGAGGCAAAACAGTGGCCATTTCAGAGGCAGCGCATGTCGCCCCGCATTTCGCCCAAAGAGCCGCGTTCTACGCGGTCATCGCCTGCTGGTGGATATTTCTCCTGACGTTCTGGCTGAGGAAGCGTCCGCCCCGAGCCCGGGAGGCGAAACGTGATCGGACTTCACTCATCGGAATGTTGCTGCAAGCCGTAGCCTACTTCATCGTCTGGTCGTTCCCCTTAGAGCAGAAACATTTTTCGCGGGTCAGGCCCGGTTCGCCGGTGGTGGAATGGGGACTGGCCGTGCTGACTGTGGCCATCGCCGTCGCTTCGACATGGCTGGTGAACGCCGCGGCACGGCGTTTGGGCAAGCATTGGGCTTTGACGGCGCGCGTGGTGGAGGGCCACACGCTCATTCAGGACGGGCCCTATCGCTTCGTAAGGAACCCCATCTACGCGGGCATGTTTGGAATGCTCGTGGCTACCGGACTGGCGGTGGCGCAATGGATTCCGCTGCTGGTTGCAAGTCTATTGTTTATTGCTGGAACCTACATCCGCATTCGAAGTGAAGAGCGGTTGCTGCGTGAGGCCTTTGGCTCCGCGTTCGAAGCTTACGCGCGCAAGGTGCCGGCGCTGATCCCGGGAATCTACTAAGAGTTTCGGCCGTCCCTCTGGGACTTGGGTCGTCGTTCCACTACATAGCGCTGAGGCGCGGGGCTAAGCTAGGCCGCCCCTCCGGGGTTGGTGTTACGCGTAGCGCGCACGCATGAAATCGCCAATTGCCGAGTACGCGGCGGTCAGCGTCTTTTCGTCGGGCAGAAAAACGATGCGGAAGTGTTTCGTCCCCGGGCGCTGGCCGAATCCGGAGCCGTGCACGACCGTTACATACTTCTGGCGAATGAGTTCGGTGACAAAAACGTCGTCGCCTTCCGGGATGTCGATGCGCGGGTACGCGTAGAAAGCTCCGCGCGGCGCCACGCAACTTACGCGCGCAGTTTCGGCGCACCATTTCATGGTCAGATCGCGACGGCTGCGCAGCTTGCGCTTCACCTCGACCAGGTGATCCTGCGGGCCTTCGAGCGCGGGCTTGATCGCGTACTGCTCGGGATGGTTCGCGCAGAGGCGCGCGCGCAACAGCTTGTTCACGCCTTCCAGATACGGCTTGATGACGGAAGCTTCGCCGCTGGCAATGCCCCATCCGATGCGCCATCCGGGGGCGAGGTAATTCTTGGACAGTCCGCCGAACGTAATGACCGGCAGATCGGGCGCGACCGAGGCCAGGGCAATATGGGGATCGGCGTCGATAATCAGCTTGTCGTAAATTTCATCGGCAAAGATAACCAGATTGTGTTGGCGGGCGAGTTCGGCGATCTGTTCCAGCATCGCGCGCGTGCAGACCGAGCCAGTCGGGTTGTTGGGATTGATCAGCACAATGCCGCGCGTCCGCGGCGTGATCTTTTTCCTGATGTCGTCGAGATCGGGCTGCCAGCCGTCTTCTTCGTTCAGGTAATAGGTGTTCAGTCCGATTTCGAGCTTCGCCAGAACCGCGGAATAGAGCGGATAGTCGGGGCAGGGAGTAAGCAGGTTGTCGCCCGGATTGAGCAGCGCGGCCAGGCAGATGTCGACCGTCTCGCTGACGCCCGAGGTGACGAAAACATCCTGAATGTTCGAGATCCCCTTGCGGGCCGCCTCGCCGCGAATGGCGTCGAGCGCTTCCTTGATGCCTGAGGAAGGAGAGTATCCATTCTTGCCGTCACGCATTGCGCGATAGACGGCTTCGATCATGTGGGCGGGTGTCTCGAAGTCAAAGTTGAGCGGGTCGCCGATGTTGAGCGGCAGAATTTTGTGTCCCTGCTTTGCGACCTCGTCGGCGATGCAGGCCAGGTCGCGAATGGCGTAGCGGACGTTTTCGAGGCGGGCGGCAGGGGCGATTTCGCGAAGCTGCGTCACGGGCATGCAGAAATTCTAACCGCAGAGGGCGCTGAGGACCCAATGAAATGCAATTTCTTCCTAATCTGCAATTCGCCGCTAAAACCCTCCAGTTCGGGGCAATGAGCGCTAACGCGATTTTTCGCCAAGTGCGCACTGCGCCCTACGCCCTACATATAATCTACTGGAAATGATAGGAGAACCCACTCCATGAGAGAACTCACTGCAGACCTGTTCATTTCACTCGATGGCTTCGCCTCCGGCGCGCATGAGGCTGCTTATTTCGGTTATTTCGGCCCCGAACTTGGAGATTGGGTGCGCAAAAATCTGGACGAGCGCCAGGTTATCCTCATGGGGCGGGTGACGTATGAGATTTTGGCCCAGTTTTCGGCATCGGCAACGGATGAAGTCAGTGCCCGAATGAGCGCCCTCCCTAAAGTGGTGTGTTCGAGCACCCTACACGAGCCGCTTGCTTGGAAAAACACGAGTTTGATAAAGGGTGCCGTTGCAGATGAGATCAAGGCACTAAAACAGCAAAAAGGAGATCCACTCCGATGCATCGGCAGCATACGTTTGGTCAAGAGTCTGGTGAAGCTAGGACTCGTCGACCGCTTTCGGCTGATGGTCTTTCCGTTAATACTGGGAGAGAACGGGAAGGAGCCCATCTATGCCGATTATCCACGGCTGCCCCTTGAATTAGTCAACACAACAGTGCTTGATTCCCGGCTCCTCTTGCTCGAATACCGTCCCCCACTGAGAGTCCGTTAAGCCGGGCTGTCGACCAGCATTTGCCCAGGTGTTGTAAGCAGATGGGATGAGAAGGCCGGTCTCCGACGGGATGCTGTACGCTCCCAAGTTATCGACGCGCTTTGAAGCGCAAGAGATAAAGGAGACCGGCAATGAAGAAGATTAGCACCGCAGCGGCGAAACAGACGAAGAGTTTTCACGATCACAACCTGACCATCGGTTTGGACCTCGGTGATCGTTCGAGTTGGTATTGCGTGTTGGACGAGACGGGCAGCGTGCTGCTGGAACAACGGCTGAGCACGACTCCGAAAGCCATGCGCGAGGTGTTCGGAGGCATGCCGCGTTGCCGGATTGCGCTGGAAACCGGAATGCATTCGCCGTGGGTGAGCCGACTGCTCGGCGAGTTGGGACACGAAGTGATCGTGGCGCATGCGCGCAACGTGCGTTTGATCGGAGAGAGCCGTAAGAAAGACGACCGCATGGATGCGCGAAGCCTGGCCCGGTTGGCGCGGATCGATCCGCAACTGCTGGCGCCGGTGAAGCATCGCAGCGCCAAAGCGCAAGCGGATCTGACCGTAATCCGGGCACGAGCCGGACTGGTGCGGTCACGAACGGCGCTGATCAACACGGCGCGGGGACTGGTCAAGTCCTACGGGGAGCGGCTGCGCGGCTGTAATCCGCGGAATGTGAACCCCGAGAAAGCGCAAGAGCTGAGTCCGGAACTGCAGGCCGCGTTAGCTCCGCTGCTGGCGGCTGTCGAAGCGCTGAGCGAGCGCATCGGCGAATATAACGAACGAATCGAACAGTTAGCACAGCAGAGTTATCCGCAAGTGGCGCGACTGGAACAGGTCAAGGGAGTGGGCACACTGATCGCGCTGACCTACCTGCTGACCTTGGAGGATCCGCAGCGCTTTCGCAAGAGCCGCGACGTGGGCTGCTATGTGGGATTGCAACCGGGACGGCGCAACTCGGGACAAAGCGAACCGCAGTTGCACATCAGCAAGGAAGGTGATCCGTATCTGCGAACGCTGCTGGTACAGGGAGCGCACCACATTCTGGGACCGTTTGGCGCGGACAGCGATCTGCGACGCTGGGGACTGAAACTCGCCGAGCGTGGAGGAAAGAATGGAAAGAAACGAGCGGTGATTGCGGTAGCGCGAAAGTTGGCAGTGCTGCTGCATCGCCTGTGGGTGAGCGGAGAGGTGTACGAACCGCTGCGCAACAGCAGCCAGATGATGATGCCGGCAGCAGCGTAAGTCAAAAACACGCTTAAGAAAGGAAGAGCAAAAGCCCAAAGGCCGAGTTCCGGTGACTGCGTCTAACGCCTGGCCCGACTTTCCTCGGAAGAGGAAACAGAGGTCGACAACCAGGTGGCAGCACCGGCTGAAACGAGAACACCCAACTTGCACCGAGCGCAAACCGCTCAACAAAGAGTGCGGATGGAAGGGTGGCGACAGTGGTAACTCGGCGGGGAGAAAAAACATTGTCCAACGAAAAAACAAAAGAACCCACTTGACTCCGACCGGCCTTCTCATGGAAGGCGTTAGCACAAGCTTGCGCCGTTTGTTCGCCTTCTCTCGGCTCCCGTTCTGCCCCACCCCGAGGTGAGATGGCAAAGCGGAGACCGGCGGGAAGAACTACTGCGGCACTCTCCGCGTCCTCTGGGTTCGAAAATTGTGTCTTACTCCGCCCGATCGATCTGCGCCTTCTGCAGTTTGTCGGAATAATCCACGTACACGGCTTTCCACTCGGTGTAGAAGTCGATCGCGCCGATGCCGCCCTCGCGGTGTCCGTTGCCGGTGGCTTTGGTGCCGCCGAAGGGCAGGTGAACCTCCGCTCCGATGGTCGGGGCGTTGATATAGGTGATTCCGGCTTCGAGGTCGCGGACGGCGGCGAAGGCTTTGTTGACGTCCTTCGTATACAGCGACGACGACAAGCCGTACTCGATGTTGTTGGCGATTTCGATGGCGTTCTCTAAATCGTCGCAGGGAATGATCGAAACCACCGGCCCGAAGATTTCTTCCTGCGCGATGCGCATCTTGGGATCGACGTCGGTGAAAACGGTGGGTTCGAGGAACCAGCCGTGCTGGTAGTCGCCCTGGTCGAGCCGGTGGCCGCCGGTGACGAGCTTGGCGCCTTCGGTTTTTCCGATCTCGATGTACTCCAGGTCGGTCTTGAGCTGGCTCTCGTTGATCGCCGGACCCATCTCGACCGTTTCATCGAGACCGTTGCCGACTTTGATCTTCTTCGCACGCGCCACGAAGTGATCGACAAACTCGGTATAGACGCCTTTCTGCATGATGATGCGGCTGGTCGCGGTGCAGCGCTGTCCAGTGGTACCGAACGCGCCCCAGAGCCCGCCTTCGATGGCTAGGTCGAGGTTGGCGTCGTTGAGCACGATCATCGGATTCTTGCCGCCGAGTTCGAGTGAACAGCGCTTGAAGCTCTTGGCCGCCGTGGTACCCACGATTCTGCCGACCGCCGAGGAACCGGTGAGCGAGATAGCGCGGACCGCCGGATGCTCGGTCAGCGGCGTGCCGACTTCCGAGCCGAAGCCGGCCACGATGTTGATCACGCCTTTCGGAATGCCCGCGTCGGTCAGTGCCTGCACCAGGTTGAAGGTCGAGAGCGGAGTATCCTGGGCCGGCTTGATCACGCAGGCGTTGCCGCAGACGACGGCGGGCAGCAGCTTCCACGAAGAGATGGCCATGGGGAAGTTCCAGGGCGTGATCATGCCGCAGACGCCGATGGGCTGGCGGATGGCCATGGCAAACTTGTTGGGCAATTCCGACGGCACGGTCGGACCGAACAGGCGGCGGCCTTCGCCGGCATTGTAGTAAGCGGCGTCAATCGCTTCCTGGACGTCGCCGCGGGTTTCTGCCAGCACCTTGCCCATTTCGCGGGTCATGTCACGGGCGTAGTCTTCCTTTCGCTCGATCAGGATCTCGGCGGCGCGGAAGACCATCTCGGCGCGCCGGGGCGCGGGCACCAATCGCCATTTGGCAAAGGCACGCTGGGCCGCATCCACGGCTGCGTCCACATCGGCCTTATTCGAGCGCTGGAAGATGGCCACGACTTCGCGCGTATCCGCGGGGTTGCGGTCTTCGAAAGTCCGTCCGCTGGCGGATTCGACCCATTCGCCGTCAATAAAATTCTTGAAAACCCTGGTCTTGGTCGTGCCGCCATCGACCACCGGCTTGGTCAGAGTATCGGTCGCCATAAGAGCCTCCTAGGGAGTAGTGCGGAACACTTTATGCTAACGCCCGGAGTGAAGCCGGGCAAGCGCGGGGAGCAGGAGCAAGGTGCGGTTCCGCCCGGTCACTTTCGTAACCCTTTACCCCCCTGACCCAAGTTCAATACCGCTCCCGGCAGAGATATGATGGTCAGAGTGGTGAGAGATATCGGTATTTTCAGAATCTTGTAATGAGGTTGGCACGGACTCGTGTCGAATAAAGCCAAGCCGGAACTCTACGTGGCCTGGAAGACGGTGACGTACCGCAGCGTGATTATAGTGCTGCTCAGTGCGGCGCTGGTCTTTGGCTTCGTCATGCACGTGGCGTTTCCGAAATTCACCGACTCGACGGTGAAGGCAGCCGGGTATTTTTCCTCGGGCCTGCTCGAAAAAGTTGCGGGACTAACACCTGCGTTCAAGGGGCCGTCGGCCACGATCTCGCAGCAGGCGCACTTCACGGCGCTCGATGGCACGATCCGGGTAAGGAAAGGTAACGGCAACAGCTGGATCAACGCCGACTACAACGTCCCGCTCGAAAAGGGCGACGTGGTGCAGACTGGCTCGGAAGGCATGGCGAAGATTGTTTTCAACGACGGTACCAACTACACCGTAAAACAGGATTCGCTGATCGTGATCGAAGAGAACTCGGCCAACGATCAGCAACAAACCAGCGTGTCGGTGGCGGTGACAACCGGCACGGTGGACCTGACTACGGCGACCTATGTGCAGGGTTCAAAGTCGCAGGTGATCGTCGCGGGCGCAAAAGCTTCGCTGGCTCCGGATTCGGCGGCCATGGTGCACAATAATCCCAGGGACGATCAGCATGAAATTTTAGTGAAGAAAGGCAGCGGCGAAGTCGAACGCAACGGAGAAGTGGAGCAGCTGTTGCCGTGGGAAAAGGTGAGTTTCCGGAGCGAATCGAAAAGCATGGAGCGGGCCACCGAGATCGGTCCGCCAACGCCCATCACGCCGGGAAACATGATGCCGGTTTTCATCAACACCGGGGAGAAATCGAAGGAAGTGGAGTTTGCCTGGACACCCATGGCGAACGCCGCCGGATACCGGTTGCGCATTTCGCAGAATCCGTATTTTTCGTCGTTGCTGGTGGATAAGAAGGTGGCGGCGCCGGGCGCGGTGGTGACCGGTCTGCCCGTGGGGGCTTACTATTGGTCCATCCAGTCCTACGATGCGGCAGGCAAGGAATCGGTGGAAAGCGAAAAGAATCGCTTTACTATCATTGCCAAGGCCAAGGAAAAAATAGAGTTGTCGCTCGAGATTGATCCGCTGATCCAGCACGGGCACGTGATTGAGGTTACGGGCAAGACCGAGGCGGGAGCGCGCGTCATGGTGAACGGCAAGGAAGTGCCGATCGTCGGCGACGATGGTTCGTTCCACTATTTCACGCCGCTTTTGCCCAACGGGGAAAACCTGATCACGATCACGGCGCAGAATTCGAAAGGCGGAGTCAATACCCACCAGGAAAAGGTGGTGATTCAGTAAGGATTCGATGTTTGGAGCAATGTTTCGAACCGAGCTGGAAGCAAGCGTTCGGAACACCGTTTGTGACAACCGGTGCCCTAGTGACAAACCAGTTCTCTTGAACGTCGAAGTAGAATAGAAGAAACATGACTGGAAGAAACATAGACTAGAGGAGACAAGGGGACGACTCGAACGGAAACCGATGAAGGCCCGGCTTCCAGGGGCGAGACGAATTCCCGAAAGAGAGAAGTATTCCTATGTCAAACAACGGGTTTCATAACGGCTCATCGCGTTCGCACAATCTGCGCTCGCTGTTCAGCATGTTTTCGAGCGACCTCGCTATCGATCTGGGGACGGCGAACACGCTGGTGTACGCGCGCGGCAAGGGCATTGTGGTAAACGAGCCTTCAATCGTGGCCATCAACAAGAACACCGGCGAAGTCGAGGCCGTCGGCAAGGAGGCCAAAGAGATGCTGGGGCGAACGCCCGGCAACATCGTGGCCATCAAACCGATGAAGGACGGTGTCATCGCCGACTTCAAGGTCACCGAAAAAATGCTGAACTATTTCATCCAGAAGGCGCACAACCGCAAGATGCTGGTGCATCCGCGGATCGTGATCGGCGTGCCTTCGGAAATCACGCAGGTGGAAAAGCGGGCCGTGATGGATTCCGCCTATCGCGCCAAGGCCAGCGAAGTGCACCTCGTCGAACAGGCCATGGTGGCCGCCATTGGCGCGGGTTTGCCTATCACCGAGCCCAGCGGCAACATGGTCGTCGACATCGGCGGCGGCACTACGGACATTGCGGTAATTTCGCTCAGCGGCATCGTCTATTCGCGTTCCGTGCGCATGGCCGGCAATCAGATGGACGAGGCCATCATGAATTACCTCAAGCGGAAATATAACCTGCTGGTGGGCGAGCGCACCGCCGAGCAGATCAAGATGGAAATCGGCTCCGCGTATCCGCTGGACAAGCCGCTGACCATGGAAATCAAAGGCCGCAACCTGATCGAAGGCGTGCCCAAAACCATTACAGTAGATGATAGTGAAATCCGCGAATCGCTGAGCGAATGCGTTTCGACCATCATGAATGCGATCCGCGTGGCGCTCGAACGTACGCCGCCCGAGCTCTCCGCCGATATCAGCGACCGCGGCATCGTGCTGACCGGCGGTGGCGCGCTCATCAAGAATCTCGACAAGCGCATCCGCGAGGAAACCGGATTGCCGGTCTCGATCGCCGACGATCCCCTCTGCAGCGTGGTGCTCGGCACCGGCAAGATGCTCTCGGACTTCAAGCTGCTGCGCAAGATTTCGATCGAGTAGAAGCTTCGAGCCGAAGCGAAAGCAGGTCCTTCGCTTCGCTCAGGATGACAATTTTTTAGCACGCTGACAATTTCTGCCGGGACGACATCTCAGGCGTGACGGGTTTACTGACAACTGATAGCTGAGAGCTGAGAGCTGCTGTTATGGATGTCCTCGGACGCTACCGCAACCTGATCGTGCTGGTGGGGGTGTTGTTCGCCCAGGTACTGGGTTTGGCCGTGCAGGTCAAGCGCACGACCGACAGCGAACCGACGCGGCTGATCCGCGTCTGGGCGGTGGGCACGGTCACTCCCCTCGAAAAGGCGCTGGTGTGGACGCAAACCTCCAGCAGAAACATCTGGCATAACTACTTCTACCTGCGCGGCGTGCGCGCCGAGAACCGCAGCCTCAAGGCGCAGATTGAACGCATGAGTCTGGAGCAGGTACGGATGAGCCAGGACGCCGATCAGGCGCGGCGTTTGCAGGCTTTGCTGGCCTTCAAGGAACAGTTTATTTCCCGGACCATGGCGGCGCAGGTCATCGGATCGAGCGGGAGCGAGTTGTCGCGCTCGGTCTACATCGACAAGGGTGAAAGCGACGGCATCAAGCCCGACATGGCGGTTATTACCGCGGACGGCATCGTGGGCAAGGTGCTGCGCGTGTACGGCTCCACATCGCTGGTGCTTTTGATCGACGATCAGACCAGTGGGGTGGGTGTGATCCTCGACAAAGCGCGGCTGCAGGGCATACTGCGGGGCACGCCGTCGGGTGAAGTGGTGCTCGAAAAAGTGATGAGCGACGAAACCGTGCCCGCCGGAGAAGTGGTTCTCACCAGTGGCGGGGATGGCATTTTTCCCAAGGGCCTGCTGGTGGGCAGGGTGACAAAGGTGTCGCAGGGCAGTGAGCTCTTTCTCAACATTCGCGTACGTCCCGCCGCCAATCTCAGCCGGTTGGAAGAGGTCCTGGTCGTAACGAAAATCGATGAAAGACAGGCCGAGCCTGACCACGCGGGCACAGCGCGGGCCATCGATATCCTGGCCGAGCGCCTGCCGACGGTTCCGCCCAAGCCGGAAAATGCCGAGAAAGGTGCCGCGCCGGGAACGGCCTCTCCGGGGACGGTCGCGCCGGCGACGGTCGCACCCGGGACGGTCGTACCAACGAACGTCGCACCAACGAACGTCGCACCAACGACCACCGGTTCCAATGCCAAGCCCAAAGCCGCGCCCCTGGCAGCTTCCGTCAGCAGTGGCGCCCCGGCTGCGCGAAAAACGGCGAACCCCGTGCCTTCTTCAGGAACTGGCTCCGGAACTTCCTCTGGAACTCCGGCAAGCGCCACCGAAACCCCGGCTGTGAAAGCTTCCGCCAAGCCCGTGAAGGCAGCGGCCCAAACTCAACCTCAGCCCCAGCCCAAACCGCAACCCGCCGTGCAGGATAGTCCGCACTAACGTGGCCATCACTTACACTTCGGGAGAGCAAGTTGAGGTTTACCGTTTCAGCATTCCTGCGACGATTCTGATTCCTCTGATCGCCGTTTTTTTGCAAGCGTGGCTGCCGCTGCGATTTCCTTTTTTTAACATCTTCGATCTTCCGCTGCTGGTCGTGATCGGTTTCGCGACGGCGCGGCGCAATCCGCTGGCGGGCCTGGTCACGGGAGGTCTGATCGGTATTCTGCAAGACGCGCTGACCCACCAGCCCATCGGGCTCTACGGAATTTCAATGACGGTGGTGGGATTCGGCGCATCTTCGCTCGGCATCAAGCTGGACGTGGAAAATGCCGGCGCCCGCTTCCTGCTTACCATTTTCTTCTACGTAGTACACGAAGTTGTCTACTTCATGATTGCCCGCGGCCTGGTCGGGCTGCGCATGGCGTGGAGCTGGCCACACGAACTTTTGTCAGGCGTAGCCAACGCCGTGCTGGGCGTGCTGGTCTTCATGTTGCTCGACCGCGTCAAGCAGCGAACGTAAACATCGTTCCCGGGCCGCGCGGTTCCGACACCGAGCGTCCCCGTGAACATCGATGGCGTAAGCCAGCGCAGCCGCTGCCAGCGTAGAGAAGAGATTCACCGTCTGGTTGCTGATCCAGCCGCGGCGTTGCAGGGTGGCGCCGAGAACGCTGTCGATGAGCATTCCGGCGAATCCGGCGGCGAGCGCAATCCAGAGCTCGGACGGAAGAAGAATCCCGCCTACCGTTGCGACCACAGCCATCACCAGACCGGCCGCCAAGCCTGCGATGCTTCCGGGAATCGTGATGCCGCCGTCGGTCCCTGCCGGGACGCGTTCCCCCGTTGTAATCAGTCGCGCCTCTACGCCGCGGTACTGCCCGATTTCACTGGCCACGGTGTCGGTAGCCGCTTCGGCGAGAGCTGCCGCTGCGGCGACCAGCCAAACCCGATTTCCGGTGGCGCTGAAGGCGACGGATGCGAGCGCAGTTACCGCCAGATTCGCCAGTACCTGCCAGGCATTCCGGCCTTCCCTGCGCTCGGCCAGACCGAGTGCCAGCTTGCGGCGGTACCCAAGGCGGGTGGATACCCAGGTCATCACAAACAAGGTTGCGAGCGCGACGAAAGCCGCCGGGCCGGCGCCGGCAAAAAGCACGAAACAGGCAAGATCCCCCGCCAGGGCTCCGGAGCGATTGACGCCGCGCAGGAGGCAAGCCAGCACCGCGAAGCCCAGCGTCACAGCGGCAGCGATTGCCAACCGCTCCGGGGATGACGCCCAACCGTGGGTTAGAAAAGGAGTTAGCATCGGTGCGGGTCGCTGTCAGCTCTCAGCCGTCAGCCTTCAGTAGAATCTCACGTCCGCGGGAATTGGTGATCGCGAACCGGGAACTAATACTGACATGGAATAGCCACGACGTGACCTCGCACGCCACGCTGTCCGATTGGGCCGCTACCATCAGGCCGTAGCAGGTTTTTGAGCGTAATGGCCCAAAGGCGAACAAATGGCGCAAAGTTGTGTAAACCTGTTTACATCAACAATTCTTGGTCTCGTGGCGGACACTACAAGTAGCGGACACTACAAAACGTGACTAAGATCACTGCTCGTTCCATGATCAACGCGCTAAGGTTTTAAGCATGAACCGGGTTCTGATATCAGTATTGGCTCTAATCACCACATCCTTGCTAATTTTGGGTTGCGGGAGTGGTAGCGGATCGCAGTCCCTTACGGTAGCGCCTGCCTCAGCGAACATTTGGACCAATTATGAAACCGGGCAGTATCACGACGTTGTGTTGACAGCGACCCTGAGCAACGGCGGCATGCCTGGTGACCTTCAATGGACGACGAGCGATGCATGCGTCGCACCCGGCAACTATATCCAGAATACCGCTACGATTGTTTGCAATTTCACATGCGGCGGGTCGGCAACGGCAACTATAAAGGCAACGTCGCAAGGTCTCACAGGAACGGCATCGATTCATTGCACGTGGGAGTAAGAGCCGCGTGGCCACCCAGTTAGAGTACTGACCGCATCCTGTCAGTGAAATGTGGCACATCTTGACGTGCGGTAATGGCCAAGGGCCGCAGCGCAAGGCAAGACTGTCACTTGGCGTAACATCGCGTCAATTACACTCAAAATCGCCCGGATCAGTGTCCGATGTGTGGAACCTGCCAGCCCTGTCCGCAAGGTCGAGTTCAAACTAATACAACCGACAACTGATGACTGGCGACTGATCTGCACGATCCTCGCTTGATAACACTATATTAAGGGTCCAGCGCCAGCCTCCCCCGCCATGTAGTGCTTGGCCTTTGGATTCGCCGGTAATCTGGCGGCTGCAATCCCACCCCGTTTAGGCTAAACTTCTGTACGCTCGGAGAGGTTCGAGCGTCTGAAGACTTTGCGGTGACGCGGTTTGCCGCGTCTGCCGATGACAAGAAGAAACGAGGCGAGCGTCGTCTCCGCTTCGTTTCTGCAATGGGGTGAAAACCAATGGCGGCCTCAGTCTGGTCTGGATATCTTACGTTCGGATTAATCTCGATGCCGGTGCGTCTGTTCTCGGGCGCGCGCAGCAACGGCATCTCGTTCAACCAGCTTCACCGTACCGACCACCATCGGGTCAAGCAGCAGCTCATTTGCCCGGCGGATAACCAAGTCCTCGAGCGTAGCGATATCGTCAAAGGCTATGAGTATCGCAAAGACGAGTACGTCATCATCGATCCCGAAGAGATCAAGAAGATCGAGCCGAAGACGGCCAAAACGATGGAGATCCTCGAATTCGTGAAGTCGAGCGAAGTGGATCCGGTGTACTTCGAGTCGTCCTATTACATGGTTCCGGATGAAGCCGGCCGCCGTCCCTATGCGCTGCTGACCAAGGCGCTGGAAGAGAGTGAGTACGTCGCCATCGCCAAACTCACCATGCACAACCGCGAATACACCGTTTTCCTGCGCCCGCATAAAGGCGGAATGATGCTGCACACCATGTACTACGCGGAGGAAGTGCGTGAGGTCGAGTCCTTCGGCGCTCCCGAGGTGGAGATTAAAGACGCCGAAATCAAGGTTGCCCATCAACTCATTGAAGCGCTGGCGGGCGAGTGGGACCCGGAGAAATATCACGACACCTTTCAGGAAAATCTGAAGAAGCTGATCGAGGCGAAGCTGGAAGGCGGCGAAGTGCAGGCCGTCGAGCAACCGAAGAAGCTGGCCCCGGTGGTCGATCTGATGGCGGCGCTGAAGGAAAGCCTGGCCCAGACGAAGAAGCCGGTCGCCTCAGAAAAAGTTGCCGAGATGCCGGAAGCGGGCCAAACGAAGAGACGCCGCGGGCGCGCGTAGATCCCGGAAGAACCCCAGGTTTCAAGGTTTCAAATAATTGCCGTCGCTTACCGGCTCGGCGGGAGGCCTTCCATGAAAATCGCCAAAGTTGGACTGGGCGCATTAATCTTGTTTTTTATCGCGGGAACGGCTGCCTCGCAGGATCGGATGCCGCCGATCCCGGCCGACAAGATGACGGATGTTCAAAAGAAAGTCGCAGCTGAGTTGATCGCTGGTCCTCGGGGATCGCTGGTGGGTCCTTTCATACCACTGCTTCGGAGCCCCGACCTTATGAGCCGACTGCAAAAGGTCGGAGAATACATCCGCTACCAAAACAGCCTGGGCCACAAATTGACGGAATTCACAATCCTGATGACGTCGCGCCGCTGGACCCAGGAGTTCGAATGGTATTCCCATTACGACCTGGCCTTGAAGGCCGGCATGGAGCCGGAGATACTTGCTGCCGTTCGCGACGGGCGCCGCCCAACGGGAATGTCGCCCGATGAAGAAGTGGTCTACGACTTTTGCTCGGAGCTGGCGCAAAACCAGAGTGTGACCGATGCCACTTACGCGCGGGCAGTGAAAAGCTTTGGCGAGATGGGCGTGATCGATCTCACCGGTACCGTTGGCTACTATACCGCCCTGGCGATGGTAATGAACGTGGCCAGGACTCCCTTGCCCCCGGGAAAGACCCCAGCCCTGGCGGGTTTCCCACACTAAATTCGGACGGCGTTTTTGCCGTTCAATATGAAAACCTGTCTTTGCAACTTCCAACTCTGAACTTTGACACCTGTTTTTTTGCCGCCTGATTTCCCCTCTCGACCCGGTTCCCGATACAATATCGGTTTCCGCGTAAGACGACCTTTTTCTATGGAGTTTGAATGAAGCGGTTTCTCTGGCATGGGGTTCGTGCTGTTTGTTTGTGTGGTTTGTGGCGGCTGCGGCGACACTTTCCGCCCGGTTATCATCCCGAATCCCCCGCAGTTTCCCAACCCGGCGGCGTCCCACACCGTGGTCTCGATCAACGATAACGGAACCATCGTGTCCGGCACCGCCATGGTGATCGACGTCTCCGGCGACTCGGAGGCGAGCGTCGCCGACGTGGGGCTCGCTCCCGTTCACGCCGTGCAGCAAAGCGCCAGCGTCGTCCTGGTCGTAAACCACTCTGTGACCGGCGCGCAGGCCGATTCGATTACCAAGCTGAACTTTATCGGCACGGTGGTCTTTAGCACTAACACCATCAGCCTGCCGACGAGTTCGGCGCCGAATTTTGTGGCTACCACCGAATCGAGCCAGGCCTACGTCTTGATGCCGAACTACTTAGACCCCACCACCGATGTCGTTGTTCCATCGATCCAAGTGGTCAACACCACCGCCAATAACCTCGTGGCCACCATTCCGGTGGGGAACAACCCGGACGCCATGGCCGAGACGCCAAATACCCAGAAGCTCTACGTGGCCAACCAGGCCGACAACACGATTAGCGGCTTCAACACCAACCCGGCGGAACATTCTCTTTCCCCGCGGACCGTCAACGGTTCGTTCAACGGGCCGCTCTGGTTGATTGCGCGCTCCGACAGCCAGCGCCTGTACGTGCTCAACGGCAATGGAGTCGTAAGCACAGTCGATACCACTTCCACGGTGGGCCCGGATAACATGATCGATGCCAGCGTCAATGCGCCCGGCGCCGCTTACATGCTCTACGACGGGAATCTGAACCGGTTGTACATACCGGGAGGCGCCCAGTTGACAATACTGGATGTCTCGCAGTCCGTCCCCACGGTTCTCGCGGGAGGCCCGATCACGATTCCTGCCGTTGCGCCCAGTTTGCGCGGCGCCTCGGACCCTTGCTCGACGACCAGTCCCCAGCCGTTGACGGTGGCCGCCGTCGCGGCTCTGCCGGATGGCAGTCGCGCTTATGTGGGAGCTTACTACGAAGATGCATCCGATAACTTCTGCCCGCAGGTGACGGTGATCGACGCCGCCAGCAACACCATCAAGACTGATCTTGCGATTCCGGGATCTCCTGCCTATGACGCCTTTTGCTCGCCGGCGCAGTCCCCGCGAGCTCCGCGCTTCCGCATTATGATGTCGGCCGGCGGCGACAGTAGCCGTGCCTACCTGTCCAGTTGCGATGGCGGGAATGTCAACTTCATCGATACCTCCACCGACACTTATATCCTAAATATGCCGGCTCCGATCGGTTCGCGCTTGAACAACCCGCCGCAGAATCCGGTGTTCCTCTTTGCTGGTCCGTAAGCGTAACGTCGTCGTCAACGGAATGCTGTCGCGGTAGTGTCCTAATTTGGTCGTTCCACCACGGAGCCACGGAGACACAGAGAAACCCGACTGCTTGGCAAAAACCTTCCCCTTCTGGCTTTTACAGGTTCAAAGTTTTCTCCGTGACTCTGTGGCTCCGTGGTGAAAAAAGGCAAACTAGGACACTACCCATGTCGCGGAATGCATGTCGGGTATGGCGCGGCGATAAGGTTGGATGAGTTGAGGAGTCGAGCGGCTAACGACTAACGACGAACGACGAACGACAACGACCGGTTTCCTATCCCACGACGGCCGCGCGTTCCACCGCCCGGCAGGGCTGATAGCGCAGCGCCACATTCATAAAGACTTTTCCGCTGGACGTATTGAAGCACATTACCAGGGCTTCGGTGTCTTCACTGCTCTTGCTGCCCTGCTCGGAGGTGTGCAGGGTTGGGGGACGAACGTGAAAGTGAAATCCCTGATCGTTGAGCGAGGTGATGGCGTTGCCAATGATCTGGTTGGCCAGTTCACAGACCGCCTCGCGTACCAGATCGTCGTCCTCGGATACTTCGACGCCCGCCAGAAGCGTGGCGAGATGCACCGCCGGCCCCATGTCCGCGTCAAAAATGATCCGCCCTTCGATCTCGCCCGTGAAGTAAACTTCGGCAGCGATGCCTTTCCGCCGGTAAGCCTCTTCCTCCATGCTCAGGTTCTCGATGGAAATGGGCGACTGCAGCCCCTGCGCCAGAACGGCATCGGCCGAGTTAATGAAAGGCTGAATCAGGTCCATCCGCATGACTAGGCTCCAGCTCCGGCGCCGCGCGCCGTCGTTCCATCGTCACGCATGACGTACTTGATCACTTCATAAAGAACTTCCGGCTTCACCGGTTTTTGCACGAAGTGGCGGGCTCCCCGCTGCAAGGCGGCTACGATGTTTTCCTGATAGCCGACCGACGACACCATTACGATGCGGGCGTTCGGATGCTCGCGTACGATCTTCTCCGCCGCCTCGATGCCTTCCATCTGCGGCATGGTGATATCCATCAGAACGATGTCGGGCGTGAGCCGCGCATACTCGCTGATCGCCGAAACTCCGTCGCCAGCCTCGCCGACCACCTGCCCGCCAAAGGTTTCCACCATCCGGACCAGGTTCTTGCGGGCGAACACGGAGTCATCCACGATCAGATAGCGCACCGGTTCTCCGTCTTCGCTCCGCTTTACGGGCGCAAATTTTTCCATGGTACTCCTCCACAACTATCACTTAATCACGAACTACGCACTTTCGGTAGATGACTCTAGTTACTTCCGGCACTGGTCGCCTGCTTGATGTCGGCCGCGTCCCTCCGGCCGGGGTCGGGCCCGCACTGTGCCTGCATGACCTTGGGCAACTCCTGGAGGTCGGCGATCCTCATCACGTGCCCCCGTTCGATGGCCGCCTTGGGCATGCCGAAGACCACGCATGTTTCCTGGCTCTGCGCCACGGTGAATCCCCCCGCCGCGCGGATCTCTCCCAGTCCGGCCGCCCCGTCTTCTCCCATGCCGGTCATCAATATGGCCATGGCTTGCGGGCCAAACTCCTCGGCTACGCTGCGGAACAGCACATCCGCCGAAGGACGATGCCCGTTCACCGGGCCCTCATCCCCCAGCACCGCCACGTTGCCCAGCGGCAATTTCTTCACTTTCATGTGCCGGTTCCCCGGACAAATCAGCGCCCGTCCGGCTACCAGCAAGTCGCCCGATTGCGCCTCCTTGACCCGGATCGGGCAGCACTCATCCAGCCGTTTGGCAAACAGCTCCGTGAAGCCGTCCGGCATATGCTGCACCACCAGGATGCTGCCTGAAAAATCCGCCGGCAGATGCGAAAACAGGTATTGCAAGGCGTTCGGACCGCCCGTGGAAACGCCGATGGCAACGATGTGCGTCGGTGCCACCGGCCGCAGCTTCGGCGCCATCGCGCCCTGCGCTTCTTTGGGCAGGAACTGCGCCTGCACCCCCGCGCTCTGCGCCGCGGCGTGGATTTTCTTGATCAACTCGGCGGCGATTTCGGGCATGCGCGCGGAAACATCCTGCGGCTTGGCCACGAAATCGAATGCGCCCACTTCCAGCGCCTTGCAGCGTGATCGATGCCCCGGCTGTGCTATGCGAACTGACCACGATCACCGGCAGCCGCCAGCGCCGCGTGATTTCCTTGAGCGTATCGATCCCGTTCATTCCCGGCATTTCCAAGTCGAGCGTCACCACTTGCGGCGCCAGTTCCGCGATTTTCTTCAGCCCGAAATAGCCGTCCATCGCCGTGCCCACCACCTCGATCTCGTGGTCCGCCTCGAGAATCTTGGGAATCAGCTTGCGCATCAGCGCCGAGTCATCCACCACCAGCACCCGCACCGGCTTTTTCATGAGTGGCCCCCGGCCGCGGCGTGGGCTCGCATCTCACCGCATCCGAAATCCACCAGCACTAGTCTGTGCCGGCGCGAGACTCGACAGCAGACCCGCCATCCGCGTGCCGGTCGCGCTGGTCCGCCCGCGCGTGAAGCGCTCCATCAGGGCGATCATGTTCAAGATGAGAACTACCCGCCCATCGCCCAGAATCGAAGCCCCACTCACCAGGTCGGTCGTGATGGACTGGTCGTCGAGCGCCTTGATGACCAGCTCGTCTTCGCCCTCGAGCGCGTCGACCACCAGACCGAACTTTTGGTCCCCGTTGTTGATCACCAGTACGAAGACCTTGCGCCGCGCCGTTTCCGGCCCGTTCGTCGGCCTCGACCCCAGGCGCAGCAGCGGCAACACGTCGTTGCGCAGTTGCAGCACCTCGTAGTGCTCCACCTGCTGAATATTTTCTTCCACCGTGCGCGCGATTTCCGCCACCGCGTTCAGCGGCAGGGCATAGAGCCGCTGCTCCACCCGGAACAGCAGCGCCCGAATGATGGCCAGGGTCAGCGGAAGCCGCATGCGGAAGGTTGTGCCCCGCGCCCGCGCGGTTTCGATCTGCACCGTTCCCTTCAGGCGCGCCAGCACGCTCTGCACCACATCCAATCCCACGCCGCGGCCCGAAAGCTCTGTGACCTCCTCCGCCGTGGAGAATCCCGGCCGCAGGATTAGCTCCAGCGTCTCCGCCTCGCTCAGGCGGGCTGCCTGGTCGGCGCTCAGCAAGCCCTGGGCGAGGGCGCGCTGCCTTATTTTTTCCGCATCGATGCCGCGCCCATCGTCGGAGACCTCGATAACGACCTGGTTCCCCTGGTGATACGCGTCCAGCCGCAATGTTCCCTGCGCGCGCTTGCCGGCCCGAACCCGCTCCTCGGCGCTCTCGATGCCGTGGCCGATCGCATTTCGCACCAGGTGGGTCATGGGCTCGGCAATCGCATCCAGAATGCTTTTGTCCAGATCGGTCTGCCCGCCTTTGATTATGAGCTCGACTTCTTTCCCGCACTGCAGCCCAACGTCCCGCACAATGCGCGGGAAGCGGCGGAACAGTTGATCGACCGGCACCATCCGGATCTTCATGACCGCGTGCTGCAGGTCGTTCAAGACCCGCCCTTGAAACACCATGGCGTCCCCAAACTTTCCCCGCAGCTCCTCTTTCGGGAAGCGTTCGCCAAATTCGAGGAGCGCCTGCTGCAACATCGATTTCGCCAGGATCAGTTCGCCGACCAGATTGAGCACGCTGTCGATTTTTTCCGCATCCACGCGCAGCAGGTTGTCGGGACCGCTCGGCGCGGCGGTCGCCGGCGCGGGCGCAAGCTCGGCGGCTGAAGCGTGGTTAGCGTTGTTGACAGGGCAACGGGCAGGGTCGCCGGCCGCGGCTGGCGCCGGCAACGCGGCCTCGTTCTTGCCTTCAGCAGCGATGCCTTCAGAACCGCAGCCGGTGGTCTGCGGGAGCGGAGGCAACGGCACCGGGGCGCGCAACGGCTTGACTTTTGCATTCAGCGCAATGGTGGGGATGCTGCACTTGTCCCGTATCTGCTCCACCGGTTTTTCCGACACCAGCGCCGCTTCGATTTGTTTTATGGGATCGAGACTGCCTTCCGCCGGATAGAGGCCCAGCACCTCGCCCAGTCCGGCAAGGGCCAACTGGATCATCTGACGCCCGGCGATGGGCATAGCGCACTGCGGGTCGATCTCCACGACCACGTGATGAACGCGCTTGCCCTCCGCCACCGCGCGCGCGATCGCCAGTTGTTCGTATTCCGACCAGCGGATGGTCCTCGCGGCCGCCTTCTTTTTCTTGGGCGTGGCTTTCGCCGCCCCGCCCTGTCCCGGGTGCGCCAGACGGGCAATGTCCGCGCGCAAGGACTGGATGCTGGGAAGCTTTGTCCCCTTCTGGTACGCCTCCAGCAAGGCCGCAAACACGTCGGCCGCGCGCAACGCGATCTCGGGAACCGAAGCCGCCGCCGCCGTGTTCCCGAGCGTCAGCACGTCCTCGAACTCATGGCACAGTTCGCTGAGCTCCCGGAAGCCGCAGGCGGCCGAGTCCCCCTTCAGCGTGTGCACGGTCCGCCGCAGGCTGCGCGCCGTTTCCGCATCGCCCGGCGCTTTCTCCAGCCGCATCGCTTCGTCGTTCAGCTTTTGCACGAGTTCCGCCGCGGTTTCGAAGAACAACTGGCGGAGTTCGCTCATTTTGTCCTCGGGGGGAACGGTCACATCCTTACCTCGACTCGCTGGTACGCCGTACCGCTGTTGCGATGCACCATCTGAAATTTTTCCGTCAGCCCGAGCAGGCTTTCGGCATGGCCGACAAACATGTATCCCTGGGAATTCAAGCAACGATAGAACTTCTCGACCAGCCGCTTCTGTTCGGGTTCGTCGAAATACATCATCACGTTGCGGCAAAAAATGATGTCGTTGCGCTGCGGCAGGTATTCGGTCTTCAGATTGTGAAAGTCGAAGTGCACCAGTTCCTTGACGGTCTTCTTTACCGCGTAGCGATCGCCCACTTTGTCGAAGTAGCGCAAGCGGTAGCCATAGTCGACTCCGGCCATCTGGTGCTCGCTGTAGGAGCCCTCCTGCGCCGCGCGCAACACCGAATAGTTGATATCGCTGGCCAGGATCTCCACCCGCCAGGGCGCGGGTATCAGAGGCTTCGGAACCCGCGCTTCCGTCGACAGCGCCGTGCGCAGATAGTAGTACGACAGCGCATCGGCCACCAGCATGGCCAGGGTGTAGGGTTCCTGTCCCGTGGAACAGCCCGCGCTCCAGATTCTCAGGCTGAAGTCCCGGCACTCCTGTTTGCGCCGCAGAATGTCTTCCATCACATCCCGCTGAAACAGGTCGAGCTGCGCCTTATTGCGGAAGAAGCTGGTTTCGTTGACCGTGAGGTTTTCCAGCAGGCACGACAATTCTTGTTTTCCCGGCTGGCTGATGAGCAGACGATAGTAGCTGTAAAACGAATCGAGTTGGCACTCCTTCAACCGGCGCTGCAAACGGTCCTGCAGGAACGGGGTGCGCCGTTCGTCGAAGTGCATGCCGCACTCCTGGTAGACCAGCGTCTGCAGGAGTTTCAATTCCGTTTCGGTGAGTGCGGGTGTTTCACTCGTGTTCATGTGGAGTCGGTTCTCTTTGCTACTTCCCGGCCGCCGCTTTTTCTGCCGCCGGCTCGCTGCCAACCTCGGGCGCCGCTAATACTTTGCTGATATCCAGCAGAATGACCAGCCGTCCCTGGCACTTGGCCAGGCCCGTCACACAGTCCAAGCCGCCTTCCTGCATCATGGCGGGCGCGGCTTCGATTTCGCTTTCGGGGATTTTCAGTACTTCCGACGCCGAATCTACAATCATGCCCGCCAGCCGGCCCCGGTGTTCCACGACCAGAATGCGGCTGCGCCGGTCGAGTCCGGCCGATGGCTGCCCAAACCGCTTCCGCAGATCCACCACCGAGACAATCTTCCCGCGCAAATTAATGACCCCTTCCAGATAAGCGGGCGCATCCGGCACCGCGGTGATCTCCGGCACGCGGACGATCTCATGCAGCGAGGTGATGGGCACGCCGTAGGTCGCGCGCCCCACGCGAAAGCCCACAATGTGTGTTTCCTGGCTCATGAATGGAATCCTCTCAGCGCGATCCCGCCGCCGCGGTGTGGGCTGCGTGCCTGTACCCCGGTGCGCTGTCGTTCGTCCTATCGTTTGTCTTGTCGACCGAGAGCAGCGCAAAACGGTCCATGGAATTCAGCAGCCCGCGCGACATCTTTGACATCTGATCGGAGGAAGCGGCCAGTTCAGTGGAACCCGACGTGTTCGACTGCACCAGTTCGCGCATGCGTTCCATGGCCTGCACCACCGCCTGCGCCCCGGAAGCCTGTTCTTCCACCGCCGAGTTGATCTCGTGCGTGATTTCGTTCAGCCGCGTGGTGGCGCGCGCGATCTGCGACGAGCCGTGCGACTGCTCGTTGGTGGCCGCCCCGATCTCCTGCGCGAACTTGTAAACCTCGGCCACGACGTTCGAAATTTTTCGCAGCGCGGCATTCAGTTCCTGTCCCAGATTCAGTCCTTCGTTCACGATCGTCGTGCTCTTCTCCATATTTTCGACCGCTTTGCGCGCTTCCTTCTGGATGCTTCCGATCAGCTCGGAAATCTCCTTCGTGGACTGCGCGGATTTTTCCGCCAGTTTCCGGACTTCGTCCGCCACCACCGCGAATCCGAGGCCGTGTTCCCCCGCCCGCGCCGCTTCGATGGCGGCGTTCAAGGCCAGCAGGTTGGTCTGCTCCGCCAGATCGTCGATCACTTCCACGATCTTGCCGATGTTATCCGCCCGGTTGCCGAGCGCGTCGATGATCTCGCCCGAAGCGTGGATCGTCGTATTGATCCGGTTCAGGCCGTCGGTCGCCTTTTCCATGGTGCCGATGCCGTTGTGCACTTCTTCCCGCGAACGGTTCGAAATATCGAGCAGAACCTTGGCCGTGTCCGCTACCCGCTGGATCGAAGTCACCATCTCGTCGATGGAGGCCGAAGTTTCGCTGACGCTCGAGGCCTGGGTCTGCGTGCTCTTCACCATGTTTTGCACGTTCACGCTCATCTCGTGCATGGTGCTGGTCACTTCATCGATGGCCGAAGAGGTCTGCAGGCTGTTTCTGGCCGACTCGTCGGAAGAACTGGCTACCTGGGAGGAAGCGCTGGCCACTTGGGAAGCGGCGTCGCGCACGTTGCGCACCAGCCCGCGCAGCCCTACCACCATGCTGGTGAACGCATTCGCCAGCGTGTCGCTGGCCGACCGGGGATGGACTTCCACGGCCAGGTTGCCCCCCGCGATGGCTTCGGAAACCGCCGCCATTTCCTTCAGGTACTTCACCAGCGAGTCGAAAGTCCGGGCCAGTTGCCCGATCTCATCCTGCCCCTTGACGTCGATGGTGTGATCCAGATTGCCGGACTGGCCAATCTGCTCCGCCACGTGAATCAGCCCGTTCAGCGGCTTCGTGATCCCGGTCGCGGTCCGATAGGCAATCATGATACCCAGGCACAGCGCGAACATGGAACTGACGGCCGCAGCCAGAATCGTAAACGTCGCGGCCAGTTCATCGGAGTGGCGCCGCTCCTCCAGCAGTTGGCGGTTCTCCCGGTCGACATCGTCGAGAACGTCGCTCGAACGCGAGACCCAGGCGTTGGGATCCTTTTGCAGATAGAAAATCTGCAGTTCGGCCACCGTCGCATTGCCGCTGTCCACGGCCCGGCGTTTGTCCACCAGTGGATTGGCGAAATCGCTCCCCCAGGCCTGTTCCAACCCCTGCACTTTTTCCAGACTGCTGCGCTGTTGCGCAGAATTCGCCAGATCCTGGGCGTGGCGCAGGGCGTCACTCAAACGGTGTTCCCCGTCATTCATTTTCTCCACGTTGCGAACGTCGCCGCTGAGCAGATAGTTCTGCAGGTGAAGCCGGTTCTGCATCATCTCCATGCGGACCAACGAGGTCGCCTCGGTCATATCGATCGAACGCTGCGCCGCCGCCTTGGTTTCGTGTTCGCGTTGCACCGCGATCAGGTTGATCGCCAGAAGCACCAGAACCATCGACAGAATGATGCCGAAATTTATATATAGCTTTTTCCCGATATTCATACTCCAACCTTCCTCAGTCAGCACTTCGTGGCCCTGCGATGCAACTTACTGGTTCGGGTTAAAACGGAATTCCACAATCCCCGTTGACTCTTCCGGACCCGTCTCGAAACGCCACTTCTTCACTGCCTCCAGAGCGGCGTTCGCCAATAACGGATGCCCGCCCACCAGCCTGGCTTCCTTAATCGACCCGTTGGGGGCGACCGTGACCAGGACCTTGACCACGCCGGTGATGTTCATGCGTTTCGCCAGTTCCGGATACACTGGCGGCACCTTGCTTTTTGCTTTTCGATTGATTTCGTCCTGTCCCCAGGCCAGTGGAGCGCTGGTTGCGACGCATCCGCCAATCAGCAGCAGACCCACCGCGAACAGACGATTCAGGGCTCGCATAGACACTTTCCTCCCTTATTGTTCTGCACGTCTATATTCGTGCACAGACCACACCAGCGGATATCAAAAGTTCCTTCCTTGCATTACTTTCGTGTCTTCGCAAAGCGATGAGGAATCGACGCTTATTGATCGGGTGATCGGGTCATCTAAATTCCAATGCGATTTGCTTTTGACTTTCGATCACCCGATCACCCGATGACCCGATCACCCACGTGCAGAATGAGACGCCAGTGTCATTTTGCTGCCGTTTCACAAGTCGACACTGCCACCTCCTATTCCCTTGACTCAATTTGAGAATCAAGCGTAGGTTTATTTGTAAGACAATTGTTTTCAACTGCTTAGCTAAACGAATGGTGTGCACTGACAACCCCTAGCGGAAATTCGCAGCTCGGAGACGCGTCTCAGTCTGACGAGGCTTTTCAAAAGCTTCTCCTGGAGCTTTCCCGGGCCGCTTTTCAATGCAGCGATCCGAGTCAACTCATCCATTCCTTCTGCGCCCGCACTCGCGCCTTCTTCCATGCCAGCGGCGCTTACTTTTGGAGTTACTCCCCCGACGGTGAGCTCGTCGGCACCGAGGCCGATGGCGACCAGGCCGAGTCCTTTCGTGGCATGCGCCTGCGCGCCGCAGATTCATCCAATGCCCCATCCATCGCCATGGAGGCGGTTCAGAGGCGTCGTCCCTTCTTCCTCAACCACGTCGATGCCACCCGTTATCGCTGGCTGGCCGAATACCGGGCGCACGCCGCTATAGCCGCCCCTTTGCTGGTTTCAGGCGAAGTGCTCGGTGCCATCGCGTTCGTGCACAGTGCGCCGGATGCCGGCTTTGACGAGGATTCCGTGGCCAAAGTCACCATCCTGGCGGCCCAGCTCGCGACCGCACTCGAAGCCCTCCGCTTGAACCAGCTTTCTCGCGAGGAGCATCGCCGCGCCAGCATTCTGGTCGAAGTCGCCACCGCACTGCATGGCTTGCCCGATACCGCCGCCGTGATGGAGAGCATCGCCGACCGCCTCCGCGTTCTGCTGCGTTCGCCCGCCGTGCTCGTCTTTCTTCTACAGGAGAAGGTCCAACAGGAGAAACTGTTCCAGTTGCAGGCGGTGTCGACCGAGGCCCCCCGGCTCGCTCTCTCCATCCGCTCACGTTTCGAGCAGAACGACCTCCGCTCGGCGCTCGAGATCGCCGCCCGCGCCGTCACCGCCGGCGAGCGCATTACGGTGAACATCGACGGCGCCTCTCATTTTGGTGAAGAATCGCCGCCCGGAGTTCTCATCGCGGCGCCTTTTCGTACCTCGCGCTCGCACGGTGCGATTCTGGTTTACCCGCGTCCCGGCAACCCCTTCACCCAGGAAGACAAAACTCTGGTTTCCGCCCTCGCCGGCTTTGGCGCGGTCGCCATCGCCAACGCCGAGTTGTACGGCATGGCGCGTGCCCAGGCCCACGAACTGCACGAAATCCTCGAGATTTCCTTCGAACTCGGTTCCGCCGGAAAACTTGACGAGTTCATGCAGACCTCGGTGGTCCGTGCCGCCAGTTTCCTCGGATTCCAGCGCTGTTTCATTGGGCTTCTCGAGGAAGGGGACATCTTCCATATTCGATGGGGAGTGGAGAACGGCGTCGTCCGTCCCGTGGATATCCCGCTCTCCGATGGCGCCGCGACGCTCACACTGAAGAAAAAAAATGTGTTCTTCACCGAAGACGCCTCCAAAACTCCGGGCGAGAATCTGGATTTCGTGGCCGCTTTTCAGATCCGCCAACTCCTGGCTGTGCCCCTGCTCGGTTCGAACGGAGATGTGCTCGGGATGTTCGGCGTGCTCGACCGCATCGAGCCCGGCGAGATCAACGACGAAGACGTCCGCCGCGCCCGCGCTCTGGCCGCGCAAGTTGCCGTCGCTCTCGAACTTACCCGCAACCTGCACCAATCCGAGGAGCACCGCCGCCGCGCCGAGGCCCTGGTCACGCTCGCCCTCGAACTCAACAACACCCTGCATCTGCCCGAGTTCATGCGCAACTTCGCGGTTCGCACCGCTGAACTGCTGGGAGCCCGCTGTGTCGCCCTCAGCCTTTTCCAGACCTCGGCGACGGACACCGTCCTGATGTGCCGGGGCGACTCCGAAGTCAGCGTTGAGGTTAGCGACCAGCCCCTGCTCCGCCGCTTCAGCCAGGCGCTCACTGCGGCCCTGCCGAAATATTCCACCGACGTCGCCTTCGCCCCGGCCGGCGAGATGCTGGGTTCCGCTCTCGCCACCAGTCTGGACTGGACCGATTGCACCCTGGTCCGGCTGGCCGGCTCATCGGGCGAACTGGTCGGCGTTCTCTGTCTCGCCGACCGTGGCGCCCCGCCCGCCATCGAAGATCACCAATTGCTGCGCGCCATCTCCGGCCATGCCAGTATCGCTCTCGAGAATGCCTGCCTGTTCACTCGCATGGAGCAGGCCAACCGCCACTGGCTGGAAGTCTTCGATGCCATCAGCGATTTCATCGTGGTCCACGACGAGCAGCACAACGTTCTCCGCGTCAATCGCTCGCTGGCCGATTTTGTCGGTATCGCACCCGAGCAGTTGATCGGCATCAACATGCGGGCGCTTGAAGCCCTTTCCACCGGCGCTTCGCCGCACTCCTGCCCCTTCTGCCGCGCTGGCGAGGGTCTCGACGAGTATGTGCATCCCGTCCTCGAACGCACTTACCTGATTTCCACCTCGCGCATTCATGCCGCCATCCCGGGGCCCCCAGCGCGCGCGGTTGGCGCCATGGGCCGGGGCGAAATAGGAACGAGCAGCGCCCAGTTGCAAACCGTGCACGTGCTCAAGGACATCACCGACCGCCGTGAAGCCGAGCGCCGCTATCGCGAACTGTTCGACAACATTCAGGAAGGGATTTTCTTTTCCACGCCCCAGGGTCGCTTCGTGGAAGTCAACGACGCGCTGGTTCGCATGCTCGGCTATAGCAGCCGCGAAGAGGTCATTCAGCTCGACATTCCCACCCAGGTCTATTTTTCTCCGCGGCGGCGGGAAGAACTGGCGGAACTGCTCGAGCGCCAGGGCGGACTGCACAATCAGGAAGAAATTTTCCGGCGCAAGGATGGATCGCCGGTCCGCGTTTTCATGAACTGTTTCGCGGTGCGCGACTTGGCCGGCAAAATCCTGCAGTACCGCGGCCTCATGCTCGATATTACCGGCCTCCGCCAATCGCAAACCGAGCTGCAGAAAGAGCGTGATTTCTCCGGCAAAATACTCAATCATACCCAGAGCCTGATTCTGGTCACCGACACCGAAGGCGTCATCAGTTATGCCAACCGGCGCTGGAGCGGGCTCGGCTTTCAGCAGAACCAGATTCTGGGACACCGCTTGCCCGACCTGTGCGCGCCTCCGCGCCGCGCCGCGCTCCGCGAAGCGCTCACCGCCGTGGAGGCCGGCCAGCAGGTCGATAACTTCGATTTGCCCCTGCTTCGCGGCGATGGCATCAGCGCCCAGTTCTCCGTCAATTTGAGCCCCATCAGCGGCGAAAACGGCCGGGTGAGCAACATCGTGGTAGTCATGAGCGACGTCACCGACTCCGCCATGCTGCGCTCCAAGCTGCTGCACGCCGAGAAAATGGCGGCCGTCGGACAACTGGTCTCCGGCGTCGCCCACGAAGTCAACAATCCGCTCACCGCCATTCTCGGATTCGCCGACCTCTTGCTGGCCAACCCCGAGGTCCCGGAAATAGCGCGTCGCGATCTGCGCGTGATTCTGCAGGAAGCGCAACGCACCAAGCAGATCGTGCAGAACCTGCTCAGCTTTGCCCGCCAGATGCCGCCGCAGCGCGAGCCGCTTCAGCTCAACTCCATCCTGCAGCGCACCGTGCACTTGCGTTCTTACGATTTCATCAGTCACGGCATTCAGGTGGTCGAACGCCTCGACGAGTCCCTGCCCCAGGTCGTCGGAGATTCCCACCAGCTGCAGCAGGTGTTTCTCAACATTTTGAACAACGCCTACGACGCCGTCCGCGAAAGCGCGCGGCCCGCCCGCATTGAGATTATGAGCGCCCAAGCCAACTCATTCGTCGAGATTTCCTTTCGCGATAACGGCATGGGCATCACCGATCCCGAAAAGATTTTTGATCCTTTCTTCACCACCAAGGACGTCGGCAAGGGCACTGGTTTGGGCCTGAGTATTTGCTATGGCATTGTCCGCGAACATGGCGGAGAAATTGTGTGTCACAACAACCTGGACTCTGAAGGAGCGACCTTTATCGTCCGTCTCCCGGTGGCAGCCGAGGAGGCATCCTTTGGGGCCGTTGCAGGAGTACAGCCAAAATGACGCCGTCAGGAACGCAGTCAGGAACTAAGCCCGGAACTAAATCCGCCCGTGCGCCGGTGCTTCTGATCGAAGATGAACCGGCCGTCATGGCATTGGTACGCGCCGTTCTGGAGGGCCACGGTTATGCCGTCGTTCCCACCGAATCCGGCGCCGACGCCCTGCGCCTGCTCGAGAACGGCGATTTTCACGGCGTCGTCTCCGATATGCGCACCCCCGGAGGCGTGGATGGCGCCCAGGTCTATGCCTGGATCGCCACTCATCGCCCGGAACTCGCCTCTCGCCTGGTTTTTATCACCGGCGATATCGCCAACCAGGAAACGGCTGCCACGCTGCGCCGCACCGGCGCGCCCTGCGTGGAAAAGCCGTTTCGTGTACAGGAATTCATTTCCGTGGTCGAGCAGACCATGGGCAAGGCCACGTCATGACTCAGAATTTCACGACGCAGAATTTGACGAAGCAGAATTTGACCAAGGACGACCTCCGCATCCGCTTGTTGATTGTCGACGACGAACAGACCATCCGCCGCCTCTGCATCACCGTCGGCGAATCGCTCGGCTTCTCCTGCCTCGAAGCTGAGAGCGGTGACGCCGCCCTCGCCCTGCTCGAAGAACAGCCCGTGCACATGGTGCTCACCGACATGGTCATGCCGCGCATGTCCGGCCTCGAATTCCTGGAGCTAGCCAAGCGCGCCTACCCCCGCATCGAAGTTGCGGTCATGACCGGCCACGGGTCCGTAGAAACAGCGGTTCAGGCCATGAAACTCGGCGCCTACGATTACATTGCCAAGCCCTTCGCTCCGCTCGATGACCTGCGCCTTTTCCTCCGCCGCATGGCCGACAAGGTCCGCCTCGTCGAAGAAAATCTCTATCTCCGCGAACGCTCCGAAACCGAAACCTCGCTCCACGGCATCATCGGCAATTCCACCGGTATTCAGAATGTTCTGCGCCTCATCTCCCGGCTCAAAGACACGCGCACCCCGGTCCTGATTTCCGGTGAAAGCGGAACCGGCAAAGAACTGGTCGCCCGCGCCCTGCACTTTCGCGGAACCATGGCCAGCCGTCCCTTTGTAGCCGTCGACTGCGGATCGCTGGTGCCCACCCTGATCGAGAGCGAATTGTTCGGCTATGAAAAAGGCGCCTTCACCGGCGCTCTTCGCTCCAAGCAGGGCTTGCTGCAATCCGCCGATACCGGAACCATTTTTTTCGACGAAGTCGGCGAACTTCCTCTCGAAATGCAAGCCAAGCTTTTGCGCTTCCTCCAGGAGAAAGAAGTCCGTCCCGTCGGCAGCAATCAAAGAGTCAAGGTGGACGTGCGCATCATGGCCGCCACCAACCGCGATCTCGACGCCGAATATAAGAAAGGAACCTTCCGCAAGGATCTCTATTTCCGCCTCAACGTCGTCACCATTTCTCTGCCTCCCCTGCGCGAGCGCCGTTCCGACATTCCTATCCTGGCCGCCTTCTTCCTGGAACGCCTCGCCCCCGGACGCGGCGTCCAGCTCTCCGGCAACGCCATGAAGTCCCTGCTCGCTTACGACTGGCCGGGCAATGTCCGCGAACTGGAAAATTGCCTGGAGCGCGCTGTCGCTCTCGGCGATCAGAGCATCATCGAAGTCAACGATCTGCCGCATGCCATCGCGCGCGCGGAAGTCCAAGCCGAACCCTCCGATGCGCAAGAATTCTCCGGCCGCGCCACCGACCTGCACGCCACCGATCTCGAAGACATTGAGCGCGCCACCATCGCAGCGCGTCTTCTCCCAGGTCAACGGAGACAAGGCTCTAGCCGGTAAAATGCTCGGCATCAGCCGCGCCACCCTCTATCGCAAACTGAAGCGTTACCACATAGGCGCCCGCGAAGAGCCTCCCGAATCAACCACCCTGCAATAGCAGGTGGAGAGACGGCGTCCTCGCCCGTCCCAGCCGTTTGCTAAACCGCAAAGGCTCACAAGCCGCGAATTGAGACGATCGTGTCATTCTGAGACGCACTTTCCCCAAGCCCCGGGAAACGAACCCATTCCGCCCCAACTCGGCGCCGTTAACTACCTGTGGTTGTTTCACTTGTTCTTAGGTGCATGACCTTCGCGTTTTTGGTGGGACCCGTGCACCACTGAATGCCGATAAAGCAGCGCGAGTCTCCTCGCAGCTCTTCCAAACCGGGAAGAGGGGATACTCGCCTGCTCCTTCTCCCCCAGGGATTGAGGTAATTGAAGTGCCCAACCAGGCAACTGCTCGTGCTCGTGAAGCCGACATCGTAAGCCGCTTGGCCAGATTCTTTCCCGGCGCCACTCCGGTGCGCATTCCCATCACGCTCAGCCGCAACCCGGGCACTGGCAACGGCAATGTCAGCGGTCGCGAAAACAAGGCCGTGTTTTTTCAAGATACCGTCATCGAGTTTGGCACGCCGCACGAAGTTTTATTTGTGGTCGACCGTCCTCTGGATTTTGCCGATAGCGTCCTGCTCGAAAGCAAAGACGGCTCGCTGCGCGCCGAAGCCTCCGTGGTTGCGGTTCAATACAAACCGGAATGGACGGTGGTTGCCGCCCGTTTCCTCAAACCTGTTCCCAATTGGATTGTAAAATCATGACTGCTTCCAACGAACTTCCATTCCAACCTTCATCCGAGCCTTCACTCGAAGATCAGGGAGCGACGCTCCGCGCCCTGTCGCCCATTTACTCTGCCCTGGTGCGCGAATTTGTCATTGAGACTGCCCCCTGCCCCATCAATGATAGTGATGACGAGGGCTTCGTGATCTCGCCCGAGTCGGTCGGGAACGCAGCCGCCTGGTTCGAGCAAATCGACGCCAAGATTCAGGTGCACCAGTTGCGCCAGTTTCTGCAGACCACGCCCCTGGCAAACGAAGCCGTGCTGCGCCATCTTCTCCTGCATCACCTGCAGAAGACCGCGAAGTCCGCGATTGACCGCGACAAAACGGACTTCCTGCTCGTCCAGTATTTTTCGCTGTGCGCGCCCTCCGGCCTGGAAGACGCCGACGTGGACCTCGATTACGTCGCCCAGGTGCTCGAACCCGTGCTCGGGCCGCAACCGTCGGAGCTTCCCTCCTGGTTGAGTTCTTTGGAGACCATCACACAGTCGGCGGCGCGTTGCCGCCGCCTGAGCGAACTGCTGCACAGCGGCGTCCTCGAGCAGGGGCGCAAGCTCAAGACGCAGAACGCGGCCCGCTATTTTGAGCCCGCGGCCATGGTGGCCTTTGCCCGTTTCAGCTTCATGATCCGGCGGATATTTTTCCGTCTCATGCAAGGTGATCTCAATGCCATCCAAGACGGCTTGCGCGAACTCGAACGCCACGGCGTCTCGAACATCGATTGCCGCCGTGCGCAATTCTCCGCCGAGGAACCGATCGGGCGTCTGCGCATGATCTGCCAGTCCTGGAAAGTAATGTTCCACGCCGAATACTCTTCCGGCCAGCCGCTGCGCATGCTGGTCGATCTCCGGGCGGCCGTCGACGACGCACTCCAGAACGGGGAGCGCAAGCATCTGCTCGCCAACGCCGCCGCTGCTTCCGCAAATTCCGGCGGTGGAACGCAAGAGTAATTTCCCGCTGTAGAGACGGGGCTTGCCCCGTCTCCGGAGGCGAGGCCAGCCGCGTCCCTACGGGAGATTCGCCGCGCCGTAAGTGCCGCAAAGATCAACGGCGGCTTTACAGCCTGCTGAAACTCGATTTTGTTTTTGGGTGGCGCAGCGGTTCACCGCTGCGATAACTGGTTTGCCTTCAGCGACGGCTTTAGCCGCCGAGGATGCAGAAAAAGAGACGATGAGCAGCAATCGCCCGACCGTCCTGATCCTTGCCAGCGACCCCGCCTTCGCGCGCGAGATTACCGCGCACTGGCCTCTTGACCCCGCTCCGCAGTCCAATACTCCGGAATTCATAGTGC
The DNA here is from genome assembly GCA_963779995.1 of uncultured Acidobacteriaceae bacterium. GTDB lineage: Bacteria > Acidobacteriota > Terriglobia > Terriglobales > Acidobacteriaceae > Acidiflorens. Next base: position 200,065 of record CAVZZY010000002.1, on the reverse strand, counting down.
TCGATCAAGGTTGCTCTCGCGACTTCCAGGGCTGTCACTACGACCTCGCGATTGCCGACGCCTCTTACTCTGAAAGCCGAAAACACAAGAAGAAAGACGGAAACGACCCGAACAAAAACAAAGACAAAGCCAGGAGCGGCCAGAACCATCTCCTGACCCAGTCGTTGGCCGCCGCCGGCAAGCCTGCCATTGTGATTCACCGCGATCCCGCGCGCGCTTTCTATTACATTCACGGGGCGGTTATCGAGTTGCGTGGTGAGCCTGGCGTTTGGCCGGCGATGGTGGGTCTGATCGGACGCGAAATTCTTCGCCGCCGCCAAGCCGAGTCGCACGCCCGCGAAGCCGAGAACCTTTGCGTTGCGGCCCAGTCCGAGGCCACTCTCGGACGCTATATGCTCGAGATGCGGACCAACGTCAACAACGCCCTCACCACCGTGCTCGGCAACGCCGAACTTCTGGTCGTCGAGCCCGGACTGCCCGGCACCGTGCTGGCGCAAGCCGATGCCATCCGCAACATGGCGCTGCGGTTGCACGAAGTCTTTCAGCGTTTCTCTTCGCTCGAAAAAGAACTCACCGTCGCCGCCCGCGAATCCGGCAAAAAATCGCTTCACGCCGCCGCTGGCAGCAGCTAAGCAAAACTGTTTTGTTGCGCGGCCCTTGGCGGCTGCGGAAAAACTCTGATTCAAGCGGGTCTTGGAAGGGGCACGACTTCAGTCGTGCCGCTAAGTTCCCCTAAAATGGTTTGCGCTTTAGCGCCCAAGGTGTGCTCTTTTGCGGCATCGCTTTAGCGATGCCGTAAGCCCTCTACATCGACGCCCCTTTGGTGTATGCGTGAGAACTGGCGTCTTGGCAATCCGGTGAAGCGGAGAGCTCGAGAATACAGTCCCGGAGGGACGACCCAAACCTCACCCCGCTACGGCGCTGCGTGCGCCGCGTCCAGGGCCTTCTTTACCGCCTGCAATTCTTTCAGCAAGCCCCGCAGATGGCGGGTGTCAAGCGCGTTCGCGCCGTCGCTTTTCGCTTCTTTCGGATTGTCGTGGACTTCCATGAACACTCCATCCACACCCGCCGCCACCGCTGCCCGCGACAATACCGGGATAAACTCCGGCTGGCCTCCGCTTACCGCCGGCTGATCTTCATCACCGTTCGAAGCCGAGGGCAACTGCACGGAGTGCGTCGCGTCAAAAACAACCGGCGCAAACTTTCGCATGATGGCCAGCGAGCGCATGTCCACGACCAGATTGTTATAGCCAAAACTCGACCCGCGCTCGGTCACGAAAACCTGGCTGTTCCCCGCATCGCGGCATTTTTCGGTGGCGTGCTTCATGTCCCAGGGCGAAACAAACTGCCCCTTCTTGATGTTCACCGGTCGCCCGCTGAGCGCCGCCGCCACCACCAGATCGGTCTGCCGGCAGAGAAACGCGGGTATCTGCAGCACGTCGACTACTTCCGCGACGGCAGCGACGTCGGCCACCTGATGCACATCGGTCAGCACCGGAATGTGCACCTCATCTTTCACCTTCTTCAGAATGCGCAGGCCTTCCTTCATCCCCGGCCCGCGATAGCTGCGGATCGAGGTGCGGTTCGCCTTGTCGTACGACGCTTTGAAGATGAAAGGAAAATTCAGCGATCGAACCACGCCCTTGATGATCTCCGCCATGCGCAGCGCGTGCTCTTCGCTCTCTATCACGCACGGCCCGGCAATGAGGAACAGATCTCCGGCGCCGACGCGAACGTTATCGATTTGGAAGGATAGGGTCAAGGCTATTGGCTGTTAGCTCTTAGCTCTTGGCTAAAGGCTGACAGCTAAGAGCTAACGGCTTCTCCGTCATCTTCTTCCCACATTATCCGGCCGCAAAAACATCTCGACCTCAGCCGATTCTTTGTGCTCTTTAAGCTTCTGCCCGTGTTCGTACGCCGCGCCCACGAACGCCTTAAACAGCGGATGCGGCTCCAACGGCTTCGATTTGAATTCCGGATGGAACTGGCATCCGATGAAGAACGGATGGCCCGGAATCTCGACCATCTCCACGTAAGTGCCGTCCGGAGTCGAGCCGGAAATGCGCAGCCCGGCGGCCACCATGGGCTCTTCATACTCGCGGTTGAACTCGTAACGATGCCGGTGCCGCTCGCTGATCTCGGTCTGGCCATACACTTTGTACGCCAGCGTTCCCGCCTCGATCTTGCACGGCCACGCCCCCAGCCGCATCGTGCCGCCCAACTCCTCCACGCCGCGCAACTCACGCAGCTTGTAGATCACGCGATGCGGAGTCGCCGGATCGAACTCGCTCGAGTTGGCATCCGCCAATCCGCAGACGTTGCGCGCATATTCAATGCAAGCCGTCTGCATCCCCAAACAGATTCCAAAGTAGGGCACATGCTTCTCGCGTGCATACTGGATCGCCCGCAACATGCCTTCGATGCCACGCTTGCCGAAGCCGCCGGGCACGAGCAATCCGTCGTATTCTTCCAACTGCGCCTCATAACTCTTGTCGGCTTGGTCTGCGGCCTCCAGGCCCTCGGCGTCAACCCAATTCACTTCCAGCTTCAGGTTGTGCGCCAGCGCGCCATGCACCAGCGCCTCTTTCAGCGACTTGTAGGAATCCTCGTACTCACATACTTTCCGACGATGCCGATCCTCACCACATCTTTCGGGTTATAGACGCGGTGCACCAGGTCGTTCCACTTCGAAAGATCGCGATCCTTCGCCTCCAGGCGCAAACGGCGCAGGATCAATGTGTCCACTTCTTCATGCGCGAACACGATCGGCACTTCGTAGATGGACGCAACATCCTTCGCCGTAATCACCGCTTCTTCTTCGACGTTGCAGAAAGACGCAATCTTTGACTTAATCTCTGAGGAGAGGAAGCGGTCGGTGCGGCAGAGGAGGATGTCCGGCTGAATTCCGGAGCTGAGCAATTCTTTGACGGAGTGCTGGGTCGGCTTGGTCTTCAATTCCTGCGCCGCGGCGATAAACGGCACCAGCGTCACGTGCACGAACAAAGTGTTGTCGCGGCCCAGTTCCTGCCGCATCTGGCGGATCGCCTCGATGAAAGGCAGCGATTCGATGTCGCCCACCGTACCGCCGATTTCGACGATCAGCACATCCACGTCCTGCGCGACTTTCTTCGTCGCCGCCTTGATTTCGTTGGTGACGTGCGGAATCACCTGCACGGTCTTGCCCAGGTAATCGCCCCGGCGCTCTTTGGCGATAATCTGCTCGTAGAGACGCCCGGTGGTCCAGTTGTTATCGCGAGAAAGTTTGGCGTGCGTGAAGCGCTCGTAGTGGCCGAGGTCGAGATCGGTTTCGGCGCCGTCGTCGGTCACAAACACTTCGCCATGCTGAAACGGCGACAGTGTCCCTGGATCGACGTTCAGGTAGGGATCGAACTTCATCAGGTTGACTTTGAGGCCGCGGCTTTCGAGCAGGCAACCGATGGAGGCCGCCGCCAGACCTTTGCCTAGTGATGAGACCACACCGCCGGTTACAAAGATGTACTTGGCCGACATCGCTTCCTCGCTTTAATTTTGTTTGGAAATTTGTGCGGGTTGGGGTGCACGATCAATTATGGCAGAACTCTTTGTGGAAAGGAATGTGGAAAAAAGGGCAGCCGTCAGCTGTCAGCTTTCAGCCGTCAGTTTGAACCTAAACGGTCAAACCATCTCTAAAACATGCTCGAACCCTGTTGGCTAGGGCCACTGCTGTGCGCCATGCAAAATTCTGGCAATTTCGATAACGTCCTTCCGTATGCGATAAACGGCAAGAAAGGGCGATCCTGGTAAGACAAGCTCGCGAGTACCTGGCTTACGTCCCAAACGGACGAGATGGGGAAACTGCAGAAGCGAACCTATCGCTTCGTATATGCGCGATGCCAATTTGCGCGCTGGCTCCGGTCCGTGATGTTCTTGTGTGTAGTCGCAGATGCCGGTGAGGTCACGCGAGGCCGGCTCCGTCCATCGGATGCGCATCAGCCAGGATACCGGCGGTTAATCAACTTCCCGATGTCTTCATGGTCAATCAATTCGCCACGATCGGCGGCAGACAGTCCCTTTTCTACTTCGCGGAGAAACCACTCGTCGTAATCGACGAACTTCTCGATTGCCTCCTGCACGAGTGCCTGCGTATCCCGACCCCGCTCATTGGCTAGGCGGGCGAGCTTGGCTTCAAGGTCAGGCCTGATTCTCACTTCCATACAATTCAGCGTAGAGACTCCAGAAGCCTGTGTCAATCTCGCAGAAGCAGCTCGCAGAAAACAGCTTTTTCACCACAGAGTCACGGAGTCACAGAGAAAGACGAGCTTTGGGTTTTCCCCGGGTTAGGTTTTCTCTGTGACTCTGTGCCTCCGTGGTGAGCTGTTCATCTGCAAACGGGATCGCATCTAACCTTTCGGAAGCGCCAGAAAAGACCGATAATCTTCTGCGACATGAAATCATTTATGTTCACAACGGGCTTCGGAAGAACGGGACTTCTCGCGACCGCAATCCTGGCGTTGGTCTTGTCTTGTCTCTCGCAGCTTCCCGTCCCCACTGAGGCCCGCCGTCTTATCCTGAAGGACGGATCCTACCAGTCCGTCACCAAGTATGAAATTCACGGCGACCGCGTCCGCTATTTCAGCGCCGAGCGCGGCGAATGGGAGGAAGTCCCGAACTCGCTGATTGACTGGGACGCAACCGCCAAGTTTGAGCAGGGGCGCCTGCAGGGCAAGCTCGCTCCGGAAGCGGTCGAGCTCGACAAGGAAATCGATGCCGAACGCAAGGCCGAACAAGCCCGTTCCCCGCAGGTCGCGCCCGGTCTGCGCCTGCCCGACGAAGGCGGTATTTTTCTCCTCGACACCTATGAGAATCAGCCGCAGCTAGCCGAACTGCAGCAATCGGGCGGCGAAGTAGATAAGAACACGAAGTCGAATATTCTGCGGTCTGCGATCAATCCGCTGGCCGGCGCCAGGCAAACGATTGAACTTCCCGCGGCACATGCCAAAATTCAGTCGCACACCACCGTGCCTTCGCTCTACATCAACATCGACGCGGACAATGGCGACGCGGCCGCAGTTGTGCGGGCTGCGACCGGCGAGCCGCCGCCGACCGCGCCCAGTAACAGCGAGCGCTTCAAGATCATTCGCATCGACGTCAAAGGCAACAAGCGCGTTGCCGGCGCGGTCAAGATTGCGGTCGGCGGAAAGATGAAGACCGACGAGCGTTTCGTCGCGGCCACGGTGACCACCATGAGCGGAGGCTGGGTCAAGCTCACGCCCACCGATCCACTCGCGGCGGGCGAATACGCCGTCGCCGAGGTGCTGGGCAAAGAGACAATCAACCTTTATGTGTGGGATTTCGGCGTGAACCCTTCCGCGCCCGCGAACGCGTCCGCGTGGAAACCGGACCCACCAGAAGCGCAGCCGAAAACAGACCAGCCCGCGGATCTGCAGAAGCGGGAAAAGCAGTAACCTGGGGAGAGCCGCCCCCGGCTGTCGTTGAAGCTTACGTCTCGAGCACCCCGCGCGACACAATGCCGATGTTGTCGCGGGTGGTGTTCTTCACCATATACATCATCTCGTCCGCTTGGCGGATGATGTCGTGGGGCGTCTGCGCATCGTGCGGAAAGGTCGCCAGCCCCATACTGGCACGCACGGTCAGGTTCAAACCTTGCTCGGTGCAGAAGGTTCCCGCTCGCATGGAATCCTGCAAACGTTTCGCGACCACCACCGCCTGATCTTTGGTGGTTTGCGGCAGCAGAACCACGAACTCGTCTCCACCGTAGCGGAAGGCGAAATCAATCAGCCGCAACTGCGCTTTGATCCGGTATCCGACTTCGGCCAGCAGCCGGCTTCCCACCAGATGTCCGTGCCGGTCATTGACCTGCTTGAAGAAGTCGAGGTCGATGAAAATCACGCTGAACTGGTAGCCGAAGCGCGCCGAGCGATAGACCTCGGTTTCCAGCGTTTTGTGCAGATGGCGCGCATTGAACAGGCCCGTGCAATCGTCGGTGATGGTCAGTTCCTGAATCTTCTCGACCGATCTCGCATTCTCGATCGCAATCGCGGCGTAGTCGCACAAGGCGTGCAGGAAGAACATCTCCTGTTCGCTCATGTCCACATTTGCGTTGACCAGCTGGATCACGCCCAGCACGCGGTGTTTCGAGCGCAACGGCACGCAGATGATGGAGCGGGTCTGCAGGCGCGTTATTTCGTCCAGCCGGGATGAGAAACGCGGATCGTTCTGCACGTCGGGCACGATCAAAACCTGTCCGTGCTTGGCCACCCAACCGGCAATTCCCTCCCCCACTTTCAAACGCGCCTTCGACAGAACCTCCGCCGCAGCCCCTACCGCGATGGCGAAATAGAGCTCATCCTTTTCTTCATCCACCATCAGCAGCGACCAGGTATCCGGGCGGAAGTATTCCGCCATTTTTTCCATGATGGTCTGCAGAATCGAATCGAGGTTGAGCGACGATGTCAGCGCCTTGGCGACATCGTGGAAGATGGTCAGCTCTTGTGACAGGCGAATTGGGGATTTGCCCGCGGCCTCGGCCATGGACTCCTCGTTCGAGTGGCTGGATACGAAATTATAGGTTTGGCCGCACCGCTCGGGCAATGAACGTCGGTAACACGTACCAGTCACGCCAACCCTCCCGCTGAAGAATTTGTAATTTGGTAATCGGGTAATTTGGCAATGGAAACCCCAGTCAGGGCGTGGGACCGGTTTGAAATTACCAGTTAGAAACCACCAATTACCAATTCGCTATGATCTAGCTTCTCAACAGAGTAAAATTTCGTTCTCCATCCCGACGAAAGCGAGAGACCGGTTTGCCTTCCTTCGGCGAAAAACTGAAACAGGAGCGCGAAAAGCGCAAGATCACGCTGGAACAGATTTCCAGTTCCACGAAAATCGGCACCCGCATGCTGCAGGCTCTGGAAGAAGACAAGTTCAACCAGTTGCCGGGAGGCATCTTCAACAAGGGCTTTGTCCGCGCCTATTCCCGCTGCGTCGGCCTCGACGAAGATCAGACCGTTGCCGAATACCTGCAAGCTTCCGGCGACGCCCCTCCTCCCAAAACCGAACCCGGAGGGCATGAAGACGGAGAGCGCAAGAATGAAGCGCGCGAAAATGAACAGAACGTCCGCCGCCTGGAGGCTATCGGCGACGCCCCTCCTCGCCAACTACCATGGGGCCTGTTCGCCGCGTTTCTACTCGTCATCGCGCTCGCACTCTCCATCTGGAGCCATCGCGAGCGGGAACGCGCCAGACAGTCAGTTCGACCGACTCCAACCACAGCCACGGCGCCGTCGCCAGGCGCAGCAGGCGGCGCATCAAGCCGAGGAGCAGCCGGAGGAGAAGTAGTAAAACCAGACAGTGGCGCCCGTTCGCCCACCTCTGGTTCGTCAACAAATGGTGCGCCAACAAATGGTGCGCCGGCGGCAGAATCCGCCCCCGCCGCAACTCCGGGCGAGTTTACGGTCGTCATTCACGCCCGCGAAGACTCCTGGGTCTCGATCACCGCCGACGGCAAAACTGTCCTCGACGAACTTTTGGCCGCTGGCAGCGAGCGCTCGATCCAAGGCCGTAAAGAAATCATCGTCAAGGCTGGAAACTCCGGTGGCATCGACTTTCGCTTCAACGGAAAGAAACTCGAAACCGGGGGGACGTCCGGCGAGGTCAAGACCATTACTTTTGGTCCTGGAGGAATGCTACCGAGCGCCCCATCGCCGCCTTCGACGCCTTAACCTTGTCTCTTTTTTTTCTTCCATTTACAGCCCACCTTCCACCGTCCAATGCCGATTCGGTCCAACTCAATGTCAGCACCCTCCGGTTCTGCCAATTCCATTGCGCTTAGGAGGTCATCTCTGTTACCGTTTTCATGAAGACTAAGCCAAACCAAAAGCCAAACTTGGTCCAGAGCCCTTGGCTCCGTAGGCCCCCCGTTATTGGAAATGAAGGCTCGAAGTCACCTTTAGGAGATATCAGCTTGCCAGCAACCAATCGTTTTCTGTTTACCTCGGAATCCGTTACCGAAGGACATCCGGACAAGATCGCCGACCAGATTTCCGATGCCATTCTCGACGCCTGCCTTCGTGAAGATCCGAACAGCCGCGTCGCTTGTGAAACCCTGACCTGCACCGGCCTGGTCGTGATCGCCGGCGAGATCACCACCAAAGCCTACGTTGACTTTCAAAATCTCGTCCGCGGCGTGGTACAGTCGATCGGCTATGACAACGCCGTCTACGGCTTCGATTCCAACACCTGCGCCGTAATTTCCAGCATCAACAAGCAGTCCGGCGATATCGCCATGGGCGTGGATATCGGCGGCGCCGGCGACCAGGGCATGATGTTCGGCTTCGCCTGCAATGAGACCCCCGAACTGATGCCCCTTCCGATTTCACTCGCCCACAAGCTCTGCTTGAAGCTTTCCGAAGTTCGCAAAAATGGCACCTGCCCCTACCTCCGGCCCGATGGAAAATCACAGGTCACCGTCGAGTACGACGCGCCGGGCAAAGTAAAGCGGGTCGATGCCGTAGTCGTGTCCACTCAGCACTCCGAAAGTGTCACCAACGACGAACTGCGCGCCGACATTTTGAAGTACGTCATCCAGGCCGTAATTCCAGCCAACCTGCTCGATGAAGATACCAAGTACCACATCAATCCCACCGGACGCTTCGTCATCGGTGGCCCCATGGGCGATTCCGGTCTGACCGGACGCAAGATCATCGTGGACACCTACGGCGGTATGGGACGTCACGGCGGCGGCGCGTTCAGCGGCAAGGATCCGACTAAGGTGGATCGTTCCGCCGCTTACATGGCGCGCTACATAGCGAAGAACATCGTGGCCGCCGGCCTAGCCGATCGCTGTGAAGTGCAGCTTGCCTACGCCATCGGAGTTGCTGATCCCGTCAGCGTCCTGGTGGATACTTTCGGAACCGAGAAGATTGATGCCAAGCTGATTCCAAATCTGGTGCGCGCCAACTTCAAACTCAAGCCGCGCGAGATCATAGACACGCTAAACTTGCGCCGTCCGATTTACCGCAAGACAGCCGCCTACGGCCACTTCGGCCGCAGCGACGTCGATTTCACCTGGGAAGCGACCGACAAAGCCGCCAAACTGGCCGCCGACGCCGGCTTGAAGCGGGAACCGGCGGGAGCCAGAAAATAGTTCGTCACCACAGAAAATCGCTTTTAGCTCTTGGCGGTTGGCTTTTAGCTAAGAGCCAAGAGCTAAAAGCCAACAGCCTTCATCGCGTCATCATCCGGGGATAGGGAGAAAAATGGCTACATCATCAATTAGCAACGACGTAAAGAATTTTGAACTGGCCGATCTGGGCAAGAAACGCATCGAGTGGGCCAACCAGTCGATGAAAGTGCTGCAGATCATCCGCAAGGAATTCATCAAGAACCAGCCGCTCAAGGGCATCCGCGTTTCCGCGTGCCTGCACGTGACGGCCGAGACGGCAAATTTAATGATCGCGTTGCGTGACGGCGGCGCCGACGCAGCGCTGTGCGCTTCCAACCCTTTGTCAACTCAGGATGACGTCGCCGCCAGTCTGGTGCGCGATTACAACATTCCCGTCTTCGCCATCAAGGGCGAGGACAACGACTCCTATTACGCGCACATTATGGCGGCGGTCGATCACAAGCCGCAAATCACCATGGACGATGGCGCCGACCTGGTCACGGTGCTCCATACCAAGCGCAAGGCTGAATTGGCGAACGTGATTGGCGGAACCGAAGAGACGACCACCGGCGTGATTCGCCTGCGTGCGATGGCGAAGGAAGGCGTGCTGCGCTATCCCATCGTCGCCGTCAACGACGCCGACACCAAGCATCTGTTCGACAATCGCTACGGCACCGGGCAATCGACGATTGACGGCATCATCCGCGCCACGAACTTCCTGCTCGCAGGGTCGAAGTTCGTGGTCGCCGGCTATGGCTGGTGCGGACGCGGCCTCGCTTCACGCGCACGCGGCGCAGGTGCGGAAGTCATCATCACCGAAGTCGACCCGACCAAAGCGCTCGAAGCGGTCATGGACGGTTTCCGCGTGATGAGCATGGAAGAGGCCGCCAAAATCGGCGACGTTTTCTGCACCGTCACCGGCAACAAGAACGTGCTCGCCAAACAGCACTTCGAACTTATGAAGGACGGCGCCATCATTTCGAACTCGGGCCACTTCAACGTCGAAATCGATATCCCGGCGCTCGAAAAGCTGTCGTCCTCCAAGCGCACCACGCGTACCTTCGTCGACGAGTACTCGCTGAAAGACGGTCGCCGCATCAACCTGCTCGGCGAAGGCCGCCTGATCAACCTGGCCGCCGCCGAAGGGCATCCGGCATCGGTGATGGATATGAGTTTTGCCGACCAGGCGCTTTCGCTGCGAGTACATGGTGAAGAACCACGCGTCGTTAGAAAAAAAGGTTTATCCGGTTCCGGCGGAACTCGACAAACGCGTGGCCAAGCTAAAGCTGGAATCGCTCGGCATCAAGATCGACCGCCTAACCTCGGAGCAGGAAGAATACCTGGCCAGCTGGTCGGAAGGGACGTAGGGCTAGCGTGAGCTCTCGGCTTCAGCTCTCAGTTTTCAAGGGGCGGCGCAAGCCGCCCTTTTGTTTCGTAACGTTATTGTTTTGTATCAGGGTGTCGCTTTAGCGATACCACAACTGCCTCAAATGAGACGCCCCTTTAGGGCCCGTATCGGACACCCTCCTCACTCAAGTTTTCTGCCACTCTGCCGATGAATCCACACGAGGGTTGCGTGTGGCTGCTTCGAGCTCCAAAGTGCTGCTGGTCGAGGACAGCAGGTTTCTCCGCATGGCCAATGAGCGCGCTCTGTCCAAGGCCGGGTTCCAGGTCTCCACCGCTGCCGACGGCGAAGAAGCCTTGCAGGTCGCCAACGACAAACTACCCGACATCATTCTGCTCGACATGATGCTCCCCAAGATCAGCGGCACGGAAGTCCTAAGAGCTCTGAAAGCAAATCCCACCACCATGGACATCCCGGTCGTCGTGCTCACCAGCCTGTCGCAGAGGAACGAGGAAAAACTTCTCCAGGAAGGCGCAGCCGCGTACTTCGAGAAGTCCACTCTGCAACTTGACAAGAGCTCCAATCGCCTGGCGGCCACGGTGGAAACGGTTCTCGACCGGGTCAACCACCAAAAGAGCCTCCATCTTCGTTTGCAGAAATTAGCCGCCCAGAAGACCACTGGCCCGTGACGCCTGACCAACGAAGGCTGAGAAATTCCTCCCGCAGCGATAAAATGTAAGCATGTACCACTACAATCCCTCAACCGCCCTTGAAGAGCTGACGGAAGACGCGACCCTGCCCAATCCCGTCCACGTGCGCGACATGCTGCTGCGCGGCAAGCTCACCGCCGACCAATCGCTGGAGCTGAACCGCATCTTCGTCGAATACCAGAAATTTTTCGGCGAAGCGCAAAAACTGGGCAAGGAAATCCTGAAGCGCCTGGCAGCGTAGTTCTTCAATCTCGCGCAGGGACAGCCGCCCGGCTGTCCAGGCGCTGTCTCGACAAAGGCGTTAGCTGCCAACTTGCTCGCCCGTATCTTGGAGGGATCGCGAGCCCCGATCATGGTCCCCACACGAACCCCATCGTTTACAATCGAAGATTCTCCACCGATTGGAAACCATAACCATGCACCGCTGGTCGCAACTTTTTATTCCCACTCTTCGCGAGGCCCCGGCTGATGCCGAGGTCGCTAGCCACAAGCTCCTGGTCCGCGCTGGATACATCCGTCAACTGGGCGCGGGCATTTACTCGTTCCTGTTCCTGGGCAACCGCACCACCCAGAAGATCATGGGCATCGTCCGCCAGGAGATGGACAAGATCGGGCAGGAATTCTACTTGCCGGCGCTGAATCCGCGCGAAATTTGGGAGGCGAGCGGACGCTGGGCGGTGATGGGCGAGAACATGTTTCGCCTCAAGGACCGCAAGGGCGCCGATCTGTGTCTCGGCTTTACGCACGAAGAAGTCATGACCGACATCGCGCGCAAAGAACTGCGCAGCTACAAGCAACTGCCGCAGATCTGGTATCAGATTCAGACCAAGTTTCGCGACGAGCCCCGTCCGAAGGGGGGACTGCTGCGGGTGCGGCAGTTCATCATGAAAGACGCGTACTCGTTCGACATCGATGCAGCCGGGCTCGACGCTTCCTACGCCAAGCATCACGACACCTACTGCCGCATCTTCGACCGCTGCGGTCTGAAGTATATGGTCATCGAGGCGCACTCGGGAGCCATGGGCGGATCGAAGTCGCAGGAGTTCATGGTGCGGACTCCGGCGGGCGAGGACCAGGTTGTGAGCTGCGAGAAATGCAACTACGCGGCGAATATGGAGAAGGCGACTTCGCGGCTGGCTCCGGTCGAAGACCTGAAGCCGGAAGGCGATGGCCAGCCGCTGGAAGTGCACACTCCAGGACAGAAGACGATTGAGGATGTGGCTCGGTTTCTGGGCGTATCGCAGGTGCACACGATCAAGACGTTAGCGATGATGGCCGTCGCAGAGGAGCCCGAAAAAGGGAAAGCTCGCATTCGTACTCCTGGGGAACCCGGCCCTGTATCACGAGCGGTGGTGGTGCTGATGCGCGGCGATCATCAAATGAACGAAGTCAAGTTGTCGACGGCGGTCGGGGGCAAAGAGGCGCGTCCCATGCAGGAAGAGGAAATTCGCGCGCTGTTCCACTCCCCCGCTGGATACCTCGGTCCGCTCGGCATCGAGTGGGCGAAAGACAGGGAGGAGCCTCGCAAGCCGATCCTGCTGGTCGATGAGGCGCTCCGAGGGCGCACCAACCTGATCGGCGGCGCGAATAAAGAGGAGTACCACGTCAAGCATCTAACGCCGGGAGGGAATTTTCACCCTACGGCTTACGCCGACCTGCGCAGCGTGACGACGGGCGAAGACTGCCCGAACTGCGGTTCACCCTTGCGCATCGATACCGCCGTCGAAATTGGACACATCTTCAAGCTGGGCTACAGGTATTCCGAATCCATGGGCGCGCGTGTACTCGACCGCAACGGCAAGGAAGTGGCTCCAATTATGGGGAGCTACGGGATTGGAATCGAGCGCATCCTGACCGCCGCCGTCGAGCAGTCGAACGACGAGAACGGATTCTGGCTGCCGCCTTCGATCGCGCCGTTTGAGGTGGTGGTGGTGTCCACGAATTCGAAAGACGAGGCGGTCCGCACCGCCTCCGAAGACATCACGCGGCAACTGGAGGCGGCCGGGTTCGACGTCTTGCTGGACGATAGAGACGAACGGCCAGGGGTGAAGTTCAAGGACGCCGATTTGGTGGGTATCCCTTTTAGAATCAATGTTGGAAAGAAGGTTACCGAAGATACTGTTGAAGTCGTTCGGCGCTCGACTCTCGAGCGGGAGGACGTTAAGATTTCTGCCATAATCGCGTATTTCCAAAAACTGCGCCAAGGACTTGCGTAAACGACTGGTCCTGGCCCTCGCTAGTCGGCGCAACAGCCCTTAGCGCATGACGGAAAGCTCGCGATTGGAACTTCGCAACCAGCGACTTGGCGACGGTTTCTTATGGCATCTGTGAAATTGGCCTTCGGCGTGGCTGTCTTCGCGGCGTTGGTCTTTGCGGGCATCAAGATCATCCCGCCGTTCTTCTCGAATTACGAGCTCGAAGATTCGATCAAGACCGAAGCGCTGCAGGCGACCTACAGCACGCGCACGGAAGAGGACATTCGCGCCGCCATCATCAAGCAGGCCCGCAACTATGACATTATGTTGACGCCCAAGCAGGTGCAAGTGACTCGGGCGGGCTCGTTCGGCAATGGCGTTCTCAACATTGAAGCCGATTACAGCGTTCCTATCGATCTGCCCGGGTACTCGACCACGCTCGAGTTCCATCCTTCGTCGAAGAACAAAGGCGTGTTTTAAGGTCAGCTCTCCAGGTCTTTGCCAAGACGAGTAAGCAGCAAAAGGGCACGAGCCAGGCGTTTCTCCGCAGAATTCAAGAGACAGAGTAAACACAGAGTAAAAAAGAGGTTAATTGACCAAGTCCGCCTCCCGACCTACCCGCACCTAAATAGTAATAAGTGTGCAATTTTGAACAGACGGCGCCCGGGGCGTTGCGGCACGATACTACAAATTGCTTCCTTAGGGGTTGTTCAAGTTGTGTGAGCCGAATGCGGTAGCTCAGGCTTGTCGCCCGAGGTAGATCTTGTAGATCCCTTCCCCCAGGGACGATGGTTGGGCTACCGCATTGGGAGGCTTATGTGGGCCAAGCTTATCTAGCACCGAGGCGAACGATCCTCTGCATCGACGATGATGACGCCATCCTGCGATATGAAAGAGCGCTGCTCGAAAGATCGGGCTATAACGTCCTCACGGCGACATCCGGCCAACAAGGGCTAACGCTGGTTATGATGACTCAGATTGATGCCGTAGTCCTGGACTGCAGCATGCCCGGAATGAGCGGTCACCACGTCGCTGCCGCGATCAAGGAGTGCCGGCCGGGAATTTTGATCGTCATGTTTTCGGCCAGCGAGATTCCGGAAGAGACCTCCAGGCTGGTCGATGCTGTCGTCCATAAGACGGACGCAATCGGAGAGCTCTTGCCAACCGTTGCGCAACTCTGCAACCGGGCCTCGCCGTGCTGAAAGCGCGGGCGGAACGCCCACCTCGTGTTCGGTGTACTCTGCGCCTGCTACCGATTTCGGATGGATTGCCGCCAACCCGGAACCCTGCCTCCCTACTGCCACAGCCGTCCGTCCTCTGACACGCATCCAACTGCCCGGTAGTGTCCTCTTAGACACTGGGTTGATGTCACTTAAGACACTACCCTAATTGCCCGGAGAGGTTGTGTTGTGATTTAGAATCAACTACAAGGCACCTTAGCTTAAAAACCAGTTTTTGGACTGCGAATTGCTCTTCGTGGATGGTGTACAGCTCTCTTCATGGCCATTAGGCTGAAAATCCCGGTTATTCGAAGAGGCGGCCAGCGCGGAAAAAGCCGCGGTAATAACCGCTGGCTCGCGCACGATCCCATCGTGCGCATTGCCCTGCTCGGTTTTCTCTCGGCATCGCTCGTGGTGGTCGGCATTTTTGCCTACTGGTATGTCAAGTACGACCGCATCATCGAGCAGCGTTTCCGCGGTCCGGTGTTCGCGAGTTCGGCGAAGATTTTCGCTGCCCCACCGGTGGTGAAGGTCGGATCGAAGTTGACCGTCTCTGAAATTGCGGCCGAGCTGCGTCACGCCGGCTATTCCGAAAAGCAGGGAGAAACTCCGCTGGGCAGCTACCGTGTGCATGGCGGCTCCATTGAGGTTTTGCCCGGACCCGAGTCTTATCACAGTCCCGAAGCGGCAACCATCACGGTTTCCGGCGGCGCGGTTTCGGCCATCAACAGCCGCGCCTCCGGAGACCTGGCGGCTTATGAACTCGAACCCCAGATGCTGACTTCGCTCTTCGACGCCGAGCAACGCTCCAAGCGTCAATTGGTGAAGTACGACGACATTCCCAAGGTCATGGTGGAAGCGGTCACGTCCATCGAAGACCGCCGCTTCTTCCAGCATGGCGGGGTCAATTTCATGCGGCTGGTGGAAGCCGCCTGGATCGACTTCACCCATCAGCGCCATCAGCAGGGTGGTTCGACGATCACCATGCAGCTCTCGCGGGCATTCTTTCTGAGCCCGGAGAAAACCTTCAAGCGCAAGCTGATCGAAATGCTGATCGCAGTGGAGTTGGAGCAGAAGTTTTCCAAGCAGCAGATTTTCGAGTTCTACGCCAACCGCGTCGATTTGGGACAGCGCGGGTCGTTCACGATCTCGGGACTGGCCGAAGGGTCGCGGTCTTATTTCAATAAGGACTTGAAGGACATCACCCTACCGGAAGCCGCGCTGCTCGCCGGATTGATCCAGGCGCCCAGCTTTCTTTCGCCCTATCGCCATCCCGAGCGCGCTCTTGAACGCCGCAATGTCGTCATCGAGTCGATGGCCGAAACCAACGCCATCACGCGCGAACAAGCCGATAAAGCCAAGGCAACGCCGCTCAAGCTCGCCCCGCCCAACGTTGAGGCGAGCGATGCGCCCTACTTCGTGGATATGGTTCGCGACACCATTGTCAACAAACTGAACGAGCACGAGGTCAACGAACAGGAGTACCGCATCTATACGACCCTCGATCCCGAACTGCAGCGGGCGGCCGCGCAAGCTGTCGAAACCGGCATCAAGCTGGTCGACGATCAGGTCACCAAGATGCGTACCCACATGACCAAGGTCGGAAAGAACAAGTTTGAAGCCAAGGTCACGCCCGGCCCGCAGGCGCAGGTGGCCCTGGTCGCCATGGACCCTCACACCGGCGAAATCAAAGCGCTGGTTGGCGGTCGTAACTACGGGGCGAGCCAACTGAACCACGCGCTTGCCAAGCGTCCCACCGGCTCCATCTTCAAACCGTTTGTGTACGCGGCCGCCGTGAATACGGCGCTCGACGGCTCGACGACCGTGATCACCCCGGCGTCTATGGTTGCCGATCAGCCAACGACTTTCTCCTACGGCGACCAGATTTATGAACCGCGCAACTACAAAGAGGAGTACCACGGCGATGTCACGCTCCGCTATGCGCTGGCCCTCTCGCTCAACAACGCGACGGTGAAAGTGGCGGAAGAAGTGGGCTATGACAAAGTGGCGAATCTGGCCAGGTCCGCCGGCATCGCCTCGGTGAAAGCCACGCCCGCGATGGCACTCGGCGCCTACGACGCCACCCCTGTCGACATGACGGCCGCCTATACAAGTTTTGCCAACGGCGGCCTGCGGCTTTCGCCCGTCTTTGTAAATTCGGTGCGCAACTCCAAAGGCGATGTTGTCGTCAACTTCGGCACCGAGAAAAATCAGGTTCTCGATCCGCGCGTCGCCTTCGTCATGACCAGCATGCTGGAAGGAGTCATGAATTTCGGCACCGCCGCAGGCGTCCGTACTCGCGGATTCACCGCCCCGGCGGCAGGTAAGACGGGCACTTCGCACGACGGCTGGTTCGCCGGGTATACCAGCAATCTGCTGTGCATCATTTGGGTGGGATTCGACGATTACAGCGACATTCACCTGAGCGGCGCTCAGACTGCGGCCCCCATCTGGGCCGAGTTCATGAAGAAAGCGGTCGCGCTGCCCCAGTATTCGGACGTGAAGCCCTTCAACCAGCCCGAAGGCGTGGTCGATGTGGAGCTCGACAAAATCACCAACCGCCTGGCGACGCCATCCTGTCCCGACGATTACACGATTGCCTTCGTGGCCGGCACCGAGCCTCACGATACCTGCGACCAGAGCGGCAGTAAGCAGGGATTCTTCTCTCGCATCTTCGGCGGAAGTTCCGAGAAAGCGCTGCCTCCGGCCGACGCGAGCGGGAACACGCAGGCTGCCGCCGGTGTCCAATCCGAGGAAGAGGCCAAGAAGAAAAAAAGCTTCTTCGGCAAGATTGTAGGCGTGTTCAAGGGAGACAGCGGCTCCCCAAAGGATGACAAGGACGCGCGAGCGCCGTCCAATAACGGTAACAGCGGCACACCGCCGCAATAGCCGCGAACGGTAAGGGAGCAGGTGCCAGAAACGACCGGTTGCGCGGCCTCAAACTTGCAAGGGACGTGATAGAGCACGCTGAAGGCGATGAAACTCTGAAGTTTTGTAGGTTCGGCCGGGGGGAAATATGCTTTCCTGTATCCGCATCGGCTCCGTATCGCTTCTCTTCGCTACACTTCTCGTTCTCCCATTACAGGCTCAGAATTCCGAACAGGTGGAAGTCGGTCCTCCGCCGCTGCACCGCGTCGAGCCGCCCGTTTCCGGGGTATCGCCCGAGCAACTCGAAAAACGTGGCGACGAACTGCGTACGGATAAGAACTATCTCGATGCGGTGGACTTCTACCAAGCCGCGCTGAAAGGCGGCCCGGCGAATGCGTCCTTACTCAACAAAGTCGGAATCTGCCAACTCATGATGCAGCGCTACAAGGAAGCCAAGAAGAGTTTCGAGCGCGCCCTCCGGGCCGACCGTAAATATGCCGACGCTTATAACAATCTCGGCGTCATTTATTACCAGGCGCACGCCTACACTGCAGCCATCAAGGACTACGAGAAAGCAATCGCGTTGAAAACCGACGCCGCCTCCTATTACAGCAACATGGGCGCGGCTTATTTCGGCAAGAAACAGTTCGACAAAGCCATCCAAAGCTATTCCAAGGCGATGGAGCTTGATCCCGACATCTTTGAGCGCACCTCGCGCGCCGGAGTTCTGGCCCAGCTTTCTTCTCCCGAAGACCGGGCCCACTACGACTACGTCATCGCAAAAATCTATGCCAAGACCGGCTCGCCAGAGCTTTCGTTGCACTATCTGAAGAAAGCGATGGAAGAGGGTTACAAGGACATCAACAACGTATACAAGGACGAGGAGTTCAGCACCCTCCGCAAAGACCCCCGCTTCGCGGAACTGATGGCGGCGAAGACGACGGCCATCTCCGATTAGCTAGCGCATAACTTGCTGCCAGGAAATGAGTTAGAAAAAACAGGAAAATAGGAGAACCTCCGAAACTTTCCCGGTGAAGCGGGGTTTCCAGAATCACGCTCCTGAAAACAACAGGGTGAGTAGGGAGAACAAACACCCACCGGTTGCGAACCCGAGCACGCCCCAAGCAAGCAACCGGTGGGTGATTCAGCCGTCAGCCTTCAGCCGTCGGCCGTCAGCGTTGAGTTTTTAGCTTCTTTCCGAAATATATTCCTCTACCGCCTGCTTCCATTTGCCCTGCGCTTTCAGGATGTACTCGACCGCGTCGCGGGCAGCGCCCTCTCCACCAGCGTGGGACGTAGCCCAGTGCGCTTCGGCTTTGACCTCGGGACGCGCGTTCTTCACCGCGATCGCCAGACCGCACTTGCGCATCGCCGGCAGATCGATCACGTCATCGCCCACGAAAGCGGCCTCGGCGGCAGTGATTCCGTCTCTTTCAAGGATTTGCGCAAACACCAACGCCTTGTCCTGGATGCCCTGGTACACGTGATCCATCTTCAGATCACGCGCCCGCAGGGCAACGGTTTCGGAGATGCGCTTGGTGATGATGCCGGTCTTGATTCCCGCCAGGCGCGCCAGCATAATGGCAGTGCCGTCGTGGGCGTGGAAACCCTTGGCTTCGATCAGGCTGGTGCTCTGGAGCCCGGAAGCCGCTCTGTCCGCCATGCTGAGCGGGCTGTTCGAGCGCGCTTTGCTGAGCTCCAGATTGCGGGCCTCCAGAAGGCGCCGGGAAGATCCAGATTTTGCCGTCGGTGAGAACGCCGTCGACGTCGAAAAGAATAAGTTTAATTTTGCGGGCGCGAGCGCTAGCAGATGATTTGGGCATCGCCGAAATTCTAGCATTCTGCGGACGGCACCGTAGCCCGCGACGAACAACTCATATGGGGCTGTGAACGCCACTATTTCAGTGTCGGCCAAGTTCGGCATTCCGAAACACTGACCGGCGAGGTCAGGGGAGGACCGGTTTTGAAGCGCACCACCGCGTCCGACGTTGAACAAAAGCTTCTGGCACCCGTGCTGCTGGTGACGGGAGTGCCCACCACTACAAAGTCGTCGCAGCCTTGTTTCTGGCAGACCGCTGTAATGCTGAATTGGAATCCAGACTTCGTACACCAGGTGCCGGTGGTACAACTCGAATTTCCCAGCGTGGGGTCAATCAAACTCGCGTGGTCCGCCGAAAACTTGTTGGGCCCAGCGGGATCGGGGCCGAGTGTAGCCAGCTCGCGCGCAAATCCCCTCTGCGGATATGTACTCGAATAAGAGATCTGCGCGGTATTCACCATGCGAATGGTGGCGACAGCGCTCGCTTCATTCGCCGCGATCCTTGCTCGCAACAAATTGGGAATCGCGATTGCCGCCACTACCAGAACTCCGCCGGCGTCCACTCCTCGGCTTAGGCTGATTTCGCGAATCGCACTTTGTTCGCCATATGCGCAAATCACTACCGGCGTAGTTTCCGCGGTGGCTTGCGACAGCCACCCTGGTAATACCTGGCGCATAGTCATCGTCGCCATCGCGGTCGGGTCCTCGTAGAACAGCGCGGACACATCCGGTCCGTGACCAGGTGGCATAGATGCCAAAAACCTCGCGGACTTTGCCAACGATTCTCCAGAGCGATGGAGCCGAACTGCCTCGGCAACGGCTTTTTGGCTGGACGCTATGACCAGATACCCATCCACAAACGCATAACCGATTTCGACGGTCTTCTTCGCCGAGGGAATTCGAAGAGTGTGATAGGTAATGCCCTCCTCCACGGATTGCTGCGCGCGGAACGGTGTGGATGCCAACAGAGTGTTCAACGTCGCCTGGACGCGGTCCGGATCATTCACTTGCAAGATCACCCTCCATTCGGGGTCCGGTTGTCTGAGGCTATCTACCTCAAATGCGATCTCCCCTCCAAGGTAGCGGAGCAGATCCTCCTTCAAACTCAGTTTCACTGCCGCTTCCATTTGCGTGACGGTGGCAAAGGCTTTCGGATTCGAAACAGTGGAGAAATCCTTAAGGTCGTCGAATATCTGTGCCGGATTGTTGAGTAGTATGGCACCCGCGACGACCGCTTTTGGCGACACAAAATCCAGGGTACCTAAGCGCCCCGGCGCTGCCAGCCAGGATGCCAGTCCATGACGCGGGCCCGTGAAGGTTAATTCCATTTCGCTCGCTGCCTGGCCGGCCACGGTCTTGTGGTCCCAAACCAGATACTTCATGTCGGCAAATCCGCTCCGCTGAAAAAACATCTTGCTCTGGTCGGTGCCCGGTGGAACTTGCTTCAGCATCTTCTGTCAATCGCTCCTACGACGGTGGTGCCGCCTTCATACTCTTGTGCCACCCGCTGGCCAAACGGAGTCGCGCTGAATTCCCGGTTGTTCCTTTCCAGTCGGGAATTGAAATCACGGAGTGCCGCCACGTTGAGCGCTGCGACCACCATGTCGGGGCGCACCAGAATCGCGAGTTCCTGCGCCGGGCGCGTATCCTTTGCGGTGGCGAGTTCCTCCACATCCAATATGCGCACCGGCGATTTCGACTTGTCCGCAAGATTCTTCGCCATCTGCTGAAGGAAATCCTTCAGGCCCGGCCTTCGTACCTCCGCGACTATAAGGATGCTGGGCTGCTGGTGAATTTCCGTGGCACCTGACACGACAATTTCGTCTCCCAAGAACTGCGAGAGCTGGTAAACCTTTTCCAGGGAATCCTCCAGCTTGGGTCCATTTGTGGCCAAATTGCCGTGCTCCCACCAGGCACGCAGCACCGGGCTCCGCTGCAACTCCTGCTGGAAAATGGTGAGGATCTGATGGGCGGCGTCGCCATAGTTGGGAAACGCGGCATAGATGATCGTCGATTCCGGCAGCAACGGCAATAGACGACTCTGGCCGCGCGGCGGCGGAAACTGAACGTCGTGCTTGAGTTTCGTCAGCAGTTGACCGAACTCGGTCAGCAATGCCGGATCCTTTTGCAGATCTTGAGGCCACGTCATTTCTGGCTGGCTTGGTAATGGAGCTTGGGCGGCGCAGGCAAAATTAATTAGAAAAATCGCGGCGAAAAGAGCCACGCACTTGTTGAAATAATGGTAGCGCCATTGCTGGAGAACTTGTGCGTATCGCATCCGCTGTTTTCGCCTCTGAATAAAAGTGATAATCATAGACGAAGTCACGGGCGGCCGAAAGCAATGGATGCGCCAGGCATTTGCGCCAACGACCCGGAAGGAGCCCAGGAGTTACACCCTACGTTTTTTTCGCAGGCGAACGTTTTACGAAACCGCCAATTCTCGCTACAATCACTCCCATGCCGTCCGCAGTCTCCCCATCCCTCGCCTGGGCCCATCCGCTGGTGCAGGAGTGGTTCACCGCGCGCTTCTCCACGCCGACCGAACCGCAGGAGCAGGGCTGGCCCCACATCCTCGCCGGCCACACCACGCTGATCTCGGCTCCGACCGGATCGGGCAAGACGCTCGCCGCTTTCCTTGCCTGCATTAACCGGCTGGTCTGCAAGGCGCTCGCTGGCGAACTGCGCGACCGCACCGAAGTTCTCTACGTCTCCCCGCTCAAAGCGCTCGGCAACGACATCCAGAAAAATCTCGAAGTCCCGCTCGGAGAAATTCTGCAGATGGCGGGCGATCGCGGGCTGCTGATGCCGGAGATCCGCACCGCCGTGCGCACCGGCGACACGCTGATGAAAGACCGGCGCGCCATGCTGAAGCGTCCGCCGCACATTCTGGTCACCACGCCCGAGTCGTTTTACATTCTGCTGACGGCGGAGAAGAGCCGCGCCATCCTGCGCGATGTCGAAACCGTGATTGTGGACGAAATTCACGCCGTAGCCGACGACAAGCGCGGCGTGCATCTGGCGCTTTC
Organism: uncultured Acidobacteriaceae bacterium; assembly: GCA_963779995.1. Classification (GTDB taxonomy): domain Bacteria; phylum Acidobacteriota; class Terriglobia; order Terriglobales; family Acidobacteriaceae; genus Acidiflorens. Next base: position 177,719 of record CAVZZY010000002.1, on the reverse strand, counting down.
GCTGGAGCGCCTGGAAGCGCTGACCGAGCGCCCGCCGGTGCGCATCGGACTTTCCGCGACGCAGAAGCCGATCGAAGAGGTCGCGCGTTTTCTCGCGGGCAGCTCCGATCCTCGCAGCTCTGGTAAACCAGCGCGTGCGGTTCCCGTGATCGTCAACGTCGGCCACAAGCGCACGCTCGATCTGGGAGTCGAGGTTCCGTCTTCCGAACTGGGCCCGGTCGCGTCGAACGAAATGTGGGACGAGATTTACGAGCGCATCGTGCAACTGGTGAATGCGCACCGCTCGACGCTGGTCTTCGTAAACACGCGGCGCTTGGCCGAACGCATTGCCCATCACCTGGGTGAGCGGCTGGGCGAGGAAAATGTGGCGGCGCATCACGGCAGTTTGTCGCGCAAGCTGCGTCTGGAGGCCGAGCGCAAGCTGAAAGAAGGCCAGGTCAAGGTGCTGGTCGCGACCGCTTCGCTCGAACTGGGCATCGACATCGGAACGGTCGACCTGGTGTGCCACATCAGTTCGCCGCGTTCGATTGCGGTCGCTTTGCAGCGCGTGGGGCGGTCGGGCCACTGGCGAGGCGCGGTTCCCAAAGGACGATTCTTTGTCACCACGCGCGACGATCTCGCGGAATGCGCCGTGCTGGTGCGCGCGATTCGTTTGGGCGAACTCGACCGCCTGATTTTTCCCGAAGCGTCGCTCGATGTGCTGGCGCAACAAATCGTAGCTTGCTGCGCGGCTTCGGGCAGCGCGGCCACCGCGAACAAATCGGGCGATCAATCCGCCGCCCACACAAACGACGGATGGGACGAGGACGAATTATTCGCGCTCGTAAAGCGCGCCTATCCCTATCGCAATCTCACGCGCGAGACGTTCGACGCCGTGCTCACGATGCTTTCCGAAGGAATCGCCTCGCAACGAGGCCGCTATGGCGCGTACCTGCATCACGACCGCATCAACCACAAGCTGCGAGCCCGGCGCGGCGCGCGCCTGGCGGCGATCACCAGCGGCGGCACGATACCCGACAACGCCCTGTACAGCGTGGTGGCGGAGCCCGACGGCGCGGTGGTAGGCACAGTGGATGAAGACTTCGCCGTCGAGAGCATGGCGGGAGAAGTCATGCTGCTGGGGAACACATCCTGGAGGATTCGCCGGATCGAAGCCAAGTCGTCGCGCATACTGGTGGAAAACGCACAGGGTGCTCCGCCCGGCATACCGTTCTGGCGTGGAGAAGCTCCGGCACGCACCGCTGAACTTTCGTTTCAGCTCGGCGAACTGCGCAAAGAAATCAGCGACCGCCTGCCGGGCGTGGTCCCGGTAGAAGGATGGCGAAATCTTGCTGTAGTCACTGACGCCGTAAGTTGGCTTCGGGAGGAATGTGGGCTCGATCTCTCGGGCGCCGAGCAACTGATTCAGTACATACTCGAAGGCCGCGCCGTGCTGGGCGATGTGCCGACGCAGACGACGATCATCGCCGAACGATTCTTTGACGAGGGCGGCGGGATGCAGTTGATCATCCACGCGCCCTTTGGCGGGCGCATCAACAAAGCCTGGGGACTGGCGCTGCGCAAGCGTTTCTGCCGCGGCTTCAATTTCGAACTGCAGGCGGCGGCCACCGACAACGGATTGAACATCGCGCTCGCCGAGCAGCATAGCTTTCCCCTGGCCGATGTTTTTCAATTCCTGGCTGCAGAGAGCATGCCGCCGATCCTGGAGCAGGCGGCGCTGGCTTCGCCGATTTTTCAGACGCGCTGGCGCTGGGATGCGACGCGAGCCCTCGCCCTGCTGCGTTTTCAGGGCGGCAAGAAAGTTCCGCCGCAGATTCAGCGCATTCGCTCCGACGATTTGCTGGCCTCGGTTTTTCCCGATGTGGCCGCGTGCTTCGAGAACATCGAAGGGGACATCAAGATTCCGGATCATCCGCTGGTGCATGAGGTGATGAAGGACGTGCTCACCGAAGCGCTGGATATCGAGGGCCTCGCCGAAGTGTTGCGCGGCATCGAGCAGGGACGGATTCGTTGCCTCGCGGTCGACACTCCGGTGCCGTCGCAATTCTCGCACGAAATTCTCAATGCCAATCCGTACGCCTACCTGGATGATGCCCCGCTAGAAGAGCGCCGGGCGCGGGCGGTCGAGATGCGGCGGGTATTGCCGGCATCCGTGCTCGAAGAAGTCGGCGCGCTCGATCCCGCAGCCATCGCGCAAGTGCAGCAGGAGGCGTGGCCCGATGTGCGCGACGCGGACGAACTGCACGATGTGCTGCATACGCTGGTGATGTGCCGGTGCCGGAGGAGGGAAGCTCTCAGCTGTCAGCTCTCAGCTCTCAGGAAACGCGCTCCCAACTCGATGCTCGCAGCTCGCAGCTCACCGCCAACTGGAATGAATTCTTCGATCGACTCCAACTCGAGAATCGCGCCTTCGTAGCGGAAGCCGCGGGCAAGCAATATTGGGTAGCCGCCGAACGGGTCGGATGGTTCCAGGCAATGCATCGTGTGGTGACGGGTCTTTGCCCCGTCCCGGCGGGGCAAGGCCCCGCCACCACACAAGCACTGAGCTTTGACGATGCCGTGTTGATCGCGTTGCAGGGATGGATGCAACATCTCGGCCCAACCACCGCGTCGGAAATTGGCGAGTTGCTGGGACTGCCGGCATCCGAGATCGAAAAGGCGTTACTCCGCATGGAGGCCAGCGGAGCGATTCTGCGCGGCAAGTTCCGCCCCGCAGATCCGCGCCCAGCAGCTTCCGCTTCACACGAACCCGAGACCGAATGGTGCGAGCGCCGTCTGCTGGCTCGCATTCATCGCCTGACGGTTGCGACGCTGCGCAAGCAAATTGCGCCCGTCACGGCATCGCAGTTCATGAACTGGCTATTGCGCTGGCAGCATGTAGCTCCCGGCACGCAGGTGCGAGGCGAGCACGGAACCCTCGAAGTGATCCGCCAACTGCAAGGATTTGAGATTCCGGCGAGCGCGTGGGAACGGTTTGTGCTCGCACGCAGAATCTCTGACTACGATCCCGCGCACCTTGATCAGCTGTGCCTCACCGGCACCGTGGGATGGGGCCGCCTGTCGCCGCATCCCGCCACGCTTGAAGCCACGGGTAGCGAGGAGAATCGGCGGCGAGTGATTCCGACGCGAGTCGCGCCCATTGCATTCTTTGTGCGCGAAGACGCCGATTGGATGCGAGCTCATCACCCCGGTGCGGAAGATTCCGCGACGTCATTCTTAAGCCCGGTGGCGCAGGAGGCGCTCAAACTTTTGAAGCAGCGAGGTGCGCTGTTTTTTCCCGACATGGTGCGGGCGACGGGCCGTCTCAAAGCGGAAATCGAAACCGGACTGTGGGAACTGGTCGCTGCGGGCCTCGTGACCGCCGACGGATTCGAAAACCTGCGCGCTCTGGTGACACCGAAAAGCGCGTCCGGAAGCGGGCTGGGAAAAGCCCGTCGCCCACGCCATGCCCCGGGACGCTGGTCGCTGTTGCACACCGAAGGCGCCGATCGCGACCGCAGCGTCGAATCCTGCTGCTGGATGTTGTTGCGTCGCTATGGCGTGGTCTTCCGCGACCTGCTGGTGCGGGAAACGAATCTGCCCCGCTGGCGTGAACTGCAAATCGGCTACCGCCGCCTCGAAGACCGCGGCGAAGTGCGCGGCGGCCGATTCGTCGATGGATTTCTGGGAGAGCAGTTCGCGCTTCCCGTAGCCGTCGAATCCTTGCGCGCCCACCGCACGCTGCCACAGAGTACGCAGGCCGAGCGCGTCGTCATCGCGGCCGCAGATCCGCTGAACCTGGTGGGAATCATCGTTCCCGGCGAGCGCATTCCCGCAATCTCAGGGAGAAGCGTAACGCTCCGCGATGGCATGTGGGATGCGGAAGAGGCGCTGCTCGCGTCTGGTTATTAGGCTCTTAGCTGTTAGCTTCTGGCTCTTCGCACCACCGACACACTCTGTCATCCTGAGCGTAGCAGGGCGATTTGCGGAGAGAATCGCTCTGCGGAGTCGAAGGACCCCTACACTAACCATCTGCTTCTCCGCCCCAAGGCATTCTCCACGCCCACCGTTCCCCTCACGGCAAATTTAACTTGAGCAGCACCTGCGGATCCAAGTACACCCCCTGCCAGCGCACGGCCAGATGCAGGTGAGGCCCAGTGGCGCGTCCCGTGCCCCCACTCAGTCCGATCGCCTGCCCTTTCTTCACATCATCGCCTTCTTTGATTAAGAATTTCGACAAATGCAGATACAGCGTCAGCAGTCCCTGTCCGTGGTCGAGCACCACGCAATTCCCTTCAAAGAACAGTAACCGCGCCAGGATGACGCGTCCGCTATTCACGGCGGCCACCGAGGTCCCGCTGGGCACGCGGAAATCGAGCCCCTGATGCGTGCTCTCGACGGTACCGTTGAACACGCGCTCGACTCCAAACACATCGGAGATCTCGGCATTCACCGGAGGTGCGAACGACCCATTCCATTCGCGGCCAGGGCTAAGGGTTTTAAACGCCTCCGCTTTTGTTTCCTTGTCCTGTTCGATCTGGCGCTGGTCTTCGGCGCTGGGAGCGGTATAGCGCGGGGGAACCTTCAGCGGCACGCGAGGATAGCGCTGGCGTTGCACCGAGAAATTCTTTTCGAACGAGATCGCTTCTCCGGCGGATTGCCCGGAGGAAGTTTCGGCGTGAAGTTGAAGAGGATATGCTCCCGGCTTGGTTTCGAGACTGATCCCGGCGAGCGCGAACCATGATTTGCTGCTCGCGTCAAAGCTGAACTCGACTTCGTGGCCAAGCCAATTCCCCGAAAGCGTTCGCACCGGCGCCGGCGTGGTGACGCGGAAGAGTACCGGCGTTCCGTTGACTAGTCGGGCGGGTTGGTAGCCGACAATCCAGTGCGCGGCAGTTGCGGCCGATAAGTTCGCGGCCAGTGAAAGCAGCACGAACGCAACCATGGCAATGAAGAGGCGCTCGCCAATCGGCTTGAAAACAGCAACACTGATTAGGTTAGGCACGCTTGGGGAGCATCCTAACAGTTTTCGAGAAGTGAATTGCGTCTCTTGGCGGGCATTTACGCGCGCGCCCCCGGCGTTGTTCGGAGCTCCGCGACCCCTACGCCCTGACCAGGTTCTTCAGCGCCGGGCGGTTATGGATAATCAACGTCGAGCCCTTCAGTTCCACCATCGCATTTTTCCTGAACTCCGAGAGCAGCCGGGTAATGGTTTCGCGGCTGGTGCCGACGAGTTGCGAGATTTCCTCATGGGTCATGGCCAGCCGGACGCGCACCTTGCCGTTGCTGACCTCGCCGTCGGCGGCGGTTTCAAGCAGGAATCTGGCGAACCTCTCCGACACCGAGTGTGACAACCCGATCGTGCGCACCACGCCATACGAGTCCGAACAGTCCCGGGCAAGATGCTGAATGGCATGGAGAGAGGCGTCCGTGTGCGTGTTGAGGAAGTGAAGCATGTCTTCGCGCCCCACAAAGTTCAGCTGGCATGGCTGCATGGTTTCAACCGTCAACTCGTACTGCCCGCCGGTAACCACCGCGTGCAAGCCCAGAACTTCACCGGCTTCCGCGATACGCACAATTAACGTCTTGCCTTCGCGCGAGGTGGTGGAAAGCTTAACCCGTCCCTGACAGAGGATGAAAATTCCCCAGGGATTTTGGCCCTCGACCAGAACCACCGCGTGTTCAGGAAAAACCGCGGCGTGTTTAATTCTGTTGAAATCCTCGATCGACTCAGGCGAGAGGTCGCAGAAAAAACTGTTGCAACGCAGATGGCAATTAAGACAGCTCTCAACGCAGCGCAAGCCGGACGTAGTCATTGGCGCTCCTTCATCTCCTCGCGGAAACGCACTGCGTCAGGTGGCGAGCAGCCATTGACACGTATCAATATTTCGAAACTCGTGGCTGGCCGGACCGCCCGTGCGGAAGGTGATGCCATAATGACTGCATGGCGACTGCCTTTCCATCTCGGGTCTGAGACTCCCTGTTTGCAGCATTGATCCTGTCCGCGGCCGCCAAGACTTGACGCAGGGCTGGCAACTCTGCCGTCAGTTGGGCAAGTTGGCGGCGGGGAAATAGCTGTCGGCTCTCAGCTGTCAGCGAAACCGGTTCGCCGAGGGATAGCCATCCCTAGCCGGTGGGACGGGCGAACCTCGGGATCGGAGTTTATTCTTTCCTGTTTACTCCGAAGATAATAACTACAAGCCGCGACGAGGAGGGCTCGCTGGCGACGTTCAAATCCCCCAGCGATCATGGCTAGAAGACGAAGTAGCCTCCCCGGGGCACGCGCACACACGCCGGTAGTCCCGGAGGACGAGCCGCTAGATGGTTAGGGGTCCTTGCCCATTGCGCGTCCGCTTCACCTCGCGAAGCCCCCCTCACCGCTCAGGATGACAATCTTGAGTTGGTAGCTAATACACTCATTGTAGACGACTTATCGTCATCTAAGTTTGATCGCTTGACAACCGCCTACTCACATTCCTATAATTAGCACTCGTGGCGTTCAAGTGCTAACAGACCTTGGCTTCGTGGGAAAATCCAGAATTCGAATTCAACCTATCCAAAAAACCACTCTTGAAAGGAGTACGCAACTATGGCAACCAAATTCACCCCGCTGCATGACCGCATCCTGGTCCGTCGGGTAGAAGAAGCCGATACCACCCGCGGCGGGATCATTATTCCCGACTCCGCGAAAGACAAACCGATGGAGGGAGAAGTCATCTCCGCCGGCAAAGGCAAGATCAACGAAGAAGGCAAGATTCGGCCGCTCGATGTGAAGGAAGGCGACCGCATCCTGTTCGGCAAGTATTCCGGCACCGAGATCAAGATCGATGGTGAAGACTTCATCATCATGCGCGAGGAAGAAGTACTCGGCGTTCTCACCGGCGCAGCCAAGAAGGAAACGGCCGGAGCGCGCAAGTAGCTGTCAGCTATCAGCTCTCAGCTATCAGTAAGACCCTGAGACCTGACACCTAAGACCTGATTTTCAAATTCCGCAGGCTTTGTGCCTGCATACATCTTAAGGAGCAAACAGATATGGCAAAGCAAATTGTTCACGGAGAAGAGTCCCGCCAGGCCATTCTCCGCGGCGTCAACCTGCTGGCTGACGCTGTAAAGGTTACTCTTGGCCCCAAGGGCCGCAACGTAGTCATTGAGAAGAAATTCGGTTCGCCGACTATCACCAAAGACGGCGTAACCGTAGCCAAAGAAATTGAATTGCAGGATGGGCTCGAGAACATGGGCGCCCAGATGGTCCGCGAAGTCGCCAGCAAGACCAGCGACGTCGCCGGCGACGGCACCACCACCGCGACCGTTCTAGCGCAGGCGATTTATCGCGAAGGCGTGAAGACCGTAGCCGCTGGCGCCAATCCCATGGCCATGAAGCGCGGCATCGAAAAGGCCGTCACCCTCATCACCGGCAAACTCGACAAGGAAGGCAACCACGAAAAAGGCGAGCTCGACAAACTGAGCAAGCCCGTAACCGGCGAGATGATTGCCCAGGTCGGAACGATCTCGGCGAACAACGACGAGACCATCGGCAAGATCATTGCCGAGGCGATGAAGAAGGTCGGCAAGGATGGCGTGATCACGGTAGAAGAGTCGAAGACGCTGGAGACGCAGCTCGACGTGGTCGAAGGCATGCAGTTCGATCGCGGCTATCTCTCTCCCTACTTCGTCACCGACCCCGAGCGCATGGAGTCGGTGCAGGAGAACGCTTACATCCTGATCCACGAAAAGAAAATCAGCTCGATGAAAGACCTGCTGCCGCTGCTGGAGCAGATCGCCAAGGGCGGCAAGCCGCTCCTGATCATCGCCGAGGACGTGGAAGGCGAAGCGCTGGCGACTCTGGTCGTGAACAAACTTCGTGGCACGCTGCAAGTCTCGGCCGTCAAGGCTCCGGGATTCGGCGATCGCCGCAAGGCAATGCTGCAGGACATCGCAATTTTGACCGGCGGCAAGGCCATCACCGAAGATCTGGGGATCAAGCTGGAGAACGTGCAGGTAGCCGATCTCGGACAAGCCAAGAAAATCACCATCGACAAGGACAACACCACCATAGTCGAAGGCAAAGGCAAGCCGGGTGACGTGCAAGGCCGCGTGAAAGAGATTCGCAGCCAGATCGATAAGACCACCAGCGACTACGACCGCGAGAAATTGCAGGAGCGGCTGGCGAAGCTGGTCGGTGGCGTTGCGGTAATCAAAGTAGGAGCCGCGACCGAAACCGAAATGAAAGAGAAGAAGGCGCGCGTGGAAGACGCCATGCACGCAACCCGTGCAGCAGTCGAGGAAGGCATTGTCCCCGGCGGCGGCGTGGCTCTGGCGCGTTGCGTTCAAGCGCTCGACAAACTGAAGCTGGAAGGCGACGAGCAGATCGGTGTAAACATCGTGAAGCGCGCTCTGGTTGAGCCGTTGCGCCAAATCGCCGAGAATGCCGGCGAAGAAGGCGCAATCGTCCTCGGAAAGATCAACGATTCCAAGGACAACAACTATGGCTTCAACGCGCTAACCAGCGAGTATGAAGACCTGGTAAAGGCGGGCGTGCTCGATCCGACAAAGGTGGTGCGCACCGCACTGACCAACGCCGGCTCGATTGCGGCGCTGATGTTGACGACCGAAGCGCTGGTGGCGGAGATCCCGGAGGAGAAGAAGAACGCTCCAATGCCGGGCGGCCACGGTGGCGGCGGCATGGGCGACATGTACTAAGAACAGCCGTCAGCTCTCAGCTGCGCCGTCAGTTAGATCAAAGGCCCCGCTCGCGAGAGCGGGGCCTTTTTGTTTTGGGGTGGAGTGTTCCACGTGGAACACTTTGCAGTTTATTTTGTGCGTACATATATATATGATTATCGACGGCAAATGAAACGGAAGAAAAGAGTTAAGAGGCGCGGGAGGGTCGCCAGCCTGCGGGCTTCGGGAAGTGTGGAACAGGGACGTTCCACAAACGACGGGGACCGATGGCGGGAGTGGCGGGAGCGGCAGCTGGAGGTTAAGCGCTGGCTCCGGTTGCCCAAGAAGCGGGTCACGCTGAATCTGGACGCCGATGTGCTGGCCTGGTTCCGGGGAATGGGGCGGGGATACCAGTGGGAGATTAACAAGGCGCTGCGGAGGGTGATGGAAGAGGAGCGGCGAGCTGGCAGCCGTTAGTACGTTAGGTTCGTAACTTCCCTTTACCTCAGGGGCTAAAGCCGTCTTCTGAAAACAACCCTATCGCAGCGCTAAAGCGCTACGCCACCCAAAAACGCGATCAACTTAAACAAATCACGAGTAGCCGTACCGGAATGGGAAATGTCGCGCAGACACGCTTGCGGACGGCGTGTCATTAAGGACGATGGCTGCGGCGAGTTGCGCGGCGATACAACAGCGGCTCCCGGTACGACTGCGGGGGAGGATCGATGGCGAGCAAAGGGATTTTTTCGGCGGTTAATCGAGCGTCCGTTCTGGACTCGGTGCGCACCGCGGTTGCAGCGGTGGCTGCCATGATGCTCGCTCGTCTGTTGAAGCTGCCGGAATATTACTGGGCGCCGATTTCGGCCATCGTCATCATTCAATCCACGATTCCTCCCCGGACGCTGGGGTGGCAGCGATTTGTGGGGACGGCACTGGGGGCGGTGCTGGGCTCGGCGCTGGCTATGTTTTTCCCTCCCAGTGCGGTGGTGTACGGTCTGGGGATTCTTTTGTGCGGAGTGCTGGCGCGGTTATTGCGCGTTGGAAACGGCTTACCGGTTTGCCGGAATTACATTGAGTATCATTTTGCTGATTCCGCGGTTGCGCGGTCCTTGGATTGTCGGATGGCACCGCTTCCTGGAAGTGTCGCTGGGAATTGCGGTGGCGCTGGTGGTGACGACGGTCTGGCCACCGGCAAAGAAAACGGCGTAATGCGCGGAGCGGTGTTCTTCCGCAATCCAGAAGTGTCATCACCGCAGGAACTCCGAGCTGTGACCAGATCTCGGCTAATCCGCGATAGGTGTTCAGCCATTGTTCGCGGACGGCTTCCCAGGTGTAGTTACGCGCTTCATGGTGAGCGTTCTGCGCGAGGCGAGCGGCGAGTTCGGGGTCGCGCAACAAACGAATAACATTTGCGGCGAGGGCTTTTTCGTCGCCCACGGGCGAGAGCAATCCGGTGCGCTCGTGCTCGACCAGATAGGGCATGCACTCCGGCGAGGTGGTGACTACGGGAGTTCCCGACGCAAAGGCTTCGATGATCGACACCGGCATATTGTCGAGCCAGGAGGCGTTGATGAAGATGTCAGCCTGCTCGTAATACTTGGCGATTTCCTGATGCGATGCGACGCCGGTGAAGTTGACTCCGGTGAGATTCAGGTCCGCAACCAGCTTGCGGATATTGGATTCGAGCGGGCCGCCGCCGACCAGATCGAGCTGCGCTTCGGGGAATTCCTTTTTTACTTCGGCGAATGCGCGGACAACTACATCCACACTGTAGTACGTGGAGAAGCCGCGGGTGCAGACCAGATGCGGGCGCAACGGAGTGTGGTCGCGATAGCGGAACTGCGCTAGATCGACAATGTTCGGCACAACCGATGCCGGCAATCCGAATTCGCGGAAGACATCGACGAGGTAGCCGGAGGGGACGACAATCTTATCGACGCGCGAGAGAACGAACGCGGCCGAGCGGAAGCGCTGGAGGTGGTCGCGGGCTTCGCCACTGCGGTAGTTGATCAGGCTCTTGCAGCCGCGCAGTTTTGCGAAGAACCAGGCGGGCGCGGGCGCGAGCAGGAACGACCAGTAGGACGCGGAAAAGATGTGGGCAATGTCGACGTCTTTGAGGCCGCGCCAAAGATGCCAGAAGTAGATGGGCTCGCGCAGAATGGTGCGCAGGCCGGGAATGCGTTCCGCCCAGGCTAAGGCGCGGGGCAACGGCGGATCGACGGCGAGGAAGCTGACGGCGACGGCGGGATCGTGCTGCCAGAGGCGGAGGAGCAATTCGGCCTGGACGGATTGTCCGCCAACATAACGCGGGCTGGGCGCGACGATGGAGACTCGCAGGCGCTGGGCTGAGTTTTCTTTGGGCGAGGGGAACCCCCCGCCCAAGCGGAGCTTGGACGGGGCACCCTGGGACGCGTTTTCTTTCGTCGAGTCGAAATCGGCGCGATCGCTCATGCGGTGGAATTCCTGCGGCGCTTTTTCTGGAGAAGCGTGATATAGAGTTCCTCGTAGCGCTGGCGCACCTCATCGAGGCTGAAGTTTTCTTTTGCGAACTGCAGGGCGTTGCGTCCCAGTTGCTCGCGAAGTGCGGAGTCGGCTAGAAGTTTCTCGACGGCGCCGGCAAAGCTGGTTTCGTTGCTCGGCGGGAATCAAGGCTCCGCGTTGATGACTGAGCAATTCAGAATTTCCTCCGACACTATAGGCGACCACGGGCAAACCAGCGGCCATGGCTTCGAGAATGACGTTGGATAGGCTCTCGGAATCGGAGGTGAGGACGGCGACATCGAGCGAGGCGAGGACGGCGGGCATATCCTGGCGATCACCGAGAAAGACCGCGGAGGCGCCGAGGCCGAGGCTCGACGCTTCGTTTTCCAGATCCCGGCGCAGCGAACCATCGCCGACGAGAACAAATTCTGCGCCGGGCATGCGCGGATGGATCTGTGCGGCGATGCGCAGAAATCCAGAATGATTTTTGTAACGATGATTCATGCGCGCGACCATGCCCACGCGGAGTACGCCGGGACGCTTCGGCAGAGCTGCGGGCGCTGCGGTGAAAGCCTCGGCCGGCAGGGCGTTCCCGATGACTGCGATTTTATCGGGCGCTAGGCCGGTGGCGATTAGGCGATCGGCGGCAGCTTGCGAATTGCAGACCACGGCGTCGCACCAGCGAAAAGCGGCGGCCTGAGCGCGGAACTGCGCGGGGGTCATCAGGTCTCCGAGTTGGCGATGGCTGCCGATGACGACGGGCACGCGGGCCAAACGGGCGGCGGGGATCAGCGTGAGATTGGCGTAGAAATCGAAGGCGTGGGCAACTTGCACCTGGTGATGGCGCAGATGGCGGCTCAGGTTTAGGCGGGTGCGCAGCGACTTCCATCCGAAGAGGCTGCCGCCGAGGGGAAACTGCGGAACTTCTCCGAATTGGGCGGCCAAGGGACCGCGGTGGCTGACGCATCCCAAATGAAGTTGGAATGTGTGGCGCGCCGATATTTTGCGCGAGCAGGGTGAACTGGCGCTCCGAGCCGCCTGTCTCGAAGGTGTTGACCATGAGAAACAGGCTGATCGGCGGATCGCCGGTGTTCATGCTGGCAGCGTTCGTGGCGCCCACCCGGTCATTCTCCCACCGATCATTCTCCCACCGATCATTCTCCCACCGGGGCGGATGCTAACACGGGAGCGGTCGGCACTTTTCTCCGGGAGTCGGCAACCACGGGAAGAGAGAACAACCCGGCGGGCTTGATGTATTTTTCGAGGAAGTTGCGGTGCCAGAGCTCGAACATCAGCAGGCGCCAGAGGCGGCTCGTCATGGTCTTGCCACGGACGCAGGTGATCGTCCATCAGCTTGCGCACGCCGCTGGCCTGGAAGTAGCCGCGCTCGAGGGTGCGAGGCTCGAGCAGGATCATGAGCATGTCTTTGAGTTCGTTGCGCATCCAGTGGACGAGCGGGAGGGAGAATCCCTGCTTCTGGCGATAGAGCACTTCGCGGGGCACGCCGACTCGCTCCGCCAGCTTTCGCAGGATATATTTTTGCCGCTTGCCGCGCAGTTTCCACTGGGACGGCAGACCGGTGACCCACTCGACGAAGAGATGATCGAGGATGGGGACGCGGACCTCGAGTGAATTCAACATGCTCATGCGGTCAACCTTGGCGAGGATGTCGCCGACCATGTAGGTTTTGGTGTCGACGTAAAGGAGCTGGTCGACGGGATCTTTGGCGGGCGCCTGCGCAAAGTAACGGCGGAGAACGTTGCCGGGATCGTCGCTGCGGTTCAGGATTTGGCGAAAATCGCAGGAGAGGAGCGGAGTATCGCGCTCGAACGCGGGCAGAAAAGAAAGGCCGTCGACGTAACGCTCCTGCCAGGGCAGCGAAATGTTGTAGCTGAGTTTGCGGCCTTGCAGGCGATTGGGCAAGCGCGGAAAAATCTGGTTGCGATAAAAGCTGCGCGCCCAGCCGGGGATGTGCTCGAAGACCTGGCGATCGGCGTGAATGCGGTAGCGATCGTATCCGGCAAAGATTTCGTCGCCGCCGTCGCCGGAGAGCGCCACGGTCACGTGCTGGCGCGCCATCTGCGACACGTAGTAGGTGGGCAGCATGGAGGAATCGCCGAAAGGCTCTTCGAGCGAAGTGGTGAGATGCTCGACGGTCTGGACGACGTCGGGCTCAAGGATCATCTCGTGATGATCGGTGCCGAATTTCTTGGCGACGATGCGAGCGTAGTGGGCTTCGTTGAAATCGTCTTTCTTGAAACCGATGGAGAAAGTCTTGACCGGGCCGGAACTGGCGCGCGCCATCAGGGCCACGATGGTGGAGGAATCGGTGCCTCCGCTGAGAAAGGCGCCGAGAGGCACGTCGGAGATCAAGCGGATTTTGGTGGCTTCGAAGAGACGATGCTCTAATTCTTCGAGACACTCTTCTTCGCTCTTCGGCGCATGCGTGTTGTATTCGGGAAGATCCCAGTACTGACGGATTCGGATCTTGCCGTCCTGAAACTCGAGCAGGTGTCCGGGAGGGAGTTTGTGAATTCCGGTGAAGGCGGTAATGGGATCGGGGACGTATCCGTAATAAAGATACTCGAGCAGGCCCTGGGAGTTGACTTCGGCGAGTTCGGGAGCTACGGCCAGGATCGATTTGATTTCGGAAGCGAAGTAGAGATTTCCGTTGTGGAGCGCATAGTGGAGGGGCTTCTTGCCGAGGCGGTCGCGGGCGAGGGTCAATTTGCGCTTGGTCTTGTCGTAGATGGCGAGGGCGAACATGCCACGCAGTTTCTTGACGCAGTCGGCGCCCATTTCTTCGTAGAGATGAATGATGACTTCGGTGTCGGTGTTGGTGTAGAAGCGATGGCCGCGGCTTTCGAGGTCGGGGCGGAGTTCGGGAAAATTGTAAATCTCGCCGTTGAAAACGATCCATGCGCTGCGGTCTTCGTTGAAGACGGGCTGGTGGCCTCCGGAGAGATCGATGATGCTGAGGCGGCGCATGCCGAGGCCAGCGCCGTCGGCGACGTAAAGTCCCTCATCGTCGGGGCCGCGGTACACGATCTGTTCGCACATGTGGTGCACGAGAGCTTCGGTGATGTTGCTCTCGCGAGTTGTGCTCACGACGCCAGCGATTCCACACATGGTCTTTTTTTCGATCTTTCTCCGATCCTCGGTTTCTATCCTTTCAAGCTCACAGGAACAGAGCTGGATTTCTCTGCCGCTAGCGGCAAGTCGGTAAGGCGTTTGAAACGATAATCCCGGAAGTCTCCGGGATTGCCCTCGCGGCCATCGCAGGCGGCGAGCAGGATGTTGGCTGTCTCGCGCGCGGTGACGAAGTGCAGCGTTTCTTTTCTGCCGGGCGCGCCGCCGACCAGTGCGGCAAGAAATTTGCGGAAGCCGTCGCCGATAACGGCGTCCTTCTGGGTCGGGTTCATGCTGTGGCAATACAGTTTGATGAACAGCCAGTCGGGACGTCCGAGCACGCGGACTTGCGCCTGCTTCCAGAGGGACAGGCGGTGCATGGTGGGGGGATTGGCTCCGGTGATGGCGCCGTTTTCGAGAACGGGCCGGGCGGAACTTAACGTGCGGCGGAGGTCCGCTACGAGCGGGCCTTGCACGTTGAGAGGAAAAGTTTTGGGCGGGCGTCCGGCAACCAGGTCGTGGCCCTCGCGGTGCGGCGCCGCCTGATCGAGCGGGAGAGCGCATTCGTAAACGGAATTGGTTTTTGCGATCTGCGCCGGATGCCAGATGCCGCTCGGCATGGTGAAGTCGGCATAGCAACCGGTTTCGGCGAGAATCTGCATCTCTGAATCGACGCCGCAGAAGCGTCCGGCAGCGGAGTTGGCGAGCGCGAAATTGCCGTGCACAAAAGCGTAGGCGGGACGAGTGGAACCTGCTTCGACAGCGAGGCAGCGATGTCGGAAGGCCAGCCGGTCGCGGTATTCCGTGAGCAGTTGGCGAGTGTTTTCGGCGGTGTCGGGATGCGAAGTTCCGTGGTGGAGCTGGACCTCAACTTCTCCCCAGCCGGCATGGCAGTGCTCGGCGAGCATCTCGAGCAGGCCCTGGTCGTACTGCTCGGCGGGATAGAAGTAGGTGTGGACAAGCGGGCGGCCATCGTGGTCTCGCCAGCCCTCGACGATCTTCGGATATTCGCGCGCCCACCATTCCAGGCGGCGCTCCTGCTCGGAACGAGGGACGCGCTTCTGGCCGTCTTCGGGATCGATGGCGGGTTCGAAATGATCGGCCAGGGCAAAGATCAGGTGCACGGGGCCGCGGACAGGCGAGTTCAGCGCGCGCCAGGTCGCGGACGGCAGGACCTTTTTTGCATAGTCGATTTTGTTTTCTAGACCCATGTTCTGGACTTCGCTTACCTCGATAGTGCGCCCCTAAAGGGGCATCTGATTTCGAGGGACTTGCGGTATCGCTAAAGCGATACCCTGATACGACACCGGCCGGCTAGTTTCCTCTTGCCGGTTTGCGGCCACGGACGGCTATGGAGATCTCGCCCACGCGCATGTCTTCCATGCCCATCGCCGCATACCATTTGAACACCTGCTCATAGGTGTGCTTGGACTGATACTTCGGAGAATACCAGTCGAAGGTGTCGAGCATGCGGGCTTCCGGATCTTTCTGACGGTTCACCGGGAACAGGTGATGAACAATGCCCGCAGCTGGACGGCCTACAAGAGGCACGCGCTTCAAGCCCTGTTGCAAGTTGTAGAAGAACGGGACCGCAACTTTCAGAATGCGGTGCAGGGTCTCGGGCTTCATCTTGTGGGTATAGCGGCGCCAGAAATCGCTGAAGCGATACCACTTGTTGTATCCGCTGTAGAGCCAGACGGCAAGCAGACCGCCGGGTTTCAGATATTTATCCAGCGCTTTGACGGCGGCTTCGCAATCGGGCGTGTGGTGGAGCACTCCGATGCTGTAGATGACGTCGAAGCTTTCGGGAGCGAAGGGCATGGCGAAGACATCGGCCTGGAATGCGACGAAGTCGCGGCCGGCCAGATTCCTGGCGGCAACTTCAGCGGCGGCGCTGAGATCGATGCCGACCACGCGAGCTCCCCAGCGAGTTGCGACTTCGGCGAAGCGTCCCATGCCGCAACCGACGTCGAGGACCAGTTTGCCTATGAGATCTTCGGGGCGGAGCGCGGTCTTCATCAGGAAGTTCCGCTCGGATTCGCGAACCTCGTCTTTATCACAGTCGAGTTGCGTCTTCTGATAAAGGTGCCACTGGAAACCGAAACTGGCGGCGTAGTGCTGGGCGTCAACAAAGCGCGCTATGCCCTGCGCGTTGGGATAGACGCGCTTGCACGACGGAACAGAGGAAGCCCCCGGCCTGGTCGCACTCAAGCTTCGAGCCGCAACTTAGGCAACGCAAAATTGCCAGCAAGTCAGCGGACAGGGGAGACTGTACCGGTGGTTCCGCGGTCGGCATAAACCTCCAGGAAGTGACGCGGCTTTTTCGGCGGCGGGGGCGCCGTGCCGTCGCTGTCTTTCTGCTGCTCTTTCATCGTTTGTAACAAAGTGGCTGTAAAGGCCGTGGCAAAATAGGGGAAGAATTGGTAAGCTTCCGGCGCAAACAACGCCCCCACGACGAAGCCGACCTGGGAAGCGGTCAAGGCTCCTGCAAATAGCCTGACGTCGGGATCGAGATTCTTCATTCTTATGAGCGCAGCTATATTCTGGAAGTCCCGCCGAAAAAACATCAAGTAAAGAATCAGCACCGGCACGCCGCCTTCGACGGCGATCTGGAGGTAGGTCATGTGCACTTCGTGCCAGATGCCGCGAGTAGGTTTCGAAGTTGCGACAGCCCAGGCCGAGGAGCGGATAATGCTCGATGCCCTCGAGGGCGCGCACCATGAGGAACTTGCGGTCTTGGAACGATCCGTAGGCGCCCCTTTCGACGGCGCTGTCACCGGACAACGCGTTAAAGCGATCGTAAAGTCTTCCGCCAACCGTGGACACGATGACAAGCCCGAGGACCGCGCTCGCCACGATCAGCCAAAAACGCTTGCCCTTGATGGCGATGAAGTAGAGCGCGACACTGTAGGAACAGACCAAATCGATGAAACCGGCTCGGGATGCAGTCAGGAAAATGACGGCCAACATCAGCATCATCCCGACAAACCAGAACGCCTTCGCGAGGCCGTTTTTGACCACCACGAAGAAAGCCAGTGCGTACGGCAGCGAGAGCACGACGGCAAACGCGAGATCGTTTGGATTGGAATAGAAGCCGCCCAGCACCGAGTCGAGGCGCGGCACGTCGTAGCCCTTGATAATGACCGCAATACAAACCATGACCACGGAGAACGCCTGAATGAAGATGATTCGTTTCAGACGGGCAAAGGTGGTGACAAGCAGGAAAACGAGCACCCAACAGATATAAATCTTCGAAAAGTCGATGGTGCGTATCAGCGCGCCGCCTCTCCATATCGGAGACAAGAAAGCTCCCACGTATAGAAGGAGGATCATGTAGAGCAGCAGATTCGCCATCTTCGGTATATCTTTGAAAGTCCGCTTGGTCTTGCCGAGTGAGTTGAACAGGCCCCACATCGCCAGGATGGCGGGAACCTTGGCGACCGGGAGATATTGCATGCCGGGAATAAAGTCCTGGAAGCGGGTGCAATAGACGACGAAGAAGGCGGACAGCCAGAAGAACGCGCCCTTGGTCGGGTCGGCCATCTTGATGGACGTACGCCTTATCGGGGCTTCCGTCGTTGCTACGTTGCCGTGATCGCTGATGGCCACAAATTCCCCTGATTCTTTCTACGCTTTCTTTTCCGCCAAGCGCACCGGAAGCGCGCGCGCTGCCAGAGATTTCTTTTCCGCTACCGACTGCAAGACTTCGCTGAAGCGCTCACCGATGGCCGGCCAGTCGTAGCGGGCGGCGGTTTCGGCGGCGGCCTTTTCGTAACGGCGGCGGAGTTCGGGATCGCGCAAAAGCATGATCACTGCCTGGGCGAAAGAACGGGCATCGTCGGCCAGCATAACGTCGCGACCGTGATGAACATCCAGCCCTTCGGCTCCGACGGTGGTGGAGACTACGGCTTTGGCGGTCGCCATGGCCTCGTAAATCTTCAGGCGCGTTCCGCCGCCGATACGCAAGGGCACGATGACTACGGCGGACTGGCGCAGATGCTCGACGACCGAAGGCACACGGCCGGTAACTTCGATCGAGCCATCATTCGAATGCGAGGCCCACCTCTGAACGCGGCGGCCGGGATTGCGGCCGACGATGCGGAAACGTGCCCACGGCACTTCGGCTTTGATCGCGGGCCAGACCTCGGCGCAAAAATATTCGACGGCGTCGATGTTCGGCTCCCAATCCATGGCGCCGACGAAGGTGATGAGAGGTGCGGACGGAGCGAGCGGATTTGGATCGGAATTCGCCGGGGCAGACTCTGTAGAATCCGGGCGGTACTGCGCGAGATCGACTCCAGTGGGAACGACGGTAACGCGATCTGCATCCACCCACTGCATCATGATGGAGCGATCGTTGGCGGAGACGGAAATCACGTGCTGGAACTTGCGGACCGCGGCACGCTCGTAGCGGAGCATCTTCCGGAATTCCATGCGGTAGATCATCTTTTTTACCGGGTTGTCCGCAGTGGCGGCATGGCGGCGCCAGATTTCGCTTTCCACGTTGTGCTGGAAGAGGACGCTGGGGATGTTGAGGCGTCCGGGAAAGTTGACTGCTGCGTCCAGGAAGTCGCAGACGGCGACATCGAAGCGCTGCTCGCGGAACCAGTCCTGGAGCTGCTTCTGGACCTTGGCGTCAGCGAAGCGGCTGACCGCATACGGCGGCTGGGCCCCAAGATGCGCCAGATAGTCGAGAGCGCGCGCGGCTCCCGCGAGTACGCGCTTACCGGTGCAGACGGCCACCGCGCCGGGCAACTGGCGCTGCAACTCGCGCTCGTAGTCGGGGTCGGGTGTTCCTCCATAGTAGGAGTAAAACGTAAGCTCATGCCGCGCGGACAGATATCGCAGGACGTGATACGTGCGGATATTGCCGCCGTTCTGCACGGGCAGGAGCTTATCGGCTTTGACCCAGAGTATTCTCATGCGGATGATCAGCGATCATTTGCCGGCGAGACGCCGGCGCTACGCTCTATTCAGCGAATATTATTCAGCGCACCCACACTGCCTTTCTGCCGGTGACAAAGTTGATGAAGGCTACCAGGGCGGCGGAATTGAGAACGACGAAAGTGCGGGCAGGATCGGCAATGCGCGAGAGCGGCCCGATCTTGACGCCAGCGAGCGCGGCCAGGCTGAGCGCGTAAAACGCAAGCTGCGCCCCGAGAGCCGCACGATACAGCGGCTGGGGCAGGAGCATGGAAGCGATCAGAAGGGCCAGCAAGGCAAAGGGCACCGCCAGTCGCGAGAGTTTGTGGCTGACGAATTCGAATCGAATCGCGTTTTCGGAGCTCAACAGCCAGGGAGCAAGTTGCAGCAGCTGATAGTTGCCGCTGAGGGTGCGGACTTTGCGGGAAAATTCACGACCTTCACCCAGGTCGGGCGAGTCCCAGGCACGGGCGCGGGCGTCAAAGATCACGCGAAATCCCTGGCGCACGATCTGCATGGGCAAGAGGACATCGTCGAGGATGGTGCCCTCGGGCAAAGGCGACGCGTCGAGCAAGCCGCGGCGGGCGCAGTAGATGGCGCCGGTGGCGCCGACGACCGAAGCAGAGGCGGACTCCAGTTCGCGAATTTTCTTTTCGATGCGCCAGTACAACCCCATTCCCTTCCCCGTCTCTCCGCTGGCGGGATCGCCCAGCATCAATTCGCCGCTGGCGGCGCCGACATCAAGGTCGGCGAAATTCTCGATCAGCAAACGCAGGGCGCCGGTCTCGATGTGCTGGCGCGCGTCGGTAAACAGCAGCACCTCCCCGGTCGCCAGTTCGATCGCATCGTTGAGGCCAGCGGCTTTGCCCTGGGATACCGGTTTCAGCAGAGCTCGAACTCTGGTTCGCGCTCCGGTTTGCAAACCGGAATCGCGGGCATAATCGGCGAGAATAGCGGGCGTGCGATCGCTGGAACCGTCGGAGACAACCACGACATCGAGCTTCGCCTGAGGATAGTCGAGGGTCAACAGGTTTTCGAGCTTGCGAGCGATCACCGCTTCCTCATTGCGCACGACCATCACGGCGGAGACCGCGGGGGCAGCGGTGCTCTCGACAAAACCACGGCGCACGGGACGCGGCGACCATCGACTGCGCAGCCACAACCATGCCGGATAGCCCAGGTAGGAGTAGCCGATGAGCGCGGCCGCGATCCAGAAGACGTATTTCATCTTCATCCTTATCATTATTGCGCTCATGGTTGCGCACATCATTGAGCACCCCGGCCCAACAGAACGGTCTTGATGGTCTGGAACATGATGAGCAGATCGAGACCGATAGAAGCGTTCTTGATGTAGAAAAGGTCGTACTGAAGTTTTTCGCGCGAATCGTCGACGGATCTGCCGTACTTGTACTTGACCTGCGCCCATCCGGTGATGCCGGGCCGCACCATGTGGCGCACGCCGTAATAGGGGATCTCTTTGGAGAGCATCTCGATGAACTCCGGGCGCTCGGGACGCGGACCGACGAACGCCATATCGCCCTTGAGGACGCACCACAACTGGGGAATTTCATCGAGGCGCGAGGCGCGGAGAAACTTGCCGACGCGGGTAACCCGGGGATCGTGATCGCCCGCCCACCTTGGGCCGCTCGCGGCTTCGGCGTCCTGGCGCATGGTGCGGAACTTCATGACCTTGAACAAACGTCCACCCTTGCCCACTCGCGTCTGGGTATAGAACACGGGGCCCTTGGAATCCAAGCGGATGGCCAGGATGATGAAGGGAAGCAAGGGCAGGGCGAGGATGAGACCTAGCAGCGAAATGATGAAGGAGATGGCGCGGCGAATTACGATGACAGGGGTGCTGCGGCGAAAGCCCAGGCCATATACCAGCCAACTGGGATAGAGATTTTCGACCTCGATCTTGCCGGAGATTTTTTCCAGCCACGAAGTGGCTTCCTCGATCTTGACGCCGCGCAGGCGCAGGTCAAGCAGTTCCCGCATGGGGATGGTACCGCGGCGATCGGGCATGGCGACGATGACGCGATGGACTTTCTGTCTGTGGACGACTTCCATGAGGTGCGCCGCCACGGAATCGCGGGTTACCGCGCCTTCCAGTTTGCCTGTCCAACTGGCGATCTCGACGCCGAGTTCAGGATTCTGACGCAGGCCCTGGACCACGCGCTGCGCGCGCTCGCCGGTACCCAGGACGTAAACGCGCTCGACGAGAATGGGCAACTGGACGAGCCAGGTAAAACCGAGCCGCCATCCGAAAAGAGCAAAGGTCAGAATGAGCAGCCCTACCGCCGAAGAACCGCTCCGATACGGGGAGTGTTCAGGATGCAGCCCACCCAGAAGAAGGTTGGGCCAGATGTAGCTCACGAAGGCCAGAACAAAGGCCACCACCGCCGGTACGAGGAGCAGGCGGAAATAGAGTTCCCCCTTGGTGTTCAGACGAGCCGTGTCGTACAGGTCAAAGCAATGCGAACACAGCAATACCAGGACGGTAAGAACGAGGAGGTTGACAAAGCCGCCCTCGACGTACAAGACGAGGTAACAATCCTCGCGCAGAATGATCCAGGCGCCGAGCAGGAAAGAGGTCCAGACGATGAGGGCCTCTCCGATCAGCAGGACCAGAGTACGAATTGGGTAATAGACATTGAAGAGCCGGATCAACTGGGCCTCGGTTCATCTTCATCTTCGACATCAGGGTTGGCTGTTCACAGCCTCGCCATAGTAGTACTTCGAACGTGCATGCTCTCTGGAGGCTCCGTTCAGCACAACTCCGAGCAGCAGCTTGTCGGGGAATTCTTCGCGGGCACGGCGAGCCAAATCGGAGGGCGTGGCATTGGAGCGCACGACCATCAGAACGCCGTCGCAGCAACCGGCGACGAGTGTGGCATCGGAAACGGGGATCACGGGGGATGTGTCCATAATGATCCAGTCAAACAAGGGCTCGACGCGCTGCAGGAAGAGCTTCAGACGGCCGTTGGCGAGCAACTCAGGGGCGCTGGGAACGGCGCGGCCGGCGGGCATGAAAAACAGGTTTTCCATGGGCCCGCGTTGCAGGGCGGCGAACTCATCACATTCGGCCAACAGGTATTCAGCCAATCCGGGCGATTGGACCGCTCCAAAGTGGCGATGCATGCCGGGGTTGCGCAGATCAGCGTCGATGACGAGGGCGCGGCGCCCGTGCTGCCGCACCATGACCTGGGCGAGATTGGCAGCCACGAAAGACTTCCCTTCTTTGGGAAGCGCGCTGGTTACCAGCAGGCGTTTGAGCGGCATCTTCTCGCGGATCTGGTAGAGCCGGTTGCGCAGGGTGCGAAACTCTTCCGCCCCGACACGGCTGTCGTCTCCCTGAAAGAAGAGCATGGTGCGCGGATCCGGACTCCATTCGGTCTGGGGGCAGCGGGCGAGGAGCGATTCGTAATTCAACGTGGAGGCCATGGTTGGCATGGCGACGGCACTCGACCGTTGCGGCGAAGGCGGCGAAGGTATATTTTCGCGCTGCTCTTCGGGTTGCGGAAAGGCCGGGGGTTGCTGGAAGACGGGCTCGACATACGTCCCCGCGGAGGCTGCTCTTTCCTGCTCGGCGCGTTTCAAAGCGTCATGGATACGGCTCATAGTTTCCTTTCCTTGGGGAGATCCTGTTGTTCGGATTGGCGCAGCCGGTCGGCCAGTGTCGCCAAGGTGCGCAGGGCTTCGACCAGATCAAACTTTTCGGAAGACGGAGGAACGGGTGCAATCATGGCGCCGGCGGCGTTGCCATCGGCCAGATCGAAATCGCGGGCGACTGATTCGACGACTTCGACAGAGACCGTCTTTCTCTGATCGACGAATGCGCTGACCAGGCAGTGCTCGCAGAGCAGGTTGATGATGCGTGGAATGCCCTGCGCGTAACGGAAAATGGCGACGGTGGCGTTGGAATCGAAGATCGTCTCGCCGTTCGACCCCGCGATGCGGAGGCGCTGGGTGATATAGGACTTGGTTTCCTCGAGATTGAGCGGGTGAGTTTTGGCGCGCAGCGTCAAGCGCTGACGCAACTGGCGCAGCTGGGGCTGCTTGAGGCGCTGTTCGAGTTCCGGCTGTCCGACGAGGACGATCTGCAGGAGCTTTTCGGTGAAGGTCTCGAGATTGGTGAGCATGCGGATCTCTTCGAGCACTTCGTCGGAGAGGCTTTGGGCCTCGTCGATGACCAGCACGGCAGTTTCACCGGCGCGATAGCGATCGAGCAGCCAGTTGTAGAGGCGCTGCAGGAGCTGGCTCTTCGACTTGGTATCGCAAGGAATACCGAAATCGGCCATCATGAAATCGAGGAGCTGGGGCACGTCCATGCGCGAGTTGAAGATGAATGCGGTAGCCACCTGCTGCAGGCGCAGCCACTCCATCAATTTATTGATCAGCGTCGTTTTGCCGGTGCCGACCTCGCCGGTCAGCAACACGAAGCCTTTGCGGCTTTGTATGCCGTAGGTGAGGCAGGCCAGCGCCTCTTCGGTGTGCCGCGTGAGAAACAGGTAACGCGGGTCCGGATTGACGTTGAACGGGTTGGCTCTAAGTCCAAAAAATTCTTTGTACATAACCTTGCGCTAGACCTCGACGTGCTCGTGTTCTTTTGGCGGGGCGGGATCGTCGCGGCCCCAGAAACGGCGCCGGGCGGTGCCGTTGGCGGCAGCGTCCTCGTCCTCCCCCAGCCAGGGTACGGAAATCAGGAGGGGCAAATCCATGATGGCAGCAGCATCTTTTTCGGTGCGGATGGACTTGTCACTAAACTCCAGAATGATGGCGATGAAGGCGCCGAGCACCAGGCCGACACCCAGGCCGCCTGCCGCCAGAATCGGGCGGTTGGGGAAACTGGGAGCATCGGGCAGGCCAGCCGCGGCCACAATGTGCATCTGCTCGCCCTCTTGATCGCTCTCCATCTTGCTGGCTAGGCCGGAGGAGCTTTTCTTGGCAAGCAGATCTTTGTAGAACGCCTGGGCGTTATCGTTGTCACGGGTAAGCAGCTTGTATTGCTCCTCGATGCCCGGGCTCATGGCGGTGCGGCTCTGATAGACGTTAATCGCGCTTTGCAGCCTCTTCTGGTCGATTGTGGCCTGCTCGATCACGCCCTGGTACTGGTGAACCTGCAGACGGAGCTGGCGAATTTCAGGCGGTTCGGAGGCGCTGGCCTTATCGCTGCTGTCGGTGGTACTGGCGTCCGCGGCCGCCGCGGCCTTGACCTCCTTCAGCTTCTTTTCGATCTCGGCGATATCAGCCTTGGTTTTGATCACGTCGGGGTGATCGTCGGTATAGCGCGCCTGCAGTTGCAGCAATTGCGCCTGCAGCTGGGTCAATCCTTGTTCCAGGGTCTGCGGATTGGTACTGGACTGCGAAGTTTTCCAGGCGGCCATTTGCTGCGCCAGCATGCTTTCGGTGTAGGCCTTATCCTGCTGGGCGCGGCCCAAAGTCTGGGTGGTGGCGTCGAGTTGCGAGTTCAAGGACACCAGCATGCGCATGTTGTTGTCGACGTCAGTCGGGCAACTGACCAATGTATTGCTTCTTGAAGGCGGCGAGCTTGGCATCCTGATCGTCAACCGTGCGTTTGGCCTCTTCCAGTTGGCGGCTGAGAAACTCGGTGGTGCTCTGGGCGATTTCGCCGCGCTCTTTCAGGTTCTCCGTCAGGATCAGATCGGTCAAAGCGTTGCAGATTTTCTGTGCGCGGAGTGCGTTGCTGTCGGTGTAGTTGACGGTGAAGCCGGGCACGGGTTCGTCGGTCACCGAGGGCTTCTTTTTCTTGGCGCCAGCAATTCCCGCCCCGGCAGCCGCAGCGCTCATCGAGGTGATTACCGGCTCGACCTGCATATTGTTCCGGACGTCATCAATGAGCTTGTCCTCATCTTCAAGCTTGACCAATCCGAGGCTATGAAGCACGGGACGCAGGATGCTGGTGCCCTTGACCTCCTGGCTGAGAGTCTGGACGCGCTGGGTAAAATCGGCGGTGATGACCGGCATGACGTAGTTGTCGGGCACCTTCTGGCCTTCCACCAGGACCGTGGACTGGGAGGTATATTTCGGCGAGAAGGCATAAGAGATCATGAAGCCCGCGATCGGGGCAATCAGGGTCGGAATCAAAATGACCTTGAGGCGCCGCCGGAGCATCGCCAGATAATCGTCCATTGTCAGTTCGCGATTCTCACTCATAACTGTTCACCAATCCGGCCGCCGGAGACGGCCACAAATTATTCGATACGCGTCGGCGTGGGATGCCATTCCACCCCAACCGCACCGACCTGCCGCTGAGCAATTCTGCCGGGAGGGCCAGCCAAGCCACCAAAGCTGGTCTGATTATTGAAGGCCAGCTCGCCGAAGCGATAAGCGGCAAAAAAGTCGTAAGTACGTCCCAGGTGTTTGCGGAGAACGGCCCCGCCGGAACCTTCGTTATAGCTGGTCGCACCAATGGCACCAATCGCCGGTTCCGGCAACTGGAGTTCCGCGTTATAGGAGTAGGCCAGATCGCCATAGAACTCCCAAGTGCGTCCGAGTGGGCGTGTATACCCGAAGCGGGCCGCCTGGGTGTTGGCGCCGAGGAAGAAGCCCGATCCTGCCGAAGTAAATTTTTCGTAGCTTGCGATCATCGACGCATGGCCCAACTTGTAGCGCAGCTGAACCCGGGCGCTCACCGACCAATGCGAGTAGTTGCCACCAACTTCGAGGTCGGTATACTGCGGACCGGCTCCGGCAATGAGGCTCATCCTTCCGGTGATGGTGTGGCTCCAGCGCAAATTGACGATGTGGTTATAAATCTGGCCGCCGGTCTCCTGCGGAAATTGAAACAGCTGAAAAGCGTAGACGACGCCGATCTGATCGTGACGGGCCAGGAGATGGCTGTAGCCGCCCTCAACTGTGACTTCGTCGCTGTTGATGAGAAGTTCCGGGTTGTCGAAGAAATGAGCGTTGCTGAATGCGCCCGCGACGGTGATCGCGGACTTCGGAGTGAGGGCTTGAACCACATCGAGAATCGCCGTGTTCGCGAGCCGGGGAATGTCTCCAATCGCACCGAACTGACCGTTGCCGAAGGATTGGGTGCCGGGCAAAACACCCCCGGCCATCCCGTTGCCCATGCCGCCGGTGGCCAGACCCAACCCCGGGAGGGCGCCAAAGGCACCGACAGAGAAGGAGCCGTCAGGCAGGTAACTGAAGGCGTCGCGCAGGGTTAGCTGGCCGGTTCGCCAGCGCGTCACGGCCTCCAGGCCGGCGGCTTGCAATTGCCGCACGTAAAAAGGATTGGTGTAGAAAGCTCCGCCGCCGAGGTACTCGAGAAAGAGATCGCTCTTGGGCCAGAATTGCTGGAGATCGAGAGCTCCGAGAACGCGGGTGGCAGATTGTAACTGGGTGTTACCGAACTGGTCCTGCCCGTTCGTGTCGGCCGCTTCGCTGACTTGCACAGCTGGCGAGATGAAGCTGCGAGTGGCCGTGTGGAGGTTGAGCCCGGGCTCGTCCAGGCCCGTCACCGGAGGGTTCTCCGGGTCCAGCACCGGCGCGTTCTGGCCGAAGGCCGGCGCCGGAGTGGTCGCTGGCGGAGACTGGGAACTATCCTGGGCGGCGGCGCAGACACTCATTCCTAGAACCAGCAGCGCCAACCTGATTGTGCGCATTTTTGCCATGCTTTTCATCCGTAGCCCCTACAGGACCGCATATCCTTTACGGGACGACAATTTCATCCCCCGGCTGCAATAGATAATTCTGTTCGATCTGTTCACCCTTGACCAGCTTGCGATAGTTCACCGGCAGTTTCTGCTGCTTGCCGTTCTCGGTGCGGAGGACGTAAATGCGTTTGGTGTTGGCAAACTGGTTTAATCCGGCGCTGGACAAAGCTTGCAGAACCGTCATGTTGGCAATCAACGGCATGGGCCCGGGATGAAACACTTCGCCAACCATATAAACCCGCTTGCTGTTGATCTGAGTTACGACCACCGTAACGCGCGGGTCAGCGACGTATTTTTTCAGCTTCTCCGTCAGCGAGCCGGCTAACTGCTGGGGCGTCAGGCCCGAGGCCTGCACATCGTTGAGCAAGGGCAGAGAGATTTTGCCGTCAGGACGGACCGGCAAAGTGGCGGTAAGGTCGGGTTCCCTCCACACGGCGATGTGGAGCACATCCTCGGGGCCGATGACATACGCGAGACCGGCCTGACTGTCAGGAACGACATTCGTGACCTTGTCGGAAGCGGCCTTGTCAGAAGCAACGTTGTCAGAAGCGGAACTAGCGGCAGGCTGGGCAGGCGCATCCTGCGCCAACGCGATGCTGCTCATCAGGAATAGTGCCGCAACCGCCGCTTTCCATGCTGATTTCATATCCATTCCTCTCACCCTCAGGTTTCAGGGTTTCAAAGTTTCAATGTCGCGAAACTTTGAGACTTTGCAGCTTTGAAACCTTGCCACCTTGCCATCACGCCCCGTACTCTTCGCATCCGATCTGCTTCATCTTGTAGAGGAGCGCCTTGTAGCTGATCTGCAACTCCTGCGCGGCCCGGCGCCGGTTCCAGCGGGTGCGCGTCAAGACCTGCAGAATGATTTCCCTCTCGGCCTCGCGCGAAGCGGCGCGGGCCGCATCTTTGAGAGAAATTTTCTCGTTGCCGGCGCGATCCACGCGCCGCAAAAGCGAGCGCAATCCTCCCATGGCGAGCGTTTCATCACCCAGCGCGACAATGGCTCGAGCCGCGTCTTTCAGTTCGCGGATGTTTCCCGGCCAGTTGTATTCCAGGAAGAAGTTCTGGGTCTCGGAACTGAGGACCGGCACAGTCCGGCAAAAATCACGGGCAGCGGCCGCGATGAACCAGTCGCGCAGAACGGGAATGTCTTCCTTCCGCTGGCGTAAGGGAGGCATCCGCAAACAAACTCCGCTGATTCCATAGTAGAGATCCTCGCGGAACTTGCCGGCCTTGACGTCGGCCTCCAGTTCGTGCGAGGTTCCGCAAATGAAGCGGGGCACGCGGCGCTGGACGTCGTCATTGCCATCGCTATTGCCATCGTTATTGCCATTCAGGCCGATCTGGCGAACCAGTTCCTTCTGGGCGGCAGCAGTGAGGTCTCCCACGTCCTGAAGATAGACGGTTCCACCTTGACCGTCGCGAGCAGCTAGAATTCCTTCGCTGGCTTCACTACCGTGATAGACGTGAAACGGCTCCGCGGCGCGACTGGAAAGAGCATGAATGCGCGCCGCCGCTGCCGCCTTGCCGGAACCGTGCTCGGCCACCACCAGGACGGGAACATCATTCTGCGACAGTTCGCGGATCACGGCTTCGACGGTGCGCATGCCGGCGCTAACGCTTTCAAGCCAGACACGAACGCCGCTGTTCGGCGGTGCTCCGGCAGTTGTCAGGATTTCGGTTCTGTCGAGACCCATACTATCTATCTATCTATCTATTCTGCTTCACTACTTCGCAACCTAGAACAGGGGGAGACGCTTTGGGGACGAACGGCGCCTACCCTCTTGAGCACACGCGCTGCCAATCGGGTCAAAAAAGTTCCGCGCCAATAAAACAATATAGGATTAGATTTCAACAACTTGCGATTGAGAACCCTTATGGCGACTCGGGGTATACGTTACCACATTGCGGATAAATGGGAAATTTATTGCCCACGCCGCAGCTGATCCTTGGGGCACTACTTACCACCTGTCTTGGGGTTAAAGTCCTAACTGTCTGCAAATAATAGCGGACCGCTCGCCTCCTAAAGGGACATTGGGCCGGTGACGACAGGCTGGGTAAATAGAAAATGGTTTTCCCTTTTCTTGCGGCTCACGGCGCTCGCGGGTTGAAGCCGCAGCGCAGAGGTCACTTTTTGCTCTTCGCTTCTCCTCTTGGTCCAGCGTGCGCCTTGCCTGCTCTTTCACTTTGCGCGGACTCCAACTTTCGCATATTCTCAGACCCAAGCGCGCTATATGAGTAACTCAGTAGAGGTAGCTCCGCCGCCCCCCAAGAGGAAGGATCGCTTGTCATCCGGCTTGCCCCACTGGCAAGTGGCGGTATTGCTGTTGCTGGCTGCCTGGCTTTACCATTCGATTCTCGCCCGCCTTTTCCTGCAGTGGATCCACGACTCGAACTTCTCCCACGGGATCTTCGTCCCCCTCTTTGCTTTGTTTGTTCTCTGGCAGGACCGGAAGAAGCTGGTAACGATTGCGTCAGCCCCGTCATGGAGTGGTCTTCCGCTGGTTGTGCTCGGCCTGCTTGTGCTGGTTCTGGGAGTTTTGGGCGCGGAGATTTTTTTGGCGCGCGTGTCCCTGCTGATCCTTCTGGCTGGGGTGGTTATTTTGTTTCAGGGCTGGAGGTTTTTTCGCGCCGTCCTCTTTCCCTGGGCGTTTCTGATTCTGATGATCCCGCCTCCGACGCTGATCCTGCAACAGGTCACCTTTCCCCTTCAATTGTTGGCCTCAAGGCTCGCCACCGGGCTGCTGCGACTGGTCGGAGTTCCCGTGCTGCGGCAAGGGAACCAGATCGTGCTCGCTGCCATGCCGCTGGACGTCGCGGAAGCATGCAGCGGAATCCGGTCGCTTTTGACCCTGATCACGCTGGCCATCATCTACGGCTACCTGATGGAGACTCGGAAATGGGTACGGGTGGTGCTGGCTCTTTCGGCGGTGCCAATCGCAGTGACGGCCAACAGCTTTCGCGTTTTTGGCACCGGGCTGCTGGTGCAATACTGGGATCCGGATAAGGCAGAAGGATTTTTCCATACCTTTGAGGGGTGGCTGATCTTCGTGGTGGCGTTGATCATGTTGTTCGCCGTGCACGGCGTGATCTCGTTCATCTGGAAGAGAAGCCCGGAGGTGAAACCCGCATGAAGGCCAGATCACTTCGCTTCGGGATCGTGGCTGTGCTGATGTTGGTCACGGCGCTCGTGCTCCAGGCCCATTCGCGCAGCGAGTTCTTTCCGCCGCGCGCGTCTCTGCTTCCCTGCCCTCGCAGATTGATGGTTGGACGGGCACCGACGACGCGCTCGACCAGCAGACCCTCGACATCCTCGGGCCGGGCGAGTTTCTGATGCGCGATTACGAAAACGCGAGCCAGCCTCAGCCGGAACCATGGATCAATCTCTACATCGCCTACTTCCCGACGCAGAAGGCAGGCGATACGATCCATTCGCCGAACCATTGCCTGCCGGGCGCGGGATGGGTTCCGACTTCGCGAAACGTGGTGCGGCTTAGACGTCCCGACGGTTCTTCGTTCCCCGTCAACCGCTACGTGGTTGCAAAAGCGGGAGAGCGGCAACTGGTGCTGTACTGGTTTCAGGCGCATGGCCGCGAGGTGGCCAGCGAATACTGGGCCAAGTACTATTTGGTGTCCGATTCGATTCGCATGAATCGCAGTGACGGCGCGCTGGTGCGGCTGATGACCCCGATGCTTGACGGCGAGTCTGCCGAGGCCGCGCAGGCGCGCTTGATGAAGCTTGGGTCGCAGGTCGTTCCGCTACTCGATAGTTACATTCCGCGGTAATGCTGCGCACTCTTTATGAATTGTCACCCCGAACGAAATGAGGGATCTGCATTTTGCCGCAAGCTGCAGATCCCTCACTTCATTCGGGATGACAAAATCCGGGGAATTCGAAGTTGAACAGGGGGTCCCACTTTGGCGAAGGACTACTAGGCGTGAATGCGGATCTCTTCAGATTTCCGATTCCGCATTTCTGCGAACGCCTGGGGCAGGAAGCGCACCAGATCCGTCGCCACGAGAGAACTCTCGCCGACGGACTCGCTGGCCAGGTCCCCCGCCAGTCCGTGCAGATAGACAGCAAGAGCGGTTGCTGCGAGCGCATGCTGCGGATGTTGCGCGATCAGGCCGGCTACCATTCCGGTCAGAATGTCGCCCGTGCCTCCGGTGGCCATGCCCGGATTACCGGTGGGATTCACCCAGACCGTGCCATCGGGCGCTGCGGTCGTCGGACCTGCAATCAGTGTGCGATGTCCCTTGAGCACGACAATCAACTCGTGTTCGCGGGCAAAGTTTCGCGCGACTTCCAGGCGGTTCGCTTGAATTTCGGCGATCGTCAAGCCGGTCAAGCGCGCCATTTCTCCCGGGTGCGGAGTGATGACGAGGATTCTTCCGCGGCCGTTCAGCTTGTCGGCCACTCCTTCGAAGGCGTTCAACCCGTCCGCATCCACAACTATCGACGTGGCGCTGCGCTTGACGATTGCGCGCACAAATTCGGCGGTCTCGGAATTACGCGAAATACCTGGACCAATGGCGAGCGTCTTGCGTTCGAGAAGGGTATCGAGGCCTGATCCTGATTCGAGCGCTCGCAATGAGATCGTTCCCTCTTCGGTTTCCGGCAGCGGCTCGGTCATGATTTCGGGATGAAAGCCTGCAACGGTTGCGAGCACGGATTTTGGCGTGGCGACGGTTGAAAGACCGGCTCCCGCTCGGAGCGCGGAAAATCCCGCCATCGCCGCCGCGCCAGCTTTGCCGAGCGATCCGCCAATGACCAGCACGTGTCCGTAGCTGCCTTTGTTGGCGTCACGCGCCCGGGGTGCAAGCAGCGGCGCGAAATCGAGGGGAGTGCTCAGATGAAGTCCGAGTTGCGAGACGATGGCCTCTGGCGGCGAACCGATGGGCGCAATCACTGTGGGGCCGCCGGTTAACGCCGCGAAAACGTGCGCCGGATGTGGTGCGGTAAAGGTCACGATGGCATCGGCGCGTGCTTCATTGAGCACACCAGCAGGAGAATCATTTGAACTTGGCGGCCGCATGGCGCCGGCATCGGCGCCTGAAGGAATGTCGACGGCAACAATTGGAGCCGCAGCCGCATTCATCTTGCGGATCGCAGCGGCATAGAGTGGGCTGACCGGCGGACGAAAACCTGTGCCGAGGATTGCGTCCACAATCACATCCGCCTTGAAGATTTCC
Source organism: uncultured Acidobacteriaceae bacterium (assembly GCA_963779995.1). GTDB lineage: Bacteria > Acidobacteriota > Terriglobia > Terriglobales > Acidobacteriaceae > Acidiflorens. The sequence continues at coordinate 145,671 of CAVZZY010000002.1, read as the reverse complement.
GCGGCATCGGAGGAATCGAGGGCACTCGCCTCGCGCACGATCAGGGGCGTAGTTTTCAGTGGCTGAAGCTTTTGCAGCATTTTCTGAAACATCGCCTCCGCATCGCCGCGAAGCTCTTCGGGATCCGCCAAGAGCAGAACGCGCACGGCACGGCCCGCTTCGACGAGTTTGCGGGCCACGACGAATCCATCGCCGCCATTGTTGCCCTTGCCGCAGAGAATGCCAACGCGCTCCGCTTGCGGGTAATCGGAGAGGATGAAACGCGCGACCGCCGCGCCCGCGTTCTCCATCAGAGTGAGGGAAGGGACTCCGAAGCGCTCCGAGGTGGAGCGATCGATCTCGCGCATTTCGGCCGTGCTCACGATTTTCATGATTCGGACCCGGCCGTCTGTTCGAGTTCGCGCAGTTGTTGCGGCTCGCCCATGGCGATCAGAAAATCTCCGGCCTCGATGCGATCGTCGGGAGCGGGGTTGAAATGCATGCCCGCCTCGCGCTTGATGGCGAGGATGATGACGCCGCGGTCCTGGCGGATGCGCGAGTTCTCGATGGTCTTGCCCGCAAACGGACTGCGCGGGGTGACGGGTACTTCGCCGATCTCGAGATCCATGCCGAGATGGGTGGTCGCGGTGTCCAGGAAACTGACCACGTGCGGACGCAGGAAGGAATGGGCGATACGCTGTCCGGCAAAAACATAAGGACAGACGACCGCATCGGCGCCGGCGCTGCGCAGGTGCTTCTCCGCCATATCTTCGCTGGCGCGGGCGATGATTCTGAGGTTCGGATTCAGACTGCGGGCGGTAAGCACGATATAAAGATTGGTGGCGTCGGTGGTGGTGGCAGCGACGAGACCGCGCGCGTGCTCGATCTCGGCGTCGCGCAGAGTCTGTTCCTGGGTGGCATCACCGACGAGCACGAGCCAGTTCTCGCTGGCAAATTTCTGCGCTTTCGCCTCGTCGTTCTCGATGATCACGAACTGAGCGGGGCGGCGCGCCAACTCGCGGGCGGCACTGCGGCCGACGCGTCCGGCACCGCAGATGATGTAGTGACCGGTGAGACGACCTATGTTGCGCTCCATGCGGCGCCTTCCCAAGAAGCTTTGCAGCTCGAATTCTAACAAAGCCTGGGTGAGGGACCCGATGGCCAGAAACACGAGCGCGACTCCACCGATAATGATGATGACGTTGAACACGCGCCCGGCGTGCGACAGGGGATGTACTTCCTGATATCCGATGGTGGTCAGGGTAGTGATGACCATGTAGAAACCATCGAACCAGGGCCATCCCTCGATGTAGTGAAAGCCGAGCGTGCCGAGGCCAACCACGAAGGCCAGCGCGGCGGCGATGAACTTGAGATTGCGGGAAGCCCTCATCGTGCATCGTTGCGTCGTTCCGTCGTTGCGTGCCGGGCGGGATGGGTGATCCAGTTTCCTGCGCGACAGGTGAGTATAGCTCTGGCCGTGGTTGAGTGCTGTGACGATCAGTTGTGTTTGGAGAGGGCGCGTTGTTACGATCTCGATGTATGAAACTTTCCGTCGTAATGCCCGTATATAACGAACGCGCTACGCTTCGCGAGGTGGTCGGGAAAGTTCTCTCGGTTCCCTTGGAGATCGAGCTGATCTGCGTCGACGACGGCTCGCGGGATGGCTCGCGCGAGATCCTTGCCGAACTGCAGTCCGAGTATCCGCATATCCGCCTCGTTCTTCAGCCGCACAACATGGGTAAAGGAGCAGCGCTCCGCCGTGGCATTCAGGAAGCCACGGGCGACTACGTCATTATTCAGGACGCCGATCTGGAGTACGATCCGGCGGAGTATCCGCTGATGATCGAGCCCTTGATCCAGGGCAAAGCGGATGTAGTTTTTGGCTCACGGTTTCTGGGGGGCGCGCCGCATCGGGTGTTGTACTTCTGGCATTCGGTCGGCAACAGTTTCCTCACCTTGCTCTCCAATTGCCTCACCAACATCAATCTTTCCGACATGGAAACCTGCTACAAAGTCTTCCGGCGCGAAGTAATTCAGTCGATCCCGATCGAGGAGAATCGGTTTGGATTCGAGCCCGAGATCACGGTGAAAGTTGCGCGGCGAAACCTGCGCATTTATGAGGTGGGCATCAGTTACTGGGGGCGGACTTACGAAGAGGGCAAGAAGATCGGATGGAAAGATGGCGTTCGAGCCTTGTATTGCCTATTGAAGTACTCCTTCAAAGAACCCAGGATTCGAACTGCTGCGCAGGCAGTTCCGGCACCGGATCGCTCAACCGTTGCGCGATAAATCTGGCGTTGAAGGGTCTTTTTACTGTTGGTGCTTCTGTTTCTGCCTTACCCGCGTTTTTTGGGTGTTCGCACCTGGGTTGGTCATTCTTGGAGTTTTTCCGCCGCCCGTCTCACCAAAGTTGATCGGCGGATTGGGCTTATCTTTTACCGGCTTCAGCGCGGGTGCCGTCTTCTTTCCCGGAGATGCAGATGGCGCGGTGGTCCTGGCGGTCTGATGCTCCAGGGCTTGCAAGTTCTTGGCGTTGGCAGCGGAAGCCGTTGTACCCGCCGTCTTGCCCACGGGCGCGCTAGGCTTCGATGCCTTTTCGGGAGCTGAATGCTTAACCTTGAATGTATTGCTTTGCTGCGCCAGGCCGCTGATGCTGATGCCCGCGAGTACGACTGTAACCGCCAACGAAAATCTCATCTTTCCTGATCCCCTGCCCGCAATCCCAAGTTCCGGAAACCTCGAGACACCTATCTTTAGATGCACGCACCTTGCCATCCAGCGCCCAAGTCTTTCTTATGTTAAACCGGCTGCCACGGGAAAGCACTGGCCAAAATAGGCTAGCACGCGAACGAGTTAGTCGGGAAAGCGGTTCGATGGCAACGTTGGCCATCTTGAGCAGGATGTGCGCATATGCAGTGTTCTGCACATTTTCGTCGAGCCCCTCCGCTCGGCAATTCGCCCAATGTGACCGAGGCAACTTCAATCTCGGCGTGCTCGCTCCTTATCCATTTATCTAGCAATAGCTTATAGGCTATAGCAGCTGGTTCTTTCCTTTGCACCGTAGTTCACCCCAAAAAGAGTGAATTGGCGCTGCACACACTGGCCAAATACCGCGCCCAGCTGGGCCTTTCGCAATCTATGGCTTCGGGCAGCCAGGCTCGACACTGGTCTTGCCGGAGCTGAAATAGTTTTGGCGCCGGTGACTGAAATCCCTCCCTCGTTATAAGTGTGCGGTGACGCCAAACAGAGGTCGCGTTGAACGGTCAGTCCTTGCATCGTCGCTTGGCCATTTCGCTCGCCATTGCGGGCGGTCTGCTGATGCTCACCGGCTGTGGGGGCTTAGCCTCAGGCTCGAGCAGCACAGCCCCTGTCGGAACGCTTTCACCCAGTCCCTCGCAAGTTACTTTTGGAAGCACCAAGGTTGGCTCCAACCAGACCAGCACGGTGACGCTTTCGAACAATGGTCGGACGGCTCTCACGATCACCAAGGCGACGCTGAGCGGCGCGGGATTCTCGATGAGCAACCTCGCCCTTCCGCTCACGCTGAACGCCGGAAACGCGGCATCCGCGACGATAACGTTCGCGCCCACGGGAAGCCGAAATTTCAGCGGCAGCGTCACGTTTGCTACCTCCGCAAACCAGGTAAACAACACGGTCGTGCTTTCCTTCTCTGGCGAGGGAGTGGCTCCCGGAGCACTCTCTCCCAATCCCTCCAGCTCGGCATTCGGGAGTATTCAGGTGGGCGGCAACAGCAGTCAGTCCGAGACCTTGACCAATACCGGCGGATCGAGCCTCACGATCTCGGCCGCCACGGTAAGTGGCACCGGATTCACTTTGAGCGGGCTGACTTTACCTGTGACGTTGACCCCTGGCCAGAGCACGTCGTTCACAGTACTTTTTAATCCGACGGCGAGCGGCGCCGCCAGCGGCAGCATAAGCATCACTTCCAACGGCTCGAATCCCAACTTGAGCATTCCGCTTTCTGGAACGGGCGTGACGCAGGGAACCATCACTGCGAGCCAAACGAGCCTAGCGTTCGGGAGCGTTCAGGTCGGTAATAGCTCGAGCTTGTCGGAGACGCTGAGCAACACGGGCGGATCGACGGTCACCATCTCGCAAGCGAATTTGACCGGGGCGGCTTTCTCGATCAGCGGACTGACTTTGCCCCTCACTCTGACCGCAAATCAAAGTGTGACGTTCACGGCGACCTTTACTCCGACCAGCGCCGCTGCGGCGAGCGGAAGCCTGTCCGTGGTATCCAACGGATCGAACCCGTCGTTCAATATCGCGCTCTCCGGGACCGGAACGACCCCGGGCCAGTTGGCGGTGTCGCCAACCAGTCTCAGCTTTGGTAACGTGGTCGTCGGGTCGAGTTCGTCGCTCGGCGGGAGCTTGAACGCAACCGGCGCGCCGGTCACGGTTACGTCGGCGAGTGTTAACAGCGGTGAGTTTGTGCTCTCCGGACTTTTGCTCCCGGCAACGATCCCCGCCGGTCAATCCGCTGCCTTCACCGTCACTTTCACGCCGGGGGCGAGCGGAGCCGCTTCGGCCTCCTTGTCATTTTCGAGCAACGCTTCGAACTCGCCAGCCGAATCCATGACCGGCACGGGAACGGCCGCGACTCAGCACACCGTGGATCTCACCTGGACCGCCTCGACTGACGTAGCCGGCTACAACATCTACCGCGGCACCGTGTCGGGTGGGCCCTACACAATGATCAACTCCTCGCTCGACAGTACGACCAACTACTCCGACAGCACGGTCGTCTCTGGCACTTACTACTACGTAGCGACGGCCGTGAATAGCGAGTCGCAGGAGAGCGCGTACTCGAATCAAGTGACGGCGATCATTCCGAATCCGTAAGCGTCGCGCTCAGCATGGCCAGGCTAAAGTTTGACCGGCTAACTACGCCCCCGCCAACTCAGGGAATCGTGGCTCGTGCTTCTCCGGAGAACCTGCTCTCGTGGCCGGCTTGATCCAGAGCGGTCACAACGTAGAAATAAGTGCGGCCACTGCCCACCAGGCGATCTTCATACGGTGGGCCTGGGACTCGGGAGGCGATTTTCACGAATTGATTGCCTGACGTCGTGCTCCGATACACGTTGTAACCTACGACCGAGACCCCCGGAGTGGCGGGGGTCGCTTCCCAAGTGAGCGTAACGCTGTGGGGCGCTTTGTGACAGCATGCGAGGCCGATGCAAAGCAGAGCACATGCCGCCAGCAAAAGCCGGGATGGGTTGGTTCTCATGGATTCGCCTGCCGCTGATTTGCAATTTGATGGCCTGCCGCTGATTTGCAATTTGATGGCCTGCCGTTGATTGCTAAATCGTTGTCGCCTATCGACAGTAGTCGTTGGCCCCCTGTTTTGACGGAATTGGGCCACGCCGGGGCGGATGCCAAAGGTTGCATTTCCGTGCAACTGTCGCAAGAACTTACATCTTGACACCAGATTATCAAAGGACAGTTGAATTGCGGACGCTCTAAGAGAATCGCCGACTCGAGTTTCGAGTTCTGTAATCGTGAAGACGCGAAGTCCGTTCTTTGCCTTTTGCGCAAGAAAAACAATTTCAGTCTAGAATAACAGTAAAAATCGATGGTGGTTTTCATCTCGGGAACCCTGCCTAGCTCTTGACCCGGGCATTGCTTTAGAACGGAGTTTGTTCATCTGTGAAAGTCGGTATAGATTTCGGTACGACGCGAATTGTCGCTGCGGCCGTGGACCGAGGTAACTATCCGCTCGTCAACTTCGAGACTCCGGATGGGCACGCCCGCGAGTGGTTTCCTCCGCTCATAGCCGTGTGTGGAGAATCGCGCGTTTACGGATGGGAGGCCTGGCTTGTCCAAGGGCAACCGGGCTGGACAATCATTCGCTCTCTGAAACGTTGTCTGAAGGACGCCGGCCCTCGAACCGGGATCGAAATCGGAGGCCAGACTTTTGAGGTCACGCAGCTGTTGCAGGAAATGATGGCGGCCTTGCGCGTGCAACTGCGCGAACATTCCACTTTGCCCTTGCCGGACGATGGGAACAAGCCCCTGGAAGTAATGCTGGGAGTACCGGCAAATGCGAACAGCAATCAGCGCTTTCTGACGACCGAAGCCGCTCGCGAGGCGGGGTTTGAGGTTTTGGGATTGTTGAACGAACCCTCCGCGGCTGCGGTTGAATTTGCCCATCGGGACCTGGTGAACCGCAAAGGCCGTTCCGGGGGCCGGCTCCTCGTTTACGATTTGGGAGGCGGCACGTTCGACGCTTCGCTCATCGAACTCGGCGACGGCGAGCACTCCATTCTCGCCTCCGACGGCATTCCAACTTTGGGCGGCGACGACTTTGACGAGATTCTGGCAGAGCTTGCGCTGCAGGCCGCCGGCATCTCTAACAACGAAAGGGACAGCCTTTCCGCGGCTGAGTGGTTCGTCCTGGTGGACGAATGCCGCGAGAAAAAAGAAGCGCTCAGTCCCAACACGCGCAAACTGACCGTCGATCTCGAACGCGTACGGCACAACTGGCGCGAGGTGTCAGTGAGTGCAAGCCTGTTTTACGAACGGTGCAGACCGTTGATCGAGTCAACACGCCGCGTTGTCGATGAACTGCTGGCAGCGCACTCGGAGCGCCCGATCGAGTCCCTATATGTCACGGGCGGCGGTTCGGAGTTGCCACCGGTCGCGCGCATACTGCGCGAGAGTTATGGGAGGCGGGTACGACGCTCGGCCTACATGCGATCGGCGACAGCCATCGGATTGGCGATCCGGGCCGATACGCAATCCGGCTGCGCGCTACGCGACCGGTTCATGCGGAATTTCGGATTGTGGCGAGAGGCAGATGAAGGGCACGGGGTGGTATTCGATCTGGTGTTTTCCCGCGGCACGGAGTTGCCGGGCCCCAAACAACCGCCGCTGCGGAGCGTACGTTCTTACCGTCCGGCCCACAACGTCGGACATTTCCGTTATCTCGAATGCGCGCGGCTGGCCCAGGACGGCCGGCCTGTAGGAGAAATTACCGATTGGGACGACATCCGATTCCCGTTCGATCCAGGTCTCGAGGAGCGAACGGATCTGGCTGCCGTGTCGGTGACGCGAACACCCACAACATCGAACTTTGTCGTCGAGGAAACATACACTTGTGACAGTAGCGGCAATCTGGCCGTGGCGATTTCCAACAAGTCCACCGGCTATGAAAAAAGGTTCCGCCTCGGCCGTTGGTCTGTGCAACAACCGAAGATGGTGTCCAGCCGCATAGCAAAGCGCAGCGCCTCGAGCGGCCGCTGAAGCGCGGACACATTTTCTAACGGCTTAACGGCACCACCGAAATGGTGCTTTTCTTTTTCCCGGCGAAGTTTGAATCTTCCTCTGCAAAGCGTCGATAAGAGTATGGTTTCGGAGCCGTCGCCGCTTTGCCGGACAAGGCTCGGGCAACAGGTGTTCTATGCAACGCAGATCATTCCTGAAGGGAGCGGGAGCCGTTACCGTCGTCGTGGTCGGCGGCGGAGTCTGGCGCGCCTTCGATGAGGGGGTCTTTAGCGTCGGCGAAGGACCGGCTTACGAACCATGGAAGGACTGGCGGAGCGGTTCGAGCGATGGAGTTCTAGCGCTGGTGCGCGCCGCGATTCTAGCGGCGAGCCCTCACAACACGCAGCCTTGGCTCTTCCAGGTGACGAATTCGTCGATTGAGTTGTATATCGACACAAAGAGGAATGTCGGGGCGCTCGATCCCTATCTGCGCGAAGAGCACATCGGGATGGGCTGCGCTCTCGAGAACCTGATGCTGGCTGCGGCGGCCAACGGCTACGCAGGCTCCGTGACGCTACTTCCAGGAACGCTGGGGCCGATTCCCGCCGAGCCCAAACCGGAGCTGCTGGCGCGCGTCGATCTCGCGGCGGGCAAACCCGAGGAAAGCGAGCTCTACGATGCAATCCCGCGGCGCCATACGAATCGCGGTGCCTACCTCCCTCAGAAACCGATCCCGCCGGAGTTCGTCGACACTCTGAGCCGTGCAACCGGCGACGACGCGGACGTTAAGCTTTTTCTCTTCACGGCGGAAGCGGACCGAAAGAAGCTAGTGGAAATAACCTCGGCGGCGAACAACGAAATCTATGCCGACCCGGAGGTCAAGCGTGGCAGCGGGCCATGGCTTCGGAAACACTGGAGCGATGTCCAGAAATTTCGCGATGGCCTCACGATTGACGCTTTTGGGCAGCCTCCAATCGCGACTGCGATGGCCAAGACGATGCCGTGGTGGATGCTGCGGTGGCTTGCCTTGCGCGGGGAAAAAGACGGGTACTCGAGACTGATGATGAGCGCGCCCCTGATGGGAATCATTGCGGTGCATGACCGTTATGACCGGGAGCAGTGTTTACGCGCAGGACGAACCTGGCAGCGAGCGCATTTGCTGGCCACTACGCGTGGCGTGGCCGGACGGCCCTGCAATGAGGCGGTGGAAATGATCGACCACGAAAAAGCGCTGGGAAAAGAGCCGCGCCTCACTGGCCTGCTTGCCGATGTCATGGGCGATGCCACGTGGCAGCCGACCTTCGTTTTCTATATGGGTTATCCAACCTTGACAGGCCGCGCCAGCCCGCGGCGGCCGATCACGGATGTAGTTATTTGACTCCGGCTTCAACGCAGTAGGCGCGCGATACATGGCATACCGCTGCTCGCAAACTCCGACACCAATTGCTGGATTTCCGCTCGAGTCCGCCGCCTTAGTGCTGCTATAGAACTGCACCAAATGCTGGGTCCTTTGTTGAAAACAAAGGTACTTCTCGGGTTCGTTCGGCAAAACTGTGGTTGGGACCAAAAGGAACGCCACCTCAAGGACCTTCCTTCGTTTATAGCTTATAGCTATACAGCAGGTCGCAGTAACGACGCATGCACGTATCATTATTGAGGTTGCGGAGACCGGTTTTCTTTCGCCAGCACTGGACTCGGTATTAGGTCGAGGGGTGTTCGGCAGCAGCATTCTCAGGCGAGTTAGTCGTGGACTCGTTGGAGGGTTTTTTCGGCCACATGAAAGTCTCCCCACGCTCGGGGAAATCAGCAAATCTTTTTTATTTCCAGGCGAATCTCCGGCTCTCGCCGTTCCATGTTGCGGCGGAGAAATTTAAAGATAGTCTCCTCGATAAGTTGGCCACAGTCCGACGCACGAACACTGTCCTTGAAAATCTCGAGCAGTGCGGACAAAAAATACTGAAACTTCGGCTCGTCGAGATTGTCGGTCTGCACGGCTAGTTCGGTCGTGTAGCGCGTGGTCTCGGCCAAGGTTCGCAGGGCGTGAAGTTCCGCGAGCAGCGGCTTGAGCTTGAATTCGAGGGAGGAGTGCCCCGATAGCGTCTGTAGTTCATGACAGACCAGGGACATCTCCATGAGGATCAGACGAACAAACTCCGCCGGCTGAACACTCCGATCCTTCACCGCTACAAGGATCTCCGGCCAGTGCGAACCGGATCGTGTGCCATTGGATCTTCCCTGAGTCGCCGCTACGTTAGGGTTCATTTTGCACTTCTCTGCCGTTTCCTTGTCTCTCATCTGGGTCGCCATCAGCGTCCTCTTCCTGCAGCCGTTTCAGTTCCGCCAGCGACCGGAAGAAACGCTTGTCGGCCGCCGTGCCATAACGGAGGATGCGGTCCATGACCGGCCCATGAAACACAAGATCCTGACGCAGCTCCCGGGCCTCGAATTGCAGACCGCGTTGCTTCTGCCAGAGTGCGTGCACTGCGGTTTCCAGCAAGAGTTGTTGCTCGACGGTGCTGGGCAGAAATTGCTGTTCCAGCCTGGCTCGGAGAGCCTGCAAAGCGCTGTTCTCTTCCTGGTTCCCAGCTTCCAGCAAGAGCGTCTCGGCGCGCAAACCGTGCTTGAGGGCGCTGCGCCGACTCCGGTTCTTGCCATCCATAGTCTTTGGCCCCCGAGACTGCCTCCCGTTTTCTCGGCTGGTTTCTGCCCGGAGCGCAGAGGCATCATTGCCTTGTTGGGTCGGCGACTCTTGGGCAGGTGCTTGGGGTCCTTGCATGTGCCGCTGCAGCTCTTGACCGTTTCCGTCGGCCTTCTCTCCTTCGTCCGCCACCGCTGTCATCTCTGTCGACTTCTGCTTCGCGCCACCATCGGGCGCATACTCCGCGCTATTCCAAGGCTCAGAGCGATCATCACCAGGCAATGCGCCCGGATTCAGTTGCGCATCGTTGGTTGCCATTTTGACTCTCCCTCGCTTGATCTTACGCAACGGGACCAAGGCTGGACTGTTCTCGCTGGCGGTTTCCCACAGGATCGAGAAACGTCCGCGTCACGACCAGAATAAGCGCGATGCGCCTTGCGAAACATCCTGGTTGGGGGTACCAGAGTACCCAATCTTGGCGAGGCAGCAGTAACGAAGGTTCAGGGCCTTCGGGTGGGCGGAATCTCATTCTTACTCTAACCGGTAGCTAACTCCGGCACCAAAGCCTTGATCAATTGTTCGCCCATCTCTTCAACGGTCATAGTCGTAGTCGTATCATCAAGAAGGGTGTAACAGAACTTTTTCCCATCGACCTTGGGACAAAACGTACCGTTTGCCTTTCCCTTGATCAATTCGAGCGTTGTATCCGCCTCCTTCGCAAAGCGACCACTGGATTTTCTTTGATATGTAATCGTGTACGCCGGCGGATTGAAAACCACATGCAACGTGTCGGGTTGGGAAGGAACGTGGTTGACTACGTCGAATTCGTAGCTCCCCCTGCTTTAAATTCCAACAGGTTTGCCCTCGCTTGGGCGTTGCAATCTTCGCAAAGCTTCTTGATCCATTGCCCGAGCGCTTGCCAAATGCTGGGTGCTTGAGCCTCTTTTATCTTCTCCTCTTGATCAGCCTTTCGTTTCTCCGCTTCTGCGCTCTTTCTGTCGGTTTCCAATTGCTTGACGACGCGGCTAACTAAGTCTTTGTCTTTGCGCATAATCGATGCCCTCTCTTGCCGCGATTAGCGCGGCCAGCAGATCTTTGGTTCTCGCTCGGGCATTCTCCCCTATGAAAGGCTAATACAGTTGTCACGGCATTTGCATCGAAATTCCTACCAAGTACCTTACCAGTAAGTTCTCGCCAAGTGCTCCTTTTGCGTCGTTTGGAGCGGAATCTGACCGTGAAACCAAAGCCGGGCAAGGCAAGCCGACCTCCATCACAACACCTCCTTACTGCCTTGTGCAACCAGGTTGCACAATCGGACGCTGCCTGTCCTCGTTGCCACTTAGCCCGCGCTCAGACCCTAGAGGCAATTCGTCAGCGTCATACCTTCTCGCTCGGGTTTTCGACGACTCCACCACGACACCGTCGACAAACACAAGATAGTCGGCCTCGCCGTGACCACATTTCTTGGACACTCTACAGGAAATCTGATAATCTGATTTTGTGAAAGAGAGCTTTATCAGCGTCACGGAGGCAGCGCGCAATTTCGCCGATTGCGTCAACCGCGCTCACTATCAAAACGTCACCTTTGTGCTCCTCAAAAATGGCGCTCCTTTTGCCCGCTTGGTGCCGGACAATGCAAGCAGTCTGCTCTGGGCGCGACCTGGCTCAGCTACTGGCCAAAACCGAATTGCCGGAACGACGACGGCTCGAGCATGGCGCCGTGATCTCCAAACGGCGCGTCAACGCCTCAAACCCCCGACCGACAAATGGTAATAATGCTCGATGCCGATGTCGTCATTCGCGGCGAAAGAGGCGTCTTTGATTTCGCGGGCTGGGTCGCATCGCTTCCAAACCACTTGTTTGAAATCGCCGCCATCACGATAGCGGAGCTCTGGCACGGGGTGGAACGTGCAGTCGAACCGCAAAAGTCCAAGCGTCGAAAATATCTCGAGACCGTGGTGGCCGCGCTGCCCATTGTTCCCTACACCGAGCAAACCGCTTATGAACATGCCCGCATCTGGGCGGAATTGCAGTCGGCTGGCAAAATGATCGGTTCTTACGATCTGATCGTGGCGGCTACTGCGTTCGAACGGGGCAGCCATGTGGCCACATTCAACAAACGGCATTTCGCGCTGGTCAAGGGACTTCATATCATTGAGCCAAAATGAGGCGGCCTGGTCCGACCGGGTCCGCAACAACGGTCACATCAGGCTCGCTTCCTGCGTTTTACAGAACTAGGCCAGTCCAAACGCCAAGCGCTAGCGCATCCTCTGGACAGATCTCGCAGCCCTGCGCAATCGTCCCGTGTTCAACAGCAGCGATTCTCGGATTGTTTCGCCTGAACGCCGAAAACCCTCAAAGATTCGTCTTAACGATCCCGTCGAGGCGATTGGCAGCAGCGCTGCCCCGCATATCACGATCGCTGGAAAGAGCGCGACCAAGGTTTGCTCGCCCCCTAATTCCTCCCCCACGGCTCGCAGTTCGCAGAAACGAATCTCCCACGCTTCGGTTTCGCGCCCAGTCAGTTCCTTCTCGACTTCCCCGCTCAAATTTTTCTTCGGTATCTCGCGGGCCTTGTGCAACTAGGTTGCACAAACGAAATGCTGCCGGTCCTCGTTGCCCTTGTCTGAAGCGCTCAGGCCACAAAGCAATCCCAGGTTGTTTGTGCATCCATGCTGCACAAATTCGGTCCTGGGACGCCCCAGGAGACTTCCCACGAAATGCTGTCTGTCCTCGTTGCCACTTAGCCCACGCTCAGACCACAAAAGCAATTCGATGTTTGTGCACCCCGGGTGCACAAACTCGGGCCTGAGACGCACCCAGGGACCTTCCCGAAAGTGTTTGTGTGTGCCAGAGAGTCGCGCGGTTCCTGGCAGCTGTTTGCGATTGCTCGGACTTTGCATCACCACTATATTCGCTTTTCCTTCGCTATATGTCAAGCTCTTTTTTTATCCGGTCGGATCGGAAAACAGAGTCCCGGGCCAGGCCAGGCCGATTCCGTTCCCGAAGTTCGGCTACTTCCCGCAGGGAGTCTTCGACCCGCCGATTGGCGTGCTCGATTTCGTGCGTCTTCTGTTGCTCCGCACTCTTCAGGCTGTAAAGTTCATCCTTGTGGCGCTGTTCAATGTCAGCAGTTCGCCTCGCCAGTTCGGTCTCGAAGCGAGTCCAGATATTCTGATCATCGTGTTGGTGCTTCTGCTGGAGCAAGCGGAAGGCTTCCTCAGCGCTAAGCTGGGCAACGCGGGCGAAATCCTTCACGCCGAGTCGATCTAGAACCTCACTCCGTTTCAGTTCACCTGCTCCCAGACAGAGAGGGCATTCCATGGTCTCACTCAGCTTCAATGATTGCATGGTTATATAACCTCCGTGGAACGATGGCAAAATGGGGGCATTGGGCGATGTACTCTGCGGCGAACGGCAACCCGTCACAGCAAAGGTTTGACAGGCAGACGAACGAGCGGCAGCGGAATGAGCTTTCGGTGCCTCGAAGGGTTGCCGCTGGCGAAGTCGGACAATTCGGCTTCCTCGTCCACAGTCAAGTCAAACCTGAATGAGCAAAGGGTCTTATCGGCAAACTCCAAGGTCAAGCATTTTCTCTTTTCGTCGTTGTTCCAGTGGACTCGCTTGATCGTCTTCCCGACGAGGTACTCGGTATAGTCGGCACGGCTCAACTTACTCATCGTCACCGCCAATCAGGAGCCCCGCAGACTCCAAAACGTCCAGTAGTTCTCCTGTTGTAACCCTCTGCCAGCCCTGCCCCGCCGCCATCGGAATGGTGGCATACTTGAGAACAAACTTCGGCAGGTCTTTGTCCCACAGATTTTCGTTGTCGTCGATGGTGAACCACCCAATTGCTTCGTCCTCAACGGCGATCTGTAGTTTGCCGATGGGCTCACCGTCGATCATTTCGTTTTGTACGCGGATGCTCCGTATGACCTCACCATTAAGGCAAAAACGAAACTCAGGCTCCATTTAATTCTCCGAAAGAGTTTATGCACCTGCAATGTGGGAGGGCTGCGGGGGAGGTTGGTCAACGATTCTCGTGGCTACTTTCGCTTTCCGAGCAGCAGGCCAGCGTCAGCCGAATTGATGCTGACCAATTTGTCATGTTCGTCCCGAGTAGTGTTGAATCCCTCACTGGTGCGCCCAGTGATGTGGTTCTGTTCGTCCCTGACGATGGTCTCGAACTAACCAACGTAGCCCGTCGTGACCGAGCCGATGATCCTGCGTTTGCCGTCCCGAATGAACTCTTTTTGTAGTGGCATGATTTCCTCCCACTACTCTTCTACCAATTTCTTCCGACAAATCGCTAGGAATTCCAAAATAAAGTTGGCGGGATAGCACGACAGTCACTTTTTTGTGTGGTTACTCCAACTGTTTTTTAGGATTCCTATCGATTTCTTGCTTCAACTGGGTATAACAGAAATGCAGGTGAATGCGTGCACGACTATTACAGCGGAGAAGAGGAAATCAGCGTGGAGGACCTCATCGAGGAACAGCGAAGCCTCGCTCGTTCCCCCAATCTCATAGAGCGAGTGGTGGGCTCGCTCTGCATCGGGGCGATTCTGAAGAAACAACTTATGGGGTTGCCCAACAGCGCCATTAGCCAACTTATGACCGATCACATCTCTTGCCGACTCAACCTTCTCGCACCCGAAAGTGTGATCGCTGAAATTGCCAGCAAGCGGCTCGACGAGAAGTACGAGACATCGCTGGTTTGCCCAGAATGTCGTGCCCAGTTATGAACAAACCTAACCGAGCAGATGTACGACAGGCAAATGTGAGGGTAAGCGGGATCACCTTCGAATCGGTTCGATTGCGTCACGATCTTGGCTCGGACGATCTCGACATCTTGATCGACGATCCTCAGATCGGACGCTTTGCCCTGACCGCTGCCGTCCCCAGTCTGGAACTGCTAGAAGAGGGCTCCGACTGGCGACAGGTGACACTGGACGAATTGAAGGAGATTCTCGCGACATCAACAATAACGGCGAGAAAATCGGGTCTTTGACGGTTGCGATCCGGGAAAGGCAAAACCGTCACCATCAACCGCCTCAATGATGTCACGACCGTCACCACCCAAGATCGAACCACGGGAAAGTTCTCGACTGAGACGTTCTTCGGTGATTCGCCCTTCGGCAAGTAGGCGGCTGGGAGCGTCGAAGGGAGCAAACACATGCAAATTGGTAAGCCATTGAGAACCATCGTCGTGGAGCCGCTGGAACTTCCAGTGGAACAGCCAACCCGCGAAGCTGAGCCCGAGCCGATTCAGTCGCCAGCGCCGGAGCCCGAGCAGGTGCCAGCCAAACAATGAGCATCCCTGACTACATTTCTCCGATCATCGGCTACCGTGTTTGGACGTGGGGTACCACGGGCTTGAAGTCACTCTGCGGAGAGCGGTGGCATCCCGGCCAGTCGCTGGCGGCGAGATGCAGGGCTTCTACTGTCGTCGGACCCATCGCTGGGCGTACGGAGGCTGTGCATGATGCCCACGAGCCTCCGCAAACCAACTGCACCTGCGGCGTCTACGCAGTCAAAACGCTCCACCACTTCCGCAGCGCGGGATACGAGCGGTACGGAATCCACGGCGAGGTCTACCTGTGGGGAACGGTCGTGGAGCACGAACTCGGATGGCGTGCTCAGTTCGCCTATCCCAAGACGCTGTTCCTGCCGCCCGACTTGATCCCATCCGACACGAAGGAAATGGAGTCCCGCCTAGAGGCCCTTGCTGCGTATAGCACCAACATCTTCATCGTTGGAGGCGGGCAGAGCATCCCCCTGTGCCGGAAGGGCTCGGGGTTCGACGCGGCGGGGCTGGACTATCTGATCGGGAAACGCACGCAGTACTACGCCCGACGCCAACAGGAGCGCACATTGAAAAAGGGCGACCGTGTGGCGGTTCTCGGGCGCGGGACCGCGGTGGTCGAACACGTTGACGACACGGAGGTTCACGCGCTGCTGTCGAACAGGAGCGTGCTTAGGATCGCCCGCAATGACATTGCCTGGGACCGGCAGAACATGCGCTGGGAAACGAATCCAATCGCATCTGTCAAGGCAACCGGAAAAGGCTGAGCGCGCTCATTGCAGCGTGGCGTCTCTGCTTTAGCTTGCTTCAGGATGGGGATGTCGGGGTCGGTATCTTTCCAGAGGGTGAGGAAATCTTTTGTAGACGGCAAGGGCGCGAGTACGGGCGAGCTCGGAATCGGCGCCTCGCGCGTTCTTCGCCTCCGAGGCATTGGCGTGTGCCACGCCCAAATGCGCCAATGCTCCCGTCCAGCAGTTCCATACAATCCCGCTGTGGTCGAGAATCTTCTGAAACTCGGCGGCAGCAGCACTGCCTTGTCTGGCTGTCAAGTATGCCTCTCCGCGGACGTACACGGGATAGAGGCAGGAAATATTGGCGACGAACCCAATTTGCCCCAACTCGATCGGTGAAGCAGGTTGCAGGGTATTCAGGGCGGTAGTCGGATTCTTTCTACCCAGCGCCAATTGTGCCTGAATCGCGGGCAGCCAAAGCGACTGCATCTGCGTGTCCAATCCGATCTTGCCCTCCGCATGCCACGGTACCACCCGGAATGAACGACAGCATGGGATTCGCAGCCGTCATGTGGTAAACCCAATCACGGCAGGTGGCTCAGCATTGATGAAACGCAACCGCCCTCGTTCCATTACGAAGTCGGCAAGCGCCTGGCGCTCTTACGAGAAGAAGGCATTCTCATCCTCGGTAGCGGCAACATCGTGCACAACCTGCATGCCTATGCTTGGGGACGGCACGCACCGGAGCCGTACGATTGGGCGATCTCGTTTGAAACTCGAGTCCGCGAGTTGCTCCTCGCGGGAGAGTACAAGCCGCTCGTGAATTACGAGGATCAGCTCGGCAGTGAAGCGGAACTATCAGTGCCCACGCCGGACCATTATGTGCCGCTGCTTTACGTTGCCGGCACTCGCACACCATCCGAGCCGCTCACATTTCCTGTTGAGGGCGTAGATGGCGGTTCGGTCTCGATGCTCGCGGTGCAAGTGGGCTGATTAAAACTGGGGAACACCCTGCCCGCAACGCGAAAGTGGTCCAGAAACGCTAGTGCTGTATCGGACGCGCCCCGCCCGACTCCCGAATTCTAGCTGCCACTTACTACGGGGCGCGTCCGATACAGCTGTTTGAAGGAAGCCGCCGGCGAGGAAGCATTTATGCAAATTCAATGGTGTTTCGGTAATGAGAGAGATTCGGGGAATCGGTGATGGAGCGAATCGGAGCGGGGACCGGACTGGTTCGATTGTAGTTTGCGAACGAAAGCTCGAAGCCAGGAACTTGGTATGGGGCAACCAGGGCGCACCACGCCTGCAGGTGATGGGAGGTACCGAGCGAGCGAGATCGGAATGGGAGTTTCATGCCGCGGCTCCGGCGAACCAGGGGGGAGAACGAAGTTGGAGCTGGGCAGCAGTAAGTCTTTCGAGGACCACCATGGAGCCGCCACATTTGGGACAGCGCCAAAGTGGATTCGGCTGCTTGGCTGGCGACGCTTCTGGTTCGGATTGCGACGGTGGTTCTGCGTCGAGTAGTCGATAGCAAAGTGGCAGCAGAGCAGTGCGCCGGCGGTTGGCGAGGAAGCCGAAGTGGCGGATGCGGACGAAGCCTTTGGGCAGTGTGTGCAACAGGAAGCGGCGCAGGAACTCATCGAGCGCCAGGGTCATTAACTTGCGTTCATTGTGGTGAGCGGAATCGCGCCAGCGGAAGGTGACTTGGTCATCGGACAAGGAGACGAGTCGGTGGTTGGAGATGGCGACGCGGTGGGTGTAGTGGCCTAGATAACAGAGCGCATGCTCGGCGCCTCCGAAGGGGCGTTTGGAGTAAACGTGCCAGTCGTTTCGGAACAGGGTTCTGATCCAGGCGGAGAAGACTTTGGGGTGAGCGAGGGGTTTCAGTTTGCCATGGAAGCCCAGCTTGCCCTGCCGGAAGTTGCGTTTGAGAGCGGCCACAAACTTACCGCGAAAGACGCGGCTGAGCACCTTGACGGGAAGGAAGAAGGGGTAGCGTGGCTGGATCCAGTGGGTGCGATCGAGCGACAATCCGCCGGCGGGCACGACGCAATGCACGTGCGGGTGAAGTTCGAGTTTTTGATTCCAGGTGTGGAGCACACTGAAGAAGCCGATTTCCGCGCCGAGATGTTTGGGATCACGAGCGACTGCGAGGAGGGTTGCAGCACTGGTCTGCAGCAAGAGATGGTACAGCAGTTTCTTGTTCTGCAAGGCGAGTGGCGCCAGTTGATGAGGTAGGGTAAAGACAACATGGACGTAGCGCGTGGGGAGAAGTTCTTGGCGACGCGCTTCGAGCCAACGCTCGCGGGTGTTGGCTTGACACTTCGGGCAGTGCCGGTTGCGGCAGCTGTTGTAAGAGATGGCCGGACGGTAGCCACAGTCGATGCACTCATCGAGATGCCCGCCCAGGGCAGCGGTGCGACAGCGCGCGATGGCTCGCAGCACTTTGACGTGTTGCCAGGTGATCCACCGGCGACTGCGTTCGATGAAGGCGCGTCCCGCGACGCGAACCAGATCGGCCACCTCAAGCGGCGGCCGGTTCATCTACGGGTTCTGCGGTGACTTATCTTTCAGCTTGAGCGAGTCCAGCGGACTGGCGGTGGCGTTGAGATGCCGTCGCGAGAGATGCAGATAGATCGTGGTTTCCTTCAGATCGTGATGTCCAAGGAGCAGTTGAATGGTGCGCAGGTCGGCTCCGTTTTCTAGCAAGTGCGTAGCGAAACAATGTCTCAGCGTGTGGGGATGAACCCGGTTCTGCAGTCCCGCCCGCTGGGCAGCACGTTGGCACGCATACCACACCGCTCGGGGAGTGATGGGACGATTGGAGGTGTGCCGGGATCCGCCCGGAAATAACCACTGGGTGGGTTTGCGCTTCAGGCTACGCCAGTAGTCGCGCAAGGCTTCGAGTAGCCTGGGACTGAGCATGACATCGCGGTCCTGGCGTCCTTTGCCACGGCGGATGTGGATCACCATGCGTCGGCTGTCGATATCGGAAATTTGCAAGCGAGCCAACTCTGCGCGCCGTACTCCCGTGCCATAGAGCGTCATCAATACCATGCGATGAAACCGAGTCTGGGACGAGTCGATGAGGTGGGCTACTTCTTCCGGGCTCAAGATGCTGGGTAAGGGTCGCGTCTTCTTCGGGTACGGTGTATCTGCTACGCTCCAGGCTTTCCTGATCGTCTGCGTGTAGAAGAACCGCAGAGCCGCGAGCCGCTGCGTCACGGTGGATGCAGCCAGCTTTCTCTCGCGGAACAGATACGCTTGGTACTCGCGAAAGTGCTCCGGAGTGAGCTGATCCGGAGGGCGACGAAAGTGACGCGCAAAATCTTCGATCGTCTGGATGTAGCAGTCGATGGTAGTCTGAGCGTAATTACGACGCTCGAGTTCTTCGAGCATCATTTTGCGAAGGTGGGTCATAGGTTAGCTCCTTATGACCCAACCTTATTCGCTCAGAGGCACACTGCCGACACGGACACGCGAAAGCGGCTGCCGCTAAGGCTTCGTTCAAACGGGCTTGTGGGAAAGGCAAAGAACAGATTCTGGCCCAGTAGTCGGCAATCCAAAAGTAATGGCGCGATCGGGATCCCCTGAAATCATGGACCTGTTATTGGACCCAAACCGCCCCAGATTGCCCCTCGGAGAGATTGAAACATGCAGCACATCCAGGAGACGCGAGCCCGAGATGTCTACCGTATCCAGGTAGCGTTCTCGGTGAGCCTTCTGGTTGTTTAGCCGATACAGTTACCGACCTCGTTCCTTGCATTTGGAGCGCCGTAGCGAACGTGTTGCAAGGTTCTGAGTCGTTATCTCGGTGCGATGCATCGAAACACTATCAGCTAAGTTTGATTCACCCGCAGTTGAAAGACAGGTACCGCCAACCAGCGTCACCCCTTCTCACCGGCACCGATTCTTCTCAGCAGAAAACCAAAATGGAAGTAGGAATATCAATGGAACAAGGAACAGTGAAGTGGTTTAACGACGCCAAGGGCTATGGTTTCATCAGCCGTCAAAATGGCGAAGACGTTTTCGTGCATTTCTCCGCTATTCAAGCTGGCGGATTCAAGAGCCTGCAAGAAGGCCAAACCGTGCAGTTCGACGTGACCAAGGGGCCCAAGGGCTGGCAAACGGAGAACGTTACCGCTGTCTAAGGGTACGACGCTCTCTAAGCGATAACAAAATACCCGAGATTCGAAAGGATCTCGGGCATTTTTCGTTTTGAGCGTGTCAACTGGTTTCAGGCGCGTGAAACTTTCGAAACAAGTTCACTCGCACCCCATCAGGGAGGCTTCACGAAGCGCAGCGACGCAGAATTCATGCAGTAGCGCAGGTGCGTGGGCTCTGGGCCGTCGTCGAAGACATGGCCTAGGTGGGCATCGCATTCGGTACAGGAAACCGCGGTTCGAACCATTCCATAAGTTGTATCGCGGATCTCGCGGACGTTTTCGGCGGCAATGGGCGCCCAGAAACTGGGCCAGCCGGTGCCGGAGTCGAATTTGGTGGCCGAGTCGAACAGCGCATTGTCACAGCAGGTGCAGCGGTAGATTCCTTTGTCGTGCAGGTTCCACTATTTGCCGGAGAAGGCGATTTCGGTATCGGCGTTGCGCGTGATGTCGAGGACTCCGGAAGGGAGTTGTTTGCGCCATTCGGCTGCGGTCTTAATGACCTTGGCGATGCTGACTTTGTTTAAGCGCCGCCCAGCGTCAGAGAAGAGAACGATCGTGACTTCTTTGGGCTCGGTGGCGGCGGCAGCCGCGGCTTCCAGAACGTGCGGTTCTTTCCACTGCCAGAACACCAGGCCGCCTATGGCCGCTGTGGCACTGGTCAAGAACACACGGCGACGAACGTTTGTGGAGCCTTCGCGGTCGAGATCGGAGTTGAACATAGCTCTCTCCTACTTTCCGGTGTAGAGATCAGGGAACTCCTGGCGAAGGTGCTCGACCTTGGGAGCATCGTTGTACATGATGTAGGGCTGGCTGGGATGCAGGGCAGCGTAGTTCTGGTGATAGGCCTCGGCCGGGTAGAAGGCTTGCAGTGGCACCACCTTGGTCACCACCGGACGGGGAAAGATCCCGGCCTTGTCGAGTTGTGTGATGTAAGCCTCGGCAATACGCTTCTGTTCATCGTTGGCGTAGAAAATTGAGGAGCGGTATTGCGTTCCTTCGTCGGGACCCTGGCGGTTCAATTGCGTGGGATCATGGGCCACGGAGAAGAAGACCCGTAACAACTCGCCGTAGGTGATCTGCGAAGGGTCGTACACGATCTCGACCGACTCGGCGTGACCGGTTTCGCCGGTACTGACGATCTCATATTTGGCGGTCTTGGCAGAGCCTCCGGAATAGCCGGAGGTCGCGCTGATCACGCCCTTCACGTGCTGAAAGACAGCCTGGATTCCCCAGAAGCATCCGCCGGCGACGACCGCGGTCTGTTGACCGGATGTGGCGGCTCGCGGGGCATCCAGAACGGGCGCGGGAAGCGGGGCGGCGGTGCCTGCTTTGGCCTTGCAGGCCGTAGTGGCAAGAAGCGATCCCAAGAGAACCAGGGCAACGCGGATCGAAGGATATGCAGTCATCTCGTTTTCCCTTTCTAGTGCGGACTACCGTGGGCTACCAGATAGGAGTGCCGAGAGGAGTAAAAGTTTCAGCTTCGAGAGTGGAGTTGGCAGGGAATTTCAAAACGAGGGCCTGTCTAGGCTTTCTTTTGTCTCAGCATGCCTTTGGCGGCCTGTTATCTCACTCCGATGGGCTCGCTAGTCTGAAGGAACCGCTTTCTGTAAACAATCCCGATTCCTGCCACGCCGCAGGTTCAGCCCAAGACATTGGGTTGGGGGATACTGTAACTTTTCATGGCGCTTCACATCCCATATGAGCGCCCAGGTTCCTCGGCGTCAATTCGAAAATTGGAGAAGAATTCATGAACAAGATGATTCGCAGGTTGATGGCAATGTGTCTTCTGTCAGTGGGCCTCGCGGCTTTTGGGCAGTCCAGCGATACCACGAAGCAGGACAACATGAAGCACGACGACATGCAGCAAGACCAGATGAAGAACGATCAGATGAAGAAGGATGACACGAAGAAGGATGACACGAAGAAGGAAGCGAAGTCCAAGAAAACCAAGAAGGACAAGACAAAAAAAGACGACATGAAGAAAGACGACAACATGAAGCACGACGACAGCATGAAGCAGAACTAGCCCGCGCCTGCGTTCGTCAAGTTCGACTTCAGGGTAGCTGGTGCAGGCAATATCACCGGCTACCTTGAACTTCTACCTCAGCCCCAGTCCATAAAATCTGCGCGCTCCCATGTACGCGTCTTTCCGAAGGAAGACTTGACGATTGGCATGAGCACAAGCTGAGATCAAGCGGTCAGATACTTCTTCATACAGCGCACGCAAGGGGCGTACCCTCGTCGCAGCGCTTCCCTGGCCTGGATTGTCTGAATGTGTGCTTTGTCGTGGATAAAGGGACACCCAGCTGCGTGAAACGCTTTCCCATCCGCCGAAACCACCACCATCATATCCGGGGGCACGCCGGTACCAGGCCGCGCATGTTCGGAACGCAGGGCAGGACGGCTGAAGACGGAAGATCTGGCCACCTCAAAGCTGCCGGCGACCAGGACTGCCGTTGCAGCAGCGACCATCCATCCGAGAAAGCTTCGCCGGTTACCAGGCATATTCTCTTCGAGTCTCCGGTGCAGACGGTGGCTGAAGCCTAGCGGTACTTCGAACATCCTTTCGTCGCCGTACAGCTGAACCACATTCCGCGTACCGTCGAGCACAGCTGTACAGTGCTTGCAGCCACGAAGATGCTCTTCCATAGCAGCGCGCAAGCTTGCATCGACTTCACCTTCGAGATAGTTCGAAATCTCCCGCCACACATCTTCGCAGCTGACTACCATGGCTTCGTCCCCTTGACAAAAAGCAGCTTACTGCTCCAGCTACCACCGAGCCCCGGCGCCAGCAGATCGCGGAGCATCAGCCGTGCCCGTAGCAAGCGCGTCTTGACCGATGCGGTTGAGATCCCGAGGGCCTTGGCGGTCTCTTCGATGCTCAAGTGCTGCATATCGCGCAGGACAAAAATTTCGCGGTACTTCTCTCCCAGCGCGGCCAGCGCTTCGGCCAGCTTCTCCCGGACCTCCTTGCGTTCCAGGGTCTCCAAAGGGATCTCGCGCCAGTCGGCAAAATCGCGGGGAGTATAGTTGCCTTCCTCGTCCTGACGGTCAACGATCGGCTCCATAATGTTGGCGTGTTCTTTTCTTCTCCACATACGCGCCTCGTTGATGGTGATCTGGGTCAGCCACGTGCTGAACCGCGCCTCCGCGCGGAACTGCCGGATGTGCTTAAAAGCCTTCAGCACCGCCTCCTGGGCCACGTCTTCGGCATCCGCCTGATTACGCAAAATGGCGAAGGCCGTAGAGTACAGGCGCCTTTCGTACGGCCGGATCAGCTCGTAGAAAAGATCATGCTCGCCATCCCGGATACGCTGGATCAGCATCTCTTCGTTGAATGGTTTCGCTGGATGTTCTAGCGAAGTCACTTCTTCCGGCATCGTTCCTCACCGTGAACGCACTGCAATTACAAACCGTCACTATTCTGATCGGTATTCCGGATCCTTCTTCCATCCTGTCAACATGGAGACGAAGTTGTTCCAGCCATGGAGCACCACCATCACCAGATGTCCGAACACGAACGCCAGCATCGCCCACATGATCAGGAAATGCCACAGCCGTGCCCAGTGGAAGCCGCCCATCATCCACGCTAGCCACGAGAGTTGCACCGGTTTCCATACCGCGAGACCCGTCAGCACCGACAGCGCGCCGAACGCAATCGCAGAGGTATACGCATGTTTCTGTAGAGGGTTGTAGGCCTCCCTGGTCGGCGGCTTGGGGCCAAAAACAAAGTAGTGGCGCACCATCGGCCACACGCCAGGGAGATCACGTCGCACGAAGAGCACCTGCTTGTAGTTTCCGCTGAAGATCTGGTAACCGATATACAGCAGTCCGGTCGCGATGTAGATCCACATGAAGGTGAGGTGCCACTGCAGCGCGCCGCCCAGCCATCCGCCGAGCGCGAATGCTTTGGGCCAGTTGAGAAGGTCCTTTTGTGGGATCTTTGCGCCGAAGCTCGGAAAAGCGCGAAAGATCTGAAATCCGCTGCCGATCATCACGAACAGCGCTACGGCGTTCACCCAATGGCAGAGGCGAACCACAAACGGGTGTTCGTACACCGCTTCTGTTACTTCGCCCGTCTTCACGTCTTCGATTGCTATTGCGCGGGTGGCCATAGTCGTCTCTCCAGGCTACAGACCATAGAATTCCGAATAACCTTGATCTTCCCAATAGCCGGCCTTTTCCAGTACGTGGCTCACTTTGAGGTCGGTAAGGTACTTTGCCTGCTTGTAGCCAATCTTCGTGGGAATGCTCAGACGCAGCGGAGCGCCGTGTTCGCGGGTTAAGGGCCTGCCGTACATTTCGTAGCAGAGCAAAGACTGTGGATGCACGGCGGTTGCCATGTCGAGCGACTCGTAATAGTCATCCGCGCATTCGACGGTCACGAAGCGGGCAGTCGGGTCGGCGCCAATCATCTTGAGGAAGTCGGAGAGGAGCACACCGCCGAACCGGCCAATGACGTCCCATCCCTCAACGCAAACATGCCGTGTGTTTTGCGTGTGCTTGGGCAAAGCCTGAATCTGCGCGAGAGTGTAATCTCCCGGTTTCTGTACCGCGCCAGTCACGGTGAGAGTCCACTTGTCGAAATCCACTTGCGGATCATCGACGTCGTAATCGTTAATCGGGAACTTATCGAAAGGGGTCAGGTCGGATTCGGAAAATGCGGGCGCCAAATGGCCGGAGCGGAAGAGCCTTGCCGAGGCCCAATCGCTGAAGCCAAGACCGCCCTTGAGGAGTGGCTTCTGAAGTTGCGGGATGGCAAATGCGCCCAGCGCTACCACCGGTGCGAGTTTCAACAACTCACGCCGGCTGATGGTTTTGAACTTGCGGCTATCGGTCCGTGAGTACATAATTCCGCTCCGTTGCAGACGACAAGAGACAGAGATTATATGTGATTTGCGAATCAGCAAGAAGTTACAAGCCAACCTGGGGCTAACTTCCCAATAGAGGCGATTCGGGATGTATGGTCGGCAACTCGGTCAGGCGAGCAGCGGCTGGCAAAGTATGGACTAAACGGAGCGAACGACCTTTGGCTTGAGATTTGCAACCGGGACTATTCGGAGTGGGTCGCTCGGAGCGAAGCAGCTGGCCCGACGCTCCTCGAATGCCTATTCCATTGCTGCCGCCTGCTCGGGCACCACCTCCACGCTGGAGGTGATCTGAAACGCCGGTCTCAGCGAGCGGTACACGGGACACCCTTCAGCGTACACGCTGTGAATGCGATCCACAGTTTCGCGGACTTCGTCGGGATTCGCGGCGCGCAGGTGAAACGTCACGTGCACTCGGCGGATGATCAGGACCTTGTTTTCTTCTTCGACATCACCGCGTACGTCAGCAGTGAGGCGGCCTTCCTTAGCATTGATCTTGCGCGCATCCAGCGCGCCGGCAAAGGTGCCGAGCATTCAACCGCCCAGTCCGGCGACGACGTAGTCGATCGTGGATGCGTGCGACTCGCCGAAACGTGACATGTCCAGACCGTAGTGCTTCGCGATCTCGCTGTGTACGCTGAAATAGACAGGCTGAGCCTCGCCAGGCAAGCGCGCGACGCGCAATGGTCCCTTGATGCGCTCGATGTGAATGTTAGAGACGTAGGCAACGTCGGCCATGAGAAACCTCCGCGACAGTGTACTGCGGGCCCCGGCTGGGGGCAATGCAGCCATTGTAACGGGCTTTCCGCTGCTGCCCAAGCAATTTCGATCCTACTGAAACGGCGACATGGCAATGCCTCCAGATTGGTCCCGATAAACGCCCTTGTGTCCACGAATGAAGTAGTTCCCGGTTGGTCGGCGATACAGCCGATGCGGAGGCCCTGGGCTGCTGCGATCACGGGCATCCTATAAACGCACCTATTCGCAAATAATTTGTAGATCCGGCTGCTCGTCGTCGGACTCCTCCACCTCACGCGCTGATCGGCCATAATCAGGCCGCTCCGCGTACGCCGCTGGAATCACCGTGCATGGCGCGCATGATGGGTGTGCCAGCGTCGGCGGAAAAGGTATAGGACTTGAGAAGCGCGGGCAGAGCCGGGTAGAGGCACGTCAAATTGGAAAGTCCGCCCCCAAGCACAATCGCGTCAGGATCGAGCACATTGATGATCGAAGCCAAACTCCGCGCCAACCGGTCCTGATAGAGCTCGAGGCACTCGTGGGCCAGTGGATCGCCAGCCGCAGCCGCTTCGGCAATCGCAACCGCCGTTCTCTGTTGGCCGCTGCGTACGCGGTACTCGCGCGTCAGGCCGGCACCCGACAGAAAGGTTTCGATACAGCCTAGCTTCCCGCAATAACAACCAGGGCCGGGTAGCTCGTCCGTACGGGCCCAGGGAAGCGGATTATGGCCCCATTCCCCGGCGATTCTGTTGCGTCCCTCATGGATCTGTCGGTTTATCACCACGCCTCCGCCTACGCCTGTCCCGAGAATAACGCCGAAAACGACGCGGGCGCTGGCAGCAGCGCCATCGACGGCCTCCGAAAGGGCGAGGCAATTCGCGTCGTTCTCTATGCGTATTCGCCGTCTCAACCGGGCCTCAAGGTCACGGTCGAGGGGGTTGCCGTTTAGGACGGTGCTGTTCGAGTTCTTCAGGAGGCTCGTGGAGGGCGAAATCGCACCGGGGGTGGCGATGCCCACCGTGCCGGTTTGGCCTGTCTCGTTCTCCGTTAACGCGACCAGCTCGGCAATGGCGTTCAAGATGCCGGCGTAGTCTCCGACAGGCGTAGGTACCCGATGCCGCAAGAGCGTGGCGCCGGCCCCAGTAGCAGTGTCGGCAAGCGCAATAGCCTCAATCTTGGTTCCACCCAAATCAATCCCGATTCTCACTCACGACTCCACGCGGTCCGACTGGTCTCCGCAGCCTAACCTGAAGTCCCCACATCTGCCCCAAAAAAGATTGGGAGAACTCCAATGATCCTGAAATGCTCAGGCGTTCTTGTAACACAAACACCGTTCTTTGTTCTGATTTCGTAACAAATAGGCTTTGGAGTCTGCCTTTTGGCCGCTCCGATAGCAGCCATTTAGCCGCCAAAACGATTGACAAGGCTGGTCTTGAGGGATGGGAATTGAGCAAGCATAAGCCCGCGCGGGCATCCTCGCTGGCGCGGGTTCTTGGCTGAACGCGAGAATGCCGTCGGGAAAACACTCTCTTGATATGATACCACCTGTGGTGGTATCTTTTATTGAGGAGATCGTTATGACTGAAATGTTTTCTGTGAATGAGGCGGCAGCCATTGCGGAAGTGTCGCCCGAAACGATTCGGACGGCACTGGAAAAGAAATCGGTGAAGCCGTCGCACAAACGGAAAACCGGCAAGGCGGTGCGGCATCAGTTCTCTGTTGGCGATGTACTTCTTGTGAAGCTGTTGGTTGAATTCCCTTTCCCCTTGAGCCGGCAGGACAAAGAATCTCTAGCACAAATCTTGGCACGTGGAGACACGAAAGCATCACACTGGTCTAAAGAAGGCGCTGATATCGTGTACCGCTCCGGGAAAATCCAGTTGCTGGTTGAGTGCAAGTCATTCCGGCAAACGGTTGCCAAGAATTTGGCAGCCTTCCGCTGGGGCAGGAGGCGTATCGTCTCCTCACCCGAAGTTTTGGGGGGAGAACCCGTTTTTCGAGGAACTCGAATTCCAGTACAGCATGTCGCGTCGCTCTTTCGAAAGGGTGCTCCCGAACAAGAGATCGTGGAAGATTTTCCCAGCCTCAGTGAGCGAGACCTAGCATACGCTCGCCTATTTTCTCGCTTTGGTGAAAAGCCGGGACGCCCCAGAAAGCAGCTGGCCATTCACCGGAAGCGTAGGGCCACGTAGTCATGCGCCTGCTCCTAGATGAGCATATCTCGCCGGCGTTGGTCGCCAAATTGGCCGAGGTTGGCATATATGCTCAATCCGTACCGCACATCGGCTTAGCTGGTCGAGCGGATCATGAGATATGGCAATATGCGCTTGATCACGATTTTGCAGTTGTTACGACAAATGCGCGAGACTTCATCGAACTCCTCGATGTAGATGTGCATCCAGGGTTGATCGTCTTGCGCGAGAGTGGATTGAGTCGCGACGAACAGTGGAGGCGCATCCAGCCTGTAGTCGAGTATGTGAAGAATTCGGGAGATAAAGATTTCTTGCTCAACAAGCTCATTGAGATTGCTGGTATGGGACGATTTGAGACACGCGAGATTCCGCCCCCTTGATTTTAGTGCCATCACTGTTGACCGATCTGCCTAATTGAAAAGACAGTTAAGCTCGAGGCCGATTGCCGATTGAGTTAACGTATGAGCCGGGATTACGGATGGAATCGGTTCTGGTGTTCGAGGGAGGTAATGGCCTTTTGACCAAAGCCCTCGTCTGGCAAGGCTTTTCAGGCAGAAAATCGATTGTTCTGGCTGCCGGTTTTCCACGGGATAGAGAAACGTCCGTCACGACCAAACTCTAGCGAGTTTGCATGATATCATGATATCATATGGCTTGGGCGGGGAACCTATGGCACAACTTGTGGTCCGGAACATTGAAAATGCAGTGAAGGTACGGCTCCAGCGGCGCGCTCGACGACACGGTCGCAGCATGGAAGAAGAGGCACGAGATATCCTCCGCAATGCTGTAAACGAAAGAGACATCCCGGTGGACGGACTCGGTACGGAAATATCGGCCTTGTTTGCCAAGGTCGGCCTAGACTCCGACATTCAGGAACTGCGGGGACATGAGATTAAACCGGCGTCCTTTGAGTCATGATTATTCTGGACACGAACGTACTCTCGGCGCTAATGCGCCAAACACCCGACAAGGATGTTGTCGTCTGGCTTGACAAGCAGCCTCGGACATCTGTCTGGACATCCTCAGTAACGATCATGGAGGTCCGATTCGGGTTGCAAGTCATACCCCTCGGAAAGCGAAGATCTCTGTTGATCAGAGCGTTCGACGCTGTTCTCGACAAAGTCGGGTACCGAGTTGCCCCATTCGATGCTGCCGCTGCGCAACAGGCGGGAGACCTAATGGCGTCTCGGCAAAAGAAAGGTCGGCCCGGTGACCTGCGCGATACGATGATTGCTGGTATCGTGCTCGTTCACCATGCCACGCTCGCAACCCGTAACATGACGCACTTTGAAGATCTTTCGGTTCCTGTTATCAACCCGTGGCTTGCGTAACTGTTGGTCCGGCGTGCCTAACTGAGAGCTGACAGCTAGCAGTGCACGATCTTGTCGCTCAAGGCCAGCGGGAGTCCGACGTAGCCGAGTCCGGTGATTCCGAGCCTCGCCTGGCGCGCATCCATGCGGCTTTTTTCAAATCGGTATAGAGGGAAGAAGCGGCGAGTTGCGTATTCATTGAGGAATCTCCTTCTTGACTTCACTTCATTCTTTTTCAGCGCCTCCGTTAACGGTAAATTTCTACCAGCAGATTCCTTCATACGTTCGGGCGCCTTCTGGACGCAGCGTCTTATCCAGGTGAATGAGGTCAATCACGATGTGCTCGGGCCGAAGGTACTTGGCAAGCTGATCTTTGCTCGCCGATTTGTTGCCGAGGATCACCACTTCGGCAGTGCTCAGCACGCCTTCGAGGTCGGCTGATAGCACGGATCCGATATGCGGGATGACCTCTTCGATGTACTGGCGATTGGAACCGACGAGCCGGCCGAGAGAAACGTCCTCGTCCCACACTTTGATGTCGAGACCCTCGCCAATGAGGCGCTTGATCAACTGCACCTGTGGACTCTCGCGCAGATCGTCGGTGCCGGCTTTGAAACTCAAGCCGAGCTGCGCAATTTTCTTTTTGCCCGTGTTCATCACCATCTCGACGGCGCGATCGACGTGCTCGGCGTTGCTCGGCATGAGCGATTCGAGCAAGGGGAGCTTGAGATCAAGTTCCTTGGCCTTGTAGGTGATGGCGCGCAGATCTTTTGGAAGACAAGAACCGCCGAAGGCGAAGCCTGGGAAAAGATAAGCGGCAGAAATATTCAGCTTCGTGTCAGAGGTAAAAATCTTGGTGACCGCGTGTGCATCAACACCGAGATGCTTGCACATGGTTCCCATTTCATTGGCAAAGCCGATTTTCAGCGCGTGATAGCAGTTGGAGAAATACTTAACCATCTCGGCAACCGGAATGGTCGTCTCGTAGAGCGCGCCCGGAGTATTCTTGTAAAGTTCGCGCAGCGGCGCGAGGTGGCTGGTGTCGCTGGCTCCCAGAATGGTGTAGGGCGGATTCAGGAAGTCGGCGACGGCGCTGCCTTCGCGCATGAACTCCGGGTTATAGCAAACAGTGAAATCCCGCCCGCACTTCTTGCCGCTTTCTTTTTCTAGTATGGGGAGGACCACCGTTTCGGTCGTTCCCGCCAACACCGTGCTACGTAGAACAAAAACGTGCGGCGCTTTCTTCTGGCGGATAGCCGCGCCGATTTCCTTGGCCACGTGCTCGATGTGGCTGAGATCAAGCTTGCCATTTTTCAAGCTGGGCGTTCCGACGCAGACGAAAGAGACTTCGGAATTCAGCACGGCCGCGGTGGCGTCGGTAGTCGCGTGCAGCAGGCCGGTGCGGTGCGCTTCGGCCACGAGCTCGGTCATGCGCGCTTCGATGATCGGGGTGCGACCGGAGTCCATCATCTCAACTTTGGCGCGGCTCACGTCGACGCCGATGACCTTGTGGCCCATCGAGGCGAAGCAGGCAGCCGATACGGAACCAACGTATCCCAACCCAAAAACGCCAACGGACAAGGCCAACCGAATTCTCCTGGCAATCGAGTATCTGGGGACTACGGCGTAACACTAGGAACTATACCAAAGCCCAGGCTATGCGGTGACAAACCGTTCTCCATCCATAGCGGACCTTCGGGATTCGCACCTTTTTCGGTTTACTGACTGCAACTTTTTGCTGGTGCGGCATGCAATATAATGGGGACTGAGGCACCCTTGCAGAAGCCTTGCGCATCGCAACGAGGCTCTAACGCCGCTTGGCCCGGCTTTGCTAGCAGGAAGACGTTGCTAATTCCGTAAGCACAGAACTTGTTACCATTCGCCAAGGGGAAGCTGAAATTCTTCCCTGTCGAGGACACCAGTTGCACTGCTATGGAAATGCAGGTTTGCGTCAATTCTTGCTCTTTGTTCAGCTTTGCGCATGGCGCAAGACTAAAGCCGGCCGACCTTGGGCCTCCCTCGAAACGTAAGTCGCATGGAGCCTCATAGGGTGGTAGGCCGCATCCGAGGCCGGTGGTGATAGCGCCGCTACCCTGCTCGGTTCCTTTAACGAGCAAGATCAGGTTGCTGAAAGAGATCGGCTCGATCGTGATATTTGTGGTATCAAGGCGGACTTCGTAACTACTCACCTCTGAGACCGTACCGTCACTGTTCGTCTGGGGGCCTGTACCTACGTAGGTGAACTTGCCGATCGTGATGGATTGGGTATGCGCAGTTGCCTGCGAAACGGACGCGCAAATAGCAGTCGCTAAGCACGCGACCAGAACGAACTTCTTTCCCACGCTGTCACTCCTCGTCACCACATTGCCATAATACAGTCGAGCCACATTTGATGCGCGGGATATCTACAAGCAGGCTGTTGAAAAACGAACCAACTTGGTAATTTCGACTCATTCCGGCGAACAAGATTCAAACACTTGCAAGCCATTTTCTGTCCGTCTCCGGCCAGAACTACCACTACGTACCCGCGGACAGTGGCTGGCAAGCCCGGATTGGCACGTTTGTGCCAACACCTGGCACACAAGTGCCATTCTTATCTTGGCGGAACGGTCGTACGCTGTGCGCGAACGGCACTTCTGGGGGAGGAGCTGTTCATTGTTTTGCCCCACGACTCCGACTGGGTTGTGGGGCGTTTTTTTTGATGACCGCCATGACGCGCGCAGTCTTAGAACAATCTGCTTCGCACGCGGCACCACCGCGACGTCTACCGCCAGCACCTGATCTACTACACCGAGCAGAGCGTCGAAGGTTGGCTGGATTGCGTCGCGGCGACCGATTGCGAAATATCGGCGCAGGATTTCCTGCAAGACCTCGGCATCGGTAACCAGACGCTGACGGTCGGTGATCAACCTCTCGAGCAAACGCTGCGCGTCAGCTTTGTGAGGATGAGGTGCGCCGACCAGATACATCGGGATATTGGAGTCGACCAAAATCACGAACGTGCACCGGTTCCGTATCCTGCTTCGATTTCGGCCAGCATGCCGTCGATGTCACCGACAGGATAGTCATGCTGGGCCGCCCTCTGGATGATTTCGAGCTTCTTCCCGATGCTGCCCAGAGGCTCTCGGCGGCGTGCCAGATCCAGGGCTTGCCGGACCCACTCGGCAATAGACATGTAGCGCGAACGCGCTACGCGCTGAATCTCCCGATATTCCGGATCCTTCAGAATCACTTGCAGTCTCTTAGCCATATGATGAGTCTATCTGACTCATACCTATGAGTCACGAAAACGGAGAGACCGCTGAGGTTCGCCACAACCCGGGCCGGGCTCGCGACCGAACCATTGCCCGCCATCATCCATATTCGGAATCCTCCGGGCGGGTCCAATAGTCTTGCCGGCTGCTATCTCAACGCTGCAGCTGCGAAGCGCGATCCACGTTTGAACGCTTGGACAGCCAATCACTTCATATCTCCTGGACCGTTTCCCCTTTAACAGCCGGCAGGTTGCATGAGGTTGTCGGGGCAAATCCCGGTCAGAAAAGAGTCCTGGCGAGGCATCGTGACCCATTGGCGAATCGAGAAGCTGCAATATGTGCGGCGGTTTAGACGGAGGCAGAGATGAAGACCATCACGTGCATATGTAGCGTTGAGAGGTTACGACTTCGAAAGCAAGGTGCCACACCCATGTTGCTTTATGGCCAATAACGCACGCTAATAGCCGCAAGATCTGATCGGCCGGAAAGAGCTTCAGCGGCTTCTCTCTATTATTAGTATTCTTGGCGCGGCAGGGGCATCTTTAGGTCTTTAGGGAAGGAGCCGTTCACTCTTGCGCCCTACGACTGACCGGATTGTGCTGCGGTTTTGTTGTTGATCGACCCGCCATGACGTTAGCAAGAAATCCCGGGGGGCCACGATTCCATTCCCACACGGGAGGCTCGAACGGAGCTGCGTCGCAGGTTCCAACTACTTGGTGTGCACGCAGTCCCTACGTGGACCTTTTTACACGGGTGGACAGCTAGTTTCCGGGCAACGCGTGGGCTCGGAGCTCTGAGGCCATGCAAATCAAGAAGAACACTACGCTGACCTCAAGCAGATTCCGCTGCGATAGACGCATAGCCATGAACAGCGTCGTTGCAATGTTAAGGTGAAACAAGCCTCCACATACCAACACGATCCAACCGGCGTAGTAGGTAACCCTGCCAATCAACTGCAGACGAATGACGTGGCTCATGGTGAAACCCTCCTTGGATGCGCAGATCCGCGAACGGGCCGCTTCGATTTACGCCCCCCGCGATGGACAACACGATTTCATCTTACTCTTTGCGGGACCCAGGAAAAAACAGCGAGAAAACCAGCTTCGCGGCGTCGTGGGATCCGACAGCGATAGCAGGGTCAGGTCCACGCATAGGTTTCCAGCGAGAATGAGAGCGATCGAGAACGACCGTCGCGCGTTTCCTTTGACGACGTTAAGGTCTGCGAGAAACTTCCGGGCTGCTAGTCAGCGAATACGGCGGCGATTCGTTCGCCCGCGTGGCCGTCCCAAAAAGGAGGGATGGTTCCTTTCTTCGCCTGGCCGGCGAGGACTCGGGAGAGTTCGGAGCGTAGTCGGTCTGGGTCCCGGCCGACAAGAACGTTTGTTCCCAGGGAAACAGTGACGGGTCGCTCGGTATTCTCGCGGAGCGTCAAGCAAGGAACGCCCAGGTAGGTGGTCTCTTCCTGAATACCGCCAGAGTCGGTTATGACGACGGTTGCGCGCGACTGCATGGCAAGGAACTCGAGATAGGGCAATGGGTCGAGGATCTGGAGCTGGTCCGCAGGCAGTCCGAAATCGGCAATACGCTTTCGGGTGCGCGGGTGTGCAGGAAATATGACGGCAAGGTCCCGGCTGACCTCAAGTAAAGACTGGAGTATACGCTTCAGAATTACACTGTCGTCGACATTGGCCGGGCGATGCAAGGTGACCAAAGCATAACGCTGGGGATGGCTGTTTTGGTTCTGACGCTGCGCTGCGGGCAAGAGTTTCACAAGAGAATCGATCATCACGTTGCCGACGCGGAAGATCTTTTCGGCGGGAATTCCCTCTTTCTGAAGATTGAAGTCTCCGTCCTCGGAAGGAGTAAACAGCAGATCTGCGAGCTGATCGGTAACCAGCCGGTTGATTTCCTCCGGCATGGTGCGGTCGAAAGAGCGCAGCCCAGCTTCGACATGGCCGACACGCACTCCAAGCTTGGCGCAGACCAGAGCGGTGGCGACCGTTGAGTTGACGTCGCCATAAACCAGCACAATGTCGGGCTGGCGTTCGAGCAGCACGGGCTCGAAACGAGTCATGATTTCGGCCGTCTGCCACGCGTGCGTCCCGGAGCCCACCGCCAGGTTCACATCCGGAGCCGGGATGCCCAGTTGTTCAAAAAACACATCCGACATATTCGCATCGTAGTGCTGGCCGGTGTGGACCAGGGTCTGGACCACGTGCTTGCGCGTTTTGAGCGCGTTCATCACGGGCGCCACTTTCATGAAATTTGGGCGCGCGCCTACGATGTGAAATACGTCCACAGATTCTCCTATCAACGACGAACCTAGATTTCAATTATCTGAGACTAAATGATTTGATGACAATAGCAGGACAGCGGCGCGTAATTCGGGCCAATTCGGCGCTGTCGTTCCGACCCGTCGACAAAGCCGCGGCTACACCTATAACAACGGCAACACAGTGACGGACGCAAGCGGAATACGATCCCTTCGGACGGCGCTTAGCGACACGCCGAGGAGACTGAACTCGGGTCTGAACGGTTCCCTGCCGTATGTGCCGGGTTGGGGGACACTCCAATAAGTAGTAGCTCCCTGACGTTAGTGTTTTTGGCTAAGCACGTGGGGACTTACAAAGAAACTCACCAAAGGCTAACCATTCAAAATGCGCGAGTAATGAAGCCGGCGCGGACGGGTCGCACCTACCGATGTAGCAAATCAAGGAGCAGTACGTCTCGGAAGGATTGAGCAGGCGAAGTAGGTGTACAATCGTTTCCGTTCTTGGGGCCAAGCAGGAAATGCCGGGCTAAGTATATGTCTACCCGCTTTATCAGCATTGTCGTTGCTCTTCTGATCGTTTGCCTGAATACAGCCTTCGCGCAATCTCCCCAAGGCGTGATCACCACGCCGACTCCGGGCTCGACTTTGAGTAGCAGCAGCGTGACATTCGGCTGGACGGCGGGGGGAAGCGCCTCGGCCTACTGGCTAACAGTGGGAAGCACGGCGGGCGGGGACAATTACTATTCGTCGGGGAACCTGGACAACGTGCTGACCGCGATAGTGAACGGACTGCCAACGAATGGCAGCACCCTCTACTTGACTCTGTACTCGCTGATCGGCGGTGCTTGGGTGCCCAGTGCGTATACCTACACAGCACTCAACGCGGCAGCGAGTGGGGTTATAACCACGCCGACGCCGGGCTCGACTCTGAGCGGCAGCGGCGTGACGTTCGGCTGGACGGCGGGGGCAGGTGCGTCGGCCTACTGGCTGGTTGTGGGAAGCACGGCGGGCGGCGCCAACTATTACTCTGCGGAGCTGAGCGGACTGACCGCGACGGTGAACAGACTGCCGACGAATGGCAGCACCCTCTACGTGACTCTGTACTCGCTGATCGGCGGCGCTTGGGTGCCCAATGCATACACTTACACAGCGTTCAACGGGGCGGTGGGTGGTGTGCTAACCACGCCGACGCCGGGCTCGACGCTGAATGGCAGCAGCGTGACGTTCGACTGGACGGCGGGAGCAGGCGCGTCGGCCTACTGGCTGGTTGTGGGAAGTACGGCGGGCGGCGACGATTACTACTCGTCGGGGAACCTGGGCAACGTGCTGACCGCGACGGCAAACGGACTGCCGACGAATGGCAGCACCATCTACGTGACCCTGTACTCGCTGATCGGCGGCGCTTGGGTGCCCAATGCATATACCTACACAGGACTCAGCGCGACGGCGGGTGGGGTGATAACCACGCCAACGCCAGGCTCGACGCTGAGTGGAAGCAGCGTGACGGTCAACTGGACGGCGGGCGCCGGTGCGTCGGCCTACTGGCTGGTTGTGGGAAGCACGGCGGGCGGCGACGATTACTATTCGTCGGGAAATCTGGGCCTTGCGCAAACCACGACGGTGTCCACTCTGCCAGCGAATGGCAGCACCATCTACGTGACCCTTTACTCGGACGTTGGAGGACGGTGGGTGAACAACGCTTACACTTACGTTTCGGATCCCCTTCAGTTGCCATCTCAAGCGCAGGTCCTGGGGGCGATTGAAACTGTAAACAATTATTGGATTCCTAACAACAATTCCATTGTGTTCCCCGGCGAAACACCGGGGAACAGCGACTGGGATCAAGCGACTTACTTCAGCGGTGATCTGGCGGCCTACGATGCCACCGGACAAGCGAATTACCTAAGCTTTGCACAGTCCTGGGCAAGCCAAAACAACTACAGCCTGATTGGCGGAAATACGACCACCTGGCCCGATTACCAAGCAGCTGGGCAGGTCTACATTCGTTTACACCAACTGAGTGGTACTTCATCGGATCTGTCCGGCATTACGGAAAGCATCAATGGAATGGTCAACAGTACCGTCGATAACGAGTGGACGTGGGTCGACGCGATCAACATGTCCATGCCCAACTTCGCTGAACTCGGCTCGATCTACAACAACACAAGCTATTACACCAAGATGTACGCACTTTACAGTTACGCAAAGTACTCGCTGGGGCTCTATGACTCAACGACCGGCCTCTGGTGGAGGGATAGCACGTACGTGAACACGAGCACCTTCTGGTCACGTGGCAACGGTTGGGTTTTTGCGGCCCATGCGAAGGTACTCTCCGTACTTCCGGTATCGGATCCGCACTACGCTGAATACCTCAGCACCTTCATTACCATGTCGCAGGCGCTGGCCGCGCGCCAGCAGCCCGGTGGCTATTGGAACTCGGACCTCGGTGGGACCGACTACGCCGGGCCCGAGAGCAGTGGCACGTCCTTCTTTCTCTATGGACTTGCGTGGGGCCTGAACAGCGGCATCCTGGATCAGAAAACATATTTGCCAGTCGTCGAGAAGGCCTGGAACTTCTTCGCGAACACGGCTATTCAACCTTCAGGCCTGCTGGGTTATGTGCAGCCATCACCCGCGTGTAACTGTCCGGGGCCAACTTCAGCCAGCACGACGTATGACTATGGCGTGGGTGCGTTTCTTCTGGCGGGACGCCAGATGGCGCTGTTAACCCAGTAACGGATGACCCATATTCAAGCAACGACGAATGAGAAGGGGCCGTGGTTCGTTACCGAAAACGCGTTAGCCGACTCGAACCTCCCGGCGACTGAACGGGCTAAGCTGTGGATCCTGTGTTCCTTTGGGCTAACGATTGGCAGCTGCTACGGCGGCTGCCCCTGCCCGGTGGAAGACTATCACCTTCCGTCTTGGGGGACGGTAAGGCAGTGCTGAAATAGCTTCGTTGGGGATAAAGCTGTTGCAGCACGTCCTCCAGCCTTTGCTCAGCGCCGGCTCGTTGCCACGCGGCGGATGCATCCACCAGCAGCAGCTTCGAGAAACACAGGAAGGCATCAAGCGTTCCACGCTGCCGTGTTCACAATTTTCTTTTCCGAGACGGTGTTGCGCACCATCAAGAACAGAAGTTTTTGAATACCCCTAACCGCACATTGTTTCAGGGACTAAAGAGCCTGATTCACCCTGAAAGAGCCGTCCGCTAAGGCTACGAACGGGTTGCATGCTTGAGTAATCCCGTGGCTGCATGTGCCATCGCGGCGGGCGCCCCCAGGAACTCGTGGTACCAGGCGAGGGTCCGATCAAGACCGGAGTCGAGCGTGAACTCCGGATGCCAGTTAAGGACGCTGCGGGCGCGCTCGGCACTCAAAAACTGACGATGAATTTCGTTGCTCGCCTGGTTGAGCACTTCGGGACGAAGAGAGGACTTCATCTTCCGCAGGATCAGTTCAACCATGTCGAGCACACTGACTTGGACTTCATACGAAAAATTAAACGCCTGGCCGAGAATGGCAGCATCAGAGGCGAGGCGCTCCGCGAGCAGCATGTACGCGGCAGCGGCATCTTCGATATAGATATAGTCGCGCACGAAGTTGCCGTCGGAGCGAATGATCGGCCGCTCTCCGCGAATGACAGAGCGAATCGTGCCCGGGACCACGCGGTTCCAATTCAGA
Organism: uncultured Acidobacteriaceae bacterium; assembly: GCA_963779995.1. Taxonomy (GTDB): domain Bacteria; phylum Acidobacteriota; class Terriglobia; order Terriglobales; family Acidobacteriaceae; genus Acidiflorens. The sequence continues at coordinate 107,311 of CAVZZY010000002.1, read as the reverse complement.
TCGCCGCCGCCGTAGAAATTTCCGCAACGCGTGATAGCAACAGGCAGGTTGTAGCTGGCGGCATAGGTCTGCGTGATCATATCGCCGCAGGACTTACTGACCTCATAGGGATGACGGCCTAGCAGAGGCATCTCCTCGGTGTAGGGGAGATGCTCCTGATCACCATAGGCCTTATCGGATGAGGCCACAACAATCGACGATACCTTTGGAGAGCGGCGGCAAGCCTCGAGCAGACTCCAAGTGCCCTCGATGTTGGTGGAGAACGTCGAAGCTGGGTCGCGATTGGCGATGCCAACGATGGCCTGGGCCGCCACATGAAAGACAACTTCGACTTCGTACTCGCCGAGCACGCGCTCGAGCAGATCGCGGTCGGTAATATCGCCGCGCACGGTACTGACCTGCTCAATGCGACGGTTGTGCACGCGTTCGCTCTGAGGAACCCAGTCGCGAACCAGGCAAACAACCTTTGAGCCGACATCGCAGAGCTGCGAAACGAGCCATGACCCGAGCAGCCCGGTGGCACCGGTAACGAAGACAGAGCGATCTCGCCAAAAGGAGTTCATTCGTACCACACTATCCATGGGGTTGCTTACTCGCCCAGAGCTTCCGGACATATCCGCGCAAACTTATCTGCGGGACTTATCCTCTAAACTGGAATCTCCTTCTTCGTTCCAGAACGACAGTGATTTTACACCCATCCCGTCTGTTCTCGACATGAAACGATTTTCGTCGGGGGCACTCCCGGCGGCCCGCCATCCGCAGCGGCAAGGAGATTCATTTGCGAAAGTTCATTGCAGCCTCGCACACTTCTCCTTCGTTTGTTTCCGGATGGAGACTTTGGATTTGTGCCCTTCTAGGCCACCAAGGCCGAATCTCGCAACAATCGGCGAATTCGCAGCGCGAACATCCGCCAATGGCCATGTAGGCTGATCAGCAAATGAATAATCGATTCGATCAACCCGCAAGGTAGCGAAAGCGACGCGTGCTCTTTCACTGCAGTCGCCCTCGACTGACCATTTTCTTCCTTTACAGGTAAGAACCATGTGGTCGCGCTGTCTCCACCAGCAGGTCTCGTCTCTTGAGTCACTCCGTGCACGTCGCTTACCAGGATCGTACGTCTGACTGGTTTGACTTTACGTCATTCCAGGAATGGTCGAGAAAGCAACACCCCTCCACGCTGAAGGAGCGCAAGATCCAGAAATGGTTTGGCCGAATTACTCCGCAAACCAACGAGGAATACGGCTACGAGGACCACTATCCCATGTGGGCCGAAGGACTGGGATCTGACTCCGTCGACACCTTACGACAGACCGTTTGGGACATTGTCGTGGCTGAAGGCTACCAAACCACTGGAGAGAGCGCACGGCGAGGGACGAACGCGTGGCCGGACACGGGCGACGGTTGGATGAACAGCCGTGGCGACGACTCGATAACCATGCTTGAGGGTTATGCCCACATGGTCGATTTCTTTACAAGCTTCGAATGGTGGAAGACGGAGCCGCACGATGATACTGGTCGATCAGGGAAACTACTGTTTAGCCACACCGGGCGAGACTTATGCTATCTACCTGCCAAAGGGTGGAGCAGTAACGATCCATCTGCCGCCGCACCGCTACGAGGCTGCTTGTGTTCAACGCAGTCACTGGCGAATGAATCGCTCTTCCTCCAATCGAGGGCTCATCTTGGACTTCACCCCAAGCTCCTCTGGGCTCTCCTAATCCGACGGATGTAATCGATAGCTCGCACGTCGAGCGCCACGCAAACTGTTGCAGACAGTATGGACCATAGAGAAAAACTTCGGAAGGCGGCTCATCAAGCAGCCGAAATTCTACTGGGGAGACCCCATTCTCTCCTCCCTGCCGACAGTGCTCGCAGGAAGTGCTTCCTAAGTTGTCATTTCTGCGCTCTCCGGTCGAGAGCTAACCTAATTGATTTTCAAGGTTAAATGGCCCTTTGGCCGAAGCTTTAGTTGAAGCCCGGGCCGCAGCCACCCGTGCTCGGTGGTAACAGTACCAACGTGTCTTCGTCTTCCTTTGCAGTGTACTAAAATGTCTTATCTTTCTGCTTTTGATGTGCAACACAGTACCACGATCCTCGTGATCCGATTTAATTCTCGCGGAGAGGGCACATTTTGAAGGTCGACATCAGCAGGAACTTGTGGATTCTGCTTGCCCTTCTCGTAATGATTACGAGTTGTGGTACAGGAACCCGCGAGTTCAGGGAAGCGGTGGTCGCGGCGTCCATCTCGCCGGTTTCGGCTGCCCTGCTGACCGGCGCTACGCAGCAGTTCACCGCCAATATCACTGGTTCCAGCAACACCGCCGTAACCTGGTCAGCAACCGGCGGCACGGTTTCCAGCAACGGCCTCTACACTGCGCCGGCCACCGCGGGAACGTACTCCGTCACCGCCACCAGCCAAGCCGACACCACCAAGTCCGCTTCCGCGACCGTAACCGTGACCAAGGTTGCGGTGTCTATCTCGCCGGTTTCGGCTGCCCTGCTGACCGGCGCTACGCAGCAGTTCACCGCCACCGTCACAGGCTCCACGAACACCGCCGTAACCTGGTCGGCAACCGGCGGCACGGTTTCCAGCAACGGCCTCTACACTGCGCCGGCCACTGCGGGAACGTACTCCGTCACCGCCACCAGCCAAGCCGACACCACCAAGTCCGCTTCCGCGACCGTGACCGTGACCAAGGTTGCGGTGTCTATCTCGCCGGTTTCGGCTGCCCTGCTGACCGGCGCTACGCAGCAGTTCACCGCCAATATCACTGGTTCCAGCAACACCGCCGTAACCTGGTCAGCAACCGGCGGCACGGTTTCCAGCAACGGCCTCTACACTGCGCCGGCCACTGCGGGAACGTACTCCGTCACCGCCACCAGCCAAGCCGACACCACCAAGTCCGCTTCCGCGACCGTGACCGTGACCAAGGTTGCGGTGTCTATCTCGCCGGTTTCGGCTGCCCTGCTGACCGGCGCTACGCAGCAGTTCACCGCCACCGTCACAGGCTCCACAAACACCGCCGTAACCTGGTCGGCAACCGGCGGCACGGTTTCCAGCAACGGCCTCTACACTGCGCCGGCCACTGCGGGAACGTACTCCGTCACCGCCACCAGCCAAGCCGACACCACCAAGTCCGCTTCCGCGACCGTGACCGTGACCACCCCGCCGGTGGTCGCGGTGTCCGTCTCGCCGGTTTCGGCTGCCCTGCTGACCGGCGCTACGCAGCAGTTCGCCGCCACTGTCACAGGTTCCACGAACACCGCCGTAACCTGGTCGGCAACCGGCGGTACGGTTTCCGGCATCGGCCTCTACACGGCGCCGGCCACCGCGGGAACGTACTCCGTCACCGCCACCAGCCAGGCTGATCCGACCAAGTCGGCCACGGCATCGGTCACGGTTACTTCGTCGTCAGTCGGTTCCCCTACGCTCGTCCAACACGTCAGCAGTTCGAATACACGCAACAATAGTATGTCAAGTCCTTATTGCTATCACTACCAGCTTCCAAATTTTACGACTGCGGGAAACTCAGTGGTGGTTGGGGTCACCTTCAATGGCGACCCCACGCCCACGGTCTCGGACGACCAAGGGAATTCCTATTCGATCCGGGTAAACTATTACGACAGTGCTGACACTCAATCCATCGCCATTGCCACGGCCTTCAATATTGTGGCCGGTGCTCGTGCAATCTCGGTTTGTTTTTCTTCAGATCCTGGTGGCTACGTCCAACCGATGGTGACAGAATTTAATAACGTGGTCGGTATCGATGCTGCCGTGGCCTCACAGGGATCCGGCACTTCAGTCACAGCGGGGAGTATGACACCAACGGTTGTTGACGATCTCGCCTATCAGGTTGTCTTTAACATTCCGACCCAACAATCCGCCTTTACGGCCGGCTCACAAAGCAATATTTCCTGGAGCCTTTTGAGCGCGGATCTGATGGATGGATGGGCGGCACAATACGGATTGTACAATTCGACCAGTGCTATCAATCCAACGCTCACGATGGGAACCAGCCAAAAGTGGGTGTCGGCGGCCGTCCTCTTGAAGACAGGCACCTCCGGCGGCGTTCCGTCCGGCATGCGGATCGTTCATCTTATTCACGAGAACATCCCTGTGACCCCGGCGGGCGGCGGAACAGGAAACCCTTTTGCTAATCCGCTCGCGTTGCAGTTTCCGTCCTCCGGCAATCTTCTGGTGGCGATGATCGGTGGTGGTTTCGCTTGCACGGTTACGAGCATTACCGACACCAACCAAAATGCCTGGACTCAGGCCGGAGCCACTCAAATACAGGCCGCAGGAAACGATACCGTGCAGGCCTACTATGCCGAAAATGCCGTTTCCGGCAATCTCGGCCTAACGGTCGACTGGAATGCTACCGATGGCGACCAAACGATCTTCTTCTACGACGTGACCGGGGCTGCTACTTCACCCCTTGATACCACGGCCGGAAGTTCAGGTTCCCAGTCAGTAGCGGGCAATCTGACCATGCCCTTCACTATCACTCCGGCGGGAGCGAACGAGATTATTTTCGAGGAAGTGATCTGGGACTACAACACGGGTTCTGGACTCGTCGGGCAAGGACAATTCTTCGACACCAACATATTTGACGGAGAGAGTCCGAGCGGGCCGGAACCAGTTGATCAAAACAACGGCTGGGGCCATGCCCTTACCACCAGTACCACTCCCGTGGCAATCACGTGGGAAACGATGTTTAACGATCTCCCTACCGGAAATTGGGCGGGAATGGCAGCCGCCTTCATACCCGCCCCTTAACTCGCGCAGTCCCTGCCCCTGCCGCACAGAATGCGCGCTGGTGTTCGTAGCGAAAGTTCCGTCAAGGACAAGAATGTCCACGGGCGCCGTCCGACCCTCCGACCCTCCTTAAGGGGCGCGGAAAGCAACCATCTGCATGATCCACCACCCGGAACTGAGCGGCGCGGTGGCGGCGTAACTGCCCGTGGCAGTGACCATTTCATCTTCGGCGATATCGCCATCCGGCGACGTCAGCAGCAGTGAGGTGAAGCCGGTCCCAGGGCCGCTGGTTAGGGTCTGTACATAGTTGGCTCCGAAGACCAGATCGGTTGCGTTGGTCGTGGTCACCGCGCCGCTGCTGCTGGTCGCGCTGCTGCCACTGTCAGCGGCTGCCACATCCACCGGGTTATTGGGATCCGCTCCGCTGTACTCCAGAATGCGAATGTCGGGGGCTACCGCAGCCGTGGAGAAGGTCACTGTCACCGCATTCGTCCCGGCCTCCGCCGAAGCGATGTTCTTCGCATAATAAATGGATTGAGTGGCCAACCCGGCCAGGATCGTCGGCCCGACCGCGAGCGTGTAGGTGTTGCCGCTCGTATCGGTTACCGCGCTGACCGTGGACGTACTATTGTTCCAGCCCACCGCGACAACATTGAGGTCCCCAGCAGTTTGCGCCGCCGTGAAGGGGACACTCACCGTGGTCTGAAACGTCTGCGGCGTGGCGGAATTGCCCTGCGCATAGCTGATGGTAGGCGGCCGATTGTTCGGAACCTGAGGCACTATCGATGTGTTCATGTCGGATTGGATCTGCGCAGCCGTCAGCGCCACATTGTAGACGCGGACTTCATCAATCACTCCGTTAAAGAACTGACCCATTGTCTGATCACCGCCGATAAAAAGCGGGCTCGTTGACGTCGTGATCGGGGTAGTCTCGGGTAAGCTAGCAACGAGAAAGCCATTGACGTAGAACCGAATCATCGTACTATCGTAGGTAAGAGCAAGATGGGTCCATGCGTTGAGCGGCAACGCAGAGGGTCCATAGACGATGTGTTTCCCGTCTGCAAAAATACCGCCAGCCTCTGGTTCTCCATATGGACTTAGACCTCCATTATCATTTGAGCTGCCCTCGATGTAGTAACGGTCAATATCCTTGTACACCACATCCATCCAGGGGCAAGTCGCTGTGGGGCTGCAGCTCGCCAGTGGAATGGCGAATGGATTTACCCAAGCCTCCAACGTCATCCCAGTCGTCAGATCCAATGACGCCGCATCATTGATTATCACCCACGAATTTGTTCCGTTGAACTGAAGTGCATCGCCGTATGCGCCTGCCGTCGTCCAGGTTGCGTTTACGATCGTACCCGTGTTTCCATTCCCTGATGAATCGCCGACTGTGGTACCCGTGCCCTCGTCGAACGAATACGCCGCCACCAGACCCGGAACGGACGTTGCGTAGGTGAACCCATACGTCAGGCTTCCGCTTTGCCCGCTGACCGTTACCGTCACCGTCACCGCTCCGGCGCTTCCCGCTGGAGTCGTGGCCATGATGGTTGTACTGCTCACCACCGACACATTGGTCGCCACCGCCCCGCCAAACGTGACCGCCGCACCTGCGGCGAAGTTTGTCCCTGTGATCGCAACCGCGGTCCCGCCCGCCGTCGTCCCGCTATTCGGCGATACGCCGCTCACCGTAGGGATAACTGCATACTGAAGGGGACCCGAAACATAAGTGTAAGCGTTGTTCACCCACCGTCCTCCAACGTCCGAGTAAAGGGTCACGTAGATGGTGCTGCCATTCGCTGGCAGAGTGGACACCGTCGTGGTTTGCGCAAGGCCCAGGTTCCCCGACGAATAGTAATCGTCTCCGCCCGCCGTGCTTCCCACAACCAGCCAGTAGGCCGACGCACCGGCGCCCGCCGTCCAGTTGACCGTCACGCTGCTTCCACTCAGCGTCGAGCCTGGCGTTGGCGTGGTTATCACCCCACCCGCCGCCGCGCTGAGTGCTGTGTAGGTACATGCATTGGGCACCCAAGCGCCGCCGATCAGCGAGTACAGGGTCACATAGATGGTGTTGCCATTCGTTGGCAGTCCGCCTACCGTCGCGGTCAGCACGTTGCCCAGGTTCCCAGACGAGTAGTAATCGTCCCCGCCCGCTGTGCTTCCCACAACCAGCCAGTAGGCCGATGCGCCTGCGCCCGCCGTCCAGCCGAACGCCACGCTGCTGCTGTTCAGAGTTGAGCCCGGAGCCGGCGTGGTTATGACCCCACCGGCCGCCGCGGTGACCGCCGTGTAGGTGTACGCATTGGGCACCCAAGCGCCGCCGATCAGCGAGTACAGAGTCACGTAAACTTTGCTGCCATTCGTTGGCAGTCCGTTTACCGTGGCGGTCAGCCCGCTCAGCTCCGCAGAGTAATAGTTGGTGCCGCCCGCCGTGCTGCCCACAACCAGCCAGTAGGCCGACGCACCTGCCCCCGCCGTCCAGCCGAACGTCACGCCGCTGCCGCTCAGAGTCGAGCCCGGCGTCGGCGTGGTTATAACCCCACTCGCTGCCGCGTTGAGTGCTGTGTAGGTATACGCACTGGGCACCCAAGCACCGCCGATCAGCGAGTACAGAGTCAAGTAGAGGGTGCTGCCATTCGTTGGCAGTCCGTTCACTATCGCGGTCAGCACGTTGTCCAGGTTCCCCGACGAATAGTAATTGTCCCCGCCCGCCGTGCTTCCCACTGTTAGCCAGTAGGCCGAGGCGCTTCCCCCCGCCGTCCAGCCGAATGTCACGCTGCTGCTACTCAAAGTCGAGCCCGGAGTCGGCGTGGTGATCACGCCTTGGGGAGATTGCGCGAAGGCTGTATTCAGGCAAACGATCAGAAGAGCAACGACAATGCTGATAAAGCGGGTAGACATATACTTAGCCCGGCATTTCCTGCTTGGCCCCAAGAACGGAAACGATTGTACACCTACTTCGCCTGCTCAATCCCTTCGGGACGTAGTGCTCCTTGGATTTGGTACAGCGGGAGTGTGTGACCCGTCCGCGTCGGTTTCATTACCCACGCGTTTTGAATGGTTAACGTTTGGTGAGTTTCTTTGCAAGTCCCCACGTGGTTTTAGCCAAGAGCACTAACGCCAGGGAGCTACTACTTTTGGAGTAACCCTCAACCCGGCACATAGGGCAGAGAACCGCCCAGGACCCCCTTTTTGGGGGAAAGGTCATTCGTGCCAACGCTTATCTTTCCCTCAAGCTACAGTGCCATTCTCCCGCCGCTTTGCCTATGCCCTTAGCCACTTCTTTTTTCCTACCGCACACATCACTGCAGTTACTTTCTAGCCGCCGTAGCGGAGCCCTGCACAGCGCAGCGGAGGCGGCGCACCATCCAGCTTCGACCTTCTGAAGCGGGGCTCTCTTTCGTAATGCATTGACCCCAGCCTGCTGGCCATCCCTCCCCTCGCACGAGCGCGCGGGCGAGCCCCGGGCCAGAACCAACCCCAAAGCCCGGTTGAGGGGGGGTGCAACTTTGCGGGCCTCTATCCCCCGTCCCGTCAAACCGTTAATGAGTGACATCGCGGTGTTTCGACAGTGGATCAAAATTGTTGTCACATTGACGCAAATGGGGATTGGAGGGACAATAGCCGCTGTTTTTGGGGTCGGGAAGGAAATTCCGATAAGGGCGACCAACTGCTTGCGGCAAAAGCAGCCATTAATATCGCGAACACCAACGGATGCTCGTACAACTCGACAAGCCATACTGTAAGCTGCGGGGACATTACCGCCAATGCGCGTCCGAGCAGTGGGACTGCGGGACGCGGGAGCATATCAATACAGCCTGAATCTCCATCCGCTCCCACGGTTCATCCGTATGTTGTTAATTAATATGAAACGACCCTCGTTTATACTACTCTTTATTTTATCCGCCGCCCTCGGCTATGGAGCGACTGCCACGCCCACGCTTGTACAGCGGTCCAGCGGCTCCAGTACCTACGCGGGTGTCAGCGGGACTAACAACCCCGGCACATATTTCGCCAGCCTGCCGTCCCCAACACAGGCGGGAAATTGTATCGTGCTGCCGATGACTGCAGCCTCTGGCCTGATCATTACAGTCAGTGATGACCAATCAAATAGCTACAGCAGTTTCACGGAGACTGATACCACTAACTCTCAAATAATCGCAATATTCTATGCTCTCAACGTAGCCGCCAACACTAGGATGATAAGTGTTATGGTCAGTGGTACAGATCAAAGCTACGTGGCCGTTCATCCTTTGGTATTTGACAACGTTGCGGCCGTTGGAGCACTGGATGGCGCCGCTGGGAACTTTCGGACCAATACAAGCGTGACCACGGGTAGCGTGACACCTTCGCAAACCGGTGACTTAGTTGTTCAAGCTGTCTTCATGTCGGGGGCAGTGACCGCTACTTCCTTCACGGCGGGCTCGCAGTCAAACATTAGTTGGCAGCTAGCAACAGCGGACATTTGGGACGGTTTCGCTACGCAGTGGGGCGTCTATAATTCGACTTCTCCATTGACGCCCATGATGGCGGTAACGGCCTCGAATGTCGGCTACGTGAGCGCGGTAATTTTCCTGAAGGCCTCAGCCTCGGCCCAAGGCAGCGATCTTCCCGCGGGGCTCGGCATTCGGGGAATTCTGCACCAAGCTCTGAGTAGCTATAGCGGCGGCAACAATGGCGGCTTGTCCAGCCCGGTCACCATCCAGATGCCGATATATGGAAATGAAGCGGTTATGGCCATATCTGCCGGAGCTGGAAGTTTGAGTCAGATTGCAGACAGCAACTCGAACAGTTGGAATTGTAATGCACCCTATAACGGCGCGGCGACCACAACGACCGAATTCTGCTATCCGAATCCTGGAAGCACATTCTCTACCAGCATGACGGCCACCCTGACATTGAATCCACCAGGCAAAGACTATAATGTCTTAATCTACGACCTGAAGGGAGCGCCTGCATCCGGTACGTTCTACGATTCAACCTCGCTGGGCACGATGTATGGCGACCAGACTATAAATACTGCAACGCTGACCGGGGCGACAGCCACTCCCAGCACTTCGATTGGAATCATCATCAGCATGATCGGGCAGGACTTCAACACCGCCAACAGCACTCCCACCAGCGGCTGCCTGATTGACTCGTTCGTCGAGAACAATGATCTAATCAGCGGTCCCAGTAATCTTGACGGGAACAACGGTTGGGCACATTGTCCGTATTCTTCAACTGTCACTGTCACGCCTGTTTTCGGTTTTCTAAGCAACACCCTTCCCCAGGGAACATGGGCATCGATGGCAGCGGCGTTTGAAGCTGCTGCCACTCCGGCTGTTATGACCAGCCCAACTCCGGGCTCGACTCTGAGTGGAAGCAGCGTGACGTTCGACTGGACGCCGGGCGCAGGCGCGTCGGCCTACTGGCTGGTTGTGGGAAGCACGGCGGGCGGGGACGATTACTATTCGTCGGGGAACCTGGGCGACGTGCTGACCGCGACGGTGAACGGGCTGCCGACGAATGGCAGCACCCTCTACGTGACTCTGTACTCGCTGATCGGCGGCGCTTGGGTGCCCAATGCGTATACCTACACGGCGCTTACCGCGGCGGCGTCGAGTGCGATCATAACCATGCCGACGCCGGGCTCGACGCTGAGTGGCAGCACCGTGACGTTCGGCTGGACGGCGGGCGCAGGCGCGTCGGCCTACTGGCTGGCTGTGGGAAGCACAACGGGCGGGGACAATTACTATTCGTCGGGGAACCTGGTCGACGTGCTGACTGCGACGGTGAACGGACTGCCGACGAATGGCAGCACCCTCTACGTGACTCTGTACTCGCTGATCGGCGGGGCTTGGGTGCCCAATGCGTATACCTACACGGCGCTTACCGCGGCGGCGGCGGGTGGGATCATAACCATGCCGACTCCGGGCTCGACGCTGAGTGGCAGCAGCGTGACGTTCGGCTGGACGGCGGGTGCAGGTGCGTCGGCCTACTGGCTGGTTGTGGGCAGCACGCCGGGCGGCGCCAACTATTACTCTTCGGAGCTGAGCGGGTTGACCGCGACGGTGAACGGACTGCCGACGGATGGCAGCACGGTTTACGTGACTCTGTACGCGCTGATCGGCGGCTCTTGGGTGCCCTATACGTACACCTACACAGCGTTCAGCGGGGCGGCGGGTGGAGTGATAACCACGCCAACGCCGGGCTCGACGCTGAGTGGCAGCAGCATGACGTTCGGTTGGACGGCGGGGGCAGGCGTATCGGCCTATTGGCTGGTTGTGGGAAGCACGGCGGGCGGCACCAACTATTACTCCTCGGAGGTGAGCGGGCTGACCGCGACGGTGAACGGACTGCCAACGGATGGCAGCACGGTTTACGTGACTCTGTATGCGCTGATCGGCGGTACTTGGGTGCCCAATTCGTACACTTATACAGCGTTCAACGGGGCGGCGAGTGGGGTCATAACCACGCCGGTTCCAGGCTCGACGCTGAGTGGCAGCAGCGTGGCGTTCGGCTGGACGGCGGGGGCAGGCGCATCGGCCTACTGGCTCGTTGTGGGAAGCACGGCTGGCGGGGACGATTACTATTCCTCGGGGAACCTAGGCGACGTGCTGACCGCGACGGTGAACGGACTGCCAGCGAATGGCAGCACCATCTACGTGACCCTTTTCTCCGATGTTGGAGGGCAGTGGTTGAACAACGCTTACGCTTACGTTTCGGGTCCCCTTCAGTTGCCATCTCAAGCGCAGGTCCTGGGGACGATTGAAACTGTAACAGCGACTGGACTCAAGCGACTTACTTCACCGGCGATCTGGCGGCCTATGATGCCACCGGACAAGCGAATTACCTAAGCTTTGCGCAGTCCTGGGCAACGGAACACGGCTACAGTCTGACGTGCGGAAATACGACCACCTTTCCCGATTACCAAGCAGCTGGGCAGGTCTACATTCGTTTATACCAGCTGAGTAATAAGTCATCAGATCTGTAAGGCATTACGGAAATCAATGGAATGGTCAACAGCACCGTCGACAACGAGTGGACCTGGATCGACGCGATCAATATGTCCATGTCCGACTTCGCTGAACTCGGTTCCATCGACAACAACACCAACTATTACACCAAGATGTACGCGCTCTACAGTTACACAAAGTACTCGCTGGGGCTCTATGACTCGGCCACCGGGCTCTGGTGGAGGGATAGCACGTACGTGAACACGAGCACCTTCTGGTCACGCGGCAACAATTGGGTGTTTGCGGACCGTGCGAAAGAACTCTCCGTACTTCCGAAGTCGGATCCGCACCGCGCTGAATACCTCAGCACCTTCATTACCATGGCGCAGGCGCTGGGCGCGCGCCAGCAGCCCGGTAGCTATTGGAATTCGGACCTTCGTGGGTCCGATTATGCCGGGACCGAGAGCAGTGGCACGTCCTTCTTTCTCTATGAACTTGCGTGGGGCCCGGCATCCTGAATCAGACCACCTATTTGCCAGTCGTCGAGAAGGCCTGGAACTTCTTCGCGAACACGGCGATTTAACCTTCAGGCCTGCTGGGTTATGTGCAGTCATCGGCTAGCGGTCCGGGGCCAACTTCAGCCACCACGACCGAGGACTTTGGCGTGGCCATAAACTGGTCTTATAACGGGTTTTGGGCAGGGCACGGCTTAGCCGTGACGTTCAGGGCCAATAAGAATGTGGGCTTTAGCCCGTGAGGGCCGGACAGCTTGATCGGAGAGCCATTTATGAGACTGGCTCTGGCCTTCTGCTTGGCAAGCAGTCGCTCCGTAACTTGGGCCCTTCCATTTTTTTGGGCATCGATCTCTTGAACGCAGATCATTGACGTGCTGATGCGTTCATCGCGAAGAGATTGGACCCTCCCAAAGAGTTTATGGTGGGCGAGACCGACTTGCTTGGCCCGCTTGTGCCGAATGTGCCGGCATCGTCTTCACTTCGCAATTACTGCACCTCCGGCTCCGAGCATGGTGCCCAAGATGTTCGTGACGAAGTCCGCGAGTGAAGAATCTCGAGTTGGCAGAAAAACCTGAAGCAACTCGATTCCCAGGCTGACAAAGGCCCCGGCAAGAATTGTCATCGCGACACATCGCGAAATGCTCCACCCCGTCCAAATGCGGAGGCAGAGGCAGGTGGCGAGGCCGAATGGAACGAATCCGGCGATGTTGACGACTGCGTCGACCGCCACCGAGCGATCGAGACCATCGGGCCACTCCAGCACTGTGGGCTTTGCCACTCGAAAAATCTTGGGAATTATCAAGTCCGGTCCAGTTTCTCCGACGTTACTCACAAAATCCCCAGCAGGATTGATAAACTCATACGCGACACCGCCGTGGTTCACATCCCTGTCCAAATGTCGAGTTTTTGTCCATCGTCCATACCGCTGGCTGATTTCAGAGGCGTCAAGAGTGCCCTCGAGGATCGCGAGTCGAGCCACGCTACCGCTCCACTGTTCGCCTCCTTTCATACTGTGACCAACGAGAATCTTCCCCGACAGGTTGTTGGCCCGGGTTGAAACTGGAAAAGAACGAGCTAGTTGACCGCCCAGATAGACATCGACGTGGCGCGTATCCAGCGTTACCGTCACAAACAATTCCTCTGCATGGTCGCATACTTTGTCGATCCAAAGTTTCGCTACTGGCTTACCTGCATCTTTTGTGAAGGAGCCCTGAAGGAACAGATTTGTGAGCGATTGACCGATTGCGAAGCTCACTTCGTTTTGATTGACGAGCGCAAAGACAGTACTGCCGGTGTTATAAGACTTCGAGGGAGTGAAGACCAGTTCGGTGGTAGCCTCCGCCGCCCCGTCCGATCCTCTCGGTGGAAGCATCGGCACAGCGCTGAAAACCTGACCATAACCGCCGAAGCGGAGTCCCGCCCCGCCAGGAAGCCAGCGCACCGAGTTTTTCGGAAAAAAGTTGAAGGGCCATAGTCCGGCAATGAAGATGCCGATCCAGATCCCAACGGTTAGGAGAGTTATAACTTTTCGGCTCACGTGGTCAAGTTCCAAGCAATCATACGCCTGTACTCGGGCCCGCGGTTTTGTCCGGGCCCGGCTCCGCTCATGCTAAACTATTGACGCTTGGGTGGATCTGAGGAGTTGTGTACAATTATGTCGTTTCTGCAGCGGAAGTCATTCAAAACACTGCGCTTTTCACTGTTCTTGGCAACCGCTCTGCTCTGCTCGCTGGCGGTGACAGCCCAAGAACAGCCGGCTGCCACCCGTAATGGTAATAAAGATAGCGATCAAGAGAAGAGCGAGGTTCAGTCGGCCCCGGATATCGCCCAGTCGAGCCCCCTGGAAAGAGGCCACTCCCTGCAACTAGGGGTTGGGGACCTGATTGAAATGACCGTCTACGACGTTCCCGATCTCACGACCAAAACTCGCATCTCTAGCACCGGCGACATCTATTGCGCTTTGATCGGGCCCACGCACGTGGCTGGTCTCACCACCGAAGAAGCTGCGCAGTTGATCCAGAAACGGCTCTCCGCCTTCCTGAAAGACCCGTACGTCACTCTGTTCGTGACCGAATACGCTTCGCAGGGGGCAAGCTTGCTGGGAGAAATTGCCAAACCTGGGGTTTATCCAGTGCTCGGAGAGCAGCACCTTTTCGATCTGATCTCGGCTGCCGGCGGCCTGACAGACAAGGCTGGCCACAGCGTCACCATTACTCATCGGAGTGATACCGATAAACCAGTAACTGTCCCGCTGTCGCGAAATCTCAGCGATCATCCGGAGAGCAACATAAGGGTCTTCCCTGCGGATACTATCGTGGTACGCAGGGCCGACATCGTGTATGTAGTGGGAGATGTTAGCAGGCCGAGCGGGTTGCTCATGGACGCAAACGGTCTCACCATACTGCAGGCGGTGGCTTTGGCCGGAGGCACAACTCGGACGGCGAAACTGAGCGGCGTAAAGATTCTGCGCAAGAGTCCCTCCGGCATGACCGAAACTCCGGTCGAGCTGAAGAAAATCCTGCAGGCAAAAGCACCGGATGTATCCTTGCAGGCCAACGACATTCTCGTGGTCCCTTCAAGTACCGGAAAGATCTTGGCGGGGCGCACCCTCGAGGCCGCGATGCAGGCCGCGACCATCATGAGTGTTGCCGCGATTCCGTAACAGAATGGGAGAGTCGCGCTGCGTAACACGGCTTGAACTGGGTAAGCGGGAATTTGCTGGGAGCTATCGCTGACAAGTCTACTGAATTAGTCGTACTCGGGACTTCGACCAACCTGCTTCCGCCGTTACCTACGCCGAAGACAGGGCACGGACCGAAGTCCGTGCCCTGTCGTAGACCCTCTTTGCCACGAGGCAACAGTTCCCATCACGGCTCTTCTTACTGACCTGAAACATAGGTGTAAGCCTTGCTCAACCACTGCCCTCCAACATCCGAGTACAGGGTCACGTAAATAGTGGCGCCATTCGTTGGCAGTCCGTTTACCGTCGCCGTCAGCCCGCTCAGCTCCGAAGAGTAATAGTTGCTGCCGCCCGCCGTGCTTCCCACTGCCAGCCAGTAGGCCGACGCACCTGCCCCCGCCGTCCAGTCGAAAGTCACGCTGCCTCCACTCAGAGTCGAGCCCGGCGTCGGCGTAGTTATCACCCCACCCGCCGCTGCGGTGACCGCCGTGTAGGTATACGCATTGGGCGCCCAGGCACCGCCGATCAGCGAGTACAGAGTTACGTAAACTGTGCTGCCGTTCG
Source organism: uncultured Acidobacteriaceae bacterium (assembly GCA_963779995.1). Classification (GTDB taxonomy): domain Bacteria; phylum Acidobacteriota; class Terriglobia; order Terriglobales; family Acidobacteriaceae; genus Acidiflorens. The sequence goes on along the minus strand of CAVZZY010000002.1, from coordinate 91,858 downwards.
TTGGCAGTCCGTTTACCGTCGCGGTCAGCCCGCTCAGCTCCGAAGAGTAATAGTTGGTGCCGCCCGCCGTGCTGCCCACAACCAGCCAGTAGGCCGACGCGCCTGCACCCGCCGTCCAGCTGAACGTCACGCTGCTGCCACTCAGCGTCGAGCCCGGCGTCGGCGTGGTTATGATCCCACCCGCAGCCGCGCTGACCGCTGTGTAGGTATACGCATTGGGCGCCCAAGCGCCGCCGATCAGCGAGTACAGAGTTACGTAAACTGTGCTGCCATTCGTTGGCAGTCCGTTCACCGTCGCCGTCAGCCCGCTCAGCTCCGAAGAGTAATAGTTGGTGCCGCCCGCCGTGCTTCCCACAATCAGCCAGTAGGCCGACGCACCTGCCCCCGCCGTCCAGTCGAACGTCACGCCGCTTCCACTCAGAGTCGAGCCCGGTGTCGGCGTGGTTATCACCCCACCGGCCGCCGCGCTGAGCGCTGTGTAGGTATACGCGTTGGGCACCCAAGCACCGCCGACCAGCGCGTACAGAGTCACGTAAACCGTGCTGCCATTCGTTGGGAGTCCGTTCACCGTCGCAATCAGCGCGTTGCCCAGGTTCCCCGACGAATAGTAATTGTCCCCGCCCGCCGTGCTTCCCACAACTAGCCAGTAGGCCGACGCGCCGGGGAAGCCATACCACTGAAACGTCGCCGAGGTGCCGGCCAGCGTGGCATTGTTGACCGGAACGTAGATTCCCGGCGGTTCAGACGGGAGCCACGCGCTCGAATTCACCAAGTTCGTCGCGTTGATGCTGCCAAGTCCCGTCGCCAAGTCATAGCCAGGCGCTGCTCCATATGCGGGCTGGTACGTTGATGCGGCTGTTCCAAAGCTGGTGTTCGCTACGGCGATTGCGCCAGTGCCTCCGCCGCCAGTCAGCGTGATCGGAGTCTCCGGCTGGTAGCCCGAGCCACCGGCCGTTATGGTGATGCCGCTGACGTAATTCGGCCCTTCGCCCAAGGTGGTGTTCGTGATGTAGACGTAGAAGGCGTTAAACAGCGTCGCCGTGCCGAAGCTCACCGTGAAGTTGCCCGCTGCGCCTGCCGTCGTGGCGGTAATCGTGACTGTACTGCTCGAAACGGTTGCCGTTGCAACAGGGTTCGCAGGGCCGCTGATCGCCGTCGCCAGGTTCGATGCGATGGCTGTCGTGCTCGACCCAGTCAGCGTGTAGGTATCCGGCCCCACAACGATCTGGTCTCCTGCTGCGTCGGGGCTCTCGATCGCTACCGTCCATTTGGCAGTGGTAGTGCCGGAGTTGACCGTTGCCGTGCAACTCGCCTGAGTGCCGCCCGCCCAAAGGGTGGCACCGGTCGGCGACAAGTAGGGCGAGACGTTAGTAGGCCCCGCGATGGTGCACGTAGGCGCAGTGGTGTAACCGCTGCCTCCGTTGATGACGGTGGCAGCGGTGATAACGTCAGTGCTGTCGACCCCGTGTGTGCCGGTTGGTTTATAGCAATGGGCTTCTTCCACAGTGCCGTTATCCTCGCACGCCAGGTCGATGTCGCCCTGGGTTACGTCGTTGAAAACGCATCCGCTGCCCGGGCCGCCGCTACCGCTGGAGTTGCAGGAGCTGCCGAGGAATGTTCCGCCAGCCGTACCGTACTCGTTTTGCGCAATCTGGTAGTAAATGGGATTGGGATTGCCCCAGCTCTCTCCGGTCTTTTGATTCACCAGCGCTTGAATGGCCGCCATGGTGGGAGAGGCAACCGAGGTTCCGCCAAACCCTGACCAGGTGCTCGGGGCGCCGCTGCAGGATGCCGACCCATCCGCGCTGTAGTTGGGGTCGGACCAGCAAACTATTTCGAAGTGACCCCAAACCCCGTTGGCGGCAAACATTGAAACGTCAGGAATATCGCGCACGCCATCGGAGGGCTGCCCGTATACAGCTTTACCCCCTGTCAGCGACGTCCCCGACTGCCAGGAGGGTTTGGGCCACCCCTGACACTGTGGATCGGATATGCCGTAGTCCCCCTGATCCGTGCCCCCGGCTCCCGTAGCGCAATTGCTCGCGCCTCCGCTGCCGGCAGCGGGAATCAGGTAGCTACTGGTGGTGTCGTAAGGGCTCTTGTTGCAAGTGCCGGTACTGCCATAAGTTGTGAATGTGCCATTGGCGACCTCGGAGATCAGAACGTTGGCGCAGGAATCGTCCCAGGGCGTCTCCGGAATATAACTCAAGGCAGACCCATAGGACGCAGAGTTCGTCGCACTCCAGTAGGTGCTCAACGGGGCTCCCCCTTCCTTAGAGTTATAGACGTCCTCGAAATCCGTTCCCCCCACTGCTACGTTGTAGGGCGTGTCAGTCCACCCGCTAACGCCCAGGCTGGCGACGTCATAGGCAAGCGGCACGCTTCCTGACGCGAAGTCGGCGGAGCAACTGGACGGGCCTTCATCGCCCGAGGCGCCAAAAACCGAGACGCCCTCGCTGGCCGCCTGCTGATAGGTATTGTAGAAGGCCGCGTTGCCTCCGTTACCGTTAAAGGCTTCGCATACGCCGTAGCTGACGCTTACGATGGCTGGCGGCGATCCGCTTTCGTTAATAAGGTTTTGCAGGGCGATCAGGCCGCCGAAGGTGACCGTGCCCGACGCGCACGAGATCAGTTCGATGGCGGCGCTGGGCGCGATCGCGCTGGCTACTTCCACGTCGATGGCCGCTTCGCCGTCGTCCCCGTTGGTGCCGGGATCGGTGCAGCCGCCGGGATGCACCTGGGTGTATGTCCCTTGAGGGAAGGCACTGGCCAAGCCAAAAGTCGAGCGGTAAGTGTTCCAGTCGCCGGTGCCGTTATAGGTGTCGGTGTCCTCGACCAGGACGATCGTTTGGCCCTGCCCCGAGATACCGGCGTTGTAAAGCGGATTCAAGTTGTAGATTGTCTGGTTGTCCTGCGGCGTCATCGCGTAGCAGGTACCGGGTTCCGTTGGGGCGTCCGTGGAAGAGGCGCAACCGGCAAAGGTATACTGCGGCGTCGGCTTGTACATGGGATGGGGCTTGAAGTCGTTCAGGGAGAAAATCCCCTTGACCACTGGCGCCAGCGCCGCAGGAATCCGCGGATCACTCATGTTGGAGATATGCGGCTCGCCGTTGACCTCAAGCTGGTGAATCTCAGTGTGGAAGGCCTCCCGAAGCTGGCCCGCCGTACCCGAGAAGTCGATCAGGATCTGGCTGGGGTAGACCCTGTTGACGCGAAAGCCATGCGACCCGAGCCAGTTGGTGATGGTGTCGATATCTTTCGGCGCCACTCCGAACCTCTGTCCAAATTCATCGGCGCTAAGCCAATGGTGGAAATTGGACGAGGTCCTGTCGTTGAGTTCGTCGATCAGCTTGTCAAGCTCCTGTTCCTGCTCGGGAGAGCGCTGGAGCAGGAGGAGAATGCGCTCGATGTCGAAGCCGTCCGAGACCGCACCACGATCGTTCCTGGAGTTCGCCTCCGGGCGGGTGTTGCGCTGGAGCGTGACCAGTTGGGCCTCATTGATCGGCTTAGTAATGCGATCGGGAACGGAAGCAGCAGTGCTCGTTGGCTGGACAGAGGCTCTTTGCGCGAAGGCGGGCAAAGTCAGCGCTGTTACAAATAGAAGAGCCAGCAAAGGCAGGGCGCGCGAATGAAGTGGTGAATTAGAGTATTGCAATTAAGCGATTCCTCATCACTGCTAAGTCAGTAATTTTGAGATCCTTGTGAGGAGAGGTTCTTTTATTACAAACGACATTGAGATATGCTGTCAAGTGAAAATCGGGTGGTGGCTGTCTTGACGGGATAAGAGGTAGAGCGTTTCAAATCATGCGGCGAAGCGCTTGTAACCCGCACGGCGAGAGGGAGACCATTGAGGAGCTACATTGGCGAGATAGCTTCTAGCCTGCTGGGTAAGCGGCGAGATTGCGAAGATGTAACCAGAGCGGATTCTCGCGCTTCCAGATAAGGAGTGAAGGCATGAAGCCTTCCACAGTGCTTTTGCTCGTTGGTGGGTTGTTGGCAGTGCTGTTGCCTCTGTCGAGCGCGCGAGGACAAGTCACATTTCCGGGGCCTGAACTCCTGGGGCGGCCGGAGCCCTACTCGATCACGATCAACGTCGTGGCAAACACTGCTATACAAGCGTACTTCGAATATGGCACGCAGTCGGGGGGACCGTACACTCAGACGAGCCCGGTTCCCGCAGCCGCAAATGTACCCTTGGTGGTCGTCCTGAGCGGTCTTAGCCCCGACACGCAGTACTTTTACAGAATGGTTTACAGCCAGACGGGCGCACCTCCCTGGACCACAAGGCCCGAGTACTCTTTCCATACTGCAAGGGTCCCGGGCGACACGTATACGTTCACGGTAACCTCCGATTCTCATATCAACATCGTCTTTGGCAACCCGTCCCTATTTCAGCAAACCTTGGGGAATATTGCCGACGAGAGCCCTGACTTTCACCTCGACCTGGGCGACACGTTCGCGATGGATAATGTGACCACCCAAGCTCAAGCCAATAGCAGCTACCTCAACATACGAACCAATTACTTTAGTCTTATCAGTCCTTCGGTGCCGATATTCTTGGTTCTGGGAAACCATGAGCAAGAGGAGGGCTGGCACTTGGGCGACACGGGCTTCGCGGTCGAACCGCCCATCATGAGCGCAAACGCGCGAAACGAATATTTTCTCAATCCCGATCCATTGCTCAGTTCCTTTTACACGGGCAACACCGACACCACTTATTCAGCCATCACCAGTAGCAGCGACCACACGATTCAGGACTACTACGCCTGGACCTGGGGCGATGCGCTCTTTGTGGTCATCGATCCTTACTGGTATTCGACCACCAAGCCTTACCTCGGAAATGAAGGAGGAGGAGAAAGCAGCACCCCTGGGTCCGGTAACCGATGGGACTGGACTCTAGGACTGACGCAGTACCTTTGGCTCCAGCAAACACTCGACAACAGCACAGCCAAATACAAGTTTATCTTCGCTCATCAGGTAGCCGGAGGCTTGGACGACTACGGACGAGGCGGCGCCTACGCGGTCCCTTACGTTGAGTGGGGAGGGAACAACGACGACGGGACTACCTGGGCATTTAATACGAACCGGACCGACGTGGACGATTTATGGGCCGTCCCCGTTCACCAGTTGCTCGTTGACAACCACGTCACGGCTTTCTTCCACGGCCATGACCATGAGTACGCCCACGAGCAGCGCGATGGTGTCGTCTATCAGGAGGTTCCCATGGCTGCCGATGCCACCTATGGCTACGGTTTCCAGCAATATACGGCAGATGGTGTGTACACGCTCAACGTTCTCCCTAACTCCGGCCACCTTCGTGTGACGGTCGATCCAGTTAACGGTGTGACTGTCCAATACGTGAGAGCGTCTCTCGCGGTTGCCGGCGGGACCAACGGAGCGATCGCCGATTCGTACAACATACCTGCGCCGGCGCATTCGCCGGGAATCTACGTTCCGGTCAACAATGCCACGCTGGCCGGCACCTCGGCGACGTTTCAGTGGTATGGCTTCCCCGGCGCGTCGGCCTACTGGCTAGTTGTGGGAAGCACGGCGGGCGGGGACAATTACTATTCGTCGGGGAACCTGGGCAACGCGCTGATTGCGACGGTGAACGGACTCCCAACGAATGGCAGCACGGTTTACGTGACTCTGTACGCGCTGGTCGGCGGTGCTTGGGTGCCCAACGCGTATACCTACACAGCGCTCAGCGCGGCGGCCGGTGGGGTGATAACCACGCCGACACCGGGCTCGACTCTGAGTGGAAGCGGCGTGACGTTCGACTGGACGGCGGGGGCAGGTGCGTCGGCCTACTGGCTGATTGTGGGAAGCACGGCGGGCGGCACCAACTATTACTCTTCGGAGCTGAGCGGGCTGACGGCGACGGTGAACGGACTGCCAACGAATGGCAGCACAGTTTACGTAACTCTGTACTCGCTGATCGGCGGCGCTTGGGCGCCCAATGCGTATACCTACACAGCGGTCAGCGCGGCTGCGGGTGGGATCATAACCACGCCGACGCCGGGCTCGACGCTGAGTGGCAGCAGCGTGACGTTCAGCTGGACGGCGGGTGCAGGCGCGTCGGCCTACTGGCTGGTTGTGGGCAGCACGGCGGGCGGCACCAACTATTACTCTTCGGAGCTGAGCGGGCTGACCGCGACGGTAAACGGACTGCCAACGAACGGCAGCACAGTTTACGTAACTCTGTACTCGCTGATCGGCGGTGCCTGGGCGCCCAATGCGTATACCTACACGGCGGTCACCGCAGCGGCGGGTGGGGTGATAACTACGCCGACGCCGGGCTCGACTCTGAGTGGAGGCAGCGTGACTTTCGACTGGACGGCGGGGGCAGGTGCGTCGGCCTACTGGCTGGCAGTGGGAAGCACGGCGGGCGGCAGCAACTATTACTCTTCGGAGCTGAGCGGGCTGACGGCGACGGTAAACGGACTGCCAACGAATGGCGCCACTATTTACGTGACCCTGTACTCGGATGTTGGAGGGCAGTGGTTGAGCAAGGCTTACACCTATGTTTCAGGTCAGTAAGAAGAGCCGTGATGGGAACTGTTGCCTCGTGCCGCCCGATGTTTGAGCGGCTTTTTTTTTCATGAGATGGCCGGAACCGATAACTGGCGAGAACAGCACGATTACTCTGAGAATTGCTTGGATGCTCGATCTGCGCTTGCCCGACTCGCTTCCCTCGCCCTACTCGCTAGCGCGCGGGCCCCGGCCCAACCCCAAACCCAGAGCCCGATTGTGGGGGGTGCAACTTTGAAACTCTCTACGTCTTATCCCGTGGCTGCCTTGACTCGTTATTTCAGCGCATGTAATGTCACACCAACCACTAAAAGCAATCCACAGCAAGCCGACCGCTCGAACTACCAATGGTCTGGGCATCGACATTCTTTTTCTATGGAGCCACTCGTAAAATCTGATGATTTTGCTGTTCGGAAACAGCACCCACCACAGGTAGAAACCAACGAACACAGCTAGCCCAAGATAGTCGTCAGGTTTCATGCTGCTTTGCTGCTTTAGCCTCACTCGATTTTCAAAACAGCCCACTACCGAAAATCGGGCGGTGGCTGAATTTGACAAATTCAGCCAGCACCGAAAACCGCGACTGCGGGAAAGATCGGTTGCGCGTTTGTCTTCGAGGCTTTTCGTCCCGACGCGACGCCGATGATCGCTTCTCTTACGGACCCGAAGCGTAGCTGCTCGAGGTGCTCAACCACTGCCCTCCAATATCCGAGTACAGGGTCACGTAGATCGTGCTCCCGTTTTTCGGCAGTCCGCCGTATGTGTAACCGTAAGGAGCAGAGCCCGGGACCGGCAGCGTAAAGGTCAGCCCACTGATCGGCCCATGCTGATAGATATCCTGTGCGCCTGCCGTGGAACCGACAGCAATCCAGTATCCGCTGGCATTTGTGGCAGCGCTCCAGTCAAAGGTCGGGGTGTCGCCGCTCAGAGTCGAACCCGAAGTCGGTGACGTTATGACCGCCAAACCAGCGGTTCCGTTCGCCGCCGCGGTGTAGGTGTACCCGTTGCTCACCCAAGCGCCGGCGATCACGGAGTACAGAGTCACGTAAACCTTGCTGCCATTCGTTGGCAGTTCGTATACCGTCGCGGTCAGCACGTTGCCCAGGTTCCCAGACGAATAGTAATCGTCCCCACCCGCCGTGCTTCCCACAACCAGCCAGTAGGCCGATGCGCTCGCGCCCGCCGTCCAGTCGAAAGTCACGCTGCCTCCACTCAGAGTCGAGCCCGGCGTCGGCGTAGTTATCACCCCACCCACCGCCGCGCTGAGCGCTGTGTAGCTATACGCGTTGGGCACCCAAGCACCGCCGATCAGCGAGTACAGAGTCACATAGAGGGTGCTGCCATTCGTTGGCAGTCCGTTCACCGTCGCGGTCAGCACGTTGCCCAGATTCCCCGACGAATAGTAATTGTCCCCGCCCGCCGTGCTACCCACAGCCAGCCAGTAGGCCGACGTACCTGCGCCCGCCGTCCAGTCGAACGTCACGCTGCTCCCACTCAGAGTCGCGCCCGGAGCCGGCGTCGTGATCACGCCTTTGCCGAGGGCGCTGTTGAAGGCAGTGAAAGTGTAAGGGGTACTCACCCACGAACCATTGATATTCGAGTAGAGGGTCACATAGACCGTGCTGCCGTCGGTCGGCAGAGTGTTGACTGCGGCCGAGAAGGTAGTCGCGGACAGGCTTCCAGACTGATAGTACTGATTGCCGCCCGCAGCGGACCCGATGTCAATCCAGTAAGCGGAGGCGACGTTGCTTGCCGTCCACAGTAACGTTGCGTTGCTCCCCGTCAGCGTAGTATTCGGAACAGGCGAGGTGAGGGCTGCCATGCTGGTGCAACTCGGAAAGCTGAAGCTCAACAGCCGCGTGCTCCAGTTGAAGAGCCCCGCCTGCTTCAGGTACTCGCCCGTGTACCAGAAAGTGCAATCGTTGGGATCAAGCATCATTGCCGTGTAATCGCCCCAGCGATAACCGTAAGGGTACCCGCTGATATTCACTTGCGAGTTGAGACCGGCAAATAGCTGGGTTTCCGACTCCATGGAGTTGATGGTGTCGGTATTCAGGCGGCCGGTTACATAAACGGACGGAAACACCGTTGCGCTCGATCCGCTGTAGCCCATGAGCATGTTGCCCTGGTGGTCCTGTGCGATGCTGCCCATCCAACGGTAGAGACTGTTGTCGGGCGAATATGTGGATTGCTGATACACGGTGGGAGTGCCAAACGGTGTGCGAATCTCATACCAACGTAGGGCCGTGTTGCTGCCGGTGCTGGGGAGGACGGAGCCACTTAGGGTAATCGATTCGTAGCTGCCGAAGTTACGATAGGCAGCACGGTACATTAAGTGGTACGCGAGCGTATCCAACGTCGACTCCGAAGCAAACGTTTCGCCAGCAGGCAGCGATCCAGTGTGCGGAGGCTGCGGCACGCATTCTTGCGTATCGACGGTGCAGGTGGTGCTGTTATACGAGGTCACCGTAATCGTGACCTGAGGATCCACGGTAACGGTGCCTGCAGTAAAGTTGTACGCGGCCCGATACATGTACAACTGGGTGGCGGGGGCGTCGGTGCTGTTCTGTTCGATGTAGAGCGCCTTTGCCCCGGTGGCGGGGTACGTAGAGCCGTCCAGATCGATCGGAAGCAAGGCATAGTCACTCGAAGTGAGCTGGGCACACACAATAGTCGGGTTGTTGCCGGCGAGCAGCGCAATACGGTCAATGCCGCAGATTCCAGCGGCCTCATAGGCGGTGCCCGATGAGTTAAACATGTCGAATGTCATGGAGTAGACATTCGGCCAAACGGACAGCTTCGGGTAATCCGGGAAGTAACCGTGGCTGCTGGGCACGAACTCGAATGCCGTCCAGCTGCCGTTGGCATCTGCGGTTTGAGAAATCGCGACGCAGTCAGCGAATGTGCCGGTGTCTGTCGCTCCGAGAGCGAACTGGGTAATGAGCCAGCGCTGGGCCAACTGATCGAATTTCACGATGCCGTCGCCGTCGTTTTCCGACTCGCAGATGGAACCGGTACCTAGGACTGACCACAGCACGTTTGTGTTGTAGGGACCCGCCGTCACGGCGCCGCTCGTCTTGTCGAAAACGGCGAAGGCCGTATTGTCCAGAGAAACAACCTGCGTGGTGCCAACAGCCACATCGGTATCGGGCGGCACAGAGTCTACAGAATAGGTTCCGTTCGGCCCCGTAAGACCCTGGCCTATGCCGTCAATGCTTAGACCTTGTGTTATTCCGACCTGAGGGCCGTTAACCTGCTGGATCGCCCGGTCCGTGAATTGTTTGTCCACAGGAGCAAGATTTTCCAGTCGACTGGGCCGTTTTACCGGCTCAGCTTCCCTGAATCCCTTCGAGACGTACTTGTCCTTGATTTGATACAACGGGAGGGTGTGACCCGTCCGCGTCGGCTTCATTACCCACGTGTTTTGAACGGGTGATTTCTGGCTGTCAGCGGACTGCGCGAAGGCCCCGGTCTGGATTAAGAGGCAGAGGACCGCTGCGAGCAGCGTAATTTCACTTCGACGGCTCAAATGGTCCTCCAAAGGGCACAGCAAAATCGGGACGTATTCACTTGAATTTGCTAGCGAATAACCCCAAGGGTAGCCCCGAGAATTAAGGGTTTCTAATTACGGAGGTACAGGATCGCCCGAAGCAGAGCCGAGGAGACGCCGCGGGGTCTCACTCCCCCATTGGTAATACTCGTTCCCTCCTTGCTCCTTACCACGTCCAGCAGTAGCCGGTAGCGTCGGTGTAGCCGAACGACCAATGGAACGTCGCCGACGGAAATGAACGGGCACGGTCCTGCGCTGGATCCGAGGACGGCAAGATAGAAACGAACTCGGGAAGTGTGGACGGACCCGCCGGCGGTCTCCTTTACAGGTGGCGGATGATCCTTCTATGGTGCACTGCCGGACTGCTGGTTTGGTCAACTCAAATGCGGCTGGGCGCGACCACACAGAGTGCCGCGAATTCTCCTGGCCCGTCCATCGTCGAACAGATCGAGGCTGCGATTCGCGATTGCGGTTCCGGGCGAGCCAAGTGTACATCCCTGCGGAAACCTATAACTCCAGCCCTATCTCGGGTTGGAAAGATCGAGACGTGACCGCAAAACCAGTGTGGGAGAAGCGATCCCCTTCAACGTGGAGATCCGAAGCGCGGGCAGGGGCCACACGATCATCACATTGCCGACGCGGAAGATCCTTTCGGCGGCAATTCCCTCTTCCCAAAGATTGACGCTTCCGTCCTCGGAAGGCATAAACGAAGGACCACTATTACCACGATTCCGTAACGCCGCGCAACGCAGCTTGAATTCGGTAAGCGGGGATTTGCCGGGAGCTATCGCAGACAAGTCTACTGAATCAGTCGTACTCGGGACCTCGACCATCCTATCGCCGTTACCTACACCGAGGAGAGGGCACAGACCGAAGTCCGTGCCCTGTCGTAGACCCCCTCTTTGCCACAAGGCGCCGGCCGATGATTCGCTTCTCTTACGGACCCGAAACGTAGGTGCTCGAGGTGCCCAACCACTGCCCTCCAACATCCGAGTATAGGGTCACATAGACGGCGCTGCCATTGGCTGGCAGACTGGACACAGTCGTGTTCCGCGCAAGGCCCAGGTTCCCCGACGAATAGTAATCGTCCCCGCCGGACGTGCTTCCCACAACCAGCCAGTAGGCCGACACGCCTGTGCCCGTCGTCCAGTTAAACGTCACGCTGCTGCCACTCAGAGTCGAGCCCGAAGTTGGCGTGGTTACCACCCCACCCACCGCTCCGTTGAACGCTGTGTAAGTATACGCATTGGGCACCCAAGCACCGCCGATCAGCGAGTACAGAGTCACGTAAACTGTGCTGCCATTCATTGGCAGTCCGTTCACCGTCGCGGTCCGCACGTTGCCCAGGTTCCCTGACGAATAGTAATCGTCCCCGCCCGCCGTGCTTCCCACAACCAGCCAGTAGGCCGACGCGCCTGCACCCGCCGTCCAGCCGAACGTCACGCTGCTGCCACTCAGAGTCGAGCCCGGCGTCGGCGTGGTTATGATCCCACCCGCAGCCGCGCTGACCGCCGTGTAGGTATACGCATTGGGCACCCAAGCGCCGCCGATCAGCGAGTACAGAGTCACGTACAGGGTGCTGCCATTCGTTGGCAGTCCGTTCACCGTCGCCGTCAGCCCGCTCAGCTCCGAAGAGTAATAGTTGGTGCCGCCCGCCGTGCTTCCCACCACCAGCCAGTAGGCCGACGCGCCTGCGCCCGTCGTCCAGTTAAACGTCACGCTGCTGCCACTCAGAGTCGAGCCCGAAGTTGGCGTGGTTACCACCCCACCCACCGCTCCGTTGAACGCTGTGTAAGTATACGCATTGGGCACCCAAGCACCGCCGATCAGCGAGTACAGAGTCACGTAAACTGTGCTGCCGTTCGTTGGCAGTCCGTTCGCCGTCGCGGTCCGCACGTTGCCCAGGTTCCCCGACGAATAGTAATCGTCCCCGCCCGCCGTGCTTCCCACAACCAGCCAGTAGGCCGATGCACCGGCGCCCGCCGTCCAGTTGAACGTCACGCTGCTGCCGCCCAGAGTCGAACTCGGAGCCGGCGACGTAATGGCAACTCTGCCGCCAGACGCCGTGTAGCTGTAGTCGGTGTGTTGCCAGGTTCCGCTGAGCATGTAGTACCAGCGTACCCAGACCGTGCTGCCGTCTGTGGGTAGAGAGTTCACGGTTTCGGACGATGTGGAAGTGGGCAGGCTGCCCGATTGGTAATACTCGTTCCCTCCTTGTTCCTTACCCACGTCCAGCCTGTAAGCAGTAGCGCCGGGAAAGTCATACCACTGGAAGGTCGCCGAGGTGCCGGTCAATGCGGAACTGTTGACCGGAGCGTAGATTCCGATCTGCATCTCGAAGGCACCGATGTCGCAAACAGGACCCTGGGGCCGCGTTACCCCGCGCTGATCGCTCGTGACCGGGTTCCCATTCGTGTCCGTGCAGTAGTTGATGGGACTCAACGGGATGGCATCCACGGCCGGGCTGGTCGCCAGCAGCGCAATCGTCTGGGTGGGGCCGCCGTTGGCTTTCAACCCGCCAGGATCAAGCCCGGCGGCAGTGCTGTTCATGTCCCCCGTGCCGGCGAATGCGCACGAGGCGTCGTCCGACAGGTTGTGGCCTTGGGAGGTGATTGCTGCCTGGAGATAACAATCCCCCCCCGAATTATTCGCCACGATGCTGTTCTTCGCGGTCAGTGTTCCCTGGTTATAGATGCCGCCACCGTCATAGGTGGCGGAGTTGCCGGAGACGGTGCTGTTGCCGAGTGTCAGCGTCCCGTAGTTGTAGATACCGCCGGCGGCACCAGAAGCGGAGTTGCTGGAGACGGTGCTGTTGCTGAGCGTCAGCGTCCCGTAGTTGTAGATGCCGCCAGCGAAGGAAGTGGAGTTGCCGGAGACGGTGCTGTTGCTGAGCGTCAGCGTTCCCGCGTTGTAGATGCCGCCGACGTCGTAGGAAGCGGAGTTGCCGGAGACGGTGCTGTTGCTGAGCGTCAGCGTTCCCGTGTTGTAGATGCCGCCGACGTAGGAGGCGGAGTTGCCGGAGACGGTGCTGTTGGTGAGGGTCAGCGTTCCCCCGTTTTCGAAGCCGCCGCCGAAGCTGCTGCCGGAGTTCCCATTCTCAATCGTCAAGCCGGAGATATTTACGGTGATCCCTCCGCCAATGGAGAAAACCTGGACAGCGTTGTACCCGCTGATTGCCAGATTGGACGCGCCGGGGCCGCTGATGGTCAGGCTGGTATTCATCGTAAGCGTGCTGGCCAGGGTGATGGTGGCCGGATAAGCGAGACTAAAATTAATGGTGTCGCCCGAGGCCGCGTTGGCCATGGCGTCCCGCAACGAGCCAAAACCGCTGTCGTTGGTATTGGTAACCGTGAAGGTCCCGCCGGTTGTCGCCGTCGTCGCCGTCGCCGAGGTTTGCTGCTGCGCCGCCGCGGTGTAATTGCCGTTCCCGGATTGGTTGGCGTCGATGGTGCAGACTCCGGCGGCGCTCTGCATCGTCACTTCCGCGCTTGTCACGCCGCCCGCCACGCTCGGCGTTCCCAGCGAGCACACGCCGATGCTGCTCGAATCCACCGACAGCGTTACCGTCAGCCCGGAGGTAGATTGCGCGGCCACGGTGAATGCACTGTAGTAGCTCGCAGTCGCCGGTGCTGCCTGCGTGAACGTGATCGTCTGGCCAATCGCCTGCGCGGTGGCTGAAGTTTGCTGCAGCGCTGCGCTGTAGCTGGCGTTGCCTGGTTGGATGGCGAAAATGGTGCAGGTTCCGGTGCCGCTCAACATCGTTACGGTCGCGTTGGTCACTCCGCCCGCCAAGCTTGGCGTTCCCAACGAGCAGACGGATGTGCTGCTGGAATCCACCGACAAGGTTACCGTCAGCCCGGAGGTGGCTTGGGCGGCCACAGGGAATGTGCTGTTGTAACCGGCACTCGCCGGTGCCGGCTGCGTGAACGTGATCGTCTGGCTGGTCTGGCCCGCCTGCGTCTGGTTGAGCTCATAGGCACCGATGTCGCAAGCAGGACCCTGGGGCCGCGTCACCCCCCGCTGATCGCTCGTGACCGGGTTCCCATTGGTATCCGTGCAGTAGTTGACGGGACTCAACGGGATGGCATCCACGGCCGGGCTGGTCGCCAGCAGCGCAATCGTCTGGGTGGGGCCGCCGTTGGCTTTCAAACCGCCAGGATCAAGCCCGGCGGCAGTGCTGTTCATGTCCCCCGTGCCGGCGAATGCGCACGAGGCGTCGTCCGACAGGTTGTGGCCTTGGGAGGCGATTGCTGCCTGGAGATAACAATCCCCCCCCGAATTATTCGCCACGATACTGTTCTTCGCGGTCAGCGTTCCGTAGTTGTAGATGCCGCCAGCCCAGGAGGCGGAGTTGCCGGAGACGGTGCTGTTGCTGAGCGTCAGCGTTCCCCAGTTAAAGATGCCGCCAGCGTCGTAGGTGGTGGAGTTGCCGGAGACGGTGCTGTTGGTCAGGGTCAGCGTTCCCTGGTTGTAGATGCCGCCGACGTCCCAGTAGGTGGAGTTGCCGGAGACGGTACTGTTGTTGAGCGTCAGCGTTCCCTGCTGGTTATAGATGCCGCCAGCGTCGTAGGTGGCGGAGTTGCCGGAGACGGTGCTGTTGGTCAGGATTAACGTTCCGTAGTTATAGATGCCGCCACCGTCATAGGTGGCGGAGTTGCCGGAGACGGTGCTGTTGGTCAGGGTCAGCGTTCCCCCGTTTTCCAGGCCGCCGCCTTCGCTGGAACTGGCGTTACCATTCTCGATGGTCACGCCGGAGATATTTACGGTGCTTCCGTATATGTAAAAAACCTGCACCGCGTTATTCCCGCTGATCGCCAGATTGGACGCGCCGGGGCCGCTGATGGTCAGGTTGGTATTGATCGTAAGCGTGCTGGCCAGGGTGATGGTGGCTGGATAGGCGAGACTAAAATTAATGGTGTCGCCCGAGGCCGCGTTGGCCATGGCGTCCCGCAACGAGCCAAAACCGCTGTCGTTGGTATTGGTAACCGTGAAGGTCCCGCCGGTTGTCGCCGTCGTCGCCGTCGCCGAGGTTTGCTGCTGCGCCGCCGCGGTGTAATTGCCGTTCCCGGATTGGTTGGCGTCGATGGTGCAGACTCCGGCGGCGCTCTGCATCGTCACTTCCGCGCTTGTCACGCCGCCCGCCACGCTCGGCGTTCCCAGCGAGCACACGCCGATGCTGCTCGAATCCACCGACAGCGTTACCGTCAGCCCGGAGGTAGATTGCGCGGCCACGGTGAATGCACTGTAGTAGCTCGCAGTCGCCGGTGCTGCCTGCGTGAACGTGATCGTCTGGCCAATCGCCTGCGCGGTGGCTGAAGTTTGCTGCAGCGCTGCGCTGTAGCTGGCGTTGCCTGGTTGGATGGCGAAAATGGTGCAGGTTCCGGTGCCGCTCAACATCGTTACGGTCGCGTTGGTCACTCCGCCCGCCAAGCTTGGCGTTCCCAACGAGCAGACGGATGTGCTGCTGGAATCCACCGACAAGGTTACCGTCAGCCCGGAGGTGGCTTGGGCGGCCACAGGGAATGTGCTGTTGTAACCGGCACTCGCCGGTGCCGGCTGCGTGAACGTGATCGTCTGGCTGGTCTGGCCCGCCTGCGTCTGGTTGAGCTCATAGGCACCGATGTCGCAAGCAGGACCCTGGGGCCGCGTCACCCCCCGCTGATCGCTCGTGACCGGGTTCCCATTGGTATCCGTGCAGTAGTTGACGGGACTCAACGGGATGGCATCCACGGCCGGGCTGGTCGCCAGCAGCGCAATCGTCTGGGTGGGGCCGCCGTTGGCTTTCAAACCGCCAGGATCAAGCCCGGCGGCAGTGCTGTTCATGTCCCCCGTGCCGGCGAATGCGCACGAGGCGTCGTCCGACAGGTTGTGGCCTTGGGAGGCGATTGCTGCCTGGAGATAACAATCCCCCCCCGAATTATTCGCCACGATACTGTTCTTCGCGGTCAGCGTTCCGTAGTTGTAGATGCCGCCAGCCCAGGAGGCGGAGTTGCCGGAGACGGTGCTGTTGCTGAGCGTCAGCGTTCCCCAGTTAAAGATGCCGCCAGCGTCGTAGGTGGTGGAGTTGCCGGAGACGGTGCTGTTGGTCAGGGTCAGCGTTCCCTGGTTGTAGATGCCGCCGACGTCCCAGTAGGTGGAGTTGCCGGAGACGGTACTGTTGTTGAGCGTCAGCGTTCCCTGCTGGTTATAGATGCCGCCAGCGTCGTAGGTGGCGGAGTTGCCGGAGACGGTGCTGTTGGTCAGGATTAACGTTCCGTAGTTATAGATGCCGCCACCGTCATAGGTGGCGGAGTTGCCGGAGACGGTGCTGTTGGTCAGGGTCAGCGTTCCCCCGTTTTCCAGGCCGCCGCCTTCGCTGGAACTGGCGTTACCATTCTCGATGGTCACGCCGGAGATATTTACGGTGCTTCCGTATATGTAAAAAACCTGCACCGCGTTATTCCCGCTGATCGCCAGATTGGACGCGCCGGGGCCGCTGATGGTCAGGTTGGTATTGATCGTAAGCGTGCTGGCCAGGGTGATGGTGGCTGGATAGGCGAGACTAAAATTGATGGTGTCGCCGGAGGCAGCATTGGCCATCGCATCCCGCAGCGAGCCAGAACCGCTATCGTTGGTATTGGTAACGGTGAGGCTCGTGCCGATGATCGCCGTCGCCGTCGCTGAGGTTTGCTGCTGCGCCGCCGCGTCGTAATTGCCGTTTCCTGCTTGGTTGGCGTCGATGGTGCAGACTCCGGTGGCGCTCAGCATGGCCACCGTCGCGCTGGTCACCCCGCTCGCCACGCTTGGCGTTCCCACCGAGCACACGCCCGTGCTCGCGGCATCCACCGACAACGCTACCGTCAGCCCGGAGGTAGATTGGGCTGCCACAGTGAACACGCTGTAGTAGCTCGCACTGGCTGGCGCCGCCTGCGTGAACGCGATCATCTGGCCGAGCCCAGTCTGCGTCGCCTGACCGATGCCTTGCAGCCCGATGCTTTGACTGGCGGAGGGAATTTTGTTGAACGCGTTATCCGTGAATGTTGCCGCGGCCGTGAGATTGCCGACACTCTGCGGCTCGAAGCTAATGCTGAGATTGCAGGTTGCTCCCGGCGCCAGCGAGAAACTGCTGGTGCAATCCGCGGGCGTACCCGAGCCCGCGACCTGGAGAAAGTTTGGTCCGCCGATGACCAGTCCCGGAGTAGCTGCATTCAGCGGTTGGTTGCCGACATTTTGAATGGTGACCGACTGCGGACTGTCACTGCTCGTGCTGCCTGCCAGAGTTGATGCAAAGCTCAACGCTGGCGCCTGCTCGCGCTGCACCTCCACCACACGGTTGTTATAGGTATCCGCGATGAAGACATCACCTGCTCCATCCACCGCCGCTGCCCGCGGGGAAAACAGCGTGTCCACCATGGTCTCGGGGCCTCCACCGGCTGGTACCTCCACCACCCGGCTGTTGTAGGTATCCACGATGAAGACATCGCCCGCTCCATCCACCGCCACACCGAACGGGTTATTCAGTCCGCTGCCCACCGTGGTCTGGGGACCGCCGTCGGCCGGAACCTCCACCACCCGGTTGTTGCCGCTATCCGCAATGAAGACATCGCCTGTCCCATCCACCGCCACACCGATTGGGTAACTCAGTCCGCTCCCCACTGTGATCTGGGGACCGCCGCCGGCCGGAACCTCTACCACCCGGTTGTTATAGGTATCCCCGATGAAGACATCGCCCGCTCCATCCACCGCCACACCGTACGGTTGGTTCAGTCCGCTGCCCACCGTGGTCTGGAGACCGCCACCGACCGGAACCACCACCACCCGGCTGTTCAGGGTATCAGCGATGAAGACATCACCCGCTCCATCTACCGCCACCCCCAACGGTTGATTCAGTCCACTGCCCAGCGCGGTCAGGGCGCCGCCACCGACCGGAACCTCCACCACCCGGTTGTTGCCGGAATCCGCGATGAAGACATCGCCCGCTGCATCCGCCGCCATACCGTGCGGGAAACTCAGTCCGGCACCCACCGTGGTCTGGACGCCCGGCCCAAATGCAATCGCCGATCCCTGGCCCTGACCGGGAACCATGGTAGTGGCCAGCAGGTTGCCCAAGTTGTCGGTGAGTTGCACCGCGCCCATCCGTGCTCCCGGCGCCCGCGGGGCGAAGGTAACGTTCACAGTGCAGGTGCTCCCTGCGGACACGGTACCGGTACAAGTGCTGCCACTGCTCAGAGTGAAGTCGAGGTTGGGCGTGCCTTGCGTGACTACGCTGATTGTGCCAAAGGTCGTGGCCGCCGCGACGTTGTAGTTCAGCGTGGTTGTCTGGCTGCAGGGTGCGGGGCTGGTCTGGCCCGCGGGGCAAACGTTGACGTTGCCCAAATTCACTGCTACGCGCTGTACCTCCACCACTTGGTTGACGCTAGTTCCCGCGATGAAAACATCGCCCGCTCCATCCACCGCCACTCCGGATGGGTAAGATAGTCCGCTGCCCACCGTGATCTGGGGGCCTCCACCGGCCGGAACCTCCACCACCTGGTTGCTAGCATAATCCGCGATGAAGACATCGCCCGCTCCATCCACCGCCACTCCCATCGGCTCACTCAGCCCGCTGCCCACCGTGGTCTGGGGACCTCCACCGGCCGGAACCTTCACCACCTGGTTGCTGGCATAATCCGCGATGAAGACATCGCCCGCTTCATCCACCGCCACTCCGTACGCGCTATGCAGTCCACTGCCCACCGTAGTCTGGGGGCCTCCACCGACCGGAACCTCTACCACCCGGTTGTTACCGGTATCCGCGATGAAGACATCGCCCGCTCCATCTACCGCCACACCGTACGGCGCATTCAGTCCGCTGCCCACCGTGGTCTGGGGGCCTCCACCGACCGGAACCTCCACCACCCGGTTGTTGGCCTCATCCGCGATGAAGACATCGCCCGCTCCATCCACCGCCACACCGTATGGCGCATTCAGTCCGCTGGCTAGCACCGTGGTCTGGGGGCCTCCACCGGCCGGAACCTTCACCACACGCCCGTGACCGGTATCCGCGATGAAGATATCGCCCGCTCCATCCACCGCCACACCCCACGGGCCACTCAGTCCGCCGCCCACGTAGGTCTGGGTGCCCGCGAAGGTTACGCTTTGAGCGTGGGCTGCGACGGAGCCGCCGAGCAGCAATAGCGCGCACACTCCCGCCGCTGCCGCGAGGATCGGGCGCCCGTTCCGGGCCGACGCATCTGTAGTGGAAGAAAAGACCCGCGTGAAGGGCAGCAGTAGTGTACGGAAGACAGACGCGGACAGTTTGGGAGCCATCTTAAAGTTATCCTTGAGGTCCAGGAACGTATTCGCCAGAGTTTGCGAGGGGGATAGCCCCAAAAGTAGCATCGGGAGTTAGGCCCTTCTAATTACGGAGGTACAGGATCGCCTGGGGCAGGGTCGATGGGCTCGCCAGCGCGTCACTCGCTGTTCAACAAACAATCTGTTTGTCGAAGCCGTCCGTGCTTACTGTGATCCCACCCCCGATAGATAAGGTCGGACAGCGCTGTTCCCGCTAATCGCCACACTGGGCACGCCGACGCCGCTAATTGTTGAAACGGGTACCCGTCGCGACCGACGAAGCCACAAAAAAAAGGCCCGGATCTTATCCCGTGCCCTCGCGAAAGCGGCCGCCGCGCTGGGCAAGCCATACCACTGGAAAGTCGCCGAGGTGCCGGTCAGTGTGGAACTGTTGACCGGACTGTAAATTCCAGCCAGCCCACCTGGAAGCTCTGGTTGACTGGCGTGGCGGCGGCATAGTTGGTGTTGCCTGCCTGCGTCGCCTGGATGGTGCAGGTGCCGGCGCCGACCAACGTCACCGTCGCGCTCGACACCGTGCAGACGGCCGGGGTAGTCGGACCGAAGCTCACGGCGAAGCCCGAGGACGCGGTCGCGCTGAGCGCAAGCGGCGCGGTGCCGAGGAGTGCCTGATTCGAGAGTGCCCCGAAGATGATGGTCTGGCTCGCCTGCACGAGCGTTACCGGGAACGCCGCGATTTTCGCCACGGCCATACCGAAGGGGCCACTACCGGCCCCAAACGGCGACCCTGCCACCAGCGTCAGAGCGCCGCTGGTCGCGTCGATGGTGTAGGCGGAAACATTGTTCGAGTTGCAGCAACATCGTCGCGCTCTTCCATGGACTGGGCGTCCACCGAGACTCTTTTACAAATAGTGGGATCAACTGGAGACAATCAAGACGGCGAGGGACCACCGGCAAACTCCCGGAGCGTGAACGCGCCTGAGTAATCAGCGCGCCCTGTGTTTTTTTAGGCATGCTCTCAATCCCCGTCCCAACTGACACTGCTCACTCCCATTCTGCCTGACTCGCAACCACTTCCTCCTGCTCCGCATGCGGAAGACTAGCGGGAACAGCGCTCCGGCAAGGTTCGTTCAACATCTCCTGGTAAACCTGCAGCATGGCCTCCGCCATCTTTGCCGAAGTGAAATGCTGCTCGACGCGCATGCGGCCAGCCTCACCCATCTCTTCCCGAAGTTGAGGATTGTTAATTAAGTGCTGTATGCACTGCGCTAACTCCTCTGCATTCCCAGGAGAAACTACATACCCAGTCTTCCCGTGCTGGTTTACCCACGACACACCCGTCGGCAGGTTGGTCGAGATCACCGGCTTGCGGCACGCCATGGCTTCAAGTTGCACCACTCCGAACATCTCTGCGTTCGTGATGGATGGAAGCACTACTACATCGCAAGCGCGGTAATAAGCAACCAAGTCCTGCTCTGAGACCCTTCCCAGAAACTCGACCCGGTCGGCGAGTTTTTTCTCTTGCGTCAGGGTCCTGAGCGAACCGTCAAGAGCGCCCGTTCCAATGATCCAGAGACGCGCTTTAATGCCTTCAAGCGCGCGTATCAAGACCTCCACTCCCTTGTAGGAAACCAGTCGCCCAACGCAAAGCACGGATGGCAAGCCATCCCGAAGTTCATTAACCTTCTTATGGCCGGTCTCATCCAGTTCAAAGCGGGATGCCTGAATGCCATAAGGTATAACGCGGCACTTTTCGCGATACTTGGAAACAAACCTGGAAATTTCAATGTGTCTGGGCGTTGGCACGACGATGCAACTCGCGCGCCGGTAAAAAGCGTCCAGGAATGGCCCATACAATCTGAGCAAGTTGCGCTGCCGCACCACGTCGCTGTGGAAATGCGCAACCATGGGAATATCCCGGTCCGCCATCAGTGCTGACAACTCTGCAAGGGGGTTGGGCAGATGAACGTGGATCAGTTCGGGATCGAACTTTCGCGCCCAAAGCGGAAAAGATGGCGCCAACGAGCAGGAAAACAATCTCCCCATGCTGGCAACACGTGTGACCGGTACCTTTCTGCTCTCATGCTCTGTGCGGAAGCGGGTGTTCGCAACCAGCACCTGGAACTGGACTTGGTCCGCGAGGCTCTCGCAGATTTCCTTGAGAACAGTCTCCATTCCGCCGACAAACGGGTCATAGAACTTCCCGAGCTGAAGGACTCTCATGCTGCGGCCTCTTGCCGATGGGAAGCGATCGCGCTGGCGAGGACCCGATCGAATTTCCCTGCCAATTCCTGCGAAACAAGGTTCTGCTGAATCCAATCATGCCCGCGTTGTCCCATGATCTTCCGCAAAGCACCGTCCCTTCCTAACGTGAACATGTGTGCTGTCAATTGCTCTGTGTCCAGTGGCGGGAAAAGCAAGCCGGTTTCACCGTCCTGAATCAACTCGGCTGGCCCCCATTTGTTCACGGCGATCACGGGCACGCCACACGCCATGGCTTCCAGCACAGAGCGTCCCAAACCTTCCGGGCCCCGGTTTGGCTGCACGAGTACATCAACTTGGGAAAGTATACTCGGGACGTCGTTCCTGAAGCCCACGAATTTCACCCGGTCACATAGTGACGAGTTCGCTACCCGACGCCGCAGCAACTGTTCATACAGAGACCCGGCTTCCGTGACATAGGGATTGTTCCCGACAATGGCAAAAATCGCATTGGGCAGTTGGGGAAGAACTCTCTCGGCGGCATCGAGAAAAATGTCGTGTCCCTTCAACGGCGTGATCGCCCCGATGATGCCGAACCAGATCTCATCCGGATTCTTGCGCAAATCCGCGGGCGCGATGGCGCCAGGGCGAAAGCGGTTCAGGTCCACGATATTGTATATAACACTTGCCGGCACCGACGCTGAGACGTATCTCCGGAACTGCGCGGCCACGTACCGGGAAATGCACACTGTCAGGTCGCAACGCCGCGACATCAAGGCCAGCAACTTGCGCGAGAGCACACGGTCTTCCAACCCGTCGCGCATGTACCAGATTAAAGGAACATGCTTCCGCTTGCGGGCAAGCGAACCGATGACATGCGCCTTGGCGGCGTTGGTGACGAAGACCGCTGGATCGATTTCATCGAGCAATTCTGATAACTGCCTCGCGAACGATCGCAAGCATGCCGCGGAGCGAAGCATCCGTGCCGGACTGGGACGTTTGGCGGTCTCGCCGGCACCGGCGAGGGCTTCCGGCCAAGGCAGCACCCACACCTTGGCACCGGCCGCTTCGGCGCTCTCCTTGAGTGGTCCTTCGCCCGGCACAATCAGATGAAACTCATAAACACCGCGCAGATGCGCCACCAGTTCTAGCAGGCTGAACTCCGCTCCGCCCAGCCCGGAAATCGCGCACAGCACGCCGACCCTAGGCGACGGCATATTCCACCCGAGTCCGGCGCTGCCAATTCAGCAACACGAAAAGCGACCACACCTCGGACCACGACTGCAGCCGGTCGCCGCGCACCAAGCCATCCAGCAGCCGTCCTCCGTAGGCGGGATCGAGAAACAACGGTTCATAGAGCTGCTTGTCTCGCAAAGTGCACGCGATCGTTTCCTTCAGCTCGCGACTGAGCCACTGCTGCCAGGGGAAGGTGAAGCCCATCTTGCGTCGCTGTGGAATTTCGCCCGCCAGCTCACTGAGAATCCGCCTGGTGATCCGCTTTCCCCTTCCAGCTTTGAAGTGATAGCCCGGTGAAATCCCAAGCGCTGCTGCAATCAGCCGCGTATCGAGAAATGGAACGCGCAATTCCACGGAGTTCGCCATGCTGAACACGTCCGCATCTCTGAGGAGTTGATTGCGCGCATAAAATTGAAGTTCCAGCGCCGCCAGCTTCTGAAAATCGTTGGCCAAGGATTCGACACCTTCCTGCGCACGATGTGCCAGCGCCCCAGGGTTCTCCTGCCGCCAGCGAATACTGCGTTGCAGAAGGTAAGCCTCAGCCAGGTTGCGCAGCGGACCGGCGTCGGCTACTTTCTGCCACTGGATCGGGTTTTTCGTCCTCAACTTTGCCAACACACGCGCCGCCGGACGCAGCCCCGCTCTGTACCGCAGCAGCCTGGGAACCTTGGTGAACGTCGTGTAGCCTCCGAACAATTCGTCGCCACCAATTCCACTCAGCAGCACCTTTAAGCCGAGCGCAGCACCCACCCGCGAAATCACATACGTGTTGATCCCGTCCACCGTCGGTTGATCCATCGTACCCAGAGCGAAGGGAAGCAACTCGCGGAGTTGTTCAGGGGTGAGCGTCACCACCTCATGGTGATGCGGGAGGCCGCGAGCAATCTGCCGCGCGTACGGCAACTCGGAAAATTCCTGTTCCGGGAATGCAACCGTCAGCAGCGTGATGGGGCTTTTCGCATAGCGCGACGCCACGAGCGCCAACAAACTCGAATCCACGCCGCCGGAGAGAAATACTCCCACGGGAACATCGCTAACCAGATGTGAACTGACCGCGTACTCGAGGCGTTCCCTTATTTCTGCGACCGCATGATCGAAATCCTGAGAGTGCGCTGGCTCACTCGCCGCGAGGCAGCGACTTAACGACCAGTATTCGGACTCGGCAACCTCGCTCCGTGCACTGACCCGCAGCAGGTGGCCCGGCGCTAGTTCCCGGATTTCCTTGAAGATCGTATTCGGTCCAATTACGGCTCCGTATGCCAGGAACGAGTCCACCGCATCGTGGTCGACAGTAAGAGAACAAATCTGCGCCCGTTCGAGCACTTTGACTTCAGAGGCAAAGACAAAACCTCGCGGTCCCGTGTAGTAGTAGAGCGGCTTCATGCCCACGCGGTCGCGGGCCAGCAGAAGATTCCGGTTCCGGCCATCCCAGAACGCAAACGCGAACATGCCTTCCAGTTTTTCGAGCGCTTGTTCTCCCCACCGCGCCAGCGCCTTGAGCAAAACCTCCGAGTCGCCGGAGGTCGCGAACTTCATTCCCAGATTCTCAAGTTCCGCCCGCAACTGGCGGAAGTTGTAAATCTCGCCGTTGAACGCCAGCCAAGAATCGGATTCGGCATCCTGCATCGGCTGCCGCGAGCCATCGCTAAGGTCGATGATAGAAAGCCGCGTGTGCCCCAACACCAAACTGTAATTTGCACTGCCGGCCGCCAGCGGAATTTCGATGTTCCCGCTGGCATCGGGGCCGCGGTGCCGGGATGCGGCCATCATGTTGCGCACCGCCGCCCGCGTCTCTTCGGGCCTGCCGTCGCTCAACAACCCCATGATTCCGCACATCGCCGCTACACCGCCTCCTTGCCGCCAAAGAAAACTTGCGGAAAGAAATTCTTCATCGCCTGCTCAAACTCATCCGCCGCACGCGTCCAATTCATTTCGCTTTCGACCCACTTCCGCCCGTTTTCGCCCATTGTTTTCGCCACGCCAGGTTCCCGCAGAACTTTGATGATCGCCGCGGCAACCGCCTCGATGTCGACTGGATTCACCAGTAGCCCAGTAATGTCATCCTGCACGGCATCCGGCACACCGCCCGATCGCCCAGCGATCACAGGCTTCCCGCAGGCGGACGCCTCAAGCAAGGCCAGTCCGAACCCTTCGGCTAGAATGCCGCGCCGGGTGCGGTCTTCGCGGCTGCACATGATGAATGCATCGCAGACGTTGTAGAGCAGCGGGAGTTCTTCATCAGAAACGCGCCCCGCAAAAATTACGTTCTCCCGGACTCCACACTCGCATGCCAGGCGATCGAGATAGTCCAAGTCATCGCCCTCACCCACAATCACGTAGGCGACGTCAGGCACTACGCGTTTAACTGTTGCCAATGCGCTCAGTACGACATCGTGACCCTTGTATCGGTTGGCCTTCACGATGCGCGCAACCGTAAGTAAAGTCGGCCGGCCGAG
This sequence comes from uncultured Acidobacteriaceae bacterium, assembly GCA_963779995.1. Lineage (GTDB taxonomy): Bacteria > Acidobacteriota > Terriglobia > Terriglobales > Acidobacteriaceae > Acidiflorens. The sequence continues at coordinate 66,613 of CAVZZY010000002.1, read as the reverse complement.
CACGCCTAGACGCTGCGCCAACTCGCGGCAATCAAGTCCGGGACGAAAATGTGTGGGATCGGCTCCCGGCCGGATTTTCACAATCCGAGACTGCGGCACACCGACCGAGGCAACGAACGCGCGCGTGAATTCGCTGATGGTGATCACTAAAGCCGCGTCCAGCATTGCCGGCAGAATGCTGGCGCGCAGCCGTTCGTCCATGATTTCAAGAGCGTAGGTCCACAGAAGATAAGGTGTACCGTAGCGGCGCTTTAATTTGCGGGTAGCGACGGCCGCGTTCACATGACCGCAATGCAGCACAAGGTCTGGGCTCCGCTTCAGCAGCTTTGCTGCTTCGCTATACATCCGCCACACTTGCCACGCTCCGCGGACGCCCGGAACATCGAATGCTGACCGGAATCGCTCCGCGGAATAAGCCTGCGCGGAATCGAATCGTCTCGCTTCGGGATGCAGAGGCGCAATCAGCGTCAACTGCCGCAAATCAAACTGGCGGTATACGTTGAATAGGAAGTTGCTGATGCCTCCCAGTACGGGCGGAAAATCGGTGGCGAGCAGGACCCCTCTTCCCAACCAACGCATCGCCTTGCTGCAACTTCCCGGGGTCCGTAATGTCGAGTGTGCAACCGGAAAGGTAACCATTAGGCCCTAGGGACGCTCCGGTGTGGGATCGAAGCTCACTGCAAAGTCAGCGCTGCGGCGGCGGGCCAAGGCGACGAAACTGGCAACGACGATCAAAAGAAGAAATATCTGGATAAACGCAGCCACCGAATGGTTAAAGTCCCGTTCCACCGACATGGCGCAGTGCGTAGCGACCAGCGCGGTGAGGGCTGCGGAACAATAGCCTGGCAGATGTCCTTTCCACCCGTCCACCAGTCCCACCAAAGCGCCCCAAATCAACGCCCCTAATGCAATGTTGAGCACGCCGCCCGAGTCATACAAGTCGCCAGGCATCGAGGGGGCAATGGGGGCGGCGCCGTGGTCGCGGGCCATCGGATCCTCGAAAGCCCAAGTTTCCGTGCCAAACCTTTCTCCTTCGTCCGCGGCGCCCTTGTCGCCGTAGATGAAGCGCGGCACAAAGCCCCTAACCAACCCAGAGACAAGGACGCTGCGCCCCGAGTAAGGTCTTGCACTGGGAACCAACTGGACTGTGAGCAACATTGAATCGAAGGAGTGGAACCGTGCCATCCGCTTTCCCCAATCCCCGGTAAACCAATCCACCGCGCCGGCATTCCGCATCTCGCTCGCAACTTCCTCCGTCCGCGCCTTTTCCCACTTGATACGGCGGTACCCAGTGATAAGAGAAGTAACTGCCAAGAAACAAACCACCACGGCCGGCACCAACTTTCGCAGCGTAGGCCGCCTGCCTGCGAAAAGCGCGGCTAGGAGCGGTACAAGAAACAGCGGCGCCAGGTTTTCGCGATAGGGACTGCGCCAGCCGTGCACCAGCGCTGGCAGCAAAATCAGCAGTTGGATGCTTCCTGCCCGCCACCATGGACCAGGCCGCCGGAAATGATCCCACCACACGACAGTCGCGGGCACTATGTACAGATATGCCAAGGCAGAGAGCGGAGTGACAAACGCCAGCAAAACTTTGCTTGTTGGGCCATCCGTCAGATAAAACAGCACGGAGCAGAGCAGGGCCGTTGGGAGGGCGGCAGCGTAAACAAGATCGAGCGACAACACCCGGGCTATACCGAGCGGCCCCGCTCCCTTACGGCGCACCGCGAACCGATAAGCCAGCGCCACCAGCAGCCAGAACAGCCCGCAGTAAGCCAGCGTTACGTTCACCGTATCCACGGTCTGCACGACTAGGCGCGGACTGCCGTTTCCCCACTCCACCGCGTTGTACGACAACATCAAAAACCGCAGCAGAATATCCAAACCGAAACCGAGCCAGACAAACCCGTACAGCGACTTCAGCAGCGACGGCCATCCTTCGTATGCCCAGCCCGGAACGAGGCGCACCGAAATCACCCAGCCGACGGTCGTGCCGACCAGGATGAGCCACGTGAGAAGGTTGGTTTGTAAACCGGCAAACGCAGGCATAGCGCTCTCTCTTCGTGCACAGCACGCCCGACCGAACAACCCGTCGTGCGCACAAACTGCCTTAGTCGCCCAATCTCGATTCGCCGATTTTGTCTAGGCGACAGAAAGATCGGACTTCGCAAACTCAACTCGGGTCAGGATTGCACCTAGAATAGGGGTTGCCCCGCGTACGAGCAAGTTTACTGGGCGCGGTTCCGATTGGTCAATGAGAGACGCACAGTGTGGGCGCTAAATTCAGCGGGCACCGGAGCGCATCGAGGCGCGCATTCTCCCACTGACGCGCCAATGGCTGCGTTCAGCAAGGAATTAAGGAACGTTGAGCACTGCTGTACAATCCCAAAACATGAGCTGGTATTTTATTTTCTTTTTTGTCTCCGGCTTCTGCAGCATTCTCTACGAAGTGATCTGGCTTCGTCTCGCGATGGCACATTTCGGTGTGACCACTGCCATGGTCTCCATCGTGTTGTCGGCCTTTATGGGTGGCTTGGGCCTGGGCTCATGGGGTTCTGGATACCTCATCAGAAGATATGGGAACCGGATCAGGTTCCCTCCGTTGCGTTTGTATGCAATCACAGAGTTGCTGATTGGCGTCTCGGCGATTGCCGTACCCTACCTTCTGTTCTTGGGGAGGCAATTGCTTCAGCGAACAATCTTCCACACGTCATCCGCGGGGCATTACTTGCTAGCGATGATCTGGGTGACCGTCACGCTGGTCCCCTGGTGCGCATGCATGGGAGCAACATTCCCTTTTGCCATGCTGGCAATCAGGAACCGTTTTGACTCGCAGAGCAACCGTTCATTCAGCTTTCTTTACCTCGCTAATGTTCTAGGAGCGGTCGCGGGGGCCATCATTCCCTTGCTGTTGATTGAACTCCTCGGGTTTCATCGCACTCTGTACGTGGGAGCGGCCCTGAACTTTTCGCTCGCTTCGTGCGCCTTTGCGCTGACACTGACTCATATCGGCGTCAGCCGAATTGGGTCCGACCCTAGACCTGAAGTTAGCATTGCGAAAGCGACCCACGACACGGACAAGAGATTGCTTTGGCTACTGTTTGGAACCGGGATCACGAGCATGGGCGCTGAGGTCGTATGGATTCGGCTTTACACCCCGTCGGTAAGCACAGTTGTCTATGCCTTCGCCGCTATCCTTGCCACGTATCTGGCCGCAACCTATCTGGGGTCATGGTATTACCGCCGCAAGAGCCCCACACAGGGTCTCGAGAGCGGCCTCGTCTGGGCTGAACTTGGGCTTTCCGTGTTACTGCCATTCTTGACTGTGGATCCCAGGTTGCCGTTGCCGGTCCTGCTTCGGTTGGTTCTGGGGGTCGTGCCGTTTTCCTCTATTGTCGGGTTTGTGACACCGATGATCGTGGATTTGTACTGTTTGGGCGATCCCGACCTTGCTGGCGGCGCCTATGCGATTAATATTGTCGGCTGCGTTATAGGTCCGCTGTTATCGGGTTTTCTGCTACTCCCGCTGGTCGGCGAACGGTTGGCGCTCTGTCTGCTTGCGTTCCCATGGTTTATTGCCGGGTTTGTCTTCGCTCCGCTCCAGTCAAATGGCAAACGGTTCCCAAGGCTCACCGCTTGCTCGGTGCTTGCCGTGAGTGCGCTTGCGCTCGCAGTTTTCACGGAAGGATTCGAAGAGCAATTCAATCCACGCGAGGTCCTCCGCGACAACACTGCAACGGTGATAGCTACGGGGTCTGGTCGCTCGAAACAGCTCTTGATCAATGGCGTGGGTATCACGTCTCTGTTATCTGAAACCAAGATGATGGCTCACCTGCCGCTAGCGTTGCTGCCGCACCGCGCGGCAAATGCACTCATCATCTGTTTCGGAATGGGCACTACTCATCGCTCCGCCCTTTCCTGGCATATCCAGTCGACCGCCGTCGAACTGGTTCCCAGCGTCCCGGCGCTTTTCTCTTTCTTTCATCCGGACGGGACAGTAGGTTTGGATTCTCCGCTAGGTTTGGATTCTCCGCTTTCTCATGTTGTGATCGACGATGGGCGCTCGTTCCTGGAACGGACCCCGGAAAAATATGACGTCATCGTGATCGATCCGCCTCCCCCCATCGGTGCTGCTGCATCTAGCCTGCTTTACTCCAAGGAATTTTACGCAATCGCTAAGGAACGATTACGGCCCGGTGGGATCATTCAGCAATGGCTACCCGGAGGAGATGCGGCGACGCAGGCGTCCGTCGCGCTCGCGCTCAAGGAATCCTTCCCTCATGTTCGCGTCTTCCCTTCGGTGGAAGGCTGGGGATTTCATTTTCTGGCCAGCATGACTCCTATTCCTTACCTCTCTGCCTCCGATTTGGCTGGAAAGCTTCCCCCCTATGCAGCTCGTGACCTGATGGAATGGGGGCCTGCTTCTAATCCTCTAGAGCAATTCGGAATTGTGCTGAGCCATGAATTATCTCTCGACGCCCTAATTCACGAAGCTCCCAACGCTCCCGCCTTGCAAGATGATCATCCGGTAAACGAGTACTTCGTGTTGCGGCGTTTACGTGACCCCGCTTTTCAGCGTGTCTTCCTTCGGCGCTTGCTTGGACGCGGCGGATTCGATCATTACTAGCCTCTTTAGGTCATGACTTACACGGGACAGACAGACTGTTCGGCATCGTGGTTACTAGCTAAGAGCTGCTCCTGGCTCGTATGGGACATGCGACCGCGTCGATGGCGTGGCTCCCTGGCGCTGACTTGCACGCCGATACCGCTCCAGCAGAGCAGCCAAACACACCCCCGATCCCAGCATGAAGACAGGATCGACCGTGGGGATCCGATACCGTATGGAGGATAAGAAGAGACAATAGAGTGCTGTATTCGTGAGTACCCACCCCCAGATCAGGGACAATTCCCTCCAGCGCCGGCGCAACAGCCAGCAACCGACAACACCAAAGACAAGCAGCGGAATGTAGCTAAGCGAGTAGATCAGACGGTTGCGAAGGCTGTGGTATTGCGCCGACGGCACAAGGGTGTACATCGCCGCGAAATTTGACAGGAACATTTCTCCGAAACGCCGCGGGCTGTGATCGAGTATCAGGAATGCTTGATAGTAGTAGTATCGGTCCCGGTCAGGCTCGGGTACGTCTCGGAAGGCCTTGTGCTGGGAGTATCCGACCTCGGCAAGCGATGCGCCTGGCTCCAGGCGTAGGTGCGCTCCGGCCCAGAGGGTTGCGCCTCCATTGGTGCTGATTAATACAAACTTATGAAAGAGACGGTAGTTGCGATAAGTCCACGGCAGGACGACCATCGCGACCGCGACGGCAAGCAGGATCGTTTGGCGAGCCGCCTGTCTCCAGTCGCTGGTAGTTAGCCAGATCGCGATCACCAGGGCTGGAGCGAGCATCAAGCCATTGGGGCGGCACAGGGCCGTTAACCCCACTAGTACTCCCAACGAGAAGACGCGCGCTGCAGAACGTTCCCTGCCCGCGGCATAAAATACAAACAGCGCCGCGGTCAGAAGGAACAAGAACAGGCTTTCCGTACCAAGGTCGACTGAATACCAGATCAACGGTGGATAAAGAGCGAATGCGAGGCCGGCAATCAAAGCCGGCCACTCCCCGAAAAGAATTAAACCGAGACGCAAGAAGAGATACAGCGATGAAACAGCGAACGCTGCCTGCAGCGACCGCAAGAACAGAGTACCGTGCGACAACTGAAAAGCAATCGCCAGAACTGCCGGATAGAGTGGTGGCCTCCAGGCGGAAAACTCCACCGGCTGTGAAAATGGTTGGTCCTCGTGGATGCTGTGCGCAAATCCTACGCGGGTGGCGAGATTGTAGCCAAAGGACAATAAGTCCGAGGAATCCGGATTAACCTCAAGCTTGACCAAACCCTTGTCTACCGCAACCACGAACGCGGACCGCACCAGTATGGCAAATAAGATGACTAGCGCCGCTTTCCAACGAAATGAATTTGTCATACAGGCTCACAGCCCGTCCCGCTTCGCGGGCCTGGCATGCTATGGCGCAAATTCTAGCACCGCTGCCGGCCGCGGCCACGTTTCGGCGAAACTCTCGCCCGCAATGATTCCCGCGCTGAAGGAAATCGTCCAAAGATGCGACGCCTGTGGCACTACCCTCGACGGACGCCGCGTTGAGCGGATGGTCGCGGTCAGTCTGCGCAATGTGACTGCGCCCTCGTGATTACTTCGCCGCGCCCCTCACCGGACAAGTTGAGCCAAGACCATCCCCCAACGTATTGTTCCTACCCCTCGAAAGGACGACTCGTCAGCGCCAACTCTTGGTTAGCCAACTACGGACAAATGTCCAACGAGGCGTTACACTAACACTCCCGTGGTACAAAAGATCGGTCAGGTGGTCAGGAATGGGGATGGCTTGCGGCGGCGGTGTCGATGTTGTGCGGCGTTTTGGCGGGTTGTCTGCGGCGACGCAGGATGGCAGGGGTGATTGGCCAGGAGACGGGATCGAGCGCAACCGTTGCGGCCGAGTAGAAATGTCAGCAGCGTTTGTAGGGCAAGGAGGACAACGTGATGGCCACTGGAATTCGCCTGTCTGTCGCGATTCCTATCCACAATGAAGAAAGCGTTTTGCCGGAACTTGTGCGGCGACTCCGATGTGTCCTGGACACGATTGCGGGAGGGCCGCATGAAATTGTTTTTGTAGATGATGGGAGTACGGACCAAACATTCGAAATACTAGAAGAGGCTGCGCGTAAGGATGCGCGCATAGTGGTGGTTTCGCTTTCAAGGAATTTCGGTCATCAATCCGCGATCACTGCCGCTCTCGATCATGCCGCAGGAGATGCTGTTGTGGTGATGGACGGCGATCTGCAGGATGTTCCGGAAGTGATCCCGCAGTTTGTGCAGAAGTATCAACAGGGTTACGACGTGGTGTACGCACAGAGAGTCCGGCGGAAGGAGCCGTGGCCGCTGAGACTTTGCTATTTTGTGTTTTACAGAATGATGGCGAGACTGTCGGATATACGATTACCTCTGGACTCGGGGGATTTTGGATTGATGTCGCGAAGGGTAATCAACCAGGTGCGGCGAATGCCGGAGCATCACCGGTATCTGCGGGGAATGCGAAGCTGGGTAGGTTTTCGACAGGTGGGCATCTCTGTGGAGCGAGCGGAGCGACATTCAGGACAAAGTAAGTACAGCCTTATACGGCTAATGAAACTGGCGGCCGACGGGATCTTCGCATTCTCGATCGTGCCAATCCGTGCGGCAGCATTTGTGGGCACCTTTGTAATGTTTCTTTCCATTCTGTATGTCGCCTACGCGGTGTATGCCAAGCTATTTCTGCAAAAATCGCCCCAGGGGTTTACGGCGTTGCTGGTAGCAGTCACTTTTCTCTCCGGAATTGTGCTCCTTTTTCTGGGCATCATTGGGGAGTATGTGGGACGCATTTACGAGGAGACGAAAGGACGGCCTCAATACATCGTCGGCCGAATCGTAAACCGCGGGAGAAGTGAGTTGAGAGACCAAGAAGGTGACGAGGATGAAATAAATCGCGTGTCGGAGCAGGAATCTCCGCGGCAGTTGCGGGACCAAAGGCGATGAGCATAGCGAACATCGAGAATGAGAGCGAAACCCCTCGAAAGATCGAGTATTTGTCTGCAACGTCGGAAGTCAGCATGGCAGATCGCTGGTTTGAGATAGCTGCGATTGACCATTTTTGGATTCGCAGGCGATTTGAGGTGCTGCAGCAATTGGCTGGAGGTCTTATTACGGGGGCCAAGGAAATGGCCGAGATCGGTTGTGGTCACGGGCTCCTACAGAGACAGATTGAGGATGCGTATGGGCGGGAGGTCTCCGGTTTCGATTTGAATGAGTATGCGTTGAGGCGAAACATTAGCCGACGCAGCAAAATATATTGCTACGATATTTTCCAAAAGGAACCGGCACTGCGGGAACGGTTTGACTTGATCTTTCTGTTTGATGTGCTTGAGCATATCCGCGAGGAAGGCCCATTCTTGAATGCAGTGTTGTTTCACTTGACTCCGAGGGGCAAGGTAATTGTGAATGTTCCCGCAGGACAGTGGGCTTTCTCATCGTACGATGAGGCGGCAGGCCATGTGCGCCGGTATTCGATCGACTTGTTGGAAAAGACAATAAGCCGCGACGATCTTGAAATGGAGAAGTGCAGCTACTGGGGTTTGCCGCTAGTTCCGACTTTGATGGTTCGAAAACTGTGGCTCATGGGAAAGCGCGATCAGAGTAAAATCATCACAACAGGATTTGACTCACGTTCGCCGGCTCTAAATAACGCACTTCGGATACTCTCCAGTTGCGAAATGATTCCGCAGAGATTGTTGGGCACTTCATTGCTGGCAGTGCTCCAAAAAGCAACAAGGTAAGGAAAAGAGATTCAGGCTCATACTTTTCGCTTGCTATAACCAGGGCGACTGCTTCTCGCGGCAACATGATCGCGTAGCAAAACTCACGTCCTGAAATCATTCGGGGTTTTTCTTGGCCATCCTGGTATCGGGCGGAGCAGGCTACATTGGCAGTCACGTGGCGCGCGCACTGCGGCGTTCCGGCTATGAGGTCTTGCTTTATGACAATCTCTCCACCGGGTCCCGCCGCCTGACGCAAGGCTTCGAACTGGTGGAGGGCGACATCGCTGACGAAGCGAACCTCCGCCCAGTGCTCGCGCGCGTGGACGCGGTGATGCACTTTGCGGCCCACGCCTACGTTGGAGAGTCGGTCGAAAACCCGCGAAAGTATTTTCACAACAACGTTCTTGCGGCGCTCAGCCTGCTGAACTCCACGCTGGACGCCGGTATTCGCCGCTTCGTTTTTTCCTCCACCTGCGCCGTGTACGGCATCCCCGAGAAAATTCCGATTGACGAGCAGACGCCGCGCGACCCCGTCAATCCTTATGGCTCTTCGAAACTTTTTTTCGAAAACGCACTCGAGGCTTACAGCCGCGCTTACGGACTACGCTCGGTGAGCCTGCGCTATTTCAACGCTGCGGGAGCCGATGAAAGCGGCGAGATTGGCGAGTTCCACGACCCGGAAACTCATCTGATTCCACGAGCACTTACCGCCACCACCGAGAACGGACCCGAGTTGCAAATCTACGGGGCCGACTACCCGACTCCGGACGGCACTTGCCTTCGCGACTACATTCATGTTAACGATCTCGCCGACGCGCACGTCCGAGCGTTGCAACACCTGGAAAGAGGCAGCGACGAAAAAGGCGGCGGCTCGCTGGCGATCAATCTGGGAACTGGCCGGGGACATTCTGTTCTCGAAGTCATCCAGGCAGTGGAAAACGCCACTGGACGCCCGGTCCGGCGAAAGATCGGACCGCGGCGACCCGGAGACCCTCCGGTTCTTGTGGCCGATCCGGCGATGGCGCTAAGAGTGCTGGGATGGACCGCCAAGCGCAAGTTCACCGACATCGTCTCGAGTGCGTGGACCTGGATGCAGAAACATTCGAGCGCGTCGTGAACAAAGTTCGAGAGTCCGATCGGCTTCTCCAGTTGCAAATCCCGCCCTAGCTACTGATCGATCATGCCGGCGACCAAACGACACCCGGTGTTCCGTAAATCCCAGTGAGAGTTCGGGAACCGTGATCTTCATTGCCGGAAGACCCCCATCTGCGTCGGTGCGCCGACTCGCTGATCCTCTTCACCCCAGGCTTACACACCACTGTGTGGCCGAACCGCTCGCCGATTCCATTCGCCCAGCTTTAGCAGCTCAAGCGGCTCAATCAGTCGGCGCACAAACTCCTCACGCCGCGGCAAGGAAGGGACGGCGATCCGCACGTTCAGAGGCTAGTTCCGTGCGATCCTTTACTGATCACCGCCAGTGCGGAATTGAAAACCCGAGCGATGGCCAGACTCATGAACGAGCAAGCCACATAGGGGCGGTCATTCACATCCTGATCTAGCATGCCGCCTTCACCAGAGTTCCGCGCCGTGTTCTGACGAGCCCCACCGGGTCTGAATATGGGTCCTCCGCTACTGGGTCAACAGCGCCATCTGGCGTGCCGCCAGAAGAAACGCACCCACGCCAAAGTCCTCCGTCGTGTTGGCTGAAGTTGGCCCCGGACCGCTACCCGATGGCTCCACATAACCCAGCAGGCCCGAAGGTTGAATCGCCGTGTTCACGAAAAAGTTCCAGGCTTTCTCGACTACCGGCAAATATGTTTTCTGATCCAGGATGCCGCTGTTCAGGCCCCACGCAAGTCCATAGAGAAAGAAGGACGTGCCACTGCTCTCGGGCCCGGCGTAGTCGGTCCCACCGAGGTCCGAGTTCCAATAGCCACCGGGCTGCTGGCGCGCGGCCAGCGCCTGCGACATGGTAATGAAAGTGCTGAGGTATTCAGCGTAGTGCGGATCCGATACCGGAAGTACGGAGAGTACCTTCGCATGGGCCGCAAAAACCCAACCGTTGCCGCGCGACCAGTAAGTGGAGGTGTTTGCGTAGGTGCTATTCTCCCACCAGAGCCCGGTCGTCGAGTCATAGAGCCCCAGCGAGTACTTTGTATAACTGTAGAGCGCATACATCTTAGTGTAATAGTTGGTGTTGTTGTCGATGGAACCGAGTTCAGCGAAGTCGGGCATGGACATGTTGATCGCGTCGATCCAGGTCCACTCGTTGTCGACGGTGCTGTTGACCATTCCATTGATGCTTTCCGTAATGCCGGACAGATCTGATGACTTATTGCTCAGCTGGTATAAGCGAACGTAGACCTGCCCAGCCGCTTGATAATTGGGGTAGGTGGTCGAATTTCCGCCGGTCAGGCTGTAGCTGTGTTCCGTTGCCCAGGACTGCGCAAAGCTTAGGTAATTCGCTTGTCCAGTGGCATCGTAGGCCGCCAGATCGCCGGTGAAGTAAGTCGCTTGAGTCCAGTCGCTGTTGCCCGCTGCGTTGTTAGCAATCCAGTAATTGTTCACAGTTTCAATCGCCCCCAGGACCTGCGCTTGAGACGGCAACTGAAGGGGACCCGAGACATAATTGTAAGCGTTGTTCAACCACCGTCCTCCAACGTCCGAGTACAGAGTCACGTAGATGGTGCTGCCATTGGCTGGCAGACTGGACACCGTCGTGGTCAGCGCAAGGCCGAGGCTCCCCGACGAATAGTAATCGTCCCCGCCCGCCGTGCTTCCCACAACCAGCCAGTAGGCCGACACGCCTGCGCCCGCCGTCCAGTTGAACGTCACGCTGCTCCCACTCAGAGTCGAGCCCGGCGTCGGCGTGGTTATCACCCCACCCGCCGCCGTGCTGAGCGCTGTGTAGGTATACGCATTGGGCACCCAAGCGCCGCCGATCAGCGAGTACAGAGTTACGTAAACTGTGCTGCCATTCGTTGGCAGTCCGTTCACCGTTGCCGTCAGCACGTTGCCCAGGTTCCCCGACGAATAGTAATTGTCCCCGCCCGCCGCGCTCCCCACAACCAGCCAGTAGGCCGACGCACCGGCGCCCGCCGTCCAGTCGAACGTCACGCTGCTCCCACTCAGCGTCGAGCCCTGCGTCGGCGTGTTTATCACCCCACCTGCCGCCGTGCTGAGCGCTGTGTAGGTATACGCATTGGGCACCCAAGCGCCGCCGATCAGCGAGTACAGAGTCACGTAAACCGGGCTGCCATTCGTTGGCAGTCCGTTTACTGTCGCGGTCAGCCCGCTCAGCTCCGCAGAGTAATAGTTGGTGCCGCCCGCCGTGCTTCCCACTGCCAGCCAGTAGGCCGATGCGCCTGCGCCCGCCGTCCAGCCGAACGTCACGCCGCTCCCACTCAGAGTCGAACCCGGAGTCGGCGCGGTTATGATCCCACCCGCCGCTGCGTTGAGCGCTGTGTAGGTGTCCGCGTTGGGCACCCAAGCGCCGCCGATCAGCGAGTACAGGGTCACGTAGAGGGTGCTGCCATTCGTTGGCAGTCCGCTTGCTATCGCGGTCAGCACGTTGCCCAGGTTCCCCGACGAATAGTAATTGTCCCCGCCCGCTGTGCTTCCCACAACCAGCCAGTAGGCCGATGCGCCTGCGCCCGCCGTCCAGCCGAACGTCACGCTGCTTCCGCTCAGAGTCGAGCCCGGAGTCGGTGTGGTGACCACGCCTTGTGGAGATTGCGCGAAGGCTGTATTCAGGCAAACGATCAGAAGAGCAACGACAATGCTGATAAAGCGGGTAGACATATACTTAGCCCGGCATTTCCTTCTTGGCCCCAAAAACGCAATGATTGTACACGCCTGCTCAATCCTTTCGAGACATACTGCTCCTTGATTTGTTACAGCGGGAGGAGTGTGACTCGTCCGCGTCGGCTTCATTACCCACCTGTTTTGAACGGTTAACCTTTTGGTGAGTTTCGTTGCAAGTCCCCACGTGGCTTAGCCAAGAAAACTAACGTCAGGTAGCTAACTACTAATCCGGCACGTACGGCAGAGAACCGCCCAGACCCGAGTTCAGTCTTCTCGGCGTGTCGCTGTCATGTGCCCTGAAAAATAATAAAAAGGCGCCTCACGCCTTCTCGGTGGAAAAGGTTATAAGTCTCGCCGTTTCTTACGAATCTTGCGGCCGCCGGACATATCGCCATTCCAACTGACCACCCCAACGACCATGCCGGGCGAATCGCATGGGTGTTTTCGTACAGAGGCGAGCGTAACGTGTGGATCGCGGCCAAAAGCTGCTTCAGGATCGGCAGTCGCTTTAGCAATCGCTTCATGGCTTGTTTGGCCCGAAATTACGTTCCCAGACCTCCCACGTCGGACCAGACTGCAATAGGTCCCAATCGGACTTAAGTGTAGCGGGCCTGGGCGATCCCGCCGGAACTGCGACGTATCTGACCTGATAGTGGTCGATTGCGACGGAGGGGCTGGAGGCAATTTGATCAAAGAACGCCAATCGGCTGGCCAGGCGCGCCGCCCTCCTCACGGTGTCTCGCAACTCGACCCCATACTGTAGATGATCCAACTCCCACCTCTCCTTTGCCTCGAACTGCTGTCGCGAGGTCCCCGAGAGATAAGCGTTGCACGCGATACGACGATCGAAATCGAGGTCGCTAACTCCAGGACTCACAAGGACCGGGTATGCAGCCGCCAATGGCGTAACATGATCGACGATCATCGCATATTGGACGAAGTCGTCGCTCCCAGCGGTAACGGCCCCAGCAGCGAGCGACTGGTACTCTTGGGTGTCATGCTGCCTCTCGTAGTCTTGATATCCGCGGCTGTAACGCTGGCTGTCTTTCGTACGAACCGCTTCTAGGCCCCGGAGATATACTCCGGCGACCGCATTCAACACCACCACAACCACTAGGATTTTCCCAGCGATGCGCCCCCGCGTCCCCATCCGCTCGATCACGTCGATCGTAAGCAATACCAGGAGCAAGATCATGCACGGGCAAAAGAGGTAGGCCCAATGGTAGTTCTGCATTTGAAGCCCGGTGAATATCTGTTGGTGAATCATTATGAATCCGGCAGCGCAAAGGCACCAGAGATAAAGCAGCTGCCTGAAGAAGTGCCAGACGATCACCAAAGTGACCACTACAAGGGCCGCTGAAAGAAGAAAATGACCGTGCTCACTTAATCGCGGAATGGGAACGAATTCGTCCCACCGCTGCATCCATTCCGATCCTTGCCCGCGACGCGTGAACAACATCCTGCCTAATTCCGGGGTCCCGACAAGACAACCGATCCATCCCGTGTGAAAATATGTCTGCCACCGCGCGCGATCCACGAAGAGCCCCAGCAGCAGGGCAAAGCCCGCCGCAGTCCAAAAATAGAAATAGGCAAAAAACAGTAGCCCGAAGGCCAAGCCTGAGCAAACGACTCTTGCGCGTGAGAAGTTCTCCACACTGCGTCGAAGTGCCCACAGGTAGAGAAAGAGAAAAGGGAGGACTACGACCGGAGAAATAATTCGCCACTCTCGGTGGATGCTTGGGTTATGTGCGAAGATCTCCCCGGAGCGGGCGAGCAGGACACGCGCTAGCGTGGTCCATTGATAAAAAAATGGGCGCATGATGAGCCAGCCGCTATCGGTAAGCAGAAAAACGGCGCCTACCAGCGGAATCCAAGGACGCCGGACGTGCTGCCAGACTGACGCGTACCATCCAAATCCGACGGCCAGTCCCCCGAAGATTCGCAGAACCAGGCCGTATCGAATGGGGCGGAAATCGAATGCCCTGCAAACCAGTTCGCCGGGAACCAGTTGCAGCCACGAATAAATGTCTTGGCCTCCGTTAACAAACGTCGGATCCGACAAATACATCGGATGCCAGTGATAGGCGTGACTTGCAGCTTCTGTGTATAAAATCTCGTCGGCATCGGCGATCCATACGCTTGAATGTGCAACCCTGTACCAAGCGGCGTAAGCGAGACTTGACATGAGCAGACCGCACAATGCGGCGAGACATGCAACTCCGACAGGAAAAGGCGGGCGGCTGCTCAGTTCATCAGCCGATGCTGGTTCCTCATCTGTCATTAATAGCGTCGATCAATGAATCGCAGCGATTGACTTCGCTTCTTCGACCATGAGCCAATGAATTTATCACGAGTTTCGGAGATTTGCGGCCCATTACGGGCAAGGACTTGCTGCAAGAATCTCCCGCAGCCGCGCCTGGTTCGCCTGAAAGTCTCCGATCTCAGCAGCCGCGGAGGACGATGGCAGAAGCCGGGCGTCGATCGTGCCCTCGGCCAGCCCCCGCAACATGCCGCCGACCAACTCCCGCAGACGCACCGTGTCGAACATCGCCACTCCCGAGCCGGGATACAGCCGGGCATTGAGTTGGCTGTTGTCGCTGAAAATTCCGGGACGCCCCAGCGCGGCCGCTAGAAACGTAATCCGCCCCAGAATGCTTCCCGCTGTCAGGTTGATGACGCCGTGGCATTCTCCCAAGAATCGCACAAATGAACGGTAGCTGCGCTTCCCTTCCAGCACGAACGGCAAGCCCTTGCCAAATTCGGATGATGTGTATCTTTCCAAATCCGTGGAGTTGTAGACGAAGGCATGGAACGTAAGTTTCTCGCGCAGCGCGCCTGGCAGTTCCCGCCAAACGTCGAGCAGCACACCCTTCAGCACAAACGGATGGTTCTGCACAATGTCATGAAAGCTCATCGGCGCCTGCACCAGTATCCTGTGCTGGCCAAAGTCGCGGCCCGAGTTACGCCCCAACTTCCGCGTGGCCGCCAGATCGTATGGCCAGGGAATGATCATGGCCCGCTCCCACCCGATCAACCCGTCGCAAAACGTTTTGAGCTCCGGAGAATACGCCCATACGTGGCGAGCGCCGCACAAGATGCGCTTTACGCGCCGCAGCTTGGCATCTGTCAGGTCGCGGGAAAGAATCGCCGGAGGCCCGGGAATCACGGCCACCGGCGGGTCTCCGGCTTCGACCAGCGATTCGAGGTAGCACAGTTGACTGTCTGAGCTCTGCAACTCGGCAAAGATGAGGTCGTACCTGCCTGGCGGAACTTTTTCGTCTTCGAGCAGGAAGTCAAACTTGTCGGAGAGCATCAGCGCCAGGCAGTAAACGTCCGGGTAAATGACGCCTTCGAGGCGCATCTTGAGGTACTTTGTCACCAGCCGCTGCTTGCGCCACCATTGGCTCTGTCCGCTGACAAATGCAATGCGCAGTTGGCCGCTCAAGTCGTCAAGCTCCTGGGGTTAGGAAAATCAGGGTTCGCTAAATTTGAATTTGGTGAAAAATTTAATCCGCATTCGCGCAAGACCGTTGCCGCACGCATATCGTAAGTTTGCTCCGCCGCCAACCGCGCCCCATTGTGCCGGATGCGAGCGCGCAACTCGGGATCACGCAACACCGATGCAATCTTGTCGTCCAACTCCGCCGGCGAGCGATAGTAAACTGCCGCCTCGCCCTCGGGGAAGAATTCATCCTGCGCCGCCGAGTAGCGAGCCAGCATGACGCCTCCACTGCCCGGAACTTCAAACGTGCGCATGTTCGGTCCGCCCAGATTCTCCGCGTTGAGCACATTCAGCGACAGTGCCGCCCGAGCATAAATGTCGCCAACCGCGCTGCCCCAAACTGGCGGATGAACTCGATGATGGCCCGAAAGCGTTCCCCATTTTCGCGGCCAGTTATTGCCCCAGATGGCGATCGTGTGGTCCCGGATTGCGGCAACTTCCGCACAGCGAAAGCGCGCGTAGGTCGCGACAAACGCGACATCGTGTGTGAGATGGCACGCGTCACAATGCAATCCCTCCGCGACAGATTGTGGACGGCTTATCTCCGGATCGAACGCGAACGGAAGATATTTCGCCTCGACGCCGTCGCGTCGCAGCCGCTCCACCAAACTGTGCTCCCACATCCAGACGATGCTGTACTGCCGGAGCACTTCAATCAGATCGCGGCGCAGCGCGGAAGCTTCTCTCGGGTCCCAGCGAATGCCGATGTAGGGATGATCCGGATAATGGTTTACGAAAGGCACGCCGGTGGATTTTCGGATCTGCCGAATCGTCTCGGGATGAAAGAACGAGCACTTTACCGCAAAGATAAGCGCCGGACGAACCCGCTGGGCGACTTCCACTGCCTCGCGATTTACCGCATTCCACAAGACCAGTCTCAAGGCGCGGCGCAGAATGCGGTTGCCAGTAAAGCGGCTCACTTGCATGAGCGCGCGCTCGGAATCGAACCGCACAACCTCCATGCCGAGGCGTTCGAAAGCCCGCGCATAGCTTTCCGCCAGCGCGGTCTGGTTCAACGGTCCGATGACAAGTACTTTGTTGTTTGCCATCTTCAAAATCGTTTCATGCCACCGGCCGACTGACTCGGACTGGCGAATTCGAGTGCGGATGGCAATGGATACCGCGCCATCAGGGTCACAGGGTCAGCGATCTGCCCAAAACTGCGCACCTTCAATTCGCGCCAATCCTGTACACAAAATTCAACCTTCCGCGATTCTCGCAAGGCGTTGATCTCGGTCAGTGCCCGTGTCTGCAAGTATCGCAAGTACATACGCTGATTGACGCCGCGAGGCAGGAATGCCAAAAGAAACGTCAGCCGCTCGGTTAACGCATGATGGTTTGCCAAATAGCCCAGAAAGCGGCGCATGGAATCGCCCGGGCTGCCTAACCCAGATTTCGGATCACCGACTTGTTCCGCATGCGCCAAATGCAGCGGCAACCCGAGTTGGGCGGCGTAATACTTATAAACATCAAGCCAGCTCCACTGCGGAAAGGTGATCAGGTCATACGTGCCGGGCTTCGGAGCCGCCTGGGCGCCCTGCATCTGAGCTATCTGGACGACAGCTTCCACAATGGTCGCCGTAAACACCGTGTTGGAAGCGCGGAGTCCTCGGTGTGGCAATGCGACTTTGCCGTCGCGGATCTCGCTACGGATCTTGCTGGTGATGTTTTGCATCTCGCCCATCACGTGTCCCAGCCGAAACACGAACGCAGGGTGACGCGACATCCGGCAGATGCGGCGAAACATGCTTTCGGCGACAAGTTTTTCAAGTCCGTAGGAGTCCGGAAACCAAAACTTCATGCCAGGCGCGTAGACCATCATCGTGCTAGCGAATACGATCGGCGCACCGGCCTTTGCGGCAGCGACCATATTGCGAACAATCCGGCGATTCATGTCCCTGTCGGCGCGTGGTATTGCCGTGTTGCTCAATGCAAAATTCACCACGACATCGCAGTCTTCGATCAGGGTGCTTGCCTCTGCCGGGTCGGAGATGCGCCCGTGTCTGCATTCCATACCGTTTGAACGCAGAAAGGCGGAACCTGAGACGTTGCGTATGATCGGCACAACTTCAATCCCATCGACATCACGCAAGCGAAGAGACACCTCGGTCCCAACCTGCCCGTTCGCACCCAGAATCGCAACTCGCTTCATGGATTTCGCTTCCCTGCCCTGTAAAGAGCTTCGACGGTGCGAATCGTGGGAAGGCAACTACGAGCGCTGAACTTGGAAGCCTGGAGGCTCCGGACACCATCGAGAAAGGCCGCCCATTCCAGGTAGAACGCTTGATACATGGTAGCGGCACCAGCTCCTTTCATTGCGAGCGAGGCTACATCGCGGCCATTTTGGACGCCGTGAATCTCGATGTCCTGCGAAGGCCGGCATGAGAGCTCAACGGTGCAGTTCTCGAACCGCAGTTCAATCGTATTCTTTGCCGGCCGAAGCCAGGTCACCAGATAATCCAGACCGCACGTGCCATGTGCCGTGCGCAAGGTCAAACGCGCGTCGATTTCACGATCCACTCCGCCATCGAACACGAAACGTTGCTTTACTGCAATCGCTTCGGTTGCATCAGTGATGTACATCACCACGTCGAGGGAATGACACCCCAGATCCATTAGCACGCCACCGCCGCCGGAGGTAGCATCGTCGTAGAAGCGGGAATCAGCGCCAGTCTTGGTAGTAAGCGCACCTTCGGAAATCGAGATCGACCGCAATGGACCAAACCAATTCTCGGCAACGAGCATTCTTGCCATGACCACGGAGGCATAGCTTCGCCGCTGAAAACCACAAGCTAACGAGTATTCGGGGTAAAGGCCGCAAATGCGCTCGGCGTCGGTACCGCAACCTGCAAGCGGCTTTTCGGCCAGTACAGAAGTGCCGCGTTTGGCGAATAGCTCGTAGTACGGCAGCCTCGCAGTTACTGGAACGGCAAGCAGCACGACGTCAGTTTGAGGAAGCTTGTCCAGGTTGTCAGCCACAGTGACCGGGGCGACCTTGTAGCTGCCGGCAACCGACCGTGCTGTTTCCGGATTCTTGTCGGCAACGTACACGATCCGAATGTCTTCGCAAGCGCTCAGAACCGGGAGGTGTATTCGACTCACGATCTCGCCGGCGCCGACAATGCCCACAGATAGCATGCGTGCTGCTGGAGTATCGCCAGGCATTGTCGATGCTGCAATCTTCGTTTTCGCAAGCTCAGTCATCGTCAGCTCAGTCATCGTAATCTCATCCAGTCCTATCCCGCCGAAATGAGGCCAACACACTGGATTGCCGGAGCATTTCTTCCGCGTGCGAACGCGACCAGTTTCTCATAAACGTTTCTCGCCCATTCCTTCCCAAACGCCGGCAGAAGGCATGATCCGACAACAGCGATGAGATCGCCTGTGCGAAGTCTTCTGGATTTTCGCGCACCAGCACGTCATGACCCTCTCGAACCTCCAATCCTTCAACCAGTTCAGGGCAGGCGATGACAGCCTTTTCGCGAGCGAAAGCTTCGACAATCTTTAGGGGTACACCACCCCGGACGAACACAGGCAAAGCGATAACCCGACATTGACTGTACAACTCGTTCGACTCGGTAACAGCGCCGAGAAGATCGACATAGCCCAATTTGCGCAGCTTCGTCTCGTCCGCCGCTGGCAAGTTAGCGCCCGCCAGTTTGAGACGTGCCGCGGGATTCTTTTGAATCACGATAGGGAATACTTGTTCAGCCAGAAACCTGGCCGCCTCTAGGTTGGGGAAGGACGAATAGGTGCCGATGAAGCCGACATTCTCATTGGTGGTTTCGGGCCCAGGCTGAAAAACATATTCGTCGAGGCTGTTGGCCACTACGACCACATTCACGCCTGGTGCAATGCGTGCAAGAGCCTCGGCTTCGGGAGGGGATGTCGCCCAGACTTCGCTACACTGCGCAAGAAAAACCCGTTCCTGTGTGCGACTTGCAAGATAGTTGGAATAGAGTCCCAACCGGCTTATTGCACCTTTCCCACGAGCGGAAAGAAATCGCGCAGTGAGGTCGGTGAGGACGTCGATTGCGTCGGCGATTGTGCGGAACCCGCTGTTTGTCAGCGGAGCGGCGTAATGCAGCATAAATGACGGCAGGATGACGAAGTCGGCTCTGACTCTCCGCGCCTCGGCGAGAACAATCTCAGCCGCGCCGATGCGGTCGTAGGACGTGGAGAACGGATAACGCTTGCCCGGAAGCCCGAGCGCGCCCCGCACCAGGAAATCAACCTTTTGCCCAATCAGTGAAGCGGTGGAGAAATCGCTATGCGGGAATCTGAGGCCACCGTGACGAACTTCATCGCAGATCTGCGCCAGCATAGTGGACTCGAGCGGCGCGGGTTCGCGCCCCTCAGTCGAGAAGTAGAGTAGCGCGCTAAAACAGCCGAGCCGATGGATGAGCTCCAAGTTGCTCACCATCCTGAGGTGCAGACCGGTCGTGGCTGGAAAGGGAAAGTCGGGAAGGACAGTGAGCACGCGTGGGGCGCTGCGGCATGGCAATGTGCTGAGCTCTTTTTCGGTTACAGGCATGGAACTATTTCTTGAGGTCACAGCAATATTTACATAAATCGCAAGACGTGAAGCGTTTCGATATCAGGCTCTAGATTTATTCGCCACATTTCTACTGGCGCCCGGCTCCGCCGCAAGAGCGCTCCGAAGACCTTCCTCAAGGCTGATAGCCGGTTTCCAATTCAGTTCGCGGCCTATCAGGGAATTGTCCAGCACAAGCGACATTCGTTCGACGCGGCGGACTTTGGTAGGATCGACTTCGATGCGCAGTTCCTTTCCAATCAGCCGTTCGAGAGTGTGCACCAGGTCCACCACGGAAGTTCCCTTGCCGGTACTTACGTTGAAGACGCGGTGCTCCCCTTCGTAGGCAGCCATCTTCAGTAGAGCCTCCGCTGCATCGCCCACATAGTTGTAGTCCCTCCGGGGTTCCAGATTGCCCAAGCTCAGCACTGAGCCGCACCGCACACCCGCCAAGATGTCGGGCAAAACATGCGGATTAGTTTCGCCCGGCCCAAAGAGGTTGGAAAGCCTCGCCGAGAAGAAACGGACTCCGGGATAGCGTATCTCGGCCAGTTTCAGCAGTTGCTCGCCGGCAATTTTGCTGACGCCGTAAATATTGCTTGTCCCCAGTGGATCGCATTCTGAGTGAGGCGTCTCCGATGCGACGTACACATCCGCCGTAGACGCCAGAATGAAACTGCGCACGTCCGTATCGTCCAGCGAGTCCAGAAGCAGCTGCGTGCCGAGCACGTTCACTCGTAATGTATCGGCCGGGTGCGCAACGCAGTATGGAATGAAGTGGAGCGCCGCGAGGTGGAAAACGGCCTCAGGTTGGAATTCGCCGAGCGTGCGGGCCAGAAACTCGCCATCGGTGATGTCTCCCTCCGAAAACGCAAATGACGGGTCGGTAGCAAACCGCTCGAGGTGATCCCGAAGGCCGTTACACAAATTATCGATGGTGAGGACGGTCCACCCCCGCTGCAACAAGCGCTCAATGACCTGCGGCCCAAGAAATCCGGCGCCTCCCGTCACCAGCGCTCTCCCCAGTGCAGTTTGGTTCACTTTTCCCCCGCAACTGCGGAATAGACTTCAAGCATACGATTGACTACCGGCGTGGCCGAGTAGTGCTCCTCAAGCAATCCGCGGGCTGCTTCGCGCATGCACTTCCAAGCCTGAAAGTTCATCAGCAGGAAGGAGATCCTCTCCGCTAAGGCCTCGTCCTCTTCCTCCACCCAACAGTGAACACCGTTTTCGTACTCGAGCCCCTCGACACCCTCCCATGTAGTCACCACTGGCACACCATAGGCCATTGATTCAAGAACCTTGATCTTCATGCCGCTGCCGCGCGAGGGGGCATACCCCAACACTCCCACGCGCGAGAAAAAATCGGACGGATGTGCCAGGTTTTCCCTAATCTCTACGTCAGGCAATGGCAGGTATTTCCCAAGATACTTAGAAGCATCCCAACCTGCGACAAGCAATTTCGCCGTGGGTACCTGCCGCTTCACCAATGGCCAAATGCTTGTCAGGAGGCGCTCCCCAGCTGATCGCGAGGGAATCCAATGCATGGAACCGATCAGCCCCAGCACCGGCGCCTCGACTATTGGCCCCATCGGATAAAAGGACATATCTAGCGCAAAAGGCAAAACCCAATATCGTGCGCCAGGATTAATGGTCTGCGCCTTATCCAGCAGTCTGGGAGAGAACATGCGCATGTTACGAGTCCGCCGTATGATTTGGGTGGTGGCGCGGCGCATCTGTATAAGGTCCTTCCGCTGGTTCAGAGTCATGAGCTGCCGGTCTTCCCAATCGATGATTTCGAAGTGATGAATATTGAGCAAGGTACGAGGAACATCCAAGCCGACCCATCCCGTAAACAGTTGCTCAAGATGGAGCACGTCGTAACCTCCCGCCACCGCCGTCCGCAGGTCGGACGTGAATTCACGGTCGTGCAAGAGTTCACTGAACGGTTGACGCAAGCTGCGCAGTTTGCGCCCCAGAAAGCTGGAGCTGGGTTGCAAGTGCCGGTAGATGAACGTCAACCGTTTGTCAACATCGGTCTGCCTGAGAATCTGTTCGGCCTCGCTTACCCGGGCAGGGGGGTCGCCGCCCGCCGTAAGACTTAGGACGTCGTGGCCGCGTTTCAGCAGTTCCCGAAGCAGTACGAACGACCACTTTGCGGCCGTGTCCCCAAAGGGATGGGGAACTGCAGGCGTCACGACAATTACCTTCATTCAATTTCCTGCTGAACGTCGAATCTAGTTGGCTCCGATATCCACGAAAATGGCCCCTTGTTTTGGGTTGAGTTGATTGAGCAGGTCCCTTAAGAAGAATAAACTGCAACGCGGCGAGAAGCCGCGCCTGGCATTGCATTGATTCAGACGTTCCTAAGAATACCATGTGAGCCACCCCTGACAGCTTGCGAAGCAATCAGTTTTGCTGGTTCCGGCCAATAAGGCTGCGGTAGATCGCGACGGTCTGCGCAGCGGTCGCGTGCCACGAAAAGGCTTTGACCCGTTCGAAGCCTTTGTCGCGAAGTTGCGTTTTCAGTTGGGCGTCGGTGGCAAAGCGCTGCAGCCAAGACACAAGTTCATCCCTGTTCCCTGGGTCGAAGTATTGCGCGGCGTCACGGGCTATTTCCGGCATAGCCGTACGGTTCGAGCAAAGCAAGGGAGTGCCGCAAGCCATCGCCTCGGTAACCTGAAAGCTAAAGGACTCCCAGAGAGAGGGGTTCACCATGAAATCTGCCTGCCGGTACAAAGCGGGTATTTCACTGGGCTGAATCTCCAGTAGGCTCAGCTTGGGGAAGCAGGACAGGTGCTTCCAGCGTTCGAGCAGGGCCGGATATCCCCATTGCTTTCTGGCAACAATCGCCAACCGGTGATTCGGAAGATAGGCTGAATCAAATGCCTGCACCAGGGCACCGACATTTTTCCGTGTGTCATATCCGCCAATATATAGGACATAAGGTAAACGGAGGCTGTACTTGCTGATGACTTCGGCATCACTCGTCTCAGGGTCTGGCCGAAATTCTGGCGCCGGAGCCAAATGGACGCGATGGCATTGCAGTTCTCGAGCAACATTAAGTTCGATGAGCCTTCGGCGGGTCGTGTCCGAAACCGTGATGACGGCGTCCGCCCTACGATAGTTCGATAGCTCGTGTTCCCAATACCACAACCGGGATTTTAATGTCGGGAATAACTCACGCCAGTGGGTACGTTCGTACGAATCGTGTACTGTGACTACAAGGGGGCACGGCCTCTTAAACGGGAGTCCACGATCTGCAGGTGCATGGAAAACCGAGATGTCTTTGCCGTGAATCATCCGCGGAAGAGCATGATAATGCCAGAAAAATTCTCTCGAAGCGCCGAACGTTACGACCTCCGCCCGAATGCCTTCTAGGTGTTGCGGACACGGCGGATCCGCGCAAAACAGTACTAGTTCAAGATTCGGCATTTCCGACAGCGAGCGCAGCAGACACACGGTGTAGCGCGTCAGACCCCGGACCTCAGGATCGGCGAGATGACGAGCATTGAAGCCAATCCGCAACACGGTGTGATTATGGGGACGAGTCACGCCCGTCTCCTCTCGATCGCCAACTGGCTGTCCGCGTGACCGCGCAGCGTGCCGAACACTATGCGTGCTGCACAGGCACGATATTTTGAGACCGAGATAGTCACGCTTCGAGCCGATGAACCATTATTTTATAAGTGTCTCACGCTAAGGTACGCTCATCTAGTCTCAACGATGCACCGCTGGATCGCTGGCGCGAATGCGCCTTATGTAGCCCGTGAGAGCTCGCAGGGTCCTCTCCGATCTTCGTAACTGTAAGTATGCGGAGTCAATGTCAGGGGTGCAGTTTGCAGACAGCAGCGGGCGAATACCGCAATAAAGAACACCTCCAAGACAAGTTGGCACTCTCGTTTTAAAGCCAGCTAGGTATTGAGCCGAACCAAACGCTAATGTCAGAAAGTTGGACAGTGTGCCTTCGGCGGATAAAATTCAATGCGAGGTTGCGACATCGCATTCATCTGGCGGTTAGAACCAGGACTCCAGTTATGGAGGTCGTCACTAATTTGATGACGGATCAGGGTGCACGGATCAATCCGCAACTTTGTTGGCTAAAACCACAGCCAGCGAGCACAGCCGGGAACGATAACGCCACGAGAGACAGCCCACGATACCCTCCCAGACTGCCGCCCAGAGCCTGAGCGACGGCACACTGAACAACGTGGCCGTGGAGTTCCTGGTTTGGAAACCCAGAGGTGAGAAACCGTGCCGCCGGACCAGACACAGCATGTCGCTAACCGACATTTCGTTCAAGTGCAGGCCTTTGTGATCGTGTGGATCGGGGAGAATGCGTCGGGCATCCCACGGACCGGAAATTCGGCTTGGTGTGGCGATCAGCAGCCGCCCCATCGGACGGAGGACGCGTCGGACTTGCGCCATGCTCGTCTCGATATCTTCGCTGTGCAGGTGTTCAAGAACATCCAGCATCAGTACGGCGTCGAAGCCTGCGTCCCGGAAAGGCAGTTCAGTTGCATAACCGACCACAGTTCGCCGTTTCATATCGCCAGAATCCGATTGTGCACTTACGAAAGGAGAGGCGTCGCAAACTACATACTCGCGCGAGGGCGCAAAAGCATCGCCGGCAACTCCCGTGCCGCCGCCTATGTCGAGCACGGGACCGTCGCCGGGACAGGCTAGTTGGAGCAGCGCACGATTCCGGGCACAAGCACCTGAGATGCCGGTCCGTCCATGACGGGCCAGCCAGAAGCCGTTGTCATGAGCGTAAATCTCAGAGTAAAGCCTTCGACGCTGCTCGTATACAGTCGCACACCGCAACTGCTCGGCTGCTCGTTCTTCCCAATGGACGATCTCGGTAACATCGCTGTCATCGCCGTCAGCCATAGCGAAGTATCTGTCCCTATTAACCGATCGTGCCCAATAATTGCGGTACCACTTATCCACATCCAACCCGGTTGAACTCCCCTCGACGGGTATTGCCTATGCTGGACTGGGTTCTGCTTCCACGGACCCGGTTGCCGCTCGCCAACTCATTACCATGCGCATCAAGAAGAACGCACAGATCACCCCTTCCACCGCGAGCAGAATGGCCAGCCGGTAAATCGACGAAATCAACATCGAGCGTACCACCAACAGATTCCCCATCACCAGTGCCACGCTCAACATCAGGGGCTCGCGCAATGGTGCGAAGACGCGTAGTCCTTCCGGCTTGCGAATGTGAAAGAAAGCCAGCAGCCAGAAGCTCTGAAGCGTCCCCTGAAAAATGGCAAATCCGAACAGTCCGTAGTGATACGCCGAGTAGGCGCCAAGCGTCCAGGTGAGAATTGTCTGCACAAGGCAGAGGCGCAAATTGAACCAGGCGTCATCCTGCGCGAAGAAAAGTTCTGTCAAGGGCACGCCCACCGCGAGCATCATGGCGTTGATGCAATACGCGTAGAGCAGCGACTGCGCCGGAAACCACTTTGCGGTAAATACATGGACGATGATGGGAGTGCTCAAGCTGGCTAGCACGGCACAAGCCGGCCAGGCGATGCTGGCATTGATGCGCAGAGATTTCTCCACGCGTGAACGGAGCAGCGTGGGATCGCTAGCCGCGCTGCTGAACGCGGGTAAGTAGATGCGAGCCATGGCGTTGCAAATCACCAGAGGGTAGAGCGACAACGTGGAGGCCCAGGAAACATATCCCACAGCATTGTTGTCGAGCAGGCGCGCAATCATGATCGGGGGAAACGCCGCCGTGGCCATGTTCAACAGCGAGCCACCCTGGTAGATCATACTGAAACCCACGTGCGGGCGGATCGAAGCAAAGGAAAATCGCCGTAACGGCGGACGGGCGATCAAGTTGAAAGCCAGACTGCCGAACAAGTCGCGGCATCCCATGGCGACGACGTAGCACCAAATGCCTCGGTGCAGAAATGCAAGCGTAGCCAGCAGGACCGTGTAGATGAGGCTCTCGGCGGCTTCTACCGCGCTCACGACTTTGAAGCGCATGGCGCGCTCGAGTAGCGCGAGGGGCACCATTCGCTGGTTGCGCACAATCAGCAGAACCAGGAAAACGGCCGCGGGAAGGTAATTCTCGGGCCCCAGTTTCACCAGCCGCAACGCCACCGGCAAAAGGGCGCCAATCACGACCGCGAAGGTGATCGAAACTCCAAGAATCAACTTCTGGGCGCTCGCTAGTTCGGTTGGCTCCAGATCGCCGCGCTTGCGAATCAGCGCCGCTCTCAGCCCCAAGTCGCCAAAATATCCGAGAATTCCCTGGGTTACGAAAATCAGAATGGCGAAGCGGCCGACGATCTCAGGACCAAGCCAGCGTGACACCGCAACACTGCTGCCCACGCTGAGCGCCATGACGACCACCTGGCGGATGACGAGAGCGATGGCGGCGCCGCTCATTTTCTCCCGAAACAGCGTCTGCAGCGCGGCACGGTAGGCAAACGACGACGGAACCGAGGCACACGCATCGGCGATATCGCCGGCTTCGCGCGGTAATTCCTCCTCGGGAAACAGCGGCCGTTCCGTTTTCATTTGCCAATTGTAGGCTGCATGCTGTGCTGCATGGTGCGCTGAGTTTCTGCACCCGGAGAAAGCACGGCAGGGGTCGCCGGGATCCTTTCGCCTCTCGTGTGCGAGTAAAGTTTATTACACCATAAACCAGCTGATCATCAACCGCACAACTGGGCGACTGGCGTGCGCGACCGTCGGGCGTTCGCCGCGTACTCACACTTTCGAAGCTATTTTCTGCTAGTTGGTTGGAGCCTGTGCTTGATTTCCGAAACCCTTAGCCTACATGCACGGCGGCGTGGCATGCCGTGCATAGCGTGATCAAGTTTTCCTCTGCGTCGGCTCCCGAATGGCTGCGGAACTGTGTGTGGTGCACCTCAAGATTCGACATCATGCCGCACGATTGACACCTCCAGCCGTCTCGTCGCAGGACCAGCTGGCGCAGACTTTCGTACAATAAGGGGTCCAGCCGCAAGCCAGCGGCTTTGGGGCGAATCATTCTCAGGACGCCTTCTCACGCAGGTTTTCGAGGAAAACCTGCTGCTGTTCGCCGGGCAGGAACTTGTAGTAGCGTGATATCGAGTGGAGCAGGATCTCCGGGTCGCCGTTGTCCAGGTGCGCTCCTGCCAGGAAGTCGGCACAAATCATCTCCAGACAGTAGCCGCGCGATTTGTCCGTGCCCAGCATCAGAGCTGCCGTCTCGATCGCCTGCTCGATTACCGGAATCTGGCTCTTGTAGACCTTGAAGTAGATCAGCTCCGACGGTTCCGTTTCCTTCCCTGTCAGTTCCTTCTCCACTGCCCGCCGGAAGTCCTCCTTCGGCAGGGCGCGGGCTTTGTGCAACCAGGTTGCACAATCGAAGTGCTGCCCGTCCCGACGTGCGAGTTTCGCAAGCTCCAGCCCCTTTGTCCATCCCACCTCCTTCAGTTCACGTCTGGCCTGCGGCGGCAGGTGCTCGTGGATCGACATCAGGTAATACGCCTTCCTTCTCGATTCCGGGAACTGCCTTGCCAGGAACTCGTCAAACGACTTCAGGTTCTCCAGCCTCCAGTACTGACCTGCCCGCACCTCGCACAGATACCTGCCGAGCTCGACAAAACGGGTGTCGCGCTCAGCATCTTTCTGCCGCTCCCACGCCAGGATCTCGTCGATCTTGGTCAGGACAAACAGTGCGCGCTTGCGATTGAGCTTGGGCGGCATCGGCGGATACCTAGTAAACAAGTTCGTCAAACAGACCAAGATCGACTCCCGGCTTGCGCACAAGGCCGGCCTCGACCAAGTCAGATTTATCGAGACAGAGCCCGATGAAGGGGCAGGTTGTGCACGGATTCTGGGGAAAGCGGATGCCACTGTGCGGTAGGAACAGCCCGGACTCGATCCGTCGGACTGTGTCTTCGACCAGGGTTGCGAACTCCTGCCGCTGCTCGTCAGAAATGGTAGCCCGGAGGTACTGAACTTTAACCAGCCGCTTGCGCACGAAAACAACCTGGGCGACTTCGTCGATCCCCGTCATCCACGAATAGCAGACGAGTTGCGGATCCAGTGCGGAAATGCCGGCCGGCTCTTCCGGATATCGGGCAGAGGTAGTCTTCCATTCCAGAAGGCATGGTGTGCCGTCCAGTTCCCCAATGGCGTCGACGTAAGCGACAAAACTGTTGCCGGAAGCCAACGTCCGATTGAACTGTATCTGCTGGGTGGAGCGAGGCCGCCGAATGCGAACACGGCCGTCCTGGGCGAAGCGCTCAAGCAACTGGATACCTTGTTGCAGCATGCGGTCCCAGGTGTCGTTGCCCGAGTAGATCAGGCCCATGTCCTTGCACTGGCCCCACTGCTCGAACAGCACAGCCTCCGGGTCTTCACGGCGAAAAAGGGCGGCGACGGCCTGTTCGAAGGCTCGGCCGAAGAGCATCGCTGCACGAGTGTCTTTCTCTTGCCACCCGTCTATGTAGCGGTGCCGGTAACGGCGCGGACAGCTCAGGTATTGGCTGATCTGGGTGTAGGAATACGTCATCGGGTCGCCTCCTCCGCGTTGGAGCGGGAAGCACTCGATACCGGAGCCGCAGACAGTTCTTCCCACTGGCTGGCCGGAGCGAAGCCGTCGAGGTTGATGAGCGAAATGCCGTTGATCACGGTGTGGCTGATCTTGACCACGCCGCGGAGTCCGGGCAAAGCCTTCTCATCGACCTGTTCGTGGGCCAGTAGTTCCGGGTCATAGAGGAAATCCCGCAGGAACCAACCCAGCTTCCACATCGCCTTCTGGGTACAGTAAAGACGGCCCACGATGGACTGCCCGGCCAATGTCGGAGGCTCGATAACCGAGAGTCGGAGGTCGTAGAACGGTTTGTGGGCGTGCCAGCGGAACCTGGCGCCATCGACACGCACGAGGAATACTCCGTCGGGAATCTCCGGACGAGAATCGCGGGCAGTTTCGGCGAGACCAGGAACTTGGCGTTTCATGCGACCACCTCCTGCGTCGGGCGCGTATAGCTGTTGAGCTGGCAGAGGAGAGCATTGCGGTCCTTCTCGGCCCAGTCGGCCAGTTGCTGGACGAAGTGTTCGACCTGTTCGCGGCTGGCCTCCCGGAGCGTCTTTGTGCCGCAGAAATCGACGGCATAGGCCTTTACGAGTTCGGGGTCGAGTTTGTGCTGGCGGATGATCTGGCAGAGACGGTCGCGGACCTTGGGGCCAGCGCCGTTCCCGTTTCCATTCGCGTTTTCGGGAGGAAGCTTTTCAATCGGACTCGGAACCGACCCGATCTCCTCGACCGAGCAGATGCCGATGCCGTAGGCCTTGCGTAAGGCGCGATTGACGGCACGGGTCTCAGCGACGCGCATCTCGGCCCCGCGGACCATGGACGAAACGTTAGAAGGATTCGCATCGCCATAGCCTACGAAGCCCTCCGCCGTCCCTGGTCTGAAGACTGTAGCCTTAAAGGCCCACTGTCCATTCCGTGGCTCCGAGAAATCGCGGACAAGCTCAACTTGAATGCCCGAGCAGTGACGCCGAAAGGCTAACCGTAGCAGTCCGGGGTGTGTAACATACCAGCGACCATCAAGACTGACAACGTCTCCCCTTCCAACCGAAAGACCATAATCGGATGTCAGGTACTGTAACGACGCCAAAAGTCAACGCGAGAGCTTCCCCCAATAAATCTCCGCCAAACGTTTGTTGTGTAGAAAAGCTCGTGAGATTTTTTTCATGTATTCCTCCCAGAATACGCACAACTAACCGTCCCATTGTATCGCTATAGTACCGCTATTATTGTAGCGCTACTATAGCGCTACAATCAAGACGGTTTTGGTTTTTTTTATCGTCGCTTGGAATGGATCGAGCGGGCTTCTTTCAAGGCAGCCGAGGCGATGAAGGAGCTCAGGCTGACACCCTGGGCAGAAGCAGCAGTCGCAATTTCCTGTTGCTCAGTTTCAGTGTAGTAGGAGGTGATCCTTTTCCTGACCGAAGTCGCTAGTCTTCGGCGGCGCGGAATCTGTTTCTTCTGCATTAGTGCATCTTAACGCCGCTTGAGCCTGGTTGTTGTTTGGAAAGAAGGAAACTATACGATCTGAGTGGTGATCGAGTACGAATCTGTTATGGCCAAGATTCTGAGTTGTGCATTTTTCTAATCTTAGCCACAATGATTCAGGTTTGAAGCGTTCCAGTTGAAGGGTGGCGAACCTCATTTGTCTCTCCCTGTTCCACCGTGCTTGCGCCAGCGCGTACCGCGGCAAGCGTCTCCTTGCGCAATCCTTCTCCGCTTCGTTCTCGCCATTGCCAGCCTGAGCGGCGGTTGGTCCTTCGCGCAGTCCACGTCTGGCAACCCCGACACCATCCGCGGCATTGTGATCAACAGCGTGACGCGTGAGCCGATCGCGCGCGCCCTGGTTTCCTCACCCGGCAATCGCTTGGCCACCATGACGAACAGTGAAGGGCGCTTTGAATTCACCTTGCCGAGAGCCGACACGGCTAGCGAGGGCGGTTCGGGCTCAAACGCTCCTCCCGGTATTCGGCCTTACTCGCTGATGGCCCGTAAGCCGGGCTTTCTGACCGATCCCAACAGCCAAGCGAACAACATTCGGAACAATCCATCCGAGGACTTGACGCTCGCGCTTACACCTGAGGCGGTGATCGTCGGCACCGTCACTCTGCCGACGGCAGAAGCGCCCGACAGCATCACACTGCAAATCTTCCGCCGGCAGGTGCAGGATGGCCGCGGCCGCTACGTTCCGGCTGGAAGCGCTCAGTCCACGTCCGAGGGCCAATTCCGTTTCTCGGACCTGCCGGCCGGCACCTATAAGCTGCTGACCAACGAGCTGCTCGACCACGACCCTCTCACCGCCGATCCGTTTGCGTCTGATTCGCGCGGGCCGCTGTTCGGATACCCACCTGTCTACTATCAGAGTGCCTCCGACTTCGGATCTGCGAGCACAATTCAATTGGCCGCTGGTCAGACGCGGAGTGTCAACCTCTCGCTCGTCAAGCAGCGGTATTACCGCGTCAAAGTGCCGGTCGTCGTGCCGGTCACCGATGGGGGGGGGAACGGAGTTAGCGTTGAGGTGTATGCCCACGGACATAAGGGGCCGGGATTTTCCCTCGGTTACAACAATCGTGACCATGCAATTGAAGGCATGTTGCCCGACGGAATCTACACCATCGAAGCCTCCAGTTCCGGACCCAGCCGGGTCACTGGGTTGGAGACGCTCATTGTCAAAGGCGCTCCGGGCGATGGCCGGACGATCGATGGTCCGCTTATGACGCTGGTGCCTAATGCCTCGATACCCGTCTATGTAAGGGAAGAATTCACATCTGCCGCTCGCGACGATGGCAACGCGGCGTTGAGGAAGCCTCATGATTATCTGAGCATGGCGCTGGAATCCGCCGACGACTTCGGAATGGGAGCCGATGTTCCTCTGCGGAACCCCACCGGGTCGGGGGACGGGAGTTTGGCCATCGAGGGTGCACCGCCGGGACGCTACTGGGTGCGAGTCCAGTCGTCGCGCGGTTATCCTGCCTCGATTCGTTCGGGCAACCTTGACCTGCTGCATCAGCCGCTGGTCGTCGGCTTGGGAGGTGGAGTCTCTCCCATCGAGATCACGATGCGAGACGATACGGCGGAGATCAACGGCACGGTTGAGGGAATGACACCGCCCGCGCCAGGGGCCGCCCGTGTACCCGGCCCGGGGCAATCCCGCACGCATGTCTACTACATTCCTGTTGCGGACAGCAGCGGGCGGTTCGCCGAGATATCGGTGAGACCGGATGGGAGTTTCGTTTCGCTGGGACTGGCTCCGGGTACGTATCGCGTACTTGCTTTCGATCAGGTGCAAGCGGAGATCGAGTATCGGAATCCCGAAGCCATGCGGGCTTACGATTCGAAGGGGCAGGTGGTTCGCGTGGCTGGCGGACAGAAGGAACACGTGCAGTTGCAGCTGATTTCCACGAGCATTGCCGGAAACGAGGAGTGATGCCTATCTTTCGATCATTCCAGCGATCATTTCAACGATCATTCCGGCGCCCAATCCAACGAAGCCGGTGCCTGGCCGTACTCGCCGCGGCGTGTGTGGCGCTCTTCTATTCCGCGCAGGCGCAGACGGAGGACTATCAGCGAACGCAGATTGCTTCCGGCCCGTACCGCATCGCCGGCACGGTCGTAAATGCCAAGAGCGGTAGCCCGCTCGCGCGCTCCCGCGTCACCATCGCCAGTGCGAAGAATCGGCAGAGCGTGCAATCCGTCGTCACCAGCGACGATGGACGCTTCGAGTTCCATGTCCCAGCCGGCAAATACACGCTCGGGGGCGCGAAGCGCGGATTCATCACTGCTTTCTACAACCAACATGACCAGTTCTCGAGCGCGATCGTAACCGGCGCCGATCTCGATGCCGAAAACCTTGTGCTGCGGCTGGCGGCGAACGCCGTGCTTACCGGCCAGGTGCTCGATGAATTCGGAGACCCCGTCCGTCATGCGCAAATCGCGGTCTATCGTGAGGAGCACTCCGCGGGAGTGAGTCGTATTCTTCATTTTCGCGACGCCTCGACTGACAATCAAGGCCGCTACGAAGTGACACCCCTCGACGAGGGGACCTACTTCGTTGCTGCGAAAGCTTCGCCATGGTACGCGGTCCATCCAACATCGATATGGACGGGTGCGGCGGAGCCCTCCCAGGTGGATTCGTCACTCGACGTCGCCTACCCCATCACCTACTACGGCGACGCCACTGAGGCCGAGGATGCCGTTCCGATCCCGGTCCGCGGTGGGGATCGCCTGGAAGCTGACATCCACCTGAATCCCCTTCCCTCACTGCATCTCATCGTGCACGTTCCCGAAGACGGCGCACACGGGATTGCCTTCCCCACCCTGCAGAAGCCCGCTTTCGACGGTCTGGATCAGCTCCAGGCAAGCAACATTCAGAATGTCGGCCCCGGCGTGTATGAGCTGACCGGAGTTGCGGCGGGCCGGTATACGGTCCGGATGCCAGATTCCAACTGGCAAATGAGGGAGTCCACCGAAGTCAATCTCAACAGTGGCGGCGAACTCGATGTGTCCTCGGGCAGCTTGACGGGCAAGATCAAGGCGACGGCTAAGATCGAGGGCGCGACGAATCTTCCATCTCAACTCCAGATTGAACTACGCAACAGCAAAGGCAGAGTAAACGCTGCTGTAGTGGACGCCAAGGACGAGGCCAATTTTCCGGACGTAATTCCCGGCAGATATGAGGTCGCAGCTCGCTCTGCGATGCAATCGTATTCGGTGGTTGGCATCGCGTCGGACTCCGGAACAATTTCCGGACATTCGTTGAACGTGCGTCCGGGCGCGTCACTCACCATTGCGCTCTCGCTCGTGGGAGGCTCGGTCACCGTCGAAGGTTTCGCGAAGCGCGCTGGAAAAGGGATTTCCGGCGCGATGGTCGTTCTGGTGCCTAAGAACCCGGAAGCGAATCGCGACCGCCTTCGTCGGGACGAGAGCGATTCCGATGGAAGTTTCAGCCTACCGAATGTCATTCCTGGCTCGTACACCATCATCGCCATTGAAAACGGCTGGGATCTGGACTGGGCCGAGCCCGCCGTGCTATCGGGATATCTCAAGAACGGGCAAACGTTAGAGGTAAGAGATCGCTCACAAACGCCCATGCACCTAGCAGATGGGGTCGAAGTACAGGCAAAGTAGCGAACAAACGAACCATCACTCGCAATCTATTGCCGTTGGGAATGCCATCCCGGCGATAAGGAATGAGCGCCGATTGCGAAACGAACCCGCTGAGTACGATGACGACCACCTGGCGGATGACTAGGGCGCCGCTGATCTTCCCGCGAAACAGCGTCAGCAACAGGACGCGGTAGCCGGCCGACGACGGAAATCGAAGGACAGACATCGGCGATGTCGCCGGCTTTGCTTGGTAAGTCCTCCTAGAGAAGCACGGCTGTGGGTTGCACGTTTCGTTGCATGGTGAGCCGAGTTTCAGCGTGCCGCAAAAGTATCGGTAGGAGCCGCAGGGATCTCGCCGCCTGCACTGCGCGAGTAAGAGTTCAGGTCGGAGAAAACCATATCGCGCACTAATTCGCTGAACGTGGTCTGTGCCGACCAACCCAAGCGCTGGCGCGCTTTCGTTGTATCTCCCAGCAGGACGTCGACTTCGGCAGGCCGCAGAAAGCGTTTGTCGAGCACCAGATATTTATAAGGATCGAGTCCCAGCAAGCCAAACGCACATTCAAGAAATTCCCGCACCGAGTGGGTTTCCCCGGTGGCGATGACGTAGTCGTCTGGTTGTTCCTGCTGCAGCATCCGCCACATGGCTTCCACGTATTCTCGCGCGTGGCCCCAATCGCGTTTGGCGTCCAGGTTGCCTAGGTGGATTTCAGTGGCCAGACCGAACTTGATCTGCACCGCCAAGGAAGAAATTTTGCGGGTGACAAACTCCATGCCGCGCCTGGGCGACTCATGGTTGTATAACATGCCACAGGATGCATGCAGACCGTAAGCTTCCCGATAGTTGCGGGTGAGATGATAGCCGGCCACTTTCGAGATCCCATAGGCCGACCGCGGACGAAACGCGGTAAGCTCGTTTTGCGGAGCTGGGGCGGAACCGAACATTTCGCTTGATCCGGCAAAATAAAATTTTGCCTTGGACGCAAGGTCGCGACATGAAGATAGCAAGTAATGAGTTCCGTTGACGTTGACCTCAAAAGTTGAAAACTCGTCTTCAAAGGAATAACTGACGTAGCTTTGCGCAGCCAGATGGTAAACCTCGTCCGGCTGCACGGCAGCAACCACCTTCATCAGGCTGGGATAGCTCTCGAGAGATGCCGCATGCAGGTGAATCCTGTCCAAGATGTGATGGATCCGCGATAGCCGGTGCTGGGGGTCTTCAATGGCCACGCGGCGGACAATTCCGTGAACCTCGTAGCCTTTTTCCAAGAGCAATTCCGACAGATAGCTTCCATCTTGTCCTGATATCCCAGTAATGAGCGCACGCTTTTGATTAGCCACGGTTGATCTCTATGATCGGAGCGGTGCGGAGAAGCCTACAGCCTTCCATTGAGGACATTAAAACTGCTGCCTTCGTCGAAATCCCGCTCATACGGACCTTGGCCAAGCGTTCGCAATGGGGGAGCGCGAGTGTGCAATGCACTGTGGCAGAGACTGAACAGTGTAGCACATCAAAAAGATTCAATGGCACTTCCACGGCGCTGGGTACTGTCCTAAACTTGCGTTATTTAGGACAGTACCCGGCGCTGGTGCTGGCACACAGTTAAAGGCCAAAGGCTTGGGCCATTGGTTCTTGAAATCTCCCCCTTTGCCCGACGGCCCGCCGGGGCTTCAAAAATATCCTTAAAGGGAGTATTCACAAAAGACTCTTCCTGGCCGCTCCGAACGTTGTACAATCAATCCAATTTTTGATCGGTGTCGCCCGGATGAGTTTCTGCGATTTTGTGTGCCTCCTCGCGCGAAACCATCGGTTTGCATGGAGTGGTGAATGGAACCTGAAAAGACCTTTCGGACGTTGATGCCTCGCAAAGATGAACTGCAGGCCTCGCGTTCCACCGAGGGCAGTGCGTTGCCTTCAGCGTACAACCTGACCGTCAGCCATGTTCCCAGTCTCTGGGATTATTGGCCGATCGTGCTCAGGCACAAATGGACGATTTTGTCTGCCATGCTGGTGGCGTTGCTGGTGGGCACGGTAGTTTCCTTTTCCACCACACCCGTTTACGAGGCGGTCGGCCGGGTAGTGATCAATCGCGAGGGAGCCGACACCGCAGGCCTGAAGAACTCCGACGCCAGCGGAAGCGACTCCTATGACGACTACATGGTTGCGATGGATACGCAGACCCACGTTCTCCAAAGCGACGCCATCGCCAAACTTGTTATCCGGAGGTTGAACCTCGATTCCGATCCGACGTTCGCCGGTAAGGGAGCAGCGCCCGCGAGCTCTACGCCTGCTGCCGCGAACGCCGGGTCCCGAGAGATCGAACCTCATCGTGAAGCGGGCTTCGTCGCGAAGTTCCATGGAGCGCTGCAGATCAGCTCGATTCCCCGGACGCGACTGCTGGAGATTCGCTTCTCCAGTCCGGACCCAAGTCTGGCCGCCAAAGCGGTCAACACTCTGATCGACACTTACATCGAACAGAATTACAAAACCCGCCTGGACGCCACCACACGCACTTCCGACTGGCTCGCCCAGCAATTGTCCGAACTGCAGATGAAAGTTGAGGAGTCCCAGGAAAAACTCGTCCGTTATCAAAAAGAGCATGGGATCCTGGGCATCGACGAGAAGCAAAACATAATCACCTCCAAGCTCGACGAACTAAACAAGGAGCTGACGGCTGCGGAAGGCGACCGCATGCAGAAGGAATCTGTCTATCGATTGGCCAGTTCCGGTGAACCTGATCTGTTGTCCAATCTCGATCCGTCCAGCCCGTTAGTCAAGCTGAGAAGCCAAGAAGAGGATTTGCATCGCCAACTGGCGCAGGCGAGTGTTCATTTCCAGCCGACCTATCCGAAGGTAGAAGAATTGAACCAGCAACTGGATGCCGTCCAGGCGGACATCAAAGCCGAAATCAAACGTCTGGCTACCAAATACGAGAAGGATTACCTGGCAGCGCTGGGGCGTGAAAAGCTGCTTCGAGCCTCCCTGGAGAATCAAAAAGCCGAAGAGAACCAACTCAATGAAAGCGCCATCGAATACAGCCTTCTGAAGCGAGACGTGGAGAGCAATCGGCAACTCTACGAAGGTCTCTTGCAAAAGCTGAAGGAGGCGGGAGTCTTGACTGGGCTGCGGTCGAGCAACGTGCGGATCGTGGATCCGGCATCTGCTCCCACCGCGCCCTCGACGCCCAACCTCCCCCGGAACCTTCTGATGTCACTTGTGGTGGGCTTGGCTGGCGGACTGTCGCTCGCATTTATTCTTGAGTCGCGTGACAACGCCGTGCATTCTTTGGAACAGGTACGGATGATCACCGCTTTACCATCCCTCGCGATCATCCCCTTCTCATCTCATCCCCGCGGCCGGTCGCTATCGATGCCGCAGACCAAGCGCCTGCCGCAGACAACGACCGCGTTGGCCTCAGCTACGCGTCCGAAATCAGAGATTGCTGAAGCCTACCGTGCGTTGCGGACTTCCATTCTGCTTTCCAAGACCGGCAGATCGGCCAAGATCTTGATGGTAACAAGCGCGTTACCGCAGGAAGGCAAAACCACGACCAGTGTGAATCTGTCCATTGTCCTCGCGCAGCAGGGCGCGCGTGTGCTCCTTATCGAAGCAGACATGCGGCGTGCCAGTATCTCAAAGATATTTCACCTTAGATCAGATATTGGCCTCAGCACGATATTGGGGCCAAAAACCATCCCGAAACCGGAGGAAGCGATCCATTCAGTCGCGGACGTCCCGAATCTCAGAGTGCTGCCCGGGGGGCCGGTCGCACTTCACCCGTCCGAAATGCTGGCCTCGCCCCGTATGAGAGACCTGATCCAGTATTTGGAACCGGAGTTCGATCACATCATCATCGACACGCCCCCGGTGCTCAGCGTCACGGATGCTGCGCTGTTATCAGCGTTGGCCGACTCCACACTCCTGGTGATACGTGCTGGCATGACGAGCAGAGCTGCGCTGCGTCGCGCCCACGACGTGTTGGCGCACGTCGATGCCCGCATCATGGGTGTAATTCTCAATGCAGCGGACTTTACCGAGCCCGACCTGTATTACTACGGTAACAGGTATGGCAGTTACTATCACGACTCCGCGCCAGATAAGACCGCTCAGCGCGAGTAGCCCGTGAGACTGCCGCTGCGCCCTCCTGTCAGGAACGCTCTGTTGGTCCTGATGTGTTTCGGGACACTATCGATTTATGTTGACAGGGTGTTGCGAGTCTATCTCGCGCGACGATCCGCGGACTCTTCTCAAGTCGCGGGTTTGAAGCGTGCCGTCCGTTTGGTGCCCGACAATGCCGAGTTCCCCCACCTGCTCGGTCTCCGGCTTTCCTTCTCCGACCAGGATGACGACGCCATAGCGAACCTCCGTAAAGCCGTCACATTTAACCCGAACAGTGGCCGATATTGGCTTGATTTGGCGTCGGTGTACCAAGTCACGGGGAACGTTGAGAAACAAAATGAGGCTGTGCAGTCTGCTCTCGACGCCGAACCGGGCAATCCGGAAGTCTCTACGGAAGCCGCACAATTCTTCTTGGTCGCCGGCGACGTGCGCCGTGCCCTGCCGCTGTTCCGGCAAGCTCTCGTGCAGAACCCGGAAGCTGCCAAGGCCATTCTCCCGGTGTGCTGGCGTGAGACGCGGGACGCGAACCTGCTTCTTGCTGAGGTGATTCCAGATAGTCCGGAACTTCAGCTAACGTTCTTGCGCATGCTGACCGAGCAGAAGGAAGCGACTGCTGCGAACCAGGTTTGGCAGCAACTTGTCGCCTCCCACAGGTCCTTCCAGCCAGAGCTTAGCTTCTTTTACTTTGATTACCTGCTGAAAGAACATGAGGTCGCAAGCTTTGACCACGCATGGCACGAACTCGCTGGTGTCACACCCAATCTGCAGGCTTATCTGCCGAATGACAATTTGATTGTGAATGCCGGCTTTGAGCAGCCGCTTCTGAATTCCGGTTTCGACTGGAGACATGAACCCGCGGACCATATTGCCGCTGGTATAGACGACAGCGTGGCGCACTCCGGAACTCATTCGCTCTCTTTGTCCTACGACGGTAACCCGGCGTACGATGCCGGCTGGAAGCAGTTTGTTCCGGTGCAATCGAACACTGAGTACGAATTCAGCGTCTGGATCAAGAACGAAAACGTGACCAGTTCGAGCGGACCGAGGATCGCGATTGTGGATGCGTACAGTGGCGCCAATCTCCTTTTAACCGACGATGTACTGGACACTCATCCCTGGCGGGAAATCAAAGGCACGTTGCGAGTGCCAGCCCAGACCGAACTGTTAGCAGTAAAGATCGTCAGAGCTCCAGCCAACACGAGGATTCGTGGACGTGTTTGGATCGATGATTTGCGGTTGGTAAAGAGGTAATCGATGCCGTTTGGAAAAATCATCGAGCATCCGGCCCCGTTTGTAAGGGAACTCACTATTCGTCATCGACTGGAACGCGGACTGCGAATTTCCCTGTTTGTGGCGCTCTGCACACTTTTGATTTTCGGGCCGCTGGCGCTAGGCATAGTTCAGAACTGGTCCACTGCACTGTTTGAAGCTGGTGCCGCTGCCGTTTTGTTGATCTGGATGGCATGGCAACTCACTGCCGAAGTCAGCGTCCGATGGAATCCGCTGTTTGCGCCGATGCTGGTTTTTTTCGGACTCGTCCTGGGGCAGATCGCGTTTCACCACTCGGCCTATTTGTACGATTCTCTTTCTGAGCTTTGGCTCTACATTGCGTATGGAATTCTGATATTTATCGCGGTGCAGCTCATCCGGGCTGACGACGGCTTCATCCTGCGCTTCGGGAAAACCATGGCCCTGTTCGGGTCAGTCTATGCGGTTTTCGCGGTCTTTCAGGGGTTTACCTCGGAAGGCAGGATCTATTGGCTGATAAAACCGCGAGCCGGAAGTGTGTACGGCAGCTACGTAAACCACAACCACTATGCCGGATTGATGGAGCTACTACTTCCCATCGCGCTGGTGCTTGCGTTCAGCGGCTCTATTCGGGGAGGAAAACGTGTTTTGCTTGTGTTTGCGGCTACGCTGATGGCTGCCTCGGTGTTCTTGTGCCAATCCCGCGGAGGGATGTTCGCGGTTCTCGTGGAAACGGTGTTCCTAGCAATCTTTT
The DNA here is from genome assembly GCA_963779995.1 of uncultured Acidobacteriaceae bacterium. Classification (GTDB taxonomy): domain Bacteria; phylum Acidobacteriota; class Terriglobia; order Terriglobales; family Acidobacteriaceae; genus Acidiflorens. The sequence continues at coordinate 26,648 of CAVZZY010000002.1, read as the reverse complement.
GGATGCGTCAATTCTCACCCCGGAAATCAGCGGTGGTGTTTGTGTCATTCTGCCTGGTAACAGCGTTGTTCCTGGCTTGGATCGCTCCGCAGCAAGTCAGCAGCCGCATCACCAACATCCATGATCCCGCACGGTGGTTAATCCACCGTGATTCCATTCGCATGTTTGCCGCCCATCCGTTTCTGGGCAGTGGTTTCGGAAGCTTTGCCACCGCGTTCCCGCGCTATCGCACGTTCTACGATGGATTTGTTATCAATCACGCGCACGATGACTATCTTGAACTTTTGCTGGAGACGGGGCTGGCCGGGTTCGGCGTGGCAGTGTGGTTCATCGTCGTGCTGTATCGCGAGGGGCTCCCCAACCTTCGCTCGGCAAGACTTTCTCCGGCGGCGCTGATAAGCACCGCAGCTCTGGCGGGGTGCACTGGCCTACTGGCGCACAGTTTCATGGACTTCAATCTTCATATCCCGGCGAACGCGGCGTTGTTTTACGTATTGTGCGCTATCGCCACCTCCTCTAGTCAGAAGAAGCGGGAGCAACTGCAACAGCTATAAGGAGAGAAGTGGTTGTTCCGCCAGCGATTCATGGTGATCAACCGATCTTCATTTTGCTGCACGATCAACAGCAAGATGACTCCAAAGCCAAACGCGTTCATCGTTTGCTTACGGTGCCGCATGTGCCGAGAGGGCATCCATGATCACGATGTCGCCCCGGCAAGTGTTCGGCCCTTCATTCGTCCAGGTCACGCCGCCGTCCGTGCAGCTCGTGGAACAGGCGCTATCCCAATTCGGCAGAGGTGCGTCTTCGGTGCAGGTTGCCCCGGTGGTGTTTGATCCGCAGCTGGTCGCCTGGAAAATATTGTCGCCGCTGTTGTCCGTGATCGGGTACACGTAGTCTTGGTACGTGACAGTGCCGTTCGCCGCTGGCTGATACTGGCCGCGCAAGTTGTTGCATTGCGTGTTTGCCGCGGCGTTCGAGCCGCGCACCCCCATCATGTCCGTGCCGAAGGCGATCAAGTCACCGAAAGGCGAGTTCACACCGATGTTGTTCTGAATCGAGAAGTTGGAGCTCGAGCCGGTGTTGTAGGTATGGCCGAAGCGGTAGGTCAGCCCGCTCCCGCTCGAGTTGAAAGCGCAAATTTCGTCGTAGCACGCGCCATTGGGGACGTCGTAGCGAGTCGGCCACGCCGGAACGTCGGCCGTGGCCGTGAAAATAGGCGTGAGATCGCTTGTTCCGGAGTTCTGGTAGGTGCCGTGATCGTCACAGGGCAGGGCGGCGAGTAGCATTGGCGTGTCAGGATTGAGGACTCCGTTGGTCACCGGCAGCGAATACAGCATTGAATTATAGAAATGCCCGTAATACTTGTGCAGGTAGCCGGCGGCGGAATGTCCCGAGCCATGCACCCAATCCGTAAGCGGCGCAACCAGGGTGCTCGTGGCGTCGAAGAAATAGCTGTTGCAGTAAGCCTCCGTGCCTGTCCAGTACGTGTTGCCTGTCGGCCAACCGGAAGAAGGCGGTGGTTGGCTCGTATTTCCTTTGGCGGAGGTGGCACTCCAATAATAGCCGGCGTAGCTGACTATGTTCAGATGGGAGTAGGTCGTGGTGGGAGACCATGCCCCCTGCCAACTGGTATTGGACGCTTGGCAGCTGAGCGTTCCGGAGTTCCAGCTCCCCGGAGGATTTGCCGCTTCGCCGCCGGTCGGAGAGAATTCCACATACTGACCATCCTCGCCCTGCTCCACTTCGTGCAGGGTGAAGCGGTCAGGCAGGTTGCAAGGGACTGTCGGCCAGGTTCCCTCCCGCGTGCAGACCACTTCGTCATTGGTGGTCATCAGGCCCGCAGGTGCCGTGTTTCCAGCGCCTCGGTAAATCTTCCCCAGGCGGGTGTTGATCCTCGTGTAACCGGGATCGGCTGAACTTGGAGGTCCGTAGATCACCATATCGAAGCCTGGGCCTTGCCCCGAGAGCTTGTTGATGTTCGTCCAGATCACAGTACCATCGGTGCAGGTGCTTCCGACCGTGCTGCAGTTGCTCCATGCAGGTTCTGAGGTGCCGGTTGTGCCTCCCGTGGTAGCCTGAAAACCGTATTTACCGGAATTGCCCACCTTGGGCAGGATGAAGCAATCCGGCGAAACTACCGCCTGGGAGGCTCCCGGCCAGTCATAGCCTCCGGTCATCCCGTAGGAGACCGTTCCGTCGTCCGCCAGCTGGAAGCTGCCTGTCCACGTGTTGCTGTAGGTGGTGGGATTCCCTGGGCAGGCGCTGTTCATCACGCCGCCATAGCTGCCCGTTCCGTTCACGAAATCGGCGTAGAGGGTGCGCGTCAAGGTGCCTGTGCCTGGAATTGCAATCGAGCTGGTAATTACCAGCCGATTCACTTGAGTTGACACGTTCGACAGTTCGTAAAGAACATTAGGCTCGGAAGGCAGGCGGCTGAATGACCAAGAGCCTCCGTGGTCCAGGTGCGTCGAGTCTCCTGCGCCGCTGAGGGCGGGGTAGATTCCACTTCCATTCACGCATCCAGGCGCGGCGGCACACGTTTGGGCATGGATGGCTGCCGGGTTAAGGTTGAGGATCGTCGCCCCGCCCCCGGAATTCTTTGCCAGATACAACGACTCGTCCCAGGAGAAGGCATCCCAGTTGCCATCAGAGCCCACATTCCACGATGCTGTATAGGGCGTGGCTGAATTATGCTTGTTGGTGTTATCGTCAGTCGCCATCACCAGATACGTGCCGAAATCTGGATCCGTCGCGGTCGAGTTCATTGGAGCCGGACAGTATGCGGGATAGCTCGAATTCGAAGGCGTCCAGCCGGAAGGGCACGAGCCGGAAGAAATGGTCGTGGGCGTAAATCCGGTCGGGATCGGGTCGCTTACACCTTCCTGAAAAAGCAAGGTTGCTCCCGCTTCGCCCATGGTTGTGCCGGAAATGCATCCTGACTGGGTGCCATTGACGCAATTGTCCGTGCGCGCCGAGTACGTCAGAACGGGATCGGAAACGTAGGTGTACCCGTTCTTGAACCACTGCCCTCCAACATTCGAGTACAGGGTCACGTAAATCATGCTGCCGTTCTGCGGTAGTCCAACATAGCCGTAGTTTGCGAAGGTGAGAGTGTAGCTCAAAACATTACCCACGCCCGCCTGATAAATGTCATCTGCGCCTGGAGTCGACCCTATGGTCAGCCAGTATGCGCTGGCATTTGCGGCGGCGCTCCAGCTGAAGGTCGGGGTGCTGCCAGTCACAGTCGAGCCCGGCGTCGGCGACTGCATGACTGCCAAGCCGGCGGTTGGGTTCGGCGCCGCTGTGTATGTGTACCCGTTGCCCGACCAAGCGCCGCCGATCAGCGAATACAGAGTCACGTAAACTGTGCTGCCATTCGTTGGCAGTCCGTTTACCGCCGCGGTCAGCGCGTTGCCCAGGTTCCCCGACGAATAGTAATCGTCCCCGCCCGCCGCGCTTCCCACTACCAGCCAGTAGGCCGACGCGCCCGCGCCCGCCGCCCAGTTGAACGTCGCGCTGCTGCCACTCAGAGTCGCGCCCGGAGTCGGCGTGGTTATCACCGCACCCGCCCCAGCCCCCGACCCGTTGATCGCCGTGTAGGTGTATTCGTTGCTCGACCACACGCCGCTGATCGCCGAGTACAGAGTCACGTAAACCGGGCTGCCATTCGTTGGTAGTCCGCTCACCGTCGCGGTCAGCACATTGCCCAGGTTCCCCGACGAGTAGTTATCGTCCCCGCCCGCCGTGCTTCCCACAGTCAGCCAGTAGGCCGACGCGCCTGCGCACGAAGTCCAGCCGAACGTCACGCTGCTTCCACTCAGCGTCGAGTCCGGCGTGGGCGTGGTAATGACCCCACCCGCCGCTGCGCTGAGCGCTGTGTAGGTGTACGCGTTGGGCATCCACACACCGGCAATCAGTGAGTACAGAGTCACGTAAACCTGACTGCCATCCGTCGGCAGTCCGTTCACTGTCGCGGTCCGCACGTTGCCCAGGTTCCCCGACGAGTAGTAATCGTCCCCGCCCGCCGCGCTTCCCACAATCAGCCAGTAGGCCGACGCGCCTGTCCCCGCCGTCCAGCCGAACGTCATGCTGCTTCCACTCAGAGTCGAGCCCGGAGTCGGCGTGGTTATCACCCCACCCGTCGCCGCGCTGAGCGCCGTATAGGTGTATGCATTGGGCGCCCACACACCGGCAATCAGTGAGTACAGAGTCACGTAAACCTGACTGCCATCCGTCGGCAGTCCGTTCACTGTCGCGGTCCGCACGTTGCCCAGGTTCCCCGACGAGTAGTAATCGTCCCCGCCCGCCGCGCTTCCCACAATCAGCCAGTAGGCCGACGCGCCTGTCCCCGCCGTCCAGCCGAACGTCATGCTGCTTCCACTCAGAGTCGAGCCCGGCGTCGGCGTGGTTATCACCCCACCCGTCGCCGCGCTGAGCGCCGTATAGGTGTATGCATTGGGCGCCCACACACCGGCAATCAGTGAGTACAGAGTCACGTAAACCTGACTGCCATCCGTCGGCAGTCCGTTCACTGTCGCGGTCAGCACGTTGCCCAGGTTCCCCGACGAGTAGTAATCGTCCCCGCCCGCCGTACTTCCCACAACCAGCCAGTAGGCCGACGCGCCTGCGCCCGCCGTCCAGTTGAAGGTCACGCTGCTGCCGGTCAATGTCGAGCCCGGAGGCGGCGTCTGCATGACGGCCAATCCAAACACCATTCCTGTCAAGGCCATGCAACCAAGAACAAGAGCCAGAACACGGAATATTGTTCGGATCACGGTTGGCTCCCCTAGGATCCCGAGAGGTTCTCGACAACGTGTGTACTGATTCACTCAGCGGATTTCAGAAAGAGTGCGGCCACTCGAATTCCTGTCGCATATATTTTCTTAGATTCGACTCTAGACATCGCCATCAAACCTCCAAACATCTTAATCGGAATTTATCTTTTGGCTTCAAGGATGGCGGGCATTGTACAACATTCTGCCTACTCGCGACGTCAGTATTGCCACTGCTGCAACTGTCGATCCCATCGTAGGTGTTTGTGTCTAAGACCCGGTTCGAAATGATCGTGGTCTGATCCGCGCTTGTCTGTCCCGCCAGTGTAGACCACAATTCCCTCGCTAGGCTAGTTCACGGCAGTCGCCGACCTGCAAACGAATGTGGGCAAGGAGCTCCTAAGCCGGTAGTGCCCTAACCAAATTAGGACACTGCCGCTAAACCAACACTGTTGACTGGCAAGGAAATCAGGGATAACATTAGCGGGTCGATTTCCCTTTTGGAGCCAACCAGGATGAACATTGTGCGCGCCGTTCTTTGTTGGATGATGATAGTTTTTCTGCCCGCCTCTCTCATGGCCGCTGACTCCGGAGTAGGCATGGTGCGCCCTTATGGCACGGCTTGGCTGAACGGCGCGGCGGTCGAGTCTTCCGCGATTTTTCCTGGCGATCTGGTCCAGACGAGTTCCGCCTCTGCCATGAAGATCAGATCTTCCGGCTCCAGCGTGACCGTTCTTCCAGATTCTTTGGTGAAGTTTGAAGGCGGCGCAGTTTCGGTTGAGCACGGGGGCGTAAAGCTTGCCACCTCGAAGAGCATGGTTGCCCGCGCCGGTATTGTTACCGCGACGCCCGCTTCGAGCGCTAGGACCGAATTTGAGCTAACAGATGTGGATGGTGCGGTTCAGATCGTGGCTCTTAAAGGCGATCTTCAGATCACCAACGGTTCCGGGACCACGACTCTTTCCGAAGGCCAGCAGTCTACGCAACAAGATTCGGACAAAACTCAAAGTAAGAGTCAAAGTGAGAGAAGGCAATCCGCTCCGGCTCCGGCAGCTAAGAAGAGAACAGTTGCGTACATTGTCGCGGCCGCTGATGCCGCAGCTGTGGGAGGATTGGCCTTGGGTATTGCAGAACTCGCTCCCTCTTCCAGAGTCATCAGTCCCGTAACGCCCTAACGCTGGCCGCTCGGCCTGCAAGGTTCTTTGGACTGTATGTGTTGGGTTGGGGAACTACTCCATAAGTAGTAGGTCGGGGTTGGGCTAGGCCGGGTGGGTACTTGTTAAAGGAACTCATCAAAGCTTAAGAGGTCCGTAAGCACCCAGAGCTGACCCACCCCAGCAGCAGGCGCTACAACAGCAGGAGGATCCAAGAATGAAAGGGTTTGGATTTTTACTGTTTCCGATTCTCGCAATCGTCCTGATGTTGGGGGGAAGTGCCTTGGCTCAAAACGTTGGTGACAACAGCCGCTATTTCGTCGCCTACTACTCCAATGCGAATACCGCTGGCGCTCCGGATCAAACCGTGCGCCTCATCAACGATGGCGACACCGGCGGAACCCTGTGGGCCTCCTTCTATGTGTTCGATGACAGCCAGGAGTTACAGGAGTGCTGCGGCTGTCCTATAACGCCAGACGGACTGCTTTCGGAATCCGTGAATGAAGAACTCACGGCCAACTCCCTGACCGGCAAGAAGAACACACGTGGCGTCATCAAGATCATTTCGTCTTCGGTCCCTGCGGACTTCACCAACGTACCGACGGCCGGGCTGCGGGGATCGTCCACCCACGTCCAGAGGGCCACTCCTACTGCAGGGGCTTTCTACGTGACCGAAACCTTGCTACCGGACTCGAACCTCTCGTCGGCTGAAGAAACGTCGCTGGAGACCTCGTGTGGTTACTTGTTTTCGCTGGGCAGCGGCCAACAAGGAATCTGCGCCTGCACGCCGGAAGACGAAGACTTTTAGGTAGAAAGCAATGGCTTCCGACTTGAGGCGCTAGGGCGGAGCCGAGGTAGCTTCGTTAAGGCTAAAGCGTACGCCGCGGGCCCAGGTGCCATCTCGGTTGTGGTGGCGCAAATCAGCGGCGAGTACGGCCTAGTGGTGGGAAATAACGGCGGCAACGTGAGCGTGCTCGTGGGCAAGGGCGACGTGAGTTTTCGGTAACTGCAATAGTCCTAAGGATGGTCCGACTGGTTCCGGTGCACCGCGGCTGATGAAAAGCGTGACGCTACTTGCCACTTGCCATGGTTTACAATCCAGAGATCGACAATAAGGTATTCATCATTCCCTCTGCTGGGTTGACTGGCCTTCTCCCTCTGGACGAAACTGACCACTGCGCTCCCTAAGAACGCGCGAATCGTCATAGAACGGATCTGCAGCGGATCAAGGTTGTAATTGGTTAGACGCTCTTGCAGCCAACTCTCCCTCGTGACCGGATGTTCGGGGTCGGTCGCGTCCCGCTCGATGAATTCCGCGGCGATGATTGCATTAAGAGACGTCAGGTCCTTCTTCTCGGCCGCCAGTCCCCAGTCACGCTCCAACTTTCCGAATAACTCCATGAAACTTCGTGCGTCCGATGCAGACCTTTCCTCTTCGGACTTCACATCCTCGGCTTGGTGCTTTCTCTGCGCCACAACTGGCATCGCAACCGAAAGCAATACAGCTAAGAGTATGGCTAGTCTCATGAAAATCCAAGCTCCCGCAAATCATAAACGCCCGCCACGCGGATATCAACGCCTACCCGGAACATCAAGGACGGAAGTGGTGGGCGAGATGTTCCGGCCGGAGTGTGTGAAAATCTTTGCGGCAACGCTTGTCCGAGACGATTTTCGTTGCGCGGTGTGATCGCAGAGCTGCTGGGCAATCACTCTCCATTAATCGTCCCTTTCTCTTGCAGTCAGAGCCATTATCTTATACTATCCTCACCTAACGTTTGGACGTTGCTCCATTCTGTATCAAATCGCCCCCCGGCGGGAAATAACCATGGGAAGTACTATGCGCGGTGAGTTGCTAGCGGCAAGCGCGGCGAAGTTGGGAGTTGTGTTTTTTCTACTTGCAACGCTGTGCTACGGCCAGGTTTCTGTCCTCACACAGCGCAACGACCCGGCACGTGACGGCCTGAATGCCAGCGAGACAGCATTGACCCTGAGCAGCGTCAGCGTCGGCAACTTTGGCAAGCTCTTCAATTTTCCGGTCGACGGCTACCTGTATGCCCAGCCACTTTATGTGGCCGGTGTCGCTATCCCCGGCAACGGCACGCACAACGTCGTATACGCTGCCACCATGCACGAGAGTATCTTCGCCTACGATGCGGATGGCCTCACACTGCAACCGTTATGGACTGCGAACCTCGCCGCCCTCGGTTGTCCCAGCGGTTTCACCTGTACTTCGGTGCCCTCGGGCACCAACTATACAAGCGGTCCAGACATTCTGCCTGAAATCGGCATCCTGAGTACGCCAGTCATCGATCCGTCGACTAATACTCTCTACGCAGTGGCGAAGACTCAGGAAACCTCGGGAAGCACCACAAACTACGTGTATCGACTGCACGCGCTTGACATCACCACCGGCGCAGAACGAACCACCCCAGTTGCTATCCAAGGCCAGGTACAGGGCACCGGAGTGCCGAACAGCGGTGGTTATCTGGTCTTCAGTCCGCTGTACTCATTGCAGCGACCGGCTCTGGCGCTAGTCAACACCAATATCTACATAGGATTCGGATCGGCGGGTGATCAGAATAACTGGCATGGTTGGATCTTTGGCTATGACAAGACCGCGCTGACACAGACTGCCGTCTTCTCACCAACTCCCAACGGGTCGGAGGGTCACGGAGGCATCTGGATGCACGGAAATGGTCTGGCGTCCGATGCCTCCGGCAATCTCTACTTCTCAACCGGGAACGGCGCATTCGATGGCGCTACCAATTTCGGCGACTCCTTTCTCAAGCTGTCGACACCTGGGCTTACGATCGCTGACTACTTTACGCCCTACAACCAGCAAGATTTCGATAGCGCGGATCTTGATGTAGCATCGGGTGGCCTCGCGTTATTGCCCGACAGCGCCGGAACCGCTCAGCACCCGCACATCATGATTGGCTGCGGCAAAAACGGCGCGATCTACGTGATCGACCGTGACAACATGGGACAATTCAACTCCTCGAATGACAATGCGATCATCCAGGAGTTGCTCAACGTCATCGGCGATGTGACCGTGAATCCCACTAGCACAACCTATGAGGCTGTCTGCTTCAGCTCCCCAGCTTTCTGGCAGGGGTACATGTACATCGGTGGGATCGCCGATTCGCTCAAAATGTTCGACTTCAGCAACGGGCTGTTGTCTGGTTCGGCGGTATCGCAATCCGTCGAGACCTACCAGTTCCCGGGTACGAATCCCGTGGTTTCCGCCAATGGGACCTCTAATGGCATCGTCTGGGCGATCGAAAACAACGGTACTCCTAATCCAATAGATCTCAGCGGGACCGCTGCAATCCTGCATGCCTACAACGCGACCAACTTGTCCAGTGAGCTCTACAACAGCGCGCAGGTTGCTTCTGATGCGGCAGGTGCACCCGTGAAACACACTGTTCCCACGATTGCGAATGGCAAAGTCTATGTCCCAACGCAGACTTCGGTGGCGGTGTATGGATTGTTTAGCGCGACGCCTCCGGCCTCAGCTCCGTCTTTCAGTATCCCGGGGGGAACTTACTCCAGTACGGTAACCGTCACGATCACAGAAGCAACGGCAGGAACAGCGGTCTACTACACCACTGACGGCAGCACACCGACAACGTCGTCAAACGTCTACACGGAGCCAATTACCATTGGCCTTACCACGACGCTCAGCGCGATGGCAGTAGGCGGCGGATACAGTACGAGTCCGATAACTACCGCTACCTACATTATTAATGGCACCGGATCCGGCACTGCGTTCGTACAAGGTAATTTTGCAACGCCCCAGTCTTCGCAGACAAAGGTAAGCGTGGCCTATACGCAAGCGCAGCTGGCGGGGGACCTCAATCTCGTCGTAGTGGGCTGGAACGATACCACTGCGACGATTCCTGCTGGTGGCGTCACGGACAGCAAAGGCAATGTATACACACTCACTGCGGGACCGTTGGCGCTAACTGGAACTGGCACGCAGGCGATTTACTACGCGAAGAACATTGCTGCTGCAGGGGCGGGTACGAATACTGTAACGGTTCAGTTCAGTACCGCCGCTGCCTATCCCGATGTCAGGATTCTTGAGTATGCAGATGCCAGTCCAAGCGCCCCAGTAGACGTCGCTGTCGGCGGGACTGGCGACACCGCAACTTCCACCGTTAACATCACCACCGCTGGTGCAAACGAACTAATTGTCGCTGCCAACTATGTTCTCACCAGCACGACCGGTCCAGGAAGTGGATTCACCTCGCGAATGATCACTACTCCCGATGGCGACATTGTCGAGGACGCGAGTTCTACGACCGCTGGGCAGTATACCGCAAGCGCGCCGGTGAGTCCTGCGGGTGGGTGGATTATGCAGGCGGTAGCGTTGAAATCGACGTCTTCGAACCCGGGCTCGCCAGAGGTTGCGAGCTTGTCGCCAACCACGGGCACAGTGTCAGGCGGGACCGCAGTGACAATCACGGGGACGAACTTTGCCGCGGGAGCGACGCTGACGTTTGGCGGGACAGCAGCAACCAACGTGGTGGTAGTGAGCAGCACGACCATCACGGCGACGACGCCTGCAGGGAGTGCGGGCGCGGTGACGGTGACCGTAACGGTAAACGGGCAGAGTGGAAGCCTGACGAACGGGTTCACCTACGTGGCAACTCCGACCGTCAGCGGCGTGAGTCCAGGTAGTGGTTCGACATCGGGTGGGACAGCAGTCACAATCACCGGAGCGAACTTCGTGGCGGGAGCGACGGTAACGTTTGGCGGGACGGCGGCGACCAACGTGGTGGTGGTGAACAGCACCACGATCACGGCGACGACGCCAGCAGGGAGTGCAGGCGCGGTGACGGTGACCGTAACGGTAAGCGGCCAGAGTGGAAGCCTGACGAACGGCTACACCTATGTAGTGGTGCCGACGGTAAGCAGTGTGTCACCGAACAACGGACTGGCGACGGGGGGGACGGCGGTGACGATCACCGGAACGAACTTTGCCTCGGGAGCCACGGTGACATTCGGCGGGACGGCGGCGACCAACGTGGTGGTAGTGAACAGCACGACGATCACGGCGACGACGCCCGCAGGCAGTGCGGGCGCGGTGACGGTGACCGTAACGGTAAACGGGCAGAGTGGAAGCCTGACGAACGGGTTCATCTTCGTTGTACCACCCACGGTAAGCAGTGTGTCACCGAACACCGGATCAACGGGGGGTGGGACAGCGGTCACGATCACCGGAGCGAACTTCGCGGCGGGAGCCACGGTGACGTTCGGGGGGACGGCGGCGACCAACGTGGTGGTAGTGAACAGCACGACGATCACGGCGACGACGCCCGCAGGCAGTGCGGGAGCGGTGACGGTGACCGTGACCAACCCTGGGGCACAGAGCGGGAGCTTGGCGAACGGCTACACCTATGTAGTGGTGCCGACGGTAAGCAGTGTGTCACCGAACAATGGACCGGCGGCGGGGGGAACGGCGGTGACGATCACCGGAACGAACTTTGCCTCGGGAGCCACGGTGACATTCGGCGGGACGGCAGCAACCAACGTGGTGGTGGTGAACAGCACGACGATCACGGCGACAACGCCGGCGCATGCGGCGGGAGCAGTGACGGTGACGGTGACGGTGAACGGGCAGAGTGGGAACTTGGCCAATGGGTTCACCTACAACGCGGCGGTGGCGATCGGTTTCGCTCAGGTGGCAGCGGCCACGCCGCAATCATCGACGGCGACAGTGCTGGTGGCCTACCCGGCTGCGCAGACGGCGGGGGATCTGAACGTGGTGGTGGTGGGATGGAACGACACCGCGGCGACGGTGCAGTCGGTGAAGGATAGCGGAGGGAACAACTACAGTCTGGCGATTGGGCCGACGTCGGGGACGGCGTTGCGGCAATCGATCTACTACGCCGCGAACATCGTGGGGGGCAGCAACACGGTGACCGTAACCTTCAACCAGGCAGCGACGTCTGTGGATGTCCGCATTCTGGAGTATCGCGGAGTGACGACGGTGGATGTGACCGCCGGGGCGAGTGGGAGTAGCACGACGGCCAGCAGTGGCGCGGCCAATACGACCGTGGCGAACGAGTTAATCTTCGGAGCGGCTACTGTGTTTACGGAGGTGACAGGAGCAGGCAGCGGTTTCACCTCGCGCATCATTACGAATCCGGATGGGGATAATGCGGAAGACAAGGTGGTAACCACAACCGGCAGCAACAGTGCCACGGCTCCGGTGACCCCGTCCGGGCCCTGGGTCATGCAGATGGTCTCCTTTTCGGCAGTTTCCGGACCGGCGCCGACGGTAAGTAGCGTCAGTCCGAACACCGGATCAACGTCGGGTGGGACAGCAGTCACGATCACCGGAACGAACTTCGCGGCGGGAGCGACGGTAACGTTTGGCGGGACGGCGGCGACCAACGTGGTGGTAGTGAACAGCACCACGATCACGGCGACGACGCCAGCAGGCAGTGCGGGCGCGTTGACGGTGACCGTAACGGTAAACGGGCAGAGCGGAAGCCTGACGAACGGGTTCACCTACGTGGTGGCTCCGACGGTAAGCGGTGTTTCACCGAACAACGGACCGGCGGCGGGGGGAACGGCGGTGACGATCGCCGGAACGAACTTTGCCTCGGGAGCCACGGTGACATTCGGCGGGACGGCAGCAACCAACGTGGTGGTAGTGAACAGCACCACGATCACGGCGACGACGCCAGCAGGCAGTGCAGGCGCGGTGACGGTGACCGTAACGGTAAACGGGCAGAGTGGAAGCCTGACGAACGGGTTCACCTACGTTGTACCACCCACGGTAAGCAGTGTGTCACCGAACACCGGATCAACGGGGGGTGGGACAGCGGTCACGATCACCGGAGCGAACTTCGTGGCGGGAGCGACGGTAACGTTTGGTGGGACGGCGGCGACCAACGTGGTGGTAGTGAACAGCACCACGATCACGGCGACGACGCCAGCAGGCAGTGCGGGCGCGGTGACGGTGACCGTGATCAACCCTGGGGCACAGAGCGGGAGCTTGGCGAACGGCTACACCTATGTAGTGGTGCCGACAGTAAGCGGTGCTTCACCGAACAACGGACCGGCGGCGGGGGGAACGGCGGTGACGATCACCGGAACGAACTTTGCCTCGGGAGCCACGGTGACATTCGGCGGGACGGCAGCAACCAACGTGGTGGTGGTGAACAGCACGACGATCACGGCGACAACGCCGGCGCATGCGGCGGGAGCAGTGACGGTGACGGTGACGGTGAACGGGCAGAGTGGGAACTTGGCCAATGGGTTCACCTACAACGCGGCGGTGGCGATCGGTTTCGCTCAGGTGGCAGCGGCCACGCCGCAATCATCGACGGCGACAGTGCCGGTGGCCTACCCGGCTGCGCAGACGGCGGGGGATCTGAACGTGGTGGTGGTGGGATGGAACGACACCGCGGCGACGGTGCAGTCGGTGAAGGATAGCGGAGGGAACAACTACAGTCTGGCGATTGGGCCGACGTCGGGGACGGCGTTGCGGCAATCGATCTACTACGCCGCGAACATCGTGGGGGGCAGCAACACGGTGACCGTAACCTTCAACCAGGCAGCGACGTCTGTGGATGTCCGCATTCTGGAGTATCGCGGAGTGACGACGGTGGATGTGACCGCCGGGGCGAGTGGGAGTAGCACGACGGCCAGCAGTGGCGCGGCCAATACGACCGTGGCGAACGAGTTAATCTTCGGAGCGGCTACTGTGTTTACGGAGGTGACAGGAGCAGGCAGCGGTTTCACCTCGCGCATCATTACGAATCCGGATGGGGATAATGCGGAAGACAAGGTGGTAACCACAACCGGCAGCAACAGTGCCACGGCTCCGGTGACCCCGTCCGGGCCCTGGGTCATGCAGATGGTCTCCTTCAAGTGAGCAAAACGATTGGTTGCGGCGTTGGCGGTACCGGGAATAGATTCACCCACTTCTCGAACCTTTATTGTTATTCAGAGACGGATGACGATTGCAGAACTAGGACTATCGCGCTCGACTTTTTGCCGGTGCTATCGCGACCGCGACCAGGGCGAAGCCGGAACTCACGGAACCGGAGTGCGGAAGGCGACCATCTGCATGATCCAGAAGTTCGCTGGACTGATTGGCGCTGTCGCGCTATAGCTGCCTGTAGACGTGACCATGGTGTCCTCGGCAATGTCACCGTCCGGCTGGGTCAGAAGCCGACTGGTGAAACCACTGCCAGGGCCGGTGGTTCCGCTCTGCACGACATTGGCACCAAACAGAAGATCGGTGGCGTTGGTCGTAGTCGCGGCGCCGCTGCTGCTGGTGGCGCTGTTGCCGCTGTTGGCGGCTGTTACATCGACCGGGTTGTCCGGATCCGCACCGCTGTACTCGAGGATCCGAATGTCCGGGTAGGCAGCGGCACTGGCAAAGGTCACTGTAACCGTGTTTGCTCCAGCAGCGGCCCCGGCGATGTTCTTGGCGTAATAGATGGACTGCGACGCGACTCCTGCTAGGACCGTCGGGCCTACAGCCAGCGCGTAGCTGTTATTGAGAGTGTCTGTGACCGCACTAACGGTCGCCGCACTGTTGTTCCAGCCCACCGCGACAACGTTGAGGTCGCCGGCTACTTGCGCAGCCGTGAACGGGACACTCACTGTGGTCTGAGACGTCTGCGGCGTGGCGGAATTGCCCTGCGCATAGCTGATGGTAGGCGGCCGATTGTTCCGAACCCCAGGCACTATCGATGTGTTCATGTCGGATTGGATCTGCGCAGCCGTCAGCGCCACATTGTAGACGCGGACTTCATCAATCACTCCGTTAAAGAACTGACCCATTGTCTGATCACCGCCGATAAAAAGCGGGCTCGTTGACGTCGTGATCGGGGTAGTCTCGGGTGAGCTAGCGACGAGAAAGCTATTGACGTAGAACCGAATCATCGTACTATCGTAGGTAAGAGCAAGATGGGACCATGTGTTGAGCGGCAAACCAGAGGGTCCATAGACGATGTGTTTCCCGTCTGCAAAAATACCGCCAGCCTCTGGTTCTCCATATGGACCTAGACCTCCATTGTCATTTGAGCTGCCCTCGATGTAGTAACGGTCAATATCCTTGTACACCACATCCATCCAGGGGCAAGTCGTTGTGGGGCTGCAGTTCGCCAGTGGAATGGCGAAATGGATTTACCCAAGCCTCCAACGTCATCCCAGTCGTCAGATCCAATGACGCCGCATCATTGATTATCACCCACGAATTTGTTCCGTTGAACTGAAGTGCATCGCCGTATGCGCCTGCCGTCGTCCAGGTTGCGTTTACGATCGTACCCGTGTTTCCATTCCCTGATGAATCGCCGACTGTGGTACCCGTGCCCTCGTCGAACGAATACGCAGCCACCAGAGCATACTGAAGGGGATCCGAAACGTAAGTGTAAGCGTTGTTCAACCACTGCCCTCCAACATCCGAGTAAAGGGTCACGTAGATGGTGCTGGCATTGGCTGGCAGAGTGAACACCGTCGTGGTTTGCGCAAGGCCCAGATTTCCCGACGAATAGTAATCGTCCCCGCCCGCCGTGCTTCCCACAACCAGCCAGTAGGCCGACGCACCTGCCCCCGCCGTCCAGTCGAATGTCACGCTGCCGCCACTCAGAGTCGAGCCCGGCGTCGGCGTGGTTATCACCCCACCCGCCGCCGCGCTGAGTGCTGTGTAGGTATATGCATTGGGCACCCAAGCGCCGCCGATCAGCGAGTACAGGGTCACGTAGATGGTGCTGCCATTCGTTGGCAGTCCGTTTACCTTTGCCGTCAGCACGTTGCCCAGGTTCCCCGACGAATAGTAATTGTCCCCGCCCGCCGTGCTTCCCACAACCAGCCAGTAGGCCGACGCACCGGCGCCCCCCGTCCAGTCGAATGTCACGCTGCTGCCACTCAGAGTCGAGCCCGGCGTCGGCGTGGTTGTCACCCCACCCGCCGCCGCGCTGAGTGCTGTGTAGGTATATGCATTGGGCACCCAAGCACCGCCGATCAGCGAGTACAGAGTCACGTAGAGGGTGCTGCCGTCGGTCGGCAGTCCGCCTACCGTCGCCGTCAGCCCGCTCAGCTCCGAAGAGTAATAGTTGGTGCCGCCCGCCGTGCTTCCCACAACCAGCCAGTACGCCGACGCACCTGCCCCCGCCGTCCAGCCGAACGTCACGCTGCTTCCACTCAGCGTCGAACCCGGAGTCGGCGTGGTTATCACCCCACCCGCCGCCGCGGTGAACGCTGTGTAGGTATACGCATTGGGCACCCAAGCACCGCTGATCAGCGAGTACAGAGTCACGTAGAGGGTGCTGCCATTTGTTGGCAGACCGTTTACCGTCGCGGTCAGCACGTTGCCCAGGTTCCCCGACGAATAGTAATCGTCCCCGCCCGCCGTGCTTCCCACAGTCAGCCAGTAGGCCGACGTACCTGCCCCCGCCGTCCAGCCGAACGCCACGCTGCTGACACTCAGCGTCGAGCCCGGAGTCGGCGTGGTGATCACGCCTTGTGGAGATTGCGCGAAGGCGGGATTCAGGCAAACGATCAGAAGAACGACGACAATGCTGATAAAGCGGGTAGACATATACTTAGCCCGGCATTTCCTGCTTGGCCCTAAAACGGCAACCCGATTTCGCAGCCACCGGGTGATGTAAGGCCGCGGCAATCCAAGGTCGATGTTGAAAGAAGCAAAAAACCAAGGGGAAACACCATGATTAAGAAGCCTGCGCGAATGTTAACCATTCTCGGCGTGCTTCTGCCGCAATTGGACGACACTTTGTGAGCCCGAGCTTTCAGTTGGCGACTGGCTTGAAGCCTTCTTTCGAAAGCGCTGTCCCCCTAGAAGGCCCCGTCCGCATTGCGATCTACAGATTCTGGCTACGCGTCGACGACATCGAGCGCGACCACCGTGAGCACAAGCTCGCCGCCCTGCTGGATACTGAAGTGACAAAATCCTTATCGCTAACACTCCGGTTCGCGTGATCCATTAACTAACGCCCGAAACGCCGGTTACGATGCCACGGAGCACGATAGCGCCAGGCGGCTTCGTAAGCTGCAGATCAAAGGCCGCTGCGTGCTGCCCAGCAGCAAACCGGGGCAGCGCGTCGGTCGTATTGGCGTTGACAAGGATTTTGACGCCGTGCTCTTAGTTCTCTTGGACGAAAACTTCGAGGCATGCTTATATTCCGGAGGTTGTCCACGGGCGCTGTCCGACCCTCATTAAGGGGCGCGGAAGGCGACCATCTGCATGATCCAGAAGTTCGCTGGACTGATTGGCGCTGTCGCGCTATAGCTGCCTGTAGACGTGACCATGGTGTCCTCGGCAATGTCACCGTCCGGCTGGGTCAGAAGCCGACTGGTGAAACCACTGCCAGGGCCGGTGGTTCCGCTCTGCACGATATTGGCACCAAACAGAAGATCGGTGGCGTTGGTCGTAGTCGCGGCGCCGCTGCTGCTGGTGGCGCTGTTGCCGCTGTTGGCGGCTGTTACATCGACCGGATTGTCCGGATCCGCACCGCGGTACTCGAGGATCCGAATGTCTGGGTAGGCAGCGGCACTGGCAAAGGTCACGGTAACCGTGTTTGCTCCAGCAGCGGCCCCGGCGATGTTCTTGGCGTAATAGATGGACTGCGACGCGATTCCTGCTAGGACCGTCGGGCCTACAGCCAGCGCGTAGCTGTTATTGAGAGTGTCTGTGACCGCACTAACGGTCGCCGTACTGTTGTTCCACCCCACGGCGACAACGTTGAGGTCGCCAGCAGTTTGCGCAGCCGTGAATGGGACACTCACCGATGTCTCGGAAGCTTGGGGCGTCGCATAATTGCCTTGCACAAGGCTGATACCCTCGGTCACCTGGGTGGTCGCGCTGGCCACGTTCGAGTACGGGCTCAGGTTCCCGGCGGCGTCCGTGGCCTGCACTTCATATTCGTAGGTGGTGTTCGCCGACAAGCCGGTGTCGCTGTAGGTCGTACCCGTGCCCATCGACACCTCCACGCGGAAGAAGAGTGTGCAACCAGCGCCTTCGCACCGCAAAATATCATAGGCGGTGACACCCTCATTGTCGGTCGAGGCCGTCCAACTCAGATTAATTTGGCTAGAACTCACCGCAGTTGCAGTCAAGTTGCTGGGCGCCGTAGGTGGCTGAGTATCCGGAGTTTGTGCGGTGGCGCTGGCCACGTTCGAGTATGGGCTCAGGTTCCCGGCCGCGTCCTTGGCCTGCACTTCATAGCTGTACGTGGTTCCGCTCGTCAAGCCGGTGTCGTAGTAGGTAGTAGTCTCCGATGTGCCGATCTGGGCGAAGTTGGTGCAGTTGGCGCCCTGGCAACGTTCCACCAAGTAGTCGCTGATCGTTCCGCCGGTTTCCGTCGATGCCGTCCATGAGAGATCGATCTGCGTGTCGGACGGTGACGTCGCCGTCAGATTCCCCGGCAAAGAGGGAATCGCAGCGGGCGTCGCGACGGTTGCGACAGATGAATAAGGCCCTAAGTTCCCATTTGTATCCTGGGCTCGAACCCGATAGCTGTAGCTTGTGGATGCGGCCAGCCCGGTGTCGTTATATGACGTGGTTGCTATGGTGCCAACCTGGACAAAGCTGCTGCAACCCGCGCCCTGACAGCGCTCCACCAAATAGTCGCTGATCGTTCCGCCGGGCTCGTTCGATGCCGTCCACGATAGACTCGTTTGGTTCGGATTGTTGGCCACGGCCACGACTGCCGACTGCCAAGTTTGCGCTTGGCTGAGAGTGAAAGTTGCGTTGTAGGTCCCCGGATTCGCTGCCGGTCCTGTCTCCGCGTCGAGGTTTATCAAGGACGCAGCAGCTTGTTGCGTAAAACCTGAGCCGGATTGGAAAGTGGCGCTGACAGAGACCTTTACGAATCCGATTAGCAGATCGTTCGTGCTCGCGGTGGTTATGTTTGGGCTGACGACAGTCACCGTTTGCGTTCCGTTGTCGCTGCCGATCAGAGATACGGCGTCAATCGGTGAGGAGATGCTCGAACCCTTCACGACGATGACCGACATCACTAGAGGCAGTGCCTCGGAGAGATTCATGGTAATCGTATGACCCGGGCCGACGATGGGATTCGGTGCATACCAGATTTGCGTCCGCAGATCAAATCCCAAACTAGTGGTCGTTGGCCCAGCTATGGAGATCCAAGTGTTGCCAAAGTTATCGCTGGGAGTAAAGGTGACGCCAAAATGGGAAGAGGCGAGCAAGACTATCAAATCCCCGCCAGCGCTATCGAAAGGCGCAGTTGTGTGGGATGCTAAAAACGTTGCATTGTAGTAGCCTTGGGCAGCGTCCACGATTGGGCCAGGACCGCCTCCGCCAGCTGTCAGACCGGTAGGCGCCGTCGGCACCACCACGTAGGTGTACCCGTTCGTCAAGCTCCCGCTCTGTGCCCCAGGGTTGGTCACGGTCACCGTCACCGCGCCCGCACTGCCTGCGGGCGTCGTCGCCGTGATCGTCGTGCTGTTCACTACCACCACGTTCGTCGCCGCCGTACCCGCGAACGTCACCGTCGCTCCCGCAGCAAAGTTCGTTCCCGTGATCGTTACTGCCGTCCCGCCCAGCGTCGACCCGCTGTTGGGACTGACACTGCTCACCGTGGGTAGAGCACCCGAAACGTAGGTGTAAGCGTTGCTCAACCACTGCCCAGCAACTAGCGAGTACAAAGTCACGTAGAGGGTGCTGCCATTCGTCGGCAGTCCGTTTACTATCGCGGTCAGCACGTTGCCCAGGTTCCCCGACGAGTAGTAATTGCTCCCGCCCGCCGTACTTCCCACAACCAGCCAGTAGGCCGACGCGCCTGCTCCCGCCGTCCAGCCGAACGTCACGCTGCTCCCACTCAGCGTCGAGCCCGGCGTCGGCGTGGTTATTACCCCTCCCGCCGCCGTACTGACCGCCGTGTAGGTATACGCATTGGGCACCCAAGCGCCGCCAATCAGCGAGTACAGAGTCACGTAAACTGTGCTGCCATTCGTCGGCAGTCCGTTTGCCGTCGCGGTCAACGCAGTGCCTAGGTTCCCCGACGAGTAGTAATTGCTCGCACCCGACGTACTTCCCACAACCAGCCAGTAGGCCGACGCGCCTGCTCCCGCCGTCCAGCCGAACGTCACGCTGCTCCCACTCAGCGTCGAGCCCGGCGTCGGCGTGGTTATTACCCCTCCCGCCGCCGCGCTGACCGCCGTGTAGGTATACGCATTGGGCACCCAAGCGCCGCCAATCAGCGAGTACAGAGTCACGTAAACTGTGCTGCCATTCGTCGGCAGTCCGTTTACTATCGCGGTCAACGCAGTGCCCAGGTTCCCCGACGAGTAGTAATTGCTCCCGCCCGCCGTACTTCCCACAACCAGCCAGTAGGCCGACGCGCCTGCTCCCGCCGTCCAGCCGAACGTCACGCTGCTCCCACTCAGCGTCGAGCCCGGCGTCGGCGTGGTTATTACCCCTCCCGCCGCCGCGCTGACCGCCGTGTAGGTATACGCATTGGGCACCCAAGCGCCGCCAATCAGCGAGTACAGAGTCACGTAAACTGTGCTGCCATTCGTCGGCAGTCCGTTTGCCGTCGCGGTCAACGCAGTGCCTAGGTTCCCCGACGAGTAGTAATTGCTCGCACCCGACGTACTTCCCACAACCAGCCAGTAGGCCGACGCGCCTGCTCCCGCCGTCCAGCCGAACGTCACGCTGCTCCCACTCAGCGTCGAGCCCGGCGTCGGCGTGGTTATTACCCCTCCCGCCGCCGCGCTGACCGCCGTGTAGGTATACGCATTGGGCACCCAAGCGCCGCCAATCAGCGAGTACAGAGTCACGTAAACTGTGCTGCCATTCGTCGGCAGTCCGTTTGCCGTCGCGGTCAACGCAGTGCCCAGGTTCCCCGACGAGTAGTAATTGCTCGCACCCGACGTGCTTCCCACAACCAGCCAGTAGGCCGACGCGCCTGTTCCCGCCGTCCAGCCGAACGTCACGCTGCTCCCACTCAGCGTCGAGCCCGGGGCCGGCGACGTGATCACGCCTCCGTTGACGCCAAACACCACGCCTGTAAAGGCCATGCAACAAATAACCAGAGCCAGAACACGGAATATTGTTCGGATCACGATTGGCTCCCCTGGAATCGGCGCAGCTGGTTCCACACTGTGCCCGGTTCCAGTTTCCGATCCGAGTCCCGCTTCGCCCTGGTCGCTATAGCGCCGCTGCAACGATGGAACGTCGAGCGGGCCATCCCTAGCCCCACGATCGTCGCTCGCTTCTGCTGCAACGCACTTTCCAACAGCTCAATCATCTCCCGCTTCTTCTCCGCACTCACGCGCTCGTATCTCCGTCGCCGAAGGAGCCTTAGCTCTGGCTTTTTCTGAGCAGCATGTTGGCCACGCTCAGATCGGCCACCAACTCCTTCACCCGCTCATTCTGGTTAGCGTCACAGTCGTGGAACTTCCCCCGGTAACGCCTGCGGGATTCAGCACCGACAACAGCGTCGATTTACTAATCCGAAATAGAAACAAAGTAGCTGCTCGAGGTGCCGGTGGTAAACCACTGCCCTCCAATATCCGAGTACACGGTCACGTAGATCGTGCTGTCGTTCGGTAGTCCGGTGTATGTCCAACCGTAAGGACCAGTAAGCGGGGTCGGCAGGGTAAAGGTCAGCGCATTGATCACCCCATGCTGATAGATATTATCCCCGCCCGGTGAGGACCCGACAGCCAGCCAGTATCCGCTGGCATTTACGGCGGCGCTCCAGGTAAAGGTCGGGGTGTTGCTGGTCACAGTCGTGCCCGAACCCGGCGACGTTATGACCGCCAAGCCGGCGCCGCTCGCCGCCGCCGTGTAGGTATACGCATTGGGCACCCAAGCGCCGGCGATCAGCGAGTACAGGGTTACGTAAACCGGGCTGCCAGTGGTTGGCAGTCCGTATACCGTCGCGGTCAGCACGCTGTTGCCCAGGTTCCCCGACGAATAGTAATTGTCCCCGCCCGACGTGCTTCCCACCACCAGCCAGTAGGCCGACGCACTTGCGCCCGCCGTCCAGTCGAACGTCACGCTGCTCCCACTCAGAGTCGAACTCGGCGTCGGCGTGGTTATCACCCCACCCGCCGCCGCGGTGAGCGCTGTGTAGGTGTACGCATGGGGCACCCAAGCGCCGCCGATCAGCGCGTACAGAGTCACGTAGAGGGTGTTGCCATTCGTTGGTAGTCCGTTTACCGTCGCCGTCAGCGCGTTGCCCAGGTTCCCCGACGAATAGTAATTGTCCCCGCCCGACGTGCTTCCCACAACCAGCCAGTAAGCCGACGCGCCGGGGACGCCATACCACTGGAACGTCGCCGAGTTGGCGGTCAGCGTCGAATTGTTGCCCGGACTGTAGATTCCCGGCGAGCCAGCCACGGGCTGGAGGCCGACGATAGCCGTCTGCCATCCGATGGCCGTGCTGTACAGGAACTCTCCTGTGTACGAACCAGCGGTAACGCCCGTCTGGGTCTCGGCCCACAAAAAGCTGGTTGATGATAGATCGAGGGTGTAGGGTGTGTCTGCCGTGGCCGTCGCGGTCGACTCATTCTTAACCCAGCTCAGCAACAAGGAGTTGGTCGGCACACTAATCGGTGCCGTCGTCACAGCGGCTAAGGTCCCCTCGAAGCCCGGGGGGGGGGTAATGGGCGAGGAAATTGGAGTCCCCGCGACGTCCGACCCCGAGACCGCGAAGACGTCAGCCACCAGTGGCGCGGGATTGCTCAAGTTCACGGTGACCGTGTGCGTGGCGCTGGTAACCGGAGCATTCACGTAATAGATGGCCGACTCCAACGTGTTGCCCGAACTGCCGGTCCACTCGGTGGGACCGGTCAGCACTTTCCAGGTGTTCCCCACGTTGTCGGTCAGGCCACTGATGCTCACCGGTAGCCCGAGCCACGGGTCATTTGTGGACACGAACGCTACCAGTGTGGTGGCGCCACTGGAGTTGAATGCCGTTGTCGTGCCGGACGTCTCCGGCGTGCCGTTGATGTACCCAATGCTGCTCACCACCGCCGGCCCCTCCACAGCGATGCGGATGGTCGCCACGTTGGTGTTTTTCGTCCCGTCGTTGGCCTCAAAGGTGAACGCGTCCGGGCCGATGTAGCCAGAATTCGGCGTATAGGTCAAGCTCGGAGCAACGCCCGACAGCGTGCCATTTGTTGGCGGCGTCAATACGGTGTAGGTTAGCGGCAAGCCTTGGGGAGACAAGGCTGTGAGTGTGATACCTACCGGTACGTCCTGCTCGGTCGAAACGACTTGGTTGTAAGCCACCGGAACGGTCAGCGGCTGGAGGCCGACGATGGCCGCCTGCCATCCGATGGCCGTGCTGTACAGGAACTCTCCTGCGTACGAACCAGCGGTAACATCTGCCTGGGTCTCGGCCCACAAAAAGCTGGTTGATGATGAATCGAGGATGTAGGGTGTGTCTGCCGTGGCCGTCGCGGCCGTCTCATTCTTAACCCAACTCAGCAACAGGGAGTTGGCCAGCACGCTGATCGACGCCGTCGTCACAGTGGCTGAGGTCGCGAGTGTGCCCGGGTTGGTAATGGCCGAGAAAATTGGCGGTGCCGTGATGTCCGACTTCGATACCGCGAAGACGTTGACCACCAGCGGCGCGGGATTGCTCAAGTTCACCGTGACCGTGTGCGTGGCGCTAGTAAACGGAGTATTCACGTAGTAGATGGCCGACTCCAACGTGTTGCCCGAACTGCCGGTCCACTCGGTAGGGCCGGTCAGCACGTTCCAGGTGTTCCCCACGTTGTCGGTCACGCTACTGATGCTCACCGACAGCCCGAGCCACGGGTCATTTGTGGACACGAACGCCACCAGGGTGGTGGCGCCACTGGAGTTGAATGCCGCTGTCGTGTCGGACGTCTCCGGCGTGCCGTTGCTGTAGCCAGTGCTGGCCAGCTTCGCCGGTATCACCTGGCCGAAGGCCGGATCCGCAGGAAAAATCGCAAGGGACAGGGTTGCAACCAGACCGAGCACACACCTTAGAAAAAGCTCACGACGCAATTTCACGACTTCCTCCAGTTTCTCAACATCAAGTCTTTGCGATTTCGACCCGTTGACATTGGGCAAAAATCGCCCTGTCCTCTGCACAAACGACAGTCGGTGGCAAGTTCAAACTCATAGATTCTTTCAACTCACATCACCAGCTGGCAATAGACCGATTGGGCATGGCCGACGACGGCGTTGCAGCACTGCGATCTCAACCCGTTGACTGGCGCGAACTGGCCGCACACACTTCCTAACCTGCTAAAAACTCGCAACTTGGGTTCCCATTCTTGCATCATTAACAGCATTGGTATCAGTCACTTAACGGACACATCGAACCCTCATTTTAGCCTTATATGAAAATCTTTGCACTCGATTTCTCTGAGCCGCCAAGGGGGAATGTGTTCGGTTGAGAACAGCGCTTATGTCGTCGAAACAGAAGTGTCTCTGTGGACCAGAGCTTGATGTTCGGTCGCGGGAAGCGGTCCTAGAAACATCGCAAGGCATTATCAAGCAAGGGTGCGCCTGCGCCCACGCTCGCCAAACCTCTTGACTCGCACCGCATATTAATCGGATTTACCAGGGTAAGGTTTGGAAGGAGGCTCTGCCAGTTCGCCAGTTGGCCTAATCGCTCCCCGTGCTATCCGTTGGGGGCGAAAATACGCTTCATTGAAGGTTGGGGTCGCGGTTTTCTCGATGTCCCCCATTTCGTCCTGGATGCGCCGAGAACGCAAAATTCCGATGATTTCTTCGCGAGTTTGATTCAAGGGCAACGTTTCTTTGGTCTTGATTTTGTAAATAAAATACCCGTTGGAATCCGCAATGACCGATGAAACCTCGCCGGGCTTTAGGTTCATGACCCAAGCCTGGCTCGGTGGCAGCGAGACACGCCTGATCTTCCCCATGATCGGACTAGCGGTGGTCTTAATTCCGGCAGCCTGGTAAGCATCTATTTGCAATTGATTGAAATCCGCTCCGGCAATGGCGCTCGTATGCAACTTGTCGGCCACATCTTTCATCAGTTGTGCCGCCGTCTGCAAGCGCTTCTGCTCGTCGGCACCGCTCAACGCTTTGTCGGAAGGCGTTGGCACTTGAGTTTTCGGAACGTAGATCCTTTCCATTTCCGCCTGCTCAAATGACGCTGCGTTGTTGCGGTAGTAGTCTTCGATGTCCTTATCCGGAATCTGCGAGGCCTCCTTCTGGATCGCTTTGTTCAGCGCGCGAGACAAGACCTCGATACGAGCAATCCTCATTTGCTCTTCGAAGTTCACGCCCTTGTCCAGTCCCATTTGCTCTGCCTTCCTGGCCTTCACCAGGAAATTGGCGTAGCTCGTAGCGAACTCGCGCTGAGCCCGCGGCGACATGTTGGGCTGGACCGCGTCAGTCACTTTTTCGAATTGGGCCCGAGTGATCACGGTTTTGCAATCGGAAGTAACCGCCTTGTCAGCTGGTGGACTGTCACACAGTCCATCGATCGTGATCACCGGCACATCTGGTTCAATAATTGAGGTTTCCACCTGCTGACTTTGGTATGGAGTGGTCGCGTTGGGGGTAGCGTTGGTCGGGGCGAGAGCCTTCTGGGCCGTTAGCGCAGATTTTGAACTTGTGGCCTGGCCCCAAGAAAGGGATCCCAGGAGCAGGCAAACTAACCCGTAGCGTGTCATATTAAATCGACTCCAGATACCTGTCATAAGTTGAGGTTGGCGGCAAAGCGAGTTACGGTTCCGAAACGTAGTTGCTCGAGGTGCTAAACCACTGCCCTCCGATATCCGAGTACAGGGTCACGTAGATCGTGCTCCCGTTTTGCGGTAGTCCGGTGTATGTGTAACCGTAAGGAGCAGAGCCCGGGTCCGGCAGCGTAAAGCTCAACCCACTGATCACCCCATGCTGATAGATATCATCCGCGCCTGCTTTGGAGCCGACAGCAAGCCAGTATCCGCTGGTATTTGTGGCGGCGCTCCAGCTAAAGGTCGGGGTGTTGCCGGTCACAGTCGAACCCGAAGTCGGCGACGTCATGACTGCCAAGCCGGCGGTTCCGTTCGCTGCCGCCGTGTAGGTATACGCATTGGGCACCCAAGCGCCGGCGATCACCGAGTACAGAGTCACGTAAACCGTGCTGCCACTTGTTGGCAGTCCGTATACCGTCGCGGTCAGCACGTTGTTGCCCAGGTTCCCCGACGAATAGTAATTGTCCCCGCCCGCCGTGCTTCCCACAACCAGCCAGTAGGCCGATGCGCTTGCGCCCGCCGTCCAGCCGAACGTCACGCTGCTCCCACTCAGAGTCGAGCCCGGCGTCGGCGTGGTTACCACCCCACCCGCCGCCGCGGTGACCGCCGTGTAGGTATACGCATTCGGCACCCAAGCGCCGCCGATCAGTGAGTACAGAGTCACGTAAATGGTGCTGCCATTCGTTGGCAGTCCGTTCACCGTCGCGGTCAGCGCGTTGCCCAGGTTCCCTGACGAGTAGTAATTGTGCCCGCCCGCCGTGCTTCCCACAACCAGCCAGTAGGCCGACGCGCCGGGGAAGCCATACCACTGGAACGTCGCCGAGTTGGCGGTCAGCGTCGAATTGTTGCCCGGACTGTAGATTCCCGGCGAGCCAGCCGCAGCCAGGAAAGTGACCATCTGCATGACCCAAGGCCCCGAGGAGGTCAGGGGTGCCCAGGAGTGATAGCTGCCAGAAATGTTGACCAGGCGATCCGCCGCAAGGTCCAAATCCGGCGAGGTAATGGTTCTGATGTTGTA
>CAVZZY010000001.1:55000-160085 GCA_963779995.1 uncultured Acidobacteriaceae bacterium | reverse complement strand
ACCCACGGTTGCTAACAGGATGCTGCTCCGCACGGGGTCAGTACCTGTGAGTGCGATCCAGAGCTCCGTAACTGTCAGAAGCGCCCCGGCGATGGGTGTCCACAAACCGGCGAGTAAAAAGATTCCTGCGATGGCCGCGATCACTCGCAGAGCAACCGATTCACCCTGTGGCGCTCCAATCAGTCCAGCGATGCCATCGTGAATCAGGAGAAGCCCTACCACTAGCCGTAGTAGAAGAAGCCCTCTCCCCGGCCAGCCGTCAGGGAACATGGAAAAGAGGCGTTGCAGAAAACCTCCAGTGCCAAACATTGAGAGAGTAAACGCGTCCAAGACGATCCGACACTCCAGAACTGGGGGTTTGGGTACCACTCTTTCGGGGGGTTACAACTCAATGATTCCGCGCTTCAGCGCGATGGTCACGGCGTGCGTTCGATCGCTTGCGCCAAGTTTCGAGAGGATGTTCTTGACATGGCCTTTGACTGTGTCCTCAGTAATCGAGAGTTGATCAGCGACCAGCTTGTTCGCATGGCCGCCGGCGATCAGGCGCAGGACATCGATTTCTCGTGAGGTCAGAGCGTCATCGAGCGCGTGGTCGGCGAGTTCGACAGCGACATCGGGGGAAATGCGCTTTTGCCCAGCATGTACAGCCCGGATCGTCTCCAGCAGTTCCTTCCGCAAAAGGCCTTTCAACAAATAAGCTCGCGCACCGGCTTTGAGCGCGCGTAGAACCTGGATGTCCCCCTTATAGGTGGTCAAGACGATGATGCGTGCGTCTGGGAATTCGCTGCAAATGGCAACCATCGCCTCGATCCCGTCCATGTCGGGCATCTGCAAATCCATCAAGGTGAGGTCCGGCCGGTGCTTTCGGAACTGCTTAAGCGCCTCGCGCCCCGTCGAGGCCTCGGCGACCAGCTTCATGTCCGGTTGACTGGCGACCAGTGCTGCGATGCCTTCCCGCAGCATCGGATGGTCGTCAACCGTGAGAATCCGAATCAGGTTAGGACCGGTGCTCATGATTCTGTTCCTTCCTCTTTCGGAAAAACCGGAAGCCGCGGCGGGCGGGGAATGTCTCGTAAGCAATGGACCCTGGAATGCTCAACTCTACCTCCGTGCCGGCTGCGAGTTCACTCCAGACCTCCAATTGCGCTCCGATGCGCTTGGCGCGCTCGTGCATTCCAGGCAAGCCCCAGTGGCCGGAACGTCCGCCGCGCTCCAGGACGCGCGGGTCAATGCCCTTTCCATCGTCCCGAAAGCGCAACCGAAGCAGAGATCCGCTATATGTGATCTCCGTCTCGATATTCCGCGCCTGCGCATGGCGGAACGCATTTCGCAACGACTCCCGCGCAACCCGGTATATTTCATCCTGGATCATCGGACGCACAGTTCGTGGCACGCCTTCTACATGCACGCGAAACGGTACCGGCGTCCCGTCGCCCGCTGCAACCTCTTCACTCAGGTGAGTCATCAATGCAGTCATCGATTTCGACAGGTCATGACTTGCCACTGAGGAGATACGCATGTCCGTGATGGTGTCTCGGCCTTCGATGATTGCCTGATCCGCCCGATCGAGAGCACTTTCGATGGCCGTTTTCGCCTCCATGGGGCGCATTGGAAGCATCTCGTCCACGGTTTGAAAGCGGAGCATCAATCCCTGAAAACTTTGCAGCAGCGTATCGTGCAGGTCGCGCGCGATGCGGGTCCGCTCGCTCACCCGCTCTTCCAGACGCATGTTGAACTGGTGCGCCAGTTGACGGGCGCGAAGCTGATAAACGGTCCAGAGCATCGTCAGAAACGTGAGCACGCACAGCGCGCGGAACCAGTTCGTCTGGTAGTAAGTGGGCGCAATGCTGAAGTCCAGAAACGCGCCTTCCTCGTTCCACACGCCGCTGTTATTGCAGGCAATGACGTGGAAGCGGTAGTTACCGGGCGGCAGATTCGAGTACTCCACCCGCCGTTGATTGACCACTTCTCTCCAGTCCTCGTCCTGTCCTTCGAGCTTGAAGCGGAAGTGAACCTTGTCCGGCACCACGAGGCTCAACGCCGTGTAACGAATCGTGAGATCGCGAATCCGCGGCGGCAGACGCAAGCCATGGGAGGAATCGTAGCTCTTGCCGTCGGCCGTGATTTGGTCGATGTGCACCGGCGGTGGAAGTTTGTTGAACGAAAGATGCCGCGGATCAATGATGCTTAAGCCGTCAGGGGCGGAGAACCATATTTTTCCATCTGGCGATTCGGTCACATAGGGAGTGTGGCTGCCATTACGACCAAAACTCCATACCCCATCGGAGCTGTCGAAAACCTTGGTCTGAACGGTACGCTTCGAATCACTCACCCAGGCGTCCAGCTCGGAACGCGCAATCCGCACCAGGCCGCAAAACATGCACAACCAGAGGGAATGATCGTTGTCTTCGATCGCCCACTGAACAGTATCGCAGGGCAGGCCGTTCTTGCTGGTAAGAGTCGTGATGCGACCGTCTTTCACTCGGCTTAAACCACCCTCGGTCGCGGCCCAGACAGCACCGTCCGAACCATACTGAAGGTCCATCACTGCGCCATTGCCCAGCCCCTCAGCGGCGTTGTAGGAAGAGCGGATCTGGCCGTCCTTGAGGTAAGCCATTCCACCCTCAACAAATCCGAGCCATAGGCCGCCCTGCTGCCGATCAGGCAGCAAAGCTTCCGCGTAACTGTGTCCGAATCGCGCCCAAGGAATGCGCTGAACGGCACCCTCTGGTGTCGAATAGATGAGGCCCTGGTCGAGGTTGCTGATCCAAACCTTCCCGTGCCCATCCCCGGCGATTGAGGATGTATCTCCGCCTGGGGGGCCAGGAACCCGCACAAACCGGCCGCGGTCAAAGTAGAACACACCTTCGCGACTTTCAGCCCACAGTCGTCCCAGGGAATCCTGCCCGAGCGAATTGACCTTGTTTCGAAGTCCGCTGTTCGCGACTTCTGTTGCCCTCGCGTTGACAATGGCAGGTCGCTGATCGGTTCGCCCGTTTGGCCTCGCTACATTTTGCCTGCCGTAAACCGTCATATGCCCGTCTTGCCAGCGATTCAAACCATCCGCCGTGGCAATCCAAATACTGCCATCTGATGTCGCCTGCAACACGTCAACTGCGGCAATGGAAAGACCCTGGTTTACCGAGACTGTCGGCATGGCGAATTCACGAAACTGATCGAGCCCGGTTGACGTGCTGACCCAAACACTGCCTTCGCGATCTTCAAAAATGCTAGTTACGAGGTCGCCAGACAGGCCGTCGGCAACTGAGAATCGATCGATTCTGCCCTTATACAGGTGCAACAAACCTCGGACGGTGCCAATCCACAAACTGCCATCACTGCTCCGGAACAGGCGAAGGGGCGTGAACTGCCCAGCGATCGCGGGAAGTGTGTAGTCCCGAATTTTTCCAGCCACAAGCTGTTTCAGCCCTCCCATCGAGCCATTAACGTGACCCTCGAATCGGCCGGATTTATTGGTTGTCATCAGGAGTGCACCATTGTCGTCTTCGTGTAGTTCGGCGGCCTGAACGCCCTCGGGCAGCCCGTAGTGCTCTGAGGGACCAGGCGCCCATCGCCACAGACCCGTTTGAGCCGAGACCCACAGATTGCCTTTGTGGTCCTCGTATAAGGCAGATACGGAAAAGCCGAACCTTCCGTCTCCGTAGCACTGCGTAGTGCCGACTCGGACTGCACAGATCCTGCCAGGGTTTTCAGCCGCAAACCAGATCGTTCCTCCCGCATCTTGCAGCAGTGAATAAATGCGGTGACTAGCAACTCCTGGATACTGCGTAACCTTGCCGTCATTCCAACTGGCAAGCCCCTTGTCTGTGCCGATCCAGAGAGTGCCGTCGCGCGCAACCAAGAGGTCCTGAATAAAATTGCTGGGGAGTTGCTCACCGTTTGGCGGCTGCCATGGGACGGCTTGGACACCATCGAAGCGGACCAACCCGGATTCTGTGCCCAGCCACAAATAGCCATCAGGCGTCTGCGCGATCGCAAAGATTGTGCCTTTGGTGAAGCCTTCGCGCACCTTCCACGCGGTGTGCGCGTACTGGCTGACATCGAGTGAGGGATCTAACGCAAAAGCGCAAGCGCTGGATGCCAGCAGAACGGACACCCAGATGCACGCCCGCACTTGCGATTCCCCCATAGTGGGACTATATTGTACTCCCGATCATACTCCGAGGGCCCCCTAGCTCTGACAACAATTGAAGATTGCGCTGCTTTTATTGCTATGCGGTCATATTTCCCCCCGCTGGTTGGGAACACATGGATCAAAAAACGAGGGCGAAGTCGAGGCTACCGTCAGGCGTAGCCCATGGCGGTCTTGCACCGCATCCAGGCAGGCGATGTTCTTTCATGCTGTGCCTGCTGTTATTGGCGGCCGCGCAGCACTTGACTGCGCAGGTAAACACTGGGGACGTGGTAGGCAGGGTAACCGACGTTTCAGGGGCGGTGCTACCCGACGCAAGAGTGACGATTAAGAATACGGGGACGGGCGTATCCCAAACCGTACGGACGGCGAAAACCGGCGACTATAGCTTCAGTCTTCTGCAAGTGGGGAGCTACGACGTGACAATTGAGGCCAAAGGGTTCAGGACCTTTGTGGCTAAAGACTTGAACTTGTCGGCGGGAGACCGTGTCCGCGTAGAGGGCAAGATGACAATCGCCGTAGCCAGCGAGAGCGCTTCCGTCTCGGCAGAAGCCGCTACCGCTCTTCAGACCGACTCCTCCACCATCGGCACGTTAATCGGCAGCGAATTTCTAGCAGACCTACCGCTGAACGGCCGCAATCTGACAAATTTAATTCAGCTCTCGGCGGGCGTGACCCCGGGAGCTTTCAACGCGGCCGGAGGCGGGAATCACAGCACAGACCGCCGTTTGACCTCTGCCTTCTCTGCCAACGGGCAGAACGACTTTCTCAATAACAATATGATCGATGGCATGGACAATAACGAACGGTACTTCGGCACCATTGTCGTGCGGCCGTCTATCGATGCCGTTCAGGAGGTCATCGTCTCCACCAACTTGTACCCGGCGGAAGTCTCCCGCACAGAGGGAGGCGTGGCCGATGTTATTACCAAGTCCGGCACGAACAGTTTCCACGGTTCGCTTTTCGAGTATCTGCGCAACGACGTTTTCGATGCGCGCGACTACTTTGCGACTACGGGGCGGAAACCCGAGTTGCGTCAAAATCAATTTGGCGGAAGCATCGGCGGCCCAATCCAGAAGAACAAGACTTTTGTCTTTGGCGATTATGAGGGATTTCGCCAGGCATACGCCCAGAACACGTATACCTCCACCGTGCCCACCGCAGCGCAGGAGAACCTGGTAGCGGCGGCGGCGGTGGGGCAGACGATCCCGGCGGGTTCCTTGCTGGGGAACACCAGTCCGTTTGTGGTAAGTGAGCTGGGCAAGAACTTGTTCTCGCTGTATCCCACGCCGACGAACTCCGGGACGCAAAACAACTTTGTCTATTCTCCGGCCGAGACCCAATTCAGCCACACCTTCGATGTGCGCATCGACCATCACTTCTCGGATCGGGACACACTGTTTGCGCGCTACTCCTTTAATGACGTGAACACCTACACTCCGGGGAGCCTCCCGGATGTTTCCATTAATGGAAAGACATTCGTTCCCAGTAACCCGCCGGGAATCACAGGTGGACCAGCCCTGGAACGCGGCCAGAATCTTGGCTTGGACTACGTTCATGTCTTTCGACCGGAGCTGCTGTTGGAATTGAAGTTCGCATATCTTAGATTTGCCAACCAGTCGTTGACTATCAATGGCGCTGACGCCGGCGTTGAGCTGGGCTTCGATCCCTGTTCCTTGGGAACCGGTTACTGCATGAATGCCGACAGCGGCGGAGCGAAGTACGGTCTGCCAGCCTTTTCCGTAGCTCCGCCCTACACTGGCTTGGGCGACACACTGTTCGCGCCGCTCTTCGACTACAACAACACCTTCCAGTACCAGGGATCTTTGACATGGAACCATAGCACTCACAGTGTGAAGACCGGGGCGAGCCTGATCCGGCGGCAGCTCAACTGGCAGCAAAGCATTAGCCCCCGAGGCGTCTATTCTGTCAACGGGACGTTCACTGGCAGTGGTCTTGGCGACCTGGTCGCGGGTTATGCCTCGGACGCACAATTCCAGAACGATGTGGCTTTCCCGCACTTCCGCTCGTGGGAAATCGGCGGTTACATTCAGGACAATTGGCGTGCGACCAGGTGGTTGACCCTCAACCTCGGGGCCCGCTACGAGGTCTTTACCCCATTCACCGAAGTGAACGGTTACGTTTCAAGCTTTGACACAGCCACTGGTTACGTGGTTTCTCCTGTCCTGTCAGGAGCCAACCACGGCACCAACACCGCGAACGTGAAGACCGACTTCAGCAACATTTCTCCTCGGCTCGGCTTCTCCGCATCCCTGGGCCACAGCATGGTGCTGCGAGGCGGTTTTGGTCTCTCCTACTTCCCGAATCAAATTGGCAACGCTGGCGTTCTGCAAAATGTTCCGTTGGTGGTGAGCCGAGACTGCGGGGGAGACTCCTTCTATCCCGTCGAATGTCCGAGCGCGATTGGCGGGCCCGGCGGTCTGGGGCTTACTATGGCGAGAGGTCTGTGGCTGCCCACCATTGATCCGGCCAGTGCAGATTATCCGAATGAGGAGCTGGGAACCGGGGTTGCGGCCGGAACGGAAATCGACTCCGTAGCCAACAACCTGAAGTCGGGGCGCCTGGCCCAGTACAGCTTGCAGCTCCAGAAAGAACTGGGCGCTAACATAATCAGCCTGGGATATGTGGGCAACCTGGGGCGTCGCCTGCCGGTGGTGCCGAACATTAATCAGGCGACCTACGCCACTTACAACTATAGCGGCCCCGGGTGCGTGAGCGCCGGCACGCCCACGTACTCTCCCAGCTGTTTCACGCAGGGACCTATTCCGTACCCGGACTACAGCGGCGATCAAATCTATGTGCTGGAGAGCGCCGCAAACTCAAACTACAACGCCCTACAAGCGTCCTTCTTGCACCGTTTCGCCGCGGGTTTGAATGCCAACGTCAATTACACATGGTCGCATATTCTCAACAACGGCTCGCCCGAGGGTGAAGGCGGCTTTCGCCCGGTGGAGTGCGTTCGTGCCGGATGCATGATGGATTCGGGCAATGGCACGCCCATCCCAGTCAACAGCTTCTTGCAGTACGATTACGGCAACGGCGACCTGGATGTGCGCCAGCGCTTCACGGTCATGCTCAACTACACGCTACCGTTGGGCGGATCACTGCACGGTGCGGCCGCGTATCTGGTCAAGGGTTGGAGCGTCAATACGATCTACGCTTACTCCACGGGCTTACCAACCAGCATCAGCGAACAAGGAGGCGGCCCTCCGGGAACCATCACCAATGCCAGCGGCATACTAGGCTTCCGCGGTGGCGATGCCCCAAACCAGGTTGGCGACCCCAACGCCGGCAAGGTCCATACGATCCAAGCGTGGTTCAATACATCGGCTTTTGCCGTGCAAGCGCCGGGGCTGCTGGGGAATGCCCGTCGCAACTGCGTCTACGGTCCACCGCAGAGACACCTGGATTTTTCGCTCGTCAAGGACCTGCCCATCCGGGAGACCGTGAGGCTGCAGTTCCGGGCAGAAGCGTTTAACCTGACCAACACTCCAAACTTCGCGGAACCGAATACCAACCTCGGATCGCCGACATTTGGTGAGATTACCTCCACGGCCCCGTTTTCCAACCCACGCCTTTTGCAGTTTGCACTGCGGCTTTCGTTCTGAGGCACGACGCCGGTTGCCAAATCGATCCACAGCGATCGTCCAGAAGATCACGGATCGGGTTGGTCTTATAAATCAATCCCTCCTCTGTTGCCAGGCGATTCGACGCGGATCTTCGAACAGACGTGCGGTGACAGCTCCGAAGATAAAGCCGCCAACGTGTGCCAGGTATGCCACACCGCCGGTCTGCACCTGCGCCACCGCGCCCGCGTGGACGAGCTGAGTGAGAAACCAAACCCCAATCAACAGTCCGGCCGGGATGTACGTGACTCGCACGAATATGAAAATAAACAACAGCGAGCGAATCCGATCACGCGGATAAGTGACCAGAAATGCGCCCATTACCGCAGCAATTGCCCCGCTCGCGCCCAGGTTTGGAACCGTGGAATGGGGGTCGGCTAGAATCTGGGCCAACATGGCCACCACCCCGCCGCACAGGTAGAAGACAAGATATCTTCCCCGGCCCATCGCATCTTCGATCTCTGGAGCAAACGCCCATAGGAAAACCATGTTGCCGATGATGTGCGACCAACTGCCGTGCATGAACATCGCGGTCAGGATCGTGAGCCAGTGATGGCCAGCAACGATCTGGGCAGGGATCGCCGACCACTGCATCACAAATGAGTCGCCACGCACCAGCTCAAGCAGAAATACTAACGCATTCACGAGGATGAGGAAGGCCGTGACCACGGGGATGCGCGCAGGGCGTCGAGAAGCGTCGGTTAAAGGGATCAAACCTCCCATGTTTCCTCCCTCTGTTCACGGCGGTCAATGAAGGGACAATCTCCAGATCAGGGCGCCCGCAACGGAACGGAGTCTATCCCAACGAGTACTAGAACGCTAGCGAAGTGGCGTTGTTAGCGTCGGGTGAAGGCAAGCATCTGGCATTCCGAATCAGCCAAATCGCCGGCCGACTAAGTTACTTCGAGTCAATCGCAAGCGAGTCCAATTCTCGTTGTCCTACGGAGTCTATTCGTTTGGGCCGATCGCGCGATATCAGTCTCTCCCAGCGATGACTTGACGGCGTTCAGCCGTCCGAAACTGACAAGAACTTCGGCAGGTGCCAAGTTCCGCCAATTGGCAGGTGAAGATTCGGGCTCCGAATGATCCACGTAAGCTCTTGCAAGATCAAGTCGCTCAATAACTTGGTGCTTCTCCATGGCTTCGGTGCAGTCTGGAGAGCGTACTGCACTGTTCATCTTCCGAAAGCAGGCCAGCGGTGCGAAGAAGCTGCGCCGCTCATCACCTTTTTTGGTCGTGTTATCACCCAAAAGGTTGGGCACAGCATCCGGCACCTGGCTCGGTCTGGGAACATGCGAATTGCCTTAACTATGGAAAGGACTGTGTAGCAGATGCCAACGATCTCAATCGTCGTGCCCTTTCACAACGAAGAAGAAAATGTCATGGAGATGTACGACCGCCTGCATTCGGTCATGCAGGCTACGGGCGAAACCTACGAACTGATATTCGTGGACGACGGCAGTACCGACCTCACTTACCGTTTCCTCTCCGATATTGCCACCATCGATCACCTGGTCACGGTCGTGCGACTGGGGCGCAACTTTGGACAAACGTCGGCTTTGGCTGCCGGCTTTGCGCACACAAGCGGCAAGTATGTGATCGCGATGGACGGGGACCTGCAGCATGATCCGGCGGATATTCCCGTCTTCTTGCACAAGCTCAGCGAAGGTTACGACATCGTGAGCGGTTGGCGTAAGCAGCGGATTGATAACTTCTGGCTGCGCCGGTTTCCCTCGCGTTGCGCGAACTGGCTGATGGCAAAGCTGAGCGCAGTTGACATCCACGATTTTGGAACGACTTTCAAAGCCTATCGCCGCGAAGTTCTGGAGCGTTTACCGCTCTACGGAGAGATGCACCGCTTTATACCGGCGCTAGCTTCCGCCTATGGAGCCTCGATCTGCGAGGTTCCCATCCACAACGTTAATCGCCAGCGTGGCAAGTCGCACTATGGCATCTCGCGCACATTTCGTGTGCTGTTCGATTTGATGACCATTCGGTTCCTTCTGCAATACAAAGCGCGGCCATTGCATTTTTTTGGAAGATTCGGCTGCGTGAACATCATGATCGGGCTGGGCGTGGCTTTTTGGCTGCTGATCGAGAAGATCGTCTACCACATCAGTGTCATTGGAGAGCACGGCGCAGCAGTGGTTTTCGGTGCCGTGATGATATTGGCTGGATTGCAACTGCTCGCCTTTGGCCTGCTGGGTGATCTGCAGG
Organism: uncultured Acidobacteriaceae bacterium; assembly: GCA_963779995.1. Taxonomy (GTDB): domain Bacteria; phylum Acidobacteriota; class Terriglobia; order Terriglobales; family Acidobacteriaceae; genus Acidiflorens. The sequence goes on along the minus strand of CAVZZY010000001.1, from coordinate 150,068 downwards.
TCTGGCAATACCACACGCCTGCAACGCGCACATCTTATACCGTGGCCGAGTTGCTCCAGCCACCGACAGCGGTGGACGGAGACTAGGCGCAATGGCCGCGGGCGAAACCAGCAACCGCCGATTCTCACGACAAGCGGAGTTGTGGCTCGTCCTTCTGCTCACTCTCGCTTCGTTCGCACTCCGTGTTCATCAGATCGGCTTCTACAGTCTCTCTGAGGATGAGGCGGCCAAGTGGCAGGCCATCCAGGAGTACCGTCAAGGTCATTTTGTCGCTGTGAATGGCGAACATCCCATGCTGATGAAACTCATGGCCTGGGGAAGTTTGAGCCTGGGAGAGCAGTGGAATGCTCGCGCGATCAGACATGGGTGGCCCACCGGGGCCCCAGAGGCCTGGCTTCGACTGCCGAACGTGATCCTCGGTGCGGCGACAACTTTTGTGCTCTACCTGTTGGCGCGCTCGCTTCTCGGCAGTATCGGGGCCTTGGCGGCAGCATCGTTTTGGGCATTCAGTCCGCTCCCCATCGCCCTCAACCGGCTTCTGAAAGAAGAGACTCCGCTTGTTTTCTTTTCATTGTTGGGGTGTTACTTCTACCTGCGAGCCAAACAAGCCTCGCGAGAGATTCAGTTTCAAAGGCGGCTAGATGTTAGTGCCATCAGTTTTGGATTGTCGTTCGCGTCCAAGTATGCTCCCCAACTGTTTGGGCTCAACGCACTTGCATGGTTTCTGGCAGGCCGGCGCGGCCTCGACCCCAGAGGAGGCATTGGCTCCCGGTTTCCGCGGTTCTTCGTGCTGATTGCGATTATGTTCCTGGTGTGCAACCCCGTCGTGGTTGTGCCGGCTGACATGCAAAGCATGTTGCATTGGATACGACAGGGAGGAGCCCAGCACACTGGTTATAACCTCGCAGGGACACTCTATCTTAACCAGCCGTCGCTCACACAAACGACGGTGCCGTGGTACTTCTACGCCTGGTTGCTGGCGGTCAAGACTCCGCTTCCCGTACTGGCAGCAATCCTTGCAGGCAGCCTGCTCCTGTTACGACGCCGAGATTCGTTGATTTCCGCGTTTTTCCTTTCATTTGGCCTCATTCAATTCCTTGGCCTTTCAGCTTTTCCCGGGAAATGGATCCGGTATTTCCTAGGCGCATTGCCGTTCCTTTTCCTGGCTGGGGGCTACGCCGTCCAACAACTCTACCAATGGTTCTCACTGCGCAGTGTGGTGCCGAGGGTGCTTGGCCTTGCGACGGTCGTCGTAGTTGGTTGCGCGTGCTTAGAGTTGAACGTCTGGGGTCCCTATTATTCGTTGTATCTGCGTTGGCTCGTCGTCGGGAATCAGCCAAACTAATGCTCATCGGTACGTGCCGGCCTGTGGACCTAGCGTTTTCTGAGCATTCTTTGAAAGTGCTAAAGCAGGATCTGCTGGTTCATCACTTGTGCCAGGAGATCGCTCTAGAGCCGCTCCGAGGAGCTGATGTTGCGGAATACTTCGTTGCCGAATCGGGAGGGGCGGTGGCACCCGAAGGCTTGGCTCAATTGGTCCATCATCACACCGAAGGCAATCCGTTGTTCATGGTAGCGGTACTTGACCACATGCAGCAACGGGGTTTTATTACGCACGACAAGGCAAGTTGGAGAATCCACGTTCCTCTTGAGAGCATTGGTCTAGAGGTACCAGAAACTCTGCGCCAGACGATCGAAGCCCAGATCGACCGCCTCAGCCCCGATGAACAGCTGGTGCTGGAGGTGGCGAGCCTTGCAAGCGTCGGCGATTCCCGGTTCGCGGTCGTACCCGGAGCCGCGGCTGCAGAGCTGGAACCGGAAGCATTTGAACACGCTTGTGAGAAACTCGTCCGACGACATTGCATTCTGCGTGCCGCCAAACCAGAGAAATTTCCAGACGGGACAGTCTCCGCATGCTACGAGTTTGTGCATGCGCTCTGCCGCGAGGTCTGCTACGAGCGAATTGCTCCGGGACGCAAAGCAAATCTGCATAAGCGTCTGGCACCGTGGAGCGAGGTACACTTGACACAACCCAACGAATGCGCCTCTCGGCTGGCCGGTCATTTCGGAGAAGAGAAGAGAGTGGAGAGGGTCAACGACCAGTTGCGTCATGGAACCAGTGTTTTAAAAGGCAGTCCACAAGCTCTTAATTTGATTGGCAGGTGAGAATGGGATAACGTACTGGTACCGGAGCAGAATTTGTGCGATTGGTTCCATTGGTCCTCCTCGCGCGACTATGTACGGCGGTGCAGAGTGGGCGAAATTGACCGGGCTTTCGCGTACCTGATCAGTTCACCGCCTTAATCGCCGCATAAATGTCCATTTTCGAGGATATCAACAAAACACCACGCCAGACCTGAATAGGCGAGCTTGCGTTCGCGGTGGTACGCCAGATTGTGCGCGGTTGGCGGGCAGTAAGGCGGCTTGCGGCAGGACAGAAATGTTTCGTCGCTATGGCGATCGCAAATCCCTGGAGTCTGCCAGAAACGAGCTGTAATCCGGCGGGGACACACCGGGGACACAATAAGGTGTTTCTTGATGCTCCTAGAATGCCATCCAGTGCGTCCGCGTTTGTTATAGTTGGTTGAGGCAAATCTCGGCAGGCTCAGATTTGACAGCTTGGCTCCATTTTGGCTCCAATACGAAGGGCAAAATCAGGCAGGAAATCGAAGCTATGCCTTGCAGAATCAATAGATAGCTTTGGGTGACTACACTGAAAAGGCTGTGCTCTACCATTTCCCCGTGGACTACCTCAATTGCTACCAAAGTTGTGACTACACGAGTCCTCTCTCTCCCCTGATCCACGCTTGCAATACCCGCTCGGATCACCCGGGGCGATGACTCCGTAGTACGTGTTAGAGAGGGCATAGACATGCGCAGTCAGGCAGAGGTCGTTCCTTGTGCGCTCGAACAAAACCCACATGTGGCCGAGCCACTGCAACGACCAAAGCGCACCCTGGCCGATCGCGAATGGGAGATCCCCCACCGTATTCCGGGAGTTCCGTCCTGCCACGAATTCCAAAATCGGGCCATCCCATGACTTAGGTTCTTCGATCCAAAACGATCGGTTCGCCCCAATGCTGGGATGAACTGTGTCACACAGAACATCGTAAATCCTGCGGATCCCCGGACACTCAGACAGCTTTTCCGCTTTATCCATCAGGGTGAGGATGTTCGTACGCTCGATGCCTGTTACCGGTTCCTTGTCTCGCTTGAGCTTAGTTCCGAAGAGGATCTGGCCGATCACTTTGATCGCATCATGATCGAAGTCCACGAGACTGTTAACATCTGGAGCGGGCTTAAGTTTCCTTTGTTTCCAGAGTCTGGTTATTGCGTCCGTCTCGCACCCAAACGCCGCCGAAGTCTCCATCAGGGATCGAACCATGGTTGCCGCTACGATGAAGTCGCCCGAATTGAGCGCATTACAAAGGGCACGAATCAACTGGTCGGCCTTCCAGAGCACCTGAATGGCGATACCGCACAGCTGAGAGTGTAGCGGTTGGAGATACGCAGCGATTGACAGCTGTTCTTTTGTGAATCCGTCGACGCGTGGAAGTACTAACACTGGTTCCCATTGGATGAAGAAAAATCTTGTAGTCTCTGGAACCCGATTCGCCCAGCTGCAGATCATGTTCAGGTGAACTCTGAGCTGCACTACATCATCCTCGGTTAAGCGACGCTCACCCTCGGACGTCAACAGGTGCTCGACGTCAGGGGAAAGATGGCATTGATTCGTAGTTGACATACGCAAAGTGTACTGCCGAAAATCGCCTCCGAGTTTGTAGTCTTTTGTAGCCTTTTTTGTTGAAAATGAGACTGAAGATTTAACAGTATTGTTGCCAAAATGGTAAACATCAACTTTGGCAACTAGTTTTTTATCATGAATTTAGCCTTATTATTCAACGGAGTAGCATTCGCTTGACGACGACTCCCGGTAGCGCTACCAACTCAACCTTTCTGCTATCAATCACTTGCACCATCCCGTAACACGCCTGTCGGCAGTATTCCGCTCAGCGGCAATATCTGATCCGCTCGGCCCACTGCCCAGCTGCGACCATTTGGACTCGGCTCTTGCGGTTTTCACGCTGCGATTCGCTCCGAGCCTTCGTGCACTTCATTGTTTGCAGAGGAGACGCATGCCCGGATCAACCGGTGAAGTCCCATCCTTCTATGTAGCCACTGCGCAACGACGGTGTCTGCCTTTACGTGAGAGATGAGTTGCTCAGGTGTCAGGCGTTGCCATTGTTTTTTCGTTGTAGTACCACCTTCGGCCGCCTTTTCCAGAGTACGGCTTTCAACACAGCCGTTTTCGATTCGATAGTCCACTACGGGCGAACCATCGCAGGGATCAATGCGAAGCCTTTTGCATGCCAACATACGGCACCTTCCACGCTTACAAGTGCAATTCTTCTGCCACGGCCTCATGAATCCCCTAATGGATTGACCTCCACCGAGTCGTACCCGGCCAGACGGGTCACTCGTGGAGCATAAGCGAGAATGTTTTTCTTACCCTGCGGAAGGTTCAGGAAAAAAACAAAGTGGTTCCGGCAAATGCGCGTACAGTCTTTGCTGTATAGTCCCTGCTCGGGCGCGAATTGAGGACGCGGGTCTGCGCTGTAACCGCGAGCGTCCCGGCCTCCGAAGTAGGGTCGTCCTTTGAACGGGAAAGTAGAACATCCGGCGGGCCACACCTGCACGCATCTTCCATACAGTAAACACCCTAGAGTCAGACTGCGGAACTTCGTGTTACGAATTCATTTGGCTTCGGTAAATTCCCGTAGGTTTGGTCTAAGGTCTTGCCTGAGTTGATGGAAATTTGAGTGGAATGCCGCTGTCCACGAAAGTCTCCGGAGTGCCTCGGTATTCCCCAAGACGTTCAAGTTGGGCTGCGATTACTCTGGTTTTCGGGTGGCTGGGGAACGAGGCAAGTTCTCTCTTTCATCGCAAGGGCGAGACATGCAAGGCAATGAGGGATCCATGAAAAGAGACAGTCAAAAAACTGCAACTGCGGTGGCCAATGGCGAATCAGACGCAAACCAAAAAAACGGTGACCGCTCCATTCATGCTGTGGGCGGGGTTTCCTCTGAGCTAACCGCGATCCTTGCCAGCCTCCAGACCATGCGCGACGGAGAGTTTTCGGTACGATTGCCCGGTTCCTGGACAGGGCTCCCGGGAAAAATCGCCGATACGTTCAATGAGATTGCCGCGGCCAACCAGCAGATTGCCCGGGAGCTAAAGCGGGTTGGGCAAGTTGTAGGTAAAGAAGGCAGGACACGCGAGCGCACGCGCTTTCATCAGTCGAGAGGAGCGTGGGGCGAGATGGAGGTCTCGGTAAACACTCTGGTGGAGGACCTGCTTCGGCCAACCGCCGAGGTCACTCGCGCCATCGGCGCCGTAGCTCAGGGCAATCTGACGCAGACGGTGCGCTTGGACGTTGACGGGCGCCCGCTGGAAGGCGAGTTCCTGCGCTCCGCGAATATCGTCAACACCATGATTCAGCAGCTCGGTGTCTTCACGGCTGAGGTGACCCGCGTCGCACGTGAGGTGGGCACGGATGGCAAACTTGGGGGCCAGGCACTCGTGCCCGGGGTGGCCGGCACGTGGAAAGACCTTACGGACTCGGTCAATTCCATGGCTAGCAACTTGACCGGACAGGTGCGTAACATCGCCGAGGTTGCGACCGCCGTGGCGAGCGGCGATCTGTCACGCAAGATTACGGTCGATGTGCGCGGCGAGATTCTCCAGCTCAAAGAAGCCATCAATACGATGGTGGACCAGTTGCGATCTTTTGCGTCGGAAGTAACTCGTGTAGCTCGGGAAGTAGGTACGGACGGCAAACTCGGTGGCCAGGCTGTGGTCGTTGGCGTTGCCGGTACCTGGAAGGATCTCACGGACTCGGTCAATGCCATGGCTGGCAACCTCACGGCGCAGGTGCGCAACATCGCCGAGGTCACGACAGCCGTGGCTCGTGGCGATTTATCGCGGAAGATTACGGTGGATGTGAAGGGCGAGATTCTCGAACTCAAGGACACGATCAACACGATGGTCGACCAGCTCAACGCGTTCGCCGGCGAAGTTACTCGTGTCGCTCGCGAAGTTGGAACCGAAGGCAAGCTGGGCGGACAAGCGCAGGTGTTCGGTGTCGGCGGGACGTGGAAGGACCTCACCGACAATGTCAACTTCATGGCCAGCAACCTTACCGGCCAAGTGCGAAACATCGCCGAGGTGGCTACGGCGATTGCGAACGGCGACCTTTCTCGCAAGATCACGGTTGACGTCCGCGGAGAGATTTTGCAGCTGAAGGAAACGCTCAACACGATGGTCGATCAGCTCAACCGTTTCGCCGGCGAAGTGACGCGGGTGGCGCGCGAGGTGGGCAGCGAAGGCAGGCTGGGGGGACAGGCCAACGTGCCGGGAGTCGCCGGGACGTGGAAGGATCTCACGGATTCGGTGAACTCGATGGCCGGAAACCTCACGGGGCAGGTGCGCAACATCGCCGAGGTGACCACGGCTGTGGCCCGCGGCGATTTGTCTCGCAAGATCACGGTAGACGTGAAAGGCGAGATTCTCGAATTGAAAAACACCATTAATACGATGGTGGACCAACTGAACGCGTTCGCAGGCGAAGTGACGCGCGTGGCGCGCGAAGTGGGTACGGAAGGCAAGCTCGGTGGGCAGGCGCAGGTGCCGGGCGTGGCGGGTACTTGGAAAGACCTCACGGACAACGTGAACTTCATGGCGAGTAACCTGACCGGTCAGGTGCGCAATATCGCCGAAGTTGCCACGGCTGTGGCCCGCGGCGATTTGTCACGCAAGATCACGGTGGACGTGAAGGGCGAGATTCTCGAGCTCAAGGACACCATCAATACCATGGTGGATCAGTTGCGTTCGTTCGCGTCCGAAGTGACGCGTGTAGCGCGCGAAGTGGGTACGGATGGCAAGCTGGGTGGGCAGGCGCAGGTGCCGGGTGTCGGCGGCACGTGGAAGGACCTCACGGATTCCGTCAACTCGATGGCCAGCAACCTGACCGGTCAGGTGCGCAATATCGCCGAAGTCTCCACGGCCATCGCTAGCGGCGATCTCTCGAAGAAAATCACGGTCAACGTCAGCGGCGAAATCCTGTTGCTCAAGGAAACCATCAATACGATGGTGGACCAGCTGAACGCGTTCGCCGGCGAAGTGACGCGGGTGGCGCGCGAGGTGGGCAGCGAAGGCAGGCTGGGGGGACAGGCCAACGTGCCGGGAGTCGCCGGGACGTGGAAGGATCTCACCGACTCGGTGAACTCGATGGCCGGAAACCTGACGGGTCAGGTGCGCAACATTGCCGAGGTGACCACGGCCGTGGCCCGCGGCGATTTGTCTCGCAAGATCACGGTAGACGTGAAAGGCGAAATTCTCGAATTGAAAAACACCATTAATACGATGGTGGACCAACTGAACGCGTTCGCAGGCGAAGTGACGCGCGTGGCGCGCGAGGTCGGTACCGACGGGAAGCTCGGTGGCCAGGCGCAGGTGCCCGGCGTCGCCGGCACGTGGAAAGATCTCACCGACAATGTGAACTTCATGGCTAGCAACCTTACCGGCCAGGTGCGTAATATCGCGGAAGTCGCAACGGCCATCGCGAATGGCGATCTCTCGAAGAAAATCACGGTGGATGTGCGCGGCGAAATCCTGCAGCTAAAGGAAACGCTGAACACCATGGTGGAGCAACTGCGATCGTTCGCCGCCGAAGTAACGCGCGTCGCCCGCGAGGTGGGCAGCGAAGGCCGTCTGGGCGGGCAGGCAAACGTGCCGGGCGTGGCCGGTACGTGGAAGGATCTTACGGACTCCGTGAACGCCATGGCCGGAAACTTGACGGGCCAGGTGCGCAACATCGCCGAGGTGACCACGGCTGTCGCACGCGGCGATTTGTCACGCAAGATCACGGTGGACGTGAAAGGCGAAATTCTCGAACTCAAGAACACCATCAATACGATGGTCGATCAGCTCAATGCCTTCGCGGCCGAAGTAACGCGCGTGGCTCGCGAAGTCGGTACGGAAGGCAAGCTGGGCGGGCAAGCGCAGGTGTCGGGTGTGGCAGGCACATGGAAGGACCTCACGGACAACGTGAACGTGATGGCCGCCAACCTAACGGAGCAAGTCCGCGGCATTGTGAAAGTCGTGACCGCCGTCGCCAATGGCGAACTGACTCAGAAGCTGATCGTAAACGCGAAGGGTGAGGTTGCGGCTCTGGCCGAAACCATAAACAACATGACGAACACGCTGGCTACTTTTGCCGACCAGGTTACAACGGTCGCCCGCGAAGTGGGCGTCGAAGGACGACTCGGCGGACAGGCTAACGTGCCGGGCGCTGCCGGAACCTGGAAAGATCTCACCGGCAACGTCAACTTGCTGGCCGACAATCTGACTAACCAGGTGCGGGCCATTGCCGAGGTGGCTACCGCGGTCACCAAGGGCGATCTTACTCGTTCCATTCAAGTCGAAGCGAGCGGCGAAGTGGCGGAGTTGAAAGACAACATCAACACCATGATCGACAATCTGCGCCTGACGACCGATCGCAATACGGAGCAGGACTGGCTCAAGACGAATCTGGCCCGCTTCACCGGCATGCTGCAGGGGCAACGCGATCTGACCACGGTGGGAAGCATGCTGTTGTCGGAACTGGCGCCGCTGGTCAACGCCCAACAAGGAGTGATCTACCAGATGGAAACGGAAGAATCGGCGCAGTTGGTGCTGCTTTCGGCGTTTGCCGGCGATGGCGAGGATGGTCATCTACGGCGCTTGAAGATCGGTGAGGGTCTGGTGGGACAGTGCGCAGCGGAAAAACAAAGAATGCTGATCTCCGATCTGCCACCCAACACGATTTCCGTCCGGTCGGGTTTGTTCGAGGCGGTTCCGCGAAACGTGATCGTGTTGCCCGTGCTTTTCGAGGACCGCGTCAAGGCGGTGATCGAACTCGCGTCGCTGAGCAACTTTACCACCTCCCATCTGGCGTTTCTGGAACAGCTGACGGCCAGCATCGGCATCGTGCTCAACAGCATCGAGGCCACCATGCAGACGGAAGGATTGCTGAAGCAGTCCCAGCAATTGGCCACCGAACTCCAGATGCAGCAAAAAGAGTTGCAGCAAACCAACGAGCAGTTGGCGCAAAAAGCGCAGCAGCTTGCCGAACAGAACGTCGAGGTCGAACGCAAGAACCAGGAAATCGAGCAAGCCCGCCGCGCCTTGGAAGAAAAAGCGAAGGAACTGGCTTTGACTTCGAAGTACAAGTCCGAATTCCTGGCCAACATGTCGCATGAGTTACGCACACCGCTCAACAGCATCCTGGTTCTGGGCCAGCAACTCAGTGAGAATCCCGATGGCAACCTGACCCCCAAGCAAGTGGAATTCTCCCGCACTATTCATGGCGCTGGAACGGACCTGCTGAACCTGATCACCGACATTCTCGATCTGTCGAAGATTGAGTCGGGGACGGTTTCGGTGGAGGCGGAAGAAGTCTTCTTTGCCAGTCTGCTCGACACGGTGGAGCGTCCCTTCCGGCACGAGGCGGAGAACCGGCGTCTCAACTTCGAGGTGCACTCCGATTCGCAGTTGGCTCGCAGTCTGGTCACTGATTCGAAGCGCCTGCAGCAGGTACTCAAGAACCTGCTATCCAACGCTTTCAAATTTACGGAGCAGGGAGGTGTCGTTCTCTCGGTTTCGGCCGCCGCAAGCGGCTGGAGTGAGGATCATCCGGTCTTGGGAAAGGCTGGGTCGGTCATTGCCTTCGAGGTGGCTGATACCGGAATTGGCATTCCTTTCGACAAGCAGAGGATTATCTTTGAAGCCTTTCAGCAGGCGGACGCCGGCACCAGCCGCAAGTACGGCGGAACCGGACTCGGGCTGGCGATCAGCCGCGAACTGGCCAGCCTGCTGGGAGGGGAAATTCAATTGCGCAGCGTTCCTGGAAAAGGGAGCAAATTTACCCTGTACCTGCCGCAGACTTACGTGGGTGCCTCCCCTGGCGGCGGCACCGCGATGGAACGGAAATCGTTATCGTCCGTTCCACCGCATGAGTTATCCGCTGCCGGCATGCCCGAGCACCCGGTCGAGCGCATTGCCGATGACCGGGGAAATCTTCAGCCCGGGGATGCGGTCTTGCTCATCGTTGAGGATGACTTGCACTATGCCCGCATCTTGTGCGATCTTTCCCGCGATAAGGGATTTAAAGTTCTGGTCGCCACCCACGGTGCAGAGGCGCTGGAGCTAGCCCGCGAGTATCATCCGACGGCCGTTTCACTGGATGTCTTCCTGCCTGACATGCTGGGGTGGACGGTGCTCAACCACTTGAAGCAGGATGCAACGACACGGCACATCCCTGTGCAAATGTTGACCCTGGACGAAGACCGGCAACACGGATTGGCTCGCGGAGCCTTCGCATTTGTAACCAAACCCACGACGCCGGAGGGGATCGAAGCGGCCTTGACGCGGATCAAACAGTATGCGGCTCCGCGGCGGAAGCGATTGCTGGTGGTGGAGGATAACCCCGCAGAACAGCTCAGTATCAGGGAGTTGGTCGGCTACGAGGACATTGACGTCAGCATCGTGACTACCGGTGAAGAGGCTCTCGCCGCAGTCGCGGTGCAGTCCTTCGACTGTGTTGTGCTTGATTTGCGTCTGCCCGATATATCGGGTTTTGACGTACTGGAGCGGTTCCGTGACACTCCGTCGCTCAGCGATTTGCCGATCGTGGTGTTCACCGGGAAGGAACTCTCGCCCGAAGAAGACTCCCGCCTGCACACCTTGGCGCGCAGCGTCGTGGTCAAGGGAGTCGAGTCGCCGGAACGACTGCTGGATGAGACGGCGCTGTTCCTGCATCGCGTGGTGACGGACCTTCCGTCAGAAAAGCAGAGGATGATCGAGCAGCTACATCGCTCGGATGATGCTCTGGTGGGCAAAAAGGTGCTGGTGGTGGATGATGACGTACGAAACATCTTCGCCCTCGGCAGTGTGCTCGAACGGCGGGGCATGACCGTTCTCACGGCCGGGACTGGCCGCGAAGCGATTACGACACTTGAGTCGACCCCCGATGTGGCAATTTTGCTGATGGATATCATGATGCCGGAGATGGATGGGTATGAGACGATGCAGGTCATCCGCCAGAAGTCTACCCTTCAACGCCTGCCTATCATTGCGCTCACGGCAAAGGCAATGAAGGGCGATCGCGAGAAGTGTCTCGAAGCGGGCGCATCTGAGTACTTGGCCAAGCCGGTCAATACGGAGCAGCTACTTTCTGCACTTCGCATGTGGCTTCACCGATAGTTCCGCGCGCATTGCGAGGAGTCAGTAGTTAGTCAGGCGCCGCCGGTCTAGGAGACGGAGAAAACCGATGACCACGAAGGAGAAAGTCAATATCCTCATGGTGGATGACCAGCCAGCCAAGTTGTTGAGCTATGAGGTCATGCTCGGCGAACTGGACGAGAATCTGATCAAGGCAACCTCCGGCAAGGAAGCGCTCGAACATCTGCTCAAGACCGACGTCGCCGTCGTGCTCATGGATGTGAGCATGCCGGAGCTCGACGGCTTCGAATTGGCAAGCATGATTCGCCAACACCCGCGCTTTCAGAGGACCGCAATCATTTTTATTTCCGCCGTGCATCTGACGGACTTGGACCGCCTCAAAGGGTATGAGCATGGAGCCGTGGACTATCTTTCCGTCCCGGTCGTTCCAGAACTTCTGCGGGCGAAGGTTAGCATATTCGCCGAACTGCACCGCAAAACTCGCCAACTGGAAACGCTGAATAAGGAACTGGAACAGCGAGTCGCGGAGCGGACCGATGAATTGGAGACAAAAGCGCAAGCCTTGGAGGCGCTCAACCGCGAACTGGCCCAGAAGAACCTGGAGCTCGATGCGATTGTGCATACCGCTCCCGATATCATCTTCAGTAGACAGGCGGACGGCGCCAGAGATTACATCAGCGATCGATTTTACGAATATACCGGTGCTGTGACAGGTTCGGCGGTTGGCTTCGGCTGGTGGGATTACCTGCATCCCGACGACCAGGAGCGAAGCCGGCAGCGTTGGCTGGACTGTATCCGATCGGGAGAGAATTACGAAGTGGAATACCGCTTGCGCGGGAAGGACGGAGACTATCGCTGGTTCCGGGCCCGCGCCGTGCCTATCCGAGATCATATTGGAAAGGTCATCAGATGGTACGGCACTTGCTCTGATATCCATGACAGCAAACTAGTCGAGCAGTCGATTCGCGACAATGCCGCTGAATTGGAGAGGATGGTTGATGAGCGAACCGTGGCATTGAGGCGCCTTTCTGTCCGGTTGATGACCATGCAGGATGAGGAACGCCGGCGCATCGCGCGCGCCTTGCACGATGGGCTTGGACAAGATCTTGCTGTGGCCAAGATATTGTTGGCCAAGGTCTTTCAACAGAGTTCAGCCGGAGCAGACAAGCAAGCCTGCATTGAGGCAAGCGACACTATCGATCGTGCGATTCAGCAAGTGCGCAGTATATCGCATCTCCTGCATCCACCTTTGTTGGACGAGGTCGGTCTGCTCTCAGCGCTGCGCTGGTACCTGGAGGGCTTGACGGAGCGCAGCGGTATCGAAACCGATCTCGATGTCCAACCCAGCGATTTCCCCCGGCTCACAGTCGAGTTAGAGACCGCGGTCTTCCGAATCGTTCAGGAGGCACTCACCAACGTGTTCCGGCATTCGGAGGCACGTAAGGTCTGGGTCGGGTTGGCTCAAAGGGAAGATGCAACGGTGATTACGGTGCGCGATGACGGCAAGGGAATCGGGAATAGAATTGCAGAGCTACAGCCAGACAGTGTTGGAATCGGCCTCGGGGGGATGAAACAGCGGGCCAAGGAATTTGGTGGAGAGCTGCGGCTGACCAATACTCATCCCGGCACGCTGGTTGAACTCGTGATTCCTGCCACGAGCATGGTGTCCCGAGAGGTGTGTAGCGCTTAATGCACAAGGCTGATCGTGCTTCAGGTTGCACTTCCCTCACCGAGCCGAATGACTTTTCGGAGGGGCAGGCGCCGCAATCCTCCACGGACTTGGCGCCTGCTTGATTGTGGGCGGCGTTTCGAGGACCCCAGCATAGTTGGCGCGCGCCCGAAGCCACATACCGTCGAACCTGTATTCGCGAGAGCGCAAGGCCTCGACGAATCGTCCCTTAATGCCGATGAAAGCAAGGACGTAGAAGGTAGGTGGCGGCCCGTTTCACCCTGGAATCACCTACAGCAATTCCGCCGATCAGATTACGAGATTCATTCGATTCTTTCTCTCACAGCCATGTTTTATGGTCGGGGCGCGTCGATTATGAGAGGGAAACTTGGAACGCGCGAAAGAAACATGCGCGCGCGCCGCTTGCACCACGCGAGGTTCAATGCAGTCTAGCCCGGTTTACATAATTGGGATCTAGATCAAAAGGAGAACGGAAAATGGGAACAATTGTGTTGATCATCTTGATTTTGCTCCTCATCGGTGCGCTGCCAACCTGGCCTTACAGCAGTAGATGGGGATATTACCCAAGCGGAGGGCTAGGTCTCGTTCTCGTTATCGTGCTGGTCTTGGTCTTGCTGGGAAGAGCCTAGCTGCTCGGCCCCGTGCGATTTCAAAGGCTGCACTTCTAAAAGCTGCACTTCTAAGAAAGGAGAATGAATATGAACTGGGATCAAGCTAAAGGAAAATGGAAGCAATTGAAAGGTTCGGTGAAGACAAAATGGGGCAAACTCACCGACGACGATCTAGAGATCATCGCCGGGCAGCGTGATCTGCTCGTCGGCAAAATTCAGGAAAGATATGGCATCTCGAAGGACGTAGCGCTCAAGCAGGTCGAGGACTGGGATCCTGTCATCGTCATCGACGAGCCTGCATCTCGACCGGAGCGGGAACGAAAGGCAAGCTGAAGGCAAGCGTTCGGTTGCGGGAACAATCGTTGCAGTAAAGATCGTTGCAATAAAGATCGTTGCAATAAAGATCAATGAGTTGCTGACTTCTGCATGGGCAGGCCGGGATGACATCGAAATACAGGATTCGCTGTATTCGGGGCTGGGACCGATATATGCTACTTTCCGAAGAGTTCTCTATTCATGGCCGGGGATGAGTGGATCTCCCGGCAGGCCAGGCACAAACTCGCAGGAACCGCAGTGCATGGTTTATTATCGGCCTCGCAGGGCAAAAGCGGAAAATGGGTCATGGCGATTCGTATTCTGGTGGTGGACGATCATCCGGTTGTGAGGCAAGGGCTGAAGACTCTGTTAGAAGGGCAATCGGGGTGGGAAGTGGTGGGGGAAGCGTCGGATGGGCTTGAGGCCTTGGACAAGGCCGACAGTTTGCAACCCGACGTCGTGGTGCTCGACGTTACTATGCCCAAGATGCATGGTCTCGAAGCCTGCCGGTTGCTCAGGCAGAAGACGCCGGGCCCTGAGATTCTATTCGTTACCCAACATGATTCTCCGCAAATGATGCGAGAGGCATTGGGTGCGGGGGCCAGAGGGTATGTCGTGAAGTCCAACGCTGCGCGGGACCTGTTGGAGGCCGTAGAGGCCGTGAGCCAGCATCGTATGTTTGTAGCGCTAGCTCGACGGGAGAGTAGTACTTCGGTTTGAGGGTGGGCCGGCAACATCAGGGGCAGGTGGGTTGGGGTATGCCGTGAAGGAGTTGCCATGAAAGTGCGCATCTTATTGGCCGACGATCACGAGATCGTGCGTCGGGGTTTATCTGCGCTGCTTCAGAAACACGAAGGATGGGAAGTCTGCGGAGAAGCATCCGACGGCCGCCAAGCGCTTGAATTGGCCGAGCGACTGAAGCCCGATGTCATAATCCTGGACATTGGCATGCCGAATCTGAACGGCCTTTCCACCACGCGGCAGTTGCTGCAGCATGACCCCCACTTCAAGATCATCATTCTCACGATTACCGATTCCGATCAGGTCATCCGCGAAGCTCTGGATGCCGGTGCGCGCGGCTTCGTGTTGAAGTCCGATGCAGCGCGGGATTTAGTGTCCGCGGTTGAAGCCCTGGAGAACAAGCGCATGTTCTTCACACCGCGTGTGAACGATTTGGTGCTCGCTGGTTTCCTGGAGAAAGGGCACGTTATTTCCCAGAGCGAACCTCCTAGCCTGCCGACCTTGACCGCCCGGGAGCGTGAAATCACTCAGCTTCTGGCGGAGGGAAAGAGTTCCAAGGAAGCCGCTTCTCTGCTGAACCTGAGCACGAAGACGGTGGAAACGCACCGCAGCAACATCATGCGAAAACTCAGCGTGCACTCTATCCGCGACCTGGTCGTCTACGCCATCAAGAACAACATCATTCAAATCGAAGTGCCGCTTGCGGTCAGGAGCGATCCACAAAGTACTGTGGCATAGATGCCATAAGGTAGTATCCGTGCGTCCCCGCCGCAGTGACGACCTGTAACGGCCGAAACAACCCGTAAATGACAAAGAGGGACCCGATTCTGGGTCCCTCTTCGCCGTGTGTGGTTTTTCCCTCTAAGAAGAAGGGGCTTCGATTTTGGTGATGTGGATGGTGTTGGTCGTTACATCCAGCGTTCCAGTTATTGCGACGCTCTTTCCGAGGAACGGCTCGACTTGGTCGGTATTGTCCAGTTTGTACGACATGCCTGCGTCACCCTTCAACAGGAAGTCGCCGGCTCTTGACTTGGCAACCTTACCGACAAAAATTTGTGATGGCTGACTCTCGGCGGATTGCTGACTCGTCGAGGTCGGGGGCTGCGCTGCTGGATCCTGCGACCCTTCCTGCTGCCCCTGTCCATAGAGTGGAATACCGGCAAGACTGATGAGGAGAGCTAGCAGCCCCAGCAGTCTGAGGAGACTGAGTGATTTCATAACCTGGTTACCTCCAAGTGTGGATTTTTCTTCCTGACTGCGAAAACGCAAGCGTCGGGCCAGAGTATGTGTGAGGAAATAAGGAGTTAGGAGGATCGGAAGCGCGCGCCGCATGAAATCCTGACAGAAAGACAGTAATTTTTGCTTACTTGCCAAAGCGTGGCACAGCCTCTGCAGAATACTCGGCATTACTCATAAAGATGTCTACCTTATTCTGATACAGGCCTTACCGTACTCCACATTGATTCTGCAGATCAGTAATTCAGCAGATCACTGATCTCCCCAATCCTGTTTGTCCCCGGTTCACTATCGACGCTTGCGCTCGAAACTACATCTAACAATAGAGCGATCTCGAAATGGGATGCGCGCCTTCCAAAAGTTTAAGGAGACAGTGTATGAAAACGTTCTTGACTTGGATTTTCGCAGGAATGACGCTATGCGCTCTCTGTCTTGCACAGGACACAACGCCACCGCAAGTCAATAGCACAGCACCACAGGGCCAGCAGAGTCCGGCGCCGGCTCCGCCTGCTGTGTCTGCGCAATCAAGCTCAGGGCAGCTGCGGATCGCACCCGGCAGTGTTATCCCGGTACAGCTGACGAAGAACATCGACGCCAAGAAAGCGAAAACCGGCAACCCGGTCGAGGCTAAGGTTACTCAAGACCTGAAGGCAGAAAACGGTGAGATCATTGTGCCCAAGGATACCAAGGTGGTCGGACACGTCACCGAAGTGCAGGCCCGCACCAAGGAACAGAAAGAATCACAGATCGGTATCGCCTTTGACCACGCTGTCATAAAGAACCGAGGTGACCTGACGCTGCCGATGTCGATACAAGCAATCATCGCGCCTCCGACCTTAAACTCCAACAATCGCAACCCGAGTGCCGGAAGCCCGGTCGAACAATCCTCCGTGCCGAACTTCGGCGGGGTGTCGCCAGGGAATAACGTTGGACGCTCCTCGGGAATGGGAACCGAAACACCCCCGCAGGTGCCAATTCCTTCGCAGACCGCTGGCGACGGCCGGACGAACTCCCAAACCGGAGCCAGCGTTCAGCGCATCACCGGAAACACTCAGGGCGTGGTGGGAATCTCGAGTCTGAAGTTGTCGATGGCCTCGGATACCGCCCAGGGTTCGGTGGTGAGCTCGGAAATGAGCAACGTGAAGTTGGAAAGCGGCACGTTTATGCTTCTCCGGGTGAATCCATAGCACAGGTCCTGGCTCCCCAATCGCGGATCTCGACTGGAAATACTGGAAACGGCCCCAGCAACACTAGGGACGAATAAACGGGGTGTCGCATTTCTCGCACTTTTTGCGAGAAGTAGGGGTATCTGATTATGATCTACTAAATTGTGAGTCACTATATTCGTACTTCAATTCGTGCTGTTTCGTTTATTCTTTCCCTCATCCCGGCCGTCACTCACGCAGGCTCGGCACGCCCTGTCGACGTCGCAACCGATGCCTTCCCCACCACGCCAGTCATCGTCATCGGTTTCGTCGGCGGATTTGTCAGGCACGATGACATGGTCCATAGCGCGGTGCAAGTCGCTGCGCATCTGCGCCGGGACTACCCATCGGGCGTATACGTGGAGGTTATTGAGAATCGTCGCCGGGAAAAAGCCTACGCGGACATAGTTCGATTTGTGGACACCGACCGCAACGGCACACTATCGGCTACAGAGAAGCGGAACGCCCGCATCATCCTATACGGACATAGCTGGGGGGCTTCCGAGGCGGTTGCCCTGGCGCGAGATCTCGAAAGAGAAGGCATTCCGGTGTTGCTCACGGTTCAGGTGGACAGTGTCCCGAAGCCCGGCGAGAATGATCAGGTCATTCCCGCCAACGTAGCCGAGGCCGCAAATTTTTATCAACTGAATGGCTTTCTGCACGGCGAACCCCAGATCCGCGCTGCCGATCCGGCACGCACGCACATCATCGGAAATTTCCGCTTCGACTACAAAGCGAATCCGATCGACTGTAAGCAGTATCCCTGGTACGACCGTGTCTTCATGAAGTCTCACACCGAAATTGAGTGTGATCCCAGGGTTTGGACTCAGGTGGAATCCCTGATCCATTCACGACTACCCCTGCAACGCCAATAATAATAAGTGAGGAATCCGTAACCTGCTTTCTGCTTTGAAAACAAGCGGAACCACGAAAAAAAGGAAGGCTAGTGGAAGCTGGCCCGGGCCGGAACGCGGCTGGCATTCGCGGAGGACGGTGTGACAGCGACCTCTCCCGGCTGCAGCGAGAGCAGTTGTTGGAACAGCTTCAGATCTTTTTCCACGTCACTGTGCGAAGTCTTGCGGGCTGTGGCGGGTCGCAATTCCTGGCGGAGCCGCGCTTCCACAAGTCTCGCGGCTAATTCCGGCGACTCGGAAATACTCAAGATGTTGGCTCGCGAAAGGCCCACTTGATCCCAATCGTCGCCAACCCGCATTTGCAGGACGGGCTGCCCGGAAACATCGAATCCAGGCTCGGCACTCGCTTGCCATCGCTCCCAGGCTTTTTCTTCGTTTATTTTTCCCTGTTTGAAGGAATCGATAACGGAAGCGGATTGGCTCAGTTCGTTCATGCGACTCTGGAAGGCAAGACGCTCATCGCGGGTCATGGGCGAATCCAACTGGCGGCTCGAATTCAGGATAAGGGCGCTTCGTGCAGGGTCGAAGCGTCGATGGCCAAAGTACTCGACGAGCACGCCACCGCCGATGTAGGGATGCAGTACGACCAGGGGCAGCATATATTTTTTGGCCGCCATCACCGATTCCAATACTCCGTGGACGGGTTTGCTGCGCCCGACCGTTCCCGGGACCTGCGGCAGCAGGAAATTCGAGCTCTGTAAGTCAGGATGATGGCGGCTGTATCTCGCCATCATTTTCGCGATCTGCTTGGGAGTCGTCACACCGAGATCGCCAATCAGGCTGCGATGCAGCGCGTGTGGGTAATAAAAATCGACCACCTCGCGCACAAAATCGGCGCAGTTTCGCTTCACGAAGTTATAGCGCTCGCGGTTGGGCTGGTTGTTGAACTTCGCAATCAGCAGCGCATCTTGATCCGGGCTGGTCTCAATCTCGAATCCATAGATTGTCCGGTCATAAGATGCTCCTATCAGTTCATACCAGTTTCCCTCGGGCGTCCCGCCGTCGGGGCGATTGGGAGCAAGCGCTTCCAGGTAATTGCGACGGTATTGATCTCTAAGAAAAGCAACCAGCTTGGCGTCGGCGAACAGCGGGACGGCTTCCGGCCGGTCAACCGCATACAGGTAGGGGATGAGGGGGATCGCGATCCAGTCGTATCCCGCGATGCCGTCATACCGGCTCAGGACTACGCCGCTTTCGCCCTCGGCACACGGCCGCAGGATTACCGGGGACACAGAGCATACGTGGCTCAAATACACAGCCGCGTGACCAGTTCCGGCAAGCGCGCCATCGTAACTATAGGGCTCTTCAAGAAATAGCGTCGCGCCGGCTTGTGCGTGCGGAATGCTGCAGAGGCAAAAGAGCAGAATGGCGAACAGCCGCCCAAGTCTCCAAGCGGCTCTGCTCCGGACAGCCAATGTTCTTGGTAAAGCGTGCACCATTGTTTGATGGTCAAAAACCCCGTTGGGGCTGCCCGGCGCCATAGTCACAAAGCACCCGAGTGATTGCGCTTGCCTCAAAGTACCAGAATTTGTCAGTCGGTAATACAGTATTTCCCCGATTGGAGTTCAGGCGAACATGCCCTACCGTAACTTCGATCCGACCTCCTTTTCGCGTGTGTAGTGAAGGATGAACGAAGAACGAATCGCGCGAATCGCAGAGCCCGGAGGTCCGAAATTGAAGATGCAATCGGGAGACCCAGCCATGAATCATATTGGACAGCACAAAGCACCCGCAGACCCGGACCCGAAGCTCGTAGAATGCGCAATCGCTAAAGTGTTGGAGATCGCCCAGCGCCAAGGCATCAGCGCCGGCGATTTTGTTCGAATGCTGGACTCGGGCATGCGAATATCGGATTTCTTGGTTTTTTTGAACGCGGTCGACATCCTTGCCGATGCCGACCATACCGTCAATTGCGATACCGCCAATTAGGGACACCCATGCGCTCGCGATTCAAGCACTTCTTGCTCGCAGCGATCTTAGCTTCTCCGGTGCTCATAACCGGTTGTGCGACTCACGTGCGTTATTACGACCCTTGCTACAACGACTACCATGCGTGGAATCATCACGAGGTCGTTTACTACAATCAGTGGGAACATGATACCCACCGAGAGCACCAGGATTTCAACAAGCGCAGCGATGCCGAGAAGAAGGAATACTGGACTTGGCGCCACAATCAGAACGACCACCACTAGTTGACCATCGCTGAAGTCTGAGGCCTCGTTTTCTCACGCAAAGCCCCAACAAATCCCGCATCATCCAGATCGTGCTTTCAATTCCACCGTCATGCTGGATCATGACAGCACACTTAACAGTTAACTCGCGACTTGGGCTTCATCCCGGAAAGCAAACGCATAGTCGCGCACAAACTGGTCGAAGGTGATCGGCCTGTGTCCGGTCAGCCGCTCGACGGTATCCGTCATTACACTCGCTTTCCCCTCGCGATAAAAACGCTGCAAATCGAGCAGAGCATCGGCCATCATCTACCCGAAATCGTCATCTTGAAATACGTCGGTTCCCGTATAACTTTCTTGTCGACAGAAAGAAGTTCCTCGGTGGTTACAACTCCGAACGTGGCTGTTGGGGACTGCTGGGGGATCCCGCGATCTACTGTAAACACCTGACAGCGAAAGTTCTTAAGCCTTCATCCTAGATGAGATTCCTGGAGCCGAGTTGATGGATCCTAACCGATGGCCGAATTCAGAATATGGAAGAACTTACATGAGCCCTCGCGGCCCAGTACGTGCCAGGATGCGAAAAGTCTTGGCCGTGCAATGAAATACAAGTTTGGCAAGATCTGTGCTTAGCAGCCCGTGGTGCAAGTCTGGATTCGGGGAACGAAAAAGATTATGGGATGCACAGGGATGATTCGTAGAATGCAGGCATGGCGATGGGCACGCGCAAGCAGCGGGAGAAGCAAGAAGATTTGTGGATCGCGCACACGGAGTTGGCATCTGCTCCGGGGCATCCGTTCTATCAGCGTTTGAATGAACTGCTAGAAGCGGAGGGGTTCGACGAGTTTGTCGAGAACCGGTGCGCGAAGTTCTATGCAGCCAAGTACGGGCGTCCGTCGCTGACGCCGGGCATCTATTTCCGAGCGTTGCTGATCGGGTACTTCGAGGGCATCGGGGCGGAGCGCGGGATTGCCTGGCGGCTGGCGGACTCGCTGGTGCTGCGTCGTTTTGTGGGCATTGCTCTGGACGAGTACACGCCGGATCACTCGACGATCTCGCGCACGCGAAGATTGATTGACATCGATACGCATCGCGAAGTATTCGCCTGGGTGCTGGGCGTACTGGCGGATCGCGGGCTGCTGCAAGGCCAGCGCATCGCGATTGATGCGACGACACTGGAAGCCAATGCGGCGATGCGCTCGATCGTGCGGCGGGACACGGGCGCGAGTTACGAGGAGTTTCTGCGCGGGCTGGCGAAGGCGTCGGGCATCGCGACGCCGACGCGCGAAGACTTGGCGCGGCTGGATCGCAAACGCAAGGAGCGCACGTCGAATAAGGAGTGGAAGAGTCCGGCGGACGGCGATGCGCGGATTGCGAAGATGAAGGATGGGCGCACGCATCTGGCGCACAAAGCCGAGCACGCGGTCGATCTGGACACGGGCGCGGTGCTGGCGGTCACGCTGCAAGGCGCCGATCAGGGCGACACGGCGACGCTCGACGAGACGCTGTGCGAGGCCGGGATGGCGGTGGCGGAGCAGGTCGGGCGCGAAGCGGAGTTACGGCCGGACGATAAGCCCAAGGTGAACTGCAAGGGGATCGAAGAGACGGTGACCGACAAGGGCTATCACAGCAGCGCGGTGGTCCGGCGGATGAAGGCGTATGGCGTGCGCAGTTACATACCGGAGAAGAAGCAGAAGGGACGGCGACACTGGCAGGGCAAGCCGGCGGAACAACAAGCGGTCTATGCGAACCGGCGGCGGGTGCGGGGCGAGTACGGCAAGAGTTTATTGCGGCGGCGCGGCGAGTTGGTCGAGCGCAGTTTCGCGCACTGCTACGAGACGGGCGGTATGAGGCGTTGCCATCTGCGCGGACACGAAAACATTTTGAAGCGGCAACTGATCCATGTCGGCGCGTTCAACCTGAGCCTGATCCTGCGCAAACTGCTGGGTGCGGGCACGCCACGGGAGCTGAAAAACCGTGTTGGGCAAGTGTTTTCCCGACTTTTGTGCTTTCTGCTGTGCCTGGGGAAGGCCGTTTCGCGGATCCCGATGCACTCTCCCGCCGCTGGCCCGCGAAGGGAACCATCGTCCCCTTGCCGCACACCGGATCACCGCCCGCGATTCTTGAGCTGTTCTACCACGGGCTGTTAGGGTCATGTTGCCGGGGTATTCGGCGGAGTCGTAGCAGTCAGACGTTTCCGGAATGCACGAGTAGCGGTGTCGCTGTCAGGAGGCAAGAGTGTGAGCACACTCCGAATTCTAATCGCGGACGACCACGAAGTGGCGCGGAAAGGTATCCGCGTTGCTCGAAACTCGCCAAGGGTGGGAGATTTGTGGCGAGGCGAAAGACGGACGCGAAGCGGTCGAATGCGCTAAACAGATGAAGCCAGACGTCGTCTTGCTCGATATCGGTATGCCGAGCCTAAACGGACTCGATGCCGCGCGTCAGATCCGCACCGCATTGCCGGAAACGAGCATCTTGATCCTGACTATGCACGATTCCGAACAAGTGGTGCGGGAGGTGCTGGCGGTTGGAGCGCGGGGATTCCTGCTCAAGTCGGACGCCGGCCGTGATTTGGTCGCGGCCGTGGAAGCATTACAGCAGCGGAGGACGTTCTTTACCACCAGGGTTGCGCAGTTGGTGGTGGAGGGGTACTTGCACCCAAACAACGATAACAATAACAATAACAATAACAATAAGAATCGTCCCGGCCGACCGCTTCTGACGCCCAGGGAACGAGAAGTGATTCAGCTTCTGGCAGAGGGAAAAACCACCAAAGAAGTCGCTGTGGCTCTCAACCTCAGTGTCAAAACGGCGGAAACGCACCGAACCAACCTCATGCGTAAGCTTGACCTGCATTCGGTCGCCGCTTTGACCATCTATGCTGTACGGAATAATATCGTCCAGGTCTATTAAGCAGCAGGGATTGTAGGCTCTATCTCCCGTCTCGAGCCAAGCTTGCTTGACCGCAAGCTCCACCCTCTGCAACTCGCGCCAGATGACATACAAGTAACCGCGCATCGAGGCTAGCCCTGCCAAACATGTTTCCCGCAGGGGCAGTGAACCCATCTCCTGACACATGGTCGTTGATGTGACTGGGGCGCGTTTTGGGGCCATCTACTGCACGGTTGCCGAGCGGCCGAGTCCGGCGCTCGACAGAAATCAGCCCGCGAGCGGAGCCACAAAGCTCGGGTCGCTCGCGGACCGGGAAGGCAATTGCGGGGAACTATTTGTACGTAGCGCTGGTGCGGGCCAGATAATCGCGGTGATCGGTGAAGTCCACCATGGAATCAAATGCCGGGCCGTACAGCGAGTTCGACTTGAAAGCCTCGCGCACCGCCGCGTTGACCTTGTCCAAGCCTTCCGCGTTCGCCGCGAGGTAAAAAATCCAAAACGTGCTGGGCGCTTCGGTGTGGATCGCTTCGGTGTCGACTTCGTATTCGTGAATCGTGCCGTCGGCGAGCATTTTCTCCATCAGCGGCACGATTAGGTTCTTGCTTAGCGTCTCCACCGCGTCGTCCGGCGCGTTCGGCTTCAACTTATAGGACGCCCCGTGGGTGTACAGATCCTTCCACGATCCGGAATGCCAGTTGTAATGCCGGCTGACGAAAATGCTATCCCAGTGTTTCGTGGCACTTTCCAAGACGGGAGAAGTGGTACCACCGGACTTGTAGAACTGGTCCAGCACGTTGAGCACCCCGGCCATGGACATCGCCGACCACCAGCCGTCGTGAGTTGGGCCGTCGGCCTGGTGAACCAAATTTACGTCGTTGCCATATCCCACGATGGTCCCGTGGGCGATGGCGCTATCCAGAATTTTCTGGTCAGCCGCGTCTGCCTTTGCCATGTCTGCCCACTGGGCGCGCGGAATATTCCAGAACGAGACGTACGAGTACATCGGCGGTTTTTCTTTAGCCTCCGACATCTGCGCTTGTGCCGGCGACGCCCAGACAGCGGACATCGCGATGGCGCACAGCCCTGCAAGAACTCTCCACAGTTTCCTGTTCATTAAATTCATCCTCCGTGATTTAGCCCAGGAAGTCCAGGTCGGACCCGGGGCCACGGTAGTGTACACCAACCGTCTAATACTCTCGCGAGAACTCTCGCTAGTGCGTCGCGTCCGCATACTTCACGGAACAGCCGTAGGGACGCGTCGCCGAGGTTTCCACCTGCTTTCCGGCCATCGCCTGCCGCAGCGCGAGACTGACGTAATTGGTCGCGCCCGGGACGTCGTTCAGGTCGGTTGTGGGTTTGTCGTCAATCGCGCCATTGTAGATCACCACGCCCTGAGGGTTGATGACGACCATCTGCGGAGATGTCTTGGCGTCGTACAGATGCCCAATCTCGCCGTTTGGGTCGAGCAGCGCGGCGGTCGGCGCCGCCTGCATCTTCGCCAGGTAGTCGTTCTCTTCTTGTGCGGTCGCATAGCCTTGCTTGCCCGGCGCGGAAGACAGAATTGTGAACCAGGCTACGCCCTGGCGTGTCCACTGCTTTTGCAGTTGCTGCATGTTGCCGCTGTTGTACTGCTTGCGTACGAAGGGGCAGCCGTTGTTGTGCCATTCGAGGACCACATACTTTCCGCGATAGTCCGATAGGCGAAAGGTCTTGCCGGTGCTCGCCGTACCTGTGAAATCGGGAGCCACCGCGCCGACTTTCGCAGCCGAGACCAGCGGCGGTGCTGCGCATAGCAGCAGCGCAACGAGCGTTGCGCATAAAAGCATTCGGCAAAGAAGCATGGGGAGTAGAGTTGAGCGCTTCATATGTGCGTCCTCCTTGAAATTATTTTACTTGGTGGCACCGTTACCGGAATTGCTTCTCACCGCGCCGGCCTTGCTGATCGGCACATCAACCAAGAAGGCCTGATCGCCGGAAAGCACAAGCACGCCTTTCAACCGGTCGATAGGTTTGAGCAGCTGATCGGACTTCCTCAGCGTCAACCGGAAGTCAGCCTTTTCTGTTACGAGCTTCTGCGGCGCCGCGTTTTCAATCTGCGACTCAGCCAGCGGAAAGAAAACCGCCTGCGTGACTTGATGTCCAACATTAGCGGTGAGTACAAAAGAATCGTTGGCGTCGGTCACGCTGAATTTCCAGTTCCCCGGCGCCGGACGCGGCAGAGACTTACTTGTAGCGGCGAACAGCTCAGCAGTAAGAGTATCCGGCGCAGGCGGCTGCGATTTGATAGGAAGCGTGAGCGAAAGTTCCGCCTTACCCGGGATGCACATTTCGTGGCTGCAGACCAGCAGCTTTACCTGGGCGCCGAGCCGAACTGGTTGCTGCGCCGCCAGGGTGGGCGCAGCCTGCAAGGGCACGATTAGCAGCACTCGGTCCTCGTAGCCATAATCCACGATGCTACCTGTATCGAGACGCCGCGGCGCAGGCCACTCGATGGCCCCAGCGGTAAGACCCGCCGGCAACTGCCACTCGACGCGGGGTGGCTCGCCCGAGTCGCCGGGATTGACCCAGTAGATGTGCCAGCCCTTCTCGAGTTGAAAGCGCAACCCGAGATCGAGCGTATGTCCGGCGGCGATCCATTGATTGCGGGCGATTAGTTCCAGCGAGCCGTGCGTGATGGGTGTCGCTTCCGCGTGCGCATTTGCCGCGCATAGGAGCAGCGCGGGTCCGAATGTGAGAGCGCGGTAAAACCATGAACTCGGGCTACGCCTTTGCATTTTTGTTTCGATGCACGAACCGTCCCGCGAGGTTTTTCTTATGTGATGGCATTGGCTGCGAGGGACGAGGGCGCCCGCCACAATCGGCAATGGCGACGACTAAGAAACCTCGGCTGTACGATGATGCTTCCGGCGCTGAAGCTCGATCCCTCGCAGGTTGCGGAAAAAAGTGATTGTTGACCTACAAACGCAAGCAGCTTAAGATGCCACACCAGAAGAATGCTCCCCGCGACTGGCCCTGCTGCCCGGTATAGCCCGGGCAGTTGATAGCACGAAGTTTGGAAAACCGCTTATGACGATTCGAAGACCAGGGATTGACGTTCCCGTGGCCCCATTTGCCTCGGCCCTGTTAACACAACAGGAGGTTGGCCCGCGCGCGCGCGTCATCGCCGATCAGATCGCGCAGCTGTTGCCGGGCATCGCGGTCGTGGTTTATGTCATCGACGACCAGCAGAATCCCACCTGGACTCCCAAAGCGATTGCGGGCGAGATCACGGTGGGTCACGTGGCGGAGTTTGATTCCGGCACGCTGGGCGCGGTCGCAGCCAACAAGACGTTCATGCAGTTCGAAGGTGGCGACCTGCAGCGCGAAGAGTACGGACATCTTGACATCCGGCGCACCGTGACCAGTCTGGCGTATGTTCCCCTGGTACTTGACGAGATTCTTTTTGGCGCGATCGAACTGGTGAGCTTCGATCAGCCGATTTCAGAAGGGTTGTTGGAGATGCTGGGCGAGATTCCGGAACTCGCCACCCAGGCCATCGCCACGGCGCTCTCGTACGAGAGCGAGCGCAATACCAGCCTGCAATCCATCAGTCGGGTCACCCAGATGTATGACCTGGAAAAGGTTTTCAACGCGACCCTGGAGATGGATGAACTGCTGGGCACGATTGCGAAGAAGTTCCAGGAGGTGATGAACGTCCAGGGGATCAATCTATGGATGGTGAGCAACGACGCGCTGGAGTTGGTCCGATGCGAAGGATACGAGCCGACGGTGCAGTTGGGGATGGTGCAGGGGGTGGGAGAAGGCATTGCGGGAGACATGTCCGATAGCGGCGAAGCAGTGCTGGTGGACGATGCCGATGATGAACGTCTGCAGAAGCGCAACGCCGGGATCGAGGAAGGCAGGGTGTTCTCGATCGTCGCAGTGCCCCTGCTGGAGCACGAGAATCTGGTGGGGGTGGTGGAGGCGATTAATCGCCTTGACGGACTCCCTTTCGACGACGACGACCAGTTCCTGCTGACCAACATTTGCGAAACCGCCAGCAACGCTCTGCACAATTCCAGCCTCCTGGCGGCCGAACGGAAAGTGGAAATCCTGGAAATGCTGGTGACCGTCAGCCACGAGATCACCTCCACCCTGAACCTGGAACGTGTTCTTCAGACGATTGTCAACGCGCCGCAGGCGGTGATCCCCTACGAACGTGCTGCCGTCGGCCTGGAACGCGGTGGAAAGTACAAGCTCAGTGCCGTCACTGGGGTCACGCAGCTGGATGCGGACGCGCCTGACATCGCCCCGCTTAACGACATCCTGCGCTGGGCCATGCTGTCCGAAGAGGTGGTGTACGTTCGGCAACATGGCACCGAAATTGACGCGGCCCGCGAGGAAACGCGTGCCAAGTTCCAAAGTTATTTCGAAAAATCGGGGATGCGGGGGTTCTACGCGATCCCGCTGACCGACGACACCGGGCGAGTGGGCATATTCGGCATCGAAAGCTCGGATCCCGACTTTCTTTCGAACGCCCACCTGGAGATCCTGCAAGTGCTTGCCGGGCAGGCGACGGTCGCGCTGCGCAATGCGCAGATGTACAAGGAAGTGCCGTTTATTTCCATGCTGCAGCCGGTATTGGAGAAGAAACGGAAGTTTATGGCTTTGGAAAAACGGCGACGCATTTTTTGGATGGCTACCGCCGCCGCGGTTTTGATCTTCCTGGCGGGATTTCCATTGCCGCTGCGGGTGGACGGAGATGCCGTCGTGGCCCCGGTGCACACCGCGCAGATACAGCCCGAGGTCGAGGGGGTGGTCAGCCGAGTGTACGTGAGGGAAGGTGAACATGTCACCCGGGGCCAGGTCATCGCGGACCTGGCGGATTGGCAGGCTCGCTCGGCGCTTGCCCAGGCTCAGGCCAAGTATCAGACCGCGCTGCTGCAGATGAATCGTTCGCTGGCAGCGAATGATGCCAGCGAGGCCGGCGTGCAGCGGATACAGGCTGACTTCTGGAAATCGGAACTCGGGAGGGCCCAAGAACTGTTGGACAAGACGCGATTGCGGTCGCCGATCGACGGCTTCGTGGCGACACCCCACGTGGAAAACATGGTCGGAAAGCGCTTGCAGTATGGAGACACCTTCGCCGAAGTAGTTGATACCTCGCGGGCCATCGCAGATGTGGCTATCGACGATATCGATTCCGGCCTGCTGCGCGTCGGGTCGCGCGCTTCCATCAAGCTCAACAGTTTTCCTACACGAATCTTTCGCGGCGACGTGACGGTCGTCAGCCCCAGGGGGATAGTGCAGGGCGATTCGCGAGTGTTTTTCGCTCGGGTTGCGCTGCCGAACTCCGACGGAGCAATTCGGGCCGGCATGGAAGGACGAGGAAAAGTGCGCGCGGGATGGTATCCGGCTGGTTATGTCCTGTTTCGCAGACCGCTTTTGTGGATTTATTCACGAGTATGGTTGTGGCTTGGAGTGTGAGGAAATGCAAAATAGAAAACCGAACCATCTCGCTCTGATCCTGCTGGGCGCGGCTCTGCTGCCCTGGCTAGCCTGCTCCCAGAAGAGCGCGGAAGTCGCAGCCGCTCCCGCAACGCGGCCTTCGGAAGGGGCGGCGTCTGCTCCGGCGGCGAGCGTTCCAGCGGTTGAGAGCTGGCATCACGGTTTCAGGTCCGCTGATTGTGGAACACCAGCTTGACGTGCTGGCGCAGCGCGATGGCGTAGTCGCCGACCTGCGGACCGAGGCGGGTGCCCACGTTCACGCCGGGGACCTGCTGGCGCAGATGGATGACCGGCAACTGACGGCCGACTTGGAGGCGGCACGCGCTAAGACCCGCAGCATCGAAGCTGATTTGAGGAACTGGGAAGCCGAAGCTAAGGTCGTGCAGTCTGACTACGACCGCGCCCAAAAAATGTGGGATGCCCAGATCCTCACCAAGGAGCAACTCGAGCACGCCAAGTTCAAGGCGGAATCGGAAACGTGGGACGTCCGGCGGGTTCGCGAATTGCTCACGAATGCCATCCAGTCGGAGCGTTCCCTGGAACTGGAGTTGGACAAGACCCGGATCCGCGCACCTTTTTCTGGCGTGGTGGCCCGCCGCTACGTGCGCCAGGAACAACAGGTCGCCAAGGGAGACCGGCTGTTCTGGGTCACGGCCGAAGGCCCGTTGGGCATGCGGTTCACTTTGCCTGAGAAGTTCATCGGGCGAGTCCAAAAGGGTCAAGAACTGCCAATGATGACGCCAGATCTGCCGGACCAAAAATACAAGGTCAAAGTGCTGGAAGTGAGCCCCGTCGTCGATCCCGCCAGCAGCACGATCGAAGTTACAGTGGAACTCGAAGGGCAACCGGGCCCGCTCCGGGCCGGCATGGACGCGAGCGTGAGCCTCGAGAATCTGCGATGAACATCACCCAGGCCCTAAATGTTGCGCTGCCGGAGATGCCGGCGAAGATGGTCAGCCAGCGTTATCCCCGGGTGCATCCGAATGTCGTATTCAAGGAGCACATCGAGGAGGGCCAGCCGGTGGTTCGGGTGTTCCTCCCGGGAGAGGAATCATTGTTGTTCACTTTTAGTGAAGCACAATGGAAGTTGATTCGATTGTTCGATGGGCAGCGGTCCTATGCTGACGTGGCCCAACTCTACTCGCGGGAAACGGGGTTTGAGTACTCGGAAGACACAGTGAAACAATTCGCTGCCGACACGGATGCCGTCAACTTCTGGTACAAGACACCGCTGGAAAAGAACGTGAAGCTCATGCAGAAAACCGCCGACGAAAGGCGGCGGCTGCAGAAGAAAAAGAATAAGTGGGGCGACTTGTCGCAGGTCACGTTCCCGGCAGTGAACCCGGACCGGTTCCTGACCTGGCTCTACGAGAAAATCGGGTTTGTTTACAAGCCGTGGTTTGTCGCGCTGACGCTGCTGGCCTTTGCCTACACCGCCGGAGTTTTCATCGCGCATTGGAGCGAGGTCGGCCGGGACACGTGGGAGTTCTACAACTTTGCCCACAAAAGCTGGTTTGACGTCGCCGTTTTCTGGATCCTCGTGTCGGTGCTGCTCGTCATTCACGAAACTGCCCATGGACTCACCTGCAAACACTACGGCGCGCACGTCCCTGTCATGGGGTTCCTTCTCATTTACCTGACTCCTGCGTTCTACACGGACTGTACGCAAGGCGAGGCACTCGGAGGTCGCTTTGAGCGCTTGATGATCACGGTTTCGGGGGTCTGGTCCGAACTCATGATTTGCGCGCTGGCCACTCCGATCTGGTTGCTGACGTCCCCGGGTACCGCGATTCACGATTTTGCCTACATCGTCGTCCTCATTGCTGGATTTGTGGTGGTGCTGCTCAACTGGAACCCGCTAATCAAGCTCGACGGTTACTACATTCTGACGGATCTTCTGGAGATGCCGGATCTGAAGGAAGCTTCGACGCTTTATCTGTCATCGTGGGTGAAGCGAAACATCTGGCGCCTTCCGGTGGAGGTGCCGAAAGTACCCAAGCGCCGCCGTCCAGCATATGTCGTGTACGGAGTCCTTTCGGGAATCTATAGCTACACGGTACTGTACTTCTTTGCCAGCTTCATCGGTAACATCGCGCGCAACTTCAGCGCGGACTGGGGCTTCCTTTTTGAATACGGGGCGGCTTTCATGGTTTTTCGGGGCCGGCTTCGCACCCTTTGGAGCTTTATGAAATTTGTTTACCTGGATAAACGAGATCGCATCCGTGCCTGGTTTACACCGGCCCGCAAGCTGGCCCTCTCCGCGGTCGCCATTGTTTTTGCGCTGCTGCCGCTGTGGCATGAGTCCGCCACGGGACGATTCGTCCTCGAACCGGCGAACTCGACGGTGGTGCGAGCGCTCGTACCCGGAATGGTGACCCGCGTGTACGCCGATGAAGGTCAGCTGGTGGCAGCGGGCGCGCCCTTGGTGCAGCTTCGGAATATAGCGTTGGATTCGAAGCTGGCGCGCAGCCAATCGGAGCTGGTGATGGCAGCGGGGCGGGCTAATTCGGCGATCATGCACTACGCTGATTTCGGTCCCGCCGAACAAGAGCGCACCCGGCTGACCCGGGTGACTGGCGACTATGCCTCCGAATCCGCCCATTTGGAGGCCAGCACGCCGATAGCCGGCGTGGTAACCAGCCCGAGAGTCAGCGACTTGGTAGGAAGGTACGTACCGGAAGGTACCGAACTGGTGGAGGTCGCAGACGTAAGTCGTCTACGGGCGCGGATCTACGTCTCCGAGTTCGAAATGTACAAACTAAAAGAGGACGCGCCAGCGCGCCTGCAGGTCGATGGAATGGTCGGACTTCACGACGCCCGAACGGTGGCGGTAGCACCCATTTCGTCGGAGATTGCCTCAGGATTGATCGATCTAAGCAAGTATAAGGGCCAGCGCGCGCCGAGGTTCTACGTCTTTGACCTGCTCGTGGATAACACCGGCGGCTCGCTGAAGCCGGGTATGGCGGGCACGGCCCGGGTGTACGGCCGTCGCCGAAGTCTTGCTGGGCTTATGCTCCAACAGGTCGAAGACCTGATCGGACGAAAGATGTGGTAATGGTCCGCACGCTAAGAAAGGGCTACCCACCCTGGGTAGCCCCTCCTCTTCTCGAACAACAGTTGTCGAATTGTCGAAACCGCTATCTGATCGCGACGCCTGCCCTGGGGCCGCCGACGCCTGCCCTGGGGCCGCCGACACCGGCCCTGGGACCGCCGACACCTGCCCTGGGACCGCCGACACCTGCCCTGGGACCGCCGACACCTGCCCTGGGACCGCCGACACCTGCCCTGGGACCGCCGACACCTGCCCTGGGACCGCCGACACCTGCCCTGGGGCCGCCGACGCCCGCCCTGGGGCCGCCGACGCCGGGCTTGATAGTGCCGCTGGATACTTTAGCGTGACCCTCGACAGCGCCCGCTGAAGCTAGGGCCGCAGTGATAGCCTTCTTGGCGGCCGTTAGATTACCGATCAACGATTTCTTTTGAATCGACATTTTCATCTCTCCTGTTTCTCGAATTTGTTCGCCGTGCAACGGCTGTCATATAGCAGGTCCAATGCCAAATCGTGGCGAGTCTCGCGCATACCCCAAACCTACAGTCCCCTCAAATACTTAGCGGTTTTTCTGGGGAAGAGACAGTGATCGGTCCCGGAATGGAATTCATACATGGATTAAAAAACTATCCATCGAGTATTAGTTTTTAATCTATACCATGCCATGGGTTTAAATTTTCAACCTTTCCCGATGCCATATTTGCGGCAAAGGTAATGCATTTTCTGCTTATCGACCTGCAGCAGGCGCGCTGCCCCGATCTTGCTGCCATCAGAGCGCCGCAGCGCCGCTGTCAGGTATGCGACCTCGATCTTCGCAATCTCCTCATCAAAGTTGACCCCACCTTCGGGAATCAGCAGCGCTTCCTGGCTGGTCGTACTGCTGTAAAGAAGTCGCTGCGGCAGATGTTGGACCTTGATCACCGGTCCATCCACCATGAGCACCAGCCGTTGCACCAGATTTTCCAGTTCGCGCACGTTGCCCGGCCAGGAATCCTCCTCCAGAATCTGCATGACGTCAGGTTCCAAACGCTTCAAAGGGACGTTATTCGAGGCGCAGTAGAAGCGCAGGAAATGGTTCAACAGCAGAGGGACATCCCCCGGCCGGTCCCGCAGCGCCGGCAGCGCGATGGGTACAACGTTAATGCGGTAATAGAGGTCTTCGCGGAAACGCCCGGCTCGTACCATCTCCTCCAGGTCTTCATTGGTGGCCGCGATGAGACGGAAGTCAATCTTCCTGGCGCTCTGTCCCCCGATCCGGGTCACGACCCGGTCTTCGAGCACGCGCAGCAACTTGGACTGCAGCGCCAACCCCAAAGTCGCAATCTCGTCGAGCAACAAAGTGCCTGTGTTCGCCAGTTCAATATGACCAGCACGTGCCGCCTGGGCGTCGGTAAAGGCACCCTTTTCGTGTCCGAAGAGCTCAGTCTCGATGAGGTTCTCCGGCAAAGCCGCGCAATTGATGCTGACAAAGGGCTTTTGCGCTCGGGGGCCCAGCGCAACAATGGCCCGCGCCACCAGTTCCTTGCCGGTTCCGCTCTCTCCACGGATCAGCACTGTGCTGGTGCTCTCGGCGACCCGGCTAATCGCGTCGTAGACGTTCCGCATGGGCTCGCTGCCGCCGATCAGGTCGCAGAATGATTCCTGCTGCGTCTGCTCGCTTTGCCGTTGGCGGCACTCGATCTCCAGTATCCGCTTCTCCAGTGCCCGGTGCAGTATGCCCCGGACTTCCTCGAAGTTGATGGGCGCCACAAAATATTCATCGACCGTGGCAGCGACCGCCTGCAGACGCAGGTTGCGGCTGTTTGAGCGCGTCAACCCCACGAGCACTAAATCCGGTCCCAGGGCGCGCAGCTCTGCCAGCGCGGCGATTCCGTCCTTGCTATGCTCTCCGATCGTGTCGATATCCACGAATATGGCATCCGCGGGGTCCCTCTTGATCAGGGCCAGCAATTCATCCCAAGTCTGAAGCACGCGAAGGTCATAGTCGGGAGCGAGATAGGTCTCGGCTTCCGGACTCACGCGTTCATCGGTGGTCACGATGGCGACCGCGAAACGGGCCGCGTCACTGCGGGGACTCGCCGTGCGCATGGTCCCTCCCTAGGGGTATCAGAGATTATGTCAAATTTTTCGACCATCCAGGATGAAATATTTATGCCCTCCCTGCGCGCGCTTGCAAAACCGGGCTGCTTCCCGTAACTTGGAATGCGCTCTGAATCTCCGGTTTTATGATTCGGGGCGGGACCGTGGTCTCGGCGGAGGATCGTTTGGATATCAACGTGCGTAAGCGCTCGCAAGTACAGGTTGTTCAGCTCCGAGGACCTCTCCGGATGGGCCAAGCCGTGGACGGCTTGCGCCAAGCCATCCAGGAGGCAGTGAGCGCCGGCGACACTCGCATTGTGCTCAACCTGGCCGAAGTGCCCATGATCGATTCCAGCGGCATTGGCTTGCTGGTGCGCTTTATGGCTTCCACCAAGCAGCTCGGCGGGAACATCAAGCTGGTGCAACCAAACAAATATGCAATACAGACTTTGCGTCTGGTGGGCGTTCTCAACCTGTTCGAGATTTTCGATAACGACGACGCGGCGGTGGACTCCTTTGCTTAAATTGCCCATCCCTCTCGCCGGATTCGAGAACGAAATGAGCCTCCATGTCGGCTGAATCTAGCGGTGGTCCAGAAAACAACGCATTATCTGAATTGCTCGACGTCAACATGCCGGCGGATGCCGAGGCGGTTGCCGCGGTCGTGGACTCCATATCTGAAACCCTGGAGCGGTTGGAGGTCCCGGAACAGAAGCGATTTGAGGTTGCCTTGGCGGTTCAGGAGGCCTTGGCCAATGCCGTTGTACACGGATGTGGTAATGACCGGTCAAAACAGATCCGGTGCCGGCTAAAGTCGGATCCGAAGGGCCGAATCGTAATTATCGTGACCGATCCCGGACCCGGGTTCAGCCCGGAGCTTCAGCCCGATCCAAAGGGGAATGAGAACCTGTATGCCGACCACGGACGCGGGGTTTACTTGATCCGCCAACTCATGGACGAAGTTCATTTCGAGCGGAGTGGAAGCGAAATCATGATGTGGAAGTACTAATAGTTAAGGATGTGCAGTACAAATAAGGATTCACTCCGGAGTCGTTGCTCACCCTCATTGCACCGCGGCGTGCTGGTTACAGAACTCACCGCTTCACTTGTGGAGTTCAATGGCGACGACGTATGCTGTCGCTGGCTTGGCGGAGGACTCAACGTACTCGACCTTTGCCGACACACCGTCTAGATCATGGCAGGGATTGATGTCTCCTTTGGGAGTGAAGCCGAGAGCTGTGAACGCAATGTTGTAGTAGTCGCCGCTATGCAGTGCCATCGTCTTCCCTTTGGCAGCGACCGTTAGCTCAATGCCCGGACCGAGACAATGCACGTTCTGGAGCGTGCCGGTCATGAAGCGGTGTGGTCCCTTCGGAAGCTCTTCCTCGGATATTTCAGCATTGGCGCTCACCTCGCCTGCGGACGCGGCATTCGCCTGTACGTTGGCTTTCAGTGCTTCCGGCAAGCGATCCCGCTCGTTCACGTACTCCTCGGCGTGCGTGAGGAAATTCTGGACCATCGCCGTCTCCTCAGGAGTCTTGGCCACCCGCAAAGCGGTACGGAGCACGGCCACAGCAGCTGTGCCCCGCTCCATCTGCATAAGCACGTTGGCTGTGGTCACGCGATAGATAACGTTGCCGGGGTCCAGTTGCACTGCCGTAAGTGCCATTGTGTGCGCCTCGTCCAGGTTTTGGTGGTGCATGCCCTCGAAGGCCGCCAAGCGATCAAAGGCCGGCGCAAATGACGGATTGAGTTTGATGTCGGAACGTAAACTGCTCTCCACCTGAGCGTCATCATCGGGACTGATCCCGGCATTCATTGAGATCGCGGCAAAATAGTAGTGGGCGATGTAACTCTGCGAGTCGAGTTTCACCGCCTGTTTGTACCACTCCCGAGCCTCATCCAAGTGCCCCGCGCGAAATTCTAGATACCCCATGGTTTCGTGCGCGGAAACATTCTGCGGGTCTTCGTGCAGCACATGGTCGAGAAGCGGCCGGGCATCCGGCACTCGCTCGTTGTAAGCGAGGAAATCCGCGCGGAGCGCATCGGCCTGCGTTTCAGTCAGGGTTTGCACCCTGAACGTCGTGTCGTCTACTGCGGTCGAAGCCGGCAACTTGGCATAGCTGAATCTCTCCTGGCGAATGTAGCCTTCCAGATTCGATTGCAGTTGCTTGAGATCGCCGAATGCCTGGGTGGCCGCGGTCACCGGATCTACATTATTCGCCACCAGTTCCAAGTAGTCGGCCAAACGATGCGTCTTTTCCTGGTTGTCCTTTATCTCAAAGTAGTGAGTCAGCGCCCACGACTCGGCATAGAAGATGGAGCCTCTGTTTTCCTCATGGTAGTAGGGCGATTTGGTGTCGACGGTGAACAGGGACGCCAGCGGCAGCAACCGGTTCTGGCGCAACAGCAGGAGGTTCTCCCGGCTCGCCTGGCCCAGCGCGACATCCTTCTCGTGGATGTCCGTATTCTGATAAAACTCGGCCAGCCCCTCATTCAGCCACAGGGGTAGCCATTCCGCCGCGTTGCTGAGAAGAAAGTGCGTGTACTCGTGATAAACCACCGCGTATGGGTGCTCGCCTTCGGCGTCCATGCGCATGAGAACGTAGTTCTTGTCGGGCGTACGCAGAAAAAGGCCGGCCAACTTGAGTTGCCCTTTTGCCAGATACGCTTGCGATTCGAACGCGCGGAAGTCTTTCTCGTCCTTGATTGCCAGTACGATGATGGGCGAACTGATATCGATGGGCATGCGCGGAAACGCCGCATGAAAAACCGAGCGCATGCGCTCAAACTGGTCCGCAATGCGCCGCCCCGTCTTCTCGTTGGTGTTCGTCACCACGGTGAAATGCTGACTGCGGACTTTCAGCCAGTTCTCCGGCTTAGCGTGCGCTGGTGCCAGCGCAGTCGCGAGCAAGGGCAGGAGTAAAACCATGCGTTTCCACATTAGCGGCGAACCAATGCTGCCCACTCGGATGGCAATTCTTTTCTAGCCCTGGGCATGGAGCTTCCTCAGTAGCCAAGCCATGTTCTGTCCGAGGACTTTCATGGTCTGAATGCCCTCCTCGTCTTTCTCCACTGCGCCGGGCTCAAGGCCGACGCCGATATTCCAATAAGACGAGCCCGGGACGATCATTTCGCTGATCAGGAAGAAGTGATTCAGGGTGTCGAAAGCATGCATGGCGCCTGCCCGGCGCACCGCCACCACGCCAGCGCCGACTTTATGGCGAAACATGCCGCTGTTCGCTTTGGAAACCAGACAGGCACGGTCCATCAACGCCTTGATCTCCGGGGAGACGTCGGCGACGTAGGTCGGCGAGCCCAGCAGGATCCCGTCGGCCGCCTCCATTTTCTCGATACAGATGTTCCCCATGTCGTTTTCTTGCGAGCAGCGGCGGTTCTTCCTCACCGAACACTGGCGGCAGGCGCGGCAGGCATGGATTTCGGCACCGCCCAATTCCACCAGTTCGGTTTCTATGCCTGCCTTTGCGAGTTCGCCCATTGTGTAGCCGAGCAGAATTGCTGTATTCCCGCCTCTGCGGGCACTACCGTTGAACGCGACGACCTTCATGTCAGCTCCGTTTCCCAGGATCGAATTGATGAACGTCTGGTGCTCGTACCTTTCCACGTTCCCGGCGAAAAAAGCACTGGGCTATTATCGCGATCTCGCTCCGGGGTTGGTTTGTTCCGCTCGGCGACATCATTATTATGGCGTTGAATGAGCCAGCGCCAAACGATCGGCCACGATGGAGTACGCCGCCGCGTTAAATGCCATTCCGATGTGAGTACCCGGAACTTCAAAGTCACTGCCGGGCTTTCTGGTCATGCAATAGCGCCAGTCCACGATGCCGTCATGGCGGGTGTAAATCGCGGTCTGGAGCATGGAGTCCGGGACCTTGCGTCGCAGCGAATCGATGAAATCGCAGGTGCACCGCCCGGTGTAACAGCGGGGCAGCACGCCCGTGCC
Organism: uncultured Acidobacteriaceae bacterium; assembly: GCA_963779995.1. Lineage (GTDB taxonomy): Bacteria > Acidobacteriota > Terriglobia > Terriglobales > Acidobacteriaceae > Acidiflorens. Next base: position 112,431 of record CAVZZY010000001.1, on the reverse strand, counting down.
ATGCTCCTCCAGAATGCGCAGGCGAATGGCGTCGGCGGCATGGACAACGGTGCGATTCGCCACCGTGCCACGAATCGGCGAAACCAGCGTGATGACGGAGGCGATGTCTTTGGGCCGCTCCCCTGCAATCGAGCGCGCGATCACGCCTCCCAGGCTGTGGCCGATTAAGTGAATTTTGCGGCCGGTCTCGTCCAGCGCTCTTTTTATCGTCGCGCTTACGTGGCGCTGGATCAGGAGGTTGGGGCAGTCAGCGTTGATGCCGATGCCGGAAAAATACGGGCGGTAGCCGATGCGTTCCAGCCAGCCGTGGAGTTCCGTCAGATAAAGATCAGTGCCGAGAAAACCAGGGATGATAACGACGCCGGAGTTATCGCCACGCGGTACGCCAAAGCCGTAGTAAACCGGGGTCGCGTGCAGCAGCAGGACCTCAGCTCCGAAGAGCGCTTCGGTCCACATGGAAGTGTCAAATTCCGGGTGAGGTTGGGGTGATTGCTTGCGAGACCTGAGCTTGGATGGATGGGTTGCCGTTTTCTGTTTGCGCAATTTCGTCCTGGCTCTGCCCGGGCATCCACCTTTACGCTCCATGCGCTTAGCGGGCAGATGCTTTAACAGCAAATTATACGTCTACGTTTCTTAGAGCTCTACATCATATTCGAGTCATCGGGCTGGTGAGAAGGCAACGTTCACCAGACGTCTCTAGCGTTTCGCGAGCTTCCGTCGTTTCGTTTGGCCGCCCTTCTTCAGGCGCGCCTCCAGTTCCGCCACGCGCTGGCGCAGGGCATCGAGTTCCGGGTCAGCCTGGGCCTTGGGCGGAGATGGCGTCGCACCCAGAAACTTCTTCATCATGTCCACCGGGGACAGAATGGCGGATTGGACTTCGCCCAAGCGGCTTTGCACCGCGTCCTGCATCTTCTGGTAAGTGTCAAACGCGGATTTCAAATACCACATGACGAACTCCTGCCGGACTTCGTCGGAGGCCATGATGAGCTGGCGCAGCAGGTCCAGCGGCAGGCCGGTCGGCTTTCCCTTGGCGTCTTCGGTGATGATTTGCGTGAGGGTGACGCGGGTCAGGTCGTGGCCGGTTTTCGCGTCCACCACCTTGAGGTCCGTACCTTCGCGGATGAGGGCGGCAATATCGTCCAGATTCACATAACGGCTGCCGGCGGTGTCGTACAGCCTGCGGTTGCCGTATTTCTTGATGACGACGGTGGAAGGGCTCATTTTGTCCTGCCTATGTTGCGATGCACAAACGAACAAATATATCTTGACACAAGTGGAGGCCGCTCGTATATTTAAGTCGAATGCTGCAATGCAGCAATTTTGGAGGTTCTATATGCCAGCAACCACAAAGACCGAGGCCCCCCGGGCTCACCACGGGGAGTCCTCGTTTGTTTCCGTACTATCGGGTTGGGCGCAGCAGGGCGTGCAGAGTCTGTTTGCCACGCAACGCGTCCTTCTGGATCTTGCGATGCGGCAGAATGCGAACGTAATGCATGCACTGCGGCAGCAACTGACCGATCCGCAGCACTCTCCCACCACTATTCTAAGTGAAGTGGCCGGGGAGGGCATGACCAACTTCATCGAAGGACAAAAAGTGCTTCTCGATCTGGGGAAGCAACAGAACGAAATTCTGATGACGGCAGTAAAAGAACGGGTCGGAGAATATCCGCCGGCGCAAGCCATGACCGATCTGCTGCAGCGCAGCGTGGAGACTTTCATCCACATGCAGCAGGAGTTCCTGAAGATTGCCGGTAAACAGACGCATACCTGGGTGGAGGCAGCCAAGGCCGGCAAGCCGTTCCACGGCGAGCCCCTGGTGGAACTGGCGCGCGAGGGCATGGAAAACTTTGTCAAGGCGCAGAAGCAGTTCCTGGATGTGATTGCCGAGGAGACAGCGAAGGCAACTGGCGGCAAACACACTAACGGTATCAAGAAAATCAAGAAGACGGAGTTGTCGGAGTTGGCGCGGCAGGCCAGCGAATCGTTCATCGACGCGCAAAAGAAGCTGGTTGACGTGGCTGGCAAGCAGATGAATGCCAGCGTGAAGACCGCGGGCAAGAGCTTCGAAACGCTGCGGCCATTTCCCTTCCTGCCTTTGGCGGAACTGACGCGGGAAGGCGTGAAAAGCTACGTTGACGCCCAAAAGGCGTTGATGGATGTAGTGGTAAAGCCGGTGGCTGAGCACAAGCACCCGGTCAAGCCGGCGGCCCGGCATGCGAAGCGGCCAGTGCATGCGAAGAAGGCGGCAGCGTCAGCCGCTTGACAGCGAAGCGAGGCATAGAGATGTCACCCGGAGCGGAGTATGATCCGCTCTGCGCGGATGACGGAGGGCTCCAAACCGGCTAAGGGGCTGTTCTCCGGGAAGAGGCAGCTTCGCGCGTGCTAAACGGCACGACAGTTCGTGCGAGGCTTTACCAGGCGAACAGCGGATCCTCCGATTCCGCTCCGGGTGGCAGGTCGATTACAATGACGGTCGTGATAGTCGTCGACCGTCATTGATATTCATTTGGCAGACGAGGCTGAGAATCGCGCTGGCGGGCTCCCTGTCGGCGGATAACGCGTCGCCCATCATCGATCATCGATCATCCATCGTGCACCGCGAGGCATACATGAAAGTTCCGCTTACTCCCCTTCGGTTTCTGCGCTACGCGCGCGAGCAATTTCCTAATAAGGTCGGGGTGGTGTGCGGCGATCAGCGCTTTACCTATGCGCAATTTGCCGAGCGCAGCGCGCGCCTGGCGGCCGCCCTCATTGCCGCCGGGGCAAAGCCGGGCGATCGAATTGCCTTTTTGAGTACGAACTGTCATCGGCTCCTGGAGGCCTACTACGGAGTCCTGGAAGCCGGATGTGTGCTGCTTCCCTTGAATATCCGGCTGGCGCCGCAGGAGCTTGCTTTCGTCTTGAATGATGCGCAGGCCAGATTCCTGTTTACCGAAATATCATTGTTGCCGCTCGCGGAGTCGTTTCGAACAGCCGTTCCTTCGATCGAAATTACTTTTCTGCTGGACGGCCAGCCGCAGGCGAATTGGCTGGCAGCGCAAAACTACGACGATTTACTGGCAGCTTCCCCCCCGTTCGAGTGTGACTTCACACAGATTGATGAGGACTCGATTGCTGAACTCTTCTATACCAGCGGCTCAAGCGACCGCCCGAAAGGTGTGATGCTCACGCATCGCAACGTCTATTTGCACGCCTTGTCAGTACTCGCCGCAGGACAGACGTGCCCGACCACGATGGGCGAAATGTCGTGCCAGACTGTGATGCTGCAAACCATTCCGCTGTTTCACGCCAACGGGTGGGGCACGGCGCACACCATTACTGTGGTCGGCGGCACGCACGTCATGATTCACCACTTCAATCCTATCGACGTGTTCCGACTGATCGAGCGGGAGCGCGTGAGCACCTGCGCCATGGTGCCCACCATGGTCACAGCGCTGGTGCATTCGCCGGAGAGGCCGAAGTACGACTTGAGCAGCCTGTCAACGATCATCATTGGCGGGGCGGCTTCGTCTCCTACTCTGGTAAGAGAAGCTGAGGACAAGCTGGGCTGCACCTGCATTTCCGGGTACGGGCTCACCGAGACTTGCCCGACGCTCGCCAAATCGGCCATGAAATTGGACCTGCGGTGGGAAGGAGAACGGCGCTATGCCGGCCAGGCTATGACCGGGTTTGCCATTCCCGGCGTCGAGCTGCGAGTGCTGGGCGCCGACGGGAAAGAAGTACCTCATAACGGCATTGCCATGGGCGAGATCGTGGTGAGAGGCGACGTCGTAATGAGCGGCTATTGGCGCCAGCCCGAGGCCACGGCGGCAGCGATGAAGGACGGCTGGTTCCATACCGGCGACGTGGCCACCGTCGATGCACAGAACTACCTTCAGATTGTTGACCGCAAGAAAGAGATCATCGTAAGCGGAGGCGAGAACATTTCTTCGCTGGAAGTGGAGAAGGTGCTCTCCGCCCACCCTGCGGTGTACGAGCTGGCGGTGATCCCTGTTCCGGATGCGAAGTGGGGCGAGGTACCGAAGGCGTTCGTCGTGCTGAAGCCCGGAGAAAAAGCCGAGGAAGACGAATTGCTGGAGTTTTGCCGCGCCCGGCTGTCGCACTACAAATGTCCGCGGTCAGTCGAGTTTCTGGAAAGCCTGCCTCGCACCGGCACTGGCAAAGTTTTGAAACGCGAGCTGCGCAAGAAGTATTGGACGGCTCAGAAAAGTCACGGCACGGCTGAAGAGGCTGCGGAAAAAGTCTAACTTCGCGCTCCGTGCTGCGCTAGCTGCGCCGGCTTTCGCGTTTTGTTCCCAAAAGGGGATTGAGCGGCCAAGGCCCTTCCTGCCGACCTTGCCAACGGTGACCCATCTCACCTTGGCCGGTGATAGGTGCTACAGACTCAGCACGCCCGCCAATGGTCTACTAGAGCCGAATCAATCGGCTGAGTGGTGAGGTAGTGTTATGGGTCTGCGTACGTGGTCACGATCCGAAATTAAGTACGGCCGAAAGGTTCTGAATTCTGGGCTGGAAGGAGCTCGTTCCGGCCGAGAAGCATTTCTTGATGGTAGACCTCTTCCTCCGTTTCTTAGCGAGTCAGTACGAAATGCCTTGAAGCCCGCCGCCATTGGAGTGTGCATCGGCGTGCTGGGTGGTTGTCCCGGAAATCGGCCGAAGTCGATCGGCCGGGTGTTGGCGTTTGGTTTGCTGGGTGGTGCAATCGGTTTTGGCGCAGGCGTCGTTCGGGAAAATCGCCGTTTGGCCGCAAGTGTCGCCTTTGGGGCTTTGCGGAATATTGACCGGGTGCGCGATGAACACTGGTTAGAAAGACATCCTATCGACTACGCATAGAAAGAAGAACGGTTGTGCCTGGCGATCTGGTGTCCCGCTTTGTGATCGCGAGAATCGGAAACAGATAGAAGAGCGTGAATGCTTCTCGCACGTAACGGGCCCCTAGCAAAATAGGGGGCAGTGATGATCGCGAGCGAAGCAGTGCAGGAGCGGGTTCAGATTCCGCTTGCCGCAGAGAGCCTCAGTCCAGAACGGATTGCCTACCTCGAAACTCTAGTCAGTCAAGCTAGAGCCGCCGCCGCCGTCTTTACCCAATTCACCCAAGAAGACGTTGATCGCATCGTCAAGCCGATGGTCTTGGCGGGGATGGAGCACGCTCTAGATCTCGCGCGCCTGGCGGTAGAAGAAACCAAGATTGGGGTGATGGAAGACAAAGTTATTAAAAACATGGTGGCGACGGAGTTTGCCTACGACTATGTCAAAGACAAGCGCACGGTTGGCATCATTCGCGAGTTTCCGGAACGCAACCTGGTGGAGATGGCTGAACCGATCGGGGTGATTTTCTCAATCATACCCATTACGAACCCGACTTCCACGGTGTTGTTCAAATGCATCATGGCCATCAAGACGCGGAACGCGTTCATTTTCAGTCCCCACCCCAAGGCCGCGCGCTGCGGCGCCGAAGCGGTGCGGATCATGTATGAGGCGGCGCTGAAGCACGGCGCGCCCGAAGGGGTTTTTACTTGCCTGGAATCGCAGAACCTGCAGGAGAGCGCCTACCTGATGCGGCACAAAGACGTGCGCCTGATCGATGCCACCGGTGGGCAGGGTGCGGTCAAAGCCGCATATAGCTCGGGCAAACCAGCCCTGGGTGTAGGACCGGGCAACACGCCGGTTTACCTGGAAAAAACGGCGGATTTGAATACGGCTGTGGTGGACATCATCGTCTCCAAGACCTTCGATAACGGAACCATTTGCGCGTCAGAGCAGACGCTGGTGATTGACGATGAGATCTATGAGCCGGTGCTAAAGAAATTCGCGGAACTGGGCGCGCATATCTGCAATGAAAAAGAGGCGGAACTGCTGGCGCGCACGGTGATCGATCCGCAGACCGGTTTCATGCAGCCCCTGGCCGTCGGCCAGAAGGCCAGCGATATCGCCCGCTTTGTCGGTCTTTCGGTTAAACCGAACACCAAACTCCTGATTGCGCCGATTCAAGGTGTAGGCCGCGAACATCCCTTGTCGGTCGAGAAGCTGTTCCCGGTGCTCTCGGTTTATCGAGCGAAATCGGTCGATGAGGCGCTCAAGGTGTGCGTAGACGTGAACCATGCCGGCGGGCTGGGACACACGGCAGTTGTTTTCTCGCACGACGATGAGGTCATCCGCAAGTTCAGTGAGGTGATCAATGCGGGGCGGATCATTGTGAACTCGCCGGGTTCGATCGGAGCGCTGGGCGCCGTTTACAACGATCTGGTGCCCACCTTCTCCTTCGGATGTGGAACCGGTGGCGGCAACAGCACGACGGATAACGTGAATGTCTATCACTACCTCAATATCAAGCGTGTGGCTCGGAGGACCCAAGCCCATATGTGGTTCCGAGTTCCCAATCAGATTTATTTCAACCGCAACGCGGTGGAAAATGTGCATCAGTTCCCATCGCGCTCCACCATCATCGTTACGAATCCGTCCATGGAGCAACTCGGCCACGTTGACATTGTCCGGCGCTATATTCCGGAGGGAACCCACGTTCACGTCTCGGTCATTCCCGATGCGGAGCCCGAGGTCAAGGTGGTCATGCAAGGAGTGGAAGCGCTCAATTTCTACAAAGCGGACCAAATCATCGCGCTGGGTGGCGGGTCGGTAATCGACGCGGCCAAGATCATGAAACTCAAGTACGAATCGCCGGAGGCTGATCTGCAAGAGCTGGCTGCGCCCTTTCTGGATCTCCGCAAGCGCGTGGTCCAGTTCCCGACGGACAAGATCAACCGGGCGCGGTTGATTGCCATCTCCACGACCAGCGGAACGGGGAGCGAGGTCACGCCGTTTGCCGTCCTCACCGACAAGGAGCTGGGGCGAAAGGTGACACTCGCCGACTACTCGCTCAGTCCTGATGTAGCGATTGTCGATCCGCAGTTCGTCATGTCGATGCCGAAGGGACTTACCGCTGATACCGGTATCGACTGCCTGACCCACGCACTGGAAGCTGGGGTTTCGAATTATGCGTCGCCCTACACCGATGCCAACGCCATGGAAGCGATTCGGTTGGTCTTCAAGTACCTGCCTATCGCTTACGAGCATCCCCACGATGAAGAGGCGCGGAGCATGATGCACAATGCCGCCTGCATTGCAGCGATGGCGTTTTCCAACGCGTCAGTGGGCGTGAACCACGCGCTGGCGCATGCCTTCGGGGCGCGCTTCGGCGTGACGCACGGCCGGGCCAATGCGCTCATGTTGCCGCATGTGATGGTTTACAACGCAGCGGTGCCCGCCAAGTTCATGCCGTCGCCGTACACACAGGGATATGTCGCGCATAAGAAGTACGCGGCGGTCGCGGACATGCTGGGGTTGGGCGGAAACACGATTGAGGAAAAGGTGAAGAACCTGGTGACGGCGACAGAACAGTTGCTGGACCAATTGGGATTTCCACGTTCCATCGCCGAGCTGGGAATTTCGAAGGAAGAATTCGAGCGGGCGATGCCCGATTTGACCAAGCTTGCCTTTGAGGATCCGTCCGGGCGGTCGAACCCGCGGATGTCACTGATGAGCGAATTGGCTGAGCTGTTTTGGAAGGCGTACCAGGGACGAGGCCCGGCGAAGGTGGCCGGTGCGTCTCAGCAACAAACCGCGTAGGCGGATGGTGGTGGGTATGGCAGTGATCGCCGTGTGGATAAAGATTGATGAAGAGCGCGTTGTCGAAGGGTTGCAAGAGGCCGGGGAAAAACTGGACAGCGCCGAGGGCGAAGTAGTTGTGGATTTCTCTTCGGTCGGCCGGATCGATTCGAGTGCAATCCGGGCGCTGGAGGGGTTCGCCGACGCAGCTGACGACAAGGGCGTCAAGGTCGTGTTGTGCGGCGTGAACGTCGATGTCTACAAAGTGCTCAAGCTGGTGAAGCTCGGGTCGCGATTGTCGTTCGTCGCCTGAATTGCGGATGAATGGGAGAGTTTTCATGCAGAACCATCAACAAGGTAACCGCCTTTCGTGGGGGGATACGGTTTTCTTGCATCTGGAGCGGGAAGGCATGCCGCTCAATGTGGCGTGCGTCAGCGTGCTGGAGGGCGAGATCCGGTTCAAGGATTGCCTCCAGTTCATGGAGTCGAAGCTGGCGCTGATTCCTCACCTGGTCAAGCGGGTGGTGGCGCCACCGCTCAATCTTGGTCTTCCGAGCTGGGAATACGACCCCAACTTTGATATTCGCAACCATGTACGCAAGGTGACGCTCAAGCAGGGTACCGACACCGAACTGAAGGCACTCGCTGGGAAAATCGTGAGCACGGTGCTGGACCGGCAGCATCCGCTGTGGGACATAACGTTTGTCTATGGATTGAAAGGCGATGGTCTGAAGGGCGAAGGCCCGAAAGGCAAACGTAGCGCGTTCATTCTGCGCATGCACCACTGCATGGCGGATGGCATTGCCGGGGTGGGCATCATGACCAAGCTCCTGGACGCGAGCCCGGTGGCGCCGCCTTTGCCCAAGAAGAAGATTCGCTTCCGCGTGCCTCCGCCGCACGACGCCATCAATTCGTTGTTGGATGGCGTGGTGAGCTCTTACGGCGATTTCGTCAAGCGGATTCTCTCCGCCTGGGCGGACCTGCTGGACATGGCAGAGCGAGCGGCGGCGAATGGCGGCAACCTCATGCCGACGGACGAGTTCTCGCGCTTGCTCCCGGAGATCACTGCGTTCACCGAGCGCATACGGTTCAACGTCAATTACCGCGGACCACAGAAGGTGGCTTGGGCCGATATTCCGCTGGAAGATGTCAAAGCGGTAAAGCAGACCTGCGGGGCCAGCGTGAACGACGTCATTCTTGCGCTGGTGACGGCGACCATCCGGCGCTATCAGGAGCTGCATGGAGAGCGGGTTAAGGGGCGACTGTTGCGGATGATGGTCCCGGTCAACCTGCGCGGCAGCGATAGTCCGGGCGAGTTGGGGAACCGTATCTCGCTGGTTCCGGTGACCATTCCGCTGGATATTCGCAGTCCGCTGAAACTGCTGGCGGCAGTGCATCAAAGAACGGAGTTTCTCAAGCGCTCGCATGCCGCGGAGTTAGTCAGCCTGGCGGGTGGTTTGATCGGCATGTTCCCGACTTCGATGCAAGCGCTTGCTGGCCCGGTGTTGAGCCAGTTGCCGATCACGCCCTTCAACCTGGTTTGCACCAATGTGCCCGGGCCGCAATACCCGCTCTATCTGCTGGGCCACAAGATGGTGCGCTGGTATCCGTATGTGCCGGTGGGCGGCGAGATGACGGTCAACTGCGCCATCTTGAGTTACGACGGCACGGTGTATTTCGGGTTCGGCGGAGACGTGCATGCCGCGCCCGATCTGCGGCGGTTGGAGGCCTTTCTGAAAACGAGTTTCGAGGAGTTGCGAGAAGCTGCTGGAATCAAACCGCCCGACAAGGGCGAGAAGAAAGTACGGGAAAAGACGCAAGAGGTCAAACCGCCGCGCCAGAGCGGGAAGAAAGTACGGGCGAGGACGCGGGAGGCATCGCAACCCGCGCCCGAGCCGGCGGCAACAGTTCGTGTAACCATCCCGCTCACAGTCCCTCCCCTGCCCGTCAAGTTGGCACAAGCACCACCGCCAACCACGGATGAAGAGCGCGTCCTGACGCAAATGATCGCGTAGCGATGCAGGGCACGGGAGTGTAGCAGGTGGGCAAGGTAATGCTATCGGGCCAGGCAATTCTAACCAGGGCCAAGCACCATGGTGGAAGGCATCCAGTCCGTTTCGCAAGTTACGTCGTGGCTGGTCTCGGGTCGAACGCTCTTCCTCGCCATCCATATTTTGGGGGTTGCCTGTTTTGCCTACATTGTTGCGAAGCGCCTTGTACCGCTGCTAAGGGCCGAACGCGATCTTCGCTTTGACCGGCCATTGGTCCGCCTGGAAAGGGTTTTCAAATTCTGGTTAGGGCAGTGGAAGCATCCGCGCTACAAGACCGCCGGGACCTTACATATCCTTATTTTTGCCGGATTCATTCTCCTGGCGATGCGCGCCTTCACGGTGCTGATCGTCGGCGTCTCCCAGAATTTTGTGATGCCGGGCCTTTCCGGAAGGGCAGGCCATATCTACGACATCATCACGGACTACGCTGCCACCATAGTCTTCCTCTGCATGGTTGTTGCTGTGATCCGCCGGCTGGTCTTCAAACCTGCGCGATATGAAGTACCGGCGCGGTTCGGCAAGGCCCACACCGCCGATGCCGTTTTCCTCCTGGCGTTGATCGCGATTCTGATGGTGGCTGACAGCCTCTTTGAGGCCGCGAAGGCCGCCGGTCAGTCCCAGCTAGGCCAACCGGTTGAAACTTTGGCTGTCCTGTCACTGCCGTGGATCTTGCAGATCGCTCTTCTCCCAGTTGCTACGGCCACTATCGGGAAGGTTTACGCCGGCGCCTATCTTCTCCATGAAGTGACCTTCTACTTTTTGTTGTGCTATCGGCCCTTTGGCATTCAGTTCCACGTCGAAACCTCGTTGTTCAACGTGTACTTCGCCAAGTTGGATCGCGAGATTCTGAAGCCTGTGAGATGGGGCGTGAGCGATGAACATCTGGATCAGGTGAAATCCTTCGGAGTCAAGACGTTCGAAGACTTTACCTGGAAGCACATGCTGGATTTCTATTCCTGCGCCGATTGCGGACGGTGCTCGGACAACTGTCCGTCCAATGCGGTGGGAAGGCCGTTGTCGCCACGATTTCTTACCATCAAGGCGAGAGACTACGCCTTCCAGCACTATCCCATGTTCGGTCACTCGCACGTTGGTAGTGGCAGTAGCAATAGCAAGCCATTGATTGGCCGCCTTTATTCAGAAGACGAAATCTGGTCATGCACTACCTGCGGCGCTTGTGAGGAAGAGTGCCCGTTGCTGGTGGAATACATCGACAAGATCGTCGATCTGCGGCGCGGCCTGATCGATGACGGGAACGTGCCCCAGTCGCTGCAGAAGCCGCTGAAGGCGCTGGAGAGCCGCGGCAATCCTTACGGCAAGATGGAGAAAAAGAAGGCCGATTGGGCGAACGCCAAGGAGTTTCAACAAGTCTGCCAGGTCAAAACACTGGGCAAAAGCAACGGCGCCGACACGCTTTATTTTGTGGACAGTATTACTTCCTACGATGACCGTATGCAGTCGATCGGGCGGGCGACGGCGAAGATTCTGGATCACGTTGGAGAGAATTTCGGGATCCTGGGCGCTGCGGAAAGAGACAGTGGCCATGAGGCCCGGCGGTTCGGGGAAGAGCTGCTCTTCACCGCCTTGCGCGACCACAATGTGGACGCGATCAAAGCCTCCGGAGTAAAGCGAATTGTTACCGCCGACCCGCACGCCTTCAACGCGCTGAAACACGACTACAAAGATGTGCCGGAGGTCGAGCACATCAGCCAGGTAATCGCCAGGGAAGTGAAGTCGGGCAAGATCAAGTTCAATCCGGTAGAAAACGGAGGCAAGGTTTACACCTACCACGATCCCTGCTACCTGGGACGTCACAACCAGGTTTATGACGATCCGCGTGAGGTGCTCGATGCCATCCCGGGTTTGAAGCGAGTTGAGATGACCCGCTGCAAAGACCGCTCGTTCTGCTGCGGCGGCGGCGGACTGATGCTGTTCTACGAGCCGAAGGAAGAGCAGCGCATGGGCGTGAAGAGAGTCCAGATGGCCGCGGAAGCCGGGGCCAATGTGATTGTGACGGCATGTCCGTTCTGCATGGTGAATATAGAAGATGCGATCAAGGTTGCAGGTCTGGAAGGAAAGATGACCGCCATCGATCTGGCGGAACTGGTGGACCAAGAGATGGTGCGTGAGGAACAAAAAGCGGTTTGAGGAGCGGAGGTGAATGTGGAGATTCTAGTTTGCGCAAGACGAGTGCCCGATACGTCGGAGAACGAGATTGAACTCAACAGCGCAGGAAACGACATAGAGCGCGACGAGTTGGTCTATTCGATCAACGAGCCGGATAACTACGCGGTCGAAGAGGCGCTGCAGATTGTGGCCCGGATTGGCGGAAACGTCACTGTGGTCACGGTTGGCGGCGAGGACGACGAAGAGATCCTTCGCCGGGAGATGGCCATGGGCGCGAACCATGGCGTGCTGATTACCGACGAAGCCTTCAGCGGATCGGACGCCCGGGGGATCGCAACCATCCTGAAAGCCTTTGTGCGGAAGGGTAACTACGACCTGATTCTCACCGGTGTGCAGGCCGAGGACGGCGGCGCGCAGGTTGGCGGGATGCTGGCGGCGATGCTCGACTACCCGTTTGCTTCGCTGGTCAATTCCATCGAAGTTCTGGAAGGCCGGAAGCTGAAAATCAGCCGCGAAATCGAAGGCGGCAACAAGGAGATGAGTGAGATCGATCTCCCGTGCGTGCTCTCGATTCAGACCGGCATCAATGAGCCACGCTATGTCGGAATGCGAGGCATTCGCGCCGTGGCTTCCGTGCCCATTCCGACTTTCGGCGTGTCAGAGCTCGGCGTTGACCCAGATGCGGTAGGGGGAGCTGCCGCGAAAGTGAGGCGCGTGGACTACTTCGTCCCCGCGCTCGGCAAGGGCGCCGAGATGCTCAAGGGCAGCCGGGAAGAAAACGTCGACAAAGTTCTGGAGTTAGTCGCAGCCAAAGGAGGGTTGAAATAATGGCTCGCATCTTCGCTTACATCGTGCACAAGGCTGGCGTGGCGGACGATTCCGCGGCCCAACTGGCGGCCGCTGCCAAAAAGATCGACCCCGCTGCCTCGCCTACAGCCCTGCTCGCCGGTTGGGGCGCAGACCTCAATGCCGCGTGCAGCGCACTCCGTGCTTCCTATGCTGAGATATGGACAATTTCCAACGAGGCTTTTGCCTACCCCAATGCGGAATTGATCCGCAAAGCTTTGGTCAAGGTTGTGCCGCCGGGCAGCATTGTGCTGGTTGCCCACGAGCATTTCGGAATCGATCTGGCTCCGGGTCTTTCCATCAAGCTGAATTCAACTTTCGTCTCCGACGTGTTGGAGATCGCCGGAATTGAAGGCAGCGGTCTCAAAGTCGTCCGCCAGGAATTTGGCGGACAGGTGAGCACGCACGTTTGTTGCGACATCTCGTCGGGCGCGGTGGTCACGGTGCGTCCAGGGGCGTTCAAATCTCTGGAGAGTGCTCCCGTGGCTGTGACCGTGGTCGACAAGTCATCGGAGGTTGGCGCTCTGACCGCTGGACGGCGTTACCTGGAGACCATCGTTGCCGAGGCGGGTGATGTCGATATCACCAAGCACAACGTTTTGGTTTCCATCGGCCGAGGCATCCAGAAGCAGGAGAACGTGGCCATTGCGCAGGACCTGGCTGAAGCGATGGGCGCGGCAGTGAGTTGCTCGAGGCCCGTGGTTGACGCCAAGTGGCTGGGGAAATCGCGTCAGGTTGGGTCGTCCGGAAAAACCGTCAAGCCCAAGGTCTATCTGGCATGCGGCATCAGTGGTGCATTCCAGCATCTAGCCGGCCTCAAAGGCAGTCCGTTTCTGATCGCCATCAACAAGAATCCCAGAGCGCCAATCTTTCAGGTGGCAGACGTTGGGATTGTGGACGACATCCTGGAGTTCCTGCCGGAATTGACCAACAAAGTTCGCGAAATGCGCAGCGTCGCAGCAAAGTGAGGCACGGATCATGATTGCAAATAAGACACTGAAGCTAAGTCTGAAGTCGCTCAGAGATTTTGCCAAGAAACGCCTGACCGACGAAAAAATCCTGGAGCTGGATGAACGCGACGAATGCCCGCTGGAGATCGTCCGGCATATGTGCAGCCCGGATCAGTTGGGCATTCAACTCCTGTTCATCCCCGAAGACTGCGGCGGTTTCGGCGGGGGCGCCTTCGATGTGTATGTGGTCTGTGAAGAGATGGCGCGCATCGATCTGGGCGTCGCTACGGCCGTGCTGGCTACCTTTCTGGGCAGCGATCCAATCACGGTGGGCGCTACTCCGGAGCAAAAGAAGCACTGGCTGAGTCGCATTGCGGAAGAGGGATTGCTGTTCGCCTACGGCGCCACCGAGCCGGAAGCGGGCAGCGATCTGGGCGCACTCCGCACCACCGCGGACCGAGTTATGCAGGACGACCGGGTCGTCGGCTACAAGATCAACGGTGCCAAGCAATGGATTAGCAACGGCGGGATCGCGGACGCTTACACCGTCCTGGCCAACACGCCCAGTGGCCCGAGCTGGTTCATCGTGGAGAAGGGAGCCAACGGTTTCAGCCACGACGAACCGGAAGATAAGCACGGCATTCGACTGAGCAACACGGCCGCGCTTGCATTCAGCGACACCTACGTCGAAGGCGACCGCCTGATCGGCGGGGTGGAAGGGCAGGGATTGAATCAGGCGCAGGCCGTCTTCGGCTACACGCGACTGATGGTGGCGGCGTTTGGCCTGGGGGCCGGCTGGTCCGCGCTCGATCGCGCAATTCCATACTCCACCAAGCGTATCCAGGCGGGAGCGCCGCTCTCGGAGAAACAAGGCTACACCCACAAGCTGATCGTGCCCCACGTGGCGCGCCTCGAGGCCGCCCGCTCCTACATCGAAGAAACGGCGGAGCGGATCGACGCGGGGACCGAAGGCAGCCTGAACACGGAAGGCGCTATCGCCAAGTACATGGCGACCGAGGCCGGAAACATGGCAGCCGACGCCAGTATTCAAGCCCTCGGCGGATACGGATACACGCACGAATACATGGTGGAGAAGATCAAGCGCGATGTCCGGATCACCACTATTTACGAAGGCACCTCCGAGATCATGGAGATGACCATCAGCCGCGACCGCTGGCAGCTTCATCTGAAGACGCGCGGGCAGTACTACCACGAGCAGGCCAGGAAATTCGAAGAGCTCCATGGGCGCCATCCGAACCTGGGCGCTGACAACGCGGCACTGGCGCTGCACGCATTGGCCGAAGTGATGGAGAAAGCCCGGGTCGCGCGCCTGACCCGCTATCAACACATTCTGCTCCGTCTGGGCGAACTGATCGCCTACGCCGAGTGCGCCGGCAGTTTAGCCCGCCGCGCCGGGTTGATGGAGGAAGGCAAACTCAACGAGAAAGCCAACCGGCGCTTCGACGCGACAGCGCTGGCGGCGCTCAGCCGAGTCTTCGCCCGCGAGGCCGCGCTCAAGGTCGCCGAAGAAGGCTTGCGCTGGGTGGTCGGAGCCGGCGGTGTGAGCGCTGCCGAACTGCCCGCGTTTGAAACCAGCTTGGGACTACCCGCAATTCACCGAGCGCAGGCAGGACTGATCTCGGATCTGGATTACATCGCAGACGTACTGTACGGCCGCGCGGCTAAACGCACTGAGATCGCCGCGTAGCGCTGAAAGACGAACTTTATATGAACTTTGACAGGCAAAATTCTTTTCTCCGCACAGGAGCGCAGTCATGGAAAACACTTCGTACCGAGCCATCGCCATTGTAGGGGCGGGAGCCATTCTGCCCGATGCCCCGACCGTCCCGGCTTTCTGGGAAAACATTAAGAACGGCCGTTACAGCGTCACCGAGATTGATCCCAAGCGTTGGGATCCAGCGCTCTACTACGATCCCGACCCAAGCGTTCCAGATAAGACCTATTCAAAAATCGGCGGCTGGGTTCGCGACTACGTGTGGGACCCGATGAAGTGGCGGCTGGCCGTCCCGCCGCGCGTGGTGGATGCCATGGATGGGGCGCAAAAATGGGCCATCGCGTGCGCCCGCGAAGCGCTGGAAGACTACGGCTATCCCAAGCGGCCGCTGGACCCGGATCGCACCGCCGTGATCCTCGGCAATGCCATGGCCGGCGAGAGACACTATCTTACCGCGCTGCGTATTTACTTCCCGGAATACTCTCGCGAACTGGCCGGAACCGCCAGTTTCGCCTCGCTCCCGGAAGCGCTCCGCCGCGACATCACGCGTGAATTGCACGCCCGGACGGACAAACTGTTTCCTGAGATTAGCGAAGACAGCATGCCTGGTGAATTGGCCAATTGCATTGCCGGCCGCATTGCCAATATCTTCAACTTCCACGGTCCCAATTACATTTGCGACGCGGCTTGCGCCTCCGCGATGGCGGCCATCAGTTCGGCAATTGAGGGATTAGTGGAGAACGATTACGACGCGGTGGTCACCGGCGGCATTGACCGCAACATGGGCGCTTCGATGTTCGTCAAGTTCTGCAAGATCGGAGCGCTCTCGGCGACCGGCACTCGTCCTTACGCCGAAGGAGCGGACGGCTTCGTCATGGGTGAAGGCGCTGCGATCTTTTTGCTCAAACGCCTGGCCGATGCCGAGCGTGACGGAGACAAGGTTTACGCCTTGATTCGCGGCATGGGGGGCGCGAGTGACGGCAAGGGCAAAGGGATTACTGCCCCCAACCCCATCGGCCAGAGGTTGGCCATTGAACGAGCCTGGCAGAATGCCGGCCTGTCACCGGGTACGGCCACCTACATTGAGGGCCACGGCACATCGACCCGCGTGGGCGATGTGGTCGAAGTACAGAGCATGGCCGATGTGCTCGGCAGTGCTCATCTCCCTCCGCACTCAGTTGGACTGGGCTCGGTCAAATCGAACTTTGGACATCTCAAAGGAGCTGCGGGCGCCGCCGGATTGCTGAAAGCCGCTCTCGCACTTCGCGACAAAGTACTACCGCCCAGCGTGCACTGCGAGCGCCCCAATCCGGAGATTGACTTTGCCCATTCCCCGCTTTACGTCAACCGCGAGTTGCAGCCGTGGACGAAGACAGCAGATGGCGTGCGGCGCGCCGGCTTGAGCGCTTTTGGTTTTGGCGGTACCAACTTCCATGCGGTACTTGAGGAATACATTCCCCACAGGCTGAATGGAAACGGCAAGCGGTCGGTTGCGGTAAGCGAGATGCCGCCGAGAATTACCGAGGTAGTTATGAACGCGAAAGATGTTTCCCCCACTTCTCCATCTTCTTACGAAGCATCTTCTTATAAGCCGCCACTGCGCGGTGCGCTGGTCGTCGGCGCCGCATCGGAGACGGCACTGGTCGAACGTTTGCGCCTGGTAGAGAGTGAGGCCAAGGCGGGCCGCGCGCCGGCTCCTGCCGCCCCGGCTGAAGCAGACCTGCGCGCGCCCGAACGCCTGGCTATCGACTACGCCAACGCCGCCGAACTGGCAGAGAAAGCGCGCACCGCACTCAAGGCGCTCACGGCCAGTCAACCGGCCAGTCAACCGGCGATATGGAAAGCCCTGCGCGCGCAAGGCGTCTTCCGCGGCCACGGACCCGCGCCCAAGGTCGCATTCCTGTATCCCGGGCAAGGCTCGCAGTACGTGAACATGCTGGAGCCACTCCGCGCAGCCGAGCCGATTGTGGCGGAAATTTTTGCCGAAGCCGATCGCGTGATGACGCCGCTGCTAGGCAAGCCGCTCAGCGAATTCATCTTCGTGGACAAGGCCGACGCCGACGCTGTGGCCAAGGCCGAAGACGATCTGCGCCAAACTGCCATCACTCAACCGGCCGTCCTGGCGACCGATCTCGCGCTGACCCGGCTGCTGGCCGCTTATGGCATCACGCCAGACTTCACCATGGGACACAGCCTGGGCGAATACGGAGCGCTGCTTGCCGCCGACGCCCTTCCGTTTGCGGACGCACTCGAAGCCGTCAGTGCCCGCGGCCGTGAAATGACCCGCTTTGCTCCAGAAGACAAGGGCCGTATGGCCGCAGTGTTTGCCCCGCTGGAGGAAATCGAGCGAATCCTGAAGACGGTGACCGGCTACGTGGTGATCGCCAACGTCAACAGCAATCGGCAGGCGGTCATCGGCGGCGCGAGCAAACCCGTCGAGCAAGCCATGGAAGCATTCCAGAAGGCTGGGTACGACGTGTCGGCATTATCGGTGAGCCATGCATTCCACACCACGATTGTGGCTGCCGCCAGTGAGCCGCTACGGCGAGTGCTGCAGCGCCTGCATCTTGCGTCTCCGCGCCTGCCCATCGTCGCCAACACCAACGGCGAGTTCTATCCCGCGGGGCAGGACGTCGTGCCGCAGATGCTGGACATCCTCGCACAACAGGTCGCCGCTCCGGTGCAGTTCGTTAAGGGCCTGCGCACGCTCTACGAGGCGGGGGCGCGAGTCTTCGTGGAAGTCGGTCCGAAGAAGGCATTGCAGGGATTTGCTGAAGATGTGCTCGGCGAGCGCGGCGATGTGGTCGCGCTTTTCACCAATCATCCGAAGGTCGGTGATATCCCCGCGTTCAATCAGGCGTTGTGTTGCCTTTATGCGGCGGGATTGGGCCGCGGTACCCCGGAAGCCGCGCGTCAAACGACGCCGGCGTTCGTGCCGGCAGTTTCCGCAACCGCGGAAACCCCTGAACCAATCGGTCTGACCGCGCCCCCAGCAGTTGCTACGGCAATGGCAGCGATCAACGACTGTAAATTCAATGACGGTATGTCCAACGACGGTCACTACGACGACGGACAATACGTCGAACTCGGCCGGTTGTTGGGCGATGTTCTCGAGCGCGGCTGGCAGATTACCCACAACCATAGGTGGGCTCCAATCGACCCTGCGGTCGCGATCACGGGGGCAGCTTTAGGCCTGCCTGGTACCGAGCATATCTTCGATGACGGCAACATCGGCCGCATCTTGCGCGGTGATCAGTTCATTGACACCATCCCCACGCGTTTCCGCCAAGCCATGCTTGACAAACACATTACGCGGCTGGTGAAGAATGACAACGGCGGCACGTTTGAAACTATTAATAATGTCGCGGACGTCATCAAACTGGCAGGCCGGGGCGGCGCCTTCGATCTGAAAAACGAATTCGGCGTCTCCGACGAGCGCGTTGCCGCCCTCGACCGCACCACCCGGCTCGCGATCGCTGTGGGCCTCGACTCATTGCGCGACGCCGGCATTCCGCTGGTTTTGCGGTACAAGACCACCACCAAAGGGACGCAGTTACCCGACCGGTGGGCATTGCCCGACGCTCTGCGCGATGACACGGGAGTGATTTTCGCGTCTGCTTTTCCTGGTCTGGACTCTTTCGCCGACGAGATGGCGCGCTATTACACGGACCGCGGCCAGCGCGAGCAGTTGGCCATGCTGGAGAGCTTGCGCGTCCGGGCAGCCGAGGTGAATGGCCATTCCATTCTGGGGCAGGAGATTGAGCGGCGCATCGACCAGTTGTGCGACGCCATCGAGAAAGAGCCGTATGTCTTCGACCGTCGTTTCCTGTTCCGTACGTTGTCGATGGGACATTCGCAGTTCGCCGAATTCATCGGCGCGCGTGGTCCCAACACCCAAATCAACTCTGCCTGCGCGAGCACCACACAAGCGGTTGCGCTCGCCGAGGACTGGATCCATGCGGGGCGTTGCCGCCGCGTGATCGTGCTCGCAGCCGACGACGTCACTACCGACAATCTGATCGGCTGGATGGGTGCCGGCTTTCTGGCTAGTGGAGCAGCGGCCACCGACGACGTCGTCGCAGAGGCCGCCATTCCCTTCGACCGCCGCCGCCACGGCATGATCATCGGCATGGGCGCCGCTGGCCTGGTGGTGGAGAGCCCGGAGTCAGCCCGCGAACGTGGTATCCAACCCATTTGCGAAGTGTTGAGCGCGGTGACCGCGAATAGCGCGTTTCACGGCACCCGTCTCGATGTGCAACACATCAGCCAGGTGATGGAGGATCTGGTGAGCAAGGCGGAAGCTCGCGGCGGCATTCACCGTCATGAGATCGCTCCGCAAACGGTTTTCATCTCTCACGAAACCTATACCCCCGCGCGCGGCGGCAGTGCTGCGGCGGAGATCCATGCGCTGCGTAGCGTCTTTGGCGACAGTGCGGACAAGATTGTGATCGCTAACACCAAGGGCTTTACCGGCCACGCGATGGGTGCAGGCGTGGAAGATGTTCTGGCCGTGAAATCACTGGAAACTGGAGTGGTGCCGCCGGTGGCCAACTTCAAGGAGGTTGATCCGGAGTTGGGCACGCTGAACTTGTCGAAGGGCGGCGTTTATCCGGTTGAGTACGCGTTGCGGTTGGGAGCCGGGTTCGGCTCGCAGATCAGTATGACCCTGTTGCGTTGGACAACGACGAAGGACGGCGTCCGCAGGAGTCCGAATGCACTGGGCTATGCCTATCGTGTGGTTGACACGAATGCCTGGAACGCCTGGCTCAGCCGCATGGCTGGCCGTCCGGCCGCCGATTTGGAAGTGGTCCACCGCACGCTGCGGGTGCACGATCAAGTTCGCGACCAAGTGCGTGATCGAGGAGCAGCACCGATCGCGAAACCTGCTTCGGAATTGCGAGCCGCGGCGCGAGTGCCAACGCCGCAGGTAATGGCGCCCCCACCAGTTGTTAATACGAGACCTCCGGATAAAAAGCCAGCAAAATCCGTGAGCGCTGCTCCCGTGCCGCCGGTGCAGATGAAGGTGCAAGCCGCTGCGATAGCGCCCCCGGTACCGGCACCGGTTCCGCCGCCCGCCGCGAAGACGGAAAGTGAAGTCAAAATCACCACATCGGCAACCACGCTAACACCTGCCAACAAGGATTCCGCCGGCGATCCCGTGAAGGAGCGCATCCTGGCCCTGGCCGCGGAAAAGACCGGCTATCCGCAAGATATGTTGGACTTGGACCTTGACCTCGAAGCGGACCTCGGAGTCGACACAGTCAAGCAGGCCGAGATGTTCGCAGGTATTCGTGAGATCTACAACATCCCTCGCGACGAGAACCGCAAGCTGCGGGATTATCCGACATTGGCGCACGTCATCCGGTTCGTGTATGACAAGCGTCCCGACCTGGCCGTTGCGGCGCCGGCTCCGGCGACACCCAAGGCAACGGAAGAGATCGAGGCCATCGCTCCGGCACATGAGGCCGCCCCTCTGGTCGCTCCTGCGGCCACTCCTGCGCCCACTCCTGCGCCCACTCCTGCGAAAGCCAGCGCGGGAGATTCCGTGAAGGAGCGCATCCTGGCGCTGGTCGTGGAGAAGACCGGCTATCCCGAAGATATGCTCGACTTAGATCTCGACCTCGAAGCAGACCTCGGAGTTGACACGGTGAAGCAGGCGGAAATGTTCGCCGCCATCCGCGCCGCTTACAACATTCCCCGCGACGAGAATCGCAAACTGCGCGACTACCCCACGCTAGCGCATGTGATCCGCTTCGTATATGAGAGGCGTCCCGACTTGGCGAGCGCTGCTCCATCGTCGCCTGCAGTCGCGGAGCCGCCCGTACCCGCACCGAGCCCGGTCACGGACGTCTCTATCGCCCAGGCCCCCACGGACGTTATAACGGGCGACTCTATTAAGGAGAAGGTGCTGGAGATCGTGGCTGAGAAGACTGGCTATCCCAAAGATATGCTCGACGTGGACCTCGATCTCGAAGCAGACCTGGGCATCGACACCGTCAAACAAGCGGAGATGTTCGCCGCCATCCGGGCCGCATACAACATTCCCCGCGATGAGAATGTGAAGCTGCGTGAATTCCCAACCCTGGCCCACGTGATTAAATTCGCGCGCGACAGGTCCGGGTTCATCGGGGCATCCACTTTAGTCCCGCCCGCTACGCAAGAAAAATATGAACCGCCGGCGGAGAAATCATCGTCATCTACTGCTCCCACACCGCTGAAGGGCGTACGTCCGGCCCTCGCCAGTCTGGATGCGACGAATCGCGTTCCACGGCGCGTGCCGGTGCCGGTCCTGCGTCCGGAGCTCAGCATGTGCAAACCAACGGGCGTCTCGCTGGAAGGCGGCCCGCGGGTGGTCATCATGGCCGACAAAGGCGGAGTAGCAGAGGCACTGGCGCAGCGTTTACAGAGGGCGGGCGTGGAAGTTCTCCGTATCGAGAACGCGCCCGATGCCGACGCCCTGGCCAATCGCCTGAAGGAGTTCTTGGCTGCCGGTCCGGTGCACGGAGTCTACTGGCTGCCCGCTCTCGACAACGAGCGGAACCTTCGCGACCTGGAGCTTGCCACCTGGCATGAAGCCGTGCGCGTGCGCGTCAAATCGCTTCACGGCACGATGCGCGCGCTCTACGAGCAGATCGCGCAGCCCGGAACGTTTTTAGTGTCGGCAACCCGGCTGGGCGGACAACATGGCTACGACGAGGCCGGGGCAGTAGCCCCGCTCGGCGGCGCGGTCGTGGGCTTCAGCAAAGCGTATAAGCGGGAGCGGCCGGACGTTCTCGTCAAAGCAGTCGATTTCGAAGCGCAGCGCAAAGCGGAGGAAGTGGCCGGCATCCTGATCGAAGAAACCCTGCGCGACCCAGGAGCTGTCGAGATCGGCTACAAGGCAGGGCTGCGCTGGACGATCGGGCTGGAGGAACAACCCGCGGCCGACGGACAGCCTGGTCTGGCGCTCGACGAGAACACTGTATTCCTGATCACCGGCGCAGCGGGAAGTATCGTCTCGGCCATCACAGCCGATCTGGCAGCCGCTTCCGGCGGCACCTTCTATCTGCTCGATTTGGTGCCTGAGCCTGCTGCGGACAATCCTGACCTCAAGCGTTTCGCCAGCGATAAAGAAGGCCTGAAGCGCGAGCTCTTCGCTCGCATCCAGGCACGCGGCGAACGGGCCACACCGGCGTTGGTGGAAAAGGAACTGGCAGCCCTGGAGCGGGCGCAGGCTGCCCGCAGCGCGATTGACGCGGTGCTGGCCGCTGGCGGCACGCCGTACTATTTCAGCGTCAATCTCGCCGATGCAGACGCTGTGGAGAAAGTGATCCAACGGGTGCGGCAGCGCAACGGGCACATCGATGTGTTACTGCACGCCGCCGGCCTGGATCGCAGCCATTCCCTGGCAGACAAAGACGCGCGTGAATTCGACCTGGTGTTCGACGTTAAAAGTGACGGGTTCTTTAATCTGCTGCACGCCGCCGGCGACATGCCTATCAGGGCGACGGTGGCGTTCAGTTCCATTGCCGGACGCTTCGGCAACGTCGGACAGACGGACTACAGTTCTGCCAACGATCTGCTCTGCAAGATCACCTCGAGCTTCCGCACCACGCGCCCGGCCACACGCGGCATCGCCATTGACTGGACTGCGTGGGGCGGCATCGGCATGGCCACACGGGGCTCTGTCCCGAAAGTGATGGAATTGGCGGGCATTGATATGCTGCCATCCGAAGCGGGGGTTCCACTGATTCGACGGGAACTGACTGCGGGAGGGACGCGGGGCGAGATTGTGATCGGCCAGCGTCTTGGTGTGCTGCTGAATGAATTCGATCCTACTGGCGGGCTTGAAATGAACCGAGCGGAAGTCTCCGCTGAAAAGCGTTCGCCTACGCCAGGGCCAGCGGGCTGTGGAGTGATGATCGGCCAAATCGTGAGCGCAGGACTCTACAGCCCGCTCACGATTGAGACCACGCTCGATCCGGCCGTTCAGCCGTTTCTGCACGACCATCAGATTGACGGTACGCCATTGCTGCCCGGCGTCATGGGCATCGAGGCGTTCGCCGAAGCTGCCCTGTGCCTGCTTCCCGGCTGGCATATCGAGGCGATTGAGGACGTAAACTTTCTGGCGCCGTTCAAGTTCTACCGGAACGAGCCCCGCCCGGTAACGATCGAGGCAGTAATTCATCCGAACGGAGACGGCTTGATCGCGGATTGCCGATTGCTGGGGCGCCGGCTACTTCCGAATCAGACCGAGCCGCAAGTGACCACGCATTTCACGGCGCGCGTGCGACTGGTGAAACACGCACCCGCGTTGGTGACCGTGCCGGCTCTGGGCTCGCCAGACGGACACATCATTGAAGCCGCTGACATCTACCGCCTCTACTTCCACGGCCCCGCGTACCAGGTTATGGAGCGGGCATGGTGGGATGGAAGTCGGATTGTTGGCCTCATGGCCAAAGGCCTGCGTAACAATCACCACCCGTCCGGCCTGCCGACGCTCATGGCGCCGCGGCTGATCGAGCTATGCTTCCAGACCGCCGGAATCTGGGAAATGGGCATCGAGGGCCGCATGGGTCTGCCGCAGCACATTGATCGCGTCTCCTTATTAGTGTGCGATCCCGAAGAGGCGGAAGGCCAGTTGTATGCCGTGGTCACTCCCAACCCGCTCGAGGGAAGTTTCGATGCGGAGGTTGTGAATGCGAAGGGAACCCGCTACCTGCAACTTAGCAGCTACCGCACGGTGGCGGTTCCCGGCTCCGTTGATGCTGGGCGATTAGAAGCGCTGCGCGCGGCAATGTCATTGGAAACGGTCGCGGCATGATTCCTTGTGGCTTGGTAGCACGTGATGATCTCTCGAGGCAATTATGAATCTCGAATTCCAGCGTGTGGCGATCGTCAATCGCGGCGAGGCCGCCATGCGTTTCATCCATGCGGCCCGCGAGTTCAATCAGGAACAGGGCACATCTTTGCGCACCATCGCGCTGTTCACCGAACCTGACCGCCATGCCATGTTCGTCCGCGAGGCGGACGAGGCGGTGTGTCTCGGTCCCGCTCAAGTCCTCGACCAAGACACGCAGCAGCTCAAAAGCAGCTATGTGGACTATGGCCGGCTGGAACGGGCGCTGACGGGCGCACGCGCGGATGCGGTTTGGGCGGGATGGGGCTTCGTCGCCGAGCACGCCGAGTTCGCGGACCTTTGTCGCGATTTAGGCATCGTGTTCATCGGTCCGGATGGCGAGGCGATGCGACGCGCGGGCGACAAGATTGCCTCGAAACGCCTGGCGGAGCAGAAGGGCATCCCGGTAGCGAAGTGGAGCGGCGGTCCGGTGGAAACGGTCGCCGATGCCGAGCGCCACGCGGAGCGCCTGGGCTATCCCCTCCTTATTAAAGCCACCGCAGGGGGCGGCGGTAACGGGATTCGCCGGGTGCTTGCGCCCAGCCAACTTCTGGAAGCTTTTCGGAGCGCCCGTGCCCAGGCGTTCAAGGCCTTTGGGGACGCAACTGTTTTCATGGAGCAACTGGTTCAGGGAGCGCGCCACGTCGAAGTGCAAGTAATCGCGGACCACCATGGAACAACGTGGGCGGTTGGCGTGCGCGACTGCACAATTCAACGCCGCCACCAGAAAGTTCTCGAGGAAGCGCCCTCGCCGGCGCTCTCTCGAGAACAAGACCAGGCGTTGCGCGAAGCGGCAGTGCGTCTGAGCCAGGCCGCCGGCTACAGCAATGCCGGCACCGTGGAATTCCTGTACCAACCGGAAAGCCGGCAATTCTTTTTCATGGAGATGAACACGCGCTTGCAGGTTGAGCATCCGGTCACGGAATGCACCACCGGGCTCGATCTGGTCAAACTGCAGATTCACGTCGCGCGGGGCGGTCACCTGGAAGGCGAGCCCCCACGCACCACCGGTCATGCCATCGAGGTGCGGCTGAATGCGGAGGATCCGGACAATGGATTTGCTCCCGCCCCAGGCGCAATTGGGCGGTTCAGAATTCTGACGGGGCCGGGAGTGCGGGTTGATACCGGCGTGGCGGAAGGCGATGTCGTCGCCTCGGAGTTCGACTCGATGATCGCCAAAATCATTGCCTACGGACAGAACCGGAAGGAAGCGCTTTCCCGGCTGCAGCGAGCACTGCGCGGCAGCGTGGTTGTCATCAAGGGCGGAGCAAGTAACAAGGCGTTCTTGCTGGAATTGCTGAATCACCGTGATGTGCAGCGTGGAGAAGTCCATATCGGGTGGCTGGACCAGGTGGCGGCAACGGGAGAGCACATCTCCAGGCGCTACGCCGACGTGGCTCTGGTACAGGCCGCGATCGAGGCCTACGACACCCAGTTGGCCGTCGAGCAGACCCAGTTCTATGCCTCAGCCGTGCGCGGACGGCCGCAGGTGCGGAGTGAGGTAGGCGGGACTACGGAACTACGCTATCGCGGGCATTCCTACTCGGCCAAGGCGTACCGCCTGGGCCCGCAACAGTATCGCGTCGACGTCAATGGATCGCGCATCAACGCTCACCTCGACAGGCTGCGTCAGTATGAGTATTGGCTCACCGCCTTCGGGCGCCGTTTCCACGTTGTCTCCGTGCCCCAGGGGCTGAGTTACCGCATCGATGTTAACGGCGTATCCCACCAGATCGACCGCGATGACGGAGGGATCGTGCACGCGCCGGCGCCGGCGGTGGTAGTTTCCATTGCCGTCAAACCAGGTGACATAGTTTCGGCCGGAGACCGTCTGGCGGTGCTGGAAGCGATGAAAATGGAGATGCCAGTCGTCGCTCCATTTTCCGGAAAAGTCCGGCAAGTGATGACCATGCGCAACGTGCAGGTGGACACGGGAGCGCCACTCCTGCAGATTGAACCCGATGCTGGCGACGATACGGTGGCCGCAGGGGAGCGTGTAGTTTTTGGCGCGTCACGCAGCTCGGATGGAAACGAGGAAACCATCCAACCCGGCTGTTGCCAGAGTCTGGAAGAACTCCGCCAGCTCATGCTGGGCTTTGACGTGGACCCCAAGCACAGCACTCGGCTGCTTGCCGAATGGGACCAGAGCTGCCCCGCGGACAGCGACGAGACAAGGCAGGCAGAAGACGAGATCCTCAACATCTTTGTGGACATCTGCTCGTTGTTCCAGCGCGACCCGGAGGTAAACCATCGGGCCAGCAGTGAAGAGCCGAGCGCTGAGGCCCATCTGTTTTCGTACTTGCGCATGCTGGAGATGGGCGGCGAAGGATTGCCACCGGCCTTTGTCAGTGCGCTTCGCCGCGCCCTGTCACATTACGGCGTTCAAAGTCTGGATCGCTCGCCGGAACTCGAAGAGAGCTTGGTCTGGATATACAAGTCGCACCAGCGCGTCGAGCAAAAAATCGCCCCGGTCATGGGATTGCTGGAACGGCGTCTGCGGTCCGTTCAGAGCCTTGCTCCGCAGGCTGAGGAATCACTGCGGACGCTCCTCGACCGGATGATTGTCATGAGTAACGGGCGGTTCCCGGCAGTCAGCGACCTGGCCCGGGAAATACGCTATCGCTACTTTGATCAGCCGCTGTTTGAGCAGGCGCGCAAGCAGGTCTATGAGCAGGTGGAGGAGCAACTTGCTTACATGGCTGCCCATCCCGATGCCGCCGACCGCGACGAGCGAGTCCGTGTGTTGTTGGAATGTCCGCAGCCTCTCGTGGCATCGCTTTCCGCCCGTTTCGCGGCGGCCGATCCCGCCATGCGCAGGCTGATGCTGGAGGTGATCACGCGGCGCTACTATCGAATCCGGATGCTGGAAAACTTCCGCTCTCTGGAGTTGGATGGGCAGTCCTTCGCGTCGGCCGAATACGATCATGAGGGCAAGCGTATTCATGCCTTTACCACGCACGCGGAGTATTCACGGCTCGCCGGGGGGATGTGCGCGCTGTTTCCCTTGATCGCGAAGGTGCCGGCCGACCATGACATCGTTATTGACTTCTACGCTTGGCATTCGGGACGGCTGGACGATCCCGAAGTCACGCAGCAGGAAGTTCAGTCAGCGCTCAACCAAGCTGGCTTCCCCCGTTCCATCAGGCGCATTGTGGTGGAAGTCGCTGGCCCCGTCCATGCCCAAGGCGCGGGCGGAATGCAGCATTTCACCTATCGCTGCGCCGGGAATGCATATGAAGAGGAGAAACTCTATCGCGGGTTGCATCCGATGATGGCCAAGCGGATGCACCTCTCGCGGCTCAGCAACTTCAATATTGAGCGGCTGCCTTCGGTGGAAGACGTTTACCTGCTTCATGCTGTCGCTCGCGACAACCCAAAGGATGAGCGGCTGATCGCGTGCGCGGAAGTTCGCGATGTAACGCCCTGGCGGGATGAGACGGGCCGTATCGTGAAATTACCGCATTTAGAGCGCATGTTGACGGAAGCGATTGCCGGCATGCGGCTGTTCCAGTCACGGCGGCCAGCCAATCAGCGCCTCTATTGGAACCGGATACTGCTATACGTGTGGCCGCCGCTCGGTCTTCAGCGTGACGAATTGCGCGACATGGTGCGCAGACTGGCGCCCGCGATCGAAGGCCTGGGGTTGGAACAAGTAGTTGTGCGTGCCCGTATTCCCAGTCCGGTGACCGGGGAATTGCGCGACATGGTGGTGCGCATTTCGAGTCCGGTCGGCACCGGGATGCTTATTACCTTCCGGCCCGCAGGCCAATTACCGCCAATCAAACCGCTGGCCGAATACGAGCAAAAAGTCGTCCGCATGCGCCAGCGTGGACTCATCTATCCGTACGAAATCATCAACCTCCTCACACCCGCCCGGAAACACACGCGTGCCGAATTTCCTCCGGGCGATTTCGTGGAACACGATCTCGGCGCCGACGGCCGTCTGCTCCCTGTCGAGCGTCCGTATGGTCAAAACAAAGCTAACGTCATTGTTGGCGTCATCCGCAACTTTACGGCCAGGTATCCCGAGGGCATAACGCGGGTCATGCTGCTGGGAGATCCCAGCAAGGATCTCGGCGCTCTCGCCGAGCCGGAATGCCAGCGCATCATCGCAGCCATCGATCTAGCCCGAGAAATGGGCGTGCCGCTGGAATGGTTCGCCATCTCGGCCGGCGCCAAGATTTCCATGGACAGCGGCGTGGAGAACATGGATTGGATTGCCCTCGTCCTCCGCCGCCTGGTGGAGTTCACGCAGGCAGGCGGGGAGGTGAATATTATTGTTAACGGGATCAACGTAGGGGCGCAGCCCTACTGGAATGCCGAGGCCACCATGCTCATGCACACCCGGGGCATTCTGATAATGACGCCGAAGGCGGCGATGGTGCTGACGGGCAAGCGCGCCCTTGATTATTCTGGAGGCATCTCGGCCGAAGACAATCAGGGCATTGGCGGGTACGACCGCATCATGGGCATCAACGGCCAGGCGCAGTACTGGGCACGCGACCTTGATGAAGCCTGCCACCTCCTGTTCCGCCACTACGACCACACCTACGTAGCGCCGGGTGAGCGCTTCCCGCGGCGGGCGAAAACGTCCGATCCCATCGGCCGTGACGTGCAAGCCTATCCTCACAGCGGCGAGGAAGGCTTCACATGTGTGGGCGACATACTCTCGGACGTGACCAACCACGGGCACAAGAAGTCTTTCGACATTCGTACCGTGATGATGGCGGCCATCGACCAGGACCATGCACCCCTGGAGCGCTGGGCTGGCATGCGCGCAGCGGAGACCGCGGTGGTTTGGGATGCGCATCTCGGCGGCTATCCCGTTTGTCTGATCGGCATCGAATCTCGACCGCTGCCACGGCTGGGATTTGTCCCTGCCGACGGGCCCGAGCAGTGGTGCGCCGGAACGCTCTTTCCGCAATCGTCCAAGAAGGTGGCGCGGGCGATCAACGCGGCCAGTAATAACCGGCCGGTCGTAATCCTGGCTAATCTGTCGGGGTTTGACGGTTCGCCGGAGTCGATGCGCAGGCTGCAGCTTGAGTACGGCGCTGAGATCGGCAGGGCGACAGTGAACTTCAAAGGCCCCATCGTGTTTTGCGTGATCTCCCGTTATCACGGCGGTGCTTACGTGGTTTTCTCACGGGCGCTGAACGAGAATCTCGAAGTAGCTGCCTTGGAGGGCACGTACGCCTCGGTCATCGGCGGCGCGCCCGCGGCGGCCGTTGTTTTCGCCAGTGAAGTCGACGCCAGGGCCCGCAAAGACCCGCGCCTCCAGGAACTGACTGGCGCGATGGCCAAGGCCGAGGGCGCGGAGAAAGGACGGTTGCGCGCCCAGTGGGAAGAACTCTTTAAAGTCGTACACTCCGAGAAACTGGGTGAGATGGCGGCCGAGTTTGACCGCGTGCACAGCGTGCAGCGCGCCCTCGATGTAGGCGCGCTGAATCGCATCATTCCGCCCGCGAACTTGCGGCCGTATCTCATCGATGCGGTGGAGCGGGGAATGGGACGGGTAGAGGAAGCGAAGTTCGAGAAGCCAGGAGTTCCGGTTGAAGTAGCAGCCTAGGTGGATTTGATGGAGGTATATTGGCTCGAACAGACTGAAGCAGATGTGCCGGCTGAGAATGCCTGGCTCAGCGCTGACGAGATAGGGCGACTAAACGGCATGCGCTTTGCCCAACGGCGCGACAACTGGCGGCTGGGACGTTGGACGGCGAAACGCGCTTTGGCCTGTTACCTGAATCTGCCCGCTCATCCCCGTGTCCTTGGGAGAATAGAAATACGTCCGGCGCCGTCCGGCGCACCCGAGGCCTTTCTCGCCAACCAACCAGCGGTTGTGACTCTCTCACTCAGCCACCGGGCCGGCAGAGCTGTTTGCGCGGTGGCACCATCCGGAGTCGAGCTGGGTTGTGACTTGGAAGCGATTGAGCCGCATGGCGACGCCTTCCTCTCCGACTATTTCACGGCCGAAGAGCAGGCGCTGGTTGCGCAGGCGCCTGCCGCGGACCGGGCTCGGCTTTTGACGCTGCTGTGGAGCGGGAAGGAGAGTGCGCTCAAAGCACTGCACACCGGGCTTCGACTCGATACCCGGAGTGTGATCGTGAGTCCCGATGACGAGTCATTCGATCTCAACGGCTGGAGCCGGTTGCAGGTTCGTTACACCGGCGGCCGGATCTTTTATGGCTGGTGGCAGCATATCGATAACACCTTGCGCACAGTAGTCGCCAATTCACCACTGGATTCCCCGATTCCCTTGATGATCCCAGTTTACTTATCCGACAGAGTTGCGCTGCGCACGTAGAGGGCTGGTGATGCATGTCCTCGAAGATCGATTTCCGTGGCCCGATTCGATACCGGCTCCGGAGTATAGCGGAGTTGGGCGCATCGATCCTCGAAGTGTTTGTCCGCCGAATGCTCAAGGGTCCGCGGCGCCCAGGCTGGAACTGGTTCGTGGAAGTGGCCACGAGAATGGCGAAGAAGCAGGTAAACACCGCCCTAAAAATGCGTGATGTACAGCAAGCGCGCCGTTATCTGGATTCGGTGGCGTTCAGCTCGCCGGCGTTGTCAGAAGTAACCGTCAGAAACGCTGTGCATGAGAAGTTCAGGGGAAGCTGGTTCTCCTGCAGGAACGCGGAGTCGCCGGTCACTGTCTTGTATTTTCATGGCGGCGGATACTCCTTTTACCCTCAGGCTTACACCAGCTTTATCGCGCACATCACACTAGCGGCAAAATCGCGGACCTTTGCCCTCGATTATCGCCTTTCTCCGGAGCATCGTTTCCCAACGCAGCTTGACGATGCCCTCAACACCTACCAATGGTTGCTGGAGAGCGGCACCGATCCTGACAATCTGATCCTCGCCGGAGACTCGGCTGGTGGCAACCTGGCGCTGGCTCTGCTCTTGCAGGCACGCGACTTGAAGCTCCCGCTGCCCTCGTTAGTCATTGCTCTCTCGCCGCCAACCAACTTCGACCTCGAAATCGTTGGCAATGACCTCGACTGGATCAACAAGCCAGCGCTCCTGCAGTGGAGGGACTGGTTTTGTGACCCGGCACAGCGCCGGGACCCGCTCGTCTCGCCGCTATGGGCTGACCTGCGCAACCTTCCGCCTATTTATATACAAGCTGGGTCCGCCGAGATTCTGTACGAAAGCATTCGGGCATTCGCCGATCACGGCAAGAATCAGGGAGCGGATGTCGTCCTCGAAAGCTGGGAAGACATGACGCATGACTTCCAGATCTTCGGACACGAGGCGCCGCAGAGTGCCGATGCGCTGCGACGGTTTGGAGAAGTCATCGAGGCCCGGGACCGAGGGCGAAAGAAAAAGGAAACTATTTCGTGCTGAACGGGAGACAAATTTGGACCGCCGAGCCTTAAGTTGCGGCTTTGCTGGAACCATGAGCGGCTTCGGCCAAGCGTATCGCCCTTTCGTGCAACTCCCACGACTGAATGGCTTTCTGACATCCTTCTCGCGCCAGATCCGTATTCAATTGTCTCTCCGCTTCGTCAAAGGTGTCTTCCGCAGTCATTCTGGCCCGGTAGGCTGCGTCATCCGCTTCTTTCACCTTCTTAGCGAAGAGTCTAAGTTGAGGATCGACGGCCTGAGATGCGGGTTCGCCTTGGCGGCGGGTTCGAGCGCCGCCCGCTTTCGCCGCCAACGCTTTGTAGGCGGCTTTCACGTCGCTGCTCCAGCGGGCCTTAACCGCTTGGTTCAATTTGTCCAAGGCAGCATTGGCTTGGTCGGCGGTCTCTCGCACTCTATGCTTTTCAAACAGCCACCTGAAAACCGACCAGTCCACGGCTTCAATCATCAGCGCCTTGGCCTCTTCGACTTCGGGGAGTTTTCTCACGGCGCACTGACCATAATCTGGCACAACGGAAAAGTCCAGCGCGACGGCAGTGCGGTTTTACCGGGGAAGGTAATTGCAGCAGGCATATAGTTATGACGCTCCGCAACGAACAATCTGATTTCGATTTCGACTTTATCGTCATCGGCTCGGGCTTCGGCGGCAGTGTTTCAGCCCACCGGCTGGCGGAGAAGGGTTACAAGGTTGCCGTCATGGAGATGGGCCGCCGCTGGACGCCGGCCAATCTTCCGCGCACCAGTTGGTCCATCCATCGCTGGTTCTGGCGCCCAAGACTCGGCCTGCGCGGCTTTTTCAACATGCGGTTGTTCAGGCATGTCGCCATTTTCCATGGCTGTGCGGTGGGCGGCGGATCCATCACCTACGCCGGCACCCTGCTTCCGCCTCCTGAGAAAGTGTGGGAATCGGGATCGTGGAGCGGCTTGACCGATTGGAAAACGGAAATGCCCCGGCACTTCGAAACCGCCGAGCGCGTCCTGGGAGTTACGGAGAACAAGATCTTCGGCCCTGCCGACCTCTTGCTGAAGCGAGTTGCAGAAATCTCCGGGGCGGGGAACACCTTCTACCCCACGAAGGTGAGCATCCTCCAGTCTGCGGAAGGGGAACCTGCCGGCCAAACCTTTCCTGATCCATTCTTCCAGGGAGAAGGTCCGTCGCGATCCACCTGCATCGCCTGCGGTGGCTGCATGATGGGTTGCCGCTACGGCGCCAAAAATACGCTGGATCTTAACTACCTTTACCTGGCTGAAAAACACGGGGCGCATGTCTTTCCGGAAACCAAAGTTGTGAACGTGCGGCGGTTAGATGTTCGGAGCGATGGCAGCGCCGGATACGAAGTTTCCACCGTGAAATCCACCGCCTGGATTCGCCGCCAGCCCCGCCGCTTCACCTGTCGCGGAGTGGTCTTCTCGGCATCTTCTCTCGGGACGATGGAGCTTCTGTTTCAGCTTAAGGAAAAAGGGTCATTGCCGGCGATCAGCAGCGAACTGGGCAAGCACGTACGCACCAACTCCGAATCGCTCATTGGAGCACGCGTAACGGGCTCTAAACAGGACTTGTCGCAAGGCATCGCCATCGGCTCTGGCATCTACATTGACGAGCATACGCACATTGAAGCCGTCCGCTACCCCAGTGGCTCCGACGCCATGGGCCTTCTCACCACCATGCTGACCGATGGTTGCCCCGGTTCCGAGCGCATTGTGCTCTGGCTGAAGAATGTACTGGGCTCTTTGCTGCGCCACCCGTTCAAGACTCTGCGCATGTTGCAGCCCTTAGGCTGGGCCCGCGAAGCTGTGATTCTGCTTTGCATGCAGGCGCTGGATGAACAAATCGAGATGTGCTGGCGGCGTCCCTGGTTCTGGCCGTTCAAGAAGTTTCTGGTCAGCTACGGTGAGAAGGTGCCTACCTACATTCCGAGGGCCAATGAGTTTGCCAAGACATTCGCGCAGGTCGCTGGGGGAACGGCCATGAGCACGCTGCCGGAAATCCTCTTCGACATTCCCGGCACCGCGCACTGTATCGGAGGCTGCGTGATCGCCGATTCACCCGACCACGGCGTGGTGGACAATCGACACCGCGTGTTCGGCTACAAGAACATGTACATCTGTGATGGATCCGTAGTAGCGGCCAACCTCGGCGTCAACCCTAGCCTCACCATTACCGCGCTGACCGAGCGGGCCATGAGTTTCATCCCGCAAAAGGCGGAGACGCGTTGGAACGACGCGGCTTCAGTCTCCGCTCATGCCGATGCCAGTTGAGTCACCGAGCCGGCTGGGAGCACGCGATCGAGTATTGCTTGTTCGCCCCTCAGCCACAAACGGCTGGTATAAAGTAACGCGCTGCACTGCAGTGTGATCCAGTCCCTCGCCTTCAGAGGGGAACGGAACTCCTTGCGATTGCTTATCCAATGCTCGGCAACGTGACGCGCGATGGTCAAATTAATCCCGATGTCGCCGCCTCCGATGTCGCCCAGGATCCCATCCAGCGTGAACATTACCTTGGACAACATGACCAGCGGACCAGAAAACCTGACGCCCTTGAGCGCAATGCGTTCCAGGAGGCGCATGGCGTCCACCCCGCTGGACAGACGCCTTACCGGCAGGTCGTCAAGAAAGCGGGTGACCGCCGCGCAAATCATCCGCCCCCGTGGTGAAGTAGATTGGATGCGCTGCTGACTGAGCGCCAAAACCTCGTTGCACGTGCCCACCGGGTCGCGCAAGCTCACCATCAGAAACAGGAGCGCGAGATGCCGGCGTTGCTCGCGGCTTAAGCGTTCCCTCAGGGCCCAGTCGATGATCGTCAGTTCGCCGGTGCGGTTGTTATAGAGAAGATTGCCGGCATGCGGATCGCCGTGAAAAATGGCATCCTCCTGCGCCGATAAAAGAGGCACGGCCACCAGCGCCTCGATCAGTTGCTCAGCAACCTTCCTGCGGCCAGACGCCGGCAGCCGGGCAGCCGCGTTCGTCACCTTTATTCCATGTTCCTCCGTGAGCGCCGTAATGTTCTCGGTACACAGCGCCTGGATCAGTTGCGGCACGCGCACGCCAGACATGGTCCGATAAAGATCGGAAGCCTCGACCAACGTTTTCTGCTCGCGGACAAAGTTGACCTCGTGTCGCAACAGCCGCCGGACTTTCCTGAAGGTATCGGGGATAACGTCAGCGGGAAATCCATAGTGGTGGTGCCGGTCTCCGAAGTACTGGGCCAATCCCTGCAAGTAGTCCATGTCCTCGGCAAAGTATTCTGGGATATGCGGCTTCAATACTTTGAAAACGCCGCGCTCCCGTTTTCCGCTTGCGGGATTTCGCCAGGTGAAACGCACGACCGCGCTGACGCTGGCCTCCGACAGGATGACGGGCGCGATTTTAACCGCATAGGTTTCGAGCCGTGGCCCCAGATCCCGCTGGATGATGGCGCGTATGTCCTCGGGCTTAACATCACGAATTCCATTTTCCAGCCGCGCCAGTGCGTTTCGCAGGCCGGGCCTCAAATGCTGGTTGCGCGCGATGACTTGTCCCAGTTTCTGCAGGCCGGGGACTTTTGCTATTAGCCGCAGCAAACGCTCTTCGGCCGATGTCTTCTCGGGAAGCTCGAACTGCTCCAGCAGCTTCGGGGCGAGGCGCGCCGGAGATAGTCGCGCCACCACGAACATCATGGCGTCCCGCACCGGCGGGCGCCACTTCACATAAGCCTCCGGAACCAGCCTCTCCACCGGAACAATCTCGTCGACGATCCACCGCGCCATCGTGTCCCGCAAGGATTGGCCGGCCGGACTTCGCAGCACACCTTCAATGGCGCGGATCCGCTCCTCCTTCGTGGCAGCTTGGGGCAGGAAGTGGGCAAGGGCGGTGCGCAACTGCCGCGGCGGGAGCTGGCGCAATCCCGCTTCAATGACCGAAGCATCCAGGACCGAAGCATCCAGCATGGGGGTTATGCCAAATAATAACTCCATAGGAACGGATTCCGCAGTGATTCCCATCACCTATTTCGATCGCCACTTGCTCCTTGGGTAGTGGTGCCGTTTGAGTTGGTTTTGAAAGGGCGCCGCTTCAGCCGTGCCGTAAGCCGTATTTTCATTGCGGCTTTAGCCGCTGAGGGACGCCAATTTTCAAACCGCATCACTATCGCTCTTTGCCGACATTTGACGCGGGTGAGGGTTCAGAGTAGTGTGAAAGAAGAGTGAGCAGTTCTTCTCCTCTTTCAGGTACCCTGAACTAAGTCAGTTCATCTGAAGTACCTTCCTCTTAGTCCGAAGCATACAGAGGTTTTCCTAATGATCGATTCTAAGGCTCAGAAACAGCCGCAGTCAAAGATTGTCGTCGGCCCGAAAAGCTCTCCCGGCAAGGTGGCGATGATGCCAGACACTGTTCCATCACTAGACAGGATAAGAGCGCGGGCCTATGAGTTATATGAAGGCCGGGGTCGTGAACCTGGCCAAGACGAACAGGACTGGTTCCGCGCCGAGCGGGAGCTCCTCAAACGGCAGCAGTAAAGGAACCACATTTACCCGCCGCCCGTGAATCTATTGGACGGCTGGAGCGGACATGAATTGCTTAACATGGATTGCTTAATCTGCAAGAATCTGGAACAAGCTTTTGAATCGAGGCACAGCATGTACATCGAGGCCCTTTCCGCTGCCTATTATCGGGTCAGCACGGAGCTTGCGGCCTGCAAGAACGTCGATATGGAGCGCGCCAAGAGCGACTTGGAAGAGCACCGGTTGCTATGCCTCTCCGCCACTAAAGTGAGATAGTTTTGATCATTTGAACGATGGGCCGCTGGGGCGCCTACAACAAGACAGCAGGTTCAATGGGAAGAATGAACGTTCGATCCAATGGTCGACGCCGCAATGTTCTCACCCGTGATTATCAGGCAGCGAATCTCCCTATTTTCAGCGAATTTCTGTGCGCGGCCGAGTTACTCATGCTGCATGCCGCGCCCATCTATTATGGACTAGGAACTCCTCACGGCGACGGTTCGGGAGTGGTTCTCATCCCCGCCTTCCTCTGTCCCGATCATTACTTATTCCCGCTGCATAAATGGCTGGGACGGATCGGGTACGAATCTTTTTTTTCCGGCATCAATTTCAACGCGGAGTGCCCGAACCTCCTGATCAAACGCTGCCTCAATGAAACCATGGAGAAGGCACTCGCCAAGACCGGGCGCAGGATCCATCTGATCGGGCACAGTTTGG
Organism: uncultured Acidobacteriaceae bacterium; assembly: GCA_963779995.1. Taxonomy (GTDB): domain Bacteria; phylum Acidobacteriota; class Terriglobia; order Terriglobales; family Acidobacteriaceae; genus Acidiflorens. The sequence goes on along the minus strand of CAVZZY010000001.1, from coordinate 75,685 downwards.
GAGGCATTATCGCCCGCTCCATCGCCGCGCAACGGCCACAGGACATCGCTTCCGTCATCACGCTGGGCGCGCCGTTCCGCGGCACAGTGGCTCACTCCAGCATCCTGCGCGCAGCCGAAACAGTCCGCCTGCGTATCCAGAAAAAACACGGCACTGGAGTGCTCCCCGCTTGCTATACCGGGCGTTGCACCTGCGATTTTGTGGATTCCCTCCAGCGCAACATGCCATCGTCGGTGTTAGAGACTGCGGTTTACACCGCCGATGACGGAGTGGTTGATTGGCGGTATTGCAGGACAGAGAACCTTGAATCCGATTTCGCAGTTTCAGGCACCCACATCGGACTGGCCTTTAATTCTTCGGTGTACACCATCATTGCCAACCGTCTGGCTCAGACCCATTGCGCGGAGAGTAAACGAAGGCCGAAGGGCGTCCGGGTACGTTCAGGCGCCAAATGGGCAACCACCTGAACGCGCCAGCGTTTAGTCGGGCAGCACTTTGCCCCGGGTTTCCACTGCAAAGGGAATGACGACGAGGCCGATCCCAAACGCAATCGCGGTGAACGCAACCGGCTTGCCGAGAGTCCCCATGCGGCTGACCAGCGCGCCCACTCCGAAGTTGACTCCGGCGGCAATGAAGCGTCCGAACGAAGTGGTGAAGGCAAACGCGGTCGCGCGCACCGTGGTCCCGTACTGCTCCGGCAGCCAAAGACTGAAGACGGCGAAGTTGCCGCCGAAGAAGCCCAGGAAGAACAGCACCGCGATGAAGGGATGCAGTCCCTGGGGCAGGTAGAACGCCCAACCAAAGCTGAGCAGGATGCAGGCCGCCATCCCGAAAAAGTAAAAGGCCAGGGTGCGCTTCCGGCCAAAGCGTTCGGCCAATGGGGGAACCGCCAGGCATCCCAGGATGGTCCCCACCGACAGCAAACCCATGCCGAAGGAAGCCATGTGCACGGCCTGCGGTTGCAACATGCCGGCACGTTTCGCCAGGTTGATGATTGCCGTCGGAGCATAAACTGCCGCCGCCCAAAGGCCGCAGATGGCCGAGGCCAGCACGACGGTGTTGACCAGCGTGCGCTGCGTGTAAGGAGCACTGAAGATCCGGCGCAGAGAAGAAAGTCCGCCGGTTTTCACTTTGGCTTTTTGCTGCCAGCGCTCGGGCTCCTTCACGCGGAACAGAACCACGAAGGCCACGACCACGGGCGTCAGGCCGCACCAGAACATGGCGCGCCATCCATAGTGTGCTGCGACCGTGTAGTTGAGCGCCGAAGCCAGAAAAAAGCCCGCGTAATAACCCGTCTGCAGATATCCGGCGCCCATCTTGCGGCGGTCTTCTGGCCAGGCTTCGGCGACGTATGTACCTGCCAGCGCCCATTCGCCGCCAATTCCGATGCCCGCCAGCAACCGGAACAATGCCAATTGCCACACCGTCTGCGACAAAGCGGCCGCTCCCGTGAAGATGGCATAAACGAAGATGGTGGCAGCGAGCACCCGGGTGCGGCCAAACTTGTCGGCAATCGGCCCCCAAATTAACGACAGTCCCCATCCCACGAGGAAGAGTGCAAACAGTATCGATCCGGCAAACCCCACATTAGCAGGAGTAGCTTTGTACCCCGACTTCGGAAGCAGTTCTGTGAGTGCGGGGCTGAGGACAAGTGCATAGATCACCGAATCCATGCCGTCCAGCGTCCAACCAAACCATGCGCCCCAGAATCCAGTGATTTGCTGGCGTGAGAGTTTGGTGTGGATTGCTGGTACTGGGCGGATCACTGCTTCATTGGCCATGGTGTCCTCCTGCGCAGTGAGGATGAGCGCGAAACCAGAGATTTGTTGGGCGCGGGCAGCATACCACACCTTGTCAAGGGTGTACGGCAGGCTGGCCCCTGGCAGGCTGCGGAAAAACTAACGTTTCGCATCAGGGCATTGCTTTAGCCGGGTGCGCCACTTCTCGCGCTTTTCGAGAAGTGGCATGCCGGTTGCCCCATCCTTAACGTCGCGCTCTTTGCGACGTTAGGGTGGGGATTTTGACTTCCTATCTTCAAGCGACGCGTGGCCCATTCAAGCCCGGTTCTTCGTTGAGCGTGGCCCCTTTAGGGGCTGGGGCGCGAAGTTAGACTTCTTCCGCAGCCGGTTCCTAGGCGACGCGATCGCCGTTACCCGCGGATTGAAACAGCGCCGCCACCGCGGGCTTCATTACCTTTCCCATCGCGTTGCGCGGAAGGGCATCCAGCACGAGAAGCCGCGAAGGCAATTTGTGAGCCGCTAGCAACTCCTTGGCCCAGGTGCGAAGGGAGGGCAGGTCGAGGGCATCGGCGTCGTTCAGCACGTCATTCAATACTACGGCCGCAGCGACGCGCTCGCCCCACTCTGGATCGGGCACGCCGACCACGGCACACTCGGCAATCGCGGGATGTTGGCGCAGCGATTCTTCAATCTCCAGCGCCGATACCTTGTGTCCGCCCGTCTTGAGGATGTCGATGTTCGTGCGGCCAAGAATGCGATAGACACCGTTCTCGACGACCGCAGTATCGCCGGTGCGAAACCAGCCATCGCGGAAGGCAGCGCGGGTTGCGTTGGGCTGGCCCCAGTATTCTGCGAACACGCTGGGGCCGCGGACTTCGATCTCGCCGGGTGTTCCCGGGGCAACCGGCTCGCCGTTTTCTCCGGCCAGTCGAACCTCGACGTTTGGCAGCGGCCTCCCGACGCTGCCCGGTACGCGCTCGCCTCGAAGCGGGTTCGACAGCGCCATGCCGATCTCCGTCATGCCGTAGCGCTCCAGCAGCGTGTGGCCGCTGATTTCCTGCCAGCGCTGGAGCGTGCTCACCGGCAGCGCTGCCGAGCCGGACACCATCAAACGCAACCCGGAGCACGCCCGGCTCAGGTCCGCGCGGCGTTCCGGCGAAGCCCGCTCCCAGGCGGCGATGAGCTTCACGTAAATCGTCGGCACCGCCATGAACAGAGTTACGCTGCCGCTGGCAATGCGGTCCCACACGGCGTTCGCGTCGAAGCGCTCCAGCATCTGGCAGGTTGCGCCCGACCACAGCGCGCAGGAAACAACGTTGATGATTCCGTGCACGTGGTGCAGCGGCAAACACAGCACAATGCGATCGTCGGCCGACCACTCCCAAGCCTCCACCAGGCTCGTGATTTGCGCCGTAATGTTGGCATGGGTTGTGACCGCGCCCTTGGGCCGGCTGGTGGTGCCGCTGGTGTAGAGAATCATGGCGCGCCGGTGGTCCTTTATGTCCGGACTTATGTCCGGAGTTATGTCCGGCAATTCCGCCGGCGGCCGAGCGCGAAGCTGGTCATGCGACAGCAACAGTGCGCGGATGCCGCGGGCTGTGACAATTGGCGACAGCAGCGGAGCCATCAAAGCATCGAACACCAGGGTCGATGCCTCGGTATCGTCGACAAAATATTCCAGCTCAGTCCTTGTTGAGTTAAGCGGTAACGGGACGGCGACGCCACCTGCCCGCCAGATGCCCCACTGCACCGCAACCCAAGGAAATCCAGGCGTCAGCAGAAATGCCACGCGCTCTTCATTAAGGTCCTCGCGCTGAAGGTCCTCGCGGCCAGCGAGCAGTGCCGCCGCCACGCGCGACGACGCATCCAGCAAGTCGGTGTAGGTGAACGACCCCTGCGAATCGACGACTGCAGTGCGTCCGCCATGGCGCAGGGCACGAGCCATTACTAACGGAAGATGGCTGGCACGACTGATCACACGCAGACTTTACGTCTTCTCCGCTGCATTGTCCACTTATCCGGACTGCTCTTTCCCAGCGATCAAAACAGTTCGCGCCCAGTCCAGAAGAACTCACCCGTTTGGAGTATGTCGAGAACAGGCGCGAATGGGTTACAATCTGACCGCAGTTTTTCTCGCGAAAAAAGGGAAATTCTGGCTAATTAAGGTCGCAACTATGTATCCGAGCACTCGCAGATCGCCGGCGTCGGGCATCGAATCCCCTGGTGTTGTTCCAATGCCCGATCCAGGCGGACTGCTCTCTTCGCTGGAAGCAGTTCGCCGCGAGATCCGCGAGATTGGGGAAGAGGACGTTGATGCAGTTTTGCAGCTGATCACCGGGTCCGCCTTGAGCCTCACCGGGGCCAGTGGCGCGGCTCTGGCGTTTCTCACGGATGACGAGATGATCTGCCGGGCGCGAGCCGGTGAACCAGCGCCGCCGCTCGGAGCCCCGGTGGACGTACAACAGGGTCTCTCCGGAGAATGTGTTCGCACTGGCCTCCTCGTCCAGTGCCGCGATATGGAAAACGACCCGCGCATTGATCCTGAAATCGGTCGCAGATTGGGCATAGGCTCGCTCATAGCCGTTCCCATCGTGTCCGATGTCAGGGTGGTCGGCCTGCTGGAGATTTTCTCTCCGCGTCTGCGCGGTTTCACCAAGGACCACGAGACGGTTTTGGACCGGCTCGCCGAAATGATTCCCAAGACCTTGAGTGAGAAGCCGCAGCCGGGAAATGACCAGCCTGAAAAGACTCAACCTCTTGCTTCCATGTCGGATTCGATCGAGTCGGGTTCGCCGGAGTTAATTTCGATCAAGGCGACGCACGATGCCTTGGGGGAACAGAAGCCCGAGGTCGACGAGCCAGTCTCGGAACAAGTATCGGAGCCAGTCTCGGAGCAAGTCGCGCAGCAGGTCCCCAGTCACGATGTCTCCGAGCAAGTTCTCGATCAGCTCCCCGAGCCCGCGCCCACAGCTCCGTCTAACTGGCTTCATTGGGTGCTGCTTAATTGGGCACTGCTTGGGCTGGTTAGTGCGGGAGTGTCGATGGCGCTCGGCTATTTGGTCGGCTCCCTGGTCAAGACGCATTAGGCTCGAACTGCAGCGCCGCAACCCTTCGTGGAGCGCACTCCTGTACAATTTTTCTGAATGAAACGGCGGATGAGAATTTCGGCGATCCTTTGGATTGTGCTGGGGGCGGCGGTGTGGGTTGCCGGCGAGCCTATTGCTTCTCTGCATGCCACGAATTACGTCAATGATTTTGCGGGGGTTCTGGATGCGGCTACGCAGGCGCGGTTGAACGACCTTTGCCAGCAGGTGGATCAGAAGGCGCACGCCCAGATTGCCGTGGTTACGGTGAAGTCGGTCGACGGGCAGGATGTGGTGAGTTACGCGGTAGCGCTGTATCAGAAGTGGGGGATCGGGGCGAAAGGGAAGGATCGCGGGGTGTTGATCCTGCTCGCGACCGAGGATCGCAAGTATTGGACCACGGTGGGATATGGGTTGGAGTCGATTCTTCCCGACGGGAAGGTGGGCGGGTTCGGACGCGAGATGGTGCCGTTGCTGCGTAGCGGGGATTATGCGGGAGCGGTCACGCTGATGACTTCGCGCGTGGCCTCGGTGATTGCGCAGGATGCGGGCGTGACGTTGGACAATCAGCCTCCTCTGGCCGCGACTCGTCGGCAACCTGCACCTGACATTGGAGCGGGGACGGTGCTGGTTTTAATCTTCGTCCTCTTCTTTATTGTGCTTCCCATTCTGCGGGCGATATTTCGTGGCCGTGGTGGGGGACGGGGTGGGGGCGGATCTGGATTGTTGTCGGGATTGCTGTGGGGAATGCTGTTCAGCAACATGGGCGGAGGCCGCGGCGGGTTTGGTGGAGGCGGGTTTGGAGGTGGATTCGGCGGCGGAGGGTTTGGTGGTTTTGGCGGTGGGAGTACGGGCGGAGGCGGGGCGGGTGGCAGTTGGTAGTGGAGCTCCTGGCGTCCCCGCCCGGCCCCGCTTAGCCTGGACGGGCGAGACGCCCGTTACTCCCCCTGCCAGAGAGTGAGAGGCGCGGAATGGTTCCAGAAAAGCTGATCAACGAGTTTGTCGAACGGATACGCGGAGCGGCGGGAACGAATCTGCTGGCGGTGATTCTTTATGGGTCGGCGGCGGCGGGCGACTATATTGCCGAGCACTCGGATCTGAATTTGCTGTGCGTGCTACGGCGAGACTTCTTTCGCTGCGATTGTGGCGCTGGCTCCGGTGATTGAATGGTGGGGGAAGCAGAAGCATCGCGAGCCGCTGCTGATGAGTGCCGAGGAGATGCGGCGGTCGGCGGACATTTTCTCCATCGAATTTCTGGACATGCGGCGGCACTATCGCGTGCTGTGGGGAGAAGACGTTCTGAAGACGTTGGAGATCCCGATGCGTTTACATCGGGCGCAGGTGGAGTACGAGTTACGCGAGAAGACGATTCTGCTGCGGCAGCGGTTGCTGATGGTGTCGGGGAACGCGGAGGCGAAGTGGGACCTGCTGCTGCGGTCGCTGCCGGCTTTTGGGACGCTGTTCCGTCATGCACTGATTGCGCTGGGCGATGCGGGAGCGGGATCGAAGAGGGAAGCGGCGGCTGCGCTGGCGGCTAAGCTGGGGATTGATACGAGCGCGTTTGGTGAACTGCTGGACCTCAGAGAGCGCAAGGCCGAGCGGAAGTCGGCGAAGGTGGATGAGGTGTTTGCGCGTTATCTGAAGCTGGTGGAACAGGTGACGGCGGCAGTGGACAAGATGCTGGATCCGGCGGCATAAGAGTTGCGTGGCTTTTACACTTGCGATTAATTTTCTATTCAGGAGAGGGATATGAGCAAGGGATTGATTGTACTGGTAGTGCTGGTGCTGATCGTGCTGGCGCTGTTTGGGCAGTACGTGGGCGTGCGCAATCAACTGGTGGCAAAGGATCAGGCGGTGAAGGCGGCGTGGTCGCAGGTGGATATCGTGCTGCAGCGGCGCGCCGATTTGATTCCGAACCTGGTGGAGACAGTGAAGGGATATGCGCAGCAGGAAGTGACCGTGTTTGGGGACATCGCCAAGGCGCGGTCAGCGCTGCTTTCGGCGCAGACGCCGTCCGATAAGATTGCCGCGAACGGGCAGTTGGATGGAGCGATCGGGCGGCTGCTGCTGATCGTGGAGAATTATCCGCAGCTCAAGTCCAATGAGAATTTTCTGCGCTTGCAGGATGAACTGGCGGGAACGGAGAACCGGATCGCCGTCGAGCGCAAGCGCTATAACGACACGCTGCAGGATTACAACACTTATGTGCTGCAGTTCCCGAACAGCCTGTACGCAGGGTTTGCCGGCTACAAGCAGAACCCGGCGTACTTCCAGGCTACGGAAGCGTCGCGTGCGGTGCCGAAGGTGGACTTTGGCGCGAAGCCAGCGGCCCCCGCAGCAGCTCCGGCACACTGAGTCGATACAGGTTTGTCGGTGGAGAGCCGGGCGCCCCCGCCCGGCCGCGATACTGTTGGACGGGCGGAGACGCCCGTCGCTCCACCGTATGATTCACCACAACCACAAAACTGAACATATTGCCTGTGCGCGCGTCACATACGGCCGCGATGCACTTTGATATATACATTCGCAGGGTTTCCGGAATCCCCTCCGATTCCGAAGTCTCGGACACGAGGGGATTCGTATGTGCCGCCGCCGCGAGCCGTTTCTGGCTGCGATTCGCAATGTCTTCAGGGTAGTTGTCTTCCGCGTATTCCTCTTTCAACTCATCCTTCTTATTGCCTCTGGCGCCTGGGGGCAGGATGCATCCACGGGTGCATTGCGGGGCGTGGTATTAGATGCGCAGGGAGCGGTAATTACGAACGCGGATATCATGGCGATCCGGGTCGAGACCGGGATCCGCTATCACTCGGCGACGGATTCCGCGGGACGATTCGCGGTGGACCTGCTGCCGCCGGGGCAGTATTCGGCGCGAGCAGAGGCGGAGGGGATGTCGCCCCAGATTTCGCCAGTGATTCGGGTCGAGGTGGGCGCGGCGGCCCAGTTGACCTTCAAGCTGAAGGTGGCGGGGCCGAAGGAATCGATTACGGTGTCGGAGGCGCCGCGCATGGCGGAGACGGATCCGAGTTCGGTTTCGGCGCTGGTGGATGAGCGGGCGATCAAGGATCTGCCGCTGAATGGGCGCAGGTTCACCGATCTGTTGTTGTTGTCGCCGGGCGTGACGCAGGATCCGCGAGGGTTGACTTCGGGTTCGAACGGCGATCTCTCCTATGGCGGGATTCGGGGATACAACACGAGCTTCCTGGTGGATGGAGGGGACAACAATAACGGGTTCTATGCGCAGGCGTCGGGACGGTATCACGCGCCTTACCAATTTTCCGACGAAGTGATACAGGAGTTCCGCGTGCAGTCGAGCGGTTATGGAGCAGAGTCGGGGCGGGCTGGGGGCGCGGTGGTGAATGTGGTGACCAAGTCGGGCACCAACCATTGGCACGGAAGCACTTTCTATCGTTTGCGCGACAGTGAGTTGGGAGGAGCCGCGCCGCCGTTTGTGGGTTTCAATCCCAGCAACGAGCAGCACCAGTTCGGCGCGACGATCGGAGGGCCGATCCAGCGCAGTAAGACGTTTTTGTTTGCGGGATACGATCAGCACATTTTTAATGTGCCGGCGGTGGTGGAGTTCGACAACGGTCAGACGGCGGTGGTGCCGCTGATGGGCATTTACCCGACGCCAGGGGATTACGAGATCTGCAATCCCGCGATTGGCGGACCGGCCTGCGACCAGGCGCTGGTGACGGCGTCGGCGGCACAGCTCTCTACCATGGGCGGAATGTTTCACGCGAAGTTGCTGGGGGAGACGGGATTTGTGAAGCTGGAGCGGGTGCTCTCCCCGCATCAGTTTCTTACGGCACGGCTGAGCACATCGCGGTCTTACGGGACGAACAACGTCTATTTTGATCCGGGGAGTCCGATTACCTTTGATTCGATCAGCGCGAACGGGGAAGAGGACGTGGCGACGGAAAGCGCGTCGCTCAGTTTGCTGAGCGGCATTACGCCGCGGCTGACAAGCCATCTGCGGGTGCAGTTTTCGCGCGATCTGGAGCAGCAGTTTCCCAATACGACCGGGACGCAGACGAGTGTCTACAGTTGGATGGAGGATTTTGGGCAGTCGTCGACACTGCCGCGCCAAACCCGGGAGCACCGTTTGCACATGGCGGAGACTTTGAGTCTGAGCCGCGGGCGAAGCCAGTGGAAGTTCGGGGCCGACGCGATGCAGACCTGGGACTACGATTACTTCCCGTCGCTGTTCGGTGGGGAGTATTTATACGACAACATTTCGGTGAATCCATGGTCTTTACCGATTCCGTTTGAGCCGATGCATGAGGGGCTGGAGTTAACCCCGCTGCGGGCGTGGGCGCACAATGTGCCGCGGTATTACGAGCAGAATTTCGGGAATCCGGTGTCGCATCCGAACAGCAATGACTACTCGGCGTTCGTGCAGGACACGACGCGGCTGACGCCGCACTTCAGCTTAAGCATGGGAGCGCGCTACGACCTGCAGACGTTTTCGAAGACGGGCATGGTAAGTAATCCGCTGTGGCCGCAGGTGGGGAAGATGCCGTTACAAGAAACGAATTTTGCGCCCGGGTGGGAATCGGGTATGCCATCGGCACCGATCGGCCGCTCATGGTGCGGGCGGGATTTGGAATTTTTTATACCCGCATTCCGCAGACTTACCAGTCGGCGGTGATCAATGACAATGGGCTGAGCGATAATTTCATTTCTCTCGATAATACGGTTACCTCCCAACATCAGGTCTTTCCCGCCTATCCGAATGCGGCGGTGAACTGTCCCGGGGGCCGGTCTCGTGCACGATACCGGCGGCGTGGCAGCCGTATGCGACCAGCGAGGTGGCGGCATTTGCCCCGGACTTTAAGACGCCACGCGTGCAGCAGGCAAGTCTGAGCCTGGAGCGGGAAGTGGCCGGCGGCTTCAAGGGGACGATATCTTACCTGTTCGTGCATGGGGTGGATATGATCCGGGCGCGAGATGTGAATCTCCCGCCGCCGACTTATTACAGCTATCCGATTTCCGACGCGGCCGGCGCTGTTGTTCCAAATGCGTTTTATAACGTGTGGTCGTTTGCGACGTGGCAAACGAGTTACAGCATCAGTTGTCCGTATCCACCATGCATTAACGCGTTGCAACGTCCGATCTTGCAATTGGGGGCAATCGACCAGTTTGAGAGTGCGGGGTCGAGCCTGTACAACGGCATGACGGTTTCGCTGCGCAAGCGGATGTCGAGCGGGCTGTATTTCAACCTCGCGTACACCTGGGCGCACGCCCTCGACGACGGCCAGGACGCGCTAGTGGCGGGACAGCCGGTAACGGTGCAGAACTCGTACTCCACGAAGAGTGAGCGGGGGCCGAGCGTGACCGATCAGCGGCAAAGGCTGACGATTTCAGCCATCGAAGAGCCGCATCCGTTTGCCGAGGGGCAGAAAGCTCTGGCGGCGATATTCGATCACTGGAGGGTTTCCGGGATCATGACGTATGGCAGCGGACGCCCCGCGAACGCGATGGTGTCGGGAGATCCGAATCAGGACGGGAACACGAGCAACGACCGTCTGTCCGGGTATGGGCGCAATGCATTTACCGGTCCGGACTACGCGAGCATGGATCTGAAGATGGGAAGGATGATGAACCTCGGCGGACGGCTTCATCTGGAGTTGAGCGGAGATTCGTTCAATCTGTTTAATCGCAACAATGAGAGGTTGGTGGTGACGGACAATGGCTTCCAGAGCACGGCGGGCCAGTTCATTAAGGGCACACAATACGCGGGAAATACTTATTATCCGGCTTATTATCAGCAACCTGCGAGTCTTATGAAGCCTGCCAGCTCAGTTGCTCCCCGGCAGATGCAGTTTTCGGTGCGATTGAATTTCTGAGGCGGTGTGAAGATTCCTGCACATTCCACTTGACTTAGGAGGGCAATACTTGCCATAACTAACGGGTCCAGTTAGGACGAGCGGGGGGGTGTAGGCCGTTGGCGGAAGTTCGACTTCAAGAGGGTGAATCCCTCGAAAACGCGCTTCGGCGGTTCAAGCGGAAGGTGCAAACCGAGGACATTATCAAGGAAGTAAAGCGTCACTCGTTTTACCTGAAGCCCGGCGAGAGGAAGCGGGTAAAAGAAGCACTGGCTCGCAAGCGCAGCCGCAAGAAAGCACGCAAGGAACAGGACTGAGGAAAAACGGGCCGTTCGCTGGCCGGATGGCCCGTTCCTCACACTTAAAAATTCAGACCGAAGATTGTTCCAAGCGGAGGTCATTCGAATTTCCCAGGTGTTGTGTCAATCGCTAAGTCAATAACCATGCGGTGCAACGTATGGCGGGCCGAATCCAAGGGGTAAGCACGAGGGGGATGTAAATCTCCTGCCCACGATGTGAACCGGATCTTTCCCTATTCGGGTCTCCCGTGCAGAGCAGGGACCTGAATTGGAGCGCCTCTTCAATGGAATACCAGGACAAGATTTTAAAGTGCATCGATTGTGGCACGGATTTCGTGTTCACAGCGGGTGAACAGTCGTTTTTCCACGACAAGCAGTTCAAGAACGAGCCCAAACGCTGCAAGAACTGCAAGGGCAAGCGAGTGGCCGTGCTGGGAGCTACGACGCGCGGACCGTCGCGCGCGCATTCGTACGCGAAGACGGAGACCCGGACGAACTGTTCGCAATGCGGGAAAGAGACTACGGTGCCGTTCCGGCCGACGCAAGGAAGGCCGGTGCTGTGCCGCGAATGCTTTCAGCAGGGGCGGCAGGTCGCGAGCGCCTGATTATTATTTGATTCGTTGCGGGAAGCCCGGCCCGCGGGATGCTCATCCTGCGCTGGCGCTGGGCTTGTTGAGCCTTAGAGGCCGACCCGCTTGTCGGCGTGGCGAATGAGCAGGGCTTCCACCTGACGCAAAAGATCGCCGGTGCCCAGCGGTTTGATGAGCAAGGAGTCAGAGTTTTCTCCCGTCCAATCTTCTCCGTCCCGATGTTTTCCGTCCCCATGTTCTCCGTTCCGATGCTCTCCTCGCCAATGTTCTCCCGATGGAGGATAGGCTGTGAGCAGCGCAGTCGCGGGGTCGTAAGCCTGGCGGCGCGCGGCGCGGATGACTTCCAGGCCCGCCTCTGCGGTTTCCATGCTCAAGTCGCTGATGACCATGTGGTAAACGGCGGACTCCATGCGCGCAAAGGCCTCGGCGGAACTGCCGGCGGTTTCCACTTCAAATCCGTGGAGTTCGAGAACAGCCTTGAGGGTCAGCAGGACCGCGAGATCGTCGTCGACCAGAAGAATGCGCCGTTTCATGTGCGCCTCCCGTCGCAGCATCCACTCGTTTAGTATAGGAGCGTGGCTCGCTTCTATATAGAAAATTTTGGCTGCCGCGCCACCCAAGCGGATGGGGCGGCGCTGGAGCGGCAATTTCTGGAGCGCGGACTGGAACGCGCCGGCGCGGCGCGCGATGCGGAAATTGTTGTGCTCAATACCTGCACGGTCACCGAGGGCGCGGATAAGGATGCTCGAGCGTCAATACGGCGGCTGCAGCGGGTGAATCCGGATTGCCGCATTCTGGTGACCGGCTGCTACGCGCAGCGGGCGCCGGAAGAACTTGCAGCGCTGCCAGGTGTGACGTGGGTTGTGGGTAATTCGCACAAGCACCAGGCGGCGGAGATTGCGACTTCCTCTTCGACGGGATTTGTTTCGCTCGCGCAGCTTTCCGCTACTCGTCAGTCGTTGGTCGTTAGCGAGCAAGAGCCTTTCCACCCGGTGATTTCCAGCCAGCCTCCGCCGTCGAACCGCGAACGACCAACGACTGACGACCAACGACTGGATCCTCGCCGCGAACGCCCACCGGCCAATCCCGCTAATGTGATTGTGGGAGATATTTTTGCGCATACCGAGTTGCTGGCGGCTCCGGTATTTGAAGCGGCCAACGAGCGGACGCGTCCGAACCTGAAGGTGCAGGATGGATGCGACAACCGCTGTTCGTTCTGCGTGATTCCGTATGTTCGGGGACAGAGCCGATCGCTGCCCAGGGAGCGTGTCATCGCGGAAGTACGGACGCTGGTCGAGGCGGGCTATCGCGAGGTGGTGATTTCGGGTATCAATTTGGGGCGGTGGGGGCGGGATCTGGAGGGAAGCTCTCAGCTCTCGGCTGTCAGCCCTCAGCTAAGACTAACGACCAACGAGCAGCGACTGGTCGGCCTGATTCGCGCCATTCTGGAGCGGACGACTCTTGAGAAATTGCGGATCAGTTCGGTCGAGCCGATGGATTGGAGTGACGAACTGATCGCGCTGGTAGCCGCGTCTGGACGGATCGCCAAGCATGCGCACGTGCCCATGCAGTCCGGGAGCGACGCGGTGTTGCGACGCATGCATCGCAAGTACCGGCCGTGGCATTACCGGGAAAAGATCCTGAAGATTCGAGCGGCGATGCCGACGGCAGCGATCGGAGCCGACGTGATGGTGGGATTCCCGGGCGAGACGGAAGCGGAGTTCGACGAAACCCTGCGCATGATTGAACAGCTACCATTTACTTATCTCCACGTGTTCACATACTCGGCGCGTCCGAGAACGCCGGCGGCGGAACAGCCGGGACAGGTTCCGGTGGCTGTGGCTCGGGAAAGAAACCGGGTGCTGCGGGAGCTTGCATCCAGGAAGAGAGCGGCGTTCATGCAGTCGCTGGTCGGGACAGTGGTCGAGGCGATCACGCTGCAATCAGGCGGAGCCGATTTCACCGAGGCGCTCACGGACAATTACCTGAAACTGAGAATTTCCGGGCATCATGAGGCAAACCGCTGGATGGATATGAAGGTCGAAGGGGCGAGTGGCGAGATGCTCTTGGCGAAGCCGGTGGTGGACTCGGCTCCGGAACCTGCTTTGAGCAAGTAAGGCGGAACGTGGCGCGCATTGGCGAAGCAGTCGTCAGCCGTCCTGAACCCTTTTTCAAGGATTGTCATCCCGAGCGGAGCGAGGGATCCGCATTTGCCATAGACCAACGACTAACGACCAACGACTGCCTACCGCGCCGCGACCTCCGCCTGCTCGTGCGCGTGATAGCTCGACCGCACCAGCGGCCCCGACTCAACGTGCTTGAATCCAAACTTCAGCGCTTCTTCTTTCAGTGAGACGAACTCGGCAGGCGTGTAGTAGCGCGTCATCGGCAGATGGTCTTTCGAAGGACGCAGATACTGCCCAATCGTCAGAATATCCACACCGTGTTCGCCCAGGTCGCGGAAGACTTCGATCAGTTCATCCGTCTCCTCGCCAATGCCAACCATCACACCGCTCTTGGTAACCATCGCCGGATCCCACATTTTGGCATTCGCCAAAAGATCGAGCGTCCGCTTATAGCGCGCTCCCGAGCGCACCGCGCGGTAGAGCCGCGGGACGGTTTCGGTATTGTGGTTGAGCACGTTGGGCTTCGCTTCGAGCACGATGCGCAGCGCTTCTTCCACCCCTTGGAAGTCGGGAATCAGCACCTCGACCCGGCACTCCGGCACCAAATCACGAATCTGCCGGATGGTCTCAGCAAAAATTCTCGCGCCGCCCACGTTGTCGTCGTCGCGGTTCACACTGGTCACGACCGCATGACGCAACCCCAGCGTGGCGACGGCTTCGGCCACGCGGCGCGGCTCGTCCCAGTCAATCGCTCCAGGACGCCCCTTGGGCACCGCGCAAAAGCCGCAATGCCGCGTGCAGATATCGCCCAGCAGCATGAAGGTCGCGGTGTGATGGTGCCAGCATTCGCCAATATTCGGACACTGCGCCGACTCGCAAACCGTATGCAGCCCAAGCCCGCGCGCCAGTTTCTTAAGGTTATGAAAGTTGCCGCCCCCGGGAGCTTTCGCTCTGAGCCACGAGGGCTTAGGGCTGGGGAGCCTCGGGCCAAGGTCAATCTGGACAAGCTGGGAAGATGCGGACATGACGAAAGTTGATTTTATCAGTTCGCCACTGTGCGCGAACCTGGATCGTGACTTTCTATCGCGTCCCTACAACCTCCTCCGCACAAGAAAAAATCCCCGCCGCCAACCTGCCCGAGCGTTTAGCCACAGGACTTGTCATGGGAGGATAGCGATATTAGAACTGCTTTTTTCTTGGGATTTCTCTGGGACGTGGGTTGCGGCCAGCACTCCCGGGGCCCACGAGTGCACTCACGGAGCCTTGCGCTGTTTCGCCTGATCCTTTCGAATCTCGCGCTCCGCCTCAAGCCAGTCCTGATCTGCCTGGCTTTCGCCCCGGACGCGCTCTTGGTAGAGTTCATAGGCCCGTGCAGCGATCTGCGGTGTAAGATCGAGCGGCTTCGTGGCCAACAATGGGGCTTTAGTAGGGTCAAAAATCCGATACGCGAGCAGTTTCACGCGGTCATTCACGAGGGCCCAAGCCAGGGCGTAGCCCCAAACGAACGCTGCCCAGCCCCAGCCGACGGGTGTCATAAACAGCCCATAAACCGCGATCAGAGTCGCCAGCGTTTGCGTACCGAGCACCGCTGCCCATAGAATCCGCGCCGGGCGGATCGACCAGAACGGGCCGCGCGTGCGCGTCAGGAAAATCGTCAAATGTCCGGCTACGGACAGTTTCAGGTACATCAGCGTCTGGATGTGCGCGCGGTCGATGTGAAATACGCGCTCACCGAGATAAAACAAGCCGAAGGCGGAGACGACCCCGATGACGCCCAGCACGGTGGAGATTCCCAGGACCAGGCGCATGTTCCAGGCCTCGGGCTTATCCTTGTAATGAACGTTGTCATAGGCGATGGACAGAATGGCTCCGTCGTTGAGCAACGCCAGCATCACGATCATCACTGCGGTCAGCGGATAGAAGTTAAACACCAGGATCGCCAGCGTCATGAAAAACAGCACGCGCAGCGTTTCGGCGATGCGGTAAATCGCGTAGCTGTTCATCCGCTGGAAGATGCGGCGGCTCTCCTTGATCGCGTCGATGATCACCGACAAGCCGGACGCCAGCAGCACGATGGACGCCGCGGCGCGCGCCGCGTCTGTCGCGCCCGAAACGGCGATGCCGCAGTCTGCTTTCTTCAGCGCGGGGGCGTCGTTCACACCGTCGCCGGTCATACCGACGATATGGCCGCGCTGCTGCAGAACATCCACAATGTGGAACTTGTGTTCGGGAAATACCTGGGCGAAACCGTCCGCTTTTTCGATGGCCTCCGCCGACTGCGCCGTCTCGTGGTGCTTCGTGTCGCCCAATCCGCTGGCATCAAGGATGTCCGTGCCGAGCCCTAGTTGTCGGGCGGTTTCCCGGGCGATGGCAATTTGGTCGCCGGTAACCATTTTCACGCTCACGCCCATCTGCCGGGCACTCGCGATGGTTGCTTTGGCCTGCTCGCGCGGCGGATCGAACAAGGGCAACACACCCACAAACTGCCACTTGCCCTCCTGATCCGCCCGGGCCACTCCCAATGAACGGAAACCGCGTGCCGCAAATTCATTGACAGCTTTCTCGACGGCGGGCTTTACCACCCCGACGTTGGTCGCCATCTGCAGAATCACCTGCGGCGCTCCCTTGGCCACCTGGAACTGTTTTCCATCCGTGGCTTTGACAGTGGCTTCGGTGCGCTTATGCACCGGGTCGAACGGCTGGAAATGGACCACCTGATAACCCTTCAAGGCTTGATCGTTCTTCAGGCCGCCGATCACGGCCAGGTCGATCGTGTCCTTGTCTTCCGCACGCGAAGCCAGTGCGGCGTCGAGAATGACTTGGTCGGCAGGGATACCGTTCACGCTGAATGGATCGCCCAACGTCAGCTTGTTCTGGGTCAAGGTGCCCGTCTTGTCCGAGCACAGCACATCCACGCCAGCTAGTTCCTCGATGGCCGACAACCGGGTCACAATCGCTTCTTTTTTCGCCAGCAGACGTGCGCCGACTGCCATTGTCACTGACAGCACCGTGGGCATCGCCACGGGGATCGCGGCCACCAGAAGCACCAAGGCGAATTCCAACGTGCTCAGGATCGGGTCGCCACGGAAGAGGGCGACGGCCAGTATCAACACGACCAGGGTCACCGCGAGAATGATCAGGTAATCGCCAATCTTCAGCACGGCACGCTGGAAATGGCTGACGGTATGAGCCTCCTGTACTAACTGCGCAGTCTTGCCAAAGTAGGTGTTCTCACCGGTGGCGTACACTATCGCGTCGATTTCGCCCTGGCGGATGATCGACCCCGAAAATACTGCCTCGCCAGGTTTGCGCGTGGCGGGCAAAGATTCCCCGGTTAACGCGGACTGATCAACTTCTACCGGATCGCCTGCCAGCAAGCGCGCATCCGCCGGCACAATGTCGCCCAGGCCCACGCGGATGACGTCGCCCGGCACCAACTCACGCGCCGCCGGGGTGATCCACTTCCCATCACGTTTCACCTTGGCCTTGATCGCCAGCTTCGCCTTCAGAGCGGCGATGGCGTTGCCCGCCTGGTGTTCTTCCCAGAATCCGACCACGGCGTTGGAAACGAGCAAAAGAAGGATGATGAAAAAGTCCGCCCAGTGCCGGACTACGCCCGACAGAATCACCGCACCTTCGATCATCCAGGGAATGGGACCCCAAAAATAGGTGAGGAATTTCAGGAATGGATTTGTCTTCTTTTCCTCAATCTCGTTAGGTCCATATTGCGTTAGCCGTTTCTGCGCCTCGGCTTGACTGAGGCCGTCCGGCGACGACTCCAATTGCTTCTCTAGTTCCGGCAGGGGCAGAGATTTCAGATCGTCCTTCGCATGGGGCTTCGATCCCGGATCCGATTCGGGAGCCCTGCGCTGATCTCCATTGGGTTTCACAATGAAAAGAGTCCTTTATTTCAGATGTACCGCGCTCTCCGAGCGTCTCGGAACGGAGGACTTCTCGCCGCGCGCTGTAATCGCACGCGACTCCGGCATCGCGTACTTGGGCTTGATCTCATGGCATCCAGCTTCGCAATACACGCCTCCAGCGGCCGATTCAGGTGACGGCATGGGAGAATTCACCGCGAGCTCCCGATCAGACTCCAGTTGCCGCTCCACGCCGGCGATGAGCTCTTCGTTGTCCGCCGCGGTCAGCCACTTTTTCTTCGACACCAGATAATCTTCCAGCCGAGCAATCGGATCGCGCCGCTTCCAATACTCAAACAGCGGCTTGGGAACATACTCCGCCGCATCATGAATAGCGTGCCCTTTCATGCGCATCATTTTCGCTTCGATCAGCGTTGGCCCTTCGCCGCGCCGCGCCCGCTCACAAGCTTCATGACAAGCGTCGTAAACCTGACAAGCATCGGTGCCATCGACGATCACGCCTGGAATCCCGTAAGCAATCGCGCGTTCGGCCAGATCTTTGACGCGGAATTGCATGTCCGCAGGAGTGGAGTATCCCCAAAGATTATTCTCGACAATCAGCACCAGCCCAAGATTCTGCACCGCGGCGAAATTCAGTCCCTCATAAGTCACACCGGTCGACTGTCCACCATCGCCAATGTAAGTCATGACCGCGATGTGTTTGCCCTGCAGTCGTGCCCCCAGCGCCACGCCGGCAAGCACCGGAATCAAATCGCCCAAAGTAGAAATCGGCGAGACCACGTTGCGCTTTTCGATATCGCCAAAGTGCGACGAAGCATCGCGTCCCTTGGTTGGCGATCCCGACTTCGCCATATACTGCATCATGATGTCGGCGGGCGAGAAGCCACGCACCAGCAGCGCCCCCTGGTTGCGAATCATCGGCCCCAGCCACTCATCTTCATCGAGCGCGTAAGCCGAGGCGCAGGAGCAAGCTTCCTGCCCCAGCCCAAAGTAAACCCCTCCCACCACCTGCCCCTGCTTGTAGAGATTTTCCAGCGCCGTTTCCATGCGCCGGTTAAGCAGCATCCAGCGATAGATCTCGATGCATTGCTCCCGGCTAAGATATTCAGATTCGCGAATCGGAGGCGCGGGCCGGGAAAGATCACCGCTCTCCACTTCATAGCGAACCTCGTCCCCAGCGCGAACCTGACGCAGGGTGAAGCTAGGCTTTTCGAGCCGGTAATCCCGGATGGTGTAGCTGCGGAGATCGCCGTCGGCAACGGCTGGCTTAAGAGGATCAGCGGATTTCCTTTTCGCAACTCGCGTCGTGGCGATGCGCTTCTTAGACATAACAGTCCGCAAACATGCTAGCGCAGAATAGTGTGGCGCGGACACTCTTGTCCGCGAAAACGTAGCAGCGAAAACAACGCTGTGCGTCAGCCCAAAGCCAGATCATCCTCTCCGCGCAGCCGGCGCACTGCTTCGGGTGTCTTCAGAGGAACTCCGACGACATGCCCAAGCAACGCGTCGATCGTCTCAACCCAAAGCATCTTGCTCCCGAAGACGCTGCCGAAGTTTCGCGACACCGCCTGTGCCACCTCGTTCAAGTCGAGCTCCCGCCCCAGTTCTTTCTCCATGGAGGTCACCCTCTTTGCCGTGATGCCGCAGGGCACGATCAGGTCGAAGTAGCTGAGATCCGTATTCACGTTCAAAGCAAATCCATGCGAAGTAACCGAGCGCGAAATGTGCACGCCAATCGCAGCGATTTTAGCCTCTCTTGTGTGGTGGCCGGTCTCCGACCCGCCCTGATCGGGTCGAAGCTTGTCCTGAGCTGAGCCGAAGGAACCCGATCCCACACAATCGGACCCTGTCCACACGCCGGTTAGACCGGTGACGCGCTTCGTTGGAATGCCGAAATCGCCGCACGTACGGATCAGCACCTCTTCCAGCCGCCGAACGTAATCGACGACCCCGAGCGTCTTGCGCCGCAGCAACGAAGGCTGCGCTACGCCGGTCGAGAGTCCTGGCTGAGAGCTGACAGCTGACAGCTGAGAGCTGTCGTACCCCCGCAAATCAAATATCGGATACCCCACCAGTTGCCCCGGCCCGTGAAACGTAACATCCCCGCCGCGATCGCACTCGAACACCTCGACGCCGCGAGCGGCCAGCACTTCGGTCGAAGCGAGCACGTTGGCAGCCTTGGCGTTGCGTCCAAGGGTGATGACAGGCGAGTGCTCAAGCAGCAGCAGCACGTCGCCAATCTGTCCCACCTTCCGCAGTTCGACCAGCGTCCGCTGCAAACGCAGACCTTCGCCGTAGTCAAGGGCGCCGAGTTGAACAACGGAAATCACCGGTAACAAGCATTATAAAGAGGATGGCTCGCATGGCGCGGACACTTCTGTCCGCGAGGCCCTCCAAAAGCCGGAGGAAAAGCAAGCTTGCATCCCAAACCGTTCCAGTGGAAGGGCTTTCCGACCAGAGTCTGCCCTCGCTCAGACCCCTCCTGCCCCCGAAAAGGCCGCAGCCCACAACTCCGCTGTGCACTCCAAATAACTTTTTTGATTCCCCCCTTGCTTAACGCCGGGCACTTTGGTATAAAGGATCGAGCCGAGGACAAGTGAACTAGTGTCTGAGTTTCCGCGAATCGTCGCGGAGGTTTGGGCATCCAATTCAGTAAGCCTCCAATTGACCCCTTTCCGGGGTTCGCATTCGGGGACAAAGTTCCCTGAAGGGTTTCCGCGAATAGCAGAGCCTCCCAGCGATCTTTAATTTATGAATCGTCTTCCGCGTCGGCTTGCGCCGGATTTTGTGGCGAGCTGAGACGGAAGCGCGTTTTCGGGCGCGCTGTAAAAAGAGTTCTCCAGCTTTGGTTCATTCCAAGTCTCGGATAGAAACTCCCCTCCTGCGTAAAGCAGACTGTTGAAAACAGGTGGAAATCCTGTGATCTCAGAGGGTTGACAGCGGTCGCCGGAGCGCGATAGCTTTGAAAGGTTTCGAGGACGCACAGATTCCCGCAAGGAGTTTGGGCGGACTGAAGGCGCACCGCTCAGGCGGAAAGCGGATCGGTCTTTGACAAAAGGTTGAACGTGCCAGTCGTGAGATGGAAATGTTCGGGCTCAAGTCTGAACGTACTCACAAGATGGACCTCTGCCTCAGCAGGCGG
>CAVZZY010000001.1:0-52500 GCA_963779995.1 uncultured Acidobacteriaceae bacterium | reverse complement strand
GCCAAAAGCTAATAGCGGGAGGCCGAAGGCCGACCAGTGTGCTGAGTAAATTTTGTGGTCAAGCTACTAAGGGCGCATGGTGGATGCCTTGGCAGAAGACGGCGATGAAGGACGTGGCAAGCTGCGATAAGCCTCGGGGAGCCGCAAGCAGGCTTTGATCCGGGGATTTCCGAATGGGGAAACCCACGGGGGTAAAACCCCCGTACGGCCCGATGAATCCATAGTCGGGTGCGAGCGAACCCAGGGAAGTGAACCATCTCAGTACCTGGAGGAAAAGAAAGAAACCTCGATTGCGAAAGTAGTGGCGAGCGAAATCGCATCAGCCTAAACCTGCTTCACCTTCGGGTGACACAGGGGTTGTAGGGCCAGCAACAGTAGAGTTACCAATCCGGTTGTTAGTCGAAGCCCTCTGGAAAGAGGGGCCATAGAGTGTGATAGCCACGTAGGCGAAAACAATCCGGACTCGAAGCTGGTACCTGAGTATCGCGGGGCACGAGAAACCCTGCGAGAAGCTACGGGGACCATCCCGTAAGGCTAAATACGTTCTTCTGACCGATAGTGAACCAGTACCGTGAGGGAAAGGTGAAAAGAACCCCTGCGAGGGGAGTGAAATAGTACCTGAAACCGTGTGCCTACAAACGGTGGGAGGACTATGCGGCGCAAGCCGAAAGTCTGACCGCGTGCCTATTGCATAATGAGCCGGCTAGTTATTCTTGTCAGCAAGGTTAAGCGTAAGCGAGCCGTAGCGAAAGCGAGTCCGAATAGGGCGAACACAAGTTGGCAGGAATAGACGCGAAGCGGGATGATCTACCCTTGGCCAGGCTGAAAGTAGGGTAAAACCTACTGGAGGGCCGAACGGCTGTTTGTTGAAAAAAGCTCCGATGAGCTGAGGGTAGGGGTGAAAGGCTAATCAAATTCCGTGATTGCTCGTTCTCTCCGAAATAGCTTTAGGGCTAGCCTCGTATGATTTGTCGTGGTGGTAGAGATCTGAATGGACTATGGGGCTTTCCAGCTTACAGAATCCAATCAAACTTCGAATGCCATAGAACAACCAGTACGGGAGTCAGACAGCGGGGGCTAAGCTTCGTTGTCGAGAGGAAAACAGTCCAGATCGCCTGCTAAGGTCCCAAAATACAAGCTAAGTGGGAAAGGAAGTCGGAACGCCCAGACAGCCAGGAGGTTGGCTTAGAAGCAGCCATCCTTTAAAGAAAGCGTAATAGCTCACTGGTCAAGCGGTCCGGTGCCGACAATTTAACGGGGCTTAAGCTTGTTACCGAAGCAGCGAATGCATCGCTTTAGAGCGGTGCGTGGTAGGAGAGCATTCCCAACGATTTGAAGCCAGACTGAAAAGACTGGTGGATTGTTGAGAAGAGACCCTGCCGGCATAAGTAGCGATAACGGAGGCGAGAACCCTCCGCGCCGAAAGTCTAAGGTTTCCTGAGAAAGGTTAATCCGCTCAGGGTCAGGCGGTTCCTAAGGTGAGGCCGAAAGGCGTAACTGATGGACATCCGGTTAATATTCCGGACCTCCCGTGTGGTCGTTATCACGATGGGGAGACGCAGAAGGATAAGCAGGCCGTCCTATGGCTATGACGGTCGATGCGTGTAAGGTGTTTCTCGTAGGCAAATCCGCGAGAGAGTTATCACTGAGACGCAAAGCAGTACCCCGTATGGGGGAAAGCTGCTGATTCCACACTGCCGAGAAAATCCTCTAAGGAGAACATATGGGATCCGTACCTCAAACCGACACAGGTAGACGAGAAGAATATTCTAAGGCGCTCGTGAGAACAGTTGGTAAGGAACTCGGCAAATTAACCCCGTAACTTCGGGAAAAGGGGTGCCTCACTAGGGTGCAAGCCCGAAGAGGCCGCAGAGAAATGCGCATTGCGACTGTTTAACAAAAACACAGGTCTCTGCTAAGTCGAAAACGACGTATAGGGGCTGACGCCTGCCCGGTGCTGGAAGGTTAAAGGGAGAGGTTAGCCGCAAGGCGAAGCTTTGAACTGAAGCCCCAGTGAACGGCGGCCGTAACTATAACGGTCCTAAGGTTAACGATTCGCTAGCCTTAGTAAAACTGAACTATATGCGGGAAACTCCTCATACAGCCGATCGGTACTCGCTGTCGACGATGACAGCAGTCAAAATCCGACGGACAAGGGGACAATCCGCAGGGAAGGCTCCACTATGGAGAACCCTCAGAGACTTCACGTTCAGCCACATCCTGAAAGGCTGGAAGCGCAATGGGTCGTAGGATTCGTTGACGGCGAAGGTTGTTTCTTCGTCGGAATCAATCCGCACCCTGAGATGACTTCTGGATTCCAGGTTCTTCCTGAATTCACAGTTGTGCAGCACGAACGAGATATCCAGTTACTCCACGCACTGAAGGCATTCTTCGGCTGCGGAGTGGTTCGGACGAATCACGCGGAGCGAATGGCATATCGAGTACGAAGCTTGGATCACCTGAATGAATGCATCGTTCCCTTCTTTGAAAAGCATCCGTTGAAATCAAAGAAGAGGGTAGATTTTGCGAAGTTCAGAAAGATTCTGCAACTGATGACGAAGAAGGAACACTTGACCAGCGAGGGTATCGAAGAAATTCGAAACATCGCGAAATCAATGAACACGGGATGTGAAAGATAAAGTCCAGCTTCTCCGGAAACGGAGTGAGACATAACTGAGCGAAATTCCTTGTCGGGTAAGTTCCGACCTGCACGAATGGCGTAACGAAAGTGCGACTGTCTTGCCAACTGGCACGGCGAACTTGTAGTGCCGGTGAAGATGCCGGTTGCCCGCAACTAGACGGAAAGACCCCGTGCACCTTTACTATACCTTTACTATGAACTATGGCACTTGCTGCGCAGGATAGGTGGGAGGCTTTGATTTCAGGTTCTCGGACTTGGAGGAGCCAACGGTGAGATACCACCCTGCGAGTTCTGTGGTTCTAACTTACTCCCGTGATCCGGGAGAAGGACATAGTAAGGCGGGTAGTTTGACTGGGGCGGTCGCCTCCTAAATTGTAACGGAGGCGCGCGAAGCTACGCTCAGGCTGTTTGGAAATCAGCCGTCGAATGCAAAAGTATAAGCGTGGTTGACTGCGAGACCTACAAGTCGAGCAGGTACGAAAGTAGGCTTTAGTGATCCGGTGGTTCTGTATGGAATGGCCATCGCTCAACGGATAAAAGGTACGCCGGGGATAACAGGCTGATCGGAGCCAAGAGTTCATATCGACGCTCCGGTTTGGCACCTCGATGTCGGCTCATCGCATCCTGGAGCTGTAGAAGGTTCCAAGGGTTAGGCTGTTCGCCTATTAAAGCGGTACGTGAGCTGGGTTCAGAACGTCGCGAGACAGTTCGGTCCCTATCTGTTGTGGGCGCAGGAGATTTGAGAGGGCCTGTCCTTAGTACGAGAGGACCGGGATGGACGAACCTCTTGTGATCCAGCTGTCATGCCAATGGCATCGCTGGGTAGCGAAGTTCGGTTGTGATAACCGCTGAAGGCATATAAGCGGGAAGCACTCCTCAAGATGAGATCTCCCAACCCTTAAGGGTAATGAAGGGCCCAGGTAGACTACCTGGTTGATAGGCAGGATGTTGAAGCGCGGTAACGCGTGTAGCTTACCTGTACTAATCGCCCGTTCGGCTTGACCATAAAATTTACTCGGTGCAGAAACAGCCGTCAGCACTCAGCCATCAGCTTTCAGTTCGAACTTGTTCGAAAGCCGATGGCCTCCTCAGAAGCGTCAGAAACTGGACGCAACTGAAGACACAGTACTGACGACTGGCGCCGACGAAATCGCCAAGTAATAGAGGCGGGGCTTGCCCCGTCTCCCCAATCTATTCAGTTGTGAGGCTTCGTCCTCAAGCTCTTTCAAAAGTTTGCCGCCCATCGGCGGAGTAAGCAGCCCCAGCGAACAAGGTTGAGCTGATGGCTGACGGCTGATGGCTGACGGCTCCAAGTTGTCGGTGATCTTACCGCGGGGGTTCCACCCGTTCCCATCCCGAACACGGAAGTTAAGCCCCGCTGGGCCGATGGTACTGCACGCGAAAGTGTGTGGGAGAGTAGGTCGTTGCCGGCATAAAATAAAGGCCACGTTCTTAATTGAACGTGGCCTTTTCCGCGTCAGCACATGTCTAGGTTTGGTGTGGAGCGGACACTCCTGTACGCTGCCTTTGATTTTGCTCGTGCCTTTGACTTTGACTTCGAATTTGTCCTTTGCGTCCGAACAAGTCCAGAGCAACCCCAAGGTCAAAGGCGGCGGACAGGAGTGTCCGCCCCACACGAGTGTGGGAGAGTAGGGGGGGCCTGGCCCACCCTTTCGCTCATCAACTCCCGAGGGTGTGACCTGCCCTCGAAAAACTCAACCAGCTAGAATTGGGGACCTCACGTCGCGGCGGTAGCGACGAAGGAGGACCATGGAGATGAAGAGAGGACGATTCAGCGAGGAGCAGATCGTAGGGATTCTGAAGGAGCATGAGGCAGGGAGGAAGATCGCGGAGCTGTCTCGAGAGCACGGCATCAGCGAGGCGACATTGTACGGCTGGAAGAGCAAGTACGGTGGGATGGAGGTCGGAGAAGCGCAACGGTGAATCAACTGGATCTTGCGCTCCTCGCACCAGCCCAAGAAGTGCCGCGAGGTCAGCTCCGGTCCGTTGTCACAGCGGATTGATTCTGGCAGGCCCCGCTGCTCGATCACCTGCTCTAAAGCGCGGGTCACTCTCTGACTCGACAAACTCGCCTCTTTGTCCAGGCTGAGATCGGCCACCAGTTGCTTCAATCGGCGGTTCTCGTCTTCCAGCCCCCGCAATCGGAGAATAAAGCGAGAAATCCACCTAACTCCTTATTGCGGAATATTTTGAAAATAAGTCCTGTGCGCTCTAGATTTTGGCGGTAAGACTCCCCCTAACCCCATGATTCCCCAACGAAGGGGGGAAGGGGGTGGTAGTAAACACGGGTTAATACCTTTAAAGTTAACATGCCCCGCTCGCTGGTCGCCTGCTTCGCGCCGGGAGATGCTTGGTACGCGTTTCCGCACTCAGGCGTATAATTCCCAGCCAGCAAGCCATTAGGAGGAGCCAACATGGCCAAGACCAAGCAGTTCACAATTTCGATTGAGAATCGACCGGGTACAGTTGCGGAAATCGCTCGCACACTGGGAAGCGCCAAGGTAAACATTCTCGCTCTCCTCGGAACCGCGCAAGGGACGACAGGCACGGTGGAACTCGTCGTCGAGGATACACGGCGAGCCAAGAAAGCGCTGGACGGAGTAGGCGTAACTTACAAAGAAACCGCCGCCGAGGAGTGCGAGTTACCCAACAAGCCTGGCGCACTGGCGGAGTGCTTGGACAAACTCGCCGCTAAGGGCGTCAACTTGAATTCGATCTGCGCCACCACCTCGAAAGGCGGGAGAAAAGCGGTTGTAGTCTATACCGTCGCGGCGGAACAAAAAGTCGCGGCAGCGTAAGGCGAGAGGTGGCGATAGAGTGTGTTAGTAAGAGGCCACGTTCGGTAATGAGCGTGGTCTTTTTTGTGTGAATCTTGTTTGCATGATCAACGCACAACAAGGATCCAAGGCCGCAGACAGCAACATCCCCCACATACTCAGATGGTAACTTGCGAGCGATCACTTAGGTAACCTCATCATCCCACCGCGCAACTAATCTTTCATCGAGGGGTTTCTATCCACATGAACAATAAATTCACCAACTCATTGCTAATCCTGGCAGTCGGAGGACTCATGCTCGCCGGTTCCGCCTCTGCTCAAACCTCAACTACTTCTGGTGCGGGACCTGGCGTGGTCGATCCAGGGCATCCGCGTGTCAATCAGGTAAACGGCCGTGAGGAAAACCAGCAACAACGCATTGGCAATGGCATCAAGAGCGGCAAATTGAACTCGCAGCAAGCCGCCAATCTCGAGAAGCGCGAGTCCAGTGTGCAGAACCGCGAGCAGAAGGACATGGCGGAGCACAACGGCCATCTCACCAAGGCCGAGCAGAAAGGGATCAATCGTCAGCAGAACCGGATTAGCAAGAGCATTTACAACGACAAGCATTCCAAGTAATGGAGTCTGATTTCCCGTAGAGACGCGGCTGGCCGCGTCTCTACAGTGGAAGAACCTGCGCCATCGCTAGCGGCTAGTACTTTACGATGGCCGCGAACGACTTGGGGTCGAGCGAGGCTCCGCCCACCAAAGCACCGTCGATTTCCTCCTCGGACATCAGGGCATGCGCGTTCTCCGGTTTGACGGAGCCGCCGTAGAGGATGCGGAGTTTGTCGGCGAATTCCTGGCCGAAAGATTCGGCGGCTTCGGCTCGGATGATGGCGTGCGCGTCTGCGGCCATCTGCGGGGTTGCGGTCTTTCCCGTGCCGATGGCCCAGACCGGCTCGTAGGCGACGACCAGGCTGACGGCTTTCTTGGCCGAGACCTTGTGAAAAGCGCGGAGACACTGGCGGCGCAGCACATCGTCGGTAAGTCCAGCTTCGCGTTCTTCGAGCACTTCTCCCACGCAGACGATGGGGACGAGTCCGGCCTCGAGGGCAGACTTGAGCTTAAGGTTGACGGTGTCATCGGTCTCGCCGAAGTACTGGCGGCGTTCCGAGTGCCCGATGATGACATGGGTGACGCCGACGGCGACGAGCATCGCCGCGTTGATTTCACCGGTGAAGGCGCCGTCCTTTTCCCAGTAGAGATCTTGGGCTCCGATGGCGACATTCGATCCTTTGGCTGCGGTGACGGCGGCGTCAAGGCAGAGGTAGGTGGGGCAGACGACGATTTCGTCGCGGCCTTCGTTGCCATCGGAGCCGCGGACCAGAGGCAGGAAATCGCGGAAGAAGTCACGGGTCTGTTCGGGGGTTTTGTACATCTTCCAGTTGGCAGCGATGAGTTTTTTTCTCATGAGGGACCTTTTGTGAAGATAACGGAAATTGCCAGGGATTCGCGGGAGATTTTTTCGGCGGCCCGGACGTACGTCTTGCAGGTGGCAACGTCGAAGAGCACGAAACAAACGTGTTCCACATGGGTGCAGGGCGGCAGAACTTCGACAATGGTGCGAACCGCGATTTCAGCGGCCTCGTGAACAGGATAGCCGAAGACTCCGGTCGATATGGAAGGGAAGGCCAACGATCGGATTCCGTGGTCGTCGGCGATGCGGATCGACTCGCGATAGCAACTGGCGAGCGTCTCGGCCTCGTGCTGTTGGCCTCCGCGGTACACTGGGCCGACAGTGTGAATTATATATTTGGCGGGCAATCGTCCGCCGGTGGTGATAACCGCTTTGCCGGCGGGGAGGGCGCCGATCTTGGCCACGATGCGCTTGCACTCCTCGAGGATCGAGGGGCCGCCAGCCCAGTGAATGGCTCCGTCCACGCCTCCGCCGCCGAGCAGAGACGAGTTGGCGGCGTTGACGATGGCTTCCGTGGTCTCCTTTGTAATGTCGCCGGGGCCGCAGAGTTCGAGCATCTTGCTGTTGGCGAAAGTCAGTTGGGCTGCGAAGTCGGACATAGCGGCCCCTAAAGGGGCAGTCGGCGAAGTGCCGCTTTCGGCATCGCTAAAGCGATGTCCTGATACAAAGCATAGAAGCTACGAGCCAAAAGCCAAAAGCTACACCTGACACCTATTTCTTATCGGTCAGCGCTTCGACCCCTGGCAACTTTTTGCCTTCCAGAAATTCTAGCGAGGCGCCGCCGCCGGTTGAAATATGGGTGATCTTGTCGGCTACGCCAGCGGCTTTGACGGCGGCTACGGAATCTCCGCCGCCTACGATCGATGTGGCTCCGGGATTTTCCGCCACGGCATGGGCGATCTTGAAGGTGCCTTTAGCAAAGGGCGCCATTTCGAAAACGCCCATGGGACCGTTCCAAACGATGGTGCGGGCGCGGGCTACCTCTTCGGAAAACGCTTCGATCGATCGCGGGCCGATATCGAGGGCCATCATGTTGGCCGGGATGGGCTCGCCGCGGCTGACGATTTTGGTCAAGGCGCTGGCTTCGACACGGTCGGCAATGACGTGATCCGTGGGCAGGAGGAACTTGAGCTTGTGAGTTTTCGCCTGCTGCAGAAGGTTGCGGGCGAGTTCGATCTTGTCTTCTTCGACCATACTCTTGCCAACGGATTCGCCTTGCGCTTTGAGGAAAGTGTAGGCCATACCGCCGCCGATAATGAGAACGTCAACTTTGCTGAGCAGGTTCTGGATGACTCCGATTTTGTCGCTGACTTTGGCGCCGCCCAGGATGGCGACGAAAGGGCGCTCGGGGTTCTGCAGGACGCGGCCCAGATATTGCAGCTCTTTTTCCATGAGCAGCCCGGCGGCGGATTTTTGCAGGAACCGGGTGATGCCAACCGTGGAAGCGTGGGCACGATGGGCAGTGCCGAAGGCATCATTGACATAGAACTCCGCAAGCTTCGCGAGTTGCTTGGAAAAATTCTCGTCATTCTTTTCTTCTTCGGCGTGGAAGCGCAGGTTTTCAAGCAGCAGCGCCTGGCCTTTCTCGAGCTTGAGCGCCATTTCTTCGGCTTCGGCCCCAACGCACTGGGGGCAGAAGCCAACGTTCTCGCCGCGCGATAGTTCCTTGTCGAGCAGCATGCGGAGACGCTCGGCGACGGGTTTCAGACTCAGCTTTGGATTCGCCTTGCCTTTGGGGCGGCCCAGGTGAGACGCGAGGATGAGGCGGGCGCCGTGACGCAGAGCGTACTCGATGCTGGGCAGGGTTTCGCGGATGCGGGTGTCGTCCATGACGCGGCCGTCGTCGAGTGGGACGTTGAAGTCGACGCGCATGAAGATGCGGTGATCGTTGAGAGGAAGATCGCGTATAGAAAGTTTGGACATGGGAAGCGCTCCGTCATTCGACGTTGGTTGTCCGCCGTTGGTCGTTCGTCATTAGTTATCCAGGTACGACGCTACCAGAAACTTACAGCCCTTTGGCCGACATCAGGTTGATCAGATCACGGACACGGCAAGAGTATCCCCACTCGTTGTCATACCACGAGATCACCTTGACGCAGTTGCCGCCGACCACCAGGGTCATGGGCGCGTCGACGATGGAGGAGCGGGCGTCTCCTTTGAAATCGGACGAGACCAGTTGGTTCTCCTCGAAGCCGAGGTAGCCCTTCAGCGGGCCTGACTCGGAGGCTTTTTTCAGGGCAGCATTCACCTCTTCTTTGGTGGTCTTCTTTTCCACCCAGACGACGAGGTCGACGACCGAGACGTTGGGCGTGGGTACACGCATGGCGAAGCCGTCGAGTTTGCCGGCCAGTTCGGGGATGACGAGTTTGAGCGCTTTGGCGGCGCCCGTCGAGGTCGGGATCATGTTGATCGCCGCTGCGCGGGCTCGCCGCAAATCTTTGTGCGGGAAGTCGAGGATCACCTGATCGTTCGTATAGGAGTGGATGGTGGTCATGGTGCCGCTGACGATCTTGAAGTTATCGTTGACGACCTTGGCGACTGGGGCCAGACAATTCGTCGTACAGGAAGCGTTCGAGATGATGTGGTGCTTGGCGGGATCGTACTTGTCTCCGTTCACGCCGAGCACAACCGTGAGGTCTTCGTTCTTCCCGGGGGCCGTGATGATCACTTTTTTCACGGTGCCACGCAAATGCTTCTTCGCTTCGTTGGCGTCGGTGAACTTTCCCGTGGACTCGATAACCACTTGAGCACCCACGGAGTCCCAGGGCAGGGCAGCGGGATCTTTTTCCTTGAAGACTTTGATTATCTTGCCGTCGATCGAAATATTGTCGGTGCCGGCGATGATTGTGTGCGGCAGGTTGCCGAGGATAGAGTCATACTTGAGCAGGTGGGCTAGAGTCTTGGGATCGGTGAGATCGTTCACGGCGACGAAGTCGAGGTTCTTATCGGCGAGCGCGGTGCGGAGAACGTTGCGTCCGATGCGTCCAAATCCATTAATGCCGACTTTTACGGTCATGGTGCCTCCGAAAAAAATTTAATTGCCGAAGAAAATATGCAGGGGCCTGGAACAACCTTCGATGGTAACAGGCTGGAGCAGCCAGCGTAAACGTCATGCGACCATCCGTGCGGTGCTAATTTTCCCGAATTAGAACACTAAACTCGCTGGGGAGGGCCCGTTCGGCATAGTTGGACTCATGCAGGCCGATTCAAGCGGGCGTGATTTCGAGGTAGGCGTCGGTGTTGCGCCACAGGAACGGGACACGGGCGAGCCAATATTTTCGGTTGATCGCCTGGCGGACGCGAGCAAACTCTTCCGTCGGAAGGATGCGGATGGTTGCGGGGAATTCGGGGCCGGTGATTTTCCCGCGGATGGTGCAGGGCGCGATCTTGACTTGCGGGTTGTTGCGGATGCGCTTGTACTTTCCGGATTTGCTGTTCGTCATGAGGTAGAGTTTGTTGTTGTCTTCGGCAAACCAGATGGGCGTGTACACGGCGACGCCACTTTTTCGGAAGGTAGCAAGGCTGATGTAGCGCTGGCTCTGGATTTCGGTGGGGACGGTAGCCATGCGGATATTATAAAGTGCCGAAAGATTGTTGCTCGGAAGCCCGCGGAAATCACCTTCAACCTTTCGGTCGGCGGTTCCGCTTGTGCGCGCGGTCACATACAATAGCGAGCTAGTGAGACTCCGAAAATGAGCGAGACCATATGAGCGAGGCCTGGCAACCCTGGGTGGGCTGCACCGTCGATGGGAAATTTCCGCTGCTAAGCTACTTAGGCGGTTCCGATCACAGTTCCGTATTCCTTACCCTTGCGCAAGGGGGTGTGGGCGATCCCGCGAAAGCCGCCATCAAGCTGATTCCCGCCGACGCGGCAGACGCGGAAAAGCAATTGCTCCTATGGGAGACAGCCAGCGAACTGACTCATCCGCATCTGATTCGTATTTTCGCGGCGGGATGCTGCGAACTCGAGGGCACGGCGCTGCTTTATGTGGTGCAGGAGTACGCGGAGGAAAATCTTTCGCAGGTTCTGCCGGAGCGGGCATTGACAGCGGAGGAAGTGCGGAGGATGCTTCCTCCGATTTTGCGGGCTGTGCAGTGTGTGCATGGCATGGGGCTCGCGCATGGGCGCATCCAACCTTCAAATATTCTGGCCGTTGGCGACCAGGTGAAGCTATCGAGCGACGCTGTGGGCGTGGTGGGCGAGAGGAGGCGTGGCGCGCGGACGGCGAGCGCCTACGATCCGCCAGAAGCGGCAACGGGTGAGGTTTCGACGGCGGCCGACAGGTGGCAGTTGGGGATGACATTGGTCGAGGCATTGACGCAGCGCTTGCCGGTTTGGGACCGGGCACGACCGAGCGCGCCCGAAGTAGCCGCGACAGTCCCAGAGCCATTCCGCGAAATTGCCAAGCACTGCTTGCAAGTTGATCCGGAGAAGCGATGGACGATTGCGGAGATCAGCGATCGCTTGGGAGCGCGTCTGCCGGTGCCGCCTTCGGCCCAGACTGAAAAAACGGTTTCTGCGCCGGCGATCGTGGGCCAGCAGAATTTGGGTCAGCAGAACTTGGGTCAGCACAAAGCATCTGCAAAATGGCCCTACGCTCTGGGGTTAGCGGCGGTGCTTGCGGTTGCCGTTTTCTTGATCGCGAGACCAAAACGGTCGGGCCCTCCGGCGGAAGTACAAGCGACGCAAGCTCAGCACGGCGCGGCCCAGGAGAACTCACAGTCCGCGCCGGCCTCGACACCGCCGAAGCCAAAGCCGAGGCCCGCTGCGCCGGAAGCTGCAAAGGTCGGCCATCCCAAGGCCGGAGGAGCGACGCCAGAGGCGGGCGGCGAGGAAAATGTTACCAACACCGACGTTACCAACACTGACGTTACCAACACTGACCATCAGAGCGGAGTTGCGCAGCGGGCGATGCCGAAGGTTTCGCCGAGCGCGCTCCGCACGATTCAAGGCAAGGTCAAGGTTCGAGTGAAAGTCGAAGTGGATACTGCAGGCAACGTGGCCAAGGCGACGCTCGAGTCGGCCGGCCCGAGCAAGTATTTTTCGCACGCGGCACTCGAAGCTGCCCGGGGTTGGAAGTTTTCTCCGGGACAATCCGATGAGTCTGGCACCCGGGAATGGACGTTGCACTTCGCCTTCAGCAGGGCGAAGACGGAAGTTTCTGCGGTGCGCACAAAGCGTTAGGGCAGACAGATTGTCCAGCGGCTTCGAATGTTTCCCTTAGGTTTCGAATCGAAGGTCTGGGCGGCGTGGCTGAAGCGATGCCCTTACCGGGCTTCATCCGCTTTTGGACACCCGGACGTTTGTTCTCCCTGCGAGCAGTGCACCTACCTGCACGCGGTCAGAGCCCGCCCTGAGCGAAATCGAAGGGGGTGCCCGCCCACGCGGGCACTCCCGGTACGGCTATGTCGCGTAATACGCGGCATTCTTTTCCAGAAACTCCTTCTTGTCCTCTGGCAGTTCCTCTGCCACGAAGATCGAGTCCGAGGTGCAAACCGGAACGCAGGCGCCGCAATCGATGCAACCAGCGGGGTCGACATAAACCTGTGTCGCCGCCTCAAACTGCGGCTCGTCTTTCTTCGGGTGAATACAGTCGGTCGGGCAGACGTCTACGCAGAGCTCGTCTTTGATGCAGGTGTCGGTGATTACATAGGCCATGAGTGCTTCTCCTGTGATATTTTCTGCAACAGCCCTTATCTTAGCCAGTATGTCCGCCTTGGCAGTGACGTACATCACAGCCTGGTGTATCCCAATCACGCAGAATGGTGATTGCGGTCACAGGCAGGATATGGCCTCTTGCGGTAAAAGATATACATCTGCAATTAAGGGGAAGCACAGAATTGCCCGGCCTCACCCCACGACCCCACACAGCCGCCACCCAAGCGGCGGGCCGGGCATTCTCACCAAGCAAATTCGCACGAATATAAAATCCCCGTTACAACTCAACTTTTGAAGCCTTCCCCGCCGCATCATACGCGCGCGCCAGCCAATATGCCGCCCGTCCTGCAAGGGTGGTCGACGGTCCTGTTCTAACGGTGTGGTTCTTGAAAAGCACCGCGGTTACCCCGTTTCTTAGATTTGGTTAATCTTCAAGACTTTTATTTCTTATTCCGATGAGCATGAGAGGGTCGGTGTGCGCGACCCGCTCTTGCAATGAAGATGCTCATGGTGATTATCATGCTGGCGGTGCTTGTCGGCACCCTTCGCGCTCAAGAGGTGCGTTACGCTTTTGCAGTGCATCCTTACGTAACCTGCGGAGATCTGGCCGCTTCACGCTTCTGGACGCGGAGCACAATAGCACTGGTCGCGCTCGATGGAGCCGCAAAGGCTACCGACAGCTACATAACGCGCCGGAACATAGACGATGGGGGCGAAGAATACGACCCAATGGCACGTCCGTTTGTGCGGACGATTCCAGTTCAGATTGCGGCTACAGCGGCGTTGTTCGGCGCCGAAGTAGCCACCGCTTATATGTTGCACCGGAGACATCATCACAACGTGGCGCGTACAGTCCTGGTTGGGGGCGTGGTTATGAACGGGCTTGGAGCGGCCTCCAGCTTTAAGCATCGGGGTTGGTAGCGGTTGTATCCTCATTGTTCATCGGCGTCAGCCTGCAAAATCATACAGCTCTGCGGGATTCGTTGTGAGAATGCGCTGCCGTGTCCGCGACTCTGGAACCCAGTTCGTCAGCAAATCGAGGAGCGTGGCATCGACCGGCATCGCGCCTTGGAACGAGGGATGCGGCCAGTCGCTTCCCCATACCATGCGCTCCGGTGCAGCCTCGACCAGTGCCTTCGCAATCGGAGCGGCATCCTCATACGGGAAAGGTTGGGCGGAGATACGATACGCACCGGAGAGCTTCACCCAACAGCTGCCTTCGCGCACAAGCGCGAGCAGGGCCGTGAATCCCGGATGCGCCAGCCCCAGTTGCGCGGGCATGTGTCCCATGTGATCGATGACGAAGCGGACCGGAAGACGTCGAAGTCGTGGCGACAATTCCACCAGGTCGCGGCCGTCAATGAGCAACTGCAAATGCCAGCCGAGCGGTGCAATCAACCGGGCGACCTGCTCCAGAATCTCCATCGCCAAGCCTCCTTTGAACAGGAGGTTGATTCGCACGCCGCGGAATCCCGCGTCGTGCAACCGCCGCAGCTCGTGCGTACTCGTGCTTGCGTCCACTACCGCGATGCCGCGCCACCTGCCGCCGGAAGCGGCCACTGCGTCGTACGTGCAACGGTTGTCTGTACCATAAACGCTCGGCTGGACGATGACGGCTCTATCCAGTCCGAGGGCCTTCAACATCCGCTGGTATGACTGAATGCTCGCTGGTGGCGGGGTGTAGCTGCGTTCCGGAACAAAAGGGTACTGCTCCACCGGACCGAAGATGTGCGCGTGGCAATCCCATCCGTTGGGCGGAACGGCAACCTTCGGCCTGCCGGGGTCGGAGTTAGGAGCCGCGCAAACCGGGATTACCGCCTCGCCTTCGGTGCTATTCGCCTTTCTGCTATTCATAGACTCGCAGTTCTTTGCCCTTGGTCTCTGGGAGCAGCAGTACTGCCAGGATCATGACGACATAAGCTGACACCGCGAAGATGGCAATCGCTTTGCCCAGCGAGAGTCGCGCGCTAAGAAAGCCGACCAGCGTCGGGAACAGGGCGCCAATCCCGCGGCCCAGGTTATAAGAGAAGCCCTGCCCCGAGCCACGCAGGCGACTCGGGAACAACTCGGTGAAGAACGCGCCGACCGGGCTGAACGAGCCGGAGGTGAAGAACCCGAGTGGAAAGCCGAGCAGCAGCATCACGATTCCGTTGCTGATGGGCAAATAGGTATAGGCGGTGACCGACAGGGCACAGCAGGCGGCGAACAGAATCAGGGCCTTCCTGCGTCCGATGCCGTCGGCAAGATACGCCCCGGTCAGGTAGCCGCAGAAGGAGCCGGCGATAATGACGATCATGTACGTGCCCGTATTCAGGACCGAAAGATGCCGCACGGTCTTCAAATACGTGGGCAGCCAGGTTGTGATCGCATAATAGCCGCCCTGGACGCCCACCCCAAGTAGCGATGTCAGCAGAGTGATCTTCAGCATAGACGGAGAAAAGATCTCGAGAAAATGAGGCTTGTCGCCGCCGGCGGCGAGCTTTTCGCGCGTCCGGGTGTAGACCTCCGGCTCGGGAACGTGGCGCCGAATGTAGAAGACCAACAGCGCGGGCAGGATGCCGATCCAGAACATGGCCCGCCAGGCGAGGCCTGCGGGAAGCCATGAGAACAACGCGACCGAGCATATCGCGGCAATTCCCCAGCCGATGGCCCATCCACCCTGCACGGTGCCCACGGCTTTGCCGCGGTGCTCGGCGCGAATCGTCTCGCCCATCAGCACCGAGCCGACCGCCCACTCCCCGCCGAAGCCCAAGCCCTGACATCCGCGAGTAATGAGCAATTGCCAAAAGTTGTTGGTGAATCCGCTCAGGAAGGTGAACAGCGCGAACCAGAGGATGGTCCATTGCAAGACTCGAGCACGCCCGAAGCGATCCGCCAGTAGTCCCGCAAGCCAGCCGCCCACGGCGGAGATCAGCAACGCCGCCGTTCCCAGCATACCTGCCTCGCCTTTTGTGATGTGCCATGCCGCGATCAAGCTTGGAATCACAAAGCTGTACACCATCACGTCCATGCCGTCGAGCGCCCACCCGCCAAAGGTAGCGATAAAAGTGCTGCGCTCCGGTGGCGATAATTCCGTAAACCAGGCGGCATGTCCGTGCTTGCTTGCGGGAGCTGTAGGTGGATGGAAAGCAGTATCCATGGTGATGCCTCTCAGCTATCTACGGAGAATCGGAAGAAAATCTACGAAAGTGTATACCAATCGAAGGCGAGGCAGCTTCCAGATGAGCAGCAACGGCAGAACAAGAGGCAGCGCAAAAAGGGTTCAACGAGCAGCAGCGCTTATGGCTCCATCACGATCGAAGATGGCCGCCGGCGGGACGTGTTCGTGCATCTCTCGGATGTAAAGGCAAAGGGCTATCGGAAACCCGCCTCCACTAAATCGCCATCTTGGTATAAGATTCCAGTCGATATCTGTAGCCTCTTGAAAGTGCCCTCCAGGCTCATAACCGCCTGGCGAGGAGAGCCCCATGGAAGCGCGTATCCTCGACGAATTCCGCGCCGTCGTTGGCAAGGGTTTGATCACCGAAGCCTCTCAGCTGCACACCTATGAATGCGATGGGCTGACGAACATGCGTGTTCTGCCTCAGGCGGTTCTGCTTCCCACTTCAACCGCGGACGTTCAAGCGATTGTGCGGATCTGTCAGCGCGAAAAGATTCCCTTTGTAGCTCGAGGCTCGGGCACGGGACTCAGCGGCGGTGCCCTGCCGGTAGAAACTGGCGTGCTTATTAGCCTGGCCCGCATGAACCACATCCTCGAAGTGGATCTACCCAACGCGCGTGTGGTCGTGGAGCCGGGCGTCGTCAACTCGGATGTTACGCAACGCGTGGCTTCGCATGGTTACTTCTTCGCCCCCGATCCTTCGTCGCAGTCGGTGTGCACAATTGGCGGGAATCTTGCGGAGAACTCGGGCGGCGCGCATTGTCTGAAATACGGATTCACCACTACCCATGTGCTGGCAGTCGAGGTAGTCCTTCCCGATGCATCGATCGTGCATCTTGGCAGCCGGGCGCTGGACCGCCCGGGATACGACCTGCCGGGTATCTTTGTGGGATCGGAAGGAACGCTGGGAATCGCGACCAAAGTAGTACTGCGCGTCGTGAAGAAACCGGCGGTCATCCAAACCCTGCTGGCCGCTTTCAATACCACCACGGAAGCGGGCGCGGCGGTTAGCGGAATTATTGGGGCCGGAATGCTGCCGGCGGCCATCGAGATGATGGACAACCTCGCCATTCAGGCAGCCGAGGCCGCGGTGCACGCCGGGTACCCAAACTGCGGCGGACTGCTGCTGGTGGAACTCGACGGCCCGGCCGCGGAAGTCGAGCACTTGATGGACCAGGTGGGCGAGATCTGCACGCAATGCGGGGCTTGGGAGATTCGCGTCGCCCAGTCCGACGCGGAGCGCGCACTCGTCTGGAAAGGACGCAAGGCCGCCTTTGCCGCCGTGGGGCGCATCTCTCCGAACTACATTGTGCAGGACGGCGTAGTTCCTCGCACCGCGCTGCCCAAGATTCTCAGCGAAATCGAACGCATGAGCGCCGCGGACGGATTGCGTGTGGCCAACGTCTTTCATGCCGGCGATGGCAATCTGCATCCCCTGGTGCTCTACGACCGTCGCATCCCGGGACAGGAGGAGCGCGCCACGGAGCTTTCCATCAATATCCTGCGGCTGTGCGTGAAGTTTGGCGGGTCGATCACCGGCGAGCACGGCGTGGGCGCAGAGAAAAAGATGATGATGGGGGAAATGTTCGCGGAGCCCGATCTGGAAACGATGCAACTCGTGCGCTGCGCCTTCGATCCCGAACACCTTTCGAATCCAGGCAAAGTGTTTCCTCGCACTCGCATGTGCGCGGAGAGAACCGGCCCGTATCAACCGCATCCTCTGGAAGTCGCCGGGGTAGCGCAGTTCTTTTGAGGGTTATGGGAAATCATTCATCATCGCATCCATCGATCGCCGCTGTGGAAACCGCGTGGAGCGATCTGCAGGTCCTTGTCGGCGCAGAGCGCTTCCGCACCTCCAAGTTGGAGGAGGCGGTCGATGACGTTCTTCCGCACATGTTCATCGAGCCGGCTAATCCTGAGGAAGTCGCGGGCGCATTGAAGATCGCGACAGGAGCGGGTTTGCAGGTGATTCCTCGCGGCGGTGCGACCAAGATGGATTGGGGCAATCCGCCGCGCAGCGGCGAACTGATGCTTTCGACTCGCCGCTTGAACCGCGTCGTGGAGCACGCCTGGGCCGACATGACGGCGACGGTCGAAGCCGGGTGCACGCTCCAACAACTGCAGCAAACTCTTGCCGAGCATGGTCAGCGACTGGCTCTCGACCCTCTCTGGCCCGAGCAAGCGACCATCGGAGGGATTCTGGCGACCAACGACAGCGGGCCTCTCCGTATTCGCTTCGGAAGCTTGCGCGATTTGGTTATTGGCATCACGCTGGTTCTGCCGGATGGCACTCTCGCCAAGAGCGGCGGTAAGGTTGTAAAGAACGTCGCCGGATATGACCTGCCCAAGCTGGCGACCGGATCATTGGGTACCCTGGGAATCATTACGCAAGCGATTTTCCGGCTTCACCCCGTCCCGCGCGAAAGCCGCACCTTAAGCTTCTCCAATGCCGACAGCGAAACCATGAATGCTTTGGTGCTCGCGATTCAGGATTGCAATATGGTTCCCACCGGCGTGCAAGTTCGCGCCGCGAGTTCCTCGACGCCGGACGTCGATCTCCGTTTTGAAGGAACGACCGCGGGCTGTGATGCGCAAATTGAGCAGACCCTGCGCATCGCCTCCGGGGCACGCCGCATCGAGTCTCCGGCAGACGTCTGGAATGCGCGCTCAACATTGTGGAGCGGGGCCGAACCTTCCGTTGTGTGCAAGTTCAGCCTGTTGCCTTCGGATCTCGGAAACTTCTTAAACTTGATTAGGAAAGCATCGGAGCCACTGCATTTGCCTTGGAAGCTAGTCGCTCAGGCGGTCGGAGTCGGATACCTCCGGCTGGAGGGGAACGATACCGGTGCTCTTCTCAATGCA
Source organism: uncultured Acidobacteriaceae bacterium (assembly GCA_963779995.1). GTDB lineage: Bacteria > Acidobacteriota > Terriglobia > Terriglobales > Acidobacteriaceae > Acidiflorens. The sequence continues at coordinate 33,921 of CAVZZY010000001.1, read as the reverse complement.
CTCCAGGATTTCCGGAAGAATCTGGAAACTCGCGGCGGCTCGCTCGTCATCCTGCGCTGCCCTCTCGAAATCAAATCGAAAATGGATGTCTGGGGAAGCGCGGGCGATGCGCTGCCGCTGATGAGAAGCATCAAAGCGCAATTTGACCCGACGGGAGTGCTGAACCCCGGTCGGTTCATTGGAGGAATCTGAATGGCAGAACCCGCGAGAATACCTGCCAACGCCAGCTCGGGCGCCTTCGACGCGCACCATCCGCCCTCGACCGATTTGGTCAACGAGTGCGTGCATTGCGGGTTTTGCCTCGCCACCTGTCCCACCTATGCGCTTTGGGGCGAAGAGATGGATTCGCCGCGCGGGCGAATCTATCTGATGAAGCTCGGCCTGGAGGGTCAGGTTCGCCTCGATCCCACCGTTGTCAACCACATGGACAACTGCCTCGGGTGCATGGCCTGCGTAACCACGTGTCCTTCGGGCGTGAAGTACGGCAAGCTGATTGAAGCGACGCGCTCCCAGATTGAACGCAACTACCAGCGGCCGGTAACCGAGGGACTGCTGCGCCGAATGATTTTGGACATCTTTCCGCGGCCCGATCGACTGCGCCTGCTGCTGGGGCCGCTGCGAATGTATCAGCACTCGGGATTGCAATCGCTCGTGCGCCGCAGCGGTTTCCTCAAACTGCTTCCGGCAAGTCTGCGCGCAGTGGAGAACCTCGCTCCATCAGCCCCGCAAGCAGACGGCGCCGCGCTCCCCGAACGAGTGGAAGCGCAAGGCGAACGGCGTCTGCGTGTAGGGTTGCTGCTCGGATGCGTGCAGAGTGTCTTCTTCCCCGAGGTAAATGCCGCCACTGCTCGCGTGCTCGCCGCCGAAGGCTGCGAGGTAGTCATTCCCAGGGATCAATGCTGCTGCGGTGCGCTCATGGTCCACGTTGGAGAAGAGAAGGCAGCGCTCGATTACGCACGGCGCACCATTGACGCATTCGAACGAGCGCAGGTGGATACCGTGGTGAGCAATGCCGCGGGTTGCGGATCGAACCTGAAAGACTATGGCTATCTGCTGCGCGACGATCCAAAGTATAGCGAGCGGGCGAACGCATTCTCCGCCAAGTGTCGCGACATTTCTGAAGTCCTGGCTGGCCTCGAGCCGCGGGCTACCCGCCATCCAATTTCCCTGAAAGTCGCGTACCACGACGCGTGCCACTTGCAACATGCCCAGGGTGTGAGGGCGCAGCCCCGTGCTGTGCTTGGAAAAATCCCCGAACTGAAGATCCTTGAAACCGCCGAAGCGGCGCTGTGCTGCGGGTCGGCCGGAATCTATAACCTGGTGCGGCCCGAACCGGCCAAGGAGCTGGGAGATCGAAAGGTCCGCAATGTGCTGGCGACCGCGCCGGACCTCGTCGCCACGGGAAATCCCGGCTGCCTGCTTCAGTTGCGAAGCGGAATCCGGCTCGCCGGCAGCCAGGTACCGGTGGTTCATTTTGTGCAGGTGCTGGACGCTTCGATTCGAGGAGTGCCGGCACAATCCTTGCTTGCGGAGAAAGCTTCGTAAAGCATGAATGCCGATGGATGAGAGCCTGCGAGCGCAGATCGATACTTACCTGTCCCACCTCGATGGCTTGATGCGCCGCGGGCGCGAGCTTCGCGACACCTTGGCGAGCGATCCCTCCAACCCATCGGCGATTGCAGCCACTCGCGCCTGGCAGGAAGACTGCGGGGTGACGATCAATCAATTGTCCGGAGGCAGCAAGGCCCATTGGCTTGCCCGGTCGTTTAGCGAAGCCTTCCTGATGCGCTCAGCGGCTGGCCATGCCGTCGAAGGGGCAGCGCCAGCCGAGATCGTCCAGCGACTGCTCGGCGTTCTCGAGCAAGCGGTTGCTACGCTCTCCGGAATCGACGGCGACAAAGGTCCGGGCGTTAGTGGAGACTCGTCTGCATCGTCGGAGGCGCCTCCGCCTCGCCGCTTCGAGTTCGTTCACAACCCCGAGCTCCGGCCGGTGCTCGAGCAGGCCTACATCGATAGTCGGCGCGTGCTGCAGGAAGGGAACTACGACCTGGCGCTACGCACTTCTTGCGGAATTCTGGAGGCCATCGTAACCGACGCGCTGGAACACAAAGGGCAGAGTGCGCTGGCGGGATTGGGCGCGCCCGCAGGAAAGCTCGCCGAAGGGAAGATTGCCGCAGGAAAGATTGCCGATTGGTCGTTCGACACGCGGCTCGCCGTCGCCGAGAGGGCGGGTCTTATTCGCAACGGATGCGCCCGGCTGCCGGCCGTCGCGCGGACTTATCGCGATTACACCGATGCCGACAGCGGCCCGAAGACGACGGTTTCCGAGCGCGATGCGCGAGTGGCTGGACAGGTGCTTCATGTCGTGATGAGAGATCTCGACCCTGGCCGGTAATCCTGGCCATGTCAATCTTGGCCATGTCAATCTTCCAGGTCCTGACGGAACACCGGTTGCATGGGGTCGAGGCTGCCATCGATGACGGCCACGAGCAGCTCTCGGTATGCGTTCTCTGCCTCTGACAATGACGCGTAGGCGCGTTCCCGTTGCAGCGCTCCACTGGCTGAGTAGATGAGCGTGAAATATCGGCCCGATGAATACTGAAGTTCGAGCAACTTGTTGGGCATGTCAGGATCGCCTTCCTGACCCAGCACGTCCATCAGCGCCACAGTCCACGGTCTACCTTTTGGGTCGGTGACGACCTCGCGCTCGAGGTATTGCCATTCGTCCATGCTCCACAATGGCATATTGATTCCGGTAGATCGTTGTTCCAACAGATCATGATTCCAGCAGCTCGTCGAGCGCCGTTGCGACCTGCGCACCGGTGAACGGTTTCGGGACGAGCAAGACTCTTCTGGCGTTCCGGGAACGGAGGCTCGCGTCAGCCTGCTCCGGTGTGTCACTGATGATGACGACGGGCAACTCGGTGTGATTCGGGTGATGCCGCACCGAGTCGAAGAGCGATTCGCTCATCTCGAAAGCGCTACAGTCCAGCACGAGGGCGTCGGCGCGTTGCTCCAGAACCAGTTCGTTGACGGCAGCGGTATATCCGGATGCGAAGACTTCGTAGCCGCGGTCACGCAGCGCAAACGTCAGCAACTCGGCAATCTCCGGCGTGTCGTCGATGAGCAGGATGCGGCGCAATTTCAATGCCCGCTACTTCTTGCCGGCTCCGGTGCCAGGCAGCCGCGCCTTCTTGCCTTCGCAAGGCTCCAGATCCATGGCCCAAACTCGACCGCCGGCCGTGTAGTAGCCACGATGGTCGTTTTCGATCATCACCCCCCATGCCTCGAGCGTGCGCATCACGAAGGTGTAGCCCTCGAAGTTGTTGCGCGTATGATCGAGCACTTCATTCGTGTGCCAGTTGTCAGTAAGGATCGCGTCGCCAGCGTGTACGCGCAGTACGGTGTAGTAGCGATCGAACGCCGCTTCCGTCCGTACCTCGCGCGTCGACCCGCCCTTTTTGCCCTCGGTGACGATATAGCTTTCCGGTGCTTCCGGAGGAGCCTTAGGTGGAGGGGTTGCCTTAGCATTCATACAGTCTCCGCAACGGTCTCAGCCTCTGCCGCAGCCGCCATATTGGCCAGGTTTTTTGCATCCGCAGCCTGGAGCAAGGGCTCGGGAAGCTCGACACCCATCATTCTCCACTGCTCGTTGGCAAACTTCTGCAAATTAGCGATGTGCTCGGCGTGAAGGTGGCCGAAGCGTCCTTGCAATTTCAGGTACTCGGATACGGGCCGCATGTTCTGCGGGCGGAAGCTGTAATCATACGTACGCTTCTCGGGGCTCCACTCCCAGATCGGGTAGAGTCCGCATTCGACGACGAGCCGGCCAAGGTCTATAGAGCGCGGTGTCTCGTACACGAAGCCCTTCTGGCAAGGGGTGTAGACCATCAAGTAGGCAGCGCCCTTGTGGTTGAGTCCCTTGCGCACCTTATTCATCAAGTCGATGGGGTAGCCCACGCTCGCAGTCGCCACGTAGCAGTGGGGATGGCCAGCCGCCATCATGCGAGCGAGATCTTTGGGATAGAGCTTCTTCGCCTCCGGAACCATCGGACCGGGAGGGGAGAAGGTTGTCATGCCGCCATAGGGCGTGCGCGACGACGCCTGGATGCCGGTGTTTGCGTACTGCTCGTTGTCGTAGCAGATGATCAGGCAATCGTGATTGCGATAGAGCGCGCCTGAAATCGAGGCGAGTCCGATGTCGGACGCACTGCCGTCGCCCGCCTCGCAGATAATGTTCGGATAGGCGCCCTTCCACTTGCCCTTTCGGATCATGGCTTCATAGGCGGCGGCGACGCCGGCGGTGAAACTGCCCGCGCTGCCAATCTGGGTGTGCGCCCAGGGCACATTGTAGGGCGTACACAAATACGAACTGTTCGCGACATACATGCAGCCTGTCGGTCCGACCAGGATCGTATTGTCGCCCGCTGCTTTGCTGGTCATCCGGTACTGAATGGACGGCCCGCAGCCGGCACAGGTGCGATGGCCGGGGACGAACGGCTCGCTCGACGGCGTTTCAGGGTTGTAGAAACGCGCTCCTTGATTCGGGCTGTCGAGAATCGGCAGCAGCTGCCGCTGAACTTCTATGGTTGCCATATTCAGTTCCTCCGTAGCCGGGCGGCGCGCCCGGCTCTCCTTCACAAGAATCTCTTATTCCTCGAATCCGACCCAATGGGTGCGCTTTTCGATCTTGCCGCGTTTCTGCGCTTCCAACATCTTTTCAGTCATCCAATAGAATTCCTTCAAGACGATGGCCTCGCCGCCCATGCCCGCCATGAACGAGACGACGAGCGGGCGCTGTGGGCTCTCGTAGAGAGCCGCGCAGACCTCAGCATATAGCGAGCCGCCGCTGCTCACGCTGCCGAGTCCCATGTTGGTCTCGATCACGCCGACTACTTTGAACTTGCTGAGGACTTCCTTTACGCGATCGGTCGGGTATGGCCGGATCGTCCGCAGCCGGACCATGCCGACTTTCAGGCCCTTATCGCGCATGTGGTGAATTGCGAAACGAGCTGTCACCGCATGGCCGCCCTGCAAGAAAAAGACGACGTCGGCGCCATCGGTCATGAACTCTTCGACCCAGGGGTCGTAGCGCCGTCCGAAGATTTTCGCGAACTCGTCGTGGACCTGCTCAATGACCGCCATCGATTCTTCCATGGCGCGTGCACGCTCTAACTGCAGGGGCGGACCCTGCTCCGGCATGATCTGTGGCCCGTGCGACACGGGATGCCGCGGATCGAGCGGATATGGATGCTTATAGGGCGGCAGGAATTCCTTCACCTGGCCCGGGTCGGGCAATTCGACGTCGCTGGTGATGTGGGAGACGAAGAAACCATCCTGGCAGACCATCTGGGGCAAAAGCACACGCGGGTCTTCGCCGATTCGATAAGCCATCAGGTGATTGTCGAATGCTTCCTGGGCGTCGCAAGACCAGCCCATCAGCCACCCCATGTCGCGCGTCGACAGCGCGTCGGTATGCTCGGAACCGAAATCGCCGGGCGGATCAAGGGTGCGGTCGGCGATCATCATCTGCACCGGCATACGACTGCCTGAGATCGGCGAATAAAGTTCGTACGCGAACTGCACACCCACTCCGGAACTGCCGGTGAACACACGCGCGCCGCTCGACGAAGCGCCGTGCGATATGCTCAATTGCGAGTGCTCGCTGTCGGCCACGATGTACTCGGCATCGAGTTCTCCATTGGCCACCATTTGCGCCAGAGCCATCATCGTCGCCGTGTAGGGACGGATCGGGTACGCCGCAATCACATCGACATCGGCGTACTTGGCGGCTTGCGCCGACGCGACGCAGCCGTTGATCCGGACTGTTTTCTTTTTCCCTGCCGTAACCGTTGCCATGATTGACTCCAATTCTAAATGTTCAACTCTAGATGTTCTTTGCGGCTCGCTCCCCGAGATTCCTCAGTTCCTCCGCCTGCCGTCCGTGCAGCCCCGGCGAAACAGCGAACGCGGTGTCCATGCGTACGACGCCGGTATCGAAATCAAGTTCGGGCACGCCCTCGAGGCAGCCCGTCGGACATTCTTCGATGCACACGCGGCAACCCTTGCAGTAGTTGACCAGAATCTTATAGAGGCCGTTCGAGCGCGACGGGCGCGCAATACACGGCTCGGGACAAACCAGATAACAGTTGTCGCAGGCGTTGCAGGTGCCGCAACTGAAGCAGCGGCCGGCCTCCTCGACCGCCTGCTCTTCGGAGAACGCCTGAATCACTTCCTCTTGCGTTTGGCGCCGGCTTGCCGGCGCCAGCATCGTTTGGTGGACGCGCGGGAAGTGCGGGAAATACGTCATGTTCATGCGGTTCAAATCGAAGATGACGTCGACGGGAATCGTCCGCGGCTGCAACGACTCGCCGCGTAGCACCTTGTCCAGATTGAATGCAACGCGCTTCCCGTCGCCAACAGCGTTCACCACCATCAGCGGCTGACCGGAGCCCAGCTGAACCACGTCGCCCGCCGCAAAGATGTTCGTGTCGCCGAGACGTCCGAAGCGGTCGATCTTGATCGTGCCGCGATCGGTCTTGAATTCGTCCGGCAACCAATTGAGCGCCGCCCGCTGTCCCACCGCGATGATCACGTTGTCGACGTGGAAGCGCTCGGCCGCGATTTCTTTATTGACAGTGATCGGCGAGGCGTTGATGGCGCCGGAGAAACGCGCCGGATGCAGTTCCAAGGTCTCCACTTTGCCATTGCCGAGCACGGCGGTCATTGCCCGCCCATGCACCAACTCGACGCCTTCTTCGAGCATGTCGTGCAGATCTTCCGGGGACGCCGGCATCTCCTGGGGATTGTGCTCCACCGTGATCATGGTCACTTCCACGGCGCCTTGCCGCAGCGCTTCGCGGGCGCAGTCGATCGCGGTGTTTCCGCCGCCAATGACGGCAACCCGAGCACCCAGCTTGACCTTTGATGTGCCCATGCCGATATCGCGAAGGAACGGCAGTCCATAATGCACGCCGTCCTTGTTCTCGCCTTCGGCCCGCACGCTATTTGGCTCTGTGAGGCCCACAGCCAGCACGCAGGCATCGTAGTTCTTTTTCAAGTCATCCCAGGAGACGTCTTTCCCGACCTCGACGTTGGTCTTGATCGTTATTCCGAGCTCAACCAGGCGCTCGATCTCGCGATCAAGCACGTGCTGCGGGAGCACCCAGTCCGGAATCCCGCCGCGATTGAGTCCGCCTGCTTTCGGCGATTTCTCAAGGATCGTCACTTTGTAGCCGAGGCGCGCCAGTTGATACGCGGCGCTGTGGCCTGCGGGACCCGAACCGACGACGGCGACTTTCTTGCCATTCGGCTTGCCGGCTTTAACCACGTCGCGTGTCAGCGCCTGTCCGAGATCGCCGAGAAAGCGCTCGACCGCGCGAATCGAAATGGCCTCATCGTACTTCCCTCGGTTGCAGGCCTGTTCGCACGGGTGGTAACACACCCGGCCGGTGACCGAGGGGAAGGGCATGTCTTCCTTGATGAGCGCATACGCGTCCAGATACTTGCCGCGCTTTACCAGGTCGAGATAGCCCTGGATCTTTTCGTTGGTTCCGCAAGCGTTGTTGCAAGGCGGCAACTTGTCCCGGTACACCGGTCTGATCGAACGCCAGTTGCCGGTGGGGAACAGGTCTTGCCCCTTTTCCTGCGACGGCGCGGGTGTGATGCCTGCGAACGGAATCTTGAGGCGGTCGGGGATGCGTGTGCCTTTGGTCGACATGTGATCCTTTGATCCTTCCTATGCAGCCACTGGGTTCAGCTTCATGATGTGCAACTGGTCGAGCGCCAATTCGAATGCCCTCTTGTTCGCGATCATCGGTTCAATCGTCTCCATCTTCACGATGCCCGTAGTCTTCACGACGGCGGCAATGAGCGGAGCGGCGATATCGGGCGCGACGGATTTGTTGCGCTCGGCGGCGCCTTCGGTCGAAAGGCGGTCGAGACCAAGCTCTCCCAACCGGTAGTAGAGCCATTTGTGGTCTGCCAGGTGAGCGGCGTCCACGCACACCAGTTGGGCTAGCCGCTCGGCACCCGGCACGAAGCGAATCATGTACTCCGGTGTGTAGTGCGAGTTGATCACCAGCGTTCCCCCCGGAGGCATCCCGCGCATATAATCCCAACCCTTGACCATCGTCTGCTCGACCAGTACGACGATGTTGGGTTGCTCGTTTTCGTAGGTGAGCTCGTTCTCGAGCACGGCATCGCTCACGCGGCAATACTTGCGCGTCGGGGCGTTGGTGCGATCGGGATTGTCGACGTAATTCTCCATCGCCTGAGAGAACTTGCCCTCGAGTCGGGCGGAGGCGGAAATGGAGTTGACGATGTCGCGTCCTTCTTTGTCCATGATAATGCCGCGTGTCCAAACCGTAAGTTCCGTGTAACTCATGATCCACCCTCGTCCTTAGCATAGTTAAAGAACATAGTTATCAGTCGTTGGTCGCTAGTCGTTCGCAAACGACGAAGGACTAACAACCGTCTTGGGACTGCCACGATCGGACTCAAGAACCGCCAGGAAATCGCCCCGCAAGACAACGAAAGGCGCGACGCGAGTGCCGTCCTGAAATTCCGCAATCGCTAACAGCGTCGCCTTCTTGCACAGGCTTTCGATATCGGCGCCGGTGAGTCCTTCCATCCGGCCAGCGAACTCCTCGAAATCGACATCGGGCGCCAGCGGCACACGCCGGCAGCAAAGCCGCATGATGGCCGCGCGATCGCCAGCGTCGGGTTTGGTGAACGGGAGTATATAGTCGAAGCGCCCGCTGCGCATGAGCGCCGGCTCGATCCGCTCGGGACGATTGGTGGCTCCGAGCAAAATCACCCCTTTGACGTCGCGCAAATTGTCGATCTCGCGCAAGAGCTGGCTGAGAATCCTTTGATAGACGTCTGTACCAAACTGATCGGCGCCGAATTTGGGCGCGACTGCGTCAATCGTGTCGAAGAACAGAATGCAAGGCGCTGCCCGCCTTGCCTTTTTGAAAACTTCGCGCAACGCCCGCTCGGATTCGCCCAACCACTTCGAGTACAGTTGCGGGCCATCAATGGCGATGAGCGGGATCTGTTTTTCACCCGAGAGCGCTCGCGCCATGGCGGTCTTCCCGGTGCCCGAAGGTCCGACCAGCAGAATACCTCGCGGCGGCGCCAAGCCAACCTGCTCATAGATCTCGTCGCGCATGTGAGAATGCTCGATGACAGCATCGAGCAGGTGTTTTACCTCGCTGAGACCGCCGAGGGAGGCAAACGTCGCCGCGCTTTTCTCAATAAAAAATTCGCGAGTCGCGCTGGGCTCGACTTCCTTCAATCCGGCGAGAAAGTCGTCGCGCGTAACCTGCAGCGCTCCCAGGTCGGCAGATGCGGCGCCGGCCATCTGGAGTGGGAAGGCCGAGAGGAAGCCGCGCAACGCAATCATGCCGACTTCCTGTCCCAGCGCTTCGAGATCGGCGCCGACGAAGCCATGGGAATGCTCGGCGATCTCCTGCAGGTCGACGTCGGGCGCAAGCGGCATGGCGCGCGTGTGGATCCTGAGGATTTGCAGCCGAGCTTGAGTGTTCGGAACGCCGATTTCGATTTCGCGATCGAAACGGCCAGGACGCCGCAACGCCGGGTCAAGGACCTCGGGGATGTTGGTAGCACCGATGACGATGACCTGGCCGCGCGCCACAAAGCCATCCATCAAGCTGAGAAGCTGCGCCACGACGCGCTTTTCGACCTCGCCCACCACTTCGGTGCGTTTGGGAGCCACGGCGTCGATCTCGTCGATGAAGAGAATCGCCGGCGCATGGCGCGCTGCTTCCTCGAAAACCTCGCGGAGCTTGGCCTCGCTTTCGCCGTAGAACTTCCGCATGATCTCAGGGCCGTTGAGATGAATGAAGTGTACGCGGCTTTCGGCTGCTACGGCGCGGGCGAGCAGGGTCTTGCCGGTCCCTGGCGGACCGTACAAGAGCACGCCCTTCGGCGCGAGAATTCCCAGCCGCTCGAAGATGCGCGAGTGTTTCAGGGGCAGTTCGACGATTTCGCGCACCCGCGCCACTTCACGCTCCAGCCCGCCGATATCTTCGTAGGAAACCGCCGGAGCGCGGGCCGCCGTCTCCTCGCCTTCCACGACCCGCAGGTCGGTGCGTTTCCCGATCACGACAGGTCCCGAGGGAATCGTGCGCACCACCTGGAAGTTCACCGCCTTGGCAAACGTCGGCACACGCACGGCGCAGCCCGCGATGACTGGGACGCCCACCAGATCCTCGAGAATGCGGTCGGGTGCAATGGTTGCGGGCGCGACGCCTACCCATAACGGCGACAAACGAACGGCCACTGCCTGCTCGCACTCGATCGGCGCCACCGTTACTTGTTCCTGCAACCCAGCGCTGCAATTACTGCGGCAGGTGCCGTCGATCTGGACCATGCCTTCGAATTCTTCATCTGAAACCTCGGCGCGCGCGACACCGGTTGCTCGGCCGGTGATCTTGAGCACGTCGCCTGCTCGGGCACCCATGCGCAACAGATCGGCTGGCGTCAGTCGCGCAATGGCGCGGCCGACGTCTTCGACCCGTGCCTCGGCAACGCGCAGTGCAAGGGTTGCCGTGACAGACTCCGGTTCGTGAGACGCGATGGCCACACGGGCCATGTCATTTCCCAGTTCAGTCAACCCGATTGTCCCCAGACTAATCTGCTCGAGGGCTCACCCTTGGCCCTTGGCAGAGGTAACCGCTACGCTCAATTTAACGCGATCGCCCCACGAATTGCGAATCGCGAACAGCCACCCCAAGGGTCCCCCTTGGTCAAGAATCCTCAAGTACGATCTCTTCGACGTCTTCAATGTGCCGCCGCATAGCATCCTTTGCAGCCCCGGCATCATGGCGCTTGATCGCAGCCAGAATCCGGCGGTGGCCTGCGAGCGACCTTTCCGGGCGCCCTTTCAACTGCAAAGAGCGTTCGCGCGTGTCGCGCAGCAGGTCCATGAGAATGTCGAGCACCTTAAGCACAATGCTGTTACCGGATGCCAGAGCAACGCTGTAGTGGAACTCTGCGTCCTCGGCGATGGCGACTTCCCCCTGAGACAGCTTTCCTTCTTGCCGTTGCAGAATCTCTTCCATCTCAGAAATTTCGTCCGGAGAAGCGTGCGTGGCTGCGCGCGCAGCCAAGGGCGGTTCGAGCATCTTGCGAAAATCCAGAAGCTCGCTGACCAGTTCCTGCCGCCGCTTTAGCGCATTGGCAAAAGGATTGACCAATGACTCGGCCGATAGTTCGCGAACGATTGTCCCTGCGCCTTGACGCGGTTCAACCAACCCCATCAGTTCCAAGCTTCGAATCGCGTCACGAATGGAACTGCGGCTTACTTGAAGCATCTCTGCCAGTTCGCGTTCCGAGGGCAGTTTGTCACCGGGTTGCAGTTTCTGCAGAATCAAACGTTCGATCTGCTTTGCGACTTCTTCGTAGACCTTGTTTCTTCGGATGACCTCAAAGTCGGATTTCGCCGGTGCTGACATAGTCAACTGGTCCGATAAGTGGACCACGTGAGGAGCAGTATACTCCCGTTGTCAAGCGCAGCAAATATTTTCTTGTGGCTGAATGAAAAAGGCGAGTGGAGGCTGGTCGGAATCAACGCCTGCGCGAAGCGCAAGTCAAGTAAGGATGGTCTGAGCGAAGAGTAACACCAACGCGAACCAGAAGAGTAAAACCAAGACGCCGGGAGAATGGGGTCCAGTGGGCAAGCAAGCGACTGCAGACACGGGCGCCAATTTTTTCAGGAATGTCAGGGACCCTTCCGGCCCGAACGGCGCAGGAAACTTTTCCTTGACAAGCTTGATTTCGATGTGATAAACCGGGCGGTCACAAAAAGTGGTCCGCTTTTCATACCGGAAGGCACTTATTTGCACCTCTGTAAAATCTTTCGGTTCGTGGCCCGAACGAACAAGGCAGCGCGCGTCCCGCGCGTTCCATGCCTTGAGGACAGGCCGTTTCGCAAATTATCCCGGGAGAGGAAACACATGCGCGCGCTAACAACGGTTTTCGTGCTTCTGGTAGTTTTTATGGTGCCCGGTTCGCTCGCCCACGCTCAAGGCACGGAACCCGCGAGCAAGACTGACGGATCGGTTTCCGTAGCCGCAACGAAGGAAGAGGTCAACCAGTTGCGGAGCGAGGTCGCCGCCCAGCGCAAGACCATCGAGGAACTGAAGGCTTTGGTCGAGAAGTTGGCTGCGGGGAAGGTAACCGACAACAGCTCGGCCCAGATTCGGCCCGTGGCTGACGCTGCTTCGGGAGAACCCAATTCGCAGACGCTTAGCGCTGCCGGCGGCGGTGCTGTTCGTCTGATGCCCGCGGTTCTCGTGCAGCCGAACCCTGTGGTCGAGGCGGCGCTCGTGGATCAGGCTCAACCTGCTCCGAAGAAAGATGCCCCGGTGACGGCAGGATGGAACGGTGAGCACTTTTTCATCAGGAGTGCGGACGGACAGTTCAGCATCAGCCCCTATGGCTATGTGGACACTGATTACCGCGCTTACAATGGCGACGGCGCACCCCCCGCCACCTTTGTTTTGCGCCGCGCCCGCTTTGGCTTTCAAGGCAACTACGGTTCCCACTTCGATTTTGCGCTGCTTACCGACGCTTCTGCCACTGCGGGCTCGATCGTGCGTGACGTTTACCTCAACGTAAGAATCCGGCGTGAGTTCCAATTCCAGGTTGGCCAGTTCAAGACGCCGTTCGCTCAAGAAGCCGGAACCGGCGCTACCAACCTGGACTTCGTCGAACGCGGATTTCAGTCGATGTTGTACCCGTCGGCGGCCTCCGCGTTCCGCAGCCCCGGCGTTGCTTTTCACGGCGATATTGACGGTGGTGTCATGCAGTATTGGGTTGGCGCGTTCAACGGCAAGGGATACGCCCAGCTCAACACCACCAATCAGCCCGAAGTGATTGGCCGGCTTCGCTTCTATCTGTGGCGCAAATCCAAGAACGAGTGGCTCAAGGGACTTGCCTTTGGCGGATCCGCGGATCGAGGCCGCTCCCGCGGTCTTTCCGGGGATCAAAGCTTTAACGGCACCCTGCCCGGCGGAGTTTACGACTTCTTCCCGCGGTTCGCCATTAACGGACCCATCCAGCGCTACAACGGTGAATTCACCTACATCAAATCGGCGTTCGCTCTGCGCGGTGAATTCGATCAACTCAATATGTCTCGCAACAACGTCGGCTCCGAACAGGTGGGAGGGCTTGGCTTCCTGAGTTATCCATCCATCATAGCCAAGGCCTGGAACATCAGCGCGACCTATCTGCTCACGGGCGAAAAACAGCCGGAAAACGGCACCCCCCGGGTCCATCGTCCGACGTTTGGTCCCGACACTCCAGGCGGCCAGGGACGGGGATGGGGCGCGTGGGGTGTCGGTGTTCGATTCATGGGCATCCATGCCAACGAACCTGGCGCGAACCTCTTGAACTATTACACGCCCGGGTTTGTGCCCACGTTTAATTACCACACCGACGAGATCACCATGGGGCTCACCTGGTATCCCAATTATTGGGTCAAGTACCAGTTCAATCTGGCGATTGATCAGCTGAAGGATCCCAGCACAATCGGCGCGGTGCCGCAGAATTACTACACACTCTTGCAACAGTTGCAGTTCAGATTCTAGGGGTGGTCCGCGCGGATATCCGACGCGGATATCGGCAAATGAGCGCAGTAGTTAATCAGTGAATCGATGCCAGGGCTGGCCGCAGGCTGGTCCTGAAGGGAAACCGCAGGAGGGAATTCGAATGAGACCGACCATTTTTGTTACTGTTCTTCTCACCGCGCTGTTTGTGATCCTGACTGGCTGCGGCACAACGCCGAATTGCCCAACTTGCGGCACGACGATCAACGGCAGCTACGCCGTCATCAACGTCATTCCCGTGCCCGAGCACAATGCCACCGGCGAGCCGGGCGGTCCATTCAACTCCTTCGACATTAGTACGATCGCCCCGAACCCGACGGGTACGGGAGGGCCTTATTTGGATTATATTTCCGACCGTATCGGCATTGCCATGCAGGTGATCGACACGTCCCAGGATCTCGCCGTGTTTTCAATTCAAGGCTCCAATGCAGTCTCCGACGCGGGAAACGGCGCCAGCCCATGCGATCCCAGCATTCCACCGATCGTCTCAGTGTTCGGCAATTTCACCCGGTTCGGTTGCAGGAACGCACCCTTTCATCTCGGTTCAGGCTTTGGTGCCAACGGTAATTTTGGCGGATTTCCGGGCGCACAGTGCTGCGCTTCCCGCGCCAATGGTGTGAATCCGATGTCCGGACCAGACGGCAATACCACCACTCTCGATGGCAAGTTCCTCTTTGTCGGCAATGGCAGTTCCAGCGTGGTCGTTTTCGACCTGACCACGATGAAATTAAGCACGAATCCGCCCACTGCGCCCACCGTGATCGCCGATTTTCCCACCGGGGTATCCGCCGACTATGACGGTCCGCTGGGCATCGCTCCCTGTGTTTCTTCCTGGAACGGCGAAGCCGGCTCCGCCGCCGATTGTGGAGATGATCGCGGCGATGAAATGGCCCTGGGCCCTGCCACCGCAGCCGACGGAACCACCCATCAGGTGCTCGCGATCATCAATGGCGATCCCGGACTCCCCTTTGTCACGTTTTTTGACATGACGAACGTCATCGCCAAGAACCCCGCCGACAGCCTGCAGTTGCAGCATTGCTTGCCGATCGATCAGACGACCCCTTACGGTCCTTATGCTGCGCCCTTACAGACGGGTTCCGATCCGAATGATTTTCCCACTTATCCCTCCCAGGGATTCTCACAAACCTGGGTGATACCGCAGGCCGGCGCCGCGTTCAACCCCCCCAGTTGCGTGGTTGGGCAGATCTATTACGACGGAGCAGGAGGTACGGCCTCAGTCGTGGGCGGGGTCGAACAAGGACTGAATGCCGGGGTTCCGGTCGATAACGTTGACGGTACGTTCCCATGCCCCGATCCCTCCAATCCGCAGGTCTTCAGTGGCGTTTCCGGGTCGGCAGCCGCTTCTTTGGTTCCTGGAATCGGCGTTACTCCTTCGGGGACGCCGTACACGATCCCCTGCCATCACGGTCCCCTGGTCAACTACAGCACGGGAGCATTTTGTAGCCAAACTGCGCCTTCCTCCAGTTGCGCTGGAGCTATAGCGCCCGCCGGGCTGGGAGGGATGGCATGGAATCCCAAGACGGGCCATTTGCTGCTGGCGAATGAGAATTCCATCCCCATCACAAAATTTGGAAGTATCGATGAAATCGATCCGAGGGTAGGGAACAATACCTGCGGGGGACCCTGTGGGCCGGTGGTGGTCAATAGCTTTGTCATGCCCAATTGCATGCCGACCAGTGTCGTTCAGGGTCCGGGCAATAATTTTCTGGTGGGTTGCGCGGACCATGATGGCGAGGCATTTCCACCCAACGAGTACGTGATTGATGGCACTTCAGGGGCAATCCTTGCCGAGATCACCCAAGTGGGCGGCGTGGACGAGACTTGGTACAACCCCAGCGACAACAAATACTATCTCGCGGCGCGCGACATGCTCCCCACAGCGGTCATGGGCGTTATTGATGCTGGCACGAACCTGTGGCTGTACAACATGCCAACCGGATCTAACGCGCACAGCATCTCGGTAGACCCCAGCACCAACCATGCCTTTGTGCCCTTTCAGGCGGGCGGAATCTGTGCGCCATACACTTCCGATGGTTGCGTCGGGGTCGTCGCAGAACAATGAAGATGCGCTCGCGCGGTGATATAGTTGTCTTAAGGCGCGAAGCTGAGAAAGCTTCGCGTCGCGTATCGTGAAGTGATTTATGAAGACTTCTAAGAGCGCGCTGCTTGCTTTCTCGCTTCTGCTGTTGCCTGCCTTGCTGGCCAGCGCCAATGAACCCACGAAGCCAAAACCAACCGACGTCCCTGCCACCGTTATCGCCCACTTGCCTTTGCCGCAGGCGACGGGAAGTCAAATGTTGCTGCAGAAGGAAAAGGGGAAACATTACTTGTACGTTCAACAGGCAGGGAAGCAAGGCTTCATGATCGTGGACGTCACCCAGCCGGAGAAGCCGAGCCTTTTGAAACGAACGGCAGAATCGAATCAGTCGACTGCGGGAAACCTGCAGATGGTTGCCCCCGATGTGGCGATCGCGGAAGCTCCGGAAAAAACGCCGACTACTCTCACTAGCAGCAACCGTCCCACCGAAACCGTGCGCGTGCTCGACTTGAGTGACCCGCGCAATCCAAAAACGCTGGAGACGTTCTACAACGTCACCAGCCTTCTTCCGGACGGTGGCCACGACTTGATCTACCTCACCAACAACGAAGGCCTCTGGATTCTTCGCTACAATCGCCCGTTCCGACTGGAGCCAGCCAGGAAAAAGCCACCCTGTGACTCTGAATCCGAGATCATGGCCATGCCGCCGGACTGCGACTAAGGCCCCATCGGAACCAAAGCGAACCTTTGCAAAAACTTACTGCTGAGAGGCTCAGCGCACCGAGCACTCCTTCTCGAGGGTCTTGATCGAAGTGATGGTCAACGTCACCGAGGAGGGAGCGCCCACCCTTGTCATAGCGTCGGAACTGGTCATCATCGACGGTGACTCCGTCCCGGTTACTTCCACTCGTCGTCCCAGGTACTTGTGGAGCCTTATCTTGCCAGTCGCCTGAAGCTCGTAAGTCATGCCTGGGTCCTGCTGGGTCAGTATGTAATCTCCGCTAAATCTGCTGACGCAGCCTTGTATGGTTTCCTGTCCTTTGGAAGCTTTCGAGTTCTGCTGGCTCGTGTTGCTGGGATTGGCGTTTTGCGCCAGGAGAAAGCTGCTCGAAAGCAGCAAAGCAAACCACAACTTCTTCATAGAGATACCTCCTCTCACACAGCAGTGAGATGGCGACGCTATGGCGACGGTTGCACTTAATTTGTGGGACAGAAAGAGGACTACTTAACGCGAGTTTCCTGATAGTGCAGTTCTTTCCATTGCCCAGCGCGCTTCACCCAGAGTTCACTGATGTACACCCGTGAGTAGCGTATTTGCGCCTTGGGCGGAAACTGAATGGTGCTTTCGTAAATGACCAAGGCGGCATCCGGCCCTAGCGGAATCAGCTTATATCCCCACAGCGTATAGTTGGCGACATTTTGCTCTACCAGCTCGTTTACAGCTTGAATCTTGTTCCGCTCGCCACGGCCATCGACTTCGACCCCCTGATAGTCATCCGCTAACAATTCGGCGTAACTTTTCTTGTCCTTGTTCTTCAGCGCTTCCCATTCGGTTTTGATCTTAGCTTCGAACATATCCTTCAGCCCCGAGTCGGCGGAGACGCTGCTAGATGGCCGGCTCTCATCAGTCTTAGCTGGCACGGTGGGTTTTTGCGCCAGAGTCAGACAAGCCAGCCCCGCGACGCAAACGAAGACAGAGCAAACTCTCATGATTCCTCCGAAGCGAAATGCAGCGATTCTTGTCAGGCGCGCGCCAGGTCCAGCGCAACTGAACCCTATCGCAAATCTTTGACTTTCTTTTTCAATGCTGCGAGCAGTGGCGGAGGCAGTGCGGCATAGCCTTCCTGAACCGCAAATTGCTGGCCATCCGTGTACATCCAATCTAAGAAGTCGCTTAGCGCGGCGGCACGAGCGGGTTCAGACGATAGAGTTCGCAGGTAAATCCAGGAGAAACTGGTAATGGGAAAAGCATCAGCTCCGGGTGTGTTGATCAGCGAGGCGGAGAAGCCCTTCCAGCCTGGCGCCTCGGCCGCCTGGCATGCTGCGCTCATGCTCTCGGGGGAAGCTTTCACGAACTTACCGGCGCGATTCTGCACTGCGGCTTGGGGAATACTATTTTTCACCGCATATTGATACTCCACGTAGCCAATGGAGCCGGGGCTGTTTTTCACCTTGTCTGCCATATCGGAACTGCGTTCTGCCCACACCCCAACCGGCCACTTGGGTGAAGGGGTGACTCCAATTTGGTTCCGAAACTTGGAACTCACCTTGGAAAGAAAGTCAGTGAAAACGTAGTTGGATCCCTTTCCTGCGGGGCGGTTGACCACTTGGATCGGAAGATTCGGCAAAGTGATCCCGGGATTGAGCTTCACGATTTGTGGCGCATTCCACGTCTTCACATCGCCGAGGTAGATCTCGGCCAGCACTTCTCCCGAAAGCCGAAGCTCCTGGTTGATCTCGGGAAGATTGTAGATGGGAACGATCCCGATGATCACCACCGGTAATTCGATCAAGCTGCCTTCTTTCCGCTCCTTATCTGTCAGCTGAGCCTCCCCGGCACCAAAGTCGCCCGCGCCATGTGAGATCTGCTTGATCCCTTCGCTGGTGCCGACCGGTAGGTATCGCATCTTCAGGTTGGGGTTGCGCTTGTACTCCTGTGTCCACCGGGTGTAAAGAGGCGCCGGGACGGTCGATCCCGACCCCACCAGGACAACCGCGTTTTGGGCATGGGCAGGAGCGCTGCCCAGCCCGAGAGCAAAAAGGGACAACAGCCAGATATGCGACAGCAAACAGCGGCTATAACCTCGCCGCGCAATGCTCAACGCCGAAAATCTTGCGGATACCTTCATCGTGGTCCTCCTGAATTGTGGCCGGACTGTCAAACGCAACCATCGTCCTGACCACCGCCCTACTGCAATTAGCCGATGACTGTAAGTTACCACTGCTTTGAATGAACCGAACTGTCGTGTAACGAATAGCGGTGTTGTCAGACTAGGAACGGCCATCGCTCCCAATCCAAGCAAGCGAGCATTCACGGAAAGTGGGCCTTTTACGACTACACACTTGCCCAGCAGCATCAGCGTCACATCGCGTTCGCCCGCTACCCACAGAAGAAGTGTAGGCTGGAAGACGCTCGACGAAACCAGCGCGTAACCTGCCTTGCAAAACGTAGTCTCAATTCATCCGCCGCGCGGTTAATCTACGTGCTCGCCCATCTCGAACCCTTCTTCGGCTGCGGGCAGCACGTCGCGGTCGCCCGCGATCCACACATACAACGTCGGCAGCAGGAAGACGCTCATTATTAGGGCTGCGATGAGGCCGCCGACGATAACGATGGCAAAGGGGCGCTGAGAGTCGGATCCGATCGCGTGCGAAAGAGCGGCTGGCAACAGTCCTAGAGTTGCCACCAGCATCGTCATCATGATGGGCCGCAGTCGCAAGACAGCGCCCTCAACTGCGGCTTCCTCGATGGGATAGCGTCGTGCCCGGAGCTGGTTGATGTATTCCAGCATGATGACTCCGGTTTGCACCGATACGCCGAACAGCGCCAGGAACCCTACGCCGGAGGAAACACTGAAATTAGTGCCCGTGATCAAAAGAGCCAGCAGACCGCCAATGGGTGCGATGGCAATGTTCGCGAGAATCAACAGCGCCCACTTGACGGACTTGAACATCGTGTAAAGGATAATGAAGATGATGAGGATGGTGATGGGGAGTACGATGAGCAGCCGCGCGTTGGCTCTTTTCTGGCTCGCATATTCCCCCTCCCACCCGAGGGTGTATCCGGTGGGCAATTTGACCTGTTCGTTCACCTTCTTGATCGCCTCCTCTACCGTGCTGCCGAGGTCACGACCGCGGACACTATATTTGATGGCAACATAACGGCGATTGCCCTCGCGGTAGACTTCCGAAGCGCCGTCCGTCACCCTGATCTTGCAGAGCTGTGCAAGCGATACTCGTTCCCCAGAGGGCGAGAGCAGACGAATGTTCTCGATGGCTTCCCTGGTATTGCGATATTGCGGAAGGTAGCGCAGCGTAAGGTCGTAGCGCGCTTCGCCTTTGAGGACTTGGGTGAGTGCATTCCCTCCTACGGCGGTCTGAATCGCATCCTGGACGTCCGAGACATTGATCTGGTGCCGGGCGGCTTGCTCGCGGTCCACAGTCACGTTCAAGTTGGGTTGGCCGAGTACGCGAAAAACTCCAAGATCCTCAATGCCATTGATTTTGCGCATGATATTGACGATCTCATCGCTCTTCGCCTCGAGAACTTTCAAGTCGTCGCCGTAGATCTTGGTGGCCAGCGCGCCTTTCACTCCACTCACGGCCTCTTCCATATTGTCTTCGATGGGCTGAGAAAAACCCCAGACGGTCCCGGGGATCTTGTCGAGTTCGCGACCCATGGCGGCGATCAATTCGTCTTTGTCCTGATGGAATACGGGCCGCCACTCTTCCTTCGGCTTGAGGTCAACGAAGAACTCGGTATTAAAAAAACCCGTCGTGTCCGTCCCGTCATCGGGGCGCCCCACCTGGCTCGTACATCGCGGAACCTCGGGAAAGGAGCAAAGAACGACTCGGGCCTGGTTTGCGACCCTGATACCCTCGTCCGGCCCGGTGCTGGGCGCAAGTGTGCCCCGCACCCAGAGCGCGCCTTCATCGAGGTGGGGCAGAAATTCAGAACCGATGACGCCGCTGAAAGCAAGATAGTTCCCCACCGCCACCAGGAGCACGCACACACCGACGGTGACCGCACGGTGACGAATGGCCCACCGAACCGCGGTGCGATAGCGCTCAATCAGGAATTGCATGACTGGGTTGCGCCATTCCTGCGCTCCCTTCGCGAAAGCGAAACTGGCCAGCACGGGCGCGATCAAGATCGAGAAGAGCAAGGCGCCAAGCAGCGCAAAGGCCACGGTCCAGGCCATGGGATGAAACAGCCGGCCTTCGACACGCTGCAGTGTGAAGATAGGCAAATAAGCGGTAATGATGATGGCGATGGCATAAAACACCGGACGCTGAACTTCGTGCGAGGCCTCGCTGATTCGCTCGGCTGGTGTTTTGGAATCTTCGTTCTTGCGGCTTAAATGGCGCACGATGTTTTCGATCATCACCACCGCGCCATCGACCACCATGCCAAAGTCCAAGGCGCCGAGAGACAAAAGGTTAGCGGGAATCTGCCTCAAGTCCAAACAAATGGAGGCAAACAACAACGAAAACGGAATCGTTGCCGCAACGATCAGTGCGCCCCGGACATTGCCGAGGAATAGAAAAAGGACGATCGATACGAGGATCATTCCCTCCGTGAGGTTGTGCAGCACCGTGTGGCTGGTGAAGTGAACCAGATCGCTGCGATCGATAAAGGGAACAACCTTCACGCCTGGAGGCAAAATATGATTGTTTAGTTCCTGCACTTTGTCGTGGATGCCTTGCAGGGCCGTCTCTGCCGTTGCGCCTTTGCGAAGGAGCACGATTCCCGACACGACATCATCGTTATCGACGATCTTTCCGTCCTCGCGATGAATGGCTTTGGCAAACTGGCCGAGCCGAATCTTTGGACCTTGCGAAACGACCGCGATGTCCTTCACCCGGAGGGGTGTGCCGTTCTTGGTCATGATGACTGTGCGTTCGATGTCCTGGGTACGGTCGACCAATCCGACCGAATTGACGTTGATCTGCTGCAGGCCTTCTTGTATGAAGCTTCCACCTGCGTTGACGTTATTGTTCGTGAGTTGTTGTTCGACCTGGGCCAGGCTCAGGCCGTACGCGACCAGTTTGTTTGGGTCCACGCGAACCTGGTATTCGCGGGTAGGGCCGCCGAAGCTCGCGACATCGACAATGTTCGGCACAGCTTTGAAATTCTTTTCGATGACCCAGTCTTCAATCGACTTCAGCTCCATCGGGTCATAGGCGGGATTGGTGCTGTGCAGGGTGAAGAAATAAATCTGGCCGACCGGGCTCCAGTCCGTTCCCATTTGCGGCACCACGTTTGGCGGCAGGGTCACTTGGCTCAGCCGTTCCAGAACCCGTTCCCGGTTCCAGTCGTTGTCCGATTCTTCGTCGAAAATCAGCTTCAGGTCGGAGAGTCCGAAGAGTGAGAACGAACGCAGATGCACGACATGCGGGATGCCGTTCATGACGATTTCAAGTGGAATCGTGATTTGCTGCTCGATTTGCTCCGCCGAAATTCCCGGCCATTGCGTAATGATCTCAACGTAGTTGTCGGCTACGTCAGGATAGGCCTCGATGGGAAGGTCATGGAACGCGACGATGCCCGCGGCAAAAAGCACCAGGGCTAGGCCCAACACAAGCAGGCGGTTGTCGAGAGCAAAATCAACGACGCGGCGGATCATCTATTGCTCCACCTATTGCTCCACCGTGTTTTGCAGTACCAGGGCATTTGAAACCACGCGATCTCCGGGCTTGATCCCGGAATCAACTTCCTGCAGGTTGCCGGGAAGCATGTTTCCAGTGACCACTTCCAGGCGTTTGAAATGCCCCGTGCTCACCGGTGTGTAAACCCACTCGCGATCGTGCAAGTGCAGAATGGCGGTAGCGGGAACTGCAGCCCGGGTTTCAACCTCTTTCCCGTAGAAGGTTGCAGTCACGAACATTCCGACGCGCATCATTCCGGGGTTGGCGACTTCGAGCCGAACCTTCGCCGTGCGGATGTTGGGATCAAGAACCGGCAGAATATTATCGATCCGCCCTTTCAAAACCTTGTTGGGATAGGCGCTCAGGCGGATGTCCGCATACTCACCGATGTGCACGGCGTCGAGATCATTTTCGTAAACGTCACAGATGATCCAGACATAGGACAAATCAGAAATGGTGAACGGATTGGGGCCAGAAAGACCCTGGACACCCGCCGCGTTGGTAACCTGTTGGTCCGTGATTACACCCGATATGGGCGCGGTAACGTCGACGATCCCCGAAGGATGGTCCTTGTCCACGCCCAGCAGTCGCAACTGTTCGGCGGCGGTATCCAGATCGACCTTGGCGTCCTGTTCCGTATCTTCGGCTTGTTCGAGAGCGCTCTTGGCGATGGCGCCCTTCTCGTAAAGAATCTGCGCTCGTTCGAGCTGTATACGCGCCAACCGCTCGTCGTTCACGGCCTTCAGATAGAACTGGTACGCGCCAGAGACATCGTTGCTTCGGACCCTCAGCAGCAACTGGCCTTTCTTCACCACATCGCCAAGCCTCGCCTTGATCTCTACAACTCGTCCTGAGGCTAAAGAGATCACCGGCACTGCGCGCGCTATGTCGGGCTGCACCACGCCCGTGACATTCAGGGCGGGCGCCGCTTTATGCTCAACTGCCGTCACCAATGGAAACAGATCGGGGTGGTCCACTTTGAAGTTGTTGGCATCCAAGTCAGGCTCGACCGTAGCTGGAGGCGGGGCCTCCGCCTTCGGGTAAGCTTTAGTTTCGCCGCAGCCGGCGAGGGACAGAGCAACCGCAAGAAAAAAGATGCCCGCGAGCAGCGAAAAGACGGGTGGAATCGCCCTGCCGCGACAAATCGTGTGTGTCATTGGATTACCTCCCGGCCTACGGCCATATTCACCTGGGCTGCGGCCGTCAGGTATGAGCCAACCAGGTTCACGTAATTCAATTGCACGCTGCGGTAGTCCGCCTGTGCGTTCAGGTAATCCAGCAACGAGCTCCCGCCGTGTTGATAGGAAAAGAAAATCGTGTCCCGCACCCGGACAGACATTTGCAGGTACTTGGCCTTGTAAGGGCGCAGCAGAACCAGATTGCTTTCGAGCGTGGCATAGCTGGAATCTACGTCGCTGAGCACCTGTGCCTCGGCCGCATCGCGCAATCTTTCATTGCGCGTGATATCGAGATGCGTGCGCAGCTTCTCTCCCTGGTTGCGGTCGAAAATACGCAGAGGGATGTTGACACTGACGCCGACCGTATTTATGGCAAAGGGATTATTGGTGGATGAGTTATGCGTATACCAGGCGCTCAGCGTCGGATCGGTTGAGCCGTTGGCCACCGCGAGCTTGTGGTCGGTTTGGGCCTTGTCCACGGCTTCGACCGCTCCCTTCAAGTCCGGCCGCGTGTCCATAGCGATCTTCCGGAACTCATCGCGGGGCAGGAGTTGGTCGCTGAAATCGTAGGCCCCGGTTACGTCAAACTGACCGAGGGGCATTCGGGAATTGAGAAGCGTCAGGAGTTGAATCTTGGCGGTTTCCAGGCTCTCCTCGGCGGCTTGCAAATCCGATTCATACTGCACGCGCTGCAGCTCCAATCGGTCGAGATCGATTTGCGCAATATCGCCGGCATTGAAGCGAGTTCTACTGATATCGAGTACGTGGTCGTAGTAGGCAAGGTTGTCTTTGGCCAACTCGAGCACGGCTTTCGCCTGCAGCATTGAGACAAATGCGCCGCGCAAGCTGAAGAGCAGAGTTCTCTCCAAGTCGGCATGACTCGACTCGGCGATCAGAGTCCCCTTTTTTGCGCTCTCCAGGCGTAACTCTCGCTTGTGCCGCCGTTCGTGCAGATAGCTAATACTGGGCGACTCAAAAGTCCCAGCGAACGGCCGCCAGACTCCGTCGTGGGGAGCGATTTGGGTCCCGTCAGCCAGCAGACCGAATTGCGGATTGGGGCGCAGAAACGCGGTAATCTCCTGTGCCCTTGATTCGTCGATACTTAGCTTGTCCGCCAGCAAGGTGGGGTTGTTCTGCTCAAAACGATCTTTAACGTTCTCCCAGGTCCAGCTCTGGACTGGTGGCGCAGCCGGCGGCTGGGCTGGCTGCTGCGCGGGCGAAACCGCGGCGGTTCCTAGCGTTAGAACCAGGAGAAGCCAGTAATGTCGCTGGACTTTTCTGCGCATACAGTAACTCCGTCAGAAGCTCTCGGATTTTCCGAAGGCTTGATCGAGATCTAGACTACTGTCTCCGTGGAGCGTCCGCCTCCAATTGACGGGGCTCTCATGAGTTTGTGTAAAAACGAGGGAAATCGCCGTCAATTTTTCAAATGCAACGAATCGGAGATACGGCGAGTTACGCGAGGCGGGAACAAGGAGGAGCGCGGCTGGCATGGAGAATTGACGGCGCCACCGGTACGGAAACCGGCCGCGTGAAAAGTTCCTGCCATCCCTCGCTGCTGAGTCCGGGCGAGGTCGTGTTTGCGATAACGGCGGGCAGATCTTGCCAGCGGCCGTGCCAGGCAGATGCCTTGTCCCCCGCTGCCTGGCAGACGCCGCGCTTGCCGGGCGCGGACTCTTCCATATCGGCACGCATGGCGTGCAGGTCGTCGGTAGCTGAGATTACGGGGAACAGCAGAACCACTGCGCAGCCAAGAGCGCTGAGGAACATGAGCGGGCGCGCCGCCGGACTTCTTGCTGGACCTCTTGCTGAACTATCCGAACCGGTCGAAGAAGTCCGATGCCGCCACAGCAGGTAGGCGGGCACCAGCAGAGAAAGCCAACAGAGATTAAGAAAAAGCTCCATTCGAAATGCCCAGATCTTTTGCCGGGAACATCATACTGAACTGGTGCCACTACCTCCAGCAAATCAGGATAGCACAGGGACCGAAAGTAACTCGCTACCTGGCGGGGCAAAAGCCGCGAGGCGGCGTGTCCGCAGGACCCTTGTCACGCAAGTCGCCATTCGTTTTGAGGTCACTTGCCGACAAATGGATGCACTCGCATTCGCGATTCCGTTAATTCTTTAACGTCCAGCTCTGCGTCGTGGTTCGTATCCAACCGTTCGAACCCCGCTTCCATGAACTTCATCCATTCTTGCTTGGAGACCTTGCCGGTTCAGTGCTCGTGTTCATGGCGAGAATGTCCATGAAGGTGAGGATGTGAGTGCACGACGCCGCCGTGGGAATGGCGATGGGCGTGAATGAGGTTTGCCCTCAGAAGCAAGTCAGTGTTTGAGAGAATCTCCGATGGAGTCCCCTCGGCAATTACGGTGCCTGCCTCAAGCACGAAAACGCGATCCGCAATGTCTTCGACAATCTCCAACTGATGAGTCGCAGTGATCACGGTCCTCGCCGTGCCTTTCCACTGTTGAATGAGGTCTACGACCTGGCTCTGGCTCTTCGGATCAAGGGTCGCGGTTGGCTCATCGAGCAGCAGGACTTCGGGGTCGAGAACCAGGACGGAAGCCAAGGCAACCCGTTTTTTCTCGCCTCCTGAGAGCCGGTAAGGCGGGCGATCCTTCAGGTGCGAAATTGACATGAATTCGAGCGTCTCATTCACTCGCTGTATCACGTCTTCCTTGCTCCATTGCATTTGCAAAGGACCGTAGGCGATCTCGTCGAATACGGTCGGATTGAACAGTTGGACATCTGGATTCGGAAACACAAGAGCGACGCGCCGGCGGAAATTCAGCGCGAATTCCTCTTGCTGAAGGTGCTTTTCGGTGAGCGCCTCGCCCTTGAATGTGACCGTACCAGCCGACGGAAAATAGAGGGCGTCCAGAATTCGCAACAGCGTGGACTTGCCGGAGCCATTGGCGCCAAGCAGCGCAACCCGATCGCCTTCTCCGATGTGGAGAGTGAGTCCACGGATCGCCGGGATCGCTTCGTAAGAGAAGCTGATGTTTTGCACTTCGAAAGTTGACGCCAATTCCCGCTTACCTCCCCATCCACACAGCCAAGCAGCCAGCAAAGAGGAAGGCAGTCAGGCCGACGTAATCGCGCGGTTTCAAGCGGAAGTCGGTCAAGAGTCGGATGTCTCCCCGAAAGCCCCGGGACAACATGGCTAGGTACACCTCTTGGCTGAGTTCGATGCTCTTGCTCAGTAACACTCCGGCGGTTCGAGCCGTCGTTTTGCGCCGCTCAGAACCGCTCAGTACACCGACAGTTCGGCTCCTCCTCGACTCGAACATCTGGTTCGCAGTTTCGATCAGCAAGAACACATAGCGGTGTGTCATGGCCAGCATAGTGACGATCTCGGCAGGAAGGTGCAGCGAACGGAGCGCCTTCAAGATCTGAGTCCAAGAGGTCGAAAGCACCAGCACTGTGGTTAGTGTAGCCGCCGTTTCCACCCGCAGGACCAGCAACACCGCCGTGCGCATCCCTTGGACGGAGATGGAAAGGTGCAGAGCTGGTGCCGTGAAAAGCGGCTCTCCGGGAGTAATAAATAAGGCGGGCAGGGCAATCACAGCCGTGAAGCCTAGAACCACAAGCCAGACGCGTTTCGCGAGTGACGCAAAGCTGACTCGGGCTGCAAACGCGATTGCAATCGCGACCAGCAAAATGGCTGCAATGGCCTCAAGCCGTCGACTGATGACCACCGAGACAACGAGAGTAAGGATTCCGATGACCCGGACGCGAGGATCAAGTTGCTGCAGCAGACCCGGTTGGCTTGCGGCATGTTCCGATTGCAAGGCCTTCGACACCGCTCGGGTGAAGCCTTGAATCGTCGATTCGAGAAAAGAATGTCGGTTCATGACCGCAGGCTCCCCCGTTGCCATTTTCTGCCAAGCGCTCTCGCGAGCAGGGAAGCCAAAACAAGGAAGCCCACCCCAAACATTGCCGAGAGCAAATATCCAAACGCCGGATTTCTGATAAACCTCGGCGCATAGCCGGGGAACGGCGCCGTCCACAGGTTCGACAACTTTTCGATCCCGACAGGCACGGAAGACGGAGGCGCGTGGTTCCCCGATGCGGCTGCGATCTGTTCCCGCGTGTGAGGATTCATCAAGTCAGCAGAAGACCATTCACCCCAGGCAGTTCCTGCCGCTAAGATGCCGAGAGGCGTGAACAACATGAGAAGTGCCACCGCCCACCAGAGCCCTCCTTGGGAACGAACAGGGCTCGCGCCAGCGATAATCGTACCTGGCGGCGGGACCAACCCGCTTACTCCTCGAAGCAGACCCAAATCAGCTCGCTGGAGATAGGACACCATTCCCGCCGATATCACCGCTTCAGCCAGCCCTGCAAACGTCAGATGTCCGATCATCATTGCCGGAATAGCCACATGCAACGGATAGGGCGCGTAGAGCGGCGTGCCGCTGGCGTCATGAAAAAGCATGGGCTGAATGCCAAGCTCAACAGCTGTAACCAAGGCTGAGGCGTTGATGGCGACATAACCCGCAACTGCTGCCGCCAGTACTCGCTGGCGGGATTTCAGGTTCGAGTTTGCGGCAATCGTCCGGTAAACAACGTAGGCCGTGAAGCATCCAACGATCGCCATGTTGAAGCAGTTCGCTCCCAGCGTGGTGATTCCTCCGTCGCCGAAGAACAATGCTTGGATGGCCAGAGCGATCGAAATGGCAAGAATTGAACCCCAAGGGCCGAGCACGATAGCGGCGACGCCAACCCCAACAGCATGGCCGGTTGTTCCGCCCGGCAGTGGCACATTGAACATCATTACAACAAAAGAGAATGCTGCAAACACCGAGATCAGCGGGATTGCGCGCGTGGCAAGAAGCTGCTTGATGCGCTTCAGGGACGCATACCAGCCCGAAGCTGCGAATAGATAGAGGGTCGCGCAGGTCGACGGGCTGAGGTAACCATCAGGAATGTGCATGATCTCGTCAATTTCTACCGGGTTTTCCTCTCCCAACGCAAGGTGATTCCAGCTAGATCATGTTAACTGGCGACGCGAGTCACGGCAGTGTCTATTGGTTTTGACAGAGTGTCCTGCATCGAATGCAAAGCAAACGGCAATTTTGCCGTAGTAATTTTTGCAGCGGTTCCCCCGGTGAGCAGAGCCTAAAGCCCGGGACTCTGCCTGGCTATAGTTAGATGTCGGTCCTCTGCTCAGCATGCCGGATGAGAAACCAGCAGGGCGGATCGCCGAGGTGTGGGAAAAGGCTGTACACGCATGTTTTTTGCACTGGTGGATCAAAAATAATCTCTGCCTTCCCGTCTTTGTGCGCCACCTCGTAGTAGTGTTCGACCGTTACGCTGCCAAAGGGCTGACGCTTCGTGGCCAGACGGTATCGAAACACGCAATAGTCCGTAGCATACGCAATTCCCAGCAGGCCTACCCCAGCTAAGAACGATCGCAGAGCGATTCGCCGGAGCCATGGGCCGGATTTGTTGCCTTCCACCGCGTTCACGGCCTGAATTATAACCGCGCGCGAACCGGCCCGGAGACCGAAGTGTTGACAATTCTTCACAAAAAGTCACCCCGATTTACTCTCCCGCACGTCAAAAGTGTGTTGGAATATAAGTGATAAGATGCACCAGAAAGGTCCGGGAGAGAACTGTACCTACCGCTGCGTCTTTCCCCGGAAAGTGTGTCTCAGCTTCGGCATCGAGGCTGGGAAGCTTCAACTTCCATCAGAGGACTGTCCCTCATCGATTTGAGGAGTGCAAGTGACGGAACCAGTAACAGGCGCAGGTGTTTCGAAGAAATCCGAGCAGTCCCCAACCGAGAGTTTAACCACTCACAAGAGCCGCTGGTGGATCTGGCTGATCGTTGTGGTGGTGATCCTTGCCATCGTGGCTATCTGGCAACGCCGCGGTTCCTCCGACGCGAAAGCCAGCGGTGACGCGGCCACCCGCCCCGTTTTGGTGTCTACGGCGGCGGCACACCAAGGCGACATCGGGATTTACTTGAATGCCTTGGGCACCGTGACGCCCGTTTATACGGACATGGTGACCAGCCGGGTGCAAGGCGAGATTACGCACGTCTACTATCACGAAGGTCAAATGGTTCGGAAGGGCGACCCGCTCATCGAAATCGATCCGCGCCCTTATCAGGCGGCATTGACGCAAGTCGAGGGACAATTGGCGCACGATCAGGCAGTCTTGAAGGAAGCCAAGATCGATTTGGAACGCTATAAGCAAGCCTTAGATCGCAATGCCATCGCCAAGCAGCAATATGATGATCAAGAGCAGGTCGTGCTGCAAGACGAAGGCACGGTGAAAAACGACGAAGGCCAGTTGGCGAATGCCAAGGTCAATCTGGTATATACGCATATCACCGCACCCATAGACGGGCGCGTGGGACTGCGGCTGGTCGATCCCGGAAATATCGTGCAGGCCAATAGCACCACCGTCCTGGTGGTAATCACGCAGCTTCAGCCCATCACGGTTATCTTCAGCATCGCGGAAGATCAGCTACCCCAGATCCAGCAGCAATTGCGCAAAGGGAAAAAACTGACGGTGGATGCTTTTGACCGTGCGGGGAGCGTGAAACTTGCATCCGGCACACTGCTGACTCTCGATAATGTGATCGACCCAACCACGGGAACCTTGAAACTCAAAGCCATCTTTGACAACAAAGACAACGCTCTTTTCGCGAGCCAGTTCGTGAACGTCAAACTGCTCGTCGACACGCAACACAGTATGACTTTGATTCCTACTCCGGCGATTCAGCGCAACGCCCAAGGCGCTTATGTCTACGTGATTAAGAATGACCAAACCGCCTCCATGCGGACGATTACAGCCGGCACTACCGACGGATCGGTGACCGCCGTGCAGGGAGTTGAACCGCAGGAGGTGGTTGCTGTGAATGGATTCGATAAGCTTCTGGATGGCGCGAAAGTTACCATTCGCACGCCTGCGAAAGGCAGCGTCGGAGCCTCTGGGCAGCAGCCTCAAACCGGCCAGAATAGCGACAACCAACCCGCTCCGTCTGGAACCCGAAGTGGTGACTCGTCCGGAGGCAAAAACGGAGCTTCGCCGCGGTGAGTCCCTCTCGTCCATTTATTTTACGGCCGGTAGCGACGTCGCTCTTGATGGCGGCCATCTTGCTCGCTGGCTTCGTCGCCTATCTCCAACTGCCCGTCTCCGCGCTGCCGGAGGTCGACTACCCTACCATCCAGGTGGTTACGTTTTATCCCGGCGCCAGTCCCGACGTGATGGCCTCGGCCGTAACCGCACCGCTGGAGCGCCAGTTCGGTCAGGTCCCCGGCCTCAATCAGATGACTTCCACGAGTTCCGACGGGAGCTCGATCATTGTTTTGCAGTTTTCACTCGAGCTGAACATCGACGTCGCTGAACAGGAAGTACAAGCGGCCATCAATGCAGCTCAAACCTATCTGCCTTCCGATCTGCCGGTCCCGCCAATCTATAGCAAAACGAATCCAGCGGACACGCCGATTCTCACCCTGGCGCTTTCTTCCAAATCGATTCCTCTATCGCAGGTGGAAGATCTCGCAGACACCCGCTTCGCGCAAAAAATCTCTCAACTCCCCGGCGTAGGACTGGTCAGCATCAGTGGCGGGCAAAAGCCGGCCGTCCGAGTACGCGTGAATCCCACGGCGCTGTCTTCCTACGGCATCAACCTCGAGGATGTGCGCACAGCCCTGCAGCAAACCAGCCTCGACCAGGCGAAGGGCAACTTCGACGGCCCGCAACAGGACTACCAGATTCAATCGAACGACCAACTGCTCAACGCCTCCGATTTCGCGCAAGTCATCATTGCCTACCACAACGGGTCGCCCGTAAAACTCTCGGATGTGGCTACGGTCGAAAATGACGTGGAAAACAATCGCCAGGCGGCATGGATGAACGAAACTCCCGCGGTCATCGTCAACATTCAACGCCAGCCCGGGGCGAACATCATTCAGGTGGTCGACCGCATTAAGAAACTGCTTCCCCTGCTCAAGAGCAATCTCCCCGCCGCCATTCAAGTGGATGTACTGACCGACCGCACGACTACCATCAGGGCTTCCGTCAAGGACGTCGAGTTTGAACTCATGCTCACCGTGGCGCTGGTCGTCATGGTCATTTTTCTGTTCTTGCGTAATCTTTCCGCGACCACCATCCCTAGCGTTGCCGTTCCTCTCTCCATTGTGGGCACGTTCGGCGTGATGTATCTCGCCGGCTTCAGCTTAAACAACCTCACGCTCATGGCCCTTACGATTTCCACTGGCTTCGTCGTCGATGACGCCATCGTCATGATCGAGAACATCATCCGGTTCATCGAAGAGGGAGATCCGCCGCTCGAAGCGGCGCTCAAAGGCTCGGAGCAGATCGGTTTCACCATCGTATCGCTTACCATCTCCCTGATTGCCGTACTGATTCCTCTGCTCTTCATGGGCGACATCGTCGGCCGGCTTTTCCGCGAGTTCGCCATCACCTTGAGCGTGACCATCCTCGTCTCCGCGGTGGTTTCGCTGACGCTAACGCCCATGATGTGCTCGCGGATATTGAAAAGCACGCACGGGCGAAAACAGAGCCGCTTCTACGTGGCTTCAGAACGCGCCTTCGAACGCATCATTTCCTTCTACGGCAAGACTTTACAGTGGGTATTGAAACGCCAAACCGCTACTCTTCTTGTGGCCGCTGGCACGCTGGTGCTCACGATCTTTCTCTACATCATCGTCCCCAAGGGTTTCTTCCCGGTTCAGGACACAGGAATCATTCAGGGCATTTCGGAAGCAGGGCAGTCCATCTCCTTCCCCGCCATGGCGGAAAAGCAGCAGCAACTCACCCATTTGATCTTGCAGGATCCTGCGGTAGAGAGTCTTTCTTCTTTCATCGGCGTGGACGGCACCAATACAACGTTGAACAGCGGGCGTATCCAAATCAATTTGAAGCCCTTGGAAGAGCGCAAAATCAGCGCCTCGGATGTCATCCGCCGACTCCAGCCAAATCTGGAAAAGATCGATGGCATCACGCTGTACATGCAACCGGTACAGGACCTCACCGTCGAAGATCGCGTGAGCCGCACGCAATATCAGTACACCCTCGAAGATCCCGATCAGCGCGAACTGAATTTCTGGACGGCCAAGCTCATGGCCAAACTGCAAGCGATTCCGGAGCTTCGCGACCTGGCTACCGACCAGCAAACCTCTGGTCTCGCCGCCTCCCTCGTCATCGATCGCGTCACCGCCTCCCGCATGGGCATCACGCCGCAGGCGATCGACCAGATGCTTTACGATGCTTATGGGCAGCGGCAAATTTCCACCCTGTACACGCAGTTGAACCAGTACCACATCGTGCTTGAAACTCAACCCGAATTTCGGAAGAATCCCTCGAAATTGCAGGACATCTACGTTCGTTCTGCGTTGGCTCCAACCGCACTCACAACCGCCCCCTCCAGTACCCAGACGATTACCGCGACCACGGCTTCCGGCAATTCCGCCTCCACCGCTGCGCCGAGCCCTTCCGCTTCCCCGAACACCTCCGCCAGTTCGGGCTCTGCCAATCCTGGTGCGGTAACGACGGTGAATGGCGCCGCCATTCCTCTCAGCGCCATCACTCGGTTCGAAATGAAGAGCAGCCCCCTGTCCGTCAATCACCAGGGACAATTTCCCGTCGTCACCATCTCTTTCAACCTGGCACCCAATGCGTCGCTTGGCGAAGCCACCAAGGCTTTCGAAAAGGCCCAGCGGGAAATTGGCATGCCTCTCAGCGTACAAGGGGCCTTTCAGGGCACCGCCGCTTCGTTTCAAGCTTCCTTGTCGAACGAGCCGCTATTGATTCTCGCCGCTCTTGTGACTGTTTATATCGTCCTCGGCGTTCTCTACGAGAGCTACATACACCCCATCACAATTCTGTCGACCCTACCCTCTGCCGGCGTGGGTGCGATTCTGGCCTTGTTGATTTGCGGCCAGGAACTCAGCGTCGTCGCCCTCATCGGAATCATCCTTCTTATCGGTATCGTCAAAAAGAACGGAATCATGATGATCGACTTCGCCTTGGAGGCGGAGCGCAAAGAGCACAAGAGACCGGAAGACGCTATTTATGAAGCGTGCCTCTTGCGTTTCCGTCCCATCATGATGACCACCATGGCCGCGTTGCTGGCCGGCTTGCCGCTCGCCCTCGGCACCGGAATTGGTTCGGAACTCCGCCGTCCCTTGGGCGTCTCCATGGTGGGCGGCTTGCTCTTGAGTCAGGTTCTTACGCTCTACACGACTCCGGTCATTTACATCTTCTTCGACCGGCTGGCGCATCGTTATTCTTCGCACCGCGCGCCGGAAGGCGGACCTGAGGCGGTCCCCGCGGATTAATGCGGATTGATACTTATGAGTCTCTCTTCTCCATTTATTCGGCGGCCCGTCGCCACAACCCTCCTGACCGCCGCCATTGCGCTGGCGGGTGCCGTGGCCTTTCGGGAGTTGCCGGTCTCGCCGCTTCCGCAGGTCGATTTCCCCACGATTTCGGTGGGCGCCAGTTTGCCGGGAGCAAGTCCGGAAATCATGGCCTCCTCCGTCGCTACTCCCTTGGAGCGCCAATTCGGGAGGATTGCCGGCATTACTGAAATGACGTCGTCCAGTAATCTTGGCACCACCAGCGTCACGCTGCAGTTTGATTTGAACCGGGACATTAATGGAGCCGCGCGCGACGTCCAAGCCGCGATCAATGCCGCGC